>NZ_CP136129.1:0-4572360 GCF_050707965.1 Marinobacter sp. KM021
ATAAACGGTTGACAGGGCAGCGGAACGATGTAGAATACGCGGCCTTGATTGAGCAACAGCTCAAACGCTCTTTAAAAAGTTAACCAAGTAATTCGTGTGGGCGCTGGCCGAGGTATTTCGGATACGAAATATCAGGACAGTGACTCGTCGAAATTGAGTTTTGTCTTGAGCAAGAATTAAGAACTTTCGGGTTCTTGTATGATTTAAACTGAAGAGTTTGATCATGGCTCAGATTGAACGCTGGCGGCAGGCTTAACACATGCAAGTCGAGCGGTAACAGGGGGTGCTTGCACCCCGCTGACGAGCGGCGGACGGGTGAGTAATGCTTAGGAATCTGCCCAGTAGTGGGGGATAGCCCGGGGAAACCCGGATTAATACCGCATACGTCCTACGGGAGAAAGCAGGGGATCTTCGGACCTTGCGCTACTGGATGAGCCTAAGTCGGATTAGCTAGTTGGTGGGGTAAAGGCCTACCAAGGCGACGATCCGTAGCTGGTCTGAGAGGATGATCAGCCACATCGGGACTGAGACACGGCCCGAACTCCTACGGGAGGCAGCAGTGGGGAATATTGGACAATGGGGGCAACCCTGATCCAGCCATGCCGCGTGTGTGAAGAAGGCTTTCGGGTTGTAAAGCACTTTCAGCGAGGAGGAAGGCTCTGAAGTTAATACCTTCAGGGATTGACGTTACTCGCAGAAGAAGCACCGGCTAACTCCGTGCCAGCAGCCGCGGTAATACGGAGGGTGCAAGCGTTAATCGGAATTACTGGGCGTAAAGCGCGCGTAGGTGGTTAGGTAAGCGAGATGTGAAAGCCCCGGGCTTAACCTGGGAACGGCATTTCGAACTGTCTGACTAGAGTGTGGTAGAGGGTAGTGGAATTTCCTGTGTAGCGGTGAAATGCGTAGATATAGGAAGGAACACCAGTGGCGAAGGCGGCTACCTGGACCAACACTGACACTGAGGTGCGAAAGCGTGGGGAGCAAACAGGATTAGATACCCTGGTAGTCCACGCCGTAAACGATGTCAACTAGCCGTTGGGACTCTTGAAGTCTTAGTGGCGCAGCTAACGCACTAAGTTGACCGCCTGGGGAGTACGGCCGCAAGGTTAAAACTCAAATGAATTGACGGGGGCCCGCACAAGCGGTGGAGCATGTGGTTTAATTCGACGCAACGCGAAGAACCTTACCTGGCCTTGACATCCAGAGAACTTTCCAGAGATGGATTGGTGCCTTCGGGAACTCTGAGACAGGTGCTGCATGGCCGTCGTCAGCTCGTGTCGTGAGATGTTGGGTTAAGTCCCGTAACGAGCGCAACCCCTATCCCTGGTTGCTAGCAGGTAATGCTGAGAACTCCAGGGAGACTGCCGGTGACAAACCGGAGGAAGGTGGGGATGACGTCAGGTCATCATGGCCCTTACGGCCAGGGCTACACACGTGCTACAATGGCGCGTACAGAGGGCTGCCAACTCGCGAGAGTGCGCCAATCCCTTAAAACGCGTCGTAGTCCGGATCGGAGTCTGCAACTCGACTCCGTGAAGTCGGAATCGCTAGTAATCGCGAATCAGAATGTCGCGGTGAATACGTTCCCGGGCCTTGTACACACCGCCCGTCACACCATGGGAGTGGATTGCACCAGAAGTAGTTAGTCTAACCTTCGGGAGGACGATTACCACGGTGTGGTTCATGACTGGGGTGAAGTCGTAACAAGGTAGCCGTAGGGGAACCTGCGGCTGGATCACCTCCTTAAACGAAGCCGAATGCTTCGGTCAGAGTCCACACGAATTACTTGGTTGGCTAATAAAGAGAGCAAAAGGGTCTATGCAGGCCCGATGACTGTGTCACGTTAACGTGAAGCAGGCATTAGCGCTGTAGATTGTGACAGCTGACAAGGCGCAGGCTGAGAGAGCGAGGGAGCGTACATGAGTACGTGACCGAGTGAACGAAGGCTACAACGCAGCTCAGGTGGCACAAGATGCAGTGATAATTGGGTCTGTAGCTCAGGTGGTTAGAGCGCACCCCTGATAAGGGTGAGGTCGGTGGTTCAAGTCCACCCAGACCCACCAGAATTTCACTGCTCGTCGTTGTCGAAGCACTTGCATAGCAGGCTATGCGGCGCACTTCGACGCCTAGATCAGCAAAATTCTGGTCTTGGAGGCGATAGCAGAGCGCAGGTCAGGTTTCGTTAACCTAGGCGCAGCTTGAGTGAGTAAGGGAGTGACCCTCGATGGGTCATGACCGCAGCGAACGAATGTTGCAACGACGGGTAACGGAAGCTGGACAAGTTCTGGGGCTATAGCTCAGCTGGGAGAGCGCCTGCCTTGCACGCAGGAGGTCGGCAGTTCGATCCTGCCTAGCTCCACCAAATATTTTACTGACTAACCAAAGATGGGTTAGCAGTGTACAGAAACGAATGTTTCATATCGATGAAGCCTTCCTTTCTGATCACTGGGTCAGATTTGCTCTTTAACAAATTGGACGAGATAGAACACGAATAGATTTCTCTCATTATCTCCGAGAGAAACTGTTCAAAGTGATAGCGATTTCAAGCGTTATCCGGTGTTGTCGTTGAAGTGGTTGTTATATTGCTTCAAGTGACTGTCTCGAAACAGGGTTCTGTATCAGGCTTGCCTGGTGAAGGATGCTGAATCGTGATCAGTTGTCTTGGGGTTATATAGTCAAGCAACTAAGCGCATACGGTGGATGCCTTGGCAGTCAGAGGCGATGAAAGACGTGGAAGCCTGCGATAAGGTTCGGGGAGCTGGCAAACGAGCTGTGATCCGGACATCTCTGAATGGGGAAACCCACCGACTTTCGGGTCGGTATCTTGTACTGAATCCATAGGTGCAAGAGGCGAACCGGGGGAACTGAAACATCTAAGTACCCCGAGGAAAAGAAATCAACCGAGATTCCCTAAGTAGCGGCGAGCGAACGGGGACCAGCCCTTAAGCTGGACAACTGGTAGGAGAAGGCTCTGGAAAGTGCCGCCATAGTGGGTGATAGCCCCGTATCCGAAACCTGAGTCCAGTGAAATCGAGTAGGTCGGCGCACGAGAAACGTTGACTGAACATGGGGGGACCATCCTCCAAGGCTAAATACTCCTGACTGACCGATAGTGAACCAGTACCGTGAGGGAAAGGCGAAAAGAACCCCTGTGAGGGGAGTGAAATAGACCCTGAAACCGTATGCGTACAAGCAGTCGGAGCAGACTTGTTCTGTGACGGCGTACCTTTTGTATAATGGGTCAGCGACTTATGTTCAGTGGCGAGGTTAACCGTTTAGGGGAGCCGTAGGGAAACCGAGTCTGAATAGGGCGAATTAGTCGCTGGGCATAGACCCGAAACCGGGCGATCTATCCATGAGCAGGTTGAAGGTGCCGTAACAGGCACTGGAGGACCGAACCCACTGTCGTTGAAAAGCCAGGGGATGACTTGTGGATCGGAGTGAAAGGCTAATCAAGCCCGGAGATAGCTGGTTCTCCCCGAAAGCTATTTAGGTAGCGCCTCGGACGAATACCACAGGGGGTAGAGCACTGTTTCGGCTAGGGGGTCATCTCGACTTACCAACCCGATGCAAACTCCGAATACCTGTGAGTACTATCCGGGAGACACACGGCGGGTGCTAACGTCCGTCGTGAAGAGGGAAACAACCCAGACCGCCAGCTAAGGTCCCAAAGTACCAGTTAAGTGGGAAACGATGTGGGAAGGCTCAGACAGCTAGGAGGTTGGCTTAGAAGCAGCCATCCTTTAAAGAAAGCGTAATAGCTCACTAGTCGAGTCGGCCTGCGCGGAAGATGTAACGGGGCTCAAACTGGTCACCGAAGCTGCGGCTGCATACATTGTATGCGGGGTAGGGGAGCGTTCTGTAAGCCTGCGAAGGTGTGTTGAGAAGCATGCTGGAGGTATCAGAAGTGCGAATGCTGACATGAGTAACGACAATGCGGGTGAAAAACCCGCACGCCGGAAGACCAAGGGTTCCTGCGCAACGCTAATCGGCGCAGGGTGAGTCGGCCCCTAAGGCGAGACCGAAAGGTGTAGTCGATGGGAAACGGGTTAATATTCCCGTACCTTGGATAGCTGCGATGGAGAGACGGAGAAGGCTAGGTGAGCCGGGCGACGGTTGTCCCGGTTTAAGCGAGTAGGGAGTGGACTTAGGCAAATCCGGGTCCACAATCCTGAGACGCGACGACGAGTGCCCAAGGGCGCGAAGTCATTGATGCCCTGCTTCCAGGAAAATCTTCTAAGCTTCAGGCTATTCGAGACCGTACCCCAAACCGACACAGGTGGTCAGGTAGAGAATACCAAGGCGCTTGAGAGAACTCGGGTAAAGGAACTAGGCAAAATGGTGCCGTAACTTCGGGAGAAGGCACGCCGGTGTGTACGTGAAGCCCCTGCGGGTGGAGCGGAAGCCGGTCGAAGATACCAGGCCCCTGCGACTGTTTATTAAAAACACAGCACTCTGCAAACACGAAAGTGGACGTATAGGGTGTGACGCCTGCCCGGTGCCGGAAGGTTAATTGATGGGGTTAGCACTCGTGCGAAGCTCTTGATCGAAGCCCCGGTAAACGGCGGCCGTAACTATAACGGTCCTAAGGTAGCGAAATTCCTTGTCGGGTAAGTTCCGACCTGCACGAATGGCGTAACGATGGGGGCGCTGTCTCTACCCGAGACTCAGTGAAATTGAAATCGCCGTGAAGATGCGGTGTATCCGCGGCTAGACGGAAAGACCCCGTGAACCTTTACTATAGCTTCACAGTGAACTTTGAGCATGCTTGTGTAGGATAGCTGGGAGGCTTTGAACCCGGGACGCCAGTTCCGGTGGAGCCAACCTTGAAATACCAGCCTGGCATGTTTGAGGTTCTAACTCTGGCCCCTTATCGGGGTTGAGGACACTGTGTGGTGGGTAGTTTGACTGGGGCGGTCTCCTCCCAAAGCGTAACGGAGGAGCACAAAGGTGGGCTAAGTACGGTCGGACATCGTACGGTTAGTGTAATGGCACAAGCCCGCTTGACTGCGAGACAGACACGTCGAGCAGGTACGAAAGTAGGTCATAGTGATCCGGTGGTTCTGTATGGAAGGGCCATCGCTCAACGGATAAAAGGTACTCCGGGGATAACAGGCTGATACCGCCCAAGAGTTCACATCGACGGCGGTGTTTGGCACCTCGATGTCGGCTCATCACATCCTGGGGCTGAAGCCGGTCCCAAGGGTATGGCTGTTCGCCATTTAAAGTGGTACGCGAGCTGGGTTTAGAACGTCGTGAGACAGTTCGGTCCCTATCTGCCGTGGACGTTGGAGATTTGAGGAAAGCTGCTCCTAGTACGAGAGGACCGGAGTGGACGAACCGCTGGTGTTCGGGTTGTGTCGCCAGACGCATTGCCCGGTAGCTATGTTCGGACAGGATAACCGCTGAAAGCATCTAAGCGGGAAGCCCCTTCCAAGATGAGATCTCCCTGAGGCCTTGAGCCTCCTGAAGAGCCGTTCAAGACCAGGACGTTGATAGGCTGGGTGTGTAAGCGCTGTGAGGCGTTGAGCTAACCAGTACTAATTGCTCGTGCGGCTTGACTATATAACACCCAAGACAATTGCGGATAACGCAGAGCGACAGCTCAATCGAAATCAAACATCACGTTCCATCTCGTCCCCCAGTGATCATCCGTTTTGCCTGACGACCATAGCGGTCTGGAACCACCTGATCCCATCCCGAACTCAGAAGTGAAACAGACCAGCGCCGATGGTAGTGTGGTTCGCCCATGTGAGAGTAGGTCATCGTCAGGCTCTTAATACCCAAAGCCCCAGCATCCTTGATGTTGGGGCTTTTTTATTTGTGCTTCGGGAGAAGTGATATACTTCCTTCCATTATCCGAACCAAGTTTTGATGGGAGCCTTCCAATGGCCGCAACTGATCACCTGGTCATTTTTGACACTACTCTCCGGGATGGCGAACAGAGCCCTGGCGCCACCATGAACAAAAACGAGAAGCTACGCATTGCCAAGGTTCTCGAGAAGTTGCGTGTTGATGTGATCGAAGCGGGCTTCGCGATTGCCAGTCAGGGTGACTTCGAAGCCGTCAAGGCCATCGCAGAAACCATCAAGGATTCCACGGTGTGTAGTCTCGCTCGTGCCCTGGACAAGGATATTGATCGGGCGGCTGAGGCCATTCGTCCGGCGGCCAGCGGTCGTATTCATACCTTCATTGCCACCTCACCGATCCATATGAAGCATAAGCTGCAGATGGAGCCGGATCAGGTAGTGGAGCAGGCGGTTCGGGCGGTAAAGCGTGCTCGTAGCCATACCGACGACGTGGAGTTTTCCTGTGAAGACGCCGGTCGTTCCGAGCTGGATTTCCTATGCCGAATTATCGAAGCGGCGATTGATGCCGGCGCCCGAACCATTAATATTCCAGACACTGTCGGTTATGCAATCCCCGAGCAGTTCGCTGAAACAATTCGACAGCTATTGAACCGTATCCCCAACGCTGACAAAGCCATTTTTTCCGTCCATTGTCATAATGATCTGGGGCTGGCTGTGGCTAACTCTCTTGCTGCGGTTACCAGTGGTGCCCGCCAGGTGGAGTGCACCATTAACGGTCTGGGTGAGCGTGCCGGTAATGCTTCTCTGGAAGAAATCGTGATGGCGGTGCGTACCCGTCAGGATCTCTTCAATATTGATACACGAATCGATACCCAGCACATCGTGCCGGCGTCCCGGCTTGTGTCGACCATTACCGGTTTTCCGGTACAGCCGAACAAGGCCATTGTGGGTGCCAATGCCTTTGCCCATGAGTCCGGCATCCATCAGGATGGCGTACTCAAACACCGGGAAACCTATGAGATTATGCGCGCGCAAGACGTGGGCTGGCATACCAATAGCCTGGTTCTGGGTAAGCATTCCGGTCGTAACGCCTTCCGTACCCGGTTACTGGAACTGGGCATTCAGTTCGATACCGAGTCCGAGCTGAATGAAGCGTTTACCCGTTTCAAGGCCCTGGCTGATCTGAAGCACGAGATTTTTGATGAAGATCTCCAGGCCATAGCCAGCGACACGCGTCAGAAAGACGAGGAGGGGCGTTATGGTCTCGTCTGCATGCAGGTCTGCTCGGAAACCGGTGTTGTACCCAAGGCTCATCTGACCCTGACCATGGATGGCAAGGAACACACGGTTGAGGCCGAGGGTAGTGGTCCGGTGGATGCAACATTCAAGGCGATTGAGTCGCTGGTTGATTCAGGCTGTAATCTCCAGCTGTATTCCGTGAATAATATAACCAGTGGCACCGATGCCCAGGGCGAAGTGACCGTGCGCCTTGAGCGTGGCGGGCGTATTGTCAATGGCGTTGGCTCTGATACTGATATCATCATCGCATCAGCAAAGGCCTATATCGAGGCGTTGAACCTGATTGCCAGAGGTGGTATTCGTCAGCACCCTCAGGTGGCCGATGTCTGATAGTGACGTTATGTGGCACTTGTCCCCGGTCAGAGGCATGACGTGATCCGAACAGAAGCGGAAAGGCAGTTCTATCTCGGGGCCGCAGGCATTCATCTGTGGTATGCCCGCGCACCGCTGCCTGGCGCGGCGCCAAGCCCGGAGTATGATTTCGGCGTTGCCGAAGTCGAGCCAGCCCCGGTCGTTGTTGATGCGCCGGCAACCAAGCGTGCCGTGCCCACTCGCCCTGCCGTTGATCCCGGCAATAAAGACCGTCTGGCGCAACTCAAGAATCTGATGGAGACCGGCGCTGGTAAACCAGATAAAGCAGCGCCGCTGGCCGAGGCTGAGTCGCAAGTTGTGGATTCCGTCGAGCCAGACTCGGCAGCAGACCTGTTGGGTGAAAATCAGCCCAATGTCAGCCCACGGGTTGCTTCGATCAAAGATATCGCTCGGCTGTGTCTGCAGTTCTGGGTGGGAGATAGAGTTCTTTTGCTTGCCAATCTCTCCGAGGAAGCCAGTTTCAGCATGCAGGACGCACTGGCTCGCAACATTCTTCGCAGTCTCGGTGAGCAGACCCTGGACATGTCAGACGTCATTCGCTGGCCACTGTTCAATAATCTGAGGGTGTCGCTCAACAGTGATGCAGATCTGACGGGCTTACTGCGGCAAGCGCTGGTCCCTGCCACTGGCAAGTCTGTCATAGCGCTTGGTCTGGGAGCCGGGGCCGGTGCGGTGCCCAATATCCTTTCCGACGTTATGGGTCGCGGCCCGGAAGTGGTGTTTGACGCCTCCCTTGCTGGCCTGGCAAGTAACCCGGTATTGAAACGAGAGTTATGGCAAAAGATTCGCTCCCTGGGCGCGAAGGATTAATGTCGACACGGGTCCTTCGCCAGGTTCAGAATCAGGACCTGAGGGTTCGCAGCCTCGTGGAATCCGATCTGCCCCGAGTGATGGAACTGGAATGCCTGGGGTATTCTCACCCTTGGCCGATGTCTGTGTTCCAGGACTGTTTTAAACCGCAATATCGACTGTGGGCGCTGGTGCAAGGCGATGAGTTGGTCGGTTATGCCGTAGTCAACTATATGGTTGATGAGGCTCACCTGCTGAATGTCTGCGTGCATCCTGCTCTGCGGGGTCGAGGAGCTGGCCGTCACTTGCTGCGTTACGCTGTGGCGGAATCCATCCGGGATGGCATGGTACAGATGATTCTGGAAGTTCGGCAAAGCAACGAAGCGGCTGCTGCGTTGTATGCCAGCGAGGGATTTGAGGAAATCGGCCGCAGGCCCGACTACTATCCGGATGCCACTGGGCGAGAAGATGCCCGCGTATTGGTCTATCGGTTCACCTGACCCCACGCTACCCCTTATAATAGTCCGTTTTTCACCCAACCCAATCAGGTTTCCGTTGTTTATGTCTAACCTATCCCAGGAAGTGGCCAAGCGCCGCACCTTTGCGATTATCTCGCACCCGGATGCCGGTAAAACCACCATTACCGAGAAAGTGCTGCTCTTCGGTCAGGCGCTTCAGAAAGCCGGAACGGTCAAGGGCAAGAAGTCCGGCCAGCACGCAAAGTCCGACTGGATGGAGATGGAAAAGGAGCGGGGTATCTCGGTCACCACCTCAGTGATGCAGTTTCCTTATGGTGGCAAGCTGGTCAACCTGTTGGATACCCCAGGTCACGAAGACTTCTCTGAGGATACCTATCGGACCCTGACGGCGGTTGATTCGTGCCTGATGGTTATCGACAGCGCCAAGGGCGTTGAGGAACGCACCATCAAGCTGATGGAAGTGACCCGCCTGCGTGATACGCCAATCATCACCTTCATGAACAAACTGGATCGCGACACCCGGGACCCGATCGAGTTAATGGATGAAGTGGAAGATGTTCTAAAAATTGCCTGCGCCCCCATCACCTGGCCGATTGGCATGGGCAAGAGTTTCAAGGGTGTCTACCACTTGTATCGGGATGAAGTGATCCTCTATCAGACTGGCCAGGGCCACACCATTCAGGAAAAGCGGGTTGTCAAAGGCCTGAATAACCCCGAGCTCGATGAAGCGATTGACGGCTATGCCGCTGACCTGCGTGACGAAATTGAATTGGTTAAGGGTGCGTCTCATGAGTTTGATCATGAGGCATTCCTTGCCGGGCAACTAACCCCGGTGTTCTTTGGTACAGCACTCGGTAATTTCGGTGTGGACCATATGCTGGACGGCCTGGTTGACTGGGCGCCTGCGCCCCAGGGGCGCGAAACGGATGTGCGCAAGGTCGAGCCGGCGGAGGATGCTTTTTCCGGTTTTGTATTCAAGATCCAGGCAAACATGGACCCACAGCATCGTGACCGGGTCGCGTTCCTGCGTATCGTGTCAGGTCGCTATAATCAGGGTATGAAGGCGCGCCATGTGCGGATTGGTAAAGAAGTGAGGTTCTCCGACGCTCTGACGTTCATGGCGGGTGACCGTGAACATGCCGAGGAGGCATACGCTGGCGATATTATCGGTTTGCACAACCACGGTACGATCCAGTTGGGCGATACCTTTACCGCCGGCGATGACATGAAGTTCACCGGCATTCCGAACTTCGCGCCGGAGCTGTTCCGCCGTATCCGCCTGAAGGATCCGCTCAAGGCGAAGCAATTACAGAAAGGCCTGATCCAGCTCTCTGAGGAGGGTGCTGTTCAGGTGTTTCGGCCGGTGAAGAACAACGATCTGATTGTTGGTGCAGTAGGCGTCTTGCAGTTCGATGTGGTGGTTAGTCGCCTCAAGAGTGAATACAAGGTTGAGGCCGTTTACGAGCCGATCAATGTTGCCACTGCACGCTGGGTGAGCTGCAGTGATGAGCGCAAACTCGATGAGTTCCAGCGCAAGAATCAGGAGAACCTGGCCCTCGATGGCAGTGACCGGCTGGCCTACATTGCACCGACCATGGTCAACCTGAATCTGGCTCAGGAACGTTATCCGGATATCCAGTTCCATAAAACCCGGGAACACTGATCGGCCACCGGAGGACTCCATGCAGCTGGTTGATGCCCATTGCCATTTCGACTTCCCCGAGTTTGATGGGATTCGTGACCAGGTGTTGGCGGAGGCCAGAGGCCGGGGAGTGGAGGCGTTGGTCATTCCGGGTGTTCGCCGGGCGGACTGGGCGCGGGTTCAGGCGCTGGCTTCACCGGATAGGGGGCTCTGGATTTGCCTGGGAATTCATCCCTGGTTTGTTGGAGAGCACAGTGAGCAGGATCTGATTGTCCTCGAGGCGCAGCTCGCCGACCTCCCCGAGGGCTGCGTAGCGCTGGGAGAATGTGGCCTTGATGCTCTTCATGGTGAACTCGCCGCGCAATTGCCTTGGTTCCAGGCGCAGGTTGATATTGCCGCGAGGGTGAAGTTGCCGTTGGTCATTCACTCGGTGCGCAGCCATGATGAAGTGCATGGGTTGCTGCGCTCTTCCGGTTGGTCTGGCCGGGCCTTGGTTCATGGCTTCTCCGGAAGTTACCAGCAAGCCAGAAAGCTGGTGGATCTTGGCTGTTATATCGGGGTTGGTGGTGTGATCACCCACGATCGGGCGCGTAAAACCCGCGATGCGATTGCCAGGTTGCCGGTCGAGGCCCTGGTGATCGAGACCGATGCGCCCGACATGGCTCCGGCCGGTGTGGCCAAGGGACAGAATTCACCGATTTACCTGCCGAGGGTACTGCAGGCGTTGGCGGAGCTGAGGGCCGAGTCGGCCGAAACGCTCTCTGAAGCCTTGTATGATAACGTTCGACAGTTGTACGGCTGGTGTTGATGCCAGTGCAGAATAGGGGATTGACGAAACACAGTGAGGCAGGGTTGGTTTTCCTGACTGCTTCGAGTATACTTCGCGCCCTGGCTTTTCAAGGCGATGTCACTATCTCAGCCCCGAATGGTGGCGACGTCAACATACAGGTATGAACCTCCTCCGGATGCCTTGCATTTACCGGTGGTGGTTTTTAACGTTTCTTATATAGCGTTCAAGGCGGAATCAATGAAGACTCTGAGTGCGAAACCAGAAACAGTAAAACGTGACTGGTACGTTGTAGACGCAGCCGGCAAGACGCTGGGTCGTCTGTCAACCGAAATCGCCCTTCGTCTGCGGGGCAAGCATAAGCCTGAGTATACCCCTCACGTGGACACTGGAGACTACATCATTGTTATCAATGCCAGCCAGGTGAAGGTTACCGGCAAAAAGGCATCGGCAAAGATGTATTACAGCCATACCGGCTTTCCGGGTGGAATCAAATCCATCAACTTCGAGAAGCTGGTTGACAAGGCTCCCGAGCAAATCATTCAGAAGGCCGTAAAAGGTATGCTTCCGAAGGGTCCGCTTGGTCGCGCCATGTTCAAGAAGCTGAAAGTGTACGCAGGCGCTGAGCATGCTCATGCCGCCCAGCAGCCCAAAGAACTCGACATCTAACGGAAGGCGAATATGTCTGTAGCACAAAATTACGGTACTGGTCGCCGCAAATCATCCACGGCTCGCGTCTTTATCAAGCCGGGTAGCGGTAACATCTCCATTAACGGTCGCACCATCGAAGATTTCTTCGGTCGTGAAACTCTTCGCATGATCGTTCGTCAGCCGCTGGTTGTTGCTGAGTCTGCTGATCGATTCGACATCACCATCACCGTAAAGGGCGGTGGTATCAGTGGCCAGGCTGGCGCAATTCGCCATGGTCTGACTCGTGCGCTGATGGAATACGACGAAACTCTGCGCCCTGCGCTGCGTAAAGCGGGTTACGTAACCCGTGACGCCCGTAAGGTTGAGCGTAAGAAGGTTGGTCTGCGCAAGGCGCGTAAGCGTCCGCAGTACTCCAAGCGTTAATCGGCGCCATTGCCGATGGAAAAACCCGATCCTATGGTCGGGTTTTTTTATGCCTTGAAGGTCGCCAGATTTTTGATCTGACGCAGGGATAGGCTCTCAGTTGAGCCTTTCCGGCTTGTAAGCGAGGGGTAATTTCATTACCATTTCAGCGCTTATATTTTTGGGTTGTGAAGTCCTTTTCGAAGCGCAGTGCCGGTTTTTCCGCGTCTGTGCCTCGCCTGATGGGAGAAAACCATAATGAGTAATGGCGACGTGAACCAAGGTCGACGCCGGTTTTTGATCGGTGCAACGTCCGTGGTGGGTGGTGTCGGCGTCGTCGGTGCAGCGGTCCCTTTCGTGGCGTCCTGGAATCCCAGTGCGAAAGCGGAAGCGGCCGGTGCTCCGGTAACCGTAACTGTCGACAAGATCGAACCTGGACAACAGATTACCGTCGAATGGCGGGGTAAGCCGGTGTGGATTATCCGGCGCACCGACGAGATGCTTGAGAACATTGAAAAGCTGTCTCCGCGAATGAAAGATCCTGAGTCCGAAGACCCTCAGCAACCGGCTTACATCACCGGCGCACAGCGGTCCATCAAGCCGGAGTTTATTGTCCTGGTGGGTATCTGCACGCACTTGGGGTGCGTGCCAAGCTATCGCCCGGAAGTGGCGCCGGCTGACTTGGGTAGTGAATGGTTGGGTGGTCTTTTCTGTCCGTGCCATGGCTCCCGATTCGACTTGTCCGGTCGTGTGTTCTCCAATCAGCCGGCTCCGCTGAACCTTGAGGTTCCGCCGTACCGGTTTGATGACGATGCGACCATGACCATTGGTCTTGATCCGGAGGCAGCGTAATGAACAAACTGCTTAATTGGGTAGACGAGCGTCTGCCGGTTGTCGATGCTTGGAACAAGCATGTAGGTAAGTATTACGCTCCGAAGAACTTCAATATGTGGTACTTCTTCGGTTCGCTTGCCATGCTGGTGTTGGTGAACCAGCTGGTCACCGGAATCTGGCTGACCATGAGCTATAATCCGTCTGCGGAAGGTGCGTTTGCTTCCGTTGAGTACATCATGCGTGATGTCGAGTGGGGCTGGCTGCTTCGTTATCTGCACTCCACCGGCGCGTCAGCGTTCTTTGTGGTGGTCTATCTGCACATGTTCCGTGGTCTGATGTACGGCTCGTACCAGAAGCCGCGTGAGCTGATCTGGATCTTCGGCATGCTGATCTACCTGGTGCTGATGGCAGAGGCATTCATGGGCTACCTGCTGCCCTGGGGTCAGATGTCTTACTGGGGTGCTCAGGTTATCGTTAACCTGTTCGGTGCAATTCCGGTAATTGGTGAAGACCTGTCTCTGTGGATTCGTGGTGACTACCTGATTTCCGGTATTACCCTGAACCGCTTCTTTGCCCTGCACGTGGTTGCATTGCCGATCGTACTGCTCGGTCTGGTGGTGCTGCACATTCTGGCGCTGCACGAAGTGGGTTCTAACAACCCTGACGGTATTGATATCAAGAAGAACAAGGACGAAAACGGTATTCCCAAAGACGGCATTCCGTTCCACCCGTACTACACCGTACATGACCTGTTGGGTGTGGCGGTCTTCTTCTTCATCTTCTTCATCGTTGTGTTTTACTTCCCGGAGATGGGCGGCCTGTTCCTGGAGAAGCCGAACTTCGAACCTGCGAACAGTCTGAAGACGCCGGCACACATCGCACCGGTATGGTACTTCACTCCGTTCTACGCAATGCTTCGTGCGGTAACCGTTGATCTCTTTGGTCTCGATGCCAAGTTCTGGGGTGTGGTTGTGATGGGTGCAGCAATTGCCATCCTGTTCGTGCTGCCATGGCTCGACAAGAGCCCGGTGCGGTCTATCCGCTACAAGGGCTGGATGAGTAAGGTTGCGCTGGCCATCTTTGTCGTCAGCTTTATCGTCCTGGGCTATCTGGGTATCGTTCCGGCCACCGAGGGTCGTACCATCGTCGCCCAGATTCTGACAGTGCTGTACTTCCTGTACTTCATTCTCATGCCGTTCTACACGCGCATGGAAAAAACCAAGCCAGTACCAGAGAGGGTGACAGGATAATGAGAAAGCTGATTTTTGGTCTTTTCATCGCAATCCTGCCGGCTCTCGGGCTGGCGGCTGCTCCCGGCGGTCCTCTCGACACCATGAAGCCGGATCACACCAACAAGGAATCACTGCAGCGGGGCGTGGCATTGTTCACCAACTACTGCATGGGTTGCCACTCCATGGAATACGCCCGTTACAAGCGGGTGTCGGATGACCTGGAGATTCCGGCGGAACTCTACGAGGAGAACCTGATCTTCACTGGTGCCAAGATCGGTGAGTTGATGCAGATCTCCATGAGTAAGGATATGGCTGCCGGCTGGTTCGGTGCTCCGCCACCTGACCTGACTCTGGTCACGCGTGTGCGTGGTGAATCCTGGGTGTACTCGTACCTGCGAGGTTTCTACCAGGATGACACTCGCCCACTGGGTGTGAACAACGTGGTATTCGCCAACGTTGGTATGCCCCATGTGATGGTCGAGATGCAGGGTCTGTGTGCCGTCGAGCCGAAGATTGGTGTCGGCGCCTCGGTTGAGCCGCTTAGTGGTAACATCAATAACGCGGATGTCTGTCCGGAATATGCCATCGAAGGCAATATGTCGGGTGCAGACTTTGACCGTGCCATGTGGGACCTGACCAACTTCATGTCTTACATGGGTGATCCGGTGAAGGTTGAGCGTGAGCGTCTGGGGATTTTCGTGCTGATCTTTGTGGCGATCTTCTTCATCTTTGCGTACCTGCTTAACCGCGAGTACTGGAAAGACGTACATTAAGATTTAGGGTATAATCCTCAATCCTGAATTCCAGCGGGCCGGTAAGGTTCGCTGGAATTTTGCGTTTGTGGATTGTTTCGATTTTTAGAATCGTGAGGTAGCTATATGGGCGTTGTGACCAAGCGGTCATCAATGACGTTTTTCTCGGATCCGGCCAGTCATTACAGCCACCGTGTTCGCATTGTTTTGGCTGAAAAGGGTGTAACCGTTGATATCGTAGACGTGGATCCGGACAACCCGCCTGGAGAATTGGCGGACCTGAATCCGTATAACGCCCTGCCTACTCTGGTGGATCGGGATCTCGTTCTGTACGAGCCCAACATCATGATGGAGTACCTGGACGAACGTTTCCCGCACCCGCCATTGTTGCCGGTATACCCGGTCGCGCGGGCCAATAGTCGCCTGATGATTCACCGTATTCAGAAAGACTGGTGTGGCCTGGTTGATCAGGTTCTGGCGCAACCAACGGGCAAAGCGGCAGATACGGCTCGTAAAGAGCTGAAAGAGAGTCTGCTGGCAACAGCACCTCTGTTCGCGGAAATGCCGTTCTTCCTGTCAGAAGAGTTTACGATTGTGGATTGCTGCATCGCTCCGATTCTCTGGCGCTTGCCTGCGCTGGGAATTGATCTGAGTGACAAGCAGGCCAAGCCTATTCAGAAATACATGGACAGCATCTTTGCCCGGGAAGGTTTCAAGGCAAGCCTTTCAGACCTGGAAGAAGACATCCGAAGCTGATCGGCAAGCCCGCATGGCGGGGCAGGAGTGGTTGCAGTGCCTGATATGAGTGTCACTATGACGTCTAGCCGTCCATACCTGGTGCGATCCCTGAATGAGTGGATTCTGGATAACGACTGTACTCCTTACATCGTCGTCGATGCTGGTGTACAGGGTGTTCAGGTGCCGACAGAGCACGTCGCCAACGGTCAGATTGTTTTGAATATCAGTCCCGGTGCCGTGCGGGGGCTGGTGATCGGCAATGGCGCGCTTGAGTTCAGTGCCCGCTTTGGCGGGGTGCCCATGCAGGTGTTTATCCCGTTGCAGGCCGTCATGGCCATTTACGCCAAGGAAAACGGTGAGGGGATGGTGTTCGGCAGCGAGCCGGGCTCACCGGACCCCGATGGTGGAGCGGATGGCGATGCGCCGGCTGACAGGCGTTCCGATGAGCGCCCGAGTGGGCGACCAACCCTGAAAGTGGTGAAGTAGCCGGCGAAAGCCGGCTTTTTGTTATCCGCCAAACAGTTTGTGGTCAACCAGGTCGCACAGGGTGTTGATGATCAGAAGCATCAACGGGGTGGCTTCATGGGGTGCCAGATCATTCAGTGCAATTTCATGGTCTTCCGGGTGCATTAGCGAGGTGATGTCTGACTTTTCCCGGGCACTTAGCACGACCACCTGCATCTCCCGGTCGTGGGCGGCCTGGATCGCCTGGATGAGGTTGGCCTTGTGGCCGTCATCGACAATGACAAACAGCAGGTCACCGGGTTTGCCGATGGCGCGAACCTGTCGGGAGAAGGTGTCGTTGAACCGGTTATCCCTGCATATGGCCGAATAGGTGGTGGCATCCGCACCGAGGTTGATGGCGGGCAGTGCCGGCCGGTCCTGCTCGAAGCGATTCAACAATGCGGTGCAGAAATACTGGGCCAGGATATTGGCGTTGCCATTGGCGCAGGCGATAAGTTTGCCGTCCTGCAGCAGGGTACTCACAAAGGTGTCTGCCACGTCCTCGATATCCGGCCCAGCGGTGCTGGCGGCCTGGGCAGTCTGTTCCATGTGGTTGGCAAACCACTGGTTAATCTTTTGTGCGGTGTCGGTCATTGGTTCGGTTATTCTGCCTGGATTGCATTTTTGACCCATTGTACCCGGTATTTGCGCACCGTACCCGGCATGATCGCGACGACGTCAATTCTGGAGGCGATGTTCCACAAACCATGCCTGTGCAGGTAATAAGAGGCAGCCCGGAGCAGTCGTCGCTGCTTGCCATACGTTATGGAGCCTGCTGGATCGACCAGGCTGCCATCGCCGCGATAGCGAACCTCGAAGAACACCAGCGTATCGCCGTCCCGGCCAATCAGGTCAAGTTCTCCGCCCCGGTTGTAGACGTTCTGCTCCAGAATGGTAATACCGTTTTTCGCCAGATAGCGGGCGGCCACCCCTTCGTAATGACTTCCAATGGCGCGTTTGCCTTCCATGGCTTATGTCCTCTACAGGCGCTGGCTATCACCTTGCTCAGTTTCACGAGCGCCGTCCCGGGAGGTAGCCTCGTTGAGTTCCGGGGCCAGTACCGGGCGCCCGTTCTGGAACTGTGCCCAAAGTTGATAGCGGTGGATGGCGCCGTCCGGGGTCATGGTGAGGGTGCCGGTTTGACCATCAATGGCGGCGCCTTCCACCTGCCGCAGCAGCGGCAGCCGTTTGCTCAACTGCCAGGCGTCGGCCCCCATGGCAAACAGCCGGCCCAGTTGGCCGCGTGTGCCGCTGAGATTCTGCTCGGCCTGGGTGCGCAGTGGGTTGTCCTCGGCCAAGACCCAGGGGATGTCGGTAAACGTCACCCGGTTCAGGTCGCGATCGCGCCCCGGGTCGGGTGAGCCCTCGTAGACAATGGACGGCGCATATACCGGCAGGTCGCCAGAGAAGTAAAACGCAAACAGCGGATTGAACTGGCGTGCCACGCTGGGTTGCGCAACCAGTACAATGGCCTCGGCATCCTGGCGACGACGAGGCTCGAATTCGACGTTTTGGCCAATGGTCCTTTCTACTTGAATGGCCCGCTGCCGGGACGTGGTGACGCCCAGTAAATCGGCGGTGACTGACCGGAAGTTGTCTTCCGGGAAGAACCGTTCAATATCGAGCACGGTGCCGTTGTGGGTGGCCATGCGTTGCAGCAATGCCTGTTCCACGCGATCACCCCATTCGCCCCTGGGAATGAGCACCAGGATTTGGCGGAGCGACTGTGCTGCCAGCTGGTCGGCAATCTGCCGGGCTTCATCTTCGGCTGATAGGCCGAACTGGTAAAGCCCGTCGGGCACACGGCTGTCCGCCGGCAGGTAATTCAGCCCGAGCACTGGAACGGCAAGTGTGTTTCTCGAACTCAGGCCTGCAAGTGCGTCTTTCTCGAGGGGGCCAACAACCAGGTCAATGTTCTGGCCAGTCAGTTCCTCATACAGCGCCGTAAAAGGTTTGCTGGAGGTGTCGACGATGCGGATATCGGTTTTGCTGCGGTCCGCGCTGTCATCACTGAAATAGGCAGCGAGGAAGCCGTCCCGGATTGCGCGCCCGGCACTTGCCAGAGAGCCCTGCAGCGGAAGTGCCAGTACAATGCGTTCCGGCCGGCTGGTGGCCAGCTCCGACAGCAGGCGAAGGTCTGCGGGCAGGGTCTGTGCCGCGGGGTGCCCTGGCCAGTTATTCTGCCAGGCCCTGATCAGGCGCCCCTGTTCATCCAGGCCGACGTCGCGAGCGCGCAAGGTGGTGGCAAGCTCCAGCCAGCCTTGTTCTTCGAAGCCAATGGCTGTTTCTGAAGCCTCATTCAGCGCTTGCCCGGGGATGGTCCTGAGGTATTGCCAGATCTGGTTGTGGGTGTCCTGTGGGTCGCTTTGGGTGTCAGTCTGGCTGAGCAGCATCAGCGTGAGCGCGGCGGACAGCTGGTCATCATTGAGGGCGAATGTCTCAGCCTGCAGTTGCGCGGCTTTTGCCATGATGTCTGACGGGTAGCCGAGGAAGTGGTCTGGCGACAGATTGCCGACCAGTTCATTCGCCCAGTCGCTGTCTTGCAGTTCGACGGCGCTGGCCATGGACAGAAGTAATTTCTGGCCGGTTAGCTGGCTGTCGATAGTGTCCAGCTGCTGGTTGCGAAGAATCCGGCGTGCCGCCCTGTGGTTGCCCTGATCCTGGAAGTTGCTGGCCATCCGCAGCAGGTAACGCTGTGCTGTTGCGGGGTCTCGTTCACTGGCAGCAAGTTCGAGTGCACGCTCTGGTGTGTCTGCAACCTGGCTGTCCAGGTTGACGGTGGCGCAACCCGCAGTCAGAAGGGTGACCAGGGTGATCAGGGCAAAAAGTGTTCGATGGCTGCGGTATTTAGTCATGGCAGGCTCGGAGTCTCCGGATCATTAGGCTTGTGGTGCCGCTTTATTGGTGGCAAGTTTACCAGCTCCCGGCCCATTTCACATGACATGCCTGTCATGGGTGCCGGGTTGCACGGGAGTGACGCAGCTCCTGTCTTCTATCGGTGGGAGTATGTATATGCCCGGTTCGGAAAATGTCCGGAAAGAGATGGATGGTGTTCTGTACGTTGTGGCAACGCCAATTGGTAATCTGGATGATCTCTCCGACAGGGCTCGCCAGACCCTGGCGAAGGTGGATCTGGTGGCTGCGGAAGATACCCGCCACTCAGGACGTTTGCTCCAGCATCTTGGGTTGAGCAAGCAAATGATGGCGCTGCATGACCACAATGAGCGCTCTCGGGTAGCTGGTATTCTGGAGGCGTTGGCAGCGGGGCGGCAGGTAGCATTGGTGTCTGATGCTGGCACACCGCTGATCTCGGACCCAGGTTACTTGCTGGTTCGCGAGGTTCGCGCGGCCGGTTACCGGGTGTCGCCGGTGCCTGGCCCGTGTGCGTTGGTCGCCGCCTTGTCTGTCGCGGGGTTGCCAACCGACCGGTTTCTGTTCGCAGGTTTTTTGCCAGCCAAGCGCTCGGGCCGGCAGGCTGCGTTAACGGAATTGGCGCGGGAACCGGCCACTCTGGTGTTCTATGAGTCGCCGCATCGCATTATCGATTTTATGAAAGACCTGACTGAGGTGTTGGGGGTTGATCGTGAGTGTGTGTTGGGGCGGGAGCTGACCAAGACCTTTGAGACCTTCTATAGCGGTCGCGCGGATGAGGTGCTTGAAGAGCTGGAGAGTGATCCCCATGGAGCCCGGGGTGAGTTTGTGGTGATGGTCCGTGGCGCGGCGCCGACACCCGCTGGAGAAGCCTCCGTACTGGACACCGATAAACTGCTGGGGTTGTTGATCAAGGAGTTGCCGGTGAAGAAGGCGGCGCGGATTGCGGCGGAAGTCAGTGGTCTGGGTAAAAATGAGCTCTACCAGCGCGCGTTGGAGCTGAAAGATCATTAAGGCCTTGCATGGCGGCGGGTGCGGGGGTATTGTCGGCACCGAGCTCGCCAGACAGTCGCCGCCGGTTTCGATCGGGGGAGGAAAGTCCGGGCTCCGCAGGGCAAGGTGCCAGGTAACGCCTGGGCGGCGCGAGCCGACGGAAAGTGCAACAGAAAGTATACCGCCTAAGCGCCTTCGGGCGCCGGTAAGGGTGAAAAGGTGCGGTAAGAGCGCACCGCGTGGCTGGCAACAGTCCACGGCGATGGTAAACCCCACCTGGAGCAAGACCAAATAGGAATCCAATGGCGTGGCCCGCGCTGGATTCGGGTAGGTTGCTTGAGGCCTGCGGTGACGCAGGCCCTAGATGAATGACTGTCCAAGACAGAACCCGGCTTATCGGCGAGCTCGCCATTTTCTTTTCTGATGTAATGCTCATCCTTCTCACAATTCGGCCTTTATAGCCAAAAAATCTTAAACTTCAGAAAGGCTCTTTAGAGTTTTCTGCAGGTGCTTGTTTTTTCTCCTTTTCTTTACGTCTTTTTAACGATTTTCTAAGTTTCCCCTTTGTAACCTCTTGTCATTAAAGGAACTTTCGCCTGTGTGGTGCCGAATGCGGCGCTTGCATTGTCTTTTGCGTGTTTCTATAGTGTGCGGAAGTGGGAAAAAGTGGTTTCAAGTGGTTTTTTGTGGAAATAGCAGCCTTGGATACGGCATAAATGAGCAACTTTCTTGGCAGTCATGCCATCAATATGGACGCGAAGGGTCGCCTGGCGATCCCGACAAAGGTGCGTGAGGAACTCGCGCAGCTTTGTGGTGGCCGTATTGTTCTGACCGCCAATGCCGATGAAGAGCGCTGTCTTTTGCTGTATCCAGAGCCGGAGTGGGAAACCCTCAGGCCTAAAATTGAAGCGCTGCCAAACATGAATAAAGCCGCCCGGCGTTTACAGCGGCTGATTCTCGGTAATGCGGCGCCCATGGAGCTGGATTCCGCTGGCCGCATCCTGGTGCCGCCGACGCTGAGAAGCTACGCCCACCTGGAGAAAAAGCTGATGCTGATTGGCCAGGGCAAGAAGCTGGAGCTCTGGAGCGAGGAGCGCTGGTTTGCCTGGCTGGATGAGTCTTCTGGCGATGACGATATGCCGCCGGAAATGGAGGCGCTGTCGCTATGACCAAAACAGAGCAGGCGTCAGATCAACCTTTCCGGCATCGCTCGGTGCTGCTGGATGAGGCTGTTGATTATCTGATCAATGACTCGGCTGGTCGTTATGTGGACGCCACCTTCGGTCGGGGCGGTCATAGTCGTCTGATTCTGGGCCAGCTGGACGCTCAGGGCAGCTTGCTGGGTATCGATAAAGACCCGGAAGCCATTCAGGTTGCAAAAGAACTGGCCGCGGAAGACGGCCGGTTTTCCTGGTATCACGGCTCCTTTTCTGAGTTGAGTCAGGCTCTGGACAGTCAGCAGTGGCCGGCGGTACAGGGCGTGTTGATGGATCTCGGGGTGTCGTCGCCACAGTTGGACGATGCCGCGCGCGGGTTTTCTTTTATGCGCAATGGTCCGCTGGATATGAGGATGAACCCTCAGGAGGGGCAAAGCGCTGCTCAATGGCTGGCAACTGCAGACGAGCGAGACATTGCGGATGTGATCTGGCGGTACGGCGAAGAGCGTTTCTCTCGCCGTATCGCGCGCCTGGTCATTGCCCGCCGGCAGGAAGAGGCCATTGAAACAACCCGCCAGCTGGCGGAGTTGGTGGCTGAAGCGGTGCCCAAGAAAGAAAAGCACAAACACCCGGCCACCAGAACGTTTCAGGCTATCCGCATCTTTATCAATCGGGAGCTGGAAGACCTGGAAGTCGGTTTGGCTGCTGCGGTCGAGCGCCTGGCGCCGGGTGGTCGCCTGGTGGTGATCAGCTTTCACTCGCTTGAAGATCGTCTGGTAAAGCGCTTCATGCGAGATTTGGCCCGTGGCCCGAAAATACCAAAGGGTGTGCCAGTGACCGCTGATCAGGAGCGCTCCGAGTTTTGCCTGGTAGGTAAGGCCAGCAAGGCCAATGAGCAGGAAATTACCGAAAACGTCCGTGCCCGTAGTGCAGTCATGCGGGTACTGGAAAGACGAACCAACTAATCGAATTCGCAGGGGAGCGCGACGCTATGGGCGCGGTAGCCATCGAACAACCAACCAAGACCACCAGGCTCAGCAAGCAGCGGGTCCGTGACGGCGTGGTAACCGCCGTGCGCCTGTCCCGGCAGGTTTTCGACACCACGCGGGAGAGCCGGGTGGTGGTGACTCTGGCGTTGGTGGCGGTATTAACACTGTCTGCCATCGGTGTTGTTGTCAGTGCCCACGAAAACCGAGAGTTATTCAATACGTTGTCCGGGTTGCAGCAGCAGCGTGATGCTTATCAGCGGGAATGGAGTCAGCTCTTGCTCGAGCAGAGTGCGCTGAGTGCTCATGGGCGCGTAGAGCACCTGGCGGCGGAACGGTTCAATATGGTGGTGCCGGGGCGACAGGACATAGTTCTTGTGCCGCTGATGTCTCCGGTTGCGGCGAAATAACGATCATAACAAACACATCAGGGTGATCGATTTGTCCGGTCAGGGAAAGCAGGCAGCAAACTGGCAGCAGCGTTTGTCCGCGGGGTTGAAGGCCTGGCGCTTCGGCTCGGTGCTGGGCGTTTTTCTGCTGGTGATGCTGGGTATTGGCTGGCGTCTGGTCGATCTGCATGTGGTGGATAAGGAGTTTCTGCGCCAACAGGGCGATGTCCGGACTATCCGGGTTGAATCGATTGACGCGCATCGTGGTGTGGTTAGCGATCGACATGGTGAGCCGCTGGCGGTCAGCACCCCGGTTCAGACGCTTTGGGCGAACCCCTCTGAAACTGATCCTGATGACCCCCGGTTGGCGGGATTGGCTCGCCTGTTGGGTATGACAGAAGGTTCGCTGCGGGAGCGTTTGCGTACTTTTGCGGATCGTGAGTTCATCTATCTGCGCCGGAAAGTTCAGCCAAGCCTGGCGCGTGAAGCGCTGGATCTTGGGATCGGTGGCATCTATGCCCGGCAAGAATACCGTCGGTACTACCCTGCCGGGGAGGTGACTGCGCATGTGGTTGGTTTCACCAATATCGACGAGCTGGGTCAGGAAGGGATTGAACTGGCCTATAACCAGTGGCTAACCGGCGAGCCCGGGCGCAAGCGGGTGCTCAAGGATAATCGTGGGCGCGTCATCAAAGACCTGATGTTAATCCGGGATGCCCGGCCCGGCCGGGATCTTGAGCTTAGCCTGGATCTGAGGCTTCAATACCTGGCCTACCGAGAACTCAAAGCAGTGGTAGCTGCCCATAACGCCCGGGGCGGCACGTTGGTCATGCTGGACGTTGATACCGGTGAAGTTTTGGCAATGGTTAACCAGGGTTCATACAACCCCAATGACCGGGCCCAGTTATCCGCGGATAATCTGCGTAACAAAGCAATCACCGACTTGTTTGAGCCAGGTTCCACCATCAAGCCGATTACCATCGCGGCGGCGCTGGAATCCGGCAAGTACCAGGTTAACAGCACCATAGACACCTCACCCGGCTTTCGCCGATTTGGTCGTTTTACCATCCGGGATGCGCGAAATTACGGAACCATGGACCTGACAGAAATGATCGTCAAATCCAGTAACGTGGGGGTCAGCCAGATTGCCACGGAGCTTGGGGGCGATGTGTTGAGGAATCTGTTCGCCAGGATGGGGTTGGGGCAGGCAACCGGTATCGGCTTCCCAGGGGAAGCCGTTGGTGTTTTACCGGCACCGTCAAGGTGGCGCCCGGTTGAAGAATCCACGTTGTCTTACGGTTACGGCATGAGCGTGAACGCCTTGCAGTTGGCTCAGGCCTATATGGTGATTGCTAATGGTGGCATCCGTTATCCGTTGAGCCTGATAAAGCAGGACGCGCCGCCCCAGGGGCAGCGGGTACTGAGTGAAGACGTGGCGTTTGCCGTGCGCGGTATGCTGAAAGAGGCTGTGGCGCGGGGAACGGGTGGTCGCGGCCAGCCGGGCCTTTATGCGGCCGGAGGCAAGACCGGCACGGTTCACCTGGTGGGCGCCCGGGGTTATGAAAAGAGCCAGTACAAAGCGATATTTGCGGGCATGGCGCCAATTGATGACCCGCGTATCGTGACGGTTGTGGCGGTGGATGCGCCTCAATCCGGAGAGTACTACGGTGGCGAAGTGGCGGCCCCGGTATTCGCCCGGGTGATGGGGGACGCACTGCGACTGCTGAATGTGAAGCCAGAACTGGAAGTCAGCGGGGCCAAAGGCTCTAGTCGGGCCTCCGGAGAGAGAGGGTAACACCATGTGCATCACATCTATCAGCAACTTGTTACAGGGTATTGTCGACGTGCCATCGGTGTTTGATGTCACCATTCATGGCCTGAAGACCGACAGCCGAACGGTGACGCCGGGGGATGCGTTTATCGCACTGGCCGGGGCTCGAACGTCATCGGAGCAATACGTTGACCAGGCGATATCGGCGGGTGCCACTGCGATACTTCTGGAAGCTTCGGAATCGAGGGAATGCCACGAGCGCCATGGCGCGTTGGTAGTGCCCGTGGTTGGGCTCCGGGCCCAGTTGGGACGGATTGCAGATCGATTTTTCGAGCACCCCTCCCGGCATTTGCGCCTTATTGGTGTGACCGGTACCAACGGGAAAACATCGGTCACCCAGTACATCGCACAACTTTTGAAGGAAACCGGCACCCCTTGTGGTGTGCTGGGCACTCTGGGATATGGCATGCCAGGTAACCTTCAGCCGGCAACCCACACCACGCCGGACGTGGTCCAGGTCAACCGGGTACTTAACCGGATTCGAAACGACGGTGGTCGTGCAGCGGTGATGGAGGTGTCATCCCATGCATTGGATCAGGGGCGGATTGACAAGCTGACCATGACCGGAGCGGTGTTTACCAATCTGACACGGGACCACCTGGACTACCACGGTTCCATGGAAGCTTACGGCGAGGCCAAAGCCAGACTGTTTCGCAGGGAAGAGCTGCACTTTGCGGTAATCAACTTTGACGATCCTTTTGGGCGGCAGTTATTCGAACAGCTCAATGGGCAATGTGACCGGGTTCGTTACAGCCTGCATGAGGCCCAGACCGAGTTGTGGCTGAAAGATTTCGCGCCTGTGGCGACTGGCTTCCGGGCCCGTGTTGATGGCCAGTGGGGCGAATTCGACCTGCAGGTGCCGTTATTGGGTAGCTTCAACGCCAGCAATGTTCTGGCGGCTCTGGCTACGGTCCTGACGCTGGGGGTGCCTGTTGACAGAGCGGTCGCCGCAACAGCAGGGCTGACACCGCCACCGGGGCGGCTGGAGCGGTTCACCGGTGCCGATGGCAGGAACGTGGTTGTGGACTACGCGCACACGCCGGACGCCCTCGCCAATGCCTTGGCGGCCCTGCGCTCCCACGTCACCGGCCGGCTGATCTGCGTGTTCGGTTGTGGCGGTGACCGGGACCCCGGAAAGCGTCCGGAAATGGCTCGCGAGGCGGAGAAAGAGGCGGATGTGATTATCGTCACCGATGACAACCCTCGCTCTGAACACCCGGCACGGATTGTCCGTGATATCGCGCAGGGTTTTTCAAAGGAAGGGTGTTTCAAGGTTATCCATGACCGCGCTGAGGCGATAGCGGCAGCGGTGACCATGGCCGGGCCGGAAGATCTGGTGCTGATCGCCGGGAAGGGACATGAAGCCTGGCAGGAGATTGCCGGGCAGAAGCTTCCGTTCAGTGATGCAGAGCAGGTTCGCCACCTATTGAAGCTGAATGGGGGTGTGGCATGATGCGCGCCTTTTCTCTGGCGGAGGCCCGCGACGGGTTGCAAGCAACTGTTGCCGGATCCGTTGCAGCGCTTGACGCAGTTCGGTTTGACGGCGTTTCCACCGACACCCGGTCTGTGGTGCCAGGGCAGCTGTTTGTGGCACTGCGAGGCGAGCGGTTTGATGGTCACGGATTTGTCCGGCAAGCGATGGAGCAGGGAGCGGTTGCGGCGGTTGTGGATACCGCCGACAGCTCCCTGGCGATCCCACAGTTGGTGGTCGCCGATACGGTGGATGCGCTGGCGCGGCTCGCGGCCGGAAATCGCGATGAAAGCAGCGCTCGCTTGTTGGCGGTGACCGGCAGCAGTGGCAAAACCACGGTCCGGGAAATGACGTCGGCGATTCTTGCGGGCATGGGGCCGACTCTGACCACGGAGGGCAACCTGAATAATCACATCGGGGTGCCGCTGACCCTGTTCCGCCTGGCACCAGAGCACCGGTTTGGTGCCATTGAGTTGGGTGCCAGTGGCCTGGGAGAAATTGCCCACACGGTGGCGGTGGTTCGCCCAGAAGTGGCAATCCTGACCAACGCCGGCCAGGCACATCTGGAAGGCTTCGGCAGCTACCAGAACATTGTACTGGCCAAGGGTGAAATTATTGATGGTGTGCCCGCCGATGGCGTGGTTGTGCTGAATCGCGACGACCCCGCTTTTGACCAGTGGCGCGAGCGGGCGGGCCGGCGCCGGGTGCTGAGCGTTTCCCGGCTCGGGGTTTCAGATGCTGACTATCAGGCGGTCGCCAGCACCCCGATGTCAGAGGGGTTTGAATCCGAAGTAACCGGTCCGGAAGGCTGGCATTGCAAGGTTCGTATACCGCTGGCCGGCGAACACAACATAACCAATGGTCTGCTGGCGCTGGCGGCTTGCCGGGCGCTGGGAGCCACGGATCAACAGATCGTGGACGGCCTCGCAGGGGTGCAGGCGGTGAAAGGGCGATTGCAGGTACTGAACCCCGCAGCCGATTTGACCGTGATTGATGACAGCTACAACGCCAACCCGGCGTCCATGATCGCTGCCCTGAATGTGCTGGCGGGTTACCCCGGCACTCGGGTGGCGGTATTGGGTGCCATGGCAGAGCTGGGTGCGGAGGCTGCCGAGTTGCACCGGCAGGTGGGTGCCCATGCCCAGGCCAAAGGCATTGAGCGCCTGTTGGCGGTAGGCCCGGGTGCAGAGGCATACGAGGCCGGTTTTGGTGCCGGCACTGAAATTTTCCAGAGTCATGAGCAGGCTGTGCCGGCCATCGTGGATGGCCGGCAGGGCGCTATAACAGTTCTGGTGAAAGGTTCTCGCAGTTCCGCCATGGATCGCGTGGTGGAGGGGATTCAGACAAAGGTGAAAAACACATGCTGCTCTGGCTGACAGAGATTCTATCGCAATACTTTTCCGCACTGACGGTGTTTCAGTACCTGACCCTGCGCGCCATTCTGGGCGTGCTCACGGCGCTGTTGATATCGCTGCTGATCGGGCCGGTGATGATTCGCAAGCTAAGCCAGTACCAGATTGGCCAGGCGGTGCGTGATGATGGTCCGCAGACCCATCTCAGCAAAGCCGGAACACCGACCATGGGCGGTGCGCTGATTCTGGTGGCGATTGCGATTTCCACCCTGTTGTGGGCGGATCTGAGCAACCGCTACGTCTGGGTGGTGCTGTCTGTCACGCTGCTGTTTGGTGCGATTGGCTGGGTTGATGATTACCGTAAAGTGGTTGAGCGTAATCCCCGTGGCCTGCCTGGGCGCTGGAAGTATTTCTGGCAATCGGTCATCGGCGCTGCCGCAGCTATTGTGCTTTACATGACGGCATCGCTGCCCCAAGAGACCTCGCTGTATCTGCCATTCCTGAAAAACGTATCACTGACTTTGGGGCCGGTGATGTTCATTCTTCTGACCTACTTTGTGATCGTTGGTAGCAGCAACGCCGTGAACCTGACCGACGGTCTGGATGGGCTGGCCATCATGCCGACGGTGATGGTGGCGAGTGCGCTGGCGATCTTTGCCTATGTGTCTGGTCATGCCCAGTTCGCCAACTATCTGCTGATTCCACACCTGCCGGGTGCCGGTGAGCTGATCGTGTTCTGCTGTGCGCTGGTCGGGGCGGGGCTTGGTTTCTTGTGGTTCAACACCTATCCGGCTCAGGTGTTCATGGGGGATGTAGGTGCACTTGCACTGGGCGCTGCCCTGGGCGTGGTGGCCGTGATTGTCCGCCAGGAGATCGTGCTGTTCATCATGGGCGGCGTGTTTGTGATGGAAACCATCTCGGTGATCCTGCAAGTGGCTTCGTTCCGGCTGACCGGGCGTCGCATCTTCCGCATGGCGCCGTTGCATCACCATTTCGAATTGAAAGGCTGGCCCGAACCGCGCGTTATTGTGCGTTTCTGGGTGGTCACTGTGGTTCTGGTACTGATTGGCCTCGCCAGTCTGAAAATCCGATAGGAAGTGGTTACAGCTATGAGTGTCATTGTTTCGGATCGTCGCACATTGGTAGTAGGGCTCGGTAAAACCGGGCTCTCCTGCGTGCGCTATTTGTCCGGAACGGGCCGCGACATTGCTGTGGCTGACAGCCGGGAAAACCCGCCCGGGCTGGAAGAACTGCGCGCGGGCTGGCCGGATATACCGGTCTATCTCGGAGTGTTTGATCCCTCGTTGTTTGCCGGTTTTAACGAACTGGTGGTCAGCCCGGGTATTGCCATTGCGGAGCCAGCCATTGCCGCTGCCGCCAAAAATGGCGCTCGAGTTCGCGGTGATATTGATGTGTTTGCCGACGCGGCAGATGCGCCCATCATTGCTATCACGGGTTCCAACGGTAAGACCACGGTCACCACCCTGGTCGGGGAGATGGCCCGGGCGGCGGGACGGAACGTCAAGGTTGGCGGCAACATCGGTACGCCAGCCCTGGATCTGCTTGGTCAGGGCGCAGACCTGTATGTGCTGGAACTCTCGAGTTTTCAACTGGAAACCACCGAAGAGCTAAATGCGGAGGCTGCCACCGTACTCAACGTCAGCGACGATCACATGGACCGTTACCCCGACAAAATGGCCTATTTTCAGGCAAAACAGCGGATTTACCGGGGCTGTAAGAACGCCATTGTGAATCTTGACGACGCCCTGAGCACTCCCATGGCGCGGGATAACCTGCGGTTTATCTGTTTTGGCTTTAATCGGGTGAACCCGGAGACCTTCAGCACCCGGGACGACGATCAGGGAACCTGGATAACCTTCGGGTTCGACAACCTGTTGCTGGCCAGCGAGCTCAAGCTGATGGGGCGGCACAACATCAGCAACGTGATGGCCGCATTGGCCCTTGGTCACGCAGCGGGCCTGCCAATGGAGACCATGCTTGGGGTGGCACGTGAGTTTACCGGCTTGCCCCATCGCTGTGAGTTTGTCCGGCATCTGGATGGCGTTGATTACATCAATGATTCCAAAGGCACCAACGTGGGTGCCACTGTTGCCGCGATCGAAAGCCTGGCCCCCGAAGACGGCCAGGTAATCCTGATTGCCGGTGGCGATGGCAAGGGCGCTGACTTCAAACCCTTGGCGGAACCCGCAGCCAGATACTGCCGTGCGGTCGTATTGATGGGTCGTGATGCCGATACCATTGCCAGGTCGTTGGCCGACGGAGTTGACCAGGTCAAGGCAGGGTCGCTGGCCGAGGCTGTCGAGCAAGCGCGCCGGCTGGCGCGGTCAGGCGACCGGGTGGTGTTGTCACCGGCCTGCGCCAGTTTTGACATGTTCCGGGATTATAACGATCGCGGAGACCAGTTCCGTGCGTTGGTGGAGGCCCAGTGATGCAAGTGGGTGCAGCCAGTTACCGGCCACAAGCCTGGTTAGGTGATCTCCAGCCCCTGCCAGTGCTGGTGGTGACGTCCGTTGCGCTTCTGGTGCTGGGCGTGGTGATGATTTCGTCCGCCTCCATGGATATGGCGGCGGCCACCATGGGCAACAGTTATCACTATGTGATCCGGCAGGTGCTGTTTGCGGCGCTCGGTTGCCTCATGGCCCTGGTCGCCGTGAATGTGCCGGTGTCCTGGTGGGAGCGCAGCGGGTGGTTGCTGCTGGGTGTCGGCATACTGGTGTTGTTGCTGGTGCTCACACCCATGGGGCGCACCGTCAACGGTTCAACCCGCTGGATCCCCCTGGGACTGTTCAATGTGCAGGTATCCGAGGTGGCCAAGCTGTGCCTGATTGCCTATCTGGCAGGATACGTGGTCCGGCGCCGGGATGAATTGCTGAACACCTGGCCCGGGTTTCTGAAACCCCTGGTGGTGTTGGGTCTGGCGTCGGTGCTGCTGGTCATTCAACCAGACTTCGGTGCCACCGTGGTGCTGGTCACCGCCGCAGCGGGCATGATCTTCCTTAGCGGTGTTCGGCTGACCCGGTTTGCTCCGTTGATCGGCATCCTGGCGTTACTGGGAACCGTTCTGGTGGTTACCCAGCCCTACCGTCTCAAGCGGGTAGTGAGCTATCTGGACCCGTGGAAAGATCAGTTTGACACCGGGTATCAGCTCACCCAGTCCCTGATTGCTTTCGGGCGGGGCGAGTGGGCGGGCGTTGGCCTGGGTAATTCGATCCAGAAGCTGTTTTATCTGCCGGAGGCACATACCGACTTCATCTTCGCCATCATCGCCGAAGAGTTTGGTTTGTTGGGCTCGCTGATTGTGCTGGCATTGTTCACCGCACTGGTAGTGAGCGGGTTTGTGATTGCGCGGAGGGCGGAGAAAGCTGGTATGCCGTTTGGTGCGTGCTTCAGTTATGGCCTTACCCTGCTGATGGGTCTGCAGGCGGGTATCAATATGGCCGTCAGCACGGGATTGTTGCCCACTAAGGGGCTGACGCTGCCCTTGGTGAGCTACGGCGGCTCCAGCCTGATGATGACCTGCATTGGCATCGGCGTGCTGGCAAGGGTTGAAATTGAACGGCTTGATAAGGTGCGAATGAATTCAGAACAAACCAGAAAAAAAACGCGGGGAGGTGCTGTGTATGAGTAAGCCCCGTCGTTTTCTGATGATGGCTGGTGGCACCGGTGGCCACGTATTCCCCGCGCTGGCGACCGCCCGTGCGCTGCAGGACAGAGGCCACGAGGTGTTCTGGCTGGGTGCAAAGGGCGGTATGGAAGAGCGGCTGATCGGCGAGACGGATATTCCGCTGTCGTTGATCCATATTTCCGGGCTTCGTGGCAAAGGCAAACTGGCCCTGGTGCTGGCACCGATCCGCTTGATGCGCGCACTGGGTGAGGCGTTCACCGTACTGCGAAAGATCAAGCCGGATTGCGTTGTGGGCATGGGTGGCTTTGTGACTGGCCCCGGCGGTATCGCTGCCTTTCTGCAGCGTGTGCCCCTGGTGATCCATGAGCAGAATGCCATCGCGGGAATGACCAACCGTTGGTTGACTCGGGTTGCGGATACGGTGCTCGAAGCCTTTCCCGGGAGCTTCGGTGCGAACGTGGTTACCCGCTGCACCGGCAACCCGGTGCGCAAAGATGTCACCGAAATCGACGGGCCGGAACGCCGCCTCGATGGCCGGACCGGGCCGGTGCGTGTTCTGGTTGTAGGCGGCAGTTTGGGTGCCCGGGTTTTCAACGTGCAGGTACCAGCTGCACTGGCGTTGTTGCCGGAGGAACTGCGCCCGGAGGTTCGGCACCAGTGTGGTGAAAAAAATGCGCAGGAAGCCCGGGACGCCTATGAGGCTGCTGATGTCTCGGCCAGTGTTGAACCGTTTATCCGGGACATGGCCGAAGCCTACGCCTGGGCAGATATTGTGGTGTGTCGGGCTGGAGCCCTGACGGTGTCAGAACTCTGCGCCGCTGGCGTCGGGGCAGTGTTGGTCCCTTTCCCCCACGCTGTGGACGATCACCAGACCCGCAATGGCGAACACATGGTAAAAGCAGGGGCAGCGATTCTGATACCCCAGCAGATGATGACTCCGGATGTGCTGGCAGAGACCTTGAAAGATCTCGCTGGCGACCGGGAACGAATTTCGACAATGGCGACGGCCGCCCGCTCACTGGCCCGCCCTGATGCAACGGAGAGAGTTGTGAATTACTGTCTGGAGGCCGCCAATGGCTGATGTAACCAATCCGCCGCTGGTCTATCAGGTGCCCGAAATGCGCCGTATTCGCCGTATCCATTTTGTTGGTATCGGCGGTGCGGGCATGAGTGGCATCGCAGAGGTGCTCAAGAACCAGGGCTACGACGTGTCCGGGTCGGACCTGAAAGAGAGCCCGGTTACCGGCCGCCTCGGCGCCATGGGCGTAGAAGTCCAGATCGGCCATCGGGCGGAGAACAGTGAGCAGGCAGACGTCGTGGTCGTCTCTTCTGCTGTCGCCGGCGACAACCCTGAGGTGACAGCCGCCCGCAGCCGCCGCGTGCCGATCGTACCGCGAGCAGAAATGCTGGCGGAAATCATGCGCTATCGCCACGGCATTGCCATCGCTGGCACCCACGGCAAGACCACCACCACCAGCCTGATTGCCTCGATTCTTGGGGAAGCAGGACTGGACCCAACCTTTGTCATTGGCGGCAAGCTGAACAGTGCCGGTACCAATGCCCAGCTCGGTGGCTCCCGGTACCTGGTGGCGGAAGCTGACGAAAGCGATGCATCGTTCCTGCACCTGACCCCGGTGATTTCGGTGGTGACCAACATCGAAGCCGACCATATGGATACCTACGGCGGTGATGTTGAAAAACTGAAACAGACGTTCGTGGACTTTCTGCACAACCTGCCATTCTACGGCATTGCCGTAATGTGCGTGGATGACGCCTACGTGCAGGAAATCATTCCGCGGATATCCCGGGCCATCATTACCTACGGCATCGACAACCCGGATGCGGATTACCGGGCCGAGCAGATCAGTTCGGATGGTCTGAGAACCCATTTTGTTGTGCGCCGCCCGGGGAATCGCTCAGACCTGACGGTCGAGCTGAAAATGCCGGGCCGTCACAATGTTCTGAATGCTCTGGCGGCCATTGCCGTCGCCACCGATGAAGGGGTGGATGATCAGGCAATCTGTCGGGGCCTGGCGGGCTTTGCCGGTGTCGGCCGGCGCTTCCAGGTGTATGGCGAATACCGGATTCCGCAAGGGTCGGTAATGCTGGTGGACGATTACGGGCACCACCCCACGGAAGTGGAAGCGGTTATCCGTGCAGCTCGCGATGCCTGGCCTGGCCGGCGCATTGTCATGCTGTACCAGCCCCATCGCTACACCCGTACCCGGGATTTGTACGAAGACTTTGTACGTGTGTTGTCGGAACTCGATGGCCTGTTGTTGATGGATGTGTATTCAGCCGGCGAGCCGGCAATACCCGGTGCCGATGGCCGTGCCCTGTGCCGGAGTATCCGGCAGCGTGGCAAGGTTGAGCCGGTGTTCGTCGAGGAAAACCGGGAAATCGAAAACCTGTTGGAAAGTGCCCTGAAAGACGGCGACCTGCTGATTACCCAGGGTGCCGGCGATATTGGTGGCGTTGCTGCACGACTGGCTGCGGCGGGAGTGAGCAAGTGAGTGATTTGAGTCATACCAACGCACAGCCCTATCAGGCATCACCGGAACTGGTGAAAGCCTTCGGGCGCGTGGCGGTCTTCATGGGGGGCGATTCCGCAGAGCGGGCGGTGTCCCTGAAGAGTGGCCAGGCTGTGTTGTCGGCGTTGCAGTCGGCCGGCGTTGATGCCTTTGGTATTGACGTGCGTGGCTGCCTGCTGAAAACCGTCGAAGCTCCGGAGTACGACCGGGTGTTTATTGCCCTGCACGGCCGGGGCGGCGAAGACGGCACCCTGCAGGCGATTCTGGGGCAGGCGGGCATTCCCTACACCGGCAGCGAGGTTTTGGCCTCGGCCCTGGCCATGGACAAGTTACGTACCAAGTATGTATTCCAGGGCTGCGGTCTGCCAACGCCTGCATTCCGGGCCATGACCTCCGCCGCGGAGGCGGATGAGATTATCCGGAGCCTGGGCACACCGTTGAGTGTCAAGGCGGCCCATGAAGGCTCCAGTATCGGGATCTTCAAGGTTCACAATACCGAAGAGCTGGCGGAGGCCTATCGAAAGGCAGCGGAAATCGATGATCTTGTGCTGGTGGAACAGTGGATTGAGGGGCCGGAATTTACCGTCAGCCTGCTTCAGGACAAAGCTTTGCCGGCCATTGGCCTGAGTACAGACCATACCTTTTACGACTACGACGCCAAGTATCTGGCTGACGATACCCGGTACCGGATTCCGTGTGGCCTGGCCCCGGATGATGAAGTCCGGTTGCAGCACCTGGCGCTGGACGCCTTTCGCGTGCTCGGGTGCAGAACCTGGGGGCGGGTCGACATCATGCAGGATGCGGACGGCGAGTTCTGGTTGCTGGAAGCGAACACTGTCCCTGGTATGACTGACCACAGCCTGGTGCCGATGGCCGCCAAGGCAGCAGGCATCAGCTTCGAAGAACTGGTCGTGCGGATTCTCAAGGACACTCTGCCGGAGGCGACGAATGCTTGAAACATTACTGATCCGGAGCCGGGCGGTACCGCCCGAGCCGCCCCGGCGACGGGGGGCAACCTCGGTCGGACCGGAGCGGGACCGGTTTGGTGTGTTGCGAGGGGTATTGTCGGCGGTGCCCTGGCTGCAGGTGGGGCTGGGCGCGACCATTGTTCTGCTGGCGGCCATGGTGCCCTGGGCAACCGACCGGCTGCTTACCGCCATGGACCAGCAGATCATTGCGGTGGATGTGCGCGGAGACTTTGTTGGCGACAGCTCGGTGGCCGTGGAGCGTGCTGCCGGAGCCTGGATTGGCAAGAGTTACTTCGCTACCGATCTGGCGGAGGTGAAAGCCGAACTGGAACAGCGGCCCTGGGTAGCCTCGGCCGCGGTCAGGCGGGTTTGGCCAGGGCGGCTGGAGATCGACATCCGGGAGAAAAAGCCATTGGCGTATTGGACGGATGGCCGGCTGGTAAGCAGGTCAGGCGAGCTATTCCTGCCGCCAAACCCGGAAGTGGCGGGCAGATTGCCCAGGCTGGCGGGGCCGGATGAGCGGGTGCGAGAGGTGATTTCCATGGCCCGCACCATGAGTGACCAGTTGGCCGGCTACGGGCTCGGATTTGCTGGCTTGTCCCTGGAACAACGGGGCGCCTGGACACTCACGCTGTCAAACGGCATTGAGGTGGTTTTGGGGCGCGACAAGGTTGAGCAACGTTTTGAGCGTTTTATTACGGTTTATGAGAACCGCCTGGCTTCGCGAGTGGACGAAGTCAGTCGGGTTGATGCCCGCTACTCCAACGGCGTGGCGGTGCAGTGGAAGTCGGATGTGGCAACCGCCGCGCCGAAATCCTGATAACGATTATTACGAACCTGGGGTTTGGTGAAACACATGTCATCGGTTGAAACGGAAAACATGATTGTCGGCCTGGATATCGGAACTTCCAAAGTGGTTGCGATTGTCGGCAAGCGCAAGATGGATGGAACCATCGAAGTGGTTGGTATCGGCTCACACCCGTCCCGCGGCCTCAAGCGGGGGGTGGTGGTGAATATCGAAACCACGGTTCAGGCCATCCAGCGGGCAGTGGAGGAAGCCGAGCTGATGGCTGGCTGTCGAATTCATTCGGTCTACGCAGGCATCGCGGGTAGTCATATCAAGAGCCTGAATTCCCACGGCATTGTGGCCATCCGCGACCGGGAAGTGACTCAGGCCGATATCGACCGGGTGATCGACGCGGCCCAGGCGGTTGCCATACCCGCGGATCAGAAAATCCTGCATATCCTGCCGCAGGAATTCGTGATCGATAACCAGGAAGGCATCAAGGAGCCCATGGGCATGTCTGGTGTGCGCCTGGAAGCCAAGGTGCACCTGGTGACCTGTGCGGTAAACGCGGCACAGAACATCGAGAAATGTGTGAAGCGCTGCGGCCTTGAGGTAGACGACATCATTCTTGAGCAGCTGGCATCGAGCCACGCGATTCTGACTGAGGACGAAAAAGAGTTGGGTGTCTGTGTGGTGGATATCGGTGGGGGCACCACCGATATCGCGGTGTTTACCGGCGGTGCGATCCGCCATACCGCGGTGATTCCCATTGCCGGTGATCAGGTCACCAATGACATTGCCATGGCGCTGCGCACGCCAACGCAAAATGCCGAAGAGATCAAGATCAAATACGCCTGCGCGCTGACTCAGCTCGCCGGTGCCGACGAAACCATCAAGGTTCCCAGTGTCGGGGACCGGGCGCCCAGAGACCTGTCACGGCAGGCGCTGGCGGAAGTGGTGGAGCCTCGTTACGAGGAGCTGTTCACCCTGGTGCAGTCGGAACTTCGCCGGTCGGGATTCGAAGACATGATTCCCGCAGGCATCGTGATTACGGGCGGTTCGTCCACCATGGAAGGGGTGGTGGAGCTGGCCGAAGAAATCTTCCACATGCCGGTAAGGCTGGCCTGTCCGCAGGCGGTCTCCGGCATGACTGAAGTGGTCAACAACCCGATCTACGCCACTGGTGTGGGGTTGTTGATTCATGGCTTCCGGCAAATGGATCTTGGCCGGGCGCCGGTGCTCAAAGGGGAGGATGCACCTTCCCTGATTGAGCGCATGAAAGCCTGGTTTACCGGTCAGTTCTGACGGTGAATCAGCAGGTAGTACACGAAGGTATCTCGAAAAACACAAAACGATCGAATGAAACCGGTCTGGAAAGACCGGAAACAGCACGAAGGAGTAGGGGATATGTTTGAACTCGTTGATAGTGTTCAGCAAAACGCAGTTATAAAGGTTGTCGGTGTTGGCGGTGGTGGCGGTAACGCCGTTCGTCACATGCTTAACAGCGACATTGAAGGTGTGGAGTTTATCTGCGCCAACACAGACGCCCAGGCACTGAAAGACCTGGACGCCCGCCAGATTATCCAGCTTGGTGGCAACATCACCAAGGGCCTGGGTGCTGGTGCCAACCCGGAAGTGGGCCGTCAGTCTGCCCTGGAAGATCGTGACCGTATTGCCGAGGCGCTCAGTGGCTCTGATATGGTCTTTATCACCGCTGGCATGGGTGGTGGAACCGGCACCGGTGCCGCGCCTGTTGTCGCGGAAGTGGCCCGGGAGCTGGGTATCCTGACCGTTGCCGTGGTCACCAAGCCGTTCCAGTTTGAGGGTGGCAAGCGTATGAGCGTGGCCGAGTCCGGCCTGAAAGAGCTGGGCGAGAGCGTTGATTCACTGATCACCATCCCGAACGAGAAGCTGTTGGCGGTGATGGGTAAGAAGACCAGCCTGCTGGACGCCTTTGCCTCCGCCAACGACGTGTTGCTGGGCGCGGTTCAGGGTATCGCTGACCTGATCACCCGCAACGGTATGATCAACGTTGACTTTGCCGATGTTAAAACCGTGATGTCCGAAATGGGCAACGCGATGATGGGTACCGGTCGTGCCACCGGCGAGAACCGCGCCCGTGAAGCTGCTGAGGCCGCCGTTCGCAGCCCGCTGCTGGAAGACATCAACCTGCAGGGCGCCAAGGGCATCCTGGTCAACATTACCGCCGGCATGGATCTGAATCTGGGCGAATTCTCCGAAGTTGGTGACATCGTTCGTGAATTTGCGTCAGACGCCGCCACGGTAGTGGTGGGCACGGTTATCGATCCGGAAATGACCGACGAGCTCAAGGTCACCGTGGTGGCGACGGGTCTCGGTGGTGAACGTGAGAAGCCCACCAAGGTGGTGGACAACTCACGCACACTGGACGGCAAGACCGATTACAACCAGCTGGACCGGCCTGCTGTGCTGCGTCGTCGTGCGGTTTCGCAGGGCAATGTGGCGCTGGACCAGAGCAAAGAAAGCGAAGAGCAGGGCGTGGACTATCTCGATATTCCCGCATTCCTTCGCCGGCAGGCTGATTGATAATCTGTCTCACCTGTGTTCGGGGGTATCGGTTTCAATGCAGTGAAATGGAACCTTTAGTCCGGAATAAACGTGAGCTGGTTGGCCATAGCGGATGACTATTGCAATTTTTAAGTAAAGTCATGTTGGCTAAATGGTACTCAGTCTTGAATTCTGATATTCTCCGGGCAGTTTTTTGCTCAGAATATCGACTTTTTGTGACGGAATGATGAACCGATGATCAGACAACGGACACTCAAAAATACCATCCGTGCGACCGGTATCGGCCTGCACTCAGGGGAAAAGGTTTACCTGACCCTGAAGCCGGCTCCGGTTGATACGGGCATCATCTTTCGCCGTACGGACCTCGACCCGATGGTTGAGATCCGGGCATGCGCGGAAAATGTAGGTGAGACCATGCTGTCCACGACGCTGGTAAATGACGGTGTCCGTGTGGCGACCGTAGAGCATTTGCTCTCAGCCATGGCTGGTCTTGGCATTGACAACTGCTACGTCGAACTGAGCGCGGCGGAAGTGCCGATTATGGATGGTTCAGCCGGGCCGTTCGTATTCCTGCTGCAGTCGGCCGGCATTTCCGAACAGGATGCCGCCAAACGCTTCATCCGCATCAAGCGGGAAGTCACCATCGAAGAAGGCGACAAGAAGGCGACCTTCCTGCCGTTTGAAGGCTTCAAGGTCAGCTTCGGTATCGACTTTGACCATCCGGTGTTCAAGGGTCGCGCCCAGACTGCCACGGTGGATTTCTCCAGCACGTCTTTTGTGAAGGAAGTCTCCCGTGCCCGCACGTTCGGGTTCATGCGCGATATTGAAAAGTTGCGTGCGATGAATCTGGCGCTGGGTGGCAGTGTGGACAACGCCATTGTGGTCGACGACTACAAGATTCTTAACGAGGATGGCCTTCGTTATGATGATGAGTTCGTCAAGCACAAGGTTCTGGATGCGATCGGCGATCTCTACCTGCTGGGCAACAGCCTGATCGGTGAGTTCCGCGGTATCAAGTCCGGTCACGACCTGAACAATAAGCTGCTGCGCAAGCTCAGGGCAGAAGAAGACGCATGGGAAGTGGTGACCTTCGATGATGAAGCCACTGCTCCTATCTCTTATATGAAACCTGTGCTCGCGGTGGGTTAAGGCCGGAAGCCTTAATCCCGGACGTGGCTTGCGAGTTTTTCGAGAACCTCGCGTAGTGCTTTATCCTTCGTGTGCCCGGCTTCCTCTTTGAGGAGCCGGGCATTTTCTTTGCTGAGGGGCGTCATTTTCGCCTCCGGTTTGTCCCGGTACCTCAAGGGTGACACCTTGATGCGAACCTTCCAGACAAACCTGAACAACTCCTGCTCCCGCAGCTTTTCCATGATCTCGTGTTGCCGGAACCGTAACCGGGTAGCCTTGCTGGCGTTGTCGGTGGCCAGCACCAGTTCTCCGTCGGTACAGCTGACAAAACGCGTGCCGTCTGCCAGCTCCTCCGGAACCGCGTCGAGCACCAGTTGTTCCGCCTGCTGGTGAAGCTCGGCTTTGGTCAGCAGGGCTTTCAGAGTAGAGCCGGGGCTGGAAGCCACTTTGCCAAAGATCATTTTTTGGTCATTTTTTTTGCTCATAACCGGCTTTTTTCTCGACGGGACTGTTTACGATTGGTTACACTTCGGCACGCTTTGTGCGTAGCACTGGTATTCCACTCGTTTTACATTGTCACAAACGAGTATGTCTACCGGGCGCTGCGATTTATCAGTACGTAGTTGTTGCCAAGGATAGCAGAACCGCTCGGATATTTACTTCCGGGCCGCAGCACTACAGGGACAGGTATGCGGCTCTTCAATGAAATCGAATGACGATATGAACGTAATATTCGTTGGCAAACGCCACGGCCGTTCCCGGGCAATCGCGCTCAACGCCGGTATTGTTGCAGCTCTGGTGTTTACTGTGCTGGCGCTGCTGTTGGCGGCTGGCTGGGCGGGTTATCAGGTGGCCGTGGCAAAGGCGGAAGCCAAAAAGCCCACAGAGACCGAATTGGTATCTACCTGGCAAGACAAGCTTCAGGAGCAACGGGCCGAGGTGACGCGGGTTCGGGAGAACGTGCAGCAGCAGGTGGACGCTCTGACACTCCGGCTTGGTGATATCCAGGGGCGGCTTCTGCGACTGGATGCCCTTGGTCAGCGCTTCGTTGAGTCCGGGCTGGTGGCCAGCGATGAATTCAACTTTGATCAGCCGGCGGCTGTTGGTGGCCCCGAAGACGGTATGGGTGGTGAGTCCTACAGTGCCCCTGAGTTGACCGATATGATCGAGCAATTGGAGCGCACGCTGGATGATCGTGAAAAGCAGCTGCGATTGCTTGATAAGGTGGCGTCCCGCAACAAGCTCGAAGACGAGCTGTATCTGCAGGGCCGTCCCATTACCTGGGGCTGGTTGTCGTCCCCTTACGGATACCGTACCGACCCCTTCACTGGCAAGCGCCGCTGGCATGCCGGAGTGGATCTGGCGGGTAAGGAAGGCAGTGATATCATCACTGTCGGTGCCGGCGTTGTGACCTTTGCCGGTGACCGCTTTGGCTACGGCAATCTGGTTGAGGTAGATCACGGCGACGGGCTGGTTACCCGTTATGCCCACGCCAAGACCATCAAGGTCGAAACCGGTGATGTGGTCCAGAAAGGGCAGGTTGTGGCACTGATGGGAAGCACCGGCCGGTCTACTGGCCCCCACGTGCATTTTGAAGTGATCCGCAATGGCAAGTCCGAAAATCCTGAGAAATATATCCAGCGCGCAAGCCGCTGATTCCATTCCCGTGAACCCCACCTTTTGTCCTGTCGCCAAATAAGGTTAGAATGCCGGCTTCCTCCGTTTAACTGAAGAAGCAGTGGTCTATGTTCACAAAGCTTGCAACGAAGATGTTCGGCAGTAAAAACGCCAGAGAAATCAAGCGGATGCGCAAAACCGTTACGCGCATCAATCAACTTGAAGAGGCGCTGGGCGGGTTGTCGGACACCGAGTTGCAGGGCAAGACCGCTGAATTCCGCCGGCGTCTTGATGAGGGCGAAGCCCTGGATGCCCTGCTGCCCGAAGCCTTTGCCACCGTTCGCGAGGCCAGCCGCCGGGTGATGGGCATGCGTCATTACGACGTACAGCTGATTGGTGGTATGACCCTGCACGAAGGCCGCATTGCCGAGATGAAGACCGGTGAGGGTAAAACCCTGGTGGCCACCGCAGCGGTTTATCTCAACGCATTGCCCGGCAAGGGCGTTCACGTTGTCACCGTCAACGATTACCTGGCAAGCCGTGATGCCGAGTGGATGGGCAAGCTGTATCGCTTCCTTGGCCTGACCATTGGCGTGGTCGTTGCTGGTCAGCCACCGGAAGAGAAGCGCGCCGCCTACCAGGCGGATATCACCTACGGTACCAACAACGAATTCGGCTTTGACTACCTGCGCGATAACATGGCCTTCAGTATTGATGACAAGGTTCAGCGCGGTCTCAACTTTGCCATCGTGGATGAGGTGGATTCCATCCTGATCGACGAAGCCCGTACCCCCCTGATTATTTCCGGTGCTGCCGAAGATTCCTCGAAGCTCTATCAGGCCATCAATACGCTGATTCCGGGCCTTGAAAAAGGCGAGGTCAGTGAATCCGGAGAAAGCTCCGGCGACTTTACCATCGACGAAAAGTCACGCCAGGTGGAGCTCACCGAGGCCGGTCATGAGAAGGTTGAAGAATTACTTCTGGAGCGAGGCCTGCTGCAGGAGGGCGAAAGCCTTTACTCGGCAGCCAACCTGAGCCTGCTGCACCACGTTCATTCGGCCCTGCGGGCTCATCACCTGTTCCAGAAGGATGTCGACTACATCGTTCAGGGTGGTCAGGTGGTGATCGTTGATGAACACACCGGCCGGACCATGCCGGGCCGCCGCTGGAGCGAAGGCCTGCACCAGGCCATCGAGGCGAAAGAAGGCCTGAAGATCCAGGCCGAGAGTCAGACCCTGGCGTCGACCACCTTCCAGAACTATTTCCGTCTGTACGACAAGTTGGCCGGCATGACCGGTACCGCAGACACCGAAGCTTTCGAATTCCGTCAGATCTACGGTCTGGACGTGGTGGTGATTCCGCCCAACAAGCCCATTCAGCGGATTGACTACAACGACCTGGTGTACCTGACCCAGGAAGAAAAGTTCCACGCCATCATTGATGAGATCAAGGATGTCACGGGTGAAGGTCGGCCTATCCTGGTGGGTACCGCGTCCATCGAGGCCTCCGAGCTGCTGTCCATGCTGCTCAAGAAGGCCCGCATCGAGCACAAGATCCTAAACGCCAAGCAGCATGACTCTGAGGCACTGATCATTGCCCAGGCGGGCCGCCCCGGCGCGGTGACGATTGCAACCAACATGGCCGGTCGTGGTACGGACATTGTGTTGGGCGGTAACTGGGAATACGAAGTGGCCGCCCTGGATAATCCGTCCGAGGAAGAAGTCGCCCGCATGAAGGCGGAATGGACCGAACGCCACAATCAGGTGCTGGATGCCGGTGGTCTGCATATTATCGGTACCGAGCGTCACGAATCCCGGCGGATTGACAACCAGTTACGGGGTCGTGCCGGCCGTCAGGGCGATCCGGGTTCTTCCCGTTTCTTCCTGTCGCTGGAAGATAACCTGATGCGGATCTTTGCGCCTGAACGGGTGAAGAACCTGATGCAGGCCATGGGTATGAAAAAGGGTGAGGCCATCGAGCACCGTATGGTCACCAACGCCATCGAGAAATCCCAGCGCAAGGTGGAAGGTCGTAACTTCGACATGCGTAAAACCCTGCTGGAATACGATGACGTAGCCAACGATCAGCGCACGGTGATTTACGATCAGCGTAACGAGGTGATGGCGTCTGACGACATCTCCGAGATGGTCGACACCATTCGCAGCGATGTGGTTGACGCTATGGTCAGCGAGTTTATTCCGCCCCAGAGCATGCCGGAACAGTGGGACGTGGCCGGGCTGGAAGCGCAGCTGCAATCTGAAATGGCGATTGATCTGCCGATTCAACAGTGGCTGGATGAAGACAGCAAGCTGTATGAGGAAAACCTGCGCCAGAAGATTCTCGACGCTATCGTCACCGAATATAAGGCGAAAGAAGAGATTGCTGGCGCAGAGCCCATGCGCAAGTTCGAGAAACAGGTGTTCCTGCAGGTGCTCGACACCCTGTGGAAGGAGCATTTGTCGAACATGGACCACCTGCGCCGCGGTATCCACCTGCGCGGTTACGCTCAGAAGAACCCGAAACAGGAATACAAGCGCGAAGCCTTCAACCTGTTTGAGACCATGCTGGACACCATGAAGCGTGACGTCACCCGTGTGTTGTGTCATGTCCGGGTTCAGAGTCGCGAAGAGATGGAAGAGATCGAGCGCCGCCGCAAGGAAGAGCTGGAGCGGGAAATGGCCCGGGCCAAGTTGCGGCACGATCAGACCAGTGCCACCCAGGGTGAGGATGCTGGCCAGGGCAACCAGGCCCAGGGCACCCCGGAGACCTTTGTTCGCCAGGAGCGCAAGGTAGGGCGAAACGAGCCGTGTCCCTGCGGGTCTGGCAAGAAGTACAAGCAGTGTTGCGGTAAGGTCAGCTAAAACCTGAGCAGCAACCTCGGCACCAGAACCCGCAATCGGCCAGTGTATGGGCGGTATGCGGGTTTTGTCGTTTACAGTTTCGGATAAATTCAGGAGGCAGGCATGGCAGTAGGTCCCGGAACCTTACCCGAGTTTTACCCGGTGGCGGGTATCAAGGTGGGGATTGCGAGTGCGGGTATCAAAAAGCCCGGGCGTAAAGACATAGTGGTGTTTGAGTTGGTGCCGGAGGCGAGGGTCGCGGGCATATTTACCCGCAATCAGTTTTGCGCGGCTCCTGTGGTACTCAGCCGGAAACACTTGGCCCAGGGCGCACCCCGCTACCTGCTGATCAACACCGGCAATGCCAACGCCGGTACCGGCGAACGTGGCATGGCCGATGCTCTGCGCTGTTGTGAAGCGCTGGCCGCCGAAGCAAGCGTTAGCCCTGACGCAGTGTTGCCGTTCTCAACCGGTGTGATCGGTGAGCCCTTGCCGGTCGACAAGATTGTCAAGGCGCTGCCGGAAGCCTTGGCCAGTGCCCGGGAAGACCGCTGGGCGGAAGCCGCCAGTGGCATCATGACCACCGACACCCGGCCCAAGGGGGCGTCTGTGCGGGTGGACCTGGGTGGCCATGCGGTGACCATTTCCGGCATCAGCAAGGGCGCGGGCATGATCCGGCCAAACATGGCCACCATGCTCGGGTTTATCGCCACCGACGCCCGTATTGCACCCGACGTGCTGCAGTCATTGGCGTCGGAACTGGGCGAGAAGTCGTTCAACCGGATTACCATTGATGGCGATACCTCCACCAACGATGCCTGCATGTTGATGGCCAGTGGCCAGTACGACGGGCCGGAAATTACCGCAGGCAGCCCGCACCTGCCGGCGTTGAGAGAAGCCCTTCGTCAGGTATACCTGGACCTGGCCCATGCCATTGTCCGGGACGGTGAGGGTGCCACCAAGTTTGTCACCATCGACGTCAGCGGTGCTGCCAGCCAGCAGGAGGCGCTGGATGTGGCCTATACCGTCGCGCACTCGCCGCTGGTGAAGACCGCGCTGTTTGCCTCGGACCCGAATTGGGGCCGGATTCTGGCGGCGGTGGGGCGCGCGGGCGTGCCGGACCTGGACCTGTGCTCTTTGGAAATCTATCTGGGGGATGTCTGCCTGGTGCGCAACGGTGGCCGTGCCGATGATTACTCCGAGGACCGGGGTCAGCGGGTAATGAGCCAGGAAGAAATCACCATTGCCATCGACCTCAAGCGCGGTAGCGTCCAGGAAACCGTGTGGACCTGTGACTTCTCCCACGACTATGTGACCATCAATGCCGAATACCGTACCTGAGCCTGAGACCCTGGCGGGGAAGAAGCAGATCCACGTTGCCGTCGCCGTCATTATCCGTGACGGCCGGGTTCTGATTGCCCGCCGTCCGGATCACGTGCATCAGGGCGGACTGCTGGAGTTCCCGGGTGGCAAGGTGGAGCCGGGGGAAACCGTACAGCAGGCCCTGGTTCGGGAGATTGCCGAGGAAACCGGCCTGCAGGTACCCTTGGCCAGCCTGGAGCCGGTGATCGGTATCCGCCACGACTACGGTGACAAACAGGTGTTCCTGGATGTCTGGAAAACCTCGGAGGCCGAGGGGCAGCCAGAGGGCCGGGAAGGGCAGCCGATCAGTTGGCTGCGCCCGTGCGAGCTCGCCGATGCGGATTTCCCTGCCGCCAACCGCCCGATCATCAGGGCACTCAATTTACCGCAGCGCCTGGCTATTGTTGGCCCGATGGCATCCTGGCAGGACGGTATCAGCCGGCTGGAACGGTCGATTGGCGGTATGGCGGGGCAGCTGGTTGTGCTTCGGGCGCCTCAATTACCGGATAACGATTACCTGAAACTGGCGGCAGAGGCTTTGCCGATCTGTTCCGGTGCCGGCGTCGGACTGGTTTTGCATGGCCATCCGCGTTTGCTGGGTGCATTTCCGAAAACTGCCGGCCTGCACCTGCCCTGGCGTGAGGCTCAGGCGCTCTCAAGGCGCCCTGTGCCGGCCGATCGATGGCTGGGGGTGTCGTGCCATGACCAAAGTCAGCTGCACCATGCGGCGGCTCTGGGTGCGGATTACGCGACGCTGGGCCCGGTGTTGGAAACGCCCACCCATCCGGGGCAACCCGGAATCGGCTGGGAGCAGTTCGAATTCCTGGTGGCCAATGCCAGGCTTCCAGTCTACGGGCTGGGGGGGCTGGCGCCAGGTCATGAAACACTGTGTCGTGAGCGGGGCGGCCAGGGCATTGCCGGCATCGGATTCTGGTGGTGAGCCGCTGGCGGAGATTACGGATTTCCGCCGGCATCAGCCTGTGCGAAAGTGGTTAAACATTGACAGATCAACAACGAGCGGGGAGTACAGCGTGAGCAAGTTGACCCATCTGGATGATAAGGGCGAAGCCCGAATGGTGGATGTGACGAGCAAGGCCGTCACCGAGCGGGAGGCCCGGGCGGAAGCAACCATCCGCATGGCGCCGGAAACCCTGCGAATGATCATTGATGGTGAGCATCCCAAGGGCGACGTGCTGGCTACCGCCCGTATCGCCGGCATCATGGCGGCCAAGAAGACCCATGACCTGATTCCCCTGTGTCATGCCCTGAATCTGACATCGGTGAAAGTGGAGTTGTCTCCGGGGGCGGATGGCGCCTCTGTGCATATCCTTACCCGTTGCAAGCTGTCGGGGCAGACCGGTGTCGAGATGGAGGCGCTCACGGCTGCCAGTGTTGCCGCTTTGACCCTGTACGACATGTGCAAAGCCGTTGATAAGGCGATGGTGGTGGATGGTGTGCGGCTGTTGGAAAAGAAGGGTGGTCGCTCGGGACACTGGCGCGCGCCGGAACAATGATCTGCTCTCTGGCCTTGGCCGTACTCTTTCCGACCACACTGTATTCGGAGAGTAAACGTGCCAACACTACGCCAGGCAAGCAGCCGCATGATAGAATGCCCGCCCAATTTGTCAGAACCACGAGGAAATACAGTGGCTGTTCGTTACATTGAGACCTGCCGTTTGCCCACCCCCTTCGGTGTGTTCGACATGCACGGCTTTGAGGAGCCGGACACCGGAAAGGAGCATGTGGCACTAACGCTGGGCGATATTGATAGCGATGAGCCGCTGCTGGCACGTACCCATTCCGAGTGCCTGACTGGCGACGCCCTGTACAGTATGCGTTGTGATTGCGGGTATCAGCTGGAAGAAGCATTGCGCAGCATTGCCCGCGAAGGCCGTGGCATTCTGATGTACCTGCGCCAGGAAGGCCGTGGCATCGGGTTGCTGAACAAGATTCGCGCCTACCGGTTGCAGGACCAGGGCGCAGATACCGTAGAGGCCAACGAGCGGCTGGGTTTCGGTGCGGATTTGCGGGACTACAGCATGTGCAAGGACATGCTCGAGCACCTGGGGATCCGAAGCCTGAAGCTGATGACCAACAACCCCAGGAAGGTCAAGGCGTTGGAGTCTTACGGAATTCAGATTTCGGAGCGGGTTCCCCTGCACGTGGGTCGCAACCCGCACAACGAACACTATCTCAATACCAAGCAAAGCAAGCTCGGCCACTGGCTCGAGACTCATCAGGATGACGACCCGGCCTGATTGAGCCGGTTGGCAGAGTCGGCTGATAGCACGGCTGCGCTATCAGCCAGCAGTGATCACTTGATGGCGGTCAGGGCGGCGTTACCGAGGCGGTCAATCCGACTGGCGATGGCGCTACGGATACCTTCCGGGTCCAGCCCGCATTCCTTGAGCAATTCCCCGTGCTTGCCATGGTCGACGAAGCGGTCAGGCAAGCCCAGCTGCAGCACCGGCAGCATCACTTCCCGTTTATTCAGGCATTCGGTCACTGCGCTACCGGCACCGCCGGCCACCACGTTTTCTTCCAGCGTTACCAGCAGGTCATGTTGTTCGGCCAGTTCCAGTACCAGGCTCTCATCCAGTGGTTTAACGAAACGCATATCCGCCACTGTCGCATTCAGGCTGTCGGCCGCTTCCAGGGCTGAGCCCAACAGGGTGCCAAAGTTAAGTATGGCCACCCGAGCGCCCGCGCGGACAACGCGACCCTTGCCGAGGGGCAGAGCCGACAGCGCCTGCTGGATTTCGGCACCGGGGCCGGTGCCCCGGGGGTAGCGCACGGCAGCTGGGCCATGGTACTGAAGACCGGTGTGCAGGAGCTGGCGGGTTTCGTTTTCATCTGAGGGGGTCATCACCACCATTTTCGGGATGCAGCGGAGATAGCTGATGTCGAACGCGCCGGCATGGGTCGGGCCGTCTTCGCCCACCAGCCCCGCCCGGTCGATGGCAAACAGCACGTCCAGATCCTGGATGGCAACGTCGTGAATCAGTTGGTCATAGCCCCGTTGCAGAAATGTGGAATAGATGGCCACGACGGGTTTGGCACCGTCACAGGCCAGTCCGGCGGCCAGGGTGACCGCGTGTTGTTCGGCGATGGCGACGTCAAAGTAGCGGTCCGGGTAGCGTTCGGAAAACGCCAGCAGGTCTGAGCCTTCACACATGGCGGGTGTAATGCCGACCACGCGCTCATCCTGCTCGGCGGCATCGCACAGCCATTGTCCGAAGACGTTGGCGTATTTTGGTTTGGCCTGCTTCGGTTTGACCGGCTCCGGTTTGCTCGGTGGCACGGGTTCAATCTTGTTGATGGCGTGATAGCCAATGGGGTCCGCCTCTGCGGGCGCAAAGCCTTTGCCTTTGGTGGTGACCACATGCAGGAACTGCGGGCCGTCCAGCTCCCGGATGTTCTCCAGGGTTTCAACCAGCAATGGCAGATCGTGGCCATCAATCGGGCCGATGTAGTTGAAGCCCAGCTCCTCGAACAGCGTGCCCGGGGCAATCATGCCCTTGAAGTGTTCTTCGGTTTTCTTCGCCAGCGCCATCAGGTGCGGGGTGCTTTTCAGCACTTTCTTGCTGCTGTCCCGAACCTGGTTGTAGGTTCGGCTGGCCAGCAGCTTGGCAAAATAGTTGGACAACCCGCCCACGTTGCGGGAGATCGACATGTCATTATCGTTCAGGATGACCAGCATGTCGGCATGCAGATGGCCGGCGTGGTTCAGGGCCTCGAAGGCCATCCCGGCGGTCATTGCGCCGTCGCCGATTACGGCGATGCTCTTGCGCCCGGTATTCTGCATGCGGGCAGCAATGGCCATGCCCAGTGCGGCGCTGATCGATGTGCTGGAGTGGCCAACGCCAAAGGTGTCGTATTCACTTTCCGCGCGTTTCGGGAACCCGGCCAGGCCATCCTTGCGGCGGATGCTGCCCATCTGTTCCCGGCGACCCGTCAGGATCTTGTGGGGGTAGGCCTGGTGGCCAACATCCCAGACCAGTCGATCTTCAGGCGTATTGAAGACATAGTGCAGGGCGACGGTCAGTTCCAGAACGCCCAGGCCGGCACCAAAGTGCCCGCCGGTCTGGCCGACAGACCAAAGCAGAAAAGCCCGGAGTTCTCTGGCCAGTTGGGGAAGATCTTCCTCGGGCAGGGTGCGCAGCTGGGCGGGCACGTCAATCCGGTCAAGAATGGGCGTGTTGGGCCGCTGCGACGGGATTTCCCTGAAAATGTATGTGTCCTGCATCAGCTCGGGTCTTTATCGGAATATGGATTCTATGACTGGCATTATAAGGGAACAGGGAGGTGTGTTTCACACTTCCCGGGCCAGATGTTACAAAACGGTGTCGTCAAACCGGCCGATTCTTGTTTGTCAGCGCGGTTCAGTGGCTTCTGGCCACCACATAATCGGCCATGGCCCTAAGCACCTCGGCTTCTTCGCCGAAACTGTCCAGGGCACTCTGGGCCTGATCCAGCAGCTTCTCAAGGTGTTCCCTGGCACCGGAAACACCCAGCAGGGCCGGATAGGTGGGTTTCTCCCTGGCGGCGTCCGAGCCCTGCCGCTTTCCGATAATTTCGGTATCGCCTTCAATATCCAGCAGGTCATCCTGCACCTGGAACGCCAGGCCCAGGGCGCTGGCAAAATCAGACAGGGCGGCCAGTTGTTGATCTGTGACCGAACCGGATGCCAGCGCGCCAAGGCGAACACTGGCTTCGATCAGGGCGCCGGTTTTGTGGCGATGCATGGACTCAAGCTGTTCTATGGTCAGTTGGCGGCCAACCGATTCCAGATCAATGGCCTGGCCACCAACCATGCCCTGATGTCCGCTGGCGGTCGCCAGTTCCCGAATCATTGCGATGCGTTGTTGGTCTGACAGCTCCGGGGCCTCCGCCAGAAGTGCAAAGGCCAGGGTTTGCAGCGCATCGCCGGCCAGTATGGCGCTGGCTTCGTCAAACGCGATGTGAACGGTTGGTCGGCCACGCCGGAGGTCGTCGTCATCCATGGCGGGCAGGTCGTCGTGCACCAGGGAATAGGCGTGCACCAGTTCCAGCGCACAGGCGGGGGTCAGCGCCGCCAATGGATCGGCGCCGATGGCGCGGGCCGCGGCCAGGCACAGTGCCGGGCGAACGCGCTTGCCACCGCCCAGAACGCTGTAGCGCATGGCCTCATCCAGCCTGGGTGAGGCGGCGCCATCGCGAATAGAGCGTTCCAGTGCCTGGTCAATCTGCTGGCGGGATTGCTCCAGAAATTCCAGAGCCAGGGACAGGCGTTCACTCATCAGTTGGCATCATCCGCTGAAAAGGGACGGGTCTCCAGGGAGCCATCGCTGTTCTGAACCAGCTGTTCAACACGCTGTTCGGCGGTTTTCAGGGCGGTCTGGCATTCTCGGGTGAGCTTTACGCCCCGTTCGAAGGCTGCCAGTGACTGCTCCAGCGAAAGCTCTCCCTGCTCAAGATCGCGAACCAATCGCTCAAGTTCGTCCAGGGATTTTTCAAAGTCGGCAATGGATGTGCTGCTGTTATTCTCACCGGCCATGGGCGACCTCCGGTCAGGTGTTTCGGAAATTGCGCGGATTATATCAGAGTCCCTGAGCTATCGCTGCCAGGCGAATTGGCGTTTTTCCAGAGTTGTGGCATTCGGTCCCCAGGATTGCTCGGTGACTGACACCTGGCCCTGTCGGGACACGGTAACAACCGTGGTTGCTCGGGTTCCGTAGTGGTCGCCGACGATGAATGGTGAAGACAGAAATCGCTCGGTTTCCATGCCAACGCCGGTATCCGGAAGGCTCCGGTCGGGCGCTGGCGTGGTGTCCTGTAAGAGTGACAGTAGCTGTTTGTGCAGCGGCGCCGGGTCTTGGCGCGCTTGTTCCACGCAATGGCCAACGGCCTTGCGTAGCCTCAGCAGTTTTGGCCAGGGGGTCTGCAGCAGGTGGTTGCTCAGGCCATAAACGCCCCGGAATACCTGCCGGCCCGGGTGGGCGTCCCGATTGCTGTAATACCAGCCTCCAAGACCGGTCAGCTTCACCAGGTTGAACCCCGCATAGCGCCCGGGCTCTGCATCCAGTGAGGATTGCAGTTCACCGGTTGAGAGTCTCAGTGCGTGTAAGGGCAGTTCGCCACGGCTTTGGCGGCCAGCCTCGGGGCTTCCTTCCCGCACATTGGTAACGGCTGTTACCGTGCCGTCGGTATTGACCGCCAACCAGGTGCCGCCGGATTCCAGGTCCTGTCCGGCCAGAATTTGCTGGCCGCTGTTATCCTGCCACCAGTCCATGGCGGCGGTGGGGCGCCGGAAGAACTCGTCCCGGTTGGCTGCCACCACCAGGGGAAATTCCGGGCTTTGTCCGATGGCGAAAGCAATGAGGCACATGGTCGATGGCAATCCTTTAATTGAATTGGGAGGCTGCAGCGTTTGGCAACAATGCGTATCATACCAGCCTGATTTATTCCCGGGATTAAGCAAACAAACATGACCCTGATCGGTATATTCATTCTGTATCTGGCACTAGGTGCACTGGCAGGCACCATGGCAGGCCTGTTCGGAATCGGCGGTGGCCTGGTTATCGTTCCGGTGCTGATTTTCACTTTTGGCTTCCAGGGGTTCAGTGCCGAGATCGCCGCTCACCTCGCTATTGGTACTTCTCTGGCCACGATTGTCTTTACGTCCATCAGTTCCATCCGCACCCACCATATCCATGGTGCTGTCCGGTGGGAACTGGTGCGGCCCATGACGGTCGGAATCATCGTCGGGGCGTTGTCCGGGGCGTGGACGGCATCGCTGCTGAGTGGCCCGATGCTGAAAACCATCATTGGCGCCTTTGCGATTCTGGTCGCGCTGAAAATGCTGCTGGAAGCAAACCCGAAGCCCGGTCGGGATGTGCCTGGTAACGCCGGTCTCGGGGTGGCCGGTGGGTTTGTGGGCTGGGCATCTGCCATCTTCGGAATTGGTGGTGGCACACTCTCCGTGCCTTACCTCACCTGGTGTAACGTGCGCATGCAACAGGCTGTCGCCACGTCCGCGGCCTGTGGCTTGCCGATTGCCTTGGCTGGTGCTGCTGGCAACATCTGGACCGGCTGGCAGAACCCGCAGCTGCCCGATTTCAGTATTGGGTTTATCTATTTGCCGGCGTTGGTCGGTATTGTTGCCACCAGTGTCTTTTTTGCCCGTTTCGGTGCAAAGCTGGCACACAAGCTGGATGGCCGCCTGTTGAAGAAGATATTTGCCGTTGTGCTGATCCTCGTCGGCCTCCGATTCCTGCTTAGTTGAGAGCGTATTCATGTTGCAACACCCGCAGATTGACCCGGTGGCCATCGCCATCGGCCCCCTGAAAATCCACTGGTATGGCCTGACCTACCTGGTTGGCTTCGCCGCTGGCTGGTGGCTTGGCCGCCTGCGTAGCCGCAAACCCTGGTCGCCCCTGAATGAAGAGCAAGTAGGTGACCTGCTGTTTTACATGGCCCTGGGTGTCATTCTCGGTGGCCGTTTCGGGTATGTGGTGTTTTATAACTTCGATGCCTTCCTGGCCGACCCGTTATGGTTGTTGCGGGTGTGGGAAGGGGGGATGTCGTTCCACGGCGGCCTGCTGGGCGTTATGCTGGCGATGTGGTGGTTCGGGCGTAAAACGTCGGCCGGGTTCTGGAGCATCGCCGATTTTGTGGCGCCGCTGGTGCCGGTGGGTCTGGGCGCGGGCCGCATCGGCAACTTCATCAATGGGGAGCTCTGGGGCAAACCGACGGATGTGTCCTGGGGCATGGTATTCCGCACCGCTCCAGACAGCCTGGCCAGGCACCCCTCCCAGCTCTACCAGTTTGCCCTGGAAGGCGTGGTACTGTTCGCCATCCTGTGGTGGTTCTCCTCCCGGCCGCGCCCGAAAATGGCCGTCTCTGGCCTGTTTCTGGCCTGCTATGGCAGCTTCCGATTCTTTACCGAATTCTTCCGCCAGCCTGACCCGCAACTGGGTTACCTGGCCTTCGACTGGCTGACCATGGGGCAGGTGCTATCGTTGCCCATGGTTATTGCCGGCGCTGCCCTGATTGTTATTGCTTACCGGAGAAACGCTGCATGAAAGCTTACCTCGACCTGATGCAAGACGTTGTCGACAACGGATTCGACAAGGGCGACCGCACCGGGGTTGGCACCCGCTCCGTGTTCGGCCGGCAAATGCGCTTTAACCTGCAGGACGGCTTTCCGCTGGTGACCACCAAGAAAGTCCACCTGCGCAGCATCATTTACGAATTGTTATGGTTCCTGAAAGGCTCCACCGACAACAACTGGCTGGCGGAACGAAAGGTCAGCATCTGGAATGAATGGGCACTCGATAATGGCGACCTGGGGCCAATTTACGGCAAGCAGTGGCGCAGCTGGCAGTGCCACGACGGTCGGGTGATCGATCAGATCAGCGAGGTTATCGAGCAAATCCGAACCCAGCCCAACTCCCGCCGCCTGATTGTCTCCGCCTGGAACCCGGCGGAACTGCCGGATGAGTCAGTCAGTCCTCAGGATAATGTGCGGGAAGGGCGTATGGCGCTCGCTCCCTGCCACTGTCTGTTCCAGTTCTACGTGGCGGACGGCAAGCTGTCGTGCCAGCTGTACCAGCGGAGTGCGGATCTGTTTCTGGGGGTGCCTTTCAACATTGCGTCTTATGCTTTGTTGACCCACATGATTGCCCAGCAGTGTGATCTGGATGTTGGTGAGTTTGTGCACACGTTTGGGGACTGTCACTTGTACAGTAATCACCTGACCGACGATATTGTGTTCGAGCAGCTAAAGCGCGAGCCCCGTGCGTTGCCCAGGCTGGTCATCAAGCGCAAGCCGGCATCCATCTTCGACTATGAGCTGGAAGATTTTGAATTCGAAGGCTATGACCCTTACCCGGTGATTAAGGCTCCGATAGCGATCTGATCCCGAGCCTGGGATCGCGGTCCGGTTGGCTGGGGGGAGGCAGGGCAGCGGGTGGGGCTTTCCGAAAAACGCTGTGAATACGTCCGTGTACGCTTGGCTCCGCCATCCCTGGCTCCGCACATTTTCGGAAAGCCCCACCCGCTGCCCTGCTTTCGAACAATGGTGATCGAAGATCCCGGATGCGCAGTAAGGTTTTAAACAGTCCGGCCTGCCTGAATGGTTAAGCCGCAAGGGGGCGGGGATGCCTCTCCAAAAATGTGCGGAGCCAGGGATGGCGGAGCCCAAGCCGCGCAGGGATGCCTTGAGGCGTTTTTTGGAGAGGCATCCCCGCCCTCTTGCCGCCCCCAAGGCTCAAGCCAAAGGCCCAGAACTCCAGGTTATGAGGACCAAATATGAGAAAAGCACTGATTGTTGCGATGTCCCGGAACCGCGTCATCGGGCGGGACAACAAGCTCCCCTGGTATCTGCCTGGCGACCTGCGTTACTTCAAGCAGGCGACCATGGGTAAGCCCATCATCATGGGGCGGAAAACCTGGGATTCTATTGGAAGGCCACTGCCGGGACGGATGAACGTCGTCATTTCACGGAATGCAGACTGGCAGGCGCCGGCCGGTACGGTTGCGGCGGCTTCATTGGATGAGGCGTTGGTCAAGGCTCAGGCCCAGGCGGAGCTGGAGGGTGGTGATGAGGTAATGATTATCGGCGGTGGCCAGATCTACGCCGAGGCACTGCCCATGGTCGACCGGATGTACATCACACAAGTACACGCCGAAGTAGATGGCGACGCTTACTTTCCGGAAGTGAACTGGGATGACTGGGAAGAGATCGGACGCGAAGATTTCTCCGCGTCTGACAATAATCCTTACGACTACAGCTTTGTCGTCTACCAGCGTAGCCGGTCAGCCTGACCGGCTAGCGGTTCTGGCCCTTAGCGCGGGGCGCGCTTGGGGCTATTGGCAGAGGGCTTGCCGCCTTTGCCAGCAGGCTTGCCCTTGGGCGGTCCCTTGCGGAAGCCGGGCTTGCCATCTTTGCTGAATTTCTTGCCGGGCCCACCCTTGCGGAAACCGCCTTTGCCCGGAGGCGGGCCTTTGCGGTCGCGACGGGGCGCTGCCGACACTTCCGGCAGGGCTTCGGGCTGCTCCAGCGGCAGGGAATCCGGCTGGGAGGCTTCCAGCAAGCAGGCGAGGGCGCCAGCAACGGCGGCCATGTCCATGTCATTGCGCTCGGCAATGTCATCCAGCAGGGCAATGGCCTTGGCAGATCGGGGATCGTTGGTGAAGCCCAGCAGTTGCTCTTCAAACTGCTCTACCCGCATTTTCTGAAGGGCAGCCGGTGACGGCAGCTGGTACGGTTCCATTGGCGAGTTGGTGGCCCGCTCCAGGGTGCGCAGCCAGCTGCGCTCGCGCGGTGTGACCAGCAAAATCGCTTTGCCGGTGCGGCCGGCGCGGCCGGTGCGACCAACCCGGTGGATGTACGCCTCGGTGTCGTAGGGCACGTCGTAGTTGATCACGTGGGTAATCCGGGGCACGTCCAGGCCACGGGCAGCAACATCGGTGGCGATGATGATGTCTTTCTTGCCGCGCTTGAGGTCTTCTACGGTCTGTTCACGCTGGCGCTGGTTGAGGTCACCGCTCAGGGGCGCAACCGCATGGCCTCGGGCTGACAGTTTTTCCGCCAGCAGGGTGGTCTCGGCCTTGGTGCGCACGAAGATAATAGAGGCGTCGAACGGCTCCACTTCCAGGATGCGGGTCAGGGCGTCCAGCTTGCGCTCCGCGTAGACTGGCAGAACGAACTGGGCGATACGCTCAACGGTGCGGGTTTCGCTTTCAATGCGCACTTCCGTGGCGTTCTTCAGATAGGTTTGGGCAACCTTTTTGATCTGCGGCGGCATGGTGGCCGAGAACAGGGCGCGCTGACAGGTGTCCGGAGTTTTCGCCAGAATTGCTTCTACGTCGTCAATAAAGCCCATGCGCAGCATTTCGTCTGCTTCATCCAGCACCAGTGCCTTCAGGCTGCCCAGCTTCAGGGTACCTTTGCGCAGGTGGTCCAGCATCCGGCCTGGCGTACCCACGATGACCTGGGCGCCACGCTTCAGGCCGCGGATCTGTGGCGCAAAATCCTGGCCGCCGTAAATCGGCAGAACGTGGAAGTGTTTGAACTTGCTGGCGTAGGTGGTGAACGCCTCGGCTACCTGAATGGCCAGCTCCCGGGTAGGGGCAAGCACCAGAATCTGGGGCTCTGCAACGCTGGCATCAATACGGCTCAGCAGCGGCAGTGCAAACGCGGCCGTTTTGCCAGTACCGGTCTGGGCAACACCCAGTAGGTGGTTGCCGGCCAGCAAGGCTGGAATGGATTGCGCCTGGATGGGCGACGGAGTTTCATAGCCAACTGCGGAGACGGCTTCCAGTACTGCTGGATCCAGCCCCAGTTCGGCAAAAGACAATTCTGACATGAATGTACTCGGTATTCGGAGGGTATCGCATTACAAATGCAATGCATGATTTTGAAACATTATAGTCGGTTTGGGCAGTCTTTAACATGACTATTGCCGGTAATAGGGTAGGTAGTTGCCGGGGAAGCAGCTTGCCAGCTTCGGTAAACTGCGGCAGTCTTGGTTGTTTGCAGGCTAATTAACAGGAATGGAAGAGTATGACGTTCGATGAGCTTCTGAATTCGGTGCGCGAGGGCCGAGACGTTGTGATCCCGGCCAGTTGGGGGCAGGGACGGGCTACCTTCGGTGGGCTGGTAGCGGCGCTGGCATTCGACGTGATGGCGTCGAAAGTTGCCCCTGGCAGGGCCATGCGGGCGATGCAGGTGTCTTTTGTCGGGCCGGTGGAACCGGATGTGCCTGCGGTGTTTGAGGCAGAGTTGTTGCGTGAGGGCAAGGCGGTCTCTCAGGTACAGGGGCGAATTCTGCAAAACGGTGAGACCAGGCTGGCGTGCCTGGCGAGTTTTGGTGGTGATCGGGAGTCATCAGTTCAGGTGGCGCCATCGCCCGCCCCGGAGGCTGTTCCGGTAGACCAATGCCAGGAGTTGCCATACATTCCCGGCGTTACCCCGGAATTTACCCAGCATATCGACATGCGCTGGTCTTTCGGCAACATGCCGTTTTCCGGCAAGGGTGGTCGTGAGATGGGGGGCTGGATGCAGTTCCGGGAGACGCCCTCGGCCCTGACCGACGCGCACATTGTGGCGTTGGTGGATGCCTGGCCACCAGCATTATTACCGCATTTGAAGGGGCCCGCACCGGCCAGTTCCCTGAGCTGGGCGTTGGAGATTGTGCATCCGCGGCCGACCATGAAGCCGGGAGAGTGGCTGCTCTACAGGGCCACGATTGATCAGGCAGGTGCCGGTTACGGCCATACCCATGCCGGTATCTGGACTGGGAGCGGCGAACTGGTGGCGCTGAGCCGCCAGACGGTGACCGTTTTTGGTTGAATGGGTGGGGGCTCAGGCCGCCATTTCAGCTTTCAGGGCGTCCAGTATGACCCGGGCAAACTCTCTGGGGGAGTCCTCCTGCAGGAAATGGCCACCGCGCAGGGTAATGTGGGGCTGTCCTAGTGCCCCGGGAATGCGTCTTTGCATGTGACGATCACCTCCCCGGGTGATCGGATCGCCATTGCTGAAGCAGGTGATGAAGGGCTTGCGCCATTTCTCCAGGATCCGCCAGGCCTCACGGTTGGCGGCGCTGGCTGGATCATCCGGTGAAACCGGAACCAGGCCCGGAAAGGCGCGGGCACCCGCTTTGAATGCCGCGCTCGGAAAGGGTGCCTCGTATGCCGCCATCTCACCCGGGCTCAGAGCCCTTTCGGTACCCAGCTGTATGATGCGGGCCACGGGAAACCAGGGGCTGTGGCTGGCAAACGCTTTCCAAGCACGGAACACTGCAGGCACCGGCGAGTCTCCGGTAGGCAGCATGCCGTTACCGACAATGATCCGGCTGAAACGTCTGTGATGTTCTGCGGCCAGTCTCAGGCCAAGCAGTGATCCCCAATTCTGACACACCAGGGTGATGTTGGTGAGGTTCAGGTCTTCCAGCCAGCGGGCCAGCCAGCTCATATGGCTACTGTAGCTGTAATCGGTCACATTGGCTGGTTTGTCGGATTTTCCGAAGCCGATCAGATCCGGTGCCAGTACCCTGTAACCTGCTTCTGCGACCATGGGGATCATGTGCCGGTAAAGGTAGGACCAGGAGGGCTCGCCATGCAGCATGACCACCGGTGCTCCATTGGTCGGACCTTGATCGACGAAGTGCATGCGCAGGCCTGGCTCAACGTCCAGATAATTTGCTTGGAAGGGATAATCCGGAAGGCCTGCGAAGCGGGCTTCGTCGGTTCTCAGAATACGCATGCCATCGACTGTCCTGACTGATTGGTTGCGTGATTGTCTTTACGGCAATCGTCGGAAATCAGGATAAATCAGATGGAAATTTTGTGTGTTTGAGTTGCGTAACAGTGCGTTGCCGGTTTGAATCAGGACGCGATATCAAACAGGCGTTCAGGGTTGTCAATCCGGGCCAAAGCATCGTCACAACAATTGACGGCGCCACAGTCGTCGGCCGAGCACAGGCCGATGGTATGGCAATGGATGTCCTGATGGCCGTCGCCCTGGTTTCTGAAAATCCTGGCTCTGGAAAGAATGGAACGGCAATGGCCGCACAACAGTGTCGGCACGGCACTGCCTTCAGCCAGGATGGCGGTGTAATGGGTAGTATTTGTCATAATAATCCTCCTGATCCATAGAACATAAGGACAAAATGTGACAGTTCAAAGTCGCCACAGTGATCCTGCATTGGTTCGGGTTCAGCAGTTATACGTATCAGGCGTCAGGATCGACCACGGGGCGACGGTTTGAGCGTTTGTCCTCCCAGTCCAGGTCTTTCGGGTCGTACCAGCCGAGTTTGTCCATGACCCGGTGCCGGGTATACTCGGACAGGGTTGGCCACAGTTCCTGGAAGTCTTCCAGCCCTCTGTCCCGTTGCCTCTGCTGTTTGCTCTGCAAGCGGTTGATGATGCGCGGAAGATGTAGGGCTTCACCGAGTTGACCAGGCACCAGAACTTCCTGCCCCATCACCTTACGGCGGTGCATACGCGAAGCCAGAACCTTCTGGAGTTCTGTCGCGGCCTCAAGGGCTGTTTCAACGGTAAAAGCGTCTGAATCCAACAACATGACCTGTTAATTGGCTGATCGATAACCTGATACTATATCGTGAAGGTGGCTATAGTGGCCACGCTATCGTGTTAGTCTGTTTTTTCGTGAAACGTTCCATCTGTTATGGGCACCGTTCGCTTCAGGGTATAGGGATTATGTACGCAAAACTTGAGACACGGACTTTTCTGGCGATGCTGGTGGGCGTTTCCATCGCCTTCGCGTTGTTGATGAAGCCATTTTTCGGGCCAATATTCTGGGCCATCGCCATTGCCCTGATTTTTTACCCGGTCAATCAGTGGCTGACCCGCCGTATGGGCGACAGGCCTAACATCAATGCCATGATCACCCTGCTGGTTTGCATCATCATCGTGGTGATTCCGGTGCTTGGGCTGGGAGCAGCCCTGATCACCGAAGGCATGGGGCTGTACCAGAAGATCCAGAGCGGTGAGATCCGTCCTGGTGAATACATTGACCAGGTCAACCGGTCGTTCCCGGCCATTCAGGCATTTCTGGGCCAGTTCGATATCAGTTTCGGTGAATTGCGGGATCGCGTGGTCAGTGTGTTTGTTGGAGGCAGCCAGTTCCTTGCCAAGCAGGCGCTGGGCATCGGCCAGAACACTTTCCAGTTTTTCCTCGGCCTGGCGCTTATGGTGTATCTGGCGTTTTTCCTGATTCGGGATGGCCAGCAACTGGTCGAGCTGCTGATCAAGGCGTTGCCCCTGGGTGATGAGCGAGAGCGCCTGCTGTTTGCCAAGTTTGCCGAAGTTACCCGCGCAACGGTCAAGGGCAATTTGCTGATTGCCATCATTCAGGGGGCGCTGGGTGGCGTGATTTTCTGGATTCTGGGGATCTCCGGTGCGCTCCTGTGGGGGGTGGTGATGGCCATTTTCTCCCTGCTACCGGCCGTTGGCGCTGCCATTGTGTGGATTCCGGCGGCGGTCTACCTGGCTGCCATCGGTGAGGTGGTGCCAGCGGTCATTCTGACGGTCTACGGTATGGTGGTAATTGGCCTGGCCGATAACCTGTTACGGCCCATCCTGGTGGGGCGGGATACCAAGATGCCGGACTACCTGGTTTTGCTGTCGACCCTCGGGGGGCTTGTCATGTTCGGCATTAACGGGTTTGTGATGGGCCCGCTGGTGGCGGCTCTGTTCATGGCGTTCTGGGGTATCTTTATCCGGGAGTTTGGCAACGAAACTACCGGGAATATGCCGGAACGTGCGACAGGTTCGGCAAGGGACGACTGATCTGTGTTAGGGTCTGTGGGTCGCCCGGGCTTGTGGAGATGGGCGCCACATAACAATAAATAGACCGATATCCCTGAGGTATCAGGAGCAGATCAGGTGTCAATGACGAATCCTTTCAGCCATCGCATACGAAAGGCGGCTATGGCCGCCGGAACTATCGCTTTCCTGGGATTGACATCCCCGGCCTATGCCAACGACGTCGTCGCCCTCAAGCATGCTTTGTACGGTGCCGGTTACGATATAGAAAACGTTAACCCGGAACTGGACAGTAATACCCGAGCCGAACTGGAAAAGTTCCAGAGTGACCAGGGGCTTGAGGTAACCGGTTCGCTGGATGAGGCAACCGAGCGCGCCCTGGGTATGACCGCTGTGCAGCCGGTGGCCAGCGCTGCGGGCCAGGCCGGAGCTGGAGCTGCGCCGGCGGCACAGGAGAGTGCCGCTGCCGCGACCGAGCCGGAGCCCGAAGAGGAAGAAGAGGAGAGCGGCTGGTCACTGTGGTGACCGGACGATAGCCACAAAAAAGCCCGCCAGGCATCCGTCAGGCGGGCTTTTTTGTTAGTGCGTGGGTGCTTAGTCCAGTTTCGACAGGTCCCGCACAGCACCTTTGTCGGCACTGGTCGCCAGCAGCGCGTAGGCCTTGAGTGCTGCAGAGACTTTGCGGTCGCGGGCGAGTTCGGGCTTCCAGCCTCTGGCGTCACGGTCTTTGCGACGTTTGTCCAGTTCTTCGTTGCTGACCTGCAGATTGATGCTGCGCTCCGGGATATTGATCAGGATGGTGTCACCATTCTCGATCAGGCCGATGGCACCGCCGGCGGCGGCTTCTGGTGACGCGTGCCCGATGGATAATCCGGAAGTGCCACCTGAGAAGCGGCCGTCCGTCAGCAGGGCGCATTCCTTGCCTAGGCCCTTGGATTTCAGGTAACTGGTGGGGTACAGCATTTCCTGCATGCCTGGGCCGCCACGGGGGCCTTCATACCGGATAATGACGACCTCGCCGGGTTTGACTTCGTCGCTCAGAATGCCGGCAACTGCCGCATCCTGGCTTTCAAAGACCCTGGCTTTACCCTCGAACACGTAGATGCTCTCATCCACGCCCGCTGTTTTTACCACGCAGCCGTCCTGGGCAATGTTGCCGAACAGAACCGCCAGGCCACCCTCGGATGAGTAGGCATTTTCAACGGACCGGATGCAGCCGTTTTCACGGTCGCCGTCCAGGCTGGGCCAGCGGGTGCTCTGGCTGAAGGCAGTCTGGGTGGGAATGCCCGCCGGGCCGGCCTTGTAGAACTCAACCACCTCAGCGGTGGGAGAACGCATGATGTCCCATACTTCCAGGGCATCTTTCATGGTTTTACTGTGTACCGTTGGCAAATCGACGTTGATCAGTCCGCCACGTTCCAGTTCACCCATGATGCCCATGATACCGCCGGCCCGGTGTACATCTTCCATATGGTATTTCGGGGAGTTGGGAGCCACCTTGCACAGCTGGGGTACTTTCCGCGACAGCTGGTCAATTTCGGCCAGCGTAAACTCAACACCGCCTTCCTGGGCCGCCGCCAGCAGGTGCAGAATCGTGTTGGTGGAGCCGCCCATGGCAATGTCCATGACCATCGCATTCTCGAACGCGGAGAACGACGCAATGCTGCGTGGCAGCACGCTGGCATCGTTCTGCTCGTAATAGCGCTTGGCATTCTCCACAATTTGACGACCGGCGTTCAGGAACAGCTGTTCACGGTCGGCGTGGGTGGCCAGCATGGAACCGTTACCGGGCAGCGCCAGGCCAATGGCTTCGGTGAGGCAGTTCATGGAGTTGGCAGTGAACATGCCGGAGCAGGAACCGCAGGTAGGACAGGCGCTACGCTCGTATTCTTCGACCATTTCATCGGTGGCAGTCGGGTCGGCTGCGATCACCATGGCGTCCACCAGGTCCAGTTTGTGCTCGGACAACTTGGTTTTGCCGGCCTCCATCGGGCCACCGGAGACGAAGATTGTCGGAATGTTCAGGCGCATGGCGGCCATCAGCATGCCAGGGGTGATCTTGTCGCAGTTGGAAATGCAAACCAGCGCGTCGGCACAGTGGGCGTTAACCATGTACTCGACAGAATCGGCAATAATTTCCCGGGAGGGCAGGGAGTAAAGCATGCCGTCATGGCCCATGGCGATGCCATCATCCACCGCAATGGTGTTGAACTCTTTGGCAACGCCGCCAGCCGCTTCGATCTCACGGCAGACCAGTTGTCCGAGGTCTTTCAAGTGAACGTGGCCAGGCACAAACTGGGTGAAGGAGTTGGCAACGGCGATGATTGGTTTGCCAAAGTCTTCATTTTTCATGCCGGTGGCGCGCCAGAGCGCCCGGGCACCGGCCATGTTGCGGCCAGCGGTTGATGTATGGGAACGGTACTGGGGCATGGTGTGCTGCTGTCTCCCTGGTTATCTGGTTGTACTTGAGCACAAAGGATACCAGATTAAACGCTGGTCGCATGGCTGTTTTGCCAGTGCGTGTTTACAATACGTAACAAGTAACGGGATATTTTGACCAGAATTTCGAGGGAGTCTGTCTATGGGTGGCCAGGAAAGCCTGCAGCTGCGTCGTCTCAAGGATTTCCAGCCATTGGGGCGGTTGACGGACGATCAATTGGTGTTGTTGGCCAGCCGGGCTGAACGCCGGACCCATGGGCCCGGCCAACGGGTGATGGAGCGGGGCGTTCGCGACGGCCTGGACTTTTTCCTGATATCCGGGAAGGTAGAGCTCGAGTCTGTGGACGGCCGTAAAACGGTGATTGAGGCTGAGACGGAAAAGGCACTCAACCCCATCGCCCGGTTGCAACCCAGGATGTACGACGTTACTGCAGTCAAACCCTGCGAGTTTCTGGTCATTGAGCAGGAGGTTCTGAACCAGATGCTGAGGTCGGCGCCGGTTGCCCAGGTGGAAATGGATTCCGGGGATGGCGGCGCCGATGAAAGTGAAGAACATCATCTGTTGATGGAGTTTTACGCCGAACTCCGCTCCAATCAGCTCAAGTTGCCCAGTGTGCCGGATGTGGCCTGGAAAGTGCGTCGGGTGGTGGACCGCGAAGACTCGACGGCGCTTGATGTATCCAAGGCGGTCTCAGCCGACCCCGCCATGGCGGCAAAGCTGGTGCGGTCCTGCAATAGTCCGTTGTACCGGGGGTTCAGTGATGTCCGGAACGTGCGGGAGGCGGTGGTTCGTTTGGGTATGCGAACCACCCGGCAATTGGTAACAGTATTTGCCATGCGCGAGGTGTTCAAGACTCGTCGGGCCTCGCTGCAGAAGGAAATGGAACAGCTTTGGCGGCATTCCCGGGAGGTGGCGGCCTTGTGTTGGGTGCTGGCGGATCACGCCACCCGGATTGACCCGGAAGAGGCCCTGCTGGCGGGCTTGCTACACGATATTGGTATCGTTCCGGTCTTGGTGCAGGCCGAGCACCATGTGAACCTGTTTGCCGATGAAAAGAACCTTCAGCATGCCATGTCGGAGTTGCGGGCCGATGTAGGGTGTGCGGTTCTGGAGAACTGGCAGTTTCCGAAAGCGTTTATCGAGTCCGCCCGCCATGCGGAAGACTGGAACTATGAGTGTCGGGAGTCTGCGCCCCAACTGGTTGATGTTGTGATCGTGGCGCAGTTGCATTCCATGATTGGATCCAGTCAGAATGCCGGCTTGCCCGCTTTTGACCAGGTGCCAGCCTGGCGCCGCCTGGGGGAACTGGATCTCAATGCCTCCCGGAGCCTACAGCTTTTGAGTGAGGCCCGTGAACGGGTAGATGAGGTGCAAAAGCTCCTGTCCATCCGATAACTACTGCCTGATGACGGAGTCTGCCCTGCAGTGAATGACACCATTATGAATGTTCCCCTGTTTCCGTTGAATTCAATTGTTTTGCCCAAGGGGCGCATTCCCCTCCAGCTGTTTGAGCCCCGCTACATCGACATGCTCTCCCGGTGTATGAAAGAAGACCGTGGGTTTGTGGTGGTCTTGCTCCGTGAGGGCGGTGAAACCGCCCGACAGGCGGCGTTCTACGATATCGGAACCTACGTGCGGATTATCGATTTCCAGCAATTGGACAGCGGGCTGCTCGGGATTACTGTGGAGGGTGAGTTGAAAGTGTCTGTTGTTCGCAGTTGGCAGCAGGAAGACGGCTTGAACCTGGGGGACGTGGAGTGCCTGATCGCAGAAGCCGAAAGCGAGGTCCCTGAGCGTTACCATGAACTGCCTTCCGTGCTGAGGGCGTTGTTCCGCCACCCGGTTGTCAAGGATCTGGGTATGGATGTGGACTACGAGGATGCCCGGGACGTAGGCTGGCGGCTAACGGAGCTGCTGCCCCTGGACAAGCAGGAAAAACAGCGGCTGGCAGAACTGCAGGATCCCCTCGAGCGGCTGCAACGGCTTCAGGAATTGCTTGAGGCGCTGGAGCAGAACTAGCCCGGAGGCAAGGGCGAATAGGAAAGACTGGCGGTGTCCCACTGAGTGATGAGGTAACCTGCGGCGAACGCCAGCCAGAGCATTACCGCTGCCCAGGTCAGGGCATCCGGCCAGATGGGTACTCGGTCGTACCGACTGTAGCTGGCGCGAATGGCGCCGGTAATGGCCATCCCCAGCAATACTCCTCCCAGTACATCGGTAAACCAGTGTACCCCCAGGTAGAGCCTGCTCAGGGCGATAGGCACCAGGGGGAAGGACAGCAATACATAGGTTTGCCAGCGTTGTCGCATCCTGTTTTCGCCAGCGATGAAGCTGGCGGCCATAGTTACCAACACCGTTGCCCCTGCAGTGTGGCCGCTGGGAAAAGCGCCTGAGGCCGGTGGCCTAAGCACCTGATCCGGGCGATCCACCATCAGGCCGGTTTTGACCAGCCATACGCAGGCAAAGCAGAGAATCGCCGCCAGGGCAATGTGCAGGGCAGCGGCGTAATACCCCCTGAACGAGAGAATTGCCACGGCCAGTACGGCCGCACTGATCAGTACCGGAGGGTCGCCCATGAGCGTGGCGGCGATCACCGGAATATCCAGCAGCGGTTGCCGCAGCACTTCAAACCAGGCAACCACCAGGTGGTTCAGCTCGTTGATCCGCCGGCTGTAAGTAATCAACTGGGTCAGGATCACAAACATCGCCAATGACCCCGTAGCCAGAACAATCGATGGCAGGGGGAATTCGCCTTTGCGGGCAGGCCGTTCGTTGGTGTAAAGCCGCCAGAACCGATGCGTGGTGTCGTAACGGGCCATAAACGACTCCAGCCAGCGGTAGGGCCTGCTGCCCTCGCCAACGCCAAGCCGGAACTGAAGAACCACCACGTACAAAGCCACGAGCACCGCTGCGCTGATGCCAATAACCGGGTAGAAATGAGGTGGTGGTTCTATTTCGCTGGCGAGGGCGCTGCCGACGGCATAGCCCGGCAGCACATAGACCAGAGCCCAGCCGACCGCAGAAATCAGGTTGAAGGTAAGAAACCGGCGCCATGGCATGTGCAGCGCACCGGCAATCAGCGGGATGACCGGGCGGATAGGGCCAATAAAACGCCCGGCAATCACACTTTTGCCGCCGTGGGCATTAAAAAAAGACTCGCCCCGGGTGATTAGCCCTGGGTAACGGCTGAAGGGCCAGACCGAATGCAGCCGCCCCTTGAAGAAACGGCCCACGGTAAAACTGATGAGGTCACCGATAACCGCTCCCATGCCTGCCCAGGCCAGGGCTTCGGACAGGGGCATGCCGGATTTTCCTGCCAGTGCGGCAAAACCAAACAGCATGGCAACGCCGGGTACAACAATGCCGGCAATTGCCAGGGACTCCACCATGGCGGTTGCAAAGAGTGCCAGTATCAGCCAGCCGGGGTTGTCTGCTACCCAGGCTGCGGCACCAGCCAGCCAGCTTTCAATCATATGTCGACGGACTCTCCCGGGCTGAACCAGGCCGAATCCATACCCCGTTTACGTGCCTGATGCATTGCCTGATTGGCCCGGTTACGGAGTGAGACCGTACTGGTATCGCCGTTGCCGCGAGTGGTGCAGCCCAAGCTGACAGAGAGCCTGCCAATACCGCTCCACTCCCTTTCGCCAATGGTTCTGCGAATCCGCTCGGCGATGACGCGTACGCCTTCCTCTGGCGTGAAGGGGAGGATCAGGAAAAACTCCGAGTCGTTCAGGGTGTACAGGCTGTCGCCCGCCCGGATAACGCCAAACAGATGCTCGGTGACCGATTTAAACAGGTTCTGCAGCCCCGCTTTGCCATGCAGGTCCCTTATTTCGTCCGTGTAATCAAAGCTCAGGTTAATCACTGACAAGGGGTGACCAGTGGCAATCGCTCTGCTGATTTCCTTTTGCAGCGTTTCGTCAAGAAACCGTGAGTTGTGGGCGCCGGTGACCGGGTCGGTAATGGCAAGATCCTCCGCTGATTGGGCGATGTGATCGTAGTGCCAGATGTACAGGGCGCCGACTGCAAGTGTCAGGATCAGGCCCACCGAGGTCATCAGGGCGTAGGCGGCGGGATGACCGAGCCACACAGCACCCATTACCGGAACCAGGAGCAAGGCAGACAGGCTTAGCCCCTGGCGCAGCGGCAGAACGAGAAGATTCAGGATCAGGAGCGGCATCGCCCAGTGAGTTATTCCGGGGCTGTCCAAAACCAGAATGGCAGCCACCAGGCCTGCGTTGAGGCCGGCCAGAATCAGCAGGTGCCCGGGGGCCGATAGCTGCTGGCGGCGACACACGAAGGTGTAGATCAGCCCGGCCAGCAACAGGCAGGTCATCGCCAGGGCGAGATAGAATAACTCGTAAAAGCCGTAGCGCAGGTTCTGCAGTGCCAGCGAGAAAATGAACAGGGCCGCCAGTCCGTAGCCGAAGCTGTGAGTCCAGGTTCTGAGTCTTGTTTCTGTCATCGCGCGTCACCTTCGGTGCCGGTGGGGCTCTGGACATCCGGGTGTCGCCAGTTGCTGTAGGCCTGGGTGCGGTTGCCCCCCTGTTGCTGTGCCCGGCGGAGCGCATTGGCGGCGCTGTGTTGGAGGCTGTCTGCGTCGTCTCCGATGTTCAGGCCGGCAATGCCGGTGCTGACGGTCAGCCTCATGCCGTGGGAATCAAGCAGCTTGCAAAGGCCATTGCGGATTTTTTCGGCATTAGCGGCGGCGCCCGCGGTGTTGATACCAGGCAGGATAACCAGAAACTGCAGGTCGGCTACTCGGTAGTAAGTGTCAAAATCCCGAAGCTGGGAATGCAGGTAACGGCCAATTCTGGGCAGGATGGCGCGAATGTCTTCGTCCGGATCATTGTCACTCAGGTGGGTATCCAGCCCGATCATCATCACAGACATGTCGGTGCCCTCACGCTCGCTGCGCTGGATTTCCTTGTGCAGGTCGGCAGACAGGTACTCCCGGCTGGCGGCCTGGGTGAGTTCGTCGGTTCGCCTCAGCGGTGCCAGCTGCCGGGCCTTGTATTCTCGCAGGAAGATCAGCAGCGTGGAGAGCAGCGTTGTCAGCACAAAGGCACTGATCATCTGGTGGCGGTCGGGAAGAATCACGGCCCATTGGGTGGAAACCAGTATGGCAAAGGTCAGGAGCGCAGTGATCAGGGCTGCAATATGGGTTGGCATCAGAGCAAAAGTCACTAGCGGTAGTACATAGAGCCAGTGGCTGAGCGCCCAGGGCCCCTGCCAGAGTGCGACCAGTAACAGGATTGCCAGGATTGAGTAGCTGGCTGTTTTGAAGTGTTTCCAGAGCCGGGCATGGTGGCTGGTGAAACGTGGGTTGCTGGCCAGGCTGATGCCCGCCGCCGCGGCAGCGCAAGCCGCCAGCAGGAATTCGCCCAGCATTATGCCGGCTGCGCTGGTGAGCGCAAGCGCAACAAAACCGGCTCTTGAGAGCCGGCCTGGCAGGAACTTTTCAGCCGACTGGGGCATGTTATCTATCCTTTGCTGGCGCATCCATTTGAATCTGTGCAGCGCTATAATAGTCGTTTGGGATGCGGACTTGAAACGGGAAAGGTAAAGTAGCGTTCCAGTTCCGGAATCAGTATGCAAAATATAAAGGTAATCCGATGGATGTAGCAGCCTACATGGCAGAACTCGGTCAACAGGCTCGGGCCGCCGCCCGGGAAGTGGCCCGTTCAACCACCGCCGTTCGCAATCAGGCACTGCTGGCAACGGCCAGGGCGTTGAGTGCCGCCCGTACCGAGCTGGTGCGGGCCAACCAGAAGGATCTTGAAAATGGCCGGGCGAATGGTCTGGATGATGCCATGCTTGACCGCCTGGAGCTTACTGAGGCCCGCATTGACACCATGATTGAGGGGCTGCAACAGGTGGCAGGCTTGCCAGATCCTGTGGGTGAAATTACCGACATGACCTACCGGCCGTCCGGCATTCAGGTTGGCAAGATGCGGGTGCCTCTGGGGGTGATTGGCATTATCTACGAATCCCGCCCCAACGTGACGGTTGAAGCAGCCAGCCTGTGCCTGAAGTCGGGTAATGCTACCATTCTGCGCGGAGGTTCTGAGGCTATTCATTCCAACCAGGCCATCGCTGCCTGCTTGGCGACCGGGCTGGCTGAAGCCGGTTTACCTGAAACGGCAGTGCAGGTGGTGGCGACTACCGACCGGGCTGCAGTAGGTGAACTCATTACCATGCCCCAGTATGTGGATGTGATCGTGCCGCGGGGCGGCAAAGGCCTGATTGAACGAATCAGCCGTGACGCCCGGGTGCCGGTCATCAAGCACCTGGATGGTGTTTGCCATGTATACATTGACAGCCACGCGGACCCGGAAAAGGCGCTGAAGGTCGCCGTCAATGCCAAGACCCACCGTTACGGAACCTGCAACACCATGGAAACCCTGCTGGTGGATGAGGAAATTGCCGATGACATGCTGCCTTTGCTGGCTCGGGAGTTTGTGGCCAAGGGGGTTGAGCTGCGTGGCTGTGAACGCACCCGGGCGGTCCTGCCCGATGTGATCGCTGCCACGGAAGAAGACTGGCATGCGGAGTACCTGGCGCCCATTCTTGCGGTGCGGGTTGTGGCTGGGCTGGAGGCGGCCATGGATCACATCAACCGCTACAGCTCTCAGCACACCGAGAGCATTATTACCGAAAACTACTCCCGTGCCCGCCGATTCCTGACCGAAGTCGATTCCAGTTCGGTGATGGTGAATGCTTCTACCCGCTTCGCTGACGGATTTGAATACGGCCTGGGTGCGGAAATCGGTATCTCGACCGACAAGCTCCATGCCCGTGGACCGGTGGGCCTGGAAGGACTGACGTCACAAAAATACGTGGTGTTTGGCGACGGCCACATCCGGGCATGATGTCATGCATGTGATCTACGGCGGCACCTTTGACCCGATCCATCACGGCCACCTGCGCCTTGCGCTGGAGATAGCCGATGCCCTGGCGGTGACAAAGGTGCATCTGGTGCCCTGCCATATTCCCCCGCATCGTGGCAGCACCGGTGCCAGCTCCGAACAGCGGCTGGAGTTGATCCGAATGGCCATTGAAGACGAGCCCCGCTTGCGGGTGGATGACCGCGAACTGCGCCGGGCTGGCGCCTCCTATACCGCCGACACCCTGCGTCAGTTGCGCCAGGAGCTGGGGCCAGATGAGCCCCTGGTAATGGTGGTGGGCACCGATGCCTTTGCCGCTTTTGATCGCTGGCGTGAATGGGCCGACATGCCGGGTCTGGCGCACATTGTGGTTGTGAAGCGCCCTGGTGCGGATTTGCCCGTTGGTAGTGAGGCGGCTCGCCTGGTGCGTGAACGCCGGGCGGACGGCCCTGAGGCTTTAAGCTCAGCGCCTTGCGGGGCGGTACTGGAGCTGGATCCGCCCCTGCTGGATATCTCTGCAACGGGTATCCGGCAGCGCATCGCGGACGGGCGCTCTCCCCGGTATCTGACCCCGGATTCTGTATGGCAGAGAATCCAGGCGCTCGGCCTTTACGGTGCGTGCCCCGCCGGGAACTTTTAATGGTACAATTGCGTCTGAATATCACTTATCGGGCGGTCATCCTGGCCAGAGCCCGGAAAACAGGGTAATTATGCAGGCAGAACAACTGAAAGATCTGGTCGTAACCGCACTTGAAGATATCAAGGCACAGGAGGTCAGTGTGATTGATGTCCGTGATCGAACCAGTGTTACCGACTTTATGGTTCTTGCATCCGGCACTTCAAGCCGTCACGTAAAATCCCTGGCAGACTCCGTCGTATCTGAAGCCAAAGATCAGGGCGTCAGAGCAAACAACGTTGAAGGCGAGGGTGGCAGCGACTGGATTCTGGTGGATCTGGGAGACGTGGTCGTGCATGTCATGATGCCTGCAACCCGCGAATTTTACGACCTGGAACGCTTCTGGCGTGACGCGCCGGACCTGGGTGCGGCGGGTCACGAGTAACCATGAAACTGCGTCTGATCTGTGTGGGGCAGAAGATGTCCGACTGGGTCAGTACGGGGTATAACGATTATGCTCGCCGGATGCCGCCGGAGCTGCCCCTGGAACTGACCGAAATTGCCATGGCTCACCGGGGTAAGAACCCGGACATTCCGCGGCTGATGCAGCGTGAAAGCGATGCCATCCTGGCGTCGGTCGCCCCCCGTGACCGGGTCATCGCCCTGGAAGTGGGCGGCAGGCCCTGGTCCACCGAAAAACTGGCCAGCCACCTGGAGAGCTGGCAACAAGACGGTCAGGATGTTTGTTTTCTGGTAGGCGGCCCCGATGGTCTGGCCGATGCCTGCCGGCAGCGAGCTGACCAGCAGTGGTCCCTGTCTCCGCTGACCTTGCCCCACCCTCTGGTGCGTATTGTGCTCGCCGAGCAGCTCTACCGCGCCTGGTCTATCACCCGTAACCACCCGTACCACCGGGCCTAGGAGTTTTCATGGCCTGGGGTGAGTTCAAGGATACTGCAGCCGAGCGCCGGCTGTTCCAGCGCCGTGCCGTGGCCATGCTGGTGTTCGTCCTGCTAATGATGATCGGCCTGCTGGCGCGGATGTACCAGCTACAGATTGTCGAACATGAGATCTACACCACGCTGTCAGACAAAAATCGGGTTCAGGTCCAGTCTGTGCCACCGCCCCGGGGCCTGGTGTACGACCGGAACAATCTGCTGCTGGCAGAGAATCGCCCGGTGTTCAGCCTTACACTGGTGCCAGAACGCGTGGCGGGTATGGAGGCCACCCTGGCCCGGTTGTCCGAGATTCTGGACATCGCTGAGGAGGACATAGAACGGTTTAAGAGGCGGCTTCGTGAACCTCGCCGGCCCTTCCAGGAAATGCCTCTGAGCTACGATCTGGGCGAAGAGGAAATTGCCCGAATGGCGGTGCACCGGCATGAGTTCCCTGGCGTGGAGGTGCGCGCTGAACTGGTTCGATATTACCCCCACAGTGAACTGACCGCTCATGCCCTGGGCTTCGTTGGCCGAATTAATCGGGAAGAGCTGCAGCGGATTGACCCGGTGAACTACGCGGGAACCAACTACATTGGAAAATCCGGTATTGAGCGATTCTACGAGCAGGTGTTGCACGGTACGGTGGGCTACCAGCACGTCGAAACCAACGCCCGGGGGCGTATTCTGAGGGTACTCGAGCGGGTAAACCCGGTGCCCGGTGAGGATCTGCAGCTGCACCTTGACCTGCGGCTGCAACGCAAGGCCTATCAGCTGCTCGAGGGGCGCCGTGGCGCTATTGTGGCAATCGAACCAGAGACTGGAGGTATTCTGGCGCTGGCCAGCGTGCCTGGCTTTGATGCCAACAAGTTTGTCACCGGAATCAGTGTTGAGGACTACCGCAACCTTAGCACCGATATTGACAAGCCCCTGTTCAACCGGGCACTGCGTGGTCAGTATCCGCCAGGTTCCACGATCAAGCCGATGATGGCGATTGCCGCCCTGGACAGCGGCGTGACCAACCGGGAAAGGCGAATCTGGGACCCCGGATACTTTCAGTTGCGAGAGGGCGGCCGGCGTTTTCGTAACTGGAACAGGTCGGGAGATGGCTGGGTTGATCTGAAGTATTCCATGGCCCGATCCAACGACGTTTACTTCTATGAGGTAGGCGTTGAAATGGGGGTCAGCGTGATGTCCGAATACCTGGCACATTTCGGCTTTGGCGAAGATGCCACCCTGGATGTATCGGGGGCGCTGAGCGGTCTGTTGCCTACCGCCGACTGGAAGCGGGCCGCCCGAAATGAGCCTTGGTATCCGGGGGATTCTGTGAACATGAGCATCGGCCAGGGTTTCATGCTGTCGACCCCGCTGCAGCTGGCGACGGCGACAACCCTGATTGCCAATCGCGGCATATGGGTGGAGCCCCGCCTGCTGAAGGATATCCGTGGTGACCGGTCGGTGGATGAGTTTTTGCCGTCAGAAACCCATGAACCGCTGGTTCTTAAGAATCCGGACGACTGGGAGTTTGTGGTGGAAACCATGGAAGAAGTGATGCATGGCGCAAGGGGAACAGCGCGGGCGGCTGGTAGTGGCGCCAGCTACCGGATGGCCGGGAAAACTGGAACTGCTCAGGTGTTCAGTCTCGGAGAAGATGAGGAATATGATGAAGAACAAATAAAAGAGCGCTTGCGGGACCATGCTCTTTTCGTCGGTTTTGCTCCCTCGGATAATCCCAAGATTGCAGTGGCGGTTATCGTTGAAAACGGCGGTGGTGGCAGCTCCACCGCTGCGCCGGTTGCCCGGGCGCTGTTTGATGCTTGGCTCGAGGATTTTCCTGCGGCCGATCAGCCATCGGTGATCAGTCAGGTTAACCAGGAGGTAGGGCGCTGATGGCACTGGGGAGCTTGCTCAATAATCCCGCAGATCACAATCTTGGCCGGTCTCGGGGAGTCTGGTCGGCCATCCATCTGGATCCGTTGCTGCTTGCGCTGCTGTTGTTGCTTATGGGCGGCGGCCTTTTCGTACTTTACAGTGGCGCTGACCGGAATATCGAAGTCGTCAAGGCTCAGGGCATCCGGTTTGGTGTGGCGCTGGTGGTGATGTTCGTTTTTGCTCAACTGGACCCGGCCGTATTCAGACGCTGGGCTCCTTGGCTCTATGCGGCGGGCATTGTTGGGCTTGTGGCCGTGCTGTTGGTGGGCGTGGGAGCCAAGGGTGCCCAACGCTGGCTGGCGATTCCCGGATTGCCTAGATTCCAGCCCTCGGAATTCATGAAACTGGTTGTTCCGATGATGGCTGCCTGGTATCTGTCGCGGCATTTTCTGCCGCCGCGCCTGTCCCACGTCGCGGTTGGGTTGGTCCTGGTGCTGGTGCCCATGGCCCTGATTGTTCAGCAGCCCGACCTTGGTACTTCGCTGCTGGTGGGTATGGCCGGGATATTTGTGGTGTTCTTTGCGGGCATGAGCTGGAAGCTGATTTCGGCGTTCTTTGCGCTGGTATCGGTGTCTGCGCCGATGATGTGGTTTTTTGTCATGAGGGACTACCAGAAGCAGCGAGTGCTGACATTGCTCGACCCTCAGAGTGACCCTCTGGGAGCGGGCTGGAACATCATCCAGTCCAAAACCGCCATTGGTTCCGGTGGCATGGATGGCAAAGGCTGGTTGCAGGGTACCCAGTCCCATCTGGAGTTCCTTCCCGAAAGTCACACGGATTTTATCGTGGCAGTGCTGGCCGAGGAATTCGGTTTTATTGGCATGTTGCTGCTGATGACCCTGTATTTCTTGATCATTCTTCGTTGCCTGTATATTGCGGTCACCGCCCAGGATTCATTCAGTCGTTTACTGGCAGGTGCCTTGACCATGACCTTCTTTATCTACGTTTTTGTGAATGTGGGCATGGTCAGTGGATTGCTGCCCGTGGTGGGTGTGCCCCTGCCACTGGTCAGCTATGGTGGCACGTCCGGGGTAACGTTGATGGCAGCGTTCGGGGTGCTGATGTCGATTCATACCCATCGCCGTATGATCTCTGCGTAGAGGGTGTAAGCGATGATGGCTTGCCGGTAATGGTGAATACTGCCGGGAACCCGTTACAATATTACAGGTCACTAAGGCTGGGTGCCGGATGAAGATGCATGGGTTGTCGAACATAATGATCAGGGAACAAAGAACAATGTGGTTGGGGGTGCTGGTAAGCCTGATCCTTGCGGGTTGCTCCAGTACGCCCAAGTCGACATCTTCAGAGCCGGATCACTCATCACGCTATACGATCAAACAGGATAGAGCGCCTTCCGGGAGTTTCGATGTTTCGGGCCTGCAAGATGCGGTTCCCCGTTACGAGCAGCCCCGGAATGCCGGCAATATGGCTCAGTACAAGGTGTGGGGGAAAACCTACCGGGTTATGGACAGTAACGACGGCTACGTCGCCCGGGGAATCGCCAGCTGGTACGGCGAGAAGTTCCATGGTCACAAAACGTCCAATGGCGAGATATTCGACATGTATTCGATGTCTGCCGCCCACAAGTCCCTGCGCATACCGAGTTATGCCCGGGTGACGAACCTTGAAAACGGCCAGTCTGTGATTGTTCGGGTGAACGATCGCGGGCCGTTTCACGATGACCGGCTGATTGATCTGTCGTACGCGGCGGCCAAGAAACTTGGCTACAAATCCAAGGGCACCGCAAGGGTTGAGGTGGCAGCGATCACCGTTCGCGAAGACGGCTCCATGACGCTGGCCGGCAAACCGTTCAAGCCGGGTGTCGGGGCACCTGCTGTCGCCGCTGCTCCGGTGCCTGGCCAATCGGTGGGCGGGAACAGTGGGCTGTTTGTTCAGCTCGGCTCGTTCAGCCAGCGCGACCCCGCGGAGGCCTTGCTGGCAAAGGCGCGGGGCGTCATCGAAACCCCGATGCGAGTGCGCGAAGTGACAACAGGCTCTGGCCGCTTTCACCGGGCCCAGATAGGGCCATTCAGTGATGAGTCCGAGGCCCGTCATGCACAGAATTTACTGGAATCCCGGGGCTTTGGTCAGTCTATTGTGCTGACCGACAGCCACTGATTCCTGAAACCCCAGAAGAAAATACACCTTACGACGAATGAACCTACCCATGGCTTTTAATTCAGTGATTCGCAGCTTTGTTTTTGTCTTGTCCCTGGCCACCCTGCTGGTGGGACAGGCGGTTGCCCAGTCGGCTTTGATTCCGTCTCCGCCCCAGATCGCAGGCAGTTCCTGGGTGCTGAAGGACCCTCTCAGTGGTCGTATCATCATGGAGCATAACAGCCAGGAACGAGTGCCGCCTGCCAGCCTGACCAAGATGATGACGGCCTACATCGTTGAGCGCGAGCTGGATGAAGGCCGAATTGCCATGACGGACATGGTGCCGATCAGCGTTAAGGCCTGGCGAACCGGCGGCTCCCGGACCTTTGTTCGGGAGGGTACACAGGTATCCGTGGAAGACCTTCTTAAGGGCGTGATTATTCAATCCGGCAACGACGCCTCCGTCGCGTTGGCGGAGTTTGTGGCCGGTAGTGAAGATGCCTTCGTGGATATCATGAACCAGCAGGCGCGCCAGCTGGGTATGAACAATACCAATTTTGAGAATTCCACCGGGTTGCCACATCCTAATCAGTATTCCACCGCCTATGACCTGGCCCTGCTGGCCAAGGCCATTATTGAGGACTACCCGGAGAACTACCCGTTGTATGCGGTGAAAAGCTTTACCTACAACAACATCCGTCAACCGAACCGGAACAGTCTGTTGTGGCGGGATGAAAGTGTGGATGGCCTGAAAACCGGCCATACTGAAGAAGCCGGTTACTGCCTGGTGGCCTCTGCCAAGCGGGACAACACGCGGCTAATTGCTGCCGTGATGGGAGCCAGCAGTGCCGAGGTGCGGGCCCGCGAAGTTCAGAAGATGCTGAACTATGGCTTCCGTTACTATGAGACGGAGCGCCTGTTCCGGGCCGGTCAGGAGCTGGTGGATGCCAAGGTCTGGGGTGGCAAGAGCGATCAGATTTCTGTAGGCCTGGCGGAGGATGTGTTTGTAACGATTCCCCGTGGTGCCCGGGATAAGCTTGAATCAACCGTAGACCTTGATTCTGTCATCAAGGCACCCATCAAGGTGGGGGATGAGCTGGGCCGGATCCAGGTTATGCTCGACGGTGAGGTGTTGGTGGATGAGCCTGCACTGGCACTGACTGATGTGCAGCAGGGTGGCGTTTTCAAACGGCTTTGGGATGCTATCAAACTGTTTTTCGTACAACTGTTCAATTAAGGTGGTCGGTGATAGCCAGCCGGGCATCGGGGAGTATCTGGCATGAGTGAGCCTAAAGCGCCGAAGATCGAGTTTCCCTGTGACTACGTCATCAAGGTGATCGGCAATTCCGCTCCGGATTTCACCGAGTTTGTCGTGGAAGTTGTGGAGCAGCACGCTCCTGGTATCAGCGAAACGGATATTTCGGTGACGGACAGTAGCAAAGGTCGATTTTCCTCAGTGCAGCTCAAGATTGTGGCCACTGGAGAAGCGCAGCTCAAGGCCCTGTTCGAAGATCTGAAAGCGAGCGGTCGCGTGCACATGGTGCTCTGACGCCATGGCTGATCTGATTGTCCGTTCATTGGGCCAGCAGCCCTACATGGAAGCCTGGGAGGCGATGAAAACCTTCACCGCCAACCGGGACGAAACCACCGTGGATGAGCTGTGGTGCCTTGAGCACCCGCGGGTGTTTACCCAAGGCCAGGCGGGCAAGGCAGAGCATATTCTGTTGCCGGGCGATATCCCGGTGATTCAGGTGGACCGGGGCGGGCAGGTGACCTATCACGGCCCCGGCCAGCTTGTTATCTACCTACTGATCGATCTGCCCCGTTGCAAACTGGGTGTTCGGGAGCTGGTGGATCATATCGAGCAGGCTATTGTTCGCACGCTTGCGCAATCGGGCATCGAGGCGGCGCCAAGGCAGGATGCGCCGGGTGTCTATGTCAACGGCGCCAAGATTGCCTCGTTGGGGTTGCGGGTACGCCGGGGTTGCTCGTTCCATGGTCTGGCGCTCAACGTCAATATGGATATGGAGCCGTTCAGCCGCATTAATCCCTGCGGCTACGCCGGTATGTCCATGTGCCAGGTCAGTGATTTCGAACCGGAAGCCAGCGTCTACAGTCTGGAGCGCCGGCTTGTTCAGGAGCTGGTCAGCGGGCTCGGTCGCCAGCAGGTGGAGCTGCGACAGGGCTGGCAATGATGCTCAGGCGGCGACGCTGGCCTGGCAGGTACGGTTGCGGCCCTCGGATTTGGCCTGGTAAAGCGCTTCGTCTGATCGCTGCAGCAGGCGGTCAATCGACTCCGATCCCTGGATCGTTGCCACGCCAATGCTTATCGTGGCCCGAATAACCTTGCCATCCACAGTAATGGTCTGGCTGGATACCGCCTGCCGTATCCGCTCAGCGGAGGCGTAGGCATCCGCTAACGAGGTCTCCGGCAGCAGAATCAGAAACTCCTCGCCGCCCCAACGGGCAATGGTGTCCACCTTTCGGCACTGGCTGGCCAGCGTTCTTGCGACCAGAACAATCATCTCGTCACCGGCCTGGTGGCCGTGAGTGTCGTTGACGCTCTTGAACAGGTCGATGTCTGTCAGCAGGACGGAAAAGCCGCGGCCGCTACGCAGGTAACGTTGATATTCGTTATCCAGTTGTTCCAGGCCTTCGCGCCGATTGGCCAGCCCGGTCAGCGCATCGTGTTTCGCCGCGTATTCAAACTCCTTGGCCAGCTTGATTAACCCGAGTTTGCTGCGCCGGCGGCTCTGGTCAAGGATGTAACAGGTCACCATGACGAACGCCAGGACGATGATCATGACAAGGCGGAAGGTGGCGTTGTAGGGGGATGCAAACAGCGCGTCGCCAATCGGGCTGAACAACACCAGGACGGCCAGCCATCCACCCAGACAGGCGTAAATACCGACCCGGGCCTCACTGATATAGAAAATAATCGGTGGGTAGGCAAACAGCCAGATAATCGCTGAGCCGTCTTCCACTGCTTGCGTTGCCAGGTAGGTAAACAGCACTGTGATCAGGGTAATAAAGACCCGGCGATGAAAGGTCTTGTGGCCCACGAATAGAAAAATCAGGCTGTTGATCGCCAGCAATACAGCGAAGCTAATCAGGAAGGGGGCAGTAACCGAATCCCCCTGCTGCATTGAGCGCCAGGAAAAAAACAACAGCAACGGTACCGCAGCGGCCGTAAGCCCGTTGATAAGGGCCGGTACCGGGATCTCACCCTTCACCCGGAACTGGGAAAGTTCAGAATCTGGTGTTCTGGTTGTTGAAGGCTTCATGTCTTGGCTTTTATTGTAATTGACGAAAGTCACATTGTTCCTGTTAACCAATTCTAGAACGCATTGTGACTTGAGATTGTGTTAAATCGTAACCATCGACCTGAACATATTTACGGTGAACAATATTTGTCCACATTGGCTGCGGAAACGGAGCTTTTGCGGCGTAGAGGTTAGGTTGTCACCGCTTGCGATCCGTATAATGCAGTAACGGCGCCGGGGAAAACTGTTCCGGGCGCGGTCGAAACGCCAAAATTTTCTGAACATACAGGTTATCCATGTCTTCCAGACGCCCCGGAAAATCCGTGTCCCGCATCAAAACCGGCAGCTTCGAGCGCAGGCTTTCCCTGACCAAGGCCGGGCTTTTCGCTGGTACCCGTATGGCATCACACATGGCCACCAACTGGTTCAGCAACAAGGACACTCGGGAGCAGCGCCATCGTGCGATGTTGTCGAGCCAGGCGCGTTTCCTGGTGGATGAGTTAGGCCGGCTGAAAGGCAGTGTGGTCAAGATTGGCCAGGTGATGGCGCTCTATGGCGAGCATTTTTTGCCAGAAGAGGTGACCGAAGCCCTGCACACCCTGGAAGACCAGACCACGTCGCTGGAATGGCCGGCGATCGAGCGGGTGCTGAAGGCTGAGATTGGTGCCGAAAAGCTCGCAGAGCTGGATGTCGATCCGGAACCAATCGGTGCTGCCTCCCTTGGCCAGGTGCACCGTGCGGTGCGACGCAGTGACGGCCTGGAGTTGGTGCTCAAGGTGCAATACCCCGGCGTTGCTGATGCCGTGGACAGTGACCTGAATGCCGTGGCGCAGTTATTGAAGGTGGCCCGGCTGGTGAGCTTCGGCCCGGAATTCAATGACTGGCTGGAAGAAGTCCGGCAGATGATGCACCGGGAAGTGGATTACCGCCTGGAGGCCAGGACCACCGAGAAATTCCGCAACATGCTGGGCTCCGACCCAAGGTTTGTTGTGCCCAGGGTATTACAGGAGTATTCGACCGACCATATCATCGCTTCTACCTACGAGCACGGCCATTCCGTTGGCTCCCCGGCGGTACGGGATTTGCCGCTGGAGCGCCGCAGTGCCCTGGGCGAGGCGGCGCTGGAGTTGTTCTTCCGGGAGCTGTTTGACTGGGGCGAAATCCAGACAGACCCGAACTTCGGGAACTACCGCATCCGGATTGCCGGCGAGGAGGGTGGTGACGAAGACTATGACCGCATCGTGCTTCTGGACTTTGGTGCCGTTCAAAGTTATTCACCGGCCTTTCTTGATCCGGTTATCCAGATGATTCGCGCGTCCTACGAGCAGGATCTGGAGCAGGTGATTGAGGGTGGCGTTACCCTCCGGTTCATGAGCCGGGATTGGCCAGAAGAAGTCCTGGAGAAGTTTGGTTCGGTGTGTATGTCGGTGCTGGAGCCCCTGGCCCGGGACCGCAGCCAGTGGCCGGACTATGCCGTGAACGCCAGGGGCCAGTACCGCTGGAAGCAGAGTGACTTGCCTTCGCGGGTAGCCAAACACGCAGCGCGCTCAGCCATCAGTCGGTATTTCCGGGTGCCCCCGAAGGAATTCGTGTTCCTCAACCGAAAGTTGATCGGGGTGTACACGTTCATCGCGGTAATGCACGCGGAGTTCAACGGCGAAGACCTGTTGCGCAAATACCTTTATGGTGGTGGCGCCGATGAGGCAAATCCGGTGGCCTCCAGCACTACCCAGATCACGAAGGCATAGCGCAGGCCCTTTCCGATACCCACCAGGATCACAAAGTTGAGCCAGGGCACTCGCATGATGCCGCCCACCAGGGTCAGCGGGTCTCCAACAATCGGCAGCCAGCCCAGCAACAATGACCATTGCCCATAGCGGTTAAACCGGTTGCGGGCCTTGTGCAGCTGCAATTCGCTGACCGGAAACCATCGTTTATGCTTAAAGCGATCCACCTGCCTGCCGATAAGCCCATTAACGACTGACCCCAGCGTATTGCCCAGTGTGGCCCAGAACCACAGCCAGAATAGCGGCAGGCCCTGACTGGCCAGAGTGCCCAGCAGCAGCTCGGAATAGGCTGGCAGCAAGGTGGCGGCGGCGAATGCGGTGAAAAACAGGGTCAGATACGCCAAGGGCGCCTCCATGCTCTAGTATTGTCAGTAAAAGTTCATTAACAAAGGTTTCGCGGTTTATGAAACACCTGTCGCTTCGCTTCAAGCTCTATGGTCTGGTTATCTCACTGCTGCTCGTAATGGGCATCAGTATTGTGGTGACTGCCCAGTTATCACTTGGTTCGATGGAAGAGCGATTGTCCCGGGAAACCCGCGATACCGTGCAGAATATTGTCATGGACCAGCTGAGCGCAACGGCCGGGCAGTACGGTGAGTTGGTGACCGGCCTGTTCGAAACCGCCTACCAGACGCCGGAAGTGGTGCGCAGCCTGATCACCCGCAACATTGAGTCGGACAGTTCCGGCCGCATCAGCCGCCGGGATCTTCAGGAAACCATCGGAACCATTCTGTCCGAACAGCAGCATTTAAGTTCCATCTACGCCCAGTTTGAACCCGACGCATACGATGGCATGGACATCTATTTCACCGACGGTGTAGAGGAACACAGCAGTGATGAAGGTACCCTGGAGATCTACTATTACCGTGATCCTCAGGGCAATGTGTTGTTCAGCCGCACCGAAGACCCGTCCACCAAGTACCTCGACAACCGGAACGAATTCGGCATTCGTGAAGCAGAGTGGTATCTGTGTTCCAGGGATTCCCTCAAACCCTGCCTGATGGAGCCTTACGAATACGAAATCGAGGAGGGATACTCTGAGCTGATGACCAGCCTGGTAGTGCCGATTCAGAACAACGGTGAGTTTGCCGGTGTGTCCGGTGTGGATATTAACCTGTCCACACTGCAAGCCACGATTGCTGGTGTCAGCCAGGCGTTGTTTGATGGTGAGTCCCGGGTGTCACTGTTAAGCGAGGGCGGGCTGATTGCCGCATCCAGCCATTACCAGTCCCACCTTGGCCGGCCATTACAGGAAGCCGTACCAGACCTGGCTGACGAATTTGTCCGCCTGCACCAGCGTGGCGGCCGGTTTGATGATGGGCAGACCCTGGCGGTGGCCTATCCGGTGGACGTGCAGTTACCCGGCGCCGAATGGTCGTTGTTGATTGAATTGCCGCGCTCAGTGGCCCTGGCCAGTGTTGAGGAAATCACCGGTCTGTTGTCTTCCGAAGTGGCTGATACGGCGGCGCGGCAGACCATGGTGGGTGTGGTGGTGGTACTGATTGCCATTGCTGTGTTGATTCTGCTGGTGCGTTCAGTCACCCGGCCATTGGATGAAATTCGAGACCGGATGCGCAACCTGGCCAGCGCTGAAGGGGACCTTACCCGTGAACTTGATATAGACACCCACGCAGAGCTGATTGACCTGGCCGGTGGCTTCAACGCTTTCCTGGCTCGCCTGCGGGAAATGATCAATGACCTGAAAGAGGTCAATGCCCAGGTGCGAGGCCAGGCTGCAGACGTGGGCGCCATCGCCCGTGATACTGACGACCAGACGTCGCGACAGCATCAGGACATCGACAGCGTCGTCACCGCCATGAACGAGATGTCTGCCGCCGCGGGCGAAGTAGCAGGCTTTGCCGGTGAGGCTGCTGATAATGCCCGGGCCGCCCGGGATGGCATCCGGTTTACCCAGGATACCCTGGGCGCGGCGCTCAAGGGCGTCGATGCGCTGGCGGGAGATATGGAACAGGCCAGCTCCGCCATCGGCCACGTGGCACAGCGCAGCGAGGAGATTAACCGAATCCTGGAAGTGATTCGCGGCATTGCCGAACAGACCAACCTGCTGGCGTTGAATGCGGCCATTGAAGCGGCCAGGGCCGGCGAGCAGGGCCGGGGCTTTGCGGTGGTGGCCGACGAAGTGCGAACCTTGGCGTCGAAAACCCGGGAATCCACCGACGAAATCAGCGATATGATCGAACGCCTCAAAGGCGATGTGGACGGCGCGGTAACCGTCATCCAGGGTGGTGTTGAGCGAGCAACCACTGCGGTAGACGGCACTCGCGAAGCGGACCACTCACTGGCCACGGTGGTGGAGCGGATTGGTACCATTGTCGAGCATGTCACCCAGGTGGCCACGGCCGCCGAAGAACAGAGTTCGGTGAGCGAAGAGATCAACCGCAACCTGACCCAGATTGGCGATGCGGCCAACGATCTGCGGGAGCTCGCACAGCGGGTCCGCCAGAGCGGTGACGCGCTGGACGGCCAGGTGCAAGTGCTTGACCGGGAACTGGGCCGGCTGAAAACCTGATGACTTAACGCAGAGGGTTAGTATCGCCCCTTACTATCACAGCCATGAGAAGCATCAATTTTCAATTGTTGCTTCTCATGTCATCATTCAAACCAAGTATTGAACCATTCGTTTCACCCTGGGGCTCACCCGGATTCAGGAGGTTGTTATGGAGCAGGTCACTATTTATGGCCGTACAAGCTGTGGTTTTTGTGTTCGGGCGAGGGACCTGTGTGAATCCAGAAACATCCCGTACATCTGGATCGATATGATCGAGCGGGGAATGAGCAAGCAGGATATTGCCGACCAGATCGGCCGCCCTGTGTATACCGTGCCCCAGATTCTCGTCGGTTCCGAATACGTTGGCGGTTTCGATGATTTTTATGGCTACGTTCGCGACCATGAGGCCGCAACAGCACGCTGATTGCCATCCGTTTTCAGGTACAAAAAAAGCCCGGCTACCGTGAGGTGACCGGGCTTTTTCATGACGACCAGATCAGAGCTTGAACTCAGTCCTCAGCTTCTTCTCGACCAGCTGGTTTTTCAAGTGCGCAACCTTGGGCAGACCATTCTCGAATGGCGGGAAGCTCTCGCCCTCGATCAACGGCTGCAGGTAGTCCCGGCAATCCTGGGTAATGCCAAAGCCGTCATCGGTAATGTAGTGGATCGGCATTTTCTTTTCCTGGTTGGCCACTTCGCTCAGGTTGGCCTCACCAATGCTCCAGCGGTAGGGTTTCGCCTGCTCGCGAACGATGGTGGGCATCAGCGCCTGTTTGCCCGCTATTGCCATTTCCACGGCGGCCTTGCCTACGGTATATGCCTGCTCTACATCAGTGGCCGAGGCAATGTGCCGGGCGGCCCGCTGCAGGTAGTCAGCAACGGCCCAGTGGTACTTGTGTCCCAGGGCCTGTTTGACCATGTTGGCCAGTGCCGGAGCAACACCGCCCAGTTGGGTATGGCCAAAGGCATCCTTGGCACCGGCGTCGGCCACAAAGCGGCCGTCTTCGTACTGGGCCCCCTCAGAGGCGACTACCACGCAGTAGCCGTAATCTTTCACACACTGGTCGACTCGCTCCAGGAACTTCTCCCGGTTGAACGGAATTTCCGGGAACAGAATGATGTGCGGCGGTTGGCCTTCACCCTGGCCGGCCAAGCCACCAGACGCTGCAATCCAGCCCGCGTGCCGGCCCATTACTTCCAGGATGAACACCTTGGTGGAGGTTTCGCACATGGACTTGATATCCAGGCTGGCTTCCAGGGTAGAGGTGGCAATGTACTTGGCCACCGAACCGAAGCCCGGGCAGCAGTCGGTGAACGGCAGATCGTTATCGACAGTTTTGGGCACACCAATGCAGGTGATCGGATAACCCATTTTTTCACCAATCTGTGAGACCTTGTACGCCGTATCCTGAGAGTCGCCGCCACCGTTGTAAAAGAAGTAGCCGATGTCGTGGGCGCGGAAGACTTCGATCAGCCGCTCGTACTCGCGCTGGTTCTCGGAGATGTTTTTCAGTTTGTAGCGGCAGGAGCCAAAGGCGCCGCCCGGGGTGTGAAGCAGCGCGGCAATGGCGTCGTCTGATTCCAGGCTGGTGTCGATCAGCTCTTCTTTCAGGGCGCCGATAATGCCGTTACGACCGGCAAACACCTTGCCTATTTTATCCGTGTGCTTGCGTGCGGTCTGGATAACGCCACAGGCGCTGGCATTGATAACGGCGGTAACCCCGCCAGACTGGGCATAAAATGCGTTCTTGATAGCCATCTCGGGCTAAGGCCTCCTGCTGGTTCAACGATGGCGCAGATGATACGCCAAACACGGCGGTTTTTCATGAGCACATACCGGCTCTTGACCCCGCAGAAAGTATGGTAGAGGCTTGGCAGGTTTCAAACCGGAGGCAACACGTTAATGCACATACACATTCTGGGCATCTGCGGCACCTTTATGGGTAGCCTGGCGGTTATCGCCAGAGAGCTTGGCCATACCGTGACCGGCTCCGATCAGGGTGTTTACCCGCCCATGAGTACCCAGCTTGAGGCTCAGGGCATCGAGTTGATGCAAGGCTATCGGGTCGAGAATCTCGAGCCCAGACCAGATTTGGTGCTGATCGGCAATGCCATGTCCCGGGGCAATCCGGAAGTGGAAGCAGTGCTCAATCGCGGCATTGACTACATGTCTGGCCCCGAGTGGCTGGCCCGGGAAGTGCTCCGCCATCGTTGGGTGATGGCGGTTGCCGGCACCCATGGCAAAACCACCACCACCGCTATGCTGTTGTGGATTCTGGACCAGGCCGGGTTTGATGCCGGCTACCTGGTGGGTGGCGTGCCCCAGGATTTCCCGGTTTCGGCGCGCCTCGGTACCAGTGACTTTTTCGTGATTGAGGCGGATGAATATGACAGTGCGTTTTTCGACAAGCGTTCCAAGTTCATCCATTACCGCCCGAACACCCTGATTCTGAACAATCTGGAATACGACCACGCCGATATTTTCGACAGCGTGGAAGCCATCGAGCGCCAGTTCCACCACCTGGTGCGTACCGTGCCTTCCCAGGGGCTGATCATTCGCCCGGCGGTTGACAAGCACCTGGACAACGCCCTCGACATGGGCGGCTGGAGCCCGGTGCAGGATACCGCCATCGGCAGCGAGATCAGCCGCACCGCAGACTGGCGCGCTGAACTGCTGGCGGAGGATGGCAGCCGGTTCATGGTGATTCACCACGAGCAACCGGTGGCCACCCTGAAGTGGAATCTCACCGGCATGCACAATGTGCGCAACGCGCTCTCGGCCATCGCCGCTGCCCGCCATGTGGGTGTCACCCCGGACCATGCAGTGGCAGCCCTGTGCCGGTTCTCCGGCGTGAAACGACGCATGGAACTGGTGGGCGAAGTAGGCGGTGTGCGTGTGTATGACGATTTCGCTCATCATCCCACGGCCATCGCCCTGACGCTGGAAGGTTTGCGTAACCGGGTGGGGGATGAGCCGATATTGGCGATCATCGAACCCCGGTCCAACACCATGAAACAGGGCGTGCATCAGCAAACCCTGATTCCCAGTGCCGCTGCTGCTGACCGGGTACTCTGGGGTAACCTCAGCGAGATGACCTGGCTGCCAGAACTGGTCGAGGGCTGGCGGGCTGAACACGGTGAGCTGGATCACCATGCCGTGGAAGATTCGGTCGAGGCACTGATTGCCCGGGCCCTGGAACAGCTGCCTGAAACCTGCCACATTGTGGTTATGAGCAATGGCGGCTTTGGTGGTATTCATCGCAAACTGGTTGCCGAACTGGAGAAACGTCGTGGCTGATAACTCGCCGGTCATCAATCTGGCCTTTACCGGTGCCTCTGGTGCCCAGTATGGGCTGCGACTGCTGCAATGCCTGGCAGCCAATGGCTGCCGGGTGAATGTGATGGTGAGCAAGGCTGCCCAGGTGGTAATCGCCACCGAGACAGAGTTCCGGCTGCCGGGTTCCAAGCCGGCCATGGTTGAGGCGTTCACGGACTATGCCAAGGCAAAGCCGGGGCAGGTGCAGGTGTTTGGCCGGGAAGAGTGGTTCTCGCCACCAGCTTCCGGCTCCGGAGAAAAGGCCCCGTTGGTGATCTGCCCCTGCAGCACAGGCACCCTGTCGGCGCTGGCGACCGGCGCCAGCAACAACCTGATCGAGCGGGCCGGCGATGTGGCGCTGAAAGAACGCCGCAAGCTGATCCTGGTGTTGCGGGAGACACCGTATTCCGAGGTTCACCTGGAGAATATGCTTAAACTGACCCGCATGGGGGCGGTAATCATGCCCGCCAGCCCCGGGTTTTACCACAACCCCCAATCACTGGATGACCTGGTGGACTTCATGGTGGCGCGGATTCTGGACCACCTGGACCTGTCGCAAACCCTGGTACCCCGTTGGGGCGAGAGCGCGGACTGACGATCCGCGCCCGTCCGGGGCGATGGTTTTGGCCAAAGCGATTGATGGTTTTCACCATTGAGCGAAAACCCGCCCCGCCACAGACTTGCTGAACACAACGATAAACCAACCCGTTCACCGAGGTTCAGCATGATTCCACGTACTCTTTTCGACGCCGATCTTGAAGGCTTCCGGGACTCCGTCCGCAAATTCCTGGAGCAGGAAGCCGCGCCTTATCACGAGCAATGGGAAAAAGACGGTCAGGTCAGCCGCGAGCTTTGGCGGAAGGCGGGCGAGCTGGGTTTCCTGTGCCCGATGCTGCCGGAAGAGTATGGCGGTGTTGGCGCCGATTTCCGCTACTCGGCGGTGATTATGGAAGAAATCTCCCGGGCCGGTTTGTCCGGCATCGGTTGGGGTCTGCACTCCGATATCGTGGCGCCTTACATCCTGAACTACGGCTCAGAAGAGCAGAAGCAGAAGTATCTGCCCAAAATGGCTTCGGGTGAAATGATCACCGCCATCGCCATGACCGAACCGGGCGCGGGTTCTGACCTTCAGGGCGTGAAAACCACTGCGATTCGCCAGGGCGACCACTACATTCTGAACGGCTCCAAAACCTTTATCACCAACGGCCAGTTGGCAGACCTGGTAATCGTTGTTGCCAAGACTGACCCCAAGGAAGGCGCCAAGGGCACCAGCCTTCTGCTGGTGGAAACCGCCTGGGAAGGCTTCGAGAAAGGCCAGAACCTGAACAAAGTAGGCATGAAGGCCCAGGATACCTCCGAGCTGTTCTTCCAGGATGTAAAAGTACCGGCAGACAACCTGCTGGGCGCCATGGAAGGGCAGGGCTTCTTCCAGCTGATGCAAGAACTGCCGGCGGAGCGCTTGCAGGTGGCGCTGACCGCTGTGGCGGCCGCCGAGGCTGCCTGGCAGTGGACTCTGGACTACGTGAAAGAGCGCAAAGCCTTCGGTAAACCGGTTATCGCGTTCCAGAACACCCGCTTCAAGCTGGCGGAACTGAAAGCCGAGATCACCGCCGCCCGCGTGTTTACCGACCGCTGCCTGGAGCTGCACCTGACCAAGAAGCTGGACATTCCCACCGCCGCCATGCTCAAGCAGCACACCACCGACCTGCAGTGCAAGGTGATGGACGAATGCGTGCAGCTGCACGGCGGCTACGGTTACATGTGGGAATACCCGATCGCCCGGGCCTGGGCAGACTCGCGGGTTCAGCGCATCTATGCCGGCACCAACGAAATCATGAAGGAAATCGTGGCCCGGTCGTTCTGATCGGAGCCCTGTAAGTGCAAGCCCCGGCACATTCCGGGGCTTGCCTGTTACCAAACTTTACAATTTGCCAAGCCTGTCAAGGTCTGCACCGATTACATCTCCTAAAGTAGCGGCACTAATAAAGATAAATGGTTGCCGCGATGAAACGCCTGATCACCCTTACTGTTCCTTTGCTGTCTCTTGTTATCGCCGGTTGCGGTGAAGAATCCGATCGCTTGCCGGTTGACGGGCGAGATTTCGATGGGGTTGATTACAGCGAGCCTGCGCCATATCAGGGGCGCGTGATTGACGGTTACCTCAACAATGCTCGAGTCTGGCTGGATATTGATGGTGATGGCCAATTCACCCCGGGCCCGCTGGAAGTGGAGTTGGCCAACGGCGCAGTGGTGACTCTCGACGAAGGCGAGCCCACGGCCATGAGTGGAGCGGGTGGCAGGTTCTCTATCGATATTTCGGCACTCAGCGTGGACCCATCCGTTGGGCCCAATCTGGACCCCAGGCATTACCCGCTGTACGCCCTGGCCATTCCCGGAAAAACCCTGGAGGAAACCTCCCGCGGCGACGTAGTTGTTGAGCAGGCTTACCTGATGTCGGCCGGCCCCGGCATCCGTAACGTGACACCACTGAGTACCCTGGCCCGGTTCCGCGCCGACGCCGCCCGCCGCAACAGCCTGAGCCCGGTCAATGAAAGCCAGTTAGCGGATCTGGATGGCCTGAATCTCTGGCAGGACTATATCGTTGCCGGTGATCATCGCGCCCACGCTTACGCCAGAGCCTTGGCTCGCTTCATGGCCAGCCAGATTCCGGATAGCTACAATGAAGTGCTCTCTCGCCCCGGCAGTGACGGTACCGAGCGGCAACTGAGTAAGGATGCCGTTTTCCTGTTGGGGTATTCCCTGGTGCAGAATGCAGGCGATGTTATCGCCATCGTTGATGCGGCTGCGGCAGGCAATTACGAGAATTTGGACACCGATTCACTGGCATTGCCCAGCGTGCCAGTGGAGTTGGCCAATCCGGTGCTCTTGACCCGCCTGCAGGTATCGGCGGATTCCAGGCGTGGGCAGGATCTGCCCACCGGAACCTCGGATCTCGATATCTCGGCGGAACTGTTCTTTGATTACACCGAAGACGGCCGGCTGCTCTCTGTGTCCAGTCGTGGGTGCCTGGCGCCTTCCATACCGGAGTTCGCCCGCCTGATTCAGGTGAGCGGTTATATGGCGCAGTTGAAAACCCAGTGGCTGCCGTCAGCCTCTCTCTCCCGCCAAAGTCGACAGCGCTATGAGGAAGAGGGCGAGGCCATCCACGAGCGAATTGTCTTCGATTGGGACAATCAGCAAGCGTACTTCGATACCGTAACCAGCTGCCACGAGCAAACCCTGGCGGTTTCTCCGGAAAGCTCAGAGCTGGACGGAACGCCGGAACTGTCCTGGAGCTGGACCCAGGACGATTCCGGTGTGGAGTTGGTTGAGCGCCTTGGGAGCGCGGGAGGTGAGCGGCGAACCTTCACGACACTGGCCGCCAACTCGCCATCGGAAGAGCTGGAAGCCGATGCGCCGGATTGGGTGACCGGTTACCGGGTACTGGCGGAGGAAGCGACGGAAGCAGAACTCAGTTTCACCACGCCCGATGACGCCTGCGAACCTGAAGGTACCGACCGAACACCGGTTGATGAGGCGGCACCCTATGTCACCCGACTATTCCCGTTTGATTACGCCGGCAATACAGAGGCCGCTAACAACTTCGGGCCCCGCGCCTATGAGTACGACGCCCGTGACGTGGACGGACTGGCCATAGAGCGATTGCTGAAACTGCCGTTCCTGGACACGGCAACGGCTAATCTCGATGGGGTCAGCCCCGGTGATGGCGCCTTCCAGTGGTCGCTCTATTACCCCCGGCTGGATGCCGACAGCCTGAACCCCGACCTGCCCAACCTGATCCAGAACGCCTACCTGCTGGACGTAACAACCGTGACCAGCTGCGGTGCCCGGTTCCAGGATGCGCCGAGAAATGCCTATGCCAGGGTGGATTATCAGTATCAGACCCTGTCGGATTATCTGGTGGGTTTGCTGGCGGAGTGACTTGAGCTCGTCGGGTTGTGGCTTCCGGGGTTAGACGCGGGGCCATGGCCCGGGGGGTTCAGAAACGGAAAAACCACCAGTGCTTATGAGGCCGGTGTGATTCTCAATGCTGGGTTGTTATTTCTGGCCATTCCTGAGGAAGGAATGGTGCCGAGGAGAGGACTTGAACCTCCACGGGGTTGCCCCCACTAGCACCTGAAGCTAGCGTGTCTACCAATTTCACCACCTCGGCAGGTGATTTGCAAAATCGCTGTTAGTTTGTTGAAAACCTAGCGTTTTGCCAGTGTTGAGGCGTCGCCCCTCAACCGATGGCGCGTACTTTAATAATTCCCCCGAACGCTGTCAAATATTTTTTCAAAAATCTTTTTGCCGTATTTATGCCTATAAATCAGCCCGCGGTTAGGCAGGTACCGCCTACCGACGTTATACTGCTGGGATAATGAATTCCGCCGCAGTGTTTGCGGCCTGATAACAAGGATCCGAATGGTTTCCAGGAAGAAAGAAGGACGGGATCCTCACGCTGAACGTGAGGCCCAGAAGTATGAAAACCCCATCCAGAGCCGGGAGTTTATTCTCAAGCACCTGAAAGAGCGCGGTGCGCCGGCCACTCATGAAACGTTGTGTCAGGAACTGGGGCAAACGTCCGAGGAAGGTATCGAGGCGTTGCGGCGACGGCTGATTGCCATGTGCCGTGATGGCCAGTTGATCTGTAACCGCCGGGATGCGTTCCTGCCCATTGAAGAGGCGGACCTGGTCACGGGTAAGGTGACTGGGCACAAAGATGGCTTCGGGTTCCTGATTCCCGATGACGGCGGCTCCGATCTTTTCCTCACCGCGCGCCAGATGCGCCAGGTGTTTCATGGTGACCGGGTGGCTGCCCGGGTGGACCGCGTGGATGATCGTGGTCGCCGTGAAGGGGTAATTGTCGAAGTTCTGGAGCATCGCACCAGTCAGACGGTTGGTCGCTTCTTCAAGGAAAGTGGCATTGCATTTGTGGTGCCCGAGAATGCCCGCATCAATCACGAGATTCTGGTACCGGATGAGCACGCCGGTAAGGCTGTGCACGGCCAGTACGTGGTAGTGGAAATTCTGCGCCAGCCCACCGTACGCACCCAGCCGACAGGTCGGATTATCGAGGTGCTGGGGGAGCACATGGCTCCTGGCATGGAAATCGATGTGGCCATCCGCTCCTATGAGATTCCCCATAGCTGGCCAAGTGCCGTGGGTGAGCAGGCAGCGGGGATTCCAGAAGAGGTTGCCGAGAAAGACAAGGCCAACCGGGTGGATATCCGTAACATGCGGCTGGTCACCATTGATGATGAAACCGCCCGTGATTTTGATGACGCCATCTACTGTGAGCCCCGGCCCCGTGGCGGTTACCGGTTGGTCGTGGCCATTGCGGATGTGTCGCACTATGTACGCCCTGGTTCGCCGCTGGATGAGGAGGCGATTCGTCGGGGTAACTCGGTGTACTTCCCGGACCACGTGGTGCCCATGTTGCCGGAGAAGCTCTCCAATGGATTGTGTTCGCTAAACCCGGGTGTTGATCGATTGTGTATGGTGGCGGATATGACCATCAGCGCAGCCGGTAATATCAGTGGCTACACCTTCTACCAGGCGGTTATGCGCAGCCATGCCCGGCTGACCTATAACAAGGTCAGTGCCATGCTGGAGCACCCGGACTCGGAGCAGGGCTACAAGCTGTCGGCCCATTACGCCGATTTGCTGCCGCATCTGCATAACCTCTATGAGCTTTATAAGCTGCTACGCCGTGCCCGGACTGAGCGTGGGGCGATTGATTTCGAGACCACCGAGACCAAAATCGTTTTTGATGCCGAGCGCAAGATTGAGGAAATCGTGCCGGTGCACCGCAACGATGCCCACAAGATCGTAGAGGAGTGCATGCTCTGCGCCAACGTGGCCACGGCCCGGCTGTTGAAAAAGCATCAGGTGCCGGCGCTTTATCGGGTGCACGATGGGCCCTCTGAGGAACGTCTGAATAACCTGCGCTTGTTCCTGGGTGAGCTCGGTTTGCAGTTAGGGGGCGGTGACAAGCCAACCTCCGGGGATTACCAGCAGCTGTTGGCCCAGGTTGCCGACCGTCCGGATGCCAATGTGATCCAGATGGTGATGCTGCGCTCCCTCAGCCAGGCGGTATACAGTCCGGAAGAAGCCGGCCATTTTGGTCTGGGCTTTCCCAGCTATACCCACTTTACCTCGCCCATTCGCCGGTATCCGGACCTGATCGTTCATCGGGCCATCAAGTCCCGGATTCACAATCCGGACGTTCAGAAAGACGTGGTGTCGCCGAAAATCCACGATCCTGAGCTGGCGGTGTATCCCTACGACTATGCTCGTATGGAGCAGCTGGGTGAGCATTGTTCGATGACTGAGCGCCGTGCCGACGATGCCACCCGTGACGTGATGGCCTGGCTCAAGTGCGAGTTCCTGCGGGATCACGTGGGCGAGGAGCACGATGGTGTGATTGCGGCCGTCACACCCTTCGGTTTCTTCGTCGAACTGTCGGATATCTATATTGAGGGACTGGTGCACGTGTCCACTCTCAGTGGCGATTACTTTCACCACGATTCCGCCAAGCACCGCCTGATCGGTGAGCGCACCGGGGTGAGCTTCCGGTTAGGGGATGAGGTTCGCGTCAGGGTTGTTCGGGTAGGCCTGGAAGATCGCAAGATCGATCTGGAACTGGTCAGCACGCCCAGAAAGCGGACGGCAGATCGTGACGCCCTGGACATGTCCAAGCGCGAGACCCGCGGTAAAGGTGATCGTGCCGGTAAGGGCGGAAAGGGTGGAAAGCGCGGTAAATCTGCCAAGCCTGAGAGTGCCAAGGAGAAGCTGGCAGCCGAGGCGGCCAGGGCGGCGTCCCGAAAAGGGGGCAGGGGCAAGCCCTCTGCCGGCGGTAAAGCCCGCAAGCCCCGAAAGTAAACCGTTGCACAGGAAATAAGCGTCAGTGTCACAGGAATATGTATTTGGCTGGCATGCCGTCGATGCCGTTCTCAAGCGGGAACCGGAGCGCCTGCAGCAAGTCTGGATTCAGACCGGGCGGCAGGACAAGCGGGTTAAATCGGTTACCGACACCCTGGATGGCCTGGGTGTGCGTTGGAAAGTGGTGCATCGTCGTGAGCTGGATGAGCGGGTCGCCGGTGTTCACCAGGGTATTGTTGCCGCCGTGGCGGAAAGCCGTGAGTGGACCGAAGCGGACTTGCTGGCCCAGCTGGCCGCCAGTGGCAAACCACCATTCCTGCTGGTGCTGGACGGGGTGACCGACCCGCACAACCTCGGTGCCTGTATGCGTACGGCAGATGCCGTGGGAGTGCAGGCGGTGATTGTGCCCAAGGACAAATCCGCTTCGCTGACCCCGGTGGCCCGAAAGGTTGCCTGTGGTGCGGCGGAGACCGTGCCGTTTGTTCGGGTGACCAACCTGGCTCGCTTCCTGCGCGAGCTCAAGGAACTCGGCGTTTGGCTGATTGGTACGGCCGGAGAGGCGAGTGCAAACCTGTATCAGGCAGACTTCAAGGGGCCGGTGGCCCTGGTGATGGGCGCCGAGGGTAAGGGTATGCGCCGTTTAACCCGGGAACACTGCGACCAGTTGATCAACATTCCCATGCTGGGGCATGTCGATAGCCTGAACGTGTCGGTGGCGACCGGAGTTTGCCTGTATGAAGCCCTGCGCCAGCGGCTCGGTTAAGTCTTGCACAACACCGCCCATACGCCTAGAATACGTGACCCCTTTTCCAAGGGGTGGTTTTGTATTGCCTGAATGCAGGCAGGCAGAACCTGGCTTTTGATCGGGTCTTTATATTTAAGGCCTTGTTGATAAAAGCAAAAAGAAGCCGGCAGCTTTGCTGTCACCTCCTTGCTTTCGTGCTCGGGAACGGGGCTTAACCGCGCCCGCCGCAGAAGAAAGCTGTTTAAACCGTAGGGAGAACTCATGCGTCACTACGAAATCGTTTTTATGGTACATCCGGATCAGAGCGAGCAGGTGCCCGCAATGATCGAGCGTTATACCAGCGTCATCACTGAAGATGGCGGCAAGGTACATCGCCTGGAAGATTGGGGCCGTCGTCATCTGGCTTACCCGATCAACAAGATTCACAAGGCTCACTACGTGCTGATGAACGCTGAGTGTTCACAAGCCGCTATGGACGAGCTGACTCATAACTTCCGGTTCAACGATGCCATCATCCGTGACCTGATTCTGCGTCGCGATGAGGCTGTTACCGACATGTCTCCGATGAAAGCTGCCGAGTCCCGTGAGGACCGTCGTTCCGGCGGAGACGATCGTCCGCGTCGTTCAGCTGACTCTGAAGATCGTCAGAGCGCATCCCAGGACGAAGAAGAGTAATCAACCGGAGTTAGGAGTTACGTTATGGCTCGTTTTTTCAGACGTCGTAAGTTCTGCCGCTTCACGGCAGAAGGTGTGAAAGAGATCGATTACAAAGATCTGGACACCCTGAAAGGCTACATCACTGAAACCGGCAAAATCGTGCCCAGCCGTATCACCGGCACCAAAGCACGTTATCAGCGTCAGCTGGCTACCGCTATCAAGCGTGCCCGCTACCTGGCACTGCTGCCGTATACGGACAGCCACGACCACTAAGCACAGATAGACAGGACCCGGGACCATGCGTGCACTGGCACAATATGTAATGCGCGGTCCCCTGCAGGCTGGCGGGGTTGCAGCAGTTACCACTGCAGTGCCCCTGTTGTTCTGGATTGGCGCAGCGGTTATTGGCCTGGTCATTCTCAGACTGGGCATCCGGCAGGGGTTGAATATCGGCCTCTGGGCATTAATGCCGGCGTTGGGCTGGGCCGTTTACGGCCAGGATCCAACGTCACTGGTGGTACTGCTGCAGGTGATGCTGATGGCATCCATCCTGCGGACAACCCTGGCCTGGGAGAAAGCACTGTTGTCGGGTGCTTTTCTGGCGATACTGAGCGGGTTGATGTTGCCCGTCATGTATCCGGCACTGCTGAACGATCTGGTTCAGACCGGTGTCAGCTTTTACGAGCAGTACAACGCCGAAGTGGCCCGGTCATTGGGCAGCGATCTTGAGCTGATCATCCGGGACACCATGAACGCCAGTATGGCGGGCACTTACTTCGCGACAGCGGTTGGTATGACCATGCTGGCGAGGGCTTGGCAGGCGGGGCTCTATAACCCCGGCGGATTCCGCAAGGAATTCCATGCCCTGAGGTTGTCGCCGGCCATTGCGGTGGTTTGTGCACTCACCATGGTGATTGGCCCGGTGTTGGGGCTCAATTCCATGCTGTTGGCCTGGGCAGCGGGTACGCCGCTGTTCATCGCTGCGCTGGGGTTGGTTCACGGTGTTGTTGGTCGTAAGCAGTTGAGCGGTAACTGGCTGGCCATGTTTTATCTGGCGCTGGTATTGCTGGGTCCGAGTCTGATGTTGCTGTTATTGGTTCTGGCTTTTGTGGATAGCTGGCTGGATATCCGGGGGCGTATACAACCCGCCGGGCCAGCTGAATAAAGCACGAAGAGGTTAACGAGATGGAAGTTATTCTGCTCGAGAAAGTAGCAAACCTTGGCTCCCTGGGTGACAAGGTAAAGGTTAAGGCCGGTTACGGTCGTAATTTCCTGCTGCCGTACGGCAAAGCTGTTCCTGCCACGGCCGCAAACATACAGGCGTTCGAAGAGCGTCGCGCTGAGCTGGAAAAAGCGGCTGCTGAGAAGCTGGCTGCTGCCCAGGCCCGTGCCGAAGCTCTGGAAGGTGCATCCTTCACCATTACCTCCAAGGCTGGTGACGAAGGCAAGCTGTTTGGTTCTATCGGTGTTCGTGATATCGCAGACGTGGTTTCTGCCGGTGGCACGGAAGTCGAGAAGAGCGAAGTTCGTCTGCCGGAAGGTCCTATCCGGACCACTGGCGAGTTCGAGATCGAACTGCAGCTGCACTCAGACGTAGAAGTAACCATCAAGCTGGCGGTTGTTGCCGAGTAATCGGTCATCGTTGATTGATGTAAGCATGGAGTGTTGAAGCCAACGGCTTGAGCATTCTGAGACGGGCCCGAGCCGGAAACGGTTTCGGGCCCGTTGCTTTCTGGTATTCTTGTTTCCTGTTATTCAATTCAACGTTGTCTGGTGTTTATGGCCAATCCCACTTTGAAACCTGCATCCATTGATCCGGAAACCAGCCGTATCAAGGTTCCGCCCCATTCTGTTGAAGCGGAGCAGGCGGTGCTCGGTGGTTTGATGCTGGATAACCGGCGTTTTGATGAAGTCTCCGAGATCATTTCTGCTGCTGACTTTTACCGCCAGGACCACCGGTTGATTTTTGGTGCCGTGGAGCGCCTCGCCAGTGAAAGTGAACCCCTGGATGTGGTTACCCTGGCCGAGTTTCTGGAGCGTGCCGGTGACATTGAAGATGCCGGTGGCTTGTCGTATCTGGCCGAGCTGGCAGAGAAAACGCCGGGTGCGGCGAACATCCGTGCCTATGCCGAGATTGTCCGTGAGCGTTCGGTGCTTCGAAAACTGGTGGAGGTCTCTGGCCAGATTTCCGACTCTGCGTTCAATCCCCAGGGGCGAAAGAGTAGCGAGATTCTGGACGAGGCCGAGCGCAGCGTATTCCAGATCGCCGAATCCCGGTCGAAGGAAGGCTCTGGCCCCAAGGCAATCAATCCCATTCTGGCGACAACGCTGAGCCGTATTGAAGAGCTGTTTGAATCCGGTGAACAGACCACGGGTTTGACTACGGGCTTCCGGGATCTGGATGACCAGACCTCCGGTATGCAGCCAGCGGACCTGATTATCGTTGCAGGCCGGCCCTCCATGGGTAAGACCACCTTCGCCATGAACATTGTCGAGAACGCTCTGATCAGTACCGGCACGCCGATACTGGTGTTCAGTATGGAAATGCCGGCAGACGCTCTGGCCATGCGTATGCTGTCTTCCCTGGGGCGGATAGACCAGACCAAAGTCCGGAGCGGTAAGCTGGAGGAAGATGACTGGCCTCGGCTGACCTCTGCGGTGAGCCTGCTCAAGGACAAACCCCTCTATATTGACGATACGCCGGGCCTGAGCCCGACGGAGATGCGGTCACGGGCACGGCGGATTGCCAGGGAAAATGGCGGCAAAATCGGCCTGATCATGGTCGACTACCTGCAGTTGATGCGGGTGCCTGGCAATACCGAGGGCAGGACGGCAGAGATTTCGGAAATATCGCGATCCCTGAAGGGTATCGCCAAGGAGCTGAGCTGCCCGGTGGTGGCGCTGTCACAGCTTAACCGTAGCCTGGAGCAGCGGCCCAACAAGCGGCCGGTGAACTCGGATCTGCGGGAATCCGGTGCGATCGAGCAGGATGCCGACGTTATCATGTTCGTATACCGGGATGAGGTCTACAACGAAGACACCCAGGATAAGGGCATCGCGGAAATTATTATTGGTAAGCAGCGGAATGGTCCTATCGGCACCATTCGCCTGGCGTTCATCGGTAAATACACCAAGTTTGAAGATCTGGCCCACGGCGATTACAGCGATTACGGTGGTGATTATTAATGCCACGCAGTACCGTTGCCCGCGTTGACCTGGATGCTCTAAGGCATAATTATCGGTTGGCTCAGGCCAGGGCCGGTGGCGCGCGTGCCATGGCAGTGGTCAAGGCGGATGGTTATGGCCACGGAATTGTTAACGTTGCCCGGGCCCTGGCCGGCGAGGTCGAAAAATTTGCCGTAGCCTGTATTGAGGAAGCGCTGGCAATCCGGAGCGTCGGCCTCGGGCAGCCCGTCGTGTTGCTGCAGGGCGTGCATACCCCTGACGACTTGCGTGATTGCGTACAGCATGGTTTTGAGCCCGTGATGCATTGCCACGGGCAACTTGACTGGCTGGCCGCGGGCCCAAACCCCCGATTCTGGCTGAAAGTGAACTCTGGCATGAACCGTTTGGGGTTTCGCCCGGAAGAACTGGATTCCGTGGTTGCCGCCTTGGGGCCGTCAGCGACGACGGGGCCATTGCTGGGGTTTGTTACCCATTTCGCCTGTGCTGATGACCTCACCAGCGGTATGACCGATCATCAAACCCGTTTGTTTGAGAACGCCACGGCTGCCTGGCCAGCGTTAATGCGCAGTGTCGGCAATTCTGCGGCCCATTTTCGGCCGGGCCAGCCGCTCTATGATTGGAGTCGGCCCGGTATCATGCTGTACGGGGCCTCGCCCATGATCGGCAAGACCGGCCCGGATTTGGGACTGCAGCCAGTGATGACTCTTGAGGCGCCATTGATCAGCACGCGGGTTGTTCGCGCCGGAGAATCCGTGGGTTACGGTGCAAGTTGGGTGGCTCAGGAGGATACCCGAATGGGTATGGTGGCCATCGGGTATGGTGATGGTTATCCTCGCCATGCCGGTACCGGAACGCCGGCAGCCATTCGTGGCAAGCGCGTTCGCCTGTTGGGCCGGGTATCCATGGATATGCTGGCAGTCGACCTGACAGGTGCACCAGAGGCCCGTGAAGGCGATCCGGTGGAGCTGTGGGGTACGACGGTCAGCGTCGACGAAGTCGCAAGCTGTGCCGGTACCATAGGCTACGAGCTGCTGACCGGCGTTACCGCAAGGGTGCCCAGGGTCTGCGAGTAAAAGGCAGGCCCTCAGGGCTCTTGGGCGAGTTCAGTGGGCTTCAGGTTCGTGAATGATTTCTTCGATAAAATCGAGAATCGCCGCCAGGCTCCGGTCATCGAGCTTTTTCAGCACCTTGTGAACAACCATCTTGCTGCCTTTAAGCATGCTGCTGATGCCCATTTTGGCCATGCCCATCATCATGCTGCTGGCATTCAGGCGCCGCAGGGGCTCCAGGAAGAAGAAATCCAGGCCCTGTTCAGTCAGCTCGACAATCAGGTTGTACAGCTTTTCGATGGCTTCCTTATCGGCTTTACCGCGCCCCTTGAGCTCGCTTACGGTATACAGGGCCCGGGTGCGCAGTTCGTCCGGGATGGGGGCCACGATATGGCTTTGTTGTTTCAGCATAGAGGTTCCTGTTGTTGTATGCTCGTCAGTGAGAATGGTTTTACACCGGCGCTTGAAGTTGCATGATAGTGCAGCAAATGGATTGCCCGGGCCATTGGCCTGAGTGATTGCCAGCGCCCGTCATATCAGTGATATTCCGGAGGCAGTGATTCAACGTGCATGTACTTGTGGTTCACGACTATGGCCCTCTTGGCAGGGTGTTGCTGGAGCGGCTGCGAAGAACCCATCTTCAGGTCAGCCCTTTGCTGGTCAGCGACCCGGCCAATGCCGACTTGCACGCTCTGGAAAACTGGATTCCTGAAGACACTGACCTGATTGTGAATGCCCTGTGGCTGGTAGACCCCGAAAAGGCCGAGGATAATCGCGAGGCAACGCACCAGGCGGCGTTTTCCCTACCCCTGGCGCTGGCGGAGTTTGCCCGTGACCGGAACATGGCCCTTTTACAGCTGTCGTCTTGCTATGTCTTTGATGGCCGCAAGCAGGCGGCTTACATTGCCTCCAATCCCGGGCAACCAGTCAATGAACTGGGCCGCTGGCAGTGGGAGTGTGAACAGGCGCTTCGCACCGTATTGCCCAGGCATATTCTGCTCAGAACCGGCTGGAGCCTCGCCCGGTTTATCGAGAAGGTTCAGAAAAGCACCGCTGGTAATGAAGGGCTGCATTTGCCCGGGCGTTGCAAAGGCCAGCCGGTGGCCGTGCAGGATCTGGCACGGGTGATTACCGCGGTGGTTCTGCAGGTAGATTGTGGCGCTGAGGTATGGGGCACCTATCAGTACGCCGGGGCTGAAGAAATCAACCTCTATGAGCTGGGGCTTGCGATTGCCGGGATGCCCGGTATTCCCGAAGACATAAGGATAGTGGATGAAGTGCCAGGGTGGGGGCACCTGGAGCCGGTGAACACCACGATGGTGTGCAGCAAGATTCGCAACACCTTCGGCATTAAACAGTTGCCGTGGCGAACCTGGTTGTCAGAGGAGGTGGCGATGCTGAAAACCTCGCCGGAGGCAGAAGCAGACAAGGCGCCGGCGAGTTCCTGAAGCTACCGGCGCTGTTGGTCCCCGGGCTTACTGCTGGCAGCCCTGGCGAGCGAAATCCCGGGTGACCATCTGCAGGGCTTCAACATCAAGAAGTTCTACTTCCCGGCCCCTGGCCCGGATGATGCCCTGATTCTGGAAGCGGGTGAACACCCGGCTCACGGTTTCCACGGCCAGCCCCAGGAAATTGGCGATATCGTTTCTCGCCATGGGCAAGCTGAAGTTGGTGGGCGACATTCTGCGACGGCGGAACCGGCTGGATAGAGACAGCAAAAGGGCAGCGATGCGCTCTTCGGCGGTATTCTTGCTCAGCAGCATGGCCAGTTGATGGCTGTTCTGGATTTCCTGGCTCATCAGGTGGTACATGTGGTGCTGCAGTTCCGGCAACTTGCCGGTGAGTTCTTCCAGTTTGTCTACCGGGAACTCACATACACTGGTCCGCTCCAGGGCTTTCGCGGTGCAGGCATAGTGTTCGCTGCTCATGCTGTCGAGGCCCACCAATTCGCCGGGCATGAAGAAGCCCGTCACTTGCTCGTCGCCACCTTCGGTAATGATGGATGTTTTGATGGAACCGCTCTTGACCGCAAAGCACGAGCGGAACGGCGTGCTCTGATCAAAGATGTGCTCGCCGCGATTGAAAATCCGTCCCTGCTGGACAATGTCTTCCAATCGCTCCAGATCGTTTTCTTCCACCGCCAGGGGAAGACACAGGTTGCTCAGGCTGCACTGCTGGCAGGAGGCCTTGAGGGGAGACACTTGGTGAAGTCGAATTGCCTGGGCCATATTGACGAACCATCCGGGTTGATCCATATCAGGCTGCGGTCATGCGCAGCCGTCCTCATTCCTGGTTGGCAAGGATTGCCCCTGCTCAGGAAGCAAGACCATGGCCAATCCGGATACGCTCAAAGTTTAGCGGACCGCCATGGGTGACAATGCTGAAACATCTGGATTCTCACACATTGATCAAAATCAAGTATAGCAAAAGAGTCTAGTCTTATGCGTGGATTTTAAGAAGGCTTTAGTCTAACCGGTCCGGTGGTCAATCGGTGGGTATTCCTTCAGGACGACCTTTTTTTGCGTTGCTCGGTTCGGGCCTGCTTCTCGGCGTTCCTGGCCTCTTCATCGGCCCGGGCCTGCTGAAGTTCTCTCTCTACCATCTCAGGTGTTTCCAGGGAAATCCGGCCGATGGTTCCGGCCCTGAATTCATTGAGCAGGATCTCGGACACTTTGTGGAGGTCCGGCACACCGCCCCGGCGGAAGAACTTTCGTTTCGCGGCAATGGCATCCATCAGGGCCAGGCCATCGGCCGGCTTCTGTTCCAGACCGTAGCGGGCCATCACCAGTTCCGGGTAGGACTTGACCAGGTAGTCCGCTTCAAACATCGCCACATCTTCGAAGTCCAGCACAGCGCTGCGAATGGCGCCGGAAATGGCCAGCCGGTAACCGCACTGTTCCGGGGACAGTTTGGGCCATAGGAAGCCGGGCGTGTCATAGAGCAGTATGTTGTCTGGCAATTTGATGGCTTGCTGGGCCCGGGTAACCGCCGGCTCGTTGCCGGTCTTGGCGGCGGGCCGGCCGGCAAGGGTGTTGATCAGGGTGGACTTGCCAACGTTCGGAATGCCCAGGATCATCACCCGAAGCGCGCTTTTCTGCCGATCATGGCCGGGGGTAAGTTCCTCGGCCAGCTTGAGGATACCCAACGCTTCCTTACGTTCGTTATGGGTCAGGGTGATGGCACGAACGCCCCGTTCCTGCTCCAGCCACTGAAGCCATTGATCGGTGATCGCCGGATCAGCCAGATCACGCTTGTTCAGGATTTTGATCAGCGGGGTGTCACCACGAAGCGAGGGCACCAGCGGGTTCTCACTGCTGAAAGGAATGCGCGCGTCGACTACCTCGATGATCAGATCCATCTGAGGCATGACTTTTTTGATCTCCTTTCGGGCCTTGTGCATGTGCCCGGGAAACCAGTTAATCGCCATGGTGTGTGCTCCGCTCGCTGTTTAAAGGCGCCATTATGCAGGGGAATGACCAAATTTTCATAGTCGCTGCGACCCCCGTGTGCCGGGAGCCGACGGAGTTTTTTTCGGAAGTGTGTACAAAAAGAAGGGTGATCGGGGTGAAAAGTGGGGCCGGAATGTTTTAGTGTGTACAGCCTTGAACAGTGAAAGCAACGAAATCCGGTGGTTAGAGCGTGGCCACCGGCCATTTGGAGACATTTATGAAGATTGCAAAAATTATTGGTTCTGCTTTGGTGGCCATCAGCCTGTCAATGCCTGCCTTTGCCCAGCAAGCCGCCCCTGGCCAGCCTGACCAGGTAGACCAGTTGGCCGAGATGGTGGGTTTGTCTGATGACCAGCAAACTGAAATTCGCGGCATCATCGACGAAATGCAGGGCGAAATTGGTGCGCTGCGTCAGAATGCCCAGTCACTGCAGCAGGCACTGCAGGCTGAAATCAAGGCGGACTACAGCGAATCTGCCATTCGGGATAATGCCGAGAAGCTGGGTGATGTAACGGGCGAGATCGCTGCGCTGTCTGCACTGATGCAGGCCCGCGTAGATGCGGTATTCACTGAAGAACAGCGTGATGAGCTGGATCGTCGCATGCGTGAAATGCAGCAGCAGATGCAGCAGCAACAGCAGATGATGCAGCCTGGCCAGTAAAACCGGCTGAATCAGACCCCGCCCGAGCGATGCTCCGGCGGGGTTTTTTATTATGGGGCAGGGAAAGGCTTGAACAGGATGATCAGCCTTGGCAGCAGGGTCAGGGCGCCGACCAGGGCCATGAACATGGCAAAGCCGGTGAACAGGCCGAAGTAGATGGTGGGGATGAAGTTGGACAGCACCAGAATCGAGAACCCGGAGATGATGGTCAACGAGGTGAAGAACATGGCCTGGCCGATGCTGCGGTGACATCGGTGCATGGTGGCCAGGTAATCACCGTCTTTGGCTAACTCGGTCTTGAACCGGTGGATGTAATGGATGGTGTCATCCACCGCAATGCCCACGGTAATGGCAGCCACGGTGATGGTCATCATATCCAGAGGAATCCCCAGCCAGCCCATCAACCCAAGCACCGAGCCAGCCGCTATCAGGTTCGGGGCCATGCCGATCAGCGCCAGTTTGAGTGACCGGAACAGGATCAAAAACATCACCATAATGGCTGCGAAAACCACCCCGATGGTTTTGATCTGGGAGTCGAACAGGCTTTGCAGCATGTTGTTGTACATGACGGTCATACCCGAGAGCTGGACTCGTTCCGGGGCGTAGCCAAGTTCCGTTGTCAGGTGGTTGTGTATGCGGTCCAGGAGGTCCTGCCGGCGCAAATCCGGCATGGTTTCCAGAATCCGGATGCTGAACCTGGCCTGGCTCTGCTCTTCCGATATATAGGGTGTCAGAAGGATGTCCTGTAAATCGTCGGGTACCGCGGCGGGCACAAACGCCAACTCAACGGCGTTGAGCGGCGTACCGCCGTTGATCTGAGCGAGCAGGTCCAGGGTGGTGCTGATCGACAGCACTTTGCCGGTCTCTGGCAGGCTGTTCAGGTAATCGTGCACGTCACCAAGCTGGCGCATTTTCTGGTAGGTATACCAGGTGTCCCGGTAGTCTTCTTCGTCACAGTCTTCCACAAACGGGTCGCAATCGCTGGCGAAGGGGTCGTCGCTGTAGTTCTCAGGTGGCGGCTCATCGGTGATCACCACATCCAGCGGCGTGGTGCCGCCAAGCCGGTCGTCTATGGTGATCATGCCCTGGTGGATTTCGGTGGAGGATTTGAAGTAATCAATAAAGCTGTTCTCAACCGTCAGCCGGTTCAGGCCAACCACGCATAGTGCGGCAATCACCCCGGAACCCACAAGCACGGTGCCACCGAACCGCTCGGTGAATCGGGCAAAGGCATCGGTGAACGGAATCCTGTCCGAGGTTACCCGGCTGTCCAAAGGGGGCGGCAGCAGGCTGAGCAGGGCAGGGAACACCAGGAAGGTGATGATGAAGGCTACGGATAGCCCCAGGGTCATCATCCAGCCGAAATCAATCACTGGTCGAATGCCGCTGAAGGTCAGGGAGCCGAAGGCGACAATGGTGGTGATGGCCATATAGAAGCAGGGTTTGATCATGGCCATGACGGTGCGGCGCAGGACATCCCGGGGCGCAGCATCTGGCTCGTCGTGCTGGAACTCCCGGTAGCGCACAATCAGGTGAATGGTGAGCGACAGGGTCATGATCAGCAGCAGGGAGATAAAGTTGGATGAGATGACGGTAACGGGCCATTGCGCCCAGCCAAGGAAGCCAATCATCAGCCACACGGTAAAGCCACAGCACAACAGGGGCACCAGAACCCAGCGCCACTGCCGGAAGATAATCGCCAGAGTCAGCAGCAGGAACGCCAGTACACCCAGGCCAAAGGTAGACAGGTCGTTCTGAATGAAGCGAATCATATCGGCCACAATCATCGGTACGCCACCCAGGTGAATGCTGGCGTGCTCCCGGTGGTTATCGAGGATCACCCGGACCTTCTTGATGGTGGCATCCCTCTCCTTGCCCAGGGATTCGGTGTAACGAATGAATTCCTGGCTGACCTGTTCCAGTTGCCGTTGGTCATCGGCGCTGGCGTTGCCGGAGTTCACCCTGTCCCGCAGGTTGTCACGCTGGTTCAGCAACTCGAAATAGCGCTCGGGTGTGGGCAGGTTAACCTGAATGGCCGTGGTGCCGGCATCTTCGCTGAGCAACAGGTTCGGGTACATGGGGTTGTCCAGCAGCGCCTGGCGCGCGGTGTCCGGGGCAACCTCGTGTTCGTCCAGGGTCTTGATCTCGGTGTCGACGGTATCCAGCGTCAGGTCAGGGCTGTGTAGCAGCGGTGCGTTCAGGATGCTGTTGGTCGAGCTGACGGCTTCCAGCGCCTGCAGTTCGTCCCGCAGGGCTTTGAGGTGGCCCAGGCCTTCCGGGGTGAAGAGCGGCTCGTGGGGCGTGTAGGTCACCACCAGGAAGTCGTCCGAGGTAGTGAAGGTGCGGTTTACCTGCCGGTACTCTTCCAGTGAGCGATCATTCTCAAGCACCAGCGATTCGGCGGAGGCGTCGAGCCGGAACTGGTCAAAGCGCAAGGCTGCCAGGGCCAGGATGGCTCCGAACAGGACCAGGACAATCCAGGGGTGGGGAAGGATAAAGCGATCGTAAAAGGCACCGATGCGGTTCATGTATCAGGACTCTGCAGCGAAAAACGACTGCAGAGTGTGCCACAAACCTCAGTGAACTTTGACCTTTGATGCCGCGTCTTCGAGCGATTCGATCAGGTGTTTCAGTCGACGGGTCATCTCGGCGCTGTCGGAAAGCTGGGTGACCATGCTCTGGGTGGTGTCCCGGATACCCTGGACATTGGCCAGCACGTCATCGGTACCGGCTGTCTGTTCGGCGGACATATCCGCGATTTCCTGGTTGGTCCGGTCAATGCGGGTAACCACTTCATTGATGGCTTCCAGTGCCTGGCGCCCCAGTTCCGACTCCTCCACGCAGCGGGCAGCGCTCTCTGAGCTGCCGGTCATCTGCTGTACCGAGGTATTCATGGCCGCCAGCAACTTGTCCAGTCTGGTCTGGATCTGGTCGGTGGAGTCCTGCACCCGTTGGGCCAGTTTGCGAACTTCATCCGCGACCACGGCAAAGCCCCGGCCCTGCTCTCCGGCCCGGGCGGCTTCAATGGCAGCATTCAGTGCCAGCAGGTTGGTCTGCTCGGCAATACCCTTGATTTCGGTGATGGTCTGGCCAATGGCCTGGCTGTTCTCGGCCAGGGATTCGACGCTGCTGGCGGAGTTGCGGATAACCTGTTCCAGCTGGCGAATGCTATCGGCGCTCCTGCCCACGCGTTCCTGGCCGGCAAGGGCGGTGTCGCGGGCTTCGTGGGACAGGGTTTTGGCAATGCCAGACTGCTCGGCAATGCCGACGAAACTCTGCAGCATGGTTTCGATCACTTCGGCAGAGCGATCAGCGCCAGCTTGTTGGCGGGCCAGATCATCTCGCCGGGATTCGGCCGCGAGCGTCAGTTCCTGAACCTCCCGGTTCAGCCGTTCGATAGCCTCCTTCATGCTGCGAACAACCTCGACGGTACGATCCTGCATGGCATTGAAAGCGGTAGCCATCTCGCCGATCTCATCGGTGGAATCCACCGGCGCCCGCTCACTGAGATTGCCGCTGGCCTGAACCGACACCATGGTGTCTTTGAGGCGGTGTATGTGCCGCTCTATAAAGGAAATCAGCAATTGGGAGCCGGCCATCTCAAGTGCCATAAGCACGGCAACCACCAGGGCAAACCCCGGTGCGGTGTCGGCAAACACCTGTGAGAAGGTCGCACCAGACTGGTCAGCGATCAGCTGCATGGCGTAAAGCACCAGCAGGCAGAGCACAGCAAACACTACAATATTCAGCAACCAGAACTTGTACTTCAGCCGGGCATTGCGCAGCAGTGTCAGCATGGGCGCCTCAGTCGATGGCTTTAACGGGAATCTGCATGGCGTTGCTCGCCTGCGGGACGTCGGGCACGGCCAGCCCCAGGTTGTTCTTGTCGAACACCCGGTCAGCCCGATAGCTGGAGCGCACCATGGGGCCTGATGGCACTTCCATGAAGCCCTTCTCCAGGCCGATGTCGCGGTAACGGTTGAACTCTTCCGGGGTCACGTAGCGTTCCACCGGCAGATGGTTGGGAGTGGGGCGAAGGTACTGGCCAAGGGTAAGAATGTCGACGCCAATGGCCCGCAGGTCATCCATGGTTGCCAGGATTTCTTCTTCGGTTTCACCCAGGCCGAGCATCAGGCTGGTCTTGGTAAGTACGTCTGGTCGGTGCTTCTTGGCGTGGGCCAGCACGCTCAGGGTTTTCTCGTAACCGGCCCGGGGGTCGCGCACGCGGTGAGTCAGGCGTTTGACGGTTTCGACGTTCTGGGCGAACACGTCCAGGCCGGAATCCACCACTTTTTCCACGTCGCTCATCACCGCGTCAAAATCCGGGGTCAGGGCTTCAACGGCCACTTCCGGGGTGCGATGTTTGATGGCAGAGACGCAGGCGGCGTAGTGCGCTGCACCACCGTCGTCCAGATCGTCCCGGTCTACCGAGGTCAGAACGATGTAGCGCAGGCCCATCAGCTCCACAGACTTGGCGGTGTTCTCAGGCTCCTCCGGGTCCAGCCAGCCTTTGGGGTTGCCGGTGTCGACCGCGCAAAACTTACAGGCCCGGGTGCACACCGAGCCCATCACCATGATGGTGGCGGTACCGTTGGTCCAGCATTCGCCGATGTTGGGGCAGTGGGATTCCTGGCATACGGTGCTCAGGCGGTGTTCCGATACATTCCGGCGCACGGCATCGTAACGTTCGCCACCGGGCATACGCGCTCTCAGCCATTTTGGCTTGCGCTCCAGGGGCTTGTCTTCCGTGCTGGCGGCCGTTCGTTTCACGCCGTCCTTGATGGCGGAAAAGCCGTGTTCGTTACGGAATTTGGAACCACTGGTAATACGGGGCTTTGCGCTTTCGCTCATTGGGCCGGAGACTCTCGCAGAAAAGGTATGGAGAACTTTAAAGGTTAATCGGCGGGGCGAGCAGTTACAAGGCAGATACGGGCAATCACGGGGTAACCGGGCACGACTTTGGTCGTACCCGGTTGATGGTTATCAAGCCTGGGATTTGTCCAGGGCCTGGGTGATGTCGGCAATGATGTCGTCTACGTGTTCAATGCCGATAGACAGGCGCACCAGGTCTTCACTGACACCGGCACTCTTCAGCTCGTCTGCGTTGAGCTGGCGGTGGGTGGTGGTGGCCGGGTGGCAAGCCAGGGATTTGGCGTCGCCAATGTTTACCAGGCGCAGGATCATGTCCAGCGCATCGATAAACCTGGCGCCGGCCTCGCGGCCGCCCTTGATGCCAAAGCTCAAAATGCCGGAGGCCTTGCCGCCGCAGATCTTGTCACAGGTGGCCTTGTAGGGGCTGTTGGCCAGGCCGGCGTAGTTCACCCACTCCACGGCGGGGTGATCCTGCAGGAACTGGGCAACCTTCTGGGCGTTGTCGCAATGGCGCTCCATGCGCAGGGCCAGGGTTTCCAGGCCCTGCATGATCAGGAAAGCGTTGAATGGCGACAGGGCAGACCCGGTGTTACGCAGTGGCACCACGCGGCAGCGGCCGATAAAAGCGGCTTCGCCCAGGGCTTCGGTGTAAACCACACCATGGTAGGACGGGTCTGGCTGGTTCATCATCGGGAACTTGTCGGCACTGGCTTTCCAGTCAAACTTGCCGGAATCCACCACAATACCCGCTACAGTGGTGCCGTGGCCGCCGATGTACTTGGTCAGGGAGTGAATGACGATATCGGCGCCATGCTCAAACGGTCGGCACAGGAACGGGGTGGCGACGGTGTTATCGACAATCAGCGGAATGCCGTGCTTGTGTGCAATCTCCGCCCACTTCTGGATATCCACCACGTTGCCGGCCGGGTTGCCGATAGACTCACAGAACAGGGCGCGGGTCTGGTCGTCGATGGCGTTTTCCACCGCCGCAAAATCATCGTGGGGCACCATCTTGCACTCGATACCCTGGTTGGGCAGGGAGTGGGCGAACAGGTTGTAGGTGCCGCCATAGAGTTGGCTGGTGCTGACGATGTTATTGCCCACTTTACAGATGGTCTGCAGGGCATAGGTGATCGCAGCCATGCCGGAGGCCACGGCCAGGGCCCCGATACCGCCTTCCAGCGCCGCCATGCGCTCTTCCAGAACCGCGTTGGTCGGGTTCATGATGCGGGTATAGATGTTGCCCTGAACCTTCAGATCAAACAGATCGGCACCGTGCTGGGTGTCGTCGAAGGTGTAGGATGTGGTCTGGTAAATGGGTGTGGTGGCGGCCTTGGTGGTCGGGTCGCTCTTGAAGCCGGCGTGCAGTGCGAGGGTTTCCGCTTTCATCACAACATTCCTTGCTGGTGGTTTGTTCGTTATTGGTTTGAGGTCCTGAAGTATGGCACAGAGGTTTCCAGAAGAGGATGATGCCTGTCAATCGCCATAGATCAGTCCAGGGCTCCGTATACCAGAGCTCTGAGTTCCTGACGTATCGCATAAGAGGAAGAGGGCATTAGCTGAGTCATGAAAATCACCACCATGTCCTCCACCGGATCGACAAAGAAACTGGTGCTGGCCAGCCCACCCCAGCCGAACTCGCCTTCTGAGCCGATAGTGGCGGATTTGGCGACATCGGTTTTGACCGAAAAGCCCAGTCCGAAGCCGCTGCCCGCGTAGGGCGTTTCGCTGAAGCCACCAATGGAGAGCGCCGGCAGATCCTTGCCCCCGGGCAATTGGTTCAGGCGCATGAACTCAAGGGTCTTTCGCCCGATAATCCGCTGGCCCTGATACTCGCCACCCTGGCACAAGGCCTGGGCAAACCGGTAATAGTCATCAATGGTGGAGACCAACCCGCCACCGCCAGAAAGGAAGCGGGGCTGCTTGAGATATTTCGAGCGCTGCGGGTCATCCTGCAGTTTCATGGTATCGCCGGGTTGATGCAGGTAGCAGGCGGCAAACCTGTCTTGCTGGTCTGGGCGCACCTGGAAGCCCGTCTCGGTCATACCCAGTGGTTTGAATATATGCTCCTGGAAATAGTCATCCAGCGGTTGGCCGGAGAGCAGCTGGACCAGGTAGCCGATCACATCTGTAGACACCGAGTAGTTCCAGGCGGTCCCGGGGGAAAACTCCAGTGGCAGGTCGGCCAGCCGATCCACCAGCTTGTCCAGAGTCAGGATGGAGCTGCCATCCAGCTTCAGTTGGCGGTAGGCGGCATCCACTTCGGTTCGCTCGGTGAAACCGTAGGTCAGCCCTGAGGTGTGGGTCATCAAGTCCCGGATGGTCATGGTGGTAGCTGCCGGCTCGGTTTTGAAATCCGGGTAGCGGCCACCCTTGTAAACCCGCAGGTTGCGCCAGGCCGGAATGTACTTGTGTACTGGGTCGTTCATAAGGAACTTGCCCTGTTCGTAAAGCTGCATCATGGCGATGCTGGTGATGGGCTTGGTCATGGAATAGATGCGGAACACTGTATCCCTTTCCAAGGGCAGGTTTCGCTCTATATCTCTGAGCCCTCTGGCCTCACGCCAGACAATCTTGCCGTGTCGCGCAACCAGTGCTGTAAAACCGGGTAGCTTGCCGGGCTGGATGTAGTTCTGTTCAAAGTGCCGGCTGATGCGCTCGAGGCGATCCAGCGACAGTCCTGACACGAGGGATTCCGGCATGGCTGCTATCCTGTGCTGTAAAACACGCAATCGGGCTCTCAACGGGGTTGGGCCAGAACGAAAAAAGCCCGGATCTTTCGAACCGGGCCTTTAAGAATACTGGTAGCAAGGGGCGGAGTCGAACCGCCGACCCCAGCATTATGAGTGCTGTGCTCTAACCAACTGAGCTACCTTGCCATTTCGATCGAGGCGTGCCCCAAACGAGGCGCGTATTTTCGGTATTTGGGTCCAAGGTGTCAAGGCTTTGGGGCCAAAAATCCGGAAAAATTACACGTTAAACCGGAAGTGAATTACGTCGCCATCCTTAACGATGTATTCCTTGCCTTCCAGGCGCCATTTGCCGGCATCCTTGGCGCCGGCTTCGCCGTTGTACTGCACGAAATCGTCGTAGCTGATGACTTCGGCGCGGATGAAGCCGCGTTCGAAGTCGGTGTGAATAACGCCGGCAGCCTGGGGGGCGGTAGCGCCGATTTTAACCGTCCAGGCGCGCACTTCCTTTACGCCTGCGGTGAAGTAGGTTTGCAGGCCCAGCAGGCCGTAACCGGCGCGGATCACGCGGTCCAGGCCGGGCTCTTCCATGCCCATTTCATCGAGGAACATGGCCTTTTCTTCGTCTTCTAGTTCAGAGATTTCGGCTTCCATCTTGTTGCAGATGGGTACTACCACCGCGTTCTCGGAGGCGGCAATTTCGCGAACCTTGTCCAGGTGTGGGTTGTTCTCGAAGCCGTCTTCATTCACGTTGGCGATGTACATGGTGGGCTTGACGGTGAGCAGGCACAGCTCGCGTACCAGGGCCATCTGGTCTTTGTCCAGGCCCATGCTGCGCACCGGTTTGCCTTCATTCAGCACCGGCAGCAGCTTCTCGAACATTTCCAGCTGGGCCTTGGCCTCTTTGTCGCCGCTCTTGGCTACCCGCTGCACGCGCTTGATAGCTTTCTCGACGGTGTCCAGGTCGGCCAGCGCCAGCTCGGTGTTGATCACTTCAATGTCAGATGCCGGGTCAACTTTGTTGGCCACGTGGATGACGTTGCCGTCTTCGAAGCAGCGCACTACATGGGCAATGGCGTCGGTCTGGCGGATGTTGGCCAGGAACTGGTTGCCCAGGCCTTCGCCTTTGGAGGCGCCGGCGACCAGGCCGGCGATGTCGACAAATTCCATGGTGGTGGGCACGACTCGCTCGGGCTTTACGATTTCGGCCAGTTTGGTCAGGCGTGGGTCGGGCATGGCCACCACGCCGGCGTTGGGTTCGATGGTGCAGAACGGGAAGTTCTCTGCGCCGATGCCGGCTTTGGTCAGTGCGTTGAACAGGGTAGATTTGCCGACGTTGGGAAGGCCGACGATGCCGCAGTTAAATCCCATGGAATGCCTCTGCTGGAACTGAAAAATTTGGGCGGATTATACCGGGGTATCGGTACGGGTGCGAGTAAGGGGATGTGCCTTGCTCAGGGGGTCGGTTTGAAACTGTGTAACCGGTTCATGGCGGCAGCCAGTTTGCCGTTGGCGGCGTCTGGCAAAACCCGCATGACTTCGTCGAACACGGCGCTCAGCTGCTCGGTTTCCAGTTTGCCGAGTCGGCCCAGTACAAAACCGGTGACCTTACGGCTGTCGCCGGGATGGCCGATGCCGAGGCGTAGTCGCTGGAAGTCGTTGGTGCCGAGGTGGGCAATGGTGTCCCGCAGGCCATTATGACCACCGTGACCGCCGCCTTTCTTGAGTTTGGCCGTGCCGGGAGGCAGGTCGAGCTCGTCGTGGGCAACCAGAATCTGTTCAGGAGAGATCTTGAAGAAGTCCGCGAGGGCCTTGATGGCAATGCCGCTGCGGTTCATGAACGTGCTGGGGTTCAGGAGGTGCAGGTCGAGACCCTGCCACTGAATGCGGGCGTAAAGCCCGTGGTACTTCCGTTCGGGGCGTAGCGTCTGGCCCGCATGGCGGGCCAGCGCTTCGACGAACAGAGCGCCGGCGTTGTGGCGGGTATTCTCGTAGTCGGCGCCGGGATTTCCCAGGCCAACCACCATGACAATATCCTGTGCCATTCGCCTTTGCCCCCGGAGTGATTACTCCTCGCCGCCTTCCTCGCCTTCGGCGTCCGCGGCGTCGTCCGCCTTGGCACCTTTCGGCTTGTGGATAGAGGCAACCGGCTGGTCGTGGTCTTCACCCTGCAGCAGGGCAGCAACACGAACGCCTTTCGGCAGTTTCAGGTCGCTCAGGTGGACAACCTGGTCCATGGCGACGTCAGTCAGGTCAACTTCGATGAACTCAGGCAGGTTCTGCGGCAGGCAGATAACTTCCACTTCGGTCATGGTGTGGGAAACAATACCACCCTGAAGCTTAACCGCCGGCGCTGTGTCTTCGTTCAGGAAGTGCAGCGGTACGTTAACGTGGATCTCGTGATCCTTGTCTACGCGCAGGAAGTCGGCGTGGGTCAGCAGCAGCTTGTACGGGTGGCGCTGCAGATCCTTCAGGATCACGCTTTCTTTTTTGCCCTGAATGTCGATGGTCAGAATGTGAGAGAAGAAGGCTTCGTTTTCGAGGGCCTTTTTCAGCTCGTTGTGCCAGATGGAGACCGGCGTTGCGTCTTTTCCGCCACCGTAGATGATGGCCGGGATTTTACGCTCTTCGCGACGCAGGCGGCGGCTCGCACCTTTCCCCTGATCGTCACGAGGAAATGCTTCAATAAGGAATTCCTGAGACATGGTATGTACCTCGTTGTTCATCTGAACGGCCCGCGACCAGGCTCGGGACAGATGAGTTCTTTGAATGACCGGATTTTTCCGATCGACTAAAAGAGTCGGGAGCCCTGTTGGACTCCCGACCCGAAAACTGCCTTTAAAGTCTGAGTGTTACGGAGCTTGGCCCGTTCAGACGTTCTCAAACATGGCGCTGATGGACTCTTCGTTGCTTACGCGACGAATCGATTCCGCAAGCAGTCCAGCCATGCTGAGGGGGCGGATTCTAGCACAATTTTTGGCTTTGTCACCCAGTGGAATGGTGTCGCACACCACCAGTTCGTCCAGCTCCGAGTTGTTGATATTCTCGACAGCCGGGCCGGACAGCACCGGGTGGGTAATATAGGCGACTACGCGGGAGGCGCCGTGCTCTTTCAGGGCGTTGGCTGCCTTGCACAGGGTACCGGCGGTATCGACGATGTCGTCAACCAGAATGCAGGTTTTGTCTTTGACGTCACCGATGATGTGCATTACCTGGGAAACGTTGGCCTTCGGGCGGCGTTTGTCGATGATGGCCAGGTCGGCATCATCCAGACGCTTGGCAACGGCGCGGGCACGTACAACACCGCCTACATCCGGAGATACCACGACAAAGTTTTCGAACCGCTGCTTTTCGATGTCTTCAAGCAACACCGGGGTGGCGTAGATGTTGTCCACCGGGATGTCGAAGAAGCCCTGAATCTGGTCAGCGTGGAGGTCGACGGTCAGCACACGGTCGACGCCGATGCTGGAAATCATGTCAGCAACCACTTTGGCGCTGATGGCTACCCGGGTAGAGCGAACGCGACGATCCTGGCGGGCGTATCCGTAGTAAGGGATAACGGCGGTGATCCGTGTGGCGGAAGCGCGGCGCAGGGCGTCGGCCATCACGATCAGTTCCATCAGGTTGTCGTTGGTGGGGTAGCAGGTGGGCTGGATAATGAAAACGTCGTGACCACGAACATTTTCATTGATCTCAACGGTGGTCTCACCATCGCTGAAACGGCCAACGGTGGCCTGGCCCATGGGAATATGCAGTTTCCTGGCAATATCGCGCGCCAGTTCAGGGTTGGCATTGCCAGCGAAGATCATCAATTTGGACACGACAGCATCCTTCTCAGTATCGGCGTTTGATTCAGAAGAAGCGGGAGAAAGGTGGCTGGGGTGGCAGGATTCGAACCTGCGCATGACGGGATCAAAACCCGTTGCCTTACCACTTGGCGACACCCCAATATCATCGTGCTTTCTTGGCATCATTTCAGCTCTGTCAGCTTTTTGTGCAGAGGTGAATGGTTCACCCCTTTAGCTACGAACCCCGTGATGCCGGAGGGTTTGCTTTCCCAGATAATCCGGGCTGCGGATTCTGTCGGGAAACGTCCAAAAATGCAAGCCCCGGTTCCGGTTAATCTTGCAGGTCCGAATTGTGAAAGCCATTCCAGGCTCTTGTTAACCTCAGGATACAGTTTTCGAACTACATCCTCACAGTCGTTTCGGTACCTCGAGGCGTCTCCCTCAAAAGCGGGCGCTATTTTCATTTTTGGGGTGTCCCTTGTCAACCCTTCTTCCGAAAAAATCTTCCCGGTGTTTATTTCGCAGTCAGGCTTGAGGACCACAAACCAGTCTTCCGGCGGATTGGCGGGCGTGAGCTTTTCACCCACCCCTTCGCCAATGGCGGAGCGGCCGCGAACGAACACCGGTACATCGGCGCCCAGATCCAGGCCCAGCTCGGCAAGCTCGTTTTCATCAAGATGCAGTTCCCAGAGGTGGTTCAGTGCCACCAGGGTGGTCGCGGCGTTGGAGCTGCCGCCCCCGAGGCCGCCGCCCATGGGAAGTCGTTTTTGAATGCGGATCGTCACGCCGGGCAATGCATGGCTGGCGCGTTCGGCCAGGGCACGGGCTGCGCGAATAATGAGGTTGTCGTCGTCAGGTACCCCGGGAACCGGTTCCTCAAGGCGTATGCGGGCATCCCCCGGGGTCAGGGTGAAGGTGATCTCGTCGCCGTAATCGAGAAACTGAAACAGGGTTTGTAGTTCGTGATAGCCATCGGGTCGTCTGCCCACGATGTGCAGGAACAGATTGAGCTTGGCCGGCGAGGGCAGGGTAATGCTGTTGCTCATGTGCTCAGTCCTTTCTCTGCCAGTCACTGATCACCACTCGAACGCGCTTGTCGTCCTTCAGGGCGGTGATTCGGGCGGGGAGCTGAGGCAGGTCTTCAATGAACGCCTGCCAGCGATCGTAGCGTATTTCCCAGCCGTCCTGGCGAATGATGGCTAGCCGTTGCTGGTCATCGAACAATAACCGGAAATTGCCGTCTGGTGCCGGCAGGCCACGAATCCACCAGGTCAGGCTGTCAATGGGCAGCTGCCAGCCGGTTGCGGCCTGTACCAGCTGTTCCGGGTTCGATGATTGGTAGGTGTCGCCGTTAGCCAGTTGCAGTTCGAGAAATCCCGGTGTTCCGCGCAGGTTGGTGCTACCCATTCCGAGAAAGGATGATGACAATGCCAGGTCATATTGCTCGCCTTGCTGTTCCCAGTGATTAATGACGGCGGTGCCGCTATCGGACGGTTGGCGCACCGCAAGTTTCCCGGAAAGCTGCCAGTGATTGAATTGACCCAGTGTGCGGGACCGTTCGGCCCAGTTGGCTGGGGGCTGGTCGGTCATGCCTTCCGGGAGCGGTTCCAGCTGAATGGTGGTGCAGCCGCCCAGCACGCCAAGTACCAACAGGGCGGCGAACAGATTCTTCAACATCAGGAGTTTCCGTTGCCGGTCAGGCGTTGGATGGTTTCAATCAGAATGTCGTGGTCCGGATTCTGTTCCAGGCCTTCTTCCCAGATCACGCGAGCCTGTTCTTCATTTCCGCTGACCCAGAGGGCTTCACCGTAATGGGCGGCTACTTCCGGGTCCGGGTAGGCGGCCCAGGCGTCGGCCAGGTATTCGAGGGCGGCTTCGGTGTCGCCCTGGCGAAACAGTACCCAGCCCATGCTGTCGAGAATGGCGGGATTATTCGGATCCAGGGCCAGTGCCTGTTCGATGTAACTGCGGGCTTCATCCAGGCGCTCGGTACGAATGGTCAGGATATACCCGAGCGCATTCAGCGCCACCGCGTTGTCTGGTTGATTCGATAATATGGCCCTGAGGTCCTCTTCCGCCAGTTCGGTGTTGCCGAGAGAGTCGTGCAGCATGGCTCGGGCGTAACGGACCTGAATGTTTTCAGGAAAGGCCTCAAGGGCATGGTTGGCGGCTGCCATGGCGTCTTGTTCGCGCTGCTGGTCGAGCAGCAGGTTGACTTCAAGGAGCCAGAAGTTCTCAGCCTGCCCCGGGTTTGAATCCCTCAATGTGTCAATCTTGGCAAGTGCGCTATCCAGATCCCCTGTCTCGGCTTGCAGTTCACTTGCCCTGGCGAGGGCGGGGAAGAAGTAGTTTCCGCCTTCTACGCTCATATAGTAACCGATGGCGTGGGTGATGTTGCCCGCATCTTCCTCTATGCGGCCAAGGTAGTAGCTGGCTTCATCGGTGTGGTGGCCCTGTTCGATCAGTTCCGTAAGCTCCTCTTTAGCCAGCTCCGGCTGGCGATTTTCCAGGGCAACCAGAGCGAACGACAGCCGCAGCCCCGGGGTCTGGGGGTAGCGTTTGACCAGTCGCTCGAACTCGTCCTGGGCAGCCTGAAGCTCTCCTTCGTTAATCAGGATGCGGCCGTAAAGCGTGCCCAGTTGCCGGTTGGCGGGGAATCGCCGGGTGTTTGTGGTCAGGTAAGTCAGGGCTTCTCTTGTTTGGCCGGTCTGGTATAGCAGGTCGCCTTTGAGAGCGATGGCGGGCTGGAAGTTGGGTTGCTGATTGGTGAGCCGCTCAATGCGTTCCAGGGCTTGCTCCGGGGCGCCGGTGATTTTCAGGAGCAGGGCAATGCTGTACTCAAGCTCGGGATTGCCCGGGTGCCGTTTAGCCAGTCGCTCATAGAGCTGCAGCAGTTCCCGTTGCTGGGCCGGTGGCAGGTTGGCAGACATCGCCGCCAAGCTGTCAAAGTCAGCGTCCTCTCCCTGCTCCATAATGTGTTCCATATGGACCAGAGCGGTTTCAAGATCCTGGCGTTTGACCGCCTGAATCGCGGAAACCCGGTGTGCCAGCAGGTTGTCGGGCTCCAGTTGCAGCCATAGCTCTGCCAGTTGCTGCTGCGCGTTGTCGGCATTCAGGGACTGGGCAATGCGCATGGCACGGGTGATAACGCCGCGATCTTTAGAGGTTTTGGCTGCCTGCAGGTAGTTGACCAGGGTTACGTCGTAGCGCCCTCGCTGGGCGGCAATCTCCGCCGCCAGGAGTTGGTAAAGCACTTCTGGCTCGAAATCCGCATAACGAATCTCTTCCTGTGGCGTCGGGGTGACCGCTATGGGAGTTGGTTCATCAGCCTTCGTTTCTTTTGTTTCGGAAAAGCTGGCGCAGCCGGGCAGGGCGGCAATGGTGAAGGCCAGCAGGCTGGTAACCAGATACGGTGCGGATTTTTGCATGCAACTTCCCGTGTGCTGTCGGCAGTACGTCAGAGTATGTTCTGTTCTGCCGTAGAATTGAGGCAGATCGGGTTTAGGCCGTGGCCGAGCCTCTATAATGGCATAAGCATTATAACTTGCCCAACCTGTCCGCAGTTCCCGAAGGCGGCGTGTTTTCGGGTGGCAGGCGGTGGCCCTCACCGGTAGAATGGCACAATATGATCCACGACTGGCATAAGGTTTTTTAACCTCGAAATGGCATTGCTGACACTGGGAATCAATCACCGAACCGCACCCGTGGAGATCCGCGAACGTGTGGCTTTTACCCCGGAGCGGATGGCGGAAGCCTTCTCGGAACTCCGGGCGGCGTCCGGTGCCAGCGAAGCGGCTATTCTGTCTACCTGCAACCGCACGGAGCTTTATCTGGCCGGGGACGACGACTGCGCGCCCACGGTGCTGCGCTGGTTGGCCGGTTTTCACGAGCTGGATGTGGCCGACCTGGAAGAAGTGCTCTACGTTCACCGGGATTCCGAGGCCGTTCGCCATATGATGCGCGTAGCGGCGGGGCTGGATTCCATGGTGCTGGGCGAACCGCAGATCTTCGGGCAGTTAAAGGATGCCTACTCCCTGGCCCGCGAGCACGGTGCCACCGGCTCTTTCCTGTCCCGCCTGTTTGAGCAGACGTTCTCGGTAGCCAAGCGGGTTCGAACCCAGACAGCCATCGGGGAAAACCCTGTTTCAGTGGCCTATGCCTCTGTCAGCATGGCGCATCATATCTTTGCCGACATGTCCCGCAACAAGGCGTTGCTGATTGGCGCGGGCAAAACCATTGAACTGGTCTCCCGCCACCTGGCCGATGCCGGCGTGAGAGACTTCCTGGTCGCCAATCGCACCCTGGAACGAGCCCAGGCGCTGGCCGAACTGCACGGTGGCAAGGGCATTGTGCTGTCGGAAATTCCCGATCACCTGGCGGACGTCGACATCATCATTTCCTCCACGGCCAGCCCGTTGCCAATACTTGGCAAGGGTGCGGTGGAGCGCGCGTTGAAGAAGCGCAAGCATCGCCCGTTCTTTATGGTCGACATTGCGGTACCCCGGGATATTGAGCCGGAGGTTGGGTCGCTGGCCGATGTGTATCTTTATACCGTCGACGATCTGCGGCAGGTAATCGAAGAAAACATCCGCTCCCGTGAAGGTGCTGCCCGCGAAGCCGAGAACCTGATCAGCAGTGGCGTGCAGGAATTCCTGGATCAGCTCCGGGCCCTGGATGCGGTCTCTACCCTGAAGGTGTTCCGCCAGCGTGCCGAACTGCTGCGGGATGTCGAATCTGAAAAGGCCCTGCGTGCTCTACGCAACGGCGTTGATCCCGAGACCGTCTTGCGCAGCCTGGCGCGGGGCCTCACCAACAAACTGCTTCACCAGCCCTCTGTGCAAGTGCGTAAAGCCATGGCCGAGGGCCGCACCGAAGTTACCGAATGCCTGCGGGAGCTGTATCAGCTTGATGCCCTGGAAGCTGACGAGCCCACCACCACGGAAAAATTATGAAGCCATCGATCCAGTCCCGCCTCGAACAGCTTGTTGAACGGTTCGAGGAGGTCAACGCGTTGTTGAGCGATGCCTCGGTGATTGCTAACCAGGACAAATTCCGGGAACTGTCCCGGGAATTTGCTGAGATTGAACCGGTGGTGAAGTGCTTCCAGGCCTGGTGCCAATCCCATGAAGATATCGCGGAGGCGAAAGAGCTGGCCAAAGACGGCGATGCCGAGATGCGTGCCATGGCGGAAGAAGAGCTGGCCGCCGCCGAAGCGCGTAGTGAAGAGCTTGATGAAGAACTGCAGCGATTGATGCTGCCGAAAGACCCGAACGACACCAAGAATGTGTTCTTGGAAGTGCGCGCCGGTACCGGCGGTGACGAAGCCGCGATTTTTGCCGGCGACCTGTTCCGCATGTATTCCCGTTATGCGGAAAAACACCGTTGGCAGGTGGAAGTGCTGAGCGAGAACGAGGGTGAGCACGGCGGCTACAAAGAAGTCATCGCCCGGGTGTCAGGAGATGGCGTCTACGGAACGCTCAAGTTTGAGTCTGGAGCCCACCGGGTGCAGCGGGTACCGGAAACCGAATCCCAGGGCCGCATTCACACCTCCGCCTGTACCGTGGCGGTGATTCCAGAGGCTGATGAATCCGAAGCCATCGAAATCAACAAAGCTGATTTGCGGGTAGACACCTTCCGCTCCTCCGGCGCTGGTGGCCAGCACGTCAACAAAACCGACTCTGCCATCCGCATTACCCACCTGCCCACCGGCATAGTGGTGGAGTGCCAGGAAGAACGTTCGCAGCACAAGAACCGCGCCAAGGCCCTGAGCCTGCTGGCGTCCCGGCTGCAGAATGCCGAGCTGGAGAAACAGCAGAAGAGCATGGCGGAAACCCGCAAAAGTTTGGTGGGCAGTGGCGACCGCTCGGAACGTATTCGCACCTACAATTTCCCCCAGGGTCGGGTGACTGACCACCGCATCAACCTCACCCTGTACAAGCTGGATGAGGTGATTGCCGGGGATCTCGACGCCGTGGTGGTCCCCCTGCAACAGGAACACCAGGCTGAATTGCTGGCAGAACTGGCCAATGAGCAGTGAGTCCTCGCTGACCTGTGAAACCCTTCTGAATAACGCCATCGAACAGATTGGTGGCGATTCACCCCGCCTGGACGCTGAATTACTGTTGAGCCACGTAACCGGCCTGGGCCGTACCAGCTTCCGCGCCTGGCCCGAGCGGGAAGTTGCCCCTGATCAGGCGCAAGCGTTTCGCGAATTGGTGGCTGAACGGGTCAAGGGCTTACCCATCGCCTACCTGCTGGGGCAGCAGGAATTCTGGTCCTTGCCCCTGAAAGTCAGCCCTTCCACCCTGATTCCCCGGCCAGACACCGAATGCCTGGTGGAAACCGCGCTGGAATTGCCTTTGCCTGACAACGCCCGCGCGCTGGATCTTGGTACCGGTACCGGTGCCATTGCCCTGGCATTGGCCAGTGAAAAGCCTGGGTGGCAGATCATGGCCAGCGATCGTATTGAGGAGGCTGTCGAACTGGCCCGGGAAAACAGCCGCTCCCTGCAACTGCCGATCACCGTAGTGCAGAGTCACTGGTTCGACCAGATCCCCGAAAGTGGCTTTGACCTGCTGATCTCCAACCCTCCCTATATACCCGTCAGTGACCGTCACCTGCACGAAGGCGACGTGCGCTTTGAACCACCATCCGCGTTGGTGGCGGGCGATGATGGCCTGGATGACATCCGGTTGCTGGTCGCCGAAGGCCTCCAACACCTGAACCCCGATGGCTGGATGCTGCTGGAACACGGTTACGACCAGGGTGAAGCTGTTCGGAATTTGTTTGCCGCAGCCGGATGGCGCAACATAGAAACCCGCCGGGACTACGGCGGAAATGACCGAATGACCCTGGCCCGGAAACCTGCCAGCGACCAGTAGCGAGATCTCTCATGCTCAGCGACGAAGAACTGCTCCGATACAGCCGCCAGATCCTGATGCCCCGGTTCGACATCGCCGGCCAGGAAAAACTCAAGGCCGCCCATGTGCTGGTCATCGGCGCCGGTGGTTTGGGGTGCCCGGTTGCGTTGTATCTGGGCTCAGCCGGCGTTGGCCATCTGACCCTGGTAGACGACGACCAGATCGAACTGGCTAACCTGCAACGGCAGATTGCGTTTGAGCAGAGCTGGCTTGGCGATTCAAAAGCGGAGCGCCTGGCGGAGCGGGTAAGGGCGATTAACCCGGAGATCACCGTTAATGCGGTGAATCGGCGGGTGGATGGCGACGACCTCAAACAGCTGGTTGCCGAATCCACTCTGGTCCTCGATTGCACCGACAACTTCAATACCCGCTTTGCCCTGAATCGGGCTTCGGTCGCCAACAAGGTCCCGCTGGTATCCGGTGCTGCCATCCGTGGTGAAGGGCAGTTGTCTGTTTACGATCCGCGGCAGGCGGATAGTCCTTGTTACCATTGTCTGTATCCTGAGCAAGGCAATGAAGACCTGACTTGTTCCGAAGCCGGTGTTATTGCCCCGTTGGTAGGCATGATCGGTTCAGCTCAGGCCATGGAAGCAATAAAGGTTATCTCGGAAGTGGGTAAACCATTGGTAGGTCGTTTGCTAATCCTCGATGCCTGGCAGATGGAATGGCGGGAAATGAAGCTGGCGAAGGACCTCCATTGCCCGGTTTGTGCCGGCTAGCTCAAGAGTAGGTCAGGGTTGGGAACGGCCTTTCCAAAACCCTGCGGAGCCATGGATGGCGGAGCGGAGCCTACAGGGACGTATTCTCGGCGTGTTTTGGAAAGGCCGTCCCCAACCCTGACCGGCAGTAAGACTCCAAAGTCTCAATCCTTCAAAGCCTGAAATCTCGCAATGGCCTCTTTCCGGCTCTCTTTCAGATCGACGATCGGTCTGGGATAGCCTTTCGGGATAACTCCGCCCTTGGATGGCTCATGAATCCGTTTGTTATCCAGCTTGGCCAGTTCAGGCACCCACTGGCGGATAAACTCTCCAGTTGGATCAAACCGCTCGCTCTGGGTGACAGGGTTGAATACCCGGAAATAAGGTGCTGCATCGGTGCCCGTTGAGGCACTCCACTGCCAGCCGCCATTATTGGACGCCAGAAAACCATCCACCAGATTCTGCATGAACCAGGCTTCGCCCAGCCGCCAGTCGATAAACAGGTTCTTGGTCAGGAACATCGCAGTGATCATCCGCAGACGGTTATGCATCCAGCCGGATTGCTTCAGCTGGCGCATGGCAGCATCCACAATGGGAATGCCGGTTCGGCCCTCCTTCCAGGCCTCAAAGTGTTCGCCCGGCTCGTTCCATACCAGCGCTTCTGTTTCCGGTTTGAATGCACGATGCATGCTGACGCGCGGATAGTGGTAAAGAATGTGAACGTAAAAATCGCGCCAGGCGATTTCATTGATCCACGTCTCGATGCCGTCGCCGGAGATGCCGGACTGCCGTGCGGCAATCAGGCACTGGCGGCCGGATAATACGCCATTGGCCAGATAAGGCGAGAGTTGGCTGGTGCCGTCCACCGCCGGGAAATCCCGGTTGTCTTTGTAGCCTTTTGCCCGTTCTTCCAGGAAATTATCCAGTTGCTGATGGGCGGCGTCTTCGCCGTTGGCCACCAAGGGTTTCGGTGCATCTTTGAACGGTGCGGGCAGGGTGTCGGTTTGCTCGGCTTCTACCTCTGGCCCCATGGACGACGGCGCCGGGTACAGGGTGGGCTGGGTTTCCTCTATCCAGCTGCGCCAGCGCCGGGAGAAGGGAGTGAAAACCGAATAGGGTTCGTTCTGCTGGGTCAGAATCTGGCCCACCGGGGCCACGGTCTGGTCCCGGTACTTGGCAACCCGAATACCCAGGTTCGTCAGCCGGTCGTGGGCCTGTTTGTCTCGGCGGCGCTCGTTGACGCCGTACTCTTCATTGAAGTGCAGGCCTGCAATCTGGTGTTGTTTGCAGAATGCCTCCAGCTTGTCGAGGCTTTCAGCAAAGGTGTCCGCGTAAAGAAATGACAGGGTAATGCCCAGCTTGGCCAGCTGGCGGGCCAGAACATTGGCGTGCTCAAGCACGAACTGCACCCGCGCGGCGGACCAGTCGTGCTCCTGCCATTGCCCCGGCGTCACCAGGAAACAGGCCTTCACGGGTTTGCTGCGGGCGCAGGCGGCAGTGAGGGCGGCGTTGTCGGCCAGGCGGAGGTCGTTGCGGAACCAGACCAGTTCTGTCATTGGGAAGCGTACCCCTGAATGTGAAGCATAGGTGAAATTACAGGCGATAAATCATTGGCTTGTATATTCGCTGCAACTACCGGATTGGATTATAGTTAAGCAGACTAGCCGTATACGAAACAGGAGCCTTTTTCTCGGCATGATTGAAGCTACCGAAAGCCAGCGCGACGGTGTCTGGGCACACCCATACCAACTGGCTTCGGGCCAGACACAGCAGCACCAGCTTGGCCATAAACGATTATGGGTGACCCTGTTGGATCGGGAGTGGCAGATTCGGGAAGAGAAAATTGACGTCGAGTCTGATCCCCAGCACTGGCTGGAAACCACCGGCTACACTCTGCCTTCGGCCGAGATTGCTGCTCAGCGTTTCGTTCGCTCCAGCGACAACGGCGTGGTGAGTTTTTATCCAGCCATGGCCAGCCTGCCAACGGTGATTCGTCCTTTTCAGCCCCTGACAATTCCGCCTGGCGCCCGTTGCGTTCTCTACGTGGGAACCGCACTCTGGATGAAAGTCTGCGTGGGTGAAGAGCGGCTGGAATTGGCGGAAATCCCGCTGGCGCCACCTTCCCTGACCTGGCTTGGCCGGAATACCCGTGAGGGTGAGTTGTGTTACGCCTCGTCGACATATGGGCGATTAGCGCTGGAAGCGGTACCCAAAAGGCCCTGGCGGGCGGTTACCCCAGTCACCATCATCAACAGTCGGGAGAAGCCGCTCCTGCTGGAGCGTTTCAGTATGCCTACGCCATTGCTGTCTCTGTATCGCAACGAGAAAGGGCAGCTGTGGACACCCGGTATCACTGTAGAATGCGAAACGGACATGAGTTCTGCCAGCCTGCAGATAGCGTCGTCTGTGGTTGCTGAGGCTGGCCCTTGCGAAGCCATCGCCCCGGCCCGGGAAAAGCTTGCCCGGGGCCGAAGGCTGGTTCGCGCCTTCGACCATATGTTTGGCTAACAGCCGCTACAGGAGCAGTTACGTGTTGGAAGCAATTCAGGCAACCATAACACAGGTGATCAATGGGATTGCCTGGGGGCAGTGGTTGTCCGCCGGATTCTTGCTGGCTCTGGGTATCGTTCTGGGTTCACTGGTGGCCCGCAGTGTTGGCCGCATGGTTGAGAGCCGGGTGTCTCGCCATCACATGGTGATGATTCGCCGGTTGTTCTTCTATGCAATCTTCATGTTGTTCGCCATGGCAGCGCTGCGCGAGGCTGGTTTTTCTCTCGAGGTTGTACTGGGTGCCGCCGGTATCCTGACCGTCGCCATTGGTTTTGCCTCGCAAACCTCAGCCTCCAACATCATCAGCGGGTTGTTCCTGGTCATGGAGAAACCCTTCGAGATTGGTGACTTTATCGAGGTGGATGCCACTATCGGGGAAATCGTTTCTATTGACCTGCTGAGTGTGAAACTGCGCACGCCGGACAACCTGTATGTGCGAATCCCCAATGAGACACTGATCAAGACCCGGTTGGTAAACCGCTCCCGCTTTCCCATTCGCCGGATTGATCTGACTGTGGGTATTGCCTACGCGGAAGATGTGGAGCGTGTCAGTGATCTGCTACTGGAGCTTGCTGAGAAGAATTCGGTTTGCCTGGAAGAGCCAAAACCCTTTGTATTGGTCACCGGTTTTGGTGCGTCATCGGTGGATCTTCAGTTTTCTTTCTGGGTTCCTAAAGACAAATTCTTCGAGGGCCGTGGTGGCATGATGGTGGCCATCAAGAAAACACTGGACCAGCAGGGTATCGAGATTCCGTTCCCCCATACCAGCATTTATGCCGGTAGCCATTCCGCGCCCTTCCGTGTGCAACTGATGGGCCCGGAACAACAGAAAGATAAGGACTCCCCGGATGTCGCGCGAGACAACTGAAGCAATCAAGACCACTCAACCAATCCAGGCCGATAACAAGATCGCTCTGGGATGGCGGGAATGGGTGGCCCTGCCGGATCTGGATATTGGCCGCATCAAGGCGAAAGTGGATACCGGTGCGCGCACATCGTGCCTGCACACCTTTCGCACCGAACCCTACACGGAGAACGGAGAGCGCAGAGTGAAGTTCTGGGTTCATCCCGTTCAGAACGATCTGCACCACGTGGTGGAATGCGATGCCAAAGTGCTGGATGAGCGAACGGTGTCGGATTCCGGTGGCCACAAAGAAATGCGGCTGGTGATTGAGACCACCCTGGTGGTGGGTGATCAGAGCTGGCCGATTGAAATGACACTGACAAACCGGGATTCCATGCGGTTCCGGATGTTGCTGGGCCGTACCGCCATGGCGGGCCGCTCCCTCGTTTACCCTGAAGCTTCCTACCTGGCCGGCAAACCGGCATTAAGGACCTGAATATGAAAATTGCGGTACTGTCGCGAAACCGTCACCTGTACTCAACCCGGCGTCTGGTGGAGGAAGGCATTAACCGTGGCCACGAAGTGAAGGTGATCGATGCCCTGCATTGCTCCATGAACATCACCTCTGCGAACCCGTTGATCCATTATCACGAAGAGGTGCTGGAAGACTTCGACGTGGTGATTCCCCGGATTGGTGCCTCGGTCACCTTCTACGGCACAGCCGTGCTGCGCCAGTTCGAGATGATGGGGGTGTTTCCGCTGAACGAATCCGTGGCCATTACCCGTTCCCGGGATAAATTGCGTTCCCTGCAACTGCTGGCCCGAAAGGGCGTGGGCATGCCGGTCACCGGTTTCGCCAACAAACCGGACAACGTGCCGGAGCTGCTGAAGATGGTGGGCGGCGCGCCGGTGGTGATCAAGCTGCTACAAGGCACTCAGGGCATCGGCGTGGTGCTGGCGGAAACCCGCAAGGCGGCAGAGAGTGTGATTGAGGCCTTTATGGGCCTGAAGGCAGACATCCTGGTGCAGGAGTTCATCAAGGAAGCCGGCGGCGCTGACATTCGCTGTTTTGTGATCGGTGACAAGGTGATTGCCGCCATGAAACGCCAGGGCGCCGAGGGTGAGTTCCGCTCCAACCTGCACCGGGGTGGCACGGCCTCGCTGGTGCGGATTACTCCGGAAGAGCGCCGCACCGCCATTACCGCCGCCAAGGCCATGGGCCTGAACGTGGCGGGTGTGGACTTGTTGCGCTCCAGCCGTGGCCCGCTGGTGATGGAAGTAAACTCCTCGCCGGGCCTGGAAGGCATCGAGAATGCCACCGGCAAGAACGTGGCAGGCATGATCATCAACTGGACTGAAAAGAACTACAAACCCTGGAAGACCAAAACCCGGGGCAGGGGATAAGCGCGCATGGCAAGAGCACCGTTTGAAATCGCTGGCGTACAGGTAAAAGCCGGTACCCGGGAGACTGTGGAAGTCCCGGTGGCCAAACTCTACACCCACACACCGCTGCACATTCCCGTGGAGGTGGTGCACGGCCGCCGTGACGGCCCGGTACTGATGGTGTGTGGTGCGATTCATGGCGATGAAATCAACGGTGTGGAAATCATCCGCCGGGTGCTGAAAAACTCGGCCCTGCGGTATCTGCGCGGTACCCTGGTGGCAGTGCCCATTGTCAATATCTTCGGATTTGTGCAGCGCACCCGTTACCTGCCGGACCGCCGGGATCTGAATCGTTGCTTCCCGGGCTCGGAAACCGGTTCCCTGGGCGGCCGCATTGCCTACCTGTTGCGCACCCAGATTATGGAAAAGGTCACCCACATTATTGACCTGCACACCGGCGCCATTCACCGCTTCAACCTGCCGCAGATTCGCGCGGAACTGAAGAACCCGGAAACCTCCCGCATGGCGGATGCCTTTGGTGCGCCCATCATCATCAATGCTGGATTGCGGGAAGGCAGCCTGCGGGCCTACGCCGATTCCCTGGATATTCCGGTTATCACCTTTGAGGGGGGTGAAGCCCTGCGCTTTGATGATGTGGTGATTGCCAGTGGTGTGAAGGGAATTATCCGGGTGATGCGGGAACTGGAAATGGTGCCTGCCAAGAAAGGCCCGAGGGCGCCCAGAAAGCGCTCTGAAACAGCGGCTAATTCACAGTGGGTGCGGGCGGATATGGACGGCATCATGCGCCCGGTGGCCAGTCTCGGACAGAAGGTGCGTAAAGGCCAGAAACTGGCCATGGTGGCGGATCCCTTTGGTGAATCGGAGGTGGCGATCACGTCCCCCTGTTCCGGCATCGTGATCTGTGTGAACAACCTGCCACTGGTGAACGAAGGCGAGGCCATCTATCACATCGCCCGCTTCGACGAGCTGGGCGAAGCTGAAAAAGCCATGGACTACTTCCGCAGCTCCTTCGAGAGCGAAGTGTCGGAAGACGCGGTAGTGCCCGTACACCCCTGGGACGAACTGCAAAAGTAACCGGAGGCGGCATCATGATCTGGCATCAGAACACCATCGAACTGGCCCCGCTACCACGGGGCTTTCACCTGGTCACCAATGAAATTCTGGCCCAGGCGCCGGAACTGACCAACTGCGAAGTGGGGCTACTGCACCTGTTTATCCAGCATACTTCCGCCTCTCTGGCGGTCAACGAGAATGCCGATCCCGATGTGCGGGGCGACCTGGAGCGCCATTTCAACGTTATGGTGCCCCAGAATGCTCCGCATTATGAACACACCATGGAAGGCCCGGACGACATGCCGGCCCACATCAAGAGTGTGATGATCGGCCCGTCACTGACGCTGCCCATCAGTCACGGCCATCTGGCCCTGGGTACCTGGCAGGGTATCTATGTGTGTGAACACCGGGATAACGCCGGTAGCCGGAAGATTGTGGCGACGTTGCAGGGGCGTTGGTAAGCCACATTAACGTCACGGATATTATCGGGCCCGGATGGGTGGTGGCCTACCCAAACTCATTCTACTGATGGGTGGGAACCCGCCCATTATCACCGTCCGATAACAGCAACTCAGACTTAACCTTCTGTTCTTTGGCCGTTTTCCCGATCTGGCCTGGTGCTTGCTGATTGCTTCCCCCAGCGGGGCTCTTCTCTGGCCTCATCAGCACCCAACCAACAAGACCAATCGGGAGCACTCATTATGAGATTTCAATCCATTGCGGCGACTGCGCTCGCCTACGCTGTTTTTGCAACCCCTGTTCTGGCTCAGGATCGTTCCGGCTGGCCGGCCAGTTTTACCGTCGGTACGGCGAGCCAGGGCGGAACTTACTTCGCTTACGGATCTGGCTGGGCAAACTTTGTGGCGAAGAATCTGGGGGTTTCTGGTGGGGCTGAAATCACCGGTGGCCCGGTTCAGAACATGGCGTTGGTCCATACGGGTGATCTAAAGCTTGGCTTAACCACCATGGGCCCCGCCCGGGAAGCGGTTGATGGCCAAAGCCCCCTGGCTCCGGGAATGAAGATGGATAATGTCTGCGCCATGTTCCCGATGTACGAGACTCCTTTTTCTATTGCCGCGTTATCCAGTTCCGGTATTGCTTCGATCTCGGATATTCCACCTGGTGCAACGATCGGGTTTGGTCCCGCTGGCTCCACGTCTGATACCTATTTTCCACGCATGATGGAAGCCCTGGGTGTTGATTTTAAACGTCGCAATGGAAGTTGGTCCGATCTTGGTGGACAGCTTCAGGACGGGTTGATTGATGTGGTGGCTTTCGCCGCAGGTATTCCCATTCCGGCGGTCAGTCAGTTAGAGGTGCAGACTGATGTGAACGTCATTGGCATGAATGATGACGAAGCAAAAACGATCACAGACAGTTTTCCGGTGTCGGAATTCATTATTCCGGCCAGCACCTATCAGTCACTGGACGAGCCTTCCCGTGTGGTGTCGATGTGGAACTTCGCCATGGTGAACTGCGATATGCCTGAAAGTTTCGTATACGAAGTCACCAAACTGACCATGGAAAACAATTCCGAGATGGTGTCAATCCATCGGGCTGCCCTTCATTCTGTCCCCGAAAACTATACCCAGAACCAGGCGCTGCCATGGCACCCGGGTGCGGCCCGCTGGTTTAACGAGAACGGCTACCCCATCGACGACGCGGCTATCAAACACTGATGGTTGTTGCCGGTGGGCCACTTTGCAGCTCACTGGCACTCGCTCGTTACCGATTTACCGCCTCCCGGACAGGCAGGACTTATCATGAACAAAAAACCATTCCAGAGTGGTGGAGACACACCGCTTGCAGAAAACCTGACGGTCAATGAAGACCACATCCTGGCCCACAACGTGGATGACGAACCCGTAGAGGCCAACCGCCGACTGTTCACCGGTGTTCTGATGAAGTTCGTGGTGATGCTGGCCATTGCCTTTTCTGCTTTTCACCTCTACATACTGAACGTGGCGCCCATGGAAACATGGTCGTTCCGAATTGTGCACGTGGCTGGAGCGCTGGTGCTGGGCTTTGTCCTGTTTGCCGGTGCGCGGTTCGTGTCCGGTGATGAAGGCGGTGTTCGGCATCGCTGGACCACCTGGTTTGCGGCTGTTGCCCTGATTCCCGCTATCTACGCGTTGTATCAGATCTATGTATTCCATCAGATGATTCTGGACGGCGCCATGCGGATTCCCGCCGAGCTGGAAACCTGGCACTTTGGTTGGCCTCTGCTGGCTGCCTCTGGCGTGGGCATTGTGATGAGCTGGTTCCATCAACGTGATCGTGCTCGGTTCAGTGTGCCAGACCTGGTCTTGATCATCTGCTCGGTGGCCGTTGCAGCGTATCTGTTGGTGGTTTTCAACACGTCCATGCGTATGACCACCGGCACGGCCTTCGCCCCCGTGGGAATTTCCTTTGCGGCAGTGGCAGGCACAGCGCTGATTATGGAACTTACCCGCCGGGTAGCCGGCATGGCCCTGGTGGTCATTGCCCTGGTGTTTCTGGCTTATGTGTTTGCGGGCCCGTACCTGCCGGGATTCCTTGGCTATCCGGGCCTTTCGGTTCAACGGTTCTTCAGCCAGGTATACACCGATGCAGGTATTCTGGGGCCCACCACGGCGGTGTCCTCAACCTACATCATTCTGTTCATCATCTTCGCCGCGTTTCTGCAGGCTTCGAAAGTGGGTGACTATTTCGTCAATTTCGCGTTCGCGGCGGCCGGCCGTTCCCGGGGTGGCCCTGCCAAGGTGTCCATCTTCGCTTCCGGTCTGATGGGTATGATCAACGGCACCAGTGCCGGCAACGTGGTGTCTACCGGTTCCCTGACCATCCCGTTAATGAAGCGCGTTGGCTATAGCAAAAAATCGGCTGGCGCAGTTGAGGCGGCGGCATCCACGGGCGGGCAGATCATGCCACCGATTATGGGCGCCGGCGCGTTCATCATGGCCGAGATCACTGGCATCCCCTATACGGAGATTGCCATTGCCGCGGTGATTCCCGCGATTCTCTATTTCGCCTCGGTGTACTTCATGGTTGATTTCGAGGCCAAGAAACTGGGGATGCGGGGTATGCGTGCGGACGAACTGCCGGACCTTCGGCTGATGCTGCGCCAGGTCTATCTGTTTGTACCCATCATCATCCTTATCGTGGCGCTGTTTCAGGGCTACTCGGTGATTCGTGCCGGCACACTGGCCACTATTTCGGCGGCGGTGGTGAGCTGGATTTCGCCCAACAAGATGGGGTTGCGCCAGATTCTGCACGCGTTCGAGATAGCGGCCTACATGTCAATCCAGATCATTGTGGTCTGTGCAGCGGCCGGTGTGATTGTGGGAGTGATCTCACTGACCGGTGTTGGCGCCCGTTTCTCGGTGTTACTTCTGGATGTGGCGGCACACAGCAACCTGCTGGCGCTTGTGTTTGCCATGTTCATTTCCATCCTGCTGGGCATGGGCATGCCAACCACCGCGGCTTACGCGGTTGCTGCTTCGGTTGTCGCGCCCGGGTTGGTGCAGCTGGGCATTGAACCGCTCACGGCACACTTCTTTGTGTTCTACTTTGCCGTTGTCTCGGCGATTACACCGCCGGTGGCCCTGGCATCCTATGCGGCAGCGGGTATCTCCGGCGCTAATGCTATGTCTACTTCCGTAGCCTCCTTCCGTATCGGGATTGCCGCGTTTATTGTGCCGTTTATGTTCTTCTACAACAGTGCTTTGTTGATGGACGGCGGCTGGTTCGAGATTGCCCGAGCGTTGATGACGGCAACCTTTGGCGTGTATCTGTTGTCGGCAGGTGTGCTGGGCTGGTTCGCCCGCTCCACAGCGCCGGTTCCGGTGCGGATCTTGCTGGTGGTTGCGGCCTTGCTCACCATCGAGGGCGGTTTATGGACTGATCTCGCGGGTATCGGGCTGGCACTCCTGGCTATCTTTATCCAGCGCAGGGTGGCACCGGCTCTGGCCGCCGCCTGACCCGGCCCGTGCCTGGCCGGGCAGCCTGCTGCAAAGCGGGTTGTCCTGCCAGACCGGGGGCGCTAGGCTTGACCTGAGCCCCTCTAAGCTTCTCGGAACAAAGTCTCATGCCCCAGCGGTTCAGCGTCGTTGCCCTTCTGGTTATCACTCTGCTTTCTTCGTGGATGCTCGGTGGCTGGTATGGCTACCGGCAACTGGAGAGTGAGGCCTTGCAGGAGGCCTTTCGATACCGGCAACTGGTGGCCAATGAGCTGAACCGGTACCTTCCGGTTCCGGCATTGATTGCTGAACACCCTCTGCTGGCGGATGCGCTTAAGCAACCAGATGATTCGATTACGGTGCTCAGGGCGAATGAACAAATGCAGCGGATGGCAACCATTGTTGGAGGTTCCGACATCTACCTGATGGACCTGTCCGGTTTGACCATTGCAGCCAACAATTTTGGCCAGCCGGACACCTTCGTCGGCAACAATTACGCCTTCAGGCCCTATTTTTCAGAAGCGGTACGAACCGGGCAAGCCGTCGCTTATTTTGCCCTGGGCTCCCGGTCCCTGGAGCGTGGCCTCTACTTTACCCATTCCGTGCGTGATCAGAGGGGTAACATGTTGGGCGTTGTGGCCATCAAGGTTCTGGTACATGAACTGGAATCACAGTGGCATCGCCCAGAGTCACCTCAGCAGGCCGAGATGGTCGTGCTGGATGGGGATGGTATCAGTTTTCTGTCCAGCCGCAGCCAGTGGCTTTACAGGGACTTCGGCACCGTGAACGATGGCGAAAGAGCTGACAGGGTCCATCAGCGTTACCCCGAGCGAGCATTGCCGCCAATCGATTTTTCGGTCATCGGACAGCCCTGGGGGCTGGCGGAGCATTCGTTGCGTGTCCGGTTGGGTGAGAGTGGAAAGGCTGAAAACTACCTGGCGGTGCAGGCCGACTTACCGCGGCTGGACTGGAGCCTGATGGTACTGACCGCAACCCGGCCCGTACTCTGGGCCCGGGCCGGGTTCCTGGCCGGCGGACTGGCACTGTTCCTCGCGGGCTTCCTTACCTGGCTGTACCTGAGAGAGCGATATCGGCGTGAGCGGGAACTGGCCTTGCGGGGAGAGCAGCTTGAGCGTCGGGTTGCCCAGCGAACAGCCGACCTGAAGCGCTCCAACGATCAACTCCTGGGTGAAATCCAGGAACGGGAGAGAGCCCAGACGGAGTTGCGCGAAACCCAACACGAGCTGATTCAGGCGGCAAAACTGGCGGTACTTGGGCAGATGTCCGCCGGACTGAACCATGAAATCAATCAACCACTGACGGCCATCCAGGGATACGCTCGCAACAGCCGGATGTTCCTCAAGCGGGGTTCAACCGATATGGTTGATGCCAACCTTGGGGAAATTGTCTCCCTGTGCGACAAAATGGCGGAGTTGATCCGGCAATTCAAGGTTTTTGCCCGCAAGTCTGAGGGACCGCCATCGGTGGTTGATCTGCGGTTGGCTGTCGATGGTGCTCTTAAGATCATTCGTGCCCAGCACAGCAGTTCCGGCATCGAAATACACTGGTGCCGGCCCGAATATCCTGTGATGTGTCATGGTGACCTCATCCGCATTGAGCAGGTGATGGTTAACCTGATTGCGAACGCAGTCCAGGCACTGGAAGATAGAGACCAGCCGTGGATCGATATTAAGATTGTAGACGATGGTGAATATTGGCATTGCCGGGTACGCGACAACGGTCACGGCCTTCCCGGCAACACAGAACAAGTGTTCGAGCCTTTCTTTACTACCCGCTCGGTCAAGCAGGGCCTGGGATTGGGGTTGTCTATCTCGCGCCAGATTGTCGAGGCGCTTGGGGGAAGTCTTATTGGCCTTAACCGTGACGATGGCCCCGGTGCTGAATTTGTACTGAAACTGAAACAGCGTAGGGCAGACGAATGACAACAGCTTCCGTCCTTTTCGTGGATGACGACCCGGATATCCGGCCGCTGATGGAGCAGACCCTGGCGCTGGAAGATATCCCGGTGGTCTGTTTCGCCGATGGTGCTTCAGCCCTGAAACAGATCCATCCCAGCTTTGAAGGTATTGTCCTGTGTGATTACAACATGCCCGGCATGGATGGTTTGGATCTGTTGGAGCGTGTCCGGGCCACGGACGAGGATATTCCGGTGATCCTGCTGACCGGTCAGGGTGATATCAGTACCGCTGTATCGGCGATGCAGCGAGGGGCTTACGACTTTATTGAGAAGCCCTTCGACCACGAGGAATTGATTGAGCTGCTGCGACATGCTCTGGAAAAACGCCATCTTGCGCTGGAAAACCGTCGACTCAAAGCCCAGTTGCGACACCTGGCCCGGCCAGGCCCCAGGATACTGGGCGATTCGCCCGCCATGCAGAGGGTGATGGAAACCATAGACCCGGTGCTGGATATCTCGGCAAACGTCCTGCTGCATGGTGAGACGGGTTCGGGCAAAGATGCCCTGGCACGCTACATTCACGAAAACAGTCCTCGCAGCGGTCATAACTTCGTGGCGATCAACTGCGGTGCTGTGCCAGAGCACCTCATTGAAAGCGAACTCTTTGGTCACGAGGCGGGGGCGTTTACCGGGGCTGACAAACGCCGCATCGGTAAAATTGAACATGCTCATCGGGGAACATTGTTCCTGGATGAACTTGAAAGCATGCCGATGCCCTTACAGGTAAAGCTGTTGCGGGTGCAGGAGGAACAGCGGGTAGAGCGCCTGGGCAGTAATCAGGTTGTGGACGTGGATATTAGGATTATTGCTGCCACCAAGGCTGACCTGAAAGAACTCAGTGACAAAGGCGATTTCCGCTCAGATCTTTATTACCGTCTGAACGTGGTCAAGGTGGATATTCCTGCGTTGCGGGAACGCAAGGAAGACATCCCCAAGCTGTTCCACCATTTTGCGTTGATCGCCGCCGCCCGTTATGACCGCGAAAGCGTGCCCCTGGAGGCCCGACAAGCCGCCCGGCTAATGGAGCATTCCTGGCCCGGAAACGTTCGTGAACTGCGAAACCTGGCGGAACGTTACGTACTGCTTGGCCCGGCGGCACTGGAAGAAGGCGATTCCGCGAGCGGGCCCAGCATTGCTGGCCGGCAAACATTGTCGGAGATGATGGATAGCTTCGAACGCTCTGCCATTGTCAGTGCCCTTAACGCCTGCCATGGCAGTATCAAGGACACCATGGTCCAGCTCGGTATTGCCCGGAAAACGCTGTATGACAAGATGAAGAAGCATGGTTTGGACAAGGCGGAATTCAAGGACTGATGGTTTACGCCGATCAGCCATGGCCACCTGGCCCTGGGTGAGCATGTGTAACCTAAAGTGGCACCCGAATGGATATATAGCTAATCTTGCTTGAGGAGGGATGTTCAGCAAGGAGAGCAAGTGAGCCGCTTTTACCGCATATACAGAATCCACGAATTACTTCGCAGTGCTAAAAAGCCAGTTCCCATGCGCAGGTTTATGGAAGAACTGGAGGCCAGCCGGAATACCATAACCCGAGACTTCGAATACCTGCGAGACTCCCTGGGCGCTCCAATCGAATACTGCCGGGAAGAGAACGGCCACCACTATGCACCGGAAGCGCCTGTATTTGAGCTGCCAGGATTTTGGATGAATCCAGCAGAGCTTTATGCCCTGCTAGCCTGCGAGTACTTGCTGGAGAACGTTCAGCCCGGGCTTATCACAAATCGCCTGGCTCCACTCAGGACAAGAATCCGGGATTTGTTGGGTGAATCCGGCCATGATGCAGAGACCATCAGCGAGCGCATTCGAATCCAACCAATCCAGACCCGCTCAGCGGAACACCAGATTTTTGATCCGGTTGCAGAAGCAACGCTTGCGGGCAAATGCCTGACCTTCCATTACCTCTCCAGAAGCACGAGCACAGACAAGCTGCGAACCGTGCACCCCCAGCGGTTAGTGCATTACCGCTCTAATTGGTATTTGCTGGCTATTTGTAATGAAGCAAATTCCCTTCGGCTGTTTTCACTGGACCGAATGTCTGCCCCCTCCGTCTCTGCTGATCCATCCAAAAAAGCATTGAAAGATGATCTGGACGCCTTTGCGGGCTCTGGGTTCGGAATATTCGGGGGTGCAGCAACACAAATCGCCCACCTGAAGTTTACCGAGCATGCGGCCCGCTGGGTGGCCGAAGAAATCTGGCATGAAGAACAAAAAAGTGAATGGCAGGATGGCAGTTACCACCTTCATGTTCCCTACTCCGATGAGCGTGAGTTGGTTATGGAGGTACTGCGCTATGGGCCGGATGTTGAGGTTGTTGCGCTGTGTGCAGCCATTAAGTATGAGACATCCGGGATAAAATGGGATTGAATGGGACAATGTGAAACGGAGCGAGGCGTGGCGCGGCGTTTGGGCTTAACCAGGGGTGTCTCAGCCATGCGTGAGCAAAATGAGACATCAGGGCGTTTGGAGGGTGGCGTGTCATTAGGATTGAGACGAGCGGAAGAGTCAGGTAAATCATCTTTAAAACCTTCCGAACCATTCTTTAAAAACAACCTGGTGATGAGCTGAACCAGTTCTTTCACCTGAGACCGGAGTTGCTTAAGCTCCTCGCGTATAGCATGGTCTGACTCCCTTCTTCCGTAACACCTGGTGTCGTCGCCCTCGCCTTTCTGCTGATCGCTTTCGCGGCGCCCTACCTGGTTGCCATCGCCGATCACCACGGTGCCCTGGTTGCCAACAACGATATTACCACGCGGCTTTTGTTTGTCCTGGTTGGCGCCTTCCTCTTCAATAACCTCTTCAATTTTCCTCAGCAGATCATCAATCATGTTGCCTCTCTGAAATACTTAATAGCGAAATGCAGCCAGCTCTATCACATTGTTTAGACTGGCTTCGTCCATTGGTTTCCCCTGCCTCACGTAAAACTCGTACACCAGGCGCACGATGCGGGCCTTAGCCCTTGCCGAGATATCAGGACGGTGTTTCTCAAGCATCGCCAGAACCTTAGCGGCGACCTCTTCCAAGTTCTCCAGGTCCAACTCAAACTCCGGTTCTGGTGATTCCTTGAGGGCTTGCGCCTTACCTTCAGGATCTCCCTCGCCCGTGGCTAGCCACTCCAAAGAGACACCAGCAGCCCGAGCCATCTTCACTAGGTTCGTTCGAGAAGGATCAGACTGCCCGGATCGCCACTTTCGTAACACAGATCCAGAAACCTCGGCTTTTTGTGCCATTAATGTGGCGCCGCCTGCTTTCTTTATGGCGATGGCTACGCGCTCCGAAAACGCGTCAACCTTCTCCCTCTGAACATTGACCTCGCCTGCATCGGAAGATTGACGCGTCATAGTTACACCTAATCCTTTGATTTCCATATTTTTTAAGCCAAAAATTCACGTTCGTGTCAAAGATAAGAACATTGACCGCAACGTAAGTGCTTGACAGTGACACGTTCGTGTCGCAACATTCGGTCATGACGGAACAGAAAACACAAAAGAGCGTTACGACATGACTGAAAAAAGCACCCCGAAAAAAGCCAGCCCTAGGGACTGGCATCGCGCCGATATTGTCGCCGCCCTGCGCAAGGCTGGATGGAGCCTCCGGAAGCTAGCAGTCCATCACGGCTATTCCTCGCCAACCACCTTGACCACGGCACTGGATCGACCTTGGCCAAAAGGCGAACGGCTGATTGCCGATGCCATTGGGATCGATCCCGAGACCATCTGGCCCGCCAGGTATACACAGAACTACACCCGACCAAAGGCAAAGGATAGCACCTTGCAAGGTGTATTAAACCCACGTTCAAAGCAGTGCAAGTCACAGGCTGCATAACGCGCCTCCTCAGGTGCTCGGTTATGGCCAGTGTAGGCACGTGGATATTGAGGCAGCTAGGGCAACAGCGGCCTTTGTTTGGAACAGGTATTCAAGAGGTTTTCTAATGCGCCGTCGGAATTGGAAACGGGTAAACCCAACATCACTAAGGCATGCCATGGAGCTTTGCCTGGATTATGGCCGCGAGAAACGAAACCTCTCGGTCGACCGGGTAGCCGACCTGATGGGGATGCCCTCGAAGTACACGCTCTATAAGTGGCTGGAGAACGGCCGCATGCCGGCCGTGATGATTCGCCCCTTTGAGCACGCCTGCGGGGCAACCTTCCTTACCCAGTACATCGGGGCTTCCGCTCAGAAACTACTGATTGATATCCCAGCCGGTCAGCCTGCCAGTCAGGACGATTTGCTAACCCTTCAGTCCACCATGAATGACGCGGTGACCCTGCTCGCGCAGTTCTACAAGGGCAACCTGGAAAGCGAGGAAGTGATGGGTGGAATCACTGCGGCCATGGCCCAACTGGCCGGCCACCGCTGCAATGTTGATAAAGCAGCTGCGCCAGAACTGGCTTTGTTTGATGGAGGTGAAGAATGAACCAGGACTGGTTTACGGCGAAAGAGCTGGCCGGGCTGAGTGGAATGCCGGGAACTCACAGCGCAGTGGTTCGTCGGGCCAAGCGCGATGGCTGGAAGAGTCGCCAGCGTCGGGCGCAGGGCGGTGGCCGGGAATATGCGTTCTCTTCACTACCTCTCGAAACCCAGGCTGCCGTCCTGAAGAAGTTCGGATCCAGCGCCAAGGCTTCGACCAAAATCAAGCCAGAAAAGGCCACCAAAACCACTGGCCGCGAGGAACTCTGGGACCTCTACGAAGCGGCTCCCAACACCATGAAGGAAGCGGCGCAACACCGCCTGGTTGTCATCGAGTCCATCGAACGCCTGCAGGACAACGGCGCCAGCAAAACCCAGGCGATCCACCAGGCGATGGTCACTTACCAGGAATCACGGGCCACCATCTATCGCTGGCTGCAGATCGCCAATTCGGTAGCGCTGGAGGACCGGTTGGCGGCACTGGCTCCGTCCTACAAACCGGGCCGCCCACGTGCCGCCTGTGACGAACGGGCCTGGGATCACTTCAAGGCCCTGTACCTGACACCGGAACAGCGCACCGTTGCCCACTGTTACGAGCTGACAGAACAGGCCGCCAAGGCCGAGGGCTGGGACTGGCCGCCGCTGCGCACCATCAACCGCCGTGTGAAGGACATTCCGCGCCATATCCGGGTGCTGGAGCGGGAGGGTGAGAACGCATTGCTGCGGCTGTACCCGTCCATGAAACGGACCGTTCGGGACATACACGCACTGTTCTGGATCAACGGTGACGGCTACCAGCACAACGTGTTCGTGCGCATGCCCAACGGTGAGATTGGCCGGCCTAAGACCTGGTTCTGGCAGGACGTGTACAGCCGGAAAATCGTTGGCTACCGCACTGATCAGAGTGAAAACACAGACATGATTCGGCTTTCTCTTGGCGATGTCATAGAGCTTCTAGGGATCGTCGAACACGTCACCATCGACAACACCCGGGCGGCCGCTAACAAATGGCTCACCGGTGGTACTAGCAACCGTTACCGTTTCAAGGTCAAGGAAACCGACCCACTGGGTCTTCTGCCGCAACTCGGCATCAAGGTTCACTGGACATCGGTTGTGGCTGGTAAGGGCTGGGGCCAGGCCAAGCCAGTGGAGCGTGCCTTCGGTGTTGGTGGCCTGGGTGAATACGTCGATAAACACCCGAAGTTCGAGGGCGCTTATACCGGCCCGAACGTTACCGCGAAGCCCGACAACTACGGCGAGAAAGCCGTTGATTGGGATGTGTTCGTCAAGACCCTGCGCCAGGCCATCACTCAGTGGAACAACAAGGAGAATCGCCGCACCGAGATCTGCGCTGGCGTCAAATCTTTCAACCAGGCCTTCGAAGAAAGTTATCAGCGCAATGCCCACAAAATCCGTCGGGCCACCGCTGCCCAACGCCGCCTCTGGCTGATGCAGGCGGAATCGGTCCTGGTTCAACGGGATGCCACCGTGGCCCTCACCATCGGCAATGGGCCCAACGGCAAAAACCGCTATGGCGCGGACTTCCTCACCGATCACGCCGGTGAGCGCGTGGTAGTCCGGTTCGATCCAGACAACCTCCACAACGCGGTGCACCTGTACCGCAACGACGGCCGCTATCTGGGCGAGGCGGAATGTCTGCATGCCGCTGGCTTCGGCGACACCAGCGCAGGCCGGGAGTGGAACCGCGAGAACAAGCGCCGCAGCAAGGCCAGCAAACTGGCAGCCAAGGCCGAGAAGCGCATGAGCGCACTTGAGGCCGCCGAATATCTGCCAGAGCCGGAGGACTCGGTACCAGAGGAAGAAAGCAATGTGCGCCGGGGTGATTTCGGCCGGGTTCAGAAAGCGGTGGCAGGCAGCGACATCGTTGACCAGCCCTACCAGTCACCAGCCGACAAGTACGGATTTAACGACGCGATGGAGAGACATCTGAAGAAGTTCAAAGGCGAGGCATGAAAAAGCCCGGGAGGTGCAACTCCCGGGCCCAGAAAGGCCCTTAGGCCAATCACTACTCAAAGCAAGGTAAGGATAACACATGACACGAGAGCAGCGAAAAACCATGAAAGCCAAACGTAACGATGCCCTGGCCGCAGCGGTCGAACAGATCATTGCCGATGAGGGCTTAACCCAGGCCTCGGTTTCCAAGCTGACCAACATCAACGCCGCCCGCCTTAACCAATGGTTAAAAGGCACTTACCTGGGTGATAACGAAAAGATCGAACAGGCCATCCAGCGTTGGTTGGACTCCCGCGAATCTGAGGCAGAGCTGGAAGGCAAGCTGCCAGCGGACACTGACTGGGTACGCACCCCCAGCGCTTCATCCGTGATGTCTGCGCTGAGTTTCGCCCAGATGGCAGGCTCCATCAGTGTTGTCTACGGCGGTGCAGGCATCGGTAAAACCACCGCCATCCGCACCTATCAGAACCAGGCACCGAACGTGTGGGTAGTCACTGCAACACCGACGGTGGCGCGGCCGGGCCCGATCCTGACCCGGATTGCCCAGGCCCTCAACTTGCGCACAACCGGTGCTGTTCACATTGTCGAGAGCAACATCATTGAGCGCGTCCAGGGCACCCGTGGCCTGATCGTCATCGACGAAGCGCAGCACCTGTGCCACCGAGCCCTGGACTCCATCCGCGCCATTCACGACGCCACAGGCGTGGGCATCTGCCTGTCTGGCAATGAAATCGTGTACGCCCAGTTGACCGGTGGTACCCGGGCGATCGGCTTTGCCCAGCTGTTCAGCCGGGTATCCAAGCGGGTACGCCTGAGCAAGCCACAGGACGGCGACATCACCGCCATCCTGGATGCCTGGGGAATCACCGACAAACAAAGCCGCAAGTTCTGCCTGGCCATTGGCCGGCGCCCGGGCGCACTGCGTGGCCTGAGCCAGACGCTGCGCCTTGCCACCCTGTTTGCCAATAACGTGGGCGAGCCCCTGAGCCTGCAGATTATCCGCGATGCCTGGACTGACCTTGGAGGTGACCTGTGAGCCGCATGCACCCAACCGCCTATCTGGAACATCACGCCGACGTTTACGCGGCGCACTTGATGCACAAGCACGGAGTAACGCTGGATCAATACCTGGCGGATCCGGCCCGGTACGAGCACCTGCTGGGTGCTCCGTTCCCTCTGACGCCAGCGCAGACAAAGGTGCGTGTGCGGCTGATCCGTGAAGAGGTCCTTCAGGAGCAGGCCGAGGAAATCGCCCAGCAGCTGGACGGACTGCCACGGAACAACGTGCGGCCGTTCGAGCCGCTGCACCACAAACGCCACCAAAAACGCCGTGGCATTGCGAGCTGCCGTAACCGCTCGCTTAAACCGACCAAACCCCTAACCACATGAGGCAGAGCCCTATGAACATGCAAGCCAACAACGCGGACCAGTTTCGCCGCAACGCCAAGGGCCACCTGGTGCCCGTGGAGCAAATCAAGGACATCGACCGGCTGCGCGATGACCTGGTTCAAGAAGTCATCGGCAAGGTGACCAAGCTGCAGGAAGAGATGCGCCGTGTGAAAGCGGAGATCTCCACCGAAGTGGAAGCGTTCCTGGAACTGTCCGCCCGTGAGTACGACACCAACTACGGCGGCAAGAAAGGCAACGTCACCCTCTCATCGTTCGATGGCCAGTACCGGATCGTTCGGGCCGTGGCAGATCACCTGGCGTTTGATGAGCGCCTACAGGTAGCGAAGGAACTGATCGACCAGTGCATCCACGAGTGGACGGCCGGCAGCAGCTCCGAAGTCCAGGCCCTGGTTGAGCATGCCTTCCAGACCGACAGCGCGGGCAAGATTAGCACCGCCCGCGTGCTGGGCCTACGCAGCCTGAACATCAAGAACGAAAAGTGGCAGCAAGCCATGCAGGCCATCATGGATTCCATCCAGGTGACCGGCAGTAAGAGCTACCTGCGCTTCTATGAACGCCAGGGCGAGGACGGCGCCTACCGCCAGATCTCGCTGGATGTAGCGGCGCTTTAAGGGGGGCGTAATGAACTATTACGAAGCGAAATTTGCGAGGGAGCGGAAGGACCGGCCAAGCGATTGGCTGATCGTCCAGGTTGGCCGGTCCTTCCGTCTACTTCAGGTAGCCCAATTTTAAAGGATCTAAGCATGAGCAAAGAGAAGAATGCCAAGCCCGAAACCGGCGCTGTAAACGGAGCAACCATTGAAATCCAGCAGCTTCCCGAGGGATTGGCCATTGCAGTGGAGTTTCACGGTGACGCGGTTGACGAGAGTCAGCGGGAAGGAATGAAGAAACTAGCGCTTGTTGGCGTTGAAGCCATGCGTGATTGGATCCGGGAACGGTATGACGTCACAAATGAGGAAGTGCTTCGTCGGCCTAATTGCCAGGATCAGAAACCCAAAACCCATTGAGCGAAACGCCCCAGCCGGGGCGTCTGCCAGGCGTGGTGGCCTGGCACTGATGAGCAGCCGAACCGGAGGGAGCTATGGCCCCCATGACAAAGACCACAGAGCTAGGCACCGAACGGCGCTGCACCAAGTGTGACGAGTTCTGGCCGGATGATGCCGAGTTCTTCTACACCAAACACGGTAAGACACAGCAGCCCTGCAAAGCCTGCTACGCGCAATTGCCATCCAGGGCGGCCCGGAAAAGGAGAGCTGTAAGCCATGGCCAAGACAGATGCCGAGCGCAAGCAGGCCCAGCGCGAACGGAACAAACACCTGCGCATGCAGCGCATGGAGCTGAATCTGGCCTGGGGTGAGCGTGAGCTGATCGCCAGCAATGCCGAGGCTCGGGGCTTTACGGATCAAACCGAATACCTGGTGAGGCTGGTGTTGGACGACGCGGACCGGATCGAGCGTGACCGGTCACGAAATCAAGAAAATGATCGAAGGGGCGCCCCATGAAGGCATTCGGATTTAATGAAACTGACATTCTGCGAGGTGAAATGCAGGCGGCCCAGGTGGATGCCTGGATTATCAAAGAACGCCCGGAATGGTGCGCAGGCGAGCAGGGCTGGGAGTTTGCATCACCCCGCTTTACAGAAGCCAAAGCGGAACTGATCCGACGCATGCGGGAAGACGACGTTGACGCTGATTTAATCGCCCAAGTACAGGCTCTCAAGGCCTATTACATCCCAGTGGAGGAATCCCGATGAGCAAATGGGACGAGATCAAAAAGCGCTTGGAGCATTTAGGCGGATCGGTAGATCTGCTGGCTGATGGGCACAAGCTCAGCCTGGTAAAGCTCCATAACAAGAAAACCATTTTTGTCAGGGTCTACGTCAACGATCTGGTTAAGTTCGAGTGGACCAAAGCCGAAGAAGAAAAGCCCGTTCATTCAGAGGGACGCTTTTGGCGCCCCATGAAGCGTGCAGCCTACAAGAAAAAGGCCTACCCATCGCTCAAGCGGATCTTCGGAAAGAAGGAGGCAGACCGGGCCGTGACGCCGCGAGTGATCGGTTTCGTTCCAGACTTCGGTACCGAAGGCGCCGCCGTCGCACACCTGAAAAAGCACTTCCCGGATCTGGAGATCGTGGAGCCTGAACAGGAAGCGAGTGAATGACTGACAACATCACCGACCTGTTCGGAAAGCTGGGCAACGAAACGTTCATTATCTGCCCGTGTACGGAGAACGGAACACCGGTGACACCAGTTGTTCTCCATGACCAGCAGGGACCGATCATCACCTCGCTGATGTGCCCTGAGTGCGAAACAACGATACCGGTGATAAACGGGATTCTGCAGATGGAGAAGCGGTCATGAAACACGACAACCGCAAAAAGGTCCTGGCCCAGATCCACATCGCCCGCAAACAGCTGGCCCTGGACGAAGACACCTACCGCCAGATGATCGCAACCGTCACCGGCGGCAAGCGTTCCTGCTCAGACTGCAACGTGGCAGAGCTTTACCAGGTGCTTCAGCACCTCAAGGATCGCGGCTTCAAGACCCGGCCAAAGAAACGGGTTGCCCAGCACCCAGGCACTCCTCACAACCTGGGCCGGGAACCCATGCTCCAAAAGGTGGAAGCGCTGCTGGCCGAGATGAAAGCGCCTTGGAGCTATGCCGATGCGATCGCAAAGCAGCAAACCGGCATTGCCAAGGTGGCCTGGCTGAAGAAGCCGGAACATCTGCGGGCGCTGATTGCCGCCCTGGACGTAGAGCTGGAAAAGCGCCGGCTGTTGGATTCACTGGAGACGGCCATGAAGGCAAGGGCCATGTCGCTGGATGACATCGAGCGGCTACATCCGGAACTGCCCCAGAACTGGCGCAGAAACCGGAAGTGCCTGGGCCGCCTTTGCGCTCACTACATGATGCCGGACGCGTGGATTGAAGCGCACCGGGAGGGCGATAACCGATGAAGCTAGGCCGCTGCCCCATCTGCCACAGCCACATTCAGCTGGAGGCGCTCATCCAGGACGACGCCGGCAGCGAGCTGCTGGGTCTTCTGTCTGGCCTGGGGCGCCCATTGGCACGTCCGCTGGTTCAATATCTGGGCCTGTTCCGTCCTGCCAAGTCAGACCTCAGCAACGCCCGTGCGTTGCGCCTTGCCCAGGAAACCCTGGAACTGGCAGACCGTGACAGCCTGGTGGCCGCCCTGCAGGACACCATCCGCAGCATTCACGACAAGCGCACCAGGGGCCAGGTGCAGCCGCTGAAGAACCACAACTACCTCAAGCAGGTGTTGGCCACGGTGGCACCTGAGGCCCGCAAGCCAGCGGCAGAGGCGGACAACCGCCGGCCAAACGTGACCGAGAAGAAACAGGGCATGGAGGAAACACCCGAACAGGCCCAGGCAGCATGGCGCCGGAATATGGAAAAACTGGGTGTAGATCCTGACAAGTTCACCACCAACCGGAAGACCGGAGGCTGATATGACCACCTGGGACACCGACTACTTACCGCCATCCCTGTGTGAGCTGGTCGACGTGATCGGCCTGCAGGCAACGCAGAGCCTTGTCAGCGAGTACGGCGGCGTGCGGCTGACGGTGCCCACCAAAATGCCGGATGACCATCCGCTTGCCGAGCTGCTCGGCATCGATGCCGCCCGCAAGCTTTCCCACCACTACGCCCAGGAGCGCCTTGACGTACCCAACGCCAAGGCGGCTGTCATGGCCGTGCGCAATCAGAACATGCGCCAGGAGCACGCGGACGGCGACTCTGCCAGAGTTCTCGCCCGCCGGTATCGGCTCACTGAGCGCCGGGTGTGGGAGATCCTTTCAGAAGGTATGCCGGACGATCGCCAGGCGGATATGTTCAGTGAGGGTGAGGCCCGGTGAGCCATAACATGGCCAGCCAATCAGCGGAGGTCCGGGCCGATATCGAGCGCGAAAAGAAGCGCTGGCATGAAGCATGGTTGATGGTGCGGAACCGCCACCCGCAGTGGATCCGGCATTGGTTGACCACGATTGAAGATCAGAGTGAAAGGGAGGATTGGCGGCATAGGCTCAATACTTTGCGTCAAAAAGGCTAAACTCAAAGGCTTTTCCAAAGGAGAACGCTATGCCTTACGCCATGTTCGCCCTCGGACCAACCAAAGAACCCTGCTCCAGGCATTCAGATCTGAGAGCGACAATATACTTGGCGAGTGATCCGGTGTTCCAAGAAAACCCGGTCAGGTTGGATGAATACTGTAAATGTCGAATCCGGAAGGTAACTGACTTTGAGCTCAAGCAAATGGAAGCGTCCGGCGTCCAGGACAGCCTCGCTCCTGCGATTATGAGCGACAAGGGACTTCCGACGGGGCGGAGAGAAAAGAAGTTTTTGCCATTAGAAAAAACTTGGGATGTATAAGCTCGATAGAATCAAAACAACAGATGACAAAACTTTCTTTATTTCCGCAGTACCAAGTGTCTACTCCTGGGGTTGCAGTTTGAAAATCGGCTGTATCCTAATTTTTGAAACACCGAAAGAGAGATGGGTACGGCGCGAATTTCGGACATTTTGCGGGTTTAGAATATTCCCCATTCCGATTCCGAAAAAACGCACTATCCTCTTTTCAAATCTTCAACCACAGGAGAAATCTATGCCCGAGAACCTAACACCCAGGGAACTGATGGACCAACTGCGCGAACTGCAAGCTGGCCGTAGCGCAGTGACTGATCTGGTCACGCCAGGCAGCGACCTGCACGCGGTAGACCGCGATAAATTCACCGTTTTGCTGAACATCCTGGACCGTCATACGGAGCGAGTTCTGCAGGATTTTGATCGGGTGTTACAGCCTAAATAATGGCCCAATAAAGGCTGTTTAATCTGTAATACTTGCCTTGTGCTGGTGTCCTGAGTAATCTTTGGACATTCGTCTTTCAGGGGTGGGCCTCCTCCCCTGAAGGGCTTCAGGCCTAAACCTGACCCTCCCTGCCGCTAACCTGCGGCTATGGATAAACAAACCTTTCTCGACAAATTCCGCGCTGGCCCCTGGCTGATCTTCACCATCGTGATGGCTGCCATCGTCGGCTTCCTGTACCCACACCAGTTGGGCGTTCTGCTCTGGAGCCTGACCAAGCTGTCCGCCGGTGCCTACCTTGGCTACTGGATTGACCGCACGATCTTCTACTATGGCCGCCCCGGCGATATCAAACACAAAGATTTAGACACCGCACTGCTGATCATTGGCTGCATGATCCGGCGCGCGCTCATCATGGCCGCAGCGATCACCGCCCTTGGATTGGGGGTCTGACTATGCGGCTGGTCCTGTGGTTGCTCCTGCCGGCGCTGTTGTTTTCCTGCGCCCCGGCCAACGCCCAGGGCGTGCCTGGCAACGCCGATCGTTACCAGCGTGACCTGACCCGAATTGTTCAGCAGGAGCTGGGTCTGGATGGCTCCGTGGCCGTGCATGCTGCACAAATCCACCAGGAAAGCGGATGGCGCCCCGGCGTTGACAGCCCGGTGGGCGCCCAAGGCATGGCCCAGTTCATGCCAGCCACTGCCACCTGGATCTCCGAAATTTACCCCGACCTTGGCCAGGCCGCGCCGTATTCCCCCGGCTGGGCGATGCGAGCGATGGTTCGATACGACCGCCACATCATGGAGCGCGTAAAGCCGTGGTACGCGCGCGACGTTCCTGAATGCGACCTCTGGGCTTTCACCCTGAGTGGCTACAACGGTGGCCCAGGGTGGGTAAGCCGTGACCGGCGACTGGCCAAGGCCGCCGGTCACAACCCCGATCTCTGGTGGAACCACGTTGAGCACTTCACCAATCGCGCAGACTGGGCAAAGCGAGAGAATCGCCATTACCCAAGACGAATACTCCTGCAACTGACACCGCTTTACACCAGGGCCGGCTGGCAAGGGAGTGATCCATGTTCAAGATAATCGGCAGTGTGATTATGCGATGGCTGGGAGGTGGCACATTGGCCGCCTTATTGGCTATGGGCGGCGGCTGGCTTTGGCATGACTGGCAGACCGGCCGGCTGGAAGAACGCCTGGCCGAGGCGCGCGGAGAATCAACAGACCTGAGAACCAGCCTCAGCCAATGGCAGGCAGAGGCGGAGCGCCGAAAGCAGATGTTGGACCAGGTGCGTGAAGACGCCAGAGCTTCCGAGGCCGCAAGACGCGAATTGGAATCCCGGCTGGAAAAGAAGGATGCCGCCTACCAGGAACTGAGACAGCAAATAGCAGCTGCGCCAGAAAGCGACGATGGGCCTGTTGCTCCGGTACTTCGGAAGACCCTGGAGGATCTGCCATGAAATTGCTGCCTCTGTTGGCATTTGCCTTTGTTCTGGCTGGTTGCGGCACTACACCTAAGCCGATCCCCGCACCTGAACGAATGCCTAGTCCTGTTGTATGCGACCTGAAACTAGGCATGACAAAGCCCGAGCCGGAACCGGTACGACCAACCGGAGATTATACCCAGCGCCACGTGAGCGATTACGTGGCCCGGCTTCATCGTTGGGGCGGTCGAGGCTGGGAGAAGCTAGCAGGGGCCAGGCAGCGCAACGAGAAATGCAAAGAAAGGCACCAAGAAAATACCGCCGATTCAGAACGTGAGGATCAGTAGTGGCGATGGATGAGAAATCATACGAGGAGGCTCAGGCATTGACTGAGCGACTGACGCGGGCCGGTATTGAACAGGCCCTGCAATGTCATCTGGAGGCGCCGCTGGAGATTAATGGCCAGCGGTTGTGCCTGGACTGCGATGGTCCCCTAAGCTTCGCTCGGTTGCAGGCAAACGCCGATGCCGTGCGTTGCGTGGAATGCCAGACAGACCATGACCGCAGGGGGAAGTGATGGATTTATCGAGTGTGGATTACGGTGCGGCCCGGTTCTGGATGGACTTTCTTCAGGTGGCCGCGATATTGGCGCTGGGTGTTTACCAGCACATCACCAATAAGGCCAAGGCAAACGCCAGCGCGATCGAATTGGTAAAGGAGGACTACGACGACCTGAAAGACCGGGTGGCGGCCGTGGAGGGCCAGTTGAAGAACGCGCCAACGCATGGGGATTTATCGAAGGTTTACGACCGCCTTAACGACGTGGCGGGCGACCTTTCCGGCGTTATCGGACAAATGCGTGGGCTCTCCCATCAGCTTTCGATGGTGAACCAGTACCTGCTCAACAATAAAGGAGGCCAGGGCCAATGAGCTACCAGGACTTTCAGACCGAAGGCCGTCGTCTGGGGATTCTCCGCATCCTGCATCGGCGAAACCAGTTTACCTCCAATGAGTACAGCCTGAACGACGAGCTGGGCGGCAACTACGGCCACCACGTCAGCAAGGACGTGCTGCACACAGACTTGGCCTGGCTGGAGGAACAGGGCTTGGTGATCTGCCAGCAGCCTCGGGCCGGCTGGATCGCCACCCTGACCAGCCGTGGTGCCGACGTTGCCGAAGGCCGCGCACGCGTTCCAGGTGTCGCTCGCCCGTTGCCAGGAGCGTAAGCCATGCCGCCGCGCTCAAAGATTTACGATCTGCCTCAGGATCTCCGAGAGGAGTTGAACGAACGGCTGGTCAATACCGGCTTCCAGGACTACGACGGCCTGACCGACTGGCTGGAAGAGCGCGGCTTCAAGCTCTCCCGCTCCGCAGTTCATCGCTACGGCCGTGGCCTCCAGGAGGAGTTCGAGGAAGCCATGGGTGATGTCCGCAAAACCACGGAACTGGCCAAGGCCATGACCGCCGAAAATGAAGACGAAAGCGGCCATCTTATCGACGCTACCGCCCGAATCGTGCAGGACCAGCTGCTGCGAATCACCATCGCCATGCGCAAGGCTGAACACGAGCCGGAGAAAGCGGCCAAGCACCTCAGCAGTGTGACCCGCGCCCTGGCCGATATCGGCCGGGTGTCCCTCGGCCAGAAGAAGTGGGCCCGTGAACTGCGCCAGGAAGTGGCCAGGGAAGCTGCGGATGCGGCAGAAACCAGTATGGCCAGCCAGGGCATGACCCGCGAATCCATCGACGCCATCAAGCGTGACATCCTGGGGATTGCCTGATGGCCACCGAACTGCCGGACTCTGTACTGCTGCCGTACCAGAAAGCCTGGATTGAGGACGATTCCGAACTCAAGATCGCCGAGAAGAGCCGCCGTACCGGCCTGACCTGGGGCGAAGCCGCAGACGCCGTACTGACAGCCAGCGCCTCCAAATCCGCCGGCGGTACCAACCATTTCTACGTTGGCTCCAACAAAGAGATGGCCATCGAATTCATCGACGCCTGCGCCATGTGGGCGCGGGCCTTCGACAAGGCCGCCTCCACCGTCCAGGAAGAAGTTCTGAGTGACGAGGACAAGGACATCCTCACCTTCAACATCCACTTCGCTAGCGGCTTCAAGATCCAGGCGCTGTCCAGTCGCCCCAGCAACCTGCGGGGCCGCCAGGGTAACGTCACCATCGACGAGGCCGCCTTCCATGCGGAGCTGGCAGAAGTACTCAAGGCGGCATTGGCACTGACGATGTGGGGCGCCAAGGTGCGCCTGATCAGCACGCACAACGGGGTGGAAAACCTCTTTAACGAATTGATCCAGGACAGCCGTGCCGGCAAGAAACGCTACAGCGTGCACCGGCTCACCCTGGATGATGCCTGTGATCAGGGCCTGTATAAGCGCATCTGCCAGGTGCGTGGCAAGGAATGGAGCCCGGCCGCCGAGAAACAGTGGAAAGAGAACCTGCTGAAGGACACCGCCACCCGCGAGGACGCCCTGGAGGAGTACTACTGTGTTCCGAAATCCGGCGGCGGTGCCTACATCTCCCGGGCGCTGATTGAGGCTCGAATGGTTGAGGCACCGGTGGTGCGGTACGAAGGCACGGCGGATTTCAACGCCTGGCCGGAACACTTACGCAACGCGGAGATGCGCGATTGGTGCGAGCATGAGCTGCTGCCGCTGCTGCAGGGGCTCAACCCGGAAGACCGCCACTGCTTTGGTGAGGACTTCGCCCGCAGCGGAGACCTCACATGTATTGCGCCCATGGCAATCTCCCAGCAGCTCAAGCGCCGGGTGCCATTCCTGGTCGAGTTGCGCAATGTGCCTTTCAAGCAGCAGGAACAGGTACTGTTCTACATCGCTGATCGCTTGCCCGGTCTGCAGTACGGCGCGCTCGATGCTCGGGGTAACGGCCAATACCTGGCTGAACAGGCCGTCGATGAGTACGGCGCCGATCGCATCGAGGCGGTGATGCTCTCGCAGTCCTGGTACCTGGAAAACATGCCCAAGTTCAAGGCTGCATTCGAGGACGATGGTATCGAGATCCCGCGCGACAGCGACGTGCTCGATGACCTGCGCGCCCTGCAGGTGATTAAGGGGATTCCCAAACTACCTGACGCAAAGACGGGCGAAGACAAGAAGCGCCACGGTGACTCGGCGATCGCTCTGGCCATGGCGTACTACGCCAGCTTCCAGCAGGGCGCGCTGGAGTACGGCTACGAAGCCATCCGCACCGGCCCTGACCACACACACCATCGGCCGGTGCGTGCCACCGCCGGGTTCCGTAACCGAGGAGGACTGCTGTAATGGCCGAATCATCCATTGTGGACGCACACGGCCGTCCGATCCGGAAGGCCGAGCTGAAGAAAGAGCTGGCCGCGCCATCGCTCACCGGCGTTCGCCAGGTGTGGCACAACGGCATTGCCAGCCACCTGACACCGGACCGCCTGGGAATGATCCTGCGGGCGGCCGAGAACAACGACGGCCACGACTACCTGACCCTGGCTGAGGAAATGGAAGAGCGGGAACCGCACTATGCTTCCGTGCTTGGCACCCGCAAGCGAGCGGTGAGCGGCCTGGACGTAGTGGTGGAATCAGCCAGTGACGATCCGGCGGACGTGCGCCTGGCCGATGCCGTGCGAGACCTGGTGCGCGATGCCGTGTTCGGGGATCTGATTGAAGATCTGCTGGACGCCCTGGGCAAGGGCTATTCAGTGGCTGAGATCATGTGGAACACCCGGGGCGGCCAGTGGTGGCCACGGGAATACGTCTGGCGGGATCCGCGCTTTTTCCGGTTCGACCAGGCCACGGGACGAGAGCTGCGCCTGATTGACCCCGAGAACGTCGCCCAGGGCGTGCCCCTGGCCCCGTACAAGTTCATCGTGCACCGCCCCAGGCTGAAGGCAGGCATCCCGCTACGCGGTGGTTTGGCCCGCCTTGTGGCGGTGTCTTACATGGCGAAGAGCTACACGCTGACGGACTGGCTGGCGTTTGCCGAGGTATTCGGCATGCCGTTGCGCCTGGGTCGCTACAACGACAGCGCCAAGCCGGAGGAAGTGGACATCCTGCGCGCGGCCGTGGCCAACCTGGGGTCGGACGCGGCCGCCATCCTGCCTGAGGGCATGAAGATCGAGTTCCAGGAGATCGCCAACACCCAGGGCGGCGCCGACCTCTTCAAGGGCCTGGCCGAGTGGATCGACAAACAGACCAGCAAGGCGGTGCTGGGCCAGACCATGACAACGGATGACGGTTCCAGCCAGGCACAGGCCACCGTTCACAACGACGTGCGCGAGGACATTCAGCGGGCCGACGCACGCCACCTGGGCGTGAGCCTGAATCGTGACCTGGTCAAGCCGTTCATCGACTTGAACTACGGTGTTCAGCGCCGGTACCCGAATCTGCGGATCCACGTACCGGAGCCGGAAGATCTCAAGCAGCTGGTCGCGGCGCTGAAAGATCTGGTACCGCTCGGCCTGAAAGTGGAAAGCTCTGTGATCTCCGACAAGCTGGGCCTGCCGGATCCGGCCAAGGATGCGGATATCCTCATGCCTGAGCAGCAGGCTGTAACCGCCGTTGAATCGGCCCGTAACCAGTTTTTAAAGACCGCTCAAAACCGGGAATCCGTGGTCACCGAAAGCGAACCGGACTTTGCGGAAATCGCCGAGGCGGAGGATGACTGGGAGGTACAGCTTGCGCCACTGGTGGATCCTATCGAACGCCTGGCGCGGCGTGTGGCCGACGAAGGCGGCAATGAGGAGGACTTCCTGGCCCGCCTGGGTGAAGTACTCGACGAGATGGATGAGACCGAACTGGTCCGCCGCTTGGCATCCAGCACCTTCAAGGCCCGGGGCCTTGGCGATGCGAGGGATGACTGATGGCCAACTTCAAAGCTGGCCCGGTACCGCGTGACGCCCTGGCGTATTTCCGCGACAAGGATCTGCGTGTCGGGTTCGACTACCAGGACGTGTGGGGCCGGGAACACGCCCATGCGTTCACCGTGGCCAAAGCCATGAAAGTAGACATCCTGGACGAAGTCCGAGCCGGGCTGGACGAGGCACTGGCCGAGGGCAAGACGTTCCGCGACTTCTCCCGGGAGCTGAAACCCAAGCTCCAGGAGAAAGGCTGGTGGGGTATCAAGGACGAAATCGACCCGAACACTGGCGAGCGTCGCCGGGTGCAGCTCGGATCTCCGCGCCGGCTGAAGACCATCTACCAGTCCAACCTGCGCAGCGCCCGATCGGCAGGCCAGTGGCAGCGCATTCAGCGCACCAAGGAAACCCAGCCGTACTTGCTCTATGAGCTGGGCCCCAGCGAGAACCACCGGGAACAGCATGTGGCCTGGGCGGGTACGCTGCTGCCCGTGGACCACCCGTGGTGGCGGGACCACATGACGCCCAACGGCTACGGCTGCAAGTGCCGGGTACGCCAGGTGTCGGAGGTTGAAGCCGAACGCATGGAGCGTGAAGGCATCCAGGATCCGCTGGCCGAGATTGAGACGGACCCGGAAACTGGTCTGCCGACTGGCCGGCGCCAGCGCCGCACGATTCCGGTCCGCCGTGAGCCGCCGCCCACCCGTACCGTCAGCTTCACCAATAAGCGCACCGGTGAGATCACCCAAGTGGACCAGGGACTGCACCCTGCCTGGGCCAGCAACCCGGGGCAGGACCGTGTGCGGGTACTGCGCGACCGTATGACCGGGAAGCTGGACACCGTGGACCAGCGCCTGGCACGGGCCACCACCCGGGACGTGATGGACAGCCCGATCCTGCCGGACTGGGTGCGCCGCCCGGACGGCGAGCTGCCGGCTGGCATCATCGAGCGCCGGGCACAGACGGCCCTGGGTGCGGACACACAAGTGGTCCGCCTAGCACCTGGTCGTCTGCCGGATCCGGACAGCCTGGCTGTCGAGGATTACTGGCAGCTGCCAGACGTGATCAACCGGGGTATACTGATCGCTCAGGACGATGACCAGCTGACGGTATTCCGAAGCCGTGAGGGTGACACCGGTAGTCCCTGGTGGCTGGCAACGGTTCGGGGCAGCGATGACAACCAGCGCCTATACCTCACCGATTATCGTGTGGCCACCGACGAAGACCTGGAACAGGCCCGCAGTCGCGGCCAGGTGATCCGAGCCTCAGAACAGCCCTGATCTGGTCAAGTTTTGCTCACGCCGTAGGACGCTCTCAGAAGCGCTAGAAGGACGTTAAAGCGCTGAGAGCTACCATGGCCGGGGTCAAACCCTGACCGTCGTTTTTAAATGGGCTTTAAATGCGGTCTCGGCGATTGCCAACCGCAGGCCGAGTCCGATAATCTGTTTTCACCGGTACCGCCCCGGTTCCGGTTTTTCTTCCCCTCCTGATTGATTCTTTACCTGAACCCCTTCAGGCCATTGCGCTGCCTATGCTGTCGCTAGTCTGGCGGCATGGAAAAAACAAACGCACTCCGCACCGGCCTTGCCAAGGCCCTGAACACCGAACCGACACCGGGCCAGCGCCTGGCGATGAACGTTGAGCTGCCAGTTGGGGAAATCCCTGAATGGATCGAGCTGCTTCCTGCCGGTGACATTGTCTTGGGTCGGGACGGACGCACATGGCGCAATCGGGATCCGCAGGCAATCGTTGATCAGTTTGCAGCGCGAGGCCTTGATCTAGTGATTGACTGGGAGCACGCCAGCGAGCACCGCGCTCCGAACGGCCAAGAGGCACCAGCTGCTGGCTGGGTCAAGGAGCTGGCCGTGCGTGACGGCACCGTATGGGGTCGTGTGGAGTGGACCGAGAAAGCCGCAGGCCAGCTGAAGCGCAAAGAATACCGCTACCTCTCACCCGTATTTCTATTTACCCGCGATGAGCGTCAGATAGTTCGGTTCACCAGTGCGGGCCTGACCAACCAACCCAACCTGGAGCTAAAGGCTCTAAACCAGCAAACCCACCAGGAGGAATTCCCCGTGTGGAAAGATCTGCTTAAAAAGCTGGGTCTGCCCGAGGATGCGACTGAGGAGCAGGCAATCACTGCCCTTAATCAAGTCCAGTCAGATCTGGAGAAAGCAAAGAACCGGGAGATCGCTCCCAGTCTCGACAAGTACGTGCCCCGCGCCGACTTCAACCAGGCACAGCAACGCGCTGCCAATGCGGAGCAAACGTTGAACACCCTGAAGAAGGAGCGCGAGGACGAGGCCATCGAAACCGCCATCAACCAGGCCCTGGAAGACGGCAAGATCGCGCCGGCCACCGTGGACTACCACAAAGCACAGTGCCGCACCGAGGGTGGCCTGGAGCGCTTCAAGACGTTTGTTGAGAGTGCCCCGGCCATTACCGGTGATTCCGGCCTGGACGGTCGCAAGACCCCGGGCGCTGATAAGGCACTCAACTCCGAGACCCTCAAGATTGCCGGCATGATGGGCAACTCTGAAGAGGACCTCAAGAAATACGGAGGTGTGAACTGATGGCACTTACCAAGGATCGTATGACCCCGGTTCGCGACGGCGAGGTAATGCCGTTTGCCGTCGCCGCAGGCGCGCAAATCTTCCAGGGCGCGCTGGTTGCGACCAACGCCGCTGGCTTCCTGGTGGCTGGCTCAGCCGCTACCGGGCTGACCTACATCGGCCGTGCCGATGAACACGTCGACAACAGCGCCGGCGCCAACGGCGATGAGATCGTTCTGGTCCGTCGCAACAAGGCCTTCCTCTGGAAGAACGCCGATGCCGATCCCGTCGACCAGTCCCTGGTCGGCAAAACCTGTTACATCCTGGACGACGAGACCGTCGCCGCCACTGACGCCACCGGGACTCGTTCCGCCGCCGGAACAGTGCTGGCTGTCGAAACCTCTGGCGTCTGGGTCGAATAAGGAGAGCATCAGTGATTGTTAATAAAAGTGCACTCGATGGCGTGTTCTTCAACCTGAAGACCACGTACAACCGCGCCCTCCAGGCCGCCGAGCCGGAGTGGGACAAGATCGCCATGAAGGTGACCTCGTCCTCCTCAGAAAACCGCTACAAGTGGATGGAGCGTTTCCCGGCCATGCGCAAATGGGTTGGGGAGAAGGTAGTCAAACAGCTCAAGGGCCAGGGCTACACCATCATCAACGATGACTTTGAGGCCACCATCGAGGTGGACCGCAACGACATCGAGGACGACACCCTGGGCATCTACGGCCCGGAAGCGGAGATGGCCGGCTACAGCTCTGCTCACCTGCCGGACGAGCTGGTATTCGACCTGGTGAATGCCGGCTTCGTGGAACTGGGCTACGACGGCCAGCCGTTCTTCGATACCGATCACCCGGTCGGCAAGAAAGATGGCAGCACCGTCAGTGTTTCCAATAAAGGCATCGCCGCGCTCAGCTTTGCCACTCTGGCAGCGGCGCAAGCCAGCTTCGGTGCCGCGCGCACGGCGCTGCGCAAGATGAAGGACGATGAGGAGCGCCCGCTCAACATCAAGCCCAACATCCTGCTGGTTCCGCCGGCGCTTGAAGACACTGCCACCGCACTGATGAGTGTCGAGCGGCTGGAAGATGGCAAGCCCAACCCGTACCGCAACGCGGCGGAAGTGGTTGTCTCCTCCCGCCTGACGTCGGACACCGCCTGGTTCCTGCTGGACACAACCAAGCCGGTGAAGCCGTTCATCTTCCAGGAGCGCAAGGCGCCCGTGTTCGTCTCCCAGACCAACATGGACAGCGACAGCGTGTTCCTGCAGAAGAAGTACCGGTACGGCGCGGAGGCGCGTGGCGCTGCTGGCTTCAGCTTCTGGCAGATGGCCTACGGCTCTACCGGAGCTGGCTAAACGCCAGGTGTAGCGTGACCTGAAAATGACCGGGCCTGTGCCTGGCCATTTTTAAAACCGAACAAGCATTGGGAGGGCACCATGGCTGCCACCAAGACAAGCAAGGCAAAAACCACCAAACCGGCCACTAAGGCCGCCGAGGGCAATGCGTCCGAGAAGGATAACGCCCCGGTAACAGATGCCACTGAGGTCAAAAGCAACGCTCAGGGCGAAGACAACAACCAGGTTCAGGACACTGCGGGAAGCGAGCAGGCTTCACCGGCGGATAACGGGGGCGACAATGGCGACACCCAGGATCCGCAAGCGAAACCGGAAGACGATGCAGGCAAGGAAAAGGGCAATCCAGCGCCGGCGCAGGAAGGCACCAAGCGCATCGCGGTGAAGTCCATGACGCCCAGCTTCCGTCGTGCCGGCTTCGAGTTCAGCCGTACTGAACGGATTCTGGACGTTCGCCGATTGACCGACGAGCAGCTCCAAGCCATCCAGGAAGAGCCGCGCCTGGTGGTTCGCCCGGTAGGTCAGGAAGACTGATATGGCTGTCTACGCCACGCTCCAGGACCTGATCGACCGCTTTGGGAACGACGCCGTTCTCGTGGCGTCCGATCGGGACCGGGACGGCCAGATGGACACGGACGTTGTCGACAAGGCGCTGCTGGACGCCGATGCCGAGATCGACACCTACGTGGGTCAGCAGTACAAGCTGCCGCTGCCCAAGGTGCCGCGCATCCTTACCAAGCTGGCTGTAGACATTGCCTTCCATGTGCTGTCACCGGAGGCGGACACCGCCACCGAACACCGGCGCGGACGCTATGACAACGCCATTGCCTTGCTTCGCCGCATCGCCAAGGGCGAAGTCAGCCTGGGCATCCAGGAGCAAAGCCCGGTCAGCATCAAACCCCAGATTACCTCCCGCACTCGCCGCTGGGGCCGTGACCGGAGGCTGACATGAGCATCGGTGTGCAGTACGACCTGGCCAGCGTAGCCCGACTCCAGGAGCGGATTGCCAAGCTGGGAGAAATCGACCGCCGCGGGCTGCTGGAGCAGCTCGCAGGCGTGGCCGAAAGCCAGACTCGCAAACGCATCAACGAAGAACAACAGTCGCCGGCCGGAGAGCCTTGGCAGGCTTGGAGCGCTGATTATGCCGCTACCCGCCACGGCGGCCAGTCCCTGCTCCAGGGCGAGGGCAACCTGGTTGACAGCATCACCAGTGAGATTGAAGGCGACGAAGCGCTGATCGGCTCCAACCTGGTCTACGCCGCCATCCACCAGCACGGCGGCACGCCGGACATGGCGCCGGGCCCTGCTGGAATTCCAGCCCGTGAATACCTGGGCTTCTCCCAGGACAACCTGGACGAGATCGAAGCCGTGGCCGATCGCTGGCTCGACAAACACCTGGAGGCAGCATGAGCGGTGACATCAAGCTGACGCGGGACGCGATCGTTGCAGCCATCAAGACGGCATTGCCGGACCTGTATACCTGCGAAGCGCACGGTGGGCGGTTTGACCTGAACGAACTGAAGCGCTGGAGCAAGCAAGCCCCAGCGGTTTTGGTGGCGGCTGTGTCGGTACCGGCCATTGCCGATGGCCCCACAAACAATGCCGAGGTGCGCTGGGTTGCGTACCTGGTCACACGTGACACGCCCCAGGCCACGCGGGATGTTGCCGCCCTGGACCTGTCCGAGGCCCTCTTGCGGCTGGTCCGTAAAAACACCTGGCAACTGGACAACACTCAGAACCCCCAGCGCGTGGCCGCCGAGAACCTATACAGCGGCCAGGTCGACCGCCACGGCATGGCCCTGTGGGCAGTTAGCTGGCAGCAAGCCGTCAGCCTGCGCACGTCTGACATCGCCGAACTGGCGGACTTCACCCTTTATACCGCCACCCATGAAGTGGGTGACGGCCCGGTTGCCGAAGACCGGGTTGAACTGCCCCAGGAGTAATGACTGTGAGCAAAGAAACCATCTACGTGAAACCCCGTGAAGGCCTGCGTATCCGCCAGGAGAACGGCAAACCGCTACCGGAAGACGGCGCGCATGTACCGCTGAATTCGTTCTGGCGCCGTCGCCTGCGGGACCAGGACGTGGTGGCCGCTCAGGCCCCGCGCAAGCCGAAGGCGAAAGCCAAATCCACCGAGAAGGAGGCATAAAAGATGGAGATCAGTGCCGGTATCTATAACCAAATCCCCGCCGCATTGCGGGTGCCTGGTGTTTACATCGAGTTCGATGACCGCCTGGCAGGGAACTCCGCCTTCCAGGGCCGCCTCCTGGTGATGGGCCAACGCCTGACCACGGGTGAGCGTGACGCCCTGGAGCTGTCGCGCGTCACCAACGCCGAGCAAGCCGAACGCTACTACGGTCGGGGCTCCATGTTGGCCGAAATGCTGCGCCATTCTCTGAATGCCCAGCCGTACCTGGAAACCTGGGCGCTTCCCCTGGACGACGTCGACGAAGGTTCTGGTGGTGTGAAGTCCACTGGCAAAATTGCCCTGGCAGGCAGTGCCAGCGCCGCCGGCGCCATGGTGCTGTACATTGCCGGTTACCGCGTGCGTATCGGCGTGGCCGTGGGCGATGATGGAACCGCCATTGCCCAGGCCCTGGCTGATGCCATCAACGCGGACACCCGACTTCCTGTAACCGCGACGGTAAACGGTGTGGAGACCTCGGAAGTAGACCTGGAATGCCGCTGGGCTGGCGAAACGGGCAACGATATCGACATTCGGTTTGCCGCCCTGGGTGAAGACCGCATTGCCGGTGTCACTCCGACCATCACTGAAATGACCGGTGGCGCCAGCAACCCGGATCTTGTCGACGCGATCGCTGCACTGGGCCCCGAACAGTACAACTGGATTGCCTGCCCCTACACGGATACGGCGAACCTGACGGCGCTTAAGGACGAACTGGACGACCGCTTCGGCCCGATGCGCCAGATTGGCGGCCGCGCCTTTGCTGCGTTCCGTGGCACCCACGGCGAGACTGGCACCTTCGGGGGCAACCACAATAGCCCTCATCTGACGGTGATGGGCACCGGTAAGGCCATCAGCCCCACCTGGTTGTGGTGTGCAGTGAATGCGGCCGTCGCTGGCCAGGCGCTGGCGATCGACCCGGCCCGGCCGCTGCAGACCCTGCAATTGCCCTTGATCTTGGGCCCGAAGGAAGCCGATCGCTTCACCGATACCGAGCGCAACCTTCTGCTCTACGACGGCATCGCCACCTTTAAGGTGGCCAACGATGGCACCGTCAGCATTGAGCGCCAGGTAACTACCTTCCAGGAGACCGACAGCGGTGTGCCGTCGGATTCCTACCTGGACATCAACGTGGCAGAAACCCTGGAGCGGATCCGCTACGACCAGCGCGCCCGCATCCTGCAACGCTTCCCGCGCCACAAGCTGGCAGAGGATGCCGATGCCGATAACTTTGGCGCAGGCCAGCCAATCGTCACACCCAACGTGGCCAAGGCCGAGCTGCTTAGCCTGTACCGGGATTTCCTCAGCCGGGGTTGGGCGCAGGATTACGAGGGCTATGCCGAATCCCTGGATGCAGCGATCGACACCCAGAACCCGGGGCGCCTGAACGTTATTGATTCACCCAAGCTGGTTGGCCAGTACCGCATCCACGCCATGCAGACACAGTTCCGGAAGTGAGCCTTTAAGGGCTCCGTAAAACCGGTTTGAGACAGGAGTAACTCCGTTATGAAGATCACTGGCAACGTCAAGATTCGGGAAGGTGGTGAAGAGCTGCTGACCGATGGTAAGGGCACCCTCAACCCGGGGGGATTCGAGCGAGAGGCCAAGATGAACGGCCGCAAACCGGTGGGCTATACCGAGAATCCGGTAGCGCCCACCCTGAGCGTGGTGGTGCATCACACGGCAGACACCGACATCGTGCGGCTGTCGAGCCTGACCGACGCCACCATCATCCTGGACACCGACACCGGCCAGACCTGGATGCTGCGTGGTGCATTTACCACATCGCCAACCCCGCTGGACGTTGGTAACGGATCCGTACAGCTTGAGATGTCCGGCCTGGCACTGGAGCGCGTGTAATGGCTGAGGTAACTGTTGAGCTGGAGATAGGCCTGGTGGTGGGTGATAAAACCCAGAAAACGGCAGTGATCCGGGAGCTGACCGCCGGTGACATCTTTGATGCGCAGGCAGATTCTGAGCGTGTGGTACACACAGAGGAAGGTCCGCAACTGGTGGCCAGCCCCAGCGCTGTCGGGATCCATACATTGCGCCGGCAGATCGCCAAAATCGGCAATGTGGAAGGCCCGCTTTCTTTGGCGGAAATGCGCAAGCTGCACCCTGTCGATCTGGAATTGCTGCACGAGGAGTGCAGCAAACTGGAACAGGCCGTGATTACCTCCATTGCGTCCCACGAGGTGGCGCAGCGGGGGCGAGCTGATGAGGGCCAGGCCAAATCTTGAACGTGTGACTGTGCGGGTCGCCCGAGCCACCGGCTGGGCCCCGCATGACATCGACCGCCTGCCCCTTCGCCGCCTTATAAACACCCTCCGAATCGCGAGCGAAACCCATGAGTGAAATGAAAGCCAGCGTCGCTCTGAACCTGACCGGAAACTTTGAACAGCGGGCTGAGCGCTATGGCCGGGCCGTTGGTCAGTTCAGCCGCAACAGCGAGCGCCAGTTAGGTCGAGTGCGCCGGTCTGCTCAGATGCTCGGGCGCGGCCTCGATGCCATGGGCAACCGCTACACCGCATTGATCACCGGCGCCGCCGGTATCGGTACACTGCGTGCTCTGACCCAGATGGAAGAGAGATTCACCCGACTGGGTATCCAGGCCAACAAGTCCGAAGAGGAAATGGAAGGCCTGCGCCGGAAGATCTTCGAGACCGCCCGGGCCCCGGATATCCGCGTTGATCCATCCCAGATCACCAGCGCAATCGAATCCATCGTCGAGAAGACCGGCGACCTGGAATTCGCCCAGCAGAACATCCGCAACATCGGTCTGGCCATCTCGGCCACTGGCGCAGCTGGCCAGAACATCGGCGAGATCATGGCCGAGTTCCAGAAGATGGACATCAAGGACTCAGGTGAGATCCTCCGGGTTCTGGACACTCTGAATCAACAAGGCAAGCAAGGTGCCTTCACCCTGCAGAATCTTGCCTCTCTCGGTCCACGGGTAGTTACGGCATACACCGCCATGGGGCGTGAAGGCGCCGGAGCCATACAGGAAATGGGCGCCGCCTTGCAGGTTATCCGGATGGGCACCGGCAGTTCCGAGCAGGCTGCAACCGCTTTTGAGGCGTTACTGCGCACACTCCAGAACGCCGACAAGGTAAAGTCGCTGCAAGCTGGTGGCATCCAGGTATTCGACCCAAAGGAGCTGGAAAAAGGCCGCCAGGTGTTGAGGCCCATCAATGAGCTGATGGTCGAGATTATCCAGGCTGTAGACGGCCAGACCACTCGGCTTTCCTCCGTATTCGATGCCGAGGCGATGCGGGCTTTCAACGCCGCAGCCGGTGAGTTCATGCGAACTGGCTCGGTTAACAGCCTGGAGAAGTTCATGGACGTCCAGGGCGATGGGTCCGCCACCATGAACGACTCCGCCAGGGCGGCGGACACCATGGCAGGTGCGATGCGGAACCTGACGTCGGCCTGGACCAACTTTGCAGATGACAACCTAACAGGAGCCGTGCAATCGGCGGCTGACGCATTGAATAGCCTTGACCCCGAAACCGTGGATCGCTGGCTGAAGATTGGCGGCATTGCCCTCGGTGGTCTTGGTGTCGCGGTGGGTGGCCGCTTCCTTGGCAAGCTGGGATCCGATGTCTTCAGTGCCGGTAGAAAGGTTCTAGGCCGAGGCCGAGGCCGTGGTGGCGTCGGGGGTGCCCTCGGTGGCTTGGCTTCCGGCGAGGCTCCGATCCCGGTTTATGTGGTAAACCAACCAGGTGTCGGTGGCCAGGGCGGCGCGGGCCGTCGTGGTCCCAGAGGCGGGGGCGCTGCTGCCAGGTCTCGCCGAATTTTCAACCCGATGCGTAACTTGGGCAGGGCTCCGGTTGGATCTATTGGAGCGCTTGGCGCCGGCGCTATTGGTACAGCGGGCTTGGCCGTTGGTGCTGCTGGAGCTGCTGGTTACGGCGTGGGAACGCTGATCAATAAGACGCTGATCGAAGGCACCGAAACTGGAAGAAAGATTGGTGACTCGATTGGTGAGGCAGTGGCCAGGACACTCGCATTCTTCGGCAATGACGAGGCACAGAGGGCCGTCGAATTTAATGACAGACGAGATGCCGGCACATTGAAGATAGAGGTTAACCAGGAAGGCAGAGTAACTGCGGTTACGCCAGCTCGGGGTGATGGCGGGCCTGATATGGATGTTGATCTTGGTATATCAGGCCTGATGCCGTGAATAATTTATTAGAAGCCCACGAACGTCTCACTGCCCGAAGTGGCGTTCTTCCCACAAGCTTCAGCGCCTTGGGATTTCTGAGTGAGCCATCCCGGGGTGCCGTTCCTGCTGATGTGGTAGGTGACGGTATGGCCGCTTGCAACTCTGGAATCGTTGCTGATTTTCACAGAGAAGACTACTTCCTTTTCCCAACCATACTGTTCTGCGCGGTACGGCATGGCTTCCCAAACCTCAACGCTGGCATTACTAGTGTGCCCTTTGAGTTTGGTGAAGAGCGTCGGGCAGCTGTCTCTGAAATCCTGAAGCCATTCCGTAGCCATGGCTATCTCGCTGTCCGACATGCGCTCGCTCATATTAATTTCAAAATCAGGTTCTGGTTCCATAACGGCGGAGCCGACCACGTAAGAGACGGGTACCAGGACTATAGCCAGCAAAAGGATGAAGGTTCGGGACATCTTTATTTCTCCGCAAATAAGAGGAGCCTAGCACATGCCCTGGTCTGATCGTATCGGCGAAGCCGTGGCCACCTTCCGTGGCATAGAGATCCACCTGGAGCGCACCAGCCAGACGCCGGGACGCAGGGTGGAAGTTTATGAATACCCGCTGAGGGATCAGCCCTACGCCGAAGATCTCGGCCGCAACAAGCGCGAATGGCAGGTTGAAGGCTTCCTGATCGGCCCGGATTACGACCTGGCACGGCAGCGCCTTGTCGAGGCAGCGGAAACACCAGGCGCTGGTGAACTGGTGCATCCATACTACGGCACACACCAGGTGGTGTTGGTTGGTGGTATGCGGATCCGCGAGAGCACCCGCGAGGGTGGCATTGCCAGGGTTTCCTTCACGGTGGTGCGTGCCGACGACGAGCCGCGTCTGCCTCGTGTTACTCAGGATACTCAACGCCAGGTGCAACGTACCGTTGCCGAGGCTGAACAGGCCGTCCTCGATGACTTCGAAGAGAACTTCAACATCCTGGAGCTGGCCACTGATCGTGTGGCGGCTATTGAGACTGGCCTGCAGAACGCCCTCCGAGGGATCGAGAGCGCCGTAGGCGATGTCACCGGCCCGATATCGGAACTGATCCGCAGCCCGGCCGAGCTGGGCGCACAGATTCTGGAAAGCATTGCCACGGTTCGTGACCTGGTGAACGAGCCGGGCCGTGCCCTGGGTGTTTACGATGACCTGTTCAGCGCTGGCGACGAGCCACCGGTAACCTCGCCGCTGGATCCGGTACCGCGTCAGCTGCAGATGGCGGCCATCCGTGCCGGCAATAACCTGGTTCGCCGTGCGGCCGTTCTCCAGTCTGCCCAGGTGGCGGCCGCCACGGACTGGCTGGCAGCGGATGATGCCATTGCCGCCAGGGACACGATAACCGCCGGTATCGAGCTGCAGCTGACCTCCGACTTTGTCCCGGCCAATGACGTTTACGCCAGCCTGACGGCCGTGCGGGCGGCGGTAGTTCGGGATCTGGAACAGCGCGGGGCCCAGCTTCCCCGCCTGCGATCGGTGACCCTGCAGCAGCCCCTGCCCGCTCTGGTGGTTGCCCAGAAACTCTACGGAGACGCAGGCCGGGCCGATGAGCTGATAAGCCGCAATCGGGTAGCACACCCGGGCCGGGTACCGGCGGGTGAGGCGTTGGAAGTACTGGGGGAATAAGGAAACAAGGCTGAAGGGCTTCAGGCCCTTGGCTACTGCGTGATCAGGCCACCATTAAACCTACTCTACGGGCTGATTACCAGAGTTTTTTGAAGGCCCCCGGCGACCAGCCCGCGCCGGGGGTCACATGCAAGCGGGCCTTATGTCTTCACGGGTTGAACTTCTCATTGACGGTAATCGACACGGCGGCTGGACCACCGTGAATATTCGCCGTGGGCTCAACCAGGTGGCGGACCGTTTCGAGCTTTCCCTGACCGAAAAGTGGAGCGAATCCACCGAGCCAGCGCCGGTCCGGAGCGGTGCCGAATGCCAGGTGTTTATCGATGACGATCTGGTGATCACCGGCTACGTCGACGAAGTACTTCCCGCCTACGATGCCAATCAGCACAGCCTGGTGGTCAGCGGCCGCTCCAAAACCGCCGACCTGGTGGACTGTTCCTCCCGCCGCAAGACCTGGAGCAAACCCCGCAAGCTGGAAGCCATTGCCCGTGAGCTGGCCGAGCCGTTCGGCATTGAGGTGGTGGTGGAGGCCGACACCGGTGCGCCGATCAAGGCCCCGGCCGTGGAGGCTGGCCAGCCCTACTATGAAGCCCTGGAACAGATGGGCCGGTACCGGGCGGTTATCTTCGTGTGTGACCCCCAGGGCCGTTTGGTAATTACCAAGCCACCCCGTGGCCGAATCGATACCGCGTTGGCGCTGGGTGAGAACATCCGCAAAGGCTCCGGCCGCTTCTCGGTGCGGGACCGCTTCTCCGAGATCATCGTCCAGGGCCAGCAGCCCGGTGATGACCTGCTTTCAGGTGAGCAGGCCTCCAGCCCGGAAGGCACTGCCACCGACCCCGTTATTCGATTCCGCACCCAAGTCATCGTTGCTGACACGCCAGTTGATAAGGCCGGCTGCCGGCAGCGTGCCGAGAACGAAACACGCCGCCGTCGCGGCCGTGGCCGTGGGCTGACCTACACCGTGGCCGGCTGGCGCCATGGCAGCGGCCTGTGGACGCCTGGCTTTGAGGCGTCCGTGCGCGACCGTTGGCTGGGCATCCAGGACGACATGATCATTGAAGGCGTTCAGCTTGTGCTGGATGGCCAGGGCGAGCGCGCCGAGGTTCAGGTGGTACCGCCATCGGCCTGGGATCTGACCGCAGAGCCGGAGCCGGAAGAGGAGGAATCCGTATGGGGATGAGAGACATCGTCCGCCTGCTGGCTCCTGTCTGGCGCCGCCTGCGCCTGATTGTTTCCCGAGGTGTTGTGCGGCTGTCTGACGACGGCCGCAAGCTCCAGGTGGTGCAGATGGATCTTCTGGCCGGCGAGACAGCCGCCATGGAAAGATTCCAGCAATACGGTTTTACCTGCCGCCCCCTGGACGGAGCCGAAGCCATCGCTTTAGCCGTTGGCGGATCCCGTGGCCACCTGGTGGCCATCGCGGTGGATGACCGCCGGTACCGGATGAAGAACCTGCAGAACGGCGAGGTTGCTCTCTACACCGACGAGGGCGACTACATCCACATGAAGCGGGGCCGGATCGTGAAGGTGAACGTCGGCCAGGACCTGGAAGTGGTTGTGGGCAACGACGCCAACGTGAGCGCCGGCGGATCCGTGAACGTCGACGCCGCCACCAAGATTGCGGCCACGGCGCCGGAGATCACTGGCCAGTGTGACACCGCCAATGTGACCGCTACTGCGAGCGTCACCCTGGACACTCCACAGGTCACCATTACAGGTGCCTTGACCGTGCAGGGTGCCATTGTGGGCCAAGGTGGTATGGCAGTCAGTGGAGGATCTGGCGCCAGTGTCGACGGTAACATGCAGATCAATGGCGGTGACGTTAAAGCGGACAATATTTCCCTCAAAGGCCACACCCATCCCGGTGACTCCGGCGGAACCACAGGGCCAGCGCAATGACCGATATCGCACTCCATCCGGGCTTTGACGGCCGCATCGATATCCAGTTGAGCGGCGGCGACCTGGTCGCAGACGACGGCCTGCGCACCGCTGTTGTGCTGTCCCTGCTCACCGATCGGCGAGCAAACCCGGGCGATGTCCTGCCAGATGGCAGCGACGATCGGCGTGGCTGGTGGGCAGACATGCTGGCCAGGGCCGGTGGCGATCGCTTCGGTTCCCGCCTTTGGCTTCTGTCCCGAGAGAAGAACCTGGCCGAGGTTCGTCGCCGGGCCGAGACCTATGCCGCCGAATCCCTGGAATGGCTCCGCGAAGACGGCATCGCCAACACCATCGAGGTGGAAGCGGAGACGGTAGCCACCGATCGCCTGGGCATGAAGATCCGAATTATTCGCAGCGATGGCCAGGCCATTGAAGAGACCTTTAACAACCTTTGGGAGAGCCTTTAAATGCCGTTTGAACGTCCGTCACTGAGTGAACTCCAGGAGCGCATCCGTGCCGATATCCGCGCACGCCTGCCTGGTGCTCAGCCGGAACTGCGGCGCTCCCTCCTGGGTGTACTGGCCGACATCGAGGCCGGCGGCATCCACGGCGTTTATGGGTACCTGGATTTCCTGGCCACCCAGCTGTTCCCAGACACCGCTGAATCCGAATACCTGCAGCGCTGGGCCCGTATCTGGCGAGTGCCTGCAGTGGATCCTACAACGGCCACAGGCGATGTGACCTTTGCGGGTAATGATGATGTCGTCATTCCCCAAGACACCCGCCTGCAGGCCAAGAATGGCGCCGAGTACCTTACGGATGCGGCAGTCACCATCGCCGCTGGCACCGCTATAGTTTCAGTTACCGCCACGGAGACCGGAGAAGACGGCAACCAGGACGCCGGCACCGAGCTGGAACTGGTCAGCAGCCCCTCAGGCGTGGAAGGCACCGCAACCGTTGGTGCTGAAGGTCTGACTGGCGGTACCGACCCAGAAACGGAAGAACGCCTGCGTGAACGGCTCCTAGCCCGCATCCAGCGACCACCACATGGTGGCAGCAGAGACGACTACATCCAGTGGGCCCTGGAAGGCCATCCGGATGTGACCAGGGCCTGGGTCTATCCAAACGAGCTGGAAAACGGATCCGTCACCACCCGCATCATGACCGACGAAGCCACGGCCGATGGCACGCCCACAACCGAAGTCGTCGACGCGGTATTGGAATACATCGAATCAGTGCGGCCGGTGGCCTCAGTGCCGTACGTGGTCGCCCCAGTTGCGGTACCGCTGAACCTGGAAATAACGATCGTACCCGACACCCAGACTGTTCGTGACCGCATCGAACTTGCTGTGCGGGACTTCCTGCGCCGCGAGACAGAGCCTGGTTCCACCATTTACCTGAGCCAGCTCAACGGCATCATCTACGTGGCCGCCGGCGAAAGCCGCCATACGCTTGTCAGTCCTACGGCCGATGTCACGCACTTGGTCAATGAAATAGCCACACCCGGGGTTTTCACATGGACCGCCTGACCGCTGATCAATACCGCAATCAGCTGACAGCGCTGGCGCCCCCAGGGCAGGCCCTGCCGAATCAGTCAGACAGCAATTGGCAGCTGCTACTGCAGGCACTGGCAGAAGAATACGCCCGCCTGGACGGCCGGCTCCATGACCTGGTCAAGGAAGGCAACCCGGAAAGCGCCAACGAATTGCTGACCGACTGGGAGCGCCTTCTGGCGCTACCAGGGCCGTGCGACACGCTTCCCGAGACCATCCAGGAAAGGCGACTGGCAGCCCATTCCAAGCTCATCCGCGTAGGTGGCGCCAGCCCGGCATATTTTATTGAACTGGCCAAAAGCCTTGGCTACCAGGTAACGATCACCGAATACCGCCCCTTCAGGGCAGGGTTTTCAGCCGCAGGCGATAGCCTGACCAACGATCAATGGCTGCACCACTGGATGGTAAACGCGGCGGAAACTGCCGTAGTTGAATTTAGCGCCGGCCAAAGCGCCGCCGGCGAACCTGTGCGCAGCTGGGGCGAAGACCAGTTGGAGTGCCCAATAGAGCAACTCAAGCCTGCACATACCGTAGTTAACTTCAGTTATGGGGAATAGACATGTTTCGTATTGATGGTCCAGGGGCGACGCAAGACAACAAGTTTACCGAGGGCGATCCCGCTAACGGAACACGTGCGACTTTGGTTACCGATGAATGGCTGAATGCTGTTCAGGAAGAGTTGTCCCAAGCGATAGAAGCAGAGGGTTTGGAGTTGAATAAATTAGACTCTGGCCAGTTATTAAAAATTTTCCGGAAGCGTCCTATCAAAGTCGACAGTGTTGCAGATCTGGCGTCTCTCTCGCTTCAAGACGGGCAATCTGTACATGTTAAAGCCTTTTGGATTGGGTATGAATTTGGGGGTGGCTTGTTTTTTTGGCAACAGGATAAAGCCAAAACAGAACATGATGGAGGAACAGTTATTGATCCTCAAAAACTCGTCGATCTTACTGCGCCTGGTAACTTTGGTAGTTATTTTGCGGCGGCAGGAAGCGGAACTGGCTGCTACGTGCGCACTGGTCGCGCAGAAACAGCCAGAGATTTTGGAGCTGTTTTTGATGGTGCAGCTGACGATGAGCCCGCCCTAAACGCGTATAACAATCCTAATGGTAACGTGTCGGCATACAGCGTCACAGCGGCGGCTCTACAGAACGGTCCACTTATTGTGGACATGCAAAACAAAATTAAATGGACGGGCCAAGCTTCCGACGCTGCTTATAATAAAGCCGTTTTCCAAGAAGTTCTGGCTGGGCTCCCTAATGGTGCTGAGCTTGAATTCCCTAGCCGAGGGTATGCGTGTGTAGATGGTGGAATCACGGCGGATATCAAAGGGCTGTCAATGCGAGGTACTGCCGGGGCGGGGTCGTTTGACAAGGCTCTGATTCAGTTCCAAAACACAACCGGCGATAGCATGACGTTTACCGGTTACGGTCTTTTAATGGAGGGCATGAAATTCAAAGGGGTCGGCACTATCCCGGCGAGAGGAAGCGATGTAACGCAAACTTTGTTTAATTTGGCGATGGCTACGACTGACGCCGATCACTACTACTTCAACTGTGGGTTCAGCGGGGCCAATGTGTTTTTTTCCGTTAAGGACCAACCGCTTAGGAATTTTAAAGCTGTAGGCTGCACTTTTTCGATTGCGCAGCGAGTTTTCGAGTACACACATCTGGGCGGCTCGGACGTACGCGACCTTGAATTTTTTGCGAACCGATATCACTCGATCGGTCGTGTGGGTGATCTAGGCGCGGCGATCATCTTTATCGACCCTGCGTCCAACATTCAGAACGTATTGATTCAGGATGGGCATGCGGACGACTCTGTAGAACTTTTCCGAGGCTATGCATCAGGTACTGAAATAGCCGGCGTTCCGTCTCGCCGGGCTGTTCGTGGTTATGTCGATGCTGATTCTTCAGGTCATGGCATCACTGGTTCACGACGGGGCTTTATGGTCGGCGGGGGGCAGATTATACAGCCGTTCAGTCCTGAATTGAGCTCGGTTGCTGCGATATCACTAAAAGGATCGGCCGCCGCTTACATGGTGGACGGCGTTAAAATTCTGGGCGCCGGGGGTCACGGCATTTTTTTAGATTCCGCCTACGCTGAGATCCAAAACGCTCGAATACATAATGTTGGGCAGAACGCGGACGCTACTTATGACGGTTTCCACTTCGCGCCTACAGCGACATCTCCTATTGTTGGTGGCGGGTGTAGCTATCGCCAAGATCGCTATTCTGTCGCTACCAATAAAGCTCGGTTCGGCGTTAACAACTTAGCCAGCGGGACCTACTTTCAGGAGCGGATTCTGGTCGATAATGTGGTCGGCAACGAGTATAACTACGATCCGACAAAAGAGTCACGGGGGCCGGACCCGCAGGGTTTTGGCGGTTTTCACCGGGAGTCTTTTGGTTCTTCAGCCCCTACAACCGGAACGTGGCGGCGTGGAGACATTGTCCGCGATGCTGATCCCGTAGCTTCCGGTAAAGTTGGATTTGTTTGTATAGCTTCGGGTTCACCTGGTAGCTGGAAACCTTATGGCGCCATTGACGCCTAATCAATCTCAATAATTCCGGGTCTTAGTCTTATTTCTTTTGGCCGTCTACATGCGCCGGAAAGCCTCAGGTGTGAAGTGGCGGATAGGGTTCGCAGAATGGCAGAAATCTACTGAGGATTTTTTCAGTGGTGCAGTGGTTGGGGCAGCGGTTGATTTAGGCTGGGATCCTTATAACAAGTAAAGGTTTCGATGACTGGAATGAATAACCTCGGTTATGTTGCCCATGTGAAGCAAGATGATTACGCAGGCGATTGGCATGAACCGCATCGCCTGGAGGAGCATTTGCGCAAAGTAGCAAAGCTCAGTGCATCAAAAGCGGGAACGTTTCAGTCTTCGGGCTGGGGCATGGCTGCCGGACTTTGGCACGATCTGGGCAAGTATCGTGGTGCCTTCCAGAAATACATCCGCGATGCGTCCGGATATGAACGGGAAAACGCCCACGTAGAAAGCCCGCAAAGGGTGACGCATTCCACAGCAGGAGCGGTTCATGCGATCAATCAATGGCCATCCGTGCCGGGCTACGTCACTGCTTATCTGATTGCGGGGCATCACGCAGGGTTGCCGGACTGGTCTGGAGGTCGTGGCTCACTTCAGTTTCGCTTGCGAGAGTCGGGGCCAGAGTACTCTGAGGCCATGGAGGCGGCCATTCCTAAGGACCTTTTGACTGCGCACCAGCCGGATATTCCGGAGCCTGCCAGGAACACAGATTCAATCGGCTTATGGATGCGGCTGCTGTTTTCGTGTCTGGTGGATGCCGATTTTCTGGATACCGAAAGCTACATGGCACCTGAGCGGGTGAACCAGAGAGGACGATTGCCGCGACTGCCTGACCTACATTCAGTGTTCTTTGAGCGCATGAATGAGTTGCAGAAAGCGGCAGAGGACACCCCGTTGAATCGTACTCGAAAGTCGATTTTTGATGCGTGCCAACGAAGTGCTGCTGAGTCGCCGGGGATATTCAGCTTGACGGTTCCCACCGGTGGTGGAAAGACCCTCGCCAGTCTAGGGTTTGCGTTGGAACATGCCAGAAAACATGGTAAATCGCGAGTTATCTACGCCATCCCTTTCACCAGCATCATTGAGCAGAACGCGGGCGTATTCCGTCAGGTTCTGGGCGAGGAAGCTGTGCTAGAGCATCATAGCAGTCTGGATGTTGATCCCAGTTTGGAGAGTGCGGGATCAAGGTTGGCTGCAGAAAACTGGGATGCTCCATTGATTGTTACCACCAACGTCCAGCTGTTTGAATCCCTGTTTGCCAGCAGAACCAGCCGTTGTCGGAAATTGCACAACCTGGTGAACAGTATTGTGGTACTCGATGAGGCCCAGCAGATTCCACGAGATTTTCACGAACCGATTACGCGGGTAATGCGGCAGATGAGCGAGCATTTTGGGGTTACCTGGGTGCTCTGCACGGCGACACAACCGGATCTTGGAAAGCAGGTCGATGCATTTGGCAGCGTTCTCCATACCGGTCTCGGTAATATTCGGGAAATAATCCAGAAACCAGCCGCACTGGCTAGCCAATTGAAGCGCGTAAGCATCGAGATGCCATCCGATCCGGACGAAAAATTATCCTGGGAGGGCTTGTCTCACCAATTGGCGGAAGAAGATTGTGTGCTGGTTGTGGTTAACAAGCGTCAGGATGCGAGAACGCTTTATGAGCTTCTTCCTCAAAACGGCGACACGTATCACCTATCCGCCAATATGTGCGCGGAGCACCGGTCCCAGGTCTTGGCGGAGATTCGTCACAAACTGTCTGAGCGCAAGACTGGATCTGACAGACCTCTGCGAGTCGTCAGCACCCAATTGATTGAAGCCGGTGTGGATGTCGATTTCCCCGTAGTTTACCGGGCCATCGCTGGCCTGGATTCCATCGCGCAGGCGGCAGGCCGCTGCAATCGTGAGGGGCGGCTTCCGAATAACGGCCGTGTTGTTGTGTTCCAGCCCGAGCAGTTGCCGCCTCCCGGTTTCCTAAGGCAAGCAGCACAGGTGACCCTCAAACTGCTCAGAAGCGGTCAGTTGAATGACCCGCTCAGCCCGCAGGCGATACAGGCATTCTTCAGTGATCTCAATACACAAGGAGATCGTGACAAACATGGGATTTGCAGACTATTGAAGGCGGAGAGTTCGTCGGATGCACCGTTGGCGATCCAGTTCCGTGCGGCGGCAGAGAAGTTCCGACTGATCGATGATAAGGGTGTTGGTGTGGTGGTTCCTTTCCGTCCGGAAGGGGCTGAAGAGCCACCTGTCGATCAATGGTTGTCGATGCTGGAGCAGGATGGTTCGCAGAAGTGGGTTCACCGGAAATTACAGAGATACAGCGTCACATTGCCGGAGTCGCTCGCCAAGCAGTTGCATGGCATGGGGGCAATCTACGAACGTGCCGGTAAATTTGTTGTTGAATCCAGTCATTACCACCCGGTTTGGGGTGTCCAGGCACCGGATAGCCTGATCCCCGCCGAATCAACCGTTATATAGGAGGGCTCATGGGCTTTTGCCTGGATGTCAGTGGAGAGTTTGCCTGTTTCACCAGGCCTGAGATGAAGGTAGAGCGGGTGAGCTATGACGTGATTACCCCGTCGTCGGCCAGAGCCATTTTTGAGGCTATTCTGTGGAAACCTGCGATTCAGTGGCAGGTTACAAAGATCGAGGTGTTGAATCCGATCAAATGGATGAACCTGAGGCGCAACGAAGTGGAATCTATTGTATCCACTCGCACGGCCAAGTCGGCAATGACCAGCGGGGAAGGGCATCTGGGAATTTATGTTGACGAACAGCGCCAGCAGCGTGCGAGCCTGTTATTGAAAGATGTGCGATACCGACTTCATGCCGAATTTCAAATGACGGATAAGGCCGGCCCGCAGGATTCAGCTGCCAAGTTTGCGGATATGTTTCGTCGCCGCGCCGAGAAGGGTCAATGTTTCAACCAGCCTTACCTTGGTTGCCGTGAGTTTAGTTGTGATTTCGCTTTAGTCGATGCTGCGGATGGACCGGAGCCAATTAAGCAGTCATCTGACCTTGGATTCATGTTGTATGACCTGGATTACGAGGAACCCGCCTCTCCCCAGCCCCTATTTTTTCGAGCCCATATGCGGGATGGCGTTGTGGCCGTGCCTGACCGCAACAGCCCGGAGGTGAGGGGATGATTCTTCAGGCACTGTGTGAGTACTACGACCGGAAGAAAACGGCGGGAAGCCCGCTGCCGCCCGTGGGATTTGAAAAGAAAGAAATTCCGTTTGTCATAGTCCTTAGTCCTGAAGGGAAGTTTGTTCAGTTAAAGGACACCCGAGAGTTTCAGGAGAAGGGTAAGCCAGTAGCCAAGGCTTTCACGGTACCGCAAGGTGTAAAGCGCAGCGGTGCCAAATCCTACGAAACAGCCTACTGCCTCTGGGACCATGTCGGATATGTACTGGAACAGCCCAAGGTTTCCAAACCAGGTATAGAGCCCAGTCCAAAAGAAGTCGACATGGCCGGGAAGCAGCACCAGGCCTTCATTGATCTGGTAGACCGTCTTCGAACAGAGATACCGGATGACGAGGGCGGTCAGGCCGTTCATGCATTCCTTCACGACGAAGCCGAGAAAGCGAAAGTCCGGCAGGCACCGGAATTTCAGGAATGCCTGAAGATCTCGGGGTGCAATCTCACCTTCCAGTTGAGTTCTGACAACCACCTCGTCTGCCAGTCACCTGCTGTTCGCCAATGGATCGCAGAGCAACCCCTGGACAATGAAAATCAGGATGGCATTTGCCTGGTTACTGGCGAAAAAACCAAGATTGCTCGCCTGCACCCTGCGGTAAAAGGTGTGTGGGGAGCCCAGATGGCCGGCGCGAACATTGTTTCTTTTAATATCGACTCGTTCAATTCCTGGGGCAAAGATAAAGGTAATAACGCGCCAGTAGGCGAGGAAGCCGCCTTCAAGTACACCACCGCTCTTAATCAACTGCTGCGTACCAGCAGCCCTCAGAGGTTACAGTTAAATGAGACATCGGTGGTTTGGTGGTCATCGGGAGAGAGTTTCCTCGAAGACAGCTTGCCATCATTCTTCAACGATACCCCCAAGGATGACCCTGATAGGGGTGTCAGAGCGGTGAGGCAACTGTTCGAAAGTGTTTACTCCGGCGCATTTTTGGAAGGGGATGGTACGAATCGCTTTTACCTTCTCGGACTATCCCCCAACGCAGCTCGCATAGCCGTCCGGTTCTGGCAGGTTGGCACCGTGGCGGAATTCAGCAAACAACTAGCCCAGTGGTTCCGGGATATTGAAATCGTCAGCAGGAACGCGGACTACCCGCCTTTGAAACCACTGCTTCGATCAACGGCATTGTTGGGAAAGGATGAGAATTTGCCGCCCCATCTGGTCGGGGAAACAGTGCGGGCCATCCTGATGGGATTACCGCTGCCAGCGAGTCTTATGCAGGGTGTCATCAAGCGAATCAAAGCAGAGCAGGGCGATGTGACACCCTATCGTGCGCGATTGATCAAAGCCTTTCTGAACCGCTCTTATCGTCATCAGAACCTCACCAATAAGGAAGTGACCATGGCCTATAACCCTGAAGAAAAGCGGATTGGTTACCGCCTTGGCTGTCTGTTTGCCGTGCTGGAAAAGCTGCAATCGGATGCCAATCCGGTACTGAACGCGGGTATCCGGGATCGTTACTACAGCAGTGCCAGCTGCAATCCGAAATCTGTTTTCGGAACGCTGATGCGGTTGCATGCGCATCACCTAAAGAAACTTCCACACCAGGGGCAGCGAGTCGTCGCCGAGAAGCGTATTGCGGAGATCATGGCGGATATCAACGACTTCCCCGCACACCTCAATCTGGAGGATCAGGGTTTGTTCGCCATTGGTTACTACCACCAACGCCAGGCGTTATTTACCAAGCATTCAAAAGAACCAGCGCATAATGAATCAGAAGGAGTCCAAGCATGAGCCTGAACAACCGTTATGAATTTGTGTACCTGTTTGATGTAAAAGATGGTAACCCCAATGGAGATCCAGATGCTGGCAACTTGCCGCGCGTGGATGCTGAAACTGGACAAGGACTGGTGACCGATGTATGCCTCAAGCGCAAGGTCAGGAACTATGTTGGCATGGTGAAGGCAGAAACTCCTCCGTTCGAAATCTACATCAAAGAAAAGGCGGTGTTGAATAATAATAACCTGAAAGCGTACAAGGAACTGGGGCTTAAGCCTGAGTCCAAAAAACTGCCGAAAAAAGAAGAGGATGCCAAAAAAATCACTCAGTGGATGTGCCAGAACTTCTTCGATATCCGTACGTTTGGTGCGGTCATGTCTACCGAAGTGAACACCGGTCAGGTACGAGGCCCGGTCCAAATGAATTTTGCCCGAAGTATCGAGCCGGTTGTCAGCGCCGAACACAGTATCACCAGAATGGCCGTAACGACCGAGAAAGAAGCTGAGGCTCAAAGCGGTGATAACCGCACAATGGGGCGGAAGTTCACAATCCCGTATGGCTTGTACCGTTGTCACGGATTCATCTCGGCGAATCTGGCGAACCAGACCGGTTTCAGCGAAGAGGATCTGGAGCTTTTCTGGGATTCGTTAGTGAACATGCTTGACCATGACCGCTCAGCCAGCCGGGGCGAAATGTCGCCGTGTGCATTGCTGGTATTCAAGCATGATTCGGCGCTTGGTAATGCGCCTGCCAGGAAGTTGTTTGAGCTGGTTGACGTTAAGCGGAAGTCTGAAGGGCCGGCCAGGGATTTCAGCGACTACGAAGTTACAATCAAAGAGGACCAAATGCCGAAGGGTGTGCAACTGATCAAGTATCTGGACTAGCCCGGAGCTGACTGCCTCATTCAGTATCGATATCAGGGAGAGTACTTCAGGGATGAAACAATGTACGTCAGTCAAGTTCAGCGGCCATGCGCTCAGGCGCATGTTCGAGAGATCGCTGTCTACTGAAGAGGTCATATTCACTATACAGACCGGGGAAACGATAACGGACTATCCTGACGATAAACCCCACCCGAGTGAATTGCGCCTGGGGTGGGTAGACGATAAGCCTGTTCATGTTGTCGTGGCACAGAATCAGGCGAACAATGAGTGTTACGTGATAACTGCTTATGTGCCATCACCGGACATCTGGAATGAAGACTTCAAAACCAGGAGAAACTGAATGAAATGCGCAATCTGTAAAAACGGCGAAACCTATCCTGGCACCACTACGGTCACAATGACACGAGGGGAGGCAACCATTGTTGTCAAAAATGTGCCTGCTGAGATTTGTGACAACTGTGGCGAGTACTACCTCGATGATGCGATCTCCGCGAAGATTCTGAGCATGGCGGAAGAGGCAATCAAGCAGAACCATGAGGTAGAAGTGATTCAGTTCGCTGCCTGAGCCAGGGGTTTCCTGATTATGCAGGATGAAAAACTCGTTCCGCTTTCTGCGTTGCAGCACTATGCCTTTTGCCCCCGCCAATGTGCTCTGATTCACAACGAACAGGTGTGGGCAGAGAACTGGCTGACGGCACAAGGGCAGGTTTTGCACCAGCGGGTGGATCGGGGTGAGCCGGAAACCCGCAAGGGTATTCGCTATGAGCGGGGTGTGTTGGTCAGCGCGGAATCGCTCGGGATCACCGGAAAGCTGGATCTCGTAGAAATCGAGCTATCAACCGGGATGATGAAACCGGTCGAGTATAAAAGAGGCAAACCCAAGCGGGAGAGCTGGGACCGGATTCAGCTTTGTGCCCAGGGTCTGTGCCTTGAGGAAATGAGGTCGCAGCCGGTGCTCTCAGGAGCGCTCTGGTATTGGCAAACCCGTCACCGGGATGAGGTGGCATTTACAGATGAGCTCAGGGAAGAGACGCTGACTGTCATTACTGAAGTGCGCAACTTGCTCCGTAGCGGTCAGACCCCTAAAGCAGTTTACGAGAAGAAGTGTGACTCCTGCTCGTTATACGATCTGTGCAACCCGAAACTGCTTGGAAATGACGGAAGCACACGGTACGTAAATGAGTTGTTTGACGAGGTGGATCGCCAGTGAAAAAGCTCCAGAACAGTCTTTACGTCACCCGGCAAGGTGCTTATGTGCACAAAGAGCGTGAAACCGTAGTCATAGAGCATGAGCGCACGAAACTCATGCAAGTGCCGATTCACTCGGTCTCCGGTTTGTTTTGTTTTGGAAACGTCCTCGTCTCCCCAGCCCTGATGGGGTTCTGCGGGGAGAAGGGAGTAAATCTGGCATTCTTTACTGAATATGGCCGCTTTTATGGGCGCCTACAGGGAAAGAAATCAGGCAACGTGCTCCTCAGGCGGGCTCAGTACAATGCTGATGAATCAACAAGCCTTGAAATCGCCCGCTCCGTGGTCGCTGCAAAATTGGTTGGTTGCCGGAATGTGCTACTCAGACATCAGCGCAATCATGGGGAGTCAGCATCTCTGGGCAGGACGGTGAAGCATCTTGCCGCTTCAATCCGGCTAGCAAAGTATGTCGATAATCTCGACTCCTTGAGAGGCATTGAAGGGGACGCCGCTGCACAATATTTTGCTGTATTTGAGGAATTGATTAACAAGGGCGCTCGTGAGGAATTTGCTTTCTCAGGCAGAAATCGAAGGCCGCCACGTGACCCGGTTAATGCGTTGTTGTCATTTGTTTACTCAATCCTTGGCCAGGATATCAGTGCTGCACTTAACGGTGTGGGTCTAGATCCTCAAGTAGGTTATTTGCATGCCGATCGGCCAGGTCGTGACAGTCTCGCACAGGACTTGCTGGAAGAATTCCGGCCATGGCTGGCGGACAGGCTCGTACTGAGCCTGATAAACCGGAAACAGCTGAGAGCAACTGATTTCGTCACTGAGTCCTCGGGAGCGGTCAGGATGTCAGACGATGCCAGGAAAACGCTACTTGTGAGCTATCAGGAACGCAAGCAGCAGGAAGTGATTCATCCCTTCCTCAAAGAGAAGGTGCCGGTAGGAATCGTTCCGCATATTCAGGCGATGCTGCTTGCCCGTCACCTCAGAAAAGATCTTGAAAGATACCCGCCTTGTGTCATCCGATAGGAGTGCTATGCCATGATGGTACTGGTTACCTACGATATTTCGATGGAAGACCCGGAGGGCCCCGGTCGGTTAAGGCGAGTGTCAAAGGCGTGTCTCGATTATGGGGTGCGTGTTCAGTATTCAGTGTTTGAATGTGAGGTTGATCCAGCTCAGTGGACGTTTTTCAGGGACGAATTACTGAGCTTGTATGATGAAGATAAGGATAGCCTGAGGTTCTACAAACTCGGTAAGAACTGGAAAACTCGAATTGAACATCATGGAGCGAAGCCGGCTCCGGATATTTTCCGGGACGCGATGATTTTGTGATCGCTAACCGGTAGTGCTCATTAAAAAGCTGGAACGTTAGCGAAAGGCCAGGGCCTGTGCGGCACCTGGCCTTTTTGTATTTGCGCATCTAATGAATAGCAAGAAAATTATAATGCGTGCTCATGTTAGCGGAACCCGAGGAGTGGCCGCTTTGGATTCAGTCGGTTAGGATAGGGCGGTCGCGCCCCTCGCGGGCGCGTGGATTGAAACGTGCACCTCAATGCAGTCGCCGTCGTCCGGCTCGTCGCGCCCCTCGCGGGCGCGTGGATTGAAACACCGAATTGAGCAATGGATTCTGGGCAGCGAACGTCGCGCCCCTCGCGGGCGCGTGGATTGAAACTTTGCCGCTGCATCTCTCGATGCTCCGGCCATCGTCGCGCCCCTCGCGGGCGCGTGGATTGAAACCAACCACTTACAACAAGGATTGCCGTGGCGCCCCGTCGCGCCCCTCGCGGGCGCGTGGATTGAAACATCAGAATCCTCGCAACGCTCCAATTCGTCGAGGTCGCGCCCCTCGCGGGCGCGTGGATTGAAACTGCTCAGCCAGCGCCCTGGTTATGTCGGACTGGGGTCGCGCCCCTCGCGGGCGCGTGGATTGAAACTATCCACATTGCCAACATGTCTTTCGCTTCTTGGTCGCGCCCCTCGCGGGCGCGTGGATTGAAACCAGTAAACGTTAAGACGATTACGCATCACTCACGTCGCGCCCCTCGCGGGCGCGTGGATTGAAACTACAAACACAAGGGCCGCCAGGTCCTGGACCTGGTCGCGCCCCTCGCGGGCGCGTGGATTGAAACCACTGCGACCGACTGCGCCAGTCGGAGAACCTGACGTCGCGCCCCTCGCGGGCGCGTGGATTGAAACCACAACAAGAAGATCGGTCTGGTATCCACCCCCAGTCGCGCCCCTCGCGGGCGCGTGGATTGAAACATTGAATCCGCTTTGGCGGATTGCTGAAACACAAGTCGCGCCCCTCGCGGGCGCGTGGATTGAAACTCCAAGTTGGTTGAAGAATGGGTGGAAGCCCATAGTCGCGCCCCTCGCGGGCGCGTGGATTGAAACCTGAAGGGTCTATGCTTCGCCAACGAAGTGACCCGTCGCGCCCCTCGCGGGCGCGTGGATTGAAACCTTGATCAAGTGGATCTGTAGATGTACCTGAAGGAAGTCGCGCCCCTCGCGGGCGCGTGGATTGAAACTCCCATCAACACTTATGTCAAGCTCTGTTCTTGGTCGCGCCCCTTGCGGGCGCGTGGATTGAAACCACGCCGGCCTGAATGGCTCGGTCGATGTCGGTTGTCGCGCCCCTCGCGGGCGCGTGGATTGAACCCCCATGGCTGGCCGGACGCTTACGATGCTTCCTTCAGGCCGAGCGGTGCTGATACACTCTAGTTTGCGTATATACGGAACACATGCGATCTGAATAAAGCTGGCATAAGGGCAGGATTGCCCGTCAAGGGGCCCCGGGATTATTGGGGTATCAAGGAAGAAGCAAGGAGCAAAGCCATGAGCGGCAAGAAAGTTGTGCTGTTGGGGGATCTAGGTACCGACCATGAGGGTTTTCCGCCCACCCCGGTAATCAATGGTTCCCCGGATGTATTCATCGACGGCAAGCCTGTCGCTCGGGTAGGTGACCAACTTGCCCCGCACTCCAAACCCAAGCATTCCCCTCATCCGCGTACTATCGCTTCCGGTTCAAGCACGGTTTTCATTAACGGGTTACCCGTTGCCACAACCGGTGGTGCGATTTCCTGTGGTGGAGTCACCATTGGCAGCAGTAGCGTGGTGGTAGGCGATACCCATGCGCCATTGCCATTCTCTGGTGTTTCGGGGGCAAATTCTCACTCTGCGCCTTTGAACTCAGAGTCCAGTACAGCAAAAAACCATACAAACGGCACACTGGCCTCTTCCGGCGCGCAGCTGCGCAGTAGCACGTCCAGCCACGATGGTGGAGGGGCTGGCTCAGCCGCAACCCCTTCTCAGGCCACCAAGGCTATTGACGAGTCTGGCAAAACCCTTCGCCTGGGGGTGTTTTTTGATGGCACTGGCAACCATCGGGGCAATGACCAGATCCTGGCGAACCGCGATGTGACGAATGTGGCGAAGTTGTATGACCTTTACAGGGAGACGACTAATATCAGGAGGGTCTATGTTCGTGGGCCGGGTACTATTGATGGCAAGCACACTCCGAATGGCTTTGAGGCCTCGGAGGATTTGATGGGTCTGGGGTTGGGCATTGGGCCGGAAGGGGGCCATGACAGGATAGAGATTGCGATTAGGCGGATGCGAGATGAAATCCATGCTGGGGATTACAACGAAGTGGTCTTCGATGTATTCGGCTTCAGCCGTGGCGCGGCCCTGGCCCGGCATTTTGTCAATCTGATCAATGGACAACCGGAAACGGTCCTGCTGCCCCAGTTTAAGGGTGCCTCTTTGTTCTCCCCAATGGTTGGCGTTACACCCGTACCTGCTTTTCCGTCTGGTGTGAAGGTGCGGGTAAATTTTGTTGGCCTGTTTGACACTGTGGGTAGTTTTTACCTACCCGGAGACAACGCCAACCTGGACTTTAATCTGAACCTTTCGCCTAGCAGTGCTGAGAGGGTTGTGCACCTTACGGCCCATCATGAGATCCGCAAGAATTTCCCATTGAGCAGTATTATGAATGACAACGGTAATGGGCCATCACACTTTACGGAAATAGCCGTACCGGGTGCCCATTCCGATGTGGGCGGCGGTTATGAAAATCCAGACAAGGGTTTCGAGAATATTGAGAAGATCGTTCTGGGCATTCACTCGGGTCTTGCGGACGGCGGCCATACCCAACGCACAGCCATTCCGCAACTTGAGGCGAAGTACGCGCGACCAGGTCGGACTGTGGTGGCGGTGCCACAGCCAAATGGCGATATCCACGTGCAGGAGCGTAGGCGTACACGTAAGGAACTGGCGATATACAACCTACACCGGATGCATGGATTAGCTTTGCAGGCGGGGGTTCCATTGGGAGGACTGGATCCGACTGATATCGATCATGCATTACCTTCCGTCCTCCGGTCAGCAATCGCGTCTTGGCAGTCGGCAGGAGGCTCGCTGGAAACGTCCAGGGATTACCTGTATGGGTTTATCCATACTTCCCATAGTGTCTACAAATTTGGGTTAGACCCAGAGTCCTCGGGCAAACGCACGGTTTTCTCTAACAAACCGAACAAAGCCATAACACCATCTTCGGTAGGAGTAGCAAGTGCACAATGAAAGGGTCCTAAGGGCAACCTTTATCACCTTGTTTTCGTTCCTCGCTGTAGCTTGTTCCTCGGAGCCCCGCGAGTACGACTTTGCTGTATCTGTTGCGGGAGGACCCGAGGGGTGGCCTGTGTGGGTTGAAGAAGTAATCGTTGATCAATCCTGGAGAGTGCCGGCTGGTGGAATTGAACACGGCTTTGATCAACACCCTCCAATGGGCGGTGTGGCCGTATTGGGTCCCAAGCCGGCGCCGGGAGAAATCTATGCCCGTTGGTTCTCCCACCGGACTGAAAAGTTTTACGACGTTGCCCTATCGCTACCGGAGGACCTAGATGACAAGTTGCGCAAGTGGTATCGAGACTACCCGCTTGAGGACTACAGTCATACTCTGATTGTTGGGTTTTCGGGTAAGGGGGAGGCTCTTGCCTGGTGGAAAGCTTTTTGCTCTACCTGCAACTATGATCGCAGCCACGATTTCAGCACGCCGTTGGTCGAGAATGTTAAGGGAGAAGTCGTTGAAGGAGATCCTGGCCGCTACAACGTAAGAACTGGCGAGCACGTGGAGAGGGGAACCATTCCGCCGCCACCGATGTGGTTGATTCGTCAGTCAGATGGCGACGCAGGAAATTGAGAAGCAACTTCTCAGGTTAACCGAGTTGTGATTTGGGAGAGGTGAGTGCGCAATAACACGGTTCTCAGAATCAGGGTGATTATCCTGCTGTCGCTTTTAGTCACAGCCTGTTCATCGGAACCCCGCAAGTACGACTTCGCCGTGTCCGTGGCGGGAGGCCCGAAAGGCTGGCCGGTTTGGGGCATGGCGTCGCGCCCTTTACTATAGCGGCTGCACAGGAGGTGTATAAATGAAACGTGTAATGATTATTTGTCTTCTTTTCCCTGGGCTTGTTTTGGCTGAAGGCCCAGAATTCGCCAAGAAAACTATTGACCTGAAATTACAGAAGTACGAGGAAAAACTGGTTGCATGCGAAAGGGTCGAGAGTAATAGATATTCACCGGGAGACGACGCATTAGATGTATTGATCCAAAGGGCGCAGCCATTCTCCAGTGGCTGCGCCCTTTCTAATTAGCCTTTCAGGGCGCAATCTTCTTCTTAAGCGCCTTGGTCAGAGGCCTTGGCAGGCTCGGCAGCGATTTCAGCAGCCATGGCAGAACCTTTCTTTTCACGCCATTCAGGGATTCCGGCACTACCGCTTCGATCAGGTGCGGGCCGGGGTTGTGTTTGGCGTATTCCATGGCTTTGATCAGTTCTTCGGCGGTGGTCACCCGGGTGCCGTGAACGCCCATGCTCTGGGCCAGCAGCGCGTAGTTGGTCACCGGGCCACTGATGTCGAGTTGAGACTTGGCCTTGGCCCCGGCTTCTTCTGCGCCAACCCGTTCCAGCTCCACGTTCAGGATGGAGTAGGAGGCGTTGTTGAAGATAATGGTGGTCACGTTCAGGTTTTCCCGGGCCATGGTCCACAGGGCCTGGTTGGTGTACATGGCGGTGCCGTCACCGATCAGCGCGTAAACCTGGCGGTCGGGGCAGGCGATGGCCGCACCGACCGCGTTCGGCATGCCTTGTCCGATGGCGCCACCGGTGAGGGTGATCATGTCGTGCCTTGGCGAGCCGGCGGTCATGGCATTGAGCATCAGGCCGGAGGTGATGGATTCGTCCACAATGATGCTGTTCTCGGGCATCAGTTCGCCCACCGCCCGGCAAACTTTTTCGGCGGTGAGTTTGCCTTTGGGCAGGCCGGGGCGTCCAGACGCCTGCAGCTTTGGTTGGGCACTGCTGGCACCCAGGGTATCGGCCAGCTTCTTGAGGCTGGCGGTGGCATCCTGTTCCGGCGTGCTCAGGGTATGCGCGGTGCAGTTGTCCGGCACCAGGTAACTCTGTTTGCCGGGGTAGGCGAAGAAAGATACCGGCGCCTTGGCGTCCACCAGAATCAGATGGTCGAACTCGGAAAGCTGCAGGGTAGCGAGTTCTGCCAGGTAGGCGATCCGCTCCACCGGCGGCAGGCCGGCTCCCCGTTCAATGCGGGTCGGGAAGGTTTCAGCAAACAGGGTGACACCGTTGTGGGCGGCAATGCGGGCGGCTTCCAGCAAGGCGGGCTCGCGCAGGGCGCGGCCACCCAGCAGCAGGGCGGTTTTCTTGCCGCTGCCAATGGCCTCGGCGGCCGCCTTAACAGCGTTATCTTCAGCGGCAGGCGCTTGCGGTTGAGTGGGTGCGGCACAAGGTTTGCCGCCTTCGCCCCAGGACACGTCTGCCGGCAGAATCAGCGTGGCTACCTGGCCCGGCAAACCCCGGGCCGCAGTAATGGCTTCGGCGGCGTCCTGGCAAAGGGCTTCTGTACTTTGTGACGTGCGCACAAAATTGGGGGAGATGTTGCGGGCCACGGTTTCGATGTCAGACTGCAACTGGGCGTCGTATTTCACATGGTAGATGGCATGGTCGCCAACAATGTTGACCACTGGCACCTTGCCTTTGCGGGCGTTGTGCAGGTTGGCCAGGCCATTGCCCAGGCCGCAGCCCAGGTGCAGCAGGGTGGCGGCGGGTTTGTCGGCCATCCGGGCGTAGCCGTCGGCGGCACCGGTGGCCACGCCTTCAAACAGCGCCAGTACCGCTCGCATTTTGGGTTCGCTGTCCAGAGCGGCGACAAAATGCATTTCGCTGGTGCCGGGGTTGGTAAAGCAGACTTCAATACCCGAATCCACCAGGGTTTTCATGAGTGCCTGAGCGCCGTTAGTCATTGTTGTTCTCCAGCTTGGGTCAATGTGTGTGTGTTTGGCAGGTCCAGGTGGGCCGCGCTGATGTCGGCAATTCGGGTGACGCCGGTCAGGGTCATGGCCAGTTTCAGTTCCTGCTGCCAAGTGTTCAGGAGTCGGGTTAATCCGGCCTGGCCTTCCGCCGCCAGGGCCCAGGCCCAGGGCCGGCCAACCATCACGCCGTTGGCCCCCAGGGCGAGGGCGCGGAAAACGTCCACGCCGTTGCGGATGCCGCCATCCACCAGGATCTCGGTGTCTTTACCAACGGCGGCAACAATATCAGGGAGTTTGCTGGCGGTGGCGGCTACACCGTCGAGCTGGCGACCGCCGTGGTTGGAGACCACGATGCCATCGGCACCCACGTTGACGGCTGCCTTGGCATCGTCCACTTCCAGGATGCCTTTGAGGATCAGCTTGCCGGGCCAGCGTTCCCGCAGCCATTCGATGGCCTGCCAGGTAACGGAGGCGTCGAACTGGGTATCCACCCACTGTTTGAAGGAATCCAGATTGCTGGCCTGGGGCACCGCGTCGCTCAGGTTGCCGAAGGTCAGCGGTTTGCCTTTTATGGCCACTTGCCAAAGCCATCCCGGCCGCGACAGCAGTTGCTGTGCCTTGAGGGCGACGGAACGGGCACCGCTGCTGTCCAGACCGTTGCGGGTGTCCCGGTGTCTGGGGCCGGGCAGGGGCAGGTCGATGGTGAAAATCAGGGTCTGGCAGCCGGCATTCCAGGCTTTTTTCAGCAGGGTGTCCACGTACTCCCGGTCACGAATCATGTACAACTGGAACCAGAAGGGTGCACTGGCGGCGGCTTTCACTTCTTCCAGTGGGCAGATGCCAACGGTAGAGAGGGTGAACGGCACGTCGGCGGCATTGGCGGCTTTTACCGCCTGGGCTTCGCCGCGCTGAGCCATCATGCCGGCCAGCCCCAGGGGCGCCAGGGCAACTGGCATGCTGCAGGATTGGCCGGCCAGCTGGGCGCGGGTGTCTACGTTGTCGACATCAATCAGAACACGCTGGCGTAGGGCGATCTCTTGCCAGCCGCTGACATTGGCCCGCAGGGTTTGCTCTTCGGTGGCACCGCCGTCCAGATAGTCTGCCAGGAAACGGGGCAGTTTACGGCGGGCGAGGATCTGGTAGTCGGCGGCAGTGGCCGGATAACTCAGGGGCATGGTGTCAGCCTCCGTGGGTGATGGAACGGGCGGCCGCCCGGGCAGTCAGAATGCAACCGGGCAGGAAGGTGCCTTCCAGTGATCGCTTGCCGTTGCTGCCTCCACCACCAAAACCGGCCGCTTCACCCACGCAGTAAAGGCCTCGGACGGGCTGGCCGCCGGCATCCAGCACCCGGCTTTGCAGATCGGTGCGCAGGCCGCCCAGGCTCTTGCGGGTGGTCAGTTGCATGTGAATGGCAATGAAGGGGCCGGCCCCTGGTTTTTGCAGTGGCGCCGGTTTGCAGGTACGCAGCCGGTCCGGGCCCCATTGGCGGGCGTGGCGTATCATGCGGATTTGCGGGTCATTGTTCAGCTGGCTGCCTTTGCTGAAATTGGCATCGAAGGCATCGGCGGTGGCTTTCAGAGTGGCAGCGTCAATGTCCAGAGAGCAGGTCAGGGCGTTCATTTTCTTCGCCAGCCCTTCCAGGGTGTCATCCACCAGGAAGTGCCGGCTTTCGTTCTGCATCTGATTCACCAGTGGTTTGTTGCCCAGCAGCAGTTCTTTCAGGAACAGGGGGAATTGCTTGTCCCGGATGCGGGCGTTGTGTTCGGCACCGGAGATGGCAAATTCTTTCAGGACGATACGCCGGTTCAGCAGGTGCCAGGTCCAGGGTTTTTCCTGTTCCGCCACGCGCTGGCACAGCCAGTGGGTATCGAAGCCGGTCACCAGGGGCTCCGGCCCGATGCGCTCGCCCCGGTGGTTCAGCCAGAGTGCGGATTTACATGGAATGGTAGACAGGCCGTGGCCCGGGAAATGCGGATAGGGGTGGGGGAAGCCCGCTGCATAATTCCACATTTCGCCGGCGTGAGTGATGCGCGCGCCCAGGTGATCTTTGGCCCAGTGATGCAGTTTGCCATCGGCAAACGGGTGGGCACCGTTAAGCATGGTGGCCGGTTGCGGGCGATGTTTGGGCCAGTTGGCCCGGCATTCGGCGTGGCTGCCGTTGATGCCGCCCATGGCCAGCACCACATTGGCGGCCTCAAACCGGACCTCTTCGCCGGTTTCTTCGTTGATGGCAATGGCGCCACAGACCTCACCCGCCTGATGGTCCAGCCCGGTGATCCGTTGGCGGTGATGAATGGTGAGGCGGCCGCTGGCATTTTCCTCATGCAGGGCGTTAACCATGCAGCGCACCAATTCCCGGGAGGTGCCCCAGGTGACGTGGTAGCGGGGCACACTATTACCATCGCCAAACCGGCCACGTTCTACCCAGTTCACCGCCGGCATGAATTTAATGCCCTCGTTGGCGAGCCAGTCGTGCACCTCGGAGCGGGAATGTTCAACGTAGTAGCGGGCCCACTGCATGGGCCATTCATCATTGGGGTCCAGTTCACCAAAGCGCAGCCAGTCCTGAAGGGCCAGTTCCGGGGAGTCGGCAATTCCCATACGCCGCTGTAGCGGGGTGTCGATCAGCGCCATGCCGCCAAAGGCCCACAACGCGAGGCCGCCAAAGCGTTCGGGGGTGTCCCGGTCAACGATGGTAACAGTCTTGCCCGCCCGCAGGGCTTCGAGGGCGGTAACCATGCCCGCCAGGCCGCCGCCGGCAATCAGGATGTCTGAGCAATCAGGTTTTGCCATGGTGCATGTCCAAAATGTGTTTTTGGTTTTGTTGTTACAGACCATATAACGCTATGATCGGATCTGAATTGACTTCAGAGGCCAGAATAATTGACTTTAGAAGCCACCGTTTCCATGGGGTGGGTCAACACCGTGATCGATGCCGCTCGCCGTCTGGGGGTTGGCGACACCGTGTTGCTCGAAACTGCAGGCTTGCCAGCACAGGCACTGGCCTGGGAGCGCTGGCCCATCGATTTCATTACCCGGCTCTGGCACGCCGCCGAACGCTGTACCCACGATCCAGGCTTTGGCCTGAAAGTGGGCACGGGCGTGCGCCCGGCCAGTATTGATGCTGTCAGTTTCGCCATGCAGAGTGCGGCGACGCTGCGTGAAGCCATTACCCTGGTGCAGAAGTATCAGCGTCTTATCTCCGACGGTGGGCGCTTCCAGATGTTGCCCGGTAGCCGGGGTACCTGGATTGTCTACCATCCAAGGCAGGGCCGGCTGGCGTTCAGTCCCCACCAGATTGAGGCCGTATTGTCGGCGGTGGTCAGCCTGACAGACTGGATAGCGGGATCGGCGGTGCGGCCGGTGCGGGTGCAGTTCAGCCAGGCCCGGCTGGGGCCGGTTCGCGGTTATCGGGAGGTGTTTGGCTGCCCGGTGGATTTTGAGCAGGCATTCAGCGGGCTGCTGGTGAGTCATGAGGTGCTGGACAAGCCCCTGCCACAGGCAGACCCGGCCCTGGCTCAGGTACACGAGCAATACAATGCCGGGCGATTGGCGGCCTTGGAAAAGGGCGCGGTGTCGGCAGAAGATCTTCGGCAATGGCTCGTGGCCCGTGTCGGACCAACGTTACCCCGTCGGGCAGAGGCAGCGGGAGCGTTGGGTATCAGTGAGCGGACGCTGGCGCGCAGGCTGGAGACTCAGGGCTATACGTTTAACAGCTTGCTGGATGAGGTGCGCCAGGAACTTGCCCTGGCGGCCGTAAGAGAATCCCGCCAGTCCCTGGCGGATATTGCACTATCCCTCGGCTTCGCCGAACCGAGCACGTTCTACCGGGCCTTCCACCGTTGGACCGGAATGCCCCCGGCGCGCTGGCGCAAGCTGGAGGCAGTTTAGACTTACAGGTTGGCTTCGGCGAACTCCGCCAGCACCGACCTCGGTACACCCTGCAGGTGAATGTGGCCTCCGTGGCGGAAGCCCTTGAAGCGCTCGGTCATGTAGGTCAGGCCGGAGCTTAGCGGGCTCAGGTAAGGCGTATCAATCTGCGCCAGGTTGCCCAGGCAAATCACCTTGGAGCCGTTACCGGCACGGGTGATGATGGTTTTGATCTGGTGCGGCGTCAGGTTCTGGGACTCGTCAATAATGATCAGGCTGTGCTGGAAGCTGCGGCCGCGGATGTAGTTCATGGATTTGAAGTGCAGCGGCACTTTGCTGAGGATGTAGTCGACGCTGGCGGTCATGTTCTCATCGTCTTCGTGCAGGGCTTCCAGGTTGTCCACGATGGCGCCCAGCCAGGGCTCCATTTTCTCCGCCTCGGTGCCAGGCAGAAAGCCGATGTCTTCGTCCAGCCCCTGGGTAGACCGGGTGGCGATGATCCGCTTGTAAAGCTTGCTGGCCACGGTCATTTCAATGCAGGCGGCCAGCGCCAGGATGGTTTTACCGGAGCCGGCGGAGCCGGTCAGGTTGACCAGGTGGACATCTGGGTCCAGTAGCAGGTGCAGGGCCATGGCCTGGTAGATATCCCGTGGCACCAGCCCCCAGACTTCCTCGTTCATCAGGTCGTGTTGGTGCAGATCTTTGATCACCAACTGGTCGTCGGAGATGTCCACCACCTGGCCGACAAACCCGTGCTCATCAATCACGAACTCGTTGATGTTCAGTCTGGCCAGTTCGCCCTCGCGTTTGAGCAGGTGTTCGGTGACCCCTTCACGCTGTACCGTTTCCACCTTGGCGATGTTATCCCAGAAGGAGTTCTGGAACTCCTTGTAGCCTTTGGGTAACAGATCGATGTCGTCCAGCAACTGGTCGTTGTGGTAGTCCTGGGCCTCTACGCCAAAGCCCCGGGCTTTCAGGCGCATGTTGATGTCTTTGCTGACCAGGATAATGTCGCGGGATTTGTGCCGGGCCTGCAGGGCGGCCAGGGTATTGATGATCTTGTTGTCGTTCAGGTGCTCCGGCAGGGAATGATTGCCGATGCCCTCGGTGCTCATGATGATCGACAGCGTGCCCAAAGGCTCTGCCTTTTTACCGCGAACAATCGGCACACCTTTTTCAATGACTTTCGGGCTGGCATCGCCCAACAATTTGTCGATGTTGCGAATGGCCTGGCGGCAATCGGCGGCGACGGTTTGTTTGCCGGACTTGAGGCTGTCGAGTTCTTCGAGAACCGTCATCGGAATGATGACGTCGTGTTCTTCAAAATTCAGGAGGGCGTTCGGGTCGTGAATCAGGACGTTGGTGTCGAGGACGTACATTTTTCGGCGAGCTTGCGGTGCTCTTGGCATAGGTAGGGCTACCTCTCTGGTGGCTCAGTCGTTCTCGGCGCAGCGTTGCGTCAGTTCCTTCTGGGAAATCAGCTTCAGCATATCGTAAGTGGTTATGATACCGGTAATTTTTGAGTCCCTGGTGACAAAAATACGGTGCAGGTGTTCGCGCATCATGATATTGGCAATGTCTCGCACCGGGGTATCTTCGTCAACCGAAAGTACGATGGGGGTCATGATATCTCGCACTTCAACCGGCACCTTGCCCATTTCCTCGAAGATGACCATGCGCAGTCGACGGGCTTCTTCCTGCTCTTCCGGGGTCAGGCTGGGCTGGCCCTCGGAGCGAGTCGCATTCCAACGGAATTCGGTGATGTCCTTGAGCGTCGCGATGCCGATAATATCGCCGTTGTCGTCTGTTACCGGGCTGCCGGTGATTTCGTTGTCCGTCAGAAAACGCGCCAGCCGGTCCATGGTCCAGTGGTGCGGTACGGCTTTAACGGTCGGGGTCATGATCTCATGGGCGAGAACGCTCATTGGTGGGCTTCTTCCATTTGCAGTCCTTTTGATGAAGCTTAGCCGTTCCTTGGCTGTCCGTCACCCCTGTCTCTGTGTCTTGATCAACCCTTGGTCTCGGTTGGTCAGCGGTCAGCGGGGACGACCGCCTGGAGATTGCCGTTTTCGCCCCATTCAAGTTGGTAGCCCTGATACTTGTCTTCTTTGGCCACGGCCTCCAGCGCTTGCAGGGACTTCACTGGAATGTCGACCAGCAGATTATTCACCAGCCAACCGGGGAGGGCTCCGTTGGGTTCCGTGTGCTGAACCCAGACCATACGGGTTTTGTCGCCGTTCGGGGTGAAACGGTAAAGGGTGTCTGAGCGATCAACCCGAACCCGGCTGTTGAATTCCGCCCGCATACCCGGCACGGCATTCAGGTCCATCACCACTTCACCGGTGTCGCCGTTGCCCCGGGTGCGTATGCGCAACACGTAATCCCGATCGGTCACCGGCCAAGGCATATCGTTAACGGAGTAAGCGTAGCGATCGTGGAAGTCGCCCTGGCCAAAGGCATAGGATTCGGTGCAGTTATGGACCCATTCCTTGCAGGATTCGGGATTGATCATCACTGCCATCAGGTTTTCCAGGGGAACGTCCAGATCGGCCACGGCCTTGAAGGCCTGAAAGCCGGAATTGCTCTGGTCCATGGTGTAAATACGAATGTTGTCGACTTCCTTGCGCAGGGTCCACTCCCGGGCATCCTCTGGCGGGAGAGGCGGGTGGTCACTGGCCAGGCTCGGCAGGGTCAGAAACATGAGTGTACTCAGTACGCCCGCCACCATGCCTTTGAAGCCATGGGCTCTGGTTATTGTCATAAGCTACACTTCCGTGATGAAGGTGTGCTGAGTCTAACATGGAGCCGGTTTCTGCTTTTCGGCAGGAATAAGGGATTGTGAACCAGGTAGCGTACTGTTGCGCTACAACTTATGAATGGCCTGATCTGACGGTAATTATGAACAAGAAGAACCTGATTGATGCCAAGGGCAGAATTGCACCAGGGGTGCTGGAACAGCCGGTTGAGACCATTAACTACATGGATTTTGACCTGCGGACGGTCATGGACCGGCCCCGGTCCCGATTGGCCCGGCGCTGGCGGTTCAACCAGTTCCAGTTTGTCAGTGTCATGGCGCCGGGCTGGGTGTTCGGCATGGCGATTGTTGACCTGAAACTGGTGGGCAACGGTTTTTTCTATCTGTTTGATTTTGAAAGCGGTCAAATGTTTGAGCAGTCGTTCATGCAGCCGCTGGCCCGGCACACCGATATTGAACCCTATCCTGAACATGGTCATGCCCGGTTCCGCAAAGGTGACGTGTCGCTGGCCATAGAGCCGGCCACCGGAGGCCGCAACATCCGGGTGACGGCGCCGGGTAACATTCAGGTGGACCTGGAGTTGCAAGACACCGATCAACCCCTGAGGCTGGTCTGCCCGGCGGGCTACAATGGCTGGGTTTTTACCCGCAAATCGGCCGGGGTTCCGGTTGAGGGGGAGGTGCGTTGGGGCCAGCAGGTATGGCGCTGTGATGAGCAAACCCGCGGCTCTATCGATTGGAGTTGTGGCTTCATGCGCCGGGAAACTGCCTGGAATTGGGCCTGTCTGGCCGGGGTAACGGAGCGAGGGGTGTCTGTGGGGCTTAATCTGGCGGCCGGTGTGAATGAAACCGGGATGACCGAGAACGCCCTGTGGCTGGATGGCCGGTGTGTGAAGCTGGGCACCGCCCGCTTCGAATTTGACCGGTATCGGCCGGGTGCCGATTGGCGGGTTACCACCGAGGATGGCCTGGTGGACCTGAGCTTTGAGCCTGCAGGCTCGCGCAAGGAACGCCTGAACGCTGGCGTGCTTGCCTCCAATTTCCGGCAGTTTGTGGGCACGTTCCGGGGAACGGTCAGAGATGAGGCGGGCCAGTCAGTCCCCGTAGACGGGCTGCGGGGACTGATGGAAGACCACTATGCCCGCTGGTAAGGCGGGCGCAGCGATTATTTTTCCGGCAGGGTGACGTTCAGTTCCAGTACCGAGCAACTTTCGTTACGGTCCACGTCCACCTGAACCATATCGTCACTGATCTGGACATATTTGCGAATCACGTCCAGCAGCTCCTTTTGGAGCTGCGGCAGGTAATCCGGCATGTCACGCTGGCCCCGTTCGTGGGCCACGATAATCTGCAACCGTTCTTTAGCAACGCTCGCAGTGTTGGTCTTCTTGCTTCGGAAATAATCCAGAAAACTCATCCCTTAGCCCCCTTTGAACATCCGTGAGAAGAAACCTTTTTTCTGGGAGGTCATGAAGCGGTGTTCCCGCTCCTCTCCCAGAAGCCGGGCAACGGCGTCGTCGTAGGCCTGGCCGGCATCGCTCTGGTCTTCCAGAATCACTGGCAGGCCCTGGTTGGAGGCGTTTAGTACCACCTGGCTCTCCGGGATCACGCCCAACAGCGGTATCGCCAGAATTTCCTCGACATCGGTCACCGACAGCATCTCGCCGCGTTCTACCCGGTCAGGGTTGTAGCGGGTCAGCAGCAGGTGTTCCTTGACCGGGTCCTGTCCCATCTCGGCGCGCCGCGACTTGCTCTGGAGGATGCCCAGAATGCGATCGGAATCCCGTACGGAGGAAACTTCGGGGTTGGTGACCACAATGGCCTCATCGGCATAGTACAGGGCCATCAGAGCGCCATGTTCAATGCCCGCCGGGGAATCGCAGACGATGTAATCGAAGGTTTCCGACAGTTCGTTGATGACCTTTTCCACACCGTCTTTAGTCAGTGCTTCTTTCTCACGGGTCTGGGAGGCGGGCAGAATAAACAGCGTGTCTACCCGTTTGTCTTTGATCAGCGCCTGGTTGAGTGTGGCTTCGCCCTGGATCACGTTGACGAAGTCATAGACCACGCGGCGCTCACAATTCATGATCAGGTCCAGGTTGCGCAGGCCCACATCGAAGTCGATTACGACGGTCTTGTGGCCGCGCTTGGCAAGGCCGGTGCTGATTGAGGCGCTGGTGGTGGTCTTGCCAACGCCGCCCTTTCCTGAGGTAACGACAATGATTCTAGCCAAGGTTCAGTTCCTGTTTCGCAGTGGATTCGTCATGTCTTCAACGTTGTTATTGGCTGTCACAACATCAGGCCTTGTCCAGTGGCGTCACCACCAGCAGGTCGTCCCTGAGCTGGATCTGCACAGCGCTTTTCCAGCCATTGTCCTGAAGATCTTCGGAGATTTTATAGTGTCCGGCGATGGACACAAGCTCTGCTTCAAGTGACTGGCAGAATACCCGGGCGGTTTCAGCTCCGTGGATGCCTGCCAGCGCGCGCCCCCTGAGTGGTCCGTACACGTGGATATTGCCCGCGGCGAGCACTTCGGCACCGGCCTGAACCGGGGCCAGAATGATCAGGTCCCCTTCCGGCGCATAGACCTGTTGGCCAGAGCGAACGGTCTGGCTGATGATCTTGGCCGGCGCCGGTTCGCTGGTGGGAACGTCAGCGGGGCTGGAGGTCTCGGCTTCCGACTTGGTGGCCTCATCAGGTTGCGCCCGGGCCTGCGCCTGTTCGCGCAAGCTACTGCCGGGAAACAGCGCCAGTGAGGCTCCGCGTGCCAGGCGGCGCTGGTCGTCGTTGCCGGCACGAACGCCGATCACATGGATGTTATGGCGGCGGCAGGTACCAATCATCTTGAAGAAGTCCAGCTCACTGTCCAGCCCTTCGTATTTCTCCAGGCTGATCACCAGGGGTATATCTTTGAAAAATCCCGGAGCCTGGCTGATCTTGTCCCGGAGATTGGCTTCGAACTCGTCGTTGTCGAAGTAATAAAGTTCCAGGGCTGTCAGCGAAACAGAGGCACTTTTCAGCTGGAAACTCTGTTTTAGCCCGGAGGCGGCGGTATCGCTCATGAATCAGTGTCTTCCCTGGTGGCTTACTGGTTGGGTTCGTTGCGGGCTCGCAGTGGCTGCTGATCAAACCGGATGCCAGACCAGCCTGTGCTGATGAACTGGCGGATGTTGCCATGGCTGTCGCCGGTTGGGTCGCCCAGCACCTGCTGATAGTGTTGGGCAAACAGGTTCAGGGTATCCGCCTCGCTCAGGTTGCAGTACTGGCCCAGTGCGAACACCCGGCAGGAACCGGCATTTTCACCGGCATCGTTTCTCAGCGGGCCATTGTTGAAGCCCGTGGGCTGAAACTCGAAATGCTGGTCGATCAGCGCCAGGGTGTCATCAAAATTGGCGTGGCCCGCGTCGAGGGAAGCCAGGTGGATGCGCACTGTCTCATTGATGTTCATTATTTGTGATCCTGCTTCGGACCAATCTGATATTTTTCTTTCCACTGCTCATAAGGCATGCCGTAGATTTCTTCCCGGGCGTCCGGATCGGATAGCTCAAAGCCCCTTTCCTGTGCTTCTGCCCGGTACCATTTGGACAGGCAGTTGCGACAAAAGCCCGCCAGGTTCATCAGGTCAATGTTCTGCACGTCGGTATTCTGGCGCAAATGCTCCACCAGGCGCCTGAAAGCAGCGGCTTCGATCTCAGTGCGGTCAGACTCGGGTATGGGGTTGGTCATGGGGCCTCGCAGATGACGTTCCGGTTTGATGTTGGGGTTCCTGACATTCTCTGCATGTTAGCTTAAGATACAAGGCTGTATAAATGTACAGATTGTTTACGCGAGCCCACGGACCATGCCCCAGCGCAAGATCATTCATGTGGATTGCGACTGCTTCTATGCGGCGGTCGAGATGCGCGACGACCCAACGCTGAGGGACGTGCCCCTGGCGGTTGGCGGCGCCGAGGGCCGGGGCGTGGTGACGACTTGCAACTACCGGGCAAGGGCCTTTGGTGTGCGCTCGGCCATGCCCGGCAGTGAAGCCCGCAGGCTGTGCCCGGGGCTGGTGACCGTGCCACCGGATATGGCGCGATACCGGGCGGCGTCTCAGCAAGTCATGGCCATTCTCCGGGAAATGACCGATCTGGTTGAGCCTCTCTCACTGGATGAAGCTTTTCTGGATGTGTCTGACATAACCGAACACCGGGGCAGCGCCACCCTGATGGCCCGGCATTTGCGAGAGCGGGTCCGGCAGGAAGTGGGGATTACCATCTCCGCCGGCGTGGCCCCGAACAAGTTTCTGGCCAAGATTGCCAGTGACTGGCGCAAGCCCGACGGCCTGTTTGTGATCACGCCGGAGCAGGTGCCGGAATTTGTCGAATCCCTGCCGGTGGAAAAACTGTTTGGTGTGGGCCAGGTGACGGCCGCAAAGCTGCATTCCATGGGCGTGAAAACCTGCGGTGACATGCAGTTGCTGGGGGTGGACACCCTGATTGAGAAATTCGGCAAGCAGGGCTACCGGTTGTTTGAAATGGCCGCAGGCCGGGATGAGCGGCCGGTAATCGTTTCGCGGGTGGCGAAATCGGTCAGCGTGGAGCGGACGTTTTCCCAGGACCTGCCGGACAAGACCGCCTGTGAAACCGTGATGCCCGCCCTGGTGGCGGATCTCAATCTGAGACTGGCCAGGAAGGGGCGGCAGAAGCCCATCCACAAGCTGTTTGTGAAAATCCGCTACAGTGATTTTTCAACCCATACCCTGGAGCGGGTACGGGAGTCGGTGGGCGAACCCGAGGTTGCCGATTACCAGCCCCTGCTGGATGAACTGGTTACCCGGGCCGATCGCCCGGTCCGTTTGTTGGGGGTGGGCGTGCGTTTTCGCAACGATGAAGCCCCGGTTACCCAGTTGAGGCTGTTCGATTGATCTCTTCCCAAGTGGCTATATCCCCGCCTTTTTTAGTGTAAATCGGTCTTGCGTTCTCTTTGACGTGACATTGTGTCATATCTAGTTTTAGGTTGACGATTTCCTGCTGTAATCGTTGCGGGCCAGGCCCGCCCATTAAAATAACAAGTGCAGGAGAGCAAAATATGAACAAGCCTGACAGGTGGTCCCGGTGTCGCCATAGCGCGCTGGCCGGGTTGTTATTATTAGCCTTTGCCGCCCCCGCCGCTGCGGAACTTGGCGACTACGGGTTCTGGCGAACCCTCGGCAATCTGGTTGCGCCTCCCGGAGCGGATAATCCGGTTACCTCTGACCAACGCCAGGGAGAATACCCCCTGCTGGCAAATCCGCCCGGGTACAACGACGGCTTTTCGCCCGGTGCCTACTACCAGTGGCAGACGGTTCCACTGGCGCCGGAAACCGGGGCGGTATGTGGCAACGGTTCCGAATACAAGTTCTTTGTAAACCGGGTGCCCAACACCTCCAATACGGTGGTTTATTTTGAAGGCGGCGGTGCCTGCTGGGACTATGAAAGTTGCAGCGGTCAGACTGGCATTCGTGGTGCCCGGAACCCCCATGGCATACCGGACGACTACCTGTCGTTGTTGAACCCCGGCGCAAGCCTGGTCAGCCCGTTTGTGGTGCGCCTGCACCCCTGGAGCCGGGTGAAAACCCAGAACTGGAATATGGTCTACGTGCCTTATTGCACCGGCGACATCTACTCCGGTGACCGGGTAGCGGTGTACCAGGACCCGGAGGGCGAGGCTGAACCATTGGTCTGGCACCACAACGGGCTGCGTAATAGCCGGGCGGTGATTTCCTGGTTGAAAGACAATCTCCAGCGGCCCGGGCAGATGCTGACAACTGGCTGCAGCGCAGGTGGCATCGGTGGCTTGACAAACTATTATCCGGCCCGCCGGGACATGGCGCCCACCCGCAGTTTTCTGATCAACGACTCCGGGCCGGCATTCAGTGCGCCGGTAGGGGCAGATCCACAACAGTACCCCTCGGTCTTGCTGCAGGGTTTGATCCGGCAGGTGTGGGGGCTGGATCAGGACAATGGGCCTCTGGCCTATCTGAAGTCTGGTTTGCCCGGATTAAACCTGAATGACCTGGGGTCGCTGTATCCCGCCCTGGCCAGTGCATTACCTCAGGATCGCATGGGGCATACTCATTTCTGGCGCGATCTGAACTACTCATCCTATTCCTACGAACGTTTCTTCGATGACATCGAACAGGCGCCGGATCAGGCTACCAAGGAGGCCCTGCTTCACCAGAAATGGGCGCAGGATACCGAACGCCTGAAAAATACCCTGGCCGGGCTGGATAACTTCGGTTACTACCTGCCCATGTTCCGAGATGTGAATGAAAGCCACTGCACCTCAATCATCGAGTTCGCCAATTCGGATATTCAGGAACTGGGCCTGGAACTGGACCACTTCGTGAACAACGTGATGAATGGCAGCGGTGCGGTTATGCAGGCTTCAGAGACCGACACGGTGGCGGATTACAACAAACCGTTCAATCTGCTCTACTGGTCGCTGGACCAGTTGCTCTGAGGGTCTGGTTCGGGCTGGCCCATGGTCTCGATCCGCGCTTCTAGCAGGCGTTGACGCAAATACTGGTCTCGGGTCAGCCCTCCGGGTATTCGGTCCAGGGCCATGACCTCTTCAACAATCTCTTTCTCCCGGACCTTATAGCGATCAAACTCGGGTTTGGGGGCCGACCGCCAGGCCTCAAGGCGCGCCTCAGACCGGGCCTGATAGCGTTCGATCAGTTCTGTGGCCGCCGCCTTGGCGGCCGCTTCGTCCTGCTCCAGCAGCTGTAGCAGGGCGAGCCTCACCATGAGCGCTTCTGGCGCGCTGACCTGGGTTTCCTGCTCGTAGCGGGCCAGCTGCTGTTCCAGTTGGTCGGCCCGGTTCTGTCGTTGCTGGGCGTCCAGTTCGGCTGCTTCCTGGAAAAAGCGTTGCAGCTCTTCCTCGAAATCGAGTCGTTGGGCGAACTGAATGATTCTGGGGTCTTCCAGCAATGCCTGTTGCTCGGGGGTCAGATCGATCGGTACTGGCGTGTCGGCAGGGGCGTGTGAAAGGGGATCATTGGGGGCACCGTCGTCGACCTGCCCTGGCGGTGTGTCGGCCGGTTCAGGCCAGAGTAACACCAGTGCTGCTGCGGTGGCCACGGCAATGATGAAGGGTTTTCCGTGCTTCATGACGGGCTCCGGCAATAAGGCTTCGGAACCAGTTTAGACCAGATTCTCAGGGACACTAAAGCGTGGCGAAGGTCGCTCCGAACATCAGTACTGACACCCAGCCCATGCCTGCGCCGATGACAGCCCCCGCGGCAACATCGCTCGGGTAGTGCAGGCCCAGAACCACCCGGGAGGCGGCTACCGATAGGGTGAAGGGCAGAACATACCAGGCGGCCACTGGCATGGCGACGAACAGCATGGCCTGGAAACAGGCTGCATGCAGGGTGTGCCCGGAAGGGAAGCTGTATCGATCCAGCGGTGGTGTGCCGCAATTGATGGCCGGAAACGAGATAAACGGGCGCTCCCGGATAAGTTTGTGTTTCAGGCCTTTGTAGGTGAGGGTGCAGGTGAGTCCGGTAAAGGCCATCAGCACCGCCAGCCCCAACCCCTGTTCCGGAGCCAGCAGCGGCAGGGCGAGGATCAGTGCATACCAGAACCAGCCGTCGCCAAGTCGGCTGACGACCCGGAAATAGCTCAGTACAGGCCGGAACCTGACTGCACGGTTGATGGCCTGGCACAGCGCATACTCGCGCTGGTCTGCCAGGTCAAAGAAGCGAGATGCCTTGTTTGTTGATGCCATGGTATCGGGCCTGTGCCGGTTGGTTGAGTACCAGGTGTTCAAATTGTTCAATCTGGCTGTTCCAGCTCAGATCCAGCGCATCCAGGCGGGCCTGGGCGCGAACCCGGCTCAGAAGGGTGGGTTGGTCAGCCAGTCGCAGTGCGTGGTTGATAAAGGCTTCGTCCTCCGACAGCTCTGCTTTCAGACCATTTTCTTCGTGGCGAAGGTGTTCAGCGGCCGCCGCGTCGTCAAAGGCGACCACTCCGAGCCCGCTGGCCATGGCTTCAAGGACCACGTTGCCAAAGGTGTCGGTTTTGCTTGGAAACAGGAACAGGTCGCCCGAAGCATAGTGCCTGGCCAGATCCTCTCCGCGCTGGGTGCCGCAGAAAATGTATTCCGGGTGGCGTTCCGCCAGTTGTTTGCGCATTGGGCCGTCTCCCACAAGAATGAAGCGGGCATTGGGATGGAGGCCCCGGATCCGTTCAAAACAGGCGACCGCCATGCGCAGGTTCTTCTCGGCGGCCAGTCGGCCCACGTAGAGTACTGCCCGGTCACTGTTGGTCAGCCCCCAGCGGGCGCGCAGGTCGTGGTCACGCTTGTGGGGAGTGAAGCGATGGCAGTCCACGCCGCGGCTCCACAGGCCAGTCGGGTGGATGCCCATGGCTTGCGTAACCGCTTGCATTTTTCGGGTTGGTACCAGAGTGATGGCGGTCCGGTTGTGGAACCAGCGGCCATAGGCGCAGAGTAATCGTTCCAGGCCGCCGGCACCGTAGTAACGGGAGTAGCTATGGAAATTGGTGTGAAAGCCGGACGACACCGGGATGCCAAGATTTCGGGCGGCGGATACCGCCGCTACGCCCAGCGGTCCCTGGGTGGCAACGTAGATGGCGTCTGGTCGTTGACTTTGCCAGAGTTTTTTCAGGGTGGCCGGGCGCGACACGCCAAACTGCAGATCGCTGTATCCGGGCAGGGGCAGGCCGGTGACCACCAGCTCACGGGTAAAGAGGCCGTCACCGGTGCTTTCAAACAACCCTTTCTGCTCATGGGCCTGCTTTGGCCTGACCACCGTGATCTTGTGCCCCCGTTGCATCAACCCCTGGCACAGATGCTTCAAGGTGTTGGCCACGCCGTTGATTTCCGGCGGAAACGTCTCCGAAACAATGGTAATGTGTTGCGGGCGCCGGTCAGTCAGCTTGGGGTTGGTCACGGTGCGTCCTGAATATGTCGCTGTCATGCTTCTACTATGGAAATCCGGCATGACAGCCATGCGACAACTTTGTGACATTCCCTTTACGTCTTCTATGTGCACGAGGAGATCTCATGCAAACGCGAAAACTTGGACAAACCGACATCGATGTCAGTCTGATCTGCCTGGGAACCATGACCTGGGGGGAGCAGAACACCGAGCAGGAAGCGTTTGAACAACTGGAATACGCCATCGGGGCGGGTATCAACTTCATCGACGTGGCCGAGATGTACCCGGTGCCGCCACGGGCGGAAACTCAGGGCCTGACCGAGACCTATCTGGGCAACTGGCTTGCCCGAAGAGGGCGCCGGGAGGATCTGGTGATTGCCACCAAGGTGGCCGGACCGGGCAATGGTTTGAGTTATCTGCGCGGCGGCCCGAGACTGACCCGGGAGCATATTCGCGAAGCCTGTGAGAGCAGTCTGGCGCGCCTGCAAACCGATTACATCGACCTTTACCAGGTGCACTGGCCAGACCGCAGTGCAAATTTCTTCGGCAAGCTGGGGTATCAGCGTAACCCGGACGAAACCTCGACCCCCATCGAGGAAACTCTGGGCGCCCTCGATGAGCTGGTCAAAGAGGGCAAGGTGCGCCACGTTGGCCTGTCCAATGAAACGCCGTGGGGGACCATGGAATATCTGCGCCTCGCTCGCGAGAAACAGTGGCCCAGGGTGGCTTCCATCCAGAACCCCTACAGCCTCCTGAATCGGTCTTTCGAGCTGGGCCTGGCGGAGTTTGCCCACCGGGAAAGCACCGGTTTGTTGGCCTATTCACCCCTTGCGTTCGGTATGCTGACAGGTAAGTATTTGGGCGGAAAATGGCCAGAAAAGGCCCGCTTGACGCTTTACGAACGCTTCAGCCGATACACCGGGGAGCGGGCTGCTGATGCAACCCGTGCCTACGTGGAGCTGGCCCACCACCATGGGCTGACCCCGGCGCAGTTGGCGCTGGCCTGGGTGAATAGCCGCGAGTTTGTGACCAGTAACATTATCGGTGCAACCACCATGGACCAGTTGAAGGAAAATGTCGGGTCTGCAGATATCCGGCTAAGCCCCGACCTGGTGGCGGCGGTGGAGGCTATTCATGATGAGTTTACCTACCCCTGTCCCTGAGGGGGGGTAGCCCACGGTGAGGTTGCCCTGTTTCCGGTTTCTCAGGGCAGGGCGGTTACAGATTGCAATATAAGTGATCATTTGTTGACAAAAAAAGTGACCAGTTTGCGTCGAGCTACTGGCGCATTTGTGTACAAAGTCACACCATTTTCAGGGACAATCATTAGACTTTGGTACTGAAGCGTTAATGTTCCGAAATCATTTTTCCGGGTGCTTTTTGTCATCATGATCATTCGTCTTTTTATCGCCCTGCTGGCCCTCAACTTCGTCGCGTTCGTAGTGCGCGCCGAAGCCGCTGAGCCTATTCTGGCCGATCGTATGATGGCTGAGCGTGATGACATGGTATCGGCCGAGGAAATCTACGAGCTTCAGGAATGGATGTCTGGAGACTATGAAGACGACCACATGGATGCCTTTGCGGCTATTGGTTCGCGTTTGTTGAGTATCGGATTGAGCCGCCGCGCGCAGCAGAAGGTCTACGCATCTGACCCCGCGCAGCCTGATCATGGCATTGGTCTGTTGAACGAGGGTGCGGCCCTTAACCTGCGCTGGCGCTTCTGAACCACCTTCAAGGCCCCTGTTTTACCCGTATCTTGCCACGTTACTCCCACCAATCAGCCAATCTCATGACCTGACGCATTGTCAGCTTCATTCTGTCGTGTGATCATCGACCCCGTTGCGATTCTCAAACAGTGGAGAGCTGGTGATGGCAGAACAGAACGGAGTCTATTACGACGACGCGAATGCGTGCGTGGACCGGGTAATCGAACGGGTAGGCAAGCGCATTACGCTGGGGTTGCCTCTCGGTCTTGGTAAGCCAGTTCGCTTTGCGAATGCCCTTTACCAGCGCGCCAAGGATGATCCGGAAATCCAGCTGCATATAGTCACTGCGTTGTCGTTGCTGGCTCCCGAGGGCGCATCGTCGCTGGAGAAGCGTTTTCTGGGGCCTTTTACCAAGCGCCTTTATGGCAACATTCCTGAGCTGGATTACGCGCGAGACGTCAATCGGAACCGGTTGCCAGACAACGTGACTGTCTCGGAATTCTTCTTCAAGGCTGGCAGTTATCTCAACAATCAGAGCCAACAGCGCCACTACGTTTGCACCAACTATACCCACGCCGTCCGGGATCTGATGGCGCAGGGGGTCAATGTGTTGGGCCAGTTGATGTCGCCTGGTGAAGATCATGGTCAGCCAGGACACCTAAGCTTCAGTTGTAATCCGGATTTGACCCTGGACATCCTGCCGCTGCTTCGGGAACGGGAAGCCGCTGGCACTCCGGTGGCCATGGTGGCAGAGCTCAATCACCACCTGCCGTGGTTCGGGCATCACGCCGAGGTTGAAGCCAGCCAGTTTGACGTGATCCTGTCTCACCGGGCCTCCGACTATCCGTTATTCTCCGCGCCCCAGATGGCGGTGAGCCCGGCGGACCACCTGATCGGGTTTTACGCTAGCAGCTTGCTGAAGGATGGCGGCACCCTGCAGGTGGGGATCGGGTCTCTTGGCGCCGCCCTGGTGCACAGCGCCATCATCAGACACAAACATAATGACGCCTGGAAAGCCGTGTTCGACCACCTGCAGGTGCAGGATCAGTTTCCGGTGGTGCAGGAGTATGGTGGTACAGAACCTTTTGAACAGGGAATTTATGGGTGCAGCGAAATGATGGTGGACGGTTTTGTCTACCTGCTTCAGGAAGGTATTCTCAAGCGCGAAGTCTACAATCATCCGGAATTGCAGAACCTGATCAACCGGGGTGAACTGACCGAGACCCCGAGCCTGGAGGCCCTGGACGTTTTGCACAACGCAGGCCTGATTGCCTCACCATTGCGGGCGCGGGATGTGAACTGGCTGGTCCGGCACGGGGTGCTGCGCGACCATGTTGAGTTCAAGGGCGGAAGGATACGACTCAATGAGGAGGTGTCGGTTGAGGCAGATCTATCCAATGCCGACACCCGCAAGGCGCTCGAGGCATTGGCGCTGGGTGACAGGCTGGCTGGTGGGATTGCCATGCACGGTGGTTTCTACGTTGGCCCGGAGAAGTTCTATCAGGCCCTGAGAGAGCTTTCAGACGACCAGCGCGACAAGATCTGCATGACCAGCGTTAATTTTATCAACCACCTGTATGACCATCGCTTTGGTGATCAGAAGCTCAAGGTGGCACAGCGGGTCCATGGACGGTTTATCAATTCGGCGATGATGTACACCCTCAACGGTTCGGCGGTGTCGGACGGGCTGGCGGATGGCCGTGTGGTGAGTGGTGTTGGCGGCCAGTACAACTTTGTGGCCATGGCCCATGAGTTGCCGGGGGCTCGCTCCATCCTGGCCCTGAGGGCCACGCGGGTCTCCGGTGGTAAGACCGTCTCGAACATTGTATTCAACTATGCCCACTGCACCATCCCAAGACACCTGAGGGACATCGTGATTACCGAATACGGGATCGCGGACCTTCGTGGGCAGTCCGATGAACAAGTGTTCCTCAGGCTGATCCGGATTGCCGACTCCCGATTCCAGGAGTCATTGCTGGCGCAGGCCAAGAAAGCGGGCAAGGTAAAAGCGGACTTCAAACTTCCAGCACACTGGCGCCAGAATACCCCTGAGAAAGTCGCCCGGGCCCTGAAGGCCGGGGGGGAAGGCGACTGGTTCCCGGCCTTCCCGTTTGGCAAGGATTTCACCGACGAGGAATTGAAGTTAGGGAAAGCCCTTAAGGGGCTGAAAGCCGCAACGGCTACTCCCCGTGGTAAACTGGCGACCATCTGGCAGGCCCTTAAGGCGGACGACGAAGAAGGGCGCTATGACGCCCTGCTTGATCGAATGGGTTTGAAAAAGCCGTCAGGATTCCGGGAAAAGCTGGACCGGAAGCTGGTAATCCATGGCCTGCAAAAACTCGAACCCGTAAAGAAACAGGAAACAAAACAAGCTGATGCAAGCCGATAAGCCGCAACTAAAGCCCGAAGTATTCACTGTCCATTACGTGCTCAAGAACCGTATAGGTGAGCTGGTGGATACCTCGGAAGGCAGTGAGCCACTGCATTTCCTGTACGGCACCCCGGAAATCATCGCGGGCATCCAGGAAGCGGTGAAAGACCGCCGGGTGGGCGATTGTCTCGAAGTCACTATCCCCCCTGAAATGGCCTACGGAGACTACCGCGAAGACCTGGTCCGCAAGGTGCCCCGCTCGCTTTTTGAAGGTGTGGAGAACCTGCAGGTTGGTATGAAGTTCCAGACCAACTCCGGCGACCAGGCCCAGGTGGTGCAGGTGGTGTCCATCGATGGCAACCTGGTGAAGGTAGATGCCAACCATCCGCTGGCTGGCTTTACCCTGTATTTTGACCTGGAGATCGTCGGTCGCAGAGAGGCTACGGAAGACGAGGTAGCCCAGGGGCGCCCGCTGTTCTGAGGCCGGTGGGCGTGGCCTCGAATTCGTCTGCGTGAATATGCTTCAAACCGGCACTGATCTGCTGATGGATTAAAGCGGTCAGGGCGTTACTCGATTCCGAGCGGGCCGGGTCTATGGCCGGGTGAATCACCACATCCACCTGGGTCGGCGGTTGCCTGAGCAGCCGGATCAGGTGGGTATGGAAACTGTCGTCACCGATGAACGGGGCGATCGGATCCGGACGATGTGCTCTGCGGTAACCGATGGTTATTGGCTGGATAGGTGTGTTGGCGTCGCGGGCGGCGGCCAGCAAAAAACCGTGGATCGGCAGCACTGCCAGTCCCGAGCTGGTGGTGCCTTCCGGAAAAACCAGGACAGACTCGCCGGTATTCAGGCATCGGCTGATCTCCGATTTTATTCGCCTGGCCTGGCCGCTTCCGCGCTGGATGAACAAGGTGCCGGCTTGCCTTGCGAGCCAGCCGATAATTGGCCAGTTGCCCACCTCAGCCTTGGACAGGAACCTCAACGGCGTTATGCACCCCAATATGGGAATGTCAGACCAGCTGATGTGGTTGGCAACGTAGAGTGCGTGGGCTTCCGTGGGCTGGCCGTGCACCCGGATACGGAACCCGAGGCACTGGCAGGCCCGACGGAAGCAGAAAGCGGCCCAGGGTGAACGGTCGACAGGTTGTCGCCGGAACAGGTCGACCAGTTTCAGGGTGATGGCCAGGGCGCAGGTGCCTGCCAGAAACACCAGGAACCCGGTAAGCCGGATTAGTAATCGTATCCACCCCATCTGCTGCTCCTTTGCCTTCAGGCAGTGCGCCCCATGAAATGCCGGCTATACCTGGCGGTCAGTTTGCTGACTTCCAGAACCACCAGCAGGTCCGCGCAGCGGAAGTCCGGGTCCCAGCAGGGTTCTCCACAGACCCTTGCGCCAAGGCGCATGTAGGCGCGAATCAGGGCTGGCACGTCATCGCTGTGTTCGTGTTCGGCGCGGGTCAGGTGTGGCAGGGCCCGGAGTGGGGTTACCCGGAATGCAGGCGCGGCAAGGTATTCATTCTGCAGGTGCCGTGCTATCCGCCAGGCTTTCATGCCGCCATCGGCCATGCTGATACTGGCGCAGCCAATCAGATAGTCCACGTTCCGGCTATCCAGGTATTCTGCCAGGGCTGCCCACAAAAGGGTGATGGTGCCGCCATTGCGGTAATCGGGATGAACGCAGGTCCTGCCCAGTTCCGCAAGGGTGCCCGGCAATTTACCCAGGTTGCTCAGATCGAACTCGCCTGATGAATAGAAGCCGCCAACCGAAGGCACGTCGCTCTGGTGCAGGATGCGAGTGGTTGCAACCACTTCACCGGTGCCGGCATCGGTAACGATCAGGTGGTCGCAAAGGGCGTCGTAGGCATCGGCATCTATACCCGGCGTGGTGGCGCCCAGATCACTGCCATACTCCTCGGAGAAAACCCTGTAACGCAGTCGCTGGGCGGTTTCGATGAGTTGTGGGCACCGTGTCAGGGTGGTTTTCAGCTGGCGCCCACGGCGCGGCTGGGAACGGGCGATTTGTGCTGTCATGGCCTTGGCCTCTTGTTTCAATCACAAGCCAAGGCTATGAAGCTCCTGTGACAGTGAGGTGAACTGCCGGTGACGTCTGTATGACAATGGCCGGGATCTGCCACAAACCGGATTTGTGTCACAGGCTGTAACCCTATGACCGTTCCATGTATATTTCTGAATAGCATGTATAATTGCTGTAACGGTACGTTGCCTGTATTGTCGGGTGGACGACCCCAAAAACCGGAATAAAAAAACAGAGATGGATGGCGTGGAACAGACAAACGAGAGTTGGCGAATCCTGATCGTAGAGGACGATGAACGGCTTGCGGACCTTACCCGCGAGTACCTCGAAAACAACGGGCTGACAGTCTCCCTGGAAACTCACGGTGGAGCCGCAGTTGAACGAATCCGTAATGAGCAGCCAGATCTTGTTGTGCTGGATCTCATGTTGCCGGGCGAAGACGGCCTGTCGATCTGCCGTCGAGTCAGGCCCTTCTATTCTGGCCCCATCATCATGCTCACTGCCAGAACCGACGATCTGGATCAGGTGCTTGGTCTGGAAATGGGGGCTGATGATTACATCGGCAAGCCGGTGCAGCCAAGGGTTCTGTTGGCCCGAATCCGGGCCATGCTCCGGCGGATGGAGACCGCCCCTGCCGGTAATCCGGAAGAAGGTGGTGAGGAGCCTGTGCGCTTGCAGTTCAACGACCTGGTGGTTGATCGCTCCATGCGGGAGGCCTGGCTCAGTGAAGAAAGCATTGACCTGACCAGCGCAGAATTTGACCTGCTTTGGCTGCTGGCCAGTAATGCCGGTCGGGTGCTCAGCCGTGAAGAGATCTTTACCGCCTTGCGTGGTATCGAGTACGACGGCCAGGACCGCTCCATTGATGTTCGGGTGTCCCGTATCAGGCCGAAAATCGGAGATGATCCCATTCACCCTCGTCGAATAAAAACGGTGCGCAGTAAAGGCTACCTGTTCGTAAAGGAAGCCTGACCGTTATTCCGCGGCCTGCCCTCCCTGGTGGGCAGGCCGTGTTACCAGGGTAGGCCCAATGTCCCTGAAATTTTTCCTGACAGTCTATGCTCGCCTGGCCGGTGTCACCGCGCTGGTGATTCTGCTGTGTGTTCTTCTGTTCAACGGTATCAACTCCGTTCGTCATCAATTCTGGCATGAACGTTTCGCGGACCCCTTGATGCGCTGGCTGGCGGCGACGCCCGCGCCCACAAGGCAGTATCACTGGATGCCGTCCCTGTTCGATCTGCGCTCTGGCCCGCCGGAACAGTTCGATCTGGACAAAGTGGCCATCGAGCGGCTGGGGTATGGGCAGGTGGTGGCGCAGCGTACCGATGTTGGGTTTCGTTATCTGGTTCGCTCTTTCGAGGGTGGCCTCGTCAGCCTGCGCCTTGAGCAACCATACCGGGAAATGGCCCAGGCAGTTGCCCTGGTGGTTCGATGGCATCTGGAAACGGTGAACCCTGAGCAGCGGGCCGATGTTGCCGCGCAACTGGCGAAGGCCCTGGGCGTGCGTGTTGAACCGGTACAGGACCTGCAGGCGCTGCCCAATCAGGACGTTATTGAAGACATCGCCAACACGGGGCTGGTGGTTTTCAATGAGCAGGGCACCCGAAACACCCAGGTGCTGCTGCGCCTTGAGGAAGGTGATCTGGTTGTTGTTCGCATGCCGTCACCGTTCAATCCCTGGGCCTGGCCAATGATTGTGCTGCTTGGCATCGTGGTGGGCTCGGTGCTGGCGGCCGCACTGTTTCTGGCCATGAGGTTTGTCGATGGCCATCTCAGGAAGGTGGAATCTGTGGCGGTGCGTATTGGCCGTGGCGAAATGGGCGCCCGGGTGGAGTCTGAGGATGGCACACTGGTGTCGCGGCTTGCCTGTTCGTTTAACAGTATGGCGGAGCACATACAGCGGCTGGTTCAGGTTCAGCGGGAAATGATCCACGCCGTTTCCCACGAATTGCGCACCCCGGTAGCCCGAATTCGCTTTGGTGTCCAGATGATCGAATCCGGAAGCAGCCCGGAAGTTCTCGAGAAGCAACTGGACGGTATCGATGGTGATATCCAGGAGCTCGATGAGCTGATTGATGAAATACTGACCTACGCCCGCCTGGAGCAGGGTGGGCCGGTGTTCAGCTTGCGTGAGGACTCGGTAACCGACCTTGTTCGGCAAGTGGTTTCTGAACAACAGATGATCCGCCCGGAGATCCGGATTGAGTGTCGTATAGATGAGGAATCCGAGCGTTGGGCCCTGTCGGATGTGGAGCCCAGGTACATCCACCGGGCTATCCAGAATCTGGTGGGTAATGCAGGCCGGTATGCTGCTGGCCGGGTGCTGGTGAACTGCCATCTTGACGAGGACAACTGCCGGGTTGACGTGGAAGACGACGGCCCGGGGATCCCCGAGCAGGACTGGGAGAAGGTGTTCACCGCCTTTGCCCGGCTGGATGACAGCCGCACCCGAACCTCGGGTGGCTATGGCCTGGGGTTGTCTATCGTACGGCGCATTCTTTACTGGCATGGCGGCCAGGCATTTGTCGGGCGCAGTGACGAGCTTGGAGGCGCACGGTTTAGCCTGGTCTGGCCAAGACGTAAGCCGGATGACGCCATTTTGTGAGCCAGTGCTCACGACCTCACCTGATGTAACAAAGCTCTACAGAATAACTACTGAATACGGCGGCTCCCGGAGTAAGAATAGACAGCGTAAGGGATGACTTTTGAGGTTGTAGTTCTTACGAACTTTCCTTGTTTCATTCGTCATTTGAGGGCCGGATTTATCCGGCCCTTTTTTTATGCAAAATTTCCCGCCAATGGTGGTTATTCACACTCGGAATGTTCTCGGGCTGGTAGACTCTCCTGAAAAAAGGAGATCTGAATGTCCCGCTATTTGCTTGCCATTGATCAGGGTACCACCAGCTCCCGGGCCATCGTTTTCGATGCCAGGGGTACGCAGGTGGCGGTCGCCCAACAGGAGTTTCACCAGTATTTTCCCCGAGACGGCTGGGTTGAACATGACGCCGTGGAGATATGGGACAGCACCCTGGCGGTGTGTCGCGAGGCTTTGGAAAAAGCCGGTGTCCAGGCGTCTGACCTGGCCGGCATCGGGATTACCAATCAACGGGAAACGACGGTTGTATGGGACCGTGAGACCGGCGAGCCGATCCACCATGCCATTGTCTGGCAGGATCGCCGTACCGCTTCGTTGTGCACCAAGCTCAAGTCGGATGGCCATGAGGCCCTGGTGGTTGAACGCACAGGCCTGCTGATTGATCCCTATTTTTCTGCCACCAAGGTTGCCTGGCTGCTGGACAATGTGGAGGGTGCCCGCAAGCGAGCTGAAGCCGGTGAGCTGGCGTTTGGTACCGTCGATACCTGGTTGTTGTGGAACCTGACCAATGGTCAGTCCCATTACACCGATGCCACCAACGCATCACGAACGGCCCTGTTCAATATCCATAATCAGGACTGGGACGATGACCTGCTGGCGCTTTTTCGGGTGCCCAAAGCGTTGTTGCCAGAAGTGCTCGACTGTGCCGATGAATATGGCGATACCCACGCGGATTGGCTTGGGGCACCGGTCAAGGTGGCGGGCATTGCCGGTGATCAGCATGCCGCGCTGATCGGCCAGGCTTGTTTTGAGCCTGGTATGGCCAAGAGCACCTACGGAACGGGCTGTTTTTTAATGCTTAATACCGGTGACCAAGCCCTGCGTTCGGAAAACCGGTTACTGACCACCATGGCTTACCGGCTAAACGGGAAACCATGCTATGCCATCGAAGGCAGTATTTTTGTTGCTGGCGCCGCCATGCAATGGCTCAGGGACGGTTTGCGCCTGATTACCCATGCCAGCGAGTCGGCAGGCCATGCCGAAACGGTGGGTGTGGATAACCCGGTTTATCTGGTGCCGGCGTTCACCGGGTTGGGGGCTCCCCACTGGGACCCGAATGCCAGGGGCGCTATCTTGGGACTTACTCGTGATACCGGTATTGCTGAGATTGTCACCGCTGGACTGCAGTCGGTGTGTTACCAGACCAAGGACCTGGTGAGGGCCATTCGCAACGATGGCGCGCGCCTGGAGTCGATCCGGGTAGATGGCGGCATGGCGGTAAACGACTGGGTAATGCAGTTTCTCTGTGACATTCTGAACGTGACCGTTGATCGGTCAAAGGTAACAGAAACCACCGCCCTGGGCGCGGCGTATCTGGCAGGACTACAGACCGGGGTGTTCGAAAGCCTGGAGCGGATTTCCGATATGTGGGAGTGCGAGCGGCAATTCCGGCCGGATATGAAGCCGGCGCTTCGGGAATCGCTGTATGCAGGCTGGCTGGATGCAGTCGAGCGGGTCTGCAACAACTGACCCGCACTCTCAACTGGTGCGTTCGAAGGCAATCAGGTGATCGGCTTCGACACGCACCGGCACGTGTTCGCCCATGTGGAAGTCCAGGTGGCTTCGGAACAGGGCCTCGAATTCGGTATCTTCTGAGCACCGGAACCGATACAGGGTTGAAGTGCCTGCGAAGGTTTTCTCCACCACTATGGGTTTCAGGTCGGAGTGCTCATCGTAGACGATGTCGTCCGGGCGAATCAGAACGTCCAGTAACGTGCCCGGCTTCCATTTATAGGCCCGGTTGCCGTGGATAACGCCCAGTTCGGATTCAATGGTGTCCGGCCCCAGGGCGGTACCGGGAATGAAGCCGCCCTGGCCAACAAAGCTGGCTACGAAGCGGTTGGCGGGTTCGTGATACAGGTTGTAGGGTACGTCCCATTGCTGCAGGGTGCCGTCTTTGAGCACCGCCACCTGATCGCACATGGCAAACGCTTCCTGTTGGTCATGGGTGACGAGGATAGCGCTGATGCCGAGTGTTTTCAGGATATCCCGCACATCCAGGCTCAGCCGGCGACGAAGGTCGGTATCCAGGTTCGAGAACGGCTCATCGAGCAGAATAAGCGTTGGCTCTGGCGCCAATGCCCTGGCCAGGGCAACCCGCTGTTGCTGGCCGCCGGATAGCTCATGGGGGTAGTTGTTTGCCAGGTCCTGCAGATGAACCAGGTGGAGCAGTTCCATAACTTTCTGGCGGCGTTCGGCCTTGTTCATGTTCCTCAGGCCAAACCCGACGTTATCGGCAATGGTCAGGTGGGGGAACAAGGCGTAATCCTGAAACACCATGCCGATACGGCGTTTCTCGGGAGCCAGGGTGCGCCCGGGAAGGCTGATCGCCTGGGACTGGAGCTGGATTTCGCCGCTGTTCAGCGGCAGAAACCCGGCCAGGGCTCTGAGAATGGTGCTTTTACCACAGCCGCTAGGGCCGAGCAGGCAGCCGATGTCGCCATGGCTCAGGGCGAAACTGACGTCTTTAACGACAGAGTCGCCGCCATAGCCGCAGGACAGGTTGTTGACTTCCAGCAGCCAGTCGGCCGGTGGCAGCAAAGATTCAGGCATGGATCAGTCCAGGCGATTGAGAATGAGGAACTCGAGTAGGGCCTTCTGGGCGTGCAGGCGGTTTTCCGCTTCATGCCACACCACTGAACCCGGGTGTTCCATCATGTCGGCGGAAATCTCCTCGCCACGGTGGGCAGGCAGGCAGTGCATGAACAGGGCATCCTTGGCGGCCACAGACATCAACGCCGGGTTGATCTGGTAATCCTGGAAGGCTTTCTCCCGGGCCTTCTGTTCGTCTTCCTGACCCATGGAGGCCCAGACATCGGTGACCAGCAGGTTGGCGCCCTTTGCAGCCTCTTCTGGTGTCCTGACCACAGTTACGCGATCACTGTGGGCTTTCAGCAGGTTGCTGTCTGGTTCATACCCTTCCGGGCAAGCCACGTTCAGATGAAAATCGAACTGGGCCGCCGCGTTGATGTAGGAGTGGCACATATTGTTGCCATCACCAATCCAGGCAACGGTAGCTCCGCGGATGCTGCCTCGATGTTCACGATAGGTTTGCATATCCGCCAGCAGTTGGCACGGGTGGAATTCGTCGGTCAAGGCGTTGATCACCGGCTTGCTGGAAGCCGAGGCAAAGCGCTCAACGGTTTCGTGGGCAAAGGTCCGGATCATCACCGCATCCACCATGCTGGATATCACGATGGCAGAGTCCTCGATGGGCTCGCCCCGGCCAAGCTGGGTGTCCCGGGGTGACAGGAACATGGCGGTGCCACCGAGCTGGGTCATGCCCGCTTCAAAGGAAACCCGTGTGCGGGTGGACGACTTTTCAAAGATCATCGCCAATACCCGGTTTTTCAGGGAATCCCGGGTTTTACCCGCATGCCACTCTTTACGAAGCCTGGACGCATGATCAAGGAGCTGTTCCAGCTCACTGGTTGTCATGTCGTTCAGGGTCAGAAAATGTCTTGCCGCCATGAAAGGCCCCTGTTTCAAGGAAACTGCTGTACGGTTTGCATCTGAAAAGGGCATCAAGTCTAGCCCTTCACAATCCGTAAAACAACGCCGGGGGTGGGGTGGTTGCTCTGGGTCAAACACATCGGTTTGGTGGCTAATCGACCAGCCGTGTACAATAGCGGCTAAATGCCGTGTAACGGTAAACCTGACTTCAACCAGAGGTATGAGTTCATGGATATCAATGAAACCATCAAGAGCCAGCTCGAAGAGAATCCGGTCATTCTTTACATGAAGGGCACTCCGCAGGCACCGCAGTGCGGTTTCTCCGCCCGTACCGTTCAGGCTCTGATGGCGTGCGGTGAGCGGTTTGCGTTCGTGAACATTCTGGATAACCAGGAGCTGCGCGAGGCCCTCAAAGTCTACTCAAGCTGGCCGACCTATCCGCAGCTTTACATCGGTGGTGAGCTGGTGGGCGGTTGCGACATCGTTCTGGAAATGTCCGAGAGCGGTGAGCTGGCCAAGGCGGTTAAAGACGCGGTCAAGCAAGCCGAAGCCTGAGTTTTTTTAGCGGCGCTTCGGGGTGAACACCAGCTTTACCTCGAAGCGGTCCCGCTCTTCTCCTTTTGGCTCCGGATAGGGGCTGGCAGCGAGCGCTGCACGATACGCTGCATCATCAATCCCCTGAATGCCTGTCGACGCCACAACCCGTGCCCGGGTGAGGGCGCCATTGTCGAGAAGCCTGAGTTCCAGTTCCATGGTGAGTGTCTCCTGCAGGCCCGCAATCGCAGGCACCCGCTGCCGCTCCAATTGTTCTGCCAGATGGGTGGCCAGCAGAATCAGGTATGGGTCCTGCTCTGACGGCGACAGGGCTATCCGCTGAATTTCTTCCGGCTCATCTGTGGTGGTTGAGGTTGACGGTGTGGAGGCCGCCGATTCAGGGCTGGCAGGTTGCTGTTGTGAGCGGGGTCGGCTGGATCCGGTTCTGGCTGCTGGCTCTGGGCTGGGCTGTGCGGTTTGGGTCGAGCCAGGCTCGGCAACGGGTCGGTTTGCTGAGTCGGTCGTTATTTGCTCAGGGGCCTCAACGGTAAAATCCGGATGCCTCGGGAGTTGTGGTTCAGCGGCGTTGGGGCTGGATGCGGTGCTGGTTTCGGAGGCCGGGGACTGGAGGGTAAACACCAGGCGATGACTGAACTCCCGGGCTTCCCTCAGGGGTGAAGGAAGCCCGGCCAGTAGCAAGGTGTGCACTGTCAGGGCCAGGGATATGGCCAGAACCAGCCGATAGGACGCCGGGATCGACGGAGGTCGAAGGCCTGGCTCTGACATCGCAATCAGGCGGTTTTGGTGCGCAGGTTGCCCACGACGGCATTCAAGGCACGGTCAATCAGGGCGCCCTGTTCCAGGAGCGTCAGGCGGCCCCGGCGCATTTCGTGGGCCAGTTCCACCCTGGTTTTCTCGATCACCTTCAGGCCCATGCGATTGACGAACACGAAACAATCGGCCTCTTCGATAACCGCAGACAGTTTACATCGGAAGCTGGTACCGTTGACCAGCTTGAACTCGACCCAGTTGCCGATCTCGATGTCATCCAGCTTCGCTACATACTCCGCAATGGCAGCATCTTCCAGTTCCTGCTGGCGCTCAACGGCGGTCTGATGCACGGTGGGCGCTTCTTCTTCGATCTCTTCAGGGCTGTCCTGGCGTGCCTCGATGGCCGCATTGGTGCGGAAGGCTTCCGCCAGTTCGTGCTTAAGCTGCCCCATCATCTGGTCCAGACGAGAAGCGTTGTAAGACACTTCCTCCAGCCCGGCCCGGAGTGTCTTGAGTAAGGCAGGAACAACCCTGACCCATTGATCTCGTTCTTCGTCTTCCTCGTGGGGATGCAGGCACCAGATCAGGTCGTCTACCACCCGGGCCGTCTCGTGCCAGCGGTGCTCGGTGTCGTCACGCAGGTAGGCGAGAAACATGACCCGGCTCCAGCCATTAATCAGAATATCGTGAACCGGCTCGGGCAGGCGGTATCGGGAGACTTTTTCTTTGATCAGCCGGTCGACCGCTTCCTGGGCCTTCTGGGACTTGATGCGGCCCCGTTCAGACTCCCGGGTACGTTGTTCCACCAGAGACGCCTTGCGGTTTTCGCGCTCCAGGAACTGTTCGAACTCCTGGTTCAGGGTTTCAAACAGGGCGACATCGCCGTCAAACTCGTTGAGAATTCGCTGCACGACGTTATGAATCTGGCCATAGAGCTTGTCTCTGGCTTTTTCATCACTGGAACTCCAGCCAATACCGGCGCGGGCAAGGGAGTTGAGCAGTTTGCGGGCCGGGTGGGTAGCCTTGCTGAAAAAGCTCTTGTCCTTGATGACCACTTTCAATATCGGAATTTGCAGCCGGCTGATCAGTACCTGTACCGGAGCAGACAGGTTGTAGTCATCCAGTATGAACTCGAACAGCATGGAGACCAGGTTGATCAGGTCTTCGTCTACTTCATTCAGTGCTGGCTTGCGTCCATCCTGGCCTTCGGCTCTTGCCAGCAATTGCTGCACGATCTGCCGGAGATCCAGTTCCACCGGTTTGCCGGTGCTTAGATCTTCGCTGTCCTGAAGGTTGTCGTAGCTAGGCAGGGAATTGAGCATATCTGCCAGTTCAGGTCCTCCGACTACCCGCAGGGCCGGGTCCGCGCTACGTGGAGGCAGGCCTGAATTGGCCCTCTGCAGCGCCAGCATCTGGCGAATCTGATCAAACAGGGCGGTGTCTTCAGGTCTCTGCTCGTAAGCGGCGGCTTCACCGCCTACGGTCTTGGGCGCTTCGCCCTGGGCTGGCTTGCCTGAGGCTTTTTGCTGTTGGCCAGCCTTGCCGTGGAATCGGAAGTTGGGGATGACGCCGGCCTGAATCAGTATTCGGTTGGCTTCATCCAGCAGCATGCCCAGGTTGGACACCACGTAGCGATCAAACTGCTTGAGAACGATCAGCCGCTCCCGAATCTGGATCTCCAGCGCCTGGATGGCCTCGGTGAACGCGCTGCACAGGTGTTCCGGTGCCATTGGGTTAACCGGCACCTCTTCAGTGGCGTCCGGGTACACTTCGGTGAATCTTGCCTGCAGCTGAATCAGGGGCCCCTGGAAGTGCGCCTTGGCCTTGGTGATCATGGCATTCAGGGCAACCTGTTCTTCCAGGTCATCATTGCCGACCAGCGACAGGGTGTCTGCACTTGCCTGCTGGGTGGCGTCCGGCGTTTGCAGTTGTCCGGCGTGGGGTGGGTTGGCAAAGAACTGGGCAACGGCGTTCTGGAAATGCCGCTCAACCCCTTTGCGCTTTATGCGGATTTCCCGCATCGCTTCAAAATACCGGTTTTGCTCGTTATTGCTACGGGCATTATTCGCCAGTTCGAAGAGTGAATCATCGACAGCGTCAAAAGCCCCTTGCAGCAAATCTCCCAATCCCGCGACAACCGTGTCACGGATACGGGTTACCTCCGCAGGAACCGGCCGGGAGCTGGCTGCTTCCCGGTGTTCGCGGAGGTAATGTATGCCGGACTGCTTGTTCATGGCCGACTCCTGTTTACGCCTCAACCGGATACATGACCGAGCTTGCTCTTCTTCTATTCTGAATTATTGGTTAAATTTAGCGCATTTTTGGTTGGATTAACATGAATAAACGCTAACCTGGGACGTCATTCAAAAAGCCGGCCTCATCGGCCGTGTCCGGTTCACCGAGCCGGGCGGGGTTCCAGGGCCGGCCGAGACCGTTTGCCGAGGCGTTTGGGGTGCACAATCGCCGCTTTCACCACGTTGTCCTTGATCTGTAGCACCTCCACCCGATGGCCACCCACTTTGAGGCAGACGTTGGTTTCCGGAATGTTTTCCAGGGTTTCGGTGATCAGGCCGTTCAGGGTTTTCGGACCGTCGGTGGGCAGTTTCCAACCCAGGGTCTTGTTGATGGATCTGACCGCTGTACCGCCGTCGATGATGTAGGTGCCGTTATCCTGTGGAATGATGTCTTGTGAGGTGGCGGAGTAATCGGTGGTGAACTCGCCCACAATCTCTTCAAGGATGTCTTCCAGTGTGGCCAGGCCCAGAACCTCTCCGTATTCATCCACCACGATGCCAAAGCGGCGGCGGCCTTTCTGAAAATTGAGGAGTTGAGTGTTCAGGGGGGTGCTTTCCGGGATGAAATAGGGCTCCTGGCTTAACTGCATCACCATAGCTTTGTTTATCTCCGGCTCCTGCAGCAGTTTGGCGGCACTGCGCAGGTGTAGTATTCCCTGAATGTTGTTGATGTCTCCCTTATACACAGGCAGGCGAGTGTGCTGGCTGCTTCGGAGTTGGCGAATGATGGTGTCCGTGTCGTCGTCCAGGTCGATGCCCGCCACTTCGTTGCGGGGCACCATAATGTCGTTTACGGTCACTTTTTCCAGGTCCAGTATGCCTACCAGCATGTCTTTATGCTTGGCGGGTATCAGTGCGCCGGCCTCATTAACAACTGTTCTGAGTTCTTCCCGGCTCAGGTGGTCCTCTGTGGCCTGGGCTGAAGATACGCCGAGCAGACGCAAAATGCCGGTGGTGAACAGGTTGACGGCCCACACCAGCGGGTAGAGGATCTTCAACAGCGGCCTGAGTACGTAGCTGGCGGGAAAAGCAATTTTCTCCGGGAACAGGGCCGCCAGTGTTTTCGGGGTAACTTCGGCAAAGATCAGGATAACGATGGTGAGCAGTACGGTGGCGATAGCGATGCCGGCATCGCCCCAGATCCGGATGGCGATCACCGTGGCGATGGCCGAGGCAAAGATATTGACGAAGTTGTTGCCGATCAGGATAACGCCAATCAACTGGTCGGTCCGGTTCAGGAGTTTCTGGGCGCGGCGTGCGCCTTTATGGCCGGTTTTCGCCATGTGTTTCAGGCGGTACCGGTTGAGGGACATCATTCCCGTCTCTGAGCTTGAGAAGAAGCCCGACAGGATAATCAGGCCGACAAGAAGAATGAACAGCGCCGTCAGCGATGTTTCGTTCAAAAGAAAAGCCCTTATATTGACGACAAGAGTGGAAAATAGGGTGTGTTGGTTTGTGGTGTCAAGCGATTCGGGCGATCAGCCGCCTCTCTGGAACAGCAGTTCCAGCACGAATTTGCTGCCGTAGAATGCCAGCATGAGCAAGGCGCACCCGGCCAGCGTCCAGCGGCTGGCGGTCATTCCCCGCCATCCTTTGGTGTAGCGGCCTACCAGCAGGCCAATAAACACCATCAGCGAGAGCATGGAGAACAGCGTTTTGTGGGCCAGGTCCTGGGCGAACAGGTCTTCGATAAAGACTGCGCCAGTCACAATGGCCAGCACCAGCAGAACAACGCCCGCCCAGACCATTTCAAACAGCAGGGACTCCATGGTTTGCAGTGGCGGGAGGTTGCGGACCAGCAAGCTGTTGTAGTTGTGTTTGAGCTGCCGGTTCTGGAAGTACAGCAGTACCGCCTGAATGGCCGCCAGGGTGAACAGGCTGTAGGCTGTCACTGACAGCGCAATGTGCGACAGCATGCCATAGCTCTGGTCTGGCACAAGGCGGGAGGGGGTGTGGGTGATCAGCGTCATCACAATCGTCAGTGCCGCGATTGGGTAGGCTCCGAGGAACAGGCTTGCGACCGGCTTGGTCAGGTTCAGCCCCAACAACAGAAACACGATCAGCCAGGATATGAGCACGGAACTTTTGAAGAAGCTCAAATCGAAGCCGCCATCCATGTGCACGGTCTGGGCAATCAGCAGGCCATGGGCAATCAGTGCCAGGACGCCAATCAGGGTGGTGATGGCCAGATTACTCTGTACCCGCCCCCTGAAATGCAGAGCCTGCAGGGCGGTTCCAACGCTGTAAAGAAAGAGTGCGGTAACCGCGAGAATCAGCGTTCCCATGACATCCTTAGTGTGTTGCCTTGTAATGAAAGCGGGCACGGAGTTGTTCAGAGGCTCCGTAGTCTGGGTATAATGTCGCGATTATGCAACAGGAATCAAGCAGCCCGGGCTGGCTTCTTGATTTGTGTGAACAATTTCTCCGGGGTACGGAAGAGCAACATGTTTGAGAACCTCCAGGACCGGCTATCCGGTAGCTTGCGCAAGATCTCCGGCCAGGCACGCCTGACCGACGACAACATCAAAGACACGCTTCGCGAAGTTCGTATGGCGCTGCTGGAAGCAGACGTCGCGCTGCCCGTGGTTAAGGATTTCATCGAAGGTGTCCGGCAGCGGGCTATTGGTCAGGAAGTCCAGCGCAGCCTCACGCCGGGTCAGGTGTTTGTAAAGGTTGTCCAGCAGGAGCTGGAGCGTGTGATGGGCGAGGGGAATGAATCCCTCAACCTGTCTACCCGGCCGCCGGCGGTGATCATGATGGCTGGTTTGCAGGGGGCCGGTAAAACCACGACGGTCGCCAAGCTCTCCCGTTTCCTTAAAGAGCGTCAGAAAAAGTCCGTGATGGTGGTCAGTGCCGATATTTATCGGCCGGCGGCCATCCGGCAGCTGGAGACCCTGGCCGGTGAGGTGGGTGTCGAGTTTTTTCCCAGCACCACCGAGCAGGACCCCGTGGACATTGCGAACGGTGCCATAGAGGCGGCGCGGCGCAAGCATATCGATGTGGTCATTCTCGATACCGCCGGTCGCCTGCACGTAGACGAGCAGATGATGGGCGAGATCGGGCGGCTGCATAAGGCCGTGAGCCCGGTAGAAACCCTGTTCGTGGTTGATGCCATGACCGGTCAGGATGCCGCGAATACCGCCAAGGCGTTCAACGATGCCCTGCCGCTGACCGGTGTGGTACTGACCAAGACCGATGGCGATGCCCGGGGTGGTGCGGCGCTGTCCGTGCGCCATATTACTGGCAAGCCGATCAAGTTCCTGGGTGTTGGCGAGAAATCTGATGCTCTGGAGCCGTTTTATCCGGACCGTGTTGCTTCCCGCATTCTGGGTATGGGGGATGTGCTTTCCCTTATTGAGGAGGCCGAGCGCAAGCTGGATAAACAGAAGGCCGAGAAACTTACCAAAAAGATCAAGAAGGGTAAGGGGTTTGATCTGGAGGATTTTCGCGACCAGCTCCAGCAGATGAAGAACATGGGTGGCATTGGCGGCCTGCTGGACAAGTTGCCGGGCATGGGGCAGATGGCCCAGATGGCGCAGCAGCAGGTCAATGACAAGTCGGTTGGCCAGATGGAAGCCATCATCTGCTCCATGACGCCCAAGGAGCGCCGTTACCCGGATGTGATCAACAACTCCCGCAAACGCCGCATTGCCGCCGGCTCCGGCACCCAGATACAGGATGTGAATCGACTGCTGAAGCAGCACAAGCAGATGCAGAAGATGATGAAGAAATTTGGCAAGAAAGGCGGAATGGCCAACATGATGCGTGGTCTTGGTGGTATGATGCCGCCCGGCGGCGGTGGTGGTGGCATGCCCCCGTTCGGCCGTATGTAAAAAGCCTTACATATAAAATGGGGAAACCGAGCGTTTCCCTGTTTTCATTGGCGCTTTTTTGGCATAGAATAGCGCCCCTTTCGAGTATGGGTCTTCTCGTCAGCCGCCAGTCGGCATGGTGAGAATCGTACAAAGTTCGTACAACAGAACAGGATATTGGTCGAAATGGTAACAATCCGTTTGGCTCGTGGCGGCTCCAAGAAGCGCCCGTTCTACCATCTGACAGTCACTGACAGCCGTAACTCCCGTGACGGCCGTTTCATTGAGCGTGTTGGTTTCTTTAACCCGGTTGCCCGCGGCCAGGAAGAGCGTCTGCGTGTAAATCGTGAGCGCGTTGATTTCTGGCTGGGCCAGGGCGCCCAGGCAAGCGATCGCGTTGCCCAGCTGCTTAAAACTGCTGGTTAATTGCACGTAAAGACCGGGGTTTGACAGGCATGACACAGCATCCACAGGAAACTGTGATCGGCCAGATCACCTCGGTGTTCGGGGTCAAGGGTTGGCTTAAAGTCTTCTCTTATACTGATCCCCGGGAAGGGATACTGGCTTATCGTGACTGGACCCTAGTCCTGGACGGTAAGCGTATCCCGGTAAAGCTTGAGGAGGGTCGCCGCCAGGGGCAGGGGATCGTCGTCAGGCTTAAAGGTGTTGATGATCGTGAGCTGGCCCGTACCTATGGCGGTGCCGAGATCCGGGTTCCAACCGAGCAGTTGCCGGAATTGCCTGAAGGGGAATTCTATTGGCACCAGCTGGAGGGGCTTGAAGTGTTCACGGTTGAGGGTGAGTGCCTGGGTAAGGTGCATCACCTGCTGGAAACAGGCTCCAACGATGTCCTGGTGGTGCGCGCAACGGCGAGCTCCATTGACCAGCGCGAACGGCTTATCCCCTATCTGCCTGATCAGGTGGTTCACGGGGTAGATCTGGACAACTCGCGCATGGTGGTCGACTGGGATCCGGAGTTCTGACGGGTGTGGATTGGCGCGGTCAGTCTGTTCCCGGAAATGTTTTCTGCGGTGACGGATTACGGTATTACCGGCAGGGCAGTTCGTGAAGGGTTACTGACCTTCAACTGCTGGAATCCCCGGGATTATACCCACGACCGACATCGCACGGTGGATGATCGGCCCTATGGCGGCGGCCCCGGAATGCTGATGAAAATTCAGCCTCTCAGGGATGCCATCCATGAGGCCAGGGCATCGGCACCCGGCAAGGCCTGTGTGGTCTTCCTTTCGCCGCAAGGTGAAAGGCTGGATCAGTCGGTGGTGGAGTCTCTGGCCGCCGAACAGCAGCTGATTCTCGTTGCCGGTCGTTATGAAGGCGTAGATGAGCGCCTGATATCGGCGGAAGTCGACCGGGAAGTGTCTCTGGGGGATTTTGTCCTCTCAGGCGGCGAACTGGCGGCGATGGCTGTGATTGATGCGGTAACACGCCTCATCCCCGGAGCGCTGGGTCATGCGCAGTCAGCGGAGCAGGATTCCTTCGCTGACGGTTTGCTGGATTGTCCGCACTATACCCGGCCCGAGGTTTACGAAGGTCAGGCGGTGCCGGAAGTTCTTTTGGGCGGTCACCATGAACAGATCCGGCGTTGGCGATTGAAAGAATCGTTGAGGCGAACCCGGGAGCGACGCCCCGACCTGCTGGAAAAGCGGGTGCTTACGGAAGAAGAGCGTCAGCTTCTGGAAGAAATTTTTAACGAACCGGGTGTCTCTGAGTCATCAGGGCATTGAAAGATTGGGTATCAGGAGCATTACGATGAGCGGCAAGAACAACATCATCAGTCAACTTGAAGCAGAACAGATGACCAAGGAAATCCCTGCGTTCGCGCCGGGTGACACCGTGGTTGTTCAGGTTCGCGTAACTGAAGGTAACCGTGAGCGTCTGCAGGCGTTTGAAGGCGTGGTTATCGGCAAGCGCAACCGTGGCATGAACTCTTCCTTCACTGTTCGTAAGATCTCTTACGGCGTGGGCGTTGAGCGTACTTTCCAGACCTTCTCCAAGCTGATTGACAGCGTGAGCGTGAAGCGTCGCGGTGACGTGCGTCAGGCCAAGCTTTACTACCTGCGCGATCTGTCTGGTAAGGCGGCTCGTATCAAGGAAAAGCTCAACTGATTCAAGCTTCTGGCTGATCAGTAACAAAAAAAGCAGCCTCGAGGGGCTGCTTTTTTTGTTTGCCCGGCGAAGCCGGCAAACCCGGCCATCTGAAAGAAGATGGCGTCACCCCGACTGAGGGGAAGACAATCCGACTGGCAAGGGCGTCACTGGCCAACGGTGGGGTCTGAAGGAAGCCATAGGAAGTTAACGGTACACAACGCAAGTGAACCTGCTTCGGCAGTCCAGGTGGGTTAGCGTGCAAAATAGCGCGACGCCCGATACTCAGTCAGACCTGTGCTGTGTTTGAGGGTGGCATCGTTAACAGGGAGCCGGTGCAGTAACCGGGGAAGCCTGACACCGAATCCGGCGATGCCGGAGGCTGTGGCGCAAGGTGAAAGCCGAGGCCGCAGTCGGTGCGAGGTGGCAGATGAAGCCGTAGTAGTGAGGAAGTTCCGGCCTGAGAAGCCTGGTAACAGCGTGGAGGACAAAACCGGAATGACCGCTGGCGGAGGTTCAGCGGACCGGTCAGGGTCAAAAGCTCTGGTCGGATGCGAAGGGCGGAAGTCATTAACGAGAGTGACGGACGACGAGCGAACAGGTGGACGCTGCGTTCACAAGCTGCCCGACGGGGCAGGGAAGTGCATCGGGGTGCTGCGGGAACGCAGTGGCTCTGGTGTTCTCCGAACAAGGGGTAGAGCGATACCGTGGCGGCAGATTGCCAGAGCGCTAGTACCCGGACGGATCGCCTGAAACAGACCGGCAGCCAGACCGATCCTCGAAGCCGTCACCACAGAGATGAGCAGGCATGAGGAAATACTACAGTCTGTACGGGCAATTGCTGTCAAAACAGCGCCTGTATGAAGCCTTCAGACACATCAAACGCAACAAGGGCGCGGCCGGAATCGATGGGCAGAGCCTGGGTGCGTTTGAGGCGAATCTGGAGGTGGAGCTGTCGTGCCTGTTGCTCGAGCTGAAGGAAAAGCGCTATCGGGCGCAACCAGTCAGGCGCGTAGCCATCGCCAAGGATGACGGCGGTGAGCGTCTGCTGGGCATTCCGACGGTTCGGGACCGGGTTGTACAACAGGCGCTGCGCCGTATTATCGAACCGATCTTCGAGCCGGATTTCCACCCGTCGAGTTACGGGTATCGTCCGGGACGCAGTGGTCACCACGCCATTGGCAAGGCGGAGTTGTTTATCCGCCGCTACCGGCGTGACTGGGTTGTGGACATGGACCTGTCGAAATGCTTCGACACGCTCAACCATGACCTGATCATCCGCCAGTTCCGCCAACGGATCACGGACGGCAGTGTCCTGTCACTGCTGCGCCAGTTCCTGGAAAGCGGCGTGATGGTGGGATACCACCTTGAAGAAACGGAGCTGGGAAGCCCGCAGGGCGGCGTGATCAGCCCGCTGATTGCGAACGTCTATCTGGACGCCTTCGACCAGTTCATGAAAGCCCGGGGTCACCGGATCGTCCGCTACGCGGACGACATCCTGATCCTGTGCGGCTCACGAGCGGGCGCGGAGAATGCGTTACGGGTGGCCCGGCGCTATCTGGAAAATGAGTTGAAGCTGACGGTCAATACCACCAAAACCCACATCGCCCATAGTGATGAAGGGGTTAAGTTCCTGGGCGTGGTGATACATAGCAAGTACACCCACATACAGGGAAAGAAGGTGGTCAGGCTTAAGCAGAAGCTGAAATCACTGACGAAGCGAAACCGGGGCATCGGACTCGCGGCCATTATACGTGAGCTGAATCCGGTGTTGCGGGGCTTTGTCAGCTACTTCCGGGTGGCGAACTGCGCGCGGGTGTTAAAGCAGGTGATGAGGTGGCTAAGGCGGCGGTTACGCTGCCTCCAGCTCAAGCAGTGGAAAAAGCCGAGTCGGCTGCATCGGAGGCTGAAACAGCTGGGTTACCAACCCCCGTTCCGGCATATCAAGATGCAAAGCTGGCGCAACGCGGCGTCCCCACTGGCCAGTCTGGCCCTGCCCAACACCTACCTGCACAATGACCTGCAGTTGATGGATCTTGCGAAGGTCAAAACCGGCATCACTGTCCCCGAGTTCGGGGTAAGTTAATGGCATGAGCCGTATACGTGGCCCGTATGTACGGTTCTGTGAGAGGGATGAGGCGGTAACGCCTCACCCTACTCGCTATGCTGTAATGCCGACAGGCAGCCAGTGAAGAGGTGTTATCTTGCCCCGGCCAGACGATGAGCAGTTGATAACCCGGTTTTCCGATGCCATCTGGCTGGAAGATGGCCTGGGTGAGAAAACCCGTCAAGCCTATGCCAGTGATTTGTTCAGGCTGGCCGATTGGTTGCAGGCTCAGCCAGGGAGCCCAACACTCCGTGATGCCCGGCGCACCGATCTTCTGGCCTGGATGTCGAGAGGGCTTGCGGATGGCCTCAAAACCAGTACCGCGGCCCGGCGGTTGTCTGGCATTCGTCGTTTTTATCGCTTCCTGCTGCGTGAGGGCCTGATTGCTGAAGATCCCACCCTCAGAATCGACAGCCCGCGGTTGCCCCGGCGGCTGCCGGATACCCTGACTGAAGATGATGTGGATGCCTTGCTCACAGAGCCGGACCCGCAGGAGCCAATAGAGCTGCGCGACCGGGCCATGTTGGAAATTCTGTACGGTTGCGGACTGCGGGTATCTGAGCTGACCGGGTTGACGGTTGATCAGGTTAATCTGCGTCAAGGGGTTGTCCGCATCAGTGGTAAAGGAGGCAAAGAACGGCTAGTGCCCTTGGGCGAAGAAGCGGTGGACTGGTTGGTTCGCTACATGAAAGAGGCCCGCAACGAGTTGTTGAAGGGCAAAAGCAGTAACGCCCTGTTTCCCGGTAATCGGGCCACGGCCATGACTCGCCAGACCTTCTGGCACCGAATCAAGCATTATTCAATTCGTGCAGGCATCCATAAGCCTATTTCTCCGCATACCCTGCGCCATGCCTTTGCCACGCATCTGCTTAATCACGGTGCTGATTTGCGAGTGGTGCAGATGCTGCTGGGGCATTCCGATCTTTCGACGACTCAGATCTACACCCATGTGGCGCGCCAGCGGCTTCAGGATTTGCACCAGGCACACCATCCCCGGGGCTAATCTGGTATGTTAGCCGGATGAACTTTTGCTGAGTGGCGGTGTCGCATCACAAGGTTTCGAAATTACAAACACAGAAGGTAAGTTAACCCTATGAATCTGAATATTGTGGCCGTTGTGGCGGGTCTGGTGATGTTGCTGACCTGGGTTTCCGGGGCGAGTGCTGCCGACGCCGAGGATCGAATTGCCAAGCGCCTGATGGATGCGGTGCCTGGTCTGAAAGTGACCTCGGTGCGGGAATCGGAGGCGGCTGGCCTTTACGAAGTGCAAAGCAACAATGGCGACACCATTTACACCACGGCCGACGGTGTATACCTGCTGACCGGAGATCTGCTGAAGATTACCGACAGCGGTATAGCTAACGTGTCAGAGGCGTCGCGGGCCGGGCAACGGAAAGAGCAGATGGCCGCGTTTGCCGGCAAGGGTGTGATTACCTACCCGGCGAAGGGGGAGCAGAAGGCGGTCATTGATGTGTTTACCGACATTGATTGCCCCTACTGCCGGAAAATGCATGACGAAGTGCCGCAGTTAAACGACTATGGCATCACCGTGAACTACTATGGTTTCCCTCGTTCCGGCCCTGGAACTCCCTCGTTCACAAAGTACGTGTCGGTCTGGTGCGCTGAGGATCAGCAGGAAGCGATGGACGCAGCCAAGGGTGGAAAGTCCGTGCCCCAGAAAAGCTGTGATAACCCGGTCGAGGAACAGTACCGCCTGGGTGGCCAGGTAGGGGTCACCGGTACACCGGCCATTCTTCTCGAAGACGGTAACATGGTCCGGGGCTACGTACCTGCGCGAAACCTGGCCGAGGGTCTAGGGATTCTGTGATTTACCCCGGAGCTGTCGCACAGCTCCGACGTTTATCGTGTTAACTGCAACGGATTCAGGGCTTATTCAGAGGGCCCCGAATCGGTATACTATTGCCCTTTGTTGCAATCCATCAGCACCCCATCGGGATCAGAGGTGAGAGCTTGAAAGACGTTAATGTCGGAATTTGCGGACTGGGAACCGTTGGCGGCGGTACATTCAATGTCCTGACTCGCAATGCCGCGATTATTGCGGGGCGTGCGGGCTGCAATATCCGGATTACCCGGGTGGCCAGTCGCCATAGCCGGGATGACCTGGAGCTTGGCAGCGTTCCTTTCAGTACCGACATCTTCGATGTGGTGAATGATCCTGATATTGATATCGTGGTTGAACTGATTGGTGGTTATGATGCCGCCAAAGAGCTGGTGCTGGCTGCTATTGCCCAGGGCAAGCATGTGGTGACCGCCAACAAGGCGCTGATTGCTGTGCACGGCAACGAGATTTTTGAGGCGGCGGAGAAGGCCGGCGTTGTTGTCGCTTACGAAGCCGGCGTTGCCGGTGGCATTCCGGTGATCAAGGCGGTACGTGAAGGCCTGGCGGCCAACCGCATCGACACCATTGCCGGCATCATCAACGGCACAGGTAACTACATCCTGACCGAGATGCGCGCAGGTCGTGAATTCGGTGAAGTGTTGAAAGAGGCCCAGGCCCTGGGTTACGCAGAGGCAGACCCGACCTTCGATGTGGAAGGCATTGATGCAGCCCATAAGCTGACCATCCTCGCAGCGTCAGGTTTTGGCGTTCCGCTGCAGTTCGAGAAAGCCTACACCGAAGGCATTTCCGGCATTACGCCTTACGACATTTCCCATGCCGAGCTCCTCGGCTACCGGGTAAAGCACCTGGGTATTGCTCGTCGCCGTGATGACGGTATTGAATTGCGTGTCCACCCAACGCTGGTGCCGCAAAGTCACCTGATTGCCCAGGTGGATGGCGTGCTCAATGCGGTGCTGGTAGATGGCGATGCGGTAGGGCAGACCATGTACTACGGCCCTGGTGCCGGTGACGAGGCCACAGCATCTGCGGTGATCGCAGACATCGTTGACGTAGCCCGCGCGGTTGCAAGCAGCAGTCAGCAGCGTGTTCCCTATCTGGGCTTCAGCCCGGAGGCTCTGGAAGACCTGTCGGTTCTGCCTATGGAAGATGTGCAGTCGGCTTACTACCTGCGTATTCAGGCCTTCGACCATCCGGGTGTGCTGGCCAAGATTGCCGCGATCCTGAGTGAGCATGGCATCAACATCGAATCGATCATGCAGAAAGAATCCGAATTCAAGGATGGCCGCATCCCGGTCATCATCCTGACCCACACCGTTCAGGAACGCCAGATGAACCTGGCCATCGAGGAAATGGAAGCCCTGGCCGACATCGATGGCAAGGTTGTCCGCATCCGCGCTGAAAACTTTAACTGACAGGTACGCACGTGAGATACATCAGTACACGGGGTGAAGCGCCCGCTCTGGGCTTTGAAGACGTTCTTCTGACAGGCCTGGCCACAGACGGCGGCCTGTATGTGCCGGAATCACTGCCGCACTTCAGTGTGGAAGAAATCCGCAGCTGGCGTGGGCTCCCTTATGCAGAGCTGGCTTACAAAGTGATGTACCCGTTTGTGGAAGACGCCATTCCAGCGGATGATTTCCGCAAGATGCTGGGCGAAACCTACAGCGTATTCAGTCATCAGGCGGTCGCGCCCCTGGTTCAGCTGGACACCAATGAATGGGTGATGGAGCTGTTCCGCGGCCCCACGCTGGCGTTCAAGGACTTTGCCCTGCAGCTGCTGGGTCGGCTGCTGGATTACGTCCTCGAGAAACGCAAGCAGCACGTGGTGATCATGGGTGCCACCTCCGGTGATACCGGCTCTGCCGCCATCGAAGGGTGCCGCCGTTGCGAGCATGTGGATATTTTTATCCTGCATCCGTACCAGCGAGTATCGGAAGTACAGCGCCGGCAGATGACTACGGTGCAGGGTGACAACATCCATAACATCGCGGTCAAGGGTAACTTCGATGACTGCCAGCGCATGGTAAAAGAAAGCTTCGGCAACCAGTCCTTCCTGAGTGGCAAAACCCAGTTGGCAGCGGTGAACTCCATTAACTGGGCGCGGATCATGGCCCAGATCGTTTACTACTTCCAGGCGTCCCTGGCCCTGGGTGGCCCGGATCGTAGCATGGCGTTCTCGGTACCCACCGGCAACTTCGGTGACATTTTTGCCGGTTACCTGGCCAAGAAAATGGGCCTGCCGATTTCCCAACTGGTGATTGCCACCAACCGCAACGACATACTGCATCGCTTCATGAGCGGCAACAAGTATGAGCAGCATCAGTTGGAGCATACCCTGTCGCCGAGCATGGATATCATGGTGTCCAGCAACTTCGAGCGCCTTCTGTTTGACCTGCACGGTCGTGACGGTGCGGCGGTGAAAGATCTGCTGGAGCGGGCAGCCAAGGGTCCGGTCAGCATCGAAGACTACCGCTGGAAGCATGCCCGTAAGCTGTTCGACAGCGATGCGGTGGACGACAAAGCCACCTGCGATACCATCCGGGACATCTACGAGCAGAACGAATACCTGCTGGACCCGCATACCGCCATCGGTGTGCGCGCCGCCCGCAACTGCCGCCGTGACAGCGCCGTGCCCATGATTACCCTGGGTACCGCCCACCCGGCCAAGTTCCCGGACGCCATCTCCGAGTCTGGCCTGGTTGTGAAGCCGCAACTGCCTGCCCACATGGCGGATCTGTTTGAGCGGGAAGAGCGCTACACCGTGCTGGATAACAGCGTGTCCGAGGTGCAGGGCTTTATCGCCAAGCATTGGAAGAACGCCTGATCCGGCATGACTCCTAAAAAGATCCTGCGTCGCCCCCAGCCGTCCGATGTGACGGGCTGGGGACAAAACCTGCCGCCCATCCTTCGCCGCCTGTACGCCGCTCGCGGTGTACAGTCCGACGATCAGCTCCAATACACCCTGAAACACCTGGCGTCGCCGATGCAGCTTCGCGGTATTGATCGCGCGGTTGAACTGCTGGCCGAGGCCGTTGCCCAGAAGCAACGGGTGATGGTGCTGGGGGATTTCGATGCCGATGGCGCTACCAGTACTGCCGTCGCCATGCTCGGCTTATCCATGTTGGGCGTGGCTGCGATCGACTTCCGGGTACCCAGCCGCTTCTCCGACGGCTACGGCCTGACGCCGGGCATCATTCACCGGTTGCAGGACGAAGGCGATTTACCCGACTTGCTCGTTACGGTTGATAACGGTATTTCCGCCATCGAAGGCGTGCGCGCCGCCCGGGAGTTGGGCATCAAGGTGGTCATCACCGATCACCACCTGGCCGGTGACGAACTGCCAGACGCCGATGCCATCGTTAACCCCAACCAGCCTGGCTGCCCGTTCCTGAGCAAGAACGCTGCCGGTGTTGGCGTGATGTTCTACGTGCTCACCGCCCTGCGCAAACACCTGCGGGACAACAACCTGCTGCCAGACCCGGAGCCCAACCTGGGTAACCTGCTGGACCTGGTGGCCCTGGGTACCGTGGCAGACGTAGTACCGCTGGACCACAACAACCGGATTTTTGTAGAGCAGGGCATCCGCCGCATCCGCAAAGGCGAAGCCCGACCGGGCATCCTGGCCCTGCTGGAAGTGGCTGGCCGCGACTACACCGAAATCAGCGCTACGGACCTCGGCTTCGTGGTTGGCCCGCGCCTGAACGCCGCCGGCCGGCTGGACGACATGAGCATCGGCATCGCCTGCCTGCTCGCCGACAGCCGCGACGAAGCCCTGCGCCTGGCCCGGGAACTGGACAACTTCAACCGCGAACGCCGCAGCATCGAAAAAGACATGAAAACCCAGGCCCAGGACCTGCTTGCCTCCATGTCCCTCGACATCGAAGGCCTGCCCTGGGGCCTGGCCCTGTTCGACCAGGACTGGCACCAGGGCGTGATCGGCATCCTGGCCGCCAGAATCCGCGAGCAGACCCACCGCCCCACCATCGCCTTCGCCCCCGATGACGACGGCGAACACCTGAAAGGCTCCGCCCGCTCTATCCCCGGCCTGCACATCCGCGACGCTCTGGCCGTGGTAGACGCGAAAAATCCAGGCCTGATGAAAAAATACGGCGGCCACGCCATGGCCGCCGGCATGACCATCGTCCGGGACGACCTGGAACGATTCAGCAACGCCTTCGACCAGGCCGTGCGCGATACCTTAAAGGCGGAAGACCTGGAAGCCGCCATCACCACCGACGGACCCCTGGCCCCGGAAGAGTTGAACCTGGACACCGCCTACCTGCTCAAACGCGCCGGCCCCTGGGGGCAGCATTTCCCGGAGCCGGTGTTTGACGGTGAATTCCGGGTAGTGAGCCAGCGCATTGTGGGCGAGAACCATCTGAAGCTGGTGCTGCAGCCGGTGGATGGCGGTGGCATCATTGATGGGATTGCCTTCAATACCGGCCCGGAAGTGCCGGACTTTACCCGGAGTGGCGCGCGGGTGGTTTACAAGCCGGATGCCAATACCTTTCGGGGGAGAACCAACCTTCAGTTGTTGGTGGATTATCTGGAGCCATTGGGCTGAACTCTCTTTGGAGATTGGCGCTAGAGAAGGGTGGGGTCTGACCCCGAGGGTCAGACCCCTTTGAATCCGTCGAGTGTGGGCGCCCCGAACGCAGTATGGGTGCAGGGTGGCTGGTAGCCTTTCCGGGAGTATCGAAAACAGGGATGTTTTCGCTAAGCGTACACGGACGTATTCACAGCGTCTCCCGGAAAGGCTACCAGCCACCCTGTGCTTGCACTGATCTCGGAAAGCCCTACCTCGCACGGTGCTTACTCCAAGCCATGAATAGCTGATTTAACCCACAAATTCCGGTAGAATCCGCCCTCTGTTTTTATCGCACCATTTTCCAAAGCGAGACAAGGTTTCATGGAAATTAATCCCATAGTGACGAAGATCAAAGAGCTTCGCGAGCGCACCGAAGCGCTGAGGGGGTATCTTTGACTACGATCAGCGCAGTGAACGACTGGTCGAAGTAGAACGGGAACTCGAACTCCCCACCGTATGGGACGATCCCGAGCGGGCTCAGAACCTGGGTAAAGAACGCTCCGATCTTGAGCTGATCGTCAAAACCATCGACAACCTCACCAACGGCCTGGCAGACGCAGAAAGCCTGCTCGATATGGCCGTGGAAGAGGACGACGAAGGTACCGTCGACGAAATTCAGGCTGACCTGGAAAGCCTGGATGGAGAGCTGGAAAAACTCGAATTCCGCCGCATGTTCTCCGGTGAAATGGACGCCAACAACGCCTACCTGGACATCCAGGCCGGCTCCGGCGGCACTGAAGCCCAGGACTGGGCCAACATGCTACTGCGCATGTACCTGCGCTGGGCCGAGCGCCGAGGTTTCAAAGCCGAAATCGTCGAACTGCAGGAAGGTGAAGTGGCCGGCATCAAGAGTGCCACCATTCACATCCAGGGCGACTACGCCTACGGCTGGCTGCGTACCGAAACCGGCGTACACCGCCTGGTGCGCAAATCCCCGTTCGATTCCGGCAACCGTCGCCACACCTCCTTCTCTTCCGTGTTTGTGTCACCGGAAGTGGACGACAGCTTCGAAATCGAAATCAACCCGGCGGATCTGCGGGTCGACGTGTACCGCGCCTCCGGTGCCGGTGGTCAGCACGTTAACCGGACCGAATCCGCGGTGCGACTGACCCACAACCCCACAGGGATCGTTGTTGCCTGCCAGGCCGGCCGAAGCCAGCACCAGAACAAAGACCAGGCCATGAAGCAGCTCAAGGCCAAGCTCTTTGAGCTGGAAATGCAGAAGCGCAACGAAGAGAAACAGAAAGCCGAAGACTCCAAGTCTGACATCGGCTGGGGTAGCCAGATCCGTTCCTACGTGCTGGACGACAGCCGTATCAAGGACCTGCGCACCAAGGTGGAAACCAGCAACACCCAGTCGGTGTTGGATGGCGACATCGACAAGTTTATTGAAGCCAGTCTGAAGATGGCGCTGTAATCAGCGTCATTCACCCACACCCGGACAATCCCGACTTCTTAGTGAGCCAACATGACTGAACACACCCAGAACGCTGCACAGCCCGAGGACAACAAGCTGATTGCCGAGCGCCGCGCCAAACTGGCAAACATGCGCGAGCAGGGCAACCCGTTCCCGAACGACTTCCGTCGCGATGCCACCGCTGCCGAGCTGCAGGAAAAATACGGTGACAAATCCAAGGAAGAGCTGGAGTCCCTGGGTATCAAAGTGGCCATTGCCGGCCGCATGATGCTCGACCGCAAGGCGTTCAAGGTGGTTCAGGACATGACTGGCCGCATCCAGATCTACGCGTCCAAGGATGTCCAGAAAGACACCAAGCACTGGGATATGGGCGACATCGTGGGTGTGCGCGGTACCCTGTCGAAATCCGGCAAGGGCGACCTGTACGTCACCATGGACGAATACGTGCTGCTGACCAAGTCCCTTCGCCCGTTGCCGGAGAAGCACAAGGGCCTGACCGACACCGAAGCCCGCTACCGTCACCGGTACGTGGACCTGATGGTGAACGAAGACAGCCGCCGCGTGTTCCATGCCCGGTCGAAGATCATCAACGCCATGCGCCAGTACTTCACCGAGCGTGACTTCATTGAGGTGGAAACCCCCATGCTGCAGGTGATCCCCGGCGGCGCCACCGCCCGTCCGTTCGTGACCCATCACAACGCCCTGGGCATCGACATGTACCTGCGCATTGCCCCGGAGCTGTTCCTCAAGCGCCTGGTGGTTGGCGGCTTTGAGCGGGTGTTCGAGATAAACCGCAACTTCCGCAACGAAGGGCTGTCGACCCGGCACAACCCCGAGTTCACCATGGTCGAGTTCTACCAGGCCTACGCCGACTACCACGACCTGATGGACCTGACCGAAGACATGCTGCGCACCATCGCTCAGAAAGTGCTGGGTACCACCACGGTGATCAACACCCGGGTGCTGAAAGACGGTAGCGAAGAAACCATCGAATACGATTTCGGCAAGCCGTTCGAGCGCCTGACCGTGGTGGACGCCATCCTGCGCTACAACCCCGACATCACCCGCGAGCAACTGGCAGACGACGCACAGGCCCGTGCCGTGGCGAAGAACCTGGGTATCCACGTGAAGGACATCTGGGGCCTGGGCAAGCTGCAGATCGAGATCTTCGAGGCCACGGCTGAGCATCGCCTGATGCAGCCCACCTTTATCACCGAGTACCCGAAAGAGATCTCTCCGCTGGCCCGTTGCAAAGACAGCGACCCGTTCGTCACCGAACGCTTCGAGTTCTTCGTCGGCGGCCGCGAAATCGCCAACGGCTTCTCCGAGCTCAACGACGCCGAAGACCAGGCCGAACGCTTCCAGGCCCAGGTGGCCGAGAAAGACGCCGGCGACGACGAAGCCATGTTTTACGACGACGACTACGTGATGGCGCTGGAATACGGCCTGCCGCCGACCGCCGGTGAGGGCATCGGTATCGACCGCCTGGCCATGCTGCTGACCAACTCGCCGTCCATCCGCGACGTGATCCTGTTCCCGGCCATGCGCCCGGAGCACAAAGCCGAACAGAAACCGGAAAGCGAGTAAGCCCATGCACCCTGCCGAGGCACTGGCTCAACAACTGAAGCCCGGCCGCGGCTGGGATGATTGGCTGGCGGACGAGTTCCGCCAGCCCTACATGCTGCAACTGGCCGAATTCCTGGCCGCCCAGGAACAGGCGGGCAAAGTACTGTTCCCGGAGCAGAGACACTGCTTCAACGCCCTGAACAGCACACCGCTGAACCAGGTCAAAGTCGTCATCCTCGGCCAAGACCCCTACCACGGCCCCGGCCAGGCCCACGGCCTCTGCTTCTCCGTCCGACCGGGCGTGCCTACACCGCCGTCGCTGGTGAACATCTTCAAAGAAATCGAAACCGACCTGGCCATCACCCCGCCAGACCACGGCTGCCTCCAACCCTGGGCAGAACAGGGCGTTTTACTCCTGAACGCGGTGCTTACCGTCGAACAGGGCAACGCCGGTGCGCACCAGAACAAGGGATGGGAAACCTTCACCGACAAAGTAATCGAAACCGTCAACCGGGAGCGGGAGGGCGTGGTGTTTCTGCTCTGGGGCAGCTACGCCAGGAAGAAAGGCCGGCACATCGACCGCAATCGTCATCTGGTTCTGGAAGGACCGCACCCGTCACCGCTGAGTGCTTATCGAGGGTTTTTCGGTTGTCAGCACTTCTCGCAAGCTAATGACTGGCTGCAGAAACAGGGAATAGCTCAAGTTGATTGGGCTCTGCCAGATAAAGTGCAGCTTATCCAGAGATATGCGAAGAGCTGAAGGCTCTCTTGGAAGTAGTCTTTGCGGCGGGGTTGAGCTCACAAAACCTTGCGGAGCCAGGGATGGCGGAGCAGAGCGTACAGGGAAGTATTCACAGCGTGTTTTGGGAGCTCAACCCCGCCGTAAAGACGGGCGTCAAGCTCCTTGATTCTATGGGTGATGTGAAGCTTACTGAAGCAACGCCATCGCCGCTTCCATCTGAGCGTTGAGATCCTCCTCCTCGCTCATGTCGACATTCGGGTCCAGCCCCAAACGCCCAAAGGCCGGAATCGTGTTCCAGTCCATCTCGGTCCAGGGATTGTCCGTCCCGGCAACCAGCTGCAAATTCGCCACCATCACCAAATCGGCATAATCCGCCGCCGGCACCTCACGCTGGAAATTGGCATACTCCAGCGGCACATTCTGAAGATCACTCGGGAAATCCCACTTCTTCAGAATCAGCGCGCCAATGCGCGGGTGCAGCTGATCAATCACATTATCCAGCATGATACTGCTGATCTGGATGTCCCGGTCCTCCACATAGCGCAGAATCGGCAGCACCCCAATCAGGTGAACAAGCCCTGCCAGCGTGGCCTGATCCGGTTTGAGCTTGGTGTAATGCTGGGCCAGAACGTGGCACACGCCGGCCACTTCAGTGCTGGTTTGCCAGGTGGCGCGCAGCCGCTTGTCGACCATGTCTGAGGTGGCCTGGAACATCTGCTCCATGGCCAGACCCATGGCCAGGTTGCTGGTGTAGGCCATGCCAAGGCGGCTGACCGCCATGTTCAGGTTTTCAATCGCGCGGCTACCCCGGAACAGCGGGCTGTTGCACACGCGGATAATCCGGGCAGAGAGGGCTGTGTCGTTACTGATGACCTTGACCAGGTCAGCGATTGCCGAGTCTTCGGACTCGGCGATGTCCCGAACCTGAAGCGCCACCTCCGGCAGGGTTGGCAGCACCAGTTTGTCATTCTCAATGGCGTCGGTCAGGTCAGCCTTGATGGTATCTACAATGTTGGCCATGGTCAGTAACGTTCCGCTTGTCTGGGTGCGCTGCTCGCGCGCACGGGGTAAACCGGTATGTGGTTTAATTTATAGCAAATTTTTCCGGTTTTTCCTGTCAACTTATGTATCTGCCTGCGTTGCGGGCTGTTGCTCGGGCACCGGGTAAGGCAGCGGTTGCATGGTCACGGTCACCGTGTTCATGCCTTCCAGGGCCAGGGTGCCTTGCTGAGCGTCGTGCCGGATAACCGCCAGCATCTCACCCGCCTGTTCAGACGTGAGCTCTGCGTTAACTACCTCGCCAACGCTCTTGCCCTCGCACAGCAGCCTGGTGCCGGGTTCCGGCGCAGTGTCGGAACCCTCAAAACGCAAGCGGAACAGGCTCTTCTTGAGCTGCCCCAGAAAGTGCATTCTGGCGATCACTTCCTGGCCGGTGTAGCAGCCCTTCTTGAAATGAACGCCTTGCAGGTGTTGCAGGTTGAGCATCTGCGGAACATAGGCCTCCCGGGTCTGGGCCGTTAGCCAGGGCACGCCGGCGGAAATGCTGGCAGCGTTCCAATGTGCCATGGGCAACTCGGGCAGTTCCTCCGGCAGCGGTTGATCTCCCTCAAGCTGCCACCATTCGTAGCGGGCCGTCTGGTCACTGGTATCCTCGATTCGAATCAGGATTCCGGAACCGGTGGCCAGCGTCTGCCCCGGCCGGGAAAGCGATTCGGCTGCGTCGCCGCAGGCAGTGATGGCGGCTGGTTTACCGGTCAGGCCAAGGATTCGGGCGGAAGGCAGCACGTCCATGCTGGTCCCACGAAAAAGCATCAGGTACTTGCGGAGGTGGCTCAGGGTGTCATCCGCCAGCTCTGCATCCAGATCCATCAACAGGTCCTGGCCATGCCGTACCATGCGGGTCACGCAGTAAGCTCGTCCCTTGGGTGTGCAGGCGGTTGCCCGCAAAGACTGGGCCTGTGTCACCTCTTCCACATGCTGGGAAAACTGGCCCTGGACAAACTTGTCGGCACCGGGGCCGCTGATGCGTACCACCCGTCTGTTGGTGAGCTGGGTGTACCCGGCGTCAGACGAATAGTGTGGCCGAGGGTTTTCCGTGGGGTTCATCGTGATCTCCATGTTGGGTCAGCGGAGTTCAGTGTGCGTTACGAGTATGGCCGATTCTCAGCCATACCCGCAGGCGTCGGAACTCAGGCTCGGGAGCATTGGCTTGGAATGGCCCCATCTTGCCGGTAATCATTACCATGATGCTACCTGATCTGGAGTCTTGGGGGTGGAGTTTCAAGATCAGACAGGACGCACCCAGGGTACTTGAGGCGCAGACCCGAACGGGTGTCTCGTGGCCATCGCCGAACTGGCAGGTTATGCCGCCGCTGTCGGTGCGCAGGGCCTTAACGGCCCTGGGGCTGCGTAACAGGCCATAGCGCCGGAAGTTTCGCCAGGCGAAAGCGATTGTGACCGGTCCTACCATCAGTAACCAGAGGCTGGTTTCCAGTGCCGCACCAATGGCAAAAGCGCTGAGCAGTATCCAGGGTGCACTGGCCAGCAGGCCCGTGATGCCGGAGGGGGATAGAGTCAGATCAATCCGGCTGGACACGGTTCAGGATGATGTCAACGATGCGCTGAAGATCCGGGTCTTCCGGCCGGCTGCGTTGCATGAACCATTCGAACATATCGGTGTCTTCGCAGCTCAGCAGTTTCTTGTATCGGGCCTGGTCGTCCGGCTCGAGATCCCGGTACGCTTCCTCCAGGAAGGGCAGCAGCAGAACATCCAGTTCCAGCATGCCCCGGCGGCTGTGCCACCACAGGCGGTGAAATTCGGTATGGTCGTTGGACGCATTGGTGTCTGACATAGTCGGTTGCCTTGAAAAAGAGTGGAGTCTCCCTGTCAGCCCGTCAGGGAGACAGCGTGCGATAAGTGGTGGGTACCAGAACCGTGTCTTGCGGATCGTTCAGCAGGCCCGGGTAGTCCAGTGTGTAATGCAGGCCGCGGCTTTCCTTTCGCTGCAGGGCTGAGCAGATGATCAGATCGGAAACCGTCACCAGGTTACGCAGCTCGATCAGGTCATTGGTAACCCGGTAATTGCTGTAGAACTCGCTGATCTCCCGGGACAGCAGATCCACCCGGTGCTTGGCCCGCTGCAGACGTTTGGTGGTGCGCACAATGCCCACGTAGTCCCACATGAAATGACGTAATTCGTCCCAGTTGTGAGAAATCACAACGTCTTCATCGGAGTCCCGTACCTGGCTTTCATCCCAGTCCGGTGCGATGGGCGGCTCCGGTATGTCGGATTCCCGCCGGGCGATGTCAGCGGCGGCAGCGCGGCCGTACACCAGGCATTCCAGCAGGGAGTTGCTGGCCATGCGGTTGGCACCATGCAGGCCGGTGAAGGCAGCTTCGCCCACCACATACAGCTGGTTGATGTCGGTGCGAGCCCGTTCGTCGCTGACAATACCGCCGCAGGTGTAATGGGCGGCCGGCACCACCGGAATGGGCTCCCTGGTGATGTCGATGCCAAACTCCCGACACTTTTCGTAAATGGTGGGGAAGTGGTGCTTGATGAAATCCGCCGGTTTGTGGCTGATGTCCAGGTACAGATGGTCCGCACCCAGGCGTTTCATTTCATGGTCGATGGCCCGGGCGACGATATCCCGGGGCGCCAGTTCGGCACGTTTGTCGAACCGGTCCATGAATCGGCTACCGTCTGGCAGTTTCAGCACGCCGCCTTCGCCACGAACCGCTTCGGTAATCAGAAACGATTTGGCATGTGGATGGTACAGGCAGGTGGGGTGAAACTGGTTGAATTCCATGTTGGCCACCCGGCACCCGGCCCGCCAGGCCATGGCGATGCCGTCGCCGGATGCACCGTCCGGATTGGTGGTGTAGCGGTAGGCCTTGGAGGCGCCCCCGGTGGCAATCACGGTAAACCGGGCGCGGAACAGTTCTACGTGGTTGTCTTCCAGGTTCAGTATGTAAGCGCCTACGCATCGGTTGCCTGGCAGGGCGAGTTTGCGGTTGGTGATCAGGTCTACTGCTACCCGGCCCGCTTTAAGATCAATATTGGGGCGAGCCTGGGCCTGGCTGGCTAGTGTGGTCGACACCGCATGGCCGGTGGCGTCGGCGGCATGGATGATGCGCCGGTGGCTGTGGCCACCTTCCCGGGTCAGGTGGTAGTCTTCGCTGTCGTCCTGGCGGGTAAACTTTACGCCCGAATCAATCAGCCACTGGATGCTCTCTTTGCTGTGCTCCACGGTAAAGCGCACGGCATCTTCATGGCACAGGCCGCCGCCGGCGTTGAGGGTATCCAGGATATGGTTTTCAACGGAGTCGGCATCATCAATCACCGCAGCAATGCCGCCCTGGGCCCAGAGTGTGGCGCCGGAACTGATGTCTGCCTTGCTGACCACGCACACGCTGAGGTGCTCCGGCAGATTGAGCGCTACGGTCAGGCCGGCAGCGCCGCTGCCGATAATGAGAACGTCGTATTCGAAGGACTGTGGCATTGAGTCGTTATCGCGGGCCATAATGTGGACGTGTATTGAACTAAACTTTACGCTTGCTGTCTATTTGGCCTGATGGATAAGCCGCCCGCCGGTTGCTGTCCAGGACCATGGGTTCATGATCGAACGCCGGAAGAGCCGAATGACACAAGCAGCAAATCTTATCAAGGCCACTCCGTTGGCCACCAAGACAGGACATTCTGTTACGTCGTCCATGACTCCTGATAACGACTGGAAACCGGGTGAGCAGACCGACAGTCAGACGGATCTGCAGTTGGTGCGCAAGGTTCGCAATGGCGATCGTGCGGCCTTTGATCTGCTTGTGGTCAAGTATCAGTCGCGGGTGGCCTCCATCATCAGTCGATACGTCTACGACAGCCAGGAAGTAATGGACCTGACTCAGGAAACCTTTGTCAAAGCGTTCCGGGCGGTCGAGCGGTTTCGTGGCGACAGCGCGTTCTACACCTGGCTGTACCGGATTGCCGTTAACACCGCCAAGAACTATCTGGAAGCCCGTGGTCGCCGGCCGCAGGGCTCGGCGGACTCAGCGGATGCAGAGAACTTTGACGATGGTGGTCGGCTGCGGGATGTCGCTTCTCCAGAGCGGCTGTTGCAGCGGGAGCAGCTGCAAAAAGCACTTTCGGAAGCAATAGCAGGCCTGCCTGAGGAACTTCGTTCCGCTTTTCTGCTCAGGGAATATGATGGCCTGAGTTATGAGGATATCGCCCGGATTCTGGAATGCCCGATCGGAACCGTTCGGTCGCGGATATTCAGGGCCCGGGATGCAGTGGACCGGCACTTGGGTCCCTTGCTCAATCATTCAGTGACGTAAATGAGGTTGCATCCGATGGATGAGCGTCTCAGAGAAACCCTGTCCGCGATGATGGACGACGAAGCAGATGAACTATCGGTTCGTCGCCTGTTGTCTCATGGTAATCAGGATGAGGTCAGAAACCAGTGGCAACGCTGGCAACAGGTTCGTGACCTCATGCATGAAAGTCATGGCCCTGAAGAGAGCGTCGATGTGGCGGTGGCTGTACGTGAGGCCCTCGATGGTCATGTACGCCCTGAACCTTCAAGGCTCAAGACTCAGGTTGCCGCAGGCTCCTACTGGCGATGGCCGGTGGCGGCGATGGTCGTTATGGCTCTGGTCATCGGATTTGGCGCCGGCGCCGGATGGGATGGGCAAACCCAGGAGCCGGTGGCTGCGGTGGCAGTGACTGAGCTGTCTGATGAGGATGCACTGGCTTTGTCTGCCAGGGTAGAGGAAGTTGCCTTGCAGCGCCTGGACGAAGAACAGCTTAAACAGATGCGCCAGTTTATGCTCGAACACGCGCAGCATAACAGCGTTGGCGCAGGCCGGGGTTCTGTTGGTTATGCCCGGCTGGTGAGTGCCAGCAGTGGCTACTGACGTTGGGGAACGGCCGATGACGTGGGTGGTGAGCAGCCTGGTGTCCCTGGGCCGAAGCGTGTTCGCCGGTGTGCTTGCCGGAATGTTGATCATGCTGCCTGTTCACGGAGCCAATGCTGAGACGAGCAACGAACCTGCTTCTGCGGATCCCGCTGATGCGATGTCGTGGCTGGAGCGCCTGGGACCGGCTTTGAACATGACCTCTTACCGGGGTGTCTTCGTCTATGCCCGTGGGGATCAGGTCCATTCCATGAAGATTGCCCATCGTTTTCGGGATGGCCAGGTGGAAGAGCGACTGGTCATGCAGGATGGCGGCAGTGGCGAAATTGTCCGTAAAGGCATGAATGTGGTTTGTGTGCTCCCTGACCGTGGTCGTGTGAGCCTTAACGAAGTGATTCCTTCTGGCCCGTTTGCCGAGGCGTTCACTAGTCAGCTGATGCCGTTTGGGCAATGGTATCGCTCAGAGCTCGCGGGTGAAGATCGCATCGCCGGTTATGACGTGGTGACCATTGCGTTAACCGCCCGTGATGACGAGCGATACAGCCATCGGCTGTGGATGGAGAAAGACACCGGCTTGCTGGTCAAAAGCCAGGTGCGCGACGGTGACGGGGAAGTGCTGGAGCACTTTCAATTTACCAGTCTCGAAATTACCGATGAGATCGCCGACGAGGAGCTGGAAATACAGACCCAAGGGCGCGAAATAACCCGCACGCTGGCGTCCAGGGATCCTCAACAGTCGGTGGTCGGCCGCATGAGCGGCTGGACTCTCAACTGGCGGCCGGAGGGCTTCGCGCCAGCGGCCGCGCCGCGGTCTGGCAAGGGCAAAGCGGTCGCGTTCTCTGACGGGCTGGCGGCCTTTTCGGTGTTTGTCGAACCGGTTGGCCAGTTGAAAATGCCGACAGGGGCCTCGCGGGTGGGGGCAACCACCATATACATGCGCGAGATCCTGGTCGCCGACAGACCGTTCCTGGTTGCCGTTGTGGGCGAGATTCCCCCGCGTACGGCCCGGAAAGTGGCAGATGCCGTTGAAATAGATGACGCCCTGGCCCTGGAGTTATCAGGCCTGTGATCACCGAGACTGGCAAAGTGGTGGCCCTGAGTGGCGACAGCGTCTGGGTGCAAACCATCCGTGTCAGTGCCTGTCAGAGCTGTTCCGCCAGGGCCGGTTGCGGCCAGAGGGCGTTGGCCAAGGTATCCGGAGGGCGAGCAAATCAGGTTCTGGTGGCGAATACCGTGGGTGCCAGGGTTGGGGATGAGGTGGTGATCGGTATCGATGAACAGTCACTCCTCGCGGCATCCCTGGCTGTGTACGGTGCTCCGCTGCTGATGATGGTGCTGGCCAGTATCGCCGGTTATCGATGGTTGGGTGGTACTGACGCTGCGGCCATCTTGGGCGCTCTTGCAGGGCTGGGGGCAGGATTCTGGTGGGTACGTCGATGGCAGCGTCGGAGTGGTGATAAATACCAGCCGCGGCTGATCAGGGTGAACAGCACTCATTCCGTGACATGTCTGTGAACCCTACCGTTTTGTAAGTTGAAAAACGGGTTTCCGGCCCCAGAATTACGACGTGATTACAAGCAGAACACGGGGGTCCACATGCCGAGATCAAACACAGAGGTTGCCCGTCTTGCTCCAGTCCGGAGCGCAGGACACTACTGGGCGACCCTACTGATGCTTTCCGTCATGGTTTCAGTTTTCTGGAGCCAGTCCCTCGCCGCGCGCGGCTTGCCGGACTTTACCGAACTGGTTGAAGAGAACTCCAGCGCGGTAGTGAATATCAGCACCACAAGTGAGCCGCGTAATCAGGGCTCCCGTTTCCAGGGATCGCCGTTCGATGAAAGGCAGCTTGAGCAGTTGCCGCCGTTCCTTCAGGAATTTTTTCGTGGCCCGCAATCACCGTTCGGCGGCTCGCCCCGTTCGCAGCAGCCCCAGCGTTCCATGGGCTCTGGCTTCATTGTGTCAACAGACGGTTATGTACTCACCAACAACCATGTAGTGGAAGGTGCTGACGAGGTCATAGTGCGGTTGAACGACCGCCGTGAGTTTCAGGCCACGATTGTTGGCACCGACCCCCGTTCAGACATGGCCGTGCTGAAGATCGAGAACGGTGAGGATCTGCCCGTGGTCAAGGTGGGGCGTTCACGTGACCTCAAGGTTGGCGAATGGGTGTTTGCTATCGGCTCTCCGTTCGGTTTTGACTACACGGTTACGGCAGGCATTGTCAGCGCCCTTGGCCGTTCATTGCCCTCCGAAAACTACGTGCCATTCATCCAGACAGACGTGGCAATCAACCCCGGCAACTCCGGTGGGCCACTGTTCAATCTTGATGGTGAGGTAGTGGGTATCAACTCCCAGATCTATACCCGCTCTGGCGGTTTCATGGGGGTTTCTTTCGCCATTCCCATTGACGATGCGATGAACGTATTCAACCAGATCCGGGACAAGGGCAGCGTTGCGCGGGGCTGGCTTGGTGTGTTGATTCAGGAAGTAAACCGGGACCTGGCGGAATCTTTTGGCCTGAAACGCCCGAGGGGCGCGCTGATTGCGGAAGTCATGCAGGGGTCGCCGGCTGAGAAGGGAGGCCTGGAATCCGGAGATATCGTGCTGGAATACAACAGCGAGCCGGTTCAGTTGTCATCAGACCTGCCGCCGCTGGTGGGCCGGACACCGGTGGGCGAATCGGCCCGGCTGACGGTACTGCGGGGTGGCCGGGAAATTGAGTTGGATGTGACCATTGGCCGCTTGCCGGAAGATGGCGATGACAGCTCAGACCCCGTGGTTGGTGAAAACAATGCGCCGTCACAGGAACCGCTGGGCCTGGCGGTTGAATCCCTGACGCCGGAGCAGGCCAGTGCTGCCGGTGTTCAGGGCGGCGTGCTGGTGACCCGGGTAGGCCAGGGGCCGGCAGCGGAAGCCGGGATTCGTTCCCGGGACATCATCACCGAGATTAATCGCGAACAGGTGCGCTCTGTGGAGGATTTCCGGAACGCCACCCGCAAGCTGCCGTCTAACCGGGCGGTTTCGGTCAGAATCGTCCGCCAGGGCCGTGCCATCTATCTGGTGATGAAGCCCTGACACCCTAGAAAACAGGCGTTTCGCAAGCCCCCGGTGTCTTTGACGACAGGCCCGGGGGCTTTTGCTATAATCGCCCGAACTGATAATAAATGGGGTCATGGAACGGACCGTAAACAATGATGACCAGCAAGGAACTTCCCCTCAGACAGCTTCTGCAATTACGCCATGCCTGGATTGCCTGGCTTGTGTTCTTTGTTGCCGTAGCCGCCACCGTGCTTCTATGGCAGGTTTCAATCCGCCTTGTGGAGGACCGCACCGAGGCCCACTTCCGAACCCAGTCCCTGCAGTTGAAAAGCGCCATTGAAGAACGGTTGCTCAATTATGAGCAGGTGCTGGCAGGCAGTTCCGGTTTGTTCTCGGTAGCCGGGGAAGTCACCAGGGAGCAGTGGCGGGAGTATGTCGAAAAAGTCGATATCGACCGTTACTACCCGGGTATTCAGGGTATCGGTTATGTGCAGCGGATTGGCGTTCGGGATATGGCCGATCACATTGCTTCGGTGCGGGCCGAAGGTGTCTATAACTATCTGGTCAAGCCGCTTGGTACAGGCCCGTTCTATTACCCTATGGTGTACCTGGAACCGGGCACAGATCGCAACCGCAGGGCGCTGGGTTATGATGCCTTCAGTGATCCCATCCATCGGGTAGCAATGGAAAAGGCCCGGGACGATGCTGTGCCAACCGTGACGGGGAAGGTGGTTCTGGTTCAGGAATCGTTGGCGGAAGACCAGGCCGGGTTCCTGATGTACTACCCGGTGTACCAGGGCGGAGAAATTCCGGACATCCGCGCAGAACGGCGAATGATGCTGTCTGGTTATGTGTTCAGTGCCTTCCGGATGAATAACCTGATTGATGGCATTGTCGGCCTTATCTCTCCCTTTCTTGACGTGCGGATCTACGACAGCGGTGTGGTCGCCCGGGATACTCTGATGTATGGCTCCAACCTGGGATCGCTGGACAATGAATTCAGCTTTGAAATGAGCCAGACCATTTCCCACGGCGGCCGGGATTGGCTGTTGCAAACCCGTTCAACACCCGCCTTCGACTTTCTGGCTGCAGACCCTCGTCCACCGATTGTACTGGGTTCCGGGTTGGCCATCAGTGCTTTGTTGTGCCTGTTCGTCTTGGCGCTGACTCGTTCACGGCTGATCGCCCAGATCAGTGCTGGTCGCTACCGGGCCATCACCGAAGGGGCTGCCAATGTCACGCTGGTGATGGACCGCCGTGGTGAACCGCTTTATGCCAGCCCATCCAGCCGGGACATTCTGGGCTTCGACCCCGACAACGTTCATTCCATGCAACTGGAAGCCCAGGTGCATCCGGACGACCTGCCCCTGTTGCAACGCGGTTTTGCGGAATCCATGCGTGCACCTGGCAAACAGATGCCGGTTGTCCGGGCCCGCATCCGGGATGCTGAGGGCCAGTGGCGTGACATGGAAGGCACCTTTACTGCCATGTTGTCGGTGCCGGGTGTTAATGGGGTAGTACTGAGCCTGAGGGACCTGACCCAGCTCAAGGCTGCCCAATCCGAGTTGCATCGACTGGCGTTCTACGACCCGCTCACCGGGCTGGCAAACCGTCAGTTGTTCCGGGACCGTCTGAACCACGTGGTACGCCGGAGTCGCCGCAGCGGTGAACCCGCGGCCCTGATGTTCCTGGATCTCGATGGCTTCAAGCGCATTAACGACACCCTGGGGCACGACGCCGGGGATGAGCTGCTGAAACAGGTGGCGCTGTGGTTGGAAGGCTGTGTGCGTGAGGAAGACTCAGTGGCCCGCCTTGGGGGTGACGAGTTTGTGGTGCTGTTGTCCCAGATCAGCGGGCCGGATGCCGCCGGCAAGGTGGCAGAATCCATACTTCGGCGCCTGTGCCAGCGAATACGCCTGAATGACCACGAAGTGGGCATTACCGTGAGTATCGGCATCACCATGATTCCCCATGACAGTGAGGATGCCGGTACCCTGATGAAGTACGCCGACCTGGCCATGTACCGGGCCAAGGAGCTGGGTCGCAATACTTATCAGTTCTTCACCCCTGCCATGAATATCAAGGCCGCCCGGCGCCTGTTGCAGCAGGAAGAACTGGCCACGGCCCTGGACGGCGAACGGTTTGTTCTGCATTACCAGCCGAAGATCGACCTTGTCAGCCAGCGGGTGATCGGTGTGGAAGCCTTCCTCCGGTGGCACCACCCGGAGAAGGGGCTGGTTTCGGCGCAGCAGTTCATCAACCTGGCGGAAGAGACCGGCCTGATTGTCCGACTGGGCGAGCTGGCCCTGCGGCAAGCCTGTATTCAGGTGCAGGCTCTGGAACGGGCCGGCTTCGAATCCCTGAAGATGGCAGTGAACCTGTCGGTGCGACAGCTGACCGATTCCGGTTTCCTGGACATGATTCGCCAGGTCATTACGGAAACTGGCGTGTCGCCGGAGCGTCTGGAACTGGAAATGCCGGCAGAGTTGTTGAACGAAGACCCTCGCATGCTGCGTGAACTGCTGGTGTCGCTGAATGATCTCGGGGTTTGCCTGATCCTGGATGACTTCGGGACCGGTTCATGCTCGCTGGTCGCGTTACAGCAGCTCCCGCTGGACGTTATCAAGATTGATCATCGCTTCATTCGGGACATTCCCTATAACGTCAGTGCTACCGATGTGGCGTCTGCTGTGATCGCGCTGGCGAAGAAACTGCACCTGACCGTGGTAGCCGAGGGCGTGGAAACCCTGCAGCAGCTGAGTTTCCTGAAATCCGCCGGGTGCGCCCAGTGTCAGGGTAATCTGTTCAGCTACCCTCTGGATGAGGACGCGTTGATCGGGTTCCTGATCCGGCAGTACGAGAAGCCGCTTATTTCCTGATCATGGCAATAGCGGCCGGTAACCGGTAAAATCACGCCGTTCCCGGACCCGGTAGCGGCCATTCCGGGCTCAACCCTACGTCTTATATGAGTAATCATTGTCTGTGACTGAACTGAGCCGAATCCGTAACTTTTCCATTATTGCCCACATTGACCACGGTAAATCCACACTGGCGGATCGTTTTATCCAGATATGCGGTGGCCTGACCGACCGCGAAATGGCCGAACAGGTGCTTGACTCCATGGATCTGGAGCGGGAACGGGGCATTACCATCAAAGCCCAGAGCGTAACGCTCAACTACACCGCCAAAGATGGTGAAACCTACAAGCTGAATTTCATCGACACCCCTGGCCACGTGGATTTTTCCTATGAGGTATCCCGTTCCCTCTACGCCTGTGAGGGTGCGCTTCTGGTGGTAGATGCAGGTCAGGGTGTGGAAGCCCAGTCGGTGGCCAATTGCTATACCGCCATTGAGCAGGGGCTTGAAGTGGTGCCGGTACTGAACAAGATGGACCTGCCCCAGGCGGAGCCGGAGCGGGTGGCGGCGGAAATTGAGGATATCATCGGCATCGAAGCCGCCGATGCAGTGCGCTGCAGTGCCAAAAGCGGTCTGGGCGTGGAAGATGTACTTGAGGATCTGATCAGGAAGATTCCGCCGCCGAAGGGTGACCGCAGTGCACCTCTGCAGGCGCTGATCATCGATTCCTGGTTCGATAACTATCTGGGCGTGGTATCCCTGGTTCGGGTGACCGAGGGCGTTCTGCGCAAAGGCGACAAGATTGTCATTAAATCCACCAAGAAAGCGTGGAATGCCGACAAGGTAGGTATCTTTAATCCGAAGCCCACCGACACTGATGTTCTGGAAGCCGGTGACGTAGGCTTTGTGGTGGCGGGTATCAAGGATATTCACGGTGCACCGGTGGGCGACACCATCGTGCATCAGAAGTTCGCCGACGAAACTCCGATGCTGCCGGGCTTCAAGAAAGTTCAGCCGCAGGTTTACGCAGGCCTGTTCCCGGTCAGCGCTGACGATTATGACGACTTCCGGGATGCCCTCGAAAAGCTGACGCTGAACGACGCCTCCCTGTTTTTTGAGCCTGAGAATTCTGACGCCCTCGGTTTCGGGTTCCGCTGTGGTTTCCTGGGCATGCTGCACATGGAAATTATCCAGGAGCGGCTGGAGCGTGAGTACGATATCGATCTGATTACCACGGCACCCACGGTAATCTATGAAGTCATTACCAAACAGGGTGAGACCCTGTCGGTGGACAACCCCTCGCGGCTTCCGGATATTGGCTCTATCGAGGAAATGCGTGAGCCCATCGTGGAGGCGAATATCCTGGTGCCCCAGGAACACCTGGGTAACGTTATTGCCCTGTGTGAAGAGAAGCGGGGTGTTCAGAAGAACATGCACTTCATGTCGACCCAGGTTCAGCTCACCTACGAGTTGCCGATGGCGGAAGTGGTGATGGATTTCTTCGATCGGATCAAGTCTGCCAGCCGAGGTTTTGCCTCGCTGGATTACCACTTCGTGCGGTTCCAGCAGGCCAATCTGGTTCGCCTGGACGTGTTGATTAACGGTGAACGGGTCGACGCCCTGGCATTGATCGTTCATCGGGATCTGGCGCACCGGAAGGGGCGCCAGCTGATCGAGAAGATGAAAGAGCTGATTCCCAGGCAGATGTTTGATATCGCCATCCAGGCGGCAATCGGAACCCAGGTGGTGTCACGGGTTACGGTCAAGGCATTGCGCAAGAACGTTACCGCCAAGTGTTACGGTGGTGATGTCAGCCGGAAGAAGAAACTGCTTCAGAAGCAGAAAGAAGGTAAAAAACGTATGAAGCAGCTGGGCAATGTCGAGGTGCCTCAGGAAGCGTTTCTTGCTGTATTGAAAGTGGATAACTAAAACTAAGGCTCCCGGATGGATATTGATTTTCCGCTGGTACTGGTGGTTCTGACCTTCGCGACTGGATTGATCTGGCTGGCGGATAAAGTGTTTTTCAGCAAACGGCGGCAGGCAGCTGGCCCGGACGTTGGCGGTGCCGCGTCCGATGAAACTGCCGAGACCAGTGAACCCTGGTTGGTCGACCTGAGCCGATCGTTCTTCCCGGTACTGGCCATCGTTCTGGTGCTTCGTTCGTTTCTGGTAGAACCCTTTCAGATTCCCTCCGGTTCGATGCTGCCGACCCTCGAAGTTGGTGATTTTATCCTGGTAAACAAGTACGCCTACGGGCTTCGGTTGCCAGTGGCCGGCACCAAGGTGGTGTCGATGGGTGATCCCGAGCGTGGTGATGTCATGGTGTTCCGTTATCCGGAGGATGGCGCCACCAATTACATCAAACGCGTGATTGGTTTGCCGGGTGACCGGGTGCGCTATCGCGATAAACAGCTGTTTATCAATGATGAACCAGTGGCCAGGGAGTTTGTGGCCCGTCTTCCGCCAATGGAGCGCTGGCGTGAGGAAGTGGGCGGCGTTGAGCACGATGTGTATCTGACCCTGGGCCGGGTTGCAGGCAACGGGGAAGGTGAATGGCTGGTGCCTGATGGCCACTACTTTGTCATGGGGGACAACCGGGACAACAGTAACGACAGCCGGTTCTGGGGCACTGTGCCCGATGAGCTTGTGGTCGGGAAGGCCTTTGCCATCTGGATGCACTGGAAATCACTGACAAGTCTGCCATCTTTTGATCGAGTGGGTAGCATTGACTAACCCCGTTGTGCCGGAGACAAACATGATGAAAAAGAATAATCCCGTCGGATTGCAGCAGCAGGGCGGCAGCGCTCTGACCATGCTGATTGTGGCGATGTTTTTTGGCAGCCTGCTGGCCCTCGGGCTGAAAATCGGCCCTGCCTACCTGGACGATTTCACCATTCAGGAGGCACTGGAAGGTCTTGATGGCACCGAGGGTTTGTCGCGCATGGGGCCGGCTGAGGTGCGTAGCCTGATTAACCGGCGCCTGAGCGTCAATAACGTCAGGGGCTTCGACGCCAAGCAGATCAGCGTTGAGAAAAGTGGCGAGTTCGTGGTCATCAAGGTGGACTACGAGGTTCGCAATCATCTATTCGGAAACGTGGACACCATCGTTCATTTCCAGCACGAGTATGAGTTAAAGGGACAGTGAGTTCACAACCAGATCTGGATCAGTTGCAGCGTCGTATCGGATACACCTTCAAGGAGCCCGAGCGGTTGCTGCTGGCCCTGACCCACAGAAGTTACGGGAACCAGAATAATGAACGTCTGGAGTTCCTTGGGGATTCCATCGTTAATATGGTGATTGCAGAGCACTTGTACCTGCACTTCGAGAAAGCCCGGGAAGGCCAGTTGAGCCGGCTCCGGGCGCGGATGGTCAAAGGCGTGACCCTCGCCGAGATTGGTCGCGAATTCCAGTTGGGCCAGTATCTGAGGCTGGGCTCCGGTGAGCTCAAGAGTGGTGGCTACCGGCGCGAGTCGATTCTGGCGGATGCGGTGGAGTCCATCATCGGTGCTATTTACCTGGACAGCGATTTTCATACCTGCCGTGAGCAGGTACTGCGCTGGTTCGAGCATCGCCTGGCCAATCTGGACATTCAGGACACCCAGAAAGATCCCAAAACCCGGTTGCAGGAATACCTGCAATCCCGGCAGTTCCCGCTGCCTCGTTACGAAGTGATATCCGTCGACGGTGAAGCCCATGAGCAGACGTTCCATGTCTCCTGTGCCTTACCGTCACTGGATCGAAAGACCAGCGGCACCGGTAGCAGTCGGCGAATTGCTGAACAGCAGGCTGCCCGCAATGCCCTCAAGCAACTGGGCGTGGAGAACTCCTGATGAATGATATTACCCGCCCGGAAGATCCGGACAGCCGTTGTGGTTTTGTCGCCATTGTTGGCCGGCCGAACGTGGGAAAATCCACGCTTCTGAACCATATCCTGGGCCAGAAACTGAGTATTACCTCCCGCAAACCCCAGACCACCCGACATCAGGTGCTGGGTATCAAGACAGACGGACCTGTGCAGGCCATCTATGTGGATACCCCCGGCATGCACGAAGACGAGCCCCGTGCGCTGAACCGTTATATGAACAAAGCGGCGTCGTCTGCCCTGATTGACGTGGACGTGGTGGTGTTTGTGGTGGACCAGCTGGCGTGGACCACTGCCGATGACATGGTGCTGGAGAAATTGTCGCGGTTGAAATGCCCGGTTATCCTTGCAGTTAACAAGGTGGACAAGGTTGAGAACCGTGACAAACTGCTGCCACACCTTGAGGCACTGTCCAAAAAACGGGAATTTGCCGAAATTATCCCTTTGTCTGCGTTGAAAGAAACCAACCTCCAGCCACTGGAGGAAGCTGTGGGACGTTTCCTGCCCCAGAGTGTGCACTTCTACCCGGACGATCAGATTACGGATCGCAGCGAGCGCTTTATGGCGTCAGAGATGGTGCGGGAGAAAATTACCCGCCAACTCGGTGCTGAATTGCCTTATTCCGTGGCAGTAGAGATCGAAGAGTTCAAGCACGAGGGGAAAACCCTGCATATCTCGGCCCTGATTCTGGTGGAACGGGAAGGCCAGAAGAAAATCATTATCGGTGACAAGGGCGAGCGCCTGCGCCGCATTGGCCAGGAAGCCCGGGTGGATATGGAGCGCATGTTCGGCTCCAAGGTCATGTTACGTTTGTGGGTCAAGGTAAAACGCGGCTGGGCAGACAGCGACCGGGCATTGAAAAGCCTTGGTATGAGCGATTTCTGAGGCCGTTATGAAGGGAGCGGTGCAGCAGGAGCCCGCTTATGTGATTCACCGGCGCCCCTGGCGGGAAACCGCCTTGCTGGTGGATCTGTTTACCCTGAATCATGGTCGAATGAGTCTGGTGGCGCGCGGCGCCAACAGTGCCAAAAGCCCCCTCAAGGCTCAGTTGCAGCCGTTTCAGCCGTTAATGGTGGACTGGACCGGAAAAAGCGATCTGAAGACACTGGTGCAGCTTGAGGTTCGGTCGGCGCCGCTGCTTTCGCAAAGCCGTGCCTTGTACAGCGGCCTCTACATCAATGAACTGCTTCAGCGCGTTCTGCCAGCGGCAGACCCTCATCCCACCCTGTTTGCCAGTTACATAGAAAGCCTGCAGGCTCTCGCGGCACTGGCGGCCAAAACCGATGTAGAGCCAATATTGCGGCACTTTGAACGGGCGTTTGCCGGGGCCCTCGGGTATGACTTTGCCTGGGATGAAGCCACTGATACCGGCTTGCCAGTGGTGGCCGGTGGTTACTACGGTTATGATCCGGTGCAGGGCATTGTGTCTGCCGCCGCCACCGGGGTTCGCTTGCAGCAGATTCCGGGCGAGGCTCTGCTGGCCCTGGCCGAAGGCGACTTTACCGGTGAGTTACCGCGCAGGACGGCCAAGCGGATCATGCGTGTTCTGGTGGACTACCTGTTGCAGGGTAAGCCGTTACACAGCCGCAATCTGTTCAGCCATTCCGTTTCATCATCAGGGAGAACCCCATGAATTCCAGAGTGTTGCTCGGTGTGAATATTGACCATGTGGCCACATTACGCCAGGCCCGCGGCACCCGCTATCCAGACCCGGTTCAGGCGGCATTGGTGGCCGAGGAAGCGGGCGCCGATGGCATTACCATTCACCCCCGGGAAGACCGCCGGCACATTCAGGATCGTGACGTACTGTTGCTGCGCGAAGTCCTGCAAACCAAGATGAACCTGGAAATGGCGGTAACCGATGCCATGCTGGCCTTTGCCGAACAGGTGCGTCCGGAGTGTGTCTGCCTGGTGCCGGAGAAGCGCGAAGAATTAACCACCGAGGGTGGGCTGGATGTAGACGGTCAGGAGGAGCGTGTGGCCAAGGCCTGCGACCGGCTGGCAAAGATCGGGGCCGAAGTGTCACTGTTCATTGACCCGGACCCGGTGCAGATAGACGCCGCTGTGCGCTGTGGTGCGCCGGTTGTCGAGCTGCACACTGGCGAATACGCCGAAGCGCAGGACCCGGCTGTTCGGGAAAAAGCGTTCAAACAGCTGGCCGATGCCGTGGCCTATGCCCGAAAGAAAGGGTTGATTGTGAACGCTGGCCACGGCCTGCATTATCACAACACCGAGCGGGTGGCGGCGATTCCGGGTATTAACGAGTTGAACATCGGCCACGCCATTGTTGCCAGGGCAGTGTTCACCGGACTGAAAGAGGCGGTCAGGGAGATGCGCGCCATTCTTGAGCGCGCCCGGCCCTGATCCGACCTCAGGTGGTCTCCGGCTGGCGTTGCTGTTCCCTGAACAGTTGCTGCCAGTCGGTTTGTTCACTCCAGATCTGCAGTCGGTCCATGGCTGCCAATAGCTGGTCTTTCTGTAGTTCCATATCCGGCGCCTGGCACTTCAGTGCGGTTTCAAAACGGTTGGCGGCGGTTCTCAGCTCCGGTACGCCGCAGTAGCGGGTTGCGCCGTGGAGCTTGTGTACGCATTCAAGCAGCTCGTCGGTGTCATTGTTGTTCCACAGATCGGCTACCCGCTCGATGTCGGTGTGCAGCTGTTCCAGCAACATGCTGAACAGTTCCTCTGCCAGGTCGGCCTTGCCAGCGGCCAGCTGAATACTTTCATCAACACTGACGCAATCCTGCTGCATGCGACGGTTTGATGGCCGCAGGGTGCGGCGGGTGTCCCGGACTTCCGAGATTTTGAAACTGTCGTTGCTGCTCTTGCAGTCGTAACCCGTGTATTCACGAATCAACTGGACCAGTTGGCTGCTGCTGATCGGTTTTGGCATGTAACCGTCGAAGCCCTGCTGGGTCAGCCTTTCCTGTTCATCGGCCAGGGCATGGGCGGTCAGGGCGATGATCGGGGTATGATGAGAGCCGGTATCCAGATCCCGGATTCGGGCCGTGGTTTCCACACCATCCATGCCCGGCATTTGCAGGTCCATGAACACCAGGTCAAAGGGTTTCTGCCGGGCCTTGGTCAGCGCCTCGAAGCCGCTTGAGGCCCCCTCTGCTTCAAGCCGGCAGTCCTGCAGCAGGGTCATCACCAGTTTCAGGTTGGCGTCATTGTCGTCCACGGCCAGTACACGAGGGACTCTCGAAGGGCCGCTGCTTCTCAGTGGCAGGGACACTTCTCCTGCTCCCCGGTTGCTGGCCTGGATGCCGTGGATCAACAGCAATAGCTCGTCGTAGAAGGCGTCCCGGCACACCGGTTTGGTAAGGTGTCCGCTGGACAGTCCGGACAGCGGCGTGTCGTGGGTTTCCAGGGTGGGGGTCAGCAGCAGTGTTCGGCAGTCCCGCTCCACTTCCAGCGAACGCACCATGTTGCAGTACTGGCTGGAGTTCAGCAGGTGGCGGGTAATGCCGATAATGGCGGCGGCGTAGCCTTCCTGCTTCCGTTGGGCTTCCTCCACGTGTTCCACCAGGGCGGCTGGCGAGGACACCCGTTGTACCGCCACGCCCCAGTCCCGTAACAGGTGTTCGACCGCGAGCCCGGTGGTTTTCTGCTGTTCGAGGTAGATTATCCGCTCGCCGCGCAGGGCGTCTTTTGGCGCGCTGGTATCGGCAGCGGCAGACAGTTCCGGCGTGAGGGTAAACCAGAAGGTAGAGCCTTTGCCGAGTTCGCTTTCCAGGCCAATCTTGCCGCCCATCTCTTCCACCAGCCGCTTGGAAATGGCCAACCCCAGACCGGTGCCGCCATACTGCCTGGCGGTTGAGGCGTCAGCCTGGCTGAAAGCGTTAAACAACGATTGTTGCTGGGCCCGGGACAGGCCCACGCCGGAGTCCGTGATGCTCAGGCGCAGGGTTACCCGATTGCTGTCGGGTGTTTCGTCTTCCAGGCTGGCCCGCAGCACCACTTCACCGGTCTGGGTGAATTTGATGGCGTTATTGACCAGGTTGGTGATGACCTGCTTCACCCGCAGCGGGTCACCCATGACGTTGTCCGGTACATCGTTATAGACCAGTGGCACCAGGTCCAGGTTCTTGGCGTGGGCTGCCGGTGCCAGCATCACCATCACCTCTTCCACGATATCCCTTAGCTGGAACGGTACCCGGTCAAGAATCAGCTTGCCGGCCTCGATCTTGGAAAAATCCAGGATGTCGTTAATGATCGTCAGCAGAATCTCGGACGATTTCCGGATGGTGTTCAGGTGGTCCCGTTGCTGGCGGGGCAGGGGGCTTTTCAGCAGCAATTCGGTAAAGCCGATGATGCCATTCAGGGGCGTGCGGATTTCGTGGGACATATTGGCCAGGAATTCGGACTTGATCCGGCTGGCTTCCAGGGCTTCCTTGCGGGCGAAATCCAGTTCGATATTCTGAATTTCAATGGTTTCCAGGGTCTCCCGGAGGTCCTCTGTGGCCTGGTCGATGTTCTGCTGCATTTCCGCCTGGGCCTTGCTGAGCTCGGAGGCCATGTCATTCAGGCCGGATTCCAGTTGTTCGAACTCCGGGCCAGCACTGGTGTACACGCGGGTGTCCAGCTTGCCTTCCTTGAGCCTGGCTACGGCTTCATTGAGCTGGAACACAGGATCGGTGAAGGCCCGGCTCAGGCGCAGGGCTATGGCCATGCTGAGCAGTACCCCGCCAATCACCAGGAGCAGGGAAATCAGTAGCGCCTTGTAGGTTTCCTTTTCGGTGCGGACATGGGACATCTCCACCGCAACCCAGCCCAGGGGTTCCTGTAGCCGGGTGGCCGACTGCCGGACATCCGGGTCGAGCATGGTTTCGATCATCAGGTCCTGCAGGTAAACCGGGGTGACAAACCGGGTGCTGCTGTCCCGGGTAATCTTTACCGCCAGGTCCGGCTTCAGGGAGGATTCGTCGATGGCATCGGCGCCACCGGGACCGGTGTGGAGCAAGCGGCGGCCATCTGGCGAGAAGAAGGTGATCGAGCGAACGTCCTGCTCTTCCAGCAGGGCGTTGGACAGGCTGCTCAGCAGGCTGCGGTTGGCGGTGAACAGGCCATACTCGGAGCCGGCAGCAAGCTGGCGGGACAGGGATTCGCCCCGATCCCTCAGCAGGTTCTCGATGTTGTTAACCCAGCTGTAGGTGAAAAACAGCCCCAGCAACAAAGTGGTCAACAAGGTGGGAACCAGCGTTACCACCAGTACTTTTTTGCGAATGCCCCAGCGCCGCATAGATATGTTCCTGCAAGTTTCCTGAGCCTGACCGGGCCGATCTTTCCCGGAACCGGCACTTCCCTGTGTTATGAGCATAGTTGATCTGATTCCCGAAAACTGTGGTAAAGGTTCCGGGAACAAACAGTTATAGCCGCGGGTCATGGATATAGCGACAAGCTGTATTGGGACAATGCGGCCATAAAGCGTATGATTCGAACCCAAAAGTGTATCACAGGGTTTCGCTATGATTTTCCCGACCATTGAAGATTATGTAGGGCATACCCCTCTGGTTCGTTTGCAGCGTCTGCCGGGGGAAACCTCCAATGTCATTCTGGCCAAGCTGGAAGGCAATAACCCGGCCGGGTCGGTGAAGGACCGGCCTGCCATCAGCATGATTCAGGAGGCCGAACGCCGTGGTGAAATCAAGCCAGGCGATACCCTGATTGAAGCGACGTCCGGTAACACTGGCATCGCCCTGGCAATGGCTGCGGCAATCAAAGGTTACCGGATGGTTCTGATCATGCCGGCTCACATGAGTGAGGAGCGCCGCGCTTCCATGCGGGCATACGGAGCGGAGATCGTTACCGTCAGCAAGGAGGAAGGCATGGAAGGGGCGCGGGACCTCGCTGCGCGGATGGAATCTGAAGGCAAGGGCAAGGTGCTGGACCAGTTCAGCAATCCGGATAACCCACTGGCCCATTACCGCACCACCGGCCCGGAAATCTGGGAGCAGACCCAGGGCAAGGTGACTCACTTTGTCAGCTCCATGGGGACCACCGGGACCATTATGGGCGTGTCCCGTTATCTGAAAGAGCGAAATCCTGATATTCAGATTATTGGGTTGCAGCCGGAAGATGGTGCATCCATCCCCGGTATCCGCCGCTGGCCCGAGGCCTATTTGCCGTCGATCTACGACGCTGCCCGGGTAGACCAGGTTCTGGACATTGGCCAGAAAGAAGCAGAAGACACCATGAGGGCGCTGGCCGCCAAAGAAGGAATTTTCTGTGGCGTGTCGTCCGGTGGCTCCATTGCCGCTGCCCTCAAATTGTCCCGTGAGGTTGAAAACGCGGTGATCGTGGCCATTATCTGTGACCGCGGCGACCGATACCTGTCTACCGGTGTTTTTCCCGGCGCCTGAACCGGTCATCCAAGCCGGCTACACAAGAGAGATTAACCCCTATGAGTAAGCGTCGCCGCAAGGTTCTGCCTCAGGAACCGGTGCGTTGTGAAATTGAAACCCTTGGCCACGACGGCCGGGGCATTGCCCGGGCCGAAGGTAAAGTCCAGTTTGTGGACGGTGCTCTGCCGGGTGAAACGGTGATGGCAAAGATGGTCAGCACCCGAAGCAAGTTTGATGAGCTGCGTACCCTGGAGGTTCTGGAAGCGGCTCCAGACCGCCAGCAACCGCCCTGTGACTTTGCCGACCTTTGTGGTGGCTGCAGCCTTCAGCACATGAGTGCCGATGCGCAGATCCGGTTCAAGGAAGACACGCTGAGGGAGCATTTTGCCCATTTTGGGGGCATCGAACCCCAGGAGTGGGTTGAACCCATGCGCTCACCCGCTACCCTTGGCTATCGTCGCAAAGCCCGCCTGGGCGTGCGCTATGTGAAAGCCCGGGAGTCGGTGCTGGTAGGATTCCGGGAAAAGCGTAACAGCTTTCTAACGGATATTGACCGTTGTGTGGTGCTGGACCCGCGTATTGGTGATCGCATCAAGCCCCTGCGGGAACTGCTGCATGGTATGGTGGCCTTCGACCGGATTGCCCAGGTAGAAGTGGCCTGTGGTGATGATGTGGCGGCCATGGTGTTCCGTAACATGGATGAACTGGTTCCCGAAGACCGGGAAAAACTGATTGCCTTTGGCCAGGCCCATGACTTGCATATCTATCTGCAGCCCAAGGGCCCGGATACGGTGCACCGCATCTGGCCGGAATCGTCTGGTCGTGATGGTGAGCGCCTGAGCTACAGCCTGGATGAGTTTGATCTGACCATGAAGTACCATCCGATGGACTTCACTCAGGTCAATGCCGGTATCAATCAGAATATGGTTCATCGTGCAGTGGAGTGGCTGGATGTTCAGCCCGGTGAGCGGGTGCTGGATCTGTTCTGTGGCCTGGGTAACTTTACCCTGCCATTGGCTCGCAAAGGTGGCCGGGTGGTTGGCGTCGAAGGCGATGATGCCATGGTGGTGCGTGGCCGCGAGAACGCACAGCTCAATGGTCTGGATAATGTGGAATTCTTTGGGGCCGATCTGCACGGTGACTTTACCGGGCAAAGCTGGGCCAAAGAGGGTTTCGACAAGATTCTGATCGACCCGCCCCGGTCTGGCGCGGAAGACATCTGCAAGTACCTCACGGCGTTCGGGGCCAGCAGGATTGTCTATGTTTCGTGTAATCCGGCCACTCTGGCAAGAGATGCCGGCGTTATGGTGCGCAACGGTTATCGCCTGGTGCGCGCAGGTGTGATGGATATGTTCCCCCACACCACCCATGTCGAATCCATTGCTCTTTTTGAGCGTGAATGACTCTGACTGATCAGTCGACAGTCAGATGCCGGGGCGCCAGGATCGCGACCCGGGTAACCGGAAAATCAGCGGGTATGCCTCTGCTATGGTAAAAGTTCGGGAAGATTATTCGGTCACTGGTGATGGCGAGATCGACATTGATCGTTGTGTTCGCCACATCGCTGAACAGACGCACCTGGATAATCCGGAGCAGCTCCGGCAGGCCTGTGAAAAAGCGGCCAGGATTGCCGTGCAGGCATTCAGAGAGGATCGCCTCTGGGCGCCCGGCTCCAGTAGTTTCCGTACGGGTCTGGAAATGGCACAGGTGCTGGCCGAACTGCATCTGGACCAGGCCAGTCTGGTGGCTGCGGTGTTGTACCGGGCAGTGCGTGAAGAGCGGGTACCCCTGGAAGAGATCCGCAAAGAATTCGGTGACGAAGTCGCCGGGCTGATCAATGGTGTGCAGCAGATGGCAGCCATTTCGTCGGTGCACCACCCGCTCAAGGGCAATGTGCTGGGCCAGAGTGAAGGGCAACTCGACAATGTCCGGAAAATGCTGGTTACCATGATTGACGACGTCCGGGTGGCGTTGATCAAACTGGCCGAGCGGACCTGTGCGATTCGGGCCGTCAAGGACGCGCCGGAAGAGAAGCGCATGCGGGTGGCCAGGGAAGTCTTCGATATCTACGCGCCCCTGGCACACCGGTTAGGTATTGGTCACATCAAGTGGGAACTCGAAGACCTGTCTTTCCGGTACCTGCACAGCTCAGCGTACAAGAAGATCGCCAAGCTGCTGGATGAGAAGCGGCTGGACCGTGAAGGCTATATCCGGCGAGTCATCGAGACCCTGCAAACCGAACTTCAGGCCTCCGGTATCAAGGGTGAACTCTCTGGCCGGGCCAAGCATATCTACAGTATCTGGCGCAAAATGCGCCGTAAGGGTATCGACTTTTCCCAGGTCTATGATGTCCGTGCAGTGCGTATCCTGGTGCCGGAAGTCCGGGACTGCTATGCCGCTCTGGGCATTGTTCATACCTTGTGGCGGCATATTCCCAACGAGTTTGACGACTACATCGCCAACCCCAAGGAGAACGGCTACCAGTCGCTCCATACCGCGGTGATCGGCCCCGAAGGCAAGGTGATGGAAGTGCAGATCCGCACCCATGCCATGCACGAGGAAGCTGAGTTAGGTGTTTGTGCCCATTGGCTGTACAAGGGCACCGACAAGAACAACAAGTCCACCGGTTACGACGCCAAGATCAACTGGCTGCGGCAGGTGCTGGAGTGGCAGGAAGAGTTGGGCGACTTGTCTGGTTTGGCTGATCACCTGAAGTCAGACGTCGCCTCGGACCGGGTTTATGTCTTCACCCCCGAAGGCCACGTGGTTGACCTGCCCCAGGGTGCCACACCGGTGGATTTCGCTTATCGGGTACACACCGAAATCGGTCACGCCTGCCGGGGTGCCCGGGTGAACAGCCGAATAGTTCCTCTGACCTATCCGCTGAAAACCGGCGACCAAGTATTTATCTTAACCTCCAACAACCCGGCGCCCAGCCGGGACTGGCTGAACCCAAGCCTGGGCTATATCCAGACATCCCGGGCCAGGGCCAAGGTTACCCACTGGTTCAAGCAACAGAATCGTGACCGTAATATCACTGACGGCCACGCTATCCTGGAAGACGAATTCAAGCGTTTGTCGCTGTATGATGTTGATCTGGGGGATTTGGCCAAAAAGGTGAATTACCACTCGCCAGACGATATGTTCGCCGCCATTGGGGCCGGCGATTTGCGGCCTGCGCACGTGGCGAACGTGGCGCAGCAGATGCTGGAGCCGAAGTCTGAACAGCTCGACCTGAAGCTGACCACGGCCCGCAAGAAGGATTATGACACCGAGTCAGACATCCAGATTCTGGGTGTGGGCAAACTCAAGACCCAGGTGGCCAAGTGCTGCAAACCGTTACCGGGTGATGCGATTGGCGGATACATCACGGTTGGGCGTGGCGTCACCGTGCACCGTCAGGACTGCCTGACCTTCCTCAGCCTGAGGGAATTCGAGCCCAACCGGATCATCGAGGTGAACTGGGGTGGCAAGCCGGCCTCTGTTTACCCTGTCGATATCGAAATCGAAGCTTACGATCGCTCGGGGCTGTTGCGGGACATAACCCATGTGTTGTCGTCGTCCCGCAGTGACGTGCTGGCCCTGAATACCTTGACCAACAAGGATGAGAACATCGCTACCATGAGGGTGACGGTGGAAATCTCCAGCCTGGAACAGTTGGCGCGGTTGCTGGCCCAGATTCGCAACCTGCCGAACATCATCGACGTAAGGCGAAAGCGCGGATGAGCTATTCCATTGATGACCTGAAAACCCTGATGGCCCGGCTCCGGGAGCCGGACACGGGCTGCCCCTGGGACACCCGGCAGACGTTCGCCAGCATCGTGCCCCACACGATAGAAGAAGCCTACGAAGTGGCCGACGCCATTGAACAGGCGGATTATCCGCATCTGAAGGATGAGCTGGGAGACCTGCTGTTCCAGGTGATCTTCTACGCTCAGATGGGGCGTGAGGAAGGGCATTTCGATTTCGATAGCATCGTTGATCACCTGGTTCGCAAACTGATTCGCCGGCATCCCCATGTCTTCCCGGAAGGCACTCTGGAAAGCCGCATTGACCCGAGCAACCGTCCCAGCGAAGCCTGGATCAAAGAGAGCTGGGAGCGTATCAAGGCGGAGGAGCGGGCCGAGAAACTTGTTGTTGAGTCGTCGGTCAGCCGGCTGGATGGCATTGCACGAACCCTGCCGGCCATGGCCCGTGCCGAGAAATTGCAGCGCCGGGCTTCGCGCCATGGCTTTGACTGGCCTGAGATTGGCCCGGTCTTCGACAAGCTTCACGAGGAGATCGATGAGCTGAAAGACGCATGGCAGGCCGCCCAGAATGGTAGTGGCGACCAGGATGCGGTCGAGGATGAACTGGGTGATCTGCTGTTCGTGTGCGTGAATTTGGCACGATTCATGAAAGTGGATCCTGAGCAGGCCCTGAACCGAACGAACCGCAAATTCGACGCACGTTTTCGGGCGATCGAAGCGGTGCTGGAAAGTGAGGGGCGTGATCTGGATGAGGAGTCCCTTGAAGCGCTGGATGCCATATGGCAGAAGGTCAAGGGGGTTGAAAACCGTTAACGGTCAGTGCCTCGGAACAGTCGCCGATAAGTACAATCCGTTACCAATTTTCAGTCACTGAAATGTCATTCTTCGTCTACACTTCTAGTACGGCTTGCACCATATCGGTGCGCTGTACCGTCAGATAAGATGCAGGGGTGAAGGCACCATGAAAATCAAAGATCTGGTCAAGCATTGGGACAAGCACGGTCGTGGTCGGCTCACTCGTGATGCCGCGTACCTATCGTTGTCTGACCAGCATCACGAGCTGTTGCAGAAAGTGGCAGCGATGTATCCGATGAAATCCTCTCAAGACCTGATGCGTGATCTGATCTCCGCTGCGCTTGATGAGCTGGAAACCAGCTTTCCCTACGTTCAGGGCGACAAAGTGGTTGCTTATGATGAGGATGGTTTTGAGATCTACGAAGACCAGGGGTTGACTCCGCGGTTTGTAGCCCTTAGCCAGAAGCATATCAAGCGGATCAAAGCCCGCCAGCTTGAATCCGTGGCCTGACGCCAGCACCGATTCAGCTCACCACCGGGTTTCCATCAACCCAGGCGCCGTGCGCTTGGGTTGATGCCTGCTCATCTATATTACTTTCCCTTGTCTGCCAGGCGATCCTTCAGCGGCCCCTGAGTAATCAGGTCGTCCAGGGCAGCGGCAATCATGTCATTGAGAATCTCGCTTTCGCTGCGATCTGGATAGAGTTCCGCCAGCGCGGCTACCCGGGCGGCGTCTTCAAGGGGCAGGCGCAGATTGTATTCGTGTGTACGTTCCATCGCCTGTTTTTCCTGTTCCCAGTGCTGGGGCAAATCGGTCACTTTCATGGTGGCTCCTTGGGGCGAGGGGATTGAATCGCCAATAGACTTTTCGAACGGATCCTTAGTATCGTAAGTTTACTTCGTCTCCGTCAATTCAGAAGGAACTCAACGTGACCGAACTGCACCCCGATCTGCGAGAAAATGTGCGTCTGCTGGGCGAATTGCTGGGCCAGAGCATCCAGCGTTTTCCCGGGCAGGACTGCTACGAGCGGATTGAGGAGATTCGGGCTGCGGCCAAAGCCGACCGTCGGCAGGAGAGTGGCTCCGGGCAGCGCCTGGTAACACTCCTGGGGCAACTGAGCGACGATGAACTGTTGCCGGTCACCCGCGCCTTCAACCAGTTTCTCAACCTGGCGAACCTGGCCGAGCAGTACCATGGCATTCGCCGTAAGCAGGGCCACCCTTCCGACCTGATGGTGGAGTCCCTGGGCGAGGTCTTCGAGCGATTGAAATCCGGGGGCGTTGATCCTGAGGAATTGCACCAGCGGGTGGCTGACCTGCGGATCGAGTTTGTGCTGACTGCCCACCCGACAGAAGTTGCCCGCCGTACCCTGATTCTCAAATACGACGAAATGTCGGATTGCCTGGCCCGGCTCGACCACGACGATCTGATGCCGGCGGAGCGTGATGAGATTGTGGCCCGCCTGTCACAGCTGATTACTGAGGCCTGGCACACCGACGAAATCCGCCATGAGCGGCCGACGGCTGTGGACGAGGCCAAGTGGGGCTTTGCGGTCATCGAGAACAGCCTCTGGCAGGCATTGCCCAGATTCCTTCGAAGCCTGGACCAGTCACTTTCTGATGCAACGGGCAAAGGTCTGCCCCTGCAGAACTCCCCGATTCGCATTGCCTCCTGGATGGGAGGGGACCGAGACGGTAACCCGAACGTGACTCACGATGTGACTCGTCAGGTCTTCCTGCTGGGCCGCTGGATGGCTGCCGATCTTTACCTGCGGGATATTCAGGCTCTGAGGGCCGAGTTATCCATGTGGCAGGCCAGTGATGAACTGAGGGCGCGGGTTGGTGATTGCCGGGAACCCTATCGTCAGGTACTGGCCGAGTTGCGGGAGCGCCTGGTCCGTACCCGGGACTGGGCCGAGGCCGGCGTTAAAGGCCACGTAGTGGACGAGACCGGTATCCTGTTTGAGAACGAAGACCTGACGGCCCCTCTGGAGCTGTGTTATCGATCGCTGATGGATTGCGGCCTGGCGCAAATTGCCAACGGCCCGCTGTTGGACACCATTCGCCGTGCTCACACATTCGGACTGCCGCTGATTCGCCTGGATATCCGGCAGGAGGCTTCCCGGCATGCGGAGGCAGTGGCAGAGATGGTGGATTATCTGGGGCTGGGAGACTATCTGTCCTGGTCGGAAGACGACCGGCAGGCATTCCTGCTGCGCGAGCTGCAAGGCCGCCGGCCACTGGTGCCCCGCAACTGGGAACCCTCAGAGTCCGTCAAGGAAGTGCTGGCTACCTGCGAGGTGGTGGCGGGCCAGACCCCGGAAGCGCTGGGCTCCTACGTTATCTCCATGGCCAGCAAGCCTTCGGATGTATTGAGCGTGATCCTGCTGTTGCGGGAAGCGGGAATGAAGTTCCCGATGCGTGTGGTGCCGCTGTTTGAAACCCTCAGCGATCTTCAGGGCGCGCCAGACAGCATGGCTGCCCTGTATCAGGTTGATTGGTACCGCGAATACTGTCAGGGCCGCCAGGAGGTGATGATCGGCTATTCGGACTCGTCCAAGGACGCCGGCCAGCTGATGGCAGCCTGGGCCCAGTACCAGGCCCAGGAAAAACTCACCCAGGTGGCCCGCCAGTATGGCGTGCACCTGACCCTGTTCCACGGTCGCGGCGGCACGGTGGGCCGTGGTGGCGGCCCGGCGAACCGGGCGATTCTGTCGCAACCGCCGGGATCGGTGAACGGCAGTTTCCGGATTACCGAGCAGGGGGAAATGATCCGATTCAAGTTCGGTTTGCCCCGGCTGGCGGTTCAAAGCCTTACCCTGTACACCACTGCCGTCATTGAGGCGACCCTGGCACCACCGCCACAACCCGAGGACAGCTGGCGTGAGATGATGGACTGGCTGACGGAGCGTTCCCTCAAATCTTACCGGGAAGTGGTGCGGGAGAACCCGGATTTCGTGCCTTATTTCCGGCAGGTTACACCCGAAACTGCGCTGGGTAAGCTGGCCCTGGGCAGTCGACCGGCGCGCCGGAAAGCCACCGGTGGCGTGGAGAGTTTGCGAGCCATTCCCTGGATTTTTGCCTGGACCCAAATGCGCCTGATGCTGCCCAGCTGGCTGGGCAGCGATGTGGCCCTGGAGGAAGCCGCCCGGCACCAGCGCCTGCCAGAGCTGCGCGAGATGATGCGGGGCTGGCCGTTTTTCCGCACCTATGTCGACATGCTGGAAATGGTGCTGGCCAAAGCCGACCTGCGCATTGCCAGTTATTACGAGCAGACCCTGGTGGAGGATGAAAGCCTCAGGGCCCTGGGGAGTAGCCTCAGGGAACGGCTGAACGGCTGTATCGAGCGTGTGCTGGAGCTCAAGGATCAGCAAGCCCTGTTGGAGAGCGAACCGGTGTTTGCCCATTCCATGAGAGTGCGCAACCCCTACACGGACCCATTGCATTACCTTCAGGCGGAGTTGCTCAAACGCGACCGCGAAAGTGAGGGCAAAGGTGAGGTGCCGGATATGGTGGAGCGGGCGCTGAAAGTCACCATGGCAGGCATCGCCGCTGGTATGCGTAATACGGGCTAACGTGCATAATAACGCCGGGGCCGGAAAGCCCTGAACCGGATAAAGGAGTCTTCCCCGTTGGCACTGTCAGAGCGACTGTCGCATTACCTCGCCCGTAAGGGTATCAGCTATCAGCAGATCGAAATTGCACCGGTAAGCAATCTCGATGCGGCGGTTCTTGCCTCTGGCAAGCCCCAGCATGATTTTATCCAGCCCAGGCTGCTGATCGACATCAATGGTGTGGTCATGGCGGTGCATCGCTTCGACAGTACGTTGGATATGGACACCCTGCATCAGTTTACCGGGCGTCGCCTGCAGCCGCTGACCGCGCGCCAGACGGCGAGGCTGTTTGGCGACTGCGAGCCAGGATTCGTGCCACCGGTCGGGAATGCCTGGGATCTGCCGGTGCTGATTGACGAAGATCTCACCACCGCCGACCAAGTGGTGTTCTCAGCTGGCACCAACGATACCCTGGTTGTGATGGATGGCCGCTCGTTCCGGTTGGCACTGGCGGGTGCCCGCGAAGGGCACCTGGTTATCCGGGGGCAGGGTAATGGTTCCCGTGGCGCGCTGAGCCTCGACGAAGTGGCTGACAAACTGCAGAAACTCTATCGTCTTCCGCCCATGCCGGCGCTGGCGTTGCGGATTCTGCGCCTGACCGCCAATACGGAAGCCACCGCCAGAGAGCTGGCGGAACTGATTGAGTTTGACCCGAGCATGACGGCCCAGATCATGCGCTACGCACGGTCGGCACTGTTCAATTACCCTGGCCAGATCAACTCGGTTCAGGAGGCCGTTACCCGGGTGCTGGGGTTTGATCGGGTCGCCCATATTGCCATGGGTATTGCATCGGTGAGGGCTTTTGATGTGCCCAGGGGTGGAATGCTGGGCATGGATAATTTCTGGCGTCACTCACTTTACTGTGCCTTCCTGTGCCAAAGCCTGGCGGCGCGTTCGGGCCGGGACAAGGGGCTGGCGTATCTGTGCGGGCTGTTGCACAACTTTGGCCTGTTGCTGGTGGGGCACCTGTTTCCCTCTGAATTTCAGGAACTGAACGCTCTTCGGGAGATCAACCCTGAAGCAAGCATGCATTCACTGGAACAGGAAGTGTTTGGCCATAGCGAGCGCCAGGATATCCTGGCGGTTGGCCATGGCGCCATTGGCGGTATTCTGCATCGGCTCTGGCAACTGCCGGAACCTGTCATCAAGGCTGCAGGCATGCACCAGCACCCGGGTTACCATGGTGAGCATGAAGAGTATGTTTTGATGGTCCAACTGGCGAATGCCCTGCTGAAAGAGCAGGGTATTGGCGACGAGTTCAACCCGGATGATATCCCCGCACTGACAGAAGCGCTTGGCCTGGAGCCAGCAACACTGGCGCTGGTTCAGGAGGAAATCCAGGCCGTTGCAACCGACCTGGATGTGCTGGCGTCGTCGCTTGCATCCTGAGCAAAACGGCGTCAGGCTTCTGTGCCTGAAGCCCCCTGTGTTCCGGTAATTCCAACCATGATACGGAGGTCGACTTTCTCTGTCGGGGCGGACTTCGTATAATGCTGCCTCAATTTTGGGCAGGCGCGCCAGCAAGTGGGCCTGGAGGCCCTGAGAGGTTGTCGCAAAGGCGACGGTTTTTGCCGCAACTTTTCAAACGATAATATAAGACAACGGGAGCACAACGTTATGAGAATCATCATGTTAGGCGCGCCAGGCGCTGGAAAGGGTACTCAGGCTCAGTTCATTACCGAGCGTTTCGAGATCCCCCAGATCTCTACAGGCGACATGCTCCGTGCCGCCGTCAAGGCCGAGTCCGAGCTGGGCAAACAGGTCAAGGAAGTGATGGCCTCCGGTGGTCTGGTGTCTGACGATATCATCATCGCCCTGATCGATGAGCGTATTCAGCAGCCGGATTGCAAGAACGGTTTCCTGCTGGACGGCTTCCCACGCACCATTCCCCAGGCTGAAGCGCTGAAGAACCAGGGTATCGCCATCGATTACGTGGTGGAAATCGCCGTTGAAGACGAAGAAATTGTCAGTCGTCTGTCTGGCCGTCGTGTGCACGAGGGCAGTGGCCGTATCTATCACGTGAAATACGATCCACCCAAAGTAGAGGGCAAGGACGACGAGACTGGCGAGCCGTTGGTACAGCGTGAAGACGACAAGGAAGAAACCGTACGCAAGCGCCTGAACATCTACCACGAGCAAACAGCGCCGCTGATCGGCTTCTACCAGGACTGGGCCAGCAAGGCACCTGCCGACGCGCCCAAGTACGTGCGCGTGGACGGCATTGGTAGCCTGGACAGCATCCGCGACCAGATCCTGTCCCAGCTTAAGTAATCGAAACCGGAGTAGCCCGGGAGGCTTGATTCTGTGAAGCTTTTAGCACTGGATACGTCTTCTGAGGGCTGCTCCGCCGCTCTATGGCTGGATGGCCAGATCAGCGAGCGGTTTGAACTGGCCCCACGGGGCCACACCCGCCTTCTAATGCCCATGGTTCGCGAACTGCTCGCCGAACAGGGGCTTTCCCCGAACGATCTTGACGCCCTGGCTTTTGCCCGTGGCCCGGGCTCCTTCACCGGTTTGCGTATTGCGACCGGGGTTATCCAGGGGCTGGCCTGGGGGCTTAACTTACCGGTTGTGCCGGTGTCGTCGCTGTCGGCTGTCGCCCTGGACGCCATTGAACAGCACCAGTTGGCCGATGGTGAACACATTGCGGTGGCCTTTGATGCCCGTATGGGCGAAGTGTACTGGGGTACCTTCCTGTGTCAGCAGGGGTTGCCGGTGTTGATCGGCGAGGAGCGGGTCTGCCCGCCCGGGGCGGTGAGCCTGCCGGACTCAGACGTATCAGCGAACTGGACTGGTGCCGGCCAGGGCTGGACATTAAAGGGCGATATGCCCGAAGTGGTGGTCTGCCGGATCAGAGCGGTGGATGACACCCTGGTGCCCCGGGCCGCCATGGTGGCACGATTGGCAGAACAGGATTTTCGCCATGGCATCGCGGTGCCGGCGGAGCTGGCGCAGCCGGTCTATATCCGGGATGAAGTGGCCTGGAAGAAACTGCCCGGTCGTGCGTGAAAGGTCGTTTTCTGATCAGAAATGTTGCCGCCTGCCTTTCCAAGAGGCCCTGGTTCTTCCATAATGCAGCAACACACTTGAACCGTTTCTGTGGTTGCGCATTATGATCGGTGGTATTAATCCGGCCAATTCCTCCCTGATTCAAACGGGTAACAACAACCCGGCACGAGAGCGTACCGATGTCGCCAGGTCCCCGGCCGCTTCTCCCCAGGCCCCCGGCGCCGAGTCGGTTCGCCGTGACCTGAATGCGCCCCAGCAAAGCCGGGATACTGCTCCCGGTAACCAGACGGCTAGTGAAGCGACCGATCGTCGCGTTGAAGCCCGCAGGGCCGCTGAGGATGCCCGGCTTGAACGATTCCGCGCCGACGAGCTGCCTTTGCCAGCCTCAAGAGCGCTTTCGACCTTTGCCGGTGTGGCCGCCGCCGGGCAGGAATTCGAGGGTGGCTCGGTTATTTCCGGTATCGACATTCTCGTCTGATGCCAAACCCTTCCCATGATACTTGCCACTCCCTGACGGCGACCGTTGCCGTTGGTTGCAGCCCGCTGGGTGACCAGATGGCTGCACGACAGTTGGCGGAAGAGCTGGAGTTGCGTTGGCTGGGTATCGTCAAACCCAAACAGGTCCGGGAATTTCCGGTGCTGCTGTACATGGACGACGAAGGGCTTGCCCTCCAGTTGACCGGCAAAGGGGCGCCAGGACCGGTGCGGGCGGAGTTCGTGACCGGCAAAATGGGCTACCGTCGAGAGCATGGCGGCGGTACCGGCCAGTTGGTGGCCCGGGCGGTTGGTTTGCAGAAAACCAGGGCCCAGCTGCACGTACTGGATGCCACTGCCGGCCTCGGCCAGGACGCTTTCGTGCTTGCCAGCCTGGGTTGCCGGTTAACCCTGCTGGAGCGAAACCCGGTGATCCATGCCTTGCTGGCAGATGGCCTGGCAAGGGCCGCACTGAATATCGATTGCGCGCCCCTGGTGGCGCACATGCAGCTTGAAGCCGGCAGTTCCATTGACTGGCTTGAGAGCGCCGGCAAGGATGCGGCGGATGTGGTGTATCTGGACCCGATGTTCCCCCACCGGGACAAAGCCGCCCTGGTCAAAAAGGAAATGCAGGTGTTCCGGCAGGTTGTGGGAGACGATGACGATTCTGAACAGCTGCTTGCCGCAGCCCTGGCCTGTGCCCGTTACCGGGTGGTTGTGAAACGCCCCCGGAAGGCGCCCGCGGTGGCGGGGCCGGAGCCCACTACGCGGCTGGAAGGTAAAAGCAGCCGATACGATATCTATTCCATCAAGGCGCTGCCGGCCTGAGATAACCCGGGCCGGCCCGCCTCAAAGACTCACGCATCCAGCATGGTGACCTGCTGAATGGCTTGTCTTTTCTCAACGCTCAATACCAGCCGGGCATCTTCGGCCACCTCATCCAGACCTTCTCCGTAACAAAGCAGGCCGTTGTCATCGGTGGTCAGCACGCCGGTTTTCTGCATATTGGCGATGAAGTTCCGGAACAGGGTTTTGTCGAAGAACTCCGGCGCATTAAGGCCAAACAGGATAGACATCCGCTCGGCCAGCAGCGTGCTTTGCTCTTCCAGTTCCGCCGCGGTCAGTTTGCCCGAACCATACTTGCGCAGAATGCCCAGGGTAATGTGGTAGCGCTCCAGGGTCTGGATGATAAACCGGGACAGGATGCGGGCCCGCAGCATGGCTTCGGTGCCTACTTCGGGGCGACCCAGGCGCTCGTCATCCAGTTGGATAACCAAGCCCTGATCAATCAGCACGTCGATCCACTTGTTAATAACCGATTCCACTTCATCCTGACCGAATTTCAGGAACAGTTCGGACTGCAGGTAAGGGTAGGCAACACTGGTAAGGAACAGAACCTTGTCTCTGCGCAGGCTGGTTTTGTTCTCGAACAGGCTGACAATCAGCGCCGGCAGTGCAAACAGGTGCTGGATGTTGTTGCGGTAGTAAGTCATCAGAATGGCGTTGGCGCCTTCCAGGGCAATGATATCGCCCAGTTTCTGGGGTTGGCGGGTGATCAGCCCCATGTTCTCACAGTAAGCAACCCAGTCCCGCGCAGAACCCTCTGGCAAGGTGACGGTGTTGGCGTACGGGTAGGCCCTGAGCAAGTGGGCATACTGGTCCATCAGCCTGATCAGCTGCCCCTCATCCATGGCCAGGCGCTCGGTGCCCAGTAAAACCGTGGCGGTCATACCAATCGGGTTGACCGCCACCGAAGCGTTGATGTTGCTGGCTACCCGCTTGGACAGTTCATCCACGGCCTCGGTGAGCCACGTAGGCCGGTACTCGGCGTCGTAAGCCTCGCTGCGCCAGCTTTCATGGACTTCGTCCAGAACATCGGCCAGTGGTATGGCGTCACCAAAGTTCACCGCTACCCGGCCGAACGAGTTGGTCAGTTTCCGGGCCGTCTTGGCCAGGCCGAAGACGCTCTCCTTTTGTTTCTTCTTGCCGCGCAGCTCGCCCAGGTAGGAGCGGCCCTCCATCACTTTCTCATAACCGATGTAAACCGGCACGAAGACGATGGGTTTGCGGTGATCCCGCAGGAAACTGCGCACCGTCATCGACAGCATGCCCGGACGTGGTGGCAGCATGCGCCCGGTGCGGGAGCGGCCGCCCTCGACAAAGTATTCCACCGAGTAGCCGCGGGTGAACATCACGTGCATGTATTCGTTGAAAACCGTGGCGTACAGCGGGTTATCCCGAAAGCTGCGGCGCATGAAGAAAGCTCCGCCCCTGCGCAGGATAGGGCCAACAACAGGCATGTTCAGGTTGATGCCGGCGGCAATGTGGGGCGGCATCAGGCCGTTCTTGTAAAGCACGTAGGACAGCAACAGGTAATCGATGTGCGAACGATGGCAGGGAACATAGACCACGGCATGGTCCTGGGCGACTTCCTTGGCCACCTTGATGTTGTTGACGGCGATGCCGTTGTAGATGCGGTTCCAGAGCCAGGCCAGCGCCAGTTCCAGGAACCGGATGGTCACGATGGACATGCTGGCGGCAATTTCGTCCGCGTACTTGTAGGCTTTGGCGCGAACCTTTTCAGGCGGGATGTCGTCTTTGGCGGCGGTTTCCCTTATCGCTTCCTTGACAGCCTGGGTGCGCACCAGGCCTTCCACCAGGGTACGGCGGTGAGACAGGTCAGGCCCCAGCACCGCCTGGCGAACCCGGCGGAAATGGGTGCGCAGAATACGTGCGAGTTTCCGCTTGGCTTTTTCTTCGTTGTTCCGGTATTCGTCGACCACCTGCTTGAGTGACAGGGGCTGGTTAAACTGCACATAGGTGTTGCGACCATGCACCAGAATGATCAGGAACTTCTGCAGCCGCCCGGCAACCGACCAGGTGTCTGACAACAACAGCTTGACCAGGGATTTCTCTTTATCCGGAGAACGGCCCCAAAACAATGAGACAGGAACAATCTGTACGTCCTGTTCGGGATGCTCCAGGCCAAACTGCACGAGGCCGGTGAACTCTTTGGTGGGAACCGGGGTTTGCCGACCTCCGCTGAACGGCCCGCCAATGCGTTTGTACAGATAGAAAAAGGAGTGGGCCGGCCCGTTTTTTACGGGCAGGCTGTCGGTTGCGCCGGGCAGTCGGGCATGGATGACCTCTTGCTCCAGCACCAGGCGGCTGGACAACGAGCTGTATTGGAGCACATAGCACACCGGTTTGTCCGGATCGAGCCCCAGGGCCTCCAGGGTATTGCCGCTGACATCGGTCCTGACCCATAAAAACAGGATCTTGCGGAAAAGAGACAGGATCAGGCTGCGAATGCCCTGATAAAGTCGCATAAGATGTTACTCCGGTACTGGAAACAGGCGCCAAGTTTAACGGGTTGAGGCGGGTGCGGAAAGCGGTATACAGATTCTTGGTAGTGATTGTGATGTGTTACATTGCCGCTCAGACAAACGGTTGCTGATAAGGCAAAAGCATGGTGAGCAAAAGCGAGCAGTGGTTGCCGGGCTGGCATGAGGACGCCCCAGTGCAGGGGGACCTGCTTCTGGCGTTTTCCGGAAACAATGTCCTTAAGCCGGATAACGGCTGGTTGTTGGCCTGGGGCGGTCCGGAAATGGGCGACAGTCGCCCGGAGGCCCTTGCGCTGGGTACCTGGAATGGTCGGCGTCTGTTTGTTTGTACCTTGCCAGACTCCGGGCTACCTGGCGCCCAGTTGGTTACCTTGAGGGACGCCCTGCTGGTGTCACCCGACGCGCCTGCAGATTTGCTCAGTACCGGCTTCCAGGTATTGCAGTGGTGGCAGGATCACCGCTTTTGCGGTCGCTGTGGAGAGCGAACCGAGTCACATCCCCGGGAGCGGGCTCGCTGGTGCAGCCGTTGCAATATTCCCTGGTATCCCCGAATCGCACCCTGTGTGATTGTGGTTATCCGGCGCGGCAGCCAGTTCCTGCTGGCGAGGTCTTCCAGGGTGACCCGGAATTTCTACAGCCTGATTGCCGGTTTTGTCGAGCCAGGGGAAAGCCTTGAGCAGGCCGTGGCCCGGGAAGTAAAAGAAGAGACCGGATTGGACGTTGGCAACATCCGCTACCGGAGTTCCCAACCCTGGCCTTTTCCCCATCAGATGATGGTGGGCTTTTTTGCCGATTTTCAGGGTGGCGAACTCAGCCTGCAGGAAGATGAGCTGGCGGATGCCGGCTGGTTCAGTGCCGACGATCATCCACCCATTCCGCCCGATACCACCATTGCCGGCCGCCTGATCAGTGCCATGAAACAGGAAATTGCCGAGAATGGGAGCGATGCCGGATGATGGCCGGGGCGTCTCCTCGGGTGCTGGTATTTGATTCCGGGGTTGGCGGGCTCAGCGTGGCTGCCCGAATTCACCAGTCGCTTCCCGGTGCGGACCTGGTGTATCTGGCGGACAACGCTGGTTTTCCCTACGGCGGTCAGAGCGAACAGGTGGTGATTGAGCGCTGCTGCTCTCTGATCCGGCAAAGTCTGCAACAGTCGCCTTGTGACATCATCGTGGTGGCCTGCAACACCGCCAGCACGGTGGTGCTTCCGCACCTGCGGGCCATGACGGAGCTGCCGGTTGTGGGTGTGGTGCCAGCTATCAAGCCCGCCGCCGCCTGCACCGTAAATGGTCGGGTTGGGCTACTGGCAACGCCGGCAACGGTACAGCGACCCTATCTGGACAAGCTCATTGCCGAGTTTGCCAGTGACTGCGACGTGGTGCGGCTTGGCCACCCTGGGCTCGTGTGCTGGGCAGAGCAGCTGGTGCAAGGCGCAGAACCGCCCCAGGCAGAACTGGATGCGGCTATGGCGCCACTGCGTGAGGCGGGTGTCGATACCGTAGTGCTCGGCTGTACTCACTATCCGCTGTTGTTACCCTGGCTCCGGAAAAGCCTGCCGGAGGTCACTGCATGGGTGGATTCCGGTGACGCCATCGCTCGCCGGGTCGCCTTTTTGCTGGGTGAATCCGGGCGTTTGGCGGCAGCGGAAACCCCCAGAGCGGATACCGGTGGCGTGGTGTCAGAGGCCCGCTTCACCGGGGACGCCCCGCCGGATGTTGCCCTGTTCATGGCCGAAATGGGGATTTCAGTGGCGCGGGTTTGCGAGCATTGGCCCGGCGTTACAACAGCCGGGTCAGCTTGAACATGGCGAGGAATTCCAGAGCCGGAATAGCGCGTTTATGGCAGCAGTAGGTTTTGAAGTTGTCACCCCGGAAGCGGGATTTGGTGAACTCCAGGCCTTTGAAGTTGTATAGGAAATTGCCTTTCTCGTAGATGCCGTGCATCAAACGTTTCAGTAATCGGCTTTCCTGGTGTTCCGTGGCCTGGTCCAGCGAGAGCGGAATCAGGCCCAGGTCCAGGAAGGGCACACCTTCGGCCTTGAAGGTGTCCATGGCGTGGGCCATCAGGGTGTAGAAAATGCCCTGTCGAAAATCGGCGTTGGCGCGGGAGATATTCGGTACGTAACTGATGATCTCGTTGTTGCGGTAGATCGGATCAAAATAGATGAAGCCCACCGCCTTGCCGTCCTGGTAGGCGTAAAAGTGTCGCTCGTTTTCCCGGTAGTCCATTTCCATGGGGCGAATCAGGAAGCGGATCTCGTTGCTCTTGCATTTGCGGGTGCGTATCCAGGCCTCGGAGATTTCTCGGGTGTGGTCGTCACTGAACCGCTCCATGACCGTAATGCCACTCTTCTCAGCCTGATTCAGTGCAGTGCGCAGAATCTGCTTTTTCTTGCCGGTCAGAGACCAGGACTTGAGATCAATCCGGGATTCGCAGCCAAACTGGGTGCCATACAGGCCGAAGCGAAGGTGTAGAAAATCCACCACCGATTTCGAAACCTGGATGTAGCAGGCGTTGGGAAAGGTCTGCTGGAACTTCTCCAGCATGGCGGGGAAATGTTCGGGTGCGCTCACTGGATCTGACAGGACAAAGGTACCGCCCCATTTGCGCATATAGGCAATGTAGCCCATACCCGGCACATCAAAATACTGCATGCCCGGCTGCAGGGTTGAGAACGACTGAGAGTGCTGACCGTATTTCTTGAGGTAGTTGACGCGCTCGGCGAAGCTGAACTGGCCGTCTGCCAGTTCCCTGATGTTGTCGAGGGCAAGAATCTGATCTGACATGATGAGGCTCCCGGTAACCTGTTGTTATTTTGAGTCGGAAGAGATTCAGGCTTGCTTGCGGCCAAGAATCGACCAGTAGCAATCCATGTTCAGAAGTTTGAAATGCTTTTTCTCGGTAACCTGAAGGCCCAGGCGCTGCATGTGTTCCGGGTAGTTGTAGATCTTGTGGAAGGCGTTGTTGGCAAACAGCCAGAAGATGAACACCGCCATGTACCAGTAAAGCTTCTTGAACATGCGGGAGAGGATGTTGCCGGTGGGGTAGCAGAAGTCACCAACCACCACGCTGGCGTCTGCCTTGCCCAGGCGAATCAGGTGTTCCAGCACTTTCACCATCATGTCTTCGTCAAACACGTTGAGGAAAAAGTTCGCCACTACCATGTCGTACTGCTCGAACTCGTTCACCTTCATGATGTCGCTGTGAATGCGGCGGATGGTCAGGTTCGGCGCTTCTTTCTGCTGGGCATCGGCAAACTTGCGGAGCATGGTTTCAGACAAGTCGACCACGGTCACATCGGCGCCCAGTTCGGCGGCGCGGATGGCGTCCCGGCCGTGCCCAACGCCGGCAAACAGGATGCGGTCACCGGGTTTGACGGTTTCCACGTCGAGCATGGCGGTTTTACAGCGGTGAATGTTCTTGCCGCTGTACAGGTTGCTCAGAAAGTCATAGACGGGGCCGATGTACTTGTACTTGTCGCGCATGATGACTGCTGCCTTCTTCTTGTTCGCTGGTTGAACGTCACCGTTATTGTGATTGTTATTCCGACAGCCTGTCGGACAGTCCGGTGATCGGTTACTGATAACCTGAGCTTAGAGAAGGGGTGGGTTCAAAGATGTGCAGTACTGCGCAATTCCAGATACACAAAGTAACGTATCGAAACACTTTGCAAACCGGGTCAATGTTTTAGTTAGGAGTGTCCTACAATCGAAAACCGGTTATCCGGTGTGGGCGAAGGCCAGGCCATCGCGGCTCAGCAGCCGGTCAATATCGGCCGCTGGTCGGGCGGGGCCGTAGAAGAATCCCTGCACCTGATGGCAGCCCAGGCTTGTCAGGTAGTTGAGCTGGTCGTCTGTTTCCACGCCCTCTGCGACGATCTCCAGTTTCAGGCCGTGGGCCATGGCAACGATGGCGTTCACTATGCAGGCGCCGTCCTCTCCGCTGCGAATGGCCCTGACAAAGGATTGATCCACTTTCAGGGTGTGGATGGGCAACCGGTGCAAATAGTTGAGGGAGGAGTAGCCGGTGCCGAAGTCGTCAATGGCGATGCGTACACCGCAATCCGCCAGTTCTTTCAGTTTCCGGCTGATCTGTTCCAGATCGTTCATGATCACGTTCTCGGTGATCTCGATTTCCAGATTGCCGACAGGAAAACGATGGGACTGGACCTGCTCCAGCAATGTCTCGACAAAGCGCGGATGCTCTACCTGGCTGGGTGACAGGTTGACTGCCAGGCGCAGGTTCGGATGCCCGCTGTTGATCCAGTGTCCTACGTCTCTGCAGGCCTGGTCCAGCACCCGCTCACTGAGCTTGCCGATTAGCCGGGTTTCTTCCGCCAGTGGCAGGAAGTCGCCCGGATAGATCAGCCCCCGTTCCGGATGTTGCCAGCGCACCAGAGCCTCCAGCCCCACCACCTGGTTGGACTTGGAGCAGACTTGAGGCTGGTAGAACACCCTGAGTTCGTCTCGCTCCAGGGCCAGCCGTAAATCCCGCTCAAGGCTGAGCCGGTTGGCGGTATTGATGCTCATGCTGTCGGAATAGAAACGATAGCCATCTTTACCGCGGGCTTTGACGTGATACATGGCAATATCCGCGTTCTGGATCAGCTGGTCCATGGAGTTTCCAGCATCCGGGAACACTGCGATGCCAATACTGACCCCCACAAAGACTTCGTGGTTACCCAGCTGGAAAGGATCTTTCAGGGTCTGTATCAGTTTCCTGGCAATGCCCCGGGCGTCTTCCGGGCTGTTTACCGAGGGCAGCAGCAGGGTGAATTCGTCACCGCCGAAGCGCGACAGGGTGTCGCCACGCCGCAGGCACTTTTCCAGCCTGTGGGTGACGGCCTGTAGCAGGCGGTCACCCATGGCGTGGCCCAGGGTGTCGTTGACCACTTTGAACCGATCCAGATCCAGGAACATAACCGCCAGTTTTTGCTTGGCCCGCCGGGCCTGGGTGATGGCCAGCTCCAGGCGGTCCTTGAACAGGGCGCGGTTGGGCAGTCTGGTGAGCAGGTCGTGGTAGGCCTGGAAATTGATGAACGCTTCGGCCTCCTTGCGCTCTGTTACATCCCGGGCGATGCCGTAATAACGGGCCGGCTGGGTGGTCGAGCCGCCCCGGGTGTCGCCGGTCTGGGGCCAGGTTTGCGGGTCTACCGGGAAGGCGGTGATTTCGAAATGCCGGGTTGCCTTGCTACTGCCTCGGGTTTTCAGGCGCACTTCCAGCGTTCTGGGGTTATCCACCGAGATATCCGGCCCCTGCAGGGCATAGGTGCCCCTGGCCACGTCCCGGTCGTCCAGAATGTGCCCGAAATGACGACCGCAGAGCTCCGAAGGCTGATAGCCCAGCAGGCTTTCCACCTTGTTGTTGATGAAACAGATATGGCCGGTTTTATCGAGCATGAATACGATATCCGGTGAACTGTTGACGATGTAGCGGTGCAGGGCTTCGGATTTCTCCAACCGGGTCTGGATCATTTCGTGGGCTTTGATCAGAGACTGTTTGCCCAGTACGCCCTCAACCGTGGTCAGCAGTTCCTCGGGATCAAACGGCTTGCGTATGTAGTCCAGGGCTCCCCGGCGCAATGCCCGACTGACGGTACCGAAAGATCCTTCGCCGCTGACCACAACCACACCGCAATCCGGCTGCTGGCTGGCGATGCGCTCCATCACTGCGAAACCATCGGTGTCTGGCATGTTGAGGTCGAGCAGTGCCAGGTCAAAGGCCTTCCCGGCCAGTTGTTCACAAGCCTGCTTTCCGCCATTGGCTTCGGTTACCTCGAAACCTCGGCCTCTCAGTAACTTGGCCAGGCTGGCCAGGAGGCGTGGTTCGTCATCGGCTATCAGAATCCTGGCCGGTTCGGACCCATGGAAGGGCTGCTTGCTCTGCTCTAATGCCATTGGTCTGCTTCCGCTAATTCGTCAGTCGGTACCATGCTTGTTGTGGCCTGCCGCCGGGAGCAGAATCCGGAAGGTAGTGCCTTCCTGCCCCGTGTGACAAGCGATGATGCCCTCCATGTCATCAATCAGCTGCTTGACAATGCTCAGGCCAAGGCCGCTGTGGCCCTGACCCTTCGAACTGGCTGCCGGCGCATACAGGTTGCGCCTGACGGCCTCGGGAATGCCGGGGCCATTGTCGGTAATCTGTAATTCAACCCAGCGGCGCTGGTTCTGGAATATTGGTGCCGCAGTACTCAGGGAAATCTCGCCATTGCCGGGCCCCAGGCTCTCAACGGCGTTGCGGATCAGATTGATGATGATCTGCCGGACGGCAGAGGCGCTGCCCTGCACTTGGGTGTCCTCACGGCATGGCTTCAGTTTGAGGGTGCGGTCGTTGCTGTTGAACAGGCTGTCCTGAAGGATGCGGGCAAGGCTTTCAAGTTCCCGGTTCAGGTCTGTACCACTGGCAGTGCCGGGTGCATCGCCGGTGCTGATTTGCAGCAAAAGGTAGCCTGCCCGATCCAGTTCCTCCTGGATTATGTCGAGGTCTTCCTGAACGGTCTCGTCATGCATCCGGGCACGAAGCTGGAAAATGTACTGTTTGATGATGGTCAGGGGGTTACTGACTTCATGTACCTGGCGACGTATCCGGTCGTGGGCGATCTGGCTGTCGACGCCTGGCCCTTCGGTTGTCTGACTCTCAATCAGCTGGGTAAGCTCGTGGATGAACAGCCGAACCAGCTGGGTAGTGACCTCCATTGATTCGGAGTCCGTGCCCAAGGCAAAGATCGCGTGTTTTTGCCCACCCTGTTGAACAGGAATCGCCAGGAGAGACGGCGTTCTCAGAATGGCCAGCAGTTGTCGGTCAAGTACGCTGGGCTCGCGTTCGTTCAGGCTGACCAGGGTGCCGCCGTTCCACGCATCGGTCAGGACGCTGCCGCCAGGCTGGGGCGACAGGCGCAGGTCCGGAAGGTTGGTGCCGGTACCGGAAAGCAGCCTGAGCTCCTCTGCCTCGGGGCCAAAGCACAGGGCCGGCAGTCCGGTCAGGACGCCTAGACCGCTGACGGTACTGGCGATCAGATCGCACGGGGTCGCGCTGTCTGTGGCTCGCAGCTCAAGGGTTTTGCTGGCGATCGCCTGGTGTATCAGCGTTTGCCTGAGCTGCCGGGCGCCTTCCTCACTTTGGTAGGCGGTGTCCAGAGGAATTCCGAAGGAGGCCGCCATGGTGGCTACTTCTTCGTTGATTCTGTCGCAGATTTCCCGTGTCAGGTCTTCCTGCAACCCAAAGATCGTTCCTGCAGCAGCAATGCCCGCTGAATCTGAGAGGGCAAGCCGGGTCGACAGGCTGATCAGTTTCACCAGGTGGCTGGCGTCCCGGAGCTGGGTTGGTAGCGACTGCTGATATCGCATGGCGTCTGCCGCCAACGGTCCTAACCCCCATACGGTTACAAAATGGGCGGCAATCTCATTCTGGTGGTTGAGGATGTCCTGTTTGCGTTCCTGGGGCTGGGTCTTGATGGCGATCAGTTCACCAATGTTGTGAACCATGCCAAGCAGGAACGCTTCTTCAGGGCTCGGATAGCGTGTCAGTGTGGCCAGGGCCCGGGCGGTCAGGGCTGTGGTCAGAGAGTGGCGCCAGAAATCCCTCAGTTGCTGCCACTCGTCGCCGCCGAGTTCAAATAGCAATTGTCGCAATGCCGATGTCAGCAGCAGGGTCTGGAAGCGGCGGGTGCCCAGGCGAAGCAGTGCCTGCTCAACGGAGCGGATGGGAGGATTACTTCTGTACAGGGCGGAGTTGGCCAATGACAGAAGTCGGGCGACGAGTGCGGTGTCCGTGGCGACAATCTGGCTGATCTCGCGGTAACTGTCTCCGGCATGACATGCTTTCAGCGCCCGCAGGGTTACCTCCGGCAGGCTCGGTAGTTGAAGATCAGCTGCAATATCCATCGCATTAGTCATCGCGCGCCCTTTGTCCTTGCTCCGTGCCATTGTGTTTGCGGGGCAAGGTTCCCTGTTCTGTATCAGAGTTTTATGACAGGGTGTTCATTCTTCTTATAAGTCAGTGAGCTTAGACAATAATCCACCTGTGTTAAACCTTTATTGCTGATTTTTTAAGCAGGGTATTTCAACTCTGTGATATGTGTACCCTTTTTACAGGTTAAAATGTCGCTTATAGTGACAAGCCTATGGATTCGTCTGTTTTCGGTTGCTCAAGCTACGAGGGAAGGCAAAAGTTGCGCCAACCAAGAACCATCGCGGTAACAGGCGGTAAAGGTGGAGTGGGAAAGACCACCGTTGCCGTCAATCTGGCGCTTGCCCTGGCCAAAGCCGGGCAGAAAGTGCTGTTGCTGGACGCGGACACAGACCTTGCCAACGTGAGTCTTCTGGTGGGGCTCTATCCGGAACGCACGCTTGCCGATGTGATTGCCGGCCGGAGTGGTCTGGCTGATGCCATTCTGCAAACCCACTATGGGCTGGACATTGTTCCAGGTGCCTCCGGGGTTCAGACGTGTATGGAGATGACCCGCGAAGACAGCCTGAAGCTCCTGAAGTCGCTGCATGAGCTGGAGCATTGTTACGATTATGTGATTATTGACACGGCATCAGGACTGCAGACTGTAGGTCTTCATATGATCGCAGCGGCAGAGTTGGCCTGTGTGGTCGTAACCCCTGACCCAGCCTCACTCACCGATGCTTTCTCCCTAATGAAAGTTCTCAAGCGCCGAGGGTACAGGCGCAGGCCGTCCGTGATCGTCAACATGGCACAAGGCGCCAGCCAGGCAAGATCGGTGTTCCAGCGTCTGAACGGTGCCTGCCAGCGGCATCTGCAGTGGACATTGCATTACCTGGGGGCACTTTGGCGGGATGAAACACTTCGGCAGTCCGTGCTCAATCAACACCCTGTGACCCTGCTGCCCACCTCTGACCCCTCATGCCGGCAGTTTCACACCCTGGCGGAAATGCTCAATGTTCACCTGGCGGCACTGCCTCGGCGCAAAGCCGGTATAGCGGCTTACTGGCATCAGGCCGCGCGCCGGCAAGCCGGGCAGGCTGAAGCCGCCATTCCCGGTGGTGAATCCGTCGGCGAGCAATGTCGGGCCCTGGTCGGGCAGTTGGAAAAATTGCTGGCGGCAAAGCCGGACGATGCCATGCTCCGGTATGACGCATTTACCCGTCTTTTTGCACTGTTGGGGCGCAACCCTGATGCCGATACCGTGGAGATCGTACAAACCGGGTTGGCATCAATGAAATGGGAGCATCTGCGCCAGGTTGACCGAGATAGGCTGGCGGCTCACCTGCGGCACCTGGCCGAGGATCTGGCGTCACCCCCGGCTCAGCCGGAGCCTGCTGCATTGCCCCAAGGGGTGGAGGGACCACTGTACGATCGAATCAGTTTTGGCGAGCAGGATCAATTACTTCGTGTGCTGCGGGAGAAACCTTCGGATGTTTCCCTGGATGACCTCTTGCGTTCACTGGCAGGCAGGGATCCTACCCGATCGTGAACGAGCCAAGAGTATGTGCCCACTTGCTGGTCATTTTTTTAAGGATTTATGTGTCGTAATTTTGCAGTCTGTCACCGCCCTGTAACGATCATTGTGCAAGAATTGACCGAAATCGTGGCCCGCATTATGCAGGCAGCTCTGACAGGCGGATGCAAAACGGATGCATACATGTCGGGGCAAAGGAAACCGGCCCCCCGCGACTTTTGACCGGCGTTGATCGCTGGTGACATCGATCTCAGAGAAGGAGTTCTACCATGGCAAACCAGCAAGTGAATCAAAAAGAGTCTTCGTCGAAGGTGCTCGGGCAGCTCCGCGGCAAGCGGGTGCTGATTACCGGAACCACCGGCTTCCTGGGAAAGGTGGTTCTGGAGAAGCTGATCAGGTCCGTCCCGGACATTGGTGGCATTTACTTGCTGATTCGGGGCAATAAACGTCATCCTGATGCCCGCAGCCGCTTTGACAATGAGATTGCCACGTCATCGGTATTTGATCGCTTGAGGAGTGTCGATGCGGACTGGTTTGAAACCTTCCTCGAAGAGCGGGTTCATTGCATTACCGGTGAAGTGACGGAACCTTGTTTCGGTATGGGTGAGGACGCCTGGCAGAAACTGGCCGGAGAACTGGATGCCGTGATCAACTCTGCTGCCAGCGTGAACTTCCGGGAGGAGCTGGACAAAGCCCTGACGATCAACACCCTGTGTCTTGAGAATATCGCCGGGCTGGCCCGGCAGAATGCGGAGCTGGCAGTTCTGCAGGTGTCTACCTGCTATGTTAACGGCATGAATTCCGGGCCGGTCACCGAATCGGTGATCAAGCCTGCAGGTGAGTCAGTTCCCCGCTCAAGCGAGGGGTATTACGAGATTGAAGAGCTGGTGCAGTTACTGCAAGACAAGATTGCCGATGTTCGCGCCCGCTACTCTGGCAAAACCCTTGAAAAGAAACTGGTGGACCTGGGTATTCGGGAAGCAAACCGCTACGGCTGGAGCGACACTTATACCTTTACCAAGTGGTTGGGCGAACAGCTGTTGATGAAGGCGCTGAACGGCCGAAGCCTGACTATTGTTCGGCCCTCCATCATTGAAAGTGCCCTGGAAGAGCCTGTCCCTGGCTGGATTGAGGGGGTCAAGGTAGCGGATGCCATTATCCTGGCCTATGCCCGGGAGAAGGTGACCCTGTTCCCGGGTAAGCGCTCGGGTGTGATTGATGTCATTCCGGTGGACCTGGTGGCCAACGCGATTGTTTTGTCGCTTTCCGAAGCCCTGGCAGAACCTGGTCGGCGGAGGATCTACCAGTGCTGCAGTGGCAGCTCCAATCCGGTCTCACTGGGGCAGTTCATCGACCATCTGATGGCGGAATCCAAAGCCAATTACGCCGCCTACGATCATCTGTTCTACCGGCAGCCCAGCAAGCCGTTCATTGCGGTTAACCGTACCCTGTTTGACCTGGTGGTCAGCGGTGTGCGCCTGCCCCTGAGTGTGACAGACAAGGTATTGAAGTTGTTGGGTAATTCCCGTGACCTGAAAATGCTCAAGAACCTGGATACCACCCAGTCACTGGCCACTATTTTTGGTTTTTACACAGCCCCGGATTACGTCTTCCACAACGATGAACTGCAGGCGTTGTCTGCCAGAATGGGTGAGGTCGACAAGGGGCTTTTCCCGGTGGATGCACGCCAAATTGATTGGGAAGTCTATCTGCGCAAGATCCACCTGGCGGGTTTGAACCGCTATGCCCTGAAAGAAAGAAAGGTCTACAGTCTTCGGGCTACCAAGCAGCGCAAAAAAGCTGCCTGATCATCCTTCCTGGGTCCGGCCAGCGGCCGGGCCTGCTCTCCCCACGTCATGTTTTGCCATTCCCCGATCTGCAACTATTCTTGATAAAGCCGCTGTTAAAGCTGCTAAGCCCTGCCTTGATCGACGCATTGCTGAACAGGTTAGCCCGAAAATGGCGGTAGGTTAGGACGTTAGTCTAATTCATTGTGCGGTGGCACACATGTTGAACTACATGCATCTGTCTTAAGGGCAAAAATCGCCCGATCACCCTGAATTTAAAAAACCGACAATGACAACAGACTCTGATTAAGGGGGAGCACAATGACTAATAAACAGGTATATCCGGTGAGTCCGGAAGTTGCAGAGCGTGCACTGGTCAGCAAAGAGCAGTATGAAGCAATGTATCGCCAGTCAGTAGAAGACCCGGATACGTTCTGGGGTGAGCACGGCAAGCGACTTGACTGGATCAAGCCCTACAGCAAGGTCAAGAACAGCACCTACGATTACAACAACCTGTCCATCAAATGGTTTGAAGACGGTGTACTGAACGCCTCCGCCAACTGTCTGGACCGCCACCTGGAGAAACGCGGCGATCAGACGGCCATCATCTTTGAAGGTGACGATCCTTCGGTATCCCGTAACGTTACCTACCGGGAGCTTTACGAAGAGACCTGCAAGTTTGCCAATGCGCTCAAAGCCCAGGGCGTTAAGAAAGGTGATGTGGTCACCATCTACATGCCGATGATCGTGCAGACCGCGGTTGCCATGTTGGCCTGTGCCCGGATCGGTGCGATTCACTCGGTGGTGTTCGGTGGCTTCTCCCCGGAAGCACTCGCGGCCCGGGTGGTTAACGGCAAATCCCGTTTTGTGATTACCGCTGATGAAGGTTTGCGCGGTGGCCGTGCCATCCCGTTGAAGAAGAACGTGGATCACGCGCTCAAGCACGAGGAAGACGCCAAGGTCGACAAGGTGATCGTGGTTACCCACACCGGCAACAAAGAAGTCCCCTGGACCGAAGGCCGTGACGTTCGTTACGAAGACCTGATCAAAGATGCGCCGGCCGAGTGTAAGCCGGAGCCGATGAAGGCGGAAGACCCTCTGTTCATGCTCTATACCTCCGGTTCCACCGGTGCGCCGAAGGGCGTTCTGCACACCACTGGCGGTTACATGGTCTATGCCTCCATGACCCACCAGTATGTGTTCGACTACCACGACGGTGACGTTTACTGGTGTACCGCCGACTTTGGTTGGGTAACCGGCCACAGCTACATTCTGTACGGCCCGCTGGCCAATGGCGCCATCACCCTGCTGTTTGAAGGTGTGCCCAACTACCCGGACAGCTCCCGCATGGGCCAGGTTGTCGACAAGCACAAGGTCAACATCCTGTACACCGCGCCCACCGCCATCCGTGCGCTGATGGCCCAGGGTGAGTCCTGTATGGACGGCACTAACCGCGAAAGCCTCAAACTCTTGGGTTCGGTGGGTGAGCCGATCAACCCGGAGGCGTGGGAGTGGTACCACCGGGTCATTGGTAACAGCAAGTGCCCGATTGTGGACACCTGGTGGCAGACCGAGACCGGCGGCATTCTGATTTCTCCGCTGCCTGGTGCGGTCGACCTGAAGCCGGGTTCCGCCACCAAGCCGTTCTTCGGCGTTCAGCCGGCATTGGTGGATAACGAAGGCAACATCCTGGAAGGTAAGACCGAGGGTAACCTGGTCATCCTGGACAGCTGGCCGGGTCAGATGCGCACCATTTACGGTGATCACGAGCGGTTCATCCAGACCTACTTCAGCACCTACAAGGGCATGTACTTCACCGGCGACGGTGCCCGTCGCGATGAAGACGGCTACTACTGGATCACTGGCCGTGTGGATGACGTTCTGAATGTGTCCGGCCACCGCCTGGGTACTGCCGAGGTTGAGAGTGCCCTGGTGGCTCATGACAAGGTGGCCGAGGCTGCGGTGGTTGGCTACCCCCATGAAATCAAGGGGCAGGGCATCTACGTGTACGTGACCCTGGTACAGGGTGAGGAGCCATCGGACGAGCTGAAGAAGGAGCTGGTTCAGTGGGTTCGTAAAGAAATTGGCCCGATTGCGTCTCCGGATGTGATTCAATGGGCGCCTGGACTGCCGAAAACTCGTTCTGGCAAGATTATGCGCAGGATTTTGCGTAAGATTGCTGCTAACGAGCACGATCAGTTGGGTGATACGTCTACCCTGGCTGATCCGGGCGTAGTGGATGATCTGATCAGCAGCCGGGCGTTCCAGTAACGCCGGCGGTTGACAGCCCTAACCTGTGAGGAATCTGTTGAATGACACAAACAATTATCGTCGCTGATGATCACCCGTTGTTTCGGGCTGCATTGAAACAAGCGGTCAATCAGGCGGTGCCGGATGTCGAGACTGTAGAGGTCGACAGCATCAAGTCACTGCAGGCGGCGGTAGAGTCGCACCCGGATGCAGACCTGATCCTGCTGGATCTGAATATGCCGGGTGCCCATGGTTTCTCGGGGCTGGTGTTCATGCGAGGCCAGTATCCGGGGTTGCCGGTGGTGGTTGTGTCTGGCTCCGAAGACTTGCAGGCCATGCGTCGCTCGATTGACTACGGTGCCTCCGGGTTTATTCCCAAGAGTGCACCGCTGCCAACCATTACCCTGGCCATTCAGGCGGTTCTGGAAGGCGATGTCTGGCTGCCTGAGGGCATAGCCGACAAGATTGAGCGGATGCAGTCTGAATCCACCGATTTCTCGGAGCGCCTGGCGTCTTTGACGCCGCAGCAGTTCCGGGTGTTGGGTATGTTGGCTGAGGGGCTTCTGAACAAGCAGATTGCTTATGATCTGGATGTGTCTGAGGCTACCATCAAGGCGCACATCACGGCGGTGTTCCGCAAGCTGGGTGTTCGTAACCGGACTCAGGCGGTGATTGCCATTCAGCAGATGGAGCTTGATCCTTCGGAGCAGTCGCTTTCGGGGGGCTGACTTTCAGATTTTTGAGTTCTTATCGAGAAAAGGAGCCTCCGGGCTCCTTTTTTGTTCTCGGGTTTTGGCGGCAGGGATAAGGTTGGAGGGCTTTTCTGAAACACGCTGTGAATACGTCCGTGTACGCTCCGCTCCGCCATCCATGGCTCCGCAGGGTTTCAGAAAAGCCCTCCAACCTTCTCCCCCGTAGTCCGGCAGTGAATTTAGAGTACATATGTAACCCCCTATGTCTGGAATGATTAACAAAAATCCGCTGTAGCCATTGTTTAGTTGATTTTCTTGTTATAAATTCGGCGCACACATGTACGCTGTAAATTTATTATTGTCGAAATTCAACTAAGCAAAGGTGCAAAATGAACGCAGCAGTGAAACCGGGAGCGGCGGAGGCCGTGGTGTATGGTAAGCCGGACGAGCGGGAGCTTCGGGACCGGATGAAGAAGGAGCTTCCCGCTGATACGTTCAAGGCCCAGACCTGGCGGGTGATCTGGTTCTTGCCCCTGCAGGCGATTATCTGGGGTGGGCTAGCGGCGATTCTGATGGCGGGGTTGCCGTGGTATGCCAATCTTGGCCTGGCGTTGCTGGTGGGGCATACCATTGGTTGCCAGGCTTTGTTGGCTCATGAGGTGTTGCACGGGGCATTGGGCATGAGCCGGCGTTGGCAGAATTTTTTTGGCTGGCTGGGGTTTGGTCCGTTGATGGTGCCGCCGGAGTTCTGGCGTAAGTGGCACAACGTGGTGCATCACGGTAATACCAACACCGGAGATACAGATCCGGACAGCTTCGGCACGCTGCGCCGTTATAAAACCAATCCCGGGCAGAAGAAGTTTCACAAGCTGGCGCCGGGTTCAAGCACCTGGTACAGCTATCTGTTCCTGACTTATTCGTTCACTTTTCACGCCCAACTGGTGCTGTGGATTCAGGCGAAACATCGAAAGCAGTTCAAGGGCTTTAACCGCAATCTGGCCATTGCTCAGGTGTTTCTGTGTCTGGCGTTGTGGGTTGCTTTGGCGGTTGTCTCGGGCCCGCTGGCGGTGTTCACGGTGCTGATTCCGTTCATGACGGCCAATGCCTTGGGGCAGGGCTATATCCTGACCAATCACTTCCTGCGGCCGCAAACGCCCACAAACAATCCGTTGGATAACTCTATGAGCCTGCGCAGCAATCCGGTTCTTGATCGATTGCATTTCCGGTTCAGTCATCACATCGAACACCATTTCTTTCCGAAGATGGCCCACAACATGGCACCGCGGGTTCGGAAGTGGTTGGAGGAGAATGAGCCTGAGCGCTATATGGCGATGCCTCATGGCAAGGCTCTGAAAATGCTCTACACCACGCCTCGGGTATACAAGTCCGCCACAGAGCTGGTGGACCCCAACGACGAGACTCGCGTTTTTGATTTGTTGCCGTTGCAGCGGGAGTTTTCTGCGGCCAATCGGGTGTAGGTTTCGGAGTGGGAGCGTGTTGGGTGATGCCGTCCAAAACACGCTGTGAATACTTCCCTGTACGCTCTGCTCCGCCATCCCTGGCTCCGCAAGGTTTTGGACGGCATCACCCAACACGCTCAATCTGACTCCATCCGTGGATTCAGAGAGGCATAGGCGAGAACTTATGTTGAACGGCAAACTCGTAGGAGCGGATGACCGGTAGGGCTTTTCAAAACTCTGCGGAGCCATGGATGGCGGAGCCGAAGCGTCACATGGATGTGCCGAAGGAGCGTGTTTTGGAAAGCCCTACCGGTTAGCCGCTCCGGGCTTTAACCAAAAGGCAAAGAACCCGAGCGGCGATCACAAAGGTTAACCGGCGTACCCAAGCTCCTTGTTAACAAGATTGAACAGCTCGCCACCCTTGTGCCAGCGGTCAAAGTTCTCCAGGAACTGGTCCGTCAGCGCCCGCTTCCAGCCGATGAAATCGCCCGCCATATGCGCCGTCATGATCACATTCTCCCGCTCCCAAAGCGGATGATCTTCCGGCAATGGCTCCTCCTCGAACACATCCAGGGCCGCGCCGGCAATCTCGCCGTCGTCCAGCGCCTGGATCAGGTCATCCGTCTTCACAATGGGCCCGCGGCCAATATTGATCAGCCTGGCCGACTTCTTCATCGCCGCAAACGCCTTGCTGTCGAACAGTCCCTCAGTTTGCGGTGTCAGTGGTGCGGCAATCACCACAAAGTCCGCATGGCTCAGCTGGTCATACAATTCATCGTTGCCGTGCACCGCTACAAAGTCCGGGTCTTTCTGCCGGGGTGTGCGGGCAATGCCATGGGCATGCATGCCTGCGGCGTTAACCAGTCGGCCGATTTGGCGGCCGATGGAGCCGGCGCCCACCACCAGCACCTGCTTGCCTTCGGCCCGCTCCGTGTCTCGATGCTTCCACTCGTGCTTCAGTTGTAAGCGGATGGACCGGGGGAAATCCTTGGCGAACATCAGAATGCTGCACAGCACATACTCGGCGATGGTCCGGTCGAAGATGCCCCGGGCATTGGTCACGGTAACGTCGCCTTTGATCAGCGCCGGGAACATGAGTGCATCGACACCGGCGCTGGTGGCGTGAATCCATTTCAACCGGTCTGCGGTTGGCCAGGCGGCTTCCAGAGCTTCAGTCCGGAAATCAGTCACCATCATGACATCGGTGCCGGGCAGGGTGTCCCGGAGTGTCTGTTCATCGCAGGCGAAGCGAACTTCCGCTCTGGCCTGAACGGCTTCTATGCCGGGAGGCGGTGCCTCGCCAGGCGCTGTCAGAACCGTGACAACCGGTTTGTTGGACGCTGTCATTTCACCTCCGCAGGAATCGCAACGATTAGTTTTAGTCCATCGTTGTAGTCTGGTAGGCGAGTGGGTGTGGGTCAACCTGGCTTGACGGATCCATTGCCTCGGCGGCTTTGTTCAGTCTTTCGTCCCACGGGCCTTGTACCGCTGATTTTTACTGACTAACCTGCAGGGGTAGGTCTTTATTTACCCTGTTATCGGGAGGTGCGTATGGCGGAATCCGCGAACAAGGATACCGGCGAGACCAAGCCGCGGAAAGTGAAATACCGCAAGACCAAGGCCAGCTGGAACCCGGCCATGCAGGCCATTCCTGTTTCGGGGATTCGCCGGCTGGTGAATATGGCATCCACCATGAAGGATGTGATTCACCTGTCGATAGGGCAGCCAGACCTGCCAACACCAAAGCATATTATTGATGCCTACATTGACGCGCTGAACGCCGGCCAAACCGGCTACACCATGGATGCCGGCCTGCCGGAACTGCTGGTGGCCCTGCGGGATTACTATGGCAAGCGCTACAATCGCAAGCTCACCCGCGATAATATTCTGGTGACAAGCGGTGCCACCGAGGCCATGTACCTGGCCATTTCGGCGACTTCGGCGCCCGGTCGGCAGTTTATCGTGACGGACCCGTCGTTCCTGCTCTATGCACCCCTTATCCGGATGACCGGCGGTGAGGTGAAGTTTGTGCCCACCCGGGCTGAGAACAACCACCAGCTGGACCCGGATGATGTGATCCGGGCCATGGGGGCACGGACATTCGCCCTTATCCTGAATAACCCCAACAATCCGACCGGAGCGGTGTATCCCCGCAGTACGGTCGAGACGATTCTCGAGGAGTGCGCCTATCGCGGGATTCAGGTATACGCAGATGAGGTCTATGACCACCTGATCTTTGATGATGATGATTTTGCCAGCGTCCTGAACTGTTCTATGGATCTGGATAACATCATGTGCATCAGCAGCTTCTCCAAGACCTACAGCATGGCGGGTTTGCGGGTTGGTTGGGTCATCTCCAGCCAGGCGGCAATCAAGTCGCTACGGCGCTACCATATGTTTACCACCTCGGTGGCCAATACACCGTCGCAGTTTGCCGGTGTGGCTGCCCTGACGGCAGACCAGCAGTGCGTGCGCGACATGGTGGATATTTATCGCGAGCGTCGGGACAAGATTGTGGAGCTGATCGACCAGACTCCCTATCTGACCGGCTACAAGCCCGGCGGCGCGTTCTTCGCTTTTCCGGATTTGCCGCCCCATGTGGATGGTTCTGATCTGGCGCTCCGGATGCTGAAGGAAACCGGGGTATGTGTGGTGCCGGGTGACGCCTTCGGTGAGCACTGCACCAATGCCCTGCGCTTCAGTTTCTCGACGACCTGTGAGCGGATGGAAGAGGCGTTCGACCGGATCATCCCCTGGATGGCCAAGCAGCAGTTCTGAGCTCGCATGTCTGCGCTTGATTCAGTTCTCGTTCAATGCCCTTACTGCTGGGAGACGCTGGAAATCAGCGTCGACCCCTCGGTGGCTGAACAGGAGTATGTCGAGGATTGCCAGGTGTGCTGTCAGCCCATCGTGCTGACCGTAACGTTTGATGAACGGCTGACCCCAACCGTGCAGGCCCGTGCTGAGAACGACTGACTCCCTCACCAATCGTTAATCAACACGGCTTGCGTGGAAGGCATGCCTGCCGCAGGATAGGGGGCTCGGTTTCAGAGGAAGAAAAATGAAAACATTCATGCAGGTTCGGGCCTGGTTCCCGGTTCTGGTGCTGGCGGTACTGGCCAGTGGTTGTGCGAGCATTTCACCTTATGCCATCTCCGAGGGCGAGATTGAGCGGCATCTCAAGCGGGCCGTGGCCGACTATGATCGGCAGCATTTGCAGAGTGGATCGCCGCTCAGCCTGAGTCTTAGTGATGCAGATATTACCCTGGGGCCGGATGGTCGCGATGTGGCGGTGATTGATCTTCGAGGGCAGGTGGCTTTGAATGCACTGATGGCCAAGCTGCCGGTGGACCTGGCGCTCAAGGTTGAAGGTGCACCAGTGTATGACAGTCAGGAAAAAGCGGTGTACATCCGCCGGCTCCAGCTTCTGGAGAGCTCCATTGATTCACCCTTTTTCAAGGGCGACCTGGCGCCGGTCACGGACAACGTGATGCGGGTGGTGGCCCAGATGCTGGAAACCATGCCGGTGTATCGCCTCAATGAAGAAGACTTTGCCCAGCGGATGCTGGGCATTGTACCCGTGGATATCCGGGTTGCTCCCGGGCGCCTGGAGTTTGTCACCGCCGACAGATGATACCGCCGCGGTTCCAGGATAGGTTCTGTGAGAAAGGCCGAATGATGGATGTCATCCGGCCTTTTCGTTTCTCGAAATGGGTCTCAGGCGGTGGCTTTCAGAGCCTCCTCGAAGATGCCGGTCGCTTCATCAATCTGGTTCTGGGTGACGATCAGTGGCGGCAGCCATCGGACGATTTCCTGGTAAGGCCCGCAGCGCAGCATCAGTAACCCCCGGTTTTCGCATTCCTTGAGGATCTTGCCGGCGCGTTCGCCATCGGGGCAGTCGCCCCGGCGCATTTCAACTCCTACCATCAGGCCTTTGCCCCGGACATCGGCCATCTCCGGATAATCCTTTTTCAGGGCGTGCAGGTTGTCCCACAGGCGTTTGCCCATGCGGTCTGCATTCTCCACCAGGCCTTCTTCGCGAATGACATCAATGGTAGCAATAGCCGCCGCCGCAGCCACGGCATTGCCTCCGTAGGTGCCACCCTGTGAACCGGGCCAGCCTTTGGACATGGTTTCCTCGGAAGCCGCCAGGGCAGAGATCGGGAAGCCGCTGGCCAGGCCCTTGGCGATCATGATGGCGTCCGGGGTTACACCAAAATGCTCATGTGCCCAGAACTTGCCGCTGCGGCCGAAGCCGGCCTGAACTTCATCGAACACCAGCATGATACCGTGTTTGTCGCACCGTTCCCGAAGGCCCTTCAGGAAGCGGGCGTTGGCGGGTACGTAGCCGCCTTCACCCTGAACCGGCTCAATCAGCATGGCGGCGGTTTCCTTGGGGGCGGAATAGGTCACGAAGATTCTGTCCAGCTCCCGCAGGCAGAAGTCGGTGGCTTCATCCAGGCTCCAGCCATAGTGAAAAGCGTGTGGAAAGGGGGCAACCACAACGCCACCCATCATCGGGCTGACACCGGCCCGAAGGGCAACGCTGGAGGTGGTCATGGACAATGACCCCATGGTGCGGCCATGGAAACCGCCATGGAATACAATCACGTTGGGTCGTCCGGTGGCCTGGCGAACCAGTCGAACTGCACCCTCGGCCACCTCGGTGCCAGAGTTGGAGAAGAAAAAGGCATTCAGAGGGTCTGGTGTCAGCTCTCCGAGTTTTTCCGCCAGTTCCGGCAGCCTGGGGTTCATCACCGTGGTGGCCTGGGCGTGAATCATGGTAGCCACCTGTTTTTGGGCAGCGGCCACCACTTTCGGGTGGCAATGGCCAGTGCTGGTGACACCGATGCCGGAGGTGAAATCCAGATACCGACGGCCCTCGGGGTCAATAATATAGGCGCCTTCGCCCTTGGCGGCAGTAATGCCGGTAGCCTGCTTGAGCAGGGGAGACAATTTGCCTTTGTGGTCGGTCATGGGCACCTCCCGAAGTGAATGAAATACCTCTTTAGCAGACTAGTCAGGCCTGCAGGCGTTTACAAATGGCATCGCCAATCTGGCTGGTAGCCCGTTGCTGGTTACCCTGTTCGGCAAGGTCAGCGGCTACTGCGTCGAACAGCTCCTTCCCGGCCTGTGCCAGTTTGGGGTCTTTACGGCCAAGCCAATCGAGCATGCGTGCCGTGGTAAACAGCATGGCGGTGGGGTCTGCAATGCCCTGGCCGGCAATATCCGGTGCGCTGCCATGGGTGGGCTCGAACATGGACGGCATGTTCGGTTCGGTCGGGTTGAGGTTGCAGGAGGGAGCAACGCCCATGCCGCCAGACAAGACGGCTGCCAGGTCGGTCAGGATATCGCCCTGCAGGTTGCTGGCCACCACCACATCAAAGGCCCAGGGGCACTGAACAAACTTCATGCAGGCGGCGTCTACCAGTTCGTGATGGGTGGCGACGTCGGGAAAGTCGTGGCTGACTTCCTCAAAGACTTCGGTGTACATGTCACCCCAGTAACGCAAGGCATTGCGCTTGGTCACCAGACACACCTGGCTTTCACAGCTTCGGCCATCGAGTGTGCGGAAGGCGCGGGTACGGCCTTCCTGCACCCGCTCACCAGCCCGCTTGCGGGCCTGCTCAAAGCCGTAACGGATGATCCGTTCGGTGGCCCGGCGGGTGAAGACCTCCATCTGGGTGGCCACTTCGTCTGGCTTGCCCTGACGCAGTCGCCCGCCCTGACTGACGTACTCGCCTTCACTGTTCTCGCGAATCACCAGCATATCGATGTCCTTGGCGCGATCATCTTTCAGGTACTGCCTGGCGCCGGGCAACAGTCGCGCAGGGCGTTCACACACCCACTGGTCGAAACCTTTACGCATGTCCAGCAGGGGGGCGAGGGAAATGCTGTCTGGCAGGAGGTACCGATTGGTGTCGTCCATAGGGCCGGGATCGCCCAGGGCGCCCAGCAGGATGGCATCATAGGCCTTTAGCTGGGTAAGCGCGTCTTCCGGCCAGGATTCTCCGTACTCTTCGTGCCAGGCATGGGATGGCCAGGGAAATCGGGTCCATTCCAGTGCCAGGTTGTGCTTCGCGCGCAGGGTCTCCAGACAACGGACTGCCTCGGCGACAACTTCCGGGCCGATGCCGTCTCCGGGGGTAACTGCGATGCGAGTGGTCTGGGCCATTCCGGAGCCTCCTAACGTGCGGTGTTTGCGGGTTTTGAGCAACAACCCCAGTGTAGTCCTCGGGCTGGCAGATGCCAGTGGTGGTGGCTTTAATTAATTGACGAAGTTTTACGACCCGTTGGTTGATAGCTATAGTGGAAACTAATTGATTCTTTTAAGCTTCAAGTGACATGTATCTGTTTTTTGTTCCGGAGCCCGTGTGAATAAACCCGAAGTACTATTTGATGAGTCACATTGTGAGCAGTGTGCCTGTGGGAACGGTCTGGATTTTGCGTTCAGTTTTGCTTTCCAGCCCATCGTGGACGCGGACAACAAAACGGTGTTTGCCTACGAGGCGCTGGTGCGCGGCCCCGAAGGAGAGGGCGCCATGTCGGTGCTGTCCAGGGTCAATGAAAACAACCGTTATGCGTTTGACCAGATTTGCCGGGTCAAAGCGGTCAAGCTGGCAGCCAAGCTCGACATGCAGCCGCTTCTCAGCATCAACTTCATGCCGAACGCGGTGTACAAGGCTGAATATTGCATCCGGACCACTCTGGCTGCGGCGAAAACCTACAACTTTGATACCCGGAAAATCATCTTCGAGATGATTGAAAACGAAGACCTCAGTTCGGTGGAGCATCTGTCCTCCATTATTGAAGCCTACCAATCCATGGGGTTCAGCACTGCGATTGACGATTTCGGGGCCGGTTACTCCCGCTACAACATCATGATGCTGAGCCCGCCGGATCTCCTGAAGCTGGATATGGCGCTGGTGCGGAATATTCATGACGATTCCAATAAACAGGCGGTTGTGCTTGGAATCATCACCATGATGCGCCATCTTGGTGGTCGGATTATCGCGGAAGGCGTAGAAACCAAAGAGGAATACTTCTGGCTGCGCTCCCAGGGAATTGCGCTCTATCAGGGCTACCTGTTCGCCAAGCCGGGGTTTGAGTGCCTGCCGGAGCCCGTGTTCCCGGACTGACCACCTAAATGTAAAGGATAACTCTGTGCTGTACCGGATTATTACGCTTGTTGGCGGCCTGGTCTTTGTGGTTGCCCTGTTTGCCCTGCTGTGGTTCTTCTGCAAAAAGTTTCTGGAACACCACGGTGTAAAAGAGCAGAGTTCGGATCGGGCCATGGTGCTGGCTACCTGGACCTTTGCCGGCATTGCAGTTGGCCTGGTATTTGCTGTCGTGGGCTCGTTTGTGCTCGGCCCCTGGGCTTTCTATCGCACCTTGCGGGGCCACGACGTGCCTGTGTCAGACGCCGCCGCCATCTGGTGGGGTTTTGGTATTGTAGTGCTTTCCCTGGGCATTACCGCTGCCGGTTTCTTCGGCTTCCTTGCCCTGGTAGCCGCCTACTGATGTTGTGGCAGGCTGCGTAGCAGGTCCCGGAACCACACCAGCGCAGGCTCCCGCTCATAAGCCTTGTGCCAGTACAGATGCACATCAATGGAGGGCATCTGTGCCGGCGGGCTCATCACTTCTATCTCCCCCCGCTCGGCAATGATCCGTGCGTAGGTTTCCGGCATGGTCAACAGCAAGTCGGAATTCTCCACCACCCGGCAGGCAGCATAATAGTGCTGGCAACGCAGCCTTATGCTGCGCTGCACGCCGTGCCGGGACAGCTCAAAGTCCTCAATACCCGGGCCCTCGGTACGGGACGAAACCAGTACATGTTTTGCCTTCAGGTACGCCGGCATATCCAGCCCGTCTTTAATGGCCGGGTGCCCCTTGCGCGCCAACACCACCAGGCGGTCCTGCCGAAGCAGTTCATGGCTGGTCTGATTGCTGACCGGCAGCAATACATCAATGGCGAAATCCAGTTTGCCGGCGGCTAACTGGGTTTCCATATCCCGCCTTGGTATCCGCTGGGAGACAATCTCCATGTCAGGGTAGGGTGCCAGTTTGCCCATCAACTGGGGCAGAAAGGTAGACTCCAGTACATCCCGCAACCCCAGTGTGTAAGTCTTGCGCTGACTGGCCGGATCAAAGGCGTGGAACTGGTTTACCGCGCTTTGCACCTGATTCAGTCCCGGCCGCATCGACTCCAGAAACCGGCGTGCTAACGGAGTGGGCACCATCTGGTTACCCTGGCGGGTAAACAATGGGTCATCAAAGTGATCCCGCAGCCGCGCCAGGGAATGGCTCACCGCGGGCTGCGTCAGGTGCAGCGCCCTGGCGGCGCGGGTCAGGCTGCCCTCCCGATAAATGGTATCGAAAACATGCAGCAGGTTAAGGTCCAGTCGATTCAGGGCCATAAGGCGCGTCCGGTTTCGGAATAAGTAAGGGTAATGATAAACGATAAGAACAATTCAGTCGCGTAATAGCGCGTTGGCTCCTAGACTGTTTTCCATCTGAACAAAAGTGCGCCCCGGTTGGGGCAGGCAAGCGCGAGGAGCTGCACCATGGATTTCAATATTTCCGAAAAAGGCCAGGATTACCTCAAGCGCGTGAAGCAGTTCATGCGTGACGAGATCTTTCCCATTGAAGAGCAGTACCACAAGGAGCTTGCCTCCCTGGAAAACCGCTGGGTGGTGTTGCCGATCATCAAAGAACTGAAAGAAAAAGCCAAGGCCCAGGGCCTGTGGAACATGTTCTTCCCGGACGACAAATACGGCTGCGGCCTGCTGAACTCCGACTACGCCCTGATTGCCGAAGAAACCGGCCGCAGCTTCATCGCCCCGGAAATCTTCAACTGCAACGCGCCGGACACCGGCAACATGGAAGTGCTGATCCACTACGGCTCTGAAGAACAGAAAGCCGAGTGGCTGCCGAAACTGCTGAGCGGCGAAATCCGCTCCGCCTTCTGCATGACCGAACCGGCGGTTGCCTCCTCCGACGCCACCAACATGGAAGCCACCGCGATGGTTGAAGGTGACGAAGTGGTGCTCAACGGCCGTAAATGGTGGAGCACCGGTATCGGCCATCCGGACTGCAAAGTGGGTATTTTCATGGGCGTGACAGACCCGGACGCCCAGAAACACCGCCGCCACTCCATGGTGCTGGTGCCGCTGGACACCCCGGGCATCACCGTTGAGCGCATGTTGCCGGTTTTCGGGGCCTACGACGAACCCTACGGCCACGGCCAGGTGTTGTTCGACAACGTACGCCTGCCCAAAAGCGCCATCATCGCCGGCCCCGGCCGCGGCTTCGAAATCGCCCAGGGCCGCCTTGGCCCGGGCCGCGTACACCACTGCATGCGCGCCATCGGCGCCGCCGAACGCACCCTGGAGATCATGATCAAGCGCGCCATGACCCGCGAAGCCTTCGGTCGGCCCATCGCCAAGTTGGGTGGCAACCCGGATGTCATCGCCAATGCCCGCATGAACATTGAGCAGGCGCGTTTGTTGACGTTGAAGTGTGCCTGGGCGTTGGATACCAAGGGCATTATGGGCGCGCTGCAGGAGGTGTCGATGATCAAGGCGGTGGTGCCGGCGATGTTGCAGCAGATTGTGGATGATGCGATTCAGATTCACGGTGGGGCCGGTGTCAGTGACGATGATTTCCCGCTGACCGCATTGTTCGGTTACGCTCGGGTATTAAGGTTGGCCGATGGCCCTGACGAGGTTCATCGGGCGATGGTGGCTCGGCTGGAGCTTCGGAAGTATAAGTCCTGAGCCTGTAACCCAAACATTGAGTGCCGGGAGCAGGTGGGAGAAGCTTTCTGAAACACGCTCCTTCGGCACATCCATGTGGCGCTTGGGCTCCGCCATCCCTGGCTCCGCACAGTTTCAGAAAGCTTCTCCCACCTGCTCCATCAGACATGGTCAGGGAATTCTGAACAGCTAACGCAACTGTTTGGGAGCTGATGCCGGGTAGGCCTTTCCAAAACCTTGCGGAGCCATGGATGGCGGAGCAGAGCGTACACGGACGTATTCACAGCGTGTTTTGGAAAGGCCTATCCGGTAGCAGCTCCTACTCCAAAACAAAGAACACGAACTCCAGAACATAAACATAACGGAGAGAAACACCGATGACACAACGGGTATTTATAACCGGCGGGGCCAGTGGCCTGGGCCGGGCGATTGCATTGCGGTATGCCAAAGAGGGTGCGAAAGTCTGCATTGGGGACATTAACCCGGAGCAGGGCGTTGCCGTTGAGGCGGAACTGAACAACGCTGGGGGCGAGGGCTATTTCGTTGAATGCGACGTTCGCCGCCTGAGCGACTTCGAGAAAGTCCGTGATGACCTGGTTCAGAAATGGGGCGGCGTGGACGTTGTCGTCAACAACGCTGGCGTTGCCTCCGCAGGCTCCATCGAAGACACCACCATCGGCGACTGGGAGTGGATCCTCGATATCAACGTACTGGGCGTGGTGCGTGGCTGCAAAGCCTTTACGCCGCTGTTCAAGGAACAGGGTTCCGGCGCGTTTGTGAATGTGGCCTCCATGGCCGGGCTTATGCTGGCGCCGTTGATGGACAGCTACAATGTTTCCAAGGCCGGGGTGATTGCCCTGTCTGAAACCCTCAGCCAGGAGCTGCGGGATTCCGGTATTCACGTCAGCTGTGTGTGCCCGGCGTTTTTCCAGACCAACCTGGCCAGTACCATGCGCTCAGATATTCCCGGCATTCAGCAGAACGTCAACAAACTGATGAAGCGGTCCAACATCACCGCCGAAGACGTGGCCGAAGATATCTTCCGCAGTGTGAAAGACAAAGACTTCTGGGTACTGCCCCACGCCAAAGAGCGCCGTATGTGGATGCTCAAGCGCCATGCGCCCTGGGCGTTTGACTGGTTGATGCACCAGGAAACCAAGCGCTGGATGAGCAAGATGGGTGGCAAGGCGAACGCCTGAATACATCACAGGAGAGATTGAATGACTCAGATCGACCAGGCCGTAGACATCCGGGAAGGCGAAGAGCTGGATATCAGCGCCGTCGACCAGTTCATGAAGCAGGCCATTCCCGGCCTGGAAGGGCAGCCGAGTATCAAACAGTATCCCGGCGGCGCGTCCAACCTGACCTATCAGGTGGACTACGGCGAGCAGTCTTACGTATTGCGCCGGCCGCCGTTCGGCAAGATTGCCAAGTCCGCCCACGACATGCTGCGGGAAGCGCGGGTGATGGACGCGTTGAAGCCGGTTTACCCCTATGTGCCCAACATTGTCGCCATCTGCGATGACCACAGCGTACTGGGGTGTGATTTCTATGTGATGGAGAGGCTCAAGGGCATCATCCTGCGTCAGGATTTCCCCAAGGATTTCGAGCTGAGTGCCGAAGACACCCGCAAGCTGTGCCTGAACGTGATCGACAAGCTGGTAGACCTGCACACCGTGGATGCCACGGCAGCCGGCCTGGACAAACTGGGTAAGGGTGCCGGCTACGTGCAGCGCCAGATTGGAGGCTGGAGTGACCGTTTCCGCAAGGCCCGCACCGAGGATGTTGGTGACTTTGAACAAGTGATGGCCTGGCTGAACGACAAAATGCCCGATGATATCGCTCAGGTGGTCATCCACAACGATTTCCGTTTCGACAATGTGGTGCTGAACCCGGACAACCCGTTTGAAGTGATTGGCGTGCTGGACTGGGAAATGGCCACCATCGGTGACCCGCTGATGGACCTGGGCAACAGCCTGGCGTACTGGATTGAAGCGGACGACGAAGGCCCATTCCAGATGCTACGGCGCCAGCCCACCCATCGCCCGGGCATGCTGGCCCGCAAGGAAGTGGTGGACTATTACATGGAAAAGTCGGGATTTCGTGCCGAAAAGTTCGATTTTTACGAAATCTATGGCCTGTTCAGACTGGCGGTGATCATCCAGCAAATTTATTACCGCTTCTACCACGGCCAGACCAAAGACAAGCGTTTTGCTGCCTTCGGCCACGCTGCCAATTATCTCGAGAAGCGTTGCCAGCGCCTGATTAGTGAGAGTTCCCTGTAATGGCCACGATCTATCTGGTGCGCCATGGCCAGGCCAGTTTCGGCAAGGAAAATTACGACCAGCTCTCTCCGCGGGGCTGGGAGCAGGGCAGGATCCTGGGCCGCTGGCTGGCGGACAAGGTGGAGCCGGGTGCCATTTTTGGCGGTAACCTGCAGCGCCATCGGGAAACCGTGGAAGCGATCACCACCGGTTACGGTGCAAGCCTGCCGGATATGCAGGTGATGGAAGGCTTGAACGAGTTTGATCACGTTGAAGTGGTGGAGCGCCTGCGCCCGGAATGGGCGGACAAACAGGTGATGGCCCGGGACCTGGCGAGTTTCCCGAAACCGGCGAGAGCGTTTCAACAGGCCTTTGAAAAAGCGGTCGCCCGTTGGGTGAGTGGTGAACACGACCACGAATACGCGGAGTCCTGGCAGTGTTTCCGGCAGCGGGTGAGCAGTGCGCTGGATCAACTGATTGAGCTGGCGGACGGTGCCGACGTGATTGTCTCAACCTCCGGCGGGCCCATTGCGGTGATTGCCCAGCACCTGCTGGATTTGTCCGACCACAAGGCGCTGGAGATGAACAACGTGATTGCCAACACCAGCGTGTCCCGCATTCTGTTTTCCGGCCCCCGGCGCAGCCTGGCCGTATTCAACAACTATAGCCACCTGGAAGCGGAAGACCCCGCCCTGGTGACATTCCGATAAGCTGAGGGAATTCCATGAGCAACAAAAACCTGTTCGACCTGACTGGCAAAGTCGCCCTGGTAACCGGTGCCAGCCGCGGCATCGGTGAGAGCATCGCCCGCACACTGGCCCACTACGGCGCCCACGTGATCGTCAGCAGTCGCAAGATTGACGGTTGTGAAGCCGTGGCCAGTAGTATCCGTGCCGATGGTGGCAGCGCCGAGGCCTTCGCTTGCCACATCGGTGAAATGGATCAGATTGAAGCGGTGTGGGAGCATATTGCCAAAGCGCACGGCAAGCTGGATATTTTGGTCAACAACGCCGCTGCCAACCCCTACTTCGGCCCGGTAGAAGATACCGACCTGAGCGCTTTCCACAAAACCGTGGACGTGAACATCCGTGGTTACTTCTTCATGTGTGCCCGTGGCGCCCAGTTGATGAAGAACAACGGTGGCGGGTCCATTGTGAACGTGGCGTCTGTAAACGGTGTAAATCCCGGCCACTTCCAGGGCATCTACTCGGTGACCAAGGCGGCGGTGATTTCCATGACCAAGTCCTTCGCCATGGAGTTGGGTCAGCAGAATGTTCGGGTGAATGCCCTGCTGCCGGGCCTGACCGACACCAAGTTCGCCAGTGCCCTGACCACCAACGAAGCCATCAAAAAACAGGCCATGGCCCACATTCCGATGAAGCGGGTGGCAGATCCGGACGAAATGGCCGGTACGGTTCTGTACCTGGTGTCCAATGCTTCCAGCTACACCACCGGCGCCTGCATTAATGCTGATGGTGGTTACCTGACGGTTTAATATCCGCCGAAACGAAAAAGGGCCGGAGAGTTCGTTAGCTTCGGCCCTTTTTTGTGTCTGGTGGTTAGCTGGCCAGATCAGGAGCAGGTCAGGGCGGTGAAGTCCTGGTTCAATTTGCTTGCCCGGGCCTGTAGGTGCTCCCGGTGCTGTTGATCGCCAGCCTGGATCAATTCATGCATCAGGTTCGCCATGGCTTGCTGGCTCTCCGTCATCATGGCCTGGTATTCCGGGCCCCGGGCTTCCTCTGAGTTAACCACCAGTTCTCGGATAGCTCCTTCAAAACCGGGCTGGCCCCGGTTTTCCAAGGTCTCCAGCAGGGCCTGTTGCCAGTTTTCGCGGCCCTGCAACCAGATTTCCGTCTGCCGGCCTCGATCAGCAGACCATTCTTCAACCAGAGCCTGCTGCTGCCCATTCAGGCTGCCCAGCCACCGTTCAACCCGTTTGGCGGTTCGCTCTGCCCGCGCCTTGGCAGTTTGCTGCGGGTCACCAGCCAGCATTTCCTGCTCAAGCTCAGACTGATCTTCCGCCATGTTTCGAGCCAACTCGGTCACCTGATCATCAGACAGACTGGCCAGCAGATTCACAGCCACTGGTACGGCTCTATCCAACAAGTCCGGTACAAAGACCAGTAGTTGTTGTTGGTGATACTCAATGGTGTCGATATCCGGTGCGCCATCGGCTATGTCGGCCTCAAGTTCGTCCAGCCAGGCGCGGTAGCGGGGTAGCTCCGTTGAGCAATGCCACTGGCGCAGGCTATCCAGGTCCTGGTTCAGCTGCTGTTTCTGCGCCCGGCTCAGGGTGACATAATCTTCTACCCACCAAACCACACCCCAGTCCGCATAGCGATAGGCCATGCGGGTAGAGCTGCAGCCAGCCAGGACGAACAGGGCGACAAGGGAAAGCGTTGTCAGCTTCAGGGTTTTCGTGCGGTGCCGCTGATCCATGGTGCCTGTCTCTCGGTGGTAAAACTTTACATCCCTATTATGATGTTGCGATCGCCTATCTGCGCGCTAATCACTTTAGTCTAGGTACGGATTGGCGAAAATTTCAGATGCTGTTCGCGCACAATTGCCGAGGAGGTGTCATGTCTTCCGATAAAATGACGCGTGTAGAGGATCGTTTCTGAGTGCCTGCCAGCATAGAGAAAATTGTATTCAGCTCACATTCGTGAGCTCGAATGTAAAAAATTGTGAATCCGTTTTTTTACCCTCCCCGTAGATTGCTTTGACGCATTAGTCAGGGACTGAACTGATGCAGGTTCGAACCAAATAAACCGATCGTCAAGCTTTGTACAGTGAGGAACAGCGACAATGAAAACGATAGTGGCTTTACCGGTTTTGATGGCCGGCAGCGTTTTGCTTTCTGGTTGTTTTGATGGTTCGAGCAGTACTCCAAGAACCGATGTTCGGGTTGTTCATGCCGTATCCGACGCCCCTTCTGTTAACGTCAGTTTCAATGGCGAGGCACTGGTTACCGGTGCGGATTTCAAGCAGGCTGCGACCTTGCGGCCAAATCGCGGCAATTATTCAGTTGATGTTGATGCGCTCTTACCAACAGGCGATCAGTTGACCGTCATCGAGGTCGGAAGCACCCGGTTTGAGGCAAACACCCGATACGATATTATTGCGACCGGTACCGTTGGCGGCAGCGACATCGAGCCGGTGGTGCTGACAGACGATGGCCAGCGGGATGATCCGAACTCGGCTCGCTTGAGGGTGGCCCACCTGTCACCAGCGGCTGACAGCCTGGTGCCGGCTGTGTCTGTTTATGTGACCGCTGATGGCGCCGACCTGCCAGCAGAACCCGCTTTCAGTTTTGCATTCCGTGATTCCGTTGGGCCGCTGGAGCTGGACGCCGGAACCTACCAGATCCGGGTGACCGCCGAGGGCAGCACCGATGTGGTGTATGACAGCGGTGCCGTCGAATTGCCTGCAGGCTCTGATCTGTTGATTGCCGCTATCGATAACACGGTGTACGGCCAGTCTCCGGTCAGCCTGCTAGTGATTAATGGCAGCGAGACGTCTGAAATTCTGGACAAGGATACCGGAGCAGGCATTCGCGCGGTTCACAACTCTTCAGATGCACCTAATGTTGATATTTATCTGAACGAAGACCCGGACGGTTCCGCAGCCGCTACCGACGTGGCCTTCGGTGAGACAGTGCCGACGTTCGCCAGACTGGGCGAGTACGTGGGATTGGAGACCGGCGATAACCGCGTCGCGGTGACAGCAACTGGTGAACTGACTGCGGTGTTGGATGAAGACCTGGCCCTCGATAACGGTAGCCTTCTGACCATTCTGGCAGCCGGTTCTGTAGGGGCGGGAACACTCGAAGCCCTGGCCTTTGCAGACGACAACCGCCGTATTGCCACAGAGGCTCGCCTCCGGGTTATCCACGGCGCGGTAGAAGCACCGCTGGTGGATGTATTCCTGGTTCCTGCGGCGGACGCCGGTACCAACCAGGGCAATGCCATGCCGGCACTGGATGACTTCGCCTATGGGGACTCGTCGGGCTATCTTGGAGTGCCGGCCGGTGATTATGTCGTGTTTATCACCTCCGCCGATGGCACCGAGGTGCTCTTCCGTTCCGGTGAAATCAGTCTCGCAGCCGGTGGAGTTTATACGGCAGTTGCTCGTCTCGCTCCTGAAGATACCGAGAATACAGCTGGTCTGACGCTGCTGGACGATTTCGTGCCGCCAGCGACCTGATTCCTGCCTCCAGGACCCAGATGAAAGCCCCGGCCCCGTCCGGGGCTTTTTCGTCTATACCCCCAAAGAAATACCAAATTTGATTTTTGCCAAGTTTGCTCTGTTTGACTAGGGTAATGAATACACACATAAAAAAGGCGGGTTTATGGACGACCTCCAACAACTGACGCCGGAGCAGCGCAAGAGCAGCGAATTCCGGTTATTTGTCTTCATCATCGTCTTCCTGTTTCCCATCCTGGCCGTTGCCGTGGTGGGCGGCTACGGCTTCCTGGTCTGGATGTCCCAGGTATTCATGGGCCCGCCGGGGCCACCCGGGGGATAGGGGCGAACATGGCTGTGAACGAGTCCCGCCGGCTTTTTCTGCGCGGCGGCAGAGCGGTTGCGTCGAAGTGGCGACCGCCCTGGACAAGCCAGGCCATCACTGACCAGTGCACCCGTTGCGATCGCTGCATTGAGGCCTGCCCGGAAGACGTGCTGTTTCGTGGTGATGGCGGTTTTCCGCAAATCCGCTTTACCGGCGAAGGCTGCACATTGTGTGGGGAATGCGCCAGGTCCTGCCCGGAACCGGTGTTTGACCTGGCCCCTGAGGCATTCCCCTGGCGTGCCCAGGTGCAGGATAACTGCCTTGCCAAAGCCAATATCCATTGCCAGACCTGCCGCGACGCCTGCGAGCCAATGGCCATCCGATTTCCACCCAGGCTTGCTCATGTCGCCGTCCCGGAGATTGCCGAAGACGAGTGTACCGGATGCGGTGCCTGCGTCGCCGTGTGCCCTGAAGATGCCATCAGTCTGATTACTCAGGAACAGAGAGAGCCAGCCCATGCCTGATTCGCAGAAAGCCGAAATTCACATTGCCAGTTTTCTGGTACACGTGCGCCCGGAGTCTCTGGATGCTGTTCTTGAACTGCTTGAGCAAACGCCGGGCCTGGAGGAGGGCACTCGAGACCCGATTGGCAAACTGGTGGTTCTGGCAGAGGGTAGTAGCCATCAGGATTTGCTCGGTGCCATGGAGTTGATTGAGAGTGCGCCAGGCGTTCTGGAATGCATTCTGGTTTACCACGAAGTGATGTCGCCCGAAGAGGCGAGGCAACAGTTGATTGCTACAGGACAGTCAGAAACAGAACAACAGGAAGCAATGTCATGAACCTGACACGACGTGAATTCGCAAAAGCCAATGCGCTGGCCATGGCGGCATCTGCTGCCGGCCTGTCGATACCGGCGGCGGCCAGTAATCTGATCACGAATGCTGAGCTCACTGAGCTCAAGTGGAGCAAGGCGCCCTGTCGTTTTTGTGGCACCGGTTGCAGTGTGATGGTCGCAACCAGGGACAACCAGATTGTGGCGACCCATGGCGACACGCAATCGGAAGTGAACCGTGGTCTGAACTGTGTGAAGGGCTACTTTCTGTCGAAGATTCTGTACGGTCGCGACCGGCTGACCAAGCCCTTGCTGCGTAAACGCGACGGTAAATTTCACAAAGAGGGCGATTTTCAGGAGGTCAGCTGGGACGAAGCCCTGGATGTGATGGCAGAAAAATTCACCAGTGCCATCAAGGAGCACGGACCGGAAAGCGTTGGCATGTTTGGTTCCGGCCAGTGGACCATCTGGGAAGGTTACGCGGCCAGCAAGCTGTTCAAGGCCGGCTTCCGCTCCAACAATATCGATCCTAATGCCCGCCATTGTATGGCATCGGCGGTGGCAGGCTTCATGCGGGCCTTTGGGTCCGATGAGCCGATGGGGGTCTATGACGACATCGAAAGCGCTGATGCCTTCGTGCTTTGGGGCGCCAACATGGCGGAAATGCACCCGATCCTCTGGACTCGGGTAACGGACCGTCGCTTGTCCCATCCCGGTACCGAAGTGGCCGTGCTCTCAACCTACGAACATCGCTGCTTTGATCTGGCCGACCTGCCGATGGTGATGGAGCCCCACGCCGATGTGGCAATTCTGAACTACATTGCCAATTACATCATCCAGAGCAACGCGGTGAACCGGGATTTCGTCAGTAAACATACCCGGTTTGTGCGTGGCGCAGACGACATTGGCTACGGTCTGAGGCCGGAAGACCCGCGCGAGCAGAATGCCAAGAACGCCAATAATGCCAACGACTGGGAAGACATGTCGTTTGAGGATTTTGCCCGGCATGTCCGTGAGTACGATGTGAAGAAGGCCGCCGAGATCTCCGGCGTCTCTGAAGCACGGCTCGAACGCCTGGCAAAGCTATATGCTGATCCGGACAAGCGTGTCACCACCTTCTGGACCATGGGCGTAAACCAGCATACCCGCGGCGTTTGGGTGAACAACCTGATCTATAACATCCACTTGCTGACAGGCAAGATTGCCACCCCGGGCAACAGCCCGTTCTCGCTGACTGGTCAGCCTTCCGCTTGCGGTACCGCCCGTGAAGTAGGCACCTTCGCCCATCGCCTGCCAGCCGATATGGTGGTGGCTAATCCGGAGCATCGGGCCAAGGCCGAGAAAATCTGGAAACTGCCGGAGGGCACCATCCCGGCCAAGCCAGGTTATCACGCAGTGCTGCAAAGCCGGATGCTGAAAGACAGCAAACTGAAGGTGTACTGGACCCAGGTCACCAACAATATCCAGGCTGGCCCCAATACCATGCAGGAAACCCTGCCGGGCTGGCGTAATCCCGACACCTTTATCATTGTCTCCGACATTTATCCCACGGTTTCGGCGCAGGCCGCAGACCTGATTCTGCCCGCCGCCGGTTGGGTTGAAAAAGAAGGGGCGTTTGGTAACGCTGAGCGCCGGACTCAGCTCTGGCGCCAGCTTGTGAACGCACCAGGAGACGCCCGCTCAGACCTCTGGCAAACCGTGGCCCTGTCTCAGCGAATCAAAGTGGCCGATGTGTGGCCAGAGGATCTGATTGCCAAGGCACCCGAAACGCGGGACAAAACCCTGTTTGACGTGCTATTCCGCAACGGCAATGTGGACCGTTATCCACTGGACGACCTGCACCCGGATTATGAGAACCAGGAGTCGAAAGACTTTGGTTTCTACATCCAGAAGGGCATTTTCGAGGAGTACCGCCAGTTTGGTGCCGGCAAAGGCAAAGACCTGGCCGATTTCGAGACCTACCACGCCACCCGCGGCCTGAGATGGCCAGTCGTTGACGGCAAGGAAACCCTGTGGCGCTATCGCGAAGGGTCAGACCCATACGTGGCGGAGGGCAGTGGTTTCCAGTTTTACGGCAACCCGGACAACCGGGCACGAATCTTCGCGGTACCCCATGAGCCGCCTGCGGAATCTCCGGACGACGAATACCCGTTCTGGCTGTGCACTGGCCGGGTATTGGAGCACTGGCACACTGGTTCGATGACCCGCCGTGTGTCCGAGCTGCACAAGGCAGTACCGGATGCGCTGTTGTACATGAACGCCGATGATGCCCGTGACAGGGGCTGGCGGCGCGGCAGTGAGGTGAAGGTGATCAGCCGCCGGGGAGAAGTCCGGGTTCGGGTGGAAACCCGTGGCCGTGTTCGTATGCCCAAGGGCATGGTGTATGTGCCTTTCTTTGATGCCGGAAAGCTGATCAACAAGGTCACGCTGGACGCAACTGACCCCATTTCCAAACAGAGCGACTTCAAGAAGTGCGCTGTCCGTCTGGAACTGGTTAACCTGGCTTAAGGAGACGTCACCATGAGAACGCTTGTATTTTTTCTGGCCGCCTCCCTGGCCTTCCTGGCGTATGCCGAGAGCGATCATTTGTCACCCTCTTCACCGGATGGACTGCGCAAAGGCGGAACTCTCGGACAAGATCTGCCCGCACCGCCTATCGCCGGTGATCCCAGAGAGGTGAAACGGGAAGTGCGTAACTATCCGGAGCAACCGCCGGTGATTCCCCATGCCATCCGCGACTATCAGGTAGACAAGAACTTCAACCGTTGCCTGGATTGCCACAGCCGCGAGGCAGCCGTGCAGGCGGGTGCGCCCATGGTGAGCGTGACTCACTTTATGGATCGTCACTTTCAGGTGCGGGCTGAGGTAACGCCGGGGCGCTATTTCTGTACCCAGTGCCATGTGCCCCAAACCGATGCCCAGCCGCTGGTGGAGTCAGATTTCAAAGCCGTGGATGAAGTGATCCGTGCCTCCAACAGAGGAGATCGCTGATGATGAAACGGCTGAAGCTCTACTGGAATCTGTTGCGCAAGCCCAGTGTGCACTACAGCCTCGGTTTCCTGACGCTCAGCGGCTTTATTGCCGGGATCATCTTCTGGGGTGGTTTCAACACGGCGCTGGAAGTGACCAACACCGAGCAGTTCTGCATAGGGTGTCATGAGATGTACAGCAACCCGTATCAGGAGCTGAAAACAACCATCCATTACACTAACCGATCAGGTGTACGTGCCGAATGTTCAGATTGCCACGTGCCCCACGGCTGGACTCACAAGATTGGCCGAAAGATGGAAGCCTCGAAAGAAGTCTGGGGTTGGATATTTGGCTCCATCAACACCCCGGAGAAATTCGAGGCCAAGCGACGTGAGCTGGCGGAGCGGGAGTGGCAGCGGCTGAAAGCCAACGATTCCCTTGAGTGTCGTAATTGCCATGAGTTCGATTCGATGGACTTCACGCTGCAGGATCCAAGGGCGTCCCAGGCGCACTCAACGGCATTGGCAGACGGCGAGCAAACCTGCATCGATTGCCACAAGGGTATCGCGCACAAGCTGCCTGACATGGCTGGGGTATCCCGGTAGGTTCAGGCTTTTACTGGCCGGTGCCTTACTGGATGGAAGGCCCCGAGCCATCAGCCGGTGACTGGGACAGGGACGTTCCGACCGGTGGCCGGAAATGCAGGGAGTAAAGCACGCGATCCAGCACCGCCTGGCCATTCCATGCCGGGTTGTTATTGACCATGCCGACGATGGCCCAGGTGGTGTTCCTGTCATCACGAGTAAAGCCGGCGATGGAGCGCACATGCTCAAGGTAGCCGGTTTTGATCCGGCCCTGGCCGTCCATGCCGGTATTTCTCAGGCGCCGGGACATGGTGCCATCCATCGCAATGATCGGCATGGAGGCCATCAAGTCTGAAGAATAGGGACTGTTCCAGGCGTGCTGCAAAATCTGGGCGCCCTGGCGCGCGGTAATCCGGCCGTGGCGTGTCAGTCCTGCGCCATTATCAATCACCATGCCCGCCGTATTGATGCCAAGCCCTTCCAGCCAGTCATATATGGCGCGGATGCCCGCCACCCGGTCATCCTGTTCATCATCCTTGCGAAATTCGGCGCCAATGGTCAGCAGCATTTGCCGGGCCATGACGTTACTGCTCCACTTGTTGATGTCCCGCACCATGGTTACGAGGTCTGGTGAGGTGGTGCGCATAACCAAGCGTGCTTCATCCGGTGTAGTCTCGAAGCGATCGCCGCCACTGACAATCACGCCCATTTCAGACAGCACGGAACGGATCAGGGAGGCGGAATAGCGCTCATGGGGCAGCAAAGACAGATAGGTTGTGGTCCGGCAACCCTGCGGAAGTTCGCCGGTAACCTGAACGGTTACCCTGTGATCGTTATGGAACACCGGTTTCCAGTCAAAGCGGCTGCGAGCGGGGCAGGGGCCTTCCGGCAGGGCGGTTACCCGGTTATCAATGGTGACTTCACCAAGATCGGGCGTAGTCCAGGCCTGGGTACCCCGTTCATCTGCGCGCACCTGAAAATGCAACAGGTTAAGGTTGGTCAGGTAAGCGGAGGGCTCCACCAGAAACGGCGCGTGGGGATTGTTGCCGTTGTCTTCAAAGGCAGGGAAACCACCATCCACCCGAAAATAACTGCCATCCAGAACCAGATCGCCTTCAATCCGGTTAATACCCATGCTGCGCAGTTCCCGAAGGGTACCCCAAAGTCGCTCAAAGGTGAGTTTGGGGTCGCCACCGAAACGCACATACAGGTTGCCCTGCAGGGTATCGCCAACCATGGTACCGTCGGTCAGGAAGTCGGTATTCCAGTGATGAGTCGGGCCCAACAATTCCAGAGCGGCGTAGGTGGTGACCAGTTTCATGATGGAGCCAGGGCTCATCAGTTCGTCAGCGTTCACATACTGCTCAATGCCCGGCCCGTTAAGGGGAATGGCTGCAACACTGAGGGCCTGCTCGCTATTCAGGGACTTGTTTGCGTAGTCTTTGATCTGACTGGCCCAGAGACGGGATTCCGCAAAGGCTGCGGCAGCGGTATTGCTTTCCTGGGCCAGGGCCGGCGTGCTTGCCATGGTGCAGGCAGCCGCAATGGCCAATACCAGCCGCTTGGGTGAGGTTACACACCTTGAAGCGCAGGTCCTCGCCTGCAAACCCTGAATCAGCATCACACCAGCCCGTTGTTATGTTCTCTTTGTACAATAGCTCATCCCGTGGTTTTGTACTATGCAGAAAAGCTATACATGACGTTAAAAAATGGCAGTAGAGTCGTTGTTTATATTGAGTTTTTGTGACAGCACGTAAGTGCCTTTCAGAATCATGGGGTTAGCTTTGACCGGACCTTGCTGACACCCAGGCCAATGGGGCAGACAGCGATTGTGAGACAATGCCGCCCCAGAGCCCGTGAACCGAATACAACGAACAAAGGGAACAATATGCTCAAAGCGATCAGACATCAGGTGAACGTACTGGAATCCGTGGCAACCTCTTCCTTTGCTGCCTGGCGTGGATGCCTGGTGATCAAGGCTATTCCGCAGCCGGAGAAACCTATCATTCTGTATGATATGGAAGCCTGCCCCTACTGTCGCCGTGTGCGGGAAGTGCTGACCGCGCTGCACCTGGATGTGGAAATACGACCCTGCCCCAAAGGCGGCCGTTTCTTCCGCCCGGAAGCCGAGGCCCTGGGCGGCAAACAGCAGTTTCCGTTGTTGGTGGATCAGAACACCAACAAGGTGATCTACGAATCTGAGGATATTGTTGCGTACCTGTTCAGTCAGTATGCCGGTCGGTCTGTGCCCGGCTACTATCAGTCCAAAGCCTGGCAGCCAGCTTTAAATTCAATCGGATCGGCCGCCAGTGAACTGCGCGGCTTGCGTGCCACCTCTGGTAGCCGCCCGGAGCAGGGGCTGCACCTTTGGAGTTTTGAGGGTAGCCCGTATTCGCGTCTGGTGCGGGAAAGATTGTGCGAGTTGGAGATTCCCTACACACTGCATAACCTGGGCAAGGAGCACTGGACCGAAATCGGCCCGGCCAAACAACGTTTAAAGCCAGGCGAGTACAGGCCCATACCGGGCGGCAAGCGGGATGCGTTTTTTCAGCAACACGGCCGTGTTCAGGTGCCTTACCTGGAAGACCCCAATACTGGCCAGCAGCTGTTTGAATCAGGCCGGATCATGGCTTACCTGAACAGTCAGTACGGCGGCTGAGAGTCGCGCAATGGCTGGCCCGGGGTGGCATTCCGGGCCCGACACGGTATGATCAGCGCCCATAGTTTGTGAGCCAGAATCGGGAGCGCGTGATGTACTCCGGCCAATGCCTTTGTGGTGATATCCAGTTTGAATACGATGGCCCGCTTGGCCCGGTTGCCCTGTGCCATTGCAGCCAGTGCCGTCGGGCGCACGGCAGTGCTTTCTCAGCCAGTGTGCCGGTTCAGACGGTGCGCTTCCGGTATGTTGCCGGACAGGATCAAGTGCGTGAATTCGAATCCCGGCCCGGCAAATACCGGGCTTTCTGCCCCCGTTGTGGCAGTCAGCTATACAGCCGTGTTGACGCCATCCCCGGTATCCTGAGACTGCGTGTGGGCGTGATCAACGAACCCCTGGGAAAAAAGGCGGCCCAGCACGTCTACGTGGGGTCAAAGTCTGACTGGTTTGATATCACCGACAACCTGCCCCAGTTCGAGAAAACCGAACGCACCAACGATCCGCACTGATCACTCGGCCGGCACCACCCGGTACACCTTGCCCTGGCGTGAATCGGTCAGCAGCCACAGGGCGCCATCCGGCCCCATGCGCACATCCCGGATTCGCTCACCGAGATTGGTGAGCAGATCTTCTTCCTCAATCACTTGTTCGTTGTTAATGGTCAGACGCACCAGTTTTTGACTCCTCAGGGCACCGACAAACAAATCCCCCTGCCATTCGGGGAAAAGGTCGCCGGTATAAAAAGCCATGCCAGAGGGGGCAATAGACGGGTCCCAGTAGTGCAGTGGATCGGTTACACCGTCCATAGTGGTCTTGTCTGAGATGGGGATGCCGGAGTAGTCGATGCCGTAGGTGACCTTCGGCCAGCCGTAGTCATTCCCCGCCCTGATGATGTTGATCTCGTCACCACCCCGGGGGCCATGTTCATGGCTCCAGACTTCACCGGTGTCCGGGTGCAGGGTCATGCCCTGGATGTTGCGGTTGCCGTAGGTGTAGAAGGTGTTGTTGGTGCGGGAATCATCTATAAAAGGGTTGTCTGGAGTTGCGTCACCGTTGGTGGAAATGCGATGAACACCACCGGCATCGTCCCGATTGTCCTGGGCTCTGTCCATTTCACCCCGGTCACCGATGGCCACGTAGAGATGGCCGCTCCGGTCAAAAACCATCCTGCCCGCAAAGTGCCTGCCATTGCTGGAGCGGGGTAAAGCTTCAAAAATCACTTCAACCTTCTCAAGCGCTTCGCCGTTGTACGTGGCACGGGCAACCCGGGTAGTCATGCCGTCACTGTTGCGGTGTGCGTAACTCAGAAACAGGGTCTGATTGTCGGTGAACTGCGGGTGCAGCACCACATCCAGAAGGCCGCCCTGGCCGGAGGCAACCAGCTCCGGCAATCCCTTCACCGGCTCTCGCACAAGATTGCCGTTTTCAATCTGGCGAAGCCGACCCTCACGTTCGGTGACCAGCATGGTGCCGTCGGGCAGGAAAGCCAGGCTCCAGGGGTGCTCAAGGCCCTGGGCGACGGTTTCTATCCGGAAATCGGTTTTGTTGGATGAGAACGTCTGGTCAGACCATACTGGGGACGTTACCAGTACTGATAAGCCCGCGGCGATGACGATAGTCGAGCGGTTCATGAGGTCTCCTCCACGCTAAGGTAGTGTCAGCGGTGCCACGCCGACGACTAGTGAGTAATCTAGACGATACCAGAGTGTACGACACAAAAAAGCCACCGGTTTGCGGTGGCTTTTTCGTGTTCGTCAGGAAAGACTCAGAAACGGTAACTCAAGGTGCCCGTTACTGTGCGTTTGGTGCCTATGAAACAATCGCCCCGAGCCAAGCAGGTCGTGAAGTAGGTCTCATTGGTCAGGTTGTTGACGTTCAAAGCCAGTTCCCAGTTGTCACGACCGTAGGCAATCATGGCGTCCAGCAGGGTTTCTGCGGGGGTCTTGAGTTGGTCTGTGCCATCCCAGCTTGACCCGACATAGCGCACACCGGCACCGGCCCGAAGCCCCGGAATACCAACTGAACGCAGGTCATGTTGGCTCCAGATCGATGCTGTGTGGGCGGGAATGCTTGGCAGTCGGGCACCTTTGTTGTTGCCCTCCTCAACCTCGGTATCAGTGTAGGCATAGTTGGCGATCAGGTCCCAGTGGGCATTCACGTCCACTTTCGCTTCCAATTCGATGCCACGGGCGCTGGTCTCGCCATTCTGAATCTGATTGTTCGGATTCACGGGGTCAGGAGCCTGGCGGTTCTTTTCGCGCAGATCGTATACCGTAGCGGTATACAGGCTCGCGGAGTCAGCCGGCTGATACTTTACGCCGACTTCAACCTGCTCACCTTTTAACGGCTCGAACGGATTGTTGAAAGCATCAAGACCGGTGACCGGTTTGAAGGATTCCGAGTAGCTGATGAAAGGCGTGATACCGTTGCTGAACTTGTACATCAGGCCAGCCCTGCCGGTGACCTCCTCGTCGGTGAAGGCCGAGCCGCCCTCGGTCTTGTTGCGGGCGCTGTCGTGCCGAAGGCCCAGCACGGCAATCCAGCGATCATTAATGGTCATCTGATTCTGGGCGTAGAACCCACTCTGGATGATGGTATTTTCCGGCGTGTCACTGAAATCACTTTCGGTCAAACGGTCATAGTTTCCGTAGACCGGATTAAACACGTTCAAGTCGCCGATGTCTGCCTTGTAGGCTCGGCGGCTGCTGCTGACCGCATGCTGGTAATCCCAGCCAAGCAGTACCGTGTGATCCACATTGCCCGTTGAGAACAAAGCCTCTGCCTGATGATCTGCGGTCAGGGTGTCCAGGTTTGGCTTGTTGGCGTAGGCGACCCGAGCGATATCCCCGTTCTCCTTGAGGGCAGGAGTAAATTGAGGGTAGATGCTCTGGTAGTCTACCTCGGTCTCCGAGTAACGGAGGCTTTGCCGCACTGTCCAAACGTTGTTGAGCTGGTGGCTTAACAACGATGTCACCGCGTTTTCCTTAGTGTTGTAGCGGTCGAAATCTGGTTCGCTGATGAACAGATCGATGGGGATCTGTGGCAGGCCAAATGGTGACGGTTTCAGGGTCCCTTCGATAGGCAGGAACTGCGTGGTGGTGCCTGAACGGTCCTCCTGGTGCAGCGCCATAACAGTCCACTCGGTCTGATTCGTTGGGCGCCAGGTGATCGAAGGTGCGATGACCACTCGATTGTCCTCAACCTTGTTGACCTGTGTGTCGCTATCGCGGCCCAGGGCAATAAAACGATAAAGCAGGGTGCCGTCCTCATTAAGCGCCCCTGTTGAATCGACTGCTGCCTGCTTTCGGGAGTGGTTCCCTACCTGCAGTTTCAGTTCGGTAGACTGTTCTGCCTGTGGGCGTTTGGTGGCGAGATTTACCAGGCCCCCCACGTTGCCCTGGCCGTAAAGCACGGAAGAGGGCCCACGAATGACTTCAATGCGTTCCAGCAGGTAAGGCTCTGTGCGAGGGCTCTGATAGAAACCGAAAGTCTTTTGCATGCCATCGAGGAAGATCACTGGATCGCCGCCGCGCACGGACTGCCAGTCGCCCCGGCTATCAAGACCAAACTGCTCGGCTCCTACGCCCACGGTGTAGCGTAAGGCTTCCTGAACACTGGCAACGCCCTGGTCTTGCATCTGATCGGCGGTAACCACAGAGATAGACTGTGGAATTTCGGTAATCGGGGTGTTGGTTTTCGTTCCTGCCCGGCTAGAGGTCGCAATATACCCATCTACTGGGGCAGATGGGTCTTCAATACGCTCGCCACTGACATCGATTGGAGTAAGCGTTTCCTGGGCCAGAACCGGTGTGGTTGTCACTGCTAGCGTCAGGAGCCCTGCGGTCCACGAACCGCGCGGCGGATGCTTGTATTCCTTGTTGTTGGTGGAATTGGGCAACTGCATTCCTGGATATTCCTCTGATGGGTTGGGGGTCGGGTGTAAAAATTGTAACGCGGATTGTAATGATAAAGGTTGTCGTTTACAAATGGTGTTTGTGGCTGATCAGGTGATCCATTGTTTGTCCATTGGAATGGGAGCAAGTATGGCTATGGAGCATGAAGTACGGGAAGGGCTGAAAATTGCGGTGTCTGCCATCAGTGTTATGTCGGTGGCCCTGGCTTGTCTGATGCTGATTCCCTGACGTTGCCCATGCGGTCGCGACGGTAGATCCCGCAAGTCCCGCAGTATCCGCCGTCGGGTAAGAGGTACTTCAGGCAGCAGCCTCGCCGTTGAGGCAGTGCACAGCGCTGTTGGCTGAATTCAGCCGGTATCCAGTCGATGTATCTGTTTGCCTCACACTCAAACCGGGCCAGCCAGCTGGTGGCCAGGGCGCAGAGCGCTTCCGGGTCCACCTGATTCCAGACCGCGGAAAATGGTGCACCCAGTGCCAAGCCAACACTGCTCCAGTAGGCGCCGGGACTGACCCCGAAAGACTGCCGGAAGACCGGATACCACGCCTGCATCTGATCAGCGGTTATCTCAATAAATGCCCCGGGCGCCAGGGGTGTCTGGCCGTCATTCAAGTTAACCCAGCGAGACGGCGCGTCAGCGAGTTCCAGCGGGCACAGGAAAATTCGATCGGGGTTCAGGGGGGCGCAGACTCCATCCCGGAACAGCTGTAGCACCCGGGGGGCGATGACCTGCAAAGCCAAGCTCTGGTGTAGCACCGACACGCGGGCCTTGTGCATCCTGGGGCGGCACGCGTCCGGATAATCCTCCAGCAGCTGATTTTCCAGCAGCTCCGGCTTAGCCAGAACCTGTGCCAGGGAAAACAGCGCAGGGCGCTGCCCGGCGTCTTGAGCCAGTGCGCTGTTCAGGGTGTTCTGTGGGCTCAGGCCATGTCCGGTTAACAGATGGCGATAACTGGCCAGCCAGGGATCACCACAAACCTCAGTGACGGCCATGGCGGCTCAATCCCCAGAGAAAGTACAGGCCGCCCACCAGGGCCGCTAATAGCCCGGATGGCAACTGGTTGGGAAACACGACGACCCGCGCCAGATAATCGGCGATGGCCAGCAGCAATCCGCCTGCCAGCGCCGCAACCACAAGCTGACGCCCCACCGTTTGCTGGCCCAGCACCCTGGCAAGATGGGGTGCGATCAGCCCAACAAAGCTCAGCGGGCCGATCACCACGGTGGCGGCTGCAGTGAGTACCGAAGCCATAAGCAGGAGCAGAAGCCGGGCCCGCGCAACCGGCAGCCCCAGTGATGATGCGGCCGAATCCCCCAGAGGCAAAAGGGTAAGCGGTCGTATAACCAGCGAAAGCAGTGCTCCAAGCCCCAGCACAAGTGCCAGCAAACCAATGGCTTCCGGTTCAGACACCAACCAGGTGGAGCCGTACATCCAGTTCAGCAGTCGCGACGCAACGGTTCCCCCGGAAGCCATTACCAGCCTCAACCCGGCATCCATAAAGACGTAAAGCGCCAGCCCGCCCAACAACAGTTGGTTGCCGGCAAAGCGATGACGGCGGGCCAGCAGAATCAACAGGCCCAATGCAGCAGCGGCCCCCGCAGTGGCTCCGACCAGTTGGCCGCCACGGCCGATGTCGAGGCCGGTGAGCACCAGGACCACCATCACTAAAGCCGCACCACCGCTAATACCCAGTAATTCCGGGCTGCCCATGGGGTTGCCGGTCATGCGCTGTATCAGGGTGCCGGCCATGCCCAGAGCCATGCCGGCAAGAATGGCCGCCATCAGCCGGGGGCCACGCCACACCCAGGCATCGCTCCAGTTCGAAACCGGTGTCCAGTTCCAGGAACTCAGGCCGGGCGACCAAGCCATGGACACAGCGATGGTAAGCACCAGCAGCGCCATTAGAATGCCGGCGATCAGAACTGTTGGCTTGCGGGTGGGCATGAACCCGGCCGGGCTCGAATCTGCTCCGGGCATATGGTGAGTGTTTCGAATGCCCTGCAATGCCATCAGGATAATGGGGCCGCCGATCAGGGCGGTGGTGGTGCCGGTGGGCACAATGGAGCCGTTACCCAGGGTTGTTGCCCAGTGCGCCAGGGTGTCTGCCAGCAGCAAGAGCCCGCCGCCGGTGATCGTGCTCCAAAGCAGTCTCTCACCCAGCGTGCGGGCGCCCAGTAGCTTGGCCAGCACCGGGGCGGCCAGCCCCACGAATGCCACCACACCTACCCGGCTGACCACCACGGAACTCATCAGCACCACCAGAATCAGGGCGCCGCCCCGAACCAGCGCAACCTTGGCCCCGAGTGCCGAAGCCGAAGCCTGCCCCAGTTGCAGCAGTGCCAGTGGCCGCATCAACATCAGCATGGCAATCGCCAGAATCAGTACTCGCGGCAGCAACTCCAGGAAGGGCCCCCAGTTATTCTGGACCAGTGAGCCTGCACCCCAGATGAACAGGTTGCCCAGCCATTCGCCTTTGAGCAGAAGAAAGGCCATGTTCATGGCGCCGAGGAAGAAGGTAATCACCAGCCCCGCCAGAATGACGGTGACCGGTGAAAAGCCCAGGCGCCATGTCAGCGCGATCACCAGGCCAATGGCCAGAAGGCCACCCGCCACGGCGGCAAGGTCGGGGCTGAAGGCCAGCAAACCCGGTACAAAAAGGGTGGCAATGGTCACCCCGAACTGCCCGCCGGCTTCCACGCCCAGCGTGGTGGGCGAGGCCAGGGGGTTGCCAAGGATTTGCTGAGTAACAGCGCCTGCCAGGCCCAGTCCGCAGCCGATCAGAACGGCTATTGAGACCCTGGGGGCCCAGCTGTAGTGAGCGAGCACAGATGGGTAATGATCTTCGGTATAGCTCCAGAACGCCGCGAACAGCTCGCCTGGTGTCATCTGGCCCAGCCAGGGAAGGGAGCTGGCCGCCAGGGCGACAAGCCAGAGCAGGGCAATGGCAACCGGAAGTCTTCTGGGGAGGGACGGGGCGGTTGCAGGTACGCGTGCCGAGTCAGCGAACATTGTTGCGGCCTCCCTCCAACAGGGCATCAGCCAGCAAGATCGCCAGGCGTTTTACCGGGTACACCCCGCCGAATGGCCACACCGGCTCAATTTGATAAACCTGGTTTCGCTTGACGGGCGGCAGATAGGTCCAGAAGGGACTGCCTGCCAGGTGATCCGAGAGCCCGGGCAGGGTGGGTGAAATGACAACGATACGACTGTCGTGGTAGGGCGCAATGGCCTCCAGGCCAACCACAGAGAACCCCCAATAGTTACCCTCGTGTGGCCATGCATTGCGCAGCCCCAAGGCTTTGAGGGTGGTCTGATATAGGCCGTTGTGCGCGTAGATACGAACATGTCGGTCATCCAGAAAGTTGACCAGGGCCACCGGCTGCTGATTCATGCCGGCCTCGGCCAGGCGGGTGCGTTGCTCCTCGAGAGTTTGGTCAATATCCGTAAGGATAGCCTCGGCCTGGTGTTCGAGGTTCAGCATCTCGCCAAGCGTGGTCAGCATTTCCCGGGCTTTGGCGAAGGGGGCGGAGCCCTCTTTGTAGACGCTGATGACGTAGGTGGGGGCAATGCGTTCCAGTAATTCGGCCGCAGGCGCCATTTCGGCACTGGTGACAATCAGGTCTGGCTTCAGCTCGGCAATCGCTTCCAGGCTGGGAGCGACCCGGGTACCAACATTGGCAATGCCGCCGGGTAATTCCGGGGCCTGGACCCAGGCGCTATAGCCGTCCCGGTCTGCCACGCCCACCGGGGTCACCCCCAATAGCAAAAGCGCCTCGGTTGCGGCCCAGTTGAGGGCAACGATGCGCTCAGGCGGCCGGGGCAGGGTGATTGAGCCATTTTCGTGGCTCCAGGTTCCGGGGTGCGCGGGTTGGCTGATCATCAATGCAAGTAAGCAGAGATACGCCAGTGGGCGGTAAGCCCGTTGTTCAGTGCACATAAGACACCCACTGGCCGGGCGCCCGTTCCATTACACCCATGGCGACGCCGTAGATGGATTCCAATATGCCACTGTCCATAATCTCATTGGGCGTTCCATCCGCCACAACCTGTCCGGCCTTCAGGGCCACGAGGCGGTCGCAGAATCTGGCCGCGAGATCCACATCGTGTAATACCACAATGACGGTCAGTTCCCGCTCCTCGGCAAGGCGGTGGACAAGGCGCAGGGTCTCCACCTGGTGCTTCACATCCAGGGCGGAAATGGGTTCATCCAACAGCAGGCAGCGGGTTTGCTGGGCCAGCAACATGGCTATCCAGGCCCGTTGCCGCTCGCCACCCGACAGGGTGTCGACCGCGCGGCCAGCGAATCGTGCCAGGCCGGTGTCATGGATGGCCTGATCAATCAGTGTCTGGTCGCCGGCAGTGTAACGGCCGAGGGGGCCGCGCCAGGGATAGCGTCCGAGTGCGACCAGCTCTCTCACTGTGAGTCCGTCGGTTGCCGGGGGATGTTGTGGCAGGTAGCCCACGGTTCTTGCGAATGCTCGGGCACCTGTAGCCCGGAAAGACTGGCCATGGAGCAGGACTTCGCCGTGGGAGGGCGATATCTGCCGGGCCAGGGTCTTCAACAAGGTGGATTTGCCCGAGCCGTTATGACCGAGCAGCGCCGTTACCTCGCCTTCCTGAAACGCCAGGCTGACATTGTGCAATATGGCGGTGTCACCCAGGCGAACCGCCAGTTGGTCGACTTCAAAAAACGCTGGCATTCAGACTCTCCCTTGGCTTTGGCGGGCAGGATAATCTAAATGCGAATTACTATCAATGTATATCAGGTGTCAGCATTGTTCACCTGGCCGGTTTGAACGCGCCATTGCGCAGCGTAGGCGCCGTTTAGCGCCAGCAGTGTCTTGTGGTCGCCTTGTTCGACCACCTGGCCTCCGTCGATCACCGCGATGTTGTCCGCGTCAACAATGGTCGACAATCGGTGGGCGATCATGATCACGGTTCGGTTGTGGCCAATGCGCCGGAGCGAACGCTGAATTGCCGCTTCGGTTTCGTTGTCCACGGCGCTGGTGGCTTCATCGAGTACCAGAACCGGAGGATCTTTCAACAGCGCACGGGCCAGAGACAGTCTTTGGCGCTGGCCGCCGGAGAGGCGTACCCCGCGTTCGCCAACCGGAGTATCCAGGCCCTGGGGTAACTGGCTGATGAACGACCAGGCCTCTGCTGTTCGGGCCGCTTCGATAATCTCTTCATCGGTGGCGTCGGGCTTACCGTAGGCCAGATTGTCGCGAATGCTGCCTTCAAACAGGTAGACATCCTGGCTGACCAGACCGATGGCGTCCCGCAGGGATTTCAGGCTCACGTTCCGAATAGCCTGACCATCCAGGCGGATCTCGCCGTGGGTGGGGTCATAGAATCGCAACAGCAGTTTGATCAGGGTTGATTTGCCAGAGCCGGTTGCGCCCACCAAGGCCAGGGTATTGCCGGCGGGTACCTCCAGGCTGATGCCGTTAACACCAGCACCGCTACTGGCATAGTGAAAGCCCACCTGGTCAAACGCCACGCTGCCCTGAACCGGTTGTTCAAGGTCTTTGCCAGCCTGGTCCCGAACGTTGACCGGTTCTGCCAGCAGATCGAGAATTCGTCGGGTGCTGGCCATGGCGCGCTCGAACAGGTCAATAACCTCAGCGAGGCCCGTCAGGGGCCAGAGCAGGCGTTGGGTCAGGAATACCAGCACGCCGTAGGCACCGACGTTGAGGTCGCCGTTCAATGCCATCATGCCACCGACTGTAAAGGTCGCCAGAAAGCCGGCGAGAATGGCCATGCGAATCACGGGTATGAACGCTGAACTGATACGGATGGCTTGCCGGTTGGCCTCCACATAGGCCTCGCTGGCCTGTTTCAGTCGGCGAGCTTCACGCAGTTCCGCGGTAAAGCTTTTGATGGTGGCAATACCGCCGAGGTTATTGGCAAGACGGCTGGACAAATCACCAACTTTCTCGCGCACATCGGCGTACAGCGGCCCGGCTTTACGCTGGAAATAGAAGGCGCCCCAGATAATCAGGGGGATCGGTGTAAACGCCAGCAGGGCAATCAGCGGGGACAACACAAAGAACACGGCACCCACCGCGACCACAGTGACCACCACCTGAATCATGGCGTTGGCACCCCCATCGAGAAAACGCTCAAGCTGGTTAACGTCGTCATTCATGGTGGCAACCAGCTGCCCGGAGCTTCGAGCTTCAAAGAAGCTCATATCCAGACGCTGGGCGTGCTCATAGGCGTCTTGCCGAAGATCCGACTGCAGGCGTTGGGCCAGATTGCGCCAGAGGATCTGGTACAGGTATTCGAACAGGGATTCGCCCGCCCAGATGAAAAAGGTCAGTACCGCCAGGATGGTGATCTGTTGCTGGGCGGTCTCAAACCCAAGCCGGGCGACAAAGCTCTGTTCCTGGTTCACAACCACATCGATGGCCACGCCAATCAGGATTTCGGGGGCAATATCAAACAGTTTGTTGATCACGGAGCAGGTGGTGGCGGCGATGATCCGCCGACGATAACCCCGGGCATAACGCAACAGGCGGCCGAGTGCCGCAAAGCTGCTGGTGTGTTGGCTGCTTGTGGCCATGTTCCGCTTCCTTCTCGCCGTGGCTGATCTCACTGAAGGCGGGAAGGTTAGCGGATTTTTGACTGAGTTAAAATAGAATCATTATCACCTTCGGCCGTTGCGTTGCAGCCAGCGGTCCAGTTGATCGGCGAATTCTTTGCGGTCTGCCTGGCCGAAGGGGGCGGGCCCGCCGGTGACTTGCCCGGCGTTGCGCATCTCTTCCATGAAGTTTCTCATGGCCAGGCGCTGGCGGATGTTTTCCTTGGTGAAGGCCTGGCCTCTGGGGTTAAAAACGTCGGCGCCTTTTTCGATGGCTTCAGCAGCCAGGGGGATATCCTGGGTGATGACCAGGTCGCCTTTGGTCATCTGGTCCATGATTTCGTTGTCGGCGACGTCAAAGCCCTGGGGTACCTGGCGGCGGCTGATGTAGGGGCTCGGCGGCAGGGTGATGGCGTGGTTGGCGATGAAGGTGGTCTGGATTTGCCAGCGGGTGGCGGCGCGGCAGAGAATTTCCCGGATGGGGACGGGGCAGGCGTCGGCGTCGACCCAGATTGGCATTTTGGTGTTCCTTTGTTGGCTTGTCGTTGGTGCATTTTAACTGTTCATCGGGTGAGCTTGTTAGATTTGGGTCGCGTATTTACTTCCATGCCGTCTGGGTTTGGCGATAGGCGCGGTTAGAGATAGCTTCCAAAAAACCGCTACGAGCACATCCATGTGCGCTTCTCTCAGGCCGTCCCTGGCCTTCGAGATTTTTTGGAAGCTATCTCTAACCACGCCAATGAGAGTTGTCAGTACCTCCGCGGATTTCTAATGACTTTGAGGTTGGGACTATGAAAGCCACGTTGACCTGCATCTTCATTATCTTGGGCCTGCTGCCTGCTAATAGTATTGCCTCTGAGGATCAGGCCTGGACCGCCCTGCGCGAAGGCCGAGCGGTGTTGATGATGCGCCATGCTTTGGCGCCAGGTACCGGCGATCCCGGCGGGTTTGATCTGGAGGATTGCAGCACACAGCGCAATCTCAATTCGGTTGGGCGGGAGCAAGCGCGTTCGTGGAAGCCGTTTCTGGAGTCTCGGGGTATTGCCGAGGCCAGGGTGTTTTCCAGTCAGTGGTGTCGGTGTCTGGATACGGCTCGGGAAATGGAGATGGGTGAGGTGACGGGGTGGCCGGCGTTGAATTCGTTTTTTCGGAATCGAGGTGATGGCGATACCCAAACGCGGCAAACGATTGCGTTGGTGAATGAGCTTGAGCCGGGGGCGGCGGTGATTTTGGTGTCGCATCAGGTGAATGTGACGGCGCTGACCGGGGTTTTTCCGGCTTCCAATGAGGGGGTGATTCTGGCGTTGCCGCTGTCGGAGAATCCGACCGTTCTTGCGAGGGTGTCTCCCGGGCGGTAGTGGTATAATCCTGTGCTCATTTAATTAACAGGAAATGATAATGTCTCAATTGCCCCCATGCCCCCAGTGCAATTCTGAATACACCTATGAAGACGGCGTTCAGCTGGTTTGCCCCGAGTGCGGGCATGAGTGGAGCGCGGCGGAACAGGCTGAGGCCGAGGCCGGTAAGGTGGTTCGGGATTCCAACGGTAATGAACTTCAGGATGGTGATACGGTCACTGTGATCAAGGACTTGAAGGTTAAGGGGTCCAGTCTGGTGGTTAAGGTAGGCACCAAGGTCAAGAACATTCGCCTGGTGGATGGCGATCACGATATTGATTGCAAGATTGACGGTGTTGGTGCTATAAAACTCAAGTCGGAGTTTGTGAAGAAAGCCTGATTCCCGTCGTCATCGGCAGCACAGGAGCGGTGCCATGGTGGATAAAGAAAAGGACGTTTTGCCGGAGCAATCTGCCCGGAATCATGAACTTCATCAGGAGCTGCCGATTGATTTCCCCGACCCTTTCTTCCGGGGGCTGCACCGGGTTATTCGCTTTGCCATAAGGGTGCTCGCGGTGCTGATGGTGGCGGTAATCCTGTGGGGCGTGGGTGATGTAGTGTATATCATTTACGAACGCCTGCTGACGCCACCTTTTCTGCTGTTGGATATCAACGATATCTTCTTCACCTTCGGTGCCTTCATGGCGGTGCTGATTGCGGTGGAGATTTTCATCAACATCCGGCTTTATTTGGGCACCAATGTGTTCCCGGTTCAGCTGGTGGTTGCTACGGCACTGATGGCGATTTCCCGGAAGGTCATTGTTCTGGATTTCGATACGCTTACTCCCATGTACCTGCTGGGTATTGCCGCAACCACGCTGGCTCTGGGTATCACATACTGGTTGCTCAGCCGAAAGAATTCTGGTGAACACTGGCACGACTAAGTTATATGCCAAGTACTTGATGTGTTCGATATCGGGTAGAAACAGGCTTCTGCCCAGATTCCCTAAGCCTGTCTCTTTTAACCGCGGATAGTTAGGCCTCTAAAGCCTGCACCTGCTGTTCCAGCTCCTTAGCCAGACGGGGGTCGAGCTTCAGGGCTGCGGCGAGTTGGTCAAGCCAGGCCCGCTCCATTGGGTTCTGGTCGTTGATCATCACCGCGCTGACGACATAGATTTCACGGCTTGCTTGTGGCGAATCGGAGTTTCTGGCGAGGGCTTGCGCATCCAGGGGGCCGTCAAACTGTTGCTGAATCCAGGCGTGTAATTCGTCGTCTGGTCCTAATTTCTCGATTTCCTGAGTGAGCAAAGCCCGTTCATTGGCGTCTATGTGGCCATCGGCCCTGGCGGCCATGATCATGGCCTGGAGTATTTCCAGTCCTCGCCTCTCCTGGTCAGCACCTTGAAGCTGTTCCAGAGGTCGCCCTTGTTGGGTGGGCGCTTGTTGCGGTACCCCCTGGGCGTTGTTCTGATAATTTTGGTAAGCCTTGTAAGCCAGCGCGCCAACGCCAGCCAGGGCCCCGTATTTGAGCGCAGTGCCTCCCATTTTCCTGCCGCGTTTAGAACCCAGCATCAGGCCCAGGGCGCCGCCGCCCAACAGGCTTTTCACGTCAACCCCGCTGCTGCCACCTTTGCTGCCAGAAAGCTGGTTGCCTAAACCTCCCATGAGGCCCTTTACATCCATTCCGCCGCCGCTCTGGGATTGGCCACCCTGAGCCTGACCCATGATCTGATTCAGTACCGACATGACATTCATTACTCATCTCCTGATGACGTTGTTGCCCGTGGCTTGTTGGTTGATTGTAGCTTCAGTAAACCATGACCAACAAGAACCGGGGGTGAACGTATTGTCAGGCGCCCGCCGGTAAAGTTCCTTTGATCATTCGTGGACCTTCGACTAAACCTTAAACAGAGTGCCAACCACCCCAACGCTGCCGCTGCCCGCCACAAGCAGGTTGTCTGTGCAGCCAGGCTTTTATCCCGAGGCCGGGGGACAGGAGGATGGAATGAGACGAATCCACGAATTCCATGTGGATAGCACCCGCTATCTGGATGACCACGGCAGACCACTTGCGGAACTGCCACCGCAGGCCGAGAACATTGACAGAGTGTTGGATGCCTATCGAAATATGGTGCTGACACGCACCTTCGATGCCAAAGCCATTGCGCTGCAACGCACTGGAAAATGCGGTACCTATCCGTCTGTGCTGGGGCACGAGGTGGTGGGCACAGCCATTGGTCAGAGCATGGCGAAATCTGACGTGTTCGTGCCCTATTACCGGGATCAGGCTAGTCATATTTTGCGGGGCGTGAGCCTGACTGAATTGCTGCTTTACTGGGGTGGCGATGAGCGTGGAAGCGCCTGGAAGAATTGCCCGGAAGACCTACCAATATCCGTGCCGATTGCCACCCAATGTTGTCATGCGATGGGCGTGGCGGCGGCCATGAAGATCCGGGATCAGAGCCGGGCTGTGGTGTGTTGTATTGGTGATGGAGGCACATCAAAAGGCGACTTTCTGGAGAGCATTAATCTGGCCGGTGCCTGGCATTTGCCCGTTGTATTTGTAGTGATCAATAACCAATGGGCGATTTCCACGCCGCGTAGCCTGCAAAGCGGCGCGGAGACCATTGCGCAGAAAGCCATCAGCGCCGGATTGCCGGGCCACATTGTCGATGGTAACGACTATTTTGCGGCGGTTGAAGCCATGGATGCTGCCATTGAGCGGGCCCATGCGGGCAAAGGTGCGACGGTGATTGAAGCCGTTACCTATCGCCTGGGCGATCACACCACCGCCGATGATGCTACCCGCTACCGAACCGCGGAGGATCTCAAACGTGCCTGGGAAAAAGATGGCATCAAGCGCTTGCAAAACTGGTTGCATGACAACGCTTTGTGGAGCCCGGATCAAGAAAAAGCCCTGCAGGCTGAGTGCAAGCAAACCGTAGAAAAGGCCGTTGAATCCTACCTGGCCACCGAGGCCGAGCCGCCCACTGTCATGCTGGATTATCTGTTTGAAGCCCTCCCCGCCGCGCTGCAACAACAGCGTGAGCAGATTGCCACTAAATACCGGGAAGGTGACGTATGAGCAAGGCGCAGGTTGTTGGATATACAAGAGATGTCACTCTGGTGGAAGCCGTCAATATGGCCTTGCACCGGGCGATGGCAGATGATGCTAACGTGGTGGTGCTGGGCGAAGATATTGCCACCAATGGTGGCGTGTTCCGGGCCACCGTTGGTCTGAAAGAAGCGTTTGGCTTCAAGCGGGTGATGGATACACCCCTGGCGGAAAACCTGATTGCAGGCACGGCTATCGGTATGGCCACTCAGGGTTTGAGGCCGGTGGCGGAATTTCAGTTTATGGGGTTTATCTACGCCGGTATGGAGCAGATCATCAGCCACGCCGCCCGCATGCGTAACCGCACCCGGGGCCGGCTGCATTGCCCGCTGGTATTCCGCGCTCCATTCGGGGGCGGCATCCACGCCCCGGAACACCATTCCGAAAGCACCGAAGCCCTGTTTGCCCACATCCCCGGCCTGCGGGTGGTCATTCCAAGTTCACCGCAACGGGCGTATGGCCTTCTACTGGCGGCCATCCGCAATCCGGACCCGGTGGTCTTCCTTGAGCCCAAGCGTATTTACCGGGCCGTCACCCAAAGTGTGAAAGATGACGGCGAAGGGTTACCGCTGGACACTTGTTTCACCCTGAGGGAGGGAGATGATGTCACTCTGATTACCTGGGGTGCCTGTGTGCAGGAAACCCTGCAGGCGGCCGACAAACTGTCGGAGCAGGGCGTCAGCTGCGAGGTGATCGACGTCGCCACCGTCAGCCCACTGGATCGGGAAACCCTGCTGAGCTCGGTGGCCAAAACCGGCCGGGCCGTGATCATCCACGAAGCCTGCCGTAATGGCGGTGTTGGTGCGGAGGTGGCTGCCTCCATTGCCGAAGGCGCCTTCCTGGACCTTCAGGCCCCGGTGGTGCGAGTCACCGGGTACGACACCATCATGCCTTACTACCGAAACGAGCAGTATTATCTTCCGCAGGTGGAAGACATCGTTAAAGCCGTCGAACAGGTGATCGCGCTCTAGGAGGATAACCATGAAAAACTTCAAACTCCCAGACCTGGGCGAAGGCCTCCCCGAAGCCGAAATCGTCGAATGGCACATCAAGGTGGGTGACACGGTGGATGTGGACCAGGTACTGGTCAGCGTCGAAACCGCCAAAGCCATCGTTGAAGTGCCGTCGCCCCAGGCCGGTACCATTGCCAAACTTTATGGCGAGCCCGGGGACATCATTCACACCGGCGAACCCTTGCTGGCTTTTGAAGGAGAGGGTGACGACACAGGCACTGTGGTGGGGGAACTGAAATCATCCGGAAAAGGCGATGGCAACGGCGCGCAGCAAGATCAGTTTATCGTCGGTGCGGCCCCTTCCAGCAAGCGGGCCCGGGCCAATCGCGCCACACCCGGAGTGCGTGCACTGGCAGAACGACTGGGGGTTGGCCTGGAATCCATCAAGGGCAGCGGCCCGGGTGGTCTGATCACCACTGACGACGTGCACAAACAGGCCAGCCACCAGAAACAACTGGGCGACGCCGCCCCCCTGCGCGGCACCCGTCGCACCATGGCCAAGAACATGGCGTTGTCCCACGCCCAGGTAGTGCCGGTGTCTATCTTTGAGGACGTGGATATCGGTGACTGGAAAAAGGGCACCGACATCACCATGCGCCTGGTGCAGGCCATCGGCAAGGCCTGCGAAACTGTGCCGGAACTGAATTGCTGGTTTGATGGCGACAACCTGAGCCGGCAACTCCTGAACGAGGTGCATGTGGGCATCGCCGTAGACACTGCGGACGGCCTGTTTGTGCCGGTGTTGCGGGACATTACCCATCGTAGCCAGAAGGACCTGCGCCAGGGCCTGGAGAACCTGCGCGAGGCGGTAGCCACCCGCAAGATACCGCCGAAAGAGATGCAGGGCGCCACCATTACCCTGTCCAATTTCGGAACTATGACCGGCCAGTACGCCAACCCTATTGTCAGCCCGCCACAAGTGGCCATCGTGGGGGCTGGGCGAATCCGGGATAAGGTTGTGCCACATAACGGCACTGCGACCATTCGTCGCATCCTGCCGCTGTCGCTTACCTTCGACCATCGGGCGGCAACCGGCGGAGAAGCCTCGCGGTTTCTGGGGGCGATGGTCCAGGCCCTGAATAACGCATCGTGACCAGCCAACACTATTTGATGAAAACGGGTTAAAACACACTTGCCATCACGGCAAGTGATGGCAACACTTACTTCGAAAAGACTTCAAGACCACATAACAACAGAGTTAGTACCCATGAAACGCACACATTTATTCAACGTCGGCCTCCTGTTGGCTGCCGCGACACTGGCTGCTCCTGTCCTGGCTCACGATTACAGCCAGGGCGACATTCACATAGAGCACCCCTGGAGCCGACCAACCCCCCCGGGCACGCCCATGGGCGTGGGTTACATGATCATCAGTAATCACGGTAATCAGGATGTCACCCTCACCAGTGCCCAATCACCCCGGGCGGGTAACGTGTCGATCCACGAAACCCACATGCACGACGGCGTGATGCGCATGAGCCCTGTCAAAGGCGGTCTCGTGATTCCCGCCGGGGAGACGGTTGAATTGAAACCTCACAGCTACCATCTGATGTTGGAACAGCTCACCCAGCCATTGGCGGAGGGTGAGTTCATTCCTGTGGAATTGGCTTTTGACGGTGCTGAGGGCATGGCCGTAGAGCTGGAGGTGCATCCCCTGGACGGCAAAGAAAAGGCAATGGACCATTCCGGGATGCATCATCACTGACTTTACGCCACGCTCCAGGTAAATGGTGCCTGCCTCTGTCTGCGGTGACCTGGTGGTTACTGTTCTGCGTTGAATCAGGTTTCCAGATTCGGCTCAAACAGCTGAATAAACCGGGTAAAGCCAATCCGCCCCCCTTTGACATACTCAAAATCCGACAGAATGGCCAATGCGGGGTTGCGGATGCCGGCAAGCATCCGCTTGAAGTCGAGGCTGTCAATGCGCACATGGATGCTGGCATCTTCCGAGACGCCCTTCCGGAGTTCTGACGCGCCACCTCTCACCGTGAGCGTGAAGCTCTGCTCCAGGTCGGGAAACTCAAACACGACGGATTGATAGATGTCCCATGCGGCTTCACCTTCAAGGTTGACACTCATACCGTCGAAGAAGGCCCTGATGGGAATGCCTTCAAGCATCGTATCGTTGGGAGTTACCGCCATCAGTGGCAGGATGATGTCGCCCGCCAATTCGGCGGCGGAGGTCAGGTAGTAATGGCGGGCTCCGGGATTGGTTTCGGCTGACGCCAGGGCATGCAAGGCGAGAATGCGATGCTCTGTGGCGGCCTGGTGTTCCGGACTCAGCCGCAGCACATAGTCCGTCAGCTCCAGCACCCATTGATGGTCTTCGTTATTGGCAGCCTTCTCCACAGCAGTCATCAATGCATCTTCACCGCCGGCCAGTTGGGCCATGCGCTTGGCTTTTTCTCCGGGTGGCGTAGGGTGCAGATTGCTGGGGTTGCCATCGAACCAGCCAAGTGTTCCGCCAAAGACCATACGGGCAGACCACTCCGGTTTGCCATAAAACTCCTGCAGGAACGGGGACCGTGCCAGGCGGGGTGGCAGACGGATTTCATGAGCGATTTCACTAGGGGTTTTGCCGGCATTCATCATTCGGATGGTCTGATCATAAACGTAGCGAATAGCATCCCGGTAGTCGGTCAGGTGCTTGCGGATCTCCGCTTTGCCTGTCACCGGGCGTGAGTGGCCGGGTACCAAATATTCCGGCTCCAGATCCCTCATCATTTCCAGGCTGTCAGCCCAGGTTTTCGGGTCGCGGTAGCTGGTGCCGCGAATGGTGTAGAGGTTGGGAAAGGCGCGGTAGAAGTTGTCGCCCGGCAGCAGCACTTTCTGTTTTGGTAGCCACACCACCACCTGGTCGTCGGTCTCGCCAGGTGCGTGCTTGAGTATCATCTCCACACCGCCTACGGTAATGCTCAGCTCGTCTTGAAAGGTCTGAGTCGGTCGCAGAATCTGCAGGGTGCTGTGTTCCTGTAAATCCACAAAGGGGCCGATACCCACATTGGTTCGGTCGGCATCGGGCAGCCGGCTGCCGTACATACGAAAAGAACGCTGGGTGATGATGGGCTGGAGTACACTCACGGTCTGGTCGACTGCTTTCTCCAGAGAGTGGTGAGCATAAATTTCGACCGGGTCGCCGTTGTTGATAAAAGCTGGCGCCCCATGGATATGGTCTGGATGCGAGTGGGTATAGATAATGGCCCGCACTGGCTTGTCAGTGATTGCCCTGAAGCGCTTGGCGATTCGTTCCGCCGCTTCCAGGGATTCCATGGTGTCGACAATCGTGACGGCATCATCGCCTTCGATCATGATGGAATTGGCGATGCCGAAGCCAACGGCAACGTAAACGCCGTCGGTGACTTCAATCACGTCTTCCCGGAATTCTTCGCCATGGCGGTCAAGCGCTTCGGGTGTCAGGGTTCCGGATGCCGGCGGCCTGTCGGTGCCGGAAGGGCTGCAGGCGGAAATCAGGAGGACGCTCAGTAACAGGAAGGCGATGCGGGGCATGGTGAGATCCTTAATGTTGTTGTTTCTGGTAGCGCACATGAGTGTTGCACTGATCGTGACTGTTGAACCAGGAGGCTTTACTGTTGGCCCGTGAAGTGATGGAAGAGTATCAGGTCTTTATCTATCTGATGGCTATCTGCCTGGGCCTTTTGGTGGGAGTGTGGGTGCCCGACCTTGGTGGGCGTCTGGAATGGATTCTTTGGCCTCTACTGGGCTCTTTGCTCTACGCGACTTTTACCCAGGTGCCTCTGGTGCGCCTGCGGGATGCGTTTGCAGCGCCTCGATATATGTTCGCGGCGGTGATTGGCAACTTTCTTTTGCTACCGTGCATCGTCTGGGGATTAATGGCGCTTGGCCCGGCTATTCCAGCTCTCCAGTTGGGTCTGTTGCTGGTCTTGTTGGTGCCCTGTACTGACTGGTTTATCACCTTTACCCATCTGGGGGGCGGTGACACCAGAAGTGCCATTGCGTTCACGCCCATTAGCCTTTTGCTCCAGCTGCTGCTGTTGCCATTTTACGTGTGGTTGTTCCTGGGCACAGAGATCACCGCCAGTGTGGCCCAGCAGGAGTTGATACTGGCATTCGTCGGGTTGATAGTCGCGCCCTTGATTGCGGCTTATCTGACGGAAACCTGGGTGGCGCGGAGCAAAAACCGGCAATCTGTTGTGATAGCTCTTGGTTGGCTGCCGGTACCGTTGTTGGCCCTGGTGGTCTTCTGTATTGCAGCCGCGCAAGTGAATCTGGTCTTGGCGTCGGTTGGAATTCTTCCCTGGCTATTGCTGCTCTTTGCCGCATTCTTGCTGGCTGCCGGGATGTTGTCGGTGGTCGTCGCCAGGGTTGCGCGGTTACCGGTCAAGCAGGGCAGGGTGTTGGCGTTCAGCTTTGGCAGCCGGAATTCGTTTGTCGTCCTCCCACTGGCGCTGTCATTACCCGCCTCGTATGAGCTGGCCGTCGTTGTGGTGGTGTTTCAATCCCTGGTGGAGCTTTTCGGGATGGCTTTTTTCCTGTGGTGGGTTCCCAAGAAGCTCCACCGTTAACCTCCCTGGCCTGAATTACGCTGGTTTGTCTGAATGCCCGAGGGAGTGCTCCGGCGCTATCTGATCCCGCACCAATTGCTTCAATTGCTTGATGTCCGGGAAACCTCCCTGTTCCTTGCGGGACCAGATACGGGTGTCGTTTACCCAGACTTCGAAGATGCCGCCGGTGCCGGGTTTCAGGGTAAGTTCGTCGACCATGCCGTCGAAGGTGGTGAGGAGTTCCTGGGCCATCCAGGTGGATCTCAGCATCCAGTTACAGCCGGTGCAGTAATGTAGGGTGATTCGCGTTGCCATTTGTTAATGCTTCCTGCATGGAAAAATCTATGTGCCATGCTATCAAATGATGTGTGGTGTTTCCTTCGCTCAAGGCAATGGACGGCAGTGTGCAATCAATGTCATCAGACTATCCGGCAATCGGCCAACTATACCATCAGCATTCCCGGCAGGTGCTGGCTACCCTTATTCGTTTGTTAGGCGACTTTGAACTGGCCGAGGAAGCCATGCAGGAGGCGTTTGCCGCTGCTGTGCGCCAGTGGCCTGAAGAAGGGCATCCGGATAATCCGGTTGCCTGGCTGATCCGGGCCGGCCATCACAAGGGCATTGATCATATCCGCCGGGGTCAGACCGCCAGGCGCTATTCGCATCTGATGGCGGTAGACGAAGAAAACTCTGAAGCTGCCGCTCCAGAGGGTATCGAAGACGACCAGCTTCGGTTGCTGTTTATCTGTTGCCACCCGGCGTTATCGTTGAATGCACGAGTTGCGCTAACCCTCCGGGAAATGTGCGGCCTGACCACAGAGCAGGTAGCCAGCGCCCTTCTGCAAAAGCCGGCCACCCTGGCCCAGCGGATTGTACGAGCCAAGAAGAAGATCCGTGAGGCGGGGATTCCCTACGAGGTGCCGGAACCGAGGCAGCTTTCCGAGCGCTTGCCCGGGGTGCTTCGGGTCATTTACCTGGTGTTTAACGAGGGCTATTCCCGGAGCGATGGGGATTCGCTGGTGGATGTGAGCCTGTCGGGCGAGGCCATTCGGCTGGCTGAGGTGCTGGCAAGATTGCTTCCCGAGGGTGAAGTGTTCGGCCTGTTGTCACTGATGCTACTGCACGATTCCCGCCGAAGCGCCCGTGAGGACGAGCAGGGCGATCTGATTACGCTCGAGGATCAGGACCGTTCAAGGTGGGACCAGAAGCAGATCGAACTCGGGCTGAAGTGGCTGGAGCAGGCACTGGCGAGAACGCCGGCCTCTCCGTATACCCTGCAGGCATCCATAGCGGCGGTGCACGCCCAGGCTCGCCGGGCGGAAGACACGGATTGGCGGCGAATTGCCCGGTTATACGATGCCCTGTATCGCCAACACCCATCGCCGGTAATAGCACTTAACCACGCTGTGGCCGTTGCCATGCGGGATGAGCCGGAAGCCGGACTGGCGCTCCTGGATGGCTTGCTGGGCAACAAGGAAATCCTGACCTACCACCTGTTCCATGCGGCCCGTGCCGACCTGTTGCGCAGAGCCGGTGATTTCGAATCTGCGATCGTTGCCTACCAGCGTGCCCTGGAACTTGCGACTCAGGGGCCGGAGCGCCGTTTTCTGAAGCGACGGCTTCAATCCCTTTCTGGCGGTGTTTGAAAAAATATTCCCGACCTGTCGATTTCCGGGGTGTTGGCTCGACTAAACAGTAGAACACCCCCCGCAGGAGACGTTTATCGCGCAAAGCGGGCGAACCCAGTTCAAACCAGATCCTGCCCCACTGGCAGAAGGAGGGTAATCCATGAAATACGTTGCTCTGGTGTATTACCAGGAGAGCATTATCAACGCCATGACCGATCAGCAGTGGCATGACCTGAACCAGGAGTGTGTGGCCGGAGTAGAGCGGCTGACCGAACAGGGAAATTACGTCACCGGCCAGCCTCTGCAGCCAACCGACACGGCAACCACCGTGCAGGTTCGCAATGGTGACGTGTTGATATCCGACGGCCCGTTTGCCGAAACCAAAGAGCAGCTGGCCGGGTTTTACCTGCTCGAGGCCAGAGACCTGAACGAAGCCCTGCACCTGGCCAGCCGGATTCCACCGGCACGCTTCGGCAGCATTGAAGTGCGGCCGGTACGGGAGCTGCCACCGAAGGACTGAATCAGGAGAAAGATTATGAGCTATATCGATGGATTTGTGGCCGCCGTGCCAACTGCAAACAAACAGAAGTACATCCAGCACGCCAGCGATGCCGCAGCGGTGTTCAAGGAATACGGCGCTACCAAAATGGTGGAGTGTTGGGGGGATGACGTGCCAGACGGCAAGGTCACGTCGTTTCCCATGGCTGTGAAGTGTCAGCCCGAGGAAACGGTCGTGTTCTCATGGATTGAATGGCCGTCCCGCGCAGTGAGGGACAAAGCCATGCCCAGAATCATGGACGATCCGCGCCTGCAGCCGGATGTGAACCCTATGCCGTTTGATGGCAAGCGACTGATCTACGGCGGCTTTGAAGCGGTGGTGCTGGAGTAGCGGTGCCTGCTGGCACCGCCTGTGGTCAGAGCCCGGCTTTGCGGGCCCTGGCCGCATGCAGCTTCTTGTAGCTCTCGATCATCTTCAGGTGCCGGTCCAGGCCGCGCAGGTCCATGCCGGTTTCCTCCAGGCCATAGAAGCGCACCGTGCCGTTAATGGAGCCGACCACGGCGTTCATCACCTCATCGCCAAACATACGGCGGAAGTTGTAGAGGTAGTCATCCAGCTCCAGTTCTTCGTTCAACGTGGCTTCCAGCGCCGCGTTCATGGCCTGATAGAACAGGCCCCGTTCGACGGTGTTGTCATTGAACTGCAGGAACATATCCACCAGCTCCTGGGCCTCTTCCAGTTCGCCCAACGCCAGGTAGATCAGCAGTTTCAGTTCCAGAATGGTCAGCTGGCCCCACACGGTGTTCTCATCAAACTCGATGCCGGTGAGGGTGACGATAGTCATGTACACGTCCAGCTCAGCCTCTTCCAGGCGCTGCACCAGATCGGTCAGTTCGTCTTCATCCAAACGGTGCAGGTTCAGGATGTCTTCCCGGAATGCCAGCGCCATGTTGGTGTTGTCCCACACCAGGTCTTCCACCGGATACACCTCGGAGTAGCCCGGCACCAGAATGCGGCACACCGGAGCGCCCAGGTCTTCGAATACCGCCATGTAACATTCCTTACCCATGTCCGCGAGGATGCCGAACAGGGTGGCGGCTTCTTCTTCGTTGGTGCCGGAGAAATCCCACTCCACAAAATCGTAGTCGGATCTGGCACTGAAGAAGCGCCAGGACACCACGCCGCTGGAATCGATAAAGTGCTCAACGTAGTTGTTGGGCTCAGTTACCGCCATGGAGTTGAACGTAGGCGCGGGCAGGTCGTTCAGGCCTTCAAAGCTGCGGCCTTGCAGCAGTTCGGTCAAACTGCGTTCCAGTGCCACGTGGAAGCTGGGGTGCGCACCGAAGGAGGCAAACACGCCGCCGGTTTTTGGGTTCATCAGGGTCACGCACATCACCGGGAACTGACCACCCAGTGAGGCATCTTTCACCAGTACCGGGAAACCCTGTTCTTCCAGGGCTTTGATGCCCTCAACGATCTCCGGGTACTTGGTCAGCACACTCTCGGGCACGTCCGGCAGGGCGATTTCGTTTTCGATGATCTCTTTCTTCACCGCCCGCTCGAAGATTTCCGACAGGCACTGTACCTGGGCTTCCTGCAGGGTGTTACCGGCACTCATGCCGTTGCTCAGGTACAGGTTCTCGATCAGGTTGGAGGGGAAGTACACGGTTTCCCCATCCGACTGGCGCACGTAGGGAATGCTGCAGATACCCCGCTCCGGTGTGCCGGAGTTGGTGTCGAACAGGTGGGTACCGAGCAGTTCGCCATCCGGGTTGAAGATCTCCAGGCAGTAATCGTCCAGGATGCCCTCGGGCAGCTCGCCGTCCGGGCCGGGCTGGAACCATTTCTCGTTCGGGTAATGCACGAACTCGCTGTTGGCGATGTCTTGGCCGAAGTACTGGTCGTTGTAGAAGAAGTTGCAGTTCAGCCGCTCAATAAACTCACCCAGGGCAGAGCACAGGGCGGCCTCCTTGGTGGCGCCCTTGCCGTTGGTAAAACACATGTGGGCGGCGGTATCGCGCACGTGCAGGGACCACACGTGAGGCACAATGTTGCGCCAGGAGGCAATTTCGATTTTCATGCCCAGGTCTGCCAATATGCCGCTCATATTGGCAATCGTGGTTTCCAGGGGCAGGTCTTTGCCTTCGATGTAGGTGCTGGAGTCGGTGCCCGGTGCAGCGGTGAGCAGGGCCTGGGCGTCTTCGTCCAGGTTTTCGACCACTTCAATCTGGAAGTCCGGACCGGTTTGCACCACCTTTTTGACCGTGCAGCGGTCGATGGAGCGGATGATGCCCTGGCGGTCCTTATCGGAAATGTCTTCCGGCAGCTCCACCTGAATCTTGAAAATCTGCTTGTAGCGGTTTTCCGGGTCTACAATGTTGTTTTGCGACAGGCGGATGTTATCTGTGGGAATATCCCGGGCGTTGCAGTAAACCTTTACAAAGTAGGCTGCGCACATGGCGGACGAGGCCAGGAAATAATCAAAGGGGCCGGGTGCCGAGCCATCGCCCTTGTAGCGGACGGGCTGGTCTGAGACGACGGTGAAATCGTCGAATTTGGCCTCAAGCCTCAGGTTGTCGAGATAATTGACTTTGATTTCCATGGGCAGCTTACCGGATTCAGAAATATGAGCAGTTTACGCGGAATAGACGAGGTAATCCCCGATGCGCGGGATGGTCTCACAAAAACCGAAAGGACGATACTTTACGTCCTCAGTGAAACCCAGAAGGAGCTGGGTGGCCGCAATGTGCCGACGGTGATGCTCTACGGCCGAGTGCTGGAGCATGTGAACATCAGCGAGCAGGAGTTGCACCTGTACCTGGACCGGCTTGGTGTAAAGGGTGATGGCTGTTAACGGCGTTGGCGGCTGAAGTCTCTCGGGTCCAGCCGATAATAGCCGCACAGGGCTTTGTAGACATCTGGTTGGGCTTCAAGCAGGTGCTCCGGCTGTTGAAAGAAGGTTTCCGTCAGTACCGCAAAGAACTCAGCGGGTTCAGTGGCGCCGTAAGGGTCAAGCCAGGGCTTGTGGTGGTGTGCCAGCCGATGTTGCAGGTGGTCCCAGGCCTTGGTCATGGTTTCCTGCCAGTTCCGGGCCTGCTCGCCATACAGTGGTGGTGCGCCATCAGCGGTGCCGTCCAGGTAGTCCAGCTGGTGGGCGAATTCGTGAAGGATCACGTTATGGGGGCTGTGTGGCTCGGCGATGGCGTTTTCGCACTCGCTCCAGGCCAGTACCACCTGGCCACGGGAGGAAGCTTCGCCGGCGCGGACCTGGTCACTGTGGCTTACCACCAGGCCGTCGCTCTCAGTGCCCTGAGCCCGGTAGACGTCCGGATACACCAGAATACTCTGCACCTCGTCGTAGTCTGAAAACGGCCGTTCCAGAATCAGCAGGCAGGCGTGGCCAGCGATGGTCACGCGTACTCTGTCGTCTACCTCAAAGCCATCGCAGCCGTAATAGTCCTTCTCTGAGACAAACAGCTGCACCAGGCGCTCAAGCCGCTTCCTTTGCTGCGGTGCCAACCGTTTGTAGGCGGGTACCTGCTTTTTCAGATAGCTTCGCCAGGGTTTGGGGAAGGGCTGCTGCAGTTCCCGCTTTCGCCGCCAGGTGCGATAGAAAAACAGGTAAAACAACGACCCGGCAAGCAGAGTGGTGGCAAAGACAGCAAAAATGACAGGCGCAGACATCAACAACTTCCCTAGGCGTGTCTGGCCAGTCTACCTCAACGATCAGCGAACCACGAAAACCGAAATGTCGCTGTGTTTTACGATCTCAGCGGCGTTAGAACGCAGCAGGTGCAGCTTATCTCCCAGTCCGGGCGTGTGCGATGCCATCACAACAAGGTCTGCGCCAGTATCTTTGATGGCGCCCAGTAACTTGGAATCCAGTTCCACGGCCGTATCGGCAGACTCAAGTACCTTGGCGTCCGTTTTTATGCCGTGGGCTTGGCCTTGCTCATGGGCAAACCCGGCAAGTTTCTCGGCAAGCTCTTTCGGGTTGTGGGCGGCGGCGCCGGGCGTGCTATTGGTGACCGTCACGTAGCACAGGCTTGCCTGATAGTGCTTTGCCATGTCGATGGCGGTGCTCAGGGTTTTGGGAATCTTGTCCATGTGAGAAAGATCCACAGGTACGAGTATTTTTTTGTACATGGTTCAGTCTCCATTGCTCAGAATTTGAACTTATGTCTTCAAGTCTGGACCATGAAACGACAGGTCGGCAAATCAGAGGCAGCTTTATGAAGTATATTTTTGAAGTCACCGTGAAGGACGGCCACACGGCGGAGGATTATGCAGATGCTTGGGTAAGAGCCAGCGAGCTGATTCAGCAGGCGCCGGGGGCGCGGGGCACTGAACTGCACCGCAAGATCGGCGAGCCGAACAAGCTGATTGCCATCGCCAGCTGGGACAGCAAGGCAGACCGGGATGCCATGGACGCAACCAAGGACCCCCGGATTATGGACATCATCAAAAGCGCGGCGCCGTTTGTGGAGATCCGGCCTTTGGGTGAATTTGAAGACCCGGAATGGGTGGTGATGCCGCCCGGGGGCAACGGGTAATCAATGGCCATCGAGCTTGTTCAGCGTCAGGTCTTTGTCCAAACGATAGGTATCAAAATCTTTGGCCAGAAACAGGTGACCTCTGTAGTGCTGTAACGCCTCCGCTGCTAATTGATTAATATGGGGCGTGCCACCAGGTACCGACTGGTAGCGTGAGCTGAAATGAGTCAGCACCAGGTTAGGCAGTTTCGCGCTCTGGGCGAATCGGGCTACCTGTTGGGCTGAGCTGTGTTGGGGCCAAGGGCCAACCCGGTCGGCCACGTCCTGTGTATAAGTGGCTTCGTGGATGAGTACATGAGTGCCTTGGCTGGCCTCTTTCAGAAGCTCCGGTGTGTCGTTATCGCCACCCACAATGATGCGCCGGGCGGTTCTGGGTATGTGCGTGTAATCATCGCTCCGCAACAACCGGCCGTCATCCAGCAACACGTCTTTGCCCTTCTGCAGATCGCCCCAGGCCGGGCCGGCCTCTATGCGGTCCGCCGCCAGTTTCTCCTGCTTTAGCTGGCGCTCCAGGTTTCTTTCGGTAAAGACATAGGCCCGGCAGGCCACGCGGTGGGAGAGCGCCACGTTGGTAACGCCCATATGGTCATCTTGCCAGTAGAAATCCGGCGCCTCGGAGTTGATGAAGTTCAGCGGGTAGCTCAGGCTCGAATCACTGTTTTCGATCACGGCATCAATAAAGCGGCGCACCTGTGGCGGCGCAATGATATCCAATGGTTCTGTGCGGCCGAGCATGGAGGCACTGGTGAGCAGACCGGGCAGGCCGAAAATGTGGTCGCCATGGATGTGAGTGATGAAAATGGCGCGTAGCTGCATCACCGAATACCGGGTGCGCATCAGTTGGTGCTGGGTACCCTCACCGCAGTCGATCAGGTACCAGGGTTTCGGGCCGGAGCGGCTCAGGGCCAGCCCGGTGACATTGCGTGACCGGGTTGGTGTTCCGGCGGATGTGCCCAGGAAAGTAAATTCCATCATGCCTCGTTTCGCGGTAATGTGCCCCCTGATGATACGAAACCTTTTACCGAGAGGATACGTGCCGCACCATGTCCGACCTGAAAGACCCCCGGGTACTGTTCGCCGCAGAGCGCACTCTACTGGCCTGGAACCGCACCAGCCTTGGGCTGACAGCCTTCGGCTTTCTGGTAGAACGGGCGGGTTTGCTGCTGGCGGCATTAGCTCCGGAGACGGGCAACAGCATGAACCTGGTGGCCATGTATTGGTTGGGAATGCTGTTCATTCTGCTGGGTGCCGCAACAGCGTTTTACGCCACCCGCCAGTTTGCAGCGGTGTTGAAAACCCTGAGCCCGGAAGAATTTCCCAATGGCTATAACGCCCGCTGGGGAATGACCATCAACCTGATCGTGGCGTTCCTCAGCCTGGCACTGGCAGCCGCCCTGTTTGTCAGCCAGTACTAACACAATCCAAGAACGACAGAATCAAAGGAGTCACACCTTGTCTGAACTAGCGAACTACGAAAGCTTCGATATCGAAGTAAAAGACCAGATTGCCCACGTGCAGTTCAGCCGCCCGGATGCCCTGAACACCATGAACAAGGCATTCTGGCTGGAGCTGCCCCGCTGCGTGCAGGACATCGAAGCCAATACCGATGCCCGAGTGATTGTGATTTCCTCCACCGGCAAACACTTTTCCGCCGGTATGGATCTGGGCGTATTCTCCGATCCCAAATCTGTGCCCATGAGCGGTGATCCGGGCCGGATGGCGGAGAACCTCCGCCGGGTGGTGCTACAGCTGCAGGATACCCTCACGTCTCTGGAGAGAGTGCGTTTGCCGGTGTTGGCAGCGGTTCATGGCGGCTGCATTGGCGGTGCCCTGGATCTGGTGTGTGCGGCCGACAGCCGTTACTGCACCGCCGATGCCTATTTCACCATCAAGGAAACCGAACTGGGCATGACCGCCGATGTGGGCACCCTGCAGCGCCTGCCCAAGCTGATGCCCGAGGGCGTGGTGCGGGAACTGGCCTACACCGGGCGTAAGTTCGGGGCAGAGGAAGCTCATCGTCTTGGTTTCGTAAACACGGTATACGAATCCCAGGAAGCGATGCTGGAAGGCGTCATGGCCATTGCAGCGCAGATTGCGGCCAATTCGCCCCTGGCGGTAACCGGTTGCAAGGAAATGATTAACTTCAGCCGTGATCACAGTGTGGAAGACAGCCTCAAGTACATGGCTACCTGGCAGTCTGGCATGTTTCGCCCCACCGACATGATGAAATCCTTCCAGGCAAAGGCCCAGAAACAGGCGCCCGTTTACGATGACCTGTTCCCGGTCAAGGATTTGTTCTCTAACTGATCCATGCCTGACCGCCGGAGCTCTTCAATCTCAACATCTGCCGCCCTGTTGTTTCAGGGCGGCATTGGTGTGGTTGGCCTTCTGGCCATCTGGCTGTTCGGTATTCCGATACTGTCGGGCGGCCTGAGCCTTGCCGAGGCGGTTTTGTTTGGCGTGATTGGTGCTTCTGTTACCTATCTTTCGCTGCTGTTGCTGACCCAGAACTCCTGGTTGTTTCCCGATGACCTCAGCAGCCAGATGCAAGCGCTCTATGATTTTGTGTCCGGTTACCGCTGGCCGGTGTTACTGGCATTGGCTGTGCTCGCCGGCGTTGGTGAAGAACTCCTGTTCCGGGGCGCGGTTCAGGGCTGGTTGCTGCAATACACCGGGCCCTGGACGGCGGTACTGGCGGCCTCGGTGCTGTTCGGACTTGTACACTATGTGTCATTCACCTACTTTCTGGTTGCCACTGGCCTGGGCCTGGTGTTGGGGGCTGCTTACCAGTTCAGCGGCAGCCTTGAGCTGGTGATGGTGTGGCATGCGGTTTATGACATGTTGGCGATATACTGCCTGCTGAGGTATCCGCACTGGTTTGGTGTCAGGGCCTGACCTGCGTGTGGGGACTTTGCCCTAGTAATCGGTTGTTGGTAAGTGCCTGAGTCAGCCGTTCCAGAGCTTCCCCGCTATGGCGCCAGAAATGCCAGTAGAGTGGTACCTCCAGTGATTGCCCCGGGGCGAGACTGATCAGTTCCCCGGCTTGCAGCTCCCTGCTTGCCTGTATCTCCGGGATCATGCCGTATCCCAGCCCCGCGCAGGCGAGCTTGACGAAACCCTCCGATGACGGACAAAGGTGATGGGGGAAGGCGCCATCGTATCCACATTGCGCAAGAAAACGGTGCTGGAGCAGGTCGTCTGGCCCGAAGACAATTGCCGGGGCTTGTTTCAGGCTTTGAGGATTGATGCCATCCGGAAAATAACGGCGGACATAGTCGGGCGTTGCCAGGGGGAGATAATACATTGTGCCCAGCGCAACGCATCGAGCGCCGGCAAGGGGTTGCGGGCTGCTGCAAAGACAAGCGGCGACATCGCCCTCCCGCATCCGCCGCAGGCCAATATCCTGATCTTCAATCACCAGATCCAGCAGTAATTCGTCTTCAATGCATACTTCGCCGATGACATGGGCCCACCAGGTCGCCAAACTGTCCGCGTTCAGCGCAATGCGTAATCGGCTGGCTCGTTCGGTCAAAGCGGGCAAAGTTCTGGCCAGGTCTCTTTCGAGTAGTTGTACCTGTTGAACGTGATTGAGCAGCCGCCGGCCGGCGGGGGTTGGCGCGAGCGTGGGACTGCGAACCAACACCGGTTGGCCCAGTCTGATCTCCAGTGTACGAATGCGCTGGGAAACTGCGGACTGAGTGAGCCCCAGGGTGTCCCCGGCACGCTCAAATCCGCCGCATTCAACCACGGTTGCCAGTGCTTCCAGCAGCTTGTAATCAATCATAAGTATAATTAATGCAGTATTAGCAGGATGAATTTCAAGTATATAGGTTTGCGGTTAGTCTGGCCCCTCAATCTTCGGAGGAGCGGGCGTGTTTGAAAGTTATCTAACCGGCTTGCTGGTGTGTGGCGGTATTATTGTCGCAATTGGTGCACAGAATGCCTACGTACTGAGCCAGGCGATTCGTCGCGAGCATCACTGGTGGTCGGCCGGCGTATGCATGACATCCGATATCCTGCTGTTCACTCTGGGTATGTTTGGAGTAACCGCTGCCTTGATGGCTATGCCAGAAGCTCTGGAGATGTTGCGCTGGCTCGGTGTGGTATTCCTGAGCTGGTTGGCAATTCAAGCGTTTGTCAGGGCCGGCCGGGGCAGGGCAGCGCTTGAAGCTGGGGCAGAGGCCCGAAGAAGTCTGAAAGGCGTGCTGTTGACTACTCTGGCGGTCACCCTGCTCAACCCTCAGGTATACCTGGATACCTTATTGTTGATCCCGGCCGTAGGCGCCCAACAATCCAGTGCCCCCAGTTTTGTTGCAGGCGCAAGCAGCGCGTCCGTTATCTGGTTTGGTGGGCTGGCCTGGCTGGGTTCTTCATTGGCGCCGTTACTGTCGCGGCCGGGCGCCTGGCGGGTGATTGATGGTGTTATTGGTTTGATGATGCTCGCTATCGCCCTTCAACTGGCGTTTTCAGGTCTGTGAAATTCAAGTGATCGTGCGAAGTCCGTTTTTCTGCCTATACTCACGTCAGTAACAGAGGAATAGCTTTAACAACAACCACTCTGGCGGAGTTAATTTGGGAATCTTCAAACGCAATCTTTGGATGTTGTTCTGGCTGGTTGTTGCTGTTGGTGTGCTTGTCCTGTCGTTTATCCTGACCAGTATCTGGCAATCCACACTGCGTGCCCAGGAAGCTTACCATCAGTCCCGCGTTCAACTGATCAGTCAATCTGCCATCAACGTGTTACGTACCCAGGAGTTGATCCTGGATGTAGCCGCCGCTGAGCTTGTGCGCCTGGATCTTGTCAACGCCACCCCCGAGGTGTTGCCCTTTCTCGACAATATCATGGAGGCCAGCCCGGCGCTCGCAGGTTTCGGTATGGCCTTGCCGGATGGGCAATTGGTGAAAGTGACATCCACTGTGGATGTCAGCCTGATGCCGAATCTGTTGGAGCAGGAGGAATCCCGGGACGGCTTCCAGCGGGCTATGGAGTCTGATCGGTTGGTGGTGGGCCGCACCTACTATTTGCCGGCGGTCGGAGCCTGGATTATTCCCGCCCGCAAAGCCATCAGGGATGCCAACGGCCAAGTGATTGCGGTGATGTCTGCCGGAATCCGCGCCGATGGCGAAAAAGGGGTGTTCGGAAACAATCTGCACACCGGCGCGGACGACTCTGTGATGATCTTCCGGGAGCACGATGGCTATTTGCAGTTTATGTCCAGCGAAGGCGTCACGCCGGATATGTACGCCCACATCCAGCGGACACCGGAACAGCGTGAAGAGGACAGGCAAAGTCTGATAGCGGCCAACGATGCGTCTCTTGAGGAACTGAAAGTAAGCCCGGAACCCAGTATCTATTACAGCCATAGAGACGGTGATACGTTCATTGGTGGCGCCTGGTATTCCCCGGACTATGAACTCTGGATTGTTTCGGAATCCAATATTCGTTCGGTCTGGAGTACCTTTCTGGATCGTGCCCTGATGTATCAATCTCGTCATGATGACCTGACGTCGTTACTCAACCGGGTAGGCATGATTGACCAGATCCAGCAGCTTGTGAATCGCGACGAGGGCTTTGGCGTTGTCTTGCTCGACATCGATAATTTTCGAGGTATCAACGATCGGTTCGGGCAGGAACACGGCGACAAGGTACTGAACGAGTTCGCCCGGTGTTTACGTGAGCTGACCAGTGAACAATACGGCGCATCGCGACTTGGCGGTGATGAGTTCGCAGTGATCAGCCGTATCCGTGAGCCTGAAAAGCTGCTGGCGTTCTGTAGCGATCTGCTGCGAGGGCTGGCCCGCCATATGGCCACCGGCCCGCTGGGGCTCCAATTGGGCGCCAGTGTGGGGGCTGCTGCGTTTCCGGACCACGGAGATTCATTCAACAGCGTTATTCGAAGTGCCCACCTGGCGCTATACCAGGCCAAGAGGACCCGCAACGATGTGTGCCTGTACCGGAACGAATTTGAGGCAGGCTATTTGCGGCGCGTACACATTGAACAGCGACTTCGTGGGGCCATTCACCAGGGAAGGATATTTATGGCGTACCAGCCGCAGCTGGACGCCTGTGGCCGGGTAGTGGGCGTCGAGGCGCTGGCCCGATGGGATGATGAAGAGCTAGGGTATGTGCCGCCCAATGAATTTGTTGAAGTGGCAGAATCCTGTGGCTTGATGGTGGAGCTCGGCAACTATGTGTTGGGCCGGAGTCTCTCAGACTTCCGGACGATTCTTGACCAGGCGCGAATGCCATTGGAGCTGTCGGTGAACATCTCCGCCATGCAGTTTATGCAGTCAGGCTTTGCCGAACTGGTGTTGTCTGAATTGCAAAAGCATGGCGTGCACCCCCATTACCTGACCCTGGAAATCACCGAAACGGTTTTCATGGCAGGTTTTGACCAGGTCATCCCCGTGCTGGAACACCTTCGGCGCGAAGGCATCAGTTTGTCCATGGACGATTTCGGTACCGGTTATTCGTCCCTGAGCCTGTTGCGCAAGCTGCCGATTGATGAACTGAAGATCGACAAGAACTTTGTGGATAACATCATTGATGACGAGCCTGCCCGAAACATGGTCGAGAGCATCATTGCCATTGGCAAGAATCATCGCATGCGGCTGGTGGCCGAGGGGGTGGAAGAGCAAGCGCAGTTTTCAACGCTGGTAGCGATGGGGTGCGGTCGCTTCCAGGGTTACCTGTTCAGCCGTCCGGTGCCGGCGAGCAACGTGGCTTCCGTGGTCCGTCAGTGCAATGACAAGGCTATGCCCTCCGCCTGAGCCAACCTCAGGCATGTTGGTTCTCCACCTGGCTCAGAAACTCCCCGATGTCCTCAAAGGCTTGTTCCGCTTCCGGCAATAGGGGTGAGAAGATGTGCCACACGTGCACCATGTTCTGCCAGGTGTGAAGTTGCACCGGTGAGCCTTCGGCCCGGGCTTTGGCGGCATATCGGGTGGCGTTGTCCAGCAGCATCTCCGTGCTGCTGGCGTGAATCAGCGTGGGCGGCAAGTCGTTAAGGTTTCCGCGCAGGGGCGACGCCACGGGATTGGTGGGGGAAATGCGAAACGCCGCCAGGGTACCCCACCAGAGTACCGGTAGCGGAATCTTCGACAACCCTCCGAAAACCGGCCCAAGTAAGGGATCGGTACGGATGTTTTCCCGGTTGCTGGGGGCGGTCAGGGTGAGGTCGGTGGACGGTGACAGGGCAATAGCGGCATCGGCCTGGCGCACCCCGTTATCCCGAATCCAGGCCAGCAGAGACAGGGTATGGCTACCGCCGGCAGAATCGCCCGCTACCACTATGAACTCCGCCTTCTCTTCGCCATCCGGGCCGTGGTTCAGCAGCCAGGTATAGGCCTGGCGGCAGTCGCGAATGCCGTCCATAAAACGGTGTTCCGGCATCAATCGGTAATCCAAGGCAAACACCGCCGCATTGGCCAGTTGTGAGAACCGGTCGGTAATGGCGCGATGACTGCGGGGGCTTCCTGCGGCCCAGGCGCCACCGTGAATGTAGAGCACCCGGCGACGGGTGTCGGCACCCGATGCAAGCACCCATTCGCCCCGGGGGTGCTCGCTGTGGCGAATCTCGGATTTAACCTCCACACCTTCACCGAGACTGTCCAGATGGTTTCTCAGTGCAATCAGGCGGGCTTTGCCCTTCAGGCCCCGGGACGCCCGCCCCATGTCTTTGATGCGTTCCATCACCTCGTCGTGGGCGGGGTTCGGAGCCACTTCCCGCACCGCCCAGTCACCGCCATCGTAGTGGGAAAGGTCATGCACCCGGAACAGCAAGAAGGTTGAGAGAACGATGAGCGCAACAACAGCGAGCAGAATCCAGAGCATGGGTTTTCCTTTTGGGGCCCTGTAAAAAGGGAACTATGCTGAAACTATATTCGTACCATGGCCAAGCATACAGAGGAAAGTCATCTTGCAAATAGCCTATCGGGCCCGGGATATCACCGAGGCACACATTGTTGCCGGCATGTTGGAGGCCAATGGCATCGACACCTATGTGGGCGGGCACTACCTGCAGGGTGCGATGGGGGAGATTGGTGCTGCCGGATTCAGCAATGTTCATGTGGACGATGAGGATGTTTACCGGGCCAGAGTTCTGATTGACCAGTACGAATCCGAGCGGGCGGTAGCGGCCTCGCAACGCGACGAGCAGGACAAGCCGGATCATTATGCTCGCTGGTTTATTGTTGTAATCGTTGCTTTGGCCTGGCTTCTATGGCGATTCTGAGCTGATCGAATGGTTTGGCTTTTGTTGTTGCGCTCCCACTGGTACTGGGTGCCTCATTTTTGTTATGTTGTAACGCTTTTGAGGCCGCACTCATGTCTGATCCCGTCCGTCCTGTTCCTACCAATCTGATCCTTGGTTTTCTTGGTGTAGGCAAAACCACCGCCATCCTTGATTTGCTCCGGCAGAAGCCGGAAGGCGAGGTTTGGGCGGTTCTGGTCAACGAATTCGGTGAAGTTGGTATTGATGGTGCCATTCTGGAAACCGAGGGTGCCGTGGTTCGCGAGATTCCCGGGGGCTGTATGTGTTGTGTTGCCGGCCTGCCCATGCAAATCGGCCTGAACCAGCTTATTGCCCGTGCCAAGCCCGACCGGCTGTTGATTGAACCCACCGGTCTTGGCCATCCCTCCCAGATTCTGGACACCTTGACGGGCGAGTATTATCAGGACGTCTTGAAGCTGGGACCGGTGATTACCCTGGTTGACCCCCGTAAACTGGAAGACCCCAGGGTGCTGGACAACATTCAGTTCCGAGACCAGGTGGCGGCGGCGGATATCCTGGTCGCGAACAAGACGGACTTGTGCACAGACAACCAGGTGCACGCATTTGATCAATGGGCGGCCCGGCTTGCACCGGAGGGCCGCCCGGTGTATCACACCGACCATGGCCACCTTTCGGTTGCCTGGCTTGATGGCGCGGCCGCGTTACCCGAGGTGTCTGAGCCTCATGCGCACCATCATCACCATGCCAAGGAGGGGGATACACCACCGCCGCCGTCAATTCATGAGAACCCATGGCAATTGGTTACCAACCGGGGGCAAGGTCACAATAGTATAGGCTGGCGGATTCATCCTGAGTTGATGCTGGAGGAAAATGTGATACTGGCGATGGCCATGGATGACCGGCTGCTGCGCTTCAAGGCCGTTATTCATACCCGGGATGGCTGGCGCGTTGTAAACGTTGTGGACGGCGCTGTTACCATCCTGCCGGGCGAGCCCAGGGAGCTTTCCCGGGTGGAATTGATTTCAGCCGAGGCACTGGATGCCTCGGAAATGGACCAGCTGCTGCGGGCCGCAGCCGGGCTGACCGACCAGGATTAAGGTATGAGAATTCGGATTACTCACCAGAGAATCACCCTGTTTCTGCAATCCATTCTGTTGCTTGAGGCGGTGCTTGCGATCTGGGGGCAGCGCTGGTTTACCGCTTTCCTGACCAGCATGATCATTGTGATCACGCTGTTCCCGATACTGTTTGAGCGGCGGTTCCGGATTCACATTCCCCCGGAACTGCAGTTGGCGGCCATTGGGTTCGTGTTCGCGTCACTGTTCCTTGGGGAGATTCACGACTACTACAACCGGTTCTGGTGGTGGGACATGGCGCTGCATACTATGTCTGGCTTCCTGCTGGGGATTCTCGGTTTCTTGCTGGTTCACATCATGAACGAGACCGAAAAGATCCACGTTCACATGAAGCCCGGGTTTGTAGCGTTCTTTGCCTTTATGTTCGCGCTGGGCGTTGGCGCCCTGTGGGAGATTTTCGAATTTACCATGGACAGCCTGTTTGGCATGAACATGCAGAAGCCGATGCTGGGCGATCCCTCGGGGCTGACCGATACCATGTGGGACCTGATCGTTGACGCACTGGGCGCGCTGATTATTTCGATCCTTGGCTGGCGATACCTGAAAAACCCTGAGCGGAACTCGTTCCTGGAACGCTGGATTGATTCGTTTATCGAGCGTAATCCACGCTTTTTCAGAAAGTGAGGGAAAGCCCGGCAAGCGCCGGGCTTTTGGGTTTTAATGGCCGTAGATGCGCATGGTGGTGTCTTGAACCACCAGGTTGTCCATCATCACCGAGCCGATCGAGGTGCCGCCCACCAGCACTTGGTCAATCGACATGTCCGCCGCGAAGGTGTTCAGGTCGATGGCCAGGGCGTCGCCGGCACCACCCAGGCGGGTACCCTTGTACACGTCCATATCAATGGTGGCGCCAAGAGTCAGGACGCCCGGGTTCGCGGCGGAGCCGTCGAGCCGGGTGCCCATGTAGTCAGCGCCGGTCATCTTCAGGCCGCGGATGCCCAAGGCCAGGAAGTCGAAATCAACGTTCAGCTCGGAGATGCCCACCTGGGTATTCAGGTTGAGGGTGTCGGTGGCGGTATCAACGCGGATGCCAACCTTGGTGAAGGCGCCAACCATGTTGAAGTTGCTGGCCAGCAAGGTCGAATCGGTATGACCCTCCAGCGTCCAGTCACCGGTGCTGATACCGAAATCGATCGGCGCTGCGGTGATCGGGAAGATGTTGATCAGTGCGTCACCGTCATCCGCGATGTCGATGTCGATCTTGATGTTGTCGATCAAATCACTGGTCTGACCGAACAGGGCGTCGCGGAAATCGGTGATCTCCTCGAACAGATCGGTACGGTTGGCGCCACCAATCTTGATGTCTTTGATGGACAGTGAGCCCTCATCGGTGTACCGGAATTCGCCGATGTCCAACCGGGTTTCCAGCTCAATGGTGACACCGGCCTGACCAGTGATGTTGCCCATATGGGCGTCGTCAAGAGGCTTGAGGTCGGCTTGTGCGGCAAACGGCAAACCCGCCATGGCCAGCACTAACGCAGTTTTTTTCAGGCTTTTCATTGTATTGTTCCTTTTTGGATTTGTTATTCGACGTTTTCAACGACACAGCCACAGCCGGCGATCGCCAGCTGTGGCTGTGTTATCCGGCTAAGCCGGATTTCCTTACTGTTCCGGGGTCAACTCCAGTTCAATGGTGTTGCCGGAACCGGTGAGGAACTGGTTGAGCAGACCAGTCAGCAGTCCGCAGTTCTCCAGCGGTGGCAGATCGTAGACACCGTTGACGGTGCCGCCGGTCGCTGGCGAGAAGTTGGAGCCTTCAACCGAAGCGAGGTCGATGCTGACGGGCTCGCGAGTCATACACTCGGAACCCCCTCCAACCCGAAGCGGCAGGCCGAAGATCTTGATAGCCACCTTGGGCACTTTCACGTACAGCTGTGAGTTGGCGGTGAGCTTGCCGTTGATCAGCGTGCCGGTGGTGACGTCTGCCTGTTCAAATTCAACATTGGCTGAGGCATTCAGCCTGCTGAAAAGCAGTTTGATGGAGAAGTTGCCATACGTTGGGTCCAGTTCCAGGTCGGCTTCGAAGGTGCCCGCCGCGAGATCCAGCAGGGTGGCAATGGAACCGTTCAAGGGCAGGGTGCCGCCCGAGGACTTAATGAAGGTAGAGCCTTCCAGGCCGAGTAGCAGCTCAAGTTCTGAACCGGTTTGCTCAAAGGCCTCAGCGGAGACAGGAACGTTGACTTCCGGTGTTTCCGGGTCGTCTGAACGGATCACCAGGTTGGCGTTGCTGACGCCAACCGCGTTGGCGGTATAGCTCAACTCAACGGTACAGCTTTCGTTGGCGGCAATGGTTGTGCAGTTGTTGGTTTGAACAAAGTCTGCAGCGCCGGCACCTTCAAGCGCAACGCTGTCAATCAGCAGGACTTCATTACCGCTGTTGCTGATGGCCACTTCCGCCGATGCGCTCTGGCCCAGCTGGATTCGGCCCAGGTCAATAGCGTCTGGATTAACGCCGATTTCCGGTGTCGGGGCCAGTACACCACGGCCGGTCAGCGCCACATCAACCGCAGGGTTGTCGGCATCGGTCGACTCGATGGTGAGGGTTGCATTGCGAGTGCCTTCGGTGCTTGGAGCGAAGGTCACGTTCACGTCACAGGATTCACTCGGAGCCAGGCTTGCGCAGTTGTTGGTCTGCAGGAAGGCGTCGGCATCGGTGCCGCTGATGACAACGTTGTTAATGCCCAGCGCGGCACTACCGGTGTTGGAAACGGTGACGGTTTGCTCTGCCGTCAAACCCGCTTGCACGTTTCCGAAGGCCAGGTCTTCCCGGTTTACGCCAATACGCGGCGCTTCGGACACCTCACCGCTAACCAGAATGGTTTGCAGCAGATTGTCCTGATCCGGAAGTTGCACGCAGTCGGTGAGAATCTCGCCGATGGGGGCCGGCGCAATATCGCCATTCGGGGTGCGGGCTGTCAGGTCAAGGGTAAGCCCGCCAACGCGAATCTCAGCTTCACCGATATCGTCTTCGGTAAAGAGCACTTCAGGCGCCTGGCCTGAGGCTGGAACATCGAATTCGCCGCTTACATTGGGAATGAATGTGGGCGGAATCGTCAGTTCGACAATCTGTTCCAGACTGCGATTGGCGGTCACCACGGTGTTGAAGCTGGTTGCGATGCCTTCGACCGTTTCCGAGCCAACCAGCTTGAGCCCGGTGCGGGCGTCGTCGTTCACTACGGTAATGGCGGTGACTTCAAACTGCGGGGTGGGCTCACCAACGTTGGCCACTGTGGGAATGTCTGCGCTGATCTGGGCGCGGATGGGTTGGGTTCCGATCAGGGGGAACGGGCATTCGAACGCCAGTTCAATGGATACCGGCTCTGCGGCTACGTTGCTTGCACCACCGGCCATCAAGGCCGCTGCCGCAACGGCCGGGCCGAGCTTGCGGACACTCGTATTGAGGTTCCTGAGTTTCATGAGTTCGTCCTCTGTCTATCTGTAGTTGTTGTAGTCGGGTTGCAGACAACACCGATGACGGACCGCTCAATCGGACTTGCAAAGATCCCTTTGCCACACGTGCGGGGCACGCATGAGTGCAGGGTCATTTAACGGTCTTGGGGCGGCGTGGGTCATTGCTTGCCCCGGCAGGGTTTTTGTCCAAAACGGAGAAGAGGGGAGGGATTGCCTAAAGCGTGAACAGCATCAACCTAATAGCTGAACCCTGTTCACTTTTTTTTGCGTGCCTTGCGACGAACGTCGCCGGGCGTATGGCCGGTCCATGACCGGTAAGCTTTGGTGAAGCCGGCCTGATCACTAAAGCCCAGTTTTTCAGCAATGGATTCCAGTGGCACATTGGTGTCTTTCAGGTACAGCGTGGCAAAGCTTTCCCGGATGTCGTTTCTCAGTTCGCGGAACGAGGTGCCTGCGCTGGCCAGGTGTTGCCTGAGCGTCCTCGGGCTGATGTCCAGGCGCCGGGCAATGTTTTCAGTGGTGCAGGGGCGGCCGGGCTGGCTCATCATCAGTTCCCGCACCTGCATGACCGTCTCGTCAGCCTCCAGGATATGCTGTTTGCGGTCGTGGCGGGTGCGGGCCACCAGGAATTCCAGGCTGGCGTCGTCTTTTCGGATCGGTAGTCCGTTGAGCGGCATGGTTACCTGGCTTACGTTGGCATTGAATTCAAACTCGCAGCCGGGCGCGAGCCGTTTCCAGTCCTCTTCGGGTATGACACTGGGGAAGTCGAACTGGAAGCTGAAATGGCTGCACACCTGGCTGGATACCCGGTGAATGCTACCCATGTAAATTTTGGTCAGGCAGGGGCGAAGGCTCCCAAGCCCCCAGGTATCTATCAGCCGGATTCGAAAGGTAGAGCCGGTGGAAGCCAGTTCCATATCCATCAATGGCAGCCCCACCCGGAGATACTGCACGATCATGCTGATCAACCGCCTCGGATTCTCCTGGCCGAGCACCGCAAACCCCAGCAGCCCATGGCTTGGGAGATCCAGTTGCTGGCCGAACTCGAAGGCGGCTCGTTCATCGGTCATTAACCAGTCCGCTTTGCCGAGCACCGCCAGAACCTGGTTCATCGACAGGCTGGCCTCCGGACTTTCGAGCATGTCTTCAGTAACGCCGGTATCCTCAAGAATGGTGTGGCGCTTTACGCCCCGGCTTTCCATGAACCGGATGAACCGGTAAGCATAGCGGGCCGACACAATTGGCACTTCCAGGGCAAGACTGTTCAACGTATCCATGTTTTGTCTCTGGGCCGGATTACCCCGGCGTTTCGTCATAAACCATACTGTTGTTATTATTCATGCCTTTTACAGGCTGCTTCAGGCGCCAGTATAGGCACCGTAAGGGAGTGGTTTTCCGGCAGCTGGTCACAAACTGGTTTCATGGCCGGATATGACAATGAAACTTTCGACAGGTTGGGAATTGCCAAAATGGTAGAGGGTGATGGCGGCCGGCTCCTGTGCCCGGTGTGTGATTCGGGCACTTTGCAGACGTTTCGCACGGTTATGGAAAAACGCTACCTGCGCTGCGGGCAATGCCTGGCAACGGTCATGGCGCCTGAGTGTCACCTGACGGCAGATGAGGAGCGCGCCATATACGCGCTGCATAACAATGACACCGGGGACGCCGGCTATCGCCGGTTTCTGTCGAAGCTGTCAGAGCCCCTGTTGGCGAAGCTGGCTGATGGTGCCCGGGGGCTGGACTTCGGCTGTGGGCCAGGGCCGGCGCTTGCGGACATGATGCGGGAAGCGGGTTTTGACATGACCCTGTACGATCCGTTCTTCCACCCTGCCAGGTCGGCTCTTGAGCAACAGTATGATTTCATCACCTGTACCGAGGTGGTAGAGCACCTTCATCGCCCCGCCGAGGTGTTCAGGCAACTGGATTCACTACTCATGCCGGAAGGCTGGCTCGGGATTATGACGTGCTTCCAGACCGACGATGATCGGTTTGATCAATGGCACTATCGGCGCGACCCAACCCACGTGGTGTTTTATCGGGAACAGACGTTCGCCTGGCTGGCTGGCCGCTACGGTTGGCAGTATGAAGTGCCTCGTAAAGACGTGGTGCTGATTCGCAAGCCGGGCTAGCGCTCTGTCGTGTCAGCGGGGCAATCCGGTATCGGCGGGCACGAGCTTCGGCTACCTCCGGTTGTGCCTTTTGGCAGCTCCGGTGCCTGGCCAAAACGTTCCGGGTTCAGGTTTGCCGCGCAGGCCATAGCCTTGCTGGCCTGCTCTGGGCAAGACCGGGCGCTCAGGGCGTAGGCCAGGTTATTCCAGGCCTCCGAGAAGCCAGGAAAGCGGTTAACGGCGCGCAGGAAGTGTGATGCCGCGCCCTCGGCATTGCCCTGGTCGTAAGCCAGGTTGCCCTGGGCCATGATCGGTGCGGGTTGGTCTGGCCATTGCTGTTCGGCGGCCTGATAGGCTTGCTGAGCGGCCCGGGTGTGCCCGGTGCTTTCGAGATCGTGGGCCGCTCGCAGATAGGGCAGGGTTTCCGCTGTCGCTGGTAGTGAATCTGGCGGCAGAATGACCACCGCCCATCGGTCTGCCCGGTTCCAGGTGGCGTGAAACACCTTGTAGGGCATCCGGTAATGGCGCCGGGTGTCTGTGTTCAGTATCAGGACTTCCTCTTCACTGTCGTAGCCCACCACCACGGCAAAGTGCCATTGCGGCCACCAGTTGAATCTCAGGTTCTGCATAATGAGAACCGGATTGCCGGCGGTCACCTCGCCCAGTACCGCCTCAAGGTTTGGCCTTAGTGGATACACCACCATGTCGTGGGAACGGGCGCCAGCGACCATTTCAACTTGCAGTGAACCCTGGCGGCCGGGCAGGTAAACCAGTTCTTTCAGGATTTCAGGGTCCGTTGCCAGGCCCTGTGTGTTCAGCATGGTTGCCAATGAGGCCGGCCCACACTGGTACTTTTCCTGAGGATAGAAAGGGACATGATCCAGCAACGCCTGGTCCAGCACCGTATCGCCTTGTGGCGTGGGGGCTGGTGTTTCTGGCCAGGGCGGTGTGCTGGCACAGCCTGCCAGCAGGATCAGCCCCAGAAGGGCTGCAAACCTGCCGGCAAGGCCGGGCTTGTTGGCGGGGGCGGAAGGTGTCAACGAATGCAATTGATGAAGGAGAACAGGTTCGTGGCACACAGCATGTCAGTGATGATGAATACCAGGAGGAACAGCACGATAACGCCAACAACGCCTTCCCCGGCGGGGGCCTCAGCCAGTTGTTGCTCGAAGTCTGCCAGTTCAGCCGGTGTCAGATTCTGGATACGTTCGACAACCTGAGCTTCGCTGACACCCATCTGGGCCAGTTTGTCCTGCACGTTCTGGTCTTCGAGCATGTCCAGCAGTTGTTGGCGGTCAAGGTCCGTCTGTTGCTGCTGAATCAGCTCGCCTGTGCCCACCATGCCGGCATGGGCCGAGACGGAGAAGGTGGTTGCGAACGACATCAAGATGACCATGATCAGGGAAAGCTGCTTCATGTGACGTCTCAGGCTGTTCATATCAGACTCCTTGGTTCTTGGGTTATCGAAAAACCTTAGATGGGAATGTGTACTGATTCAACATACAAAACGTTCACGCTTTCATGCTAAAGCTCAGAATGTGGAGAGTCCCGTGGCTTCCATAATCCGGTATTGCCAGTATTTGCGCCTGGAGTGATCGGCCCAGGCTGAATAGGGCAGACTCAGGGCCTGCTCGTTGTCCGGGCCGTGTGTCCAGTAGTCGTCAAAGAAGGCGTTGGCCTTCTGCGCGACAGGGTCATCCTGTTGCACGGCCAGCCACACGTTGGATTCCAGGTTCAGGTCATCCAGATTACGACGGGTAAAGTTGGCGGAGCCCAGCAGCAGTTCGATTTGCTCATTCTGCCCACGGTAGATGACAAGTTTGCTGTGGCACTGCTCGCCCCGGGTGTTGCACCAGCGCACCGGAATGCCGGCTTCGTGCAGTTCACGGGCAACAGGTCGGTTGGGAATGCCGTTTTTCTCGTGGCCAAAGGCATCTTTGTTGGCATCCAGCAGCAGGCGGATTTCGACGCCCCTGCGTTGCGCTTCCAGCAGCCCGTTGATAATGGGGCGGTGGGAGAGGTAGAACATGGCCATGTCTAACTGCTCCCCCGGCTGGCTTCGATTGATCATATCCAGAGCAGCGTCCCGGATGGCGGATTCGGTCAGAAGCTTGAGGGTGCCCTGTGAATGGTCGGGCAACTGGCTGTGTCGAGGCGTCCGTTCCAGCCAGCGCTCGAGTGTGCTGCTGTCGACACCGGACATCCGGATAACCGCCTGTTCGCTACGGATAACATCCATAACTGCGGGGCCACTGAAGGCCAGACCGATATTGCTGTGCCGGCTGCTGCCGTTGTGGGGATTTGCGGAGGTGACAACCGCCCGTAACCGGTCGCCTTCGTCGGCCACCAGAAGCTTCCGGTGATTGGCTTTGAAATTCGGTAGCGCCAGGTAGCTGCGGATGGTGGCGGGCTGGTTGCCAAGGGCATTGGGCAGCCAGCCACCATCCGGGTTGTTGCCCAGCCACCGGCAACACAATCGCCACAGGGATGACCATGCGGGGTTGCTGTCACGCAGCGGTTCCAGATCAGTGACCACAACCTCAATGCCAGCGGCAGACAGCGTATCAAAGTGAGGTGAGTGGGTGCCCCCGTAGAAGGTGTTCAAGGGGTCTGAAATCAGAACAATATCCATGTTTGGTCGAGCATCTTTACGCTCAAGCAAAGCCTGGGTGAGCTGTTCGGCCAGGGGGCGAAGGTGGATGTCCTCGGGGCCGGTACTGTTAAACAGAAACATGTCCAGCAAGATAAAGGTTTCGGCCTGTTCGATCAGGCGGAAGATTTCATCGAATATCTCATGATCCAGCGTTGACTGCCCGTCACTGAAATGTCGGGTGGTATCTGTCAGAAGTTCAGCGTCTTCCAGTGGTGCCGCATCGCCTTGATAGCGAATGCCGGGTGGAAGTGGTTTGAAAGAATGCCATAGGCCAAGGCCGATCAGGCTGAGCAGGACAACGCCGACAATGAACTTGAGGATCATGGTGGGTTCGTTCCATCGAATGGGCATGGGTGCTGGTTCAGTGCTGCTGCATCATCACCCAGTCGGCGAAAAGCCGGAGCAATTGGCTGGCCTCCGGCGCTGGCTGAACGGAACTCAGCAAGGCGTTTGCGTCCAGGCCTTCGGTCTCAAGATCAGGGTACTGGACTTCCAGGTAGGCTTTCATGATCTGTTCGTCGAATTCCGGATGAAACTGAACACCCCAGGCATTCTTGCCAACCCGGAAGGCCTGATGGGGTTCAAAGGTGGATCGGCCCAGAAGCACAGCGCCCGGTGGCAGCTCTATTACTGACTGCTTGTGGGTCAGTTGGGCCGGGAACTGTTTCGGCAGCTGGCTGAACAGTGGGTCGTGCTGGGCGCTGTCAAACAGGGTAACCGACTGGGTGCCGGTCTCCCGGCCGCCAGGGTGGTAATCCACTTTGCCGCCAAGCGCGTGGGCCAATAATTGGTGCCCATAACACACGCCCAGAAGCGGAACGCCCGCTTCAACCGCTTGCCGAACCCACGCTGCCGTCGTTTCACTCCAGGCCGCACGCTCGCTCACCATCGCCGGTGAACCCGTAATGACGATGCCTTGCCAGTCGCCAGGTTGCCCAGGCGGCGGTGCTTGAGTGACGTCTGCAATCGTGAGTTCTAAATGGCTGGAAAGTGCCCGCGCAAACCAGGCATCAAAGTCCCCGAACTGATCCCTGATCTGAGGGTAGGTAGACCCGGTTTTCAGGATCACGACGCGGGTTTTGTGGGGTGTTTGTGTTCCAGCCATAGCCAGCTCCAACTCTTATGACTCTTCCGGGAGTTCCGCGTTGTGGAACACGTTCTGAACGTCGTCCAGATCGTTCAGCATGTCGAGGAACTTCTCGAACATCGGAATATCGTCGCCTTCCACCACGGTGGTGGTTTTGGGCAGGAACTGGATTTCGTCAACATCAAACTCGATGCCTTCAAACGTCGATTCCAGGGCCTGTTTGGCTTTGGCGTATTCGGTGTTGGGGGCAAAAACAGTGATCTTGCCATCTTCGTTTTCGATGTCGGTTACATCTACATCGGCTTCCATCAATGCTTCCAGAACGGCCTCTTCATCCTGGCCGGAAAAGGCGAAAATGGCGCAATGGTCAAACATGTGTGCCACAACACCAGGGGTGCCGATTTTGCACTTGGTTTTGGTGAAGGCCAGGCGCACATCGCCGAAAGTGCGGTTGGGGTTGTCGGTCAGGCAGTCGACAATCACCATGCAGTTGCCGGGGCCGTAACCCTCGTAACGAGCCGGGGAGTAATCTTCGCCCGCGCCACCCTTGGCTTTGTCGATGGCTTTTTCAATCACGTGTGCGGGAACCTGGTCTTTCTTTGCCCGCTCAATGAGTCCGCGAAGCGACAGGTTGGCCTGGGGATCTGTGCCGCCAGACTTGGCGCTCATGTAGATTTCCCGACCGTACTTACTGTAGACCTTGGTTTTTGCCGCAGCCGTCTTGGCCATGGATTCTTTGCGGTTCTGGTAGGCTCTGCCCATCTGTGGTGCCTCTCGTGCTCTCGGTAAAAGGACGGATTTTACTCAACTAGCGGCCTCGGTGACAGCCTATTTTGCTGGCTGGTGGTTCGAAGGTACCAGTTGAATGATGCTTTGGTAGCGGCGACGTGGTGGGCACCGGCTGTTAGCGTGTCAGGGTGTATCAGTCTCGGTGGAGTTTCGCTATGAACGTTGTCCGGCCAACGGTTTTACTGGTTATTGTCATGGCCTTGGCACCCGTTACGGGGATCAGTGCCCAGGAAAATGATGAACAAACCCGCATAGCCCGGGATATGGTCAAGGCGTTGCAGGCCTATGCGGTATACAAAATGGGGCAATACGACGAAGCGTTTGATCGTTACTGCGAGCTGGCTGAGCGGGGCAACAGCCAGGGCATGCTGAATGTGGCCAACATGTATGCCGCCGGCCTAGGAACCGAGAAGAACCTGGAAAAGGCGTTCCAGTGGTATCTGGAAGCCGCGGAAGCTGGCGATGCCATCGGCATGGAGGAAGTGGCCAGTGCCTATCGCCAGGGCCTGGGTGTGCCCAGAGACGAAAATCTGGCCGATGAATGGCTGGCACGAGCACAGGCTACGCGCCAGCCGTGATTCACGGAACCATAAACCGAGCGAATCAGACGTATTCCACCGGCTGTCGGTAGTTATCCTGTGAAACCAGATCAATCCCGCAGTCCATCTCGCTGACCCAGTTCAGGAAGCGGTCAACCATCACCGGCCCCTCGAAACGCTTGCCGTGCTGGGGCACGATCATAGCCACATCCATGCCGCGAACCATATTGGCCCAAAGGCCGCACACCTTCTTGGAGGCGATGTAGCGCCGATGGAAACCGATCATATTGGGGATGTGCTTGTCGAAATCCTTGACCGGCTCGTGGTCATCTTCACCGCCCATAGAGGCGCCAAGATCGCCTGAGAACAGGATCTTGGAGACCGGATCATAGAACTGCAGGTTGCCCACGGAGTGCATGAAGTGCGCAGGCAGGCACTGAAGGTAGCTGTCACCGAACCGGACGTTGGCGCCGCCATCAGGAATGCTGACAATTCGGTCGTAAACGCTTCCACTGAGCTGATTGGTGACATAACTGGACACCAGGTGTGGCAGGAATCTGGCCCACAGCTTGGAAGTCACAATCTTGGCGCGAGTGTGAACAATCCAGCGATCGATGGCGCCGATGATGTCTGGGTCCTGGTGAGACGCAAAAACATAATCCATATCGCGGATGTTCATATACTTCGAAGCAGCTACCGAGAGCGGCGTGTAAGTGAGGTCTCCGCCGGGATCAATCAGGGCTTCATGTTTGCCATCGACAACCAGGAACTGGTTCGACTGGACGCCTTCGCCAGTCACCAGTGAATCAAACATCAGGCACTTGTGGTGTCCGTTGTCGAAAAGCACAATCGGTTCAGCCGCCATTTCGCTCTCCCGCAGAGGATTGGTTGTGCCATCAGGAAGCCCGGTCAGGCCCCCTGATGGCCGGATATTGCAAGTTGCGCGGGAGGTTACAGAATTGACAAATGTGAAGTGTTGCCTCAGGTCAATTATCTGATATTCATCAAGTAACGGTTTGTCACGCCGGCTGCCCGGGCCGGGGCTCTCATGGCATCAAGCCAGCTTGGGGACCCGTTTGATGCCCCGGCGCAGGCCCTGCTCCAGAGCGACGCTGACCACTTTCCCGGAAAACGGCACTATGTCTTCAAAGGTGATGGTGTAGTTCAGCTGGGTTTGGCCATCCGGAGTGTCCGAAAAGCGAATCCTGCCCAGATGGTTCTTTATCGGGCTCATGCTGGTGATGGCGTACTCAATCAGCGTCTCGGGCTCGAAGTTCAGTACGGTTTCCTCCAGAGAGAGGGGGCCGATGCCGATCTTGCGCACAGAGCCAAGGCCGTTCGGGTCTGCCTGGTCACTGTCTTTGATCCGTTTGACCGGTGCGCCAAGCATTTTTCCGAAACGCTGGTGATCTGCAAACAGGGCGAATACCTTTTTGCGAGGGACATTAAAAGTCTCACTGATTTCAATGGTGTACATGGCCATGGTTGCTCTCTTGTTGTAGGCATTGGGACAAGAGTAACCGTTCACAGAGTTCAACAAAAGTCGCAGTTGTGGGCAGATGCAAGGTTGGCCTTACAATCCACACTGGTTATACTCATGCACGCTCAGGACGAGTAAGCAGTTCATCATCAATCTTCAGGGACCGAAGTCATGCCCCAGGCAAGCGGATTGCAGTTCACCGCCCGTGTAGGCGAATTCCCCTCAGATCATTTCGTTGTCGTCAGCTTCGCGCTGACCGAAAGCCTCTCCCAGCTGTTTCAGGGCCGTGTGCATCTGGCCAGTACTGACCCAGACGTGCAAGCGGCGGATATCCTGGAACAACCGGTAGACCTGGTGGTGTGGCAAGACGGCCAGCCGTTACGGCGCTTCACCGGCGTGGTCAACGAATTCGTCCGGGGCAACACCGGCCACCGCCGCACCGCCTATCAAGTGGTCATCCAGCCCCCGGCCTGGCGCCTGGGCCTGATGCACAACAGCCGCATCTTCCAGACCCAGACCACCGAAGCGATCGTGCGCACCTTGCTCGAAGAGCGGGGCATCATTGATACCGTGTTCGACTTCAAACGCCCCCCTGAAGAACGGGAATACTGCGTCCAGCACCGGGAAAGCGACCTGCAGTTCATTGAACGACTGGCCGCCGAAGAAGGCTGGCATTACCGTTACCAGCACGGCAGCGTGGATGGCGAAGAACAACCGGCGTTAATCATCGCCGACCACCACGGCGACGCCCCGAAACTGGACCCGGTGCCCTGCAACACCCAGGCCGGCGGCAGCAGCAAACAGGCCTGCGTGTTCAGCTTCGCCTACGAAGAGCGCATCAAAGCCGCCTCCGTGGCCATGAAAGACTACACCTTCAAGAACCCCGCCTACGCCCTGATGCACGAGCACAGTGCAGGTGAGGTAAGTCACCGTGAAGACTACCAACACTACGACTACCCCGGCCGCTACAAGGCTGACGCCAGTGGCCAGCCCTTCACCCAGGCCAAACTGGACGCCCTGAGAAACGACGCCTCCCTGGCCAAGGGCGAAAGCAACCGCCCGGACTTCACCCCCGGCGCCAAAGTGGAATTGGAGGAACACGACAGCCAGAGCCTGAACCGGGAATGGCTGTTGACCGCCATCACCCACACCGGCAAACAGCCCCAGGCCATGGAAGAAGAGGGTGGCAGCGAACCCACCAGCTACCACAACGACTTCACCGCCATCCCGGCCGACAAAACCTGGCGGCCAGTGTGCGAACACAAACCCATGATGGACGGCCCCCAGATGGCCATCGTCACCGGCCCCGAGGGTGAAGAGATCCACTGTGACCAGTACGGCCGGGTGAAAGTTCGTTTCCCCTGGGACCGCTATTCGAAAAACGACGAACACTCCAGCGCCTGGCTGCGTGTGGCCCAAGGTTGGGCCGGCGGCCAATACGGCTTTATGGCCCTGCCCAGAATCGGCAATGAAGTAATAGTTTCCTTCCTGGACGGCGACCCGGACCAGCCCATCATCACTGGAAGGACTTACCACGCCACCAACACACCGCCCTACGCGCTGCCGGAACACAAAACAAGAACCACTCTGAAAACCAAGACCCACAAGGGTGAGGGCAGTAACGAACTCAGGTTTGAAGACGAAGCTGATCAAGAGCAAATCTACGTTCACGCCCAGAAAGACCTGGACTTGCTGACCGAAAACAACCGCACCGAAGTCATCAAGAACGACAGCCACCTGACGGTGGAGAACAACCGCTTCAGCCACACCAAAGGCAACAGCCACCACACCACCGAAGGCGAACACCGGGAAAGCATCGGCGCCGACTACAGCCTTAACGTCAACGGCAGCCACCACAGCAAGCAGGGCAAAAACCAACTGGTGGAAGCCGGCACCGAAATCCATCACAAGGCTGGTATGAAAATTGTGATTGAAGCCGGCGCTGAGGTAACGCTTAAAGCCGGCGGCAGCTTTGTGAAGGTGGACCCGAGTGGGGTGACGATTTCTGGGCCGCTGGTGCGGATGAACTCCGGGGGTGGGCCTGGGAGTGGTAGTGGGGTTGGGGTCACGGGGCCGTTGTTGCCCGAGAGTTTGAACGAATTAACGGCCAACGATGAACCTGTGCTGGTGGCGGAAACCGGCACCAGAGCGACAGCGGGGCCTTCTGCAGCCTCGGTGCCTGCGTTGAAATCCGCAGCTAAAAAGGATGTTGCTCTTGTGAAGCAATGCGGCCGCCAACCAGATGGTACTTGTGCCATGGACGCCTGTGCATGTGAGGGAGACATTGCATGATGAGCCTGGATGAGAAGACCATTGAGCGAGCATGGCTACTGATTGATGGTGCGGTATTTGATGCTCCCAGATTCATCTATGAATACGATGATCAGCCGGAACTCGAATACCTGTACCTTGGCACGCCCCATGAGTCGGTCATCGAGGTGAGCCCCTGCCTTGTAAAGCCTTCGCCATCATCGCGAATATGGTCAGAGCAGGTAAGGTGGCAGGACCATGCCGTTGTCCTGATGGCAGACGAGATCCTGTCCGTATTGGCCGATCATTTGCGGAGCCTGTTGAGCGTCAAGTTGCATGATGGTGGCTATTCCTATCTCAGGTTCTATTCCCCAAAGCAGCTGGTCAGGTTGATGGGAGCGTTCAGTGATCTAGAGCGAGACCAATTCAGTGGCCCGATAACAGACTGGCTGGCTTTCCAAACTGATGGTCAATGGCGGCGATTCAGTGCCGATGGCCAGAGACCAGCCAGGCCGGCTTCTGAAGAAGGCTGGTTTGTTCTTGCTGATCACCATATTGAGGCCCTGGCCGCTATGGCCAAAGACGAGTTCGTGACCCGGTTGGCCCAATACCTTTCCCTGAACGATGCATCCAGGCTGAATGCACTGATTCAGCAGGCCAGCTCGTTTGGGTTCCGTACAGAGAAAGACGTAAGCCGATTTGCAGAGCTAGCTGTAGTGCACGGAGAGCGCATTGAGCATCCAGAATTTCAGGCTATTTTGTCCAGTCCTGAAATGCCAGCAGGTATGCGCTTGAGTGAAGTGGATAAACGTTTGGCATATGGAGTTGCCTCATGAGTTCCGAGTATACCGTCAAGTCCGGCGACACCCTCAGTGCAATTGCACAGCGACACCAAACTACCTTAAGCAGCCTCCTGAGACTGAATCCGGATATCGACAATCCTGATCGGATTTTTCCCGGGCAGCGGCTCAAACTTCCCGCTGCGAACGATGCAAATTTCTCCAGCTGCGAGGTCGGACAGGTTGCTCAGGAACCGCCATGTGCAGAAGAAATTGTGGAAGTTGTCCATGTCACAGGCTCTGATGAGTTGATCCTGTTGACGGAAGAGGAGCTCTCCGAGTGGCTTGAGGAAGAAGAGTTCGTTTGCGGCCCGATGAACGAGTTTTATGCAAGGCTGGACGAGCTCGACGACGGCGATGAGGATTCCGAATTGAGTCCGGCTGATGGTGAAGGCCAGTCGCTGTCAGAAGTGCAGGAAGAGAAAGAGCGCCTTATAGAGGAGCTGGAAGCTCGCTCTGTTCTTACTAACGATATGCAGAGCATACCGCCGATAACCGAGATCAAGAGGCTCGCCGGTAACAAGCATAAAACGTACGTGCGTTCAGACAAAATGAAGTTTCACGAGCGACGTTATTCCATAGCTGCCAGAGACCGAGCGCGGAGTGATGGATGGTTAACCGAGAATGGTGTTGATCCGGCAAAGCTTCGAGATGCTATTCGAAGTGAGCTGAACATCAAGTTCAACGCAAAATTGTGGGAGCCAGACCAGAATGGTGCCCTCATGACGACATTGAACAAGTTCTACGATGAGGCGTCCTGGTCTATTTGGGGTGATGCCGAGGCAAGACAACAAGCGGTTGACGAAACTGGCTTTGATGCTTCGGCAGAGGCTCAGTTTATGCGTTTTGCTGCGGGTTCAAGTGCTTCTGGTGAGTTTGATCCGCGAAAAGGCAAAGTTCACTTTCAAGCGAAGTTAGAAGGGCAGTTTGCTCTGGCTCAAGGAAAAGTGGGTATAGAGCAGGCGTTTCCTGTGAATAATCGGTCTGAAATTCACATCCCTTACCGGGTTGGCGGTTGGGACGGCGAGCGGAGAATTGCTTCGCTGGGGCATTTTCAGGCGGCGATTATGGCTTCGCTTTCGGGATTTGCCGGAGCCTCAGCACTTGTTGCCGGTAATGTTCATGTATCTACTACCGATGGCCTCCCAACTATAAAAGGAATTGCTGCTAGGCAGAACGGGCAGAAAGCAGAGATAGAAGGTGGTGTATTTGCGGGTATCCGAGGCGGGTGTGAAGTTTCAGGTGAGCTGCGCTGGAGAGATGTTCTAACTGAAGCGCGAGAGTGGGATAAGCTCTGCAGTATCGGGAAGAAGGTCGAGGCTGCGTTTGGCGCGGGAGCGGAGCTTAATATTCGGTTGTTATTCAGTGATAACACAGGAAAGTTCTACTGCAATGTCCATGCGGGGCTCGTCGTGGGTGTCGGAGCCTCAGGAAGTTTTCTTCTGGAAGTAGAAACCCATAAAATTATGCGAATGCTGCATTTTGTATATAACGCGTTGCTTGATGTGGACTTCAGGCATTTGGAGTTATTCGATCCTGAGTCGGAAGCGTTCGGTTGGTATAAACGGATGAGCTTGTTTGCATTAGGACGTGGGCTAACTGCTGTTGCGGCAGCTCAGGAGTTTTCAACGAGCTTGGTGGCGGGGCTTGCTGAGTTTGTAGAAGATGTATTCGTTGGACGGAATCGTGAGCGGTTGGGAGCAGAGCTTGCTCAAAATGTTGTCAGTGATCTCGCTCTAGAAGAGAACGCCGTTTTCTTGCATTCCCCTCCGGAAGTCAAAGGCATAGTCTTGGACAATATTCTCTACGATTGGTGGGTTACCCCCGACATTTGGAGTAGTAACGATATAAAGATTCAAGCTGTGAGTGAGATTCTTGCATCGTTTCAGAGTTGGCGTGATTTCGAAGAAACGGTATTTCGGATGAATCCGGAGGGCGTTGCCAATCGTGAGGATTTTCAAGTGAACCTTGATCGCCTATTTGAGTTCTTAGGAAAAGGTGAAGCTGATCAAAGGTTATTCATTTATGAGCTGAGGAGTAAAGTCGCAATCGCGGGTAGACCAGTCAAAATGGACCCATTTAATGCCTGTCGAATATGCGGGATAGCTTAGGAGGCGTTGATAGATGTCGGGTGTTGATCCACTGAAAGTAGCTTGTTTGGTGGTAGTGCAAGTGTTTATTTCTGGCTGCGGCGAGGATGATCCAGTTTCTCTCGTACTGGAACAGGCAACAGACAATCAGGTGTTTGTGAAAGGCGGTGAGTTCGTTCTTGGAGATATTGGGAAGCCTGACGGTAGCCCTTACGTGACTCTGACTGACCATAGCCGCCCTGTAGTCAAAGTTAGAGTCGATAGTTACTCCATATCTCGATACGAGACGACTTGGGGCGAGATGGCGGTTTACTACGAAGAACTCGATCGACGTCACCTGTACGCAGAAGAATTTACGCTCAAAAAGTATTTGTTAGTCTCGGATGACCCCTTGTCACCGAACTATTACCGGAAGCCCGCCCGAGTACCAAATTACGGAGAGGCTGAGGGGTATTGCGCTTGGCTCGCAGAACGTACCGGGCTGCCTTTTGCTTTGCCTACCGAAGCCCAGTGGGAGTATGCGGCTCGAAGCCGGGGGAGGGAGGTGCCCTATGCCACGGATACAGGAGATGTCGAGAGGGATCCCTACCTGCGCCGCCCAAAAGAGTATGTTGACCCTTCGATACCGCCCTCTGGCAACACCCTAATGCACTCTTCGCTGAAGTTCGAGCGGCGCCCGGTTGGCAGCTACCCACCAAATCCGTTAGGCCTATACGACATGACGGGAAACGTAGCGGAATGGACGCAGGATTGGTTTCAGGAGGATTACTATAGATATGCTCCTTATGATAATCCGCGAGGCCCAGACTCACCGTCCGGTGAGGGACTGCCCAGTAAAACGGTGCGAGATTGGGGCGGCCGTGGCGACTGGTTTGGAGGCGGTGGGACTGTTTTCGCGCGGGGTGGTCGACCCGTAGATTTTGCAGGTATGGGCTTCCGCTGCGTCATCAACCACCCGGAGCCAATAAATTGAGGGCGCGGAATGGTTGTGTGATGTTGCTCCTTGCCCTTTCAACTGGTTGCTCCTCACCTCAAGCGCCTTCCGATATTAAAATCGATGGGGTGCTCACAAGTGCCAAAAGCAATCTGTTCCTTGTCGAAGGCGGCGAGTTTTGGCTGGGAGATGTTGAAAACGAATCGGGAGTGCTTTTTAACCCAATCTCCGATGTCAACAAGCCACCAAAGCTGGCGGAGATCGAGAGCTTTTCAATTCTCAAGACAGAAGTAACTTGGGGAGAGTTTGTGGCGTTTCTGCAGGATGTGGGTCGAGTGGACGACTATACCATCCCTATCAGGGATTTCGTTGCGTGGTAAATAAGCCGGAACCTATTAACTGACCATTACAAGGAAACTCCTCCACATCGCTAAGTGGGGCCTCACTGACTGGGTATCGTATTTGTGAGGGCAAAGGAAGCACGGGAAACTTTTAGTGGAGCAAAACAGGGACGTTACTATTAATGCAGTATATTTCAGGAGGCTGTAAACCAAATTGTGTAACTGCTCACGACTGAGTAATCTTTTCAAAAGGATACCATCGTGGGTACACAAGTGGACCAAGAAAAACTCAAAGCTATGGCCGCCGAGCTGGCCAAGGACATCAAGTCTGAAAAAGATCTCGGAGCCCTCACTCAGCAACTGGTCAAACTGACGGTCGAGACCGCCCTCAATGCCGAACTGGACGAGCATCTCGGATACGAGAAGCATGCGCCTGAAGGCCGTGGCACCGGCAACAGTCGAAATGGCTATACCGCCAAGCGCCTGAAGGGCCAGCACGGAGATGTGCCGATAGAGGCTCCCCGTGACCGTGATGGCTCTTTCGAACCTCAGTTCGTCCGCAAGGGCCAGTCCCGCCTGACCCAGATGGATGACCAGATCCTGGCGCTATACGCCAAGGGCCTGAGCACCCGGGATATCGTGGACGCCTTCAAGGAGATGTATGACGCCGACATCTCGGCCACTCTGGTGTCCAAGGTGACGGAGCGGGTGATCGAGCAGGTTCAGGAGTGGCAGAACCGTCCGCTGGATCCGATCTATCCCATCGTCTATCTGGACTGCATCGTGCTGAAAATTCGTCAGGACAAGAGGGTGATCAACAAGTCCCTATACCTGGCCCTGGGCATCAACATGGAAGGCCAGAAGGAGCTGCTAGGCCTCTGGCTGGCCGAGACCGAAGGCGCGAAGTTCTGGTTGTCGGTACTGACGGAACTGAAGAACCGTGGTCTGGAGGACATCCTGATCGCCTGCGTGGACGGCCTCAAGGGCTTCCCGGATGCTATTGCTGCTGAGTACCCTCAGACCAAGGTGCAGCTGTGCATCGTGCACATGGTTCGCAACTCGCTGCGCTACGTGTCCTGGAAGGACTATAAGGCCGTGACGGCCGATCTGAAGCAGATCTACCAGTCTGCCTCGGAACACGAAGCCCGGCAGGCGTTGGAGGCCTTCGGAGAACGCTGGGACGGTCAGTACCCACAGATCTCCCGATCCTGGCACAGCCATTGGGACAACCTGATCACCATCTTCGAGTATCCTCCGGCCATCCGAAAAGTGATCTACACCACCAATGCCATTGAGTCGCTGAACAGCGTCATCCGCAAAGCCACCAAGCGCCGTAAGCTGTTCCCCAGCGATGACTCGGCACTGAAAGTGGCCTTCCTGGCGATCCAGCAGGCCTCAAAGAAATGGACGATGCCGATCCGTGATTGGAAGCCGGCATTGAATCGCTTTATTATCGAATTCGGTGACCGTCTGGACGGTCACCTGTAATGGGATGGGCAGTTACACAGATTTATTTACAGGCTCTATTTCAGCCTTTCTCCTCTTACCCTCAACGCTCGTTCTTCTCAGCTATGTGACGACGACACTGGCCGGCGGTTCAGGGTATTCTCTTCTGGAAATCGAGAACGGGATTCTGAACATCGGGTTTCTGATTGTCTTCTTTGTGAGCAGCTTGGCCGGATGGTTGACCGTCGTTTTCAATGTGCCTTTTCGAGATGGAGATCGTATCACTGTCTTGGGTAAAGGCTTGCTGATTGGGCTTCTGGCCTGGCCTTTCGTATTTGTCACCCTTTTTTTCGAAGGTAGGATTGTTCTCGCAAGTTGCTTGCTAATAGGTTGGTTCGGTCTAGCTTTTCAGCTACTTCCCGCGCTGAGTTCAGAATGGAATCGCCGGTTGCCGATGTTTGGCGCTCTTGCCGCTGCACTTGCAATCCCGGTTCTCGTCAACCCGGCCGTGTGGACCAGCTCCAAATCGACTCCGATTCCCGAGGCTCATTGGGGTGTCTATTACCCAGACTATGCAGTGGAACAGGGAGCAAATTTTGTAGCCCACTATCAGGATCATGAGAGGCGCTTCAACAAACCTGCACGGGTAATTATTTCCAAAACGGGGATGTTCATGGTTAACGTCCTGGGCCGCCCGCTTTCTAACACATTCAACCATTGTGGGGTTGGAGATCGGTTCCACGTATTTGCCAGTAGTTTCGTGGATGGATGTGGTTCGGATAAAGCAGATATTTCAGGACATACCCTTGAAATTGAGTTTTACGCACCGGGCAAGCTGCGTTGCGTTAACTGCCGTGAGTTCGGTAAGCCAGAACATTGGATGTGGATCGAATCTCTGAAGGATTTCTACGATTAGTCTAATCGTGCGAAAGAAGCGGGTCAGGATGCTTGATTCAATCCGATGTTCAACATAGTCGACAATGAGTTTCAAGGAACGAAAAAATGAAAACCCTGAAAATCCTCAAGTACACCTTCACTGCCATCGGCGCAGCCATGCTGTTTGGCGCCTTTGCCAGTTACAACAGCACCTCCGCGTTCATCGACCGGGCGACTGAAACCAGCGGGATAGTGACTGAGCTTGTATATTCCCGCTCCAGTGATTCCACCAGCTACTATCCGGTCGTGGCATTTCAGGATGCCAGTGGCCGAGAGATCGTGTTTCAGTCGCGTTCCGGTTCAAACCCTCCCTCCTTCAGGCGCGGTGAGCGGGTTTCTGTACTTTATGAGCCCTCGGCGCCGGAGAATGCGCAGATCAACAGTTTCTTTTCCCTGTGGGGGATGTCATTGATCGTTGGTGGGCTCGGCCTGGTATTTGCGTTGGTCGGTGGCGGGATGGTGCTGTTTGGTGTTCTGAAGGGGCGTTCAAAAGCCTACCTGGAGCAGCATGGCACTGAAGTACTCGCAAACTTTGCGTCGGTTGAGCAGAACACCAGCCTCACGGTCAACGGCCGGAATCCTTTTCGCATTGTTTGCCAGTGGCAACACCCGCAAACGGGGGAGCTGCATGTGTTTCGAAGCGACAACCTGTGGTTTGATCCCAGCGATCACATCCAGCAGGAGACAGTGCCGGTTCTGGTTGATGAATCCAACCTCAAACGTTACTGGGTGAACACGTCATTTCTGCCCAAGTTAGCCGGTTAGTTTTTTCGACCCTGACGGAGACCAACATGCGCAGAAAAGGCACTACTGACTGGCCGCTTCTAAGGGCAGCGGTAAAAGATCATCTCGACTTCTTTTTCATGTTGCTGGGCATGGGGCTCGTTTTCGGAATTGTTGGGGGAGGCGTTTTCTACCTGGGCTTTGGCGAGTGGGGCGCCATGATCTTCGGAGCCTTTTTCGCGTTGATAGGTTTGGCCCTGTTCATTTCTTCGTTTGTCACTGCCTACTCAAGCATCAGCTATTACTACGAACAGGCCCTGTTGCGTAAACACGGTGTGGAGGTAGATGGCGTTCTGACCAGAAAAGAGGCGGACTGCCAGTTTCACCAGGAGTATGACAAACACAACCGGCCATTGGACGAGGGACACTACCAATGCAATCTGTTGGTTGAGTTTGATTTTCAGTTTAACGGTCAAAATTGCAGTGGTGCTTTCTATCTGAATAAGGCTGAGCTGTTCGACAAACTCAAGGAAGGGGATCCGCTGCCACTGAAAGTTCTGAGGCTTGACCCTTCCGTTCATACGGTTCGTGAGCGGCGCCTCGCGAATATGCTTAAGGGCCGGGAACCACAGGCGCCGTCTCTGATTCCGGAAGGGGCAGAGATCAGCCAGTTGGCGTAGGTGTACTGTCGCTATACCGGTGGACCCTGCTCATCGGGTTAAGTGTCAGTAACTCCCGCCAGCCAAAGTAGCTGGCGGGCACTCCCCATCAAAGATTCACTCTCACCAGAAAATTCAATGCCTACTGCAATAAATGTTGTTTACGATGGGCCAACGGAGCAGGCGTACTTCTGTTCGAACCGGCGATCAGCCCAGCCTTCATACACCCGTTTTGCGACCGGGTAAACCACTGGCCACAACAGAGGCTTGAGCAACCAGCCAAACGGCGTGTGAGACCAGGCACGAACATTGGCCGGCAAGCCGATCACCCATTCACCACTCCAGGTCATCAGGTGCAATCGTTTAAGAAGTTCTTCACGTGTTGGCAACTGTGCGTTGTGCGCATTCTGCTCGTGGATATCGGCAAAAATCAGGTCGCCACGTTGTAACTTTCTGAGCGTACGGATTTCCTTGGCGCACAGTGGGCAATGTCCGTCGTAGAAAAGGGTGTCGTAACGTGGTGGCATCTGGTTCTCCGGTTCAACTCAGGCTTGGTGACTTTGTATACGCTGTCGGCAATGCCCCCGGTTCAGTTTTGTGCTCGGGCGAATGGTAATTGTTTGATAATGCAAGCAAGATGCTGGAACGCTACACTAGCTAGCTACGTGCAACCCGCTTCTGCGGGCCTAACCGGCGTTGTCGATGACACGGCGCCATCCTGATCTGAAGGTATTGAAACAGCATGGATGATTCCTCAACAGAAAACCGCTCTCCCGAGAACCCGTCCGGGAAGAGTGTGCTGGCTGAGCTCTCTACGCCCATCTATGGCCTGTTTATCCTGGGCATCCTGTACACACTCTATCTTGCTCACCAAATTATCCTGCCTATTGTTCTGGCGGTACTGACCAGTTTGCTGCTCTCACCGTTGGTGAAGAAAGCCTACCTGAATTGGCGGTTGCCAAAAGTGGTGAGCTCGCTGGTACTGGTGTTGGTTGTGCTTGCAGGTATCGTGGGTATTGGCGCTGCCGTTGCAACCCCGGCGCTCGAGTGGGCCCAGAAAGCACCGGAGGGCATATCCAGGCTGTTGGTGGGTGACAGTGAAATCATGCGCCAGCTCGATAAGGTCAGCCAGTCAGCGGAGCAGGTGGAGAAGTCCGTGGATGAGCTGTCGGAGAACAATCAGTCGAAGCCCACAACAGTGGTCTTGCAAACGGAATCCTGGCGGAGCCAGCTGATGTCCAAAGCCCGTAACGGTGTGGCGGGCCTGGCGTTGGCACTGGCGCTAACCTATTTCCTGCTGGTGAGCGGTGACAGGTTGATCTTTAACTTCGTCAAACAGCTGCCAAGGCCGCAGCGCAAGACTGTTCTGAGAATCACCCACGACTCCCAGCAACAGATTGCCCAGTATCTCGCCGTGCTGGGGTTGAGTAACCTATCCGTTGGCGTGCTTACCGGACTCATCTGTTGGGCCATCGGTTTGCCAGACCCAGCCATGTGGGGCCTGATCGCTGGCCTTGCCCGGTTTATCCCCTATCTCGGCAATATGCTCACGATTGCGTTGCTGGCAGTGGTTTCCGCCATTACCCTGGATACGCTTTGGATGATGGCCATCGCGCCGCTGAGTTTTATCCTACTGACCACCATTGTTGGCTTTTTCCTGGAACCCTGGATTCACGGCTTTCGCATGGCCATCAACCCGGTCATCATCTTCGTATCCATCTTCTTCTGGGGCTGGCTCTGGGGCCCGGTGGGCGTTCTGCTGGCGGTGCCGCTGATGACGGTCATTCAGGTCGTCCTCAAACAAATACCCCGACTACGCCCAGTGTACAAAGTCATAGCCCGATAACCAGCCCATTCAGTTGATGGCTTTTCCCCCAAAGTTATGCCGGCGGGAGGTGGGGCGTGTTTTTCTGGCAGGAAAAAAGATGTCTGAGCAAAGCGAGTTATTTTTTCCAGAAGAAAAACACGCCCCACCTCCCAGCCCGCCCCCAAACCCAACGGATGGGCAATAAAACCACGAACCAACGCCCCCTGACACAAAGCCAGATCTCTCCTATGCTCTGAAGATCACTGAAACCACCAGAACAGGGAGGAGCCAATGTCCGAGATCCCGGCTTCCATGAAAGCCATGGTCCTCACCGGCCATGGCGGCATCGACAAACTCGAATACCAGGACATATCAGTGCCCAAACCGGCTGCCGGTCAGGTACTGGTGCAGGTAACCGCCACCGCCAAGAACAACACCGATCGCAAAGCCCGGGAAGGACTTTACCCCACCAAAAAAGGCGAGATGACGTCGTTCCAGATGGGAGGCAAGCCCACGTTGACGTTCCCGCGTATTCAGGGCGCCGACATCGCCGGCAGAGTGGTGGCGGTGGGCGAGGGCGTCAGTGAAACCCGTATCGGAGAGCGGGGCCTCCTGGACTTTAACATCTACGCCAACTACCGCACCGATATCAATCTCACTCCGGACTACTATGGTCATGGCGCCGATGGCGGTTACGCCGAATACGTGGCTCTGCCGTCCGATCAGTTTCACCATATCCCCAACCCTGAGCTGGCCGATGCCGAACTGGCGGCCATGGGCATGTGTTCCTACCAGACCGCCTACCACATGCTCACCTCCGCAAACGTTCAGGCCGGTGAGCGGGTGTTGGTGACCGGTGCCAGCGGCGGCGTGGGCACCGCACTGATCCAGCTTTGCCGGATCATCGGCGCTGTCCCTTACGCATTGAGCCAGAAAGACAAAGCCCAAACCCTGCTCGATCTGGGCACCGAAGCGGTGTTGGATCGTAACGACATGAGCACCTTTGTAGACCGGGTCAAGAAAGAAACCGGCGGCAAACCCCTCGATGCGGTGATGGATCTGGTGGGCGGCGAAATGACGGACATATTCATCGATGCCATGATCTTCGACATGAACGCCCGCAGCACCTACCCGCGCCTGAGCATCGCAGGAGCCAGTGGCGGCAACATCAGTGAAATCCTCTGGACCCGAATCTACCTGTATCAGGTGCAGATTTTCGGGGTATCCCACGGCACCCGTGAAGAAGCAAACCAGCTGATGACCTGGATACGCGACGGCCATCTGAAACCCGTGCTGCACGGCGCCTTCAAACTGTCGGAGCTGCACCGGGCGGAGGAGTACTTCGTCAATCGGGGTGGTAATTATCTGGGCAAGATCGTCATCGTGCCGGATGCCCAATGGCCGGCACACGGCCAACCTTTTGCGCTGGAGGCAGGCGGATGAAACCGGAACTCACCATTCAGTTGATGGATACCCACGCCGGCGGCGATGTCAGCCGTATTGTGACCGGTGGCATCACCGCGTTGCCCGGCGATACCGTGCGAGCCCAGATGGAATATCTGCGGGACGACGCCGACGGCCTGCGCCGGCTGCTGTTGGAAGAACCCTACGGCATCCCCGAAATGTCTGTCGACCTGCTGGTGCCCGCCACCGATCCGGAAGCCGCCGCCGGATATATCATCATGGAAGTCATGGGCTACCCCATCTACTCCGGCTCTAACACCATCTGCACGGCAATGGCGGTTCTGGAAGCCGGTATCGTCCGCAAACAGGAAGGCAAACAACACTTCAAACTGGAATCCCCCGCCGGCCTGGTGAGCATTGAGGCCACCGTGCATGACGGGGTGGTGGAAGCCATCACCTGCGAAGGCCTGCCCAGCTACATCCACACCCACAACGCCAGTATCAATGTGCCCGGCATCGGCCAGGTCCGCTACAGCGTGGCCTACAGTGGCGGCTTTTACGCCCTGGTCGACGCCAAATCACTGGGCTTCGATCTTACCCTGGACGAAGAACGCCACCTGGCCGAAACCGCCCATGCCATCGTTGAGGCTATCCAGGCTGAACGGGGTTTCTCCCATTACACTCTGGGCGACGTGGGCCCGCTGCCGTTCCTGCACTTCATGGGCCCGGTAGAACAAGTGGCCGAGGGATACTACCGCTCCCGCTCCGCCACCTATGTGCACCCCGGTGTTATCTGCCGAAGCACTACCGGCACCGGAACCTCGGCGCGGCTGGCCTTGATGAATCTCGAAGGCCGAATCAAACCCGGCGATAAACTGGAAACCATCTCCCTGCGGGAAACCGGGTTTATTGGGCAGTTCACGGCGGTCGAGCAGGAGGGGGAATACCAGGTGGTCAAAAACAAGATAACCGGCAAAGCCTATGTCATCGCCCGTTCGGATATCGTCGTGAACTGTGATGACCCGATGGTGGAGTGTGATGGTTTGCATCACGTTCTTGCCAGTGGTCGCTCCCGTCTCCCGGTTGAAACTGACGCTTCTCAAGGCTAATGCCGTGGCTGTAGCTTGCGCTGGCGTCTAATATTGTTCTGTAACTCTATACGTCGCTTTGTGCCGTAAGTGAAGAGGTGCACCTCTAAGAGCGGCTTTACCAGCTACCGGGGATGGTATTTATGCAGCCTAACGAAGTAAGTCAGAGGAAGAGTCACTATTTTATTGGGCTAGTATTTGTTGCAGTTCTAATGACTGGATGCTCAGAACAAGGTGATGCGCCACCCGGGGCTGTCGCCGTCTCGATCGTTAAACTTCAAACCTCTGAGGTGCGTCCATCCCGGGAATTCGTCGCTCGAACCTCAGCATCTGCCCGAGCAGATGTTACCGCTCGAATTGAAGCGGAAATTCGGGAGGTATTGTTCGCGGAGGGCGCGCGCGTTGCGCAGGGACAGGTTCTTATCAGGCTGGAAGACACTCGCGCTAGCGCGGAACTGCGGCAAGCGGAAGCTGAGATGACGGCAGCACGTGCTGAGTTGGACTCTGCGCGACGGAACCTGCAGCGTGGTGAGGATGTTGCAGGCAAGGGGTTCCTTTCTGCCGCTGACCTCGACAAGTTGAAAGACCGATTCAGCGCGGCGCAGAGCCGGTTGCAGGCGGCGGAGGCCGGTATTGAAAAAGCCCGTACCAATTTGGAGTACGCGGAGCTTAAAGCCCCCTTTGATGGTTGGGTTGGACGTTTGAACTACGATGTGGGCGCCGTCGTTGGGCCTGGAGCCGGCCCCATTACCTCTGTTCTGGTGACGGACCCGATGTATGTGGAGTTCCAGGTGAACGAAGTGGACTTTATCAACTTCCGTCGGGGCGGAGCCGATTCTGCGGAGGCCATGGCGAGATCGCTGGATTTGTCTCTCAGGCTTCCGGATGGCGAGCCCTACGAGCAACCCGGAGCGTTGGATTTTGCCGATGTCCAGACTGATGCCAGCACCGGAACGGTTGCTGTCCGTGCCGTTTTCCCCAACCCGGGGGCTGTGTTAGTGCCGGGTCTTTACGTGACCCTGAGAGTCGCAGGTCAATCCGGGGAAACTCGTGTATTGGTTCCTCAGGTTGCGATTCAGGAGACGATCGAGGGTAAGTTTGTTCTTCTGGTGGATGAGCAAGACCGAATCGTTCAAAGATTCATTAAGACAGGTCCGCGTGAGGGTGCATTACTGGCGGTTGAAGCCGGACTCGAAGAGGGGAATCGGGTGGTTGTCGAGGGTTTGCAAAAAGTCCGAGCCGGGGTCGCGGTCAACCCGGTTGAAAAGCTCATTGATCCGGACACCGGAGCGCTTGCCCCAAACAATGGGAATAGCCAATGATCAGCAGAGTGTTTGTAGAGCGTCCCAAGTTCGCCTTCGTTATCTCTGTTTTAATTACCCTCGCGGGGCTGCTGGCGCTGCGTATCCTGCCAGTCAATATGTACCCGGATATGGCGCCACCTCAGATTCAGGTAACGGCTACGTTGCCCGGAGCCAGTGCGCAAGTAGTGGAAGAGGCCGTCATAAGGCCCGTTGAGCAGCAACTCAACGGAGTCGAGGGCATGATCTACATAGAATCCACGGCATCCAGCGAGGGGACTGCAAAGATTACGCTAACGTTCGAAAGCGGTACCGATACCGATATTGCCCAGGTGAACGTGCAGAATCGGGTGGCGCTCGCTGAACCATTCTTGCCTGATGAAGTGCGGCGCCAGGGAGTGGTGGTCAGTAAACAATCAGGCAACATGTTGTTGGGTATAAACCTGACATCCAGCAGGGACGACCTGGATGGTGTTTTTCTAAGCAACTATGCATCGAACAACCTTGTTGAAGCCCTGGGACGAGTGCCTGGGGTGGGCTCAGCGGAGGTAATGGGTGCCAGGGATTACAGTATGCGGGTGTGGCTGGATCCGCGCCACATGGCCGCGCTGGATGTCACGGTTGCTGAGGTGGCAGCCGCGCTTCGCGAACAGAATCAAATCGTGGCGGCAGGAAAACTCGGGCAGCCACCGGTGCCGTCGGGCCAGCAGTTCGTGTACAGCATCCAGACCCGGGAGCGTTTATCTGATCCGGAGGAGTTCGGCCAGACTATTTTACGTTCTCGTGCCGACGGTGGCTTCGTTCGGCTGAGAGATGTCGGACGCATTGAGCTCGGTTCCCGCTCCTACACCTCAACAGCCAAGCTGAATAATCGGGACACCGCGTTTCTGGTTATTTATCAATTACCGGATGCCAACGCGCTTGATGTGGCTGCGAGGGTTAAACGATTGGTAGAGGAGGCCTCGTCCAGTTTCCCTGAAGGCGTCGAGTACAGCATCCTATATGACACCACTGAGTTTATCAGTCGGTCAATCAGTGAGGTGGTCGTTACCTTATTTCAAGCGGTCGGCTTGGTGATTCTCGTGGTTTTCCTGTTCCTCCAGAGCTGGCGGGCCACGCTTATCCCGAGCATTGCCATCCCGGTGTCCCTGATCGGTACTTTCGCGGTCATGTCCGTGCTCGGATACTCCATCAACACTGTTACGTTGTTCGGTCTGGTTCTGGCGATCGGTATTGTGGTCGACGACGCCATCGTTGTGATAGAAAATGTGGAGCGTATTCTAAAAGAAGAGGCACTACCAATCCGGGAAGCCGTAACCAAGGCGATGAATGAGGTTACGGGGCCCGTCATTGCAACCACACTGGTGCTGCTCGCGGTGTTTGTGCCGGTAGCATTCATGCCAGGTATCACTGGCAAACTTTACCAGCAATTTTCCGTCACGATTTCGGTTGCGGTCATCATTTCCTCTATTAATGCACTGACTCTCAGTCCGGCGCTTTGCGTCTCGTTGTTGGGAGGGGGCGGTGATAAGTCAATTCGGTGGCTTCGGCCTTTTGAACTTCTGATTTCCCGTAGCACAAATGGCTATTCGGGAGCCGTTTCGCATTTATTGCGTAAAGGCTCTTTGGTTGGCGTCATACTATTGGTGGTGCTGGTTGCCGGGGGCGGATTTTTTAAATCTGTGCCGACGGCCTTTGTGCCGGCAGAGGACCAGGGATTCCTGTTTGTCGATGTTCAGTTGCCAGATGCGGCTTCCCTCGAGCGAACAGATGCGGTTCTGGAGAAAGTTACCGAGATGGTACTTGAAGATCCGGCTGTGACAGATTTTATTACCGTCTCAGGGTTTTCGTTGCTTGCAGGATCCTCCTCGAACAGTGGTCTTGGTATTGCCATGCTTAAAGACTGGGAGGATCGGGAAGAACCGGCACTCGGCCTAAGGTCAGTCATCCCAAGGCTATATTCAAAACTGTGGACGCTGCCCGAGGCTCAGGTGATGGTTTTCAATCCGCCGCCAATACCCGGGCTGGGAACATCATCCGGTTTTGACTATCGCTTGCAGGACAATCAGGGTCGAGACGTATCCGAACTCGCGCAGGTAATGAACGGTTTGATTTTTGAAGCCAATCAGCATCCTGCCCTGTCTCGGGTATACAGTACCTATCGTGCCAACATTCCCCAGTACCTTTTGGAAGTGGACCGTAATAAGGCCAAGGCACTTGGCCTCCAGTTGTCTGATGTTTTCACCACTCTACAGACCCAGCTGGGCTCGTTATATGTCAATGACTTTACCCGTTTCGGGAAAAATTACCGTGTCCTTTTACAGGCAGAGGGGGAGTTTCGGCAGAAACCAGAGGATCTCTCCCACTATTTCGTACGTAACCGGGACGGTGCCATGGTGCCTCTGACAACTCTGGCAACTCTGGAGCCGGTGTTGGGTCCGTCCAGTATCCAGCACTTCAACCTCAAGCGCTCGGTAACCATTTCCGGGGAAGCAGCTCCCGGTTTCGCCAGCGGGGATGCGATAGCTGCCATGGCAGCCCTGTCCGACAATCTCCCTCAGGGGTATGAGTACTCCTGGTCTGGTCAAAGCCTCCAGGAAATTGAGGCAGGGAGTCTTGCAGCAGCGATCTTCGTGTTGGCCCTAGTCTTCGTTTATTTATTCCTGGTGGCTCAGTATGAGAGTTGGAGCCTACCGGTTGCGGTTCTCGGCGCCGTGCCTTTGGCACTAGCCGGCGCAATGGCAGGTCTTTGGTTGGTGGGGTTGGCAAACAATATATATGCTCAGGTGGGGCTGGTCTTGCTGATCGGCCTATCGACTAAAACCGCTATCCTCATTGTCGAGTTTGCTATGCAGCTACGTCAGTCAGGTATGCCAACGATCGAAGCGGCTCAAAAAGCCGCCGTTCTGCGTTTCCGGGCGGTTCTGATGACGGCGTTATCGTTTGTGTTGGGCGTATTACCTCTGGTCTTTGCTAGTGGAGCCGGTGCAGCGAGTAGGGTGAGTCTGGGTATTACTGTACTTAGTGGTATGGTTGCCGCAACGATTCTGGGAACATTACTTGTACCGGTGTTTTACAAATGGATTCAGAGCTTGCGTGATCGACGTTGTGAGGCCGGCAAGGTTTCCTGACCCTGCCGGCCCAATAGTTCTCTGGCTTTATTGCCTGAGCCGCCGCTTCTCCGCCCGCCGCATCCAGAACCACGCGATAAACGCGATCACCGACACCACGGCAATAATGATGGTCGCCAGCGCGTTGATCTCCGGCGACACTCCCATCCGTACAGATGAAAACACCACCATCGGCAACGTCGTTGCCCCGGGCCCGGAGACAAAGCTGGCAATCACCAGGTCATCCAGAGACAGGGTGAACGCCAGCAACCAGCCCGACACCAGGGCCGGTGCAATCACCGGCAGCGTAATCACAAAGAACGTTTTCAATGGCGTACAACCCAGATCCATGGCGGCTTCCTCAATAGAGAGGTCTACCTCTCGCAGCCGCGCACTCACCACCACCGCCACATAGGCACTGCAGAAGGTGGTGTGGGCGATCCAGATGGTCGCCATGCCACGGTCGGTTGGCCAGCCGATCAACTGGGCCATCTGCACAAACAGCAGCAACAGTGACAGGCCCGTGATCACTTCCGGCATCACCAGGGGAGCGGTGATCATGCTGGACAGCAGGGTGCGGCCGCGCATTTTCTTGAACCGGGCAATCACAAACGCGCACAGGGTGCCCAGGCACACCGCCATGCTGGCGGAGTAGAAGGCAATGCGCAGGCTCATCCAGACGGCAGACAGGATCTGCTCGTTGGCGAACAGAGCCCCATACCACTTGGTGGAAAAACCGGCCCACACGGACACCAGCCGGGAGGCGTTGAACGAGTACACGATCAATACCACCATCGGCAGGTACAAGAACAGCATGCCCAGCACCAGCATGGTTTTGGAGAAACCAGGAGCTCTTAACCTAACCATTCTTTTCCATCTCCCGTGCCTGGAAGCGATGAAACAGCACAATGGGCACCAGCAGAAGTGCCAGCATCACAATCGCCAGGGCAGACGCCACCGGCCAGTCACGGTTGTTGAAGAACTCTTCCCACAGCACCTTGCCGATCATCAGGGTATCCGGCCCGCCCAGCAGTTCCGGAATCACGAATTCGCCCACGGCGGGTATAAATACCAGCATGGAGCCCGCGAGGATTCCGGCCTTGGATAGGGGTAGTGTGATCGCCCAGAAAGTGGTCAGGCTGCGGCAGCCAAGATCCGACGCCGCTTCCAGCAGACGTATATCCAGCTTCACCAGGTTGGTGTAGATAGGCAGGATCATGAACGGCAGGTAGGCGTAGACGATGCCCAGAATCACCGCAAAGTTGGTGTTCAGCATTTTCAGGGGCGAGTCGATTAGCCCCAGCCACATCAGGAACGTGTTCAGCAGGCCTTGGTTGCCGAGAATGCCCATCCAAGCGTATACCCGAATCAGGAACGAGGTCCAGGACGGCAGCATCACCATCAGCAGGAACACCAGTTGCCAGTGCTTGGGTGCCCGGGCGATAGCGTAAGCCATCGGATAACCGATCAGCAGGCAGAACAGGGTCGCGAGGAACGCCGTTTTCACCGAGCCCCAGTAGGCGGCCACGTACAAGCTGTCGGAGGCCAGGAACAGGTAATTGCCAAAGTTCACCACCACCGACAGGGTGTTGTCGACAAAGCGGAATACCGGCTCGTAGGGCGGAATGGCCATCACTGCCGAGGTCAGACTGATTTTCAGCACCAGCGCAAACGGCAGCAGGAAAAACAGCAGCAGCCAGGCGAACGGTACGCCGAACACAACTCGCCGATGGAATACCACTGCCCGCACCCGCTCCACCACCGGGGCAGGAAACAGCTTTCGATTCATCGCGTCAGTTCCAGAGCAGGATCGGGCTGGAGGCTTCCCAGGACACATAGACCCGGTCGCCCCAGGTGGGCCGTTCACCACGGCGTTCCACGTTGGCCATGGTGGCCTGAACCCGCTTGCCACTGGCCAGCTTCACGTAATAAGACGTGATATCGCCCAGGTAGGCGATGTTGTCGACCGTACCGCAGCTCCAGTTGGTGTCACCTTCCGGTTTCTCTGTGGTCAGGTAGATCTTTTCCGGGCGCAGGGCAATCAGGGTTTCCGTGGTTTCTGCTGGCGTGGTTACGCCCCGGTCAATAAACACCGGTGCATCCAGCAGCTCACTGGTCAGTGAAATGCTGTCGGAGTTGTCTTCCAGGATGTTCGACTCAAAGATATTCACCGAGCCGATAAACTCCGCCGTCATGCGGCTGTTCGGGCTCTCGTAGATATCAATGGGGGACCCCACCTGGGCAATCCGGCCGTGAGACATAATGGCAATGCGACTGGCCATTGTCATGGCCTCTTCCTGGTCGTGGGTGACCATCAGGCAGGTTACGCCCACCTTTTCCAGGATATCCACCAGCTCCAGCTGCATTTCCGTGCGCAGTTTTTTGTCGAGTGCGCCCATGGGCTCGTCCAGCAATAACAGCTTGGGGCGTTTGGCCAGGGATCGGGCCAGGGCCACGCGCTGTTGCTGTCCGCCAGACAACTGTTGTGGCCGGCGCTTGCCGTAGGCTTCCATTTTCACCAGTTTGAGCATGGCCGCCACGCGGTCGGCGATTTCGTTTTTCGGCAGCTTGTCCTGTTTCAGGCCCATGGCAATGTTCTGCTCCACCGTCATGTGGGGGAACAGGGCATAGGACTGGAACATCATGTTGGTGGGGCGCAGGTATGGGGGCAAGGCCGTGATGTCCTGGCCGTCCAGCACGATGCGACCGGAATCCGGGGTTTCAAAGCCTGCCAGCATGCGCAGCAGAGTGGATTTGCCGGAACCGGAGCCACCCAGCAGGGCGAAGATCTCACCCTTGTGGATGTCCAGGCTGACGTCGTCCACCGCCAGGGTGCTGTCAAAGCTCTTGGAAATGCCCTTGATGCTGAGAAGCACCTCCGCTTGCGCGGAGGTGCTGTTGGTTACGGCCACCGTCAGCGACCAGACTTCACGCTGGTCCAGGTGCGGGTCATCAGGCGCTGGGCGTCCTGGGGCCGACCTTCCATGATGTACAGATTCTTCATCACCTCATCCGTGGGGTAGATGCTGGTGTCTTCCAGGATCTCCGGGTTCACAAACTCGTCCGCCACCTTGTTCGGGTTGGCGTACCACACGTAGTTGGTGACGTCTGCGATGATCTCCGGGCGCATCAGGAAGTCCATCAGTTTATGGGCGTTGTCCACGTTCGGCGCGCCGGCCGGAATGGTCATCATGTCAAACCACAGCACCGCACCTTCCTTCGGGATGGTGTAGCGGATGACGTTGCCGTTCTTTGCTTCGTCAGCGCGGGCAGCGGCCTGCAGGATGTCGCCGGAGTAGCCGGCAGCCACGCACAGGTCACCGTTGGCCAGATCGCCAATGTAGCGGGACGAATGGAAGTAGGTGATGTTCGGGCGCACAGCCCGGATCACCTCTCCGCCTTTCTTTATGTCATCAGCGTTGTTGCTGTTCGGGTCCAGGCCGATGTAGGCCATGGCGGCGCGCACCATTTCCTCGCCGGAATCCAGCATGGCAATGCCACAGCCGCCAGCGGCCAGCTTGCTGGTTACTTGCGGGTCAAACACCAGGGCCCAGGAGTCCACGGGTGCGTCGTCACCCAGGATTTTCTGGATGCGGCCTTCGTTGTAGCCATAGCCGTTGGTGCCCCACAGGTAAGGCAGGGAAAACTGGCTGCCCGGGTCAACCTTTTCCAGGTTGTCCATCAGGTCCGGGTTCAGGTTGGCCATGTTTGGCAGTTTGCTGTGGTCCAGCGCCACGAAGGCCTTGGCAGAGATCTGCTTGGCCACGTAGTGGTTGGAGGGCACAACAAGGTCGTAACCGGAGCGGCCAGAAAGCAGCGCAGCTTCCAGCACCTCGTTGCTGTCGTACACATCGTAGACAACCTTGATGCCGGTTTCCTGGGTGAACTTCGCCAGAGTGTCCTCGGCGATGTAGTCAGACCAGTTATAAACACGCACTTCTCCGGCGGCAAAAACCGAAGAGGCACCCAGAGACAACGCAACAGCGGCGGCAAGCGCCTGTGGCTTACACAACTTGAACATTGGATGGTGTCCCTCACTGAAAAGGGATGGATACAAAGCGTGCAGGACGCACGCAGTTCTTGGTGGGATTCGAGCGATTTTTAACACGAGAACCCGGCGCGCGCTACAAAAATTTCAATGTTGGGATTGGGGGTTGTGCGTACCCTAATCCATGCTGCTCAAGCCCTTGGTTTTGTACGCCTTTACCTGGTCTTTACATGGGTTGACGGACACAGCGCCCGGTCTGCGGGAATATAGATGCAAACAACAGGTCCTGGAGCATAACGATGGAAAAAACGAGCAGGTTGTGGGTAGTGGGGGTACTGACCCTGGCGGCCGTGACGCTTTCTGGCTGCAAGGTGAGCGCCACATCCGGGGATCGCTACTACGACCGGGATGAACAGCACTTTAGCCGCGGCTATTTCCTGGATGCCCGAGACACCGGGCGCTACTTCCCCGAGGGCCGATGGAGCCTGAATTACGAGACGGAAGCGTGCATTGGCGACACCCTGTATTTTGAAACAGCGGACCGGCGGGTACGTGTCTACGGCTCACCCGCCTTCAGCGAAAATACCTTTCGTGCTGCCGCAACAGAGGTGAGCAACCGCATAGACGTCGTGCTTAACCGGTTCAGAATGAGCTGGCGTGATTTCGTCGATGAGCGCAGCTCAGCCGTGCCGTACCCGGAACAGGTCATCGCCTGCTTGAGCCCGAGAGTCAGCAACAGCAATCTTGCCTCAGGTACCCTCGCCGCCGTGGCCGTCGCCCCCTATCACCGAAGCTGGCCCTACGAGGCCGGGCAGATCTTCACCCATGAACTGGCCCACTACGTTCAGGAAAACCTGAGCCGCTACACTGCCTCCACGTCTTTGCTACCGTACTGGTTTGCGGAAGGCCAGGCAGCCCTGGTGGCCGGTGATCCCGTAGCACCTGCCTATCGGCATTTCGACTATGACCCCCTGCGAGACGCCACCAGAAACGACGCCAGCAATGTCAGCTACCGTTTCGAACATTACGCGCTGGCCTACCGCTATCTGGAGCGGGCCAACGGCGCTCTGGAGATGACGCTGCTGCTGGATCTGGTTCAGTTTATGGACTGGACGGGTGACTACTGCGGGGTGATCAGCACGGGCGAATCACGGGCCTTTGTGGAAGCCTTTGATGCCATGGAGCTGGTGGACCATCGGGGGCGGTACCTGAGCTTTGCCCGGTTTCGGGCGGACTACCATGCACTGGTTGGGGCAGGTGGATGATATGGTTGGCATGAGTGGTATTATGCTATAAATTAGTCGTGTGATGGATAAATGCTGACCATTTGGCCAGCCACCACAACAAAAAAATCCAAACACGATGGAGCAACCCTCATGATGATAACTAAGCGAGCCCTATTGCTGGCGGCGCTGGTGGCTGGCACAACTGGCTGCCTGAGTTCTGGTGGCGGTAATTCCGCATCGGATAACCTCACGGGCCCCGCTGCAGATGCCCCCGGGCTTGATCGCTACCGCGCAACCGTTACCCGGACTTCTTTCGGTATTCCTCATATCGAAGCGCCAGACTTCGCCAGTATGGGCTATGCCTATGGCTATGTGCAGGCGGAGGACAACCTTTGTCTGCTGGCTGAAGACACCCTAACGGTTCGGGGCCTGCGCGCGCGTTACCTGGGTGGGGAAGGGCAATACACCATTCCTGCCAACGGTGCCGTGGCCAGCAATGTGGATGCCGATTTCTTCTGGCGTACCGCCATCACAGACGCGGCTCTGGAATCACAGCGCAGTAACAGTGACCCGGAGGTGATTGAGGCATCCCAGGGTTATGTAGATGGCTTCAATCGCTACGTTGATGAAATCCGTCGTGGCGAACACCCGGGGCGGCACCAGGCATGCCGTGATTCAGACTGGCTGTTGCCGTTAACCCTGGATGACATGTTCCGGCGTTACTTCCGACTTGCGGTTCTGGCCAGTTCGTCGGTGTTTGTTGAGGGCGTTGCCAATGCCCAGCCTCCGGCCCTGGATTTCATTGGTGGCGACGAGCCGGATGAGGGGTTGATCGATACCCTGCTGAATACCCTCGAAGGGCCTCTGCCTTTCCCGCTCTCACGGGAGTTGAACATCGGCAGCAACATGTATGCGTTTGGTTCCGAGACCACCCGCGATGGCCAGTCCCTGCTGTTCGGCAACCCCCATTTCCCGTGGGAGAAGACCGAACGACTGTACCTCGCTCATCTCAAAGTGGGTGATCAGGCGGAAATCATGGGCGCTGCCCTGTACGGCTTGCCGGCGGTGCTCATCGGTTTCAACGAGCACTTCGCCTGGAGCCACACGGTGTCTACCGCTTTCCGTTTCTCGTTCTACGAGCTGACTCTGACCCCGGCAGACCCCACGCAATACCTGTTTGACGGCGAATTTGTAGACATGACCTCTGAGGACATTACCGTGGAGGTGCTTGAGGCGGATGGGTCGGTTTCCGAGCAAACCCGCACGCTCTACCACTCGCACTATGGCCCCATGCTGGAGTTTGCCGTGTCCGGTGTGCCGGTCTTGTCCTGGTCGCCCCTTAAAGCCTATACCTTGCGTGATGCCAACGCCGAGAACGACCGCTTGCTGAACCAGTTTTTTCGGTGGAACCAGGCGTCCAGCTTTGAGGAGTTTGTGGATCTGCACGGCAGCGTGCTGGGGGTGCCCTGGGTGAACACCATTGCTACCGGCCCGGGCAAGCCCGCGTATTACGGTGACCTGACGGTGGTCCCCAACGTAACGGATGAGTTGGCCATGCAGTGCCCAACCGCACTCACACCGGTTCTTGGCCAACTGATGCCGGGGCTGCCGATACTGGATGGAAGCCGTTCTGACTGTGCCTGGGGCACAGATGCCGATGCCCCGGCGCCTGGCGTGTTTGGTCCTGGCAACCTGCCCACCTTGTCCCGGAACGATTGGGTGCACAATTGTAACGACAGCTATTGGCTGACTAACCCCGATGAACCGTTGACCGGTTTTGCCAGCATCATCGGGGATGAGGGCACAGCAAGAACGTTGCGTACCCGGTTGTGCATTGCGCATGTAGAGGAACGGTTGGACGGCACTGATGGCCGTTCTGGCAGCCTGGGGTTCGACATGGACAACCTTCAGGATGTTGTTCTGGAAAGCAGCTTGAAGTCGGAACGACTGGCCAGAGAGTCAGTTGTCACAGCCTACTGCAACCCGGTGTCTGATTTGCTCAGCGGCGTGACCCAAACCGAGATTGCCGAGGCCTGCGACGCGCTCGAAGCCTGGGATGGCACCTATAATCTGGATTCGCGGGGCGGCCATATCTGGCGGGAGTTCTGGGCACGTTTGAATCCGCTGCCGGTGCCTTCGCCCCTGCAGTGGCTGGTGCCATTCGATGCTAACGATCCGGTGAATACCCCCAGAATGTTGAACGTGGCAGACCCGCTCACCATTCAGGCTTTCGTAGGCGCGGTGCAGGCGATTCAGTCTGCCGGCATTCCATTCGATGCCAGGATGGGCGACCTGCAACGCTCAGGGATTCACGAGGGTGCCGACATTCCGGTGTTTGGCGGCGAAAGCTTCGAGGGGGCGTTTACCATCGCGTCCAGCCGAGACTCCAACCTGGAGGAGGCTCAGGGCTACTCTGTGACCTATGGCAACAGCTACATCCAGACGGTGACCTGGGGTGACGACGGCAACCCGATTGCTGAGGGATTTGTCACCTATTCCCAGTCGACCGATCCGGCATCGCCCTACTACCGGGATATGACGGAAGCCTATTCCAATAAAGAGTGGATTCGGTTCCCCTACACAGAGCAGGAGATTCGACAGGACCCGGCACGAGTGGTGGTTCGGTTGAGCGAGCTTGCGACGCCATGATGGGAGCAGCGCTTAGTTGAAATGAAAAATCCCCCGGTAGCGAGCGCAGCCGGGGGATTCTGTCAGGCCTTAATGAAACGGCGGTTAACGCCCACGAACCTTTAGTTCGCGGTAATAACCGTCATCACCAGCTTGCCGTCTTTGCGAATGGGGCCATCTTCCTTGGCACCCAGAGTGTATTCAAAGATACCGGTCTGGCTGCCTCCTTCCTCGTTGTGAATCATCAGCATCAGCTTGTCGCCGCTGGCCACTTCCTCAGTCAGGATGGCAGCGACATCCATATTCTTGCCCTTTTTCAGAGGGGCATGGCCAACTACCGGGCCTGGCTTCATGGCTTCGTCAGTGCGGTGCACCACCAGCCAGCCGTTCTCCTCTGTCACCACTTTCTTGGCGGTCACTGTGCCTTCGGATACAGACTGGTCATCGCCCCAGACACCTACTTTATTGCCATGCTCCATCGCCAGTGCTGAGCCGGATGCCAGTGCGCCGGAAATCAAGGTGGCCGCCAGGAATGCAGTATTTTTGATGTGCTTCTTCATTGTGTGCTCCTTAGGTTCGGTTGTACCCATCCATCACCTTGTTTTCGATGGGAGTACAAGCAGCTACGGAGCGGCGCCTGAAAAGTTTCAGGCGCGATCACAATTTAGTTGCGACCTTTGCCTTGGTCGGCAGAAGTGGGATAAAGGAAGCCGTGAATAGCCGGCCCAGTCGGTTGCCCTGTGGGTGAACCACCCTTCGGCTCAAGGCTGATGCCAAAGGTGGCGCCACGCAGAGTTTCCGGGTCGTAATCACGCAGTGCAGCCTGGTCCAGGGTGAAGTTCTCGCCGATCACGCCCACCGATCGTGGGTTAGGGCCATACTCCTCTGCCACCATCCAGAGCTGGTAAGATTTGTCTGCTTGAGGTTCGGCTGTTACCGGTTGGATATTCAGCTGGCGGCTGTTCAGGTCCACCGTCAACAGGAACGCAGGCTGTTCATCGTTGTGCTGGAATACCGCCACAAAGGATTGCGCTTGTGTGTCTGGCTCCGGTTGCGTGGCCAGCACGGCAACCAGTACCAGCGCCGCTGCAGAAGCAATGGCCGTACTCCAGCGCCAGCGGGTCAGCTGTTTGCGAAGGCTGACGACGTTGTCCGGCGCCGCGCGCTGCACCTCTTGTGCAGCGCGTTGTTGCGCAGTGTGCTGCTCGATCGTTTGCTGAATTCTGGCAAATAGCTCCGGGCCGGGCGCTACAGGTTCAACACCATCAAGCATGCCAGCCAGCCGGGCCTCCCATCGCTGAATTAATGCTTCCAGCTCAGGTTCGCGAGCACGGCGAGCCTGTAAGGCGTCCCGCTCTTTTTCTGGCAGAGTTCCCAGAACGAACTCTGCAACCATCATATCCAGGTCGTCATGTTCGCTCATGGTTCAAGACACCTTTTGATCTGTTTCAGGGCTCGGTGCAACCAGGTTTTTACCGTGTTGATCGGCTGGTCAAAATGCTTCGCCAGCTGATCCCGCGACCAACCGTTCAGATACGCCAGACGAACCATGTCCTGGCGATCTTTTTCGAGTTGGTCAATACAATGGTTCAAGTGCTTTACCGTTTGTTGATCTGAGATTTGTTCATGGGCCGCCGGCGAATGGTCCGCAATGCTGTCCAGTTCGTCGCTTGCGGTCTCCCGCCTTGCCGGATGCCGCCGCAGTTCGTCGATAGCGCCGTGCCGGGCAATGGCTGCAAGCCAGGTGATCGGTGAGGAACGTTCCGCATCGAACTGGTCCGCCTTATGCCAGACTTTGACATAGGTGTCGTGAATCACATCATCTGCCCAAGCCCTGTCTTTGACGATACGCAGCACGGTGGCCAGAAGTTTCGGGGCGGTGGTTTCGTATAACTCGGCAAACGCTTTTCTGTCCTGCTGGGCAACCCTGTGCAGGAGCCGGGTGATACCGGAACTGCCGTCCTGATCGGCGCTCAGGTAGTCAGTGGCGCCGGGCGACGCGTCTGGCTGATGTGAATCAGAGTACATGCGCGCCTCAGTCGGTCTGTTGCGGGGAACGGGCGTTGGCCCCGATGAACAGGTACACGGAATGTCGGCGGTGGTCTTCTACCCGGTGCAAGGCGACGGCCGGTGCCTTGGCCTCGCCACTTGTGAACTGAATTCGCTCGCCCGCGGGCTTGCCATCACGCTCTCGAACGCCCTTTTCGGCCTGCCAAGTTGGCCCAAGGCACTCAGACAGCTCGCTTGCGGCACGGGCGTGCATGGTTTCCGCAACCTCTTTGTCCGGAGCAGACACTGTGCAGGTATAGGCAGAGTCTCCGTCGCCCCAGGCCCAGATCTCGCAATGGCCCTTGATCAGTTGCTCTTTTGCCCGGTAGATGGTCACAGAATTGAAGTTGCTGCTGCTTCCCCGGTAATCCGCAAAGCCAGTAGGATAATCCGCCACTATGTTCTGAAGGGTTGCGCAGGGATCTTCTGTTCCGCTGGTTACAGGCTGAAAACTGCTGCAGCCGGCAAGTGTGGCGCTCGCCGCAGTAATAACGAGAGCCGCGGTTGTGTTTCTGACCATCGATCGGTTCCTTCGCTGAATAGGGGGCCAAAGAGCATTTGAGCTTAACTGTAGAAGCGATGCAAAGGCCATACAAGAAAGATCATAGTTCTTGGCGCGAGATGCCTTGCCGAACCCGGATAATATCTGCCATCACCGCCAGGGCAATTTCTGCGGGCGTTTTGCTGCCAATATTCAAACCTACGGGCATATGGATCCTGCGGATCTGTTGCTCGGTCAGTCCGCCAATGCGCACCAGACGTTCCCGCCGCTTTTCTGAGGTTTTCATGGATCCCATCACGCCGATGTAAAAAGCGTCGGTATTCACGGCTTCCATCATAGCGGTATCGTCAATGCGCGGGTCATGGGTGAGAGCGACCACTGCTGTAGCGCGATGGCATCCCTCACGGGCAATATATACCGAGGGCAGCTCCTGTTGGAGTGTGACGTTTGCCAGGCTGAAGTGCCGAACTTCCTCGGGCCTTGGGTCGCACACAATTACCTCAAAGCCCAGGCTGTGTGCAAAGCTCGCGCAGGCGGTGGCAACCGGTGACAGCCCTGCAATAACCAATCGCGAAACCGCGCCAACACGCAATCTCAGACGGGCCCGGTCTGTCTCTTCGGTAACCTGTGCGCCTAACTCGCTCTCTGGCTCCAGGTGAATGTCTCCGGTTTCCAGCGATACTACCCGGGCAATCGGCCCGTCTCCCGATAGTGCTGACTGCAGCGCCAGGAAATGTTCACGGGTAATGGAGGATGCTGGCCAGTGCTCTATCAGAACATCCAGTATTCCGCCACAGGGGAGGGTGACGCGGGCATTATCCGGGCCGTCCGGAGCGCCATAGCGAATTCGATTAATGCGTCCTTTGAACGTGTTGTCCTGCAGGCGGGCCAGAAAATCTTCTTCCACGCACCCACCAGAGAGCGAGCCACAGTGGGCGCCATCCTGCCGGGCGATCAGCCAGGAACCCGACGCTCGGGGCGAGGAACCAAAGGTGCTCACCACCGTACAGAACCAGAAGTCATGCCCCTCATCACACCAGTGCAGGGCTTGGTCAACAACTTTACTATCTAATGGCTGCATGCAGAGATCGCTGTGTTGATGGATTCAAGGGCGGCCGGGCCCGGCTCGCAGCATAGCCCAGATTGTCTATAATCGGGTACTCATCACAAGGAGCTGTCTGATGCCTGCGATACCCCACGCCGTTAAATTTCATCCGTTGCATCACCACCACGCCCACGGCGCCTGCCAATGTGGCTCACCTTTATTGACACAGTTCCATGAGCGCATGATGGCGGACATCAGTCGCCGCCAATTCATCGGAGGTATGGCCGGTGTGATGGCGATGTTTGCGGCATTGCACGCCCCGAGCGTACTGAGCCAGCAGCCAAAAGATGATAACCGGCCGATGCTGCTGAAAAACCTGAGGTTGTTTGATGGCAGCGGCGGGCCACTGCGTGACGGCGTAGCCATTCGCATTCAGGACGGCCGTATTCAGGCCCTGCTAACCAACGGCACAGACGCCGGTGATGCAGAGGTCATTGATTGCGGCGGTCGTGTTGTCATGCCGGGGCTGATTGACGCCCACTGGCACACCACGCTGGCGGGCATCAGCCAGCTGGAAGCCATGACCGCAGACCCAGGCTACGTGCATCTGGTTGCAGCCAAAGAGGCCGAACGCACCCTGATGCGTGGTGTTACCTCGGTTCGAGACGTAGGCGGCCCCTCGTTCGCCCTAAAACGCGCCATCGACAAGGGCATTGTGGATGGTCCAAGAATTTTCCCGGCCGGTGCCATGATTTCCCAAACTTCCGGCCATGGCGATTTTCGCATGCGGCACGAAGTGCCGAGGGGGACAGCCTCGCCTCTGAGTGAGCAGGAAAAACAGGGCGTTGCCGTGATTGCTGATGGTGAAGCCGAAGTGCTCCGGCGCACCCGTGAACAGCTGATGCTGGGTGCCTCCCAGATCAAACTGATGGCCGGCGGTGGTGTGGCCTCCACCTATGACCCGCTGGACAGCACCCAGTTTACCGAACGGGAACTGCGCGCCGCCGTAGAGGCAGCAGACGACTGGGGTACCTACGTGGCCGTACACGTTTACACATCCAAGGGCATTCAGCGATCTTTGCGCGCAGGGGTAAAGTCCATCGAGCATGGCCAGCTGGCTGATGAGGAAAGCGTACGGATGATGGCCGGCGAGGGCGCCTGGTGGAGCCTGCAACCTTTCCTGCAGGATGAAGATTCCAATGTCTATCCCGATGCCGCGCGCCGCGAATCACAACGTCTGGTGGCCGAAGGCACCGTGCGGGCCTACGAGATGGCCCAACGCTTTGACGTCAAGACAGCTTGGGGCACCGATATACTCTTCAGCCCACAGAACACCCACAATCAGTTGCGCCACCTGACCAAGCTTACGCGCTTTTACGACTCGCTCACCACACTGGCCATGGCGACCGGCCGTAATGGTGAACTGCTTGCCATGTCTGGCCCGAGGAATCCATACCAGGGCAAGCTCGGCACCCTGGAGCCGGAGGCTCTGGCAGACCTGTTGGTGGTGGATGGCAATCCGGAGCAGGGGCTGGAATTTCTGAATGATCCGAATACCAATTTACGGCTAATCATGAAGGGCGGGCGAGTCCACAAGAACACTCTGTAGCGCCCCTTTCCCCGGTGGCTATCAATGCCGCGCAGTATGGCGATAGTCACTGGGGGACTTGCCCATCACCTTCTTGAATAACCGGGAAAAGTAATAGGCATCGTCATAACCCAGCTGACGGCTGATGTCGGCAAAGCTCTGGCTGGTGGTGTCCAGTAACTGGCAGGCCCGCTCCACCTTCAGGTGCAGGAAGTGCTGAATGGGTGAGGTGCCGGTCTGCGCCCGGTAGCGGGTGGCAAAATGCGCCGGCGACAGGCCGGACAGTTCCGCCAGTTGCTGCAACGTTAGCCGTTCCTCAAGATGTTCCCGCATGTAGTTATGTATGGTCTCCAGCTCCGCCTGTTGCGCCAGGCCGGTTTCGTCGGCATTCAGGGGCACGGCGGCCAGCAGTTGTCGCAAACGGTTGCTGGCGTGAATCAGCCCCCGGGCGCGAAAACCGGTCTGGCGAACCGACAACAATCCGTTGAAATCCACCAACAGCCTCGGTTGCCGGCCCAGATGGCGAACGTGGTTGTTGCCATCAAAGCCCATGTAGTTTCTGAACTCTTCTGCCAGCGGCCCGGTGTAGTGCACCCAGTGAATGGTCCATGGGTTGTCCGGTGCGGCGGTGTAGCGATGGCTGGCACCGGCGGGTAACAGCAGAAGATCCCCCGCGTTAACCGTCAGGGGCTCGCCCGCGACATTCAGGAAGGCCTGGCCTTCAGTGCAATAGATCAAAAGATTGTCACGATGGTGTTCCCGGTGCATGTGATGGCCAGCGGCCCTGCGGTAGTGGCCAAAAGCCAATGGGTACAGCTCGCGGGTTAATGGGTGCTTGGCTAGCAAGCGCACAATTGGTTCCGGCACCACATAGCGCACGCTGTCTGGCGGCACCGGCCATTGCGAGGTTTGGGTGGTTTTCGGGGTTCTCGGTTCCTGTGGCATCGAAAAATAATCCATCATGGGCGAAATTTAGTCAATCACCCTTTGCCAAACCCCATGCTACGCTCTTTTCATATCGTGCCGCTTCCCGTTGGGAAACGGCGCTCCCGCATAACAACAAACAGGGATTATCAGCATGAAGAAGATACCTCAGTACATCGCCGGTGAATTTACCCAGAGCCAGACCGAAAACTGGATCGACGTCACCAACCCCGCCACCAACGAAGTGATCGCCCAGGTGCCCTGTGCCACCGAAGCCGAAATGCGCCGGGCCATCGATAACGCCGGGGAAGTGTTCAAGAGCTGGAAAGAAACCCCGGTGTCCGAGCGTGCCCGTGTGATGCTGCGTTACCAGGCACTGCTGAAACAGCACCACGATGAGATTGCCGAAATCCTGTCCCAGGAAACCGGCAAGACCTTTGACGACGCCAAGGGCGATGTCTGGCGCGGTATTGAAGTGGTGGAGCACGCAGCCAACGTGGCCTCCATGATGATGGGGGAGACCGTTGAAAACGTCGCCCGCGAAGTGGATACCCATTCCTGGATTCAGCCTCTGGGCGTGTGCGCGGGCATCACCCCGTTTAACTTCCCGGCGATGATCCCGCTGTGGATGTTCCCCATGGCCATCGCCTGCGGTAACACCTTTATCCTGAAGCCCTCCGAGCAAGACCCAATGACCCCCATGCGCCTGGCCGAACTGTTCGAGCAGGCGGGTGCGCCGAAGGGCGTCCTACAGGTAGTGCATGGCGCGAAAGAGCAAGTGGATACCTTGCTCACAGACCCGGCCATCAAAGCCATTTCCTTCGTCGGCTCGGTTCCGGTGGGTCGTTATATATACGAAACCGGCACCAGCCATATGAAGCGGGTACAGAGCTTTGCGGGCGCCAAGAACCACATGGTGATCATGCCGGATGCCGACAAACAGCAAGTGATCAATGCCCTGGTAGGCGCCTCCGTGGGAGCCGCCGGTCAGCGTTGCATGGCCATTTCCGTCGCGGTATTCGTGGGCGCGGCGCAGGAGTGGATTCCGGAACTGAAAGAGGCCATGGCGAAAGTGCGCCCCGGTGCCTGGAACGATTCCGGTGCCAGCTACGGCCCGGTGATCAGCCCCAAGGCCAAGGAGCGTATTGAGCAACTGATTGCCACCGGCGAGAAACAGGGTGCGCAACTTCTGCTGGACGGCCGGAATTGCACCGTGGACGGCCTGCCCGACGGCAACTGGGTTGGGCCAACCCTGTTTGGCAACGTGACTCCGGAGATGGATATCTATGAGGAGGAAATCTTCGGGCCGGTGCTGACCTGCATGAATGCCAACGACCTGGGCGAAGCCATCGCGCTGATCAACAACAGCCCCTACGGTAACGGTACCTCTATCTTCACCAACCACGGTGGCGCCGCGCGCCGGTTCCAGCATGAGATTGATGTGGGCCAGGTGGGTATCAACGTGCCGATTCCGGTGCCCCTGCCGTTCTTCTCCTTCACCGGCTGGAAAGGTTCCTTCTACGGCGATCAGCACGCCTATGGCAAGCAGGCGGTTCGCTTCTACACCGAAACCAAAACCGTGACATCCCGGTGGTTCTCCAGCGAAGCCACCTCATCCGAGGCGAACTTCTCAATTCAGCTTCGCTAAAGGAGGAGCCGGGTAATGGACTTCAACCTGACCGAAGACCAACTGGCCTTCCGCGATGCCGCCCGTGCCTTCGCCGAGAAATCCATGGCACCGCACGCGGCCCAATGGGATGCCGAACACATCTTCCCGGTGGAGGTGATGAAGCAGGCGGGTGAGATGGGCTTTATGGGTATGTACACGCCCGAAGCCCTGGGCGGCATGGGGCTGTCCCGCCTGGATACCTCGGTGATCGTGGAAGAGCTGGCCATGGCTTGCCCCTCCACCGCTGCGTTTATCACCATCCACAACATGGCCACCTGGATGGTAGCCAGCTTTGCCTCGGACGATCTGAAGCAGGCGTTTGTGCCCAAACTGGCCAGCGGCGAATGGCTGGCCAGCTATTGCCTGACCGAGCCTGGGGCCGGCTCCGATGCCGTCAGCCTGCGTACCCGTGCGGTGCGAGACGGCGACAGCTATGTGATCAACGGCAGCAAGATGTTTATCTCCGGTGCCGGTGCCACCGATATTCTGGTGTTGATGGCCCGAACCGGAGATGCCGACAGCGGCGCCAAGGGTATCTCGACTTTCGTGATTCCGGCCGATGCCGAAGGCATTTCCTACGGCAAGAACGAAGAGAAAATGGGCTGGCACAGCCAGCCAACCCGTATGGTCACCCTGGAAGATGTGCGCATTCCCGCCAGTAACCGGGTTGGTGAGGAAGGCGACGGCTTTGCCATTGCCATGAAAGGGCTGGACGGCGGTCGCCTGAACATTGCCACCTGTTCCCTGGGTGGAGCCCAGGCGGCCCTGTTGCGGGCCCGCAATTATATGCACGAACGCCAGCAGTTCGGCAAACCGTTAGCGGCATTCCAGGCCTTGCAGTTCAAGCTGGCGGATATGGCCACCAACCTGGTAGCGGCCCGCCAAATGGTACGTTTGGGGGCCTTCAAGCTGGACAGCGCAGACCCGGAAGCCACCCTGCATTGCGCCTTGGCCAAACGCTTCGCCACCGATGTCTGTTTTGAGGTGGCCAACGAGGCCCTGCAGCTGCACGGCGGCTATGGTTATATCCGTGAGTATCCGCTCGAGCGCTACCTGCGGGATTTGCGGGTGCACCAGATCCTGGAAGGCACCAACGAAATCATGCGCCTGATTATCGCCCGCCGGCTGCTGGAGGATGGCGTGGTAGAAGCCATCCAGTAACCGGCTAGAGACAAAACAAGGAACCGATCATGAGTGACCTGATTCAACTTGAGAAACGCGACCACATTGCCATGCTGACCATCGCCAATCCACCGGCCAACACCTGGACGGCGGATTCCCTGGCAGCACTGGCGAAACTGGTGGAAGAACTCAACCAGGACCGCAACATCTTTGCCCTGGTCGTCACCGGCCAGGGCGAAAAGTTCTTCTCCGCCGGGGCGGACCTGAAAACCTTCGCCGACGGGGATCTTGCCCGCGCCAACGACATGGCCCAGCGTTTTGGCGAAGCCTTCGCCGCACTCACCGCCTTCCGGGGCGTGTCTATCGCCGCCATCAACGGCTACGCCATGGGCGGTGGCCTGGAGTGTGCGTTGTCCTGCGATATCCGCATCGCCGAGGAGCACGCCCAGATGGCCCTGCCGGAAGCCAGCGTTGGCCTCTTGCCCTGTGCCGGCGGCACCCAGAACCTGCCCTGGCTGGTGGGTGAAGGCTGGGCCAAGCGCATGATCCTGTGCGGCGAGCGCGTAGATGCCCAGAAAGCCCTGCAGATTGGCTTGGTGGAAGAAGTCGTGCCCTCTGGCGAGGGGCTGGCAGCCGCCCTGAAACTGGCCGAAGGCGCCTGCAAGCAAAGCCCGTCGTCCATTGCGCGCTGCAAGCAACTGGTGATGAGTGCCCGTGACGGTCGCAGCCACAGCGATGGCTGGCGCATGGAGCGGGAACTGTTCGTCGAACTGTTCCACACCGATGACCAGAAAGAAGGCGTGAATGCCTTCCTGGAAAAGCGCAAGCCAGCATGGAAGAACCAATAACCGTTGAGACTGCTATGAGCGAGCAACCCATTATTTTTGAAGAGTGGACAACCACCGGTGGTGAGCTGATTGCCGTGGCGCGGCTGAACACACCGCGCAACCTCAACTCGTTGTCGATGGAGATGATCCGCCTGCTTAAACCCCAACTGACCCGCTGGGCGGAAGACGAAAGGGTGTGCGCGGTCTGGCTGGAGGCCGAGGGTGACAAGGCCTTCTGCGCCGGCGGCGACATCGTGTCTTTGTACCGCAGCATGACCGAGCCGGGAAAATTCGGCGAGGGCGACCAGTTCTTCACCGAAGAGTACGAGCTGGACTACCAGATTCACACCTTCCCGAAACCGATCATTTGCTGGGGCCACGGCATTGTGATGGGCGGCGGCATCGGCCTGATGGTAGGCGCTTCCCACCGGGTGGTTACCGAGCACTCGAAACTGGCGATGCCGGAAGTAAGCATCGGCCTGTACCCGGACATCGGCGCCGGCTGGTTCCTCAACCGCATGCCCGGGCGAACCGGCCTGTTCCTGGGCTTGACTGGTGCCCGGATGAACGCTGCCGACGCGTTGTTCACCGGCATGGCGGACCGATTCGTGAAGCAGGAACTCAAAGCGCAGGTGGTCGACACTCTGGTTGCAGCCGACTGGCAAGGTGCCGATAGCCACGCAGTGGTCAGTCAGGTACTGCGCAGGTACGAGCAGCAAAGCCAGGATGCTGTGCTGGAATCACCGGTGCGGCAGCATTACGACGAGATCCAGCAAGCCACCGATGCCGATTCCCTGGAACAGGTGGTTGGTCGCCTGCAGGAATTCGGCAGCCGCAACGACTGGCTGGGCAAATCTGTGAAAGGCCTGGCCGCGGCCAGCCCGACGTCGCTGGCGCTGCATTGGCAGCATTACCACCGCAGCCGTTTGCACAGTCTGGCCCAGGTATTGGACAACGAACTGGTCATGGCGAAGCAATGCCTCAGAAAAGGCGAATTCGCCGAGGGCATCCGCGCCCTGCTGATTGATAAAGACATGCAACCCCGCTGGCGCTACGCCGCGCTGGGGGAAATCGACAACAGCTGGGTAGACGAGTTTTTCAGCCAGGAAGCCGAGGGCTAACCACTGCCCCTTGGCTTCACTACAACAACAAGGAGAAGCAACATGGCGAAGATTACCTTTATCGGCCTGGGCAACATGGGCGCGCCCATGGCCTCTAACCTGCTCAAGGCCGGGCATGATGTGACCGTATTCGACCTGTCACAGCCCGCCGTTGAAGCGCTGGTGGCCGAAGGTGCGAGCACCGCGGATTCCGGCAAGGCCGCGGCCGAGGGTGCAGAATGCATCATTACCATGCTGCCGGCCGGCAAACATGTGGAAGCGGTGTACCTGGGCGACGACGGCCTGCTCTCAGCCTTGCCGGAAGGCACCCTGGTGATTGATTCCTCCACCATTGCCCCGGAGACTGCCCGCGCCGTGGCGGAAGCCGCTGCAGCACGGCGCCTGGCGTTCATCGATGCCCCGGTGTCTGGCGGCGTAGGCGGCGCCAAAGCCGGCACCCTCACCTTCATCTGCGGTGGCGAAGAAGACACTTTCAATCGCGCCAAACCTGTCCTGGAAGGCATGGGAAAAAACATCTTCCACGCGGGCCCCCACGGCGCCGGGCAGGTGGCCAAGATCTGCAACAACATGATGCTGGCCATCCTGATGGCGGGCACCAGCGAGGCGCTGGCATTGGGCGCCAAGAACGGCCTGGACCCTGCGGTACTGTCAGAAATCATGAAGCAGAGCTCTGGCGGCAACTGGGCGCTGAACGTGTACAACCCCTGGCCGGGTGTGATGGAGGGCGTACCGGCATCGCGAGAGTATCAGGGTGGCTTCCTGGTGAACCTGATGACCAAAGATTTGGGCCTGGCGTTTGATAACGCGGTGAAGAACCAGGCGTCTATCCCCATGGGCTCACTGGCCCGCAACCTGTTCCAGCTGCATGCGGGGCAGGGTAATGGTGAGCTGGATTTTTCCAGCATCCTCCGGCTCTACAAGGCGGACTGAGCGGCTCAGCTTTGTAAGGCGGCGCTGTAAAGATCCGGTTATCGTCCTGGCTGGGGATGCACCCGCAACAGCCAGGACGCAGCCGCAACTCCGAGCAGACCAATCAGGGCGCCCGGTAGCGCACCGAGTGCCAGGCTGACAACCAGCCCGGCCATCAGCGAGAAGCCGCCGGCCAGGATGATTCGGGGCCTGGAGGTTGTCACAACGCCTTGCTTGCGGCGCATTTCAAAAGCCACCACCAGCGCGATGACCGGCACCACCATCAGGCTGCAGAGCACAATCCACCAGAATCGCCCCATCCAGAAGCCGGGTTCACCGGGCAAACCGGCGTCGACAGGCAACCCGAAACGGTCGCCCAGCCAGGCGGCTGGTAGTTCTGCCAGTTTGTGCCAGAGGTACAGCGGCATGCTCAAGGCGCTGAGCATGGTGACCGCCCCGCTGATTCTGCGCCTGTCCAGCAGCCAACGCCCCGGCCGCTCGAAGAACAGAACCGCGCCAACCTGAAGCCACATCACGCCCACCAGCGCCAGGGTGGGGGGCAGCATGTTGCTGTCGCCGTGAAAATCCCGGCCTACCATGCCGATGGGATAACCACTAGCCAGGGCGGCCACCAGCCAGAAGCCGCCCAGCACCAGGAAAAATAGACCTGTCCACACGCCCCTGAAGCGACCCCGCTTCCAGGCGATGCCCAGCTGCTGGGGTAACAGCCAAACCAGCACGGCATTGATCCAGCCGATGCTGTCTGCAGAATCCGTTACCCGCTGTCCCAGGCGCAGAATATCCGCCGCTGAGCCGGGCATGGCCCGCACAACATCCACCACCGCGGCTGCCACAACCAGCCCAACGACCGCCCCCAGGCCCCAGCGCCTGTCGGCCTCCACGCTCAGGGGCAACAGCGCCTGCACGGCCAGCAGCATGATCAGAAACCACAAGTGTATGGTGAGCGACTGGTTAAACGGCCCCAACACCCGGCCGCCGGTGTAGAGTGAAAGCAGGGCAATCAGGGTAATGGCGGCAAGATACGTCACCGTAGGCCTGGCCAGCGCCAGCGCTCTCCCTGCCCACCAATGCATCTGCCGGTGCCCCTGAGCCATCCGGTGCGCCACACCATCGGCACTGACGGTGGCAGATACAAACACGAACAGCGGCACCACCTGCACAAACCAGGTGATAAACCCTGACGGCTCCCAGATCTTTAACAGGTGTTCTGTTTGAATTTCCAGGCCACCATCAAACCGGGGCAGGGTGGCTATCCAGTGCCCGAATACCACCACCAGCAAAGCACCGGCACGCAGGGCGTCCAGGTACAGGTCCCGTTCGGTAGGTGACGAAGGCGACTTGGTGTGTTTATCGGATGCCAGCGTGGATTGTGTTGCCATGAAACTCCTAAGGAAGGGCTGCCAGGGCTTGCGCGATGTAACGGTAACCTTTCTCCCCGGGGTGATAGCCATCACTGGCCAGCAATTCCGGGTCTGAAATGACAGGGTAGTGAGCGTAAGAGAACCGCTCCGGCGTTTCGCTGGCAAGTGTCTTGTACAGGTGATCCAGCAACCGTGCCCGCCACCCGATAACGTGCCGCAACGGCGCGGGCAGTGCGGTAAACAGGTGCATGGGCGGAACACTGAGCAGCACCAACGGCGCTGGGTAACGTGTACCGAGTAAATCTCGTAACTCCAGTAATTGCTGGCGGAAACGATACCTCGGGGTAAACCCGGTAGTGTCGTTCACCCCCATGCTCAGGATCACCAGGTCTGCTTCTGGCAGGTCCGCCCTCGCGAGCTGCTTGTTCAAGGCTCCAAGGCGAATACCGTTCACCCCGAAGGTATGCCAGGCAATGGCCTGGCCGGTACGTTCATGGATCTGCTTCGCCAACTGGCTGGCCAGCCCCTGCTCGTGGTTATCAACACCCACGCCGGCGGCGGTGGATTCTCCGATCACCAGAACGCGCCTGGCGGGCTCGCCCTCGCCATACTGCCCACACGGAGAGCCAGAGGCCTCCGGTAATCGGGGCGTGGTACGCCGGGTGCGTTTCCCCTGGTACAGCAATACCGGAAACAATAGGGCCGTTGTCAGCCAGAATGGAAGATGCATTGCGTGGGTCTCAGCTTTAATTAACCAACTTGGGGCTACAGTTAATCTCACCAGACTAGCACGAAACACAAAGGGCTGATCACCCGCCCCAGAGTGGTGGCCACTGGCCATGGCTTTTGATGTACTGCTCAATCGGCTCGCTGCGGTAACCGCTGCTGTAGCGCGTCTTAACGCTGGGGTGTACGTAGGTCAGGTTGGCCTCGGGTACGGGGATGGTGCGAACCAGCTTACCCAGCAGCCGGTACTTGCCCTTGTATTCATTGTGCTGCTCGGCCGTTACAAGGGTTTGGGAGGGCAGATTGTTATTGAACAACAGTTTCTGTTTCTTTGCCTCGTCTGCCATCCAGAGTAGCGGAATGTCTGCCAGAATCTGATTCGACTTGTCCGGGCCGTAGCCGCCACCCACATCCGAGTGCACCCCGGCAAACCACACCTGCTGGATGTCTGTGCCGTTCCTCGGCTCCCACAGCGTGGGTTCAAAATCCTCCCGCTGCTCATCCAGAGACAACGCGTGCCGGGCCGTTGCGATGTTGCTGCTAATCTCCCTGTCATAAAACAGGTCTTTATCCTTAATCAGCCCGAAAAAGGTAAACGGCAGCCCCAGGGCACCTACGGTATCCCACACACCCACAAACTTGATGGGAGTGCGCAGCTCTAACGAATGTGTCTTCTTCCAGGCCATGGCATGTTCGCCATTGGCGGGATGCTTCTTGGTTTTGTACAGCTTGAACGCGTTTTCAATTTGATTAGCGTGAACCTTCTTCAGAATGCTGCAGTTATTGATCATGCCGCACAGGCTGCGAGCCGTGTAGGCGCCGCGGCTGAAACCAAACAGAAAGATCTCATCACCCGGCTCGTAGTTGTGAACCAGAAACCGGTAGCCATCCATCACATTCTTCTCCAGCCCTTTGCCCGTCGCACCGGCCCGAAGCTGGTCGTGATAAGAGCCAATGCCCCAATCGTAAAACACCACCTGCTCCACGCCCTGGTCATCCGTGGGCCGAATAGCCCGGGCAAACTGCAGAACATTGGTGGGGAAATCCTCGCCGATGTTTTCCTCTGGCCGATTCCAGGTGCCGTCAAAGCAAATGGCGATGCGCTTCATGGTGATGACCTCCTGTCACGCCCACACCTTGCTGACATACACCAGAGCTAAAACTCCGGCAGGCAAGTACCGCCTGGCTGTTGTGAATGAGTAACTCAGATAATTAAAGCCGATAGGTGAGGCGTGCGCCAGCAAACCCTGGCGGGCGTTATGCCCTAAAGGAGATGCCCCTCTGGCAACATGCGTTTGTTTAGAATACGGATAATCTCAACGACACTGTCGGTCGCTACCCGATAGAATATGATGTGACTTCCTTGGGGATACTGTCGGTAGTCCGCGCGGATCCCATCGCAGGTTTGCCCCAGATTCGGGTTTTCGCCCAGTAGGTGGAAGCACTGGTCAAACTGGAGAATGTAGTGGTTTCGTTGATCTCGGCCCCATTTACGCTCCGCGTACAGTGCAATAGATTTGAGATCAGCTTTGGCCTTCCTGGAAAGCTTGAAATTCAGCATTAGCGCTCTTCGTTGTCCAGTTCGCGAATGAAAGAGTCATAGGAGTAGTCCTCAAAGCCACTATCTTCGCCTTCCTTAAGAAGTTTTCGGAGCGTAGTCAGGCGGGTTTCGGACTCTTCAAGCAGGCGCAATCCTGCACGAACAACTTCGCTGGTTGAGCTGTATCGGCCAGTTTTGAGTTGTTCCGCAATGAACGCATCAAAATGTTGGCCTAGAGTGATGCTGGTGTTCTTTTGCATGATGCTATCTCGCTAGTACCAATAATTGGTATATTTTGGTTCAGGTGGCATAACAAATCAATCCACACGACAAGCGCTCGATTGCGGGCGTTAGGCATGCAAGGTGACGCTTCTTGGATAGTAAACTTCTGAGCTTAGTTCAACGGTTGCAGATCCCTGACCGACCAAAGACAAACCGCGGCTACGCTGGTCCGCGAGTTGCGGTGATTCACGGCTTCATGGCCCGACGACTGATGCAGCGCAACCTGCTGCGTTACCTGAGAAGCAAGGGGTTGTCAGACGTGACAATGTACGGTCACCTGCACTCGGTTGATTCGATCTCAGATGAATTGCAAGCATCACGTCGCGAGGGGCGGAAGCTCGTGATTCTCGGGTATAGTCAGGGCGGGTTCCACGCGGTCAAGGTTGCACGCGAGCTTGAGCGACGAGGTGTGGAGGTTGCCCTGCTCGTCAGCATCGCCGCAGGAGGGCTGGGGCGAGTATTCCCCGGACGGTGGGGGTTTGATCCTCGTAACGTACCGACAAATGTTGATATGTGCCTTAATTTCTTCTCGCAGGGAGACTTGCTCGGGTGCGACCAAAGTCACCAAATGAACGAGGCTTTCGGGAGCAGTGCAACGCAACGGGTCGAAAACCACATGTTCCATGCGCACGAGGGCGTAAGTCATATTGATCTGGTCCGATGTTATCCAGAAGAAAGGATCAAACCTGCGGTGCGAACACAGGTTATTGAAAGGATCATGACGGAGATTAGCGGGCTCAACACGTCCGGCTTCCAACACATGTAAGCCTTCAGCGGAATGCACCATCCAACATCCGGCGTTCTGTGTTTTGGAGAACCAAGTGAATATTGGCATTTATATCTACCCTGAGGCTGAAGTTCTGGACTTTTCCGGACCGTTCGAAGTTTTCTCAACAGCGTCGCGCCTGTGTGGGGCGGAAGCGCCGTTTTCTGTCTATTTGATTGCTGAGAACAGCGAAGCCGTACCGGCCCGCGGTGGCTACAAGGTCCTTCCAGATTATTCAATCAAAGATCACCCGCCGCTGGATGTACTGATTATTTCTGGCGGTGTTCATACTTCAGAAATGAAAAATAAGACGGTGGCCAACTGGATTGAGCGCCAAGCTGAGTCCGTCGAGATTATGGCTACCGTTTGTACCGGCGTCTTTCTATTGGCCAATGCCGTTCAGTCCTTGTCATGCAAGGTGACGACGCACTGGGAAGACATTCCGGAGCTCAGAAGATTGTTCGGCCAACTCGATGTGCTTGAGGGGGTTCGGTGGGTTGATGAGGGCAGTATCGTGAGTTCTGGTGGCATATCCGCCGGTATTGATATGAGTCTGCATCTGGTGAGCAGGTTGCACAGTGCGGCGTTGGCAGAGAAGACCGCTCATCAGATGGAGTTCACCTGGACGAAAAATACACAATAGCGGTCAAAGATATGCGAGACGCATGCATTCCTACAAAGGATCGTTTGAGTTACCGTCGTCTGCTTTATAGCTGCGCGCTTTCAGCTGAATGCCCAGACTCTCGATCTTTTCGCTTGCGTCCCCCCGCATAAGTTTCAGTAATTCGTGCCTGGCGGTTTTATTGTCCATTCCACGGCTTTCCAGGTGGGCCAGCAGTTTGCCGAATATCTGGCGTCGTTTCAGGCCCGCCCGGGATGTTTCCCGCCGGTCTGAGAAAAAGTCCATCAGCGTTGAGCCACATACACAGTTGCGAAAAAGTTCAACTACCGGGCGGTCGTCATCGTCGTAGCCGAGCTTAAGACCGGACCGGCCAGCAATGTCATCTGACTGTTGCACAAAATCCTGTGGTGACCGGTAAACGCGACCGCAAGTGGCACATTCTTTTGGAAAGGCACTGTCAGAAAGGGCTTTGAGTCCCTCGAACAATTCCTTCTCTCGGGAGGGGGCGTCGCTCATCGTAACTAGTCTCCGCGCTCTGGTGCTGTTCGCTGTTGATGAGAGGGAGCATGTCAGTAAAACCGATAGTATCTAACATAGCAGCTTCCAACCCTTCGAAATAACCATCACTCCAGATGTTAATAGGCTCTCTATTTAGCCAAAAGTTTACCTTTACGTAAAGTGAAGGCTGTGCTAAACCTGATTGAAGTTTGTACAACCAACAACGACAACAAACGGAGTGTACGATGAGCCTTCCGCAATACAATGACGTGTACAACCAGTTTGATGCGGCCGCACTGGAAGCGGACATCCTGGACGGACGCCTGGAGAGTGGCCTGAACGTATGCCACGAAATTTGTGACCGATGGGCCGTTGACCCGCAAAAGGTTGCGCTCTACTACGAAAAAATCGGCGGCGGTGACGGAACCCTGACCTTCGCTGAGCTCAAAGCCGCGTCTGCACGTTTCGCCAACTACCTGAAGTCTCTTGGTGTCACCAAAGGTGACCGGGTAGCCGGCCTTCTGCCCAGGGGGCCGGAGCTGTTGATTGTGATTGCCGGAACCCTGCGCCTGGGCGCGGTGTACCAGCCGTTGTTCACCGCCTTTGGTTCCGGCGCTATCGAGTATCGCCTGGAGAAGGCTAGCACCCGGCTGGTGGTGACCGATCCAGATAACTACCCCAAGCTGGAAGAAGTCAAAAACTGCCCGCCGGTACTGTGCCTGAACGCGGCGGCCACCGGTGCGGATGTGCGCGATTTCGATGCGGTGTTGGCGGAGCAGTCAGACCAGTGCGAGCCGGTAATGATCACTGGCAACGATCCGTTCCTGCAGATGTTTACCTCCGGTACTGTTGGCAAGGCCAAAGGTGTAGCCGTGCCCGCCAAAGCGTTGCTGGCATTCTACGTTTACATGAAATACGCCATCGACCTGCGCGAAGACGACGTATTCTGGAACGTGGCAGACCCCGGTTGGGCCTATGGCCTGTACTACGCGGTAACCGGTCCGCTGCTGATGGGCCACGCCACCCATTTCAATCCCAATCCGTTCACCCCGGAATCCACCTACGAGATGATCCGCAAGTACCGGATCACCAACCTTGCAGCGGCGCCGACGGCCTATCGTTTGCTCAAGGCGAACGATCAGGTTCTGCCGGAAGGGGAGAATCTTGGCCTGAGGGTGTGCAGCAGCGCCGGCGAGCCCCTGAATCCGGAGGTGGTGAACTGGATTGCTCGACGTCACTTCTGCCCGGTGAAGGATCATTATGGCCAGACTGAAACCGGCATGACCTGTTGCAACTTCCACGGCCTGGACCACCCGATTCGCCAGGGCTCCATGGGGTTCTCATCGCCTGGCCACAGAGTAGTGGCGTTGAACGAAAAAAATGAAGAAGTGGGCGAGGGCGAAATCGGCCAGTTGGCAGTGGATCTCAAGGCGTCGCCGCTGTTCCATTTTGATGGCTACACCTGGGGCGAGAAAGACCCGTTCGTGAACGGCTACTACCTGACCGGCGACATGGTGATCTGCCATGGCGATGGCAGTTTCTCCTTCAGCGGCCGTGACGACGACATTATCACCACAGCAGGTTACCGCGTAGGGCCAGCGGATGTGGAAAGCACACTGCTGGAGCACGCGGCGGTGGCCGAATCCGGTGTGGTGGCCAAGCCGGATGAAAAGCGTGGCTCGATCATCAAGGCTTATGTGGTTATCAAATCCGGTCAGGAGCCGGCAGACGACGCCGTGCTCAAGGAAGAGCTGCAGGACCTGGTTCGCCACCGCTTGTCGACCCATGCCTACCCGCGGGAAATCGAGTTTGTGGAAGAGTTGCCGAAAACACCCAGCGGCAAGATCCAACGCTTTGTGTTGCGCAACCGGGCCAAAGAGGAAGTCGCCGTATGAAGATTACCTTTGAGGAGCTGCGCTATTTCCTTGAAGAGCAGTTTCCGCAGGGGGCCTCATACGGCACCCTGCAGGAACTGGGTGATGGCTGGGCAGAAATGAAGCTGGAGGTAGACGAAGAACACCTGCGCCCCGGGGGGACCGTGTCTGGCCCCGCCATGATGGGGCTGGCCGATGTTGCCATGTATGCCGCGTTGCTCAGCAAGATTGGCCTGGTGCCTTTGGCCGTCACCACCAACCTGAATATCAACTTCCTCAGGAAGCCCGTGGCTCATGCGCCTATCTGGGCCAGGGCGACCATTCTCAAGGTGGGGCGAACCATCGGTGTGGGTGAAGTATTTGTGTATTCCGAGGGCTCGGAAGAGCCCGTTGCGCACTCCACCATGACCTATTCCATACCGCCGGAAAAATAACCAAGTTTGTTCTTGACGTTTACGTATACGTCAATCTAATCTGTGGGTTGATTGTTAAATACAACAATAACAAAAGGTGAAGTGGCTCATGAGTGAACAGTTCGTTCTCGAGACCCGTAACCTGGTCAAGGAATTCAAAGGATTTGTAGCGGTTGATAACGTCAACCTGCAGGTCCGGCAGGGTGATATCCATGCACTGATCGGGCCCAATGGCGCGGGCAAGACCACGGTCTTTAACCTGCTGACCAAATTCCTGAGCCCGACCAGAGGCCAGATCCTCTACCACGGTGAAGACATTACCTCCCTGAAGTCTGCCGCCATTGCCCGTAAGGGTATCGTCCGCTCTTTCCAGATATCGGCGGTGTTTCCCCATATGACGGCGCTGGAGAATATCCGCATTGCGTTGCAAACCGCAGAGGGCACGTCTTTCAGCTTCTGGAAATCCGGCGCCTCCCTGAACAGGCTGAACCAGCGCTGCATGGAATTGCTCGATTCCGTCGGCCTTATCGAATTTGCCAACACCACCACCGTAGAACTGGCCTATGGCCGCAAGCGCGCGCTGGAACTGGCCACCACCCTGGCGATGGAGCCCAAGCTGCTGTTGCTGGACGAACCAACCCAGGGCATGGGCTCGGAAGACGTAGAGCGGGTGGTGGAGTTGGTGCGCAAGGCCGCCGCAGGCCGCACCGTCTTGATGGTGGAGCACAACCTGAGTGTGGTCAGCAAATTGTGCGACCGCATTACGGTGCTGGCCCAGGGTGCTGTGCTGACGGAAGGCGATTATCAAGCTGTCTCTGCAGACCCGAGAGTGCGCGAAGTGTACATGGGCAGCGATGGCAGCGGAGAACGCGGTGGCAACAGTCCCGCCGAGCAGGCGGAGGCAGCACAATGAGCCAGAATCCCCAGAAAGACTACGAACAGTTGCGGGTGTCTGGCCTGCACGCCTTTTACGGCGAATCTCACATTCTCCATGGCGTCGACCTGGTGGTTAAGCGTGGCGAGCTGGTCACCCTGCTTGGCCGCAACGGCGCCGGCCGCAGCACCACCCTCAAGGCCATTATGAATATGGTGGGCCGCCGCACCGGGTCCATCATGATCAACGGCGAAGAAACCATGCAGTGCGCGCCGCACCATATTGCGAGGTTGGGAGTGGGGTATTGCCCCGAACATCGGGGCATTTTTTCATCTCTCAACGTCCAGGAAAACCTCACTTTGCCGCCGGTGGTGCGCAGTGGCGGTATGAGCCTGGAAGACATCTACAACATGTTCCCAAACCTGTATGAACGTCGGTTCAGCCAGGGCACCAAGCTGTCCGGTGGTGAGCAGCAGATGCTGGCGATGGCCCGTATCCTGCGCACCGGCGCCAACATGCTCCTGCTGGATGAGATCACAGAAGGGCTTGCGCCCGTGATCGTAGAAAAGTTGGGCGAGGTGCTGATGGCGCTCAAAGAGAAAGGCCTGACCATCATACTGGTTGAACAGAATTTCCACTTTGCAGCCCCGCTGGCTGACCGGCATTACGTGGTTGAGCATGGGCAGATTGTGGAAGAAATCCACGCCGATGAACTGAGTGCCAAACAATCGGTGCTGGACGGCTATTTGGGGGTCTGAACTCCGGATAGAACAGGTGCAACAAAACCAATAACTCCAACAACATCAACCAACGCAAGACAGTAGCGGAGATACAATAATGACAATGACCAAAAAGCTTCTGACCTCAGCCGTTGCCTCAGCTCTGATGGTGAGTGGCGCGCAGGCGGCCATTTCCGACAATACGGTGAAGATCGGCTACCTGGCCGATATGTCTGGTACCTATCGTGACCTGGCGGGCCCCAATGGCCTCAAGGCCCTGCAGATGGCCATCAAGGATTTCGGTGGCACTGTGAACGGCGCCAAGATCGAAGTCCTCAGTGCCGATGACCGTAACAACCCCGATGCGTCTTCCAGCACGGTTCGCCGATGGGTGGAAAACGACAAGGTAGACATGGTTGCCGGCCTGGTGGCTTCGTCTGTCACCATCGCAGTCAGCAAGATCCTTGAAGAAAACGACAGACTGGGCATTGTCTCCGGTTCTGCCGCCTCAAGCATCACCAATGAGCACTGCACCCCCAACCACATCCACTATGTGTATGACACCTATCCGCTGGCCAACGGCACCGCCAGTGCGGTGGTTAAAGAGGGCGGCAAGAGCTGGTACCTGATGACTGCAGACTACGCCTTCGGCCACGCCCTGGAAGCAGACGTTACCCGCGTGGTGGAGGCCAACGGAGGTGAGATCGTCGGTTCTGTTCGCCATCCGTTCCCGACCCAGGATTTCTCCTCCTTCGTGCTACAGGCCCAGGCTTCCGGTGCGGATGTCGTTGGCCTGGCCAACGCCGGTTCAGACACCACCAACGCCATCACCACCGCCAGTGAATTCGGTGTTACCCAGGCGGGCCAAACCCTGGCCGCCTTGCTGCTGTTCCTGACCGACGTGCATGCGCTGGGTGTCGACACAGCGCAAGGTATCCAGCTCACCACCGGGTGGTACTGGGACATGAACGACGACACCCGTGAGTGGTCAGACCGCTTCATGAAAGAAACCGGTGTGCGGCCCACCATGGTGCATGCGGGTATCTATTCCAGCACCCTGCATTACCTGAATGCGGTAGCCGCGGCAGGCTCGGACGATGCCCAAACCGTTCGCAAGCAGATGATGGACACACCCATCAACGACATGTTCGCCACCAATGGTCGTATCCGCGAAGACGGCCGGATGGTGCACGACATGTATCTGGCCGAGGTGAAAACGCCGGCGGAGTCCAAGAACGAATGGGATCTTTACAAGATCCTGCGGACCATACCGGCCGACGAAGCCTACCGCCCACTCTCTGAGAGCAAGTGCAAACTGGTGACTAACTGAGGCTGAGGAAAGCCGGGCGCGCCCTGCAACAGGGCAGGGTGCGCCCGGCATATCACTGAGCCAACAAGCTCAATACCAACGTACGTGCTGCTTGTGGAGTTAAACCCATGACCATGATTTTCGGCGTCCCTCTTGCTGTGCTCTCCGGTCAGCTTTTGATCGGGTTCATCAATGGCGCCTTCTATGCCCTGTTAAGCCTGGGCCTTGCCATCATCTTCGGCCTGCTGAAGATCATCAACTTCGCCCACGGTGCCATGTACATGCTGGGTGCCCTGTTGACGGTGGTTATGTTCAACACCCTGGGCGTCAACTATTGGGTCGCCTTGTTTATGGCGCCGCTATTGGTCGGCGTGTTCGGGGTGCTGATTGAATATTTCCTGCTGCGGCGAATTGCCGGGCAAGATCACATTTACAGCCTGCTGCTTACCTTCGGGGTGGCGCTGATTATTCAGGGCGTGCTCACCAATATCTACGGTGTGTCTGGCCTGCGCTATGCCATGCCCGATATGTTCAAGGGCGGCATCACACTGGACTTTATGTTCCTGCCTTATTACCGGGCCTGGGTGATTGTGGTGGCGCTGCTGGTGTGTTTTGGCACCTGGTTCATGATCGAGAAAACCAAACTGGGGGCCTATTTGCGGGCCGGCACGGAAGATTCCCAGCTCATGCAGGGCTTTGGCATCAACGTGCCCTTGCTGGTCAGCCTCACTTACGGCTTTGGTGTGGCGCTGGCGGCTTTTGCCGGTGTGCTTGCCGCACCCATCTACTCCGTCACGCCCGGCATGGGCGCCAATACTCTGATCGTGGTGTTTGCCGTGGTGGTGATTGGCGGTATGGGCTCCATTGGCGGGGCGATTATCACGGGCATTATGATGGGCGTGATTGAAGGCCTCACCAAAACCTTTTATCCACCCGCGTCGTCTGCCGTTATTTTCCTGGTCATGGTGGTGGTGTTGATGTTCCGACCCTCAGGCCTGTTCGGTAAGGAAGCATAATCATGAGCCAATCCTTTAATCCCGCCGACGTGCGAAAGGCGATCATCGACCAGCAAAAGGCCCAGGATCGCCGGAAGATGCTCCTCAACGGCGTACTGCTGCTCTTGCTGCTGGCGGCGCCATTCGCGATGTACCCGGTCTTCCTGATGAAGATCCTGTGCTTCGCACTCTTTGCGGTGGCCTTTAACCTGCTGTTCGGTTTTACCGGGCTGTTGTCCTTTGGCCATGCCGCGTTTCTCGCCACCGGCGGTTACACCACCGGTTACCTGCTCAGCAATTATTCAGGCCTGACCACAGAAGTGGGCATTATTGCAGGCACGCTGGTCGCAACGGCCCTGGGCCTGGCGTTCGCCTTGTTGTCCATTCGCCGGCAAGGCATCTACTTTGCCATGGTCACCCTGGCCCTGGCCCAGCTGGTCTATTTCTTCTTTGTTCAGTCGGAATTTACCGGCGGTGAAGATGGCATGCACGGCATCCCCCGGGGCCACCTGTTCGGGCTGATTGACCTGTCGAAAAACCTGAATATGTACTACTTCGTGCTGGCCGTGTTTATCGGTTGCTACCTGCTGGTTCAGCGCATTGTCAGCAGCCCCTATGGTCAGGTGCTCAAGGCCATCAAGCAGAACGAACCCCGCGCGGTGTCACTCGGTTACAACGTGGACCGCTACAAAGTGCTGGCGTTCGTGATTTCGGCGGCACTGGCGGGCCTGGCTGGTTCCATGAAATCGGTGGTGTTCCAGCTGGCCTCGCTCAACGACGCCCACTGGCACATGTCCGGTGAGGTCATCCTGATGACACTGGTCGGCGGTATGGGTACCTTGCTCGGCCCGGTGGTGGGCGCCACCTTTGTGGTCAACATCGAATACCAGTTGTCCCAGGGGCCACTGCGGGACTGGGTGAACCCGATCCTCGGCGGTATCTTCGTGCTGACCGTACTGGCGTTCCGCAGCGGGATCGTCGGCGAAATCCAGAAATTCCTGCGCAAAAACCTGGGGTGAATCCCGCCGGTACGGCGTTCATCAAACACATCGGGCTACAGGAGGTGTGGGACATTACCCCCACACCTCCTGCCGGGTAGCGCACTTGCCTGGCCGAACGCCGGGCCTACTGACACTGCTCCAGTTCGGCACTGATCATCCACTGAACACCAAAGCGGTCCTTCACCATTCCAAACCGGTGCGCCCAGAACGTCTCTTCAAATGGCATGATTGTTGTGCCTCCCTCAGACAGCGCCTGGAAAACCTGCTCTGCCCGTGCCGCATCAGCGTAATCCAGGTGAACCTGGGCGCCCTGGGGTGCTTGATAGCAGTCGCCTGCCATGTCCGCCCCCATCAATCGGCGCCCCCTCAGGTTCAGGGAGGAGTGAACGATGCGGTCGTGCATCGCTTCGGGTACATCCGCCTTTGCCGGTGTTTCTCCATAGGTAATCATGGCTTCCAGGTGACCGGCGGTTACCTCAGCATAGAATTCCATCGCCTCCCGGCAATTGCCGCCGAAGGCCACATGCACGTTCATTTCACGGGGCAAATTTCCCATGGAGCGGTGCTTCTCGAGGGCCGCGCCTGGCTCAAAGTCTTCCAGGGTGAAGTAACGGCGTAATTCCAGGGTCACGTTGCCGCCAGAATCTTCCCGGGGCCACTGCTTTGCCCAGGCGATGGCGTCTTCCAGGGAATCCGCCTCAAGCACGCTGTAGCCAGCGAGCAGTTCGTGGGTGTGCTCAAAGGGCCCGCGCACCACCGTTGGTTCACCATTACGGAACTGTATGCGGCATCCTTCGCGGGTTGGCCGCAAGCCATTGCCATCAACGAACACCCCGGCGTGCAGCATGCGTTCGTTGTAGTCAGCCATCGCCTGCAGGATCTCTTCGGTCGGCAATACGGCGTTTTCAGTGTCTGTATCGGCCTTGCGCATCAGCATGTATCTCATACCAGCTTTCTCCAGTGATTGTGGGTTGTCTTCACTGGTAAGTCGGGCAGGGCTGATGGAAATCGACAACCGGTTTTAAGGATATCGTCGGGAAAGTACCGGCTGTTGGCGAAGAGCCTCGCCAACAGCCGGCAGGGGGAGGGTTAAAGCCAGGTCAGGCCGATGCTAATGATGGCGCCGGTAATAAACAGCAGCATCAGACAATAGCCCATGATGTCTTTGGCTTTCAGCCCGGCAATCGCCAGCACGGGCAGGGCCCAGAAAGGTTGCAGCAGGTTGGTCCAGGCGTCACCCCAGGCTACCGCCATGGCAACCCTGGGGATATCGGCACCCAGTTCCTGGGCAGCTGGCAGCATGACCGGCGCCTGCACCGCCCATTGCCCACCCCCAGACGGCACAAAAATGTTCACCAGGCCTGCGCTTATAAAGCTCCAGAAAGGCAGGCTTTGCGCGCTGGCGATGGAAACGAAGCCCGAGGAAATGCTGGCGGCCAGGCCGGATGCAGTCATAACCCCCATGATGCCTGCATAGAAGGGGAACTGAATCACGATGCCGGAGCCACCTTTAACCGCCTCGTTCAGGCTGGCCAGCAGGCGTTTGGGAGTCTGGTGCAGAATGATTGCCAGGAACAGGAACATGAAGTTGACGATGTTCAGGTTCAGGCCGCCACCGTTAATGAAATACTGGAAGATGAACGCGATGCCGCTGAAGCCAATCAGCCACGCCAGAATCCTGCTGTTTTCCAGGTGGTCCGCCGGGCGATTGATCACAACGGCGGTGTCTGGCTCGTCGTCCAGCACTTTCGGGTCTGCGTACACGCTGTTTCGTTCCTCGGGCAACATGAGCCGGTTAACCAGCGGCACCACGATAAACAGGGCCACCACGATGGCCAGGTTGAAAAACGCGAAAATGGTTTCGCTGGTACCGATAACGCCGATCACGTTTTCCGTGAAGTGGCCATCGGTGGCAATTACCAGCGGAATGGACCCCGCCAGCCCGCCGTGCCACACGATAAACCCAGAGTAGGCGCTGGCGATCAACAGCGGATAGTGCACCCGAATCTGCCGGGCCAGGGCTTTGGCAAACAGCGCCCCCACCACCAGGCCGAACCCCCAGTTGATCCAGCTGGCAATCAGGGCCACGAAGGTAACCAGCACAATTGCCTGCCCGGGCGTTCTTGCCAGGCCCGCAATCCGGTTGAGTATGCCGCGCACCAGTGGTGTGCTGGCCAGCATAAACCCGGTAACCAGCACCAGCAGCATCTGCATGGAGAACGTCAGCAGGTTCCAGAAGCCATTACCCCACATCTCGATCACCGCCAACGGGCCATGGCCTTCAAAGACCATGGCGGCGATGAACGACAGTAGCGTGAGGATAATAACGAACAGGTAGGGGTCTGGCAGGTACTTCTCCACCAGACTGACAAAGGGTTTGGATGCTCTGTCTAACATGGTGTTCTCCTTTATTATTTTTGGGTCATCACAAGCTTAGCAATCAAACGGAAAAACGCACCATAAGCCCTTAATCGCAGAACTCGTGGTTCCCACGCCGGCATCAGGTATATCCCCAAGCCGCATTGTCGCAAAACAGGTTCAGTTCCAACTCATCAGTAACAGAGGTGTCGAATAAAGGCAGACACGGATGGGTGTGATGTCAGGGCTTCCGGGTTGATCACCATCAGCGACTTTGCCAGCCCTGAATCACTCACAGGAATGGCTTTCAGGGTGCCCGCCTGCACTTCCTCACTGACGCACGCCGCCAGCACCAGCGAAACACCCAGCCCGGCTTTTACCGCTTGCTTCACGGCCTCGGTGCTGCCCAGTTGCATTGACACGCTGGGAAACGGTCCCGAATCACCAAAGAAGTTGGCCAGAATCCGGCCTGTTCCTGTCCCGGGCTCGCCGCCCAGCAGAGTCATACCCGATAACGTATCGCGATCAATTTCTTTCATATGGGCGCACGGGTGGTCAGGTGGCGTGATCAGTACCATCGGTTCCTGTCGCCAGTCTCTGGCCAGGAAGCCCGATGTCGGACGCCACCATTCCATGATAGCGATATCCAGCTCTCCCTGGGTCAGCTGATCGGCAATAGCGGGGTTGTTATCAATCACCAGGTCTACTTCCGGAGCGGTGGGAGCGTTTCGGAATGAGCGCACATGGGGTTGCAGCAAGTAGATTCCAATGTTTGAGCTAGCCCCGACCCGGAGCCGGGTTCCACCAACGGCGTCACGAGCGCGCTGCTCCAGGCGCAACATGCTGAGGGCAATCGGCATTAGCGCGAGGGCGGCGCGGGTGGGCTCGCATCCGGCTTTGCTTCTGCGAATCAACAGTGTATCCAACTGCCCCTCAAGCTTCTGGATATGCTGGGATAGCGTAGGTTGGGCAATCCCTAGATGCTGGGCCGCAGCATGAAAGCTCCTATGGTTTACCAGCGTTGTGAAGCTTTTCAGCCAGACCAGGCTCAGCATGGCTGTTTCTCCGCAGCCTGTGGTGTGTTCACTGCATCTCGGGGACGCTCTCCTCGCAAAGCCTGGAGAATATTATCAGCCGCTCGCTGCTCAATGGCCAAACGCACATTTTTCACTGCTGAGCCAATGTGGGCCGTAAATAATGTATTGGGGTGCGCTCTCAGTGCTTCGCTGATTTGCCTCGGACGGTCTGCTCTCGCCCAATCCTCCATCTCGAAAACATCGGCCGCGTAGCCGCCCAGGTGTCCGGAAGCCAGTGCTTCAAGTACTGCAGATTCGTCTACCACCGACCCCCGGCACGGATTCACCAGGAACGCGCCTGGTTTCATGTGCCTCAGGCGTGCAGCATTCATGGTATGGAGAGTATGAGTGTTCAAGGCCAGAGCCAGTACAACGATATCTGACTGTGAGAGAACATCATCCAAACTGGCGCGGGTCAGGCTGAGCGCAGCTTCCTCCTCTCCCGGCAGGGCATCTGGTTGGGCGTAAAGTAAGTTGGCACCCCAGCCCTGAAAGCGCTTGGCGACCGCTTTACCGATGGCGCCCATACCCACAATACCGAGGGTCGAACCTTCAATTCCAAGGCCGTAGAACTGCGGCTGCCAGCCTACGAAATCACCGGAACGGACAAACTGGTCAGCTGCTCGAATCTGCCGTGTCAAGCCGATGGTCAGCCCGACGGTCAGCTCTGCAGTGGGCACTGTAAGAAGATCCGGCACGAAGGTCAGCCACACGCCATGACGAGTACAGGCGTGCACGTCGAAATTGTCGTAGCCTTTCAGGGCAGCCCCAATCACCTTCAGGTTCGGACAGGCGGCCAGAAAATCGTCGCTGACCGTGTCTGGCATGAAAGCCATCATAGCATCGGCGTTGGCAACGTGTGATCTGATGCAGCTCGCCGGCAGGGTGATGTCTGACTGGTTGGTAATTAGCTCACAATGAGGTTCCATGTTAGCTAGCACGCTCTCATGCACCCGATGAGTGATGATGACTCGTGGTTTCATTCGTTGTCCTTACTTGAATTTTTTACGGAGATGACCACTCAGGCTGTCAACCATCGTCACCATAATAAGGATGACAATCAGGATGGCGCTGACTTCCTGGTATTGCATGATGCGTAACGATCCCATCAGCTCGAAACCTATGCCGCCTGCACCGACCATGCCCATCACTGTTGAGGCGCGGAAGTTGTATTCCCAGCGATAGATAGAAACGTCAGCAAACTGTGGAAGCACCTGGGGCAGAACTGCATGCCAGAGCACCTGCAGCCGGGTTGCGCCTGCTGCATCGGCCGCTTCCACCGGAGCTGCATCCACATGTTCGATCGCCTCGGCAAAGAACTTGCCGACCATACCAATGGAGTGAAGCCCAAGGGCGAGAACACCGGGCAGGGCACCAAAGCCAACTGCTGCTACGAAGATTATGCCCATGATCAGTTCAGGCACCGAACGCAGGCCATTCAGGATCGTACGAGTTATGTGGAATACCGCCGGATGTGGTGAAGTGTTCCGAGCCGCCAGGAATGCCAGCGGCACAGAGACGCTAACCGCGATGGCCGTGCCGGCTATGCTCATGGCCAGAGTGTCGATCAACGGCGAGACCCAGTCCAGGGCGTTGGTGAAATCCGGTGGAAGTGACTCACCCAACAGTGTCCCGATGGCAGGTATACCATTGGCCAGGGTACGGAAATCCAGCAGATCCACGTACCAGCTGGCTACGAAAATCACCGCCAGTACCAAGGCTGCTTGCCAGAATGTTTTCCGCCAGCCCCGTGCATGCTCATCCAGCACGGAAGCTGACGGGGCCGGCGACAGGGTCGCCGGTTCCGTCTTGGTGTGTGTCATGGGGCTCCTTACATCTTCGCGAAATCTAGGTTGAGTAGACTGCCCATCTTGCGGATAACGTCATAATCGGCATCGGATATGGCGGCGAAGCCTTCGGCCTTCAGATTGCCGAGAATCTCTTCGTCGTCAATATTTAGGAAGGCTTCCCGTACACTGGCTTTGAGCTCCGGATCCAGGTTTGACCGCATGGCCCAGGGATACTGGGGAAATTCACCGCTGTAGCCGAGCACCCGAACTTTCTTTCTGTCGATCAGGCCTCGGTCCATAACGTGTTGGAAAATAACTTCGGACAGACCACCAGCCTGGGCATTGCCGTTGGCCACATTCACCGCTACCGAATCATGGGAGCCCACAAAGTGAGCTTCATAATCTCGTTCAGCTTCCAGGCCGGCGGATTCCATGAGCACTGTCTTGGGGATCAGGTGGCTGGACGTAGAAGCACGGTCGCCATACGCCATTTTTTTTCCTTTGATATCAGCATAGGTCTCTACACCCGATTCAGTATTGGCGATGATAATAGAGCGATAAGTTGGTTTGCCATCCACCATCATGGCGGCAAATGGTTCGATGTCGCTCTTGCTTTTAGCCATCACATAGGAGATTGGGCCAAAGTATGCCAGGTCGATGCGGCCGAAGCGCATGGCTTCGATCATGGAGGAATAATCCGTGGTTACGATGAGCTTCACTTCCTTGCCAAGGGTCGTTTCAAGGTAATCCTTCAGCGGCTGGTTGCGCTTGATCAGTTCTGATGCGTTTTCATCCGGGAGCAAAGCGACTTTCAATAAGTCAGGATTGGAATCAGCAGCGGCGTGCAGACTGAATCCTGCCATTAAACAAATTGCTATCAGAGCATTGATTACGAATTTCATCGTGCTATCTCCAGTTGCGTGGGTTGGGGCATTACAGGTTGGGTTTTGGCTGCTGGGGCTTTGCCCGGCATCGGTGTTGAGTTCGATCCACCGTGGTAGATCTCGTTAAGGTGGTGTGGTTGCAGCTCCTCTGGTGCTGCATCGAACACGATCTGGGCGTTAGCCAGACCGATAATCCGGTCGGCGAAGCGCTGTGCGTATTCCAATTGGTGCAGCGAAATTACTGTGGTAATGCCATCTTCGCGGCAGATATCGCGAAGCAAGCCGAGAACTTTCTCCGAGGTTGCCGGGTCGAGGCTGGCTACCGGTTCGTCGGCCAGAATCATGGAAGGCTGCTGCGCCAGCGCCCGTGCGATGCCCACACGCTGTTGCTGGCCGCCAGAAAGCTGGTCAACTCGAGTAAGGGCTTTGTCCGCTAGGCCAACTCGCTCAAGGCAGTGCAGGGCCAGCTCAAGATCCTGTCTGGGAAAGGGCAGAAGACTGCGTAAGGTGTTGTGATAGGCCAGGCGGCCAGTTAGAACATTCTGCAGCGCCGTGTGACGTTCAATCAATTGGTGATGCTGAAACACCATGGCGGTGCGCGACCGGTGCTGTCTAACGGTACGCCGGCTATTTAGTGGGCCAAACTCTGCCGAGATCACGCTCCCGGCGGTGGGCAGAACAAGATGATTGAGTGAGCGGAGCAAGGTGGATTTGCCAGCGCCAGATAGGCCGAGCAAAACAGTAAACTCGCCCCTGTGAAAATCGACGGTGGTGGGCCGCAGCGCAAGTACATTTCTGGGGTAGGTCACACCCATGTCTTCGATACGGAGCATCATGCTTTGGGATGGGATAGATGCCATCGGATCACCTTTTACAATTGATAAGCTCGCTTGATTGCGACTTACAATGAAACGGTAAATCCAAACGGTGACAAAGCCGTGTCATTCAAATGACAGGACGGTGATGATTTTGGGGGCGGTTCTCAGCATCCACTGCATACTAAAAACTGTCTGCGGCGATCGACATTGCGTCGATGAGAACCGGCAATTCGCGAAAAGCCGCCGCCAATCGGCGGCGAAAGATTAAGTTTCAGGGTTTGACCGATTCAGCCAGCGACCTGTCTCCGGATGTGATCAATCACCAACCCGTGCTCATGCTGCGGGCTGAACATCACAATGTCGGTGTCTTGCTCGGCGCGCACACTGTGCCCGGGTGGCCAGTAGAACAGATCCCCGTTACGGGAGGTTTCTTCACTGCCATCCAAATACAGTGCTGTGATTTCCCCTTTCACCACATAACCCCAGTGGGGGCATTGGCAACGGTTGCCCTCAAGCCCGTGTAGCAACTCGGTGATGTCGGTGCCAGCACCAAAGGAGAAGTATTCGGCCCCCATGGTGTTGTAACCGGATACATCGCCAAATTCGGTTTGTTGTCGTGCTTTTGCCCCCGGTACATCAATTCGAACAGGTATATCCTCTTTTGCGATACGCATAGAAATCACCTCCGTGGTGCTTCTTTCTGGCTGCTCCTACTTCATACATACATCTCGGCAGCTATTTATAAAGGTAGCAGAAAGAATCGAGGCGGGATTAACGCTCGCCCGTCAGAAAACAAACGAATCCATCGAAAGCACCCCGTGCTCAATGCCACCTTCAATAACCGTGGCCGGGGCATTGGAATCAGCAGCTCCAAGGGCAACCAGTAGCGGCAGGAAATGCTCAACGGTGGGGTGTGCGCGGCGAGCATGGGGAGCCAGGGCCAGGGCGTTTACCAGTCGCTCGTGATCGCCTGCAATCGCCGCTTCCCGAATCCAGTGGCTGAAGTCCCGGGCGTATTCGCTTGCCTGTTCGTCGCGCCAGCGGACCTCATACAGGTTGTGGGTCAGGCTGCCGGAGCCGACGATCAGAACACCCTCTTTTTGCAAAGGGGCGAGCGTCTGGCCCAGGCGCCAGGCAGAGTGGCTGTCGAGCCAATCCGGCAGGGATACCTGAAATACCGGCACGGACGCATCCGGGTAAAGATGCCGCAACGGCACCCAAGCCCCGTGGTCGAGGCCGCGTTGAGCGTCGGCGACTGGCTTCCAGCCCGCTTCCTCAAGGAGAGAAAGCGCCATTCTGGCAAAAGCCGGGTGACCCGGAGCCGGGTATTCGAGCTCATAAAGCGCGGGTTCGAAACCGTTGAAGTCGTGGATGGTTGCCGGTGTTTCGGCAAGGCCTACCCGCACCTCGGGTGTCATCCAGTGGGGCGACACCACCAGCACAGCAGCCGGCCGTGGAAGTTGCTGCCCCAGCCTGGTGAGGGCCGGGCCTGCCAGGCCCGGCTCCAGTGCAAAGGTGGGGGCGCCGTGGGATACGAACAGACTGGTCATGGCGCGTTGCTCCTTTGGGTTGAGTTCGGTGTACTGTTTAGCGAGCGGCCACAAGCCGGTCAACCGATGCGCGCCCGGCACCGCTGAACATCAGCGAAACAGAAGCCGCCAGCAAGGCCAGTCCGAATTCGTAGCCATTGTTGCTCATGAACAGGCCGTTCTGGATGTGCACGCTGAAAATGGCAATCACCATGGCGAAAGCCAGAGCCGCGCTGGCAGGGCGAACCAGCAGGCCGATGATCAGCGCCAGACCGCCGAAGAACTCCGTACCGCCGGCCAGCAAGGCCATCAGGTAGCCCGGGCTTAAACCAATAGAATCCATCCATTGGCCAGTGCCTTCAAGGCCGTAGCCTCCGAACCAGCCGAACAGCTTCTGGGCACCGTGGGCGGCGAAGATAATGCCTACCGGAATACGCAGGGCTAGGGCGCCCCAGCCAGCGTTGGTATCGAGCAGTTTGTTGATGAGTGCGTTGTTCATGATCGTGCTTCCTTCTGTGTGGTTGAGTATGGGGCTACTTTACAGGGATCTTTTTTTGGGATAAACATACGTTTAATGGATTGACTGTTTCAAAAAGTGGAACAATAAAATGGATCGATTACTGGAAATGCAGACCTTCTGCGCCGTTGTGGAAGCCGGCAGTTTTGTCGCCGCCTCCGAGACCATGGGTATGTCCAAGGCTGCCGTATCGCGCTACATCAACGAGCTGGAGTCGCGCCTTACCGTGCGGCTGCTACACCGCACCACCCGGCGGTTGTCCCTGACAGCGGAAGGGGAGGTGTTTTACGTTCGTTGCCGGGAACTGCTGGCGGGGGTGGAAGAAGCCGAAGCAGAACTGACCTCGCGCACCAGCGTGGCCAAAGGGGTGCTGCGCATCAACGCACCGGTGAGTTTCGGTATTCGACACCTGGCCCCGCTGTGGGGTGAGTTCCACGCCCGGTTTCCGGATGTGGAACTGAACATCGAGCTGTCTGATCGCATCGTGGATATCGTTGAAGAAGGCTTTGACCTGGCCATTCGTATTGCCAGCCTGCGAACCTCCACCCTGGTGAGCCGTCGCCTCACCAACACCCGGCTGATGGTGTGCGCCTCGCCCGAATACATCCGGGCGCACGGAGCCCCGGAAACGCCGGAAGACCTGATGCACCACAAGGTCATTGCCTACAGCAACCTGGCCAGCGGTAACGAATGGCAGTTTCAGGGGCCGGAGGGGCTGGTCAGCACGCGGGTACGCCCGTGGATGTACGCCAACAACGGTGACACCTGTTGCGCCGCCGCGGTGGCTCACCAGGGGGTGGTGTACCAGCCGAGCTTCCTGTTGCGTGATGATCTGGACTCGGGCAGGCTGGTGGAGTTGCTGCCGGAATACTGCTCTACCGAGCTGGGGGTGTATGCGGTTTATCCCACCCGCAAGTTTGTTACGCCCAAGGTGAGGGCGTTGGTGGACTTCCTGGTGGCAACGTTGCCAGACGCTGTGTAGTGCCGCCGTAAATTTACAGTAGCCTGCCGGAGGTGACATGAAGTTTCCTTCAAGTACCTCGTTTGCTCTTCTGGGTGCCGCCCTGATTGCCATCAGCTTCGGGCTGGCCCGTTTCGCCTTCGGCTTGTTCGTGCCGCCGATCCGGGCGGAGCTGGAACTCTCGCCAGACATGATCGGCATCATCGGCGCGCTTCCCCTCATCAGTTTTATCCTGGCTACCCTGGTCGCGCCGCTGGCGGCTGATCGCTTGGGCGCCCGCAACACGGCGGTGCTGTCTGGTGGCTTTGGTGCAGTGGGCCTGGTGTTGATCAGCCAGGCGGCGGGCGTTTTGTCGCTGGGTGTGGGCGTAGTCGCTTGTGGTATCTGCACCGGCTTGATGATGCCGGCACTGACCGCCGCCATGCAGGCGCTGGTAAAACGCTCCCTGCATGGGCGCGTGAGCTCGGTGATGAACGCCGGTACCAGCGTGGGTGTGGTGATTGCCGCGTCGGCCATTCTGTTACTGGCCGGGGCCTGGCGTTATGCCTATTTCTCCTTCGCGTTTTTGGCCATTATCGGGGTGTTGGCAACCTGGTATTTAATCCCCTCGGTTTCACGAGTCATGCCGGCGAACGCAGCGCCGCCGCCTGCCATTACTACCCTGCAGTGGGTGCGCCTGCTGCGGCTCTCATTGTTCGCCTTCGTGATGGGCTTTGTGTCTGCCGCGTACTGGATTTTTGCGCCGGACCTGGCGGTTACCGTGGGTGCCTTGCCATCGGGTTCCACCGGCTGGTTGTGGCTGGGGGTAGGCCTGGCCGGGCTGGGCGGTGCCGTGGTTGCAGACCTTGCCGATCGCAACAACCCGCCCATCACCCAGGCCCTGATGCTGATGATGCTGTCTGCCAGCCTGGCCCTGCTGGCAGCCAGCCCCGGCAATATAGTGATTGCGGTGTTTTCCGCCCTGGTATTTGGCCTGGCCTACATGAGCCTGACCGGCCTGTACCTGATGACCGGCATCCGCCTGCTACCCGGCCGGTTGTCTGTGGGGCCGGTGCTGCCCTTTATATCGGTATCCCTTGGCCAGGCCGTCGGCTCGCCCATCGTGGGTATGTTGGTGAACGAGTTCAGTTATGCGGATGCGTTTGCCATGTTTGCCGCCATCGGCATACTGGCGGCACTGCTGTCGCCGCTTTACCCGCGCTCCCTTGAATCGAGCGCAGAAGAGCAGGGCGAGGACGAAACCGGCTTGCAGGCGGCTTATGATTATCAGTTGCAGACTGAGGAGGGGGAGCCCTATCGGGCCGTCAAGATTGAGGCCCCGAGTGAGGGCAACTGACCATGATCCTGAAGACGACTAAGGTAAAAGTCTGTTCCATCGTAAATCGTGTGCCCAGCAGCCCGACGCAGGTTACCCCATCCTCTTTGAGGACTTTGGCGGTGGCGTCTGCAATGTGAAGCAGGGAAATGCTCATCGCCCGTTCAATCCCGGCGGCGACCTTGTCTTCACATACCCCGCACTTTTCTAGGGTAGTCCGGGAGCAAGGAATCACCACTTCGCGCGGCCTCTCAGCCCGATTCGGAGAGGTCACTATTGGTTGAGTCGATCGGCATGCGCCAGGAGCGATACAGGCTTTTCTGACCATGCGTCCCCCGCAATTCCAGTAGCCAGTAGTAACTTGGCAGGTCATTAATGGGCAGTCCTGAAGGCACATCAAAACTGAATAGCACAACACGCTCCCTGCCTTCAGGCTTCACCCGAATCTGCTGCTTTATGCTCCAGTATTCAGCGTCACGCGACGAATTATCATTACTAACGATTGCGTCCTTCTTATAACAAACCAGCTTCACCTCCACTGGCTGGTTTCCCCGCAGAGGCTTCAGAAAACGTATGATTCCTGAAGCGTTGCCACCTACCTCAGGTTCCGTGTCCAGTTTTAGCAACGTGGCTCCGTATTTGAGCAGTTTCCGTGTGGTGTTCAGTCGAGAGGAAAGCATGCAAATCCCGAAAAACGGACCGCACAACAAAACAGGATGGAAATAGTTGCCCAGCGTTACCGCGTAGACAGTCAGTGGCAACAGCAGAAAAAACAGCCCGATAAGGTACTGTATCTTTGATCCTGTTGCCTGCGCACTGCGTGTCCAACGGCCAACTCCCGGATATCCCAGCTCCTCACGGGACTTTGGTTTCAGGCCGGGGATAGGAATGCTTTTTTTGTATGACACACTAAAGCCCAGAGCAGGGCTTCGCTGACTTACGGAAATTGTTTGCGGACTGTTATCGCGACACTCTGTTCCTGACATAAATACTATTCTTCCCTGAAGTACACTGATCGCAGAGGTTGCCACAGCCAAACGATGCTTTCTCTGTTTCAGCTAACAATTATGAGCATCAGTCGTGATGCTATCTTGGATCGAGCGCCGCTGCGCCCCATTGTGGAATGCCACTTCATGAAGAGAAAGGCGAGGGGCTGGCTGCTTGGCAACTAATCTCTTTGCGAGAGTGCTTTTACCAGCGCCAGCATTTCCAAGAAGTATCGTTCTCACAGCGCTGTCTTTCCTGGCTAACGCAGAAGGCGGTGGCGCGCTTTAGCGCGTCCGCTGGCCCGACTTGTTGGCACAGATGTCTTTGAGACCGCCGGAGACATACTTGTGCAGGACACTGGAAACCAGGGACTGGTAAGGAAGTCCCTCTTCCAGGGCTCGACGTTGCAGTGCTTCCAGATCTCGACTGGAGATGCGTATATTGATCCGCTTGTCCTTCTTGAATGTTTCTTCCGCTGCCGTCGTCAAGTACTCCCGACGATCGGCATCCAGATCTGACTCGAACTCTCCGGACTCGTAAGCCTCCAGCAGTTCTTGCTCTTCGGGATCTAATTTGGTCTTAGCCATGCTACCTCCCTAGAAATTTCTTGGTGGCCTTGCGACTGGGGATGACCGTCTTGAGAAAAATTTCGCTATCATTTTCAACGTACGGCACCTGAACCGCCCCGGGTTTGAGGAGGCCCCAGGAATCGAAATCCAGAAGAGGAAAGCTCCTAGTAGTAATTTTTTCGACATTTCTCCTCTCCTAGAAAACTTAACGCTGCAATCACGCGCTTGTCGCGTGCATTGCCTTGTTAAATTTTGAAATGTTTGGCGAGAGGCGATCTACTTACCGAAATTCGATTAAAGCCGAATTGATCCCTTACCAAACTCTCTATCGTTGAAACCATCCAATCAGGCGCCTGTGGAGAAACATACACTTGCTCGATAAACTCTTCTATTTCCCCAATTGGGACACGAATTGCCGGATCGCTAGTGTTCTTCTTATTCAGGACAACTCGCCACTCTTGCTCGTAGCTGAACGCCTTCGCCTTCATGAAAAGAGTCAATGTGCTCTTTGAGATCGGAAGCTCTTTGTAGCCAAACGGGATACCAAGCGTTTGTACATTAAGCGTTCCGTTGCTCACATAGTCGTCGTAGACAACTTCTCCGAACATTCCTGCTGCAGACGAGTCAGTGCAGTAATCGTGGCACGCAGACATCACTTTCCCCACATTGCTCACTACAGCAACAGAGAAGGCATTGGCGCCATAGATCTTCCACATTGCAAGACTCTCCGATGAGGAGAGGTGCCAGCATGACACGAAGCACTCTAGATTCTGGCGGTGTAACGCCTGCCTCGCTTTCTCATGTAGTTCCGACGGCATAGTGGACAGCAAGGCCTCCAAGCCAACATAGCCTTCCTGTGTATCCTCGAACTTATCTGCCCTCGAAAATCTCAACTCCCCAGTTTGGAGAAAATCCAATAGCGAGATAAGGGGCATATATCGCCACAACTTTTTCTTTTCTGTCTCGATACTGCTCACCTTTAGAATTTAACGCTGAGGTAACGGGCCGCTTTGGAGCGAAGCCAAAGGCGTAGCGGAAAACGGTCCCGTTGACCGAATTGATACTGATTGAGCCTTCTCCCCAGCCCAGCGGTTACCCGCTAAGCTGGAAGGCGACCAAGCACTACAAGGGAGAAGACTCATGAACTTTTACCATAGCACCCACCGCCATTATTGTGGAATCGATCTGCATGCCCGCAGCCTGTATGTCTGCATCATCGACCAACAGGGCGAGGTACTTCTGCACAAGGAAATCAAAGCGCGCCCAGAACCGCTACTGGCCCTGCTCGAACCGTTTCGTGATGATCTGGTGATCGGTGTCGAATGCATGCACTGCTGGTACTGGATATCAGACCTGTGCGAAGAACACGGCATTCACTTTATCCTGGGCCATGCCTTGTATATGAAGGCCATTCACGGTGGTAAAACCAAGAACGACCGTATCGATTCTTTCAAAATCGCCATGCTCATGAAGGGCGGCAATTTCCCCCTGGCCTACGTTTATCCCAAGGAGATGCGGGCAACCCGGGATTTACTGCGCCGACGCACCCGCATCGTCCAGCACGGAGCCATGCTCAAGGCCCATGTGGTCAACACCACGAGCCAATACAACCTGCCGCCCAACAAGGTCAACCTGAAGAATGTGGGGGCCCGGGAACAGGTTCAGGCGGCCTTTGCCGGGCAGGATGTTCAGCGCAACATCGATCTCGACCTGGCCATCATCGAATGCTATCACCGGGAACTCAGCAAGCTGGAAGAACACCTGGAACGGCAAGCCAAACAACATGATCCCGCTTCCCTGAGTGTGCTGAGGACCATTCCCGGTGTGGGGCGCATCCTGGCGCTGACCATTCTCTACGAAGTCGGCGATGTTCAACGCTTCGAATCGGTCCAGAAATTTGCTTCTTACGCCCGGCTCATCAAGTGCAAAGCCGAGTCTGCCGGCAAGGTCTACGGCACCCAGGGCAACAAGATTGGCAACGCCCATCTGAAGTGGGCATTCTCGGAGGCCGCCGTGCTGTACCTGCGGGGTAATGACAAGGCCCAGCGCTATCTACAGAAACTCCAGAAACGAATGAGCAAACCCAAGGCGCTGTCCGCGCTGGCCCACAAGCTGGGCCGGGCTGCCTACTTCATGCTCAAGCATCAGAGGGTGTTCGATGAACAACGATTCCTGAAGGGTTAGTCACGCCACGGGGTGAGCATGACGTCTAACTGGATCAAACAGGATGATGACCGAAAGCCGGGTGTCCGCTGACTGGTACCCGATACCGAACCGGCCTTCTATCACCGCCGTTGAAGCCAGTCGCTTTGATTAGCCACCCCGTGGGCGTGCCTTAATACCATGAGCCAGTGCGCTTACACCGGTCCTGAGCCTGAAACTAACTGGAGCCATGCAGCCCGTCGTTTGAATAGTGCCAGTGACCGGTTAACCGATGAATGTCTGGTGCCCCTGACCCACCGATGGAACGACCGGTCAGGCCGTGGTCTAAAGCCACGTAAGAGAGCCCCTATATGTGTTTGCTGTGAGTGCCTGACAGCCCCGCGAGACTGACGAAGCAGGCGTTCTCGCTCATGGATTTAGGTTGGCCGCTGGCGCGGCCAAAAAAATCACTATTGCCTATTGATTCCGAGAAGGCTCATATGTGTTATATCCTTTTCGCCGATGGGATTGCTGTTTGTAGCCAATTACTCGAATCCGATGAAACCATAAATGGAATCGATTCAGAACCCATGTAACGGGCCACTGTTAATCTGTGTTTACCATCTGCGACCAATGCCATTGCGAGAGAACTATGCTTCACTAAAAACATCGGCGAGAGCGCTGTTCCGTGCTTCCATGCATCAATGACTTTTGCAATTTTTCTCGGGTCGTGAACATCTTCCCAAAGGGTATCTTTGTCGTAGACCCCCGGTTCGTAGATGCCACTCCAAACCTGCTCAAAGTGAGCGCAATAGATATCAATACCTTTCTCTACAATCGAATCATCAATGTGCGTAAACCGCTGAAGGTTGCCACCCATTCCACGTGAAGCCTGCCACCCGGACCGGAGCAAGGCTGCCACCCATCGGAGCGTAGCGACGCGGGGTTTCTCTTCTTACTCCGAAGTGTCGGTGGCCGTCAACTTTGCCTGCTGTTTTCGCATGGACTCGCCCCGCAGATTGATCTTGTAGGCGTTGTGAACGAGCCGGTCCAGAATGGCGTCTGCCAGCGTGGCGTCACCGATGATGCCATGCCATTCCTCGATGGGCAGTTGGCTGGTGGCGATGGTGGCGCGCCGGCCATGTCGGTCTTCCAGCACCTCCAGCAAGTCTCGTCGGTTCTCTGCGCTCAGCTTCATCAACCCCCAGTCATCCAGGATCAGCACGTCGACCTTGGCCAGGCTGGTCAGGAGCTTTGAGTATTGGCCATCGCCCTTGGCGATGGCCAGCTCTCGTAGCAGCCGGGTCAGGCGGACGTACTGGGCGGTGTAACCCTCTCGGCAGGCTTTGTGTGCCAGTGCACAGGCCAGCCAGGTTTTCCCGACCCCGGTGGGGCCGGTGATGAGCACGTTCAGGTGTTCCTTCACCCACTGGCAGCTGGCCAGACTCTGGATAAGCCCTTTATCCAGGCCCCGCGAGTTCCGGTAATCAATGTCTTCGAGGATCGCGGCGTGTCGCAGCTTGGCCCGACGCAGCCGGCTGGTCATACGCCGGTTGTCTCTTTCGGTCATTTCCCGGTCGACCAGCAGGCCAAGGCGCTCCTCGAAGCTCAGGTCGGTAATGTCGGGGGTAGCCGATTGATCCGCCAGGGCGGCCGCCATACCAGTCAGCTTGAGGGCGTGGAGCTTATCCAGTGCGGGATGTTTCAACATGTCAGGTTCCTTCAGTGATAGTAGGCGGGGCCGCGGATGTTGTCGTGTGTGTCGGGTAAGGCCAGTTCTTGTTGCTCTTCCAGGGGCTGCTGATCCAGACGGTGTTTGAGGATGGATTCGATGCTCTTGTATCGGCAACTGCCCAGCATCAGGGCGCGTTGGCAGGCGCGTTCTAATCGTGCCTCGCCGTAGCTCTGGCCCAGCCGGAGAATGCCCAGGCAGGACCTATAGGCCTGCTGAGGGTGCTTTCTCGCCCCCAGCGCGGCGCGGATGAGCTTTTCAGTTGCCGGTCCGATCTTGGTAGCCCACGCGATCAGCCGTTCCGGTGACCACTCGCCGGCCTGGCGATGGGATTCCGGCATGTGCGCGGCGATGGTGGTGTGCCGTCCCTTCTGGTCTGAGCGCCGGTGGCTGGCGATCCGGTTGCCTCGGTGGAAGCATTCGATGGTGTTATGGGTGATCCGGACCTCCACTTCTTTCTTGATCAGGGTATAGGGCACCGAGTAGTAATGGCCATCGATGGCGACGTGGTAGTCGATGTGTACCCGGGCTTTTTTCCACTCGGCGTAGACATACGGCTCGGCGGGTAGCGGTTGTAGAACCGGCTGGTCCAGCTGTTTGAAGTGATCAAGCCGGCACCCGGGCAACTTGCGGAAGGGGCGGCTATTGAGCTTCTCCAACAGCTCACGGATGGTGGCGTTGAGCTGCCCCAGGGAGAAGTGTTGACGGTGGCGCAGGGCCGCCAGTATCCAGCGCTCGACGATCAAGACGCCGCCTTCCACCTTGGCCTTGTCACGGGGCTTGCGAACTCTTGTCGGGACAACGGCCACACCATAATGGCCAGCCATATCCTGATAGGTCGGATTGAGGTCCGGCTCGTAGCGATGGGCCTTGCTGACGCCGGAGCGGAGGTTGTCCGGAACCACCAGTTCCGGCACGCCGCCCAGGAACTCGAAGGCTCGGGTGTGGGAGCCGATCCAGTCCGGCAGGGTCTGGCTCCAGGTGGCCTCGGCGTAGGTGTAATTGGACGCGCCCATCACCGCCACAAAGACTTGCGCCTCATGGATCTCACCGGTGGTGCGGTCAATAACGGGCACCGTGTGCCCGGCATAGTCCACGAACAGCTTCTCACCGGCCCGATGGTCCTGCCGCATCACCAGATCCAGCTTGCCTTGCCAGGCCCGGTAATGGTCGCAGAACCAGCTGTACTGATAACCGTCCGGGTTGGCTTGCCGGTACTCCTGCCAGAGCAGGAACAGGGTGACATTCTTGCCCGTGAGTTCGTCGCGGATGTGTTGCCAGTCGGGTATACCTCTGGCCTGTGCCGGCAGATCCGGTGGTGGCGGGAACAACCGCTGCTCCAACTGAGCGTCACTCAGATCCTCTGGCAACGGCCAGCCAAGATCCTCTTCGGCGGCACGCCGCAGATACTCGCTCACGGTGGGGCGGCTGATGCCGCAGGCTGCGGCAACCTGCCGGTTGCTCAGCCCTCGCTCCCACTTGAGGCGAAGGACTTCTTTGATTTTACGCATGGATAACCTCTTCGCTGGCATCTGGCCCTCTCCGGATGAAAAGGAGCAGAGTACCGTTAGTTATCCCGCGCCGGACGTTTTGATGGGGAAATCAGGCAGCTTGCCAGGGTGGCAGCTTTGCCGTGGAATCAGTGGCAGCTTTCGTGTGGAATGGGTGGCAGGCTTCGTCTGGAATCAGTGGCAACCTTGGTCTGGAATACGCACATCAATGTCGTTGAATGACACCGACTGTGGCGAAGTATCCCATCTGGGTTGGACTTGGGGGGTGTTGCTCCTGTAGATCATAACAAGTTTGTCTAGCAACTCTAACTCCTCACGTAAGCGAGCCCTTTCTTCCAAAAAATTTTCTATGTCATCCATACTTTCTACTAGAGATATAACGCCGGGCTTTGCGGCGGTTTGGAAGGAGCAAAGCGACGGACAAACCGTCCGACAACAGCCCTTGGTTAAATCCTGTCCAAGGCATACTGAACTGCCTGCTCGGCATGTATTTCTGTTGTGTCATACAGTTTGACCTCTGTATCCGAGCCCTGAATCAAAAGACCAATTTCCGTGCATCCCAAAATTACTCCTTGTGCACCGCGCTCAGCCAATGATGCTACAACATCCAGATACCCATTTTTTGAATCAGACTTAACCATACCTTGGCACAACTCATTGTAAATCACGGAATGAACAAGCTCCCTTTGGGACTCATCTGGCACAATGACCTGGATACCATGCTCCTGAAGACGACCTAGGTAAAACGTCTGCTCCATAGTGAATCGTGTCCCCAGCAGTCCCACACAGGTTACTCCATCCTGTTTGAGTACGTTGGCAGTGGCATCTGCGATGTGAAGCAGAGGGACGTTTGCTGAGCGTTCAATTTGGGAGGCGACTTTATGCATCGTGTTCGTACAAAGAACCAGAAACTCTGCACCTGCCGATTCAACCGACTGGGCGGCTGATCCCAATATTTCCCCTGTTGTCTGCCAATCACCCTGATGCTGCAAGGCCTCAATCTCGGCAAAATCCACGCTATAGAGAACGAGCTTTGCCGAATGAAGCCCGCCAAGTTCGTCTCTTACTTTCTGGTTGATCAGTCGGTAATAAGTCTGAGTTGACTCCCAGCTCATTCCGCCTATTAGGCCTATTTTTTTCAAAGGGAACCTCCGTGTTGTTGCTTCGATTTAACGCTAGCGGTAACCAGCGCCGGAGCGCAGCGGAGGGAACCAAAAGCGCCACGCTTTTGGCGTCCGGTTGACCGCCTGGTTAAGGGCCGTTTACCCGTTGTTTTGTGTTGGCACTCAATACCGAATGCCTACTCCTGATACCTTGTACCAACTTGACCCATAGCGCCAGGAACCAGAGCACCGAATGGGCGGGTTTGTCCGAGGTTATACCGGATGGCCCCGCGACCTTTGCACCGAATGACCGGCCAACGCCGATGCCAGACCAAGGGGTGTGTTTCTGCGGAGGCCAAGCACCGAAACCAGCCCCAAACACCATACCCAAGAACACGACTGCCAGGCCTTTAACGCCCGCCATAAACGGCGCGAGGAACGAGCGTCCGGCGACCGAAGGGAGCGAATTTAATGGCTTGGTTATATGCTCGCATGTTGCATTTCCAAAATACCGAAAGCCGCTATCGCTGCGATACCCACGCCGCAACCCAGACCAATCGCGATAACTTGTATTTGCCACCTTTTGAAGGCTAATGCTTGATAGACAGATGGCACTAAACATCCAGCTGAAAAAGAAACCCCCAATGCAAAAAATGTAAAAGGATACTGAAGCTTGGTGCCGTCACCATGAACTTGCATTACCAGGGCGACCGCAATAGCTGAGAGCGCGATAACTGACAATTCTAAACAATGCCAGATGCGCTTCCATTTTCTGCATTCTGGCTCTCTGTACCACTGAACCTTTTCAGATAGTGTCTTCACAGCTCACTCGATTCATATAACGAGGCTGTAGAAAAACCCGATTCCGAGCCTTCCCCAGCACCTGGTTCCTAAAATTTTCTTAGCGGCCATCAGTTAGCCGATTATCATCGTTCCGATGTTCAGCCATGAGTTTCAGCCCTTTTGACGGTGTCAGTGCCGGTATAGCTGACATCCAGCAGACACATTTGTAACCGCCTGATCCCGACATCACGCTGCTAACCGCCCGTAATTCGCCAACTTCTCAATATTGTGCACCAGGCAGTATAGCTGCCATTGGCCTTGCACCTTCTTCTTGCCTCGCAAGCTGAAGCGATTCAGCCGTTTGTTCGTGCCGATGTTGCCGAACACCGGCTCCACCACCGACATTCGGTGGCTGTATATCTCTTTGCCCTGTTGGCTGTCGACCCGGTGCTTCATCCAGTCCGTGTAGTTCGGCAGACGCTTGTTCTCAATGGTGAACGACACCTGTCGGCCAGACCCATTTCGGTGGTTAGCGGATGCAGGGTTCTGCATGCATTGGTGCTTCTTGGGACAGTGGCGACATTGCAGCAATCGACCTTCGAAGTGAACTCGGACCTTGCCATTCTCGGCTTCCCTTTGACCCCGATAGGTAAGCTCTTCGTCAGTCGGGCAGACGCAGATCAGGTTCACGGGATCGAACTGGAATTCACTGGCCGGAATGATGTCTTTCCAACCCTTGTCCGGCAGGTTTTGATGCCGCTTGCCGTACTTGTCTTTCTGGTTTGTGAACTTCGGGTCCCGGCTGCGGAATTTGTTGTCCGGCACGTAGCCATTGATCTGCCGTTCGTGCAGGTACTTCATATTGGCTTCGTTGGCGAAGCCGGTGTCAGCGGTAACGATGGTGCCTTGCTGATAAATGCTGTCAGCGATACCCAGTTTCTTGAAACGGGCTTCGACGGTTTCCAGTACCGGTTGCAGGGTATGATGTTCCTGGCCTTCGCCAAAGGCCTGGGCGTCGATGATGATTTGGTGTTTCTTATCCACCGTGGCGACCCCATTGTAGCCCTGGATCGTGCCTTTGCTGGTGGTCATCTTGGCGCTTTCGTTATCGGTGACGTTGCTCTTCACTTCCTTGCTCCGTTTCCCCCGGCCCATCCGTGGGCGGCTCGTCTTTAGGAAACGATCAATCTTTTTAGCGGCCTCATCCAACGACAGAATGGTCTTCGCTCGGCGGATGTCGCGGTCCAGTTCGGCCTCGGTGTCTGCCTCGTCCCGCTCGTAATGCGCCCTGAGGTGATGACGGATCAGTCGTCGCAGTTTCTCCCGCTTCTCGCCCAGCTCTTTAAAGGTGCCGGACCATTCCTTGGCCGCGTTGGAGGACATTTTGCAGCCGTCGATGGCAAACAGCTCGTTACCCAACAGACCTTCTTCGTGGCACACCAGCAGAACTTGTTCGAACAGCTCTTCGATCTCATCGGCGTGGCTGCTGACAAACTTGGCCAGGGTCGTGAAATGCGGAACGGTATCGCAGGAGAGAGCTTTGAAGATGATGTTGGTCTCGCAACACCACTGCATTTCGCGACTGGAGGTGATGCCCTTGGAGTAGGCAAACAGGATGATCTTCAGCAGGATGGCCGGATCGTAGGCCAGCCGGCCAGTGTCTTCGTTGCGGTACTTGGGATGAAACACCGTCAGGTCCAGCTTGTGCTCGATCAGGTAGTGCACCGCGTGTTCAAAGGTGCCGGGCTGGAGCTGTTCCTGGTAGTTGATGACGACCATAGTGTCCTGGTCGTAGTTGTAATGCTTGAAGCGGGGCATCTGACCACTCCTTGTCCGTTTGCCTGATCCTATCAAAACACAGGGGATTTCGGGGTTTTTCTACAGCCTCAACGCTGATGGTAACCGGCGCCGGAGCGCAGCGGAGGGTACCAAAAGCGGTACGCTTTTGGCGTCCGGTTGACCGTTTTGATACTGATTGAGCCTTCTCCCCAGCCCAGCGGTTACCCGCTAAGCTGGAAGGCGACCAAGCACTACAAGGGAGAAGACTCATGAACTTTTACCATAGCACCCACCGCCATTATTGTGGAATCGATCTGCATGCCCGCAGCCTGTATGTCTGCATCATCGACCAACAGGGCGAGGTACTTCTGCACAAGGAAATCAAAGCGCGCCCAGAACCGCTACTGGCCCTGCTCGAACCGTTTCGTGATGATCTGGTGATCGGTGTCGAATGCATGCACTGCTGGTACTGGATATCAGACCTGTGCGAAGAACACGGCATTCACTTTATCCTGGGCCATGCCTTGTATATGAAGGCCATTCACGGTGGTAAAACCAAGAACGACCGTATCGATTCTTTCAAAATCGCCATGCTCATGAAGGGCGGCAATTTCCCCCTGGCCTACGTTTATCCCAAGGAGATGCGGGCAACCCGGGATTTACTGCGCCGACGCACCCGCATCGTCCAGCACGGAGCCATGCTCAAGGCCCATGTGGTCAACACCACGAGCCAATACAACCTGCCGCCCAACAAGGTCAACCTGAAGAATGTGGGGGCCCGGGAACAGGTTCAGGCGGCCTTTGCCGGGCAGGATGTTCAGCGCAACATCGATCTCGACCTGGCCATCATCGAATGCTATCACCGGGAACTCAGCAAGCTGGAAGAACACCTGGAACGGCAAGCCAAACAACATGATCCCGCTTCCCTGAGTGTGCTGAGGACCATTCCCGGTGTGGGGCGCATCCTGGCGCTGACCATTCTCTACGAAGTCGGCGATGTTCAACGCTTCGAATCGGTCCAGAAATTTGCTTCTTACGCCCGGCTCATCAAGTGCAAAGCCGAGTCTGCCGGCAAGGTCTACGGCACCCAGGGCAACAAGATTGGCAACGCCCATCTGAAGTGGGCATTCTCGGAGGCCGCCGTGCTGTACCTGCGGGGTAATGACAAGGCCCAGCGCTATCTACAGAAACTCCAGAAACGAATGAGCAAACCCAAGGCGCTGTCCGCGCTGGCCCACAAGCTGGGCCGGGCTGCCTACTTCATGCTCAAGCATCAGAGGGTGTTCGATGAACAACGATTCCTGAAGGGTTAGTCACGCCACGGGGTGAGCATGACGTCTAACTGGATCAAACAGGATGATGACCGAAAGCCGGGTGTCCGCTGACTGGTACCCGATACCGAACCGGCCTTCTATCACCGCCGTTGAAGCCAGTCGCTTTGATTAGCCACCCCGTGGGCGTGCCTTAATACCATGAGCCAGTGCGCTTACACCGGTCCTGAGCCTGAAACTAACTGGAGCCATGCAGCCCGTCGTTTGAATAGTGCCAGTGACCGGTTAACCGATGAATGTCTGGTGCCCCTGACCCACCGATGGAACGACCGGTCAGGCCGTGGTCTAAAGCCACGTAAGAGAGCCCCTATATGTGTTTGCTGTGAGTGCCTGACAGCCCCGCGAGACTGACGAAGCAGGCGTTCTCGCTCATGGATTTAGGTTGGCCGCTGGCGCGGCCAAAAAAATCACTATTGCCTATTGATTCCGAGAAGGCTCATATGGGTTATACATTAGATTTGGACCGAACCTGGGTTCTCTTGAAGAAATTGATCGCGCTCTTTCGGTGCCCAAGGAACATAGACGATGTCAGTAGCACGATAATCAGACATCAACTTATTGAGCAATTTCAACGACACAAATGGACCGAGTATTGGCCCCTTCTTGAAGGCTGACTTAGTACGTTCAGTCTCTAGGAAGATCGTCACCCCTTCTACAGATGTCTTTCTATTCTTCTTGAAGGATTTGACGAAATTTTCACCAAGTACGTTCGATATCACGCCTTCAAGATTGTCTAGCGTATGAGTTGAGATCAGAACTTCATTGGTTCCATCTTTGATCGCAAGAGATAGGGCCTTTTTCAAGGCGTCGATAAACCCGTTGTCGTCAGGTCCTGTTGTATTTGTGTGGTAAGGCATAATTCATCCTTGGTGTATAACGCCCTGGTTTAGCGGCGCCCATGAAGCGCAGCGAAATGGGCGTCCGGTGGAGGGCCGAAGGCCCGGAACGAACTACAACAGATTGTTAAAATTTCTCGATCAGGCCAGCTTAAAGTACACCAACGCCCCAACTGGAATCACAATGAAAAAGTACAGGGTAAGGCGGACCCAATCCCTCGCCATAGTCCAGATAAACGCTGGCAAAAATACGTAAACGCCCACGCCAAGGTAGAAAGACCACAGAACTACGGCGTCGTCTGCGACCCGCGCAGCCAAATTATTGCCTGTGGCGGCATAGGAAAGCATCACGATCGCAACAACCGCGGTAAATATGTAAAAACCTCTCGCCCAGAGGCGGAAAACTCTATCTGCTGTATCGCTCATCTAAACTTTTAACGATAAGCTCAGCCGCGGCCGCTGCGCAGCAGTGGACGTCGGCTGGAGCGCATGGTTAAACCCTTTTCCGGAGCCAACAATCTTCTACAACACTGATGACCAGCTGACCGATGAACCCAATCGCAAACCAGTTCGCCAGCCCTGCAACAAAAAACGGGAGGCTCGAATTCGAGACGCTAAATTCCATTCCAAATACATTTAGGAGCCAGGCCAAGCCCATAAAAGCCACGAATATAAAAGCTGAAAAAATTGTCGTAACTGGCATTCTGTGTTTCTTCGGCGATTTAATCTCTTCTTCCCAAAAGTAGAACCCCAGCCTGGAAGCCAATAGCCCTATAAGAAAAGAAACAGGGTATGCTGAAGCCGGAAAAACAAAGCCCAAGCCGGCCACGGCAGGAATAGCTAAAGCAACAAATTGGCCGCGATTTAGCCTCTCTTCGAGGCTCACAATTTCGCTAGTCGCTGTTCGCCGATGAAACTTCGTGATCACCCACCTGTATGCTCTGCCTGAAGGTGAATGCCCATTGGCTTGTTGAAGCTCAGATAGAATTGCGTAGAGTAAAAAAACGAAAAAACCTGCGAAAAAAAGACCTGGATATGGGTTTGTGGGAGATTTGCCGTCACCATACACAATCCCCCATATACTCAAGCCACAGTAAACCGCAACGACTCGGCCAACAAAGCGCCAATTCCTGTCTAAAAAATCTGCTCGTTCCTTGCTGCAATCGTACTTCATGAAAACCTTTGATATGCCTGACTTTAGGTTTAACGCCGCGCTCTGCGGCAAATTTGTAGCGCAGCGGAAAATTTGTCCGACAGCAGCGCCTTGTTATACGGGACGTATGTAATGGCCTTATCCATTCATTGTCGATCAATGATATAGCGATCAACAAATTATATCCTGTACTTCTTTAACATTTTTTCGCTTACAAAGTACAAGTTACCTTTAGCTCTGGTACAGGCTACATAAAGCTTATTTTTAGTAGTTGGAGGCAACTGAGCTAGCTGACCAGACTCAAAGGCTTTAAAAGTCGTTGGGTTAAGTGCCACACATACGTCCTGAAAGTGATCAAGCCCTTTAGTATTCCCCCAATTTTCACTGTACCCATAGTAGGAATTGCTTTTCTGATAAAACAGCTTAACTATGGAATCATTAAAATAGATATCTTCAACCTCCTGACTGTCGTCAACGAGGCGAACTTCTACTTGATCTTTACGATGAGACTGAATTTCAATTGCCAATTCGTTTTCCACAAAAGAACATACGCTTGGACTACAACGATAACTGTGAGACAGTGATTCCAAGTCAATAGCAAATCCGGCATTAGATATCTTTTTACAATATTTACCGAAGCAGCCGTGTAGATTTTTTTGAGTATTTCCGTCTCTGCTGGTATCGAATGTGTGTTGATAGAAATCCCCTACAAGAAGCATCTCAACATTGACTTTAGCCAAGGCGCATATGAAGTTAAAATCGTTCGCTGCAAAATCCTGAACTTCGTCGATGCATACGAGATCAAAAAACGTCTCTATTCGTTCTATCACTTCAGGAACAACGCCAAATTCGATTAACAATTTGGCTATACGGCTTGCAAAAAGTCGATCGTTTTTGTCAAAGTAGTGTTTCCTAGTATCTTTGGCGCTTCGCTGAGAATTCATTGGCAATGGATAGTTAAAGTTGATCCCTTTTGTTTTCAATTCGTAGCCGCACAAAGGTCTATAGCAAAATGAATACAAAAAGGTAAAATACGAATATACTCGAACTCCTGCTGGAAGCTTTCCTAGTTTTTGAATTATTCTGTTTCTAAGGTGCTTAGTATTATTGTCAGTGTATGTAACAATGAGACATCGACTGTCTTCTTCTACTCTATCAATGATGCTTGATGTTTTACCTGAACCAGCGACAGCAAAGACTACTCGTTTATCCATGCGATGGCCTGCTTAATATAGCTTGGTATATCTAAATTTTCTTCGTCATGGTCTACAAGTCTAAATGCAGCCTCAGCCTTATTGTCTAGCATGAACTCAAGGGGTTGCTTTTTTATCTTTCCTCCTGAAAATAATTTATCGCAAACGGATTTATTGTCTTGATACATACATACCTCAAATGTGTATCGGGAATTATCTGCATCTGAAAATACCTTGATATGGTCAGCAACATGATCCTCATAATTGTCTACACAATTGGATTGATAATCTCCGTCATTGTCGCGAATCACGGCTACTCTTATTTTCAAGGTTTTTGCTAACTCCATGTACCGTTTAAAACTGGTTCCGCCAACAAAAATACATGAACAGAGTCTTCATCGAGACTTCTACCCGTTTCTCGAGAATATAGTGCATCCAACAGCATGTATTCGGCATCGCCTTCTACAAGGATTACCTTGGCGGAAAGAACAAACTCTAGAATGTTGTTGTCAGGCGCCTTCATAAAAAACTTGGCCGTTGACTCTGAAAGGTTTTTAAGCATCAGAGGGCTATCACTAGAGCTATTGAGCAGTATCGAATAACGCAAATCTAGGCGTGTGCTGATTAGGCTATTGTGTGTAGCAATAATTATTTGATTCTGGTGAGAGTCTGATATTTTTGAGATCAGCCTCTTCATATTGGAATGACTTAAATGATTTTCAGGCTCTTCTAACAATATGGTATCTATAGATTTTTTGTCTGCATTTCTACTTAACGCGAACTCGGTTTTTATGAAGCATTGCTGGCCCTTTCCTCTTTCATCTATCGGAATTTGATCTTGAATAAGAGCTATATCAGTTTCTAAATTAAACTTTGACCCAGAGCGAACTGAAAAGTCATAGTCTCCTAACCTATCGTTCACATCTTTTAAATTGTTTTCTTTAAACTGAGTCTTATGATAGCGGTATTCGTTTTTTAGCCTAACTCTAGTTGCATGATCAACAGTTGAATCATATACGGACTTTGTATATTCCCTGTTTGCATATTCGCTATTGATTTGTGAGCTATCAATAGTTAAACACTTTAGGAAACGGCGATATCCAGAATAGGCCTCTCCATTGAATGTCACAAACTTGACCACATAATATTCAAACGGAAAATTTTCGTTTCCTTCAGCAAGGACCTGATTTATCTCGGCAGCAAGATCTTCACTCGGATGGCAAATCATGTGCAATCCGCTTAAGCTAGCATTATCTGAATTGTGCTTTCCCACGAGATCGGGATTGCCATCATTACTTAAATAAATTTCTACGTGTATTTCTGGAATCTTTTCAAAAGACTTGTCGGTAGTAAAAAATTCAGCGATAGCATCTTTATTTAGGATTGACTCAATGCCAATAGTCTCTACCTTATTTCGACTACCACTCGCCACTAGCTCTATCGCTTGAAGAATCGAGCTTTTTCCTGACTCATTATCACCAATTATCGTATTAGTCTCAGAGCTAAACTCAACCTCAAATTGTCTAAATCTTTTAAAGTTGAAAAGCTTGAGCTTTTTAATATATTGCATTTCTCACTTCCTCACGAGTCATCAAGGCAATACACGCACATGTTTCGGTTGCCCGTATAACGCCAGCGCACAACGGCGCCCTTGGAATGGAGGCGCAGCCGCAATGTAAAGGGCGTCCGGCGGCCACCGGCCGCGTATTGATGCGCCTTGTTATAGCTTGGTCTTGAGGGCATGATCCACAGCCTCTTTTAACCAACATATACCGAAAGCTAACACACCACACACAGCGATCGCTTGGGCGTAGATCATCAACGCATCGGCAAAACCGTGAAACTGGATGAAGCCAGCGACTCCAGATTCTCCGATTACCTCTCCGGAATCGCTGTACTCCATTACCGGACCGACAGTGACAAACAGAAAATAGGTCCAGGGCAAGGCCAGACCGACAATAAGGCTTGTGAGGAGTTTCGATTTCAAGCTACCAACTGTCCCTTTGGTTTGTGGCTATAACGCCCGCCATCACCGGTGACAAAACCGCAGCGAAGCGGAGAGTTTGGCATCCGGTGCATGGCTTGGTTATGTTTCGTTTGCTGGTAATTCGAGCTGCCTCTCACTCCGCCAGACTCGTATGAGCACAACCTCTTTAGCCTGCCTGAGATAGACAACTCGAAACGGCGCGTGAATCAATTCGCGAATATGATCCATGTTGAATTCAGGAACAACTCGGCCAGCATCAGGGTGGATTTGAATCATTTCACAGTGCTCCAGGATAGCAGCCACGAAATCATCACCGATATGTGGCACATCCTGCTCTTTGTAATACTCCTGAATAGCCTGTAAGTCCTCAAGAGCGGACTGTGCGATGCGTAATTCCATTTACTTGATACCCAACGTTTTCCTGGCGTCCTCCAACGATACGGTGTTGCCCTCGCGAACATCCATAAGCCCCCGCGCCACCGCCTTTACAAACCGCAATTCCTCTGCGGTTCTCTCATAATCCTCGAGCCCCTGAACAACAGCTATGCCGCGGCCACGGCTGGTGAGCAGGATGGGGCGATGCGTATCTTGCGCTCGACCAACCACCTTTCCGGGATTGATCTTCAGGTCTGATAGAGGAATGACATCCTCGGAAAATTTCACTTGCATAGTGATTACCTAGTCAACGATTTGGCACCATTAATAGCACCAGTTAACAGGTGCGGTCAAGAAACATAACGCTGCCAGCATGCGCGCCTTTGTAGTGGAGGCGAAGCCGCAACGAAAAAGGCGTCGCTGTGCCTGGCCTGGTTATGTGGTTTACCGACCTTCACCCAAACTTCCGACAGTTGCTGACTTCGAATCTATCGAGAGCCACCAGTCACGCCAACCGATATGGTAAACCACCGAGAAGATAGCTACGTCATGGCCTCGGTTTGGCCCTAAGCCACGGAAATAGGTATCAGCAGGCTGCTCAATAGTGCAACGGAGAGCGCCGTTCAATTCGTACACCAATATCTTTTTAGAATCCTGGTCACTACCCGCCAGTACAACCACTGCATCCTGCTCAGTGCTATAAACTGCTTGATCAACGCCGGAGACTGATACCAATATCTCGCTGCCGTTGCACTCCCACGCAACCTGACTCCGACTGAATTTACAGTTCATACTCTGAAATCCTGAAACACATAACGCCCGGCTCACGCGCCGATTTGGAGCCGCGAAGCGGCGGAAAATCGGTCGCTGTGCAGCCGATTGTTATATTTTCTACTTCCCATGCTCTTTCTGAGCTTCGAGCAACGGATCAAGTAGCTTCCAGATTTCTTGCTCTGGGTCGAACTCGAAATAGAGTGACCTACTCGGAGTACTCAGCTTCTCCGCAATTTCGGTGATGCTATCGCTAGGGTACATCTGGAAGTGCTCTGACAAGAGGCTGTACATCGAATCAACCGCAACCTCATATTTTTCGAGAGACACACCTTCTGGGAAAACAAACTTCAGAGACCTTCCATCTTGCAAAGGCACTATGGTTGAAAACAGCAATGATCGCTTCCGATCTCTGCGTTCAGGATGTTCTCCGTAGAGCCTGCGAGCAAGCTGCAAAATACCTTTCTTCAGGGCCTGATAATGATCCTTCCCGGCCTCTTGGAGAAATCCCTCAAAGTACGGTTTTGCCAAATACGCGATTACCAAAGTTGGCAAGGCCCACTCAATAGAGGCGTAAAAACCACGAGATCGAGATTCAATTTTTAGCTGAAGGCGGGGGTCAGAAACTGTCGCAGAGAACTCATCTATGAAGTCCTGAGGAATGTCTTCCTGATACGAAATACCGATATGTATTTCTTGACTCATATTCCCTGCCTATAAATATAACGCCTGCATAAACGGCGGCTTTTTTGTAGCGAAGCGGAGAAAAAGCCGTCCGGTGGAGGCCCTTCGGGCCGGAACGTATTTAATGCACTGGTTATACGTTACTCAATTTCGATACCTGAGCCATCGTTTGAAGACCCGGGTGAGCCGCGATTCATACGTGACCGGCAGTCGCCAATGGGGAGTTCCGAAGCAGAACTTGCCAAATCAGGCTTTTGTTTCCCGCCCTTGCTACTTGCCCACGGCCAGATACCCGAGAACAAAATAAGCCCAACGAAACCAGCAAGATAAAACATCTCCGCCTGTTCACTAAACCAGCCAAACAGAGCCAGACCGGCTGAACCGACCAGAATTAACGCTGAAATCACTTTTCGAGCTTTAAGCACTTTGTCTCGAACCTACTTCCGTATAACGCGAAGCTAAGCGGCGGCCCGTCAGGGACGTCCGGTGGACGGCCCTCAGGCCGGGAACGTACTTAAGCGATTGGTTATGCATTGTTGCCCGCAGCACGAATCTTTCGGAATATCTTGGCGATAAAGCTGTTACCGAGAATCAGACCGACAGACAAGACCAAAACCACACACCAACCATAGTTTATCGACACCTGAGAGCCCACTTGAGTCAGCAGCACACTTACAGAGCGAACGAACCAATAAACGCCAATTAAAAACACGCCAGCAGATACGACACCGCTTTCTGGAATGACAGGCCCGCTGGCTTCTGCGGAAAGAGCAGCCTTGGAGATCTTTGGCGCTCTGAGCCACAAAACCATGCCGATAACGATTGGCACAGAGAGGCCTGCGGCAAGGAACCAAATGTGTGGCGAATGTTGGCCACTAAATGCGTCTGGAACCAGAGCAAGCGGAATATAATTTCCCAAAGTGCTAAATACCAGGTAGGCAGCAAAAACCTTGATAACTATCTCGATGAGTTCTCTCATAACTCTCTATGCATAACGAGGCTGTAGAAAAACCCGATTCCGAGCCTTCCCCAGCACCTGGTTCCTAAAATTTTCTTAGCGGCCATCAGTTAGCCGATTATCATCGTTCCGATGTTCAGCCATGAGTTTCAGCCCTTTTGACGGTGTCAGTGCCGGTATAGCTGACATCCAGCAGACACATTTGTAACCGCCTGATCCCGACATCACGCTGCTAACCGCCCGTAATTCGCCAACTTCTCAATATTGTGTACGAGGCAGTATAGCTGCCATTGGCCTTGCACCTTCTTCTTGCCTCGCAAGCTGAAGCGATTCAGCCGCTTGTTCGTACCGATGTTGCCGAACACCGGCTCCACCACCGACATTCGGTGGCTGTATATCTCTTTGCCCTGTTGGCTGTCGACCCGGTGCTTCATCCAGTCCGTGTAGTTCGGCAGACGCTTGTTCTCAATGGTGAACGACACCTGTCGGCCAGACCCATTTCGGTGGTTGGCGGATGCAGGGTTCTGCATGCATTGGTGCTTCTTGGGGCAGTGGCGACATTGCAGCAATCGACCTTCGAAGTGCACTCGGACCTTGCCATTCTCGGCTTCCCTTTGACCCCGATAGGTAAGCTCTTCGCCAGTTGGGCAGACGCAGATCAGGTTCACGGGATCGAACTGGAATTCACTGGCCGGAATGATGTCTTTCCAACCTTTGTCCGGCAGGTTTTGATGCCGCTTGCCGTACTTGTCTTTCTGGTTTGTGAACTTCGGGTCCCGGCTGCGGAACTGGTTGTCTGGCACAAAGCCGTTGATCTGACGGTCATGCAGGTACTGCATGTTGGCCTCGTTGGCGAAGCCGGTGTCGGCAGTGACAATAGCACCAGACTGGTAGATGTTGTCAGCGATACCCAGTTTCTTGAAACGGGCTTCGACGGTTTCCAGTACCGGTTGCAGGGTATGATGTTCCTGGCCTTCGCCAAAGGCCTGGGCGTCGATGATGATTTGGTGTTTCTTATCCACCGTGGCGACCCCATTGTAGCCCTGGATCGTGCCTTTGCTGGTGGTCATCTTGGCGCTTTCGTTATCGGTGACGTTGCTCTTCACTTCCTTGCTCCGTTTCCCCCGGCCCATCCGTGGGCGGCTCGTCTTTAGGAAACGATCAATCTTTTTAGCGGCCTCATCCAACGACAGAATGGTCTTCGCTCGGCGGATGTCGCGGTCCAGTTCGGCCTCGGTGTCTGCCTCGTCCCGCTCGTAATGCGCCCTGAGGTGATGACGGATCAGTCGTCGCAGTTTCTCCCGCTTCTCGCCCAGCTCTTTAAAGGTGCCGGACCATTCCTTGGCCGCGTTGGAGGACATTTTGCAGCCGTCGATGGCAAACAGCTCGTTACCCAACAGACCTTCTTCGTGGCACACCAGCAGAACTTGTTCGAACAGCGCTTCGATCTCATCGGCGTGGCTGCTGACAAACTTGGCCAGGGTCGTGAAATGCGGAACGGTATCGCAGGAGAGGGCTTTGAAGAGGATGTTGGTCTCGCAACACCACTGCATTTCGCGACTGGAGGTGATGCCCTTGGAGTAGGCAAACAGGATGATCTTCAGCAGGATGGCCGGATCGTAGGCCAGCCGGCCAGTGTCTTCGTTGCGGTACTTGGGATGAAACACCGCCAGGTCCAGCTTGTGCTCGATCAGGTAGTGCACCGCGTGTTCAAAGGTGCCGGGCTGGAGCTGTTCCTGGTAGTTGATGACGACCATGGTGTCCTGGTCGTAGTTGTAGTGCTTGAAGCGGGGCATCTGACCACTCCTTGTCCGTTTGCCTGATCCTATCAAAACACAGGGTGATTTCGGGGTTTTTCTACAGCCTCAACGCAAAGCGCAGCGGCGCCCTTGTAATGGAGGCGAAGCCGCAATGAAAAGGGCGTCCGGCGGCCATCGGCCGCGTACTGACGCGACTGGTTAAGTGACAGCACTGGTTAACATCCCGTACGAAGAAAGACCAAATAACGTGAGTGGTAAGATGATATATGCGACTGCATCGGAATACCCCCAACGAGACTCACGTCTGCGCTTTGAACGCAACTTGCAGACGGAATATCCGAAAAAGGCAAAGATGCACGCTCCAGCGTAAGGCATCCAGAACACTTCGTCAGAAGCCATCAACGACACCGGAATTAAAGGAGAGAAGCACCATAGAGTTGCTACGAAATGGGCGCCATCTACCAACTCAACGATTCTGCTCATATCAATTAACGCTTTTGTTTAGCGGCGGCCCGACAGGGGCGTCCGGTGGAGGCCGCAGGCCGGAACGAACTACAACAATTTGTTATGTGACTTTTTACCCAAACTCAGAGCAAAGGAGCAGGATAGCAGACGCCGTGGAATTCACTGCGTATGTGGCCACATGCTCGGATGTAACTTTGTCTTGAGCTCCTGCTCCGTGCGCTGAACTCAGGCGATTTCTAAGTGTCGCGATCAAAATCAATGGCTGCTCCCAGAATTGATCAAGCTGCCCATTTCCCAACAATGCCTTGAGTAGCGCGGAAGCAGTGTCTTTCTCCTTAAATGGGATCGAGTTCTTAGCACAGAGAACCTTCATTACACTTTCGAACGCGCTGCCGCATTTAGCGAGGCAATCCCGATGATCTCTCTTTCGATGATCTTCCAGCGCCTTCAAAAACTCGTCGTTTGCATGTTTGAACTCTGGCGCGCTCAACAGGGTAAGCGCGGGCTCCATCGCACTTTGATGCACCACCTCGCTATCCCTGCGAATGATCTGAGGAAATTCCGCAATCCGAAACGACATAGCCGGAGCCCCGCGGAAGGATGTTTCAATTTCTTCCATTGAGTATCCGGTCAGGTGGTAAGGAAGCGCGTCAATACGGAAAAAATCATTAATACCCTGAATCATTGGATTATCCGGCCACGTAATACCAGGAAGATCCGACCGAAAGATTAGCTCAATCGTAAGCGTCCGGCCATCACACCTTGTCAGGTATAGCCGGGGTCCAGTTGTGGGGCAATAGCTCGTTGATGGCGTTGTTCTTCTGCGTCGGCAGTCGGGTCAGCACATCCTTCAGATAGGCATACGGATCATGCGCGTTCAGCTTGGCCGACTGGATCAGCGTCATCACCGCAGCCGCACGCTGACCACTGCGCAGTGATCCCGCGAACAGCCAGTTGCTGCGCCCCAGCGCCCAGGGTCGGATCTGGTTTTCCACCCAGTTATTGTCGATGGGCACAGAACCATCGTCCAGATAGCGCGTCAGCGCTGCCCAACGTTTGAGGCTGTAATCCAACGCTTTGGCGGTGCCGGAGCCATCCGGTACTTTCTGGCGATGCGCCAGCATCCATTGATGCAGGGCGTCAGCAAGTGGTTTGGCTCTGGTTTGTCGGATTTTCCGGCGCTTATCCGGCGGCAGGTCTTTGGTATCCCGCTCGATCTCGTAGAGTCCGCCGATGTAGTCCAATGCTTTGGCTGCCAGTTCGCTTTTGTTGGCTTCGTGCAGGTCGTAGAACTTGCGCCGGGCGTGGGCCATACAGCCGATTTCAGTGATGCCATTACCGAACCCGGCCTTGTAGCCGGCGTAGTCGTCACAGACCAGCTTGCCCTGCCAGTCACCCAGGAAGGTGCGGGCGTGTTCACCCGCCCGGCTTGGGGCGAAGTCATAAACGGTGGCTTTCAGATCCGAGAACGGTGTGGTGCAGTAGGCCCAGACGTAGGCCTTATGGGTTTTCTTCTTGCCCGGAGCCAGCATGCTGACCGGCGTTTCATCGGCGTGCAGAACGTTGTGTTCCAGCAAGGCGTTTCTCAGTGCATCGACCAGGGGCTGCAACTGCACACCGCAGGCACCGACCCATTCGGCGAGTGTGGAACGGGGTATTTCCAGGCCAGCACGGCCGAAGATACGTTCCTGACGGTACAGAGGCAGATGGTCCGCGTACTTGGCCACCAACACCTGAGCCAGCAGGCCGGCGGTGGGGATGCCCTTGTCGATCACCTGCGGTGGTACCGGTGCCTGGACCAAGGTCTCGCACTGGTTGCAGGCCCACTTGCCCCGGATGTGGCGTTCCACCGTGAACTCACCGGGGACGTAGTCCAGCTTCTCACTGACGTCTTCGCCAATACGCTTGAGCTGGCAGCCGCATTGGCAGTGGGTATTGTCCGGTTCGTGGTGGATCAGGGTACGGGGCAGTTCCGGTGGCAGCGGGGTGCGCTTAGGCTTCTGCTTGGGCTGGGCAGCCTTCTGCTCCTCAGTCATCGCCTGGTCCAGCTCGGCTTCGATCGCCGCCAGGTCGCTGTCGATCAGCTCATCCAGGAGCTTGCCCTGAACGGCATCGAGTTGCTCACTGCGGCGGGCGAACTTGTGACGTTTGAGGATGGCGACTTCGTGGGTCAGTTTCTCGATGACGGCATTCCTGCGCACCAACTCCCGCTCCTTCCGGCCCAAGGCTTGATCCTTGGCGTCCAGGGAGTCCATCAGTTCCGTCGCCAGAGCGCGGAGCTGATCGGCTGAGAGTTGGTTGATATCGGGGCGCTGAGTCATGCCGCCTAGTATGCCAAGCCCGTATGCCACAAGCGATTCGCGGTTCTGGTTATAGCGAGACCGCAGGGCTTGTGGTTACAGGATAGAGATCACGCCTTCAGCGCCTATGCGCTGCCAGGGCAGGCCCTGAACGAGGGCGGACAACTGTTCTTCGGTCAGGCGCAATTGGTCACCACGCCAGGCTTCGCCCCAGTGGAATTTGCCCCGGTTCAGCCTGCGGGCACACAACCAGATGCCGAGCCCATCATGGATCAGCACCTTCATCCGATTGCCTCGCTTGTTGGCGAACAGGTAGGCGCAATGGGGTTTGGCCGAACCGAATACCTGAATAACCCGCGCCAGGGCCTTGTCGGGCCCGGCCCGCATATCCAGCGGTTCGGTGGCCAGCCAGATCTCGTCAATGCGGATCATCCCAACAGATCCCGAAGCAAAGCCGCACACTGATGGGCTTGCTCCGCAGGCCACTCCACCACAACCGTGCCGCCGGCGCGGGGATTTCGATGCGGATGGTGCTACATTGACTCGAGACTGACGGAGTGTCCGGCACAGGCGCTGCGGCTGGCAGACGGACCGGAACGAATCCAGGTGTTTCCGGTGTTTTACCCGCTCTTCGCGCTTCGCTCATCCAGCGCCGGACCATGTTGGCGTTGAGGCCATTATCCAGCGAAATCCGGGAAACAGACGCTCCGGGCTTCAGGCATTCGGCGACGATACGAGCCTTCAGCTCTTTGGAGTAACGACGACGTTTTTGGTAGGGCTTGGTTACGCTTATGTTGGTCATATTAAGTGTCCACTTAAAAATAAGTGGACACTATCCTGACGGCCGCAGCGCCTGGCTCAAGATGGGTTTACCGGACGGTTACGCTCAATCAAGTCAAGAAACTGCTCATCACTACAAGTGCCGAAGAAATTTAGAAGGTCATCTTCCGGCGATGAATGAGCGGATGCTTCGGAGAGCCCAAATTTTCCATAGAGGTATGCAGCCTTCTGGTGCAGCCCACCGAGGAATGAATGAAATTGATTTCGAAGAGTATCGCGTAGCAACATCAAGACCCGATTCCGAAACTCCCTCGTTAGCGGTTTGATCGCCACATTCGGGAGATTCTGCTCACGTCTTGAAAAAACGTCGAATAACTTTTCAAACACTTTGAGGTCCCCGTATCACATAACGCCGCGAAGCACGCGCGGTTGCGGAATGGAGGCGAAGCCGCAATGCAGTAACCGTCGCCGTGGCTTGCCTGGTTAGCACTGCTCAACTGAACGCCTGTGGCTAAAGTCAAAATGGTATTCCGTCTTCATCTTCCTCTGTTGCACCTGATTCGGTAGGCGGCTCAGGGCCAGAAAGAGCGTCTTCAACCGGCATCAGCTCCCACAACTCGCTCTGATGGAGCCAAATCGGATCAGCATTCTCCTCGATGAACTGATCTACAGGCATACCATCCACGGTTGGTGGCCGCTTTATTCTGACTTGCTTACCGTTCATAAAGACCCACTGGTACTTCCTTTGCCGCTCTGCCTTCGCGGCTTTCTTTGCTCTCTTTTGAGCCGGAGTGAGCTTTTTCTTAACCTTTGCCATATCTGAACTTTTTGGTGCTAACGCGAAGCTTAGCGGCGACCTTGTAATGGAGGCGAAGCCGCAATGAAAAGGGCGTCCGGCGGCCATCGGCCGCGTACTACAGCGACTTGTTAAAAGGTTTAGCTACCCATGCCACTGGTTCACAGTTATTGAAAACTGAACACGCGAAACAGCTTCTTGCGAAGAGCTCAATTTTCCGCCCAAGTCAGCATCGACAACAGCAAGCTTAAACTTAACCCCACCACTGCCTTCATCTCTGCTCTGCGTTGTGATCGCAACATCGAAATGAACGCCATGGCTTTGCTCTTTGGCTGTCCCTGCTGGAAGCAAGAAAAGCTTGGGTAGCTCGGAACCGTCTTCGTTCTTTCTCTCGTCAGAAAGCGCATCATTGGCAGAACTCACACCCTTCGAGATCTGAGCCAATGTTTCCTTGATGAAACTCTCCAGATCCATATGGACTCCTATACTTTTAACGAATGATATGGACTCCCCTGCTCCCACGGCATCAGTCATGTGCCACATTGAAGGTGTCTGACATCTTCAATCCGAAGCAGGAGGAGTCATCATGAATGTTACAACCATTGGCATCGATCTGGCGAAAACTGTGTTCAGTATTCATGGCACCAATCAACACGGCAAGGTCGTGGTTCGCAAACGGCTCAATCGCCCCAAACTGTTGGCGTTCTTCGCACAACTGCCGCCGTGCCTGATCGGCATGGAAGCCTGTTCCGGTGCCCATTACTGGGCTCGGGAGTTAACCAAACTCGGCCACGATGCCCGGATCATTGCGCCCCGCTTTGTCGCTCCGTATCGCAAGAGCAGCAAGAACGACGACAACGATGCCGAGGCCATCTGCGAAGCCGTCAGCCGGCCCAATATGCGCTTTGTTCCAGTTAAGACTGAGGACCAACAAGCGGTACTGTGCCTTCACCGCATTCGCCGTGGGTTAACCAAAGAGCGCACAGCCCAGATCAATCAGATTCGCGGGCTGTTAGCCGAGTTCGGACTGATCATCCCCCAGGGGCGCTATCATGCCCGACACCGGATTCCCGAAATCCTGGAAGATGCCGAAAACGGTTTACCCATGCTGGCCCGGCGTTTACTCAACAACATCAACCAGCGCATTCTCCAGCTCGATGAAGAGATCCTGGCCTATGACCGGGAAATCGAAGCCATGGCCCGGCGCGACGAGCAGGCCAAACGGTTGATGGCCATTCCCGGCATCGGCCCACAAACAGCCACTGCGATATTGGCCAGTGCGCCGGATCCCAGACAGTTCAAAAGCGGACGACACTTTGCCGCCTGGCTCGGGCTCGTGCCCAGGCAGTACTCGACCGGAGGCAAGCCCCGGCTGGGTAGAATCACCAAGCGCGGGGACAAGTACCTGCGAACACTATTAATCCACGGCACTCGAGCGGTGATTGCCAAACTCGACGACAAACACGATCAACTCAGCGAGTGGGCCAAAGGGTTGGTGGAACGCCGCGGCTACAAACGAGCCGCCGTGGCATTGGCCGCCAAGAATGCCCGGATTATCTGGGCACTGTTGATGAACCAAACTGAGTTTAAAACACAGCCTGCAGAGGGCTGATAACGGGCAACAACGACAGGCAGAACACGCCTGCCAGCCGAGTCTTGCAACGGCAAGCGATGACGGAACGGTCAGACCGAGAGTGATTGAACCTGTTGTGCTTTGCGGCTGATACAAGCCGACTAACGAATGAGGTCATCACTCACACGCATCATCATCCTGGCCCGGGCTGAAACGCCCACACAGAGGCCGAATGTAGAGCTGCAGTCTCAAACCGCTTCGAAATCAAATGGCGTTGCTTGACCGCAGGGGGAGTCCATGTAGCTGAGCACAGCGGCGACCTTGGAATGGCGACGAAGGAGCCATGGAAAGGGCGTCCGGCGGCCATCGGCCGCGTACTGCTGCGACTTGTTAAAAATTGGTCCAACTCTGAGGGTAGCGCAAACGAAAGATGACCGACATCACATCAGCGAACCTCAAGCGACCAAGTAAGACCAGAGAGAAAAAGACTCCCTGGACGCAAATGATCATAGACACTACCAACAGCAAAACCATAGTGATTGCAAAGAACGCAGTCGGATCCCCAGGTTGGGCAGAGTTGGCAACATCAATGCCTAGCGAGGCAGCTAAGAGGGGAACCAAAGTGAAGTACCATAGGCCGATTCCGATCACTACTCCCAAACCCGCAGCTACATTTGAACAGACCCTGTAGTAGGGCTTTAGCCTCGCAGCGTCATGAAAGAACTTCCGTATGCGGCCCATGTTCACCTGATTTTTAACGCGGAGATAAGCGGCGGCCCGTCAGGGGCGTCCGGCGGACGGCCCTCTGGCCGGGAGCGAACTTAATTGACTGGTTAAAGGCAGGTACTGACGCTGCCTGCTCCCTGGCAATGACCACGACGGCCTACTCCGTTTCCTTGCACCGGCTTACGCCGATACCGTTTGTTTGAAACCACCGCCAAGCCAGCGGTGGATGAATCTGTACTCAAAGGTACCAGATCCAGAATAAATTGTCGGCGGACGGCCCCAAACGGCGAACACCGAATTTACTACCAACACCGTTGCTGATTGAAGCAACCAACTCCGACGCGGGCTCTGACGGCCTTGGTGCTCACACAGTTGCCGGGTTTGGCTACGAAGCCCAGCACCAAGGCCACTGGCACTTAGCCACCCCAAAGACCGAAGCCTTTGCCATTAACGCTGCGCACAACGGCGCCCTTGGAATGGAGGCGAAGCCGCAATGCAAAGGGCGTCCGGCGGCCACCGGCCGCGAATTGATGCGCCTGGTTAGATGCCGGTTACCCCGGTAATGGATTACGGCACCCAATGCTGAATGCCCACTCCCGATACTTTGCACCAACAGGACCCATGGCGCCAGGAACCAGAGCACCGAGTACGCGGAAGTTGCCCGATGTTTTCGCCGGATTGCCCCACAACCTCAACACCGCGTTACCAGTCAACACTGATGCCTGACTGGCGGCTGTGTTTTGCCCAAAACCAACTGCCAAATCGCGCCCGAGCACCACACCCACGAACACGGGAGCCAAGGCATTTAACGCGAAGCTTAGCGGCGCCCTTGCAATGGAGGCGAAGCCGCAATGAAAAGGGCGTCCGGCGGCCATCGGCCGCGTACTACAGCGGCTGGTTAGTGGCAGGTAATGACACTGCCTACTACATGGCACTGACCGTGACGGCCTACTCCGTAACCCTGCACCGGCATAAGCCGATGCACTGTAATTGAAAACACCGCCATCGATGCGGTGAACGAACCTGAACTCAAAGGTAGCAGATCCAGACCGAGTTTTCGGCGGACAGCCCCACACGGTGAACACCAAAACCGCTACCAACGCCACCGCCTGCTAAAGCAACCAAACCGAACGCGGATTTTGACGGCCTTGGTGCTCACCAGATTATGCGGGTCTGGCAACCAGGCCCGGCACCAAGGCTATTGGCACGCCGCAGCCAAAAAGGACCGAGGCCACAGCCACTAACGAATGATATGGACTCCCCCTGCTCCCACGGCATCAGTCATGTGCCACATTGAAGGTGTCTGGCATCTTCAATCCGAAGCAGGAGGAGTCACCATGAATGTTACAACCATTGGCATCGATCTGGCGAAAACTGTGTTCAGTATTCATGGCACCAATCAACACGGCAAGGTCGTGGTTCGCAAACGGCTCAATCGCCCTAAACTGTTGGCGTTCTTCGCACAACTGCCACCATGCCTGGTTGGCATGGAAGCCTGTTCCGGTGCCCATTACTGGGCTCGGGAGTTAACCAAACTCGGCCACGATGCCCGGATCATTGCGCCCCGATTTGTCGCTCCGTATCGCAAGAGCAGCAAGAACGACGACAACGATGCCGAGGCCATCTGCGAAGCCGTCAGCCGGCCCAATATGCGCTTTGTTCCAGTCAAGACTGAGGACCAACAAGCGGTACTGTGCCTTCACCGCATTCGCCGTGGGTTAACCAAAGAGCGCACAGCCCAGATCAATCAGATTCGCGGGCTGTTAGCCGAGTTCGGACTGATCATCCCCCAGGGGCGCTATCATGCCCGACACCGGATTCCCGAAATCCTGGAAGATGCCGAAAACGGTTTGCCCATGCTCGCACGGCGTTTACTCAACAACATCAACCAGCGCATTCTCCAGCTCGATGAAGAGATCCTGGCCTATGACCGGGAAATCGAAGCCATGGCCCGGCGCGACGAGCAGGCCAAACGGCTAATGGCCATTCCAGGAATAGGACCACAAACTGCCACCGCGATCTTGGCCAGTGCGCCCGATCCCAGACAGTTCAAAAGCGGACGACACTTCGCCGCCTGGCTGGGGCTTGTACCCAGGCAGTACTCGACCGGAGGCAAGCCCCGGCTGGGTAGAATCACCAAGCGCGGGGACAAGTACCTGCGAATGTTGCTGATCCATGGCACCCGAGCGGTGATTGCCAAACTCGCCGACAAACACGATCAACTCAGCGAGTGGGCTAAAGAGTTGGTGGAACGCCGCGGCTACAAACGAGCCGCCGTAGCATTGGCCGCCAAGAATGCCCGGATTATCTGGGCGCTGTTGATGAACCAAACCGAGTTTAAAACACAGCCTATGGAGGGCTGATAACCAGGCACCAACGACAGGCAGAACATGCCTGCCAGCCGAGTCTAGCAACGGCAAGCGATGACGGAACGGTCAGACCGAGAGTGATTGAACCTGTTAAGCCTTGCGGCTGATACAAGCCGACTAACGAATGAGGTCATCACTCACACGCATCATCATCCTGGCCCGGGCAAAAGCGCCCAACAAGAGGCCGAATGTAGAGCTGCAGTCTCAAACCGCTTCGAAATCAAATGGCGTTGCTTGACCGCAGGGGGAGTCCATGTAGCGAAGCTTAGCGGCGCCCTTGTAATGGAGGCGAAGCCGCAATGTAAAGGGCGTCCGGCGGCCATCGGCCGCGAACTACAGCGACTTGTTAATTGGATACTTCAATGTACCACTTCGGTTTGATACGCCCGAAATCTCTACGAGTGTTGGATTTCAGTGCTTTCTTGGAATCCAACACCTTTGCCTCGCCATACTCCCGGGTAAAAACAACCCAATGCCAAAACGGCTTGCCTCGCTCAATACGCCATTTAATAGCCATCAGCGCTTTATCTGGCAGGCTCTCCCATGATTTAAAAGGAGTTTCTTCGGAGGATGCGGAGATGCCGAATTCACGCAACAGTGCTCGAACATGCTCTGTTTCTGACCAGAGCGCTGTGTCTGCCGCATATATGCCCAGCGCGTTTGCCTTTTGCTTGGCCTCCGCATAACTGACACCGGCAAGAGCAGCACTTGCCGCAATACCGCAACCAGTTGGCTCTTCCTGGATGACAGGTTCCATAGCTTTACCAATTAACGCTAGCGGTAACCGGCGCCGGAGCGCAGCGGAGGGAACCAAAAGCGGTACGCTTTTGGCGTCCGGTTGACCGCCTGGTTAAGGGCCGGTTACCCGTTGTTCTGTTGTGGCACCCAGTGGCGAATGCCTACTCCCGATACCTTGCAATAACTCGACCCATGGCGCCAGGAACCAGAACACCAAATGAGCGGAAGCTGACCCATGAATGGCCGGATTACCCCGCGACCTGAACTCCAGATTGGCCATCAAAACCGTTGCCCGACTGAGGGCTGTTTTCTGCCTGCCGGCACCCCCCCAAACCGCGGGAGAACACCAAACCCAAGAACACCGGAGCCAGGCCTTTAACGAATGATATGGACTCCCCTGCTCCCACGGCATCAGTCATGTGCCACATTGAAGGTGTCTGACATCTTCAATCCGAAGCAGGAGGAGTCATCATGAATGTTACAACCATTGGCATCGATCTGGCGAAAACTGTGTTCAGTATTCATGGCACCAATCAACACGGCAAGGTCGTGGTTCGCAAACGGCTCAATCGCCCCAAACTGTTGGCGTTCTTCGCACAACTGCCGCCGTGCCTGATCGGCATGGAAGCCTGTTCCGGTGCCCATTACTGGGCTCGGGAGTTAACCAAACTCGGCCACGATGCCCGGATCATTGCGCCCCGCTTTGTCGCTCCGTATCGCAAGAGCAGCAAGAACGACGACAACGATGCCGAGGCCATCTGCGAAGCCGTCAGCCGGCCCAATATGCGCTTTGTTCCAGTTAAGACTGAGGACCAACAAGCGGTACTGTGCCTTCACCGCATTCGCCGTGGGTTAACCAAAGAGCGCACAGCCCAGATCAATCAGATTCGCGGGCTGTTAGCCGAGTTCGGACTGATCATCCCCCAGGGGCGCTATCATGCCCGACACCGGATTCCCGAAATCCTGGAAGATGCCGAAAACGGTTTACCCATGCTGGCCCGGCGTTTACTCAACAACATCAACCAGCGCATTCTCCAGCTCGATGAAGAGATCCTGGCCTATGACCGGGAAATCGAAGCCATGGCCCGGCGCGACGAGCAGGCCAAACGGTTGATGGCCATTCCCGGCATCGGCCCACAAACAGCCACTGCGATATTGGCCAGTGCGCCGGATCCCAGACAGTTCAAAAGCGGACGACACTTTGCCGCCTGGCTCGGGCTCGTGCCCAGGCAGTACTCGACCGGAGGCAAGCCCCGGCTGGGTAGAATCACCAAGCGCGGGGACAAGTACCTGCGAACACTATTAATCCACGGCACTCGAGCGGTGATTGCCAAACTCGACGACAAACACGATCAACTCAGCGAGTGGGCCAAAGGGTTGGTGGAACGCCGCGGCTACAAACGAGCCGCCGTGGCATTGGCCGCCAAGAATGCCCGGATTATCTGGGCACTGTTGATGAACCAAACTGAGTTTAAAACACAGCCTGCAGAGGGCTGATAACGGGCAACAACGACAGGCAGAACACGCCTGCCAGCCGAGTCTTGCAACGGCAAGCGATGACGGAACGGTCAGACCGAGAGTGATTGAACCTGTTGTGCTTTGCGGCTGATACAAGCCGACTAACGAATGAGGTCATCACTCACACGCATCATCATCCTGGCCCGGGCTGAAACGCCCACACAGAGGCCGAATGTAGAGCTGCAGTCTCAAACCGCTTCGAAATCAAATGGCGTTGCTTGACCGCAGGGGGAGTCCATGTAGCAAAGCGCAGCGGCGCCCTTGTAATGGAGGCGAAGCCGCAATGAAAAGGGCGTCCGGCGGCCATCGGCCGCGTACTGACGCGACTGGTTAAGTGACAGCACTGGTTAACATCCCGTACGAAGAAAGACCAAATAACGTGAGTGGTAAGATGATATATGCGACTGCATCGGAATACCCCCAACGAGACTCACGTCTGCGCTTTGAACGCAACTTGCAGACGGAATATCCGAAAAAGGCAAAGATGCACGCTCCAGCGTAAGGCATCCAGAACACTTCGTCAGAAGCCATCAACGACACCGGAATTAAAGGAGAGAAGCACCATAGAGTTGCTACGAAATGGGCGCCATCTACCAACTCAACGATTCTGCTCATATCAATTAACAGCTAATTCAACGACAAATTACAGCTATCCAAAATGCGCTTATCCCGGGGCACTAGGAAAGTCATTCATTAAATTATTTTCAAAATCAAACTACTACCGGCCCACCAAATATGACGCACCGGGAAATAAGCGCCAGTTGTCGGTTTCTCCCCGAATCAGTGGAGCGCCTATTTGTAATTTAACGTTCTGACTATTCCATGATTTTCATTAGGTTACAAGCCAAGAGAGACCACGTTCACAGAGTTTTACGACAGTTGTCGTCTATTTCCACTATCGACCGTGAATTTGCAGTGGCCCACGCCCTGTTTGAACTCGGGCGTATACAGCCGGGCAGGGAGGCCGGCCCAGTGTGACCCTGGGCCGGAGTGATGCAGCAAGAAGGTCGTTTACCTCTTCAACCCCATCTCCTCAATCGAAATCTCCCGCATCTTGAACTTCTGAATCTTCCCGGTCACGGTCATCGGGAAGGCATCCACAAACTTGTAGTTCTTGGGGATTTTGAAGTGGGCGATTTTGCCTTTGCAGAAGGCCTGCAAGTCGTCACCGGTTACCGGGTCTGTGTCTGGGCGCAGTTTTACCCAAGCAATCAGTTCTTCGCCGTATTTTTCATCGGGTATGCCGGTTACCTGCACGTCTTCGATGGCGGGGTGGGTGTAGAGGAATTCTTCGATTTCTTTCGGGTAGATGTTCTCGCCGCCGCGGATGACCATGTCTTTGATGCGGCCGACGATCTGGATGTAGCCGTCCTCGTCCATGGTGGCCAGGTCGCCTGTGTGCATCCAGCCGCCGTCGTCTATGGCTTCACGGGTTTTCTCTTCGTTGTTCCAGTACTTCAGCATCACGCTGTAGCCACGGGTGCAGAGTTCGCCAATTTCGCCACGGGGCACCACGTTGCCGGTGCCGGGGTCGACAATCTTGGTTTCCAGGTGCGGCTGTGTTCGGCCCACGGTGGTGACCTGTTTTTCGAACGGGTCTTCGGAGCTGGTCTGGGTGGATACCGGGCTGGTTTCGGTCATGCCGTAGGCAATCTGCACTTCCTTCATGTTCATCTTGCCGTTGACCTTTTTCATCACTTCCGCCGGGCAGATGGAGCCAGCCATGATGCCGGTGCGCAGGGTGGAGAGGTCGTAGGTGTCGAACTCCGGGTCGGCCAGTTCGGCGATGAACATGGTGGGCACGCCGTACAGGGCGGTGGCTTTTTCCTGGTGCACGGCCTGCAGTACGGTTTTCGGGTCAAAGCCTTCGCCCGGGTAGATCATGGCGGTGCCGTGGGTAATGCAGCCCAGGTTGCCCATCACCATGCCAAAGCAGTGGTACAGGGGCACGGGGATAACCAGGCGGTCGTTCTCGGTCAGGCGCTGGCTTTCACCTACAAAGTAGCCGTTGTTGAGGATGTTGTGGTGGGTGAGGGTGGCGCCTTTGGGGTTGCCGGTGGTGCCGGAGGTGAACTGGATGTTGATGGGGTCATCAAACTGCAGCTCGCTCTGGCGTTCGCTCAGGTCGGCTTCGGACACTTGGCTGGCAAAACCGATGAACTCTTTCCAGGTCCACATGCCGTCGTGCTTGTCGTCGTGCATGTTGATGACGGCGCGAAGGTCTGGCAGGTGATCGGCTTTGAGTTTGCCGGGGGCGCTGCATTTCAGCTCTGGCGCCAGCTCGTAGATCATTTCCCGATAGTTGGAGGCTTTGAAGCTGTCTGCGGTGACCAGGGTGGTGATGCCGGCCAGGTTGAGGGCGTATTGCAGTTCGTGCACGCCGTAGGCCGGGTTGATGTTCACCAGAATGGCGCCCACTTTGGCGGTGGCGAACTGGGTAACGGTCCACTCATACCGGTTGGGAGACCAGATGCCCACGCGGTCGCCGCGTTTGACACCGATGGCCATAAAGGCGCGGGCGGCTTCGTTGACCTTGTCGACGAATTCTTTGTAAGTCCAGCGGATGTCCTGGTGCAGGCATACCAGGGCGTCGTTGTTGGGGAATCTCTCGGCGGTGCGGTCGAGCATATCGCCGATGGTCATGCCCAGTAGCGGTTTGTCGGCGGTGCTGCTCGTATAGCTGGGATTGTAGCTTGGGAGAGTCTTGCTCATGTCTCTGCCTCCATTTGTTTTTGTAATTGAGGGCTGGCAAGTCAACGCACTTGCTAGCGACTCTGGCTGTGGTATTCCGGGTTGGGTTGCATGTCGCTGGCGATGGCCACGCGGTTACTCATATTGTAAAAGCCGATCAGGTTGCTCAGGTCCCAGATGCCCCGGTCACTCAGGCCGGCGTCTCGCAGGGCCTGGGTGTGTTCTTCGGTCACCAGGGCGGGTGTGCGGGTGAGCAGGGAGGCGAAATCGAGCATGGCGCGCTGGCGCTTGTCGAGTTTGGCGCTGCGGTAGTTCATCACCATGTGTTCGCCCAGGGCCGGGTCGCCGCTCAGTACCCGCACGGCGGCGCCGTGGGCGACCAGGCAGTAGAAGTATTTGTTCTCTGAGGAGACGACGACGGCCACCATTTCCCGCTCGAGTTTGCTGAGTTCGCTTTCGCCGAGCATGAGTTCGTTGTAGAGGCGGGTGAAGCCTTCTAGCTGTTTGAGGTTGTGGCTGTAGGCGGTGAGTACGTTGGGGATCATGCCGAGTTTTTCCTGGCAGATCTGGAAGTACTTTTGGGTGTCTTCGGGCATGTCGCTGATCTCCGGGATGGGGAGATCGAGGGCCACTACGTTTTTGTTGCTCATTTTTGGGCTCCTAGCCTGCTTGATTCTGTGTGGTGGAGGGCGGGTACTCCTTCCCGGGACACGCTGTGAATACGTCCTTGTACGCTTGACTGCAGCATCCATGCTGCAGACAGTCCCGGGAAGGAGTACCCGCCCTCCACTTCGATCATTGGCAGTTTCCGCCTAATGCCTGGCCGACTTTTGAGCCGTTGTGGCGGTTCAGTTGGCTGCTGATCCAGTCGCCGGTGGCGACCAGTTTGTTCAGATCCACGCCGGTGTTGATGCCTAGGCCGTTAAGCAGGTATAGCACGTCTTCTGTGGCCACGTTGCCGGAGGCGCCTTTGGCGTAGGGGCAGCCGCCGAGGCCGGCGACGGAGGCGTCGATGATCGAGACGCCTTCTTCCAGCACCGCATACAGGTTGGCCAGGGCCTGGCCGTAGGTGTCGTGGAAGTGGGCGGCGAGTTTGTCCATGGGTATGTGGGCGGCGACGGCTTCGAGCATGCGTTTGGCTTTTAGTGGGGTGCCCACGCCGATGGTGTCGCCCAGGGAGATTTCGTGGCAGCCCATGTCGTACAGGGCTTTGGCTACCGTGGCGACTTGTGCCGGGGCGATGTCGCCTTCGTAGGGGCAGCCCATGACGGTGGAGACGTAGCCGCGCACGGGGATGCCGTGTTTGCGGGCTTCTTCCACCACGGGAGCAAAGCGTTCCAGGCTTTCGGCGATGGTGCAGTTGATGTTCTTTTTGGTGAAGCTTTCGGAGGCGGCGCCGAAGACGGCGACTTCATCGGCTTTCGCGGCCAGGGCAGCCTCGAAGCCTTTGAGGTTCGGGGTGAGGGCGGAGTAGCGTACGCCGGGTTTGCGGGTGATGCCGGCCATCACGTCGGCGGCGTCGGCCATTTGTGGCACCCATTTGGGCGACACAAAGCTGGCGGCTTCGATGTGGCTCAGGCCGCAGTCGGCCAGGCGGTCGATCAGGCTGGTTTTGATGGCGGTGGCAATCACCGCGCCGGGCTCGTTCTGCAGGCCGTCCCGGGGGCTCATCTCAACCAGGCGCACCTGTTTGGGAAAGGCCATCAGCCTGCCTCCTCTTCCGTCACTTCAATGGCGATCAATTCGGCACCTTCGGACACCTGGTCGCCTTCGGCGAAGAAGATCTCGGTGACTACGCCGTCGGCCGGGGCTTTGATGGCGTGTTCCATTTTCATGGCTTCCATGATCACCAGGCTCTGGCCGGCTTTCACCTTGTCGCCGACTTTCGCTTGCACGGCGACGATGGCGCCGTTCATGGGTGCGGCCAGGCTGCCTTCGCCGGCCATTTCTTCAAAGCCGTAGCTTTCTTTGTAGAGGGTGCAGTTGAAGGTGTCGCCTTCGTAGAAGAGCACCAGTTGGTCGTTGTGCAGGTTGCCGTGAACGCTGATGCGATGGCCGTTAATCACGGCCTGCAGGTAGTCGTCGTCCAGGCGCATGGTGAGGTTGTACACGCTGCCGCCCACGTAAACCTGGTAGCGGTCGTCGCGCTCCAGAATTTTAAGGTCATGGATGTCGTCGCCTACCTGTAACTGCAGAGGCTGGGCGTATTCGGAGTTCATGCGCCAGCTGTTCTGGCGGGCGAAGGGCGACCAGGGGTCTGTGCTGATCACTTCCCGGGATTTGCGTTGTTCCAGCACAAAGCCGGCGGCCAGCACCAGGGCTTTGTGGGTATCCAGCCTGGATTTCGGGAACAGCAGTTCCCGGTGGTCGTCTATGAAACCGGTGGTCAGGTCCGCTTCCCGGAACGGCTGGGCGTCGGCCAGGGCGTGCAGGAAGCGGATGTTGGTTTTCACGCCGGCGATGCGGTAGTGCTCCAGGGCCTGGACCATGCGGTTGATGGCCTGGTCCCGGGTTTCGTCCCACACGATCAGCTTGGCGATCATCGGGTCGTAGTGGATGCTGATGTCGTCGCCTTCGGTGACGCCGGTATCCACCCGCACATGGGCGCTTTCATCCGGGGTGCTCAGGTAGCGCAGGTTGCCGGTGGCGGGCAGGAAGTCCTGGTCCGGGTCTTCGGCGTAGATGCGCGCTTCCAGGGCGTGGCCCCGGGTTTTTACCTGGGATTGCTCCAGCGGCAGGGGCTCGCCCCAGGCCACTTTCAGCTGCCATTCCACCAGATCCTGGCCGGTGACCATTTCGGTGACCGGGTGTTCCACCTGCAGGCGGGTGTTCATTTCCATAAAGAAGAAAGAGCCGTCCACGTCGTACAGAAATTCCACGGTGCCGGCGCCCACGTAGTTGATGGCCTGGGCGGCTTTAACGGCGGCTTCGCCCATGGCTTTGCGGGTTTTGTCACTCAGGCCCGGCGCCGGGGCTTCTTCCAGTACTTTCTGGTGGCGGCGCTGCACGGAGCAGTCCCGTTCCGCCAGGTACACGCCCTTGCCGCTCTGGTCGCAGAACACCTGGATTTCCACGTGCCGTGGCTGGGTCAGGTAGCGTTCGATGAGCATGTCCGGGTTGCCGAAGGCGTTCTTGGATTCCCGTTTGGCGGCGGCCAGGGCGTCGTCGAAGTCTTCCATGCGTTCCACCACCCGCATGCCTTTGCCACCGCCACCGGCAACGGCTTTCAGCAGCAGCGGGAAGCCGCATTTCTCGGCCTCCTGGCGCAGGGTTTCCGGGGATTGGTCGTCGCCGTGGTAGCCGGGCACCAGGGGTACGCCGGCTTTTTCCATGATGGCCTTGGCGGCGGATTTGGAGCCCATAGCGGCGATGGCCGAGGAGGGCGGGCCGATGAACACGATGTTGTTGGCTTCGCAGGCTTCGGCGAACTGGGTGTTCTCAGACAGGAAGCCGTAACCCGGATGGATGGCCTGGGCACCGCTTTCCTTGGCAATTTCGATGATCTTGTCGGCTTTCAGGTAGCTCTCGGAGCTGGGGGCCGGGCCAATGTGGAAGGCTTCGTCTGCCATGGCCACATGCCGGGCGTCTGCGTCTGCATCGGAATACACGGCAACGCAGCGGATGCCCATGCGATGGGCGGTATGTATGATCCGGCAGGCGATTTCGCCGCGGTTGGCGATGAGTATCTTACTGAACATTATTATTCCTCCGGAACCCAGTTGGCCTTGCGTTTGTTCAGGAACGCGTTGAGCCCTTCCTGACCTTCTTCACCCACCCGGATGTCCGCGATGCGTTGTGCGGTGTCGTCGATCACGTCCTGGCCGATCACCTTGTGGCTGACGGCAAATACCAGATCTTTGGCGGCTTTCATGGCTTCTGGCCCGTTGAGGGCAAGCTGCAAAAGCAGTTCGTCGCAGCGGCGTTCCATGGCGCTTTCGTCTTCACACACTTCATGCACCAGGCCGAAGTGCTCGGCTTGCCGGGCGGTGAAGACTTCGGCGCTGATAAAGTAGCGCCGGGCCTGGCGCTCACCGATGGCGCGCACCACGTAGGGGCTGATCACGGCTGGAATCAGGCCGAGTTTGACTTCGCTCAGGCAGAAGCTGGCCTTCTCGGTGGCCAGTACGATGTCGCAGCAGGCGGCCAGGCCAACGGCGCCTCCGAAGGCGGCACCCTGAACCAGGCCGATCACCGGCTTGGACAGGTGGTTGAGCACGTTCATCAACCGCGCCAGTTGCCGCGAGTCGTCCAGGTTTTCCTGTCGGCTGTTGTCGGCCATGCGGCGCATCCAGCCCAGATCCGCCCCGGCGGAGAAGTGTTTGCCTTCGGAGCGCAGGATGACAACGTGGGTGTTGTTGTCTGCGTCTACCTGTTCCAGCGCCTTGATCAGTTGCTGGATGATCACGTCGTCAAAGGCGTTGCGTTTGTCCGGGCGGTTGAGCACAACCTCGGTGACACCCTTGGCGCGGTGATTGAGGCGAACCGCTGGTTCCTGATCGGTCATGGCGATGTCCTCCATCACATCCGGAACACGCCGAAGCGTGTTGGCTTGGCGGGTCGGTTGAGGGTGGCCGACAGGCTCAGGGCAACCACTTCGCGGGTCTGGGCCGGGTCGATCACGCCGTCGTCCCAGAGGCGCGCGCTGGCGTAGTAGGGGTGGCCCTGGTGTTCGTAGGTGTCGATGATCGGCTGCTTGAATTTGGCTTCTTCGTCGCTGCTCCAGTCCTGGCCTTTGCGCTCCATGCCTTCACGTTTAACCGTGGCGAGCACGCCGGCGGCCTGTTCACCGCCCATCACGGAAATGCGGGCGTTCGGCCACATCCACAAGAAGTCCGGGCTGTAGGCGCGGCCGCACATGCCGTAGTTGCCCGCGCCGAAAGAACCGCCGATCAGTACGGTGATTTTCGGTACGTTGGCACAGGCCACGGCCATGACCATTTTGGCGCCGTGTTTGGCGATGCCTTCAGCCTCATATTTCTGGCCCACCATAAAGCCGGTGATGTTCTGCAGGAACAGCAGCGGGATGTTGCGCTGGCAGCAAAGTTCGATGAAGTGCGCGCCTTTCTGGGCGGATTCGCTGAACAGGATGCCGTTGTTGGCGATGATGCCCACGGGGTAACCGTGGATGTGGGCAAAGCCGGTGACCAGGGTCTGGCCGTAATAGCGTTTGAATTCGTCGAATTCGGAGCCGTCGACGATGCGGGCGATCACGTCGCGCACGTCGAACTGTTTGCGTAAGTCAGTGCCAACGATGCCGTAGATTTCTTCGGCGCTGTACAGGGGCGCCTTCGGCTTGCGGATCTCCACGTCGACCGGTTTGCGGCGGTTGAGGTTGGATATGCAGCGCCGGGCGATGTCCAGGGCGTGGGCGTCGTTTTCGGCGTAGTGGTCGGCCACGCCGGAGATTTTGCAGTGTACGTCTGCGCCGCCCAGGTCTTCGGCGCTGACCACTTCGCCGGTGGCGGCTTTCACCAGCGGCGGGCCGGCCAGGAAGATGGTGCCTTGATCGCGCACGATGATGGATTCATCGGCCATGGCGGGCACGTAGGCGCCGCCGGCCGTGCACAGGCCCATAACGACGGCGATCTGGGGGATGTCGTCGGCCGACATTCTGGCCTGGTTGTAGAAGATACGGCCGAAGTGGTCGCGGTCCGGGAAGACTTCGTCCTGCCTTGGCAGGTTGGCGCCGCCGGAGTCCACCAGGTAGATGCAGGGCAGGCGGTTTTCCAGGGCGATTTCCTGGGCGCGCAGGTGTTTTTTGACCGTGAGCGGGTAGTAGCTGCCGCCTTTGACGGTGGCGTCGTTGGCGATGATCATGCATTCGGTGCCGGAGACGCGGCCGACGCCTGCGATGACGCCAGCGGCGGGGACTTCTTCATCGTAGACGTTGTAGGCAGCGAACTGGCCGATTTCGAGGAACGGGGAGCCGTCATCGAGGAGGCGGTTGATGCGCTCTCTGGGCAGCAGTTTGCCGCGGGCGATGTGGCGTTCCTGGTAGCTTGGGCCGCCGCCTTGCTGGATGGTGGCGACTTTTTCTTTCAGGTCTGCGACGGCTTTGGCCATGGCGTTCTGGTTGGCCAGGAACTCGTCGGACCTCGGGTTTATTTTGCTTTGCAGTATCGTCATGTTTTCCCAGCCTCGGGTGTCGGGGCGTCGGGCCTGGTGGGGTGTCTTTCCGGGAAACGCTACGAGCACATCCATGTGCGCTTGGCTGTGGCCATCCTTGGCCACAGACATTCCCGGAAAGACACCCCACCAGGCCCTCGTCGTACTTTGGGTGCTGGCTTCCTTAACGCTCTGGAAGCCCCTGGCTTGGAACGGCGTTTACTTGTTCAGGAACAGCTCCCGCCCGATCAACATCCGTCGAATCTCGGACGTGCCGGCACCGATTTCATAGAGTTTGGCGTCTCGCAGCAGGCGCCCGGTCGGGTATTCGTTGATGTAGCCGTTGCCGCCGAGCAGTTGGATGGCGTCCAGGGCCAGTTTGGTGGCCATTTCGGCGGAGTAGAGGATGGCGCCGGCGGCGTCTTTGCGGGTGGTTTCGCCGCGGTCGGCGGACATGGCGACCATGTAGACGTAGGATTTGGCGGTGTTCATCCAGGTGTACATGTCGGCGACTTTGCCCTGTACCAGTTCGAATTCGCCGATGGCCTGGCCGAATTGTTTGCGTTCGCGGATGTAGGGTACGACTACGTCCATGGCAGCTTGCATGATGCCGAGCGGGCCGCCGGAGAGGACGAGGCGTTCGTAGTCGAGGCCGCTCATGAGAACGCGGGCGCCGTTGCCTTCGCCGCCGAGGACGTTTTCTTTGGGTACTTTGCAGTCTTCGAACACCAGTTCGCAGGTGTTGGAGCCGCGCATGCCGAGTTTGTCGAGTTTCTGGTGGCGGCTGAAGCCTGGGTAGTCGCGTTCTACGATGAAGGCGGTGACGCCTTTGGAGCCGGCTTTTACGTCGGTTTTGGCGTAGATCACGTAGGTGTTGGCGTCCGGGCCGTTGGTGATCCACATTTTGTTGCCGTTGAGGACGAAGTGGTCGCCTTCGTCACGGGCGCTGAGTTTCATGGAGATAACGTCAGAGCCGGCGTTGGGCTCAGACATGGCCAGCGCGCCGATGTGTTCGCCGCTGATGAGTTTGGGTAGGTATTTTTGCTTTTGCTCTTCGGTGCCGTTGCGGTGGATCTGGTTCACGCACAGGTTGGAGTGGGCACCGTAAGACAGACCAACGGAGGCGGAGGCGCGGCTGATTTCTTCCATGGCGATGACGTGCGCCAGGTAGCCCATGTCTGAGCCGCCGTATTGTTCGCCCACGGTGATACCCAGCAGGCCCATGTCGCCCATTTTCCGCCACAGGTCCATGGGGAACTCGTTGTTGCGGTCGATTTCTTCGGCACGGGGTGCGATTTCAGCGGCGGCGAAGCCGTTGATTTGTTCGCGCAGCATGTCGAGGGTTTCGCCGAGACCGAAGTTGAGTTCTGAGTATTGTGATTTCATCGTTGGCTACCTTGTTGTTCTTGAATTGGGTCTGTGTGCTTGGCCACGCTCAGGTGACGGTTTGTTTGGATTCTTTTTGCCCTGCGCCTTGTTGTTTCTTTTTCTTCTGCAGGTCTTCCAGTGCTTCGCGGCACCGGGTTTCGGCGGTTTCGATTTCCATTTCCGCCTGGGCAATGTCGTTTTTCTGTTGTTCGAGCTGGGCGCGCCTGTCGGCGAGGATTTCCAGCATCTTCAAAAGCTGTTTTTCGTTACCGGTGAGGGTTTCGTCCCACAGGTCGAACAGTTCCCTGGTCTCTGCCAGGGAGAAGCCCATGCGCTTGCCCCGGAGAATAAGCTTCAACCGAACCCGGTCTTTGGTGCTGAAGATCCGGGTTTGGCCCCTTCGGGTGGGCTTGAGCAGGCCCTGATCCTCGTAGAATCGGATGCTTCGGGTTGTCACGTCGAACTCCTGGGAGAGCTCGCTGATGCTGAAGGTTCTTTTTTCGTTCATCACGATTTCCTTTTTAGACCAAGGTTAGATAAAGTTTACGTAAACGTAAAGTAGTTTTCGGGTCCGATTTTCAACAAATACAATCCTGAGAATAGGAGTGCATGATGGAATTCAAGAATGTGGCAGCCATTGTAACAGGCGGGGCTTCCGGGCTGGGCGAGGGCGCGGCGCGGGCTTTGGCTGCGGCCGGGTGCAAGGTGGCCATCCTGGATCTTCAGAAAGAGCAGGGTGAAAAGGTAGCCGCAGACATTGGCGGCATTTTTGTCGAGTGCGATGTGAGCTCTGCGGAAAGTGCCGAGGCCGCCATCAACGCCGCACGGGAGGCCCATGGCCCCTGCGGTGTTGCGGTTAACTGCGCAGGTATCGCGCCGGCGGCGAAGATCCTGGGCCGGGAAGGTGTGATGCCACTGGACAGCTTCAGCAAGGTGATTCAGGTAAACCTGATTGGCACCTTCAACATCCTTCGCCTGGCCGCAGCCGACATGGCTCAGCGTGAGCCCAACGCCGATGGCGAGCGCGGTGTGATCATCAACACCGCTTCTGTGGCAGCTTACGAGGGCCAGATTGGCCAGGCCGCCTACAGTGCTTCCAAGGGCGGGGTTGTGGCACTGACTCTGCAATCCGCCCGCGAGCTGGCCCGTGAAGGTATCCGCGTGAACACCATCGCCCCCGGCCTGTTTATGACACCGATGATGGCCGGTATGCCGGAAGAAGTGCAGGACAGCCTGGCGGCGACACTGCCGTTTCCCAAGCGATTGGGTAAGCCGGAAGAGTTCGGCATGATGGTAGACCAGATGGTGCGCAACCCGATTCTGAACGGCGAAGTGATTCGCCTGGATTGCGCCCTGCGCATGGCACCCAAGTGAATTGACGCAAACCACCCGCCACAAGCGGGTTCAGGCAATTGGATTCGCCACAAGCGAACGAATAACAACAGGTGAGTAATATGACCAACCACGTCGATCAAGAAGAATTGGCCATGTTTCGGGAGTCGGTGATCAAGGCTCTGGAAGCCGAGGTGAAACCGCACTACGAGGCCTGGGAGAAAAGCGGCATCGTGCCACGGGAGCTCTGGAATACCCTGGGCAACGCCAGTTTACTGTGTGTCGACGTGCCGGAAGACTGCGGCGGCATTGGTGCGCCTTTCCAGTTTTCTGTGGTGGTGGGCGAAGAAATGGCCCGCATGGGCTTCGGGGCGTTGTCTACCAATGTGATGGTGCATTCCGACATCGTGGCGCCTTACCTCAGCCACATCGGCAACGAGGCCCAACGCCAGCAATGGTTACCAAAAATGGTTTCCGGCGAAGCCGTCGGCGCCATCGCCATGACCGAACCCGGCGCCGGCAGTGACCTGCAGGCCATGCGCACCAGTGCGGTAAATGATGGTGACGATTACATCCTCAACGGCTCCAAAACCTTCATCACCAACGGCCAGCACGCCGACATGGTGATCGTCGCCGCGAAAACCGACCCGAAAGCCGGCGCCCGGGGCATCAGTTTGTTCCTGGTGGACACCTCATTGCCGGGCTTCAGTAAAGGCCGCAACCTGGACAAAATCGGCCAGCACTCGGGTGATACCTCCGAACTGTTCTTCTCTGACATGCGCATTCCCTCATCGGCTTTGCTAGGCGAGGAAGGGCAGGGCTTCATGTACCTGATGCGGGAACTACCCCGCGAACGCCTGGTGATCGGCGCCTTGGGCGTTGCCGCCGCCCGAGGCTCTCTGGACCTGACCATTGCCTACGCCCAGGAGCGGGAACTGTTCGGCCAGAAACTCAGCCAGCTGCAAAACACCCGCTTCGAAATCGCCCGTATGGAGACGGACTACCGCATCAACAAGGCGTTTGTTGACCAGTGCATCCGCGAATACGAAGACGGCAAACTGGATGCGCCCACGGCGTCCATGGCCAAGTACAGCGCCACGGAGATGCAGTGCCGCGTGGCCGATGGTTGTTTGCAGTTATTTGGGGGCTACGGTTATACCACCGAATATCCGATTTCCCGGAACTTTATCGATGCTCGGGTGCAGAGGATTTACGGCGGTACTTCAGAGGTGATGAAGGAGATTATTGCCCGTTCGGTACTTGGGCGCTGAGGGGGCTGGCTTGGGCCCCCAGCCTTCCGGTTTGCGGGCGGGCTTGCGGGGTGGCTGTTGGATTTTTTTTGGAAAAACAACTCGCTTCGCTCAGACATCTTTTTCCGGCAAAAAATCCAACAACCACCCCGCGCCGACGGGCATTGGCGGGTAGTCGCTTGATAAAAACCGTTGTAGGTTTTGCGCTTAGAAAGGGAAAGGATAGATTCAGTGCAACACTCACACTTACCCCAGGGTACTTTCTTTGTTTTTACCCTTGGCATTCCTGTACTGCACGTCGGTAGGGGGGTATGGGGTATTTTTCTGGCAGGGAAAAAGATGTCTGAGCGAAGCGAGTTGTTTTTCCCAGAAGAAAAATACCCCATACCCCGCGTACCCGCCCGCACACCCGAAAGGCTAGGAGCCCAAACAAGACCGATTAACAAAACCAGAAAACCAATCAGATTCCGTTGAAGGAGAACAAAGCCATGAACAACGATATCGTAATAGCAGGCTCCGCCAGAACCCCGATGGGGGGCATGATGGGCTCTTTGAGCTCTGTGCGTTCACCGGAACTGGGTGCCGTTTCCATCAAGGCGGCCATTGATCGTGCCGGGCTGCAGCCGGCCGATATACAGGAAATCATCATGGGCTGCGTGCTACCCGCCGGCCTCGGCCAGGCACCTGCGCGGCAGGCATCCCGCGCTGCCGGTATTCCGGATAGCAGTGGCTGCACCACCATCAACAAAATGTGCGGCTCCGGCATGCAAGCCGTCATCATGGCCCACGACCAGATCAAAGCCGGCACCAACAACATCATGATCGCCGGAGGTATGGAGAACATGAGCCAGGCACCGTATCTGTTACCGAAAGCCCGCGTCGGCATGCGCATGGGCCACGGCCAGGTGATGGACAGCATGTTCCTGGATGGCCTGGAAGACGCCTACGAAGGCGGGCTGATGGGCGTATTTGCCCAGCGCACCGCTGATAAATACAACATCACCCGCCAGGCCATGGACGAGTTCGCCATCGGTTCCCTGCAAAAGGCCCTGGCGGCCATCGAAAACGGCTGGTTCCGGGATGAAATCGTTCCGGTTACCGTCTCTGGCCGGGGTGGTGACACGGAAGTAGACACCGACGAACAACCGGGCAACGCCAAACCCGAAAAAATCCCCCAGTTGAAACCCGCCTTCGCCAAAGACGGCTCGGTAACCGCCGCCAACTCCAGCTCCATCAGCGATGGGGCCTCCGCGCTGGTGTTGGCATCTGCCGCCGAAGCCGATGCCCATGGCCTGATTCCCCAAGCCAGAATCGTGGCCCACGCCACCCATGCCCGCTTGCCGGCAGAGTTCACGCTGGCCCCGATTGGCTCCATTGAGAAAGTGGTCAAAAAAGCCGGTTGGACGCTGGATGATGTCGACCTGTTCGAGATCAACGAAGCCTTCGCAGTGGTCACCCTGGCCGCCATCAATGAGCTGAAATTACCTGCAGAAAAGGTCAACGTGCACGGCGGCGCCTGCGCCCTGGGCCACCCCATCGGCTCCTCTGGCTCCCGTATCATCATTACCCTGATCAACGCCCTCAAACAACGTGGCCTGAAGCGTGGTGTGGCATCGCTGTGCATTGGTGGTGGTGAAGCAACTGCGGTGGCCATCGAGGTGGTCTGAGTTCCGTTCTGAGCCTTCTGGTTTTGGTGTGGGGTTTGGTTTGGGCTCCTGGCCTTCTGGTTGTGGGGGCGGGTACGCGGGGTGTGGGGTATTTTTCTTCTGGGAAAAACAACTCGCTTCGCTCAGACATCTTTTTCCCTGCCAGAAAAATACCCCACACCCCTACCGACGTGCAGCACAGGAATACCAAGGAAAAAACAACGAAAGCACCCTGAAATAAGCGCGACCATCGTACTGAATCGATCTTTTGCAATTTTAAGTGCCAAATATATTGGCTCTGTTATCAAGCGAATACCCGCCAATGCCCGTCGGCGCGGGGTGGTTGTTGGGTTTTTTGCCGGAAAAAGATGTCTGAGCGAAGCGAGTTGTTTTTCCAAAAAAAATCCAACAGCCACCCCGCAAGCCTGCCCGCACATCCGGAAGGCTGGGCGCCCAAGCCCAAGCCCAAGCCCAAGCCCAAGCCCGATGACCAGGAACCAAGAACGCGTTGACCCCAGTCATGAACCGTAACGGCTGATTTGTTAGGCTTCCGTGCAAATAAGCCATATCACGGGGAGCCAGGTACCGTTGAACAAGCGCCACGAGTTTATCGAGGAATCCCGAAAACAATGGAGTTCCGAGCCCGCATTTGTGTTCTCCATGGCCGCTGCAGCCGTCGGCCTCGGGAACCTCTGGCGGTTTCCCTACATGGTTGGGGAGAACGGTGGCGGGGCTTTCGTGGTGGCCTACTTGCTGGCGCTTGTGGTTGTCGTTCTGCCGATCATGATTCTGGAGGTCGCAGCTGGTCGGCTGTCTGAGGGCAGTACCGTTCAGACCTTCCGGCAGGTGAACCGGTTTGGGGCCATCTACGGCTGGTTTGTGGTGCTGATCACCATGGCCATCACCAGCTATTACCTGGTGATTACCGGCTGGACGCTGGGCTATGCGGTGGATGCTGCCACGGACGACCTTCGCGTGTTCAGTGAATACAGTGCCGGTTACAACTCGCTATGGTACTTCCTGATCGTAACGGTACTGGCTGCCATCATCCTGGCTCGGGATGTGAAGGCTATCGAGGTCTTCTCGAAAATGCTGATGCCCGTGCTGCTGTTGGTGATGATAGGGCTGATGCTGTTTGCCTCGACGACGCCGGGTTGGGAGCAAACCAAGTCCTTCTTTTTTGACGTGGACTGGACCCGGCTTGCAGACGGTCGTCTGTGGGCGTTTGCCTTCGGGCAAGCCTTTTATACTCTCGCCATTGGGCAGGGATATCTGGTCACCTATGGCAGTTTTATTCCCCGCAAAACCCACGTGCCCCGAGCTTGCCTGGTCGTTGCCGGTACCGAGACCAGTGTTGCCTTGCTGGCGGGATGGATGATTTTCCCGTTTGTGTTCAGTCTGGGCATGGAGCCTACCGAAGGCAGTCAGCTGGCGTTTGTGACCATGCCGCAAGTGTTCGAAGACATGCGTGGTGGTTACTGGGTTGGCGTGCTCTTCTTCGCGCTGTTCTTCATGGCCGCATTCAGTTCCAGCCTGGCGGGTCTGAAGGTGATGATTGCCGCGGTGGCGGAGGAGTTCCGGCTGAGTAACGTGGCCGCAGTGAGTATCGTAACGGTTGTCATGCTAGTGCTTGGTACCGCCTCAGCACTCAGTTTCACGCCCCTTGAATGGACCATTGCCGGTGAGCCGGTGCTGGACGTTATTGATCGTGTGGCTGGTGGGAACGTGATTATCTTCTCCGGAGTATTCGGTGCCGCATTGTTCTGCTGGTTCATCCCGCCCCAACGCATCCGCACTGTTCTTGGAACAGAAAGCCGTTGGTGGGAGTGGCGTATGTACCTGGTCGGGCGGTTTCTGCCGGTGCTGGTGTTGCTCTGGATTGTAGTCACCTACGCGCTCAGCCAGCTTGGCTTTGGTTCCTAGCATTCTGGGTTTTCGGCTGGGGGTCTGGCTTGGGCTCCTAGTCTTCTGGGTGTGCGGGCGGGTACGCGGGGTATGGGGTATTTTTCTTCTGGGAAAAACAACTCGCTGCGCTCAGACATTTTTTCCCTGCCAGAAAAATACCCCATACCCCCCTACCGACGTGCAGTACAGGAATGCCGAGGGTAAAAGCAAAGAAAGTACCCTGAAGTAAGTGTGAGTGTTGCACTGAATCTATCCTTTCCCTCTCTAATCGCAAAACCTACAAGTGTTTTTGTCAAGCTACTACCCGCCAATGCCCGTCGGCGCGGGGTGGTTGTTGGATTTTTTGCCGGAAAAAGATGTCTGAGCGAAGCGAGTTGTTTTTCCAAAAAAAATCCAACAGCCACCCCGCAAGCCCGCCCGCACAGCTAGAAGGCTAGGAGCCCAAGCCAAACCCCGCCCCCCAACCAGAAGGCCAGGAGCCCAAGCCCGAACCCAGAAACCCAAGCCAACACTCAAGAAGCCCGAAACTGCCGGGCATCAAGCTTAAGTTTGCCCAGACGGGAATTAAGGGTCGTTGGCTTGATGCCAAGAAGTGCCGCCGCGCCGTCGTCTCCGAAAATGCGCCCGCCCGTCATTTTCAGCGCCTTGATCAGGTTCTGTTTCTCCAGCTCCTTCAAGTCTACCTCGGTCAACAACTCACTATCGTAATGGCGCGATGGCGTTGAGTTTGCTGCGGTATGCGCGGGAGTCTCGGCACCGGGAAGGTCCAGATCCAGGCGGCCATCGGCGGTAATCACCTGGCGTTCGATGACGTTTTCCAGTTCCCGAACGTTGCCCGGCCAATTGTAGGCCTTGAGGGTACTCACATCTCGTTCTGTCAGAACCAGCGGTGGCCGGTTGAACTTCTGGCAGGCCCGGTTCAGGAATTCCTGGGCCAGCATGGGAATATCTTCAAGCCGCCTGCGCAGGGGGATGGATTCGATAGGGAAGACGTTGAGGCGAAAATACAGGTCTTCCCGGAAGGTCTTCTCCTGCACCTCCGATTTTAGATCCCGGTTGGTGGCGGCAATCACTCTTACATCGACGGCGCGAGTCTTGTTCTCACCCACGCGTTCGAACTGCTGATCCTGAAGCACCCGCAACAGCTTGCCCTGCAATTCCAAAGGGATTTCACCCACTTCATCCAGAAACAGGGTGCCGCCGTCGGCCAGTTCGAATCGGCCGATTCTGTCGTTCACGGCGCCGGTGAAGGCGCCTTTGATGTGGCCGAAGAACTCGCTCTCAAACAGGTCTTTTGGAATTGCGGCGCAGTTTACCCGGATCAGCGGGCGGTCGCGTCGGGTGCTGGCCTGGTGAATGGCGCGGGCAATCAACTCTTTGCCGGTGCCGGATTCGCCAGTGATCAGAACGTTGGCGTCTGTCGGGGCTACCATGCCGATGCGCCGCACGATGGCCTTGATGGCGTCGCTCTGGCCGAGGATTTCGTGGAAGTGGAACTCCGCACTGAGTTCTTCCTGCAGGTAGGCGTTTTCCATTTCCAGCCGGCGTTTCAGGCTTTCGACTTCTTCCAGTGCTGACTGCAGTTCCTTCTGGGCTTGCAACCTTGCGGAGATGTCCCGGAAAACCACCACCGCACCCACCGGGTGGCCGTTGTCCATGATCGGGGTGCTGGTGTATTCCACCGGAAACCCGGTGCCGTCTTTGCGCCAGAACCAGTCGTCGCCAACGCGCTTGATGCTGCCATCCCGGAAAGCGCCGTAAATGGGGCATTCTTTCAGTGGGAACAGGCTGCCGTCTTCGTGGGAGTGATGCACAACCCGGTGTATTACCCGCCCCATAAGTTCATCCATTCGCCAGCCCAGCATGCGCTCGGCGGCAGGGTTGGCGAAGGTGGTGCGGCCTTCGGCGTCTACCCCGTAAATGCCTTCGCCCACGGCGTGGAGAATCAGCTGGTTCTCCCGCTCCATATCCTTGAACAGTTCTTCCACTCGCCGCCACTCCAGCAAACCGCCCCGGTGGTAGTGATTGGCTTCGTGGCGTTCGCGCAGGGTTCTCAGTTGTCGCCGGTCACGCAGCAGCAGTAACAGGGTTTGCGCTTCGGCTTCTCCCACGCAGGAAGAAGAAATTTCCAGTTCAACCGTGTGGCCGTCCCGGTGTTTCAGGTGGAAGTCACGGCTCCAGCTGTGGCTGCGAAAGAGGGTTTCTTCGGTGAAATTGATCAGCTGGGGCCGCTGGTCAGCAAACAGCTGGGTACATGCCATGCTGGCAATGGATTGTCTGTCGGTGCCCGCCATTCGCGCCATGGCGCTGTTGGCAGCGAGGATCAGGTCCTGGCCCGCATCCACCAGAAGGGCAGCCTCTGGTAGGTGGTTGATCCATTGGTGTGTTTCGATGCGTTCGGGCTGGTTCATGCCGGGCTTCCGCTTGAGTGACGGTAAAACCCAAACAAAGCCTATGCCAACTACGAAAAATCGAAGCGCTCGCTACGAGAAATCGTGGTTTACGAAATATCGTAGTTCGCCGGGTTAGCATTCGTTTGTATTAAACCCCATAAAAACAATGAGGTAGAGGTTTTCATAAAGTTGGCACGAACCCCGCAATAGTCATCTCAGAACGTGCTGTTTGCCAAGGCCAAATTCTGGCCGGGCAGAACCAGAGTCTTAGTTGCACCGCAAGAGTGCAAAAAAACTATCTGAGAGTAGGGAGAGTGCACCATGACAACCAAAAGCCTTGGAAACCCGTTTGACGGCGACCAGTCACTTATCCACGCGAAAACCTGTGGTTGCCCGGAATGTAAGCCTGGTGACAGCCTGCCGTCTGTATCGCTGAACCTTCGACAGACAGGGGGCGAGCAAGCCACAGGCTCTGCGGCCGGGATGGATTCCGAAGCCATGATGGACCGTGCCATCGAAAGCGCTGTGGTGCGCTCCGTGTTCGGCCATAACGATCACAGCCGCCGCAGCTTTATGAAGATGATGGGGGCAGGGACCGCAGCCGCTTTGCTGGGCTCCGTGTTCCCCATGGACAAAGCCAAGGCGGCGGTGAAGGAGTCGCTCGGCAAGCTGGAGAAAACCAAGCTGAACGTTGGCTTTGTGCCGATCACCTGTGCCACGCCCATCATTATGGCCGCTCCGATGGGGTTTTATGAGCGCTATGGCCTGGATGTTACCGTCACCAAAACGGCCGGTTGGGCCGTGGCTCGGGACAAGTCTCTGGCGGGTGAATACGACGCCTCACACATGCTCACTCCCATGCCCCTGGCCATGACCATGGGCGCCGGTTCCACGCCGGAGCCGTTCATCATGCCGGCGGTGGAGAACATCAATGGCCAGGCCATCGTGCTGCACGTGGATCACATGGACAAGCGTGACCCAAAGCAATGGAAGGGCTTCAAGTTTGGTGTGCCGTTTGAATACTCCATGCACAACTTCCTGTTGCGCTATTACCTGGCTGAAAACGGCATTGATCCGGATAAAGACGTTCAGATCCGGGTGGTTCCGCCACCTGAGATGGTCGCCAACCTGCGCGCCGGCAACCTGGATGGCTACTTGTCACCAGACCCGTTCAACCAGCGTGCCGTCTGGGAAAAAGTCGGCTTCATTCACATGCTCACCAAAGATATCTGGGAAGGGCACCCATGCTGCGCCTTCGCCTGCAGCCAGAAGTTTGCCAGCCAGAATCCGAATACCTACGGCGCTCTGCTGCGCGCCATCATCGACGCCACCCAGTACTCCAATGAGCCTGAAAATCGCAAAGAGATCGCCGAGGCCATTGCCCCGCGGAACTACCTGAACCAGCCGGTACCGGTGATCCAGCAAGTGCTGACAGGCCGCTACGCCGATGGCCTGGGCGAGGTGCAGAACGTGCCCGACCGCATCGATTTCGACCCGTTCCCGTGGCATTCCATGGGCGTGTGGATTCTGACCCAGATGAAACGCTGGGGATACATTGAGGGCGATGTGGATTACAAGGGCATCGCTGAGCAGGTCTACCTGGCGGGTGAAACCGGCAAGCTAATGCGCGAGATGGGGTACAGCGCACCCACCGAAACCTACAAAACCCACACCATCATGGGCAAAACCTTTGATCCGGAAACTCCGGAAGAGTATGCCCGTAGCTTCGCCATCGGGAGGATTTGATCATGGCCTCGTTGAATGTGAGGGCAGCACTGCTGTCGGTGTCTTTCCTGATCCTGGCACTTGGCATGTGGGAAATGGCCACCCAGCCGCCCGCGGCGACGGAGGCTACGTCAGAGTATGAATTGCTGATGGGCGTCTCGGGGTCAGAATCTCGTGTGCCGCCGCCATCAGCAGTCATCAAAGTGGCCTGGGCGGAGCTGTCTAACCCGTTTTACGACGCCGGCGCCAACGATAAAGGCATCGGCATTCAGTTGGCCTACTCGGTTTACCGGGTGCTGACGGGGTATCTGGCGGCCATGGCGATTGCCCTGCCATTGGGCTTTCTGATTGGCATGTCGCCGCTGATGTACAAAGCGCTCAACCCTTACATTCAGGTGCTTCGGCCCATCTCGCCCCTGGCCTGGATGCCGCTGGCCCTGTTCATCATCCAGGATTCGGATGCGTCGGCCATCTTCGTGATCTTCATCTGCTCCATCTGGCCCATGCTGCTGAACACCGCCTTCGGCGTGGCCAACGTGCGGTCGGACTGGGTCAACGTGGCCCGCACCCACGAGCTCAATCCGTTCAAGACCGCGATTACGGTGATTCTGCCGGCGGCAGCACCAACCATCCTCACCGGCATGCGCATCTCCATCGGTATCGCCTGGCTGGTGATTGTGGCGGCGGAAATGCTCGTGGGCGGAACCGGCATTGGCTACTACGTGTGGAACGAGTGGAACAACCTGGACCTCGCCAGTGTGATCTTCTCCATCCTGATGATCGGCGTGGTGGGCATGCTGCTGGACCTGGCCCTGGGCAAGGCTCAGAAGCTGGTTGAATACAAAGAATGATCGGGCAGGGCGCCGGTTGTCTGGCGCCCGCCAGAACCCTCCGACTGGAGAATTGATATGAGTAAGTCATTCCTGGAAGTAGATGGATTGTCGAAGGTATACCCAGACGGCCAGGGCGGTGAGTTGACGGTCTTCGAAGATATCCGATTCGCCCTTCAGAAAGGTGAGTTTGTGTGCATCATCGGCCATTCCGGCTGCGGCAAATCCACCATCCTGAACGTGTTGGCCGGCCTGGACGAGGCCAGTACCGGCAACGTGGTGATGAACGGAAAAGAAGTGAAAGGCCCGGGCCTGGAGCGCGGCGTGGTGTTTCAGAACTACAGCCTGTTGCCCTGGAAAACCGCCCTGAACAACATCATCTTTGCTGTGAAGGCTCGCTGGCCCAGCTGGTCCAAAGAGAAGGTGCGAGAACACAGCGAGCGATACCTGAAAATGGTCGGTCTGGACCACGCCATGGACCGCAAGCCCTCCCAGCTGTCTGGCGGTATGCGCCAGCGGGTGAGCATCGCCCGCGCCTTCGCCACCCAGCCAGAGCTGCTGTTGCTGGATGAACCCTTCGGCGCTTTGGATGCCCTCACCCGTGGGGTGATTCAGGACGAGCTGGTAAAAATCTGGGAAGAAACCCGCCAGACCGTGTTCATGATCACCCACGATGTGGACGAGGCCATTCTGCTGTCTGACCGCATCTTCCTGATGTCCAACGGCCCCAATGCCCGCATTGCCGAAAGCGTGAAGGTAAACCTGCCACACCCGCGCTCCCGGGCCACCATTTTCCAGAACCCTGCCCATCAAAAGATCCGGCATTACCTGGTGGATTTTCTGGTGAATCGAAGTGGTTCAGCGCTGCCGGAGCAGGATGGCAGCCCGAGAGTAGTAGACCCCAGCACCGATGAGCTGACGCCCGACCCGGTGCCGGCCGAATCCGAGACAAAGACCGAAACCACCGCGCGAGCGGTGAATGCTTGATGTTGATTGTCCACAAGAGGAAATGACCATGATGAACAAAGAACTGATGACTGCAAAAATCCTGGAAGCCAAAGTTGCCAAGGGCATGACCTGGGAAGCGATTGCTGAATCCATTGGCATGTCCCCGGTGTTCACCACCTCAGCCTGCCTGGGCATGAACAGCTTTACCGAAGACAAGGCGTTCGCCCTGTGCGAAACCCTGGGCCTGGACAAGCCGGTGGCAGAAGCATTGCAGGCGTGCCCGAAGAAAGCTTGGGAAGGCGGGGTGCCCCAGGACCCGCTGATCTACCGTTTGTATGAGATTGTGGGTGTGTATGGCGACACCATGAAGGAGCTGATCCATGAGAAGTTTGGTGATGGCATTATGAGTGCGATTGATTTCACCATGGATATCGAGAAAGAAGAGAACCCCAAGGGTGACCGGGTGGTGGTTAAACTTAACGGGAAGTTCCTGCCTTACAAAGCTTGGTAGTTTTGAGTTTGCCCGCTCCTAGCCTTCTGGTTATGGGGCGGGTACGGGGGGTATGGGGTATTTTTCTTCTGGGAAAAACAACTCGCTTCGCTCAGACATCTTTTTCCCTGCCAGAAAAATACCCCATACCCCCCTACCGACGTGCAGCACAGGAATACCAAAGGCAAAAAGAAACTAAAGCAAATTCAGGTTTGAAGAGAGCGTTGCACTAATTCGATCAATTCCCCTTTCGGCACAAAAAATACCGGCCTTGTTATCAAGCGAATACCCGCCAATGCCCGTCGGCGCGGGGTGGTTGTTGGATTTTTTGCCGGAAAAAGATGTCTGAGCGAAGCAAGTTGTTTTTCCAAAAAAAATTCAACAGCCACCCCGCAAGCCCGCCCGCAAACCGGAAGGCTGGGAGCCCAAGCCAAACGGTACCCGCCCCTCAACCAGCAGGCTAGGAGCCCAAGCCCGACCCCCAGTCCGGACTAGGGCAGGTCAGTAACGGCCCCCGTAGATGCAGAACTGACCACCCGGGCATACTTGGCGAGAACACCTCGAGTGAACCTTGGCTCGGGCGGCGTCCAGGCCTGGCGGCGTTTCTCCATTTCCTCTTCAGAGATCTCCAGGATGATAGAGTTGTTGACTGCATCAATGGTGATGGTGTCGCCATCTTCTACCAGGGCAATCGGCCCACCAACGGCCGCCTCCGGGGTGATGTGACCAACCACGAAGCCGTGGCTGCCGCCGGAGAACCGGCCGTCGGTGATCAGGGCAACATCGCTGCCCAGGCCCTTGCCCATGATGGCGGAAGTTGGGCTTAGCATTTCCCGCATGCCGGGGCCGCCTTTGGGGCCTTCGTAGCGGATGACCAGCACATCGCCGGCCACCACGGTGCCGTCAAGGATGCGCTCCTGCGCTTCTTCTTCTGAATGGAATACCCGTGCCCTGCCGGAGAAGTGGGTGCCTTCCTTGCCGGTGATTTTGGCCACGGAGCCTTCCGGTGCCAGGTTGCCAAACAGAATGCGCAGGTGGCTGTCTGCTTTGATAGGGTTTTCAAAGGCCCGTATGATCTGCTGGTCCTCCGGGTAGGGGGTTACCGTCGCGAGGTTTTCAGCCAGGGTTTTGCCGGTCACCGTCATGCAGTCGCCGTGCAGCAGGCCCCTCTCCAGCAGCATCTTCATCAACGGCTGGATACCGCCGATGGCCACCAGCTCCGACATCATGTAATGGCCAGACGGGCGCAGGTCCGCCAACACCGGAACCTGTTTGCCAATGCGCACGAAGTCATCCAGCGACAACTCCACACCTACGGTACTGGCCATACCCAGCAGGTGCAGCACCGCGTTGGTGGAACCGCCCAGGGCAATGACCACGGTAATCGCGTTCTCGAAAGCCTCACGAGTCATGATGTCGGAAGGCTTGATGTCTGCTTCCAGGAGCTTCAGTACCGCTGCACCAGCGGCTTCGCAGTCAGCCAGTTTGGTGTCAGACACCGCATTCTGCGCCGAACTGCCCGGCAGGCTCATGCCCATGGCCTCAATGGCCGAGGCCATGGTATTGGCCGTGTACATACCCCCACAGGAACCCGGCCCCGGAATGGCGGTTTCCTCGATCTGCTTCACCTCAATCAGGTCCATATTGCCGCGGGCATGGGCACCCACCGCTTCGAAAACCGAAATGATATCGGTGTGATTCTCACCGGGCATAATGGTACCGCCGTAAACAAACACCGACGGCCGGTTAAGCCGCGCCAACCCCATCATGCAACCCGGCATGTTCTTATCACACCCACCAATCGCCACCAGCCCGTCAAAACCCTCACAACCGGCCACGGTTTCAATGGAATCCGCAATCACCTCCCGCGACACCAGCGAATACTTCATCCCCTCCGTGCCGTTGGCAATGCCGTCTGAAATCGTGATGGTGTTAAAAATCAGACTCTTGCCGCCCGCTGCATCTGCCCCCTTGGCCGCTTCCCGGGCCAGACCGTCAATGTGCATATTGCAGGGCGTCAGATTACTCCAGGTAGAGGCAATACCCACCTGCGGCTTCCGAAAGTCCTCATCCTGAAACCCCACCGCACGCAACATCGCGCGACTGGCAGACTTGTTAATACCATCCACCACCGGTGCGGAATAACGACGTCGTTTATCCGTGGTCATAAAAGTGCCTCCCATCAAAAGTAAAAAGTCTTCCAACCAGCAAAACCCACAAATCCCCACACCCCACGTACCCGCCCGTAAACCCGAAGGCTAGGAACCCAAGCTAGAAGCCCGAGCCAGCCCCTTAAGCCAAAACTGAGCGAACCGATGCCCCCTGTTCCTGAAGGCCCACATCCACAACTGTATGCAGCTTCTCCAACTGAGAGCGTAACATGGCAATAGGCCGACTGCCGGAAAGGGTCAGGGCGATATCCAGGTAGTCATCGGCAGACTCCATGGTCATACGCGAAATCTGGAACCCCCGAACCCGAACCACCTGGCAAAGCCGCTCCAGCGCCGCCGCCTCCTGATTCATCCGACAGTTCAACGTATAACTCGGTAACGCTGTTTGTGCTTGCGCGCTCATGCTACGTGCTCCTTGCTGGTGGTAGTGCGACGGTTTTCGTCAATCATGTCTCGGTTACTGGCGCCGGGTTTCACAATCGGCCAGACATTCTCCTCCCGGCTGATGGCCACGTGCAGCAACATCGGGCCGTCGTAAGCCAGGATCGTCTCAATGCCCCGGCGAATCTGATCGGTGCGCTCAATGTGCAGGGCCGGGATATCAAACGCCCGCGCCATAGCCACAAAATCCGGGTTGTCGTCCAGATTGATGTGGCTTTCCCGGTTGTTGTAGAACAACTCCTGCTGCTGGCGCACCATGCCCAGACACTGGTTATCCAGAATGATCAGCTTCAGCGGCAGGTTATAGCGGCGAATGGTGGCCAGCTCCTGGGCGTTCATCATGAACGAGCCATCACCGGTGACATTGATGACCGTGCCGCGACGATTCGCAAACTGGGCGCCAATGGCCGCCGGCAGGCCGAAGCCCATGGTGCCCAGGCCGCCACTGGTCAGATGGTGGCGTGGGCGGTCGAATTCGTAATGTTGGGCAACCCACATCTGGTGCTGGCCAACGTCACAGGCGATGACCGTATCATCCGGCGTAATCCGTGAAAGCTGGCGGATAAACGCGGGGCCGGTGATCGGCGCCAGGGCTTCCTCGTTGTCCGCAGCCTGGAAGCCACCGGTGGTGTGCCAGGTTCGGCATTGCTTCTGCCAGTGGGCAATGGCCAGAGGCTTCTCCTTCAAAGCCTCAGTGAACGCAGGCAATATCCGGTTCAGGTCACCCCGCAGGGCCAGGTCTGCCGGTCGCAGCTTGTTGATCTCGGCGGCGTCGGCGTCGATGTGAATCATCCGGGCGTTGGGCGCGAAGCCGTCCAGTTTGCCGGTGGCACGGTCGTCCAGGCGGGCGCCGATAACCAGCAGCAGGTCGCATTCATCAACCGCTTTATTGGCCGCCCGGGAGCCGTGCATGCCCAACATGCCGAGGCTGTGAGGATTGTTCTTGCCCGGGTTGCCAATCCCCTTGAGGGTCACAACACCCGGCAAGGCAGAAGTGTTGGCAAATTCACGGAAGCTGTCTTCAGCACGGCCCAGAGATACGCCGCCGCCACTGTAGAGCAGGGGGCGTTTGGCTGAGTAAAGCATGGCCAGGGCGTCGGAAATCTCCGGGCAAAGCGGATCTGGCTGAGCGCAGGTTGCAGCAGCCGGCGCCTCGATCTCCGTTAACTGAATGTCTTTGGGAATATCAATCCATACCGGTCCTGGCCGGCCGCTCTGGGCCAGGTTAATGGCTTCTTCCATGATGGCGGGCAGGGCCTCTGCGTCGTCTACCAGGTAACTGTGTTTCACGATGCCCAGGGTCATACCCAGAATGTCCGTTTCCTGGAAGGCATCGGTGCCAATCAATCCGGATGGAACCTGCCCGGTGATCACCAGCATGGGGATGGAATCCATATAGGCATTGGCAACGCCGGTGATCAGGTTGGTGGCGCCGGGGCCAGAGGTGGCGATGCAAACGCCGATCTCGCCACTGGCCCGAGCATATCCATCGGCAGCCAGGGCGCACGCCTGTTCGTGGCGGCACAGCACGTGCTCCACACCCACATCGTCCACCAGGGCATCGTATAGCGGCATGATGCAGCCACCCGGATAGCCGAATACGGTATGGATGTTGTGGCGGTGGAACGCTTCAAGAATGTGCTGTGCGCCGTTCATGCTCGTTTTTCCCTTTTTTCTTTGCCGCAAAAAAGAAACCCCCGGGACCTTTCGGTGCCGGGGGTTTCTGGTGTCTTTGTCAGGTTGTCGCTATCTCACCCGCTTGTCCACGCAAAAGCCCCCGGACGGTACCACGACCACCAGGACTAGCTTCACGATGACAACCATTGCGTTGAGATTCATAAAATCGACAGTCTGCTCTGAATTGATCCAAACAATGTGTGTAGAATCTAACCCACGTTTAAATCCGGTTGCAACCGTTTATTGCCGGAAATGTGGCCTCGCCCGCCGAGCGTGGGTTGTCAGGGCCACCAATAAGAACGATTCCGTGGCGAGTGTTACATGACGAAAGCAAAATTGGGCTCTCTCGGGCTGTCACTTCTGATACTTGTGCTGCTGGTTGTCTGGATGGCGACTGGCGATGTAAAGGTAGCCAGTAAAGAGGCACCGGATGAGCCACAGGTGCAGGATGCAGAAAGGATTCGGGTTGAAATTGAGACCCTTGAAGCAACCCGTTACCAACCAACTCTGAAACTGCAGGGCCAGCTTGAGCCCTGGCGTTCGGTGATGGTGGGTGCGCGGGTAGCCGGCACGGTTGAGCGAATGCAGGTAGAGCTGGGGCAAAGCGTTCGTGCCGGGCAGGAGTTGTTGCAGCTGTCTGTTGATGGCCGGGACGCCGTTGTAGAGCGCTGGCGCGCCAACATTCAAAAGCTGGAGGCTGACCTTGCCGCCGCGCGCCGGTTGAGGGCCAACAACCTGGCGGCGGAGACCGACATTCTCAGGCTGCAGAGTGACCTGGCGGCGGCCCGGGCGGAGCTGGCGGCTGCGGAACTTGCGGTCAGGCACCTTCGGCCCGAGGCCCCGTTTGACGGCGTGGTTAACCGTAAAGATGTGGAGCAGGGCGATCTGGTGCAGGTGGGTACGCCGATGCTGGAGCTGGTGCAGATTGACCGGCTGAAAGCCACCGGCAGGATTCCACAGCAAACCGTGAAAGATGTTCAGCCGGGGCAGGCCGTGGAGGTTAATCTTCTGGATGGTACCCGACTGGCCGGCGTGGTCAGTTTTGTTGCCAGCGCGGCAAGCCCCGAAACCCGCAGTTTTGCCGTTGAAATTGTGGTGGAGAATCCGGAACAGAAACGCGCAGCTGGCGGCACGGCCAACCTGAATATCCAGTTGCCCGAGCAGGATGCGATTTTTATCTCACCAGCGTATCTGAGCCTGGACGATGACGGCCGGCCCGGCGTGAAGTATGTGAATGACAGCAACGCTGTGGTCTTCCAGAACGTTCAGCTGTTGAGCGTTTCCACCAACGGTGCCTGGGTGTCTGGCCTGCCGGAGCAGATTCGCCTGATTACCCGTGGTGGCGGTTTTGTGGCCGAGGGTGAACAGGTCGAGCCCGTTGATCGCTCGGATCGGCGGGGTTAACGGCCATGCGAGCGCTGATTTCGGCGGCCATGGACCGCAGCCGCACCACCTTGTTGCTGTTCCTGTTTCTGTTACTGGGCGGCATGGCGGCCTATCAGGCGATTCCCAAGGAATCCAACCCTGACGTCACCATACCCATGATATATGTATCCATGACCCTGGAGGGCATCAGCCCCGAAGACGCCGAACGGCTATTGGTGCGGCCGATGGAACAGGAACTGCGATCTCTGGAGGGCATCAAGGAGATGCGGGGCAATGCTGCGGAAGGCCACGCTTCGGTGATGCTGGAGTTCGATGCAGGCTTCAATCCCGACAAAGCGCTGCAGGATGTCCGAGAAAAGGTGGACACAGCCCGCACCAAGTTGCCCCAGGAAGCCGACGAGCCCCGGGTAAATGAGATCAACGTCTCCCTGTTTCCCGTGCTGTCGATCGGTTTGTCTGGCCCACTCTCCGAGCGTGAGCTCATCACCATTGCCCGTCGCCTGCAGGATGCCATCGAAGCGATTCCGGAAGTTCTGGAAGTCGACATTGGCGGTGACCGCGAGGATCTTCTGGAAATCGTGGTGGATGCCCAGGTGTTGGAGAGCTACGGCATTGACTTCGACCAGTTGGCCTCTCTGGTCACGCGCAATAATCAGCTGGTTGCCGCTGGCTCCCTGGACACCGGCAATGGCCGGATGGCCCTGAAAGTGCCGGGGGTAATCGAGACCATCGAGGATGTGATGTCGATGCCGGTGAAGGTAGACGGCGATTCGGTGGTCACCTTTGGCGATGTGGCCATGCTGCAGCGCACCTTCAAAGACCCTACCGGTTTTGCTCGAATTAACGGCGAGCCGGCACTGGTGCTGGAAGTGTCCAAACGCTCAGGCGCCAACATCATTGAAACCATCGAGAAAATCCGCGCGCTGATCGACGACGCCAGGCCACGGCTGCCAGACACTCTGGACATTCGTTACATCATGGATCAGTCCGATGAAGTTCGGGATATTCTGTCTGACCTCCTGAACAACGTGATGACCGCCATCGTGCTGGTCATCATTGTAGTCATTGCCACCATGGGGCCCCGCTCCGCGTTCCTGGTGGGTCTGACCATTCCGGGCGCATTCCTGACCGGTATCCTGGTGATTTGGAGTATGGGGCTGACCCTCAATATCGTGGTGCTGTTCAGCCTGATTCTGGTAGCGGGCATGCTGGTGGATGGTGCCATTGTGGTGTCTGAGCTGGCGGACCGGAACCTCAGCGATGGTCAGCCGGTGAAAACTGCCTGGGTAGAAGCCGCCTCGCGAATGGCCTGGCCGGTTATAGCCTCAACCGCCACCACGCTTGCGGTTTTCGTACCCCTGTTGTTCTGGCCTGGAGTTGTGGGCGAGTTCATGAAGTTCCTGCCGATGACGGTGCTGATTTGTCTGATCGCCTCGCTGGCCATGGCTCTGGTGTTCCTGCCAGTGATGGGCGGTGTCAGTGGCGGCCGGCGTGTGCATCAGGACGCCACGGAAGGGCGGTTCATGATCATTTACCGCAATACCCTTGGCACCTTACTGCGCCGCCCGGGGTTGACCCTGTTGGGTGCGTTGGGAGTGATTATCCTGATCTACGCGGCGTATGGCCGTTTCAACCACGGCGTGGAATTTTTCCCCAGCGTGGAACCGGATTCTGCCCAGGTGCAGGTTCGCGCCCGGGGCGATCTGTCTGTGTGGGAGAGAGACGCCATTGTGCGCCAGGTGGAGCAGCGCTTGCAGAATATGCCGGAAGTAAAAGCCCTGTATGCGCGTTCCATGCTGTCAACCAGCAGCCAGCTGGCGCCGGATGTCATCGGGGTGTTGCAGTTCCAGTTCAACGACTGGTTTACACGCCGTACCGCCACCGACATTCTGGAGGATTTTCGAGAACGAACCAGGGATATCCCTGGTATCGAGCTGGAGTTTCGCAAGCAGGAAGGTGGCCCGGCAGAGGGCAAGCCCATAGAGCTTCAGGTCAGCAGTATGAACAGTGACGAGCTGAATGAGTATGTGGATGAGATTCAGCGGCAGATGCGAGCATTGGGTGGCTTCGCCGATATCGAGGATGACCGCAGCCTGCCGGGTATCGAGTGGCGCCTGCAGGTAGACCGGGAAGCGGCGGCCCGCTTCGGTACCGACGTGTTGAGCATAGGCAGTGCCGTGCGCCTGGTCACCAATGGCCTGGTGCTGGCTACCTACCGGCCGGAAGATGTCCGGGATGAAGTCGATATTGCCGTGCGGGTTCCAAACAACTGGCGGGAGCTGGACCACCTGCAACGCCAGACCATCTACACCCCGCGCGGCCAGGTGCCACTGTCGGAATTTGTCAGCCTCGAACCGGGGGATAAAACCGGCTCCATTGTCCGGGTAGACGGCCAGCGCACCATTACCATCAAATCCGACGTTGCCCCGGGCCGACGCATGGATGAGGTCTTGCGCAGCCTGCAGGCCGAAATGCCAGAGCCGCCCGAGGGGGTAAGCGTTCGCTTCGCCGGCGAAAACGAAGACCAGCAGCAGGCAGCCACCTTCCTGACCACAGCTTTTCTGGTGGCGGTGGGCCTGATGCTGCTGATACTGGTTACCCAGTTTAACTCTCTCTACCAGACTTTCCTGATCCTGTCGGCGATTGTGCTGTCGACCGCCGGCGTGCTGCTGGGCCTGCTGGTCAACGGCCAGTCCTTCGGGGTGGTGATGGTGGGTATGGGAATCATCGCCCTGGCAGGCATTGTGGTGAACAACAACATCATCCTGATTGATACCTTCAACCAGATGAAGAAAGAGGGCAAGGCCGCCTACGAGGCCGCTCTGGAAACCGGTTGCCTGCGTTTACGGCCGGTGCTGTTGACAGCCATCACCACCATTCTGGGCCTGATGCCCATGGTGCTGGGCGTCAACGTCAACCTGCTGGAGCCGTCGCTCGGGCTGGGCGCCCCTTCAACGCAGTGGTGGACACAGCTGTCCAGCGCCATTGCCGGTGGCCTTGCCTTTGCCACCCTGCTGACATTGCTCCTGACGCCGGCGTTGCTGGTATTGGGTGAGAAAGCCGGCCAGCGGGTTAGGGCGTTGTTCGGTCGGGAGTCCTGATGCCATTCGCCGACAACCCTCTTGTCGAACTTTATCGCGATCAGTGGCTGCTGGCGGTCCACAAACCGGCGGGGCTTCTGGTTCATAGAAGCCCCATCGACAAACACGAAACCGAGTTTGCCCTGCAATACGCCCGTGCGCTGAATGGCGGCGAGCATGTGTACCCGGTGCATCGCCTGGACCGGCCCACCTCGGGTGTTTTGCTGTTTGCCAGAGATCCGGAGACTGCTCGCCTGGTTGGGCAGGCCATGATGGCGGGCGAGGTGGAGAAAGCGTATCTGGCGATGGTGAGGGGGTGGGCGCCCGAGTCTGGCGTGATTGACCACCCGCTGAAAGATGAGCCGGAAGACCGGCGTTTACGTGGAACTGAACAGCCTGTGCGGGAAGCGCTCACTCACTTCCGAAGGCTGGCGACCACTGAGATTCCGGTGGCCATTGAACGCTATCCCTCCAGCCGGTACAGCCTGGTGGAGCTATACCCGAAAACCGGCCGAAAGCATCAGCTACGCCGCCATATGAAACACATCAACCACCCCATCATCGGTGATGCTAACCATGGCCGGGGGCGCCATAACCGGTATTTTGCTGAACGGTTTGGCGAGGGCCGGTTGATGCTGGCGGCTACCAGGCTGTCTTTGTTGCACCCGGTCTCCGGCGAAGAGCTGACACTGGTATCCGAGCCGGAAGAGAGCTTTCTCCGGGTGCTTGAAGTGTTTTCCTAGGCCCCGTTTAACAATTGGCTAAAAGTGTTTGATTAATAACCATTGTGTATCTTTTTTTGTCATTTTGCGTCGATTGGTATTAGCGGCAGGCGCCGCGCCCAAGCTTGGAGCATACTCGTTGATAAGCACATAACTACACTAAATGCTTATACCCGAGGCCCACTGTGCCAAGACTCTCGTTACTGCTCATTCTTGCTCTCGGTCTTCTGCTGCCATCGTCAGTGTTGGCAGAGCCGGCAACCTGGGACAAGCACTCGAAGCGACTGGAACTGGCGCCCCATGTCGATTACTGGTTGGAAAACGGGCGAACCTCGTTCTCGGAGGTAACTCAGTTACCAGATGAATCCTGGACCGCCGGTGGCGACGAAAGTGCGAACTTCGGCTATAGCGATGACGTGTACTGGTTCCGTTTCCGAGTGACCAACGTCACCGGAGTGGAAGCCGTCAATTTCATGGAAATTGGTTACCCGGTCTTGGACCATATCGAAGTCTACCTCCCTGACGCTCAAGAACCTCTGCTGCTGGGCGACAAGCGGCCGTTCTACGACCGGCCCATCCACCACCGTCATTTTGTTGTGCCTTTGCTGTTGCCAGCCAATGAAACAGTTACGGTATACCTCCGGGTGGACACCACCAGCTCCATGCAGGTGCCGCTGACACTCTGGGAGCGGGATGCGTTTTATGCGGCAGACCAGGGCCGCAGTATGCTGGAAGGTATCTACTACGGCATTGTTCTGGTGATGATCCTGTACAACCTGTTTGTGTTCATGGCCGTGGGCGAGCGCAGTTTTCTCTACTACGTTGGCTACATCACCACCATGCCCCTGTTTCTGGCCAGTCTTCACGGGGTTGGCTTCCAGTACCTTTGGCCGGAGGGCACCTGGTGGAACGATCAGTCCATCATTGTGTTCCTGAATCTGGTGATTGTCTTTGGTGGGGCCTTCAGTATCCGCTTTATCAGCGTTACCCGCGAGAACCACCCGTGGCTGAACCGTTGGACCATGGCGATGATCATGGCCGCGGGCCTGATGGCCGGGGCAGGTCTGTTTATTCCCTACAAGCACATGATTCTGCCCACCATTCTGATCGCTGCGGTGGGCTGTTCGACCATGCTGGTGCTGAGCGTGATGCGTTGGATCAAGAAAGATCCGGCGGCTCGCTATTACACCGTTGCCTGGGTGTTCATGCTGTCTGGGGGAATTGTACTGGCCCTGAACAAGTTCACCTTCCTGCCGCGCAACCTGCTGACAGAGAATGCCACTCAGGTGGGCTCGGCACTTGGTGTCATCCTTCTCTCACTGGCCCTGGCAGACCGCTTGAACCGGGAGAAGAAGCGTTCATTTGCCGCGCAGCAGAGGCTCCTGCGTGAAGAACGCAAGGCTCGCCTGGCTCAGGAGAAGTCGCTGCGGGTGCAGCAGGAGGCCAACGCCATGCTGGAAGAGCGGGTGCAGGAACGTACCCGGGATCTGGAAACCCTGAACGAGCAGTTACTGGAGTTGAATGCTACCGACCCATTGACCGGCCTGAAAAACCGGGGGCATTTCGACAAGGCTTTCCAGTCGTCCGTGGTACATGCTTACCGGTTTGAGGAAGTGGTGTCACTGCTGGTGCTGGATATCGACCATTTCAAGAAATTCAACGATACCTACGGCCATCTGGTGGGTGATGATTGTCTGAAAATGGTGGCCCAGTGCATCAAGCGCCACGTGACGCGCCCCCAGGATCTCGCTGCCCGCTATGGCGGGGAAGAGTTTGTGGTACTGCTGCCGGATACTCCCGGAGAGGGCGCCGAGCGCGTAGCAGAGCGGATTCGGAAGGAAATCGAGAAGACCGCCTTCCGGGTGTCCGGTGAAATACTGCACCTGACCGTCAGTATTGGTGTGTGCAGTGTGTCACCTTCCCGTGCCGATGCCACCAAGGACATCTTTTCCTGCGCCGACGAGGCACTCTACGAGGCCAAGGGGCAGGGCAGAAACCGGGTAGTGGCTAACCGGCATCAGGGTCAGGCCATCAGTGCCACATCACCCGCGTAGCGATTATCGCCCAGGCGTGAGATGAGGGGCAGTGGATGGTCGGCTTCAAGCGCGTAAGCCAGTTCCAGCAGGGTGCGCTCATCACCGTGTCGAGCCATGAACTGAACGGAAACGGGCAGGCCCGCGTCTGTGAGTGCCATGGGTACGGAGATGGCCGGTGCCCCGGTGGTGTTGGCTAGCGGAGTGAAACAGACGTACCGGGTCAGCCTGTCAAACAGCTGGTCAAACGGCACTGTCGGGCTCAGGTGCCCCAGTGGCGGTGTCGTCTGGCCGAGTACCGGGGTCAGCACGGCATCGTATTGGGACATATGCCGCGCATAGTCCTGCTGCGAGCGCTTGAGTCGCCAGAGCGCCGCAGGCAATTTCCAGAGTTTCTTCCGGAACATTTTCTCCAGCCCGTTGGTCAGTCCGTCAACTTGCCGCTTATCGAACTGAGGGTGCATCAACTTGCGCCCCTGCAGTTTCACGCCGAAGGCCAGCAATCCCCAGTACAGTGCAAAGTCGTCCGGAAAAGACGCTGGAATGGGAGCATCCATCGGCTCGATGATATGCCCGAGTTTCTCGAGATAGCGCGCGGTGGCCTCCACGGTTTTGCGGGTTTTCGGGTCTGTTTTGTGGCCGGTCACCGAGTCCAGAACCACTCCGATCCTCAGCTGCTTTCCTGACGGACCCCGCACATGGCCCACTCGGGGAAGGGCCGGGTTGCGTAAATACTCGTCCGCGGCTGCAATGAAGCCTGCGGAATCCCGTACAGAGCGGGTGACCACTCCATCACTGACAATATTGATGGGCAGGGTTTTGGCGGCCTCGTTATCCACCACACGGCCCCGGGTGGGTTTCAGCCCAATCAGCCCACAGCAGGCCGCCGGGATTCGGATAGACCCGCCACCATCGTTGGCATGGGCCACAGGCACAACGCCGGCGGCCACCAGGGCCGCAGCGCCACCCGAGGAGGCGCCAGAGGAATATTGCAGATTCCAGGGGTTACGGGTGGCGGCGCCATGGGCTGGCTCGGTGGTGGCATTAAAGCCGAATTCCGGCAGCGTGCTCTTGCCCAGACACAGGTAGCCCTGTGCCAGCATCTGCTCAGCGAACGGGCTGGTTTTGCTGGCGGTATTGCTGGGCACGGCCGCCGAGCCATGGCGGGTTGGCAGGCCCTGAACGTCGGTGTTGTCTTTGATAAACATGGGCACACCGGCAAACGGGGCCTCAGGCTTTGCGAGGCTCCGGGCAAGTGAAAGGCTTCGGTCGTAATCCGTGGCAACCAGTCCGTTGATCACCGGCTGTGCCATTTCAGCCCGTTCAATGGCGGCTTTCGTGACGTCCAGCGCTGACACTTCACCAGCACGAATGCGCGCCGCCAGTCCGGTTGCGTCATCTTCGCCCATGGCATCATCACGAAAGCAATGGAATGGACCTTGGTGTTCGGACTGCATGGTGTACTCCAGACTGATCAGATCGTCTAACGATAACTCACCTGAAAACGTGATGGCATGTCATTTTGGGTATCGCGTCACATGTTCCGTTAAAACCAGCGAACGGGTGATTGATTCTGATCACTTTCAATAACCGGAATCAGACAGTAAGCTGATAGCCAACCTGTTGAACCAGAATGCATAAATGGATCTGATTGAACCCGCTGTCCGAACGTTTCTCGGCATCTTTTTTCTGATGATTGGCCTGCAGTTCTCCGCCAGAACACTGGGCTTATACGCCCGTATGGGGTTCAGTCACATTCATTACGGTGCCCGGGGTAAAGCGACCTGGTGGCATCGCCACATCTTCAATGTCTTTCGGGCGGCGATTCTTCTGGTGTGTCTGGCGCGGATTTTTGTCGACCTGGATGGCTGGCTCGGGGTATTTGCCTGGCTGTATCACGGGCCGGTTCTGTTGGCCGGTGCGGTGTTACTGCTGGCATCGTTCACGGCGGTGAATTACCTGCAGGCGTATATGCACGAAGACTGGCGCTCCGGTATCGCACCCACTGAAGATAAGGCCAGGCTACTGACTCAAGGCCCCTACAGCCGTTCCCGAAATCCGTTGTTTCTGGCGGTTATGACCGGGCAGCTGGGCTTTTTTCTGGTTCATCGCGCTTTACCGGGAAATGCTGCTTTTATCTTCAGAAAGAAGTAGTCGTTATCCCGGTAGCCGTAGGCCACCCGCTTGATCACCTTGATCTTGTTGTTCATTCCCTCCAACACACTGGTGTTCAACCGGTAGACCGCGCTGGCGATAATGCCGTCGACGTAGCCCTTGAGGCGCCTGGCAAACTGCTGCACGGGGGCCAGCCCACTACTCATAGCCAGATTTAGCCAGTCTTGCCAGCGTTGTCTGGCATCGGCCTCTGAGGGAGCGTACCAGAGCTCTTTGAGCTGGTCTTTCAGGACGTAGACAGTCATCAGGGGCTGGTTGGCTTGCAGCAGTTCTTCGAGCTTCAGAGCCTGCTCGTCCTTGAGGTTGCCTCGGTTTCTGAGCAACAGCCAGCGACTTCGTTTCACTACTTTGCGAGCCGGCTTGTCGTGTCGAAGCTGATTGGCCTGATCGACCCGGACACGGTCAATCACTTCCCGTCCGAACTTTGCTACAACGTGGAACAGGTCATAGACCACCCGTGCTTGTGGGCAGTGGTGCTGAACTTCCAGGTCCATGGCGGTATTCATATCCATCGCCACGGCTTCGATCTGGCCACAGGTTTCCGGCCCCAGCCATTCAAAGAAGGGGCGTACCGCTGCTCGACTGCGGCCTTCTCCAACCCAGAGGACTTGTTGAGTATCCGCATCAATCGCCACGGTGGCGTAGCGGTGTCCCTTGAACAAGGCGAACTCATCCATGATCAGTCGACGAATCCGGCGTTTATCTGGCTCAGTCACTTCTCGTTTGAGGCGCCGATGGTCGATGGCCTTGACCGTATGCCAATGCAACCCTAGCAGCGTTGCCACATGTTGGATCGGCATCAGTCGTACCAGGGATTCAATCCAACTGACCATGCCTGCCGTCAGACGCTGTCGCCCTGGTAACCAGCGAATCTGTTCAAGCTTGGGGCCACAGGTCGTACAACGAACTCGGCGAACTGGCACGTCCAGCCAGACGCGGTATTGGAACAGGTCGCGTTCTCGGACTCGTCGGGTGCTGATGTCATGGATGGCAAGCGTGTGCTGATTACAACCACTGCAGCATGGCAAGTAATCGTCGGCAGGTTGCAGTCGGATGAGCAGAGATTGAGCGTCAATCTGGGCATACGATTCTATCGTGAATCCTTCCCAGAACAGGGCAAGAGGATTAGCATTCATAGGGACGGCGGTGAGTCGGTCAGGTTTGTTGTTTTGGCGAACTCAAAACTAACCGGTTTGACCGCCGTCTCCTACTTTTTCACGCTAACCCGCGATGAACCTTTTTTCTGGCATTGCCCAGTGCGTTTTCGCTGGTTTGCCTGGTGGCGGGTGTGCTGGTGATTACCCGCCAGGCAAAAGAGGAAGAAAAAGCCCTGGCTCAGCGCTTTGGCCAGGACTATGAGGTTTACCGGGCAAGGGTGCCCCGCTGGTTCTGACGTCTGTCGTCAGGATGCCTGTTTTCGGGCGTCTTTGATCACATCGTAGGCGTGGCTGATTTCACGAGTGCGCTCTTCCGCCATCTCCCGCATGCTCTCGGGCATGCCGCGCCCGGCCAGTTTATCCGGGTGGTTCTCACTCATCAGCTTGCGGTAAGCGCGTTTGATCTCTGCATCGGAGGCAGAGGCGGATACCCCCAGTACCTTGTAGGCGTCCTCAATCTGCTGCCCCGAGGAGTAGTTCGGGCTGCCGCCGGCATGCCCGGCATGGGCGCCGCGCAGCATGGCTTCCAGTTGGTCTACCTGGCTTTCTGGCAGGCCAAGGCCCCGGGCAATACGCACCAGCATCTCGTGCTCGGCCGGGTGCACCTGGCCATCCGCGGCCACCGCCGACACCTGAACCTGCAGGAACATCTGCAGAAATGCGGGCTGGCGGCCGGAGTTCTGCAAAAAGCGGTTGAGCTCCGCGTCCAGGTCGAAATCCGGTTGCTTGCCACGGTTGAAGGCGTCCCGGGCGATGGCTTTTTGCTCTTCGTTCAAACGAAACCGTTCAAACATCGCCTCCGCCAGTTGAATCTCGTCCCGGGTCACCACGCCGTCGGCCTTGCACAGGGCGCCCATGACGGCAAACACAGATTCAACGAAGTTGTTTTGCAGGCTCTGAATCTTGCCTATCAGCCGGCTCTTCATCCGCTGGAACAGGAATGCACCAATGGCAGCCCCCACCAGGAATCCCGGAAACCGGCCAAAGGCATAACCGATCAGGCCACCGAAAATCATTGCGAACAGCATTCAGATATCCTTAGCAAGTAAATCAGTCCGTAGAATATACGTGTTTTTGGTCAGCGCTTCATGAACAGGCTTTCATCCACCGGATCAATCTGTTCCGGCCGTAGGTGCTGTTGTGCGTAGGTCAGCCAGATACGGGACTGCAAAAACAGGTTAAAGGTGTCCTTGTCCAGGTGCCCCTTGTCCACCATAACCGCCATCAGCCCCAGGGATTCGGAGAGGGTTTTACCGCGTTTGTAGGGGCGGTCTACCGCAGTGAGGGCTTCGAATACATCGGCGATGGCCATGATTTTTTCCGGAATGCTCATGTTTTCACCTGTCAGCCTGCAAGGGTAGCCATTACCATCCATTCGCTCGTGGTGGGTGCCGGCGAGCCTCGGCACATTGGCCAGTCGATCTGGCAGCGGCAGGGCATCCAGCATGCAAATGGTCTGCACGATATGCTCGTTGATTTTGAATCGCTCTTCGTCGGTGAGGGTGCCATAACGCACCGTAAGGTTGTGCAGTTCACCCCGATTGTAGGCGTGCTCGGGCAAGGTCATATCGAACCCCCAGCGGTTACGGGGATCGTCTTTGCGCACCGGGGGAATATTGTCGCCCCAGCTGCGCAAGTGGCCGGGTTTGTCAGCCAGCAAGGTTTCCATAACGGGTAGCTCGGGTGTTGGCTGGTGTTCCAGAGCTTGCTGTTCGTCGCCGGACAAGCCCAGGCGGTCGTTAAAGTTCCGTAGCCAGGTGCGGCTGCCAATCTGGTGAATGCGCGCGACATCGTCATCCGACATGGATTCGCTGCCTTGATTGACCCGCGCAAGAAACGCGAATTCCTCCCGCAGGGTTTCTTGCAACTGATCCCGTTGTTGCCGCGCCTCGTCAGAATCTTTCCCTTCCAGGCACGCCTTCAGGTACTGGATGTCGGCATCCCGGTGTAACACCTCAAAACGGGTTCGGATTTCATGTATCCGGTTGTGAATGGTCTCAAGCTTGACCGCCTTATCAACCACATATTCCGGGCTGGTTATCTTTCCGCAGTCGTGGAGCCAGGCGGCCAGGCGGAATTCGTAACGTTCGTCTTCGGACATCCTGAAGCGGGCAAACGGGCCGTCACTGGCGCTCTCAGCCTGTTCAGCCAGCATCTGTGCCAATTTGGGCACCCGCTCGCAGTGGCCCCCGGTGTAGGGTGATTTGGCGTCGATGGCGTTGGCCACCAGTTGAATGATGCCGTCCAGCAGGGCCTGCTGGCTTTCGATCAGCTCACGGGTTTCGATGGCAACGGCGGCAGAACCGGCAATCTCGTCAACAAACAGGATCAGGTCATCGCTCAGTTCTGTTTTGTCTCCGTGCTCGATCTCGATAATCAACACGCCAATCAGTTTGCGGCGGCGGTTGCGGAGAATGGCAAACACCGAGTGGCCGGGAATGTGGCTGCGCAGAATACGGATCAGTTCGTTGTCATCGGCGGCAGGGGGAATAGACCTGAGTGCCTTGGGTATTTCAAGGCCGCCATTCACGGTCAGTTCGAGTTTGTGATCGTGAATGTTGAACAGGTAGATCGCACCGCGTTTCTGGCCCACGATACTAACGATCTGCTCGAGAATATCCTGCAGCAGCTGGTTCAGGTCCTGGCCGCGGTTCAGTACGGTGGAAATGTTCTGGAAGCTGCGGATGGTATGGGCCATGTCGTCCAGCGCAATGCTCAACTGCGACGCCTCGCGGATGTGAGACTCGGAACGAACCTTGGTATCGAATCGGAAGCGTGACAGCTGGCTGACTCTGTCTGTCAGCTGCTCCAGCGGCTTGCCCACCTGGCGCCCCATAAACCAGCCGATGACCAGCAACAGCAGGGCGATGGCGCCAGCAATGAGGGTTTGCCTGGCCAATGCGGCCCAGACTTCTGCAAGCAGTTCATCAGAGGGAATGGCAATCACAATCGACAGTGACTCATCCGGCAGGGCATCCAGTGCCACGGCAACGCCATACCAATCACGCCCCTCTGCGGAAAAACCGCCGACGCCCCGTTCCGTTTGCTGCAGCCGGGCCGTTTGGATAACGGCACCGGCCTCTTGCTCAAACTCTGAACTGGCCAGTAACTGCCCTTGATCATTGATGATGGCGAGCTGGCTGCCGGGCGTCTGGCGCAGTTGGGCGAGCTGGGCGCCAAGATCATTCACCGTAACGTCAATGCCAAGGACCGTGGAAGGCTGTGCACTGGCCCGCTGAGACAGCGTCAGCCCGGTTTCCTGAGTGGTAAAGAAGACGTATGGCGCGGATAGCTGCAGTTCGCTGACGCTCTGGGCTGCCTGATACCATGGCCGTTGGCGGGGATCGTAGTCATAACTTTCCAGCACCCGATGCTCAATCAGGTTTAGCCTCTGATCGTAGAAACGCCATACCCCAACCCGTTGCTCCCCTTCCCGTTCGAGGCTTTGCAACAGGAAGTGGCTGCCAGTGGGGGCGTCCGGAAACTGCACGGACCCTGAACTGCTCAAGGTGCGGAAGAGAAAGAAATCGCCGTCGCCAAAGCCGGCGTAAATAGCACTGACGATGGCGCTGCTGGACAGGATGTCGGCCAGTACCGGCAGCCGCTCAAGGCGCTGATCCAGTGTGGTTGCCGCCGTTAACGGGTCATGTCGGAGCACCGCCAGCGCGGTGGAGGGCGGTTGGGTAATGGCGTTGATGCGGTCATCCACGCTGGTGGCCAGTTGCCGTGCCGTGGCCTCTGCCGCTGTTAGTTTGGCCTGCTCCATGCCGCGAAAGCTCTGGCCCACCAGCACAAGGGTGAGAATGAGCATGCCCAGGGTGATGGCGGACGCGATCAGAAAAGCGAGCGACACCTGTGCGGTCTGGCGGTTCGGCAGCATGGGCGAGCCTTAAATGGAAAACAGGTATCCTGAGTGTAGACCCTGACCGCCGAGGTGTTTTGAATGTTGATGAAAATGATCAGGTTATGACAACAGATCTGTTTGATTTCAGTGATGCTGAACCCTGGCAGGAACTGGTGGGTGAGGGCGTTGTGGTATTGCGCCGGTTTGCCCGGAACACGGCCCCGGATCTGATACAAGCCATTGGTGAGGTGGCCAGCAAAGCGCCGTTTCGGCATATGGTAACGCCCGGCGGCCACAGCATGTCGGCCGCCATGACCTGTGCCGGCGAACTGGGCTGGGTGACAGACCGGTCGGGTTACCGGTACCAGTCCACCGATCCGGAATCCGGTCTGCCCTGGCCTGAGATCCCCGAGTCCTTTATAACGCTGGCGCGGAACTCTGCCGAGGCGGCGGGGTATCGGGGATTTGTGCCGGATGCCTGCCTGATCAACCGTTATCAGCGCGGCGCCCGCATGGGGTTGCACCAGGACAAAGACGAGCAGGATTTCTCCTGGCCCATTGTCTCCGTTTCCCTCGGTTTGCCGATAACCTTCCAGTTTGGCGGGCCGAGGCGATCAGACAAACCCCTGAAAATCCCGTTGGAGCACGGCGATGTGGTGGTTTGGGGAGGGCCGGCCCGGCTGTTCTATCACGGCGTACTGACACTCAAAGCGGGCCACCACCCTTTAACGGGCTCTTGCCGTTACAACCTGACTTTTCGCAAAGCCGGTTGAGGTGTGCGGCAGCGAGGCGGTTGGCACCCTTGCCTTACTTTCCTGACCCGCTTCTGGTAAGCTTCGCCGCCCCGATTCGACAGTAATCTGACTTTCATCCAAGCGAAGCATTCCATAACCGTGACGATCCTTCCGCCATAGCGTTCATGCTCCCTTAACTGGCCTCGCCCAGACTTCTTTTTCAGGTTTCCTGACCCCCGCCCGTGCCCGTGTGCATGGCAGCCGTTTATTTTCATTGTTCAGTTGGATATCCCCAATCATGGTGCAATCACTCAAGCAAAACTGGTTTTCCAATATTCGAGGCGACCTGCTCGCCGGTATCGTTGTTGCCCTGGCGCTGATTCCGGAAGCGATTGCTTTCTCCATCATCGCGGGCGTGGACCCGAAAGTGGGTTTGTATGCCTCTTTCTGTATCGCCGTGATTATCGCCTTCGTGGGCGGCCGGCCAGGCATGATCTCGGCAGCAACCGGCGCCATGGCCTTGCTGATGGTGACCCTGGTCAAGGAGCATGGCCTTGAGTACCTGCTGGCGGCAACCCTGTTGACCGGTGTCATACAGATTGCCGCAGGCTACCTGAGACTGGGTGGATTGATGCGCTTTGTGTCCCGGTCTGTGGTCACGGGGTTTGTGAACGCACTGGCTATCCTGATCTTTATGGCCCAGTTGCCGGAACTGACCAATGTGACCTGGCATGTGTATGCCATGACCGCCGCTGGCCTTGGCATTATCTACCTGTTCCCGCTGATTCCCACCGTGGGCAAGCTGATTCCATCGCCTCTGGTGTGTATTGTTGGCCTGACCCTTGTGGCCATGGTGATGGGCCTGGATATCCGCACGGTTGGGGATATGGGCGAACTGCCGGATACCCTGCCCATCTTCCTGTGGCCGGACGTGCCGCTGACCCTTGAAACCCTGATGATCATCCTGCCGTATTCGGTTGCTCTGGCCGTCGTCGGCCTGCTCGAATCGCTGATGACAGCCACCATCGTGGATGACCTGACCGACACCACCAGTGACCGTGACCGTGAGTGCAAGGGCCAGGGCATTGCCAACATCGGCTCTGGTTTGTTGGGTGGCATGGCCGGTTGCGCCATGATTGGCCAGTCCATCATCAACGTGAAATCCGGTGGTCGCACTCGATTGTCGACCCTCACCGCCGGTGTCTTCCTGCTGATTCTGGTGCTGGTTCTGGACAAGTGGCTGGTGCAGATTCCCATGGCCGCGCTGGTGGCGGTGATGATCATGGTCTCTATTGGTACCTTTAGCTGGGACTCCATTCGCAATCTCAGGGAGCACCCGTTGTCTACCAACATCGTGATGCTGGTAACGGTGATTGTGGTGGTGGCCACCCACAACCTGGCCTTTGGCGTTCTGGCGGGCGTGCTGCTGGCGGCACTGTTTTTTGCCAACAAGATTGGCCACTACATGTTGGTGACTTCTGAGCTGGATGAAAACACCGAGACCCGTCGCTACACCGTGGTAGGTCAGGTGTTCTTCAGCTCGTCAGAGAAGTTCCTGGAATCCTTTGACTTCAAGGAAGCAGTCGATAATGTAGTAATAGATCTCAGCCGGGCCCACTTCTGGGACATCACCGCCGTAGCTGCGCTGGATAAGGCGGTGATCAAGTTCCGCCGTGAAGGCTCTGATGTTGAGGTAATTGGCCTGAACCAGGCCAGCGCCACCATCGTTGACCGCTTCGGTGTTCATGATAAGCCGGATGCCGTCGACCGCCTGATGGGTCACTGACAATGATCGACAGCAATGAAAAGAACGACATTCGCAGCCACAATAACGAGCAGACGGACAACCAAGGCGAGGCAAGTATGTTACGAGTAGTGGCCTGTATCGATGGCTCCCGGGCAGCACCTGCAGTATGCGATTACGCAGCCTGGGCCAGCCGGCACATGGAAACGCCCCTGATGCTTTTGCATGTTCTGGACGAAGAACGCTACCCGGCGGAGCCGGATCTGGCGGGCAACATCGGCCTTGGCAGCCGTGAGCAGTTGCTGGACGAACTGGCGCAACTGGACCGAAAGCGGGCCAAACTGGCGCTGGAGCACGGCCATCACATGCTGGATGAAGCCGAAACCAGGGTGACGTCCGCCGGTGCGGAGGAGGCCGTCAAGCGCCAGCGCCACGGTAATCTGACTGAGTCGTTGGTGGCTCTTGAGAAAGAGACCCGCCTGTTTGTCATGGGGCTGCACGGTGAAAGCAGTTCTGACCGTGATATCCACATCGGCAGCCAGCTGGAGACCGTCATCCGAAGTGTGCATCGCTCCATCCTGCTGGTGCCGGATGACTATAGTGAGCCGAAAAGTGCCATGCTGGCGTTCGACGGCAGCCCCACCGCTTTCCGGGGTGTGGAACTGATTGCCCAGAGCCCGGTACTCAAAGGCATGCCCCTGCACCTGGTGATGGTTGGCCCGGATACCGCCGACCGCTGGGAGCAGCTCAAGAAGGCAGAGCAGATGTTGTCCGGGTTGGGCGTTGATATCACCCTGGCCATTCGCGCCGGGGATGTAGAACCTGCATTGCACGCGTACCAGGAGGAGCATGACATCGACATTCTGGTGATGGGCGCTTACGGCCATTCCAGAATTCGCCAGTTCCTGGTGGGCAGTACCACCACAACCATGCTGAAAACCGCTAAAAAACCATTGGTTATCATTCGCTGACAAGGAATCCCCCGGCCATGCTGACCCGGCAAGTAGTCCCGTTGATCGCCAGGCTGAGCCTGTTATTGTTTGCGGGGCTGCTTGCCGGCTGCGCAAGGGGATTGCCGCCGGTCGACCATGGCCCGGTTTTGGCGGTATCCTCGGTGGCAGACTCCTTCACAACGGATCAGCGCCGGATGCACCTTGATCCCGAATCCCGACTCTCTGCGTTTGGGCTGCTCGACACGGGCCGCGATGCCTTTGTGGTTCGCAGCGCCCTGATTGAAACCGCCAGTCAGCGCATTGATGCCCAATATTACATCTGGAACGACGATGCCAGCGGCCGGTACCTGGCTGGCCGCCTGGTAGCCGCTGCAGACCGGGGCGTGCAGGTTCGCCTGTTGCTGGATGACATCAATGTGGCCGGCAAGGAATCCCTGTTTGCCATGATGGAGGCCCACCCGGCCATCAGCATCCGGATTTTCAATCCGTCTCCTTCCCGCAAGGGCGTTGGCCGTTGGCTGTCGTTCATCACCGACTTCGACCGCATCAACCGGCGCATGCACAACAAGACCTTTGTGGTGGATGGCAATGTCGGTATTACCGGCGGCCGCAACATTGGCGACGAGTACTTTGACGAGCACCAGGAACTGAATTTCCGGGATCGCGACGTCATGGTGCTCGGGCCGCTGGCTGGCGCCATGACCGATAACTTTGAGGCCTACTGGCAAAGCCCCTGGTCCTACCCGCTGGGGCAATTGTATGAGCTGCCGGAATCGGAGCGTGCAGGTGACCGCTTATCCGGACTCAGCCGTGCCACCACTGAGCCGCTGCCTTTTACTGCGTCAGTACCCCAGGGCAGGAACCAGGCGGAATCCCTGCTGGCAGGGTGGTTCGCTGACATGGTGAAGGCGGAGGCCGAGCTGGTGTTCGATCCGCCACCGGAAGACCTGGAAGCGCCGGCAGACAAACCGCGAAACACCGCAAAGGCCCTGTTTGATCTGATCGAATCGGCCCGGAAGGAAATCCTGATTGAGTCCGCCTATCTGATTCTGGCAGACGAGCAGCTGAACGGGCTGGACAATCTGGGCAACCACGGGCTGAAGGTGGCGGCGATCACCAATTCGCTGGCCACCAACGATCTGGTCACCAATCATTCCGGCTACGCCCGTTGGCGGCGTGAGATGCTGGAGCAGGGCTTTGACCTGTACGAGTTACGCCCTGATGCGCCAGCCTGTAAACGTTGGGTGGCCAATGAACAAGCCTGCGATAAAGGTGTGATCAGCCTGCATTCCAAAGCCGTGGTGTTTGACCGGGAAACATTGTTTATTGGCTCGTTCAACGTGAACCTGCGTTCTATCTACCTCAACGGCGAGACGGTGCTGGTGATTCGCAGTCCGCAACTGGCGCGCGCGGTAGCCGAAGATATTGAGCGCGCCATGGCGCCGGAGAACAGCTGGCGGGTGAGCCTGAACGAGCAGGGTAGTCTGGTGTGGCAATCCCGGGATGGTGAGGTTTATCAGGAACCTGAGAGCGGATTCTGGCGCCGGGCGGCGTCCCGGATGTTGTCCTGGCTGTCGATCGAGAAGTATCTCTGAGGCCTGTCAGGCCACGTTACCCGCCGCCACACCGGAGGCCCACGCCCACTGGAAATTATGCCCGCCCAGGTGGCCGGTAACGTCCACCACTTCCCCGATAAAGTACAGCTTGGGGTGCTCCAGGGCCGCCATGGTTTTGGAGGATAGCTGGCGAGTATCCACACCGCCCAGGGTCACTTCGGCCGTTCTGTAACCTTCCGTTCCAGCCGGCTTGATGGTCCAGTCGCCAAGCGTGCCGGCAACCTGTTCCAGTTCCTGGTTGCGATACCCCTGCAGTGGGCCGTTCCAGCCGTGCAGGTCGTTAAACGCCTGGGCGAATCGTTTCGGCAGGTGTTGGTTCAGATAGTGCGCGATGGTGGATTGCGGCTTGCTGTTGCGCAGGGCCAGCAGGTCTTCGTGAATGTTCTCAGTCGGCAGCAGGTTGATGTGTACCGCATCGCCTGGCTGCCAGTAACTGGACACTTGCAGCATCGCCGGGCCACTGAGGCCGCGATGGGTGACCAGCATGGGTTCCCGGAAGTGTTGTTGGTGGCAGTGGGCGTCCACCGGGCAGCTAACGCCAGACAACGGCGCCAGTTGTTGCTTCAGTTCCGGGTGCAGGGTGAAGGGCACCAGCCCCGCGCGGGTGGGCAGCACGCTCAGGCCAAACTGCCTGGCAATCTCATAACCAAAGCCGGTGGCACCCATGGTGGGAATCGACAGCCCACCGCAGGCTACGATCAGGGATTCGCAACCGAGTGTGCCGCCACGGGTCTTCAGGGAGAAGCCCGAGCCTGCTTGCCGAATGCCGGACACCGACGTGTTCATGCGAATCTCGGCGCCGGCCCATTCGCACTCGGTCAGCAGCACGTTGAGAATGTCCTTCGCGCTGTCTTTGCAGAACAGTTGGCCCGGCGCTTTCTCTTCATACTCCACACCGTGGCGGTCCACCAGTTCCACAAAATCCTGCGGGGTATAGCGCTTTAGCGCGGAGATGCAGTAGTGCGGGTTGTCGGAGATAAAGTTCGCAGGCGTGCTGTTCAGATTGGTGAAATTGCACCGGCCACCGCCAGACATCAGGATCTTTTTGCCCGGTTTGTTGGCGTGGTCCAGCACCAGTACTTTGCGGCCGCGATAACCGGCGGTGGCCGCGCACATCAGCCCGGCAGCGCCTGCGCCGATGATGATGACATCGTACCGGGATGTTGAACCTGCCATAGAACTGCCCACCACTCGTTGAAAATGGCGGGCAGTATATCAGCCTCAGGGCAGGTAAACGGACCCTTCCATGTAAAACGCCGCCTGGCCGGCGATGGCTACCCGGTCAACTCTGAGCTCGCATCGCAGAACGCCACCGCGTGCAGAGAGTTGGCGGGCTTCCAGTGTTTGTTTGCCGAGCTGTTCAGCCCAGTAAGGTACCAGCACGCTGTGGATGGAGCCGGTTACCGGATCCTCATCGATACCCGCTCCGGGGGCGAAGTAACGGCTGACGAAATCGCACTGAGTTCCTGGCGCGGTAACGATCAGCCCCTGATTGCCCAGTTCTGCCAGCAACGCCAGGTTCGGGGCAGCTTTGGTTACCGCAGCTTCCGAGTCCAGAACCAGCATGTAGTTGGTGTCATTTGGCACGTAGAACGCCTGCTCCGGGGCGTTTGGCAGCGCTTTCCGGATTAACTCCGGGGTTGGTCGGGGTTCAAACGGCAGGTTGGGGAAGTCCAGTTCCAGCCAGTCATCGGAACGGCGGGTAACCGCCAGGGGGCCGCTTTTCGACTGGAAACGAACCCTGTCGTGCTGCCAGCCAAGACGGTTGAACACCACCCAGGCCGACGCCAGGGTGGCGTGTCCGCACAGTGGCACCTCTACTGTCGGGGTGAACCAGCGGATATGAAAATCCGCATCATCCTGCTCCGGGAGTGGCACCAGGAAAGCGGTCTCGGACAAATTGTTCTCCAGGGCAATGGCCTGCATCTGTTGCTCCGGAAGCCAGCTGTTCAGGGGCATCACCGCCGCAGGGTTTCCCCGGAACAGTTCATTGGTAAAAGCATCCACCTGGTAGATTTCTGTCTTCATGGGTTGTCCTTGTGGGTTGTTAGTAGAACGCGTCTGGCTGGTGAGACTGAGATTCCATGTAGCTCCTGCTCACTGTAACAGTGAATCTCGGGCAGCGGCGCGGCGCCCCGAAGTACCCAGTGACGGTTGCCAACGGGTATCACACGGATGCCCTCACGGGCCAGGGCCTGCATGGCTGTCATCAGCGTGCCGGCGGCCGGCGTGCCCCCTGTGGCATAGAGGCCCAGCACATCGTTCCGGGTGGCGCGGTGAACGGGGCGCGGTGAACGCGAGTCGGGTTTTGGGATGGTTGCCGTTGCCATGATGAAACTCCTTTTCTGATTCAGGAACCATTATTATTTTCATCGGATTTCCATAACAGATTCAGCTACAGTGTTATTGAATCGGTACAGATGCAGAAAAATGGAAACTGTACTGCCGAAAAAGCCGGGAAACTGTACTGCTCATAGTGGCGTCGGTTCTGGTGGAATAGAGCTTATAAAGCACGGCACGGCGGAGAACACGATGGGCATGCTCTACAACCAGGTGGCGGACCAGCTCCAGGCGCTGATCCTTGACGGTGTATACCGGGAAGGGGAGCGTGTGCCCGGTGTGCGGGTACTGAGCCGGCAGTTCGGTGTCAGTATTTCAACCGTGCTGCAGGCCCATCAGACTCTGGAGGCCCGAGGTTACCTGCAGGCCCGGGAACGCAGCGGGTATTTCGTGCGCCGGCCAGCCCGGGATTTGCCGGAACCAAGAATGACGGAACAGCGCAGTCGTCCGGTACCGGTGTCTGCCCGGGAAATGACCCTGGACCTGTGTGCCGATGAACAAAAGCGTATGGTGCCCCTGGCCACGGCCATTCCGCACCCGGACTACCTGCCGGTCAGGCAGATTCAGCAGAGCACGTTATGGGCGGCGAGGCGAGGCCTGGAAACCCTCGACTATGCGTTTCCGGGCAAGGAATCGTTCCGGCGCCAGATTGCGCAGCGAATGGCCACCATCGGAGTGCCCATTGCGCCAGATGATGTGCTGGCCACCAACGGAGCCCAGGAGGCTATCATTCTGGCCCTGCGGGCAGTGACCCAACCCGGGGATATCGTCGCCGTGGAGTCACCTTCGTTTCCCGGCATCCTGCAGGCGCTGGAAGTGGTGGGCCTGCGGGTGATTGAAATCCCCACCCACCCGTCAGACGGCATCAGTCTTGAAGGCCTGCAGCTTGCCCTGGAGCAGTGGCCCTTGAAAGCCTGCGTGGTGGTGCCAAACCACAGTAATCCCATGGGTGCCCGGATGAGCGACGAGCGCAAACAACAGCTGGTTTCCATGCTGGCGGCTGCTGGGGTGCCATTGATTGAAGACGATATCTACGGAGACCTTTTCCATACCGGCGAGCGCCCGCGCCCGGCCAAGGCCTTTGACCTGGCGGATAACGTGATTTACTGCAGCTCATTCTCCAAGACCATCTCTCCGGGGCTGCGGCTTGGGTGGATGATCCCCGGTCGGCATATGGCCGCCGCCCGGCAACACAAATATTTTGTGAATCTGGCAACTTCCACCATCCCGCAGCTGGCAGTCGCCCATTTTCTGGAACAGGGTGGTTATGACCGTTACCTTCGTTCGGCCCGGCAGCACTACAAGGAGTCCACAGACCGGCTTCGTTCGGCTATTGCCAGAACCTTTCCGGAGGGCACCGCGGTAAGCCGGCCCCAGGGCGGGTTTGTGCTCTGGGTTCAGCTGCCGGAGGGGGTGTCGGGCACCGAGGTGTATCACCGGGCGCGGGGAGAGAATATAAACGTCGCCCCGGGGCGGATGTTCTCCACCGCCAACAAGTTCGACAACTGCCTGCGGCTGAACGGCGGCAATCCCTGGACCGGCCGGATTGAAGCCGCGGTCGACCGCTTGGGCGCCATCGCCCGGGAGGTGCAGTCCGGGGTCAGCCCGGACCGGTTCTGAGATTTGCCGGGTCGAGCAGTCCAGCGGCAATGGCAATGCCGGTGACATCCGGCAGCCGTTCTGCGCCCAGGCGCTTCATTACCCGAGCCCGATACAGGTCGATGGTTTTAACGCTGACATCCAGCTGTTCGGCGATTTCCTTACTGGTGTAGCCCTGGGCCAGGGGCAGAAAGACATCCCGTTCCCGGCGGGTGAGGGTGCTGATCAGCGCTTCGGTATCCGCATCGGAGCGAACGGGTGGCTCGGGTTCGGCGGGTGCCTGTAGTGCCTGCTGCACGCTGTCCAGTAACAACTGCTCATTGAAGGGCTTCTCGATAAAATCAAAGGCGCCGGATTTGAAGGCGCGCACCACGATGGGCACATCGGCATGGCCAGAGACAAAAATAATCGGTATCTCCAAACCCCGTTTTTGCAGTTCTTCCTGAACATTCAGCCCGCCAAGGCCGGGCATCCGGATATCCAGAATCACGCAACCCGGGCGTTGGTCTTCCACGGCATCCAGAAACTGCCGGCCATCACTGTAGGCTCTGACTTCAAGCCCGACCGATTCCAACAGCCATTGGGTGGACTCCAGCATACCGGCATCGTCATCAACAACGTAAACGGTGTTGGCATTTGACTGGGTGGTACCAGACATCGGGGGCTTACTCCTGGGTTGGTTTGTGGGTGCATCGGGTGTTGCCGGGAGGGAAACGGCAGATCAGCGAAAGGCCGCCGGTGTCTGTGCGGGTGGCATCCAGAAAGCCGCCAAATCCCTCAATGATGGAACGGCTCATGGACAGCCCAAGTCCCAGCCCCTTGGCCTTGCTGGTGTAGAACGGCTGGAACATCTGGCGTATGCCTTCGTCGTCCAGCCCCGGGCCTTCATCGATGACCTGAATCAGGGTTTCCTGTTGGTCGTTGACGCAGGTGCTGACCACAATCCGGGAAGGGCCTGCACTGTCTTTGTCTGCCCCGGCTTCCACATTGGCCTCGATGCCGTTACGGATCAGGTTGATCAACACCTGTTCAAGCAACACCGGGTCTGCGGTGATGGTGGGAGAGTCTGCGGCCAGGTTCTCATAGATACGGACGCCGTTCTTTTCTGCCTCCCACTGGCACAGGCGTGCAACCTCGGTAATCACCGAATTCAGGGATACCGGGCCCATGCGCTTCTGGCCTTTACGCAGGAACGCCCGAAGACGTTTGATCACCTCGGAAGCGCGGTTGGCGTGGTGCACGATCTTTTGCAGGCCGTCGTCTACCTTCAGCAGCTTCTCGGGATGTTGGTCTGCTTCCTTTAGAAAGCGCTGGCTGGCGGACGCGAAATTCACGATCGATGCCAGTGGCTGATTCATCTCATGGGCAATGCTGGAAGCCAGTTCACCCAGCGTGGCCAGGCGGGCCGTGTGGGCCAGTTCATCTGCCAGCAGCCGGTTCTGCTCCTCGGATTCCACCCGGGCGGTGATGTCACGGGATACGCTGATCACCTCCACCACGGCGCCGGTATAGGTCTCCCGGATGGCGCGGCTGGCAATCTCGAACCAGCGGCGGCTGCCGTTGCGGTGAATAATCTCCAGCGTCATGGTGGCGTAGCCGTCTTCCCGCAGCCGGTGGCGGGTCAGGGCCAGTTGCTCGGCCACGTTTTCCCCCTGGAACACCTCTTCCAGGGCCTTGCCCCGGAGCTCTTCCGGCCAGTAGCCCAACAGGCGCCAGGACGCAGGCGTGGCATCAATGAATCGTCCGTCCGGGGCATGCCGCGAGATCAGGTCTGTGGTGTTCTCGGTGATCAGCCGGTAAAGGCGGTTGGAGCGAACGGCTTCTTCCAGGGTGAGGATATCGTTGGTGGCATCACGGCCCCGAACCAATACTTCCCCGCTGTCTGGATCGGGAATGAAGCTCCACAGAAAAATATGGTCGGCAAACCGGGATTCCACGTTTTCAATGGCTCGCCCCTGTTCCAGGGCTGATTTAACAAGCGCTGCCGCGTTCACCGGTAAAAGGTGCTCCGGATAGTCCAGTTCTGCGCGTTGGACGAGGGAATCGGCCGCATGATTACTGGCCAGGACCTCTAATGTGCGACCGACCACGAGAGTGGGTTGTGGGTCATTAGGGACCAGTTGGCTGAAAACGCGGGCTTTTTTAGGGTTGCTCATAAAGTTATAGTAATAATCCTATAATACCATAGTAGAGTTTCTAGTATTTGTTCTATCTTCTACCATTTCGGGCAATCTGGAGTATAGCTGCTTTGGCTATTCTTCTGAATATGCCATAAGAACAACATCTGAGTTAGAGGACCACGCCAATGACTTCGATCTTCGACCAGGGCCTTGCGCCCCGGGATGCCAACTACGCAGTTCAGTCCCCCATTGATTTTATCGAGCGCACCGCCAGTGTGTACCCGGATTATCCGGCCATCATCCACGGTGCCATCCGTCGTAACTGGGCAGAAACCTATGACCGTTGCCTGCGTCTGGCCTCTGCCCTGAAAGGCCGGGGTATCGGCCGGGGCGATACCGTGGCGGTGATGCTGCCTAACATTCCTGCCATGGTGGAATGCCACTTTGGCGTGCCCATGATCGGCGCAGTACTGAACACCCTGAACGTGCGCCTGGATGCCGAGGCCATTGCCTTCATGCTGGAGCATGGTGAAGCGAAAGTCGTGATTGCCGACCGCGAATTCGGCCAGGTCGTTAAAGATGCGATTCGTCACCTTGAGCACAAGCCCCTGGTGATTGATGTGGACGACCCTGAGTACGGTGAGGGCGTTCAGGTCAGTGACCTCGACTACGAAGCCTTCCTGCAGGAGGGTGACCCGGAGTTTCAGTGGAGCTTCCCGGCCGATGAGTGGGATGCCATTTCCCTGAACTACACCTCTGGCACCACCGGTAACCCCAAAGGCGTGGTTTATCACCACCGCGGCGCCTATATCAACGCTCTGGGTAACCAGGCCGTTTGGTCCATGGACATGCACCCGGTGTACCTGTGGACCCTGCCGATGTTCCACTGCAATGGCTGGTGTTTCCCCTGGACCATCACCGCCATGGCTGGCACCCACGTATGCCTGCGCCGGGTAGACCCTGAGAAGATCCTGCAGCTGATCCGTGACCACCAGGTTACCCACATGTGTGGCGCCCCGATTGTTCTGAACGCGCTGCTGAATGCCTCGCCAGAAGCCAAGGCTGGTATTGATCACGAAGTGAAGTCCATGACCGCCGGCGCAGCGCCCCCTGCCCAGGTGATTGGCTCCATCGAAGAAATGGGCATCAAGGTGACTCACGTTTACGGTCTGACTGAAGTGTATGGTCCGGTCACCGTGTGTGCCTGGAAGTCGGAATGGGATGAACTGCCGTTGCGGGAGCGTGCCCAGATCAAGGCGCGCCAGGGCGTTCGTTATCACACCCTGGGCGGTACCATGGTGGCTGACCCCAACACCATGCAGCCGGTCCCGAAAGATGGCAAAACCATTGGCGAGATCTTCCTGCGCGGTAATACCGTGATGAAAGGTTACCTGAAGAACCCCAGTGCCACGGAAGAAGCCTTCCGGGGTGGTTGGTTCCACACCGGTGACCTGGCCGTGTGGCACGAAGACGGCTACATGGAAATCAAGGACCGCCTGAAAGACATCATCATCTCCGGCGGTGAGAATATCTCCACCATCGAGGTGGAAGACACCCTTTACCGCCACCCGGCGGTGATGGAAGCGGCGGTGGTTGCCCGCCCGGATGAGAAATGGGGCGAAACGCCCTGTGCTTTCATCACCCTCAAGCCAGAGGCAGGGGATGTGTCTGAAGAAGACATCATCAATTTCTGCCGCGAGCACCTGGCCCGGTTCAAGGTGCCCAAAACCGTGGTCTTCTCGGAGCTGCCGAAAACATCCACCGGCAAGATCCAGAAGTTCGTGCTGCGGGACCAGGCCAAAGATCTGAACTAATCCCCCTGAACGGCGGCATCTTTCGGTGCCGCCACACCTCGTCACAAAAACAACATTGACTGGCACCCTTTACCGGCGTGCCCGGAGGTAATGCAATGCAAATGTTCCACAGAAAAAACGGTGAAGAACAGCCGTTCTGGCCCGCGGGCCCTTTCAAAATCCGTCTGCCGTTCGTCCACTATCGTTGGGAGTTCGCAGAGATGGTCCAGGCCCTGATCATGTTCGTGGTCAGTTTGGCGATGATTCCCCTGCTTGAAACCTATCTCGGCGTACCCTACGAGGTGGCCCTGGCTTATGTCGTTATCTGCGGTATCGGTTTTATGCTGCCGGCGCTGCTGGGCGTGCCACTGGTTCCCGGCTGGATAACCCCGGGTATTCCTGTGGTGCTGCTGTTCCTCTCGGACTACGAGCCTGGCCCGGAGGCCATTCAGGCGCTGTTCGCCCTGCAGTTCCTGGTGTTCCTGATCTTCCTGATTCTGGGGGTTACCCGCCTGGGCAGTAAACTGGTTGAGTGGATTCCGCGCTCCATGAAGGGCGGTATCATTATCGGTGCGGGTATTGCAGCACTGATGGGCGAAATTGAGGCTGGTGGCCGTCTGGCCAACACGCCCATTTCCCTGATTGTCGGTGGCCTGGTGTGTCTTTACCTGATGTTCTCGGTGTCCTTCAAGGGCTTCGTCGACAAGAGCAACATAGCCCGCAAGATTGCCAATTACGGTATGGTGCCAGGCATGGTTGTGGCGATCCTGGTTGGATTTGCCACTGGTGAATACGCTGTACCGGATGTGCAGTGGGGCATCACCAAGCCGGCCTTTGACCAGCTGTGGAACTACCTGCCGTTTACCGTAGGTTTCCCGGATCTGAATATCTTCCTGTATGCGATCCCGACTGCGGTTATCGCTTACGTGATTGCCTTCGGCGATATCGTGGTGGGGCAGTCCCTGATGAACCGTGTCGACCACCTGCGTAAAGACGAAGACATCGACAACAGCATTGACCGTGTTCACCTGGTAACTGCTATCCGTAACGGTGGCCACGCGTTCTTTGCGCCATACCCTGGCCTTGCTGGTCCAATCTGGACAGCGGTCACCGCCACCATGGCCGAACGCTACAAGTATGGCCGTAACGCCATGGATTCCATCTACAGCGGCGGTGGTACTTTCTGGATTACCGGCTTTATTGCCCTGTTTGTCCTGCCGCTGGTGAGCTTCTTCCAGCCGGTGCTGCCGATTGCGCTGTCGCTGACCCTGCTGCTGACCGGTTACATTTGTTTGATGGTGGGCCTGGAGCAGCTGGAGAACAACACCGAGCGAGGCATTGCCGGCACCATGGGTGTGGTTCTGGCGGTGTATGGCGCAGGCTGGGGCCTGGCGACCGGTGCGGTTCTCTACTACCTGATCGAACGCACTCATTTACTGAAATTCACTTCCGACCCGGAGGCCCCGGGCGCCGAGAAGAGCGAGTAACACTGAACCCGGTGCCGTTAGTAACTTGGCGGCACCAACCCACTGTGTGTCCTTGGGAGGCTTGATGCCTCCCTTTTTTTGTTTGCATAAGCGTGCTGACAGTTTGTCATTTCATGACAAATTGTCGAAATTGTCAGCCTGGCCCCTTCCGGTTATCTGGAATACGGGGGTACACTGGCCGAACTGGTGAAAATTTATCCGATGTCGAGTGCTTTAATAACAACAAACCGACAACAGGGGGCCGAAATGACCATCAGTTCCACACCAGACGGCGTCGCCGTCAAACCCAGGCATCTGCGTTTTGATGTAAGGGATGAGTTGAAAACCCTTTGGCACGGCAACGATGCCTTCCGCACTGCATTCTTCAATGCCTTGTCGCTGCAGTTTCCCGACGGAGAGCAGCAATTCATTAACGCCGTTCGCCTGTACCGGGACCAGATTACCGACCCTAAGCTCAAGGAAGAGATCAAAGGCTTTATCGGCCAGGAAGCCCTGCACAGCCGAGAGCACAAAGATTACAACGAAGCCCTGAAAGCCCGTGGCTATGATATCGATGCCCTCGACGCGCGCTTCCGCAAGCACATGGACTGGGTAGGGCGGTTGCCGCCCAGCCGCCAACTGGCGGGCACCTGTGGTGCAGAGCACTACACCGCCGTGCTGGCCAACGCCATTCTCAGTCACCCCGAGTGGATGGAGGGCGCTACGCCGACAATGCAGAGGTTATGGCGCTGGCATGCCATTGAGGAAACCGAGCACAAGTCGGTGGCGTTCGACGTATACCGGGCCTGCGTTGGCAATGAGCGGTTGCGCCGGATTGTCTTTCTGTTTGTCACCTGGAATTTCTTCAAGTACACCTTCATCAACACCTGCAGCCTGCTGAAGACGGATGGCAAGCTCTGGAGTCTGAAAACCTGGTTAGGCGGGCTGAATTTTCTCTGGGGGAAGCCCGGCGTTCTGCGCAAGTGCCTGCCGGAATTCCTGGCCTACTTCCGGAAAGGTTTCCACCCATGGCAGCAAGACAACCGTCGGCTACTGGAACATAACCTGAAAGAACTGGAGGTTTGACAGCCTGAGGTGGGTGCTGAAATTTTCACCAATCTGTGCAAGACTGTAGCGCGACAAAAATAATGACAATAAAGGGCATGCCCATGTGAGGTGTTGCCCGCACCCGGAGACACACAGCATGCGAGTAGGCCTGATTGTAGATTCCGCCTGTGACCTGCCCTATGACTTTGCCCGCAAGCACGACCTGTTCGTTCTGCCGGTAACCGCTATTATCGACGGCCAGACCTACACCGATAAACATTGCCCGGTTCGTACCCAGGAGTTTTATCAAAGTGGCCTGCTGGGCAAAGGTCATGAAGCGGAAACCAAAGCCTACACTGCCGAACAGATCCATGACCTGTTCATGGAAAAGATCGTGACCGAGTTCGATGTGGCCATCTGCGAAACCGTCACCAAAAGCCGTAGCCAGATTTTCCAGAACGCCGCGGAAGCCATGAACTCGGTCATGGCTCATTACGAGGAGGCCCGTAAGGCCGCTGGCCGGGATGGCAAGTTCTCCATGCGGGTGATCGACAGTAAACAGATCTTTGCCGGGCAGGGTTTGCTGGCGGCTCATACTCTGAAACTGATTGAGCAAAAGCTTTCCAAGAATGCCCTTCGGCATGAGGTTGAGACGTTTACCGACAAGATCTATACCTGTGTGATTCCCCGAGATCTGCACTATATACGCGAGCGTGCCCGGCGCCGTGGTGACAAAAGCGTCTCGGCGTTTGCCGCGTTCCTGGGTAAGGCCCTGAACATTGTCCCGGTGATCTTTGGCCAGGGTGCCGAAGGCAAACCCGTGGTTAAAACCCGCAACTTTGATATGGCAGTCGAGAAAGTGATGAATTACGCGGTCGCCCGGGTGGAGGCTGGTTTATTGACGCCTTTCGTCAGCTTGTCCTGCGGCCTGACCTGGACGGAGATCGAAGATCTGCCAGGCCTGAATCGCTTGCGCGATGCCTGTGAAAGCAATGGGGTAGAGCTGTTGCTGTCACAAATGGGTATTACCAGTGCCATCTACGTGGGCCCGGGCAGTATCTGCCTGGCCCTGGCCGCCGAGCCCCATACCTTCAACGATTTCCAGTAGCCTCCAGGCCCGTCGGCCCAGACTGGCCCTGCATTGCCCCAGCCGGGGTAATTCCGGCGAACCCGCGACAGGCCAGTTCGTGTTAGCCTCGTTGGCAACGTTCAGGACCCTAGCCAAAAGGATGCCCGGTTTATGTCAAAGACAAGCCCAAGCCTTGCCGATACTTTGTTGGAAGCACACGTCAAACATGAGATGTCTGCTCTCAAAGGGGCGAAACTGAAAAAGTTCATCGATAACGAGGTGGACGAACTGCTCGATCACGCGGGCAGTGTCACCCTGAAACGACTGGTGAGCGCGGACCAGGTGATGGGCGTGATCCAGCGTATTGTGGTGGATATGGAGCTGGACGCCGGTATTCCGGAGCTGGCCGCGGAAATGGCGACCGAGGTCATGAATGCCTCGGTCCAGTCGGACACCACCCTGGGCGATATCCTGTCTCGTGAACAGGCCAGCGGGTTCATCGAAGAAGCCCTGGAGCTGCGTCACCAACGTGAGCGCATTATTGCCGAAATCATGGCGCACCCGGTCTACCAGGAGCTGGTGTCCAACGTGGTCTACCACGGTCTGGTCAATTACCTCTATGAAGACAACCTGATTACCCGGTCTGTGCCTGGTGTTGGCTCAATGATGAAGTTCGGCAAGAAAATGGCCAATAGGGCGGTGCCCGGGCTGGACGAAACGTTTGAGCGGCGCATCAAGGCCTGGTTGGCAGACAGTTTGCCGGGGCTGATTTCCCGCAGTGAGCAATTCCTGCACAAGGCGCTGTCTGATGATGAGCTGAGAGATACCGTGATGGCTGCCTGGGTATCCCTGGAAGGTCGCACCATTGCTGAGCTCAAAGAGGGGCTGGGCGATGTGGAGTTGCAGGAGTTCGTGGTGATGGGGTACGAGTTTTGGCTGAATTTCCGGAAAACCGGCTACTTTGAAGGCTGCGCCAGGGCGGTGGTGGAGCATCTTTTTGCCAAGTATGGCGATCGCCCGGTCATGGACCTGTTGCAGGATGTCGGGGTGACTCGAGAGGTTATCGTGACCGAAGTGGAATCCCTGGCGCTGCCCATCGTGGAGGTGTTGGCCGAGGAGGGCTACCTCGAAGCGCTGGTACGCCGGCGTTTGGGAGCATTCTATCGATCTGCAGCAGCCAAGAAATTGCTGGCTTAGTCTTTTTGGCGGCTTCCTTGCCCTGAGCCCGTCAAGACCCGGGCTCAAACAAAAAGGCCGGACGATGTTTGTCCGTCCGGCCTTTTTGTTGTTGAAGTAATGTTGGAGGTTCTTAGCGCTCCAGGTACTTCAGTTTGTCAGGCTTGCCGTCCCACTCTTCAGCGTCTGGCAGCGGGTCTTTCTTCTCGGTGATGTTCGGCCATTTGCCAGCCAGCTCGGCGTTGATCTCAACGAACGCTTCCTGGCCCGCCGGCAGTTCGTCTTCAGAGAAGATGGCCTCGGCCGGGCACTCTGGCTCGCACAGGGCGCAATCTATGCACTCGTCCGGGTCAATCACCAGAAAGTTGGGGCCTTCGTAGAAGCAGTCCACCGGGCAGACTTCCACGCAGTCGGTGTATTTGCACTTGATGCAGTTATCAGTAACGATAAACGCCATAGTCAGATCCCTGGTTCGTAAAGTAATCGGTCTCATCAGGAGCCCTGATGTTCCGGCCCCATCTATAATTTTGTGCGCGATATTGTAGGGAGCGCCCCCCGCAGCCGCAAGCGTTGGGCTGCTATAACCTTATTACACAGATCAAGTTTGGCCCAGTTTCCTGTTATTTTGCCAGCAAAGCTTTCAGCTCATAGAGCTGATTGAGGGCATCCCGTGGTGAAAGTCCATCAATGTCCAGTTTTTGCAAGGCGTTCTCTACAACGCTCGGCTCCGCGCTGGCAAACATATCGCCCTGAAACACCGATTCCACGGCAGCCGGTTGTTTAGCCGTTTTAGGGGCTGGTGATGGCGCTGCAGCGGTACCGCCTGTAGCTCCCTTGGACGGGCCGGCGCTGCCTTCCAGATGCGCGAGCTGCGCCTTGGCATTGCGAATCACATCCTGGGGCACGCCCGCCAATTTGGCCACTTGAAGGCCATAACTCTGGCTGGCCGGGCCGTCGTGTACATTGTGCAGGAAAACGATGGAGTCGTCGTGCTCGGTGGCCGTCAGATGCACATTCACCGCATGTTCCAGGTCATCCGCCAGTTGGGTCAGTTCGAAGTAGTGGGTGGCGAACAGGGTGTAGCAACGAATGTCCTTGGCCAGGTGCTCAGCCGTGGCCCAGGCCAGCGACAGGCCGTCAAAAGTACTGGTGCCGCGGCCCACCTCATCCATCAGTACCAGGCTGTGATCGGTGGCGTTGTGCAGGATGTTGGCGGTTTCGGTCATTTCCACCATAAACGTGGAGCGGCCGCCGGCAATGTCATCGGAAGAGCCCATGCGGGTGAAAATCCGGTCTACCGGCCCCAGCACCGCCCGGTTGGCGGGCACAAAGCTGCCGGTGTAGGCCAGCAGGGCAATTAACGCAGCCTGGCGCATGTAGGTGGACTTACCGCCCATGTTCGGGCCGGTGATCACCAGCATTCGCCGCTTCGCATCCATCAGCAGGTTGTTCGGCACGAAGGGCTCGTCGAGCAGTTGTTCCACCACCGGATGGCGGCCTTCCTCCACATCAAAGCCCGGCTCTTCGGTGAATTCCGGAGCAGTGAAACGCAGGCTGGTGGCCCGCTCGGCAAAGTTGCTGAGCACATCCAGTTCCGCCAGGGCCTGGGCGGCGTCCTGCAGCGGTGCCAACTGCTCGGCGACGGTTTCCAATACGTCGTCGTACAGGCCTTTTTCCCGGGCCAGGGCCCGGCTCTTGGCGCTCAGGGCCTTGTCTTCAAATTCTTTCAGTTCCGGCGTGATGAACCGCTCGGCGTTTTTCAGGGTCTGGCGGCGGATGTAATCCACCGGCGCCTGGTCAGATTGGCCCCGGCTAATCTCGATGTAGTAACCGTGCACCCGGTTGTAGCCCACTTTCAGCGTGGAAATGCCGGTGCGTTCGCGCTCGCGGGTTTCCACATCCAACAGGTACTGGCCAGCGTTCTCGCTGATGTTGCGCAGTTCGTCCAGTTCTTCGTCGAAGCCTTGGGCAATCACGCCGCCGTCCCGGATCACCACGGGCGGGTTCTCGATAATGGCCCGCTCGAGCAGATCAGCCAGCTCCGGGTATTCGCCAATAACCGTGGCCAGCTTCACCAGGTGATGTGAGTTAACGGGCTTTAGAGCCTCCTGCAGCCCCGGTAAGGTCTGGAACGCATCCCGCAGGCGTGCGAGGTCCCGGGGGCGGGCTGAGCGCAGCGCGACTCGGGCCAGAATCCGCTCGATATCACCCACTTGCTTGAGCAGATCGTGGATTGGCTCGTAATGGAAGCCGTCCAGCAAAGCTGACACCGCCTGCTGGCGCTGGCGGACGACCTCCACATTCCTGAGCGGCCGGTTCAGCCAGCGGCGCAACTCCCGGGCGCCCATGGCCGTGGCCGTGCGGTCCATTACCCAGGCGAGGGTGTACTGCTGGCCGCCCATCAGGTTGGTGTCTATCTCCAGGTTGCGGCGGCTGGCGGCATCCAGGATCACCGCATCTTCCCGACGTTCACGGGTCAGTTTGCGGATGTGGGGCAGGGCGGTACGCTGGGTTTCCCGGGCGTACTGCAACAGGCAGCCGGCGGCACAGATTGCCAGGTGCAGGTCTTCGCAGCCGAAGCCGGTCAGGTCCTTAACCTGCAGCTGTTGGGTAATCACCCGCCGGGCGGAATCCATCTCAAACAACCAGGGGCCCTGGCGACGAACCCCGGTGAAGCCCTCCAGCACATCGCTGTAAGGGAAGTCCTCGCTGATCAGAATCTCCGCCGGCCGCAGGCGCTGCAGCTCCCCTTGCAGAGCTTCCAGGCTTTCCAGCTCTGCGACCGCAAACCGGCCACTGGAGATGTCCAGCGACGCGAAGCCGAACTGCTCCTTATGACTGAAAATCGACACCAACAGGTTGTCCCGCCGGTCTTCCAGAAACGCCTCGTCGCTCAGGGTGCCCGGTGTCACCACGCGCACCACCTGACGATCAACCGGCCCCTTACTGGTGGCCGGGTCGCCAATCTGCTCAGCAATGGCGATGGATTGACCTGCGCGCACCATGCGGGCAATGTAACCTTCAGCCGCATGGAAAGGCACGCCCGCCATCGGGATGGGGTTGCCCCCGGACTGGCCGCGGGCAGTCAGGGTAATGTCCAGAAGTTCCGCTGCTTTCTTGGCGTCGTCGTAAAACAGCTCATAGAAATCACCCATGCGATAAAACACCAGCTCGTTCGGGTGTTCCCGCTTGATCTTCAGGTACTGCTGCATCATCGGGGTGTGCTTGGAAAGATCGGTCTGGGCTACTGACATGGGTTTGTCCGGTTGATCGTACTTTTGGGTGAAAGCGGGGATTGTAAGAAAATAATGCCCGTGATGAAACGAAGGGTTTGGCAACAGACACAGGGAGATTGTTATGCAGGCCTCTGACCAACAACTGGAGAGCGCTGGAAACACGCTGGGTGAATGGCTCGTCGAGCACGGTAAAACCATCGCCACCGCCGAAAGCTGTACCGGCGGCTGGGTGGCCAAAGTGCTGACTGACCGGGCGGGGTCGTCTGCGTACCTGATGGCCGGGTTGGTGACCTACAGCAACGAGGCGAAACAGGCCATTCTGGGGGTTGAAGAATCGGTGCTCGCCGAGCATGGCGCGGTGAGCGAGCCAGTGGTTCGCCAGATGGTCGCCGGTGCCGTCCGCGCTGCGGACGCTGACATAGCCGTGGCCATCAGCGGCATTGCAGGCCCAGGTGGCGGCACTGATGAAAAGCCCGTAGGCACCGTATGGTTCGCCTGGGGCACCGGCCCGGACCGCATCGAAACCAGCACGCAGTGCTTTGACGGCGACCGGGATCAGGTGCGCCGAAAGTCGGTTTTGTATGTTCTGCAAGGGGTTACGGAGTTTCTGAAAACACTGTGACGTTTTTCACCCGGGCAGGGGTTGGTCTCAGCGAAGGCTTATGTTTTAATACTGTTCAAATATACAGGAAAACACTGGATGCCTCCGGTGTCATCGCTTTGAATTTCGCTGCTGTCGGCCCAATCGCGGCTCAGCAGCCCCGGCAAATGAGGGTCAGGTACCAATGGAAGACAATCGCAAGAAAGCACTCAGCGCAGCACTCGGCCAGATTGAGCGCCAGTTCGGCAAAGGTGCCGTGATGAAAATGGGCGACCAGCCCCGTGAAGCCATTCCTGCGGTATCCACCGGTTCCCTCGGGCTGGACGTAGCCCTGGGTATTGGCGGCCTGCCTTACGGCCGGATCGTTGAAATCTACGGCCCGGAAAGCTCCGGTAAAACCACACTGACCCTTCAGGTGATTGCGGAAGCCCAGAAGGCTGGCAAAACCTGCGCCTTCATCGACGCCGAGCACGCGCTCGACCCCATCTACGCAGAAAAGCTGGGCGTAAACGTAGACGACCTGCTGGTGTCCCAGCCAGACACCGGCGAACAGGCCCTGGAAATCGCCGACATGCTGGTGCGCTCCAACGCCATCGACGTGATCATCGTCGACTCCGTTGCCGCACTGACACCGAAAGCCGAAATCGAAGGCGAGATGGGCGACAGCCACGTAGGCCTCCAGGCCCGCCTGATGTCCCAGGCCCTGCGTAAACTGACCGGCAACGTCAAACACGCCAACTGCCTGATGGTCTTCATCAACCAGATCCGTATGAAAATCGGCGTCATGTTCGGCAGCCCGGAAACCACCACCGGCGGTAACGCCCTGAAATTCTACTCCTCCGTACGCCTGGACATCCGCCGCATCGGTGCTGTCAAAGAGGGCGACGAAGTGGTCGGTAACGAAACCCGCGTAAAAGTCGTCAAGAACAAGGTATCTCCGCCCTTCAAACAGGCCGAGTTCCAGATCATGTACGGCAAGGGCATCTACCACATGGCCGAAGTTCTGGACATGGGCGTAAAAGAAGGCTTCGTCGACAAATCCGGCGCCTGGTACGCCTACAACGGCGACAAAATCGGTCAGGGCAAAGCCAACGCCTGCAAGTTCCTGGAAGAGAACATGGATATCGCCAACGAAATCGAAGCCAAGGTTCGCGACAAACTGATGCCCAAGCCGGTGAAGAAAGAAGCGGCCGAGGCGCCGGTGGAAGCGAGTGGCGAGTTGCTGTAACCCGCTTCATACGGCTCTATGCGGCATTGATACGTTGGACGGCATATTCGGAGCCTAGCGAGTTGTGGCAGGGACCCCCTCACGGGAATCTCGTAGGCCATGGATGGCCGGAGCGAAGCGCACATGGATGTGCTCGTAGCGTTTCCCGTGAGGGGGTTCCTGCCACAACTCATGCTCCATGAGTTAACGGCAAGAAGGGAGTCGGACGGCAAATGTCTAGCAAAAAGAGACTACTCATCGTAGCCCACGCCCCATCCCCAAATACCCTGAAACTCCGTAACGCCATAGAAAAAGGCGCCCGTAACCCCGACATCGAAGCCGTAGAAGTGGTGGTAAAAGCCCCACTCGATGCCGGCCCCGAAGACATCCTCGCCTGCGACGCCATCATCCTCGGTACCACCGAAAACCTCGGCTACATGTCCGGCGCCCTCAAAGACTTCTTCGACCGAAGCTACTATCCGTGCCTCGAGAAAACCCAGGGCCTGCCCTTTGCCTACTACATCCGCGCCGGCCACGACGGCACCGGCACCCGCCGCGCCATCGACAGCATCACCACCGGATTACGCTGGAAACGCATACAGGAGCCATTGCTGTGCAGGGGAGATTACAGGGATGAATTCGAGCAACAGTGCGAGGAACTGGGCATGTACGTGGCGGCCAGCCTGGATGCTGGCCTGATCTGATTAACTGGCGAACCGGTTGTAAAAACCCTCAATCCGGGAAAGCGCATTGTCGATCGCTCTCGAGTAGCCTTTCTTGTCGAGACAGTAGCTGAACTGCAGACTCACACGGAAGCCCGTCTGAAACGGCTGGCACGACACCACTCGGGCATCAATGCGCGACTCGCTGATGTATTTACCCTCAATATCCAGGAACAAATGCGCGCCGGAGTCTACCGGCCGAGGGCACAGCACCGCCATACCGTAACGATTGAGGTCCAGGCAGGTTACCGCCACTGGCTGCTTCCCGCGACCAAAGAACGCCCTCTCACGGAGTTGCACCCTGAGACACGACGCCGAAAAACGATCCTTGATGCGGCGATCTGCGGAATAATTCGTCATTGCTTTGACCATCACCCGTATTGTACTTGTTGTGTCCGGAATCCGTCCGGGCATGGAAGTGTAGTAATCGACGGCCTGCCTGAAAAATGACCAAGGGGGAATTTGTGACCCGGTTGGCATATTGTCACGAATCCGGCCTCTTCCGATAAATGCGGCGCGGATAGGCGACAGCTTGAAGCTCAAACACTACAATGCGAGCGATAGTTACTACTCAAAACCGAACTCAACGGGAATCGAACTTGAAGTCATTGCCCTTGCATCAGCTCTACAAAGCCTGCGTTCTTAAAGATCTGCCATTCAAAACCACCCGGCAACTGGAGCCGCTGGCCGAGATTGTTGGCCAGAACCGCGCCCAGGAAGCGGTGCGTTTTGCGCTCGCCATGCCCCACGGTGGTTATAACGTGTATGCGGTCGGTCGCAATGGCTTGGGTAAGCGCACCATGATGCTCCGGTACCTTGAACACCACGTCGATACCGAACAGCAGAGCCACGACTGGTGTTACGTGGCCAACTTCGATGAGCCACGCAATCCGCGTCTGCTGCAACTGCCGGCAGGGATGGGTACCCAGCTCAAGCAGGACATGGACAAGCTGATGTCCCGGTTGGTGAAGGTGATTCCCCAGACGTTTGACAGTGACAGTTTCCTGGAGCGCTCCGAGCACCTCAAGAACGAGTACGGCAAAAAGCAGGAAGACGAGCTCGAGAAAGTCGCCAAGCAGGCGCGGCGCAAGAAAGTCAGCCTCACGGTAACCACACCGGGTGGCTATCGGCTGGTTGCCATGAATGGCGATGAGCCCCACACCGTGGAGAGCTTCCAGGCGCTTACCGATGAGCAGCGTGACAAGTTTGAAGACACCATCAACGCCCTTGAAAAGAAGCTCCGCCAGGCCCTTCGCAAGCTGGCCGATTGGGAGCAGGAGTACGCCGAGAAGCAACAGGCATTGAATCAGGAAACTCTCGAAGGCATTTCCGGTCACCAGATCGATGAGCTAGTCAAACGCTACAGTGACCAGCCAGACGTGGTTTCCTATCTTGAGGCCGTTCGCAAAGACCTGGTCGACAACCTGGATATCTTCCTTGAGGACGATGAAGAGCAGGCGGCGATCGCCTACGCCTCACTGGACAAGAAAACGCCCCGGCGCTACGTGATCAATGTGCTGGTGCACCAGAAAACCAATGAAGTGCCGGTGGTGGTGGAAGACAATCCCACCTACCACAACCTGTTCGGGTACGTGGAGAACGTCACGTTCAAAGGCACCGTGTTCACCGACTTCTCCCTGATTCGACCGGGCAGTCTGCACAAGGCCAATGGCGGTTACCTGCTGATGGATGCCATCAAGGTGCTGGAGCAGCCGTTTGTCTGGGACGGTCTGAAGCGCGCCCTGCGCTCCCGCACCCTGCAGATCAATTCCCTGGAGCGGGAGCTGACGCTTTCAGGGACCATTTCAATTGAGCCGGAAGCCGTACCTCTGGATGTTAAAATCGTGCTGTTTGGCGATCGCGAAACCTGGATGCTGCTGCAGGAATACGATTCCGAGTTTGCCGAGCTGTTCCGGGTGACGGCCGATTTCGAAAACGAGATGTACCGTACCGAGGAGAGCCAGCTGCTGTATGCCAAGTTCATTGCCAGTCTGGTGGTGGAGAAGAAGCTGCTGCACTGCACCAATAAAGCGGTGGCCCGTATAATCGAGCACAGCGCTCGCATGGCCGAACATCAGAACAGGCTCTCGCTGCATGCAGCGGACATCGCCAACCTTTTACGGGAATCCGATTTCTGGGCCCGACAGGCGGGTGCCAAACTGATCTCTGAAGTGCACGTTGAGCGCGCGCTGGAGAGTGCCCGTTACCGTAGCAGCCGTATCCGGGATCATTTTTACGATTCGGTTCGGGACGGCTCCACCCTGGTGACCACAACCGGCACCTGCGTCGGTCAGGTGAACGCCTTGTCGGTGCTGTCGACCGGCGGTTTCGAGTTTGGTCTTTCCAACCGGGTAACCGCAACCTGCTACTATGGTGATGGCGGTGTCATGGACATCGAGCGGGACGTGAAGCTGGGTGGCAATATCCATTCCAAGGGCGTGATGATTCTCAGCTCCTGGCTGGCCTCCCATTTTGCGGTGAATGACCCGATGCACCTGTCGGCCAGTCTGACCTTCGAGCAGAACTACGGCGAAGTGGACGGTGACAGCGCCTCCCTGGCCGAGCTGTGCGCCTTGATCTCTGCACTGTCTGGTATTCCGGTGCGGCAGGATCTTGCGATTACCGGCTCGGTGAACCAGTTTGGCGAGGTGCAGCCGATCGGCGGCGTCAACGAAAAGGTCGAAGGCTTTTACGCCACCTGTGAGCTGAAAGGCGGCCTGACCGGCTCCCAGGGCGTCATTATCCCGGTCACTAACGTGCAGAACCTGATGCTGGACAGCGAAGTGGTTACGGCATCCAAAGCGGGCAAATTTGCTGTATACCCGGTTGCCCGTGTGGAGGAGGCCATTACACTGTTGCTTGGCAAACCGGCGGGCAAGGCCGATGACAAAGGCAGGTACCCCAAGCAAAGCGTTTTTGGCATTATCCAGCAACGGCTCGAGAAAATGCGGGAACATGAACGGCAGGAACATGCCAGGGACGATCATAAAGATCCGTCCATCCACTGACCGGCTCCATAATAAAACGGACAGGAGAAAACAGATCCATGACTGATATCCAGCAGACTGTGTATGTGGTAGAGGACGACGAGGCCGTCCGCGATTCACTGGAATTGTTGCTGAAATCCGATGGCAAGCCGGTGAAAACCTATGAAAGCGCCGGCTCTTTTCTGGCGGATTATTCTGACCAGATGGCGGGCTGCATTGTGCTGGATATCCGTATGCCGGGTATGGACGGCATGGAGTTGCAGAAAAAACTCAACGACAAGCATTCGATCCTGCCCATTATTTTCGTGACGGGGCATGGCGACGTTCCCATGGCTGTCGATGCCATGAAGGAAGGTGCCGTCGACTTTATCCAGAAGCCCTATCGCGAGGAAGCGCTGCTGGAGAAGATCGAGGCGGCGCTGGAGCAGGATCGTGAGCAGCGGAAATCTCTGGATGAGCGCCAGGAGATCGTTCGCCGTATCAAGAGCCTGACACCCCGCGAGCGTGAAATCATGGATCGGATGATTGCGGGCCAGGCCAACAAGGTGATCGCCATCGAGCTTGAGATCAGCCAGCGCACCGTTGAGATTCACCGGTCCCGTGTGATGCACAAGATGGGCACCCATTCATTGGCACATCTGGTGCGTATGGTTCTGTCCGTAAAGGAACTTATCGACTAGGTCTGTCGGTATCGTCATCATACAATGACGTTTTTAACCGGCCATGTTTCTATGACTGAAGTTGTCAGTGAGAACTCCGAGGTGACGGTTCTGCTGGTTGATGACAACCCGCAGAACCTGAAAGTCCTCTACGAGACCCTGAAAGACAAAGGCTACCGGCTTCTGATCGCCAACGAAGGCGAGAAAGCATTGGACCTTGCCCACCGCCATCATCCGGAAGTGATTCTGCTGGATATCATGATGCCGGAAATGGACGGCTATGAGGTGTGTGAGCGCCTGAAAGCCGATCCGGAAACTTCAGATTGTGCCGTTGTATTCCTGTCAGCCCTGGACGACCTGCAGGCCAAGGTGAAAGGCTTCAGCCTGGGTGGTGCAGACTACATCTCCAAGCCATTCCAGTCCCTGGAAGTGATTGCAAGGGTTAAAACCCACGCCCAGGTGATTCGCCTCGAGCGGGAACTCCAGGCCCGGAACCGCGAGCTGCAGAGCGATCAGGCGCGCATCCTGAACTCCATCAGCGAGGGCATCTACGGCCTTGACGAGAACGGCATCATCGAATTTGCCAATCCCGCAGCCGCCATGATTATGGGATGCCCGGCGGAAGACCTGATCGGCAAGAGTTTTTTCGAACTGCACTTTTCGACGGCGGCGGAGTGCCAGGACAGCCTGCCGGTGATGGCCACCTGCCGGCAAGGTGTGGCGGAAAACCAGCGTGATATCCGGCTGCTGCGAGCTGATGGCAGTGGCTTCCCCGCGGAGTATCGTTCCACCCCCAAACTGGATGACGGCGAGTTGCATGGCGCGGTGGTTGTGTTTCGGGACATTACCGTGGAACTGGACAACGAACTGGCCCTGGAGGAAGCGCGGGCCCTGGTTCAGGAACAGCGGGATCAACTGGCCCACACCTCACGCCTGACCACCATGGGTGAGATGGCCGCAGGGTTTGCCCATGAGGTCAACCAACCGCTGACCGCTATCACCAATTATGCCCGGGTGTCCAAGCGCATGATGGCCAAGGAGCAACCGGACCTTGTGTTGCTTCAGGAAACCCTCGACAAGATCGAAGCGCAGTCGCACAGGGCCAGTGAGATTATTCGCCGCATCCGACGGTTCATGAAAAAGCCTGCCACTGGCAAAGAAGTCCTGTCTGTTCCGGTGCTGCTGGAGGACACCCGGCAGTTTGCGGAAGTGGATATGAGGAACAACGAGGGCGGTATTGATGTCCGCGTTGAAGATGACCTGCCAGACGTACTGGCGGACCCGATTCAGGTGCAGCAGGTTGCCCTTAACCTGATCCGTAATGCCCTTGAAGCCACTCGCAGTGCCGAATCATCCACGCCTGTGGAAGTCAGCGCCCGCCGATGCGGTGACCAGTGTGTGCGCATTCAGGTGCTCGATCACGGGGTGGGTGTGCCGGAGGATGCCGAGGAAAAGCTGTTTCATCCCTTCTACACCACCAAGGATGAAGGCATGGGCATTGGTCTGGCCACCTGCCGGTCCCTGATTCAGGCCCAGGGTGGCGACATTGGCTATGAGCGTCCGGAAGAGGGTGGTGCCTGCTTCTACTTCACGCTGCCTGTTGCCAATGCTGAGGGGCAGCCCTGCGCAGCAGGTTGAGCATCGATCTGGCGGTGAGCGGCCAGATCGAAGCGTTTATCCCGCCGTTATAGCCATTCAATACGACCACTCAGGTGTGGCGCATCGCCTTTGCTGTTCAGGAGCTGGTAATCCCAGGCGTCGCTGGCGGTCTGCCAGTTCAGTTGGGCGGTGCCGGGCAGAAACAGGGGTTTCTTGAACTGACAGCTCACCCGCACAGGGCCGGATTGCCAGTCAGCCTGCTGTTCCAGTAATGACAGCGCCCGGGCTTTGCTCCACATGCCATGGGCAATGGCCCGTGGGAAGCCAAAGGCTTTGGCACTCAATGCGTGCATGTGAATCGGGTTGCGGTCCCCGGATACCTGCCCGTACCGTCGCCCAAGGTTTTCCGGTGCCGTGATGGACTCGCTGAACGGATAGGTTTCGAGTTTGGGCGGTTGCGCTTTCGGCTTGCCACTTTCAGCATTTGCCATCCGGAACAGGTTGGTGCTTACCTCCTCCCAGATCAGCCGGCCCGCAGAGCGCGCCTCGGTGATCAGGTCGAACTCGATGCCGCGCTCCGTGCTCTGCTGATTGCCCAACGTAACCCGGATATCCAGGTTTTCGCCGGTCTGGATGGGTCGGTGTTGGGTGATGGTGTTGCGCAGATGCACAAGGCCCAGCAGGGGCAGTGGAAACCGTTTGTCGGTCAGCAATTTCAGGTGCAGCGGGAAAGCAAGGATGTGCGGCCAGGTCATGGGCAGGGTGGAGCCAGGCTTGAATCCGCACACGTTCAGATAGCGGGACAACATCGGCGTATCTGTGGCCACGCCCAGCAGCTCAGCCTGCAATTCCGGGATCTCTGTGTTGGCGCCGGGCTTGTGTGATTTTGGCAGCAGTGCTCTGCCGAACATGGGCAGCAGAGAGGGTGGGGTGCTGCGATAAATCAGTGGTTCTGTCATGGTATTCATCTCCCTTGTTGGCCTGATCGGCCGGGTAATTTCCCGTGAATCAGTAACGTAATTACCGATTTTCTCTACATTCTGGTACAACTGTGCGTCTGTGGCCTGATATGCTCTAATGTAAGACGAAAGTCGTGGCGGCCTCGCAGTCTGGCAAACCCCTCCAGATCGGGCATTGACCCACCGTGCCATGAGCACTGTCCGGTGGGTCAAAGTAGTAACCATATAAATAAAATAGCGGGATACTATGCAGGAACTACGTGATGCGGGCGTGATGTTGCGCCTGATTTATGAGGCGATGAAGAAAAAGGGTGTCGATACCGATGCCATATTCAGCCGCCTCGGCGTTGACGAGAACTACGTCTACACAGACCAGCTTCGCACTCCCCACAGCGCCCAGCTTTACTTCTGGCAGGCGGTGGAGGATGTATCCGGCGACCCGGACATAGGCCTGCACCTGGGGCCGCTGTTGCCCGCCTATAAGGGCCAGGTTCTCGAATACCTGTTTCTCAGCAGCCCAACCTTCGGAGAGGGACTGCGCCGGGCTCAGAACTATCAGCGCTTGCTGAGCGATGCCGCCAATACCGATTTCTTCATTGAAGGCGAAGAAGCCTGCATGGTGCTGGACGCCGCCTCCGATGAGATTCGCAAGCTCAAGCACTTCAATGAGTGCTTCGTACAGGGGCTGATTACCTTCTTCAAGTCCATCACCGATGGCAATTTCTACCCATCACGAATCGAGTTCGAGCATGGGCGGGAGCAGGGAGCCGAGCACGTACGCGAAGTTCTGGGTTGTAACGTGGTTTTTGGCGCAGAAGAAAACCGGTTGTATTTCCCCGCTGCGATGCTGTCCCACGCCTCTCCCCACGCCGAACCAGAACTGTTGGCGCTGCACGAGCGCTTTGCCAGTGAACAGGTGGCGCGGCTAGAGAAAAAGGACATTGTCGGTCAGGTGGAGCGCATCATCGCCGAGCTCCTGGACAGCGGCGAGGTGACCCTGGATGCCGTTGCAGAACGGCTGGGTATCAAACCAAGAACCTTGCGCACCCGGCTCACCGAGGCGGAAACCAGCTTCAACCAGGTGCTGGCGGATTTCCGCTATCGGCTGGCGCGGCAGCTCCTTGCGACCACCGATGAGTCCATTGATGAAATTGTGTACCTCACCGGTTTTTCCGAACCCAGTACGTTCTATCGGGCGTTCAAGCGCTGGTCTGGTATGACGCCCATCGAATACCGGAAGACGGCCCAGGGCAAAGACGCCATGGTTGACGCCATGTAACCGGGGGTTTGGAAAAATCTGAAAAAAGTTCAGTAAAAGCGTTGACATAAACGGGGGCCTCTTTATAATGCGCCCTCGTTGTCACCGAGCAGTCAGCAAACAGGCTGTTAGGCAACAAACGCGGAGCGGTAGTTCAGTTGGTTAGAATACCGGCCTGTCACGCCGGGGGTCGCGGGTTCGAGTCCCGTCCGCTCCGCCATTTTTATCTTCCCCCCCTTGCTTTACCTCAGTTACTTCCCTTGATGTGTTTCCGGTATTCTCCCGGGCTTATGCCATACCAGCGCCGATAGGCCTTGTGGAAGGCTGGTGGGTTCGCGAATCCCAAGAGCCAGGCGATTTCCGAAAGCGAACTGTTGGTCTCCTGCAAATAGTCTTGTGCGAGTTGTCGTCGAGTGTTGTCCAGCAACTCCCGAAAGCCGGTTCCTTCACTGGCAAGCTGTCGTTGCAGTGTCCAGGGCGTTGTTCCCAGTCGGTTGGCCAGGGTTTCAATGGTGGGTGTTTCTCCCCGCAATAACGGCGTCATCAGGTACCGGGCCCTGTCAGCCACACTCCAGCCTTTGCGAATCTGCTGCAGCTCCTGTTCACACCAGGCGGTCAGTTTTTCGTGCATACCTTGGTGCGCCTGGCTCGGTGCCTGAAGCCAAGCGCTTTCCTTCAGACGAATCGAGTTTTCCTTCGCGCCGAATTCCACGGGGCAACGAAACCAGCTCTCGAATACCTCGTCCAGCCCGATCGAGGGGTACTCAATACGCACCCGTTCCAGGATGTCGTAACGGCCGGTCATGTGTCTGATCAGTTGGGTCCAGGCGGCAAGGATGGAGTCCACGACAAAGTAGTTGTACTGGTTGTATGGACTGATCGAATAGAAGCAGGCCTTACGATGTTCAGCCGCCAGACTTGGCTCGCCTCTGGAGTTCCGGCTGCTTAGCAGCGCATACCGTATCAGTGTGGCAAGGGACTGGTGTACTGTGTTGGCGGTTTCTGCGGCCAGGCCGGCAATGCCGGCGTCGATGGGGCGGGTCAGGGCGCCCATACGCAGGCCCAGGGCGGGGTTGCCCGTTGTGGCGATGGCAGCCTGGCCCAGGCGCATGAACCTGGGAATGCTGATGCGTCCTTCCGGCGCGGCCAGCTCAGGGTCGTTCAGATGGAACTGGGATTTTAGCCTTTCGGCATCGCCTCCCTCGGCCTCAGTGGCACGCAGCAACACGGAAGCATAGAGCAGGCTGATGTCGCCCAGCGAATTCTGGTTGGGTCTGGATGCATTGGTCATGATCGTATTATCGGTGTTGTCCAGGGATAATAAAATGTTCTTTTTGGATATTGTTGCGCTGGCGGGAGCTGGGTAGTGTAGGGGCCATAACAACGGGCGCGATGGTTGCCCGATCCTACAATCGATGAGGAGATTACCAATGGCTGCATCACCGGGCGTGAGCAAGTACCCGCACCTGCTTGAACCACTGGACCTTGGTTTTACCACCCTGCGTAACCGCACACTGATGGGTTCCATGCATACCGGCCTGGAGGAAGTGAAAAACGGATTCGAGCGTCTGGCTGCGTTTTACGCCGAGCGCGCCCTTGGTGGCGTTGGCCTGATCGTAACCGGTGGCATCGGCCCGAATACCGAAGGTGCGGTATTCCAGCACGCAGCCAAGATGAACACAGAGGAAGAATCTGACAAGCACAAGGTGATTACCCAGGCGGTGCATGAGGCTGACGGCAAAATCTGTATGCAGATCCTGCATGCTGGCCGTTATGCGTATTCCCCTGAGCTGGTCGCGCCTTCGGCTATCCAGGCGCCGATCAATCCGTTCAAGCCCAAAGAGCTGGACGAAGCCGGCATCCAGAAGCAGATCGACGACTACGTGAACTGTGCTGCCCTGGCCCAGCGCGCTGGATACGACGGCGTGGAGATCATGGGTTCCGAGGGTTATTTCATTAACCAGTTCATTGTCAAACACACCAACCACCGCACCGATCAGTGGGGTGGCAGTTACGAGAACCGCATTCGCCTGCCCATTGAAATCGTTCGCCGGGTTCGTGAGCGCGTGGGCGAAAACTTCATCATCATTTATCGCCTGTCCATGCTCGATCTGATCGAAGACGGCAGTACCTGGGAAGAAGTGGTGCACCTGGCCAAGGAAATCGAGAAGGCGGGCGCCACCATTATCAACACCGGTATTGGCTGGCATGAGGCCCGTGTGCCGACCATCGCTACCTCAGTGCCCCGTGGCGCCTTCACCAAGGTAACGGCCCGCCTCAAGGGTGAAGTCAGTATTCCGCTGGTAACCACCAACCGGATCAACATGCCGGACGTTGCCGAGAAGGTTCTGGCAGAAGGTGATGCGGATATGGTGTCCATGGCCCGCCCATTCCTGGCAGACGCTGACCTGGTGCGCAAAGCTGTGGAAGATCGTGCCGAGGAGATTAATACCTGCATCGGCTGTAACCAGGCCTGTCTTGATCACACGTTTAGCGGCAAGCTGACGTCCTGCCTGGTCAATCCCCGCGCCTGCCACGAAACCGAACTGGCGTACGTGAAGACGGCTACGCCGAAGTCGGTTGCGGTGGTTGGTGCTGGCCCCGCAGGCCTGGCGTTTGCCTCGGTTGCCGCCGAGCGTGGGCACAAGGTTACGGTCTTCGACGCCGGCAGTGAGGTAGGTGGTCAGTTCAATGTGGCCAAGCGCATTCCGGGCAAGGAAGAGTTTTACGAAACCCTGCGCTACTTCCGGGTGATGCTCGACAAACATGGCGTTGATATTCGGCTCAATACCCGCGTTACCGCAGAGGACCTCAAAGCCGGTGGCTTTGATGAGGTGGTCCTGGCCACTGGCGTGGAGCCACGCACACCGGAGATCGAAGGCATTGATCACCCGAAGGTGATTGGCTACCTGGATGCGCTGTTGGAGCGCAAGCCGGTTGGTCAGAAGGTAGCTGTCATCGGTGCGGGTGGTATCGGCTTTGATGTGTCTGAATTCATCGTCCACAAGGGGGAATCGCCTTCGTTGAACACCGAGCACTTCATGAAGGAGTGGGGCGTGGATCTGACGGTTGAACACCGTGGCGGTATTGAGGGTGTTCAGCCTCAGGTGCCTGAGCCTGCGCGGGAGGTCTGCCTGCTGCAGCGCAAGGCCTCGAAAGTTGGCAAGAACCTGGGCAAGACCACCGGCTGGATTCATCGTACTTCTCTCAAGCACCGCAACGTGCAGATGGTGCCCGGCGTCAGTTATCGCAAGATTGATGACGAAGGCCTGCACATCACCATCACACCGAAAGGTGCCGAGCAGGGCGAGGATAAAGTGTTGCCGGTGGATACCATCATCGTGTGTGCTGGTCAGGAGCCGCTGCGTGAGCTGCAGGCAGGCCTGGAAGCAGCCGGTTTGCCGGTGCATCTGATTGGTGGTGCCGATGTGGCGGCAGAGCTGGATGCAAAGCGGGCCATTGATCAGGGTAGCCGCCTGGCAGCGGAGATCTGATCACAAAACGTTGCAGTTTTTCTCTGTGTTTCGGTTAAGGTCTGGCTAGACTATGGAGTTGAAGAGCGGGAGGGGGATGGAACTCTCTTCCCGCATCGGGCGTCCATAACAAGAGTTTTCCGAAGCATGGAGAAAGTGAATGGTTAATGCCGGGCAGGCAGCCGACGGGTATTCGGCGGTTTTCTTTATGGAGGGCAGTCAGGTTGCCCGGCAGATGCGGTTGTCTGAATTCGGCGCGTTTCTGGACGGCTATGTTGGCCTGTCTGATCTTGCCGAGACAGATGTTCGGGCGGTGCTGGTAAACCTTTCACCGGAGTTGACGGTTCGGTCGCTGGTTTTCTTCCGTATCTGGTTTGATGATGAGGGGCGGGCCGACAGTCACTGGAACGTGCCTATCGAGGCGTTGGCAGAGAAAGGCGCCAAGGGGCCGGATATGGGCGGCGGTGCTATCCGGCTGGTTTGTAGGAGCCAGTGTCCTGATCCGGCATTTGCCCAGGAACTCTGGGATCCGGACATGACGCCGGGTAGTAACCACTTCCAGTTGATCCGCAAAGCGGTTGACGCCAACGCTTTGCGTTTCCAGAAGGTGGAACCGGAAGAAGAGAATATTCCGGTCCTGACCGCGGCGAGTGTGGAGCAGCCCGTCGAGGATAACCGTGACCGGGCCCGTGTTGCCCAGATCCTCCGTGAACAGCGGCTCAGGATCAAAACCCTCCAAAGTGTGCATCGGGATTCCCTGGCTGACCTCCAGCGTGAGCATCGCCTCGAAATGCAGGCTTTGCGCAGCGAAATGTCAGATCTGGAACAGCGATACGAACGCACCCGGATCAGCAGTGAACAGCTCAAACAGCGCCTGGCTCAGCGCAACGAGCAATATCTCTCCATGCAGGAAAAAATGGCGGAGGGCGACGCCCGCCAGCGTAAGGACGTTCATGCTGACGCCGAGACCGTTCTGCTACATGAGCAGCTGGAGCGCAAGCAAAGGGAGCTGGAGCTTCGGGATGACAAAATTGTTGCCCTTGAGCAGGAAAACCACGAGCTTCGCCACCAGGTACCACCCGAGGATTCGCTGCTGGAACAGTTGCAGAGCCAGTCCGTATTCCTGGTTGCCTATCATCCCGGCGTGGGCCATATCACACTGCCTTACGACGATATCGATACCTATTTTGGCAATCCGGTGGCCTATGCCGCCGAGCGTTGCGGTATGAACGAGCCGGCCTACAAAGACTGGCTGGCACACTACGAACACCCGGTTTGCCGCCACGTGGATAGTGACGGAAATGCCTGCGGTGAGCCGATCATGCGCGTAACCCAGCCGGCGGAATTCCAGCCAGGGGTAGATGATCATTGCGAGCAGCACCGGTCCTGACGCGGATCTTTTTTCAGTATCTGTCTGAGATTCGTTAAACTGTGGCTCTGTTCGTTACAGAACAGGAGGGGCCATGCCTTTCCTGTCTCATTCAGACACCACGGGATACTTCATGGATCAGTTCAGGAATATCGGCATTGTCGGGCGCATGGGCAGCGTCAAGGTGGTTGAGTCTCTGCGGCAGCTCAAGCAGTACCTGACGGCCAACAACTACCACGTCATCATCGAGGAAGATACCTCCACCATGATTCCGGGCCATGGCCTGCAGGTCGCCAGCAAAAAACTGCTGGGCGAAATCTGCGACCTGGTCATTGTCGTGGGCGGGGACGGTAGTTTGCTGGGGGCTGCCCGTGAACTGGCCAAATCCAAGATCCCGATTCTGGGGGTCAACCGCGGCCGCCTGGGCTTCCTGACGGATATTTCTCCATCTGACCTCGAAGAGCGCCTGGCCCGGGTGCTTGAGGGTGAATATATCGAGGAATCGCGGTTCCTGTTGGATGGCCATGTGGAACGCAATGGCCAGCCTCTGGGCTACGGTTCTGCCCTGAACGATGTGGTGCTGCACCCCGGTAAGTCTACCCGGATGATCGGTTTTGACCTCTACATTGATGGCCACTTTGTTTACAGCCAGCGTTCCGATGGCTTGATTGTTGCCACGCCCACCGGCTCAACCGCCTATTCCCTGTCAGCAGGTGGTCCCATCATGCACCCGAAACTGGATGCTGTGGTGCTGGTGCCCATGTTCCCGCATACCCTGAGCAGTCGCCCGATCGTGGTCGATGGCAAGAGTGAAATCAAACTGGTGATTGGTGAAACCAACGAAACCTACCCGCAAGTCAGCTTTGATGGCCAGATGAACATTGCCTGTGCGCCCGGGGATATCATCCGAATTACCAAAAAGCCGTTCAAGATCCGTCTGATCCACCCGACCGATCACAATTTCTATGCCACCTGCCGTGACAAGCTGGGTTGGGCAAGCGAAATAGCAGCGAGTTGATTATGGCGGGACAGACTTCAACCGCGAGCCGCGGTTACGACATTATTGGTGACATTCACGGTTGCGCTCACACCCTGGAGCGGTTGCTCCAGCAGATGGGGTATCGTAAACAGAACGGCATTTACCAGCATCCCCGGCGCCAGGCCATTTTTATTGGCGACATCATCGATCGGGGCCCAAGAATCCGTGAGGCCCTGCATCTGGTGCGAGACATGGTGGAGCACGGTGCCGCCCGCATCGTTATGGGCAACCATGAATACAATGCCCTCGGCTATTGCACCCGGGCGCGGCCGGGCAGTGGCAAACAATTCCTGCGCGAACACAACCCTCGCCATGACCGCCTGATCAAGGAAACCCTTGAGCAGTTCGATGCGTATCCCCATGAGTGGAACGATTTTCTGGAGTGGTTTTACACCATTCCGCTGTTTATCGAAGAGGAGCACTTCCGGGTGGTGCATGCTTGCTGGGATCAGGATCTGATAGACAAGTTCCGGCAGAATCAGGGCGGTGCCTGTATTGATGAAGACTTTCTTCATGCCTCGGCCGCCATCGAATCTTTCGCCGGCCAGGTGATGGACACCTTGTTGCGTGGCACTGACTTGCGCCTGCCGCCAGGGGTCAAGATTACCGGGCGGGATGGCTATGTTCGGGAATTCTTCCGCACCAAGTTCTGGGCCGACAACCCACAAACATACGCCGATGTGGTGTTCCAGCCAGACCCATTACCACCGGAAGTGGCGTCCATGAGCTTGCGGGAGGATGAGCGTAAACAACTGATTACTTATCCGCTGGATGCGCCGCCGGTCTTCGTCGGGCATTACTGGATGGATGGTGAGCCGGCACCTTTGAAGTCGAATGTGGCCTGTATCGATTACAGCGCCGTAAAGTACGGCAAGCTGGTGGCCTATCGGCTGGATGATGAAAAGGCACTTTCCCGCGACAAGTTTGTCTGGGTAGAGGTGGATCGTCCCGAGCAGCCGGATTATCCCACCAGTGAAGACAGCGTGGCGCGCTAAGTATCAGCGAGGTTAGTTTGGACCAACATACATCATCTCCGATTACCCCCAGCGGGCGCTGGCAGCCGGCTCCCCGGCATGCACCGTTTGTTGTGAGCGTGATCGGCATCGCCGTTGCCATGGTGTGGCTGACATCCATGGGGCAGAACCCCCTGGCCGCGGCCATGATGATCGTCGATCCGAGGCACTATTCCTGGGACCTGTTCAGTTCCCTGGGCGGGAGGTTGGATGCGCTTTCTGCGACAGTGGCAGGCGGGCAGTTGTGGCGCCTGATTTCACCGGATTTCCTGCATTTCAGCTGGACCCACATCATTTTCAACTCGGTCATGCTCTGGTTTCTGGGCAGCCAGATTGAATGGATTGATGGTCGCGCCCGCCTGGTGGCGCTGTTCCTGGTAACCAGTCTGTCCGCCAATCTGTTGCAGTATCTGGTGTCTGGCCCCCTGTTCGGAGGTTTGTCGGGTGTCGTTTATGGCATCCTTGGTTACTGTTGGCTGAGCCAGCAACGCCGGCCCAGATTCCAGTTTCCACCTGCGTTGGTCACCTTTGCCCTGGTGTGGATGGTGATCGGCTTTACGCCTATCCCGGAAATGATTGGCCTGGGCCGGATGGCTAACGAGGCTCACCTGGGAGGCTTTGTGGGTGGTCTGGCGTTGGCAGCGGTGATGCCCGCCCGGGGGCGGTTTCGGTGAAGGCATAAAAAAGCCCCACCAAAGGGTGGGGCATTAAAAGAGCTTATAGCTCCTGATGAGAGAGACCAAATGATACGACCGTCGTCATTTGGTGAGATAATGATAATTGTTATCATTTCCATCTGTCAAACGGATTTGCCGATTTTTTTATGAATGATTTTTCAGGAGGTGGGTAATGACCTACGACGAACTCATTGAACGGCTGGATCCGACTGTATACCGGAACCTCAAGCAATCTATCGAGCTTGGTAAATGGCCTGATGGAAGGGCAATGACCCGAGAGCAGCGGGAAATCAGCCTGGAAGCGGTTATCTATTACGAGAACAAATACAATGTGCCCGAAGAGCAGCGGGTGGGCTATCTGGACCGGGGCGAGAAAGCCGGTACCGCCTGTGATCCATCCGTGCAGTTTCGTAAAGATCGCCAGAACGGCAACGATGTGGATCCAGACCAGTTCGTCGAGGTCAAGGTTTGAGCGAGTTAATTGATGTAACCGGCCGCTTGCGTAAGATGCCGGCGCAAGCCGGCGATCCGGTGGCCTACACCCTGGCCGTGGGTGACACCCGCATTCCCCTGAACGACCTGATTGGCCAGAAGGTGCGACTGGACTTTGACGGTGTGATTCGCTGCATCCACTGCGACCGCACCACCAAGAAGAGTTTCAACCAGGGCTACTGTTATCCCTGTTTCCGCAAACTCGCTGCCTGTGACAGTTGCATCATGAGTCCTGAGAAGTGCCATTACCATCTGGGTACCTGCCGGGAGCCCGAGTGGGGCGAGGCGAATTGCATGGTGGAGCACGTGGTCTACCTGGCCAATTCAAGTGGCTTGAAGGTGGGTATTACCCGGGGCTCGCAAGTGCCGACTCGCTGGATCGACCAGGGCGCGGTAACAGCCATTCCCATGCTGCGGGTAGCCAGCCGTTACTTGTCCGGTCTGGTGGAAGTGGCGTGCAAGAGCCATGTGGCGGATCGGACCAACTGGCGTGCGATGCTCAAGGGCGATGTGCCAGAGCTGGACCTGGTTCAGGAGCGCCGGAAAATGCTGGAGCTTATTGAAGACGAGTTGGCGCAATTACGGGCGCAACATGGTGAGGACAGTATCCGGGTTGTGGACGAGGCCTCACTTGGGCTTGGTTATCCGGTTCAGGTGTGGCCGTCGAAAGTGAAAACCCATAATCTGGATAAAACCCCGGAAGTCGAAGGGCTGCTGGAGGGGATCAAGGGCCAGTACCTGATGCTCGATACCGGTGTGATCAATATTCGAAAATTTACCGGCTACGAAGTCCGGTTCCGGGTTCTTGACTGAGCGCGGAAGTTTACCGTCTGGAGAGAGTGAATGCGTACCAACCAGCCACAAACCATCTACCTGAGCGAGTACCAGGCGCCGGCGTATCTGGTGGACCATGTCAGCCTGAGGTTTGAACTGTTCGAGGACGGCGCGCGGGTGCACAGTACCTTATCCATACGCCGCAATCCCGCCGCTGCGCAGAGCAGCGCCCCGCTGGAGCTGGATGGCGACGGCCTGACTCTGGAATCTCTGGCCTTGAACGGTCAGCCCCTGGCCAGCGATGAATACCAAAATGAGGGCGACAAGCTGGTGGTCCAAGCGGTGCCGGAGGTCTTCGAGCTGACCGTAGTCACCTGGATTGAACCGCAGAACAACACTCGCCTGGAAGGGTTGTACAAATCATCGGGCATGTTCTGCACCCAGTGCGAGGCCGAAGGCTTCCGCTGTATCACCTATTACCCGGATCGGCCGGACGTGATGGCGCGCTTCCAGACCCGCGTTGAAGCCGATAAATCCGCCTACCCGGTATTGCTGTCCAATGGTAATCCTGTTGAGCAAGGTGATCTTGAGAACGGCCGTCACTTTGTCACCTGGGAAGACCCATTCCCGAAACCAGCCTACCTGTTTGCGTTGGTGGCGGGCGATCTCGTTGAGAAACGAGACACCTTTACAACCTGTTCCGGTCGCAACATAGATCTGCGTATCTACGTGGAGGCGCGCAACGCACGCAAGTGCGATTACGCCATGGATGCGCTCAAGCGTTCGATGCGATGGGATGAGGAGGTTTACGGCCGTGAGTACGATCTTGATATCTTCATGATCGTAGCGGTGGATGATTTCAATATGGGGGCCATGGAAAACAAGGGCCTGAACATTTTCAATTCATCCTGCGTGCTTGCCAGCCAGGACACGGCCACGGATGCCGCTTTCCAGCGCATCGAAGCCATTGTTGCCCATGAGTATTTCCATAACTGGTCCGGCAACCGGGTTACCTGCCGTGACTGGTTCCAGCTAAGCCTGAAAGAAGGCTTTACGGTGTTCCGGGATTCCCAGTTCTCGGCGGATATGGGGTCGCCCACCGTCAAACGGATTGAAGACGCAACCTTGCTGCGCACTGCGCAGTTTGCCGAAGATGCCGGCCCCATGGCGCATCCGGTTCGGCCGGCGTCGTACATGGAAATCTCCAACTTCTACACCCTGACCATCTATGAAAAGGGCGCCGAAGTGGTTCGGATGATTCACAACCTGCTCGGCGCCGAGCTGTTCAGGAAGGGCAGTGACCTCTACTTTGACCGCCACGACGGCCAGGCCGTCACTACCGATGACTTTGTTCGGGCAATGGAAGATGCCTCCGGGCGCAACCTGAGCCAGTTCCGTTTGTGGTACGAGCAGGCGGGCACGCCGGTGTTGGCGGTAGCGGATCATTACGATGAGGCACAAGGTGTGTATCGACTGGATATCCGGCAGTCGATTCCGGATACGCCCGGGCAGTCCGGGAAAAAGCCGCAGCATATTCCGTTTGCGATCGGCCTGCTTGATTCCGAAGGGCAGCCGCTGCCTCTGAATATGGGGGCGGAGGACAGCAACGGTCCCGCTGAGCGGGTGCTTGAACTGACTGAGACGCAACACAGCTTTGAGTTCCATGGACTCAAGGAGCGGCCGGTGCCGTCGTTGCTGAGGGATTTTTCCGCCCCGGTGAGGGTTCATTACCCCTGGACCCGCGAACAGCTGTTGTTCCTGATGAGTCATGATCCGGATGGCTTTAACCGGTGGGATGCTGGCCAGAAACTGGCGGTCGATGTTATCCAGTCATTGGTTGACGCGCCTCAGGGCACGGAAATTGAACCACGGCTGGTGGAAGCCTATCGCCTGTTGTTGAACGATACCGAGTTGGACCAGGCGCTTGTGGCCAAGATGCTGCTGTTGCCTTCGGAAGCCTATCTGATCGAGCTTTCCGAGCAGGCCGACGTGCCGGCCATTCATGACGCCCGGGAGCAGGTTCTGACGCATCTGGCCCAGGCGCTCCGCGATGACCTGCTGGCCTGTTATCAGCGCAACGCTGGTCAGGGCGATTATCAGCTGACGCCGGGTGCCATCGCCCGTCGCAGCCTTCGTAATACAGCGTTGGCGTGGCTGCTGCACATTGATGATGAGCAGGGGCGGGCGCTGGCCGTTGAGCAGTTTGAGCAGGCGGATAACATGACGGACCGGCTCGGCGCCTTGCGTGCCCTGGTGAATTCCGGTTTTGAATCGGATCGGATCAGGGCCCTGGCAGAATTCTTCGAGCGTTTCCAGGATGACCCGCAGGTGGTTGAACTCTGGTTCTCGGTGCAGGCGTCCAGCGACCGGGCAGGGCAGTTGCCGCAGATCCAGGCGTTGTTGGAGCATCCGGCCTTCGACTGGAAGAACCCCAACAAGGTGCGTTCTGTGGTCGGGGTGTTTGCTGGCCAGAACCTGGCAGCTTTCCATAAACCGGATGGCAGTGGTTACCGGTTCCTGGCGGACCAGGTGTGTCGACTGGACGACAGCAACCCGCAGATTGCTGCCCGGTTGGTGTCTCCGCTTACCCGGTGGAAGAAGTTTTCACCGCAATACAGCAGTCAGATGAAGATCGCCCTTGAGCGGATTCGTGACAAAAACGAGCTTTCACGAGACGTGTACGAGGTGGTTCACAAGAGCCTGGCGGACTGACCCAGGCTCGTACCCTGGCTGTGATTGTAAAGCCGTCGTCACAGCCAGATACAAAATCGCACTTTCGGTCGATAGACAATGTTGCTCAATCGGCTAATCTGATGGAAAGTCTGCGATTACGTCAGACCATAACAATAAAGCCCTGTAGAGGCTCCCAGACGGATTTAAGGTTGCACAATGAGATACAACAAGAACGCATTTTTGGGCGGGCTGCTTGCGCTTTCGTTTGCAGCTGCACCGGTTCACGCCGGTGTGTCTGCCGCTGAGGCAAACCGCCTCGGTCAGGACCTGACGCCCTTCGGGTCCATCAAGGCTGGCAATGAAGCTGGTACCATTCCTGCCTGGACTGGCGGGCTGACAGAGCCCCCGGCTGGTTACGAAGGCAGTGGGCAGCACCACATCAACCCGTTCCCGGACGATCAGGTGTTGTTCACGATTACCGCCTCCAACATGGAGCAGTACGACGAGTACCTGACCGATGGCGTCAGGGCCATGCTCCGTACCTACCCAACCACATTCCGTATTCCGGTGTACCAGTCGCGCCGCACCCATGCCGTGCCCGACTGGGTTGCCGAGAATACCCGCAAGAACGCAGTCAACGCGGAAATTGTCGGACAGGCCGAGGGCTTGAGCGGAGCGTTTGGCGGTTACCCGTTCCCGATCCTGCACGGTACCGATGAAGAAAAAGCCTGGCAGGTGGTCTGGAACCATCTGACCCGGTGGCGCGGTATTTCCGTTACCCGTCGTTCCAGTGAAGTGGCGGTTCAGACCAACGGTGATTATGGTCTGGTGACCTCGCAGCAGGAAGCCTTCTTTAACTTCTACAACCCGGAAGGCGGCGAAGCCGATCTCGATAACATCATTTTCTACTACCTCTCGTTCACCCAGTCGCCGCCCCGCCTTGCCGGCGGTGCCATTCTGATTCACGAGACACTCAACCAGATTATCAACCCTCGCAACGGTTGGGGTTACAATGCTGGCCAGCGGCGGGTTCGCCGTGCCCCGAACCTCGGGTACGATTCCCCGATCGCGGCGGCCGATAACCTGCGCACCGCGGATGACACCGATATCTTTAACGGTGCCATGGATCGCTACAACTGGAACTACGAGGGTATGAGGGAAATATACATCCCTTATAACAACTACCGGATTGGCGAAAAAGGCACACCGTATTCCGAGATTCTGGGTATTTCCCATCTGAATCCTGATCTGACCCGCTGGGAGCTGCACCGCGTGCACGTGGTCGAAGCCACCCTCAAGCAGGGCGAGCGGCACATTTACGGTAAGCGTCGTTTCTATGTGGATGCGGACAGCTGGAATACCGTGCTGCTGGACCAGTACGACGGTCGTGGAGAGCTGTGGCGCGTGACCATGGGTATCCCCAAGAACTATTATGAGCTGCCCGGCGTGTGGACAGTGCTGGACGTGTACCACGACCTTCAGGCTCGCCGTTACCACGTGCTGGGTCTGGATACGGAAGAATCCGGTACTCGGGTGTTTACCGACGATGTACCGAATAAACGTTATTTCTCACCGGCCTCGCTGCGTCGGCGGAGTGTGCGCTAAGGACTCGGCGCACAGTCTGATCCCGGAGTGGCAGTAGTAGTGCCAGATATACCGGCGGCCTTATGGCTGCCGGTTTGTTTGTGCTTCTGCGAGGCTCAGGGATAACGCAACAAGATACAATCAACGTAAAGGCAATTTGAATGGCTAATAGGTTCATATGCGAGACACTGGGGTCTGCCTGTCTGGGGTTCTCCATGGTACTGGCAGCCCCCGCGGCATTTGCGGTGCCAGATATTCTTGAAACTCCTTCCCGCCCGACACTGCTGGCGCCGGAATCGTTGCTGAATGACGCAACGCGTGCCGGTGAGCGGATTGTTGCCGTTGGAGAGCGTGGGCACGTGATCTTCTCGGATGATGAGGGGCACACCTGGGTGCAGGGGGCTGTGCCGGTTTCCCTGACACTCACTGCTGTGGACTTCGGCACCGAACAGCACGGCTGGGCGGTTGGTCATAGCGGCGTGGTGTTGCATTCGTCGGACGGTGGAGAGAACTGGACCTTGCAGCTGGACGGTAATCAGGCTTCAACCCTGGCTATTGAAAGCAAGCAGTCTCAAATTGCCGAACTGGAAGAACAGATCGAACAGGCTGAAGACGATGAGAAAACGGATCTGGAGTGGGCGCTTGACGATCTGTTCTTTACTCTTGAGAACATGCAGGCAGACCAGGATGTCGGGCCGGTAAACCCGTTTCTGGATGTCTGGTTTGAAGATGACAGCCACGGGTTTGTGGTAGGTGCTTACGGCATGATCCTGAGAACCCAGGACGGCGGCGAAAACTGGGAAGACTGGGCGCCGAACCTGGATAATCCTCAGAACTTTCACCTCAACAGCATCACTCAGGTTACCGGTGGTGCCCTGGTAGCGGTTGGTGAAGCCGGGCAGATCCATGTGTCGGTGGACGGTGGCGATACCTGGGAACGCCGTGAAAGCCCCTATGAGGGGTCTTTGTTTGGGGTTATGGGTACTGGCCAGGTTAACGAAGTGTTGACGTTTGGTCTGCGGGGCAACACCTTCCGCTCGACCGACCTTGGCCGCAGCTGGACGGTGGTTCCCAACGAGGGCGGTGCAACCATTAATAACGGTGCGGTTGCAGACGACGGCAGGATTACCCTGGTGGGCAATGGTGGCGCCGTGCTTATGAGTACCAATGGCGGCGAGAGCTTCCGGGTGTACTTCCGGAACGATCGGGAAGGTGTGATGGCCGTTGTTCCCCTGCAAGGAACCAATCTTCTTCTGGTTGGCGAGGGCGGTGTCAAGTTCACCGACGCTCGTGGTCGGAATCCGAATTAACGCCCTGGTGTGGCATCAACAGATTAATGGATAGAGGGGCTTTTTAATGTCTAACCCGATGCACGACAGGGGTGAACATTACCTGACAACGCCAAAGGCGGAGCCGTTTCTCGAGCGGCTGATTTTCAATAACCGGGCACCGATCCTGGTTGCGTTTTTCATTCTGACGCTGTTCCTTGGCTACAACGCTGTCAAGATTCAGCCAGATGCGAGCTTTGAGCGGATGATTCCGCTTGAGCATCCTTACATCGTCAATATGCTCGAGCATCGGGACGATCTGGAGAACCTGGGTAACTTTGTCCGGATTGCGGTGGCCGTGGAAGAAGGCGATATCTTTACCGCCGAGTACATGGAAACCCTGCAGCAGATTACTGACGAGGTCTTTTACCTGAATGGGGTGGACCGTTCCGGCCTCAAGTCGCTGTGGACTTCCAACGTACGCTGGGTAGAGGTAACAGAACAGGGCTTCCAGGGTGGTACGGTCATTCCTGATGGCTACGACGGTTCCCGTGAAAGCCTGGAGCAATTACGTCAGAATATCCTGCGTTCCAATGAAGTCGGGCGCCTGATTTCCGATAACTTCCGTTCCACCATCGTTTACGCGCCGCTGTACGAGAAGAATCCGGAAACCGGCGAGGCGCTGGATTACGGTGAGTTCTCACGCCAGCTCGAAGAAAAGATTCGCGATAAGTACGGTGCGCAAAACCCGAACGTTAATATCCACATTGTCGGTTTCGCCAAGAAAGTGGGTGATCTGATTGAGGGTATTGCCTCCATTGCCTGGTTTGCGGGGATCACCATCCTGCTGACCACGCTGCTGTTGTTCTGGTACTCCCGCTGCATTGCGGGCACCCTGGTGCCGGTGTTCACATCGATCATTGCCGTGTTCTGGCAGCTCGGTACTCTCAAGCTGCTGGGCTACGGGCTGGACCCATACTCGGTGCTGGTTCCTTTCCTGGTCTTTGCGATCGGTATCAGTCACGGCGTTCAGATTGTCAACGCCATGGCGGTTGAAGCAGGCAAAGGCTTCGATGCCATTACCTCAGCCAGGCTCGCCTTCCGGGCCCTGTATATTCCAGGCATGCTGGCCCTGATTTCCGATGCCTTCGGCTTCCTGACCCTGGTGTTTATCGAAATCGATGTAATCCGGGATCTGGCTATTGCGGCGGGCCTGGGTGTGGCGTTCGTGATCATCACCAACCTGGTGCTGCACGTACTGATCATGTCTTACATCGGTATCTCCAAGGGTGGTGTCCGGCATGTGCAGAATCACGGGGAAAAACAGGATCGCAAATGGCGCGTTATGTCCTACTTCTCCCATCCCGGAGTGGCGCCGATTTCCCTGTTGATTGCGGTGATTGGTCTTGGCCTGGGTCTGTACTACAAGCAGGACCTGAAGGTTGGTGACCTGGACGAGGGTGCGCCGGAGCTGCGCCCGGATTCCCGTTACAACAAGGATAACTCCTTCATCATCAACAACTATTCCACCAGTGCCGACGTTCTGGTGGTGATGGTGAAAACCCAGGAAGAACAGTGCACCCAGTACAACGTATTGCGTGCGATGGATCGCCTTCAGTGGGAGCTTCAGAACACTCCGGGCGTGCAGAGCTCTGCTTCCCTGGCGGATGTTTCCAAGATGGTGACCAAGGCTCTGAACGAGGGTAGCTGGAAGTGGTATGAGATCTCCCGTAACCAGACCATCATCAACGCCTCCATTCGTGAGGCCCCGGCAGGTCTGATCAACACCACCTGTGATCTGACGCCGGTGCTGGTGTTCCTGGAAGACCACAAGGCGGAAACCCTGCAGACTGTGGTTGACCGTGTTGAGGAGTTTGCCGATAACTTCAACAACGACGAGCACACTTTCCTGCTCGCCGCAGGTAACGCCGGTATTGAGGCCGCTACCAACGAAGTTATTGCCAATGCCAAAGACATCATGTTGCTGCTGGTCTACAGCGTGGTGAGCTTGCTGTGTTTCCTGACGTTCCGGTCGATCCGCGCGGTGGCGTGTATCGTGATTCCGCTGGGCCTGACCTCCATCCTGTGTGAGGCAATCATGGCGGTCTCGGGTATCGGTATCAAGGTGGCGACCCTGCCGGTGATCGCATTGGGGGTAGGTATCGGTGTCGACTACGGTATCTATATCTACAGCAAGCTTGAGAAGTTCCTGCTGGAGGGCAAGACGCTCCAGGATGCCTATTACGAGACTCTGCGCTCAACCGGTAAGGCGGTTATCTTTACCGGTGTGACTCTGGGTCTTGGTGTGGTGACCTGGATCTTCTCGCCGATCAAGTTCCAGGCGGATATGGGCTTCCTGCTGTTCTTCATGTTCCTCTGGAACATGGTGGGCGCTATTTGGCTGCTGCCTGCGTTGGCGCGCTTCCTGTTGCGCCCGGACAAAATGCTTGCCAAGGCAAGAGCGGCGAAATAATCGCCAGAACTGCAAAAAAGCCCGCACTCGCGGGCTTTTTTGTTGCTGAGTCAGACGGTTAGCGAGCTAATGCATTCTTTATTTATGGCCCGAAGTGGTCTATGTTCTTAAACGACCGGGATGTTTGCCCGCACTTTGAGACGGGCAACTGACAATAAAGACCAAGAAGAGAAGGAAGAGCACACATGACACTAAAACTCAAAGCGTCCGCGTTTGCCGTTGCTGCCGCCGTGAGCCTCGGGGCCGCATCGACAGCCGTTTCCGCCCAGGAACAGCGCTTCGTGACCATCGGCACAGGCGGCGTGACCGGTGTGTACTATCCCGCTGGTGGCGCCATCTGCCGGCTGGTGAACATGGATCGGAAAGCACACGGTATTCGCTGCTCTGTCGAGAGCACCGGTGGTTCCGTGTACAACCTGAACGCCATTCGCGGGGGTGAGCTTGATCTGGCGGTGGCCCAGTCCGACTGGCAGTTCCACGCATACAACGGCACCAGCCAGTTTGAAGACGCCGGCAAGAACGAGAAGTTGCGGGCTGTTTTCTCACTGCATCCGGAGCCGTTCACCGTGGTAGCGAGCAAGGGCTCTGGCATCAAGAACTTTGAAGACCTGGAGGGCAAGCGGGTATCCGTGGGCAACCCGGGTTCCGGCCAACGCGCAACCGCTGAAGTTCTGATGGACGAAATGGGCTGGGGTATGGACAAGTTCGCCCTGGCGGCGGAAATCAAGGCGGCGGAGCAGTCCCAGGCTCTGTGTGATGGCAACATTGATGCTTTCTTCTACACCGTTGGCCACCCCTCCGGTGCCATCAAGGAAGCCACCACCTCCTGCGACAGTGTCCTGGTAAACGTGGATAACGCGGCCAGCAAGAAACTGATTGACGACAACCCGTACTACCGGAAGGCGGTTATTCCGGGTGGAATGTACCGTGGGTCTGACCAGGACGTAACCACTTTCGGTGTGGCAGCAACCTTTGTGTCATCAACCGATGTGGCAGACGATGTGGTTTATGAAGTGGTTAAAGCGGTCTTTGAGAACTTTGACAGCTTCAAGCGCCTGCATCCTGCGTTCGGTAACCTGAAGAAGGAAGAGATGGTCTCTGACGCCCTGAGTGCGCCTCTGCATCCGGGTGCCGCCAAGTACTATCGTGAGGCTGGCCTGATCGACTGATCCGGCACGTCGCCGGCAGGGTGGGCGTCCGGCCCGCCCTGCTGATTCCAACCAGGTTATCTCCCATCACAGGTACATTCTATGGCGAAGAACGACCTCGGTACCGGGGCGGGTGTTGACGCCGCCAAGGTCGATCAGCTGTTGCAGACAGAAACCGGAGGCAGGGCTCTCACCGGACCGGCATCTGTCATCCTGTTTATCGTGCCCCTTTGCTGGTCTTTGTTTCAGCTCTGGATTGCATCACCGCTGCCGTTCATTCTGAACTTCGGCATTTTCAATTCCACGGAAGCCCGCTCCATTCATCTGGCATTTGCGGTTTTCCTGGCGTTTTCAGCATTCCCCATGATCAAGGGAGTACACGCCGATAAAGTACCGGTCTACGACTGGATACTGGCACTTGCGGCTGCTTTCTCCGCATCTTACCTTTTCGTGTTCTATAACGAACTTTCTACCCGCCCGGGTGCGCCGATTACCATGGATCTATGGGTCGCGCTCGGAGGTTTGGTGTTGTTGCTTGAAGCCACTCGACGGGCCCTTGGCCTGCCGCTGACCATCGTCGCGGCGGTGTTCATCACCTATTCGATTGCCGGCCCTTACATGCCGGATGTCATTGCCCATAAGGGGGTCAGCCTCAACAAGCTGGCGTCTCATCAATGGCTGGGTACCGAAGGTGTTTTCGGGGTGGCGTTGGGTGTATCCACCAGCTTTGTGTTTCTATTCGTACTTTTTGGTGCGTTGCTTGAACGTGCCGGAGCCGGCAACTACTTCATCAAGGTGGCCTACGCCATGCTTGGCCACATGCGTGGTGGCCCGGCGAAAGCTGCGGTGGTATCCAGTGGTTTGAGCGGTGTTATTTCCGGCTCATCGATTGCCAATGTGGTCACCACGGGTACGTTCACGATTCCGCTGATGAAGCGTGTTGGCTTTCCGGCTACCAAGGCCGGTGCTGTTGAGGTTGCCGCATCCACCAATGGACAGCTCACACCACCTATCATGGGCGCCGCCGCGTTTTTGATGGTTGAGTACGTGGGCATTTCTTACCTGGAGGTGATCAAGCACGCCATTCTGCCAGCTCTGATTTCCTACGTGGCACTGATTTACATTGTTCACCTTGAAGCCTGCAAACTGAAGATGGAAGGCATTGAACGCCCGAACCGACCCTCGTTGGCGCAGCGAATGCTGAATTGGGTCGTGATTCTGATCGGCCTGATCGTACTCACCTTTGCGGTTTATTATGGTGTGGGTTGGACCAAGGAAGTTCTTGGCGCGGCGGCACCCTGGGTGCTTGGCCCGCTGCTTGTTGCCGTCTATGTGGGTTTGGTTGGCTATGCCACGCGGTATCCCGAGTTGGAAATAGATGATCCTGAGAAAGCGATGGGGGCGTTACCCGAGGTGGGCCCCACAGTCAAAACCGGCCTGTACTATCTTCTACCGGTGGTGGTATTGGTCTGGTGCTTGACCGTAGAGCGCTTTTCGCCGCAGTTGTCCGCGTTCTGGGCGACTCTGTTCATGATCTTCATCGTGATAACACAGCGCCCGCTGAAAACACTTTTCCGAAGCCGCGGTCAGGTGCTCCGTGAGTTTGCCAGCGGCTTTGTGGATCTGGCGCACTCCCTGGCGACCGGCGCTCGCAACATGGTGGGCATTGGTGTTGCCACGGCCACCGCCGGCATCGTGGTTGGTACCGTAACTCTCACCGGTATCGGGCTGGTGATGACAGAGTTTGTAGAGTTCCTCTCCGGCGGCAATCTGCTGCTGATGCTCATCTTCACCGCGGTGATCAGTCTTATTCTGGGGATGGGCTTGCCCACCACCGCTAATTACATCGTGGTATCTACGCTGATGGCGCCGGTCATCGTTACCCTCGGCGCCCAGAATGGCTTGCTCGTGCCGCTTATTGCGGTTCACCTGTTTGTGTTCTATTTCGGGATACTGGCGGATGATACGCCGCCCGTGGGTCTGGCCGCCTACGCGGCGGCCGCCATCTCGGGCGCAGACCCCATTCGAACGGGTATTCAGGGTTTTACCTACGATATCCGTACCGCCATCCTGCCGTTCATGTTTATCTTCAACACCCAGTTGTTGCTGATCGGCCTGACCGGGTGGGTCGACCTGCTGATTACCGTGGCCAGTGCGGTGACGGCAATGCTCGTGTTCTCCGCCGCAACACAGGGTTTCTGGTTTACCCGCAGCTACAAGTGGGAAAGCCTGTTGCTCCTGTTGATTACCTTCACCCTGTTCCGGCCCGGGTTCTGGTGGGACATGATCTATCCGCCTTATGAAGAGCGGCAGGGCAGTGCGATTATGGAGTACGTCGAGACGGTGCCGGTTGATGACGCAACGGTTTTCCGGGTATCGGGCATGGGGCTGGATGGCAGTGATGTCACCACCTATGTTCAGCTCGACATTCCGGCTGGTGGGTCAGCGGAGGAACGGCTCTCAGCTGTCGGTTTGGACGTGTCCGATCAGGGGGACGTGCTGGCGGTGAATTTTGTCGATTTTGGCAGCGCTGCGGAAGATGCCGGTATTGAGTTTGGTTGGAATATCGAAGCAGTTCAGGCAAAGCTCGACCGGCCACCGAGGGAATTGATGTTTATTCCCGCGCTGTTGTTGCTTGGATTGGTGGCGTTTGGCCAGCTCAAGCGCAAAGCCAGGGAGGACGCATCACCTCAAGCGGCGTAAAGCTCATGGCACTTAGTGAAAACCCGGCGTTGCTGCCGGGTTTTTTTCTGTTAGACTCGCCCTCAAACCGGCCCGTGGTTTGTATCACGGAGCCCGGCCACCATGTGATCTTTGGTATAGATCACCGCTGAGAAACCATCAGGAGAGAATCATGCCCGTCGTTACCCTGCCGGATGGCAGTCATCGCAGTTTTGCCGAACCCGTTACCGTTCATGATGTGGCCGCCGATATTGGTGCAGGCCTTGCAAAGGCCGCCCTGGCCGGAAAAGTGAATGGCAAGCTCGTGGATACCAGTCATCTGATCGAAAACGATGTAGAGCTGGCCATCGTAACCGAGCGCGATGAAGACGGTGTAGACGTGATTCGTCACTCAACCGCCCACCTGATGGCCATGGCGGTACAAGATCTGTTCCCTGGCGCCCAGGTAACCATCGGGCCGGTGATCGAGAACGGTTTCTACTACGACTTCAAATACGAGCGCCCGTTTACCAACGAAGACCTGGCGCGCATCGAAAAGCGTATGGAAGAACTCGCCAAACAGGACCTGCCGGTCTCCCGTTCCATCATGTCCCGGGAGGAAGCGGTCAAACTGTTTGAAAAAATGGGTGAGGAATACAAGGTTCGGATCATCGAGGATATCCCCGGTGAGGAAGATCTGTCGTTCTATAGTCAAGGTGACTTTATTGACCTGTGCCGTGGTCCTCACGTGCCCAGCACCGGCAAGCTGAAAGCGTTCAAGCTCACCAAGGTTGCGGGTGCCTACTGGCGCGGTGATACCAGCAATGAACAATTGCAGCGTATCTACGGCACGGCCTGGGGTAACAAGAAAGACCTGAAAACCTATCTGCATCGCCTGGAAGAGGCCGAAAAGCGGGATCACCGAAAGATTGGCAAGAAGCTGGGCCTGTTCCACATGCAGGAGGAAGCTCCCGGCATGGTGTTCTGGCATCCGGATGGCTGGTCCCTGTACCAGGAAGTTGAGCAGTACATGCGGGCCAAGCAGCACCAGCATGGCTACAAGGAAATCAAAACACCGCAGGTGGTGTCCCGCACGCTCTGGGAGAAGTCCGGGCACTGGGACAAGTTCAAGGATGGCATGTTCACCACCGAGTCCGAGAAGCACGATTACGCCATCAAGCCCATGAACTGCCCGTGCCACGTACAGGTGTTCAATCAGGGTCTGAAAAGCTATAAGGACCTGCCGCTGCGCCTGGCAGAATTCGGCTCATGCCACCGAAATGAAGCCTCCGGGGCTCTTCATGGCCTGATGCGGGTGCGCGGATTCACTCAGGATGATGCCCATATCTTCTGTGAAGAAGACGCCATCCAGGAAGAAGTGTCGGCGTTCATGAAAATGCTGCACGAAGTGTATGAGGACTTCGGTTTTACCGAGATTCTGTACAAATTGTCCACTCGCCCGGAGAAGCGCGTAGGTTCGGACGAGGTCTGGGACAAGGCGGAGGCTGCTCTTGAAGAAGCCCTGAACCGCGAGGGTGTTGATTGGGAATTGTTGCCGGGCGAGGGTGCCTTCTACGGTCCCAAAATTGAGTATTCCCTGAAAGACTGTCTCGGCCGGGTTTGGCAGTGTGGTACCATTCAGGTGGATTTCTCAATGCCAGGCCGCCTGGGTGCCCAATATGTGGCCGATAATTCCGAGCGGAAAACTCCCGTTATGCTGCATCGGGCGGTTCTCGGGTCTTTTGAGCGGTTTATCGGTATACTGATCGAAGAATACGAAGGCGCATTCCCCACGTGGCTTGCTCCGACACAGGTTGCGGTGCTGAATATTACCGATAACCAGCGTGATTATTGTCAGAATCTGGCCAAAAAGTGGGATTCTTTGGGTTATCGGGTTAATGCTGACTTGAGAAACGAGAAGATCGGCTTTAAAATCCGCGAGCATACTCTTAACAAGGTTCCCTACCTGATCGTTGTTGGCGATAAAGAAATCGAGAACAACGCCGTTGCAGTAAGAACTCGCAAAGGCGAAGATCTGGGCACCATGTCTGTCGACGAGTTTGAACAGCTGCTTGCAGCTGACGTCGACCGAAAAGGCAGAAACAAAACGGAGATCTGATTATTAAACAGCGAACGAATCGGGGTGGGCGTACTCCAAAAGCGCCTATCAATGAGAACATTGACGCAACTGAAGTCCGTCTGATTGATGCCGAAGGCAATCAGGTCGGGATAGTACCCATCGAGGACGCGATCCGCATGGCGGAAGAAGCCACCCTTGATCTGGTGCAGGTTACGGATTCCGATCCGATCGTCTGTAAGATAATGGACTACGGCAAGAAAATTTTTGAAGAGAAAAAGGCCAAGGCGGCTGCCAAGAAAAAGCAGAAGCAGACGCAGGTCAAAGAGCTGAAGTTCCGACCAGGAACGGAAGAAGGGGATTATCAGGTCAAACTACGCAACCTGGTACGTTTCCTTGAGAACGGGGATCGCGGCAAGATCACGATTCGGTTCCGCGGCCGTGAGATGGCACACCAGGAAATTGGTATGAAACTCATGGCTCGGATTGAAACCGACATCGAAGAACTTGCAACGGTTGAGATGCGGCCGAAAATGGAAGGCCGGCAGATGACCATGATTGTGGCTCCCCGCAAGAAGAAGTGAACCTGATCCCAGCACGGGTCCCCCGCAGCGGCGGGGGATTTGTCGTTCAGGGGCACAGTTGTTTTTATTCATAATAGAATGCGGAGTTTTAAAAATGCCGAAGATGAAAACCAAAAGCGGAGCTACCAAGCGGTTCAAGAAGACCGCCACCGGCTTCAAGCACAAGCAGTCCTTCACCAGTCACATCCTGACCAAGAAGAGCCCGAAGCGTAAGCGTCAGCTGCGCGGCACCAAGCTCATCGCCAAGTCGGATGTTGCATCTATCAAGCGCATGACCGCGTGCTGATCCAGCCGCGCGAAACGTTCCTTAGAAAGTAAAGGTAGAAGGATTAAAGTATGGCTCGTGTAAAGCGTGGCGTGGTAGCACGTCGTCGTCACAAGAAGATTCTCAAGCAGGCCAAGGGTTACTACGGCGCTCGTAGTCGTGTATTCCGCGTTGCCAAGCAGGCGGTTATCAAGGCTGGTCAGTATGCCTACCGTGACCGTCGCAACCGTAAGCGCGCTTTCCGCGCTCTGTGGATTGCCCGTATCAACGCTGGCGCCCGTGCAAACGGCCTGTCGTACAGCCGTCTGATCGCTGGCCTGAAGAAGGCGAATGTTGAAATCGATCGTAAGGTTCTGGCTGATCTGGCCATGAACGAGCAGCAGGCGTTTGCCGCTGTGGTTGAGAAGGCCAAAGCATCCCTGTGATCGCTTAAGCTCTTTCATCGATTACTGATCGATCCGGGTGCTTCATGTCATCGTGAATGCGCCCTCTGATAGGGGAAGGGCACGCTCTTCCCCTATTTTTGTTTTAACCTACCCCATTTCTGGTTTGGAGCAGGGTCAATGGAAAACCTGGAGCAACTGGTTCAGGACGGGTTGAACGCGGTAGAAAACGCGAGCGACCTTCAGGCACTTGATCAAATTCGCGTGGAATATCTCGGCAAGAAGGGGGTAATCACCCAGCAGGCGAAAACCCTGGGTAAACTCTCTGCGGAGGAGCGTCCTGCCGCCGGCCAGAAGATCAATGAAGCCAAGGGGCAGGTTGAGCAAGCTATCAATGCGCGCCGGGCAGATCTTGAGACAGCCGCCATAGAGGCGAAGCTGGCCAGCGAATCCATTGATGTGACCTTGCCCGGCCGTGGCCAGGACCTGGGGGGCTTGCACCCGGTCACCCGCACCCTGCAGCGTATTGAGGACATTTTTGCCCGCGCCGGTTACAGCGTGGAGCAGGGGCCGGAAATCGAAGATGACTACCATAACTTCGAAGCGCTGAATATTCCCGGGCATCACCCGGCCCGTGCCATGCACGATACCTTCTATTTCAATCCCGGCACTCTGCTGCGGACCCATACCTCTCCGGTTCAGATCCGCACCATGGAAGCCGGCAAGCCGCCATTCCGGATGATCTGCCCGGGCCGCGTGTACCGCTGCGATTCGGATATGACTCACACCCCCATGTTCCACCAGGTGGAGGGGTTGCTGGTTGAGAAGAACGTCAGCTTTGCGGATCTGAAAAGCACGGTGGAAGAATTCCTGCGGGTGTTCTTCGAGCGTGATCTGAAAGTACGTTTTCGTCCGTCGTATTTCCCGTTCACCGAGCCCTCCGCGGAGGTGGATATCGAGTGGGGCCGGGAAGCAGACGGCAGCATCAAGTGGCTGGAAGTGATGGGCTGCGGCATGGTGCACCCGAAAGTGTTCGAGCATTGCGGTATTGATGCCGAAGAATATCGTGGCTTTGCCTTTGGTCTGGGCGTTGAACGCCTGGCCATGCTCCGCTACGGCGTGAAAGATCTGCGCATGTTCTTCGAAAACGACCTGCGTTTCCTGCGTCAGTTCCGTTAAGCCCAGGGGCAGGACGACGTACGCAGAGCTCAGAATCAACCGCATAAACCGCATCAGGACAAGGCAAGAACGATGAAATTCAGTGAACAGTGGCTGCGCGAGTGGGTTAACCCGAACCTTGGATCCCAGGAATTGATGGACCAGATCACCATGGCCGGGCTGGAAGTGGATGGCTTTGAGCCGGTGGCCGGGGAGTTCAGCGGTGTGGTGGTTGGCGAGGTGATTTCCGCCGAACCCCACCCGGATGCTGACAAGCTGCGTGTGTGTCAGGTGAGTGACGGTACCAATACCGTTCAGGTGGTTTGTGGCGCTCCCAATGTGCGCGCCGGCCTGAAAGTGCCGTTTGCGGTGGTTGGTGCGGTGTTGCCCGGTAACTTCAAGATCAAGAAGGCCAAGCTGCGTGGCCAGCCTTCCGAAGGCATGCTCTGCTCCGAATCCGAACTGGCGCTGTCTGAAAATCACGATGGCCTGATGGAATTGCCTGTTGATGCGCCGGTTGGTCAGGACGTAGCGGATTACCTGAAGCTCAACGACATCGCCATTGATGTTGACCTCACTCCGAACCGCAGTGATTGCTTGTCCATCAAGGGGTTGGCCCGGGAAGTGGGTGTTCTGAACAGCCTGCTGGTAGAGGCACCAGACATTGCTCCGGTGGAAGCGGTGCATTCGGAAGTGCCGGATATCCGCGTAGAGGCGCCGGAAGGTTGCCCCCGTTACCTGGGGCGCGTTCTGCGTAACGTCAACCTGCAGGCGGAAACACCCTTGTGGATGCAGGAAAAGCTGCGCCGTTCCGGTATCCGGTCCATTGATGCCGCAGTGGATGTCACCAATTACGTGATGCTGGAGCTTGGCCAGCCCATGCACGCCTTCGACCGTGACGAGATCAGTGGCGGTATCATTGTGCGTATGGCCAAGGCAGGCGAAAAACTGGTGCTGCTGGATGGTCAGGAAGTTGAATTGACTCCGGAAACCCTCCTGATTGCGGACCACCAGAAGCCGATTGCCATTGCCGGCGTTATGGGTGGGGAGCACTCCGGGGTGAGCCCGAAAACCCGGGACCTGGTGCTGGAGTCGGCCTATTTCGATCCCATTACCCTGGCGGGTAAGGCCCGCGAATATGGTTTGCACACCGATGCCTCCCACCGTTTTGAGCGTGGTGTTGATTACCAACTGGCTCGCGATGCCATGGAGCGGGCAACGCGCCTGCTGATGGACATTGTTGGTGGCGAGCCCGGAGAAATCGTGGAAGTGGCTAGCCAGGAGCACTTGCCGAAAGCGAGAGTGATCGATCTGAGGGAAAAACGCCTGGCCGATGTGCTGGGCCTGGCGATTGACCGCACCACGGTGGAAGAAATCCTGTCTCGTCTTGGTCTGCATATCGACAAGTTACTGAAAGACGGCTGGCGCATCAGTGTGCCCAGCTTCCGCCCGGACATTTCCATCGAAGAAGACCTGATCGAGGAAGTCGGTCGTATCTTCGGTTACAACAACCTGCCGGTGACCGAGCCAACGGGCTCCCTTGGCTTGCGGGCGAGGGAAGAGGCGGTACGGCCGTTGTCGGCCATTCGCAACTTCTTCGTGGCGCAGGGCTACCAGGAAGCAGTTACCTACAGCTTTGTTGATCCGAAGGTACAACAGCTGATTGATCCAGAGCGGGAAGGCATTGCTCTGGCCAATCCGATTTCGGCGGATTTGTCAGTGATGCGTACCACCCTGTGGAGCGGCCTGTTGAAGACAGCGGTGCACAACCAGAACCGCCAGCAGCCCCGCATCCGTCTGTTTGAAACCGGTCTCAGGTTTGAGAAAAATGACGGTGAGATCGACCAGCAGCCGATGCTAGCCGGTGTGGTGGTGGGCAATCAGGCACCAGAAAACTGGGTAAACGGTCGCAGAACAGCGGACTTCTTTGATGTAAAAGGAGAGTTGGAAAGCCTGTTCCGTGTGCTGGGTATCGAGATTCAGTTCATCGCCAGCCAGCATCCGGCGCTGCACCCGGGCCAGACCGCTGAATTGTTGCGTGACGGTGAACATGTGGGCTGGTTGGGCACGTTGCACCCACAAGTTCAGAAAAATCTTGAACTTAATGGCACGATCCTGATGTTTGAGCTATTCTTGAATTCGATCGTTACCGGATATGTGCCTAATTTCAAAGATATTTCAAAATTTCCGGAAGTTCGGCGGGATTTGGCTATTATTATCGGGAGCGATGTGGCGTTCGCCCAGGTTGAGCATGTGGCCAGGAGGCATGCTGGTGAACACCTTACGGCGTTGCGTGTGTTTGATGTCTATGAAGGCGAAAGCCTGGGTGAAGGCAACCGAAGCCTGGCGCTCAGCCTGTTTTGGCAGCATCCCGAACGCACGCTCAATGAAGATGAAGTGCATTCGCTCTTCAACGGCGTTATTGATGCCTTGAAAGAAGAGCTGGGGGCAACACTGAGGAGTTGAGAAATGGCGGCTTTGACGAAAGCGGACATGGCAGAGCGCTTGTACGAGGAGTTGGGTCTTAACAAGCGTGAGGCCAAGGAAATGGTAGAAGCTTTCTTCGATGAAATCAGGGGCGCACTCAGCCACAACGAGCAGGTGAAGTTGTCGGGGTTTGGCAACTTCGATCTCAGGGACAAGAAGCAGCGGCCGGGACGGAACCCGAAAACGGGTGAAGAAATTCCCATCAGTGCACGACGCGTAGTTACGTTTCGACCAGGTCAGAAACTGAAGCAGAAAGTAGAAGCGTATGCTGGAACCGAGTCATAACAACGAGCTCCCCGCCATTCCGGGGAAACGCTATTTCACGATTGGTGAAGTGGCCGATTTGTGTGCTGTAAAAGCCCACGTATTGCGCTATTGGGAGCAGGAGTTTCCCCAGTTGTCGCCGGTCAAGCGCCGGGGCAATCGTCGTTACTACCAGCGGGCGGATGTGATTACCATTCGTCAGATTCGCAGTCTGCTTTACGATCAGGGGTACACCATTGGTGGCGCCAAGCAGAAGCTGAGCAGCTCTGAAGTCAAAGACGACACCTCCCAGTACAAGCAACTGATCCGGCAAATGATCACCGAGCTGGAAGAAGTGCTGGATGTGCTGAATTCCCCCGCCCGGTAAGTTGCCTCGGGGAACGCAGTGTAAGCCGTTGATGAAAGGCCGGAGTGGGTACCCACTCCGGCCTTTATGCTTTCTGGCGTGCGCTTTCTGCCTATTTGGTTTTGCAGGTTTTGATGCCCAGCAGGGAATAGGCGGGGCAGTTGCCAATGGCAGCGGTGGCCAGGGGCACCACACCAATCCAGCCCCAGGCCGTTTGTGGCCCTACAAACACCAGGGCAATCAGAATAACGCCAACAATGGCGCGAATAATCCGGTCCGCTGAACCCATGTTTACCGTCATCTTTGTCTCTCCTGTTTGATGTCGGGTGATGCTGGCACTATAGGCCTGCGGCGACGAGCGTTCAGTGATAAAGTCACACAGCCAACCAAGATTATTCGTCCGGAGCCAATAATGGCGAAACACAGTATTCTGGAAACCCTTAACGAAAGCCTGCGCAAAGACACGCTGACGTCGATCAGTGTTATGCGATTTCCTCCAGGGCAGGTGCTTTTCAGCGCCGGGGAGCATTGCCGGGGGCTGCCATTGGTGCTTGATGGCAGCATCAAGGTCCAGATGACCGGCGTTTCCGGGCAGGGCATCGTGTTGTACCGGATGGGTGCTGATGATATATGCACCTTGTCGATTGGCTGCCTGATGACCGGCCGTGGCTACCGGGCCGAGGCCATCGTTGAGGAAGAGGCGGAAGCGGCGATCATCCCTCGAGGGCTTTTTGACCGGCTGATGGACCAGTCCGCCGAGTTTCGCCTGGCGATTATGGAGTCTTACGGAAAGCGCCTCGACGATCTCATGTTGCTGGTGGAGGAGGTGGCGTTTCGCCGGATGGATGAGCGCCTGGAAGAGTGGTTGCTGGCGCGGGCGAGTCATGGCCAGCGGGTGCTGACCATTACCCATCAGGAGCTGGGGATTGAGCTGGGCACGGCTAGAGAAGTGGTCAGCCGCCTGCTGAAGGAGCTGGAGCGGCAGGATCAGGTCAGGTTGGCCCGCGGCAAGATTGAGCTGACGGGGCTTGCCGATAAGCTAGCGCCTGCCTGAAACGCTGTGCACCAGTCGTGCCAGCTGCCCTGCGGTTGTTTCCAGATTATCGGCGGCCTGGGTGTAGGCCTCCTGCAGTTCCATCGGTGCAGGGGTAATGGAAAAGGCAGCAGACAACCCGAGGCGGTGCAATTCTCCCAGTTCCGCCCCCAGTTTCCCTGCCAAGCCAATCACCGGAACACCGTATTTTTTTGCCAGCGAAGCAACGCCGGCAGGGGTTTTGCCGTAGGCGCTCTGGGAGTCAATCGCCCCTTCGGCAGTGATCACCAGGTCCGCCTGGGCCAGATGGCTTTCCAGCTCCACGGTTTCCATCACCAGCTCTATACCCGGGCGCAGTTCCGCCCCCAGAATACCCGCAACCATGCCGCCGATTCCACCCGCTGCGCCACTGCCCGGAAAGCTGGCAATATCCATTCCTTGCTGTTCCACCAGGCGGGCAAAGTGCCCCAGATTGCGATCCAGCTCCACCACTTGCCGGGAGTCAGCGCCTTTCTGCGGCCCGAACACCGCTGCCGCGCCATTCGGCCCCAACAGAGGGTTGTTGACGTCGCAGGCCACAACCAGGTTTACTCCGGCCAATCGCTCCAGAGCAGGGGCCAGGTCCAGGCTGGCCAGTTCTGCCAGGCCGTTACCGCCGCCCGGTATGGGGTGGCCACCGTGATCCAGAAGACGTGCCCCGAGGGCTTGCAATATGCCAGCGCCACCATCGGTGGTGGCGCTGCCGCCCAGGCCCATGATCAGGGTTTTGGGTTTGTGCTCAAGGGCAGCCAGTATCAGCTCACCGGTACCAACGCTGGACGCTGTCAGGGCATTTCGGCTGCGGGCCGGCACACAGTGCAAGCCGCTGGCCTCGGCGACCTCAACAATGGCAATCTCGCCATCATTAACCAGACCGTAGTGAGCTGAGACGAGTTCACCCATAGGCCCGGTGACCTTAACCGTGTGAAGCTGCCCCCGGCGCGCCTCCGTCAGAGCCCGGGTGGTGCCTTCACCGCCATCGGCCAGCGGCACCGTCACAAGCTGGTCATCCGGGGCTGCCTGTCGCCAGCCCCGGGCAATCGCCTGGGCCACCTGTTCGGCGGCCAGGCATTCCTTGAAGGAGTCCGGAGCAATCACAATCCGCATATCAAAGTACCGCGAGAGAAGTGAGCCACACGGCGGCAATGGTCACAAGGCCCATGATCAGTGTTGCCGTCGTGTGGGACTTGTACGCCGTAGCGACGGTCATCTTGCTGAACTGGGACACGACCCAGAAGTAACTGTCGTTGGCATGGGACACGGTCATGGCGCCTGCGCCAACGGCCATGACAGTCAGCACCCGGCCCATGTCGGAGTCCAGGCCCAGCTGCGGTAGCAGGGGCGCGACAAGCGCTGATGCAGTAACCAATGCAACCGTTGATGAGCCTTGAGCAGATTTAAGGGCAGCGGCAACAATAAAGGGCATCAGAACGCCAAGGCCCAGGGTAGAAAGCGTATCGCCCAGATAGCTTCCCAGCGGCGTGGCGGCCAGAACCGCACCGAAGGCACCACCGGCACCGGTAATCAGAATGATCGGTGCCGCAACTTCAAGACCTTTGCTGGTGTGGCGGCCGAACTCGTCCAGTTTGCCCTTGCCTTGCAGCAGGGTAAGGGCAAAGCCAAGGCCAATCAGCAGGGCATTAAGCGGTTTGCCCAGGAAATTCAGTATCTCGTAGAGCAGTCCGTCACCGAGCGGAGCGGTAGGGTAACTGGCGACCGAACCAACGCAGATCAACAGAATAGGCACAAAGATGGGAGCGAATGCCTTACCGGCAGAGGGTAGTTCGCCATAGTGTTGGCGCGCTTCTTCAAAGGCCTCTTCAGCCTGTTCCAGCTCGGTGCTGGTCATATTCTTGCAGCGGGAAGCCCAGAACAAACCGGCCAGTGCTGCGATGATGGCGAAGATCAGGCCAACACCTATGACCAGGCCAAGATTGTTCTCCAATCCGAGATTGCCGGCGGCGGCGATGGGGCCTGGCGTGGGCGGTACCAGGGTGTGGGTGGCAAACAGGCCGGTGGACAGGGCAACGGTCATGGCGACCGGGGATACGCTCAGGGTGCGGGCCATGGAGCGTTTGAGGCTGTTGAGAATGACATAGCCTGAATCGCAGAACACCGGTATCGATACGATAAAACCCACCAGAGACATCGTGAGCGTGGGGAACTTCTGGCCCAGCAGTTTAATGATGGTTTCCGCCATCACAATAGCGGCCCCCGTGCGCTCCAGAATAACCCCTATAATGGTGCCCAGAACAATCACCAGGCCGATGTAGCCCAGGATGTTTCCAAAGCCGGCGCGGATGGTGGTCTCTATTTCAGACAGCGGCAGGCCAAAAGCGAATGCGGCCAGGAAAGACGCCAGCAGCAGGGTAATAAAGGGGTTCAGTTTCAGTCGGCTGGTGGCGAACACAATAAAAATTATGACTGCGACCAGAATCAGCACCAGATGCATTGGCAATCTCCAGAAAGGCTCTGTTTTTATCCGACTCTTTTGGTCGGTCTTGTGGTGCTAAGTGTAAAAGCTGATTGCCAATTGTTCGTTATTCATTTGACCAAAGATGCTCTATTTTTGTGCGACTAAACTGTGCATATGCATAACTTTGGTCAGCGGTTTTCCATAGCCATGTACAAAAACAGCAGGTCTTCCAGCCGAAAAGGGGACCAGCCGGTCAGGGTTTCAATGCCCTTGAGCCGGTAGCGAACGGAGTTCCGGTGTAGGTGCAGCTGGCTCGCGCAGCGTTGAATGTCTCCGTCTGCCTCTATAAAGGTTCTCAGGGTTTTGAGGTATTGCTCCCGGCGCGGGTGGGCTAGCAGGGGGCGAATGGCCTGGTTAAGCTGGAGTTGCTGCCAACCGGGGCTCAGGCTTTGCCAGAGTGCTGCCAGTGGAAAATCCTGAAATGAGAAGTGCCCACCCGAGGGCTGGCGTTGGTTACCTGCCTTCAGGGTAGCTTCGGCAGACTCATAACAGGCTTTCAGATTGCTGTGAAATACCGTGCCGGTAGCGGCAGACACTGAATTCCGGCTCGTTGCAGGGATGCGCCCCAAGGCCGCATTCAAGGCCTCTGCCGCCGGGCGTTCGGTAAAGAAGAAGGCGAGATATCGCTGTCGGGTAAGTAACACCAGTGCCTCGGGCTCGGTGCGTTCGAGGTCTCTGGACAAAGTAGCCATATCGGGTGGCCAGGGTGAGGTCGGCTTATTCGCCGCCAGTACAACCGCAATTCTTGGCTTGTGAAGGTCCAGACCGATTTGTTGTGGCCAGTCCTCGGGAACCAGTTCACCGTCGAGCAGGGCCTGAAGGGTATTCTGTATCTGGTTCCGGCGGTGACGAGTCACTTCGATCAGCGCTGCCTGCTCCAGAATCAGTTCTGCGGTAATTCGCAGCAGGTCGGCGTAGGGCAGTACTTTATCAGGGGTGCCGGAAATGCCGACAACGGCTACCACCGATCCGGACATCACTACGGGCAGGTTGACCCCGGGCCTGACCCCCGGGTATTCGCCCGCTTGGGCCTCATCTACCACCAGGGGGGTTCCGGTCTTGGCGACGGTTCTGGCTCCCTCGTGCATTTCACCCACCCGCCGTGAGTCGCCAGAAGCAATGATGATGCCTTCCGGTGTCATCACGTTCACCGAGTGGCCAATGACGGGCATGGCCCGGTCCACGATCCGTTGGGCGGTGGCCTGGTCAAGAGTGTTCATCGTTGTTCCTCACAGGCCGCGGTCTTTAACGCTTTCCATTACTACAAAGGTGCTGGTTTGCAGCACATGGGGCAGGCTGGAGATCTGTTCGCCAAGCACTTGCCGGTACTCGGCCATGTTTTTGGTTCTGACTTTAAGAAGGTAGTCGAAGTTGGCAGCCATCATATGGCATTGCTCAACTGCGGAGATTTGCCGAACCGCCGTGTTGAACGCCGCCAGCGCCTTGCTGCTGGTGTCGTTCAGGGTGACCTGGGCAAAAGCTACGTGCGACAAGCCAAGCTTGGTCTGGTTCACCATGGCGCTGTAGCCGGTGATGTAGCCCTGCTCCTCCAGGCGCCGCATCCGGATCTGGCAGGGAGTCTTGGAGAGGCCTACCCGGGAGGCAAGGTCTGTCACGGTTATGCGGCCGTTCTTCTGTAGTTCCCGGATGATCGAGAGGTCAATCCTGTCCAGATCCGCCATGGCTGCTATCCTTTTAGAAAGTCGGTCTGTTTTTTGTGCCCAGGTAATAATTCCTGTTCTTGGCCTGAATTAGGGGTAATGAGTTTGTAATTTCAATTCAAAAAAGGAAAAAGGTAAACCAATTTCGACCTGAATAGGTAAATAGTATATAGCGGCTTCGTTAAAATGCGGACAGTATTCCAATAAGCAGGAGGGTATCCCCCATGAGTCCACAGCAATCCATGACGTCAGAGCTTCATAACATCCGCAAGGCCATTCGTGCCAACTACCTGGCGGACGAGTATGAGGTTATTCATCGATTGATTGCTGAGGCTCAGCTCTCCGATGACGCTCGGGTGGCGATCTCTGCCCGGGCGGCCGATCTGGTTCGCAGCGTCCGTGGCAGTGCCCGCCCGACCATTATGGAAAAATTCCTTTCCGAGTACGGGTTGACCACCAAAGAGGGCGTGGCCTTGATGTGTCTGGCCGAGGCGCTGTTGCGGGTTCCGGATAACCTGACCATCCATGATCTCATCGAAGACAAAATTACATCCGGTAACTGGGGCGCCCACGTGGGCAAGGCCAAATCCGGACTGATCAATTCGGCCACCCTGGCCTTGTTGATGACCAGTAACCTGTTGAAGGACTCCGAGCGCCAGAGCGTGGGGGATACCCTGCGCAAACTGGTCAAGCGCCTTGGCGAGCCGGTGGTTCGTACCGTGGCGGGGCAGGCCATGAAAGAAATGGGCCGACAGTTCGTGTTGGGCCGGGATATCGAAGAAGCGCAGGAGCGTGGCAAGGCCCAGGAAGCAAGAGGCTACACCTATTCCTATGACATGCTGGGTGAGGCTGCCCGTACCGATGCCGACGCCCAGCGTTACTACCAGGCGTACTCCGATGCTATCGACAGCATCAGCAAGCGCTGCGAAGGTGATGTGCGCACCAATCCGGGTATTTCGGTAAAGCTGTCCGCACTGCTGGCCCGCTATGAGTACGGTAACAAAGAGCGGGTGATGAATGAGTTGATGCCCCGGGCCCTGAAACTGGCCCAGAAGGCCGCAGCGGCCAATATGGGGTTCAATATTGACGCGGAAGAGCAGGACAGGCTCGACCTGTCCCTGGATGTGATTGAAGCGATTCTGTCGGAACCGTCACTGAAAGGCTGGGATGGTTTTGGCGTGGTGGTCCAGGCCTTTGCCAAGCGGGCGTCCCAGACGCTGGATTGGCTCTATGCACTGTCTGAGAAACTGGACCGCCGGATCATGGTGCGGCTGGTGAAGGGTGCCTATTGGGATGCTGAAATTAAACGGGCCCAGGTGATGGGGTTGTCAGACTTCCCGGTGTTTACCCGCAAGGCCTGCAGCGATGTGTCGTATTTGGCGTGTTCCAAGCAGTTGCTGGGCATGACAGACCGGATTTACCCCCAGTTTGCCACCCACAACGCCCATTCCGTATCTGCGGTGCTGGAGTTGGCAAAAGGCCTGGGTCGCGACAAGTTTGAGTTCCAGCGGCTACACGGCATGGGTGAATCCCTGCACGACCAGGTGCTTGAAGACAGCGGTGTACCTTGCCGGATCTATGCTCCGGTTGGTGCCCACAAAGATCTGCTGGCGTACCTGGTGCGCCGCCTGCTTGAGAACGGTGCCAACAGTTCTTTCGTGAACCAGATTGTGGACACCAGTATCACTCCGGAAGAGATTGCCAAAGACCCGATTGATGTGGTGAAGACTCTGGGGCACAACCTGTCCAGCAAGGCGATTGTGCATCCGTCGAAGCTCTTTGGTGAGCAACGCCGTAATTCCAAAGGTTGGGACATCACCGACCCGGTAACCGTTGAGGAAATCGACGAGGGCCGCAATCGTTACAAGAGTCATCAATGGCACGGCGGTCCGGTATTGGCCGTTGAGCCCGCCAGTGATGAAGTGGTTGAGGTGCGCAATCCGGCCAACCCGGATGATCTGGTCGGCCACATTACCTACGCCTCCGAGGCAGACGTGTCTGCTGCCCTGGACGCTGCCCGGGACGGGTTCAAGCAGTGGTCGGCGCTGTCTGCGGAGGATCGCGCCGAGATGGTCCGTAAGGTAGGCGACCTGTATGAAGAGAACGTACACGAGCTCTTTGCCCTGACTACCCGGGAAGCGGGTAAGTCCCTGCTGGACGCGGTGGCGGAGATTCGTGAGGCGGTGGATTTCGCGATGTTCTACGCCAACGAGGGTGTCCGTTACAAAGAGGCGGGCGAGGCCCTTGGCGTGGTTTGTTGTATTTCCCCCTGGAACTTCCCGCTGGCCATCTTTACCGGCCAGATCCTGGCGAACCTGGCGGCAGGCAATGCGGTGGTCGCCAAGCCGGCGGAGCAGACCTCACTGCTGGCGGTACGGGCGGTTGAACTGATGCACCAGGCGGGCATTCCCAAGGCGGCTATCCAGTTGCTGCCGGGCACCGGGGCCACCGTGGGTGCTGGCCTGACCTCCGACGCCAGGGTGAATGGCGTTTGCTTCACCGGTTCCACCATGACCGCCCAACGTATCAACAAAGCCATGACCGAACACATGGAGCCGGACGCGCCACTGGTGGCGGAAACCGGTGGTCTGAATGCCATGATCGTGGATTCCACGGCTTTGCCCGAGCAAGTGGTGCGGGACGTTCTGGCGTCGTCATTCCAGAGTGCCGGCCAGCGCTGTTCTGCTCTGCGCATGTTGTACGTGCAGAAAGACATCGCCGACAACCTGCTGGAAATGCTCTATGGCGCCATGGAAGAGCTGGGCATTGGAGACCCCTGGCTGCTGTCTACCGACGTTGGCCCGGTGATCGACGAGAACGCCCGTAAGAAGATCAACGATCATTGCCAGAAGTTCGAGCAGCAAGGCAAGCTGCTGAAGAAGATCAAGGTGCCCGAGAGAGGCCTGTTCGTTTCCCCTGCGGTGCTTCAGGTGAGTGGCATTGAGGAAATGGAAGAGGAAATCTTTGGCCCTGTTCTGCACGTGGCTACGTTTGAAGCCAAAGACATCGACAAGGTTGTGGATGCGGTGAACGCCAAGGGTTACGGCCTGACCTTCGGCATTCACAGCCGGGTAGATAACCGGATTGAGCACATTGCCAGCCGCATCAAGGTGGGCAACACCTACGTTAACCGGAACCAGATTGGCGCCATCGTGGGCTCTCAGCCGTTTGGTGGCGAGGGCTTGTCTGGCACTGGCCCGAAGGCCGGCGGCCCGCAGTACGTGCGTCGCTTCCTGAGAGCGGAGGTGGTCCACAAACGGTCTGAGTCCAGCAACAAGGTACTCGGGGCTGACAAGGTGCAGAAGCTGATCGACAAGCTGGAAAAGGCCGAGGTACCGGCGGCGGATCGCCGTAAAGAAGCTCTGCGCCCCTGGTTCAAGAACGTACCGGCGCCTCTGGATCTGGGCTATGAAGAAATGCCAGGACCAACCGGCGAACAGAACCACCTGTCCTGCCATGCCCGTGGCACCATTTTGTGCCTGGGGCCGGATGCGGAGTCTGCGGTAGAGCAGGCTGGCACGGCGTTGTCACAGGGCAACAAGGTGGTTGTGATTGCACCGGGTGCCGAAAAAGCCCTGGCGGATGCCATCAAAGCCGGCCTGCCGGTAGTGGCCGCCGACGGCGTGATCGCTCCGGATGCACTGACCCAGCTTGAGGGCTATGCCGCCATTACCAGCGTGGCCGAAAAGCCTCTGCTCAAGCAATATCGCCAGGCCCTCGCCCGGCGCGATGGTGCGTTGCTGCCCATCATCACCGAGCACAAACTGGACCAGCGTTACGTGATCGAACGCCACCTGTGCATAGACACCACCGCCGCGGGCGGCAACGCCAGCCTGATCGCCTCCGCCGAGTAGGGTCTGTCCCCAAGGGTCTGTCCCCGAACGGGGACTGACCCACTTTTACCTCGGTCAATCTCCGAACCCCGATGCTTGGTGCGATTGGGGTCAGTCCCCATTCGGGGACAGACCCCGTAGCTAAAGGGTCTGTCCCCGAATGGGACTGACCCCCTTTTACCTCGGCCCATCTCCAAACCCCCGATACCTGGTGCGATTGGGGTCAGTCCCCATTCGGGGACAGACCCCGTAGCGACCCCGTAGCCACGTAGCAAGCGACCCCATCCTGCGCTAACATCTCACTCTAAATTCACTTCTCCAATCGCACCGCTGGCCCACATTGAACACACCCGCACCCAGCAAAACCACCGAAGCCGAATCCACCCAAACCTTCTTCGCAGTGTGCCTGTCACTGACGCTCTGCTTTGTTGTGTACTCCATGCTGATCGTCGTGGTCCCGGTCTACGGCCTGCAGCTGGGGGCCTCTCCCCTGGTGCTTGGTGCCGTCCTGAGTGCCCAGTATCTGTTACCTCTGGCCCTTGCTATTCCGCTGGGTGGGGTGGTCAGTCGTTTCGGCGGTCGCGCAACACTGATAACCGGTGCCAGCCTGATGGTGGCGGGGCTTCTGGCCATGCATCTCTGGCCTGGTTTTGGCGGGTTGGTCCTGGGACAGCTATTGGTTGGTCTGGCGCATCTCCAGATGGTTCTGGCGGCACAAACCATTATTGCCAACCTGGGCGCGGGTCCGCGCCTTGAGAAGTATTTTGGCTGGTACTCCACCTGGCTTTCCGGCGGACAGGTGATCGGCCCTCTGCTGGCAGGGCTGTTGCTGAGCGCCAGCGGAACGGCCTACGCGTTTCTGGTGATGGCAGCGTTTGCGCTGGTAGCCGGCGTGGTAGGGTTCTGGTTGACCGGCCAGGCCACTGAACGCATTCAGGTTACTCGAAAGCAGGCAGGATTCCGGGCCCAGTGGGCTTTGATGCAATCGAATCGCGGCGTACAGCTGTCGGTTCTGGTGACAGTATTGGGCATGTTTGCCCTCGGTGTTTACGGTAGTTACCTTCCAGTTTATCTGGAGAGCCTTGCAATCAGCCCGGTGATCATCGGGATATTGGTGAGCCTCAGGGCGGGGGTGTCCATGGTGATTCGTCCGTTCATGGCGTCGATCATCCAACTCGCCGGCGGCCGTGTGAATACGGTGTTTTTGTCACTGGTCACTGTGTCTGCAGGTATCACGCTTCTGGGTGCAACGGAGCAGGTTGTCGTCATGGGATTGCTCGCGGTGCTGGTCGGTATCGGCTCAGGACTTACCCAGCCTTTGTCCATGGTTATTCTTGCGGAGTCGGTTGACCGCGCCAAGCGCTCCGGTGCGCTGGGAATGCGATTGATGGCCAACCGCGCCATCCACTTTCTGGCACCGCTGATGTTCGGCCTTCTGCTGGAGTTGGGCGGTTTCGCACTGGCGTTCGGCGCCTCCGGTGTTGCCATCGCCGCCGCGCTACCCATAGGGCGAAAGCTGTTCAAGCCGTAATCCTTTGCAAATTGAACTTCGGTACTCGGGTGGTTACCATTCAGCCTGCAGAAATGAGGGGCTATTCCGTGACCAGATTACTGATTTTCTTGATTGTGGTTCTCGCAGCCAATACTGCGCACGCCAATGAATCCCGCTGGTTGCTGCAAACCAGTGTTTTCACAACCCACCACAATCCCAAACCGGAACACAACAACGACCAGAAACTGGTCTCGCTGGAATATGCCCGTGAGGACGATTGGGTGGTTGGCGGAGCAAGCTTTCTGAATTCTTTCAGCCAGCGTTCAGCGTATGTTTTCACCGGCCGGTACTTTGATTTCGGGCCGGGGCCAGTGTTTGCCAAGGTGACCGGTGGGCTGATGCACGGGTATCGGGGCGAGTATCGGGATAAGATTCCGCTGAATCACCTGGGCGTAGCGCCCGCTATTATTCCTGCGGTGGGGGTTCGAGGGCAGCATGTATCCTCGGAGCTTTCCTTTCTTGGTGCGGCTGCCGTGATGATAACTACAGGGTTACAGTTCTAGGCAGCTGTCAAGGATTCCTTGACAGTTCAGGTTCGCACATAACGTTGTCAGAATTGATGAGCCAGAAACAACAAAACCCGGACCTTTCGGCCCGGGTTTTGTGTAGGGAATTCTGGTCGGGACGGTAGGATTTGAACCTACGACCCCTTGCACCCCATGCAAGTGCGCTACCAAGCTGCGCTACGCCCCGTAAACTGCGGTCCACCAAGAAAAGAGGTTTATCTCAGTGGCTTAGCGGGAGCGAAGTCTACACCAGCCCACGATAAAAATAAACAGGGAGCTGGTGATTTTCTTCGGCGGGTTATCGCAGTTTGGTTTCCCGCAGTTTCAGGATGAATTCCGGCGGCTCAAAGGTATCGGGCTGGGCTTCTTCCCAGTATTTGTCGAATACCGTCAGGCCGGTTTTGCCTTCCTGCAGGGCGCCGGGTTCCAGAAACGGGAACAGGTCCAGATAGCTATGTATTTCCGTTTTGGAGACGCGCCGGACAATATGCTCGGGGCCCAGTTCGGAGGGGTGTTTCAGGCCAGAAGCTTCCAGCAGGTTCTGAAGGGCGTCCAGCGTGTTCTTGTGGTAGTTGAATACCCGCTCGCTCTTAAGCGGCACATCCAGCTTGGTGCCCCGGCGTGGGTCCTGGGTGGCTATCCCGCTGGGGCAGCGTCCGGTATGGCAGTTAAGGGCCTGGATGCATCCCAGGGCAAACATATAGCCGCGAGCGGCGTTACACCAGTCTGCACCGAGTGCCAGGGTGCGGGCGATGTTAAAGGCCGAGGTGATCTTTCCGGCGGCGCCAATGGCGATGTCTTCCCGAAGGTTGGTGCCTACCAGGGTGTTGTGTACCAGCAACAGGGCTTCGGTCATGGGCATGCCCAGCCGGTTGATGAACTCGAGGGGCGCGGCACCGGTTCCTCCTTCGCCGCCGTCTACCACAATAAAATCAGGCTTCTTGCCGGTTGCCAGCATGGCTTTAACAATGGCAAACCACTCCCAGGGGTGACCAATGGCCAGTTTGAAACCGACCGGCTTGCCACCGGAGAGTTCGCGAAGCTGCTCCAGAAACTCCAAGAGTTCCACCGGGTTGGAAAAAGCGGAATGGCTGGCAGGAGATACGCAGTCTTCGCCCATCTGAACGCCGCGGGCTTCGGCTATCTCCGGGGTTACTTTTTCTCCAGGCAATATGCCACCATGGCCGGGCTTTGCTCCCTGGGATAGTTTGACCTCTATCATTTTCACCTGATCAATGCAGGCATTTTCCCGGAACATATCCGGGTTAAAGCTGCCGTCCGGATGTCGGCAGCCGAAATAGCCGGAACCAATTTCCCAAACCAGATCGCCGCCTGGCTCCCTGTGGTAACGGGAGATAGAGCCCTCGCCGGTGTCATGGTAGAACCCGCCTTTGCGAGCGCCGGAATTCAGGCTGAGAATGGCGTTGGCAGACAGCGAGCCAAAACTCATGGCGGAAATGTTGAATACGCTGGCGCTATAGGGCTTGTCGCAGTTCTTGCCGATCACAATACGGAAGTCGCTGGAGCTCAACTTGCTTGGTGTAAGGGAATGGTTCATCCATTCGAACCCCTCCTCATACATGCCGAGTTGTGAGCCAAACGGTCTCTTATCGAGTACGTTCTTGGCCCGTTGGTAAACAATGGTGCGTTGTTCCCGGGAGAATGGCCGTTCTTCGGTGTCTGACTGGATGAAGTACTGCCGGATCTCCGGCCCCACGGACTCAAACAGGTAGCGAAAGTTCGCCATGATCGGATAGTTGCGACTTACCGTATGACTTCTCTGGAGCAAATCCCAGGTTCCCAGGGTGGTCAATCCAGCGAAAATCAATGGAATAACGTATCCAGCGCCTGCCCACAAAGTGATCGGTAAGGAAATGATCAGACCGGCAATGCTGATTACATAGGCCGAGTAGCGCAGCGGGAAGGTGGTGGTTTTCGCCATGGATACCTCTGTGGTTGGTACGGGTCACGCCAAATTGGCGTGGGTTCAAGTATATCTTACGGCTTGCAGTGCGGAGGGGTTCAGATAGATGTCCGGTTGTACTTTCGCCTCTGAAATCTGGTCTATGCTTGAATGTGCAGTGATGACACATGTCAACTTTTGATGTTTTGAGCTCAAAATAATAAGATGACTAGCTTGTAATCTATGAGGATAGATTCACAGCTAATGAACCCGAACGAATATTCAATCGTCACACCAGACCAGGAGGCGCCAACGTGGGCGAGGTAGTGAAAGACGAATATCAGACGGATTACGTCGCAGGCCAGGACAACATAAGACCGTTTGGACTGGACCTCCATAACTGGGTATTCCCGGTCACATCAGTCATTGTTGTGCTGTTTGTCATAGCAACCCTGATGTTCCCGACAGCCGCCAAGGAAACGTTGGACGGCATGAAGTGGGACATTATCGGATCCTTTGACTGGTTCTTCCTGATCAGTGCCAACATCTTTGTGGTGGTTAGCCTGGCCCTGATCTTCATGCCCGTAGGCAAAATACGGATTGGCGGTCAGGAGGCAACGCCGGAATTCTCGACAATGTCGTGGTTTGCCATGTTGTTCGCAGCGGGTATGGGGATTGGCCTGATGTTCTGGGCCGTAGCAGAACCCGTGGCTTACTACACCGGCTGGTATGAGACGCCGTTCAATGTAGAGGCGAACTCGGCCGAGGCCCGTAACATGGCCATGGGCGCGACTCTGTACCACTGGGGTCTGCACCCATGGGCAATCTATGCTGTGGTCGCCTTGTCGTTGGCGTTCTTTGCTTACAACAAGAACATGCCGCTGACCATCCGCTCAGCCTTTTTCCCGCTCCTGAAAGATAAAGTGTGGGGCTGGCCTGGGCATGTCATTGATGTGCTGGCAGTGGTCGCCACCATCTTTGGTTTGGCGACGTCCCTCGGCTTTGGTGCGCAGCAGGCTGCCTCGGGCCTGGACTACCTGTTTGGTATGGGCGCCGGGATCAATGTTCAGATGGCCATTATTGTTGGTGTCACGGCATTGGCGCTGATTTCGGTGCTTCGCGGTCTGGATGGCGGCGTCAAGGTGCTCAGTAACATCAATATGGTCACCGCTGGCGTCCTGCTGGCCTTCGTGATTTTCGCTGGCCCGACCCTGGCCATCGTCGAGACCATCTGGATTACTTCATCCACCTACGTGGCTAACGTGGTGCCTCTGAGCAATCCGTTTGGCCGTGAAGACGAGGCCTGGTTCCAGGGCTGGACTGTCTTCTACTGGGCCTGGTGGATTTCCTGGTCACCGTTCGTGGGTATGTTTATCGCCCGGGTGTCCAAGGGCCGGACAGTGCGCGAGTTTGTAACTGCGGTACTGATCATCCCAACCCTGATTACCACCGTGTGGATGAGTGGGTTTGGTGGCTCCGCCCTGGATCAGATCCAGCAAGGCATGGGTGCACTGGCAGAGGACGGCCTGACAGAAGTCTCGCTGGCGACTTTCCAGATGTTCGCCAACCTGCCGCTGACCGGAATCATCTCCTTTGTGGGCATTGTTCTGGTGCTGGTGTTCTTCGTAACATCGTCGGATTCCGGCTCACTGGTCATCGATAGCATTACGGCCGGTGGCAAGACCGATGCACCGACGGCTCAGCGTGTGTTCTGGGTGGTGATGGAAGGTGCGATTGCCGCAGCCTTGATCTTTGGTGGCGGTGACGACGCCCTGGGGGCCATTCAGGCGGTGGCCATCAGTGCCGGCCTGCCGTTCACTGTCGTGCTGCTGATCATGACATGGGGCCTGTTGAAAGGCCTGACACACGAACGAAAACTGTTGTTGCAACGCGGTGAGCTGCTCTGACGGAGCAGCCTTCACGGCCACAAAAAACCGGAGCCTGGTGCTCCGGTTTTTTGTGGCCTGCCATTTGTCAGAATTTCCCGAAAGCTCCCATCGCGTACTGAACACGCTCCCTGGGGCTGAAATGGGGGCGCTTGAGGGCCTCGATGTTTCTCAGCCTGGGTAACAGCCCCTCCCCGTTAGCCATCTGTATGGCCAGGCCAGGGCGTGCGTTGAGTTCCAGCAGCAGGGGGCCTTTCTGGGTGTCGACCACCAGGTCTACGCCCATATAGCCCAGCCCGGTGGCTTCATAGCATCGGGACGCCATTTCCAGCATGTCTTCCCAGCTGTCAATCTGGATGTTTTCCAATGCCAGGCCAGTGTCCGGGTGCAGGGTGATCGGGCGATTGAACTGAACCGCGTTGAGGCTGCGGCCGGTGCCTATGTCCAGGCCAACACCAACGGCTCCCTGGTGCAGGTTGGCTTTGCCATCGGAATCCTTGGTGGCCAGTCGCAGCATGGCCATCACCGGATAACCCTGGAAGATAATGATGCGGATATCCGGAACGCCCTGGAAGGAGTATCTGGCGAGGGAGGGGGTGGACTGTACCAGATCTTCCACAATCGCGACGTCTGGCGTTCCTGCCAGGGAATAGAGGCCGGCCAGAATGTTGGTCAGATGGCGTTCGAGCATAGCCACGGAAATACGGGCGCCAGAGGCCTTGACGTAGTCATCGCCATCTCGCCCGGTGATCACGGTAATGCCTTTGCCACCGGAACCTTTGGCGGGCTTGATGGCGAAGCCAGCGAGCCCCTCGGCAATTTCCCGAAAATGGGATATTTCGTGTTGCTGGCGAACTACCTGCAACAACTCCGGGGTTTTGACGCCGTATTCGCTGACTGCCAGCTTGGTTTTCAGCTTGTTATCAACCAGCGGATAAGACTCCCGTTCATTGTACCGGGAAATGTAGTCCACATTTCGCCGGTTCATGTTCAGGATGCCAAGCTTTTTCAGTTTTCTGGGGGAAATCCAGTCCATATCAGTCGTAGGCCTTCATCGGGGTAAAGCGCCTTAATTCGCTGAGCTTGTAACCGGTGTATTGCCCCATCAGCAGGATCAATCCCAGCACCACCAGATGCAGTTCCGGGAAGTTGAATGTCAGGTGCCCGGCCAGCGACGTGTTCATGGCCAGATAGGCACAAATTGCGACAAACAGGCTGCCGCTGCCTTGTACCATAACTTCGCGGGCACCTTCCTCTTCCCAGAGTATGGACATTCGTTCAATGGTCCAGGCAATGATCACCATCGGGAAGAAAGTGACGGTCATGCCGGTATTGAAGCCCATTTGATAGCCGATAATACTGAGTCCGGCGGTGATAAAGATCACCAGGATGATCAGCGCAGATATTCGTGAAACCAGAAGCAGGTTGAGGCTGGAGAGATAGCCTCGTAACAGCAGACCAATAGCGACTACCGACAGGAAAGCGATCAGTCCGGGCACCAGGGTTGTCTGAACAAACGCCACGGCAATCAACACGGGCATGAATGTGCCGGAGGTGCGAACCCCGATAACAATCCGCATAAATGCCACGATCAGAGCCCCGATGGGCAGTAGCAGTAGCATCCGGAACATGCTTTGCTCTTCGATCGGGAGTTGGTAGAACCCCAGTACCCCAAGGCCGTTCTTGTTGGCCTCCAGGGTGGCCAGCTGAAGTGCGGGCACCGTCTGCCGGAGCATGGAGAAGCTTACCTGGGAGTTGTCGCCGCCCACCACATCAAGCAGCGACTCCGACCCCTGGCGCCACAGCAGCAGGTTTTCCGGTACCCCCTGTTCGGCGGTTCTTGGGTCAAAGGTGAGCCAGCGGTCACCGTTATGTATCTGCAGGAACTGCATCAATTGCTGGCGGCGGCGGGCATCTTCCAGTTTGAGTGCGTCGGCGGTGCGGGCTGGGATGCCAGCATGATTCAGCATTCGAACCAGCATTTGCAGGTAGTTGTCGTCAGCCACCAGCAGGGTGGTGTTCTGGGTTCGGCTGTCAGGCTGAAGCAGCCGGATTAGCTCCCGTGTCAGGCTTTCCGGAGAGCTGGAGCGTTCGTTAGCCTGGCGCAGTACTTCGCGGACTGCGGTAGCCTGGGGTTCTTCCCAAAAGGTGGGGGTTGGCCTCGGTTTTCGTGACCGCGCGGATTCCCCGGCACTGTCATCAGGCACAAACTGGGCTTTGAAATAGAGTGTCTGGGGGCCGGAGACATCCCGTTTGGTCCACTCGGCGCGCCGGCTGCCAGAGGTTTCGATAATAGAGAAGCCATAGCCGGGGGACGCTGCTTGTTCGGTGAGGATGCTGAACCCCGGCGGGTGCTCGGGAACATGCAAACTGATCTGTGCGGCTTCATCCTGACCCAGAAAATCAACCCGCGCCTCAATCATCCAGACCGGCCGTTGCTCGCCCGTCATCCAGGGGACACCAAGCTCGATGTGACGCCAGGTGGCAATGGAAACGCCGGCGGCGATCAGTAGCATAACAAATGCGTAGAAAGGCGCTCTGGAGCGGACGGTCATGAGTCATCTCCGTTAACGGCTTGCCTACGGTAGGAGTCAGGAAGTTCCGTGGCGTATTCCTTACCCACGTCAATGAGCATGACATCCCGTAAAACGTTCCGGCCAATCAGTACCTCGTAGGTCAGGTTAGTCCTGTCGGCCAGGGTAAACTCGGCCACTTGCTGGTGGTCGCCGATGGCAAACTGGAGCTCAACCACCACGCGCCGTTCGGCTTCTTCGGCACTGGCCTGAATGACCCGAACACGGCGCGATATCTCCCGCTCCATGGTGACCCATTCGCCGTCTGCACCGGGCACAGGTACTTCAAAGCGTACCCAGTTGCTGCCATCCCGCTCGAAACGTTTGACGTTACGTGCGTGAATCGAGGATGTCTCTGCGCCACTGTCAATGCGTGCGGTGTAGATGTGCCCAGGGCCCGCCAGGTAAAACTTCTCTATTTCCCCCACAATCACTTTACCTTTAAGCCTGTCGGCGCGCCCCTGGTTCTCTGCAACTGCAGGGCAAACCGGTGCTGCGGCCGGTGGGCAAACGGGCCTTTCAACCTGGGTAGCGATGGCATCGAGAATGGTTTGTGTGGCAGTGTCACTTTTGTGGAGGAGTTGCTCATGCCTCACGGTGGCGTTGTTTTCCATCGTCACCTGCGTGGCTCTCTGGGTTTGTACCGACGTTCTCAAGTCTTCCATGTTATGTTTGGGGACCATGAAGTAACGATCTGCCGAGCAGCCGGTGATCACAAGCGCCATGGTTGGAATAACGAACATCAGGAAGCGCCGAGTATGGAAGAACCTGTAACCCATTGATTTCCCCTGAGCTGGCTGCAGAAGCGGTTTCTGCGACCGATTGCGAATGCAGCCTGTGAATGTGTTTCTGAATCAGGCGGCAAAGTATACTACACGTGACCTGTGTGAATACTTTACAGTTGGTTAAGGCCTTGAAAATCGACTCAGGGCGAAATCAGGTGTTCCTGTCCAAGGGCGGTTTCCGAGCGGAGAAATTCCTGGATCACCGGGGAGCAATTCAGATAGAACAGCAACAGTTCGCGCTGGATATCCTGATCCTGAATGCGGGAGGCAAAGCCTACGATGTCTTTCAGCGTCTGGTCGCTCACAGCGCTGTGTTCATTTGTGGGCACTGACTGGCCATAGCGAGAGTTGAGAAGTTGGGTCAGGCGCTCAAGGTGAAATTCGCCGGTGTGGGTGATGTGAGGCAATACCCGTACAGACTCGCGCCCCGAGTGCGCATCTGAGGTGCAAAGTGCGTCATCCATGCATCCCGCACCTGTTGCCGGCATGTTATCTACGCCCAGTTTTCTCCAGAGTGCCTTGAGCATGTGCTGGTCCTGCCTTGGCGCGTTCAGGGTTCGGAACCCTGCGCCGTTGAGAGATCCTTTTATTCCTTGTAGAGCAATTTACGTTAGCCGTAAAGAAGCGGATCCCGTCACTTGCCGGAAATGCCGATCAGTCGAGGGCGGAACTGAGATCGGCACAGGTAATGAGGGTTTAACGGGCAAAAAGTTCCGCGCTTGGGGTAGACTGGTTCGCTAACACTAACCATTGAAAATCTTTGGTGTTAACACGCTACGAAAGGAGTTTCACGCTGTGGTCGATACCCTGACCAATCTTATGGAGCTACGCCCCGAATGGCTGGCCGGCTGGATTATCACGCTTCTGGTGGCGTGCGTCGCCTTGTTTGCTGGCCTGGTCTGGGCCGCTTTGACAGTGCGCAAAGTTCGTGCCGCGCTGGATCTGAAGGCACAGGAGTTGTCTGATCAGAATGTCCTGTTGCGCGAATCGGATCAGGCTCAGGCGTTGCACCATCAACAGGTAAGCCATCTGGAACAGCAGATAGAGCAGCAGCGGCAAACCCTGCTGGAGCGGGATAACAGTCTCGAGACCTGGCGCCAGAAAGCCACCAGTCTGGAGAACCGATTGGCCTCTACAGATTCGGAGTTGGCCAGTCGCCGGGACCGGTTAAGCCAGCTGGAGCAGGAGAACCGGGATCTCCGACTGCGGGCCGAGAGCCTGAGCTATGAGTTCAACCAGCTGAAAGTGGAGCTCCGGGAACAACAGGTGACCCTTGACAAAGAGCGCCGCTCGGCAGCGGAAAAAATGGAGCTGCTTGAGAAAAACCGGGACGCCCTCAAACAGGAGTTCGAGAACCTGGCCAACCGCATCTTTGACCAGAAAAGCGAGCGCTTCAGTCAGCAGTCGAAAACCAGCCTGGATTCCCTGCTCAACCCGTTCCGGGACCAGCTCCAGGACTTCCGCAAACGGGTTGAGGATGTATACATCACCGAAACCCGGGATCGCCAGGCCCTGCGAAGCGAAATTAAATCGCTGCAGGATCTGAACCGCCAGATTACCGAGGAAGCCGCCAACCTGACTCGCGCCCTCAAAGGCGACAAGAAAGTACAGGGCAACTGGGGGGAATTGATTCTTGAGCGAGTGTTGGAACGCTCAGGCCTGCGCAAAGGCGTAGAATACGAAACCCAGGGCAGCTACCGGGACGAAGACAACCAGTTACTGCGCCCCGATGTCATCGTACATCTGCCGGACCAGCGCAACCTGGTGGTAGACTCGAAAGTGTCACTGCTGGCTTACCAGCAGTGGGTAGTGGCCGAGGAAGACAGCGCCCGTGACGAAGCCCTCAAGCAACACGTAGAGGCGGTGCGCAGCCATATCCGGAGCCTCAGTGAGAAAGACTACAGCCAGCTTAATGGCCTGCATTCTCCGGATTTCGTGCTGCTGTTCATGCCAATCGAGCCAGCCTTTGTGGCAGCATTCCAGCAAGACGAGAACCTGTTCGCAGAAGCCTTCGAGCGAAAGATTATTGTGGTGACTCCCACCACCTTGCTGGCGACCCTCAGGACGATTGAAAATATCTGGCGTTACGAGCGACAAAGCCAGAACGCCCGTCGGATTGCCGACCGGGCTGGCGCCGTTTACGACAAACTTCGGGTGTTTGTGGAGGCCATGGAGCGTTTGGGCACCCAGCTGCACACGGCTCAAGGCACCTATGATAACGCCATGAATACGCTGACTCGTGGCCGTGGTAATCTGATCTCCCAGGCCAACCGGTTTGTGGAACTTGGGGTTCGGGTAAAGAAGGAACTGCCCAAGGCCATTGTGGACCAGGCCGAGGTGGATGCGGATGACGAAGATGCCGATTCCGGCGAGCCGAAGCATGCCGAGCTTGACGCGCCTACAGACGCAGGTAGCGACGCACCAGAAGTGGCGGAAGAAGGCACCAATGACAATCAGGAGTAGCGGTATGTTGTCACCCAGAATTGTAAGCCTGGCCGGTGGGCGGTCATTATTGGCAGGCCTGGCGATGGTGGTCTCGTTGGCCACAGTTCCAGCCCAAGGGCAGTCGTTGGCGCCGGAGCATGAGATCCGTCGCCTGATGCTGGCGACTGAAGAAGCCGTTGCGACTGAGCGCTGGGGCGAGGCCAGTGAATACCTGAACCGTCTGCAGAAGATGGATGGCGAAAAACCAGCCGACTATTTCTTCTACCGGGGCCGGGCCATGCTGCAGGCTGGGCATCTTAACGAGGCCCGGGCTGCCCTTGAAGCATATGTCAGCCAGGCAGGGGTAGATGGGCCGCACTATCAGCAGTCTCTCAAGCTGATCACCGATATCGAGAAACAGAACCGGGAAAGTGTGAGAGCACTCGCCGGCGGCAACGGCGAAGTGAGAGAACCGGTGGCCATCATCGAGCCTGCGGGCGGCGAGGAGCTGAATAGCCTGCGCCAGCTGTACCTGGCCGGCTCAGACCGGGAGGCGTTGACCATACATCTGAATGCACTGCTGGACACCGCTGGCTGGCGCAGGGACAAAACCGTGGTGCGGTTGGACCGGCCGGCAGACATCCGGTACCGGGTGAGCGTTGCCAACGGTAACCTGAATATTCAGGAAATCACCCGGAACACCGATGACACAACCGTCCGGAAGTCTGTTTCATTGCCGGTATTTGGCGTAAACCCACAGCCCCGCTGGGACTGTGAACCCGCAGTGGGTGCCTGCTGGATTTATGATCCCAGGGATGGCTCCCGGCTGTTCCAGCTGGCTCAAAGCCGAAACCAGGTGAATGAGATTGCCCTTACCCTGGGCCGGCTGATTCGCAATTTGCAGCAGGGCAGTTCCGGCTCCTGATCCGCACCGGTTGGCAGGCTCTGGACGTTATTCGGCCAGGTCACCCCGTTCGCCCTCCCTCCAGGCGCCCGGGGTGACACCGGTCCACTTCTTGAAGGCCCGGTGAAACGTTGACGGCTCTGTAAAGCCCACCCGCTCGGCAATATCGTTGATCGGCAACTCCTGATGGCTCAGGTAGTAAATGGCCATATCCCGGCGCAGCAGATCCTTGATCTCCTGGAACGACGTATTCTCCTGCTTGAGCCGCCGCCTGAGTGTTTGCGGGCTGGTGTGAAGCTCCTGGGCAATCCAGTCAAAATCTGGCATGGGCTTGGAAAAATCCCGGCCAATCAGCCCCCGAATTCTACCTGTCCAGGTGTTGCTTTCGTCCGGCCGGGATAACAGATCCGCAGGCGAGGTTTTCAGAAACTGGCGCATCTCCGGCTTGTCGCGAATCACCGGGGCGGAGAGAAAACGCTTGCTGAAGGTGAGGGCGATGCAGTCGGAGTCGAACGCCAGTGGGCAATGGAAGATATGGCGGTACTCATCGCCATGCTCGGGGCGGGGATAGTTGAACTCCGCCTTCTCCAGCTCGACCGGCTGGCCAATCAGCCAGCTGCCCAGGCGGTGCCAGATCACCAGGATGCTCTCGCGCAGGAAATAGCTTGGGTCGTGAATCTCGCCCTCGATACGGGCCACCAGCCGGGCGTTGTCCTCGTTAACTTCCAGTTCCATGCTCACCATGGGCTCAAACAGGCGGGAGAAGCGGAACGCCTGCTCGTAGACTTCTTCCAGCGTCTGACAATTAATCACCAGGGCGCACATGGTGGCAAAGGTACCGGTGCGGGCCTTACGCGGCCCCATGCCCATAAACTCGTCACCGGTGCGGTTCCAGATCACCTGCATCAGCCGGCTGAACTGGTCGCTGCTTACCCGGGCCATGTCTATGCGCAGCAAATCCGGCGAAATGCCGGCCTCCTGCAGCAGCGCACGGCTATCCAGCCCCAGGCGCTCCGCGCCGGAGAGGGATGCTTCAACGAAATGCTTTGAAACCGTAAGGGTAGACATAACCGGTGCCATTGATGGAAACGATGTTCATCATAAGTGCCCCGAGGGACAATGCAACCATCTGATTTCGCGAAAGATGGAAGATTCTGCCAATGGGAATGAAGGAACCGGCAGTTGGCCCCCTCTGCAAAACCCGGCAGCATGAGCCACAGTAATAACAATACCTCAGATCAACCAATGGAGACGACCATGGCAGGACCACTGAACGCCCTGAAAATACTCGATTTCAGCACCCTGTTACCCGGCCCCTACGCCACCATGATGCTTGCCGACATGGGCGCGGAGGTGCTGCGTGTGGAAGCGCCGGACAGGGTAGACCTGGCCAAGGTAATGCCCCCGTTTGATGGCAAGTTCAGCACCACCTTCTCGTACCTCAGTCGTGGCAAGCAGACACTCCAGCTCAACCTGAAACAGCCTGAGAGCGTGGAGAAGGTGAAAGAACTGGTCAAAGACTACGACATCGTAGTGGAGCAATTCCGCCCGGGTGTGATGGATCGGCTGGGCATTGGCTACGAAACCCTCAAAGCCATCAACCCGAATCTGATTTACTGTGCCATTACTGGTTACGGCCAGACCGGCCCCTACAAAGACCGCGCCGGCCATGACATCAACTACCTGGCCATCTCCGGCGTCGCCAGCCACTGCGGCCGCGCCGACAGCGGCCCACCCCCCATGGGGATCCAGATTGCCGACGTGGCCGGCGGCTCTCACCACGCGGTGATGGGCATTCTCGCTGCGGTCATCCAGCGCCAGCAAACCGGGCAGGGCGCCTTCATCGACATCAGCATGACCGACGCCGCCTTCTCCCTCAACGCCATGGCCGGCGCCGCCGCCCTGGCCGGCGGCCAGCCCCAGAAGCCGGAGGGTGGAATGCTCAACGGTGGCACCTTCTACGATTACTACCAGACCAGCGATGGCCGGTGGTTGTCAGTAGGCAGCCTGGAGCCGCAGTTCTCCGCAAGGTTATGTGACACGCTCGGGCTCAGCGAGATGAAGAGCTTTGCACTGAGCCAGAACCCTGAACATCAGCAGAACTTGAAAGATGCCATTAAAGAGAAGATTGGAGCGAAAACGTTTGCCGATTGGCGGGCAACTTTTGCCGAGGTGGATGCTTGTGTGGAGCCGGTTTTGACGATTGAGGAGGCGGCGGAGCATCCGCAGATTAAGGCTCGGCGGATGGTGGTTGAGAGGGATCGGGGGGATGGTGTGGGGCAGCGGCAGTTAGGTTATCCAATTCGGCATGTTGCGGCGTCAGATTAAAGAGTGAATTGGCGTTCATTTACGGGCAAAAACTAAAGTCGTCTGCTAATTTGTGATAGTGAGTCAGGTTTTTGGCTCCTATCCAACAATTACAATGGACGATTTATTATGAGATGGCTAAGCGATAGTTCTCAACACGCCCACCTGGGTGTATTGAAAGCTGCTGGAGTAATGCTTGCTTCCAGCATGTTGTTAGTCGGTTGTTTTGGCGGCAGCTCATCGGGTTCCGGTTCAAGTGTCGACGAAACGCTATTCCCCGCAGACGGTAAGTTCAACGCTACCATTCGCAGAACCACCAATGGTGTGCCTCACGTCAAAGCCGACAACCTCGCATCGGCGGCATTCGGCGCGGGTTACGCCCAAACTCAGGACAATGTGTGTTTGTTGGCGGAGGCAATCGTCAAGGCCAGGAGCGAGAGAGCAAAGTATTTTGGGCCAGGGCCCGGGGATATCAACATCATCAATGATTTCAGTTTTAAGGCCCAGAAAATTCTGAGTGGCGCCGAAGCTGAATATCCGAGCCTCAGTAGTGAGACCAGAGCCCTCATCGAGGGATTTACCGCTGGCTACAATAAGTATGTGAAAGAAACAGAGTCGGCAGATTTACCTCCGGAGTGCCGGAATCAACCTTGGGTAAAAGAGATCACACCTGTTGATCTGTTTGCTCACTACCGGATCGTCGGTCAATACGCCAGTGGCGCTTTGTTTGCCACGGGAGCCGTATTCCTGGCAGTGCCGGACGGCGAATCACCTTCTCCAACACCGGTGATGGATGCGGCCTCACGAGATACCTCTTCCGATGAAATGCTACGGAAACTGGTTGCAAACGCAACGTCAAACGCGGCCAATCAAATCGATTATCAGGATTTCGGGCTTGGTAGTAACGCCTGGGGTGTTGGTGGAGATCTGACGGAGCAGGGTAAAGGTGCGTTGCTGGCAAACCCGCATTTTCCCTACACCGGCCACAGGAGGCTATACCAGGTCCAGATGACCGTTCCTGGCTACCTGAATACCAACGGAGCGGGGCTGCTGGGTACCGCGATTCCATTGATTAATTTCAATGAGAATCTGGCATGGTCTCATACGGTAACCACTAGCCGCCGTTTTACGTTATATGAATTGAAACTCAAAGACGGCGATAACTTCACTTACCTGAAGGATGGTCAGGAGCGGCCCATAACCTCGGAAACCTACAGAATCGAGGTGAACAACGGCTCTCCAACACCAACTATTCTTGAGAAGACGTTCTACTTCTCAGAGTATGGCCCTATGTTGGCCGCTGATGCGGTAACCAGCGGCGGCCTCCCCGCCTGGGGCGCAGCGGGTACTGCATACACCTATCGGGATGCGAATGCCTCTACTCAGCGGCTATTGGATACCTGGCTGCAAATGAGCCGGGCCAGTACTTTGGCTGAGTTCCGGCAAGTGTTCCAGAATTGCGGCACCACATTCTGGACAAATACCACCTACGCGGATGATCAGGGCAACGCCTATTACATTGACAGCAGCTCGGTGCCGCATCTTTCGGATGCTGCGCTGGCGGTTGTAGATTTTAAGCGAAAGGTCAGCCCCGAATACAATCAGCTCTTTAATGCAGGCCTGACTTTGCTGGATGGAAGTAAGTCCCGCGATGATTGGGTAGAGGGTGAATGCGGCGGTTTGGTGCCCTATGAAAAACGGCCTCAGTTACTTCGTACCGATTGGGTGCAAAACTCCAATGACAGTTACTGGGCAACCAACCCGGATGCTTTCCTGACAGGGTTTTCCCCACTCTTCGGCTCAGAAGAAACGCCCCTGAACCCAAGAACCCGTATCGGCATCAAAATGTTGCAAAACCCTTCTGATCCGGGATTTGCTGCCGGCGCGCCGGCTGGGCAAGATGGGAAGTTTGGGGCGATTGATCTGATCAACGTGATCTACAACAACCGTACCTGGTACGCAGAGGAGTTCCTGCCCGTGTTGCGGGACCGTTGTACGTTGATTGGCAGCGACCCCGTGAATCTTTCGGGCGGTGGCTCCAGGGCTGTGGAGGAGGCCTGTGATGTCCTGCAGGACTGGAATGGCGTATATGATGTGGATAGCGTTGGCGCCCATGTGTTCCGGGTATTTATTGCTAACTACCGGAACAGTTTTGGGGCGGACCTGACCGTTCCGTTTGATCCTAGCGATCCCGTTGCAACCCCCGCGTCGCCGTCAGAAGCTACTAAAGGTACGGCGGATGATGCAATGTTGATAGCGCTTGCCGAAGGGCTTGAAGCTCTGGATTCCGTTGGAATTGCCTACGATGTGGCGCTCGGGCAGGTGCAATACTATCAGCCGAGCGGTGGAGTGCCGCCTGGTGGTACCCCAGTTGAGCAGCTTCAGTCGTTTCCCTGGCATGGAGGTGACGGGACTATTGATGGCGCCTTTAATGCGATTGGCGTAGTGGCCTCGCCTGTTGCCGAAGACACGGTATTTCCAAGGATTGCCCCTTCGACCATTGGTAACACGGCGGGGCTTTCTGATCAGCCTGGCGAAGGTTGGTTGATGGCCAGGGGGACCAGTTGGCATTTCGGTCTGGAGTTCACAGACGAGGGCCCTCAGGCTTATGGACTGGTGAGCTACTCCCAGTCGAGTGATGAGGGATCCCCATACTTCAATGATCAGGGACTGCGTTACTCGGAGAAGGATTATCGGAAGCTGTACTTCAGTGATGGTGAGATTGAGGCGAATCTCATTCCCAACGGGACGATCCAGATCATGACTGAGTAAGGCGGGAAGAGCGCGGGCGTTGCAACAACGGACGCCCGTGCTATTTGCTAGCTAGAGGTACAAAAAAAGAGGCGGCCTGAGAGGCCGCCTCTTTTTTCTTTACGAGTTAAGTGTTCAATCCTGCTGGACGATGTTCTCGTAATTCGCGTTACCGAGAATGTTAGGAAAGACGGTTCCAGCCCCTCCCAGTTCTTCGATGATACTCACAGTCTGGCTTACCATCTCTGTAAAGACAAGCGCGTCGAGAGGGCCGCCCTGCGGAAGCACAGGCGTACTGTGGGTGCCTTCGGTGTAGCGAGTTATCGCAGGAAGGTCAACCGGGACACCGGCAGTTGTGACATTGTTGGCATTTAACAGTCGTGCGAGTGGTTCTGTGCCAGACAGGTAAGCGTCAAATGCGTTACCCAGAGGGGCTGCCAACGCATCGTTTGGAATTACATTGTCACCATTTACCTGAGAGAGCAGCACCGGTGTAGCCGATGCATTCAGGCTGCCAGTGAAGTTGATCGGGTCCACGGAGTCCACGGTAGCCTGGAATACATTCAGGAACGTCTCCAGAGCGCCGTCGCCTTGCTCAAGACCTGCGGCTGCTTGAAGGCCACCCAGAATCCGTGGTGCGAAGGTCGGGGAGTTTTCAAGCATACGAACGATGCCGGCGCCAGGCGTCAGCAGTTGAGCGGCAATAATGTCATCCTCAGTGGCTGCGGTTTCGTTGGCGACTGCAACGAAAGGCGCTCCCACGATCGTGCCGAGTGAGTGACCGACAAAATAAACGTTATCTGCATCCAGATCGGCACCTGCGGTGCCGTCAAAGTCAAGGCCTGCAAGTGATGCACGAACGTTGAGTAGGTCAACCACTGCCTGACGGTTCTTGTCCCGGGTGTTGGTAAAGTTCGTCAGGTTAATAAACAGACTACCGGACTCCCCGGAGGTTGCCGTCATGGCAGTCGGCTGGGTTGCAGCGTTGGCGGTGAAATCGAAGTGCCTTTCGTGCTCGGTTTTGGCAATGCCTGGAACGGTTGAGCCTGCGTTAGCCACGGTGTTTTCGAAGGATCGAAGAGCGCGAACGGCCGCGTCGAGCTGTGCAGCCTGGACAGGATCCGCTACGCCGAGCACGTCAGCAGAACTCATGCCTCCGGCTATGGCGTTGACAACACTTGGGGCTGCAGCAGCGGCATCTTCTGGGGTTTCACCGAAAGTAATCAGGGTCTGTGTGACGAAACCGACGGCGATCTGTCCATTGATTACCGCTTGCACATTAGTGTCGTTCGGAGCAAGGCTCTCCGGTAAACCGCTGGACTGCCCCGAAGCAAGCAACTGATTTGCCAAGCCAGCCTGAGCTTCCGCACTGAACGGAGTCACACCGTGAACCGGTTGATCGATAACGACGACGGCAACCCCGGAGTTATGAGCAAGTGCACTACCAAAGGTAAGTGCGGTACTACGGTCAGTGGTAATGCCGTGCATGTACATGACGGTTTCAAGCGGCGTGCTGCCATCGTAATCGGCCGGGTAGAGAACCATGATGGGAACGGTGACGTCTTGAGTCTTGGCCGGGAACGGGAATCGATAGTTCACGACCTCACTAACCATTGGGTCTGATTGCGCAAGTTCAACGCCAAGCTGATCGCCGGCGACAGCCGCCAAGGCTGCATTGGCTTTCCAGCTTTGAGTGTTAATTACGGAACCTTCGGCATCCGACGATCCGGTTGGAACCCCGAGATAGTAGGGAAGGTCGATGGTACCCTGAACAATATTAACGTCACCGAAATCGACAAACTGGCTCGCGATTGCCGATACCTGAGTCACATCCTGCGGGGCACCGAACTCTGCGGTAGAGCTGAGGTCAGCAGGTGTTGGCAACAGTTCACCGGCGGTGAATGCTCCAACCAGTGCGTCCGCTTGGCCATCAGCAGTGGGCTCTTCTGCAGCTACGGCAGCATTACCGATGCCAAACAAAGTAAAGAAGTCAGTTTCTCCTTCATCCCGCGCCTCTTTTACCGCATCGAAACGGATGGATGCGAGGATCGTCTCTTTAAAAAAGGTCTTCGGGTCAGCGATGTACTGCAGAACACGCTGATCATTTGAAGTTGTGAAGCTGTAAGAGATAGCGATGCTTTCTTCAGTGAGCGCCGTTGGTCTCGCCTGATTGGGTACACCAAAGAAGCTGGCCGCTACCTTCTCCCAGAAGCCATCCACGATCTGACGTACAGGAGCAAGAGCAGTTGGGTTGCCCAGAACTCGAGTGGGATCAGCTACATCGCGATAGAGTGGCGACTGAACAATCGGGTCGCCGTTAACGTCGAGCACTTCTTTGGTGACAACTACCAGGTAGCGCTTGAACGGGTTAAGTGGCTTGGTCGGGTTGATGCGTATTGCGGAATTGCCGTCAAGCGTGACTACTTCAGCCACATAATCAGGTGATTGGGTTAAACCGAAGAGATAGGCTCCGGCCTGCGCCTGATTGCGGCCACTCAGATCCTGTGGAGCGGCACCAGCAGCTACCTGGGCTGTGATGGCCAGCGGAATGGTTGGCGACTCGCCGGCACCCAGACCGCGAACCGGATCACCGCTTGCGTATTCAAGCTCAATCAAGAATACGTTCTGGTTTGGGTTCGGAATAACGCTGGTAGGATCTGCTGGGTCCGTGAGAATGAAGGCGCGAGAATCAACAGAATCTTCATCGATCTGACCGTTAAACTGCACAACAGCGGGAGCGATGGATGATGCACCGCTCAGTTGATTAAGGGCTGTTGTGACAGGGGGGGCGGAGTCGGCCACGCTGAACGAGCCGTCCGCTTCGTTGATGCTTGTCGCCGGGTTGTCCGAACGGAAAATCAGGTCATTGGGCAGCGGCAATTGGCCAGTCACCGGATTGAACAGCGGCCACGTTTTGCCATCCAGTTCAGGATTACTGATCTTATAATTGGGATTCGCATTACCCCCATCGCCGGCGCTATCGAAGCAACCAGTCAACCCAAGGGAAGAAGCCACGGCAAGACTTATTAGAGTTTTCTTGAACATGGGTGGAACCTTTTCCTGTTGTTGTGTCGTTATATCCGGCGTAGACGGAACCGGTCGGCCCCTGAATTCCGTGCTTTTGCCTGTTCTGCTTTTATGAATTCGTTCGTTGTCTGAAATTGTAGCCAGCACTTGAGCCAATTTCTGTAGCTTTGACTATAGCGACAGTCTGGCAAGTGTTGATCAGCCAAAAGTGTGATTCTGCTTTCGGAATCCCTCCCCGCACAGTCGGAGTGGCCTTTCTGAAAAATAGTGGGCACCGGCGGGTTTGTCGAGTCCTATCGGGTTCATTTCTGGTAAACTCACGCTTCCTTATATAAGCAGGGGCTGCCTGGGTGGCTCCGCACACTTCCGATAATCAGAAAGCTGATGAGGCGACTATGACCACTGTTATCCGCCAGGACGACCTGATCGAAAGCGTAGCCGATGCGCTGCAGTTTATTTCCTACTATCACCCCAAGGATTTTATTCAGGCTGTGTACGAGGCCTATCAGCGCGAAGAGTCCCAGGCTGCCAAGGATGCCATGGCCCAGATCCTGATTAATTCCCGGATGTGTGCCCAGGGCCATCGCCCGATCTGCCAGGACACCGGCATTGTGACCGTATTCGTGAACATTGGCATGGATGTGAAATTCGAGTGCGACATGCCGCTGGACGACGTGATCAACGAAGGCGTGCGCCGTGCTTACACCCACCCGGACAATGTTCTTCGTGCCTCCGTGCTGGCAGACCCGGACGGCAAGCGCCAGAACACCAAGGACAACACCCCCGCCATCATCCATTACAAGATGGTGCCGGGTAACACGGTAGACGTGCACGTGGCAGCCAAGGGCGGCGGCTCTGAAGCCAAGTCCAAGTTTGCCATGCTGAACCCGTCTGACTCGGTGGTGGACTGGGTGCTGAAGATGGTGCCGCAGATGGGTGCCGGCTGGTGTCCGCCTGGTATGCTGGGTATTGGTATTGGTGGTACCGCCGAGAAGGCAATGGAACTGGCCAAGGAAGCCCTGCTGGACCCGATCGATATTCACGATCTGCAGGCCCGTGGCGCGTCCAACCGATCTGAAGAGTTGCGCCTGGAGTTGTTCGAGAAGGTCAACGAGTTGGGTATTGGCGCCCAGGGTCTGGGTGGTCTGACAACGGTTCTGGATGTGAAGGTTAAGGATTTTCCGACACACGCGGCCAACAAGCCGGTGGCGATTATTCCGAACTGTGCCGCCACCCGCCACGCGCATTTTGTGCTGGATGGCTCTGGCCCGTCCCTGCAGACACCACCGAGCCTGGACGACTGGCCAGAAATCACCTGGGAAGTGGGTGAGAACGTGCGCCGTGTAAACCTGGACACCGTGACTCCGGAAGACGTGAAAGACTGGCAGCCCGGTGAAACTGTTCTTCTGTCTGGCAAAATGCTGACTGGCCGTGACGCCGCCCACAAGAAGATGGTGGATATGATCGAACGTGGCGAGGAGCTGCCGGTGGATCTGAAAGGCCGCTTCATCTATTACGTAGGCCCGGTTGATCCGGTACGTGAAGAAGTGGTTGGCCCGGCTGGCCCCACCACGGCCACCCGTATGGACAAGTTCACTGACACCATGCTGGAGAAAACCGGCCTGACCGGCATGATCGGTAAAGCCGAGCGTGGCCAGGTTGCTATTGATGCGATCAAGAAGCACGGCGCGGTATACCTGATGGCGGTGGGCGGTGCGGCTTACCTGGTATCCAAGGCGATCAAGGGTGCCGAAGTGGTGGCCTTCGAAGAGCTGGGTATGGAAGCCATTTACGAGTTCGAAGTGGAAGACATGCCGGTAACCGTAGCGGTGGATTCCCGTGGCAGCTCCGTGCACCAGACCGGCCCGGTTGAGTGGCACGACAAGATCATTGCTGCCAAAGCGGTTTGATCTGAGTCTTTGTTAGTCTCGGTGGCAGCCTTGGGCGTTCGGCTCAGGGCTGCCACTGAAAGTCCTTCATCTTTACCTTTCCTTTATACACCTCCACCCCCTCCAGTCTCAGCTTCTCGGTTTGAAGCTGGCAGGTTTCTGTGCCTCCAGGAAAAGCGATCTGGCCGTTGCTGCGGATAACCCGGTGCCAGGGGATGCTGTGGCCGGCGGGCAGTTTGCCCAGGGCCCGACCAACAAAGCGCGCCTGGCGGCCCAGGCCGGCCATGGCGGCGACCTGGCCGTAGCTGGCCACTTTTCCTTGCGGAATGGCGGCCACTACCTGCCAGATTTTCTGCTCTTTTGTCGGTTCCTTGTCGAACTCGTCCATTCAGAGCCTCATGCGTCTGCGCACTAGAGACGCAGTGCGCCGTCCACTTCGATCATACGGCCGGAGACGTAGTCGTTCTCGAAGATGAACGCCACGGCAGAGGCGATTTCCTCCGGCTTACCCATGCGCTTGAGCGGAATGCCCGCGGTCATTTTCTCCAGGGCTTCGGGTTTCATGGAGGCTGTCATTTCGGTTTCGATGAAGCCGGGGGCGATGCCCATGCAGCGGATGCCGTAGCGTGCCAGTTCCTTGGCCCAGACCGGCACCAGGGCCGATACGCCGGCCTTGGCGGCAGAGTAGTTGCTCTGGCCCATGTTGCCGGCGCGGGAGATGGAGGCGATGTTGATAATGACGCCCTGGTCACCGTTTTCGATCATGCGGGTGGCGGCTTCGCGGCCGCATAGGAATACGCCGGTGAGGTTTACATCAATGACGGACTGCCACTGGGCCAGTTCCATGCGTTTTTCCAGTTTGCCGTCCTTGAATTTCACCATCAGGCCGTCGCGCAGAATGCCAGCGTTGTTTACCAGACCGTTCAGGTGACCAAAGTCGTTGATGATAGCCTGGAAGGTTTTCTCAACATCGTTTTCTTTAGCGACGTTGCAGACATAGGTTTTTGCATCGCCACCGGCTTGTTTGCAGGCGTCGGCGGCTTCCGCCAGTTTGTCTTCCATCAGGTCGATGAGCGCGAGCTTGGCGCCTTTGGCTGCCAGGTATTCTGCCATGGCGCGGCCGAGGCCCTGGCCGCCGCCGGTGATTGCGATCACTGAATCTTGAAGTTTCATGGTTTGCCCTAATTAAGTTCAGAGGTGGTTTACGTTCTCTGTGTGTCTGCATCGTTTTTATAAGGAGGCATTTTGCCCGTTTTCCTTTTTCTTTTCATTATTCTGCCCATCGCCGAGATGGTGGTTCTGATCAAGGTCGGCGGCCTGATCGGGGTGTTGAACACCATCGGGCTGGTGCTGCTGACCGCCGTCATTGGCGCCTGGCTGTTGCGCCAGCAGGGGTTGGCCACGTTATTGCGGGCGAACCAGCGCTTGAACAGCGGCGAATTGCCAGCAAGGGAAGTGGCTGAGGGGCTGATTCTGGCCGTGGGCGGGGCCTTGTTGCTGACACCGGGGTTTATTACCGATGCGGTGGGGTTTGCCTGTTTGCTGCCGGGGTCCCGGCACTGGCTCGCGGCGAAGGCTTTGAGGCGAATGACGGTAGCCGGCCAGAGTCGGAGCTTTTATTTTGGTGCTGGCGGCGGTGCCGGGCCATTCGGGCAGGGTCCGTTTGAAGGGCACGGACCGTTCGGGCCGCAGCGGCCGTTTGATCGGGATGCCAATGGCGACATTATTGAAGGTGAATATCAGGATCAGACGGAGAGCGATCGGGAACGCCTCGAGCGGGCACGGGAGCGCGGTGAGGGCGACGAAAAAAAGTGAAATTTTTTTCGCTCCGGGTGTTGAAAACGTTGGTGGCAGCCCCATTAACTCACCACAGATTCGTCTCAGGCTGAAAACTGCTGTCTATCAGTGGCTTGGATGCCGGGGCAATTTGTCCGGTCCGGGGTTCCGGCCAGACACTTTTAACATGCAATTGTCATTGCCACATTAATCTGACTATTGGAGAAACCGAGCAATGAAAATTCGTCCGCTACACGATCGTGTTGTCGTACGCCGTAAGGAAGAAGAAGAGAAAACTGCGGGTGGCATCGTGCTGCCGGGTAACGCCAAAGAGAAGCCTTCCCAGGGTGAGGTAGTTGCTGTGGGCAATGGCCGTATTCTGGATAACGGCGAAACCCGTGCACTGGCGGTCAAGGTGGGTGACACCGTGGTCTTCGGTCAGTATGCCGGTAACACCGTAAAGGTTGACGGTGAAGAGCTGCTCATCATGAGCGAAAGCGAAATCTACGGCGTGCTTGAGTGATCGCAGCAGCGATAAGTACGAACGCTCATTAATCCGATCTTATTCAACTTCGGTTTAACGAACAGGAATAGAAGACATGGCAGCAAAAGACGTTAAATTCGGTGATAGCGCCCGCAAACGCATGGTTGCAGGTGTAAACATCCTGGCAGACGCAGTCAAGGTAACCCTGGGCCCGAAAGGCCGTAACGTGGTTCTGGAGAAGTCTTTCGGCGCTCCGACCGTGACCAAAGACGGTGTGTCTGTGGCCAAGGAAATCGAGCTGAAAGACAAGTTCGAGAACATGGGCGCGCAGATGGTCAAGGAAGTTGCTTCCCAGGCCAACGAAACCGCTGGTGACGGTACCACTACCGCAACGGTTCTGGCCCAGTCTATCGTCAATGAGGGCATCAAGGCAGTGACTGCCGGCATGAACCCGATGGATCTGAAGCGCGGTATCGACAAGGGGACGGCTGAAGCCGTTAAAGCCATTCGTGAAATGGCCAAGCCCTGCGACGACAGCCGCATGATCGCCCAGGTTGGCACCATCTCCGCCAATGGTGATGAGACCATCGGCAAGATCATTGCAGACGCCATGGAGCGCGTAGGCAAAGAAGGCGTCATTACCGTTGAGGAAGGCCGTGGCCTGGAAGACGAGCTGGACGTGGTTGAAGGCATGCAGTTCGACCGCGGCTACCTGAGCCCGTACTTCATCAATAACCAGGACAACATGTCTGCCGAGCTGGATGACCCGTACATCCTGCTGGTTGACAAGAAAATCTCCAATATCCGCGAACTGCTGCCGGTGCTGGAAGCTGTTGCCAAGGCTGGCAAGCCGCTGCAGATCATCGCCGAAGACATCGAAGGCGAAGCCCTGGCCACTCTGGTTGTGAACAACATGCGTGGCATCGTTAAGGTGAACGCGGTTAAAGCGCCTGGCTTTGGTGACCGTCGTAAGGAAATGCTGCAGGACATCGCCATTCTGACCGGTGGTACTGTGATTTCCGAGGAAGTAGGCCTGACTCTGGAGAACACCACTCTGGATGATCTGGGTACTGCCAAGCGCGTTAACGTGACCAAGGAAAACACCACTCTGATCGGCGGTGCCGGCGCTCAGGGCGATATCGAAGCCCGCGTTGAGCAGATCCGCAAGCAGATCGAAGACAGCACTTCTGACTACGACAAAGAGAAACTGCAAGAGCGCGTAGCCAAGCTGGCTGGCGGTGTTGCCGTGATCAAGGTTGGTGCCGGCTCTGAAGTCGAAATGAAAGAGAAGAAGGCCCGCGTTGAAGACGCGCTGCACTCCACCCGCGCTGCCGTTGAAGAAGGCATCGTAGCCGGTGGTGGTGTGACCCTGATCCGCGCCATTGCGGCCCTGGACAAGGTAGACGCCATCAACGAAGAGCAGAAAGCCGGCGTGAACATTCTGCGCCGTGCCATGGAAGCGCCGCTGCGTCAGATCGTATTCAACGCAGGTGGTGAATCCTCTGTTGTGGTTGCCAAGGTGAAAGAAGGCGAAGGTTCCTTCGGCTTCAACGCCGCAACCGAGCAGTACGGCGACATGCTGGAAATGGGTATCCTGGATCCTGCCAAGGTCACCCGTTCTTCCCTGCAGGCGGCTGCCTCCGTAGCATCCCTGATCATCACCACCGAGGCGATGGTCGCGGACGAGCCTGAAGACGAGAAGTCTGGCGGTATGCCAGACATGGGTGGAATGGGCGGAATGGGAGGCATGGGCGGCATGATGTAATGCCGGCCAGGTCCCGACCAGATCTCAGTTTCTGAGGTCTGGCCCGATCTACCCCTGAAAAACCCCGCGCTGGTTCACACTGGTGCGGGGTTTTTCGTTATTTTTGTCATGAAGTTGCCCAATGGCTTTGTTAGACTCGGTTACCCGTTCATTAACGTGCAAAACTCAATGACTGAACCCCAAGCCAAGCCTTTCCTGCGCCCTGCCAAGATCCTGCTGATGTTGCTGCTTGGCTTGCTGGTGTATGGCGTGGTTCTGGTGCTGTGGGTGCCGGCGGGATGGGTTTGGCATCAGGCTTCCCGGTATGTCCAGTTGCCACCGCAGGTAGTGGTGCAACAGGTGTCGGGTCGGCTCTGGGATGGCGCCGCAGGCGTTGTGGTTGCCGGTTTTCCGGCCCGGGTGCAGTGGACGTTGGGGTGGCCCTCGCTGACCGGATTGGAGTTACCGATTGGAATTTCCCTGGCGTCGTCACAATCCCGGGTGGAGGGAACTGCTAGTATCGGTTGGCCGGGTAACCTGGATGTTACGGCCCGCGGCCGAATAGCGGTAGAGGAATTCGAAGATCTGATTCGCCAGAGCGGCGGAGCGATGATTGAAGGGGACGTCAGTATCGATCGACTACGCCTGGTCTTCGCGGATAACCGATTACAGCAAGCCGACGGTGTCGGGCGCTGGAATGGAGGGCTGGTTACCTGGCCTATGGGGAATCAGACCGGGCAGGCAGAGTTCCCGCCTATGCAGGCTAATGTAGATACCACCGAGGGTGGCGTTGCTTTGACGGTATCGGAGCAGGGCGGCGATGGCCCAGCTGCGGATGCCAGTATTCTTTGGGACGGCATGATGGAGCTCAGGGTATATAAGCGCATGGTTGACCTGGCGCAGCAGCCATGGCCCGACAGTGCGCGCCCGGGTGATGTGGTGTTCCGGGTTCGTCAGCCAATACTGCCGGGAGGGTTCTGACGTGGCAGGATTGGCAGTACATCATCAGGAGCGTCTATCCAGAGCCCTGGCAAACATTATTCTGGTCGCCCTGGTGGTTTATCTGAGTATTTCGGCGGCCAAACTGACCTGGTTGTATGCATGGTCTGATCGGCCGGTTCCGGATGTCCCGGCACAGTTGGGTGGCCAACCTGGCGCCCAGAACCGGGTGCCCCAGGCTTCCATCGCCGGTTACGAATTTTTCGGCCGGCCAGAGCGGCAGGCCGGTGTGGCAGAGGTTGTTCGCCGCAGCGCACCTGAAACCGGGCTACGGTTGCGCCTCGAGGGGGTGCTGATAGGGCAGCGGCCGGAAGACTCCGGTGCTATAGTTGCCGGAAGCAATGGTGAAACCGAGTATTACCGGGTAGGTGAAACCCTGCCCGGTAATGCAGAGCTGGCCGAGGTGGAATCAGACCGCATTCTGATTCGGCGTGGCGGCCGCTATGAATCGCTCGCATTTGAAGAGCAGCTGGACTCTTCGGTAATGGTTGCGGACGCACCGGTTCAGGCGGCAGAATCGCCCGATGATTTCCTGGCCGGGGCCAGGCAGCAGCTGGATGCAGAAGGGGCTGCGGCATTGGCGGCTTACGGCTTACGGCCAGCGGATGACAGCGGCGCTTCTGGGTATGTGTACGATGGCTCCAACCCGATGCTCAATGCGGTCAATCTGCGCCAGGGCGATGTCATTACTGCCATTAACGGTCAGCGCCTGGGTGATGTAGAACAGGATAAATCCCTGCTGGAAGACTGGCGTAGCCAGGCCCAGCTGGATATCGAGATAGAACGAGACGGCTCCATACTGACCGTTAGCTATGCCATACCCGAGCAGTGGCGCTGATCGGGAACATTACAACAGGACGATATCGCCAGATGTATAACCACAAGACCAACGTACTCCGGACTCTCGTGTTTCTTCTGCTGTTGCCAATCCTTTCGGTGGCTCAGGCACAGGATGAAACCTGGCGGTTGAACCTCAAGGATGCGGACATCCGGGCTTTTGTCACTCAGGTGGCGGATATTACCGGGTACAGTTTTGTGGTGGACCCCAGGGTTAAGGGCAAGGTGACCGTACTGTCCAGTGCGCCCATGAACAAGCACGAAATCTATGATCTGTTCCTGGCGGTATTGAATGTGCACGGTTTCACCGCCATTCCCGGGGAAGAAGTGATCAAGATCATCCAGCAGGTGGATGCAAAGCAGTCTGCCGAGATTCTGGATCGATTCGAGGTTACCCCATCTGAACAGCTGATTACCCGGGTTATCCAAATTGATAATGCCAATGCCCTGGAGTTGGTGCCCATCCTGCGCCCGCTGGTGGCCAAGTATGGACATCTGGCCGGCGTGGCAGCAGCTAACGCGCTGATTGTCAGTGACCATTCTTCCAATATTCAGCGTATTGAGCAGATCGTTCGCGAACTGGACAGCCCTTCCAAATACGAGGTTGAGGTTATCCAGCTCAGGGAAGCCTGGGTGGGCGATATGGTCAAACTCCTGCAGGAACTCGCGCCCGATGAATTACGTCGCGGTAGCGGTGACAGTTCCGCGAGAAAGTACAGTGTGACTGCGGATGAGCGGAGCAATCGGCTGATTCTCAGGGGCGACGAGACTTTTCGTGACAAAATGCGGGGCTTGATTCGCCAGCTTGATCAGCCCTCGGCAACTGGCGGCACGACAAAAGTCATCCGACTCAAGCACGCTGACTCCAAAGCCCTGACCGAAATCCTAAAGGGCGTGATGGGCGAAGTGGTGCGGGAATCGAGTACCGGCAGTGGTTCCGGGGGCAGTGGCTCATCGGGTAGCCGTTCCGCAAGCTTCTCGGTGTTCGCCGATGAAGGTTTGAATGCGCTGGTTGTCCGTGGCGAGCCGTCGTTGATGCAGGAAGCCGAGCAAATTGTGGCCGCTCTGGATGTGCGCCGGGCTCAGGTGATGATTGAAGCGGCGATTGTCGAGATCAGTGACGAGCTGGGAGATCAGTTGGGTGTCCAACTGGCGGCTGGTGATGAGTCTGCCAACGCTTTCCCGGTAATGGGCACTAACCTTACCAGTGGTGAGGGCATGCTGGGGCTGAACTCGGTGATTGGTGCGCTGGTAGGCGATACCCTGCCGCAGTTGGGCGGCGGCATTACCGTTGGCGCTGGCCAGCGGGATCGGGACGGTCTCACCTGGGGTATTCTGATTCAGGCGCTGTCTTCCTCATCCGCTGCCAACCTGCTTTCGACACCGAGCATCATTACCTTGGATAATCAGGAATCCGAGATTATTGTGGGCCAGAACGTGCCGTTCCGGACAGGGCAGTCGACGGTCACCGGTGATGGAACCACCAACCCGTTTACCACCATTGAGCGCCGTGATGTGGGCCTTTCCCTGAAAGTAACACCGACCATTAGTGCCGACGGCCTGGTTCGGCTGGTGGTCGAGCAGACCACCGAGGATATCTCTACTACGACGGTCTCTGGCGCCTCAGATCTGATCACCAACAAGCGTGAAATCAAAACCACCGTGCTCGCCGATGATGGTGAAACCGTGGTTCTGGGCGGGCTGATCAAGGATGACTTCCAGGTCAACAAGAGTAAGGTGCCGCTGCTAGGGGATATCCCGTTGCTTGGGCGCCTGTTCTCATCGGAGTCTGAAACCCGCATCAAGCGCAACCTGCTGGTCTTCCTGAGGCCGACCATTATGCTCGGTAAAGACGAGAGCGTGGCTGCCACTACCGAGAAGTTTAACCAGCTGTGGGACGTAAACCTTGAAGTCCGCGAAAAGCTCGGCCTGCCCGCCCCGGAAGACCAGCCCTCGGTGGATATGCTGTTCCAGGGGCGTAGGCAATAGGGTCTGTCCCAAAGGGTCTGTCCCTCAGGGTCTGTCCCCGCATGGGGACTGACCCATTTTGGAAGGCCGAGTAGGTAGTTAGGCTGGGGTGCAACAGACGGGCAAAAGTGGGTCAGTCCCCGTTCGGGGACAGACCCCGGAGAGGCATCGGGCAATCCAGCTGGTCTGCCACCAGCCGCATTAATTCATACTCCCGAACATCCACCTTGCCATCGTGGGTCACGCAGTATCCGCAGGCGTCTATAACGGCGGGCTTCAGTAGCGGCGACAGCCGATTCAGTATTTTTAGCGCTTCTCTCAGTTCTCGCATGGACACCTTCCCGGCTCTGCTTTCTTCCTGACTGGTGCCAAAGCCGGCCATGGCTTCAAGATACAGTTTGTCGGCGTCCTCAGGGGTGTCGGTGCCGGCGCGGGCGAACAGGCTGAGCAGGCGCCGCAGGGCCGGCATCACCTGGCGATAGTTTCGGTATTTGACCGGTACAACCTGTTCTGCGCCAAGCTCGAGATGCCGGTTCAGGAAGGTGGTCAGGGCCATCTCGAACAGGCTCACCCGGTTGTCGGCTGCGACCAGCTTCTGAACGTTTTCAAGCAGGGCGTCGCGTTCTTCCGGGTCCAGTTTCCGCAATGCCGGCATGGCCAGTTCCAGTACCGGGAAGCGTGCAGTTTCACCCAGCCTTGCCAGGGCTGGCAGCATTTTGTCCAGCAGGTCTGGCTGAGCGCCCAGTAGCGGGTGTTCGGTTAACAGCGTCAGTCGTTGTTTCTGGATGCTCGGCGAGAGATCAAAGATCAGCAGGGCATAGCACAGCTGAATCGCGCCGGAGCGGGTGTAGAGCAGGTTACGGAAGGTGGATGGCAATTGTTCTAGAAGCTGGACAGCAAAGGCTTCGCTCTGGGCGCTGACGGTGCCTACCCGTGTGGACAGCTTTTCAGCCGGCTGTGGCGTATTGGGTGCCAGGGAAGAGCGCACCGGTGATGAGCTACTACGGCCCCTAGCAGGCGCCACAACCTGATTGACAAGGTCGTTCAGGCCCGCTTTACCGGCAGTCCTGGAGGTGTCCTGGCGCAGCTTTTGGCTTGGTTCAGTGTCTCGCAGGCGGCTGCGTAAGCGTGCCAGCATACCCGGTTGGATCGCATTGATGCGTTCGTTGATGGGCGGGTGGGACGCGAGCAGGGTGCTGAACTTCATCCGTGCCGACTCGCCAAAACACATGTGGTTCATATCGCTGGCATGGCTGGTGGTGTCCAGGTAGCCGCCCTTCATGCCAATCTTGAACAGGGCGCTGCCTATGCCTTCGGGGTTACGGGTAAATTGTACGGAGGAGGCGTCGGCCAGCATTTCCCTTTGCCGGGATACCGCTGCCTGAATCAGCCGGCCGAAGAACACACCCACATAGCCGATGATCATCAGGGCTAGACCTATCAGGCCCATTGCAGCCTGCGCCCGGCCATCCCGGTTTCGGCTTCGGCCGCCGCTGTAGAAACCTGCCCGAAGCAGGAACTGGCCAATCTGACCTAGCATCAGAATGCCGGCCAGCAGCGCAATCAGCCGGACGTTAATGCGCATATCACCATTCAATATATGGCTGAACTCGTGCCCCACCACGCCCTGAAGCTCGTCTCGGGTGAGGTGGGTAAGTGCGCCGTGCGTAACCACCATAACGGCCTCACCAGGCGTGTAGCCTGCCACAAAGGCGTTGATGCTAGTCTCGTTGTCCATCACGTACAGATCTGGCACGGGCACACCACTGGCGATGGCCATTTCTTCCACGATATTGCGAAGTTTGCGTTCTTCGGGATCGTTGGTGTCGGGCTCAATCGGGCGGGCGCCCACCATTTTGGCCACCCGGCTACCGCCACCAGCCAGGTCTGCCCAGCGCACCAGCGAGCCAACGCCTATAAGCAACACCACCGCGAGTGCGGTGGTGAGTCCGTGGCTGGAGGTGAGCCAGTAATGGAAAGGCAGAACGGAGGTTTGGCTGCGGGTGACCAGATACCCGACCAGGCAAACGGCCAGGGTAATCAGGGTGACTGCTGTCAGAAACAGGACGATTAACAGGCCGGTATTGCGCCGGGCATGGGCCTGGCGCTGGAAGAAACCGGGGTTTGCCATGATTCAGGCCTCAGAAGCTGACTTTTGGTACCTGGCGCGCTTCCGGGGTTTCCAGTTGCAGCTGGGCGGTTTCCTTGAAGGCAAACATGCCGGCAACAATATTGTTCGGGAACTTCTCGCGGAAAATGTTGTACGTCATCACGCCGTCATTGTAGGCCTGGCGGGCAAAGGCTACCCGGTTTTCGGTGCTGGAGAGCTCTTCCATCAGTTGCTGGATGGTTTCGTTGGCTTTCAGTTCCGGGTAGTTTTCAGAAACGGCGTAGAAGTTTGCCAGGGCTTTGGTCAGCAGGTTCTCGGCACTGCCCAAACGCTGGATCTTGGTGCCGTCCCCCGGGTCTTTCGCCGCGTCTTTCTGGGCGCTGACTGCGTTGTTGCGGGCTTCCATCACCTGGGTCAGCGTCGATTTTTCGTGAACAAGGTAGGCCTTGGCGGCTTCCACCAGATTGGGAATCAGGTCATGGCGGCGCTGTAGCTGCACATCAATCTGCGCAAAGCCATTCTTGAACTGATTACGCAGCGATACCAGGTTGTTGTAGATAAACACCAGGTACAGTATGACAACGGCAATAACAACAAGGCCGATGACGGTCGTTCCCATGACTACTCCTCAGGGTGAAAGGTTCAGGCGTTATTTTCCACGATACGGGCATGGAAAGTCTGTACAAACGTCTCAAATTCCTTGGGTGGCAGTGGCTTGCTGAAAAAGTACCCCTGGGCCAGTTTACAACCACGCTGGCTGAGATAGTACTCTTGTTCAGCGGTTTCAACCCCTTCGGCCACAACGGTGAGGTTCAGGCTTTTGCCAAGATCAATGATGGTGTTGGCAATTCGTGTGTCTTCCTCATTGACCAGCAAGTCCCGAATGAACTGCTTGTCGATTTTCAGGTGCTGAACCGGCATCTGCTTCAGGTAGGTGAGAGACGAGTATCCGGTGCCAAAATCGTCCACCGCGATGCTGATGCCTGCCCGATGCAGGCGATGCAGCTTGGCCACGGCATCGCTGAGATTGGTCATGAAGCTGGTTTCGGTGACCTCAAGCTCTAGCCGGCCGGCGGGAATGTTGTGGCGTTTCAGGGTGTTCAGGATGTCATCGACGATGGATTCCTGGCGAAGCTGAACAGCAGACAGGTTCACAGCAATCCTGAGGGGTGACCCTTCACTGGCCCATCGGGCGGCTTGCCAGCAGGCCTGGTCCAACACCCATTGGCCAATCTCGACGATGGCGCCATTGGACTCGGCAACGGGGATGAAGTGATCCGGGGGAATCATGCCGCGCTCGGGATGTTCCCAGCGCAGCAGTGCTTCGGCACCGATAATGCGTTTGGTCTCGAGGTTGATCTGAGGCTGGTAAACCAGATGGAACTCGTGGTTTGCCAGTGCGTTACTCAGGTCTTTCTCAAGCTGTTTGCGTTCTCGGATTTCCTGATCAATGCTGGCTACGTAGAACTGGAAATGATTGTGTCCATTCTGTTTGGCCAGTGCCATGGTCTGTTCGGCGCTTTGCAGAAGACGGTCGGCCTGGTCAGCATCAGAGGGGAACAAGGCAATACCGAGGGTAGCCGTCATGGATATGCGGTGGTTGCCGGCGTTGATCGGGGTGGCGAAGCTGCCCAAAATCTTTTCGGCGGTATCGGCTGCCTGAAATCCGTCACGCAGCCGCTTCTCAACAACCACAAACTGGTCGCTGCCCAGCCGGGCAACACTGAACCGTTCCGAAGGCAGGTTGGCGGTCAGGCGACTGGCGACCGTCTGCAATATGGTGTCGCCAGTTCGGAAGCCACACTGTTCGTTCACGGATTTGAAGTCATCAATGCCGCAAACCATCAATGCCAGTGTGCCATGGGATTCCCTGGCAGCCACGATGTCGTGTTGCAGGTCTTCCATGAATGCGTCGCGGCTGGGTAGCCCGGTCAGAGTGTCATAGCGTGCCAGGCGATTGACCCGATCTTCGGCTTCCTGATGCTTTTTCTGGCTCTCAGCGATAGATACCAGCAGATTATTGGTGGCGTTCACCCATAGCCCAAGCTCGTCTGCCCGATGTCCGTCCGGAACCGCAATCAGCCGGTCGTCGGGCCGTGCCGGGTCGACTGTGCGAACGGACTGTACAATGCGCAAAAGGGGGCGGGTAAGTACCAAATGGAAAACTACAAACAGTACAAGGCCCAGAATCATTGCCAGTGCAATACCCGAACCAAAAGTGATCAGTGCACGGTTCAGCCAGTTCTCAGCAATGGGTGCGGTGTCGTAGTGCACCTCGAGGTAGCCGTAGACCGTGTCTGGGCTGGTGCCTCGGTGCAGGCTTTCGCGGTATTCACGGATGCTGCCGAAAATCGGGTCGGTAATGGGACGGAATGCCCGGTCTTGCAGTGGCCTGAGCCGGCCGCCCAATTGGTCGCCATCCGGGTGGGAAATGCGAGCAAGGTGAATGGGCTCCAGCGCGAAAAGGCCATCAACCACTTGCTGGGCCAGGGTGTCATCAATACTGAAAACGGACTGGGTGGCGGCGTCACGAACCATTGCCATGGTCTGGTTGGCCTGGCGTTCCAGTTCCATGGATACCCGCCTGGCGTCGAGAACAACCTGAACGGTGCTGACCAGGATGCCTGTCAACAGGGCGACAATCAGAACCCAGCGCAGGATTCGGTATCCCAGGTGATTTTCAACTTTGAAGGCGGTTTGCATTCCGAGTCTTGTGGCTCATCTGTCCGGATTGTTCTTGGGCGCAGGCGCCAGGGTCAGGCCTGCCATGTACGACAGTATGGTTCAGATTTTTTGCAACTGCATGGAGTATGGCCGATTTTTTCAAATAATCATGGGTGGGCGTGTATCGATTTGTTGCGGTTTCGTCGCATTTGGATACAGAAACGCCCGCCAGGCTGACCTGGCGGGCGTTCAGGCGGAAGCGGCCGGGCAGCTTCCGACGACACTACTCTGTGATCAGGCCAGGTTTTCGTTAACGAAATTCCAGTTGACCAGGTTCCAGAAGCCTTCGAGATAGTTCGGGCGGCTGTTCCGGTAGTCGATGTAGTAGGCGTGTTCCCAAACGTCAACAGTCAGTACCGGCTTGTCAGCGCCGGTCAGCGGAGTTTCCGCGTTGCTGGTATTAACGATGGCTACGCTGCCGTCGGCCTTCTTCACCAGCCAGGTCCAGCCGGAGCCGAAGTTGTTGGCGGCTTTGTCGTTGAATTCTTTCTTGAACTCTTCGAAAGAACCAAACGCTTTCTCGATCGCTTCTTTGGCAGCGCCAATGGGCTCGCCACCGCCGTTCGGGCTCAGGCAGTTCCAGAAGAAGGTGTGGTTCCACACCTGCGCAGCGTTGTTAAACAGTGGGCCGCTAGCGCTCTTGATAATGTCTTCCAGGGATTTGCTGGCATTATCGGTGCCGTCAATCAGGCCATTCAGCTTGGTGACGTAGGTCTGGTGGTGCTTGCCGTAATGGTATTCCAGGGTTTCCTGGGACATGTGCGGTTCCAGAGCGTTTTTTTCGTAAGGCAGTGCGGGAAGTTCAAATGCCATGAGGTCGTTCTCCCTGTCTCTCTGTTTATGTTGAATGTGTACGTCACAGCAATATAGGGGCGATTTGAGCTAAATCAACCCCTTGGTGTAAGAGTACTTGTAAACTCGGGGCTGCCGGGCAGGAACTGTGCGCAGTTCCGGACCCGCCAAACCAGTTCTTCGTAGCTGTCGGCCAGAATGTTTACATGTCCCAGCTTGCGCCCCGGGCGCTCACCTTTATTGTAGAGGTGAACATGAGCGTAGGGCAGTTCCAGTATGCGTTCAATGTCTCCATGCTCGCCGATGATGTTAATCATGCAGCTAAGCCCTCTGGCTGCCACGTTGCCCAGGGCATGGCCGCTGACAGCGCGAATGTGGTTTTCAAACTGGCTGGTCATGGCACCTTCGATGGTCCAGTGCCCGGAGTTGTGTACTCGCGGCGCCATTTCGTTGGCCACCAGGCCATCATCGGTCTCAAAAAGCTCGAGGGTTAATACGCCCACGTAGTTCAATTCGTTCAGCAGAGATTTGATGTATTTCTCTGCGTCTTGCTGAATGTGTGCCTGAAGCGCAGGCGCGGGAGCAATGGAATAACGAAGGATGCCTTCGTGGTGGGTGTTCTCGGCAATGGGGTAGAAGGCCAGGTCGCCGTCCTCCGCGCGCACGGCAATAATCGATACTTCACGTTTGAAGTTGACGAACTTTTCGACGATCACCCGTGGGTGCCCGATGCTGCTCCAGGCGGCTTGTGCTTCTTCCGGTGTTTTCAGTACTGCCTGGCCTTTGCCGTCGTAGCCTTCGGTGATGGACTTGGCAACCACCGGGCAGCCGAGTTCTTCGGCAGCGGCTTTGAGTGACTCGGCGCTGTCTGCGATTTGCCATTGGGGTGTGGGGATGCCCAGGCGGCCGAACAGGGTCTTTTCGGCTTCGCGGTTCTGGCAAACTTCCAGGGCCCTGGGGCAGGGATGCACGGGTTTGTGTTTGGCGAGTTCTTCTGCCACGGCGACGGGCAGGTGTTCGAATTCGTAGGTAACGCGGTCCACCCGGGAGATGAAGTCGTCCAGGTATTGGCCGTCACGGTCGATGATGACTTCGCCAAGGCCGGCGCTGGGACTGCCGGACATGTCATAGAACACGAAGTCTTTGGCCAGGGGGTAGCCTGCGAGGGCTAGCATGCGGCCTAGCTGGCCGGCGCCAAGTACACCAATTCTCATGTAATTTCTCCTGCCACGGTTTCGGCTCTGACATTGGTGGTGTGAGCAGTTCGGGGAAGGCTTTCCAAAACACGCTCAAGCCCATCCATGGGGCGCTTGGGCTCCGCCATCCATGGCTCCGCACAGTTTTGGAAAGCCTTCCCCGAACTGCTCATCCAGCCTTGGGAGTTGGCTTCACTGATCTCTTGGATCAGGGTTATCCAGAATTGTTTGTGTCTGTGTTGCTCTGAACTCGTCAACAGCCTTTCGGACGCCATCGTCAGACGTGCCAATAATCTGTGCTGCCAGCAGGCCGGCGTTGGTGGCGCCCGCTTTGCCGATGGCCAGGGTGCCAACGGCGATGCCGCCAGGCATCTGTACGATAGACAGCAGCGAATCCAGGCCGTTCAGGGCCTTTGATTGTACAGGAACGCCCAGGACTGGCAGAGAGGTCTGGGAGGCAACCATGCCGGGTAGGTGAGCTGCACCGCCGGCGCCTGCAATGATGACTTTCAGGCCGCGGTCGGCTGCGGTTTTGGCGTAGTCAAAGAGCAGGTCGGGTGTGCGGTGGGCGGAGACCACCCGGGTTTCGTAGGCGACGCCGAGTTTTTCGAGCATGTCGGCGGCGTGTTCCATGGTGGGCCAGTCGGATTTCGAGCCCATGATGAGTCCTACAAGCGGCTGCATATGCAACTGTCCTGTGATAATTGGAAAGCCGGCCATTGTATGTTTTGCCTACCTACCATGCAACACAGGGCGGGCGTGGTTCCGGTAATCTTTAAAAGGCTTCATTTTAACGGATTGTTAAGTGCGGGTATTATCGTGGCTGACATTTTGACCATCCCGATTCAGGAGTAGTAATGGAACCCATTCGCCCGGACGATGACGAGCTGAGAGCTGAGCCCCCTATTGGTGGCGCCGAGCCCAGAAAGCCTGATGGGCAAAAAGGTAAATCCGCCAGTAACCGGCAGAAGCCTCCTAAGCCCCCAAAACCGGAGAAGACGTCTGGCGGTGGCGGCCCGGGAGGTGGGTTGTTGATGTGGCTTTTGTTGGTGGTCGTGGCCGCAGGCGCGGGTGCCGGCTGGTATTTTCAGAATGAGCGTATTGAAGCCCTTGAGGGGCAGCTGGAAGAGGCGGATTACTGGGCTCGGCAGAGTAAGTTGGCGCTGGCGCGCTTTGAGGGTGAGTTATCAGAAACCGGGGAGTCGCTGCAGGAGCGGGGAGCTTCCCTGGAGGAGAAGATTGCGGCTAATGACGAGCGCCTGGATTCCGCAGACAGTGAAATCCGTAAACTCTGGGTGATTGCCAACGAGCGCAACAAAAAACGGCTTGATGAGCACCAGCAAAGGTTGGCGGATGTTGATGATCAGCTTGCCCAGGCAAACAAGGCTGCGTCTGATTTGACCGCATCGTTGGAGCAGGCACGCACGGGGTTGTCGGCGGATGTGGCGCAGGTGCGGCAGCGGCTTGACGATTCCGTCGCTTCGCTGGAGCGAGCGAACCAGGAGGCAACGCAGCAGTTGACACGGTTGAGTCAGCAGATCGGTGATGTGGACCAGGTGGTTGAGAGCCGGATAAGGCGCTTTGAGCAGGAGCAAAAGCTGGGGATCAGTGGCATGGAAGGCCAGATTGCGGCGCTGGAACAGAAGGTGGACTCCATGGCGGGCGACGGCGAGGTCCGGGCTTTGAGGAATCAGCTGTCTGAGCTCAAGAAAACCGTTGATGCGGTGGATGCGTCGCGGTCTCAGCTTACTTCCCGGCTGGTCCGGTTGTCCGAAGAGGTTAACCAGCTTCGCTCGCAGGTTTCCGGAAACTAGGCTCTTGCCTTCTCCAGAAGACTCGGCTTCCAGGGTGTAGGGGGTGAATGTAACGATTTGTATTCATCCCTTGCGGTAGCTCTCATTTCTATTGAGTGGCAGTTGTTATCATCGGCTAACTCGATAGGGATGAAGAGTGCATAACAATGAAAAAACGAGTGCCTTACCTTCGGAACGCTATCGCCCTGTTGTGTGTGGTGGCGCTCTCCGGCTGTACCATCTATCAATCTATTGGCAAGAGTGTGGGGGCTTTCCTGCATCCTGTGTCGGGGCATGACTTTGTCCATATCGACACCGATGCCTGGGATCAGCGCAATGCTGTTCTTTACTTCTACCGCACTCACTCCCAATGGGCTGCGGATGAGATCGAGTCGCCCAGCGTCTACATCGACGACAAGCACTACTTCAACATCCGCAACAACAGCTACACCTGGCTTGAGGTGAAACCCGGTGAGCGCCACATCGCTATGCGCAGGCCGCTGTTGGGACTGGAGGGGCTGAATTCGTTCAGCTTGAGCCTGATTGCCGATGCCACGCTGCGGGTTGAGCCCGGCAAGATCTATTACCTGCGTTACAACGAGCTGACCGAGCCGGAGCGGCGCCATCCGGATCTGGACCCGGATCATCCCCTGGCCAGTGGCGATCTGCAGCTGGTGACCCGTGACTACGCCATGCAGTCCGGTCAGATTGTTTCCACCCTGTTCCTCAACAGCGACCTGCTGGCGCCGAATCATGCTGGTGCTTCCATTGTTGAGGTCAATGAAGACATGGATTACAAGAAGCGAAAGGCGGCGTTGGAGGAAGAGCGGGAGCTTGAGGTTGAGCAACTGAAACAGCAGGGTAAGTATGAGTCTGCCTCCTGGTACTGGCCGTTCGGTGGTGGCCCCACAGAGCCCCTGGAGGCGGATCAGAAGCTGGAGGCGTTGGAGCGGGATTACGCAAAGCTGGAATTGGAGCGTAAGCGGCGCCGTGAAGAGGAATCCGGCGGCGGCTGGTGGATTTTCTGAGCGAGGGTTGTCTACACTGGAGTTGGTTGACTGCGGTGAGATAAAAACAATGTCGCTCAAAGATAATCTGGTAGTTCGATTCGAGAAAGTGGCGGGGCGCCTGGTGCCCTATCTGGAAGAGTCCTGGCGGGATGTCAGGGTCAAGCTGGATGATCTCAACCGTTCGCTGGCCAGTCAGGCGATACCGAATGAACGGAGAGACAAAGTCAGTGAGTTGGCGTTGCGTCAGAAGGGCGAGCAGGCGGGCCAGAAAACCGGGGAGGTGCGCGACTTTCCTGGCGGGCGCAAACGGCACACAAGCCCCTGATTTTGATTAATAAATGCTCAGGTAATGCCGGGTCAGAAAAAATTCATGAATTTTCCGGAAAACATTTGACACGGTGAGTGAAATGCTTAAAATGCGCGTCTCACTTGGTTGATGCAGCAATGCTGAATCAACAAGCGCCAAGCGCGACAAGTGACCGCTTTGAGCCTGAAGAACAGTAAGGCCACGAAGTGGGTGGTTAGCTCAGCTGGGAGAGCATCGCCCTTACAAGGCGAGGGTCGCAGGTTCGATCCCTGCACCACCCACCATTTTCAAGCGGTTTCAGGTTTTGCGTTTATTTGCAGCGTTGAACCGATGCGGAGCGGTAGTTCAGTTGGTTAGAATACCGGCCTGTCACGCCGGGGGTCGCGGGTTCGAGTCCCGTCCGCTCCGCCAACTTTTTCCCGGGTGGTTAGCTCAGCTGGGAGAGCATCGCCCTTACAAGGCGAGGGTCGCAGGTTCGATCCCTGCACCACCCACCAGATGTGAAGAAAAGCAGATCCAAACGGATCTGCTTTTTTTTCGCCTGAAGGAAAGTCTGACCGCTTCCCCGATACAAAAAACCGGGAGCTCGATGCCCCCGGTTTTTCGTCGTTCAGGTTGGTGCAAGGTCCGGCATCATTTGCCGATCAGCGACTGCCCGCACACCCGCACAACGTTGCCGTTAACGCCGGCAGAAGCCGGGTTGCAGTACCAGGCAATGGCTTCTGCCACGTCTACCGGTTGTCCGCCCTGAGACAGGCTGTTCATTCGCCGGCCCGCCTCGCGGATGGTGAATGGCATGGCGGCGGTCATCTGGGTTTCGATGAAACCGGGGGCAATGGCGTTGATGGTTATGCCGTTTTTCAGGTGCTTTGCCATAGATTCCACATAACCGATCACACCGCTCTTGGCGCAGGAATAGTTGGTCTGGCCGAAGTTGCCGGCAATGCCGCTGATGGAGGAAATGCAAACAATACGGCCGTTGTCGCGCATCAGCTTGCGCTCGGCCAGTTCTTCATCGATCAACTCCTCAGCAGTCAGGTTGACAGCGATCGTCATATCCCAGAAGTGCTCTGGCATGTTTCCGAGGGTTTTGTCGCGGGTAATGCCGGCGTTGTGAACCACAAAATCCACCCCGCCGGTTTCTTTTTCAATGAAATCTGCAATCAGCTTGGGTGCCTTTTCTTCGGTAATGTCGCAGGCCAGCGCCTTGCCTTTGATGGCGTCGGTTACTTTCTGCAGTTCCTCCAATGCCGGGGGGATATCCAGGCCGATAACGGTTGCGCCGTCGCGGGCCAGGGTTTCTGCAATGGCTGCGCCAATGCCCCGGGAGGCGCCAGTGACCAGGGCTACCTTGCCGGCCAGCGGAGCCACCGGGTTGGTGGCTTTGGCTTCCTCTGCTTTGCCAATACGCACCACCTGGCCGGAAACATAAGCCGAGCGTGCAGACAGGAAGAAGCGAACCGTGGAATCCAGCTGGTTCTCGGCGTTCGGAGCCATCCATGCCAGGTTGGCCGTGCAGCCCTTCTTGCCAATTTCCTTGCCAGCGGCGCGTACAAAGCCTTCAAGGGCTTGCTGGGCGGCGGCCTGGGGTGCCTTCCGGCAGGTGTGAGGGTCCAGGCCTATCACCAGCACCCGGCCATTGGAGGCCAGTTTGCGGATGGTCGGATGGAAAAAGTCGTACAGAGCACGTAGTTCCTGAGGGTTTTTGAGACCGGTCGCGTCGAATACCAGGGCTGAGAACTTTCCGTTCACTTCGCCGGACACATCCAGCGCCTTGGCTTTGTTGCCCGCCTGAGCGGAGTCCGCCAGGGTTTCGATGCCCGTGGCATGGTGCAGGCCCGCCGGGCTGGCGCCAATGATTGAGCCAAGGGTGGCGATAGCGCGGGCACCGGCGCCTGCGCCAATCAATACGTCGCCTTCAATAAATGGCTGGTCGACCCGCTTCAGGCGGCTGAGGGGCGCCGGGGAGGGCAAGCCCAGCGACTGTGCGGCGGTTTTGCCAACCGGAGTGTTAACCAGTTTCAGGTAGAGGTCAGACATGATGTTCTTCCTTGTGAGTTTGGTTGAGTATGAAATAGCCCAAAGGGTAAAGCTTCTGCCAGTTATTGGATTGACTCAACTCAGTCATGGCGTTGTCAGAGTTGCCAATGAGCAACGGGCGCCAGGCGCTAGACTCTGGGCTAACCTGAATCAAACCACTTATGATCACCACTGAAGGGACAGTTTGCTATGGCACAGGCACCAAAAACCACTCGTACTGGCACGAAATCCGGTTCTCGGGCTACCAAAAAGGTGCCCGGCATTCGCCGCGTCGCTGTTATTGGCGGTAATCGTACGCCGTTTGCCCGCTCCAACACCGCCTACAGCAAAATCAGTAATCAGGAGCTGCTGACATCCACGCTTCGGGGCCTGGTGGATCGCTACAACCTCCAGGGCATGAGGCTGGGCGAGGTGGTCGCTGGTGCGGTGATTAAACATTCCCGGGACTTCAACCTTACCCGTGAGTCGGTGTTGAGCTCGGGCCTGGCACCGGAAACGCCGGCCTATGATATCCAGCAGGCCTGTGGTACCGGGCTTGAGGCAGCCATTCTGGTGGCGAACAAAATTGCTCTTGGGCAAATTGAATGCGGCATCGCCGGCGGTACCGATACCACGTCGGATGCGCCCATCGGTGTGGGTGAGGGCTTGCGGGAGATTCTTCTGGACCTGAACCGAGCCAAAACCGCCAAGGAGCGCCTGAAGATTCTTGGCCGTTTCCGCCCTGGCCACCTGATGCCGGAGATTCCGGAGAATGGCGAGCCGCGTACCGGACTGTCCATGGGGGATCACTGTCAGGTCACGGCGAAGGAGTGGAATATTGCCCGTGAGGACCAGGATCACCTGGCCTGGGAAAGCCACCAGAAGCTGGCCAAGGCCTATGACGAGGGCTTCTTCGAGGATCTTCTGACACCGATGGCGGGTCTGGATAAAGACAACATCCTGCGCCCGGATACCACCCTTGAAAAATTGGCTACATTGAAGCCCTGTTTTGATCGTGAAAACGGCACCATGACTGCTGCCAACAGCACCGCCCTGACGGATGGCGCCTCCTGCGTGTTGCTGGCAAGTGAAGAGTGGGCAAAAGCCAATAATATGGAAGTGAAGGCCTGGCTGACGTTCTCTGAAGTGGCAGCGGTGGACTTCGTGGACAAGAAAGAGGGCCTGCTGATGGCGCCGGCCTATGCCGTGCCGCGCATGCTGGAGAAGGCAGGCCTGACCCTGCAGGATTTCGACTTCTACGAAATTCACGAAGCCTTCGCCGCCCAGGTATTGTCTACCCTGAAGGCGTGGGAAGATCCGGTCTTCTGCAAGGAGCGCCTGGGCCTGGACACGCCGCTGGGCAGTATTGACCGGGCAAAGATGAACGTGAAAGGCTCCAGTCTGGCAACCGGGCACCCGTTTGCCGCCACTGGTGGTCGTATCGTCGCAACCCTGGCCAAATTGCTGGAAGAAAAGGGCAGTGGTCGAGGCCTGATTTCCATCTGCGCGGCGGGTGGTCAGGGCGTGACGGCGATTCTGGAACGCTAAGTTACGGGAAAACCGTAATTTCCTTTGACAGGGGCAACTTCACGCCGTATTATTCGCGCCACGTTGATCGGGGTGACCCGGTAAACAGCCAGTTTGATGCGGGGTGGAGCAGTCTGGTAGCTCGTCGGGCTCATAACCCGAAGGTCGTTGGTTCGAATCCAGCCCCCGCTACCAATAAAAAAGGCAGATCAGTACTAACTGATCTGCCTTTTTGCTTTTTGTATCCAAAAAATACGATTTACCGATCTGAAGGTCGCCGATGGGTGTGCCCGCCTGGTGGACGGCCCCTTAGTCAACAAACAGGAGCTTTTACATGTCCAGCCGGCTGCCCGCTTTCCTCCGCCCGTTACTGCAAATGGGCTTGATCCCCCAAATTACCATCGGCATTTTTGCCGGCATACTGTTGGCCATTGTTGCGCCAGAGGCGGCGCGGTCAGTATCGCTGCTTGGGCAATTATTCATTTCGGCTCTGACAGCCGTGGCGCCGATTCTGGTATTTGTACTGGTGGCGTCGGCTATTGCTGCCCATCAGAAGGGGCAACCTACCCACATTCGCGGGGTGTTGTTGCTGTATGTGGTTGGCACCCTGCTGGCCGCTGTGGTGGCCGTTTTTGCCAGCTTTGTGTTCCCCTCTGAGCTTACTCTGGATATGCCGGAAGTGGCCGGCAATCCGCCGGGCAGCATTGTTGAGATTCTGCAGAACCTGGTTTTGAGTGTGGTTACCAATCCGGTCACGGCACTGATGGATGCGAACTTCATTGCCATTCTGGCCTGGGCTATCGGCCTTGGGTTGATGTTGCGACAGTCCGGCGATGCTACCCGGTCGGTTCTGAACGATTTGTCTGACGCTGTTTCCGGTATCGTGAAGGTGGTCATCCGGCTGGCACCTTTGGGCATTTTTGGCCTTGTCGCCAATACCCTGGCGGAGTCTGGTGTGGCGGCCCTGCTCGAGTATGGTCATTTGCTGGCCGTGATTGTGGGCTGCATGCTGTTTGTGGCGCTGGTGACCAATCCATTGATCGTCTTTGCTTACACACGCAGGAACCCGTACCCCCTGGTGTTTACCTGCCTGCGGGGGAGCGCGATTACCGCCTTTTTTACCCGCAGTTCGGCCGCCAATATTCCGGTCAATCTCAACCTGTGTGAGCGCCTGAAACTCGACCCGGACACCTACGCGATTTCTATCCCGCTGGGGGCAACCATCAATATGGCCGGAGCAGCCATTACCATCTCGGTGATTACCCTGGCCACAGCCCATACGCTCGGCATTCCGGTTGACTTGCCAACGGCGCTGCTGCTTTGCGTGGTATCCGCGGTTGCAGCCTGCGGCGTGTCCGGAGTGGCAGGTGGTTCCTTGTTGCTGATTCCTCTGGCTACCAGTCTGTTCGGCATCTCCGCCGAGGTTGCCATGCAGGCGGTGGCCATCGGGTTTGTAATCAGCGTGGTGCAGGATTCCACTGAAACGGCCCTGAATTCCTCCACCGATGTCCTGTTTACCGCAGCCGCCTGCCATGCAGCGGAGGATCGGGTGTGATGGTGGATCCTACTGGCCGCAATCTGATTTTCATCGGCATGCCCGGCAGTGGCAAAAGCACCATTGGTGTGCTGGTGGCCAAGCGCCTTGGCATGGGGTTCATCGACACCGACCTGCTGATTCAGGAGCAGGCTGGCCGTACCCTGCAGGAGATTGTTGATCAGGACGGCTATGTGGCCTTGCGTCAGATCGAGGAGCAGGTGCTGCTGGCGCTGTACGTTCACAATCAGGTGATCAGTACCGGCGGCAGTGCAGTGTACAGTGATGCTGCAATGCAGCATTTGAAGCGCAACGGTACTGTGGTGTTCCTGGACATTTCACTGGAGACGGTGATTCACCGTATTGGCGATTACAGCCTTCGGGGGATTTCACGGCGGCCGGACCAGTCTCTGGCCGAGTTGTTCGAGGAGCGTTTCGCGCTTTATACCCGCTATGCAGACCTGACCATAAAAGGGGAGGGCTTCAATCAGGACCAGTTGTGTGAGGCTATTATCCGCAAGCTCTGAAGGTATTTGTCCGGGGGGACAGATTACGGCAGGTTTGCCCGCCAGTGTTTCACTCGTACCTGGTCCTTGATGGCGTCAATGACTTCCAGAATCAGGTTGATCAACGCCTCTTGTTCCTGGTCTGCTCCTTTCTCTTCTCCCGGCTCCGGCAGCATCACGTTCACAATATCTTCGATAAAAGCGTGATTGCTGGAAGACGCCAGATCTTCCAGGATCTGGTGGATCACGTTTGCAACAATATCGCCAACGGCATTTTCCAGCGTGTCCTGTATGGTTGGGCCAACCACCGGCAGGTATTTCAGTCTCGACAGTTCAAGATTCTGCTTCAGGGCGTTGTCTACACGGTCTTCCAGATAGACTCGCAGGGCACCTCTATTGGGAATATAGCCGTGCTGCGCAGCCAGGGCGACGCGTTCCGATAACCAATCCGACAACATGGACCGTCTCGGGAACAGAATGTCAGTCTGGATACGTTCGAACAGGGGCGAACCACGCTTTACCTCATCCTGAACGCCGCTCAGAACCTTCAGAACAATCCGGTCTGATAACTCTTCCATGAAGGCTTCGTAGTAGAACGACACAAACTGGTACAAGCGAGTGCTGGTGAAGTCAATGATCTTGTATTGGTGCAGGCGGTAGATGATCGAAATGATCCGCAGCGCCCGCAGGAAGCGGAAGCCGCCAACGGGGATGCAGCCCACCAGATCGTACCAGTGTATGAACGGGTAGAAATACCAGCGGTCGTAGACCTTGGCTTTGACGGAGTAGCCCCAGCGGACAAAAAACTCGGTCAGGAAGATGGAGACGAAGATCAGATCATAGAAAATAAAGCGTTCATGGATCGGCTGGTAGATCGCATTGACGGCGGGGAGGTTTTCTTCCAGCAGGTTCTGAACCGCAACGAAACTGTATATCGAGTCCCAGATGATAAAGGCCAGGTTGATGATCAGCAGGCCCAGCATCAGGAAATCGATAAGGAACCAGATCAACTGATGGCTGGACCGAAGGTTTTCGCGGTTAATCCTGAGCATCCGGGCTACCTGTCATTGGTCAGGGGCATAATATAAGTCCCTGACAGGTTAGCTTATTTCAGCTCGGAGGACGACTTTCCGAGTAATCGTCGGGCGATGATCAGAAGCTGGATCTGCTGGGTGCCTTCGAAAATATCGAGTATTTTGGAGTCCCTGGCCCATTTCTCGAGCAGTTCCGTTTCCTGGTACCCCAGTGATGCACACAGCTCTACGCAGCGGAGCGTGATCTGGTTACCCACCCGGCCGGCCTTGGCTTTGGCCATGGACGCTTCTTTGGAGTTGGGTTGGCCGTTGTCGGCCATCCAGGCGGCTCTGAGCGTCAGTAGCCTGGCGGCCTCCAGTTCCGCTTCCAGCAAATGCAGTTCCCGGACAGCGGCGGTGGTTGTCCAGCTTTGTTGCTGGTAGGCCAGGTCCAATCCTGCTGTCTTCAGAATTTCCTGAGTGCGCTCCAGGGCGGCCCGAGCCACTCCGATGGCCATTCCAGCGACCACCGGTCGGGTGTTGTCAAAGGTTTGCATGGCGCCGGCAAAGCCTTTGTCCACGCTGATCTCGGGATCACCCAGCAGGTTTTCTTTGGGAACCCGGCAATTGTGAAAACGGATAGCGGCCGTGTCTGAGGCGCGGATTCCCAGTTTCTTCTCCAGTCGCTCCACGGTCATTCCTGGTGTCCCTTTCTCCACCACGAACGACTTGATCGCGGCCCGGCCCTGGGATTTGTCGAGTGTGGCCCAGACCACAACGGCATTGGCCCTTTCACCGGCGGTCACATAGATCTTCTCACCGTTGATAATATAGTGGTCGCCGTCTTTGGTGGCCGTCGTCCGAATGGCGGCGGAATCCGAACCGACACCGGGTTCGGTGATCGCCATAGCTGCCCAGGTCTTGCCAAACCGTTGAAGCTGTTGCTCGTTGGCAACGGCGGCAATGGCGGAGTTACCCAAACCCTGGCGAGGGATGGACAGAGCCAGGCCAACGTCGCCCCAGCAGAGTTCCGTGAGACCCAGAACGGTTTTCATGTTGGTGCCATTCTGGTTGCCGGTGCCGGTGTCTCCGGCGGACCGGGCCAGGCGGCCAGCCCCGGCACCACCATCGGCCGCGCCATCGTTCATGCCGTCCATGATGGAGGCGAACATATCCAGTTCCTTGGGATAGGCGTGCTCGGCGCGGTCATAATGTCGGGAAATCGGTCGGAAAACTTCCCGGGCCACCTGTTGGGCCTGATGAACAATCGGTGCAAACTTTCCAGGAATGTCGAGATTCATAGCGAATGTCCTTGGTGTCAGGCGTGAACGCCGCCATGGTGAGTGGCGGTGGAGCGAAGATCCCGATACCAGCGCTCTACCGGGTGTTCTTTAACAAAGCCGTGGCCACCGAGCAGTTGGACACCGTTGGTTCCAATCTCCATGCTTTTCTCATTGCACAGCAAGCGGGCCAGGCAACTTTCCCGGTGGAAGCTTCGGCCGGTTTCGGCCCTACTGGCGGCGCGCCAGGTGAGCATGCGCATACTGTCGGTCTCAATGGCCATATTGCTGATCATGAACGCCACCGATTGCCGGTGGCTGATAGGCTCGCCAAAGGCCTGACGGTCGTTACAGTAGGGAATGACATAATCCAGCACGGCCTGCGCTGTACCGATGGCCAGGCCGCAGCGCATCAGGGCGGCTCTGTCGATGAAAGCCTGAAAACAGAAATCGTCATCGCCGAGCAGTGCGTCGGCCGGTACGTCCAGGTTGTCGAACCGGACTGAGGTGGCCTCCGCCGCGCGCAACCCCATCCCCGGGGTATCCGCTATTGCCAGGTTTAGGCCAGTGGTTTCAATAATAAAGACCCGGGGTGTGCCATTGAGGGCAGCCGAGACCAGCAACAACTCGCACTCGGCGCCTGCAATCACAAATGATTTTTCGCCGTTAATCCGGTAGCCCTGGTCGGTCTCGGTAGCCGTGGTGGATGGTTGCATTGGGTCAAACAGCGGCGTTGGTTCGTCAATGGCGAGACTGGCCACCGGAGGCGTATCCTCGCAGAAGGCCGGCAGATAGCGGGACTGTTGCTCTCCATTGCCCCAGCAACTGATTGCCTGGGCGACACTGAAGGGTGCCAGTAGCCGAATTGCCAGAGCCATATCGCCCCAGGCCAGTTGCTCAGCAATCAGCACGCTGGTCACCGGTGACTGCTGTTCGGCCACCCCACCGAATTCGCTGGGTACCGCGTACATGGGCAAGCCAAGGGCAGCGGCCTCGTGTTTAACGGCTTCAGGCAATCGGCCCTGTTCGTCGGCCTCCTGGGCTGCGGGCCTGAGGACATCCCGGGCCAGGCGTTTCAGGCTGTCGACAATCATTTGCTGGTCGTCGTCGAGGCTAAGGTCAAACAGGTCGCCTGGGGCCCCGGGTGGCAGTCGCTTCCGGGGTAGCCAGTTGCGAACCCGTTTGAACTCACGGCCCGCCAGGGCAATGGTCCGGAAGCCGGTCCGAGTGCCTTGGTATGCCGTACGTTCAAGGGGAGATCTCAAGCCCAGTCGATCGAGCAAAGGGTTGCCGGATATCCGGTTCATGATCGAGAGTGCAAGTCCGATTGGATCCCTGGTCACGCTGAACTCCTGAGGTTGTCTGATTGATCGCACCACGTGGAACCGAGCATGGCTCCGTAGGTCACAATGGCCATTGGCAGGTGTAGCATTCCCTGATGGCATTGTGGTCAATTGTGATTTTGGCGCGCCAGGCGTAGAAGCGCGCATCCGCTATCGGTAAACTCACCCCCTGACTCAGGGATTCGTCAATCATCCAGGTGGGAAACCCAAACACCGCATGCTGTTACCCCGACATCACATACAGAGAATCCTGAAGCTGACCGGGCTTGCGGTGCTGTTGAGCGCGTCTGCCAGCCATGCCAGTCAGGTCAGGGTTGAGGTTGAGGGCGATCACAGTGACTTGAGAGACAATGCCCGGATTTTTGTGGGTGAGGTAGAAGGCCGCTCAGCCGATGGCCTGCGCCGTTACGCCTCCACGGCGATAGCCCAGGTTGAACAGGCCATTCGGGCCCTGGGGTACTACAATCCGGTGATCACATTCGAAGTCACTGAAAATGCGGATGGGCTGGCCGAGCTGGTGTTGACGGTTGTGCCGGGGGAGCCCGTCCGCATTCGTTCCAGGTCAGTGCTGATCGAGGGGCCAGGCAGTGAAGATCCGGCACTGGTTGATCAGATTCCGAAAGAGCCGGCGGAAGGAGATGTGCTTCATCATGGCCGCTACAACACGCTGCGGCAGGCCATACAGAATCGGGCGCGACGTCTGGGTTACTTTGACGGTGAGTTTGTGACCCGCCGACTGGAAGTAGATCCGTCCGAGAATCACGCAGATATTACCTTGCACTACCGTACCGGAGAGCGGTATCGCCTGGGCGCGGTTACCTTCCTGGAAGGCCACGGTTTTGACGAAGGTTTACTGAACCAGTTTGTGACCTTTGAACCCGGCATTCCTTTCCACGCCGATGAAGTGGCGAAGCTCAACGGCGATCTGTCCAACAGTGGTTACTTTTCCGGTGTGGATATTGATGCTTCACCGAACCGGGCAGAGGATGGAGTGATACCGGTGGATATTGGCCTTACCCCCAGGCCGCCCCGGTCGGTAGGCGCCGGTGTTGGCTTCTCAACAGACGTTGGGCCACGCTTTCGGGGCAACTGGCGTGAGCACTACATTAATCCAATGGGGCATCGCCGTGGCGCAGACACGGAGCTTTCGGAGCTGCGTCAGAATGTCAGCGGCTGGTACGAACTTCCACTGGATCCCCCAATGTCGGACTCCCTACGGTTGGGCGCGGGTTACCAGCGGGAGCATATCGAAGACGTGGAATCGGAACGGCTGACGCTGGGGCAACAGTGGCGGCATCGGCTGGATACCGGCTGGATGCAGGTGTTGTCCATTCGATGGGAAGGCGAGCGCTTCAAAATTGGCGAAGATGAGCGGGGCAACTCCAGCCTGTTGCTGCCGGGGCTCAGTTACTCCAAACTCCAGGCCAACTCGCCCCTGGACCCGTCCCGGGGCTACCGATTGCAGTTTGATGTGACCGGTGCCCACCGTGCAATCATTTCCGACGCGGACATCCTGCACGTGAATGTGCTGGCCAGGGGGCTGTATACCCTGGCTGATAATCACCGGTTCCTGACCCGTTTCAACTTCGGTGGGGTGGCGACCAACAGTTTTTCCGATGTGCCGCCCTCATTGCGCTTCTTTGCCGGTGGTGATCAGAGCGTCCGGGGCTATGGTTATGAAACCCTGTCGCCCCGTGATGACAACGGTGTAGCCGTCGGTGGCCGTTTTCAGCTGGTCGGTGGTGTCGAATATCAGTACGAGTTTGTCCGGAACTGGCGGGTGGCGGCGTTCGTCGACAAGGGCAACGCGGTGAATGATGTGTTTGACCGGCTGGCGACAGGTGCCGGCCTGGGGATTCGCTGGGTGAGCCCGGTAGGGCCGCTGCGTCTGGATTTGGCGAAAGGCCTGGACGAAGAGTTTGGCGGCGGCTGGCGTATTCACTTTTCCATGGGGCCAGAGCTGTGACCGATCATCCACCGGTGCCACCAGAGCAGGCTGAAGGTCAGCCGAAGAAACACAAAAAGCCGCTGCGCCGGCGCTGGTGGTTCTGGCTGTTGCTGGTCGTCACATTGTTGCTGTTTTTGCCCCTGGTGCTCGTTGGGCTGATTTTGCTGGCCCTGCATACCGAAAAGGGAACGGCCTGGACCATTGATCAGATTCCCGGGTTGCAAACCGAGGCCGACCGAGGCTCCCTGCTTGGCCAGTGGCAGGCCGACCGCCTTGAATGGCACGGCTATGGTGTGGGCGTGGTGGTTGAGGCTCCGGAAGTAGACTGGTCTCCGACTTGCCTGTTCGAAAAAACCATCTGCCTGGACACGCTCAAGGCCGATCGGATTGCAGTGACCCTGCAGCCCTCTGAATCTGATGATGAAAGTTCCGGTGATATCAGCCTTCCCAGGATTAACCTGCCGCTGGCAGTGGTGATCGGGGATGTTGCCCTGGGGCCGCTGACTGTCAATGACGGAGCCATCTGGGACCGGTTTGAGCTGCAATCCCGGGCCTCCGGTGCCAGCCTGGAGCTTGAACACGTGCTGTATCAGCTGGACGAGATACGGGTATCGGCGAGTGGTCGCGCTGACATGCGGCGGGATTGGCCCCTGGATATTGATGTTGACGTATCCTTGCCGCCGCCATCGGGAGATGACTGGCAGATCACCGTTAACCTGGGTGGCAGCGTCAGGGACTTGCGGTTGCGAGGTGCCAGTAGTGGTTATCTTAATGCGAATATACAGGGGCAGGTTCAGCCGCTGGAAAGCCGTTTGCCAGCGTCCATCAGACTCGAATCCGAGCGTTTTCTTGCCCATCATGATCTTCCGGAAACACTGACGCTGAAGAACTGGCGATTAACCCTTGACGGTTCCCTGGCCAACGGTTTCAGGACCCGCACCCAGGCGCTACTGCCGGGTACCGAGGGTGATATCCAGACTTCTATCCAGGGATTGGTCACCACAGAGAAGGTGACAGATCTGGTACTGTCCATGGCCGGCCCGGAACGGGAGGGCGGTGAGCCACCCGGAACCCTGGAGGTGCAGGGCGAAGCCTCCTGGGCCGATGGTCTGGCCGCTGACGTGGGGCTGGCCCTGGACCGCTTCCCCTGGTACAGCCTGGTGCCGGAGCTGGACGAGCCTCCGGTTTCGCTGAACCGTCTGGAAGGTCGGGCAAGTTACCAGGAAGACCGCTACCAGGCGGATCTTGACGCCCGGGTTGCCGGTCCCCTTGGGGACGCCGAGCTGAAGGCCCGCCTTGATGGCGATACGCAGGCTGTCCGTATCACCCAGCTCGACATGACGACCGGAGCGGGTTCCCTGTCTGGTGAAGCCGAGCTCGATTTTTCTTCCCAGCTGGCTTGGCAGGCTGCCCTGGTTCTGGATCAGTTCAATCCGGGCTATTGGGTGCCTATGCTGGAGTCCCGGTTGGACGGCAACGTAACCAGTGAAGGCCGGCTTCAGGGCGATGCATTGCCCCGAATGACGGCGGGCTGGAATCTGCAGGGACGATGGCAGGGGAACAATGCTCGCGCCCGGGGCCAGTTGGTCAGTGACGGTCGCGAATGGCAAGTGGATGATCTTGTGCTTGTCGTGGGTGAGAACCGTGTTGAAGGGCAGGGTCGTTACGGCAGCCAACTGACAGGTAACTTGTCCATCCTGTTGCCTGAACCGGCGATGTTTGCCGAAGGTCTGGCTGGTGAACTGAAAGCCAGCCTGCAGTTTGCTGGCACCGTGGATGATCCCACCGCCGAGCTTGTCATGGCTGGCCGCGGATTGAGCTGGCAGGATCTGTTGCAGATTGAGGCCGTGGATCTTGATGCCAGTCTGGCCACAGGCGGTGTGCTGGATGCAGCACTGGAGATTAATGAGATTCGTGCTGCCGACCAACAGCTGGAGAACGTGTCCCTGCGCCTTGAAGGTACCCGGGATGAGCATCAGCTAACAGTCAATGCCAGCCACAGTGAGGCGACCCTGCTTGCCGTATTCGCCGGCGCCCTGGGTGAGAGCCTGGATGCCTGGCAGGGTGCACTGAACCGTGGTGAAATCGACATACCCGGACCGGGCCAGACGTGGCAACTGGAGTCTCCCGCTGACCTTGCCTACACCGAAGAAGGCAACCTGAGCCTCGGCGCTCACTGCTGGCGCTGGCAGGAAAGTTCGGTGTGCGCTGACGATCAGCAGCTATTGCCGGATGCCCACATCGCCTTCCAGATTCGCCAGTTTCCGACAACGGCCCTTGAGCCACTGTTGCCTGATACTTTCCGATGGAGTGCGCACCTGGATGCCGACGTGGATCTGTCGCTGACCGACGCAGGGCCGGATGGCAGAGTCACACTGGATGCCGGTGAGGGAACCTTCGAATTCCTGGTGCTGGATGACTGGGAAACCCTGAGTCATGAGCGCCTGACCGTTGATGCCCGTCTTCAGCCCAGCATAGCTGAGCTTTCAGTTGCCCTGCGGGGGCCAGAGCTGGGCGATTTTACTGCCGAGCTGGCGGTTGATCCAATGGCCGAAGAGCGGCCGGTACAGGGCCGTTTCAGCTTGAACTCACTGGATCTGGCTTTTGCTTCCGCCTTTGCCGGGGTGGAAGAGATTGGTGGTCAGGTTAACGGCCAAGGCGAGATTACCGGCCCATTGTTACGCCCCATGATTCATGGCGAGCTGGCTCTTACGAATGGTCGTTTTTACGATCCGGGCCTGCCACTCCCACTGAATGATGTGGTTCTGGTGCTCGAGTTTCTCGGGGATTCCGCTGATATCAGCGGGCGCTGGAACAGTAACGACCGCAGTAGCGGGCAACTTTCGGGGATGATCAATTGGAAGCAGGAGCCAGAGATTGAGCTGTCGATTGTTGGCGACAGGCTGCCGGTGAATTTCGAACCCTATGCCCGGGTTGAAGTTGGGCCAGACCTCGCCATTGCTTTCCGCAGTGGTGAACTCTCGGTGTCGGGGCGTGTGGAAGTACCCCGTGGTGAGATCGAGATCAAGGGGCTTCCGGAGTCAGCGGTTTCTATCTCCGAAGATGAGGTGATTGTCGGAGTTGAAACCGAGGAACCGACCATCCGGCGTATGGTGATGGACGTGACTGTGGTGGTCGGCGAAGACCGGGTAGCGTTTGATGCTTTCGGTGTGACCGGGAATCTCGAGGGGACCCTGCGGATTGGCAACGACATGGATACCCGGGGTGCGCTACAACTGGTGAATGGCCAATACCAGGCATTTGGGCAGGATCTGGAACTGCGGCGAGCGCGAATCCTGTTTGTTGGTGCTCTGACAGAACCCTACCTGGACATCGAGGCAGTGCGCAGGGTAGACACTGTTGTTGCCGGTATCAGGCTTAGCGGCCCCGTGAACGCCCCTGAAACCGAGGTATTCTCAGAACCCTCCATGCCCCAAAGCGATGCGCTGTCCTACATCATTCTGGGCCGCCCGCCTCAAAGCCGCGGTGACGACGGTCAGATGGCGCAAGCTGCTCTGTCGCTGGGGCTGACCCAGGCAAGCCGCCTGACCCAGGGCATTGGAGACGAGTTGGGCATTCGCAATCTCACCCTGGAAACTGAAGGTTCCGGGGATGAGGCTTCGGTGGTGGCCAGCGGATACATAACCGATGAATTGAGCCTGAGGTACGGCGTCGGGATATTCGAACCGATCACCACGGTCGCACTGCGTTATGATCTGGGCCGGTATTTCTATCTGGAGGCGGCCAGTGGTCTGGCCGCCTCACTGGATATCTTCTACACTCGGGATTTCTGATCGACGGTTGTTAATCCAGGTTAAAGGTGGCGTTGACGCTGGCCTGGATTTCCCGGGGGGCGATACTGGAAACGGTATCGCTGGCGGATTTTGCTTCTGCCATCATCATGGGCATCGGGCGGTGCCCGCCATTGATGTTGATGGTTTTCACCTCACCACAGGTTTTGCCCAATTGCTTCGCCACAAAGGCACACCGGCTGCGAGCATCCTCGATGGCCCTGGCCAGAGCCTGGCGTTGCAGACGCTCTTCGTCGGAATGGAAAAACTGGTGTTCGCTGAGATGGTATTGCAGGCCGACCTTGTGGGCCTGTTCCAGCAGGGGGTTCAGGAGTTCAAGATTGTCGATGGAAAAGCTGACCGTCTGGCTTGCCACCGCCATTCGCTCCGGTTGTTGCCCACGCTCCTGAACCGGTAGCGACCGGGTATACAGGTTAACGTTGGCGTCTGAGTAGTCCACCAGTTGGTCGCGCATGCCCTGTATGGCCTTGCGCCATTGCTCCATGGTCTCGGAAAGGCGATCGGAAGCCCGTTCTGGCAGGTTGTGCTCGGCACTGGCGGTAAATTGCAAACGGGCGCTGTCCGGAGTGTAGCGAATGCTGCCCTCGCCACTCAGGCTCACTTCGCCAGCGGAAACGGCCAGTGGCGCGAATGAAGCCACGAACACCGTTGCGGCCAGAGCTTTGGTGTATTTTTTCATGATCAGTCTCCTTGTTGGCCAAAGGCCATATCTTGGCTTTGCAGCCGCTGCAGTTTCCGAGCCCGGGCGGCGTGCACAAAGTGGCTGAAAATCCGCCGGTGGCCGGTGTGATACAGCAGGTATTCCGGATGCCACTGAACCCCCATCAACCATTGTTGCCCGGTGTTTTCGATGGCCTGCACAAACAGGTCGTTGTCCAGTGCCGTAACCCTGAGATTCCGCCCCAGGTGTTTAATCGCCTGGCTGTGAATACGGTTCGCACCAATCAGGGTGCTGTGCATCAGCCGGCCTATCCGGCTGTCCTGGACCAGCTGGACTGTTTGAAGGGGGAGCAGCAAAGGGCGGTGACGGGTTTTCATTCGCAGCGGGGTCACGTTCTGGCACAGCGACCCGCCATGAAAGACATTGATGAACTGGGCGCCGCGGCATATACCCAGTACCGGAATGTCTATTTCCTCGGCTTGCTTGAGCAGCCTGAAGTCGGTTTCGTCCCGTTTCAGGTCGTATCTTGCGGTCACTTGTGGCTGTTGGCCATAGCGGTTGGGGTGCACGTGGGTGCCACCAGACAGCACCAGGCCATCGAGCAGGGAGACGTCCGTGCTGGATCCGGGGCGAATGTAGTGCGTGTGGGCACCGTGCAGCCGCAGGCCCAGATTGATCAGTCTGTGGGCGGTGCTGCGCCGGGCGGGGCCGCTGATGCCAATGGTGATCCCCGGCGATTCTGGTGCTTCCTGGGTCTCAGACATAACCGCGCTGTTCAAGCCATTGTTCCGTGGTGTCACGCCATGAGCGGGTGAGGTTGCGAAAACTGAATGTCTGGGCTTCGCGGAACAGTTCCCTGAGTTCTTTCAGGTGCTCTGGATGGTTTGCGATCTGCTCCAGTACCACCCAGTCGTTCCAGACCGTGGAGAAATGCCATCGGGGGTTGTCGATATCGCAATCGGGTAACCGGTAGTGCAGCGTCGGCCGGCTCTTGATTCTCGGGTCGTCTACATAGTCGTGCAACAGCTCTGAATCCATGTGTGCAAACAGTGGCAGAAGATCCAGGGCCTTGTTCCGCGTCGGGTTGAAGTTCAGATAGTCTTTCATCAGCGAGGCCTGGTCGGGAGCGTAATTTTCCGCCATCAGCATATCCGTGTAACGGCTGCTCCAGGGCTCGATGTAAGTGGTAAATTTTCGGCTTATGTCAATCTGATGCCGGGATTTGAGCCAGTCATAAAGTGCCGCGAAGGCCTGCAGGTAGGTGACAATGGTTGCGGGTTCCAGGTCCGGCAGTTCGGGATTGAGTTGCAGGCCGAAAGCAAAATAAATCGCTTCCCTGCTGCCTTCCGCGCCAAGGTCGCGAAGCTGGTCTACCAGTTCCTCTATCAGGTCCAGTCTGGAAAAGGGCAGAGGCGGCCCGACAATCTCAAGAGGCACAATGCGCTCTGCAGCAAAATCGATGACATCCATGGCGTGGGTGCCCAGCTCGCGGATTGACTCGGGCAGGCGTTCGTCCGCCAGGTCAAGATCCTTCACGGGGTCAGAGTCCAGCTCAATGGTGAAGGTTCCGGCGTCAGTCTCCAGGCTGGTGACATAACGCGACTCCAGCTCCGGGGTGCCCTTGAGCAGGCGGGCGACATGTTCGACCAGTTCATCGTAGCCCAGTCCGGAGAGTTCAATCTCCACGCCAACTCTACGCTCTTCTCCTTGATGATTACGAAGCCGCTCCGGCATCGCACAACGCTCTGTCGAATTCATTGGCACCTTGCATCCATATAATTCACGGACTTAAACCATAACACACCGATATGCTGCGGCCCGATTACATGGCAGAAAATTTCAATCGGGCTTTACACTGGATAAAACACTGTATATAGTCAAATCACTGTATATAAAACCAGGATGAAAAACCCGGAGTACATGCATGAAGCTGACCGCGCGACAGTCCCAGGTGCTGGATATCATCCGGCGTTACGTAGACGAAACCGGTTACCCGCCAACGCGGGCAGAAATCGCTGCCGAACTGGGGTTCCGCTCCGCCAATGCGGCAGAGGAGCACTTGCGGGCCCTGGCCAGGAAAGGCGCCATCGAAATGGTGCCCGGTGCCAGCCGGGGGATTCGACTGCCGGAAGTGGAGCAGGACCCGGGGTTACCGGTTGTCGGCCAGGTTGCGGCGGGCAGCCCGATTCTCGCCCAGGAACACATTGAAGAGCACTGCACTTTGCAGCCGGAATTTTTCTCGCCATCCGCCGATTACCTGCTCCGGGTGCGCGGCATGAGCATGAAAGACATTGGCATTCTCGACGGTGATCTGCTCGCAGTGCATCGCACTCAGGATGTCCATAACGGGCAGGTGGTTGTTGCCAGGGTTGGTGAAGAAGTGACGGTAAAGCGGTTTCGCAGGGACGGCTCAAAGGTCTGGTTGATTGCGGAAAACGAAGAGTTTGCCCCGATTGAAATTGATCTGGCTGAACAGGAGTTGTTTATCGAAGGTCTGGGTGTGGGCGTGATCCGCCGATCAGATTTGCATTGATAACCAGCAATAAGAAACGATTAGCGCAGGTAGGTGAGCAATGGAACAGTTAAGCTTCACTCAGAACATGGCGTTCCAGCCGGCGGCCATCATGCCCGCCCGCACGGTGTCTACAGGAAAAGCACGGTCCACAGCCCTTCACTCATCGTCAGACGTCGGTCGGGGAACCAGGGATTTTGGCGGTAACGTGACGGAAATTATTCTTCCTGAAGGCCAGGTAGAGAACGTCCAGTTGCTGCTCCCTATGCTCACCCAGCTGAACCAGGAGAAGCGCTGGCTGGCACTGATTGACCCGCCACAGTCCTTGGTTGGCAAGTGGCAGAAAATGCACGGTATTGTGGCCAGTGAATTGCTGGTATTGCGCTCAACCAACGATTACTCAGCACAGCAGCTGGCTGAGCGTGCTTTGAGTGCCGGTACCTGTCATGCGGTGGTGCTCTGGACTAACAAGCTCGGGCGTTCAGCCTTTGAGTCCCTTCAAAAGGCTTCGGCGCAAGGTAGCAGCCACGGCGTGGTGCTGCGTCATCGGTAAAGGAGTTCAGTGGAGGGTGTATTGGGGCTGGGGTTCGGCCAGATCATTGTCGTCATCGTCCCAGTCAATATCGTGTGCGATATTGCCGGCGGCCTCAATCCCTGCCGCAATCATCGCCTTGGCTACGCTCATGTCGCGGTCTTCCATCATTTCCCTGGCCTCCTGCGAGAAGGAAATGCGCACCAACGGCGCTGCGTCGTCATCAATGCGGCGCAAGGCGTAGTCGCCATTGGCAAGTTGTACGATTTCAAAAAACGATGGTGACATTCGTTCAACCTTTGTCTTGGTGTATTCGATTCGGTGTGGGAATTTAACCAACAGGGTGGGGCTACCACTCGCTGTGTTGTTCCTCAAGCCGTTTGGCCAGTTCAGTCATGGCCGTCAGGGTCTTTCTAAGTGTGGCGGCGGACCGGTTCGGGCCCTGTTCGACTGAAACCGCGATGATATTCTCTTCGGTAACATTCTTGCGTGTGGTCGGAGGCTGGCTCAAAGCCGATTCAACCTGATCAAGATGGTTCCACCAGCTTCCCGATGTCTCTGCCAGTTCTCTCAAAAGCCGGGTCTCGTGTACCTCGTAAGGAAACAGTGTTTCCAGTTCTGCCAGTGTCTGCGGTTTTTCGGCTTTGTGCTGATGGTATCGCGCAATCATCACCAGCAGCGTTCGCCTTGCCCGTAGCAGGAGCTCGGCGGAGCCCTGAGACAGCGCTTCCGTTTCCGCAGCGGAGCGCTTGGTGTCCGACTCAAGCCTGGCGAGTAAGGTGTTGGCCAGAAAAAGCTTTTGGGCTACCAGTGAGTACCATTGTGATGCCATCTACCACCCGCACTACGTGAGCGTTCAAGAGTCCAATCAGAACAACCGCCAGAGTCTATCATTTTTGCGCGCAAATTTCTCCTCCCCTGGGCTCCCCGTAGTAGCTGCATTTCACAAGAAACTACAAACAATCACTTGAAACGGTCGTTTGAAACTGGCAAAAAGGCGCACAGATTGAACAAGCTTTGATCGTCTTGTGGTCCATTATTGGAGGTAATAAGGATGCGGAACCGGATAATTGCTGCTATTGCAGCGGCGGTATTGGGGTGTTCAGGTCCGGCCTTGGCAAAGGTGTCGCCGGCAGAGGCCGAGCGTTTGAAGAATGATCTCACGCCGGTGGGTGCAGAGCGGGCGGGTAACGAGTCTGGCACCATTCCGGCTTGGACTGGCGGGTTGGCTTCACCCCCGGCCAATTGGCGCGAAGGCACCGTAGAGATTAACCCGTTCCCGGAAGACGAAGCGCTGTACGTTATTACCCGTGACAATCTGGACCAGTACCGGGACATACTGTCGGACGGCCACATTCAGATGCTGGAGCAATACGGCCCGGAATTTTTCATGCCGGTGTACCAGGCCCGCCGAACAGCAGCGTTCCCCGAGCATGTCTACGAGAAGTTTTACCAGAACGCACTGACAGCTGAACTTCTGGATAACGGTAACGGTGTTCGAGACACCATCATGACCAGTCCGTTCCCCATTCCACAGAACGGCCTGGAAGCGATCTGGAACCATATTCTCCGGTACCGGGGTGAGGAACTGTCGTTCCGCAGTGCATCGGCTACGCCGCAGCGGGACGGCTCGTTCAACCCGGTCGTTAACCAGTACGACTATTTCTTCGCCTACAGTCGCCCCGGTGCTGAGCTGGAAGACATTGATAACAAGATTTTCTACCTGAAAACCGAAACCGTCGCGCCGTCCAGCCTGGCTGGCACTATTACCCTGGTTCATGAAACCCTTGACCAGGTTCGCTCACCGCGACTGGCATGGCGTTACGATTCCGGTTCCCGCCGTTTGCGCCGGTCCCCGAATCTGGCCTATGAGACGGATCTGCCGAACTCATCGTCACTGCGTTCAGTCGACCAGAAGGACATGTACAACGGTGCCCCTAACCAGTACGACTGGGAACTCAAGGGCAAGCGTGAACTGATCGTTCCCTACAACGCCTACAAACTGCACGATGAAAGTGTTCGTCCAAATGACGTGATCCGGCCGAACCACATCAATCAGGACCTGACCCGATACGAGCTTCACCGGGTGTGGGTAGTCGAGGCGAAGCGACGCACCGGCATCAGCCATATCTATGATCGCCGCGTTTACTACATTGATGAGGACAGCTGGCAGATTCTGGCCACGGAAGAATATAACGAGGCTGGCGAACTCTGGCGTGTATCCGAAGCCCACAACATTGTCTATTACAGTGTGCCGGTCTTCTGGACCACCATGGAAATGACGTATGATCTGAAAGCACAGCGTTACTACATCGATGGCCTGGATAACGGCTACCCGGCCTATAATTTTGAGCCTGGGTATCGGGGCAACGAATTTACCGCTGCCGCCGCCCGCAGGGCCGCGCGCCGGTAAACCTTCCCCGGGTGCTGCCTGCTTATGGGCAGCACCCGCCTCAACCGACTGCCAGGCTCCGACATCCTGTTGAAATGTGGAGTACATCCCATGGCAGACCCCCAGGCTCTTCTTGAAAGTCTTGATCAACTCCGGTCCGAGCTGGACCAGGCCCTCGCTGCCCAGGACTGGGAGCAACTTGCGGAACTGAATGCCCGCGTTAAACCCGCAATTGAACCGTTAATGGTGGAGCTGGAACAGGGGCGCATCGATCCGGCCCTGATCAGGGACCGCCTGGACGCTTTGAATCAGTTCGTGGAAGCGGCAAACCAGGCTGCGGTCAAGGCCCGGGATGAAGCCCGGGAATCGCTCAAGGGCGTCAATGAAAACCGTACGGCGGCCCGTGCTTATCAGAACGTTTCAACAAACCGCCAAAGATAGCGTCATAAAATTGACTCCTGAGCTTATACAGTCTTAAATACCGCACAAATTCCCAAAGAGATTCTCGTGAATGTCCAAAAATAACAAAGTGCTGGTGCTGAGTGAGGATGACTCCAGGCGCAGGGACCTGATCACCATTCTCGAATTTGTCGGCGAAGAGCAGGTGCTGGCCGGTGACGAAGCATTGGCGCTTTTGGAGAGTGACGACGAGCAGACCAAAGAAAGTATCGGCGTAGCCGTGATCAACGGCGAAGAAGCCGCCAGCACCGCGCATGTTCAGAGGGTGTGCAAACTGGCCCAGGGGCTACCGATTCTTCTGGTGGGTGACCCGGATCTCAAGGGCGTGTCAGAAGACGATGCGAACCGCATTATCGCCAGGATGGAATGGCCCCTGAACTACACCAAGTTTGTGGATTCACTCTACCGGGCCCAGATCTACCACGACCAGTTCAGTCGCAGCAAGGAGCGGGGGCAGCAGCGGGGTGTTCAGTTGTTCCGCAGTCTGGTGGGCACCAGTCGCAAGGTTCAGCAGGTGCGCCAGTTGATGGAACAGGTGGCTGATAAAGACGTCAGCGTTCTGATCACCGGTGAATCCGGCACTGGCAAGGAAGTGGTCGCCCGTAACCTGCATTATCATTCCTCCCGCCGGGATAAGCCTTTTGTGCCGGTCAACTGCGGCGCCATTCCCGCAGAGTTGCTGGAGAGCGAGCTGTTCGGGCATGAGAAAGGAGCCTTTACCGGCGCCATTACCGCCCGGGTAGGGCGTTTTGAGTTGGCCGAAGGAGGCACCCTGTTCCTGGACGAAATCGGGGATATGCCGCTGAACATGCAGGTTAAGATTCTGCGGGTGTTGCAGGAGCGTACCTTTGAGCGTGTGGGCAGTAACCGTACCCAGTCTGCTGATGTGCGGGTGATTGCCGCCACTCACAAGCATCTCGAAGACATGATTGAATCCGGCGATTTCCGGGAAGACCTCTATTACCGTCTCAATGTATTTCCCATTGAAATGCCGGCGCTGCGAGAGCGGGTTGAAGACATACCGTTGCTGATCAATGAGCTGATCTCCCGGATGGAGAAAGAGAAGCGCGGCTCACTGCGGATGAACTCCGCTGCCATCATGAGCTTGTGTCGCCATGACTGGCCGGGTAACGTGCGGGAGCTGGCGAACCTGGTGGAGCGTTTGGCGATCATGCATCCCTACGGCGTGATTGGTGTGCAGGAGCTGCCCAAGAAGTTCCGCTACGTGGACGACTATGACGAGAATCGTCCGGTAGAGGACACCGGCATGCCATCGGCCATTCCCGGCCTGGTAGGACTGGATGCGCCGGCCCTGTTGCCGGTGAACGGTATCGATCTCAAGGATTACCTCTCCAATCTGGAGAAGCAGCTTATTCAGCAGGCGCTTGATGAAGCTGCCGGCGTAGTGGCGCGGGCGGCCGAGAAACTCAGAATCCGCCGTACCACCCTGGTGGAAAAAGTCCGAAAATACGGCCTTCGGGAAGAGTCAGACGAAGGTTGATCGCTCCCCCTGAGCGGCGTCAAAGGTTTGTAACCTTCGGCGCCGTTCGCATTTCTGACCGACGGAAACTTGTCGGTCTCCAGTTTGTATTTTTCTTAACACTCTAAAAAATATAATAAAATTCAAGTTGGCACAGTGTTGGCTTTACCAAACCTGAACGAAAGATCCGTTGGCCCGGTCAGGGCTCGTCAGGGGGAAGGTTATGAGTCACGCACGCGTTGCCATGGAATCCGGTCACCAGAAGTCAGGTGCCAATGCCGCTGCTGATGTTAATGACAAGGTCACCGCTCTGTTTCCACAACAGGGTGATGAGGCCGTGGACTCTGCGCTTGAGTTGTTTAATCGCATGTCCCGGCAGATTACCGACTCCTACCGAACCCTGGAATCCCGCGTAAACCAGCTTTCCGGTGAACTCTCCCACGAGACGCTTCAGCGTCAACAGGAGTTGGAGGAAAAGGAACAGTTGGCAGACCGGTTGTCGACTCTGCTCAAGGCCCTGCCGGCTGGCGTGGTGGTGCTGGATCAGCAAGGCGTGGTCAGCCAGTGCAATCCGGCGGCCATTGCGCTGTTGGGGGAGCCCCTGGATGGCGAGCGTTGGGTGGATGTTATCCGACGCTGCTTTTCTCCCCGCAGCGATGACGGTCACGAAGTGTCCCTCAAAGATGGCCGGCGCGTCAGCATTGAAATCCGGACCATGGAAAACCAGCCCGGCCAGTTGATTCTGTTAACCGACCTGACCGAGACCCGGCAGCTGCAGTCGCAATTGGCCCATGCCCAGCGCCTGTCTGCCATGGGCCGGATGGTGGCGTCCCTGGCCCATCAGATCCGCACTCCGTTGTCTGCCGCCATTTTATACGGCGGTCACCTGAGCCAGCCGGATCTGGACGAAGAGCTGCGTCAGCGGTGCGCTTCACGACTGATGTCGAGGTTGACTCACCTGGAGCAGCAGGTGCGGGACATGCTGATTTTCGCCCGTGGCGAAACCCGCCTGGCGGAGGAGTTGTCGGCCGGCAAGCTGGTGGTCTCCCTGTCAGCGGCCGTTGAGGGCCTGAAACCCGCCAGTGGTATTGATGTGACACTGGACAGCCGGATAGATGACCAGTGCCGATTGATGTGCAACCGCGATGCCCTGGTCGGCGCCTGCATGAACCTGGTGAACAACAGCCTGGAAGCCGGTGCCACCGACGTGCAAGTTCAGCTGGCGTCCTCCGCTCAAGGTATGGAGATACGGGTGCTGGACAATGGCCCGGGCTTTTCGAAAGAGCAGTCTGGAAGGATCACCGAAGCATTTTACACCACCAAGTCTCACGGCACCGGTCTAGGCCTGGCCGTGGTGCAGGCGGTGGTCAAGGCCCATAATGGCCGGTTTTCTATTTTCTCGCCGGAGCAGGGCGGCGCAGTGGCGACACTGCAGCTGCCGACCCTGGCCGACAGAGCATAACGAATAGACGTTGGAGGCAGATACCATGGCGAAGGCCCAGATTCTGATTGTTGAGGATGACAGGGACCTGCGGGAGGCGCTGGTCACGACCCTGGAGCTGGCAAAGTTCCGGGTGCGGGAAGCTGCCAGCGGCCAGGAGGCGCTGGCAGCCCTGGCTCGCGACCCCGTCGATATGGTGGTCAGCGACGTCAACATGCCGGGAATGTCTGGTCACGAGCTGCTGGCGGAAGTACAGCGTCATTATCCCGGGCTGCCGATGATGCTGATCACTGCCTATGGCCAGATCAGCCACGCGGTGTCTGCCATGCAGTCCGGAGCCATTGATTATCTGGTCAAACCCTTCGAGCCTCAGGTTCTGGTGGAGGCGGTCACCAGGGTGGTTGGCGGAGCAAAACCCAAATCCGGTGACGAACCGGTGGCGGAAGATCCTATCAGCAAAAGAATGTTCCAGTTGGCGGCGAAAGTTGCCGGCAGTGATTCCACGGTCATGATCTCTGGCGAGAGTGGCACCGGTAAAGAAGTGCTGGCCCGCTACATTCACCAGCAGTCGCCCCGGGCAGACCAACCCTTTGTGGCGATTAACTGTGCCGCCATTCCCGAGAACATGCTTGAGGCCATACTGTTTGGTCATGAAAAAGGAGCCTTCACCGGTGCGGTGGCGTCGTCCCCGGGCAAGTTTGAGCAGGCCAATGGCGGCACCATCCTGCTGGACGAAATTTCCGAAATGGAGCTTGGCTTGCAGTCTAAACTCCTGCGGGTGTTGCAGGAGCGTGAAGTGGAGCGGGTAGGGGGGCGAAAAACCATCCCACTGGATGTTCGTGTCGTGGCAACCACCAACCGCGACCTGGCGGATTACGTCCGTGAGGGCAAGTTCCGTGAAGACCTGTATTACCGGCTGACCGTGTTTCCCATGCACTGGCAGCCTCTGAGGGAGCGGCCGCTGGATATACTGCCGCTGGCCAAGTCCCTGCTCAAGAAGCACTGTCGGAAAATGAAACTAACGGGTATTGCCCTGGCGGAGGATGCGCGCAAGGCACTGATCAGCCACCGCTGGCCCGGTAATGTTCGCGAGCTTGATAATGCCATTCAGCGGGCACTGGTGCTGCAGCAGGGTAATGTGATTCACGAGGGCGATTTGTGCCTGGAGCTGGGGATCACTGGCCGGGCCGATTTCAGTTCACCGGGTTTGCACAGTATCGCACCACAGATTCATCACCAGCCGTCAGAGCCCGAACCCAGCCAGTCCGTTCCGATGGAGTCGGCACCGGAACCGCTCAGTGAAGAGCTTCACGAGGCCGGTTCACTGGGGGATGATCTGCGACAGCAGGAGTTCCGTATTATTATCCAGACGCTCAGGAAAGAACGGGGCCGTCGTAACCGGGCAGCAGAGCAACTGGGGATCAGTCCCAGAACGCTCCGCTACAAGCTGGCCCAGATGCGCGATGCCGGAATCGACCTTGAGTCCGAACTTGCGTTGGCCTAAAAGCCGTTTTTGTTTGTTGTCGAGACCTATACTCCTTCGGGCACCCTACGGGGTGCCGTTTTTTTTACGCGCCTGTCCTTGCTACCTGTCTCCGTCAAATGTCCGTCACTGATTAACGCCCTCTGACATTAATGATCCTCAATCTATTGAATTAGAAAGGTAAAGTGTTCCTGGCCTGCCATTTGCTTAGTCCTCTCCATGTAACGAACAAGTGAAGCCCGAGGGCTTAGCCTGGTTAGTGTGGAGAGAACTATGGTTCAGCGTGCCGACATCAACAGCGTTCTGTCAGATATCCGTTCCCTGCGTTCCCAGATGATGCAGAACCAGCGTATTGAGCAGGATCAATCGGTTCGTGGCCGTGTTGACGGCCCGCGCAACGTTCAGGAACCCCGGGAAATTCCCAGTTTCAGCGATATGCTGGGCAATGCGGTCAACAGTGTGAATGATGCCCAGAAGCAGGCCAACGACCTGCGCACGGCTTACGACATGGGAGACCCCAATGTCGATATTACCCGAGTGATGATTGCTGCCCAGAAATCCAGTGTGTCTTTCGAGGCCCTCACCCAGGTGCGTAACCGGGTGGTACGAGCGTACGAAGACATCATGAATATGCCGATCTGATAACGGAGCACCCGCATGGCAAGCGTACCAGCACAAACCACTGCCTCTGACGTGCCGGCAACCCAGGACGCGGATGCACCTGAAAGCCGCAGCAACCTTCTGCTGGGTTTCAACCGCCTGAACCTGTTGCGACAGGTTGGCCTGATGGTCGGCCTGGCGGCCAGTGTTGCGCTGGGGGTTGCCGTGGTGCTTTGGGCCCAGGAGCCCAACTACCAGCCGGTTGTGGGGGATCTCTCTGCCTACAACCCTCAGGATGTCACGACGATTCTGGACAGCAATGGCATCAAGTACCGTATGGACCCGCGCACCGGCGCGCTTCTGGTTCCCTCCAATGAAGTTCATAACGCCCGCCTGAAACTGGCCGCCGAAGGGGTGACCGATCGGCGCACCATCGGTTACGAGTTGCTGGATCAGGACCGGGGGCTGGGTACCTCCCAGTTCATGGAAACCATCAGTTATCGCCGTGGTCTCGAGGGTGAGCTGGCCCGCACCATCGCCACCATGCGTGGTGTGCGCAATGCCCGGGTACACCTGGCCATTCCCGAGCGTTCGGTGTTTATCCGCGATGCCCGGGAGCCGACGGCGTCGGTGTTCCTGGAAGTGTTTGCCGGTCGCCGGCCCGAACAGGAACAGATCCGTGCCATTGTTAACCTGGTCGCCGGCAGCGTGCCGATGATGAGCCGGGAACAGGTCACGGTGGTGGACCAGAACGGCAATCTGCTGACCGGGGACGAAACCCGGGCCAATGCCGACCAGATGAAAGACCAGTACGAGTATACGGCGCGGGTTGAAGACCGCCTGACGCGCCGGGTAGCGTCAATGATTGCGCCGATTGTCGGCAATGGCCGCTTCCGCACGGAAGTCACCGCAGATCTCGATTTCTCCGCCGTGGAACGGGCGGAAGAACTGTACAACCCGGAACAGCAGGCGGTGCGCAGCGAACGTGAGCTGAGCGAACAACGCGGTGCCGGCGCGAATGGCGGTATTCCCGGTGCGCTCAGCAACCAGCCCCCGGGCAATGCAACCGTGCCCGAACAGGTAGCGGGCCAGGAAGGCGATGGTGCTCCGGCGGCACCTCCGGTGAATGTGCGTCGTGAATCCACCCGAAACTACGAACTGGACCGCACCGTCAGCTATACCCGTCAGCAGTTGGGCGGTATCAAGCGGGTAACCGTTGCTCTGGCAGTGGATGACATGAAGGTGGTGAACCCGGAAACCGGGCAGGTTAGCTACGAGCCCTGGCCGGAATCCGAACTTCAGCGCCTGAGTATGCTGGTGCGGGATGCGGTCGGTTACTCGGCAGCCCGAGGCGACAGTGTGACGGTGATGAACACGGCGTTTTCACCGGAAGATGCGGTGGAGTTTGACACGCCGGGATTCTGGGAACAGCCCTGGTTCTGGGATCTTATGAAACAGATTCTGGCCGGTCTGGTGATTCTGATTCTGGTGTTGGGGCTGCTGCGACCGACGTTGAAAAGTCTGTCTGGTGCCGGCAGCAGGGAGCGTGGCGAAGATTCGGATAGCGGAAGCTACGGTGGGCTTGGCGGTATTGAAGGCGGCGATGCACTCAGAGAGGCAATGTCATCGCAGGATGACCTTCTTTTGCCTGGCGCCACAGACGGCTATGATAGGCAGGTTAATGCACTCAAAGGCCTGATTGCGGAAGACCCGGCCAGGGTTGCTCAGGTCATGCGCCAGTGGGTGAATGTCGATGACTGAAGAGAATGCTCAGTTCCAGGGGGATAATGCCCCCAGAAAACAGCAGCGCAAGATTCCGCGTGTGGAGCAGGCGGCCATACTGTTAATGTCCCTGGGTGAAGCAGACGCCGCCGAGGTGCTCAAACACATGGGCCCGAAAGAAGTCCAGCGCGTGGGCGTTGCCATGGCCCAGATGAGGGACATCAGTAAAGACGACGTTACCTTTGTGTTGAACCAATTCGTCGAGGCCGTGGGCGGCCAGACCGGGCTCGGGGTTGGTAACGACGATTACATCCGGGCCATGCTGACCCAGGCCCTGGGCGATGACAAAGCCGCCAGCCTGATTGACCGGATCCTTGTGGGTGGCAATACCACGGGCCTGGATACCCTGAAATGGATGGAGCCACGGGCCGTTGGCGATATTATCCGTTACGAACACCCACAGATTCAGGCCATCGTCATTTCCTACCTTGATCCGGACCAGGCCGCCGAAATTCTGGCAACCCTGGATGAAAAAGTCCGGCTTGATGTCATGATGCGAGTAGCCTCTCTGGAAAGCATCCAGCCCCAGGCCCTGCAGGAACTCAACGACATCCTCGAAAAACAGTTCTCTGGCGGTTCCGCAGCCCAGACCAGCCGAATAGGCGGTGTCAAGCGGGCGGCGGATATCATGAACTTCATGGACCGTGGCATTGAAGGCAACCTGATGGACTCCATCAAGGACATGGACCCGGACCTTGCCTCCACCATTGAAGACCTGATGTTTGTCTTCGACAACCTCAAGGAAGTGGACGACCGCGGCATTCAGGCGCTGCTCCGGGAAGTATCTTCGGAAGTGCTGGTGGTTGCGCTCAAGGGCGCTGATGACGCAGTTCAGGATAAGATCTTCAAAAACATGTCCAAGCGCGCTGCTGAGCTTCTGCAGGACGATCTGGAAGCGAAAGGTCCGGTGAAAGTCAGCGAAGTGGAAGCTGCCCAGAAGGACATCATTACCGTGGCCCGCCGTATGGCAGAAGCCGGTGAGATATCCCTCGGCGGTGCCGGTGAAGAAATGATGTGATGAAAGATTCAGACCAGGACACCAAGCGTATTCCAAAAGAACAGCTGACCGCCTGGGAACGGTGGGAACTTCCCCTGCTTGATGAGCGGGGCAATCAGGTGGTTCAAGAGCAGGAAGTTAAACCGCTGACGGCGGGGGATCTTGAAGAGATTCGCCAGGCGGCCAGGGAAGACGGCTTTCAGGAAGGCCGGGAGGCGGGTTACCAGGACGGCTTCGAGAAAGGTCGAGCGGACGGTCATCAGCAGGGGCTTCAGGCCGGTGAAGCAGAAGGTCGGGAACAGGGCCAGCAGCAGGCCGAAGAAGCGACCCGAAAGGAAGTGGAATCCCGTGTTGATCGCCTGGAGCATTTGCTTGGAGAACTGGTGTTGCCGATACAGCGCCATGAGGAAGAACTGGAATCGGTATTGGTCAACCTGACCACCGTGCTGGCCAGGGCGGTGGTTTACCGGGAGTTGAGCCTGGACTCCTCCCAGATTCGCCAGGTGGTCCGTAAGGCCCTTGCGGCGTTGCCTTCCACTGCAGATAACCTCCGAATACATATTCACCCGGATGATCTTGAGCCGGTTCGCGAAGTGGCCGAACGGTTGGAGGTCAGCCCCTCGATCATCGAAGACGACACCCTGATGCCTGGCGGATGTAAAGTAGAGTCCCGCCACAGTCTGGTGGACTACACTGTTGAGAAACGCTTTCAGCGGGCGGTACAGGGCATGCTTGAGGAGCAGTTGAATGATCGCGCCGGCGTCGAAGATGAAGAGCTGGGTTCGATCATGGGAGACTTGAGCGATTTTCATCGGGACGTCCTGAGCGAATCCGACATGACCAGTCCCGAGACTGATTTGCCGAAAACCTCACCACAGCAGGGCGAGGACGATGACCTACCGCCTGGCTGACCGCCTGCGCCAGCTGGAAGGCGCCATTGTCGCTGAACCCGAACCTGAATTGTCTGGTCGGCTCACCCGCATGGTGGGGCTGACACTTGAGTGTGTTGGCTGCCCGATGGTGGTGGGTGATCGTTGTGTGATCCAGGGCGAAGGCGCTGGTAGCGTGGAAGCGGAAGTTGTCGGGTTCGAGGAAGACAAGGTTTACCTGATGCCGCTGACGGCCATCGAAGGCTTGAAGCCCGGCGCCAGGGTGATTCCGCTGTCGTCGGCCAGCCTGGTGCCGGTGGGCCCGCAAATGCTGGGGCGGGTAGTGAACGGTGCCGGCGATCCGTTGGATGGCAAAGGGCCTTTGCAGGCTGAGGCCAGGGTCCAGCTGACCGGAGACATCATCAACCCGCTGAACCGGGCCCCCGTTCGTCAGTCCATGGACGTGGGTATCCGGGCGATCAACGCCTTGCTGACCGTGGGCCAGGGCCAGCGGCTGGGGCTGTTCGCCGGCAGCGGCGTGGGTAAAAGTATGCTGCTTGGCATGATGACCCGGTTTACCGACGCCGATATCACAGTGGTTGGCCTGATTGGTGAGCGGGGCCGGGAGGTCAAGGAGTTCATTGAGGACATTCTGGGCGAGGAAGGTCTGGGCCGCTCGGTTGTGGTGGCTGCACCGGCGGATGATTCACCGCTGATGCGGTTGCGGGCCGCTATGCTGACCACCCGTATTGCCGAGTACTATCGTGATCAGGGTAAGCGGGTGCTGCTGCTGATGGATTCACTCACCCGTTATGCCCAGGCCCAGCGAGAAATAGCCCTGGCCGTTGGGGAACCGCCGGCTACCAAAGGCTATCCGCCCTCGGTCTTCGCGAAATTGCCACAGTTGGTTGAACGGACCGGCAACGGACGCCCAGGTGGTGGCTCCATCACCGCCTTTTATACCGTTCTTACAGAAGGCGATGACCAGCAGGATCCGATTGCCGATGCTGCCCGGGCGATTCTGGATGGCCATATTGTGTTGTCCCGCCGGTTGGCCGAAGAGGGCCATTACCCGGCCATCGATGTGGAAGCGTCTATCAGTCGGGTAATGCCTCAGGTTACCGAAGCCGAACATTTCTCCCGCGCCCAGCGGTTCAAACAGGTGTATTCCCGTTACCAGCAGGCTCGGGATCTGATCAGTGTGGGTGCTTATGTCAAGGGCTCTGACCCTGAAACTGACTTTGCAATTCAGCACATCGGTAATATGCGGCAATTCCTGCAACAGGGGCTGAACGAGTCCGCCCCCTTGAGCGAGAGCATAGAACAGTTGCTGGAGGTGGTTCCGGAGCGCCGCTCGCCAGAACGGCGCAAGACGGCCGTTCATAACCCCGCCGCTGAGCGTGGTGAAGGTTAATGTTGCGCTCGAAGCGGCTGGAACCGGTACTCGCCCTGGAAGAACGTAAGGAGCAGGAAGCCCTGGAGCGCATGGGTGAGGCCCGCAAGCTGGCTGAAGCGCATCGGGAACAGGTGGAAAACCTGGAACGCTATCAGCAGGAATACCGTGACCAGATCCGTGCCAACCAGCAGGGGGTGGTGCCCGTGGCTCGCCTGCAGGCCTGGCAAGCCTTTATTGCCCAGCTCGATCAGGTGATTGCCCAGCAGAACCGCCAGTTGCAGCAGGCCGAGCAGGTGTTCGAGGTTCGCCGCAAAGAGTGGCAGCAGGCCTGGGAGAGACGTCGGGGCATGGAAAAGTACATTGAATCCTGTCGCCAACAGGAACAGCGGGACCAGGACATGAAGGATCAGAAGTTGGCGGATGAAGCCGCCGGCCGTGCCTTCGCCCGCCGAAATCGATGACATGCCGGGTTGATCTCAATCAGTAATGTCAGATGCATTTTTCGCTAACTTGGCTATGCTTACCCAGATACGGTAGAAGCTGAACAGGGAGAACTGCCATGATCGTTGAACACAGGGGCCGGGGGGTGATGGAATGCCAATAGAAACGCGCCGGAGTGACGACGGTCAGACTCTGACAATTCGGGTAGAGGGCCGTTTTGATTTCAGCACTCATCAGGCCTTCCGAGACGCTTATGAGCACAGTGATGCCAGCGTCAACCGTTATGTGATCGACCTCTCCGACACCACTTACCTCGACAGCTCCGCCCTGGGTATGTTGCTCCTGTTGCGGGACCATGCCGGTGGAGACAGTGCCAGTATCTCTATCGAGAACTGCAACAGCGATGTCCGGCGCATCCTCTCTATCTCCAATTTTGAGCAACTCTTCAGCATCGGCTGAGGCCGACGCCCTGAAGGTACTGATCGCTGAAGACAGCGACTGTGACCGGTTGATCCTCTCTGCCCTGGTTCGGCGACTTGGCCATCAGGTTGTTGAGGCCAGGGACGGCGTAGAGGCGGTTGCCATGTTCTGTGATCATCAGCCGGATATCGTCCTGCTGGATGCGCTGATGCCCAGAATGGATGGCATGGAGGCGGCCCGGCAGATCAAGGCCCTGGCCGGTGAACGTCTGGTCCCCCTGATTTTCCTGAGTTCCCTGTCCGATGCCACTGAGCTGGCCCGTTGCCTGGAGGCTGGGGGTGACGATTTTCTGGTGAAACCCTATAACCGGGTGATCCTGGAAGCCAAGATCAATGCCTTCAATCGCATGCGCAAGATGCACCAGGTGTTATCAGACCAGCGAGACCAGATCCGCCGGCAGCATGAACAACTGGTAGAGGAACAGATGGTCGCCCGGCGGGTATTCGACAACGTTGCCCATACTGGATGCCTGAATGCCCCCCATATTCGCTATCACGCTTCCCCGCTGTCTGTCTTCAATGGCGATGTACTGTTTGCGGCGGAACGTCCCGGGGGCGGTACATTGATCTTTCTGGGAGATTTCACTGGCCATGGCTTGCCTGCGGCCATCGGCGCCATGCCCGTTGCCGAGATTTTCTACGGCATGGCAACCAAGGGGTTTGGCGCGGGGGACATTCTCTCTGAGATCAATCGAAAGCTGAAGAAGATCCTGCCGGTGGGGATGTTCTGTTGTGGGGCCATGCTCGATGCTGATTTCAAGCTGGGCCAGCTGCGCGCCTGGAATGGCGGATTGCCGGATGGCTGGTTGGTGCGTGCCAATGGCAAACACCTGACCATCCCCTCCCGGCATTTGCCGTTGGGGGTCCAGGCCCCCGATCAGTTCCAGGCCTCCATGACGGTGCTGCCTGTGCAACCTGGAGACCAGGTTGTCATCATGACCGATGGCTTCTCGGAGTCACGTAATGTCCGGGGTGAGCAATTCGGGGAAGCAGGCGTGCACCGGGTTCTGGCGGATCTTGAACCACCAAAGGAGCCCTTTGATGCGCTGATGGAGCACATCCGCATGTTCACCGGAAAACCGGATGCCGCGGATGATCTGACGCTATGTGTGCTGGAAATCATTCATCACGAACAGCTCCAGGCATGGACTGACCGGGCGCCGGAATCGGCGCTGTCCGGGCCGGTCGACTGGCACTGTGTCTATGAAGTGCGAGAGCGAACGCTAGCGGATTTCAACCCGCTACCCCTACTGCTCCACATTTGTATGGAGGTCCCCGGTCTTCGTCGCAAGAGCGGTGAGGTTTATACCCTGTTGTCCGAGCTCTACAACAACGCCCTGGAACACGGCGTGCTCGAACTGCCGTCGGATTGGAAAACATCCCCCGACGGATTTGGCCACTACTACAAAGAAAGAAGACGGCGGCTGGCCCATACCAACGGCCACTATATCCGGTTTGCCCTGAGCCATCAGCCCACGGATACCGGCGGTCGGTTGCATGTGGTTTGTGAGGATAGCGGGCAGGGCTTTGATTTTGAGAGTTATTCTGAGAAGGTGTTGGAACAGAGGTTGCCGCCCGGTACACGTTATGCGGGCCGCGGCCTTGAACTATTGCGCCGGATGACCCGGCAGTTGAGGGTGCATGGGCGCGGCAATCATGTAGAAATCGTTTATGATTGGGAGTCAACCGCACTCGCCGACAATGCGCCTTCCGGCCACAACGATACGCAGAGGATTGCAGATGACTGACAAACCACATCTTGACGAAGAGGCGTTGGCTGAATTGCAGGATGTCATGGAAGATGAGTTTGAAGTATTGATTCAGACCTATCTCGCAGACTCGCGAACGCGCCTGGACAGCCTCAGGCAGAACCTGGAAGCAGGCGACGCCGATGCCTTTGCCAAAACGGCCCACAGTTTCAAGGGCAGCTGTATCAATATCGGTGCTCCGTGTCTCGGGGCATTGTGTATGGAGGCGGAGCAGGCGGGTAAAGCTGGCAACCTGGATGAAGCAGAACCCATTGTCAAAGCCATAGAGGTGGAATTCTCAGAGGTAACCACACGGCTGACATCCTTTGGTGAATCAACCTGAGGCTTGTTCTGGCATCGCTTTTGCAATCTTCTGCTCAGAGCCCGATTGCGGGTAACTCAGGTTGATAAAGCGGCAAGAGGTTGCCATGCAGCAGATGATTCTTCCCCAAGCGCCAGCTCCAGGGGCACAGAAGGACACAGCGACTAACAAACCGGCGGGCAATCGGGATTCCGGCTCTGAGTCGCGGTTTGACGAGGTATCCCGTGCAGAAAGAAAGCGCCTGGACCAGAAGCAGACAGATCGACAGGATCAGAGCCGCGCGGTTCAGGACAAGCGCGAAGCCCGGCGTGCCGACAAGAAAGACGCCAATGCGCCCAAAGAGTCCACTGCCTCGGAAAGTGCCGACAAGCCGGGCTCCCCGGTTACAGAGGCTAAAGAGCCCGGTTCACAGCGCACTGCGGCCAAACAGGAGGAGCCTTCTCAGATAGACTCTGTGCCCATGACCTTCGCAAGCCTGCAGTCCTTGCTGGTGCCCGCAGGCAATCCCTTGCCGGCTACCGATGCCGATCCCCTGATGAATCCCGCCCTGATGCCGATGGCTGGCATGCAAGGCGCCATCAATGGCCAGAACGGACAACAAGGCCCGGCTACCACCACCATGAATCTGAGTACGCAATTAACTGACTTGTTGTCTGCCGGCGTGGCCGGTGAAAGTACAAGACCGGTTGATCCCGCCAACCTGTTGTCGGCCCCCAGGTTCCAGGGAGCCCTGGAGGTTGCTTCACAACAGGCGGCCCAGCCCGCACGGCTGGCGGCAGAGGGCACGGTGCCCCTGAAGGGATATGCCACATCGGTGGAGGTGCCCGTGGGGCAGGCGGAATGGGGCGATAAGGTGATGGGCAAGCTCAGCTGGCTGACCGCCCGAAACATGTCCGTGGCAGAAATTCACCTGACGCCACCGGATATGGGACCGATGGAGGTAAAGGTTCGGGTACAGAATGACCAGGCCAACATCACCGTGCACGCCGCCAACCCGGTTGTACGGGAGCAGCTGGAACTCAACTCCCACAGGCTGCGGGATATGCTGGGGGAGCAGGGTTTGTCTCTGAGTCAGTTTGATGTTTCCGACCAGCCCGGCAGGCAGGGTGGTGAGCAGGGAGATGGTTCCGGAGAGCATGCGTCGGCTGGTGAGAGTGGCGGGCCGTTGACCGGAGATACGGATGAGTCCCTGCAAGAGATGGCTGGCCTCGACCTGGGCTGGAAGGGTGAGGTGGATGTGTTTGCCTGATTTTGTTCGTTTTCTGACCGCTTTCCGTTAACTCTCCAATCCTCTTTGCCCATCCCCTCCGGCAACGCTAAACTGCGGTTCTGAACCGGGGGGATGGGAGTTCTGGCCCGCCCCTTGCATTAATCATGGAAAGTCAGGTGCAGATTGCCTGACTGACAAAAAACTGACAAAGCGGACATTATGGCTGAGAACACTGCTGCACCGGCACCCGCCAAGAAAGGTAAACTGAAGCTCATCATCATGCTGGTGGTGATCATTGTTCTGGCGGTTGCGCTTTCGGTCGTTGGAACGCTCTGGTTCCTCGGGGGGGGCCTTCCGGGTGGCGATGAGGGAGAGCGAGCTTCGCAGGCAGAGCCGGCCTTTGTCGCCAGCAGCTATATTGACCTGGAGCGCCCTCTGGTGACGACAGTTCAGGCCCAGGGGCGCCAGCGTTACGCCCAGGTTCACCTGTCACTTGAAGCGTCGGACCCAACTGCCCTGGCTGCGGCGGAAACGCACATGCCGTTGATTCGCAGCCAACTGGTGATGGTTCTGGGCAGCAGTGAATTCAATGAGCTGCAAACGCCGGAAGGGCGGTCAGCTCTCGCTGGGCAGTTACTAGCGACCGTCAATCAGGTGCTTGAGGAAGAAGGCGAACCGTCGATCAAGCGGGTGCTATTCAGAAACTTTGTAGTGCAATAGGTACCCGATCGGGTAAACGAATCTCAGGGCAGGGTCAGGTATGCAGGATTTATTGTCACAGGACGAAATTGATGCGCTTCTCCACGGTGTGGATGACGGTGACATAGATACCTATGAAGAGACTGATGAAACCGGTGTAAAGACCTACGACCTGGCCAGTCAGGACCGTATCGTCCGTGGCCGTATGCCCACCCTTGAAATGATCAACGAGCGGTTTGCCCGCTACACCCGCATCAGCCTGTTCAACCTTTTACGCCGGAATGCTGACGTCTCCACCGGTGGCGTGCAGATCATGAAGTTCGGTGAATATATTCACACCCTGTATGTGCCCACCAGTCTCAACCTGTGCAAGGTACGCCCGCTGCGTGGCACCTCTCTGTTCGTTCTCGACGCCAAGCTGGTGTTCAAGCTGGTGGATAACTTCTTCGGCGGGGAGGGCAGGCACGCCAAGATTGAGGGCCGAGAATTCACGCCCACCGAAACCCGCATTGTCCAGATGGTGCTGAACCAGGTTTTCCACGACATGAAAGAAGCCTGGCATGCGGTCCTGCAGGTGGAATTCGAATACCTGAGCTCGGAAGTGAACCCGGCGATGGCCAATATTGTCAGCCCGAGTGAAGTGGTGGTGGTCAGTACCTTCCATATCGAACTGGATGGCGGTGGTGGCGAGCTGCACTTTGCCTTGCCTTATTCCATGATTGAGCCCATTCGGGATGTGCTCGATGCCGGGGTGCAGAGCGATATCGACGATGTTGACGAGCGCTGGGTTAACGCCCTGCAGGAAGACATCAAGGAAGTGAACGTTCCGATCAATACAACGGTTTGCCGGCGCAGGATTTCCCTCCGGGATATTGCCAGGATGAAGGCGGGAGATGTGATTCCTGTGGAGGTACCCGAGCATTTGACGGTCACCGCTAACGGAATTCCGATCTACAAGGCCACACTTGGAACCCGTGACGGAAAGCTGGCGCTGAGAATTCATGGGCGGGCGACATTGCCCAAGGTTAAGAAACAACTGAAGGTGGGACGCAATGGCTGAGGACGACAAGAAAGACGATAAGGAGCTCAGCGAAGACGAAAAGCTGGCTGCTGAGTGGGAAGCTGCCATGGAGGAAACCGGCGGTTCCGAAGAGAGCGATGCGGATGGCCGTGAGGACGAATGGGCAGCCGCCATGGCCGAAGCCGAGGGAGCTGATGAGCCCGGGCAGGATGTCCGCGCCGCCCCGATGGAAGAATTCCCTGACGATGCAGGTATGGGTGGCAGCGGGGAGGCACCGGATATCGACGTTATCCTCGATATTCCAGTGACCATTTCCATGGAAGTGGGCAACACCCAGATTCCAATCCGTAACCTGCTGCAGCTTAACCAGGGCTCTGTGATCGAGCTGGACAGACTGGCGGGTGAGCCGCTGGATGTGCTGGTGAATGGCACCTTGATTGCCCACGGCGAGGTTGTGATGGTGAACGAAAAGTTCGGTATCCGCCTGACCGATGTGATCAGCCCGGGTGAGCGCATCAAACGGTTGCAGAAGTAACATGGTGCGATTTCTGAACGGCCTGTTGCCTCTTGTTTTTGCTGCTCCAGCATTCGCCGAGGAGGCCAGTGCACCCGCTCGGGACGCTGGCCGAAACGCGCCGGATACCCTGGGGACCATTGTCAGCCTGGGCCTCGGATTGCTGGCGGTTGTCGCGGTGATCTACGGCTGTGCCTGGCTGATCCGGCGTATGAACGGCATGACCGGTATGAACAACAACGCGATCAAGGTGGTCTCTGTGCTGGCCATCGGGGCCCGGGAGCGGATCGCCCTGGTGGAGGTGGGTGGCCAACAGATTTTGCTGGGCATTACCCCTTCCACCATTCGAACCCTGCAGGTGTTCGACCAGCCGGTTGTGGATTCCGCCAACCCTCCAACCGGTGAGTTTGCCCGCCGGTTACAGGGCATGATCGGCAAGTCCTGGTCGGCACCGGAAAGGAAAGACTGACGCTATGACCGTGGCCCTGCTCAAACGCTGTCTGCCATTGCTTGTGCTGTTCCCCGGGTTGTTGCTGGCGCCTGCGGCTTTTGCCGACCTGCCAGGCATTCCGGCCTTTACGGTGCAGCCTGGAGAAAACGGAACCGAGGAATACTCGGTAACCCTGCAAATCCTGGCGCTGATGACAGCGCTGACCTTCCTGCCCGCCATGTTGATGATGATGACATCGTTCACCCGCATCATCGTGGTCTTCGCCATTCTTCGGCAGGCCCTGGGCTTGCAGGCAACGCCATCCAACCAGATTCTGCTGGGCTTGGCTCTGTTCCTGAGTATTTTTATCATGAAGCCGGTACTGGAAGAGGCCAATCGGGTGGGGCTGCAGCCCTACATGCAGGAAGAGGTCACTTCCCTGGAGGCGGTGGAGCTGGCCAGTCAGCCGTTCCGCCGGTTTATGCTAGAGCAGACGCGGGAGTCCGATCTCGCGCTGTTTATGCGCATCGCCGATGTGCAGTATGAAACCCCCGAAGACGTTTCTTTCTGGGTGCTGATGCCGGCATTCGTGACCAGTGAACTCAAGACGGCGTTTCAGATCGGGTTTATTCTGTTCATACCCTTTCTCATTATCGATATGGTGGTGGCCAGTGTTCTGATGGCCATGGGTATGATGATGCTGTCACCCATCATCATCTCTTTGCCATTCAAAATCATGCTCTTTGTTCTGGTGGATGGCTGGGCCCTGATCATGGGCACCCTTGCCGCCAGTTACGGGATATAGGAGGCCAACCATGACCCCTGAAACCGTGATCGATATTTTGCGCGAAGCGCTCTGGATGATTGTGTTGCTTGCCGCAGTTATTATCGGGCCGGGCCTGGTGATCGGTCTGGTGGTGAGTACCTTCCAGGCCGCCACCCAGATCAATGAGCAAACCCTGAGTTTCTTGCCCCGTCTGTTGGTAACACTCATCGTGATCATTGTCTGGGGACCCTGGATGCTTACCCTGTTGCTGGATCATGCCAATCGTCTGATATCCAGTATTCCTTTCCTGATCGGCTGACGGGATGGTACCGGCGGAGTTCAGCGCAGACCTGATCGGCCAGTGGGTAGGCCAACACCTGTGGCCGCTGTTTCGGCTGGCCAGTTTTTTGATGGTCATTCCCATTTTCGGTACCCAACTGGTGCCCGCGCGGGTGCGGCTTGGGCTTGCCCTGCTGATGACCGTGCTTATTGCTCCATTGATTCCCGAAGTCCCTCAGGTTGAGGCATTCAGTGCGGATGCCGTGGTGATCACGCTGCAGCAAATTCTGATTGGTGTCGGTTTGGGTTTTGCCCTGACAGCCCTGTGGCAACTGTTCGTTATCGCCGGCCAGATGATTGCCATGCAGATGGGGCTTGGCTTTGCCTCCATGATGGACCCGGCCAACGGCGTCAACGTGCCGGTACTGGCGCAAATCTACACCATCACCATCACTCTGTTGTTTCTCGCCATGAACGGACACCTGGTGGCTTTCGAGGTGTTTATCGAAAGCTTCTACATCATGCCCATTGGAATGGAAGGGCTTGGTCAGGCGGGCGTGTGGGACCTTGCCCACCGGATCAGCTGGATGTTCGTGTCTGCCATTCTGCTGGCGCTGCCGGCGGTGACGGCGGTATTCATCGTTAACATATCGTTTGGCGTGATGACCCGCGCCGCCCCGCAGATGAACATTTTTGCCCTCGGTTTCCCCATTGGCCTGATTTTTGGATTGTTTGCTATCTGGGTGCTGCACGCCAATTTTCTGCCGCACTTTGAGCAATACACCCGGGAAACCTTCGATTTCATGCGACAGCTGCAAGGGCAACCATAGCCATGGCTGAAGAGAACGATAACAGCCAGGAAAAAACCGAAGAGCCGACCCCCCGACGACTTGAGAAAGCCAAGGAGGACGGCCAGACTGCTCGTTCGAAAGAGCTGGCCACCATGGCGGTATTGTTGGCGGGAGCAAGTGGCCTGTTGATGTTCGGCGGTAGTCTCGGCAATACCCTTGAAGGCATCATGCGGGATGCCTTTGTGATCGAACGTGCCGCGATCTACGACACCCGTCATATGAGTGTTCAGCTCATTCTATCCGCCAAGGCGGCTGCGTTTGCGTTGTCGCCGATTCTGATCATGCTTCTGGTGGCGGCGATCGCAGGCTCCATCGGCATTGGTGGCCTGCTGTTCAGCGCCAAGGCCATCGCGCCAAAGGGCAGCCGCATGAATCCCATCAAGGGCCTTGGGCGCATGTTCTCGATGCGTTCCCTGATCGAACTGGTCAAGGCGATCGCCAAGGTGGGGTTGGTGCTTGCGGTGGCGATCCTGATTCTCAACCTTCGTACCGAAGACCTGCTTGCCATCGCAGAGGAGCCGATAGTCCCGGCCATGGCCCATGTGGTTTGGACCTTGGGCTGGAGTTTCCTGATCCTGTCCTGCGCTACCATCGTCATCGCCATGATTGATGTACCGTTCCAGATCTACGATCACCAGAAGAAGCTGCGCATGACCAAGCAGGAGGTGAAGGACGAGTACAAAGACACGGAAGGCAAGCCAGAGGTAAAGGGCAAGATTCGCCAGCTGCAGCGTGAGATGGCCCAGCGCCGGATGATGCAGGATGTGCCGACAGCCGATGTGGTGATTACCAACCCTACCCACTATGCGGTGGCGTTAAAGTACAACCAGGATTCGATGGGTGCGCCGGTGGTGGTGGCCAAGGGGGCGGATGAGATTGCCTTCAAGATTATGGAGATTGCCCGTGAGCACAAGGTGGAGATCCTGCGGACGCCGCCGCTGACCCGGGCGGTGTATCACAACACCGATGTGGGGCAGGAGATTCCCGATGGTTTGTACATGGCCATTGCGCAGGTGCTGGCCTATGTGTTTCAGCTTCGGCAGTTCCGCAAGGGGCGCGGGGCCAAACCAGGTATGCCTGATTTTCCGATTCCGCCGGAGATGCGGCGCGATATCTGATATTGGAGTTTGGTTCTTATTGTAGCCTGATCGTTTGGCGCGGCGAGCCGTCGGCATGGCCTCCCAAAAAACGCTACGAGCTCATCCATGAGCGCTTCGCTCCGGCCATCCATGGCCTTCGAGATTTTTGGGAGGCCATGCCGACGGCTCGCGACAGAATTGGCCAGTATAGGAATCAAGAAGCCTTTTAAGTCGGTAAGGCGGGCCAGGCCGAGCTTTATGTCGACCTGACCGGTTTCATTGCTTAAGCCTTGGGCTCCTGAATCCGCTTACCCCAGGCTTCTTTCTCGCCTGGCAGGATCAGGTTCAAGGCGATCGCGACAACCGCGCACAGAGCAATACCTTCCAGCGTTCCAATCACCATGTTGCCGATACCGAACACCAGGGTTACGCCAACGATCACCAGGTTACGGGACTGGGACAGGTCTACCTGGTGGCGGATCAGGGTGTTCAGGCCGACCACGGCGATGGAGCCGAACAGCAGGCACAGGATGCCGCCCATAACCGGAACCGGGATGGTCTGCAGGGCTGCACCGAACTTGCCGACGAAGGCCAGGACGATGGCCGTACCGGCGGCCCACCACATCACTTTCGGGTTGAAGTTTCGGGTCAGCATCACGGCGCCGGTGACTTCTGAGTAAGTGGTGTTGGGCGGTCCACCGAGCATGGAGGCGGCGCTGGTGGCCAGGCCGTCGCCCAGCAGAGTGCGGTGCAAACCGGGTTTTTGCAGGTAGTTTTTGCGGGTGACGTTGCCGATGGCCAGTACGTCACCGATGTGTTCGATGGCCGGGGCAATGGCGACCGGGATCATGAACAGGATGGCGCCCCAGCTGAAGGCGGGGGCGACGAAGTTGGGGACGGCAAACCAGGGGGCTTCCTGGACCGGGGTAATGTCTACAATGCCGGCGAACCAGGACAGGGTGTAGCCAACGATAACGCCAAACATGATCGGGATCAGCCGGAAGATGCCCTTGGCCCAGACCGACATGACGATGGTGACGGCCAGGGAGATCATGGCGATGACGATGGCGGTGTTGTAGGGCACCAGTTCGGCGGCGCCGTCTCCGGTGCGGCCAGAGGCCATATGCACCGCCACAGATGCCAGTCCCAGGCCGATGGTCATAATCACCGGGGCGATGACCACCGGCGGCAGCAGGCGGGTGACAAAGCCCGTGCCCCGTGCCCGCACGGCGCCGGCCAGGATGATGTACAGGATGCCGGCCGCCATCAGGCCACCAAGAGTTTCCTCCAGCCCGAAGCGGCCCTTGGCGGCGATGATCGGCGCGATGAAGGCAAAGGATGAGGCCAGGAAAATGGGGATCTGGCCGCCGGTGACCACGTGGAAAATCAGGGTGCCGACGCCAGCGGTAAACAGCGCCACGTTGGGGTCCAGCCCGGTGATCAGGGGCATTAATACCAGGGCGCCGAAGGCGACCAGGAGCATCTGGGAGCCGGCTAATGCCTGCTTCCACACGGGTTCATGGGTGTGTTCCTGCATGCTCAGACGTCCTTCTGCTTGGTGCCGAAGATTTTGTCACCGGCATCACCCAGGCCAGGCAGGATGTAGCCTTTCTCGTTCAGGCGCTCATCAACCGAGGCGGTGTAGATGGAAACGTCTGGGTGTTTTTCCAGCACTTTCTCGACGCCTTCCGGCGCGGCCACCAGCACCAGGGCCCGAATTTCGGTGCTGCCGGCTTTCTTGAGCAGGTCGATGGTGGAGATCATGGAACCACCGGTGGCCAGCATCGGGTCGATAATCAGAGCCATGCGCTGGTCCAGCTCGCCCACCAATTTTTCCAGGTAGGTTTCAGCTTCCAGGGTGTCTTCGTTGCGGATCTGGCCCACTACGCTCACTCTTGCCACCGGGATCAGGCTCAGCACGCCGTCGAGCATGCCCAGGCCAGCGCGCAGAATCGGCACGATGGTGACTTTCTTGCCGTGAATCTGTTCCACGGTCACCGGCCCGGCCCAGCCATCAATGGTTTTTTCCTGCAGGTTGAAGTCTTTAGTCGCCTCGTAGGTCAGAAGTGCGCCAACTTCCTGTGCCAGTTCACGAAAATTCTTGGTGCTGATGTCGGCGCGGCGCATCAGGCCGAGTTTATGGCGGATCAGGGGGTGCTTCACTTCGTGGATCGGCATTGGGGTCACCTGTGTGTTCGAATGTTCGGGCTTGATTTCGGATGCAATAAATGGCGCAAGGATACCGTATCTGGGCGCCCGCGTCAGGCGCTGGTCGTGCGGTAAATATCAAAAACTGTAAGGCCTGGTACGGTTCTTGCGATAACTCTCCCAGATTGGCGCGCCGCGTCAGATTTTCGACCCTGACAGTTCTGAAAAGCACGGCAGAGCGGAGAAGTATCCAGCATGGACAGAGCGTTAGTTCTGAGTAACGTCAAAACCCTGACGCGGGGCAGTATCGGTATTCCACTGATGCTTATGGGCTTGTTGGGCATGATGATCCTGCCCATGCCGGCCTTCCTGCTGGACGTGTTCTTTACCTTCAACATCACCTTGTCCATCGTCATTCTGCTGGTGTGTGTGTACGCGCTTCGGCCGATGGAGTTCGCGTCGTTCCCGACGGTACTGCTGGTTGCCACGCTCCTGCGCCTGGGGTTGAACGTTGCCTCTACCCGGATTGTCCTGCTCAACGGTCACGAAGGTGGTGATGCTGCCGGTAAGGTGATCGAATCGTTCGGTGAGGTTCTGATTGGCGGGAACTATGCGGTTGGTCTGGTGGTGTTTGCCATCCTGATGATCATCAACTTCCTGGTAGTCACCAAGGGTGCCGGCCGGGTGTCGGAAGTCAGTGCCCGTTTTACCCTGGACGCCATGCCCGGCAAACAGATGGCCATTGATGCGGATTTGAACGCGGGCCTGATCAACCAGGACGAGGCCAAAAGCCGCCGTTCGGAGATTGCCCAGGAAGCGGATTTCTATGGGTCCATGGATGGTGCGTCCAAGTTTGTAAAGGGCGATGCCATTGCGGGGTTGCTGATTCTTGCGATCAATATCATTGGTGGTATCTCGATCGGCATGCTCCAGCATGGCCTGGACTTTGGCCTGGCGATGCAGCGGTACGCGCTGCTGACCATTGGTGACGGCCTGGTTGCCCAGATTCCATCACTGTTGCTGTCTACTTCCGCTGCCATCATGGTAACGCGGGTAACGGCCAGCCAGGACATGGGCGGGCAGATCATTCATCAGATGTTCAACGCGCCCAAGGCCATCGGTATTGCCGCAGTCATCCTGATTATCCTGGGTCTGATTCCGGGCATGCCCCATGTTGCCTTCCTGGGATTGGGCAGCCTTGCCGCCGGTGCGGCCTGGCTGATCTGGAAAAAGCAAAGCCAGACTGTGGAAGAAGAGGGCGTTTACGCCGGTCGTGGCGGCATGGCTGGTGGAGCGCCCCGTGCCGGTGGCGAGGTGGTTCAGGATCGGTCCGGCGCAGAAGGACAGGCGCTGCCGGCGCCCGGTGAAACCCGGGAGCTGGGCTGGGATGATGTGGCGACCGTTGACATCGTTGGTCTGGAAGTGGGCTACCGGCTGATTCCTCTGGTCGATAAATCCCAGGGCGGGCAGCTGCTCAGTCGCATCAAGGGGGTTCGGAAAAAACTGTCTCAGGATCTGGGTTTCCTGATGCCGTCAGTGCACATTCGGGACAATCTGGACCTGATGCCAAACGTCTACCGCATTACCCTGATGGGTGTGACCATTGCCGAGGCGGAGATTCACCCGGAACGTGAGCTGGCCATTGATCCGGGCCAGGTGTTTGGCAAGGTGGAAGGCATTGCAGGCAAAGATCCGGCCTTTGGCCTGGATGCCATCTGGATTGAGCCAGACAAGAAAGACCAGGCCCAGACCCTGGGCTATACCGTGGTGGATGCCAGCACGGTGGTGGCTACCCACCTTAACCAGATTCTGCAAAAGCACGCCCATGAACTTATCGGCCATGAAGAGGCCCAGAAGTGGCTGGACCAGTTGGAGAAAATGGCTCCGAAACTGGCGGAGGAGCTGGTGCCTACGACGATTTCCGTGAGCGTCCTGCTGCGGGTACTGCAGAACCTGCTCCGGGAAGAAGTGCCGGTCAGGGATATGCGCTCCATTGCCGAGGCCATTGTTAACGTGCACCCCAGAAGCCAGGACCCGAAACTGTTGACCACCCTGGCTCGCCAGGCGCTTCGCCGAATGATCGTTCAGAGCATCTGTGGCAACGATGCCGAGATTCCGGTGATCACTCTGGATCCCGATCTGGAACAGTTATTGCTTAAGTCTGTTCAGCAGAGTCAACAATCCGGCGGACAGGAAGATATTGGCCTGGTGCTTGAGCCCAACATGGTGGAAAAGCTGCAGCGGTCTCTTCAGGACAGTGTTCAGCGCCAGGAAATGCTGGGCAAGCCGGCGATTCTTCTGGTTTCCGGGCCCTTGCGGCCAGTGCTGGCAAAGTTTGCCAGTTATGGGGTAGAGCGTTTGCATGTGCTCTCGTACCAGGAAATTCCGGATAACAAACAGATCACGATAGTCGCCTCTGTTGGCCAGTAAGGCCGGCAGGGCAAGGCGAACACCCGATTCGGGCACGCCGGTGGAGGATGAAGCGTTATGAAAGTACAACGGTTTTTTGCAAAGACCATGGCCGAAGCCCTGAAACAGGTCAGTCATGAGATGGGGCCGGATGCCGTTATTTTGTCCAATCGCCGGGTGGACGGAGGCGTCGAAATTGTGACGGCCCTGGACTATGACGAAAATATGGCACGCCAGCGCCTTGGCGAGAAAGCGGCACAGGCCACCAACGGCTCGCGCCTGGCGGAGCTGCAGGCAGACCAGCATCGTCGGTTGGAAGAAGAGTTGAACCGATCGCGCAGTCGCATTCGCGAAGTGCGGGAGAAGCGGGCGGGTGTCGGCGCGGAATATGATCGTGCACTGGCTGATGATCGGCCGGCTGCCGACTGGTCAGGTGAGTTGGCTGGTGGATCGACCTCGGTGGGCAATGCGGGTGGCCGACCAGAGGCGGGCTACTCGGATGAGTTGGCGAGCATGAGAGCGGAAATCAACTCCCTGAGAGAGATGGTCAGCGGCCGTACCTCGGTACCCGAGAAGCCTGCAGTCGCGGCATCCAATGCGGTTCAGCAGAGGCTTGCAGAGCGGCTGCAGGAATTTGGCCTGGGCGCGGAGCTGGCAACCTCTCTGTCCCGTCAGCATCGCGCCGGCAGGTTGGAAGACGGTTGGAAGCAATCCCTGAAGATGCTGGCCACCGGCGTACGTACCGCTCGGGAACACTGGCTTGAGGCCGGCGGCGTCTATGCGCTGGTGGGGCCAACCGGGTCTGGGAAGACCACCACCATTGGCAAGCTGGCAGCCCAATATGTACTGGAGCACGGGCCGGATTCCCTGGCTTTGGTCACCACCGATCGCTACCGGGTGGCAGCCCATGAACAGCTGTTTGTGTTTGGCCGTATCCTCAATGTTCCGGTCCGGGTTGTGGACGAGAGTCATTCCCTGGATGACATTCTGGACGAATTGTCAGACCGGCACCTGGTTCTGATTGATACTGCCGGGCTGACCAGCTCGGATCGCGGTTATCAGGAACAGCTGGCGGAGTTGGCCCGGAGCGATCACAATATCCGTACCCATCTGGTCGTGTCTGCCACCAGCCAGCCGCGCATCATGAAATCCGTGTGGCATTGCTATAAGATGGCAAACCTTGCAGGCTGCGTGATGACCAAAATTGACGAAGCGCTGACACTGGGTGAGTCTTTGGGCTTTGTCATGGAAACCGGCCTGCCAGTGGCATGGTATACCGATGGCCAGAAGATTCCCGAAGACCTGCACCGGGCAGAGGCCATTCCTCTGGTGCGGTTGGGCGTAGAACGCCTGAAAACAATGCAGCACGGCCAGGCCGTTGCAGAAGGGGCCTGAGGCCCGGTGGTACAGCCGGTGCGCTGCCGTTTGTGCCCACACAAGAACGCAGTAAGAGACTGATAACAGTATGAGCAGACCACATCCGGTTCAGGTGATTGCGGTTACCGGCGGCAAGGGCGGTGTCGGCAAGAGTAATGTGTCCGTCAACCTCGGTATCGCGCTGGCCCAGAAAGGCCGGCGGGTGGTGTTGCTGGATGCAGACCTTGGCCTTGCCAATATCGACGTGCTGTTGGGCATTACCGCCAATCGCAATCTGCAGGATGTGCTCAGTGGCGAGTGCGACCTCAAGGACGTTCTGGTCAACGGCCCGGGTGGTATCAAGATTGTCCCCGCATCGTCCGGCACCCAGCGTATGACCCAGTTGAGCCCGATGGAACATGCAGGGCTGATCAACGCCTTCAGCGAGCTGGGTGACCAGATTGATGTGCTGATTGTTGACACAGCAGCCGGTATTTCCGAGTCGGTCGTCAGTTTCCTGCGGGCCTCCCAGGAATTGCTGCTGGTGGTGTGCGATGAGCCTACCTCCATTACCGATGCCTATGCCCTGATCAAACTGATGAATCGCGACTACGGCACCAACCGTTTCCGTATTCTGGCGAATCAGGTGCGAAATGAGCAGGAAGGCCGGCATCTGTATGAAAAACTGACCCGTGTCACCGAGCGTTTCCTTGATGTAGCACTACAATATGTAGGTATCGTGCCTTACGACGAAGCCGTCAAAAAAGCCGTTCAGCGGCAGCGGGCCGTTCTGGATGCCTATCCACGGGCTAAGGCGTCGCTGGCGATCCGTGCCCTGGCAGAGAAAGTGGACAGCTGGCCGCTGCCATCATCGCCAAGAGGGCATCTGGAGTTTTTCGTGGAGCGGCTCGTCGAAGTCTGATCTGAATCCAGTCCTATAAGAAAACCGGATACATGACATTGGCGAAAAACCTGGGAATCTACCATCAGGCTGGCGCAAAAGGCCCCTCTCAGCTGATTGAGGAGCATGCGCCGCTGGTCAAGAAAATCGCCCTTCATCTGATGGCCCGTTTGCCGGCCTCGGTTCAGCTTGAAGACCTCATGCAGGCCGGCATGATTGGCCTGCTGGAAGCTGCACAACGCTATTCCACCGGCAAGGGTGCCACCTTTGAAACCTACGCAGGCATTCGTATCCGCGGTGCCATGGTGGATGAAATCCGCAAGGGCGACTGGGTTCCCCGCTCCGTTCACCGCAATGCCCGCCGTATCGCGGCAGCCATCAAAACGGTTGAAGACCGCACCGGGCGCGAGGCCCAGGATGTCGATGTTGCCGAAGAGCTGGGCATTGACCTGTCGGAATATCATGCGTCCCTGGCAGACGCCAACAGTGGCCGACTTTTTAGCCTTGATGAGCTCAATGAATCCGGAGAGCTGCCGATAGAAGAAACAGAGGCCAGCGATAATCCCCTGGATGGCATTGCATCAAATGCATTCCAGAAAAGCCTGGCAGAGGCAATCGAAGAGCTTCCTGAGCGAGAAAAGCTGGTGTTGAGCCTCTACTACCAGGAAGAGCTCAACCTGAAGGAAATCGGCGCGGTGCTGGGCGTCAGCGAGAGCCGGGTCAGCCAGATTCATAGCCAGGCGGCCCTTCGTCTCAGGGGGCGGTTGTCCGATTGGCGGGAAGACGAGCCAGAATAAACCGGGCCGGCGCTGACCGCGCGGCGCGTAACTGTGTAGATTTTGGTAACCGGCGCTTTACAACGCGGCCAAACACCACACAATAAGCGGTTAAAGCAGCGGCCTGCTAGACTTTCAAAAGGCTTAATGAAATCCGGGTGTTACTGACTGGAGGTCCCATTGGACAAAAACATGAAAATTCTCATTGTGGATGACTTTTCCACAATGCGGCGAATCATCAAGAATCTGCTGCGCGATCTTGGCTTCACCAATACGGATGAAGCGGACGATGGCAACACTGCATTGCCCATGCTCAGGAGCGGCAAGTACGACTTCCTGGTGACCGACTGGAACATGCCTGGCATGTCGGGTTTTGATCTGCTCAAGGCGGTGCGGGCAGACGAGAACCTGAAGAACCTGCCGGTGCTGATGGTAACCGCGGAGGCCAAGCGTGACCAGATTGTGGCGGCGGCGCAGGCCGGCGTTAACGGGTACGTCGTCAAACCGTTTACCGCTGCCGTTCTCAAGGAAAAGATTGAGAAGATCTTCGAGCGAATCCAGTAACCAGAGGTCGGATGGCTGTCATGACTGACAAGAACGAGAACCATCAGGGCCTCGACCCGGAGGTAACCGAAAAGCTCCAGCAGCAAAGCTCCGAACTGGCCGAATGCATCAGTTCCGGCGATTACGCCCGTGCGATGTCGGTGATCAACGAGCTTAGTGAAGTTCGCGACCAGAGCCTCTATCGGGAAGTGGGGCGGTTGACCCGGAGCCTGCACGAGGCTATCCGAAATTTTCAGATAGACGCCCGCAGTGCCGAGCAGAAAGAAGCCTTGTCCAAGATGTCCGATGCCTCGGATCGGCTGGCCTACGTTGTCCAGATGACCAGCCAGGCGGCCAATCGCACCATGGACCTGGTCGAAGAAAGCATGCCGGTGGCGCATACCATGCGCGACGAAGCGACCGCCCTGCGAGACGAATGGCAGCGGTTGCGCCGTCGGGAAATGGAGCCGGCAGAATTCCGGGAGCTGTACGGCCGCATTGATCGCTTCTTTGCGGGCCTGGCCACAGATTCCGATACCCTGTACAGCAACCTGTCAGAAATCCTTCTGGCCCAGGACTTCCAGGATCTTACCGGGCAGGTTATCCAGAAAGTAACGGCTCTTGTGAAAGAAGTCGAAGAGAACCTGCTTGGCCTGGTGGTGATGGCCAGCCACGTGGACCAGCTCACCGGCACCGTGCACCAGATTGAAGAAAAAGAAGAATCGGCCGAAAAAGGGGTAGGGCCTCAGATCAAGGCTGAGGAGCGTGATGATGTAGTTTCGGGGCAGGACGACGTTGATGACCTGTTATCCAGTCTCGGTTTCTGAACGATTATAGAGGGTGACGCATGGCGTTTGATGCCGACGAAGAGATCCTGCAGGACTTCCTGGTTGAAGCCGGCGAGATTCTCGAAAAGCTGTCCGAGCAGCTGGTAGATCTTGAGCAGCATCCGGATGACAGCAACCTGCTCAACGCCATCTTCCGTGGTTTCCACACGGTCAAGGGCGGTGCCGGGTTCCTGCAGCTCGAAGCGCTGGTCAACTGCTGTCACTCTGCGGAAAATGTGTTCGATATCCTCCGCAACCACAAGCGCAAGGTCACCTCCGAATTGATGGACGTGGTGCTGGAAGCTCTGGACCACGTCAACGCCATGTTTGATCAGGTTCGTAACCGTGAAGAGCCGACTCCGGCTCCGGACGAATTGATCGCTGCGCTGGATGAACTTGCCAAGCCGGAAGGCGACACGGCAGCGCCGGCACCGGCAACGCCAGAACCCGAACCTGCCGCCGGTGCGGGCAATGATTCCGGCGATATTACCGACGAAGAGTTTGAGCAACTGCTGGATGCCCTGGCCGATGAAAAAGGTGCAGAGCAACAGCCGGCGGCCGCACCGGAAAACACCTCCGCCAACGACGCCGGGTCAGACGGCGACGAGATCACCGACGACGAATTTGAAGCCCTGCTGGACCAGTTGCATGGTAAAGGCCAGTTTGCTGGCCCCCCGGTTGTTGAAAACGACACCCCGCCGGAGCCGGAACCAGAAGAGCCGGAAAAATCATCCACTGGTGATGATCTGATCACCGATGACGAGTTTGAAAACCTGCTGGATGAGCTGCATGGCAAAGGCAAGAGCCCTGGTGCGGCCCCCGCAGCGGAGACCAAACCTGAGCCTGCGGCCAAGCCTGAGCCAAAGAAGCCGGAACCAAAACAACCGGAACCCGCCAGGCAGGAAGCCAAGCCGGCAGCCCCCTCCGCCCCGGCAAGAGATGCGGCGCCCGCAGCCGAGACCACCGTGCGGGTGGATACCAAGCGCCTTGACGACATCATGAATATGGTGGGTGAGCTGGTACTGGTCCGTAATCGCCTGCAGCGCCTGGGCTCCGAGAGCGAAGATGAACATATGCACAAGGCGGTCGCCAACCTCGACGTGGTGACCACCGATTTGCAGGCGGCGGTCATGCAGACCCGCATGCAACCGATCAAAAAGGTATTCGGGCGCTTCCCACGGGTGGTACGAGACCTGGCCCGAGGGCTGAAGAAAGAAATCAACCTGGTGATGCACGGGGAAGAAACCGACCTGGACAAGAACCTGGTCGAAGCGCTGTCCGACCCGCTGGTTCACCTGGTCAGAAACTCCGTTGATCATGGCATTGAAATGCCAGAGGTGCGGGAAAAGGCCGGTAAGCCCCGTGCAGGCACTGTGACCCTGTCTGCGGAACAGGAGGGGGATCATATCCTGCTTTCCATCTCTGACGATGGCGCGGGTATGAACCCTGATGTTCTGCGCCGAAAAGCGGTGGAGAAAGGACTGTACGACCAGGACGCCGCAGATCGACTGACCGATAACGAGTGTTTTAACCTGATTTTTGCCGCCGGTTTCTCGACCAAGGAACAGATATCCGATGTTTCTGGCCGAGGCGTGGGCATGGACGTGGTGAAAACCAAGATCGGCCAACTTAACGGCCAGATCAACATCGTGTCTGAACAGGGCAAGGGCACCAGCATTATTATCAAGGTGCCGCTCACCCTGGCGATCATGCCTACGCTGATGATCATGCTGGGCGATCAGTCTTTCGCCTTGCCCCTGGTGAACGTGGTTGAAATTTTCCATCTGGATCTGTCGAAAACGAACATCGTCGATGGCCGGGAATGCATTGTGGTGCGTGACAAGGTATTCCCGCTGTTCCACATCAAGCGCTGGCTGGTACATGGCGCGGCTGGTCAGAAAGAGCCGGAAAACGCCCATGTGGTGATTGTGGCCATGGGTACAAAGCAGGTCGGGTTCGTGGTGGACCAGCTGATCGGCCAGGAAGAGGTGGTGATCAAGCCCCTGGGGCGGGCGTTACAGGGTACGCCCGGTATGGCCGGGGCCACCATCACCGGTGACGGCCGCATTGCCCTGATTATTGACGTACCCAGCCTTCTTCAACATTACGGTTAGCGGTACCGGGGCAGATAACATGCAGGATTGTTTAGGAGAAATGGATGACAGTTTCTGTCCTGGTCGTTGATGATTCAGGGTTCTTTCGCAAACGGCTGACGGAAATCCTCACGGCCTCGGGGCAAATTGAGGTTGTTGGTGCGGCAACCAATGGCCGTGAAGGGGTGGAGCTGGCCGAAAAGCTGCGCCCTGATGTGATTACCATGGACTACGAAATGCCCGTGATGGATGGTATTTCGGCGGTTCGTGAAATCATGAAAAAGCACCCGACCCCGGTGTTGATGTTCTCATCTCTGACGTATGAGGGTGCGCGGGTTACTCTGGATGCCCTGGAAGCCGGGGCAGTGGACTTCCTGCCCAAGAACTTCGAGGAAATTGCCCGGGATACCAGCCAACTTCAGAAAATCCTCATCGATCGGATTCTTGACGTGGCCGGCAGCAAGCCCAGCGGTCGTTCTGCGGCCCCGGCTGCACGCCCGGCAGCTCCGCGTCCCGGGGTTACGCGCCCGGCTGCCCCGCAGCCTCCAGAGCGGCCCGCCAGACCGGTAACCCGCGACCGCTCAGCCCCGGCTCCAGTCCAGCCAGAGCCGACCCGCGAGCCGGAAACTCCAAGACGGCCCTCCCGGAAAGCCGCACCAAGACATTACAGCTTGGTTGCAATTGGCACTTCCACGGGAGGACCGGTTGCGTTACAGAAGGTCTTGACCGCGCTGCCGGCCTCTTTCCCGGCTCCCATTGTGCTGGTTCAGCACATGCCTGCCAGCTTTACCCCGGCTTTTGCCGAGCGCCTGAACAAACTTTGCCGTATTCAGGTCAAGCAGGCCGAAGATGGCGATATCCTGAAGCCTGGCCATGCCTTGTTGGCGCCTGGCGGCAAGCAGATGATGATCGAAAATCGTGGCGGTCAGGCGAGAGTCAGGATCCTGCCGGGTGACGAACGGCTGAATTACAAACCCTGTGTGGATGTCACTTTCGGTTCTCTTGCCCGAAGCTTCCCGGGGAAAACCCTGGGCGTCATCCTGACGGGAATGGGAGCAGACGGTAAGGAAGGCTGCCGGATGATGAAGCAGTCTGGCTCAGTGGTCTGGTCCCAGGATGAGAAATCCTCGGTCATCTACGGCATGCCCATGGCCGTTGCCAAGGCCGGATTGAGTGACGAAATCCTGCCGCTTGATGAAGTTGGCCCCCGGCTGGTTGAAGGCGTGAGCTGATGGATATTCTGAGCCTGCTGGGTATCATCCTTGCGTTTGTAGCCATCCTGGGTGGCAACCTGCTGGAAGGTGGTGCGGTCGGGTCCCTGTTCAACGGGCCCGCCGGGCTGATTGTGGTTGGGGGCACACTGGCGGCCACCATTCTGCAAACCTCCTGGCCCATGCTCAAGCGGGCCATGGCGCAGATTCGCTGGGTATTCGTACCGCCCTATATCAGCCTGGAAGATGGTATTGGCAAGGTCATCGACTGGAGCGTCAAAGCTCGTAAGCAGGGTTTGCTGGGCCTTGAAGGCCTGGCAGAGCGGGAGCCGGAGAAATTTGCCCGCAAGGGGCTGCAATTGCTGGTTGATGGCGCTGAGCCGGAAGCCATCCGCAGCATTATGGAAGTGGATCTGGAATCCCGTGAGCAGCGGGATCTTGAGGCGGCGCGTATCTATGAAGCCATGGGTGGTTATTCGCCGACGATCGGTATCATTGGGGCGGTCATGGGCCTGATTCAGGTGATGACCAACCTTGAAGACCCGCAGTCTCTGGGTAGCGGCATTGCCACCGCGTTTGTAGCCACCATCTACGGCGTGGCCCTGGCCAACCTGCTGTTTTTCCCTGTCGCCAACAAGTTGCGAAGTATCGTCAAGGAACGTACCCGCTACGAAGACATGATGATCGATGGCATCATCGCCATCGCTGAGGGTGAGAACCCGAAATCCATTGAACTGAGGCTGCGGGGCTTCCTGCAGTAATCAGGACGGACTAGCCTATGCGTCGGCGCAGACAACCCCAGGATGACCTGCACAATAAGGAGCGTTGGCTGATCTCCTATGCGGATTTCATCACGCTTCTGTTCGCTTTTTTTGTTGTCATGTACTCGGTGTCTTCCGTTAACGAGGGTAAATACAAAGTTCTGTCCGAAACCCTGACAGGCGTGTTTAACGCCCCCCAGCGCTCGGTGCAGCCTGTCCAGGTGGGCGACCAGCCACTGCGGGTCCCGACCAGTTCACCAGAAGACGTTATTCCCCCGCCGGTCACCGAGGCGCCGCGCAATCCTCAACTGGATGCCGAAAGCCGCACACAAGCCCTCAGAACCATGGCAGATCAACTGACTATGGAGTTTGATGAACTGATCAGCCAGGGCGTGGTCAGCCTGGAAACCAATGAACAGTGGTTGGAACTCAACCTGCCAAACAGCATGCTGTTCAGTAGTGGCGACGCCGAACCTCACTATGACGCATTCCAGGTGATCGAGAAGATCGCGACGGTGCTTCGCAACCGGGATAATGCCATCAAGGTGGAGGGGTTTACCGATAACCAGCCAATCAGAACCAGCCGGTTTCCATCCAATTGGGAGCTTTCCAGCGCCAGGGCATCGGCCGTGGCTCGTATGTTGATGATGGAAGGTGTAGAGCCCGAACGTCTGGCGGCGGTGGGTTACGGCCAGTACCAGCCGGTAGCGAGAAACGACACCGAGGAAGGGCGGCGCCGTAATCGCCGGGTTGTGCTTCTGATTTCCCGAGACGCCAGTATTCGTGGTGCCGTTCGCTAATCTGCCGGTGGCAGATGCGTATGGCCGAACTGGCACGCTTCCTGTATTACAGTCTTTTTATCATCCGGATCGGCAAAGGCTTGCCGCGTAAAACGGACAGCGGACAGTCAAGTTTCGGGCCCGCGTGCCGATATGGTCAGTAGCGGCCGGTATTTCCGTCGGGCATAGCCAAACTGGAGTGACAAGAGTGCGAATCTGGGCTGTAGCCAATCAAAAAGGTGGTGTAGGTAAGACAACCTCGGTGGTAGCCCTGGGCGGGTTGTTGGCCGAACGCGGCAAACGCGTGCTGGTGGTCGACCTGGACCCCCATGGCTCTCTGACCAGCTGGTTCGGGTATGACCCCGATTCGCTGGCACATAGCGTCTTCGATCTGTTCCAGCACCAGGGCAAGGTGCCGGATGGCTTGCCTGCCCAGCTGATTACCGAGACCAGTTGTCCGAATCTGTCGTTGCTGCCGGCCAGCACAGCCCTGGCCACCCTTGAGCGACGGATGATTGGCGTGGAGGGGATGGGGTTGATTGTTTCCCGGGCCCTGGCGCAACTCTGGGATGACTTTGACTACGTGATACTGGACAACACCCCGTCGTTGGGCGTGTTGATGGTCAATGCCCTGGCGGCGGCCCAGCACCTGATCATTCCGGTACAGACCGAGTTCCTGGCGATCAAGGGCCTGGAGCGCATGCTGCACACCTTGCAAATGATCATGCGTTCCCAGAAGAACGAATTGGCGTACACCATTGTGCCCACGCTCTACGATCGCCGTACCCAGGCCTCAGTGAAGAGCCTGAATCTGTTGCGTAAAACCTACGGCGATAAGCTCTGGCGTTTTGCCATTCCGGTGGACACCAAGTTCCGGGATGCCAGCCAGGCCGGTGTTATTCCATCGGCACTGGATGCAGACACCCATGGCGTTCGAGCCTACCGGCACCTGCTTGACGATGTTCTGGCGTTAACCGCTACCGCGAAGGAGCGGCGGCATGGCTGACAAAAAAATGGCACAGCTGGCCACGCCTGATGCGGCGATCGCCAGCTACCTCGACGAACTTCTGCACACGGCAACCAGCAGTGCCCAGGTGCAAGAACCCGAAAAGGTTCAGCCTGCGCCGGAACCCAAGACCGAAACCAGAGCCAGAGTCCGGGAAAAAGCGGCCGAGATAGTGAAACGGGAGCCTGCCCCGGTTATCGAGAAGGCGCCGCCCGCACCGCCGGTGTCCGCTGAGGTTGTGCTGCCTCAGGTGCAAGAGGTTCGGCAGCCGGAGGTCGCAGTGGCAACCACCCCGGAGCCGGTGCCAGCCAGCACGGAACCGCCGACCCGGCCAGAGTGGTCCCATGGGCCGTTTGAGTGCCTGATTTTTACGGTGGCGGGCCTGCAGCTTGCGGTACCCCTGGTCCTGCTTGGTGCCATTCATCGGATTGAAGAAGAAATCCGGCCCATTCCCGGCAGCCCCCGGTGGTACATGGGCATTCGCCCGGATCGTGACCATAATCTGCGGGTGGTCGACACCGCAGAATGGATTATGGCTGGGCGGGTTCCTGCCGGTGCCCGTGATAATTATCGGTTTGTGATCCGTCTGGATGACAGCGATTGGGGCCTGGCCTGTGACGATGTTGCCCAATCGTTCACCCTCAAGCCAGATGAGGTTCGCTGGCGCACCGCGCGTAGCAAGCGGCCCTGGCTGGCTGGAACCGTGATTGATCACATGTGCGCGTTGATTGATGTCAGAACCATGGCGCATCTGTTGGTGAGAGCCGAGCGGGAGCACCATCTGGATCTGAGTTGAGGTGACCGCGTACAGGCGGAAACTGTACAGATTGGTTACTGAAAGAAACCGTGCAAGGCTGGCACGGTTTGTGCCCTTAACTATAGTATTGGGCACTGATGATGAATTTTTGACGATCAGGTTGCCCGCCGGGCAGCCGAGAAGGAGAGAGCGCTATGGCATCCCCGAGCGGACAAGTAAATCAGGCCCAGGATGATCAGGTACTGCAGTACGTGACCTTCCGCCTGGATGATGAGACCTACGGCATCAACGTGATGCAAATCCAGGAAGTACTTCGGTATACCGAGATTGCTCCGGTACCGGGTGCCCCGGATTACGTGCTGGGCATCATCAACCTGCGGGGCAACGTGGTTACGGTTATTGACACCCGTCGGCGCTTCGGCCTGGCGGACGCAGAAGTGACGGATGCCACGCGAATTGTAGTGATGGAATCCTCCAGCCAGGTCATGGGTATTCTGGTGGATTCAGTGGCGGAGGTGGTCTATCTCAAGGCCAGTGAAATTGAAACTGCACCGAACGTGGGTAACGAGGAAAGTGCCAAGTTTATCCTGGGCGTGTGCAACAAGAATGGCGAGCTGATTATTCTCGTCGAGTTCGACAAAATGTTGTCAGACCACGAGTGGGCTGAAATCGCATCGCTGTAAGGGCCTCTCCTTCCAGCGCTCCCGATGGACGTCTTCCGTGGTGACACACAAGGGAGACGTCTGTCATGAGTTATACCATTCCTTCCTGGCTCCCCTGGGGCCTGACTGCAGTCGCGATTGGCCTGGTCCTGGTTCAGGGTGTCATCCACGGGCGTCAGATCAGCGCATTGCGGGCTTCAACAAAACAGCGATGCGACACCCTGGGCCGTGAATTGCACGCTACGACCAGCGGCAGCATGGGCGTCGGCCAGCGCCTGGTGGCCTGCGAACGGCAACTGCACGAATTGCGTAATGCCCTGGATGAAATGCGCCAGAACGACCCACTGAGAATTTCCTACGACGAAGCAGCGCGCCTGGTTGATCTTGGTGCAGATATAGACGATCTTATGAATACGTGCGGAATATCCCGCCCCGAGGCCGAACTGGTGTCAGCACTGAAGAAACGTCAGGCGGCCTGATCCAAAGCTGTCACAGGCGCTGGTGGTCGTTTTGTAGGATGGCGGCAAACCGGTGTGCCTGGAAGGCCGGGCGGACATCGGTTTCAGCTTTGCCGATGCCATGCGAGCGTTGGTACGGGAAGAGCCGGATGTCATTCTGGTAGGCGAAATCCGGGGCCGGGAGACGGCTCTGGAAGTTATTCGGGCCTCCGGCCCCGAATATGGAACGCGAAAGCGAGTATTTCTGCAATCACCCGGTAAAGCTCTTCCGGGATTTCCTCGTTCAACGACAGTCTGGCGAGAATGCTGGCCAACTCGGTATTTTCATACAGCGGCACGTCGTGCTCCCTGGCGATGCGGATAATCTCTTCCGCCAGTTCCCAGGTCCCGGTTGCTGCGATAACCGGTGCCCGCTCGCCTTCGTATTTCAGGGCGACGGCTGCCGGTATGGCCGTGTCAGTCTGTTTGTTCTTCATGCCTTGGTGTCCACCAGTCGGTGTTCCAGTCGGGTTTGTGTACGCTGGGGGCTGCCGCGCCGGCAATCCAGGTCTTTTACCTCCAGCCCCAGGTCGGCCAGGCTCTGCCGAAGCAGCGGCAGTTCTTCGTGTACCTGGCGCAGGGTGCTCTGCTTTTCCGCCCACACCTGTGCACTGACGGATGGATACCGGAAAGAAACGTCGAAGTGCAGAGGCCCGGCCTCGTCCAGATCCATGGAAAGCGCCAGTCGCCATTCACTGACAGTGGCATGACCGGTGGTTCTGGCAGACTCCTCGCCCCTTTCATATTGTTCCAGCCGCAGTTGTGCCATTCGTGGTTCCTGCTGCGGCGTCAGCCAGGGCAATTCGATCAGTAGTGTGTTGATGGGTGTGCCGGGTTCGGCACCGGCCCTGGCAGTAAGCACCTGGCTATGGAGTTGATTGACGGTAATCCGGTTCAGCATGCCGGCCAGCAGGCGCAGGGCCTGTGCCACCGATATAGGTTCGGCAGTGCTGGATGATGAAGAAGCAGTGAAATTCGGGAATTGCAGAGGGGATTGAACCAGGTCGTGACTGGCAAGGGGGGTCAGCCGATTGAAGTGTTCGGGCCCCTGGCCCTGTGCAGCCAGGAGTGCGCCTGCAACCCGAGCCAGGGCCAGCTTCAGATCGGTCGGCGAACCCTGGGCCTGGCTGGAATGCAACAACCTGGATTCTGCGAAAACACCACTTTCGGTTAGCCATTGTCGGACCTGTTGGGCAATACCATCGGTCTTGCCCACGCCGGGTGCCAGGGCATCCGAGCGGGGCAGGCTGGCAAGCAGGTTCTGCAGTTGTTGCTGGGCCAGGGCAGGCAAGGGCTGGGTGGCATTCCCGGCCGGTGGTTGGCCAGGCTGTAGCCCAGGCTTCAATCCACTGGTCAGGCTTTGCAGCAGTTGCCCGAGCCCGGCCTGCAAATTCTGTTGCCAGGGCAGCCTCTGGGCCAGTGCCCGCGCAATACTGGCATCTGGCCCCGGGGCCAGTTTGCCAAGCAGTCGCAGCTCGTTGCCGGCCCGCATCACCTTGATCAGATCGCCCGCGGACAGGCCCGCGGAATCCGGGCCGGTCGACACCGCCAGGGCACGGCCACGCAACTCCAGAAGCAGCTCATGGCCACCACCTTTCTGTTGAATAATGTCGGCCACCCGGGCCAGGGCGGTTTCGTTATTGCTGAGCCGGAGTTGCATTAGCTGCTGCTGTGCAGATTTGAGCGGGTCTGCCCGGGGCACAGACGTTGCACCGTCCCGAAGTTCAGGGGTAGCCTGCCCGGAGGAGCCCCGGGCCGCTGGCGCGTCCGGTGTTTTGACTGGAGGTTGTCCGCCGTTCAGCTTCATTGTCATGGATTTGATGTCGGGCAAGAGTATTCCGGTAACGCTTTCGTTATAATACGCCGCGCTGGCTGTGAATGCCGTGATTTCATGTTGGTACCTGCGTGACCTTCATCCATGCACCCGATGCCTGCTGCGCATCCTTCGTCCTGAAACGGGGCCACGATGTCCGAGCCGTTACTACAGGCGGTTGATCTCGAGTGTGAACGGGATGAGCGTCTGTTGTTCCAAAACCTGTCTTTCTCCATAGTGCCCGGTACGCTCACCCGTGTCGAGGGCCCCAATGGCTCAGGTAAAACCACTCTGTTACGTATTCTCGCGGGTTTGAACGATGCCTGGTCTGGAGACATTCTGTGGTGCGGGCAACCCCGGGGGCATGATCGCGAGTCGTTTCACCGAAACACCCTGTACCTGGGTCATCGGCCTGGTATCAAACCATTGCTGACACCGATGGAAAACCTGCGGGCACTGATGGCGGGACGCCGCCCGGTCAATGACGAGGTGTTGGCCCAGGCCCTGGCCGGCACTGGCCTGGCGGGGTATGAACATGTTCCCTGTCGCAACCTCTCGGCAGGCCAGCAGCGGCGGGTCGCGCTGGCCCGGTTGCTGATTGCCGACGAACCCCTGTGGTTGCTGGACGAAGTATTTACTGCCATCGACGCGGATGGCGTTCAGGCCATTGAAACCCTGCTCAAGCAACGAGCGGCAGAGGGCGGCGCCATTCTGGTCACCACCCACCATGACCTTCAGGTTGAGGGGATGGGGCGTATTACCCTGGGTGGGGGGCAGTGTGATGAATAGCTCGGCTCACCCTTTGATAAAACCGGTGGAACAGGGCGTCGGGCCGCTCAGTGCCATGGTGGCGGTATTTGCTCGTGATGTCCGGGTCGCATTCCGGCAGCGGCAGGATTTGCTTAATCCTCTTTTGTTTTTCGTCATGGTTGTCACCCTGTTTCCCCTGGGTGTCAGCCCCGAGATAGGATTTCTGAAACAGTCTGGGGCGGGCATTCTCTGGGTGGCAGCGTTGTTGTCGGTGTTGCTGTCCCTTGATCATCTGTTCCGGCACGACTTTGATGACGGCACCCTGGAGCAGCTCGTGTTGCAGCCACAGCCCCTGTTCCTGCTTATCCTGGCAAAAACACTGGCGCACTGGATGCTCACAGGCCTGCCGCTGGTGATATTGACCCCGGTTTTGGGTGTTATGGTGCATCTGGACGGGAACTCTGTTGCAATTCTGTGTCTAACGCTGCTGATCGGCACACCGGTGCTCAGCCTGATCGGTTCCATTGGTGCGGCATTAACACTTGGGCTGCGCTCTGCGGGCGTGCTCTTGTCATTACTGATTATTCCGCTGTACATTCCCGTGCTGATTTTCGGTACCGGCACGGTGGCAGCGGCGGCAGAAGGTGCGCCGGTGGCCGGCTACCTGGCCCTGATGGGGGCATTTCTGGTGCTGGCCCTGACATTGGCCCCGTTCGCTTCCGCGGCAGCGTTGCGGATCAGTATGTCCAACAGTTAAACGCTCCGGGTGCGCCCGCCGGCAAAACGAACAGTGAACAGTAAGACGGTGACCAACTGATGTGGCAATGGTTTCACAAATTGGGTTCCCCCAAGTGGTTCTTCGGGATTGCGACCCGGTTTATGCCCTGGCTCCTTACCGGTGGTTTGCTCCTTCTGGTGGCAGGTTTGGTGTGGGGATTGGCATTTGCGCCGAAGGACTACTTACAGGGTAACAGCTACCGGATTATCTTCATTCATGTGCCCAGCTCCTTCCTGGCCCAGTCCATCTATGTCTCTATGGCGATCGCTGCGGTGGTGACTCTGGTATGGCGTATGAAACTGGCAGATGTGTTTGTTAAAGCCATAGCGCCGGTTGGGCTTGTATTCACGTTCCTGTCGCTGTTTACCGGCGCTGTCTGGGGCAAGCCGACCTGGGGCACCTGGTGGGTGTGGGATGCCCGCCTGACCTCTATGCTGATTCTGCTGTTCCTTTACGGTGGCGCCATTGCCCTGGACCGGGCCATTAATGATGAAAAGTCTGCCGCCCGTGCTGTTGCCGTTCTGCTTCTGGTGGGGGTAGTAAATATCCCGATTATCCAATACTCCGTGGAGTGGTGGAATACACTGCACCAGCCTTCTACGTTCAAGCTGACCGAAAAGCCGGCCATGCCCATGGAAATGTGGATGCCGTTGCTGCTCTCTGTGTTGGGCCTTTACCTGCTGTTCGGCTGGTTCGCCTGTATCAGAATGAAAACCGAGATCCTGATTCGGGAACAGAAAACCCGGTGGGTAAAAGAGATGGTCCTGGCAGGAAGGAAATAACCGATGGCGTTTGATTCATTCTCAGCATTTATTGCGATGGAAGGCCACGGACCCTACGTGTGGGTATGTTATGCGGTCTTTGCCGTTCTGCTAGGTGGTTTGATGATCTGGTCAGTGAAGCGAAATCGAGTGGCCCTCGAGGACTGCCAGCGCAGGCATGAGACAGAAAGCCGGGCATCTGCCAGGGCACCGGGCAAAGCATCGGCCACCTTTACCCGAGTTGAAATTCCCCAAGACTGAAGAGCAGGTAATTCATGCATCCGATTCGTAAGAAGCGACTGACCATTGTGTTGTTCCTGTTGGCCGGGCTTGCCATCGCTGTTGGCCTGACCACCTATGCATTGCGCCAGAACATCAATCTGTTCTACGACCCCAGTGAGATCGCCGATGGCAAAGCGCCAGTGGATGTTCGCATTCGGGCTGGCGGCATGGTCGAAGAGGGCAGTGTGGTGCGCGATCCGGAAAGCCTGAAGGTGGAATTCCGGGTGACTGATTATTCCGCCTCGGTGGCCATGGAGTATGTTGGTATTTTGCCGGACCTGTTTGCTGAGGGGCAGGGCGTTGTTGCCATGGGTCGGATTAACGCGGATGGCCGGTTTGTTGCTGACCAGGTCCTGGCCAAGCACGATGAAACCTATATGCCGCCGGAAGTTGCCGAAGCCCTGGAGCGGGCGTCGAAGGGCAGGCACCAGGCTGCCGATGTAGAGAAAGCCGCGGAATCCACCGCTTACTAACCATTCACCCCGAACCCCTGTTGCTGGAGGAACCCGATGTATCCGGAACTCGGACAGCTTGCACTGATTATCGCGCTGCTGCTGGCAGTACTCCTTTCTGTTGTCCCGTTAGCCGGGGCACTGACCGGCCGTGACAGTTTGCAGGCCTTTGCCCGCCCGCTATCCACCGGCATGTTTGTCTTCACCGGGTTGTCTTTTGCGGTTCTGACCCATGCATTCATGGTGGATGATTTCTCGGTTGCCTACGTTGCCAATAACAGCAACAGCATGTTGCCCTGGTACTACAAGTTCAGTGCCGTATGGGGTGGCCACGAGGGTTCGTTGTTGCTGTGGATTCTGATGCTCGCTGGCTGGACACTGGCAGTTGCGGTATTCAGCAGGAAGTTGCCGTCTACCATGGTGTCTCAGGTGCTGTCTGTGATGGGCATGATCTGCGTCGGGTTCTTCCTGTTTATCATCATCACTTCAAACCCCTTCGAGCGCATTCTGCCAAACATTCCTGCCGACGGTCGGGACCTTAATCCCCTGTTGCAGGATATCGGGTTGATCTTGCATCCGCCCATGCTTTACATGGGCTACGTTGGCTTCTCTGTGGCCTTTGCCTTTGCCATTGCCGCCCTGATCAACGGTAAGCTGGATGCAGCCTGGGCCCGCTGGTCCCGCCCGTGGACCACGGTGGCCTGGGCATTCCTGACGCTTGGTATTGCGCTGGGCAGCTGGTGGGCCTATTACGAGCTTGGCTGGGGCGGCTGGTGGTTCTGGGACCCGGTTGAAAACGCTTCCCTGCTGCCCTGGTTGTCTGGCACCGCGCTGATGCATTCGCTGGCGGTTACCGAAAAACGGGGCGTTTTCAAGAGTTGGACAGTTCTGTTGGCGATTGTCACCTTCTCACTGAGTCTGCTGGGTGCCTTCCTGGTTCGGTCCGGTGTTCTCACGTCTGTGCATTCGTTCGCCAATGATCCCGAGCGGGGAACCTTCCTTCTGGCGCTGCTGGGTATTACCGTCGTTTGTAGCCTCACACTGTATGCGTTCCGTGCGCCTGTGGTGCACGTGCGGTCCCGTTATGGTTCCCTGTCACGGGAAACCTTCCTGTTGCTCAATAACGTGTTGCTGGTGGCAGCGACCCTGTTAGTGGCCCTTGGCACGCTTTACCCACTGGTTCTTGATTACCTGAACATGGGCAAGTTGTCGATTGGTGAGCCGTTCTTCAACGCAACCTTCAGCCCTATGGCGGTGGCTGCTGGGTTGCTGCTGGGTGCCGGTATCTTCTCGCGCTGGAAAAAAACAGACGGTGGCTGGATGGGGCGGAAGCTGCTTTGGCCCCTGGCGGTCAGCATACTGGTCGCGACCGCGGTGATGCTGGTTTACGGTGGCTTTGCACCTTGGGCGTTTGCCGGCGTGTTTACGGCGGCCTGGGTAACCCTGGCTACGATTTGGGATTTGTGGGACAAGTCTGCCTCCCGGAACGGCCGCTGGCACGGCTTGAAACGACAGTCACGCAGCTATTACGGCATGGTTCTCGGGCATCTGGGCATGGCCATGGTGATGGCCGGGGCCACGGTGGTCTCGAACTATGGCATCGAGCGGGATGTGCGCATGGTGCCTGGTGGTTCCGCCGAAGTGGGTGACTACACCGTGGTGTTTAATTACATCGGAGAGCGACAGGGGCCGAACTTCACTGCCCAGTACGGGGAGTTTGATGTCTTTGTTGATGGCCGGCAGGTCGCCAATCTGCATCCCGAGAAGCGCAATTATCTCGTGGGCATGAGCGTGATGACCGAGGCAGCCATTGATGCAGGCTTCTTCAGGGATGTGTTTGTTGCCATCGGTGAGCGCATCACAGACGATGCCTGGGCCATTCGCCTGCAGTACAAGCCTTTGGTCCGCTGGCTGTGGTTGGGGTCGCTGATCATGGCGATTGGTGGTTTCCTGGCTATTTCAGACAAGCGTTATCGGATCCGGGTGAAAGCTGCGGCTGGGCTGACTGATCCGAAGACAAAAGCGGATACGTCGAGCGGGAAGCCGGTGGAGGCCGGGACATGAAGCGCTTGATGCTGTTTTTGCCCCTGGTGCTGGCTGTGGCTGTTGGAGTCTTTCTCGCGGCGGGTATTGGCAAAGATCCCACGGAGCTAGAATCGGCACTGATCGGCAAGCCGGTTCCGGAGTTTAGCCTGGAGAGCCTGCACGAGCCTGGTGAGATGCTGGATCAGTCCGTGTTCCAGGGCGAGGTTGCACTGCTCAACGTCTGGGGGGAGTGGTGCCCGGCCTGTTGGGATGAGCACGAGTACCTGATGTGGCTTGCCAACGATAAGGGGGTTCGCATTATCGGGCTTAACTACAAGGACCAGCGGGAAAACGCATTCCGCTTCCTTGGGCGCCTGGGCGACCCCTACCAGACCATTATCTTCGACCCGAGAGGTTCGCTCGGCTTTGACCTGGGTGTATACGGTGCACCGGAGACCTTCGTAATCGATGCCGGGGGTGTCGTGCGCTATCGCCATGTCGGTGTGGTCAACGAACGGGTATGGGAAGAGATACTGCTGCCCGTAATCAATCAGGCAAGGGGGGCTGGCTGATGCGTTTCGTGCCCATGTTACTGGCAGCGTTGCTGGTGTTTTCCGCGTCGGCCCAGGCCGAGGCGCCGGAATTTTACGATTTCGATACCCTGGTCGAAGAACAGCGTTTTCGCAGTCTGATTGCGGAGCTTCGTTGCCCGAAATGCCAGAACCAGAACATTGCCGATTCCAACGCGCCCATCTCAAAGGATATGCGTGATCAGGTGTACGTGATGATGCAGGCTGGCGCAACGGACGACGAGATTGTCGGCGCCCTCGTGGACAGGTTCGGTGAGTTCGTCAAGTACAAGCCCCCCGTAGACCGCCGTACCGTCGTGCTTTGGGCGTTTCCGGCCATCGCCATGTTTGGCGGCGTTCTGATCGTTGCCGGCGTGGTGCTGCGGTCCCGGCGTCGAGACTCTGCAGAGTCAGCGTTGAGCCCGGACGAAAAAGCACGGGTCAATCGAATACTGGCCGACGAGGATCGGTGAACACGCCGCTAATCCCTGCAAACCCTTTTTAACTGTGATGATAGTTCCATGACCGAAACATTCTGGATTGCCGCGACGGTACTCATTCTCTTTGCCCTGGCGTTCGTACTCTACCCGGTGTTCTTTCACCGTCCGCAAGCGCGACAGGAAACCGACCTCAGAAACCAGAACCTGTTGGCGTATCGCAGCCGACTGAAAGAGCTGGAGCACGAATATGAATCAGGTATTCTGGACGATGAAAACTACCGGCTGTTGAAAGAAGAGCTGGCTGGCGCCATGCTGGACGACGTTCCGGAAGATCAGGTTCCGGAGAAGCGTATCCCCGGCCGTCGCAGTGCCATGGTGGTTGCCCTGGCCGTTGTGTTGTTGTTACCTGCTGGCACCTTCCTGGCCTATGATCGCTGGGGTGCCATGGAACAGGTGGAACAGTACCTGACGATGCAGGAGATGAACGCATCGGGTGGTGAACAGGTAGCACGGGTTTCCGAGCTGGCTGAACAGCTGCGTAACCGGTTGGAGGCCAATCCCGATAACCCGGATGGCTGGGCCATGCTGGGCCAGACCTACATGCGCATTGAACGTTACGAGGACGCTGCCCAGGCGTTCCGCAGGCTGGCTGAGGCCGTTGAAGAAGATCCTGCTTCCAGCGCGGTGGCTTATGGACTGTCTGCCCAGGCCTTATTTTTTACCACTGAAGGCCAGATGACTCCGGAGGTTGTGGAGGCCATCGAAGCGGCACAGGCGTTGAACCCGGACGAGGTGAACTCGCTGGGGTTATTGGGTATCAGTGCCTTCAGCCAGCAGAATTATCAGGGGGCCATTGAATACTGGGAGCGGATTGTGGAGGTGGCGCCGGATCACCCGCAGATTGCCTCAATCCGCGGTGGTATTGACGAGTCCTACCGGCGCCTCGGTCAGCAGCCTCCAGCGCCTGAGGAGCCGGCCGAGCCCGTGTCGGCGAGTGGCCCGGGTGTTTCTTTGCGGGTATCTCTGGATGAAGATCTTCAGGGCCAGGTACCTGCCGATACTGCATTGTTCATTTTTGCTCGGTCAGCGGGCACCAGCCAGGGGGCACCGGTGGCGGTTGCCCGCCTGACCGCCGGCGCCTTGCCGGCAGATATCCGGCTGGATGATCGCTACGCGATGTCACCGGAAACCACCATTTCAGCCGAGCAGAACGTGGTGGTTATTGCGCGCCTCAGTCGCAGCGGCAGTGTTAACCCGCAGCCAGGAGACTGGCAGGGCAGGGTAGAGGCCCAGGTGCTGTCATCGGATGCCCAAGGTGAGCCCGTGAATCTGGTGATCAATCAGGAACTCACCAACTGAGCCTCTGAGTTCCCTGCGGCCGGCTCCGTCAGTGTGACAGGCCGGCCGGATACAATGGCGGCAAAGCTGTTGTGCCGTTCGGGTTGGTCTGACGGTTTCGCAGCTCTTCCAGGCATCGGGTCAGTTCACTGGCCACCCGGTGGCCCTGGGATGGTGAATGATTTGAGAAAAGCCTTTCCTGAAGCTGCCCGACTGCATTCGCAAGGTCCGGGTCACCGCTGAAGTTGATGACATCCTCCAGAGTGACGAAAGTCTGGCCGGGAAATCGTAGCCTTGCCCATGTCACCATGAGCCCGGTGGTCTGGGCTGAGTGGTCATCAATGGCCGCCTTGAGCCTGGCGAACGCCTGACGTTCGCTGGCATCCTCCGGATGACTCTCGTTGGGTGCGGGTGCCTGCCGTTTGCGGGAGTACCACCACAACCCCGCCGTGGCCAGCCACAAGCCTGCCAGAACGAGGCTGGAGATGAACCAGGGTGACACCCCGTCAACGCCAGATGGCGTAGTTACGGTTGCTTCCGGCAGTGCGTCTGGCGTTGGCCCGGACTCCGATAAAGGCGCGGCGACCACGGCGCTTCCACCTGCGATGGCGTAACGGCGTGGTGGCAATTCCGCGTATTCAAGCTCGTCGGTCTGGGTGTTCCACCAGGGGATGCGGATGGCCGGCAGCACAGCCTCGCCCGATTGCACCGGCACCAGGGCAGAGACCTGTTGCAGGGTCGAGCGCAGACCGTCTGTGGTGGTTTCCGTGTTTCTCAGTGGCTGTTCCGGGTAGCTGCGGATGGCATCGGGTACCGTTTGGGGCAGTGCCGGCAGGGCCTCGGAAGGCAGGCCAACGGCTTCCAGTGTCAGTTTTCGGTTCAGATTGCTGCCCGCCTGAAGTTCTCCGGAGGGCGGCAATCCTTCATCGGTCAGGCTCAGTTGGCTGGCAGGCAGCCAGGCTTGATTGGCGGGATAGCCGTCAGGTACTGGCTTTACCCTTACGTCGAAGAGCTCCTGGCGGTCTCGCAAAAAGCGGAGCTGGCCGGAGGCGTCACGGGCTTGTCCTTCAAAGCGGATTGGGGGCAGGGTCAGCTCACCCGGTTGTTGCGGGAAAATGGCATAGCGTCGCTCTACCACCCGGTAGCGAATACCATCTCGGTAGCGAGCGTATTCCCGCTGTTTGCCCAGGGGCTCAATAATTGCGTCGGGATGTTCGGGTTCTGACAGCTCGCCCCGAATCAGGTTTCCGGAGAAAAACAGCTGGATAGTCAGCACCAGCTGTTCCTGAACATACACCTCGGCTTTGTCCGCTGCCAGCTCAATAAAACTGTCCCTGGCCGCGGCGGGTTGATTGGGTGGGGTGCCGTCGGTCACTTCAACGGTGACAGGGGATGAGCTGGTGTCCTTGAAGGTCAACGCCGGGATGGTCAGGGTGCCGGTGCGGGTGGGCGCCAACTGGTAGGTCCAGGTAATCTCGCCAACCATGTCGTTATTGACCGTTTGCACGCTGTAACGCTGGTTCCGGGCAAGAATTTCGAAATCCGGTTCAACCTTCTCGATATCCGGTGATGGCAACTGAGAAAGATCGAAGTTGAACAGGTTGTTCAGGTTGATGTCGATTTTCATCGAGCCTTTGACCGTCAGTGTAAGGACTTCCCCCTGATACAGTTGGGTGCGGTCTGGCTCCACCGACAGGGTGTCTGCCAAGGCCGAGGAGGCTGTCAGCAACACGAGCAAGCCCAGACGGCTGATGGTTCTTAGAAAGCGTTTTACCATGGTGTGTCGCCCTCGTCCGGTGTGGTCTGACGTTGTTGGTGTTGCTGCAGGAATTTGCGCTGCAGTAGTCCGCCCGGGTTGTCTGGAATCCGTCTGAGCCATTGCTCCTGGCCCTGGGTGAGGGGCTGCTCAGAGATGGCTGCTGGTGCCTCGGCGGTCTGCTCGCCGGTGTCCTGCTCTGTGTTGTCAGACGGTTCCTGCGGCTCGCCCTCGGCTGTGTCCTGTTCGGGCTCTCCATCGCTCTGATCGGTGTCATCGGGCTGATCAGCATCTGGCTGCCGGGACTGGCCGGGGTCATTGCCCTGATCGTTCTGTTCCGATTCTGAACCTTCGCCCTGCTGTGAATCCTGGCTCTGGTCACCGGAACTGTCCTGCTGGTCCTGATTATCCTGGTTCTGATCGCCGTTCTGCGAACTTGAGTCCTGTTGTTGTTCCAGCAACTGCTTGACCAGCTCATGGTTGGCCCGGGCATCTTCGAAGTCGGGATGATCATCCAGGGCCTGTTGGTAGGCATCAAGAGCCTGCTTCAATTGTCCGGCTCTGGCCAGGGCATTGCCTCTGTTGTAATGGCCAACAGCGCCCGGTTGGTCTGCGAAGGCCTGGGCGGCGTCATCGAATCTGCCATCCCGGTACAGGGCGGAGCCCCGCCAGCCTGGTTTCTGAAGCAGATCAGCGGCCCGCGCCGGGTTCTGCTCGATCAACTCCGGACCTCTCTGGTCCTCTCGCTGCCAGAACCCGCCCCAGTCAAATGCCATTACCGGGCGGGGCGTCAGGGCCAGTGGCAGTATGGCCATTGCGCAGACGGCAAACGCCCCTTTTCGCCAGCCCAGCAGTAACAGGGGCAGTGCAAGCCACAACAACCAATAACCATCATCCTGCCAGCGGTTAACGGTCAGACCATCCTCACCCCGGGACCAGTCATCACTAACCTCGGGTTGCAATCGCAGTTGCCGGATGTCGGTGTCACCCAGAGTCAATTCGTGGCTGAACCCACGGTTTTCCCGGGCCAGTCTGGCAAGGCTGTCCGGATCGGCCCGGGCGATGACAATATTTCCGTTATCCCTGATGAAGCCTCGCTTGGCCAGGGGAATGGGCCCACCCTCCCGGGAGCCCACTACCAGAGTGTTCAGGCTGTACGGGGTGCCTTGCAACCGGGCACGGATATCGTTGTGGTGGCGGGCCGGTACGTCATCAGCAATCAGCAGAATGCGGCCCTGGCCAGGAGCGCCCTGCTCCAGAAGCTCGACAGCGCGCTTTATTCCGAGGTCAGCCCGATTGCCCTGGGCGGGCATGATGGTTGGCTCCAGCACGTTGAGCATGGCCTCTATGGTGCGGTGATCTTCGGTCAGAGGTGTCACAACATGGGCATCACCGGAATAGACCAACAGGCCGGTCAGGCCTCCTTCCCGGATACTCAGGATGTCCCGGATCTTGCGCTTGGCCAGAGTCAGACGGTCTGGTTCAACATCCGTTGCCAACATGGATAACGACAGGTCCAGTACGATCACCAGGCTGTCTTCGGGCTGTTTCAACGGCGTTGGTGCCTGGCGCCAACTTGGGCCTGAAAGTGCTATCGACAGGGCGAGGATGCCGAGGCTGAGTGGTAGCAGGGGAGGGATGGTCCGGGCCCCTGGTTGCTGCCCCTGACGCCGGATCAAAGGGTTCAGCAACGCTGGTGGGATATAGTGTTCCCAGCCGGTGCTACCGTGCCGCAGCCGGTGGCGCATCAGGTAAAGCAGGGGTATGGTCAGCGCCAACAGCAGCCACAGCGGCCGGATCAGGTGAAAATCAGCCATGGTTTGCCTCCGGGTCGTCGGCCTTGCGCCGGATCCCACCGCCAAGCCGTGTCGCCAGCAGGATAAGCCAGAGGCCGGCCGCTGCGCTGGCAGGCCAGACATAGAGTTCGGTGACCGGACGGTAAAACTGTCCTTCCTGTTCAATGGGCTCCAGTTGATTGATGCTGTCGTAGATCATCTCGAGTTCCGGCAGGCTGCGGGCCCGGAAGTACCGCCCGCCAGTCTGCTCTGCCATTCGGGTCAGCAGGTCTTCGTCCAAGTCGCGGGAGGGGTTGACCCGTCGGGTTCCCAGCAGGCCTCGCTGGACCATGGAATCCGCTCCGATGCCGACGGTATAGACCCTGACACCTGCTGCCTGGGCAATCTCGGTGGCTTTGTCCGGCGTGATCTGGCCTGCTGTGTTGGCGCCGTCTGTCAGCATTACCACCACCCTTTGGTCGTGGGGCCGGTCACGCAGTCGTTTAACCGACAGTCCGATGGCATCGCCGATGGCGGTGGCCCTTCCGGCCATGCCGATGCCGGATTCTTGCAGTAAGGTGCGTACGGTTTCCCGGTCAAAGGTCAGGGGAGCCTGCACATAGGGCTCGGTACCGAACAGGATAAGCCCAAGCCGGTCACCCTCCCGGTGGTCAATAAATTCATCCAGTACTCGTTTTACCGCCTCCAGCCGGTCTATGCCACGACCGTGCAGAACCATGTCTTTCTCATCCATACTCGGGGAGATATCCACCACCAGCATCAGGTCGCGACCACTGACCGGCATCTGGATCTGTTCGCCGACATGCTGGGGCCTGGCAATGGCCACCACCAGGCATAGCCAGGCCAGCAACAACAGCAGTCGCCGCCAGCGGGGTGTCGCCTGGCCACTGCTGCTGACGCCGGGTAACCCGGAAAGCCAATGGCCGACAGGGATAACCGGGGCATCGGCGGCCTGTTTGCTGTGTCGGCGGACCAGAAACAGTAGAGGCAGAAGCGCCAATAACAGAAGCCAGGCGTAAGCAAGGCTCATGATATCTGTGCCTCCAGCCAGAGGACTGCGAAATCCAGCACCTGGTTTGGGTCGGCGGTTGGGCTGGGTTGCCAGGTGCTGGCGACCATGGCTTCCACCAGCGGGCGGGAAGCTATCCGGTTGTCAGGCGCGGTCGCCAGTAAAAAGGCGATCCATTGCTCACCGGACATGACTTGCGGATTCTGGTTGGGGTGCACCTGCCTGGCCACCCGTTTCAGGAACGTGTTGAGCTCACCAAACCACTCAGGGGTTTTGCTGGCGCGGGCCTTAAGGTCCGTCAACAGGCGGCGGGCCTCACGGCGCCACGCGGTTTTTCGGCGCTGCCGCCGCCACAGCGTTACCGCGACCGCAAGACCAACGGCGCACACGATTGCCAGAAGCCACCAACCGGGCGCCGGCGGCCAGATTCCGCCGGTGTCCGGAAGGTGGATATCCCGCAGTTGGGCCAGTGGGTCCTGTTCGTTCATCCGATGCGACCTCCCGGGCCCAGCAAAATACGCAGTGCGGCGGCAGGTTCCTGTTGAGTCAGTATCGTTGCTGCCTGCACACCGGAGGTGCGGAAGCAGTCAGATAGCTGCCGTTCGTGGGAGGCCACTTTTTCGCGCCATGCTCTCTGGAATGCCGTGTTGGAGGCATCGAACCAGATGGGACCGTCCGGGCCGGCAACGGCGAACCGGCCCCGAGGCGGTAACTCGTTCTCCAGGGGGTCAAGAATGCGTATGGCGCTGACGCTGTTGTGCCTGGCCAGGGCACCTAACAGACTGGTTGTCGAGCCTGTTACATCCATGAAATCGCTGATGACAAAAATCCTGCTACCGGTATGGGCAACCCTGCGTGCCTCTGCCAGTGCGGTATCCAGGCGGTGTTCCGTAGAGGCTGACGGTGCGGGTGGTGAGTCAGACCGGTGTTGCTGGCTGGCAAGCTGGTCCAGCAGGCGGAGCACCGATTTCTGACGGCGTGCCGGGCGCAGTACTTCCAGTTTCTCGCTGTTGAACACCAGCCCACCTACCTGGTCGCCGGCCCACAACGCCAGCCAGGAGAGCAATGCTGTGAGCTGGGCACAACGTACCTGCTTATAGGCGCCGGCACTGGCGAAAAACAGGGTTGGGCCCAGGTCAGCGATCAACAGAACCGGTCGCTCCCGTTCTTCTTCGTACAGTTTGGTATGGGGAGCCTGACGCCGGGCGGTTACCCGCCAGTCGATACTCCGGATGTCGTCCCCGGGCTGATACTGACGAACTTCGGAAAAGGTCATTCCACGGCCTCGCTGGCGAGATTGCCGGAGGCCAGACTGGCGGGACCGCACCGGCCGTGCCGAAGGCAGCTTCAGTGCCCGGGCGTCAGCCTGGAGCCGCACCAGCTCTTGCAAGGTGATGTGGGTGGCGGGAATTGCGTTAACCATGCTGTCGTTACTGCCTCCTGCTGCAGGTAACTTCAGGCTGTCACCGGAACCTGGTCAATCAGTCTCTGGAGCACGGTGTCTGCGGTCATGCCTTCAGCCTCGGCTTCAAAGGTCAGCAAAATCCGGTGCCGAAGCACATCAAAGGCCATGGTCCGAACATCGTCTGGTGTGACGTAATCCCTGCCGTCCAGCCAGGCCAGGGCGCGGGCGCAGCGGTCCAGCGCAATGGTGCCGCGGGGGCTGGCGCCGAACGCGGTCCAGCGGGCCAGTTCCGGGTCCAGGCTGGCGGCATCCCGGGTGGCAAGAATCAGGGCTAACAGGTACTGCTCGACCGGTTCTGCCATGTAGATGTCCGATACCGCCTGGCGTGCAGACATCACCTGATCCTCTGTTAGACGAATGTCTACGTTCGGGATTCCCTGACGGTAGTCGCTGCGAGCAAGGTGCAGAATCTGTCTCTCGGCATCGGCAGACGGGTAGTGAATCACCACATGCATCAGGAAACGGTCGAGCTGGGCTTCCGGCAGCGGGTAGGTGCCTTCCTGCTCGATCGGGTTCTGGGTGGCCATCACCATGAACAGTTTGGGTAATGCGAAGGTTTGCATGCCAACACTGATCTGGCGCTCACCCATGGCCTCCAGCAGGGCGGACTGAACCTTGGCTGGTGCGCGGTTGATTTCATCGGCCAGTACCAGGTTGTGAAAGATGGGCCCGCGCTGGAACTCGAACAGGCCCGTCTCAGCCCGATAGATCTCGCTGCCTGTGACGTCGGAGGGCAGTAGATCCGGGGTGAACTGGATACGGTGGAAATCACCCTCAAGGTGGTCGGAGAGTGCTTTTACGGCGGTGGTTTTGGCCAGGCCGGGGGCGCCTTCCACCAGTAAATGGCCATCAGCCAGCAAGGCAATCAGCAGCCGGTCTACCAGTTTCTCCTGGCCGATGATGCGTTTTGCCAGTTGCGCACGGAGGTCACCAAACGTTTGCTGTAACGACATGAAATTCTTTGCTCTTGGTTCTTGATAGTCCAGCGGGCGCGGGACGAAATTCTGCGTAAGTAGTTGCCGCAGTTTTGGTGTCTGGCCGGCAAAAATCAAGGGCTTGACTATGCTTATGTGACGATACCCTGATTACGTTTATTTCACACAAACCAGAGGTTGGATATGAATGCGCTGACAATCGCCAGCAAGGATCAGTTTTTTGAACAGTTGGCCGATGCGTTCTCAGAGAAGATTGCAAAGACCGAGGCGAAAAAGATCGCGGAATTCGCCCGACAACATTATGCGCATGTTCCTCTAGAGGAATTGGTGAGTCGCCGGTTTTCAGATACCTATGGTGCGATGCTTGCGGCGTGGCAGTTTATCCAGAAACGTAATGCCGAGGCGACACCTGTTTCAGTATTCAATCCCGATCTGGAAAGCGACGGATGGCAGTCCACTCATACCGTCATTTTCATCCTGCACCCTGACATTCCGTTTCTGATCGATTCGCTACGAATTGCTATTAATCAGCGTGAGATCGGGACGCACTCGATTCAATATTCCATCCTGAATGTGCAGCGGGACAAGGATGGCAAGCTCAAGAAGTTGTTATCCACTAAAAAGGCGACGGCCGGTGCCGCCTACGAATCGTTTATTGTCCTCGAGATAGACCGGCACAGCGCGCCGGAAGATCTGCGTAACCTTGAGGATGCCCTGCAGAATGTGCTCCACGAAGTGCGGATTGCCGTGGAGGATTTTCCGGTTGTCAAAAACAAGGTGAGTGAGATTCTTTCCGAACTCGAGGCCACGACGGCTGGCATCAGTGACGAAGGAAAGCAGGAGGCGAAGGCCTTCCTGCAGTGGTTGGTGGAAGATCACTTCACGTTCCTGGGCTATGACGAGTATGACTTCGCGAAGGACAAACAGGGCATGGTGGTCCGCCGGGTTGAAAATTCGGAGCTGGGCATTCTGAGGGTCAACAACGAACGCCCTGACAAGGTTCGCCTGAATGAGCTGCCCCAGCGAACCCGGCACGAGATGACCCGCACGGACGATATTTTCATCTTTGCCAAGTCGGCACAGCGTTCCCGGGTACATCGCCCGGCGTACCCTGATTATATCGCGGTCAAGAAATTCAACAGTAAAGGTGAAGTGGTTGGTGAGCGCCGGTTCCTGGGGCTGTACACCGCCAGGGTATACAACGAGCGGCCCGATGAAATCCCCCTGCTGCGCCGCAAATTCCAGAGTGTCATGAAGCGCTCCGGTTTCCTGACCGATGACTACGCAGGCAAGGAGCTGGAGCAGATACTCACTCTGTATCCCCGAGACGAACTGTTCCAGATTGAAACCGATGAACTGTTGCGGGTGGCCAAGAATATCCTGTACATCCAGGAGCGCCGTCGAATTGAGCTGTTCATGCGCGAAGACGTCTACGGCCAGTTTGTGACCTGTCTGGCGTTCTTCCCCCGTGATATCTACAACACCGAGCTGCGCTTGAAGGTTGAGCAGGTACTGCTGGACAGGCTGGAAGCGGAAGACATCGAATTCGTCACCCACTTCTCCGAATCGGTGCTGGCCCGGGTACAGTTCACCATCCGGGTGCCGCAGGTTGAAAACCGGCAGCTGCCGCTGGCGGAAATCCGGGACAAGGTCATTGAACTGGCGCAATCCTGGCGTGATGGCCTGTATGAGGCGCTAAGTGAAGCCTACGGAGAGGAATACGGTAACGAGATGTACCGGGTCTGGGCTGGTGGCTTCCCAGCGAGCTATACCGATATGTTCTCTCCCCGGCGGGCGGCTATTGATTTGGAGCACATTGTCGCCTCGGCCCGTAACGATGACCTGGCCATGAGTTTTTACCGGGCGCTGGAGGAAGACGAGAGTACCTTGCACTTCAAGCTGTTCTATCCGGATGAACCGCTGCCCCTCTCTGATGTGATGCCGATTTTTGACAATCTTGGCTTTCGTGTCATCGGAGAGCACCCTTTTGAGGTCATCGACCGTACCGGCAAGACGGTATGGATTCACGATTTCACCCTGCAGGCTCATTCCGGCAGCGTGGTCGACATTCATCGCATTCGCCCGATCTTCGAGGAGCTTTTCCGCCGGGTATGGCACGGTGAGGCGGAGAACGACGCCTTCAACCGGATGATGCTGTCGTCCTACATGAGCTGGAGGGAAATCGCGCTGTTGCGGACTTACGCCCGCTATATGCGCCAGATCCGCTTCTCCAATAGTCAGACCTTTATCTCCAACACCCTGGTGAACCACGTCAATCTGACCCGGACACTGCTGGAGTTGTTTGAGATCCGTTTCAATCCGGACCGGTTCCAGAGCCGGGGCAAGTGCGAGGCAGCTCAGCAGAAGCTGGAAATTGAGTTCAATGCCGGCCTTGATGAAGTTGAGAACCTCAGTGAAGACCGGGTGCTGCGGCTGTTCATGGAACTGATGCAGGCCACGTTACGCACCAATTATTACCAGCCGGATGCCGACGGTCAGCCGAAGCCGTACATCAGCGTGAAGTTTGACCCAACCCGGATACCGGACATGCCGTTGCCCATGCCCATGTTCGAGATCTTCGTGTACTCGCCGAGGGTTGAGGGTGTGCACTTGCGTGGCGGTAAAGTGGCCCGTGGTGGCCTGCGCTGGTCCGACCGTTTCGAGGACTATCGCACTGAGATCCTGGGCCTGGTCAAGGCCCAGCAGGTGAAGAATGCCGTCATCGTGCCTGTTGGCGCGAAAGGTGGTTTTGTGGCCAAGCGCCTGCCAGATCCTTCGGACCGCGAGGCGTTCCAGGCGGAGGGTATTGCTGCCTACAAAACATTCATTCGCGGGCTGCTGGATATCACTGACAATCTGGTGGATTCGGCCATTGAGCCGCCGCAGCGGGTGATCCGTCACGATGACGATGATCACTATCTGGTGGTTGCTGCGGACAAAGGCACGGCGACCTTCTCGGACATTGCCAACGGATTGGCGGCCGAATACGGCTTCTGGATGGGCGATGCGTTCGCCTCCGGCGGCAGTAATGGCTATGACCACAAGAAAATGGGCATCACCGCCCGGGGTGCCTGGGTGTCGGTTGAGCGGCACTTCCGCGAAATGGGCATCAACCCCGCGGTAGACGAATTTTCCGCCATTGGTATTGGCGACATGGCCGGCGACGTTTTCGGTAATGGATTGCTGTGCTCCGAGAAAACACGGCTGGTAGCGGCCTTCAACCACATTCACATTTTCATCGATCCCAACCCGGATGCTGAAAGGAGCTTCAAGGAGCGTAAGCGGCTGTTTGAGTTACCCCGTTCAGCCTGGACCGATTACGATGCCAAGCTGATTTCCAAGGGGGGTGGCGTATTCAGCCGGAGCGCCAAGTCCATTCCGGTCAGCCAGGAGATGAAAAAGCTGCTGGGTATCAAGGCCGACCGTGTTCCGCCCAATATGCTGATTAGCCACATTCTCAAGGCGGAAGTGGATCTGCTTTGGGTGGGTGGTATTGGCACCTATGTGAAATCTGCCTCTGAAAGTCACTCCGATGTAGGCGACAAAGCCAACGATGGCCTTCGGGTCAATGGCGGTGAGCTGCGCTGCAAGGTGGTCGGAGAGGGTGGTAACCTGGGCTTTACCCAGCTCGGGCGCATCGAGTACGCCTTGAAAGGCGGTCGGCTGAATACCGATTTCATCGATAATTCTGGCGGTGTGGATTGCTCGGACCATGAAGTGAACATGAAGATCCTGCTCAATCGTGCGGTCGCCATGGGCGATCTCACCGGCAAGCAGCGCAATATCATGCTCGAAGAAATGACCGACGATGTTTCCGCATTGGTGCTCAAGAATAACTACCGCCAGACCCAGGCCATCAGCATTGCCAGTATCGATACGGCGCCACGCCTGGAAGAGTATCGCCGGCTGATGAATACCTTCGAGGGGCAGGGCAAGCTGAACCGGGATCTGGAGTTTCTGCCGGATGACGAAGCGTTGTCCGAACGCAAGCTGGCCAAGAAGGGTTTGACCCGACCTGAATTGTCGGTGCTGATTTCCTATGTCAAAGGCGACCTGAAGCAGGCCTTGATTGACAGCGACCTGCCGGATGACCCGCTGCTGGCCGGGGAAATGTACAAGGTGTTCCCGAAGGAACTCACCAAGCGGTTTTCCTCGGAGCTTGGCGAGCACCAGTTGCGGCGGGAGATCATCGCAACGCAGATTGCCAACGATATGGTTAACCACATGGGTATCACCTTTGTCGAGCGGCTGAACCAGTCAACGGGCGCGGATGCGGCATCCATTGCCCTGGCCTGGATTATTGCCCGCGACGTCTTCCGCATTGACAACTGGTGGGACCGCATTGAAGCACTGGATTACCACGTGTCCGCCAGTTTGCAGATAGAACTGATGCAGGACCTGATGCGCCTGATGCGACGGGCTGTGCGCTGGCTGCTTCGCAATCGCCGCGCAGAGCTCAATATCCAGAGCCATATGGAACGCTTTGCCGACAGCGTCTGGGCGATTACGTCCAGCCTGCCAGAGTACCTGGGTGAACAGGCTTGTGCCGTCTGGGAAAAACGCCATTCGGACCTGGCCAGTGCGGGCCTGCCAAAAGACCTTGCCCAGGTACTGGCTGGTACCGGGTATCTGTACTCATCCCTGGGCATTATTGAAGCTCAGGAGGCAACCAGTATGCCACTCAAGACTGTGGCCAACCTCTACTACGACCTGGGTGAGCGGCTTGATCTGAACTGGTTCGCCAACTCCATTGCGGTGCTGACACCGAATTCCCATTGGCAGGCGCTGGCCCGTGAGAGCTTCCGGGAAGATCTGGATTGGCAGCAACGGGCCCTGACGACGGGCGTCCTTAAGCTGGCCAGAAAACCCGAGGATGTCATGGACAGTGTGGACGCCTGGCAGGTGAAGCATCAGCCCATGATTGATCGCTGGAAAGCCATGCTGGCCGAGCTGAAGAGTGCCCGGGAGCCCGAATACGCAATGTTTTCAGTGGCTTTGCGGGAGCTGTTGGACCTGGCCCAGAGCACCATGCATCAGTCGCCCGAAGACGCCAAGACCAACTGACTATTGCGTTATGCCGTTGATTCCCGTTCAATCCCGGGCGGGAATCAATGCCGGGAGACGTGTGAATGCCACACCTGCAACATTTATTGGAGAAAAACCGTGCCTGGGCAGACGGTATCAAAGCGGGCGATCCGAAGTTTTTCGAGCGCCTGAAAAACCAGCAGGCACCGGAATATCTCTGGATCGGGTGTGCAGACAGCCGGGTGCCGGCCAACCAGATTGTCGATCTTATGCCGGGGGAATTGTTCGTGCACCGCAATGTGGCGAACGTTGTGGTGCATACGGATTTTAATTGCCTGTCGGTGCTTCAGTTTGCGATTGACGTGCTGAAGGTCAAACACATCATGGTTGTTGGCCACTATGGTTGCGGTGGGGTGCGTGCAGCACTGCTGAACGAGGGCTTCGGCCTGATTTCAAACTGGCTGCGCCATGTACAGGATGTTCGGGACCGCCACCAGTCCGTTCTGGATGCCTTGCCGACGGTTGAGGACCGGGTGGACCGCCTGTGCGAACTGAACGTGTTGGAACAAGTAGCCCACGTGTGCCAGAACAACATTCTCCTGGAGGCATGGCGCCGTGGCCAACCCCTGACCGTTCATGGATTTGTCTACGATGTGGCCGATGGCCTGCTGCGTGACATGGGGCTGGCGATCACCGGTGAAGAGGAGCGGGAGAAGGTTCGTCAGAAAAACCTTCAGGCGCTGGTGGAGCGACCCGTTCGGTCAGGTCGTCAAAAAACATGACACCTTAAATGTCAAAAAGTGTCAAAGAATCGTGACGAGCGTCACTTGTTGACCCTTGGCGTCATCACAGATGGTCACCCCTGTGTTTGGTACAGTAGGTACTGTAGTAATGAGGGAGGTGACCATGAAAGAACTGATGCAAAAGGCCCTGAGTGCAATCGAAGCTCGCAGAAACGCGGCCACGACCATGAGCAGTAATCGGCAGGACAGCAAGCGAAGCGAACCCCGCCCCCAGGAAGACTGGGGAATGTCACCGGAAGATGCACTGCGTGTCGGCACCGTTGCTCGATACAAGTAAGGCCTTCACCAGGTGCCCACTGGTGTTCTGATTTACTGCTCCGTTTCCCTTTCTGATAAAGCCCTGATGTGCCGCGATGGCAGACTCAGGGCTTTTTTCCGGTTAGCATAGCGCCTTTTACGATCTCCAACGGGCTTGCTATCCATGTCTGCACTGACCAATACCCACGACGTTCTTCTTCGTAACCGCGATCTGTTACAGGGACGGCTTGCCTTACTGGGTGTTACTGAGCCTCTTGTACTGTCCCAATGTGGTGACAGTGGCCTGGCCATGAGTGAGCATGCGGGCGTATACAGCGCACTGGCACAGCGGTCTGGCTGGAAGACCTGTTTTGGCTACGACACCGATGGTCTGGCCGCCGCAGATTACGACACGATTGTGGTTTTTCTGCCCAAGGCCCGGGCGGAGCTGGCTTTGCGCCTGACAATGGCTCGGTTTCTGGGTTGTGAAGGCGCCAGGTTGGTGCTGATTGGCGAGAAGAAAGAAGGCATCGGTGGTGCGGTCAAACAGTTCAACGAAGTGGCTTCCGATACGGGCAAGGTGGACAGTGCCCGGCATTGTCAGGTCTGGGTCGGCACCAATAGTCAGCCCCTGTCGGTGTTCGATGTTCGTGAATGGATCAGCTGGAGCCAGCTCGAGTGTGCAGGCGTTGAAATCGCCGTGGCTGGACTGCCGGGGGTATTCAGTGAAGGGGAGCTGGATGCGGGCACGCGGATGCTGCTTGAAACCCTGGCGGAGTCGCCCTTGAAGGCTGAGCGCGTGCTCGACTTTGCCTGTGGCGCCGGCGTGATCGGTAGCTGGTTGCAGGGCTTTGCCAAACGGCAGGGGCGCTCACCGGTGACAGTGGACGGCGTGGATGTCCAGGCCCAGGCTGTGCTTTGTTCCGAAGCCACCTATGCCAGGGCAGGCCTGGATGGCCAGATCTACGCTGCCGACGGGCTTTCGACCCTTGAAGGGCGGTGGCAGGCGGTAGTGACCAATCCGCCGTTCCACAGCGGGGTCAAAACCGACACGTCCATGACCGAGCAGTTTCTCCGGGATGTGGCTGGTCACCTGGTGCCCGGAGGGGAGTTGCGACTGGTGGCAAACAGTTTCCTGCCCTATGAGGGCGACATCCAGCGGCATATCGGGCCGGTAGAGCGACTGGCTCAGGATCGTCGCTTTACGGTTTATCGGGCTTTTCGCCGCGCCAGTGCCGGGTTGCGCCCATAAAAAAAGCCCCTGGGGTAAGGGGCAAAAGTGTATCTCCGGAAAAGTGCCGTTCGTCCGGGCATGAAGAGCCGGACTACGTAACCGGAAAGGGTGTTCGGCGTGAACAGCTTTAACTTAGGATTATTTTCTAGAGTAAACAGCCTAAAACCGGTCATTTTCATCAAACCTGAAACAGAGTGCCCAAAATGACAACCGCAACGTTAGAGTTCTCTGCTGGTCAGCGAGTGCTCTGTCGCCCCGGCGTGAGTGACCCGAACTTACGTGCCTGGGATGCAGCGGATGAGCTGCTTCTGGATGAAGCCATACGCCGAGTGCACGCTAGCGATCGTGTATTGGTGGTGGATGACCAGTTTGGCGCACTTACGCTCGGGTTGTCTGACTACGCACCGGTATCGGTGGCAGACAGCGCAGTTCTTGAGGGTGCATTGAGCACTAACGCCCCTTTGAATCCGGGTATACCTTCCCCTGCACAGCTGGCCAGTTGGCTGAATCCACCGCAGGGGCCCTTTGACCTGATCGTCATGCGTGTGCCGCGTCAGAGTGAATACCTGGCGTGGCTGCTGCGCTGGGTGAATTCCGCACTGGCAGGCAATGGCTGCCTGCTTGCCGGGGGCATGATCAAGCACCTTCCAGATCGCAGTGTTGACGTATTTGCCGAAGCCATGCCCACCGAAGCCGTTCTGCCAGCCCGCAAAAAGGCGCGTGTTGTGGTCTGTCGCCGGGGAGAGGCAAGCCTGGCGGGCTGGTCAGGGCTCTGGAAAGGTTATTCCGTTCCGGGTGTTTCAGTCGCCGTGGAGGCCATGCCTGCGGTGTTTGCCCGGGACCGTCTGGACATTGGTACCCGTGAATTGCTGCCACTTGTAGCCCCTGCCGTTGCCCGGCTCCCAAAGGGTGCCCGGGTACTGGATTTGGCTTGCGGTAACGGTGTTCTGGGGTTGGTGGCACTGGCCTGCCGCGACGATATCCGTGTGGAATTTGCCGATGTGTCCGCTCAGGCTGTGGCGAGTGTACGGCATAATCTGATGCGTTGCGGGTTTGAAGCAAGGGCCAGCGTCTGCCATTCCGACGGCGTCGACAGGGGCGCGGGAAACTATCAGCTGATTCTGCTCAACCCGCCGTTTCATGAGGGTGGGGTAGTAGGCGATCACATCGCCTTGAGGCTATTCCGGGATGCTGCCCGGCACCTGGAACCCGAGGGCACCTTGTTGATGGTGGGGAATCGCCACCTGGGGTATCACCGCTCCCTGAAACGCTATTTCAGCAGTGTGGTACAGCGGGCGGCAAGCCCGCGTTTCGTCGTTTTTGAAGCCTGCCTGTGAACCCTCAGCTCCCGGCTGTCGGCGGCCGGTCGTAGCCGAGCCGGGCCAGGGTGTCTACGATGGTCTGGGTCTGGCTGTCTACCTCAATGTTCACCCTTTGCCCTTGCTTAGCGCTTCCGAACGTGGTGGCGCGCAGGGTTTCCGGGATCAGGTGCACGTTAAACCGGTTCTCCTGAACCTCGCCGATGGTCAGGCTGGCGCCGTTGATGGCGATATAGCCTTTCGGGAACACGTACTTTTGCCACTCTGAAGGAATTTCGAACCACAACGTTACGTTATTCTCTGGCCGAACGATGTCCACCAGGGTAGCCGTGGTATGAATGTGGCCGCTGAGCAGGTGGCCGCCGATCTCATCGCCAATGCGAGCTGCCCGTTCAAAGTTTACTGTGTCTCCGGGGGATAGCTCCCCGAGTGTGGTCAGGCGCAGGGTTTCCTGCATGGCGTCAAAATAAAGGTGGGTTCCGTCCTGTCGAGTGACCGTCAGGCAGGTTCCGTTAATGGCAACCGACGCCCCGATGGTCACGCCTTCAACCCGTGCCCCTGGAAAGTCGACCACCAGAGTATTCAGGCCCGGTGATGCAATAATCTCGGTGACTTTGGCGATACCCTGAACAATACCGGTAAACATAGTGGTGCTCCTGAACCCTGATGTGATGGAGCAAGGATACCGGTGGCCGGTTCGGTTGCCAAGAAAGCCCGCTGAACAAGCGTCGGCAAACAGGACATTCAAGAAACAGTCGTATTGGCCGATACTTGCAAAAGGAACGAACCGATAAGGTGGCCTCATGGCTGAGCAAACAGCAAAGAACCTGACAGACGATGCCAACGCTCCGGGCGCGGTCCTGAGGCCGGGCCGTGCGGCTGATCCGGTGCCCGACGCTGCGGGGTCTGCCCTGAACTCGGCTCAGCGCACTGCGGCTCTGCAAGCATCAGAGGCGGCGCGGTCGGAGTCTGATCGAACCCCGGAGCCCGCCGAACAGGAGGGGGGTGATGAGCAGGACAACGAGGCAGGGCGCGAGTCACAGGGTGACATAGAGAAAGCGCTGGCGGAATCAAAGCAGCGCAAGCTAAGACTGATGCTGCGCCAGTGTGATCGGGTGCTGCTGATGGATTTCGACCTGTTGTCGATGTCTGACTGGCCAACCAACTATCAGATGGCTGCCGCCCGCCGGAGTCGCGACCTGTGGGTGTTCAGTGCACTGGTGGCCGCCACCATTTTTCTCTCCGGGCTCACCGGTTTCATCCCGGCCTGGATTGCCGGTGGTGGCTTTGGAGCCTTCGTTATCATCCTGTTGCTGGGAGTGCCGATCATCCGGCGGATCTACACTGAGAAGCCGTCCTATCTGGACCTTGTGGTTAAGCGGCAGCGCCTGCTGCGCGATGCCCGGAAGCACGTGGAGCATCTGGAAGGCAAGGAGGGGCTGGTTTGGCAATGCGCCAGGATGGCGGAGTATAACCCCGCACTGAAGCATCCCAGGTTCAGCGATATTATCCGCTTGAGTGAACAGCGGGTTCTGGCCAGGCAACTTGTCCGGCGGGAGTATGTGCGCCTGTATCTGATTTACATGCTGGAAGCAGAAAAGGCGTACAGCCGCGTTCAGCAGGCGTTTTTCGATGGTAATCAGGAAGCCATCGATAAGGGTTGGCAATCGGTTGCCGCGGTGCCGGCCGAGCGAACTTGACATGGCGGGTCTTCAAACGTATGTTTCAAACAGACGTTTGCTAGAGGCACTGAAAACAACATGGCGCAGTCTGATACCGTTGACCGCATACTCGACGCTGCTGAGGAGCTGTTTGCCGAGCGGGGGTTCTCCGAAACATCACTCCGGATGATCACCAGTAAGGCTAAAGTAAATCTGGCCGCTGTCAATTATCACTTTGGGTCTAAAAACGCGTTGATCCACGCGGTTTTTGCCCGATTTCTGACGCCATTTTCGGCGACTCTGGAAACCGCCTTCGACGACCTGGAAGAGCGGTGTGACGGCAATCCCCCCACGCTAAACCAGACCCTCTGGGCGCTCACTGAGAGTGCCATACGGATGCCCCAGCGCAATGAGCGTGGCATTTCCATCTTCATGCGCCTGTTGGGGCTGGCTTACACCCAGTCCCAGGGCCATCTGCGAAAGTTCCTGGAGCAGGAATACAGCCAGCCGTTTGGCCGGTTCATGCGACTGCTCAAAGAGGCTACGCCGGAACTCACCGCCGTTGACCGTTACTGGCGCATCCAGTTCATGCTGGGAGCCACGGCGTTCACCATGTCCAGCAGTGATGCTTTGCGGGATATCCTGCAGAACAAACTGGGTGTTGAAACCTCCGTGCAGGAGATTGCCGCCAGGCTGGTGCCATTCCTGGCAGCCGGCATGCAAGCGCCCGATAAATTGCTGACTCCGCCACCTGAGAGCAAAGTCTCTGTTGCCTGAGGTTCCCCGCCTCGGGTAGGCTTCCCTCTGGTTTTTAACCGGAGGGAGCCGTGCCCCCTGTACACACACCATCCAGCCTGATCTCGCACATTGAGATTTCCATCACCGACCAGACCCTGGTGCTGGTGGATTCCAGCGGGCAGGCGTTAGCCCGTTACCGGATATCCACTGCCCTGAATGGTCCCGGGGAGCGTAACGCCAGCGGTTGCACACCTCGCGGTGAACACTATGTGCGGGCCATGATCGGCCGCGGCCTGCCGCTGAACACGGTGTTTATCGCGCGCAGGCCCACCGGTGAGCGCTATTCGCCGGAGTTGGCCGCGGCGCACCCAGACCGGGACTGGATCCTGTCCCGAATTCTCTGGCTGTGCGGCCGTGAATGGGGGCGTAATCGTGGGCCAGGGGTCGATACGTTTCGCCGCTTTATCTATATCCATGGCACGCCGGATACCGAGCCTATGGGCGTTGCCCACTCCCATGGATGCATTCGCATGCGCAATCAGGACGTTGCGGACCTGTTTGAACGCGTTGCGCCGGGCACCCGGGTCTTGATTCTTTAATTACTGACGTTCAGAGGGATACGATGATCGGAGAAACATTAAGCATTTTGAACAGCTGGATAAAAGATTTCGGAATGCTTTCGGAAGGGTGGCGTGCCGGTATTCTGATCTTCATGCTGGTGTTTGCGACGGCTACTGCCGCATTCATTGCATCCCGCGTGATCGTTGCGCTGGAGAACAAATTCAGTGCCACCCGTAATCTCTGGGACGACGCTTTGCTCCATGCCGCCCGCAAGCCGGTTGTGGCGTTTATCTGGCTGCAGGGGGTCTATTGGGCAGCAGAGGTTGCCCACCACTTCTCCGATGCTGAAATCTTCAAGGCGAACGGTACGCTGTTGCAGATCGGATTTGTCTGGGTTCTTGTCTGGGCACTGCTCAGGCTGGTCAAGGAGGCGGAGAAGATTCTGGTCTCGCCCATGAAAATGCGTAAACCGATGGACTACACCACGGTGAACGCGATCAGTAAGCTGCTGCGGGCGGTTGTCATTATTACCGCGGTTCTGACCGCATTGCAGACCCTCGGATTCAGTATCTCCGGGGTTCTTGCCTTTGGTGGTGTGGGTGGTATTGCCGTGGGTTTTGCGGCGAAAGACCTGCTGGCCAACTTCTTTGGTGGCTTTATCATCCATCTGGACCGCCCCTTTAAAGTGGGCGACTGGGTGCGTTCCCCGGACAGGAATATTGAGGGTACGGTGGAGCACATCGGCTGGCGCCTGACGACCATTCGTACGTTCGACAAGCGCCCGCTCTACGTTCCCAATGCGGCCTTCACTACCATTGCGGTGGAGAATCCGTCCCGGATGACCAACCGCCGTATCTCGGAAACCATCGGCATTCGCTACGCAGACGTCCACTCCATGAAGAAAATCGTGGATGAAATACGTGACATGCTCAAGAATCATGAAGACATTGCGGCCGATGAGACGCTGATTGTGAATTTCCTGGCCTTCAATGCGTCATCCCTCGACATTATGGTTTATGCCTTTACCAAGACTACCCAATGGGTCCGGTTCCACGAGGTCAAAGAGGATGTTCTGCTGAAGATCAGTGACATTATCGAAAGTCATGGCGCCGAAGTGGCCTTCCCGACCCGCACACTGCACCTTCCCGATGGCGTGAAGGTTAGTGGCAATGACAGCGATGAGTCGTCAGTATCCGAGCCGGGAAATGAGGATAATCGGGAGCAAAACGCAGGCAAACAGGTGGAGAGCAAGAATGACAGCAGTCGCTGATAGCAAGCCGGTTGGTATCATTGGTGGAACCGGGCTGGCCAGCCTCAGTGATCTCACCATTGTGGGCGAGGAAACCGTCTCCACCAGCTGGGGGGAGCCGTCTTCCGCTCTGGTTCATGGCGTGCTGGGGCAACAGAAGGTGATGTTTCTGTCCCGGCACGGTAACCCGCACCGGATTCCGCCCCATCAGGTGAACTACCGGGCCAATATCCAGGCGCTCTACGATGCCGGCGTTCGCACCCTGGTGGGTGTTAACGCTGTTGGCGGCATCCACCCTGAGATGGGCCCGGCCCATGTGGTCATTCCCGATCAGCTGATTGACTACACCTGGGGCCGGCCGAGTACCTTCTTTGAAGGCGAGCTGGAGCACGTCACCCACATTGATTTCACCTGGCCGTACGACCAACAGGCCAGGGAGTTACTGGTTGCAACCGCCCGGGAGGCGGGCGTGCCGTTCTCGGATTTCGGCGTGTACGGCGCCACTCAGGGGCCGCGCCTTGAAACCGCTGCGGAAATACGCCGCATGGAGCGCGACGGCTGTGATATCGTGGGTATGACCGGCATGCCTGAGGCGGTGCTGGCGGCGGAACTGGGGATGCGTTACGTGAGTCTGGGCCTGGTGGTGAACTGGGCGGCGGGCAAATCCGACCACATCATTACCATGGCCGAGATTGAAGAGGCCATTGAGCAGGGGATGTCCGGGGTCCGGTTGATCCTCGAGCGCTCAATGGCCGGCCTTGGTCAGCTTGAGGTGCTCACTCCACCCGCTTGAAGAACACCAGTACGCCGATCGTGGGGGAGTCAATGAAATGGATTTCCTCACTGCGCATGCGGCGGGTTTCCCTGATCCAGGTGACCAGTTGAAGTGGTGAAGCCGGCGAGCTCTCGTCAATCATCCAGTGGTTAAGATGAATGCCCACGTGCAGGAACCGTTGCCGGTCAATGGTGATATGGCCTTCCACCGCCCGCTGGCCGGCTTCAGCCAGCCAGTCGCCCAGTGCGACCTGAAGCGGTTCGCCGTCGTAGTCGGGCGGGAACGCCTGGTACCAGCCGGTGGCTGCCAGAATCCGATAGTTACCGCTGTTTTCAAGGCGCCGGGCGGCCTGATTCAGGTGCAGCTCGCTCTGCGGTACCAGTTTCAGATCGGAGAGGCGGCTGCCGTCGGCCTGATCCACCCACAGGGCTTTGTCTGGCTGAATGGTTGGCTCAACCTGTTTACCAGCCATCTTCTCGTCAATGCCGGATGGGTCAACCAGTCGCTCCAGAATAATGAACTCGGCCCGGTAGTAGTCGCGGGGTGCGTTGCCTGACTGGCTTTGGGCCATCAGGACGGTCGGGGCGAGCATGAAGGCCGCTGCCAGAAGGGAACCGATCACTGTGTGCCGTAAACAGAAATGCTGGGCTTGCAAGAGTCTTACTCCACCTGAGTCGTTGTTTGCTCACAACGCCTTGGCTGGCTTATCGCCGGGCGTCAATTCCGTGAGCATGGCTGCAATGGCGTCGAGTTTACCACTGGTTGAATCATCATTCAGCCGGAAGCGGAAGCTGTTGGCGCCTTCCAGCCTGTAGGTGTCCGGCGCGGATTGCACTTTTTTAACCAGTACCAGAGGGTCCACCGGTGTGGTCGCACCGAACTCCAGTCGCACCCATTCCTTGCCAGCGTCCACTTTTCCGATGCCCAGAGCTTCGGCTTTCAAACGCAGCCGGGTCTGGTTGATCAGATTCTTGGCCGGTTCGGGTAATAATCCGAAGCGGTCGATCATCTCAACCTGAAGTTCTTTTAATTCATCTTCGGTCTGTACGCTGGCAATGCGCTTGTACAGCATCAGGCGGTTGTGCACATCGGGCAGGTAGTCGTCGGGAATCAATGCCGGGATGCGCAGATTCATTTCGGTGCCGTGGCTCAACGGCAGTTCCGCATTTGGGGCACGGCCCTCGCGAATGGCTTTTACCGCCTCATCCAGCAACTGCATGTAGAGGGTGAAACCAATACTTTCAATTTGCCCGCTCTGTTCCTCGCCCAGCAACTCGCCGGCGCCCCGGATTTCCAGGTCGTGGGTGGCCAGCATGAAGCCGGCGCCCAGGTCCTGGGCTTCGGCGATGGCGTCCAGGCGTTTCTTGGCATCGTTGGAGATGCTTTTCGGTGGTGGCGTTAGCAGGTAGGCGTAGGCCTGGTGGTGGGACCGGCCAACCCGGCCGCGCAACTGGTGCAGCTGGGCCAGGCCAAACTTGTCGGCTCTCTCGATGATGATGGTGTTGGCGCTGGGAATGTCGATGCCGGTTTCCACAATGGTGGTACAGACCAGCACGTTGAAGCGCTTGTGGTAAAAGTCCGACATGATCTGTTCCAACTGCCGTTCCCGCATCTGGCCGTGGGCGACGCCCACCCGGGCCTCCGGAATCAGTCTGCGCAGATCTTCGGCGGTTTTTTCAATGGTCGACACATCGTTGTGCAGAAAATACACCTGGCCACCACGCAGTATCTCCCGAAGGATCGCCTCTTTCACCATGGCCTCTTCACGTTGGCGCACGAAGGTTTTGACCGACAACCGGCGGGCCGGGGGCGTGGCGATGATCGACAGGTCCCGCAGGTGACCCATGGCCATGTTCAGGGTTCTCGGGATCGGCGTGGCGGTCAGCGTGAGCATATCCACCTCTGCCCGCAGGGATTTCAGTCGTTCTTTCTGCTGAACACCGAAACGATGCTCCTCATCAATAATGACCAGGCCCAGATTCTTGAACTTCACATCGCCCTGCAGCAATTTGTGGGTGCCGATCACGATGTCTGCCTTGCCTTCCTCAATGGCTGTCATGGCTTTGGTGGTCTGGCTGCCGCTTCGGAAACGGCTGAGCAGTTCCACGGTGACCGGGGTGTCGGAAAAACGATCCCGGAAGGATTCGTAGTGCTGCTGGGCGAGCAGGGTAGTGGGCACCAGCACCGCCACCTGCTTGCCGGACCAGGTGGCCAGGAAGGCCGCACGCATGGCTACCTCGGTTTTTCCGAAGCCCACATCACCGCATACCAGGCGGTCCATGGGGCGTTCGCCGGTCATGTCTTCGAACACCGCCTGAATGGCTACCTGCTGGTCCGGCGTTTCCTCGAACGGGAAGCCGGCGGCGAACGCCCGGTAGGCCTCTTTCGGGTCTTCAAACTGGAAGCCTTTGCGGGCTTCGCGGCGGGCGTAAACGTCCAGCAGCTCGGCGGCGGTATCGCGTATCTTCTCCAGGGCCTTTTGTTTGGCATTGCTCCAGCGGTCGGTGCCGAGCTTGTGCAGGGGCGCGTGCTCTTCGTCGGTGCCGGCGTAGCGGGAAATCAGGTGCAGGCTGGAAACGGGAACGTAGAGTTTCGAGCCACCGGCGTATTCCAGGGTCAGGAACTCATCGGCCTGGCCACCGGCGTCGATGGTTTCCAGGCCTTTGTAACGGCCAACTCCATGGTCAATATGCACCACCGGCGAGCCGATACGCAGTTCGGACAGGTCCCGGTAGCCGTGGTCGTCCACTTCCGTGGGCTTTTCACGCCGGCGTCGCTGCAGAACCCGTTCGCCGAACAGGGCGGTTTCCGTAATCAGGGCCAGGTTCTGCTCCGGTAGCACCATTCCCTGTTCCATCGGCGCGATGGTGATGGCCAGGGTCGCGCTGTCACTTTCAGTGAATGCCTGCCAGCCGCTGAGGGTGACAGGCTTTAGCTTGTGATCCCGCAGGTTCTCGATCAGGGCTTCGCGCCGGCCGGAAGACTCGGCGCAAATCAGCACGCGGCCCGGGAAATCTTTGATAAAACGCTTGAGGCGCCCGGCTGGGTCTGCTGCCCGGCCATCCATGGCGACATCCGGTAGCGGTGTGGCGCCGCAATTGGCAGTGCCGGCGCCGTCCATGGCGTCGGGGGTGCAGGTGATGCGCGGGTATCGCTTGATCTGGCCAAACACTTCGTCCTGTAGCAGGAAAAGCTCGGCCGGCGGCAGAATCGGTCGCAGCCGGTCGTGCCGGCGGTCCTCGTGCCTGGCGCGGGTTTCCGCATCGAAAGCCGCAACGGCATCGTTCAGACCGTCTGCGGTAAACACCAGTGTGGTGGCGGGCAGGTAATCGAACAGAGTGGCGGTCTGGTCAAAGAACAATGGCAGGTAATACTCGATGCCTGGCGGGGTAATACCGTTACTGACGTCCTGATAGACCGGGGCGTCTTTGTCGGCATGGGGGAAATGTTCAAACCAGCGGTTGCGGAAGCCGGACCGGGCCTCTTTGTGCCAGGGGAACTCATGGGCTGGCAGCAGTTCGATCTGTTCGATTCGGTCAATGGAGCGCTGGGTTTCCGGGTCAAACGTGCGCAAGGTTTCGATTTCGTCGTCGAACAGGTCAATCCGGTAGGGCAGGTTGGAGCCCATGGGGTAGATGTCCAGAATCGCCCCGCGCACGGCATATTCACCGTGCTCATACACATTTTCAGCGTGGTGATATCCCGCAGCCTCCAGTTGCATTCGCCAGCTGTCGATATTTAGGCTCTGGCCTACTTTTAATAGCAGGGTGTTGCCTTGTAGGTAACTTGGCGGCGCCAGCCGATGCATCAGGGTGCGGGCGGGCACCACCAGAATACCGTGGCGTGTGGATGGCAACCGGTGCAGGGTGCGGATACGCCTGGAAGTAATGTCCTGGTGGGGTGAAAACAGGTCGTAGGGCAGGGTTTCCCAGTCCGGCAGCGACAACAGTTCGAGGCCGTCTGCGGTCACCGTAGCGCCGTCTTCTTCCGGTGGCAGGTTCAGGAAAAACCGGATGGCTTGCTCCAGGCGGATGGCCTCATCAGTGCTTCGGGTGACCACCAGGGTCAGTCCTTTGTGCAGCTTGGCGCTCTCGCAGATGGCCAGAGCGTCACTGCAACCGTGAAGCTGGCCCCATTTGCGGTGGTCGGCGCTTTTATCCGGCAGCGTCGGGGCAATCAACGGGGCGGGTGAGGCCGCACGGGCGGAACCTTGGGGCATGAGCTGTCAAATCTCCTGAGTTAGCGCGTCTGGAACCGAGCGGCGCTATTCTAGCGTTCGGGGGTTTCAGTGTCATGGCTGGTACCGACAAATCGCTATTTGCCGTCGGGCGTCTTAAGTTGGATAATGTGCGCCTTAAAATTATTCCCAGTGCTATACGAGGTTCCAACCGTGAGTCACGAACAAATCAACCAGCACCTGTCCAACTGGACAGAAAGAGAGTCCACCGCCGAAGCGATGATCCCGCTGATTGGCCGCCTGTACCGCAAAAACAACGTTGTTACGTCGGTATACGGCCGGGCGATCATCAACCAGTCGGTGATCGACATCATCCGTGCCCATCGTTTTGTTCGTCAGGTTGAGAATAGCGAGCTGTCCGTTCACGACACGCTGCCGATTCTGCAGGCCATGGACAAGCTGGATCTTGGTCGCGCCCACGTGGACATCGGCAAGCTGGCGGTCAAGTTCAAGGCTGAAGGCGGTGACCTCACCGAATTCCTGAAGCGTGAAATCGGCCCGGTGGTTGGCCAGTATGCCAGTCAGTCAGAGCAGGACGCCCAGAACGAAACCAAAGACGTAGTGCTCTATGGTTTTGGCCGTATCGGCCGTCTGCTGGCCCGCATCCTGATTGAAAAAGCCGGCGGCGGTAACAATCTCCGCCTGCGAGCCATTGTGGTTCGCCAGGGCGGTGCAGAGAACGATCTGGAAAAGCGCGCCAGCCTGCTGCGCCGTGACTCCGTGCATGGTCCCTTCGATGGCACCATCACCGTTGATGAAGAAAACTCCGCCCTGATCGCCAATGGCAACTTTATCAAGGTGATCTATTCCGATGGCCCGGACAAGGTCGATTACACCGCCTACGACATCCACAATGCCATTGTGATCGACAACACCGGTAAGTGGCGTGATGAAGCAGGTCTGGGCCTGCACCTGAAGTCCAAGGGTGTCAGCCGCGTTATCCTGACCGCGCCAGGCAAGGGCGACATCAAGAACATCGTGTATGGTATCAACAACGACTGGATTACCGACGAAGACAAGATCCTGTCCGCTGCTTCCTGCACCACCAACGCCATTACCCCGGTGCTGAAGGCCATCAACGACGAATACGGCATTGAAGATGGTCATGTTGAGACTGTTCACTCCTACACCAACGACCAGAACCTGATCGATAACTACCACAAGGGTAGCCGTCGTGGCCGTAGCGCAGCACTGAACATGGTTATTACCGAGACAGGTGCGGCCAAGGCTGTTGCCAAGGCGCTGCCGGAGCTCAAGGGCAAGCTGAGCGGTAATGCTATCCGGGTGCCGACGCCGAACGTGTCCATGGCCATCCTGAATCTGAATCTGAAGTCCGACGTGGATGTAGAGAAGGTGAACGATTACCTCCGCGACATGGCTCTGCACTCTGAGCTGCAGAAGCAGATCGATTTCGTGAATTCCCCGGAAGTGGTATCCACAGACTTCGTAGGCTCCCGCCATGCGGGCATTGTCGATGCCCAAGCCACCATCGCCAACGGTAAGCGCCTGATTCTGTACGTATGGTACGACAACGAGTTCGGTTACAGCGCTCAGGTTATCCGCTGTGTCAATCAGATGGCCGGCGTAACTTACCCGATCTTTCCGAAGCGGGCACGTGACTAAAGTCTAAGTCTGTTTCAGTCAAGTCGGATCAAAAGGCCCCGGTAGCGTGAGCTACCGGGGCTTTTTTACGACTTTGGAGGGATAAAACCATTTTCCTTACCGGTGGAAATAGGTTTCCTTAATCTCTATAATTGGCGCGATTTTGGGTATGTCTGGCACCCATATTCTCACCCCCGAGCGGCGGGGCCGGGCGTTAAAATCCACAGAAAAGTTTCTGATGATTGGATGAGGCTAATGATCAAGATCAAAAAAGGCCTGGATCTTCCCATCAGCGGCGCTCCCGAACAGACCATTACTGACGGCAAACCGATTCGCCACGTGGCATTGATCGGCTTTGACTACAACGGCATGAAGCCGACGATGGCTGTGAAAGAGGGAGACCGTGTCAAGCGCGGTACGCTGCTGTTCACGGACAAGAAGACCGAAGGCGTTCGTTATACTTCACCGGCAGCCGGTGTGGTGAAAGAAATCAACCGCGGTGAGCGTCGCGTGTTCCAGTCTGTTGTCATCGAAGTGGATGGCGATGAGGCGGAAACCTATGCCCGCTACAACGATTCCGATCTTGCTGGCCTGGAACGCCAGCAGGTAGTTGATAACCTGGTTGAATCCGGCCTGTGGACAGCGTTTCGCACCCGGCCTTACAGCAAGGTTCCGGAAATCGACTCCGCACCGAACTCCATCTTTGTTTCTGTCATGGATACCAATCCGTTGGCAGCAGACCCTACCGTGATTATCGGCGAGAACAGCAAGGCGTTCGAAAAAGGCCTGACCATTATCTCCCGTTTGACCAACGGTAAGGTATTTGTGACAGGCAAGCCCGGCTCCGACGTGTCTGTACCAAAAGCAGACAACATCGAAGTGCATCAGTTTGACGGTGTGCACCCTGCCGGTAATGTGGGTACCCATATCCACCACCTGGACCCGGTCTCAGTCAGCAAGACTGTCTGGAGCATCAATTACCAGGACGTGATCGATATTGCCAAACTGTTCGAGACCGGTGAAGTGCCGGTTGAGCGCATTGTGGCCATCGGTGGCCCTAAAGCCCTGAAGCCCCGCCTGGTTCGTACCCGCCTGGGTGCCAGCCTGCCGGAACTGTTGGATGGCGAGATCGCCACTGATTGCGAAGTACGCGCCATTTCAGGCTCGGTATTTGGCGGTCGTCGTGGTGATGGCCCCTGTGCCTACCTGGGCCGCTTTGCCAATCAGGTGTCGGTGCTGGAAGAAGGCACCAAGCGTGAGTTCATTGGCTGGTTGTCTCCGGGCACCAACAAGTTCTCGGTGCTGAATATCTACCTGTCCAAGCTGGCCGGTGGCAAGCTGTTCAACTTCACCACCACCACCAACGGCAGTGAGCGTGCCATGGTGCCTGTCGGTGCCTATGAGCAGGTGATGCCCCTGGATATCCTGCCAACTCAGCTGCTGCGCGCACTGATTGTTGGCGATACCGAAGTGGCACAGAAGCTTGGCGCTCTGGAGCTGGATGAAGAAGATCTGGCGTTGTGCACCTTTGTGTGCCCCGGCAAATATGAATACGGTCCGATTCTCCGCGAGAACCTGACCCGAATCGAGATCGAGGGCTAATACGATGGCTATCCGACAGTTTCTCGATGGAATCGAGCATCATTTTGAAAAAGGTGGCAAGTACGAGCGCTGGTATGCCCTGTACGAAGCCGTTGATACCATTTTCTACACCCCTGGCAAAGTAACTTCCACCACGGCCCATGTGCGCGACGGCGTAGACCTCAAGCGCATCATGATCACTGTGTGGTTGTGTACTTTCCCTGCCATGTTCTTCGGTATGTGGAACATTGGCTTTCAGGCCAACAATTTCCTGGCAGCCAACCCGGATGCCATGATTGCCGACGGCGGCCTGCGTGAAGCCTTTATCACCGCCCTGGCCGTGACCGGCTCCGGTGCCGGCTGGTGGGACAACTTTGTCTACGGCATGGCCTACTTCATTCCCATCTATGCCGTCACCTTTGTGGTGGGTGGTTTCTGGGAAGTGCTGTTTGCCACTGTGCGTCGTCACGAAGTGAACGAAGGCTTCTTTGTAACCTCGGTACTGTTCGCACTGATCTGCCCGCCCACCATCCCGCTGTGGCAGGTGGCCCTGGGTATCACCTTCGGTGTGGTTATCGGTAAGGAAGTGTTCGGTGGTACCGGCAAGAACTTCCTGAACCCGGCCCTGACTGGCCGTGCCTTCCTCTACTTTGCCTATCCTGCGCAGATTTCCGGCGACACCGTCTGGACGGCTGTTGATGGCTTCAGTGGCGCAACGGCCCTGAGCTGGGCTGCCTCTGGCGGCCTGGAAGCACTGGAAACCCAGATCGGCTGGATGAACGCGTTCGTGGGTAACATTCAGGGTTCCATGGGTGAGACATCCACCATTGCCATATTGATTGGTGGTCTGATCCTCCTGGCCATGAAGATTGCCTCCTACCGTATTGTCGGTGGTGTGTTGATCGGCATGATCGGTATGTCGCTGCTGCTGAACATTGTCGGGTCCGAGACTAACCCGATGTTTGCCATTCCGGCTCACTGGCACCTGGTTATGGGTGGCTTCGCCTTCGGCATGATGTTTATGGCGACAGACCCGGTATCGGCTGCGATGACCAATACCGGTCGCTGGATGTTTGGCATTCTGGTCGGTGTGATGACCATCCTCATCCGTGTGGTCAACCCGGCCTTCCCGGAAGGTATTATGCTGGCCATTCTGTTCGCCAACCTGTTCGCCCCGCTGATGGACCACTACGTGGTTCAGGCCAACATCAAACGGAGGCTCGCACGTGGCTAAGAAAAAAGAGACGGTCGGAAAGACCATTCAGGTCGCTTTCGCCCTATGTATCGTTTGCTCCGTGATTGTGTCTGCTGCAGCTGTATCCTTGCGCCCGCAGCAGGCCCTGAACCAAGAGCTGGACATCAAGTCCAATATCCTTCAGGCCGCCGGCATGGCGGAGCCTGGCGCCAATCGGGCCCGTATCGAAGAACTGTTTGGTCAGTTCGAGCCGCGCCTGGTTGACCTGCGTACTGGCCGGTTCACCACCCCGGAAGAGCTTGGCGTACCTGATGTACTGAGCTACAACCAGTACCGCGCTGCCGGTGATCCGAACATGTCTACCCGCCTGTCGGGTGAGCAAGACACCGCCAATCTGCGTCGTCGTGCCCATGCAGCCACGGTTTACATACTCGAGGAGGATGGCGAGCTGGTTCGTGTGGTGTTGCCGGTTCACGGTCCTGGTCTGTGGTCCACCTTGTATGGGTTCATTTCACTGGAAGGTGATCTGAACACCATCGAAGGCCTGGGCTTCTATGACCACGCGGAAACGCCTGGCCTTGGCGGTGAGGTAGACAACCCTCGCTGGAAAAGCCAGTGGGTTGGCCAGAAGATCTACGGTGACGACAAGAGTGAGCCCCAGATCCGCCTGATCAAAGGCGGTGCCAATCCGGACAGCGAGCATCAGATTGATTCCCTGTCTGGTGCAACGCTGACGGCTCGCGGTGTCGAGAACCTGATCAACTTCTGGATGGGCGAGAACGGTTTCGCGCCGTTCCTGAAAAATCTGCGCGACGGGGAGGCCTGATCATGTCTGACGTATCAGCCAAGAAGGTTCTTTTTGAACCGATTTTCAGTAACAACCCCATCGCCCTGCAGATTCTTGGGATCTGTTCGGCGCTGGCGGTTACCACCAGCCTGAGCGTTACGCTGGTTATGTGTGCTTCGGTTATTGCGGTAACCGGGTTTTCAAACCTGGCGGTATCTCTGATTCGTACCCAGATTCCCAACAGCATCCGGATCATCGTACAGATGACCATCATTGCGTCGCTGGTAATCGTGGTCGACCAGGTGCTGAAAGCCTATGCCTATGAAATCAGCAAGCAGCTGTCGGTATTCGTTGGTCTGATCATCACCAACTGTATCGTTATGGGCCGGGCCGAGGGCTTTGCCATGCAGAACCCGCCGATGCTGAGCTTCCTGGATGGTATCGGTAACGGTCTGGGCTACTCCATTGCGATCCTGTTCGTGGCGTTTTTCCGTGAGCTGTTCGGTTCTGGTGAACTGCTTGGTTTCACCATCCTGGCCTCGGTTAACGATGGTGGCTGGTATGTGCCGAACGGCATGATGCTGCTGCCGCCGAGCGCGTTCTTTATCATCGGTCTGGGCATCTGGGCACTGCGTACCTGGAAGCCGGATCAGGTTGAAGAGCCTGATTTCAAGATGTCAGCCCATAAAACCCGGGAGGCCTTCTAATGGATCATTATCTGAGTCTTCTGGTTACGGCTATTTTCGTTGAAAACCTGGCGTTGGCGTTCTTCCTGGGGATGTGTACCTTCCTGGCGATCTCCAAAAAGGTAGAAGCGGCGATTGGCCTGGGTATTGCGGTGGTTGTGGTACTGACTCTGTCTGTGCCGGTGAACAACCTGATCTTCAATACCGTTCTGCGTGAAGGTGCCCTGTCCTGGGCGGGACTCCCAGATGTTGATCTGAGCTTCCTGGGACTGCTGACCTACATCGGTGTTATTGCGGCACTGGTGCAGATTCTTGAGATGGTTCTCGACAAGTACATCCCGTCGCTGTACGCAGCGCTGGGCGTGTTCCTGCCTCTGATCACCGTTAACTGCGCAATCCTGGGTGCGTCACTGTTCATGGTTGAACGTGACTACAACTTTGGTGAGAGTGTGGTGTACGGCTTTGGCGCTGGCGTGGGCTGGGCCCTGGCCATTGGTGCCCTGGCAGGTATCCGCGAGAAGCTCAAGTACAGTGATGTGCCCGATGGCCTGCGTGGTCTGGGTATTACCTTCATCACTGTCGGCCTGATGTCACTCGGCTTTATGTCGTTCTCCGGCATCTCGCTGTAATGCGCCCCCGGATCATCGGATAACTACGAGAAGGCGAGACCATGAATACAGAAATTATTCTTGGCGTGGTCATGTTTACCGTCATCGTGCTTGCACTGGTGGCGGTGATCCTGGCAGCGCGCTCAAAACTGGTCAGCACCGGCGACGTCACCATTGAAATCAATGACGACCCGGAACACACCATGAAAACGGAAGCAGGTGGAAAACTGCTGAACACCCTGGCGGGCAACGGCATCTTCCTGTCGTCTGCCTGTGGTGGCGGTGGCACCTGCGCCCAGTGTAAATGTAAGGTTCTGGAAGGTGGCGGCGCCATGCTGCCCACCGAAAAGACCCACTTCACCAACCGTGAAGAAAAAGAAGGCTGGCGCCTGTCGTGCCAGGTTCCTGTAAAACAGGACATGAAGATCGAAGTACCGGAAGAGTTCTTCGGCGTGAAGAAGTGGGAGTGCGAGGTGGTGTCTAACCACAACGTGGCCACCTTCATCAAAGAACTGGTACTGAAGCTACCGGAAGGCGAGGAAGTGGACTTCCGCGCTGGTGGCTACGTGCAGCTGGAGTGCCCTCCCTACGAAATCGATTTCAAGGACTTCGATATCGAGGAAGAGTTCCACGAAGACTGGGACAAGCACGATATCTGGCGTTATAAGGCGATCAACAAGGAAGACACCATCCGTGCCTACTCCATGGCGAACTACCCGGAAGAGAAGGGACTTCTGAAGTTCAACATCCGTATTGCGACACCGCCTCCGGGAACTAATCACCCGCCAGGCATCATGTCCAGCTACGTGTTCAACCTGAAGCCGGGTGACAAGGTCACGGTGATGGGGCCGTTCGGTGAATTCTTTGCCAAGAAGACCGACGCGGAAATGGTGTTCATCGGTGGTGGTGCGGGTATGGCGCCCATGCGCTCCCACATCTTTGACCAGCTCAAGCGCCTGAATTCCAAGCGCAAGATCAGTTTCTGGTATGGTGCCCGCAGTGTGCGCGAAATGTTCTATGTGGAAGACTTTGATGGTCTGGCCGCAGAGAACGAGAACTTTGAGTGGCATTGCGCCCTGTCAGATCCGCTTCCGACTGACGACTGGGATGGCCCTACCGGCTTTATCCATAACGTGTTGTACGAAAACTATCTGAAGGACCACCCGGCTCCGGAAGACTGTGAGTTCTACATGTGTGGGCCCCCAATCATGAACGCGTCCGTCATCAAGATGCTGAAAGATCTTGGTGTTGAGGACGAAAACATCATGCTGGATGATTTCGGAGGTTAACAGGCTCAGATGACATCCCGCATGTTTGGACCCGTCAGGGTGGTTGTGGTCGGCGTCTTTATGACGCTGATCATGGCTGCCCTGGCGGGTTGCTCGTTTCAGGAAAAGGAAAAAGTCTGGGAGATTTCCGGAGGTATCTTCGGAACGACCTATCACATAAACGTCGTATTGCCAGAAGACAGGGAACGCCTGCAGACTCTGGCTCAGGGTATTCAGAAAGAGCTGGAAGCGGTGGATGCGTCCATGTCAACCTGGAAGCAAGATTCCGAGTTGTCATTGTTGAATCGCAAACAGGACCAGTCGGAGTGGACGGAGCTTTCTCCGGCCTTGTTTGAAGTGATACAGCGTTCCCAGGAAATTGCCGAGCTGACCGACGGGGCGTTTGATATCACCATCGGTCCCGTGGTCAATCTCTGGGGCTTTGGGCCGGATGCCCGGCCTGATACCGTGCCGTCTGACGCGGCCCTTGAGAAAGCGCTTGCAGATACTGGCTACCGCTATATCGAGTTGAACGCAGAGGCCATGGCGTTGCGTAGCGAAAAGCCCCAGTACATTGATTTGTCCGGGATTGCCAAAGGCTATGGTGTCGATGTGGTGGCCCGTTACCTGGACCGTGAAGGTGTGCAGGCGTACCTTGTAGAGATCGGTGGTGAGGTGAGGGTCAATGGGCGGAAACCTGACGGCGGTGCCTGGCGCCTGGCCATTGAAGAGCCATCGGAACAGGCAAGGCAGGTCAGCAAGATAGTGGCCATGGATCAGCATGCGATGGCAACCTCCGGTGACTATCGTAACTATTACGAATCGGATGGACAGCGTTACTCGCATACAATAGATCCATCGACTGGTAAGCCGATCACCAACAGGATAGCGTCTGTGACGGTGATTACCGAAGACAGTATGACTGCCGACGCTCTAGCCACCGCATTCACCGTGATGGGTTATGAGCGGGCACGGGCGCTGGCAACGCGGGAAAATATTCCTGCTTATTTCATCGTGCGAGGCGAGGGCGGCTTTGAGGTGCATGAAACACCGGCTTTCTCTTCCTTCGTGGTTCAGTAAAGGAGGGCAGTATGGGTACCTTTCTTCTCGTTTTGTTCATTGTGGGCATTCTGATTGCCGGCATGTCGATCGGCGTGATCTTTGGCCGTAAGCCGATCAGCGGCACCTGCGGTGGGATTGGTGCCCTGGGCATCAGCCAGTCCTGTGATATTTGTGGCGGTAACACGCAGAAGTGTGAGGAAAGCCGCAGCGAGACCGGGGCCGCTGAGAAAGGTGAAGATCTGGCCTACGACGCCTCGCGCACAGAAAAGTAAGCGACACTCATCAATAAATAGAACTACGCATTTTATGGCGTAGATAAGGAGTCACTGCGCACATGGCAGAGCATCACTACGACGTCGTCGTTATTGGCGCCGGCCCTTCCGGTGAAGGGGCGGCAATGAACGCGGCCAAGCACAACAAGCGAGTCGCCATCATTGAAGACAAACCGACGGTGGGCGGTAACTGCACGCACTGGGGCACCATTCCATCCAAGGCGCTGCGTCACTCGGTGAAGCAGATCATCACCTTCAACACCAATCAGATGTTCCGGGATATCGGCGAGCCGCGCTGGTTTTCCTTCCCGAGGGTGTTGCAGAATGCGCAGAAGGTCATCGGCAAGCAGGTAAAGCTGCGCACCCAGTTCTATTCCCGTAACCGGGTAGACCTGATTAACGGTCGTGCATCGTTTGTAGACACCCACCGGTTGGAAATTCGTGGTAACAAGTCGGTTGAGACTATCCACTTCAAACAGGCCATTATTGCTACTGGCTCCCGTCCGTATCTGCCGCCCGATGTGGATTTCCGCCATCACCGGATTTACAACTCTGACTCCATCCTGAACCTGTCCCACACCCCGCGCACCCTGATTATCTATGGCGCCGGCGTTATCGGTTCCGAGTACGCCTCCATTTTTGCCGGGCTGGGTGTAAAGGTTGACCTGATCAACCCGGGCAGTCGCCTGTTGTCATTCCTGGACGACGAAATCTCCGATGCGCTCAGCTACCACCTTCGCAACAACGGTGTGCTGGTTCGCCATAACGAGCAGTACGAATCGGTGAAGGGCGACGACCACGGTGTGGTACTTTCACTGCAGTCTGGTAAGAAAATTCGCGCCGATGCCTTCCTCTGGTGCAACGGGCGAAGTGGCAACACGGAAAACCTTGGGTTGGAGAATGTGGGCCTGGTGCCCAATGGCCGCGGCCAGTTGGCAGTGGATGACCACTACCGTACCGTGGTGGACCACATCTACGCGGCGGGCGATGTGATTGGCTGGCCGAGCCTGGCCAGTGCAGCCTATGACCAGGGCCGTGCGGCTTCGTCAGATATCACCCAGGACGAGTATTTCCGATACGTGGATGATGTGCCTACGGGTATCTACACAATTCCTGAAATCAGCTCCGTCGGTAAAACCGAGCGGGAGCTGACAGAAGCCAAAGTGCCATACGATGTTGGTCAGGCTTTCTTCAAGGACCTGGCGCGGGCACAGATCACGGGTGAAGCGGTGGGCATGCTGAAGATCCTGTTCCACCGTGAGACTCGGGAGATTCTGGGTATTCACTGCTTCGGTGACCAGGCGGCTGAGATTGTACACATCGGCCAGGCGATCATGAACCAGAAAGGGGAGGCGAACTCCCTGAACTACTTCATCAATACCACCTTCAACTACCCGACCATGGCGGAAGCCTACCGGGTGGCGGCATTGAACGGCCTGAACCGGATCTTCTGATCCGGTCAGTTCCGTACCGGCGCCGGTATTATGCCGGCTCGGGCATTCCTTCCTTTGCTGGCAAGCTCAGAACGGCTCTGGCGCGGTTGTCGAAGAACATCCGTGTGCTTGTCGGGTAGTCGGTAATAATGCTGTCTACGCCCATCTCTTCCAGCTTCAGCATGTCGTGAATGCGGTTCACCGTCCAGGTGGACACATGCATATTACGCTTGTGGGCCTGGGCAACCATGTCGGCATTCAGAATCTTCCAGTTCACACAGAAATACTCACAGCCCAGGCGGGTAGCCAGGTTCAGCGGCTTCGGGAACTTTCGCTCAGCCACAAGGCCAATCCGGAGGTTCTTGTCACGGCGCCTCAGTTCCCTGAGGAACCAGGGATCGGATGAGGTAACGGCGGCGGTCTGGTAAAGGTTCCGGCGCTGGATAACTTCTGTCAGGCGGTTGCAAAGTATGTTCAGGCGGGCCCGGTTGTCCTTCTTCACTTCCAGCTGCAGGTGCTCCAGATCCTCGAACTGGTCGAGCAGGTTTTCGAGAGTCGGAATGCCCGCTTTGCGGGGCCAGGCGCTGGTGTTGCGCCGAGCGTCCATGTCGGCCAGCTCAGCGGCCGTGTAATGGCCGACATTGCCCTTTTGCCCGGTAGTGCGATCTACCGTCAGGTCGTGCACCAGCACCGGCACGCCGTCTTTTGACAGCACCAGGTCCAGCTCGAAGTGCCGGATACCATGCCGATAGGCATGGATAAAACCGGGCATGGTATTTTCTGGAGCCTCACCTTTGGCCCCGCGGTGACCATAAACGATCATTCTGCAGTACTATCCTTGAGAGTCTGGTAAATAGCCTGGCGTTTCTTCCAGGTGTCGTGGCACAGGCGAATATCTTCCAGGTACGCCGGCAACTCTTTCATCAGCAGGGCCTGAGGGCCGTCAACCAGAGCTTTCTCCGGTTTCGGGTGGAAGTCTACCAGCACCATGTTGGCGCCGGCGATCACGCCCTGGGCGGTGGCGTGCATCACGTCCAGAATACCATCCGGTGAGCGGTCCCGGCTGCCCACGGAGTGGGACGGGTCTACACACACCGGCATGCGAGTCAGGCGCTTTACCGCTGGTACGTGGGCGAAATCCACCATATTTCGGTGCGGCTGGCCGGCCTCGGTTTTCATGCCCCTCAGGCAGAAAATCACGTTGGCGTTGCCCTCACTGGCTAGGTACTCCGCGGCGTTCAGCGACTCGTTCAGGGTAATACCAAAACCGCGCTTGAGCAGTGCCGGGTAGGTTTTCTGCCGGCCTATGGCTTTGAGTAGCTCGAAGTTCTGGGTATTCCGGGTGCCAATCTGCAGCATCACACCGGTGGGCCGGCCCAGTTTCTCCAGGCAGGTGTCGATTTCTTCGATATGGCTTTCGTGAGTAATCTCCATGGCAATAACCTTGATGCCATGCTTGCCGGCTTTCTCGAAGACCCAGGGCAGGCAGCCCTTGCCGTGCCCCTGAAACGAGTATGGGTTGGTGCGGGGTTTGTAGGCGCCCATGCGGGTGCAGACCTCGCCATTGTCCTCAAGCGCCTGCATCATCTGCTCAACGTGCTCGGGCACGTCTACCGCACATAGCCCGGCAAAGATGTTCAGGTTGTTCTGGCTGAACTCGACGCCGTTGTAGGTGAAACCGCTCTGGCGGTGATCGTCTTTGTGGCGGCCCAGAATGCGGTAGTCATCAGAAATTCGGATGGCCCGCTCCACGGCGGGTAGCGCTTCAATCTCTTCCTTGTTCAGGGTTTTGGTGTCGCCCAGCAGATAAATCTCCGTCAGCCGCTGGCTGGCACCCTGAACCTCATGTACCCGAACACTGACGCCAGGCAGGTTTTCCAGGTAGTGCATGGTCTGGCGGTAGGCTTCCCTGTCCAGTTCTGTGTTGGGGTGAAGAATGGCTAACATGAAATCTCCTTGGGGTTAACCGGCGGCGTCTTCCGCCCTGTGCCTGGCCTGCATGAATTCCCGATGATTAAGATGCAGCAAGTCCGCAATCCGGCGAATAAGGTGTTCTTCGTATTTGTCGATACGGCCGTCTGCCAGGGCTACCCGCCAGATACTCTCCAGCAGGGCCTGTTTCTGGGGCTGGTCAAAGTGGTCGTTGATCTGTCCGGTGAACTCATACAACGACGTGGAATCCTCTGCGTGTGCCAGGGCGTCGGCAAGAATCTCTTCCGCTTCTTCCCGGGTAACCTGATGGGCCTGAACGGCGCAATCGACAATAATCTTCAGCTCGCGCTCGTCCTCGTGATTGTCGACACGGGCAAGCTGCACCATCAGGGCTGTGGCAGCCACAGCCAGTTGGTGGGCGTCGGTTTGCACAGGCTCGGATTCCGGCACTGCAAACAGTTTTTTCAGGCGATCAATCATACAGCGCCCCTTGGCTAAAGGTTGGGGTGTTGATCAGGCAGCCTCGGTCGCTAACTGCCGCACCCGGCTTTCCAGTTCAATCTGGTCTGCGGCAAACCGGCGAATGCCATCAGCCAGTTTCTCGGTGGCCATGGCATCCTCGTTGGACTCCCAGCGGAACCGCTTCTCGTCCACGTGGTGTGGTTTGTCGGCGGTGCTTGCGCTGCCAGCGTTCAGTCGCTGGGGCAATTCGCCTTGATCGTCTTTCAGCTCCTGCAACAGGGCAGGGCTGATGGTCAGGCGATCGCAGCCGGCGAGCATTTCAATCTCGCCAGTATTACGGAAGCTCGCCCCCATCACCACGGTATTGAAGCCATTGGCCTTGTAGTAATTATAGATGCGAGTGACCGATTGCACGCCCGGGTCTTCCGCCGCCGGGTAGCTGTCGCGGCCAGTGCTGGCCAGGTGCCAGTCCAGAATGCGCCCTACAAACGGTGATATCAGATAGGCACCGGCTTCCGCACAGGCGGCAGCCTGTATAAAGGAGAACAGCAGGGTAAGGTTACAGTGGATGCCTTCTTTTTCCAGCTGCTCAGCGGCGCGGATGCCTTCCCAGGTAGAGGCAATCTTGATCAGCACCCGGCTGGTGTCTACGCCCTGGCGGTCATAGTAGTCGATCAACCGGCGTGCGCGTTCCAGGGTGGCGGCGGTGTCAAACGACAGGCGGGCGTCTACTTCTGTGGAGACGACGCCGGGAATCAGGTTCAGGATTTCTTTACCGGCCAGCACCGCCAGCATGTCAGTGGCGATGGTCAGTTGTTCGGCGCCAGAGCCCCCACGCTGGCTGGCGAAGGCGACGGCCTTGTCCAGCATCGGGCGGTAGGCTTCCGATGCTGCGGCTTTCAGCAGCAGTGAGGGGTTGGTGGTGGCATCTTGTGGCCGCCATTGGGCAATGGCATCAAGGTCGCCGGTGTCGGCCACCACGGTGGTCATGGTCTTCAGTTGGTCCAGCTTGCTGTTCATTCGTCCTGTCGTCCCGGTTGTGCGGTGTTATGGCGGTATCCAGCTCCAGAATACCTTTGTAACCCCTACAATAACGGCAGCTTACGACAGGAACAAGACAACAAAAGGTATGGGGATGATCAACTTTCCGTAATGAGTTCCGGTTCCCTGACTTTGGCCAGAGCCTGCTCCACCACTTCCAGGCCGGAACCCGGCTTGTTGGCGTTCTCGCTCAGATGCCGGCGGAACTGTCGCCCTCCTGGCTGGCCCAGGAACAGGCCCATGATATGGCGGGTAATGTGGGTCAGGTACACCCCCCGGTCCAGTTCCTGCTGGATGAACGGAAACATGGCGCGCAGGGCATCATGACGGCTGGTGACAGGTGCCGGCTCACCAAAGAATTCGGTATCCACGTCGGCCAGTAGCCAGGGATTGTGGTAGGCCTCGCGGCCCAGCATCACGCCGTCGGTGTGGGCCAGGTGCTCATGGCAATCCTCAAAAGTTTTGATGCCGCCGTTGATGATGATTTCAAGGTGAGGGTAGGCCTGTTTCAGCTGGTACACCCAGTCGTATTTCAGCGGCGGGATGTCGCGATTTTCCTTCGGGCTCAGGCCTTCAAGAATGGCAATCCGAGCGTGCACTATGAACGTCTTGCAGCCGGCGGCGGCGACGGTTTCGATAAACTCGCACAGCTCGTCCCAGGATTCCCGGCCGTTGATGCCAATGCGGTGTTTGACGGTGACCGGCAAATCCGTGGCCGCAATCATCGCTGCCACACCTTCCGCCACCTTATCCGGATGTCCCATAAGACAGGCGCCGATCATGTTGTTCTGCACGCGATCACTGGGGCAGCCGACGTTCAGGTTCACCTCATCAAAACCGAACTGCTGCGCCAGCTTTGCGCAATGAGCCAACTCACCGGCATGGCTGCCACCAAGCTGCAGCGCCAGCGGGTATTCGGATGGATCATGGCGCAGAAACCGCTCGGTATCCCCATGAATCAACGCCCCGGTGGTCACCATCTCGGTATACAGCAACGCCCGGCGGCTCAGAACTCGCGCCAGGTAGCGAAAATGAGGTGTTGTCCAATCCATCATCGGGGCCACACAGAAGCGGCGGGAAGGGCCGGAATCGGCGGCAAATGGAATCGGCGATGGAACAAAAGACATAGAGCTACCTGTAAACGGCAATGGCGCAGATCATACGAAAATCCAAGCGTCCTAGTTTATCAGGAATACCCCTAATAAGCAGGCTGCGAGGGGGCTCCCAGTGCCATCCCCGAATGTAACAAAATGTACCGGGGTCTGACCCCAGTACATTTGACCGGGCGAAATGTCTTGGGGTCTGACCCCGGCATGTATAATCCGCGGTGGATGAACCGGACAACAGGATATTGAATGACCATCACAGCCTTTGACGCCTTAGCCTGCCCCCTGGACGGCGCTGCCTTGCAGCGGGAGTCGGGTTCGTGGCGGTGTGCCAGTGGCCATAATTTTGATGTGGCGCGGCAGGGCTATGTGCATCTGTTGCCGGTGCAGAAGAAGCGTTCGCTGGACCCGGGTGACAGTAAGGTGATGGTGGCGGCACGCCAGCGGTTTCTTGAGGCAGGGTATTACCAGCCGATTGCCGAGGCGGTGTCGCGGGCAACGCTGGACGATGCGCCGGCCAGCACCACACTGAGTTGCCTGGATGCCGGTTGTGGTGAAGGCTATTACCTGCGGCAACTGGCCTGGGCGGCGGGCGATGAGCGCTCCCTGGCGCTATTGGGCCTGGATATCTCGAAATGGGCGGTACTGGCGGCGGCGCGTGAAGACAAACGGCCGAGCTGGGTGGTGGGCAGTAATGCGAATCTGCCGGTGCTACCTGGCTCACTGGACCGTATTCTCTGCCTGTTTGGCTTTCCCGTGTACCCGGAATTCGGCCGTGTTCTCAAACCGGGCGGCAAGCTGATTCAGGTGGACGCAGGGCAGGATCACCTGCGGGAGCTGCGGGAAATTATCTATCCTGAAATCCGGAGCGAATCGAAGAAAGTGATGCCAGCCCCGGAAGGATTTCGCCGAGTGGCTTCGGAAGATGTTCGGTTTTCACTGCATCTGGCGGGGGCGGAGCCCATCGCAGACCTTCTGGCGATGACGCCCCATTTCTACCGGGCAAACGCGGAAGGCCGGGAGCGGGCAGCTGCCCTGAACTCCCTGTCACTCACAGTAGATGTTTGCCTGCACACCTTTGAGCGGGTTGCTGAGGGCGATTAATCTGCGTTTTCCATGCCCAGCCGGGTACCACGGGCCTTGAGCCGGTAAAACTCCTCAACAATACCAGCCATGGCCTCCGGGCAGTATTCCCGGAGCCCGCCCAGCATCAGGCGTTTGGACACTTCACCAACCGAGCTGCCATCAGACATCAAGTGGTAAGAGAGGGTTACGTTGCCGCGCTTGCCCGCCACTTCCAGGTCCGCCTTGTTCAGTTCCAGGTCTGGCTGAAGATTGTCCTGTTTATTGATCGCCACGCTCATGCTTTCATACATCACCATCGGGCGGTCGGGGTTGAACATGACCCCGTGGGATTCCATCAGCGGTTTGAGCGTGTGGGGGAAATTCTTGCCAGAGGCCGCCACGTAGGCGCGGGTGAAGTCATTAATCACTTGCTCGTCCCGGATTACCGCACCGCTGCGGCTCACTTCCAGGTAGACCTTGCCGGCTTCGTCGCAGACTTCGATGGTGTCATCGCCGGTTTCCCGGAATTCCAGGGGAATTTCTGCCCCCAGCAGATTGCGGAAACGGAATGTCATGTTCTCTGATAACCCAAAGCGCCCGACCACAATGGCAAACAGCAGGTCACCGGGCACGCAGAAACGGCGGGCGTCCGGATCGTGGATAGGGTTGAAGTCTCCGGCAATCTCTTTGGCAAAATGGCTGGCCTGGGGCGCAGTAATAACAATGCGTCCGTCCTGGACGGTATAAAAACGTTCTGAAAGCATGGTGTACCTTTTACGGATCGCAGAGATGAGGGAACGAGATGTTTGTCGGTCCGCAGATTGATCCTGCCATTCTAAACGATTAAATGCCGCAGGGCCCTCCGGCTTTCGTACAATGCCCGGTGGCAACGTCAGTCATCGTCTTCGGCATCCCGCAGGCGCTCCTGGCGCTCCCATTCTTCTTCCTTGGCGGCTTCAATTACATCGAGCAGCTCATCCACGTTCGCGCTTTCGGTGTCGTGCTCAAAGCAGCCAGTCAGCTGGCTGTCGGGGTGCAGGTCGCCGGCTTCATAAAGGGCCCAGATCTCCTTGCCATAATCGGTATTCAGCAGTTCCGGGGCAAAGCGGCCGAAATAGCGGCGCATGTTGTCTACGTCCCTCTCGAGCATGCGCTCCGCGCTGTTATTGCCAGCTGCATTAACCGCCTGGGGCAGGTCGATAATGACCGGACCGGTGGCATCAACCAGAACATTGAATTCGGACAGGTCGCCGTGAATCAGGCCGGCACTGAGCATGCGCACGACGTCGGCAATCACCTTGCTGTGGTAACTGCGGGCCTGTTCGGGGGTGAGGGTAACGTCGTCCAGCCGGGGCGCGGCCTTGCCTTCACCGTCGGCAATCATTTCCATCAGCAGCACGCCGTCGACAAAACCGAAAGGTTCTGGCACGCGAACGCCGGCGTCCGCCAGGCGGTAGAGGGCGTCTACTTCGGCGTTCAGCCAAGCGTCTTCCTGCTCTTTCTGGCCATAGCGGGTTTTCTTGCTCATGGCCCGTGCGCGACGGCTGTTCCGTACCTTACGGCCTTCCTGGTACTGAACGGCCTGTTTGAAACTGCGTTTCTGGGCCTCTTTGTATACCTTGGCGCAACGCACCTGGTCGCCGCAGCGCACCACAAACACCTGGGCTTCCTTGCCGCTCATCAACTGGTACAACACCTCATCCACCATGCCTTCATCAACGAGGGGTTGTAATCGTTTTGGTATCTTCATATAAGTTTCTGTGCCCGGTTCAGCTTGCTGGCTCTGTATGGTCATGGCCAGCGTTTATCGGCACATACTACCTGATTGTGAGCAAAGGAGTGTTGTATTGATCCCGCGCGGACGATTTCCATGGCGATCGCTGATCATCCTGTTGGCCTGCTTGCTGTGGGTGCCGTCAGCTTCCGCGCTGGACTGGTCGTTCTTGCTGCAGCAGGGGCGAATGGGCATTGCCCTGCCGGATATCGAGACTGCGGATTGGCGCGTGACCGGCATCCGGGCTGAGGTGGTTAACTCGGTTGAGGCAGACAACCAGGCGGTTATCGTCCGTTTTAAACCCGGTTCAAGGCTGACGGCCGCCACCCTTGCACAGAACGCCGGAGATTCTTCGGTTTTCTTAAATAACGTGCAGCTGGATCTGACCGATGTAACCGTCACCATCAACCTCGGTGGCGTCGAAGCCCTTGTGGACCGCACTGCGGTGGCTGGCCAGGTCACCATTGAGATTGAAGACTTGCAACACCCCAGCCTGAAACCCCAGGGTTGGCGGTTCGACGGGCGGGTGAGTGGCGCTGTGTCTGATCTCAGCCTTGAGGGCCAGCTGCGATCAGATTCCGGCCTGTTGGCGGAGGTGGTGTTGAGAAACCGGACTGGGGAGTTCATGGCTGGCCGGGTAGCTATGGCCATGGCCGCTGAACAAGCCGGCACGGCAATCGCTGATACACTCGCCCAGTGGCCCCCGTTGCTCACGTTAAACCATGGTCAGCTTGAGGCGGCCGCTAGCTTTCGGCAGGAACCGGATGCCCCCCTCGCACTGGATGCCCGGCTGAATCTGGCGGGCGTGAATGGGGTCTTCGATCGAACCGCGTTTTCCGATATGAGTGGCCGCTTGTTGTTCAGCCTTGAAGACGAAACACTGGCTGCCCGCCTGCGCGACATCACCATTGCCCAGATCAACTCCGGTATTGGCATAGGTCCGGTGCGGTTGCTGGCGGATTATCGGGCGCCGGCCGCCGAGCCGCTCACTGGCCAGTTAGAGATTCAGCAGGCCACAGCCGAATTTCTCAATGGCCGCCTGAGAGTCGCACCGCAATCCTTCGATCTGGCCAATCATCCCGTTAACGTCCCGTTGGACGTCTACGAGTTATCGCTTGAACGGCTGCTAGAAGTTTACCCGGCCGAAGGCTTTGAGGGCACCGGCAGGCTAAACGGCCGGATACCGCTGATAATCTCCGGCACATCGGTAGAGGTTGAGCAAGGCACCATGGCGGCTATTGTTCCGGGCGGCCGCTTGCGGTTACCGGGCGAGCGCCTTCAGGCCATGTTGGGCGGTAGCCAGGCCGTGGACCTTGTGGTGCAAGCTTTGCAAAACTTTCACTATTCGGTGCTGGATAGCACGATAGACTACGATAAGAATGGAAAGCTGATGTTAGGCCTGCGGCTGGAAGGACAAAGCCCGGGCGTTCGCGGCGGCCAGCCGGTGGTGCTGAACATCAATCTTGAAGAAGACATTCCTGCGCTGTTAACCAGCCTACAGCTGAGCGGCAGGGTGAACGAAGCGGTTACCGAACGCGTTCGGGAGCGGCTGCAACAGTCCGGGCAGGAGGCAAAACCATGATCAATGTGTGGCGGTCACGCAGGCCGCTGGCGATGAGAGTTCTGATGATATCGGTCCTGCCTTTGGCATTCATTGCCTGCACGCCAACCGTACAGATGGCGGCACCGAAAGAGCCGATTACCGTGAACCTGAACGTTAAAATCCAGCACGAGATCTACGTTAAAGTGGACAGGGAAGTGGATGAACTGTTCAGTGATAAAGGCCTGTTCTGAACAACAGCGGCCTGAACAAGGGCAGATCAAGGGGTTGAAGATGAAACGACTGATGCAACTGGGCGCCTTCCTTCTGGCCATCGGCATGGCACTGCCGGCGCTCGCCATGAGCCTGGTAGAGGCCAAGCAGAAACTGGAAACCGTCAAACAGCAGGGCCTGGTGGGCGAAACGCCGACCGGATACCTGGAAGTGGTGCGCGCAGAAGGCGATGCGCCTGCGGTGGTGCAGGCCATCAACAACGCGCGCCGGGATGAATATGCCCGCATTGCCGAGCGGCACGACATACCGGTTACCCAGGTGGAAACTGTGGCTGGCAAGAAAGCTATCGAGAAAACACCGGCCGGGCAGTTCGTTCAGGTCAATGGCCAGTGGGTGAAGAAATAACGCTTACTCCAGCTCAAGGATCAGTGGCTCCATCAGCCTGTACACCCAGGCTGATCGGCCATCCTGCAGTGTTAACTCCACCCTTTCGTAGCGCACACCTAGCCGCTCATACCTGTCCAATGCCCGCAATTCACTAGCGCTCACTTCAATCACCTCTCCGGCTACGCTGGCATCAGCGTCCGGCTTTATATCCAGTTTTTCCTTGCGAAAACCCGGGAGTATTGCCAGTTCGCTGCTGCCGGCACGCCCCGTCACCAGCCAACGCACCCAGGGCCGGGTGAGGGTGCCGTACACAAACACCGAATAGGTTTCGTCCTCGTCGATGGCAGGCAGCTCCGCCGTTGGGTTATAGCCAAAGCTGCTGACAAAGGTCAGCCAGAGATAGGCAATGCCCACCATCAGCAGTGTCAGAATCAGCGCCAGGGAGCGTTTGATCGATTTTCTCATAAATTACTACACAGTCTCTCCGGCATGGCTGATCAGCACCCCGGGCGCACCGGTTTCCAGCTTGTCTCTCAGGCTGCCTGGAATGACGGCCTTGGCCATCTTTGAAGGCTGGATAAGCACGTAGGTTATGTCTGCATCGGCGATAAACTGCCCGTCACCGTGCCGGAAGAATTCCAGGTGCAGCGTGAAAGACGTATTCCCCAGCCGCCCGGCCTTGATGCGGGCTTCCAGCACATCGTCAAACTTCGCTGGTGCTTTCCAGTTAACGGTCATGCTGACTACCTGGATGTCCAGGTCCTGATCAAGCAGGTGCTGGTAATCACCAAACAGCGTGCGGATATACTCATTCACAGCAATATCCACGAAATCTGCATAGCGGGCATTGAACACCACACCCTGGGCGTCGCATTCGCCATAGCGCACCCGGAAGCGAAAACGGAAAGGCTGTTCCGACATGAAGACTCCTAAGTTAATACCGATTGGCCAGGTCAGCTTTCCATACTTGACGATGTGACCCATTATTGTAAAGCGGTCTCCGAATTGTGTTTGAATATAGAAGCAAGTAGTGGGCTAAGGAATTAGCCCGACGAGACACATAGTGTTGGTGTGATTGTACAAAGGGAATAATTATGACTGCTGTAAGGAAAGGTGTGCGTGGCTTGGCAGTGTTATCCAGCGTTACCGTGTTGGCGGCCTGTGGTGGCGGCGGAGGTGGCGGTTCTGACGGGCCAGACCTGACTCTGGATAACGATAATCTGGCGGAGCAAACGGTTGAGGTTGGTCCGGAGTCGGATGTTCGCGGTATCCTGGGGCTCTACGATGATGTTGATTACGGATCGGAGTTGATTGTTGAAGTTCAGGACATACTCGCGACTCAGAGCGGGGGAGTCTCGGGCACCACAGACTGTGACGGCGGGGGTACTGCCACGGTGACCTACGCGGGAGCCGGCGATAATAGTGATGAGACCTGGACATTGCAGGGTTGTGTAGTAAACACGAGTGGGTTCGGTGCCGTCACGCTAAACGGTGATTACCGCTATGTCGATACGTTAACGGAAACCAGCATCAAAGGGTTTGAAACCTACAACATTAACGGCCAAGTGCAATCAGGAGAAGGGGCTGAACAGCTCCTCATGCGCGGTCGGGTCGATTTTGATTATTCGGGAACGGAAGACTCCGCTCGCTTTATCGATACCATCAGCGTATTTGAGCTCAAGATTGGAGAACGGTACGTCGCGGTCACCGATGGTGAAACGCGTTTAATATTTAATGGATCTGAAGCAGAGTATTCCAACAAAGCCAAACTGATTGGCTCTGCGATTGGTGGTTATATCCAGCTCACAACACCCGTGGTTGTTGAGTTGGTCGAAGGCCAGGAATGTCCGGTCGCTGGCGTGTTTCGAGTTGCGAGTAATGGCACCGCGGAGATTCGCTTCGGCAGCAGCACTGGAGGAACTGGCGTAGTGGCGATCTGGATTGATAATCAGCTCGTTGAAAGCTATGACAACTGCAGCGAGATCGGCGTCGTTCCCGCACTCTGATCACTAAGGGGTGAAGGCCAAGCCTTCACCCCGAGCCCCTCAAAGATCTTCGGCCAACTGTTTTAACAAAGCCCCAGCCGAAACCTCCCTACAACCAGCGGCATTCTGCCCACACCATAAAGGCGAGAAATCCCCGGAGCCCTGTGCCTCGGCGGCCGCCCGCAATGGTGCTATGGCGTTGGTGGCCAATGGGAAAGCGGGAGCCAGGGCTGATATCGGCCCCAGCTCTCGCATCACTCGGTTCATAATGCCTCTTGCCGGGCCCCCGGAGAACAAATTAGTGATGGCCGTGTGCCGGGCCGCATCGCTCTTTAGCGCCTCGCGATGAACCGCCCGGGTTGTGGCTTCCGGACACAGCATAAACGCCGTGCCCACCTGGGCCGCCGCAGCGCCAAGTGCCAGTGCCGCCTTTACGCCCCTGGCATCGGCAATGCCACCGGCTGCAATAACCGGCACACTCACCGCAGCAACCACCTGGGGTAAAAGGGCAAACGTTCCCATCTGCGTGCTCATGTCCTTTGTCAGGAAAATACCCCGGTGGCCACCGGCCTCAAGCCCCTGGGCAATAATGCCGTCGGCTCCATTGCCCTCCAGCCAAAGGGCTTCTTCTACCGTGGTAGCCGATGACAGCACCGTAGCTCCAGCGGCTTTGACCCGTTGCAGCAACTCGGGCGCAGGCAGGCCAAAATGGAAGCTCACAACGGCTGGCCGGAATTCCTCCACAATGGCAGCCATCTCGGTGTTGAAGGGTAGCCGCCCGGGGCCATTGACAATAACGCCTTCGTCCAACCCGTATTCCCGATAGTAGGGCGCCAGCGCCGCCCGCCAGGACTTTTCCGCTGAGGTATCAGGTTCTGGTGGAGTGTGGGCAAAGAAATTCAGGTTGAATGGCCGGTTTGTGCTGCCTTTCAAGGCTTCAAGCTCTGCCCGGAGTGCAGCCGCGGTCAACATCGCGCAAGGCAGCGATCCGAGCCCGCCGGCATTGGAAACCGCTGCCGCCAGCCGGCTGTCTTGAACGCCTGCCATGGGCGCCTGAATGATAGGTAAATCTGTTCCCAGAAAGTTCAGCATGACGTTTTCCTATCCTGCATGACGGGCCCTGCTGTTGCTGTGGACCACAGCGGGTAGGGGATGCCGGCCAAGCGATTCATGACAAAAGCATGCGCCAGCAGCAAGCCGACACCGGCCATCAGTATAGGTAATTGGGCCGGGTCTGGCATCAGCCCCAGGGAAACGATCAGCGCCGTAGCGCCCGCTGGTGGGTGCGCTACCCTGAACACCACCATCAGGCAGCTGGCCAGCCCCAGAGACAGGGCCGCTGCGCCCACCCGAGGCAAGTCGACACCCGTCATAAAAGCGGACGGCTGATCCTGCAAACCGAACAGGTACAGGCTGAACAGCCCAGTGAGAGCGCCAATGAGGTGTCCGCACAGGGTGTTTCTTGGTGAAGCGGGTTGGGCCATGGGCACATAGAACAGAATAAAGGCGGTGGCGCCGAGCGAGGGAAAGATAAACGCTTCCTGGGTGACAAGCGCAACAAAAGAGACCAGCGCAATACTGAAACCACCATTGATCAGATTGAACACAGCCATAACCGTGGTTCGACTGTACCGCGTGGCCAGTCGTTCCAGATGAAGTGCATTCAGCAATCCTTTGGCCAGCTGCCAGCGCAGCTGCTCGTTCCTGCGTCCCATGATCTTGGTTTGCCCTGATTTGGTGCATTAATTGAAAGGGGCGCGATGGTAAACACTGATGAATATCAAGGCAAACAGGGATTTTCGATATGGGTTAAGGGTATTGTGGATAAACTATTGAGTATTTGGCTGCACTGCCCGTTTCAAACGCGTAACTGGCAAATGCCTGCATATAGGAATGAAATGCCACTACACAGTCGTTGCCTGTTGCCACCGTTATTAAACTGTCGTGTTCGGGCGGAGGTTTGACGCGAGGGTGCTCTGGGGCACTGGCTTGATAGTCTGCGGGACAGTGAACATGAGCTGGGGAATTTGGCCTGTGAGTACGCGGCTGGACAAATTATCGCCCCCTGGTAACCTGGCGAATAAAAATAAGGCGCGAATTAGTAGTAAGGAAACCACCGTATGTCAGACACGCTGGGCTATTACGATGCCAATGCCGAAGCGTTCGTGGATTCAACTCTGGATGTTTCGATGGATGACATTTATCGCGTCTTCCTTCCCCATGTGGCCGAGGGTGGTCACATACTTGATGCGGGCTGTGGCTCTGGCCGAGACGCTTTGCATTTTCAGCTTCAGGGATATCGGGTTACGGCCTTTGATGCATCGCAGGCGATCACTGCGCTTGCTCGGCAGAAAACTGGGCTTTCGGTTGAGCACAGGTCATTTTTTGACGTTGAAGAGCGTCATGCTTACGACGGCATATGGGCCTGCGCCAGTTTGCTGCACCTTCCCGAGAAGGAAGTGCCAAACGCTCTAAATCATCTCTGGTCTGCACTCAAACCCGGCGGCACTCTGTATGCCAGCTTCAAGTTTGGTGAAGGCGAACGTCAAAGTGGCGGGCGGCATTTTACGGATGCAAACGAAGAGGTAGCCGCGCGATGGTTTGAAACCATCGAGAAGGATGTGCAGATAACGTTCTGGCGGACCCAGGATCAGCGGCCCGAGCGTGCTGAGCAGTGGCTAAACATACTTGCCCATAAAGCCCCTTCGGCACATGAGCGGCTGACTATCGGCGGTAAACAACACCATTTCTTGCCCAAGCTATGCCATGCGATACGCTCTGCAGATCAGGTGGATATGGCTGTCGCATTTGTGAAAGCCACGGGCCTAAATCTGTTGCTTCCGGACCTTTTGGATGTAATTCAAAAAGGCCGGGAGTCTGCGCCAGCGCGGGTGAGAATTCTTACCAGTGATTATCTCGATATCACTGACCCGGAAGCATTGCGCAAACTATCCTTGCTGCAAGATCATGGTGCACAAGTTGCCGTTTACGAGAGTAAAGGCAGCAGTTTTCATATGAAGGCCTATCTGTTTTCCGGGCGTGGCGTTACCTGTCAGCACTGGGGAAAGGCCTTTATTGGCTCCAGCAATATCAGTCGGCAAGCTCTTCAAGATGGGCTGGAGTGGAACTATCAGATCGATTATCCGCCAGAAACGGGCTATCTGGAGGCTGTCAGCCGTTTCGAGGAACTTTTCCGCCACCCCAATGTGGTACCGCTTACAGATCATTGGATTGATGAGTATGCGAAACGGCGAGTCCCTCCACCACAGCCTGTTGCGCCGGGCAGTAATGAGCAGGAAGCCCCTCCCACCCCGAATGAAGTCCAAAAGGCGGCGTTGAAAGCTCTAGACGAGACTAGGGGTGAGGGCTATAAACGAGGCCTTGTTGTTCTGGCCACCGGCCTTGGTAAGACTTGGTTGTCAGCGTTTGATGCCAGGCAGGTAGGTGCGCGCAGGATTCTGTTTGTGGCGCATCGAGAGGAGATTCTGTACCAGGCAGCCGAGACATTTGTCCGAATAAAGCCAGATAGTCGTGTTGGTTTTTATATGGGCAAACAGCGGGACCATGCCGTCGATATCCTCTGCGCCTCCATTCAAACGCTAGGGAAAGAGTCTCACCTCGAACGGTTTGCTCCTCAGCATTTCGATTACATTGTGGTCGATGAATTTCATCACGCAGCCGCACCGACCTACCATCGGCTCCTAAAGTATTTTGCGCCGCAGTTTTTGTTGGGGCTGACAGCGACACCTGACCGAACTGATCGGTCCGATATTCTGTCGCTTTGTGACGACAACCTGGTATACGAGTACCCGCTATTTAATGGCGTAAGGGGTAATTTCCTCGTCCCATTCCATTACTACGGCATCTACGATGAAACCGTTGAGTATCAGGAAATTCCATGGCGTAACGGGAAGTTCGATCCTGACTTGCTCGCCCACAAACTTGCCACCATGGGGCGCGCGCGCCATGCATTGAAAGTTTGGAATCAGAATAAGCAAAGCCGCACACTGGCCTTCTGTGTGTCCCGCGCACATGCGGATTTTATGGCTCGCTATTTCCAAAAGAACAATGTCAGAGCCGTTGCCGTTCACGGCGATTCAGAAATGTCCCGAGGTGAAGCGTTGGAACTACTGGAGTCCGGTGGCCTCGATGTGATCTTCTCTGTGGACCTATTTAACGAAGGTGTGGACCTTCCAGCGATTGATACGGTTTTGTTGCTTAGGCCAACTGAGTCGAAGGTTCTGTTTCTTCAACAGATCGGCCGGGGCCTGCGCAAGAGCCATGGTAAAGATCGGCTGGTGATTCTGGACTTTGTGGGTAATCACCAGAGCTTCCTTCACAAGCCCCAAGCCCTTATGGGGCAGTCGATGAATCAGCGCCAGCTTGCCGATTTTGCTCGAAAAGCAGAGGAGAATCGGCTGGACCTGCCCGATGGTTGCTTTGTTAATTATGACTTGGAAGTGATTGAGTTCCTGAAAGGGTTAGATCAGAAGGGGGCAGAGAAGGACTATCAGGCGCTGAAAGATACGCTTGGGCGGAGGCCGACTCTCACTGAGTATTATCATTTCGGTGCCAACATAGCCCAGACGCGAAAACAGCATGGAAGTTGGTTTGGTCTGTTAAGGGATATGGACGACCTTTCTGATGAGGAAGTTGCGCTGTTGCTTGCTCATGAAGAATTTCTTGTGGAGGTTGAGAAAACCTCCATGGCGAAATCCTTCAAAATGGTTTTGCTCGAAGGGTTTCAGGCTTTAAGTGGCTGGGAAAAGGGAGTGGGCCTACCCGCGCTCGCAGCCGAGTCCTGGAGAATATTGAAGCGTCGTCCGCGATTATTTTCTGAACTGGCTGAGTCTGTGCGCCACCTTGATGGTGATGCTAGCGAGTGGCAGCGATATTGGAAAAAGAACCCGGTGGATCACTGGACGAATAAAACACCTGCCGTGTTCCATGTTGCGGATGGACAGTTCGAGCCAGCGTTCCAGATTAAAGCATCGTTGGTAACGATCTTCGAGTCGATGGTCCAAGAATTGGTCGATTATCGACTTGCATCTTATGAAGCCAGGCAAGGCTCCAAAGTGGAAGTCGATCAACAGAGCAATGTTGTGCCAATGCCGCGTGAAGGCACAGAGCTTCCATTTTTCCCAACCCTTAAGATTGCTTGTGGCCACTTCAGAAACAGCAGGGTTGATGCGATTGAGGATGTGGAATATCGGTCTCTGGGTAATGGCTACGGTCGATTAAACCCGGAGAAGCATTTCATCGCGAAAGCCTCTGGTAATTCCATGAATGGTGGCAAGAACCCCATTCACGATGGTGACTATCTACTTCTCGAGCAGATCAGCTCTGGAGCCGCAGGCAAGATCACCGATAACACGTTAGCGATCGAAAGAGTGGACGAGGCTGGCGATACCCAATACCTGCTTCGGACTGTTCGGAAGTCCGCTCAGGGTGAGTATATGCTGGAAGCTGCGAATCCAGACTATGACGACATCGTTGTTACCCCAGAGCTATTAGAGCAGTTCAGGACCTTCGCAAGGCTGAAAGAGGTGATCTCGCCGCTTGAGATGGCTCGTGGACAGGAATTGCTGAGAGAGGATATACCAGCGCTTTTTGGAGCGGAATTTAACCCGGGGAACTGGCAGAGTGGTCATGTTTTTTTGAAGGAGGCTGGAGCCCACATTCTTTTGGTAACCCTCAATAAGCAGGGTAAGGCCAGCCAGCACCGCTATGTCGATCATTGGGTCGACGAAAGCACGTTCCACTGGCAAAGCCAGAATTCAACGACCCCGGAAAACAAGCGTGGCAGGGAACTCATCAATCACGAGAAGCTAGGGCTGACTGTGCACCTATTCGTTCGTGAGAATAAGCTTCGTAACGGCAAATCGGCACCGTTCACCTACTACGGTCCAGTTGAGTACAAAAGCCACACCGGTAGCGCGCCGATGAGCGTGCTGTTTCAACTTCCGAGTTGATTGAATGTAAGACTGGCTACTCCCAATTTGCTTTCTCCAAAAACGTATATACAATGTAAATATCTTTCAACCATAAGCTTCATCCTCACCAGGAGTATCCGCAGTGACTGATAGTCCCAAAAAGGTGAAACCGAAAAAGGTGAAGCCCAACAAGAAAGATAGCCAGCTGCTAATTCGGATCAGCAGCACCGAGCGCGAGCAGTTCATTGAGTTGTGTGAAGAGCTGGATACCAGCGCCGCTCGCGAAATCAGGCAGTTTATTCGTGGCTTTATCAAGCAGCATAAGCCCGAAAACTAGCCGCGATCATGCCCAGGAGGCAGTTATGTCGAAGAAAGCTGAGAAAAACCTGAAGAAAAAGATCAACGCCCGCAAAGCCAAGATCGAAAAGCACGAAGCCAAGATCAAGTCACTGAAGAAGAAGCTGAAGAAAGCTTCCTGATGCCGTATAGGGCCGCCTCAGCGGGGTGGCCCGTTTACCAATCTCCGTCTACCTGTTCCTCCAGCGTGCGTTCCCGGATGTCGTCTTTCACGCCTTCGCGCTCCAGCTCTTCCAATATCCGTGCCAGTTCCCGGGCAAGGTTGCCGTGCCGGCGGTTCACGTAGTGGTAAAGCTTGAAACGGATAACCGGTTCCGGCAGCACGGTGAATTGGTTCCAATTGTCGGATGTCAGTGGCGACAGCCCTTCAATGTCAGACACCAGGGCAAGCTCCACGCGCCCCCGCTCAAGCAGTTGGTGCATCTGCTCGTAGCTTTCGGTATGCAATGGCTCCATGCCAAGTGTATCGGCGGTTTGCTCGGCGATGATGACGCCGCGGCGAACGGCCACTTTAAGCGGCTGATCGCCAGGCTCTGGCATGGTTTGCGCGTTGGGGTCGCGCACTACCGCGAATAATCCACCCTCCAGCAGCGGGTAATCAACCTGCGTGAGGTTTGGATACTCAGCCGCCACGCTCTCAATGCGGAACAAGTCTCCGTCCAGCTTGCCGTTGTCTGCCATCATCAGGGCTCGCCGAGAGGGTGCCACCAGGGTTCTCATCTCCAGCCCCAGGCGTTGATAGGCAACCTCCAGTAATCGCACCGCCATGGTGGTGCTGGGTATGTCGTCGATCACAGCAATATAAATTCTGTTCTCGTGACCATCGGCATAGGCGGTGGCCGGTGCCATGCTGGCGATGGCCAGCGCCGCGGATATAAAAAGGATTCTGGAATGCATTAAATTTCCCCTCTACTCCCTTGAAGGGTTTATCTGAATACTAGTTCCAAATCCTGCAAATGCCTGTGACTTTCTGTTAACGAACTTTGCGGCCGGTGTAATCGGAAAAATCCGGCTTTTGTGACCGGTGATTGTCGTCGGTCATGTAGGCGGAGGTCAGCACGAACTCTGCGGTGGCGCGGTTGCAGGCAACCGGGATGTTCCAAAGGGCGGCGATGCGCAGCAGGGCTTTGATGTCTGGGTCGTGGGGTTGGGGTTCCAGTGGGTCCCAGAAGAATACCAGTAGGTCGATTTCACCCTCGGCTATCTTGGCGCCGATTTGCTGGTCGCCACCCAGAGGGCCGCTCAGCAGGCTGTGCAGGTCGTCACGTTGCAGGCTTTCTTTGAGCAGGCGGCCGGTGGTGCCGGTGGCGTATAGACGCAGCGGCGCGAGGCGGGTGCGGTTTTCGTTCGCCCATTCAACCAGTTCTTTCTTCTTGTTGTCATGTGCCACCAGGGCGACGGATGTTACGGCCATTGTGATGGTTTGCTCCTTTGTTGTGCCATGAAAGTGGTCAAGTGTTTCACAATCGGTAAGCACGGGGAATAGTACAAATGGGGCGGGCAACACAGTCTGTAGGGCTGGTCAATAGCCCCGCCGTCGGTTGCCATATGGGCGCCCGGGGCATGGGGTGCGATTTCCGGGGGCGATATGCTTGGGGGTATAACAAGACAACCCGGAGAAACCTCATGGTGCAGCAGGTCTATATCACCGGCGGTGCAAGCGGCATCGGCCTTCATTTAGCGCGAACATACCTGGGTTCGGGGGCGGCCGTTACGTTGTTCGATGTTCAGCCGACCGCGCAGGCGGTAGCGGAGCTGTCGGCTATTGCCGGGCCAGAACGGGTGCGCGCCTTTGCTATGGACGTCACCAAACCGGGTGAGGTGAGAAACGCCTTTGCCCAAGCCGCTGAAGGCGGGCAACCCGATGTGGTGATTCATTGCGCGGGCATTGCCATTGCTGCGGATTTTGAGGCTATCGATGACGACGCCTATGCCCGGGTCATCAACATCAACCTGATTGGCTCGCGTAATGTGGTGGCTGGCGTACTGCCTCATATGGCCGCCGGTTCGCACCTGGTTCTCGTGGCTTCAATGGCGGGGTTAGTGGGCTGCTACGGCTATGCGGCTTACTGTGCGTCCAAGTACGGTGTGGTTGGCTTGGCCGAGGTGTTGCGCATCGAGCTGACAGCCAAGGGTGTTGATGTGTCGGTGGTGTGCCCACCAGAGGTGGAAACTCCGATGGTAGAGGCCGAGCGTCTCAATCGCCCAAAGCAGACGGAAGCCCTGAAGCTGATGGCCGGCACCTTACAGCTTGAGGATGCCGTGGCACAGATCCGCAAGGGCATCGACCGCCGACGATTCATGATCATCCCCGGCTGGCGCGCCCGCAGCCTATGGTTCACCAACAAACTTCTGCCCGGTTTCCTTACCCGAAAATTCGCCGACTTCCTGGTCAGCCGCTGAAATTGGGGTCAGACCCCAAGACATTTCGTTGGGTGAAATGTCCGGGGTCTGACCCCAAAGGTTATGGGATCAGTTCCAGCTCTTTGCGCATTTCCTCGGCGGTGGGTCGCAGTTGGGTGAGGCCTTTTCGGGATCGACGTTCGCTCAGGTAGTAGAGGATCGGCGAGGCGATGAACACAGAGGAGCTGGTGCCGATGACGATTCCGAACAGCATGGGTAAGGCGAAGCTGGATACCGCAGCACCGCCGGCGATGCCCATGGGCAACAGTGCCAGGAACGTGGTCACGGAGGTGAACACGGTTCGGGTGAGGGTGGAGGAGATGCTGCGGTTTAGCAATTCCAGCATGGGCATGTCCGGTGTTTGCCGCAGGTTTTCCCGGATACGGTCGAGCACCACCACTTTGTCGTTCACGGAATAACCAATCAGGGCCAGCAAGGCGGCCACGGCGGTGAGGTTGAACTCCACACCGGCCAGGGCGAAGAAGCCGATGGTTTTGGTGAGGTCCAGGGCGATGGTGACGGTGGCGGCCAGGGCGAAGTGGGATTCAAAGCGAATCCACAGGTAGGCCAGCATGCCGGCGCCTGCCAACAGGATGGCCAGGATGGTGGCATCGCTGAAGCCGCCGCTGACTTTCGGGCCGACCACGTCCACTTTCGGGAAGCTGGCATCCGGTTGCAGGCTGGTGACGGCGGATTTCAGGGCGTCTACCGGGTGTGCCGCGCCTGTGTTGGAGCTGGCATCCGCCGGGAGCCGGATCAGGAAATCACCGTCCTGGCCGAACTCCTGAATGGACGCAGCGCCCAGTTGCTGGCTTTGCAGGGTTGTTCGCAACTCATCCACAGAGACAGAAGGCGCGCGCACTTCCACCAGGGTGCCGCCGGTGAAATCCACGCCGTAATCGAGGCCCGGTTGGATGAACAGGGCGATGGAGGCAATCGAAAGAACGCCGGACAGCACCAGGCCAATCACCCGGCCTTTCATGAAGTTGACGCCCTTCTCGCTCAGCCGGTCCAGCCAGGCAAACCCTGCGATGGTGAGCGGCTCCCGCTCCCGGCCCTTGATCCACCATTCCATGACCAAGCGGTTGAAGGCGACGGCGGTGAACAGGGAAGTGAGCAAGCCGATGCCGATGGTTACCGCGAACCCTTTTACCGGGCCGCTGCCAAACATAAACAGCAGGCTGACGGCAATCAGGGTGGTCACGTTAGAGTCCAGAATGGTGCTGTAGGCACGCCCGAAGCCTTCCCGGAGTGCCATCCAGGCGACTTTGCCTTTGCGGGATTCCTCCCGGATGCGTTCGTTGATCAGGATGTTGGCATCGACCGCCATGCCAATGGTGAGGATGATGCCGGCAATGCCCGGCAGTGTCAGTGTGGCCCCGAGTATACTGAGCAATCCCAGAACCAGGCCGATGTTCACGGCTAATCCGGCACAGGCGATCAACCCCCAGCGGCCATAGATACCAAGCATGAAAGCGATCACCAGGGCTGCGCCGAGCAGGCCGGTGCTCACACCCATGGCGATGGCATCGCTGCCGAGGTCCGGCCCTACCGTGCGTTCTTCGATGACGTGCAGGGGCGCGGGCAGGGCGCCGGCTCTCAGTAACAGGGCCAGGTTGCTTGCTTCCGCGGTGGTGAAGGAGCCGCTGATTTCGCCGCGGCCGCCGGCAATCACGCTGCGAATGATCGGTGCGGTGATCACGTGATTGTCCAGCACGATGGCCAGTGGCCGGCCGATGTTCTGGCGGGTCATGTCGCCGAACAGGCGGGTGCCCTCGGAGTCGAGTTTGAAGTTGACCACCGGCTCGGTGGTGTCCTGATTGAAGGCCATTTGGGCATCGCTGATGTGTTCGCCCTGCATGGCTACCCGTTTCTCCAGCACGTATTCCTGTTCGCCAGTGGCGTCGGTTAGCCGGAGAACGGCGGAGCGCCGGCTTTCATCCGGCTTGGCAACCCAATGGAAGGTCATCTGGGCGGTGGTGCCTAAGAGTTCGCGGATATGAGCCGGGTCGGCCACACCGGGCATCTGCACCAGGATATGGTTCTTGCCCTGGCGGGTAATGCTGGGCTCCACCAGGCCGGTTTCGTCCAGGCGCCGGCGTACCACTTCGAGGCTGCGTTCTACGGCATCTTTGAGGAGCAGGTCTTCCGGTTGGCCCGGGTTGTTGGCGAGCAGTTCGGTGGCGTCAACTTCCAGAAGCAGGTGCGAGCCGCCCTGCAAATCGAGCCCGAGTGACAGGGTGTTCTCCAGGTACCAGTCCGGGAACTTGTCGGCCAGGTTGGCCGGCAACAGATTCGGCATTGCGCTCAGTAGCCCGAGCACAATCACCAGGCCATACACCATGGCCCGTGAACGTAATGATTTCATCGGTAATCCTTGATAAACAGGGTCGCGGTCAGACAGGCGTTTCGGCCGGTCTGCGTGATGTTCTGTACAGAGGATTAGGCGATGGGCGGTGCCCGCAGGGGCGGAGTGGTGAAATCAGCGAGGGACGCTGCTCGCTCGGTGCGGTAGTCGGCTGCCGGTACCGGAGAGCGGGACTGCGACCAGAGCACAGCGCCAAAAAGCCGGGCCAGGTGCTCCGGGGAATCAATGAGGGGCTCGTCTTCCGCTGAGCCGGTGTCTGCCACCGCCAACGCCGGGTTGTGGCTGGCAACCACCAGATGGTCCAGGTGATTGACAACAACCTTGCCCGCCGGGCTCGGCTGAGCGTGCGCTTGGGTGATCGAACAAAGAAGGACCAGGGCAAAAACAGCCACAGCAAAACCGGACACCATCCGGCGCCAGGGCGGTAACTGTGTTGCAAGGTTTCTGTTCATGGAAATGTTCCCGGGAGGTTTCTCCATTATTGGGGCAATGCCCCCGGGATTCAAGTTGGGGTCAGACCCCAAGACATTTCGCCCCTTCAAATGTGCTGGGGTCTGACCCCAAATTATTACTGCGGGCGGCGGTTGAAAATCCCGATAATGGGGGTGCCGTGGGCCCGCAGGACTGGTTCGATTTCGCGATGCAGGGCGTGGTAGCGGTAGAAGGGCACTCTGGGAAACAGATGGTGGATGGAATGCAGATTCTGCCCGAGCCAGAACCATTCCAGCGGCTTCATAGCGGTGGGCATGATCAGGCTGTTGGTGTTGCGGTAGCGCTTGGGCTCCTTGTAGGGCAGGTGCGGCCGGTAGGCAAACCAGTAGGCGGTGAAGGCGCCGCCAATCAAATATCCCAGAAGCACAACCACTGCTGCTCCGCTTTGGCTGACCAGAGCCAGGAACACCACTCGCCAGCCGATGGATACCATCAGTTCTGTGCTGTAGATGGCCCGTTCCTTGCGGGATGCGGTACCCCAATGTTCACGGGCGAAGAAAGTGTTCTGTACCCACAGGAACTTGAGTACCGTCAGCAGGGCGCTGAAGGGCCCCTTGCCCATGCCGCTGATAAGGAAGTCCGGGTCTTTATCTGGCTGGTTGGTGTAGCGGTGATGGGTGAAGTGCTCCAGCCGGTGAGATTGGTAGGGCACGGCAATCAGCGGCGCAACCAGATACCCGCACAGATGGTTGAGCCAGGTCAGCTGGTCGTGTTCACCGTGGATATTGTTGTGAACGGCCTCGTGCAGCGGTGTGTAGGAGAAATACGTCAATGCGCCGATCAGCAGGGTGGCGGCCCAAGCGGGTAGCAGCCCGGCGGCGAAAAGTGCCAGCGTAAGCGCAAAAGCCCCCACCGAGGCAAAGGTCAGCACCACTGTGGGCCAGGCCACTTCCCCCATGTGTTTTTTTGCGGCGGCGATGGCCTGCTTGTTCAGGGTGGTCAGGTCTTCTGTCATCGGGCTCTCCGGTTGGTTCGCACAATGCCCACAGTAAACGCGCCGCGCCAGCTCAGACAGGGCAGCTTCGGCCAATCAACAGGCATAAATGGCCTTGGCACTCTGTGCGCTTGTCGGGTTTGCGACGGCGGGGCATACTCCCGGGCTATGTCTAACTCCGATACGCTTCTGCATCCCGTCACCATCAGCCAGGTCATGATCAATTTTGCCGCCCGGCAAGGTGTGGATCGCCAGACCTGCTTGCTGGGTACCGGTATTGCTGAAGAAGACCTGCAGGTTGCGGATGGCCTGATTACCCGCGCCCAGGAAATGCGGCTGATCGAGAACCTGATTCTGGCTCTGCCAGACATGCCCGCCCTCGGGTTCCGGATTGGCCTGCAGTATAATGTGGCGACGTTCGGTATCTGGGGCTTCGCCTTGCGCACCAGCCGTACCTTGCGGGATGCCACTGCATTAGCCTTGCGGTACCTGCCACTCAGCACCGCCTACTGCCAGATGTCCACGTTCGTGGAGGGTGATGACTTCGGCGTTGCGTTTGGTGCTGACGATGTTCCCCGGCATTTACGCCAGTTTTTGCTGGAGCGAGATTTGGCCACGGGGCTGAATCTGTTCAAAGAGCTGAGCCTGGCTGGGTTTGATGTGCAGGCAATCGAGCTGAAAGGCGAGCCACTGGCCTATGCCTCCTGCCTTGAAGAGCTAAGCGGTGTGGGGTTGACGTTTTACAAGCCGCGCAATGCCCTGGTTATCCGGCGGGCCGATGCCGACCGGCCACTGCCCACCTTCGACCCGCACCTGGTGCAAGTGCTGGACCATCAATGTCGTCAGCAACTTGAGCGGCGGCAGTCTGGAGGCTTTGCCGGACAGGTCCGGCAGCAGTTACTCGGGCCACTGGGGCTGGTGGCATCGCTTGATGAGGTGGCAAGATCATTGGCGATGTCTCCCCGCAGTCTCCGGCGCAAGCTCGACCAGGAGGGCACCAGTTTTCGAAAGCTGTTGGAAGAAGAACGCCGCCAACTGGCGTTGCAGCTGCTCGAGAACAGCGCCATGAAGCAGGACGAACTTGCCATCCATCTCGGCTACACAGACACCGCCAGCTTTACCCGAGCCTTCCGCCGCTGGATGAACTGCTCTCCCGGGGTATACCGTAAAGCCGCCCCACGAACGCCGGACTAAACCCATTTTTGGGGTCAGACCCCAAGACATTTCACCCCTCCAAATGTCCTGGGGTCTGACCCCAAAGGTTATTTCAGGGCCTGGTGGAGGTCGGCGATTAAATCCTTGGCGTCTTCCAGGCCTACGGACAGGCGCAGCATGCCGTCGCCGATGCCGCGTTTAAGGCGTTCTTCCCGACTCAGGCTGTGGTGGCTTGTGGCGCTGGGTTGGCTGACCAGGCTTTCGACTCCGCCAAGGCTGGTGGCCAGGAGGAAGACTTTCAGGGAATCCGCCACACGTTCGGCTGTTTGCTGGCCGCCTTCCACTTCAATGCTGAGCATGCCGCCGAAGCCGGTCATTTGTTGTTTGGCCAGTTCGTGGCCTTCGAAGGAGGGCAGGCCGGGGTAGTGGACTTTGGTGATTTTCGGGTGCTGTTCCATAGCGCGGGCCACCGCCATGGCGTTTTCGTTGTGCTGGCGGATTCGTACCGGCAGGGTTCGCAGGCTGCGGGAGAGCAGGGCGGCGGTTTCCGGGGCGATCAGTTGGCCGAGGTTTTTTCGCCAGGCGGCGACCGCTTTAGCCAGTTCGGCTGAAGTCATCAGAGCCCCGGCGGTGATGTCGCTGTGGCCACCCAGATATTTGCTGGCGCTGTGCAGTACCAGATCCGCCCCCAGTGCCAGCGGTTGCTGATTAATAGGGCTGGCGAAGGTGTTGTCCACCGCCACCAGGGCACCGCGGCGGTGGGCGATTTCGGCAATGGCGCGAATATCCAGGAGCGCCAGGTTCGGGTTGGCGGGTGTCTCGAAATACACCAGCTTGCCCGGCACATCCAAACGGTTTTCCAGCTGCGCCAGCTCTTCCCTGAACAGGAATTGCACATCAATACCCAGCGCCATGCAGTGGTTTTTCAGCAACTCCTGGGTGCCACCGTACAAATCACCCACGCACACAATGCCCTTGCGGCCATGGGTCAGAACAGTCGCAGAGATAGCCGCCATGCCAGAAGCGAACGCCAGTGCCGCTTCAGCATTCTCCAGCCCGGCCAGGCCCTGTTCCAACTCATTGATGCTTGGGTTGGTGCCCCAGCGGGTGTACAGGTTGCCTTCCGTGCGCTTCTCAATCACATCCAGCAAGGCTGCCGTGTTCTCGAACCGGTAAGTGGTGGTGTTGTACACCGGCGAGTAAGGGCTGCCGAACGCATCCTTGTGGCGGCGGTTGTGAATGATGCGGGTGGCGGGGCCTGGGTTATCTGGCTTCGTCATGGGCGGTCCTGTCTAATTTGGGGTCAGACCCCGGTACTCAGATACCGCCACACATTACATTTAGCCGGTCAAAATGTCTTGGGGTCTGACCCCAAAAATTGGAGGGGGAGGTAGTTGAAGCCGCCGGTGGGGAACATGGCCCGCTGGGGGGCGTCGCTACCAACCACTTCGATGCCAGTAATCTGCTTCAGCAGTTCTTCCATGAAAATTCTCAGTTCCAGCCTCGCCAGCGGTGCTCCGGGGCAGATGTGGATGCCGGCGCCGTAGAGCAGATTCTTCGGGGCGTTCTGGTGCGGGCAGAAGTTGTCCGGGTCGCCGAAGGTGTCTTCATCCCGGTTGGCCGAGGCCCACAGCAGGGTGATCTTTTCGCCAGCTGGAATGTGGCGGCCGCCGATCTCCACGTCGCGGGTGGTGATGCGCCGGTTAGAGATCAGCGGGGCATCCATCCTCAGGATTTCGTCGATTGCGTCGGAAAGCTGTTCGGGCGCTGCCTTGAGATCGTTCAACAGGGCTGGGTAGTGGGCCAGGTAGTTGGTCAGGATGGAGATGCTGGCAGAGATCGTGGCCAGCTCGCCTACGGTCCAGTTGCGTAACAGGCTGACTAATTCCCCGTCGGTCATGGGGGTGCCATTGACCTGTTCTTGCATCAGCTGAGTCGTTACGTCATCCGGTGCCTGCTCGCCAGCCTGGCGTCGGCTATCCAGCAAATCACGGATGTAGCCGTCGAACTCTTCTGCCACTTCCGCCATGGCGGCACGGTCGGCGGCCAGCGTTGCCCGGTGGTTCTTCATTACCCACTCCGCCAATGGCTGGTGAAGGCTGTCGGGCCAGCCCATAAAGGCGCACTGGATTTTCAGGGCGAATGGGCGGCTGAGGGCGTTGACCACATCCACCGGCTGGTTCTTTTGCAGATCATTGACGAGCCTCCGGGCGACGTCGCGGCATTGAGGCTCAAAACGGGCCATGGGTTCCGGGGCGAAGTACGGCTCAATGGTTTTGCGGTAGGGGGTATGCTCGGGTGGATCCATACCGTTGGGCACGGAAAGATGCGCAGAGACGGCATTGCTGAAGGTGTCGTGGTCTTCCAGAACACGCATCACATCGGCGTGGCGGAACAGCGTCCACTGCTGGTAGTCACTCCAGGCCACCGGGCAGGTCTGGCGCATGTCATCGTAGGCCCGGATCTGATTCTGCTGGACGTCTTTGGCTCTGGGGTCCCAGTCCTGGTGACGCTGTTCTGCCATACGGCCTCCTTGGATTATTCGGTTAGCTTGGTGGAAGCCTAACACCGGAGGCCGTCGAGCCTTTGGAGAAATATCAAGTGCTGATATTTGTAAAGGAAATTGCTTATGCTTTTCGGGTAACGCTGACAACTTTCAGGTGAATCGGCTTGCGGCCTTTCATTGGCCATTCAATGCTGTCGCCAATGCTCAGGCCCAGCATGGCGGCACCGGCCGGGGCCAGGATAGACACCTTGTGGTCCGCGTCACCCACTTCGTGGGGGTATACCAGCATCATCTCGTGTTCTTTGCCGGCGTCTTCGTCTACAAATCGCACCATTGAGTTCATGGTAACCACGCCCTCGGGCATCTCTGCCAGCGGCTTGAGGTCTGCACGGCTCAGTTCTTCCTCCAGGCCATCAGCCACTTCGGATTTGCCGGCCATGCGCTCCAGCAGGGTGCTGAGGCGGTTGTAATCTTCTTCGGCAACAGTAATCGCAGGTAAATCAGACATAGTAATCTCCGGAAAAAGGTTCAGGTATGTTTGGTTAAGTGCTGAATCCGGGGAGGTGTTGGGGGGGATTCAGCGAAATCAGAGACGGACAGAAGCCCTGCCGGTGTTCACAAGAGAAGACCGCAGTGCCGGAGGGAATGTGTGAATGCTGGTGCTTGGTTTGTTCACGATGAACTCATCACACGGGAATAGACAATAATCTGAAATCTACCCGCTGTGTCTGAAAAGAGCAACGTGCAATTGAGGCCCGGCCGGTTTATACGGATGGCCGGGCCCTGAGCCAGGTGGGGTTATTTTGGCAGGCAGTTGGTAACCGCGTCGGCGATGCTGTACTGGAAGTTGATGTAGCCTTCCACATTGCTTTCAATATCGGTGGCCAGCGGGTCCCAGGTGCTGAAGGTGACATCCAGGCCATCGGTGATGGAGCGCCACCACTGCCGGTTGAACTGGGGTTCCGTGAGCAGACAGGGCTGGTTGGCTTGCTGCAGCTTGCGTTGAACTTCGGCGATATGCCTGGCACCGGGGGACAATTCCGGGTTCAGGGTCAGTACGCCGTCCAGAGTCAGGCCGTAATGCTCAGCAAAACGGGTGAAGGCGTCGTGGTAGGCGAACAGGCTGATATTCTTTGCGCCGCTGAGTCGCGCGCGAATGTCCTGCTCAGCCTTGGCCAGGCTTTCTTCAAACCGCGCCAGGTTGGCATCAAGTTGGTCGGCACTCATGCCGTCCAGAGTGGCTAGCCTGGTACGAACGTCTTTTGCCATCTCCAGTGCCAGCGCAGGATCAATCCAGATGTGGGGGTCTTCGCCGTCGCCATGGTCATGGTGGTGATGATGGGCATGCGCGTCTTCCTGGTGGCCATGATCGTCATGATGATCGTGGTGGCCGTGGTGATCATCATGATGGTCGTGATGATCCTCTTCCTTATCGGTTTCAGGTCCTTCCATGAAGGCCATGGCGCGATCCTGGAATTCCCGACCGCTCAGCAGCCGGTTCAGGAAAGTTTCCATCTCCGGTCCTACCCAGAAAATCACATCGGACTGCTCCAGAGCCCTGCGCTGGGACGGTTTCATGGTGTAGTTGTGGGGGCTTGAGCCCGCGGGCACCAGGGTGGTTACCTTGGCGTCGTCACCGGCCACCGCCTTGACGATCAGTTCCAGTGGTTTGATGGAGGTGACAATGTTGGCTGCTGCGACTGGAGTCGAGGCAACCAGGGCACTCAGCCCGAGTGCAAGGTAAGACGCTTTGATCTGCATGGTGAAGGACTGTCCTGATGGGTTTTGCGATACGTTATAATATTACACTTCAGGTGCGTGGTGCAAAACCGGATCATGCGAAAACCAGCCATGGCCGCTATAATGCCGGCTTTATTCACTGGTCAGTTATTTTCAGGATGGTTTCATGACTGTACGCACCCGAATTGCCCCGTCGCCCACTGGCGACCCCCACGTTGGTACCGCCTACGTGGCCCTGTTTAATCTGTGCTTTGCTCGCCAGCACGGTGGTCAATTCATTCTGCGCATTGAAGATACCGACCAGGCCCGCAGCACGGCCGAATCCGAGCAGGATATTCTCAAGGCGCTGCGCTGGCTGGGTCTGAACTGGGATGAGGGCCCCGATGTGGGTGGCCCACACGGCCCCTATCGCCAGTCTGAGCGTAAGCACATGTACGGTCAGTACGCGGAAGACCTGGTGACGGCCGGCCACGCTTTCTATTGCTTCCGCACCCCGGAAGAGCTGGATGCCATTCGCGAAGAGCGAAAGGCCCAGGGGCTTAACCCGGGCATCAAAGGTGACCTGGAGCTGCCCCAGGAAGAAGTGAAGCGCCGCCTGGATGCTGGTGATCCGTACGTTATCCGCATGAAAGTGCCGGATGAAGGCGTGTGCGAGATCCAGGATATGCTCCGGGGCACCATCGAGATCGACTGGGCCCAGGTGGATTGCCAGATTCTGCTGAAATCCGACGGCATGCCTACGTACCATCTAGCCAACGTGGTGGATGACCACCTGATGGGCATTACCCATGTGCTGCGCGGCGAGGAGTGGATTAACTCTGCGCCCAAGCACAAGCTGCTGTACCAGTACTTTGGCTGGGATATGCCGGAGCTGTGCCACTTGCCGCTGCTGCGTAACCCGGACAAGAGCAAGTTGTCGAAGCGCAAGAACCCCACCAGCATCAACTTCTATGAGCGCATGGGCTTTCTGCCGGAGGCGGTCACCAACTATCTGGGCCGGATGGGCTGGTCCATGCCGGATGAGCGTGAGAAGTTCACCCTGGATGAGATGATCGAGAACTTCGACATCCAGCGGGTATCCCTCGGCGGTCCTGTGTTTGATGTGGAAAAGCTGCGTTGGCTGAACGGCCAGTGGATTCGTGACGAGCTGAGCGACGAGCAGTTCATGGAGCGCATGCACCAGTGGTGGTTCAATCGCGACGACCTGCAAGCGCTGGTGCCGCATATCAAGGGCAGGGCAGAGGTGTTCTCTGATGTAGCGCCCATGGCCCAGTTTATGTTCAGCGGCATGCTGAACCTGAAGCCAGAAGACTTTGCCCATAACAAGCTGGATGAAAGCCAGGTCAAGCGGGTGCTACAGTTCGCCCTGTGGAAGCTGGAGGCCCAGCGCCACTGGAGCAAGGACACCATCTTTGCTGACATCAAGGCCCTGGCGAAAGCCCTGGAACTCAAGATGGGGGATTTCATGTTCCCGATCTTCGTGGCCATTGCGGGAACCCCGAATTCCTGGTCGGTGATGGACTCCATGGCCCTGCTTGGCCCGGACATGACCCGCTCCCGTTTGCGCCATGCACTGGATGTGATGGGCGGCTTTTCCAAGAAAGAAACCAAGAAAGTAGAGAAGGAATACGCCGCCCTGGGTATTTGATGAGCGGTTTGTTGGTTAATTGAACGACGCGAACAGGGATGTTCAAAAAACTTTAAAAAAAGCGGAATCGGGTGTTGACGCCCCAAGGGCGGATCCTTAATATACGCATCCGTTGAGGGGCCATAGCTCAGCTGGGAGAGCGCAACACTGGCAGTGTTGAGGTCAGCGGTTCGATCCCGCTTGGCTCCACCAATTTCTAGTCCCCTTCGTCTAGTGGCCTAGGACTCCGCCCTTTCACGGCGGCAACAGGGGTTCGAACCCCCTAGGGGACGCCAATTCGGCTTGACGGTTTAGTCCACCGGATAGCCATAAAAAAACCGCCTTCGGGCGGTTTTTTTGTTTCCGGGTCTTGACGGGTCTGTCCCAGGGGTCAGACCCCGTTCGGGGTCAGACCCGGTTGGCAATCGCCCCCTTACCAACCCCCTCATAAGCCTTCACCCGAATCTCGTCTTCCGGAAACTCTGCCTTCAGTTTGTCGGCGATGTGGGCGGCAATGAGTTCCACGGTGGTGTCGGTGTCGAGCATGTATACGCGGCTTTCCGGCAGGGTTAGGGCGAATTCGCCCTGGTTGGCTTCGTATTCGAAGGTGATGTAGCCCACGCCGTCTTCGCCAACAAAGCGCCGGGTCACGTCTTCTTCAGTGCCCACGTATATGTCTTTCCACAACTTGGCCCAGCGGTTTTCCAGGTCGTAGTCCCGGTGGCCGTTGCGGTCTATGCGGATGGGAGAGCGGTGGCCGTGGGCGATGCGTTGGCAGTTGCCCAGGTGCTTCTTCAGGCCGTGCACGTAGTGGTAGTATGCGCCTTCGATCACATCTTCCCGCAGGTTGATCTCAACCGACGTGACGTTGCCAGGCAGAACGGCTTTCAGTTCTTTTTCCAGCAGGGCCGCCACGGCAGACGGCACTACCCGGTCAGATGACAGCCACACCACGGCTTCGTCCGGGGAGCGGTGTTCAATGCGGCTGCCATCGGTCAGGTTCCAAATGAAAGCATCTGGTGTCTCTTCGTCCCAATTCAGGCCTTCATAGCCACGTGGAATCACCAATCGGTGATCGACCCGTTCATCGATTACCCGCTTGATGGTGCGTTTTACCAGGCTGAAATCGAACACCATACCCTGGTCGTCCAGTTCACCGCCCAGGACTACGTCTGTAATCCAGCTTTCACCCACAAGGCCCCGAGCTGGGTCCAGGTAGGCAAAGTCAATCACGGTGATGTTGTCGACAAAGAGGTGGTTCATGGGTGGTCCGGCTGATTTGGTTGCATGGTGGCGGAATTCTAGCAAAAATCGGGTGATTCAGCAGTTTACTGCGGCTTGCCTGGATTCCCGCATACCAAGGAGAACGATATCTTAACCAGCAACGATGTTTCCCACGATCAGCAGTTTCCGGCATTGGTGCTGGCCGCTGGGCGAGCCTCACGGATGGGGTGCACGAAGCAACTCCTGATGCTGCCGGGTGGTGAATCGTTGTTGTCCAGGGCCGTTGGGCAGGCTCGGTTGTTGTCCCGACAGGTCAGGGTAGTGGCCGGTTGTGGTTACCCCCTGGTTAGATACCGCTGCGCGCTGCAGCCGGGCGCCTGGATCTATCATCCGGATTGGTCGCAAGGACTGGCCGGATCACTGGCGGCGGGTATCCATCAACTGGGGCGGCAGGCTCTGGGTGTGTTTGTGGTCTTGGCAGATCAGCCGCTGCTGGCGCCCGAAGGGTTGAAACAGCTGGCAGCGCAGGCCCGCGCTGAGCCCGAGCGGCCATGGGGAGCGAGTTACGGGGATCGTGTGGGGGTGCCTGCCTGGATACCCCGTTCATTGTGGCCGCAAGTGGTGGCTCTGACGGGGGACGCCGGGGCGGGGCGGGTACTGAATCGTTCAGGCGCTGGAGCCATTGATATTGCCGGGGTGCAACCGGATGTTGACACCCCGGAAAGTTGGCAGGAAGTCAGGCGGTTATTAGCCGAACAAACCTGACAGCCAGGCAATACCCACAGTGAATATGCCAAGGCTGACCGCCAGTCCCAGCGTGTAGATGCGGGAGTTGGCAGAGCGCTGTTGCGATACATACAGATCAATGGTGCGCTGGGCAATGTCTTCGGCGGTTTCACGGGAGATTTCGTGGGCCTGCTGAATGGCCTCAGACTGCAGGGTCTGCCAGAACTCGGTGTCGATGGTCTGAACGCTGGTGATGTGGTCTTTCAGCTCTGCCATGTGCTCAGCGGTGAAGCCGGCGTTTTTCGACAGTTCCTTCTTCAGCCGGGCCAGTTCCTGGCTCAGGCTCAGGTTGACCTCGGCGGCAACGTCATCCCGAAGGTTGCGGGTGCGGTCATCCAGCAGCTTGGTGAGTTCGTTCAGCCGTTCTTCAATGGCCGCGTCCTGTTTGCTCCGATTCTCGTCCAGGGCCCGCTTCAGGTGGTCAAACTGCTCGTCAAACAGGTCACTGAGCAGTTCGTGCAGGCGGTTGTTGATGTGGGTTTTTACCGCAGAACGGGCAATCTGCTCGATCAAATCGCTGGTCAGTGGCACCACGTTCGGGGTGGTATGTCCGTTAGCGCCGAGTTCGCCTTTCGGTGACATCTCCACTGAGGCATCTGTGGGTATGTGCAACAGTTCGTCTTCAGTATCCGGCAATTCGGCGTCGTTTGCGGTGGTAACCGTGGGCGGCAGTGTTCCCTGTTCCACGTCACTGGCCAACTGGTCCAGAACCAGGCTGAGGCCATCGGTTTGCGGGGGTTTGGTCAGGATGTTGTACACCCCGAAATTGCGGGCCTCTTCCACAAACGAGGAGGACTTCTTCGAGGTGCACATGATGATGGGGATGCCGGCGGTATCCGGGTTCCCCTTGATGGCTTTGGTGGCCTCAACGCCGTTCATGCCGGGCATCAGGTGGTCCATAAAGATCACGTCCGGGCGATCATGGCTTTTCAGGAAGTCCAGTGCTTCCTCGGCAGAGCCCGCCATGTTTACTTCCATGTCCCGACCCTCAAGCAGTTTGCTGAGCGCAAATCTTGCTACTTTAGAGTCGTCCACCAGCAGAGCGTTTTTGATTGCCATGTCACTACCTCAACCTGTTACTGCAAACACGTGGTTACTGCGGCCGGGTGGTTACCAGCCTTCCAGTTGCGGGCATTGCGTTGCCCGATAACTCTTGTCCCGATAACACACACCGGGTTCTGTGGTGCGGGCGGTAAAGACTTCGCCAGCCGCAGTGGTCAGGCGCACCTGTCCGTAGGGTTCGCCATGCCGGAACGTAGCTTCTATCGAACTGCCGTTCGGGTTGCGCAGCAGGCCCCTTCCATGGAATCTGCCTTCTATGTACTGGCCGTCGTACTTCTTGCCGTCGGCAAACACTTCTGAGCCCTTGCCATGGAATTCGCCGTTGGAGAATTCGCCCTCATAGGAGCGGCCGTCCGGGTAGGTCAGGGCGCCCTGGCCATGGAATTCGTCGTTGCGGAAGCCACCAACGTAAAGCATGCCATCAGCAGTGGTGAGCGAGCCATGTCCATTCATGCGGCCGCGGCTCCAGTTGCCGGTGAGGATGTCGCCGTTGTCCAGGGTCAGGGTGCCTTTGCCGTGGAACTGATCCCGTTCGAACTGACCGGTATAGGCGGAGCCATCAGCGCTGCGCCATTGGCCTTCACCGTGGCGCTCGCCATTGTCCCAGTCGCCTTCGTAACGGCTGCCGTCGGGGTACCAGGCCTTACCGGTGCCGTGGAACTTGCCGTCCACAAAGTGTCCTTCGTAGCGAAGGCCGGCCTCATCCTGCCAGGTGCCGTCGCCGGTTCTTACGCCACCAACCCATTCGCCGTTGCGATAATTGACCGTGGTGTAGGTTTCCAGGCGGCCTACCAGTGTCAGCTCCTGGCCTGCGGTCAGTGCAACGGTGTCGGTCCAGGGTTGGTAACCGGGTTTTTCGATGGTTACGTCATAGCGCCCAGGCTTCAGTTCCAGATCAAGCCGGGTGGCGCCATAAGTCTTGCCGTTAATCGTGACCTGGTCGCCCACCACATTGGAGCGCAAGACCAGTTTGCCAGTGCTCGGTGGCGGCGGCTCTTTTGCCTGTTCCGGGGTTGATTGCTGAACCGGGCGTTCAGCCAGAGGAGTGTCCAGCCGGGTGTTGATGGCTGAAACCGGCTCTGCCACGGCAACCATCTCCGGCTGTTCCGGCATGGGGGGCAGGGTGAAGGGTGTGGCGCTGGCGGTTTCAGATACCGGTTGCGAGGGCTGTTCGGGTTCCGGTAAGGCAGGTGCCGGCGCTGGCCGTGGCTCTGGTGCCAAGACCGGCTCCGCCGCCGCGGCTATGGTTTCGGTCACGCCGGGAACGGTTACCTCGGGCACGTCTTTTCTAACCGAGGCAAAGCCGGCGGTAACCAGGAGCATTAACGCAAGGGCGTTTACGAACAGTAGTGGTCTGAAATCGACCATGACGAAACCTCGTGATCCAAACTTACCGGATACTTTCTTATGGTTTCATCTTACCCACTGTCTGCAACGTTATGTAACAGAAAGTGTCTGAAGTTAGCCAGAATGCTGGCCAAATCACATTTTGTCCGGAAGCTGGTCATGATTGAGCTGCTCCCAGGACTTCATGTACACATCGGCTTCGTATTGATACGGTGACCGAAATGGCGTCAGCACGAAATCGAAAACCAGGAAGAAAGAACCGATCGACAGCCAGGCAATGGTCAAGGTGCTGATGGTGGTGGCCTGTTGTTCAGGGTTCGAATTCACAAACCCTTGCAGCAGGGGGATCATATCCGACGCCATCACCACCGGATTAAAACTGGACAGAACGAACGGTAGCCAGAAAGCGATGAAAATCGGGAAGAACCCGAACGACCATAGCAGGCGGCGCAGCAGGTAAATGGCAACTTCTCGCCAGAAGCGCTGTCTTATTTCCGGTACCTTGCGGATTCGCTCCAGGTACTGGCGTCTTTCCGCCCACCAGGCGGCTACTTCCGGGGCGTCGATATGCTTGGGGGTGCGGTCTGTCATAATGCGGCAGGCTACCTTGTTGAGTCCGTTCCGTGCATCATATCTGATACTACGTGTTACCCTGTAATTCTCCAATTGTTCAATACACAGGATTGTCTTAATGGCTGCAGCGACCGATAACGCAATTCACCCGGCCTTCGAGAAACTTCGCAGTCACCGGATCAACACGCTGAACCTTGAGGTTGAGGAATATCGCCATAAGAAAACCGGCGCCCGCCACCTTCACCTGGCGGCGGACAACGACGAGAACGTCTTTTTTGTGGCGCTGCGTACCTTCCCGATGGATTCCACCGGGGTGGCTCATATTCTTGAGCACACGGCGCTGTGTGGTAGCGAACGTTATCCGGTCCGCGATCCGTTTTTCATGATGATCCGGCGTTCTTTGAACACCTTTATGAACGCCTTCACCAGCAGCGACTGGACCGCCTATCCGTTTGCCAGCATGAACCGCAAGGACTTTGACAACCTGCTGTCGGTGTACCTGGATTCGGTGTTTTTCTCAAAGCTGGACCCGCTGGATTTTGCCCAGGAAGGCCATCGTCTGGAATTCGACAAACCGGACGACCCAAGCAGCGACCTGGTATACCGCGGCGTGGTCTACAACGAGATGAAAGGTGCCATGAGTGCGCCTACCTCCCAGTTGTGGCAGAACCTCACCAGCCACCTGTTCCCGACCACCACCTACCACTACAACAGTGGCGGTGAGCCGGATCATATTGTTGATCTGACCTACGATGACCTGGTGAAGTTCTATAAGCATCATTACCACCCGAGCAACGCCATTTTTGCTACCTATGGCAATATTCCCGCCCGGGAGCACCATGAAAAGTTCGAGGAGCTGGCGCTCAAGCGGTTTGATCGGCTGGAAATCGAGCTGCCGGTACACGACGAGAAGCGCATGTTCGCGCCGCTGCGGGTAGAGCAGGGCTATGCGGTCAATGACGGCGAAGGCACAGAGAACAAAACACACATTGTGATGGGCTGGTTGCTGGGCCACAGCTTTGACCTGCAGGAAAACCTGGAAGGCCAGTTGTTGTCTGCCGTATTGCTGGAAAACAGTGCCTCGCCGCTGATGCGGGCCCTGGAAACTACCGGTATTGGCCACGCGCCGTCACCCATGTGTGGCCTGGAAGATTCCAACCGGGAAATGACCTTTGTTTGCGGCATTGAAGGTAGCGAGCCAGAGAAACGCGCAGATCTGGAGACCCTGGTAGAAACCACGTTGCAGAACGTGGTGGAAGAGGGCATCAGCCAGGATCGCCTGGAGGCCATTCTTCACCAGCTGGAACTGCATCAGCGCGAGATTGCCGGTGACAGCTTCCCCTACGGTTTGCAGCTGATCATGAGCGCCATTGCGCCGATGGTGCACGGCGGTGACCCGGTGGAGCTGCTGGATCTGGAGCCGGTGCTGGCCACCCTGCGTGAGAAAATCAAAGATCCGGACTACGTGCCGGGCCTGATTCGCCGCAAGCTGCTGGATAACCCTCACCGGGTGACCCTGACCCTGCGCCCGGATGAAAAGCTGGAGAGTCATCACCAGCAGGCCATCCGTGAAGCGCTGGCACGCCGTAAGGCCAGCCTGACTGAGGAAGAGGTGAAGGCAATTGTGGAGCGTGCCCAGGCTCTGGAACAACGCCAGTTGCGTAAAGATGACGATTCCATTCTGCCAAAGGTTGGCCTGGACGATGTACCTTTGCAGATGCCCGAGCCAGAGGGCAGCTATGATGCCGACATCGGAGCAACCGTGTATTCCCGGGGCACCAATGGCCTGGTGTACCAGCAGGTTGTATTGCCGGTACCGGCGTTGTCGGAGCAGGAGCTGTTGCTGCTGCCTTACTACACCACCCTCGTTTCCGAAGTGGGTTGTGGTGAACTGGATTACCTGCAGATGCAAGACAGGATTTCCGCGGAATCCGGCGGCATTGGTGCCTCATTCAGCGCCAAGGGGCGTATTGATGATGTCCAGGACGTGTCCGGCTACCTGATTTTCAGCGGCAAGGCCCTGGCCCGCAACAGCAAGGCCCTTACCCAGTTACTGAAGGATGTATACACCGGCGTCCGGTTTGATGAGAAAGAGCGTATCCGCGAGATTATTGCGCAGGTGCGGGCGCGCCGTGAGCAGGCCGTGACTGGCAGTGGCCACGCTCTGGCCATGGGCGCTGCGGCTCAAGGGTTGAGTGCCGGCTCCTGGCTGACCTTCCGTTTGGGTGGCCTGGCGGGTATCCGTGGCACCAAAGAGCTGGATAAATCCCTGAAGGATGACCAAGCCCTGGCTGAATTCTGTGCCAGCCTGGCGGCGCTGCACGACAAAATCCGCAACCAGCACCGGCAGTTCCTGTTGATTGGCGAGGATGGCCAGTTGGCGCCTATGCTGGATGACCTCAAATCCTGCTGGCAGGGTGATTCCGGCCGGACGGGCGATGCCTGGGCCATGGCACCGGTCAATTACAGCACCCGTGAGGCCTGGTTGACGTCAACGCAGGTGAATTTCTGTGCCAAGGCCTACAGCACCGTTGCGGTGGACCATCCGGATGCTGCCGCGCTGACGGTTCTGGGAGGTTTCCTGCGCAATGGCTTCCTGCATCGTGCTATCCGGGAAAAGGGCGGTGCCTATGGTGGCGGTGCCGGCCAGGACAGTGTCAATGGCGTATTCCGTTTCTTCTCGTACCGAGACCCGAGGCTGGCGGAAACCCTTGATGACTTCGACGGTGCTCTGAACTGGCTGCGCATGGAAAACCACGACGCCCAGTCCCTTGAAGAGGCCATCCTTGGTGTTATCGGCCAGTTGGACCGCCCGCGGTCACCCGCCGGTGCCGCTCGCCACGCGTTCCATAACAAGCTGTTTGGCCGCACGCCGGAGCAGCGCGCCCGGTTCCGGGAGCGAGTGCTCGCGGTGACGCTGGACGAGCTGCAACGGGTGGCCGATACCTGGCTGGTGCCGGAAAACGCCAGTGTGGCAGTGGTCACCAACCCGGATAACCGCGCTGTGGCTGAAGGCCTCGGCATGGCCATTCAGGAACTCTGAGGCAAGTGTGGGCCACCGGTGTTACCGGTGGCGCTTCAGCCCCGTTGTGACCATGATGCGGGTGGATATCTCTTCAACCGAATAGGCGGTGGTGTTCAGGTAGGGGATGCGCTCCCGCTTGTACATCAGTTCAATTTCCTCGATTTCGTGCATGCATTGCTGAATCGATGAGTAGCGGGAGTTCGGTCGCCGTTCATTCCGGATGGTTGCCAGTCGTTCCGGTTCAATCGTCAGCCCGAAGATCTTCTCTTTGTGGGGGCGCAGAGCCGCGGGCAGTTTCTGATCCTCCAGATCTTCCTCAGTAATGGGGTAATTTGCCGCCTTGATGCCGTATTGAAGCGCAAGGTAGAGGCACGTCGGCGTCTTGCCACTTCGGGAAGCGCCCACCAGGATCAAGTCCGCCTCGTTGTAGTGTCGCGTGCGAGCGCCGTCGTCGTTATCCAGGGCAAAGTTCACCGCGTTGATCCGGCGCTCGTAACTGCCTTCGTTATTGATGGCGTGGGATTTGCCCACGGTGTAAGACGACGATGAATTAAGTTCCTGCTCCAGCGGACTCAGGAACGTGCCAAAAATGTCGATCATGAAGCCGTCGGCGGTACTGATGATTTCACGGATACTGCTGTTAACGATGGTATCGAGAACCAGGGGCGCGGCACCGTCTACCTCCGCAGCCTTGTTGATGCGCTTGACCAGGTCATGAGCCTTTTCTTCATCATCAATATAGGGCACGGTTATACGTTCAAAATCGATTTTCTCGAACTGGGCAAGCAGGGCATGGCCGAGTGCTTCTGCCGTCAGGCCTGTGCCGTCCGAAATAAAAAAAGCGGTTCTTTTCATGGCTGTATCCGGTTTGGTTTTGGCTGATTGCCGGGAGTTGTTCCGCAGCTCCCTAGGTAATTTCCGCAGGTTACAGTATCATACACGCCAGATTCGAGACTCCGCGCTACACAGACTCAAGGGAGACGTGCTTTGGAAGATTACATCATCTGGTTTGACCACCTGGGAATGTCCGATGTTGACCGGGTTGGAGGCAAGAACGCTTCCCTCGGTGAAATGATCAGTAATCTCGCCAATGCAGGCGTTACCGTTCCCGGTGGTTTCGCCACCACTGCCTATGCCTATCGCGAGTTTCTGGCCACCGATGGCCTGAAAGACAAAATCGACCAGGCTCTTGATGCCCTTGATGTAAACGATGTTAACGAGCTCGCTCGTGTCGGTGCCCAGATTCGCCAATGGGTGGTTGATACTCCGTTCCCCGATAGTCTGGATAATGCCCTGAAAGAGGCATTTGCGAAACTCCAGAATGGTAACGAAGACATGGCTGTGGCGGTTCGCTCGTCTGCCACTGCAGAAGATTTGCCGGATGCCTCCTTTGCCGGCCAACAGGAAACCTTCCTGAATGTGTCTGGCCTGCAGCAGGTTCGCACTTCGGTCAAAGAGGTGTTTGCTTCCCTGTTTAATGACCGGGCGATTTCCTACCGTGTTCACCACGGCTTTGATCACAAGCTGGTAGCGCTGTCGGCGGGTATCCAGAAAATGGTACGCAGTGAAACCGCTTCCAGTGGTGTCATGTTTACCCTGGATACCGAATCCGGCTTCCGCGATGTGGTGTTCATCACGTCGTCCTACGGCCTGGGCGAGACGGTTGTACAGGGCGCCGTTAACCCGGATGAGTTTTACGTGCACAAGCCTACGCTCGAGGCTGGCCGCCCGGCGGTGCTGCGCCGGAACCTGGGGAGCAAGGCCATCAAGATGGTTTACCATTCCGAGCCAGGCGAAGGCCAGTTCGTGGAAACCGTCAAGGTAGAGCAGGAAGACCGTAACCGCTTCTCCATTACTGATGCGGAAGTGGAAGAGCTGGCCAAGCAGGCCATGATTATCGAACAGCACTACCAGCGCCCGATGGATATTGAGTGGGCCAAAGACGGTGACGACGGCAAGATCTACATTGTTCAGGCCCGCCCTGAAACCGTGAAGAGCCGCGCCTCAGCCAACGTGATGGAGCGCTACCTGCTGAAAGAAACCGGTAAGGTGCTGGTGGAAGGTCGCAGTATCGGCCACAAGATCGGCAGTGGTCCTGTCAAGATTATCACCAGCATTAACGAGATGGACCGTGTTCAACCCGGTGATGTGCTGGTTACCGACATGACCGACCCGGATTGGGAACCGGTGATGAAGCGCGCTTCCGCCATCGTCACCGACCGTGGTGGCCGTACCTGTCACGCGGCGATCATCGCCCGTGAGCTGGGTATTCCTGCAGTTGTGGGTTGTGGTGATGCCACCGAGTTACTGAAAGACGGCCAGGATGTGACCGTATCCTGTGCCGAAGGCGACACCGGCATGATCTACGAAGGCGCCCTGGACTTCGAGCTGCGTGAAAACACCGTGGATTCCATGCCCAACATTCCGTTCAAGATCATGATGAATGTGGGCAACCCGGACCGGGCTTTTGACTTCCAGGCGCTGCCCAACGAAGGTGTTGGCCTGGCTCGCCTTGAGTTCATCATTAATCGCATGATAGGTGTTCATCCGAAGGCGCTGCTGAACTACGACGGCCTGCCCCGCGATATCAAACAGACAGTCGACAAGCGTATTGCCGGCTACACCTCCCCGGTGGATTTCTACGTCGACAAGCTGGTTGAAGGTATTTCGACCCTGGCCGCAGCATTCGCGCCGAAGAAGGTCATTGTGCGGTTGTCTGACTTCAAATCCAACGAGTACGCCAATCTGATTGGCGGCACCCTGTATGAGCCGGACGAAGAGAACCCGATGCTGGGCTTCCGTGGCGCATCCCGTTATATCTCCGAAACCTTCCGCGACTGTTTCGAGCTGGAGTGCCGGGCGCTCAAGAAAGTCCGTAACGACATGGGCCTGACCAACGTTGAGGTAATGGTACCGTTCGTTCGCACCGTGGGCGAGGCCGAACAGGTGGTTAACCTGCTGGCGGAGAATGGCCTCAAGCGTGGCGACAATGGCCTGCGCGTTATCATGATGTGTGAGCTGCCGGCCAACGCGATTCTGGCTGAACAGTTCCTGGAGCACTTCGACGGTTTCTCAATTGGCTCCAACGATCTGACGCAGCTGACTCTGGGCCTCGACCGGGATTCCGGTATCATTGCGCATCTGTTTGACGAGCGGAATGATGCCGTCAAAGCCCTGTTGTCCAACGCTATCCAGGCCTGTAAAAAGGCTGGGAAGTACATCGGCATCTGCGGTCAGGGCCCGTCTGATCATCCGGACCTGGCCAAGTGGCTGATGGACGAGGGTATCGATACGGTATCCCTGAACCCGGATTCCGTGCTGGATACCTGGTTCTTCCTGGCTGACGAGAAGATTGACTGAGCGCGAGTATTCGGAAAACGCTAACATTTCGGAAAAGGAGAGTAGCAGGTGAGCAAGATCATTACGCCGGATCTGTGCGACGAGTTTCCGGAAGTGCAGGTGGTTGAGCCTGGCTTCAACAACTATGGTGGTGTGCGCCAGTTTGGCGGCGAAATCGTTACCGTGAAGTGCTTTGAAGACAACTCCGTGGTCAAGGAGCAGGTAGGTCTGCCAGGCAACGGGCGAGTAATGGTGGTAGACGGTGGTGCGTCCAAGCGCAATGCGTTGCTGGGCGACATGCTGGCCGAGAAAGCCGCAGAGAATGGCTGGGCCGGGCTGATAATTTACGGCTGCATCCGGGATGTGGACGAAATTGGCCAGACCCACCTGGGTGTGCAGGCCCTGGGCACGGTTCCCCGGAAGACTGAAAAGCGTGGTATTGGTGACCTGAACATTCCGGTTACCTTCCACGGCGTGACCTTTCACCCGGGGCATTACGTGTATGCCGATAACAATGGCATCATCGTATCCGAGAAGCCCCTGGTTTGACCTGGGGGTGTCCTGGAGAAATAAAAAACGGCGGCCAGAAGGCCGCCGTTTTTTATTGGGTAACTTCTGTGATGTTGACGCCGATCAGATAACCTTCGCCCTCTGGCTCGCAACGAATGACCTCACACACGGTCTCCAGCGGGGGTAGCTGGTTATCTGCGCCTTCCAGGCGGGTTCTGAGTTCACTGCCCACGGCGACAGCCTCGTCAATAAACAGCTGCATGCCCGCGGCGCTCAGGTCCCGGCAGATGCCGGTGAATGTATCGCCCCTGGCATTGGTGATTTCAATGCGGCTGTTTACCTGCATCCGGTGAAAGTCACGTTTTTCCGAGTAGTCTTTCATGGCATTTAGGCCCAGTTGTCGGTTTTTCTTGTTGGTTTGAGCATCGGAATGAGCAGGGCCAGCAGAACACCGCCGAGCACCAGGCCGGCGCCTAGCAGCATGAAATCGGAATCCTTGCTGGCTTCAAGCCGTTCATTCTCTGCCGTCAGTACTTCCAGGTCGTTACGCAGTTTCTGATTCTCCTCGCGCAGCTCCCGGTTGCGTCGCTCCAGGTTGATGGAGTCCGCCGCGATATTCTTGATTCGGGTGAGTTCTTCCTGAAGTTCACCTGCGCGGTTGGAAAGGCTGCTTTCGGCATTCTGCAGGTTGTCACGTTCTTCCGTAACGGCCGACAACTGCTCGCGGACACTCGTGAGCTCCGATCGCGCCTGCTCCAGTTGCTGGGTGGCGCGTCGTAACCGGTCTGCGGCAATCGGCTGGTTGCTGAGATACTGGCTTGAAACCCAGCCTTCAGTGCCTTTGGGAGTTCTCACCTTGGTGTAACCATCGCCTACTTCCAGCACCTCCAGCGGTGTGCCGCTGGGAACCGCGTTTTCAATAATCCGGAACTGGGAGCCGGCTCCGGATCGAACGGGCAGGTAGAGCTTGTCGTCAACCCATACGGTGCGGGCTTGAGCGACGGAAACCGAAGCGATGATAAGCAAAAGGCTGAGAAGAAGACGGAGCGATGTCACGGATTACGTTCCCTGGTATGGTCTATTGACGGTCATTCAAACACGCAATTTTGTCACACAGTGACGGGTATTCAAGCAATCGCGGGTTACAATCCGCTCATGCAGTGTTGTCTGGTTACGCTATCACCAGCTCAGGGCAGCACAACCTTGTAGGGCTTGACGGTCACGGATTGATACACCCCTGCTTCAATGTACGGGTCGGCATCCGCCCACGCCTGTGCCTGTTCCAGTGATTCGAACTCGGCGATGACCAGGCTGCCGCTGAACCCGGCTTCGCCCGGGTCCGGGGAGTCGATGGCCGGGTGGGGGCCGGCTACCAGCAAACGCCCCTCGGCTTTCAGTGCTTCCAGCCTTGCAACATGAGCCGGGCGGGCGGTCATCCGAAGGGCCAGACTGTTGGGGACATCTTCGCTGATAATGGCGTAATACATGGGTGCTCCGGTGCAAATCTCGGTTTGGTTAGGGCCGGATAGCCAACACTGGTACACTGGCGGCTATCGCCCAGTTCAGGACTGTTTGTGACTATACCTCAAGACCCGAAACCGTGCATTGATCTGCATTGCCATAGCACCGCATCCGATGGTGCGTTAACGCCGGAGGACCTGGTCGCTCGGGCAGCAGAGCAGGGTGTCAGCCATCTTGCACTGACCGACCATGACACCATTGCTGGTCTCGCTCAGGCTCGCGCCCGGGGGCAGGAACTGGGGCTGTCACTGATTAGCGGTGTTGAGCTGTCTTGTGTCTGGCGCAGCCACACCATTCATGTGGTCGGCCTGGACTTCGATGAAGCGGATTCGGCCTTTCTGGAGGCGCTGGCGCAGCAGAACGAGAACCGGTGGCAGCGAGCGCGGTTGATTGCCGATAGGCTGGCTCGCCTGAAGGTTGACGGGTTGCTGGAGAAAGCGACAGCCCTGGCCGGAGGCGATGTGCCCGGACGACCGCATTTTGCCCAGGTTCTGGTAAACGCCGAGGTGGTGCCAAAGACCGCCCATGCGTTCAAACGCTACCTTGGCTCCGGTAAGCCCGGTGATGTGAAGGCCTGCTGGCCCGAATTATCTGAAGTGGTGCAATGGATCACTGATGCTGGCGGCATCGCTGTGCTTGCGCATCCCCGAAAATACCGGCTGACGGCAACCCGCCTGCGTGAACTGACAGCGGATTTTCGCCGGGCTGGTGGTCGGGCCATTGAGGTATCGGTATCCGGGCAGTCCAGTGGTGATCTTGGTTTTGTGGCAGAGTTGGCAAGACGGGAGCAGTTGCTGGCGTCTCAGGGCAGCGACTTTCATTTTCCCGGTGCGCCCTGGTGTGAGCTTGGCCGTATCATGAAAATGCCAGAGGGGCTGGAGCCCGTCTGGCATCATTTCAGGCAACCGGTGAGCGCTTAGTCCGGTGCGTGGAACAGCAGGTAGAGGTCCGTCAGTGAATCCGGAATGGCTTCCGCCATGCGACCTGATAACTTCTCATCGTTACGCACGTTCTGGAAGTCCTCGTCCTCGAACAGGCCGGACAGGGTAAGCATCGGCACCATCAGGTCCGCGACGTCTTCCTCGCTGGCGGCATCGAGCCAGGCCTCTTCATTTTCCAGGAAGGTATCAACAAACCCGGCGCACCAGTTTTCCAGTGCGTTCATGGGATCGCCGTCTTCCGGTTCGGGCAATTCCAGGGGTTGCCCCATGTCCAGGGCATGGGCCATATCAGAAGCCAATACCTTCACGCAGTGAGCGAAGACCTCCGGTACCTTGCCGTCCGGCAGGGTGTCTGCGCCGGTGGCGAGGCGGAAGATATCTTCCGCCTCGAGGCTGACCGGGCCGATAACGCTGGCACACACCACACCGTGGAACCCGAAGAAATCCAGGGCTTCATCTCCCCAGGGCTCGGCGAACAGTATGTCTTCCAGCGCCTCGATATCCGAATTGGTCAGCATATTCAGTTACTCCCGGCCTTCTTGGCTTCGGCGGCCGCACGCTGGCGCTTACGGACCTCACGTGGGTCATTGTATGCACGGCCCGGAGTGACCGGAACGTCTGGCATTTCGTCCTGTGCGGGGGCGTTCTGCGCATCGTCGGCTTTTGCTTCTGCCTTGGGCTCTGCGTCAGTCTTAGACTCAGCTTCAGGTTCTGCCTGGTCAGCCTTGGCCTCGGGCTCGGGGCTCTCTGGCTGAGCTTTTGGTTCTTCACCCCCGGGCTTTTCGGCAGTTTCAGCCTGCTCTGCCTTTTCAGCCTTCGGGGCATTTGCCGTTTCGCTGTTTGCTGCCTTGCTTTCGGTCTTTGAAGCTTCCGTCGCTTCAGCAGGCTTGCTCTCGGACTTCGGCGTTGCTTCCGGCTTGTCAGTTGGCTCTGCTGCTTTTGCTTCGCTGTCGGTCTTGGTGGCCGGCGCTTCAGTATTGGCGCTATCTGCAGCCTTGTCTGCGGCTTTCGGTTTGCGCTGACGGTTTGCCGGGCGAGCCTTGCGGGGTTCCCTGGGCTCCTTGTCCTTCTCGGCGTTACCGGATTCAGGCGCGTCAGCCGGCTTCGCGGCGTCAGCCTTTGCGTCGGTTGTTTCGCTCGCCTTCTGGCCGTCAGCCTGGTTGCCTTGCTCTGCCGGCTGGGCAGGTTGCTCGGCTTTCTCTTCCGGCACCTTGTCGGCTTTCGGTTGTTCCTGCTTGTCAGCCTTGGGTGTCTCCACCGTGGCCTTGTCTTCGGCGGCAGCGCTCTTCGGTGCTTCAACCTTCTTGGGCTGTTCAACCGGTTGCTGGGCTGGTTGTTGCTTCGCCTCTTCGTTATCGGTCTCTACGCCTTTCTCGGGCTGAGTATCCTTCTGGTGCCTTTCGCTGCGTTCTGCCTTGCGAGCGGCCGGTGTGCTGGCCGGAGACTCGGCAGGTGAGCCGTCGCGATTACGCTGGCGGCGTGGCTTGCGACGTTTGTCGTCACCACCCTGCTTGTTCTCGGCCGGCGCCTTCTGGGCATCTTGTTGCGGTTCGCGATTGTCTTTCTGGTCTTTCGCATCGCGCTGCGGACGATTGCGGTTCTGGTTGCGACCCTGTGAGTCCTTGCGGTTGTCCCGACGGTTCTCACTGCCTTTTGTGTCCGCACCGCGGTTATCGCCGGCCTTGTCCTGCTGCCCTGAACGATTCTGGGCACCGCGGGACTGGTCATCGTTGCGGTTGCCGCGATTACGGTTGCGGTTATCATCAGCGCGGTTTGGCTGGCCACTCTGGCGGCGGTCGTTTCCGGTGCGATTGCCACCCTGGCGCTGGTCGTCACGGGCTACCCGTGATTTGCGGCGGTCCTGGCGGCCCTGGTTACGACGGTCTCCGGCGCGGTCACGGTTACCGGCGGCTTGTTTGGTGTCGGTTTGCTCCTGCTCACCGCGGAAGAAACAGGCAATTTTCTTGCCGAGCTTGCGGAACAGGCCTTCTTCTGGCCCCGCAGGTTCAGCGGCGGCCTGGGGTGCTGTCGGGGCAGGGGCTGTGGGGCGGATGGCCTTCACGGCAGCCTGCTCACGAACCGGCTTTTCGGTGGTCTGTACTTCGGCGCTTTCTTCTTCCCGCTCGTTGTATTCCTGAGCAACCTGATGGCTGGCAATGTGCTCAGGGGTTGCTTCATCCTGACGCAGACGGATGATCTCGAAGTGCGGTGTTTCCATATTTGGCACCGGAGCAACCACCACGGAAACGCCCTGGCGTGCCTCGATGTCGGCCAACTGCTTGCGTTTTTCGTTCAGCAGGAAGGTAGCCACGGACACCGGCACGATGGCGCGGACTTCGGCAGTCTTTTCCTTGGACGACTCTTCGTAGATCAGTCGCATGATGCTCAGGGCCAGGGATTCAATACCCCGGATAGTGCCCTGGCCTTCACAGCGCGGGCACACTTCGCTGCGGGTTTCACCCAGTGATGGGCGCAGGCGCTGACGTGACATCTCCAGCAGGCCGAAGCGGGAAATCTTGCCGACCTGAACGCGGGCCCGGTCGATTTCCAGGGCTTCACGCATTTTCTGCTCGACTTCGCGCTGGTGTTTGGCGGGTGTCATGTCGATGAAATCGATAACGATCAACCCGCCCATGTCCCGCAGGCGCAGCTGGCGAGCGATTTCTTCAGCCGCTTCCAGGTTGGTCTGCAGGGCAGTTTCCTCGATATCGTGACCTTTGGTGGCCCGGGAGGAGTTGATATCAATGGAGACCAGTGCTTCAGTGGGGTCGATCACGATGGAGCCGCCGGAGGGCAGCTTCACTTCCCGCTGGAACGCGGTTTCGATCTGGCCTTCGATCTGATAGCGGCTGAACAGAGGGATCTCATCCTTGTACAGCTTGATCTTGTTCTCGAAGGTGGGCATCACGGCGCGTACAAAGCTGAGTACATCTTCGTAAACGCCGTCGGCGTCGATCAGGACTTCGCCGATGTCCTGGCGGAGGTAGTCGCGAACCGCCCGGATGATAACGTTGCTTTCCTGGTGAATCAGGAATGGCGCCTTGCGCTCGCCAGCCGCCTGGGTAATGGCTTCCCAGAACTGCACCAGGTAATCAAGGTCCCACTGGAGCTCTTCGGTGGTACGGCCAATTCCAGCGGTGCGTACGATGATTCCCATGGATTTCGGCACTTGTACGCCGTTCATGGCATCTTTCAGTTGGGAACGGTCATCACCCTCAATACGGCGGGAGATGCCGCCGGCGCGTGGGTTGTTGGGCATCAGCACCAGGTAGCGGCCGGCCAGAGAAATAAAGGTGGTCAGGGCTGCGCCCTTGTTGCCACGCTCTTCTTTATCAACTTGTACGATGACTTCCTGCCCTTCAGACAGGACGTCCTTGATGTTGATCTTGCCTTCGATCTGGCCGGGAGACTTCTTGAAGTACTCTTTGGAGATTTCCTTCAGCGGGAGGAAGCCATGACGCTCTGCGCCAAAGTCGACGAACGCCGCTTCAAGGCTGGGTTCTACACGGGTGATCCGGCCTTTGTAAATGTTGGCTTTTTTCTGTTCGCGGGTGCTGGATTCGATATCCAGGTCAAAAAGCCGTTGGCCGTCTACCAGAGCTACGCGCAACTCTTCAGGGTGAGTTGCATTGATCAGCATTCTTTTCATGGAAAGAAAGGGTTCCTGTCGTTTGTTAGTGACAGAAAACCGGGGGGATTCGCATCAGCGAAGCGGGATGTGCGTGCCGCGGGCCCTGTTACAGCAGGGCGGGCCGGCGGCCAGACGGATCAGACCCTTATGGGGCTTGATCCTGTAAGTCTGAGACCACCGCCGACGATCCGCCTGCCTGACAGCAGGGAGAGGTCGAATAGGGTGAGTGTCTGTTGACGCATAATATCCGTTTTCAGGTTCACACAAACTCCTGGGTCTCACGTCGTATTGGTTTGCTGGACGGCCCGGGTTTGCATGGTAGTGATTCTTCGCGATGTCGCCCGACGGTTTTCCGGTCGGTTTTTCCTCTCCCGGAGCAGGCCGCAGCCTCTCTGGGTCTGCCCTGTGGTCCGGGAGTTTGTTTCACGCCGGGCCCGGTAATGATTGGGCTTCGGCGTTCAATCTCTTAATCAGTGTCGGTATACTGCTGCCGCTCCGGCTTCTGACCAGAGTTCGTCAGGCCGTAGACAAACGGCAGAGCACGCCGGAATATAACAGTAAAGCGGTGTTCGTTCAATCCCGCGTTTATCACCCAGTAAAAGGTATCCCATGTCGCGCAAGCCAGTAGCCCGTCGTCAGCCGCCAAAACGCGGCAATCCGTCCCGTGGGGGATCGGGCCGGGCAGGACCGGTGTCCTCTGATGGGCATCGCGGAGAGTTGCCGGCAGGCCAGGTGCAGAAGGGTGTCCAGTGGGTGACGGTGGACGAGGATATGGCCGGCCAGCGGGTTGACAACTTTCTCCTCGCCCGCCTGCGGGGCGTGCCGAAAAGCATTGTGTATCGAATTGTTCGCAAGGGTGAGGTGCGGGTTAACAAAGGTCGAGTAAGGCCGGATTCCCGCCTTCAGGCTGGCGACGTGGTGCGCATTCCGCCGATTGTCCAGAAGAGCAAGCCGGAGTCGCCTACGCCCGGTGATCGGGTGCAATCGGTTATGGAAGCGGCGGTGGTCTTTGAAAATGACGATATGCTGGTGGTGAACAAGCCCTCGGGTATTGCCGTTCATGGTGGCAGTGGTCTGAGTTTTGGTTTGATCGAAGTGCTCAGGTCGGCCCGGCCGCAGGCAAAGTTCCTGGAGTTGGTGCATCGACTGGACCGGGATACGTCCGGTTTGGTGATGGTGGCTAAAAAACGGTCGGCGTTGCGTTTTCTCCAGGATGAACTGCGGCACAAACGCATTCGTAAGCATTATCACGCCCTGGTGGCGGGCACCTGGCCAGCAGGCATTGGTCGGGTTGATGAGCCGCTCCTGCGCTATGAGATGCCGAATGGCGAGCGGCGGGTGAAAGTAAGTCCCGAAGGCAAGGAATCGCTGACGCTGTTTCGCTGTTTGCAGCAATACCAGGGGTACAGTCTGGTGCAGGCGTCGCCAGTAACCGGTCGTACGCACCAGATTCGCGTGCACAGCGCCTCGGCTGGTCACCCGATAGCCGGCGATGACAAATATATGGACGATGCCAGTCTCAAGGCATTTCGGGCCATCGGTGGGCAGCGGCTGATGCTTCATGCCAGGGCCCTCGAGTTCACATTGCCGGGATCTGATGAGGCAATGAGCCTCGAAGCGCCGTATGATGAGCCATTCGCCAAGGTGCTCAAAGAACTTGAGCAGCGTAGCAAGGGTAGTTATTGATGGATGTAAAGGTTGTTATTTTTGACTGGGACGGAACGCTCATTGATTCCGTGGACCATATTGCAGACAGCTTGCACCAGGCTGCAACCGAGCTGGGGTACCCGGAGCTGGAGCGCGAAGCCTATCGGGATATTATTGGGCTGGGCATGATCGAGGCTCTGGAGCGTCTGTACCCGGGGTTGAGTCGCGAGGAAATGATGCGGATTCGGGAGGGTTACGCGGGTTACTTTTTCCAGAAAGTGACCACGCCCCAGAACGTATTCGAGGGTATGGCGGACATACTGGCCGACTTGCGTGGCTCCGGCCGGAGTTGTTCGGTGGCCACCGGCAAGAGCCGCCGGGGTCTGGAAGTGGCACTTACCTCCAGCGGGCTGGGCACCCATTTCGACATTACCCGGTGTGCTGACGAAACCAAATCCAAGCCCGACCCGCTGATGCTTGAGGAAATTCTGGATTTCTACGGTTACCGGCCTGAGCAGGCGGTGATGATCGGTGACACCCGCTACGACCTGGATATGGCTCGCCGTATTGGTATGCCGGCGATCGGGGTTGAGTGGGGAGTGCATAAGCGTGACGTGCTGGAACAGTATGATCCCCACGCGGTAGTGAGTTCTGTTGATGAGCTTCGGCGTACGCTGGGGCTATGATCGTTTGTGGTTAAGGAATAGCGGATGAGTGACTGGGAATCGGATAAGGAGCCGGGCTGGGGTGACAAGCCTGCAGAGCCTGAGCAGAGTGCGCCGGCGCGAAAGCGAGGTTTGTTTGGCAGTAAAGAGCCGGCGTTGCCGCCGGAATCGGGGCGCGACTGGCGACTGATCGAGAAGCTGGTGATGTCGCTGCAGGCAGAGCAGCGCCGAAGCCGTCGCTGGGGGATCTTTTTCAAGATTTTGACGTTTGGTTACCTGTTTGCGCTGCTTTTCTTTATACGTTCGCCTCTTGGTGACAGTGTTGATTCTGTTGCCGGTCACCACACCGCATTGGTGGAGGTCAGGGGCACTATTGCCGCAGACGAGCTGGCGAGCGCTGATAACCTGGTGACATCACTGCGCAATGCCTTTGAGGCTGAGCGCTCAAAGGCAGTGGTGTTAAGGATCAACAGCCCCGGCGGCAGCCCGGTGCAGGCAGGCTACGTCTACGATGAAATTAAACGCCTACGGGAAGAGTACCCAGACAAGAAGGTCTACGCGGTTATCTCGGACATCGGCGCCTCTGGTGCTTATTACATCGCGGCGGCGGCTGATGAAATCTACGCCAATCGGGCCAGCCTGGTGGGATCGATCGGCGTTATTGCCGGTGGATTCGGGTTCAGTGAAATGCTGGACAAAATCGGTGTGGATCGCCGCCTTTATACCGCCGGAGAGAGCAAGGCTTTCCTTGACCCGTTCTCGCCTGAGCGCGATGAAGATGTTGCTTTCTGGCAGAGCGTGCTGGAAAACACTCACCAGCAGTTCATTAGTGCCGTAAAAGAGGGCAGGGGTGATCGCCTGGCAGACGACGAGCGGTTGTTCAGCGGTCTGGTGTGGAGTGGCGAGCAAGCTGTTGAGCTGGGGCTGGTGGACGGGCTGGGCAGCACCTCCTGGGTGGCCCGTCAGTTGGTGGGTGAGGAGAAGCTGGTGGACTACAGTCGCCGTCGCTCGCCCTTCCGTGAGCTTGTGGACCAGTTGGGCGTCTCGGTCGGCGAGGGTGTCGCTACCCGTATGTTGGAATCGCGCCTCGAATTGCGTTAACTGCCCGCTGCACCCCGGATTATGGTTCGGGGTGTAGCAGTGGGTTGTTACCGAGCCGGATCAGAATCTCGTTCAGGGCAATCAGTGGCAATCCAATCAGGCTGTTGGGGTCTCGCCCTTCCAACCCCTTGAACAGGGTTATGCCTAACCCCTCCATCTTGAAGCTGCCAGCGCAGTCATAGGGTTGCTCTCGGTGCAGGTAGTTGCTGATTTCCTCCCTGGTAAGGTCGCGGAAATGTGCAATAAAGGTTTCGCAGCAGTGTTCGAGAACGCCTGTCCGGGTGTCGAGCACCGCCAGGCCGGTGAGGAAATGCACGCTTTTCCCGCTGCTCCGGCTGAGTTGTTCAAGCGCCCGCTCATGGCTGCCTGGTTTGCTTAACAGTGTGCCGTCCGGCAGGGCGGCGACCTGGTCCGAGCCGATGATGAGTTTTCCGGGGTGCTCCGGTGCAAGCGCCTGGGCTTTTTGGGTGGCCAGTCGAACCGCCAGGGCATCCGGTAGTTCGCCTTGTAGCGGCGATTCGTCGATATTCGGGCTGGCGGTCTCAAAGGGCAGGCCGAGCTGGTCGAGCAGGCGTTTGCGGTAAGGGGATGATGACGCTAGCAAAAGGCCGGGTGAGGTCATGGCTGCCTTATAGAGATGGTGGATTGATGGATCTGTCAGGTTTACCGGTCCATATCGTAAAATACCCCTACACGGAGCGGAACCCCCGACAGAAAGTGGATTAAGTCTTTGACAGAGGCGGGTCGCGCCCCTAAAATTGCGCGCCTATGTCTAAAGCGCCGATCGCCGAACTGCCGAAATCCGTTGACCCTATCCGGCTGGCTGAGCAGAACAGAACACTTGAGGGGGTAGTTCCACTCAAGGGTCTCGCTCGTTTTCGAGAAGCAGTTCCTGGCTTGCAGGATGGCAGTGAATGCCATGTTAAGCTGTCCTTTTATCAGGATAGTGAGCGCCGAAGGGTTGTGTCGGGCGAGCTGTCTGCGCCGGTCACACTGGAGTGCCAGCGTTGCATGACTGATATGCATACGACACTGGAATCCCGTTTTGATCTCGGGTTGGTCATCAACGATGAGCAGGCCCAACGATTGCCGAAAGCACTGGAACCCTTTCTGTTCGAGGACTTCAGCGCAGACTTGTGGGCCATGGTGGAAGACGAGCTATTGCTGGTATTACCACCCTTTCCTCTCCATGAGAGGGACGAATGCCCGGCAAAGGAAGACCTGGAGGCACTGGAACCATCAAACGTTGCCAGTGAGCCAGAGGTAAAGAAAAGAGAAGATAACCCGTTCAGTGTTCTGGCGGGTCTCAAGACGACAAAGCATTAACGTTTTCGTAAATAGGTCAGGAGCATAACCATGGCTGTACAGCAAAATCGCAAGACCCGTTCCAAGCGTGGCATGCGCCGTTCGCACGACGCACTGAGCGCCGCCGCTCTGTCTACAGACGCAACCACCGGCGAAGTTCATCGTCGTCACCACGTCTCTCCGGACGGTTTTTACCGCGGAAAGCAGGTTGTTGAGGCTCGCGACGAGTAAGATCGTCGGGATACCCTTCTGACCCGTGACGCATGGACGAGCGGTGAGTAAACCGGTCACCATTGCTATCGACGCCATGAGCGGTGATCGTGGCGCCGAGGTGGTGGTTCATGCTTCGCTGGAAGCAGTGCGTGAAAATGAGGCCTTGAGTCTTGTTCTGGTGGGAATCCGGAGCGAGCTCGAGGCCTTGTTGATTGATGGGCACGAACGGATTCGCATCGTTGAGGCGGCGGATGTGGTACGCATGAACGAGCGCCCTTCCCACGCCATTCGTCATAAGAAAAACTCCTCCATGGCTATTGCGCTCGGGCTTGTCCGGGACGGCGAGGCCCAGGGGTGTGTCAGTGCTGGCAATACCGGCGCCCTGATGGCGTTCGGCCGGTCGATTATCCGCATGTATCCCGGTATTGAACGGCCGGCCATCGCCAAACTTATTCCTTCCCTCCGTGGCCGTTGCCACGTTCTGGATCTCGGTGCGAATGTCGATTCCACGGCGGAGAACCTGTATCAGTATGCGCTGATGGGGTCGCTCATGGCCTCGGCCATTTGTGCCCAGCCTGAGCCTCGTGTTGCTTTGCTGAATGTTGGCGAGGAAGAGATCAAGGGCAACGAGCAGGTTCGCCTTGCCTCCCATATGTTAGCCCAATGCGACACCATCAATTACATTGGTTATGTCGAGGGCAGTGACCTGTTTCGGGATGTCGCCGATGTAGTAGTCTGTGACGGTTTTGTCGGCAACATTGCATTGAAAACCGGCGAAGGTGTCGCCGGGTTGCTGATCGAGCTTCTTGAGCAGGCATTTACCCGCTCGCTTTATGGTCGCTTTGTGGGCTGGTTGGCAAAACCGATTATTGGCCGCCTCCTTCAGTTGATGGACCCGTCCCGTCATAACGGTGCGAGCCTGCTTGGGCTCCAGGGCGTGGTCATTAAAAGCCATGGCAATGCCAACGAGCGCGCCATGCTGGCCGCTATTCGCCAGGCCGTTCGGGAAGTGGAGCTCGAAGTGCCACGAAGGATCAACGAAAGACTCGATGATCTGATGTTATGATGCCTGTCCCGGTCGGGTCCCGACTAAAGTAGACCCGCATTTTCAGGGTTAATCGCGGATAATTGGCCTGAATTGTACTATTGGCTAATCTCCAGTAACCCATCAATGACGATAAGATTCCGCTTATGAAATCAGCGTTTATTTTCCCCGGACAAGGCTCCCAATCGGTCGGCATGCTTAAGGATGCTGCCGAGGCGTGGCCAATGATCAGCGAAACCTTCGATGAGGCGTCTAACGTTCTTGGCTACGATCTCTGGCACCTGTGCCAGCACGGTCCTGCTGAAGAGCTGAATCAGACCATGGTTACCCAGCCGGCCCTGTTAACCGCCAGTGTTGCCCTTTGGCGCCAGTGGTGTGTCTCGGATGGGCCACGTCCTGATTTCGTCGCAGGTCATAGCCTGGGCGAGTACAGCGCGCTGGTGGCCGCGGAAAGTCTGGACTTCATTGAAGCAGTCAAACTGGTTCAGCTTCGTGGCGAACTTATGCAGGATGCTGTCCCTGCCGGTGAAGGTCGCATGGCTGCCATTCTGGGGCTCGAAGACGCAGACGTTGTTGCGGCCTGTGAAGAGGCGGCCCAGGGCGATGTGGTGGCTGCGGTGAACTTTAACGCCCCGGGGCAGGTGGTTATTGCCGGCTCCGCCGCTGCCGTTGAGCGGGCTATTGAAGCCTGTAAGGGCCGCGGGGCGCGGAAGGCGATGCCGCTGCCGGTGAGTGTGCCGTCCCATTGTGCCCTGATGAAAGGTGCTGCCGAACAGTTGGCCGAAGCCCTGGAAGATGTCCGGTTTAACGATGCTGTCATCCCGGTGGTCCAGAATGTGAATGCTACTGTTGTCAAAGACGCAGACACGCTCAAGAGCAATCTGCTGAAGCAGCTATACTCTCCTGTGTTGTGGACGGACTCGATCCGCACGCTCAGTGATGAAGGAGTGACGGTTGCGGTTGAATGCGGTGCTGGTAAAGTGCTTGCCGGGTTGATCAAGCGGATTGAGCGCGGTTTGCCGGTGCACGGTATTGAAGATCCCGATTCTCTGGCCGGCGCCCTGGCGGCATTCGGCCAGTCCTGATAAACGGAGTTGTTTATGTCTTTGGAAGGCAAGGTTGCGCTGGTTACCGGTGCAAGCCGTGGTATTGGGAAAGCCATTGCCCATGAGCTGGCCCGGCAGGGTGCAGAAGTCATTGGTACCGCGACCAGTGAAGCCGGCGCAGAGGCCATCACCAGTGGACTGAAAGAAGCCGGCTACCAGGGTTATGGCATCGTGATGAACGTAGCCGAACCGGAAAGTATTGAAGCGGGCGTGAAGCAGTTGACTGAACAATCCGGTGCGCCTGCGATCCTGGTCAACAATGCCGGTATCACCCGTGATAACCTGCTGATGCGTCTGAAAGACGATGACTGGGCTGCCGTGCTGGAAACCAACCTTTCCAGTGTGTATCGCACCAGTAAGGCGGTGCTTCGCGGCATGGCCAAGGCCCGTTGGGGCCGGATTATCAACATCAGCTCGGTGGTGGCCGGTATGGGCAACCCCGGGCAGGGTAATTATTGTGCAGCCAAGGCCGGGGTGGAGGGTTTCACTCGTAGCCTGGCGAAAGAGATGTCCAACCGTGGCATTACCGCCAATTGCGTGGCGCCCGGTTTTATTGACACGGATATGACCAAAAAACTGGACGATAAGCAGCGTGAGGCTATGCTGGAAATCATACCGGCTGGTCGCCTCGGGTCACCGGAGGAGGTTGCCTCGGTGGTGGCGTTCCTGGCTTCGGAAGGCGCTGCTTACGTTACCGGAGAAACCATTCATGTGAATGGCGGCATGTACATGGGTTAAGCTCGTTGCGGGCTGATGTGCAACCCCTTGTCGCACAACATGTTTGACAGAATCCCTGCTTGTTTGCAGGTAGGGTTTAAACTAAACTGGCAGCCATAGAGTTGCTTGGTTGACACATAAAGTGAGGACATTATGAGTACAGTTGAAGAGCGCGTTAAGAAGATTGTTTGTGAACAGTTGGGCGTGAAAGAGTCCGAGGTTCAGAACACATCTTCTTTTGTAGAGGATCTTGGCGCTGACTCACTGGACACTGTTGAGCTGGTTATGGCCCTGGAAGAGGAATTCGAGACTGAAATTCCTGATGAAGAGGCCGAAAAGCTGGGCACGGTTCAGGACGCGATCGACTACATCGTCGCGCACACCTGATACTCTGCTGATCAGATAGCCAGGCTAAAGCCGTCCTTTGGGGTTGATGAAGGACGGCTTTTTTATTGGTGGAACGAAAGTCTCAGTGTTTGGATGTTACACGGAATAATCGGGTGAACAGGGTTATGAGTAAACGACGGGTTGTTGTCACGGGCATGGGAATGCTGTCTCCGGTGGGGAATGATGTACAGTCGTCATGGGCTGCCATCCGGGCAGGGCGCAGCGGTATCGGGCTGATTGATCGGTTTGATGCAACTGACTATGGCACCCGTATTGGAGGTGCGATCAAGGATCTTGATATTGAACCCTACCTGTCCAGCAAGGAAGCGCGCAAACTGGATGCTTTTATTCATTATGGCCTGATTGCTGCCCAGCAGGCGGTTGATGACAGTGGCCTGGAGCAGTTTGGCGATCTCGACAAGGAGCGGGTTGGTATTGCCATCGGATCCGGCATCGGTGGCCTGGAGTACATCGAGAAGAACGTGATCCAGATGGAGAAATCCGGCCCCCGCAAGGTGTCTCCGTTTTTTGTGCCCGCCTCTGTTATCAACATGATCTCTGGCAACGCTGCCATTCGCTTTGGTTACAAGGGGCCGAATATTGCCATTGTCACCGCCTGCACCACCGGCACCCATAATATTGGCTACGCTGCCCGGACCATCGCCTATGGCGATGCTGATGTGATGCTGGCTGGTGGCTCGGAAATGGCAACAACCCGCTCTGGCGTGGCGGCCTTTTCGTCGGCCCGTGCGTTATCAACCCGTAACGATGAGCCGGAAAAAGCCAGTCGTCCCTGGGATAAGGGCCGTGACGGTTTCGTATTGAGTGACGGTGCCGGGGTGGTGGTGCTGGAGGAGCTGGAGCATGCTCGGGCTCGCGGAGCCACCATCTATGGCGAGGTGATCGGTTTTGGCATGAGCGATGATGCCCATCACATCACGGCGCCCCCCGCCAGTGGCGAAGGTGCCGGCCGGTCCATGGTTAACGCCATCCGTGACGCAGGTCTGCAACCGGAACAGGTTGACTACATCAATGCCCATGGCACCTCCACCCAGGTCGGGGATGTAGCGGAAGTGGCAGCGGTCAAGTCGGTGTTTGGTGCGCACGCACACAAGCTTGCCATGAGCAGCACCAAGTCCATGACCGGCCACTTGCTGGGGGCCGCTGGCGCTGTCGAAGCCATTTTCTCGATACTGGCCGTGCGCGACGGGGTTTTGCCGCCGACCATCAATCTGGACGAGCCAGACGAGGGCTGTGATCTGGACCTGGTGCCGCATAAGAGCCGAGAGGCGGACGTTCGGATTGCTCTGTCGAATTCGTTCGGTTTTGGCGGCACCAACGGCACGCTGATTGTAAGTCGTTACGAAGACTGACCCTACCGTGTTTGATCTGTATTGGGCTGAAGACGGTGGTGTTCCACCGGGAGACCGGGGCCTTGCCTACGGCGATGGTCTGTTCGAGACCATTGCCATCATGGGCGGTAAGGCCAGCCTGTTGGGTTATCATCTTGACCGGATGGTCCGTGATGCCGGCCGGCTTGCCATCCCGGTGGCGCGCCCGGAACTTGAGGCAGCCTGCGCTCGCGCCCTGGAACGATATTCCGGCCTGTACCCGTCCTTAAACTGGGTGCTCAAACTGACCCTCACCCGTGGTTCGGGCGGGCGGGGCTACCGCCCGGAGCCCCGCATGAAGCCGTCTCTCATTGTGTCCCATTCCGCTTTCCCCAGTGTTCCCGGGCCGGAAGGTGTGGTGGCCGACTTCTCCCGTGTTCCGCTGACAGTGAACCCGCTTCTGGCCGGGATCAAGTCGTTGAACCGACTTGAGCAGGTGATGGCGGCCAGGGAGCTTCAAGGGGATGTCTTTGAGGTGCTGATGAGCAATCGTGATGGCCATGTGGTGGAAGGCACCCGGACCAATCTGTTCATGCTGTTTGAAGACGTATGGCTGACACCGCCCGCTTCAACCCTGGCGGTTGCGGGTGTGATGCGTCGTTACGTGCTTGACCGGCTGAGAATTGCCGGCCACGAATTCCGGGAGATGCCACTGACGCTTGATACACTGTTGGGCGGCAGCTGTCAGGGGCTTTGGCTCAGCAACAGTGTTGTCGGGGTGGTGCCGGTTCGCAATCTGGCCGGGCACGATTTGCCTGTTGACCAGCGACTTGCGACAATCGTCGGTTCACCGGCAAGACTGGATTGATTCGCGTGTTCAAGAAGTTACTGATCGTTGTTGCTGTATTCGTGCTCGCTGCTGCCGGCGGTGGCTTGTGGGCCTGGCAGGGTTTGCAAACCCTGAAGCAACCCGTTGCGCTGGAAGAACCGGTGCTGTTTAAAGTGCCAACAGGCACAGCATTCAGCCGAGTGGCCCGCCAGTTGGAGAATGCGGGCTATGTGTCGGATGCCCTCTGGCTCAGGCTCTATGGCCGCCTCTACCCCGACCAGACCAGGATCAAGGCGGGTGACTACGAATTCTTGCCCGGAATGACACCAGTCGCCATGGTAGACGCTATGGTTGAAGGCAAGGTAAAGCTGTGGTCGGTACAGTTTATCGAAGGCTGGACGTTCCGGGACATGCGCGCTGCGCTGGCGCGCTCTGAACGGCTTAAAAAGGTCACCACTGACTGGTCTGATGAAGACGTCATGGCGGCGGTGGGTGCTGAAGACCAGCACCCGGAGGGCTGGTTTTTTCCGGACACTTACATGTTCAGCTCCAACGAGTCTGACCTGGATATTCTCAAGCGTGCCCACAGTCGTATGGTGAGTGTGCTTGAGGAAGAATGGCAGAACCGGGCCGAAGGGTTGCCTTACGATACCCCTTATGAAGCTCTGATCATGGCTTCTATCGTTGAGCGGGAAACCGGTGTGCCCTGGGAGCGTGGGGAAGTGGCGGGTGTGTTTGTGCGGCGACTGCACAAAGGCATGCGGCTGCAGACTGATCCCACCGTTATCTACGGTATGGGGGATCAGTACCAGGGTCGTATCCGCCGCAGCGACCTTCAGACCTACACCCCTTATAACACCTATCGAATCAACGGTCTTCCGCCCACACCGATTGCGCTGCCCGGGCGGGACTCTGTGCACGCCGCTTTGCACCCGGAGGACGGCGATACCCTCTACTTTGTTGCTCGTGGTGATGGTAGCCACAAGTTCTCCCGAACCCTGGCGGAGCACCAGAAAGCGGTCAGGGAGTATCAGTTGAATCGCCGTGAGGGCTATCGCTCGTTTCCGGCACCGGGAACCCTGAACAACAGCCGGGAAGAATGATGCACAACAGAGGCCGTTTTATTACCTTCGAAGGCACCGAGGGCGTTGGCAAATCCACACAGCTGGAAAACGCTGCGAACACCCTCAAGGACCTCGGCGTCGATTTTATCGTCACTCGTGAACCTGGTGGCACGCCTATGGCGGAAAACATTCGGGAGTTGTTGTTGTCGCCCCGGGAAGAGCCGGTTCATGAAACCACAGAATTGCTGTTGATGTTCGCAGCGAGGGCCCAGCACCTGCATAACCGGATTCTTCCGGCCCTCGACAAGGGGCAGTGGGTACTGTGCGACCGCTTCACCGATGCCACCTTTGCCTATCAGGGCGGCGGCCGGGGTGTGCCCGCCGAGCGTATCGCGTTGCTGGAAACCCTGGTTCAGGGTGAGGTACGGCCAGACCACGTCATCCTGCTGGATGCGCCCGTGGAAACCGGTATGGCCCGGGCGAAAAAGCGGGGAGAGCTCGACCGATTTGAACAGGAAACCCTGGCCTTTTTCCAGCGCATTCGCGATACCTACCTGGCGCGGGCTACGGCGATGCCTGGCAACTACCATGTGGTTAATGCAGCATTGCCGCTGGAGCAGGTATCGGCCAGTGTGTCGGCGTTGTTGGCTGCCCTGGTTAAAATGGCGGAATCCGCCTGATTAACCGGAGTACGGCCATAGTTGCGTCGATTTCGTGCACTTTTTGTAATGTTCTGCTTTAATTGATGTACATTCTCAGTTAACGGCCGGCAGCATTAATGCTCAACGCAAAACTTCTCAAGCTTCCCATCGCCGCTCACCAGCATCGGCACGAACACCACCAGATTGTCATCGGGGTGAGGGGAGAGGCTGAGTTGAGTGTCGGTGGCACCGGGGCTCACCTGGATACCTGGAAAGCCTGTGTTGTGCCCACTGAGGCAAGCCACGATTACTGTGGCGATGATCAGAACCACGTTCTGGTGATCAATCTTGACCCGCTCACCCCAGCTATCAATACGCCGGCCCATGCGGATTACGAACGGATGATGCGGTTTTTCGAGAAGCCGCGCACCCTGCAGATGGACAGCCGGTTACAGGGGCTGGTCCAGTTTACCGCCGGTGAATTTGACCGCGCGCCAGACAACCTCACCCTGCAGCAGCATCTGGCTTCGAGTATTCTTTACTGCATGGCGGACCGCATTGTGGACCGTCAGGTCCAGTCTTCCAGCCGGGCAAGCATCAGCCCAGAGGTGATCCGACGTTATATCCTGGCCAACCTGCATCGAAAAATTACTGTCGAGGAAATGGCCAGTGAGGCGTGCCTCAGTGTCAGTCGATTCCATGAGGTTTTTCGGGAGGTGGCGGGCATAACCCCTCATCAGTTTCTGCTGCAGACCCGCCTTGAGCAGGCCGCTCACCTGCTTGCTTCATCGTCTCTCTCGGTGTCGGAAATAAGCTACCGAACCGGGTTCTCCTCCCAGAGTGCCTTGACCAATGCGTTGCGCAAATACAAGGGCACAACACCCTCCAGATTGCAGATTAATGAAAGTGTTGCCTGAACTGGGCGGTAAATTCGGTAGTCCCGTAGGATTATGCAAAAGAATCGTAGGATTTTGTAAGCCGTAGGTCCGTAGTAATACTAACTTAATGCATCTGTAGAATCGCACTTTTTGCTCGGCAATCCTGGTCGTAAAGGTGTGAATAATAACTATAGTGAAGGAGTGGCTGTGCGGGGGCTTGCCTCGCTCCAATTCGGATGGATTTTGGGTAAACAAGAACAACGGCCAGTCAACCAACAGTGATGTGGTACCTGTGCCTTAAGAGCGGACTCAGTCCGACTCAATAAACCGGAGGAGCCTTATGGCTATTGGCGTTTGGATCAGTCTATTTGCGTATTTTGCGATTATGATCGGCATTGGCGTTTACGCCATGCGGAAAGCCTCGGCGACAGCTGAAGATTATATGTTGGGTGGACGTGGGCTCAGCCCCAAAGTAGCGGCCTTGTCGGCCGGTGCTTCCGACATGAGTGGCTGGCTGCTTCTGGGCTTGCCCGGGGCGTTGTTTGTTACCGGCCTGGCGGACGCCTGGATCGGTATCGGCCTGTTTGTGGGCGCGTTCATCAACTGGGTGATTGTTGCACCCAGATTGCGTGAACAAACTGTTCACTACGGTAATGCCCTGACCATACCTGCCTTTCTGGCAAACCGCTTCCCTACCAAGGCGCTGCCTCTGCGCACGGTATCGGCGATTGTTATTGTTGTATTCTTTGCGGTCTACACGGCATCTGGTCTGGTTGCAGGCGGCAAGCTGTTTGAAAGTGCGTTTTCCGGCATCTTCAACTTCGGCGGTCTGAGCGACTATGGCGTAGGTATCGTGATCACTCTCGGTGTCGTTCTGGCGTACACCGTGGTTGGCGGCTTCCTGGCTGTAAGCATGACCGACTTTGTGCAGGGTTGCATCATGATGCTGGCCCTGGTGCTCATGCCAGCGGTAGTGCTGTTCGGCGAAGGTGGCGGCGGCTTCGGCCAGGCTTCTGAAACCCTGAACAGTGTTGATCCAACCCTGCTGTCCTGGACCGAGGGGCTAACCTTGGTTGGCTGGCTGTCAGCGGTCGCCTGGGGTCTGGGTTACTTCGGCCAGCCGCACATCATTGTGCGTTTCATGGCAATCCGCACCGTGCACGAAGTGTCTGTGGCCCGTAACATCGGCATGTCCTGGATGGCCATCTCCCTGATTGGCGCCATCTCCCTGGGCGTTTTCGGTCGGGCCTATGCTATCCGTAACGGTATGGACGTGGCTGACCCGGAAACCATCTTCATCATTTTGGCGGACCTGCTGTTCCATCCGCTGATCACCGGCTTCCTGTATGCAGCCCTGCTGGCAGCGGTAATGAGTACCATCTCCAGTCAGCTGCTGGTGGCTTCCTCATCCCTGACCGAAGATTTCTATCGCCTGTTCCTGCGCAAAGAAGCTTCCGACAAGGAGTGTGTAAACATCGGCCGGGCGTGTGTTGTGGCTGTTGGTCTAGTCGCTGCGGTGATTGCTTCTGATCCGAACTCGCAAGTTCTGGCGCTGGTCAGTAACGCCTGGGCCGGCTTCGGCGCTGCCTTTGGCCCGCTGATCATCCTCGGCCTGATGTGGTCCCGCACTAATGGTGCTGGCGCCTTGGCCGGCCTGATCGTGGGTGCCGGTACGGTGATGGTATGGATTTCCATGGGCTGGAACGGAAGCTTCATGGGTGGTCCGGGCGTGTATGAAATCATCCCTGGCTTCATTGCTGCCTTCATCGCCATCGTTGTCGTCAGCATGGCGACCAACGATGCTGGCGAGTACCAGCATATCGAGCGGTAACAGAATTCACTGGTAACAATCAGTGTTCTGACAAGGGCTCCCTACGGGGAGCCCTTTTTTTGTACCGGGATTCGGGTTCTGGGGGCGGGTTGCGGGGTGGGTATGTCTTTTCTTCCGGGAAAAACAACTCGCTGCGCTCAGACATCTTTTTCCCTGCAGAAAAGACATACCCACCCCGCACCGGCGTAATACAGGCGCGGATTTCCCCGGGCAGCAATTGTTTTGGTTTACCGGGACACAAAAAAACGCCAGCCCGAAGGCTGGCGTTTTCAGATCAGAGGTAAGTTACCTCGGAGGGTCTCAGGCTACAGAAGCCTCAGAGGCCTTCTTGGTGTACTCGTCCATCTGGTCGAAGTTGAGATACTTGTAGATCTCTTTGGACATGCTGTTCAGGTCCTTGGCGTACTCCATGTACTCTGCCGGAGTCGGGAGTTTGCCCAGTACCGCGCCCACAGCTGCCAGTTCCGCAGAGGTCAGGTACACGTTGGCACCATCACCCAGACGGTTCGGGAAGTTACGGGTAGAGGTAGACAGAACAGTCGACTTCGGCGCTACACGTGCCTGGTTACCCATGCACAGGGAACAGCCCGGCATCTCGGTGCGAACACCGGCGGTGCCGTAGGTGTTGAAGTAGCCTTCTTCCATCAGCTGGGCCTGGTCCATCTTGGTGGGCGGAGACATCCACAGACGGGTGCTCAGGGGGCCTTTGTGCTGCTCAAGCAGTTTGCCGGCGGCACGGAAGTGACCGATGTTGGTCATGCAGGAGCCGATGAACACTTCGTCCACCTTGTCGCCAGCCACTTCGGACAGGAACTTGGCATCGTCCGGGTCGTTCGGGCAGCAAACGATCGGCTCTTTAATGTCGGCCAGGTCGATCTCAACCACGTGAGCGTATTCGGCGTCTTTGTCAGCACGCATCAGCTTCGGATTGGCCAGCCATTCTTCCATCTGCTGGGCACGACGCTCCAGGGTGCGCGGATCGCCGTAACCTTCGGCAATCATCCAGCGCAGCATGGTGATGTTGGAGCGCAGGTACTCGGCAACAGACTCTTCAGACAGGTTGATGGTACAACCGGCTGCAGAGCGCTCAGCGGAAGCGTCAGACAGCTCGAACGCCTGCTCAACGGTCAGGTGCTCGAGACCTTCGATTTCCAGGATACGGCCGGAGAATTCGTTGATCTTGCCCTTCTTCTCAACAGTCAGCATGCCTTGCTTGATGCCGTACAGCGGAATGGCGTGTACCAGGTCACGCAGGGTGATGCCCGGCTGCATTTCGCCTTTGAAGCGAACCAGAACCGATTCCGGCATATCCAGCGGCATAACGCCGGTGGCAGCAGCAAACGCAACCAGACCAGAACCGGCCGGGAAGGAAATGCCCATCGGGAAACGGGTGTGGGAGTCACCACCGGTACCTACGGTGTCCGGCAGCAGCATGCGGTTCAGCCAGGAGTGGATGATACCGTCGCCCGGACGCAGGGAAACACCGCCACGGGTGCGGATGAAGTCCGGCATGGTGTGCTGCATTTCTACGTCTACCGGCTTCGGATAAGCGGCGGTGTGACAGAACGACTGCATCACCAGGTCAGCCTGGAAGCCCAGACACGCCAGGTCTTTCAGCTCGTCACGGGTCATCGGGCCGGTGGTGTCCTGGGAGCCTACGGTGGTCATGTGCGGCTCACAGTAGGTGCCCGGGCGCACGCCCTGGCCTTCATCCAGACCGCAGGCCTTGCCGACCATCTTCTGGCCCAGGGTGAAGCCCTTGGTGCCGGCTTCCGGATCTTTTGGCAGACGGAACAGATCAGTTGCGCCCATGCCCAGTGCGGTACGGGCCTTGGCGGTCAGGCCACGGCCGATGATCAGCGGGATACGGCCGCCAGCCTGAACTTCGTCCAGGATCACGTCAGACTTGAACTTGAACTCGGAGATGGTGTCACCGGCTTCGTTCAGGATCTTGCCTTCGTACGGGCGGATTTCAATCACATCGCCCATGTTCATGTTGTCGACCGGTGCTTCGAATACCAGGGCGCCAGCGTCTTCCATGGTGTTGAAGAAGATCGGGGCAACCTTGTTACCGATACACACACCGCCGGCACGCTTGTTCGGCACGCCCGGGATGTCGTCACCGAAGAACCACAGAACGGAGTTGGTGGCAGACTTACGGGAAGAGCCGGTACCGACTACGTCACCGACGAAAGCAACCGGCAGGCCGCGGGATTTGATTTCGTCGATCTGGCTCATCGGGCCGGTTACGCCGGGCTCTTCGGGCTTCAGGCCGTCGCGCTCCATCTTGTAAGCGGCGCGGGCGTGCAGCGGGATGTCCGGACGGGACCAGGCATCCGGAGCCGGAGACAGGTCGTCGGTGTTGGTTTCGCCAGTCACCTTGAACACCACCATCTTGGTGCTTTCGGGAACCTTGTTCTTCTTGGTGAACCACTCGGCGTTGGCCCAGGACTCAACCACAGACTTGGCCACGGCGTTGCCAGCGTCCATCTTTTCTTTAACGTCGTTGAACGCGTCGAACATCAGCAGGGTGTGCTTGAGTTCTTCACCGGCCAGCTCGGCCAGTTCGCTGTCGTCCAGAAGGTCAACCAGAGTCGCGATGTTGTAGCCGCCCTGCATCATGCCCAGCAGCTGCACAGCTTTCTTTTTGTCGATCAGAGGAGACGTTGCTTCACCCTTAACAATCGCGGTCAGGAACGCAGCTTTAACGTAAGCTGCTTCGTCCACGCCCGGTGGTACGCGGTTTTCCAACAGGTCAACCAGGGTGGCTTCTTCGCCGGCCGGCGGGTTTTTCAGCAGCTCGATCAGACCAGCAGTCTGCTCGGGGTTCAGGGGCTTGGGTGGGATACCCAGGGCTTCACGTTCGGCAACGTGTTCACGGTAGGCTTCTAACACGATATGGACCCTCATCAGTTGGAATGTCCCGCGCCGGAGGCAAGCTTGCCTGGCGGGAGGTTTTTTGGCGAAAAGGCCGCAGGAGCCTCTGAATAACGCCTCAAATCACCGATGGGGTTTCAGGATTTATTCAGAGACTCCTTGATCTGGCGCTGCATTCTATAGGAAACCCCTTATAAAGTTAAGTTGGACAGAGGTCGGAGAGATCTGCTAGCTGCGCTATACTGCCGCGCTTGATGAATCAGACTGCTGCTGAAGCCATGAACGACGCCCTGAAAGAGATACACGAATTTTTGCCCTGCCGCACGCCGGTACAGTGGATTGAGAATGCGCTGGCCAACCAGGATGTGATGCTGATTGACCACGCCCACTGTGAGAAGAAAGCGGCCTCCACGGCGCTGAGCCTGATATACCGCTATGTGGACAACACCGATCTGCTCAACAAGATGTCCCGCCTAGCCCGGGAGGAGTTGCGGCATTTTGAGCAGGTGCTGGCGATCATGAAGAAGCGGGGGGTGATTTATTCACATCTTTCGCCGGCCCGTTACGCTGCAGGCCTGCGTGAAGCCGTTCGCAAGGATGACCCTGGCCGCTTGGTGGATGTGTTGATTGTAGGCGCCATCATCGAGGCGAGATCCTGTGAACGCTTTGCCGCCCTGGCGCCGCACCTTGATGACAAGCTGGCGGAGTTCTACAACAGTTTGCTGAAATCTGAAGCGCGGCATTACCAGGATTATCTGGTACTGGCACAGCGGGCCAACGGTGGCCCGGTGCAAGATCGGGTGGCGGAGTTTATGGCCATCGAGCAGAAGCTGATTGAAGAGCCGGATACGGAGTTCCGGTTTCACAGTGGGCCTCTCGCTTACTGACCCTTCGCCACGGACATTCACAGACGCTCACGGACAAAAGAGAAAAAAATCTCTAAAGCTCCTCACACAGCGTCATCCACCGGGCAATCCCCGCACTTCGGTATTTCTGCTTGTGCAGGATGAAGTAGAAGTGCCGGTCGAACTGGCGGTGAGGGATGGCCAGGGGCACCAGGCTGCCGCGTTTGAAGGCGTCGGCCAGGACCACCTCTGACAGGCAGCCGATGCCCAGGTTGGCTTCTACTGCCCGCTTGATGGCCTCGGTGTGTTCCAGTTCCAGTAGCACGTTCAGGTCTGGCAGTAGCCCGTGCATGCCCCGTTCGAAGCTCTGGCGGGTGCCGGAGCCCTGTTCCCGGAGAATCCAGGTGGCGGCGCGCAGATCGTCGTTGGTCAGTTCGCCCTTGCCGGCCAGCGGGTGGTCAGGGGAGCAGAAGGCCACCAGCCGGTCTTCTCGCCAGGGAATCACTTCCAGCTCCGACGCCTGCAGTTCGCCCTCGATCAAACCGATGTCGAGTTCAAAGTCCCGAACCCGTCTTGCAATGGTGCTGGTGTTGGCAACTTCCAGAGAAACTTTCGGGTGGTTTGGCGAGCTCATGTACTCGGCCATCACGCCTACCGCCAGGTAATTGCCGATAGTGAGTGTGGCACCCACTTTCAGAGCGCCGACCTCGGAGTGTTTGCTGAAGGCCTGTTCCAGCTCCCTCGCCTGAGCCAGCAGGGCTTCGGCTTTCGGCCGATACAGTCGGCCCAGCTCGTTCAGTTGCAGCCGTTTGCCCACCCGGTCAAACAGCTGGATATCGAACTGGGATTCCAGCTCCTTGAGGGCACTGCTGGCCGCGGATTGCGACATGGCAAGGGATTCCGCCGCCCGGGTGATGTTCTGGAAATGGGCGGCGGCGAGGAAGACCTCGAGTTGGCGGAAGCTGTACTTCATAATCGATCAGGCCGGATAGATGAAAGAAAATGTCCTGTCTGATCGATACGTTAGCCGGTCACTGCCGCCAACACAACCGTGATGGCCGGTTCAGGGGATCATCAGTACCGGGTAGGGGCTGCCGGCCGCCACATGTTCCGTGGTACTGCCGATCATGATCTCCTGAATGGGTGTTGAGCCCCGTTTCCCCATAATGGTCAACAGGGGGCGGGTGTCATTGATGGTTTTCAGGATCTGGTCCACCGGCCGGCCGGTCAGGATATTCCGGTGTACGTTTGGGTGACGCTCTGCCAGTTCATTGATCCTCTGTTCCGTGGCTTCATCAGATTGTTCCGGCTCCTCGGAATGTGCCCATACCACGCGCCCGGTGCGCTGGTTGGCCATGAGCTTTTCAAAGACTGCCTGGGCATTGAATGACGCCTTTGATCCATCGGTGGCCAGCAAAATCTCCTCTTCGGCCGCCGGTGGCTCGTCCTGGACCGGAATGATCAAGAGCGGAACTTTGGTCATTCGGGCGAGGTTCAGGGCGGTGTTTCCGAAGAACAGTTCCTTGGCTGCCCGATGGCTGCGGTTGCACGCTACGACGCCGTCGGCGTTGAGTTTCTTGGCCAGAGCCTGGACTTCCTGGGCAACAAAGCCCTTGGAAACGTGGGTGGCGGTTTCTATGCCCAGGCTGTTCTTGAGGTGTTCCCCGATCCTCCGTAACCGTTCTGTAGCCGAGCCTTCGGTGTCGTCCGGATGCAGTCGTTTATGGGTCTGCAGGACATAGGTGAGCGTAATCTTCCGGGTGCCCAGGAGTTTGAGCAAAGCTGGCAGCTGTTCCATAGCCTGTTCCCATTCCTTGGTGTAGTCCACGGTCAGAATCAGGTGATCGAGCATGGTGTTCTCCCTGGTGGTTGTTTGTTCTGGGACCAATTTCTTTCAGGCTAGTTCAGGAGTAACCTGAAGACCATGACCCCGGTCAGTTTGTTATCGATGTATATCTATAAAATCGAACACATATATGAGTATTGCCTGTTTTGTCGATTTAACCTGTCGGGTTAAACTTTACCCATTGAATTCCCATATAACCTGTATGAAGTCGCAACAACGAGGCTGCCATGAGTAATCTGATGAAAGAAACGGTCACCAGCGTTCACCACTGGAACGATACTCTGTTCAGTTTCAAGACCAGCCGGGACCCGGGGTTCCGTTTCAAGAACGGGCACTTTGTCATGATTGGTCTGGAAACAGACGGCAAGCCGCTTATGCGGGCCTACAGTATCGCCAGCGCCAACTATGAGGAAGAGCTTGAGTTTTTCTCGATCAAGGTTCCGGACGGCCCACTGACGTCACGACTGCAGAAGATTCAGGTGGGGGATGAAATTCTGGTCAGTCGTAAGCCCACCGGCACCCTGGTGTTGGATAACCTGTTGCCGGGACGCAACCTCTGGCTGATCAGCACCGGCACCGGGCTTGCGCCGTTCATGAGTATTATCAAAGACCCTGAGGTGTATGAAGCCTACGACAAGGTCATCCTGACCCACGGGGTACGGTATGTGTCTGAGCTGGCTTACCAGCAGGATATCCAGGACCTGCCGGAAAACGAGTTTTTCGGTGAGATGGTGCACGGCAAATTGCTGTACTACCCGACGGTCACCCGTGAGCCCTTCCGCAACCAGGGTCGCCTGACCGATGCCATGGAGACTGGCAAGATCACCCGTGATCTCGGTTTGCCCGATTTTGATGTGGAGCAGGATCGCTTCATGATTTGCGGCAGCCCGAGCATGCTCAAGGACACCTGCAGCATTCTCAATAACATGGGCTTCCGTGAGGCTCGCGGCGGCGACATGGGCCACTACGTTATTGAACGGGCGTTTGTGGAGCAGTAAACCGCCTTTGGGCCTGCTGCGGTCTACCTCAGCCAGTTGCGGATCTGCATTGCCAGGCGCTCACCATCGCTGAGCGCCGCGCGCTCTGCCATCAGCTCAGCCAGCACATCCGGGCGGTCGGTAATGATATTATCAACGCCCATATCCAGAAAGCGTGCCATGTCGGACGGTTGATTGACAGTCCACACATGCAGCTCATTGCCCGCCTTGTGCGCCCTGGCGACCGCTGCCGGGGTGGCCCGGTTCAGGCGCAGCGCCAGAATGTCGTAACGATCCTGCCACAAGGGGCCTACCACGAACTGTGCCAGCAACGCGGTTTTCAGGCCCGGTTCCATTTGCTTTGCCAGTTCCAGGCTGGGCCAGTCAGCTGCTGCAATGATAGTGCCTTCCACGGCATTATTTTCTTGCAGGGTCTGGACAACGGCGGTTACCAGTGCCCGCTCGTTGCGGTTCGGTTTCAGGTCAACAAACAGTCGGGCCTGGCCACGGGTGGCCTTGACCGCTTGCTCCAGCGTTGCGATACGCTCATGGGCAAAGTGATCACCAAACCATGAGCCGGCATCCAGATGATGGATGTCGTCATACCGGACATCGCCAATCCGTTCCGGCTTTCCGAATATCCTCGCCATATCCTGGTCGTGCCAGAGCACTGGTACGCCGTCTGCGGTCAGTTGGACATCAATTTCAACGTAGTCGGCACCGTCCTCTACAGCTTGGTGTATGGCGCTGAGAGTATTTTCCGGAGCTTTGAAGGCGCTGCCACGGTGGGCCGTAATGGTCGCTTTGTCTTGCTGGTTCAGCGAGTTGACCACTTGAACGCTTTGGGTCAGTACCAGCGCGATGATCACGACCTCGAGCAGCCAAAGCCGGCGCCCGGTTTTTGCATCCTGTCGGTCCGGAGACGGCTGCTGCCATTGCAGCTTGCGCCCGGGTATTGCTTTGTAGCGGGCGACGATGAGGGTGCCCAGTGCCGAGCTGGCCAGGAAGGTAAGGGCAAGACTGACGAGAAGGTAGCTCCCCACCAACAGGATAACCACGGGCAAGAGGATACTGGCTTTCGCTGGCACAACCCTGAACACACTGGCCGCCAGCAAATCAAACACCAGCGTTACCACGGCCGGCATGGCCAGCACCGCGACAATACCAAGCGACAGGAGACCGACCGTTTCGCGATGAGCGCCGCGGGTGTCGCGGGCACTCTGTTGAAGGGCCGCCATCGGTGTTTGTTGGTCCAGCATCAGGGCCGGGATGGAAAGAATCCAGCGGAGAAACAGGGTGCCGTTGGCCACCACAATGGCACCCAGCATGACCAGACAGAAGCCAAGGAACCACCAGAGAATCGGTGGGCGCTCAAGGTTTAGCAGGTAAGGGTCGAAGTTGTTTAGCAACAGATGTGCGGCGAAGCCCATGGCCGCCAGAAATGGCAAGGCAATCACCAAATGCGCCAGGGTTTGAATGATGGCCAGTAGAGCCAGTTGCGGCAAGCGCCGACCAATCCCCACCAAGGCACGGATGGCTGCCCTCGAGGTGTGATTGCCAGTCTGGGCGGCGATCAAAGTAACCCCGGCCAGTTGGAGGACGATCAGTACCGCTGCAAGTAACAGGGTTACCAGCAGCCAGAGCACGCCGCCCGGCGATGCCAGAAAGTCCAGCAGGCCACCGGTTGTGATGGCCGCGTCACCGGTGAGTGGCCTGAGCAGAGACACCGCGGCAGTAATCAGCGGTGTAAATACCGCGATGGATAAACCGGTGAAGGTCAGGTAGAGCGCAAGCAATGACCGATGATGGTGGCGGAACAGGGCCAAGCCTTGTCTTAGCAGGGGTAGCACGTTATTCGCCTTCCTGGGTCAGCAGTGTGGCTTTCTCCAGCAGTGCCAGGCGCTCATCGAAGGACAGGAAGGGTTCGTCTTCGGTTTGTTGCAGGCTTCCGAACAGTCTGTCTGGATCGAACGCCCAGTTGCTGCAGCGGGTAGTCAATTCGGTACAGGCGAGCAGGGTGCCGGATTCCCGGAGAAAGTACTTCATGCCGGTGTAGGTGTCGGCCAGCATCAGGTCGCGAGCAGGCTCCGTCGGCTCAGACAGCAGGCTTCGGCCAAGCATGTCCCCGGCCAGGTGGCCGTTGCCCGTAGCATCCAGAATGGTCATCGGGATGTCGAACTGGGCAACAATCCGGTTTTCCGGTGCGAATTCACTGAGGTCTGGCCGGCCCGGCGAGCGTATGGCCAGCACGCCGAGGTTGCTGTTCAGCGGCAAGGTCTCATGGTCGTCGCGAACAAAGCCGCCGGATTCATCGGATGTGACAATCACCAGAGTGTTGTCCAGCAGTCCTTCCTGCTCAAGCTGTGTCAGAAAGCGTTCTAGGGAGTTGGCCATGACCACCATGGCCTTTTTGCGAGCCATCTGGGTGGCAGGGAGCCCCGTTGTTTCTTCAGAAGGAGATTGGTTGGCCTGCTCGGCTTCCAGTTCCTGTTCGGCTTCTGGTCCGATGTTGAACGGATGGTGGGTGCCGACATTCAGGGTTGTGACAAACCAGGGGCCGCGTTGGCTATCCAGTTCACTCAGGCGTTCAGCAATGTCCGGGAAGAACGTCGGGTCTGGCGGTCCCCAGCCATCCTGTTCCTGCGCGTGACCAAATGCCTCTGCGCCGGTGACGTTCTCATAGCCCGCCCGGGGCATGAACTGATCTTTTTTCATGTATTCGATTGGCGCAGCTTGCCAGTAAGCGGTGGTGTAGCCCTGATCTTTCAGCTTCCCCGGAAGGCAGTCGGGATTGGCTTTGTCTTCCGCGACGGCCAACATCTTCTCCGATGGCCGGCGCAAGTCGGGGTAGCGCCCACACACCAGGGCAAAGGTGCCGCGATCCGTCTGCCGTTCCATGCTCAGCACGTTGTTGTAGACCCGGAAACCGAAGGCGTCGAACGTCGCCTCCAGAGTGTCGAGAGAGACGATGGGCTGAAGGTTGTGATATTGGCTGATTTTCGGCAGGTAGCCTCCGGACAGCCCCTCGATCATGATCAACAGAACATTGGGTGGCTCGGGATTCTGAAAGTTGCTGGTTTGTTGGTGGAAAAAGTTTGTTCGTCTGTCCAGTTGCTCACTGAGTTCAGTGGTTTCGTCACCGATAGCAGTGCCAACCGGATTGAGCAACGCACCTGGAACCTGGGCGACAGTGCTGGCCACCACATTATTGGCGGGTGTCGTCAGGCTCGGAAACGACAGAGTGTAGAGGCCGGTGACCAGAACGGCGGAACTGATAAGCAGGACTGGCGCACGCTCTGAAGTGGGCACCCATTTTCGATGCAGCCAGTGCAACAGCCAGGCCAGCACGAGGTAGCCCGGGAGGGTTATCAGATAGATGTTGAGCAGGCTGCCGGTAATGAACGTACTGTCCATACCCTTGCCGGCGAAGGCCAGTTGGAAAAGCGTGCCATGGGCTGTCAGGTGCATGCCGGCCACATAGAGTGCGACGCCCAGGGCGGTGATCAACAGGGCGCGGACAACGCCAACCGATAGATGCAGGAATACGGCCAGCAAAAAAGCCCCGGCAACGTCGCCGCCCAGGGTACCGGGCAGGCTCGGGAGTACCCCGCTTTGAATGATCAGCAGGCCGCGAATCACTGCCAGCCAGATCCAGGCAAGGAAGAAGGTGCGTATGAAACAGGCTGCAAGAGAAGCCCGGTTCCCTGTCATAGGGTTCACTCGTGTCAGTTGCGTTATATGAACAGTATGAGGCAAGAGGCTTGTGCTTCAACCGCTGGAGCTTGCTAAGGTAACGGATCAGATGGCCGGGAAGTTTCTGAAAATTCCTTCGTTATCAGAGCCTTTGTCAGAAAATCATCACTACGGGAAGCGCAGGGGAATGAAAAAAAGTGTCCAAATCGTAATTGCGGGAGCCATCGCGGTGGTGTGCGGCGCGTTTCTCGGCAGTCTGGTGCAGACTCAGTTCAACCTGTCGGCGTTGTCGGCCCTTGGGGCCTCGTTCAGCCTGGTGGATCGCCTCGTTGTCATGGGGCAGGACCTGGTTGGGTTCGCGCCTGTCTATGGGGTGCTGCTGGCCGCTGCATTGGTTCCGGGCTTCCTGGTAACTGCGGGATTGCTCCGGTTGTTGGGCTGGCCCTACCGGGATTTCTGGTATGCCCTTGGTGGAGCTCTTGCGTTGTGGGCAACGCTGGCCCTGGTTGATGTGTTGGCGCCCATGCCGACACTGATCGCAGCAACCCGAACCCTGCCCGGGCTGTTGGCGATGCTGGGGACCGCAGCAGTAGCGGGATGGGTGTTTGCGCAACTGACGGGCAAGATGACCATGACCGTGGCCCGTCATGGTCTGATAGCACCTTTCTTGGTATTGGCCGGCGTGGGCGCTCCGGAGCCGACATTGGCCCAGGAAGCGGCCGATTATCGGATAGACGTGGTCGCTGAAGGGCTTGATCACCCGTGGTCGTTGGCATTCATGCCAGGGGGTGATTTTCTGGTGACCGAGCGCGCTGGAGAACTGAAAAAAGTATCGCCGGATGGGCATCAGGTGCAGGTGTCGGGTGTCCCGGACGTATTCGTCTCCGGCCAGGCCGGATTGTTTGATGTGCTACTCGAGCCCGGCTTTGATGGCAGGGCGGGGGATGATCGACGTCGTGGTGTGTTCCTCGCCTATGCCTGTGGCACGGTTCGGGAAAATCATCTGTGCGTCGCCCGTGGCCAGCTTGTCGGAAGCGAACTGATGCAAGTGCGGGAAATCTTCAGGGCCAGGCCGGGTAAATATGGTGATGCCCATTACGGTGGGCGCATGGCCTGGCTGGCCGACGGCACCTTGCTGGTAACCCTGGGGGATGGCTTCGATTTTCGGGAGGAAGCACAGAAACTGTCCAGCCATCTGGGCACCATCGTGCGACTGAATCCGGACGGTTCCATTCCGGCGGATAATCCGTTCGTACAGGTGGATGGCGCTCTGCCGGAGATCTTCAGCCTGGGGCATCGAAATGTTCAGGGGCTGGTCTACGATGCCGGTAATGACCGGGTCATCGCTCACGAACACGGCCCCCGTGGCGGTGACGAGATCAACCTGATCCAGGCCGGGCGCAATTACGGCTGGCCGTTGGCCACCGATGGCCGTGACTATACCGGTGCCATGGTAACGCCATTCAAACGATACGAGGGTACCGAGCAACCCCTGTGGTCATGGACGCCGTCCATCGCACCATCGGGCCTGGCGTTGTACAGCGGCCACCAATTCCCGCACTGGCAGGGCGACCTGTTTGTCGGCGCCCTGGCCAATAAGAGTGTGCATCGGGTTGTTCTCAGCGAGGGCCGGGTTGTGGAAAGCGAGCGCCTGTTTTCTGAGCTTGGTGAGCGTATCCGCGATGTGCGGCAAGGGCCCGACGGCGCCCTGTATCTCTTGACCGACTCAGCCGATGGGCGGTTGCTGCGAGTGTCGGGCCAGGTGCTGGAGCAGGCACAGACCATGACGTTGACGGCCGAAGAGCTGGCCTGGGTTGGAGAACGAATTTTCCGAAACGAATGTGCCGGGCGGCATGAATGCCTGGTGCACTGGAATGAGGGCGAAGCGTTTCCTTCGTTGGGGATTGGCCACTTTATCTGGTATCCGGAGGGCGAAAGCGGACGTTTTACCGAGAGTTTCCCGGCGCTTCTGGACTTTATGGTTGATCGCGGTGTGCAGCTTCCCGGCTGGCTGGAAGACGCCCGCACCCAAGGCGCGCCCTGGCCAGACCGTGCCGGTTTTCTCAGTAGTTCGAGTGCGACCGATGAGGTAAAGGCGCTGCGGGCACTCCTGTATGAAACCCGCGGTTATCAGGTGCGCTTTATCCAGGAACGCGCCGCCCGCTCCCTGGAAACGGTGGTTAATGCCGCGCCCGAAGCGCAGCGGCCGGTTATTCGGGAACGCTTGTGGCAGCTTGGGCAAACGCCCGGTGGTGTCTACGCGTTGATGGACTACGTCAACTTCAAGGGCGAAGGGCTTTCAGAAACGGAGCGCTATGAGGGCGAAGGTTGGGGGTTGTTGCAGGTCTTGCAGGCTATGGATAAGAGCCCGGGGCTTCGCCCGCTGGATCGCTTTCGGGAGGCCGCGGGCCGGGTGCTTACCCGGCGCGCCGAGCTGGCAGAGCAGGCCATAGAGCGGGAACGCTGGTTGCCGGGTTGGCTGCGCCGTCTGGAAACCTATCGGGAGCCCACCGACGGGTAAGGCCTGAGGAAGGGGCGACCCCTGCGGCATCAAGGCTGCAGGGGCTGCTTTTTCAACTCAGCTTCCTTGCCGGGCTGTACTTCCAGCCACCAAAGGTGGCTGTGCCAGTCACCGAGCACAATCCGGCGCGCTGGTTTGTTATTGGCTTCGAGGTGGTGCACGGCCGGACGATGGGTGTGGCCATGAATCATCAACTGAACGCCGTGGGCTTCGAGCTCCTTGACTACTTCCTCTGGCGTCACATCCATGATGTCTTCCGCCTTGCCCTGGTTCTTGGCCATCGACAGCGCCCGTAATTGCTTTGCCATTTGCTGGCGGTCTTCCAGGGGGCGGGCCAGCATCATCTTCTGCATCTGCGGGTTGCGCATGTTGGCGCGGAATTTCTGGTATTCCACATCGGCAGTGCACAGGCTGTCGCCGTGCAGCAGCAGAGTAGGCGTTCCATACAGATCGATCACCGTCGGGTCGTCCAGCAGGGTGGCGCCGGACCGGTGGCAGAAATCTTCTCCGATCAGGAAGTCCCGGTTGCCATGCATCAGGAAGATATGGGTGCCGCTGTCGCTGAGGTGCTTCAGGGCGCCAGCAACCTGCTCCTGAAGTGGTGTGCGCTCGTCGTCACCAATCCAGGCCTCAAAAAAATCGCCCAGAATGTAGAGCTGCTCAACCCCTGCTGCCTTCTCTCGCAGGAACGTCAGGAACGCGTCCGTAATATCCGGGCGCGACTCCTCAAGGTGCAGATCCGAGATAAACAGCGTGGTCACGCGTCCTCCAGAACCTCGGCCTTTTCAATGATGACGTCTTCAAATGGCACGTCCTGGTGGCCGGCACGCATGGTGGTGCGAACGGCGCGGATGTTGTTTACGGTCTCCATGCCGTCAACCACTTTGCCGAACACACAGTAGCCCCAGCCCTCGGCATTCTTGGCGGTGTGGTCGAGGAATCCGTTGTTCTCCACGTTGATGAAGAACTGGGCCGTAGCTGAGTGCGGGTCCATGGTGCGGGCCATGGCAATGGTGCCGACCATGTTGCTAAGGCCGTTGTCGGCTTCGTTCTGGATGGGGTCGCGGGTTTTGCGTGGGGTCATGCCCGGCTCAAAGCCGCCGCCCTGAACCATGAAGTTGCTGATGACACGGTGAAAGATCAGACCGTCGTAAAAGCCGTCGCGAACATACTGCTCAAAGTTCTTTGCGGTTTCCGGGGCTTTTTCGTAGTCCAGTTCCAGTTTGATATCACCGTGGTTGGTCTGCAGCAGAATCATCAGGTCGTCCTGTTAAATAGGGGTTGTGGGTCTGAAGGTTGCATTGTACTCAAGAGTTTCGTCCTGTGCATGAGTCCGGCAACGATTTGTGAGTATAATAGGCGGTTTAAGGGAGCCTGCACCGTGCTCCCCGGATCCATTCCCTGTTGACAGAGATTGTATGAGCGCCGAGTCGAAGAAAGCCCACAATTTTATTCAGAGCCTGATCGAAGACGCCATCGCCAAGGGTGAGTACGCTGGCAAGGTCGTTACCCGTTTTCCGCCGGAGCCCAACGGCTACCTGCACGTTGGTCACGCCAAGTCGATCTGCTTGAACTTTGGTATTGCGCAAACCTTCGGTGGCGAGTGTAACCTTCGCTTTGACGACACCAACCCGGAAAAGGAAAGTCAGGAATACATCGATGCCATCAAGCAGGACGTCGAGTGGCTGGGCTACGAGTGGGCGGACGACGTACGTTACGCCTCAGATTACTTTGACCAGCTGTACGCCTTTGCCGAGGAGTTGATCGAAAAAGGCAAGGCCTATGTGTGTGCACTGAATGCTGAGCAGATGGCTGAATACCGTGGTTCCCTGAAGGAGCCCGGCAAGAACAGCCCATACCGGGACCGCCCGGTGGAAGAAAGCCTGCAGTTGTTCCGGGACATGCGCGACGGTAAGTTCGAGAACGGCGAGTTGGTGTTGCGGGCCAAGATCGATATGGCCTCCCCGAACATCAACCTGCGGGACCCGATTCTTTACCGCATTCGCTACGCCGACCATCACCAGACCGGAAGCAAGTGGTGCATCTACCCGATGTACGACTTCACCCACCCGATTTCTGATGCCTTGGAGGGGATTACTCACTCCCTGTGTACGCTCGAATTCGAAGACCACCGCCCCCTGTACGACTGGGTGCTGGATAACATCACCGTTCCGTGCCATCCGCGCCAGATTGAGTTTGCGCGGCTGAACCTGAATTATACCATCACCAGCAAACGCAAGCTGAAGCGCCTGGTGGACGAACATGTGGTAGAGGGATGGAACGATCCGCGTATGCCGACTATTTCCGGCATGCGCCGCCGTGGTTACACCCCGGAATCCATACGCAGCTTCTGCGACATGATCGGTGTTAACAAAGCTGGTGGTACCGTTGATGTAGGTATGTTGGAGTATGCCATCCGGGAAGACCTGAACGACCGGGCGCCCCGCGCCATGTGCGTCATGCGCCCGCTAAAAGTGACTCTCACCAACTACCCGGCTGATCAGACCGAAACCCTGACCTTGCCGGTGCACCCGCAGAAGCCGGAGATGGGGGAGCGGGACGTCACCTGGAGCCAGACTCTGTACATCGACCGGGAAGACTTCGAGGTGGAGCCGCCGCGTAAGTGGAAACGTCTGGCGCCGGAGCAGGCGGTGCGTCTGCGCGGAGGTTACGTGATGACCTGTAAAGAGGTGGTGCGCGATGACAGCGGTGAGATCGTTGAACTCAAATGCGAGTACGATCCGAACACGTTGGGTGTGAACCCGGAAGGTTACAAGCCTAACGGCGTGATTCACTGGGTATCGGCCAATGACAGCATCGAAACCGATATCAACCTGTATGACCGACTGTTTAACCACGAGAGCCCGGACAGCGACAAGGAAGGTGACTTCCTGGATCACCTGAACCCGGAGTCCCTGGTGGTGCTGAAGGGCGCGCGGGTTGAGAAAAGTCTGGCCGAGCCAAGGACCGATTTACCGTATCAGTTCGAGCGTGAGGGCTATTTCTTCTGTGATCAGGAGCTGACAGCCAAGGCCGGCAAGCCGGTGTTCAACCGGACAGTCACACTTCGGGATTCCTGGGGCAAGGGAGGCAAGTAATGCGTATCTACAATACGCTGACGCAGCAGAAGGAAGCGTTCAAGACCATCGAGCCAGGTAAGGTACGCATGTACGTGTGTGGCATGACGGTCTACGACTACTGCCACCTGGGCCACGCCCGGGTGTTGGTGGCCTTCGATGTGGTTACCCGTTACCTGCGCCACCGTGGCTATGATGTGACTTACGTGCGTAACATCACCGACATCGACGACAAGATCCTGCGCCGGGCCGATGAAAATGGTGAGGTCTACACCGACCTGACCGACCGCATGATTCACGCCATGCATGAAGACGAAGCTCGCCTGGGTGTGCTGGCTCCCAGCGATGAGCCGCGGGCTACCGCCTACATCGACGATATCATCGCCATGATCCAGACGCTGATTGCGGGCAACCATGCCTACGCGGCTGATAACGGTGACGTGTATTTCGCGGTGGATTCCTTCCCGGACTACGGCAAACTGAGCAAGAAAAAACTCGAAGACCTGGTGGCCGGTGCCCGGGTGGATGTGCAGGAAGCCAAGCGCAGCCCTGCGGATTTTGCCTTGTGGAAAGCCGCCAAGCCTGGCGAAGTTAGCTGGCAGTCTCCCTGGGGCGATGGCCGACCGGGCTGGCATATCGAGTGCTCGGCTATGTCCACCAAGTGCCTGGGCGACACCTTCGACATTCACGGTGGCGGGCCGGATCTGCTGTTCCCGCACCACGAGAACGAAATTGCCCAGTCGGAATGTGCCACCGGCCACAAGTTTGTACATACATGGATGCACGCCGGCGCCATTCGGGTGAACAAAGAGAAGATGTCCAAGTCTTTGGGCAACTTCTTTACCATCCGGGAAATCCTGGAAAAGTATCCGGCGGAAGTGGTGCGCTACTTTCTGGTCTCCAGCCATTATCGCAGCCAGGTGGACTATTCCGAGGAAAGTCTTGCTGAGGCAGGGCGGACGTTGACCAAGCTGTATCATGCCCTGCGGGGTATTACCCCGGCCAAGGACAGTGACGTGCCGGAGACCGACCACGATCACCGGTTCGCCGAAGTGATGGACGACGATTTCAATACCGCCGGTGCCATCGCGGTTTTGCATGCCGTGGCCAACGACATCAATCATCACCGCCGTGAAGGCGATGACGAGCAGGCCAAGCGCAGCGCAGCCATTCTGGTTCGTCTGGGTGGCGTGCTGGGGCTGCTTCAGCAAAACCCGGAAGCTTTCTTCCAGGCCGATACCGGTAGTGAGCTGACTGCTGAAGATATTGAGGCCATGATTCAGGACCGCGCCGATGCCCGCAAAGCGAAAGATTTTGCTGGGGCCGATCGTATCCGGGATGAGCTGCTCGAAAAGGGTATTATTCTGGACGACAGTCGCGAAGGCACCACCTGGCGCCGGGCCTGACTCGTACCATTACACCTAAAGCCGCATTGTGCTGCATGGGAATGACCTTGTAGGGAATTTCACGTACAATGCGGCGCTCAAATCAGAATGCCCCGCGCCCGTGGCGCTAGAAGGGGAGTCGGGAACTACAAACCCATTGAGGCAAGCAACGATGACAGAACGCGTTCAAGTTGGCGGCATCCAGATCGCCAAGAATCTGTACGATTTCGTAAATAACGAAGCGATCCCGGGCACCGGTGTTGACGCTGACAAATTCTGGGCCGAGTTCGACAAAATTGTGAACGAACTGGCTCCGCGCAACCGCGAATTGCTGGCCAAGCGTGATGCCCTCCAGGAAAAGATGGATGCCTGGAACCGTGACCACAAGGGCCAGAAGCTGGACATGGCCGAGTACAAGGCGTTCCTGAAAGAGATCGGTTACCTGGTCGATGAGCCCGCCGATTTCAAAATCTCTACTGCCAACGTAGATCCGGAAATCGCTACCATGGCCGGCCCGCAATTGGTTGTTCCGGTGATGAACGCCCGTTTCGCCTTGAACGCCGCCAATGCGCGCTGGGGTAGCCTGTACGATGCCCTCTACGGCACCGATGCTATTTCCGAGGAAGATGGCGCTGATAAAGGTCGCGGCTATAACCCGGTTCGCGGTGCCAAGGTCATCGAGTGGGCCCGCAACCTGCTGGACGGCTCTGCGCCCCTGGCTTCCGGTAGCCATAAAGATGCTGCCAAATACTACATCGACGGCGGAAAACTGGCGGTGAAACTGCAGAATGGTGAAGTCACCGGCCTGAAAGACGAGTCCGGCTTTGTTGGCTACACCGGTGCCGCCGATGCCCCCACTGGCGTTCTGCTGGTGAAGAATGGCATGCACTTTGAAATCCAGATCGATGCCAGCCATCCGATCGGCAAAGACGATGGTGCCAACGTCAAAGACGTGCTGATGGAATCTGCCCTGACTACCATCATGGACTGCGAAGACTCCGTTGCGGCGGTAGACGCAGACGACAAGGTAGTAGCCTACAAGAACTGGCTCGGCCTGATGAAAGGTGACCTGGAAGAGTCCTTCGAGAAGGGCGGCCAGATGATGACTCGCCGTATGAACGGCGACCGCACCTACACCGGTGCTGATGGCAGCGAACTGACCCTGAAGGGCCGCAGCCTGCTGTTCGTTCGTAACGTTGGCCACCTGATGACCAACCCGGCCATCCTGCTGAAAGACGGTAACGAGATTCCGGAAGGCCTGATGGATGGCCTGGTCACTTCACTGATCGCCATTCACGACCTGAAGGCTGATGGCAAGTTCCAGAACAGCACCAAGGGCTCTGTTTACATTGTTAAGCCCAAGCAGCACGGTCCGGAAGAGGTGGCGTTCACCAACGAATTCTTCGGTCGTGTTGAAGATGCGCTTGGCCTGCCGCGCTTTACCCTGAAAGTGGGCATCATGGATGAAGAGCGCCGTACCACGGTGAACCTGAAAGCCTGTATCCACGCGGCCAAAGATCGCACCGTGTTCATTAACACCGGCTTCCTGGACCGCACCGGCGACGAGATTCACACCTCCATGGAGCTGGGTCCGTTCATCCGTAAGGGCCCGATGAAGCTGGCTACCTGGATCAACGCCTACGAGCAGTGGAACGTAGATATCGGCCTGGAAGCGGGTCTGTCTGGTGTAGCGCAGATTGGTAAGGGTATGTGGGCCATGCCTGACCTGATGGCCGGCATGCTGGAAGCCAAGATTGGCCACCCGAAGTCTGGCGCCAACACCGCCTGGGTTCCGTCGCCGACGGCCGCTACCTTGCACGCCACCCACTACCACCAGGTGAACGTGTTTGATGTGCAGAAAGAGCTGGCTAACCGTCAGCGGGCGTCTCTGGACGACATCCTGACGGTTCCGGTGATGGACGATCCGTCTTCACTGAGCGCGGAAGACATCCAGCAGGAGTTGGACAACAATGCCCAGGGTATCCTTGGCTACGTTGTACGCTGGATCGACCAGGGCGTGGGCTGTTCCAAGGTGCCGGACATCAACGATGTAGGCCTGATGGAAGACCGCGCGACCCTGCGTATCTCTTCACAGCTGCTGTGCAACTGGCTGTACCACGGTATCTGCTCCGAAGAGCAGATCATGGAAACCATGAAGCGCATGGCTGCCGTAGTAGACAAGCAGAACGCCGGTGATGCCGCGTACCGCAACATGGCCCCGAACTTCGACGACAGCATCGCCTTCCAGGCAGCTGTGGATCTGGTTCTGAAAGGCCGTGAGCAGCCGGCTGGTTACACCGAGCCGCTTCTGCACGCCTACCGCCAGAAGGCCAAGGCCAAGTACGGGCAGTAATCTGCTCCGCGTTCAAAAAAACCCGCTCCGGCGGGTTTTTTTTGGTCAGGGGTCTGTCTCCTGGGGTCTGTCCCCGAACGGGGACTGACCCATTTTGGACCCATGGGCTCGAGCTTCGGGGCGGGGACGGGCAAAGGTGGGTCAGTCCCCTTTGGGGACAGACCCTGGCCCATGGGTTCTAGCTTGAGGGCAAGGACGGGCAAAGGTGGGTCAGTCCCCGTTCGGGGACAGACCCTTACAGGCCCGACAGACAGCTAGCGGTGAAGCACATCCGCGGCGTAAAGGGTGTTCTCCAGCAGGGTGGCGATGGTCATGGGGCCTACGCCGCCGGGGACCGGGGTGATGTAGGAGGCGCGTTCGGCGGCTGCGGCGAAGTCTACGTCGCCGCAGAGCTTGCCGTCGTCCATGCGGTTGATGCCCACGTCAATCACGGTGGCGCCGGGTTTTACCCACTCGCCTTTGATGATGCCGGGCTTACCGACGGCGGCAATCAGGATGTCCGCCTCACCCACAAACTTCTCCAGGTTGCCGGTGAACCGGTGGCATACGGTGGTGGTGGCGCCTTTCAGCAACAGTTCCATGCTCATGGGCCGACCCACGATGTTTGAGGCGCCGACAATGACCGCGTGCTGACCTTTGTAGGGTGTGCCTATGGAGTCGAGCAGGGTGATCACGCCGGCCGGTGTACAAGGGCGCAGACAGGGCTTGCGCTGCATCAGGCGGCCGATATTGTAGGGGTGAAAGCCGTCCACGTCTTTATCCGGGCGAATCTTTACCAGGATCGGGTCGGCGTCGAGGTGTGAGGGCAGGGGGAGCTGAACCAGGATGCCATCTACGGCGGGGTTTTCGTTCAACTCATCAATCAGTGCTTCCAGGGCCGCCTGAGAGGTGTCTTCGGGCAGGTCATAGGACAGCGACAGAATGCCCGCTTCATCGCAGGCTTTGCGTTTATTACCCACGTACACGTGGGAGGCGGGGTCGTTGCCCACCAGAACCACTGCCAGGCCGGGTGCTCTCAGGCCTTTGGCTTTCCGGGCCTGTACGCCCGCAGCCACCTGTTGTCGAACCCGGACGGCGATCTCTTTTCCGTTAATCAGTTTGGCGCTCATGTTTCCGTCTTGTCGGTTGGGCATGAATAGTGAAGAAGTGAAGGCCGGGCATTGTCTCATGCTTCGGCATTTACGCCAATGCGCTGAACCGGGACTCAGGCAAAGCTCCGTGGGGAACTTTTTGTGCCTGCCCGGGTCTTCTTAGGCAACGTTATCTCTATGATTTTTGAAATCGTTGTTGACGGATGCCTCAGCCGCCGGTAATATGCGCGCCAACTTTGCTGAGGCACTTGTTGTTCAGTCGAAACGGGGTATAGCGCAGTCTGGTAGCGCGCCTGCTTTGGGAGCAGGATGTCGGGAGTTCGAATCTCTCTACCCCGACCATTTTCTGGATATTCAGGTGGGCGAACGGTCAAGCGCCCGTAGCTCAGCTGGATAGAGCATCCGCCTTCTAAGCGGATGGTCGCAGGTTCGAGTCCTGCCGGGCGCGCCATCAAGTCGTGAGTCCGGACCGGATCGCCAAACCAGCAAAGTTGAAGCAAGCAGTAGTGAGTGCCAAAGGCACCTCCCTGATGTGGTGGACGTAGCTCAGTTGGTAGAGCTCAGGATTGTGACTCCTGCGGTCGAGGGTTCGAACCCCTTCGTCCACCCCACTTTTCCCCTTGTTTGTTTTTCTGCCTGTCTGTACGGCGTTTGGTCGTTTCGGTACAGTGCCAGATACGCGAGAGTGGCGGAATTGGTAGACGCACTGGATTTAGGTTCCAGCGGGGCAACCCGTGAGAGTTCGAGTCTCTCCTCTCGCACCACCCTTTCTTTTTTCAGTAATGCCCCCATTTTTGTCTATGTCGGTTGTGGCACTGGTCTCAAAGCGATATTCAGCCTTACCGGGTGATTCTCTCGGTGGGGTAAACCGTGATAAACTACCGGCTTTTAATTTTGCGTCCCTTTCGGGCTTGTCGCTTTGAACAGGGTTTTGTCTTAATTTTCATTCACCTACAGAATCTGTAATTTGAGGAACTTCCATGCAAGTGTCTGTTGAAACGACCTCTAACATCGAGCGTCGCATGACGATTGGTGTGCCCGCCCAGGAAATCGATCAGGCGGTTCAGAAACGCCTGCAGGAAACTGCCCGTTCCGTGCGCCTGAACGGTTTCCGTCCTGGCAAGGTGCCCATGAGCGTGGTCAAGCGTCGTTTCGGTGACAGCGTTCGCCAGGAAGTGGTTGGCGAGGCCATGCGCGACCATTACATCAAGGCACTGCAGGAGCAGGATATCAACCCGGCTGGCTGGCCGAAGTTTGAACCGAAAACCATGGAAGAGGGCAAAGACCTCGAGTTCGTGGCCATCTTCGAAGTGCTGCCTGAAATCGAGCTGGGCGACCTGTCCAAGGTTGAGGTAGAGAAGCCGGTTGCCGAAGTGACCGACAAAGACATCGATACCATGATTGACAACCTGCGTCGTCAGCAGGCCACCATGAAAGAAGTCAAGCGCAAGTCCAAGAACAAAGATGTTCTGACCATCGACTTCAAAGGCTTCATCGAAGGTGAAGAGTTTGAAGGCGGCGCCGCTGAAGGCCATCGTCTGACTCTGGGTTCTGGTCAGATGATCCCGGGCTTCGAAAAGGCCATTGTTGGTGGTAAGGCCGGTGAAGATCTGGAAATCGAAGTGGAGTTCCCCGAGGACTACCACAACGAAGACCTGGCTGGTAAGCCAGCCAAGTTCGATATCAAGATCCACAAGGTAGAAGAGCCGCAGCTGCCGGAACTGGACCAGGAGTTCTTCAAGAAGTTCGGTATTGAAGCCGAAGACGAAGCGACCTTCCGTGAAGAAGTGAAGAAAAACATGGAGCGCGAGCTCAAGCAGGCGGTGTCCAACAAGGTCAAGAACGACGTTGTTGACGGACTGCTGGAAACCACCGAGCTGGAGATTCCGGCTGCCCTGGTGGATCAGGAAATTGATCGCCTGCGTCAGGATGCCGTTCAGCGTTTTGGTGGCCAGGTTGACTTCCAGCAGCTGCCCAAGGAAATCTTCGAAGAGCAGGCCAAGCGCCGGGTGAAGACTGGCTTGTTGTTCCAGGAAGTGGTCAAGAAGAACGACCTGAAGGCCGAGCCGGCCCAGGTGGATGAAAAGATCCAGGAGATCGCATCTACGTATGAACAGCCTGAAGAGGTTGTTGCGCACTTCACCAACAACCCGGACCAGAAAGCTCAGATCGAGTCATCTGTTCTGGAAGATGCCGTGGTGGACTATGTGCTTGGTCAGGCCAAAGTGAAAGAGAAGAAAATGAAGTACGAAGAAGCGGTTCAGGCCGGTCAGCCCCAGCGCTGATGGCCCCGGGCCTGGCCCGGAGTCGCTTTCTGGAAACAGCCGGCGTGTCCGGCTGTTTTCATCTGGGCTCACTGGTGGCAGAGTATAAGGGTATCCTGACGATCACTTCCGGATATCCTGCCACAGGAGTCCATGCCCATTGTCCATAAGGAGTTCAGGCGCACATGACGCAGAAACCGTTTGATGGCCCTACAATGATAACCAACGCCGGTCTGGTGCCGATCGTAATTGAACAGACGGCACGCGGAGAGCGTTCCTTTGATATCTATTCCCGGCTGCTCAAGGAACGGGTGATTTTTCTGGTTGGCCCGGTCGAAGACCACATGGCAAACCTGGTCGTTGCTCAGCTGCTGTTCCTGGAATCCGAAAATCCGGACAAGGACATCCACCTTTATATCAACAGCCCAGGCGGCTCTGTGACTGCTGGTATGTCCATCTACGACACCATGCAGTTTGTAAAGCCGGATGTTGCCACCTTGTGTATCGGCCAGGCGGCCAGCATGGGCGCCTTCCTGCTGTCAGGGGGTACCAAGGGTAAACGGGCGTGCCTGCCGAATTCCCGGGTGATGATTCATCAGCCGCTGGGTGGTTACCAGGGGCAGGCGACGGATATCGAGATTCATACTCGCGAAATCCTGAAGATTCGCCATACCCTCAACACCTTGCTGGCGGAGCACACCGGCCAGGATCTCGAGACCATCGCGCGCGACACTGACCGCGACAATTTCATGGATCCGCAGCAGGCGAAAGAGTACGGGTTGATCGATACAATACTTGATAAGCGCGTACCGAATAAATAATACTGAAAGTCATCGCATCATCCCTGGTCGGCGTATTGTTTGATTGCGCCGACCAACGAAGAACAGAGGTATTTCAATGGCAGATGAAAGAAACGGCAGAGGCGACGATAACGGCAAGTTGCTGTACTGCTCGTTTTGTGGAAAGAGCCAGCATGAAGTCCGTAAGCTCATTGCAGGGCCCTCGGTGTTCATCTGCGACGAGTGCGTTGACCTGTGCAACGACATTATTCGCGAAGAGATTCAGGAAAACGCCCAGGAAGAGGCCAGTGATCGTCTTCCCACACCGGCGGAAATCCGCGAGACCCTGAACGAATATGTGATTGGCCAGGACCGCGCCAAAGTTGTGCTGTCTGTCGCGGTTTACAACCACTACAAGCGCCTGCGCTATGGCGAAGGCAAAAGCGACGTTGAACTGGGTAAGAGTAACATCCTGCTGATCGGTCCGACCGGGAGTGGCAAGACCCTGCTGGCCGAGACACTGGCCCGGATGCTGAACGTGCCGTTCACCATTGCCGACGCCACCACGCTCACCGAAGCCGGCTATGTGGGTGAAGATGTCGAGAACATCATCCAGAAGCTGCTGCAGAAGTGTGATTACGATGTCGAAAAAGCGCAGCGCGGCATCGTCTATATCGACGAAATCGACAAGATTTCCCGCAAATCCGACAACCCGTCGATCACCCGAGATGTATCCGGTGAAGGTGTGCAGCAAGCGCTCCTGAAACTGATCGAGGGTACGGTCGCGTCGGTTCCGCCCCAGGGTGGTCGCAAGCATCCGCAGCAGGAGTTTCTGCAGGTAGACACCACCAACATGCTGTTTATTTGCGGTGGCGCTTTTGCCGGCCTGGAGAAAGTGATCCAGGAGCGTTCGGAGCGCAGTTCCATAGGCTTCTCCGCAACGGTGAAGAGCCAGGACGACAGCAAGAATACCGGTGACATCATCCGTGATGTCGAAACCGAGGATCTTGTGAAATTTGGTCTGATTCCGGAGTTTGTTGGCCGTTTGCCGGTGGTTGCTACGCTGACAGAGCTGGATGAACAAGCCCTGGTGCAAATCCTCACCGAGCCCAAGAACGCGCTGACCAAGCAGTATCAGAAGCTGTTTGATATGGAAGGCGTGGAGCTGGACTTCCGGGAAGACGCGCTGCGAGCTGTAGCGCGCAAGGCGATGGAGCGCAAAACCGGTGCCCGGGGCCTCCGTTCAATCATGGAAGCCACACTGCTGGATACCATGTACCAGATTCCATCTGAACATGATGTTTCCAAGGTGGTGATTGATGCCAGCGTCATCAGTGGTGACTCTGAGCCGTTCAAGATCTACGCAAGCAGCGACCATGCCAAAGCGGTACCCGAGGACTGACTGAGTTCTGAGGTCATTTGGCAGTGCATTGAAAAGGGGCGACTATCGCCCCTTTTTCATGACGCTGAATGCTGTTCCTGCCCATCGGTTCCTTTCGTAAAAAGATTGCAATTTTCGCCGCCGCCCCAATGATGGGTGATATGCTGAATAAAATGCTGTCAGAGGATTCCCTATGACCCGTATATCTGAAGAAACCGTGCAAGACTACCCGTTACTCCCGCTGCGGGACGTAGTGGTGTTTCCGCACATGGTGGTCCCGTTGTTTGTGGGCCGGGAGAAGTCCATCCAGGCACTGGAAGCCGCGATGGAGGGCAGCAAGGAAATCCTTCTGGTCGCCCAGAAAGACGCCTCAACCGATGAGCCTGGTGCCGTGGATGTATTCTCCATGGGTACTTTGGCCACCGTACTGCAGATGCTTCGTCTGCCGGATGGTACCGTCAAGGTGCTGGTTGAGGGCAATGCCAGGGCCAGCATTACCGATATTTCCGAGGGTGATTTCCTGTCAGGACAGGCCATTCTGATGGAAGAAGAGTCGTTGCCTGAGCGCGAGGAGGATGTGCTCACCAAGACCCTGATGGACGAATTCGAAAAGTATGTGAAGCTGTCTAAGAAGGTGCCGTCAGAGGTTTCCAATGCCTTGACGGGTATTCAGGAGCTTGAGCGCCTGGTGGATACCATGGCGGCCCATCTTGAAATGCGGATTCCCGAGAAGCAGGAATTGCTGGAGGCACTGGACGTTCGCAAGCGTGTTGACCTGCTGCTGGGCAAACTGGACGGCGAGATCGACCTGATTGAGGTGGAAAAGCGCATCCGCGGACGCGTCAAGAAACAGATGGAGCGGAGCCAGCGCGAGTATTACCTGAACGAGCAGATGAAGGCCATCCAGAAAGAGATGGGCAATCTGGGCGAGGGCAATAACGACTTCGAAGAACTCGAGCAGAAGCTTGAGGAAGCCGGCCTGCCGGAAGAGGCGCGCAAGAAAACCGAAACAGAACTCAACAAATTGAAGATGATGTCACCCATGTCAGCGGAAGCCACCGTTGTGCGGGGTTACATCGACTGGATGCTGGCGGTGCCCTGGAAAAAACGCAGCCGCGTGCGGCACGATCTGGAGAAGGCCCGTGAGATCCTGGATAAGGACCACTACGGCCTGGATGAGGTGAAGAAGCGCATCCTTGAGTACCTGGCAGTGCAAAGCCGTGTGAAGAAGGTCAAGGGGCCTGTGCTTTGCCTGGTTGGGCCTCCCGGCGTCGGCAAGACGTCTCTTGGGCAGTCCATCGCTAAGGCGACTAACCGCAAGTATACCCGGATGGCTCTGGGCGGCGTTCGGGATGAGGCAGAGATTCGCGGGCATCGGAAAACCTATATTGGCGCTCTGCCGGGTAAGCTGCTGCAGAAGCTGTCCAAGGTTGGAGTAAAGAACCCGCTGTTCCTGTTCGATGAAATCGACAAGATGGGTATGGACCACCGGGGTGATCCGGCGTCAGCCTTGCTTGAGGTGCTGGACCCTGAGCAGAATCACACCTTTAACGATCATTACCTGGAGGTGGATTACGACCTCTCGGACGTGATGTTCGTGTGTACCTCCAACTCCATGGATATTCCGCCGGCCCTGCTGGACCGGATGGAGATCATCCGGATTCCGGGCTACACCGAGGAAGAAAAGGTCAATATTGCTCTGCGCTACCTGTTGCCCAAGCAGATCAAGGCAAACGGCTTGCGCAAGGACGAACTGAAGATTCCCGAAGCGACACTGCGTGACCTGATCCGCTACTACACCCGTGAGGCGGGTGTACGGGGCCTGGAGCGGGAAATCGCCAAGATCTGCCGGAAAGTGGTCAGGGAGCACGTAGAGGCCAACGACAAGGCCTCTGTCACGCTCTCGCCCGAGATGCTGGAGGACTACTCCGGCGTTAAGAAGTTCAAGTATGGTCTGGCGGAAGAGAAGAACGAGATTGGTCAGGTGACCGGACTTGCCTGGACCCAGGTGGGCGGTGAACTGTTGACCATCGAGTGTGCGCTGACACCAGGGAAAGGTCGCGTGGTCAAGACCGGTTCACTGGGGGATGTCATGCAGGAGTCGATCCAGACGGCCCTGACGGTGGTTCGCAGCCGGGCTTCTGGCCTTGGCATTGCCGATGACTTCCATGAAAAGCACGACCTCCACGTGCACGTACCTGAGGGTGCAACGCCAAAAGATGGTCCCAGTGCAGGTATTGGCATGTGCACAGCGCTGGTGTCTGCGCTGACCAAAATTCCGGTCCGGGCCGAGGTGGCCATGACCGGTGAGATTACCCTTCGGGGTAAAGTTCTGGCGATTGGCGGGCTCAAGGAGAAGCTGCTGGCAGCCCATCGGGGTGGCATCAAGACCGTCATTATTCCGGATGAAAATGTCAGGGATCTCAAGGAGATACCGGATAATATAAAAGACTCTCTTGAGATTCGTCCGGTGAAGTGGATTGATGAGGTTCTGGACATTGCACTGGCTTACCAGCCAGAGCCACGCACCGCCGATTCGGCAAAAGAGGGAGCCTCGTCGAAAGCCGGAGACGATGCCGGCGATGCTGCCGAGCGCATAAATACACATTAAACACCCGATGAGTTGTTGACATGCCTGAGAGCCCGTTGGTATAACTGTTTCGCCGTGAAGCAGCCAATACCAAGGGCTCCCGCGCAGTAAGTGCCTATTCCGAACACCGGTGTACTACCGAAAGGAATAAGAAAACTGAAGAATGGAATTCTCCGACCGCATATGCGATAGTCGGGAACGTCCTCGAAAAACAAACCGACCTATAACATCTTCAACCTGAAATCGAAGGGGTTTAGTGTGAACAAGTCCGAACTTATCGATGCAATTGCAGAGTCCGCAGATATCTCCAAAGCTGCAGCTGGCCGTGCGCTGGATGCCATGACCAACTCCATCACTGGAGCACTGAAGAAAGGCGATCAGGTTACCCTGATCGGCTTCGGTACCTTTTCTGTGAAAGAGCGCGCCGCCCGTACCGGCCGCAACCCGCAGACTGGCGCTGAAATCAAGATTCCGGCCTCTAAAGTGCCTGGATTCAAAGCAGGCAAGGCCCTGAAAGACGCCGTTAAGTAAAGGCTCTTTCTTTGGCAGCTTTCGCTTGCGAAAGCTGCCGCAAGAATTCAAGGCGCATTCCGGACAGGGTGCGCCTTTTTACGTTAAAGTGCAGCCGCCTCACCAATAACACCAGCACGACCTTGAACAGGGATTCAGGAACAACATGCTTCAAGATATTCGGGATAACGCCCAGGGTACTATTGCAAAGGTTATTATCGGCCTTCTGATCATTTCTCTGTCAATCTGGGGGATGGACGCCATTGTTGGCGGTTTTTCCGGTGAGCCGGAAGTGGCCACTGTTAACGGAGACTCCATCACCGAGCGTGAGTTTTTGCGCACCGTGCAGCTGGAAACACAGCAGCGGCTCATGCAGATGGACAGCCCGGATCCCTCCATGCTGGATGAAGATCAGATCCGCCGGGATGTGCTGGAATCCCTGATCCAGGAGCGGGTACTGACCCTCGACGCCCAGGCCCAGGGACTGGAGCTGTCGGATGCCGACATCGATGCGCTGATTACCCAGATGCCCCAGTTTCAGGTAGACGGCCAGTTTAACCGTGATCGGTTTGTGGCAACGGTACGCAATGTTGGCATGGGCGTGGGTGAATTCCGCGAGAACATGCGGAAGAACTACGTGGTCAACCAGATTCGTGCGTCCATCGCGCAGACCGGTATTGTGGCCAGTGAAAACGCCGCACAACTGTTGCGTATCCAGAACCAGACCCGCGATTTCCGTGTGCTGACCGTTAGCGCAGACTCTCTGTCTGAGCAGATTACGGTAACCGAGGAAGAGATTCAGTCGTTTTACGACGACAACGCCGATCAGTTCCGCGAGCCCGAGCAGGTGAACGCGGCTTACATTACGCTGTCGTTGGGCGCCCTGGCGGATGTGATCGAAATCTCCGAGGAAGACCTGCGGGCCTTCTACGGTGAGCGGGCCGAAGAATACGCCCGTGAGGAGCGGCGCGCTGCCCATATCCTGATTGAAGACGGTAGCGATGCTGAGGCTACCATCGCGTCGATTCAGGAGCGTTTGGAGGCAGGTGAATCGTTCTCGGACCTGGCCGAGGAATTCTCCGCTGATACGGTTTCCGCCCGTGACGGTGGTGACCTGGGTTATGCCGGTCGTGGTGTCTACGATGAGGCCTTCGAGAACGCGCTCTTTGCCCTGGAAGAAGGTGAAGTGTCGGGCCCGGTTGAAACCAGCTTTGGTATCCACCTGATTCGACTGGATGGCGTGCGTCGTTCCGATGTGCCGTCGTTTGAGTCGTTGCGGGACGAGCTGCGTGATGAACTGGCTCGTAGCCGTGCCAGCGAGCGTTTTGCTGAAGTGCGTGCCCAGTTGGCGGACGCAGCCTACGCGGCGGACGATCTGGCGGGCCCGGCAGCAGAGCTTGGCCTGGAAGTGCGGGAAGTGGACGGAGTTACCCGGGAGGGTGGAGCCGCGCCTTTCGATCACGCCGGGCTGGTGCGTCAGCTGTTCTCTGATGACGTACTGCAGGGCGGTTTCAACACCGAGTTGATCGATGTTGGTGACAACGCGTCTGTGGTGGCTCGCGTCCGCGAATACTTGGAGCCTCGTCAGCGTGAGCTGGCCGACGTTCGTGACGACATTGCCGCCATGTTGGAAGCGCGCAAGACCCGGCAGGTGCTTGAGGCGAGAGTGGATGAGCTGATGGCTGCCCTGGAAGCGGGAGAAGATCCCGAATCGCTGAATGCCGGTGACTGGCAGCGCTTCGAGAACCAGGGGCGAGACGGCGCTAACCTGAGCCGATTTGTGGTGCAGCGTGCCTTTGCCATGCCGCGCCCGGACGAAGGTAATCCTTCCATGGCCAAAGCCGTTGGCCAGCGTGAGGCGGCGATTATTCTGGTTGATGCCGTAAACGAAGGTGCGGTGGATACAGATGGCGCTGAATACCAGCAGTTGCGTCAATTCCTGACCCAGCTCGAGGGCCAGCGTGAGTACATGGCTTATCAGCAATACCTGAGAAACACCGCGGAGGTCGACAGGGATTGATTCCCGGGTGTGATGAAAAGCGATTAAAAAAGGGTGCCGATCAGGCACCCTTTTTTGTGCATGTCAGGGCATCAGTTGGCTTTTTTGATATACACCGTGGGAGTCTCGCCGGTTACGTCGAAATAGAAGCCGTACACCGCCGATTCCGGCGGCGTGAAACGGAAGTTCTCAAACACGGCAGAGCAGTTCGCTCGAACCGGCGTGTTGAGCGTTACCTCCTTGTCGTCTTTCTCGGACAGGTAACCGCAGTTGGTCCCATTGCTCCAGTTGGCATCGCCAAACTTGAATTCATAGGGTTGGCCGTCCGCCTTTAATTCGATTTCCGTTCGGTAGACGCCGGTGTCGACCTTTTTGACCTTGTATTCGGGCAGGGCATCCCACCAGGCAAACTGCCCGCGCAGATAAAGTGACTGGCTGTAGTCACGCTCACCACCGGTGGTGGCACAGCCGGTCATGGCAAGCACAGAGACCAGAGCCAGATTGCCAAGTACTTTTTTCATGTTGTTCTCCTTGTTATCAATGGTCACAGCCGGCATGGCCGGCTGTGTTGAGGCCCGCCGGTCAGCGGGCAAATACCGAAACCGAGAGCCCGGGCACCAGGAACTCGCCAGCATCGGCCGCCGCAGACTGAGCCGGGGAGGTATCGGCCCTGACAGAGAAATCCCCTTCCAGGGTGTGGTTCAGGGTCTGGGTGGTGTTGCTGGCGTTGATCACCACCACAATCTCGTTATTGGCAGGATCCAGCTCCGGCAAACCGGCGGTACCGTCATCCAGCAGGCTGAACGCGATCAGCCCCGGAATCTGCTGCGAGCCGGTGTTGAGGAAGCTGAGGCGGTTCTTGATGTCCTCGGCGGTCTGAAGCCGGAACAGTGGGCTTTCCTTGCGCACCCTGAGCAGCTCCAGCACCTGATCCCTGGTGTAGCTGATCGTCGCCGGAGTGGGGTTGGCGTGACTGCCAGCGGAGGTGATGACCTCGGTGATCAGGTCCCAGTTAGAGCCATCCTTATCCTGGCGGGGCAGGCCTCGATTCCAGGCGGAAGCCTGGAAGCTGAAATCCACCTCGTTGTACCAGTCCCCGGAATCGTAGCTGTCCCGTTCCATGGATTTGGAACGCAGCAGTTCAGAGCCCATATGCAGGAACGGGATGCCCTGGCTGAGAATCGGAACGGCCAGGCCAACAACCTGCATTTGCGCCCGCTCCTGGGTGCTGGCGGCGTAGTCGGCTTTGTACTGGTTGTTGTCCCAGAGAGTCTGGTTGTCGTGCTTGGAAACGTAATTGATGATTTCCTGGGGATCTGCCGTGTAACCGGCGGCCTGTCCGTTGTAGTCGATTTCGGCAGCGGTTTTCAGCTCGTCTGTGGCGGTCTCAAACGGGTAGTCTGCCAGGCTGCCGGCGATGCCCACACGAATCCAGTCACTCACCTGCAGTAACCGGTTTCTTTCATCTTCGCTGCCCGTGTTTCGATCGTTGGGGTAGGTGAACAGGCCATTGGCAAATCCCTGGTTGGCCCGAATGGCATCACCTCCATCGAAGGGCCCGCCGCCACGTACGGCATCCCGCAGGCGATCGTTGAACGAGCCAATACCGGTTCCGGCCATGTTGGTCTGGATGGCGTTTACGCCTCTGGCGTTGTTGGCCACCTCGCCGAAGTTCCAGGCTTCACCATAGAAATAGGTGTCCGGATCGACAGCCTGCACCGCGGCCAGGGCCTTCTCCATATTGCTCAGCATGTGGTGGCCCATCAGATCAAACCGGAACCCGGATACTTTGTAATGCCGGGCCCAGGTGACCAGGGAGTCGACCATCAGCTTTTCCATCATGGCGTGCTCAGACGCGGTATTCTCACAGCAGGTGGACTGCTCGACGGCGCCGGTTTCCGGGTTCAGGCGGTGGTAATAGCCGGGTACCAGCTTGTCCAGAACCGAGTTGTCGGCAAGACCGGACGAATTGGTGTGGTTGTAGACCACGTCCAGAACCACGTTCAGGCCCAATTCGGAAGCCGCCGTCACCAGTTCCCGGAACTCGGTAATGCGCTGAGGGCCCTGGGCGTCTGTGGCATAGCTGCCTTCCGGCACAGTGAAGTGAACCGGGTCATAGCCCCAGTTGAAGCTGTCCAGGTCGCGGAACGTGTTATACAGCGCCTGGGCGTCACCGGTGAGCGGGTCAAACCCTTCCAGAACCTGGCGAATCGTTTGCCCGCTTGTGCAGTATTCAGAGAACTCGCTGGCGGCTGCTTCAGAAAGCTCACACAGCCGGTTGAAATCGTCCTGAATATCGACCACCTGGCTCGGGTTCTCGTTCACGGTGGCGATATCAAAGGCAGGCAACAGGTGCAGGTGAGTTACGCCAGCCTCGGCCAGATCCCTCAGATGTGCGACGCTATCGACACTGCCATCAGAAGGGGCTGTAAAGGCTTTGTACTTGCCACGATGGGACGGCTCAACGGTTTCGTCTGTGGCGCTGAAATCGCGAACGTGCACCTCATACACCACGACATCCTCCGGCGCTGGCCTCGCTGGAATCGTAAGGCTGTCCCATCCGGATGGCTTGTAGTCTGCGCCAAGGTCCACCACCTGGGCATACTGGCCATTCGCCGAGAGGCTGAGGGCGTAAGGGTCGGATACCAGGGTGGTTTCGATGGCACCGGTTCTGGGGTGGTAAACGGAGACTTCGTACTGATAGTACATCTCCAGCAGGTCGTTGCGGCTTCCGGAATGACTCCACACGCCTTCGGATTCGATCATCTCGGCCGGATATCCGGGCAGGAGATCGCCGGCTTCATCGAACACATGAAGCTTCAGGCTCTGGGCGGTTGGTGCCCAGACCGAAAAGGTAACGGAGCTTGCGTCGATGATGGCGCCGAGCTCTCCGCTAAAGGTAAAGAGGTCATCCAGTACCCCCGCGATCTGCACGCCGGTGGCGGCTACCAGCTCGTCGTTACTGTTATAGGCTGCGGCGACCAGTTGGCCCTTTAACGCGGATTGGATGGTTTCGCTGTCAGCGATGATCTCGTAGGCTGGCCAATCTGCCAGGTGGGGGAACTTGTCTGCACTGGCTTCAGGTAACGTGGTGGGTGTCAGTTCCAGTACGTTGCCACCACTCAGGGTGTCGGAGTCGCTGACGCCAATCCCGGCATTGTGGTCATAGCGAAGTTCAACCCGTGGCAGATTTCCGGTGTCCCGGAAGACCAGAGTGTTGCGATCAACCCAATGGGCACTGGCGCCGGCAATGGCAATACCGTCGGTCTCGATCGGTGTACTGGATAACAGCTGGCTGCCGCTGACGGTGAAAATGCGGTTGCCGAGCGCACCAAAGTGCCAGCGGTGGTCCTGGCCGCCAAGATCTTTCTCATCACCCTTATGGACAATGAAGTTGAGGCAGTCCCCGGCCTCGCGCATGGGTATCCGATAATAGGCGCCGTAGGTGTCGCTGATGCCGTCCGCCCGTCTTGGGGTGTCCCAGTCGGTGGGCACACCATCGGCCAGGCCATCACAGCCAGCGCCGGCGTCGTTCCACAGGTGCAGGCCCCAGCCGTCATAGCTGGCATCTGGTCGCTTGTAATAGAGCAGGGCCTCGTTGGCCCCGGGTTCGAGCAGGCCGTCAGCGCCAGTGTTTCCGCCGTTGGCCGGTGAGTCGCTGCTACTGCCGGAGTTGCAGCCGGTGAGAGCCAGCGCAAGGGTCAGCACTATGCCACCCGTGAGCCGTTTATGGTCAGGCATTGTCAACATCCTCTTTCCAATTGTTTTTGTTGGTGGAAGATCCGCTCCGGATCTTCCTCATGGTTGCGCGAAGCATGCACGAGAACATCCCTCCGGGACCGGATTTTCGGGGCGTAGCCGTAGGTGGCAGCGGGGCGTAGATGTCATTGGGTGAGGGGCAAAAAAAGGGCCGGCAAATGCCGGCCCTGAAGGAGGTCCAAGTAGAGCGTGTGGAGTTTAGAGCCTTACCACCAGGCTTCGATCTGGGCGCCGATCTGGATGTCGCCATCGATTCCTTCGCCACCGCGTGCGGCCTCGGCTTCATCTCCGAAGAAGGTAGCAGCGTAAGCGCGGATAACGGGACGCGCCCAGTAGCCAGGGCCGGCCTGCCATTGCTGGGCGATGGCCACTTTCCCGAGGTCCTGGGATTCGGTGAACCAGGGGCGGTCGGTATCGCTGTAGCCGATCTCAATCGCGGTACTCATAACGGTTGACCAGTTGTAGATCGGTCGGGCGATGATGCTCAGGCGCTCACCATCACGGGCGCCGGCATCATGGGGTTTGGCCTTCTCATAGACAACGGAATGGCCCAGATCCCAGTTACTGCCCAGTTTGATCACGCCGTGGTTGAGCACGCGCCAGCTGGACTCGAAGTAGCCTGCAACGTTGCCGTTATCCACTCGCCCGCCACTGCTGCCTTCGGCATTGGCGAAGCCCATGGAGTCGGCGCCATACTGCACGGCGAACTTGTTGAAGCCACCCATAACACCTGAAGACAGCTCGGCGGTGAGAAAATAGCCGTTCTCGTCTTCAATACCGGCGTCTTTCTGCTGGTCGGTCAGGTCCGCCATGGCGTAGATGCCGATCAGCTCAAGGGTGTGGCCGCCGGCTACCGGGAAGGCGTATCGAACGTCAAGTTTGTTGTTCTGAACCAGGCCATCACCGTCGCTGGTGTCGGCATTGGTATAGGCAACGGACAGGTGGCCGGCACCTGCCTTGATGTTCTCGATACCCGCGCCGTAGCCGGAGTTGTTGACGTAGAAGAGATCCATCTGGTGGATGTCTTTACGCTGATAGAAGCGTTTGCCGGCCCAGAGGGTGGCGCCGGGCAACGACTCGACGACGTTTTTGGCAGACACATAAAGCTGTCTCAGGGCAATCTCACCGCCGCCGAAGGGGTCTGCGTTGTTGCGGGTGACTTCTTCGTTGGCGAAGTCGATACCGCTGATGTTGTTGCCGCCATTCAGTGCCTGGTAATCGTTGCCCTGGGGCTCAGCGCTGTAGGCAAGCATGGAGTCAATGCGGAAGGTCTTGCCGTCCTGGCTGAACAGCTCGTCGCCCAGTGACAGCTCGGCATAGGTGTCGCATTCGTCAGCCAGGCGGCCTACATAGTGACCGCTGGCGCCATTGCCGAAACAGGTTTGTTCGCCGCCGCTGCCGATATTGGTGGAGGCTCCTGCCCGGGCATAGCCGTGGAAGTCCACCGCGATGGCCGGTGTTGCCATGACCGCTGCGGTGATGGCAGCTGCCAGTGGGAGCTTGCTAGCGAAGAGAGGCTTTTTATTGTGCATCGTTTGAGTCCTGTGTTTTTGTCATTCTTGCATGTCAGGGAAGCGGAATTTCCGGTTCCTAGGTCCCGGTCAGGCTTCCGGTTCCCTTGATTGCAGCTTCTGCCAATCAGACATTGGGAAACCGAATTTCATGGTTCCTCAAGGCGGGTCTTTGTACATCCTCCGAGTCAGGGAATTTGGGGGGTGAGTTTCAGGGGGGAGGAGGGGCGTAGATGGCTGCGCCCCTGCCGGAGGATGTCTGAGTGGTTCAGGCGAGTACTATGTGTGACTACTCCAGCGGATAGCGGGTTGCCTTGAGGCTTTCCTTTATCTTCTTGAGATGGCTCAGGAAATCCTTTCCGCGCTTGAGTGTCACACCGGTTGCCAGGATGTCGATCACGGTCAGGTGGATAATGCGTGACGACATGGGCATATAGACTTCGGTGTCCTCCGGAGCGGTTACGCCAAGCACCGCTGTGCAGCATTCGGCCAGCGGAGATTCCGGATTTGTGATGCCAATCACGGTGGCACCATTGGCGCGTGCCACCTTGGCAATCTCAACGGCCTCTTTGGTTCTGCCGGTGTAGGAGATTAATACGATGACATCACCTACTTGGGCGCCGGCGGCTACCATGCGTTGCATCAGGGCGTCGTCGTAAGAGGTGACCGGAATGTTGAAGCGAAAAAATTTGTGTTGTGCATCCAGGGCAACGGACGCCGAACCACCCATACCGAAGAAGTTGATCTGTTTGGCTTGAATCAGGTAGTCAATGACGGTGCCCAGTGCTTTGGGGTCCAGGGACTGGCGGGCTTTGTCCAGGCTGGCGATGGTGCTGAGCATGATCTTGTCTGCGAACTCCGCCACGGTGTCGTCTGGCTCGACATTCTGGCCCACGTAGGGGGTGCCGGTGGCGATGCTCTGAGCGAGGCGGATTTTGAAGTCGGGGAACCCGGTGGCCGAGAATCCCCGGCAAAAACGATTCACCGTGGGTTCACTGACATCGGCAGCGCGGGCGAGGGCAGCTATGCTGTAACGAGTAGCTGCGCTGGGGTCACGAAGGATGGCTTCCGCAACCTTGCGTTCAGATTTGTTCAGGCTGTCGAGCCGGGACTGAATGTCTTCCAGCAGATTGTCGTCACGGTGCGCATGGTTTGCGGCCATGTTTGGGTACTCCCTCGGGGTGTGCCATCGTTGTTGGAAATTGTAGTGATTATACCGTGTTTATGAACTTTTTGGTGTAGTAAAAATATCAATTAATGAAAAATACCCTTGGAAAATGCCGGTCAAGCTGTCATTATTTTTATAAAATTACTACATTATGCCTTTCAGGCGGCTGGTGTCGCTTTAAACTGAGAGAAGGAACCGATGGTCAACCGTACCGCTACCCGTTGTGACCTAATGCTATTCGGGGCGCTGGGGGATCTTGCCCAGCGCAAACTCTTCCCGGCCCTGTATCAACTTGAACGGGCGGGCCTGCTGGCGCCTGGCAGTCGCATACTTGCCGTTGCGCGAACCGAGGCCGGCACGGACAAGGTGAAAGAACAGCTGTTGGAGAAACTGAAAAAACACGTGAAGTCCGAAGAGTTTGACCCGGATATCGCGCAGTCTTTTCTCCAGCGAGTGGAATATCAGCGTCTCGACTTCAATGACCCGGAGGGCTACCAGGCGCTTCGGGACTGGCGGGACGAGCCGGATAACCAGTTGATTGTCTACATGGCAACTCCGCCATCAATGTACGGGGTGATTGCCCGCAACCTCGAGGCAACCCGTTGCTGCAATGAGCGGACGAGGGTTGTGGTTGAAAAACCCATTGGGCACGACCTGGAAACCTCCAGGGTGATCAATGATGAGTTGGGGCAGGTATACAACGAGAATCAGATCTTCCGGATTGATCACTATCTGGGCAAGGAAACCGTGCAGAACCTGATTGCCCTGCGCTTTGCCAACAACCTCTTTGCTTCCCAGTGGGATCAAAATCACATCTCCCACGTGGAAATTACGGTTGCGGAAAGCGTGGGTATCGAAGGGCGCTGGGGGTATTTTGACAAGGCCGGCCAGATACGGGACATGATCCAGAATCACCTGCTGCAGTTGCTTTGCCTGATTGCGATGGATCCGCCGGCGGATCTGTCCGCGGACAGCATTCGCGACGAGAAAGTGAAGGTGCTCAAGGCGCTCAAGCAGATTACCCCGGAATTGATGGGCAGCCATGTGGTTCGTGGCCAGTACACCGCAGGCACCAGTGGCGGCCAGCCGGTACCGGGGTACCTGGAAGAAGAGGGGGCGAACAAGGGCAGCGAGACGGAAACCTTTGTGGCCTTGAAGGCGGAGATCGACAACTGGCGCTGGTCTGGCGTGCCGTTCTATATCCGTACCGGCAAGCGGCTTCCGGAAAAGTTGTCCCAGATTATTATTCATTTCAAGCCGGCGCCCCATTACATCTTTGATCCAGACCAGAAGCACCTGGCCAACAACAAACTGATTATCCGCCTGCAGCCCGATGAGGGCATGTCCCTGAAGATTCTCACCAAGGACCAGGGACTGGATAAAGGTATGCGCCTTCGCCAGGGGCCGTTGGAGCTGACGTTCTCGGAGACGTTCGAAACCGACCGGATTCCTGATGCCTATGAACGTTTACTGTGGGAAGTGATGAAGGGGAATCAGTACCTGTTTGTGCGTCGTGATGAGGTTGAGTACGCCTGGCGCTGGGTGGATCAGGTTATTGCAAACTGGCATGACAGCGGCGAACCACCCAAACGCTATGCCGCAGGAACTTGGGGGCCGGTGGCATCCATCGCCATGATTACCCGGGATGGGAGAAGCTGGTATGAAGATGCCTGATATTCGCCTGCCGGATGGTGTGGTTTTGGAGGCGGGGGAAGATCCTCAACAGGTGGCTGAAGCCCTTGCCACTGATGTCGCCCGTTTTCTGGTGCAGCGTCTGGAGAGAGCTGACAGGGCGAGCCTGGTGGTTTCCGGTGGGTCCACGCCTTTGCCGTTTTTTAAGGCGCTTTCACAGGTGGATCTGGATTGGTCACGGGTGGATGTGCTCCTGGCCGATGAGCGTTGGGTGCCCGAGGGAGATCCGGCCAGCAATACCACCCTGGTGCGTGAGAATCTGCTGCAGAACAGGGCTGCTAATGCCAGCTTTCTTTCTCTGAAGCAGGTTGGTGCAACGCCTGAGGAGGGCCTGCCACGGGTTCGCTCTGCACTTGCCGGGCTGAAACTGCCGCTGGATGTGTTGATCCTGGGTATGGGGAATGATGGTCATACCGCGTCTCTGTTCCCGGACGCGCCGGAGTTGCCAGCGGCCATGGACCCGGAGTCCAGGGATCTGGTCCTGGCGATGAATCCGCCGTCCCAGGCCCAGCAGCGCATTACCTTGACGCGTCCGGTGTTGGCCGGTGCCAGGTATACCGCCCTGCACCTGAAGGGGAATGACAAGCTGGATACCCTGACCGCAGCCATGGCCAGGCCGGAGGCCGTTATGGCTATGCCGGTCAGGGCCTTTCTCAAGCCTGGACTGAAGGTGTTCTGGAGTCCGTGATGATGAGGCAGTACGAAACAAAGCGGTCAGTAACTGCATTCAGGAGAACTATATGACTCAACTTTCCGATTATCACAGAGACCGTGTTCAGGCAGTACTCAGTGCCTCGCCACTGGTGCCGGTTATTGCCATCAATGAACCGGAAGATGCCATTCCCTTGTGTCGTGCGTTGGTGGATGGCGGTATCAAGGTGCTGGAAATTACCCTGAGAACCGAACATGGGGTGCGGGCCATTGAACAGGTTCGAAAAGCCATTCCCGAGGCATGGGTTGGTGCGGGTACAGTAACCAGTATCGCCCAGTACCGGCAGGTGGAGGCTGCGGGTGCCCAGTTCGTGATTACGCCGGGTGTTACCGAGGCGATTCTGGAGTTTGCGCTAACCTCTGAGGCACCATTATTGCCAGGTGTGGCCACGGTCTCCGAGCTGATGTTGGGGTACTCGTTGGGTTACCGTGAATTCAAGTTCTTTCCGGCTGAAGTGTCAGGCGGTATGCCGGCGCTGAAGGCATTTCGGGGCCCTTTCCCGGACGTGACCTTCTGCCCGACTGGCGGGATTAACCAGGATACCGCGCGGGACTACCTGGCGCTGCCCAATGTGGCGGCCGTGGGTGGTTCCTGGTTGACGCCAGCGGAGGCGATCCAGCGCCGGGAGTGGGAGGTGATCACCGAGGTGGCGCGGGCCAGTCTTGATCGGCTCAGGTGACGTTGTTTGCCCACAGGCATGAAAAAGCCCACTTCCAGGAGTGGGCTTTTTGCTATCAGGCTGCGTTGCTCGGGCCCGGCGTCAGCGAATGTCGGCTCCAACACGGACAATCTTCATGGTGTTGGTGCCTCCCTGGGCGTTGACGTAATCACCCTTGGTAATCACCACCAGGTCGTCTTCCTTCACCACGCCCCTGCGTTTGAGTTCGGCAACGGCATTGGCGTTGGTTTGCTCATTGGCAATCTTGGCGGAATCAAAAGGCACGGTTTGCACCCCGCGGAAAAGGGCAACACGGTGTTGCGTGGAGTGGTGCCGTGAGAAAGCAAATATCGGCAGGCTGGACTTGATGCGGGACATCAGTCTGGGAGTGGCGCCGGTTTCGGTCATGCAGATGATGGCGCGAACGCCCTCCAGATGGTTGGCGGCATACATGGCCGAAAGGGCGATGGCCTCATCAACCCGCTCCATGCTCTCGTGGATACGGTGCTTGGACTGATGCATGGAAGGGTGGCGTTCTGCCCCAAGGCAGATGCGCACCATCGCTTCAACGGCCTCCGTGGGGTAGTCGCCCACGGCCGTTTCCGCCGACAGCATCACTGCGTCGGTGTAGTCCATCACGGCGTTTGCCACATCCGACACTTCTGCCCGGGTTGGCATGGGGTTGGTGATCATCGATTCCATCATCTGGGTGGCGGTGATCACCGCTCGGTTCAATACCCGCGCCCGGGAGATGATGTGTTTCTGAACACCAACCAGTTCGGCATCGCCGATTTCCACCGCCAGATCACCTCGGGCAACCATGACAGCGTCGGACGCCAGAATAACGGCATCCAGTGCCGCTTCGTCATGGGCCAGTTCGGCCCGCTCGATCTTGGCGACCAGCCCGGCATCCGAACCGGCGTCTTGTAGCAGTTTCCGGGCGATGTGCATATCATCGGCCGTTCGAACGAAAGACACCGCTACATAGTCCGCGCCCAGGCGGGCTGCAGTGACGATGTCCTGTTTGTCCTTGTCGGTGAGGGCTTCGGCAGACAGGCCGCCTCCCCGTTTGTTCAGGCCCTTGTTGTTGGAAAGCGGGCCGCCAATCAGAACCCGGGATGTGATGCTGTGGCCATCCACGCTCTGGACTTCCATTTCGATGCGACCATCATCGAGGACCAGAATGTCCCCCGGTTCTACATCCTCGATCAGTTGCTCGTAATCGATGCCAACCCGCTCATTGGTGCCGGCCTCTTTGTCCATGGCGGCGTCCAGAACGAAGGTCTGGCCGGCCACCAGAATAACTTTGTTCTCAGCAAATCTTGCTATTCGCAGTTTCGGGCCCTGCAAGTCGGCCAGCAAGGCAACGAAGCGCCCCTGGGCTGCAGCTGTTTCTCTTACCCGTCGGGCCCGGGCGATATGCTCATCAGCACTGCCATGAGAAAAGTTAAGCCGGGTGGCGTCTACCCCGGCTGCAATAATGGCGGCCAGGGCTTCCGGGGTATCGGTAGCGGGGCCGAGTGTGGCGACAATTTTGGTGCGCCTGAGCATGATGTGGATCCTTTATTGGGTGTTACTGAGCGGCTTTCATAAGCTCGATGGCGTTGTCGAGCATGCGGTTTGAAAAGCCCCATTCATTGTCATACCAGGCCATGACTTTTACATGACGGCCGATGACCCGGGTATGATTTGCGTCAAACACGCTGGACAGGGCGTTGTGATTGAAGTCGATACTGACCAGCTTTTCGGTATTGTAGCCGAGTATCGGGCTGTTCTGCGCGGCGGCGCGGACGGCTTCGTTGATCTCGGCTACGCTGGTGTTGCGGTTGGCAATAAATCCGAAATCCACCAGCGACACATTGATGGTAGGAACCCGAACGGCCAGGCCGTCGAGTTTTCCGTCCAGGTCCGGGATAACCTTGCCGATGGCAGCGGCAGCACCGGTCTTCGTGGGGATCATTGATTGGGTGGCAGACCGGGCCCGGTACAGGTCAGAGTGGTAAACATCACTCAGTTTCTGGTCGTTGGTGTAGGAGTGGATGGTGGTCATCAGGCCACTCTCGATACCCACGGTGTTGTGCAAGGCAGCCACCACCGGTGCCAGGCAGTTGGTGGTGCAGGAGGCGTTTGAAATGATCTGGTGCCTGGCAGTCAGTTCCTGGTGATTGACGCCATAGACAACGGTGGCATCTGCGTCTGCGGATGGGGCGGAGATAATCACCTTCCGGGCGCCGGCGTTGAGGTGTGCGGCGGCTTTGTCCCGGTTGGTAAACAGCCCGGTACACTCGAACACCACATCCACGTGGTAGTCTTTCCAGGGCAGCTCTTCCGGGTTGCGGATGGCGGTAATGGCGATACGGTCGCCGTTGACGGTCAGCGATTCTGCGTCGTGACTGACCACACCGGCAAATCGGCCATGTACACTGTCGTATTTGAATAGGTGAGCGTTGGTTTCGGCGTCGCCAAGATCGTTGATGGCGACTACCTGTAGTTGATTTCGGTAGTTATTTTCGTAAACGGCCCTCAGGATGTTGCGGCCAATACGCCCAAATCCGTTGATGGCGATGCGGATAGTCATGACCAGACTCCTTGTTGTCGGTTTTTTGTTCAGTCTTCAGGATTGATGTAGTAAATATAACAACAAAAATTTCATAAATGAATGTCGATTGGCTGTAATGATGAAAAAAAGTAAGTAAACTTACGTCATATAGCAAAACATAAGTGAAATCACGGAGTCTGCCATGCACCCCATCATTACCAAGGTCACGAACAGGATCATCGAACGCAGCCGGCCTACCCGGCAGGACTATCTGGCTCGAATGACCACGTTGAAGGAGCAATCTCCGCATCGCAGCACCTTGTCCTGCGGCAATCTGGCTCACGGCTTTGCGGCTTGTGGTCAGCAGGACAAAGACACCTTGAAGTTTATGAACAAGGCGAATGTGGCGATCGTTTCGGCCTATAACGATATGCTTTCTGCCCACCAGCCCTATCAGACATTCCCGGACGTTATCCGTGAGGCGGCTCGCGGTATGGGCTCGGTGGCCCAGTTCGCCGGCGGCACGCCCGCCATGTGCGACGGCGTTACCCAGGGCCAGCCGGGCATGGAGCTGAGCCTGTTTTCCCGCGACACCATTGCCATGAGCACGGCGGTGGCGCTGAGCCACAATATGTTCGATGCCACGCTGTTACTGGGGATCTGTGACAAGATCGTGCCGGGGCTGTTGATTGGCTCCCTGAGCTTCGGTCACCTGCCCACCATTCTGGTTCCCGCCGGCCCAATGCCGTCCGGGCTTCCGAATAAAGAGAAGCAGCGCATCCGCCAGCTGTATGCAGAGGGTAAAATTGGCCGGGATGAGCTTCTCGAAGCGGAAAGTAAGTCCTACCACAGCCCGGGTACCTGCACCTTCTATGGCACGGCCAACAGTAATCAGTTACTGGTGGAGGTGATGGGGCTGCATCTGCCGGGTTCGGCATTCGTCAACCCGGGCACGCCGCTGAGGGATTCGCTGACCCGGGCCGCCACCGAACAGGTGATCAAGCTGTCCAGGCCCCATGGCGGTAACCTGGGGCTGGCCGACATGGTGGATGAGAAAGCTATCGTCAACGCGCTGGTGGCCTTGCTGGTGACCGGTGGCTCCACCAATCACACCATTCACTGGATTGCGATTGCCCGCGCCGCCGGCATTATCATTGACTGGAACGACTACTCAGAGCTGTCGTCGGTGGTGCCGTCCATGACCCGCATCTATCCGAACGGGCAGGAAGATATCAACGCCTTCCATGAAGCCGGCGGCACGCCATTCCTGATTCGGGAACTGCTCGAGGGCGGCTATCTGCATAACGATGTGCAGACCGTCGTGGGGCAGGGCCTGGAGCGCTACACTCAGATGCCTGAGATGGGAGGTGAGCGCCTGGTGTGGAAACCTGCGGTTGAGAAAAGCCTGGCTCCGGATGTGCTGAGTAGCGCGGATGAGCCCTTCGCCCCTGACGGTGGCCTGAAAGTGTTGGACGGTAACCTTGGCCGGGGGGTGATCAAAGTATCTGCGGTTGCCCCGGAGCATCATGTGATTGAGGCACCCGCCGTCGTGTTTAATGAGCAGAACGAGCTGAAGGCTGCGTTTGACGCCGGTGATCTGGATAAAGACTGTGTGGTTGTGGTTCGCTTCCAGGGTCCGAAAGCCAATGGCATGCCGGAATTGCACAAGCTGACGCCTTACCTCGGAGTGCTCCAGGATCGCGGCTTCAAAGTGGCCTTGGTGACCGACGGGCGGATGTCAGGGGCTTCCGGTAAAGTGCCGGCGGCGATTCATGTGTACCCTGAGGCTCTGGACGACGGCCCGCTGGCGCGGGTGCACAACGGTGATCTCATCCGCCTGGATGCCGTCAAAGGCACCTTGAGTATTGAACTCACTGATCAGGAGCTTGCCGCCCGTGAGCCTGAAAAAGCCGACATTAGCAGCTATCATCACGGGTTTGGCCGGGAGCTGTTCGGCTGGCTGCGTCGGTCGGCCAGCAATCCGGAACAGGGGGCGAGCTTTTTCTGGAATCACGAGTCATGACAGACAAGCAGTATTCACTGGTCGGTGATATCGGCGGCACCAACGCGCGCTTTGCTCTGGTGGTGCAGGGCGACGTGCGGCCCCGGGAAATCGAGGTACTTGCCTGCCGTGACTACGAAAACCTGGACTGTGCCGTGGTGGATTACCTTCAGCGCGTCGGGGTCGAGGAAGTTGGTCAGGCGTGCCTGGCGGTTGCATCTCCGGTCCGTGGTACTCAGGTTCGAATGACCAACAACCACTGGCGCTTCGATACCGAAGAGATTCGCCGGCAGTTTTCCTGGTCGGCGTTCAAGGTCATTAACGATTTTACCGCCATGGCCCTGGGCGTGCCCCATGTTCCGGAAGCCAATCTGGTACACGTCTGCGGTGGCCCGGGGGATCCACGCCGGCCCCGGTTGGTGATGGGGCCGGGCACGGGTTTGGGCGTGTCGGGGCTGGTGCCCATCAACAATGGCTGGGTGCCCCTGATGACGGAAGGCGGACACGTGGACTACGCACCGACGGATGACCTGGAAATGGACGTGTTGCGGATTCTCCGGGCCCGGTTCGGCCGGGTGTCTGTGGAGCGTATTCTGTGCGGTCAGGGGTTGCTGAATCTCTATCAGGCCCATGCGGAAATCCGGGGTGTACCCGCAGCTCTGGATTCCCCGGAGAAAATCACCGCGGCGGCCGTGGCCAATGAAGATGCTCTGGCCAGGGAAAGCCTTCGTCATTTCTGTGAAATTCTTGGCCGGGTGGCTGGCAATGGTGTGCTGACGCTGGGTAGCCTGGGTGGTGTTTACCTGTGCGGGGGCATTCTCCCGCGTATCCTCGAGTTCTTTCTGGAAAGCCCGTTCCGGAACGGGTTCGAGGACAAGGGCAGAATGCGACCCCTTCTGGAATCCACGCCCGTTTACGTCGTGACGGAGCCTTATACCGGACTGCTTGGCGCCGCTGAAGCCCTGTCGAATCCGGAGGTTTAAAGGCCAGAAATGGCGTCGGGCAGGCAAACGGAGAGCTGGAGTATGTCAGACAATCTGGACCACCTTTCCTTTTCCGAACTGGTTGCCCGTGTGCGCGCCTGCACGCTGTGTGCCGAGGTACTGCCGGAGGGGCCGCGCCCTGTGGTGCAGTTAAGTGAAACGGCTCGGATCCTGGTGGTCGGCCAGGCGCCCGGGCGCAAGGTTCACCAAACAGGCCTGCCTTTCAATGATCCCAGCGGTGATCGGCTCCGGGGCTGGATGGGCATCGACCGGTGCACCTTCTATAACGAGAAGGAGCTGGCCATTCTTCCGATGGGGTTCTGCTACCCGGGCACCGGCAAATCCGGTGATCTGCCTCCGCGCCCGGAATGCGCGGAGACCTGGCGCGAGGCCCTTCTGGCCCGCCTTCCCAATATCGAATTGACCTTGTTGATCGGCCAGTGCGCCCAGGCCTGGCATCTGCCCGACGGCAGCAAAAAGGTGACCGCCAATGTGGAGCAGTGGCGTCATTACTGGCCTCAGCAGCTACCGATGCCGCACCCCAGTCCCCGAAACAATCTTTGGCTGCGGCGTAACCCCTGGTTTGAAAAGGAGGTGATTCCGGCGCTTCAGGGACGTGTCAGGGGATTGCTTTCGACTGCCTGACTCAGGGTACCGGGTTCCCCTGTACTGCTTCGAGCAAGGCATACCAGAGCCCCCGGGGCAGATCAGCCTGCGCGCCCCGCGATGCGGCTTTAAGCCGATCTGACCGAAGCGAGCCAATCACCGGAATCGGCGCGCCGGGCAGTTGCCGAATCCATGCGATGGCCAGCCCCGTCTCACAGAGCCCGGTTTCCCGTTGGGCGTCGGTAAGCAGTTGCTCTGGAATGCGTTCCGGCAACTTGCCACCGGCCAGCGGTGACCAGGCAAGCCAGCGTAGCCCGTCAGACAGCATGGCTTCCAGGCCACCATCGAAGAGTGGTTGCGGGTGGCCAAGAGACAGTTCGGACTGGTTGCAGACCAGTGGCAGATGGGTGTTTTGTTGTAACCATCGCCATTGCACCGGCAAAAAGTTGGACACACCGATATGCCCGACCTTGCCCGACTCGACGGCTTGCTCAAGCACCCTGGCCAGGGCTGGCGCGTCCAGCAACGGGTCGGGCCGGTGGATCAGGAAGGTGTGTAGCTGGTCTACCTGCAAGCGTTGAAGCGAGGCGTCAATGGCGGCGCTGATATAACCTGCCTCCGCCCGGTAGTGCTTGCTCCGCCAGGGGCTTGTGTCCTGATGTTTCAGCACGATACCGGCCTTGCTGATGAGTTTTACCTTGTGCTTCAGGTGGGGAGCTGCCCGCAGGGCCTGGCCAAACAGGCGTTCGCATTCACCGTCACCGTAGATATCGGCATGGTCAAACACCTCAAGACCATCGTCCAGGCACTGTGTAATCCAGTCGGCCAGGGCCCCCGGGGAGTGCAGCTCCCGATGCTCCAGAAGGCGCATCAATCCGACAACCAGTGGCGTTTTTTTGAGATATTCGGGCCCGGCTGTTTGCATCAATTCCTGCTCCCGAACGCGATGACCACCGTGTCATTCCCGTGCTGCCGTGAGAACACATACGGTTGCTGGCTGATCAGCCTATGCTCCCCGGCACCGATGGCGGGATGGCGTTGGCGGAACTGACCCAGGGTGCGCCAGTGGTTCAGGATGTCGGAAACCTCGCCTGCCTCTATGGCTTGCCAGTTCATGGCAGAACGGGTGCCCTGATGAGGGTCAGAGCCGGTGGGGCCAAAGGCACGGCCGGACTCGTCACCGTAGAACAGCTGCACTGCCCCTGGCGTGAACAACAGGGCAGCGGCCGCGCGTTTTTTCAGCGTATCGTCATCACCGGCGATCTGGGCGAACAGTTTTGTGTCGTGGGAGGAAATGTAACTCAGCACGTTGAACGGGTCATCGCCGTGCAGCTTATCGGCGTATTCGCGGTAGACTGGCTCCATAGCCTGCAGGCATCGGGCGCCTGCGTTGGCCTCTGCCTGCAGATCAAAGTTGATGACAGCATCAAAGCCGGCGTCAAAGTAGCCGGTCTTGCGAACCGAGTGCGGAAACACTTCGGCAACCATCCAGAATTCTTCGGAGGGCAGGGCAGTGTCCGGGTGTCTCTCGCGGTAATCGTCCAGGGCCTCCTGCGCCCGCGCTTTCAGTTCACGCCAGGCGTCGGGTTCTACATGCTTGGCCGTGTCTACCCGAAAACCGTCAACACCGAACTCCCTTACCCAATCCGTGAGCCAGGTAATCAGGTACTCGCGAACAGTGGCGTTGTCCAGGTGTTCCGCCCGGCTGCTCTCTTTATTTCGCAGGAAGACTGGCAGCTCCACGGGCTTGGTCGATTCGGTCTTGAAGTCCGGCAGAAAGGCGAGGGACCCACGTACCGGGTCGACGGATGCACTGGGTGGCGTGTCGTAATCGGCGATACCGGCCCGCACCCAGTCTTTGCCCCACCAGTTACGCCAGTCCGCGTGATCGTAATCGATGAAGGCGTGATAGGCATGATGGTTTTCCCAGGACTCCGGGCGCCAGTCACCCCAGTGCTCCGGCAGGTGTTTTTCGAAACCCGAGTGCAGGGCACCAAAGTCAAAGGTCTGCATATCCTGAAGGGAGCTGTAGCCGGGGTGGTTCATCACCACATCCATGACCACCCGGATACCCCGCTGATGGGCCTGTTGCACCAGGGCCCGGAATTCCTCCCGGGTGCCAAAGTTGGCATCTGGCACCGTGAAGTCCAGGGCGTAGTAGCCATGGTAGCCATAGTGCCGGAAATCTCCACGGTCACCGCCGCCAACCCATCCGTGCATCTGCTCGAAGGGTGGGGTAATCCACAGGGCGTCGACGCCCAGATCGGCCAGGTAATCCAGTTTCTGGGTCAGGCCGGCGAAATCGCCGCCATGGAAGGTGCCAATCTCATCTTTACCGTCTTTTTGCCGGCCGTAGTTGATGTCGTTATCGGTGCGGCCGTTGGCAAACCTGTCGGTCACCGCGAAGTAGACGGTGGCGCCGGCCCAGGTAAAGGCGTGTGCCGTCTCGTCTACCGGCTCCAGCAATAGCAGACCCTCGGCGTTATCGTCCGGAGTCATCGTGACCTGGCCATCGCGCACGCGGGCGGTGTTGCCGGTGTAGAAATCCCTCACCAGAGTGCCCTCGGCAAAGGCCCCGCTAACCGGAATTACCAACTCAGTCCGGGAAGCCTCGCAGAAAACGTTGCTATCATTGAGCGCCGGAGGGCCGGGAATCGCCTGAGCGGGCCCGTCGACAGTGGTGGTACAACCAGCAAGCCCAAGAAAGGCAGACAGCAGAAGCCGGCGTTTGAGCGGCAAAGTAATGTGAACCATGGCAATGACTCCAGGTCGGATTGTCGTTGTTGTTGGACACATAAAACCAGAGTCATGGGTTAACGGGTAGAAGGAATTTTCTACTCCCTACTACTCCCCCGTTCTACGCCTCGGGGAATGATATAAGGGGTGATGCTTATTCCCCGGATTTGCAACACAGTTTGAACACTCGCAAAAGAAGGTTTTGCGGCAAGCCCGGCCAGGCGACCTCTTGGCAGGCCGGACAAGAACAAAAAGGCAGGAACACACAGAGGAAAGACCTGATGAATCGTCGAACTTTTATTCGCAGCACGCTCGCCGCTTCGGTAATGGCCGCCACCCTGGGCGCCGGATCACCCGCATTCGCTGGTATTGAAGAAGGCAAACTGCTGGTCTGGATTAACGGTGACAAAGGCTACAACGGCCTGCAGGAGGTGGGCGACTGGTTCACCGAAGAGACCGGCATTCCAGTGGAGGTGGCTCACCCGGACAGCGCCACCGACAAGTTCCAGCAATCGGCCGCGACCGGAAACGGTCCGGACATTTTCATCTGGGCCCACGACCGTTTTGGCGAATGGGCGCAGAGCGGCATTATTTCTGAAATCCAGCCCTCCCAGAATGTCATTGATGCCAACTACGACTTTACCTGGGAAGCCGTCACCGTGGACGGCAAGATGTACGGCTACCCGATGGCCGTTGAGTCCATCGGCCTGATCTACAACCGGGATTTGCTGCCGGAGCCGCCCGCTTCGTTTGAAGACATCCCGGCGATTCACAAGAAACTGGCAGAGGATGGCAAGCGAGCCATCCTGTGGGATTACAACAACACCTACTTCACTTGGCCGATGCTGGCCGCCGCTGGCGGTTATATCTTCGGCGAGAATGGCGACGGTAGCGTTAATGTGAAGGATACCGGCGTTAACAACGACGGTGCCATGAAAGGTGCCAAGGCGCTGGCGATGCTGATCGAAGAGGGCGTCATGCCCCGTGGAGCGGATTACAGTGCTATGGAATCCTCGTTTAACAAAGGCGAGACGGCGATGATGATCAATGGCCCCTGGGCCTGGGCCAACCTTCGCAAGAGCGGTATCAATTTTGGGGTGGCTACCATTCCGGCGATTGACGGCAAACCTGGCAAGCCCATGGTTGGTGTAATGGCTGCCACTCTGAATTCTGCAAGCCCCAATAAGGACCTGGCCGTTGAGTTCCTTGAGAACTACGCGCTGTCTGTGAAAGGCCTGAAGATGGTGAACGACGATGTTCCCCTGGGTGCTGTGGCCAACAGGGAATTCATGGAGGAACTGTCCTCCGATGACAACATCAAGGCCACCTTCGAGAACGCCCAGCTGGGTGAGCCCATGCCTAACGTACCGGCCATGGGTGCGTTCTGGTCTTCCATGGGGCCGGCACTTCAGAACATTACCTCTGGACGCCAGTCCGTGGAAGACGCCCTCAACTCCGCGGCCCAGCGCATTACCCGCTGATCGCCTGTGATTGCGCCGTGGCAGGGTAACGCCTGCCCGGCCTGTCATGCCGGACCCTGAGTGATGAAGCCGTTGCCCCAAGGCGACGGCAACCTACAGGCTGACTACAATGATAACGGAAACCCTGTCTCCCTCCGCGACTGATAGCAGACACTCCATGACACGAGTATTCCTGAAGTGGGGCACGCTGGCGGCATTGCTGATAGCGGCGCTCTACCTGATCCTGGCGTTGTACGCCCAGCGCGAATTTGTGTTCGCCATGTTGTTTCTGGTACTGACTGCCTCTGCCGTGGCAGTGTTTGTCAGCCGGAAGCTCTATGCGCATCGTTACATATTTCCGGCGGTCGCCGGTATGGGCGTTTTTGTGATCTTCCCACTGATGTACACAGTGGGCATCGGGTTCACCAATTACAGCGCCAGTAATCTTCTGAGCTTTGACCAGGTGAAAGAAAACCTGCTTGGCCGGACCTACCAATCCGAGTCGGTTCGCTATGACTACCAGCTGTTTCAGACTGATCAAGGCTATGTCCTGCACCTGGACGGCGTCCATCAGGACCTGGTGTCGCCCCCCATTGAACTGGGAACGGAAGAGTCCCGTTTCCCGGTATTGCCATCCGCGGACCTCCCGGAGGGCGAGCCTCTGGCCATCCGTGACATCATCCAGCTGCGTAGCGACCTGTCGAAGCTGAAGCTGGTCACCGAAGATGGCCGGGAGCTGAGCCTGGCGAGCTTGCGCTCCTTCGCGGCGATACACAGCCGTTTTACGCTGCACGACAACGAAACCCTGACCAATAACGAAACCGGTGTAACCTACTTTCCAGACCACGAGACGGGGTTCTACCGTGACGCCGATGGCAATGCCATTTCTCCGGGCTGGACAGTTAATATTGGCTGGGACAATTATCTGAAAGTGGTGAGCGACCCCAGTATTCGCGGGCCCTTTTTGCAGATTTTTGTCTGGACGCTGTCGTTCGCCCTGGCAACGGTGGTGTTTACCCTGGCGCTTGGGCTGGTACTGGCCAATCTGCTGCAGTGGGACCAGATTCGAGGCAAGGGCTTTTACCGCACCATGCTGATATTGCCTTATGCGGTGCCCGCCTTCATCTCGATTCTGGTATTCAAAGGTCTGTTCAACCAGAACTTCGGGGAGATCAACCTGGTTCTGGAAGGTTTGTTCGGTGTTCGCCCGGACTGGTTCAGTGATCCGGCCCTGGCCCGTTCGATGATTCTTATCGTCAACACCTGGCTGGGTTATCCCTACATGATGCTGTTGTGCATGGGCCTGTTGCAGGCTATCCCCCGGGATCTCTATGAGGCTTCGGCAATGGATGGAGCCGGGCCCATCAGCAATCTGTTCAACATCACTCTGCCGCTGATTATCAAACCGCTAACGCCGTTGCTGATTGCCAGTTTTGCGTTCAACTTCAACAACTTTGTTCTGATTGCCCTGTTGACCGGTGGCGCACCGGATATTATCGGAGCCAGCACGCCCGCTGGCACAACCGATTTGCTGGTGAGTTACACCTATCGCATTGCATTCCAGGATTCCGGGCAGAATTTCGGGCTGGCGGCTGCCATCGCCACAGCGATCTTCCTGGTGGTTGGCGCGCTGTCGTTGATCAACCTGAAACTGTCCAAGGTCAAGGTATAAGGAGCTTCCCATGGCGATGGTTCAACCGCGCTCCACTAAATACCGTGTGCTGGCATCCCATCTGGGCATGCTGGCATTTATCGCGGTGATTCTGTTCCCGCTGCTGATGGTGATCTCCATCTCCTTCCGCAGCGGTAACTTTGCCTCCGGTAGCCTGTTGCCGGAGAATCCCTCGCTGGAACACTGGTATCTGGCGCTGGGTATTCCCTACACAGACGACGCCGGCATTACTACCCAACCGCCGTTTCCTGTGCTGCTCTGGCTCTGGAATTCAATCAAGGTGGCGGTGGTTTCGTCCATTCTGATTCTGGCATTGTCTACCACCAGTGCCTATGCCTTCGCCCGCATGCGGTTTGCGGGCAAAGGCGCAGTACTCAAATCCATGCTGATCTTTCAGATGTTCCCGCCGGTGCTGTCCCTGGTGGCGCTGTATGCGTTGTTCGACCAGATCGGCAATCATGTCAGCTGGCTGGGTTTGAATACCCATGGTGCCGTCATCGTGGCCTCTCTGGGCGGCATGGCGCTGCACATCTGGACAATTAAAGGCTACTTCGATTCCATCGACCGGTCACTGGAGGAAGCCGCCATCGTTGACGGTGCCACCACCTGGCAGGCATTCCGCTACATCCTGCTGCCGTTGTCGGTGCCCATTCTGGTGGTGGTGTTCATCCTGGCGTTCATCATGACCATCATGGAATACCCGATGGCCTCGGTGCTGCTGGTGGATACCAACAAGCTGACCCTGGCGGTGGGTGCTCAGCAGTACCTGTACGAGCAGAACTACCTGTGGGGCGACTTTGCCGCGGCGGCGGTGTTGTCTGGTCTGCCGATCACCGTGATTTTCCTGTATTGCCAGAAGTGGATTGTCGGCGGGCTGACCGCCGGTGGTGTTAAAGGCTAGCTTTGTTGTTGCTCTCAGGGCCCGCGAGGGCCCGCTCTCCCAGGCCGTAGCGGAAGATCCCGCACGGCTTCCTTACGCGACCTGCGTCTTCCCGCGTTATCTTTCGCGACCCGGTCAGAGTTATCCCCCCTGCTGACCGGGCTTTTTTTTGGTTCATCGCGGGTTAGCGTGAAAAAGTAGGAGACGGCGGTCAAACCGGTTAGTTTTGAGTTCGCCAAAACAACAAACCTGACCGACTCACCGCCGTCCCTATGAATGCTAATCCTCTTGCCCTGTTCTGGGAAGGATTCACGATAGAATCGTATGCCCAGATTGACGCTCAATCTCTGCTCATCCGACTGCAACCTGCCGACGATTACTTGCCATGCTGCAGTGGTTGTAATCAGCACACGCTTGCCATCCATGACATCAGCACCCGACGAGTCCGAGAACGCGACCTGTTCCAATACCGCGTCTGGCTGGACGTGCCAGTTCGCCGAGTTCGTTGTACGACCTGTGGCCCCAAGCTTGAACAGATTCGCTGGTTACCAGGGCGACAGCGTCTGACGGCAGGCATGGTCAGTTGGATTGAATCCCTGGTACGACTGATGCCGATCCAACATGTGGCAACGCTGCTAGGGTTGCATTGGCATACGGTCAAGGCCATCGACCATCGGCGCCTCAAACGAGAAGTGACTGAGCCAGATAAACGCCGGATTCGTCGACTGATCATGGATGAGTTCGCCTTGTTCAAGGGACACCGCTACGCCACCGTGGCGATTGATGCGGATACTCAACAAGTCCTCTGGGTTGGAGAAGGCCGCAGTCGAGCAGCGGTACGCCCCTTCTTTGAATGGCTGGGGCCGGAAACCTGTGGCCAGATCGAAGCCGTGGCGATGGATATGAATACCGCCATGGACCTGGAAGTTCAGCACCACTGCCCACAAGCACGGGTGGTCTATGACCTGTTCCACGTTGTAGCAAAGTTCGGACGGGAAGTGATTGACCGTGTCCGGGTCGATCAGGCCAATCAGCTTCGACACGACAAGCCGGCTCGCAAAGTAGTGAAACGAAGTCGCTGGCTGTTGCTCAGAAACCGAGGCAACCTCAAGGACGAGCAGGCTCTGAAGCTCGAAGAACTGCTGCAAGCCAACCAGCCCCTGATGACTGTCTACGTCCTGAAAGACCAGCTCAAAGAGCTCTGGTACGCTCCCTCAGAGGCCGATGCCAGACAACGCTGGCAAGACTGGCTAAATCTGGCTATGAGTAGTGGGCTGGCCCCCGTGCAGCAGTTTGCCAGGCGCCTCAAGGGCTACGTCGACGGCATTATCGCCAGCGCGGTCTACCGGTTGAACACCAGTGTGTTGGAGGGAATGAACAACAAGATCAAGGTGATCAAGCGGGTGGCCTACGGCTACCGGGATAACGACTACTTCTTTCTGAAGATAAAAGCAGCATTTCCCGGTAAAGCGCGATGAACCTTTTTTTTGTGGACTTAACAGGATGGTGCACAGCCCCTTGATTCCGGTTGCCTATCGCCTGATGTAGCGCGCCCATGTGGGAGGCCCTTTCCAAAACCGTGCGGAGCCAGGGATGGCGGAGCCGAGCGTACAGGGATGTATTCACAGCGTGTTTTGGAAAGGGCCTCCCACATGGGCGTGCGGCCGGCTGTCACCAGTGAGGTCAAGGTAGGGGGCACAAAAAAGCCGGTAACGAATACCGGCCAAGGAGAGTGTACTGCAGATCAAATCAGAAGCGGGCAGGGCCCTAGAAGTCGATGCACGGTTCCCTATAGAGGCGGGGGCAGGCGGTGCCGTCTTCCCGGAACAGATGGCATTTGTTGGCATTCAGCCCCAGTGTCATGGGTGCGCCTTCCTGAACGGGGTTACCGCCATCGGTGCGCATGGTCAGCACGCCCTCCACGTTGTTTACGTCCAGGTGCACCAGGGTCTGATAACCCAGACGCTCGACAACGTGAACCTCACCTTGCAGGTACATGTCGGCCTCCTGGTCTTCGGTCAGGTGTTCCGGACGTATACCCAGAGTGACGTTTTCGCCCTCAAGCAGGTTATGACCATTCACCGGCAATTCCAGCTGATGGTCACCCGGCAGGGTCACGGTGACCGACTGGTTACTGGCAGAAGCCACCTGGCAGTCGATGAAGTTCATCTTCGGTGAGCCGATAAAGCCCGCCACAAAGCGGGTGGCCGGATAGTGGTAGAGTTCCATGGGCTTGCCCACCTGGGCAATGCAGCCGTTATCCAAAGCCACGATTTTGTCGGCCATGGTCATGGCTTCCACCTGATCGTGGGTGACATAAATCATGGTGGCGCCCAGGCGTTTGTGCAGGCGGGATATTTCGATCCGCATCTGAACGCGCAGCGAGGCATCCAGGTTGGACAGCGGCTCGTCAAACAGGAACACCGCCGGCTCCCGAACGATGGTACGGCCGATGGCGACCCGCTGGCGTTGGCCGCCAGACAGGTCTTTGGGCTTGCGCTCCAGGAGCTTGTCCAGTTGCAGCAGGGTGGCGGCGTCCTGAACCCTCCGGTTGATTTCGTCCTTGTGGGTTTTCGCGAGCTTCAGGCCGAAGGCCATGTTCTCCGCCACATCCATGTGGGGGTAGAGGGCGTAAGACTGGAAGACCATGCCTACTTCCCGTTCCTTCGGGGGCAGGTCATTCACCCGGCCATTTCCGATGTATAAGTCGCCGGTGGTTATGTCCTCCAGCCCGGCAATCATCCGCAGCAGTGTCGACTTGCCGCAGCCGGAGGGGCCGACGAACACCACAAACTCGCCGTCATCGATGTCCAGGTTCACGTTCTTGGTTACCTGGGCGTCGTCATAGCTTTTACAGATATTTCTCAGGGTTACACTGGCCATAGCGTTTATCTTCTTGTTCGATGGTCACCCGTCAGAGCCTGGCGATTTCAATACCCCAGGGCCCCAGTTTCAGTTGTTTGCCGTGCCATTGACCGCCGATGAAATCGGGGGTTCCGGTCATGGGAGAGCCTTGCGCCGGCAGCGTCACGGTATTTCCGGTCTCGCTCAGGTTCAGAGCGATGATCAAGCGTTCCTCGCCAAGACTCCTGACGAACACCAGTGTGTCTTTCGGGCTCTTGAGGAATTCGATGTCTCCTTCCAGCAGGACAGCCTGCTCCCGACGCCAGCCCAGAAAACTCCGGTAGGCGGTGAGCACGGAATTCTCTTCGGCATGCTGCAGGGCAACGGCGGCGTTGTAATGATCATCATACACGGGCAGCCAGGGGCTGGTGCTGGAAAAGCCGCCGTGGGTTTCTTCGTGGTGCCAGACCATGGGAGTCCTGCAGCCGTCCCGGCCCTTGTACTCTGGCCAGAAGTTGATGCCGTAAGGGTCCACGAGGTCTTCGTACTGGAGCTCCGCTTCGGTCAGGCCAAGCTCTTCACCCTGGTAGATGCACACGCTGCCCCGCAGTGTCAGCAACATGGCCATGTAGGCTTTAAGTTGTTGTTCCGAGCGGGCCTGCCAGCGCGTGGCCACCCGTGCCACATCGTGGTTGCCAATAGCCCAGCACGGCCAGCCGTCGGTCAGCTTCTGTTCAATGGTGTCCACGGTCTTGCGGAAAAAGTCGGCACCATGTTGCTCGGTCAGCAGGTCAAACGAGTAGGCCATGTGCAGCTTGTCACCGCCACTGGTGTAGTCTGCCATGGTCTGCAACGAATCATCATCGCCGATCTCGCCCACGGTCGTGGTGCCCGGGTACTGATCCAGCAGCACGCGGAGCCGCTGCAGGAACGTCAGGTTCTCCGGCTGGGTCTTGTCATGTTTGTGATGCTGGTAGGCGTAGGGGTTTTCCTTGCGAACACCGATCGAGCCTTCCTGCAATGCCTTGCTTGGCGGGTTGTCCCTAAGCTTGCGGTCATGGAAGCAGAAATTGATGGCGTCCAGGCGGAACCCGTCAACTCCCCGGTCCAGCCAGAATTTCACATCGGACAGCACCTGTTCCTGAACCTCCGGGTTGTGGAAGTTCAGGTCTGGCTGACTGGCCAGGAAGTTGTGCAGGTAGTACTGCTTGCGGCGACTGTCCCAGGCCCAGGATGAACCGCCAAACACCGACAGCCAGTTGTTGGGCGGAGAGCCGTCTGGCTTGGGGTCGGCCCACACATACCAGTCGGCTTTTGGATTGTCACGGGACTGGCGACTTTCCACAAACCAGGGGTGTTGGTCGGAAGAGTGGCTCAGCACCTGGTCGATCATGATCTTCAGGCCCCGCTTGTGGGCTTCGGCGATCAGTTCATCGAAATCTTTCAGGGTTCCGAATATCGGGTCGACATTGCGATAGTCAGAGACGTCGTATCCAAAGTCTTTCATCGGAGAGGTGAAAAACGGGGACAGCCAGATGGCATCCACATTCAGGCTGGCGATGTAGTCCAGCTTGGCGGTCACCCCGGGCAGGTCGCCTACACCGTCGCCGTTAGAGTCATAGAAACTGCGTGGATACACTTGATAGATAACGGCGCCACGCCACCAGTCCGGATTTCTGCTCATCTTGCCTCACTTACACCCTGGTGGTGAAAAGTTCTTGTTGTGCGATGGAGGCGAATCCCCACCGATCAATACACCTGCCATGGTGCGATGTTGCCTTGGGTGGTTCATCCTCCTGCCCGTGTTTTTGTCGGCGTAGCCGGGGGGAGGAGGGGGGCGTAGCGGGGCGTATGGGGTAGTAGTGGGCGTGAAGGGCGGAGGAGCCGAGACCGGCTCACTCCCCCTGGATTTTGCTCAGCAGGTCCTTGGCCAGTTCAATCGCTTCGGAGCGGTGGCTGATGTTCTGCTTCTGGTACAGGCTGCGGATGTGGGTTTTCACCGTGGTGGAAGCCACTTTAAGATGCTCGGCAATCTGGTCGTTGGACAGGCCGGCATGAATCAGGCTCAGTATCTGCCACTCTCGCCGGGTCAGGGGCGAGGTGCGAATCAGTTCCGGCACATCCGGCCGGTCGATGATGTCCTGGATGATGGCTTCGTCCAGGGAAATCCGGATCGCCCGGCTGAAATCCCGCTGCTGTTGGGCAAGCTGAATCAGGCGCTCGGCCCGCTGTTGTTCCATGCCCTCAATCAGGCCGTCGTTGATCAGCGCTTTGAGAATGACGATCAGCACCTTGCCCAGGCGCAGAAAACTTCCCACTGCGCCGGTGGTGCTGGCAAGTTCCAGGGCCAGGCGCATGTGTTCCAGAGCCTTTTCGCGATTTTCGATCTGCCAGAACAGATAGGCCAGCGCGATATGGTTGCGGTTAAGGTCGGTTTTCAGGCCGATCTGGCCGGCAACGCTGGTCAGTGCCTCCAGGATTGGCCGGGCGTCCTGATATTGGCCCAGACTCATCAGGGCACGGGCCCGGTTTCGACCGTTGCACTGATAGAAATGGTTGGTTGCCGCCTCCGGTTTACACGGTGGTGCAATGGTCAGCCAACGCTGAATGGCATCCTGGTCCCGCACGGCGTCCCAGTACGTCAGCATGGTGGCATGGGCGTTGGCAACCCAATCCAGATGGTAGTCGCCAGCGGCGAGCATCTTCTGGACCTTGGCGATGTAGTCCGCACACAGGCTCTGGCGGCCGCGGGCCTGTGCAACCTTGGCCAGAGTGGTGTAGCTCTGGACATACCAGCGTTCGCCCTGGGCTTCCAGAATCTCTATGCCCTGGAGTGCGCAACGTTCCGCGCTCTCCAGGTGATGCCATTCCCACATCACCTGACTGCGGATCCGGAACAGGAACTCGAGAATGGGCAGGTGGTTCAGCTGGTTCTCTTCGGCATATTGAAATGCCCGCTCCTGAATGTTGTAGGCCTTTTGTAAAAGCCCCATGGCCACGCTGATCTCGCTTTGCTGGCACAGGGCCCAGATCACATTCTGGTGCGCCTGATGGGCCCGGGCCATATGTTCGGTTTCCTGCATCCGGGTCAAGGCCTCCTGCAGCTCGCCCCGGACAAACAGGGCTTCACCCAGAACCGAAGCAGCTGCAACCCGTGAGGTGGGCAGGTAGGCGGCTTCTTGCGCTACCGCTTCCCGTGCCAATGCCAGGGCGCGGTCGCTGTCGCCATAGTTCATAGCCACCTGGGCTCTGATGGCACTGAATTCGCCATGGACTGTCCGCTGGGACTCCTCGCTCATGACCGCTTTCAGTTGGGTCTCAGCGGCGGATAGCCAGTTTTCTACCTCGTCGAACTTGTATTGTCCCTGGGCTACCCAGGCCCGAAGCAACGTCAGTGTTGGATCTTCTGCAATGATTTTCTGGGGCAGGGCGTCCAGGCATCGTTGCAGTAGCGTGAACTGGCCTTCGGTAAAGAACTTGCGGCCATGCTGATTCAGAACCCGGGTAATGCGCTCCGGGTCTTCTGCGGCGACTGCATGCCGGGCGGCCTCCTCTGCGTGGTCCAGCTCCAGCCACGCATCGGTGGCGCGCTGGTGCAAGGCTCTCTGATTTTCCTGTGTGGTACTGGCAAGCAGGTGCCGCAGGTAGACGGAGAACAGCTGGTGATAACGAAACCAGAGCGCGCTGTTATCAACGGGCGTGATGAACAACCCCATGGCCAGCAGGCTGCCGAGCAGTGCCTGGCCATCGGAATCGTTCATCACCCGCATGACCATGCCCGCGTTGAAACGGTCAAGGATGCTGGTGCGCAGGAGGAAGGAGCGTTGTTGTTCACTCAGGTCCTGCCCGACCAGTTCGTCAAAGTAGTCAAAAATGTGCTGGTTACCCTGGTCAAGCTGGTCGACAAAATGACTGAACTCGATGCTGGTGCGGGCGGAGGCAGACAACAGTTGCAGCGCCGAAACCCAGCCTTCTACCCGTCGAACCGCCCGCTCGATGTTTTCCCGGGAAACCTCAAATGGCAGCCGTTGCTCGAAGTAGCTTTGCGCCTCATCGGCATCAAAGGCGAGATCCCTGCTGGTAATTTCAATCATTTGCCCCTTCATCCTGAGCTGGGCAACACCCAGGGGCGGAAGTGTTCTGGATATGACAACAAGAGTGAGGTAGGGCGGCAGATGTCGCAGCAGGAACCGGAGCCCTTGATGAATCTCCGGGTTGGTGATGACCTGGTAGTCATCAAGCACCAGGTAACTGGGATCTTCAGAAGGTGGCAGTCCGGCAAGAAGTTCTGTGAGAAATGATTCGAGACCGTGACCCTGCTGGCCCTCTGTTGGATCAAACGCAGGCATATCCGGCGTATCGACAATCTGATCAAGGGCATGGGCCAGATACCCGGCAAACCGGACGGGGTCGTTGTCGGTATTTTCCAGGCGGTACCATGCGGCCTTTGCCTCCAGTTCGTCCAGGCGTTCGGCCAGGGTGGTGGTTTTGCCATAGCCTGCCGGGGCATGAACCAGCAACAGGGAGACCGGCTCCTGGGTTTGCAGCAGGTCGTTAAATTTTTCCCGGGCTAACAAGCCGGCCGGCGGCAAAGGGGCGCTGGTTTTAGCGGCAATAAAGGTCAGGTTTGATGGCGCCGGTGTGGTTGGCATGAACGGTTTCTCAGACATCTTATTATTGTCCTCTGGCCGAGCCAGGGTTAAACGTATTAGTCAATTACTGTGATCAGGAAGAACACTCTAGCATTTCCAGGCTGAATTGGGACTGCAGGTAGTCTTTTAGCTTCTGGAGTTCCGCCTGGTTGATGTAGAGCCCCTGTTTCGTTCTTCGCCAAAGGACGTCTTCCGGAGTAACAGCCCATTCCCGCGTCACCAGGTAATCGACCTCCCGTTGGCTGAGAGTGTCGGTAAACCAGTGCCCGAGGTCATCCCTGGATTTGCAGCCGGCCAGGATCTGATGGCTGTCGGTACCGTAACAGCGCACGAATCTGCGGATACTGTCGGTGTTCAGCCACGGGTAGTTAATCTCAAGCTCCGCCGCCAGTTGTTGCTGGTTACCAAAGTCTCCGCCCGGCAGAATGGCTTGCCTGGTCCAGGATTTTCCGGCGCCTGGGAAGTACTCGCATACTTTGTCGGTCACCGCCTCGGCCAGCTTCCGGAAGGTGGTGATCTTGCCGCCGAAAACGGAGATCAGGGGCGGCTGGCCGTCCTCTTCGTCTACCTCAAAGGAGTAGTCCCTGGAGGCTGTCTGGGCGGTTCCCTGTTCATCATCCATCAGTGGCCGGACACCGGAGTAGCTCCACACCACGTCTTCCGGCCCAAGCTGTCGCCGGAAGTACTGGTTGACGATGGTCAGCAGGTAATCGGTTTCTTCCGGTGATATCCGGGCCTCGGACGGGTTGCCTTCGTAATCCACATCGGTGGTGCCAATGAGGGAGAAGTGTTCTTCGTAGGGGATGACGAAGACGATTCGCTCGTCCTGATTCTGCAGGATGTAGGCCTCGGTGTCGGCGTTCAGGCGGGGCACCACAATGTGGCTGCCTTTGACCATCCGTATCTGTTTCGGGGCCTGCATGCCGAAGCTATCGCCGAACAGCTGGCTGACCCAGGGGCCGGTGGCGTTGATGATCACCTTGGCGTGAACGGTGTGTTGGCGATCTCTTCGGGTATCTTCCAGAACCGCTTTCCAGCGCGGGCCCTGGCGGCTCGCCTGAATGCAGCGAGTTTGTGTCAGTATGGTGGCGCCTTTCTGCTGCGCCTTGCGGGCGGAAAGCACCACCAGTCGGGCATCGTCCACCCAGCCGTCTGAGTACTCGAAACCTTTGGTAATGTCGGGTTTCAGGGGAGAGTTCTGGTCAAAGCTGATGGCCCTTGAACCAGGTAGCATTTCCCGCTTTGCCAGGTGGTCGTAAAGAAACAGCCCGGTACGAATCATCCAGGCCGGGCGCAGGTGGGGCTGGTGAGGCAGGCGAAAGCGCATGGGCCACATGATGTGTGGCGCATTGCGTAACAGCGCCTCTCGCTCGGCCAGGGCCTCCCGGACCAACCGGAATTCATAATGTTCCAGGTACCGAAGCCCGCCGTGGATCAACTTGCTGCTGCTTGATGAGGTGGCGGATGCCAGATCGTTCATCTCGCACAGTATGACGTTCAGGCCACGCCCGGCAGCGTCCATGGCAATACCGGTACCGTTAACACCGCCGCCGATAACCAGCAGATCGCACTGGTCAGGAACGCCTGACGGTTCGTTTGCTTCCATTCGTTGACTGCTTTGCCCTGTTAACACGCCTGCTTGCCCCTGATCATCCTTTGAGTGAATGCTGATTATCAGAGAATGAACGCAGGGGGTAAAGCGACGGCGTCACTGAATGGCCGCCCCGTGGGCAGGATGCCCCGGGGCCGGCCGGGTCAGAGTGAAACCGGTTTGCCGGCTTCACGGCGGCGAGCTTCCCACTCTTCCCTGGTCTGGGCGGCCTCGTCGCCGGGCATGGAATCGATGATGTCGAAGTAGTCCGAGCTGAACTGGTCCGCCATGATCTTCTCACGGGGCTTTACCTTCACCACATAGACGGTCTGCACGTTCTGGTGGTCAAATGCCCGCCAGTACTGCTCGTCTTTCAGGAAGCTATAGCGATGCCCCTCAAGTTCCCGGATGACCGCTCGGGTATTGGTGGTGCCGGCGCGTTCGACGGCGGCTTTGTACTGGTAAACAATGCTGTAGGCCGAGGCGGCAGACGAGGATGGGCGCATTTCGTAGCGGCTGGAAAAAGCTTCAACAAAATCTTTGCCCCGCTGATAGTTGTTTTCATAGGGCAGGTTCCATACCCAGGGGGCGGCGCCCACCACCCCTTCCATGATGGTTGGTCCGACCTGGCGTGCCATTCCCAGGGTGAGGTTTGGCACCACAACCTGCATTCGTTTGGTCAGGCCCATCTCATAGGCGGCGTTAAGGGCTCTGACCATGTCGTCGCCAAAGAGCACCAGCATCAGTACTTCGGCGTCACTCTCGGCGGCTTGCTCCAGGGCCACCCGGAAGTCAGTAATCAGCGCCCGGGGGAAGGGCGTTTTCACGCCTTTATGCTGTTCTGTGTCTTCGGTGTTGGAAAACTTGCGCACAGACTCTTCCACTGACCAGCCCCAGGTGTAGTCGGCAGTGATGTAGAAGTAGCTCTGGTCTGCGTGGTGGCGATTGAGGTATTGGCTCAAGGCCTTGGCGGTCATCCAGGCGTTGTAGGGTTCCCGGAACATATGGCTGTGGCCTTCACTGCCGGTGGTGGCATTGGAATAGGTAAGGGTGCCGAAATAGAGTCGATTGCGATCCCTGGCTGCCTTGCCTGATGAAATGGCAACGGCACTGGATACTCCGCCAAAGACCATCTGTGCACCCTCACGGTCGATAAGCTCGGCAGTGTTCTGTGCGCCCTGGTCGGGTTCACCGCGGGAATTGCGGATAACCAGTTCCAGGGGCTGCCCCATCACGCCGCCGGCTCGATTGATCTCATCAACCGCGAGGAAAGCCCCCAGTCGTTGCTGAAGCCCCTGGTCTTTGTACCGGCCAGTCTGAGGGTAGTTGAGTCCTATCTTGAGTGTTTCTGCATACACTACCGAGCTGCCCAGCAGCAGTAGACATGCCGTGAGCAGGAAGTTTCTGAAACTCATTGTGGTTGGCCTCCAACGGTTTGGACCCCGAATGCGGGTTATTTTTGTTGTTCGGATCAAGCAGGATTAGTGTCTGCCCTCGTTGGTAGCTCAACAATGGGACTTAAGTGGAATTTGGCGTAACAATTTGTAGGGTCTTGATATGCATCAGGTTGTGCGAAAATGGTGCGTGATTTTGCGTCATGTCCTGTGTGTGCACCAACCTGGTGCGCAGGAATCTGTGTGTTCCAGGGTGAGTAGTGTGAATTGGCTCACGTTTGGGTTGTTGGGTGCTGGCAGGCCCGATCTTTGCTGAGGTCTCAGGGTTCCGAGGGGGCGAATAACTCTGTTCTGCTCCGATGTCCGGTCTGGAGAATCCTGAAATGACTCTGAAAAGCTACAACATGAACCTGTCTGCCGGTGAGCGTTCCTGGTTGCCTGTCTTTGGGCGTAACGGAAAGCTGGCCATGCGCTGGTCCAGTTTCCTGAACCGAAACATGTACGAGACCAATGAACAGATATTCGAGAACCTGGCCAGAACCAGACGTGATGCCCTGATTGGGTGGGCTGAACACAAGTGGTCGTTTCTGGAATCCGTTGCTGGCCGCCTGTATGGCAAGAACCCCGAAGCCCTGGGGGAGACCATTGCCCAGACCTCCACCCGGCTAAGGGAGATATCCGAGCTGTTTGTGGTGGCAGAGGATGGCCAGGTTGTTGCGTCCAGCGTGCCTGTCCGCAACGGCAAGCGCGACCTGGCTCCGGAGGCAGTCCTGAGGGGAACGGGTGAGCGTTTCCTGCATGGTCCCTACCGGGACCCGGTAACGGCGTCGTTGGGCAAGACTACCAGTCGGTTTCACGATGCGGTGACTCTGATGTTCTATCAGCCTATCGAGTTGGCCGGGGGCCAGCGGGCAGCTGTGTGTGCGCGAATTCCCAATGATGTGATGAGCGATCTAATTCAGCGTGAGGCCGGACACGTTTTTGAGGAGTCCGGCGACAACTACCTGTTCATGATCGACAGTCGTTTTGACAAGTCCATCTCGCCGGGAACGGCGCTGTCCCGATCCCGCTTCGAAGATGCCACCTTCAGCCACGGCGATAACCTTAAAGACGGCATAGAAACCGGCTTCGGTGTGGTGCGTATTCGGGAGCACACTGAATTCGAGATACGGTTTACCGATCCGGCAACCGGCCGCTTGCACCCCGGTGTCAGGGAGACCATTGCCAATGGTGAGAACCTGTACGTGCTGTACCCGGGCTATTCCGACTATCGACACATCCCGGTGATTGGCAAGGGCATCACCTTTCAGATGCCTGGTTCGCCTGATACCTGGGGCATGATGTGTGAAGGCGATCTGGAAGAGGTGTACCGACGGCGCTCCATCAGCTGGCGGTTATCCAGTCGTTTGGGCTTGCTGGCCGCGGCGCTGTGGCTGGTGAATCTTGCATCGTCCATGTTGGAGGTGTCGGTATGGCTCGAAAGCGGGATCAATGCCCTGGCCATTTTCGCCATGGTGATGATCTTCAGATCCACTTCTGTCAAACCGGTGTCGGAGCAGTTGTCCGCCATGGGGGATATCATCCGTGACATTGCCGAGGGCGGAGGTAACTTGCGGCAAAGGATTGACCTGAGCCGGACGCGCCGGGATGAGAGCGGAGACCTGGCCCGCTGGACCAACAGCTTTATTGACAGCCTGGATGGCATGGTGGGCCAGGTGTTGACGCTGGCCGCAGACTCCCGGCAAGCCAGTGACCAGATGGTGACCCACAATCGCAGCGCCTATGAGCGGGTTCAGTCTGTGCTGGCTCACATCGACGATATGGTGCGCGGTGCCGGTGTTCAGGAGAAAGAAATCAATAACGCGTCAACGACCGCCGAGGAAATGCGGGAAGGCATGGACGCGGTGGTCAGCCGTGCCCAGGCGCAATTTGCCCGGGTCAGTGAGGAAGCACGGAGTATCCGGACGGTGATCACTCGTTCAGCCGATGGAATCCGGGCTGCCAATGATCGGACTGAGGAAATCAGCAAAACTGCCCTGGTCATCAATGACATTGCAGCCCAGACCAACCTGCTTGCCCTGAACGCGGCGATTGAAGCCGCCCGGGCCGGGGAGTCAGGCCGCGGATTTGCCGTAGTCGCGGATGAAGTGCGCCAGCTCGCCAGCCGCACAGCAAAGGCAACGGAAGAGATTGGCCAGCGTCTGCAAGGCGTGCAAGACGAGACACAAAGGGCCGTGGCCGTTATGGAGGAGGGGATTTCGGAAATGGAGAACCGGCTGGCCAAAGCGGAAGCTGCCGCCGACGACAGCTCGGACTTGCATCATATGGTTGGCAAGCTGTTTCGGGCCATTGCCAGCATTGAGCAAACGAACCGCGAGCAAAGTCAGCAGACCCACGGCGTCTCGGAAAGTGCGGCGGCCATGCGTGGCGTGGTAGAACAGCTATCTGCGAGCTCAGAGCGAACGCAGGCCGCAGCGGCAAAGCTGCAGAGGCTGACGGGACAGTTTCAGGTTTCAGGCGAGGTTGCCTGACGAATAGTCGCAGCCCGGCGACCTCAGGCCGTCTCTGCGACGTCCGGATTAAACAGATGGTACTGGTTCCGGCCGTCCCGCTTGGACCGATACATAGCGATGTCGGCTCCGTGCAGTAGCTCTTGCACCGTGGTTCCATCCTCCGGATACAGGCTGATGCCGATGCTGGAGCCGATCTGGATACTTTCGTTATTGATAATGTAAGGTTTCCTGTTCAGCTCGATCAACCGCTCCGCCACCTGGGTGACGTCCGAAAGCTTGTCGAGCTCCGGCAGCAGCACAATGAACTCATCGCCGCCGAGCCGCGCGAGGGTATCGTCTTCACGCAGGTAATCGCGTACCCGGGCGGTAAACTGAAGCAGCAGCTCGTCGCCGACCGCATGTCCAAGAGTGTCGTTGACCTCCTTGAACCGGTCCAGGTCGATAAACATCACCGCCAGCAACATGTCTTTTCGGTGTGCGTGGCGTATGGCATGTTCCAGACGATCTTCCAGCAGTCGCCGGTTGGGAACGCCGGTAAGTGCGTCGTAGTAGGCGAGCTGGCGGATCTGCTCTTCGTTCTTGCGATTCTGGGTAATGTCGGTGAACAGGCCGGCGTAGTGCGTGGTCTGCCCGTGATCATCAGTGATGGCGGTGATGGTCAGGAGTTCCAGGTAAAGCTCGCCGGTTTTGCGCCGGTTCCAGATCTCACCGCGCCAGTAGCCATGGGTTGTCAGGGACTGCCACATGCGCTTGTAGAACTCCGCATCGTGCCGGCCGGAGGATAGTACCTCTGGTGTGCGCCCGATGACCTCGTCCGGACTGTATCCGGTCAGTTGGGTAAAGGCCGGGTTCACGAATTCGATCCTGACATCCTTGTCGGTCACCATAATGCCTTCGAACGAGGATTCGATAACCCTCTCGGCCAGCTGCAGAGTACGGCGGGACTTTGCCAGCGCCTGGTCCCGCTGTTCGAGCGCTTCCCGCAGGTCATCCAGGTACATCTGTTCGGCGCCAGCGAGCATATCCTGGTAGCCGATCAGACCGGTCACTTCACCACTCAGGTTGACCACCGCCAAGTGCCGTATCCGGTGATCAATCAGCAAATCCCGGGCGTGGATCAACGGGTCTTCTTCGTTGACGGTGAGCAGGGGGCGCGTCGCCAGCTCATGTACCGGAGTGTTGCTGGTGTGGCGGGCGATAAAACGCACCATATCCCTTTCGGTCAGGATGCCCAGTTCACCGTCGCCACAAGTCACCACCACCGCATCTGCGTGGTGATGGTGCATCTGGCTGGCTACTTCAGCGAGTGATTGGGTTCCATTGGCCAACAAGGGTGGCCGGGCAACCACGGCCCGGACTTCCCGGAGTTTCAGGTAGGGTTCCAGCCCCTGATTGAGCGCCAGGTCAGTCTGGGACAAGATGCCAACGGGTGCTTCATTTTCATCGACGACCAGGAAGTGTCGCTTGCCGCTGTCTCTCAATCTGATGGCTGCCTGGCCGGCGTCCATGGTGCTGGGTAAGGTCAGAACCGGAGAGCTCATCACCGTGCTGACCGGCTGGTTGAACCGGTCGGGGTCACTGAAATCCAGTGCCAGGGCATCATGTTCTGTCCAGATGCCGATCACCTGATCCTGGTCCGCGATCAGGATCGAGCTAACGGAGTTTTCCGACATTCGCGCCGCTGCGTCGGCAATACTGGTTTGAGGACTACATTGCAGTAAAAGCCCGCTGTACATAATGCGGGAAATGGGGAGCGGCTGCGCCATCGATAATCCTGTTTTTATCAGCGTTTTATCACCGCTCCAGTTTAGCAACGACCGGCCTCCGCTGCCTTAACTTTCACGTAGCTGCCCGGCGCATCCTCCAGGATGTCAAGCTTGCCGTCTCCGGGCTGCCGCGCTGGCACCTGAGGGCCTTCAAAGTTCGCTATCCAGGTTTTCCAGTGCGGCCACCAGGAACCCGGGTGGTGCTCGGCCGACTGGAGCCAGTCGTCGGCGTCCGCTGGCAGGTTGTCGTTGGTCCAGTAGCCGTACTTTTCCTTGTAGGGTGGATTGATAACTCCTGCGATGTGTCCGGAACCAGACAGTACGAAAGTGACCTGGCCTCCGTAAACCTTGGCGCCTTCGTAGGTGGTTTTCCACTTGGCGATGTGGTCCTGGCGGGCAGACAGGAAGAATGACGGAACCTGAATCTCGGCCAGGTTGATAGATTCACCAGCCAGGCTGAGGGCATCGGGCTCGACCAGCCGGTTGTGTAGGTACATTTCCCGCAAGTAGTAGCTGTGCATTCGAGCGGGCAGGTTGGTGCCGTCGGTGTTCCAGTAGAGCAGGTCAAACGCGGCGGGCTTCAGGCCTTTGAGATAGTTATTGGTCCAGTACGACCAGAACAGGTCGTTCTCTCGCAGCAGGTTGAAGGTAAAGGCCATAGCGCGGCCATCCAGATACCCTTTCCTGTCCATGGCGCGTTCAATACCACGAATCGAGTGGTCGTTGATAAATACACCAATACCGCCGGGATCAGAAAAATCCAGCAACGTGGTCAGGTAGGTGGTGCTGACAATTGGCTTGCGCCGTTTTTTCTCGAGCCAGGCCATGGTAGAGCCTAACAGGGTGCCGCCAATACAGTAGCCGATGGCGTTCATCCGCTCCTCGCCAGTTGCTTCTCTGACGGCATCCATGGCAGCCAGTGGCCCCAGGGTCATGTAATCTTCCCAGCCTTTGTCCTTTTGCGCTGGCCCCGGGTTGCGCCAGGACACCACGAAAACCGTCTGGCCCTGGTCTACCAGCCATCGGATAAAGGAGTTCCTGGCGGTCAGGTCCAGGATATAGAACTTGTTGATCCAGGGCGGGACAATCAGTAGCGGGCTCTGGGCGACGGTTTTGGTCGTCGGCGTATACTGGATCAGTTGCATCAGCTCATTCTGGTAAACCACCTTGCCTGGGGTCGTGGCCAGGTTACCGCCCACTTCAAACGCCGAGCGGTCGGTCATGCCCACATTGAACAGGTTCGGGTTCTGGCGCAGGTCTTCAACCAGGTTGCGCATGCCGTCAACCAGGTTCATGCCTTTGCGTTCCCAGGTAATACGTAGAATTTCCGGGTTGGTCAGCGGGTAATTGGATGGTGACAGCGCACTGGTCAGTTGGCGTGCGTAGAACAACATCTGGTCCCGGCTTGGGCCAGGCAACCCCTCCATATTCTCAACCCATTGCAGGAAGGCTTTCGAATTGATCAGGTAGGCCTGCTGAAGTACGTCGAACGGCAGATGTTTCTGCCAGTCTTCGGCCAGAAAACGGCGGTCGTCCTGGTCGGGTTCGACAACCGGACCAGCGGGTTTGCCAGTCAGGCGGGCAAGAGTGTAACGGGCCAGGCCCAGGTGCTTTTTGGCCAGGTCAATTTCCGCGCTGGCAAACCGCAACGGATGAAGCAAAAGGTCTTCAGCCATAGTTCGATAGGCGTCCGACATCTCGCTCAGGGTAGAAAGCTTGGTGTCGTCTACCAGGCCGGTGTCACCGAGCCATTTTTCCAGCTGTTGCTGGCCCTGGCGGACATTGTCATCGAACGCCTTTACCAACTGGTTTGCGGTTTTACTGACCAAATCCAGACCAAACATGGCGCCTCCTGGCAACAGATATAAAAAGGTCGGAAAGGCAGTGCCAATCCGACCGTTGCAGCTGTTAAAACATCAAGCCGCGGATTTGTTACCGCCAGATTTCTGGGCCGGGGCTTTCTCTTTGGCGGTTTCAGGGGCTTCGGCCTCAAACACTTTCTGCACCTGCTCACGGGTCTCGGTGAGATAGTCCTGCCAGGCTTTCCAGTCACTGGTGAACTGTTCGCTAAGTGATTTGAGAGTTTCTGCCTGTTCGGAGGTTACCTGCTTCAGGCCATCCAGGTCGCGTACTTCGGATACCTTGCGGGCCTGATCCATGGCAACGTCGGCATAGCGACGAAAGGCTTCCATCTGCATTTCGGTAGCTTTGCTGAACTGGGCGAACAGGGTTTGGTTCAGGCGGTTGGCTTTTTCGAAAAGATCGGTGCTCATTTAATACAACTCCTTTGTATATGGGATGACTGAGTAGCTAGTCTACCGTATGGGGAATGACACGATTTTGACAGGCGTCAAACCCCGATTCAGCATATTCTCTAGGGTATAGACCAATAACAACCCGCCGGGAGATGGCCATGAGCAATCGTAAATCTGAACTTGAAACCCTGAAGGCCGACCTTGAAGCCAGGCTGGTGCGTTATCAGGCTCATCAGCGCCGGGAGACCGGAGCCCTTGACAAGGATTTTGAAGAGCAGGCTAGCCAGACCCAGAACGACGAAGTGGTGGATTCGTTGGAAGTAGAAACCCGGGCAGAGCTTGTTCAGATTGCCCATGCCCTTGATCGTATCAACAGCGGTCTTGGGGACGAGTGCGAGAAGTGTGGTGAGGAAATTGACCCCAGACGTTTGCAGGTGTTGCCCTACACCACAGTTTGTGTAGATTGCGCCGCTGATTGAGCAGGCCAGTTCATCGTCCCAAACCAGGGGGTAATACATGACAGCAACGCAGTCCTCGGAGAGCAAGCCTCGGGGTTTACCCAAAAGCCAGGTTATCGGTTTCTTCCTGGGTGTCCTGTTTCTTCTTGTCACCCTTCTGGTGCCAGCGCCGGAGACCATGAGCCCGGAGGCTTGGGCGGCGCTGGGGCTGATGTTGCTGATGGCCACCTGGTGGTCAACCGAGGCCATCCCGATTCCTGCGACCGCATTGCTGCCGATTGTTCTGATTCCGGCCCTGGGGCTGGGGTCGATTGGTCAGGCGACGTCACCTTACGCTAATCCGATCATTTTCCTGTTCCTGGGTGGCTTCACCCTGGGGCTGGCCATGCAGCGCTGGAACCTGCACCGTCGAATAGCCCTGCTTACGCTCAGGGCCGTGGGTGACCAGCCCAAGCGCCAGGTGGCCGGGTTCATGTTGGCCACCGCATTTCTCAGCATGTGGGTCAGCAATACGGCCACGGCCATCATGATGTTGCCCATAGGTTTGTCTGTGGTGGCGATGATGGATAGCTCCAACCCTGAGGGTGTGCGGCGCTATGCAACCGCCTTGCTGTTAGCCATTGCCTATTCGGCGAGTATTGGCGGAATTGCCACCCTGATTGGGACACCGCCCAATGCCTTGTTGGCAGCGTACCTGAGCGAAAATCAAGGCATTTCCGTGGGTTTTGCCCAATGGATGTTGCTGGGTGTACCGGTGTCGGTGGTCATGCTGGTGCTAGCCTGGTGGTGGCTGACCCGGAAGGATTTTGGCATTGGTGGCTCGGCAGATAGCGGGGAGATGATTCAGAATGAGCTGGCGAAACTGGGCTCCATGAGCCGGGGTGAGAAGCTGGTTGCCCTGGTGTTTCTGGTAACGGCGGCCGCCTGGATTTTCCGGCCTTTGTTGTCCGCCAGCCTGATGCCGTGGCTCAGCGATACCGGCATCGCGATTGCGGCTGCCATTGCCATGTTTATTATTCCTGTTAACACCGCCGAGCGGGTGTTTGTGCTGGACTGGGATTCGGCCAACAAGCTGCCCTGGGGTGTGCTCCTGCTATTCGGTGGTGGTCTGGCCATGGCGGGTGTTATCAGTAGCTCAGGGCTGGCGGAGTGGATTGCCCAAAGCCTTGGTGTTGCCGGGGTGTTGCCGACACTGGTCATGATTGTTCTGGTCGCTACTGTCATTATTTTTCTGACGGAAGTGACCAGCAATACCGCCACCGCCGCAGCGTTCCTGCCCCTGTTGGGTGCCCTGGCCATGTCGCAGGGTGTGTCGCCGTTGTTGCTGACGGTGCCTGCGGCCATCGCGGCCAGTTGTGCCTTTATGATGCCGGTAGCGACTCCGCCCAATGCGATTGTGTTTTCCAGTGGCCACATGCGAATTGCCGATATGATTCGAGCTGGTTTTGCCCTGAACATTATTGGCATCATTGTTGTGACCTTCATCAGCTACCTGCTGCTGGGGGTTGTCTTTACCCTCTGATGGGGTAGCTCGCCCATCGGTTTTCCTTCCCCGCGGCCTGTTTCGGATACCTTCCGGAGCGGGCCGGCATTCGTGGTTCCGTCGAGCCTTGAACCAGTTCTCAGTCCTTCCATGTCAGGCCCCTTCTGCAGCGACAGATTTGAGGCACAGTTATCTTTAAGCCGGTCGCGATTTCGGTATCGTACCGTAACAACATGTAACCCGATAAGTTGCACGTCTAATAAAAACAGGGACTTTCCACGATGCTGCTGGTGCTGGCCGGATCCATTCTCACGTTCACTATGGTGCAGGAAGCCACCGAGGTTGAGCCGTTTGATCGGGGCACGATTGTTATCCAGCAGAACGTGGACACCAGTCCGGCGCTGCTACGTTCTGATGTTCGGGTCGAGCCTCTGGTTGAACAGAAATTCCGTAACATCGTCCGTCAGGCATACGACTACAGCTGTGGCAGTGCGGCCCTGACAACCGTCCTGAATTTCTATCTGGGCAGAAACCTGTCTGAACGTCAGGTGATGGAAGGATTGCTCCACTACGGTGAGAGTGAGCGCATTGTTCAGCGCCGGGCGTTTTCAATGTTGGACATGAAACGACTGGTCACCGCCCTGGGTTATCCCTCCGGTGGCTTCCGGGCCAAGATTGATGACCTCATGGAGCTGGACCACCCCGCCATCGTTCCCATCGATCACGCCGGTTTCAAGCATTTTGTGGTGCTTAGGACCATTCGTGACGGGCGGGTATACCTGGCGGATCCTGCCGTTGGCAACATCTCCTTCACGCTCGATCAGTTCGAAGAAAAATGGGACGACAACGTTCTGTTTATCGTTTTTCCGGGTAGTGACAAGCCGCTGGATAACCTTGAACTCAAAGAAGAAGATCTGCGATTTGTGGATGACCAGACAATGACCCTGCTGGCGTTACAGCAAATGCCTGTATTCCATGAATCCACCGAAAGACGTATCCAGAATGTGCTCGAACGTCAGAAAAACAACCCGGACGGCAGCGTAGAGAATACTCGAAAACAGCTGTACTACCGCCGCAACTAATTTTCCGGGTGGCAAGCCCGGAACAGGAATAAAACCAATAAAAGTAGGGAGTCAGGATGAATCGTTGGTTAGTGCGAGGCTTTATCCTTGTTTCCGCCTCGGGTCTGCTTCCGGCCATGTCGATGGCCCAGGATGGCAATGTTGATCAGGCGCGGGAAGCGCTGGCCCGTCAGGAAGGCGATGAGGATGCCACAAGGCAGCTGGAGGAAGTGTTCCAGGCGGCGGAAAAGAACTATTCGCTGCAGAAAAAGGGCACTCACTCCCTGAACTATTCCTTTGACTATTCCTACACCGGTGACCAGCGCCTGGACCTGGCCATTACCAATGGTTCGGTTCGTAATCTCGATGTTGTGCCCTCAGCCACGCACAACTTCACCAACGCTTTCTCCTACGACTATGGCCTGCTGGATAACCTGACTATTGGCACACGTATTCCCCTGGTGGTGAAATACGACACCGAGGACGAGTTGTCAGTCTATGACTTCGGCGACATCTCCTTCACTGGCCGCTGGCAACCCTTCGCTTACGTACCGGGCAAGGTATCAACCACCTTCTTTGGAACGCTGACCTCGAAAACCGGTGTCAGCCCCTATGAAATTGACATCAAGGAGCAGCTGTCCACCGGCAGTGGGTATTACTCCATCGGCGGCGGCCTCAGTATGTCCAAGGTGTTGGACCCTGTGGTGGTCTTCGGCTCGGTCAGTGCTACCTACAATATTGAAGAAGATGGTCTGGAGCAGGTCCGGGGCGCCCGCCTGCTGACCAAGGTTGAGCCCGGCTTCGGGTTGTCCGGTTCTGCCGGCTTTGCCTACTCGCTGTCCTACGACATTTCCCTGAGCATTTCAGCCCAGCTCAGTTACAGCGACGAAACCGTGCTCACGTTCCGCAATGGCGATCAAGCCGTTGCACAAGACCAGATGACCGGCTTTCTGAGCATGTCCCTGGGTACCCGGGTGAGTGACACCACCATTGTCAACACCAGCCTGGGCATCGGGCTGACCGAAGATGCTCCGGATTTCTCCCTGGGTGTATCCCTGCCCATTAATTTCTCCGGCCTCAAAGAGTGATTGGAGCTGCAGACGATTTAAGGGAAGGGAAGAACTTCATGGCACATTTCAGCCAAAAAAAGCAGCTTCTGGGAGCCGTTATCGCTGCATCCCTGTCCTGTGGCGCGCACGCGCAGCTGGCCCAGAACCTTACTATTCATCCCAAGGCTCTGGCGTTGGGAAACGCGGTGACGGCGGATCCCCCCGGCGTCATGGCCATTCATTATAATCCGGCCGGTTTGACGAGGCTGAAAGATCGTCAGCTTGAGGTAAACCTGCTGAGTATCTATCTGGATATCGATGCCGATTTCATCGCGCCGGATGGTTATGAAATCTTCGGTATCGACGGGCTTGAAATCGACCCGAACACGGGTAAACAGCGGGATCCCGTGGCCAATACTCACAGTCACACCAACAATGTAGCGCTCTACGTGCCAGGGTTCGGGATTCTGAAAGCGCCACCGGGTCCCGCAGTCGCGCCATCTGCTGGCATCAGTATCAATCCTCCGGGGTCAAAGCTGACCTTTGCCAACGCCTTCTACCTGCCGCTGGCCGCCGGTTTCTATCGGGACAAGGACGACCCGGGCCGTTACCAGCCCCAGGCCACGGCATTGCAGCGCACCACCTATCTGTCGCCAAGCGTGGGTTATGAAATCAATGACCAGTGGTCGGTGGGTGCGGGTATTCACCTGTCACACATGGGCATTGCGGCCGATCAGTATATGCGTGCCCCCAACATGTTGTTGGGCGTCGCGGAAGTACTTCAGGATGCGTTCAACTGTGAGAGTGGCGATGAGCCCCTACAGCCCTGGCTGGCCCTGTGTGGCGGTAACGTGGGCCCCTGGGATGATATTGGTGCTTTGAGCATCAATGTTCAGGAAACCATATCGCCAACCTACACCCTGGGGGTGCTCTGGGAGCCGAACGACTGGTTTCGCTGGGGGGCAAGCTATACCTCTGAAGCGGACATGAACCTCAAAGGGACGTTCGAGATCCAGTACACCGACGACTGGTCCGGTTTCTGGCAGAGCGTTAACGGTTCGGTATTGGGGGCCATTACCTCAGCCATTCTGAGCCTGCCATCGGGGGCCCCCCGGGAAGCGGGTAACGTCAGTATGGACCTGGTGTATCCGCAGCATTTCCAGACCGGTATCAGTGTCGATGTTCACCCCAAACTGACGCTGAATGCCGATGTGGGTTGGACAGACTACGCCCAGTGGGATGCCTTCGTGTTCCGCTTTGACCGTAATCTGGAGTTCCTGAACGCCGCGCGGATTCTGTCGCCCGACAACGCAACACCGAACACCCTCCGATTGCCGCTGGGCTTCAAGAGTCAGTGGAACTGGGCGTTCGGGGCTGAATTCCATGCGTCATCGCGACTGGACTTACGGGCCGGTGTCGAGATTCGGGACTCAGTCATTCCGGATGACCAGCGCTCGATCATGGCGCCGTTCGGTGGCGCCAACCTCTACAGCATCGGAATGGGGTACAAGTGGGACAAAAAGACCGAGATCGACATGAATCTGTCTTATCTCCACTCCATCGAGACCATTCCGGCCAACACCAGCTGTAACGTGAACTGTGACAACATCACCAACATCATCTATAACCCCTATGCCGGACTGGATATAAAAACCTCGTTGCGGGTGGTTATGGCGGGGCTGAGCTTCCGGACCAAGTTCTGATTGCTGCTGGCGGGAAACGGGTATGACAACGGCTCAATTGAAATGCCTGACGGCGTTCATGGTAGCGATGGTGATGACAGGCTGCCAATCGCCTGGAGCGCCTGCGGGGGAGCGCGAGGGCTACTTCTCCTGGGTGGATGAGCTGGGCCGTGTTCAATACACCCGCATTCCAGACACCGAAGCCAGGCCGACATCTTCGCAGGAGGAGGGCGCCCGTCGCCCCGCCGAGCGCGAGGAACCAGCGCTTGAGCCAGACGCCGAATACACCCTCGACAGCTATCCCGATGGCGATGAGCTGGGCAAAGCCGGCAATCTTCGGCCTGGTCAGCGACAACCCTATTTCACCTGGCGAGATGCCGATGGCAATCTCCGTGTCAGCTACTATACGCCCGACACCCGTAGCGACGTTGAGAAGGGTTTGATTGCGGCACCTGTAGAGTTGAGCCCCGCCAGCGTTTATCACCGAGGTGAACGCGCCTATGCCGAGCCAGTGGAGGGTTACGATCCGGATGCCTTTGCCATACTGGGCGTCGAGCAGGAACCTGAAAGTGAGTTTGAAGCGTTCAGTCGTCACTGTTGTGGCAGTCTGTCGTCCCGCTCCACTCAGACCTGGCAAGAGGGGCGTGAATTCGGCGTCAGGCTTGAGGCGTCGTCCCCGGAACATGATTTTGACACCGGTCGCTCGCCGTTCCAGTTGATAGCCTTGCCTACCCGAGCCACCGTGCCGGCCTTTGTGGCCCGATTGAGAAGTTATGATCACAACGGCCTGGTTATTCCAAGCCTGGCCTTTCTCGACAAGGATTTTCAGCCCGTCCGGCTGGTGACCGATCTGGTCATGGATTACTCACCAGAGACCTGGCGCCGAAGGGGTTATCTGGAGGCCTGGGTGCCGGTGTTCCCGGGCCAGGGTGAGCGTTGGCTGCTGCTTTATACCCGTGAGCAGGACTTGCAGGCTCAAACCGTTGTTGAGACCCGACAGGGTCCGAAGGCGATACCGCACGTCCGGTTTGGGGAGTTCGGTATCGCCACCTTCGAAGATTAACCGCTCAGTCTTCGGGTTTCGACCGGTCCAGCCATTGTTGTGACAACCAATAGAAGCTGCCCTGGCCGGCGGGGTGGGTGCAGTTGTAGCGGAAGCGCCGGCTTTGCCCGGCTTTGGGAGCCTGAACCCGGACGACGCCGTCAACCACGTCGAAGTCGATCCGGCCCTGGCCGGTGGCAAAGCAGGTGAGCCGGTTGGCATCCAGTTTGTCGCCCAGTGGGAAGGTCAGTAGGGGCGGGTTTTTATCCAGAATACCGTCTGGCAGGTCTTTGGCAGGGGCGGGGAAGCCTTTGCTCAATAGCTTGTCTTTCAGGCTACCAAGCTGGCCGTATGGGTTGGCCATGGGGAACCTGGGCAGGCGTGTCTCGTGTGACCAACGGCCAATGGCACCGGATTGCTGCCCGTAGCCGTACCAGCCTCGCTCCGCCAGTTTGGCTTCCAGGGCTTCGTCATACTCGCCGTAAGGATAGGCAAACATCGGCTCTTCAACGTTCAGTCTTTCCTTGAGAACCTTCTGGGCAACATCCAGGCTGCGGGTTACCCGTTCTGTCCACACGGCTTCGGGTTCATCGATCTTGCGTGCCAGGTGCCCATGGTCTGTGCTGTGGTTGGCAATGGTCACGCTTTCATGGCTACCCAGTTCCCTGAGTTCGTCCCACGTCATGTAGCCCCTTGAACCGATGGCATCAGTATTCACGAAAATCGTATAGGGCATATCGAAACGTTCGAGAAGGGGAGCCGCTGCGCTATAGACGGATTCATAGGCATCGTCAAACGTGATGGCAATCTGCTGGCGGCTATCCAGATCGCCGGCCAATGCCTGCCGGGTACCTTCCAGAAGCGGCACCACCTCCAGTTCCAGGTCTGCGATCATCTGCAGCTGGGCTTCAAACAGTGACCGGGAGGTACTGGTTGATGCCGGCGTACTGTCGTCCACGTGATGGTATTGCAGAACCACCAGATCCGCTTTTGCGCTGGCGCCCGCCATGGAGAGGGCGGTGATCATCATAAGGAACGTAAACCATTTGATCATGATCGTCGTCTGTCCTGAATATCGGTTAAATGGATTATGCGTAGTGTGCTTTCAAGACCGAAAAGGCCTCATTAAGTTTCTGGACTGCTTCGGTATTGCCGCCCCGGTCGGGGTGAGCCTGCATCACCAGCTTGCGAAACCGCTGTTTGATCGGGGAGAAGTGTTCAGGCAGTTCGGTAAAACCGAGTGTTCCGGCGGCCTCTGATACCGCCGGCAGGTCTGGCCGTGTGCGGCACTGCCCACGCCAGAAGTTATCCATCATCTGGTGGATGGTTGCTTCGGGCATATGATACTGGGACAGATCCAGATAGAACGCCCTGAGTTTGTCTTCTTCCCCCGGCAATCCATCACCAGCAACGGTTTGCTGTTGGGTAATGGTCAGGCGCAACGGTGAAATCAGCAGCGACTCCCCACCGGGAGCCAGTTGGTCCCGCAGTCGGTAGAGTACGTGAAAGAGCAGAAAATGCACCGGGTAGAGCTGATCCGGTTCGTGGTAATTGACGCTGCCAATCAGCGCCCAGGGTTCTGCCTGAAGCGACTTGATCAGCTCCAGCTCACTTAATCCGCCTGGCCCCACCTGGCGTAGCTCATGCTCTACCGCCACCAGCAAGTGCTCGGTGTGTTGCTCCAGCCATCGCAGTTCTGAGCTGGCGACAGTGGTATCCGGTTCTGTTGCGGTCACGTCTGGGGAAGTCATCATGACTCCATGGTATGCGACTCAGCCCTGGCTTGAAAGCTCGGCCATGGCGGGTAGCCCGCCCAGGAACAGCTCGGTGGAGAAACGGGCCGCCTTCTCGGCCTCCTGCTGAGCAAGCTCCGGCTCTTGATGTGTGCGCCTGGCCACCACTGTACTGATGTCATAGGCGACACCGAAGAAAGCTGCGCACAGGTACTCCGGGTCGAGATCCGGCAGCAGGCCCCTGGCGATGGCGTCACGCACGTCTTCTTCCAGTGATAACATGGCCAGGCCTAGAATGTCTGAGCCGAACAGATCCCGCAAGGCGCGTTGGTTCTGGTGCGCCAGTTCATAGATCGCCGGGTCTCTGGCGGTGGCGGAATAGAGTGCCAGGTAGGCGTAGTAGATAAAGTCGCGAGTTGAGCTGGCGGACCGGCGGTAGCGGCTCATGTCTTCATTAAGGTGACTCAGGAAATCCGTCAGAAGTGCGGCAAAGATGTCCTGTTTGCTGGAGAAGTAATTGTAGAAGGTACCCGCCGCCAGGCCGGTTCTGCGGACCATGTCACGGATGGTGGAGTTATCGTAGCCATTTTCGCGAAAGCACTCCCTGGCCGCGACCAGTATGGCATTGCGGTTGCGGATCCGGTTCATTGCCCGTTTTCCGCCAACGTCGTCGCTCAATTTCAACATATCCATGTTGCTATCCTGTCCCTGATACTTTGTGACGCGTATAATTGCTCGCTCACTTATCCTGTGAACGTGCGAGAGTATGTCCCAAGCAATGACCGCCAATCCCGAACTGACCGCTGTTTCTGAGCAGGATCGTCGCCAGAAACTGGAACTGAACAAACTGCAGAAACGCCTGCGCCGGGAAGTCGGGCAGGCCATTGCCGATTTTTCGATGATCGAAGCCGGCGACAAGGTCATGTGCTGCCTGTCAGGTGGCAAGGATTCCTACGCCATGCTGGATATCCTGCTGAACCTTCAGAAAAGCGCGCCGGTCGACTTCGAACTGATTGCTGTGAACCTTGACCAGAAACAACCGGGTTTTCCCGAGCATGTGCTCCCGGAATACCTGAAGTCGCTTGGTATCGAGTATCACATCATCGAAAAAGATACCTACAGTATTGTTAAGGAAAAAGTTCCTGAAGGGAAGACCACTTGCGGACTGTGTTCACGCTTGCGCCGGGGAATTCTCTATAATTTTGCGGAAGAGCACGGTGTCACCAAGATTGCGTTGGGCCATCACCGGGACGATATGCTCGAAACCCTGTTCCTGAACATGTTTTACGGGGGCAAACTCAAGTCCATGCCGCCGGTCTTGCACAGTGATGACGGCCGCAATACCGTGATTCGTCCGCTGGCCTATGCCCGGGAGAAAGACATTGCCCGATACGCCTCACTGCGAGAATACCCCATTATTCCGTGTAACCTTTGCGGCTCCCAGGAGAACCTCCAGCGCCAGGTGATCAAGGACATGTTCCAGACCTGGGACAAGCAGCATCCGGGCCGCCTGGAAACCATGTTCCGGGCTTTGTGCAATGTGGAGCCTTCACACCTGGCTGATCCGAATCTATACGATTTCAAGGAAGGCAAACGGTTGGGGGGCAAGCGCCAGGCGGTGCAGACAGCCAGCCCTGAGCCGGACTACGGCCGATTGGATGTGCTGAATCTCTGAAGGTCGGCTCAGTGCATCAAGGCCTGGAACGGAAGCGTCCATAATCCGAACAGGATGAGCAGCGCTCCACTGATTCTGCGGAACCCCCGGTTGCCCTGAAGGTTGCGAATCCAGTTGGCGGCGTAGCCGGTGCCCAGCATCGATGGCAGGGTGCCAAGACCAAAGAACAGCATGGTGAGGGCGGCAGCGCCAATCGTGGGTTGCAGGGCTGCCCAGCCCAGGGTGCTATAAACGAGACCACAGGGTAACCAGCCCCAAAGCGCGCCCAGGGCCAGGGCCTGGCCGGAATTGTTGACGGGAATAAAGCGGCGGGTCAGCGGGGCCAGTCGTTTCCACACCGGGGCCCCCACCTTCTCTACAAATCGAATTCCCTGCCACCACTGGCCCATCGACAGCCCCATAAAGATCAGCAGCAGCCCGGCCAGGGTCATCAACAAAAGGGCCGCCCAGCGCCACTGGCCCGCCGCGCTGGTACTGAAAATGGCAATCAAAGCGGCAATCAGCGCGTAGCTTCCAACCCGGCCCAGATTGAAGGCCAGCAACATCACGGTCTGGCGCAGCCGGAACCCTTTGCCCACCGGCAGGGTCATCGACAGCGAGGCACTGATCCCACCGCACATTCCCAGACAATGGGTGCTCCCCAGCAGCCCGATCAGAAACGCACTGGAGTAACTGAGGTAGAGTTCAGGTTGCATTCAGGCTTTGTCTTCCGGATCGCTCTGTTTCGAAGAAGGCTCGGGGTCGGTATCGTCTGAACGGGCTTTATCCTGACGCGCTTCGTCAGGAATCATGTCTTTGTCGTCGTCATAGAGAATCCGGTGCGCAGGGCCTTCCAGATCATCGTATTGGCCGTTCTTCACCGCCCAGGAAAACAGCACGACCCCCAGTGCCACCAGAACCAGCATCAGGGGGACGAGGAACATGACTATCTGCACGATGCGCTCCTAAACGATAAGTAGATGATTACGGTATCAAGCCGTAGCATGAGAGCCAACTGTATCAGGTTCCTGGCCGGACCTCTTTGAGGATGTGCCAAGCCGCAAGGCATTAAGCACGACCAAAAGAGAGCTGGCCGACATACCGATGGCCGCCATCCATGGGGTGACCAGGCCTGCTGCTGCGAGGGGCAGGGCGGCGACATTGTAGGCAAGCGCCCAGAGCATGTTCTGCCGAATGATCCTGCGGGTCTGCTGGCTTGCCTTGATCGCCTGGAGCAGTTGCATCAGCTGACCATTCATCAGCACTGCATCGGCTTTTAGCTGGGTCAGGTCGGCGGCGGTGCCCATAGCGACCGAGATACCCGCACCGGCCATGGAGGGGAGGTCGTTCAGGCCATCGCCCACCATCATTACCTTGTGACCTTCATCGCGAAGCTGATCGAGCACCGCCAGCTTCTGTTCCGGTGAGGCTTCGCCAATCGCCGTTTTGATACCCAGTGCCTCAGCAACCTGCTGGACATGGGCCGATCGATCACCACTGAGGAGCAGGGTCCGTATTCCGGCTTGATTGAGTGCCTTGATGGCTTGCCCGGCATCTTCGCGAATTTGATCATCCAGTTGGAAGCTGGCGAGCCATTGATCGGCGGTAGCGAGCCAGATTTCCATGCCAGAAGCAATTTCCGCATGGGGGGGCGGAGCGGAAGTGTGTTGCTCAACGAACGCCTTGTGACCGATAAACACGGGCTTGCCATTAAAAGTACCAGACAAACCTCCGCCCAGATGGTTGTTCACATTCTCCACGGCCACCGATGCACATTCGTGAAAAACTCTGGCGATCGGATGTTCGGAGTGTTTTTCCAGGCCGGCTGCCAGTTTCTGACAGCTGGCTTGGTCCATGTCACCGAAGGTCTGGCTACCAGTCAGAGTCAGCTCGCCACGAGTCAAGGTGCCGGTTTTATCGAACACCACGGTGTCGATGCTGTACAGGGATTCCAGAGTGTGGCCTTTGGTGGGCAGGAAGCCGAGTTTTCGCAAGCGCATGGTGGCCGAGGTGAGTGCTGTTGGTGTTGCGAGAGAGAGGGCGCAGGGGCAGGTAACCACCAGCACGGACAAGGCGATGTCGAAGGCGTTACCGGCGCCGGCTAAAACCCAGCCGCCCCAGACAAGGGGCGTCAGTATCAGTACCTGGCGAATAAACTTGCCAGCGATGCGATCTGCCAGGCGCGCCACCGGAGGCTTCTCCGACTGAACCCGGTCCAGTATCCGCAGGATTCCGGAAAGCCGGGTTTCCGCACCGGCTTTGACCACCCGGATATCCAGCGGATTCTCGCCGTTGATGCTACCGGCATGAACGGTATCGCCGGGCCCCCGGGATTCAGGCAGGTACTCGCCGGTCAGGGCGGCTTCGTTGAGGGTGGACTCACCGGAAACGATCTCTCCGTCCACCGGCAGTGTCTCGCCCGGGCGTACACGGATAATATCGCCAGGTTTGACTTCGTAGGCCGGCACCAGATCTGTCTCGCCATCCCGTACCATGGCGGCGACGGTTGGCTGGAATCCGGCCAGGGCGCCGCCTGTCAGGCCCGCGCGGTAGCGGGCCTGGACTTCCACGTAGCGCCCCAGCAGGAGGAAAAAGGTAAACATGCATACGGATTCGAAATACACCTCTTCGCCACCGAACACAGTGACCCAGGCACTGGCCACATAGGCGAGGCCGATAGCAATGGCCACGGGCACATCCATGGTCAGATGTCTGGTGGTCAGGTCGCGCCAGGCGTTCTCGAAAAACGGTCGCGCACTGTACAGCAACACTGGCGTTGCCACGATCAGGCTGAACCACCGAAAGAAGCTGACGTATTCCGGAGATAACTCACTGATCAGCTCAAAATAGAGCGGAAACGCCAGCATCATGGTCTGGAACGAACCGGCGCCGGCAACTAACAGCCGGATGAGCATGGTGCGGTGCTCGGCTTTCAGGGTCTGCTCGGCTTCGTCGGCCTGGTAGGGGCGAGCGGTATAGCCAAGCTGGTGGATGGCAATCAGCAGATCGCTGAGGCGGGTCTGATCCTGTGCCCACACCAGGCGCGCTCTCTGGGTACTGTGATTAATCGAGAAAGCCTGAACGCCGGGGTGTTGCTTGAGGTGGTTCTCCAGCAACCAGATACAGGCCGCGCAGGTGATGCCGCTGATCAGCAGGTTCGCTTCCTGCCCGCCTTTTACCGGGACGACGAAGGATTTCTGGACCAGCGGGTGGTCCAGCTCCTTCAGGCGATCGGTTTCTGAACGGGTCAGCTCCCGCGGGGTAACGGCGGGTTCTGTTCGAAACTGATAGAAGCCTGTGAGCCCTTCTTTATGAATGGTTTCGCACACAGCCTTACAACCCTGGCAACAGAAGGGCCGGGTTTCGCCATCAAGTTCCAGGGTTATCGGCGGGTGGCCGTCCGCTGGCTCACCGCAATGGAAGCATTTCAGGCCACTCACCCCTGGGTGGAGCTGGTCGCTTTCAGGGCGATTTTGTCGGACGCCGGCAGCCAGAATTCACCTTTTACTCGCCAGTCGTTGTCCGGGCCCTGCAGGTCGTAGTACCAGCGGCCGTCCATATCCTCAATCAGGTTACCGGTATACTCTCCGGCGGCCATTCGACGAAACTGGATGGTGCGATCCCGACCTGACATGGTCGGGTGGTACAGGTTGAGAACCAGGTACGGGTAGTCTGCTGCGCCTTCTTTGGTTTCCAGCGTCAGGCGGGCAGAGCGTTCGTCAACGGTCAGTCCGCCTTTAAGGCCAAGATCCAGGGCTTTCTGGTCCCGTGCGATGGCCATATTGATGCCGCGCCCTTCACGGGAGTAGTCATCCGTCACCATGGAAGGAGAAAGAATGCTGCCCACCGTCAGGATGGTGATACCGGAAATAATTGCAGCGATCGGAAATATCGTCAAAAACCAGAACCAGGGTTGGCGATACCAGGGTGCTACGGGGGTGTTGTCAGTCATTACGCTATCAACTCTTGTCAGTGTATCGGGTCTCGGCTCACGATATCCTATCGCGGCCTTGGACCAACAAAACGGCTTTCAGTTTCAAGAATAAGTGATGGATCTGTTTCGGACTCCGCATAGAAACGGATGGTGTTATTGGTATCCGGGATAGATTCGGGCGGAACATCCACGACGGTCGGCAGCGAGCGGATTTCAGAGCTGGCAACTGTGACGTTGGTTGTTGTCAGAATCCGGATGCCCTCAAGCCCCTCAACCGACAGGTTGAAGGTCTGGGGAACCTCCGACATGTTCTGGATTTTTATCGTGTACGAGTTCTCAACGTGGCCTTCGCCGTTGAAGCTGAAAAGCGCGCCACGGTCACGCAGTACGTCCATTTTGGCCGGTACCCGCGTGACCAGAGTGAAAATAATCGCTCCGATCATCAGGGTCAGAACGGCACCGTAGCCAAAGGTCCTTGGCCGCAGAAGCTTGGAGGTTTTGCCTTCCAGCTCGTTCTCGGTGGTGTATCGGATAAGCCCTTTGGGGTAATCCATTTTTTCCATGACTTCATCGCAGGCGTCGATACACAGCGCGCAGCCGATGCATTCGTACTGAAGGCCGTCCCGGATATCAATGCCGGTCGGGCACACCTGCACACACTGACCGCAGTCAATGCAGTCACCAAGCCCAACCTCGGCCGGGTTGACCGATTTCTTGCGGCCACCGCGGGGCTCGCCCCGGTTTGGGTCATAGGAGACAATCCGGGTGTTCGGGTCGAACATGACCGACTGGAAACGGGCGTAGGGGCACATGTACAGGCACACCTGCTCGCGCATCCAGCCTGCATTCAGGTAGGTTGCCACGGTGAAAAACGCTACCCAGAAATAGGCCCAGCCATTGGCCTGAAGGGTGAACAGATCAACGATCAGTTCCCGGATCGGGTAGAAATAACCTACAAAGGTAAGGCCCGTTGCCAGAGCGACAAACAGCCACAAGCTGTGCTTGATGGTTTTCTTGGTGACCTTTTCCGTTGAGTTGGGGGCTTTGTCGAGCTTCATGCGCTTGTTACGGCTGCCCTCAACTTTCTCCTCGATCCACATGAAGATGAAGGTCCAGACCGTCTGGGGGCAGGTATAACCGCACCAGACCCGGCCAAACAAAGTGGTAACGAAGAACAGGCCAAAGGCACAGATAATCAGCATGCCCGAGAGCAGAAAAAAGTCTTTGGGGAAGAAGGTCACGCCATACAGGTGAAATTCCCGTGCCGGCAGATCAAAGTGAATCAGCGGCTGGCCATCGAGTGTTAGCCACACAAATAGAAAGTACATACCCATGAGCAGTGTCAGGCTGACGTTGCGAATTTTCTGGAACGTGCCTTTGACTTCTTTGACGTAAATCTTCTTGCGGCTGGCGTAGAGATCGACGGTTTCCGGCTGGTTTTTTTTATTGGAGGGCTCGGAGGAAGGGTCTACCTGGGTGACCGGAATTTCATTGCTCATGGGTACCTCCCGAAAGATGTAGTGCTGGGAGCGGGCCTCGGAGGGTCAGCTGATCTTCTCAAGCCTGCACCCGCTGGGCAGGTGCAGGGTTGAGAAGACCGGGCCGGGATAGCCCCGGCCGGTCTGGCTCAGTTCGACAGGCTGTAAACGTAGGCTGCCAGGATCTGGATCTGATCGTCTGTCAGACGGCCTTCCTGAGCTGGCATCTCGTTCTGGCGACCGTGTTCGACGGTCTCCCGGATCCACTCGTAGGTAGAGCCGTACAGCCAGATGTTGTCGGTCAGGTTGGGCGCACCCATGGCAGTCATGCCGGTTCCATCGGCACCGTGACAAGCCGCGCAGGCCTGCTGGTAAACCGCTTCACCCGCTTTTGCAGCCTCGGCATCCCGCTCACGACCACTGTAGCTGAGTACAAAATTAACCACCTGATCAACCTGCTGGCTGGTCATGTTGGGCATGACACCCTTGGCCGGCATGTTGCCCTGACGACCTTTGGCGATGCTGTGCCAGATTTGCTCGGGTTCACCGCCCCACAGCCAGTCGTCGTCGGTCAGGTTGGGGAAGCCTACCTGGCCTCTAGCCGCTGTACCGTGGCACACCGAGCAGTTGTTGGCATACAAACGCTGGCCGATCTTCATGGCGTCTTCGTTCTGCGCCAGCTCCGGGATCGGGGTATCGCCAAACTGGGCATAGATTTCACCATACCTGGCATCGGCTTTTGCAACTTCCGCTTCCCACTGGTTAGTGGAAGTCCAGCCCAGCAGGCCTTTATAGTTACCCAGGCCCGGGTAGAGTGCCAGATAGCCCAATGCGAACACGCAAGTAGCAACGAACAGGTAGAACCACCACTTTGGCAGCGGGTTGTCATACTCTTCGATGCCATCGAAGGAATGGCCCATTGTGCGATCGGTTTCGGTATCGGTCGTCTGACTCTTGCGGGTGGCCCAGAGCAGCCACCAGCAGCCAAAGACGGTACCGAGCACGATCACGCTGATCCAGATGCTCCAGAAGGTACTCATTGTTTCTTCTCCGTTTTTTCCTGTTCGAGCGTACGCTTGGCTACTTCATCGTCGTCATCGGAGAAGGGCAGCTTTGAGGCTTCCTCATTCGCCTTCTTTCGGTGGGCGCTGAACGCCCACCAAATGATGCCGAGAAAAATCGCCATGATGACTAGCGAGTGTATGCCGCGTAACTCATTAATATCCATGGGATCACCGTTTGTCTGAAATCACAGTACCCAGCTGTTGCAGGTATGCGACCAGTGCTTCGATTTCAAACTTGCCTTCGATGTCTGAGGCAGCACTTGCTACCTGCTCGTCGGTATAAGGCACGCCGAGGGTCTGCAGTGTTCTCATTCGGGCTTCGATGGTGGTGTGCTTCACACGGTTATCAAACAGCCAGGGGAATGCCGGCATGTTGGACTCAGGCACCACGCTGCGCGGATCGTACAGGTGCTGGCGCTGCCAGGCATCGGAGTAACGACCACCCACGCGGGCCAGGTCAGGACCGGTGCGCTTGGATCCCCACAGGAACGGGCGGTCATAAACGAACTCGCCCGCCACGGAGTAGTGGCCATAACGCTCGGTTTCCGCCCGGAACGGGCGAATCTGCTGGGTATGGCACACGTGGCAGCCCTCGCGGATGTAGATGTCCCGGCCTTCCAGTTCCAGTGCGGACAGCGGTTCCAGGCCATCAACGGGCTGGTTCACGTCCTTCTGGAAGAACAGGGGCACTACTTCGGCCAGAAAGCCGCCGCTGATGACCACCACAATCAGGACGATCATCAGGCCAAGGTTCTTTTCTACTATTTCGTGTCTCATCTGGTCTCTCCCCTTACGCCGCTTGAACGGCAGCGTTGTCCTGTGCTGCGGCTTCTTTCTGGCGTACGGTCATGTACACGTTGTAAGCCATGATCAGCATGCCCGCCAGGAAGATGGCGCCACCAATAAACCGGACGAAATAGCCGGGGTAGGACGCTTCCAGAGATTCAACGAAGCTGTAGGTCAGAGTGCCGTCTTCGTTAACGGCGCGCCACATCAGGCCCTGCATGATGCCGTTAACCCACATGGCAACGATGTACAGGACGGTACCAACAGTAGCCAGCCAGAAGTGAACGTTGATCAGCGCACTGCTGTACATGGCTTGCAGGCCCCACAGTTTCGGGACCAGGTGATAGACGGCGCCGATACTGATCATGGCTACCCAGCCGAGGGCACCGGAGTGCACGTGGCCGATGGTCCAGTCAGTGTTGTGGGACAGTGCGTTAACGGTCTTGATGGACATCATCGGGCCTTCGAAGGTCGACATGCCGTAGAAGGACAGGGAGACCACCAGGAACCGCAGGATCGGATCGGTACGCAGTTTGTGCCAGGCGCCAGACAGGGTCATCATGCCGTTAATCATGCCGCCCCAGGACGGAGCCAGCAGGATAAGGGACATCACCATGCCCGCAGTCTGTGCCCAGTCAGGCAGGGCAGAGTAGTGCAGGTGGTGGCCGCCGGCCCACACATAGGTGGTGATCAGCGCCCAGAAGTGCACGATCGACAAGCGGTAGGAATAAACCGGACGGTTCGCCTGCTTGGGTACGAAATAGTACATCATGCCCAGGAAGCCGGCGGTCAGGAAGAAGCCAACGGCGTTGTGGCCGTACCACCATTGCATCATGGCGTCAGTGACACCCGCGTACGCCGAGTAGGATTTCCAGGCGGTAGCTGGCAGGGCCATGTTGTTACCGATGTGCAGCACTGCCACGGTAATGATGAATGCGCCGTAGAACCAGTTGGCCACATAGATGTGCGGTGTGCTGCGCTTCATCACGGTGCCGAAGAACACCAGAGCGTAGGTTACCCACACGATGGCAATGGCGATATCAATCGGCCATTCCAGCTCTGCGTATTCCTTGGAAGACGTGATGCCCAGTGGCAAGGTAATGGCGGCCGATACAATGATCGCCTGCCAGCCCCAGAATGTGAACGCTGCCATACCATCGGAGAACAGGCGGGCCTGACAGGTCCGCTGTACTACGTAGTAAGAGGTAGCAAACAGGGCACTTCCACCAAAGCCGAAGATGACGGCGTTGGTGTGCAGCGGCCGCAGGCGACCGAAGTGAGTCCAGGGCAGATCGAGGTTGAGGGATGGCCAAACCAGCTGTGCTGCAATCAGCACACCCAGAGCCATGCCTACAATACCCCATACCACTGTCATGATGGCGAATTGTCTCACCACCTTGTAGTTGTATGTCAGGTTTGCATTTACTGTGCTCATAGCCTTACCAATGGGTTTAGGATGGGGAAATATGCGGGCGCAAGTATGGAGAAACCATTAGGCCTTTGCAATGATTCAGGTCAACTCCTGACATTCGTCAAATCCGCTGGAATCAGCAGTTTGGCCAACAGTTTGCAAGGCTTGAACCGCGTTACAAAAGCACCTTGAAGGTTTCTGCTCGGTTGCTAATGATACCCCCTGACAGCGAGGAGTTGAATGTTGTGAACCGGATTAAGACCAAAGGCTACGGTAAAGGGGTCAAAAGTGTCATGTTGCTGGCCCATGGGGCCGGCGCGCCCATGGACTCTCCTTTCATGGAGCAACTGTCTGACGCTTTGGAGCGGCAGGGGATTGCAACGGTCAGGTTTGAGTTTCCGTATATGACTCGGCGGCGGGAGGACGGCCGCAAGCGGCCACCGGACCGAATGCCTGTGTTGCTGGATTCATTCCGGGCCGAAGTGGCACGGGTGCGAGATGAGGTGAGTGAGGATTGCCTGATGCTGGTTGGAGGTAAGTCGATGGGTGGTCGGGTGGCCTCAATGCTGGCCAGTGAACATGCTCCGGGTATTGCTGGGGTTATCTGCTATGGCTACCCTTTCCATCCCCCGGGCAAGCCAGATCGGTGGCGTATTGATCATTTTTCGACCGTTGGCTGCCCGATGATGATTATACAGGGAACCCGGGACCCTTTCGGCAAGCCGGAGGAGGTAGCGGCCCAGGGCGAGATGCCGGGGCTTTCCCGGCTGTGCTGGTTGGATGGCGGAAACCATGACTTTCAGACACCGGCAAGGCATCCGGACAGCCAGGCAACCCTTATCGAGCAGGCGGCTGGCGAAACCGGCCGATTTGTTCAGGAGTTGCTGGCGGGCTCGGAGCTGTGTTGAGCAAGGGTGATTGCGTCCCGGCCGGCGGCTTTGGAGGCATAGAGGGCTTCATCGGCGCGTCGGAACAGGCTGTCTGGCTGCTCTTCGACGCCCAGTTCCGCGATGCCGGCGCTAACGGTGAGGCTGATGGCTGTACCGTCGGGAGCGGTAATGCGAGAGTCCCGCACCGCTTCAAGAATATCCTGGCACAACTTGGAAGCGCCGGTGGCGTCTGTACCGGGTAGCAGCAGGGCAAATTCCTCACCACCAAAACGGACCGCGACATCCCGTGGTCGCTTGATCTGGTTCTTCAGGCAGGTCGCGATGTGCCTGAGGCATTGGTCACCGAAATCGTGGCCCCAGCTGTCGTTAATCCGCTTGAAGTGATCGGCATCCACCAGCGCCAGCGACAATGGCTGGCCGGTTCGACGGGCTTCACGGCAGAGTTCCGGTAACAGGTTATCCATATGCCGGCGGTTGTGTAGTCCGGTCAGGGCATCGTTCAGGCTGAGGGACGCCAGTTTCCGGTTCGCCTGCTCAAGTTCCCGCATGGTATTGCGCAGTTGTGCGGTGCGCTCGTGAACCTTGAACTCCAGCTCTGTGCGTGCCTGGTGCTCAATATCCAGCAACTTCTGATTCAGCAGGCGCCAGCGTTGCACCATGGCATAGTTCAGCAGGATAACCTGACCCCCGACAGCCGCTTGCATCATGACCTCGCGGGCCAGGTAGTCGCCCAGGTAGCCGAAGGCCGCCAGGGCATAGGCCAGGGCGCCGACCACCATGATCATCCAGGCAGCGATGTACCAGAAGGCGGGGAGATAGCCCTGGCGCCAGCGGATAGTCGCAATGACCGACAACGCGGCAATCACCACCAGCGCATGGGCTGTGTTGAGCAGGATGGCTTTGGAGTAGGGTAGCAGGAAGGTCAGGGCCAGGAAGCCCACAGCAGACCAGACCAACCCCCGGAGCACGGATTCTGAAATCGTCCCGGCACTGACATCAAGAAATGACCAGCCAAACAGTGCCATGGCGGCTGAGCAGATGACCAGGGTGAGTGGGATCGACAGGTTCGCCAGCTGTGCACTCTCGGGCCAGAAATACTGATTCGCGAAGCCGCCCATGGCAAACAGAAACATCGCCATGGAGCTGATATAGAAAGAGTTGTAGAAGTAGTACCGGGTGCCGGAGCTGAAGAACAACAGCAGGTTAAAGGCGGCCAGAATCAGCAGCGCCCCGTAAAACAGGCCGTGGATCAAAGTCAGGTGATTGCTTTCAGCAATGACCTCTTCCGGTGTCATCAGGGCCAGGGGCACATTCAGCGCCCCGCTGCTGTGAACCCGGATGGTAATGGTGCGCCGTTCGGACGGATCCAGCGTGACCGGTAACAGGTAATAACGGTAATCTATGCCCCGGGTGGCAAACGGCAGGGAATCACCTGTGGCCAGTGGTGGTGCGGCCTCGGTGACGACATCCGGGCTGCCCGGCTGATGGCGATGCTGCCAGAAGGTGATTTCGTCCAGCAGCGGGTAGTTAAGCTTCAGATACCAGAGCGTGCGGTTGGCGCCAGGGTTATGGACGGTCAGTTGAATCCAGTACACGGCATCAGTATGGCTGAACACCAGGTCATGGCCGTTGGCGGGTGTCCAGGGCATATCCGCCGGTAGTTCTGATGCGCTCTGAGCGGCGTGGGCTGGCTCGCCGGGGCGGGCGGAATGGAAGCACAAGTGATGATTAATTGCGCTCCGGGCTTCGGGGTTGGTCGCCTGAAGGATCGGGCAAGGTTCCGCCGCCATGCTGTAACCGGGCATAATGCCGGCAAAGGCCAGCAGGCCAAGCATCAGCAGGGCGCAGAATCGAGGCGTCATCAACGAAATCCCATGTCGAATGAAGGCGGAAGTGTAGCCAGCGTAAACAAATCCTGCTGTTAAACAGGTTCAAGTTTCTTGTTTGTCAGGGTGTCAGATTCCTGACAATTTTGAATGAAAAGGTGATAGATGCAACAGGTTATGCTGGTGTGCCGCCCGGGATTCGAAGCCGAGGCGGGCCAGGAAGTGACGGATCAGGCAGCCCTTAAAGGCGTGTTTGGTTACTTTCAGCCGGTCAGGAATAGCGGGCTGGTCCGGTTTACCATTGGCAGTGAGGAAAGCCCGGAGGAACTGATGGGCCGCCTGCCGTTGGACGAACTGGTATTTGTCCGGGATTGGTTCGTTATCCTGGGCGATTGCGCGTTGCCAGTACAGGATCGGGTTGGAGCCGTTGTCGGTTTTCTGCGAGATCAGGATTGGAATGGTAGTGGCTGTGCACGGGTAGAGGTGCGTTTGCCGGAGAACAACGAGGACCGGGACCTGGGCAACTTTTCCCGAAAATGGGTAGCGCCGTTATCCAAGGGCCTGCGGGGCGCGGGGTTGCTTCAGGAAACGGCGGATGCAAAAACCGGAAAACGGCTGGAAATACTGCTGGCAGACTTTGGCACGGCTGTGATTGGGTACAGCCTCGCTGGTAACCGGTCGCCGTTCCCGGGGGGCGTGCCGCGGCTCAGATTACCCGCCTCGGCCCCCAGCCGCTCTGCGCTCAAACTCGAGGAAGCCTGGAAGGTATTTCTGCCGGAGGATCGCTGGCTCGACTACCTGGGTGGTGGCAGGAAAGCCGTCGATCTGGGAGCCGCGCCAGGTGGCTGGACCTGGCAGCTGGTGAACCAGGGTATGATGGTGACGGCTGTTGATAATGGCCCGATGAATCCGGATTTGATGGCCAGTGGGCATGTTGAGCACATTGAGGCGGATGGTTATGCCTGGCGCCCGAAGCGGGCGGTCGACTGGATGGTTTGCGACATAGTCGATAAGCCGCGCCGCACCGCCCGGATGGCAGTGGACTGGCTGGCAGACAGGCTTTGCCGTTACACGGTATTCAACCTGAAGTTACCGATGAAGAAGCGCTACGACGAATGGCTGGTATGCCAGGACATCCTGGTGCGTGGTCTTGAGGAGGCGGGCCTGACTTGCCGTGTACGGGCCCGCCACCTTTATCATGATCGAGAGGAAATCACCTGTTTTATCGAGCGCCTGGACTAAGCCGGAGTGGCTCAGGGCATAGGGCTTTGCTCAAGAACTGTGATGATTTCATCGCGGTCCATCATGGGCACCAGTTCTGCCATCAGCTCGCGCCGCTCCCGGGAGTGGTACCAGCGATCCCAGTCAGCTTCAGAGCGCCAGTTGGCAAGGGTGATACGGTGGTTCGGGTCATGGCTGTCGACCAGCGTCTCACCTGAAATAAAACCGGGTGTACTAACGGCCTGCTGCAGTACCAAACGTGAACGCTCCTCGTAGGCGGTTTCCAGAGACTCTGCGATGTGTCGTTCAATCAAAACCCGAATCATGCAATTGGTCCTTTATTTTCGTTGCTGTAAACAATAATTTAGCACCGGATTCTGAAAATCACGAGAACTGGAGGTGGCTGTTGTGACAACCCTGGAGTTTCAAGCCGAGCTGGACGCTCGAGGGCTGTTGTGCCCGGAACCGGTAATGATGCTGCACACCCGGATCAACGATGTTGGCGTGGGGGAAGTGTTGCGCGTTGTAGCGACCGATCCTTCAACAACCCGGGATATACCCCGTTTTTGCCAGTTCCTGAGCCATGAGCTGCTGAGCCAACAGGAACTGGAAGGGGAATTCCATTTCCTGATTCGCCGTTGTGAGAGCTGAGCACACCGCTCAGCTCTCCCGGGCCACCTTGCCAAGATGGTCAAGGAACTGCCTACGGTTCATTTCCCCGAGCACCCGTGCTTCCTGTAGCTCTTCGCCGTTGGTTCGATAGAACAGAATGGCCGGCGGACCAAATAGCCCGAGTTCATTCAGCAGGGCCTGTTGGTCACGGGTGTTGTCGGTCATGTCGATTTGCAACAGGGTGTAGGGTGCTAACGCCTGGATCACGTCCTGGTCGCTGAACACGTTCCGCTCCATGATTTTGCACGACACGCACCAATCCGCGTAGAAGTCGAGCACAACAGGTTGCTGGTTGGCGCGGGCATCGGCCAGCATTGCGCGAATCTGTTGCGGATCTTCGACCCGCTGGAAGTCTGCATGGCTGGCGCCGCCGCCCTGAACCTGGCCGGCAGATGCGGTAAACGGTGCCAGCGGCCGCAGCGGATCATTGGCGCCGCTGAACGCCCCTGCCAGGAGCGCCAGGCCATAGGCGAACATTACCAGGCCCAGGCCCTTGCGTGTGCGTTCCCAGCCAGCCCTGGCCGCATCAAAAGCACCCAACTGAACGCCTGTGATGGCCACCAGTAGCCCCCACATGGTCAGGCCTGCCCAGGCTGGTACCATCCGCTCGATAAGCCAGATGGCAACGGCAAGCAGCATCACGCCGTAAAAATGTTTGACGGTCGTCATCCAGTGGCCTGAGGTAGGCAGCAGCTTGCGTCCGCCGACGGCCACAAGAATCAGTGGCACACCCATGCCAAGCCCAAGTGCAAGCAGGGCAACGCCGCCTATGACGGCGTCCTGTGTGGTTGAAATGTAAAGCAGGCTACCGGCCAGAGGCGCAGAGACACAGGGCGAGACAATCAGTGCCGACAATGAACCAATGCCGAAGATACTGATCACCCGGGTGCCGGTCAGCTTCTGGCTGGCATCGTTCAGCGGCTCGCGGATAAACCTGGGTAGCTGAATCTCAAACAGGTCAAACATCGCCAGGGCAAACACCACAAACAGTGCCGCAAAAACACCGAGTACGAGGGGCGACTGGAGCTGTGCCTGCAGGTTGAAACTGGCGCCCAGCAGGCCGGTAATCACCCCAGCGGCGGCGTAGGTAAGCGCCATGCCCAGCACGTAGCTGCCGGAAAGAAGGAGAGCATGGCCTGTCGTGCGGGTGTTGTGGCCTGAGACCATAGTGGAAATAATCGGCACCATGGGCAACACGCACGGGGTGAAGGTCAGCCCCAGCCCCAGCAGGAAGAATACCCCAGCGATCATCCAGATCGACTGGCTGGACAGGAATCCGGCCAGGCCGGTTGCCGAAGAAGTGTTATCTGTCGTGTTGAATGCTCCGCTGCTGGAGACGCTGCCTGAAGCGGGTGAGGAACGACTGCCCTGGCTATCACCTTTACCCGGATAGTACAGAACGTCCCGCGTCTGCGGCGGATAACACAGACCCGCCTTTGCGCAGCCCTGGTAGGTCACTTGCAGTTCCGCTTCCTGTATACCCTCGGGAAGGATGACCGGCACCCGGGCCTCGACCGGATCGAAGAACACCATCATCTCGCCGAAGTATTCGTCTTCGGTCAGGGTGCCGGGCAGGGAGAACTCGGGCTCGCCAATGCTGACGCCTTCAGTGACCGGAGTAATCTGTATACGGCTTTTGTAGAGATAGTGTTCCGGGGCAATATTCCAGGACAGGACAACGCTGTCGCCTTCCGTGCTGTGGTTGAAGGGCAGCGCCTCGTCTACGGGCAGGAAGCCGTTGTTGCCGCCACCAAACAGGGAGCTTCCTGAGTTGCCAAAGGCCAGGGCGGAGGCCGGAAGCAGGGTAAACAGCAGTGCCAGCAAGGCCCCGAGCTGGGAGACCGGGCGGCGCAATCGTTGATGGGAGTCTGGAATAGCTGTCATGAATTCTTCGTTATCCTGGGTGTTTCCAATGGGGGGCGGTATTGCGGCTCGTCGCCTTGCTGCCAGTGACATCATTGCCATGGCAAAGTTCCCTCTGGTATTGCTTGTATTAAAGTCGCACAATAGCCAACCGATGAATCACAATCCAGACGATCTTATCATGCTGTTCAACGACCTGTTCCGGGAATCCTTCCGGACCATTCTGGTCAGGGGCAGTGACGAACCGGAGTACCTGCCTGCCAGCGAGCCAGACGGACTTGCCCGGGTAGTGTTTGCCCACGGTTTTTTTGCCAGTGCCCTCCACGAGATTGCCCATTGGTGTATAGCCGGTGAGCATCGGCGCACATTGCACGATTACGGATATTGGTATTGTCCGGATGGTCGCAGCCTGGAACAACAGCAGGCGTTTGAGCAGGTGGAGGTCAAGCCTCAGGCCGTTGAATGGCTGTTTTCCCTGGCGGCCGGCTCTCGCTTTCATATCAGCGTTGATAACCTTGCCGGCAGCGGCGCGGCCAATGAGCAAGGCTTCCGCCAGAATGTGCGCCTGCAGGCCTCCCAATATCTGGCTCATGGCCTGCCATCAAGGGCTCAGCAATTTTTCGATACACTCAAGTCTTTCTACGGGACTGCCGACAGGGTCCAGCATCACTGGAACCAGGACAGGCGCCGTTTGGCGCCCATGGCAACCGAACACGACCAATCAAGGATAACAGAACCTCTATGACAGCTGACCTAAAACCTACCGGCGATTTACGCTTCAGCGATCTTAACCTGGACAAGCGTCTGCTGGATGCCATCAGTAAAATCGGATTTGAATACTGCACGCCCATTCAGGCCGAAACCCTGCCCTGGACCCTGGCTTGCGAAGACCTGATCGGCCAGGCCCAGACCGGTACCGGTAAAACGGCAGCCTTCCTGATTACGGCGATACAGACTCTGCTGGAAACACCGGTGGATGAAAAAGACCGGTTTGCCTCTGAGCCCAGAGTGCTTGCCCTGGCTCCAACCCGTGAATTGGCGATGCAGATTGCCAAGGACGCAGAGCAGCTGTGCCAGTACACCGGCCACAATGTGGTTACCGTGGTGGGCGGTATGAACTACGACAAGCAACGCGAGCAGTTGCAGAACGAGATTGTCGACATTCTGGTGGCAACCCCGGGCCGGTTGATCGACTTTTTGGGCTCCCAGGACGTGTTTCTGGACCAGATCGACATCCTGATCCTGGATGAAGCAGACCGCATGCTGGATATGGGCTTCATCCCTGACGTCAAACGAATTATCCGCAAGTGCACCAGCAAAGAAGATCGCCAAACCCTGCTGTTCAGCGCCACCTTCAACCAGGACGTTCTGAACCTGGCGTCCATGTGGACCCAAAACGCAGAGTTTGTTGAGATCGAGCCGGAGCAGAAAACCGCCGAACGGGTAGAGCAGACCGTGTATCTGGTGTCTGACGACGACAAACTGCCGGTGCTGGTGAACTACCTCAAACGTCCGGAAGTTGAGAAGGCCATTGTGTTTGCCAATCGTCGTGACCAGTGCCGGGATCTTGAGGAGGATCTGAAGAATCAGGGCGTGAAGGTGTCCCTGATGTCTGGTGAGATCGCCCAGAACAAACGGTTGAAAACCCTGGACCAGTTCAAAAAGGGGCAGATCCAGGTGCTGGTGGCTACCGATGTGGCAGGCCGGGGCATTCACGTGAATGGCGTTACCCACGTGTTCAACTACAACCTGCCTGAGAACGCCGAGGATTACGTACACCGGATTGGTCGTACCGGGCGCGCAGGCAAGACCGGTGTTTCCGTCAGCTTTGCCGGGGAAGACGACTCTTTTGCCTTACCGGAGATCGAGAAGTACATCAGCCAGAAGCTGAAAACCGCGGTGCCAGACGAAGACTTGATGGCCACCATGGATAACCCGCCGATCACGCGCAAGCGCGGTGGTCGCCGCCCCCAGAGCGGCCGCGGGCCGGCAGGGCGTGGCGGTTCGCGGCCCCGGCGCAACTGAGTCGCGTTGGTACAGGGCGATTTAGGGTGATGGAGACCAGGTTATGCTGATCGTTGCGGACGAGAACATTCCTTTACTGGACGCGTTCTTCGGTGATATTGGAGAAATACGCCGGGTTACAGGGCGAACACTGAGTCGTGAGCAGGTGCAGGATGCGGATATCCTGCTGGTTCGTTCGGTGACCCGTGTTAACCGGGAGTTGCTTGAAGGCAGCCGGGTTCGTTTTGTGGGTACTGCGACCATTGGCACAGACCATATTGACCTGGAGTGGTTGCAGGCGAGGGGTATCGGCTTTGCCGCCGCCCCCGGATGCAACGCCACCAGTGTGGCCGAATACGTGTTGTCGGTGGTATCGCTGTTTGCTGAGCGACGGGGGCTGGACGATTGGACATCCCTGACGGTTGGTATCGTTGGCGTTGGTAATGTCGGTGGTCAGCTGGCTCAATGCCTGGAGCGCCTTGGTTTTGAGGTGCGCCTGTGTGACCCGCCGAGGCAGGAACGGGAACCCGGTGCTGAGCTGCCCTTTGTCAGTCTGGCTGAGGCGCTGGAGTGTGACGTGGTTACCCTGCATACGCCATTAACCCGCCATCAGCCCCACGCCACCTGGCACATGGTGTCTGACCCGGAGCTGGCGTTGATCGGCGCCGATCAACTGCTGATCAACGGTGGTAGGGGAGAAGTTGTTGATTCCGAGGCCTTGATGCGCAGACTGGAACAGGCTGATGCACCGCTGGTGGCCCTGGATGTCTGGGAGCATGAGCCTGGGATACGTCCCGATCTTGTGGACAAGGTATGGCTCGCGACGCCCCATATTGCCGGGTACAGCCTGGAAGGCAAGATGCAGGGCACGGAAATGGTTTATCGGGCGCTGTGTCAGTTCCTGGGCCTGCCCATACGCAAGAAAGCAGGCCAGTTTTTACCTGAACCAGCGGTCAGCAAAGTCTCGTTTACCAGTTCCGCCGAGGAAGATGAGGCCATTCGTACGGCACTGCGGGTCTGTTATGACCCAAGGCGGGATGACGCCAGGCTGAGACTGGCCATGCGGGGAAATCCGGAGCAACGGGCTGTGGCGTTTGACCGCCTGCGCCGGGACTATCCGGTGCGCCGGGAGTGCTCCAGCCTGAAGATTCAGCTCAAAGGGACCAGTAAATCGCTCCAGGATGGTTTCCGTGCGCTGGGCTGCAAACTCAAGATCTGATCAACATTACCTGATTGCACAGGCAAAGGGGGGCGCCGATAGCGCCCCCCCTTTTGTTTTCTGTCAAACCCTGGCGTTCTGCAGAGCTGCGATGCGATCTTCCAGTGGTGGGTGGGTCATGAACAAGGCTGCGAGGCCGGCCCGGGCGCCGCGATTAATGCCGAAGGCCTGGAGGGTATCGGGCATTTGATCCGGCACTTCACTTTCCTGCTTCAGGCGAGCCAGAGCGCTGATCATCGCTCCGGTACCGGCAAGCTGAGCCCCTGCAATATCGGCCCGGAACTCCCGGCGGCGGGAGAACCAGAACACAATGGTGCTGGCCAGTATGCCAAGGACAATCTCGGCCGCGATGCTGACCACGAAAAAGCCAATGCCATGGCCATTCTCGTTCTTGAACACCACCCGGTCAACGAAGGAGCCGATGACCCGGGACGCGAAAATCACAAAGGTGTTCACCACACCCTGAATCAGCGCAAGCGTGACCATATCACCATTGGCCACATGACCAATTTCATGGCCCAGTACGGCCCGGATTTCATCCTTGTTGAAGCGGTGCAGCAGCCCTTCGCTGACGGCTACCAGCGAGTCATTCTTGTTCCAGCCGGTGGCAAAAGCATTGGACTGGGAGGCGGGGAAAACAGCCACCTCGGGCATGCCAATGCCCGCTTTCTTTGACAGCTCTGCCACGGTGTCCACCAGCCAGCGCTCGGCCGGGGTTCTGGGCGAGTCGATAACCCGGGCCTTGGTACTCCACTTGGCCATGGGTTTGGAGATCAGCAGTGAGACGATGGCACCCGCAAAGCCGAATACGGCAGCAAACGCCAGGAGCGAGCCGTAATTGATGCCCTGTTGGGCCAGGTAGCTGTCAACGCCCAGCAGGCGCAAGGTAAAACTTGCGACCAGGATGACCGCCAGGTTGGTGGCCAGAAACAACAAAATCCGCATAGTCTATTCCCGTGTTAACGATCCCTGAAACTGGTTGCCTGTCTGACCGATATATGTGGTCCGGGTTCACTCCTTCAAGAGCCTTACCTGGATTTAATGCACGCTCCCCGCGCCGGTATCAATGAAGAAGGACGACTGAACGGCCAGGCTGATTCGGCTGGAACTGCCACTCTTGAGGGCCGATCTCAGCAGGTGGATATAGGTTGATAGATCCTTTTGTACGGAGGGAGGCAGTTCCGCTTCAGTGCTGGAGGCATTAAGCTCCCGTATCAACGCCTGGGGCGCCGGGGCACTGAGGCGCACAAACGCCTCGCGGGTCAGAACGGCCTGGTCCAGGGCTTCCTGCCGAATGGTGTCGACGTAGCGCAACAGGCCTTCCTCTGAAAGCCACAGGAGCGCTCCAAAGCAGGCCATGTGCCGTTTACTGTGCAGCCCGAATTCATCCGGCTCGTCTGGCCCGGCGATGTCTTCCACGAACAGGTTGATCCTTCTCGGGAACGCAGCATAAAGCTGGATCAGCGCAATAGCGACGTCCTTGTAGAACTCCTCGACATGTATGTCGGCCATATCAGCTCCGGTTACTGGCGGTAATGCTCCAGGAAATTGCCCAGGCGGCCCATGGCGTCTGCCAGGGTATCTTCCCGGGGCAGGAAAACGACGCGCAGATGCTGTTTGTCATCAATGTTGAAGGCGGAGCCCTGAACCAGCAGGATTTTCTCCTGCAGCAGCAAGTCGAGCACCAGCTTTTCATCGTTGACCACCGGGAAGTGCTTCGGGTCCAGTCTCGGGAACAGGTACAGGGCACCCTGGGGTTTGACACAGCTGACGCCGGGAATGTCGTTGAGCATGCGCCAGGCGGTTTCCCTCTGTTCATAAAGCCGGCCGCCGGGTGCCACCAGGTCGTTGATGGACTGATAGCCACCCAGAGACGTCTGGATGGCCAGCTGTGCCGGAACGTTGGCACACAGGCGCATGTTGGAAAGCATCTCGATGCCTTCGATCAGGTCTCGGGCGCGATGTTTGGCACCACTGATAATCATCCAGCCAGAGCGGTAGCCGGCGGCCCGGTAGTTCTTCGACAGCCCGTTGTAGGTGAAGAACAGCACGTCGTCGGCCAGGGAGGCAACGGAGGTGTGCTGGGTGCCGTCATACAGGATCTTGTCGTAGATCTCGTCTGACAGGATGATCAGGTTGTGCTGCCTGGCCAGTTCGATGACCTGCTGCAACAACTCTTCCGAATACACCGCACCGGTGGGGTTGTTGGGGTTGATCAGCACAATGGCCCGGGTACGGCGGGTGATCTTTTTCTTGATGTCATCGATGTCCGGGAACCAGCCCTGTTGCTCATCGCACCGGTAGTGCACCGGCTTGCCGCTGGAGAGGGTCACGGCGGCGGTCCAGAGCGGGTAATCCGGCGCTGGAATCAGCACTTCATCGCCCGTATTCAGCAGTGCCTGCATGGACATGACGATCAGCTCACTGACGCCGTTGCCCAGGAAAATGTCGTCGATGTCGACCTTGGCGATACCCCGTTGCTGGCAGTAATGCATCACGGCTTTTCGGGCAGAGAACAGACCCTTGGACTCCACGTATCCCTGGGCCTGGTGCATGTTGTAGATAACGTCTTGCTGGATCTCTTCCGGTACATCCAGCTCGAACGCCGCCGGGTTGCCAATGTTCAGCTTGAGAACCCGATGGCCCTCTTCTTCAAGGCGACGCGCCTCACGCAGAACCACGCCACGAATTTCATAGCACACATTGTCGAGCTTGGCGGATTTGAAATAGTTCTGCATGGGTCGCTGGCGTCCTTAACAAACAGTCTGAAAGAGGTTCCGGTAAACGGAAGCATCCTATTCTAGCGGAGGGGAGCCCCGGGGCAACAGGGGCAAATGTGTTGAATTGTGGCCAAATACGGATAGTTTGCGGCGGTTTTTGAAAGTGAACTCTGGATCACTGGCCCGTTAAGCCTTTTCAGAGTGTGGCTTTGCCAAATTATATTGTGCACAATGTAATTTCACGAAAATCCTCGACAGGAGTAAACGTATGTCTGGCGTATCCATTTACGATTTCAGTGTTCGTGACATTAAGGGCAATGAAGCCTCCATGGCGGATTACAAGGGAAAGGTCTTGCTGATTGTAAACACCGCGTCAAAGTGTGGCTTCACACCTCAATTTGAGGGCTTGCAAGCGCTGCATGAGGAACTCGGTGACCGCGGATTCGAGGTATTGGGCTTTCCCTGTAACCAGTTCATGAATCAGGATCCGGCAAACGAGGATGCCATCAGTCAGTTCTGCTCCCTGAACTATGGTGTCAGCTTTCCGATGTTTGCCAAGGTTGACGTGAACGGGGATGGCGCACATCCGCTGTTCCAGTTTTTGAAGAGGGAAGCCAGGGGCCTGATGGGGTCGGAGAAGGTGAAGTGGAACTTTACCAAGTTTCTGGTCAACCGCGACGGACAGGTTATCCGCCGTTACGCACCCACAGCGAAACCCGCTGACATTCGTGCTGATATCGAGAAGCTGCTCTGACATGAACGGTGATGATCAGATGCTGGCGCTCGATAACCAGATCTGCTTTGCCCTCTATGCCCTCAATCGGGCCGTCACAGCGCGGTATCGTCCCGTGCTGGCGGAACTGGGACTGACCTATCCGCAGTATCTGGTGATGCTGGCTCTCTGGGAGCATGGCCCGGTTGGCGAGGCCGCCCGGGTATCGGATATAGGCGCCCGGTTGCGCCTGGACAGCGGCACTCTCACGCCGCTTTTGAAGCGGCTGGAGGAGCGCGGTCTGCTCATCCGGCGCCGGCAGGCAAGTGACGAGCGGGTTGTTCGCCTTAGCCTGACAGGCGACGGCTGGCGGTTACGGGAACAGGCTCGCGGGGTGCCAGGGCAATTGATGTGCGGCCTGGATGTGGCGCCGGAACGGTTGGTCGCCCTTCGGCAGGAGCTCAGAAGTCTGCTTGAGGTTCTGGAGCGTTCGGGGCCCAGCGATTGATAATGGCCCTGAGCTCCTCACGCTTGTAGGGTTTGGTGATGTAATCATTCATTCCGGCTTCCAGGCAATCCTCCCGATCACCCTGCATAACATTGGCGGTCACCGCAATAATCGGCAAGTTTTGCCATTCCGGGTTGCGCCTGATGGCCCGGGTTGCCTCGTAACCATCCATAACGGGCATCTGGCAATCCATAAGAACCAGGTCGTAACGGCGCTTTTGCAACGCCTCCAATGCCCTCTGGCCGTTCTCTGCATGGTCTACCCGATGGCCCAGCTTCTTCAGCAGGCTGCTGGCGACCAGCTGATTGACCTGGTTATCCTCGACCAGCAGCAGGGTGAGTTGGTTCTCGGTTCTCGCGGCCCTGGTTGATTGATCCAGCGGTTGTGAACTGCCGCTGTCCGGCAATCCTGCGGCGGCGCAGAGGCAGTGGTAGAGTTCGGTGCGTCTGAGCGGCAGCGGCAGGATAAACTGACCGGGACGGCCGGAACTGATTGAGCCAGTGCTGTCTGCCATGATAACGCCCATTCCCTGCCAGTCATCGGCAAAGGCCTTGCACTCTTCGTCGCCAGGCTCTGCGGCCACCAGCAAGATGCCCTTGGGATGACGGCTGGCGCTTCTGACCGGGATAGCCCAGGCCCGCAGTTGTGATTCAATTGCCAGCCGGTGCGGGTGATCCTGTGGTATGGCCATGGCGACACCTGTTTCGCACAGCCGGGTTGCAGCGGCTTCTGGCAGAGTCGGGTGTGCGGGTTCATGCACCGGCAGGGGCAGGGTGACGGTGAAATGAGTACCGGCGCCCTCGCTGGAATCCACCAGTATCTGCCCGTGCATACGTTCCACCAGTTGGCGGCACAGTGTCAGGCCAAGACCGGTGCCGCCATACAGCCGGGTGGTGTCGGTGTCGGCCTGCGAAAACGGTGAGAAGATCCGGTGCAAGCCTTCCTTGGACATGCCTATGCCGCTATCGATAACCTCCATGCGAAGGCTTCCACCGGAATAGGTGGTGCGCACCCTGACATGGCCATCGTCGGTAAACTTGACCGCGTTACTGAGAAGATTATTGAGGATCTGGCGAGTGCGCGTCGGGTCGCCCAGAAACTGCTCGGGTAGCATCGGGTCGGTTTCATTGACCAGGTTGATGTGTTTGCGTCGAGCTTGTTGGGCGTGAAGAGTTGAGCATTCCTCCACCAGGTCGCGAACGCTGAACGGAATGTTCTCGAGATTGAGTTTTCCGGCTTCGACCTTGGAGATGTCAAGAATGTCGTTGAGCAGGCCCAGCAGGCTCTCACCGGCGTTCAGGGCAATCTCCAGGCGGTTTCTCTGGCCAGCGTCCTGTTCACTTTCCAGCGCCAGCCCGAGCATTCCCAGCACCCCGTTCAGGGGGGTGCGGATCTCATGGCTCATGCTGGCCAGGAAGTTGGCTCGTGCCCGGGCCCGTCGCACCGCGTCTTCCTTGGCACGAACCAATGCCCGATTACCCCGTTGCAAGGCCTGATTCTTTTCCGAAATCTCCCGTGTTCGATCTTCAACTTCCTGCTCCAGCTGGCTGGAGTAATTTTTCATGGCGCTTTCGGCTGCCCTCAACTGGGCCACGCTGCCTTCCATGTGTTCAAGGTGCTGGTTGATGATGCCAACCATGGTGCCGATTTCGTCAAAACGATGGTTGGCAGGCACCGGCAGCCGGACCTTTTCCGGGGTGCTGGCCCTGACCCGGCTCAATGCTTCAATCACGTTGAGCATGGGGCGGGTCAGCACGAAATAGAAAATGCCAAGCAGCGCAACCGACAGCACCAGGCTCTTGAACAGTCCAATGACGAATGTGTTGACTGCCCGCTGGAGGAACTGCCAGCCGTAGTGCCAGGTATCGATGGTGACAACCAGATGGCCCAATGGCAGGTCCTGTAACTGGGGTACCTGGAGTTCTGTGCTGAAGACACTGCTGGAACCGAACAGCAGGTCGCTGATCCAGCGGTATCGGGAGATCGGGCTACTTTGGCTGGCGGCCGACATGGTCTGGCCATCACTGTCCACAATCCGCGCATCTATGGTCGCCGGGTGGCGTAACAGGCCATCCAGCAGTTCCTCGGCCAGCCTCACGTCGATATTGTAGGCAATCTGGGACGCCGGACTGTTACTGATCTCGATCAGTGCCCGTATGTCCTGTTCCATGGCGTCTTTCGCCGAGAAATAGTCGAGGGTGATCTGAATCAGGTTCAGAATCAGGCCAAGAGCCATGGCCACCAGTACGGTGTCGCGGGTAAGGCGGTAGGAAAGTCTGTGCCGGAAGCTCTTTAACACGGTGAATGGTCGTCCCTGTGGCTGGTCAATTGGGTAAAGCGTGTTCCTCAGTCGTCGTAGTCAGCCTTTTTCTTCCAGGTGCCATCGTCCTGCAAGAAGTTATCCCATTCCCGGTCTAGCTTTGAGTGGCTTTCGGTTTGTGTGGTGCCGTCGGCCATACTGGCTTCAAGCTCTTTGATGCGCGTTCTGAAGCTCTTGACGGCTTTCATGGCCAGCGGATTATCTTTGGATTTACCCATTTCCGTGCTGGCCAGGTGGTAGGCGTGTATGGCCTTGCGGATCTGGTTCTGCCGGATATGGTCCCGGGCCTGGAAAACGTGCAGGTCGGCGTGGGTCTTGTGCACCAGAAACAGCACATGCTTCAGGTGCTTTTTGGCGCTGGCGGTGTCGAGCCGGCCGGCTTTGTGCATGGCCTCAATCATTTTGAACAGGCTTTGAAGCAGTTCTTTGACGTAGGTTGCTTTCTCGGGGGAGTCGATTCTGACCGATGCCCGGTTATCATTGTTCTCCAGTACCTGTTTCCTGGTCTGTTTGATGGTGTCGAGCCATTCGCTGACCGGTTGCTCGGACTTAAGCGCGACCAGATCGTGACAGGATTCCTCCATGCGCTTGAGCAGCAGCAGCTTGAGGTCGGGAGACAGGTACTGGGCCGGAATCTCCGAGAACAGGCGGTAGGCGCGATTGTATTCGTCTTCCCGGGCGGTCATCTTGCGAACCCGCTCAATCCGCGCCTTTTCACGCATCTGACTGATAACGATAATGACCAGTGAGACGGTGACGATCGCCGCGAGCAGCAGCACAATGGTGGTGGTATCCATGGTGTCGGTAATGGCTCCGGATTACAGTGAACGGACCGCCTTTGCGGGCGCGCCTCTAATTGTCAGATATTATTGGGTAACGCCCTGAAAGCCTAGCAGAAATCTGGGCAATCGTCCGTTTCCGGTTGTAAGTACAGGAAATACTTCATTCATTTAATGAATTGTGGGTTTCCTGTATATTGGTCTGGTGAATGTGTGGGCGGGCCAGACCGGTGCCGCCACTCTGCTTTCCAGGATTTTTTGCATGGACATTTCCCGGGTAGATCTCAATCTGCTTGTATACCTTGACGTGCTGCTGCGTGAACGCAATGTCACCAAGGCCGCCAATCATCTGGGCATCACCCAGCCTGCTATGAGCAACGGTTTGCGCCGGTTACGGGATCTGTTTGGCGACCCGTTGCTGGTGCGTACCAGTGAAGGCATGACAGCCACGGAGCGGGCCCGGGAACTGCAGCCGTTGGTCCGTGGCATTCTGTCGGACATTGAACAGGCGGTGCAGGAGAAAACCCCCTTTGCTGCCCAGGAGAGCCAGCGGGTATTCCGTATCATGGCCAGTGACTACGCGGAATCCTGTCTGATGCCCAGGGTGTTGCGGCGGATTCGCCAGGAGGCGCCCCACGTTACCCTGGACGTGCTGACCCCCAGCGACGTGAGCTTTCTGGATGTGGAGCAGGGCCGGCTGGATATGGCCATCAACCGTTTCGACAAGATTCCTCAATCGTTCCACCAGAAAACCTTGTGGATCGAGTATTTTGCCTGCCTGATGAATGCCCGTAATCCCATTCTTAAAGAGCCGTTTACCCTGGATACCTACCTGGATGCCAGCCATATCTGGGTCAGTAAAACCGGTTTTGGTGTGGGCGTGGGGGTGAACCCCAAGGATGTCCAGCGGCTGGGGTGGGTAGACGAAGCCTTGGGGCGAATGGGCCGCAAGCGGCAGATCTCGGTTTTCACCCGGCATTATCAGGTGGCCATGTTGCTGGCGGAGCAGCATGACCTGATTGCCACTCTGCCATCTCGCGCGGCCTGGTTGCAGAAAGACAACCCGAACCTGGTGGTGAAGGTGCCACCGTTCGAGATTCCGCCGTTCGAGCTGAAAATGGCCTGGAGTCCATTACTGCAGCACAACAGCGATCATCAATGGTTGCGTAAGCTGATTGCCGAGGTGGCGGAAGAAGTGGACGAGGAGTTTGCACCCTTCGGTGCCAGATTTGAGTCGCCACAAGCTACCCCGGGGCTGCATTCAGAGCGGTAGTTCCCGAAGTTCCAGCGAGCCCCGGCCAGCATCCCACATGCGCTGGAAGGCTTCCTCCATGAGCTTGACCCGGCCCGGGTTGGCAAAATTGGCGAAGCCTTCCGGCTTATTGAAATCGTGGCGGTACAGTACACCCTCACGGTCTGCCAGCAGGAACGGCTGGTTTTCCATCGGATAATCGGTGTTGACCAACCGCAGCTCAATCCGGCTGGTGAGCCGGCGCATCAGCTCTACCAGTTGGTGCCGGCGTTTAACCAACGGCTTGTCATCGTGAATCAGGATGCGCACTTCGCTAAGCCGGTGCCGGCGAGCCACCGCAGAGATCAGTTCCCGTAACGGGTAGCGGTCGTAGAGGCCGTGATCAAGCACGTCGTCATACAGCCATATGCGTTGGCCGGCTTGGGCGACCAATGAGTCCATCAATTCCAGCATGGTGCTTTCATCGCCGAACAGCCAGCTTTCGGAATCCTCGCCAAGAATCAGTGGCTTCGCGCGTTGATCACCTGGATGACTGGCCAGTGTGGGAGCCAGGCAGCGCATATCCAGATGGGGAATGCCAGCGTCATCATAGATATCCGAGCAGATGTGAAAGCCGAAGCGTTGGTAGAACCCGGTGGCGTGCTGCTGGGCGGAGAGTTTCAGTTCCTGGAAGCGACCAGCGGATTCGGCCAGCAGGTGTCTGAGCAGGGCATCACCAGCCCCCAGGCCACGATACTCCGGTAACACCGCCATACGACCGATGTAACCGGTTTCCTCCATTGTGGAGAAAAGGCGAGCGGTAGCCACCGGTGTGTTGCTGTCATCCACCGCCAGGTAATGGTCAGCAATCTCGTCGGTGTCGTCCCACTCCAGCTCCGGTGGCACCTGCTGTTCCTCAACGAACACCCGTTGGCGGATGTCCCTGATGGATGATGGCGCCAGTTGCCAGCTGTATTTTCGGAATCTCAGGTTCATGGCTTACTCGAAATACACCGAGCCCTGGTTGTACAGATTGGTGAGCAGGCCAAGCAAGGCCTCGTCGCCGGCAAACTCTGCCAGCGCGGCCATATTCATCCTGGCGCTGGCGCAGAGTAGTGGCGCCAGTGGCCGGGCATCGCCTTTCAGAAGGTATTGTTCGCCATCCACAAACAGGGCAGTTTCACTGTCCAGTTCATGATAGGCGAAGCGGGAACCCTCGTTCCAGCGCAGTTGCTCGCCGGCGCGGATGGCTTCAGCCAGATCTTCTGCTTCTGCAGGTTCATCCGCCGGCACCACAATTTCCAGGCTCTTGGGAGCGGTGGCGAACTGGCCAAACCACAGGGCCAGGTTGCGGCGATCACCCAGTTGTTCACGGATGATGGTGTCCAGGCGGTTGATGACCTCCGGGCCGATGGTACCGGGGTTGTCCTGTACTCGAAGGTCCGGGTCATCCAGATGCTCGGCGGCTTTTTCTTTCTGACTGAGAAAATCGGTAAAACTGGTGAGCAAGTCATCGATGGTCGGGGCACGAAAACCCACGGAAAGAGTAATACAGTCGTCTTCAGCCACGCCGTGGTGGCCTATACCCGGGGGCAGGTACAGCATGTCGCCCGGGGCCAGGGTGACGGTTTCCTCGCCATCCCAGCTGCTCAGGATGCGCAGTGGGGTGCCTTCTACTCTCGGCGAGGTATGGTCACAGTGGCCGCCGAACGTCCAGCGCCGGTGGCCCTGGGCCTGCAGCAGGAAAACATCATACATGTCGTAGTGGGGGCCAACGCTGCCACCTTTCGGGGCGTAGCTGGCCATGATGTCATCCAGACGCCAGTTGGGAATGAAGCGGAAGTTGTCGAGCAGGTCGGCAATCTCCGGTACCCAGTGGTCCAGGCCCTGAACCAGTAAGGTCCAGTCCTGTTCCGGCAAGTCACTGAAGCGGTCCGGGTTGAAAGGACCGTTGTGCAGTTGCCAGGGTTTACCGGCATCGTTCTCGATCACGATGCGAGATTCTACTGCTTCCTCACAGGCTAGCCCGGCCAGTTCGTCCGGACTGACCGGACACCGGAAGCCGGGAAATGCCTGACGGATAACCAGCGGCTTCTTCTGCCAGTAGTCCCGCAGAAATTCAGAAGCTGTCAGTCCGCCAAGCATGTCCATGGTGTTGCTCCAGGTTAAATATTGCCGGCCTGTTCGACGGCATTACCAATGTAGGTGTCCGGCGTCAGGGCGCGCAGTTCGGCCTTGGCGTGCTCCGGAATATCCAGTGTTTCCACGAAATTCTTGATGACTTCCGGGCTCATGGCTTTGCCACGGGTCAAGTCTTTGAGCTTTTCGTAGGGTTTTTCGATGTTGTAACGGCGCATCACGGTCTGGATCGGCTCGGCCAGCACTTCCCAGGCGTTGTTCAGGTCTTCGTTGAGGCGGGCCGGGTTGATTTCCAGTTTGCCCAGGCCTTTCAGGGTAGCCTCATAGGCAATCAGGCTGTGAGCAAAGCCCACGCCCAGATTACGCAGCACGGTGGAGTCAGTCAGGTCACGCTGCCAGCGGGAAATTGGCAGCTTGGCAGACAGGTGGCTGAAGAGCGCGTTGGCGATGCCCAGGTTGCCCTCGGAGTTCTCGAAGTCGATGGGGTTTACCTTGTGGGGCATAGTGGAGGAGCCAATCTCGCCGGCCACTGTCTTCTGCTTGAAGTAGCCAAGGGAGATGTAACCCCAGATGTCCCGGTCCAGATCGATCAGGATGGTATTGAAGCGGGCAATGGCATCATACAGTTCGGCGATGTAGTCGTGGGGCTCAATCTGGGTGGTGTACGGGTTCCAGTCCAGGCCCAGGCTCTCAATGAACTCTTCGGCGTTGGCTGCCCAGTCCACATCCGGATAGGCAGACAGATGGGCGTTGTAGTTGCCGACCGCACCGTTGATCTTGCCCATGATTTCCACTTCGCGGATTTGCATCAACTGGCGGCGCAGGCGATACACCACGTTGGCCAGTTCCTTGCCGACGGTGGTGGGAGACGCGGTCTGTCCGTGGGTGCGGGACAGCATGGGCTGTTTGGAATGTTCCTTGGCCAGTTCGGCCAGTTTGTCGACGACTTTGTCCATGGCCGGTAACAGGCCGTGGTCCAGGCCTTCGCGCAGCATCAGCCCGTGAGACAGGTTATTGATGTCTTCGGAGGTGCAGGCAAAGTGAACGAACTCGGTCACCGCGTGCAGCTCGGGCACATCGGCGATCTTTTCTTTGATCAGGTACTCGACCGCTTTGACATCGTGGTTGGTGGTGCGTTCGATGTCTTTGATGCGCTCCGCATCGGCCAGGCTGAATTCGCTGACCATTTTGTCCAGGAAGGCGTTGGCTTCGTCGGAGAATGCTGGCACTTCGGTAATGGCCGGGTGAGCGGCCAGTTTCTGCAACCAGCGGATTTCGACGGTTACCCGGTTACGGATCAGGCCGTATTCACTGAAGATGCTGCGAAATACGCTGACTTTACTGCCGTAGCGGCCATCGACCGGGGAAATGGCGGTCAGGGCGGTGAGTTCCATCGAAAACCTCTCAGTTCATCAAAGAAAAATCGGATCGGGACTATTAAGAAGGCGCTAATGATACACCAGAGGGCGCTGCGAATCAGCGCAGCAACTCCCGGGCGTGCATGATGACCTTTTTGCGTTTGAAGATCAGCTGCCAGCGGTGGCCGCCGCTCTGACGCCAGAGCACTGCCGAGCGGATACCAGCCAGCAACAGGGCGCGGACCTTCGCTGCATTTTCTTCCCGCTGAAGCACCTGGGGGTTGCCGCTGACCTGAATGCGCAGGCGGAACGTGCTGATGGTGTCTGTGTAAATGGACGCCAGATTGCCGATCAGGTTGCTGTGGGTGTATCCGAAGTGGCTGGCGGTATGCCGTGCCTGTTCAATCCGGCTGCCAATCACGTCGAGCATGTCGCCGTCGCGTTTGAGCTTCGACTCGAGATGAACGAGGTTCAGCACGTAGCGCAGTATCTCGACATCCTGTGGGCGGCTCTGTTGCGCCAGCGAGGTGGACAGGGCCTCCAGGCCTTCACGGATGTCGGACAATTCGCCCCCGTAAACATCCAGGGTGGACGCTGGGTTGGTGGCGAACAGAGAGCGTATGCAGGTTTCCAGGGACTCGTCACTACAGCTGCCATTATGGGCAATCTGCCGCACCAGTGCTGCGGCCTGGAACAGGCCAGCCAATGCCAGGGTCTGGTCGTGCAGGGATTTGCTCATGCGCGGGCCCCTGCATCGACAGTTCGCTCCAGCCGTGATGGCAGTGCCTCGCCGTCCCGCCAGGTTTGTTCGATCACGCCGCCGCCCAGGCAGACAACGCCCTGATAGAACACCACTGACTGGCCGGGGGTGACGGCCCGCTGGGCATCGTCAAAGACCACTTTGACGCCGCCTTCGATAACGGTCACTTCGCAGTCCTGATCTGGCTGGCGATAGCGGGTTTTTGCTTTGCAGCGGAAACTCTGGGCGGGCGGCTCACCGGCCACCCAGTCAATGGCGCCAGACACAAGGCCGCGGGAAAACAACAGTGGGTGGTTCTTGCCCTGAACGGCAATCAGTACATTGCGGGACAGGTTTTTTTCAGCCACATACCAGGGCTCGTCACCAAATTCCGCGAGGCCGCCGATACCCAGCCCTTGGCGCTGGCCAATGGTGTGATACATCAGGCCCTGATGTTTGCCGATCACTTTGCCATCCGGTGTTTCGATGTCGCCGGGCTGGGCCGGCAGGTACTGTTTCAGGAAGTCGGTGAACTTGCGCTCGCCGATGAAGCAGATACCGGTAGAATCTTTTTTGTCGTGGGTAACAAAGCCTTGTTCCTCGGCAATACGGCGAACTTCCGGTTTTTCCAGCTCGCCAACCGGGAACAGTGTGCGGGCAATACGATCACCAGACACCGCGTGCAGGAAGTAGCTCTGGTCCTTGTTGTGGTCCAGACCCTTCAGCAGTTGTGCCTTGCCGCTGCCGTCGTTAAGGGGGCGCTGGCGGGTGTAGTGGCCGGTGGCAATGTAGTCGGCGCCCAGGGTGACGGCGTAATCCAGAAAGGCCCGGAATTTCACTTCCTTGTTGCACAGGATGTCCGGGTTGGGGGTGCGGCCAGCGCTGTATTCAGACAGAAAGTGTTCAAACACCCGATCCCAGTATTCCGCAGCAAAACTGGCGGTGTGCAGTTTGATGCCAATGGCGTCGGCCACTGCCTGGGCATCGGCGAGGTCGGTCATGGCGGTGCAGTACTCAGTACCGTCGTCTTCATCCCAGTTTTTCATGAACAGGCCTTCCACCTGGTAGCCCTGGTCTTTCAACATCCAGGCGGCAACAGAGGAGTCCACGCCGCCGGACATGCCGACAATCACGCGGGTGTTCTTGGGAGTACTGGAGTCAGGATTCTGGATCATGAGCCTTTCGGTAGCCGGTTGAAAACGGCGATTTTATCATCTTGTGGTGATTACGTCTGGTCATCCACCACTACATCAAGGGGGAATTGCCGGCCATTTCGGTAATCCTCGATACAGCGCAGCACCAAAGGGCTGCGGAGCTTGTCGCCGAGTCCCCGAATTTCTTCAATGCTGAGCCAGTGCGGCTGGATAATGCCGGTGTCCAGCTCCGTGGTGACCTGCTTTGTCGCGCGGGCGGCGTAGCAAAAGCGGTGATAGGTAACGCCGTTGGCCGGTGCTTTATAAGTGTATACGCCCAAAAAGAACTGAGGCTCCACTTCCCAGCCGGTCTCTTCCAGGGTTTCACGGCGCACCGCATCCAGCACGGCTTCGTTTTCTTCAATGTGGCCCGCTGGTTGATTGAACACCACTTTGCCGTTGCTGATTTCCTCAACCAGCAGGAACTGACCCTGTTCGTTTTCGACCACAACGGCGACGGTGGCATGGGGTTTCCAGGTCATGGTTAACGTGGGCTCCTGTGTCTGAACGGGCGCGATTTGTGGCGGCCGGGTTTCGGTTTGCTGGTTACCGGGCTGTCGGGCAGGTACACAGTCTCAAGCCGATACTGGCCAGGCGCAAGATTGTCGAGGGTCCAGTCCCCGATCCGGTACCGGATCAGTCTAAGGGTAGGGTAGCCGACGGCGGCTGTCATGCGTCTTACCTGGCGGTTGCGGCCTTCGGTAATGGTAAGTTCAAGCCAACTGGTCGGGATGGTTGCCCGATACCTGACCGGCGGCACCCTGGGCCAAACCGACGGTTCTTCTATGCGGCGGGCTGTTGCGGGCCTCGTTAACCCGTCTTTCAGCTTTACCCCCTGGCAAAGCTGTTCAACGGCCTGCTGGGAAATCTCGCCCTCCACCTGAACCCAGTAGGTTTTTGGCATCTTGTTGTCGGGAGCGGCAATTCGATGTTGTAGCAGGCCGTGGTTGGTCAGCAGGAGCAAGCCTTCAGAGTCGTAGTCCAACCGGCCGGCGGGGTAGAAGCCCGGTTTCCTGATCCAGTCGGCGAGTGTTGCGCGAGGATTGTTCTGGCGTTCATCGGTGAACTGGCTTAACACCTGAAATGGCTTGTTGAATAGAATCAGCTCCGCCATGCACGGGGTCCTGTCTCGCTAACGGGTGCTCGAAAGCGGCAAGCGTATAGGATTAACCCCTGTGAAAAAAGCATAAAAAAACGTACCTGCCAGCTGAACTGGCAGGTGAGAGTGATTGGCCAAGGCGCCTTCTCAGGCGTTAACGGCTCTGGGCGGATATCCGTCCCGGCCTGACGATTGGTCCCGGGAGGACGGCTCAGACTGCTTGCCCCCAATTTCAGAGGGCTGCTTCGCCTGAGTTTCGTCAGGAACGATATTGACGGCGTGCACCCCTTTGTCACTGGGCTTTTTCTCAAAGGTGACCGCCTGGCCAGCTTTCAGCGTTTTGTAGCCGTCCATTTGCACCGAAGAGAAGTGGGCGAACAGGTCATCGCTGCAGCCGTCTTCGATGATAAAGCCGTATCCCTTGGCGTTGTTGAACCATTTGACCTTGCCTCTAGGCATGATGAACTCCCCTGTTCCTTTGCTGTCACTCTTATTATTGGAATTGCTGCCTGAGACCCGGACGGGCCGGGTCATAAATGGTGCGATTCGGCATGGCAGGTGTCGCTTGCTGTTACATGCCGGTTGCACAGGTTTACATTATTTTACAATGCACCTTAACTGTCGGCCAAACCCGGGCTCGAGTCAAGGGGCAGTAGTCGCCGAATGAGTGGTTCAACAAGGTCCGGAAGCGGTATCATGTCCGTATTGATAAATAACTCACGCTTGAACCGGGCTTTCGCTTGAAAACCGGGTTGCGGGCAACCACATTTAGTCAGGAAACCGAATAACCGGTAAACAGAACCATGCGGACAATTGAGAATTCTCTACTAGTATTTAATCAGGGGGAGGACGAACAGCCCGGGCGTCATGAAGGTGTTAGTGTTGCGCCCGAGAAGCCAGCTCTGAAGCGCCCGGCCCGGTATCGGGTTGTGCTCCTGAACGATGACTACACACCCATGGATTTCGTGGTGGATGTACTGATGAAGTTCTTCGGAATGAACGAAGAAAAGGCGACGCAGGTGATGCTGCTCGTCCATACGCAGGGAAAAGCCGTATGTGGGGTATATACCCGTGACATCGCGGAAACAAAGGCGGCACAGGTGAACCAGTATTCTTCGGAATGCGAGCATCCGCTCCTTTGCGAGATTGAACGTGCGGACTGATAGACGGCGGGGTGGCCCATGCTGAGCAAAGATCTTGAAATTACGCTGAATACGGCCTTCAAAAATGCCCGTGATAAGCGCCATGAATTCATGACGGTCGAGCATTTGTTGCTGGCTCTCCTCGATAACGAATCGGCGGTGGGTGTCCTCAAAGCCTGCGGTGCAGATCTCAAGCGCCTTGAAGATGAACTGGTCGAATTTGTCGACTCCACTACACCATTAATTCCAAGCACAGACAGCGAGCGTGAAACCCAGCCAACGCTGGGATTCCAGCGCGTGCTGCAGCGAGCGGTATTCCACGTCCAGTCCTCTGGCAAAAAAGAGGTGACCGGTGCCAATGTACTGGTGGCTATCTTCAGCGAGCAGGAGAGCCAGGCGGTATATGTCCTGAAGAAGCAGAGCATCGCCCGGATTGATGTGGTCAATTTCGTTTCCCACGGTATCTCCCGGGTTCAGGGCGCGGAAGACCAGGAAGGCGCGGACCATGCTGCCCATGAAGAGGCCGGCGAGGAAGGCTCCCAGTCCAGGCCGCTGGAAAGCTATGCCACCAATCTGAACGAGCAGGCCCGTCAGGGCCGCATCGACCCGTTGATTGGTCGCGAGCACGAAGTAGAGCGTGTGGTCCAGATACTGGTGCGTCGTCGCAAGAACAATCCGTTGTTGGTGGGCGAGGCCGGTGTTGGCAAGACCGCTATTGCCGAAGGACTGGCCAAGCGAATTGTGGATGGCCAGGTACCGGAGATCATTTCCGATGCGGTGGTGTATTCCCTGGATATGGGCGCCCTGCTGGCGGGCACCAAGTACCGGGGCGATTTTGAGAAGCGCCTGAAGGGCTTGCTGAGTGATCTGAAGAAGCAGAATCACGCCATTCTGTTTATTGACGAGATCCACACCATCATTGGAGCAGGTTCGGCCTCGGGCGGGGTGATGGATGCGTCCAACCTGCTCAAGCCCATGCTGAGCTCCGGGGAGTTGCGTTGCATCGGCTCCACCACCTTCCAGGAGTTCCGCGGCATCTTTGAGAAAGACAGTGCTCTGGCACGTCGCTTCCAGAAGATCGATGTGAACGAGCCAAGTGTCGAGGATACCTACCAGATTCTCAAAGGGCTGAAGCCGAGCTTCGAGAAGCACCACGACCTGAAGTACACCGACAAGGCGCTTCGGGTGGCTGCTGAGCTGGCGGACCGCTACATCACCGACAGGCATCTGCCAGACAAGGCCATCGATGTGATCGACGAAGCCGGCGCAAGGCAGCGCCTGCAGCCGGAAGACAAGCGCAAGAAGACCATTGATGTTACCGACATCGAAGACGTGGTCGCGAACATCGCCCGGATTCCGCCGAAGAACGTGTCCACCAGCGACAAGGATCTGCTGCGTAACCTTGAGCGCGATCTGAAAATGGTGGTATTCGGACAAGACCCGGCCATCGAATCTCTGGCCACGGCGATCAAGCTGGCCCGTGCCGGCTTGAAAGCGCCGGAGAAACCGGAAGGCGCCTTCCTGTTTGCGGGCCCAACCGGGGTTGGTAAAACAGAAGTGACCAAACAGCTGGCGAAGGTGCTTGGCATAGAGCTGGTGCGGTTCGACATGTCTGAGTACATGGAGCGGCATACCGTGTCTCGGCTGATTGGTGCGCCTCCCGGTTATGTCGGCTATGACCAGGGTGGCCTGCTGACCGAGGCGGTTAACAAGCACCCGCACTGCGTGTTGTTACTGGATGAAATTGAAAAGGCGCACCCGGAAGTGTTCAACCTGCTGCTGCAGGTGATGGACCACGGTACCCTGACCGACAACAACGGTCGGAAGGCCGATTTCCGCCATGTGATTCTTGTGATGACCACCAACGCCGGTGCCGAGAGTATGGCTCGCCGTTCCATTGGCTTCAGCGAGCAGGACCACAGCACCGATGGCATGGAAGTGATCACCAAGACCTTCACGCCGGAGTTCCGTAACCGCCTGGACGGCATTATCCAGTTTGCCGACCTGCAGAAGGAAACCATCACCCACGTGGTCGACAAGTTCCTGACCGAACTTCAGGCCCAGTTGGATGAGAAGCACGTGGTGCTGCACGTGGACCATGCGGCTAAATCCTGGCTGGCAGAGAAGGGCTACGATGTCACCATGGGTGCCCGGCCGATGGCTCGCCTGATTCAGGACAAGATCAAGCGGCCGCTGGCTGAGCAGATCCTGTTTGGCCGGTTGTCGGAGAAGGGCGGGGACGTGTTCATTCAGTTGAAGGACGATGAACTGGTCTTTGACTATGAGGACGAGCCAGCCGAAGCGGTTTGACCGCAATCGTTGGTAATGGAAGCCGCTGCCGGGCTATGTCCGGCAGCGGTTTTTTTGTGGTGCGCCTTGACGGGCGCTGTCTTGGTGCAGGTGGCGCTGGCTGTTAACCGGTTGACCGAAGCAGGCCCCAGCGCCTGGCCGTGCTGTCAATCCATTTCAGGGCAACTTCTGTCAGTTTAAGGCAAAGAATGCGTGGCGATTTGCCACGGCTTGCCAATAACAACGATAAGGAAGCAGCCCAATGAGGACGTTCCGTCAATTTCCCCTTACCCTGGCAGTGATTTTTGGTCTGTTGGTGCTCCTGGTTCGCCCGGCACTGGCGGCTACCGAAAGAAAGCAGTTCTGCGTGTTTGATGTGGCCGGCGCTAACGGCTTTGTCTATCAGTTGCTTCGTGATTACCAGCGCGGCGCAGTCTCCGCAGGTACGTCTCTGGTGATGCAGCCCTACACAGATGAAGACCTGGCCATCAGGGACTTTCGCGAGGGCCAGTGTGACCTGGTGGCACTCACCGATATGGGGGTGCGGCATTTCAACGATTTTACCGGTTCGATCAGCGCCATCGGTGCTGTACCTTATTATGAAGACTTGCGGGTCTTGCTGCATGGTCTTGCCAGCCCGCGTATCGCGAGGCACCTGAGCCAGGATGGCTATGAGGTGCTTGGTGTCGCGCCCATGGGCGCGGCTTACCTGTTCGTCAATGACCGGGCCATTAACCACGTTGAAGCGCTCAAGGGTAAACGCATCACGGTTTTTGAAGGCCACCATGATGCCCGACATATGGTGGAGTTTGTGGGTGCCGAGCCGGTGCCGGCGAAGATCTCGAACTTTGCCCGGGTTTTCAACTCAGGTCAGGCTGACATGAGCTATGCGCCGGCAGCGGCCTGGGAAGTGCTTGAAATGTTCCGTGGGGCAGGCGATCGGGGTGGCATCATTCGCTACCCGGTCGGTCAGGTGACAATACAGCTGGTGGCGCGGGAAGGTGCATTCAGTCCCGAGTTTGTTCGGGAGTCCCGGAAACTGATGGCCCGGCTCTATCCGGATGCCATCAGGGTTATTCGGCAATTCGAGGACCGTATACCAAGTGATCGGTGGGTGGATATTGGTCCGGAGGACATGCGGGAGTATCAGGAAATGCTCAGGCAGGTACGCATAGATCTACTGTCGAATAAAGGGCAAGAGGCCCAGTTGGCCGCCGCTGTTTATCACGAAGATATGATGACGATTCTGCGCAAGATACGTTGTTATACAAACCCGGGTGCCATGGAATGCTCGGATCAGAACCGCGAATGATGGTCAGCGAACGCCCGACTTACCAGATCAAACAAAAAAGCCCCGCAGAAGCGGGGCTTTTCAGATGTCACTGGAGCATTAACGGGCGCGGTACACAATGCGGCCCTTGCTCAGGTCATAGGGAGTCAGCTCAACCTTGACCTTGTCGCCTGTCAGGATGCGGATGTAGTTCTTGCGCATTTTTCCTGAGATGTGAGCGGTTACAACGTGACCGTTGGCCAGCTCAACGCGGAACATGGTGTTGGGAAGGGTGTCGATAATAACCCCTTCCATTTCAATGACATCTGATTTCGCCATTCAGTAAAAACCTCGTTCGGGAATGCTTTCGGTGATTTTAAATTGCGCAATTCTGCCTGATTTCTTAACGTTTGGCAAAAATCAGTCCAATTGCATCTCTCGCCAGTGGCCGTCGCGCAGGGCTTCGATCGGGGTAAAGCGGGTTTTGTAGTTCATTTTCCGGCATTCTTTGATCCAGTACCCCAGATAAAGATGAGGCAATTCCCGCCGGCGGGCTTCTTCAATTTGCCAGAGCACGGCAAAGGTTCCCAGGCTCCGGTGTTCCAGTTCCGGGGCGAATATGGTGTAGATGGCCGACAGGCCATCATCCAGCAGATCCACGGCGGCCAGCCCCACCAGTTCACTGTCCAGGGAAATCTCCAGGAACCAGGAGTCTGTTGCCCCCTCTACCAGAAACGACATGAACTGCTCCCGGGAGGGTGGGTACATGTCTCCGTCCTCATGGCGTTCTTCTATATAGTGGGCATAGAGGCGATAGTAGTGCTCGCTGAAGGCGGCTGGCACCAGTCTGCAACTGAGGTCCTGGTTTTTGCGCAGCACCCGCCGTTGATTGCGATCAGGCTTGAACTCATCAACTTTCAGGCGAACAGGCACACAGGCATTGCAGTCTTCACAGTGGGGGCGGTAGTAATGTGAGCCGCTGCGACGAAAGCCAAGGGCCGTCAACTGGCTGTAGAGTTTCTTGTCGATGTGGGCCCGTGGGTCCACAAACATGGTGGTGGCTTCGCGGTCTGGCAGGTAGCTGCAATCATGGGCTGGTGTTGCAAAGAAAACCAGGGTTCTGAGGTTGCTCATTCATGCCTCCGGGCCGGGCCAGCGCCAGGTGAATGTCCAGTCTGGCTGATCCGCTTTCCGATCCACACATGCCCTGAGTATAGATAAAAATTCCGCCCGCGGGATAGCCCTGGCACCCATGCTCAGCAGGTGGCTGCTCTCAACCTGGCAGTCCATCATCTGGTAGCCCCAGACCGTCAGTTGGTTGGCAAGGTGTACCATGAGCACTTTGGAGGCATTGGTCTCCAGAGAAAACATCGACTCTCCGAAGAAGCATCGCCCCAGGGCCAGGCCGTACATGCCGCCAGCCAGCTCGCCCTGTTGATTCCAGATTTCAATGGAGTGGGCGATGCCTTGCCGGTGCAGCCTGGTGTACGCGGTGACCATGTCATCGGTGATCCAGGTGCCCTCGGCACGGGTATTGGCGCAAAGGCGGATGATCCGGCTGAAACACTGATCGGCGGTGACCTCGAAACGACGCTGGTTCAGGGTGCGCCGCAGGCTACGGGAGATATGAATCTCGTTGGGGAAGAGCACGCACCGTGGGTTGGGCGACCACCAGAGGATGGGCTGGTCGTCACTGAACCAGGGAAAGATGCCGTTGCGATAAGCCAGCAACAGTCGCTCTGATGACAGGTCGCCACCCAGGGCCAGCAGGCCGTCCGGGTCGTCCAGTGCTTCGTCTGCCGGGGGGAACCAGAGCTGATCCGGGTCCAGCCAGGGTAGCGACGTCATGTTGCGATTACCTGGATCAGTCCTGTTGATCCAGGAATTTTTCAGCATCCAGGGCGGCCATGCAGCCAAAACCGGCAGAAGTAACCGCCTGGCGGTATACATGATCAGCCACGTCGCCGGCGGCAAACACGCCGGGAATGCTGGTTTGGGTTGCCATGCCATTGAGCCCGGAATTGATGCGGATGTAACCGTTATCCATCTCGAGCTGGCTTTCAAACAGGCCGGTGTTGGGCTTGTGGCCAATGGCGATGAAGACACCGGCCAGTTCCATATCCTGAGTGCTGCCGTCTTCCATGCTCCGGATGCGCATGCCGGTAACGCCGGTGCCATCGCCCAGAACTTCGTCCAACGTATGGTTCCAGACAATCTTCACATTGCCGTTTTCTGCTTTCTCGAACAGTTTATCCTGCAGGATCTTCTCGGCTCGCAGTTTGTCCCTGCGATGAACCAGGGTCACCTCGTCAGCGATGTTGGAGAGATACAAAGCCTCTTCCACTGCCGTATTGCCGCCACCAATCACCGCGACTTTCTGTTTCCGGTAGAAAAAACCATCGCATGTGGCGCAAGCCGACACGCCCTGACCTTTAAACTTCTCCTCGGATTCCAGCCCGAGATACATGGCAGATGCGCCTGTGGCGATAATCAGGGCGTCACAGGTGTACTCTCCGCCATCACCTTTCAGGCGGAACGGGCGGTTGTTCAGGTCAGCTTCGTTGATGGTGTCGTAGATAATGTTGGTTTCGAAGCGTTCAGCATGCATCTGCATGCGCTGCATCAGTTCCGGGCCCTGAACGCCATCGTTATCACCCGGCCAGTTGTCCACATCGGTGGTGGTGGTGAGCTGACCGCCCACTTCAATACCGGTAATCAGTGTTGGGTTCAGGTTGGCGCGGGCAGCGTAGACGGCAGCGGTGTAACCGGCCGGGCCGGAACCAAGAATGATCAGTCGGGAGTGTCGGGTTTCGCTCATGGAATGCTCGCTGATATTTAGGATACAGGTTCAGCCCGGCCGTGCGGACTGTTGATTAATTAAGAAGCCGAAAGGCTACCATGAAATAACCAGGCTGCCATTCGTTTCCGATAATGCGGCCAATTAAGCTTTGCTATATGGGCATTGCGGAATTATTCAAGTACGGAGACGGTGGTCAGCAGCTGCCGGACCCTTTCTTTGCTTTTGCCGGACTCTCCCTGCTCAAGGCGATGCTCGGCAACAGATGGGAAAACCGCCTGGATATCGTCTGGCAACACATGGTTGCGGCCTGCCATCAGTGCCCAGGCTTTGGCGGCCCGGAGCAGACCGAGGCCAGCCCTCGGGGAAAGGCCGTACAGCAGGCCGGGCATGCGACGGCTTTGTTCGAGCAGACGCTGGAGGTAATCCAGCAGGGCCGGGCTGGCAGTGACCTCGTCCACGGCACCTTGTAGTGCCTGCAGTTGGTCGTGGGGGAGGATGGCCTGGAGCCTGTCTGTGAGGGTCTTGCGATCCTCGCCTTCCAGCAGTTCCCGCTCGGCCTTCGGATCCGGATACCCCAGGCGCAAGCGCATCAGGAAGCGGTCAAGCTGGGATTCGGGCAGCGGAAAGGTGCCGCCCTGTTCGATCGGGTTCTGGGTGGCAATCACGAAAAACGGCGAGGGCAGTGGCCGGGTTTCGCCCTCAATGGACACCTGTCGCTCTTCCATGGCTTCCAGCAACGCGCTCTGAGTACGGGGCGAGGCCCGGTTGATCTCGTCTGCCAGTACAACCTGGGCAAAAATCGGGCCCGGATGAAATACCAGGCTGCCGGCCTGCTTGTCATACATGGAATAGCCCAGAACATCGGCGGGTAGCAGATCGTTGGTGAACTGGATGCGCTGATAACTCAGGCCCATGATCTTGGCCAGGGCGTGGGACAGGGTGGTTTTGCCCATCCCGGGAATGTCCTCGATCAGCAGGTGGCCGCGGGCCAGTAATCCACACAGGGCCAGCCGAACCTGGGTGTCCTTGCCCAACAGTATTTTGTTGAGTTCGGTAACAACGCTGTCCATCTTTTGTTTCATGCAGGCCTCAGTCCAGTACCCGTTTCAGAATGTCTTCGTAGGCATCAATGCGACGATCACGGAGATACGGCCAGATGCGCCGAACGGATTCGGTGCGGCTGCGATCAAGTGTGGCGGTCAGGATGCACTCGCTCTGGTCATCCCCCCTGGCCAGGAACTCGCCCTGAGGGCCACAGATAAAGCTGTTACCCCAGAATCGAATGCCCTCGCCCTGGCCAGTGGGGTCAGGTTCGGTGCCAACCCGGTTGGGTGCAATAACGGGCAGGTTATTGGCGACGGCGTGGCCCCTTTGCACTGTGACCCAGGCCTCCAACTGCCGGGCCTGTTCGGCTGGGTCGTCGGTAATGTCCCAACCGATGGCGGTGGGGTAGATCAGGATATCAGCACCGGCCAGCGCCATCAGGCGGGCTGCCTCCGGGTACCACTGGTCCCAGCACACCAGAACGCCCAGTTTTCCGATTGAGGTGTTGATCGGGGTGAAGCCGCTGCGGCCATCATTGAACCTGGCATCACCGGGGGTGAAATAGAATTTCTCGTAGAAGCCCGGGTCATCGGGGATGTGCATCTTGCGGTAGATGCCAGCCAGGCTGCCGTCGGTATCAAACACCACCGAGGTATTGTGGTAGACGCCGTTCATGCGCCGTTCGAAGATGGAGCCGACCAGAACAATCTCCAGTTCGCCGGCGAGATCTGCCAGCCGGTTGCTGGTGGGGCCGGGAATGGGCTCCGCCAGTTCAAAAATGTCTGTGTCTTCTGTCTGGCAGAAATACAGCGTGGCATGCAACTCTTGCAGCACCACCAGTTGTGCGCCGCCCTTGGTGGCTTCACGGATCAGTTTCTCAGACGTGGCGAGGCTGGCGGCCTTGTCGTCGGTGCACTGTTGCTGGATGGCCGCAATCTTCAGCTGCGGGTTCTCGGGCCGGCTAGTCATAGAGTGACCACTCCTGCGGGAATCTGCATGGTGACACAGTGAAGGCTGCCGTGCTGCTGGATCAGCGGGCGGCAGTTGATCGCAACAATCTCCCGGTCAGGGAAAATGTCGGCCATGATTCGGATGGCTTCCTGATCCTGCGGTACATCGTACACAGGCAACAGAACCGCGCCATTGATGATCAGAAAGTTGGCGTAGGTGGCGGGCAGGCGCTCGCCGTCTTCATCATGGATGGCATCCGGCCAGGGCAGGGCAGTCAGTTGATAGGGGCTGCCATCCTTCTGCCGGAACTCCTGCAGTTCTTCTTCCATGGCTGCCAGTGCACTGTAGTGTTCATCGGCTACGTCCGGGCAGGTGACGTAGCAGATGTGGTCGGGGGCGCAGAATCGAGCCAGCGTGTCGATGTGGCTATCCGTATCGTCACCGGCCAGGTAGCCGTGGTTCAGCCAGAGAATCCGATCGGCCCCCAGAAGTTCCGACAGTAACTGTTCAATAGCCGAGCGGTCCATGGAGGGATTTCGGGACGGTGTCAGCATGCATTCGCTGGTGGTCAGGACCGTGCCCTGGCCGTCGGACTCGATGGAGCCGCCTTCCAGAACGAAGTCCACAGACTGCAAACGATGGCCGCCAAAGACGCCGGCATTCGCCAAGTGCTGGTTAAGCGCGTTGTCTTTTTCCCACGGAAACTTGCCACCCCAGGCGTTGAACCGGAAGTCCAGCAGGGTGAGGCCGTCGCCGGTGTCGACCGTTATCGGGCCATGATCCCGCGCCCAGGTGTCGTTAGCAGGTGCCGGGACGGTGATCACACGCCCCGGAAGGCCGTTCTCTTCTGCGAAATGGTTCAGTTCCTGGCCGAGTTTCTGCAGCCGTGCCACAAATTCACAACTGATCACCAGATGCTCAAATCGAAGCACCTGGTGAGCAATGTTCAGGAAGACAGGTTCAACCTCGTCCATTATCCGGGCCCAGTCAGTGCCCGGATGAGGCCAGGTCAACATGACTGCGCTCTGGGGCGCCCACTCCGCAGGCAACACTCGCTTGGATGTCACTGTATTTGTCACCTTGGTTCGCAAAAGCCGCCATTCTATCTGACCATTGCCACAACGTCAGGCCGTGGGCGGAAAAATGGGACCTTTGTCCGGAGGGGGATTAGCGGTTGCGCTTGACGACAGTGTGTAGCACCCGGTCGTGTTCGAAATAGACGATAAAATCGGAGTAGTGCCACTGGCTGATTGGAGGCTCACCTACTGGCCCCTGGATATCCTGAGGAGCGCCCCAGCGGTTGCGAACCGAGGCCTGGGTCATGCCGGTGGTCGGCAGGCTGACCTGGCTGCGATCGGCCTGGCTGCCAACGGGAATTTTCAGCTGTTCGGCCTGCAGGTTGGTTGCCAGGCCGGCAGACATAAGGGACGTCAGTGCCACGGCGGTAATCAGGTTTCGCTTGTTCTTCATTGGGTTCTCCATTAATGCCTGGTTCCCGCGAACGATACCGCAGGACATGGATAAAACGTAATATCCCGAAAAAACGGGCAAAAGTCAGTGTTTTTTCAAAGTTTACTCTTTTTGCCGCTGCCGGATTTGCCAACGCATCACATGGCGGGCAATTTGTTGGCGGCTACTGTCGTCAAGTTGAACGAACTCGGTGTGAACCCTTGCTCCGCCCCGATCATCTACCTCTGCGCTCAGAACTTCTGCAATGGCTTGAGGTTGATAGAGTTCCGGTGGCAGGGTCATACGTACCGCAATACGGTCGCCCTGGTTCCAGGCAGGGGTGCTGCTGAAAAACGACAGGCCACCCTCGCTGAGAGTCACATCCTGCCAGTCCTCCGGTTGCAACGGATTTTGCTCAAAGGCGATAATGCGCGCCAGCGTGTCGAGCTTGCTGTTCATGGATTTGATTAATCCGGTCAGTAGCCGGTCACGTTCCGCCAGGCTGGCGAGGTGTGCTTTTACGTCCTGGTCCAGCCGGCGGAATTCAGCTTTGAGGCTTTCCAGTGGCGATCCATTGAACGGATCATCCTGCTCGCTGTCAGCGTTCCCGGAGAGACGGCGGATTTCAAGGCCAATACGGTCCTCGATCCGGAAATACTCGCGTCGGTCGGCTTTGGCATCGGTGATCGGTGGCGTGATAGGCGAGCCTGGCATTCGGTCTCCGGCGGGCTGAAATTTTATTGGTAAAGAGTAGTTTAGCAGTTTCCCGGAGGCTCGCGAGTGATCCGGGGTACCAAACCACGACAGGCCAGAAGGTAGCGACAGGCACCTCCCCATGTTCAGACCCTTATCGTTCTATATCGGCTTGCGGTACACCGCAGCCAAGAGACGTAATCACTTTATATCCTTCATATCCCTGACTTCCATGCTCGGGCTGATGCTTGGCGTGGCGGTCCTGATCATCGTGTTGTCCGTTATGAATGGTTTTGACCGGGAATTGAAGCAGCGCATTCTGGGCATGGTGCCCCACGCCACGATTCAGGGGGCGTCGGGCCCGCTGGAAGACTGGGAAGAGATTGATCGCCGCGTACAGGAGCATCCACGGGTACTGGCGGCCGCGCCCTTTATCCAGGGCCAGGGCATGGTGACTGGCGGAGGTGATGTTCGGGGAGTGATGCTAAGCGGCATTGTGCCCGAGCAGGAAGCCACGGTATCGATCATTGAGAATCACTTCATTGAAGGCAACCTGGGTGAACTCAAGCCGGGAGAATTCGGCATTATCATCGGTCGGCTGATGGCCAACAGCCTCAGGCTCCAGGTCGGAGACAAACTGACGGTTGTCCTGCCCGAGGCTTCGGTAACCCCGGCCGGCGTACTGCCGAGACTCAAACGATTTACCGTCAAAGGCATATTCAGTGTCGGTGCCGAGCTGGATGGCAACTATGCGCTGATTCATATGGATGATGCGGCCCGCCTGATGCGAACCGGTGGCCGTGCTGAGGGCGTGCGCCTGCTCGTGGATGACCTGTTCGCGGCCCCGCGCGTGGTCAACCAGGTTGCGCAGGATCTGGGGGGGCGTTACTACGTGTCTGACTGGACCCGTACTCACGGCAACCTTTTCCAGGCTATCCGGATGGAAAAGACCATGATTGGCCTGTTGCTGATGTTCATTGTGGCCGTGGCCGCTTTCAATATTGTTTCCACCCTGGTCATGGTAGTCACCGACAAAACCGCAGACATCGCGATTCTGCGAACCATGGGGGCGACACCCGGGCGCATTATGCGAATTTTCATCATTCAGGGCGCTGTAATAGGTATCTTTGGAACCCTGATGGGAACCGCGCTCGGAATCTTCGGAGCCCTGAATATCAGTGGTTTCATTTCCTGGCTTGAGGGACTGATGGGGCATCAATTCCTGAGTGCCGACGTCTACTTCATCAGTTACCTGCCGTCCCAGTTGCAGTGGCAGGATGTGGCCATTATCAGCAGCGCCGGAATGGTGATGAGCCTGCTGGCAACCATCTACCCGGCATGGCGGGCATCCAGGGTCGAACCGGCAGAGGCGTTACGTTATGAGTGAAGTAGAAATGACCACCAGCAAGCCTTTGGTCATCGACTGCCGCCAGGTTACCCGAACCTACGACCAGGGCCCCGAGACATTGACGATTTTCTCCGACATTTCCCTGGAAGTGTCGGCAGGCGAAACCGTTGCCATCGTGGGCAGCAGTGGTGCTGGCAAAACCACGTTGCTGAATCTGCTTGGCGGCCTGGACCGGCCATCATCCGGCCAGATTCATATCTGTGGTGAGGATATTCACCGGTTGTCGGAGGCCGGCCGGGCACGTTTCCGCAATGGCCACCTCGGCTTTGTCTACCAGTTCCATCATCTGTTGCCGGAGTTCACCGCGTTGGAAAATGTGATGATGCCCTGCGCACTGGGCGGTCAGTCGCTGGCTGTGGCCAGGCAGAAAGCCGAAGCATTGCTGGACCGGGTTGGCCTGGGCAAGCGATTGAAGCATAAGCCTTCCGAGCTGTCTGGCGGTGAGCGCCAGCGGGTGGCCATTGCCCGGGCACTGGTCAACGAGCCCCAATGTGTGTTGATGGACGAGCCAACCGGTAATCTGGACGAGCATACCGGCGAGGGTATCAGGGCTCTGATTGAGGATTTGAGAGAGCAGTCTGGCATTGCCTTTGTGATGGTCACCCACGATATGCGAATGGCGCGGAGTCTCGGTCGGGTGTTGCGACTTGAGCAAGGGCGATTGGTTCAGGAGGCCTGATTGCGGGTCTTCTTGCAGGCTCTTCTCGAGAAGCGCCGAACCTGCCAGTCTGTGCGGATTTTACGCCGCCAAAGGTACTGGATGATCAAATAGGCGCTGCAACCCGCAGCGGTCGCCACCACAATTGACCCAACATAGAGCGGCACGCCAATCTCCATCAGGCGGCTGCTCAGCCAGGACCAGGAGAGCTGGAATTCGAAAGCCAGCACGGGGCGGTCCAGAATCCAGGCGCCTACTTTGTAGTTGAAGTAAAAGATGGGCGGCATGGTCAACGGATTGCTGATCCAGACCAGGGCGACGGACAACGGCAGGTTGGCATTGATCCAGATGGCCATGCCTGCTGCCGCCGCCATCTGGAATGGCATCGGGATAAAACTGAGAAATAGCCCGATCAGGAAGGCGCGAGACACACTGTGCCGGTTGATGTGCCACAGGTTGGGTTCATGAAGGATATCGCCCAGAAAGCGCAACGATTCGATGGATTGCACTTTTTCCGGGGAAGGCAGATACCGTTTCATGAACTTCTTGGGCATAGGAAGTTCGGCCTGTTGCTTCGGAATGGATAACTTCCGGCACCCTGAGCGCGCCGGGCTAATGCACTGGAGGACAAGGATTGTCCGGTCTGATTCATACTCACCAAACGCCTGAACACAGCGTAGTCGGCGCGCCCGGCATTGTCGCGTTCTCGTGCGGCGTTATCTTACTGTATCAACTAACGCTTTTACCACCGCCCGGGTGGCTGTTTCTGGCGGGATTATTGCTCGTGGGCATTTCCGTTCTGGCCAGGCAGAAAGTCCTGCAGCGTATTATCCTGCTATTGGTGCTGGTTTTACTGGGGCTGGCCTGGGCAAGCTGGCATTCAGAAGCCCGCTTAGCGGAACGCTTGCCGGGTGACATCGAAGGCAAGCGCGTGGAACTGTCCGGTTATGTCTGTGAGCTACCACAAGCCGGCAGTTTCGACAGCTTGCGCTTCAGTATTTGTGGTGTCAGCTGGGCAGAAGAAGTTCAGCAGAGTGCCGGCCAGCTGCTACCCGGCCGGATTCGCCTTTCCTGGTATGGCCGGAATGATCAGGCGCTGCCCGGCCATCGGCTGAGGCTTGAGGTGGTCCTTAAACGGCCGCACGGCAACCTGAATCACGAGGGGTTTCGCTATGAGGATTGGCTGTTCAGGAAAGGTTACCGGGCAACCGGAAGCGTTCGGGCGGTCGCCCTGGACCAAGATGTTCATTGTAGCTGGCATTGCCGGTACCACGCCTGGCATCAAACAGTCGCTGAGCAGGTTCATCGGCATTTTTCCGATGCCAGTGAATACCCATTGATTGCCTCGTTACTGATCGGCCACCGCGGTTATCTCACTGATCGGCATTGGCAAACGCTTCGGGCGACGGGCACGATTCACCTGGTGGCAATATCAGGATTGCATTTGGGACTGGTGGCGGTTGGTGCCGGCCTGGTTGCCCGCCGATTCACCATGTCAGTGCCGGCACACTGGCTGGATGAGCGGCGCAGGCGAATCGCAGGCTTTGCGTTGGTTATCCTGTGTTGCCTGTTCTATGCACTGGTTGCCGGGTTTACCGTGCCAACCCGCCGAGCCTTGATCATGGTTCTGGTTGGCGGCTGGTATCTGCTTCTGGCCCGCGAGGCCAGTGTCTGGCGGCCATTCTGCTCAGCCTTGCTTCTGGTGCTGTTGCTTGACCCGTTCGCGCCGCTGGATCAGGGGTTCTGGTTGTCCTTTGGTGCGGTGGCAGTTTTGCTGGCGATATTCAGCGGGCGCCTGGCAGGCCCCGGCTGGCTCAAGGGCCTGGTATTGGCACAGGTAGCGGTTTTTGCGGGCTTGTGGCCATTGTTGTCCGGGCTTGGGCAAAGCCAGCCGCTGGCCGGTTTGGTGGCAAACCTGGTGGCGATTCCCTGGGTATCGCTGGTTGTGATGCCGGTGCTGTTCGCAGGTGCTTTGTTGGTGCTGGTGTCTGGTGGCGCGGTGACGGGTTGGGTAAGTTCGCTGCTCGATGCAGTACTGGGCCCGTTGATGGCCTGGCTGCAGTGGGTGGAGCAACTGGCGGCTCCAGTGTCCGTATTAACGCCAGAGGCATCACCCTTTTTGCTGGCATTGTTGGCGGCTGTCGTCGTTCTGCTGCTGCGTTTCCCTGACAGGGTTTTTCGCCTGATGACCGTGGCGTTAGTCGGGGCCTGGGCGGTCACGGCGGTGCTGACAAGGCCTGCCGCCATTAACCCAGAGGTGGTGGAGCCGGAAATTCGTGTCTGGGATGTCGGCCAGGGTCTGTCTGTTCTGGTGCGTGTGGGGCGCAAGGCACTGGTTTACGACACAGGGCCGGAAGTACGGGGTGTGTTTTCGGCTGTTGACTCGACACTGCTTCCGAACCTCCGGGCCCTGGGGATTAACAAACTTGATCGTCTGATAATCAGCCACGGTGACAGTGACCACGCCGGTGGCCTGGTACAGTTGGTACAAGCCGTAGAGGTGGGGCAGATACAGAGCGGTGAGCCGGAAGTCGTGGCCGGGATTCTGGACGAAGTGCCGGGGAAATCGGTAGGACAGTGTCGGTCAGAGCCGTTCGAGTGGCATGGGGTGGTGTTCGAATTCTGGCAGTCCCAAGCCGACCACTCCGGAAATGATGCATCCTGTGTGGTCCGGGTTCACCATCCTGCAAGCGGTTCTGACGTGCTACTCACAGGGGATATCAGTAAGCGGGTAGAGGCAGAGATGCTTGCCCCCGGCGCGGTGCCGTGGTTGCGCAAGGCAGTGGATTTCCGCTTGGTTCTTGCGCCGCACCACGGCAGCAAAACATCGTCCTCTGCACCGTGGATCGATCGTGTCGCGCCCGACTGGGTAATCTACACAGCGGGCTATCGGCATAGATACGGGCACCCCCATCCTGATGTGGTGGCCCGGTACCAGCTGGCGAATGCTCGCCCACTCAATACCGCCTGCTCCGGAGAGATCGTCATTACCTTGAGTAAGCATGGCCCGAAAATCAGTGAGCTACGCCACACTGTTCCGTTTTGGATCCAGGGGCCGGGGCTGACCCGTGACCAATGTAAAATACCGTGACATTCCGGGTGTGGCCTGAACCGGCAGCTATGCTAAAGTAGCGCGGCTTGTAATTAATCAGGGAGATCAAGCGTGTTCGAGCTGTTGAAAGCCGGTGGCATCCTGATGGTGCCCATTGTTGCCTGTTCCATCCTGGCGCTTGCCATTGTTCTGGAGCGATTCTGGACTCTGCGAGCCTCCAGGGTAGCGCCCCCGCAATCGATTAACGAACTCTGGCGCTGGATCAAGAAAAAAGAACTGAACGGGCGCAAGCTCAAGGCGCTTCAGGGCTCATCACCCCTGGGCCGTATACTCGCTGGCGGGCTGATCAACGCCAAGCACGGCCGGGAGATCATGAAAGAGAGCATTGAGCACGAAGCCAGCCAGGTCATCCATGATCTGGAACGCTTCCTGAACCCCCTCGGTACCATTGCCACGATTACTCCGCTGCTGGGCTTGCTGGGCACGGTGATCGGTATGATCAAAGTATTTGCGGAGATTCAGCTGGCGGGCGTGGGTAACGCCGGTAATCTCGCTGGCGGTATTTCGGAAGCGCTGATCACCACGGCCGCGGGCCTGAGCGTGGCTATTCCCGCCCTGATTTGTCATCGCTACTTCATTCGTCGCGTTGATGAGCTGGTCGTTAACATGGAGCAGGAAGCCATCAAGCTGGTGGAAGTGGTTCATGGCGACCGTGAAATCGACGTGGAAGGAGCCTGAACACCGTGAAGTTCAAGCGCCAGAGAAGCCAGGAGGTCGGGGTTGACCTGACGCCACTGATCGATGTGGTGTTCCTGTTGCTGATTTTCTTTATGGTGTCTACCACCTTTACCCGGGAAAGCCACCTGCAGGTGGATTTACCCGAGGCGAGCGGCGAACCGGTTTCGCCCTCTGAGGTAAGACAGATCGATGTGGTGATCAATGCTGAGGGCCAGTACATCCTGAACGAGAGGACCCTGGTCAATAATCGGCGTGAAACCCTTGAGCGGGGTGTCAGGGAATTAGCTGAGGGAGACAACAGCTTGCCGTTTATCATTACGGCCGATGCCAGAACTCCCCATGAATACGTTGTGCGCGCCATGGATGTGGCCGGCCGCCTGGGGTTTGCGAAACTGAGCATAACCACAGAGCGGGAGGCTGAGAATCCGTGATCGATGCAAGGCCGGAACCTCTGAAGGTACCGCCAACCGGAAGCTGGGCAACCTACAAGCGATTGCTCGCCTACGTGAAACCCTTCTGGTTCGCGTTCTCCCTGGCGGTGCTGGGGAACATTATCTATGCTGCGGCCTCCACAGGCATGGCGGCTGCCATGGAGTATGTGATTACCGCCATTGAGAATCCGACGGATCAGAACCGGTTGTTCTTGACGGGCCTGATTGTCGGCATTTTCGCCTTGCGGGGGGTGGGCACCTTTTTCAGTCAATACTTCATCAGTTACGTCGGGCGGCAGGTCATCAATGCCCTCCGTAATGATGTGTTCGATCGCCTGATGACACTGCCGTCGCGGTATTATGATGACAATGCCTCGGGCAGGTTGGTGTCCAAGCTTACCTTCAATGTGGAGCAGGTGGCCGAGGCCTCAACCAACGCCATCACCATCACCCTCCGCGAAGGCCTGACCATCGTCGGCTTGCTTGGCTTTATGCTGTATACCAACTGGAAGCTGACCCTGGTGTTCCTGACCGTGGGGCCGGTGATCGGGTTGGTGGTGAATTACGCCAGCAAGCGCTTTCGCCGAATCAGTAAGCGTATTCAGGGGTCGATGGGTGATATCACCCATGTGGCTTCAGAATCCATCTCCGGTTACAGGGTGGTGCGAACCTTTGGGGGGGAAGACTACGAACGTGAACGCTTCCGGGAAGTCAGCGACCAGAACCTCAAACAAAGCCTGAAAATGGCCTCTACTCAGGCCATCAGCGTGCCGGTCATCCAGGTGTTGGTAGCTATCGCCATTGCCGCGCTGGTCTGGACCATGTTGTCTCCGGAAATCCGTGGTGAGATGAGTACCGGCCAGTTAATCGCCTTCATTACCGCGGCGACGACCATGGCCAAGCCCATTCGCCAGGTAACCTCGGTGCACGCCAAGATTCAGAAGGGCGTGGCTGCGGCCTATGACGTGTTTGAAACCATGGACGAGCAGCCAGAGGAAGATCGCGGCGAATACACCCCAGAGCGTGTGGAAGGCCATATTGAGTTCGATAAGGTGTGCTTCCGCTATCGTGATCAACTGGATAATGTCCTGGACGGCATTTCAGTGAGCGTGCCGGCCGGGCAGAGTGTGGCACTGGTCGGCCGTTCGGGCAGTGGTAAATCGTCTATGGTCAGCCTGCTACCCCGATTCTATGAGTACACCGAGGGTGACATCCGAATCGATGGCAGGTCTCTCAAGGAGTTCTCGCTCAAGGGTTTGCGTTCCCAGATTGCTCTGGTGAACCAGAACGTGGTGCTGTTCAACGACACCATTGCCGCCAACATCGCCTACGGTGCCTTGCGCAACTGCAGTCGTGAAGAAATCCGGGAAGCCGCCGCCAAGGCTCATGCCCTGGAGTTTATCGACCGGATGCCGGAAGGCCTGGATACCATGATCGGGGATAACGGTGTGATGTTGTCTGGCGGCCAGCGCCAGCGCCTGGCTATTGCCCGGGCACTGCTGAAGAACGCCCCGATCCTGATCCTTGATGAGGCCACCTCGGCACTGGATACAGAGTCGGAGCGGCATATTCAGGAAGCCCTTGAGACGGTGATGCAAGGCCGGACGACGCTGGTCATTGCCCACCGCCTGTCCACCATCGAAAAGGCGGACCGGATACTGGTGATGGACAAAGGCCATATTGTCGAATCCGGCACGCATGAGGAATTGCTGGCGGCAGATGGCGCCTATGCCCAGTTGCATCAGATCCAGTTCAGCGAGCATGCATGAGCAGCAGCCGCATTGACCGCTTATGGTATGGCCAGGGCAAGCCCCTGGCCATCCTCGGTCCATTGGCCTGGCTGTACCGTGTGGTGTCTGAATCGAAACGCCGGAAAGCCTGGCAGGCCCGCAATGAAAGCTTACCCGTGCCGGTCGTAGTGGTTGGCAATATCACCGCAGGTGGTACCGGCAAATCCCCCCTGACTGCCCGGCTGGTGCAACGCATGAAGCAGGACGGCTGGCATCCGGTTATCCTGAGCCGGGGCTACGGCGGCAAAAGCGATCATTATCCTCTGTTGGTAAAAGACACCACGCCGGCATCGGTCTGCGGTGATGAGCCGCTGATGCTGGCGCTGGCCACGGGGTGCCCGGTGGTGGTCGATCCCGACCGTTGTCGCGGTGGGCACTGGGCCCTGGAGCAGGCACTCGGCGACGTCCTGATCTGTGATGATGGCTTGCAGCATTACCGCTTGCCCAGGGATATTGAACTGGCGGTTTTCGATGCCGGCCGGGGCATTGGTAACGGTGCCCTGATTCCGGTGGGCCCCCTGCGCGAACCGGTAACACGGCTCTCGAGTGTGGATTTTGTGATTCTCAATGGTGAAGCGTTCCCGCCGTCGGGTCAGCAGATCGACGAGTTTGCCGGCGTTGCGCACCCCGAGATCCATGCCATGTCACTGCAGCCGGCGTCGTTGGTGAACCTGAACTCCGGGGAGACTTTGGCGCCCTCAGCACTCGGGGGCCGGTCAGTGCGTGCGGTTGCCGGAATAGGCAACCCGGGACGTTTCTTTGACACACTGAGGAACCTGGGCGCACAGGTCACCGAAGCGGCTTTTCCCGATCATCACCGCTTCCGCCCGGAAGACCTTGGTTCCAGCGCTGGCGAGTGGCTGGTCATGACCGCGAAAGATGCGGTCAAATGCCAGGGTTTTGCCCCCGACAACGCCTGGGTATTGACGGTGGATGCCTGTCTGTCGGAACCTTTTGAACATCGCTTTCTGGAACGGCTCAGGGCATGCTCTGGGCAGTTGCATCAACAAAATACTGAGAGAACCAACCATGGATAAGAAACTGTTGGCCATGCTTGCCTGCCCGGTGTGCAAGGGTGAACTCAAGCTCAACGATGCCCGTACCGAGCTGATCTGTTACCAGGACGCCATGGCGTTTCCGATTCGTGAGGGAATTCCTGTCATGCTGGCCGTAGAGGCCCGTACCCTGAGTACTGACGAACGGCTTGATAAGCACTGACACACCCGCCAGCAGGACGCATCAGCATGTCATTTACCGTTGTCATCCCCGCCCGCTACGCATCCAGCCGGTTACCCGGTAAACCTCTGGCCATGATTGCCGGCAAACCGATGATCCAGCACGTATGTGAACGCGCCCAGGAAAGTCGGGCGAGCAGGGTCGTGGTTGCCACCGACGATCAGCGCATTGAGGCAGCGTGCCAGGCATTCGGTGCCGAGGTAGTCATGACGTCACCACACCACGCCAGTGGAACGGACCGGCTTGAGGAGGTTGCCCGAAAACTGGGGCTGGACCCGGACCACCGGGTGGTTAACGTCCAGGGTGACGAGCCGCTGATACCGCCGGCGCTGATCAACCAGGTGGCCGATAATCTCGACTACTACCCTGAAGCCAGCATTGCCACCCTGTGCGAGCGTATCCACGACGCCCGGCAGGTATTCAACCCGAATGTGGTGAAGGTGGTGTTCGATAGCCGGGGCATGGCGCACTACTTCAGTCGAGCACCCATCCCCTGGGCGCGGGACTTCTGGCCCGCCAACGCGTCGGTGGCGGACGTAGACTTACCCGAAGGCATTGGTTACTTCCGGCACATTGGCATTTATGGCTACCGTGCCAGTGTGCTCAGCCAGTTTGTCAGCTGGCCGCCGGCACCGACAGAACAGGTGGAAGCGCTGGAACAGCTCCGGGCCTTGTATAACGGTGCTCACATCCACGTGGATATTGCTGATCGACCGCCCGCACCGGGCGTCGATACCGAAGAGGATCTGGCCCGGGTGCGGGCTTTGATAGAAGCAGGAGGAGGTTATGCCTGACCAGGTCAGTGTGTTGTTTGTTTGTCTGGGTAACATCTGTCGTTCGCCAACGGCGGAAGGGGTGTTCCGGCAACTGGTCACTGAGCAGGGAATGACAGAACACCTGCACATTGACTCCTGTGGCACCGGTAACTGGCATATTGGTAAATCACCGGATGCCCGGGCCATGGCGGCGGCAGACCGTCGCGGTGTTGATATCAGTGACCTTAGGGCCAGGCAGATCAAGGCTGAAGACCTGGACCGGTTTGATTACGTGTTGGTGATGGATAGGCAGAACCTGGCCGATGTCAGGGATATCTGGCACCAGAATGGCGGCACCGAACCTCGCCTTTTTCTTGAGTTTGGTGAGTCCGGCCAGGCCGAGGTGCCGGATCCATACTACGGCGGTGAGGACGGTTTTGAACGAGTGCTTGACCTGATTCACGAAGCCAGTCAAGGCTTACTGGAGGATATCCGGGGGCGATTGGCTTGAATGGCGCGCTGAGGGTCACCGAGCATGCTGATCTGCGTGAGCTGAACACACTCGCGATTGCGGCACGGGCTCGTTATTTGATCCGGATTGCCGGCGTGGATGACCTGACCGCGGCACTGGCCTGGGCTGAGGCCCGAGATCTGGACACCCTGATTCTCGGCGGTGGCAGTAACCTTGTGTTTGCCGGCGATTTTGACGGTGCCGTCCTGCACATACAGATTCGGGGCCGGCATTGGGAAAAAGTAAACGGTGACGACGCCGTACTGGTTCTGGGCGCTGGTGAGAACTGGCATGAGGCGGTTTTATACGCTGCCCGTTCGGGTTACCGGGGCATAGAAAACCTGGCGCTGATTCCCGGCACTGCCGGCGCTGCGCCGGTGCAGAACATTGGTGCCTACGGTGTTGAGCTTGGCGATACCCTGGTAAGTGTGACAGCTTTGGATCGTGTTACCCGGGGTGTGGTTACCCTGGCCGCCGGCGATTGCCAGTTTGGATACCGTGACAGCCTGTTCAAACGGCAGCCTGGCCGCTACATCATCCTTGAGCTTAGACTAAAGCTTTCCCGATCCTTGCCATTAAAGCTGGATTACCGGGATCTTCAGGATTATCTCGGGGATACCGATATCAACGCCCTTACGCCTCTGGAGGTTGCGGAAGCGGTGATGGCGGTGCGGCACCGCAAGCTGCCGGATCCCGCCGTCTTGCCTAACGCGGGCAGCTTCTTCAAGAATCCGGTGATCAATCAGGTGGCGTTTGAAAGGTTGCAGGAGCGCTTTCCCGACGTGGTGTTCTATCCGGTAGAGCAGGGTGTCAAACTGGCTGCGGCCTGGTTGATTGACCAGGCTGGCTGGAAAGGCTTTCGCAATACCCGGGTGGGTGTTCATAACCGCCAGGCCCTGGTCCTGATCAACCACTCGGGGGGCTCTGGTGCCGAGGTGCTGGCGCTGGCGGACGAGGTGCGCCGGTCTGTGCAGGAAACCTTCGGGGTTGAGCTTGAAATGGAACCGGGGGTCGTTGGCGCCCGTTAGAGTGGCTGGTCAGAAAACCGCCCGGCTGCCCTTGCAGGCAGCCCAAGCGATGATCGAGCGGCCTCAGAGGCCGCCCTTCGGGGAGGCTTTCACCAGGAACGCCAGCGCTTCTTCCACCGGGATGTCCTGTTTCTCTTCATCGCGGCGGCCCTTGTACTCCAGGGTGCCGGCGGTCAGCCCGCGCTCTGAAATCACGAACCGGTGAGGAATGCCCATCAATTCCATATCGGCGAACTTCACGCCCGGGCGTTCGTTACGGTCATCCAGCAGTACGTCGTAACCCGCCTGGCGCAACTGGCTGTATAGTTTCTCGCCAGCTTCGGCCACTACCGCATTCTTGTGGGCATTGAGAGTAACAATGGCCACCTGGAACGGAGCGATGGCGTCTGGCCAGATGATGCCCTTGTCGTCATGGTTCTGTTCGATAGACGCGGCCACAATGCGGGAAACGCCGATGCCGTAGCAGCCCATTTCCATGATCACCGTCTTGCCGTTTTCATCCAGAACGGTGGCGTTCATGGCGGAGCTGTACTTGTTACCCAGTTTGAAGATGTGGCCGACCTCGATACCACGGCGGATCTCCAGGGTACCCTTGCCATCCGGGCTGGGATCACCTTCCTCCACGTTGCGCAGGTCTTCTACCCGGCCCAGGGGTACGTCGCGCTCCCAGTTAACACCGGTCAGGTGGTAGTCGTCCTTGTTGGCACCACACACGAAGTCTGCAAGGTGGGCAGCGCTGCGGTCGACGATCACAGGCACAGCCAGGTTGACCGGGCCGATAGAGCCGGGTTTGCAGCCAATGGCCTTTTCGATTTCTTCTTCGGTGGCCATGGTCAGCGGCTCGGCAATGCCGTTCAGGTTTTCTGCCTTGATGTCATTCAGGGTGTGATCGCCCCGGAGAATCAGTGCAACCAGGCCGGACTCGCCGTTCTCGTCGGCTTCACCTTTGACCAGCAGGGTCTTCACGCTGCGCTCTGCCGGCAGGCCGAGGAACTGGGAAACGGCTTCGATGGTTTTCTGGCCTGGCGTGTGCACTTCGGTCATGGCCTCGCCGGGCGCCGGGCGCTCGCCCGCAGGGGCAATGGCTTCGGCTTTTTCGATGTTGGCGGCGTAATCGCTTTCAGTACTGAACACGATGGCGTCTTCGCCGGAGGATGCCAGCACATGGAACTCGTGGGAGGCACTGCCACCAATGGCACCGGAATCCGCCTGCACCGGCCGGTAATCCAGCCCGAGGCGATCAAAGATGTTGCAGTAGGTCTGGTGCATGACCTGGTAGGTGTCATCCAGCGAAGCTGCGTTCAGGTGGAAGGAGTAGGCGTCCTTCATAATGAACTCGCGGGCACGCATAACGCCGAAGCGGGGGCGGCGCTCATCACGGAACTTGGTCTGGATCTGATAAAAGTTAGCCGGCAGTTCCTTGTAGCTTTTCAGCTCGTTGCGGATCAGGTCGGTGATGACCTCTTCGTGGGTCGGGCCAAAGCAGAAGTCCCGGCCGTGGCGGTCATTCATGCGCAGCAGTTCTCCACCATACTGCTCCCAGCGACCGGATTCCTGCCAGAGTTCGGCAGGCTGTACCGCTGGCATCAGAACTTCCTGGGCGCCACTTTTGTCCATCTCTTCGCGAACAATTCGTTCCACCTTACGCAGGGTGCGCAGGCCCATGGGCAACCAGGTGTAGAGGCCGGCGGCCAGCTTCCGGATCATTCCGGCGCGCAGCATCAGCTGATGGCTGATAATCTCTGCATCTGAAGGTGTCTCTTTCTGGGTGGCAATCAGGTAACGGCTTGCTCGCATCGTGTCTTCCGCTTTATTGAAAAGTGGGGGTTAAGACTAATTGGCAGGGCATCTGGCCTGCTTCTGCCTTTCTTTGTCGTAAAGTGGACGTTATTGTACGGAGCCTGCTTCACAAGGTACAGATGATGACTAACGAATCTATCGACGTAACACCTCGCCGGCGACCGGTTCAGGCGCGCAGTCGGGAGCGGGTGAGCAATATCCTCAGCCATGCCGCGGCCATTTTTCATGAGAATGGTGTGGATGGCACCAGTATGTCTGCCATTGCCCGGCAGTCTGGCATGTCGTTAGCCTCCCTATACCGATATTTTCCGAACAAGGCGGCCATCGTTCATGCCATTGCTGAGGGGCATGTCGAGAAAATGGAAACCGCGATGCGGGAAAAGCTGCCAGAGCTGAGCCTGCATGACGCCGTGGACGTGCTGATTGATCAGTTCTACGACTTCTACCGCACCGAACCTGCCTATTCGGCAATCTGGAGCGGCGTCGAGTCCATGCCAGAACTTCGGGAGCTGGACCTGCGGGAACTCTACAGCAACGCTCGAGACCTGGATGCCAGGCTCCAGCAGGAGTACCCGGCACTGCCGAAAGAACGCAGCTGGACCGCCAGCCTGTTATTGCCACGATCTGCCGGAACCATCCTCAGGCTTGCGGCCACCCTGCCGGACGAACAGGGCCAGCAGTTGGTGGTGGAATTGAAATGTATGGCCAGGGCTTACCTGGCAGAGCTGGCCCGTCAGGAAAGATAACCCAGGGGCAGGGCGGTACTGTCGATCACTCTCCGCAGTACAAAGCTGGAGTGCACACCACTGACCCCCTGGATACGGGTAATGCGGTTCAGCAGGAACTGGTGGTAATGATCCATGTCTGGCACCACGACTTTCAGCATGTAATCGGCAGTCTGGCCGGTGATCAGATAACACTCCTGAACCTCTGGAAAGGCCGCCACCTGCTCCTCGAAAGCGGCAAACCGCTCTGGCGTATGGCGGTCCATGCCGATCAGGATGATGGCGGTCAGCGATAACCCCAGTTTCTTGTGGTCCAGAATGGTCACGGTGCGCACGATGATGCCCGCTTCTTCAAGCGCCCGTACCCGACGCAGGCAGGGGGAGGGTGAAAGCCCGACTTTCTCCGCCAGTTGCTGGTTGGTCAGTGATCCGTCTTTCTGCAATTGTTCCAGGATTTTCCGGTCAGTTTTGTCAATTCTGACCAGTGTCTTTTCATTGTCCGCAATCATATGTCGTTAATCCATTTAAGCTGGCAATAATTAGCTTATGGATAGTCGTTTTGAGCTAAAATAGCAACCAAATAGCGTCGTTTGGGCGTTACACTCTCTCCATTGATACGAACAGCGAAAGGAATGTTCCATTATGGCCTTTGATCATCGTAAATACGTCGCCTTCAAACCGGTTGCCAAGAAAGACCGCCGCTGGCCGGACCAGGTTATCGAGAAAGCACCCACCTGGTGCGCCGTTGACCTGCGCGATGGCAATCAGTCGCTGATCAAGCCCATGTCTGTCGCCCAAAAGCAGCGCCTGTTCGATTTGCTGGTCAAGCTGGGCTTCAAGGAAATCGAGATTGGTTTTCCAGCCGCCAGCCAGCCGGATTTTGATTTCTGTCGCAAGCTGATCGAAGAAAACCGGATTCCGGACGATGTGAAGATTCAGGTGCTGACCCAGGCCCGCCCGGAACTGATTGAACGCACTTACGAGGCTTTGCAGGGCGCAAAACAGGCTATCGTGCACGTGTACAACTCGACGTCTACCGTGCAGCGGGAGCAGGTATTTGGTCTCGATCGAGCCGGCATCCGAGAGATTGCTGTCAACGGCGCCACCCTGGTGAAAGAGATCGCAGCCCGTTACCCGGACACCGACTGGACTTTCCAGTATTCCCCGGAGAGCTTCACCGGCACCGAGCTGGACTTCGCTGCGGAAGTGATTGATGCGGTGACCGACGTGTGGCGTCCTGATCAGGGGCAGCCGGTGATTATAAATCTGCCGGCAACCGTAGAGATGTCTACCCCCAACGTGTTTGCTGACCAGGTGGAGTGGATTTGCGAAAACATCCGGTATCGCGAATACATCAGCATCAGCTTGCATACCCATAACGATCGGGGTTGTGCGGTGGCTGCGGCTGAGCTCGGCGTGATGGCCGGCGCTGATCGGATCGAAGGTACCCTGATGGGCAACGGGGAGCGCACTGGCAACATGGATCTGGTGACCATGGCCATGAACCTGTATTCGCAGGGCATTGATCCGACCCTGGACTTGTCCGGCATGGCGGAAATTACCGAGGTGGTGGAAGCCTGTACCGAGATTTCTACCCACCCGCGCCATCCGTATGCTGGCGAGCTGGTGTTTACCGCCTTCTCTGGAAGCCATCAGGATGCCATTCGCAAGTGCCTGGCCCGCCGCAACGAAGGCGACGCCTGGAACGTGGCCTACCTGCCCATCGATCCGTTCGATGTGGGGCGTCGCTATGAAGAGGTGGTTCGTATCAACAGCCAGTCTGGCAAGGGTGGCGTCGCTTATGTGCTGGAGCGGGACTATAACATTACCCTGCCGCGCTGGTTGCAGATCGAATTCAGTAAAGTGGTCCAGAAAGAAGCCGAGACAAACGGAGGGGAGATTGACTCCCACACCATCCACCGCCTGTTCGAAGATCGCTACCTGAAGGTTCATGAAGACTGGTCACTGCGTTCCTACGATCTGCATCGGGACGAAGAGGGTGTTCGTGCCGAAGTGGTGGTCGGTAGCGACACTTCTCCCGTGACCTTTGAAGGCCGCGGCCTGGGTGCGGTTGAAGCGGTGTCTGACGGCCTGACCAAGCGCTTTGGCGTCACGGTGGCGGTAGAGGCATACGATGAGTTTGCCCTGGGCGAGGGCACCAACGCCAATGCCTTGGCCTGTATTCGCCTGACCGCCAATGGTCAGCATTGCAGCGCAGCGGCCCTGGCGGAAGATACCACCTCGGCAACCCTGCAGGCGCTGTTTTCAGCAGTGGCTCAGGCGGTGGGTACGGATATGCCGGCAGCAAAGACGCCGGAAGCGGCGGAAGCGGTCTGATAGCCGGTTCTGTCTACGCCAGAACGCAGAACGGCCGGCAAAGTTGCCGGCCGTTCTGTTTTCCGTCTGCCCGTGAGGGGCATCCGGCGGTAAACCTTTGCCCTTACAGAGGGGTTACGTTTTCCGCCTGGGGGCCTTTGGGTCCCTGAGTAACGGTAAACTGCACCTGCTGACCTTCTGTCAGGGTACGGAAACCGTTGGAGTTGATTGCACTGTAGTGAACGAAAACGTCACTGCCGCCTTCCTGGGCAATAAAGCCAAAGCCCTTGGATTCGTTGAACCACTTCACGTGGCCAGTTTTGGTATCGGACATCGATCTTTCCTGTCTTTCTGAAAATTTGCCCTCACGGGACCTTCTTGTTTCGCACAGACTCTGGATCCATACAAACGCGGTTTCCGCCTGAGCGGAAGCCGTCGATGCTGAGTCGTCCGGAGCGTACTGAGGAAGGGGCAACGCGAAGCCTGGGCAGGACGTTGTAGCGCATTCGTCAAATACCGCTGCAGAAGAGCACAGCAATTTTCAGTATAGACCGACTTTGGGGGGCGTCAATTGTTTTTTTAGTGATCAGTGTCGGGATTTTAATTGATAAAAAACAATGGGTTGTCATAAGGATGAAACACAACTCTGCCGGTCTTTGAGGCAGAGTTGTGTTGTGGTCCGTGTACACGGGTGGGGTAGGTCAGCGCACGAATTTCTCGCTGATCTCTTCCAGAATGGCAGGATCATCAATGGTGCTGGGTACGCTGTACTCTTCGCCGTCCGCAATCTGGCGGATCACGCGGCGCAGAATCTTGCCAGACCGGGTCTTCGGTAAACGCTCTACCACCATGGCCCGACGGAAGCAGGCTATGGCGCCAATCTTGTCGCGGACCATTTCTACCAGTTCTTCTTCCAGTTCATCCTGGTCTATGGTTGCGCCGTCCTTGATCAGCACCAGGCCGACCGGGATCTGGCCCTTCATGTCGTCGTGGGCGCCTACAACACAGCATTCCGCGACTGCTGGGTGAGAAGCCACCACCTCTTCCATTTCGCCGGTGGACAGGCGATGTCCGGCGACATTGATCACGTCATCGGTCCTGCCCATGATGAACACGTAGCCGTCGTCATCAATAAAGCCGCCGTCGCCGGAGCTGTAAAAGCCGGGAATCGGATTCAGGTAGCTGCTCTGGAAGCGTTTGTCGTCGCCCCATACGGTCATCAGACACCCCGGTGGCAGGGGCAGTTTGACGGCTATCTGGCCTTGTTCGCCGGCCGGTACCTGGCTGCCTTCCATATCGACGACCTGCACATTGAAGCCGGGTGACGGTACCGTCGCCGAGCCCGGTTTGGTGGTCATCATTTCAATGCCTACCGGGTTGCAGCAGATGGCCCAGCCGGTTTCGGTCTGCCACCAGTGGTCGAGAATCGGCAGGCCCGTGTGTTCCTTCAGCCATTCGTAGGTGGGCGGGTCCAACCGCTCGCCGGCCAGGAAAATGCGTTTCAGCGACGAGACATCGTAGCGGCTTAGCTGGTCTGCCTCGGGGTCTTCCTTGCGTACCGCGCGGAAGGCGGTGGGCGCGGTGAACAGCATGTTCACCTTGTGATCCTGGACTACCCGCCAGAACGCACCGGCGTCCGGAGTTTTCACCGGTTTGCCTTCATACAGGATGGTGGTGCAGCCGGCGAACAGAGGCGCATAGACAATGTAGCTGTGGCCTACCACCCAGCCCACGTCTGACGCCGCCCAGAAGACATCGCCGGGTTTGGCGTCGTAGACCAGTTTCATGCTGTATTTGAGGGCCACGGCATGGCCGCCGTTATCCCGCACCACGCCTTTTGGTTTGCCGGTGGTGCCGGAGGTGTAAAGTACATAAAGCGGGTCGGTGGCTTTCACTGGCACCGGGTCTGCTGGCTCCGCATTGGCGGTCATGTCGTTCCAGTCGTAATCCCGTCCTTCCGACAGGTTGGCTGTGACTTGCGGCCGCTGGTACACCACACATAGCTCAGGCTTGTGGCTGGATTGCTCAATTGCCCTGTCCACCAACGGTTTGTATTCAATGACCTTGGTGACTTCAATGCCGCACGAGGCAGTGATCAGCGCCTTGGGCTTGGCATCCTCAATACGCACGGCAAGTTCGTGGGCAGCAAACCCACCGAACACTACTGAGTGGATGGCGCCCAGGCGGGCACAGGCCAGCATGGCAATGGCTGCCTGCGGAATCATTGGCATGTAGATAATGACCCGGTCACCCTTCTCGATCCCGCGAGCACGCAGGGCGCCGGCAAACAGGGCTACTTCATCCCGTAATTCGTCATAGGTGAAGTGTTGCTGGCTGTTGGTCACCGGCGAATCGTAAATCAGGGCTGTCTGTTGACCACGGCCCGCCCGGATGTTGGCGTCAAGGGCCACGTCGCTGGTATTCAGAAGGCCATCGGGGAACCACTGGCCGTGACCGTTATCGAGTGCCTGCCAGATGGTGTTCGGGGTGTCGATCCAGTCAATGTTCTGGGCCTGCTCGCGCCAGAAGTCATCCCGTTGGTCGATGGACCGGCGGAACTCGGAGTGGTATGTCATGCTTTCCACCTCAGTTGTGCTGTTATTGTTCTGTGGCTGTTATGCACAACTGTAGGAGCTTTAGAAACAGGGGCTACTAGACCATAGGCGTAGTTGGCCGTTTTTGTCCGTTTAATCCCCGTTGGAATTGATCTCCGTCACCTTCGCCGTAACGCTGCCGTGGCCCAGCCGGGCGGTGATGGCGGAGCCTTCGCCAAGCTGGCTGGCGTCACGAACAATCTGGTTCTGCTCATCCCTGACAATCGCGTAACCCCGCCCCAGGGTGGCGAGCGGGCTGACAACGTGGAGTGCCTGGGCGTTGTATTGGTAACGTTCCTGTTGCTGCTTCAGGTAGTGGCGGGTGGCCATCTCCAACCGCTCGTGGAGACGGGTCACCTGGTCCCGGGCGGTGATCAGTGTCCGGCGTGGGGATTGGGTGGCAAGGCGCTGGGTCAGGTGATCGGCTTTTACCCGGGTTTGGATGAGTCGCTGGGCGATCGCCTTGTTCAGCCGTACGTCCAGCTCATCCATGCGCTGCGCTTTTTCCTGCAACTCCCGGCGCGGGTCCCGCAGCCGCGCAGACAGGTGGCCAAGTTGGGTGTGCAGGCGCTGGGTTAACCGGCGCGCCGCCTGACTCAGCCTAAGTTCCTGCTCGTTCAGCCGGCGCAGCCAGTGGCTCTGGTCCGGGGAAACCTTCTCAGCGGCGGCCGAGGGTGTCGGGGCACGAAGGTCTGCCACGAAATCGGCAATGGTCACGTCAACCTCGTGGCCCACCGCGCTGACAGTTGGAATGCTGCAGCTGGCGATAGCCCGGGCTACTGCTTCTTCATTGAAACACCACAGGTCTTCCAGTGAGCCGCCGCCGCGCCCGATGATCAATACATCGGCCACGCCGTGTTGCTGGGCGCGCTGGATCGCGTTGACGATGTCGGCCGTGGCGGCCTGGCCCTGAACTGCTGTGGGGTAGAGGGTGACGGGGATGGCCGGGCAGCGGCGGGCCAGCACGGTCAATATGTCATGGATGGCGGCACCCGTGGGTGAGGTCACCACGCCAATGTGGCGCGGTGTGGCTGGAACCGGTTTTTTTCGGGCCGGGTCAAACAAGCCCTCCGATTGCAGTTTCATCTTCAGGGCCTCAAAGGCCTGTTGCAATTCGCCCAGCCCTGCCGGCTCCAGGTGTTCGACAATGATCTGGTAGTCGCCCCGGTTCTCGTAGAGTGTGACCTTGCCGCGGATGCGAATCTGGTCGCCTTCACGGGGCAGGGTGCGCAGGCGTTGATTGGCACCCCGGAACATGGCACAGCGTACCTGGCACTTCTGGTCCTTCAGGGAGAAATACCAGTGCCCGGAGGAAGGTCTTGAAAATCCGGACAATTCGCCCTCCACCCACACCTGCATAAAGCTGGTTTCCAGCAGATGGCGTGCCTGATGGTTGAGTTCACTGACCGACAGGGCCCGGGGCCGGGAATCCGGATAAGGGGGTATCAAAGGGCGCGCTCCGTGATTATTCATACGCAATAGCCGAAAGAGAGGGGTAAAAATAACGGAAATTCAAAAAGATGCAACCAAACGCCAAAAACCTCGCGGTTTACTGTCTGTTGGCACCACTTTATAATAGATCGATTAAGGATTTTGCTTTGCTGTGCCGCCGCGGGTACAGCATGGAATTTCCAAACTTAGCATGTTCAAAAGGCGGACCCAAATGCTGCGTATTGCCGAAGAAGCCCTCACGTTTGACGACGTTCTCCTCGTGCCCGGATATTCCGAAGTTCTGCCTCATCAGGTGGAGCTGAAGACTCAATTGACCAAAGGCATCACCCTGAATATTCCGCTGGTGTCATCGGCCATGGATACGGTCACTGAAGCCGAGCTGGCCATTGCCATGGCTCAGGAAGGCGGCATCGGCATCATGCACAAGAACATGTCAGTGGAGCAGCAGGCAGCTGCCGTACGCAAGGTCAAGAAATATGAAAGTGGTGTGGTGAAAGATCCGATCACCGTCACACCGGAGACAACGGTTCGGGAACTGGTGGATATCACCATGGCCAACAGCATTTCCGGCCTTCCGGTTGTCGACGGCACTGATCTGGTCGGCATCGTCACCGGGCGTGATATCCGCTTCGAAAGCCGGATGGATACCCTGGTGCGTGACATCATGACTCCGAAGGAAAAGCTGGTTACGGTCAAAGAGGGTGCCAGCCTGGAGGAAATCAAGGAACTGCTGCACCGTCACCGCATTGAAAAAGTTCTGGTAGTGAACGACGAATTCGAATTGCGGGGCCTGGTTACCGTCAAGGATATCCAGAAAGCCAAAGACTACCCGCTGGCCTGCAAAGACGAGCAGGGCCGTCTGCGAGTGGGTGCGGCGGTGAGCACCGGTGGCGATACCGATGCCCGGATTGCAGCGCTTGCCGAAGCGGGCGTGGATGTGATCGTAGTGGACACCGCTCATGGCCACTCCAAGGGTGTGATTGACCGGGTTCGCTGGGTAAAGCAGAACTACCCTGACGTTCAGGTGATTGGCGGAAACATAGCCACCTCGGATGCGGCGATTGCCCTGGCCGATGCCGGCGCGGATGCGGTCAAGGTGGGCATAGGCCCCGGCTCCATCTGTACTACCCGTATTGTCGCCGGTATTGGTGTTCCGCAGATTTCGGCGGTGTCCAATGTGGCGACCGCACTGAAAGAGCGCGGCGTACCGGTGATTGCGGATGGCGGTATACGGTTCTCCGGTGACATCGCAAAAGCCATCGCGGCAGGCGCCCACAGTGTCATGATTGGTAGCCTGCTGGCGGGTACTGATGAAGCCCCGGGTGAAGTGGAATTGTTCCAGGGCCGGAGTTACAAGGCCTATCGCGGCATGGGATCTATCGGTGCCATGGGGCAGGGCTCCAGCGACCGCTATTTTCAGGACGCCAGCAAGGGTATTGAAAAGCTGGTGCCGGAAGGCATTGAAGGCCGTGTGGCCTGCAAAGGCCCCATGCGCAACATCGTGCACCAGTTGGTGGGTGGCTTGCGTGCATCCATGGGTTACACAGGCAGTGCAACCATGGATGAGATGCGTACCAAGCCGGAATTTGTGCGCATTACCAACGCCGGGATGCGTGAGAGCCACGTGCACGACGTGACCATCACCAAAGAAGCTCCCAACTACCGAATCGGCTAAAAACTGCCTGATTTGACGCGGCCCGGTTTCCGGGCCGCGCTGTTTTTTTAAAGCCCGAGGACTCCATGGCTCAGAACATTCACGACCACCGTATCCTGATTCTTGATTTCGGTTCCCAGTACACCCAGCTGATCGCCCGCCGTGTGCGCGAAATCGGCGTGTACTGTGAAATCAAGGCCTTTGACGTAACAGACGAAGAACTCAACGAGTTCAATCCCAAAGGCATCATCCTGGCGGGTGGTCCGGAATCGGTAACCCAACTGGGTGGTCCCCGTGCACCGGAAGGGCTGTTCGACAAAGGCATTCCGATTCTGGGCATCTGCTACGGCATGCAGACCATGGCGGAGCAACTGGGCGGCCGTGTTGCCAGCTCTGAGAAGCGCGAATTCGGCTACGCTCAGGTGAAAGTCCGGGCCAAGGGCCCTCTGCTGCAGGACATTACCGACCACCTGACACCTGCGGGTGAATCCCTGCTCGATGTCTGGATGAGCCACGGTGACAAAGTAGTTGTCATGCCGGAAGGCTTTGAACTTTTAGCCTCTACCGAGAGCGCGCCGATTGCCGCCATGCAGGACCTCAGCCGTAACCTGTACGGTGTCCAGTTCCATCCGGAAGTGACCCACACCCTCCAGGGTAAGCGGATTCTCGAGCACTTTGTCCTGAATATCAGTGGCTGTGAGGCCCTGTGGACACCGGCCAAGATTGTTGATGACGCCGTTCGCCAGATTCGTGAGCAGGTAGGCTCCGAAAAGGTTCTGCTGGGGCTGTCTGGCGGTGTGGATTCCTCGGTAACCGCCGCCTTGCTGCACAAGGCCATCGGCGACCAGCTCACCTGTGTGTTTGTGGATAACGGCCTGCTGCGCCTGCACGAGGGCGATCAGGTGATGGACATGTTCGCCAGCAACATGGGCGTTAAAGTCATCCGTGCCGATTCCGAAGACCTGTTCCTGTCAAAGCTCAAGGGTGTTAACGACCCTGAGCAGAAGCGCAAAATCATCGGCAACACCTTTATTGATGTATTTGATGCCGAGGCCGCCAAGATCAAAGACGTGAACTGGCTGGCCCAGGGCACCATCTACCCGGATGTGATCGAATCTGCCGCCTCCAAAACCGGTAAAGCCCATGTCATCAAATCCCACCATAATGTGGGTGGCCTGCCGGAAACCATGAAGATGAAACTGGTTGAGCCGCTGCGGGAGCTGTTCAAAGACGAAGTTCGCAAGATTGGCCTTGAGCTCGGCCTGCCTTACGACATGGTTTACCGCCACCCGTTCCCGGGGCCGGGTCTGGGTGTCCGTATTCTTGGCGAAGTGAAAAAGGAATACGCAGAGATCCTGCGCCGCGCCGATGCCATCTTCCTGGAAGAGTTGCACCGTGCGGATCTGTACCACAAGACCAGTCAGGCGTTCGCGGTGTTCCTGCCGGTGAAATCCGTCGGTGTGGTAGGCGATGCCCGCCGTTACGAATACGTGATTGCCATCCGGGCTGTGGAGACCGTGGACTTCATGACCGCACGCTGGGCGCGCCTGCCGTATGATCTGCTGGAAACGGTTTCCAACCGGATCATTAACGAGATTTCTGGCGTTTCCCGTGTGACCTACGACATCTCTTCCAAGCCACCCGCGACGATTGAGTGGGAGTAAGTCGAGGCAGGGGATAAGGGATAGTGAACGACACTCCGGAAGATCGGCGCTGGATGGCCAGGGCACTGGAGCTTGCCGCCCAGGCCGGGGCAGCCGGTGAAGTGCCGGTTGGCGCCATTGTTGTTCTGGATGGCAGGGAGATTGGGGCGGGTTTCAATGCCCCGATTTCCCACTGCGACCCGACCGCCCATGCGGAAATCAGAGCCCTGCGGGATGCTGCGGCTCGGGTGGGGAACTACCGGTTGGCGGGTGCTACGCTGTATGTAACCCTGGAGCCCTGCACCATGTGTGTGGGAGCTATTGTCCACGGTCGTATCAGCCGGTTAGTGTATGGTGCCGCTGAGCCCAAAGCGGGTGCCGTCGAGTCGGCCAGAAGAACCCTTGAAGAGCCGCATCTGAACTGGCGGGTAGAGGTTTGCGGGGGCGTGATGGCCGAACCGTGCGGTCGGGTGATCTCCGAATTTTTCAGCCGGCGCCGTCGGGAAATCCGGCAGCGCCGCCAACAACACTCAGGGAAGGGAAGCACAGACTCATGAAAGTTCTTGTTACCGGCGGTGCCGGATATATCGGCAGCCACGTTGTGCGTCAGTTGGCAGCAGCGGGCCACGACATTATGGTGTTTGATAACCTCTCTACCGGCTATCGCTGGGCGGTAACCGCCGGGGAGCTGGTGGAAGCCGATCTGGCGGATGAAGACGCGATAGAAGCCGTATTTTCCGCCCACAAGTTTGAAGCGGTGCTGCACTTTGCAGCGAACATCGTGGTGCCGGAGTCTGTCGCCAATCCCCTCAAGTACTACAGTAATAACACCCGTAACACTCTGAATCTGCTGAAAGCGGTTGAGCGCCACCAGGTGCCGTATATGGTGTTTTCTTCCACCGCGGCGGTCTACGGCATGCCAGAGGAAACGGTGCTGACAGAAGACCTGCCGCTGGCACCCATCAATCCCTATGGCGCCTCCAAGATGATGAGCGAGCGGATGATGATGGACCTGGCTGCGGCCAGTAACCTTAACTACGTTATCCTGCGCTACTTCAATGTGGCCGGCGCTAATCCGGAGGGACTGCTGGGGCAGGCAACGCCGGAGGCGACGCACCTGATCAAAGTGGCCTGCGAATGTGTGACCGGTCAGCGCGATGGTATGAGTGTATTCGGCACTGACTACGAAACCCGCGATGGCACCTGTATCCGCGACTATATCCATGTTGAAGACCTGGCAAAGGCCCACGTGATGGCGCTGGATTACATGGTCCGGGGTGGCGAGTCTCAGGTGCTCAACTGTGGTTACGGCCGCGGCTTTACCGTGCGAGAAGTCATTGATGTGGTCAAGGCGGAATCCGGTGTCGATTTTCCGGTAACTGAAACCGGCCGCCGCGCCGGCGACCCGGCAGCACTGATGGCCGACAACACGCGAATCAAGAATGTTCTGGGCTGGCAGCCGGATTACGATGATCTCAATACCATCGTGCGTACCGCTCTGGCCTGGGAATCGGTCTGGCAGAAGAAAAAAGCTTCCCGATAACCTCTTCAAGCAACTAATTTCAGGAACAACTGGATGAAAATTACGATTTTTGGAACCGGATACGTGGGCCTGGTAACAGGTGCCTGTCTTGCGGATGTTGGTCACGATGTGCTTTGTATGGATGTGGATCAGGGCAAGATCGAGAAACTGAAGAACGGCAAGATTCCGATTTACGAGCCAGGCCTCGATAGCATCGTTAAACACACCGTGGAAGCCGGTCGTCTGTCGTTCACCACCGACACCGAACAGGCTGTCAAACATGGCACCCTTCAATTTATTGCCGTGGGCACGCCGCCGGACGAAGACGGCTCTGCCGATCTGCAATACGTGCTCGCGGTGGCGAAATCCATCGGTCAGTACATGGATGACTACAAGGTGGTTGTCGACAAGTCCACCGTACCCGTGGGCACCGGTGACAAGGTAAAGGCAGCGGTACGCGCGCAGCTCGACAAGCGCGGCCTGGAGCTGGATTTCGACGTGGTGTCCAACCCGGAATTCCTGAAAGAAGGCGCCGCCATCAACGATTTCATGAAGCCGGACCGCATTGTGGTGGGTACCGACAGCGAACAGGCGGCGGAGCTGTTGCGGGAGGTTTACTACCCGTTCAACCGCAACCACGACCGGATGATCTTTATGGATATCCGTTCGGCGGAACTCACCAAATACGCTGCCAACTCCATGCTGGCCACCAAGATCAGCTTCATGAACGAAATGTCCAACCTGGCCGAACGCCTGGGTGCCGACATCGAAGCGGTGCGCCGGGGCATTGGTTCTGACCCCCGTATCGGCTACCACTTCATCTACCCTGGCTGCGGCTATGGTGGCTCCTGCTTCCCGAAAGACGTACAGGCCCTGGCCCGGACGGCCGGTGATTGCGATTACGAGGCCAAGTTGCTGAATGCGGTAGAAGCCGTTAACTACGCTCAGAAACACGTGCTGTTCGACAAGATCAGCCACTTCTTCCAGGGTGATCTGAAAGGCAAGGTGGTTGCGGTCTGGGGCCTGGCCTTCAAACCGAACACTGACGACATGCGTGAAGCCTCCTCGCGGACGCTGATGGAAAATCTCTGGAAGGCCGGCGCTACGGTGCAGGCGTTTGATCCGGAAGCCATGGAAGAAACCCAGCGCATCTACGGTGACCACGAAGGCCTGACCCTGTGTGGCACCAAAGAACAGGCCTTGAAAGGTGCCGATGTGCTGGCCATCTGTACCGAGTGGAAAGAATTCCGTTCGCCGGACTTCGACCTGATTGCCGGCGCCCTGAAACAGCCGGCGGTGTTTGACGGTCGTAACCTGTACGAGCCGGAAATGCTCGAGCGCCATGGTCTGGTTTACTACGCCATTGGCCGCGGCCGTAACCAGTTTCATTCCGCGGGCTGATCGAGAGGGCCGGTGATGTTTCAGCTACACGAAAGGCTAGCGGCAGATACCCACTACCTGGGTTGCAGCCGCCTGTGCGAAATCCTGTTGATGAACGACAGCACCTGGCCCTGGATAATTCTGGTGCCGGCGGTGCCGGACATCCGGGAAATCTACCAGCTGGACCATAAGCAACAGGTGCGGTTGCTGGAAGAGTCCTCCACGCTTAGCCGGGGCATGATGGAGCTTTTCAGTGGCGACAAGATGAATGTGGCGGCGCTGGGTAACATGGTGCCGCAGCTTCATTTGCACCACATCGTGCGCTTTGAAGGTGACCCGGCCTGGCCAGGCCCTGTGTGGGGCAAGCAGCCACCGGTGCCCTATGAAGGGGCTGCACTGGCGCAGGTCAAAGAGAAGCTGAAACCGCTGCTCCATCACCTCGCTTGAACTTCAATGGTTTTATTCCCGGCCCTGCTGCCACTGCGCCAGGGTCTGGGAGCCCACCAGAATCATCCGCAGCTCGGTTTTGAGCTTGTGCTTTAGTTCCTCCCGCTCCTTGGGCGTCGCATCCAGCGCCTCCGCGCCTTGATTGAAAACCAGTGTCACCATGGCTTCGGCCACAACCCGGGCATCGGCCAGAGGCTTGTTCTGTTCATCCGCAAACCGTCCAAGGTCATCTGCCAGTTCCGTAACGAAATGATCGATCTCGGCCTTGACGGCGGTTCTGAACGGTTTCGATACCCCAGTGCGCTCGCGCAGCATCAGGCGGAACAGGTTGGAGTTGTTGCCCAGATACTCCATGAACGTATCGACTGACGTGGAAATGGCGCTGCCATTTCGGGCTATTCGCTTGCGGGCCTGGCGCATTAACTGTCGCAGCGCAACACCACCTTCATCGACCAGTGCCAGACCCAGTTCATCCAGCTCGGAAAAATGCCGGTAGAAGGAGGTAGGGGCAATGCCGGCTTCCCGGGCCACCTCCCGCAAACTCAGGCTGCCAAAGCCCCGATCCGCACTCAACTGTGCCAGGGCGGCATCCATCAAAGCCCGTCGGGTTTTCAGTTTTTGTTCCGCTCTGGTGGCCAACGTCTTACTCCATGGTCCGCTCAAACCATGCATTCTAGCCCCCGGTTTTTTGATAGTCATCCCGGTGTTCAATATCTGGCTTCAATTCTGCTTGGGGACGCCTGATTTTCACAGTCATTGTGTTTATAATGGGCGGCTTTTACCGGCGGCGCCTCAACACCGTGCGGCCAAGAACGACGTAGCGTCGGGCGGGGGGTGTGCTTTCCGAAACCTTGCGGAGCCATGGATGGCGGAGCAGAGCGTACAGGGACGTATCCACAGCGTGTTTCGGAAAGCACACCCCCCGCCCGATGCGGCAAACCAAGAACACATTCAGATACAACGGGAACCGATATGCGCAGTCACTATTGCGGTGGGATCAACGAATCCCACATCGATCAGGAAGTCACTCTCTGTGGATGGGTACACCGCCGCCGGGACCACGGTGGGGTTATCTTCCTGGATCTGCGAGATCGGGATGGCATGTCCCAGGTGGTTGTCGATCCTGACACCCCTGAGAGCTTTGCTCTGGCGGAGAAGGTTCGCAGCGAGTTTGTTGTTAAAGTCACCGGCCGCGTGCGTCGCCGTCCGGCGGGCACCGAGAACAGCAACATGCCGACCGGCCAGGTGGAGCTGCTGGGTAAGGAAGTCGTGATCCTGAACGCCGCTGCCACGCCGCCGTTCCCGCTGGACGAGCACGTAGATGTGGGTGAAGACGTTCGTCTGCGCTATCGCTTCATCGATTTGCGCCGCCCGGAAATGATCAACCGTCTGCGTTTCCGTTCCCGGGTAACCAGTTACATCCGCAACTTCCTGGATAGCCGCGGTTTCATGGATGTGGAAACACCGATCCTGACCCGTGCCACCCCGGAAGGCGCCCGTGATTATCTGGTGCCCAGCCGTACCCACGAAGGTTCCTTCTTCGCGCTGCCCCAGTCGCCGCAGCTGTTCAAGCAGATGCTGATGGTATCGGGCGTTGACCGCTACTACCAGATCGCCAAGTGCTTCCGAGACGAAGATCTGCGGGCAGACCGTCAGCCGGAGTTTACCCAGGTCGACATCGAGGCCTCTTTCATTGATGAAGAGACCCTGATGAAGCTCAACGAAGACATGATCCGTGCGCTGTTCAAAGACGCGCTGGATGTGGAGCTGCCGGAATTCCCGCGCATGCCGTATTCCGAGGCCATGCAGCGTTACGGCAGCGACAAGCCGGACCTGCGTATTCCGCTGGAACTGCAAGACGTGAACGACCTGGTGGAAGGCGTGGACTTCAAGGTCTTTGCCGGACCCGCGAAAGATCCGAAAGGCCGTGTTGCAGCCTTGCGTGTGCCGAAGGGTGGTGCGCTGACCCGTAAGCAGATTGACGATTACACCAAGTTTGTCGGCATATACGGGGCCAAGGGCCTGGCCTACATCAAGGTCAATGAGTTGGCCAAGGGCGTCGAAGGCCTGCAGTCGCCGATCATTAAGTTCCTGGGCGACGACGTGGCCATGGCGATCATGGAGCGCGTTGCGGCGGAAGATGGCGACATCGTGTTTTTCGGTGCTGACAAGACCACCGTGGTCAACGAAGCCCTGGGCGCACTGCGCATCAAAGTCGGTCATGACCTCGACATGCTTACCTGCGAGTGGGCGCCGATGTGGGTGGTGGACTTCCCGATGTTTGAGGAACTGCCAGACGGCAGCCTCACCGCTATTCACCATCCGTTCACTGCGCCGTCCTGCAGCCCGGACGAGCTTGCGGCCGATCCGGCCAATGCGTTGTCCCGCGCTTACGACATGGTGCTGAACGGCACCGAACTGGGCGGTGGTTCTATCCGTATCCACGACGGCAAGATGCAGGAAACGGTGTTCCGCATCCTCGGTATCGAAGAAGAGGAAGCTCGCGCCAAGTTTGGCTTCCTGCTGGACGCTTTGAAGTTCGGTTGCCCGCCACACGGCGGCCTGGCTTTCGGCCTGGATCGCCTGGTGATGCTGATGACCGGTTCGTCGTCCATCCGGGACGTCATCGCCTTCCCGAAAACCCAGAGCGCCACCTGTCTGATGACCCAGGCGCCGGGTGCGGTAGACGAAAAGCAGCTGAAAGAACTGCACATTCGCCTGCGTCGCTCAGCCAAAGCGGTTGAAGGCAACAAAGCCGAAGACAACGAGTGATACACAAGCCCGGAGGTTGCCCCTGGGGCCTCCGGGCTGAGTGCTTTTGCTCAAGCTATCTCTGAGGGCGCGCGGATGGCCATCATCCTGGGTGTAGACCCTGGCTCACGAATCACCGGCTACGGCATCATTCGTGCGGAAGGCCGCCAGATTGAGTATATCGACAGCGGCTGTATCCGGGTGGGTGAAAAGCCCATGGCGGAACGCCTGCAAACCATTTTCCATAGCCTTGCTGTGTTGATTGGTGAGTACCGCCCGGAAGAGTTCGCCATTGAACAGGTGTTCATGGCCCGGAACCCGGATTCAGCCCTTAAGCTGGGGCAGGCCAGGGGCGCGGCGATTGTCAGTGCCGCCAACAGCGGCCTGGCTGTCCATGAATATTCCGCTCGCCAGGTCAAACAGGCGGTGGTTGGTAGCGGTGGCGCTGACAAATCCCAGGTTCAGCATATGGTCCAGGCACTGCTGGGTTTGTCCCGCAAGCCCCAGGCAGATGCGGCGGATGCCCTGGCGATCGCACTGTGTCATGCCCACATGAACCAGAGCATACTAAAGCTCGCCGGCACCGGTGGCAAAGCGCGAAGCGGGCGGGTTCGGCAACAATAACAGGCTCAGACAAGCCCCAGGAGGCCTGCATTGATCGGTAGAATCCGAGGCATATTGATAGAGAAGGCCCCCGGCCACGCACTGGTGGAGTGCTCCGGTTTGGGTTATGAAGTCGACATTCCCTACACCACCTTCTTTCACCTGCCGGAAACCGGGCAGGAAGTTACCTTACACACGCATTTTGCGGTCAGAGAAGACGCCCAGAGCCTGTATGGCTTTGCCTCCCGGCTGGATCGCAATCTTTTCCGGCTGCTGATCAAGGTCAATGGCGTTGGCCCTAAACTGGCTGTTGGCATACTGTCCGGCCTGGATGCCCAACAGTTTATACGCTGTGTTGAGGCCCGCGATGTCAGCGCCCTGGTGAAGCTGCCGGGGGTCGGCAAGAAAACTGCCGAGCGACTCCTGATTGATATGACTGACCGCATTGGCCAACTGGAAGGGCAGTTCACCCCGACGGTACCGGGTTCAGCAACTCCGGGCGGCTCCACAACAGCGCCGGCGGCAAGCCACGACGCGAGAGACGAGGCCGAGGCCGCGCTGATTGCCCTGGGCTACAAGCCCCAGGAAGCCGCCAAGGCCATTAGTAAGGTGGCTGAGCCCGACATGACCAGCGAAGCGCTGATTCGTCTGGCCTTGCGAAATATGATCCCGGCCGGGTAGTGGATTCACTGCCTGGCCTTTTTTGTGTCGCCCCATGACACCAATGTGTATAGAGCGTAACGTGACTCCAACAATGCCCTTTGTACAATTGGGGCAACTTGAACGTCAGGCCAAAGCTTTGGGCACGTTGTTTATTCCCAGCAAGCGGATAATGCCATGATTGAATCTGACCGACTGATCTCGGCAAAGGCCGGTGAATACGAGGAAGTGCATGATCGGGCCATTCGCCCGACATTGCTGTCTGAGTATGTGGGCCAGCCGACGGTTCGCGAGCAGATGGAAATCTTTATCTCCGCTGCCCGGGGCCGCCAGGAAGCGTTGGACCATGTGCTGATCTTCGGCCCCCCAGGCCTTGGTAAGACTACGTTGGCAAACATTATTGCCAACGAGATGGGGGTGTCGATCAAGACCACCTCTGGCCCGGTACTGGAGAAAGCCGGCGACCTGGCCGCCATGCTGACCAATCTCGAAGAAGGCGATGTACTGTTTATCGACGAGATTCATCGCCTGAGCGCGGCGGTTGAAGAAGTACTGTATCCGGCGATGGAAGATTATCAGCTGGACATCATGATCGGCGAAGGTCCGGCGGCCCGATCCATCAAACTGGATTTGCCCCCGTTCACCCTGGTGGGCGCTACAACCAGGGCGGGTTTGCTGACATCGCCACTGCGAGACCGCTTTGGCATTGTTCAGCGTCTGGAGTTCTACAACACCCAGGACCTCACGCACATCATTCTCCGGTCGGCACGGCTGTCTTCGGTGACCATCGATGAACAGGGGGCATTCGAGATAGCCCGCCGTTCCCGGGGTACACCACGAATTGCCAACCGCCTGCTGCGGCGGGTGAGGGATTTTGCCGAGGTTCGCTCAGACGGCCACATCACTGCCGACATTGCCGACCAGGCTCTGAACATGCTGAAAGTGGACGACCAGGGCTTTGACCACATGGACCGCCGCCTGTTGCTGGCCATGATCGAAAAGTTTGATGGCGGCCCGGTGGGTGTGGAAAGCCTGGCTGCGGCCATCAGTGAAGAGCGGGGGACCATCGAGGACGTGCTGGAGCCGTTCCTGATTCAGCAGGGTTTTATGGTGCGAACGCCCCGGGGGCGAATGGTGACTTCCAGTGCCTACCGCCATTTTGGCGTGGTGGCCCCGAAATCCGGTGCTGAGGACGACCTCTTTGAATGAAAACGCTACGAAAGAACGCTTTGAACTGCCCATCCGGGTGTATATAGAAGATACAGACGCGGGTGGTATCGTCTTTCATGCCAAGTATCTTCACTACATGGAGCGGGCCAGAACCGAGTGGGTACGCAGCCACGGTGTTGGTTTGAGGGCCGGCCTGGAAGACAACACAAGTTACGTGGTTCAGCGCATGAGCCTGCACTATAAGGTGCCGGCCAAACTGGACGACCAGCTACTGGTTACTGCGGAGCCCACAGCGTCGTCCCGGGTGTGGATGAACTTCAGGCAGCGGGTGTTCAGAGCGGCAGACCTGCAGTTATTGTGCGAAGCCGATGTGCGGGTTGCCTGCATCGCACTGGATACCGGCAAGCCCAAGAGGTTGCCCGAGAACATGCAAGAGATTCTAAAGAATTCAATTTAATTTATTGAAAAGCATACAAACTTAGTTGGGAGTGCACAGTGGAAGCGGAACTTTCAGTCTGGTATCTGATTGCCAATGCCGGGGTTTTGGTGCAGTTGGTCATGCTGTTGCTGGTGTTGGCATCGGTGGTGTCCTGGGCTTTGATTTTTCAACGCATTCAGGTGTTCCGGAAGGCCAAGCAGGCGCAGTTGGCGTTTGAGGAGCGTTTCTGGTCCGGTATGGACCTCGGGCAGCTTTACAAAGAGGTGAATGCAGACCCGACGCCGTTTTCCGGCATGGAATCCGTATTCCGGGCTGGTTTCAAGGAGTTTTCCCGTCTGCGCCAGCAAAGTCGCGATGCCGACGCCGTCATGGAAGGCACCCAGCGGGCCATGCGGGTTGCCTTTTCCCGGGAGCAGGAGCGTCTGGAGACCCATCTTCCGTTCCTGGCAACCGTGGGTTCAACCAGTCCGTATGTGGGTTTGTTCGGTACCGTGTGGGGCATCATGAACTCCTTCCGGGGTCTGGCTCAGGTGCAGCAGGCAACGCTTGCCACGGTGGCCCCGGGTATATCGGAGGCGCTGATTGCAACGGCCATGGGTCTGTTTGCAGCGATTCCGGCCGTTATTGCTTATAACCGGTTCTCTGCCATGTCGGATGCGTTGCTGAAGAACTATGAAACCTTTGCCGAGGAGTTTTCCAGCATTCTGCATCGCCGAGTCCATAATAATGACCAGGCGGCCTGATGGCACTCGTCGATAACGGGAGGAAAACGGCATGAGCGGCATGAAAGGTATGGGCTTGATGCCCCAGCAAAAGCGCAAGCCGATGTCTGAGATAAATGTGGTGCCCTACATCGACGTGATGCTGGTACTGCTCATTATTTTCATGGTGACAGCTCCAATGTTGACTCAGGGCGTAAAGGTGGATTTGCCCCAAACGACATCAGACCCGATTCAGCAAGACAAAGATGTTGAATCCATTACCGTCTCGGTAGACGCCAACGGCGCCTATTACATGGATATCGGCGACCGAAGCAGCGACCCGATGACGCTGGCCGAGGTGCGTGAACAGGTGGCCAATATTCTGTCACAGCGCACCAATGGCGAAGTGCTGGTGCGTGGTGACGAGTTCGTGGAGTACGGCGTAGTGGTTCGGCTAATGGCTGAGCTTCAGGCTGCAGGCGCAACCGGGGTTGGCTTGATAACCGACGCACCTCAGGAAAGGCCGTAACAGGGTGGCATTATTGTTGTGAAGGGTCACGAACGGGAAACCATCAGTACCGATACGGCTCCGATGAAATCGCCGGTGCTTATGTCTGTGGCATTGCACCTGTTAATTGTCGGGATTGCGCTGGCTGGCTGGTCCTGGACATCGCCGATATCTGAGCCTGAGCCCAGAACCATTTCTGCGCGGCTGGTCAGCCCGGAACCCCGGCCGAGCCCGGTGGTGGATGAGCAGGATCAGCGGGATCGCGAGCAGGAGCGTCGCCAGCAACAGGAGCGTGAGCGCCAGCAGCAGGAAGCAGAGCGCCGTCGACAGCAGGAAGAGCAGGCCCGGCGGGAAGCCGAACGGCAGGCTCAGGAACAGGCGCGGCAGCGGGAAGAAGAGCGCAAGCGCCAGGAAGCTCAGGCTCGTGAACGGGCCGAGCAGCAGGCACGGGAACAGGAGGCTGCGCGCCAGAAAGCGGAGGCAGAGGCCAAAGAGCGCGAGCGCCAGCGCGCTGAAGAAGAGCGCAAACGGCAGGAAGAGGCAAAGCGCAAAGCCGAGGAAGAGAAACGTCGCCAGGAAGAGCGTCGCCGGCAGGAAGAAGCTGAACGTAAACGGCAAGAAGAGGCTGCGCGCCAGGAAGCGGAACGCAAACGCCAGGAAGCCGAGCGTAGATTGAGAGAGCAGCAACTCGAAGCCCTGGCCGAAGAATCCCGCCGAGAGCGGGAGGCGGAAGCCCGGCGCCAGCAGGAGGCCGCTGCGGCCCGTGCCCGTGAAGCGCAGATGCTGTCAGAAAGCGAAAAGTACCAGGCACTTATACGTGAGCGTTTGAGCCAGGCTTGGTACCCGCCGTCGTCGGCGACGGAAGATATGACGGCCAGAGTTCAGATAACGCTGCTGCCGACCGGGGAACTGGTTAACGCCCGTCTGGTCAGCAGTAGCGGGAACACGGCATTTGATAACTCGGCGTTGGGTGCAGTCCGGTCGTTGAACCGGTATCCGATTCCTTCAGATCGGGATACGTTTGAGCGTTATTTCCGACAGTTTACTATTGAATTCAATCCGCAACGGTTGCGGTGAGGCCTATGACATTGAACGCACATGACTCATATCGTCAGGGATTTCCCTTTACCACGGCGCTGGCAGCACTGGTTGTTCTAATGCTGCTGGCCGGTCAGGCGAGGGCAGAGCTGCTGATTCGCATCACCGAAGGTGCCGACGCCGCGATACCGATTGCGGTGGTGCCGTTTGCCGAAAGCGGTTCCATGCCGGCGGGCGACAAAGTCAGCACCATCGTGCAGGCAGACCTGACCATGAGCGGTGAGTTTCGCCCGCTTGAGCCGTCCCGGATGCTGAGTCTGCCTTCACAGCGCTCGGAAGTATATTTCCGGGACTGGCGTCTGCTGGGGCAGCGCTATGTTTTGGTGGGGCAGTTGACCCGTTCAGGCGACCGTATCGAAGCAAGGTACGAGCTGTTTGATGTTAACCGGGAGGAACGTATTCTCGGCGAAACCGCAGGCGCACCGGCCAGTAACATTCGGACCCTCGGTCACCACATCAGTGATCGGGTGTACGAGGCTATTACCGGGGATCCGGGGGTGTTCTCGACCAAGCTTGCCTATGTCACGGTGACCGGAGACGGCGATAACGCCCGCTATCGTTTGCACGTCAGCGATGTAGACGGAAAGCGCTCAAGAATCCGCCTTGAAAGCCGCGAGCCCATTTTGTCTCCCGCCTGGTCTCCGGACGGCAAGCAGCTAGCCTATGTGTCTTTTGAAACCGGCAAGCCTGTGGTGTTTGTTCATGAACTGGCCAGTGGAAACCGCAAGAAGGTGGCGGATTTTCCTGGTCTGAACTCGGCACCCGCTTGGTCACCGGATGGCAAGTCCATGCTGCTGACTCTGTCCAAAGACGGTAACGCAGAGATCTACCGGCTTGATATTGCCTCAGGCAACCTGACCCGGATGACCAACCATTGGGCCATCGACACTGAGGGTGCCTGGGATCACACCGGCCGGGGAATCTATTTCACGTCAGACCGTTCAGGCGGCCCCCAGATCTACCATATGGAAAGAGCGGGTGCCGAACCAAGGCGCATTACCTTTGGCAGCCGATACAACGCCCGCCCAAGACCGGATGCCAAAGGCGAGTACGTGTATTACGTGCATCAAAGGGAGAGGGCGTTCCATATCGCCCGCACGAACCTGAAAAACGGGGAAGAATCTGTCATTACCCGAACCGAATCGGATGAATCACCGAGCGTTTCACCAAATGGACGCTTGTTGATTTATGCCACACAGCAAAACGGTACCAGCGTGCTCACGGTTGTCTCGGCAAATGGCGGGGCGGCGTACAGCCTGCCGGCATCAGACGGTGATGTCCGTGAGCCCGCCTGGGGCCCTATCGTTCGCTGAACACGTTGTTGTCCAATAAACCAATCACGATAAGGAAGTGCACACATGAAACTGTCAGTACAGACTAAAGCGTTTGCGATGTTGTTGTCCGTGGGCCTGGTAGCCGGTTGTAGCTCCACCGGCGATACCATGGAAGACGGTGCTTATGGCTCCGATGTGGCCGCTATTGATCAGGACGGTGGTTCCACCGTTTATGGCGGCGCCGATGGTGATGGCGTTTCTTCCTCTCGTCTGAGCGAAGAAGAGCGTCAGGCCGCGCGCCAGCAGGCTGAGCAGGAAGCACTGCGCAACATCACTACGTTCTACTTTGATTTCGATACCTCCGAGATCAAGCAGGAAGCTCGCGATGTTCTGGTTGCCCACGCCCAGTTCCTGGCCAACAATCCACGCCAGAATGTTCGTCTTGAAGGTCATGCCGATGAGCGTGGTACCAAGGAATACAACCTTGCCCTGGGTGAGCGTCGTGCCAATGCGGTTCAGCGCTTCCTGATCGTTAATGGTGCTTCCCGTGGCCAGATCGAAACCGTAAGCTATGGTGAAGAGAAGCCGGCTGTTCGTGGTTCGTCCGAAAGTGCCTGGGCACAGAACCGTCGCGTTGAGCTGGTGTTCAAGTAATCGAAATCAATGATCGGAAGGTCCCATGAGAAAATTGCTCATGGCGACAGTGCTGCTCCCGCTGGGCCTCGGCCTGGCGGGAGTCAGTCTGGCACAGTCGTCTGCACCCGCGTTTCAGAACAATGCCTCTGAGGCCCAGCGTAAGTCGGGTAATAACCAGGCTACGGCGGAACTGTTCTACATGATCCAGCAGCTCCAGAGCGATGTGCGCAGGCTGCAAGGGCAGGTGGAAGAACAGAAGCATCAGATCAGCCGCTTGCAGCAGCAAAGTCGGGATCGCTACGTGGATCTGGACCAGCGGATACTGGACCTGTCCAAGGCTGTTGAGCGCAAGGCCGAAAACACCCGGGAATCAAGCCGTGCAGCCGAATCTGGTCAGGGTGGCCAGCTAACGCCGGCCAGGGTTTACCGATCCCCCGGTGCGGATGAGCAGAAAACCTATAACGAAATCATTGATCTGATCCGGAACAAGAAAGACTTTGATACCGCCATCAGTAGGCTGTATGAGTTTATCGATGAATATCCGGAAGGGGACCTTACCGTCAATGCCTACTATTGGCTGGGTGAGGTGTACCTGGCGGAACCCCGCCTCGAGCAGGCCAAGCAGGCATTCACTATTGTTTCTACCCGTTTCAGTGATCACCGAAAAGCGCCAGATGCGGTCTACAAGCTCGGGGTGACACTCGATCGAATGGGCGAAAAAGACGAAGCGAAACGCCGCATGCAGAGTGTTGTGGATAATTATCCGAATACGGGTGCTGCGGATCTGGCTCGGAAGTACCTCGAGAAGGCGTGACTCTGATCACAGATTGAGCCGCTTGTCTGCTTGTTGATCGGTCCCGGAAAAAAGTTGGTAAATCCCGCAAAAAGGGGTTGATCAGCAAAAAAAATTCAGTAATATGTGCGCCTCGTTTGGGTCGTTAGCTCAGTTGGTAGAGCAGTTGGCTTTTAACCAATTGGTCGAAGGTTCGAATCCTTCACGACCCACCAAATTGCGGAATGGTGGTCTTGAGTGCCTTCATTCGCCGGGCAAACGCCGGCAACCTGTTATGGGTCGTTAGCTCAGTTGGTAGAGCAGTTGGCTTTTAACCAATTGGTCGAAGGTTCGAATCCTTCACGACCCACCAAATAGCAAGGCCCGACGCCGGGTTTTGTGGAAAAAAGAGCCCCCAGGGCTCTTTTTTTTTGGCTTAACGAACCCATCTAGTCAGCATGGGCGTACTCATTTTCCGGGTGCCCGGGAGGCTATGTTACAGCCCCATGAAAACACGCCCGGAAGTGATATACTCTCGCGGTAACAGTAACTTCAGAGATCCAGAAATGACACGAGCGCAAGACCGTATCCTTGTTCAGGAACATCTGGCACACGAAGCGGAGCCAAAGGCCCTGAGTGCCAGCGAGAAAGCTGAGCTTGAGGCACGCATCAAGGCAGCCCTCAAAGAGAAGGATGCTGTGCTCGTGGCCCATTACTACACAGATCCGGATATCCAGCGTCTTGCCGAGGAAACCGGCGGCTGTGTTGCCGATTCCCTGGAAATGGCACGGTTTGGTAACCAGCATCCTGCGTCTACGGTGGTGGTGGCTGGTGTCCGTTTCATGGGTGAAACCGCCAAGATTCTCAATCCCGAGAAGCGGGTGCTGATGCCCACGCTGGAGGCTACCTGCTCCCTCGATATTGGCTGCCCCGCGGATGAGTTTTCCGCTTTCTGCGATCAACATTCGGACCGGACGGTGGTGGTGTACGCGAACACTTCTGCGGCCGTAAAGGCGAGGGCGGACTGGGTGGTGACCTCCAGCTGCGCTCAGGCCATTGTTGAGCATCTGGATGCCAGAGGGGAGAAGATCCTGTGGGCGCCGGACAAACACCTGGGCCACTACGTGCAGAAGACAACGGGCGCTGATGTGTTGTTGTGGGATGGCTCCTGTATCGTGCATGAAGAGTTTAAGCATCGGGGCCTGGAAGATCTCAAGGCGCTCTATCCCGAGGCAGCTGTACTGGTGCATCCGGAATCTCCCGACGCGGTGGTGGAGATGGCTGATGTGGTCGGTTCAACCTCTCAGTTGATTCACGCGGTCCAGACGCTGCCCAATGAAGAATTCATCGTGGCCACGGATAACGGTATTTTCTACAAGATGCAGCAACTGGCGCCCAACAAGACGCTGATTGAAGCGCCAACGGCGGGTAATGGCGCCACCTGTCGCAGTTGTGCCCACTGCCCCTGGATGGCTATGAACGGCTTTGAGAACCTGCTTGCGGTGTTGGAGCGGGGCGATCAGGAAGTGCTGGTTGACCCGACCCTGCGTGAAGACGCATTGCGCCCGCTGCGCCGGATGCTGGATTTCACCGCCAACATGAACCTGAAAGCTGCCGGAAACGCCTGACCATCCCCGTCAGCCTCTCCGGGCTTGCAGCCTGTCAGTAATGTCGTTCAGGCGTTCGTTGACCACCTGCCGCTCGGCAGACCCGGCGGGTAGCTTTTCCTGGGCCTGGCGCAGCTGACGTTGGGCGGATTGCAAGTCCCCCATCAAGGCATAGTATTCTGCCCGTGCGCGGTGCACACCCACGATATTCCTGGCCATTCCCTCGGCTTCGGCCAGTCGTAACCAGATCTGCTCCCGTTCCGGCAGGCGCCGGGCCAGGTCCCGCAGCAAGCCGGCGGCGGTATCCCCATTGCCGTCGGCAATCTCGATTTCGGCGAGTGTCCAGGTGATGGGGTAGTTGCGTGGGTTTCTGGCCAATGCCTGCCGCAGCAATGTCCGTGCGTCTTCATAACGTTTCTGGTCCAGCATCACGTCGGCCAGGGTCACCTGAAAGGTAATTCTGCCCGGGCTGCCGTCCAGAAGTTCCCGCAGTATGCGCTCGGCCTTGTCGTATTGCTGGTTGCGCTGATAGGCCACAGCCAGCCCGTAGCGAATGGCGTCGTTGCGTTTGGCGTCATCCCTTGCCAGGTAATCCTCGAACGTCTCGACTGCCAGTTGCGCTGACGAGGCGTAACGCACCTGCAGGCGGCTACGAACCAGGTGATATTCCTGGCCATCCCGGATGCGTTCGTCGGGATACTGTTCCGCCCGGTTGCGGCTGTCGGCGACCCGGTTCTGGGTTAATGGGTGGGTCGACAGGTACTCGGGCATCTGATTTCCCTGTAACCGGTTCTGTCTCATCATGATTTCGAACATTTCCGGCATGCCGCGCGGGTCGAGGCCGGCGTTGGCCAGAATCTCCATGCCCACCCGGTCGGCCTCCTGTTCATGGGCCCGGCTGTAGGCCAGCATGTTCTGGATTGACAGGGCCTGGGTGCCGGCGATGGCGGCAATGCCAATATCGGATTGGGTAACCGCGGACAGCACGATACCGGCGATCATCCCGGCCAGTGTCAGCGGTGCGCTGGTTTCCTGTTGCTCCATGCGGCGGGCAAAGTGACGTTGGCTCAAATGCGCCAGTTCGTGGGCCATGACCGAGGCAAACTGCTGTTCCGTTGCGGCATTGAGGAACAGTCCACCATTAACGCCCACGATACCGCCCGGGACGGCGAAGGCGTTAAGGGCAGGGCTGTCGATCAGAACCAGCTTCAGTTCCCGGTTATCAAGCGGGGCAGAGGGCACCAGTTTGTAGGTAATGGCGTGCAGGTAGTCGTATACCAGCGGGTCTTGTATCTGGGGTGCGGAACGCCGGATGGACGCCATCACCTGCTGGCCGATTTCCGCTTCCTGCTGGCCGGAAATGAGGCCCGCGCTGCCGCCTATGCTGGGCAGGCTGGATTCCTGGGCATGGCTGAACCCGCCGGAGAGCAGCAGGGGGAGTGCCAGAGCAAACGTGGTCAGTAAACGGCAGACAGGATTCTGGCGATCAGTTCGATTCATGGATTTCAGTCACACCCGTGGGGATTTGCCACTTTGATATCAGCATAGCCCGGAAAGTTCTTATCTGTATTACGAAGACTTGAGATGCAATAGGGTAACACCCCCGGCATAATGCCTGCTCGATTATTGGATAAATGGTAATGGTGTTCGTTTAACATGGCTGATCGAATTCTGGATGCCTCCGGGCTGCGTTGCCCGATGCCACTTCTCAAAACCAAGCTGGAACTCAACGCCATGAATGCCGGGCAAGAGCTTGAAGTGATTGCAACGGATTCGGGTTCTGCCCGGGATATCCCGGCCTGGCTTGGAATGTCTTCTCATACTTTGGTCAGCCAGTCAGAGCATCACGGCGAATTCCGTTTCGTGATAAAGTGCGGCGGTTAATCTTCCGGAGTTGTTCATGGTCAGAATTCTGCGCGGTCTAGCCCACAAGTATTTTTCTGATGAAGAAGCAGTGATTCTGTTTCTGCTTCTGGTTACCGGTACGGTTTTTGTCATTCTGTTCGGCGCCATGCTGGCACCGGCGATCGCGTCATTGATTATCGCGTTTATCCTTCAGGGCCTGGTTGCCAAGCTGCACAAGATGGGTGTACCCGAACTGGTGGCGATCATCAGCGTGTTTGTGGTGTTCCTCGGTGTTCTGGTCGGGTTTATTTTCGGGCTGTTGCCACTGATCTGGACGCAGGTCAGTAACCTTGCCGGTGAAGCACCTCGAATCATTCGCGAGCTTCAGTCTTACCTTGAGCTCCTGCCGGAGGAATATCCTCATCTGATTTCCATGGAGGCAGTAGACACCATATACCGCCAGGTATCGGCAGAAGTCGCTCATATGACCCAGGTACTGGTCTCGTTCTCTCTATCAAGCATTCCAGACCTGGTAGCACTGCTGATCTACATGGTCCTGGTGCCAATTCTGGTGTTCTTTTTCATGAAAGATCGACGTGTGCTGGTCGCTTCCATTGGCCGGATGCTGCCTCCCCAACGACCAATGATGGTTCGCATCTGGCATGAGGTGAATCTCCAGTGCGCCAATTACGTGCGGGGCAAGGCGGTTGAGATACTGATTGTTGGCGTCGTCACTTACGCCGCTTTCAAACTGCTGGGTATGCCCTATGCGGCGCTGCTGTCGTTGCTGGTGGGGTTAAGTGTGGTCATTCCCTACATCGGCGCTGCCGTGGTCACCATTCCAGTCGCAGTGATCGCCCTGTTTGCGTTCGGTTGGAGTTCTCACTTCATCTGGGTAATGGTGGCGTACGGCATCATTCAGGCGCTGGATGGTAACGTGCTGGTGCCTATCCTGTTCTCGGAGGTGAACAACCTGCACCCGGTCGCCATTATCGTGGCGGTTCTGTTCTTCGGCGGTATCTGGGGCCTGTGGGGTGTATTTTTTGCCATTCCGCTGGCCACCATGCTCAAGGCGGTGTTTGCCGCATGGCCGGTGAAGGAATCCGAGCCCTCACCGGCGTTATCAGAGTAGTTTAGAGTGCCTTGACGGCTTCCAGGACCTCGTCGGTGTGGCCGTTTACTTTAACGCCACGCCACTCCCGTCTCAGGATGCCTTCTTTGTCGATCAGAAAGGTACTACGCTCGATACCCAGGTGCTCCTTGCCGTACAGTTTTTTCAGTTTGATCACATCAAACAGCTTGCACAGGGCCTCGTCTTTGTCCGAGATCAGGTGGAACGGAAACTGATGCTTGCTCCGGAAATTGGCGTGAGCCTTGAGCCCGTCTCTGGATACACCAAAGATTTCGGTATCAAGCTCGCTGAACTGAGGCATCCTGTCCCGGAAATCCTGGCCTTCGGTGGTACATCCGGGTGTGTTGTCCTTCGGGTAGAAGTAGATGACGACGTTTTTACCCCGGAGGTCGGCCAGTCTGATAATCTGATCGTCGGTCGCCTCGGCTTCAAAATCGGGCACGGGTTGGTTCAATGCTACGGATGACATGACATCTCCTTTAATTCCCTTGTGTCAGTTCGAGCCCAACATTACCATATCGCTTTTATTCGGACGGAGTTTTTATGATTACGGGTAGCCTTGTCGCGCTGGTCACGCCCATGCATCCAAACGGTGACATTCACTGGGAGGATCTGGACAAGCTGGTGGACTTTCATATTGAAAACGGCACGCACGGCATCGTTGCTGTGGGTACCACCGGCGAATCCGCAACGCTGGACCCCGAGGAGCATTGTCGGGTTATCGGCCACATCATAAAACGGGTCGATGGCCGGATTCCTGTTATCGCCGGCACCGGTGGTAACAGCACTCGGGAAGCCATTGAACTGACGTCTGAAGCCCACAAACTGGGGGCGGACGCCTGCCTGTTGGTAGTGCCTTACTACAACAAGCCAACCCAGGAAGGTCTCTATCAGCACTTCAAAGCCATTGCCGAGGCCGTGCCGGGCATGAGTCAGATGCTTTACAACGTGCCTGGCCGCACTGCTTGCGACATGCTGAATGAAACCGTGCTTCGCCTGGCGGATATTCCCAATATCGTGGCGATCAAAGACGCTACCGGGAACATTCCCCGCGGTGCCGAGCTGATCGAAGCCCTGGACGGCCGCCTGGCGGTCTACTCCGGTGATGATGCGACCGCAGCAGACCTGATGCTGGCCGGCGCCAAAGGCAACGTGTCTGTCACCGCTAACGTGGCACCCAAAGCCATGTCACAGTTGTGTGAGGCGGCGATCAAAGGTGACGAAGCCGAGACTCGTCGTTTGAATGACCTGCTCATGCCGCTGAACCGCAAGCTGTTCCTGGAAGCCAACCCGATTCCGGTTAAATGGGCACTGCATCGCATGGGGATGATCGGTGAGGGCATTCGCCTGCCGCTGACGCCGCTGAGCGAGAAGTTCCACGCCGAGGTGGAAGACGCACTTACGGCCTCAGGTGTTCTCTGAGGCCAACCGATTCCCGTTTTACCGGAGTAACTCGATGCAGGTTCCTGGAAGAGCCCGTAACACCAAGACATTCCTGTTCCGGCCGTTAGCCGGGCTCCTGTTGGCCAGCACCCTGGTTGGGTGTGGCATCCTGGAAGACCGCTCCCAGCGATACGTTCACGCGCCGGAGGGCGAGCCAATCAACGTGCCTGAGGGGGCTGACGATTCCAGGTTGAGCCAGATCATGCCGGTTCGGAGCATCAATACGGACGATTCACGCCGGTTGTTTCCATCTTCCATCCCGCGCCCACCGGACATGACCTCGGAAATTCTGGATCAGAACTACGTGATCGAGGAACTGGATGGTCGTGTCTGGCTTCTGGTCAACGAAGTGCCCGGCCGCTTGTGGCCGGTTGCCAGTGCCTGGATGAACGATGCCGGCCTTGGCGTGGCTTACGATAACCCCCAGTTGGGTATCCTCCAGAGTGAACTGGCCAACTTCAGCAAGCGCAGCCGTGACATGCTGGGGCTGGCTGATGACCCGGTCGCTAAGGAGCCCCGGGTGCTTTTGCAGATGCGATTGGCTCCGGGCATTCGACGCAAGACCACCGAAATCCGGCTACGGATTCTGGAGCTTGAAGATGCGCCTGACGGGCTCGTTGCCTGGCAGTCGGATCAGGAATCCGACACCCGCGCCCAGGGTAGGAAAGAAGCGCTGTTGGCCGAGCTTGGTGAATTCATGAAGCAGCGTGAAGACAGCAAGTCGTTCTCACGGGCGGCATCGGGCATGATTGCCCAGCCATTGGTGAGGCTGCTGTCTGAAGATGACCAGGCGGTCGCTGTGCGCGTTGAGCTTGATTTCGGCCGCACCTGGGCGGAAGTGAACCGTTCCCTTGAGGAGATTGGCGCAGACATCCAGGACCTTAACCGGAGTGAGCGTTGGTTCCACGTGGACTTCCGTACCGAAGACGAACGCACCCCGGGCTGGTTCTCCTGGTTCAGTAATAAGGCTGAACCCCGCCATACCCATACCGTGAACGTTGAACAGCGTGAAGACGCCCTGTTTGTCACAGCTGAGAGGCTGGATAGCTATACTGGTGAGTACAGCGCGTCAGACCTGCTCACACAACTATTTGAACACCTGTATTGATTCGGGGCGGCCGGCAAGGCCGCTGTCCGATTTTGGAGATCTAAATGGAAAAGCGCGAAGAGCTATACGCGGGCAAAGCCAAATCGGTATTCCGCACTGACGACCCGAACCGTTTTGTACTGGTGTTCCGGGATGACACCTCAGCCTTTGATGGCGAGAAGAAAGAACAGCTGAACCGAAAGGGCATGGTGAACAACAAGTTCAATGCCTTCATCATGGACAAGCTCGAAGCAGCAGGCATACCGACCCACTTCGAGGGGCTGTTGTCTGACACTGAATCCCTGGTGAAAAAGCTCGACATGATTCCGGTGGAATGCGTGGTGCGAAATATCTCGGCCGGCAGCCTGTGCCGTCGACTGGGCGTGGAAGAGGGCCAGGAGCTGAACCCACCCACCTTCGAGCTGTTCCTGAAGAACGACGCCCTGCACGACCCCATGGTGAACGAGTCACTGGCGGTCAGCTTTGGTTGGGCCAGCGCTGAGGAACTGGCGCGCATGAAAGAACTCACCTACAAGGTGAATGACGTACTCAAAGCCCTGTTTGATGACGCCGGCATGTTGCTGGTGGACTACAAGCTGGAGTTTGGTCGCAGCGAAGGCCAGATTGTCCTGGGTGATGAATTCAGCCCGGATGGCTGTCGTATCTGGGATAAGGAAACCCGTAAAAAGATGGATAAAGACCGCTTCCGCCAGGGCCTGGGTGAAGTGATTGAAACCTACGAAGAAGTAGGGCGTCGTCTGGGTATCCAGTTCGACTGAATATAAAAACCGACAACAACGGGTGTGATATGCGTAAATTGATGATGGTAATGGGCGCGAGCATGCTGGCTGCCGCTCCAGTGGTTTCCGCGGATATTCTGGGCGTAGGCGCCACGGTTGGCTACTGGGACGCTGACTATTCCGGTGAAGCTTCCAAAGGCAACGATCGGGTCGATCTGGAGCGGGATCTGAACCTCAGCAACGATTCCAACGCCAATCTCACCGCGTATTTCGAACATCCGGTTCCGGTGCTGCCAAATGTACGGCTGGCTTATACCCGTACGAAGCAGAGTGGTAATGGGCAGCTGAACACAGGTTATGATGGTGTCTCTGGTGCAGTTCGTTCCGAACTGGAGCTGGAACAGCTGGACGTGACCCTGTACTACGAAATCCTGGATAACTGGGTGAATCTGGATCTTGGCCTGACCGTTCGGGATTTCTCTGGCGAGTTACTTGTTCAGAACAGGAACGACACCAGCCAGTTCTCTGAAACCAAGGCCGACGCCGTGTTACCCCTGGTATACGTAGCCGCCCGTTTTGACCTGCCTTTCACCGGCGTGTCTGTGGGTGGCGACGCCAACGCCATTTCCTACGATGGCGACTCGGTCTATGACTTCAACGTGTATGGCCAGTATGAAATGTCGCTGCTGCAGTTGCGGGCAGGCTATCGCCAGATATCTCTCGATTATGAGGACGGCGACGACAACCTGGATATCGAACTCAGCGGCCCGTTTGTCAGCGCTGGCCTCCGATTCTGAGTTAGCATTAAAAGGCGCCCCCGGGCGCCATTTTTCATGGAGAACAGATCTTGAAAATCCTCGTTACCGGAACCGCCGGCTTTATTGGTTCACACCTGGCCCATCGACTGCTGGATCGCGGCGATGAAGTGATCGGCGTGGATAACGTGAACGATTATTACGACGTAAACCTAAAAGAAGCCCGGCTTGCCCGATTAACCGGGAAGGCAGGATTCACCGAAGTGCGCCAGGACGTGGCGGACAGACAAGCAATGGAAGCCTTGTTCCGAGAGCACAAACCCGAGAGGGTAGTGCACCTGGCGGCCCAGGCCGGCGTCCGTTACTCCCTTGAAAATCCCCACGCTTACGTGGACGCCAACCTGGTTGGCTTCATGAACATCCTCGAAGGCTGCCGCCATAACGATGTAAAGCACCTGGTGTACGCGTCCAGCAGCTCGGTATACGGTGCCAACGAAACCATGCCGTTCTCGGTGCATGACAACGTGGACCACCCCCTGAGCCTGTACGCGGCCTCCAAGAAGGCCAACGAGCTGATGGCCCACACCTACAGCCACCTGTACAACCTGCCCACCACTGGCCTGCGGTTCTTCACCGTTTACGGCCCATGGGGCCGGCCAGACATGGCGCTGTTTATCTTCACCAAAAAGATCCTGGCCGGTGAGCCCATTGACGTGTTCAACCATGGCCATCACCGCCGGGATTTCACCTACATTGACGACATCGTTGAAGGTGTTATCCGCACCCTGGACCATGTGGCAGAACCCAATCCGGACTGGTCTGGCGAGAAGCCGGACCCTGGCACCGGCAAAGGCCCGTACCGGATCTATAATATCGGTAGTAACAACCCGGTAGAGCTGTCCCGCTTTATTGAAATCATTGAAGAGCGTGTGGGCAAGAAAGCGGAAAAGAACCTGCTGCCACTGCAACCGGGAGATGTGCCGGCCACCTACGCCAATGTGGATGACCTGATCACAGACGTAGGCTACAAACCCGACACCACGGTGGAAGAGGGTATCGCCAACTTCGTGGACTGGTATCGGGATTTCTACAAAGTGTAGAAGCCGGGTTAGCATCAGAACAAAAAAGCCAGCGCAAAACGCTGGCTCAGACTGCTGACAAACCCTCGCCATTTCGGCGGGGGTTTGTTGTAATTGGGGTATCGACTTTTCAGAGGCTGCCCCATGCTCAAAGAGCCGTCCCCGCAACAACACGAACTCGAGATGGTCAGTCTCGAATCGCTGGTCCCCGACAACCACCTTCTCCGCAACATTGATCAGTACATCGATTTCGAATTTATTCGTGACCGGGTTCGGCATTTGTACTGCTCGAACAATGGTCGGCCGGCACTCGATCCGGTGGTGCTGTTCAAGATGCTGTTTCTGGGCTATCTGTTCGGCATTCGCAGTGAGCGTCAGCTGGTGCGGGAGATACAGGTTAACGTGGCCTATCGTTGGTTCTTGCGCTTCAACCTGACCGACAAGATTCCGGACGCCTCTACTCTGAGCCAGAACCGCCGGCGGCGGTTCCAGGACAGTACCATCTATCAGGACATCTTTGATGAGATCGTGCTCCAAGCCATGGGCTATGGCCTCGTGGGCGGCGAAGTGTTGTACACCGACAGCACGCACCTCAAGGCCAACGCCAACAAGAACAAATACGATCTGAAACAGGCGGAGGAGAAGGTGGCGGCCTACCTGAACAGCCTGGAAGATGCCATCGAAGGCGATCGCAAAGCCCAGGGCAAAAAGCCCTTGAAAACGAAGCTGTCCGAGCAGCCAGCCAAGACCAAAAACACCAAGATCAGCCGTACCGATCCGGACAGTGGCTATATGGTTCGGGAAGGCAAGCCCAAGGGCTTCTTCTACCTTGATCACCGCACCGTCGATGGCCGCAACGCCATCATCACCGACAGCTACGCCACGCCGGCCAACCTGCACGACAGCCGCCCCTACCTCGACCGGCTCGATCGACAATGTGAGCGATTTGGCTTCGATGTCTGGGGTGTGGGCCTGGATGCGGGTTACTACACGGCAGGTATCTGCAAGGGCCTGGAAGACCGGGGCATCTATGGGGTCATGGGTTACCGGCGACCAAACAAGCCCAAGGGCTATCTCCCAAAGCGGGCCTTCACCTATGACGCTGAAGCGAATACGTATCGCTGCCCGCAAGGTCAGCAACTGATCTACGCCACGACCAATCGGCTGGGCTACCGTGAGTACAAGTCCAATCCGGCTCACTGCAAAGACTGCCCACTATTAAGCCAATGCACGCGCAGCGCCAACCACGTCAAAGTGCTTACCCGGCATGTCTGGCAGGACAGCAAAGACCGAACAGATAGTTACCGGTTAACCCCGTGGGGCAAGGCGCTCTACAAACGACGACAGGAAACCGTGGAGCGGTCGTTCGCCGATGCCAAACAGTTGCATGGTCATCGTTACGCTCGATTGCGAGGGCTCTCGAAAGTGCGTGAACAGTGCCTGTTGGCCGCCGCTGCCCAGAATATGAAGAAGATCGCGCAGATCCTGGCGCGTCTTTTATGGCTCAAATCCCTTGGTATACCTGGGTTACAGAGGCCCATCCGGAAATGGGCCCAAAAACTGGTCGATCTGGAGTGTTGGGAATCCGGTCGGGATTATTGGACTCAATCCACCGCCAACGGAATTTAACAGCATCCAAACGCAACGAACCCCGGAAAAACCGGGGTTCGTCAGCAATCTGAGCCAGCGCAAAACGCTGGCTTTTTTCATTGGTGCACGGCTATTCAGGCACTCACACCGCCACTTGCGCCACTGGGCGCCTGCGATAACGTGTAAAGATTCCCAACAGTCCCAGGCCAATCAGCGCCAGGGAAGATGGCTCCGGTACTGATGCGGACGGCTGACAGGCCGGGTTAGTGGGGTTCAGTTGGCAGAAATCCAGGGTTTCCTGGAGCTTTGCGTTGGCAAAATCAGTCACGAACTGCTGAACAATCGTCTGATCGGAAGTGTTGAACAGGTTCAGGTTGAACACGGTTCCGCCATGATCTTCGATCAAGGTCCTGTACGAATTCTCAGTGGACGTGCCTCTGAGAACACCGTTATAGAGCGCGTTATTGGAGGTCAGCAGGCCATCCAGCACCGAACTATTGACCGCAGACCCTCCAACCGTGCCCCTGAAGGCGAAGTCGCCATTGGATGGTTCATCCGTCAGAATGATGATGTTCTTGACGGCATTACTCCGGAATGAAAACAGATCACTCTGCCCATCCAGGGCATTCAGGGCAAAGGCGGTGGCGGTGTAACCCGGCTCTGTGCCACCATTAATTTTTAGACCCTGCGCTGCTGTTGCAAAGCTGGCTGGATCGGTGAGATCGGTAACCATGCGTGGTACTACTGCGTTGTCGCCATAGCCAACCAGCCCGTACTGGGCGTCAACCTGGCCTGTACCGGTAAGAATGCTGGCAAATAGGCCGATATTGGCCCGCAGGTTGGCTTGGACAGTTCCCATAGAACCAGATTCGTCAACGACAAAGACAATATCGCTGAGGATTGGAGCGGCATGCACCGGAGCGATAGCGGCCGCCGTCGAAAGTATCAAACCTGAAAGAAATCGCTTGAGTTTCATTATCGTTACCTCATCCAGACTGAGTGTTGTAGGCGGGCATCCGTACCGTACTGCTATATCGGCTGACTCCCGAAAGGTACACCTATGCAGGCATCAGTTAACCCTGCATAGCATGTGCCACAAGGCTCCAAGCAAGCCTAACGCACTGTGATGGCGAGGTATTCTTCAGGTCCCGGGTGAAAAACCCAGATATGACGCATCTGATATGTATAGAAAGCTGACATTGTTTTGCGGGGGCTGTAACCAACAGCGTTAGTTAAAATCCTGCGAAGGGGTGCTGAAGTTTCTTGCTTTCCCGGTCAGTGGGCAAACAAACTGAAGCTGAACGGCCTTCAGGCAAAGCCCGGAGGGGTGGGGGCTGCCGTAAAGCTTGTCACCGACGATGGCGTGGCCAATACCTGCAAGATGCCGGCGAATCTGATGTTTGCGCCCGGTTTTGATAAGCACCTGTACGTCGGAGGTGTTTTCCTCGGGATCTATCGCCAGGGTGGTGACGCGGCTCAGGGATTCCTTGCCGTCGAGTGGCGCGTCGATGACAAGGTCATCCGCATTCAGTTGGCCGGTCACTGTCGCTCGGTAGGTTTTGGTGACGGTGCGGCCGGAGAACAGTTGAGACAGGGCTCCGGCTGCTTTACTGTCGTGGGCTACCAGCATCAGCCCGGCGGCATCGGCGTCCAGGCGGTGCACGAGAAAACAGGGCCTGCTCAGGGCAACCTCTGCCAGGCGCAGCAGGCTGCAGTGATCTCCCCATTGTGAGCCCTGGGCTAACAGGCCGTGGGGTTTGTACCAGAGGCTGTAGCGCCCCAGGTCTTCTAGCAGATCAGGTTGGTCCGGCTTGAGGCCCAGCACTTGGTCATCGTAGAACAGTTGAATCCGGGTGCCTGGCTTTAACTCCCGCTTCGCTTTCCGCAACCGAACCTGCTTGCCCTTCTGGGTCCACCAGCAGGCACCCTTGGCCATGGCATCCTTGATCCGCTGTTTGGGGAGCCCCGACGCCTCTGCGAGTGCATCGACGGCAAGTTGGGATTCCGAAACGTTCAGGTCCAGGGTACGTCTCATGGTCGGGGATGGTCGCTCTGGTTAGGATGGGTAAAGTCTGGGATTATAGCCAAAAGCGCAGTCAGTTTATGCAGCAAACCGATACCAAAGGCGATCTTTACGAATGTCCAAACGCTGGTTGACCGGTATTGATCTGGGAGGCACCAAAACGGAAGTGATCCTGCTGGATGAGAACCACCAGGAGCACTTTCGGCATCGGGTGCCAACGCCTGCCGGCGACTACCAGGCCACCCTGGCTACCATCAAATCACTGATCGAACGAGCTGAACAACATGCCAGCCAACGCGGCTTACCGGTAGGCATTGGTATTCCAGGAACGGTATCTGGTGTTACCGGGCGTATCAAGAACGCCAATTCCACCTGGCTCAATGGCAAGCCCATGGCAGATGACCTTCGCCAGCTACTCGGCCGACCGGTTGCCCTGACCAACGATGCCAACTGCCTGGCATTATCGGAAGCCACAGATGGTGCAGGTCAGAATGTGGAGGTGGTTTTTGCGGCTATCCTGGGAACCGGTTGTGGTGCTGGTATCAGTATTGATCGACGGCTGTTGACGGGCCCCAATGGTGTGGCCGGTGAGTGGGGGCATAACCCGTTGCCCTGGACACCACAGCGAGAGCTGGATGATCGCCCTTGCTTTTGTGGCCGACGTGGCTGCAACGAAACCTTTCTGTCTGGTACCGGCTTCAGCTTGACCCATCGGCTATCCTGGGGCGACAAAGCCTCGGCACAGGAGATTGTTGCTGGCGCTCGGCAGGGAGACCGCGACTGCCGTTTTACGTTGGACCTCTATATTGAGCATCTGGCCAAAGGCCTGGCCTCGGTTATCAATCTTCTGGACCCAGATATAATTGTGTTGGGCGGAGGCATGAGCAATGTGCCGGAACTCTACCAATCCCTGCCGGGGCGGCTGCCGCAGTATGTTTTTGGTGGCGAATGCTCAACCCCGATCCGGCCAGCGATACACGGCGATTCCAGTGGCGTGCGCGGGGCAGCGTGGTTGGCTGCCCAGGAAAAAAATCCAGCATAAGGAGAACACGATGCCCGCAATAGGATGGTTATTTATCCTGCTCGCCTTCGGCATGGTTATCGGCAGTCTTCTGCTACTCAGAGACAGCAGCAACATGAAAATTCCCGAACACAAGCTGGAAAAGATCCGTAAACGGAAAGCGGAGCTGGAAGAGAAGGAAAAACAGGAAAAGGATGACTGGTAAGTAGCGATGGTTCGCGCAGGCATAAAAAAAGCCAGTTCTCACGTTGCGCGTAAGTAACTGACTTTCTTTGCAGAATTGGTAGGACCACCCAGATTCGAACTGGGGACCTCTACCATGTCAAGGTAGCGCTCTAACCAACTGAGCTATGGTCCTGTGTCCTGCAACGGGGTGGAAATATACGGATTTCGTTCCCCGTGGTCAACCACTTTCAGGCAGTTTTTGCCGGTTTCAGAAAGCCTTTAATCGCGCGGCTCAGAGCGCTCCAGCGGTTCACCAGCAGCGCCATGAAAATCAGCCCACAGCCTGCCAGCTGTAGCAATGACATGGTCTCACCAAACCAGGCTGCGGCGAACAGGGCCACCCACACTGGTTCCAGGACCAGAATCACCACGCCGTGACTGTGTACCGAAAGGCTCTGTGCATAGGTCTGCAACAGAAAGCGCCCGGCGGTGCCAACGATGGCACTGGCCAGAACCCAAACCATCAGAATCGGCGGCGGGTTGTTGAGGGTTGGTGCCCAGGGCTCGCTGATAGCAGACTCCACCAGGGTTACCAGGCCCACTGTCAGCAGAGCCAGGGCGGTCAGGGGCAGCGCCGGCACCTTTCGCTTCTCGATTGTTTCGCCCTGTTTATTGGTGACCGTTCGCTGATTGGCGGCCCGGGTGTTGAGCGTGAAGTAAAGCGCAAAGATAAACGCGGCCACAACGAAGTACAGCTGCCCCGGATCTGGCCTGAAGCCGTTTTCAAGGGACAGCAGGGCCAGGCCCGCTACCGCAATCGGTATGGCAAGCCAGGTACTCAGTGGCTGGGATTCACCGAATACCACGCGGGCAATGATTGGCACAATCACAACCCCAAGACTGGTGAGAAACGCCCCTTCACCCATGCTGTCGCCGTGGAACAGGCCCAGTATCCAGCAGCTCATGGCAATGCCGAATACCAGGCCTACGCCCATGCTCCGTTTTACCTGGTCGGCATCCAACCGGCGCAGGGCCGGCAGCGCAATCAGTGCCAATACCCCACCTGCAATCAGAAACCGGGCCGCCATGAACATCAACGGTGGCATCATCAGAACGGCTTCTTTAGAAAACATCCAGCTGATCGCAGCCAGAAGGGTAACGACGACCAGCAACAGATCGGATTTGTGAGCGTCAGACATCAAGTAACTGGCTCCGGTCAGGCAGAGTGAGGTGCAAGGAGGGATAAATCTATAGTTTGCGAATTAAAAAAGAAAGCAGCGAAAACCGAGAGGGAGGGAGATGGCTCATCCCTGAGCCCGGCCAACAACCGTAGTGTCAGTTGTTGAGCGTGGTATACAGCAGGTTGGACATGCTGGTCTGGTTGGAGTTGGGGACCTCGACATACTGGTCACCGGAGCCCCAAAGCTGCCACCAGGCCCGCTGGTTGTAGGTGCGGCTGGCAAAGTCGATCTGCAGGCCATTGAGCACAGTGTTGTTCACCACCGGCACGGAGATGTTGCCGGTCTGGGTGTCCTTCACGGCACTGTGGTTGGCGCCTTCGCTCATCAGAATCGGGTAGTGATTGTAATAAAGGCCAGAAGGACCATTCTGCCCGCTTACCTTGCCCGCCAGACTGATGCTGTTGGAGCACGAGTCTATGCCGCTGGCGGTGGTGGCGCCGCAGGCGGAGTGGGTGGGTACCACGCCGTCATCTGTGCCGGCAATGAAGGGTTTGGTAATGCCTCCGTAGGACGAGCCGCCGCCTACGAAGCGCAGCCGGGGAATAGCCGTGGGGCCTACCGATAGGTTGCGGGCGGTGTTGGTTTGCAGGTCATTGACCACGCCCAGGTTGTCGGGCTGGGGATCAATCCCGGTGAACGCACGCACCGCTTGTTTTACCGGCCAGTTATACCAGCTGTCGTTATAGGCGATGCTGACCGCCAGGTCGGCCAGTTCAGTACCGCCGCCAGCCCCCGCAAGATCCATGACCGCGAGGATTTTCAGCGGTTGCAGACCCTCGGATTGAAGCCAGCGAGCCTGGTTTTCCAGAAGGTGACGGGTAACCAGGTCACCGGTGGAATGGAGCGCATAGTAGCCGGCATGGTCCGGATCGAAACGGACCGGGATTACCAGGTCATTGCCGGACACATAGGGTGAGTCGATACCACCGAAGTCGCCGAGATCAGGTTCAATGGAGAGAGACGACACATGCCGGACTGGCCTTCCATCAACCCTGGCCTCCACAATCAGCCGGTATTCGCCTGGCTCATGATCGGAACTGATGGTTCCCTGGTAGTAGCCGCTGTCTTCCGTGGCAGGCAGGTCTGCTGAATCGACCTTGTCCCTCTTGGTGGCCGACTCAAGAGTTGCCGAGAGGGTATCCCCAAACACCTGTCGGCCACTCAGGGACGCCACCACAAGAATGGGCTCGCCCTGGGTAAAGCGGAATTTGTCGAGTGTCACGACGAAGCGGCCGTCGTCTTCCAGTGGCAATTCAACCGGGTGGTACCGGTTACCCTGGTAAGCTTCAGCCTAGGCGGTGGTCAATGGTACCGAGTAGTCGGGGTAGCGGGCGCTTCGCTGGTAGTCGTCTGCAACGCTGGCGAGCATGAACCCCAGGGCGTTGTCAGAGGGCGCAGGCGCGACCGGACCGTTGACCTCACTCGTTGCTGGCGTGGGGCCTCCCGCCATGGCGCTTGCTTCCTGATGATCAGACTGGCTGCCGAAAGGCAGCCAACGGAACTTGCCGTCGTTATCTGCGGACAACAGCCACGCAGTACCTGAAATACTGGCCACCGCTACGGCGGTGGCCATCAGTGTCTTGTAAGGCATGTAGAATCACCTTCTTATTGTTATTTCACTGCTTTTGGTTAAAGAGTAACCATAGCCAGTTTTGTCGTAACCGGCATGAAAGTTGTCCGACAATGCGCCACTTTCACTCTAAAGTGTGATCGCTATCACGTGTTGGGGTTAGTCTTTGATCGCCTCAAACGCGAAACGCAGTACTACCTCATCGCCGACCATGCCTTCGTCAATTCCGTAGGTCATGCCCCAATCGCTTCGCTTGATCACGGTCGATGCACTGAGGCCGAGTGTGTACTCTTCGTGCCCGAAGGGATATACGTCAGCCTTGTTGAGGGTGACATCCACATCCACCGGGTTGGTCTTGCCCAGAAGCGTGAGATCGCCGGTGACGACGCCTGTGTTATCTCCCGTGCGTTCAAAGCCGGTCACAGTAAAGGTGATGTCCTTGTGCCTTCTGGTGTCCAGGAAATCCTTGTTTCGCAGGTGATCATCCCGTTTATCGTGATTGCTGAATACGCTGTTCGCCTTAAAGGCCAGTTCACCGGATGACAGCTCCCCGGTCTGTTCGTCATAGACGAATTCGCCTTTTACCTCGCGAAACATACCCATGACCGGGGCGTAGCCGATGTGCATCACCTCAAAGACCATGGAGAAGTGCTCATCGTCCACCTGGAACCTGGTTGGTTCTGCCTGCAGCAATGGAGCGGTGGAGAGCAGGCTGGCTGTCAGGGTTGCGGTGGCAAGTTTAGTTTTCATAGTGTTGTCTCCTTTGGTAGAGCCAGCGGATATCCAGCGCGAACGACCAGGCCAGTAGGCCCAGTGCCATGGCCAGTGTGGTGCTGGCAAACCCGGTGGGGGTAATCGGAAGTATGGCGATCATCAACGTAACAACCTGCCATACGCATACGGTTTTGCGCCGAAAACTGTCCGGCAGCGGTTGGTTGAGCCACGTCAGGAAATGGCTCGCGGCCAAGAACGCGTAACGCATCAGGGCAAGCATTAATACCCACGGCCCGGCCTTTCCGATAGCCATCGTGGCAACGCATAAGCCGAAGATAAACAAAGCATCCAGTTCCATGTCGAACCGGGCGCCGAACTCACTGTTGCTGTTGGTGGCCCGGGCCACCTTACCATCCACGCCATCAAGGATCAGCGCAATGAGGCAGGCCACGCCGTATATCCACAACGCGGAAGAATCGGCAGCTGGCAGAAACGGTGCCCAGGCCACCAGGGAAACGACGAGGATGGATCGAAGCAGGGTAGTGCGGTTTGCCCAGCCGAAGTTTTGTCTGGCTGGCCATCGAGTCAGTATCAAGGCGCCTTGGGTAGCAAAAATCAAAATCGCCAGCAGACCGAACCAGCCGGGAGGGCTGAACCATTCGTGCACGGACAGCAACACGAAAAACAGCAGTAGGGCAGCCCAACCAAGCTCCCTCACAGCGGCAGGAATCTGAAATGTTGCCGGGCGAATCGAATCCATATCCGAGCGTTTCCGTATAGCCTGACTGGTACGTGTGTTAGGCCCCGTTCTATGACTATAGTTTGGGGTAGATGCTTTTGCTTACGGAGATAACAAGAGAATGGACTGTTTATGACGTCATCAGGGAATCAGGCGTTTTGGGTGACTGCCCGGGGCCAGGGGGAGCTTCGGCCGGCGACTCTGGGATGGCCTGACGGTGCCGGGGCAGAGATTGTCACCGTGCGCACGCTGTATTCCGGGATCAGCCGGGGCACGGAATCACTGGTATTCAATAATCGGGTTCCACAGGGCGAATACCATCGAATGCGCGCACCCTTTCAGGAGGGCCAGTTTCCGTTTCCGGTCAAGTATGGCTATGCCAATGTTGGCGAAGTGCAGGACGGGCCAGAGCACCTTATGGGTAAGCGGGTATTTTGCCTCTATCCCCACCAGAGGCACTACCGCGTGCCGGCCAGTGCCGTCACCGTACTGCCAGACGATCTGCCGCCGGGGCGCGCCATTCTTGCTGCCAATATGGAGACCGCCATTAACGGTCTCTGGGATGCCGAGCCCGCTGTAGGCGACCGGGTTGCCGTGGTTGGCCTGGGGGTAGTCGGGCTTTTGGTGGCCTGGCTGGTCAAACAGATTCCCGGCACCCAGCTGCTGGCTGTCGATACCAATGAGTCCAGGGCTGACATTGCCAAGGCTTTGGGGATTCCGTTCACAACCGAGGCCTCGGCCCGTGATTGCGATCTGGTGATTCATTCATCCGGCCGGAGCGAGGGGTTATCATCAGCCCTGTCCATGGCCGGGCCGGAAGCTCGCATTGTGGAGCTTAGCTGGTATGGCAACGAACCGGTCACGGTTCCCCTTGGCCATGCCTTTCATCCTAACCGCCTTGAACTTAAATCCAGCCAGGTAGGGCAGATTCCGCCACGCAGACAGCCCCGGTGGAACTATGCACGGCGGCTTGAGCTTGCCCTTCAGTTGCTCAGAGCGCCTGAGCTGGACAACCTGATCAGCGGCGAATCCCGGTTTGACGAACTTCCTGCGGTTGCCAGCACTTTATTATCACCAGCAGGGGATGCGCTCTGCCATCGAATTACCTATTCCTGAGGAAACACTATGTTCAGTTTGACCGTTCGCGATCACATGATGATTGCTCACAGTTTTAAAGGGGAAATCTTTGGACCGGCCCAAGGGCTCCATGGCGCCACCTACGTGGTAGACGTTACGTTCGAGCGACACGTGCTGGACGATAACGATTTGATTGTGGATATTGGCCAGGCGTCTGACCTGCTGAAAGAGGTGCTTTCGGAATTCAACATGAAGAATCTGGACGACTTGCCCGAATTCGAAGGCCGGAACACCACCACGGAATTCATGGCGCAAGTCGTGTTCAATCGCATGGCTGCTGCCATCCATGCTGGCCGCCTTGGTGAAGAGGGCCGGCAGGTTGCCGGCCTTAAAGTGACTTTGGGCGAGTCGCACCTGGCCTGGGCCAGTTACCATGCCGGCATCTGACCTATGGTTTGTGGTTCCCGGTGATCCTGACCAGAACACCGGTGGGTACCGATATGTGCAGCGCCTGGTGGCGGCATCGCGCCAGGCCGGGGTGAACGCGCGGGTTCAGGGGCTCGCTGGGTGCTTTCCGAGACCGGATCAAACAGCTACCGATGCCATGCAAGAGTTCCTGACGTCTTTACCGGACAACACGTTGGTGGTGCTTGACGGGCTAGCCATGGGGGCCATGCCAGACGTGCTGGAGCGCCACCGCACACGCTTGCAGCTTGTGGCGCTGGTACACCACCCGCTGGCGGATGAGACCGGGCTATCCCAGGAGCAACAGGCCTGGTTTCGGGAAACTGAAAGGCAGTCCCTGGCCCAGGTCAGCAGGGTGGTCACGACCAGTGAGTACACTGCCCGCCGTGTGCAGCAGGATTATGGTGTGCCGTCCTGGAAGATTACGACGGCGCAGCCGGCCGTGGACGCCCTGTTCTTCCAGATGGAGCGCGACCACTTGGACAAGCCCATGAGGCTCTTGTGCGTGGGGCATCTATCCCCCCGTAAGGCGCAGCACCAACTGGTCGATGCCCTCGCCACTTTGCAGGAACTGCCGTGGCAATGCACCCTGGTGGGGGCGGAGGATCGTGATCCGGACTATGCGCTGGCCGTTCGCAGTGCCATCGCCCGGCACGGACTGGCTGATCGTATTCAGCTTCTGGGAGAGCTATCGGAACCCGCGCTGGAGGAGGCCTACCGCCGGGCGGATCTGTTCGTGTTTCCGTCGCTCTACGAAGGCTATGGCATGGTCATCGATGAAGCCCTGGCCGCGGGTTTGCCGGTGTTGTCTTCCGATGGCGGCGCGCTGGCGTTGACTACCAGCAAACCCGGAGCCCGGAAGTTTCCGGCTGGCAATGCGAAGGTCCTGGCGTCAGAACTTCGCAATCTCCTGACGAATACCGCAGATTTTTCGGATCTGGCGCGACGTGCGCGGGCCCATCGGTCAGATATTCGCCAGTGGTCAGATACCACAAGGGAATTCCTCGGCAGTCTGGGCATCAGCGACGAGGGTGATCCTGCAAGATTCTCTGGCCAGTGGCTGGAAGCCCGGGAGCCCGCGGATCATGCCGCCAGAAGCCGGGCCTTGACGGATGCGCTGGCAAACTGGCTAACTGTGGAATACAACACGAAAGCCGCTGGAAAACCGGCCGGTGATCCGTTGCATCTGGTGGATATAGGCAGTGGGCGGGGCTCTAACCCTGGTTATCTGATTCCCCGTTTGCCGGTGCCCCAGCGGTGGACATTGATTGAACCGGATCAGCATCTGCTGGGGCTGGCCTGCCATCGGGTTGGGGCACTGGACGCCCCAGCGGCTCCCATGATGCGGGAGCTAACCCCGCACAACCTGGATGAGCTATTGCCAGAGGATGCCACCCTGATCACGGCATCGGCCCTGATAGACCTGGTCTCAGAACACTGGCTTCGTGCCTTTTCCAGTGCCGTGGTGCGAAGGCGGGCGGGTGTTCTGGTAGTGATTAGCTACAGCGGGCACTTTGACCTGGCGCCTTCCCATGCCTCCGACGCCCTGGTACAGGAGCTGGTGAATCAGCACCAGCATGGCGATAAAGGCAGCGGAGCGGCATTGGGTCCCGAAGCAACCGGGGTTTTGGAGAAACGGCTGCGTGAGGCAGGTTATACCGTCACGGTAGAGCAGAGCCAATGGCATCTCAGCCCGGGCCAGGGCGGCGCGAGTACTGAGTTGATCACCATGCTAATGACTGGTTGGGCGGATGCCGCCTGCCAGCAGAACCCGGCTGCGGAGGCTGAGATCAGAACCTGGCTGGCAGACCGGCAGGATCAGTTGGCCCGTCACGAACTGCGGGTGGTGGTTGATCACCTGGACCTACTCGGGTTACCCGACTCAGGTTTACCGGCATGATGCGCCAGCGGCCATGGCCAAAGCTGCTGCTTCGGTGGGCTGCGACCCTTATTATCCTGGTGCTGGTGTTACGGTTTGTGGACCTGTCCGGTTTGATAGCCAGGCTCCGATCCATTCCGCCCTCACTGATCGCCCTGGCCCTGGCGGTTTCTGTCCTGCAGGTGGTGTTGTCCGCCTGGCGTTGGCGTTACACCGCCGGCAGGCTAGGTGTTTCTGTGCCGATGACCTTTGCCGTTCGGGAATATTACCTGGCCACCTTTCTGAATCAGGTGCTGCCGGGTGGCGTTATGGGCGATGTGAACCGGGCCTGGAGACACAGCCGGGCCCACGGGCAGGGCGCCGTTGAGCGTTCGGGGCAGCTTTCGGCGGTTCATGCGGTTGTCCTTGAACGGCTGTCCGGGCAGTTGGTGTTGTTTCCGGTGGTCTTGCTCGCTGTGGTTGTGCTTTGGCGTGTGGACGCTTTTAGCAGTCAACCGCTGCCCATCAGGATATCCCTGAACCCGGCATACTGGCTGTTTCCTCCTCTGCTGGTGGGCATTGGAACCTGGCTGCTGTGGGTCAGTGGTCGGCTTGCCTCACTGCGGCGGTACCTTGGGCGCCTGGGTGCCGATCTCAAGCGGGCATTTGCAGGTTGGCGCAATGGTTCGGTGCAGTTGTTTACTTCCCTTGCCGTACTGGGCACCTATTTAACGGTGTTTGTCTTGTTGGCGTTTGGAATGGGATTAGCGGCCGATGCCAGCAGCCTTTTTCTGACCGCAGCCCTGTGTCTGCTATTGCTTCTGGCGATGGTGGTCCCAATAACGGTGTCTGGCTGGGGTGTCCGTGAAGGCGCAGCCGCCCTGCTTTGGCCCGCGGTTGGGTTACCGGCAGAGCAGGGGGTGGCGATCAGTATTGGCTACGGTGCGTTGATCTTCCTGGCCAGCTGGCCGGGGGCGCTGGTGCTTCTCAAACGCGCCTGATCAATTCCAGCGCCTCTCGAAGGCCAGGTCGAACAGCATGTCACTGCCCAGATTAACCAGCTGGGCCCGCGGGCGCAGGGCATCATCCAGTTGGTCGATTTCCGGCAGCGAGAATGCCGGCCGGCCACTGCCGATGATCATCGGAGCCACCATGACATGAAGTCTGTCTAACAGCCCTGCTTTGAGGAAGGATGAAACGGTTACACCGCCCCCCTCAATAAAGATTTTGCGAAGTCCGTAGTCCTGTAATACTTGAAGAATATGCTCCGGTGGCACCGGTGAAGGGTCGTCGGCAGCCCCGAGACAGGGAACAGTGGTTACCTGGCCGATGCGGGCGGGCTTTTGGGCCGGGTCGTATTCACCGGCAACCAGATGCAGTGTGGGTGCTGCGTTGTCGGTAAACAGGTGGTGGCTGGTAGGAACCCGGCCATGGCGATCGATCACCACCCTTGTCGGGTTGGGCCCATTCGCGCGGCGTACGGTCAGGCGTGGATTGTCTGTGGCGGCGGTGCCGGCGCCAACCACGACCGCATCGCACAGGGCACGAATACGATGGAGATGGGTGATTCCGTCGTCACCATTAATGAAACGGGAGCAACCGGTTACGGTGGCTATGCGGCCGTCCAGGCTCTGACCAAGCTGACCAATCACATGGTTACCCGCCGGGCGCTTGATGGGCTGGCACAGGGGCAGGAACAGCGATATCAGATTCCTGGCATCTTCGGTTGCCTGATGCACCAACTCCCAGCTCTTGCCGTTAATCCGCAGCGCGGGTTGGCTGGTTCCCGGCAGGGGAAGGGTGACATTGCTGCGGTTGCTGGCATTCAGTATGAGCTTCCAGGCAGTGTCTGTATCCAGGGTGGCCATGGCGTTCCCGTTTGTTGGTTTTGTGGTTTCAGTATAGGCAGATTGTGTGCAAAGCTATATGTACGATACATTTCCGGATTGATTCACTTTTCCAGCCAATTTTTCAGGGACACTGAGCTATGCGGTACCTGCAGTCCTTTCATCGCCGCTTGCGGCAACTCCGGCAGACCGGGCAGCTGTCTTTGGCGGATGTGGCCAATATGTGCGGAGTGGACGAAGCCCGGGTAGGCAGCTGGGAGGCCACAGATCCCAAGCAACGGAGCTATCCGGGCGTCAGTGAACTGCTGGATGTGTGTCTGAAAACCGAAACGCCGTTGGATCAACTGCTGGATATGGATGATGGCGGTGACAGCGGTCAGCTGGAGTTGCCGGGGCTGGCGTTCAGTAACAGCGATGATTTGTCTGTCGCGTTGAAAGAGCTGGAGCGGGAGCTGAACCGATTGCAGCTATCAGAGGAAGAGTTGGAACTGCTGCGCCGGTTCCGCAAGGCAACCGCGGAAAACCGGCGCATGGTCCTTCAGCTGCTGGGGCGTTAACCGCCCCGGTAAGCCAGGTTACTTGCCTTTTTTGTAGATATTCTCGTAAACGTAGTTGGTGGCTTCCACAAAGCCGTCAATGCTGCCGCAGTCAAAACGCTGGCCCTTGAACTGGTACGCCAGTACGCAACCGTTCTTCGCTTGCTCCAGCAGTGCATCGGTAATCTGGACCTCGCCGTTCTTGCCCGGAGGGGTGCGTTCGATAATATCGAAGATATCCGGTGTCAGAATGTACCGGCCAATGATGGCGAGGTTGCTGGGTGCGTCCTCCGGAGCCGGCTTTTCAACCATATCGGTAATGCGGTAGAGGCCATCTTTCATGGATTCGCCGGCAATAACGCCATACTTGTGGGTTTCATCCTGCGGCACTTCTTCGATGGCCACAATGGAGCAGCGGAACTGGTTGTACAGTTTCACCATCTGCGCCAGAACGCCGTCTTCTCCCTCTGGCCCCACACAAAAGTCATCTGCCAGCACCACTGCAAACGGATTGTCACCCACCAGGTTACGGCCAGTCAGAATGGCATGCCCCAGGCCTTTCATCTCGTTCTGACGGGTGAAGGCAAAGGTGTTGTTGATGATCAGATCGCGTATCGACGTCAGCAGGCCTTCTTTCCCCGTGCCAGCAATCTGATGCTCAAGCTCGTAGCTGATGTCGAAATGGTCTTCGATAGCACGCTTGCCGCGGCCCGTTACAAAGCCGAATTCGTGGATTCCGGCTTCGGCAGCTTCCTCTACGCCGTACTGAACCAGCGGCTTGTTAACGATTGGCAGGATCTCTTTCGGCATGGCCTTGGTGGCCGGGAGAAAGCGGGTGCCGTAGCCGGCTACCGGGAAAAGGCACTTTTTGATCATGGTGTTCATCCTTAGTTTGAATCTTGCATGCTGGGAGCCGTCCCACAAAGTGTGCCAAGTGTAACCAAGTTGTTTCGCGAGTTGGAGGGTTTCATTTCTGAATGTTGATTGTTGGTAATTCTGTGACCGGTTTCCTACTTCCGCTGAGCGATTGAAATATCTCGAAAATAGTTTCAGTTGGCGCACTAAGACACTGATTTAAGTAAACATTAAAATTGTAAAATTATGATGACAAGGGTGGTTGCCCGGCTCTCCATAATTTAAAGTGGCAAAGCTTCAGCACATTTACACGATCTTGACACTTCTACGGGTACTGAATGGCACATCCGCTGGTCGCAAAACGGCACGGCCCTCAACTGAGCTCCATTGCACTGTTTTCGTGCGCACTGGCTGTATTTTCGGTGCAGGGGGGTGCCAGCGAGCTTTCACTCTCCGAGCAGAATGCTCTCAGCACCCAGGAAGCCCTGTTTGCTCAGGACCGTTTGAAAGCCACCCGCGAGCATTGGCTACGGTCGAAATTCGAGTTTTCAGGACGTACCAACGACGATTCAGATCGCCTTGACGGCACGCTGAACCTTGGGTTGAAGAATATGTTCGGTGAAAGTCATCGGGCTGATCTTCGATACGCGGACTCCAAGACTTATCGAGTCAGTAACGAGCGCAAGGTCCTTGGGTTTGGCTATGGCTTGCCGGTGGGGCGCAACCAGCTGAGAATGGAGCTGACCAACACCGCCTATGATGAAGTGTCGAGGGTTGAGGGGGCCCGCTATCAGAAGGCCGGCCGAATTCGCGACGTGGCCGTAACCGGAAGCCGGCCGCTGTTCTCCGTCAGCGGTTACAGTATCCGGGGGCGGGCAGGGTATAACTCTGTAACCCGTTCGTGGACCCGGCAGAGCGATGAAAACCACAGAAATCACTACGAGGTATCCACCCTGGGCTTTGAAGCCCTGGGGCGCCATGACCTGGTGGGCGGCTTCAGTCTCTCCAGTGGATTCAGGGCTGTCACTGGCATTGAGACAGAGGCGGAACGCACGGCGGTTGGTTATCAGGATTCCCAGGACGATCAGTTCGGGCGAATGTTGTTTACGGCGTCCCTGGACCGGGAAATGCTGGACTGGCAATGGGATCTTGAAGGGCAATATCAAATTGCTTCTGCGGACATTCCCGGATCTCACCGTCTGCAGGTTGCTGGCTCAGCGCTTTCGACGGGTTTTAGCGGCCAATCCCTGAGTGTGGCGGAGGGTGGCTGGCTGCGGCTCGGTAGCCGCAGCCCCACCTTTAACGTGCCGTTTTTCCCCCAAATGCTGTCCAGTGTCAGGCTGTCGGTGCTGCGGGGCTGGGTTCCCGACGTATCGTTCCAGCAGGACCAGTCGGGCCACGTCACGTCCGGGGAATTGTCCCTCGGCCTTACTGCTCGCAAGTTCAGTGCTGATGTCAGCGTTGGCCGGGTACTTGGAACAACCACCGAAGCCATTGTCGTTCCAGACCACCCGGATGTGCGACTTTCCATGAGCTTAAAAATATAGTGTCTGATCGCTTACGAAGTTGTCACTTGTAGATTCCCTCCGCCCTGATGCTAGATTGAAGTAATCACCCGTGGACTGAGGAAGGATCTATGCGCTCAGGGACAGTATGGCTTGTGGTTCTGGGTTTGATGTCATTCACCACAGTGACGGCAGCCGAGTTCCGGTTTGAGGACGTGGTGGAGCAGGCTCGTGAACGGGCTGGTTCAGCTTACCAGGCTCCCGACACCATCCCGGATTTTATGCGGAATCTCAGCTATCAGGACTATCAGTCGATCCGGTTTGATCCCGAGAAAAACCTGTGGAAAGAGGCGTCATCGAAGTTTCAGGTAATGCTTGTTCCGGCCGGGAAGTTCTACACGCGCCCGGTCAATATATACGTTGTGGATGCCGAAGGTGTCAGCAAGCTGGAATTCGATAAAAGCCTGTTCAACATGCCCGATAGTGAGTTGAGCAAGCGGGTACCCGCAGATCTCGGTTACGCCGGCTTCAAACTAACCTTTCCTTTCGATGGCCCGGACATCGCCAACCAGTTTCTGGTTTTTGCCGGGGCCAGCTACTTCCGGGGTGTCAGCAAGGACACCGCCTTTGGTTTGTCGGCCCGAGGTGTGGCGGTTGACACCGGATTGCCTTCTGGTGAGCAGTTTCCTGACTTCACAGACTTCTGGCTGGTGCGCCCTGCACGTAACAGCGAAGAGATGCGGGTTTACGCCCTGCTTGATGGTCCGTCACTGACCGGGGCCTACCAGTTTACGGTCTATCCAGGAGAAGAGACCCGACTTGATGTGAAAGCCAGGCTGTTTATCCGTGACGACATTGAATTGCTCGGACTGGCCCCGCTTACCTCCATGTTCTTTTATGGTGAAAATACTCCGCGACCTGACGGCGAGTGGCGACCGCAAGTACACGACTCCGATGGCCTGCTCATTCACGACGGCGAATCCGGAGAGTGGCTATGGCGCCCACTTATCAATCCCAAAAGACTTGCCACGAGTTTCCATCAGACCAGTCGCATTGCCGGATTCGGGCTGATACAGCGAGATACGGAATTCCGCCATTTTGAAGATCTGGAAGCCCGTTACGAGCGCCGTCCCAGTGCCTGGGTTTCGATGGACGATGACTGGGGAGCGGGTGACGTTGTCTTGGTGGAAATCCCGACCGACGATGAAACCAACGACAATATAGTGGCGTTCTGGAGTCCCGACGATAAGGTTACCGGTGGGGCAGAGCGGTCGCTTGAGTATTCCATGACATTCGGTGGGCCAGATGTTGCCCGCCATCCGGGCGGGAAGGCTGTCAATACGTTCATCGGCGCCGGTGATCGCATTGGCGGTGGTGATCAGTCCGGTGCTTACCGTGTTCTGGTGGACTTTGCAGGCGGCCAGCTTGCGGACATCGAGCCCGATGCACCGGTGGTCAGCAAGGTCTCAGGTGGCGATGGTGTCGAGGTTCTCGAGCATTTTGTTGAATGGGTGCAGCCCGAGAATAAGTGGCGCCTGTCGATATTAGCGAGGCCTGCGAAAGACAGTATTCTGCAGTTGCGCGGTTATCTGGAGTTAGATGACCAGGTGGTCACCGAAACCTGGACTTACTCATTACCGCCAGGTGCCGGGCCGGGAAGTCAGCGATAACAGGGGGAACGGTATGGATGCCATGAACCAGTATCAGTTACTCGGGCGCCTGCTTGTGTACCTTGAAGCCTGTGGGTTGGAATTGAATACCGCCACGTTCGACATTGCCCTTAAGATGCTCTCGGATTTACAGCAGTCGGCCGCACAGCCTGAGGATTTTGATTGGCTCCTTGAACGCATTCCTCATTACTTCCGGATTGCGGAGGACGCACTGCCCAAGGTTGCCCCACCATTCCAGCGTGGCAGTATCGGGTACTACGCTCATGGCTCATCCTGAGCAAAAGTGCAGAACGTGGCGTCTGCGGGCAGCGGTCAGGCGGTGTGTGCTGATCTTGCTGGTTGGCGGCCAGACCCTGATTGCCGGCAATTTGCTTCTGCAGGTGCTGCCTTACCATGGGGGCACGCCCGTGGAAGTCGGTATCGTCCTTCTTTTCGCCCTGTTGTACGTCTGGATTTCGTTTGGTTTCTGGATGGCGGTATACGGCTTTGTTCTCCGGTTGTTGGGTGGTGACCGACACTCCCTGATTAACCGCCATTCCTCCCCTGAAATTGACGCAGCGCCGCTTTCCCGGACGGCTGTGGTAATGCCGATCTATCACGAGCCGGTGAGGTGGACTCTGGAAGGCCTCAAGGCCGTGTACCGGGATCTTGAACGCAGCGGAGAGCTCGACCAGTTTGATTTCTTTATCCTGTCGGACAGCCAGGACCCTGAGGTCTGGCTGGAGGAGCAGGCCGCCTGGTACCGGTTGGTAACAGAGCTGGGGGCAGAGGGGAGGATTTTTTACCGTAGACGTCGGGTTAACCTGAACTTCAAAAGCGGTAATGTCGCAGATTTCCTGCGTCGCTGGGGTCGAGGGTATGAATATATGGTTGTTCTGGATGCAGACAGCCTGTTAGCCGGCGACACCATCAGGAAAATGGTTCGTTTGATGAACCTTGAGCCAAGGGTTGGCATCCTGCAAAGCGCACCGACAGTGATTAACGGCCAGTCGGCTTTCGCCAGAATTCAACAGTTCGCCAGCAGGCTCTACTCGCCGTTGTTTGCCACCGGGCTGGCGGCCATACAGATGGGCGATGCGGTCTTCTGGGGCCACAACGCGATCATTCGCGTGGCGCCATTCATGTCTCACTGTGGGTTGCGTAAGTTGTCAGGGTTTGGCATCTGGCGCGGGCCGATCATGAGCCACGATTTCGTGGAAGCGGCGTTTCTGGGGCGGGCCGGATACGAAGTGTGGCTGGAACCGACGTTGGCCCATAGCTATGAAGAATCCCCTCCAACACTGGATGATGAGCTTGCCCGGGATCAGCGTTGGTCGAAGGGAAATCTGCAGCATGCCTTCCTTATGCTGCTGGCCCCGAAGCTCCGAATGGCTCACCGTCTGGCGTTCCTGAACGGCATCATGGCTTACGCGGCCTCGCCGTTGTGGCTGGCCTTTCTGGTGTTGACCACGATTGCCGCCGTACAGCTTACCCTGGCTCCGATAGATTACTTCCCGGACGGTCATGAAAGTCTTTTCCCTCTATGGCCCGAGTGGCGGCCCGAGTGGGCGATTCTCCTTGTGACCAGTACGCTGGCCCTTCTTTTTATACCAAAGTTTCTGGCCGTTGCGGATGTCGTCCTGAAAGGCGAATTGAGAAGGTATGGAGGGGGGGCGCGCCTTTTGATCAGTGTTTTTCTGGAGATCATGGTTTCCGTGCTCCTGGCGCCCATCCGGATGTTGGCCCATAGCCGATTCGTTGTCTCGGCACTGTTAAACCTCCGACTGGGCTGGGCGGCCCAGAACCGAACAGAAGAGATTCGCTGGCGGGATGCGCTGGTACAGCATCTGCCAGGTTTTCTGGTTGGTGGTGGTTGGTCATTGTTCGCGATGGCACTCGACCCTATGTTTTTCTATTGGTCCTTGCCTGTTTCGGTACCGCTGATACTGGCGGCACCAACGACGGTCTGGCTGAGTCGGATCAGCAAAGGAGAAGCTCTGGGGCGATATCACCTGTTACAGATACCAGACACCCTGACCCCGATCCCGTTACTGGAAGACGCACGGAAGTTGCGAGAACGGCTGTCCGTGGATCAGGAACTGACACCGTTGGAGCGGGCGATCATTGTGCCGCCGGCGAACCGCCTTCATCGGCACCTTGCCCGGCCCAAGGCCCGGGGGGCGAAACGGGCATCGATAGATGCAGCCGTCGAACAATGCGTGAAATCCGGCTACCCGACGATGGATAAGAAGGCGCTTTCTCTTGCCCTGGAGGATGCCCAGGCTCTTGCTGACTTGCATAAATGTGCTTGGAATGCTCCGGTTTCGTCGTTCTGGGGCGCACGCGTACAGGCGTTTGTAGAAAGGCGACTCAACCAGACTGTAGACAATACGACTTAAGATAGAGGTTCTATTGTTGACAATCCGGGTTGTTGGGCGTAATTTCACCAGCATCACTCATTGGATTGTTAACAAAACATGGTTCAAGCTCCGGCTCAAGTACATACTCGTGCAGATGAAGCCTTTGATTGTCTGCAAACCGCCATCGTGATGGGTGACCTTGCGCCCGGTGAAAAGATCGGCGAAGTCGAACTCTGCTCCCGCTTTAATCTCACCCGTGGTCCCCTGAGAGAGGCGCTTGGCCGCCTTGAGTCCCGTGGTTTGCTGGTGCGCCGGCCCCATGCTGGTGTGAAAGTGGTATCTGTCAGTGCTGAAGAGCTGCTGGAGCTGTACCGAATTCGTGAAGTTATGGAAGGGTTGGCTGCCCGCCAGGCCGCCGAACGGATGACCGATGAGGAAATCCGCGACCTGAAAGCTACACTGGATAGTCACGAGAAAATGATTGAAGAAGCCCAGGGCCAGGCCTATTACCAGGCCGAGGGTGACTACGATTTCCACCACCGGATTGCCACCGGCAGCCGCAACACCAAGCTGGCCCAGATGCTGCTGGGTGATCTGTATTACATGGTGCGCATGTACCGTTACCGGTTAAGCACCTCCGCCGGGCGCCCACACATGGCGCTGGGTGAACACCGCCGTATCGTCGAAGCCATTGCCCAGCGCGATGGCGAACTCGCCGAATTCCTTATGAAAAGACACATCAATGCCGCACGCCAGAATATCGAACAAAAGATTCAGCAAGGCGTGTTAACAATCTGATCCAAGAGGTAATGTCCCATGGCTAACCAACTCTCCCCGGGCGCTCGTTTCCGCAAGGCCCTGAAAGAAAACCAACCACTGCAGATCGTTGGTACCATCAACGCATACACCGCCATGATGGCGGAGCGGGTAGGGCACCAGGCCATCTATTTGTCGGGTGGTGGCGTCGCCAACGCCTCCTATGGCCTGCCGGATCTGGGCATGACCACTATGAACGACGTTGTTGAAGACGTGCGCCGCATCACTGCCGCCACAGAAGTGCCGCTGCTGGTTGATATCGACACCGGCTGGGGTGGCGCGTTCAACATCGGCCGCACCATTCGTGAAATGGAACGCGCCGGCGCTGCGGCTGTGCATATTGAAGACCAGGTTGCCCAGAAGCGCTGTGGCCACCGTCCGAACAAAGAGATTGTGTCCAAAGAAGAGATGGTCGACCGCATCAAGGCTGCTGCCGATGCCCGCCAGGACAAAGACTTCTTCATCATGGCCCGCACCGACGCCTTCCAGAAAGAAGGCCTGGAAGCCGCCATCGACCGCGCCAAAGCCTGCATCGAAGCTGGTGCCGACGGCATCTTCGCCGAAGCCGTTCACGAACTGAGCGACTACAAAGCCTTCGCCGAAGCCATCGACGCCCCGATCCTGGCCAACATCACCGAATTCGGCGCCACCCCGCTGTACAACCGCTCCGAACTGGCCGAAGCCGGCGCCGCCATGGTTCTGTACCCCCTGAGCGCCTTCCGCGCCATGAACAAAGCCGCCCTGGCCGTGTACCAGAACATCCTGGAAAAAGGCGACCAGAAAGACGTGGTAGACCTGATGCAAACCCGAATGGAACTGTACGATTTCCTCAACTACCACGACTTCGAACAAAAGCTGGACCAGCTGTTTGCTCAGAAAAAGGACTAATAAGGGGGCTGTCCCAAGGGGTCTGTCCCCGAACGGGGACCGACCCCACTTTGGAACAGCTGACTCCGGAGTAAGGGGTCTGTCCCCGAATGGGGACTGACCCCATTTTGGAACAGCTGACTCCGGAGAATGACCGAGGTAAAAGTGGGTCAGACCCCATTCGGGGTCAGACCCGATAGACGCAATGGGTTCTAGTCCCTGCATCAACGGGCAAAAGTGGGTCAGACCCCATTCGGGGTCAGACCCTGGGGACAGAACCCCAACAGAAAAATCAGAAACAACGGGAGACCAACATGGCTGAAGCAAAGAAACTTAGTGGCGCAGGCCTGCGAGGCCAGGTAGCTGGCGAAACCGCGCTGTGTACCGTCGGCAAAACCGGCACCGGCTTGACATACCGCGGCTACGACGTGACCGATCTCGCCGCCAACGCCCAGTTCGAAGAAGTAGCCTACCTGCTACTACGCGGCAAACTGCCGAACCAGTCCGAGCTGGACGCCTACAAAGCCAAGCTCAAAAGCCTGCGCAACCTGCCAGACGCCCTGAAACTGGTGCTCGAGCAAATCCCCAAAGACGCTCACCCCATGGACGTAATGCGTACCGGCTGCTCCATGCTGGGTAACCTGGAAACCGAAAAAGACTTCAGCGAGCAGGACGACAAAATTGACCGCATGCTGGCCACCTTCCCGGCGATTATCACGTACTGGTACCGCTTCGCCCACGAAGGCGTGCGCATCGACACCGCCAACAGCGAATGCGACTCCATCGGCGGCCTGTTCCTGGAACTGCTGCACGGCAAGAAGCCCAGCGAGTTGCACGAGCGGGTAATGAACGTTTCCCTGATTCTGTATGCGGAGCATGAGTTCAACGCCTCCACCTTTACCGCCCGCGTCTGTGCCTCCACGCTCTCTGACATCCACAGCTGCGTAACCGGCGCCATCGGCTCCCTGCGTGGCCCGCTGCACGGCGGTGCCAACGAAGCGGCCATGGAACTGATCCAGCGTTTCCAGACGCCGGAAGAGGCCGAAGCCGGCCTGATGGGCATGCTGGAACGCAAAGAGAAAATCATGGGCTTCGGACACGCCATTTACAAAGAATCCGACCCGCGCAACGCCATCATCAAGCAATGGTCCGAGAAACTGGCGAAAGAAGTAGGCGACACTGTGCTGTACCCGGTTTCTGTGCGTTGTGAAGAAGTCATGTGGCGCGAGAAGAAACTGTTCTGCAACGCCGACTTCTTCCATGCATCTGCTTATCACTTCATGGGCATCCCCACCGAACTGTTCACCCCCATTTTCGTGATGTCGCGGGTATCCGGCTGGACCGCCCACGTGAAAGAACAACGCGCCAACAACCGCATCATCCGCCCGAGCGCGGACTACACTGGTCCTGAGCATCAGGATTGGTTGCCGATTGAAGAGCGGAGCTGATTATTATGAACACCGAATTCAGAAAACCCCTTCCAGGCACCGACCTGGAATACTACGACACCCGCCAGGCGGTGGAGGCTATCCAGCCCGGCTCCTACGCCAAGCTGCCATACACCTCCAAGATCCTGGCTGAGCAGCTGGTTCGCCGCTGCGACAAGGAATCCCTTACCGATTCCCTGAAGCAGCTGATTGAACGCCGTCGCGACCTGGACTTCCCCTGGTACCCGGCGCGGGTAGTGTGCCACGACATCCTCGGCCAGACTGCCCTGGTGGACCTGGCCGGGCTGCGTGACGCCATCGCAGAGAAGGGCGGAGACCCCGCCAAAGTGAACCCGGTGGTACAAACCCAGCTGATCGTGGATCACTCCCTGGCCGTTGAGGCTCCCGGCTTTGACCCGGACGCGTTTGAAAAGAACCGCGCCATCGAAGACCGCCGCAATGAAGACCGGTTCCACTTCATCAACTGGACCCGCACCGCGTTCAAGAACGTAGACGTGATTCCAGCCGGTAACGGCATCATGCACCAGATCAACCTGGAGAAAATGTCTCCGGTGATCCAGAACCGCCCGGACGAAGACGGTCATCCGATTGCCTTCCCGGACACCTGCGTGGGCACCGATAGCCATACCCCGCACATTGACGCCTTGGGCGTTATCGCCGTGGGCGTGGGTGGCCTGGAAGCGGAAACCGTGATGCTGGGCCGTCCGTCCATGATGCGCCTGCCGGATATCGTGGGTGTGAAGCTGACTGGCAAGCGCCAGCCGGGCATCACTGCCACCGATATCGTGCTGGCCATTACCGAATTCCTGCGTAAGGAGCGCGTGGTTGGCGCCTATCTGGAATTCTTCGGGGAAGGTGCGTCCAGCCTCACCATCGGTGACCGTGCCACCATTTCCAACATGACTCCGGAATACGGTGCCACCGCTGCGATGTTCTACATCGACGAGCAAACCATCGACTACCTGAAACTGACCGGCCGTGAGCCAGAGCAGGTAGACTTGGTAGAGAAGTACGCCAGAGAAACCGGCCTGTGGGCCACGGAAATGACCGAAGCCCAGTACGAGCGCGTGCTGGAGTTTGATCTGTCTACCGTGGTGCGAAACGTGGCTGGCCCGTCCAACCCGCATCGCCGCGTAGCCACTTCCGATCTGCACGACCGTGGCATTGCCGTTAACCTGGACAAGGCCCTGGAAGAAGAGAAGAAGGGCCTGATGCCCGATGGCGCGGTGATCATCGCGGCCATTACCTCCTGCACCAACACCTCCAACCCCCGCAACGTGGTGGCGGCCGGCCTGGTGGCCAAGAAAGCCAACGAGCTGGGACTGGTGCGCAAGCCGTGGGTGAAATCTTCTTTCGCGCCGGGCTCCAAGGTTGCCCGCCTGTACCTGGAAGAAGCTGGCCTGCTGCCGGAACTGGAAAAGCTGGGCTTCGGTATCGTGGCCTACGCTTGCACCACTTGTAATGGTATGTCTGGTGCCCTGGATCCGAAAATCCAGAAAGAAATCATTGATCGCGACCTGTACTCCACAGCAGTGCTGTCTGGTAACCGTAACTTCGACGGCCGGATTCACCCTTACGCCAAACAGGCGTTCCTGGCGTCTCCGCCCCTGGTTGTGGCCTACGCCATCGCCGGTACCGTGCGTTTTGATATCGAGCGTGACGCCCTGGGTTACAGCAAGGATGGCAAGCCGGTCACCCTGAAAGACCTGTGGCCGTCTGATGAAGAAATCGACCGCATTGTGGGCGAATTTGTGAAGCCGGAGCAGTTCAAGCAGGTGTACATTCCGATGTTCAACCTGGATGCGGCCGAGCAGGCCAAAAGCCCGCTGTACGAGTGGCGCCCGCAGTCCACCTACATCCGCCGCCCGCCTTACTGGGAAGGCACCATGGCCGCTGAGCGGGAACTCAAGGGCATGCGCCCGCTGGCGATCCTGCCGGACAACATCACCACCGACCACCTGTCGCCGTCCAACGCCATCATGATGGACTCGGCAGCCGGTGAATACCTGCACAAAATGGGCCTGCCGGAGGAGGACTTTAACTCCTACGCCACCCACCGTGGTGACCACCTGACCGCCCAGCGCGCGACTCTGGCCAACCCGAAACTGTTCAACGAAATGGTTCGGGACGAGAACGGCGAAGTAGTGCAGGGCTCCCTGGCCCGTGTTGAGCCGGAAGGCAAGACCATGCGCATGTGGGAAGCCATCGAAACCTACATGGAGCGCAAGCAGCCGCTGATCATCGTGGCCGGTGCCGACTATGGCCAGGGTTCTTCCCGTGACTGGGCGGCGAAGGGCGTTGCTCTGGCGGGCGTGGAAGCGATTGTGGCCGAAGGCTTCGAACGCATTCACCGCACCAACCTGATCGGCATGGGCGTCATGCCCCTGCAGTTCGAGGAAGGCACCACCCGCCACACCCTGCAGCTGGACGGCACCGAAACCTACGATGTGGAAGGCAAGGCTGCACCGGGCGCCAAACTGGAACTGGTGATTCACCGCAAGAGCGGCGAAGTGGACCGTGTTCCGGTGATCTGCCGTTTGGACACGGCGGAAGAAGTCACCGTGTACACCGCAGGCGGCGTACTGCAACGCTTTGCGCAGGACTTCCTGGCTTCTGAGGGGGCGGCATGAGCTTCCCCCCACAAATAAAAGTCCCCGCCACCTACATGCGTGGCGGCACCAGCAAAGGCGTGTTCTTCCGCCTGCAAGACCTGCCGGAGCCCTGCCAGGTGCCCGGCGAAGCACGGGACAAGCTGCTGCTGCGAGTCATCGGCAGCCCCGATCCCTACGAAAAGCAGATCGATGGCCTGGGCAACGCCACCTCCAGTACCAGTAAAACGGTGATTCTGGCGGCACCAACCCAACCAGACCACGATGTGGACTACCTGTTTGGCCAGGTCTCCATCGATAAGCCGTTCGTAGACTGGAGCGGCAACTGCGGTAACCTGACAGCTGCGGTAGGCGCCTTCGCCATCAACGGCGGCTTTGTCGCCAAAGACCGCATTCCAGACAACGGTATCTGTACCGTGCGTATCTGGCAGGCCAACATCCAGAAAACCATCGTGGCCCATGTACCCATCACCAACGGTGAAGTGCAGGAAACCGGCGATTTCGAACTGGATGGTGTGACCTTTCCGGCCGCAGAAGTGAAAATCGAGTTCATGGACCCGGCCGATGGCGAAGGCGCCATGTTCCCCACGGGTAACCTGGTGGATGACCTGGAAGTACCGGGCGTCGGAAGCCTGAAGGCCACTATGATCAACGCCGGTATACCGACCATCTTCGTCAATGCGGAAGATATCGGCTACAAAGGCACCGAGCTGCAGAACGACATCAACAGCGACCCCAAAGCACTGGCGATGTTTGAGACCATTCGTGCCCATGGCGCGGTAAAGATGGGGCTGATCAAGGACGTCGCCGAAGCCGCCAACCGCCAGCACACGCCAAAAGTGGCGTTTGTAGCCAAACCAGTGGATTACGTCTCGTCCAGTGGCAAGCAGATCAACGCGGCAGACATCAATGTGCTGGTTCGAGCGCTGTCCATGGGCAAGCTGCACCACGCCATGATGGGCACCGCTGCCGTGGCCATTGCCACCGCCTCCGCCATTCCCGGAACCCTGGTGAACCTGGCGGCCGGCGGCGGAGATCGCACCGAAGTCACCTTTGGTCACCCCTCCGGAACCCTGGGTGTGGGTGCTGAAGCCAAAGAAGTTAACGGCCAGTGGACCGCCACCAAAGCCATCATGAGCCGCAGCGCGCGGATTATCATGGAAGGCTGGGTGAGGGTGCCCGGCGACTGTTTCTGATTCGTTACAGTCAGACCTGTGAGGTGTTGAAGGATTTTACACATTCCAGATACACCTCCGGTTTTTTCCCTTCTAAAGTTCCTCTATCTCCCTGATATTTAAAGCCTGACGTGAAACTGGACAGTTTATTGCTGCACGGACCGCTTGGCCGGCGGTTATAAGCGCCGACCAACAACGCGGATTTTTTATCTAAAGGGAGATTAGACAGTGAATCGTATTCCTGAATCATTCAAAAAGTCGGCACTGCTGGCAGGTTGCGCGGCCCTGACACTTGCTTTCTCAGCAACGTCATTGGCGGCACCGATCATCATGGAAGGTGATTATGTTCGTACCGCCATCAGCGACAACGGCACGCTGGGTTACGGCGGAACGACCTCCCCTGGCTTGCTGCACGATCCAAGCGGCACACGCAGCTGGGGCGCAGAGGACTATCTGACTCCTGGCAGTCCCTGGGAAATGTTTGGTGTGAAGGCCGATCAGTTCGGCAACGTTCACAATAACAATGATTGGCCCAGCAACATTGGTTCCACCTCCCTGACGGATATCAGTGGCGGTTCCGCCTTCGATAACCACGTGCTTTGGAGTGGAACCTACGGTGGGATGTTCAATATCACCCACGAATACATCTTCAATGACAATTACGAGCGCATTGATGTCCTGACCTCTATCGAGGCCCTGACTGACCTGACCGGCCTGAAATTCCTGCGGGCGATTGATCCGGATCCCGATGTAAACACCTACGGCAGTTTCAACACCATCAATACCCGAGGCGGAGCAGGCATTGCCGAGGAAGACTTTGTAAACTCCCAGGGCGCCCAGACTGGCCTGACCCTTGGCTTGTACACAAACTCTTCGATCGAGCATAACACCGGTATCACCTCGTCCTGGAGCTATGACCCGGATACCTACCTGGCCGGTCAGAACGACGGCGATGGCGATAACGTAATTGGCCTGGCGTTCAATATTGGCAACCTGTTCCAGGGTGACTTGGTCAAGCTGAGCTACTCCTATGTGATGGGCGAAACCCTCGACAACGTCGACATTCCTGACGAGCCTGTGGCGAGTGTTCCTGAGCCGGGTACGCTTGGTTTGCTTGGTCTGGGCCTGGCTGGCTTGCTGGGCGTTCGTCGCCGTAACAAGTAAACCCTTGGGTCAAGCGCATGATCGGGATCTCATCTGTGAGATTCCGATCTTTGTTTTTAAAGGACTCATTGAAGTTTCAGGAGATTGAAGTACAATTCTGTTACGGTTTGTTACGGTGTGTAGCAAAGGATGCTGGCAGTACAGTGCAGTGTGAACCGCACAAGGAGTCGACGTGGCCCACGTCAGGTTGTTCAGACACTATATTCACCTACCTTTTGTCATCCTTGGCCTGATTGATCTGGTCGTGATGGGCTTTGCCTTTGGTTTGGCGGTGTTCTTCCGCTTTTTTGGTGAAGTCGGCTTCTTCCTTGAACATCTGTATTTTGTCTTGCCCTCCATCATTACGTTTGCCCTGTTTAACCTGCTGGTTATGATTGCCTTGGGTGTGCATCAGTCCCGGGTGGAAGAGGGCATGTCCGGCATGATGCTAAGAACCATCATGGCGATGATTCTGGCTATCCCGGTTCACGGTTTCGCTTACTTCATCGCGGATGACTGGCTTTGGTATCTGGGCAGTTTCGGCCTGCTCACCTCCGCCACAGTTCTGGCCATTTTCTCGCTGGGCATAGTGCGCGTGCTGTTTTTTGCCCTGGTTGGCAAAGAGGCTTTCAAGCGCCGGGTATTGGTTCTTGGCGCAGGGCACCGGGCCAGGCAACTACTGGAAGATCTCACCACCCCATTCAACCGCAAGGGGTTCACGCTTGATGGCTTTGTCCCACTCCCGGACGAACCCATCGAAGTGGGTGATCAGCACCTGATCAACCTGCCCACATCATTACACGACTACGTATTGCGCCATCCCGTTCGGGAGATCGTGGTAGCTGTAGATGACCGCCGGCGCGGCTTGCCGATGGAAGACCTTCTGGAATGCAAAATGGAAGGTGTCAGTATTATTGACGGTGCCAATTTCTATGAGCGGGAATCGCGGAAAGTGGCCCTGGAAATGATCAGTCACGGTTGGCTGGTCTTTTCGGATGGTTTCTCAGTGTCGTCCGTTTACGGTGCGGGCAAGCGAACGCTCGATATTCTCGCGGCAGGCACACTGCTGCTGGCGACGTTTCCCATCATGATCCTCACCGCACTTGCCATCAAACTGGAAGACGGCTTCAAAGCGCCGGTGATATACAGCCAGGAGCGGGTGGGGCTTAACAATAAAGTCTTTAAGGTTCATAAGTTCCGTTCGATGATCACCGATGCCGAAAAGGACGGAGCCGTCTGGGCAAAAAAGAACGATACCCGGGTAACTCGCGTTGGCGAGTTTATCCGGAAAGTCAGGATCGATGAGCTGCCACAAATCTTTAACGTTCTTAACGGCACCATGGCGTTTGTAGGGCCAAGGCCGGAACGCCCGGTATTCGTGGCGCAGTTAGCAGAGAAGATTCCGTTTTATTCGGAACGCCACCGGGTAAAGCCGGGCCTGACTGGCTGGGCACAGCTATGCTTTGCCTACGCAGACAACGAAGAAGACACCCGGGAAAAGCTTCGTTACGACCTTTATTACATCAAGAATCAGAGTTTGCTTCTTGATCTGTTGGTTATAATTCAGACAGTAGAAGTGGTATTGTTCAAAAAAGGATCAAGGTAGTTTCGGGAGTAAGCTGTTCCCGAAACATGGAATGCAGCACGGACCTCACAAGAGAGGGTATACGATGTCACGGAAGTATCTCACCCAAGGGCTGTTTGTGTCCTTCATGGCGGTAGCTTTGGCAACAGGTTGTGCAGGGCCGTCCGCATCTTCTCCTGACAAGATTCAGCGAGCACTCGCACTGGATACCCGCGACAGTGTGGACCAGTACATACTCGGTGCGACAGACGTTGTCCGGGTATCTGTGTGGCGCAACGAGGACTTGAGCATCTCCGTGCCGGTACGCCCGGACGGCAAGATATCCGTACCGCTGGTTGGCGATGTTCAGGCCAGTGGTAGAACGCCTGAAGAACTTGCCGGCTCAATCCGGGCATCCCTGGCCGAGTACATACGCGAACCGCAGGTAAGCGTGGTGGTGACCTCCATGGGCAGCCATGAGTTCACTGACCGGGTGCGTGTGACTGGCGCTGTGCGCCAGCCTGTGTCTATTCCCCATCGCAGTGGCATGACGGTGCTGGACATGTTTCTCAATGCTGGCGGTGCCAACGAGTTCGCTGCCCTCAACAAGTCCATGCTTTACCGCAAGGTGGGCAACGAGGTAGTCGCCATCCCTGTGAAACTGGACGACATCCTGCGCAAGGGGCAGGTTGAAACCAATTACTCCATGCGCCCGGGCGACATCCTGACCATCCCGGAACGCAGTTTCTGACAGACGTTGTCTGAACCATTGGTCTCGAATCGAGTGTAGTTATGGCATTACCGTTATCGCAGTTACCGCAAGAGATTATTCGCGAAGTGCGCCAGCGCAAGGGCCTGGCGTTCTTGTTGTTTGTGGTTGTCAGTTTTGCGGTGCTGGGTGCCGGGTTTATATGGCCTTACAAGTACCAGGCAGACACCATTATCTTCGTGGATGACCGGAATATTATTGCGCCCTTGATGGAAGGGCGTGCGGTTACCACCAAGATTAATGATCGAACATCGGCGGCCCGAGAGCTTCTGATGAGCCGAACGTTGATTGAGCGGGTGGCCTCAGACCCGGAGATTTACCGTAACGCTCCCATGGACCCGGATGCTTTGGAAGGGCGCATCGCCAAAATCCGAAGTGGGCTATCGGTGCGCCCCCGGGGCGATAGCTACTTCAGTATTGGCTTTTCCTCGACTTCCCAGATGGAAGCCTTCCGTGTAGCCCAAAAGCTGGGCCAGGTGTTCATAGAAGAGACCAAAGACCGGAAGCGGTCAGAAAGCCGCAACGCCTACGACTTCATCGACAAGCAGGTGAAAAGCTACGAGAGGCAGCTGGCCCAGGCCGAAAATCGCCTGAAACAGTTCCTCTCTGAAAACACCGACGGCACGGAGCAGGAGGCAAACTCCAGAATGGCCCAGCTGCGCAACCAGCTGGAGTTGGCTCAGCTAGAGAAGGAAGAGCTGAGAACCCGTATTGCTTCTTTGCAGGGACAACTCAACAACATCCGGCCGACCATTCGCCAGGGCAGAACCGAGGATGCTTTCCGGGAGCGGATTCGGACACTGGAAGAGCGATTGGATGCCTTGAGGCTGCAATACCACGACACCTATCCGGACATCGTTATCACCCAGGAACAGCTGGCCGAACTCAAACGCCAACGGGATCTGGCTGCGGCACAGCAAGGCGGTACCACATCCCTCGATGGCGAAGAGGCTGTAAACCCGCTCTATCAGGAACTCAGCGCTGCACTCTCCAAAACCCGGGCCGACATGGCGACCATTGATACCCGTATCAACTCCTTACAGCGCCTTATGGAGCAGCAGACTCAGCGGATGGAGCGCATACAGGCCAATAAAGCTCAGTACTCGGAACTCACCCGAGACATGGAAGTAAACCGCGAAATCTATGACGACCTGCTCAAACGCAGGGAAAAAGCGCGGGTGTCCATGCATCTTGATATAGAAGGGCAGGGCCTGAATTACCGAATTAACGAAGCGGCACAGTTCCCCAGAACGCCTTCTGGCCCCCAGTTTTCCATGTTCGCCATGGCCGGGCTTTTCCTTGGGTTGGCAGCGCCTTTTGGGGCGGTTGCCGGATTGCTCCAGGTCGATCCCCGAATTCGTGCCCGTAAGCAGCTTGAAGACGGCATCGGGTTACCGGTGCTGATCGAAATACCGGAAGTGCGCACCCCCTTTGAGAAACGCCGGGACCGGCGGGTCACCATGATGGTCGGCATTTTTGTCGTGTTAACTGCAGCGGTGTATATCACCATCGTTGTGCTCGCCCAACTGGGAGTGATCTGATGCCAGAACAACGAAATGATCAGCCCGAACTGGATCCAACAGAGCAACGCTCTGGACAATCAGAGGAGCAAGGCGCTCGCAGTGCGGATGAGCAGTCTTTCTGGTTGAAGCGCAAAGAACGTCTCAAGCAAGAACTCGGACACTTTGACGAAGACGACTCGAGGATGCTGGTACCCAGTTCCCTTGAACTTGGGCCGGGCGCTGTAGACAAATACGTCATAAGCAAGCAGATTGTGCGGATGCAGGAGCCCAGGCGGCTGACACCTGATGACCTGGACGAACGCCGCATTATCTATCCTGAATCCCGCAACCGTACTCTCGTTAACCGGTTTCGGGACCTGCGGACCAAGCTTCTCGAGCTTTCTGGCGGCAACAATTTCACCCTGGTGGTGAGCGGAGCCTCCTCTGGGGCCGGATCTTCCTTCGTTGCGCTCAACCTGGCCGCAGCCTTTGCCTTTGACCAGGCGAAAACCGCGCTGATCATTGACTGCAACCTCCGGGAGCCGTCCCTGCACACCACTCTGGATGTGTTGCCAGAAACGGGCCTGACAGACTTCCTGGATGACCCAGACTATGACATCGCCAGAATCCTTTACCCAACGGGTATCCCGAGGCTGAGACTGATCCCGGCTGGCAGCCGCCGTGAAACGCCGTCGGAATTCTTTACATCGTTCCGAATGAAGCAGTTCCTACAAGCCGTTCGTCGCCGCTACCCAGATCGCTTCATTGTTTTGGATACTGCGCCCATTTCTGAATCACCTGACGCTAGGATTCTGACCGAATTGTGTGACTACGCCATGCTGGTGGTTCCTCACGGCAAGATCACAGCAACTACCGCTGAGCATGCTGCCACGGCTTTCAACCCGGATAAATTTGTGGGAGCGGTGATCAATGGATAGCAAGCAGGGCGCAGGGATGCCCCACAGCAGAATACTGGCGATCGGGTTTTTGCTGGTATGTTCCGGTACTGCAACCACCGCCCAAGGTAACTCTGAGATTACCGGGGGCCTGGACACCCGTTTCACCGATAATGCCCGCAAAACCAGTAGCGGCGAAACCAGCGATATGGAAACGCGGGCCTACATCAGAGCTGGCTATCGCACTGACCCCGGCCGCTGTAATGCAGACTTTACCGGTACTCTGGGCTATTCCCTGTGGCACGACAACTCCTTTGATGACGAAGCCTTTGGTGAGATGGACTTCACCGGTGATTGCGAACTGGCGAACCGTTTTTACTGGGATGTCAGCAACAACCTACGTGAAGTGAACCAGGACGCGACCCAGAGCAACATCCCTGACAACCGAACTCGCAAAAACGTATTCAGCACCGGCCCCCGTTACCTTTTGCGCGTGAACGATACCAACTGGCTGAACTTGTCGGCCCGATATGAAAACGTCGAGTTCAGTGAGCCAGAAGAATCGGACAGCGAACGCTACATCGGCTCTGTGGCGTGGAACCACATCGTAAGCCAGACACTGACTGCAGGCGTGAGCACCTCATACAGCCGTACCGAGTACGACACCGATGCGGAGGTTGATGTAAAGAGCGCCAGACTGACGTTTTCCAACGTGTGGGCCACCACAAGATTGTCCGGTGCCATTGGGGTGAGCGAAATAGAAACCCGCTTTGGTTCAACCACCCAAAGCAGCGACGGCCTGATCGGCGAGTTGGACCTCACACGCACCATTACCCCAAGCCTGGATTGGTACCTGCGCGGTGCCCGGGAGCTAACCGACCGCACCTCCAGCTTTGACATCCGATTTGGCGAGTTCGAGTTCAACCTGCGTGACAGCATCTCGGTTGAAACTACCACGCTCTCTACCGGTATTAACCAGCGCTATTCAGACCGGTCATCCCTGACTGTTGATGTGTATGCCAGCCAGGCGGATTATCTGGAGTCACCGGAGCGTGAGGACAAGTCCGGGCTTAATGCGCGCTATTCAAGGCCTCTGACGGAATTGGCCAGTGGTTACGCCGGCATCGGCTATGACTACACCAAGTTCCAGAGCGACCAGGCAGATGACCGCACACTCAGGCTGGAAGCCGGTACCGAGTACCAGGCAACCCGGGACTTCAACCTGGTGGCGAAAGTCGGGCACGAAAGAAAAGTAAGTGATGTACCTACCCGGGAGTACGACGAGAACTGGGTGTTGGTTGGGGTGGAGTACCGGTTCCGGTAAACGGCACAGGATGTGTTTGAGGTAATGGCCATGACAGAGCAAATCAGGAACGCACTGACGATCGATGTGGAAGATTACTTCCAGGTGGCTGCGTTGGCAGAGGCCGTTAAATATGATGACTGGTCCAGCATGGAATATCGTGTAGAAGCCAACACCGATCGTATCCTCGGTTTATTTGAGACGGCCGGTATAAAGGCAACCTTTTTCACACTGGGCTGGGTTGCCGAACGATCACCAAATCTGGTCAAGCGCATAGCCGACGCCGGCCATGAAGTGGCCAGTCATGGTTACAGCCATCAACTGATTTACAACCAGACACCTGAAGTGTTCCAGGAAGAAACCATTCGCTCCAAAGCCATTCTGGAAGACATCCTCGGTGAACCGATAACCGGCTATCGCGCAGCCAGCTACTCCATAACCAACCAATCACGGTGGGCCCTGGATATTCTGGCCGAGCAGGGATTTACCTGGGATTCGTCCATCTTCCCGGTGCACCATGACCGTTACGGCATGCCGGGCACCCCGCGATGGCCGCATCGGCTTATGACAGACAAAGGCTACGAGCTGGCCGAGTTTCCCCTTAGTACGCTCAAGTTGCCCGGATACACCTTACCGATCGCCGGCGGAGGTTACTTCCGTTTGTTCCCTTACTGGTTCAGCAAATTCGGCCTGGGCTCTATCAATCGGCAGGGTAAGCCTTTCGTGTTTTATCTGCATCCCTGGGAGGTGGACCCAGGACAGCCCCGTCTTGATGTGAAATGGTTCTCCAGATTCCGGCACTACAACAACCTGGATGTGTGCGAACAGCGATTGGCGAAACTGATCCGGCACTTCAGATTCACAACCATGAGCAACGTTCTGAAAGACCAGGGCGTTCTGGACACCCAAACCAAGCCATCGGAAGCCTTCCAAACGGTAGGTGCCGCATGATGGAGTTTGTGTTCTGGGCGTCTTTTGCACTGCTGTTCTACATCTATTTTGGTTACCCGTTGGCGGTGAAAGCTCTGGCGATGCTCAAGCCCACTCCAATAGCGGCTAACGACGATTATTTACCAAAGGTGTCGATTCTGATTGCTGCTTACAACGAGGCGAAGGATATCGAGGCCACGCTCAGGAACAAGCTGGCTTTGGATTACCCGCCGGAAAAACTGGAAGTTCTGGTGATATCCGACGAATCCGAAGACGGCACCGATCGCATTGTGGAAGAGGTTGCTGCAGCCGCCGACATACCGATTCGTCTATTCCGCCAGATACCTAGGCAAGGCAAGACCGCAGGGCTGAATACACTTGTACCGAAAGCTAATGGCGACATCCTGCTGTTCTCCGACGCGAACTCCCAATGGGACACCCAGGCAGTCCGAAAGCTGTGCCGCAACTTTGCGGACCCTCAGGTGGGGTATGTAACAGGCAAGATGGTCTACGTACACGCCGACGGTTCCATGGTGGGGGACGGCTGCAGCGCTTACATGAGATACGAAAACTGGCTGCGCGATCAGGAAACCCGCATTGGTTCCATCGTTGGGGTTGATGGTGGAATTGATGCGATGCGAAAGGAGCTCTATCAACCGTTAGGAGCTGACCAGTTACCGGATTTTGTTCAACCTCTGAAAGTGGTGGACGAGGGCTACCGCGTTGTTTATGAGCCAGAGGCACTGCTGAAGGAAGAAGCCCTGAGCGATGGCGGTAGCGAATTCAGCATGCGGGTGCGGGTGAGCCTGCGGGCGCTATGGGCGTTGAAAGATATGAAGCACCTTATGAATCCGGCAGGAGACCCAATCTTCGCCTGGCAACTTATATCGCACAAACTGCTTCGCTACGCCGCATTTGCTCCGATGGTAACCCTTGCGCTTGCGGCCATTTATCTGGCGCCCGTAAAAGGGTTCTATGCATTGGCAGCAACAGGTTATGCACTTTTTCTGTATCTCGCATGGTCGGGTCATAAGAAAGAAAAAGAGGGCCAAGCGCTTTCTACCCTTTATGCGTTGCCGTACTACTTCATGTTGTTAAACCTCGCTTCTCTCCAGGCGTTTGTTGCGTTTTCTAAAGGGGAGAAGAAGGTGATTTGGAATCCGAGGAAGGGGTGAGGTGAGTCTAAAGGTTTTACACCTCATCGACAGCGGCGGGCTCTATGGTGCTGAGCGGATGCTACTGACGTTGGTTGAGGCGCAGCAGTCGCAAGGCCTTGATCCCATGATTCTAAGTGCGGGTGAGCCGGGTATAGAGTCCAAGGGCATCGAAAAAGAGGCAGACCGCTTGGGGCTTCCAATAACAGTTTGGCGAATGAAACCTGGGTTGAATAGGTCTGAAACTCGCAGGATTTGTGAGTGGGCTGATGAATGGGGCGCAGATATCATCCATTCCCATGGGTACAAGTTTAATATTCTTTTGGGATTGTTTGGACGCTTTAACAAAACGGTTCCGGTTGTCACCACATTACACGGATATGTACATGCGCCCCGATTCACTCGCATGTGGGCTTATGAACTTCTTGACCGGCTCGCTCTGTGGCGAATGAGCGCCGTGGTGCTGGTGGGTGAAGCAATGAAAAGAGAGCTTCCCTTAATTCTTCGACAATCGACGCGAATTGCCATTATCAGGAACGGGCTGAAGGTTGAGGACATCTTACGTAAGTCAAAGGATTCCCTACCTACAGAAATCAATGAATTTGTCCGTGATCACGAACCAGTAATTCTAGGGGTGGGGCGCCTCTCTCCGGAAAAAGGGTTTACCAATCTCGTCTTGTCGTTTCGCGAATTTAAAGACAAGTTTCCACGGGCAGGTTTGTTGATCGCAGGAGAGGGATTTCTCAGAGATACCTTAGAGCGGGATATTTCCAATAATAAGTTGGAAAAAGATGTCTTACTGCCGGGCTATTATCCAAATATCCCGGCGTTGATGGCGAGATCCAAAGTATTGGTTATTTCTTCGACGACCGAGGGGCTCCCTATCACGCTGCTTGAAGCTATGGCGCTTCAACTTCCTATTGTTTCGACCTGTGTAGGGGAGATTCCTAGAGTTCTTGAAAATGGTGCCAACGGAATTCTGGTAAACGGTAGTGAAAGAGAAATTGCGGGAGCTATGGAATCTGTACTGGAGGATGCCTTGGCAGCTCGTAAGAGGTCCGAGCGCGGAAGGCAGAAAGTGCTACATGAGCTTTCATCGCAATCGATGGCGGATCAATACGAGAAAGTTTACCGGAGAGCTTTGGCATCATGAAATTGTGGTACCTCCTGAGGTACGGGCTAGCAAGGCTGACCTTTATCCTTCTGCGACTGCCCGTTTCCAGGTTTGAGAAAGAGGTGTCGGGTATCTGGAGTTCGAACCCAGCTGACAGGCAGCGGCTATTGGATGCCATTCTCTTGAAAGTCAAGCCACGGGGAGCAGATGGACATGTCGTTAGTAGCATCGAAGAGGTATCCAAGCAAAAGCCTTTGACGAAGGGCACTTTTCGGGAGGCTGCTAATTCTGGTCAGAACAAGAGTGCTGGTTTCTCTCGTCATACCGCGGGTACGACGGGAGAACCGACGAGTATTGTCTTGTCCCGCGAGGAGTTGGCACGAATGCTGGCTGTTCGTGCATATTGTTATCGGAAGCATGGTTTGCGTCTGGGACAACGAGAAGCCCGAATTTGGGGGAGGGCTGCTAATACCTTCGGTGCGAAGGTGCGGGACTTACTATTAAACCGACAGGTCTTCTATCCAGCGGAGGGCGATGTAGAGGCTACCGTTGCAAGGCTTGTCAGTTGGAGGCCAGAGTATGTTTATGGATACACTTCGCTTATTTTGGAGGCTGCCCAAGTCATAAAAAATAAGGGACTCAAACCTACTGGTATTAAAGCAGTGGTTTGCACTGCAGAGGCCATTTTGCCAGCCCAGAAGCGATATATCAGCGAAGCGTTCAGAGCGCCGGTTATTGAGGAGTACGGATCAACAGAATTCGACATTATCGCATTCGAGTGTGCCGGCGGACACATGCATCTGGTTAATCCATGGCTTTGGGTTGAGTCAGAAAATGGCGAGGTTATGGTCACAGATGTTTTCCGCAAATCCCAAAGTCTGGTTCGTTATCAGTTGGGTGATAGCTTAACGGTGCTGGATACTGGCTGTGAGCTTCTTGGCGATACTAAGACCATTGATGAGCTGCGCGGACGGACTGCACAGCAATTCGCGTATCTGACTGTTGATCACAAGTTTCATGCGGTCGTCTTCGGTCGGGCTCTGGATGCGTACATGAATGCCTTCAACGAATGTTTCAAGTTTACTGTTTCGCAATCTGAACTAGGATCTTTTCAGCTCTTTGTGTCGATCGAGCCTTCGCGTGGAGCAGACCATTTAAAGGAATGGGTGAATTTGGAGTTGAGATCGCAGTTGAATGTTCAGCAAAACCTAATCATGACGGTTGTCGTTGGAGAAGCCTTTATGCGGAAAGGGAAACACACCTATTTTTTCTTGGATATGGACTTCAATGACTGTGGAAAATAAGACATTAAGAATCTCAGCAGTGGGGGACATTTCGCTAGGTGATCACCCGGTCTGTGTCGGGCATGGAATGCGCAGCGCGTTTTCTAAGAGTGGATTCGAGATTGTAGAGGGGATTTCTAAATGCTTCGAAAGCGCAGATCTCGTGCTTGCCAACCTGGAAACAGTTACTTCTGATTTGGGGTTACGACCACTTAGCTTGGCTTCCTTTGAAATGAGAGGGAATCCTTCACACCTTCAGTTTCTGCGACAGGCCGGTATCGATGTTCTATGTGTTGCAAACAATCACTCTATGCAGCATGGAGAGGCCGCCTTCTGGGATACCGTATCTAATGTTCGAAAGGCCGGTATGGATGTGATTGGCCTTGAATCTGGAAGCGGCCCCAATATCCATGTAATTTCTCATGGCGGAATAGAAAGTCACATTTTCAATATTTCGTTAAGGCCTGAGGAATGGGCCGACCGAAATACTGCGCTCCCATATAGTAAAAGAGAAGGCCACGCGGATCTGATTGCAGAGGTCGAGAAATTGAGAGCTGCTTGTCCGGGCTTTTTGATTTGCTCGATCCATTGGGGGCTTGAGTTCCTGGATTATCCGGCCCCAAGCCAGGTTGAGTTAGGGCATGCGTTGATCGATTCTGGGGTCGATGTGGTGTTTGGACACCATTCACACGTGGTCCAGCCAGTCGAGAGATACAAAAAGGGTGTGATTTTCTACTCTCTTGGTAACTTCTTATTTGACCTTTGGTCAGAAAGCACAAAACAAACACTTGTGGCAAACGTTGAGTTGGAGGCTGGTCAGGCCCCGTGTGTGAATTGGGTCCCCATTAAGATTGGTGAAGGATTCCGACTTGAAATTGCTGACCAAGCGACTCAAACAGAGGTAAATTCACTGCTGTCTTGGGAACGGTTTGAAACGATGGCAAACAAGCCAACTTCCGATGACGACTATTTCGCAAGATACAGGGTTGAAGAGCTGAGGTTCCGGTACTCCAGCTATCGGTATTTTCTGAGAAATATTCTCAGGTATCCTCCAAATTTTTTGGTTCAGTCCCTGGCGAGAACTGCATATAGAAGACTCACCGGAACTTGACCTGGTTTTCAAGTGAGTCGATCACTGCATGAAGGCGCCTTTCATCATTCGCCCAGTTGTATTTTGACTGAACTGCGCTTACACCGTTTGCGCCAAGGGTTGCACGGGTTTCTGGGGATCTGAGAATTTGAAGCTTTTCGGCGATGTCTCTTACATCGTTGTCTCGGCAGACCAGTCCGGATTTGGTTTCATTAATGATTCTTTCTATGGGCTTGACCTCGGTCGCAAGAACCGGAAGACCAGCGAGCATGTAGTCAAATATTTTATTCGGGATGGTGTGGTTCCAGTGAGGACAAACACGATAAGTGAGAGCTCCAACGTTAGCTTGGGCCATAAGCTGGTCAACCTGCTCATGTTCCAGCCAACCGTGAACTGTAACCGACTGTTCGAGGTTCAGTTCTTTTACAAGGTTAATGAGGTTTTCTCGCTCAGATCCTTTGCCAACGATGTCAATTTTGAGAGAGCTAGGCTCGTTACCCATTTTGACGTAAGCGGAAGCTGCTTTGATAAGAAGGTCGAGACCTCGGAGTTTAGTCAGGAATCCGACGTAGACCAAACGAAGGTTTCTTCCTTGGTGTTGATGTGCGGTTCCTGAAAACTTTGTGGCGGGTGGAGTATTGCTGACAATCGTTACCTTTCCAGGATCGATGCCTTTGTTAAGAACCCTATCCTGGGACTCTTCAATCATTACAAGTGTATGGTCAACCTTGGGTAGCACTTTAGATTCGTAACGAGCTGCCATTGAGGGGCTCTTAGCCAATGTCTCGAGATTCAAGCCCTTACTGAACATTCGCGCAGAAGCATACATATAGGGATAAACCTCTGCCATGTCCAAAACTACTTTCACGTTCCTCGATTTTGCGACACTTAGTGCAGTTTTAACCAGTGGAAGGTCTCGAACGATGATCACAGGGTTCTCAGATCCTGAGATGGCTGCATTAAGTGTGCGGATCCAGAAAGGGTTAAACCATATCGGTACATTCGCAAGTTTCCGAACTAGCGAATTAGCGGCACCTATCACGGGGAGCCTGATGATCGGCAGGCCGTCACTCTCTGCTACAGGACTGTTGCCGGAAAGGTTGCGAGCAACGATAGTAACATTATGGCCACGGTCCCTGAGGCTCTTGGCAATTTTTTCGATCCTCACGTCCCATGGGTAGTCTTCCTTGTACAGAACAAATATATCCATTTTTGATCCCTGCAGAATTTTCTTTTAAATCAGGCCTTATCGGAATTAATTATAAGGTATTGAGCTCAAAGGGTTGAACAAACTAACGAAAATGAGCGTTGTGTAGAGTACGCAGTCGCAAAATCTGAGACAATAGTTATTATAAATATAGACACCTACAGCGTTTATAGTTGCTTGAGGTCTGGTGGAGATGTTGTACGAGCGGAGCAAGTGTGGGTGACTCGTCTGCATGGATATTTGGCGATCGTTTCGAGCGTAGCCGGGGGAGATCAAAATGAATAATTCGCTAGCATCTTTAATCTCGAAAGGACGGGCAATTAGCGGGGCAAGCTTTATGATGGCAGCTAGCTTGGCAGCCATCACAACTTCGGTAATGGCAGCCCCGACACTTTCAGGGATCGATACAGGCACCGCCAGTGAGCTTCGTTCTGGAAACTCAATAACGATAACCGGTTCGGGTTTTGGACGGAAAGAGCAAGGCGCTCCAGTTCTTTTCGATCATACGGACGTAACCTGGGAAAATGGAGTCGCCAATAAGCACCAATCTACGTTCAACGACATGACGCTAGTAAAACGAGTGAATGTCGATCCAAATACAATTTGGACGAAACCTTCACTGCCGGAGGAGCACAGCACGGGCATACTGGTAACCAATTCCAGGCCGACAAGGGATGGTAATCCCGGTTCACACTATTATGGTAAGGGTAATGTAAACTTTTTGGGGTGGCCGAAAGCCAGTGGAGGGGAGAATACCAACTTTGAATCAACAAAGATGTATTCTGCTTTTTGGATAAAGTTGCCTTACGACCTTACTAACTATTATGCGATTCCCGCGGAGAGGAAACCATCCGCCTTTGCTACAGGTGGACGTGAAAGTTACGGCGAGTCCATTAAGATTGAGGGAGTGGATGGTCTAGGAAGGGTTATAGCATATGAAGACATCGGTTCGCTCGCTAATGGCTGGTTATTCATTGAACCACCTAGAGGCGTCTCAATAAGAGATCTAACTGGCAAGCGGATTGTAGGGCTTGAGTCTGGCGCTGAGGTTGTTTTTCCTGAGTCATCCTCATTGGGGAAATTCGACCAGTATGGGTTTCTGTCGCCAAGAGGGAAGTATGCCCGGTTCTGGTCGGACCCAACTGGAAGGGGTTATCGCTTTTCGCTTGCGAATTTAGGTTTGGCGGGAACAGGGTCATCGATATGGGCAAACAGCTTTGGCGGCCTCTCTCCTGAGCCAGGAAACTGGAATCTATTTGAAATTGAGATCGACTTGGGGGCGAGTCCGAGTCTGACGGCATGGCTAAATGGGCGAGTGTATTTAGCGAGTGATAGCGACTGGGCTGAAGCGTTAAAAAATTCTGATGTTGATGATGCCACTGGATTGACAATTGCGCTTTTAGGGATGGACGATTTTATGCCAGTGCCGTTCACTGTGGAATTAGATGATATTTATCTTGATAAAACCCTTCATCGAGTGCTTTTTTGCAATCGTTCGACAGTTGAAGAAATCAGAGGAAAAGGTGCTCACTGTGAGATCCAGCGTCCGGTTGCCTGGGACGATAGGAGAATTTCGGTTGAGGTAAATCTGGGAGCGCTCAGTCAAGATAAAGATAGTGTCTACCTCTACGTTTTTGATGCTAATGGAAATGTTAATTCAAGAGGGTGGGAGTTGAATAAGGTTAACGCGCCTTTGCCACCTCAGGATTTTCAAGCTCAGTGATGGTGTTTTTTCAAGGAAGGTTTGATGTTGTCATTGTCAGGAGTAGTAAAAGCTGTCGGTCCATATGGGGGGTATAAACTCGCCTCAACACTCACCCAACGTTACCCCCGAATTTTAATGTATCATCGATTTTCAGTTGAGGGAACGAACGGTGCAATAAGCAAGAGAGTTCTGGAGAGACAGTTTGCATATTTAAAAGATCATTTTGAGGTTCTTTCACTTACCGAGGCGCTTAATCGATGTTCGCCAAGCCGGTCTCGAAGTGGTCGCTCCAAACCTATCGTTACTATAACTATTGACGATGGATATAGGGACTTTTATGAGATTTGTTTTCCATTACTGAAGAAGTATCGATTTCCGGCGACATTTTACGTTGCGACGGATTTTGTCGGCGATGGGATTTGGTTGTGGCATGATAAGTTAAAATGGATAATTGAAAATAGCGTCGATATTTCAGAGCCCTTATCAATAGGGGGTGTCGAATATAGCCCTGAATATTGGCGTGAAAATAAAGAGAAACTATGGTTTGAACTTGTCAGCGCCATGCTAAAGATCCCTGGCCAAGACATTAACGATCTTCTAGAGAGAATTTCTTTCCTTACCAACGTTCAGCCACCGAAATCGCCCATTGAGCAGTATAGATCTGTTTCCTGGTCTGAGTTGCGCGAGATGCAGAACAACGGAGTATCGGTCGGTGGTCATACGAAAGATCACTTTAGCCTTGGGCATCTTTCTGAGGGAGGTGTTAGAGATCAGGTAATCGGATGTCGCGATCATTTGTCTCATGAACTTGGCGACCTAGGTCGTCATTTTTGCTTTCCGAATGGGCAGCCGAGCGACATCACAGATTTCTCTAAAATGGAAGTAAAGAACGCGGGATTCGAGTCAGCTGTAGCTGCATACTATGATAGACGGGGCATAAGTGATAGATTTTCGATGTCTAGGCATGGGGTTGGAGAAAACTGGTTTGAGTTTCTTAAAACCGTTTGGGGAATAGATCGACTAGGGGCTTTACTTTTAGATCGGGATAGTAAGTTTGACTGGGGAAATATATGACCTCAACAGTAAACCTGCTCGGGTTGATCCAAGGTTGGAAATTCCAGGAAAAAAAGGGGTCAGCGTTTTACAATCTGTTTCATCAACTTCGCTTTCAAGGAAATATGAGTGAGGTCGTTGATTTTGAACTTCCATTCTTGGTTAGAAAAGCATGTTTTCTGAAAAATATTTCAGCCAGTAAAGATATATGGAAGATCAAGGACCAGTTAGATGTATATCGATATAAAATTGCTAGCAAATATGCAATAAATGCAGTTGAAGAGGTTTGTGAAGATTACAATTCAGTTATACAGATAGGTTCGAACTATTCAATCAGTGACTCTGAAAGTGTCAGGAAGAGAGATGTTCCTCTTTTCTCATTTCATGATAACAATCTGTCGAGTTATGCCAAGTCTATTCCTTTAGCGCTCAGGCCAAAGGAAGTAGTCAGCCGGGCTTATGATTTCGAAAAAGGCGTCTATGATTCGCTAACCAGAGTTTTTACGATGAGCAAAACTCTTCGAAAATCATTTATAGAGGATTTTCAGTTGCCCGAGGAAAAGGTGGTGTATGCCGGCTTTGGCAGCATTTTTCCAGTAAGGGACGTTTCTAAAAAGAGTTACGATACAAGAAATATACTGTTCGTTGCTAGTCATTCGTTTAAAGCAAAGGGTGGTCAGGATCTAGTTAAAGCTTTTAAAATTGCTCGAAAAAGTTATCCAAGCCTCACATTAACGTTAGTCGGTAAAGATTGGGGCATTAACGAGCCAGGGGTTTCCTGTTATGGATTTTTGGATAAAAGAAACCCGATTGACCTAGAAATTTATCAAAAATGTTTCGAGGACGCGTCGATTTTCGTGCTTCCTTCATATAACGAAGCATTTGGAGAGGTTTTTATCGAGGCTATGTCATATGGAATACCCTGCATTGGAACAAGTTGTGGCGTGATGCCCGAAATCATAGAAGGCAATAATGCAGGTTATGTAGTAAATAGAGGTGATATAGAATCACTTGGTCGCTTAATTTGCGATCTTTTAAGTTCTGAAAATGAACTAAAACGTCTTGGAGCTTCCGGCGCTCGTGCGGTGCAGTCTGAATATCAGTGGTCTACGGTTATTCGGCGAATATGCTCTGAAGTGGCTGCATTTATTTGACTCTAATTAGATAAAAATTGGAACCATTTGACCAATCATTTGGGATCAGGTGTGGTATGGAAACTGATATCGTAGTGTCGATTATTACTCCTTCATATAATCGGTTAGATTTAATTCCTGAAACAGTAAACTCTGTTTTGTCTCAGAATTACAAATTTTTTGAGTATATTATTGTTGATGATGGTTCAACAGATGGAACCTTAGATTGGCTTAGAAGAGTCAAGGATCCTAGGGTCAAGGTTTTGGTTCATGAGGAATTTAAAAATTTAGGTCAAGCAGCTTCGATAAATAAAGGCATATCGAATGCTTCCGGAAAATATGTAGTTATATTGGATAGTGATGACTTGCTGGCGCCAAACATACTCGCTGAACATGCTCGGTTTCTGAACGATAATCGTGATGTTGGAATGGTGTATGGGCAGGGGTATGCTATTGATGCAGAGGGAAGAGTTCTATACTCTTTATTTGCTCCCGATCATTATGAGGATGGTGACCCTAATCGGCTTCTCCTTGATTGCTATATAGTTTCGCCCGGATTGTGCATGTTTCGTAAGAATATTATTGAAAAGGTAGGCTCGCTCGAGGAGTCCTTTAGAGCTGCGCAAGATCATGACTTCGCGTTACGTATAGCAGAATGTTCCTTAATAGCGTATTCCGGCATTCCATCTTTTTATTATAGAAAACATGACGGAGCTATCAGTGTAAACGGGCTAGAAACACGTTGGAATAATGGCTTAAGAATCTTGTCCAGAGCGGTGGGACGTTATCCCTATAAGAAGACAACGGTTCGGAAACGACGAGCAGTTTTAGAGTATCGGTTGGGTAAAGTATATTGGTATAATGACCGGAAAGGCTTAGCGGCTAATCATTTTTTTAAGGCCGGATTCCTCGATCCGATTAGGGCGATGAGGGTAATTTTAGGACTCGAGAGGAATACTTGAGGAGCCTTAATGGATCACGATCAGAAGACTGTGCAAGTTCTTTATGTTATCGATAGTTTTAAAAATCCCCAAGCCGGGACTGAGGGGCAGCTGTATCAGCTCGTCCAAGGATTAGATCGAAGTCGAGTATCCCCACACCTCTTGGTGTTCCAAGAATCCACTTATTTAAAGGAAAGTGGGTTTCCTTGTAACTATACAATCTTGGGGAGTAGTGGACTAAGAAACCTGTCTACTTGGTTTAGGCTTTGGAGAGAGGCAAAGCGGTTTCGTAAGGCCGGCGTAAACGTTGTTCATGCGTTTTTTATCGACCCTTCAATTATGTGTCCGATAATATTCAGATTACAGGGGATTCGCGTTATTATATCTCGTCGTGATATGGGGTATTGGTATACGAAAAATTACCTTTATCTGTTGCGATTTAGCGGTCGCTTTGTGTCCTCTGTAATTGCCAACAGCGAAGCGGTTAAGCGCGTTGTATGCAGAAATGAAGGGATTCCTGAGAATCTGATAAGTGTTATTTATAATGGGTATAAAGCAGACCTTGAAAAAGCCTCAGTTCCTGATGAGATTCTTCTTATCCGCAAGGAATACCCCGATGGTGTTTTTGGAGTTATTGTAGCAAATATTCGGCCAATCAAAAGAATCACTGATGCTATTGTGGCTTTGGCCAAAGTCGTTGAACAAGGCGGTAATATGCATCTTGTCGTGATTGGCGACGGTGACGACAGTGAGTTGGCCTTACGCGCTAAAGATCTGGATGTGCACAAACGCATTCATTTTCTGGGTCGTCGTTCCGATGTCTCGGGTTGTCTGCCAGCTTTTGATATTGGATTGCTATGCTCTGATTCTGAGGGGTTCTCTAACTCTATTGTGGAGTACATGCGGGCGGGTCTGCCTGTCGTTTGTAGTTCGGTCGGTGGGAATCCAGAAGCAATAGAGCACGGGGTGTCCGGTTATCTCTATAATGTGGGTAATACCACAATGCTAGCTGGCTACCTTGGGCAGCTTGTTTCTGATGCGAATCTGCGAAAGCAGATGGGATCGGCGGCTTTGGTATCATCCGAAGTCCGGTTTAGCAGTGAAGTAATGGTGGAGCAGCACCAAGATTTATACGGTGTATCATGATCTCGATTAAGAGCCGTTTTGATAGATCATTGTCTGATAAGAACTCTGACTCGTTAATTAGTAGCTTCACTTTTTGCTTTTTTCTTTATTTTGTAATCGACTTTTTTGTGAGATTTTCTGCACGTATTCCCGCCTATGGCGTGATTCGCCCGACCCTAATTGCGGTGTTGATTCTCCTGCTACTACTATTTAGCCAGCGACAGAAATTCAAGCATAAAATGGTTGATCCAGTTTTTAAAAGCTTCTTTGTCTTGGCTGGATACATTGTCATCTCTCTTCCGTTGGTCGAGTGGCCCGGTAGCGTTATCAGAGCCAATCTTGATCCTTTTGTAAAGGCATCGGTATTTCTTTTCTTTGTCGCGTTACTTGTTGATACGGAAAAGCGACTTAAGATATTTTTGCTTGTATTTGTTGGATGCCAGGTTTTTAGGGTTTTAGAGCCTTTGTATTTGAATGTTACTACTGGTTATTGGGGAAGTTCAACCTATCTTAGCTCTAAAGAGTTTGCGAGCAGGCTAGCTGGTGCACCAGCTGATGTTATAAATCCTAACGAACTTGGATTCGTCATCGCCACTGCAGTTCCGTTTCTTCATTACCTCCTCTGGCCGCTTAATTGGAAGGCTAAAGCTGTTTACTTGTCAATAATGCCATTGTTACTCTATGCGCTCATATTAACGATGTCGAGGGGCGGATTTATTGCGCTCCTTGTTGTAGCAATTTTTGTTTTTAAAGAATCGAAAAAGAAGGTCAGGTTAATAGCCGTTGGTGTTCTTGCCGCCTTTCTTGCATTTTCTGTTATGACTCCAGTTCAGAAGGAGCGTTATCTCTCCTTAATTGATCGAGACGCCGAGGGCGGAGCATCTGCAGAGGGACGTATCAAAGGGATGGTCCAAGAATTTGAGTTAGGTATGACTCGGCCAATCGTTGGCCATGGGTTGGGTACGACACCTGAAGCGAAAGTACACAAACTCGGCGCAAGGCAGGCAAGTCACAACCTATATGCAGAAGTTCTTATAGAACTCGGAATTGTTGGTTTTTTTATCTTTATGACCTTTCTAAGTAGAGTTATAAAAAAACTTTTCGTTGTTCGATCGATGTTCTCACAGGTGAGGGAAGGTGCAGACGATTTCTATACACGTTTAAATAAAGCCCTAATAACTCTGTTCTGGATGTATGCTGTTTATAGTATTAATTATTGGGGTCTTTCACAATATTATTGGTATTTGTTTGCTGGTCTTGTAATAGCGTTTTCTAACCTCGCCCTGAAGAACGGCCATATGGAAAATGAATCGGAATTTTGTGTTTCCGATATTAATAACGAACCCAGGTTTCGACTTGCAGATAAGGTTAGGAAGCGAGAATTTTAATTTCTCCAATTTTTCAAGGCGTGTATATGGACGTATTGATGACTGCTTTGCAGCCCGGAGGAGGAATTAAAACCTTCTTTCGGTATATATATGGAAATGAGGTCTTTGATCATTGCACTTTTACTTTGTTTGCGCCTGACCATGGGCTTTCGGAGTATCTCGACAATTCGTTAGGCGAATCGCGCATTCGAGTTATCAATTCGCCAGAAAGGTCTCATCTTTTCGTTAAGGAATTGAGGAAGGTGCTGGGGAAGCGACGTTACGATCTTGTTCACTCACATGGTTTTGGCGCGGGGTTGCTGACTGAGCTTTCAATGACTGGCCTCAAACAACAGCACCTGATGACTGCTCACGATGTCTTTCAGGCATCACAGTTTGGAGGTGTTGCTGGGTCCGTAAAGAAGATCTTTATGGCACTGCTTTTTAAACGGATGAATGCGATCCATACCGTTACGAACGATGCGACAGATAATTTCCATTCATTTTTTCCGAGTGTCCCTGAAAGGTGTCTCCATCCGATCTTGCACGGAGTGGACACGGACTATTTTTCCAGTGGGTCCGGAGTGGACCTCAGGGCTGATTTGGAGCTGGAAGCGGATCTTCCGCTGGTAGGGTTCTTCGGTCGGTTTATGGGTCAGAAGGGCTTCAGAACTTTGGTTGACGCGATCGAACAGCTTAAATTGACCGGGTTTGGACGTCTGCCAAAAGTTCTTACATTCGGCTGGGGGGGGTATATCCGAGAGGATTATCAATACCTCGAGGCTAAGGGGCTTTCTGAGCAGTTCATTCAGATGCCCGGTACCGACAACATGCCGGCCATGATAAAAGCAGTCGATATGGTTGTGATGCCGTCCCGTTGGGAAGCTTGTGGCTTATTGGCAATGGAGGTACTTTCGGCCGGTGTTCCCTTGCTATCTACGGATTGCATCGGTCTGCGAGAGGTGGTTGCGGGCTCGCCCACCCGGATTTTTTCACCTGGTAGCGCTGAAGGGCTCGCAGCCGCGATAAAAGCGGAGATTGCGGACCCGAGCAGAGACCGCTTTCTGGATTATCAGCCAATTGCAGTAGAGCGTTTTCATATTGGTCGCCCTGCTGCTGAGTTACGGGCGCTCTACGACGAGCTGGTTGGCCAAACTCTATGATTCGTACCTTGCTTGTGAACACTGGCTCCAACGTTCTGGTCATGTTCGTAAAGCTGGTCATTACTTTCATTATGACCCCCGTATTTGTCCACAATCTGGGCAAGTACGATTACGGTCTGTGGGAGATGATTGGTGCGGTTATCGGCTATATGGGCATACTTGATCTTGGCCTTCGCCCCGCTATCAGCCGTTATGCCGCCAGGCACCTGGCGGAGAAGGATGAAACCGCGCTTCAGTCTGTCTACATGTCGGCGCTCGCCTTCATGGCACTGGTTGGGGTTCTGCTCTTCGTGTTCTTTTTCTCGTGGGGATATTGGTTTGGCGGTTCGCTGGCGCCGGAGGGTGAGGCCCATCAGAAGTACACGTTGTTTCTGATTATTATTGGCGCCTACCTGCTGATTTCCTTTCCGGGGTACGTGGCAGAAAGCTACCTTGAAGGCTTCCAGAAGTATTATCTGAAAAACAACATTACCATTGTGAACTCGGTGGTTGGCTCGGTACTTTTGTATAGCCTGATTACACCGGAAAACGGATTGGTGCTTTTGGCGGGTATTAATGCCATTGGTCTTACGGTGAAGTATCTGCTGTTTATGTGGATTCTTTCGCGCCCAGCCTACGGTGCCATTCGCGCTCAGTTGGGTATGTTTTCCTGGGTAAGGTTGCGGGAGCTTATCGTATTCGGGTTCAAGTCTTTTGTTCAGGGAATAGCAACCCGTGTTGAGAATGCGACGGACGTTCTGGTTATCGGCTTGATTCTGGGGCCGGCCATGGTGCCGTTTTACAGCATACCGGCAAACCTCACGCAACATATTCGCGGGCTCGGCTGGACGTTAACTCACGCTTTCATGCCCCTGTTCAGTGGGTTAAGTGCCAAAGCGGAGGATGCGATGATCCGGCGGGTATTCCTGGTGTCATCGCGCTATGTGGTTAGTATCTTGATGGCCATGGGTACAGGCGCATTGTTATTGGGGGTTCCCTTTATCAATGTTTGGCTGGGGCCGGAGTTTGGCGAGAAGGCCAAGTACCTTATTGTTTTTCTGGTGATTTTTACCATTCTTCCGTTTATCAATCCGTTTGCTAGCCGCTATCTCACGGCCATAAACAAGCATGGTATTTTTGCCAGACTTACACCCATCGCTGCCATTATGAATATCGGGCTCAGCCTGGTTCTGGTGCATCCATTTGGTCTGGAAGGCGTGGCTTTTGCCTCAGTGGTACCGGGGCTGATCTTTGTACCTTTGTATCTTCGCTATACCTGTAAACATTTGGAGCTCCCAGTTTGGGAATATCTCCGTGTGTCTGTGCTGCCTGCATTTGTACCTGCCGGGATTATGGCATTGATTCTGTTGGGTGTAGGGGAGTATCTGATCTACGATTCCTACGCTGACATTGTTGCCGGTGCACTTCTGAGTAGTCTTGCCTGGCTAGTGGCGTTTTGGTTACTGGTGTTAAACAGGGAAGAGCGAACCTATCTGGGTGTTAGGATTGCTCGCATGGCGGGAAGGAAATAAGGGATGTGTGGTTTTGCCGGATTTGTCAGCAAGGAAAGTGCTGTTGAGCCTGAGCAGGTACTCTCTGGTATGGGGCGGGCTATTGCGCATCGGGGGCCCGATGATGCAGGCCTCTGGCACCACCTCGACCTGGGTGCGGGTCTTGTCCACCGCCGTTTATCGATTCAGGATCTATCCCCCGCTGGCGCCCAGCCAATGGCCTCAGCCAGTGGGCGATATGTCATCGCGTTCAATGGCGAGGTATACAACTTCAGGCAGCTTCACTCGGAACTCGTCAAGCTGGGCTGCCAGTTCCGTGGTCACTCAGACACTGAAGTCATGCTGCATGCTATTGAGCAGTGGGGGTTGGTGCCCAGTTTGGCCAGGTTCTCAGGCATGTTTGCGTTTGCTCTGATTGATCTGCAAGAGAGAACGTTAGTACTTGCACGGGATCGCATGGGCGAAAAGCCCCTTTATTACGGTTATCAGGGCACCGTTCTGTTGTTCGGCTCGGAGTTGAAGGCGCTGCGCGCTCATCCGGCCTGGCAAGGTGGTGTGGACCAACAGGCGTTGGCGTTGTTGTTGCGCCATAACGTCATTCCAGCCCCCTGGAGCATTCACAAAGGTATTTTCAAGTTACCTCCTGCCTCAATGGTGACTTTCCAGCTGAACGCGGGGCACAGCAACCCTTTGCCGGAGCCCGAACGGTACTGGAGACTGGAAGAGTGTTTTGTTGAGAGCCCCCCGGGCAGCTTTGACGACGCCAGTCATCAGTTGGAGTCTCTCCTTGGCGATGTAGTTGAAGATCAGATGGTGTCGGATGTGCCGTTGGGCGCCTTCTTGTCTGGCGGCATTGATTCTTCAACGGTTGTGGCGCTGATGCAGGCAAGGGCAACGCAGCGGGTTAAAACGTTCAGTATCGGGTTTGATGAGGCCGGTTTTAATGAGGCGGAACACGCCGCCGAAGTGGCTCGCCATCTGGGTACCGAGCATACTGAGTTGTACGTTACTCCGAACGATGCACTGGGCCTGGTGCCCAGGCTGCCTGAACTTTACGATGAGCCGTTTGCAGACTCCTCCCAGCTGCCAACTTACCTGGTCAGCGAGATGACACGGAAGCACGTTACGGTGGCTTTGTCCGGAGACGGCGGAGATGAGCTTTTCTGTGGTTATACCCGCTACCCTTCGGTGCTGTCCCGGTGGCAAGGTCGCAACAGTCTCTCCGGCCTTGGAAGGCGAGCTGCGGCCGCCTTGCCGGAATCTCTGTCAGCAGCGGCTATTCGGGCACTTGTTCCCGCTCAACGTGGTCGCTCCGGGCTTGCGATACGCCATCGCCTGAAGGCGGAGCGGGCGTTGGCCCGGTCATCAAGTGTATCCGAGTTCTATCGCCAGTCCGTCTCATTCTGGGCGGAGCCGGAATGTTTCCGACAGGCAGTTCGCGAGCCTACCTATGGATTAACCCGGCCTTTACCTCCCGGGGTTCCGGAAGAGAGTCTGAAAACCCTCATGTGGCGGGATCTTAACTGGTACCTGCCGGATGACATTCTGGTGAAGGTCGACCGGGCCGCGATGGCCTGCAGCCTGGAAACGCGGATTCCCATGCTGGACCCGAAAGTGGTGGCCTTCGCGCTCTCGCTACCGTTGGACTATAACCTGAAAGGCGGGGTAGGAAAGCAGGTGCTTCGCAGTGTGCTGTTCCGGCACGTGCCCCGGGAGCTGGTGGATCGTCCAAAGCAGGGTTTTGCAGTGCCGGTCGGGCACTGGTTGCGTGGCCCACTGAGGCCCTGGGCGGAGTCGCTGCTTGCACCGTCCGTGTTTGGCAAGCAAGAGCTGCTTGATGAGTCTGTTGTAAACGCTTATTGGCAAGAGCACTTGCGGGGAAGGGAAGATTATTCTGCAGAGCTCTGGGGCATCCTGATGTTCCTGGCCTGGTTGGAGCACACTGGTGGCTGAAATCACACCCTACAACGATGAACTGCACCGGACACAGATTCTGGACCTGTTCTCGGATGTCGCTTTCAAGGGCGACATCTGGAGGTACCAGTTTGTTGAGAACCCCGGCGTCGTTAACCGGGGTTTTGATCCAGTCGTCGCTGTTGATCAGGGGCGGGTGATCGGGTTCAACGGGGTCGTGCCCGTGTCCATTACCTGGAGGGGCCAACCTATAGACGCCATGTGGAGTTGTGACTTCAAGGTTCGTTCAGATTATCGGGGCAAAGGCGTAGGTCGGCTGATTAAGGAAGATTTGGCGAAGAAGTCCTCGGTGCTGATGTCCTTCGGCATTAGCCCCGTGGCAGCGATTGTGTTGGAACGCATGGGGTGGCGTGCGAGCCACGACGTGCATTTCCTCAAACGGATATGCAGGCCCCGATCATTCAGGGACGTTGCTTTGATGGTCTATCAGTTTCTTGGCCGGCTTGGCGCGTCTACCGTGCCCAAATCCGGGCATGAATCCCGTGTTCGTGATGAACTCCCCGCACCAGCGGAAGTGGATGGCCTCTGGCAACGGAGTATGGGCGGTTACGATAAAACCGTGGTCCGGGATTGGCGCTACCTGGATTGGCGATACCAGAAACACCCGCTTGCGGAATACAAGTTTATTGAAATTCTCACCCCGGAGGGGCAGCTTGCGGCTATCGGTGTTGTTCGGGTTGACCAGCAACAGGCTCGCCTGGTGGATTACCTTGGGCCAGCCAAGGCGCTGCCACTCAAGTATTTTCTGGTGAAAACCATGTTATCGACCTGGCCCGACCTGGCCGCCTATTCGGCTATGACCTCTGATGCAGAATTCAAGCAGGCGATGAGGTCTCTGGGTTTCTATCAAGGGCGCGAACAGCCGCGTTTCTTTGTCTGGGCTTCACCGCAAATGTCTGATGGCTCGAATCCTGGCCCGTGCAACCAGGGCTGGTTCATTATGGGCGGCGACTCTGATGGAGAATTGCTGCAGTCGGCCCGGGAATCCTGGAATCATCAAATTACAAACAGGGACGACGTTTGATGTCGGCAAATACTCCGTTGATCAGCATTATTACACCAACGTACAACCGGGCGGACTTTATCGCTGAGGCGGTTGAAAGCGTGCTCGCCCAGACCTATCCCCATTTCGAGTTTCTGATTGTGGATGATGGTTCTACCGATCATACCGACAACGTGCTTGGACCTTATCTCAACGATGAGCGCATAAAGCTGTTCCGGCAGGAAAACCAGGGCCAGAGCGTGGCACGGAATTTGGCTCTGGATGAGGCAAAAGGCGAGTTCATCTGCTTTCTGGATTCAGACAACTTTTGGCCGGCGGACAAGCTGGAACAGCAAGTTCGGATTTTTGAACAATACCCGACTACCGATGTTCTGTACGGCGATAATGTGATTATCAATGAAGCCGGTGAGGAACTGAGCCGGAACAACATGGCCCGGTACTCCGGCCGCATTGCCCCCCAGATGGTCAAGGATAATTGTGTGGCCATGAACACAACCATGGCGCGCCGCCAGTGCTTTGATGAATTGGGTGGAATGAGTGGCAAACGCCGGGTGGCCGATGATTACGATCTTTGGCTCAGGTTTTCCGCAAAGTATGAGTTTCGTTATGAGCCGGAGTACTGGGCCTGGTACCGGGTGATGGAGGACCAGATTTCTTCCGATAAAACGCGAAGGTTTCAGGTAAATGAGCAGATCATTCATGACTTCAGGAGGGATTTTCCTGATGCCATGAGTACCCGGGAGTTCAATCAGGGCTTCGCTCATTTCTATATCAGGAAGGGCCGTTATCTGGGAAGTAATGGGCAGAAGCGGGATGGGGTGAGGGAGTTGCTGAAGGCGGTGAAATACTCGCCGGCAGAGTTGAATGTGTGGCGCGCGTTTGCCGCTGTGCTACTGAAATAACAACGTAGATAAACCAGACACGGAAGTAAGGCGATTATGTCATCAAGGCCATTGGTGTCCGTTATTACTCCCACGTTTAACCGGGCAGATTACCTGCCGGTCGCGGTGGAGAGCGTTTTGGCCCAGACCATGCCGGATTTAGAACTGATCGTGATAGACGATGGTTCGACGGATAACACGGCAGCGGTAATGCAACCGTTCCTTGAAGACCCCCGCGTGCGGTACCTTGTACAAGATAATCAGGGCCAGAGTGCTGCACGCAACCGCGGGATTGAGGCTGCAAACGGTGAGTTTATCTGTTTTCTGGACTCGGACAATGCCTGGCTGGCAAGCAAGCTGGACAAAGCGCTTGAGGCATTCAGGGATAACCCCCAGGCCGACATTGTCTACGGCGACTACATCGTTATAGATGCGCAAGGAAAGGAGCAGGGCGTTAACCGGATGAAACGCTATACCGGGCGTATTACCCCCCAGCTAATCCAGGACAACTTCGTGAGCATGAACACCACCATGACTCGCCGGCGCTGTTTTGAGGAAATGGGTGGATTTGATAATGCCGATCGGCTGGCGGAAGACTATGGTCTCTGGTTGCGTTTTTCAACGTGCTATCAATTTTTGTATCTGCCTGAGGTCCTGGGATATTACCGTGTGATGGAGAACCAGATCTCCAGTGACAAAGACAGCCGTTTCATGGCTAACGAGCTTATAATCCGGCATTTCCTCGGCGCTTTTCCTCAGGCACTGAGCCGGCGTGAGGCTCGCCATGGGATGAGCCGGTTCCTGGTGCGTAAAGGGCGATACGAGCTTTCTCAAGGCCGGTATCGAACGGCGCTTAAAGAGCTGGCAAGGGCTGCCACGAACGATCCGTTTTGGTCTGGCCCTTGGCGGCTGGCCATCAAGATGCTGGTGAGCTCCGCGTCTCGGGGGCGAAAATGACGTTTACCGTTCGCAGGCTCTCAGAGGATGAGCTCTTTGGCCTCAAAACGAGCTGGGGAGAGCTGCTTGGCCGCAGCGATGCGGACCCGTTGTTTATGAGCTGGGCATGGCAGGTCTCCTGGTGGGAGACCTGGAGCCAGGCGCTGGAACTGGAACTGCTGTTATTGGGTGTCTACAGCGAGTCTGACGAACTGGTTGGTCTTGCTCCGTTGTATTTGAAGTCGGTCAGAACGCCTGTAGGCTGGCGGGTTCGTCGGCTCCATGTGATTGGTAACGCCTGGAAGCTCGGCCCTACTGTGCGGACCGAGTACGTTGGGCTGATTGTGGATCGCACACATCAAAAGCCTGTGATGAAGCGACTCGCCGATTGTCTGGCCGGGTTCGCCTGGGACGAGATGATTGTGGCGGATGCGTCGCCCAGATCCATGAATTTATTGGAGCCGGCCCTGTCAGAAAGTATGGATATAGCCCGATTGGTCAGGAGTGAAGCGGAAGGTGTCCTGGTTCCAGTTGAATCTGGCTACAGGCGCTGGTTGGAACGACTGGGAAAGAACACCCGCCTGAAGGCGTTCAACCGCCGAGCAGTGTTCGAAAGCGAAGTTGCAGGTGAATATGTTCCCTGGGACGACCCTGAGAGCTTTTTACAGGAGTTGAATCAGTTCCATCGTGAGCGTTGGGGCAAGCCTTGTTTTGACCGGCACGCGGTGCGCTTTCATCTGGCTTTCCTCAGCCGGTTGGGTAATGGCCAATTAGCCAGGCTTTCGGCGCTGACGGCCAAGGGGCAGGTAGTCTCAGTCCTCTACGATGTACAGGCAGGCAATCGTGTATACAATCTGCAGGCGGGCTTTATGGAGAGTTTCCACCCGAAACTATCGCTAGGCACACTGCATTTGGGCTACGCCATCGAAGCCGCATTCAATGATGACACCGTGATTGGATACGATTTACTGGCCGGTTCTGGCAAGAATACGTTCTACAAGAGCCGTTTTCAGGGCGAGCAGGTGGTTTTTACCACGGTGGAGTATGTTCGTTCCCCGGTGTTAAAACTGGCGTATGGTGCCCGGGCCTGTTTGCCCCAACAACTTGTGTCTTCCGTCAATCGATTTTTTCGTCTTTAGGCAGGTGTAGCGATGAGCAGGGAATGGATTCCGAGTCCGCAGGTAGTCAGGCAACTCTGGCCCTTTCTGGCGACCTTCTGCCTTATTGGTCTGGTTACCTTCCCGACGATTGAAGGGATTGTGTCACGCTGGCTTAAACTGGATGAGTCCTACTCTCACGGATTCTTGTTGGCCGCGGTTTCGCTGTTCCTGACTGCCCGGGCAGCAATGATCCATCCGGTTAAAGCCGGCTTTTATCCTTTTTGGCTGGTGCCGTTCATAGCGTGCTTTACGGTGTACTGGCTGGGTGGATTGATTCGCCTTCAGGCATTGCAGCAACTGGTGATGGTGCCCATGTTACTCAGCGCCTTCGCGGTATTGATGGGGTGGCGCCAGGTACGGTGGTTTCTGGTGCCCCTTGGGCTCCTGTTCCTGACCGTTCCGGTCTGGGACTTCCTTTCCTGGACGCTCCAGTTAATCACGGTCGCTGTTAATCAGTTCCTTCTCGGTTTTGCGAACATTGAGTTTGAGGTTGAAGGGGTCTTTGTTTACCTGATTGGTGTTGGCACCTTTGAGGTGGCGCACGGGTGTTCCGGCCTGCGTTATCTGCTGGTTGGGCAGGCGCTCGTACTGATTTACGGAGAGACGTATCTTTCCCGCCTGAGGTCGCGCGTCACCTTGTTCTGCCTCGGGGTCGCGTTTGCGTTGGTTGCGAATTGGATTCGCGTATTCGTTATTATCTATCTGGGTTATGAGACGAACATGCAGTCCAGCCTGATCGATGATCACGACAACTTCGGTTGGTGGGTGTTTGCCGGTACCCTGGTGCCACTCTACTTCATAGCACGACGTCTCGAAATCAAAGACGATTTGGCGATTGCGCAACAGAAGGCTGTGCAGCCGGAAATCATGACTCCGAGCGGAAATCCGGCCGTTGCCGTTGTGGTCATCATGATCGCGGGGTTTGCCACCTGGATTGCGCTGCCAGAGCGGACGTCGGCCGTCAGCGCTCAACCGGCGGCATTGGCCCTGGACCTGAGTGAACATTATGGGCCCGTATTCGGAGCGCAACTGGCGGGCTGGAGACCCCAGATACGCAACCCGGACCGTATGTATGTGCAAACGCTGTTTGACCGGGAAGAGGTCCGGGCGGGGCAGGGTGCTGAGGTGACGTATTATTTTGGGGTATTCACCTATGAATTCCAGAGGCACCGGGCAGAGCTGATTCAGTACAGTAATCGTTTGTACGATCGCGAGGTATGGACGCCTGAGCACTTTTTTCATGTTCCAACCTCGCTGGACATCCCGGTGCAGGGCATTACCTTGCGCAACCGCATGACAGGCCAGAGGATACATCTGGGCTATACCTACCTCGTACAGGGGCGGTGGGAAACCGATCAGTGGCGGGCCAAGCTGGCGCAGGTGTCAGGTTTTTTCAACCACCGTGATGATGCCAGTCTGCTGATTACCGCGGTTAATTGTGAGAACTGCAACGTTGAAGAGGCATTGACGGGTTTTATCGAACGGGCTTTTCCTGAGGCGCTCGCCCGGATTGATCTTGAGGTTGTTCGGCCAGTTCGTTGACGGCCTTTGTGAGACGGCTCAGGAACGCTTGGTGATTCAAAGCGTACCACAGGGTGGCACTGTGGGCTATGCGGTCCAAGTGCTCTGGCGATTCGCTGAGCGCTTTGTCTATGACCTTCTCCAGGCTGCGTTTTGAAACCTTGAACAGGGTGCCCAGCCGGAAAGGCTGGTTTTCCTCTGGCTCTGCAAGATAGCCGCGACACTCTTCAACCAGTTCATTCATCGGTGGGGCATCCGTAGTGACCGTTATGCATCCGTTTGCCAGCGCTTCAGCCAACACCTGCCCGTAACCTTCTACCTCTGATGGCAAAACCGCAAAGCGCGCCTTTTGCCACAGCATTTCTATTTCCTGATCGGTCAGATTGCTTGCGATTTCAATGTTATCGCTGCTGTAGTCCGAAGCTTTCAAGTGTTGGCTGATAACGATCAGTTTCGGCCACTCCGGATGTTGTAGCCAGCAATCCAGTACTGCACGCGTGCCTTTGAATTGGCTGTTGCCGGCTATGTGTATTGCCAGATTAGGGGCTTTATCTGCCAGCCTTGGGGAGGATGCTTTTTCGGTACCGGTAAACCCTAGATACGCCGCATTCGAGTGCAGGCGGGAAAATACTTCAACAGCGTGTCGGGTTTTACATTGAATACGGTCAACAAACCGAAGGTAAGGCAGGCGTGACTCAATAAACCATTCCTGATTGGGGATCAACCAGTGGGATTTGCCACGGTTGAGATAAGATAGCCTGATGTTTTCCAGGTGGATGACCAGATCCGCTCTGGCCTGACGTGGCGGTGTTCTCGCGATGGCTGCGCGAGTGGTGTAGTAAAGATTGCCGACACTACTTGGCAGATATCGGCTTAGCAGTCGATACCGGTAGTGGGATAGCCGGCTTTGCCATTCCGGTGTTGGTGGCAAATGTTCTACCTGACAAGCATGGCCCATGGATGTTATCGCCGACTGGAGAATGTCAGCATCCTTTGCTAACCCGCGCCCACTGCTAGCGTATACGATGAGTATGTCCATGGGTCACCACCAGAAAGAGAAAAGCCCTGCAAAGGCAGGGCTTTAAAGCGTAGCACAGAGTTGCATGTCAGGCTTTTTTACGGCCCTTCATACGCACTGCGATACCGGCCAGGCCGAGGCCCAACAGAGCCAGGGTGCCGGGCTCAGGGACTTTGGAGGCGCGAACCGCAATAACCATGTCATCGTGGTTGTCGTCGCCGATGTAGCCGTCATCCAGACTGATGATAAAGTAATCTTCTTCAACAAAGAACAGGTTGAAGTTGGTGCTGGAACTCGGGCTAGCAGTTCTGAACTGGCCACCGTTGTTGGCGTCGTTCACAATGTCCAGACCGGTTTGGATGGTGAATTTGAAGTCCAGAAGGGCTCCGAGGCCACCAGTGAAAACAGTGCTGAAAGTATCGTCAGGGGTGCTGTTGGTATCGAATACCAAGGTGTTACCCCAGTAGAACTGGTTGTTGTCAGAGGCTTCTTTACCGAGGTAGGTAAAGGTCAGCTTGAACGGATCTGCTGAGGTTGAGGTGAGGTTGTGCCCGAACAACACTGAGTCACCAACGCTATATAGCGGGGCGTCAGCAGTCCAGGTGCCGGCAACGCGGGTTGCGTAATCGTTATCGCCGGGTACGGTTTGCTCGGCGGCTGCGCCGGGGGCATTTCCGTTGGCAACGGCGTCAATGTAGGCTGCCTGTGCGAAACCGGAAAAACCAACTGCGGCTGCCAGTGCGATGCCTTGTGTAAGTTTGTTCATTTGAGTCACTCCTCCAGTGAGTGGTCGAATTTTTACAACACCCTTTAACCAAAGCAGATAGCGTGCCAGATTTTAACTCATTGATTTTAATGCATTAATTATTTCTTTAATCTGGGCGATGTAAATTAATTCGACGATCTGTCTTTTACTGCACACTGTACTGAACCGGATCTGACGGTTCGCTACTCAGTCCGTTGGTGTCAATCACCCTTATAGTGAAGTACCAATCTCCCGAGGAGAGCCCTTCTATCCTTGCTTCAGTTGTGCCCGCTGGAACCTCCAGGATCTGGGGCATGTTTGTTGGCGCTTGGCCGTAGTTGATCAAATACCCGGAGATTTCGCTGAGTGAGATACTGCTGCCGTCTACGCGTGTAAGGGGCGGGGTCCAGGATAGCGTGACACTGCCCGCGCTGGCGCCATTATCAGATGGTTCGCTGGTTACCGGCGCATCCGGTTCAGATACGGTCTCAAGTGTGTACGGGTGAAGTCCTGACTGGTAAGCCTGCAACACGGTAATACCGCTGTCATTAAAGACTTGATCGGCGACAGGTTGTAGCAGCGGTAAGCCGTATCGGAGCTTGTACAGGTCGTCTATGCCGTCGTTGAGTGAGCTGTCGCTGGAGGTGCTATCAAGAGAGAGGGCTTGCACCACGTTTTCCGGGTTAAGACTTTGCCCGGTGGCTGTATCGGATATCACCAGGCTCGCAGAGGCGTCCCATCCTGATTCGAAATATTCCATAGTAACCGCTACGGGTATCTCGGCCGGAAGGCTGGCTGTACTGGTATAGGTGGTGGCGGATTGGTTTTTCCACTGATTGATAACCAGATTGCCATCAAGGAAAAGGCGAACACCGTCATCCGTTCTTGTGGCAAACGTGTATTCGCGCGTGCCTTCCGTGTGCGGTGGAGTAAACCAGCCCTGCCACCGAATACTGAAATTATTATTGGGCATATTGGCAGACGGGCTGCCACTTCCCCAGTTGAAATTAATGGCGGTGTCTCGCTGGGTGTAAACAAAGCTGTCAAAGTTTACGCCTGTGAAATACTGGCCAACGTATCCTGGCTGGTAGGTTGCTTCAGGTGCAGGGAAATCCTCAGGATCCAGTGGGTTTGTGCCCGCCAGGTATTCCTCGAGTACGGAGTATCCGTCTCCATCCAGGTCTCGCGAGGCATCGGTTGGGTCTGTGGGATCAAGGCCGTAAGCGTATTCGTAACCATCGGGAATGCCATCGCCGTCGGTATCTGCAAGGTTGGGATCTGTGCGCGCCCAGAATTCATCCAGTGCTGTAAGCAGGTCTCCGTCGGTATCTGACATCGCATCCGTCGGGTCTGTCGGATCCAGGCCGTAATAGATTTCCCAGTTGTCGTAGAGGCCATCACCATCTTCATCCAGCGGTGGATATTGGGCGTTATACGACAAGCCCTTTTCACCATCGAAAAATCCGAGACGGTAGCCGAGTTCATAGGCTTCTTCGGTGGTCAGTTCCGGTTGGGTGCCCGGGGTTGTCTGCGCAAAACTGTGCAGGAAAGGGCCATCGATCACCTGTTGATTCAGCCCGGGTCCGGACCAGGCCACGGTAAAGTGGTCATCCCAGCCGCCTTCTTTGTGCCTCAGCTCGAAATAGTATTTTTGTCCGGCTTCGAGGTAATGAATGCCTGAGGTTTGCGAGCTGTAGCGAGTGAAATTATCGAGCGGGGTCGCCATGGTTGAGGCGATTCGAACGATATCTTCCGGAGACTGCGAAGGGGAGAGCCAGAGTTGAGTTTCGTCGTCACCTGCAATGTAGAAGGTGTATTCACCCGTTGCGGGGGGTTCTAAATAGCCACGAATCAAGGTGCCGTAATTGTTGGCCCGGTTGGCTGCGCGCCTTAATTGGTTGAGTTCTGTAATTTCGTCAGGTGAGTCCGGGAATTTCTCGGCGTCTATCATGCTTTGAACGTTGTTGCCTGATATGCCATCAAAGTACCAGACGTCGACTTTTCCCGGTTCGCTGACTTCGGGAATGGCAGCAGTGGGTGGTAACTTTTCAATGTCCCGAAACTGCCAACTCTGGCAACCACCGAGAAAAACCACCACTACACCGAGGCCGAGAATCTTCTTGGCAGCCATAACTCACCTTCCTTGCGCAACGATACATTGTGTAAAGTATTGTTGCAGTGTGTTAGGGCTGCCACCGAGTCTTAGGAACGTTTCGCTATCTGCCTACCGCGCTTATAGCGTTAAGCTCTGTCAGGCCTCGTTATCCAGCTTGGTCAGAATTCGCCTGGCGTCGTCATCCCTGCCGGCTGCCCTGTAGGCCTCCACCAGATGCATGGCAATTTCGCGGGAGCCTGGGTCCAGCTCGTGCGCTTTCTCAAGCACGACAAGGCTTTGTTGTTGCTCACCGGATTCAAACAGTATCCAGCCATAGGTATCCACCACCGCTGCGCTGTCGGGGACCAGTTCGTAGGCTTTCCTGGCAGTGTCCAGGGCCCGATTATCACCCGTTTCGTAATACAACCATGCCAGGTTGTTAAGGGCTACCGCATTGGTCGGGCTGAGTGATACCAGCTGTTCGTAACTCGCCTTGGCTTTGTCTTGTTGGCCCGTCTGCTGATGTGCCATGGCCAGGCTGAGCATGATTCTGGTGTTGTTCGGGAACTGCTCCATGGCCTGTTCAAGAGACTCCAGGGCCGCGGTGGGCTGGCCTGCACTACTGAGTGCTCTGGCTCGGACAACTTGCAGCTCTGGGGTGTTTCGTTTGGTGAGTGCGAGCTGATAGAGCTCAGCGGCTTGTTGGTGTTCTCCCTGGCTCTCGTAATAGCTGGCTTCCAGCTGATACGGGCCTGGGGATTCGGGGTTGTGCTGTTTTGCGTCCCTCAGAGCGTCCCTGGCGGCAGCGGTATTGCCATTACGGAATTCGATAGAGGCCACTTTCAGGGCCATGTCTTCGTTATCCGGGAACAAGGTGCGGCCCCGATTGAGTATCTGTAGCGCCCGTTCGGTTTGTCCACGCTGTACCATTTGCGTTGCAATACCGTCGTACACTGTGGCGACCAGTGGCTCGGTGGGAGATGGCGCATCCGCTTGCTGCCGCTCCACCAGCTGGGCAGTGAGTTCGTCGGCTTCGGAGGTGTTGTTCTCAATGAGTGCTGTCTCAAGAAGAATCAGGCGCGGCCCTGCCGCTTCCGGGTTGTCCTCGCGTATGCTTCGCATCAACTCGGTTAGGTCGTCTCTGGGCAGGAGGTTGGCAATTGCTTGCAGTGCTCCGCGGTTGTCGGGCGCCAGCCTTACGGCCTGAGTATAGAGTTCTCGGGCGGTGTCATTATCATCGCGCAACCGGGCCAGGTTACCGAGCCCTACCAGAGGCGTCGGGTTGTCGGGTGCCGCTTTGTGTGCCTGCTCGAAGAACTTCCGGGCGTTGTCCATGTTCCCGGTATTGCCGGCCAGGTTGCCTTTTGCAATCAAAGCGGCCACGTTGGCCGGCTCTTTGCTTAACAGGTCGTCCAAGGCCTTATGTGCGGCGTCGGGATTGCCCGAGGCCATCTGCGCCTGGCTCACTAGTATCGTGGCCTGGGTCGATTCAGGAGCCTCTGCTGGAATCTGGCGCGCCTGGCGGATGGCGGCCTCGTAGTCCTCGCGCTGGGCAAGGTAGGTGGCGTAGCGCAGCCGAAGATTGTGGTTATCCGGTTGCAGTTCGAGGGCCCTGTTGATGAGCTGGAGGCCACTCTGGTCGTCACCGCTGGCGAGAGAAGCGATGCCAACCAGAGCCAGAGTTTGTGGGTCGCTGTCGCGATCCTTGAGGTCGTCAAGCAGTGTTTTGGCGCCCTGGGGGTCTCGCATGGAGATTCTGGTTGCGGCCAGAAGCTTGCGAACACCGTCGGTGTCGTTCATCTCCGCGAGGGGTTCCAGCAGGCTGGCGGCTTCTTCAGTGCGGCCCTGCCGGAAACGGATAACGCCCAGCATCAGGGCACTTTGCTGGTGCCCGGGCGCCTGGTTCAGCACTTCCTGTAAAAAGCGAGCAGCGGTATCGAGATCTCCATCGTTATAGGCGGCGGCTGCAGCTTCAAGGTTGCTCTTGATGGTTCCGGGCCCGGACTTGGCAAGGATTTCTTCATAAACAAAGGCTTCTGCTGATTTGCCTTGCTGGCGAAGAACCGTTACCAGAGCTGAGATGGTCTGGTACTTTCGGTAGGTCATCACGTCGTACTGGCCAATCGTTTCCAGTGCGCGGATATAGTTTTGCTCTGCCTCGGCCCATTGTTCCTGTGAGTGGGCGAGTTGTGCTTTCCATAGCCAGATGTCTTCATGGTCAGAATCGATGGTTTCTGCCTGGCTGAGCAGTTCGCGGGCTTTGGCAATGTCGCCCCGGGCGGCGGCGATTCTGGATAATCCGACCGCGGCGGTGACATTCTGATCATTGCGTTGAAGGGCGTCAGTATAGGCTGTCTCGGCCCGACCAAAATCCCCGGCCGATAACCAGGCCTGGCCCCTCAGGTTATCCGCCTTGAGTTCCTGGTCCCGAGAGGGTGAGCTAATCTGATCCAGCGCCTGGACAGCTTCTGCGGTTTTTCCCTGCAATATCCTTGATTCCGCGCGGATTAACGCGGCCTGGTTCATCTGGGGCTGGGTAAGGGCGTCTTCGGACCGGTTCTCCAGGAATTGGTCAAGCTGGCGCTCGGCGTTAACAGCATCTCCTGCGGTCAGCAGGTTGTTGATGATGACGAAGTAGGGATCAACGCGCTCAGGTTGCATCTGGATGGCGCTGCGAGCCTCAATAGTGCTCGCTCTTAACTCCCCCTGGCGTTGGAAGAACCGCGCCTGGTCAAGGTGGCTGATATACTGGATGTCATCCTGTGACATGTCCGGCTCGCTGTTGCAGCCAGTCAGGCTTAACGCGATGGCAGCCGAAAGCAGCGACACTCTTACAACGTTACTGATTTTCATGCCCTGTTCCTTCCTTTTATCGGGGTCTTGTTCTGAATCCGTTGGGGTTGGTCACACACCGCTTGTCGCGGTGGAGGTCTCAATCCGGTATTTGTCTGTGAGGTTATAGAGCGTTGGGCGGGTGACCCCCAGCAGTCTCGAAGCCTGCGCCATATTAAAGTTGCTGGTGGTCAACGCCTGTATGATCGCTTTACGTTCCGCCGCTTCACGAACCTGGCGAAGGTTTAGCTGGTAGTCAGCTTCACAGCCGTCGGCGGGGAGCACCAGGTCGTCTGCGGTAATCCGTTTGCCGTCAGCCATAATGATGGCCCGTTTCACTTTGTTGATCATCTCCCGCACGTTCCCTGGCCATCCATAGGCATTAATGGCCTGTGCAGCGTCTTCGGAGAAACACAGGTTGGGCCGGTCGAGCTGCTTGCCCAGGGTTTTCAGCAACGACTGGGCTATTACCAGAGCATCGCCTTCACGTTCCCGCAGGGCTGGCACATCCAGGGTGATTTCACTGATCCGGTAGTAAAGGTCTTCCCTGAACTCTCCCTGGCTGATCAGGTCCTGAACATTTCTATGGGTCGCGCAGACCACCCGGACGTCTACCGGTATGGGTTTGACTGAACCCACTCTGTCTACCACTCGTTCCTGCAGGAACCGCAACAGTTTTGCTTGCAGGGCCATGGGCATGTCGCCGATCTCATCGAGGAACAGGGTTCCCCCATTGGCGCTTTCAATTTTGCCTTTCTTCGATTGCGTCGCGCCGGTAAACGATCCCTTTTCAAAGCCGAACAGCTCACTTTCCAGAAGGTTCTCCGGGATGGCGGCACAGTTGATGGCGGCAAAGGGTTTGTCAGCCCGGTGGCTGAGATCGTGTAGTGCCCTGGCCAGCAGTTCCTTGCCAGTGCCGGTTTCTCCGGTAATCAGAGTAGTAACGTCTGCAGGGGCGACTTTTTCAACCGTACGGCAGATAGCGAGCATTTCACGGCTGGCGGCAACAATGCCTTTGATGGTGGTGCCGTTGCCCTGGCTGGCCAGTTCACGGTTCTCTCTTTCAAGCTCTGCAAGCCGGAACGCGCGGTTGACCACGAAGGTGAGGATGTCGGCATCCAGCGGTTTCTGGTAGAAATCCGATGCGCCCATGCCAATAGCTTTAACTGCGTTTTCTTTATCTTCCCGGCCGGTCACCACAATGACTTTGGTCATGGGGGCCAGGCGTAAAATGTCTTCCAGAAGCGCAAAGCCCTCGGATGCTCCGCCTGGGTCGGGCGGCAAGCCTAGGTCCAGAGTAATAACTTGGGGTTCAAGGCGCCGAAGGGCCGTGAGAGCGGCCTCACGGTCTGATGCAACAGATACATCAATGTCGTCGCTGAAACACCAGCGCATCTGGCTCTGCAGGCCGGGGTCGTCTTCTACAATCAGTAGCTGCTTCACAACAACACTCAATCCTTTGGTCTGTGTACGGCGCGGCTGCCACCATTGGCTGAACCGGCATTTCCATGGTTATGATTCTTAACTGAACATTGACACTTTGCAATGCTGATTCATAAAAATACCTTCGGGCGACGATTAGTTGACGGTTTTCTGTGGGTGTACGGTTTCCTGAATTGGCACACTCGGGGCCGCAGCCCGTATTTCGGCTTCGGACGTGAGCAGAGGAATCCTGACGGAAAAGCAAGACCCAACGCCTGGCTCACTGGTGACATCAATATTGCCGCCTAATTCCTGAATGTATTCTCTGGCCTGGTAGGCGCCAATTCCCATGCCGGTAAGGCCCTTGGTGCTCTCGAATGGTTTGAACAGCTGGCTGCGGATGAAGTCGTCGGTCATGCCGGTGCCCGTGTCCTGAATGAAGATCACAACATTGCCTTTGGCGGTTTTAAGATTGATGGATATGTCGCCGTTTGCCGGGGTTGCGTCCTGGGCATTCTGCAACAGGTGGCCGAGCACGCTCCGCAGCTGTTCTTTATCCGCAGACACAAAGATGTTGTCTGGGCTGCCTTGCAGGGATGGTGCAGGCGCCCGATGGCTGTGATGGGCGATCAGCTCCTGGACCAGTTCGGTCAGGTTTATCGGGCTCCGGTTTTCTTCTGCCGGGTTGGAAGGTTTACGAATGTGGTCCACGAGGTTGGCCATTTTGCGTACTGCGTGGTCTGTGGTGGCGATCATGTCGTCGATAAACGCCGGGTTGTTCCGATGCTTGGGGGCGTTTTTAACCAGCAGCGACAGCTGTGCAATCAGGGTTTTCAAGTCGTGCACCATAAATGCTGAGGCTTTACTCACAGCCTCGAACTGCATGGCCCGCGAGAGGCGGTTCTGGGCATCCATCTGGGCGAGCAGGTTACAGGTCTGTCGGGCTACCACTTTGATAAGGTCGAAGTTTTCCCAGTTCAACTCAACTTTCGAATAGGGGCGCCCCACCATGGCAACGCCGTAAAGCTCGTTGCCAAGGTACAGGGGAATAATCAGCCAGGCGTCTGGGGTGTTGGTGATGGGGTCAGGAATCTCGAGCAGGTTGTAGCTTATCGGGTCGGACCGGTATTCGTTCAGATCAATAATCCACTCCCGATCCGTGAAAAAACGGACCAGTTCCGAATCACTATCGATAATGGTGTATTTGGGCGTGGCGAGGTTCACGCTCGCATTCAGCAGGTAGTCGCCCTGGTCGCTGCGAAGCCAGATGGCGCCAGCGTTGCTCTCCACCAGGCCTGCGAGAATTCGGATTACTCGCTCGGGCAGGGGAGGGTCATTGCTCAGGTCGGCCAGTTCACGGGTCATTCTCAGCCATTCGTTCCGGTAATCGTACTTGTAGTCGAAAAAGTTCTGGCTGATGAACACCATCAGCTTGGCCCGGATTCGCCTCGACAATAACAGGGTGACCAGAAATGCCAGGGAAACGCTGATGAACAGCACCTGCATGGCTTCGCCCCACGCTCCGCCCAGGGCGCGAACGTAGTATCCACCTACGGCAAGGAACAACAGGTACCCGCCGGCGAACAGGAAGGTGCCCACATGGAATACCGCGGAGCGCGAAAGCTGGAAATCCACCGGTTGTTTGCGGGTATTGATAATGTTGACGGCAAACAGCGGCATTAATGCAGCGTTGACGAAGCCCCTGGCATTCCAGAACGAATCGGCGACTTTGCCGAACAGCAGGGCATCGGCGTACATGAAGAAGTCAAAGGTGAAGATGGTGGCAACACCAATGCAGAGGTACTTCATGGAGGACCGGCCAAAGCCGGGGGCGTTGCGCCAGATCTGTTCCACCAGTGACAGCCCGACCAGGGCCAGAGCGATTTGCCCGATGACTTTGGTTTTGCCATCCAGCAGGGCGAGGCCAAGGATAAATTCAAGGCTGCCCAGGGTCAGCAGGGTTGCGATCAGTATGAAGAGGGAGGCGCCAAGCACTTTTTTGAGCTGGCTGGCGAGCTTGCCCTGGCGAAAAGCGTCCCGAAGCATGGCGAACAGCAGCAGGATCCAGGCGGTATCTCTGAGCAATTCAAGCAGGTAACGTACGAAAAAGCCGGGGTGCCCCCAAAGGCTCTGGGAGACCAGGGTGCTTGCCCACAAGGTGGTGACCAACGCCGCAAGGAAGAGGGCGCGGTCAAGATCCCTTCGCAGATAACGTGTCGCGATCAGCACAGACAGCACCGCGAACAAGGCTGCCGCCGCACCGTAGCTGATCACGCTGATGTCCCTGAGCATTCGGTCTTTCCTTGAACCTGGGTTCTGTACTTATTCTGTACAGGGTAGCTCTGAACTCCCGGTTCCGTCTACGGGTATCGGCGTTTTCCCGGCCTGGTTCACACTGGCCGTTTGTTGTCCTGATAGTAACGGAAAATATCTGTCAACTGACGTTTGGGGGTAAATCCGAACTCCCGGGCAAAGGCCCGGCCATCAATCACCACTGGGTACTTGAAGAACGCCATCAGGTAAGTCGGGAAGCTCCTGAGGTTCAGAATTCTTGAAATCGCCTTGGGAACGACGGGTGGAATGGATGGCAGTGGAATGCGCTGGCATCCGCAAAGTTTCAAGGCCTGTTGATAGGCTACCCAATCCTGGGGGGCGACGTTGAACACGCCTTTTACGGGTTTGTTCCAGGCCAGTACGATGGCATCTGCCATGTCGTCTATGTGGATGAATTGCATCATCGGCGAGAAGCCGGCCAGCACCGGAGCCCGGGAGCTGCCGAGCAGTGAGCTCATGGAATTTCGCACACCGGGGCCCACGATGTTGCATGGCCGAAGAATGGTGATGTTCAGCTCCGGATAGCGCCAGAGGTAAATGTTGGCCAGGTTCTCCAGTTCCACGGAATCCACAAGATCCGCGCTCAGGCCCGCGCTTTTGAGGGGGGCGGATTCATCAATCAGGGCCGGGTTGTAGGCGACGGCGCCGTATACGTGGTAAGTGGAGAGAACAATCACCCGGCGAATGCCGTACTTCTGGGAAAGATCCAGCAACTTCTGCGTGCCCAGCACGTTGGCGTTATAGCGGCGCATGCGGGTGAGCTGGCTGGACAGTATCCGGCCCAGGTGGATCACGCCGTCAAACTGATATCGCCTGAACAGGTCCTCGAAAACCCGCTTGTTGAAGTCGATGCAATAGCTGGGGATGTCGTCTCCCAGATACACCTGCTCACGGAAATCGACGGCGACCAGGTCGCAGGTTTCCCTGAGGCGGCTGATGACTTGTTGAGCCAGGGCGCCGGCGGCACCAGTCACGAGGATGTGGGGTCTTCGTTTGGTGGTCATCAGAACAGCCTTTTCCTTTCACTAAGCCCTTTGTCGATCAATCGGCTGATTTCAGCCTTGACGGCTTCCACCCGCTCGGTCACCTGTTCTTCCGGGATTTCGGTATTGTCGAAATGCATGGGTGGGCCGAAGTTCAGGTGTACCTTGGCCGGAAGAATCACGGGCAGTGCCACCGGAACGTAGGGCACGCCCAGTGCATTGGCCAGTGGCTTTATATTGGCAATGGCAGGGATGGTTTCCTCGCAACCCACCACACCTACCGGAACAATCGTCGCGTTGTATTTCATGGCCAAATGCATGAAGCCGTTGCCGAACCGCTTGAGCTGGTACCGATCACGGTACAGTTTGCCGGAGCCGCGAACCCCTTCGGGAAAGACGATCACCGCTTCATTGTTTTCCAGCATCTTGGCGCAATTGACCGGGTCCCCAAGAACGGCGCCCATCTCATTGAGCAGGTTGCCCAGCCAGGGCACGGTGGGAAAGAACCGCTCGATCATGGCCCGGGGAATGCGGGGGTTGTCTTTTCGTGATGCCAAAGCATAGCCGATAAGGAGGCCATCCAGGGGGAGCTGGCCGGAATGGTTGGCAATGATCAGAACCGGGCCTTCGGCGGGCACATTGTCAACGCCAGAGGCCTGAACACGAAAGTACTTCTCGTAGATCTGCCGGGTAAGGGAGAAGCCGTACTTGATGGCCTCGTTGTTATAACCCCAGGGGTCGTAGCCCAGGGAACCGATTGGCTTGCGTATTCGCTCTATCTGCTGGTCCAGTTCGGCTGGTACCAGTCTGGATTTGAGAAACGATGCCAGGCCCATGCCTGCTCCCTGTCTGATGGATTTGGATTTTCGGCGCAGTCAGATGCGGCCGATCAATACGCCCAGAATGTGGCTCTGGCCTTCATTCAACACCCGATAATCGCCGTCGGCATTGGCTGTTTCGACACACAGCATTTTTTGCCAGCCATTGCCGGGGAAGTCCGAAAGCCGGGCAGCCTTGTCCGGCCCGGGATTCCATACCACCGTTGAGTCACTGCCCACCGAGGTCAGCTTGCGTTTTCCAATCGGTGTCACCACTGTAAGGGGCTCGCCGGATTCATAGATTCTGTCGGTTTCACCCTCGAAATAGACCGGGCCTTCCTGAGTGCAATACTCCCAGTCTTTCAGGGTGTCTATGTACTGACTGTTGCCAAGGCCAAGCACGCGGGTGCGGCTGATGTCAGCGGTTGGTAAATAGGTGTGCAGCGCCTGGCTGAACGCCAGTGGCTGGCGTGAGAGGTTGGTGGTGGTCAGTGCAACCTGGCAACCCCTGACCGAGAAACTGAACGTGGCCAGCACCAGTGCGTGGCCATCCCATTGCTCGGCGAAATCCTCGTTGGCATTCAGAGACAGGCTGATCTCCACTTCATGGGCGCTCTCGCGTACATCTTCCAGGCGCCAAAGGGCGGTGCGGGCGAAACCGTGAGCAGTCGGTTCATGAACCCGCTTGCGGATTTCCGGCGGGTTTTTGGCTGGGTCGCCAAACCAGGGCCAGCAAATTGGAATGCCGCCCCGGATTGCCCGGCCCGGTTGGAATCTGGCCAGCTCACTCAGCCACAGCCAATTGTTCTGGTCCCGTGGGGAAAAGTGAGTCAGGTGTGCGCCTTGGAGGAAAATAGTGGCCTGAAACAGAGGATGGTGCACCTCCAGGGCCTCAAGCTGGCCGATGGTTTGCCAGCGGGTGAACGACCATTGTCCCGGTGTCACCGAGACCGGTGGTTTGTTACTGCTTTCAGACATGGTTTGCGACGACTTCCTTTGCGATGATTTCCTTAAGGGTATCTGCTTACCAAGAGAGTAAATTAAATCCGCCGCGCCGGCGAGTTTGATCATACAATAGCCTAAAATTCAGGGGGTGTATTGATGGATTCTGATAGCCAGAGCGCGGTTATTGTTCCACTGCCGGAGCCTCGGCTCGAACATGGCCAGGGACATTTCGATCAGGTAGTGGGTGAGGGCTCGCTGGCGGGCACTGCGGGCGCGCACGATGTTGATCGTGTTGACGCAAGGTGGCTGGATCAGTTGGCGGATGGCTTGAGCGAGCACGCCTGGCTTGAGCTGGATCTTGCTGATCGCCTGCCGGAGGGGTTGGTGCCGGCCCTGCTCAATGAGGTGAAGATTCTCGAACGCACCGAAGCGATGAGCCGGGCTGGTATCGGGCGTGGAGCGGATCTGGTGAAGGATCGCAGCGTTCGGCGAGACAGTATTGCCTGGCTGGAAGGGTTCACCGAACCGCAGGCAAGTCTTTTCAGGTTTCTGGACCAGTTGATGGCTGGCCTCAATCAAAAGCTGTTTCTCGGGCTTAAACGGTATGAAGCGCATTATGCGACCTATCAGGCCGGCGACTTTTACAAGTGCCACCTCGACAGCTTTCGCGGGCGGGCGTCCCGGATGATCAGCCTGGTGCTTTACCTGAATGACGACTGGGGCCTGGAAGACGGCGGCGAATTGCAGGTGTTCAGCCCACGGGAAGAGGATAGGGCGATTGGCCTTGTGCGCCCGGAAGCTGGCCGTGCCGTACTCTTCCTGAGCGAGGAAGTGCCCCATGAGGTGCTGCCGGCAAGGCGAACCCGTTATAGCATTGCCTGCTGGTTTCGGCAGGATGAAGTGCCCTTGCCGCTCTAGTGTCCCTTAAGAGACACTAGCCGTTGTAGTCCTTATATCCTTCTGATATTATGCGCGCCGCTTTCGGGGTAAAAGTCCCGGAACGCCGTTATGGTGGCCCCATTGGTGCCCCCGCAACATGAAACCGTGAACCCGGTCAGGCCCGGAAGGGAGCAGCCGAAGCGGTGGATGTGTGTGCCGGGGGATTGCTGATGGGGTCACCCCCAGATTTTCTCCCTCTGTTATTTTCTCCTTTTTATCGATTTTCCTCTGTGATTTTGTGGGCTGGTTCACGCTGAGCCACCTTATGGCCCGGTTGGCACTTGTCCCTGTCTATCGTGTTTTTGGCATGCTACCCAAGCGGTATTTTGCTGTTGCCCGATCAAAACAAAGACAAAAAGGGAAAGCTATGAAAAGTGCCAAAACAACATCGCTCGTAACAGCGGGCGTGCTGGCGGCTGCATTGACAGCCCAGCCAGCCTCCGCGTGGTGGTTCAGTAAAAAGGACACCTACACCGAAACCAGATACCCGATCGTGCTGGTGCACGGGCTTTCTGGTTTTAACAAGCTGCTGGGCTTTGTGGAGTACCACAACGGAATTCCCGATGCCCTGGCGGAAGGCGGCGCGGAAGTCTTTGTGCCCCAGGTGTCTGCCGCCAATTCCACGGAAGTTCGTGGCGAGCAACTTCTTGCCCAGATTGAAGAATACCTGGCGGTATCCGGCGCTGAGAAAGTTCACCTTATTGGTCACAGTCATGGTGGGCCCACGGTGCGCTACGTGGCCGGGGTGCGGCCTGACCTGGTGGCGTCCGCCGCCAGTGTCGGTGGTGTTAACTGGGGTACACCGGTGGCCGATGCTGCCAGTGGCGTAGATCTGGATGGCCTCGGAAACTGGTTCTTCGGGTTGATTGATACTCTTTCTGGCGGAGGCGGTTTGCCTCAGGATACCAGTGCAGCCATCCATTCGCTCAGCACCGAAGGCTCCCTGGCATTCAATGCCCAGTTTCCCGCAGGTATGCCGTCCAGTTACTGCGGTGATGATGGCGCTGAAGTGGCCAATGGGGTGCGGTATTACTCTTGGGGTGGCAACAGGGTAGTGACCAATCTGCTCGACCCCAGCGATCTCTTGCTGGCGACCATGAGCCCGCTTTTCAATGAGCCCCACGACGGCCTGGTGCCCGCCTGCAGCATGAAGCTGGGTAAGGTGCTGGGTGTGGATTATCGGCACAACCACCTGGATGAGGTGAACCAGATTTTTGGTCTGGTAGGCCCCTTCGCGGCAAGCCCGGTGCAGCTGTATCGCCAGCAGGCGAACCGGCTGAAAAATCTCGGGCTTTAATCCCAACCTGTTGGCGGGCCTCCGGGCCCGCCCTGGAGCGAAACCGTGGTACACAGAGTTGGGATTTTCGCACTCGGGGCTTTGCTCGCCGTTGTGGCCGGTTTTTGGCTGTTTGCTGATGGTGGGCAGGGCTTGCCGGGTGCAGGCATCGAGAACGTTGGCCAGCAGACTGCAGGGCGTTCCGTCGCACTGCCTGAAGAAGTAGCTGGAAGTTCCTCCGCTGAGGATAGCGTGCCGCCGTTACCCCGTGATGAGAGGATATCCGATATCGACGTGGATGGCAGTGTTCGGGTGGATATGAACGGAAACCTGGTGCTGGATCCGTCACTGCGGCGGTTTCTGGATTTCTACATAGGTCTCACCGGTGACCAGGTCCACGGCGAAGCACTAAGGCAGAGACTGGCGGCAGAGATGCGCCAGCGCGGCATATCGGCCCAGGTGCAACTGGAAGTGCTCGAGATTCTGGATGATTACCTTGCCTACCGGGGTGCTTCGGAAGCACTGGCCGTGAGGCGTAGTGGCAACGTGGAGGATTTGCAGGCGGTTCTGGACGAACTGAAGGACCTACGACGGAAGCATCTGGGCCCGGATGTAGCTGAAGGATTCTTTGGAGCAGAGGAAGCACGCCTCAGATTGATGCTCGACCGGCAACGCATTCTGGCGGACGAAAGCCTGAGCGGCCACGAGCGTGACCAGGCATTGGCGCAGGTTGACCAGCTGTTGCCTGAGTTTTCGGTTCAAACTCGCCGCCGTTCAGAAGCGGTGGTGTCGACCAGCCTGAAGGTCAGCGAAATGCGAGAGCAGGGCGCCTCAGAGGAGGAGGTGCGGGCGGTGCGGCTGGAAGCCTACGGCCCGGAAGCGACGCAAAGGCTGAGCCGATTGGACGAACAGCGGGCCCAGTGGCAAAGCCGGGTGGCTGAGTATCGGCGCCAGAAGGCGCTGATCGACCAGGCCGGTGGGCTGACCGCCGAAGACCGGCAGGCAGAGGTTGAGGCGCTGCGGGTGCGGATGTTTGAAACGGAACATGAGCGCAGGCGGATCAGTGCCCTTGACCGGGCCGGGGATGACGGTGCGTGAACAGATCATCCTTCTTCTGGCCCCGGCTACATGCTATTGTTAGCGCCGGTTTATAGCAGTAGTTGAAGGATCATGAGCTATCAGGTTTTAGCCCGAAAATGGCGCCCCCGCACCTTTGAGGACATGGTGGGGCAGGAGCATGTGCTTCAGGCACTGGTGCATGCGCTTGAGCACCAGAGGCTGCATCACGCCTACCTGTTTACCGGCACCCGGGGCGTGGGTAAAACCACCATCGGTCGATTGCTGGCCCGTTGCCTTAATTGCGAAACAGGCATTACCGCCAATCCGTGTGGCAAGTGTGGCAGTTGCCAGGAAATCCTGGAAGGGCGGTTTGTTGACCTGATCGAGATCGATGCGGCCTCCCGCACCGGTGTTGACGACATGCGTGAACTGACAGACAACGTTCAGTACGCTCCCAGTCGCGGCCGCTACAAGGTATACCTCATCGATGAGGTACACATGCTCACCAACCAGTCCTTCAATGCCTTCCTGAAGACCCTGGAAGAGCCGCCCGAGCACGTCAAATTCCTTCTGGCTACGACCGATCCCCAGAAACTGCCGGTGACGGTGCTATCCCGTTGTTTGCAGTTCAACCTGAAGCGGATGACACCGGAGCACATCGTAGGCCACCTCAAGCACGTACTGACCGAAGAGCAGATTCCCTTTGAGGAGCCTGCGCTCTGGCTGCTTGCCCGGGCAGCGGACGGCAGCATGCGTGATGCCCTGAGTCTGACCGACCAGGCGATCGCCTTCGGCAACCAGAATCTGGCTGCCAGTGATGTCAGCAATATGCTGGGCACCATTGATCAGCGTGACATTGAGCGCATTGTTGCAACGCTGGTTGAGCGGGATGGCCCCGGTTTGCTGGCGGAGATCAGCCGCATTTCAGATTTTGCGCCGGATTACGCCGTCATTCTTGCGGATCTGCTATCCCTCTTTCACCGGGTCACCATGGAACAGGTAGTACCGGGCAGTGCCGACAATGCCCTGGGCGATGCCGCCCAGGTTCAGTCACTGGCGAAACAGTTGAGCGCGGAAGACGCCCAGCTGTTCTATCAGGCGGCGTTGATGGGGCGTAAAGATCTGGCGGTTACACCCGATGCCCGCATGGGGTTTGAAATGACTCTGCTCCGGATGTTGGCTTTCCGGCCGGGGGCTGATCGCCGTGAGCCGCCAACCATTGCTTCTGGTGGCAATGAGGGCCAGGCGCGCGCCGAACCGGAACCCGACCCTGCCCCTGCCCAGAGCCATCAGCCTGCACCGGTAGCTGAGCAGGCATCAGCGCCCGCGCAGAATCCTGAGCCGGTGGAAGAGCCGCGGCCGATTCCAGAATCAGCACAGGCACACCGTCCAGCCGAGGCTGACTCGGCAGAACCGGAACCCGAGCCGCCCATGATGGATGCTCCGCCCTGGGATCCAGACCCCGGCGACCCGGCTCTGAGCGCGGAGGTTGAAGAGCCAGAGACTTTGGTCAGTAATATTGCACTTGAGCCCACCGAACCGCCGGTGTTTGAGGAAGCCCAACCTCAAGGCCCGGTGGAACCGGAGGTTGAGTCGGTTGTCGAAAATCAGGAGCCGGTAACCGCGGACGGATTTGTATGGGAACGGGATTTTCGCCAGTTGGAGATTACTGGCATGCCCGGCAACCTCGCCAGCTACAGTGCCATGGCGATGGACGGTCAAACCGTGGTGTTAACCCTGGATGAAGGCCACGCCCGGCTGCTGAATGCGCGCCATGAAGAAAAAATACTGGCAGCCTTGAGATCCCGCTTCGGTGATGCCACTTCACTGAGAATAGAGCAGGGTGAGCCAGGGCTTCATACCCCGGCCGCCTGGGAAGAACGCCAGCGGGCAGCCAGGCAGAAAGCGGCAGAGCAAGCGATCCGTCAGGACCCGGTGGTAAAGAGCATTGTTGAACGATTTGAAGGGCGGGTGGTTGAAGAAAGCATCCGTCCCATAGAGACAGGCAGGAGATAAACACATGATGAATAACATGGGCGACCTGATGAAAAAGGCGCAGCAGATGCAGGAGCAGATGCAGAAGGCCCAGGAAGAGATTGCCAAGGCGGAAGTCACAGGCGAGTCCGGTGCCGGCCTGGTCAAAGTGACCATGAACGGTCGCCACGACGTTCGCAAGGTAGACATTGATCCGTCGCTGCTGTCTGAAGACAAAGAGATTCTTGAAGATCTGTTGGCAGCGGCCGTTAACGATGCCGTTCGCCGTGTTGAGGCAAATCAGAAAGAAAAGATGTCTGGCATGATGTCCGGAATGGGTATGCCCCCCGGATTCAAGATGCCGTTCTGAACCTGGGCCCGGCCCGCCATAGTCTTTGAGGAGCGTTCATGGCATTCAGCCCCCTGGTTGATGAATTGGTTGAATCCCTCCGGTGTTTGCCCGGAGTTGGTCAGAAAACGGCACAGCGCATGGCATTTCATCTGCTGGAGCGGGGCCGCTCTGGAGGCTCCCGGCTGGCCAGCGCCCTGAGCCAGGCGATGGATGGCGTGCGTCGATGCGACAGCTGCCAGAACTTTTCTGACACCGAAATCTGCAACATCTGCGAGAAGCCGGAGAGGCGTACCGGCACCCTGTGCGTTGTGGAAAGTCCTTCTGACTTGCTTGCCATCGAACAGGCCGGCGATTATCGGGGCAGTTATTTCGTGCTGATGGGGCACTTGTCGCCGATTGATGGCGTGGGCCCGGAAGAAATCGGTATTGAACGGTTGCTACAGCGGGTCCGCGAAGAGGGTGTGACTGAACTGATCCTGGCGACCAATCCCACCGTCGAAGGCGAGGCAACTGCCCACTACATCGCTGACCGCCTGGATGGCCAGAATATCCTGATCACCCGTCTGGCCCATGGCATTCCGGTGGGTGGCGAGCTGGGCTATGTAGATGGCTTCACACTTACCCATGCATTCCGGGGCCGAAAGCCCCTGTCTGAATAACGTCTCAGGTTCCTCCATGACTCTTTCCGCACCGGCCGTTACCATTCCCCCGGCCCCTGACACTGTTCGCTGGATTCGCGAGCCAGATACCCTGGACAACTGGCTGGACGCCCTCGAGCCCGGGGTACCGGTGGTGCTGGACACAGAATTTGAGCGAGTCTCTACCTTCTATCCCATTCCCGGTCTGGTGCAGCTGGGTGGCGGCGGTGAGTTCTGGCTGATTGATCCGGACGTAGCCGAGGCCTCCGAACGGTTTCGGGAGATGCTGGCGGATAGCCAGCGACCAAAGCTGTTATACGCCATGAGCGAAGACCTTGAGCTGTTCCGGCATTGGCTGGATGTGATGCCTAAAGGTGTGTTGGACCTCCAGATTGGCGCGGCACTGGCCGGTGCCGGGTTTTCGGTGGGTTATGCCCGCCTGGTGGAAACCCTGTTCGGTGAAACCCTGGATAAATCCGTTACCCGGTCCGACTGGGTGGCCAGGCCATTGAGCCCGGAACAGGAGCGCTATGCCCTGGATGATATCCGTTTTTTGCAACCGGTGTATGAGTGGGTTTGCCACGGCTTGCGCGAGCGCGGGCTGGAACAGGCTATGGCCGACGAGTCACAGCGCTTTGCGGATGAAGCAGCCAGCCTGGAGGACGCCGGGCAACACTACCTGAAACTTCGTGGTGGCTGGACACTGAATCGGGAACAGCAGGCGGTTCTGCAGGCCTTGGTGGTTTGGCGGGAACAGGAGTGCCGGCGGTTGGATCGCCCCCGAAACCGAGTGTTGAATGATGGCTTGCTGATAGCCATTGCCGAGCGCTGCCCTGGCTCGCTCAGAGCCCTCAATGATGTCCAGGGCGTTCCGGGCGGCATTGTAAAGCGTTATGGCGAACACCTGCTGGAATTGGTTCGGGGTGCCAGAGAAGCTGACCACACCGATCTGAAGCCCATACCCAGGCCGCTGACCCGAGATCAGCAAGCGCTGTTCAAAAAGGTCAAGCGTTGCTTCAGAAAAGTGGCAGAAGATACTGATATACCCATTGAATTGCTGGCGCCAAGAAAACGCCTTGAAGGCGTTATTGAAGAGGGCATCATGGCAGGTAATCCGTTTTTTGAAGGCTGGCGCAGGGATATACTGGCGCCGGTCGTCCCGGAAATTGAGGAGCTTCTCGTACAATGAAAGACCGTGAATTTGTATCGGTGTTTCGCAGCAGTAAAAAAAGCGATACCTACATCTATGTTCGCCGTGGCCAGGTTTGGGATGATCTCCCGGAGGCTTTGCGTTCGATCTTCGGGCAGCCGGTTCACGCTATGGATCTGCTGTTGAGCCCAGACAAAAAGCTCGCCAGGACCACCGGTAAAGAAGTGCTGGAGGCGTTGGCCGAGAAGGATTTCTTTCTGCAGATGCCGGAAGAGCAGGAAACTTATATTGTTGATTTTCGGCGAAAAATCGAGCAGCGTGGACAATGATTGCAGAGATTCCCTTCTGGCAGCGTAAGCACCTGAACGAAATGACCCGGTCAGAGTGGGAATCTCTGTGTGATGGCTGCGGGCTTTGTTGCCTGCAGAAGCTTGAAGACGAAGACACCGGCGAGGTGTACCACACCGACCTGGTCTGCGGTTACATGGATACGCAAACCTGCCGTTGTACCGTGTATTCTGACCGGCTGAAGAAAGTTCCGGGTTGTACGGTTCTGACACCGGAAACGGTATCAGACTACCACTGGTTACCGTACACCTGTGCTTACCGAACGTTGGCGGAAGGCCGGCCCCTTGCGGACTGGCACCCCTTGCGATCCGGTGATCCTGAATCCGTGCATCGCGCCGGGGTTTCGGTAAAAGGCAAAGTCGTCTCTGAGGACGGCGTGCCGGAAGAGGATTGGGAAGACCACATTATTCACTGGGTTCTGTAATGATCGATACTGATGCTTCACTAGCTTACGGAATTTTCTGGGCGGCCTACGCAGTCGCTTTCGTTGTGTTGTTCTACATGATGAAAGCGCTGTTTCGGATACTGCCATTCTATGGTGTGCGGACGTTGCTGCTGTCGGCCCTGGTTGTTTTATTTCTGACGCCCGTAGAGTCTGCAGAGCTTGCAGGCTGGTGGATTCCCGCTTGGTTGTTCGCCGGTTACGAACTTATTCTGGGAGACGCCGACGCGGCCGGCAGGGCACTGCTGAATTTCAGCATTGCCGCTCTGGTGATGTTGTTGGTCTGGATTCTGGATCTTGTCCGGTATCGGCTGGTGCGCAAATAACTCCAAGAACGTGCGAAATATCAGACAGGTAAGGGTAGCTATGAAGCGAGTTCAGGTAATCCTCATGCTGGTGTTGGCCAGTTTTGTGCCAGCGCATTCCAGTGCCCAGGATTCAGGTCTGACATTACCCGAGCAGGCCGACGTGCGCATCATTGTTGATATCTCCGGCTCTATGAAGGAAACCGACCCGGAGAACCTTCGCCGGCCGGCGGTACGCTTGTTGGCTCGGATGCTGCCAGCGGGTGCCGAAGCCGGTGTCTGGACCTTTGGCCAGTATGTCAACATGCTGGTACCCCACGCCACTGTTGATGACGCCTGGCGTAACAGGGTGATAGAGCGTTCCGAGCAGATCAATTCCGTGGCCCTCTATACCAATCTCGGGCTGGCTATGGAAAAGGCCAGCGACGACTGGTTGTCTGGCGGAACACTGGAAAACACCCACCTGATTCTTCTGAGTGACGGCAAGGTTGATATTCCGGGCGGTGAGGCTGCCAGCCGTGAAGAGGAGCGGCGTATCCTTGAAACCCTGCTGCCTTCCCTGAAAGCCAAAGGCGCCACTATCCATACTGTCGGCCTGTCGGAGTTGGCAGACATCACCTTCCTGCAGCGCCTGGCCCGGGAAACCGGCGGCAGCTTTCAACTGGCCAAAACCGCTGAAGCGCTCAACCTGGCGTTTGCGGATGCCCTGAACACGGCCGTACCGCAAGAACAGATTCCCATTGAGGGCGATGGCTTTGCGGTGGATGCTGGCGTTCGGGAATTTACCGCTTTGATCTTCACGGGCGGCTCTGACGCCGAAGCACGAAGCCTGGCCCTTTCTGAGCCGGATGGCGAGCCGTTCACGGCCAATAATCTGCCAGACAACGTGCGGTGGGCTGTTGAGCCGGGTTACGACCTGATTACCGTAACTGAACCGGCCGCCGGGCGATGGCGTATTGTTGGAGACCTCGGCCAAGGTAGCCGGGTGACGGTTGTCAGTGACTTGCGCATGGCCGTGAGTGAGGTGCCATCAGAATTCTCGGAAGAAACGCCGTTCAATCTGGAGGTCGTGTTTTTCGAGGAATCCGAGAAGATCAGGAATCGGGATTTTCTGGGTGTGATGCAGGTAAGCCTGTCGATCACCGCCAATGATGGCCGGCGGGGCACCAAGGTGCTGTCTGGCGACCAGCCTCCGGAAGATGGCGTGTATCGGGATACCGTGACGCGGCTGCCTGCTCCCGGGCGGTATCAGATTGATGTGGTGGCAGACGGCGGTACATTCTCCCGGAAATTCAGTGCAATGACCGCTTTTACATTGCCGGGTGAGGAACCTGAGCTGGCGGTGGTGTCTGAGCCCCTGGTACCCGACCTCAGTGAACGGGTTGAGCCCGAGGCGCCGGCTGAGCCAGAACCGGTCGAGGTGCCGGCGCCTGTCGCAGACCCCGAACCAATGCCTGAGCCTGAGCCTGAACAAGCAGAAGCTCCCTCGGAGCCACAACCGGAACCGGTTCACGTACCGGAAAAAGGCACTTTGTGGGGAATACCGGTCTGGGCATTTGGAGCGGGTGCAGCCTTACTGGTGGTCATTATCGGGCTGGGGCTTTTCGCCTGGCGCCAGAAAAAGTCCATTGCCGAGGCTGAGCAGGCCGCCGCAGCGGAGAGAGAGACCCTGGAGGATCTGCCGGAGGAGGAGCCGGAGATCCCTGTGGTGGCAGCAGCTGTGTCAGACAGCGAACCGGATGAAACGCCGGAGCCCGAGGATATCCCGGAAATGACCGAATCGCTTGAACGCGATGAGGTTCCGGAAACGGAAGATGACCAGATTCCCGTTGCCGATGATGCGGTTAACGAAGAGCCGGAAGACGATGAGACTTTGGCCGAGACTGATCCAGAGCCAGAGCCAGAGCCAGAGCCAGAGCCAGAGCCAGAGCCAGAGCCAGAGCCAGAGGAAGACGACGATGATGAGTTTGGTCTTGAAGACTTTGACTTGTCTGAGTTCGATGATCTGCCAGACCTGGACGAATCAGAGGCGGATGACGAGGCCACGGACAAGTCCGAGGCCGACGACACCGATAAAGACGACGAAGATCAGAAAAAGTAACCAACAGGAAACAGACACATGAAGTTTACCGGTACCGATAAATACGTAGCCACCGATGACCTGCAGATGGCTGTAAACGCAGCAATCGCGCTCCAGCGCCCGTTGCTGATCAAAGGCGAGCCCGGCACCGGAAAAACCCTGCTGGCAGAAGAAATGGCCGCGGCGCTGGGTATGCGCCTGATTCCCTGGCACATCAAATCCACCACCAAGGCCCAGCAGGGCCTGTACGAGTATGATGCGGTATCCCGCCTTCGTGATTCCCAGCTGGGCGATGAAAAGGTCAAGGACATCCGCAACTACATCGTCAAGGGCAAGCTCTGGGAGGCCTTCGAGGCCGATGAGCAGGTGGTGCTCCTGATCGATGAAATCGACAAGGCCGACATCGAGTTCCCGAACGATCTGCTGCTGGAACTCGACCGCATGGAGTTCTTCGTATACGAGACCCAGGAGTTCGTGAAAGCGAAGAAACGCCCGATTGTGGTCATTACCAGTAACAACGAAAAGGAGCTGCCGGACGCCTTCCTGCGCCGGTGCTTCTTCCACTACATCAGCTTCCCGGACCACGACACCATGAAAGACATCGTGGATGTGCATTTCCCGGGCCTTCAGCAACAGGTTGTGCGTGATGCCCTCGAAGTGTTCTTTGACGTGCGCAAGGTGCCCGGGCTGAAGAAAAAGCCGTCCACCTCGGAGCTGATTGACTGGTTGAAACTGCTGATGGCCGATGAGCTGTCTGCCAAGGCGCTTCAGGAGAAGGACAGCAGTTCTGCACTGCCGCCTCTGTATGGCGCCCTGGTGAAGAACGAGCAAGACGTGCACCTGCTGCAGAAGCTGGCGTTTATGGCACGTCGCCGCAACTGATCTCTGGCAAGAGTTTCGCTTTATGTTGATCGATTTTTTCCTCGAAGTGCGCCGGGCCAAGGTTCCGGCCAGTCTGCGAGAGTTCCTTGACCTGCTGGAAGCTATCCAGCAGCGTCTGGCGTTCGCAGACATGGAGGAGTTCTATTACCTGGCACGGGTGTGCCTGGTGAAAGACGAAAGGCACTTCGACAAGTTTGACCGGGCCTTCAAGGCGTATTTTGAAGGCATCGAGAACCTTGATGATCTGCTCGAAGCCCTGATTCCCGATGACTGGCTAAGGGCCGAGTTCGAGAAGCACCTCACCGAAGAGGAAAAAGCCAAGATTGAGTCCCTGGGTGGCCTTGAGGAGTTGATTGAAACTTTCAAGAAGCGCATGGAAGAGCAGAACGAGCGCCACGCCGGTGGCAATAAATGGATCGGTACCGGCGGAACTTCACCCTTTGGCGCCAATGGCTACAATCCTGAGGGCTTCCGCATTGGCCAGAAGAACGGTCGCCATGGCCGGGCCGTCAAGGTCTGGGAGAAACGGGAATACCGTGATCTGGACGACAGCATCACCCTGGGGCTACGGAATATAAAGGTGGCGCTGCGTCGGTTGCGTAAATTCGCTCGACAGGGTGCGGCAGATCAACTGGATATGGACGACACCATCCGTTCCACCGCCCGCAACGCCGGCTACCTGGATCTGAAAATGGTGCCAGAGCGGCACAACGCGGTGAAGGTTCTGATCTTCTTCGACGTCGGCGGCTCCATGGACCCGCACGTCAAAGTATGTGAAGAGCTGTTCTCCGCCGCCAGGCTCGAGTTCAAGCACATGGAGTATTTCTACTTCCACAATTTTATCTATGAGAGTGTGTGGAAGAACAATATTCGCCGCATGAATGAGACCCTGAGCACCTGGGACATCCTGCACAAGTACACTCCGGACTATAAGGTTATTTTTGTTGGGGACGCCACCATGGCACCTTATGAGATAACGCATCCGGGTGGATCCATTGAGCACTGGAACGAAGAAGCTGGCGCTACCTGGTTCCAGCGGGTGTCGGAGCATTTCCGCAAGGTGGTTTGGCTGAACCCGCTACCGGAAAGTTACTGGGGTAGCGGTGGTTCGCTGGGCATAACCAAACAATTGGTCAATAATCATATGTACCCTCTGACCATTGAGGGACTTGAATCCGCCATGAAACACCTGAGCAAGTAGTTCGGATCGAGGTGGGCGGATAAAAAAAGCCGATGCGGTTGAGGGCATCGGCAAAGCTCGGCATATTCAAGCGGGGGTTGCCAGAAGGCGCTCCCGCCGATTTCCCCGTAGCAAGCCTTGGGCCACCCGAAATTAGTTTATAATTATCAATTAGTTACTCTTTTTGCTCGGTCATGTCGACCGGTCTTTCCCGCTCCCGCCTTTTGTTCTGTCAAATAACTCGACACTTATTAGTCGACCCTGCAAAACGCCGTTTTCAGATCGCCAGCAATTCACCGGTCTTCGTTGATTCATCCGGCAACGCCAAAATTGACCATAAAATAGCCAGCATCAGTCGTAAATACCGCTCATTTTTATAAGGCCAAAGAAGCTCGGCGAGCTTCCTCAGAACTTTCCTCAGGTTCAGGCCCACGCCGCACAATACCGCGTGTATCTTGTCGCCCGTAAACCCTCTGAGGAAGTTCCGGAACATCAGGCCGTCACTTTTCAGGTGTCCGATGATCGGTTCGATACTGTTTCGCCGGTGTTGCTGATCGGGGTGGGCCTTGCCGCGTCCTCTCCGTTTGCCGGTGATATGAATTTTGGAGAGGAATGTGCCCTCGCTACCACGGTAGCCACAGTCAGCCAGCAGATGCTCCGGCATCTTGCTGGTGTGCAGAAGCACTCGTTTGAGCGCCGTATCGACGGTATGCCCATCGTAGGGGTTGCCAGCCAGTGCCTGGCAATCCAACACGAAGCCCTCTTTGGCGGTGGTCACCACGCTGACCTTGGAACCGAACTCATAGCGGGTGCGAGCCTTGCCTTTAGCGATACACACCACCTCCGGTTCGTGCAGGCTGTATAACCGGGGTTTGACGGTGCGGTCGCCGTACTGATTCAGCAATCGCAGTGCCTGGTGGAGCTTGTGGTTCAGACGCTCGGAACGTTGTTCTATCGTGCGCTGATCAACAATGGCCTCACAGACCTTACCCAGATTCCGGTGCATCTGGCGCAGTACCTTGTGCATCCGCTTGAACTGCCGGGCATGAGCGTAGCGGCCCACCTGCCAGACCATGCCGGGTAATCCCTTGCAGAAGGTCTGGCGGAATTTGATGCCTTCATCCTTTGCCAGAGCCACCAGTTGGCGATGGCAACGACCCGCCAGGCGGGCGTCGCTGGGATAGGCAATCGCCTTGGGCATGACGGTGGTATCGATGACGGCAACCTTGAGGCTTTCCGGGGCGATGACGCCGGTATCCTGGCCCAGGGCGATGCTCATTTTCAGAAGCTCACAAGCGCCGTTTTCGCCGATGCGATGGCGGAACCGCATCATGGTGGTTTCGTCCATGGGCAGTCGGTGCTGGAAGATCACCTCGCCGCAGAAGTGTTGCCAGTAGGGGTTCTCTACCCAGCGATCCAGCACATCACGATCGGACAGCGCGTACATGTGCTTGAGCAACTGTAAGCCCACGTGTAACCGGATGGGCAGCCCTGGACGCCCGGCTTGCACCGCATACAACTGGCCGAAGTGCTGTTCGCAGGCAGACCAGTCGATACGCTTTCCCAGCTGCACCAACTCGTGTCGGGTATTGAGGATGCCTTCGAGGTAGGTTTCCAACAGATCTCGCTGTGGTGCCTGGCGCTTATCCCGTGGAATCATGGCGTTTTCTTCCGGTTTTTGGGCGAAACGGAGAGATTTATGGTGGAAATTATACCCTGAAATCAGGCCAACTTATTGCCTTGATTCAGGTTTTTACTTTTGCAGGGCCGACTTATTATTACGCCACTGCCGGTGAAAGTTTCATTTGGTGAATTGGATACCGTTCTTGGTTGTTAGCGGGTGTTACTCTTTATTTCGAATTGTAACGGTGCCCGGTTATGCCGGGGCCCGAGATCGCACGGCAGGAAAATTATGTTCGGCAAACAAAAATCACAACACTGCCGGATTGTCCCAGGGACCAAGGGGCTTTGGATATCCGGAATGATTGCCGCACTGGCATTCGGCTCTGTTTCAGCTTCATCGCTGGACGATGAAATCAACCGCCTGACAGCGGACGTTACCCGTCATTCGGCATCGGTGCATGCCCTTGAGCAACGCTTGCTGCACCCGGTGGATACCCGAGTCTCGGTGTTCCTGACCCTGGGAAACCGGCAGGCACTCAATCTTGATTCTGTTGAACTCTTTATCAACGATCAGCCCGTAGCGTCCCATCTATACAGCGCCACAGAGCGAACGTCGTTGGAGCAGGGTGGGGTGCAGCAGCTATTCGTTGGCAATATGGCTGACGGCAACCACCAGCTGAAGACGGTGATCAACGCCCGGGCTGCCAATAAGCGCTTTGTCCGCCGTGAGGTGGTTCACCGGTTTGATAAACGCCCGGGTACCTTGCGCCTGCAGATGAATCTCGATGCCCGGGCTCCGGACTACGAGCCGGAAGTCACGTTCCAGGAATGGAAGTAGCCGATCATGACGGGACCTGTTCGCAACGTTCATTGCGCTGCCCGGGCTTTGCTGGTGCTTTTTACCCTGGCGGTGCCTCAGGCAGGAGCCTCGGAATCTGAGCCGACAGAGCTGGCCGCTGGTGTTGCCCGGTTTGCGCTGGACACCGGGAATATCGCACAGGCTATTCCTCTGGCTGGCCAGGTCAAAGGCGATTCCGCCGACTACCTTAGCGCGCGAGTATTGCTGGCCAGTGGCCAGACCAGCGAGGCGAAACCGTTGCTGGAGCGTGTGTTCAACAGCAACGTTCATCGCGCCGATGCCGCTCTGGAGCTTGCCCGATTGGCAGAGGCAGAGAGTAATCAGGTCGAAGCAGTGCAGTGGTATCAGGAGGCTGCCCGAACCGGGTTTGGCGAGGTGCGCCAGAGAGCACTGCTGAACCTTGCGGAAACACAGCGGCAGCAGGGGAAAACGGATCGTGCCGGCCAATACCTTGCCAGTATGGACAACGGATACTGGGCCGCAGTGGGCTATATGAACCTGGCGGGCGATTTCGCCCGGGATGACCTTGATCCATCAAGGGCCCTGGTGTCTTTGAGGGTTGCCATGGCCATGGCTGCGAAAGACCCCGACAGTGCCCGTAGCGCGGATCTGCGCAATCAGCTTTATCTCCGGGCAGGCTATTTGTCTGTGCGCAATCAGGATTACGACAAGGCCACTGACTTCCTTGAGAAAGTCTCTCTGGAGAGCTATTACACCCCCCAGGCCTTGTACCTGCATGGTTTTGCCTTGTCCGAAAAGGGCAATCACCGGGCGGCGATGCAGAGCTGGCACCGTGCCAAGAAATTCCCGCTGGCGTTTCCCGGGGTGGCCGATGCCTGGATCGGAATGGGCCGTGGATACGATCTGGCGGGTTATCCGGGGCAGGCCGGTGAAGCCTGGCTTGCTGCCAACGCAGCCTACGAAGGGGAGCGGGTAACGCTTGGTTCGCTCGCAGAGCGAATCCGTGCTGAAGGTGCCTACAAGGCGTTGGTGGCAGACGCACGGGGCGCTGATACCCAATGGTTCCTTGCCGACAGCCGAACGTTGACCCAGCCCCGGCTGGCTTACCTCCTTCGCTTCCTTGAGAGCGCCGAGGGGCAGGCGGCGGTTGGCCGGGTAGCCCGGCTTGATGATCTGGCGTTCTCGCTGGAGAGCAGCAAGCATGATCTCGATGTATTTATCGGCGCCCTGGAAAACAACCATCATGGTGGTGGGGGCAGCCAACTTGCCGCGTTGCAGGAGCAGCAAGACACGTTAACCCGGCAACTTGAACAGCTTACGGATCGCCCATTGAGTGCAGATCACATCGCCCGGCTCCGGCAGTTGCAGCGTTTGCTTCAGTCTGGTGGGCAGCGTCTGTCGTCCTTGCCCCGTCGTGAAGCCGGCAGGCAAGAGCAGTTGCGGGACAACCTTGCCGAGGCCCGGCAATTGCGGGGCGAGATCTCCAGCCTGCAGACCCGTGTGAGCAAAGCCCGCGCCCGGGCTGCTGACTACCTTGATAAAAAGGCACTGGCCCTGGTTGCCGCTGAACAGCAGCGGATGGCCCACTCCCTGGATAAAACCGAACAACAGATTGCGCACCTATACGAGTATCTTGCGCTGGAAAACATCGGGGAGGCTGCCCGATGAATCGTCAGTTTGTGCGTCGGTTGTCGCTCGCTGTCATCCTGATATCTGCAGTTCCAGGTGGGAGCGTAGCGGCCCAGGAATCGTTCCGTGTGGAACTCGGCCGGGATGGCGAAACCCTGGGCGATATGCGCCCGGTGTTTCTCAAGTTTGAAAGCCGCCCCCTGCCTGCAATCTCGCCGAAAGAGGTGGCTCGTCGCTATCAGAAACTGTTCGAGAAGTCCGACGAACCTGAAGTCCGTATTGATGCGCTGAATCGCCTCAATAATATCCGAGACCGTTCCGGCCAGGATATTGGCTTCTCCGATGAGCAGCAGTCGGCGGTCTATGAAGAGGCTCTGGCCAGCTATGAAAGCATCCTGGCCCGCGGATCCTTCTCCGGCAAACTCGACGAGTTGCTCTATCAGATGGCCAAAGCCCATGCACTGACTGGGCAGCATGAAGAGTCCATCCAGCGACTCAGACAGCTGGTGGGCCTGTACCCTCGCTCATCACTGGTGCCGGAAGCCCGGTTCCGGATTGCCGAAGCCGCCTATAACACCGGCGAGTATCAGGAAGCGGAAACCGGGTATCGGCAGTTGATTGAAGGTGACGGTCACCAGGACCTGGCCATGAAAGCCCGTTACATGCTGGGTTGGAGCCAATTCAAACAGGGGCCCGCGGCCTGGAACCGGTCGGCGGAGACGTTTATGGCATTGCTGGATCAACACCTGCCCAGCGAAGCCACGTTGCTGGATCCGCCGCAGACTGGTTTGGACATGATTGAAGACAGTTTTCGGGTGCTGGCTTTGATGGCCGCCCGGACTGACAACTCTGCGACATTGGCCGCGTGGCTTGGCAACCGAGCGCCAGTGGCCTGGCCGCACCTGCTTTACGACCGGCTGGCAGATTTGCATGCCCTTGAAGGGCGTTTTGATCTGGCCGTTGGCATCAACCAGGCGTTTGCCGGGAACTACCCCGAGCATTCAGCCGCTCCGGATTTCCTGGCTCAGAGTGTGGATTACTGGCGGATGGCGGGCGACACCAGTAAGGCTCGTGAAGCGAGGGCAGATTATGTGGCCCGATACCAATCACAGCCAGAGTATCAAGAGTTGAAGGGCCAACAGCAGGCCCTCTGGCAGGACTATGCGCGCTTCCTCGGGGATTACCATTACGCCGCACAGGATTGGACCAGTGCGGCCGGCTACTATGAAGCACTTGCAGGCCATTCCGGCGACACGGGCAAACTGTTGCATCTGGCCGGCGACGCCCGGTTACAGGCCGGCAATCGTGACAAGGCTCTGGAGAACTATCGCAGCGCCGCTTACGGCGCTCGGGGTTACGGCCAGCCATACGCCGATGCGGCCGAGGCCGGTTGGGCTGCTATCAAGGTGTTGAGATCGACCCTAGAGGAGAGCGCTGCCGGGGCATACCGAGGCGTCTTGACGGAATTGTCCAGTGAAGAGCAACAATTCGGCAATACCTTTGCGCAGGACGCCAGGCTTTCAGGTTTGAGGGCTGACCTGGCAAACCGCTGGTACGAGATTGGTGCTCAGGATGAGGCGCTGGCTTATGCGCGCTCGACACTGGTTCTTGAGTCGGCGAATAACGAAGAACGTTATGCCGCCTGGCTGGTGACCGCCCGGGTGCGTCAGAGGACGGGGGAGTACGGGCTGGAAGAGCGGGCCTGGCGACAGGCGCTGATGCTGGTGGACAGCGCGCCTGATGTGGCCACGACTCAGGATGAACCGGAGCAGATTCGTGAGCAGCTGGCGACCGCCATCTACCGGCAGGGAGAGAAAGCGGCCGCCAGTGGCGACACTGCCGTGGCGGTCGCCCATTTTCAGCGCGTGAATTCCGTTTTACCCGATTCCGAGATTGCCATCCGGGCGCGCTTTGATGCCAGTAATGCATTGCTCAAGGCTTCTGAATGGCAAACGGCCATTAACGAGCTGAACCGTTTCCGGCTCGACTACCCCGCCCATGAGCTCACGGATGAGGTCAGTGAAAAACTGGTCTACGCCTACCACGAATCCCGTCAACCTCTGAAAGCAGCCGGCGAATTGATGGCGGCCTCTGAACGTGCGCAAAACCCCTGGCCGCTGAAGCTACGCGCTGCGGCGCTCTACCACCAGGCCGGTGAATTGCCCGAGCGCAATGCCCTGTATGTGGATTGGCTGGCGGTTGCTCCGGATCCGGATGCGGCGGCTGATCATGTGCAGCAGCAAACCATGCGCCAGAGGTTGATTGAATCCGGTGTTGATTCAGTGCGCCAGCAGAAAGCGATGGTCACCCGTGAAGCAGCTAGCCAGTGGCACTCGGAAGAAACCCTGCTGTGGGCCGGCAAGGCGGCGCTGGCCCTGGGTGCTTCGGTGGCTCAGGAATTTGCTGGCATCCGCCTGGAACATCCCCTGGAGCGGGCACTTGAACGCAAGCAAAAGGCAATGGAGCAGGCCCAGGCCTATTTCCTCGAAGCGGAATCCTTTGCCGGAGAAACTGTGGCATCAGAGGTGCTATACCGAAGGGCCGAGCTCTATCGCACCCTGGCGGCAGACTTAATGGCTTCTGAGGTACCGTCAGAACTCAATGAGCTGGAAGCCATGCAATACCAGATGCTTCTGGAAGAAGAAGCCTGGCCGCTGGAAGAGCGGGCAATGGAATTGCATTCCAGGAATCACGGGCGCATTGCCAGCCAGGGTTTTGATGAATGGATTGGTCAGAGCCTGAAGGCGCTGGCCGTCATGCACCCGGGGCGTTACGACCGTGAACTTCGCTGGATGAGCTGGAACATGGAGGAGAACGAAGGTGCTTAAAGGTTTTCACTACGCGCAACGTGCCCTGATCATCTCGGTTCTGGTGGGTTTGACCGCTTGCGCTACTGGCCCCGGCAAAACCCCCGAGCGGGCCGCGGTGCAGCCTGTGCATTCACCGGAACAGGCGAGAGAGTGGGCCATAAAGGGGGTGAACGCCCATGAGAACGGCGACATCCCTGGGGCCATCAAGGCCTGGCAGACCTCGGTGGCCCTGGACCCCAGCGACGCGACAACGGTCAATAACCTGGCGCTTTTGCTGAAACAGCAAAACCGTTTCCGGGACGCGGCCAACCTGCTGGAGCAGGGCGTGGAGGCGGCTCCAGAGGTTGCCCAACTGCATTACAACCTGGCGGTGATCAGTGAGCTTTATCTGCTGGATCTTGATAAGGCACTGGTCCATTACCAGCGATACCGGGCGTTGACCGGTGAGGAAGACAAGCTGGTCGCCGGCTGGATTGCCGACCTTGAGCGGAGGCTGCAATGAGCATCGGCCGGAATCTTCTCCGCCTCTGCATTGTTGTGCTGGCCAGTGGTTTTTTCCAGGCGGCCACCGCGGAAGACCCGGAACAATCGGCCCTGACAGTGAGCGGTTTGTCTGCCAGCGTGGGGGACGATGACCCCAGGGTGCTTTACATTCTGCCCTGGCAGAACCCGACGCTGCCCAGAAGGCCCAGGGCAGAGCTCAATAGCCAGGCGCCGGAGCTTAACCAACCCCTTTCCCCTCAGGTGCTGGAGAATCATCGCCAGTTCCGGGAATCCCTGAACCCATTGGTCCTGAAGCCAGCCGTGAATGCGGCCGGTCCGGGCCAACCGTGACCCTGCAGTAAACGGAGACAAAGGCATGCTCGATACCATCATTCGATTTTTTCAGGACGGCGGTCCATTCATGTACCCCATTGCCATTGTGTTGGCGCTGGGGCTGGCGATCACGCTTGAACGGTTTCTTTATCTGAGGTCGGTGCGGCGGCGCAACCGCCTGGCGTTTGAGCGCGGTATTCTGCCCGCCCTGCAAAAACGGGACTACCAGCGCGCCATGAAGGCGGCAACCAGTTCCGACAGTGCCATTGCCTCGGTGCTCGGGGCGGGTATTTCCCGGTTGTTGAATAACAGCCGCCGTGAAGATATCGAATACGCTATGGAGGAAGGTTTGATGGAAGTACTGCCGCGCCTGGAAAAGCGCACTCAGTACCTGGCAACCCTGGCCAATGTGGCCACTCTTTTGGGCCTGCTTGGTACCATCATTGGCCTGATCGCGGCGTTCACCGCCGTTGCCGCAGCCGATCCTGCCCAGAAGGCCACCTTGTTGTCGGAAAGCATCTCGGTAGCCATGAACACCACCGCCTTTGGCCTGATATCCGCCATTCCCTTGCTGTTGTTCCACGCCTTGCTGCAAACCCGAACCAATGAAATCGTGGACAGTTTCGAGATGGCCGGGGTCAAGCTGTTGAATATGGTGTCAGATCCCGACGCCGGCAGGGTAGCCGCCTGATGCACTTCGTGTTTCAGCCAGTGTAAACAGGAGTATGGCGATATGAGACGCAGACATCGCAGGCTGACGGCTCAGGCGGATCTGGACATTACCGCGTTTCTGAACCTGATGATTGTGCTGGTACCGGTGTTGTTGCTGGGCATGGTATTCACGCAGATCCGCATGATAGAGCTGAATTTTCCGGGGATGGAAGCCGGGCAGGCGCCAGCCTCTGAAAATTTCCGGCTGGTGGTCACTGTTATTCCCGGTGGCCTGGAAGTGGCCGACAGTGAGCGCGGGCTGATTGAAGTGCTTCCGGTCAAGGATGGCGGCCAGGACTACCAGGGGCTCAGCGCCCTTCTTCAGCAGATCAAGGCCCGTATGCCCGAAAAGACCGACGTAACCCTGGAAGTAGGCCCGGATGTGGATTATCAGACACTGGTAACCGTTATGGACACAGTCCGCTCTTACCCGGCAGTGGTTGCCGCCAGCGTGGTGGAGGCTGAGTTGTTCCCGGATGTGTCCCTGATGGATGCAGGCGAAGATCGTACCCTTGCGCAGAGTGCGTCAGCAGCAGACGGGGGTGGAGTATGAAGGCATCGCGTCGCGCCCGTCTGCGCCAACGCCATTACGGCAGGATGCATACGGCCGGTGGCCTGAACCTGGTGTCGCTGATGGATATATTCACCATTCTCGTGTTCTTTCTGATGGTGAATTCCTCCGATGTGAAGGTAATGCAGAATACAGCAGACGTGCCTTTGCCCACCTCGACGGCGGAGAAAGAAGCCGTGGAGAACCTGACCGTGCAGGTCAGTGGCCGATCCATTCTGGTTCAGGGCCGGGAAGTGGCGAGGCTGGACGGCATTGAGGCCTCGGACACTCACATTGCGGGCCTGTCTGAGGAGCTGGCGTATCGACGGGGCCGATGGGCGGAAGTGCCAGATCAGGGACTGGAAGTCACCATCATGGCGGGGAAAGAGACCGACTACCGGTTACTGCGCAAGATCATGCAAACCTGCGTGGACGAGGATTTCCGGCAGGTCCGGCTGGCGGTAGAGGGGGAGGTGCGCAATGGCTGAACGCAAGCCAGGCACACAAATTTCCCGCCTTCCCTGGAGCAGAGATGGATGGGAGAGCGCGCGTTTCGGTGTGATACTCGCAGTCATGCTTGCGTTGTTTCTGGTGCCGGCGCTCATCATTCCAAACCTGCAGGTGCCCGAACGGGAACGGTCGGAAGCAGAGCGCATTCCGCCGCGGCTGGCGCAGTTGGTGGAGGCGCCAAAACCCGCTGTAGTTGAAGTGCCAGAGCCAGAGCCAGAGCCAGAGCCCTCGCCGGAGCCTGAACCCGAGCGGGCGGAAGCTGAACCGGTCGTGGCCGACCCGGAACCCCGTCCGGAACCCAGGGTCTCGGCACCCCAAGAGCAGACCACTGAACAGGCGAGGGAAAATGCCGCACGTTCTGGTTTGTTTGCCATGAAAGACCGGCTTGCGGCACTGAAGGCGCCAGAGCCCTCAGCCCGGCCCGAGAATCGAACCGCCAATATTGGTGATGCACAGGCAGAGGTGCAGCAACCGGAAGGCGACCGCTCCAGGGTGTTAGCCGGCAGTGGCGGCGTCCAGAGCCGTGAGGGGCCGGCCCGGGAAGTGGCGCTGGCAGAGCATAGCATGCAAACTGTTTCTGCGCCCCGGGAAGTGGCGGTTGACCCGGCAACCCCGGCCAGGCCCTCGGTAGGTGAGCGGGCCATGAGCAATATCCGGCAGGTGTTTGATACCCAGAAAAGTGTGCTCTACGGCCTGTACCAGCGGGAACTGCGACAGGACCCGACGCTGGAAGGCAAAGTCACCCTGGAGCTGGTGATAGAGCCGGACGGCTCGGTGTCCGCATGCCAGGTGGTCAGCTCAGAGCTGGGCAACCCGGCCCTGGAGCAACGCATTGCCATGCGGGTACAGATGTTCAATTTTGGCGCAGACAATGTCGAAACCCGGAAGGTTCGATTCCCGATCGATTTCCTCCCGGGCTGACAGGGCCCGACCTCAGCTTTCGATAGTAATTTTCGGCAGGCGTGGCTTTTGCAGTGAGATTTTCTCGGTGGGGGCGATGACTTTCGCCTCGCCGGTCACCACTTGGCTGTCATTCTGATTGCGCACATCGCACTGGAGTACCACGCGATTCTTCGGTTCTTTGCGCACTACGGTGAGGGTGACGGTCAGGGTGTCGTCCAGTTTGACCGGGCGCTTGAACGACAGGCTCTGCTCAAGGTAAATGGTGCCGGGGCCGGGCATGACCGTGGCCAGTGCGGCAGAAATCAGAGAGCCACTCCACATTCCATGGGCAATGCGCTCTTTGAACATGGACTCCGCGGCAAACTGGGAGTCCAGGTGTACCGGGTTCACATCCCCCGACACCGCTGCAAACAATACCAGCTCATCTTCGGTCAGTGTCCGGGTGAAGGTGGCAGAGTCGCCCTCGTTCAATTCGTCATAGGTAATATTTTCAAGGGTATCCAGGGTGTCGCTCATCACAGACTCCGGTGATGGAAGAAGTGTTTGAAAGGGGTATACAGTTGTACCGTTTAACGCTTCGGAAACTACCTCATCGTTAACAAAACTGCTATTCTCTCCCGACTTTTTAAGGCTGAGACTTTTGTCGGGTTGATTTTTTGATCAGTTCGGCCTTGGCAAAACATTACAATCAGGGAGCTTCTGAACCCATCCGGTGGCTCCCCAATAGCGCCAATCAGACAGGAGATGGTGATGGATTTTGAGCAGTTCTATCAAGACAAGTACCCCGCCGGCATTCCCCGTGAGGTAGATCTCAAGAAATACAAAAACATGGTGGATGTATTTGAACAGGCTGTTAAGAAGTTTGCAGACAAGCCTGCGTTCACTGCGGTTGGCGTCACCCTGACATACCGGGATCTTGATACTCAGAGCCGTAATTTTGCGGCCTGGCTGCAGAACAAAACCGATCTCAAACCGGGTGATCGCATTGCGGTGCAAATGCCCAACATTACCCAGTACCCGGTGATTGTCTTCGGTGCCATGCGTGCTGGCCTGATCGTGGTTAACACCAACCCCCTGTACACCACCCGTGAAATGGAACACCAGTTCAACGATTCCGGTGCCAAGGCGCTGGTGGTGCTGGCCAACATGGCAGACAATGCGGAAAAAGTGCTGCCCCATACCGGCATTGAGCACGTGATCGTGACTGAAATTGCCGATATGCATTCACCCATCAAGCGTACCCTGATGAACGCTGTGGTGAAGCACGTCAAGAAGATGGTTCCGTCCTACAACCTGCCGACTGCCCACAAACTGCCGGCGGTGCTCAGTGCCGGTGCCCGTGAGAAGTTCACTCCGGTTGACATCAATCTGGACGACCTGGCTGTACTGCAGTACACCGGTGGCACCACGGGTGTCGCCAAGGGCGCGATGCTGACCCACGCTAACCTGGTGGCCAACCTGACCCAGGTGCGCCCGATGATGGAAGACCAGGTAGAAGAGGGCAAGGAAGTGGTGATTGCACCGCTGCCGCTGTACCACATCTACTCGTTTACCCTGAACTGCGGCATCATGCTGGAAGCCGGCGCCCACAACGTTCTGATCCCGAACCCGCGCGATATTCCGGGCTTCGTGAAGGAAATGCAGAAGCAGAAGTTCTCTGCTTTTATTGGCCTGAATACCCTGTTCGTGGCCCTGTGTAACAATGAGGACTTCCAGGATCTGGATTTCTCCGGCCTGAAGCTGACGGCTTCTGGTGGTATGGCGCTGACCAGCGATACCGCAAAAATGTGGGAGCGGGTGACCGGTTGTGAGATCAGTGAAGGGTACGGCATGACTGAAACCTCTCCGGTGGTTACCTTCAACCCTCGCAGCGCCATCCAGATCGGCACCATCGGCCTGCCGATCCCGTCCACCGTGGTTAAAACCATCGACGACGACGGCAACGAAACACCCATCGGTGAGCCCGGGGAACTGTGTGTGAAAGGCCCGCAGGTGATGCGTGGTTACTGGCAGCGCCCGGAAGACACACAGAAGTCCTTCACTGACGATGGCTTCCTGAAAACCGGTGACGTTGCACTGATCCAGGAAGATGGCTACATCCGCATTGTTGATCGCAAGAAAGACATGATCATTGTCTCTGGCTTCAACGTGTTCCCGAACGAGATTGAAGACGTGGTAACCAGCCATCCGAAGGTGGTTGAGTGCGCCGCTGTAGGTATCCCGGACGCCAAGAGTGGCGAGGCCGTCAAGGTCTACGTGGTGCCCACGAAAGACGGTGTCACCGCAAACGAGCTCAAAGAGTTCTGCCGCGAGCGCCTGACCGCCTACAAAGTGCCCAAGCACTTCGAGTTCCGGGATGAGCTGCCCAAGAGTAATGTGGGCAAGATTCTGCGCCGTGAACTGCGGGACGAAGCCAACGCCAAGTAAACGGCGATTGTTGCAACCGCGAGGTTGCACTGCTTCCCACAAAGACCCTGCTCATGCAGGGTCTTTGTGTTTCTACCGTTTGGATTTCCCGCTAGACTGTGGCGCCTTGTGATGCATCCATCAATCCATGAGTCTGTTGCCGTTCAATGACTGACAAAACAACGCCCGATAACGCCCAACCCACGGCTGCTGATCCTCAGGCGGCAGTGAAGGCCTTTATGAGCCAGCTGGATGTCTGTAACCAGCAGGAAGCGGCGCGCATTATCCGCAGAGTGGGCCGAACCAAGGGCAAGCCGGGCCAGAAAGACCTGGAACAGATGGCGAACTGCTTGGAACAGGGGCTTGAGAAGGTGCGCCAGCGTCAGGCGCTGCACCGCCCAGCGAGTTTTCCGCCGGGACTACCGGTCAGTGATCGGGTGGACGACATCAGCGAGGCCATCCGTCATCATCAGGTGGTGATCATCGCTGGCGAAACCGGCTCCGGTAAAACCACCCAGATTCCAAAAATCTGCCTGAACCATGGCCGTGGCGTTCGTGGGCTGATTGGCCACACTCAACCGCGCCGGATTGCCGCGCGCAGTGTCGCCGCCCGCATCGCCGAGGAGATTGGTGAACAGGTTGGCCAGCAGATCGGTTACCAGGTGCGCTTTACCGACAACACCTCGGAGGCGTCCCGGGTCAAGGTCATGACCGATGGCATCCTGCTGGCGGAGATCCAGCACGACCGCTTTCTGGATCGTTATGACACGCTGATTATCGATGAGGCCCATGAACGAAGCCTGAATATCGATTTCCTGCTCGGGTACCTCAAGCAACTGTTACCGAAACGGCCGGATCTGAAAGTCATCATTACCTCGGCCACCATCGAGGTTGATCGCTTCAGCGAATTCTTTGATCAGGCGCCGGTAATCGAAGTCAGTGGCCGAACCTTTCCGGTGGATGTCCGCTATCGGCCCCTGACCGGCGATGAAGACGACCGTGACCAGGGTTGGACCGACGGCGTACTGTCAGCCCTTGAGGAGATCGAACAGCACGAACGCAAGGAGAAGCAGCCCCCAGGAGATGTGCTGGTGTTCCTGCCGGGTGAGCGGGAAATACGGGCGCTCAGTAAAGTGCTGCGGCATGCGGAGCTGCGACACACCGAAGTATTGCCGTTATATTCCCGGCTCAGTAACCAGGAGCAAAACCGCGTTTTCCAGGCTCACAAAGGGCGGCGGCTTGTGTTGTCCACCAACGTGGCGGAAACCTCGCTGACGGTACCCGGCATTCGTTATGTGATCGATACCGGGGTTGCCCGTATCAGCCGTTACAGCGTTCGCTCCAAGATTCAGCGGTTGCCGATCGAGCCGATCTCCCAGGCCAGCGCCAACCAGCGGGCGGGGCGTTGCGGGCGGGTGGCGCCAGGTATTTGTTTTCGGCTCTATGATGAAGCCGATTTTCTTAACCGGCCCGAGTATACCGACCCGGAAATCCTGAGAACCAATCTGGCCTCGGTCATCCTGCAAATGGCCACCTCGGGCCTGGGCGATATCCAGAATTTCCCCTTCCTGGAAGCGCCGGATCGCCGCCAGGTGAACGATGGCTACAAGCTGCTGGAAGAGCTGAGCGCTGTTGACGATAAACGCCGAGTGAGCCGTCTCGGCCGGACCATGGCACGCCTGCCACTGGACCCGCGCCTGGCCCGGATGCTGGTGACGGCCGCTGAGCAGGGCAGCCTGAGCGAAGTGCTGATTGTGATTGCCGGCCTCAGCGTCCAGGACCCGCGAGAGCGGCCCCAGGACAAGCAGCAGGCAGCCGACCAGGCTCACGCACCGTTCAACGACAAGGAATCGGACTTTGCCACCTTGTTGAATATCTGGAACTGGTTTGAGGAGCAACGCCAGGAGCAATCCCAGAACCAGCTAAAGAGACTGTGCCAGAAAACCTTCCTGAGCTGGATGCGAATGCGCGAGTGGCGGGATATTCACCGGCAACTGACGTTGATCTGTCGGGAGCAGAAACTGGCACTGAACAAGCAGCCGGCAAGCTATGAGTCCATGCACAAGGCGATTCTTGCCGGTTTGCTGGGCCACGTTGCGGTCAAGGTAGAGAAGCGGGAATACCTGGCCACTCGAAATCGGAAAGTGATGATCTTTCCTGGTTCGAAGGTGGCCAAGTCCGGGCCCAAGTGGATTGTTGCGGCGGAAATTGTGGAAACCAGCAAGGTGTTCGCCCGCATGGTAGCCGCCATCCAGCCGGAATGGGTTGAACCCCTGGCGGGCCATGTGGTGAAACACCACTTTTTCGAACCTCACTGGGAGCAGAAGCGTGCCCAGGTGATGGGTTACGAGAAGGTGACGCTGTATGGACTCGATATCGTCGCCAAGCGGCGCATTCCCTACGCCAAGGTAGACCCGGAAGAATGCCGGAATCTGTTCATCCGGCGCGCCCTGGTGGAGGGTGATTACCGCTCAAAGGCTCCGTTTATTGCCCGCAATCGGGAGATGCTCGATACCGTCGAGAACCTGGAGAAGAAAACCCGCCGTCGTGACCTGTTGGTGGATGACGAGGTGTTGGTGGCCTTTTACGACCAGAGGCTGCCGAAAGACATTGTTAGCGGTCGCCACTTTGAAAGCTGGTGGAAGGGCCTGTCTGCCGATGAACTTCGCAAACTGGAGCTGACCGAGGCCGATGTCTTGCAGCGCCCGCTGGACCAAGGCGCAGCGGAGCAATACCCGGATTATCTGGAGTGGGAAGGCGTCAAGTACCCGCTCAGTTACGAATTCGAGCCCACCAGCGAGCGGGACGGGGTAACCCTGCAGGTGCCGTTGATGGCGCTCAAGCAGATTCCGTCACGCCGGCTGGAATGGCTGGTGCCGGGGCTGTTGCGAGAAAAATGCATCGCCCTGGTGAAAGGGTTGCCCAAATCCCTGCGCCGTAACTTTGTGCCGGTTCCGGATTTCGTCGATGCTGCCCTCGCCAACATTCAGCCTGGCAACGAGCCCCTTGCCCTGAAACTGGGGGATCAACTGCGCCGGATGACCGGTGTGCAGATTGATCCGGAAGCCTGGCCGGAGGACGAATTGCCCCGGCACCTGCGGATGAACCTTCGGGTAACCGGAGACAAAGGCAAAGTGGTGGCAGAGAGCCGGGATACCGACGATTTGCAGGCCAAGCTGGAGGGTCGGGCGGAAGCGGCGCTGGCCTCGGCTACCAGCGACGATGATCGTTCGAGAGCACCGAAAGAATTCAGTGACTGGCAGTTCGGCAATATGCCCGAGCAGGTGCAGACCGAAAAAGGCGGTATGCAGGTAACCGTCTATCCCGCCCTTGAGGACCTGGGCAAGCAAGTACGGTCCATTCGCTGCCTGGACCGGCTAACGGCTGAGGACACCATGCGCCGGGGTATTGCCCGGCTGATCATCAACCGGTTTGGCAACACCCTCGCGGACCTTGAGCGCAAGCTGCCCCGGTTCAAACAGTCCGCGCTGATGTTTGCCCCGGTAGGACAGGCGAAGGTGCTGCTGGACGATCTGTTGTTGTCTGCGGTGATGCAACACTTCCTGCCCGGAACCCTGCCCAGAGACGAAGAAAGCTTTATCCGAGTGTTCGATGCCCACCGCGGGGATTTTATTCCGGCGTTAGAGCAGGCCGACGAACGCCTTTACCAGGCGATGAGCGGTTACCAGAAAGTGGCCAAACAGCTCAAGGGCAAAATTAACCTGGCGCTGGCGCAGAGCATGGCAGATCTGAAATTCCAGCTTCAGCACCTGGTCTATCCGGGCTTCCTGGTGGCCACGCCATCCCAGTGGCTGGAACGCTTCGGGGTGTATTTCGAGGCTGCCTTGATTCGCCTGGAAAAAATGCCCAGGGAGATGGGCCGCGAGCGCGAATTCCTGCACACCATTGAGCCACTATGGGCCCGCTACGCCACCAAGCTGGAACAGCAGAAACGCCAAGGTGTGCGGGACCCTGAACTGGAGCTGTACCGCTGGATGCTGGAAGAATATCGGATCTCATTCTTTGCCCAACAACTGGGCACGGCGATGACCGTATCGGCCAAGCGACTCGATAAACAGTGGCAGAACACACGGGTGTAGGGCCTGAGCAGGGTGCTTTTCGGGCCAGTGTGAGGGAGGGCTGCACTGTTCTGGTGCTACTGGACTTTGGTCAGGCGGGCAATTCCGGCCGTGTGTGTTAGTATTTCTGACAGCATAGTGTCTTATTACAACCATGACGTGGGGTTATTGTGATTAAAGCCGTCATCAGCGGAACCGGCCTGTATACGCCACCCGCCATTATTGAAAACGATCAACTGGTTGAAGCCTTCAATCAATACGTAGAGCTGTATAACGATGAACATGCGGAAGAGATAGCCCGCGGTGAACTGACGGCTCTGCAACCTTCGTCATCTGCCTTTATTGAAAAGGCATCGGGTATCAAGCGCCGTCATGTGATTGACCGTGAAGGTATCCTGGACCCGAAGCGCATGACACCGAATATTCCGGACCGGGATAACGACGAACCGTCAGTCCAGTGCGAGATGGCCATTGTGGCCTGTAAGGAAGCACTGGAGCAGGCGGGCAAAACCCCGGCAGATGTGGATGCGGTGATTGTTGCCTGTTCCAACCTGCAGCGCGCCTATCCGGCCATTTCCATTGAAGTCCAGCAAGCCATGGGCATCGACGGTTTTGCTTATGACATGAATGTGGCCTGCAGCTCCGCCACCTTTGGAATCCAGGCCGCGGTGAACGCAGTGGAAAACGGTAGCGCCAGAGGGGTTCTGGTGGTCAGTCCGGAAATTTGCTCCGGGCATCTGAACTTCCGGGACCGGGACAGCCACTTCATATTCGGCGATGCCTGCACGGCGATTCTGGTGGAAAGGGAAGAGGACACCCAGGCAGGCCAGGGTTTTGAAATTCTCGGCACCCGCCTGAAGACTCAGTTTTCCAACAATATCCGGAACAACTTTGGCTTCCTGAACCGGGCAGACGAATCGGGTATTGGCAAGCCGGACAAGCTATTCATCCAGCAGGGTCGCAAAGTGTTCAAAGAGGTGTCACCGCTGGTGGCAGACACCATTCAGGGCCATCTGGCATCCCTGCAGCTGACGCCTGAAGACCTCAAACGCATGTGGCTGCACCAGGCCAACCTGAACATGAACCAACTGATTGCCCGTAAGGTTCTCGGCCGGGATGCAACGGTCGAGGAAGCGCCGGTGATTCTGGACGAATACGCCAACACCAGTTCGGCTGGTTCGATCATTGCCTTCCATAAACACAAGGATGACCTGAAAACCGGCGACCTGGGCGTGATCTGCTCGTTTGGCGCCGGCTATTCCATCGGTAGCGTGGTTGTTCGCCACCGGTGAGGCCTGTTACCTCGCTGCCAGGGCCCTCAGGGTGTCTGGCAGGGGGGTGGACTTTCGGGACGCCCGATCCATCCAGACGATCTTGGCGTAGCCTTCCGCGTAAACCGCCCCTGTATCTGAATCTTTCAGAAGGTGGTAGGTATCCAGACTGGTATTTCCCGCTTTGTCCGCGTATGTTTCAACCACGACGTTGGCGGGGTGAGTCAATTCCTTCAGAAATGTGGCACTGGTCTTTATAATGACCGGTCCGGTTGGCTCTTCCGCGCCACCCAGTTCCAGTGACGACAGCCAGACAATCCGTGCTTCTTCAAAGAAGCGGAAGTAAACCGTGTTATTGGCGTGGCCGTATGCATCCATATCGCCCCATCGCAGCGACATGGTCAGGGAACTGACGGGATTTCCCGGTACTGACATCTGATTTCCTCCGGATGACGTTCATAATAATCAAGCGCCGGTATTGTCGACGAACTGAAACAGGTTAAACAACCCGAGAGAGCAAAATGAGAAACCTTTTATCCTGGCGCCTGACCACGCTGGCCGCTCTGCTCCTGCTGATGTTTGCAGGTGGCCAGTTACACGCCCAGAACATGCAGGAACCGGTTCCCGAGGGTTCAACCCCGGTCAATACTGATGACCCCTACGAGAACTGGAACCGGAAGGTGTTTTCGTTCAACGATGCCATTGATCGTTGGTTCCTTCGTCCCGTCGCTCAAGCCTACCGCACTGTCACGCCCACGATTGTCGACCGTGGTATTACCAACTTTTTCAATAATCTCACCGAAATCCGCAATTTCAGCAACAGCTTGCTGCAGTTGAAAGGAGAGTCGGCCGTGGTGGCCGCCGGGCGCTTCACCTACAACACGGTGTTTGGCCTCGGGGGTATTTTTGATGTGGCCACCGCCTTTGATTTGCCCGAGCGCCCGGAAGATTTTGGTCAAACCCTGGGGTACTGGGGTGTTGGCTCTGGCCCATACCTGGTGATGCCGCTCCTCGGCCCGGCGACTCCGCGCTATTTTACCGGCATGGCAACTGACGGGTTCCTTTTGCCATCTGCCTGGGATGAGGTTAGCAGTCCCGAGTGGTATTACCTGCGGGCACTGCAGGTGGTTGATAAGCGGGCCGACCTGATCCCGGCAGAAAGCTTTATTTCTGGTGACCGGTACAGGTTTGTGCGTAATGCTTTCCTGCAGCGTCGTGAATTCCTGATTAACGATGGTAAGATCACGCAAGACCCCTTCGCAGATGATGACGATTTCATGCTCGACGATTTCTGAGCGTTCACGCCGGGAGGCCGCAGGTGATCAAGGACCCCAGGATAGCCCGATTCCGCAAATTGTTGGCGGAAGCTCCCAATTATGAACAGTGGAAGGCTGCCGCGCTGGAACTGGATTTTCTGGAAGGCAATGCGGAGTGGAAGGAGGACTTTGCGTCTGACCTTTACCACTACGAGCTGATCTATGACCGGCTCAGTAACATCAAACAGTATCGTCAGCAGAACGACTTCGATCGTTTGAAGCGAGCGCTCCGGGAAGGCCTCCACCATGATCTTGGCAACATGGGCAATCCTGCGCTTTACACCCGTTCCCGGGTTGGCACCAAGCACCTGATCGAGGAATACATCACCCAGGTGTGCGAGGCCCTGGATTACCTGTGTGATCATCCGGTGCCGGGCTTCCCCGTTTATGACAAGCTCCAGTTTTTCCGAGACACCCTGACCAGTTATGGCAGGCCAACGTTGCTGCTCAGCGGTGGCGCCAGTCTGGGTATGTTCCATTTCGGTGTGATCAAGGCGCTCTGGGAAAAAGGCCTACTACCGCAGGTTATCGCGGGTTCCAGTATTGGTGCCATCATTGCCGGTATCCTCGGCGTGCATACCGACGCGGAAATCCCCGAAATGCTGGTGCCCGAGAACCACAACCTCAACGCCTGGAAGTGGCGGGGGATCATGAGTGCCATGCGGGGTGATGGCCTGATGGATCAGGAAACCCTGAAAAACTGCCTGCGGGCAAACATCGGCGACTACACCTTTGAGGAGGCTTACCAGCGCACTGGTCGTAGTATCAATATCAGTGTGTCACCGGTACAGACGCACCAAAAGGCCCGATTGTTGTGCGGTTATACCTCGCCATACATTCAGGTTTGGAGTGCCGCGCTGGCCAGTGCCGCGGTGCCGGGCATTTTTCCTCCCGTCACCCTGATGAAGAAAGACCTTTACGGCAATTCGCTGCCCTACATGCCCCGGTTGAAGTTTGTGGATGGCTCGGTGGTCAGCGACCTTCCGATTGAACGGTTAGTCCATCTTTACGATGTGAATTTCACCATTGTGAGCCAGACCAATCCCCATGTTGTGCCGTTCCTCAGCCAGCAGAGTCGGGATGAAAAGTTGTCCCTGGGCAGGCTGCCGATGCATCTGGTCGCGTCCGAGATCCAGTTCCACGGCCAGGGTGTGTTCGATTATCTGAGAAAAAGGGTACGCCCGGAACTGATGCGGCAGATGGCTGGTCAGATGTACACCATTATGGCCCAGCGTTACTCCGGTGATGTGACCATTGCGCCCACCTATGCATTCCGGGACTTCCGTCGTATGCTGTCCAACCCCAGTCCGGAGTATGTTCGTGAGATGATTCTGGCCGGTGAGCGCGCAACCTGGCCGAAAATTTCGATGATTCGCTCCCACGCACGCATTTCGAAAACGCTTGAACGGTGCGTTCGTCGCCTGAAACAACAGAACCGCAAGGCCGCTGAATTACGACTGGTCAGCGGAGCCGACAAGGCTAAACCCTGATCCTGAGGAACCATGTACTACGATTTTTTCGGCTTTAGGGAACCTCCGTTTTCAATCGCACCGGACCCTCGCTACCTGTACCTGAGTGATCGCCACAAGGAAGCCCTGGCACACCTGATGTATGGCGTGCAGGGGCAGGGCGGGTTTATCGTCATTACCGGTGAGGTGGGAACCGGTAAAACCACCGTGTGCCGGTGTTTTATCGAGAATGCTCCCGAGCATGTCGATATTGCGCTGATTCTCAATCCGCGGCTGTCTGCCCGGGAACTGTTGTCTTCGATCTGCGACGAGCTGGAAATCGACCACGCGCCGGAAGCCACCATCAAGCAGCTGGTGGATGGCATCAATCAGGACCTGCTCAAGGCCCACGCTGCTGGCCGTCATAAAGTTCTGATTATTGATGAGGCCCAGAACCTGTCCGCCGATGTGCTGGAACAATTGCGCCTGCTCACCAACCTGGAAACCGCCGAGAAAAAGCTTCTTCAGATTGTGCTGTTGGGGCAGCCGGAACTACAGGACATGTTGGCGCTGCCTGAATTGCGCCAGCTCAACCAGCGTGTGACCGCACGGTATCACCTCGATGCCATTGAGCAGGCAGACCTGCCGGCTTACCTTCGTTACCGTTTGAGTGTGGCCGGGCTGCGCGGAGATATCTTCAGCCCGGCCGCTGTCCGGAAACTCTATCGCCAGAGCCAGGGGATTCCCCGATTGATCAACCTGATCAGTGATCGTGCGCTGCTGGGCGCTTATGCTGAGGGTGAACACCAGATCACGGCCGACCACATTCAACAGGCTGCCCGGGAAGTGCACGGTAATAGCCGTCTGAAGACCTCCGCGGGTGGTAGAGACGTTACCCGCGCGGGTCAGCTGTTGTTGTTATCGGCGTCGATTCTGGTGGCGATCATCTGCACCATCTGGTTGTTCCAGCTGCCGGTAACCGAGCAGACCCTCGCTGACGACCTCGAAGTACCCGCCATCTCCGGCGTCATCGAGCGTATCAGTGATCCGGTGGTGGCTGAGCCCGAATTCGACACCGCTGAGCCGAATACGCTTCCGGAGCCAGCGGAACCCGGTGTAACCTCCTTTGAGTTTGAACGCCACACCCAAGCGCTGACCGAGGCATTTGGCCAGCTGTTCGGCGTTTGGGGCGAAGAGTATGACGCCCGGCAGTTTCCGGTTGCCTGCGATTACGCCCGGAGCGTCCGCCTTGGCTGTCTGGAACGGCAGGGCAGCCGGCGCAGCCTGGAGTTTCTGGATCGCCCGGCGATCCTGCACTTGCGCAATGGGCGCGGCGACACCGGCTTTGTGGTGCTACGATCTCTGGAGGGTGATACCGCCAGTATCGAGTTGGCGGGTGAAACCCGGGAAATCCCGTTTCGCCAGTTAGAGCAGTATTGGTACGGTGATTTCCGGGTGCTGTGGCGAATGCCCGAATATATGTCGGGTGATGGCTTTTTTGCAGGCACTTCCGGGGCGCAGTTATGGATGGGCGCGCGGATGATGGAGTTGGCAGACCGGATATCGCCGAACCAGGCAGAGAGCGCCCGGGTAAAGCGGCTGACCACCGAAGAACAGGTGCGCTGGTATCAGGAGGCCAAAGGGCTGACGGTGGATGGAATTGCCGGGCCGATGACCATTATCCAGATCAATAATGACCTGGGCACGAATGTACCCCGGCTTGTAGCGGCCCGTGTGGGCAATAGCGGTTAGGCTATGTCATATATTCTTGATGCGTTGAGAAAATCCGAAGCCGAGCGGCGACAGGGCAAGGCACCAGACCTGGGGCAGCAGGTGCAAATGGTCTATCGGCCCAAAAAGAAGCCGTTATCACCCGTTGTCTGGGTGGTTCTGGCGCTGTTGCTCAATGCTGCTGTGATGGCTTACCTGTTCTGGCCAGCGCAGTCGTCTGATCCGCGCCCGGTAGACGACGCGCCAACAGCGGCTCGACAGGCGCCATTGGTTGCCGATCCGGATTTGGTCGCTGATCCGGATGTCTCGGTGTCCGCACAGGGGCAGCCGGGCCGGGAGCCAGTGCCGGTTGAGGCTACGCCACAGGCTGAGCCAAGCCAGGACGTGGTTGCAGCATTTGAGGTGGCAGACGAGCCCCTGGCTGAATCCGGCAATGAAGCTCCCCTGGTGATTGTTCCGGACCAGTCTGTTCGGGAAAGGGTGTTGACGCCGGCAGACTCTCAGGGCAGAGTGCCGCACCTGGTAGAACTGCCGCTGTCGTTTCAAAAGAGCGTTCCTGATTTGACCTTCAATAGCCATATCTATTCGTCCGACCCCATGGCCAGCCGGGTAATGATCAACAATCAGTATCTTCGCCCTGGTGACACCTTTGCCAGCCTGGTGGTTGAGCGTATCACTGAGGATGGCGTGATTCTCAGCAAATCTGGCCAACGTTTCCGGGTAGGCACGGTACGAGACTGGGTGAGCCCGCGATAATGGCGCTGACCGACGACGTCAAACAACAGATTCAGCAGGCTTATCGTGATGTGTTGGCCGGTAAGGACGTTCGCGCCCGTTACGGCCAACGGCTGATGATCGCGGAGATTGCCCGTTACATGGGTGAAATCACCGACAACGATGGCCAGCGTACCTCGCCCCCGGCAGCCTGTGTGGTGGAAGCCGGCACCGGTACCGGCAAAACCCTGGCGTACCTGATCGCAGCGATACCCGTAGCCAAGGCCCTGGGTAAAACGCTGGTGATCTCCACGGCAACCGTGGCGCTGCAGGATCAGATTGTTCTTAAGGACCTTCCCGACCTTCGCAAACACAGTAAACTGGATTTCAGCTGGACCCTCGCCAAGGGGCGGGGTCGATATCTGTGCATGTCCCGCCTGGAGGCCCGGTTACACGACGAGGGCCATGGTGACAGCGACACCATGCCCCTGTTCCTTCTTGAACAGCCCATGGATGACGAGGCTGCAAGCCGAATCACCTTTGAGAAGATGCTTGCCACCTACGGTTCACGCGAATGGGATGGCGACCGGGACCACTGGCCAGAGCAGATTCCCGATGACATCTGGCGTCAGGTAACCACCGACCACCGCCAGTGCACCAACCGCCATTGCGCCTACTTCGACAGTTGCGCGTTTTTCGACGCCCGCAAAGACCTGGATGACGCCGATGTGGTGGTGGCCAACCACGACCTGGTGCTGGCCGATCTTGCCCTCGGCGGCGGTGCCATTTTACCGGAGCCGGAGAACGCGCTGTTCATCTTTGACGAGGCGCATCACCTGCCGGACAAAGCGCTGAACCATTTTGCCGCGTCGGTGCCGTTGAACTCCACACGGCAATGGCTGAAACAGTTATCCCAGGCTCTGGTCAAAATGCAGCCCTGGTTACCTGGCGGCTCCCAGGCGGCCAAGGCGGTTGAGAAAATCAGCACTTCTGGCCGTGATCTGGATATTGCCCTTGGCAGGGTTTACGAAGAGATTGAACAGAACACCGGCTGGGAATTTAATGACGAACGGCGCAGCGCCCAGTGGCGTTACCCGGATGGCGAACTGCCGGAGGCGGTTGCAGAGTTGGCTGCGGAGACCCGGATTGTCACCGCCGGACTGGTTCGGCACCTGGGTACCCTGGTGGATGAACTGCAAAGTGCCTTCGATGAGCGAAAAGACCCGGAGCTGGACCGGGACACCGCCGATTCCTGGTATCCGGTGATTGGCGCCTTCCATAGCCGGGCTGAGGAGCAGCTGCGCCTGTGGGCGGCCTGGTGTGAATCCGGGCCGGTCATTCCACAGAACGATGAGTCGGCAGAAGCTGCACCGGTCGTTCGTAAAGGGCCGCCGCCTGCCCGCTGGGCCGTGCGCCAACGTTGGGACCATGCAGAAGATATTGCCCTGTTCAGCTCACCTGTGCTGGCGGACAACCTGTTGTATTCCCGCCTGTGGTCGCGGGTCTATGGCGCCGTTCTGACCAGTGCCACACTGACGGCCCTGGGCCGTTTCGACCGTTTGCGTTCCCGGGCGGGATTGCCAGAGGCCAGCCGTTATCTGGTGGTGCCCAGTTCCTTCCGTTATGGCGAGATGGCCACGGTGGAAGTGCCGGCTATGGCTGCCATGCCAACCGATGATGGCTTTGCCGAGGCGCTGATCAAGCGGCTGCCGGATCTCTGGGCCGGTGAGAAGGCCACCCTGGTTCTGTTTACATCCCGCCGGCAAATGCAGCAGGTGAGGGATGCCCTGGCACCGGATTATCCCGAGTTGATTCTTACCCAGGATGACATGGCCAAGAACGAGGTGTTGAAAACGCACTGCTCTCGTGTTGATGAAGGGCGGCCCAGTGTGCTGTTCGGAGTGGCCAGCTTTGCCGAGGGTATCGACCTGCCCGGAAAGTACCTGCACCACGTGGTGATCACCCGCCTGCCGTTCTCAGTGCCGGACGACCCGATCGAGGCGAGTCTGGCGGAGTGGGTAACCCAGCGCGGTGGCAACCCGTTTATGGAAATCACCGTGCCGGATGCCTCCGTCAAGCTGGTTCAGGCGGTGGGGCGGCTGTTGCGCACTGAGCAGGATACCGGGAGGGTAACCATTCTGGACCGGCGTATAGTGGCACGCCGATACGGACAGTTGCTGCTGGACGCGCTGCCGCCGTTCCGGCGAATCATTGAGCATTAGTCCGGATACTGCCCATAAAAAAAGAGCCAGCCCGAAAGGGGATGGCTCTTATCGAAAGGGGTTCAAACGAACCCGGGCGTCGAAACAACGCGGAACAAGAAGTCTGAAGGCCTGAAGTTCAGAATTCTCGGTAAGGCGTTAACCTCACCATGGTTGAATAATAGGGCTTAACGGGGCGTAAACGGATCGTCCAAAGGGCGTAGTGACGAGGCTTAATTCTGAGAAAGTGTGAAAGTGGTCACACTTTTAGTCCTGAAGCACTTTCAGTTCCCGTGCCCGGGCCAGGGCTTCGGTGCGCCGGCTAACGCCGAGTTTGCCGTACAGGTTCCGGATATGGGCTTTGACGGTGGCGGGCGCCACCGCCATCCTGGTGGCGATGTCCTTGTTGGCCAGCCCCTGATTAATCAGGAGCAGTACTTCCTGTTCTCTCTGGCTCAGGGGTTCGGCCAGCCCGTCAGTTGTTTCAGAGGGCTGGTCCGATTGGGGCTTGGATAGGGCAATGTCGGCGTTTCCGGATAGCTGGTCTTTCAGCATGGTCAGCAGTTCACGGTTCCAGCGCCCGGGCGTTCGTAGTCGGGGGCAGTCCAGCAGCATGGCCCGAAGACTGGGGCTTTCTTCCGCAAACAGCTTCAAAAAACCGGCGTTTTCGGCTCGATCCAGCGCCCGCTCCAGCATGACGGCGGCTTCCTCATCGCGATCTTCTTGCGCAAGGGCATCGGCATACACCAACAGGATCTCCACCAGATGTCGGTTATGGGCGTTGCGTTCTGCCACCGGAACCAGTGCCGATAAGGTTTCCTGCGCTTTCTGATAATCCTTGAGGGCTACCTGCACCCGAGCCAGCGCGATCTGGTTCTGTTCCCGGTTCAGGGGGTTGGTGGCTGGTGTTTCCAGGGCCGCCTTCAGGGTGGTCATGGCTTTATCAGCGAGGCCCAGCGCAAGGTAACAACGGGCCAGAAGGGCCGAAGCGGCAGGTGGATCAAACAGGATGTGGTCACGGCGCTTGCTGCCAACGGCGACAGCGTCTCCCAGCAATTCGATGGCTTCTTCGAGTTCACCTTGGCTGAACGCAAGGTGGCCGCGTACGTACTGGATGACCACATGCTGTCCGGGCTCCGTACCTTTCTCCACATGTTCGAGCAGCGGAGACAGGTAACTGGCGGCCAACTCCGGCTCATTGCGTTCACGGTAGATTTCGGTCAGCGCACTGTTCTGCCAGCAGGAAATAAGCCGTGGCTGGCTTGGGTCTGCGAAATGCTCATCCACCCAGTTGCGTACGCGGGTGGTGGTTTTCAGGGCCAGCTCGGTGTCACCACGGTTGTACTGAATCCACGCCAACAGGCCGCCTGAGGACAGCGCGGTGCTGGCCTTGCGCTCTATCTGTCCATAGTGAACGGCTGATTCCAGGGCTTCCTCGGCATCGTTGAGTTCACCCTTGCCAAAGTAGTCGAGGCCGAGGCCGTAATAGGTGACGGATTTCAACGGTATCTGGATCTGATCGATGTCCTTGAGTACCTGACGGGTGAGGTCTGACGCATTCTTTTCGTCATTCCTGCTTCGGGCCAGGTAAGAACGTACCAGGGATATTTCACTGTGGATAGCCAGCGCGCCCTCGGCATCAGGATGGGAATCGGCCACCCGCCGGTCGAGCAGATCTTCGACTTCAGTCAGCAGGGGCGCCAGGCCCTCAACGCGGTTGGCAAAGAACAACCCCCAGATTCTGAGCATCTGCAGTTGCGGGCTTTCAGCCAGTTGCCTTGCCGGTATGGTATCCAGCCAGGCCAGTACCGGCAGGTGGTAGCCACCGTGAATCAGGTTGTTACCATGCTCGGCAAGCACCCGGGCCAGGCGGTCGGTGTCGTTCTGGCTGACGATCTGGGCAATCCCTTCCTGCACTTGGCCGTGGCTAAGCAACCAGTCAATGGTGCGGGACTGGAGCACCGCCGCCCGTTCTGGATCAATGGATTCTATCCGTTGGAGCAGAGCTTCCCGGAACAGGTCATGGTAGCGGAACCACTGGTTGTGTTTGTCGAGGGGAATCAGGAACAGGTTCAGGGAAAGCAGGCGAGTGAGGATGTCCTGGCTGTCATCCCGCTGGCGAACGGCATTGCACAGTGAGCTGGACAGACGAGGGCAGTAAGCGGTGTCCAGCAGGAATCCGGTGAGTTCGTCCGGGAGTTGGTGCAGAACTTCGGTCAGAACATAATCACTGATCAGCGCACCATCTGGTGTGCCGATACGCTCATGGCCGGAGTGGCCGGACTCCAGGGCTTCGGTTTTACCTGCCAGGGCGGAGAGCTGCATGGCGGCAACCCAGCCCTCGGTACGCCGGCAAATGGTGCGGATCTCCTGTTCAGACAGGTTCATTGCCATGGTGTCCTGGAAGAAGGCTCTGCATTCGTCTTCCGAAAACGCCATCAGTCCCGGATGAATATCCTGAACCTGTCGCCTGACCCGCCACCGTGCCAATGGCAGTGGGGGTTCAGTGCGGGAGGCAATGGTTACCAGGATGCCCGGGGGAAGGTAGTCCATACACCAGGCCAATTGACGGTGGATGCCGTCGTTACTGATCACATGGTAATCGTCGAGAACCAGATGCCAGGGATTGCGGTCTTCGGCCAGGGCATTGACCAGCCCGGTAATGGCGGCGGTCAGGTCGTCACCCTGCTGCCGGGATATCTGCTTCTCGCAGTCTTCAAGCCCCATGAGACCGGCATGCTTGAACGCGCCAATCACATACTGCCAGAACTGCCCCGGCTGGTCGTCATGCTCATCCAGTGACAGCCAGGCGGTGCTGGTACTGTTGCGGGCGCACCACTGGCTGGCCAGGGTGGTCTTGCCAAAGCCGGCCGGCGCCACGATCAGGTTCAGCCTTTTACCTTGCTCCGGTTCCAACAGAGCGTCCAGCCGGTGTCTGCGCACAGCTCTGGAGTCGGGTGTTGGCCTGAAAAATTTGGTGGTCAGTAGCATGGTTTCCCGGGGTCAGGGCATGGTAGTAACCGGATTGTGTGCTTTGTCGCACACAAGTCAAGTGCTGCGGTGACGCAAAGCGTTGGTGGGGCAGCGAATCCTGGTAATTGGTCTACACTGAATACAGATAAAACTGTATATCCAAAAAGAATGAAAAAATAAATTCTTATGCGTATTATCGGATAAAAGACTCATCCAGGGAGCGACAGACTCAATGAAATTACAGCAGCTGCGTTATATCTGGGAAGTGGCGCACCACGATCTGAATGTCTCCGCCACCGCCCAGAGCCTTTTCACTTCCCAGCCGGGTATCTCGAAGCAGATTCGGTTACTGGAAGATGAGTTGGGCCTGGAGGTGTTTGCCCGCAGTGGTAAGCACCTGACTCGCATCACCCCCGGTGGCGAGATTATCATCCGGGAGGCCGGTGAAATACTGCGCCGGGTGGAGGGCATCAAAAAGATTGCCCAGGAGTTCAGTAATCAGCGCAAGGGTGACCTGAGTATTGCCACCACCCACACCCAGGCCCGTTACGCCTTGCCACCGGTGATCAGTGGTTTCATTGAAGAATATCCGGACGTGTCGCTGCATATGCATCAAGGCACGCCGATGCAGATTTCCGAGATGGCGGCCAATGGCGCTGTGGACTTTGCCATCGCCACTGAGGGTATGGATCTGTTCAATGATCTGATCATGATGCCTTGCTACAAATGGAATCGCTGCGTGATTGTGCCCAAGGATCATCCATTGGCAAAAGGGCAGGAGCTGACCCTGGAAGAGCTGGCGGAGTATTCCCTGGTCACCTATGTGTTTGGTTTCACCGGCCGGTCGAAGCTGGATGAGGCCTTCCAGTCCCGTGGCCTGACACCAAAAGTGGTGTTTACCGCTGCGGACGCCGACGTGATCAAAACCTACGTAAGATTGGGCCTTGGGGTGGGGATTATTGCCAGCATGGCGTTTGATCCAAAAGTGGATACCGATCTGGTATCGCTGGATGCCAGCAAATTGTTCCGGCCTTCCGTCACCCGCATCGGGTTCCGGAAAGGGACTTTCCTGCGTGGTTACATGTACGATTTCATGCACAGGTTTGCGCCGCACCTGACCAAGGACATGATCGATAACGTGGTTGCGCATCAGGGCAGTCGCACAGAAATCCAGGAATTGTTCAAGGATATTGAACTGCCGGTTTATTGAAGTTCTGAATAACAGAAAAGCCCGCCGTCAGTGATGACGTGCGGGCTTTTTTTACAGGTGCAAAATGGGTTTAGCCTGATTTGCCGATCAGGTTGCCCGCATGCAAGCCACATTCCTTATGGGTGGCCTCTTCCCACCACCAGCGGCCTTCCCGCTCGTGCTGGCCCGGCAGCACCGGCCTGGTGCAGGGCTGGCAGCCGATGCTGACGAAGCCTTTTTCGTGCAGTGTGTTGTAGGGAGCCTCAGACATCCGGATGTAATCCCAGACCTCTTTCGAGCTCCAGTTCGCGAGCGGGTTGAATTTCACCAGAGTCTTGTTGTCGCTGGAGAAAGCTGAATCAACCTGAACTACCGGTACGTCGTTGCGGGTACCGGGGCTCTGATCCCTGCGTTGCCCGGTAATCCAGGCATCAACGGTTGCCAGTTTCTTGCGCAGAGGGTTGACCTTGCGAATGCCGCAACATTCGGAATGGCCATCTTCGTAGAAGCTGAATAATCCTTTGCGGTTCACCATGTCCTGAACTTCACCGGCATCCGGGAACAGCACTTCAATCTCGATTCCGTAATGCTTTCGCACGCGCTCGATGAACTCGTAGGTTTCCGGGTGCAGCCGGCCTGTGTCCAGGGTAAACACTTGCAGGTTGTCGGTTAACTTGTGGGCCATTTCGATCAGCACTACATCTTCGGCGCCGCTGAATGAAATGGCGATGTTGTCATAGCGTGCCAGCGCCGCCTTGAGGATAGCCCGGGGGCTTTGGCCGTCGAGTTCAGCGCGGAGATTTTCAATATCAGTCATGTTGCTCCAGGGGGCTTTTCCACTGTGCGATCAACGGAGTGAATAAAGGTGTGATCTAACCTGAAATAAAGGCTACCACCAAATGCCTCATAGCTTGAAGGAATGAGCATCTATATCTTTATGCCTCGCTGATAAGGTGATCCATGGGATTCACGATGCATTCCGGCCAGGATTTTCATATCATACGCCCCAGACAACCCGGGCCTTGTTGGCCCGGCCAATTATGACTTTTTCAGGAGACCGTTGTGGAACTCGCATGTCTTGACCTTGAGGGCGTACTGATCCCGGAAATCTGGATCGCATTTGCAGAAAAAACCGGCATTGAGGAGCTCAAGGCAACCACTCGGGATATTCCTGATTACGATGTGCTGATGAAGCAGCGCCTGCGCATCCTGGACGAGCATGGCTATGGTCTGCCGGAGATTCAGGAAGTGATCAGCACTCTGGACCCACTGCCTGGCGCCCGTGAATTCCTGGACTGGCTGCGTGAGCGCTTCCAGGTGGTGATCCTGTCGGATACCTTCTATGAATTCGCCATGCCACTGATGAAAAAGCTGGGTTATCCGGCACTGCTGTGCCACAAGCTCGAAGTGGCAGAGAATGGTCAGATCACCAACTACCTGCTGCGTCAGCGTGATCCCAAGCGCCAGTCAGTTCGCGCTTTCCAGTTGTTGAATTACCGGGTGATTGCTGCCGGTGATTCCTACAATGACACTACCATGCTGGGTCAGGCAGAAGCCGGTATTCTGTTCCATGCACCGCAGAACGTTATTGACGAGTTCCCGCAGTTCCCTGCAGTGCACAATTTCGATGATCTGCGGCAGGAATTCCTGAAGGCCAGCGCTGTTCACCCGGCCTGATCCTTTGGGGCTCTGACTTGCGCCGCCGCAAGCCTGGTAGCGCAGGTCAGAGTTTCAGCTGCTCCAGAAACCGCATCAGCGGCTGCACTTTTGCCAGGGTTTCCTGGTATTCAGCCTCTGGCTCTGAGTCGGCCACGATGCCACCCCTCCCCAGCAACTGACTGTCCCGTCCGGCTCGCACAGCAGGGTGCGAATCGCAATACTGCTGTCCAGATGGCCATCAAGACCGTAATAGAACACCGAGCCACAGTAGGGACCCCGCCAGTGGGGCTCCAGTTCGGCAATGATTTCCATGGCGCGGATTTTCGGGGCGCCGGTAATGGAGCCACCGGGGAACGCATCAAATAACGCCTGTAACGGGCTGATACCAGGTTTCAATTTGGCTCGAATGTGGCTCACCAGGTGATGCACATTGCGGTAGGACTCAAGGGCAAATAACTCATCCACACTGACTGAGCCGGGCAGGGCATGGACGCTGAGGTCGTTACGAAGCAAATCCACGATCATCAGGTTCTCGGCCCGGTCTTTCTCCGAGGCCAGTAGCTCCTGCGCCAAAGCTTCATCCTGTTCAGGGTTCTGACCCCGGGCACGAGTGCCCTTGATGGGGCTGGTTTCAATCACACCTTCGCGAATGGCCAGGAATCGTTCCGGTGATACTGAGACTACCGCGTTACTCCGAAAGCGGAGAAAAGCTGCATAAGGCGTCGGGTTGGCATCGCTGAGCGCGTTGAAGGCGGCCCAGGGGCTGCCCTGGTAGTGCCCCTCAAACGATTGGGACAGATTGGCCTGATAGCAGTCACCTGACTGAATGTAATGCCTTACCTGATTGACCCTTTGCCGAAAATTGTCGGGTGTTTGTGTTGGGTTGAAATGGTTGGTTATCAACCAGGGCTCATGATCATCGTTAACAGGGTGGTCAAGCCAATCGACCAGCTTTTTTTCCGTGGAGGCGGGCAGTTGGGGGTGGACCCACAGATAGCATGCGCCGCTTTCCAGGTCCTCACTGGCCATCCACAGGTAAAGCCCGGCGAAAAACAGCGGGTAGCGGAGGTTCCTGGCCAGTCTGTTCAGCCTTGGTTCTCTGGCATAGCCGAACTCGTAGGCAATGCTGCCAACCCAGCCGCCTGCGAGAGGGCAGGGCACCTCGGCATCGGTGATCCCGGGCTGCCGGTAGGTATCTGCCAGCGCCTCCAGCTCACCGGCAAGGGTGGGCGTGTCGATTCGTCTATTCGGCGTGCTATCGATGACAGCCTGCTCCACGGCAAGACAGCTGAAACCCCTGGCTTCACCACGGCCCCCCGCAGGTGCCTGGCTGCCGAGAAAAATAAAGTCCGGTTGCTGTGAGGCGTGGGCGCACAGTCGGTTGTATTGTTGCCGGGTAACAGGCTGGCAGAGAGGAAAGGCCAAGATACCTCCGTTAAAAATTGGAAGAATGATACACGATGCACAAAACGGCCGTTGTCCGATCAGGACAGGCGCTGATCTAATGGTTATACGGAGCCGATCAGCCCGGGGCGTATTTTACCGGGTTTTGCCGCCCGTGAACTGAAAATCCATAAAACAAGAACGGAAGTTGTCCTATGTCTCGCTTCAGAAAACACGCACTTGCCGCCACGTTCAGTCTGTTTGCCCTGGGTGCGACGCACTCGTTGGCGGAGGGTTTGCCGCAAGACGGTCCCTTGTCTGATGGGAAAATATCAGAGGATGAGTTGGGTGTGGTTCTTGTAAGCGCTCAGCAACAGTTGGTCCGGCTGTCTGAGGTTGCCACCGAGGAATATCAATCCACTATTCTCGACGAAACTCCGAACATGCCCGCCGCCTGGATGCTGATGAAGGACGGTGAAACCGTCAAACGTATCAATATCGATGGTCAGGCGGAGGGTATCCCGGCTTCTGCTCGAATAAAGATGTATCGAGCAGCAATCAAATCCATTGCCCAGCGGGGCCATATCAGTGCGGCAGCCATTCTCTACACGGGCCGGGTTAACGAGCACAGCGATACCCAGGCACTTGTGATTGAGCATGAACATCGGCTTGGGGTGTCTTCCAATAAAGTGATTGGTTACGAAATCCGGAATGGTGCGATTTCCTGGGCTGAGCCAGTTTCCCAGGAGAAACCGTTCGAGTGGTTCTACCAAAGCAAAGGTGGGCAGTCCTGAGCAAAATGCGAACTCATCGATACTTGTTTCCAAATGTAATTGTAACGTAAAAGAGTGTGAATGGAGTCACGGACTAGGACTGTAAAACAATCTTAAATGGACCCGTGGAGTAAAGGACTTCACTTAAAAAACTCACACAAGAATAAAATGAGTTTCACAAGGAGATAATAATGAAAGGCCTGAAGAAAATTGCTCTGGCAACTGCCGTTGCCGCTATGCCGTTCGCTGCTCACGCTGACCTGAAAGCGCTTGACGATACCGCAATGGGTAACGTTACTGGCCAGGCTGGTGTGACCATCGAACTGGAAACCAAAGTCAGCATCGGTCAGTTCGTGTATACGGATGAAGGTAGCTTCACCGTGAACGATATCGTTCTGGGTGGTTCTGGTGTTGCTGGTGGTCCGGGCACCGACCTGTTGGACGACCTGTACATCGACATCGACGTAGAAGCTGACGGTGACGCTGTAATCCACGTTGGTTCACTCTCTGGTCAGCCGATCGACTGGGGTATGACTGCCAGCTCCATGGAACTGGTTGCTGCTGACGGCAGCGAGAGCACCACTCTGGTATCTAACCTGAGCGGTTGGGGTATGTTGGGTGCTCTGGATATCCGCGTTGATACCGCTACCGACACCCTGAACCTGGACGTTGCTTTCAACGTTATGCAGATGGACTTCGATGTTGAATTCCTGGGCATTGGTATCCGCGATATGGCCATCATGGGCGGTCAGTTCTTTGAAGGTGACACTGGCGCTGCCGGCATGTTTGCAGTGGCTAACGTAGATGTTTACAAAGGCGACGGCTTCGGTGCTTCTACCGCAACCGACGTTCTGCGTATCGACATCAACGACATCACCATGGATATGTCCATTGGCGCAATCGAAATCGGTGGTACTTCCATCGGTTCCATCGCCATGGATAACCTGACCATCTCCGACACTCGTCTGGCTGTTTACGGTCACTAATCTGACCTGAACACCTGAGTAGGTGATGGGCGCCCCGCATTGCGGGGCGTTTTTATTTCGCCAGAAAAAATCTGGCCAAAACAAAACGGCGACCCGCTAAAGGTCGCCGTTTTGCTCTAGAGATGCGGGATCTGAATCAGCGGTCAGGCACCTGAATGGATAGGTCGAATCCGCCGCCGGGTCTCGGGGTTAGCTGGATAGGCCCCTCGTTGATGCCGTGGGGTATGTCGATACGATCAATACCCGGCGGATTGCCGATACTGAAGTTCAGGTTCTGCCCGTCGAAACCAATTCCCAGCTGGTCGTTAAGAAACGTCTGGGTAAAAGGTTCGTCCGGTATTTGTGGCTGCTGACCGAAAATCAGCTGTGGAATCGTCTCGGCAAAATTGGCCGGGGGTTGGGCCCGGGCCAGCTCCTCAGTGGGTAGCAGAAGGGCCCTGCGGAGGAACTCTTCTTCGGCGCTGCTCAAAGCGTCGGACTTGCCATCTTCCATATAGCGCTGGAGCGCTTCGCGGTAGGCTTCCTCTTCGGCTTCACTCAGAACCGGCTCGCCGGGCGAGATGGTCAGCGCCCTGATAATTCGCTGGCGATCCGCTTCGTTTCTTTGCTGGTCTCTTGGCACAACTATGACCGCGGAATCCTGAACATAGGTTTCCACCATCTCATCCGATGTCATCGTCTGAACGCCGGCCATGGCCGGAGAGGAGAGAGTGACGGTGATGGCCGTTGCAAGCAGTGTTGGGCGTGTCATGGCATAGCCTCTTGCGTTACCGGATCAGTTGAGGGGCGCGGCTGAGACTACTCTATTCAGTCAATACGCTTCCTTAACGGAGTATTCGGTTTGTCAGACAGTTTTTCAACCGGAAAGTGCCTGGTCTGTGATCAGAATCCGCAGTTGGGCAGTAAAGCTTTATGGGCGGCCGGGTAATGTGGTTTGATGCATGCCGGTAACGGGTGAACTTTTGAGGAAGAATGCGGCCTGATGGGCATGATAACGCGAAAACTCCGGCAACGATGGCAGCACTGGATTAACCGCAGGGTTCCCCGCGGAGACAGCCAGACATTCAGCCAGAAAAACATCTTCATCCTGCCAACCGGTGCTGGGGTGGTTTTTGGTGTTCTGCTTCTGATCATGCTGATCACCGGCATCAATTACCAGAACAGCCTTATTTACCTGCTGACCTTCATTCTCGGGGCCCTGTTCGTCGGTGCCATGCATCAGACCCATCGCAATCTCTCGGGGCTGACGCTCGCCCTTGTTCAGCCCGGCGAGGGCGAGGCCGGGGATGATATACCGTTTCGATTTCGGATTACCGCTGGCAAGGATAGCGGGCTTGCCATTGCACTGTCGGTTGTGGATTCAAAGCTGGAAGGTGTCCATGTGCCGGCTGGCCAAGCCTTGGACGTCATTTTGCCCATTCCCTCAGCCCATCGTGGTTACCTTCGGCCAGACAAGGTTCGGATTGAAACCCGTTTCCCATTCGGGTTGCTCAAGGCCTGGTCCTGGTTACGCCCGAGTTCGGCCGGCATAGCCTATCCCAGGCCACTGGTTGCGCCGGAGGTAATCAGCCAGGTGGATGACGGCAGTGAGGCCCGCTCTTCCGCGCCTGTGGCCGGTCAGGATAATGCCGACCTTCGGCCCTGGCGTGAAGGGGATCTTAGCCAGAGGGTCATGTGGAAACGGTTTGCCCGCTCCGGGCAGATGGTGGTTGCCGATTGGGAAGGGGAGCAAGGAAGCCCCCACTGGCTGGATTTCAACGCTTTCCCGGGCGCGGATACTGAACTCAGGCTCAGCTATCTGGCCTGGTTGGTGGCCGACCGGCTACAGAAAGGCGCGAAGTTTGGTTTGAACCTGCCGGGGGAGGTAATCGAACCCGACACCGGCCCAATCCATACAGACCGGTGCCTACGGGCGCTGGCGGTCTGGGGCGAAAAGCCGCCGAGAGAGCAGGATGCATTACCGTTTGGTACCCGTAAAGCCGTGGACGGGGCTACGGCGGGAGGCAGTATATGAGCCGCCTGGTCGATGTGCTCCTTGGTAGAAACCGTCGTTCCGAAGTACCGATAGATGCCATTCCTGGCACAGCGCTTCTCTGGCTGATTGGCAGTTTTGCACTGTTACTGTTGCCACAGTGGAACCGGTTACCCTGGTGGCTGATTGCCGCCTGCGTGGTGCTGGCAGGTTGGCGCTGGCTGGCCCAGAGTGGTCGGGTGCGATTGCCGGGGCGCTGGTTGCGGACGGGCATTATGCTGGTGTTGATCGGAGTCTACGTAGGGACTGTTCATGGCCGCTTTACCGTCGATACTGCTGCGTCGTTCTTCGTGTTGGCGGTTGGGCTCAAATGGCTGGAAACCTGCTCCGCCCGAGACTTCTATGTACTGTTTTTTATTCTGGTGTATCTGGCGGCTGTAAACTTCCTGTTCCAACAGGACATCCTGTGGGCCCTGCTGACGTTTGCAGCCATTGCCTGCCTGCTGGTGGGTCTGCAGGTTCTTAACGCGCCGGATCTTCCGGGGTCATTGAAGGCCGGTTGGAAGCGGCTGGGCCTGTTGATGGTGAAAACCCTGCCGGTAGTCGTCCTGTTATTTGTGTTCTTTCCGCGTATGGCGCCGCTATGGAGTGTCCCACTGGTTTCCGGCGAGGCTCGCAGCGGTATCTCCGACACCATGCGCCCCGGCGATATCTCCAATCTGGCCCAGAGCAGTGAGCGGGCGTTCCGCGTGAGTTTTGGTGGTTCGATTCCCGAGTATCGGGATCGCTATTGGCGAGGGCTGATTCTCGATTACCTTGACGGCGAGACATGGCGGCAGCGCGACCGGGAGCCTTTTCAGCGCCCTGGCAGGGTCGCGGTGGATGGCGGCGTGGGGGCATTGGCGAACAATCAGTACGATGTGCTGATGGAGCCCACGGACCAACGATGGGCCTTCTCCCTGGAAGATTCGATTGCGGTCTCGGACAACGTGTTTGACGCAGGGGAGGATCTGTTCCGTTTCCGTCGTCCCGCAGACAGCCCGGTTCGTTACCGATTGGCGATTGCCCCCGGGCAACCCCGGCCGGGTAGTGAGCTCACCCAAGCAGCGCGTCAGCGCTACCTGCAATTGCCTGGCGAAGGAAACCCGCGGGCGCGGGCATTGGCCAGTGAGCTGGCGGGCCAGTATTCCCCGGCCCAGGTGGTTAACGAGCTCATGCAGCGGTTCCGTAACGAGGAATACTATTACACACTGCGGCCACCGGCGATGCCCAACGATGGTGTGGATACCCTGTTGTTTGAGGCGCAGCGCGGGTTCTGTGCCCATTACGCGGGCGCTGCCACCTTTGTATTCCGGGCTGCTGGAATTCCATCCCGTGTGGTGGTGGGGTACCAGGGCGGAGATGCCGGCGCCGGGGGCAATTATCTCATTGTGCGCCAGTACGATGCCCATGCCTGGGTTGAGGTATGGCTTGAAGGCCGGGGCTGGGTTCGGGTTGATCCCACCGCTGCGATTGCTCCTGACCGTATTGAGTTCGGATTGCGGGAGGCGATGGCCGAAGAGGGCTCTTTCCTGGAGAACAACCTGACCTCTCCCCAGCGTTATGGCGATCTGGCGGTTTTGCAGTGGGCGTCACTGCAGCTCGACCGAATAAACTACCACTGGCAGCGTTGGGTGGTGGGCTATCAGGGCCAGAGCCAGATGAACCTGATGTCCCGGCTGCCAGGCGGCATTGGCATGAAGGAGCTTGGCTACATTACCGCCGGGCTGGTTGGCTTTGCCCTTCTTGTGGCCGGGTTGGTGTCGGCGCTTTCAATGACCCGGGGAGCACGTCAGGATGGCTTCAGGCGCGTCGTCGGATCATGGCACCGGCTGTGTGAACAGGCCGGTGTACCTGTGCGCAGTGGCGAAACCCCGGTTGTGCTGGCGGAACGCATGGCCGAGGCCCGGCCATCGGTGGCGGAGTCTGCCCGGATCTTTGCCCGGACAGTGAACAGCCATTACTATAGCTCTGCCTCAACCCGTCAGGCTGATGACGATACACGGCGGCTGAGGCGGCTGCTGAAAACCATGAAGCGTCAACTCAAACGCAATCAGGAAACCGGATCCCGGATGCCGAAACATGACTGACATCGCACAGGAAATGCCCTGGCTGGCCCGCGCCTGGTCGTTAGTGCAAAGCCGACTGGCGCAGGATCGTTTGCCCCACGCATTGCTGGTAGTGGGGGAGCGGGGCGTAGGAAAGCGCGCCTGGGCCCAGGCAGTGGCCGAATTGCTGTTGTGTGAAGCACCGGCCAAGTCAGAATACGGCGCGGCGGTGGCGTGTGGCCGTTGCAAGCAATGTGATCTGTTGGCTGCAGGCAGCCACCCGGATTTACGGGTTTATGCCCCGGAAAAATCGCGCATGGTGAAGGTTGACCAGATACGGGCGCTCTCTACGTTTGCAGTTGCTTCGCCCCAGGTTGGCCACCACAAGGTCGCGATTGTTGACCGGGCAGATCAATTAAACATCAATGCCGCCAATGCGCTGCTGAAAACCCTGGAAGAGCCGTTGCCGGATGTGACTTTGCTGCTGTTGCAGGAGAGCGGCCGGCCGGTCCTGCCGACCATTCGCTCCCGTTGTCAGGCGCTGACCATACCCTTGCCGACAGCAGAGCAGGGTGGGCAATGGCTGGCTGCCCGCGTGGCTGAGCTGGACGAAGCAGGCCGGCCGGGTGCGGAGACCTTGGCCAAAAGCCTGATGCTGGCGGGCAATGCACCACGGTTGGCGCTGGACTATGCCCTGGGAGATTTTCTGCCCCTTCGGGACAAGGCCTTTGAAGCATTCCGGCAGTTTATGAAAGGGCAAATTCCGGTTGGCGAGGCGGCTAAATCCTTCAAGGCCCTTGGCCTTGACGATTCGCTCTGGTTATTTGAGAGCTGGGCCGCGGATCTGGCGCGGGCCAGTGTGGGGGGTGCAGTATCTGACCCGGAAGCGGCGGACATGCTTGGTTATCTGGCAAACAACAATCCGCCGTGGCGGGCTCATCAGCTCCTGGACCTGGTTAGGGAAAGTCGCAGTGCCGCGGTATACAATGCCAGCCCGGAACTGGAGGCCAGCCAGCTTCTGATTGCCTGGCGGGAACTGATGCCAAGGAAGCGGAAAGCAAGCTGAGCTTTCTTCAATTTCAGCTGCTATGATTGTGAAATGTCAGGAAATTCCTGAAGCATTGTGGCAAGGTTTAACGACACAAGAACTTCCAGCGTAAAAGGTATGTGATATGGGCCCAGGATTTGGCGCACGCAGCGGCATTCTCACCCTGACCATCAAGGACAAAGCGGTTCTGTACGCCGCCTATATGCCCTACATTCGGCAAGGTGGTCTATTCATTCCTACCCAGAAGCAATATCAGCTCGGAGACGAGGTGTTTTTGCTGCTCAACCTGATGGACGAGCCGGAAAAGATACCCGTGGCGGGTAAAGTGGTGTGGATTACCCCTAAAGGAGCGCAAGGTAACCGTGCGGCAGGTATCGGCGTCCAGTTTAACGGTGACGATGAATCCGCAAGGACCAAGATCGAGTCTTACCTGGCAGGCTCGCTGAGCTCTGATCGCCCAACGCACACCATGTAGGACTCGCCTTGCATGACTGACACTGTGTTACCCGGCAGTGGTCACGACATTCCGGCCGGCTGCCGGGAGGCACACTGGCCGCTCGATAACCTGACCCTTGCCGGCCTGACCTGGCATACTGACCCCTCGCACGAAGTTCGCTCCCCCATACTTATGGTGCACGGCTGGCTTGATAACGCCATGACATTCGCCCGGTTGGCACCAGCGCTGGCCACCGATGCCAGTGTTCACGCAATCGACATGGCCGGTCATGGCCATTCGGGGCATCGACCACCGGGCTATGGTTACTGGCTGATGGACTATGTGGCAGACCTCAGTGAATTGATTGACCATCATTTTCCGGAAAGCGAACGGTACCCCCTTGATCTGGTGGGCCATTCGCTGGGTGGTATCGTTTGTGCCCTGTATGCGGCAGCTTTCCCTGAGAGGGTGAGGCGGCTGGTGATGATTGACAGTCTGGGTGCCCTGAGCCGCCCCGCCAAGGAAACCATCCCCCAGTTGCGCCGGGCCTTGCAGAAAAAACGGAACGGATCGGCACCTCCGGCGGTCTATCCCGATGTGGCGACGGCGGCGAGGATCCGTGAGGGCGGGCTCAGCCCGTTGAGCGCGGAGGCCGCAGCATTGCTGGTGCCCAGAAACATGCGGGCTGAAGGAGATGGCTTTGTCTGGCGCACTGATGCACGGCTAAGACACCCCACGCCTTTAATGATGACCGAAGAGCAGGTTCATGCCTCACTGGCCGCCATCCGGACGCCAACCCTGTTCGTAAGAGCGTCTGAAGGGTTGTTGGCCAGCCGTGGCGGATTGGACAAACGTGCAGAGCTGATACCCGATCTGACGACAGTGGACGTTCCCGGGGGGCACCATTGTCACCTGGATGGTGACACCAAGCCGGTTGCACATGCTATAAAAAGGTTTCTATTCAATGAATAATCGTGCTGTTGTAATGAAACTCCGGAGCCTGTTGGCGGCTGCTTTGCTGGCTTGCGGTTCAGTGGCGTCAGCATCGGAGCTTGGCGAGCCATTGGATAAGTTCGCCCAGTCGAGCCTTCAGTCGGCGCTGGACATTCGGTCGTCCGGACACCTCGTGCTTATGAGCCCGGTTCGCGAAATACGCGGAGAGATCCGCTCGGATGTCATGGCCAGGCTGCCGGTGAACGGCAAGGGTCAGTTATTCGAAATCAACCGGGATGCTAGCCGCAGGGCCGCACAGGAACACTACCGGCGAGAGCTTCAGGCGCGAGGCGGCCAGATCCTTTTTGAATGTTCCGGAGTGGCCTGCGGCCGAAGCAACGTCTGGGCAAACCAGATTTTTGAGCAACCCAGACTCCTCGGCCGGGATCAGGACCAGGACTACTTCGTCGGTGCCGTGGCAGATGTTGATGGCAACCGATGGTTGACCCTGGTGTACACCGTTACCCGTGGCAATCAGCGTGAATATGTGTGGGTTGAACACCTCCAGGTAGCAGCCGGGGCGGACATTCCCGGCTTTCAGGCGTCTGCTGCACGACTGCTGGGCCCCATTATTGTGCCCTGGCAGGGCGGTGTTACCCATCGGTTTGACCTGTCGACTACGGATCGCCGGCGGCTGGGAGAGTGGGCGGCAGAGGAGGGCGCCGAGGTGGTGCTTGCCGCGTTTTCTTCGCTGGAAAATGATGAAACCCTGAATGATTCGATCGCAAGGGCGGAAAGGGCTGCGGGCGCCCTGGCCGACGTGCTGGCGAAATCCGGAGTTTCCCGGGAGCAGGTCCGCACCCTGGCTATCGGGCCGGGGGTTCAGGTAGCGGACCCTAACCGCACGGGTGACCGCATCGAAATCCTGGTAATCAAGAGGTAAGGGAATGTCCGGGGACAACAAGCCAGACAACCAACAGGTCGGCAGTGAGCAAGTGCCTGCAGAGGATGGCGTCAACAAAGTATTGGCAAGTTCTGACGTATCGCCGGCCGAAGCTCCGGCCAATACTGCACGCAAGCCCTCGCAAACCGGAAACGGCAAAACGGTCGCCTTGACCCTCGGTAGTGGCGGTGCCCGGGGTTACGCCCATATTGGCGCCATTGAGGTACTGCAGGAGCGGGGTTACAACATTATCGCGATCTCGGGCTGTTCCATGGGCGCCCTGATCGGCGGTATGTACGCGGCTGGCAAGATGAAGGAATACAAGGACTGGGTGACCGGGCTGGGCCAGTTCGATGTCCTTAAACTGCTTGACGTTACCTTCACCTCGGTCGGCGCTATTCGGGGAGAGAAGGTCTTCTCGGTGGTCCGTGACATTCTGGGCGATACCCGGATCGAAGACTTGCCCATTGCGTTTACTGCGGTTGCCACCGATCTCCTTGCCCACAAGGAAATCTGGTTTCAGGAAGGGCCGCTGGATCGCGCCATCCGGGCATCCATTGCCATCCCGAGTGTTGTGACGCCTCTGGTGCTGGATGGCAGGGTGCTGGTAGACGGTGCATTGCTGAATCCCCTGCCGATTATTCCGACGATCTCTGCCCACGCCGATTTGATCATGGCCGTCAACCTGAGTGGCGAGGATGAACAGCCAAGGCGAATTCCCGATGCGGCATTTGCCGATGAAGACTCCGGCAGCGATATGGATGAATGGGTCGACGCCATCCGGGATAAAGCCTCCCGTTGGTTTGACTGGGATGCCATTAAATCCCTGACCTCAAGGAAACTCGATACCGGGGAATCTCCCGAAGAAAAGATCACCCGGGAGATGGCGAAAAAGCATAAAGAGAAGGATTTGAAAGCCCGGCATGAGGAGCCGGAGAAGGCCGCTCATCACCAGAAACGAGATGACCACGAGACCATTGACTGGGACAAGCTGGGCATTGGCAAATTTGATGTGATGAACCTCACCATCGAAACCATGCAGAGTGCTCTGGTTCAATACAAGATTGCCGGGTATCCGCCTGATCTCCTGGTTAATATCCCCAAGAATGCCAGCCGAAGTTACGATTATCACAAGGCCCCGGAGCTGATTCAGTTGGGCCGGGAGCGTATGGCTGCCGCACTGGACCGGTTTGAGCAAAGCCGCAGCAGTTCCGGCCCGTTGGCCCTTTAATCTGTGTGTGGGCTGCAGGCCTGTGCTTAATAGGCGTATAATGCCGCGCTACATTAGCCTGACCAGGAAGACGTTTTTGTGACCAGTCCAGTTGACGATCTACACACCATCCGGGACTTTCTGCGCTATGCCGCGTCACGGTTTGCGGCATCGCCGTTGTATTTCGGGCATGGTACCGACAACGTGTGGGATGAAGCCGTGCAGCTGGTTTTACGCAGTGTCCACCTGCCATTGGAAAACAACAATGTGTTCCTGGATGCGCGCCTGGTGCGCACAGAGCGCGAACTGATTGTTGAGCGCATTGAGCGCCGCATTAATGAGCGCGTACCAATCGCCTACCTTCTGGGCGAAGGCTGGTTTATGGGTATGCCGTTCAACATTGATGAGCGGGTGCTGGTTCCCCGGTCGCCGATTGGCGAGCTGCTGGAGAATGGCCTTCAGCCCTGGTTGGGGAGCCAGCCCGTTCAACGGATACTGGATTTGTGCACGGGCAGCGGTTGTATCGGTATCGGCGCGGCCACCGTCTTTGATGAAGCCGAGGTTGATCTGTCTGATATTTCCGAGGCCGCCCTCGAAGTGGCGGACTCAAATATCGAGTTGCATGGCCTGGAAGGTCGGGTTCAGACCATCCGTTCGGACGTGTTTGAGAGCATCGAAGGCCGTTACGACGTGATCCTCAGCAATCCGCCCTACGTGGATGCTGAAGACATGGCAGACATGCCTGAAGAGTACCGTCACGAACCGGAGTTGGGTCTGGCCGCGGGTAAAGATGGCCTTGATATCGCTCATCGTATTATTGCCGGGGCTGCGGAGCACCTTACCGAGAACGGTTTGTTAATCGTGGAAGTGGGCAACTCCTGGGGTGCCATGGATGATGCCTATCCGGACCTGCCGCTTACCTGGCTGGAATTTGATAGCGGCGGCGATGGCGTGTTTCTGGTAACGGCTGCTGACCTGCGCGAATGGCAGGTCAGAAACAGTTAAAAAATATTTTATAAAACCTTTATAAAGTGCTGAATTATGTCGGGAAATACATTTGGTAAACTGTTCACCGTAACCACATTCGGTGAGAGCCATGGGGCTGCTCTGGGGTGCATTATCGATGGCTGCCCTCCGGGCCTTGAACTATCAGAAGCCGATATGCAGAAGGATCTGGACCGCCGCAAGCCTGGGACTTCCCGCCACACCACGCAGCGGCGTGAGGCGGATGAAGTGCGCATTCTCTCTGGTGTGTTCGAGGGTAAAACCACCGGGACGCCGATTGGCCTGATCATCGAGAACACCGACCAGCGCTCCAAGGATTACTCCAGGATTTCCGAACAGTTTCGTCCGGCGCACGCCGACTACACCTACACGCATAAGTATGGTGTACGGGATTATCGGGGTGGTGGCCGGTCATCGGCCCGCGAAACGGCCATGCGCGTTGCTGCCGGCGCGGTCGCCCGCAAGTTTCTTGAACAGCGTCTGGGCATTCGCATTCGTGGCTATCTGTCTCAGCTTGGGCCGATCAAAGCGGAAAAGCACGATTGGGATCAGGTGCATCAGAACCCGTTCTTCTGTCCGGACGCCGATAAGGTGCCGGAAATGGAAGCCTATATGGATGCCCTGCGCAAAGAAGGGGATTCCATTGGCGCCCGCATCAACGTGGTCGCTGACGGTGTGCCGCCGGGACTGGGTGAGCCGATCTTTGATCGGTTGGACGCAGACTTGGCCCACGCACTGATGAGCATCAACGCGGTAAAGGGTGTGGAAATCGGCGCCGGGTTTGGCTGCATTGATCAGAAAGGCACTGAACACCGGGATGAAATGACGCCGGAAGGTTTCTTGTCCAATCATGCGGGCGGCGTGCTCGGCGGGATTTCCTCCGGCCAGCCGATTGTTGCCAGTATTGCGCTGAAGCCCACATCCAGCCTGCGTTTGCCGGGCCGGAGCATTGACGTGCATGGTAATCCGGTTGAGGTGATTACCACCGGTCGCCACGATCCCTGTGTTGGCATTCGCGCCACGCCTATCGCCGAGGCCATGATGGCCATCGTGCTGATGGACCATTATCTGCGCCACCGGGGGCAGAATGGCGATGTGGAAGTGAGCACCCCGGTCATCGGCCAGCTTTGATCAGAGGGAGGCGACACCATCTACTGGCGGCTGTCTAACCTCTACTTCTGGTTCTTCGCCCTCCTTGGAGGGCTTTTGCCTTATTGGTCCCTCTACCTGGAGGGGCAGGGGTTTTCGTACCTGCAAATCGCCACTTTGATGGCGACCATTCAGCTCACCAAAATTGTCGCGCCAAGTGTCTGGGGCTGGCTGGGGGATCGTTCCGGCCAGCGGGTGCGATTGGTCCGTTTTGGCGCCATTACCGGGTCGCTGTTCTTTGCCGGCGTGTTCATGGAACCCGGGTTCTATGGCCTGCTTCTGGTGATGCTGGCTTTTACCTTCTTCTGGAACGCGATCCTGCCGCTGTATGAGGTGATTACCCTGCGGGCACTTGGCACGAGGAAAGACAAGTACGGCAAGGTTCGGCTCTGGGGCTCGGTGGGTTTTATCGGTGCCGTGGCTGTCGTGGGAGCCATTCTGGAGTGGGTTCCGGTCAGTTATCTGCCCTGGCTGCTGTTGCCCGTCTTTGCAGGCATCGCGGTATCGGCGTTTCTGGTGCCTGCGGAGCGGGGCGAACGTAAACCGCCGGCTCCGAAAGGCAGCCTGAAAGCCATCATCACCCATCCGGCTGTTATTGCTTTCTTCCTGATGAACTTCCTGCTGCAGGTATCTCACGGTGCCTACTACACCTTCTTCAGTATTCATCTGGAACAACATGGATACGGCAAGCTGTCGATTGGCTTGCTCTGGTCACTGGGTGTGCTGGCGGAAATAGGACTGTTTCTGGTGATGCACCGGTTGTCGCATCGGTTCAGTGTGCGCCAGATTGTTATCGGGGCTCTGTTCCTGACCATGATTCGCTGGATACTCATTGCCGAACTGACCATGGTCGTGCCCATACTTATCTTCGCCCAGCTGCTTCACGCAGCGTCCTACGGTGCGTTGCATGCGATTTCTGTGCAATACATCCAGGGGTTCTTTGGCAAGCACCACCATGGCCAGGGGCAGGCCTTGTACAGCGGTCTGACCTTTGGTGCCGGCGGCGCCCTCGGCGCCTGGATGTCCGGTTTTCTGGTGGAGGGCATCAGCACCTCCGCCGCGTTCTGGGGTGGCGCTGCCGCCATGGCTGTGGCCATCCTGGTCACCTGGCGCGGCTTGCAACCCATGCCGAAGGTTGATGAGGAGACCGGGCGCTAATCAGCTCCTGATTTCTTCCGCTTCCACAATCTCAAGCAGCGCCTGAGCACCATTGCTCAATTGCCGGCCACTCAGCGCAACGGCGCCAAGTACCCGGGAAACCGGGTGTCCAACGTCAAGCACCCGCAGGCTGTTGTCCAGCATGCTCACCGGCAGCACACTCCAGCCCAGGCCAACGCTGGTCATCATTTTGATGGTTTCCAGGTAGTTGGTGGGCATCAGGGGTTTCAGTGGCTGGTTCGCTTCCAGAAACAATCGGCTGACCACCCGGTAGGTCGCAGTGCTGGTGTCCGGCAACAGGGCCGGGTGTTGGGCCAGGTCTTCAAGCCGTGGGTGTTGCAGTTGTGCCAGCGGATGCTCCGCGCCAATGACAAAGGCCATCGGGTCTAGCCATTGCACCAGAATGCGGAACTCCGGGTTCATACTATCGCTGAGGGTGACGAACGCGATCTCGGCATTACGCTTGTTCATCTGGTGGTAGGCGGCGTCGGATTCCATAAACTGGAGATCCAGTGTTACCTGTGGGTATTCGCGGCGGTAGCGTCTTAACCAGTTTGGCAGGTGGTGCAGGCCGATGTGGTGGCTGGCGATAAGCTGAAGTTCGCCTTCTATGGTGTCGGCGTTCGGGCTGAGGGCGAGGCGGGCGTTGTGTATTTCGTCGAGGATCTTGCGGGCGTGGGGCAGGAGTCTGGCGCCGGCCTCGGTTACGCGGATTTCGCGGTTGCTTCGGTCGATGAGTTTGGTGCCAAGCTGGGTTTCGAGGGCGGCGAGGCGTTTGCTGATGGCCGGTTGTGTCAGGTGCAGCGTTTCGGCGGCTTCCGAGAAGGAGCCCTGGTCGACTATGGTCAGGAATGCTCTCAGGGAATTTGCGTCCATTTTTGGTGCCTGCTTCTGGTTGTTGAAGTCCGGTTGTTTTGGTGCAGGTCCCGGCTTCAGGGTAGCCTTTCCAAAAAACGCTACGAGCACATCCCTGTGCGCTTCGCTCCGGCCATCCATGGCCTACGAGATTTTTGGAAAGGCTACCCTGAAGCCGCGCCCCATACGTTGGCAGTCAGCATATCGATGTTGGTGCAAGCTGGACTACCCGCTGGATGTCTGGGGTACGACTGGGTGGGATAGGCTTTTCAAAACCGTTGAGGGCCATGGACGGCCCGAAACGAGCCTACAGGGACGTACTCGTGGGCGTGTTTTGAAAAGCCTATCCCACCCAGTTGTGCCTGCCACCGAACTCGGGGAATTCATTCCGCTGTGCACTAAACACCCGGAATATTAGGCTCATAACCTAAAGGAATGCAAAGAATGAAAAACATGAATTGAGGTTATTCGGGCGCAAAGAGTAAGATAGGCGAACTGAGAGCATAAACAGAAACCCCCAGAGAGTGAGAGAGCAACCATGGCGGGCAAGACTTTATACGACAAGTTGTGGGACGACCATTTGGTCAAACAGCGGGACGACGGCTCCGCGTTGATCTACATCGACCGGCAGTTGCTGCACGAAGTGACATCTCCCCAGGCATTTGAAGGCCTGCGTCTCGCCAATCGCAAGCCCTGGCGGATTGATGCCAACATCGCCACGCCGGATCATAACGTGCCTACTACCGATCGTGCCAAAGGCATCGACGGGATTGTTGATCCGGTGTCACGCACCCAGGTGGAGACTCTGGACAAGAACTGCGACGAGTTCGGGATTCTGGAATTCAAGATCAAAGACCAGCGCCAGGGCATCGTGCACGTGATCGGGCCGGAACAGGGGGCAACCTTGCCGGGTATGAGCATTGTCTGTGGTGACTCCCACACCTCTACCCACGGCGCCTTTGGTTGCCTGGCTCATGGTATTGGAACGTCTGAAGTTGAGCACGTGCTGGCGACGCAGTGCCTGGTTCAGAAGAAGATGAAGAACATGCTGGTTAAGGTGAACGGCAAGCTTGGCGCGGGTGTGACCGGCAAGGATGTGGTTCTGGCCATCATCGGCAAGATCGGCACCGCTGGCGGTACCGGTTACGCCATCGAGTTCGGTGGTGAGGCGATTCGTGGCCTGAGCATGGAAGGCCGGATGACCATCTGCAACATGGCCATCGAAGGCGGTGCCCGCGTGGGCATGGTGGCGGTGGACGACATCACCATTGACTACGTGAAAGGCCGTCCGTTCTCGCCAAAAGGCGAAACCTGGGACAAGGCGGTTGAGTACTGGCGCACCTTGCACAGCGATGACGATGCGGTATTCGACAAGGTGGTTGAGCTGGACGGTGCCGCCATCAAGCCGCAAGTAAGCTGGGGTACGTCTCCGGAGATGGTGACCGGTGTTGATGGCAATGTGCCGGACCCGGCGAAGGAAGAAGACCCGATCAAGCGTGAAGGCATTGTTCGCGCGCTTAAATACATGGGGCTGCAGCCGAACCAGAAGATTACCGACATCCAGCTGGACCGGGTGTTTATCGGTTCCTGCACCAACAGCCGCATTGAAGACTTGCGCGAAGCTGCGGCCGTGGTGAAAGGCCGCAAGGTGGCCGCCAGTCTGAAACAGGCGATGGTGGTGCCGGGTTCTGGTCTGGTGAAAGCCCAGGCAGAGCAGGAAGGTCTGGATAAGATCTTCATCGAGGCGGGCCTGGAATGGCGTGATCCCGGTTGTTCCATGTGTCTGGCCATGAACGCCGACAAGCTGGGGCAGGGCGAGCATTGTGCGTCCACCTCCAATCGGAACTTTGAGGGCCGTCAGGGCTTTGGTGGGCGTACCCACCTGGTGAGCCCGGCGATGGCGGCGGCAGCAGCCGTGTCTGGCCATTTTGTTGATGTTCGTGAGTTGTTGAACTGATCCACAGGAGAGAGACCATGCGCGCATTTACGCAACACCAGGGTATTGTTGCCCCCATGGACCGGTCCAATGTGGATACGGACATGATCATTCCCAAGCAGTTTCTGAAGTCGATCAAGCGTACGGGTTTTGGCCCGAACCTGTTTGATGAGCTGCGGTATCTGGATGAAGGCAAGCCGGATCAGGACTGTTCCAATCGCCCCGTGAACCCGGATTTCGTTCTGAACCAGGAACGATACAAGAGCGCCAGTGTGCTGTTGGCTCGCAGGAACTTCGGTTGCGGTTCCAGTCGGGAGCATGCCCCGTGGGCGCTGGATGATTTCGGCTTCCGGGTGATTATTGCCCCGAGCTTTGCCGATATTTTCTACAATAACTGCTTTAAGAATGGCCTGTTACCCATTGTTCTGGATGAAGAAATAGTTGATAAGCTGTTTCAGGAGACCGAGGCTAACGAAGGCTATGAATTAACGGTGGACCTGGAAGCTCAGACAGTAACGACCCCCTCTGGTGAGTCTTACAGTTTTGATGTCGATAATTTCCGTCGTCACTGTCTGCTCAATGGGCTCGATGATATCGGTGTGACCCTTGAAGACGCCGATGCCATTCGCGCCTACGAAGATGCTCGCCGCCAGACTGCCCCCTGGTTGTTTAACGCTGGAAACTGATAAACAAGGATTCTGATATGTCCCGTAATGTGTTGCTTCTGCCGGGTGACGGCATTGGTCCGGAAATCGTTGCTGAAGCGGAAAAGGTGCTGACCAAGGTTAATGAGCAGTTCAATCTTGGCCTGACCTTTGACAAGGCCCTGGTGGGTGGTGCGGCGATCGATGCCACGGACTCACCGTTGCCGGACGAAACCCTGGAAAAAGCGCGCAATGCCGACGCCATTCTGCTGGGTGCCGTCGGTGGCCCCCAGTGGGACAGTCTGCCGATGGCCAAGCGCCCGGAGAAGGGGCTGCTGGGTCTGCGTTCGAACCTGCAGCTGTTTGCCAACCTGCGCCCAGCCATTCTGTACCCGCAACTGGCGTCTGCGTCTTCCCTGAAGCCGGAAGTGGTTTCTGGCCTGGATATCCTGATCGTGCGCGAGCTGACCGGCGGTATCTATTTTGGACAGCCCCGCGGTGTGCGCGAGCTGGAGAATGGTGAGCGCCAGGGCTACAACACCTATCAGTACACTGAGTCTGAGATTCGCCGAATCGGCCGCGTCGCCTTTGAAGCGGCCCAGCAACGCGGCAAGAAGCTGTGCTCTGTCGACAAGGCAAACGTACTGGAAGTCACCGTGCTGTGGCGCGAGATCATGGAAGACCTGAAGCGTGAATACCCGGATGTCGAGTTGTCCCATATGTACGTGGACAACGCCGCCATGCAGCTGGTTCGGGCTCCCAAGCAATTCGATGTGATTGTGACTGGCAACATGTTTGGTGATATTCTTTCTGACGAAGCGGCTATGCTCACCGGCTCCATCGGCATGTTGCCGTCGGCGTCGCTGAACTCTGAAAAGCAGGGCATGTACGAGCCTTGCCACGGTTCGGCGCCGGATATTGCTGGGCAGGGCATTGCCAACCCGCTGGCCACGATCATCAGTGCAGCCATGATGCTGCGTTACAGCCTGAATGAGGAAAAAGCCGCAGAAGCGATTGAAGCGGCGGTCAGCAAGGTACTGGATCAGGGGCTGCGCACCGCAGACATCATGTCAGACGGTGGTAAGAAGGTTTCAACCCGGGAAATGGGTGAAGCTGTTCTCAATGCGCTTTGAGTCAGCCCTGATTCGCTAAACCGAGACCCGACAGTGGCGCGATGCTGCCACTGCGGGATCATCCATCCTGTCCCTGCCAGCGATAACGGTAGCGGGCGGGCATAATGTGAGGTTCAAAGGTCGCACATGAAGCGAGTTGGACTTGTAGGTTGGCGTGGCATGGTAGGCTCAGTCCTCATGCAGCGCATGCGTGAAGAAAACGATTTTGCCGACATTGATCCGGTGTTTTTTACCACTTCCCAGGCGGGCAAGCCGGCCCCGGACGTAGGCAAAGAAGGCGTTCCGGCACTCCAGGATGCCTTTGATATCGACATCCTGAAAGACATGGACGTAATCCTGACCTGTCAGGGCGGTGATTACACCTCAGCGGTGTACCAGAAGCTGCGCGATGCAGGTTGGAATGGCTACTGGATTGACGCGGCATCGTCCCTGCGGATGGTGGATCACTCCGTCATTGTGCTGGATCCGGTTAATCGCAACGTGATCGATGCCGCCCTGGATAAGGGCGTAAAAGATTATATTGGCGGTAACTGCACCGTGAGCCTGATGATGCTGGCCCTGGGTGGTCTGCTGGAGCAGGATCTTATTGAGTGGGTCTCTCCGATGACCTATCAGGCGGCTTCCGGTTCCGGTGCCCAGAACATGCGGGAACTGCTGAGCCAGATGGGTGCGTTGAACGACAGCGTCAAGTCAGAGCTTGCTGACCCCTCGTCGGCGATCCTGGAAATCGACCGCAAGGTAACCGATACCATGCGTTCCGGTGATTTTCCCACCGAGCACTTCGGTGTGCCCCTGGCGGGCAGCCTGATTCCGTTTATCGACAAGCAGCTCGATAACGGCATGAGCAAGGAAGAGTGGAAGGCGGGCGTTGAGACCAACAAGATTCTTGGCCGCAGCGACAATCCGATTCCTATCGACGGCATTTGTGTTCGTATTGGCGCTATGCGCTCTCACAGCCAGGCGCTGACTATCAAGCTCAAGAAAGACCTGTCGGTTGCGGAAATCGAGGGTATTCTTGCCAAGGCCAACGACTGGGTGAAAGTCATCCCGAATGATCGTGATGCCACCATGCAGGAACTCACGCCGGCGAAAGTGACCGGCACCCTGAGTATCCCCATCGGGCGGATTCGCAAATTGTCCATGGGGCCGGAATACATTTCTGCGTTTACCGTGGGTGACCAGTTGCTGTGGGGGGCCGCTGAGCCTCTGCGCCGCATGTTGCGGATTCTGCAGGAACGTTAAATAGTGTTACACAGTGGTAATTAATGCCAACTGTGTCCGGTTTTTCGTATGCCGGAGTGGGGCGGAGGCTGATTTCAGCGTCCGCCCCTGTTATTTTCAGGGCTGTTAAGGAGTTCCGCCCGATTGGTAAAAAAACGGTGCAAGGATTGCGGCTGATTGATTGATAAAAGAGGCTTTATCAACAATACTTGCCAAACTGAACGGTATAATTGCGATATAACAACGAGAACTAAAAAGACGGAAGTCATCCAACCTCGTCCGATTCTGTTGAGATACAGCAGTAAAGAATAACGGAGACTGGAAAGGAAAAAGCATGAAGGTACGCAAGCTTGCGGTTGCCATGGCGCTGGCGGGAGGGCTCGGTTCCGGTGTCGCTCAGGCGTTGGGGCTGGGGGAAATTGAACTGCAGTCCTGGCTGAATGAGCCCCTGGATGCGGAAATATCACTCCGTGAAAGTCGTGGGGTGGATCCCGGTGATGTATTTGTAAATGTTGCACCGGAAGCCGCTTATCAGCGGATTGGCATTGATCGCCACCAGTTTCTGAGCAGGCTGAGGTTTGAGGTGGTTACCGCTTCTGACGGCAGTCTCGTTGTTAACGTCTCTTCCCGGGAGCCGCTCCGGGAACCTTACCTGAATTTTCTGTTGGAGCTGACCTGGCCTAATGGCCGACTGATGCGGGAATATTCGGTGCTGGTAGATCCACCAGTGTATGCCGAAGATTCCGGTGTTCAGGAGCAGGTGAGTGCGCCTTCGGCAGCGCCAGCAAGTCCAAGGCAGGCAGCGCCCCGTAGCCAGGAGTCTGTGCGTCGCCAGGCCCAGGCCGAGAGTTCACTTGCCCGGGGTTATCAGGCTGACACGTTCGGCCCGACCGGTCCATCAGACACACTCTGGACCATCGCCCAGCGTGTCCGCCCGGACAGCTCTGTGTCCATGCAGCAGGTTATGCTGGCCCTTCAGGATCAGAACCCCAATGCCTTTATGGGCGGCAATATCAATCGGTTGAAGCGTGGTGAAGTCCTGCGAGTTCCGACTATGGAACAGATCCGCAGCCGGAGCCAGGCAGAAGCCAACCGCGTTGTTGCACAGCAAAACGAGGCGTTCCAGTCCCGTACCGTCGATGCCACTCGTACTGCTGAGGCAGAATCCGCTCCAGCGCCTACCCAAGCGGGTGCAGCCGGTGACGAATTGCGCCTGCTGGTAGCCGATGGTGAATCTCGCGATGTTACCGAGGGTGGCTCTGCTGGCGGTGACGGCGATTTGCCGGGCGGCAGCGACGTAGGCTCAGCGGTAGCAATGGAAGAACTGGAAGCCACGCGCCGCGAAAACGAAGAATTGAACAGCCGCCTGGCGGATCTTCAGGATCAGGTGTCCACCCTGCAGCGTCTGTTGGAGCTCAAGAACAGCCAACTTGCAGATTTGCAGGGTATGACGGCTGAAGAGGCAGCAGCGGCAGATCAGCTTCCGGACGACGAGGCCGAAGAACTGGCGGCAGTTGACGGCGCTGACGAGGTCGCCGAGGACGATTCGGAAGCGCTCGAAGAGATGCCCGCAGCTGAGGGTGGCGAGCAGGCCGCAATGGATGAGCTGACAGACGACACTGGCGTTGATGGCGCCGGTGAGGAAGTCGCGACTACCGAATCCGCACAACCCGTCGATGAAGCGGCAGAGCAGGAAGCGGATGAGACAGACGTGGCCGCCGCTCCGGCAGCGGAGCAGCCCCGCGAACAGCCTCGCCAGCCAGCGCCTGTTGCCCCTCCCGCCGCGGAGAAGGGTTTCCCCGGTAATGTGATTGACGCCATTTCGAACAATCCGATGTACCAGATTGCCCTTGGCGGTGGCCTGGTTCTGCTCTTGCTGTTGCTTCTGCTGGTTGCACGCCGGAACGCCAATCGTGAAAAGGCATTCTACGATCAACTCAACAGCGAGGACGGTAGCGAAAGCGATTCGTTTGATCTGAGCCTGGAAGACGAAGCTGGCGATCAGCAGGAAGGCGCTGACGCCCTGGCCGAAGCCGACACCTACATTGCCTATGGTCGTCATGATCAGGCAGCACAGGTACTTGAAACCGCCATATCCAGGGAGCCGAGCCGCACTGACCTCCGGTTGAAGCTGCTTGGGGTATACGCGGACAGTCAGGATCGTGATTCGTTCGAGAAACAGTACGGTGAAATCGAGGCCCTGGAAGACGAAGCGGCTATTGAGCAGGCAACGGTTCTTCGTGAGCGCCTTGAAGAAGCCGAGTCTATGCCAAGCATCGACGACCTTGAGTCCCAGCTGCGGTCTGATTCCTTCAGCACTTCGATGGCGACAGAGGGGGAGCCTGGTCAGGCGTCCGAGACAGATCAGGAAGACGAATTACCGTCTGATGATGAGTGGCAACTGTCCGATGACTTGAAAGCAGACGAGTTTGAGGCCAGTCCCGAGCCTGAGCAGGAGAACGAGTTCGGAGAGCTGGAATCGGACGTCGAGAAGGAGGGTGATTCTCCCGACGATCTGATTGAATACGACCTTTCCGGTCTTGAGGTATCTGAAAAAGACGAATCCGCCGTCGACACTTCCGAAGAGCAGGATTTCTCTTCTCTCGAAATGGATCTTGAAGACTCGGGCGAGGCCAAAGCCGACGAAGAGGATCTGAGTTTCGATTTCGAGTCCGCACTTGAAGACGAAGCCACCGAAGAGCCGGCGGTTGAGACAGCGGAAGAGGATACTCTGGATTTCGGACTGGAAGAGGAGTCTGATAAAGCAGAACAGGTTGGAGATGCGGAAACCGTTGAGGATGAATTGTCGGGCGACGTGGATGCCCTGGATGAGTCCTTCCTGGACGAGCTTGATGCCGAACTGGACAAGGTTGCTGAGGAAGAAGGAGAGCCGGAAGGGCTGGACCTTGACGAGTCTACGCTGGACGACCTGGAACTTGATGTGTCTGACGAGGATCTCGCCCTGATGGAAGAGTTCTCTGAGTCTGACGAGCAGCCCGCAGGTCCGGAACAGGAAGCCGCATCCCTGGATGAAGAGCTTGGTCTGGAAGACGCCTTCAGCAGCGAAGAACCGGCTGACTCAGAGCCGCCAAGTGAACAGACTCAGGAGGGTGAGCCCGGGGCTACTGAGCAGGAGGCTGATGCCATGGATGACGATCTGGTTCCGCTGGCGTCCGAATCGCTGGACGGAAAGCCGGAGCAAAGTTCCGCGCTTGATATCGATGAGGAGTCATTGGGCGAGGACGATGATTTCGATTTCCTTGCCGGGACTGACGAAGCAGCCACCAAACTCGATCTGGCCCGGGCCTACATCGAGATGGGGGACAGCGACGGAGCCCGTGATATCCTTGAAGAGGTCGCTCTGGAAGGAAACGACGAGCAGAAGGCGGAAGCTCAGGAGCTCCTTAAAAATCTTTCCTGATCCGTTATAATCTCGTTATATCGGCAACAGCGCCGGCCATAAGGCCGGCGCTTTGTTTTTCAGTGAACTCTTTTCGACGGACCAATCCTTGTTTCTCAATTCTCAGCCTTTGACCACAGATAATGCGATCGGAAACGGTCGGGTAGCCATTGCATTTGAATACGATGGTCGCGGGTTTCATGGCTGGCAACTCCAGAAAAGCGGTGTCCGGTCAGTGGAGGGCGAGCTGGCCAGGGCCGTGTCCAGAGTTGCTGATCACCCGGTTGACCTGGTGTGCGCGGGGCGTACGGATGCCCGCGTTCATGCCAGCTTTCAGGTGGCTCATTTTGATACTCCCTCGGTGAGGAATCTCCGCTCCTGGGTCATGGGCATGAATACCGCCTTGCCGGATGATATTTCGGTGCACTGGGCGGGCAATGGTGTGGCAGATTTTCATGCACGGTTCTCGGCGGTTTATCGGCGCTACCGGTATGTTATTCTGAATCGTCCGGTAAGGCCCGGGATTCAGCGGGGGCAGGTGAGCTGGACTTTTCGGCCGCTTGACGTTGCCAGTATGCACAGGGCGGCTCAGGTGCTTGTCGGTGAACACGATTTCAGTTCGTTCCGGGCAGCCGGTTGTCAGTCCAGAACGCCGGTTCGCTATCTGGAGCGGATTTCGGTAACCCGCAAGGGCGACTATGTCGTAATAGATGTTCAGGCCAACGCTTTTCTGCACCATATGGTGCGCAACATTGCTGGCGCCTTGATGGCCGTGGGGGTAGGCAAACAGCCTGAGCCATGGATTGGTGAGGTGTTGGCCAGCAAAGATCGCAAGTTGGCGGGTGTGACCGCACCACCGGACGGACTCTATCTTGTGGATGTTGGTTACCCGGATCAGTACGGAATACCGAGGGCTCTGTGCGGCCCCGGTTTCGTAAGTCCCTGGTTCACCGACGGTGAGAACGGACCCATTGAGCCAACGCACATTCACCCCAAACAACCGGTGTCAGAAACATGACCACCCGTGTGAAAGTTTGCGGCTTGACCCGGCCGGAAGATATTGGCGTCGCGGTAAGGTGCGGCACAGACGCCATCGGTCTGGTTTTCTATGAGCCGAGCCCACGCTCGGTTACGGTTGAGCACGCCAGGGCGCTGGCGGATCGAATACCTGCCTTCGTCACGCTGACCGGATTGTTTGTGAATCCGGATGCCCGGTTTGTCGAGAGAGTGCTGGATCAGGTTCCGCTTGATCTGTTGCAGTTCCACGGCGATGAATCCCCGGACTTCTGTGGCAGCTTCGGACGCCGCTGGATCAAAGCGGTCAGGGTTCGCGAAGAGGGTCAGATAGAGAACGCCTTTGATGACTATCGCAAGGCCTCCGGCCTTCTGGTCGATGCCTGGGATCCGAATCGTTATGGGGGAACCGGGCAGTCCTTCAACTGGGCATTGATTCCTGAACACCGGCCGTTACCCCTGATATTGGCCGGTGGGTTGTCTTCTGCTAACGTAGCCCGCGCCATTGAAGAAGTCAGGCCCTGGGCTGTCGACGTAAGCGGAGGGGTGGAGCAGAGCAAGGGCAAGAAAGACGCCACCAAACTATCCGATTTTATGAAAGAGGTTCACCGTGTCTGTAAAACTGACTGAAGAGATGTTGAAGGCGCTTCCGGATGCGAAAGGTCACTTCGGTGCCTTCGGTGGCCGGTTTGTTTCCGAAACCCTGATGGACTCGTTGATGACGCTGGAGAAAGAGTATCTCCGGCTGAAAGATGATGCCGAATTCCAGGCCACTTTCGATAAAGACCTGGCGGACTATGTGGGGCGTCCCAGCCCATTGTATTTTGCCGAGCGACTGACGCGGGAAACCGGTGGTGCCCAGATCTGGCTGAAGCGTGAAGACCTCAACCATACCGGTGCTCACAAGGTGAACAACACCATTGGCCAGGCCCTTCTGGCCAGTTTCCTGGGCAAGAAACGAATTATTGCTGAAACCGGGGCCGGACAGCATGGTGTGGCAACCGCAACGGTGTGCGCGCGGCTTGGGCTTGAGTGCCATGTGTTCATGGGGGCGGAAGACGTCAAACGCCAGTCCCTCAACGTCTACCGGATGAAGCTACTCGGGGCCACCGTGCATGCGGTCCAGAGCGGCACCAAAACCCTGAAAGATGCCATGAACGACGCCATGCGTGACTGGGTGGCCAATGTTGATGAAACCTTCTATATCATCGGTACCGTGGCTGGCCCGCACCCCTATCCGCTGCTGGTTCGCGATTTCCAGTCGGTGATTGGTCGGGAAACCCGTCGCCAGGCCCTTGAGCAGGCCGGTAAACTGCCGGATGCGCTGGTAGCCTGTGTTGGTGGCGGCTCCAATGCCATCGGCATGTTCTATCCGTTCCTGTCTGATGAGAATGTTGAGCTTTACGGTGTTGAAGCAGGCGGCCTGGGTATCGAAACCGGTCAGCATGCCGCACCTTTGTGTGCCGGGCGCCCGGGAGTTCTTCACGGAAACCGAACGTACCTGATGGAAGACGAAAACGGCCAGATCGCAGCAACCCATTCGGTCAGCGCTGGCCTGGATTATCCGGGAGTAGGCCCAGAGCACTCCTGGTTGAAAGACATCGGTCGCGCCAATTATGTCTCGGTCACCGATGACGAAGCGCTGGATGGTTTCCGCAAGCTGACCCGTGTTGAAGGTATTATGCCGGCGCTGGAAACCGCCCATGCGGTTGCCTACGCGCTTAAGCTGGCAGCAACCATGGACAAGGACAAGATGATCGTGATCAATGTCTCCGGCCGTGGCGACAAGGATATTCACACCATTGCCCAGTTGGATGGCATTGAGATCTGAAGGTATCAGGAGCAGGCATGAGCCGAATTGAAGGCGTACTGAAATCATTGAAAGAACAGGGTCGTAAGGCGCTGATCCCTTATATCACCGCCGGTGACCCAGAGCCGGGGCAGACGGTCAGCCTGATGCACACCCTGGTGGATGCTGGCTCGGACATCATTGAGTTGGGCGTGCCGTTCTCCGATCCCATGGCGGACGGGCCTGTTATCCAGCTTGCCTGTGAGCGAGCCCTGGTGCACGGCACGTCCCTGCGCCAGGTCATCGGAATGGTCAAGGAATTCCGGAAGACCAACACCACCACACCGGTGGTACTGATGGGGTACCTGAACCCGATGGAAGCCATGGGTTACGAGGCGTTTGCGGATGCTGCGGCCAATGCCGGTGTAGACGGTATCCTCACCGTTGACCTGCCGCCGGAAGAGGCCGAAGACGTCGCTCCATTGTTTTCTGCCCGTAACATGGACCCAATCTTCCTGCTGGCGCCCACCACCACGGATGAGCGCATCAAGGCAATCAGCGAACACTCATCCGGTTATGTGTACTATGTTTCAATCAAGGGCGTGACTGGGTCGGCAACCATCAATGTTGATGAAGTGGCGAAAAAAGTGGCCCATGTGCACGAACTGACGGCGCTGCCGGTCGGTGTCGGGTTCGGAATCCGGGATGCGGAGACAGCGGCTGCCGTTGGCAAAGTATCCGATGGTGTAATTGTCGGAAGCGTGCTGGTCGATACAATAGCCCGACACCAGACAGATCCGGAAGCCCTGGCCAAGGCGCTGACGGATCTGTTGCACCCGATGCGTGAAGCCCTGGATAGTCTGGCATCCTGAGGGGCCGGCTTCCAGGCATCAAAGGACAGGATGAAAGCATGAGTAACTGGCTGGATAAGATCATGCCGAGCAAGATTCGCTCGGAATCGCGGCAACGTACCGGGGTGCCGGAAGGGCTGTGGAAGAAGTGCCCCAAGTGCGGGGCGTTTTTATACAAGCCTGAACTCGAGAAAAACCTGGACGTCTGCCCGAAGTGTAACCACCACCTGCGTGTCTCTGCCCGGCGTCGGCTGGACATCTTCCTCGACAAGGACGGCCGCGAAGAAATAGCCGCAGAACTGGAGCCTTCGGATCGGCTCAAGTTCAAGGACAGCAAGCGCTACAAGGACCGGCTTTCAGCAGCCCAGAAAGCAACCGGCGAAAAAGACGCCCTGGTCGCTATGAAGGGTTCAACGATGGGCGTTCCCCTGGTGGCTTGTGCTTTCGAGTTCAACTTCCTGGGCGGTTCCATGGGCCAGGTGGTTGGTGAGAAGTTCGTACAGGCGGCAAATGTTTCCCTTGAGCACCGTATTCCCCTGGTCTGCTTTTCTGCCAGCGGTGGCGCCCGTATGCAGGAGGCCATTCTGTCGTTGATGCAGATGGCAAAGACCGCTGCAGTGCTGGAGAAGCTCAAGCAGGAAGGCATTCCCTACATTTCGATCATGACTGATCCGGTGTTCGGCGGAGTGTCTGCCAGCCTCGCGATGCTGGGCGATCTCAATATAGCCGAGCCTTATGCGCTGATCGGTTTTGCTGGCCCACGGGTGATTGAGCAGACCGTCCGTGAGAAACTGCCGGAAGGTTTCCAGCGCAGTGAATTCCTGCTGGAACACGGTGCTATCGATATGATTCTGCACCGGCACCAGATGCGCGAGCGGGTAGCCCACGTTCTTGCCAAGTTCACCGGCCAGGAAAAGCCCGGCACAGAAGCTCCCATCGAGTTTGAGATCACGGAAAAACCCGACACAGATGAACCCTCCCAGCACTGACGCAAGGCCCGTACCGGTCCCTCCCGGGGCCGGTGCGTCTGTTGAAAAGTGGCTTCAGTATCTGGAAGCCATTCATCCCACCGAAATTGACCTTGGCCTGGATCGGGTTCTGGTGGTTTTGCGCCGCCTGTTTCCGCGAAAGCCAGCAGCGCGAATCATCACTGTAGCGGGCACCAACGGCAAAGGCACGACCGTGGCGGCCCTCGAGTCGCTTTTGCGGGCAGCCGGGCGAACCACCGGAGCTTATACCTCTCCCCATCTTCAGCGTTATAACGAGCGAGTACGGATTAACGGTCAGGATATCAGCGATGCAGCGTTGATATCCGCGTTCGAACAAGTGGAGGCGGCACGGGGTAAGGTTTCCCTGACCTACTTTGAGTTCGGAACCCTGGCAGCCTTCGTGGCACTCGCAGACGCGGGTGTTGAAGACTGGATTCTGGAGGTCGGCCTGGGTGGACGCCTGGATGCCGTTAATGTGCTGGATGCCGACTTCGCGGTGATCACCTCGATTGATATCGACCATATTGGATTTCTGGGCGATAACCGGGAAGTGATCGGCTTCGAAAAGGCCGGTATTCTGCGGCCCGGGATTACTGCGGTTTGTGCAGATCCGGAGCCTCCCGCCTCTGTGCTTCAGCAGGCCGCCGCGCAGAAGGTCAATCTTCAGGTGACCGGGCGTGATTACCAGCTCAGGCCGGTTGGCGATTCCGTTGAGCTGACGATCGAGGGGCTCAGTATAACCCTGCCGGCCGGCCCGTTACCTGTCGAAAGTGTTGCCGCAGCAGTGGTGTTGGCCCGGGTGCTGGCGCCAACCATGACTGTCAGCCTGTTAGCAGATACAGCCAAGTCTGTAACGGTGCCGGGACGTTTTGAGCGGTTGAGAACAAAGCCGGATGTGATTGTGGATGTTGGTCACAATCCCCATGCCGCACGCTGGTTGGCCCAGCGGCTTGAGTTGCAGCGGTCAGGGCAGGGCAAGGTGTTCGGTGTTTATGCGGCTCTGGCGGATAAAGACGTGGAGGGGGTAATGCGGGCCATGGCGCCAGTTGTTGGGCGCTGGTGGTTCGCCGGTCTTGATGTGCCGCGCGGGCTGGAGGTGCAGGCTCTGGTGGAGCGGGCGCGGGCTTGCGGGATTACCGGTTGCACGGCGTCAGAGTCTGTGGGTGATGCCATGTCTTCGGCATTGGCAGAGGCCGGGGAGAACGACACCATCGTGGTATTCGGTTCGTTCTACACCGTTGCGGAGGCCCGGGCCCGACTTGTCGGCGAAATCTCTTAAACTTTGTCCATGGCAGGCACCGGAGCTTTGTGTTAACGGCACTCGGCGGTTAGTATCAGGATCAAACTGTTAGGTTAAGGGAGCCCTTTCTCGTGAACGGATTGAAACAAAGAATCATTGGTGCGCTGGTTCTGGTCTCCCTGGCTGTGATTTTTGTGCCGATGATATTTGACGAGCCCCATTCCGAGCGCCAGTCCCGGCCTGTCACCATCCCCGAGGAGCCGCCGTTCCCTGAAGTGGACGTTCCCCCGGAGCCGGCCCTTGGCGGCAGCGACTACGGAATGAATTCCGCGCCTCAGGACACTCCCGCTACGGAACCGGCTCCCGGTTATCGACTGATTGAAGGCGTTGAGGAGCCCGCGCCGGAATCATCCAACGTCCGCGAGCCCACGGCCCAGGTAGCAGAACCGGTTACCCGCACGACGGATAGCAATGCAACCGGCTCAGAGCCTCAGCCACAGGTTTCGCAACCCTCCGAGCCGGCAACTTCAGCCAGCTCAGCTGATGAATCCGCTGAGTTCACCCGGTCGCTTGAGGGTGCCTGGGTTGTCCAACTGGGTAGCTTTGGTAATGCCGACAATGCCCGCCGGCTGCGCGACGATGTTCGCGACATGGGGTACGGCGCCCACCTACAGCAAGTGGAGCGCGGCGACACCACGTTGACCCGGGTGTTCAGCGGGCCGTTTGTCAACAAGTCCGAGGCCGAAGCCGCCAAGAAAGCCCTGGACGATGCCTTCTCACTGAACAGCCTGGTTACCTCCGGCGGAAAGTGATCCGGTGACTTGCAATTTATGAGCTTCAGGCGGTTTGGTGACGCCCGGTTTCCTGTTAGAATTCGCGCTTCCTTTTCTCCATCGGGTTATTCATGGACGCGCTGATCTGGATTGACTGGGTCATCATTGCTCTGATTGCCGTTTCCACGCTTATCAGTCTGAAGCGGGGCTTTGTTCGCGAAGCCCTGTCGCTGGTGACCTGGGTGGGGGCATTCATCATTGCCCGCACGTTCCATCCTCAGATGCAGTCATTGCTTGAATCCACCGTGGAAACACCACTGGTGCGTTTGATTGCGGCCTTTGCGATTCTGTTTTTCGGCACCCTGATTGTGGGCGCTATTATCAATAATATGATTGGTCATCTGGTGCGGGCGACCGGATTGTCAGCCACCGACCGCGTTCTCGGCATGGGGTTTGGGTTGCTACGTGGTGTCGTGGTAGTGATTGTTGGTATCGCGTTCACCCGCTACACACCGCTTGCCGAAGATACCTGGTGGAGAACGTCCGTGATGATCGACCGCCTGGCGGTGGTCGAAGACTGGTCCCGCCGAACCCTGGGTGATGAATTTGCCCGGTTCCTGGGCCCCGAAGCAGGGGCCGGGTACAGCACCGAATCCTCAACAGAGCAGGAAGGCGTGGAACCCACGCCTGCATCCCGTTAACATTCAGATTTAACACTCGGAGAGTTCCCCAGCCATGTGCGGCATTGTCGGTATTGTCAGTACTTCAAACGTCAACCAGCTTCTTTACGATGCACTGACTGTTCTTCAGCACCGTGGCCAGGATGCGGCGGGTATTGTGACTTTTCAGGATAACCGGTTTTTTCTGCGCAAGGACAATGGCCTGGTCCGGGATGTATTCCATACCCGGCATATGCGCAGGCTGGTAGGCAATGTGGGGATCGGTCACGTCCGTTACCCCACCGCTGGCAGTTCAAGCTCTGCCGAGGCCCAGCCGTTTTACGTGAACAGCCCCTACGGCATTACTCTGGCGCACAACGGCAACCTGACCAATGCCGATGACCTGAGCAGCGACTTGTTCCGCACCGATCTGCGCCACATCAACACCAATTCCGATTCCGAAGTGTTGCTCAACGTATTTGCCCATGAGCTGCAGAAGCTTGGGAAACTGAACCCGACCAAAGATGAGATTTTTTCCGCCGTCCGCGCCGTGCACAAGCGTTGCCGGGGTGCCTATGCCGTTATCGCGATGATTACCGGCTACGGCATTGTCGGTTTCCGAGACCCCAATGGCATTCGCCCGGCCTGTTACGGTGTGCGGGAAAGCGAAGATGGCCAGAAAGAATACATGATCGCCTCGGAGAGCGTGGCTCTGAACGCCGCCGGTTTCGAGATCGTTCGGGATATTGCACCGGGTGAAGCGGTTTATATCGAAACCGATGGTACCATCTACACCGAGCAATGTGCGGAATCCCCGAAGCTGTATCCATGCATCTTCGAGCACGTCTATTTTGCGCGCCCTGACTCCATCATGGACCGCGTGTCGGTTTACAAGGCACGACTGCGCATGGGCGAAACCCTGGCAGACAAGGTGCTCAGGGAGCGGCCGGACCATGACATTGATGTGGTGATCCCGATTCCGGACACCAGCCGGACTTCGGCCATGCAGATGGCCTATCAGTTGGGCGTCAAATACCGCGAAGGCTTTATCAAGAACCGCTATATCGGGCGGACGTTTATCATGCCCGGCCAGAAAATGCGGAAGAAGTCGGTGCGCCAGAAGCTTAATCCCATAGACCTGGAGTTCCGCGGCAAGAACGTCATGCTGGTAGATGATTCCATCGTCCGGGGAACCACCTGTAAGGAAATCGTTCAGATGGCCCGGGACGCCGGTGCCCGGAACGTCTACTTCGCCTCGGCAGCGCCGCCTGTGCGTTATCCCAACGTGTACGGCATTGATATGCCCTCGGCCAGTGAGCTGATTGCCCACGACCGTTCGGTGGAGGAGGTTCGGGAGCAGATTGGTGCTGACTGGCTGGTATATCAGGACCTGGAAGACCTGATTACCTGTGTCAACGATGTCAACGACGATATCGATGGTTGGGAGTGCTCGGTGTTTACCGGTGATTATGTAACCGGTGACGTGGACGAAGCCTACCTGCGCCGGCTCGAAGACCTGCGTAAAGACGAGAAGCGTCCCGGTGGGCAGATCATCGACGGTGATAATGCCATTATCGACCTCCATAATGACGAAGACTGAACCCCTAACGCCCGTGCCAGGAGAACACTATGACAGTCGGCCGTGAAGAACATCTCTGGATTCCTGAATCGGATCTGGACGGTATGTCAGTGGATACCCTGGCCGTGAGGGCAGGGCAGGTCCGCACCGGTCAGCTGGAGCACAGCGACGCCATCTTTCCGACCTCCAGTTTCGTCTATGGCAGTGCCGCCCAGGCGGCAGCCCGTTTTGGTGGTGAGGAGCCCGGTAACATCTATTCCCGCTTTACCAATCCAACGGTTCAGGGTTTTGAGGCCCGCATCGCTGCCATGGAAGGTGGAGAAAAGGCCGTTGCCACTGCCTCGGGCATGGCGGCCATCCTGAGTACCTGTATGGCGTTGCTGCAGTCCGGGGATCACGTTATCTGTTCCCGTGGCGTGTTTGGTACCACCAACGTCTTGTTCCAGAAGTACATGGCGCGTTTCGGGGTTGAAACCACGTTCGTTAGCCTGACCGATGCAGACGGCTGGGAGGCAGCAGTCCGGCCAGAAACCCGGATGCTGTTTATTGAAACGCCATCCAACCCGCTTTGTGAAATCGCTGATATGGACGCGTTGTCTGCGTTGGCGAGGGCCAACGATGCCCTGTTTGTGGTGGATAACTGTTTCTGTACGCCGGTATTGCAGCGACCCCTTGAGCAAGGTGCGGATCTGGTGATTCATTCAGCCACAAAGTATCTGGATGGCCAGGGCCGTTGTGTTGGCGGGGTAGTGGTGGGGCCTGCCAGGTATCTGGATGAGATCTACGGGTTCCTGCGATCTGCCGGGCCCACCATGAGCCCGTTCAATGCCTGGGTGTTCCAGAAAGGGCTGGAAACCTTACCGATCCGTATGCGAGCCCACTGCAACAATGCGTTAGAGTTGGCGAATTGGCTGGAAAGCCAGCCGAGCGTGGATAAGGTGTTCTACGCCGGTCTTGAAAGCCATCCCCAGCATCAGCTGGCGAAGAAGCAACAGGACGGGTTTGGCGGAATTGTGTCGTTTCTGGTTAAAGGGGGCAGAGAAGAAGCCTGGCGCTTTATTGATGCCACCCGAATGATTTCAATCACAGCGAATCTGGGTGATGTGAAAACCACCATCACCCACCCGGCGACGACAACCCATGGCCGGTTATCTCCCGAGGATAAAGACAAGGCGGGCATCACCGAGAATCTGATCCGGTTGTCTGTTGGCATTGAAGCCATTGATGACCTGAAAACCGATCTGACACGGGGTTTTCAGGCGCTGAAAGACTAAACTCACTGACGGTTTGAGCATTCATGGCGGAATCCGCTAAAGCGAAACAAGCAGCATCGACGGAACTGACAGAAAAACAACAGCGCTTTCGCCGCCTGATGGCCCAAGGGGCCAGAGAAGGTGCGGTTATCGGCATGATTGTGCTGTGCATCTATCTGGCGATGGCGCTGTTTACCTTCAGTGCGTCTGACCCCGGGTGGGCGAGTATCGGCCACGATACCCGCGTGGATAACGCCGCCGGGCGCTCCGGCGCCTGGCTCGCAAGCCTGCTGGTAGACTTCTTCGGGCAGGTTTCCTGGCTTTTCCCGGTGATGATTGCCGGTTATGCCGTCATGCTGATCCGTCGCAGGCACGAGTCACTCGACCTCCATTGGCCACTGTTCATGGTTCGCTTTGGCGGGTTTCTGCTGATTCTGTTGTCGGCCACTAGCCTGCTTTCCCTTTATTCGGTATTTGGCCTTGGTGCCTCCTCCGGCGGTGTACTGGGCACGGCGGTTTCAGAAGCTATGGTGCGCTTCTTCAATCTGCCGGCCACCACGCTGTTGCTGATCGCGATCTTCCTGTTCGCCCTGACCGTGACCGTCGGCCTGTCCTGGTTCCGCTTGATGGACCATGTTGGTGGATTCACTCTGAAAACCGGGCGCTGGCTTCAGTCGCTGTTTAAAAGTAGCGAGCGCAAAGCGAAAAACCCCGGTGCGCCAGCCAGTGCTCGCCCTGATCCAGAGCCTCCGGTCGTCAAAGATCGGGTGGCAAGAACCGATCCCGTAACAGAAAAACCACGTCAGAAAGATGCCTGGTGGCGTCGTGTGTTCCGCCGTAAAGCGAAAACGGCCGATAATGGAACGCCAAAGGACAGAAGCAAAGCTCGTAAGGAACCGGCGATTGACGGGCTTCCTGAAATTGAACCAGAACCCGCAAGACTGGAAAGTTTCAGCTCGTGGGATCGGGATGAAACGCCTCGCAAGGCGGCCGCGCCCCAGCAGCCCAAGTCCGCGAACCGGGCACTGAAAATTGCCCCGTTCAAGAAGGATGATCAGGGGCCTGTCGACAAGAAAGCCAACAGCAAGCAGGGCTCTTTGCTGGAAGACATTGAGAGCCTGATCCCGCCGATTTCCTTGCTGGACCCGCCTGAGGAACATAAAGAAAAGGGTTACTCGGAAGAATCACTGGAGCACATGTCGCGCCTGCTCGAAGAGAAGCTGGCGGATTTCGGTGTCACGGTAGAGGTGGTCGAGGTCAATCCTGGCCCGGTTATCACCCGATTCGAGATCAAGCCCGCCGCCGGGGTGAAAGTCAGCAAGATTTCCAACCTGGCCAAGGATCTCGCCCGTTCATTGGCGGTGTTGAGTGTACGGGTGGTGGAAGTCATACCCGGAAAGTCCGTGGTGGGCATCGAGATTCCCAATGAGGAGCGGGAAATCGTTCGTCTGAGCGAAGTTCTTGGGGCCCGGGTGTTTACCGAGTCGTCATCGCCGCTGACACTGGCACTTGGTAACGATATTGGCGGTAATCCGATGGTGGCCAATCTGGCCAAGATGCCGCACCTGCTGGTGGCCGGTACGACCGGTTCGGGTAAATCGGTCGGGGTTAACGCCATGCTGCTGAGCATGCTGCTCAAAGCCAGTCCCGATGAAGTGCGCTTTATCATGGTGGACCCGAAGATGCTGGAACTGAGCATCTACGACGGGATCCCGCACCTGCTGGCACCGGTTGTGACGGACATGAAAGAAGCCGCCAATGCACTGCGCTGGTGTGTGGCGGAGATGGAGCGGCGCTACCGTTTGATGGCCAGCCTGGGCGTGCGCAACATCGCCGGCTACAACAAAAAGGTGAAGGACGCCAGGGCTGAGGGCGAGCCGTTACTGGACCCTCTCTGGAAACCGGATGAATACCTGGCCAACGAAGAACAGGAGCGGCCAGAACTGGAAACCCTGCCGTTCATCGTTGTCGTAATCGACGAATTTGCTGACATGATGATGATTGTCGGCAAAAAGGTGGAAGAGCTGATCGCCCGCATTGCCCAGAAGGCCCGTGCCGCCGGTATCCATCTGATTCTTGCTACCCAGCGGCCATCCGTGGATGTGATCACAGGCCTGATCAAGGCCAATATCCCGACCCGGATGTCGTTCCAGGTGTCGTCCAAGATCGACTCCCGTACCGTGCTTGATCAGGGTGGCGCCGAACAGCTGCTGGGCCACGGCGATATGCTATACCTGCCGCCGGGTTCTGGCCTGCCGGTTCGGGTACACGGAGCCTTCGTTGACGATGACGAAGTACACCGGGTGGTCAGCGCCTGGAAAGCCCGGGGTGAACCGGAATACGTGGATGATGTGCTTAACGGCGCCGAAGGTGAGCACCTGCCGGGCGTGCCAACCCTCAGCGAAGGCGGTGCAGGCGGTGGTGACGAAGGAGACGCTCTGTTCGACGAAGCGGTCGCTTTTGTGACCGAGAACCGACGGGTGTCGATCTCCTCCGTACAACGTAAATTCAAGATCGGCTACAACCGTGCCGCGAACCTGGTGGACGCCATGGAAGCCTCGGGAGTGGTCAGTCCGGCGGGTCATAATGGTGCCAGGGAAGTTCTGGCGCCGCCGCCCCCAAGAGACTAGGAGCAGCATACTTATGATCAGATCTGTCTACACGACGATAGCGGCGCTGTGCATGATGGCCGTCGTGGCAACGGCCTCTGCGGAACAGGGCAACAGCTCTCGCGATGCCGCTGAAGAGCTGGCCTCTATGTTGCGCAGTTACCAAACCTACCAGGCCGATTTCATCCAGATTGTGGTCAATGAAAATGGTAACCGGGTTCAGGAAACCCGCGGTTCCCTCAAGGCCAAGCGCCCGGGTCTGTTCTACTGGGAGACCGGTGCGCCTTTGTCCCAGTTTATTGTCAGTGACGGCGACACGGTGGAGGTTTACGACCCGGATCTGGAACAGGTCACTATTCACACCCTGGATGACCGGGTGCAGACAACACCGGCGCTGCTTTTGAGTGGCGAAGTCGATAATCTTGAGGAAACCTACGATGTGAGTGAGCGCCGGATGGGTGACAATACCCGCGAGTTCACCCTGGTTCCCAGGGGCGCCGATTCCCTGTTTACATCCTTGCGTTTGAGCTTCTACAACGGTGAGCTCCAGGAAATGAGAATGGAAGATTCGCTGTCTCAACTGAGTATTCTCAGCTTTGACCGGATAACCCTGAATCAGGAACTGGACAACAGTGCCTTCCGCCTGGAATACCCCGAGGAGGTGGATATTATTCGGGACGGTGCCTGATGCAGGACAACCTGTTTGAGCCAGAGGCCGGATTCCAGCCCCTTGCGGCCAGAATGCGGCCGGCCAACCTGGACGAATACGTTGGCCAGGCTCATCTGGTCGGCCCCGGAAAACCGCTCAGGCGCGCCGTAGAGCAGGGCCAACTGCATTCGATGATTCTCTGGGGGCCACCCGGAGTGGGCAAAACCACCTTTGCCCGGCTGTTGGCCAACGTGGGTGACTTGTCCTATGAAACGCTCTCTGCCGTGCTCAGCGGCGTCAAGGATATCCGGGATGTGGTCGAGCGGGCCCGCAACCGCAAGCAGTCCCAGGGCAGGGACACGCTGCTGTTTGTTGACGAGGTGCACCGGTTCAACAAAAGCCAGCAGGATGCATTTCTCCCTCATATTGAAGATGGCACCTTCATTTTTGTGGGTGCCACCACGGAAAACCCCTCTTTCGAACTGAACAGCGCGCTCCTGTCGCGGACTCGCGTGTATGTGCTCAAAAATCTGGACAAGCCGGACATCCTTGAGCTTCTGAATCGAGCGCTGGTTTCGCCGGCGGGTTTCGGCGGCAGCCTGCAGGTTCCAGCGGAGGTGCTGGATAACATGGCTGAAGCTTCTGGAGGCGATGCCCGGCGCGCCCTGAACATTCTGGAGGTGGCCGCCGATCTGGCCGAGCCTGATAGTACCGGACAGAACGTCATAACTGCCCAGACACTGGAACAGGTACTGCAAACCAGTCTGCGCCGTTTCGACAAAGGCGGCGATGTGTTCTATGACCAGATCTCCGCGTTGCATAAATCCGTACGGGGCTCCAGCCCCGATGGTTCCCTGTACTGGCTTTGCCGTATGCTGGACGGTGGCTGTGACCCCCTGTATGTGGCGCGGCGCCTGGTGCGGATCGCCAGCGAAGACATCGGTAACGCAGACCCCCGTGCCCTGCAAATTACCATGCAGGCCTGGGATACCCAGGAGCGGTTGGGGTCGCCGGAAGGGGAGCTGGCGCTGGCCCAGGCCGTCACCTACCTGGCGCTGGCACCAAAGAGTAATGCCGTGTACAAGGCGTTCAACGAGTGTATGGCGGACATCCGAAAAGATCCTGATTACGAAGTGCCGGTGCACCTGCGTAATGCCCCTACCAAGCTGATGAAAAGCCTGGGCCACGGTGACGAATACCGCTACGCCCATGACGAACCGGACGCATACGCGGCCGGAGAATCTTACCTGCCTGAAGCGATTCACCAACGCCGTTACTATCAGCCTGTCATGCGTGGACTGGAGATCAAACTGGCTGAAAAGCGCCAACGCCTGGATGATCTCGATGCCCGAAGCGGCAAAAAGCGTTATTGATGTAACCCTCATGCCGCAAATTACCTGGCCCTAGGCCCGGGGATGGTGGCCAGCAGAACCACGGCAGGTATAATGCCGTGATATCCATACTATTCGTTAACCGGAAAATTCAGGAAGATCATGCTCGATCCGAAACGTGTCCGTTCACAGACTGAAGAAATTGCCCGTCGGCTGGCTATCAAAAACTTCGAGTTTGACGTTGCCACCTTCGAACGCCTTGAGGAACGCCGTCGAGCCATTCAGGTTCGTGCGGAAACGCTGCAGAGCGAGCAGAACAAACGGTCGAAATCCATTGGTAAGGCCAAAGCGGCGGGTGAAGACATCAAACCGCTGCTGGAAGAGGTGGACAATCTCAAGCAGCAGAAGGCCGAAGCTGAGGAGGAGTTGCGCTCAGTACAGGAATCCCTGAACGCGTTTTTTGCCGGCATTCCCAATCTGCCGGATGAAGACGTTCCACCGGGCGCCAACGAAGACGACAACGTAGAGACCCGTGTATGGGGCACGCCGCGTAACTTTGATTTCGAACCCAGAGACCACGTTGCCCTGGGCGAACAGCTCAAGGGTCTGGACTTCGAGAAGGCCACCCAACTGGCGCATTCCCGCTTTGCCGTCATGCGCGGCCAACTGGCGAAGCTGCATCGGGCACTGGCTCAGTTCATGCTCGACCTGCACACAGAAGAGCATGGCTATACCGAAGCCTATGTGCCGTACCTGGTCAATGCCAACGCGCTGTTCGGTACCGGCCAGCTACCCAAGTTTGAAGAGGATCTGTTCCGTACCGCCGGTGACAACCCGCTGTACCTGATCCCGACGGCCGAAGTACCGGCGACCAACCTGGTGGCCGACAGTATTCTGGAGGCCAGCGAAATGCCGCTGCGGATGGTGTGCCATACCCCCTGTTTCCGCAGCGAAGCGGGTTCCTACGGCCGGGATGTGCGTGGCATGATCCGCCAGCATCAGTTCGACAAGGTTGAACTGGTGCATGTTGTGCGCCCCGAGGACTCCACCGAGGCGCTTGAACAGCTCACTGGCCATGCCGAGAAGGTGCTGCAGTTGCTGGAACTGCCGTATCGTGTGGTTACCCTGTGTGGCGGCGACATGGGCTTCTCCGCAGCGAAGACCTACGATCTGGAAGTGTGGCTGCCCGGGCAGGGTAAATACCGGGAAATTTCATCCTGCTCCAACACCCGTGATTTTCAGGCACGGCGTATGCAAGCACGTTGGCGCAACCCGGAAACCGGAAAGCCCGAGCCTGTTCATACCCTGAACGGATCGGGTCTGGCCGTTGGCCGTGCGATGATCGCGGTGATGGAGAACTACCAGCAGGAGGACGGCAGTATTCTGGTTCCGGACGTTCTCAAACCCTATATGAAAGGCATTGATCGGATCCAATGAGCGAACCATTCACGGATGCACCGGGAAGGGGCGTCAAGGCAGGGCCTGCACCAGTTCGGTACAGGCCCAACCCGGTAACCGAAAACCCGAATAATTCTGCGGGCGAGGTCGCCCTGGTGGGCGCCGGCCCGGGTGATCCTGAACTTCTGACCCTCAAGGCCTGGCGCCTGATCCAGTCCGCCGACGTTATTCTCTACGATCGGCTGGTTTCTCCGGAAATACTCTCCCTGATCCCCGATAATGTTGAGATGGTTCATGTCGGCAAGCAGCGCTCAAATCACACGTTGCCGCAGGATCAGATCAACCAACGCTTGGTGGAGCTGGCCCGGGAGGGCCACAAAGTGGTGCGCCTCAAGGGTGGTGACCCGTTCATCTTCGGCCGCGGCGGCGAAGAGATTGAAACGCTGGCGGCTGCCGGTGTTCGCTTCCAGGTGGTTCCCGGTATAACCGCAGCGTCCGGCTGTGCGGCCTATGCGGGCATTCCGCTGACTCACCGGGACCACGCCCAGTCGGTGCGCTTTATTACCGGGCATTTGAAAAACGATACCTGCGATTTGCCCTGGTCAGACTTCGTGCAGAATAATCAGACACTGGTGTTCTACATGGGTTTGGTGGGATTGCCGATTATCTGCCGGCAATTGATTGGCCATGGCATGACACCAGATATGCCGGTGGCGCTGGTGTCCAAGGGCACAACCGCCGACCAGAAAGTGGTGGTGGGCACGCTCAGTGATATTGTTGGCAAGGTGGAGAACAGTGGTGTTCAGGCGCCCACTCTGGTGATTATCGGTCACGTGGTCGGGCTCAGAAGTCGCCTGGACTGGCGGGGAGCTGTAGAGAGCGCCTGAGGGTGGAGAAGCAGGGCGGGCCCGCGTATCGGTCTCACGGGGCGCCGAAGCTGATCGGCTACCCCGTGAATCCTGTCAGCACGCTCAGGCGTTACGCTTGGGCAGCACGTCTTTGAGCTTTTCGCGCATATCCCGAATGGCTTTCTCGGTGGTTTCCCAGTCAATACAGGCATCGGTTACCGACACGCCGTATTTCAGGTCTGCCAGGTTTTCCGGGATGGACTGGTTACCCCAGTTGATGTGGCTTTCCACCATCAGGCTCTGGATAGACTGGTTGCCCTCCAGGATCTGATGGGTCACATCCTGCATGACCAGAGGCTGAATGGCCGGGTCTTTGCTGGAGTTGGCGTGGCTGCAATCCACCATAATCGACTTGCGCAGATTGGCTTTGTCCAGCGCCTGCTCGCACAGTGCAACACTCACGGAATCATAGTTCGGTTTGCCACCGCCACCGCGCAACACCACGTGGCCATAGTTGTTGCCCTTGGTGCGGATGATGGCCACCTTGCCTTGCTGGTCGATGCCCAGGAAGCTGTGGGGGTGAGAAACCGATTTCATGGCGTTAACGGCTACGTCCAGGCTGCCATCAGTGCCATTCTTGAAGCCAATGGCCATGGACAGGCCGCTGCTCATTTCCCGGTGGGTTTGAGACTCGGTGGTGCGGGCGCCAATGGCGGACCAGGCAATGGTGTCTTGCAGGTACTGGGGGGAGATCGGGTCAAGGGCCTCGGTGGCGGTTGGCAGGCCCATCTCGTTGATATCCAGCAGCAAGCGACGGCCAATGTGCAGGCCCTGTTCAATATCGAAGGTATCGTTCAGGTGTGGGTCGTTGATCAGGCCTTTCCAGCCAACGGTGGTGCGCGGTTTCTCGAAATATACCCGCATCACCAGCAGCAGGGTATCGCTGACTTCGTCGGCGAGTTTTTTCAGCCGGGCAGCGTAATCGCGGGCTGCCTCCACATCGTGGATAGAGCAGGGGCCAACCACGATAAACAGGCGGTGGTCTTTGCCATCCATGATGTCGTAAATGGCCTGGCGGCCAGAGGCTACGGTTTCGGCAGCTTCATCTGACAGCGGCATTTCGTTCTTCAGCGCTTCAGGAGTGATCAGTGGTTCCTGGCTGGCCACGTTCAGGTTTTCCAGTTTCTTGCCCGACATCTTGTTGTGCTTCCCCGAATCAGATCGTTACATCACCGGGTAACGCTGTCATTATGGGCCCGGTGTTTAATAATTAACGCGAATGGTGCCGGTCTGCAGTTGCTGTAAACCCCGGCGAGTTGGTTATACTGCGTTATTTGAAGACCCTTTTCAACGCTTCCAGTCAACAGGTAACTGATGTCGCCGCCAGCCAGGAAACCACAAGCAGACTCTTCCCCCCGAAAGGTGGTTTCAGAGAGGATTACGCAGGTTCTTTCGGGTATCCGGGTGCCGGATTTACCCTATCCGGCCGGAAAATCGTCACCTGAGTCCAATGCCGATTGGCGCCCGCTGTTGTTTTCCTGTTGGACGGAACAACGGGACGAGCGGGTAACGGACGTTCTGCGGTCGGTGCAGATCGAATGGACCGTGCGCCAGGTCAATGCAGCCTATCTGTCTGACCGGATAATGGACGTGTTCCTGAAAACCAGTGGTTTGCATCGTGCCCTGGTCAGTCGTATTGCCAGATTACGGTTCTGGCTGGCGTGGCAGCTCGATACCCGCGGAACCAATGTGTTCAGCGATGTTGTTCTTGACTGGTTGGACAACCTGCAGGAGTGGCGGGGGTGGAGTGATACCGGGGGGCGATCATCCAGGGTGTTGCTGGACCAATTGGACAGCCTGGTTATCGCGGTGTCCGGCAGCTTTGAAAGTGGCCAGCCCGAACTGGTGGAGAGCTATTGTAAACAATGGCTTGATGACCGGGAGAAAGGTGAGCACCAGGTCAGCCGGTTGCGTGAACGTCTTCTTGAGACCGAGCGTGGTGCTTCGCGGCAGCGTCTTGCCGACCAGGTTTCCCGCGCGCTGATCGGCAGGGCGCTGACAGGGCGTGAGTTACCGGTGGTCATCAGTCGATTCATCATCGAAGACTGGTACAAGGTTCTCAAACAGAGCGTCTGGTCCGAGGGCACAGACAGTGAGCTGTATCGACACGCCAACAAACTGCTCGAGTGGTTGGTATGGCTTGGTGATCCTGCACTGTCGGACAGAGACCGGAACCGGCTTTACCATGTAGGCGAGCAGATAGGAGACCGGATACAGGATGTGTGGACCCGGGCCCTCGGCCAGGGGTTACCGGAGAACGCTTTGGCGGATATTCAGACGGTTATCGTAGCGCGTATCCGCGGCGAGGTGCCGGAACTCGAGCCTGCCCTGGGTAGCGGCACCAGTCTGACCTGGGACAGCCGTTGGCTATCGCTGGCTTCGGTAGACCCGCAACAGGCCGAGGGCTTTATCGGCCGCTGGTTTGTCGAAGGTGAGGGCGCCGCTGAGCAAAGGCGTTATTTGTTCGCGCTGCTCGAAGATAGTGGGGAAGTGCTCTGGACCAACGGCGCCGGCGTCAAGCTCGGCCTGCAGGACTGGGCGCTGTTCCTGGCAGATCTTGAAGCCGACACCCTGCGGCCCTTACCGGCTCCGACACCGTTTGGTGAGGTGCTCTCGGAAACCGTGAATCTGTTGTTCAAGGTGTGCGAGAAACAGCAGAAACAACGTGAAGAGGCGGCGCGGGAAGCGAGGGCTCGGGCAGAGGCACTGCGAAAGGAGAAGGAAGCCGCCGAGCGCGCAAGAAAGGCCGAAGAAGAGGCAAAACAGGCTGCCCTGGAGCAACAGAGGGCCGAAGTGGAACGGCAGCGCCAGGAAGATGAGAAAGCGGAGCACGAACGTCTCCAGAAAGAACGTGAGCTGGCGGCGGCCAAACAGGTGGATAGTATTGGTTTGGGAGGCTGGATTGTACTGGCCGCCCAGAAGGATGATGAGGAACCGACCAGGCTGAAACTGGCGGTCAAGATTTCTGCATCCCGGAAGTTCGTGTTCGTGGACCGTCTGGGGCTTAATCGCCGTGAGTTTCTACACGATGAGCTGGTATCCGGGGTTGTATCAGGCCGCATCCGGATATTGGGGAGTGCAGCAGAGTTCGACGACACCCTGAGCCGGGTTGTTGGCCGGATCCGTGTTGGCCGTAACTGAGGATGGCTTATGGTTGATGATAACTACGAGTTCGGAAGCTCCCAGGGGTTACCCGGTGGGCAGGACAATCGTGAGGAATATCGTTTAACCGCCAGGGCTCGGGCATGGCTGTGGCTTGAGTCACCTGAACCGGATGTTGAGTTACAGGATGCCGTTCCTCTTGAATGCCAGATTCGCGATATTTCGGCGAGGGGCCTGAGCCTTGTCTCGTCGGAGCCGTTGGTGCTGAACTCGTTGCTGATGGCGGAGATCAGTCTTGGGCACAAAATGCAGCGGTTTCGGTTAATGGTGGAGGTTGTGTGGTGCCGTGAAACGCCCCCGGAATACCTGGTGGGTGTCCAGATTCTGGAATCGGATGAGACGGATTATCTGGAATGGATGGATGCGGTTGCCACAGCCCTTGCTGAGAGTTGAACAAATAAGCCGGCATGGAGCCGGCTTATTTGATGACGTCACAGGATGACAATCAGGATTCCAGTTCGCTCATCCCGGTGATGTTAAAGCCGCCATCCACGTAGAGAATCTCACCAGTAATACCAGAGGCAAGATCGGACGACATGAACGCTGCGGCGTTACCGACTTCTTCAGTGGTGACGTTGCGGCGCAGGGGAGCCTGCTTGGCGTTCTCGGCCAGCATTCGGCGGAAACTCTTGATGCCGGAAGCAGCCAGAGTCTTGATCGGGCCTGCGGAAATACCGTTTACCCGAATACCTTCCCGGCCAAGGCTGGCGGCCATGTAGCGCACGTTGGCTTCCAGTGAGGCCTTGGCAAGCCCCATGACGTTGTAGTTCTGCAGAACCCTTTCCGCACCGAGATAGCTCAAGGTCAGCAGGCTGCTGCCCTCATGCATCATCTTGCGAGCGCCCTTGGCCAGTGCGACAAAGCTGTAGGAGCTGATGTCATGGGCGATACGGAAACCGTCACGGGTGGTCACATCCACATAGTTACCGTCGAGTTCATGCGCTGGCGCGTAACCAACAGCGTGAATAATGATGTCGATGTTATCCCAGTGTTTGTTGAGCTCGGTGAACACAGCGTCAATCTGCTCGTCACTGGCCACATCGCAGGGGAACGTCAGCTGACTGCCCCACTGATCCGCGAATTTCTCAACCCGGGACTGAAGCTTTTCGTTCTGGTAAGTGAAGGCCAGTTCAGCGCCTTCACGGGCGAATGCCTCGGCGATGCCGTAGGCGATGGAATGTTTGCTGGCTACACCAACAATCAGTGCTTTCTTGCCACTGAGGATTCCCATGGGTATCTGCTCCCTGTGTTCCTTGGTTTCAGCGCATTATCCCCGACATGCGTCGGCGGGCGTAACGGTCAATTGGTCGTAGGCTGATAAAAGAAAGCCGCGGTCAGCAGTTCCCGGGTGTAGTCCTGTTTCGGTGCCCGGAAAATAGCCTCTGCGGCCCCGTACTCCACTATCTGGCCGTTCTTCAGCACCAGCAATTTGTGGCTGAGTGCTCGAACGACAGCCAGATCATGACTGATAAAGATGTAGCTTAGCTTATATCTGGCCTGAATTTCCCGTAAAAGCTCAATCACTTGCTTCTGGACGGTCCGGTCCAGGGCGGAGGTAGGCTCATCGAGAATAATCAGTTCCGGCTGCAACACCAGTGCCCGGGCGATGGCAATGCGTTGTCGCTGCCCGCCGGAAAATTCGTGGGGGTAACGGTGCCTGGCGTCTGGGTCCAGCCCCACATCCTTCAGTGCCTGAATCACTCTGGCGTCGTGTTGCTCGGCATCGTTGGTGTCGTGTATCTCTAGCCCTTCACGGACAATTTCAGCCACCGACATCCGGGGGCTCAGACTACCGAAAGGATCCTGAAAGACAATCTGGACCCGCTTGCGCCAGGGTCGGAACTGCTTCTGGGACAGAGGCCCAAGTTCGGTTCCCGCCAACCGGATACTCCCGGTGCTGGCGGTTAACTTCAGTAGCGCATGTCCGATGGTGGTTTTGCCACTGCCGCTTTCACCGACAATACCCAGTGTCTCGCCTGGTTGCAGGGCAAAACTCACGTTCTGAACCGCGTGGAAACTCTCCTTGACCTTGCCCAGCAGGTTCTTGCGAATAGGGAACTGAACATTCAGCCCCGTGACTTCCATCAGTGTTCTACCACCATCAGTCGGTGGGAGAGGGTTTTCTGGTGGTTCCGCATCAATGAGCTTCCGGGTATAGGGGTGCGCAGGCGCGGTGAACAGTTGCTCGGTGGCGGCTTCCTCAACGCATTGACCCTGTTCCATAACCACCACTCTATCCGCATAGCGGCGGACAATGCTCAGGTCGTGAGTGATCATCAGAATGGCCATGCCGAGTTTCTGTTTCAGCGATTCCAGCAACTCCAGTACTTGTTTCTGTACGGTCACATCCAGAGCCGTGGTGGGTTCGTCGGCGATCAGCAGATCCGGTTCGTTGGCCAGGGCCATGGCGATCATGATCCTCTGTTTCTGGCCACCGGACAGCTGGTGTGGGTAGCTGTTCAGACGCCGCTCCGGCTCGGGAATGCCCACCAGGTCGAGCAGTTCAATACAACGCTTTCGGGCCTGGGGGCCACGCATGCCCTTGTGTAGCTCCAGAGTTTCGGTGATCTGCTTTTCAACCGTGTGTAAGGGGTTGAGCGAGGTCATGGGCTCCTGGAAGATCATGCTGATCTCCCGGCCGCGGATTTGCCTCAACCTGCTATCGTTTGCGCCCAGCAAGTCGTCGCCACGATACAGAATCTTGCCAGTAGGATAACGGGCGTGCCGGGCATCCAGTAACCTGAGAACAGACAGGGCCGACACCGATTTGCCAGAGCCGCTTTCGCCCACCAGCGCCAGGGTTTCGCCGAGACCAACCCGCAGCGACAGGCTGTCTACGACCAACGGGCCGTTATCAAAGTGGATGGACAGATCCGAGATGGTCAGGAGGTCGCTCATATCAGTTCTTTCTCGGGTCAAAGGCATCGCGCACTGCTTCGCCTACAAATACCAGCAGCGTCAGCATCACCGACAGGGACACAAAGGCAGAAATGCCCAGCCAGGGGGCATGGAGGTTGGCCTTACCCTGGGCGATCAGCTCCCCCAGGGACGGTGAACCGCCCGGCAGGCCAAAGCCCAGGAAATCCAGCGAGGTAAGCCCGGTAATCGCGCCAGTCAGGATAAACGGCAGAAAGGTGAGGGTGGCCACCATGGCGTTCGGCAGAATGTGCCGGAACATAATATGCCGGTTACCCAACCCGAGCGCCCGGGCCGCTTTTACGTATTCGAAGTTTCTCGCCCGCAGGAATTCGGCACGAACCACATCCACCAGCCCCATCCAGCTGAACAGCAACATAATGCCCAGCAACCACCAGAAGTTGGGCTGGACAATGGCGGAGAGGATAATCAGCAAGTACAGCATTGGCAGGCCGGACCAGATCTCAATAAAGCGCTGGCCGAACAGGTCCACCTTGCCGCCGTAAAAGCCCTGAATGGCACCGACGATCACGCCGACAATGCAGCTGGCGATGGTCAAGGTCAGACCAAAAACCACGGAAATCCGGAAGCCGTAGATGACCCGGGCAGCCACGTCCCGGCCCTGGTCGTCTGTACCCAGCCAGTGTTCGGCGCTGGGTGGTGCGGGCGAGGGTACGCTCAGTTCATAGTTGATGGTGTTGTAGCTGAATTTGATCGGCGGCCAGAGGATCCAGCCGTTGGCCTCTATTTCGTCCCGGATGAAGCGATCCCGGTAGTCGGTTTCTGTGGGCAGAAAGCCGCCAAAGGTTTCCTCGGGCACCATCTGGACTACCGGGAAATAGACATCGCCCTGATAGGAGACCACCAGTGGCTTGTCGTTGGCGATTAGCTCTGCCACCAGGGAAAGACCGAACAGGGCCAGGAAAAGCCACAGTGACCAGAAACCACGGCGATTATTCCTGAAATTCCGCAGCCGGCGCTGTTGGATGGGCGTCAGTCGGGGCATGGTTATGCGCCCTCCCGGCTTTCAAAATCGATGCGCGGGTCTACCAGCACATAGGTGATGTCGCTGATCAGCTTCAGAATCAAACCCATCAGGGTGAAGATGTAGAGAGTGCCGAAAATCACCGGGTAATCCCGGTTCAGGGCCGCCTCAAAGCCGAGCAGGCCAAGGCCGTCCAGGGAGAAAATCACTTCAATCAGCAAGGACCCGGTAAAGAACAGGGACACCAGAACACCCGGCATGCTGGCGATCACAATCAGCATGGCGTTGCGGAACACATGGCCATACAGCACTTGTTTTTCATCCAGACCCTTGGCCCGGGCCGTCACCACGTATTGTTTGCCGATCTCATCCAGGAATGAGTTCTTGGTCAGCAGGGTGAGGGTGGCAAAGCCGCCAATCACATTGGCGGTCACCGGCAAGGCAAGGTGCCAGAAGTAATCAGCGATCTTCTGGTACCAGTTGAGCTCATCGAAATTCGGCGAGGTGAGGCCCCGGAGGGGGAACCAGTCGAAATAGCTGCCGCCGGCAAACAACACGATCAACAGAATAGCAAACAGGAAGCCGGGAATGGCATAGCCAACCACGATGGCAGAGCTTGTCCAGACATCGAATCGGGAGCCGTCAGACACGGCTTTGCGAATGCCCAGGGGGATGGAAATCAGGTAAATGATCAGGGTGGACCAGAGCCCCAGGGAAATGGAAACCGGCATCTTGTCGATGATCAGCTCAACGACGGTACGGTCCCGGAAAAAGGATTCGCCGAAATTGAACGTGGCGTAATCCTTGAGCATCTTCAGGAAGCGTTCATGGGCGGGCTTGTCGAAACCGTACATCACCTCGATTTCTTTCAGCAATTCCGGTGGCAGGCCTCGGGAACCCCGGCTGTCGCCGGAGCTGGTGACGACTTCACCACCGGTATCTCCACCGCCCGCCCGTGCCAGGGCACTGCTGCCGTGGCCTTCCATCTGGGCAATAAGCTGGTCAACCGGGCCGCCCGGTGCAGCCTGAACAATGATGAAATTGAGTAGCATAATCCCCACCAGCGTGGGGATGATCAGTGCTAGCCGCCGGAGAATGTAGATGCCCATTTAGGGGAGGAATCCTTTCGTTACAGCGTTGGTGACAGTCGGCGGATCAGCGGTTGATCCACCAGTTGTTCAGGTCGATACCATTTTTCGGTGTGACCTCAGGTCGCTGTAAATGGTTCCAGTAGGCTACCCGGTCTTTGGTCAGGTGCCAGTGCGGAATTACATAGTGGCTGTGCAGAAGCACCCGGTCGAGCGCTCGAACACGGTGCACCAGCTGTTCCCGGTCCGGCGCCTGGATGACCATGTCGACCAGTTGGTCTACCACGGGATCATTAACGCCCATGAAATTCCGGGAGCCGGATACCTCTGCGGTACTGGAGTGCCAGTATTCCCGTTGCTCGTTACCCGGGGAGTCTGATTGCGGCAGCACCTGGGTGATCATGTCGAAGTCAAAGCTGCGCACCCGTTGAATGTACTGGTTGCTGTCAACAAGGCGCACGGTGACGTCTATGCCCAGGCGTTCCAGGTTGCGGGTAAAGGGCAGCACCACCCGCTCAAAACTCTTCTGGAACAGCAGCACTTCAAAGCTCAGTTGCTTGCCGGTTTCCTCATGCACCATTTTGCCGCCACGGATGCTGTAGCCGGCCTCGTTCAGCAGTTCCATGGCCGCCCGCAGATTGTCTCGCATGGACCGGCTGTCGCTGGTGTCCGGTGGGGTGTACTCGCGGGTAAAGACCTCCGGGTTCAGCTGATCCCGGAAGCGTTCCAGGATGTCCAGTTCAGGGCCTTCAGGTAGGCCGGATGAGGCCAGTTCACTGTTTTCAAAATAGCTGTTGGTCCGGGTGTACTGGTCAAAGAACAGGTTACGGTTAGCCCACTGGAAGTCAAAGCCGTAAGCCAGGGCCTGGCGGACCTTCGGGTCACGGAATACCGGCTTTCGGGTGTTGAAGACAAAACCCTGCATACCGCTTGGGCGTTGATGAGGGATGGCCTCGCGAACGATTCGGCCATCTTCGAAACGCCGGCCGGTGTAGGCGGTTGCCCAGTTCTTTGCGGAGGTTTCCTGGCGGAAGTCGAAGTTGCCTGCTTTGAAGGCTTCCAGCGCTACCGTGTCATCGTTGTAGTATTCGTACTGGATGCGCTGGAAATTGAAACGTCCTACACGTACGGGCAGGTCTTTTGCCCAGTAGTCTTCAACCAACTCATAGGTAACAGAGCGCCCAGCATCGAACGAACCAATGCGGTAGGGCCCACTGCCCACCGGAACGTCCAGACCGTTTCGACCAAACTCCCGCTCTTCCCAGTAATGGGCCGGGAGAATAGGCATTTGCCCCAGGATCAGAGGCAGCTCACGGTTATCGGTTTCGCCGAAATCGAATCGGATACGATGACTGTTCTCGATCGTGACCTTGCGCACATCCGCGTAGTAGTTGCGGTAGAAGGGGTGCCCTTCAGTGGTCAGGATACGGTGCGAGAACTCGACGTCTTTGGCGGTGATCGGGGTGCCGTCCTGAAATTTGGCCTCTTCCCGCAAATTAAAGATCACATATCGGCGGTCCTCGGGAAACTCCACGCTCTCGGCAATTAAGCCATACTCGGAGAACGGCTCGTCCGAGGACGATTCCATCAGGGTGTCGTAGACGTAGGTGCTGACGCCGGCGGCCGCCACGCCGCGAATCACAAACGGGTTGAAGCTATCGAACCCGTTGGATACCACGGACAGCTTCAGGGAGCCGCCTTTGGGCGCCTCGGGGTTGACGTAATCGAAGTGGCTGAAGCCTTCCGGGTATTTCAACTCACCATGCATGGCGATCCCATGAACGGGCGCTGGCCCGTTTTCGTGGTGATCGTCAGCAGCGGAAAAAAGCGGAGTGGCCATCAAGGCCAGGGATGTGATCAGTCCAGACAGGGTCAGGTGAGGTGCTTTCCGTGTTTTTGTCATGGTTCTCGCACGTTATGGGCTGTTTCTTATGTCCACGTAGAGTACCAGACTTTGGCCGGGTTGCAGATAACGGTTGGTATTAAGATCGTTCCATGATGCGATATCCCGCACATTCACCGAGAAGCGGCTTGCAATGGCAGACAGCGAGTCACCCTGGCGCACACGATATCCCACCTTGCGAACCATGGCGCTGTCCCGCTGGCTACTGGCAACATTCTTGGTGGGTTGTGCGGTTTTAGACCAGATCACCAGTTGTTTGCCCGGGATCAGTGGGTCGCCCGGCGCCATACCGTTCCAGGCCGCCACTTCCCGTACCGAAACCCGGTGTTCCCGTGCAATGTCCCAGAAGGTATCGCCACGGCGGACCGTGTAGTTAACCTTGTTGCCATCCCGTTGCCGCTCCTGGGTGCGTTGCAGGCGCTGGCTCTGGCTCAGCGCATAGGTCTCCGAACCCTTGGTGGCCGAGGGAATCAGCAGCTGCTGGCCGATGCGGATGAGATCGCTGTTCAGCTTGTTAACCTGCTGGATGACGGAAGGTGTTGTCGAAAACTTTCGGGCGATGGTGTTCAGGCTATCGCCTTTCTGCACCCGGTAATTCTGCCAGGACACCCGCTGCTCGGTCGGGAAATCGGCAAGCGCTGTACGGAAGCCCTCGGCTTTCTCGACCGGAACCAGCAGCCGGTGAGGGCCATCCGGATTGGTGGCCCAGCGGTTATAGGAGGGGTTGAGCAAATAGATTTCATTGATTTCGACGCCAGCAAGTTCTGCGGCCTGAGCGATATCCAGTTGCGAGCCAGTATCAACCACCTCGAAAAACGGTTCGTTCTTCAGGGCAGGCAACTCGATGCCATAGGCTTCTGGGTCGTCAAAGATCTTGGCCAGCGCAATCAGCTTGGGTACGTAGTGCCGGGTCTCGGTGGGTAGGCTCAGCGACCAGTAGTCTGTGGACTTACCGGCGTTGCGGTTACGGCGAATGGAGCTGGATACTGTGCCGCCACCCGCGTTGTAGGCAGCCAGGGCCAGGGTGTAGTCGCCATCAAAGCGGTTGGCCAGGCGGTCAAGGTACGTAAGGGCTGCATCGGTTGCCGCAATGACATCCCGGCGGTCATCGTGCCACCAGCTTTGAGTCAACCCGAAATACTTGCCGGTCGACGGGATGAACTGCCACAAACCCGCAGCCCGCCCGTGTGAATAGGCGAAGGGGTCAAAGGCACTTTCAACAATGGGCAGCAGTGCGAGTTCGTTGGGTAGACCACGTTTTTCGGTTTCTTCCAGGATGTGGTAGAGGTATCGGGAGCCACGTTCAACCACCCGGTCAATGTAGCGGGGGTGGCGGGCATACCAGTCCAGCTGTGCCTGAACCCGGGCGTTGTCAACGGAGTGGTCCATCTGGAATCCGGCCCGAAGCCGGTCCCATAAATCGGATTCCGAAGTGGCAACGTCCTGGCTGCTACGGGGGTTATCCAGTTTCTCCCGCGCTTCCCTGGCTTGCTTGCGCAGTTCGGGGGCGATGGCGTCGTCCAGCGGTGCGTCGCTGGCCTGATCACCGTTTCCGGACGCAACCGATTTCTTAAGGCCCTCGTCGCCCTGCGCAACAACGACTTCGTCAGAATCCAGGGGGTTGTTGCTGTCTGCGGTGTTGTTGTCTTCGCCAAACCAGGCTGACGGTGTGTGCCAGTTTTCAAGAACCTGACTGGTGCTGCAACCTGAGAGGAGGGTGCTGGCAATCAGCACATAAGACAATCGTTTCACCGACATAAACACAGCTTCCGGGTATTGGCCGGGTATGGACAGAAACCCGGCACATTAATGAGTTACGGTAACAAACAGGCTTGGATTCTATGGGAGCCCTTTTCCGGGGGTCAATACGGCTGATGTTACGGCTGTGAGAAGAAATGTTAAGAACTCAACCATTAACAGCTCAGAAATGGTCCTTGCCGTGTCGAATGGCCGCGAACACCGCATCCGCTGAATCGCATGGCAAACCCTGCCTTGCAGCATATTGCCGGGCACTTTCGATCACTTCCGGCTGGTCCCAGCGCATAAACGGGTTCAGGGTTTTTTCTGCGCCAATACTGGAGGGTACGGTCGGCTCACCACGGTTCCTCCTGGCCTGACAGTCCTGCTCAAACTGCTCGAGGGCTTTGTCGTCTGGCAACCAGCTGCGGGCAAACCTGAGATTGGCCAGGGTGTATTCGTGTGCACAGTAAACCCCGGTCTGATCGGGCAGGGCGCGCAACGACTCGAGAGACTGTCGCATCTGCTCGGGTTTGCCCTCGAACAGCCTCCCGCAGCCGCAAACGAAGAGCGTGTCGCCGCAGAACAGCACAGGGCGATCATTAATCTCAGTTTCCGAGTAGTAGGCAACATGGTCGAGAGTGTGGCCCGGTACCGCCATGACCTCGAAGGTCAGGCCTTGCCAGACCACTTCGTCACCGGGATGGATCGGGTTGGTGGTGCCCTTGAAGGGGGAATCCTCCGGGCCCGTTATGCGAACATCCGGAAAGGTCTTTGCCAGGCTGGCGATGCCGCCGGTGTGGTCGGGGTGGTGGTGGGTGACCAGTATGGTATCCAGAACCAGCTGCTGACTTTCCAGGTAGTCTTCCACCGGCTGGGCCTGCCCAGGGTCTACCACCAGCGCTTTGCCGGATGACCGGTCGCAGAGGCACCAGATATAGTTGTCGGAAAACGCAGGAATGGCCTGGATATCGAACATGCATGACCCCATGTGCTCTTTGGATGTGGCTGTTATGATAGTCCAACGCCGTTTCTATCCCAAGGGTCGTTCGTGAGCCGGGAACAAAAGGCGGTGCAGGGGAATCCGGTTAATGCAGAGATTCAGATTGGGCGCCTCAGGGGCGGTGGACTACTCACAAAGGCATGAGAGTTTCGAGCGCTGGTTCCAGACTCCGCTTGGCAGATCGTTGCTGGCCAGCCAGCGCCGGGTACTTGATCATGCATTCGAAGGCCTGGCCGGGGCCCGGCAACTGCAGGTGGGGCTAAGCCACAGGCTGCCGCTTGCCAGCGGCGCCGATTTCGTCCAGAAAATCATCACCACGCCTGGCTGGCACCCGCAGATGCCGGATGGTGTAGCAGTGTGTGATGCTGACGAACTGCCGTTTCCAGGGGACTCCATGGATCTGGTGATACTGCACCACACAGCGGATTTCTCCCCGGATCCCCACGAGGTATTACGGGAATCGGCCCGGGTGTTGAGGGGCGAGGGGCGTATTGCGCTGATTGGATTCAATCCACTGAGCCTTTGGGGTGTCAGGCGTCTGCTTTCAAGACATCATCAAGGGCCCTGGGGAGGGCGCTTCCTGATGCGTTCACGGATGGAGGATTGGCTCCAGCTGCTCGGCTTTGAGCTTGAGACTTCCTGCACCCATTTTTGCACCCTGCCGGTTCAGAGAAAGGAAGGCTACACCACCAGGAATCACCGTACCCTGAATGAGAACGGTCATTTCCTGCCGGTCGGCGCGTATTACTGTATCCTTGCCCGCAAGCGTGTGTACGCCCCCATCCGCAGGCGGGCGCCCTGGCGCAAGAGCAAAGTGATCTCAATGCCCGGCACGGTGGGTGCCTCGCGGGGGTGTTCAAGCCAGAGCGCTGGCGCGACAGAGAATCAATGAATAATTGGGAGAGTAAATGGTTGGCAAGGTGGTGATGTACACCGATGGTGCCTGTAAAGGCAATCCTGGTCCCGGTGGGTGGGGTGTGGTTTTGCGATACGGAGATGCCTGCAAGACCCTGCATGGTGGTGAGCGCCAGACCACGAACAACCGTATGGAGCTTATGGCCGCTATTCGCGGTTTGAGGGCCCTGAACCGTGCATGTGAGGTTGAGCTGTATACAGACTCCCAGTATGTCCGCAAGGGCATCACGGAATGGATGGCGGGCTGGAAGCGAAACGGCTGGAAGAATTCGGCGAAGAAGCCAGTCAAGAACGCCGACTTATGGCAAGAGTTGGACACCGAAACGGCACGACATAAGGTGAACTGGCACTGGGTCAAGGGCCATTCCGGTAACCCGGACAACGAGCTTGCGGATGAACTGGCCAACCGTGGCGTTGACGAACTGACCAGCGCCTGACGCGGCCTGTGGCGTGGGCGACGACGGAAACAGAGAGCACAGAGACATGAGACAGATCGTACTGGATACCGAAACCACGGGTATCGACCCGAACGACGGCCACCGCATTATCGAGATTGGCTGCGTTGAAGTCATTGAGCGTGAGCTGACGGGCCGTAATTACCACGTCTACATCAATCCAGAACGGGAGGTTGAGGCCGAAGCTATCACCGTTCACGGCATCACCAATGAGTTTCTGACCGACAAACCCAGGTTCGCCGAAATTGCCGACGAATTTTTCGAGTTTATCAAGGGTGCGGAGCTGGTTATACATAACGCGGCTTTTGACGTCGGCTTCATGGACGCCGAGTTCGCGCGCCTCAAGCCGGTCCGGAAAACCGCTGACCACTGCGGCATCGTCGACTCGCTCGCCATCGCCCGGGCCAAGCATCCGGGTCAGAAGAACAACCTGGATGCCCTGTGCAAACGCTACGGAGTAGATAACAGTAACCGGGAACTGCACGGCGCGTTGCTGGATGCGGAGATTCTGGCTGACGTTTATTTGTTGATGACCGGCGGGCAAACAGCGTTATCCCTGGATGCCGGGGCTGGCGATGATGGAACTGCCGGTGGCATCCGCCGCCTGACTGGCAACCGACCGGCTTTGGCTGTGATCCGTGCTGATGACGCCGAGGCCTCGGCCCATGAAGAATTTCTGGCGATGATGGAGAAGCAGGCCGGCCACACCGTCTGGAGCAAATTACAGCAATCGGAATGAGAACCACGTCAGGGTGTACCATTTGTTACATTCCGCCTTTCTTGAGGTACTTGAGTTTTATGTTATAAGTAATGATAAGTTCGCCAGTTTTCTGCGAGCTGAATGTTGGCCGGCAGGGTGCATGGCCCATAACAAACGCCGGCCCCATGTCCCCGGCATTAGTTCACGAACAGGATGCGGTAGTCTCCGCAAAGTAACAGGAAGCGTTTATGGTTCAATCGTCTCTGGCGACGAAATCGCAGTCGTTTGATTTGGTCAAAAGCGAAATCGAACAGACCATCAAACAGGCAGAATCCAGCCTTGAGCGCTTTCAGGAAAATCGTGAGAGTGGGGAAGACCTGCAGAACTGTGTTGATTATCTCAATCAGTTGCGGGGCATCTTCATTCTGGTGGAATTGCGTGGTGGAACCCTGCTGTGTCAGGAGGCAGTGAACCTGGCCAACGACGTGCCCGTTGGCGCCAATGACGACAAGAACATTCTGCTGACGACCCTCAACAGCGCCCTGTTTATCTTGCGTCGCTACGTTGAATATTACCACCAGCAACGGGAGGACCATCCGGAATTGCTGCTGCCGGTGATCAATGATCTACGCGAGGCGCGGCGCGAGAAACCCTATCCCGAATCCTGTTTCTTTGATGTGGATGTGAAAGAGCGTCCGGATTTCTGCTCCGGGCTCTCGCTTCAGCCGCTTGAAGGCGGCGATGCCGAATACGAAATTCTCGCCAGGCGTATGCGCCTGACCCTCCAGGTCGCTCTGCTTGGCATTCTTCGTGAGCGTAATGAGGTGGTCAGCAAAAAGCTGGTGGCCAGGGCTTCCCGTGGCTTTGCCAGACTTTGCCAGGGCGCGCCAATGGGCCAGATGTGGTGCTTGCTGTCTGTGGTTGCAGACACCATGCTGGACCGGGCCATGGGCTTCAATAAAGCCCGAAAACGTCTGCTTATGCGAATAGAGAAGTATGCCCGCCAAGTGGTGTACGTTGGCAAAGTGGCCACCACCAAAGATGCCCCTGACTCGGTCATCAAAGACCTTGTCTACCTTTTGTACCGCAGCGGGTCCGCTAATCCCGAGGTGGCGAGCGTTCTTTCCGCCTACCGGCTGGCGCCCTCTGAGTTTCCCGATGCTATCCTTGAAGCCCACTCGCGCCGGCTGTACGGCCCGGGTTCGGATGTACTGAAATCCTTGTCGGAAGCGCTGCAGGAAGAGCTCAATCAACTGAAGGATAAGCTGGACATCATCGAACGGGGTATCGAGCCAGACCTGGCCGAGCTGGCGTCCATCGCTGACGCCCTCGAGCGCCTGGCGAACACCCTGGTGATGCTCGATCTCAATCGCCTGGCCGGTATTGCCCGTGAGGAAGCGACGAAACTCCGTCAGTGGGAGGAGGAGAAGCGCCTGCCGGCAGAGGACGAACTCTATCGCCTGGCCGATTCGGTGCTGGGGGTGGAGGATGCCGTCATGCAGATCGTCATTCGAGGTATTACCTCGGAGACCGATGCGTTGGCAGGCAGTGAACGCAAGCGGGACGAGTCCGTCTACCTGCAGGAAGCCATCTGGGTGGTTGCAGACGAGGCGCGTAGCGCCCTGACCCTGGCCAAGCGTGCTATTACCGCGTTTATCGAATCCGACTACGACAAGTTGCACCTGGCCAACCTGCCGGGCACCCTGCGCAGTATCTGGGGTGGTTTGCAGATGGTGAACGACCCCCAGGCTGCCAGTGTCATTGCGCGGGTAGCGGCATCCATTCAGGAGCAGCTACTGGATGCGAGGGAAGCGCCGGCACCTCAGGTGCTTGAAGCGCTGGCGGACGCGCTTACGTCGCTGGAGTACTACATTGAAAGCATTGGCCGCCGCGAAGAGAGCAACAGCGACCTGCTGAAACTGGCGGAATCGTCGTTGGGCGACGTCGGGCTGTAATAACGGCTTCGGTGTCGTTGAAGCGACCAAAAAAAACCTGCGACTTGCGCAGGTTTTTTTATGGCCTGTTAAGCGGGGCTTAGCCCATCTTGAACAGTTCACCCAGCTTGGTTGCCAGCATCATGTCGCCTTCGGCGCGCAGCTGACCAGCCATGAATGCCTGCATGCCGTCGGTTTCGCCGGAAACGATACCCTGCAGGGTGTCGGAGTTCATGATCAGGGTAACGGAAGGATCGTCGTTCGCGCCTTCGTGCAGCTTGCAAGTGCCGTCGTTGATCACCAGGTGGTAGGTTTTGTCATCTTCGATGTCGAACTGGAACACCAGATCCAGGCCTTGTGCCGCGTCTGCGTTGAAATTCTGTTCGAGTTTTTCAAATACCTGAGCTACAGACATTGTTTTACCCTTTTGAGTGGTTGTCTTGTCATGGTGACGGCTTGGAATCCCTGGCCTCAGAAGCCTGTTTGATAGCCCGGGTAGCGCCGACCTCGCCATCCGACTTTATGGTTAGAACACGGTTGTGTCAAGCTTGATCGAACGCTTGTTTTAATTTTCTTTTGGACTTATCACGCCCCCTGTGAGGGGGTACACTCATGGCTTTGCAACGACGTCTGGAGACTGCATTTTGGAATTTCTGACCGAATACGGACTTTTCCTCGCTAAAGTGGTGACCTTCGTGGTGGCCGCCATCATTCTGGCCTCGGTGATTTTCTCCGCCACCCAGCGGGACCGGAGTGATCATGAAGGAGAGGGCGAGCTCAAAATTCGCAAACTGAACGACCAGTACCGGAAACTGAAAGAATCCATCCAGTCCCGGTTGATGTCAGACGCCGAACACAAGGCCTGGCAGAAACAAAAGAAGAAAGAAGAGAAAGCCGAGAAAAAATCGGCCAAACAGGATAAAACCGCTGAGGAAGAAAAGGCCTCCAAACCACGCATCTATGTCATCGACTTCGATGGCGACATCAAAGCCAGCGATACCGACACGCTCAGGCGGTCGGTCTCTGCGGTGCTCAGTGTCGCCAACCCGGAGACAGACGAGGTGGTGGTTCGCCTGGAAAGCGGTGGCGGCCTCGTGCACGCCTATGGTCTGGCAGCCGCACAGCTAGACCGGATTCGCAGTAAAGGGGTTCCCCTGACGGCCTGCGTAGACAAGGTGGCGGCCAGCGGTGGTTACATGATGGCTTGCGTTGCCGACAAGATCATTGCGTCGCCCTTTGCAGTTCTGGGTTCGATTGGTGTGGTTGCCCAGCTGCCGAACTTCCATCGTTTTCTGCAGAAGAACGATGTGGATTTTGAAGTGCTGACCGCCGGTGAGCACAAGCGCACACTGACCGTGTTTGGAGAGAACACCGAAAAGGGCCGGCAGAAATTTCTCGCGGACCTTGAAGATACCCACGGCCTGTTCAAGGAATACGTCAGCGAGCGGCGCCCTGCGCTGGATATCCAGGCGGTGGCCAATGGCGACATCTGGTTTGGCAAGCGTGCCCTTGAGGTCAAGCTCATTGACGATATCAAGACGTCGGACGAATACCTGATCGAGGCCTGCGATCGGGGTGAGGTGGTCTCGGTGTCATTCCAGCGTAAGAGAACCCTGCCGGAACGGCTTGGCCTGGCCACCAGTGCGGCGCTTGAGCATACCGTTTGGCGGGTGCTCAGTGCTTTCCGTAATCAGAAAATTCAGTAAGTCAGGGTCGGGCGCAGAGAGTTTAACGCTCTGCGCCCACCCGTGATCGCTCAGGAAGCCCTGCGACGGAACAGGGGCTGGTCGGTATCGGTGGCAGCCTGGTAGGCCTGGCTGAAGAAGTTCAGGCAGCGAGCTGCCTTGCTGATGTCCTTGTCGGCCCGCAGCACGTAGGAATCGAAGCCGCACCGTTTCATGAACTGCAACTGGTCCAGCAGTACATCACCGATGGCTCTCAGCTCTCCCTGGTAGCCAAACCTTTCCCGCAGCAGGCGGGCGATACTGTAACCCCGGCCATCCACAAAGCGTGGAAAGTTCACCGCAATCAACGGTAATTCCTTAACCTTTTCCCCAAGCATTTCGGGCTCGTCATGGCTGTCGAACCAGACTCCGATATCATCCCGGCCTACGTAGTGCTCGTAGCCTGCAAGCCACAGATCCGCGGGAATCAGCGCAGGCTGGCCTGCGGCTACATTGAGGGATTCACCCTCGGCAGGGCGCTCTACGACCACCCAGCTGTCGTTACGGATGCTGCCGTCAGCAGCGATTACATCAGGCATAGACCCGCTCCTTGAATGGTTCAATACCAACACGGCGATAGGTATCCAGGAAGGTTTCTTCCTCGCTCCGTTTGTCGACATATACATCAATGATCTTGGCAATCACTTCGGGCATCTGGTCCCTTGCAAACGAGGGCCCCAGAATCTTGCCAATGGCGGCGTCATGATGGGAGTCGCCACCGAGACTGATCTGGTAGAACTCTTCGCCTTTCTTGTCAACGCCCAGCACGCCAATGTTACCAACGTGGTGGTGGCCACAGGCATTCATGCAGCCGGAGATGTTGAGGTCGATGGGGCCGAGGTCGTACAGGTAATCCAGATCATCAAAGCGACGCTGGATAGCCTCAGCAACGGGAATCGATTTGGCGTTGGCCAGGGCGCAGAAATCGCCGCCCGGGCAGCAGATGACGTCGGTCAGGGTGTTCAGGTTGGCAGTGGCAAAGCCCAAGGGAACGAGGCGCTGCCAGAGCTCGAACAGCTGGTCCTGGCGAACATCGGCCAGAACCACATTCTGCTCGTGTGTCGCACGGGCCTCACCAAAGCTGAACTGGTCCGCCAGATCGGCAATCTGCTCAAGCTGATAATCGGTCACGTCACCCGGCGGGGTCCCGGTTTTTTTCAGGGTCAGGGTGACACTGGCATAGCCGGGCTTCTTGTGCTCGCTGACGTTGTGAGTCAGCCACTTGTCGAATTCGCGGTTCTCAAATCGTTGCTCACTCAGCAGGGCAGTGGCGTTCTCCAGTGTCTCGTAGTCAGGCTCGGTGAAATAGCCCTGGAATTTTCGGATCGCTTCCGGGGTCAGCCGAGTCGGGGAGTCTTTGATGTGTGCCCATTCAGCTTCGACTTTCTCGGCGAAACCTTCCGGGGTCAGTGCCTTCACCAGAATCTTGATGCGTGCCTTGAACTTGTTGTCGCGCCGGCCGTAACGGTTATAGACCCGCAGGACCGCCTCCAGGTAAGTCAGAAGGTCGAGTTCCGGCAGGAATTCCCGGATGACTGGCCCCACCATGGGCGTGCGGCCCAGGCCCCCACCCACGTGTACGCGGAAGCCCAGCTCGCCCTGATCATTCCGGACCAGTTGCAGGCCGATATCGTGCACCTGAATGGCCGCCCGGTCCGTCTTTTCGGAAGCATTAACCGCCACCTTGAATTTGCGAGGAAGGAAAGCGAATTCCGGGTGGAAGGTAGACCACTGCCGGATAATCTCGCAGTAAGGGCGAGGGTCGGCGATTTCATCGGCCTGAACACCGGAGAACTGGTCTGTGGTGGTGTTACGGATGCAGTTACCGCTGGTCTGGTTGGCATGCATTTCCACTTCGGCCAGTTCGGCCAGGATATCCGGAACGTCTTCCAGGTTTGGCCAGTTCAGCTGGATGTTGGTACGGGTTGTAAAATGCGCATAACCCTTGTCGTAATCACGGGTGATGCGGGCCAGGCGGCGGATCTGGTCTGAACGGAGCATGCCATAGGGCACACAGATACGCAGCATGGGTGCAAGACGCTGAACGTAGAGACCGTTCTGCAGACGAAGTGGAAGAAACTCTTCTTCCGCCAGCTCGCCCGCGAGGGCCCGCTCGGTTTGGTCCCGAAACTGTGCGACACGTTCCGCGGCAATTTGCCGGTCGTGCTCATCATAAACGTACATAGGGTAACGTCCTGCCTGGTAACTTCTGAAATGCGGTTGTTGAATGGCGCCAAAATGACATTGGGCCTTATTCCTGAAGCGGAGGATATCACTGGGTTTTTATTCTTAAAATGATTATTTCAAAATATCATTATCGATTCAGGTGATAAGCAGGAAAATCAGCAGCGGCGGGCAGGACTGGACGAATATCAATTTCCTGCTTTAATAAAAGCCGGGTACTGAAACAACAACAAGACTGGATAACCGAGGAGTAAGCTATGAAAAAGACAGCGGATTCAGATAGCCAGGCCGATGCCGTTGCAGCAGTGTTACTGGTGTTGCTGGCTGTTGCCTTTGCAGTAGTGTGGGTTGCCGGGCAGTAGCGCTACTGGCCTGCCAGCACCACCTTTACCACCAGTATCAGCCCGCCCACAAACGCAGCGCCAAACAGCAGCCCGGCAATGATGTAGGGCACCGGGCTGTGGCTGGCAAAATCCTCTTGTCGGCGCTTTTCAGACTGCACCCCCAAAGCGCCGGCGAGGATACTTTGCATGATTTTCAGAACGCCCGGCGAACCGGGCTTTTTCTTGCTGCTGTTATTGTTGTTGTCAGCCATATCGTTCATTGAGTCACCCTGATTTATTCGGCCGGATCGTAGGCCAGGCTGGGCATCAGCCAGCGCTCAGCTTCTGCTTTGGACAGCCCTTTTCGTTCAGCATAGTCTTCAACCTGGTCCACGCCAATTTTGCCGACGGCAAAGTATTTGGATTCCGGGTGGGCAAAGTACCAGCCAGAGACCGCTGCCGTTGGGTACATGGCAAAGTGTTCGGTGAGCTGGAGGCTGGTGTTGGCCGTTGCATCCAGCAGTTTGAACAGGGTGGCTTTCTCTGTATGGTCAGGGCAGGCAGGATAGCCGGGGGCCGGGCGGATGCCCTGGTACCGTTCCTTGATCAGGTCATCGTTGGCCAGCTGTTCATCGGTTGCATAGCCCCAGAATTCTTTGCGAACCCGTTCGTGCATGCGCTCGGCGAAGGCTTCTGCAAGCCGGTCTGCCAGGGCCTGGACCATAATGGCGCTGTAATCGTCGTGGGCATCCTTGAACTCTTTGGTCAGTTCGTCCACCCCAATACCGGTGGTTACGGCAAAGCCGCCGACATAGTCACCCACGTGGGAGTCTTCAGGGGCCACAAAATCAGACAGGGCCATCATGGGTTTGCCGGGCGCTTTTTCGTCTTGCTGGCGAAGGTGGTGCAGGGTGGTCAGCTCCTCGGTGCGGGACTCGTCTGTGTAAACGACAATGTCGTCTCCGCGACGGTTGGCCGGCCAGAAGCCAATCACGCCTCTGGCGGTGATGCGTTTATCTTCGATCATCTTCTTGAGCAGTTTCTGGGCGTCGTCGAACAGGGTGCGTGCAGCTTCGCCCCGCTTCGGATCGTCGAAGATTGCCGGGTATTTGCCGGCAATGTCCCAGGAAATGAAAAACGGCGTCCAATCGATGTGGTCCACCAGTTCGTTCAGGTCGTAATCGTTGAACGCCCGCACCCCGGTGAAGGCTGGTTTCGGTGGCTGGTAAGTCTCGAAATCGAGTTCCGGTGCCCGTGCCCGTGCTTCTGACATTGACACCAGCTTTGTACGGTCGCCACGGTTCTTGCGGCGCTCACGGATCTCGTCGTACTCGGTACGGGCGGCTTCCACGAGCGTGGGCTTTGCGGTCTTGCTCAGAAGCTGAGAGGCCACGTTTACGCACCGGGACGCATCGGATACGTAAAGGGCAATGTCGTTCTTGTACTGGGGCTCGATCTTCACCGCAGTGTGGGCTTTGGAGGTGGTGGCACCGCCAATCATCAGCGGGATATTGAAATCCAGCCTCTGCATTTCCCGGGCAACATGGACCATTTCATCCAGCGAGGGTGTGATCAGGCCGCTCAGACCAATAATGTCGACATTCTCTTTTTTCGCAACGTCCAGAATCTTCTCGCAGGGCACCATCACGCCTAGGTCGATGACTTCGTAGTTATTGCACTGCAGGACCACACCAACGATGTTCTTGCCAATGTCGTGTACGTCGCCCTTCACGGTGGCCATCAGAATCTTGCCCTTGGCCTGCTGGTCTTCTGTTTTCTCAGCCTCGATGAACGGGATCAAGTGGGCGACGGCCTGCTTCATTACCCGGGCGCTCTTGACCACCTGGGGCAGGAACATCTTGCCATCACCGAACAGGTCGCCGACCACATTCATACCCGCCATCAGCGGGCCTTCGATCACTTCGATGGGGTGGCTGGCGTTCTGCCGGCAGGCTTCTGTGTCGTCAATAATGTAACTGGTGATGCCTTTCACCAGGGCATGCTCAAGACGCTTCTCGACGGGCCATTCACGCCAGGCAAGGTCTTCTTCTTTGGTCTGGCCGCCTTTGCCTTTGAACTTTTCGGCCGCCTCAAGCAAGCGATCTGTTGAGTCATCGCGGCGGTTCAGGACGACGTCTTCCACCAATTCCTTCAGGTCTGGCTCGATCTCGTCATAGATCACCAACTGGCCCGGGTTCACTATGCCCATGTTCATGCCGGCCTTGACCGCGTGATACAGGAAAACGGAGTGAATGGCCTCACGCACCGCATCGTTACCGCGGAAAGAAAACGAGACGTTACTCACGCCACCGGAGATGGACGCGTGGGGCAGGTTTTCCCTGATCCAGCGGGTGGCATTGATGAAGTCCACCGCATAGTTGTTGTGCTCTTCGATGCCGGTGGCGATGGCGAAGATGTTCGGATCAAAAATAATGTCGGCCGGGTTAAAGCCGATACTGGTCAGCACGTCGTAAGAGCGTTTGCAGATCTCGGTTTTACGCTCGAAGGTGTCGGCCTGGCCGTCTTCGTCAAAGGCCATGACGACAACGGCCGCACCGTAGCGCATGCAGTCTTTTGCCCGCTTGATGAACTCTTCCTCGCCTTCCTTGAGGCTGATGGAGTTCACCACCGCCTTGCCCTGAATGCATCGAAGACCGGCCTCGATCACTTCCCACTTGGAAGAATCGATCATGATCGGCACGCGGGAAATGTCAGGTTCGGATGCCACCAGTTTCAGGAAGGTCTCCATAACCTCCCTTGAATCCAGCATGCCCTCGTCCATGTTGATATCGATGATCTGGGCGCCGTTTTCCACCTGGTCCCGGGCCACGCTCAGCGCTTCCTCGTACTGTTCTTCCTTGATCAGTCTCAAAAATCGCTTGGAGCCGGTCACATTGGTGCGTTCGCCCACGTTAATGAACAGCGTGTTTTCGTCACCGGTAAAGGGTTCGAGGCCTGACAGGCGCAGTGCCTTGGGGCGATCGGGAATCTTCCGGGGTGGATACTTGGATACCGCCTTGGCAATGGCTTCAATGTGATCCGGGCGTGAACCGCAACAACCCCCGATGATGTTCAGGAACCCGTCCTTGGCGAAGCCCTCAATGATATCGGCCATTTCTTCGGGGGTCTGGTCGTATTCGCCAAATTCGTTGGGCAGCCCGGCGTTGGGGTGGGCTGACACATAGGTTTCTGCCTTGTTGGCCAGCTCTTCCACATAAGGGCGCAACGCGTCCGCACCCAGGGCGCAGTTAAGACCCACTGAGATGGGTTTCGCATGGGCGATGGAGTTGTAGAAGGCCTCGGTGGTCTGGCCCGACAGTGTTCGACCAGACGCGTCGGTAATGGTGCCGGAGATCATGATCGGCAGTTCAAAACCGTTGTCCTCAAAGAACTGCTGGGTCGCGTAAATGGCGGCCTTGGCGTTCAGGGTGTCGAAAATGGTTTCAATCAGGATCAGATCGGAGCCGCCTTCCACCAGCCCGGAGACCGCTTCATAGTAATTATCCACCAGGGTCTGGAAATCCACATTCCGGTAACCCGGGTTATTGACGTCTGGTGAGATGGAGGCGGTGCGCGATGTAGGGCCCACGGCGCCGGCAACAAACCGTGGTTTGTCCGGATTGCGGGCGGTGAACTCATCAGCGATTTCCCGAGCGATCCTGGCCGCTTCCACGTTCAATTCACGGGCCAGATCTTCCATGCCGTAGTCCGCCTGGGAAAGGCGGGTGGAATTGAAAGTGTTGGTTTCGATGATGTCTGCGCCGGCATCCAGGTAGTCTGCGTGGATATTGCGGAGCAGGGCCGGCTGGGTCAGGTTGAGGAGATCGTTGTTGCCCTGAACGTCCCGGTCGAAATCCTTGAATCGGTCGCCCCGGAATGCGGCTTCGTCCAGCTTCTGGTTCTGGATCATGGTGCCCATGCCACCATCGAGGATGATGATGCGTTCCTTGAGGGCCTTATGAAGCTGTTCCAGGCGGGTAGTACGATCGGTCATAGGGAATTCTTCCGGGGTCATTAATAACGTCGTGTTTGTTCGGACGGCGCGGGATCATAGCAAAATTGTACGTATACGTCTTAATACAGATGATCATTATCGAGCACTGACCACAAAGTTCCTGGCGGGAGGTTATACGTGCAATTCATTATCCTGTTAAAGCCCGACTATTTTACTTGGTCTTTTAAGTTCCTGCGAACTCTCCTAAAATAGAGACTACATTTGAAAACAGGTAGGAAGCATGGCTTTGGTAACTGTCACTGATTCCGCAAGGGATTATCTTGCGCAACTGATTGAAAAGCAGGATGTCGAGGGCATGGGCGTTCGTATTTTCGTCACCCAGCCGGGTACCCGCAATGCCGAGACCTGTCTGGCCTATTGCCCGCCAAACGAAGTCGTCCCTACAGACGAGCAGGTTGATCTGCAGAAATTCACCCTGTTCCTGGACCATAACTCGGTACCGTTTCTGGAAGATGCCTACGTGGACTACTCCAAAGACCAGATGGGCGGCCAGTTGACCATCAAGGCGCCGAACGCCAAAGTGCCCCAGGTGTCTGATGACGCCCCCCTTCCTGAGCGGGTGAACTACGTGCTGGCGTCTGAGATCAACCCCAATCTGGCGGCCCACGGCGGTGATGTATCGCTGGTCGAGATCGTTGAGGAGTCGGTGGCAGTGCTGCGTTTCGGTGGCGGTTGCCAGGGCTGTTCCGCCGTCAGCCTGACCCTCAAGCAAGGTGTTGAGAAAACCCTCAAGGAGCGGGTTCCGGAGATCACTGCGGTTCGTGATGTGACCGACCACTCGAACACTGAAAACGCCTACTATCAGTAATTTCTGCATTACCTCTGCCAGGCCGTCGTTCACCGCGGCGGCTGCCGCAGATGCCTGTCTTTCGTGGCTACACGGCCAATGTCCTGATATCTGCAATACTCCATTATCCTGTTGATTAACAGAACCGTGCACGGTTGCTGTACCGTGCCATAAAAAACAGTGATATCAGCGGCGCCATTGCCGCCAGACTTGAAACCGGGGTAACACTTGCTCGACCTTGCTCTCTTATCCGTACCTGTGATGGCTGCTGTCGTCGGCTGGTTTACGAACTGGCTTGCGATACAGATGTCATTTCACCCGGTGCGTTTCATCGGCATTGGCGTTATTGGTTGGCAGGGTGTTATCCCCCGTAAAGCCGAGAAGATGGCGCACATCTGTATCGACCGGACGCTGCAGCAGTTTGGTGATCTGAATACCGTCTATCAAAAGCTGGAGCCCCAGCGCATTGTTCAACAGGTGGTGGCACAGGTTTCACCACGGATGGATGAATACATCGACGAAGTCATGTACGAAGTGCAGCCGGTGTTGTGGGATAACCTGCCGCTGTTTGTTCGCGCCAGGATCTACCAATGGGCCAGGCAGCAGCTGCCGGACAGGATTGAAGAGCTGGTTGAGGATTTCGGTGACGACCTGAATGAGCTGGTGGATCTGAAAGCACTGCTCAGCCGCGAATTGCAAAATCATCCTGACCTGATGAATCGCATTTTCCGGGAAGCCGGTTCCGTTGAATTGCAATCGGTCATTAACCGTGGTGCCATCATTGGCGGTTTGCTGGGTGCCATCCTGGCGCCGCTGTGGCTGGCCTATCCGGAGCCATGGCTGCTGCCGGTCGGTGGTTTTGCCATTGGCTTTATCACCAACTGGATCGCCATTAATCTGATTTTTGCACCGCTTCGCCCTCGCCGGGTTCTGTTTTGGCGGATTCAGGGGTTGTTTCTGCGCCGTCAGGAGCAGATCAGTGATACCTGGGCACGTCTGGTGGCCGAGGAACTGATCACCGTTGAGAAGGTGGCGGACGCCATGATCAATGGCCAGCACGGAGCACGAACCCGAGCGATCATCCAGAAGCATCTGCGCCCAATGCTCGATAACTCCATGGTTATGAAGCTGGCGGCACAGGTGACGGTTGGTATGACTGGCTACACTGATCTCAAGCGAGTGATGAACCAGAAGGCGGTGATCGCCACCCGGGATGTGTTCAACGATCCCGCTTTTAACAAGGAGCGGGCACCCATTGTGGCCGGTGTGCTGGCGGGCCAGATGAAATCGCTCCGTCCGGAGGAGTTCCAGGACATATTGCGGCCGGCGTTCAGAGAAGAAGAGCTCCAGCTGATGTTTGTTGGGGGCTTGTTCGGCGCAGTGGCCGGCCTGATTCAGTTTATCGCGATGAACCAGCTGCCGATGCCGCCACTGGGTGGCTAACAAGGGAGACAGGTAATGTCTGTGTGGGTTTTGATGATTGTTCAGGTGCTGTTGACCGCTGGTACGGTGGCGGCTGTTCTGTTTGCGTTCTGGTACCTCGTGGTTCGGCCCTGGCTGGCTGAACGCATGCGGGAGTTGGTGGAAGCCGCTGACCAGATCGAGCCCAAGGTGGCCAAGGGCGTCAACAAAGGCGTCGCCGATGCCGTCCGGCAGCTCCCGCAAAATGCATGGGAAGGCGCGACCAAGGAGTCGACCAAGCAATTCCTGAAGTTTGGCTCCAATCTGTTCGAGAACGGGCTCAGCAGCTTTCTGGGCTCGACTGCCGAAATGCAGAAATCCCAATCCAGCAATGGTAGCCGGCCACCCGGGCAGGGCGATCGCTGATCAAAGGCAGTTGGTTGGCCTGGGTAGCCCGGCAATCCGGCAGGCGGTTTTGGCGGGTGTGCCTGGGAACAACTGCATCAGGTAGATACTGTTGCCCTTGTCGTCCCCGAACGCTTCTTTCACTGCCTTCACAAATAACCGGTTTGACGGCGGAGACATTTCATGTTGTTTGTAGAATTCCCTCAGGAAATCTATGATCTCCCAGTGATTTTCATTTAGCTGTATGCTGTCCTCGGCGGCAATCTCTTGTGCTACCTCAGGGGTCCAGCTGCCAGCGTCTTCCAGAAAACCCTCGTTGTTGCGTAACGGCAAAGTCGTCATTGTATTACCAGCTCACGGTGCGTGAATGTTCGGCAGTCAGGCGCACCAGATCGCCATAGCTGATGATTTGTACATTGGGGTTGCCTGCCAGGCCTCTGGCCTCAAGGTCTGCGCCAAGGGCAACACAGTTTCGGGGCAGGCTAGTGGTGCTGTCTGTTACCGCCAGTACCGCATTTTCCGCCAGTGCCAGCGTGTCTCCTTCGTGAACGGCTGCCAGACAGGTTGCGAACCTTGGGTGACTGGGTGATTTGTTCAGGATATGAAGTGTCGCCTGAATCGTTTGTTCCTGTGTCATTCCGTCATCCTTAGCCTGCAAAAACGATCCGTTCAAAGCGATCAAGGGCGTCTCTGACCGATGGAATCAGTTCCACGCCATTCAGCCTGTCTTCCTCACCAAGCCGAAAACGTTCGCAGGCGGATTGTTCCGCGAGAATCTGTTCGACTCCGAACACCGGTGCCGCAGCAAGATTCTTTTCAACCGTTTTCTGGCCGATGCCTCCGGCATCCTGGGATTTGCGCAGCCAGTTAACACCAGCGCCGATAAAGAGCAATGCCGCTGGTTGATCGAAGGCTGCCAGGGAAAACACCATATCCAGCGCTTCGCGACCGGACCAGGAGCCATACGGAGCCTGATCAATCACAATCAAGGTGGTCATCTTAGTGGCTCCCATGAAAGTAGATCACGCGGTCAGACTTCAGGTTGCCTTCCACCCATTCCCCCAAGCCCGCTATCTGGTATGGCTGGCGAAGGTTGTTGGCGCTGAGTTCATACCTCGCCTGTTCGCCCTGGTCGACGATTCCCCGGCGCAAGGCCGAGGCAATGCAGGCGACCCCTGGCGTCTGGTTGTCAGCAAGGAAATCTGCCCACTGGCCAGGCCAGTGGGGTTCATCGGAGGGGGGCGTACTCAGGGCTGAAGCTAGGTGTACGCCCTCGCCATAAAGAAACACCCGGTCGATGTGGTGGCCGGCTGCAATCAGCTCCTGTGCGAATGCCAGTGCTGTTTGTGGTGCCTGGCTAGACCAGGGAGCGCCGGTAATAACCAGGGTGTAAGAAAGGCCAGGGGACATAACGATAGGTTGCCGGTCAGAAATGGATCGGATTTCAGTTTACCGAAAGCAAGAACCCCGGCAAAGGCCGGGGTTCCTGTTCAACGCATTGCTCTGGCGAATCAATCGTCGCCGCTGAATGCCGCCAGCAGGTGCAGCAGGCTGACAAACAGGTTGTAGATGGCCACGTACAGGCCAACGGTTGCGATCACGTAGTTACGCTCGCCGCCTTTGATGATCCGGCTGGTTTCAAACAGGATCATGATGGAGGCGAAAATGGTGAAGCCAGCGGATACCGCCAGATGCAGGGCAGAGCTCTGCATGAAGAAGGCCAGCAGCATGGCACCGATCAGCACGAACGCACCGGCCGTCAGGAAGCTGGACATAAAGCTGAAGTCTTTCTTGGTGATCAGCGCGGTGGCTGACAGGCCAACAAAGGCTACGGCTGTCAGGGTCAGTGCCTGGGCGACAATCTGAGAGGCACCCGCGGCCACGAACGCGCCGATGATCGGGCCCAGGGTGTACCCCATGAAGCCGGTCAGGGCGAAGGTGGTGACGATGCCCCAGGGGCTGTTCTTGAGCTTATAGGTCGCGAACAGCAGGCCAATATAGCCAACGATGGTGATCAGGAAGCCCGGGTGCGTGCCGTTCATGTTCAGGAACGCAGTCAGGGCCGAGAAGGCCAGGGTCATGCCCAGCAGCATGTAGGTGTTGCGCAGTACCTTCAGCGCATCTTCATCAATGCCCGCTGTTACGCCGGTGGCTTGACCGGACTGCGGGTAGGCAGCCTGGTTGTTCTGAACGCCGAAACGTCTGTCTTCCATTGTCATCTCCGTTTATTGCAACTGGATACTGAGTCCCATGATAATGTCGAATCCGCAACTTTCAATCATTTACGACAGAAAATGCCCCAATGGATTCCATTAAACTGGTGTAATCTTGCTCGCACCGTGACCAGAACCAGTGGAATTTCCAACGTTTTTTCTTCAAGGCGTTGACAGTAATGGCAAATCCGGTATCATTCCACCCGCTGTCGCAACGGCAGCAACGGAAATACGCCTTCTGGCGTTTTTTCGGTAAGACGGTGGGCTGGCAGAGTGGCTGAATGCAGCGGTCTTGAAAACCGCCGACGGTTAATAGCCGTCCCGGGGTTCGAATCCCTGGCCCACCGCCATTTTTCTTCCTGACACCGGTCTCTATACTCCCCAATCGATACCTTCGACAGACTACGTAACTTCCTGCGTATTAAACTTCTTTGCGAATCCAGTACACTGGTGTGAAATCGAATGCCCGTTGTGAGCAGGTGCTTTAATGGATCAGGATCAGAGCCAGATTCCGGAAACCGAGCAGGATCGAAAGAACCGGCGCTTTGCCGTCTCTGCCAATCGTGGGAGCGCTAGCCACCGGGTGCGTTACGTGGAAACCGGCGGTGCTGCAGTGGATACCGAGGAATGCACCTTTTGCCAGGCTGTTCCCGACCTGGGCCATGCCGGAGGCATCAGAGCCACTCAAGTTCCTGGCCGGTCTGACACCAGCGAGTGTTCTGGTAATGAAGCTCAAAAAGGCGACGCTGATTCTGCACAGTAGCCAGGTCACACAATTCAAACCGGACGCTGGCACCAGGCAGTTGTTGGGCCAGAAGGCCGCAATCCACGGCGGGAACGACGCCGGGCTTCGGGTAGCCACCAATGGTCTGGCAATCGTTCAGCAAGACGATAGGTTGACCATCACCGGGAAACTGGACGGCTCCAAGGGCGATGCCTTCGGAAATAATTCCGGGGGGCGGGGAGCTCAGGGGCGTTCCCTGGAGTCGAAAGCCCATGCGGTCGGATTGGTCGCCAACCGTATAGCGGCTGGTTGTTAGCCGGATGATATCCGCTCGCTGAAACTGAGGGTATTGATAGCCCGGAATCAGCCGGATAACCGTTTCTGCATCAAGGTCGGGACGCTGGTGATCGGGTACTTTCCGCTCTGGCACTTGGCGCTTTGGCTGCAACGGCATCAATCGGTCTCCCGCCTGCACCGGGCCCTGGCCCTCGAGCTTTTCTCGAACAACCACCGAATGGCTCCCGAATTGTTCCGGCGAATCCAGCCCACCCGCCATGGCCAGGTAGACAAGCCGATGGTGCTTTGAATGGTAAATCGCCAGCTCGTCGCCGTCATTCAGGTTCAAGGTCTGCCATTGTTCAATGGGTTGTCCGTTTATCGTTACGCAGGTTGCTGCACCGGTGATGGCAATCTGAAGCGAGCCGCGGGCAATCCCATGGAAGCCTCCCATCACGATCTCCAGACAGGCGGCATTGCGAGGGTTATCCAGCAGTTTGTTGGCCCAGGTATAGCTGATCAGATCCAGTGCGCCGCCTGCCGCGAGGCCATGGTGGCGATAACCCCGACGACCGCTGTCTTGAATGGTGCTTTGTACGCCGGGGCGGACGACTTCAAGAAAGCTCATGGGGTCAGCTCCCCGCCCGCGGCCAGAAACGCCTCCCGGCTTATGGCTTTGAATCTCACCCGGTCGCCGACCCTGAGCAGTGACAGGCTGGTTTGGTCGAACAAGGGTGTCGGGCACCGGCCAATCAATTGCCAGCCGCCAGGGGATGCCTGCGGGTAGACCGCGGTCTGCCGGTTGGCTATGCCAACACTGCCAGCGGGCACCCGTTTGCGGGGGCTGGTCTTTCGGGGCGCGGCGATGGTGGGGTCCACTTGCCCCATAAAGGCAAATCCGGGAGCAAACCCAAGGGCATGGACCCGGTACTCAACGGCGCTGTGTTTGCGGATGATGTCCTCGCACTCCAGGCCGCACTCTGAGGCCAGCCATTGCAGGTCAGGCCCGGTCTCGGTGCTGTAGTAAACCGGCAGCTCAACCAGTCGGCCCTTCTCATCCGGCGCGCGCTTACAGGTGTTTTCGAGGGTAACCAGTGGCCTCAGCTCAGACACAGCCTGCCGAAAGTCGATCTTCAATGGATCGTAGACCACCATCAGCGTGGTGTATGAGGGAACTATATCGACTAACCAGGGGAGACAGGCACTGCGAATGTTGTCGGCAAGTCCGGCGATGCGGGCAGGCAGGCTCTCGTCGATGGCCTCGGCCAGGGTAATCAGGATGGTATCTTCCGAAACCGCTTCAATCATTGCCCGGGTTTGCCAAGAGCCTTGCGGATGGCCTTGATCGCCTCAAGCGCGGCTTCGTTGTCGCCATGAACGCACAGGCTGTCTGCAGGAAGTTCAAGCCAGTTACCGGTGGCACTGAATACGCCACCTTTTTCGGCAAAGTACCGGGCCTGGCGCACAATGATTTCAGGGTCTTCGTGCACCGCCCCAGCCTGGCGTCTGGACACCAGTTGGCCTTCGTCGTCGTAGGCTCGGTCGGCAAAGGCTTCCAGCAGCAGGGGAACGCCGACATCGGCGGCCATTTGCTGATGCTCCCGGTATTTCCGGGTGACCGGAATCATCAGGGGCAGATCCTGCCGGAAGGTTCGGGTGGCAACCATGACCGCGTGCAACAGGGTTGGGTCCCGCATCATGTCGTTGTTCAAGGCGCCGTGGGGCTTCACGTAACTCAGGCTTAAACCTTCTTTACGACACATGCCCTCCAGGGCGCCCAACTGATAAAGCAGAAGGGCTTCGATTTCTTCCGGGGTGTGGTGGATAGACCGCCGGCCAAATCCGCTGAGATCGTGGTACGAAGGGTGAGCGCCAATCTCCACGTGGTAACGCGATGCCAGCGCCAGCGTGTTGCGGATGACCATGGGATCTGCGGCGTGGAACCCGCAGGCCACATTAGCCATGTCGATCAGGGGCATGACCAGATCGTCCTGGCCCATCTGCCAGGCGCCGTAACTCTCGCCGAGATCGCAATTCAGTTTCATAGCGTACCGGTCGTCTCAGATATCCGTCCGGCCGGGAAACGTCGCCTGTTTCCGGGCTTCTGCGCATTTCTGCCTGGCAGCCAGATTGTCCGGGCTGTTGTCAGGCACGGCCCACCCTTTCAGGTTGTCTTCCACCAGTTGCACCAATGCGTCGATATGGCCGGGTGTGGCGTTCAGGCAAGGGATGTAGCCAAAGGCTTCACCCCCGGACTCCATGAAGTATTCCCGGTTTTCTTCGTTGATTTCCTCGATGGTTTCGAGGCAGTCCGAAGAGAACCCCGGGCAGAAGACATCTACAGATTTTACACCTTTTTCCGGTAGGGATTTAAGGGTTTCGTCGGTGTAGGGTTGCAGCCATTCTTCCCGCCCAAAGCGCGATTGGAAGGTCGTCAGGTAGTCGTCCTGGCCAAGGCCAAGCCGTTCGGCCAGCAAGCGTGAGGTTTTATGGCATTCACAGTGATAAGGATCGCCCTTGAGCAGGTATTTCAGGGGGACGCCATGGTACGACAGGATGAGTTTTTCGTGCCGGCCATGATTGGCCCAGTGCGCCTCAATATGGCGTGCCATGGCCTCAATGTAGGGCGGGTAGTCGTGATAGTGAGACACAAACCGGAAATCCGGCAGCCAGCGGCGGCGGGTAAAGTCGGCGGCGATGGCATCAAAGGTAGACGCAGTGGTGGATGCCGAATACTGGGGGTACAGCGGCAGGACAAGCAGCTTGCGAACACCTTGTTGCTGCATGTCTTCCAATACCCGGGAAATTGACGGGTTGCCGTAGCGCATGGCAAAACCCACCACCACGTTGCTGCCATACTTTTTCTTCAGCGCTTCCCGAATGCCTTCCGCCTGTTTGGCGGTGTGTATCAGCAGGGGAGAGCCCTCCGGTTGCCAGACACTGGCATAGGCCTGGGCGCTTTTTCTTGGCCGGATTCTCAGGATGATGCCATGGAGGATCAACCACCAGATGGGGCGGGGTACTTCTACCACCCTTGGGTCCCACAGGAACTCGGCAAGATACTTTCTCAGCGCTGGTGTGGTGGGGGCGTCTGGTGTGCCAAGGTTGGTCACAAGTACCCCCAGGCGTTCGGGCTCGTTATGGCTGAACTGATCCGTCCCTTTATATGGCATTGATGCTATCCGATGGTGGTGGGTTAATGCTTGCCAGCCTGCTGTGCCAGTCGCGGTATAAGGCCCGTGATGTCATATCCCGCGCGATGAGCTTTGGACAGAATCTCCTCCGGCTGGGTTTCCCGTGCGGCACTCAGGGCCCACAGCACGGTACAGCGGGTTCCAGACCGACAGAAGGCCAGTACGGGTTTATCGGCATTCCGGATCATCGGCGCAAACTGGTCAACGTCCTGATCGGTGATATTGCCAGACTCCACCGGGAGGAATACCCACTCCAGGCCATGTTCCCGCGCTGCCGCTTCTATGTCCGCCATGGCGGGTTGGCCGGGCTCTTCACGGTCCGGGCGATTTGCAACCAGGGTCCGGAAGCCGAGCCTGGCAATTTCGGCAACATCCTGAACCGAAATCTGGGGGGCTACCGATAGGGTTTCATCAATCTTTCTGATATCCACTTGGGGCTCCAATGGTTGATGGCCGGGGATTTAAAGACGGGCCCCTTGGGGCCCGGCACAATGTTGTGATCGGGTCGTGTTATTCAGGGGTTAGGCATTATGACCGGATGATGCCCGTATACGCTCAGCAATTTCAAACAGAATCATACCTGTGACCATCGATGCAACAAAGACCACAGCTTTGATTTCGCCCGCACCAAAGGCAACCAAAGCCGGCCCCGGGCAGAATCCCGCAATACCCCAGCCGACCCCAAACATCATACTACCGACGATCAGCCGTTTATCGATCTGGGTGTTGGTGGGGAGCTTTATGTTGAAGCCCAGGAATGACAATGTGCGTCTGCGGGCGATGGTGAAGGCTACCAGCCCAACAATAACCGCACCGCCCATGACAAAGGCCAGGGATGGGTCCCAGGCACCGGCGATATCCAGAAATCCGAGGACTTTTTCCGGGTTGGCCATACCGGAAACAATCAAACCAAGGCCAAAAATCAGGCCGGCAAACAGGGAAGCAATATGATATTTCACGGCTTCAGGCTCCAATCAGGTGACGGATAACATAAACGGTCACGAACCCCATGCCCATAAAGCTGAGGGTGGCCACCAGGGAACGAACAGACAGCCGGGACAAACCGCAAACCCCATGACCGCTGGTACAGCCGGACCCATAGCGTGTTCCAATGCCCACCAGCAGGCCGGCGACAATCAGGGCAGGGTAACCGGCGTTGATTTCGATAGGTGGTAACTGGCCTGCCAGTGTCCAAATCGCTGGTGCCCCAATCAGCCCGGCAAGAAAGGCAATTCGCCACAGAATGTCGCTTCTGGTGGGGGTAAGCAAACCGCCGAGTATGCCGCTGATGCCGGCAATGCGGCCGTTCAGAAGCAGGAAGCTGGCGGCGGCCAGCCCAATCAGAATACCGCCAGTTAGTGCAGTGCCAGGGGTAAACTGGCTCCAGGCAATCTCAATCATTTACGTGCTCCAGGTTTCGCTTTGAGGAATAAGCTTATAAGTATGGGCGATAATACCAAAAAAAAAGGTTCATCGCGGGTTAGCGTGAAAAAGTAGGAGACGGCGGTCAAACCGGTTAGTTTTGAGTTCGCCAAAACAACAAACCTGACCGACTCACCGCCGTCCCTATGAATGCTAATCCTCTTGCCCTGTTCTGGGAAGGATTCACGATAGAATCGTATGCCCAGATTGACGCTCAATCTCTGCTCATCCGACTGCAACCTGCCGACGATTACTTGCCATGCTGCAGTGGTTGTAATCAGCACACGCTTGCCATCCATGACATCAGCACCCGACGAGTCCGAGAACGCGACCTGTTCCAATACCGCGTCTGGCTGGACGTGCCAGTTCGCCGAGTTCGTTGTACGACCTGTGGCCCCAAGCTTGAACAGATTCGCTGGTTACCAGGGCGACAGCGTCTGACGGCAGGCATGGTCAGTTGGATTGAATCCCTGGTACGACTGATGCCGATCCAACATGTGGCAACGCTGCTAGGGTTGCATTGGCATACGGTCAAGGCCATCGACCATCGGCGCCTCAAACGAGAAGTGACTGAGCCAGATAAACGCCGGATTCGTCGACTGATCATGGATGAGTTCGCCTTGTTCAAGGGACACCGCTACGCCACCGTGGCGATTGATGCGGATACTCAACAAGTCCTCTGGGTTGGAGAAGGCCGCAGTCGAGCAGCGGTACGCCCCTTCTTTGAATGGCTGGGGCCGGAAACCTGTGGCCAGATCGAAGCCGTGGCGATGGATATGAATACCGCCATGGACCTGGAAGTTCAGCACCACTGCCCACAAGCACGGGTGGTCTATGACCTGTTCCACGTTGTAGCAAAGTTCGGACGGGAAGTGATTGACCGTGTCCGGGTCGATCAGGCCAATCAGCTTCGACACGACAAGCCGGCTCGCAAAGTAGTGAAACGAAGTCGCTGGCTGTTGCTCAGAAACCGAGGCAACCTCAAGGACGAGCAGGCTCTGAAGCTCGAAGAACTGCTGCAAGCCAACCAGCCCCTGATGACTGTCTACGTCCTGAAAGACCAGCTCAAAGAGCTCTGGTACGCTCCCTCAGAGGCCGATGCCAGACAACGCTGGCAAGACTGGCTAAATCTGGCTATGAGTAGTGGGCTGGCCCCCGTGCAGCAGTTTGCCAGGCGCCTCAAGGGCTACGTCGACGGCATTATCGCCAGCGCGGTCTACCGGTTGAACACCAGTGTGTTGGAGGGAATGAACAACAAGATCAAGGTGATCAAGCGGGTGGCCTACGGCTACCGGGATAACGACTACTTCTTTCTGAAGATAAAAGCAGCATTTCCCGGTAAAGCGCGATGAACCAAAAAAAAGCCCGGCAAGGAATGCCGGGCAGAGGCGTGCGAGTAGTATCCATGAAAGACTTCCAGACAAACCGACATCAACTGGGATGCCGGTAACGGGAAGTATTGACCATAATGTGAGCAGTTCAAGTGAGAGCGGCTTTCGTTTGAAAACATTTTTTCATATGCCTTGGGTGTTTATACTGCGCCCCTTCGTTATGCGGGTTTCAGGGAGGTGTGTATGACCACTGAAATCCCCGTTTGGCTGTAATACAATGGGGCCAGACCGTTCCCGCTTTGTTGCCAAGAGGTATTCATGTCAGACCACGACGATAAAAACCCGGAAAATGATCCGCAGCTGGCGGACAAAATCAAGGATTCCGCCCGCCAGATCTGGCTTGCGGGTCTGGGTGCATACACCAAGGCCGAGGAAGACGCGGGTAAGTTTTTTGAGCGCCTGGTGCAGGAGGGTGAGCAACTGGAAACCAGGACCCGGGGCGTGGTGGAAAAGCAGATCAAGACCGTAGAGGGTCGCGTTGGTGAGGTTAAGGAAAAGGCGACCGGAACCTGGGACAAGCTTGAGCACATGTTCGACCAGCGCGTATCCGGTGCTTTGCGTCGCCTTGGTATTCACCGGCGCGAGGAAATTGAAGCGATGGAACGCAGGATTGAAGCGCTGGAAAGCGAATTGGCCAGATTGCGGGGTGATTCACCAGCCTCGGATGAAGAAGAATAACCCTCAAAGGTAGCTGCGGCTGGTCAGCTGAATCTCCTGTTGCTCCTGTTCCGCCAGGTACGGAAGGATCAGGTGCAGCATTTGATACACTCCCTTGCCCGGATCTACTGATTCCCGGTCATCCAGGTGGGACAGCGTGTCAAAGCTGCTCCAATAGCAGGCCGTCAGGGTGAGCTGTTCGCACAGTGAGAGCAGCTCGTCTTCACTGATGGTCATGACCCCTTGGCTTTGAAAGCTCTCACACAAAACCCGAAACGCATTTTTTTTCTTCGCCAGAATCCGTTTAAACCGCACTTGCAGCTGGCTGTAGCGAGACAGCACGTTCACCAGATCCTGATACAGAAAACGATATCGGGCGACAGCCTCAAACAGCAAATGCAGGAAAAAGCTGAACTGGTCCAGTGAAATATCGGCGTCGTCCGGCACCGCGAGTAAGTCCACCATTTCTGCTTCAAAGCTCTGGAACAGCTCGTCGACAATGTCGCTTTTACTTTTGAAGTGGTAATAGAGGTTGCCCGGGCTGATGTCCAGCTCATCGGAGATCAGCAGGGTGGTGACATTCGGCTCGCCCAGGCTGTTGAACAGCGCCAGGCTGGTGCCGAGAATCCTGTCCCTGGTTTTGATTTTTTTCATAATCGCTGAATCGATTCCTCAGAGGTCAAACCGCGCCCATACCGGGCAGTGGTCTGAGGGCCGTTCCATACCTCGGATATCATAGGATACGCCGGCCTCTGTGGCTTTGGGCAGCAGGCTGTCGCTGGCCATTATCAGGTCAATTCGCAGGCCCCGTTTAGGGTCCCGTTCAAAACCTTTGCTTCGGTAGTCAAACCAGCTGAAGGTATTGGCTTCGTCCGGGTGCAGGTGGCGGAAGACGTCGGTATAACCCCGGCTTTCAACCTGGGCAAGCCATTCCCGTTCCTCTGGCAGAAAACTGCATTTCCCGGTGCGCAGCCAGCGCTTGGCGTTATCCGCGCCAATGCCGATGTCTTTGTCTGTGGGCGAGATGTTCATGTCGCCCATGACAATCACATGGCCAGGTTGGCTCTTCAAGTCGTCCAGGTAGGCCATCAGATCCCGGTAAAACTTCTGTTTTGCGGGAAATTTCACCGGATGATCCCGGCTCTCACCCTGGGGGAAGTAGCCGTTGATCACGGTCAGCGGCTCTCCGTTCACGGTAAAGCGACCGGTTATAAGACGGCGCTGGGCATCGTCGTCATCGGTGCTGTATCCCTTCTGGACCGACTCGGGCTCGGCCCGGGAGAGCAGGGCGACGCCATAATGGGTTTTCTGGCCGTGAAAGTGCACGTGGTAGCCGAGTTTGCGGATGTCATCTACCGGGAATTCCTGGTCAGTGACCTTGGTTTCCTGAAGCCCGATGATATCCGGGTTCAGTTGCTCGATCACAGCTTCAAGCTGGTGCAGACGGGTGCGGATACTGTTGACGTTAAACGACACAAACATCATGGGGGTGGAGTCTCCGGTACGTTTTGCCCGAGAGTTTACCACACCGTGGCCGGTTATCTGTTTGGCGGCCGGGCCGGGTTCAGGGCGTCAGTTCACAATCCGGGTATTGTTCCACCTCGTAGCGGATGTGCGCGGTGAAATTGGCATCTGCGTTTTCACGGATGTTGGTAAGGCCAAGGTACTCGGTCAGTGCGCCCTCTTTGTTGTACCCCAGCACGATAGGGTCAACCAGAAACCGGAGAACCAGGCTGGTGGGGCGAATACGAAGGACAACATCAGAGTTCAATTGGTTATTGCGGGTGGGTTCCAGTACAAACCCATAATGCTCGCCCCGTGTCGGGCCCAGGAAGCGAAACTCCACCGACTCTCCCCGGGTAACCTGGCCCCAGTTGGCGCGGACCAGATGATCAAAACCGGCATCCACCACTAACCGATTATCAAAATCTACCTCGTACCTCTCAACGTCGCCGGCGGGAGTCTGCCATTCAATATCCAGGCGGTTCGCCTCCGGGTAGGTGATTATCAGGCTCTCGTTGAAGTCCGGTTGCTGAAAATCCACGCTCGGGCGGAGCGAGGAGTCTTCATAGTTCATCTGTTTGGTTGCGAAGGGGTCCTCGCCAGGTTCCTTTCGGTAGTTCACTGAGTGAGTTTGGGGTTCGAAGATGCCTTCCGCACAATGGCCCTCAACCCGATGGACTTCCTGGTAAAGCAACGTGCCACCGTTACTCTTGGCTGTGCCGGTGAACACGAACTGGTTGGCGTTTACGGGCAGTGCCAGAATGGTCAGGGCGCTGAAGGTAATGGCTGAACGAATCATGGCTGCAACTCCGAGTACAGGGTCTTCCGAACGAAAAGCAGCAACGGGAATAACAGGAACCACCCCACGGCCATGGCGGCCAGAGAGATCGTGAGGTCGGGCAGGGTGACGATACCCAGTTTGCTGGCGGACCAATAGGCGAACGGCCCTCCGATCGGCGCAAACACATAAGGTAGCCATTTGCGTTGCGCTATCCAGCCCAGTGAGTGGCACAGGGTGGTCATGAATATGGCCCAGATAGCGACCAGCCAGGGGGGCGCAACCAGCACTTCATCGGAACCATTGATGCCCAGTACACCGGTTCGGAACCAGAGTGTATCCATCAGGCTGCCAAGCACCACTCCGAAGCCGATGAACTGGAGCTCGGTAAAGCGCTTCTGGCTCACCAACGCAAAGTGGATGGCCAGAAATATCAACACCAGCCCGGCGGCAGCCAGGCCGGGAAACAGAACGCACACCAGCCAGCCTGTCTGGAACAGGGCGAAGTTCAGGATATTGCGGGCGGTGTCTGAGGCGATCATAAACTGAGTATGTTGGCGCGTTTGTTGGCGGGCTTGGCCAGCACCAGGTGGGCCACGCCAATGGCCCGTTCGCTGAAGCCCGCCTCACAGTAGGCAAAGTAGAAGTGCCATAGACGCTGGAAGGCCTCGTCGTAGCCACGTTCAAGCAGGGTGTTCCGGTTTGCCATGAACCGGTCACACCAGTCGCGCAGGGTGCGGGCGTAATGGAAGCCGAAGTCTTCGGAGTGGGTCAGCACCAGGTTGGATCCGCGGCGCATGGACGTGATAATGGCTCCGAATGAGGGTATGAAGCTGCCCGGGAAAATGTACCGTTGAATGAAGTCGACGTTCTTCAGGGCCCGGTCGTAACGCTGCTCCGGCATATTAATAGCCTGCACCAGGGCAAGGCCGTCCGGCTTGAGCAACGTGCTGATCTGGGCCAGGTAGCTGTCCAGGAACTGCGGTCCAACGGCCTCAATCATTTCGATCGACACCAGCTTGTCGAATTGCCCGGTCAGGTCACGGTAGTCATCAAACAGCAGGGTGATACGGTCTTCCAGGCCTTCGGCTTTCACCCGCTCTTTGGCCAGCTCAAGCTGCTCCCGGGAGATGGTGGTCGTGGTTACGTGGCAGCCATAATGCTTGGCGGCGTGAATGGCAAACCCGCCCCAGCCGGTGCCTATTTCGATCACACGGTCCTCTGGCTGCAGGTCCAGCTTCTTGCAGATGGTATCCAGCTTGTAGACCGCGGCTTCTTCGAGTGTTGAGTCCGCGCTCGGGTAAATGGCCGATGAATACATCATGGTTGGGTCAAGAAAGAGCTGGAACAAATCGTTACCCAGATCGTAGTGGGCACTGATGTTCTTACGCGAACCGGCAGGGGTGTTGCGGTTCAGCCAATGCAGCGCTTTCAGGGTCGGCTTGCTTACCCAGCTGAACTTGTCTTCAAAGGCATTCATGGTGTCCAGGTTTCGGCTGAAAAAACGCAGGAGGGCGGTCAGGTCCGGAGAGCTCCAGTCCCCTGCAACGAAGGACTCGGCGGCCCCAACGCTGCCACCAGTCACCAGATCACGCCAGGTGGTGTGATCATGGATGACCAGTTCCGCTGCCGGATACTGCGGGTCCCCGTCACCGTAGACGAGATCCTCAGCACCGTATTCCTTGACCACCAATTTGCCGTGGGCCAGTTGTGACAGCTGCTGGCAGACAAGCTGTTTTGCAATCCGGCTTACCAGCGGAGTTTGGCTGGTGCGCTGGCTGTCTACGGATGTGTTCAGGTTCTCCATGAGCTTACCCTTCCCGCTATATCTGAATCTGAGTGCCTGGGTGCCGGTGTTAAAGTGATCTCTGCGCCTTTATCTTCCACGCCCTTTCGATATTGGCTGTCCGTTTTGTCCAGCTTGTCCGGGTGGGTGTAGAAAGACGCGCCCTTGAGCTTCAGCTTCAGGGCATTCCAGTAAATGCCGGCCGTGCCTTTGAGGGTTTCCAGGGGAAAACGCCTCAGGCTTCTGTGCAGTGTTTTACGTTCAAACGGGCTGCGTTGGACTACCAGGGTGGCATCAAAATGTTTTTCCTGTCCCTGTTGCACGTTCATGTGAATACGTAGCTCGGGGCCTTTGAAACTGAACAGCCACTGGTACTGCTGAGCCATGCCGTTGAACGGGGACACGTGAAAGCGTTTGCTGAAGGCAAAGCGTTCGGTATGCCACGCCCCGGTCAGGGTAGGTCCGGGCTGATGGCACTCAAGGCAGTAAACATGGCGTTGCTTCCAGGGTGTGTTGGTAATCTGCGCCAGAATCACTCGGGGAACGTCGCCGTTTTGAGGGCTTTCACCGTGGTTGTAGCAAAGATAAAAGCTGACTGGATTGAAGACGTACCCCAGGTAGCGCGGATGAGTGATCAGCTCTATTGGGCCGTCCGGTGCCCAGCCAGTGGCGCTTTTCACCTGGTTGAACACTGCCTGGCGCAGACTGGGCACTTCCGGGTTCAGGTAATCCCGTCGGTACAGAGACATCCAGTTAAACCGTTCCAGGGAAAAGAACGGGCTCGAAGAGGTGATGGTCTCCCAGTCATCCAGGTCTAACGCCAGCATACCGATCTTGTACTTAAACTCGTGCAAAACCGGAATCTTACGCCTATGTCTTATAGTGCCTTCTAGCCACTGGCTGGCCATGATCAGAGCTCCACCCCGAACGCGCGGGTAACGCGCAATGCGCTGCGTACACCGTCTTCATGGAAGCCGTTGAACCAGTAGGCGCCACAGTAGTGGGTCCGGTTACGGTTGCCGATCTCGTCATAGCGCTCCTGGGCGGCCACGGCTTCGAGGGTGAACACCGGATGGTCGTATTCAAATCGCTTGATGACCTTGGCGGGGTCGATTTCATGGCTGCGGTTGAGCGTAACGCAGAAGGTTTCAGGCGCATCATCGAAGTTCTGCAAGGTATTCATGTTGTAGGTCACCGACACCGGCTGGGTGCTGTGTTCGGGAATCATGTAGTTCCAGGCTGCCCAGGCCAGCCGGGTGGATGGCAAAACGCTGGCATCGGTGTGCAACACTACATCATTCTTCTGGTAGCCGATGGCACCAAGGATGTCCCGTTCCTGATCGGTCGGATCATTCAGCATCGCCAGCGCCTGGTTGCTATGGCAGGCCAGCACAACCTGATCGAACCGGTGCTGTTGGCCGTTCACGACAATGGTGACGCCTTCTTCGTCCCGAGTAATCGCCGTTACCGGACTGTTCAGGTGAGTGCGGTCGCCCAGCCGCGCCATCATCTTGTCCACGTAGGTGGCGGAACCACCGGAAATCACCCGCCAGGTTGGGCGGTCGTCCACCGAAAGCATGCCGTGATTGTTAAAAAACTGCAGGAAAAACCGGATCGGGAACTGCTCCAATACGATTTCCGGGGCAGACCAGATAGCAGCACCCATCGGAACGATGTAGTTGTTACGGAAATAACGGCTGTAGCGGTTGCGGTTCAGGTATTCGCCCAGGGTTTCACCTTCTGGAATCTGGCCGGCAGCGAGATCGGCGCGAGTTTCCTTGTTGAACCGGAGGATTTCCCGGATCATCTTCAGAAAGTTCAGGTTAAGAAGGTTCTTGCGCTGGGCAAACAGCGTATTGAGGCTGGTCCCGTTGTACTGCAGGCCAGACACATGGCAGTCCACGCTGAAACTCATGTTACTGACTTCCGACTTTACGTCCAGGCGGTCCATCAGTTTGATAAAATTCGGGTAGGTCCAGTCATTGAACACGATAAAACCGGTGTTCACCGGCCAAACGCGCCCGCCAGCCTCAACTTGCTCGGTGTTGGTGTGGCCACCCGCATAATCGCCAGCCTCGAACAGTTGAACGTCGTGTTTTTCGCTGAGCAGCCAGGCCGCCGTTAAGCCGGATACACCGGCACCAATCACAGCAATACGCTGACGATTCGGGTTCATGCAATCTTTTCCTGTTACCAAAGTGTTCAAGAGTGGTTGTTACGGGCCATGGATGCGGCCATGCGATCCACAAGGCCTTGAGGCAAGGCGCCCAGCGCCTTGAGCAGCCAGGTAAAACGCCGGGGAAAGGCGATTTCCGTTTTACCCTTTTCAAGCCCTTTAACGATGCGGTGGGCTGCATCTTCCGAGCTGATGATGAAGGGCATGGGGAAGTCGTTACGGTCCGTCAGAGGTGTTTTTACAAAGCCCGGTGAGACCACCACCACGTCGACGCCTTCCGCCGCCAAGTCGGCACGCAGCGCGTGAGCAAAGTAGGTCAGGGCAGCCTTTGAAGCGCCGTAACCCTCTGCCCGGCCAAAGGGAAACCACCAGGCCGACGAACTGACGATCACCAGTGTTGCCGGTTTACCTTTGGCCCGTGTGGCCCTGAGCGCAGGAAGCGCGATATCCAGGCTGCGGGCGGTGCCAACCACATTGGTTATCATGTTGGCTTCAATAACGCGGCTGTCGTACTCGGCGATTTCCAGGTATTCGCAGGTACCGGCATTGAGTATCGCCATATCCAGATCACCAAAGTGGCCCAGAGAATCCTTTGAAGCCTCAAGGTCACTCTTACTGGTGGTGTCGGCGGGGGCGGCCAGCATCTGTTCGGGATGCTGATTCACCAGGGCATCCAGTGCCTCCTTCCGGCGCCCGGTGACAATCAGCCTGTGCCCGTGGGTGGCAAGTTGTTTTGCCAGTGCCTCGCCAATACCGGACGATGCGCCGGTCAGCCAGATGTTGCTGGCGGTTTCCAGGCGTCTGCTCATCCTGCCTGCTCCTTGACCCAGCGGATCACGCCGCCCACTACCGGAAGATTTTCATAGAGTAACTGGCCGGCATCGAAGTAATCCCGGTGGTACCGTACCCGACCGTCCAGAATCCGGAGGTGGCTGATACCCTCAACCTCTACGGTTTTTCCCCCTTTGATGCGTTTGTGCTGCAACTCCATTACCCAGGGAATCGTGCACCAGGAGTCCTGGATCACTGGGCTGTTGAAGCGGAACTGGCAGCGGATAACGTTGCCGTAGGCGTCGGCAAAGTAATTCGTCAGTTCATCCAGGCCGTTCACCGTTCCAAATGGATCCTGAAACTCGATGTCTTCACCATAAACCTGCTGCAGTTTGTTCAGATTGCCCTTATCCAGCTGATTGAACAAGGCGCAGAACTGGTCGAGCACAGCTGGCAGGGCGGGGTTCGGTGAGCCGACCTCGATGGCAGAAGCAGTCGTCATTTGCGCTTCCTCCTCTGTTCGTCCAATTCACGGGTTTCTTTCTGGATGTGTGCCGGTATTGGATTCAAATCCCACACTATCCCGAGCTTGGACAACGCCCAGAGCCCGTACCAGGTAATATCTATTTCATACCACCGGAACCCCTGGCGCACGGATCGTGGCCACCGGTGATGATTGTTGTGCCATCCTTCGCCCAGCGTAATGAGCGCGAGCCAGAAATTGTTTCGGCTGTCGTCGTCGGTTTCGAACCGGCGTTTTCCCCACACGTGCGACAAGGAGTTGATGGATACCGTCGCGTGGAACAAGCACACCGTTGAGATGAAAAATCCCCAAACCAGCAGTTGCAAACCATTGGTGCCCAGCCCCGGTGCCCAAACCGCCAGGGCTTCACCAAGGAGGTAGATCAGCACGGCTGCCGCCACCGGGATCAATGAATCGAAACGGTTGATAAACTTGAGTTCCGGAAATTTCAACCAGTCTCGTACCCGGCGTTCATCCATGCTGAAACCGGCATCACAGGTAAACCAGCCAGCGTGAGACCACCAGAACCCGCCGTGGTGGGGGGAATGCAGGTCTTCCGCATTATCGGAGTGTTGGTGATGATGGCGGTGGTGAGCGGCCCACCACAATGGGCCCCGCTGGGCCGAACTGGCACCCAATACGGCGAACACGAACTGGGCGGCGCGACTGGTTTTGAATGTCTTGTGGGAAAAGTAACGATGATAGAAGCCAGTGATGGCAAACATCCGGATGATGAAAAAGGCTGCGGCGAACACGACGGCAAACGTGCTGACACCAGTGAAAAATGCGAGTAGGCAAGCAAGATGCAATGCGATAAAAGGCAGCACTCTCACCCAGTTAAAGGATCTGGAACTGGAGTCCAGGTGATCTGAACCGGCTTCGGAATCGAACCATCTCAGAATGTTTGTTAACCAGTAATTCAATCGGGCCATATACAACCATGCTTAAAGTGACATCAGACACCACATCAATACGCAGCGTAGCGGTTATCGGTTCAGGTCTGGCAGGCCTCACGGCTGCAATTTTACTTGGCCAACTGGGCCATAGTGTCACGGTGTTTGAGAAAAGTCGCGGGCCCGGTGGTCGTATGGCCTCCAAGAGAGTGGGTAGTGGCTCTGCCGATGTTGGTGCTCAATATTTTACCGCCCGCAACCGTGAGTTTCTTTCGTTCTTGCAGCGCTGGGCGGGAAGCGATGCGTTCCTCGAATGGCCGGCCAGATTTCGTTTTCAGGACGACACCCTGAACTGGCAGCCGTTTCCGGAAGAAAAGCGTTATGTTGGAGTACCGAGAATGACTGCCATCACCCGCGCATTGTCTGCTCACGTTGATGTCACTGCCCAGGTGAGAATTGAACGGTTGGAGCGTTCCGGTAACCAGTGGCAACTGGTGTGTACAGAAGGGCTGAACCACGGCGTTTTCGACCAGGTGATCATCACCGCGCCCCCGGCCCAGGCCCGGGAGCTGTTGTTGGCGAGCCAGCTTGACGGGCTGGCGGAAGAGCTGGAAAAGCCGGTTGATCAGATTCTCCCGTGTTGGGCAGTGGCGGTTCACTATCCGGAGCCACCGGAGGTGAACGCAGACGCCATGCGCCCGCACTCTGAGGTGCTCTATTGGGTTGCCAACAATTCCTCCAAGCCGGGACGGGATGATTCCGGCCAATGGTGGGTACTGCATGCCACCCCGGAATGGACCAAGGCCCATGTGGATTCAGAGCCGGGCCATGTCAGTAACGCATTGGTGGGCGAATTCGCGGCGTTAACCGGTACCAATGCCCGACCCGATGAGACGGTGGCCCACCGCTGGCTTTATGCCAGGTCGGCCTGGAGCAGTCAGCCAGGCTATCGGTACGATGCAAACAATGGGGTTGGGCTGGCGGGCGACTGGCTGGCTGGCGGCCGGGTGGAAGGCGCGTGGGAAAGCGCCACCCGTTTGGTTGCCGCGATTCAGTAGCGTACCGGCCTATTCCAGCAGGTCGGGAGGCGCCATTCTGGTGACTTCCGGCCGGCTGTAGAAATGAGTGATGGTGCCGTCACCAAACTTCGAGAAAAACGCGCTGACCTCGGTAATCTTGCGCAATGAGCGCTCCCGGGAGATCGGATTCTTCACCAATACTTTTATGCCGTTGAAGTTGTCCTGGATATTTGAGAAACGGGCGCGCATGGAGCAGGTCACCACGTTGCCCGGGTTCATGGCCAGCTCGCCGGCCAGCCAGTGGCTGTGGTCGGCAATCTGCTGTTTGTCGAGATTTTCCCGGGTATCCAGGTGGTGCAGCTTCACCCGGTTTACTATGCAGAATGAGTAACTTTTCGGATGCTTGCGGGCGACTTTCCGGAAGGCTTCCCAGAAAAAGTTATCGGTCAGCTCGGCAAAGTACCTCATATCGCTCAGGCAGGTGTCGATCCAGTCGAAGTTTTCCGCGTCTTCCAGTACTTCGTTGATGGCTTCCCGCAGCAGCCAGTCGAAACCCAGGGCTGTTTTGTGGGCGTAGACTTTCCGGTACATCTGATACCGGCTGTAAACGAAATCTTCCAGGGCACCCAGGCCTTTCTGGGTAATCGCCAGGCCCATCCAGGGTTCGGACACATCCCAGCCAAACCTCAGGTTGCTTAGCAGGTGGTCCAGGTTGAACCCGCCGATGGTAACGGAACTGTGGAAACCATCCCTCAGCATGTAATCTGCCCGGTCAGCATCGATCTCACCGGACACGATGGACGACAGCAACCCCATGACCAGGGCCGGCACGTCCTGTTGACCGATGGTGCCTGCGACCGCATCTTCTCCGGCAATGAATTCCCAGAAGGTGCGGGCGTGGCGGCAGAAGGTGTCGCTTGGGGTTACGTCGGTGGTCTCCATGATGCCAATCACATCAACGGCGTTCAGCCCAGCGTTCTCCAGATCTACCGATGAAAGCACGTCATGGGCAACCCGGACGGAATAATGTTCATGTTCCAGTTCTCCTGGCTCCTCCGGGTGATAACGGGTGAAATCGACCCCTCGCCACAGGTCCCGGAAACGCTGGGGTCGCGACATAAGTTCCCGGATGCGGCGGGCCTGGGTGAACTGGTGCGAAAAACTGGAGTGGCCGCTGTCGTGTAGCAGGCAGCCAAGGCGAATGGTTTTGGCCAGGTAATCGATGGCGTCCAGCTGGCTCAGGCTCAGATCTGTGCGTTCGCTGAGTTGCCTTTCCCGCAGGTAGGCATCAATCATCGAACGAAACATACGGGTGCCGACATGCATTACGCCAATGCTGTGCAGGAAACGGGAGTGGGTCGCGCCGGGGAACACCAGGCTCAGGATGTCGTTCTGGCAGATGTTTCTCAGGCGCTGGAACAAGGGATGGTCAATCACCTGGATTTCATGCCGATACAAGGGGATGCCGCCGTGCACGGGGTCCATGATGAGCTTGTCGTAAGCTCCGAGCAGGTCGTTGACGGCACGTCGCATGGTTACAAATCTCCCAATTTAATGACACGGCCCTTGTTATATCACAGGGGCATGCCAGAATAGGCGTTATGAAGCCAATTTCTCTTTTATCGCTGGTAGTTTAAGGCAATCAACATGACCTCGCGCACCGAGCGCATTCTGATTATTGACGCCAACGAACAGGCTAGATCGGATTTGTCCCGCTACCTTGAAGCGAGAGGCTTCTACGTGACTGGATTTCCCGATGTCAGCGCCGCCCGAAGCCTTTTCGAAGATAACATTCCCGATGTCATCTTTGCAGATTTGCCCCCCGAGGCCATCCGGGAGCTGTCCAAGCGGCTGGATGAAGCCGACAGCTTTACCCCCATCGTTGCCTGTACCTGCAGTGAATCCAGTGCAGAGATTGTCCAGGCCCTCAGGGCAGGTGCAGCGGATGTTGTTCTGAAACCCTGCAACGACGACAAGGGCGCCCTGGACGACGTTATCGGCAAACTGTTTGACCGGGTAAGGGTGAATCGCCTGAACCAGTTGTACCGGCAGGAGCTTGAAGAAGCCAACCGCGAACTGCGCACCGGTATTGCGGAACTGAGGGCTGACCAGAATGCCGGGCGCAAGGTCCAGCTCAAGATGTTACCTGACCACGAGCTGCGTCTGTCCGGTTTACAGGTGGACCACCTGATCAAGCCTTCGCTCTACCTGAGCGGCGATTTCCTGGACTACTTCCGCATTACCGAAGACAAGGTGCTGGTCTATATTGCCGATGTATCGGGACATGGCGCCAGCTCGGCGTTTGTCACGGTGCTGCTCAAGAACCTGACCAATCGCCTGCAGCGCAATATGCGCCGCCAATCCAGCGACGATATCCTGTACCCGGAACGGTTTCTGGAACGGATCAATTCGGAGCTTCTGGATACTGGTCTCGGTAAGCACGTAACCGTATTTGTTGGCATTATCTCGATTTCCACCCGTACATTAAGTTATGCGGTTGGCGCACACTTCCCGATGCCGATTTTGTCGTTCGAGGGCGGCGAAACCCGTTTTCTGGAAGGCAGTGGGCTCCCGGTAGGGTTGTTTGAGGCGCCAGAGTGGGAGGTTTACGAGGTCAAGCTGGACAAGCCGTTCCGGCTGTTGCTGTTTTCAGACGGGATTCTGGAAGTGATTCCTGCCAAATCCCTGGATGAAAAGGAGAAGACACTACTTGAACTCGTATCAGGAGGTAGTCACACTATCGCATCGCTGAGCGACGCTCTGGGGCTTGGTAAGATCTCGGAGCTGCCGGATGATATCGCGATAGTATCGGTAACTGATACCATAGATGGTTCAGACAACACGTCGTCGACTTAGTGGCAGTGTGAAAATGGCTGGTTATAAAATCCTGCAAGCTGAAAAGCAGGGAATCTATGTCCTGAAGTTTATTGGGGAAATCCGGCTGAACCTGTGTTCGACGCTGGATAATCTGGTTGAGTCCATCACCCGTGATCCCCAGTTCAAAACGGTTGTGGTTGATCTCACGGAAACGGAAATCATCGACAGCACTACCCTGGGCCTGCTGGCCAAGATAGCCCTGGCGGCGCAAAAACAAAGTCAATTCTTGCCAACTCTGATCTCTACCAACCCCGACATTACCCGCATTATCGCCTCTATGGGCTTCGACAAGATTTTCATCATTGTCCGGGAGCCTGCCTCCAGAATTGAAGAGCTCGAAGAAATCCCCGTGCTGAAGGCCAGTGAACAGCAGGTCAGAGATAAAGTGCTCGACGCCCACAAAGTGTTGATGGGTATGAACAGCAAAAACAGGGAAGAATTCAAGAACCTGGTGCGCGCACTGGAGTGCGAAGAACCGGGCTGAACGTTCGGTTACGCGTTCCCTGCGGTGCCCCCGAAGCAACAAAACGGAACAGATATGTCTGAAAACGCAACCTACCGCACCGCTGGCGCGGGCCCTCGTGACGTCGCCGTTCTGGGTGGCGGCAGTTTCGGCACTGCCATGGCCAAGGTACTTGGCGAGAATGGCCACACGGTCCACTTCTGGATGCGTGATGAAGAGCAGGCCGAAGATATTCGTCAGAACCGTATTAATAAACGCTATATGCCAGGTATCACCCTGGAGGGCGATATCCAGCCCACGACTGATCTCGCAGATGCCGTTCGCAAAGCGGAGGTGGTGCTGGTCGCCATTCCGTCCAAGGCATTTCGTGCCGTTATCCGGGAAAACAGCCAGGTATTCCGGGACGGCCAGATTGTTGTCAGCCTGACCAAGGGCATCGAAGAACACGGCTTCAAGCTGATGAGCGAGATTCTTCAGGAAGAAATTCCCCGTTGCCGCACCGGCGTACTCAGTGGCCCCAACCTGGCAGGCGAGATTGTTAACCGGGAGCTGACGGCCACCGTGATTGCCGCCAAAGATCCGGATGTGCGTCGGGCCATTCAGGAGCTGCTTGGTTGCGAGTACTTCCGGGTTTACGCAAACGTCGACGTGTACGGGGTGGAGCTGGCCGGAGCACTGAAGAATATTTACGCGATCGTAGCCGGCCTGGCCAACGCCCTGGAAATGGGTGAGAACGCAAAGGCGATGCTGATTACCCGTGGCCTGGCGGAAATGAGCCGTTTTGCGGTCAGCCTGGGCGCCAACCCGATGACCTTCATGGGATTGGCTGGCGTTGGTGATCTCATTGCCACTTGTACCTCCAACAAAAGCCGGAACTTCCGGGTGGGGTATGCGGTCGGTAAAGGCAAGAAGCTTGACGAAGCCGCACAGGAGCTGGGGCAGGTAGCTGAGGGTATCTATACCCTGAAGCTGGTCCGGGAGAAATCAGAGGCCATTGGTATTTATATGCCTCTGGTGAGGGGGCTCTATGAAATCCTGTACGAAGGCGCGTCCATCAACGCGGTAATCAACAGCCTGATGATGGCTGTCCAGAATTCCGACGTTGAGTTTATTCTGCCCCGAACCATCAGTCAGTAAGCCCGCGCCGGGCAGGGAGGATTACCTTGCATCTGATCATCATGCGCCATGGTGAGGCCGGCTGGCACACCCTGGACCAGGAACGGGAGCTGACGGAAGCCGGCCGGGCCGGAGTCGCCTCTGTGGCTGCACAGATCGCCAAATCTCCCTGGCGGCCGGAGCGAATCTGGGCCAGTCCGTTTACGCGCGCTCGCCAGACCGCGGCGATAGTGTCTGAAGTGCTCAATTGCCCGGTTGAAGAATGTCCGGTCATCACCCCGGATGACGACCCCGGAAAGTGCCTCGATCTGCTGCTGGAGAACAAGGCCTCGCCGCTGATGCTGGTGTCTCACATGCCGTTCGTTGGCTGTCTGTCCACCCTGTTGGTGGATGGCCACCGCAAAGGCATACCGTTCATGACTGCGCAGGCGGTGTTGCTCGACATGCCAGTGGTGGGACCCGGCTGCGCAGACTTGAAAGCTCAGTTTTTGCCCTGATCTTACCCATACCCAACTTCCCTGAATTGTTGCTGAGACGCCATGTACAGCTTTCCCATCGAATACGTTGAGCCGGTGTTCCGGCCACCGAGTGAAGCCAAATCGCTGATACTGCCGGTCACCAACGGGTGCTCCTGGAACCAGTGCACCTTCTGTGAAATGTACACCCAGCCCCAGAAAAAATTCCGCGCGCGCAAACCCGACGATATTCGCCGTGATATTGCCCGGGCCGCTGAGGCCTTCGAATCCGTACCAAGGGTGTTTCTCGCAGATGGCGACGCCATGGTTCTGCCAACCCGGCGCTTACTGGAAATTCTGGCCGACCTGAAGCAGGCTTTCCCTGGTCTGCGCAGGGTGTCGAGTTACTGTTTGCCCCGCAACCTGGCCAAAAAATCCGTGGAAGAACTTGTCGAGTTGCGGGAAGCCGGTTTGGGCATTCTGTACGTCGGTATGGAATCGGGTGATGACGAAGTGCTTCGCCGGATCAACAAGGGCGAAACCTGGGAGTCTACCCGGTCGGCTCTGGAGAAAATAAAGCAGGCGGGGCTGACCAGCTCTGTGATGGTGCTCAACGGTCTGGGGGGCGAGGTGCTCTCCCGGCAGCATGCCATCAACACGGCCACTCTTTGCAACGAGACTCAGCCCGATTACCTGTCCACGCTGGTGGTGAGCTTTCCCCAGGGAGAGGAGCGCTTTCGCGCCGGTTTCGGCGACGAGTTCGTTCCCCTGAGCCAACAGGGACTGTTCGAAGAGATTCGGGTGTTTCTCGAGCACCTGGAACTGGAGAGCACCATATTCCGTAGTGATCACGCATCCAATTACCTGGTCCTCAAGGGCACTCTTGGGCGCGATAAGCAGCGACTTCTCGGCGAGGTTGACCTTGCTATTCGTGACCCTGGCGCCGCGCCGCTGCGTGCCGAATGGATGCGCGGCCTGTAACCTGGGAGTTTCCGCCAATGAACATGAAGCCTGATGATATCGAGCGATCGGTACAGCAACACAGTAGTGCAAAGAGCCTTCCGCCACTGCACCAGTGGCATCCGGAGTTGTCCGGCGACATGGACCTGGTGATCACCCGCGACGGCCAGTGGCTTTACCAGGGGGCGCCAATCGAGCGGGAAGCCACGGTTAAATTGTTCTCAACCATTTTGCGCCGGGAAGACGACGGGCACCATTACCTGGTCACACCTGTCGAGAAATGGCGCATCCAGGTAGAAGATGCCCCCTTGTTGGCACACTCCCTGGCGCGCAAAGGAGAGGGCGCCGGGCAAGTGCTCTCACTAACCACCAACATGGGTGAAGTTCTTGAAATAGGGCCAGAGCATCCACTGGCGGTTAGCCAGTACCCGAACAGCGATGAGCCCCGCCCAGTGGTTTACGTCCGCCACGGTATTGAGGCCCGATTGGTGACGGCGGCATTCTACGAGCTGGCTGATCTGGTGGAAGAACAGCACGACAATGGGGAAACCCAGTACGGTGTGCTTAGTCACGGAAAATTCTGGAAAATCGGGCAGGGCGGTTGAAAAGCGCAAGTTCGCCTCTATAAATAGGGTAGAAAACGCAGTCTGTCACTTGTTAAACTGTGTTTTCATACTTGTTACCGAGCCTGGCTCTCTAACGAGGCCCGGTGGTCGTTAGTCCCTCTGTGCAGTATGGCTGTTCACGAACACTTTCGATTGCCTACAATCTAAATACACAGTCATTGCGACACGCAAGGAGATCACATGGCCCAACCTCGTGTTGTCACCATCCATTACACGCTCACTAACGACCAGGGAGAGCAACTCGATTCCTCCCGTGTAGAAGGCCGTGAGCCGCTGTCTTACCTGGAAGGTGCACAAAACATTATCGGTGGACTGGAAAGTGCGCTGAACGAAAAGAACGCAGGCGATCAGGTGAAAGTATCCGTTGCTCCCGCCGAAGGCTATGGCGAAGTCAACGAAGAGCTGATTCAGCCGGTTCCGCGCTCTGCCTTTGAAGGCGTAGACACCATCGAGCCGGGCATGCAGTTCCAGGCTCAGACTCCGGGCGGTCCCCAGATCGTTCGTGTTGTGGAAGTCAGCGACGAAACCGTCACAATTGATGCCAACCACCCGCTGGCGGGCCAGACTCTGCACTTCGACGTAGAAGTGGTAGAAGCTCGCGAAGCAACTGACGAAGAGCAGGAGCACGGCCACGTGCACTGATCTCTTCCGAAAGGTTGATCAAAAAAACGGCTCCTGCGGGGGCCGTTTTTTTATGTTTTTCGTGGGTTTCGTGGCAAAAAAATACCGGAGGCAAGCTCCGGTATTTTCTGGCTAGAACACCCGTCACATGTTCGGGTAGTTCGGACCACCGCCGCCTTCCGGCGTTACCCAGGTGATGTTCTGGGCAGGATCCTTGATGTCACAGGTCTTGCAGTGAACACAGTTCTGGGCATTGATCTGGAACTTCTTGCCGCTGCCGTCGTCTTTCTCGACCACTTCGTATACGCCAGCCGGGCAGTAACGCTGCGCTGGCTCGTCGTACTTCGGCAGGTTCTCTTTCAGCGGAATGTCCGGATCGGTCAGCTTCAGGTGAACCGGCTGATCTTCCTCATGGTTGGTGTTGGAGATGAACACCGAGGACAGGCGGTCAAACGTCAGCTTGTTATCCGGCTTCGGATAGTCGATCTTCTTGCACTCAGACGCCGGCTTCAGGGTGGCGTAGTCCGGAGTCGTGTCGTGGAAGGTGATCGGCAGGCTGCCGCGCAGAATGTTCTGCTCGAAGAAGGCAATGGCACCGCCCACAATGTTGCCGAACTTGTGCATGGCCGGGCCAAAGTTACGCTCGGCGTAAAGCTCCTTGTACAGCCAGCTGTCTTCGAAACGCTTCTGGAAGCTGGTGATTTCCTCACCGGACTTGCCTTCCTTGAGAGCTTCGAATACAGCTTCCGCGCCCAGCAGGCCAGATTTCATGGCGGTGTGGGAGCCTTTGATCTTGGAACTGTTCAGGGTGCCGGCATCACAACCCAGCAACAGACCGCCCGGGAAGCTCATCTTCGGCAGGGCGTTGTAGCCACCCTTGGCGATAGCACGGGCGCCGTAGGCAACGCGCTTGCCGCCTTCCAGGTATTTCTTGATCTCCGGATGGTACTTGAGACGCTGGAACTCCTCGAACGGGCTCAGGTGCGGGTTGCTGTAGGAAAGATCGGTGATCAGACCAACATAAACCTGGCCGTTTTCCAGGTGATACAGGAAAGAGCCGCCGGTAGAGCCGGATTCATTCAGCGGCCAGCCGGTGGTGTGAACAACCAGGCCTGGCTCGTGTTTGGCCGGGTCGATGTCCCACAGCTCTTTGATACCAATGCCGTAGTGCTGCGGATCCTTGCCTTCGTCCAGCTTGTAATCCTTGATCAGCTGCTTGCCCAGGTGACCGCGACAACCTTCGGTAAACAGGGTGTACTTGGCGCGCAGTTCCATACCCGGCATATAGCCGTCTTTCTTGGAACCGTCACGGGCAACGCCCATATCACCGGTGATAATGCCTTTTACCTGACCATCTTCAACGATGGTTTCAGCTGCGGCAAAGCCCGGGTAAACCTCGACACCCAGCTGCTCGGCCTGCTCAGCCAGCCAGCGGCACAGGTTGCCCAGGCTGATGATGTAGTTGCCGTGGTTGTGCATGTTCTTGGGCACAAAGGCATTGGGTACTTTGGTGGCCTTTTCCTGATTCTTCAGCAGGAAAATGTCATCCCGGGTAACCGGGGTATTCAGGGGGGCGCCTTTCTCTTTCCAGTCCGGGAAGAGTTCGTTCAGGGCCGTGGGCTCGAATACGGTGCCGGCGAGGATGTGCGCGCCGATCTCAGAACCTTTTTCAACCACACAAACGGTCAGTTCTTCGCCGGCTTCCTGCGCCAGTTGCATCACGCGGCAGGCTGCCGACAGGCCCGCAGGGCCGCCGCCGACGATCAGAACATCAAATTCCATCGATTCGCGTTCCACGTTGGTCTCCTCAAACAGCTTTTTTTAGTGGGTGTAGTTTGCCCGCAGGCCTAACTCAATTCATTCAGGGGCGACATCATACCGATAAAATGCCTATAGACGACAGCCCCGAGCCCTGAATACGGGCCCTTTGTCCCGAAAGGATAACGCATTTCAGGAATCAAACAAACGTTTGTTTGAAATTTGCGTTTACCTTTGGCATTGTACGTATACACCGAAATGTCGTGTGTTTTGAGTCGATTTTTAGTATCGTCTCATTGCCAGGCCGGGTCAACCCGGTCTATTGGCTGTGAAGGCAGTCCTGATGCGTCGAATGGGGCTATTGACCCTGTAGACAGTAGCCTGCAGTATTACTGCGGACTATCCAGCAGGCTCCCCGTTAAGGATTGCGAGTCATTAAACCCATCGTAGAAGAACGAGGAATCTATGAAGGTTCTGGTCGCTGTAAAACGAGTTATCGACTACAACGTGAAGGTGCGCGTCAAGCCGGACAACACCGGTGTTGACCTCGCCAACGTCAAGATGGCAATGAACCCGTTCTGCGAAATCGCTGTTGAAGAAGCGGTTCGTCTGAAAGAGAAGGGCGTTGCCAGTGAAATCGTTGTTGTATCCATTGGACCGAAAGCTGCTCAGGAGCAAATCCGTACTGCTCTGGCTCTGGGTGCTGACCGTGGTATCCACATCGAGACTGACGAAGAAGTTCAGTCCCTCGAAGCGGCCAAGCTGCTGAAGGCTGTCGTTGAGAAAGAAGAGCCTAAGCTGGTTATTCTTGGCAAGCAGTCCATCGATTCCGACAACAACCAGACCGGCCAGATGCTGGCTGCTCTGACTGGCATGGGCCAGGGCACTTTCGCTTCCGAAGTGGTTGTTGATGGCGAAAAGGTTAACGTAACCCGTGAAGTAGACGGCGGTCTGATGACTGTTGCTCTGAACCTGCCTGCGGTTGTTACCACTGACCTGCGCCTGAACGAGCCGCGTTACGCTTCTCTGCCGAACATCATGAAGGCCAAGAAGAAGCCGCTGGACGCCGTGAGCCCCGCCGACCTGGGTGTTGAAATCGCCCCGCGCCTGTCCACCCTGAAGGTCGAAGCCCCGGCTGCACGCCAGGCTGGTATCAAGGTGGCTGACGTAGCTGAGCTGGTGGACAAACTGAAGAACGAAGCGAAGGTGATCTAAATGAGCATCCTGGTAATTGCTGAACACGACAACAGCAGCCTCAAGCAGGCTACCCTGAATGTTGTAGCGGCTGCCAAGGCCATCGGTGGTGACATCGACGTGCTGGTTGCCGGTGAGAACGTAGGCGCCGTCGCTGAAGCCGCTGCCAAGGCCGAAGGCGTGAACAAGGTACTGGTTGCCGACAACGCCGCTTACGGTCACTTCCTGGCAGAAAACCTGTCTGAGCTGGTTGCTGAGGTAGGCAAGGGTTACAGCCACATCCTGACCTCTGCCGGCACCACTGGTAAAGACTTCATGCCGCGTGTTGCTGCGCTGCTGGACGTCGCCCAGGTTTCTGACATTATCCGCGTTGAATCCGAAGACACCTTCGTGCGTCCGATCTACGCTGGTAACGCCATCGCGACCGTCAAGGCAAGCGACAGCATCAAGGTTGTGACGGTTCGTCCGACCGCGTTCGACCCGGTAGCCGCTGAAGGTGGTTCTGCCTCTATTGAGCAGCTGGACATAGTAAAAGACGCAGGCCTGTCTTCCTTTGTTGGTGAAGAGAAAGCCCAGTCTGACCGTCCGGACCTGGCTTCTGCCGGTATCGTTATTTCCGGTGGCCGTGGCATGCAGAACGGCGACAACTTCAAGATGCTGGAGCAGGTTGCTGATCTGTTGGGCGCTGCCGTTGGTGCATCCCGTGCCGCGGTTGACGCTGGTTTCGTACCCAACGACATGCAGGTTGGCCAGACCGGTAAGATCGTCGCTCCGCAGCTGTACATCGCGGTTGGCATCTCCGGGGCCATCCAGCATCTGGCAGGTATGTCTGATTCCAAGGTGATCGTTGCGATCAACAAGGATGAAGAAGCACCGATCTTCCAGGTAGCCGACTACGGCCTGGTTGCGGATCTGTTCGAAGCCGTACCGCAGTTGGAAGAAGAGCTGAAGAAAGTACTGTAACTTTCTGATAGTTCGATCAAAAAAGGCGCCTCAGGGCGCCTTTTTTGGTTTTGACGCAATGCGCTTTTCCGCTTTGCTGATAATCAGTGTGTCTGCGAGGATGTGCAGGGCGCGATTGGTGGTTCTCACCGCCTGATAAACCTGCTCACTTTTCTGGTGATGGGTTTGCCGGGCTTTGCGGGTGCTGTCTTTGAACTCCTCATCCTTGGAGAACATGTCGATCAGACCGAAGGTGGTGTTGGCTATCGCCTTATGAACCTTCTCAACCGCAGAAGCGCCGCCCGAGACAGTATCTTCGAGAAGTCGGGCCCGGTTGCGCACTTCCGCCAGGTCCATCCTGCTCTTCTGGATGGCGCTACGGGCCGCAATTCGATGGGCATTGAGAATCAGTAACCGTTTTCGGGTTTGGTTCGACAGACGGAACCCTGAAAAAAGAAGCGTTGCAGTGCCGGCGAGGCAAATGATGATCAGAACCTGAGAGACCATAGCCGTGCTCCTCAGCGATACTCAATGTGCATTTCAACGTCAATATCCCGCTCAAACAGCTCGCTTTCCAGTTCTTTCATGACTTCCTGATAGACCATTTTTCGAGTCATAACCGGCAGTTTGTCTGCCAGAGCCCGGCCGGTTCGGGATTCGCGCTTTGCCAGGGCAATCGGATCCAGCACCCTCAACGTAAGCACCAGCTCCGGTTCGCGATGGATATCACTGATATCCTCGTTTTCCAGCATGTTATTGATCATTTTGCGCTGTTCAAGCAGTTGCCAAAGCAGTAAACCGCTGATGGCCAGCAATATCAGGCTTGTGATGGTCAAAAAGATGATCAAGGGATGCCTCCACACTTGTGTCATTATGCGCCACAGTGTGCAACAAGCTGTATGACAAACGATTGGCCGGCCGGACGCCTGTCATGGTGTATCCGGGAAAATCGTGCCGGTTTTAAACCTGTTACCATCATGGGGGCTGGGAGTGGCCGTATTTATGGTGTTGATGGCAGCAAAAGCGTCTCGCCAACCCTGACCGATCCGAGATATTCGTATACGCAAACCAAAAAGGACATGTAATGACGAATTCCAAGCAGGCAGACTATGATCTGGTGGTATTTGGTGCCACCAGCTTTGTGGGCCAGATTCTGACCCGATACCTGGTAGAGAACTATGGCGCGTCTGGCAAGGTGAAGTGGGCGATCGCTGGCCGTTCAGAGGGCAAGCTGAATGCCCTTAAAGCCGAACTGGGTGCTCAGGCTGCGGACTTGCCGGTTCTGGTGGCAGACGCGGCCGACGATGCCGCACTGGCGGGCATGTGCCGACAGACCCGCGTGGTGATCTCCAGCGTTGGCCCATACGCGTTGTATGGCGAACCGCTGATCAAGGCCTGCGTGGACACTGGCACCGATTATTGCGACCTGACCGGCGAGGTGCAGTGGATTCGTCGGATGGTCGAGGGCTATGAAGCCAAGGCCAAGAAAACCGGTGCACGAATTGTTCATTGCTGCGGTTTCGACTCAATCCCGTCTGATATGGGCGTCTGGTTCCTGCAGCAGCAGGCTGAGAAAGCCTTCGGCAAAACCTGCCAGGATGTGCGCATGCGGGTGAAGGTCGCCAAGGGCGGCTTGTCCGGTGGCACCGTGGCATCCATGATTAACGTGGCCAAAGAAGCCGGCGCCGATCCGAAACTGCGTAAGGAGCTGGCCAATCCCTTCTCGATCTGCCCGGAGGGCCACCGCTCCAAGGTACGCCAGCCCAGCCTGAAAACCGCAGAGTACGACAAAGACTTTGACGTGTGGCTGGCGCCGTTTGTAATGGGTGCCATCAACACCCGCGTGGTTCACCGTTCAAACGCGCTTCAGAATGCGCGTTACGGTCAGGAATTCACCTACGACGAAGCCATGATGACCGGAAAGGGCGCCAAAGGCCGCCTGACCGCTTACGGCATCACCGCCGCACTTGGCGCATTCTTTACCGCTTCCGCCATCAAGCCAACCCGTTGGGTGGTTGAGAAGCTGGTACCCAAGCCCGGTGAGGGCCCAAGCCCGGAAGACCAGGAGAACGGCTTCTATGATCTGCGTTTTGTGGGGCGTACCACAGACGGCAAGACCATCATCACCAAAGTCACGGGCGACCGGGATCCGGGTTATGGTTCCACGGCCAAAATGCTGGGCGAGGCAGGCCTGTGCCTGGCGTTTGATTTGTCAGACGATGACCAGGGCGGTTTCTGGACGCCGGCTTCCATGCTGGATGGCAAACTGCTGGAGCGACTGACCAGCAAAGCGGGCCTGACCTTCGACGTGCTGGAAACCCGCTGAGGGTCAGTTCAGGTGCAGGGTATGGCCGGAGGAAGGCAATAGCGCCTCCGGTCCATGCCCCAGGCAGATTACCGCCCGATCTTCCAGCCATCGATTGACCTGGGGAGCGATGCGCTCCCTGGTGTCTGTATCCACGCCGGTAAACGGTTCATCCAGAATCACCAGAGGTGCCGTGCTCAACAGAGCCCTCGCCAGCACCAGCCGCCTTGCCTCACCACCAGAAAGTCGGTTACCGGCACTGCCCAGCCAGGTGGATAAACCTTCCGTTTCACGGGCAAACCTGTCTGCCAGCTCTACCAGTTCCAGAACACGCCAGAGTTCGCCATCGGTAGCATTGGGGTTGCCCAATAACAGGTTGGCTTTAACCGTGTCTTCGAACACCACCGTTGCCTGTGTGAGATAGGCGCAGGGCAGGGAGGCGAGCTTCCCTTGCCGGGGCGGAATGACGCCGGCGAAGGTATCCGCCAGGGTGGACTTACCGGAGCCCGAGGCGCCAACAATACCGAGGCGTTCTCCCGCGCCAACCTTGAGGCTGAAATGGGTCAGAATCGGCGGCAGCCCTGGGTGGCCAACTGAGAGATCCCGCACTTCCAGTGCATTAGCGGTGGTTTCTGCCGGCTGCTGGTCAAAGCCTGAAGAATACTCGGTTCCCGGAGCGGGCTGCACCTCCTGGTTCAGGCGCCGGGCTGCAGACAGAGTGGCGCCGAGCTTGGCGAAGGCATCGGGCAGCATGGCATAGACCTCCAGCAGTCCCATCAGGGCGATGGGCAGCAGAACCAGCACGGGACCGGTTACCGATCCCTGGTCAAACAGGGCAATACCCACCCACAGTGTCACCACAACGGCCAGATTCACGATGAACTGTGTGGCTGCCTGGTGCCATCCGGCACGGCTATCCACCCGCGCCTGAGTTCTGGACATTGACAGCGTTTGCCTCATCAAACGGCCGGAGTGCTTGCCCGTCCGCCCGGCCGCAGTGAGTTCGGCAAAGCCTTCCAGGTGTTCAATAACATCGCCACGGAGTTTCTCCTGCTGGTCACTTAGCTGGCCTGATAGCTGTTTTGTACCGGCGAACACTCGCCAGCTGGAAAGCAAGAGAGCCGTCGCCATCATTACCAGAAGTATCAGGGCCAATGAACCCGAGAACAGCAGCCAGGCGCTAAGCACCAGCAACACGCTGACGACCCCGGCCAGGGCCGTGGGCGCAATCACCCGAAGGTACAGGGTATCCAGGGCATCCACATCCGCCGTTAGCCTGGATAACCACTGGGCGCCAGATTTCTGGCCCCGGTCACGGTGGCCGGCTTCGGCCATTCGGTTAAACAGGGCAACACGAATATCGGTTAGCAACTTCAGTACCGTGTTGTGGTTGTATACCCGTTCAAGATAGCGGGAGACCGTGCGGGACACCGCGAAAAATCTTATGCCGCCGCCCGGAACGTACAGGTTGATGTAGGCTTGTGTGCCAGCGGCCAGCAGCAGGCCCACCAGTGCGGTCTCGGTCAGGAACCAGCCCGACAAGGCCAATAACCCGATACCGGAGAGCAGGGTAGCCAGCAACAACAGGGCACCAACCACCAGGCGGCCGCGCCGCTGAAGAATCAGCTCCAGCCAGGGCTTGAGCTCATGCATGGCGAACCTCGCCGTCATTGACAATCAGCACCTGGTCCGCGAGGGCCAGCAGGGCCTGGTGGTGTGTTGAGAAAACCAGCGTTTTGCCTGCTTCCGCCAGCTTATGAAGCGCTTCCAGAACCAGAATCTCGCTTGTCGCATCGAGCCCGGCGGTGGGTTCATCCAGCAGGATCAAGTCGTAATCCGCCAGGAAAATCCGTGCCAGGCTAAGCCTACGAGCCTGCCCGCCGGACAACCCCTGGCCATCTTCCCCAATCAAACTGTGAATACCCTGGTCCCGGCTTTCAAGCACACTGCCCAGGCCCACCAGGCGCAGCGCGTTCTCAATGGCAATGTCTGAGGCCACCGGACTGGTCAGGCGGAGGTTGTCTGCCCAGGAGCCCTGTATCCAGAACCCGCGCTGGCCAAGCCAGCCAAACGGGCACTGGCCGGGTGCCTGGCCGAACACGCTGATGGTACCGCTATCTGGCTGGATAAACCCCGCCATCAAGTGTAGCAAAGAGGACTTTCCGCCTCCGGAGGCCCCGGTCAGCGCAACCGCCTTTCCACGCTCGATGGTCAGGTCAAGGTTGGCGAGTACCGGCTTGCCGCCCTGGTAGCTGAGAGTGACGTTTTCCAGGCTAAGGCCATGATCCGGCAACGATGCGGGCGTGTCGGATGCAGGCGCCCCGCCAACGGGGGTTGCCAGTCGAGCAAGGATTTCAGCGCCGGCGCCAAGAGCGGCGGCCCGGTCGTGGTAGTGTTGCGACAGCGTTCGCAGCGGCTGGAAGAACTCCGGCGCCAGCAACAGAATCAACAAACCGGAAAAGAGTGTGAGGTCCGCGCTGGGGCCGTAAGTGATGTAGCCCAGCAAACCAAAACCAATGTAGATGGCAATAACGGCAATAGCGACGGAGGCAAAAAACTCCAGTATAGCGGAAGATAGAAAGGCCACCTTGAGGGTTTTCATGGTGATCTTGCGGTATTGCTCAGAGCGTTGGTGGAGGGTACGGGAAGCATCTTCTGTCTGACGAAACAATTGCAGGGTTGTAAGGCCGCGGACCTTGTCCAGAAACTGGCCTGATAATCGACTGATGGTCTCGAAATGCTGCTGGTTAACCTTTTCAGCCCCCATCCCCACCAGTGCCATGAAGACTGGGATCAGGGGGGCGGAAAGCAGGAGAAAAATACCCGCAAGCCAGTCCAGCCAGAACACCAGAATCAGAATGGCCAGTGGCACAATCACCGACAACGACATTTGCGGCAGGAAGCGGGCGAAATAGCCATGTAATGCTTCCACATGGTCCAGCCATTCCCGGGCCAGGGTGCCGGCGGAGCTGTCGGCGAGCGCTACCGGGCCGGCATCCCGCCAGTGGCGGTGAATCTGTCGTCGGGCATCGCGCCGCACCTGTTCGCTGCAGCGCGCCGCAAATTGTGTCTGGAAACCCTGGCCCAGGGTGCGAACCAGCAGTGTGGCCACCAGGGCGACGAACCAGGGTGCGAGAGTAGGCGCATTCTGGCCCTCAATGACGATTTGATGCGCCAGCCAGGCCAGCAGAGCCATCTGAACGATGGTTGCCAGCCCGACCAGTGCTCCGGCTACGACCGTGGCGCGAATCCACCGCTGGTTTTTACGGGCGAGCCGGGAAAGCCATTGGCGAATATCAGCCTGAGCCGGTTCCGCCACTCAGTGGTACCCCTCACCAGCACGGACCTTGCCGCGGAATACCCAGTAGGTCCAGGCGGTGTAAGTCAGCACGATGGGGATAACGAATAGCAGTCCCAGCAGCAGGAACAGCTGCGATTCATAGGCGGAGGCAGCATCCCACAGGGTGTACTCCGGGGGGACCACATAGGGCCAGCGGCTGACAATCAGGCCAAGATATGTGGTGATAAACAGCCCCATGGTCGCCACAAAGGGCATGCCCTCGAATCGATTGCGAACCGAGCGCCAGATCTGGAACGCACAGAGCAGAGTCAGTGCCGGCAGAACCCAGATTACTGTGATGTGATCAAACCAGCGCTCACGCACCATGTCATCCACAAACGGGGTCCATACGCTGATCATGGCGAAGATTACCAATACAGTAATCAGCAGCGGCCTGGTGATGCGGTATGCCCACTCCTGCAACCGGCCTTCCGTCTTCATGATAAGCCAGGTGGAGCCCAGCAAGGCATAGCCGGCAAGCAGGCCAAGACCGGTCAACACCGTAAAGGGTGTCAGCCAGTCCAGCGCGCCACCAGAATAGGCGCCGTTAGTGGTTTCAAAGCCCTGGATATAGGCGCCAACTACAGCACCCTGTGCGAACGCAGCGATGGTGGAGCCGCCGGCAAAGGCCCAGTTCCAGAGGTAGCGGGAGGTCCTGGCCTTAAACCGAAACTCGAAGGCTACACCCCGGAAAATCAATCCGGCAAGCATCAGAAATACGCCAATATAGAGCGCAGGCAGGATGACGGAATATACCAGCGGGAAGGCTGCTAACAAGCCGGCGCCACCAAGCACCAGCCAGGTTTCGTTGCCATCCCATACCGGAGCCACGGTATTCATCATGGTGTCTCGGTCGGTCTCCGTTGGGGCGAAGGGGAACAGGATGCCCACACCCAGATCGAAACCATCCATCAACACATACATGATCACGCCGAAGCCAATAATGAATGCCCAGATCAAAGACAGATTGAACAATTCCATGATCAAAGACCTCCTTTATCAGCGGCCGGCCGGGCATGGCTAACGACACCTGAGCCGGATTCAATTTCAAACGGCACATGGGCGGCAGACAGGGGCCGTGCAGGGCGGTCAGATTCGTGCTCGCCTTCGTCCTCGTCTTCGAGGCCCACATAGAGCACCCGTAGCAGATAGTAGACGCCGGCGCTGAAGACAAGTCCATACACCACGACGTAGCCAATCAGGGTGAACAGAGCCATGCCCCCGGTAAGCGACGGTGTCAGCGCCTCGGCCTGGTTCATCATGCCATACACCAACCAGGGTGAACGGCCAATCTCAGTCACGAACCATCCTGCAATCACCGCAATAAACGGGGTGATACTCATGAACCGCAAACCCTGAAGGAACCAGCGCTTCTGGTAATAGGCGCCATTGCGTCTGAGCAACAGACCAGCGAGGGCAAAGGCAATCATCAACAGTCCCAGGCCAACCATCACCCGGAAAGACCAGAACACGACACCCACTGGCGGCTGCTCTTCTACCGCAACCTCGTTCAGGCCAGGCACCTCACCATCCCACTCGTGGGTCAGGATAAAGCTGGCCAGGTTAGGTATACCAATCTCGAACCGGTTGGTCTGGTTTTCCTGGTCGGGAATGGCGAACAGCAGCAATGGCACGTTACGGGAGGTTTCCCAATTACCTTCCATGGCTGCGACTTTGACCGGTTGATGCTCCATGGTATTCAAACCATGAAGATCACCAATCACCGCCTGGGTCGGGGCCAGGAACAACAACATCCACAGGCACATAGACAAGGCCTTGCGGTTTGCTTCCACCTCTCGCCCACGAAGCAGGTACCAGGCGCTGACGCCAGCCACTACAAATCCCCCGGTCAGGAACGACGCCATTACCATATGGGCGAACCTGTAGGGGAAGGAGGGGTTGAATATCGCCTGAGACCAGGAGGTGACATGGAATACGCCTTCTCTCAATTCCACACCTGCGGGTGTGTGCATCCAGCTGTTTGCAGACAGTATCCAGAATGACGAGATGAAGGTGCCAACCGCCACCATAATGGCTGCGAACAGGTGGACGCCCGCCGGTACCTTGTGACGACCAAAAAGCAGCACACCCAGAAATGCGGCCTCCAGGAAAAATGCCGTGATTACCTCATAGCTGAGCATGGGGCCAAGGAAGTTGGCTGAGGCCTGGGAGAAGTTGCTCCAATTGGTACCGAACTGAAACGACATCACGATGCCGGATACCACTCCCATCCCGAATGCCACGGCAAACACCTTGGTCCAGAAGGCGGACAGTTTTTCCCACAGCGGATTGCCGGTTTTGAACGCCAAGCCTTCAAGGACAGCAATGAAAGACGCCAGACCGATGGAAAACACCGGAAAAATGGCGTGAAATGACACCACAAATGCGAACTGGATTCGCGATAGGATGAGAGGATCGAGTTCCATAGTACCTCCGGTAACTCAAACATAGTCAAAAAACGGGTCAGCGCGCCCGTTCAGCCGCTGCCTTGGCTCATCTTGTCTATTGTTATTACCGGCAGTTCATTACGATGCTACGCAAATTGTAGCAATAATGGATGGGGCAGTTTGTCGCACCCTTTGATCAAAAGCAATTATGGTGAGCCGCATGAGCTTTTACGAGGATAGAGTGTTACCTCACATTATCGATAAGGCATGTTCCATGGGGCAGGTGATGAAACTGCGTAGCCAGATCGTACCGAGGGCCCGCGGCAGAGTGCTGGAGGTTGGTATGGGCTCCGGAATCAACCTGGAGTTTTATGACGAGAGCCAGGTTGAAATGGTCTATGGCCTGGAGCCCTCAGAAGGCATGAGGCGCAAAGCATTACCAAACCTTAATCGCTCGCACATTACCGTGGAGTGGTTGGACCTGCCCGGTGAGAAGATACCGCTGGAAGATAACTCCGTGGATACGGTTTTGCTGACCTTCACTCTCTGCACTATACCAGACTGGCGAGCGGCGTTGTTGCAGATGAAACGAGTACTCAAGCCAGGCGGCGACCTTCTGTTCCTGGAGCACGGGGAGGCAGCCCATGAAACCATCCGAAAATGGCAGCATCGCATAACCCCCGGGTGGAAAATGCTTGCGGGTGGCTGCCACCTCAACCGCCAGATCGCAGATCTTATTCGCCAGGCCGGCTTTGAGATTCAGGAACTGGAAAACCTGTACATGCCAAACGCGCCGAAGATAGCAGGCTTCATCTACAAGGGCCGCGCCACCAAGCCTTAGTAAACGTGCTGGACACAAAATAACCGGTGATAGTCACAAGAGCGGGAACAGAATTGCGTTACGCCATCGGGCCTTATACAATTCCGCCCTTCAAGAATCTCCCCTCCGATGCCCGGATGGTGAAATTGGTAGACACAAGAGACTTAAAATCTCTCGGCCGCAAGGCCGTGCCGGTTCGATTCCGGCTCCGGGCACCACTATATGTCTTCCCTTTGCTTAAATCCGGACACAAAAAAAACCGCTACATCAGCAATTGGAGTGCCTGGGCTTGAAATTCCTTGGATTAACAAAAGGAAAGCGGGAAGTTGCCACTCAATTCATCACTGATCCTGCTCAGCTCTTTCCTCGGGCTCCTGGTACTGTGATTCCTGGGCAGGCATTACCGGGCGTATCTGGTTGATATCGCCAGTGGGCACTCTTGGGTCATCTTTTATCAAGACCATGAGAGCGCCACCCAGGATCAGGACCAGAAGTACTATTTTGATCAGCACGTTGCGAGACATAGACTCTCCTGTTTGCGTTCGCCTTCTATTACCCTGAGGGCTCAGGCGGTAATTACAACCATTGTCCGAAGGTCGGTTCGACACAGCCGCGCGGTTTGGTGATACTTTCCTGAACGGTTTTGATGGAGGGAGTAGCAATGACACAGGCAGCCGGCAACCTGGTACGACAGTACACTGAGAACGGTATCACCACTGTAACGCTGAGCCATCCGGAGCGGCGGAACAGTTTGTCGATGGCCATGCTGGAGGCACTGTCAGATGTTTTTACAGCCATCGAACAGGATTCAGAAACCCGTGTGGTGGTGCTGGCTGCCGAGGGGCACGTATTCTGCGCGGGGCATGATCTTCGGGAGATGCGTTCGCAGTTCGACAGCCACGAATTCCAACTGGCACTGTTTCAGCAATGTAGCAAGGTGATGCAGCAGGTCGTGAACCTGCCGCAGCCTGTGATCGCCAGGGTGGCCGGGGTAGCCACGGCGGCCGGTTGCCAGTTGGTTGCCAGCTGTGATCTGGCCGTGGCCGAGCAGGGGGCCCGGTTTGCCACCCCCGGCGTAAATATTGGCTTGTTCTGTTCCACGCCAATGGTGGCGTTGTCCCGAAACGTTTCCCGAAAGCACGCCATGGAAATGCTGCTGACCGGGGAGATGATCGATGCGCCCAGGGCGGAAGCCATCGGGCTGGTCAACCGGGTGGTCGCTGCCGACGTTCTGGATGAGACGGTGTACCGAATGGCGGCAACGATTGCCAGTAAGTCCGGGCATACCCTGAAAATTGGCAAATCTGCGTTCTATCGACAACTGGAAATGCCGTTATCGGAAGCCTATGAATACACCGCTGAGGTGATGGCGGCGAACGCCTGCACGGATGATGCCCGGGAAGGGATCTCGGCCTTTCTGGAAAAGCGCGATCCGGACTGGAAGCACCGATAACACTATCCTGCCTATGGCTGGCACGCCTCTGCTGCTGGCCAGAGCAGTTGGTCGCCCGGGGTTATGTTCCGGGCGGCGAAGTACCCCTCGTTCATTTCCACTGCATTCCAGAACGGTTCCCCTGAGGGATAAGTGGGGCAGTTCCGGCCTTCGGATGAGGGGCAGGGAGTCATGGTTCGGATGCTCACGATAACGCCCTGTTGATCAAGATACGCGATGTCCAGGGGAATCAGGGTCTGGTGCATCCAGAACCCATGGTTGGCTGAGCGTTCAGCCTGGTAAGTGAACAACATGCCGGCATCCTCTGCCAGTGTGGTCCTGTTCATCAGTCCCCGTTGCCGTTGCTTGTCCTTACTGGCCACCTCAAGCACCACTGTATGGTGTTGGCTGTCTGAGAGAAAGCAGGCCTCAACCGTGGGTAGTGTTTCTGGCGCGTCGGCCAACCCTGCCGGCGCCCAGCCTGCCGCCACCAGCGTGACGACAGCGGCAATCCGCCACGTGTTCATGTGCGCAACCGGTAACCGGTTTTGAAGATCCACCACACGGCAATCATGCATAGTGCGAGGAAGACCAGGGTCATGCCCACGCTGATCGCCACATGCACATCTGCCACGCCATAGAAGGCCCAGCGGAAACCGCTGATCAGGTACACCACCGGGTTGAACAGGCTGATGGTTTGCCAGATGTCGGGCAGCATGTCGATAGAGTAGAAGGTGCCGCCCAGGAACACCAGAGGCGTGACAATCATCATGGGCACAATTTGCAGTTTTTCAAAACCGTCCGCCCAGATGCCGATGATGAAACCGAACAGGCTGAAGGTAATGGACGTCAGTACCAGGAACGAGAGCATCCAGAATGGATGCAGAACCGAGTAATCCACGAACAGCCGGGCGGTGGCCAGGATGATCAGGCCGAGGATGACAGCCTTGGTGGCGGCGGCGCCCACGTAGCCGAGCACAATCTCGAAATAGGAGACTGGCGCAGACAGCACCTCGTAGATAGTGCCGGAGAACTTGGGCATGTAGATACCGAAGGAGGCGTTGGAGATGCTTTGCATCAGCAGCGACAACATCACCAGCCCGGGGATGATGTAGGCGCCGTAGTCGATACCGCCGATCTCGCCCATGCGAGAACCGATGGCCGAGCCGAACACCACAAAATACAGGCAGGTGGAGATCACCGGCGACAGCACACTTTGCATGACGGTGCGTTTCATGCGCGCCATCTCGAACTTGTAGATTGCTTTTACACCGTACAGATTCATTACGCTCTCCGTTCGTACCAGCGGCTATTCGTGCACCAGGCCAACAAATATTTCTTCCAGCGAGCTTTCCCGGGTTTGCAGATCCCGGTATTCAATGCCCAGATCCCCAAGAGTACGGAGCAGGCGGGCAACGCCGGCCTGCTGTTGTTGGGCGTCGAAGGTATAGATCAACTGGTAGCCATCGTCTGACAGTTCCACCGGTTCCAGGGTAAGCTCGCCGGGAATCTTGTCGAGCTTGTTCTGGAGATGCAGGCGCAGCTCTTTCTTTCCGAGCTTGGACATCAGGCGATCTTTGTCTTCCACCAGGATGATCTCACCCTGGCGTATCACCCCGATGCGGTCTGCCATTTCTTCGGCTTCTTCGATGTAATGGGTAGTGAGAATGATGGTGGTACCGGTCTCACGAAGTTTGCGCACCATTTCCCACATGTCCCGGCGCAGCTCCACATCCACCCCGGCTGTGGGCTCGTCCAGAAACAGGATACGAGGCTCGTGAGACAGCGCCTTGGCAATCATCACCCGTCGTTTCATGCCGCCGGAGAGGGACATGATGCGGTTGTTGCGTTTGTCCCATAGTGAAAGGTCTTTCAATACCTTTTCGATATGGGCCGGCTTGGGTGGTTTGCCGAACAGCCCGCGGCTGAACGACACCGCATGCCAGACCGTCTCAAAGGAATCGGTATTCAGCTCCTGGGGAACCAGGCCGATGGCCTCCCGGGCTTTGCGGTAGTCTTTCACGATATCGTGGCCAGCGGCTTTTACTTCGCCGTCGCCTTTGTTGACGATGCCGCAGATGATGGAGATCAGGGTGGTTTTGCCGGCACCATTGGGGCCAAGCAAGGCAAAAATCTCACCGGGGTAGATTTCCAGATTGACGTCTTTCAGGGCTTGAAAACCGTCGCCGTAGATCTTGTTCAAGTGCTTTACGGAAATGTCCGGTTGCACGGGCGTGTCCTGTTTTTTGAGTGACTCAGACCAGAAAGCCCGACATTTTCTCATGCTGGCAGCAGTTTAGAAACCTTTGCTATGTCGGGATTTATCCCCATAATGCCCACTTTGGAACAGCTGGGGGCGGAGAATGGTACGAGCCATCGTGATCGTAGGTTTAGTGGTGGGAGCAATTGTTCTTACACTGTTCGGTTCGCGCCTGCTCGATACAACGGGTGACACCGCTGACCATCCCGAGTGCGATCTTCTGGCAGGTGCCTGTAGCTGGACCACCCAGGATGGCGAATGGCGACTGAGGTTGCAGGAGGTAGAAGAGGGCGCCCAGGGTATGGAATATGTTCTTCAGGTTTCCGTTCCGAAGGCGCCTGACCGCTTTCTGGCTGTCCTTAAAGGCCAATCGATGTACATGGGGGAGTATCCGGTGCCGCTGGTACGGGAAGCTCCGCTCGAGTACCAGGCGAGGTTTACCGCACCGTTCTGCACTACCGGCGCCGACATGATCTGGCGAATCGAGCTTCAGGATGGTCAGGAAAGATTGGAAAATGTGCCCTGGACACTGGTGTTCAAAGCGCAAAAATAGTTAAATCCTGCAAAATTACAGTGGTTTCCAGGGAAAAGTGATGGATTACGGGGAAAGTGTTCAGAAGGTTCTGCTGCGCAAGATTACGAAAGCCGAGCAGGATCTGTTGCAGCTCAAACTGGACTACTGCCGGTTTGTTTTTGGCCTGTCTCATCGCGCCCGGGTAACCGCTAACGGTAAAACCTGGCTTGTGCGCTCAGTAGACGTGCAGTCGATGACCTACACAGACGACGGCACCTTCACCAAGCCCAGTGTCAGCGGCACTCCCGAAGAAGATGATACCGGCCGGCAGGTCGTTACCCTCGGTACTGAATGGGAATTGGCAACGGTCAAATAAAGGCGTTGCCGGTTACCACCTCATAGAGGCTGAATGCCGGTGGTACAAACTGATGCTCTGCCCAGAATTCCGCGCCTTCCAACCCTGCACGATAACAGGCCAGTAGTTCGCTGCTCGAGGTAAGGGTGGCGATGGCCTGGATGGCCGCCGGCTGGCGGATCCCGGTTTTCCGATGCACGATTCTGGCAACCAGCCCTGCCAGGGCGTCGTTATGGCGATTGGCTCGTGGGCTAAGGGCGCAGGCGGCACCGTACAGCCAGGCAGCCGTGTAGGCGCGCACCACCTCTGGAGCATCTGTTAGCGCAAGTCCTTTGACCCGGCAGTCACGCTCCTGCAGTGCGGCCAGGATATGCAACTTGGTAAACAGTTCCGTTTTGTCGGAAGACTCAACTGATGGGGATTCCGACTTCGGCCGGGAAGGGTGTTCCGGGGCGGGCGATTGAGTAAACGGTGCTCCCTCAATACCGCCACCATTTCCGATAACGCCACCCTGAACCAGGGATTCCTGCCGAATGAGCGAAAACATTCGCAACCCCAGCAAAGCCATCAACATCACGAGCCCAACTTGGGTAATAACGACCAGTCCATTGACCATCATCGGTGTGCCTGCCTTTAAAACATTCGGTTAACTGCTGATGCTGCGAATTGTAACAGCGTGTAACCGAATGGCGAGCCAACTGGCCAGCAGAACGGGCAAAAGCTGGTGGCTAACTCTGAAATTGTGAACGGTATCCCAGCGCTTTAGCAGGTGGGCATGGTTTGCAGTGCCAGTTTGCGACGTATGTAACGGCCGAGGATATCGACGCCAATGTTCAGCAAGGCCGTGATCAGTATCAGGATCATGGCGCGGTCAAACTGAATGTTCTGGATGGCGGAATCCACATAGAAGCCCAGGGTGTAGATACCCAGAATGCCCAGAATCGCGGTTTCCCGCATGATGATTTCCCATCGGTAGAACAGAAACGCCAGGAACGATCGATAAACCCGGGGCACCAGTTCCCAGCTGTAGCGGGCGAAACCCTGTGGGGCGTCCGGGCGCAGGTGGATGGTGTTGGTCTGGCGGCCAATCAGGTGCCCGATGATGCCGCCGTTGTGCAGCGCGAGGGCCACCACAGCCGGCAACATGGATGGGCCCCACAGCTGCAGCAGAATGTAAGCCAGGATGTATTCCGGGGTGGAACGGGCAATCACCAGAAACACGTGGCCGGAGGTGCGGCGCACCGGCCCGCCAAAGTGTTTCGAGATCAGCGGGAATGCCAGTAGAGACAATATCCCCGTGGCCACCAGGGCGATCTGGGTGAGCACTACCGTGTTCCATATCCCAGGCAGGGCCTCGCTGACCATCACATCGCCAAGCCAGCTGGAGAAAGCCGCCAGGCCTTCACCATTGCGTAACGGCGCCGGCACGATGTCTTCGGTAAAGAAACGCTCAACGTTACCCCAGACAATCGGAAAGCCCTCTCCCAGAAAGAATGGTGCAGCCAAGATATAGACAGGCAGTACCTTGGGCCGTACCCAGAGCGGCATGGTGGCGATCAGAACGTAGAACAGAATAAGCATTGCCCCGGCATCGGAATACATGCCCTGGGAGAACGATGTCTCCAGATAGAAGCCAAGAGTAGGCAGCCCGACAAACCCGAGGATAGCGGAAGACCGCAAACCGCATTCAAGGCGGTAGGCGGTGTAGGTGCGCAGCTGAACCCAGCAGTCCGGTATCCGGGCGTACAGGAACGCGGCAATGGCGTGGGTGCCTTTAGGCAGAAGTTGCGCCGGTTCCGGGTCAGACTCATCCAGGATTTCTGAATACACCTTGGCAAAGATGCCGGCGTAGGGGATGGCAATCGCCAACACACCGGTCAGCGGGTGAAAGCCAAAGAACTGAAGGAAGATCAGCGCCCAGAACAGTTCATGGATTGCACGGATGAACGCACAGAAAATCCGTACCGGCATGAAACGATACAACAGCGCCAGCAGGAAACCGAAGAAACTGCCAAGGGTGACGCCCACAAAACCAAAGGCAACCGTGCGTAGAAGAGCGGTTAACAGACCTTCGGTACTGAAGAAATTGGGGGTAACCACTCCCAGAAAGAATTGCCCCAGATCCCGCCAGGGGTTGGCGGTGGTAATGGCAATGTCGGCCACCAGCAGGCCTGCCACGGCGATGGCAAGAAACAGAAAACTGGCGCGAACGGTGGGATAGGAGAACATGGGGTGCCGGCGCTGCCTGTCAGTAAAGCGTCATGATATCAGACGCGTTCAGTTTGCTGGCCGGTTGGTCCAGTGCCACCTGGCCATCCTGAATACCCACGATCCGATTACAGTAGGCAAGGGCCATATCCACATCGTGGAGTGCAATCACGCTGGTATGGAAGCGCTCTGTCAACGCGTTCATAACCAGATGCGCCATAGGGCCGTCCAGGGCAGAGATGGGTTCGTCGGCCAGCAATATCGGGGCATGCCTGTACAGGGCCCTGGCAATGGCAACCCGCTGCCGCTGGCCACCAGACAGCGAGGCCGTGGGTGACCATTGCTTTTCAGCAATGCCCAGTTGATTCAGCAGGTCGCTGATGACGGCGCGGTCCTTGCGGAATGGCCGGAGCAGGGTAAGGGTGTTGTACCACAGCGGGTGTTGGTCCAGCTGGCCCATAAACACGTTGTGAAACACCGGCAGGGCGTTGACCAGCCCAAGCCCCTGGGGGACCAGCGAGGCGTCGCGGGTCAAACGTTCATACAGCAGTTTGATCAGCGTGGACTTGCCGGCACCGCTCTTGCCCACCAGGGCCACATGCTCACCATCGTTTACCTTCAGAGACAGCGGGCCTATCACCCGCTTGTCTCCAAAACTTGCCTTTAGCTGATCAAATGAAAAGCCTGACATCAATCGATGATTCCAATGTCTTTGGCAACGCTGCGAATGGGCTCATAATCATCGTTGGAGGCGGGAATAAAGCCTTCACGGGGGAAGCTCTCCAGCAGAGCGGGGTCGTCCAGGTCAAGCAGGGCCTGGCGAACCCTGTCCGTGAATCCTTCACCGAAACGGGCGTCAACGTCGCCACGGATGGTCCACTGGTAGTTGGGGAAGCCCGGGGTCTTCCAGATAATCCGGACGTCGTCTGTATTGATATTGCCGTCTTCCAGTTCCTTTTCCCAAACCTTGTAGTTGAGTGCGCCGACTTCATAGGTGCCGGACTCGACCAACCTCAATGTTCGGGTGTGGTTGCCGCTGTAACCGACGCGGCTGAACACTGATTCCGGCGCTTCGCCGAAACGCTGGCGGATGTGGTACTCGGGAATCAGGCGGCCGGAAGTCGAACCCTTGGAGCCAAACGTGAACGTTTTGCCGCGAACGCCCTCGGGCAATTCGTCACCGCGCTCAAGACCGGTGCTCTTGTGGGCGATGAAGTAGTTGTAAAACGCCTGGTCTTCAACGCCCTGGGCGAGTGCTTCTGAGCCGGGAACCAATGCACGGGCCTGAACACCCGACAACCCGCCAAACCAGGCCAGTTGTACCTGGTTATTGCGGAATGCAGAAATGGCGGCGGCGTAGGACTTAACCGGAATATAGCGTACATCTACCTCAAGTTGCTCCGACAGGTAATCTGCAATGCCGCGGAAGCGCTCTACGAGTTTGGTTTCGTCTTCATCGGGAATCGCGGTAAAGACAAACGTTTGTGCAGACACAGTGCTGGAGGCAAGCAGGATCAGGAAACCGGAAACAAGCCATTTCCGTATTTGCTTGGTGATCATAATCTTTCCTTCTAAAAGGGGGTGATGATGTTGCTGTGGATTGCGACCTGCAGAGGATAACGTGATTACGGTCAAGTCTGAACCGATATACGGTAGAACTCTTTACCTGGAGCATTCAGAGCGACAGAATTGTGCAAAATCTTCCTGGCAGGCCTATGAATATTAGCATTCTTACCCCGGCGGGGCCGGACTCAAAAGCGGGGAACCGCGCAACCGCCGTGCGATGGCAGCAGTTGCTGGAGCAGGCTGGCCATCAGGTAACGGTGATTACAGGTTATGATGGAGAGCCAACAGACCTGCTGATAGCCCTTCATGCCTGGCGAAGTGCCGACGCGATCCAACGGTTCCACACCGAATGGCCTGAAAAGCCACTGATCGTCGCCCTGACCGGCACCGACATCTATCATCACCAGTACCAATACCCGGAACCAACCCATGCCTCTATGGCAGCGGCATCGATATTGATTGGCCTGCATGATCTTGTTGCCCAGGACATTCCTGAAACCTTCCGACACAAGCTGCTTACCTTGCGGCAGTCCGCAGCCAAGCCTGCGGTTCGCGGTGGATCCCGGCCAGAGCCAGGTCAGTTCAATATCTGCGTGATCGGGCACCTGAGGGATGAGAAGGATTCCCTGCGTGCCGCTTGGGCCAGCCGGCTATTACCGGAGGAGTCGGCCATCATTGTGTCCTGTGCCGGAAAGCCTCACAACGATGAGTGGCGGGAACGGGCATTGAGCGAAAGCAAGGATAACCCCCGTTTCCACTGGTTGGAACAACTGGACAAAGCGCAGCTGGAAAATCTGATGGCCGTGAGCAGCCTGATGGTGATCAGTTCTGTGATGGAGGGTGGCGCTAACGTGGTGTCTGAAGCCTGCAGGGCAGGGTTGCCGATTCTGGCTTCGGATATTCCAGGTAACCGTGGCCTGCTGGGTGAGCACTACCCCGGGTATTATCCTGTCAAGGATGAGGCTGCCCTGGCCCGGTTGATGCGCAAGGCCGAAACCGAACCGGAATTTCTGGCACAACTGACTGACTGCGTTAAGGAGCTGGCAGAAACCTTCACTCCGGAGCGCGAACGCCAGAGCCTGGAACAGGCCGTGGCGCTGGCGCTCGCTGCGGTTAATCCCGCAGGGTGATGGGTTCTATCGGACCGTTTTCATCCTGGGCAAGTACCCGGCCGATAATCGCGGTGTGGGGATAGCCCAGGCCCTTGAGCTCCCTGACACAAGCTTCCGCCACCGCTGCGGGCACGCTGGCCAGAAGTCCTCCAGCGGTTTGCGGATCAAAGATCAGGGGATAGCGGGGGTGGTTAACCCAGTCTCCCTGGTCCCGGATACCCCGGCGCAGCCTTACGTTCGCCGGCTGCAGCGAGCTTAAAATCCCTGCTGCCACGGTTTCTTCCGCACCAGGCAGAATGGGGATAGCGGTCAGGTCCAGCTCGGCATCGACACCGGAAGGCCTGGTCATTTCCACCAGGTGCCCCAGCAGGCCAAAACCGGTGACATCGGTGCAGGCCCGTGCCCCGTGGCGCAGCAAGCACTCAGCAGCAGCTTTATTGGACTGGACCATGGAGGCCAGCGCGGCATCAATCCAGCGCCCCTTGGCAGCCAAACGGGCATGGGCGGCGAACAGGGTGCCAGTACCAATGGGTTTGGTCAGCAGCAATACATCACCAGCTCGAAGGCCGCCCTTGCTCATGACCTTGTCCGGATCGATCAGGCCATTCACCGCAAACCCGAGCGCAAGCTCCTTGCCTTCGCCGGTATGGCCGCCGACCAGTGCACAACCCGCCTCGTTAAGCACTTCCACCGCGCCAGACATCATCTGGAACACGGTATCTTCCACCTTTGATTCGATCCCGTACGGGACAGTCGCCACCGCAGTAGCGCTCTGGGCTTCTGCGCCCATGGCAAATACATCACCCAGGCTGTGATTGGCGGCTACCTTTCCGAAAATGTAAGGGTCATCAATGAACGCCCGGAAAAAGTCCACGGTATGGACCACCGCCTTACCCGGTGGCACTTTCAACACTGCAGCATCATCCGGTGCGTGCAGGCCGATGAGAATGTCGTCGCGCTCAATCGGGCGCAGCTCACCCAGTGCCCTGGACAGTACCGTGCTGCCAACCTTGGCGCCACAACCGCCGCAACGCATGGCAACGGCCGATATGGCCTGGGAGGCTTCTTCGGGATTCTGGGCGGCCGAGGTGTCTGGCAGTCTTGCGCTGTCTTCCATGGCCGGCAGGTCAGTGAATTTCTTCATGAACCGACGGTCAATCCAGTCTTTCCAGCGCCAAACCCAGGCGCCCGAAAACCCGTAATTGCCTTTGGAGGCGACGGCGAACTGGTCACCGGTGCTGATCAACGCCAGCCAGGTTTTCTGGGGATTGAACGGTCTGGGTGGTTTTCCCAGAGCCATGCGTTTGAGGTTATCCGCCAATGGCCGTCCCTGGCGCACCGCAAACACCCCGGCTTTTTCACGGGGGTGGTTCACCACGTTGGCGATGTCGCCGGCAACAAAAATGTGGTCGTCATTTGCTGTCTGCAGGGTGTCCCGGGCCCGGATAAACAGGCCGTCATCCAGTTCCAGGCCGGTGGATTCCAGCCAGGCCGGGCCGCCGGCACGGGTAACCCAAAGCACTTCGTCGGTTTGCAGTGTCTGGCCGGATTCGGTGGCCAGTAGCCCTGCGTCTACCCGGGAAACAGCATCGCCCAGATGCAGTTTTATGCCCCGGCGAACCAGTTTGTCCCGGAACACCGCACGGACCTTGGCATTATGGGTGGGCAGAATCTCGCTTGCGGCGTCGAACAGATGAAAGTGCAGTTGGTCCGGGTCTTTGCCCCGATTTGCAAGTTCATTGCGCAAGCGGAACTGCATGGCCAGGGTGAGTTCCACCCCGCCGGCACCGGCACCCACAACGGCGATGGTCATGGGGCCATCGTGGTTCTCGATGCGTGACAGCAGCGATAACCATCGGTTGTTGAACCCAGTAATGGGCTTGACCGGTACCGCATGTTCCGCAGCACCGCTGACCTCAGCAACCCGGGGAGAGGAACCAATGTTGATCGACAGGATATCGTAGGGAACGTTCGGGCGGCCTTTGCAGATGACGCGTTTTGCCGCACGATCAATGCCAGTCACTTCCGCACGGTAGAACCGGGCACCGGCATACTCTGCCAGCCGGCTCAGATCAATATGCACATCGTCATAGCTGTAATGCCCCGCCACGTAACCGGGAAGCATGCCGGAATAGGGGGTGTGGGTATCACGGCATATGAGCGTGAGCCGAACGCCGGGGACCGGATTCATGGCGAATCGCTTGAGGACCCCGACGTGGCTGTGCCCGCCACCTACCAGGACAATGTCCCGTAATACAGGTTGATCGGGTGTTTGCATCAGATGACTTTCTTGGCTTCTGCAGACAGCTCACTGAACCCTTTGATGCTCTTGAAGGCTTCCAGTTTCTGTTTATCGGCATCGCTCGGGTTGGCGATCTGGTCGATGGATGTAATGCCGGCATCTTTCATCTTCTTCGCCGTTGCCGGGCCAATACCCTTGATGCGGGTCAGATCAGACTTGTCCGCCGGCTTGGCGGTTTTGGCTGCTACCGGTTTCTTTGCTGCAGGCTTTTTGGCGGCGGCAGGCTTGGCCTTGCTGGCAGCCGGTTTTTTAACGGCAGGCTTCTTGGCCGCGGGCTTCGCACTCGTCGCCTTTTTAGCGGCAGTCGTAGCCTTCTTGGCGGTGGTGTCTGCAGCTTTCTTGACGTCTTTGCCAGATTCCTTGGCTGCAATACCCAGCTTGTCCAGCAATGAGCTCTGCAGTTCGTGGAATTCGTTCATCCGGCGTTCGAACTCTTCATTGAAGCGCTTCACTTCACGCTCACGGAGCTCGTCCATTTCCTTGAGCAGTTTACGAACCGGATCCTGAACCTGATGCTGCAGGTGGTCGAACTGCTTCAGGGCATCATTGATGAGTGTTTCAATCTGAGCCGTGGTTTTCTCGAACTCTTTGTTCACTTTTTTGACAATCTTATCAACACTGGGTTTGGCTTTCTTTGCCATAGGGCGTCTCCTTACAGAGGGGGATAGAACGATGGAACGGTGTATCAGGCCAATTGCCTCATTCCGTTGGTCGTATTCGAGCTTCGTCTGGATTTGAGGCTTTGCTTCTTCAGAAGCACTTCACGAATACGGCGTAGCTTGTCCGAAAGAGGGGAGTTATCTCCGGATTCAAGTTGAAAAAAATCAATAGAGTAGAAGAAGTTGCTACAGTGCTTTCTCTTTTCGGTAACCAGTCCGGTAACACCCTCGGCGCGGATCTCTTCAAATGGCATATCCATGATGAGGTCGAGTGTGATGGTGTCGCCGGGCTTGAACAGCTTGTCGGTTTTCATCACGCAGCCGTAGCTGTCTAGCTCATAAAGGCGAGCTTCCACGGTTTCTTTGCGAAACAGGCCGTGGCGTACGCGGAAACGGGCAACAAGATCCGGTAGTTCTTCGTTCATGAAATGCTTTCTCTGCCTCTGAGATCAGCCAGATTATTTGAGCATAAATTAAACAATAGACGGGCTATTTAATTTTGGCAATGCCATCAGCTGTCTACCGTAACCCTTTCATGGAATAGTTCAACATCCGCCCCCCGCAAAGGGGGCCAGATGCGGTCTTTATCTGGTTTTCAATTCGTACAGATCAACACGACGATCTTTCAGATTGGTGACTGAGCCTTCGTTACGTACCAATTTGAGTTTCTCCAGGTCCATATCCGAGAACATGATCATTTCGGTGTTCGGGGTGGTCTCCGCCATCACGGCATCGTGCGGGAATGCGAAGTCAGACGGTGAGAATACGGAGGATTGCGCGTATTGGACGTCCAGGTTCTCTACCTTGGGCAGGTTGCCGACACTGCCGGTAATCACCACATAACACTCGTTTTCGATGGCGCGGGCCTGGGCACAATGGCGAACCCGCAAGTAGCCGTTTTTGGTGTCGGTCCAGAAGGGTACACAGATGATGTCCACATCCTGGCTGGCAGCTACGCGCCCGAGCTCCGGAAATTCGATGTCGTAGCAGATCATAATGGCAACCCGGCCGGCATCTGTATCGAATACCTGGAACTTGCCGCCGCCCTCAATAACCCAGTCGCGGCGTTCATGGGGCGTGATGTGGATCTTGCGTTGCTCGTCCACGCGGCCATCCCGATGGCACAGGTACGACACGTTATAAACCCGGTCGTTCTCGATCAGCGGCATGGAGCCGGTGATAATGTTGATGTTGTAACTGACCGCCATTTCCGACATTTCATTGCGGAACTGCTCGGTAAACCCGGCAAGGAAACGAATGGCGCGGGTCTGGTCCATCTGGTCGGTCAGGCCCATCAGGGGTGCGTTGAAGAATTCCGGGAACAGGGCAAAGTCACTCTTGTAATCAGACAACGCATCCACGAAATACTCAACCTGCTTCAGCACTTCCTCCACTGAGGTGAATTCCCGCATCTGCCATTGCACGGCACCCAGGCGAACCTGGGTTTTCTTCACGTTCAGCACCGAGGAGGGCGGGGTATACAGGATGTTCCGCCATTCCAGCAGGGTGGCATAACCCAGCGACTTTTCATCTTCCGGAAGATACTTGTGCATCAAACGGGTTACCTGAAAATCGTTGGACAGCTGGAAGGTGAGAATCGGATCGTAGATCTCTTTGCGGTCGACGCGATGGATGTACTCTTCCGGCGTGTACTGTTCGGAATACTTGAAGTAATTGGGGATACGTCCCCCGGCGAGAATAGCCCGCAGGTTCATGGAACGGCAAAGTTCCTTGCGGGCTTCATAGAGCCGCCGGCCCAGGCGGTAGCCCCGGTACTCGGGATGAATAAATACATCCAGGCCATAGAGCGAATCGCCATTGGCGTTGTGCCAGATTTTCTCGTTACGGAGGATCAGGTCGTCGTAGGCGTGGGGGTTGCTGAAGCGCTCGTACTTAACGCATACGGTCAACGCAACGGCCACCAGGTGCCCGTTGTCTTCAATACAGATCTGACCGTCCGGGAACTGCTCAACCAACGCCTTGATGGTTTCCTTTGGCCATGCGCCACCGATATCGTCGTAAACCTCGTCCATCAGCTCCTGGAGCTGGCTGTAGTCTTCAAGCGTCAGGTTTCGCAGATTCAGGTGGAGCTCTTCATGGGCCATCTGGTGTATCTCCTTTGGTTTGGCAGCCTTGGTTGCCTGTAAGTCCATTCTAACAAAGAGTTCTAAAGACTTCGCTCAAATTGCCGTTAGTCAATTAATTCACATCTATAATTGATGAGAAGCTGATCGAAACAACCTCAGTCTTATCGGAGGGACTCCCCTTGCAATTCTCATTTTCTCAGAAACTGCTCGTTGCCGTAGGTGCTCTCATCATAATGCTGATGGCTGCGTTGACAGTGGCAACGGATATCAGGCTCAGATCAACGACGGATCGTTATGTTGACGCGCTTATGGCCGACGCGGTAGAGCAGAGTACGTCCAGTATTTCCGATTGGCTCAACACTCGCCTGGACATGGCTGAGGCGACGGCCAGCGCCCTTGAGGGCATCCGCACCGACAATATGGCCCGTACCCTGATGGAAGCAATGACGCGCGGCGGCAATATTATGGATGTCTATGCCGGCACCGAGGACGGCCGGATGCTAATGCGGAGCCCAGAGGTGGAAGCGACACTGCCACCTGACTACGACCCCCGCACCCGCCCCTGGTTCCAGGGAGCCCAGCGGTTAGGGCGTTCATCATTCACTGAGCCCTATCAGGATGCCAGCACTGGCGCGACCATTATCTCCGCCATGGCCCCGATCAAGTCCGGTTTATATAAAGGAGCAGCCGGCATGGATATCGGGCTTGGCACGATTGACCGAATGTTGTCGACGATCACCCTGGCCGATACCGGGTTCGCCGCACTGGTAAACGAGAAAGGCACTGTGCTCTTCTACCCGGACTCAGAGGTGGTCGGAAACAACATTTCGGACATTATCGGTCAGCGGCCCGCTCTTGATGGCAGCCAGCATACATTTGAGATGGACGGCGCCCGCTGGAGTGTCAGTTTTCATCCGATAGCCGATGCCCGGGCTGTGGAGTGGTACCTGGTGACGTTTGTTAACGAGGACCTGATCAACGCTCCGATTGTTGAGGCCCGGGTGGGCGGCCTTGTCATTGCCGCTGTGGGTTTGATAGTTGCCCTGGTGGCGCTGTATTTCGGAATACGATTGCTGATGGTGCCGGTGCGGCGCCTGAACAGTGCGATGTCCAGTATTGCTTCGGGTGACGCAGATCTTACCCGCCGACTGGACGATTCCGCTTCGGACGAGTTTGGCGCACTGGCGCAAAGTTTTAACCGATTTGTGGAGAATATTCAGCAGGTTGTCCGGGAAGTCAAAGAGGGTAGTGATGACCTGGATGAGAATGTGACCGCCTTGCGCAACACCTCCAGTACCAGCCGTTCGAGCGTTGAGAGCCAGCAGAGCGAGATTGACATGATTGCTACGGCCATCAACGAAATGTCTGCTGCTGCCGGGGAGATTGCCCAGAACGCACAGCAAACAGCGGAAGCGGCTGAGAATGCCGATCAGGAGAGTCGCGAGTCGTTGCTGACGGTGACTGCGTCGAGGGATGCGGTGCAAAAGCTTTCCAATGAGGTTAATGCAGCTGCTGAAGTCATCGACACGCTGGGTAAGGATGTGTCGTCCATCACCACGGTGCTGGAGGTTATTCAGGGCATAGCAGAACAGACCAACCTGCTGGCACTGAACGCCGCAATCGAGGCCGCAAGGGCAGGGGAAGCAGGGCGTGGCTTTGCGGTGGTGGCAGACGAAGTACGCAACCTGGCCCAGAGGACCCAGTCTTCCACTGAGGAAATCAATAACATGATCGAGCGTCTGCAGAAAGGCGCCGGCGATGCGGTGGAAGTGATGAAGGCGTCAACGGCGGTGTCTAACGTCAGTATGGAAAAAGCCCAGGACGCCATGGAATCCCTGAACCGGATTGCCGAGGCCATCACCGCCATCAGCCAGATGACGTCTCAGATTGCCACAGCGTCTGAGGAGCAAACCTCGGTTACCGAAGAGCTGAATGCCTCCATCACCCGGATTGCGGACCAGGGCCAGGAAGCAGCCAAAGCCGCCAGTGAAAACGATGTGTACAGCGGGCACATTGAAACCATTGGCAGAACATTGAATGAAAAAGTGACCCGCTTCCGCGTATAGCGGAGGCTGGCCATGGACGGCCAGCGGGTCATAACCATTCAATCAGGTGAGGCAATCTGGCTCAGATAATCGAGCCGGCGACGCAGGTTTTCCAAAGTGTGCCGCCCCACATACATGGATTCCTCGCTGAGGTACGGGTTCTCCAGGGTTATCACTTTGCGCTGCTCAAGTCCAAGCTCTGTCACTGCGCGACCGAACCATCGCTTCAGGTAAACTGCAAAACTGCCATCTTTGATGGCGCGTTCTATTCCCAGCTGTAACCGATGGGCGGCCTCCTGATCATTTGGAGCGACAAAAAGATAGGATGGCATGTGGTAGGCGAACAGAATGTTGGGTTCGATGACCAGATCGTCTGCCCGATTGTGTTCAAGGTCAAACAATACTTCACCAACGCCACGGGCAAAGCATTCAAAACGTTCATTGCGCAGCATACCAAACAGGATTTCATAGCGGGTGTGGGTAACCACCTGCAGGCCGTTGGCCTCGAGAATCGGCGTGTCTGGCCAGTGAGAGCCCTGGCCAATCCGGATTTTTCTTGAAGTCAGGTCATCTATGTTCTGGATGCCCTCGAACTGGGGCAGGTGCTTTGGTAACACCAGACACACCCGAAAGCCCAGCAAGCCGCCGTCTACCGGCAAGGGAATAGGATTGAGAAATTCCTCCCGTTCAGCGGTGGTCGCAACATTGGCAATATCCACCAGCCGGTTATTATTGTTGGCCAACTCTCGCAGTACCCGGCCCTGGCTCAGCTCCTCACTGCGCACGACCGTGAAGTCGCCGTATTCCGACGTTTTGGCCAGTGCCAGTTCCACCAGTGACCGGATGGCCGGGTTATCGTAATTCCGGTACCAAAGAATAAAGGTGCGCTTGTCATCCGGTTCGACCGACATGGCTGGAGCGGGCAAGGACAAACACAGGGCCAGAAGAAACCCCGGTAGATAACGATGAATGAAACGATTTCGTGCAACCAATGCCTTGTTCCTTAAGTGGCGCGCCCCCTAACTGTAGAACAGAATCTGTTACTGAAACCGGATAACTTTCAAAAATACTGTAAAAGATTCTTGAAGCACGCGCGTTCGGCTGTAATGATCCCGAAAAACCATTCTCTGGAGCCCTGAATATGGCACTCATTGATACACTTATCGGCACCGCTGGCCAGTGGGTAACCGCGAGCGACCCGAAAGCCACGCTTCTGCAGCCTGTTGCATGGCTTAAGAAAACCGGCAGCTATGCCACTGTTAACCGCCTGATTGGACTCGCCATTCCCTTTGCACCGCGAAACGGCTTCAGTGTCGAAGAGATGCGCCCCGGTTATGTTCGGGCGAAAATAAAGCTCAAGGGCAACAAGAATCATTTTGGCAGCCTGTACGCCGGTGCCTATTTCCTGGTGGCGGAAATTCCCGGTGGCGTACTGTCGCTGTTTGACTTGGGGCCTGCCTATACGCCGATCCTCAAGGAGATGACCCTCGAGTTCCTGCAGCCGGCCAATTCGGATGTCACGGTAGAGTTTTCACTGGCGCCGGAAGCGGTTGCCGCCATTCTGGCGGACGCCGATGCCACCGGCCGGGCGAAGTTCACCCTGGAAGGCAAGCTGAAAGACAAAGAGGGCAACCACGTGGCCACCTCGCTGGCCCATTACCGGGTGCGCAAGAAGGGTTTCAAGCCTCAGGACTGAGCAATTTCCCGCAGGGTTTGCAGGAAGACCTCGCCATATTTCTCCAGCTTGGCGGCCCCTACGCCGCTGACCTCTGCCAGTTGCTCCAGGGTTTCCGGGCGGCGTTCCAGCATATCGAACAGGGTGGTGTCGTGGAAAATCACGTAAGGCGGCACGCCCTGTTTATCTGCCAGTTCCTTCCGGCACGCCCGTAACGCATCCCAACCGGCCTGGTCGGTAATCTGCTCACGTATTGCCGGGCCCGAGCGTTTACCGGCAGATCTGGACGATGAGGATTTTTTGGCCACCGGGTCTTTGCGTAACTCGATAGCCTGTTCACCCTTCAGCAGCGGGCGGCACTGCTCCGTGAGCTGTAAGGCGCCATAGCCCTCCGGATCTGCCCGCAGGTAGCCGTTGGCAACCAGCTGGCGGAACACCGATTTCCACTCGTTTGCGGATAACTCGGTACCAATACCATAGGTGGAAATGGCCTGGTGTCCAGATTGAAGAATACGTTCGTTCTCGGAGCCGCGCAGCACGTCAATCAGGTAGTTAACGCCAAAGCGCTGCCCGGTACGATACACACAGGACAGCGCCTTTTGCACGGCCACCGTGCCATCCCAGGTCTCAGGGGGGGTGAGGCAGGTATCGCAATTACCACAGGGCTGCTCCAGTTCATCACCAAAATAACGCAACAGTACCTGGCGGCGGCAGCGGGTAACTTCGCAGAGGCCAAGCATGGCATCGAGCTTCTGGCGTTCTACCCGTTTAAACTGGTCGTTGCCCTGCGATGCCTCAAGCATCTGTCTCAACTTAATGACATCCTGCAGGCCGTAAACCATCCAGGCGGTGGACGGCTTGCCGTCCCGGCCAGCCCGGCCGGTTTCCTGGTAATAGGCCTCGAGGCTTTTGGGTAAATCCAGGTGGGCGACAAACCGAACGTCTGGTTTATCAATGCCCATCCCGAAAGCAATGGTCGCCACGATGATAACGCCGTCCTCGCGCAGGAACCGTTCCTGATGGCGTGCCCGGGCTGTGGCATCCAGCCCAGCGTGGTAAGGCAGGGCAGTGTAGCCTTTGTCCGCCAGCATCCTGGCGGTGGCGTCGACTTTGTTGCGGGACAGGCAATAGACAATCCCGCAATCACCTTCATGTTCTGCTTTAATAAAATCCAACAACTGCTTGTTTGCATTTGTTTTTGGAGTGATACGATACTGAATATTTGGGCGATCAAAACCGCTGACAAAGTGCCGGGCAGTGGTCAGGGACAGGCGCTCGGCAATCTCTTTACGGGTTCGCTCATCCGCCGTTGCCGTCAGGGCTATCCGTGGGATACCCGGGAACTCCTGGGCGAGCATGCTTAACTGAAGGTAGTCGGAACGGAAGTCATGGCCCCACTGGGATACACAGTGGGCTTCGTCAATGGCAAATAACGATAACGACGCGTTGTGCAGCAGGTCGATGGTGCGCGGCTGTATCAGCCTTTCCGGTGCGCAGTAGAGCAAATCAAGCTCGCCGGTCATCAATGCGTATTCGGTTGCTCGGGCCTGCTCATAATCCATGGTGGAGTTGAGGAATGCCGCTCTCACACCGAGTTCCCGCAACGCAGCCACCTGATCCTGCATCAGCGCGATCAGGGGCGAAATAACAATGGCCGTGCCGGGGCGGACCAGCGCGGGCACCTGGTAACAGAGCGATTTACCACCGCCGGTGGGCATCAGAACCAGGGCATCGCCACCATTTACAACTTCCTGAACAATCTCTCCCTGTAGCAGGCGGAAACTCTCGTACCCGAAAACCTCATGCAGTACCTGCTCCGGGCTGCGGTTAGCGGAGGAAGGCGGTTCGCGGGTCAGTTGCTCGAAGTCCTGGTCCGGATACATGGTGGTTGTCAGCCTTTGGGCGGGTGAAGTTCGGGGCGAAATGATACCAGATACTGCCGCTGGAGTGGTCAATACACCTTTTGGGATGGAGGCAAAGCGACAAGAGAAAGGATACAATAGCGCCCCTTCAGAGACTGTGATTAACCATTTCGAAAAACAACAGGGCATGCATGCAGGAATTTGACGCGATCCGACCTTATTCGGATGAAGAAACCGCCCCCGCGATTCAACGCCTGGTTAACGACCCGGATTTCCTGGACATGGTTGGCCGGTTCAAATCACCGGTTGCGGCCAAGTGGGCGCCGGCCCTGCTGAGAATGTTTGTGAAGCGCTGGCTGGTTCGGAATTTCGGCCACTACCATCGGGTGGATGACTTGCAGGCCGGCTTGTCCGGCTATGTTGGCGACCTGGTTGAAAGTACCACGTCCAGGGTGACTCATAGCGGCCTGGAAAATCTGAGCAAGAACTCTGCGCACCTGTTTATCTCCAACCATCGGGATATTGTGTTTGACCCGATGGTGGTGAACTATCTGCTGTTCCAGAACGGCTTTCACACCACCCGTATTGCCATCGGGGACAACCTGCTGGCAAACCGGGTATTCGCGGAGATGATGCGGCTGAACAAGAGTTTCGTGGTGCGCCGCAACATGACCAGCCCCCGGGAAATGCGGGACGCCTACCTGACCCTCTCCGGGTTCATCAATCACAGCATTGATACCAACCACAGCATCTGGATTGCCCAGCGCGAAGGCCGCGCCAAAGACGGCATTGATGTGACAGACCCGGCCATCATCAAGATGCTCTACATGAGCCGAAAGAAATCCGGGCTGGAGTTTGACGAGGCCATGAACCGGCTGCACATCGTGCCGGTTTCCATCGCCTATGAATACGACCCCTGCGATGCGGACAAAGCCCGGGAACTGGAGGTAAGGGCCAGAACGGGCAATTACCAGAAAGCAGAAGGCGAAGATACAAATCAGATCATGAGAGGCCTGACCGGATACAAGGGGCACGTTCATGTGCATTTCGGCGCGCCGATCGCCGATGCGGAAGATAACCCGAAGGCCCTGGCGTCGCGGATTGATCATGAAATGCATGCCAATTATCACCTGCATGCGTCCAACCTGGTGGCCTACCAGATGCGGGGTGTTCACCCGGAAGCTCACGAGACACCGGGCAGTGTGAGCGAGAGTGTTGTGACGGCGGAAACCTGGTCACCGGCAGACCTGGAAGCCGCCAAGGCAGAAATGGAGCGGCGGCTGGAGGCCTGCGATGCGGCCATTCGCCCGTATCTGCTCGACATGTACGCCAACCCGGTGGTGAACGCCCTCGCCGCAAACAACATCGGCGAGGCGGTTCTGTCGCCGGCTGAGTAAGTCAGGCCCAGAGCATGGCGCCCATCTCCAGTGGATGGGTGAGTGCGTCATGGTATGGGTACATTCGCACTCGGAGCGTTTGCAGCCCAGGGTAGGGCGGTTGCACCTGGGTTTTGAACAGGGTCTGTCCATCTTTTTCGCCATCCGGTTCCAGAAAAAACCGATCTGGCCCGGGTTCTGCGTGAGTACCCGCACATTCCGGCGTCACCAGACATTCAACCCGAACATCGCTGGGAGCCAGGCCATTCAGGCTAACGCCAATGCTCAGTTCCACGGATTCATCCCAGGCACATTGGTCGTCCACGCAACCCCGAACGTGAATCGACACACCATCCCAGGCGGCCCTGACTCGTGCCTTCCACTCTGCCAGCTCGGTGGCCAGGTTAAAGCCATCGGCAGTCAGGCGTTTACCTTGCGCTGTGGCGGGCTGGTAATAGTTGCGAACGTAGTCCATTACCATGCGCTGGGCGTTGAATCTCGGCGTAATGGTCTTCATGGAGGCTTTTGAGCGGGTTACCCAACCCTTGGAGTAGCCCTGTGACGCACGGTTGTAGTAGAGCGGGATGATGTCCTGTTCCAGCAGATCGAGCAGGTCCCTGGCCTCTTCCCGATTGCGAAACTCCGGGTCCAGCCCGGTATCCCTTGGGGTAATCGCCCAGCCGTTGGTTTTGTCATAACCTTCTCCCCACCAGCCGTCCAGAACACTGAGGTTGAGGGCACCATTAAGCGCGGCTTTTTCTCCGGACGTACCGCTGGCCTCTTTCGGGTACTCGGGCGTGTTCAACCAGACATCCACGCCGCTGAGCAGTCGTCGGGCCATGGCTTGGTCATAGTTTTCGAGCAGGATGATGTGGCCCATCAGGGAGGGCTGCATGGATAACCCATGGATGACCTTGATCAGTTGCTGGCCGGGTTGGTCCTGGGGATGGGCCTTGCCCGCGAACACAAGCACCACGGGGTGATCTGGATTGGTCAGCAGTCGTTCCAGCCTGGCCAGGTCGGAGAAGATCAGGGTGGCCCGTTTGTAGGTGGCGAAGCGCCTGGCAAAGCCGATAACCAGGGCGTCTTTTTCAGGCGAGGCCAGCTGCCGGGCCATGCGCTCGGTTACCGAATGCCCGGTGCCGTTTCGTTTGTGCTGGCGCTTGAGCCGACGCACGGTGTATTCGGCCATCTGTTGTTTAAGCGCCTTGTGAACGCTCCAGTAGTGATAGTCCGGAATCTTGTCGATGAAGTGCCAGAAGTCCGGGTTCAGCAACTCGCTCTTCCAGGTTGGGGCGTGCATGTCGAACAGACTCGCCCACTCCGGTGCCAGGAAGGTTGGTACATGCACGCCATTGGTGATGTACTGGATCGGGTTGTCCCTGGCTGGCACCTGGGGCCAGATATCTCCCTCCATGTGCGAGGCCACTCCGCCGTGGATACGGCTGACGCCGTTGTGGAAGCGTGAGCCGCGCAGCCCGAGACTGGTCATGTTGAAGCTGTCGTCGCCATTTTTTGAGCCCAGCGCAAACACTTCGGCAAAGTCCAGCCCTGACTCCTCTACATAGGCCCCAAGATGATGGGCGATCAGATCCCGCGGGAAAATGTCGTGGCCAGCCGGTACGGGTGTGTGGGTGGTGAACAGGGTTGAACCTGCAACGGCTTCCAACGCCGCACTGAATGGCAGACCTTCCGCCATGGCCATGCGGCACCGTTCAAGAATCTGGAACGCGGCGTGGCCTTCGTTGATGTGCCAGGTTGTCGGCTTGATCCCGAGTTCAGATAGCACCCGCACGCCACCGATCCCGAGCAGCATCTCCTGACTTACGCGTGTGCTGAAGTCGCCACCGTAAAGCTGCAGCGTCAGCGCCTGGTCGTCTGCGTTGTTTTCCGGCGTGTTGGAATCCAGCAGGTACAGGCGAATATGCCCGACCCTTGCCATCCAGACTTTGGCGTGGACATCGCGGCCAGGAAAGGGCACGGACACTGTCAGTTGTTTTCCGTCTCGTTCCACCGGGGTAATGGGCAATTCATCACTGGAGTGGCTCTGATAGCGCGCGATTTGCTGACCCTGGGCATCAATGGTCTGGATGAAGTAACCCTGCTGATACAGCAACCCAACGGCCACGAACGGCAGGCCCAGATCGCTGGCGGCCTTGCAGTGATCGCCGGCCAGAATGCCAAGGCCGCCGGAATAGATGGGAAAGCTTTCATGGAAGCCAAACTCTGCACAGAAGTAGGCCACCAGGCTGGTCTTTGGGTCGAGTGACTCCAGAACACCGGCCCCGGGCTCGGATTCAAGGTAGGCATCGTAACTGGACAGTACCCGGCGGTATTCCGCCATGAAGGCGCGATCTTCTGATGCCTCATTCAGCCGGGTCTGGGACACCCGGCGCAGGAACAGTTTCGGGTTGTGCTCAACCTTTTGCCACAATCGAAGATCGATGCGGGCGAAGAGGCTTCGTACCCCATGATCCCAGCTATAGAACAAATCGTTAGCCAGAACCTCAAGCCCTTCAATAGCCTCCGGAATATGGGGGCGGGCTTCCAGCCGGAACTCCGTTGCCTTGTGCATGATCATGACCTCCTTGCGGCCACTGGCACTGTCTCAGTCATCGTGTATCCGGCCATTGCCGGTCAACAGGTTCTGATAAAGCGTTGCGTAATCCCTGGCGCGCTGTTTCCAGGAATAATCTGCGCTCATTCCGTTTTCCTGCAGTCGCCGCCATGTCTTCCTGGTGCCAAGGGTCTGCAGGGCACGCTCGACCGCCTGGAATAGCGCATCGGGTGTGGGTTCCCGGAACACGAAACCATTGGCTTGGTCGGCAGTGACTTCTGACGGGTCGAATACGGTGTCGTTCAGGCCACCCACGCCGTGGACGACCGGCACGGTGCCATAGCGAAGGCTATACATCTGGTTCAGCCCGCAGGGCTCGAAGCGCGATGGCATGAGAAACAGGTCTGCACCGGCGGTAATGCGGTGCGCCAGGCCCTCGTTGTAGCCCAGGGTCAATGACAGCTGCCCGGGCCATGCCCGTGCCAGTTCCTGCAGCCGCACCTGGTAGTGGCTTTGGCCCGACCCCAGGATGGCAAACTGGCAGCCGCGCTCCAGCAGGGGCACCGTGACGGCCAATAGCCAGTCAAGGCCTTTTTGTTCCACCAGGCGACCCACAAAGCCAAACAGGGGAGCACCACTGGCCTCAAGCTTGAGCTCCTGTGCCAGGCGCGCCTTGCACTGTTCCTTGTTTTTCAGGTGGCCGGGGCCGTAATGGAAGTCTAACCATCGGTCCTGTTCCGGGTCCCAGGCGCGGGTGTCAATGCCATTGAGAATGCCGTGCAGGTGGCGGGAACGATGGCGCAGCAGGCCATCCAGTCCGTAGCCAAACCAAGGTGTCTGGATTTCCTCGGCGTAGCCGGGGCTAACCGTGGTGATGGCGTCACTGAACACCAGGCCGCCTTTGATAAAGGACAGCTGGCCGTGGAATTCAAGCAGCTCCATGCGCCAGAGAAAGTCCGGCAGGCTCAGGGCCCGAAAGGTTTCGTGGCTGAAAAGCCCCTGATAAGCCAGGTTATGAATGGTAAACACGCTCTTGGGCGGGTGTTGGGCGTTCTCCAGGAACACCGGGATCAGCCCTGCCTGCCAATCGTTGCAATGCACAATGTCGGGTTGCCAGGACAACCCAAGCTGCCCCAGTGCCATCATGGCACCGATTCGGCCAAAAAGATGAAAACGGTGAGCATTATCCCACCAGTCTTCACCATCATCGTTCTGGTAGGGGCTGTCGCCGGGGCGATCAAACAGCGCCGGGCAGTCCACCAGCCAGAGACTGACGGCCGTTCCGGGTAAACGTGTCTGCCACAGGGCAACGTCATACTGGCCATAACGGAAACGGGTTTTGCGGCGCGAACCTGCCCCTCGGGCCGCTTCCAGGGCAGCGGGATAACCGGGTAACAGTATCTGGCAATCATAACCAAGCTTGCACAAGGCCTCGGGCAGACTTGCGGAAACATCCGCCAGGCCTCCGGTTTTCACCAGCGGGTAGACCTCGCTTGTGGCAAACAGGATGCGGGTCATGGTGCTGCCCTCAGAATGATCAGCGCCAGGGGAGGCAGGGTTACCTCCAGAGAGGATGGCCGTGCCATCCACGGCTGGTCATCGGCGATTAATGGGAGAGGGTTGCCCAGGTTGCTGCCGCCATAATAAGTGGAGTCGGAATTGAAGATTTCCTGCCAGGCCCCGCCAATGGGCACCCCGATTCGATAATGTTGGCGCGGGATGGGCGTAAAGTTGACGATAACAACAAGAACTTCCTGCTGCTGCCCACCTTTGCGCACATAACTGATCACCGATTGCGGCGAGTCGTGGCAATCAATCCACTCAAACCCCGCACCGGTGAAGTTCCGGCCGTGGAGGGCGGGCTCCCGGCGATACAAACCGTTCAGATCCCTGACCAGCGTTTGTATGCCCCGATGCGCGTCGTGTTCAAGCAGGTGCCAGTCCAGCTCCCGCTTTTCGCTCCATTCACGGCGCTGGCCAAACTCCCCGCCCATAAACAGTAGCTTGGCGCCGGGATAGGTGTACATGTAACTGAATAAAAGGCGTAATGAGGCCCGTTGTTGCCATTCATCACCCGGCATTTTCTGGATCAGGCTGGACTTGCCGTGTACCACCTCATCATGGGACAACGGCAGCAGGAAGTTCTCGGAGAATGCATAAAGAAGGCCGAACGTGAGTTTTTCATGATGATACTGCCGGTACACCGGATCTTGCTGGAAGTAACGCAGGGTGTCGTGCATCCAGCCCATGTTCCACTTCAGGTTGAAACCCAGCCCGCCAATTTCCGGCGGCCGGGTTACTCTGGGCCAGGAGGTGGATTCTTCCGCCATCATCAGGATGCCCGGAAAGCGGCTCTGGCATACCCGGTTGAGGTCTTTCAGGAACTCGATGGCTTCAAGATTCTCATGTCCACCGTAGTCATTCGGCAGCCATTCACCTTCGTCGCGGGAATAGTTCAGGTACAGCATGGAGGCCACGGCATCCACCCGTAATCCATCCAGATGATAGGCGTCGAGCCAGAACAGCGCGCTCCCAATCAGGAAATTACGGACCTCATGGCGGCCATAATTGTAGATCAGGGTACCCCAATCCTGGTGCCTACCACGGCGTGGGTCTTCATGTTCGTAAAGTGCGGTGCCATCGAAGCGGGCGAGGGCGTAATCATCATCGGGAAAATGCCCCGGCACCCAGTCCAGTATCACCCCGATGTTGTTCTGATGACATTGGTCGATAAGGTAACGCAGATCATCCGGGCTCCCGTAGCGGCTGGTGGGCGCATAGTAGCCTGTGGTCTGGTAACCCCACGACTCATCCAGTGGGTGCTCGGTAATCGGTAGCAACTCGATATGGGTGAAACCGGTTTCCAGAACGTAGGGGACGAGCTGGTCGGCCAGCTCGCGATAGGTCAGCCAACGGCCAGAGCCATGGTGTTGCCAGGAGCCGGGGTGTACTTCGTAGATACAGATTGGGCGATGCTGCCAATCAAAACGGCTTCGTTTGTCCAGCCAGTCACCATCGCCCCAGGGGTATCGGCCTCGCTCGGTGACCACGGCGGCATTGGAGGGCCGATGCTCAAAAGCCTGACCATAAGGGTCAGTTTTGATGATCTCACCGCGAGCCGTGCTGATCGCAAACTTGTATATGGCCCCGGGCCGGACACCCGGTATAAACAGCGACCAGACCCCCGAGCTTTCGTTCGCCCGCATCACGTGCTGGGCCGAATTCCAGCCGTTGAAATCTCCAATCACACTGACTGAGCGGGCGTTGGGTGCCCAGACGGCAAAACGCACGCCTTCTTTCCCGCTGACCCTGAGAGGGTGGGCACCCAGCACATTGTAAATGTGCCAATGGCGACCTTCGGCAAACAGGTGGAGATCGAACTCGCTCAAGGCAGGGCTTTCCATAGACCTTCGATTCCCGATCAGGATGGCAGGACAATGACCGTTATTGAACGCCGTTGGGCCTGTACAAATAATGACCCAAGACAATATTACGTCATAATCTTCTGCTAGTGTTCTAATATTAGTATCAGTGTCAAATTGATGTCGACTCTCCCTTCATCTGCTCAAACAGGGAAGGAAGGCCACCAAGGTTTTCAGGGAAGGTGTCATGCATACTGCGAAGCGCTTCGTCAGCCGTCTTACACGGCAAACTCTCGCTCTGGTTCTTGCCGGGGGGCGCGGTTCCCGACTCCAGGATCTCACCAAGTGGCGCGCCAAGCCCGCCGTGCCCTTCGGCGGCAAGTTCAGGATTATTGATTTCCCGTTATCTAATTGCATCAACTCCGGCATCGCCCAGGTCGGAGTGATTACTCAGTACAAGTCTCATTCCCTGATTCGCCATATACAGCGGGGCTGGGGCTTCATGCGCGGTGAGCTTGATGAGTTTGTGGAATTGCTTCCCGCCCAACAGCGCATTGAAACCTCCTGGTATGAGGGCACTGCGGATGCAGTATTGCAGAATCTCGACATTATTCGCAGCCATGAACCAGAGTACGTGCTGATCCTGGCCGGCGACCATGTTTACAAAATGGACTATGGCACCATGCTGGCCGCTCATGTGGAGAATGAGGCAGACATTACCGTTGGCTGTATTGAAGTGCCGATTGAAGACGCCACCGCCTTCGGTGTGATGTCGGTGGACGATGAACTACGGATTACCGAGTTTGAGGAAAAGCCTGCGGTACCGAAGGCCATGCCAGGACAACCCGATAAAGCCCTCGCGTCCATGGGCATCTACGTATTCAGCACCCGGATTCTTTTTGATGAATTGCTACGAGATCATCAGCTTAACAACGACTCTTCACATGATTTCGGAAAAGACATCATCCCGTCGGTCATACGGCGTCTTAATGTGTGTGCCTTTCCGTTCCGGGATCCTGTCAATAAAAAGCCGGCCTATTGGCGTGACGTAGGGACTATCGATTCACTCTGGCAAGCGAACCTTGAGCTGATAGACGTGAGCCCCGAACTCAACCTGTACGATGCCCACTGGCCGATCTGGACCTATCAGGAGCAGCTACCGCCGGCCAAGTTCATATTTGACGATGAGGACCGCCGGGGAACCGCCGTTGATTCCATGGTGGCCGGAGGCTGCATAGTGTCCGGGGCCCGAATTCGCCACTCATTGCTGTTTTCACAGGTGCGTGTGCATTCGTTCACCACGGTTGAGGACGCTGTCATCTTTCCGGATGTAGATATCGGCCGCCATTGCCACATTCGCAAAGCTGTCATTGATCGAGGATGCAGAATCCCGGATGGCACCCGCATTGGGTTTGACCAAAAAGCAGACGAAAACCGTTTCCATGTTTCGCCCAAAGGCGTTGTTCTGATCACTCCCGAGATGCTCGGGCAGGATTACCCCCATGGACTCTAACCATCGCACCCCCGTTGTGCTTTGCTGGCATATGCACCAGCCCGTGTACCAGGACCAGCACACCGGCGAATTTCTGTTCCCCTGGGTCTACCTGCATTGCATCAAGGATTATGTTGATATGGCAGCGCACCTGGAGGCTCATCCAGATGCCAGGGCCGTGGTGAATTTTGCTCCGGTGCTGCTGGAACAGATAGAAGAATATCTGGTTCAAATTGAGCGCTGGCGACACAGCGGTACGGCAGTGAGCGACCCGGTGCTGGCAGCACTGGTGGCTGACTCCTTGCCCGAGCCCGGCTCTCCTGGTTTTCTGGAACTGATGGAAAAATGCCTGAGAGCAAACGAAAACCGGATCATCAAGCGGTTTGCGCCTTATAAACGGCTGTCGGAACTGGCCCGCTTCTATCGCACCCGCCCGGATATCCAGCGTTACATCTCACCGCAACTACTGGTGGACCTGCTGGTTTGGTACCACCTGGGGTGGATGGGAGAAACCGTGCGCCGTACTCACCCGGTGATCCAGACCCTGCAGGAGAAAAGCCATCAGTTCACCATGGAAGACCGGAGAGCGTTATTAAACGTCATCGAAGAGCTGATGGCAGGGCTTGGACCCAGGTACCGCCACCTTTCGCAAACTGGCCAGGCAGAGTTGGCCATGAGCCCCTGGGCTCACCCTATCGTACCGCTGTTACTGGATTTCGGTTCCGCCAGGGAGGCCATGCCGGATATCCGTATGCCCGAGCATTCGACCTATCCCGGCGGCAAGGACCGGGCAGACTGGCACATTCGTATGGGGCAGCAGGTATTTCAGCGATTTTTTGGTGAGCAGGCCGCAGGCTGCTGGGCGTCTGAAGGTGGCTTGAGCCAGGATACCCTGGCTTTGCTTGGTGAACACGGCTTTCAGTGGACCGCGAGCGGCGATTCCGTGGGTCACAACAGCTTTCGCCTGGCTAGAGAACAGGGGGCGCTGAGCAAGGAGCCTCCCATTCACCGTCCTTTCCTGTTCGGGGAACAGCCGGTAACCGTGTTTTTCCGCGATGACGGTTTGTCGGATCTGATTGGCTTCAATTACGCAGATTGGCACGCGGAAGACGCCGTTGGCGACCTGGTCCATCACATGGAGAATATTGCCAGTAATAGCAAGGCAGGGGATTGCCCGGTTATTTCTGTGATTCTCGATGGTGAGAACGCCTGGGAGTACTACCCGGAGAACGGCTACTACTTTCTGGATGAGCTATATCGTGTATTGGAAAACCATAAGACCCTGCGGCTGACTACCTATCGGAACCTGCTGAGCGAGCCGGTGTGCGATCCCGTGAAACTGCCGCACCTTGTGGCCGGAAGCTGGATTTACGGCACTTTCTCAACCTGGATTGGTGACCCGGACAAGAACAGAGCGTGGGACCTACTTTGCGAAGCCAAACAACACTATGACCGTGTTATGGACAATGACAGCCTGACCACCGAACAGAAAGAAAAGGCCAGCTACCAACTCGGCCTTTGTGAGGGGTCGGATTGGTTCTGGTGGTTTGGTGACTACAACCCGGCTCCGGTGGTTCGGGATTTTGAACATCTTTATCGCCGGCATTTGGCCAACCTCTACGACAACATTGGCTACCCGGCGCCTGCCCGCCTGTTCCAGCCCATCAGCCAGGGTGGGGGAGAGCCTGCGCGGGGCGGGGCCATGCGCCCGGGGCATGAGGCCGGGGGGCTGGAATGAGTGGAGCACTGACTCCCGCACCGGTATTTTCCCGTCGTCGTGCAGGTGTGTTGCTACATCCAACTGCCTTGCCAGGAAATGACGGCAAGCTTGGGCAACAGGCCCGGCGATTTGTCGACTATCTGGCAGACGCAGGCATAACGGTTTGGCAAACCCTGCCAACAGGACCTACCCATTCCGATTTATCCCCTTATCAGTCGTTATCCGCCCACGCCGGCAACCCTGAGTTTATTGACCTGTCGGAGCTTGTTTATCTGGACTTGCTCAGTACCGATGAGCTAGCGCGGGAGACCAGAGGCCGCGCCCTTGAAATCGCAGCAGGGCGTTTTTTAGCGACCACCGGCCAACAACCCGTAACCACCAACCAGGATACCTGGCGACAGTTCCTGTCCGACCACAAGGCGTGGCTGGATGACTTTGCTTTGTTCATCGCCATCCGGGATGCCCATGGCGGCATTCCCTGGTATGAATGGCCAATGCCTCTGCGGCGCAGGGAACCACTGGCTCTTGAAGCATTCCGAGCCCGGCACGGTAACGCCATTGAACAGGTCTGTTTCGAACAGTTTGTTTTTCATCTGCAATGGCAGGCAATGCGCCGATATGCCCGGGAGCGGGGCGTGCTGATGTTCGGGGATATCCCCATTTTTGTTGCCCACGACAGCGCCGATGTCTGGGCCCACCCCGACATGTTCAAGCTGGATGCTCAGGGCCAGCCCCTGGTCGTCGCCGGCGTGCCTCCGGACTATTTTTCTCCTGATGGTCAGCACTGGGGTAATCCACTCTATGACTGGCAAGCTATGGCCGCCGATGGTTATCGATGGTGGATAGATCGGCTGGCCAGCCAGCAGGAAAAATTCGACCTGCTCAGGATTGATCACTTTCGGGGCCTGCAGGCGTTCTGGGAAATTCCTGCGGCAGATGCCCGCCCGGTGAACGGACACTGGGTGGCGGGCCCCGCCGATGCCTTCCTGTCAGCGTGTTTTGAGCAACTCCCGGAACTGCCGCTGGTTGCGGAGAATCTGGGCATCATCGGGGCCGATGTCGAGGCACTTCGGCAGCGGTTTAACTTGCCCGGCATGACGGTCATGCAGTTTGGTTTTGATGGCAGCGCAACCAACCCTCACTTACTTCATAACCATAAAGAGCATGACCTGGTGTACACCGGTACCCACGACAATGACACCACCCTGGGCTGGTACCAGAGCCTGGATGAACGTACCCGGGATCACGTAAACCAGTACCTTCGGCTCACCGACGACAGCATTCCAAGGCAGATTATCCAGGCGGCGCTGGGGTCTGTCTCGGGGCTGGTGATGATTCCCATGCAGGACCTTCTTGGTCTGGACTCCAGTGCCCGCTTCAACACACCCGGCACAACCTCCAATAACTGGATCTGGCAGTTGCCAGAGAACTATGAATCGCTGGCGCGGTCTGATTCCCTGCGGTCTATGGTCAACCTCTACGGACGTTAAAACTGACGATTGGTTATTAATTGACCAGCGTCAAGATGGTTAAACCTTGACCAGTTTTAAATACAAGGAGCGGGTGTGTTTATCGAAGGGTATTTTACGTTGAGTAAATGCAGGGGGATATCATGGAGCATCGGCTTAGCCAGCGCATTGAGGGCGAATTACCTATACTGGTGTACAAACGGGGAATGCCCGTAGCCACCGGGCAAATCCAGGACGCCTCCCGGCGAGGATTGTTTGTGGCGACTGATTACGCCGACATCCGGTTGAACCAGCCCATTCAGCTGGCCTTCAAGCTTCCGGATCAGGGACAGGATTGCCACCGGGTGCTGAATGCGCACGTTATTCGCCGCTCTTCCGGCGGGCTTGGTTTGGGGTTTGATGGAACGGATAACGAGGTGGACGTGATTGCAGAGTTGGTCCAGTGGCTTCAAAGCCAATCTTTGCTCACTGGATTCAGGGTTTAGGGCGGCACAGACCGCACCAACAGAATAGCCGCAAGAAGGAATGGATAACATGGCACGATTGGCAGGCAAGGTTGCAGCAGTGACTGGCGGAGCCGTTGGAATTGGCAAGGCCGCCGTTCAACGTATGGTGGAAGAGGGCGCAGCGGTTGGCATACTGGATGTTCTTGACCAGGCCGGTAAAGCGCTCGCCACGGAACTGGCCGCCAAGGGTTACAAAGTGGCCTATTGGCATTGTGATGTGGCAGACGAGGCCCAGGTAAAAGAGGCTATCGATAGCGTTGCGGAAAAATTCGGCAAGCTCGACGTATTGGTTAACAATGCCGGCATATCCGGCACCAACAAACCGACCCATGAACTGACGGAGGAGGAGTGGGACAGGGTCCAGGCGGTTAATGTAAAAGGTGTTTTCTTCTGCACGAAGCACGCGATACCGCACATGAAAAAAGCGGGCAGCGGCAGCCTGATCAATCTTTCATCCATCTACGGCCTGGTAAGCGCTCCAGATGTTCCGCCTTACCACGCGTCGAAAGGCGCGGTGAGATTGATGACCAAGACCGACGCGATGATATACGCACCAGACCGCATTCGCGCCAATTCGATTCACCCGGGATTCATCTGGACGCCTATGGTTGAGAATCACCTGAAAACCACTGGCATGGACCCGGAAGAAGCCAAACAGGCGACTGCGGCCTTGCATCCGTTGGGCCACATGGGGGAGCCCGATGACATTGCCTGGGGCATCGTTTACCTGGCGTCTGATGAGTCCAAGTTTATCACTGGCAGCGAACTGGTTATCGACGGCGGCTATACAGCGCACTAACACCGAGCCACGGCCATGACGCTTGCCGCTTACACCATGCGGGCCCTGCCAGCTCAGCTGTCGGGGCTTATGCCACTGGCGCTGGATTTGCGCTGGAGCTGGCATCATGGCAGTGATCAGCTATGGCGATTGCTGGATGAAGATGTCTGGGAGTCGACACAAAACGCTTGGCTGGTACTCAATAGTGTGTCCTCTGAACATCTGCTGGCGCTGGCAGAGAGCCCGGAATTTCTCAACGTATACCAGGCCCAGACCAGTCACCTCCAGGCATTGAACGAGGCGGATACCTGGTATTCCGATACCTGCGATGGCCAACTTGGTGAGGGCGTTGCCTGGTTCTGTATGGAATACGGTGTGTCTGAGTCTTTGCCGTTGTACAGCGGTGGCCTTGGCGTATTGGCGGGCGATTACCTCAAAGCCGCCAGTGATCTCGGCGTGCCGGTGATGGCGGTCGGCCTGCTGTTCCAGCAGGGTTATTTTCGCCAGGCCCTGAGTGCGGACGGCGAACAACTGGAGTTTTACCCCTACAACGACCCAACCATGCTGCCGGTGGCACCTGTGAGAGACCCAAGCGGAGAGTGGGCAAGGGTAACGGTTCCGTTCCCGGGACGGGATGTTCGGTTGAGGGCCTGGAAAGGCCAGGTTGGCCGATGCGAATTACTGCTGCTGGATGCAAACGACCCCCGTAATGAACCCGGTGACCGGGGCATCACCAGTGAACTTTATAGTGGTGACCCCGAAAAACGCATTCAGCAGGAAATGGTACTGGGTATTGGTGGTTGGCGATTGCTGGAGCTGCTGCAGCGCAAGCCTGCCGTATGCCATATCAACGAGGGGCACAGTGCACTGGCGCTGATCGAACGCGCCCATTGCTGGCAGAAGGCCAATCAATCGGATTTCGCAACGGCCCGACTAGCAACCCGTGCCACCAATTTGTTTACCACCCATACCTCGGTGGCCGCCGGCTTTGATCGATTTGCGCCGGAATTGGCAGAACTCTACCTCTCACCCTGGCTTTCCGAAAACAACAACTGCCTGCACAACCTCATTGAAATCGCCAACGGTGGCAGCCGCGATCTGAACATGGCCGGCGTTGCGCTTGGGATGAGCGGCCGCTTTAACGGTGTAAGCCAGATCCACCGCAAGGTTACCCAGGCAATTTTCCAGCCCTGGTTTGGGCGCTGGCCTGCTGACGACATCCCGGCCGAGTTCGTGACCAACGGCGTGCACACTCCCAGCTGGGACTCACCGGAATCCGATGCTTTGTGGACCAGGGCTTGCGGCCAGGAGCGGTGGCGCCGGCCGCTAACCCAATCCTGCCCGCTGCAGTCCATCACTGACGACGAGCTATGGCAAATGCGCAGGAGCCAGCGCAAACGGCTGATCAGCTATCTCCGCAAGCGCCTGCGAAGCCAACACTGCGAGCACAAGGTTGGCTCCAGTGTCGAGGCCGCGTGCGGATTGTTGTTAGACCCGGAAACCCTCACGCTTGGATTTGCCCGACGTTTTACCAGCTATAAACGCCCGGATCTCCTGCTAAATGACCCGGAAAGGCTGCTGGCGTTACTATGCTGTCGCGACCGACCACTTCAGATCGTCTTAGCGGGTAAAGCTCACCCCCACGATGCCGCAGGCAAGGCGTTGATCAAGCGCTGGAAGGATTTTTCCAGGCGCCCCGAGGCCGAGGGCCGGGTAGTGTTCATTGAGGACTATGACCTTGCTGTGGCCAACCAGCTTATTCAGGGGGTTGATGTGTGGCTCAATTGCCCGAGGCACCCGTGGGAAGCTTGTGGCACCAGCGGCATGAAAGTGCTGGTAAATGGTGGCCTGAACCTGTCCCAATACGATGGTTGGTGGGCAGAAGCTTGGAACGAGAACGTGGGCTGGGCCATTCGGCCTGGTGCCACTTTTGAAGAACTCAGCCATTCCGACCAGCACGATGACGCCGACGCAAACGAACTCTTCGAATTGCTGGAGGAACAAGTGGTTCCCGAGTTCTACCAGCTCAACAGCGAGGGCCTGCCGGCCAGCTGGTTACAACGGGTGCGAGCCAGCATGGACCAGTTAACCGCCAGTTATTCCGCCAATCGCATGGTTCGGGAATACGTTGATGCTTTCTACCTACCGATGATTGCCAAGGGCAACCAGAGGAACCCCGAAACCGCCAGACAATTGCTCCAATGGCAGCAACAAATTGCCCAGCATTGGCCAAGATTGCGCTTTGGAAGACTCACTAGCCAGCAGGAAGATTGCACGCGGGTGTTCACCCTGGATGTGTACCTCGACGGACTAAGCCCAGATCAGGTGATGTTCGAGCTGGTGGCTGAGGCTTCGGAATACGGTGGGCGCATTGTTCAGCCCATGACGCTTGAACGAAGCCTGCCCGGTGCGGAAGACAGCTACCTGTTTTCGGTATCGGTACCATACCGACCGGAGGATCATTACACCCCAAGGATTCGCCCACACCACCTGCTGCTTCATATCCCGTTAGAGGATCAGCACGTGCTCTGGTATCGCTAATCGGTGTTAGCCGCGCCAGAACCCGGGTGACAGCACGATCACCACACTGAGAATTTCCAGCCGGCCCATCAGCATACCCACCGACAGGATCCACTTGGCGGCATCTGGCAGGGGAGAGAAGTTACCCGACGGACCAATAATGTCACCCAGCCCCGGGCCAACGTTGGTCAAAGAGGTGAGGGCGCCAGACAGGGCTGTCACGAAATCGAGCTGAAGTGACGCCAGCAGCACCGTGATAATCAGCAGGCACAGCAGGAAGATGAACGTGTAGGCAATCATCGATGAAATAATCTCGTCGCTGACCGCCCGCCCGTTGTAGTTTCTGGTAAAGACCGCCCGCGGGTGCAGCAGCCGCATCAGCTGCTCCCGAAGAATGATCAACGACAGTTGGAAACGGAAAATCTTCATGCCGCCAGAGGTCGAGCCGGAACAGCCGCCTACAAACATCAGAAAGAAGAACACCACAAAGGCCAGCGGCCCCCAGGCGGCGTAGTCTTCTGAGGCATAGCCGGTAGTGGTCACCACAGACGTTACGTTGAACAACGTCGCCACGTAATTGTGTAAGGGATCAAATGGAATCGGCGAAACCCACCAGCGGTAGAGTGTCAGCAGCGCGGGCACCGTGAAAAGAATGGTCAGGAACAGTCGGACCTGCTGGTCTTTAAACAGAACACCGTGCTGCCCGTGCAATTCCCGCACGAACAGAAAAAACGGCAAACTGCCGATGATCATAAACAACGTGGCTTCCATCAGGATCAGATCGCTGAACTTGCCCATCGACAGATCAGAGGTGGAGAAACCACCCGTAGCAATACTGGTCAGGCCATGGTTGAAGGCATCGAACAGACTCATGCCTGACAGCCAGTAGGTGACCACCGCAATCACCGAGAAGATCAGATAAACGAACAGAAGGCCACGACTGAGTGTTTTCATTCGAGGCAAGGCTTTGTCTGTCCATTCTGAAGATTCTGTTGCGAACAGCCGCATACCACCAACACGCAGGAACGGAAGCACCGCAACGAACATACCGATGATACCGATGCCGCCAATCCACTGCAGGATGGACCGCCACAGCAGCAGATCCCGATCCATATCATCAAGACCACTCAGCACCGTGGCACCCGTTGTGGTTATGCCGGAGGTACCCTCAAAAAAAGCATCTGCCGCGGAAATGCCGTTATCACTGAGATAGAAGGGTATTGAGGAGAGCAGGGCGATGATAAACCAGCTGGAAACGGTAAGAACGAACATGTAGCGGGGCTTGAGATCCCTGGGTTGCCGGTACATCGACAACACGCCTACAGCACCAAGCGCAAATACGATACCGGCCGATTCGGCGAAGGCCACCGCGTTTGGTACGTCTTCCCCCGCAAGAGCGAGAAGTACAACCGGTAAGGTCATGAAAACACTAAGAAGTATAAACATGACGCTGATAATAAATATGACAGGGTAAAGGTTTCTCAAGGTGCGCCCGCGCCAGCTGACAAAGAGACGGCGTCAGGATACCCGCGGTACCGGGCTTCCGCAAGGAAACAGGCGGACGCACGGGCCATTAACACCAAATTAAATCCCTGTAAAAGCAACGTAAATTCGGAACCTGGCTATGGCAAACATCGTCTGTGTGGTGCAAGTTGTAAAAAAGGAGCGTTACTCAGCTCCCCAATAAGGAACAAGGAGAACCGGTTATGAACGTAAAAAAGAATCTGTTACTCGCATCGGTTGCGTCTGCAGGCATCGCTTTGGCTGGGACGGCATCTGCACAGGATATGTATAAGAGCGGTGTGGGTGGCCTTTATGCCGGGTTGAACTATACGTTTATGGATCTGGATTATGACGGCGTTTCAAGCGCTGACGTTGGAACGCTGTCCGGCAAAGTTGGTGTAATGGCCAACCAATTCCTGGGCATTGAAGCCCGCGCCGGTTTCGGTGTGGATGATGATCGGGTGTTTGGCCAAAAGGTTAAACTTGATAACTTCTTTGGCGGGTATGCCACCATTAACATGGCGAACCAGAGCCCGGTAACGCCTTACGCAGTTGTTGGTTTCACTCGAATCGAGGCAGAGTTTGGCACTGCATCTGACGATGAATCGGACTTCTCATACGGCGCCGGCGTTAACTTCAAGTTCGCCCCGAATCTGTCGGGGAACCTCGAGTACATGCGCTACTACGATGACAGCGACCTGACGGTCGACGGCATTGGTCTTGGTGTTCAGATGAACTTCTGATTCCAGAACAAAGACCTGAAACGGACCCCGCTGGCGCTAGAAGCGCGGGTGGGGGCCGTGGCTTTGATAGAGTGGTAAATTGGACCAAAACCAGTAATCCAGAATAATGTTTAAGTCGTAATATCACCATCTCCTTGAGAGGTGAGAAAACGATGAAAAAATCCCCCCTGCAAATCGCCACATTGGTTGGCGCTCTTTCCTGTTTTGGATCAGTAAATGCGGCTGAGTCGAGAACCGCTCTCGTTCCACTTCCTTCCATCGACGATTTTACAAATGGCGATGGTTGGGGAATTGGGCTTGGGTTGGGCGTTGAGTATGAGACTGCCTACGAGGGGTCCGACGAATTTGAATTTGAGGTCGACCCAGCGGGCGGTGTTCAGTACCGGACCGGCGATCACCTGTTTTTCTGGGCAGGTGAAGCAATTGGCTGGAGGACACTGGTAAATGATACCTGGTTGTTTCAATCATCCATCGGCTACGAAGAAGGCCGTGAAGAAAGTGACTCAGACGATGGCAGACTGGACGGTTTAGGCGATTCACGTTCCGGAGTCACAGTGCTGTTGGAAGTGCGCCATGCGCTCACGGAAGACTGGCGTTACTTTCTGGATGGCCGGGTATTAACAGGTGAGGTCGGTACACTGGGAATTTTCGGGGCAGGAACCTGCCTGGCCTGCAAGCCCGACGGTACTGGCTGGGAAGTGGGTGCGGTGGTTACGTTCCACGATGGCAAGCTTGCCAATCGTGACTTTGGTGTGACCACACAACAGTCCATAGATTCAGGCCTTCCGGCAACCGATGTTGATAGCGGGTACAGATCAACAGGGTTCAATGTTAGCTACCGTAATTACTTGCACAAGAACTGGCAGATCTTCGGTGAGGCTCTTTACGAAGCTTTTGGGAGTGAGGTTTCAGATAGCCCAATCACTCGAAACAATTACGAGGCGGAGATTGGTGTTGGCTTCATTTATGTTTTCTAGTTTTGGATGAGGGTGACGTAAACGATTGTGTGTCTCCAATAAAAGCGTGATGGGGGTTCATACTGTATTTAACTTATGCGCGGTGTTGTTGTTCATCGAACAAGCCAGCCTCCAATAAATGCAGCTGACACAATGGCCTACCCGGTCGGCGCCTTTATCTGGTACGCAAGTTACTGCATATTCCGGCCCATCGTGACCGCCCATTCCGTTTGAACGTGACCGCCTGTTCCGGGTGATCGTGACCGCTCATTCCGTTTTATCGTGACCGATTTCGGGTGTTTTTCCGGAATCGCCGGTCACGATGCCGGAATCACCGGTCACGTTCCTCCGGAATCACTGCCAACACGCTGGAATTCTTCAACTTTATCCGGCATACCCGTTTCTTTTTCATCACGAGGAAGGGCGGATGCCGGCAGCGAGGATTTCCATGCGACAGATCATCGAGGTCTTGCGCCTCAAGTACGAAGCGGGCCTGAGCCATGAGCGCATTGCCCGTGCCTGCGGACTCTCCAAAGGCGTGGTCGGCAAGTACGTCAGCCTGGCCACCGCGCAGGGCATCACCTGGCCGTTGCCGGAGGGCACGGATGAAGTACGGTTAGAGGCCCAGCTGTTCCCGGCCAAGACACCCCCATCTCGATTTGCTGAACCCGACTACTTCCAGGTCCACCAGGAACTCAAGACCAAGGGCGTGACCCTGCAACTGCTGTGGGCCGAGTACGTGGAACGTCATGGCGACAAAGCCCGCCGGTACAGCCAATTCTGCCATCATTACCGGCTCTGGCGAGGCCGGCAGCGGCGCAGCATGCGCCAGGTCCACCGGGCCGGTGAGAAGATCTTTATCGACTACTGCGGTCCCACCGTGCCGGTGGTGGACCGCAGCACCGGCGAGATGCGCAAGGCCCAAGTCTTTGTGGCCGTGCTGGGCGCGTCCAGTTATACCTTCGCCGAGGCCACCTGGAGCCAGAGCCTGCCGGACTGGATCGCCTCTCACCAGCGGATGCTGGCGTTCTACGGCGGGGTAGCTGAGCTGTTGGTGCCCGACAATCTGAAGGCAGCGGTCACCAAAGCGGACCGATACACCCCGAAGATCAACGAGACCTACGCAGAACTGGCGACCCATTACCAGACGACGGTATTACCGGCACGCCCCTACAAGCCTAAGGACAAGGCAAAGGCCGAAGCCGCTGTGCTGCTAGTTGAACGCTGGATCCTGGCCCGGTTGCGGCACCGAACGTTCTTCTCACTGGCCGAACTGAACTCGGCGATTGCAGACCTGCTACCGGCACTGAACCAGCGCCCGTTCCAAGGGCGCTCCGAGAGCCGCCAGAGCCTGTTCGAAACACTGGATCGACCCGCGCTGAAGCCACTGCCGGCAACGCCCTACGTCTACGCCGAGTGGCGCAAGGCGCGGCCAGGCATCGACTACCACATCGAGATCGACAAACGGCTGTACAGCGTGCCTCACGCTCTGGTGGGTGTGAAGCTGGATGTTCGGGTTACCGATACGTCCGTAGAGGTCATGCACAAAGGCCAGCGGGTGGCTCTGCACCCTCGGCATGGCAAGGGCCGCTTCGTCACCTTGACCGAGCACATGCCCAAGTCCCATCAGGCCCATCAGAACTGGTCGCCGGGGCGGTTCCTTAACTGGGCCACTGACATCGGTCCCGCCACGCTGGACGTGGTGCAGCGACAGCTCAAGGATCGCCCTCATCCAGAGCATGGTTACCGGTCATGCCTGGGTCTACTGAACCTGAGTCGACGTTACAGCCGTGACCGGTTGGAGCAGGCCTGTAGTCGAGCACTGGCTATCAACTCGGCCAGCTACCAGAGCATCAGCTCGATCCTGAAACAGGGGCTGGATCAGCTCCCGTTACCCCTGGCCGAGGAAGAACCGGAACTGGCCGATCTGCCTGTTCACACCAACGTTCGCGGTCCCCACTACTACCACTGATCCCGGAGAAACTGATGCTGACTCAAAACACCCTCGATACCTTGCGACAGCTCAAGCTGACCGGCATGTGCGATGCCCTGGAACAGCAGCGGGCACAGCCCGACACCCACGACCTGGCGTTCGAGGAACGCCTGGCCTTGCTGATCGACCGGGAGGTGCTACATCGTGAAAATCGCCGTCTGGATCGGCTGCTGAAGGCGGCCCGGTTGCGGGTCCCTGCCTGCGTGGAAGACGTCGATTACCGCCATCCACGGGGGCTGGAGCGCTCCCGTATGGCGGGGCTGGCCAGCTGTGACTGGATCCGCCAATCCCTGAACCTGTGCATCACCGGCCCGACCGGTTGCGGCAAGACCTGGCTGGCCTGCGCCCTGGGCAACCAGGCCTGCCGGCAGGGGCTCTCGGTTCGCTACTTGCGCGTGCCGCGGCTGTTCGAGCAGGTGCGCATCGCCCACGGCGATGGCAGCTACGCACGGCTGATGAACCAGTTGCTGAAAACCGACCTGCTGATCCTGGACGACTGGGGGATGCAGAAGGTCACGGCGCAACAGCGTCAGGATCTGATGGAGGTGATCGAAGACCGGCACGGGCGAGGCTCAACGCTCATCGCCAGCCAGTTACCAACCGAACACTGGCATGACTACATCGGCTCCGCCACGCTGGCTGACGCCATCCTGGACCGGCTCCTGCACGGTGCTCACCGACTCAATCTGAAGGGGGAATCACTGCGAAAAGCCAAAGCACAAAATACGGAATCAGTTGACCCATCGTGACCGCTCAGAGTACAAAACTGACTCCAGCGTGAGGGCCGTGTGCAAATCGGTCACGATCCCCGGAATGACCGGTCACGTTCGCCGGAATACGCAAGTTACTTCATACAACGTGAAATTCGTGCTTTTCATGAACTTATTCGCCCGCCTGAGCGCTGTTTGCTGTTGTCTGCTTTCAAACAAGAAACGAACATTCGTAGTTCCTCAAATCCGTAGCTTTTCTGCACTCGCTGATGGTTGGTGAAAAATTCGTCAGCATGGTATACAATCTGTTTAGTGATTTGGCTCGTTATTCGAGTATTTTTAGAGAGTTAAGTTGATGACCATTAGCGAAAAAATTGCGGAGTATGTAAAGAGACAGCCTTACGGGGGCGTTTTTACGCATAAGCAGCTAGTGAAGCGCTTCGGAGGCCATGGTCCCCTCATTTCTCAGAGCTTGAAGAAATTGAAGGAGGCGGAGCTTATTGCACCCCTCGAACGAGGCCTGTGGCAACGGCCCAAGCCGACCCGATTCGGGCCTGCCTTTGCTACTCCGGAGAAGATTGTTTCTGTTCTCGCAAAGGAACGGAAAGCTTTTGTCGTGCCTTCAGGCGCCAAGGCCCTAAATGAATTCGGGGCATCGACCCAAATGCCAATGAAGCCTGTATTTATCTCGACGAAACGTATCCAGCCGATCAAGCTGGGAAAGGCCCAGATAGAGTTCAAATACAGCCAGGCCTTTGAACACGCGGTGAAACATCTGAGTGGACTGTCAAAGGATGAAAAGGAAACGGCCGCACGCTTGTGGGTAGCACTTGAGTATGCCGGCAAGGAGCATGCAGAGCGGGAGGGAAATGTGTTCAAGAAGGTTTATCTCTCGCTGTCAGAGAAGGGTCAAAAAAAACTGATCTCAGCGCTCGAGGGCAAGCTGAAGTGGGCGCAACCGATTCTGGAGTAAGCCAATGGATAAACCGTACCTGTTTACACTGGCCGAGGCCGAGAAGAAGGACCTGTTCGCGGCGGGTGCATCGAGAACGGGATTGCCCAGCTATGTATTGGAGAAAGACTATTATGTGACCCTGGTCTTGAAGCTTTTGTTCGAGAAACTTAAGCCAAAACATACCGGCAAGAGTTCCACCCCGTTCATGTTCAAAGGTGGTACTACGCTCAGCAAGGTCTTTCACTGCATCGATCGCATGTCTGAAGACATCGACCTTTCGCTTGATATGAAATTCCTTGGGCACCCCGAGCCTGAGGGTGGGGAAAAGAACACTCCTCGAAAAAAGAGAGTCGAGAAGCTGAATTCGGCCGCTGCCGATACCGTATCCAACGTTTTGGCTCCCTTCCTAGTTGATGAACTGAGGCAAATCCACTCTGAGTTCACTGTTAAAGTGGCGCCGAACGGTCTGGACATCGAGATTTTCTACCCTCAGCTTTGCCAGGCGCCAGTTGGCGGATACATAAGGCCGAGGGTGCTGCTTGAATGTGGTGGGAAAGCCGGGCTGGAGCCGTCAGATACCCACACGGTAATTCCAATGGTGCTGGAAGGTCTGAGAGTTCAGCACGATGACAGTTGCATCGTCGATGTGTTGGGATGTGATCGCACGTTCTTTGAAAAACTCACCGCCCTTCATGAAATCAATCACCGGGGAGTGGCAGGTCTGGGTGAACGTCAGTCGCGGCATATCTATGACGTTATCGCGATTCACGAGCAAAACCCCGGCTTCATTGATAACCAGGAATTGCTAGCCAAGGTCGTGGACCACAAACAGAAATACTTCAAACGAGCGGCGGCAAAATGGAATGAAGCGGTGCCGGGCTCCATCAAGATTGTACCCGAAGGAGAGATCGCCGAAGCGCTGGAAGCGGATTGGGAGAAAATGGGTGTTATGTTTCCCGGTGATCTCCCATGGTCATTTGCTGACATGATGCAGAAGCTCAAGGAAATTAGCGATCAAATAAATGGGCCGAAGACTCTGGGAGAAGATATCGAATCGAAATCGACCTAGGGCGCTGACTGCAGTAGTATGATGAATTCGGGCACCTCTGGGTTGGTAAGATCGCCTTTTTAAACGAAGTGTCTTGCTGCCTTTTATTTTGGCCTTCTGAAGCGGCTCGTCCGCTTGCGGGCGCCGGTGACGTTTATTCTCATCGTGATCAGTTGTTCGCTGGCCGAGTAGAGCTTACTCGCATCGCTCATGGACATCTTGTTACGTACAATCTGAATAGCTCTCCCTCTGTCAGCCTGGTTGTCCTGTAGGCGGTTTCGCCTGAATTTAATCAATCAGGGGCGGCATGGGAGCATTCATGCCACGCTATTCCGATTGCAGCGCCATGGCTTTCCTCCTGAGACTGATTCGAGTCGGGCAGGGCAGCCGCAAAGCGGTCTGCCAGGGTTTCCGGGCGAGATACGTTATGGAGCAATCCCGACGGGAATACCTGCAAGACGAGGTTCTTGTCGCGGGCTTCCCGGGCATGCTCGACGGTAACTCTCATTTGGTTCGTCATCCCACGACTTTCCTGAAGTGCCTCTTCGTAAGCGGGGTCGTTTGCTTGGTGCCGTTCAAGCAGCTCCAGATGCGCTGCCATGTTCGTGTAGTTGCGCTTCAGCCCCTCCAGTTCGCCCGGGCGGCCCGTTATCAGGAGATTGCCACAACCGCCGCCCTGAATGAACACCGCACCTGGTTTAACATAATATACATTATGCGCAGTTGTGCATGAGTTGGAATCGCATAAAGAATACCCCGCTGCTGTCCGGCGCTATGCGAGCGATTCTGCAAAAAAATCCAACAGCATGCGCACCTTCGGCGACAGATGACGGTTATGAGGATACACCGCCCAGATACCGTCATCGTCTTCCTGATAATGGGTCAGCACCGGAACCAACAGCCTGGAATCCAGAGCGTTCTGAACGTAGTAATCCGGTAGTTGAACAATACCAATGCCCTTGAGGGCGGCATCAAGCAGTGCCCTGCCACTGTCGCAGCGGATGTTTCCCGTTACCCGCACGTTGCGCGGCTGGCCCGCTTCCTGGAAGCGCCAGTAATCCAGGTTTCCCAGCAAGCAGTTGTGGTTCGCCAGTTCGGACAACGAGTGGGGCGTGCCTTGCGTGGCGAGATAATCCGGCGAGGCACACACGTATAGGGTTCGCGATGCCAGGCGTCGGGCCATCAGGGTCGAATCCTCCAGCTTACCCATGCGAACAGCCAGATCGTATCCTTCAGCCACCAGGTCCAGCGTCTGGTTGGTAAGCTTCATGTCCACGTCGAGTTCGGGGTATCGCAAAACAAAGTCGTTAACCAACGGAGCAATGGATTTCTCTCCATAGGTCACCGGCGCAGTCAGCCTCAGCCTGCCTCGCGGGACCAGCTGCATGTTGGTAATAGAGCGCTCGGCCTGCTCCAGGGCGTCGAGTACCTGCCGGCAGTGCTGGTAAAAGATCTGTCCGGCCTCGGTTACCGACACCCGGCGTGTGGTGCGGTAGAACAACCGGGTCGATAGGCGGGCCTCCAGGGCACTGACCTGGCGGCTGACCTGTGCCGTCGACACATCCAGTCGCTTCGCGGCACGCGTGAAACTCTCGGTTTCGGCAACCGCCACAAACTCGTTTATCCCTTCCCAGCGATACATGGTTTTCCCCGTTTGCTTTGCACCACTCGATTATTGCACACACGTAAAGGTAATTTTATAAAAACAGCGATTATCAATCAAATAGCCATAAATACAATATAGACTTCGTTTGGGCGTCCCGCCCTTCCTGAATAATCAATGGAGAACGTTATGGCTGAGATAATCAAATCAAAAGCAGCAATTGCCTGGGGCCCGGGTCAGCCACTGTCGGTTGAAGAGGTGGACGTGATGCCCCCGAAAGCAGGGGAAGTACGGGTAAAGGTGATCGCAACCGGTGTATGCCACACCGATGCGTTTACCCTCTCGGGTGAGGATCCCGAGGGCAACTTTCCAGCAATCCTTGGCCATGAGGGGGGCGGCATTGTAGAGGCGATTGGTGAAGGCGTTACCAGTGTTGCCGTCGGCGATCATGTGATTCCGTTGTATACCCCCGAATGTGGCGAGTGCAAATTCTGCCTGTCCGGCAAAACCAACCTGTGCGGGAAAATCCGCGAAACCCAGGGCAAGGGGCTGATGCCCGACGGCACCAGCCGCTTCTACAAGGACGGACAGCCAATCTATCACTACATGGGTTGCTCGACCTTCTCCGAGTACACCGTTCTGCCGGAGATTTCGCTGGCGAAGGTCAACAAAGAAGCCCCCCTGGAAGAGGTGTGCCTGCTCGGCTGCGGCGTAACCACCGGCATGGGCGCGGTCATGAATACCGCCAAGGTGGAAGAAGGCGCTACGGTGGCCATTTTCGGTCTCGGCGGTATCGGCCTGTCTGCGATTATTGGTGCGACCATGGCCAAGGCGAGTCGAATCATCGCCATCGATATCAATGACAGCAAGTTCGACCTGGCACGACAGCTTGGTGCAACCGACTGCATCAATCCCAAAGACTATGACAAGCCGATTCAGGAAGTGATCGTTGAACTGACTGACGGTGGCGTGGACTATTCCTTCGAATGCATCGGGAACGTCGATGTCATGCGGTCCGCACTGGAGTGCTGCCACAAGGGCTGGGGCGAGTCGGTCATTATTGGCGTTGCCGGGGCAGGCCAGGAGATTTCCACCCGCCCGTTCCAGCTCGTTACCGGTCGCGTCTGGAAAGGCTCTGCCTTCGGTGGCGTCAAAGGCCGTTCCGAGCTGCCCGGTATTGTCGAGCGTTACCTGCAGGGTGAATTTAAGCTCAATGATTTCATCACCCACACCATGGGGCTTGATGACATCAACGAGGCCTTCGAGCTGATGCATGAGGGCAAGAGCATCCGCAGCGTTATTCATTTCGACAAGTAATTGCGACGGCCACCTGCCCCGCAGGTGGCCGACCGATGGAGGTCCCGATGACAATCGAAAACCTGAGCAGCAACAAGAGCTTCGGCGGCTGGCACAAGCAGTACAGTCACCGTTCTGAAACTCTGGGTTGCACAATGCGTTTTGCGATTTATCTTCCGCCAGGAGTAGCCAACGGGGAAAAAGTACCGGTGCTCTATTGGCTGTCTGGCCTGACCTGTACCGATGAAAACTTCATGCAGAAAGCCGGAGCCCATCGTGTGGCCGCGGAATTGGGCATGGCCATCGTGGCACCGGACACCAGCCCCCGCGGCGATGACGTTGCCGACGATGAAAGCTACGATCTTGGCCAGGGCGCTGGCTTCTACGTGAACGCTACCGAAAGCCCATGGCATCCCAACTACCGCATGTACGACTATGTGCTGAATGAGCTGCCTGCACTGATCGAATCTGTTTTCCCGGTAACGGATCAACGCTCGATTGCAGGTCATTCAATGGGTGGTCATGGTGCCCTCGTTCTGGCTCTGCGCAACCCTGAAAGATACCGGTCCGTATCGGCCTTCAGCCCGATCAGCAATCCGGTAAATTGCCCATGGGGCAGGAAAGCCTTCACAGCCTACCTGGGCAAAGACACCTCACGCTGGGCCGAATACGACGCTAGCCTACTGATGCGCGAGGCAAGGCAGTTCGTACCAGCCCTGGTCGACCAGGGCGATGCGGATAATTTCCTGACTGAGCAGCTTCAGCCAGAGGCGCTTGAGGCCGCGGCCAGCATCAGCAATTACCCACTGGAACTGAATGTACGGGAGGGCTACGACCACAGCTACTTCTTTATTGCGAGTTTTATCGAGGAGCATTTGCGATTTCATGGCGGGCATCTTGGGTGTCATGTCTGATCTGGCCCCGGATTGCAGGGGCCGTCAAGCAACTTGATCGTTTGCCGGGTTCTTTAAGAGTGACTCTTCTTAGGAATGCCCGCAGTAACGGGGTAGAACCCGTCAGGCAAAACCCTCCAGCACAATCTTGCCAACGGCGGTTCCTGATTCCAGTTCGGCGTGTGCGGCACGTAGATTCTCAGCGTTGATCGCTCCGAGGTGCTTCCCTGCAGTTGTGCGGATGAAGCCTTGATCTACAAGCCGTGAGACCTCATTCAACAAGTCGTGCTGAACCTGCATATCATCCGCCTGGTGCATTGAGCGGGCGAACATGAATTCAATGTGCAATGACAGACTCTTCGGCTTGATCTTCATTACGTCCAGACTTGCAGGATCGTCGATCATGGCAATCTTTCCAAACGGCTTAAGCACCGCCACATAATCGTCGAAGTATTGATCTGTGGCGTTAAGACTGGCCACATGGGTTACAGAACCAATTTTGCCGGCAGACACCAGTGTTTCGATCTGGGGCTGCAACGGTTCACGGTGATTCAGAACAAAATCCGCACCCAATGATTCAACCCAGGCCTTCGATTCCGGGCGAGATGCCGTAGCGAGTACTTTTGCGCCTGTCAGCTGTTTGATCAATTGAACGAGAATTGAACCCACGCCTCCTGCGGCGCCAATCACAAGTACCACATCGTCGCTTGGAGTGATGGACCCAGCCAACTGTCGCTCAAGTTGCAGGTGGTCAAACAGCATTTCCCATGCTGTTATCGTGGTCAGGGGCAACGCCGCAGCATCGGCGTCGGACAGGCTGGCAGGCTTCCGACCAACCAGACGCTCATCGACAACCTGGTATTCAGCGTTGCAGCCCTGACGGGTAACGTCACCGGCATAAAATACGGTGTCGCCTTCTTTGAAGAGTGAAGCGCCCTCGCCTACTGCCACTACCTCTCCAACGGCATCCCATCCAAGTACTTTGATCTGGCCTGGTTCGGGCTCTGCCTGCTGGCGTACCTTGAAGTCAACGGGGTTCACGGCGATGGCTTTGACTCTGACCAACAGGTCCCGGCCTTTTGCGACGGGACGTTCCATCTCAACATTTTGCAGCGCATCAGGGCTTTCGATAGGAAGAGATTCCCGATATCCAACAGCTTTCATTATCTGTCTCCGCAATGATTTTCGAGTAGCGCACAGTATGGTCGCCGTTTACATTCGGGTAAACGGGAAAAACACAGCGGGAACGCCGAGGAAGAAGCCGCCGGGCTTACCGGTGTGGTTCCGTATCTTCTACAGGACGAACTCGTGAAAGCGGAACCGATGAACAGCCTGTCGCATCAGTCAGGATGATGATTGATATATCTCGTCCGAATTAGTCCGCCCGGCCAACGGGCGGATATGCTACCAGCTCTTGTACACAAAATTTCCCGAGGATGCTATGAACACACTTTTTACTCCCCTGAAAATGGGCGCCAGTGAGTTGGCCAATCGGGTCTTCATGGCCCCCCTCACCCGCGTCCGTGCCGACGCTGATCACGTTCCCACGGATATGATGGTTGAGTATTACGCCCAGCGTGCCTCTGCCGGCCTGATCATCACTGAAGCGACCATGGCTATTGAAGGCAATTCGGCCTTCTGGCGCGAGCCCGGTATCTATTCCGAGGCGCAAGTTGAAGGCTGGAAGAAAGTCACTGATGCGGTACACGCCAAAGGTGGCAAGATTTTTCTGCAAATCTTTCACGGTGGCCGCGCCTGCCACCCGGTGTTAAACAACGGCAAGGATCCGGTAGCGCCCAGCGCCATTGCCATCACCAGCGATGAAGTGCACACACCGGAAGGTAAGAAGTCCTACACGGTTCCCCGCGCACTGGCCGACAGCGATATCCCAGCCATCATCGACGGTTTCCGCACCGCCGCCGAGAATGCCAAGCGCGCCGGCTTTGACGGTGTTGAGGTTCATGGCGCCAACGGCTATCTGCTGGACCAGTTCCTGCGTGATAGCTCCAACCATCGAGAAGGCCCCTACGGTGGCCCGATCGAAAATCGCGCCCGACTTCTGCTGGAGGTGATTGAAGCCGTATCCGGAGTGTTCGGTTCCGAGAACGTCGGTGTTCGACTGAGCCCCCTCAACAGCTTCCAGAGCATGAAGGACAGTGATCCGGTCGGTCTGGTTACCTGGCTCGCCAAGCGCCTGAACGACTACGGCCTGGCCTTTGTTCATTTGATGCGCAGCGACTTTTTCGGGGAACAGCAAGCGGACGTCATTACTCCGGTCCGCGAACACTTCAAGGGCAAGTTGATCCTCAACATGGGCTACACCGGTGAAGAAGCAGAACAAGCCATCGAATCCGGACTGGCCGACGCTGTCGCCTTTGGCGTGCCCTTCATTGCCAACCCGGACCTCCCGGAGCGCCTGAAGCTTGGCGCCGAGCTCAACGAAGCAGATCCGGCGACTTTTTACTCCCAGGGTGCGGAAGGATATATTGACTACCCTTACCTTGAAAGAGTTAGCTGAAGCATAATGTTGAGAGGGGGCTGTTAGCCCCCTTTTTCGTTGCGCAGAACACATGACCTTTGAAAGCGCGATCTCCTTTCTTGTTTCTTCCAGTCTGAGGCCGTAGTGAAGAAGCTGAACCGAAGTGCGGGATCCATCATGGTTGCGGCCGGCGCTTACCTGGCCAGCCCCACAATCTGTGGCGGCGACTTCTCTGGCCGGTTAGACCGCTTTCAGGTGCCGCCCGCAGGGCGAGGTGGTCATGATTTCGTGCCAGCGATCCCGCAGCAGGCGCTCGAGGTGGTCCCGAATCCAGATAATGCCGGGATCCCGGTCATGGCGGGCGTGCCAGACCAGGTACATGCTGGTGGGGTCAACCTCAAAGGGCAGCTCTCCCATCCAGAGCCCGTTCACAAAACCGCAGTCCTGACTGATGAGTTCCGGCACCGCCGCAATCAGGTTTGTCTCCCGAAGCACCTGCGGCACGATGGAGAAATGATTGACGGTGGCGGCAATCCGGCGGCTTTGTCCCTTCTGGTCCAGGTAGCTGTCCACGAAACCATGGGCGTCGCCCGACATGGACACAAGCAAATGCCGGGCCTCCAGGAATTCCTCCATGGTGATCGGCTTGCCCGCCAGCGGATGTCCCTCGCGCATCGCCAGCACGTAGCCACCCTCAAACAACCAGGTGCTCCGCAGGCTGTGGTCGTGCTGGTTCAGAACGCCAACCGCCAGGTCCACGTGGGCTTCGCGCAGATCGTCGTAGGTGCCATCGGGCGTGTACGGGACCGCGTGCAGGTCGACACCGGGCGCCTCCCGCTCCAGCAATTCGATTAACTGGCGCCAGACCATCTCAACGATCACGTCGTTAGCGGCGATGCGAAATTTCCGTTTGGAATTGGCGGGGTCGAACTGAGTGGCTGAAACCGCGTTGGTTAGCGCGTACATGGGCCCGCCTACCTGGTCCCAGAGGCTCAAGGCATAAGACGTTGGCTCGATGTTACGACCTTTGCGGACAAACAGCGGGTCGCTCCAGATCTGGCGCATCCGGGAAATTGCGTTGGATACCGCCGGCTGGGTCATGGCCAGACGCTCGGCGGCTCGGGTCACCGAGCGCTCGGTCATGATGGCGTCGAAAATATAGAGGAGTTGCAGCTCCTGGGTTTTCATCGTGGGGTACCTGAATGATGGCAATGGACCCGGACAAGTCTGACCAGCATTGGCGGGCAGTGCAACCGGCACACAAAAACACCCTCCCATAGCAGGAGGGTGTTGATTCGGGCCGGTGAGTTACAGGTTGCCTTTGACGAAGGCCCGCAACTGGCCCAGGGTGCCGGCACCGGTCTGCCGGGCCACCACGCCGCCCTCGCGGAACAGCGCCAGGGTCGGAATGCTGCGGATTCCCATGCGAGCCGCCGTTTCCGGGCTGTCATCCACGTTGACCTTGGCCACTACCAGGTCATCGCCCAGTTCGTCGGCGATTTCTTCAAGCATGGGGCCAACGGTCTTGCAGGGGCCGCACCAGGGTGCCCAGAAATCGACCAGGACCGGCTTGTCGTTACGACCAACGGCCGCATCAAAGTTGCTGTCGTTTACTTCAACGATGTTGCTCATATCGTTTCTCCGTTTCCAGTAATGCCTGAGTCTAACCATGCGCCCTGCTCTTGCTGAAAACCAATTGTTCAGCGGTATACATGGTATTTCCCAGGGTGATGTACACCGGTTGTCAGTGACTACCAAAGCGCTTGCTCAGCACCAGTCCGCCCCAGGCCAGGGTGCGATCACCGGTACCGTTCTTGATTTCGGAGCTCTGCACACGCAACACGTAGCTCAGCTCCATGTTGTCCCAGAGCGTGTAGGTGTAACCGGCCCAGACTTCCGCTAGCAGCACATTCAGATCATTGGCACTGAGTTCGTGATCGGAATCCCGGAACTGACCCTGCAGGAAAGCGTTGTAGGCTCTGGCCTTCACCGACAGGCCACCCCAGAAGTAGTTCTCCCGACCGCCGACCGCGGAGACGCTGGGCGCCCGCTCACCGTAGGCCATCAATTCCGGGTTGAAGCGGTTATCCGGCGACGAAATCAGCCCTCCCCGGAACACCAGGGCGGCGCCAAATTCAGTGAGGTACCCGACGCTCCCAAAGTAGGTCACCTTGAACTTGCTGCCCGGCTCACTGCCATCCAGGTACTGGTGGTAGGCCGCGGAGTATCGCAAGGTAGGCTCGCCCCCTTCGGAGATCTGGTGATCCCAGCCTTCGGGCTTGTCACTGCCGGTGGCCTTGTGAATCGCATTCTGACTGTGCTCAAACAGGTCTAAGCCCAGGGCACCAACGGTCAGCGAGGTGGTCCATCCCGAGGTGCCACCGGCTGACTGATAACTGCGGCTCGTGGACAGATACACCAGGCTGCTGTACGGCCGGTCGCTCCTGTCGATACCTTGCTCCGTAATCTCCTCGGGGGTAAAGCCGTAGGCACCGAACTCCACCGAGGTGTTCTCAGGCTGGTCCGGCAGCCGGCCAAAGCTGCCAACCAGGCCCTGGTCGATCGCTCCCACCGCGCGGGAAACCAGGCTGTTGTTCAGCGCCTCGGAGTTGGAGGAATAGGTTATGGCGACCCCGGCTGTGTAGTCCCGGTCGGTCCGGGTCGGGGCGAACAGATCGTTATCAATAGACAGTGCAATGGCGGAAGCGGACTCACCAGCCAGGCTGACAGACGACGCCACAGCAAAACCGAGTGCAAGAGCGAGTGAAAGGGAACGCATGGCCAACTCCAGTGCTTCAATTGTGTGGATCAAGTTGGCGGCTATTTTTCGGATGACGGGCGCGGCAGACTAATCAAGAGATGGTATCCTCAACATCACAGATAGTGATGCATAGGTACTTATACCGCCTTTTTCAGGCTCATTCCCTGAGTCTCCCTTCTAAGAAGAATTATAGAAATCATGACTTAACTAATGATATATAGATATTTTTGATTTTTAATCGCAGAATCCTAAAACGTTTTGGTGAACGTTTCGGCAGCAAAAAACGGTTTATTATAATTTGAGATGATGTGTTCCATATTGTTTCGGAATTATTCAGGTCGCCTCCCCAGCCCCATACTTCTCCCCATCAGCTGCCGACCACCCAGGCAGTTCCGATGAAAGCGTTGACTCATTCAAACTCAGGAGAAGATGTTATGCGTAAAGTTGCACTGGTAACCCTCGCCTCACTCATCGCGGTAGCGGCTCTTCCTGCCCACGCGACTCTGGCAGATCGCAAATCCGATGAACCGGGCGTCGAAGCCCCTCAGCCGGCCCCCTATAGCGGACAGGTTGTTATCCGCGGCGAAGTGAAGTCCGAAAGCCACGGTTAAGCGTTAGAAGTTTCATTTGCGTCTTGGCACCAGGGACGGTGCGTTTTTCATATCCATCGTTGTCCGACAATACCCCACACGGCGATGAGTAGCCCTCTACTTTTGCCTTCCGCCTCTCACAACCTTTACGGTCAAACGCCATGCGGGAGGACGCACGGAGAACCGAGGATGAAACACCGTCCTGGACTCCACCGAGGGACAATCGCTGATCACAAAAACAGAATTGTCAACGCGCATCAGCGCTCACTCGCTTCCTGGTTCCGGCGTCGCTGCCGGTAGCCGTAAGTGGCGTTTCTGACGGTTTCCTCATCTTCCAGTCCGGCCCCCAGGGCACCAGCGATAGTGGCAACCGAAGTCACGAGCCAGGCAAGAGTGGTATAATAGGTTCAGGAGCCGCGAGTGCAGCTAAGCAGTTTTGGCTGCGTATACTGCCGGTTCGGGTAGAGCGCGTATAAGGTGAGGTCCGGGCGGTTCACCTTCGGCAGAACTTCCATCAACCTACCCTGCTCTATACCTTCTCTTGCCACCCTTCAGGTGAATGAAACCAACACCAGCAGACTGAAAAACACACTGATCACAATCGTTAATCCGGAAAGACCCTCCGTGTCAGCACCACCCGATAACCGCCGCCTTAACGCTTTCAGAAAACGCTTTGGCGTGTAGATGTTTTTGCGATAATTGCTCTCGTAATAGTGTTGAAGAAACAGGGGCATGGACCCCCTGTCGAACCGATGCCAGAGCTTAAGAACGCCAACGATATCCTTGCGACAGGCCCAGGCTCGAACAGGCGATGGAAGCCAGTTCAAAGGTATAGCGGAACCAAAATCAATGATCGCGGGGTTGCCGTGCTCCGAAACCAGAATATTTCCGGAATTGCCGAGGTCCATGTGCGCCACACCGTGTTGATGAAGGATTTTCACATCATTGAAAAGTCGCGAGAAAACGCCACTAGGGACACCGCCGCCCTCCGCAACGCTCTTTATAGCCCGCCCCTCTATCATGCGATAATGGACGGTAGGCGAGACGTCTGATGGCCGAGAGACTTGGTCAGGCGTGAAATCGAGGTGCTCTACTCTTCTCAACATCCTGAATTCATGAGATACGAGAAACCTGAAGTAATTCCCGAGAAGGCCCCGGGAGAATCTAAACGCCTTATAAATGTGCCTGTTGCCGCTGTTATCGACGTTTACAGAGACGATTGGCTTGTACCATTTCTGGTTACCGGAATCATCGAGTGCTGCCGAATTCCAGCGTGAGTCCACAGATGGGCAGTTTGTCTGGCCGCTCATTCCCCCTCCAAATTGCAGGATATGCAGATTGTTGGGCAAGCCGACCGCATTAACTGCGGTTTAACCAACCCTTTGCCAATGCCGCGACTTGCGACACCTGCAAAGGATTATTGGAGGTTTTCTGGAGGCTGAATAATTCTATTGCAGTATCTTTGTCATCACGAAAAGTGATGACTCAGCTTCTACACGTTTCAGGCGATCGCTTTTACGGTCGAATGGCCACATGGCGAGCTGGTCATAATGTCATGCCAGCGTTCGCGAAGGAGCCGTTCAACATGGTTCCGCAGCCAGACAATTCCGGGATCGCGGTCGTGGCGGGTGTGCCAAATGAGGTAAAGTGATGTGGCCGGATCGAATTGTGTCGCACTCACCGCATTGGTTAGCGCATACATGTGATCGTCAACCTGGTGCCACAGACTGAGCGCATAGGATGTAAGCCTCACGGGGCAAACAGATCAGCGTTATCCAGCACAGTGGTAATGAGCTCAAGGGTGGTCTTGAAATCGCGGTACATAGACTCTCTGGGTGCGTCATGCCAACAAGTGGCACAAGCTTCCGACGGTGCCAGTTTCTGGCGTAGCCTGGGCACGCCGGAGCGGGCGCCAATTATAGCGATGCCAGCTGTTGGCACAAGTATTGAGCCAAGCCAAACTCTGGCATAGCCATCGTTCCCATTTGACACTTTCCCATGCTGGCACCAAGCTCCAAGAGCACCACTTAATTGAACTCAAGTCCGGAGCTGACCATGAGCAATCTCGCGCCCAACACTGAACTGGATTGCCCCATTACCGATGAATGTGGCGCTATAGTCCAGCTTCTTCAGCCCAGAAACCGTGACCTCGGGGGCTTTTCGGTAAGGCGGGTTCTGCCGGTAATTGGCCGGAAAATGATCGGGCCATGGATCTTTTTTGATCATATGGGGCCTGCCCATTTTGCGGCCGGGGATGGCATTAACGTGCGCCCTCACCCCCATATTGGCATTGCGACCGTTACCTACCTGTTTGAAGGTGAAATCCTGCACCGTGATTCGCTGGGCAGTCAGCAACCGATCCGCCCCGGGGATATCAACCTGATGGTGGCCGGGCGCGGGATTGTTCATTCGGAGCGGGAGCGCCAGGAAATCACAGCCTCCGACCACACGCTCCACGGATTGCAATTGTGGCTGGCGCTGCCGGAGGCAGACGAAGAAACAGAGCCGGCGTTCTATCACTATCCCGGCGACACAGTGCCATCAGTTTCCGTGGATGGCGTTCAGGTACGGGTAATGATGGGAACCGCTTTCGCTGCCGCGTCGCCGGTCAAGACCTTTGCCGACACCCTGTACATTGAGGCATGGTTGAAACCGGGGCAAAAGCTTACTCTGCCTGATGCCGAGGAACGAGGGTTGTACGTTGCCAAAGGGAAGCTGCGGGCAGGCGGAACGGAGGTGCCTGAATATTCCATGGCCGTTTTGGCGGCTCACGAGGGCGTTACGGTTGAAGCGATCGAAGACACCCGGCTCGCCCTTGTTGGCGGCGAACCACTGGGTCGACGGTTTATTGAATGGAATTTTGTGTCCAGCCGTAAGGAGCGTATCGAACAGGCCAAGGATGACTGGCAGAACCGGCGTTTTCCCATCGTGCCTGGCGATAAAGAAGACTATATCCCGTTACCTGGCTAGAACCATCGCCCAACACGTGAGGTGTACTGGGTGTAATCGTCCCCGAATAATGCCCGCATATGACGTTCCTCGGGTTTAATCTGGAAGCGATTCGTGTACAGCATAAACAGCGGGAGTAACAGCGCGGCAAATACGCTGCCCAGATACAGGCTCCACGCAATAAGCATCAGCAGAAATCCGAGGTACATGGGATTGCGGGTGTAACGGTAAATTCCGTCAACCACCAGGCTGTCAGACTGATGGGGCGTACGAGGATCAACGGTGGTGCCTGCTGCACGAAATGCCAGAACGCCGGCCAGGGCAATACCTGCGCCAGCCAGGACCATGAAGGTGCACAGAATCAGCCTGCCCGGAACAGTAAAGTAGCCAGCCGGCAACAGCCTCGAAACAGCCCACATGGCCGCCCCAAAAAGGATAACCAGAACAACGGGTGGAACCTTGAGTTCAAGTGCTTTCACTATTTGTGTTCGTCCCTGAGAACGTTTGGCTACACTGGTATCTCTGACTGGATGCCCAAGGCTGAGTTTACGGCGTCCCGAATCTCGCGATACCGCTCCGGATTGCTGATCAGTGTATCCAGATTGTCCTCAGGGAACATCTCTTTCAGCTTGGATCTGGCCGATTCTCCGGCAAATACCGCCGGGAACAATTGCTCCAGGGCGCGCAGCATCGCCTCCGGAGATACCGAAGCACCCGGAGATGCACCCAGTATGGTGCCGTATGTTTTATCGGAAGACACGATAATCTCTGTGCCCATCTGCAAGTCACCGTCCTTGATGATCTGCACCCGCTGCCCCGCCTCTATGGGCTTCCAATCAAACTTCTGGCTCAGGCCGGGGGCAAACTTGTCGAGGGCCGCCAACATACTTTTATCGCCTTTGAAAGTTTCGGAGATCAGATACTTGACCAGCGGGAAATGCTCAAGGGCCACATTCAGCAGTCCCGGAATATCGTGCAGCCGCATGGCCCGGAGGTAATCGAATAAGCCTCTGCCCTTTTCCAATACGGGCTTGAACGAAGCGAACGGGCCAAACAGGAGGTAGTGCTGGCCATCAGCCACCCGTAAATCCAGATGCGGTACCGACATGGGCGGGGCCCCGACCTCCGCTTTGCCATAGGTTTTGGCCCGATACTGGTCTGCCTGTTCCGGGGTAATCCTGGCCTGCAGAAAACGCCCGCCCACGGGAAAGCCGGTAAACCGGCGAGCGAAAGGTAGATGGCTCTTCTTCAGAATCGGAAAGGCTCCCCCGCCGGCACCCACAAACAGAACGTCCGCGCGGTGTTGCACCGGCTCGCCCCGGGTTTGGGTTTCCACCAACCAACTCCCTGCCGGGCTGCGATGCACTCGCTTAACATGCACACCGTATTCGACCTTTACACCCAGCTGGTTCACGGCGTATTCCGCCATCAGCTCAGTCAAGGCGCCAAAGTTGACGTCGGTGCCCGTTTCGATAACGGTAGCGGCCATTTTCTCATCGCGTGCGCGGCCTTCCATGGTGAAGGGGATCCAGCTTTTGATTTCATCAAAGTCTTCGGAGTAACGCATATGTTCAAAGAAATGATGGGCCGACATTTCTTTGAATCGCAGTTTCAACTCCTCGATGGAGGATTCAGATACGATGGTGCAATGCTTGGTCTGGTTGATAAAGCTGGTTGGCTCTTTAATAGCGCCTTTATCAACCAGGTAGGCCCAGAACTGTTTGGCAACGTTAAACTGGGCGTGAATTTTCAGGGCTTTCTCAACGGAAATAACCTCTTCATCCACCGGCGTGTAGTTGAGCTCGCAGTTGGCTTCGTGACCGGTGCCGGCATTGTTAAATGCCCAGGAGTTACCCGCCCCTGCGCGGTCCAGGCGTTCCAGAATGGTTACGTCCAACTCCGGGGCCAGTTCCTTTGCCAGGATGGCAAACGTCGTCCCCATAATGCCTGCGCCGATGATGGTTACTTTCATAGAGATAGCCGCCAGTGTCTGTTTGAGTGTCTTTAACTGAAATACCTTCCCAGAACCTAACATAAATCCAGAGGGCTCGATAACGAGATCAGAATAGGCTACCATGGACCTGTATATTTATGGCTCTTCACTTATCCGTGTGGGTTGGGTGCCATAGGCAGCCCGCCATAATGGAACAAGATTGCCCGTTTGAATCTCTCCTTGCTCCGGAATCCCCGGGACCGGACCTTTAAAGCTCGAACCTGTCCGTTGATTGCCTCCGCTAGACCATTGGAAGCCCGGAAACGCATGGCATTGAGGATGCCAAACAGCTTGGTTTCGATTTGATTGGCCGTTGAGGTCAAGGCTCGAACCTCCGTGAGTCGAGCCATATGAATCCATTCCTGCCAGGCCGCGCGAGCGCCTTTGACGCGATAGCCCTGCCAGATGTCCCGTGCCTTCTCCTTGAGGTACCACACCAGGCCGGTGTCTTTGAGAGCATCCGACAAGGCCCGGATTTGCTGAATCTGCTGCCCCTCAAGGCTCTTGCGATGGCGTAACCAGGTGTATCGGCTTCGGTGGATCTCCTGACGCATCGAGTGATCCGCCCGCGCCATGTCAGCCTTGCGAGTGGCATCCAGCGTCCGGGTCAGCATCTGTGCAACATGGAAGTGATCGAAGGCGATCTTCCGATGGGCTTTGTCGATATGGGCAAACGTCGCTTTCTGATACGCCGGGCTCATATCCATGGATATCGAAATGATCGATTGCTTGCGCGGCTTCTCCAGGCTGTCGTAAAAGCGACCGAGGCTGTCTGAGGACCTGCCGTCTTCCACCGCCAGAACCTGACCCTGGGCATTGGAAACGATCGTCACGTAATCGTGCCCCTTACGAAATGCGGTCTCGTCGACAGCCAGCCGTGTTGTATCGCGGTCGGGCGCATTGGCCAAGCCCCGACGTACAGCCCGTTCCATGATGTTGTCGATAGCAGTCCAACTCAGGCGCAGCTGTTTGCTGACCGCAGAGATCGAGGCTGCCCTGAGCCAGCTAATAACAAAGGCTTCAAATAGCAGCGTGTACCGGCTGTTCTGCTCAGCCCAAGGTACGCTGACCGTCAGGCAGCCATGTTCCGGACATTGCACACGGGGGACTTGGGCAACCACCTGGGTTCGGAACTGACAGGTGTCGAGGTGACGCCAACGACGTTCCCGGGAGTCGTAACCCGGGCAGGCACGGCCACACCGGGGGCAGACAAGCGCTGTGCCTTTATCTATGTTGACCTGGACTACGACTTCGCTCTGACTTTTATCAAGCTCAACGTCTGAGACAAACCAAGGTGCTGAGAGCCCAAGAATCTGTTCGTAGAGGGTGCATTGATCCAATGTCGGCCACCATCCATCGGGTTAATCGGATGGGCTAACATTGACCAAAAACGGCAGGGAAATAAAGGGTTACCCACTAAAAGAAGTGAAGACCCATATTTATACAGTCATCCATAAACAGCGAGGAATCTTCTTAATGGCTGTTCAATCTTTGTTCTACTCAGACCGCGACGGACTCGAAATGGCACTCAAGAATCCCGACTCGATGCTTTTCACTTCCAAAGCCGAAGCTGATGCCCGCGATAAAATGCTGGAGCTCTCGGAGAACATCCAGCTCTGGTTTGAGAAGAAGATCCCTGACATGCCTGAGCAACTGGCGGAGCAATGCGCCCTGCTGATTGCTGAGAACAAGGACCTGTTTCACAAAGCACTGAAGAAGCCAGAGATCCTGGCTGAAGCTGAGATTCCGGCTGACTAGAGGCGAACGCCTGGGCCGCCCCCTATCGGAATCCCCTATTTTTCCTTGGGTTGTATCGATTCGTACACTGGTCTGAAAATCGATGGTAACGTAACAACACCCGTAACCCGGAATACCATTTAGCAAGGAGTCTTTAATGGCCAATACCCGCGCATACGCAGCATCAGGTCCAACGTCGGGCCTGGCGCCCTACTCCTTTGACCGGCGTGAGCTGAGACCAGACGACGTCGCCATTGAAATTGATTACTGCGGCGTTTGCCACAGTGACCTGCATACCGTCGAGAACGACTGGGGCGGCTCTCAGTATCCCGTTGTTCCTGGTCACGAGATCATTGGTCGTGTCACTGCCGTAGGCCGGGATGTTACCCGTTACCAACCCGGTGATCTGGTGGGCGTAGGCTGTATGGTTGATAGCTGTCGTACATGTTCCGCCTGCGATTCCGGGCTGGAACAATACTGTATAGAAGGCTCCACCATGACGTATGGAAGCCTGGATCGCCACGATGGCACCGTCACCCATGGCGGTTATTCCGACAACATCGTGGTAAGCGATCGTTTCGTGGTACGCGTGCCGGAAAACCTGGACCCGGCCAGCGCTGCACCGCTCCTGTGTGCCGGTATCACCACTTACTCCCCGCTTAAGCACTTCAAAGTTGGCAAGGGCCATAAAGTGGGCGTTCTTGGTATGGGTGGCCTGGGCCACATGGGTGTGAAGCTGGCCAAGGCCATGGGGGCGGAAGTCACCATCTTCACCCGTTCAGAAAGCAAAGTGGCGGAGGCGAAGAAGCAGGGTGCTGATCACGTCATCATTTCCACAGATAAGGCCCAGATGAAGGCCGCTGCGGATTCCTTCGACTTCCTGCTCGACACCATTCCCGTGGCCCACGATCTCAACCCTTACCTGAAGTGCCTGAAATACGATGGCACCCATATTCTGGTAGGGCTGCTGACGCCTGTGGAGCCCGCACTCCAGGCGGGACTGTTGGTAACCAAGCGGCGGGTGGTTGCCGGTTCGCTGATCGGCGGTATGCCGGAAACCCAGGAAATGCTGGATTTCTGCGCGAAACACAACATTACCTGTGACGTTGAAATGCTGGACATCCGCAACATCAATGACGCCTACGAACGACTGAAAAAGAGCGACGTGAAGTACCGCTTCGTGATCGATATGGACACGCTCAAGCAAAGCTGATTACCACCCATTAACGCCCCGGGTTGGCATTGTGTCGCCCGGGTGGTCTTTGACAATCCGCTAATAACCATTCCGGTTGCAAAGGGTTAGCATGGGTCTATTGTTATCGTAATCGATCCTGGACACAGCGCATGACCTTTGCACGCATTGCCGGAACCGGCTCCTACCTGCCGGACAACATCGTTACCAATCGCGACCTGGAGCAGAAGGTGGACACCTCTGACCAATGGATTCGCGAGCGCACCGGCATTGAACAACGTCACATCGCCCTGCCCGGCCAGTCCACTGTGGATCTGGCAGAGCAAGCCGCACTGCGGGCCATCGAAGCCGCCGGCATTGAGGTAACGGATATTGACCTTATTGTTTTTGCCACCACCACCCCGGATAAGGTTTTTCCGAGCTGTGCCTGTATTCTCCAGGCCAGGCTGGGTATTCAGGGTTGCCCGGCCTTTGATATCCAGGCGGTATGCAGCGGTTTTGTCTATGCCCTGGCAACCGCTGAGAAATTCATAAAAACCGGCACCAGTAAGAAGGCACTGGTCATTGGCGCTGAGGTGTTCTCCAGAATCATCAATTGGGAAGACCGGGGCACCTGCATCCTGTTCGGCGATGGTGCCGGTGCGGTAATTCTTGAGGCCAACGAAGAAACCGGAGTTTTGTCCACTCACCTCCACGCCGATGGCCGCTACGAGGACCTGCTACACGTTCCTTGCGGCGTATCTAACCACTTCGATGCCATCAAGGCAGGCAATGCGTTTGTAGAAATGAAAGGCAACGAGGTGTTCAAGGTTGCCGTAAACACCCTTGGGCAGATTGTGGATGAAACCCTGCAGGCCAACCAGATGCGCAAATCCGATATCGACTGGCTGGTACCGCATCAGGCAAACCTGCGTATTATTGCCGCCACGGCCCGAAAACTGGATATGTCCATGGACCAGGTTGTGGTGACCGTTAATCGTCATGGCAACACCTCCGCAGCGTCCATTCCTCTGGCACTGGATGAGGCCGTTCGGGATGGACGTATCAAACGGGGTGAAACCGTTCTGCTGGAGGCCTTCGGCGGAGGGTTCACCTGGGGCTCCGCATTGCTGAAATACTGATCAGGCGCGGCACCTCATTCCCGAAAGCGCTATCATTATTTTCTTTTAGTATTTTTGGTTCTTAAAAAACTTTGTTAGATTGCTTCTCAGATTCACTATTTCCGGTTCTGAGGAGCGTCTGATGAAACAACTGCTTAAAGGATTTGCTCTGGGCGCCGCCCTGCTTTCCGCCCAGCCTGCACTGGCCGCTGACAGAGAGCTTCTCAACACCTCCTACGATATCGCCCGGGAACTGTTCGCGGCCTACAACGTGGAGTTCCAGAAGCACTGGCAGGAAAAAACTGGTGAAACGGTCAATATTCGCCAATCCCACGCTGGCTCATCCCGCCAGGCGCAAGCCATCATTCAGGGCCTCAAGGCAGACGTAGCCACCTTTAACCAGGTTACCGATATCGACATCCTGCACGAACGCGGTCAACTGATCCCGGAAAACTGGGCAGAGCGTTTGCCAAACAACAGCTCCCCCTACTACTCCACCATGGCGTTCTTGGTGCGCAAGGACAACCCGAAGAACATCCAGAACTGGGATGACCTGGTTCGTGATGATGTTGCCCTGGTCATGCCGAATCCGAAAACCTCCGGCAATGGCCGTTACACCTATCTGGCCGCACTGGGATACGCCCAGGATGCCTTCGGTGACGACGAAGCAAAGATTGACCAGTTCCTGGCAGACTTCCTGGGCCGTGTCCGGGTGTTTGACAGCGGCGGCCGTGGCGCCACCACCACCTTTGTTGAGCGCGGCATTGGCGACGTACTGCTGACCTTTGAATCGGAGGTTCTGAACATCGCCGATCGTTTCGAGAACGGCGAATACGAAGTAGTCACCCCCAAGGTCAGTTTCCTTGCCGAGTTTCCTGTGACCTGGATTGATGATTACACCCGCCAGAACGGGACTGAAGAACTGGCAAAAGAGTACCTGAGCCATCTGTATTCTGAAGATTCCCAGCGCTTGCTGGCCGGGTTCAACTACCGGGTCCATAACCAAAAGGTTATCGAGGAAAACGCAGACCGTTTCCGTGAGCTGAAGTTGAAATCCATCGATGAGATTACTGGCGGCTGGGAAAACGCCATGACCAAGCATTTCAGCAGCGGTGGCAAACTCGACCAGTTGCAACGGCGTCGGTAAGAGGCTGAGATGTCTGCTCCCGCTCAAGTGAGCGCCGCCCCAGTCCGGCGCTTTTCAGGTCGTAGCAAACGGGTATTGCCGGGGTTCGGTTTGAGCCTCGGCATTTCGCTGTTTTTCGTCAGCCTGGTTTTGTTGCTCCCGTTATCTGGCCTGGTGGTGGAAACATCCGGCATGACTTGGGACCAGTTCTGGTTCACAATCACCGATCCCCGGGTGGTTGAATCCTACAAGGTGACGTTATGGACGGCCCTGGCCGCATCGCTGTTTAACGGTGTCTTTGGCTTGTTATTGGCTTGGGTTCTGGTACGTTATGACTTCCCGGGCAAGCGTATCCTGGATGCCTTTGTAGACCTTCCGTTCGCATTACCCACCGCCGTTGCCGGCATCACCCTGGCCACCCTGTTTGCCCAGAACGGCTGGTACGGCCAGTGGCTGGCCAAGCTGGGCATTGAAGTGGCGTTCACCCCTTTGGGTATTGTGGTTGCCATGGCTTTCACCAGCATTCCCTTTGTGGTGCGCACTGTCCAGCCTGTGCTGGAGGAATTGTCACCGGCGGATGAGGAAGCCGCGGTCAGCCTCGGTGCTTCCGACGGCCGGGTGTTCCGCAAGGTCATCTTTCCGTCGTTGTGGCCTGCGCTGGTCACTGGCATTGCGCTTTCCTTCACCCGCAGCCTGGGTGAATTCGGCGCCATCATATTCATTGCCGGCAATACCCCCTACGTCAGCGAAGTCACCAGTCTGATGGTATTTATCCGGTTGCAGGAATACGACTACGCTGCGGCCAGCGCCATTGCCTCGGTTGTTCTGCTGGCTTCACTGGTACTGCTATTTGCCATCAACCTCTGGCAGGGCCGATACCTGCGCCGCCTGGAGGGCCGATAGATGGCAGCTGAACATCATCGCGTCGGCGATCAACCCTGGGTGCGCCGCCTGCTCATTGGTACTGCGGTTCTGGTGTCGCTTGTTCTGCTGGTGATTCCGGTGGTAGTCATTTTCTTCCAGGCCCTGAGTGCCGGCTGGAGCACCTTTACCGGTAACGTGCTGGATCAGTTCACCCTGCACGCCATCGGCCTGACCCTGCTGGTTGCAGCACTGACGGTACCACTCAATCTCATCTTTGGTACTGCCCTCGCCTGGGCCGTTACCCGGTTCCGGTTTCCGGGCCGGAAACTGCTGGTGACCCTGATCGATATTCCCTTTGCCGTATCACCGGTAATCGCCGGCTTGCTGTATCTGTTGCTTTACGGCCGGAACGGTTGGCTCGGCGGCTGGCTGGCCACCCACGATGTCCAGTTGATGTTTGCCTGGCCGGGCATTGTCATGGTCACCGTGTTTGTGACCTGCCCGTTCGTTGCCCGCGAGTTGATCCCGCTGATGCAACAGCAAGGCAGTGAGGAAGAAGAAGCCGGCGTGGTTCTGGGTGCGTCTGGCTGGCGTATTTTCCGGAAGATTACCCTGCCTAACATCAAGTGGGCGCTGATCTACGGCGTAGTACTGACCAATGCCCGCGCCGTGGGTGAATTCGGTGCCGTGTCGGTTGTTTCAGGTAACATTCGCGGTGAAACCAATACCTTACCGCTGCATGTTGAACTGCTTTATCAAGATTATAACGTGGTAGGCGCCTTCGCCAGTGCCGCCCTGCTGGCAACCATAGCCATCCTGACCCTAATTGTTAAGGCTTTTGTAGAGTGGCGCCAATCCCGCCCAACGATCCTGACGCCCGAGAAAGGAGGTGTCTGATATGAGCATCACTATCGACCAGATTTCCAAAACCTTCGGCCGTTTCCAGGCGCTGAAAGACGTTTCCCTGGAGATTCCTGAAGGTAAACTGACCGCGCTTCTGGGGCCGTCCGGCTCGGGCAAAACCACGCTGCTGCGGATTATCGCCGGGCTTGAATCTTCGGACTCTGGCCGAATCCTGTTTGGCGGCGATGACGTCAGCAACCTGCACGTTCGGGATCGTAATATTGGCTTCGTGTTTCAGCACTACGCCCTGTTCCGTCATCTTACCGTGGCCGAGAACATCGCATTTGGCCTTGAATCGCTGCCCCGCAAACAGCGGCCGACAAAATCCGAGATACGCCAGCGGGTGGCCAAACTGCTGGAGATGATCCAGTTACCGCAACTGGCCGACCGATATCCGGCGCAATTGTCCGGTGGCCAGAAGCAACGGGTGGCCCTGGCCAGGGCCCTGGCAACTCAGCCCCGTATACTGCTGCTGGATGAGCCCTTTGGCGCCCTGGATGCGAAAGTGCGCAAAGACCTGCGTCGCTGGTTACGGGCGCTGCATGACGAGTTTCATTTCACCAGCATCTTTGTCACCCACGACCAGGAAGAAGCCCTGGAGCTGTCCGATCAGGTGGTGGTCATGAGCCAGGGACAGGTGGAACAGGTCAACGAACCTACCGATCTGTACGCACGGCCCGAAAGCCGGTTTGTGTTCGACTTCCTGGGCCATGTCAATGTGATCTCCGGCGTCGTGAAAAATCATAAGCTGGTTCAGGGGGATGCCTGGGTGTCTCTGCCCGGGCAGAAGTCTGACCAGGAAGCCCAGCTGTACTTGCGCCCCCATGAGGTCCACCTTGCCCGAGCGCCAGCGATTCACGCCCGTTTACCGCTGCGTATCGAAGCCATCAGTCTGATTGGCTCGGAAGTGCGGATAGAGCTTGTGCCGGTGGGCTGGAACAGTGACGAGATCTGGGAAGTTGGCATGAGCCACAACGAATTCGCCCGCCACAACCCAAGCCGGGGTGAACTGTGGTACGCGGTGCCAGACATCGGCCACCTGTTCGTTGCCGATAGTGCCCAGCCACGATCCGTCGACTGGGCTTATACCACAGCGGCTAACGCCAGTAATATGTAATCCTCAGGCCGCCACCCAGCGGCCTTCGGAATACTGCTGCAGGCCGCTGTCATCCATCCGCCATAGCCAGAGCCACCGGTTTTCAACCAGGGCTCTTACGTCGTCCTGAGCCTGCAGTACTTGCTCAATTCGCTCTGCTGGCGCGTCGATCACCACGGTCAACCGTATGGGTTCATGGCGCAAACGTTCACCATCGTGAACGGATTGCCAGGGTAATCCGATGCGAAGATCGGTGCCGTTGCCCTCAACAACACCAATGTTGCCTCCCACGACCGAATGCAGCAGTTTGTTGCCCGCGCCGTAGAGCGACGGCTGGGTAACCGATCCGAAATACTGCAGGTTGATCCAGTTTGCCACCACCATCGGAGCCGACATCAGCGCAGACAACACCGAACCTGTGTCGTCCAGCTCTGGCCTGTACTCGTGAAGGAAACACCGGCCGGCAAGATTGATTGAACGGCTGCGGTGCCGGGGCGCAATAATCATGGCTGCGTTGTTTGCCAGCCCCCATTCAGGCCTGACCTCCGCCCAGTTATGGGTGCGCTTGTTGAGTTCTTTCAGGAGGCCCTCATCGGAGTGACCATTCAAACCGAGCGTTCCTGCCCGCTCACGGCGTGTGGCCACCGAAGCGCTTTCAAAGCACTGCAATAGTTCACTGGCAATCCTTTGATGGCTGGCGGGTATGGCCGTTCCCCCCAGAAGGCGTACCTGATCCGTCACCGTGCAGTGCTCCGCAGCCACAACCAGAGTGCTTTCCGGCAAGACAATGCCCCGCTCCGCCAGCCCGGCGCGCACACTGCGGTCATTAAGCAACTGTGCGGCAATGCTGGCATTAACGTCGCCGTTTTTACCGCCGCAGGCTCCGCAGGCAAGCCCGGCCTGGTTCGGATTGTTATCGGTATGAGCTCCATGGCCAACCAGCACCAGCAATGGTGCAAAATTGCCGGTCAACGACATGGATCTCAGCAGCCCCTCAGCCAGGTTAACCCGCTCTGGATCCGATAAGGGATCTCCGCCATAGCGGTGAAACAGACGGCCTTCGGGCGTCGCCTCCCTGGTTTTTCGGTTCTTATGCAAGCCGTCCCGAACCAACTTCCATGCCCACGCCAGTCCGGTGGTTTCCACCAACGTAAAGGTTGAGAGGCTACCGTATTTCGCATGTCGAACCGTTTCCCGTACCTGTTCCCGCCCGTCCAGCCGCCTGTTGCGTTCCAGGTCTGCCGAAAGACTGCCAAGGGTATCAACATAACGATAAGCCGGCGCCAGCAAACCCGGCAACCGGGCTTCATCGTCTGACGGGCCAAGTTTTTGATGCATCACGGGCAGCCCAAAGAACCCGGCAACACCAAGAGTGTCTATTTTTGCCGAAGCGCTTTCCAGGTGCCGTCTCAACACCTCTGAACGGACATCAATGCAGAACGCCGCCTGGACTTCAGGGATTCTGCTTGCCGTTTCTTCAGGTTGTTCCGCCGGGCGCCGTAACCAGTCCCTGAACTGGCGCTGCCATGCCATTTCATAGGCGCGATGCCAAACCCACATCAGTGCATCATCACCGTGAGTGTGCCTCGCCAGCTGCCCACCAGAGACCGCCTGCTGCCATTTAGCCCGCTCATCGGCCGGTAGCGCAGACGCAGCCATCCACTCGCAAGCCAGTAACACCGTAGCTAACTGGTGGCAGAGGTGGGATGGCTGGCCGTCGAGGGACGCTCGCCAATCTTCGCCGCGGCACCATGACGCCCAGCCCGGCAAATGCAGCAACAATGAATGTACCGCCGCCGTTAACTGATCTGGGGTATAGGGCAAAGCTTGAGCAAGAAAATTTGCAGCACTCTGCCAATCATCCGGAAGTTGTGCCGCCAGCGCTTTAGAAACCAGGCCCCGGGGACCGGCCATGGATAACCAGTAGCGATACAGGTCGGTACCCTTGGTATTCGTCAGCCATTGTCCCTGCCGATGATCAAAATACCGACCACAGAGCAGCCCGAGAAACTGCGTAGTCTGTGATAGCGCATCACCGTCACCCGATGGCTGAATGTGTGACAGCGCCAACCCCGGTTTCACATCACGTGGCCGTAACCGGGACAGCTGCTCAAGCAACAATTGCGTCGGCCTGTCTACCCCCTGCGCCTCGGCTGCAGCTATCAGGTCGCTCTCACGGATACGGCCGCCGTGCCAGGCCTCCAGATAGAATTCCGGCGCCATCAACATGCCCTGCCCCCTGCGGGAAACCAGTTCGATGGCGGCTTCCTCGATACCTTGATGCCTGTGGCCCCACCAGGGATTCACCGCTATCCACCGATCCAGAGGCCAGCTGGGAGCAATCCGCTCACAGGCGATGGAAACCTGATCAACAGCCTGGTTCTGATCGACATCCGGCACGCGTAAAGTGGCACTCATGATGGTTCTCCTGAAGACAGAACGTAACGGGCTTTCTTCGTTTCTTCGGTGCCATCCTGAAGCCATTGCCTGGCCCACCGTCGGGTAACCCGTTCGAACGGTTGATCAAGATACAGGCCCTGGCTGAGCGGCAGGTTCAACCGCTGCAACCAGGCCCAATCCGGCCGGAAAAGCACAAGTAGTGACATCCCGGCCAGAAGACCCAGCATTACCCAGGCCACCGCAGTGGCCGCCGGCCAGAGCACAAAATTATCTGCGCCCGCAACCGAAGGCCCCAGTACCAGGTGGAGAAGACCATATAGCGGTACCAGACTGATCGCCATGACGACAACCAATACCCGGGCACGGGCCGTGCTACCCGATGGAAGTCCGAGAACCGACGCGGCAACTGCCAGCACCAGTAACGCCGCCAGTATCGCTTTGCCCTCCACAAGCTCGGGAAGCATCCACAGCATGGCTGCCGCCAAACCTGATGCCACGCCGGCGAGGACCAGCTGCGATGCCCCCGGGCGACCGGAGAAGTAGACCGCCGTGGCCTTTACCGCCCGGCCAGACGCCAGCAATGAGTGCGCCTTGTACAGTGAGTGGGCAAGCAAATGCAGTAATGCCAGGGTGTAAGCGCCCAGCGCAATCTCAAAGAGCATAAAACCCATCTGAGCGTTGGTGGACCAGACCAGCGCGTGTTTTACCGAGCTCTGAGTCATCATGGCAAACACTGCCACGATGGCGGTCACGCCGCCAGCGACAAGCAACAGGAAGTGGCCCGCTGTAAACCCCTCAAACACCGGGAACAGCCGCAGCCAGAGGAACCCGCCGAGGTTGATTACTCCAGCATGAAGCAGTGCCGATACCGGCGTAGGCGCTTCCATCACCCGGATCAGCCACCCGTGAAATGGAATCTGTGCGCATTTGAGCACGGCGGCAACGGCAAGCAGTACTGACGCGGTCGTCAGCTCGGGGGACGAGCCACCTATTTCCCCGGCCAATGCGTAGATTTCGGGAATATGAAAACTGCCGTAGTGGTGCCAGATAGACACCACAGCACCAATAATCGCCAGATCGCCCAGGCGACTGGTAATGAACTTCTGTGCAGCGGCCAACCGGGCTTCCGACCGTTCCGGGTAGAGCGTCAGCAACTGGTGCAAGGCCAGGCTGACACCAATCCAGGCGAATGCCAGAACCAGCAGATGATTGGTGAATACCAACACCAGCACACTGGCCACTGTGGTGAGGAACCAGGGCAAGAACACCGGGAAGGCGGCATCGCCGCGCAGATAATCCCGGGAATAACGTAGAATCACCCAGGAGACAAAACTGACCATCAGCGCCATCCATACCGACAGGCCATCGGGATACAGCCCGAGCGGTGCCCCCAGTTCCGGCAACCGCGTATCCAGCCCGGCCGCCTTCAGCAACAAAAGAAAGCCCACCACACCGGTGACCACAATCAGCGTTTGCAGCAAAAACTCCGCCAGGCGCCAGCAATGGTCAATCTTGGTTTTTGATCGAGTCCAGTTGGCGAAGCCGGCCAGCGCCAGGAGCAGGATCGGCAAGGCCAGCCAGGTAGCCAGGGCGGAGGTGGAAAATACGCTGGTGATTGTCGGCATAACGAACTCCTTTTGCGAACAGAGCTACTTTGCCGATTATGAATTCATAGATAAAATGGTTTATAAAGATTAAATTGTTCGCCAAAAGAGAACAAAGGCAAATCCGGGGAATATCCATGCGCCTGAACTATCATCATTTATACTATTTCTGGAAAGTAGCCAGCACAGGCCATTTGACCCGCGCAGCGGATGCGTTGCATATCTCCCAGTCTGCGCTGTCCGGTCAGATCCGGAAACTCGAGGACAGTCTTGGCCATGAACTGTTCATCCGGGAGGGGCGACGGCTAAAACTATCCGAAGCCGGCCGCGTTGCCTTTACCTATGCGGAAGATATTTTTCGCCAGGGCGCGGAACTGGAAGCCCTTTTCCGAACCGGGCGCCAGACCAATCGGGAGGTGCTCAAGGTTGGCGCGGTAGCAACTCTGTCAAGGAACTTCCAGGAAGGCTTCCTTCGGCCATTGCTCGGCCGCCAGGATCTGGGGCTCAAGCTCCAGAGCGGTAGCCTGGAAGATCTGCTAAGAAGACTATCGGCCCACCGTTTGGATCTTATTCTGTCCAATCAACCCGTTCACGGTGACGACGAAACCCCTTGGCTATCCCGGCGTATTGCCAGGCAAACTGTCAGCATTATCGGGCCGGCGGCCGCCGAATCCCGGGTCGGCTTTCCTGACATGCTGCATGACCAACCATTGATCGTGCCGGGCCAGGACAACAATATCCGGCAGGCTTTCGATCAGCTGTGTGAGTACCACCAGATCCACCCGATTATTCTGGCTGAGGTGGACGATATGGCGATGATGCGCCTGCTGACTCGAGACAGCGGGCATTTCGCCATCCTGCCCCCGGTGGTTGTGCGTGACGAATTGCGCAAAGGCGAACTCAGAGATTACGGTGCGTTGCCGGGCGTGTTCGAAGAGTTCTATGCCATTCGTATTCGCAGGCAATTTGAGTCTCCGGCCCTTCAGGAGTTAATGGCTCAACCTCCGGAACGACTATTGACCTTTCCGGACAATGATTCTGGATGAACTGGTCTTTTGATGCGGCGCCGGGGCCGTTATAGTCATGGGGCGTAAAAATACAACAAGATCAGGAAGTAGCCATGACATCGCGCGCCCCTCGAAAACCTTCTGTCATCATAATCGGCACCGGATTTGGCGGGCTCGGCATGGCCATCCAGCTAAAAAAGGCCGGCTATGAGCAAATCACATTGCTGGAAAAAGAAGGTGCCGTTGGCGGAACCTGGCGAGACAACACCTACCCCGGCGCGGCCTGCGACGTTCAATCGCACCTTTATTCCTACTCCTTTAAGCCCAAACACGACTGGAGCCGGAAGTTTGGCCTCCAGGCCGAAATACTCGGGTACATGGAGCATTGTGTTCAGAAGTACGACCTGGCGCGCCATATCGAGTTCGACCGTGCCGTCGCCACGGCTAGCTTTGACAGCCAATCGAATGAGTGGGTAGTTGGTACGGAATCGGGGGATGAATATCGAGCTGACGTGCTGATCACGGCCACCGGGCAGCTGAACCGCCCTGCCATACCCGCCATCCCCGGCATTGACCGTTTTAAGGGTACCTGCTTCCACTCTGCGCGCTGGAACCACGATAAGGATCCAGCCAAGGCAGAAATGCTTTCGCGCGCCCTGCTCTCCCCCAGTCTTGACGTGATTAACCGGCAGAATCAGCCATGAAATTTCGTCTCGATACGTTCACCCTTCTATTGCTCGGCGCCATCGTCCTGGCGTCGTTCCTGCCGGTTACCGGGCAGGCGGCGGACCTGCTTGCCACCACCGGTACCATTGCCGTAGCCCTGCTATTCTTTTTCCATGGTGCAGCCCTATCCCGGCAACAGATTATCGACGGCGCCACCCATTGGCGCCTGCACATCCTGATTACCGCCCTGACCTTCGTGTTCTTTCCCCTGGCAGTACTGCCCATTAATGGTCTCAGCAACCTGGTGCCGGAATGGATGCCGAGGGATCTGGGGCTCGGATTTCTCTATCTGGGTGTACTTCCGTCAGCGGTGTCGTCGTCCATTGCCTATACCGCCATGGCCAGAGGCAATGTGCCTGCCGCCATATGCAGCGCTGCGGCGTCTAATGTGTTTGGAATGATGCTCACTCCGTTCTTGCTGCTTTTGCTGGTTTCTACTTCCGGAACCGGGGAGTTTGCCGTGGCTGAGGCGTTGAAAGACATCGTTCTGCAACTGTTGCTGCCTTTTGCGGTGGGGCATGCCTTCAGGCCAATGCTGGGTGGTTTCCTTTCACGCAATGAATCATTGATGGCCCGTTACGACCAGTGTGTCATCTGGATTATCGTTTATTCGGCATTCTCACACTCGGTAGTGAGTGGGCTTTGGCAGAACCTTCCACTTCAGGCCGTGGTACTGACGATCCTGCTATGCTTTGGTCTGCTTGGCTTGTTCATGCTGGTGGCGATGATGATGGTCAGAAAGCTCGGCTTCAGCCTGGAAGACGAAACCGCCGTGGTGTTCTGTGGTTCGAAGAAAAGCCTGGCATCCGGTTTGCCAATGGCCAAAGTGCTGTTCTCTGGCCATCCGGGCTTCGGCATGATTGTGCTGCCGATCATGTGCTACAACCAGATTCAGGTCATCGTCGGGGCCATCCTGGCCCAGAAGTATCGAGCGAAAATCGATCGGGCGTCAGCCGCCCATGCCTCCGAATAGGGTTGCCAGGATAACCAGACCGACGATCCACCCAATAACGGCAGGCCAGAAATTCACCATCTGCGGTGGCTGATCTGCCTGATCGGCACTGGCCTGCTCCCTGGACACCTCTTCATCCGGGTAATTTCGTGGGTCTGGCTCATGGCTTGCTTCCCGAACGCTGAACCAGTCAAACCAGTCACCCAGAAACTGCGCCACCGGACGGGGAAAACTGCCGTTCTCTGCCATCGGGCGGATCTGGGGCTCAAGGCTTTTGGCGATTTCCCTGCGTAGCGGTAACTGGTCTGCAGGCGGTTCACACAAGATGGCCTTCCAGATACCAGCATCCTGCTGGCGCTGGTTGTCGTTCATCAGGGCTTTAATCTGAATCACCACTTCGCGGACAACCTGGGCTTCGTGGGCGTCCAGCGCTCGCTCTGCGTTGCCCTCAACCCCGGATTCCTCCGTCTGCTCTCGGCGGACTTCTCCGGCGAATGGCTCGGGTTGGGCGGCGATGCTGGCCGCCGGCATGCCACCGGTTGCCTCCCTGAACGCCTGCTCCAGCGCCTGGGCCTCGTTGTCCGAGGCAAATTTCATCTGGCGCTCGTAGGCCTGCCGAATGCGTTCGCGATCTCCGGTCGGCTCGATGCCAAGGATGTCCCAGCAATTCATAAAACAGTCACTCCGGATCTGTAAAATCTGTAATCTTTATAGAGACAAATCAATCGTTCTCCCCTAGGATTCAGGGAGAACCACAACAAATCAGTCCGCTCGGCAGATTATAGAACGACACCCATGCGCATTACGAATTACCTGTCAGAAAATCGCGCTAACCGGCTCCGCACGCGCAGAACCTTCGGCCATTCCCTGCTTGCCTCAGCCATTTTCGCCCTGTCGACCAGCACTGCCGGTGCAGACACCAGTGTTCCTGAGTTCAGCAATGGACTGGTGGCGTTTGGCGAAGACATTCCAGAGGTCCTGACCACCACCCGGCTGCGCCAGCCCAAAACCCGGGTTCCCGGAAGTACCACCGTGATCACCGGTGATATGATTCGGGACCTTGGCATCCAGAACCTGTACGAGGTGTTCCGCCTGGTTCCTGGCATGGTGGTCAATTTCGTTGGTAGCCACCAACCGGTTACCACCTACCATGGCACTGTGCATTATGAACAGCGTCGTATGCAGGTCCTGGTAGACGGTCGAACTGCGCATAAGGCAACCCTGTCTGATATGGACTGGGAAACCATGCCGGTGCCTCTTGAGATGATTGAACGCATAGAAGTAGCCCGGGGGCCCAACTCGGCTGCCTACGGCATTAATGCCTTCCTGGGCACCATCAATATTATTACGCGGGACCCAGCCGATACCGCAGGCGTCGAGGCGCGAGTGGTTCGAGGCTCCCGGGGCCACCTTCGAACCTTTGGTTCAGTCGGTAACGCCGACCCGGATATGGATTGGCGATTAACCTATGAAAAGCGCAAGTTCGATGGCTTCGACTACCAGGTAGATGGCGGCGAACGCTTTCCATTCCATGATGGCCACGACATCAACTCCTTTACCTATGATTCCCGCGTCAAGATCAACGACCGCACGGATGTTGAGCTGCGGGGCGGCGTTGTGGATGGCATGAATTACCAGGACAAGGACAAAAGCGGCGAGCTGAACCCGTTCGAGAATCCGGATATTGATGTGCGGGACTACTACCTGCAATCCAAACTGAACGTTATTGCTTCCGAGCGCCATTTTTTCCATGTTATGGCCAGTGTTCAAAATTTTGACCGTCGGCAACAGTACACCGTTGGCTTTCCGGATAGCACTGTGCAGTGCCTCAGAGACAACACACCGCTGTATCAGTACACCTATTCCTTGGATGGGAGTCGAGAACGGCTCTGCTTTGTTGACGGGGGTGGCGCGCCCGCCATTGCCCAGGTAGACGCGGATTCAGAGGATACGCGCCTGGAACTGGAGTTTCAGGACACCATTCTGCTCAGCGACGACCTGAGAATCGTCTCCGGCGCTGGATTCCGGAAAGATACTTACCGCTCTGAGACTTACTTCAACGGCCGAGGTAACAATTACCAATCCCGCTTCTTCGGCAACGTGGAATATACGCCGATAAATTGGCTCACCCTTAACGCAGGCGGTAACTGGGAGCGCACAAGCACAACAGACGATCACTACTTCTCGCCCCGGTTGGCTGCGAACTTCACACTTAATAGCCGGCACGCCCTCCGCTTTGTCTATTCCCAGGCGGTCAGAACCCCGGACGGTTTCGAGCAGAATCCGGACTGGGGATACACCCTTCGCAATGTCCGCCCTGCGATTTATTCCGATCTTGAGGGCCGCAGGGTAACAACTGCGGATGCGTACGAAGACCTGGGGTGGCTTACGCTCGGCAAAGACCTGAGGGAAGAACGAATCATTTCCCGGGAAGTCAGCTACTTCGGCCAGTTCCCGCTAGAGCGGGCCATGCTGTCTCTGGAAGTGCGGGGCTTCAAGGATGAAATGCGGGACATGATCAGCGGTGTTATTCAGCTCAAGGACTGGAGCATCGACAACAACGTTGCCGTGGATCAGCAAGGCTTTGAAGTGGAAGCAATGATTGAATACCCCGGCACAACCTTCCGTGCCAGCTACGGCTACCTGGATCAGGATACCTGGTACACCGGTCAGCCAATCATCAACCAGGACGGTGATCTGGATACTGGAAAACAGGACCAGGCGGTCAGTCTGCTGACCCGGCTTTCTGTGCGACATTCCGGCAGTCTGGCACTGATTCAGGACCTGCCGTGGGGGCTCAAGGCCTCATCCGCCTTCTACTGGGCAGACGAATTTGGGCGTAGTCAATTCGAGCGCATTGATGCGAGAGTTGCCAAGCGCTTCTATCAGCCGCGGTATACCGCTGAAGTGGCCTTTACCATGCAACACTATCTGAACCGGGAAGCAGAACTGAGCTCCGATAACAACATCGAAGACCACAACCAGTTCTTTGTGGAGGCAGGAGTCCGGTTCTGACACTATGCTGAAAGGATTGACCAACGGGATAGCACACCAATCGGGACGGTATGATCTCATCCAGATTTTCTGACACTAAACTGCCACGAGTCCTGCAAGGGATCAGCCGAGCCGCGATGGTGGTGGCGCTGATGCTTCTGCTGCCATGGTCCCCTTTTGTCTCCGGTCAGAACGGTGAGCCAACACTGCCGACTATCTACATTGCAGGCTCAGGCAACACATCTTTGGACCAACATGTTACCCGCCTACTACGTGAACAGATCGGAGATACGGCAGAACTGGTGTTCATCCATGATGATCAAAGCCTGCGTACATCAGGCAGCCCCGTCATCACCATTGGCCCAGCCGCATTTAACCGTATTCGTCAGATCAACAGGAACACACCGATACTGGCGTTGCTGGTAGAGCGCAAGTTTATCCAAGGGTACGTTAACCGCACTCCGGGACAGGTGTCTGCCGTCTTCTATGACGTTCCGTTATTGCGGCAGGCACTGGCCGGTAAGGCGATACTGCCTCAGTCCAATCGCATTGCATTGCTGGCTTCCACGGAGTCTGTCGAGATCTATGAAGATTTGATTGACCAGCTGGCGGAGTACAGTCTCGAAGCACGCGCATTCGTCACGGATAGCGACGACCAGTTGATTCCTACCCTTATCAGGGCCCTGAACTACGGTGATTTTCTGCTCGCCGGCTCTGACGACGCCATCTACAACCCCAGAAATATCAAGCACATCCTGCTGACAGCCTATCGGCGTAACCGGATTGTCATTGGTCCCAGCCAGGCTTATGTCAAGGCGGGCGTACTGGCCTCCGGCTATGCCCCATTTCCTGCGATGGCTGCCAAGGCTGGCGAATTGCTCCAGGCATACTTTGAAACCGGGATTCTTCCTGAACCCGCGTATCCGAACGAGTTTCGTGTTGAGGTCAACGAGCAAGTGGCCCGATCACTCAACATTCCGCTCCCGAGCCGTGAATGGATATCGCAGTATCTGGACGACCTGATGCTATCCAGCCAGGAGGATTTGGAATGAACAGGCAGAATGCATCCCTGTCCAGAAAACTTCTGTTGCTTGGGGCCTTGCCAGCCGTTGTCATGTTTGTTGCGTTAATGGCATTTTTTACCTCGGCCCGGCTGGAGGACGCGCGTACCGACCTGGCTGAAAGCAGCCAGATGCTGGCGGACAGCCTGGCCCCGGCACTCGAGTACGCTGTGGTTTCCGGCAATATTGCCGCCCTTGAGCAGACACTGAATCAGTCACTACGGCGAAGCAAAGCCGAGTGGATACGCGTAACCGATGTGGTCGGAAAAGAACTCGGCTTTGTCAGCAATAGTCTTGACAGCTCGTCACAGCGACACCATAACTTCGACATTTATTCTGCGGAAATCCTGCAGGAACCCCTGGACCTTGGAGCAGGCACTGGCTGGTTCAACCCCGGCTATGGGTTCAGTTCTGGTTCGTTACGGGTTGGTGCAGTTGAAGTGGGCGTCGAACCGCGCGTGCTGGCCGATCGTCAGCAGAGTATTCTGTGGTCTTCTATCGCAGTTGGTGTCGCCATGCTGCTGTTCACCATCGTTCTGGTTAACCATTTCCTCAATAATATCCTGCAGCCCATTCGCAAGGTGGCAAGCCGGGTTGATCAACTGATTACCGGCGACTATGACTCCCAGCCCGTGACCACCAAGGGAAACTCCAAAGAGATTGTCGCCATACAGAAACAACTGAACGAGCTGGCGGACCATCTGGAGAAGCTCAGAACCACTCGCGACCAGACCCTCGCGGTGTCGGAAGAGGCCCGGGAAAAGGCCGAACTGGCAAGCCATGCCAAATCTGAATTCCTTGCAACCATGAGCCACGAGCTCAGAACCCCGCTCAATGGGGTACTGGGAATGGTTGAGTTAATCCAGGAGGAACCGTTAACCAAGCGACAGCGGGATTACCTGGGCACTGCCCGGCAGGCGACAGAGGACCTGCTTACCGTCATTTCCGATATTCTCGATTATGCCCGTATGGACAGCGGCACTCTGGAACTGGAACACCAGGAGTTTGATCTAAGGTCCATTCTGGCCAACTGTGCGGCTTCCTATCGCCATGCAGCAGAGCAGCAAGGCCTGGCACTGGATATCAATTTTCTGGGAGACTGGCCAGACAAACCGGTGGTGGTTGGCGACGCACCTCGAGTCCGACAGATTCTGGCAGGGCTGCTGGATAATTCGATTAAATATACCGCGAACGGTTTTGTCAGTGTTCGCGCAAGTTGGTTATCGCTTGAGAGCGGCTGTGTGCTTTTCGGCTGTTCAGTCAGTGATTCCGGAGCGGGTATTCCCAGTGACCGCCTCCACAATATTTTCCACACATTCGAGCAAGTTGACTCCGGTAACACCCGTGCCCATGACGGCGCCGGACTGGGGCTCTCTCTGGTTCAGCGGTTGGTGGAACTGATGGGTGGCCATATTCAGGTGGAATCAGATTTCGGAGAGGGCTCCTCGTTCCGTTTTGAGCTGCCATTCGAGCTGGCGGATGCCCCGGCTACGGTTCAACCGGAGTTCACGGATATCCCGAGGGAGCAGTTGGGAAAAAAATCCTGGGCCCTGGTGGTCGAGGACAATGAGGTGAACCAGAAGGTCTCCACCACGCTGCTGAACAAGCTCGGTTTTGAAACCGATACCGCGAATAACGGCCAGGAAGCGGTCGACAAGGTAAAAAACAAACACGAAGGCTACGATGTCATCCTGATGGATTGCCAGATGCCGGTGATGGACGGCTACCAGGCAACCCGAATGATTCGCGAATGGGAACAGGGGAACGGCCAATGCGGTACGCCGATCATCGCCCTGACGGCTGATGTCTCAACAGAAACCGAGGCCAGCTGCCGGGCCAGCGGCATGAATGATTACATACCCAAGCCGGTACGCCGCGAGACGCTCAGGGAAGTACTAAGCCGCTGGATTCGATTGTAAAGAACCGGCGAGCTTACGCTACCGGTTCACGCATGGTGACAAATTCTTCCGCTGAGGTCGGGTGAATGCCCATGGTTGAGTCAAACTGCGCCTTGGTGGCACCGGCCTTGATAGCAACGGCCAGCCCCTGAATGATCTCGCCGGCGTCTGGCCCCACCATATGAGCGCCGAGCACCTTGTCGGTCTCATCGTCCACCACCAGTTTCATCAGGCATCTCTCGTCCCGTCCGCTCAATGCGTATTTCATCGGTCGGAACTCTGAACGGTAAATGCGCAGCCTGTACCCGGCTTCCCTGGCCTCTTCCTCAGTCAGACCAACGGTACCGATATTCGGCTGGCAAAACACAGCGGTCGGAATAGCACTGTAATCCATATCGCCCTGACCGTCACCAAACAGCCGACGAGACAGCACCATGGCCTGGGCCAGTGCCACTGGAGTGAGCTGCGGTGTGCCTATGACATCGCCAAGCGCTGTGATTGATGGTACGGATGTCTGGAAATGGTCATCCACAACGATGTGCCCCGAAGCGTTGAGTTCAATACCCAGTTCTGTCAGCCCCAGACCATCAACCAGGGCTCTCCGGCCCGTTGCCGCCATCACAAGGCCCGTTTCAAGGCGTTCTCCATCAGACAACATAACCTGATAGTGGGCGCCCTGGGTCTCAATGGATTCGATGGTTGCGTTGAAACGCAAGTCGACGCCCTTTTTCCGCATTTCCTGCTCGGTGAACCGGCGCACATCGTTATCAAAGCCCCGCAGGAACAGATCCCCCCTGTACAACAGGGTGGTTTCCACCCCTAGCCCGGCCAGTATACCGGCGAACTCCACCGCAATATAACCACCACCCCAAACCACGGCATGACGGGGTAATTGCGGAAGGTAGAACATTTCGTTGGAGGTAAGGATGCAGTCTTTACCGGGAACATCCGGCACTACCGGCCAGCTTCCAGTCGCAACAGTGATGTGTTTTGTACGATAGCTCCGCTCGCCTACCGTGACGGTATTGGCATCACTGATGGTTGCCGTGCCATTGATGATCTCAACTCCGGCATTCTCGAGCAGGCGGCCATAGATGCCATTCAGGCGCTCAATCTCAGCGTTTTTGTTTGCCACCAGTGTGGGCCAGTCGAAGCTGACCTGATCCAGCGGAACTCGCCAGCCATAGCCTGCGGCATCTTCCAGTTCGTCATGAACTTGGGCGCCGTACACAAACAGTTTTTTCGGAACACAGCCAACGTTAACACAGGTACCCCCAAGGTAGCGGGACTCAACCACGGCAACCTTCGCGCCCCGCTGTGCCGACATTCTAGCCAAGCGGACCCCACCGGAACCGGCACCAATTACGATCAAATCAAAATCATGGCTGTCTGACACATTCACTCCTGATGACAAATACTGTGTTAATGCGGCGTTGCCTCGTTCCGGGCGTCACTAGCTTCAGATCCAATTTCCCGGAACAGGACATGATCTTCAAAATCACCCAGGCGTATCTTACCCAGGCTGCGGAAGCCCTCGGATTCGTAAAACGGCAGATATCGGCTGTTACCGGTATCCAGTACCAGCCCCTTGCCCCGGGGATTTTCCTCACAAAGCTTCTCGACCGCTTTGAGCAAAACCCGACCATACCCCTGATTCTGGTATTTTGGGTTGACCCCCATCAAAGGCAACTGATGAGCCTGCGGGTGCGGCAACAGGTCGCGGATTTTCTGATGGTAATCCAGGTATCGGCGAGTCGAGGCAAACCCCGCCGTCAGCACCATGCGAATTCGCCAGCTAAGCTGCTCGGCGAGGTTCATCCGGAGTTCCGGGTCGCCGATGAAGGCCACGGCAATCAGGGTATCCCCTTTCATCACACCAACGGCATCCTGATTGAGCTCAAGGTACAGGTCGATCAGCTCTCTCACCGTGGCTCTTACCCGCTGGTCATAACCGGCCCGGCGATGATCAAACAGGTACTGGAACGTTGGATCTTCCCGGTACGCATGGCAAAGAATCGACTGGGCCTCGTTGCGGGCAGTCTCATCAAGACGAACCACGACAGCATCAGAATTATTATTGTTTTCCTGCTTATCACGCATTTACTCGCGCTCCTCCGGAATGACCGGTCAGCTTGGGGCATGCCCCTTTCAGATCGTCAGTGTCAGCCGCACGGATACCCGCCCCGGCTCATTTCCCCTGTCCATGGCAGCTTGATCTACGATCACCCCATGCCGGGCGTCAAGCTGTTCCAGCCAGGCCGCTACCTCTGCGAACGGTGCGGCTTCAAGCCAGACCCGGATGGCAGACTCGCCGCTTGGCTCAAATCGCTGCAGCGAAAGCCCCGCTTCACCTGCGGAGCGGGTAACCAGGGCCATCAGAGCCCGGCCGTCCTCGGGCTTTTCAACGCCGGCCCCCGCCGATGAACCGGAACCTGCGCCACCAAGGCGACGAATGGTTGCCTGGTTTGCCTGCATCCAGGCCAGAAGTTGCTCGGCATTTTCACGACTGGCTTCCGCCTGGTTGCTGAAATCAGCCACAGGCCGCCAGATGCCAAAATAGAGAATGGCCAACAGCAAAGCAATGCCCAGCATCACCAGCGCCTGCCTGTCCCGCACCGGCAGTTGATCGTATCTCGCGATAAGCTTACCGACCGCCGGCTGGTCTTTAATTCGTGCCCACATGGCGTTAGCCTCCCGAAACCGTCAACCGGCCACGGGAGCCGGAGCTTTCATTAACCACAGAACCAATCTGCGCACGCAATCCCTGATTGGCCAGGCCGTTTCTCAGATTACTCATCCGTTCATAACTGTCGGCCCGGACGTCTACCACTAGCTCTCCCCGGTTCCGGCTGTAGTTGATGGAATTAAAGGTAACCGCCTGAGCATTCGCAACCCGGCTGTACTGATCTCCGGTGTATTTCATCAGGGTGATGAAATCCACTTCTTCCCGGCCAGCGCCGGCCACCCTCAACTGGCCCTCAATCACCCGGCGCACATTGCCCGCGTGGGTACGGCGGTCAGCGGGAAAAGCGTCACGGTAGATGGCCATGGCCTGGCTTTGCAGCTCCTCGGCCTCCTGGTTGTGATACACACCCATACCAATCTCAAGCCCCAGCTGAATCACAAACCAGACGGACGCAACCGCAATCAGTGGCTTCCAGGGCTTCAACGGGCTGCTGCCGTTCGTTTTAACGGAGAAGGCGCCCTGGCATAGATTGACCGGGTGACACATATGATGATGGTGGGACCACGCCAGCAGCTCCAGCGCCGTAAATTCCAGAGGCTTCTGCGCCAGATGTACCCGGCCATCGGCACCGCTCAGTTCCAACAATGCCGGCTGCCAGAGTTCCAGCTCGGGCTCGGTTCCATAAACAGTGACCGGTATCTCCGCGACCACTTCTTCAGTGGCTGGCGCCGCCAGGGTAACACCCAGCATGCCTAGATTGGCGGTCTGCAGTCGCAGCCACTCACCTCTATGACTTACCAGCATGGCCCACTCGCCGTCGAGGCAGGCGGTCCAGCCGTTATCAGTTGTCGGCAACAGGGAGGCATCCGGGTAAATGGCATCCAGGCGCACATGCTCCCAACCTGTAAACAGCTCTAACCACTGCCCCATTTGGGATTGATCTATTGCCGCGACATGGTATCCATCCGAAGTATGACGGCCAAGCGCCAGGTGAACGCTCTCGATGTCCTGGGCAATCTGTTCTTCCACCGCGTATGGCAGCGCCTGGTGTACGAACCGGCTTTGCTTGGCCGGAATATCAGCCAGGCAAAACAGGGCTTCGTCACCCGGAATAAGGCCGATCAGCAGCACTTTTTCCAATGCATTCTGGCCGAGGGTCTGCTCAATCGCATCCCGGGTATCTGCCGCACCACTGGCCTGGGTATCGCCACTGGCATCCTGTAACAGCCAGCTGAACAGCTGTGATTCCGGGTTCTGGTCCAGGTCTGCGAAGGGCGGGACCGGCCGAACAAAAAGGCGGTAAGACATGGCTATCCTTCTGAGAATGTATATGGCTCTTTGGTGATGCGATTCTTTTGCCCGGAATCCCTGTGCACCGTCCGGACTTCACCCTCCGGACTCCTGAATACCGTGCTGACCATATTAACGACACGATTATCGTAGGTAATCCGTGAAACAACTTCAAAAAAACGGGTTTTCAAGGTCAGCCCGGTGGTTTTCAGGCCCATACCGGAAAACTCTGGCAAGGCGAGGAAATCCTGCAAATTCTCAAACCGCTCTTCTTCTCTCTTGGCCAGAACTGACTCTGCCTGAGCTTCCGTCATGTCATCGTGCAACGACATCAACACCGCGCCAGTGGCGGTATTCACGTTGATCCCGATACCACTGACCGGCAGCGTACTGACATGGGGCCTGAGCGCCACATAGATCTCCTCAGTCATCCCATCGATCAGGCGTAATTCGGTGATTGACACAAACGGCTGATTGGCCGCCCGATACGCCGGCTCCGCTATCAGGTACTGGCCATCTTCGGCGCCATAGGCACTGATCGTCTGGTCATCTGCATCAATCCAGTCAATCAGTGCGTCGACTGAAACAGCGGTAATGCCGAGAGCCCGGAACAGCCGCACCAGTCTGTCGCGGGTCAAAGGGTCTACCTGGCCGTTTGGGGTAACCAGATCATTGAGATTGATGCGCCCTGCCAGGTCATCTATCTGAACCTCCGCCACACCGTTGTCGTCCAGTGGCAGGATGGCAGCATATTGAGCCCAGAATTCATCGGGGCTGTCCACCATCACGCCGTCCTCCCGGTCCTGCTCAAAATCGCGTACCAGAATCCGGCGGGCGAACTCTTCGGCGCCCAGTGCAATGCTGTGCCCCTGCTGCTGCGCCAGGTAATGCCCGGCCTTGAACACCTGAACACTTTGTTGCCTGCTCATGCCGGTGGCCAGCATCACCACCAGCGCCATGGCCAGCAGCACCATGATCAGCGCTACGCCCTGCTGTCCGGACGGCTTACTCCTGACCGGTTGCCGCTTCATGTGCCGGCCCCTTGCTGGGTATCCTGAACTTCCTGAGATTCTTCTTCATCGGTATCCGAGTTGCCAGTTGCCTCCTGCTGCTGGTTAACCACGGCCTGTGCCTGGGCAAGGTCAAAGTCAGCCAGGGCAAAGGTTCTGACCAGTTCTCCGAACAGTTCATGCTCCAGAGTAATTTCAATGCCCCTCGGCATGGGCAGCACCGGCCTGGCACCGGGCGACAGGCTGGCGAGGTCCTGATCTGACGGCCAGTCATCCTGCCAGTTCAGTTGACTGTTCAGAAAGCGAATTTCAAGAGACACCACGTTGTCCAGTAACAGCAGATCCTGGCTATTGTCTTCCTGTCCCTGGTCAACCGTCGGCCAATAGCGGCGCCGGAGCTCGGTCCCGGTGTATTCCCAGGCAACCCGTTGCAGCCCACTACGCCTCAGGCCGAGGGGGTTTCGCCAGCCCTGGCGGGTTAATACCAGTTCAAAGGCGTCCTCACGACTGCTGAGTGCAGGCCGGAAGTCGCCGTAGACGTCCCGAATCGGCCGGTTAACCAATTGGTTCAGGTCCCGCTCCAGCAATAACATGGTTTTTTGGAGGTTTTCGAACTCACCAGACACGTCGTTCACCCGGTCACGCGCAGTCACCACGCCATTGATCACCTGCCAGACTCCGAGGCCGATAACAGCGGTGATGGTCACCGCAATCAACACTTCCATCAGGGTAAAACCGGAACTGGTATGAAGACCTGAATAGCCTGAACGGGAGCGCATCACTGCTCCCCAAGAAATGCTGACAGGGTATGCACAGGAACCGGATCGCCCCCACTGTCAGTGTAGCGGGCAACGGTTACTTCCACCCGGCGCATGCTCGGCTCGGCGGTACCTTGAACAACCGTGGTGACCCGCCACCGGTACTGGCCGAAATCCTGATCATCGGAGTTTTCGGAAATGCCCGGCAACGCCTCTTGCAAACGGAGTTCGTTGATCCGGTTATCTGCCACCCAGCCGGCCAGGGTTTTATCGCGAACCCGTTCGTAGCTTGAAATGTATTGACTGCCTACCTCCGCCGCTGCAGTGGCTATCAAACCGAACACCAGCAAGGCAATCAGCACTTCAAGCAGAGTGAAACCTCCGGCGCGGTTTACCATGCCTCATCCTCACTGCCCGGTTTGCGCCACTGGAGCGGGGATACACCGTCGGACTCAATCACGTGCATGTCGTCGGTGTTGCTGCCGATGGTGAACTCAAGAATAAAGGGTGTGGTTTCGCCACTGGAGAAAAACACCACGTCCGGGCGCAGACGATCTTCTGCCGAGGTCAGGCGGGGCGCGTCGTTTTCAATGTAATCAGTGAGGGCTAGCCATTCAGGCAAGGGCCTGGCACGGAACAGCCGCTCCCCGGACATCTTCCATTCACCGGTATCATCCTGATACGACACGAATCGATAGTTGTCGTCCTCGATTAACAGCCCAAGCTCCAGATTGTTCAGGATTGCCTGTTCCGATGCGGTTTGCATCAGCAGGAACAGATCCTGAACGGTATTCTCCAACTCACGCTTCTGGGAACTTCCGGCCATGTTGAACACCGCCAACGCGGCCAGAAGCCCGACAATAATCAGGACAACCAGAATTTCAATCAGCGTAAAACCGATTTGGTTCGCCCTGCGTTTCACAATCGATCAGTTCCCGGTTTTCCAGACGCTGATATCGGCAGCATCGCCTTCACCACCTTCCTGACCGTCAGAGCCGAAGGAGTAAAGATCGTAGGGCCCCTCCGTTCCGGGGCTCACGTACTGATACTCGTTACCCCAGGGATCTTCCGGGACGCTTTTCAGGTAGCCGTCTGCGTTCCAGTTACGGGGTTCCGGTGATCCGCTGGGCCGGCGCACCAACGCTTCCAGACCTTGCTGGGTAGACGGGTAATGGCTGTTATCCAGGCGATAGAGGTCCAGGGCGTTAGCGATATTGCTGAGCTGGGTTTCGGCTACCGTCACCTTCGCCTGGTCGCTACGGCCCATAATGTTGGGCGCCACAATCGCTACCAACAAGCCAAGAATGACCATCACCACCATGATTTCAATCAGCGTGAAGCCTTTGTTACGGGCCGGGTTCGGGTTCTGTTTCATACTCATTGTTCCACTCATCATTGACCTGGGTCTTGGGTTAATCCGTTTTCATGGCAGGCGTTAGCCCACCAGATTGCTCATGTTCAAAATGGGCAGCATGATCGCCAGTACGATGATCAGCACCACAACGCCCATCACCAGCAGCATCAACGGCTCAAACAGGCCGACAATGGCTGCAATCTTCGACTGCAGGGTGTTTTCCTGCATCCGGGCAGTGCGCTCCAACATGCCGTCCAGCTCACCACTGGCCTCGCCACTGGCAATCATGTGCAACATCATTGGCGGAAAGTAGCCAGTCTGATCCAGTGACCGATGCAACGAGCCGCCCTCGCTGACTTTACGTGCCGCATCTTTCAGTTCTTTACGAAGGTAGTCGTTAGACAGTACCTCACCGGCGATTTTCATGGCCTCTACCAGTGGCACACCACTGGTGGTCAGGATGCTCAGGGTGCTTGCATAGCGCGCCGTGTTCACACCCCGAACCATGCCCGAGAACAACGGAAGATGTAATAACTGCTTGTGGAATTTCATCCGGAACCCGGGTTTGTTCAGGGCAACCCGAAAACCAACCAGTGCCAACATCAACAGGATAAAGAGATAGACACCATAAGTGCCGAGAAATTCCGACACCGATAACATGGCCATGGTCAGCCCCGGCAAGTCCTGTCCTTGCCGGACAAACACCTCGATGATATCCGGCACCACGTAGGTCAGCAGGAAGACCACGATGGCGATAGCAACCACACTGAGAATGATCGGGTAGATCGCGGCCAGCTGGATTTTTTGCCGGGCTTCCTGGCGGTTTTCGGTGTAGTCCGCCAGCCGGTTCAGTACCAGGTCCAGGTGGCCGGCGTGTTCACCTGCAGCAACGGTGGAGCGATAAAGCCGGGGAAATGCTCTTGGAAACTCACCAAAACTGTCCGCCAGCGTGTAGCCTTCCATCACTTTGGCCCGAATCGCAATTAACATGCTACGGATGCGGGGCTTGGTGGATTGCTGGGCGGCTGCGCTGAGTGCCTGTTCGATGGGGATGCCTGACTGAATCAGGGTGGCCAGTTGGCGGGTTACCAGGGCAAGGTCCGCGGCACTCAGGGAGCCTCGATTACTGAACGGGTTGGTTCGGGCCTGTTGTTTGTCAACGGCCGGTTCAACGGTCAGCGGGGTTAACCCTCTCTCCCGCAACTGCTGGCGCACGGCACGAGCAGCGTCTGCCTCCAGTACACCCTGCTTTTGCTTTCCCCGTTGGTCCAGCGCTTTGTAAACGTAGGCTGGCATGGATTACTGGCTCCGGTGGGTAACGCGCAGAACTTCTTCCACGGTGGTCGTGCCTTCCAGGATTTTTTTGACCCCGTCCGCATGAATGCTCGGGCTACGAAGGCGAGCGGCTTTCTCCAGGTCCATCTCCCCTGCCCGTTTGTGAATCAGCGTGCTGATTTCTTCGGTAATTTCCACCACCTCATAGATACCAATACGCCCACGGTATCCCAGCTGGTTACAGTGTTCACAGCCCTTAGCCCGATAGATGGTGGGCGGATTAGCCGGGTCCTGCTGCAGGAATTCGCAATGTTCTTCAGTCGGCGTGTAGGGTTCGCGACAATGGGTACACAACACCCGTACCAGACGCTGGGCAACAATACCCACCAGGCTTGAGGAGATCAGGAAGGGCTCAATGCCCATATCCATCAAGCGGGTAATGGCACCCACCGCAGTATTGGTATGCAGGGTTGAGAGCACAAGGTGACCGGTCAAACTGGCCTGAACGGCAATCTCCGCCGTTTCCAGATCCCGGATCTCACCAATCATGACCACATCCGGGTCCTGGCGCAGGATAGCCCGAAGCCCCCGGGCGAAGGTCATATCCACCTTGGTGTTGACCTGGGTCTGGCCGATACCGGGCAGGTTGTATTCGATGGGGTCTTCGACGGTCAGAATATTGCGGCTGCGATCGTTGATCTCCTGCAATGACGCGTACAGGGTGGTCGACTTACCGGAACCGGTCGGGCCGGTTACCAGCAAAATACCATAAGGCCGGTAGATGAGTTTGCGCAAAATCTTAAGGTCATTTCCCGCCATGCCCAGGGATTCCAGCCGAATGGTACCCGCCTGTTTATCCAGCAAGCGCAGCACAACCCGCTCACCACTGGACGACGGCATGGTGGACACCCGGATATCCACTTCCCGGCCAGCAACCCGGAGCGCAATACGGCCATCCTGGGGCACCCGCTTTTCAGCGATATCCAGTTTTGCCATGACCTTGATGCGGGAAACCAGCAAAGGCGCCAGGGCCCTTTTGGGCTGAACCACCTCACGCAGCACGCCATCAACGCGGAAGCGCACCACCAGGTGCTTTTCATAGGTTTCGATATGAACGTCCGAAGCGTTGGTTTTCACTGCCTCGGTAAGAATGGCATTGATCAGGCGAATGATCGGGGCGTCGTCTTCCTGCTCCAGAAGATCTTCGGTCTCCGGCACAGAATCCGCCAGCGACGCCAGGTCCATGTCATCGCCAATACCCTCCACCATCTGCATGGCTTCGGCTGAATCATTCTGATAAGCAGCGTTCAGAGCCTGGTCAAAACGGTTTGCTTCAATTGTGGTAAAGCGGGCCCGACCACCACTGATCCGGTTTGCTTCAGCAAGTGCAGAGTGGGACGCACCCGGTCGCACCAGGATAATCGCTTCACCGTCTTCATTGCGGGTAAGAATGACACCGTTGCGCTTGGCAAAGGTGAACGGAAGACGGCCCAGCGGCGCATCCTGCGGCTGCATTTCAGTTTCGGTGGTCAAGGTCTTCCTCGTTGTTTCCGTCAGATCATTCATTATTCTTCTGGGACTTTCCGGCGCCGGAAAAATCCTTTAATTCTTTAGCCATACAAAGGCACTAAAAAAGGCTACCACAGGAATGGGAACCACTGAACAACTCTATACACTATACTGCCACTAATTCATTTCAGTCTGATAACCTGTGAGCTTTTTACGCCTACGATCATTCATTCAGGAAACCCGATGCTCGCTCTTGATCAAAGGATACCATTGTTACTTGCGGTGACTGCGGTTGTGGCCATGCTAGGGCTGACCACTTGGCAGGCATACCAGTTCTGGCAAAACGAGTCGCAGCGTACCCTGCCCCAGGCGCAGGTAGCAGGCAATGGAACGGACACAACAAGACAGAACGTGCCAGAGGTACAGCTGGCAAACCTGACCCTGTTCGGTGCAGCCACGGACACCGGTGGCGCTGTGGAGGTGGATACCGAAAATCTGCCAGAAACCAACCTCAGGCTTTCGCTGCGCGGTGTGTTGGCTGCTGACGGCGAGTTCCCGGGCAGCGCGCTGATTGAAGATGACAAGGGCAAGACCGAAGCTTACCTGGTGGGCAACGAGCTTCCCGGCAACGCCAAGCTACGCACCGTGTTCCCTAACCGGGTCATTATCGAGCGCGCCGGCAAACTCGAAAACCTCTATTTTCCGGAGCTTGATGATCGCTCAGGCGTTTCTCTGGCCAGCAGCAATGCAGAAGCACTCGACCAGGAGATACAGCAACGGCAAACACCGCAGCCTGCACAACGTGCATCATCCAGCGGCACGGCCACGCCAGCGGGCGAACAACAACGCAGAGAGGAGATCAGACAGCGACTGGAGCAGTTACGCCAACGGCTACAGAACAGTAATTGAGGCCTGATATGGCAACGGCAACCTGGTCTGCACGTCGCCATTCCATCCTCATCCCCCTGGTATTTGCTTTTTCCCTGGCGGGCGCCATTGAACTCAGTGACCGGCTGATGACCTACGTGCTGAGTGAATTCGGCCAGGAAGCCCATCAAAGGCTGCAAGACTGGCAGCGGCTGCATCAATTGGCCCGTAATGCCCCGATCGACCGACAGCTTCGCCTGGTCAATTCGTTCTTCAATCGGATCCCTTTCGTCAGTGACATCCAGCATTGGGGTGAAGAAGACTACTGGGCCACGCCCGTAGAATTGCTGACCACAAATGGTGGAGATTGCGAAGACTTCTCCATTGCCAAGTACCTGACACTCAGAGCCATGGGCGTTCCCGACGAAGAGCTGCGTATTGTCTATGTCAAAGCCCTGGAGCTGAACCAGGCCCACATGGTTCTGGCCTGGTACAAGACCCCGGACGCCGATCCGTTGATCCTCGACAACCTGATAAACGACATTAAACCTGCCTCTCAAAGAACTGATCTAGAACCCGTTTATAGCTTTAACGGTGAAGGCCTCTGGCTCAACCGTTCCACCGGGGAGCGGTCGAGGATTGGCGATGCTCAGAGGCTTGAGCACTGGCAGGACCTGAACAGACGGTTGACCGAGTCTCTGCGACATTGATGTTGCACCTGGCGCCAAATGACAAAGCCAATGTCGCACTCTGCCACTGGGTTTTGGCGCCAACGCTATAGAATGCCGACACTTTTCATGAAATCGGGAGTTGTGGTCGATGCGACGCTGGAATGGATGGGGTGATGATCAGTTCAACCTGGAGCTGCCTGCGCAGGGCCAGGCATTTCTTGAACAGCGAGTTGGTTCTGCCAGTCCGTTACAGGATGCCACCCTGGAGAAGGTCTGCCTGAAGGTACCGGCCACACGCCTGCCAGCCGACGCCAAGGTTGATGATTTGATCGATACCAGCGCGGAGGTACGAGTGCGCCACGCCCGGGGCCAAAGCCTGGTGGACTGGCTCGCCCTTCGCAGTGGTGAGATCGGGACCTTTCCCGACGGGGTTGCATTTCCAGACTCCAATTCGGATGTTCGGGCCTTGCTGCGCTACGCCAACGACCACGACCTGCATCTGATTCCCTACGGTGGCGGCACCAGTGTGGCGGGGCACATCAACCCCATCGACCAGGGCAAACCGGTTCTGACCGTCAGCCTGGCCAAAATGAACCGCCTTCTGGACCTGGACCGGGAAAGTCAGCTGGCCACGTTTGGCGCCGGCACGCCGGGCCCCCTGGTCGAGGCGCAGTTACGTGCTCACGGCTATACCCTGGGCCACTTTCCCCAGTCCTTTGAACTCTCCACCATTGGCGGCTGGGTGGCCTCCCGTTCCAGTGGACAACAGTCCCTTCGCTACGGCCGAATTGAGCAGTTGTTTGCCGGAGGCCGAATCGAAACCCTGCAGGGCACGCTGGACCTGCCCACTCTGCCTGCTTCCAGTGCGGGGCCGGATATCCGGGAGATGATTCTGGGCTCCGAAGGTCGGCTGGGCCTGATCACTGAGGTCAAAGCCCGTGTCAGCCGCCTGGCTGATCAGGAAGACTTCTATGTGGTGTTCTTCCCGAGTTGGGAACAGGCAAAAACCGCTTCGCAAAAGCTGGTGCAGAACCGTGTAACCCTATCCATGCTGCGATTAAGCAACGCGATCGAGACCGAAACCCAACTGGCGTTAGCGGGCCACCCACAACTGATCGGTATGTTGGAGAAATTCCTGTCCTTCAGAGGGGTGCGCGAAGGCAAGTGCATGATGACCTTCGGCATTACCGGCAGCAAAGCCCAGTGCCGTTCCACCCTGGCTCAAGCCAGGAAAGTGTGCAGCGCCCATGGTGGTGTTTATACAGGCACAAAACTTGGCGCCAAGTGGGCCGAAAAGCGCTTCACCATGCCCTACTTTCGGGAGGCCCTCTGGCAAATGGGCTATGCGGTAGACACCCTGGAAACGGCTACAGACTGGGATAACGTCGATAACCTGCTCAACCTCATTGAGAGCAATCTGCGAGAAGGTCTCAGTAAGGACGGAGAAAGAACCCACGTGTTCACCCACCTGTCCCATTTCTACGGACAGGGTTGTTCCATCTACACAACCTATGTGTTCCGCGTAGCCGATACCTACCCGGAAACTGTGGCCCGATGGCAGCATCTGAAAAACACTACCTCGGAACTGATCGTCCGCAACCGGGGAACCATCAGTCACCAGCACGGGGTTGGCAAGGACCACGCCCCCTTCCTGCCGGTAGAAAAAGGCGAACTGGGCATGCGCGCCATCCGTGCGCTGACGGATAGCTTTGACCCAGACGCCCGCCTCAATCCCAAAACCCTTCTGGACTGAGGTCGGTATGACACGACAACCGATTCTCGCAGAACTGAAAAGCGCTAATGCCCGATTCGATGTGGTGATTGTCGGTGGCGGCATCACCGGCGCAGGTGCTGCCAGAGAAGCCGCGGGGAGCGGCCTGAGAACCCTTCTGGTGGAACAGAAAGACTTTGCCTGGGGCACGTCCAGTCGGTCCTCAAAAATGGTTCATGGTGGCTTGCGCTACCTGGGCAGCGGCCACATTGGCCTGGCCCGGGATGCCGTCAGGGAGCGCCAGCGCATGATGGCGGAGGCCCCAGGGCTGGTTGACCCGCTCCGGTTTGTCATGCCCCATTACCGGGGCCAGTTCCCCGGCCCCCGACTGTTCCAGGCTTTGTTATCGGTATACGACCGGCTTGCCGGTGTGCGTAGCCGGCAACGCCTTACTCCCTCACAAACCCAGCAGTGGGCGCCCGGCTTGAGGCAATCCAGGCTCCTGGGGGCCAGCCTGTTTACCGATGCCCTCACAGACGACTCCCGGTTGGTGCAAAGGCTGATCGCCGAGGCGAGTCAGGACGGCGCCTTCTTCCTCAACTATGTATCCGCCAACCGGATCACCCGGAATGAGGCCGGCAGGGTTAATGGTGTTGTTCTGGTTCCGGAGGGGGAACCACTGGAAGCTGGCATTTCTGTATCAGCCAACATGGTTATCAATGCCACCGGTGCCTGGGCAGACAAACTGCAACAGCAGGGCCCCTCGGAGCAACCGCTGAGTATTCGTCCACTCAGAGGCAGCCACCTTGTCGTGCCCTGGCAACGGCTACCGGTAACCTGCGCTGTGTCTTTGTTCCATCCCGAGGACAAGCGCCCGGTGTTTGCCTTTCCGTGGGCCGGCACAACGGTACTCGGCACCACCGACCTGGACCATCCGGGAAACCTGGACCAGGAACCGGTTATTAACGACCAGGAGGTTCGCTACCTGTTGAAAGTGGCTGAACACCTGTTCCCTAGCGCCAGCCTGACCGCCCAGGATGTGATCTCCACCTGGGCTGGCGTCCGGCCCGTGGTGACGGATGGTCAGGGCAAAGCCCCCTCCCGTGAGAACCGTGAACACGCCCTGCGCCGGGATAAAGGCCTGATCAGTGTCGCCGGCGGCAAACTCACGACCTTCCGCCAGATTGCCCGGGAGGCTCTGGAAGCCGCACTCGGGCCAGATGGCAGCCACAGGCTCCGGGCCGATGGCCAGCCAGTGTTCACTCCACCGGCCGAACTTCCGCGGCCCACTCAGGTTCGCCACCTGAGCTGGCACCGTCTCAAGGGCTACTACGGACCAGCCCTGGGCGAACTGTGTCGCGATGCGGATTTCACTGAAATCGCCGATACCGGCGTGCTCTGGGCCGAGCTGGAATGGGCCTGCCGGAATGAGCAGGTACACCACCTGGATGACCTTTTACTTCGCCGAACCCGCCTGGGGCTTGTCTGCCCCGCCGGCGCCAGAACCCTGCTGCCGGACATCCAGAGACGATGCCAACACCTCCTGGACTGGACTGACGACCACTGGCAGCAGGAAGTGGAGCGTTATCTGTCGCTGTATCAGCAGGCTTATGCCCTGCCATCTGAGGGCAGGTAAACAGTATGGCCAACACACCGCTGATTCTGGCGATCGACAATGGCACTCAGAGCGTCCGGGCGCTGCTGTTTGACCAACAGGGCAATTTGCACGGCAAGGGCAAGCAGGAAATCGAACCCTACTTCTCAGAACACCCGGGCTGGGCCGAGCAGCATCCTGACTACTTCTGGCGCAATCTCGGGTTGGCCTGCCAGGCGCTCTGGCAAAGTACCGATGCGACACCGGACCAGGTCGCCGGCGTAACCGTGACGACCCAGAGGGGCACGGTAATCAACCTGGACAAACACGGGCAACCGTTGCGCCCGGCCATTATCTGGCTTGACCAACGCCATGCCCGGGTGGACGGCCCGTTAAAGGGCCCCTGGGGCCTTTTATTTAAACTGGCGAGGCTGGAAGACACCATTGAGCGGTTCCGGGAGAAAACCCAGGCCAACTGGATTGCCCAGAACCAACCGGATCTCTGGGCTCAAACCCACAAGTTTCTGCTGCTCTCCGGCTACCTGAATTACCGCCTGACTGGCCAGTACAAAGACTCCACCGGCAGCCAGGTGGGCTACCTGCCTTTTGACTACAAAAAACAGCAGTGGGCCGGTAACCGGGATTTCAAATGGCAGGCCATGCCCATCACCCGCGACATGCTGCCGGAACTGGTGCAACCCGGTGAAACCATCGGCCAACTGATTCCCGACGCAGCCCATCACCTGGGCCTGCCAGCGGGCCTGCCGGTAATAGCGGCAGCGTCAGACAAGGCCTGCGAAATACTCGGCTCCGGCGGGCTCAGCCCGGACATCGGCTGCATGAGCTACGGCACCACCGCGACGATCAATACCACCAATCATCGGTACGTTGAGCCCACCCGGTTCATGCCACCTTATCCATCGGCCCTGCCCGGTCACTACTCAACGGAAGTGATGATTTACCGGGGCTTCTGGATGGTCAGCTGGTTCAAGAAAGAGTTTGGCCTGCGGGAGCAAAAGCTGGCCGAACAACGGGGAATTGAACCGGAGGCCCTGTTCGACGAACTGGTCAATTCGGTACCGCCTGGCTCCATGGGCCTGATGCTCCAACCCTACTGGAGCCCGGGCGTGCGCCAGCCAGGCCCCGAAGCCAAGGGTTCGATCATCGGGTTCGGCGACGTCCATACTCGGGCACACCTGTATCGCGCCATTCTGGAAGGCCTTGCCTACGCACTCCGCGAAGGCAAGGAGCGGATCGAGAAACGCAGCGGTCAGAAAATTCGCCGGCTCAGGGTGGCCGGTGGCGGCTCACAAAGCGATGCTGCCATGCAGTTGACCGCCGATATTTTCGGACTGCCTGCCGAGCGACCGCACACCTATGAAACCTCCGGCCTGGGCGCGGCGATAGACGCCGCCGTGGGATTGGGGCTGCACCCGGATTTTGACACCGCAGTGCGGGAAATGACTCGTGTCGGCCAGGTATTCACCCCGTCTGAGCAAGCGACTGAACTCTACCAGCGCCTCTATTCCGAGGTGTATCTGGACATGTACCCAAGGTTACAACCGTTGTATCGGAAAATCAGGAGTATCACCGGCTACCCCAAGTAATGATTGACGAGCACAGAATGATGCATTTTCGCCATTTAGGTATATACTGGTGAAAAATGCACAAAGGAGCCCTAGCCATGAACGAGCCGGCTACCCTGGCCCCTCAGACCAGCGACAAAGCCCTGCTGGCCAAGGCCTTGCTGAATTCCGCCAAGGCGTTTGGTATTTCCCAGGCCGAAGCCGCCGCCATTGTTGGCCGCAATCGCAGCGGTTTGACCCGCGATGGCATTGACCCAGACAGCAAAGCGGGAGAACTGGCGCTGCTGTTCGTTCGTCTGTATCGGAGCGTTTACGCCCTGACCGGTGGCGACAACCAGGCCATGGCCCACTGGCTCAATACGCCAAACCACTACTTTGAAGGCACCCCCAGAGATATGATTCAGTCAACGGAAGGGCTGGTTCGGGTGATTCACTATCTGGATGCCATGCGGGGACGGATTTGAACTACAGGGAACGTATCAAGGACACTCTGGGCAGCCTACAGGGGCAACTCTTCCGGGTGGTTGAGAGTCAGGAAGACATCGCCACCACCCGAATTGTTGACAACATGCAGGAACAGGCTCGCCTGGAGCAACTGCTGGATGCCAGCAAACCACCCATTCCCGAGCAAGCCGGTAAACTGCATTACCTGCTGGCGACGCCCTTTCGATACCCGCCACTCAAATACGGCTCGCGGTTCGGCCGTAGCTTCGAACCCAGCCTGTTCTATGGCGCCATGAGCATTCCGACAGCCCTGGCAGAGACCGCTTTCTATCGGTTTGTGTTCACCAGCCACGTGTCAGCCCCATTCAAACGGCCGCTGACCACGCTGCACACGGTCTTCACCGCCCGTTTTCGTTCAAGCCACGGAGTGCGGCTTCAGGCCCCTGAGTGGCAGGACCTTCAAGAAACCCTGACCAACCCGGTCAGCTACCGGGAGTCCCAGGCGCTGGGCAGCGACCTGCGCCAGTGCGGGGCGGAAGCGTTTCAGTTTCTCTCGGCCCGGGCTCTTCAGGCCGGTTTGTACCAGCTACCCTGGCAAACCGGAAGCGGAATGGATGGACTCAACGTGGCGCTGTTCAGCCCCCGCGCTCTGCGGGACACGGCGCCAAGGTCGTACCACAAACTCATCGTCGCCACCTCAGACCAGCAAGTATCCATGAGTCTGACGCTGGCTGATGGAAGTAAGCAGGTTCACAACTTTGGTCGGGAAGCCTTTCTGGTAGAGGGTGTTATTCCTCAACCGGCCCTGTAGCCACCACCCCGTCATCGCGCTGCCAACCTCCGCCCAAAGCTTTGTAGAGGTCGACGGCGACAATCAGTCGGTTCAGGCGCATCTGGCTGAGTTGCTGGCGAGCGTCGAACACATTGCGCTGGCTCTCCAGCAGGGTCAGTAGGTCATCTGCGCCCTCCCGATAACGGACTTCCGTAAGTCTGAGCGTTTCTTCAGCACGTGCCAGGATCTCTTGCAGGCGCTGCTCCTGAAGCTCAAACAGAGAATCCCGGTCCAGGGCATCGCCCACTTCCTGGAATGCCGTCAACAGACTGCCCCGATAGCCTTCGAGCAGGGCCACCCGCCGGGATTCCGAAATCGCCAGGGCGTTTCGCCTCTGGCCGCCATCAAACAACGACTGACTCAAACCCAACAGACCACTCACGCTTCGAGTCGGATCAGCAAGGCTGAGAAAACTGTCGGTGGATAACCGAACCGCTGCACTCAGGGAAACCGACGGCAACAGGGCTGCCCTGGCCTGTTCAATATCGGCGCTGGCAGCCACCAATCTTGCCTCCTGGGCGGCCAGGTCGGGTCGACGTGTGACCAGACTGGCCGGCGCCAGGGGACTGATCACCGGTATGCTTACCTCTGAGATATCGGCATCTGGCTTGTCGCCCTCAAACGGTAATTCTCCAGTCAGCACCCGTAATGCTACCAGCCGTTGCCGGGCCTGGTATTCCAGTGGCGGCACCGCGTTACGCAGGCTCAATACCGACGTTTGCTGGCGCGCCAGCTCAGCCCGACTGGCAGCACCATTGCGGAAGCGGGCCTCCACCAATGCCAGAGTACGCTCGCCAATCGCCAGGTTATTCCGTGCCACCTCTACCCTCTGCTGTAACTCCAGCCATTCAAACCAGGTGCTGGCGACCGATGCAATCAGGGTGATACGAGCTGCGTCGTAGTCAAACCGGGTGGCCTGGAAAGATGCCAGAGCTGCGCCTTCGACGGCAGACAACCGCCCCCAAAGATCCAGTTCATAGTCCACGGATAAGCCGGCACTGGTTGAACCCCCGGTGTTGGTATCACCACCGGAGGCCCGGGAAGCCTGCCGCCCGGTACTGGCCGTTGCCCCCACCGAGGGCAAGAGGCCAGCACCGGCGGACTGCAGCTGCAAATCGGCCTGAATGACGGACTGGGCAGTGGCCGCCAAGTCGGGGTTGGCCGCCAGGGCCTTGTCAATCAGCCGGTTCAAATTGTCATCATTGAAAGCCTGCCACCAGCTGGCATCGATGTCCTGCCCCTCATCGATTTGAGCGGACCATTGCTCCGGTGGAGTAACTGGCAAAGGCACCGGCTCCGGCGTGAACGTGGCGCACCCGCCAACCAGGAGAGCCGGCAGTAAAACCAATATTCGAGCGGTCATAGTCATAGTCTTATTCCGACGCCAGGGCATGGACCGGGTCCAGGTGAGCGGCTTTGCGGGCTGGCAGAAAACCGAAGATCAGCCCGGTGGCAAAGGCACAGGAGAACGCTAACACCATCGGCAACACGGTCATGTGGACCGGCGTGCCAAACGAGCCGATCAATTGGGTGGCGGTGATGCCCAGCGCGACACCGATCAGTCCACCAATGGCCGAGACCAGCCAGGCCTCGGTAAGAAACTGTTGCAGAATGTTCCAGGCCCGCGCTCCGGTGGCCATGCGAATGCCGATTTCCCGCGTGCGTTCGGTCACGCTCACCAGCATGATGTTCATTACACCGATGCCGCCGACCAGCAGCGAAATGGCCGCAATGGAGCCAAGCAGCCAGGTCAGGGTATTCTGGGTTTCAGAGATGGTGTCGATCAGCGACGCCATATTGCGGATGGTGAAATCCTCAATGCCACCATGCCTGGCCAGCAGGGTTTCGTGAATAATCGCCTCTATTTCGCTCATCCGGTCCAGATCAGCCACCGCCACGGTGATATTGCGCAGGTGGGTTTGGCCAAAAATACGCAAACTACCCGTTGTGTAAGGTACTAACACAACATCATCCTGATCCTGGCCCATGGGCGATGCGCCCTTCTCCCCCATCACGCCAATTACCTGGAACAGCACATTGTTCACCATCAGATGTTTGCCGAGCGGGCTTTCGCCGGGGAACAGTGTGTCGGCCGTCGTTTTGCCCAACACGGCTACTGCCGCATAGTTGAGCTCATCCTGTTCCGAAAAGAAGGTGCCTTCAATCACCGGCCACTGCCTGGCCACCGGAAACTGGTATGAGGTGGCGTTAATTTCTGCACGGTGGTCAAGGTTAAAGTACCGAAGCGTTTGCGAACCGGTGAGTTCAGGTATCGCTGCAAGAACCCCTTCTACTTCATTGATTGCGCGATAATCTTCGGGAGTTAACGTGGTCACCGACCAGCGGCCTCCACGCTGATCCGGGCCGCCGGGGCGAATCAGCAACAAGTCACTGCCCATGGTACTGATTCGATCAACCACGTCTTTCCTGGCCCCCTCCCCGATAGCCAGCATGGTAATCACAGACGCCACGCCAATCACGATGCCCAGCAACGTCAGTGCGGTTCTGAACAGATTGCTGCGCAACGAACGCACAGCACTTTTCAGGGCCTCCTGCCAGTCACTCAGCACCACGCCATGGCGACTGGCCTCTATTGCCGACGATGAGTCTGTAGCGCTGTCATCGTGGCCGGTATCTCGAACCACTTCGCCATCGGCGATATGAATTTGCCGGCGGGCAACATCGGCCACATCCTGATCATGGGTGATCAGAATAACGGTATGCCCCTTGCCAGACAGCTCAGTCAGCAGCCGGATAACCTCTTTGCTGCTTTTGCTATCAAGGGCGCCGGTAGGCTCATCGGCGAAGATCACCTGGCCGCCATTCATTAATGCCCGGGCAATTGAGACGCGCTGCTGCTGACCACCAGACAACTGGCCGGGGCGATGGGTAAGCCGCTCTCCCAGCCCCAGTTCGGTTAACAGCTTCTCCGCCCGCTCCCGGCGCTGGACAGGCGCCCTGCCTGCATAGATGGCCGGAATCTCAACATTCTCCCGAGCGGTCATCCCCGGCAGCAGATTGTAGCTCTGGAAGACAAAGCCGAAAGCCTCCCGGCGCAATAACGCCAGGTCATCCCGACTGAGCGCGGAAACGTCACGGCCGTCATACCAGTATTCCCCCGAGGTTGGCTGGTCCAGGCAACCGAGGATATTCATCAAGGTGGATTTACCGGACCCGGAGGGGCCCATAATGGCAACGAACTCACCCGGATAAATTTTCAGGTCAATGCCCTTGAGTACCGGTACGGCCAACTCCCCTTCACCAAAGGACCGGGTAATACCCCGCAACTCGATCAGAGGCCGGCTTGCGGTCATCGCAGCATACCCCGGAAGTTGTTGGTGTTACTGGAACCAGAGCGCGGATCCCGGGAAACCAGCACGACCTTTTCGCCTTCCTTTACGCCGGAGACCACTTCCGTATGTACCCGGTTACTGACGCCGGCCACAATGTCCCGCCATTCAACCTGGCCTGCCTGGGTCAGCACCTGCACCCGGCCCCGTTGAACCGAGGACACTGGCACCCGCAGCACATCCAGGGCTTCGCTCTGAATAAAGAACACCTGGGCCGTCATGTTCGGTAGCAGTTTGCCGTCATCGTTATTGGCATCGAACAGGGCGTTGTACAATACAACATTGTTGGTCACTTCCGGTGTCGGCTCTATGTACAGCAACTCGCCGTACACCTTCCGTTCCGCATCACCCAGCGTGGTGAAGTAAACGCGCATCCCAGGCTCGAGTTTGCCCACATCAGCTTCCGATACCTGTGCCCGCACCCGCATGGTGGCCAGATCAGCAATACGCATCAGAACCGGGGCTTGCTGGGTTGCATTCAGGGTCTGGCCCTGGCGGGCTTCAATGGACACGACAGTGCCCTCCATGGGTGCATAGATTCGTGCATACCCAAGGTTGGCTTCTTCCGCGCGCAAGGTGGATGAGGTTTGTTCGATCTGGGCTTCCAGCATCGCCAGTTGCGCTTTGGCGGATGCCAGTGACGCCTCGGCAGTCTGCAGCGATTCCCGCGTAGTAGCTTCTTCTTGGAACAGGTTGGTCTGGCGCTGGAACTGGATTTCCGCCAGCCGCAACTGGGCCTTTCGGTCATCCAGTTGCGCCCGTTGATTCTTGAGCTGGGCCCGGGTGGCGTCGACCTTGGCTACGTATACGGTCGGATCAATCTCCGCCAGCAAGTCACCCTGGGAAACCATTTGCCCAACCCTTACATGGATGGTTTCGAGCTGGCCTGATACCTGGGCACCAACGTCCACGTAGTTGCTGGGCTCCAGCACGCCGGTAGCGCTGACCAGCTGCTGGATGTCGCCGCGGGTGACTTCGATGGTATTCAGTGGCGGCTGTTTGTTTCCGCCGTTCTGGAAATACCACCAGCCTCCGGCTGCAAGAATCACCAGACCTGTGAAAACACCAACCCAGGTTGGCCAACGCCGGCGGTTGCGGGGAGCAAGTGCCATTCAGAAGTTCTCCATACGCTCTGATCAGCGGCAACCATAGAGAACGCCAGCGAGAAAAAAAAGAGTTTGCTCAAGGTTTTGCCAAACCTTTACATAGCTCCAGTTCAGCTATGAACTGCGGTAACTTCAACCGTTTGCCAGTGGAAATTCGCGGCCCATTCATAAGCCTGTTGGTAAGGCATCGGCTTCGCATAATAGAACCCCTGCCCAAGATCGCACCCAAGTTCAATCAGACGAGCGTGAGTCTCAGCATTTTCAATGCCCTCAGCCACCACCCGACGACCAAAGCTGCGGGCCAGGCCCAGTATTGCGGTGACCACCATTTCACTCTCCGGATCGTCCAGCATGTCATTGACAAAAGAACGATCAATCTTGATCTCGTGGGCAGGAAGCTTACGGAAGTAGTCCAGAGAGGAATAGCCGGTACCAAAATCGTCCAGCGACACCTCCACCCCCAAGTCCCGACACCGCCGAAGCGTGTCAATTACCAGGCTGGCATCATCCATGGCGGTGGTTTCAAGCAGCTCCAGAATCAGCCGGTGGCGGAGCCCGCGGGGCAAACGCTCCACTGCCTGGGCCAGATCTGCCGGGAAGGTTTTGCCCAGAAAGTGGGATGGGCTGAGATTCACGCTCAGGGAATAGACCAAACCCTGACTATTGAACAGCAACAGTTTGTCGATGGCTTCGTTGATCACCAGGTTGCCAACGGTGCGAGCGTATTCGGTGTATTCAAGATGTTCCAGAAAGTGCCCCGGGCCCAGCAAGCCATCGTCGGGATGATTCCAGCGAATGAGCGCCTCAAAGCCTTCGATGGTCTGGTGCTTATAATCAATCTTGGGCTGGTAATACAGCTCCAATTCGTCACGACTGATGGCCTGGCCAATCTGCTCCAGAACCCTTACTCGCTCTTTCCGGGTAAAATGGGACTGCAGGTCAAAGATTTTATAGGCGTTCTTGCCGGATTCCTTGGCTGCATACATCGCCTGGTCCGCGTGGCGAAGCAGTAAATCGGTATCTGCGTCGTCATCCGGATACACTGTCACGCCCATGCTGCCAGACAGGTGTAAAACAAAGTGCCGGTAACTGATGGGCTGGCGGATGGCTTCCAGAATGCGGGAATACACACGTTCATCGTCTACATCCCGAAGTATCGCCACAAATTCATCACCGCCAAGGCGGGCGATCACATCGTGGCCCCGCACGGTATTCTTCAGCCGCTCCGCGATCGACCTGAGAACTGCATCACCAACGGAGTGTCCATGCTCATCATTGATCTCCTTGAAACCATCGAGGTCAATAAAACAAACCGCCACGGTGCCGTTGCGCTGCTTGGCTTCAAACAGCTCCTGTTCAAACAGTTCCGTTAACCGTCGCCGGTTGGGCAGCCCGGTCAGGGCATCAAAATTAGCGGCCTGTTCCAGGCTGAGTTGATGCTCACGTTTTTCCTGGTAAAGACGCTTCCGTTCAATCAGGGTGCCAACGGTCTGCAGCAGCGGAGCAAGGTCGTCGGCAAGGCTTTCTTTATAGCCGCCCACCCGGTTGGCCAGGCCAACCAATCCGATCAGATTCCCGCCACTGTATACCGGCAACCCGATATAACTGGAGATCGGAGGATGGCCAGGTGGCAGGCCACCGCGGCGCACATCGTTTGCATAGTTGTTGGTAAGCACCACACCGCCCGACACCAACCCTGCCCCCAAGAGGTTATCCAGCCTCTCAAACAGCATGCCCCTGCGTTCTACCTGCTGGAACAGGGCCTGGGTTTCAGGGCTCCAGGCGATGTTGGTGATAGCGCCTACCTTGAGGTACGGCTTGCCATCGTCGTGATACAACACCTCACCAATAAACCCGAACTGGCTACCCGTAAGGGCCAACAAGTCTGCCAGCATCAACTCAAACGCCGCCCGCTCGTTGTCATTGGTCAGAAAGACATTCTGAGCCCTCTGGATGGCCCGGCTGAGATGCGACACCGCGACATCACCCGCGTCTCCTCCAGTGAGATAGGCGCATTCCAGCTCGTCTTCGATGAGACTCGCCAAAGTACGAAGTACATCCAGGTCCACTTCCTGAATCTGACGGGGCTTGTCATCAATAATGCACAACGAACCAAGCTTGAAACCACTGGGCTCCCGGACAGGAATGCCAGCGTAAAAACGGATGTGTGGATCACCGGTGACCAGTGGATTCGATTTGAAGCGGGGGTCCTGGGTGGCATCTTCAACAATAAACGCTTTGTCCTGGCGGATAGCGTGATCGCAGAATGCCACCGAGCGCGGTGTTTCACGAGCATCAATGCCGTCCTTGGATTTAAACCACTGGCGTTTATCATCCAGAATGGTAAACAAGGCCGTTTTGACTCCATAAAACTGGCGGGCGATTCGAACCAGCCGGTCAAACCGTTCCTCTGGTGGCGTGTCCATAATCCCTAACTTCTCAAGCGCAGCGAGGCGCCTTTTCTCCATAGGGTCCAGGGGCATACAGGTTTTGCTCCGCGTAAGGAAACAAGAGACCAAGCCTTTTCGGCATTTGAGTTGTTAGAAGGGCCTTCGACCAATCCTTCTATCCACTGCTCTTACAACAAGAAGTGTAGATCAAGGCTGCCGCGAGAGTTATTGATTTTAGTAACCGGGCATTGCAGCTTGACGCGCCATGGAGGACCGTTTCAACAGGACAATTTGCCGCCCTTGGGTAAATGCCTATAAGAAATAGCTTTCTATTCGGACCGGGCAGGAGTACAGTGACTCTCGTTGGAAAGATTTAGCACAGCACTCATCAATAAGACGCATCTCTGTTGTAAGTTGTAACAAGTAGCTTTCGTCCTGTTTTTGATCACGCCAGTTTTTTGTTTCCCGCACTCCGCTGACCAAGCCTCACAATGATGCCTGGCGGCAATTAAAATGATTGAATTCAGGATTTATAACTATGTCTACTGTTACCGGTACTGTTAAGTTTTTCAACGAATCAAAAGGTTTTGGCTTTATCACTCGTGAAGGCGGCCCGGACGTTTTCGTTCACTACAGCTCCATTCAGGGCGGCGGCTTCAAGACTCTGGCAGAAGGCCAGCAGGTTGAATTTACCGTTTCTCAGGGCCAGAAAGGTCCTCAGGCGGATAACGTAGTAGGTCTGTAATTTTACGGCCCTGATACGATAGAAAAGGCAGCTTCGGCTGCCTTTTTTTGTTTGCCCGGCGAAGCCGGCAAACCCGGCCATCTGAAAGAAGATGGCGTCACCCCGACTGAGGGGAAGACAATCCGACTGGCAAGGGCGTCACTGGCCAACGGTGGGGTCTGAAGGAAGCCATAGGAAGTTAACGGTACACAACGCAAGTGAACCTGCTTCGGCAGTCCAGGTGGGTTAGCGTGCAAAATAGCGCGACGCCCGATACTCAGTCAGACCTGTGCTGTGTTTGAGGGTGGCATCGTTAACAGGGAGCCGGTGCAGTAACCGGGGAAGCCTGACACCGAATCCGGCGATGCCGGAGGCTGTGGCGCAAGGTGAAAGCCGAGGCCGCAGTCGGTGCGAGGTGGCAGATGAAGCCGTAGTAGTGAGGAAGTTCCGGCCTGAGAAGCCTGGTAACAGCGTGGAGGACAAAACCGGAATGACCGCTGGCGGAGGTTCAGCGGACCGGTCAGGGTCAAAAGCTCTGGTCGGATGCGAAGGGCGGAAGTCATTAACGAGAGTGACGGACGACGAGCGAACAGGTGGACGCTGCGTTCACAAGCTGCCCGACGGGGCAGGGAAGTGCATCGGGGTGCTGCGGGAACGCAGTGGCTCTGGTGTTCTCCGAACAAGGGAGTAGAGCGATACTGTGGCGGCAGATTGCCAGAGCGCTAGTACCCGGACGGATCGCCTGAAACAGACCGGCAGCCAGACCGATCCTCGAGGCCGTCACGACAGAGATGAGCAGGCATGAGGAAATACTACAGTCTGTACGGGCAATTGCTGTCAAAACAGCGCCTGTATGAAGCCTTCAGACACATCAAACGCAACAAGGGCGCGGCCGGAATCGATGGGCAGAGCCTGGGTGCGTTTGAGGCGAATCTGGAGGTGGAGCTGTCGTGCCTGTTGCTCGAGCTGAAGGAAAAGCGCTATCGGGCGCAGCCAGTCAGGCGCGTAGCCATCGCCAAGGATGACGGCGGTGAGCGTCTGCTGGGCATTCCGACGGTTCGGGACCGGGTTGTGCAACAGGCGCTGCGCCGTATTATCGAACCGATCTTCGAGCCGGATTTCCACCCGTCGAGTTACGGGTATCGTCCGGGACGCAGTGGTCACCACGCCATCGGCAAGGCGGAGTTGTTTATCCGCCGATACCGGCGTGACTGGGTTGTGGACATGGACCTGTCGAAATGCTTCGACACGCTCAACCATGACCTGATCATCCGCCAGTTCCGCCAACGGATCACGGACGGCAGTGTCCTGTCACTGCTGCGCCAGTTCCTGGAAAGCGGCGTGATGGTGGGGTACCACCTTGAAGAAACGGAGCTGGGAAGCCCGCAGGGCGGCGTGATCAGCCCGCTGATCGCGAACGCCTACCTGGACGCCTTCGACCAGTTCATGAAAGCGCGGGGTCACCGGATCGTCCGCTACGCGGACGACATCCTGATCCTGTGCGGCTCACGAGCGGGCGCGGAGAATGCGTTACGGGTGGCCCAACGCTATCTGGAAGAAGAGCTGAAGCTGACGGTGAACGTCACCAAGACCCACATCGCCCACAGCGATGAGGGGGTAAAGTTCCTGGGCGTGGTGATCTACACGAACTACACCCGCATCCAGGATAAGAAGGTGGTGAAACTCAAGCAGAAGCTGAAAGCGCTGACAAAGCGTAACCGGGGCATCGGGCTTGCGGCGATTATCCGCGAGCTGAATCCGGTGCTACGGGGCTTTGCCAACTACTTCCGGGTGGCGAACTGCGCGAGGGTGCTGAAGCAGGTGATGAGTTGGCTAAGGCGGCGCCTGCGCTGCCTCCAGCTCAAGCAGTGGAAGAAGCCGGGCCGGTTGCATCGGAGGCTGAAACAGCTGGGCTATCGCCCGCCGTTTAAGTTCATCAAGATGCAAAGCTGGCGTAATGCGGCTTCACCGCTGGCAAGCCTGGCCTTACCCAACGCCTACCTGCACAATGAGCTGAGGTTGATGGATCTGACCAAAGTACGAACCGGCATCCCTGTCCCCGAGTTCAGGGCAAGTTAATGGCATGAGCCGTATACGTGGTCCGTATGTACGGTTCTGTGAGAGGGATGAGGCGGTGACGCCTCACCCTACTCGTTATTTTAGGCGTGAAAAGTTTGCAACACCGCAAACAACATCCTCCCTCCCCGATCATCACCTGTAGCATTCCCCCATGGTCTGGCTTTACCGCTAGGCTTCTCGCGGTTCGAAGAAATCTCTCTCCCTCCGTCGATCAACTCTGCCACGTGCCCCGTACAAGCATTGGGCGATCCGAAACATAGCACCTATACTGCCCTAAGCAGCTGAAAGATATAGCGGGTATTTTTGATTTCTGTGGACGCGCATATGGGAGGCATAGAATGTCGGCTCGTAATGGACCGAAAGGACACCGTTCATCCGCTGACGACAATGGGCGTTTGCGGGCTTCCACCAAGCAGAGCGAGCAAGATTTCTATGAGCTGATCGAAAGCCTTCCAATGGTCGCAGTTCAAGGCTATGACAGGAAACGCCGGGTAATCTATTGGAACGATGCCAGCCGACACCTCTACGGCTATACCCGGGAAGAAGCCGAGGGTCAGCTGCTGGAAGATCTGATCATTCCGGACCATATGCGCGAGGGCGTAATAGACGCCCACCAGGATTGGTTGGAGCGCAACATCAGCATTCCACCAGAAGAAATTGAGTTAAAGCACAAGGATGGGCACCTCGTGCCGGTTTACTCCAGTCACGTCATGATCAAGCAGGACACTGGCGACTGCGAAATGTTCTGCATCGATGTCAGCTTGCAGGAGCAGAAGAAAGCCAACGACAAACTCCAGTGGATGGCTAAGTTCGACGACCTGACTCAACTGCCCAACAGGCGGATGATGGAAGTTGAACTGTCGGCTCGCCTGATGGAGGCAGAACGGCGCCAAAGCGGCGAGATCGCCGTCGTGTTTATTGATCTCGACAATTTCAAACTGATCAATGACACCCTGGGGCATCACTATGGAGACGAACTGCTGCTCGCTGTTGCGAATGGCCTAAAGGGGGAAATTCGTTGCTGCGACCAGCTTAGTCGCTTCGGTGGCGATGAGTTCGTACTCTTGATGTTCGATTGTGACGGTCCCGAAAGCATTCATGAAGTATTGCGCCGCTTGAGCAGTATGCTCGAGCGTGGCTTTGTTCTGAATGGCGCTTGCTATCAAGTCACCGCGAGTTTCGGCGTCAGTCTTTACCCCAATGATGGCACGACGGTCCCAGAATTGATGGGAAACGCCGATGCCGCGATGTATCAGGCAAAGGAAAGCGGCAAAAACAGCATCTGTTTTTATACCTCAGACATCAATGATCGCCTGCTTCATTATCAGAAAATAACGGCGCTCCTCCGTAACGCTCTGGTTGCAGGCACCCTGCAACTGTATTTCCAGCCCCAAATTGATCTGAAAAACGGACGCATGCGGTCATGTGAGGCCCTGCTGCGATGCTTTGATGAAAATTCACGGACCGTACCCCCGGATATCTTTATACCGGTGGCAGAAAAATCAGGACTGATTAACCGCATTGGAGACTGGGTTATTGATGCAGCCTGCAAGCAGCTTACGGCCTGGAAGGACACGGCGCTTGGAGACCTGCGAATTGACATCAATTTGTCGGGCAAACAACTGACAAACCAACATTTGGCCAGCCATATCCTGCAGAAGTTGCACCATCATGACCTGCGTCCTTCCCAGTTAGGCGTAGAGCTAACAGAAAACGAAGTGATCGAAGGTGATGAAGTACAGATTGGTCAACTGGAAAGACTGAAAAACGCCGGGGTGCACATTTCCATTGACGATTTCGGCACCGGTTATTCTTCGTTGCTCTATTTGCGTAAACTGCCCGTTTGCAGCCTGAAGATTGACCGGAGCTTTCTGCTGCATATTCCGGCCCATCGTGACCGCCCATTCCGTTTGAACGTGACCGCCTGTTCCGGGCGATCGTGACCGCTCATTCCGTTTTATCGTGACCGATTTCGGGTCGTTTTCCGGAATCGCCGGTCACGATGCCGGAGCCACCGGTCACGTTCCTCCGGAATCACTGCCAAAGCGCTGGAATTCTTCAACTTTATCCGGCATACCCGCTTCTTTTTCATTACGAGGAAGAGCGGATGCCGGCTGCGAGGATTTCCATGCGACAGATCATCGAGGTCTTGCGCCTCAAGTACGAAGCGGGCCTGAGCCACGAGCGCATTGCCCGTGCCTGCAGCCTGTCCAAGGGCGTGGTGGGCAAGTACGTCAGCCTGGCCCAGGTTCAGGGTATTACCTGGCCGCTGCCAGAGGGGGTGGATGAAGTCCGGCTGGAATCGCTACTGTTCCCGGCCAGGACGCCACCCGCACGCTTTGCTGAACCCGACTACTTCCAGGTCCACCAGGAGCTAAAGACCAAGGGCGTCACCCTGCAACTGCTATGGGCCGAGTACGTGGAGCGCCACGGTGACAAGGCCTACCGCTACAGCCAGTTCTGCCACCACTACCGGCTCTGGCGGGGGCAACAACGGCGCAGCATGCGCCAGATCCACCGGGCCGGTGAGAAGGTCTTTATCGACTACTGCGGGCCCACTGTGCCGGTGGTGGACCGCAGCACCGGTGAGATGCGTAAGGCCCAGGTCTTTGTGGCCGTGCTGGGCGCGTCCAGCTACACCTTCGCCGAGGCCACCTGGAGCCAGTCTCTGCCGGACTGGATCGCCTCCCACCAGCGGATGCTGGTGTTCTACGGTGGCGTGCCGGAACTGCTGGTTCCGGACAACCTCAAGGCGGCGGTCACCAAGGCGGATCGGTACACGCCCCAGATCAATGAGACCTACGCGGAACTGGCGGCCCATTACCAGACGGCGGTACTGCCAGCACGGCCCTATAAACCCAAGGACAAGGCAAAGGCTGAGGCCGCGGTGTTGCTGGTCGAGCGCTGGATCCTGGCCCGGTTGCGACACCGGACGTTCTTCTCCCTGGCCGAGCTGAATGCTGCCATCGCGGAGCTGCTGCCGGCGCTCAACCAGCGTCCGTTCCAGGGACGATCCGAGAGCCGCCAGAGCCTGTTCGAGGCACTGGACCGACCCGCACTCAGGCCGCTCCCCGCAACGCCCTACGTCTACGCCGAGTGGCGCAAGGCACGACCGGGCATCGACTACCACATCGAGATCGACAAACGCCTGTACAGCGTGCCTCACGCTCTGGTGGGCATGAAGCTGGATGTGCGGGTCACCGACACCGCCGTGGAAGTCATGCACAAGGGCCAGCGGGTGGCGCTGCATCCCCGTCACGGCAAGAGCCGCTTCGTCACCCTGACCGAGCACATGCCCAAATCCCACCAGGCCCATCAGAACTGGTCTCCCGGGCGGTTCCTGAACTGGGCCACGGACATCGGTCCCGCCACGCTCGATGTGGTTCAGCGCCAGCTCAAGGATCGCCCACACCCCGAACATGGCTACCGAGCCTGCCTGGGGCTGTTGAACCTGAGCCGACGTTACAGCCGTGACCGCCTGGAACAGGCCTGTGCACGGGCGCTGTCCATCAACTCGGCCAGCTACCAGAGCATCACCTCGATCCTGAAGCAGGGTCTGGACCAACTGCCTCTGCCACTGGCTGAGGAGGAAACGGAACTGACCGATCTGCCTGTTCACACCAATGTTCGTGGCCCCCGCTACTACCACTGATCCCGGAGAAACCTATGCTGACTCAAAACACTCTCGACACCCTGCGCCAACTCAAGCTGACCGGCATGTGCGATGCCCTGGAGCAACAACGGGCACAACCCGACACCCATGACCTGGCGTTCGAGGAACGCCTGGCCTTGCTGATCGACCGGGAGGTGCTACACCGGGAAAACCGCCGGCTGGACCGCCTGCTCAAGGCGGCCCGGTTGCGGGTTCCGGCCTGCGTGGAAGACATCGATTACCGCCATCCACGGGGGCTGGAACGCTCCCGCATGGCGGACCTTGCCAGCTGTGACTGGATCCGCCAGTCCCTGAACCTGTGCATCACCGGACCAACCGGTTGCGGCAAGACCTGGCTGGCGTGCGCCCTGGGCAACCAGGCCTGCCGACAGGGGCTGTCGGTGCGTTACCTGCGGGTGCCGCGCCTGTTCGAGCAGGTGCGCATCGCCCACGGCGATGGCAGCTACGCACGACTGATGAACCAGCTGCTGAAGACCGACCTGCTAATCCTGGACGACTGGGGCATGCAGAAGGTGACCGCGCAACAACGGCAAGACCTGATGGAAGTAATCGAAGACCGGCACGGGCGAGGCTCAACGCTCATCGCCAGCCAGCTACCCACGGAGCACTGGCACGACTACATCGGCTCCGCCACGCTCGCCGACGCCATCCTGGATCGGCTCCTGCACGGCGCTCACCGACTCAATCTGAAGGGGGAATCACTGCGCAAAGCCAAAGCACAAAATACGGAATCAGTTGACCCATCGTGACCGCTCAGAGTACAAAACCGACTCCAGCGCGATGGCCGTGTGCAAATCGGTCACGATCCCCGGAATGACCGGTCACGTTCGCCGGAATACGCATCTGCACCATGCCATGGAAAACAACAGTGATATGGCGATCATGCAAGCCATCATCACCGTTGGGCACAGTCTCGGCTTGAGCGTAGTCGTGGAAGGCGTGGAAACCAGTGAACAAGACAATCTCGTCAAGACCCTGAGCTGTGATCTGGCTCAGGGATATCTTTACGCCAGGCCCATGCCAGCCGATTCAATGCCAGCGTATCTGGTGAGTATGGGGCAATAAAACGCCCCTTCAGTAACCGTTATGGGCGAATCTTCTCCCCAAGCTTTTTATCCATCAGCCTGAACAACGGCTGGGTATAACGTGTAACCGGACCAGGTAACGCCGCAAGCGCAATGCTGCCGGCAGTCCCCATCAGGCTACCAACCCTTGCCGGCCCTTCATCTACGGCCTTGACGATCCATCCCGCGGCCTTATCCGGAGTCATCATCGGCATGTGCTTGTAAATGCTGGTTTGCGACGACATGGGTGTGCGAACCATCGGGTAGTACACCACGGTAACGTCGATCCCCTGATCACCCATTTCCGCCAACAAAGAGCGTGAGAAAGACTCCAGCGCGGTCTTGCTGGCCAGGTAAGCGGAGAACAAGGGAATCGGAACCTGGGAGGACAAGGTGGAAATGTTCACCACCTGCCCCCGGCCCTGCGCCAACATCCTTGGAAGTAACTTCAGCGTTAACCCGACCGCAGCAACGTAGTTGATATTCATGGTTCGCTGATAGTCGTGCAACCGGTCCAGCGCCTCGGCGATGGGGCGCCGGATGGAGCGGGCAGCATTATTGACCAGTACATCCACCCGTTCGTGTTCTGCCAGTATCCGATCCGCAACCGACCGCAAGCCGGCTTCATCGGTCAAGTCTGCCGGGTATACCCAGGCTTTGCCGCCCTCCGCGATAATAGCCTGCTGCACTCTTTTTAATTCGTCCTCCCGACGAGCCACAAGGCAAAGGCGCGCCCCTTTTCGGGCCAATTGATAGGCCGCCTGCTCACCAATACCACTGGACGAGCCCGTCAGAACAATGGTCTTGCCGCTCACACTCATGAATACACTCCGGTTTCTTGTCTTGTTTTTATAACGCCACCTTGATACACCTTGGCGCACCTCTGCCGAAAGGCTTCAAATATAACAACGTGATAAACGCCATGGGCATAGACTACAGCAAACTTGGCTCACCAGAGATCCGATCTTTCTGGCTCAATCAATTTGGCCCCTACTCCCCTAACCTGCCGCTGATTGAAGACCACCGGACCGATATTGTGATTATTGGCGGTGGATTCACCGGTTTGTCCTGTGCAGCGCACCTGAAAGAACTGGAGCCATCGTTGGACGTCACTGTTCTGGAAGGCAGTGCCGTTGGTTTTGGGGCCTCGGGGCGCAACGGCGGGTTTTCCATGACCCTGTTCGGCTTTGAGCCCGAAATAACCTGCCTGCTTCACGGCAAGGAGAAAGCCCGGGCCGCCCACCAGTACATGCAAGATGCCGTCGACTACGTGCGTGAATGTGTTACCCGGTACAGCTTCGACAGCGATTACGAACACAATGGCTTTCTGCGGATTGCACTGACCAGCAAACATCTTGAGCGCCTGCAAAAACAGCAGGATCTCTACCGTGAACTGGGGTTTTCGAGCTCCTTTGATTGGTGGGGCGAAGACCAGCTCTCGCAACGGCTTCACAGCCCACTGGCTAAAGCCGGCCTGTTTGAGCAACGATGCGGCATCCTGAATCCTGCGAAGCACGTCCGGCACTGGAAAGCCATCTGCGAACAACTGGGTGTCCATATCTATGAGAACACCCAATGTCAGGGCATCACCTATCCCTGGGGCGGGGTTACTGTGCAGACCTCCGGCGGCACCGTCACCGCCAGCAAGGTTGTACTGGCAACCAACGCGTACAGCCATCTACTACCGGAAATGGGGGCGTTTCGCCGCAATCAGACCCCCGTCTGGACACATCAGATCGTCACCCAACCCCTTACTCCAGAACAGTGGCAAGCCATCGGCTGGGCCGGACGCTACGGTATAGAGACCAACCGGCACCTGGTTCACTACCTGAGGCCAACGGCAGACGGGCGCATTACCTTTGGCGGCGCCAACGTTGTGACAACCGCAGGCCAGAACATGAGCCTCGACCATCACAAACCAACATGGCGGACGCTGGAAAAACATCTGAAAACCCTGTTCCCGCCACTTGCGGAGATTGGCATTGATTACCAATGGGGTGGCCCTGTTTCGTTCACCCTCGACATGGTTCCCAACCTTGGCTTCTACAAAGATGATCGCACCCTGTACCTGTGCGGATGCACTGGCCATGGCGTATCGCTGACGCAATACAGCGGGAAAACCCTGGCGGAGCTGGCTATTGGCCGGGAGAGTAAACGAACCCAGGCCTGATTTGTTAATCGAACACCGGTGCGCTGGCCTTTAGAGCCATTTAGACAACTGGGTATAGCGGCGGTTAAGGGAGCTCTTAAAGCTGAGGATTATTGGTGGGAGCGGAAGCTTTGGTAGAGCCCTCACGCATTCGATGGAGTCATCTCCTCCGTTACTGAGGAACACCTATTATGGGCCAGCACGAACCGACGCTAAATTCGCTGACAGACACGAACAAACACGAAAAATATGTTCGCAGAACCTTCCCAGCACATACGCCGGTTAATGCTCTGGATCCTAAGGTACAAAAAGATATGGTAAAAATGGAGGCGCGGGTCGGAATCGAACCGGCGTACACGGAGTTGCAGTCCGCTGCATAACCACTCTGCCACCGCGCCGGGTAAGCCTGGATTCTGGCTTTTGCTCTCAGGAGGCGTGAGAGACTTGGAAATTGGAGCGGGAAACGAGATTCGAACTCGCGACCCCAACCTTGGCAAGGTTGTGCTCTACCAACTGAGCTATTCCCGCTCTTCGTCTAGAGGCTTTGCCTCGTCAACGGCTGCGTATTCTACGGATTCCGCCGGGGGCGTCAACACCTTTTTTTCAAGTTTTTGTTTTTACGGCAATTGTGAACAAACTTTAGCCAATAGCCCCGCTATTGTCATTTCCGGCCAACCCATCAGAACCGTTATCTGCGCAATGGTTTATCGCCCCCTCATCTTTCATAATCCATGACACCCAATCACATTAACAGGAAGACCAATACCATGCGCGTTCCCGCAACCGTCTTCGCCACCCTCGTTAGCCTGTCAACCATGGTGGCGAGCCACGCATCTGGCGAAGGATGGACGCCCAAGCAGCAAGGCAAGGAACGGTCTGACATCAACACCTATGTCAGGACAGTTTCGGATACACCAATCAAGCAGTTCCGCGGTGTGGTTGAAATTCAGCACTCCATGGTGGCTGCACTATCGGTGATTGATGACATCTCCCTGTGCCAACAGTGGATCTACAACTGCCAGGAAGCCAACTACCACATCACAGACGATGGTGAGCGGCTACTGTGGATGAAATTTGATGGCGTTTGGCCAGCCTCAGACCGGGATGTGGTGATGAAGTCCGTATTCCTTCAGGACGAACCGGGTGGCGCTGTCACGGTGCAATCCACGGGCCGCCCGGATGATGCCCCGCAGCAATCCGGTTACGTGCGCATCCCAATGCTGGATAACAGCTTTTTGGTAGAACCGCTTGAGGATGGCTGGATACGGGTAACATTCACCACCCATATGGATCCGGGAGGTCTGGTGCCCGCCTGGGTGGCCAATATTGTGGCTACCGATGCACCAATTCGAACACTGGAAGGGTTAAAACGGATGATGGAAACATCACCCTATCGTGACTATTCAACGAGCGCGCCGCCGAAAGAATTGGTCGAGAAGCACAACCTGCGCTTCCCGACCGGCGATTCCTGAGCTACCTCAGCTATTGCCACCACGGGCCGCACGATTGCCTGCCACCTGGGTAGCACTGTCGCAGTTGAGGAAGCTGGAGGTCTGCAGCCAGTTCTGGTCCGGGTAGTATTTGAAGACCAACTGGCCACCTTTGAGGTTGTCCACCACGGTTTGCACCACTTTCTGGTCTACCGCCGGGCAGCCATGACTGCGGCCGATGCGCCCGTATTGATCCACCCAGTTGCTGTTCACATAATCTGCGCCATGAATCACGATGGCCCGCTGCCTCGCAAGATCGTTAATGCCTGGCTCCAGGCCGTCCAGTCGCAAGGAGTACCCGTGCATACCACGATAGGATTCACTGGCCTTGAACAGCCCGATGCTAGACTGGTAACTGCCCTCAATGTTCGAGAAGGCAGTTGCCTCTTCATTGCCTGAGTTTCTGCCGTGAGCAACCAGATCCCGCAGCAGTAAATCGCCCTGCTCCAGATCAAAAATCCACATCCGCTCCTGGCTGGAATGGAGTGAAAAATCAATCACTGCAAGCCGTTCGGGCATGGCAACGCCGTTGGCGATGGCGCAGTGAGTGGCTTTAAAGGCTGCCTCAAGCACTTCCGGGTTCAGCTTGGGAGCAACACTGGCAAGGCGGGCAAGCAACTGGTCATCCAATGACTGGGCCTGGGCCGGTAGGGTAATAGCTAAAGAGATAGCCAGGCCGGAAAACAATGAAAAAACGCGTCGATTGTGATGCTTGGGCATGCACGTTACCTCAGGATTCAGGAAGATAAGCTACCTGCTTGAAAAGATGCCTTATTCTAACAGAGAATTTTGAGACGCCGTTCATTCCGTACAATTTTTAACCGTTCCCATACAAATGGTGGACACGCGAGCCTCCATTTCCGCTGCATAAAAAGACCGAAAAGTCACCGACGCGATCTCCGGCAAGGTTACGAAAAACCAAAGATACTGGCAGACCAGTTCCGGAATCTTTAAGCTTGAGAATATCTTTTCTGCCTACCGGACAAGGATTAACGGCACCCGTGGCGACTGATTCCGGCTATTCGACGACAGCACACCGCGACACCCCCGGTAACCTTGCCTGCAACGGTGACACCCTGACCCTATCCGGCAGTTGGACCCTCTCCCATTATTCGGTACTCAACCAGCGAATAGCCGAGGTTCAGGCCAGCGGAACCACGATCACCAACATTGAGTTCCAGAAGCTAAGCCGGGTTGATACGGCAGGGGCCGCGCTGATCGCCCGGTTGACAGGCCCGGAACAACTTCTGAGTTTTCTAGAAATGGCCTACCTCCCTGATGAACAGCGGCAACTTCTCATCACCGTTGCCGAAGCGATGGCAGGAGCCACCTGGCAGCCCGCCCGGAAAAACGCTCTGCTGGATTTTCTGGCCGACGTCGGAGAGAAAGTGACCGCCATTGCCCGCCTGCTCTGGATGCTTGCAGGCTTTATCGGGCAAACCCTCGCCACCCTGTTTTATATCCTGCCCCGGCCAAAGCGGTGGCGCATCACGCCATTTGTGGCTGCAGTGCATGACACCGGGCTGAATGCCCTGCCCATTGTTGCACTGCTGACCTTTCTGGTGGGCGCCGTTGTCGCCTTTCTGGGAGCTACAGTGCTGGAAGATTTTGGCGCAACGATTTACACCGTGAATCTTGTGGCTTTTTCGTTCCTGCGGGAGTTTGGCGTTCTGCTGGCAGCCATTTTGCTCGCCGGGCGCACCGCCAGCTCGTTCACCGCTCACATCGGCGCGATGAAGGTCAATGAAGAGCTCGACGCCATTCGTACCCTGGGTTTGAATCCGGTGGAACTGCTTGTAGTCCCGCGAGTTCTGGCCATGATGGTCAGCCTGCCAGTGCTCACCTTCATTGGCATGATCTCCGGAATGGTGGGCGGTGCCGCCGTCTGCGCACTGGTACTGGATATTCCACCAAGTCAGTTTATAGCCATCGTGGAGCGGGATATTGCCCTGAAGCACTTTCTGGTAGGTATCGGAAAGGCCCCTGTATTTGCCTTCCTGATTGCGGTCATTGGTTGTCTCGAAGGCTTCAAGGTGGCGGGCAGTGCCCAGTCGGTGGGCGAACACACCACCTCCAGCGTTGTTCAGTCGATCTTTATGGTGATCCTGCTGGACTCCATAGCGGCGTTGTTTTTCATGGAAATGGGCTGGTAAGTCATGCCGGAGATGAAACCACAGAAAGGCCACAGCCCTTCAACACCGGTGATCCAGGTGCGGGGGCTGTGTAACCGTTTCGGTGATCACGTGGTCCACGAGGACCTGGAGCTGGACCTCTTTCCCGGGGAGATCCTTGGGGTTGTCGGCGGTTCCGGCACGGGCAAATCGGTTTTGCTGCGCAGCATCGTGGGCCTCAACACACCTTCAGACGGTCACATTCAGCTTTTTGATGTTGATCTCACAGAACTTTCTGGCACAGAGCGGTCTCTGTATGAGCAGCGATTCGGCGTGCTTTTTCAGGGTGGCGCCCTGTTTACCTCGCTGAATCTGATGCAAAACGTTTCACTGCCACTGGTCGAGCACGCGGGTCTTACCCGAACGGAGGCCGAGGAACTTGCCCGGATGAAGCTGGCACTGACCGGGCTGCCAGCAGATGCCGCCCTGAAATACCCGGCCGAGCTTTCCGGTGGTATGGTGAAGCGAGCCGCCCTGGCCCGCGCCCTGGCGCTGGACCCGGAGGTGCTGTTTCTGGACGAACCCACAGCGGGGCTGGACCCGATCGGCGCGGCAGCGTTCGACGAACTGATCGTGACCCTGAGGAACGCCCTTGGGCTGACAGTATTTCTTGTTACCCACGATCTGGATACGCTGTACACAACCTGTGACCGGGTAGCCGTATTGTCCCGTAAAAAAGTGCTGGTGGCAGACACACTTAAAAACGTCGCCAAGACCGACGACGAATGGATACAGGAATACTTTCATGGCCCCAGGGGGCGGGCCGCGATTGATGCACATAACCGGCTGACCAGACAGGAGCCCGTTTAATGGAGCCAAAGGCCCATCACGTTATTATCGGACTGTTCACGCTGGTTGCAGTAACAGCTGCCCTGCTGTTTGCACTATGGCTGGGCAAATCGACTGCAGACCGCGAGTGGGCTTACTACCAGATAGGCTTTGATCACCCGGTGGGCGGGCTGTCAAAAGGCAATCCAGTGTTATACAGCGGCGTTCCGGTTGGCGATGTTCTCGAGCTGTCCCTGGCACCAGACAATCCCGCCCATGTTCGGGTGCTGGTGCGTGTGGATCGCGACATCCCGGTACGGGAGAACACCCGGGCGGAGCTGGTTCTTGCCAATATTACCGGCAGCATGAGTGTCCAGTTCACCGGCGGCACAACCGACAGCCCGGTACTTCAGGGTAACCGTGATAACCCACCGCTCATCAACGCACAGCCATCGGCGTTTTCCAACCTGCTGAATAACGGTGAGGCCATGATCTCAAGTGCAGAACAACTGTTAACCAGCATGAACCGCTTGCTTGCGTCGGAGAACCTGGAGAACGTATCGGCCATTCTGGACAACACCCGCCTGGCAACGGAATCATTGCTCGCCAATCGGGAAGAGTTGCTTGCCCTGATGGCTCAGTTCGACACCGCCGCTATCCGCGCCGAGGAAGCCGCGATCAAGGTTTCTGACACATCGGACCGGGCGCGCCAAACCCTGGAGCGGGAAATCGCGCCGGTGCTGGAATCCATGACCCTGGCCCTGTCTACCTTGCAGCCTACCCTGAGCCGGTTGGACCGACTGACCGAAGACAATGAACAGGTGCTGGATGCAGGGATTCAGGGCCTGGGTGACATCACACCGGTACTTCGCGAAATGCGCAACACTCTTCGCAACCTGAATTCCTTTACCCGCAGACTCGACGCAGACCCAATAGGCACCCTTCGTGGCGGCCCCAACCTCCAGGAATTTGAGCAATGACAATCGGCCTCCGCCGGCTGGCGGTTTGTATCTCCGCAGCCACGCTAACGACTGCCTGCACCGTGTTCCCAACGCCAGAGCCGCCACGGGCTATGGATCTTGCCCCGTATGCTTCCGAGCCAATGCGGGAAACTCCCCGGCCGGTTTCGCTAAGAATAGATACCCCGCTGGCTTCAGACCCACTGGACAGCGCAAGGGTCTTGCTTAAACCTTCGCTTTATGAGTTCCAGGCGTTACCTGCAGTTCGCTGGCGTGACAGCATTCCGGTGGTGGTCCGAGACTATCTGATACAGAGTTTTCGTTTCAACGGCGGGTTTGACAATGTTGTCACTGACACCAGTCCGGCGTTCGCCAGCCATACCCTGATTTCCGAACTATCGGCCTTTCATGCTGAGAACAGGCAGGATCAGGGTATTACGGTGGTGATGGAATTACATGCAGAGATCATGGGCAATCGCACCCGGAGAAGCCTTTGCAGCAAAAGCCAACGGGTGGAGCAGCGAGCTGAGAGCGCCTCAGTGGATGCCTTGATGGAGGCTTTCAGTGAGAGTTCCCGGGCGCTGGCCGAAGCCACGAATCGCTGGGCGTACGCCTGTCTGGCCGAGGCCAGACAACGCTAGTACCGGAGACGTCAGTGATCGTTATCCGGGAACAGGTCGGGCCAGGCCGCCTGCAGGTACAGCACCATTGACCATAGCGTAAGAACCGCCGCCAGATACAACAGCCCGATCGAAACATACGCCAGTAGCTGCCCCGGTGGAAACGCCAGCAGGCCAACAATCGCCACCATCTGGGCGGTGGTTTTAATCTTGCCGATATAGGAAACCGCAACACTGGCCCGGCTACCCATTTCCGCCATCCATTCCCGCAAGGCTGAGATAACAATCTCCCGGCCGATGATGATGGTCGCCGGAATAGTCATCAGCACCGCGGCATGTTCTTCAATCAATACTGCCAGTGCCACCGCCACCATCAGCTTGTCTGCTACCGGGTCCAGAAAAGCGCCAAATGGCGTGCTCTGGTCGAGCTTGCGGGCAAGGTAGCCATCGAGCCAGTCGGTGATACCCGCCAGGGCGAAGATAACGGCACTGGCCATGTAACTCCATTGCATGGGCAGATAGAAAACAACCACGAACACCGGAATCATCACGATGCGAGACATGGTCAGTACGTTGGGTAAATTCATGGACTTCCTATTCATCATGCAATGCCGCGTAGATGGATTCAGCCAGTGACTTGCTGATGCCTTGCACTTTCGTCATTTCATCCACACTGGCTTTGCGAATTTCCTGTATGCCGCCAAAGTAACGGATAAGTTCCCTGCGGCGCTTGGGCCCAACCCCTTCGATACCTTCAAGGGTGGACTGCCGACGCTTTTTGTCCCGGCGAGCGCGATGGCCGGTAATGGCAAACCGGTGGGATTCATCGCGAATATGCTGAATCAGATGCAGGGCCGGTGAATCTGCCGGTACCCGAAAGACGTCGCCGGTCATGGCATCAATCAGCTGCTCCATTCCCGCCCGGCGGGTCACACCTTTGGCGACGCCAATCAGCGGAATGTCAGAGATCCCAAGTTCTTCAAACACTTCCCGGGCAATGTTCAACTGCCCTTTACCGCCATCGATAAACACCAGGCTCGGGCGCTTGCCCTCACCGCTAACCAGCCGGCGATACCGGCGTGTCAGTACCTGCCGCATTGCCGCGTAGTCATCACCAGCGGTCACGCCTTCGATGTTATACAGCCGGTAATCACTCTTCAGGGGCCCATTCTCGTCGAAAACCACACAAGATGCGACGGTATTTTCCCCGTGGCTGTGGCTGACGTCGAAACACTCCATGCGCGCCGGGGTTTCTGCCAGTTCCAGCAGGTCCCGAAGGGCAAGCAATCGCCGGTACACGGTTTCTTTGCTGGCCAGGTGGGTCAGCAGAGTCTGGCGGGCATTGGTCATGGCCAGTTCCAGCCAGCGGCGGCGCTCACCACGTACATTGCCACGGATACGGGTTTCCCGATTGGCGGCCTCACTCAGGGCTTCTGCCAGCAGCGCCTCACCTTCAACCGCCACGGGCACCAGAATATCTCTTGGAATCTCCCGGCGGGTATCGCCGCCAAAATAGTACTGGCCCAGAAACGCCGCCAGCAACTCACCTTCGGACTGCTCCAGTGAAAAGCGGGGAAAATAGTCCTTGGTACCCAGAACCCGGCCACCGCGCACGATGATCACCACCACACACACCACACCGGCATCCTGGGCAATCGCAATAACATCGGCATCACCACCCTCACCGTCGACCGACTGCTGCTCCTGTACATGGCGCAGATGGTTGATCTGATCCCGGTAAGCGGCAGCTTTCTCGAATTCCAGGTTCTTCGATGCCGCTTCCATGGCATTCATCAGGTCATGGATGATGGCCGGGTTCTTACCCTCCAGAAACATGGTGGCGTGGCGAATATCCTGCTGGTAGTCCTCGGGGCTGATGTACTCCACGCAAGGTGCGGTACAGCGGTTGATCTGGTATTGCAGGCAGGGACGATTCCTGTTCCTGAAATAGCTTTCACTACAGGATCTTATACGAAAAACCTTCTGTAGAACATTAAGACTTTCCTTGACCGCCCCAGAGCTAGGGAACGGGCCAAACCAGGTGCCACCACCCTTCTTGGTACGCCCCCGCCGGAACGTCAGCGACGGGTAGTCACTGTGGGACGACAGATAGATATAGGGGTAGGACTTATCATCCCGAAGCAGGATGTTGTAGGGCGGCCTCAGGGATTTGATCAGGTTTTGTTCAAGCAACAGTGCTTCGGTTTCGCTGCCGGTAATAGTGACTTCGATGGAGGCAATCTTGCCCACCAGGGCCTCGGTTTTCGGGGCCAGGCCGGTTTTGCGGAAATAACTGCTGACGCGTTTCTTGAGGTTGCGGGCTTTGCCCACGTAGAGCACGCCGCCGGTGTCATCGTACATACGATAAACGCCGGGGCGCTCGGTCAGTTGCTTCAGGAAGTCTTTGCTGTCAAACATCCCGACGGTATCTTCGGGTTCAGACCTTGTCGGCATCCAGCAATCCAAGCCGTACCGCCATCAGTGCCAACTCGACATCGCTGGAGATCTCGAGCTTCTCGAAAATACGATAGCGGTAACTGTTGACGGTTTTCGGGCTCAGGCAGAGCTTGTCGGAAATGTCCTGCACTTTCTGGCAATCCACCACCATCATGGCGATCTGCATCTCCCGCTCAGACAACCGCTCGAACCGGGACAGCTCCCCGTCTTCCTCACGGTCACCACCCAGCGTTTTGAGTGCCATTTTCTGGGCAATTTCCGGGCTAATGTATCGCTGTCCGGAGTGAGCTTTGCGAATAGCCCGCACCATCTCCTGAATATCAGCACCCTTGGTGATATAGGCGGTGGCACCACTCTGCATGACCCGGGCGGGGTATGGGTCGTCGGCACAGGCCGTCACAACAATCACCCGGATGGAATCATCAATACGCAATATTCGCCGGGTTGCTTCGAGGCCACCGATGCCGGGCATCCGAATGTCCATCAGGACAATATCCGGGCGGTCCTTGCGCACAAACTCAATCGCATCCTCACCGGATGAGGCCTGGCCAATCGCTTCAATATCGGGATTGTCAGCCAACATGCGGGTTATACCGGAGCGCACCAGCTCGTGATCATCAACAACCAGTACCCTGATCAAATGTCACCTCGCCATCAGGTATGAAAAAAACAGACTGATTGTAACGTTTAGAAAAGCCTACGGGTAGGCACCGCAGGTAAAAGCCTGCAGACAAACCCATAAAAGCTTTCAGACTTCGGCGGAAGGGCTACCAAGGCCAGCCGTGTTCTCGACCGGATCAAACCAGACCACTAAATCACCCCGGCGTACGGCAGACAGCACCCGCTCCCGCTCTGCCAGTGGATTCTCGGTGTCGTTCAACCCGTGGTAACGCGTGCAGTACTCCTCAGCCAGCCCTTGCAGCTGGTCTTCGGTCAGCAACTCGGCGTCCACCACAAATCTCTCTTCCCGGGGGTCCGCTTCCGGCTGCCGCGCTGCTTCGTCACTCATAAAACCTCCAATCAGTCGCTGTATGTTACGGTTTTATGGCGACAATCAGAACCCCCGTTGTTGGAGACACATCTTATTAATCGGCGTGCCGGGTCCGAAAGGCGGACGCCAGTTGTCGCATCGACAAAGATTCCTGCCTGAGCGACTCACTCACCCGACGCGCATTGTCCACGTTCTCCGTCAGGGTGTCAGCGCTGGCAGACAGTGAGACAGCCCGACGACCTACCCTTCCGATTTCCTCGTGCTGAAGGGCAATGGAGCTACGGATGTGATCACTGTGCTTCTCCAGCTCATCGAACTGGTTTTTCAGGCGCTCCAGGTGGGTTTTAAGTGCCACGAGGTTGGTCTGGTTCAACTCCCCCGCTTCTCGCATTTCCGCCAGAAGCCCATCGACACTACCAACGCCTGTTACAAGGTCCTGCACCCACTGGCGGATATTGCTGGTGGACTCCGCCGTCCTTCGGGACAATGTGCGCACCTCGTCTGCCACCACCGCAAATCCCCGACCGTGCTCACCGGCCCGCGCGGCTTCTATGGCGGCGTTAAGCGCCAGCAAATTGGTTTGTTCCGCAATATCGGCAATCACACCGATTACCTGTTCGATCTTGCCCGTCGAGTCATTGAGGGCGTGAATAGACTCGGAAACCCGCGCTATCACCTCAACCGTATGCTCTGCGGCCTGCTCGCTGTTCCGCAAACCGCCCTGCACTTCCACATTGGCAACCACGGCCTGCCTGACGGTGACTGCCGAAAGCTCTGTGGCTTGCTCAATCTGTGATGCCTGATCAGCAATTGAAGTCATCGACGCACTGACATCACTGATCTGTTGCCCCGTTTCCTCTGAGGCACGCTGCAAGGCTTCGGCTCCTTCATCGAGCGCCGCAGAACGCTCATCCAGGCCGGCTGCTGCACGACGGATATCGCCAATGAAACCCTCAAATCGGCGTACCAGGCTTTCCAGCGCGCCAGCAACGCCCGCAACTTCATCGCGACTGCCCACCTCCGGCGTTCGCGACAGGTCGGACTGGGCCTCCATTGCCATCAATTCCCGCTCCATGTATTGCAGCCGCAGAATGACCGAATGCCTGAGCCACAGGGTCATGGCCACGACCACCACAAGGAACGCCAGGGAGCCCCCAAGCAGAACAACTCTCTGGCCCGAGAGGAACGCCAGCAAATCGTCCGCGCCAGCTGCCACATCGTCCCGACTTGCAGCCTGTTGCTGGTTGATGGCATCGAGCATTGGCTCCAGCGCTGGAAACAGCTGAAAATCGACTACCTGGCCTACCCGGTAGTAACTTTTCTCTTCAATACCCTTGTCCATGTCGCCCATCAGGGCCAACACCCGATCAAACTCGCCTTGATGATCGACAGCCCAGTTGCGCAAACGCTCAGCCCCCTGCACGCGCTTCCAATGGTCTCGCAAAGCGGTGTCCAGATAGTCAAACTCCGTCTTGATCTCATCCCATAGCAGTAACTGCGCCTTGATCTTGAAAGCCAGGTCCTGAAGCCGGCGATGATCCTGCTCAAGGTCCATAAGCACCCAGGTATCCTGAAGATTGTTGCGCATGAGGTTCTCGGAGGCATCCTCGGCCTTGAGAATGATCATCCAGGAAAGAACCGCCAGGCCTGTGACGGCAATAAGAGAAAGGACAGCGAAGAACAGGATGCGGGCTCGAACGGTGGACAGCATGACAACTCCAGACGGGAAGGTACCCGTGGAGGGTATGCCTGTTTTATGACACTCTTATTTCGGATTTCGCGTCAAATACTTGATTGCGCCTTTTTGCGCACTTCAAAACCCTGTTCCAATTCACTATCATCGCCGCTTTCATAACGTTTGGATGCTAATGAACCAGAACGTCTTCCGACTGACGCTGCCAATCCTGTTTGGTTATCTGCCATTGGGCATGGCCTTCGGCGTGCTGTTCACCACGCAGCTGGACTATGCCTGGTGGGTTGCGCCCCTGATGGGCCTGGTTATTTATGCAGGGTCTGGCCAGATACTCGCTGTCAGCCTGCTGGCCGCAAGTGCCGGACTGCTGGAAGTGGCTGTGGCCATGTTCGTGCTTAACGCCAGGCACCTGTTTTATGGGCTTTCGCTTTTGGGGCAGTTCCGCGGTGCCGGTTGGCGCAAGGGCTATCTGATATTCGGTCTCACCGATGAAACCTACTCGCTGCTTACCAGCAGGCCAAGGACTCCTGATCGCCAACACGAGCAAGCCATTGATTTCAGAATTACGCTGTTCAACCAGCTTTATTGGATAACGGGCTGCGCCATTGGTGCCCTGCTTGGTGAGCTGGTCGCTTTCGACAGCACGGGTATTGAGTTTGCACTGGTAGCACTGTTCATCGTTCTGACCATTGAGCAATACAAGGCCTTGGGCAACACTTTTCCGATCTGGGCGGGCGCACTGGCGGCGGGCCTGGCCATGTTGCTGGTACCGCCAGCCCATCAGTTGATTGCAGCGATTACCCTGGTCACAACCACCCTGCTGCTCCATTACTGGAAGCTACACAAGCGCACAAACGGCGGTGAGGTAAGCCATGGCTGAGCAGTATTATCTGGCGGCCTTCATTGCGGTGTCGGCCGGTGCAACCTTTGCAACCCGTGTGGTGCCGTTCCTGTTTTTCGAGCGCCACACCGAGCACCCCCTGGTAAAGCATATCGGGCGCTTTCTACCGGCAGCTGTAATGGCGTTGCTTGCGGTGATTTTTCTTCAGAGGTCGGCAAACTGGAGCGCCAGCGCGCCAGGGTTGGACGCCTTAGTTCCAGGGTTGTTGGTGGTCATCATTCACTTGTGGCGGCGTAACGCGCTTCTCTCCATAGCCGCGGGTACTGCCGCATACATGACCATTCAGCAAGCAGGCTGGCTTACGTAGTGTCCCGTCTGGCTAGTTCCTTAACCAGACGGGATACCAGATCAGGGCGTACCTTCAACATTGGCAACCAGCCTGGAATCTTCCAGCGCCGCCGTGCGGTGCTTGACCACACCTTTATATTCCGGGCTCTCAATCATGGCCAGAAAGGCATTGATCGACGGGTAGCGCACCAGCAAGACCTGATCCCAGGACTCATCGGGCGGAGCAATCAGCGAACCTACAGAGCGGCCCGACCAGATCACTTCAGCACCAACGGTGCGAACACATTCCGCAGCTTCTTCCATATATCGCTTGTAGGCATCACGGCCTGAACAATCGTGAGCGTCATCCTGGTAAGCAGCCCGGTCGCGAAACCTTAAAAGATTCAGCATCACGACGGGCTGATCTTTGGGGGTTTCCTGCAAAACTTTGCGGAGCTCTTCCTGAGATGGATTGATGGTCGCCATGTTTGTCCCTGTTCATGAGTGTGAAAACGTTACGGTACATCGAATCCGTGTAACGAACAGTAAACCAATTTACTGAAATATGCACTCGTTCTGGATTAACACAGAGCTCAGGATAAACGACAGAAAAATAAAAAACCCCAGCATTTCTGCTAGGGTTTCATATTGGCGGAGAGGGAGGGATTCGAACCCTCGATACGCTATTAACGTATACACACTTTCCAGGCGTGCGCCTTCAGCCACTCGGCCACCTCTCCAATAAACTGTTTCAAATCAGCGATGTCGTCGCTCATTTGACGGGCGCAAACTTTAATGGTTTTGGGGGCGTTTGGCAACTGTCTGCTATGAGATTCCTGAAAAATTTGTTTGAACCGAGATAATTGCGCATTCTTGTAGCCAGATCCATTCAACCGGAGTGATGAATCATGCTGATGAAGGCGGAACAATCCACGCTGCTGCTCGTTGATGTCCAGGAACGCCTGATGCCCGCCATAAGCCAGGGCGCTGAAGTGGCTGATCGTTGTACCTTGCTGGCCACCATTGCGGGGTTGCTGGAGGTACCGGTGGTGGGCACGGAGCAGCTACCCGAGAAGCTGGGACCGAATGTTGAGTCAGTGCGGGAACTGTGCAACGTCACCGTGGGCAAACATCACTTTGATGCCTGTCCGGACGGTTTGATTGATCAGCTACCGGAGGGGCGCCAGCAAATTGTCATCGGCGGCTGTGAAACCCACGTATGTATGCTGCAAACGGCACTGAGTCTGCTTGATGCTGGCTATAAAGTATGGGTGGTAGCGGATGCCACCGGCTCCCGTAACGACTTCGACCGGGATGTCGCACTTGACCGCCTGCACCAGAGTGGCGCCCGGATTGTCACTACCGAGATGGTGGCCTTCGAGTGGATGGTACATTGCAAGCACCCCCGTTTCCGGGATATTCAGGCGCTGATCAAATAATCTCCCCCATGGTTGGATTTAACCAAAAGCGGCCCCTCCAGAGGGGCCGAAAAAGAGTGTTATCCCGACGACAACATGATCAGATGTTACCTGGCTAGGAGGCGAGATTGTTACGCCAACCAGACTGGCCAAACTCATCACTGCCGAATCGTTCGTGGCCATTACCAATAGCCATCCCTTCACCAGCCGGCACTTCGAATACGTGGTAGGCTTCTGGTCCGAACGGATCGAGTGCGGTATCCAGGTACTCATAGGCATCTGGCACCGGCTCGCCGGACATTGCAACCCTGAACTGCCGCTCCACCATCGGGACCGTAACACTCAGAGGCTGCTGCACCCAGAGAAAAACAGCCTTCTGGGCGACCAGATACTCGCACCGAACCACTTTGCATCCCTCACGTAGGGACAACGTGGTCGGCTCTTTTCCAGGCTCAAGACGGAACTTGTGAATGGTTTTCATGGCGATACTCCTTCAGAGGTTGCCAGACACAATTCCATCATGCACCGCCAAAGACTTCGAGAAAATAAGATTTATTGAGCAAAAATCATCGATATTATCGAGGTAAATCAAAGCCGCTACAGATTGCCCGCACACCTTCATGGGCAACCTTCCGGCTTCGGGTGATGGCGTACAGTTGATCGGTTACCGCTTTGACAGGCGCAATTTCCTCCACCTGATATTGGCGGCACACCTCCTCCTTGATTGCCGTTGGCGCCGCAAACACGCCCAACCCTTCCCGCCCGAACACTTTGATAAGCGCACTGTCGTCTACCCGGGCCACCAGGTCCATCCTGACATTGCTGATGGTCAGCCAGTTCATCAGCTTCTGGAAATACGGCGCGTCCGTGGCGTTGGCCAGCAAGGGCTGATGATTGAGAGAGGCCGGAAAGTCGTCCCGAAGCCGCCCAGCCATCTCCGGGGCGGCAAACAAACTGATGGTAGACGATGTCAGGGGATGAACCGCGAAGCGATCTGTGACCGCTTCGGTCTGAGGCATACGGTCTGTCAGCACGACATCCAGTTCTTTGCGTTTGAGACTGAGAAGCAAATCTTCGGCGCGGCCTGTTCGGCAATCCAGGTTGACTCGCCTGTTCAGCTTCAGGGCCGGCTGCAATAACTGAAAAGCAATCAGCTTATGAATAGACGCCGAAACGCCGGCCGCCAATCTCAGCGGGCGATCAGCGGGGGCCAAACGCAAGGTTTCAGACAGCTCCCCAGTCAGTGCAAAAATGTCGTTGGCGTAGGACTGAACCAATTGCCCCAGTTCGGTCAGGACCAGACGCCGCCTTTCCCGGCTGAACAACTGCCCTCCGACTGATTCCTCGAAAGTGGCAAGCTGGCCACTCAGGGTTTGCGGCGCAAGATCGAGCAGCTCGCTGGCTTTGGCAATCGAGCCCTCACGGCTGATGACCCAGAAATAATAGAGGTGCCTGAGATTAAGCTGATCCATGACGTAAACCTACAGATAATGGTGAAAGCTGATACCGCTGGCCGCTAGCAATCCGACCGGCAAGGTGGCCAGCTCTGGCGCAGGTGCCAGCAAACGCCCCTGGATGGAGCCGATGAATACGATAAAAGGCGCGGTGCACATGGCCAGCGCCTGGGCAGCCACCAGCACCCAGACATTCAATGGCATGAGTTATTTCTTCCTGTAGATAATGCCGGGGTGGCACTGAACCATCTCGTACAGATCAGGAAGGCCGTTCAACGATTCAGAGGCGCCCAGAATGAGATAGCCACCGGGGTTGAGAGCCCCGTGCAATCGAGTAAGGATGTCTTTCTTGAGGTCCGCGGAAAAATAGATCAGTACGTTTCGGCACATGATGATGTCGAACTTGCCAAGCATGTACCGCTCAAGCAGATTGAGTTCCTTGAACTCCACCATGGCCTTGATTTGCGGCTTTATCTGCCAGCCACCGTTGGCAGAGGGCGTAAAAAACTGCTTCTGCCGCTCTGGTGACAGCCCACGACCGATGGCGATCATTTCATATTCGCCCCGCCGGGCCACTTCCAGGACGCTTTTGGAAATATCCGTTGCGGTAATTTTTACGTCCCGCAACTTCCCGGGCCGGTTGCGCCGGAACTCATCCACAACCATACCTACCGAGTAGGGTTCCTGTCCTGTTGAGCACGCAGCAGACCAGATGCGAAGCGGTTGAAGCGAATTGCGCTCGGCGAACTCCGGCAATAGCTTGTCCTGAAGGATACGAAATGGGTGGTTGTCCCGAAACCAGAGGGTCTCGTTGGTGGTCATGGCATCGATAACCAGCTCACGCAGGCCGCTGCGCCCCACCCGCTTCAAGCGATCGAGAAGCTCACCCAGTGAATTCAGGTTGTTTTCCTCAAGAATCCTGCGTAGACGGCTCTTCACCAGGTACTGCTTGTTGTCACCCAAAAGAATGCCACAAGCGTCCTGCAGGAATGTCTTGAAGGCTTCGTATTCCTGAGGCGTAATTTCCGCTTTCATTGGATCTCTATCGTGGGTAAGTCCATGAGCCGAGGCATCAGTTCTGGTCAATAATTTCCATTACCCGCTCGGCAAGCTCGTCCGGGCTGAATTTCGCCATGAAGTCATCGGCACCGACCTTCTGAACCATCGCCCGGTTAAAGACACCACTCAGGGATGTATGGAGCATCACATACATGCCGCTGAGCGCCGGATTCTCTTTGATTCTGGTAACGAGGGTATAACCGTCCATCTCCGGCATTTCCACATCGGAAATGATCAACGATAAGTGGTCTCGGGCACTGGAACCATCCCCCGTGATCTCCTTGAGATAGTTCAACGCCTGTTTGCCGTCATTCTTTGTGACCACTTCCATTCCAATCGCGGTCAGGCAGCGCTCGATCTGGCGCCTCGCCACAGACGAATCATCAACAACCAGTACCGGCAAATGTCCGGGCACACGCTCGGCGCTGCGAGTTTTCAGCTCTTCGGTGACATCTTCCCTGAGCGGAGAAACTTCTGCAAGAATCTTTTCTACATCTATGATTTCTACAAGTTTGTCATCAATCTTGGTGACCGCCGTCAAGTACACATCCTTGCCAGCCCCCTTGGGTGGCGGGAGGATATCTTCCCAGTTCATATTCATGATCCGGTCGACACCAGTCACCAGAAAGCCCTGAGTTTTGCGGTTGTACTCAGTAATGATCACAAAGCTTGTTGTCAGCTCTTCCTGTGGAATGCCTGCCATGCCTATGGCCATGCTCAGGTCGATGATGGGAATGGTCTCGCCACGGATATGGGACACGCCCCGAACCACCTGGCGGCTATTAGGAATCGATGACAATTTCGGGCATTGAAGGACCTCCTTCACCTTGAAAACGTTAATCCCGTATAGCTGCCGCCCCCGCAAACGGAACAACAACAGCTCAAGCCGGTTCTGACCAACCAGCTGCGTACGCTGGTTAACGCTGTCCAACACCCCTGCCATAATTTTATACTCCCGGCATGCCGAAGACCGGCACAGAATTTGCTCAAACAATACTAACTGCTTGTTTACGCGAATCTGGGCCAAAACATTGACGCCCAGCATCCAATTAGGGTTAACGGCTCCGATGGCGTTTTCCTTAACGGAATTCTTGTAAATGCGCCTAACTGACAGCATAGGACAAAGCCGTGCAGATGCGAACCATCTTTTTGGCGACCTTTTGCCTATATAACCTGGGCCTGAATGCGGTCGCTGCGGCCACCACCGCAAGCGAGATACGCGATGCCGCCGGTCAATTTATCGAAGCCTGGGCCGACCAGCAGCGCCAACAACAATACGAGGTGAACTTCACTGTCGGCAGCATCGATAGCCGGCTTAGCCTGGCTGCTTGCGAACGGGCACTCGAAACCGCATTTACCAATGACCCCCTCAGGACGACATCGCCATCGGTAATGGTGTCCTGTGCCGGGGAGCGGCCATGGCGGATGTTCGTCACAGCCAGTGTCGAAGTACACGGCCCTGCCCTTGTTGCGGCTCGGCCTTTGGCCCGCGGTGAGCGCATCAGCGGTGAACTGTTGCAGGAAAAGCAGGTGCAGATCAACGCCAGCCGCAGGGGCATTCTCACGGATATTGAACAGGTATCCGGCATGCTGGTGAGGCGACCAGTTAATGCAGGGTCGGTGCTGACGCCGGACCTGCTCGAAGCTCCCAATGCCGTTGAGCGGGGCGATCATGTTATCATCACCGCCAAATCCGCGGTGTTCTCGGTCAGTTCCCGAGGCAAGGCCCTGGCCAGTGCCAGTGTCGGCGAGCAAGTGATGGTTGAGAATCTGCAATCAGCACGCACGGTTCGGGCAACGGTCACGGCTCCTGGCCGGGTGGAAATTGCCATGTAACGGCAAATCCGTGCCCAGCGGCAAATTTTTTCCGTTTTATTCTAAAGGTCGGCTAAACGCTGCCGATAAGCAGACATAAACTCGATTCCGCCACCTCTGAAGGTGGCCACAGGCAAGCAGGTACCCTTATGTCAGTTGACTTAAATGGAATTGGCCCCGGCCAGGTCAACACCACCAGAACCACGGCCGACAAAGCAACAGGCAGCCAGAGTGCGCCCTCCACGGCTGGAGAGCAGGCAAAGGCTCAAAGCACGGCTGCACGCGGCGACAACGTCAGTCTCAGTAATCAGGCCAAAAACCTGAAGCAGCTGGAACAGAAACTGGGCGATTACCCGGAAATGGACGACGACCGCATTGCGCAGATTCGCGCAGCACTGGAAGATGGCACCTACAAAATTGATGCAGAGAAACTGGCCCAGAAAATGCTTGAGATGGATAAAAGCATTTTCGGGTGAGTAAAACATGGCTGCAATCATTGAATTGAAGACCCTTCTCTCAGAAGACATCCGCCAGCTTGAAACCCTGGCGGATCTTCTCAACCAGGAAAAACAACTCCTGGCGTCCTCCGACATCGCTCCGCTCCAGGAAATCACCACTCAGAAAAACAACATCCTGACGGATATCCGTGAGCGTGCGAAACAAAAGATCCGCCTGTTGGTGAACATGGGGTACCGACCGGATGCCGGCGAGCCCTCCAGATTTATCCGTGCCGGTGGCATGGAAGACCTGTACCAACTCTGGAAAACCGCCGATGGGCGCCTTCGTGCTTGCCAGGAACTGAACCAGAACAACGGTCGTGTTGTCGGACACCTTCAAAAACGCCTGACGAGGCTCACGGACATCTTCCGTGGCGCCTCTGCCCAACAGAAGCTTTATGGTGCCAAGGGCGAACAAACCAGTGTATCCAGCGGCAACATTCTAGCCAGCGCCTGACCGACCCGGCAAACAAAAACGCCCGGATGGGCTATCCGGGCGTTTTTCGTTAGACTCACCTTACCCGTGCATTAACGGGTGTAGATCGTCATCTGGGAATCCGGATGAAACCGTATGTTGTGAATGCTGACGTTCCCCATGGATGGACTGTGATTGCCACTCACGCGGATGTTGTCCATCCGGATCTCCTCAATCCGCTCGGGAAACGCCAGCCTCAGGGCGCCATCCTCTCGAATGGAATAGCGGGGCTCACCCTCCCTGTAGTGAACACCAGAGATGGTCAGATCGGAATCGAGGAAACTGAGCACTGGCACAAAAATGTTGGCGGCCAGCTTGATTCCCTCTACTGAGTCGAGTCCGGCGAGTTCCGGATCATCAACCGCACCGCCAGCATTTCCCGGCATTGCGGCAACCGTTTCAATACGCTCCAGCAAGCCCACACTGCTTTGAGCCGTTACGCCGGCCATATCGCTGTCAGACAGAGGCGCAAAGTCCCCCTTTTCATATAACTGACCGGCCTGCGCAGGCAGGGATGCCGCGCTGGTATTGCCGGCCGCCAGCGACACCAACGGCTGAAACGGCAACGTCACCATGGTAACCAGCGCTGCCGCATTACGATAACGGGCCTGGTGTTTGAGAACACGATGCAGTTCTTTTTCAGTCACCCAGCCAGCGGCGATCAACACTTCGCCCAGGCGCTGCCCGGTTTCCCGCTGCAACAACAACGCCTCGTCCAGCTGACCTTCCGACAAATAGCCGCGATTGATCAACAACCGGCCAAGCCGGGACTTTTCTTCAAACCCCTTACGGATTCTCACTAGGCTCCTCCTGCATTCAGAGTGATCACCGTACAACCAGGCCCGGTATTGATAATGATTAAAGCGTAGCCCAATCCCCTGGCCTACGCTGTTCTGATTTGCACTTATTCAGGTAAGGATCTGTTAAGATCTTCGCTAATTTTGTTCTATCCGGATTGTCTCAGGATTCCTGATAACAACTGAAACTGTGAGAGCCTCTGAAATGACAAATATCGTAAAACCCGTATCAACTGTGATGTCCGTCCTGTTTGCCGCCATCGCAGCCCTGATGCTGGCCACTCCGATTCAGGCCGAAGAGCTGCCGAAGGTTCGCTTTGTTACCTCTGAAGGGGCCTTTGAGCTTGAGTTGCGCCCTGACGTAGCCCCCAAAACCGTGGAGAATTTCCTCTCCTATGTCGAAGACGGATTCTACGACGGCACGATCTTTCACCGGGTGATTCCCGGCTTTATGATTCAGGGCGGCGGATTTACCGAAACCATGGCCCGCAAACAGACCAAAAACCCCATCGTTAACGAAGCCTCAGCAACCCTGCCTAATCTTCGGGGCACCGTGGCCATGGCCCGAACCAGCTCCCCAAACTCAGCAACCTCTCAGTTCTTTGTTAACGTCGCCAAAAACGATTTCCTGAATGCTGGTGTGCGTGGTGCGGGCTACGCGGTCTTTGGCAAGGTCACCGAGGGTATGGGCGTGATCGACAAGATTGCCGGCGTACAAACCGGACATCGCCAGGGCATGGCGGATGTTCCGGTTCAGGCTGTCGTCATCGAGAAAGTGACTCTGGTTAACACTGAAGACTGAGCACCATGCATTCCCCCTGCCTGCCGCCGGCCATGGAGCCGGCAGAACTTGTCTGGCGCGACGGCGTGCCCGAATCCACCCGGTTTGGAGACGTATATTTCAGCAGGGACGACGGCCTGGCAGAAACCCGGCATGTTTTTATCGGGCATAACCAGTTGCCGGAGCGGTTCCAGCAGGTACCAGACGCCAGCCACTTTGTGATTGCTGAAACCGGTTTTGGCACGGGCCTGAATTTTCTCGCCGCCTGGGCGGAATGGTTAAAGTGGCGCTCGGCCGATGACAGCGCCATTCTGCACTTTGTGTCGGTAGAGCGATTTCCCCTGCGCCGTCAGGACCTCGAAAAGGCCCTGTCGTACTGGCCCGAGCTAACCCCCCTGGCAGCGGAGCTTATCGAACAGTACCCTCCACTGATCAAGGGCACTCATCGGCTGGTGCTGGCCGGAGGTCGGGTTCGGCTTACCCTGTATTTTGGAGATGTCCTGGACGCCTGGAAGGATCTCACTTTTACAGCCGATGCCTGGTTCCTTGACGGCTTCGCCCCGTCGTTAAACCCGGACATGTGGCTGGACGACGCCATCGGGCTGATCACAAGCCACAGCAAACCCGGAACGACCCTGGCCACGTTTACCGCCGTTGGCCGTGTGCGCCGCAGCCTTGCAGAGACTGGCTTCGAGATCGCCAAAGTCCCTGGCTTTGGCCGCAAGCGGGAAATGCTTGCAGGTATTTACGCGCCGGGGAATGCGACTAAACAAGAGGCGAAAACTGGCACGGTTGCCATTATCGGTGCAGGAATTGCCGGCACCCTGCTCGCCCGCAACCTGGCGGAACGGGGTGTTCAGGTGCTGCTGCTGGACAAGGCGCCCCACGCCGGTTCTGCGGCATCTGGCAATCCCCAGGGCGCGCTCTATGTAAAACTTGGCGTGGAGTACAACGCACAGACTGAGCTTTCTGCAACGGCCCTCAGTTTCAGCCAACGTTTCTATCGGCCCTGGCAAAACCGCTTCTGGCACCCAACGGGACTACTGCAACTGGCAACCGATGATCAGGAAATCGATCGCCAGCGGCGGTTCTGCGATCGCAATGATTACCCGGCTGACCTGCTGGAACCGGTGGATGCAATCCGGGCAAGCGAGCTGGCAGGAATTGCGGTTAACACTGGCGGTCTCTGGTTTCCCGGTTCCGGCTGGCTTGAGCCTGCAAAGGCCTGTCAGCAGCTGGCCGAGCACCCTCTGATTGAAACACGATTCAGTTACCAGGTCGCTAACCTTCTGCCATGTAACAATCAATGGTGTATCCGAAATCACTCTGGCGAGGACAGCCGCGCAGACGCTGTGGTCATTGCCGGAGGTCACGAAAGCCCCGCCTTGGTGCCCGTAGCCGGGCAGCTCCGTTTGAAAGCGATCCGCGGTCAGGTTACTGAACTACCGGAGGCAGACTTCAACCTACCCCAAACGGTGATCTGCGGGACAAAGTATCTCAACCCTGTTCAAGGCGGCAGTGCAGTCACCGGGGCGACATTTGACCTTAAGGACGAGACCCCCTACCCAACCCCCGCAGGCCACCAGGAAAACCTTGACGAGCTAAAACGGATTCTGCCGTCTGTAACCAAAGAATCGGTGCCAGATCCCGATCAGCTGCAAGGGCGAGTGGCCTTTCGCTGTACCACGCACGATTACCAGCCTGTGGCCGGCCACATGCGGGACACCGAAGGGAACCACCTTAACGACCTGTATCTGCTGACCGGCCTGGGCAGCAAAGGGTTGGTCTGGGCACCCTTGCTGGCAGAATATCTGGCAGATGTTATCAGCGGCCAGCCCCACTGCTTGCCTGCGCCGCTCTCAAAGCGACTGGAAACGGGGCGGCTATACCGAACCTGACACTTACCCAGGCGTAATGAAGCCGGCCTACAGTTTTGTGACATTCAGCCGTTACCATTAGAGGAGCTGCTCTGCATTGGGATGTTGCAGCAGTCACATGGGAGAGTTAGTGGAATGTCTATTCACGTAAGTGAGCCGGGGCGACCAATCGGCACCCGATTGCCGGAAGCCTTGCGAAGCCGTCGCGTTGGCGACGTCACCGAGCTGACGGAATCCGGCGCGATTTCACCGGGCCACAGCGAGGCAACCGACGCGGAGTTTCAGCAGGCCGCTAACAGCGGCCGCCACCGTGCACTCCAGGAGTATGGCGCCGCAGCCGCCGGAGAACGGCGCGAGGAGCGTGTGTACCTGCCTGTTTCCGCCATTTGCTCACCGGCGCTGTACTCTGTACCCGCTACGGCTTCCATGGGTGAGGCCATGTCCAGCATGGAAGACAACAATGTGCACCATCTGGTCATCCTGGCCGACCACAACGTTGCAGGCCTGATTGACCTGCGCTGGCTACTCGCCTGGCTCCACGAAAACCCGTCACAAGCAGTAAGTCAGAGCCTGTCTCAGGTTGAACTGCCAGCTTTCCTGACCGCCTCTCCGGAAACCGACGCACACCAGCTCGCGCGGCTTATGCTTGCACACCAATTGAACGCGGCACTGATCGTTGACGCAAAAGGCCAGCCATCAGGCATTGTGACCAGTACCGACTACCTGAAGCTGTATGCCAGCGCCAGCCGGCAGGAGGGGACCGTCTAAGGCCTCGCCCCCCCCCTTTAAAGCCATTAAGGGTTCTCGGAGGTCAGTGCATCGCCCTCCGGGCCGAACAGCCTAATTGCCAGCTCACCACCCAGGTCTACCAACGCAGTAATTTCATCATCCCGATAGTTTTTCAGCCTTAACACATTCAACCCCTCAACCTCAGGCTGAACGCGCCAGCTCCGATAGGCCGCTTCGTCATCACCACGATTCAGCCTTGCCAGGATTGCATGGCGGGTGGAGGGATTTCCAGCGCCTTCAGCGAAGACCCCATCGGTGGAACCGGCAATGACCATATCGCCGTTAAACAGCAGGCCCTGGCTCAGCTCTACAATGGCAGTGTCATTCTGATCATTGGCCGACAATGCACTGCCTATGGCACCCGAGGTACTGTAACCGAGAGCAAACCCGGCCCGGCTGTTCACACGTGTGCGAATAAGTTCGTCAGCGTCATCTTCGTTAACTTCCACTCGATACTCAAAGGGGCCGTCACCAATCAGCCACGCGCTACCATCGCCATAAAACCCGTGCCGCAGAACCTCGGCGGATTCTTCTCCAACCTGGTAAACCGACACTGTCCCCGAGGCGCTGCCACCGAAGAAAAAGGGGCCGGTAACCGCCGTGCCGTCGATCGATGATGGCGCAAAACCAAACAGCAGGGGGCTGAGAGCGGCCACACTGCCGCCCACCACATGATCATCACCCTCAGAACCCACCTGGACCGTCCAGGCGATCGTTGGCACCAGTGCATCGCCATCGGGTATGGTATCGATTCGGGTCAGGAAGGCGTCGATACCGCCGGCCGACGACTCTCCACCCCATACGCCGTCGGTTTCACCCGCGATCGCAACATAGCCACTGCCAGGGTTGAGCCCTATCCATCGAACACGGTCATGCCCGGAGGTGCCCATCCGGAACAGGTCATCCCAACGCAGCTGATACTCTCCTTCACTTAGTCGATAAACGCCTACAATCACATTATCTCCGGCCCCGGCATCGCCTGAGCCAACCGGCTCGTCAGTAGTGAATGCCACGGCCATTTCATATCGGGTGACCCGGACCGTGTCTTCGGTGACCCGCCGCTCCGCCACATCCACGAACACATCGGGGCGGGCTGAGGCATCTGCGAGATCGGCAACAACTACGGGGTCGCCCAGCAGGGCGCCAGTCTGATCATGAATGCGCACCTGAACCTGGCCGTTGTTGCTCCCGGCGACAAAGTAGCGACCGCCATGACCAACGGTAAAGTCCGTCGCAACAAATCCGTCATTCCAGACAATAGACTCTTTCAGACGATTGAAGCTGAGCCTCAACAGGTTATCGCTGGCACCTCTGGCAAAACCTTCCCGGCCCGCCTGGAACCGGCTGTCTACCGCCAGGTTCGCAAATCGGTCGTGCAGGTCCTCCGGCGTTGAATAGCTCTCACTGGCACGGACCTCGAAAAGCAATTCATTCTGGCCAACGGGAAAGCTTAAGGTATCGTTCTCCACGCCTTCCTGCTCAATGACAAACTCGGTTCCCAGCCGTGCCGTGGAGCCTTGGGCGTGCGTCAAACGGACTTTGATGACGTCCTCCCTATCACCGGACAGCGTGGCCCGATATTGCCCGGTTGTACCGGTGTTCAACGTATCTCGCGGGCCGCCCTTCAGGGTTCCGATGGCAACCGTCGGTTCATTGTCACGAATGGTCAGGTTGGTTCGCACACCGGTGTCCGATGCGCCCAGGGAGGCAATGCCCGTGCGCACCTCTGTTAAATGAAGCTGCGCCAGTTCGGAAGGTTCGGGGATGGTGTCGTCAATGACTTCCAATGGAATGTAGCACTCGGTGATACCTGGCTCGAGGGTAATCAGCCCCCGATCCTTGATGCCAGCGTCGTTCTCGTAGTACTCGATGTAGGTCAGCTCCTCGCCCTGTTCATCCACCGGGAACGCGGTGTTGCTGCCCTGCGCGACAATGTCGTTACCGATAATGGCACGGCCGAGGTTGTCACTGCTGTATTCGCACCGCTGGTGCGGTGGGCTTTCCTCGTCGTCACACTTATTCTCATCGAATTCCGAGCGCAGCTCGAACGCGATGGAAACCCTTGTCACGGAGGGTTGGTCCAAAAGAACCTTTGCAAACACGCGATTGGTTGGCGAAGTAACTGCCTTGGACTCCTTAAACGAGCCATCCTCGTTGTACAGGTCAATCTCATAGTCATGCTCGCCGACCACATCCAGTGCAGGCAGTTCACAACGGGTTCGGGAGCTGTCAGGAATGTCCGGGCTCTCGCCCTCGGTGAACGACGGCGCCTCCAGCGTCACTACATTCCGTTTGACTTCAATATCAAAAGGCTGGAACCCGGCCATGCGGCCATCGGTGGTGACAATGTCGATGTTGTCGTTTCTGCCCAGGTCCGCCTCACCTCTCGCGCCCCCGGACAGTCCAGGAACGCCGCGCATGATGATGCCCTGGCGGGCTTTATTGCTGGTGTCTTCCAGCGCGAGCCAGGAGGGGGCGTTCGTCAGCGAGTAATCCAGAATGCTCTCGCCGCCATAGGCTCCCCAGTTGTAGTAATACTCAACCCCCAGGTAGGCCGTGGTCGGCGGCGCGCCAAGCAGCGTGGGCTGGTCGGGGTCTTTTTCGGTTTTACAGCCGGCAGACATCAGTGCGATCAGGGCCAGGCCAAGAAGACGGCCAGAGGAGGAGGTGCGGGGGAGCAGATCGGCGCGCATGCAAAAATCCGTTTCATGACGTTGTTGTTATGGCGGTGCCAGCGGGGCATAACGCTCCCGGTTTACACACCGTTACAGATCAACGCCATGTTAGCCAATTTGCGCCCTGCCGGATCTGCGCGAGTTCTCAGATTCACCGGCCGGGCCCGCATCAGCCTGCTACGCCATGCTCCTCTAAGAGGGCGAGAAGCCCCTCTTCATCCAGGACAGGCACTCCCAGCTGTTCTGCCTTGGTCAGTTTGGAGCCAGCAGACTCACCCGCCACCACGCACGCGGTTTTCTTCGAAACGCTGCCCGCGACCTTGGCTCCCAGTTTCTCCAGTTTTTCCTTCGCCTGGTCCCGGGTCATCTGTGACAGGGTGCCGGTCAGCACCCAGGTTTCGCCGGCCAGGGGTTTGGCCTCGGCAGGGACAACCTGTTCTTCCTGCCAGCTTACCCCGGTGTCTTTCAAAGCCTGCAGGGTTTCCTGGTTGTGGGGCTGGTCGAAGAAACTGCGAATATGGCCGGCCACGATGGGACCAACGTCCGGTACCGCCTGCAGCGCCTCGTCATCGGCGGCTGAAATTGCCTCAAGGGTACCGAAATGCGATGCCAGGGACTTCGCGGTCGCCTCACCCACCTCGCGAATACCCAGGGCGTAGAGGAACCGCCACAGCACCGGCTTACGGGCCCTGTCAATGGCCGCCACAAGGTTGCCTGCTGATTTATCCCCCATACGGTCAAGGCTGGATAACTGGAATTTGGTTAGTCGGTACAGGTCCGCGACGGTGTTCACCATGCCTTCATCCACCAGCACTTCAATCAGCCGGTCACCCAGACCTTCGATATCCATGGCCTTGCGGGAGGCGTAATGGCGAATGGCTTCCTTGCGCTGGGCGGGGCAGTACAGCCCCCCGGAACAACGGGCGACAGCCTCCCCTTCTATCTGGACGATGTCCGAGTCACAGACTGGGCATTGGCTCGGCAGGACCACTTCCGCTGCGCCCTTCGGGCGTTTCTCCGGAACCACCTTCACCACTTGCGGAATGACATCTCCAGCACGGCGTATGAACACCGTATCACCGATGTGCACATCCAGCCGGCGAATCTCGTCCATGTTGTGGAGTGTTGCGTTGGAAACGGTCACGCCACCCACAAACACTGGTTTGAGCCGGGCAACAGGCGTGACAGCCCCGGTCCTGCCCACCTGGAACTCCACATCTTCAATAACGGTCAGTTCTTCCTGGGCGGGGAATTTGTGGGCAATGGCCCACCGGGGCGCCCTGGACACAAAGCCCAGCTGCTGCTGCAAATCCAGGCGATTCACCTTGAACACGATACCGTCTATTTCGTATGGCAGCGTGTCGCGCTTGGCCATCAGCTCCTGGTACGCCTCGAGGCACGCTTCAACCCCCTTGGCTTTGCGCATTTCCGGGTTAATACGAAACCCCCAGCCCCGAACCCGCTGCAAGCTTTCCCAGTGGGTTTCAGGCAGCAGGCTTTCGTCGGTGACCGCCATGCTGTAGGCACACAGCTCCAGGGGGCGCTTGGCGGTGACTGTTGATTTCTTCTGGCGCAGGCTACCGGCAGCGGCATTTCTGGGGTTTACAAAGGGCTTTTCGCCTTGCTCAGCGAGGCGCCGGTTCAGTTGCTCAAACCCCGCCTTGGGCATATAGACTTCACCCCGAACTTCCACCAGATCCGGATAGTCGTCGCCCCGCAAGGTCAAGGGGACTGACGGAATGGTGCGTATATTGGCCGTGATATCCTCACCGGTATAACCGTCGCCTCGGGTGGCGGCCCGAGTTAATACACCCTGCTCATAGTGCAGGCTGACCGCAAGGCCATCCAGCTTGGGCTCACAGACATATTCCACCGGATCCTCGGTTGCCAGGCGATCACGCACTCGGCGGTCGAAATCACGGAGCTCGTCGTCACTGAACGCATTGTCCAATGACAGCATGGGCAATCGATGGGTGATTTCTTCAAAGCTGGTTTCCGCGGCACTGCCGACCCGCCGGGTAGGCGAGTTATCTGTGGCAAGTTCCGGGTAGTCCGCTTCCAGTGTCTGGAGTTCACGGAACAGCCGATCGTATTCAGCATCGGGTATCCTGGGGTCATCCAGAACGTAATAGTAGTAATTGTGATCGTCCAGGGCGGCGCGCAACTGTTCCACGCGCTGCTGGATATCGGCAGAAACCTGGCTCATCGGATCGAATGTCCTGATTAAGTGTTATACCCGATGGGAACGCTGTTTACGTTCGAATTCACGGATGCGCTGCCGGCAGTGCTCGATCGTCTGCGGAGTCATTACGCTGCGGCGCTCGTCTTTCAGTTCACCGCCCATATTGCGCACAACGCACTGAGCGGTTTCGAGCATGAATTCGAAGGCCTGCATGGCATTGGATGGCCCGGGCAGGCTCATGAAGAAACTGATTCCGGGAGTGTTCAACGTTGGCATATCCTGGGGCCGGAAGGTTCCCGGCTCCACCGCGTTGGCAACGCTGAACTGCACTGGCGTGGTGGTGTCAGCACCTTCATGCCGGTGGTAGATGTCCATGTCGCCATGTTCAAGACCGCAGGCCTCAAACAGCTTTTTCAGGGTCGTGCCGGGGAAGTGTTCTCCGTTACGGGCCAATACGTTAATCACCAGCACTTCCCTGGCTTCCGGGCGATTGGCTCCCGCCAACGGCTGATTTTTGCGTGGGCCCGGTGCCGCTTCCCGGCGAGCGGTATCTTCCTCAACCTCTGTGGTCAACACAGGAGGTTCTTTCGCTCGGGTTTTTGCTGCGGGACGAGATTTCGGTTCTGGTTCTGGTGCTGACTCCGGTGCCGGCTCCGGTTCTGGCGGCAGTTCGGGCTCTGATACCGGCCGGGCGGAGACTTCGTCGTCGTAGACCTCCTCAGCCTCACCCGCCGGTGGTTCTACTGAACGCTCGGAACGGCTATTCACGACTCTTGGCTCACCCAGGACACCATCGTCGATGTTGTCGTCGGTCGCGCCCCACCCCGATTCCAGCATAACGTCGTCATCGTCCGAACTGCCGAAATCCTCTGACGTGTCCCGCTTGAGGTAGCCCCGCTCTTCGAGGGTTCCCCTGGATACGGTTCGGGCTCCACCATTGGGAAGTTCTGGATTGTAATCATCATCGAGCGGGGAATCCTTCAGATCATCCGCGCCCATTCCGGAGGAAATCGCCATGGACTCCTTACGGGCCCGGCGCATCCGCCGAACACCATCAATGACGATTCCAAGAATAACCAGGGTACCTATGGCAATTAACCATTCCCTAAGTGACATAGTGCTGCTGTCCTGTTTGCAGTTCGGAACGTTGCTACTCTAAGAAAAGCCCGTAATGAATACAACGCACTCCGGGCCGAGATGGCGTTATTGTCATGGTTGACGGCTTTTTCGCCAACCCTCAGGCCTCCGCCAAGGCTGCCGCCTCGTCGACATCCACCGAAACCAGCCGGGAGCAACCCGGTTCGTGCATGGTGACGCCCATCAACTGGTCCGCCATTTCCATGGCGATCTTGTTGTGGGTAATGTAGATGAACTGTACCTGTTTGGACATCTCTTTCACCATATTGGCGTAACGGCCAACGTTGGCATCGTCCAGCGGGGCATCTACCTCATCCAGCATACAGAAAGGCGCCGGATTGAGCTGGAAGATAGAGAATACCAGGGCAATCGCAGTCAAGGCTTTCTCGCCACCGGACAGCAGGTGGATGGTACTGTTCTTCTTGCCCGGTGGCCGCGCCATGATCGCCACGCCGGTTTCCAGAAGGTCTTCGCCGGTCAGCTCCAGATAGGCATTGCCGCCACCAAACACCTTCGGGAACAACGCCTGCAGGCCACCGTTAACCTGATCGAAGGTTTCCTTGAAGCGCTGGCGGGTTTCCCGATCTATCTTGCGAATGGCGGTATCCAGGGTTTCCAGGGCTTCCATCAGATCATTGTGCTGCTCGTCCAGGTAGGTCTTGCGCTCACTCTGTACCTGGTATTCCTCGATGGCCGCCAGATTAATGGCCCCCAACCGCTGGATACGGTTGCCAATTTTTTCCAGTTCTTCGGCCCAGCTTTTCTCATCGGCATCCTCCGGCAACTGGCCCAGCACTTCCTGGAGCTTTACATCCAGCTCCCTGAGCTGCTCGATGTGGTTACCCGACCGGATTTCCAACGCCTGGGATTCCATCTTGAGCTTTTCCAGCCGGGCGCGCACCTCACCCACCACATGCTCAGTGCGGCTTCTGCCCTGCTCCCGCTCCCGTACTTCGCGGTCAATGTCTTCCAGGGCGTCCCTGGCGGCCGAAAGCTTCTCCTCTTCCGCCAATCGGCGCTCCAGAAGCCCCTCGAGTTGAAGCTGAAGGTCTTCCAGTGGTTCTTCCGCGCTCTCTCGGGTTTCCCGGAGCATATCAAGGCGCTCTTCCAGCCGTTCTTTCTGCATTTGCATGCGTTCAATGGTCTGTTTCAATCCATCGCGCTGACTCTGCAATGATTGCAATTGCAACTGCAACTGGTGGGCGTGATCCCGGTCGTGACGGGCTTCCTGGCGCAGCCTGTCGAGATTCTCCCGCAAGGTATCACGCTGTTCCAGCAGCCGTTCTTTCTCCTCATCGCTGTCCTCGGTGGACGCCAGCGCCATGTTCCATTCTTCCCTGGCAGATTCGAGATCTTCCTTCTGCTGTTCCAGGCCTCCGACCACATCCTCGATGTCATCCCGGATACGGGCAAGGCGGGCATCAATCTGTTCAGCCCGGGCTTTAAGACCACTGACTTTTGAGGACAGGGCACCGAGTTCCCGCTCAGCGTCATTCAGACGGCTCTGGGCCTCCTCCCTCGCAGCTTCGGCGCGCTCTCCCTGTTCCTGAAGTAACTCAAGCGCTTCAACCGCCTGTTCAAGTTGCTCTTCGGCTTCTTGCAGCCGTACCTCAAGCTCGCTGACCTTTTTCTGGCGTTCAATGACGCCGATCTGACCTGCCTCGGAATCCGGCATCAATACCCAGTCACGGGCAACCCAGACCCCCTCAGGGGTAATCACGCTGTCACCGGCGGAAAGTTGGGCCCGCTGCGCCAATGCATCTCGGGTCGAGTCTGCCGTCCCAATACCGGCAAGCAGGTGGCTGATCGCCTCCACCCCATCCACCTTCGCCGCCAACCCTCCAGCAGGCCTTGGTTCAGTGCCCGAAGACACCAGCGCAAGGCCTTTTGGCGCGATGTCCAGGGCGTCAACAAGGTGGTCAAAGCCCGGCAATGCAAGCCCCTGGCTGAACCGGCCAATCACCTGCTCTACCGCAAACTCCCAGCCATCTTCAATACGCAACGCGGCGGCGACCCTGGGCGCATCCGACAAACCGTTATCCCGCAACCAGCCCTGCAAGGTATCGTCATGGCCGCCCATCTGTTCATCCAGCAAGGCCATCTGGGAATCCAGGGCCGCTTTCAGGCTATGCACCTGTTGCCGGCGTTCGGCCACAGCCTGCTCTGCTTCCCGCAGCTTCTGCCGGCTCTGGTATACGTCATCCTGCAGTGTCTGAATGCGCTCCGCTGCCTCTTCACGCTGTAGCTCGAGGGTTTCCTGCTGTTCGAGCAGCTCATCAAGTTCCGCCCGGTCCAGCTGCTCTTCCAACAACACCTGTTCGTCCAGCAGTTTGCCGTGACGGTTCTGTAGTTGGGCAATAGCGTCTTCAAGCGACCGGATTCGGGATTGGGCGAGTTCCGCCTGGCGCCGAGCGTCGGATGACCGGGTGCTGAACTCCTCCCACCGGTGCTGCCAGTCACTCATGGCGTCTTCGGCCAGCTGGAGCTTCTCTCCGGATTCTTCCGAACGCAGGGCCAGGGCTTCCTGCTCCGGCTCGATCATATCGAGCTCTTCCTGAATGCCCGCCAGCTTTTGTTCATCCTGTTCAAGCTCGCGCCCGAGCTCACGCTGGTTAGCCATGGCCTGATCCAGCTCTGCGGCGGTCTGGCGGCTACGCTCCCTCTGGTGCTCCAGGCTTTGTTCGATCCGGGCAATATCGGCGCCGGCTTCGTAGTAGCGTGCCTGGGCCCGGTTGAAAAGTTCGGTGCGTTCGTGGTGGTCTTCCCGAAGCGATTCCAGGGAGGTTTCGAGATTAACCCGTTCGGTCAGCAGTTTTTCCAGCTCGAGTTCGGTATCCCGAATCTTTCCACGCCAGGACTGTAAGTCATTATCCAGCGCCTGCCAGCGCAGCACCGTAAGCTCGGCCTTTTTCTGCCGTTCTTCCTGCTTGTAGGCCTTATACTTCTCGGCCGCGGCCGCCTGCCGCTCCAGATGCTGCAACTGGCGCCCTAGCTCCTCCCGGAGGTCGGTAAGCCGTTCCAGGTTCTCCTGGGTGCGCTTGATCCGGTTCTCGGTCTCGCGCCTTCGTTCCTTGTATTTGGAGATTCCCGCGGCTTCCTCGATGTATACGCGCAGCTCTTCAGGCTTCGCCTCAATCAACCGGGAAATCATGCCCTGCTCGATGATTGCGTAGCTACGAGGGCCAAGGCCGGTGCCCAGGAACAGATCGGTGATGTCCCGGCGGCGACATTTGGCGCCATTCAGGAAGTATTCCGATTGCCCCTCACGGGACACACGGCGCTTGACCGAAATTTCGTTGAACTTGACGAATTCACCAGGCGCGGTGCCATCACCGTTATCGAACACCAGTTCGATAGACGCCTGGCCGACAGGCTTACGGGCACTTGAGCCGTTAAAGATGACGTCCGTCATGGACTCGCCGCGCAGATACTTGGCGGAGCTTTCACCCATCACCCAGCGCACGGCGTCGATGATGTTGGACTTGCCACAACCGTTTGGCCCCACCACCGCCGTCATGTTGGACGGGAATGGCACCGTAGTGGGATCAACAAACGACTTGAAGCCAGCCAGCTTGATGGACTTGAGCCTCATATCAGGCGTTCTCCTCCGTGAGAATGCTCAAAACCTGTGCTCTCTGGTGTTCGCCGAAATCCTGGATAACCCGCTCCAGGAGAGCTGAATCGCCCTTAACCGCCGCATCTGCCAGATGACGGAAGAAAGTGCCGGTTTCGGCGATCTCACTTCTGAAATGCTCAAGGGCTACGTAATAGGTGCGGCTGATGGCGGGCCGGAAATTCTCAAGGGTTTCTTCAAGAAACGGGTTTTCGACCAATCGGTAGGCGTAACGCATGACGCCGAAGCCGGCGTCTATGACCTGTTCCGCGGCATCAGTGGCATTGGAATTGAGTGCATCAATGACCGCCTGAAGCTCCTTGACCTGGCTCATCACGCCACCAAGCTCGGAACCGGACCACCGCTCCAGCACTTTGCGCCCGAGCATGCATAGCAGATCGATGTAGATATCGTACAGGGCGTTGACCGAACCCGGGGTCAGGTCAGACACCACCGCCCCCCGGCGCGGAAAGATTTCCACCAGGTGGCGGCGCTCAAGTATCAGCAGCGCTTCGCGCACCGAGCCACGGCTGACATTCAGCTCACCGGCCACCTTCAGTTCCTGAATCCGCTCCCCCGGCTTGAGATCACGAATGATGATCCGTTGCCCGATATGCTGCGCGATTTGCTCTGAAAGGCTCTCCGGTGCCTGAAATCTCATAAACCTGATGCTCTCTTGTTATGACAGGACATGGTCAAGCGCAGAAGTTTATCACAGCCTCCGGCCAGCCCCACCCCTTGTCTGACATTTTGATTGCAGGTTTTGCACCAGCGGCAATGCCCTGCCGGAAAAATGGCGCTTTCAGACAATCACCCCATCCAAAACCTCAAAACGCAATAAAGAAAACATCATATTTCATTGTTTATAATGCCTTTATTTTCAATGGCACAGTTCATGCTGGTGAGGCTGTCACTATACCCTTTTCCAGAAGCAGAGCGAGCCATTGTGAAAAACCTGACTTCGATTCAGCCGTCAAAGACGCAGCCGGCCAGGCTGGCCGCCCTGAAGCAGTCGTTTCATGACTGGAACCAGTCCCCTGATGTTCTCACCAAGCTCGCCAAACGGCTGTCTACCACCCTGTCACTGGAAACCCAACTCGGTATCATCGCAGACGAGATTGCACAAACCATCCCGTTTGATGCCCTCAATTACCGGCATCGGATTGCCCGGCAGGATTTTGTGTTCTCAACCGGTATGGGCGGGCCCCATCGCTGCGAATACCGCCTCACGCTGGAAGGAAGTTACTATGGCACGCTCGCGTTTCAGCGCCGGCAAAAGTTTACAGACGAAGAACTTACTGGCCTGGAGATGATGCTCTCGGCAGCCATCTGCCCACTGCGCAACGCCTGCCAGTACATCGCCATTGAGCAAGCCGCGTTGACCGACGCCCTGACCGGCATTGGTAACAAACGTGCCCTTGACGAAGCTCTGCTGCGGGCAAGCGCTCTGGCCGACCGGCATGGCGCGCCCTGGAGCCTCATCCTGTGCGACCTGGATCACTTCAAACTGATCAATGACAACCACGGGCACGTGGTTGGGGATCATATCCTGACCAGAACCGCAGAGAAGCTGGAACAAGCCATTCGAAATTCAGACACCGTGTATCGATTTGGCGGGGAAGAATTTGCCGTATTACTGCCTCACACCAGTGAGCAGGAAGCACGGGAAGTTGCCGAGCGCATTCGCCTGGCGATCGAAAGTATTCGGGTGGATGGTGGTGAGACGCCACTGACGGTTACCGGCAGCTGCGGTGTGGCAACCCACCTTGCAGACGAGGCGCCGGAGCAGTGGCTGGCCCGGGCAGACGAAGCGTTATATCGGGCGAAAGCACAGGGCCGCAACTGCACCCGCGTTTTCGCCAGTATTTCCTGAGCGACAGTTGGGGGGCTTATTCGCCCCGATTGTTACGAGCCGGCTTCTTTGCGCCTGACCTTGCTTTGCGGTCATCGCGCTTTGGCTTGGCGGGCGCAGAGTCGCTGACCTGCCAGGTTCCCTTGCGGGCACGCTGCAGAGACTTTCCGGGACTTTTTCGTCGCCTGCGATCGTGAGCCGCCTGCTCACCGGGGGTCTTTTGCGGAATATCCACCGCAGACAGCCCGACGGCCTTGCTCAGGGCATCCACACCTTTCTGATCCAGCTCTTCCCATTTGCCCAGGGTAAGACGGCTTGGCAAGAAAATTGGCCCATAGCGCACCCGCTTAAGCCTGCTGACCCTAACCCCCTGGGACTCCCACAGGCGCCTGACTTCCCGGTTCCGTCCTTCCATCAGGGTCACGTGGAACCACTGGTTGATGCCGCTGCCGCCAGCGGGAGCCAGGTCGGAGAACTTGGCCATGCCGTCATCCAGTAACACACCTTCCAGCAAACGCTGCTGCATGGCGTCGTCTACCTCACCAAATACCCGCACGGCATATTCCCGGTCAATCTGGCTCGACGGGTGCATCAACCGGTTGGCAAGCTCACCGTCGGTTGTGAACAACACCAGCCCGGTGGTATTGATATCCAGCCGCCCGATGGCGATCCAGCGCTGGTCTTTCAGGCGTGGCAAGCGGTCAAATACCGTTGGCCTGCCTTCCGGATCTTTCCGGGTGGTGACTTCGCCCTCGGGCTTGTTGTAGATCAGCACCCTGCGAACCACCTGGGCGGCGGCTGACACATCCAGCTGCTTTCCATCCAGCTCAAAACGGTCGTCCGTAGTGGCTTTCTGGCCTGGCTCCGCCGGCTGGCCGTTAACCTGTAACCGCCCGGATTCCATCCACCCTTCAATCTCCCGGCGAGACCCAACACCCGCTCTTGCGAGCAGTTTCTGAATGCGTTCAGGGCCCGCCGTCAGAGCCTTATCGCCCTGAGATGCTCGGGTTCTGGAACCTGGTTTTCCAGGGCCTTGTTTTCCGGGGCTAGATGCCGCCATGTAATACGTCCTTACCGATTAACCGATGTCTTTTGACATCAGTGAAGTGTCTGTTCCGATTCAGCAGTCTGGATGTCTCCGGGTTGTCCGGGGTCGTCACTGCTGTCATTTTGGGATGATTCAAACTGAATCTCCCCCTGTATGTTTCGTTCGATCTCCCGGCCAATTTCCTCGAGATCACGAACCTCAGACAGCGGTGGCAGTTCATCCAGCCCTGTCAGGTTAAAATAATCCAGAAACTGTCGGGTGGTGGCGTACATTGCAGGGCGACCCGGCACGTCACGATGTCCAACAACCCTTACCCACTCTCGCTCAAGCAGGGTACGAATGATATTGCTGCTTACCGTAACACCGCGAATATCTTCAATTTCACCCCGGGTGATTGGCTGCCGATAGGCAATCAGGGCCAGGGTTTCGAGCAGTGCCCGGGAATACCGTTGGGGTTTCTCCTCGAACAAGCGACCAACCCAGGGTGCCAGCTCTTCCCTCACCTGCAGTCGATAACCGCTGGCCACCTTTTTCAGCTCAAAGCCTCGTCCCTCGCAGGCTTTGTCCAGCTGCACCAGCACGTGCTCCATCACCTGCCGGGATGGCCGCTCATCTTCCACAAACAATTCTCTGAGCTGTTCCAGCGACAGGGGCTTTCCAGCCGCCAGCAGGGCCGCTTCGGCAATCGCCTGAACACGCGCAAGATGTTCTTCGTTCATAATCTGGCCTTCACCTAGCTGGCAGCCCGGGCACGCACGTGAATCGGGCCCAGCACCTCTGCCTGTACAATTTCAATCAGCTGCTCTTTCACCAGTTCAAGCGTTGCGAGGAACGTCACCACCACACCCAGCCGCCCTTCCTCAATGGTAAACAGGCTTTCAAACGTGACAAACCGGTCGCCCTGGAGCACCGAGAGAATGTGAGCCATTCGCTCGCGGGTCGACAGCCGCTCTTTCTCAACATGGTGACTGGTGAATAGATCCGCCCGTTTCAGAACGCCATGCAAAGCCAACAAAAGCTCCCGCATATCCACTTCCGGGTGGGGCTGAGACGAAGGCAGCTTCGGCAAGGCGGCTGACGCTGCAAAAATGTCACGCTCCAGACGCGGCATTTCATCGATATCTTCGGCAGCCTTCTTGAACCGCTCGTACTGCTGCAACCGGCGAATCAGCTCCGCCCTGGGGTCCAGCTCCTCGTCATCGTCTGTTTCATGGCGGGGCAGCAGCATTCGGGATTTTATCTCTGCCAGCGTGGCCGCCATCACAAGGTATTCGGCCGCCAGTTCAAAGCGCATGGCTTCAACGGCGCCGATGTAGTCCATGTACTGGCGGGTGATTTCACTCACATCAATATCAAGGATGTTCATGTTTTGCCGGCGTATCAGATACAACAGCAAATCAAGGGGACCCTCAAAAGCCTCCAGAAACACCGCCAGGGCATCGGGAGGAATGTAGAGATCCTTGGGGATATCCACCAACGGCTTGCCGGAAACCAGAGCCAGAGGCACCTGCGCGCCGGCCTCAGCCGGGGCGTGTGTCAACTCGTCAGTCTCGTCGGTCATGGCCTCTCCAGCCGTTGGCAGTGGCGACAGGGTAAACTCAGCGGTAGCTGAGGCCCATTGCAGTGCGTACTTCTTCCAGGGTATCGCGAGCCGCATCCCGCGCGTGTTCGCGGCCTTCTTCCAGAATGGAGCGAACCACATCCGGGTTTTTCTCATAATCCCGGGCCCGTTCGTGAAGCGGCCGCTGCTCTTCAATCACCGCATCGATCAACGGCTTTTTGCAATCCAGGCAACCAATGCCTGCGCTGCGACAGCCTTGTTGCACCCATTCGCAGGTCTCGGCATCTGAGTACACTTTGTGCATACTCCAGACCGGACATTTCTCCGGGTCACCCGGGTCGGTCCGGCGCACCCGCTGCGGGTCTGTCTGCATGGTGCGGATCTTCTGGGAAACGCTGTCTGGCTCTTCCCGCAGGCCGATGTAGTTGTTGTAGGATTTGGACATCTTCTGTCCATCCAGGCCCGGCATTTTCGATTCCGGCGTCAACAACGGCTGGGGCTCTGGCAGGATTACCTTGCCGCCGCCTTCGATATAGCCGTACAACCGCTCCCGGTCACCCAGGGAAATGTTCTGCTGCTCTTTCAACAGTGCCCGTGCGGTTTCCAGGGCCTCCATGTTGCCCTCTTCCTGATAGCGTTTCTTCAGGTTGCGGTAGAGTTTGGCGTTTTTCTTACCCATTTTGACGATGGCCGCCTCGGCCTGCTCTTCAAAACCGGGTTCGCGGCCATAGATGTGATTGAAGCGGCGAGCGATTTCCCGGGTAATTTCCACATGGGACACCTGATCGGCACCCACCGGCACCTTGCCGGCCCGGTACATCAGGATATCCGCGGTCTGAAGCAGCGGATAACCCAGGAAACCGTAAGTTGCCAGGTCTTTCTCTCGCAGCTTTTCCTGCTGATCCTTGTAGGTGGGAATGCGCTCCAGCCAGCCCAGCGGCGTAATCATCGAGAGCAACAGGTGCAGTTCTGCGTGCTCCGGCACCTGAGACTGGATAAACATGGTTGAGGAGCCGGGGTTAACACCCGCGGCCAACCAATCGATAACCATGTCCCATACGCTTTGCTGAATGCCGGAGGTGTCATCGTATTGCGTGGTCAGGGCATGCCAGTCTGCCACGAAGAAGAAGCACTCATACTCGTGCTGGAGTTTCACCCAGTTTTTCAGCACACCGTGATAGTGGCCGAGGTGAAGCTTGCCGGTCGGTCGCATACCGGACAAAACCCTTTGCTGGGAATCTACAGAACTCAAAGCACGAACTCCTTATTTCTGTTTATTAGGCGCCTGGTTTCACCACCGGAGGTGGCTCAGGAAATCAGGCTGACCGGGCATTATAGTCTTTACACCTCGCTGCGTTAAGCAAAGCGATATAAAACACCGGCGCCATAACGCAAAACCCCCGGAATTCTCGCGAACCCGGGGGTTTTGGTGAAGGTTATGGCGGGCTTACCAGCCAGTCACTTCCTTCAGGGCCTTGCCGATTTCGGCCAGGCTGCGCACGGTTTTAACGCCGGCATCTTCCAGGGCGGCAAACTTCTCGTCTGCGGTACCCTTACCACCAGAAATGATGGCGCCAGCATGGCCCATACGCTTGCCAGGAGGTGCAGTGACACCGGCGATGTAGGAAACCACAGGCTTGGTGACGTTCTCTTTGATGAACGCAGCCGCTTCTTCCTCAGCGGTACCGCCGATTTCGCCGATCATCACGATGGCTTCGGTTTCCGGATCTTCCTGCAGCAGCTTCAGAATGTCGATGAAGTTGGAGCCAGGAATCGGGTCACCACCAATACCGATACAGGTGGACTGACCGTAGCCGAAGTCAGTGGTCTGCTTGACCGCTTCGTAGGTCAGGGTGCCGGAACGGGATACGATACCAACCTTACCCTTCTTGTGGATATGGCCAGGCATAATGCCGATCTTGCACTCGTCCGGAGTGATCACACCCGGGCAGTTCGGTCCGATCATGCGAACGCCTTTACGGTCAACGTATTCTTTGGCGTAGAGCATGTCGATGGTCGGGATACCTTCAGTGATACAAACGATCAGCTGAATGCCGGCATCGGCCGCTTCGATGATGGCGTCCTTACAGAACGGAGCCGGAACATAGATGACGGTCGCTTCTGCACCTGTCTTCTCTACCGCTTCACGTACAGTGTTGAACACCGGCAAGCCCAGATGCTCAGTGCCGCCCTTACCGGGGCTGACACCACCGACCATCTTGGTGCCGTAGGCAATGGCCTGCTCAGAGTGGAAGGTACCCTGTGCGCCGGTAAAGCCCTGGCAGATAACCTTGGTGTCTTTGTTGATCAGGATGCTCATTATTTACCCCCTGCGGCTTTAACGACTTGCTCTGCGGCGTCCGCCAGACTGGTAGCGGCGATAATGTTCAGGCCGCTGTCCTTGAGCACCTTGGTGCCCAGTTCGGCATTGTTGCCTTCGAGACGAACCACAACCGGCACTTTCACGCCCACTTCCTTGACCGCACCGATGATGCCTTCAGCAATCATGTCGCAACGCACGATGCCGCCGAAGATGTTGACCAGAACGGCCTGCACAGCGTCGTCAGACAGGATGATCTTGAACGCTTCGGAAACGCGCTCTTTGGTCGCGCCGCCACCTACGTCCAGGAAGTTAGCAGGCTGGCCGCCAGACAGCTTGATGATGTCCATCGTACCCATGGCGAGGCCAGCACCGTTAACCATACAACCGATGTTGCCTTCCAGCGCTACGTAGTTCAGTTCCCACTTGGCCGCTTCGGCTTCGCGAGCATCTTCCTGGGAAGGATCACGCATCTCGTGGATTTTCTTCTGACGGTAAAGCGCATTACCGTCGATGCCGATCTTGGCGTCCAGACAGTGCAGGTCGCCAGCCGGAGTGATCACCAGCGGGTTGATCTCTACCAGCGCCAGATCGCGCTCTTCAAACAGCTTGGCCAGGCCCAGGAAAATCTTGGTGAACTGACCAATCTGCTTGCCTTCAAGACCCAGTTTGAATGCCAGCTCGCGGCCCTGGTACGGCTGAGCGCCTACCAGCGGATCGATTTCGGCTTTCAGGATTTTCTCGGGAGTCTCTTCAGCAACCTTCTCGATTTCCACGCCACCCTCGGTGGAGGCCATGAAAACGATACGGCGGGTGCCACGGTCAACGACCGCACCCAGATACAGCTCCTGATCGATGTCTGTCAGGGATTCAACCAGAATCTTGCTTACCGGCTGGCCATTCTCGTCAGTCTGGTAGGTTACCAGGTTCTGGCCCAACCACTTCTGGGCAAACTCACGGATGTCTTCCTTGTTCTTGACCAGCTTTACACCGCCGGCCTTACCGCGGCCACCCGCGTGAACCTGAGCCTTGACAACCCATGCGTCACCGCCGATTTCAGTGGCAGCGTCGACAGCTTCTTGAGGCGTATCGCAGGCAATGCCCTGAGATACTGGCAGGCCATACTCAGCGAAAAGCTGCTTGCCCTGATATTCATGCAAATTCATAGTTAATGTCCCGTCTATTGATGGAGGATAACCACGTACGGAAATGAACCCGCTGGCACACCGCCCTTGGCATACCAATCGCGAATTCGTTCTGGCGGGCAAGGGATCGCCTGAACCCGCCGGTTACGCACACAGAAAGCTGCCTTTATGATGGCAGCGGGGCGCCGACATTGGCGCCCCGATTCCGGTGTTGCGTTACTTCTTCTTGCGACGGTTGGCGACGTGAATCGCACCGCCAGCAACAGCCAGGGCCGCCTCGTGCACTGACTCTGATAGAGTCGGATGCGCAAAGCAGGTCAGGGCCAGATCTTCTGCACTGGAACCGAATTCCATGGCAATGACGCCCTGGGCAACGATTTCAGACGCCTGAGGACCAACAACGTGAAAGCCCAGGATACGATCCGTCTTCGCGTCTGCGATGATCTTGACCATACCGGCGGCCGCATTCGCCGCCATGGCTCGGCCGTTGGCGGCAAACGGGAAGCTGCCTACGTTGTATTCTTCACCTTCGGCCTTCAGTTGCTCTTCGGTCTTGCCGACCCAAGCCACTTCCGGGAAGGTGTAGATCACGTTAGGGATGCAATCGTAGTTGACCTGCGGCTTATGCCCGGCAATACGTTCGGCAACCATCACACCCTCTTCAGAGGCTTTGTGTGCCAGCATCGGGCCACGAACAATGTCACCTACCGCCCAGACACCCGGCGCTTCGGTTTTGCAGTTGTCGTCCACAAAAATGAAGCCGCGCTCATCCATGGTCACGCCGGAATCCTCGGCCAGGGCGCCGTCAGTGTACGGACGACGGCCAACAGCAACGATCAGCTTGTCGAACTTCACTTCCTGCTTGCCCTTGGAATCTTCGTAGCTAACATTCACCAACTTGCGCTTGACCTCAGCACCCGTCATGCGGGCACCGGTGATAATATTCAGACCCTGCTTCTTGAACTGCTTAAGCGCATCCTTGGCGACCTGCTGGTCCACCGCGGGGAGAAAGCTATCCTGAGCCTCAAGGATGGTTACTTCTGAACCCAAACGGGCCCAAACGCTGCCAAGCTCAAGACCAATCACACCGGCACCGATAACACCAAGACGCTTGGGCACTTCGGTGAACTCCAGAGCGCCCTCGGAATCGACGATATACTCGCCATCAAACGGTGCAGGCGGAATCTCGATCGGCTTGGAGCCCGTCGCCAGAATAACGTTGTCGGCTTCGTAGGTCTTGGTCTTGCCGTCTTTATCGGTAACTTCCACCTTACGACCAGCCAGAAGCTTGCCGTGACCGTGAATGGAGGTCACACCATTAGCCTTGAACAGGCCGGCAATACCGCCAGTCAGTTGCTGCACGATGCCGGACTTGCGCTCCATCATCTTCGCCACATCGATATCAACACCCTTGGTCATGATACCCATGGACTCATAATCGTGGCTGGCTTCCTCAAATTTGTGAGTCACCTCAAGCAGTGCTTTGGACGGAATACAGCCCACGTTCAGGCAGGTGCCGCCCAGAACCTGGCTTTTACCGTCTTTGCTTGTCCAGAACTCCACACAGGCCGTTTTCAGGCCAAGCTGGGCCGCCTTGATAGCTGCAACGTAACCGCCGGGGCCGGCACCAATGACAATAACATCGAACTTATCGGACATAATCTTTCCTGTTATCGAATTCGTTGAGTGTCAGCTTACACGTCCAGCAGGATACGGGCCGGGTCTTCCAGCATTTCCTTGATCGCAACCAGGAACTGCACCGCTTCCTTACCGTCGATCATACGGTGATCGTATGACAGCGCCAGGTACATCATCGGCAGGATCTCGACCTTGCCGTTCACCGCCATCGGGCGCTCCTGGATCTTGTGCATGCCCAGAATAGCGGTCTGCGGCGGGTTCAGGATCGGCGTGGAGATCAGTGAACCGAAGATACCACCGTTGGTGATGGTGAAAGTGCCGCCAGTCATGTCTTCGATGGCCAGCTTGCCTTCCTTCGCCTTGGTACCGTACTCGACAATCTTCTTCTCGATATCAGCCAGGCCCATGGCGTCGGAATCACGAAGTACCGGAACCACCAGACCACGATCCGTGGATACGGCAACACCAATATCCTGATAGCCGTGATACACCATGTCATTCCCGTCGATCGAGGCATTGACAGCCGGGAAGCGCTTGAGAGCTTCGGTGGCCGCCTTGGTGAAGAACGACATGAAGCCAAGCTTGATGCCGTGGCGCTTCACGAAACTGTCCTGGTACTGCTTACGCAGCTCCATGATGGGCGCCATATTCACTTCGTTGAACGTGGTCAGCATGGCTGCTGTCTGCTGGGCATCCACCAGACGCTTGGCGATACTGGCGCGCAGGCGAGTCATCGGAACACGCTTCTCCGGGCGCTCACCCTGGGCAACATTTACCTCAGGCATGGCTGCCGGCTTGGCAGCGGCACCACCGGAGGACTTGCTGCTGTCCACAAAGTTCTGCACGTCTTCTTTCGTCACACGACCGTCTTTGCCGGTGCCCTTGACAGAGGCCGGATCAACGTTATTTTCCTCGGCCAGCTTACGGGCAGCCGGGCTCAGGATGGCGTCGCCGGAAGTTGCAGCCGGGGCTTCTTCTTTCGGCGCCTCAGCCTTGGCTTCAGGCTTGCTCTCTGCCGGTTTGGATTCACCCGCAGCGCCTTCCTTGAATTTGCCGATCACCTCACCGCTTTCGCAGGTGTCGCCTTCGCCCTTGAGAATTTCTTCGATCACACCATCAGCAGGCGCAACCACTTCGAGCACAACCTTGTCGGTCTCGATATCGACAATCAGCTCGTCACGGGAACAGGCCTCACCGGGCTGCTTGTGCCAGGTCGCGACGGTGCCTTCGGCGACCGACTCAGGGAAAACGGGGGCTTTAATCTCTGTTGACATTACGGATCCTTAGTTCGGTAGCTCGTCAGATTTCAAACGCGTCGTTAACCAGTTTCTTTTGCTCCTCGATGTGAACAGACATGTGTCCACAGGCAGGAGCAGCAGAAGCCTCACGACCGGCATACTGAAGGTATAACTTGGGGTTCAGGCGCTGCAGCGCGTTACGCATATGATGCTGACTGCAGTACCAGGCACCCTGGTTCATCGGCTCTTCCTGGCACCACACTACATGCTTGAGCTTGGGATACTGGGCCAGGAGCTCGTCCAGATCATCACCGGGGAACGGGTACAGCTGCTCAATCCGGACAATGGCGACGTCGTCTCGCTCATCCGCCTTTTTCTTCTCCAGAAGGTCATAATAGACCTTGCCGCTGCACATAATCAGTCGGGACACCTTCTTGGGATCAGAAGGCTCTTTCTCGGGCAGAACGGTCTGGAAGGTACCGGAGGTCAGATCATCGAGGCCGGAAATGGCTTCTTTATGACGCAACAGGCTCTTGGGGGTGATAGCCACAAGCGGCTTACGCAGCGGGCGCTTGACCTGCCGACGAAGCATATGGAATACCTGGGATGGCGTGGTGGGCACGCAAACCTGGATGTTGTGCTCCGCACACAGCTGCAGGAAGCGCTCCAGACGCGCCGAACTGTGCTCCGGTCCCTGGCCTTCATAACCATGGGGCAGCAGCAGCGTCAGGCCACACAGACGGCCCCACTTGTGCTCCCCACTGGTCAGGAACTGATCAATAACCACCTGGGCGCCGTTGGCAAAATCACCGAACTGGGCTTCCCAGACAATCAGTGCGTCCGGCGTGGTGGTGGAATAGCCATATTCGAATGCCATAACCGCTTCTTCGGAAAGTAGCGAGTCATAGATATCGAACTTGGGCTGTTCGTCTTTCAGGTTCTGCAGGGAAATATGGGTAGACCCGTCTTTCTGGTTATGCAGAACAGCGTGGCGGTGGGAGAAAGTGCCCCGCCCCACGTCCTGACCGGTCAGGCGGATCGGGTGACCTTCATTCAGCAAGGTGGCATAAGCCATCATCTCACCGTAGCCCCAGTTCAGTGAGAGTGCGCCGGCCGTCATCTTCTCGCGATCATTGACGATCTTGGAAACCTGACGCTGAATGCTGAAGCCTTCAGGCACCTCGGTAATCTTCTTGCCCAGTTTCTGGATGGTCTTCAGAGCCACACTGGTCTTGCACTTGGCGGTCCACTCATGACCAAGGTACGGAGCCCAATCCACGTACAGTTCTTTGTTGGGCTCTTTCACCAGCGATTTGACCACGTGATCGCCCTTATCGAGCGCATCGCGGTAGTCGGTTTCCATCTGCTTGGCTTCTTCTTCAGTAATCACGCCAGCTTCAACCAGATGGTCTGCGTACAGATTGCGGGTGGTCTTGAGCTTACGGATCTTTTCATACATGAGCGGCTGGGTAGCAGCCGGCTCATCGGCTTCGTTGTGACCGCGGCGGCGGTAGCACACCAGATCAATAACCACATCCCGCTTGAATTCGTTGCGGTAATCCATGGCCATCTGGGTAACAAACATCACCGCTTCAGGATCGTCTGCGTTTACGTGCAGAATCGGCGCCTGAACCATTTTGGCGACGTCTGTGCAGTATTCAGTCGAGCGCGCATCTTCCTGCCGGCTGGTGGTAAAACCCACCTGGTTGTTGATCACGATGTGAATGGTACCACCCACACCGAAGCCCCGGGTCTGGGACATCTGGAAGGTTTCCATCACAACACCCTGACCCGCAAACGCTGCGTCACCGTGCATGACGATCGGCACAACCTTGCTGCCGTCGGTATCGCCACGGCGATCCTGACGGGCGCGTACAGAGCCCACCACTACCGGAGATACAATTTCCAGGTGCGACGGGTTAAACGCCATGGCCAGATGCACTTCGCCACCGGGTGTCATCACGTTTGAAGAAAAGCCCTGGTGATATTTCACGTCACCGGAGCCTGAATCCGCGAGCTTCTTGCCCTCAAATTCATCAAACAGTTCTTTCGGGTTTTTGCCGAGAGTATTAACCAGCACGTTGAGGCGGCCACGGTGGGCCATCCCCAGAACAATTTCCTTGGCGCCGTATGAGCCTGCACGCTGGATCAGTTCATCCAGGCATGGAATCAGGCTTTCGCCACCTTCCAGACCAAAGCGTTTTACGCCCGGATAGCGGGAGCCAAGGTACTTTTCCAGGCCCTCGGCAGCTGTCAGACGCTCCAGGATATGCTTGCGGGTCTGAGCTTCGTACTCAGGGCGCGAGCGCACCGGCTCCATACGCTGCTGAAACCAACGTTTGATGCGAGTATCTACCACGTGCATGTACTCAGCACCGATGCTCTCGCAATACGTCTGGCGCAGGCCCTGCACGATGTCGCCGAGCTTCATCGTTTCGGAACCGAAGTTCAGTGAACCGGTCTGGAATTCCAAATCAAGATCCGACTCGCCCAACTCGTGGAAAGACGGCTCGAGATCTTCAACAGACTCACGCTGCCAGACACCCAGAGGGTCAAGCTTGGATTCCTGGTGTCCGCGGAAACGGAACGCATTGATCAGCTGAAGAACACGAATCTGCTTTTTATCGGCATCTGAGGTGGCACTGGCGGGTACGCCACTGCTGGCCAGGAAACGCTGATTGCGGGAGATATGCTCAAACTGTTCGCGGATGGTTGAGTGGACAATGTCGCGGCCATGATAGCCATCAACACTGGGAAGCTTGTCGAAGTAGCTTCGCCACTCTTCAGGAACGGCGTTGGGGTCTGTCAGGTAGGTTTCAAAAAGCTGTTCAACATAGGCCAGATTGCCACCTTGCAGGTGGGAAGTCTGCCATAACTGCTCCATGATGCTTTCGTGCATTTTGAATAGCTCACCTTGGGCTGGTGCGGGGGAGCCGGTATGGTCGGCCAGGGGTAATTCACAGTCAATACGGGTTATTACGGCATGACTTTGGCCACCACACCCAGCAAGGATGTTTTCCGTCCCCAGTGATTTTTTATACTCGGCAACGCTGCCCGGCATCCTGGATAAGTCAACCGAAGCAGCGGGCCTAAGTTTGCACTCCATTAAGACCTTTGACTATAAGCCTTTGGTTGAAGGCCCCGCGTAATGCGAGGCCTTCGGGGTACTAAACTGGTGCCGAAACACCAGTATAGCTGGTGCTACAGAATTTGCGCTCAGGTAGCGCGCTGCAGCAACAGGTTCCGAATGTGGCCAATTGCCTTCGTGGGGTTCAGGCCTTTCGGACAAACACTGACACAGTTCATGATACCCCGACAGCGGAAGACGCTGAACGGGTCATCCAGATTGGCCAGACGCTCCGCCTGTGCGGTATCACGACTATCCGCGAGGAAGCGGTAGGCCTGAAGCAGGCCTGCCGGGCCGATGAACTTGTCCGGATTCCACCAGAACGATGGGCAGGACGTGGAACAGCAGGCACAGAGAATACACTCGTACAGGCCGTCCAGCTTCTCACGATCTTCCGGAGACTGCAGGCGTTCAATGGCGGGTGCCGGGGTGTCATTCACCAGGTACGGCATCACCTTTTCATATTGCTTGTAGAACAGGCTCATGTCGACCACCAGGTCCCGGATCACCGGCAAACCAGGCAGCGGGCGCAGAACCAGCTTGTTATTCTTGACCACATCCGACACCGGAGTGATACAAGCCAGGCCGTTCTTGCCATTCATGTTCATACCATCAGAGCCACAGACACCTTCCCGACAGGAACGGCGATAGCTCATGGAAGGATCCCTCTCCTTCACCAGGTTCAGAACATCAAGGACCATCAGGTCTTTACCTTCCGGAATCTCAACCTCTACATCCTGCATGTAAGGGGCATTATCGGTTTCCGGATTGTAGCGATACAGGCTTACCAACATTTTCAGGATACCCCCTTAGTAGGTCCGGACTTTCGGCTGGAAAGTCGGAACCGTTTTCGGTGCAAAGTTCACGTCACGCTTGCCAACACGCTTGTCCAGCGGGAAGTACATGGAGTGCTTGAGCCAGTTTTCGTCGTCACGCTCAGTGAAGTCGTTACGGGCGTGGGCACCGCGACTTTCCTTACGCTCGATCGCAGACTTGGCGGTGGCGTATGCAACTTCGTACAGGTTATCCAGCTCGAGCGCTTCAATACGCGCGGTGTTGAACGCCTTGCTGGTATCGGCCAACTTGGTTTTGCGTACACGCTCGCCGATTTCTTCCAACAGCTTGATACCCTTCTCCATGCTGTCGCCATCGCGGAACACGCCGAAGTAGAGCTGCATGCAGTTCTGCAGATCCTTACGGACCTTAGCCACATCTTCGCCTTCAGAAGCACTATCCAGACGCTCCAGACGGGCCATGGCGCGTTTGATGTCTTCTTCGCTGGCACCATCAACCTCGAAACCGCCGCGCAGCTGCTCTTCAATGTGCAGGCCAGCCGCACGACCGAAGACCACCAGATCCAGCAGGGAGTTACCACCCAGACGGTTGGCGCCGTGTACCGATACACAGGCAGCCTCACCGCAGGCAAACAGGCCGGGAATCGGTTTATCGTTGCCGTTTTCGTCCTGAGTCAGTGCCTGACCACCCACGTTGGTGGGAACACCACCCATCATGTAGTGACAGGTCGGAACGACCGGGATCGGCTCTTTCACCGGATCAACGTGCGCAAAGGTACGGGACAGTTCGCAAATGCCCGGCAGGCGCAGGTTCAGGGTTTCTTCGCCCAGGTGATCCAGCTTCAGCAATACGTGATCCTTCTCGGGACCACAACCACGGCCTTCCAGGATTTCCAGAACCATGGAACGCGCGACCACGTCACGGCCAGCAAGATCCTTTGCGTTCGGAGCATAACGCTCCATGAAACGCTCTCCCTCAGAATTGATCAGGTAACCGCCCTCACCCCGACAACCTTCAGTAACCAGGGTGCCAGCACCGTGGATACCGGTTGGGTGGAACTGCCACATTTCCATATCCTGCACCGGGAAGCCGGCTCGCAGCGCCATGCCAATGCCGTCACCGGTATTGATCATCGCATTGGTGGTGGAGGCATAAATGCGACCAGCACCGCCAGTAGCAAGGACAGTAGCCTTGGATTTGATGTACGCCACTTCACCGGTTTCGATCTCGATGGCTACGACACCAACCACTTCATCCTTGCTGTTCTTGACCAGATCAACCGCATACCACTCATTAAGGAAGGTGGTACCGCCCTTCAGGTTGGCCTGATAAAGAGTGTGCAGCAAGGCGTGACCGGTACGGTCCGCAGCAGCACAGGTACGAGCGGCCTGGGTGGGGTTATCCGGACCCTTGGACTGTCCACCGAACGGACGCTGGTAGATACGGCCCTGCTCGGTACGGGAGAACGGAAGGCCCATGTGCTCCAGCTCGAATACTGCCTGGGGGCCCACAGAACACATGTATTCGATGGCGTCCTGGTCACCGATATAGTCGGAACCCTTGACGGTATCGTACATGTGCCAGCGCCAGTCATCGTTAGGATCGGCGCTTGCGATCGCACAGGTAATCCCACCCTGGGCGGATACAGTGTGCGAGCGAGTCGGGAATACTTTCGTAATACACGCAGTTTTGACGCCGGTCTCGGTCAACTGCAGGGCGGCTCGCATACCGGCACCGCCGCCACCGATAACAATCGCGTCGTAAGACATGGTCTTGATGTTAGCCATCGATTAAAGCCCCCAAAGAATCTGAATGCCCCAGATCAGGTACACAAACATGGTCAGACCGCACAGCGCCTGCACAAGGAAACGGGGCGCCATGGATTTGAGATAATCAGTCGTCACAGTCCAGAGACCAACCCATGCATGGGCACCCAGGGAAAGCAGTGCCAACAGGGTAAAAATACGGAACCAGGTCTGATCGAACAGCGCGCTCCAGGTTTCATAGTTGATGTCTGTCATCACCATGAAGCCCAGAAGAAACACTGTGTAAATAGCCAGTACGTAGGCAGTGACACGCTGGATCAGCCAATCAAAAACGCCACTGCGGCCGAGGTTAGTTACGCTGCTTACCATACCCAGACTCCTGCCAGAATGATGAGAACAATGGAAACCACAACAGTGATCTTCGCGGCGAGGCGACCGCTCTCAAGCTCTTCTGCAATACCCATGTCCATCAGCAGGTGTTTAATGCCCGCAACCAGGTGGTACAACAGAGCAGACAGGATGCCCCAGATAATCAGCTTCGCCAGGAAGCTGTCCAGCAGTTCGCTCACCCGGGCGAAACCATCTTCTCCGGACAGGGAGAGATCCAGGCCGTACAACAGGAAGGCAACACCAACGAAAATGATGATGCCGCTGATGCGATGCAGGATCGACGTGATGGCAGGCAGCGGGAAATGGAACTTGCCGAGATCGAGATTTACTGGTCGTTTGCTATTCACAGCGCTCTCACACTCTCTCTTGGTTCCGCAGGGCCGAAAACCGGCTGCGGATGGTTGGTATGTTGGGATCGGAGGATCGATACGAGACCGATAACCGATTGGTTCAGGAGGGCGGATGGTAACCCGGTAGCTTGCTATGCTGAAGCGTACATTGAGGTTCATCCCCGATTCCGGGCTACGGATTATAAGGAGACACCCCGGTAATTACAAACTTGCAACAACGCCCAAAGCCTTGGCCACAGGCGCCCCACACCCTCTATAAGCATTATTGACAAATTCAATTTCACCCGTTTGGCACCGTTATTCCGGATATCCCTCATTTACACGGGAAATTTAAATTGCCGCTTTTCGAGACTTGTGCATTGACAAAAAAGGCTGACGCCCTATATTTTGCCGCCAGTTTTGCGATAATACGCGCTTTCTGGCGCATCTACATATGCAGAAAAGCTGTTACAGCTAATCAAACAGGAGAGCACCATGACCGACAGGAAAGCCACGCTCTCGGTGGGAGATAAGTCCATTGAGCTACCGGTTTATTCCGGCACCGTCGGCCCTGACGTTATCGACGTACGCGGCCTAGTCCAGGAAGGCGTTTTTACCTACGATCCGGGTTTTGTATCCACTGCAGCCTGCGAATCCGCCATCACCTACATTGATGGCGCCAAAGGTGTATTGCTGCACCGCGGTTACCCGATTGACCAGCTGGCCGAGCAATCTGACTTCCTTGAAGTGTGCTACCTGCTCCTGAACGGCGAGCTGCCCAGCGAAGACGAAAACAAGCGCTTCCACGACACCATCAAAAACCACACCATGCTGCACGACCAGATGCGCAACTTCTTCAACGGCTTCCGCCGTGACGCGCATCCGATGGCTATCATGTGTGGCGTTGTTGGCGCCCTGTCTGCGTTCTACCACGACCAGATGGACGTAACCGACCCCAAACAGCGTGAAGTAACAGCTCATCGCCTGATTGCCAAGATGCCAACCATCGCGGCCTGGTGCTACAAGTATTCCGTTGGCCAACCATTCATGTATCCGCGTAACGATCTCTCTTACGCTGAAAATTTCCTGCACATGATGTTTGGCACACCGTGTGAAGAGTACAAGCCGAACCCGGTTCTTGCCAACGCAATGGACAAGATCTTCATTCTGCACGCCGATCACGAGCAGAATGCCTCTACCTCCACCGTCCGCCTGGCCGGCTCTACCGGTGCTAACCCCTATGCCTGTATCGCTTCCGGTATCGCAGCACTCTGGGGGCCCGCACACGGTGGCGCAAACGAGGCGGTTCTGGACATGCTGGCTGAAATCGGTGACGAGTCCAACATTGAGACGTTCATCGCCAAGGCCAAGGATAAAGATGATCCTTTCCGCCTGATGGGCTTTGGCCACCGCGTGTACAAGAACTTTGACCCGCGCGCCAAGGTTATGGCACAAACCGCTCACGAAGTGCTGAGCGAACTGGGCCTGGAGAACGACCCACTGCTGAAGATCGCCCAGCGCCTTGAAAAGATCGCCCTGGAAGATGAGTACTTTGTAAAGCGCCAGCTTTACCCGAACGTCGACTTCTACTCCGGCATCATCCTGAAGGCCATCGGTATTCCAACGTCCATGTTTACCGTTATCTTCGCGATGTCCCGCACCATTGGATGGTTCTCACACTGGAACGAGATGGTCAGCGGCAACTACCGCATCGGCCGCCCGCGCCAGCTGTATACCGGCTCGCCAAAGCGCGACTACCCGAAGAAGTAATCCGTTCGGATTGTCCGGAAATGAAAAAAGCCGCTGACCCAGCGGCTTTTTTCGTATCATGGCAATACAAAACTCTCCCAATCCAACGATGACAAGGAGCAGACCATGGCAACCATCGCTTTTATCGGGCTTGGCGTAATGGGCTTTCCGATGGCCGGTCACCTGGCCCGAGCCGGCCATGACGTATCCGTGTGGAACCGCAGTGGCGCAAAGGCTCAGCAATGGGCGAAACAGTACCCAGGAAAAGCCTGCAACAGTATTGCAGAAGCGGTCAACAATGCCGATGTGGTACTGACCTGCGTTGGCGCCGACAAAGACCTTGAAGAGGTCTACACGGCCCCTGAGGGGATCATCAGCAATACGCCGGGCACCGCTATTCTGGTAGACCACACTACGGCCTCTGCCGGCATTGCCGAGACATTGGCTGAAGCCGCGCAGGCCAAGGGTCAGGGTTTCATTGATGCCCCGGTATCCGGCGGCCAGCAAGGGGCTGACAACGGGCTTTTAACCATTATGTGCGGCGGAAATGATGAAGATTTCCGGAAGGTTCAACCGATACTCCAATGCTATGCCCGGGCACTCAACCTGATGGGCCCGGTGGGTAGCGGCCAGAAAACGAAGATGGTCAATCAGATTGCCATTGCCGGTCTGGTTCAGGGCCTGTCAGAAGCCCTGCACTTTGCCGAACAGGCAGAGCTCGATGTACGCAAAGTGGTTGACGTGATTTCCAAGGGGGCCGCGCAGTCATGGCAGATGGAAAACCGCTCCGGCACCATGATTGACGGCGAATTTGAGCACGGTTTTGCGGTGGACTGGATGCGCAAGGACCTGGCTATCTGCCTGGAAGAAGCCCGCAAAAACGGCTCCAGACTGCCGGTAACGGCGCTGGTGGACCAGTTCTACGGAGATGTGCAGGAGATGGGCGGAAACCGCTGGGATACGTCTTCGCTGATTCAGAGGCTTCGTAAGAAATAATGATTTGCCACGGACACACACGTCCGTGGCAAAAAATCACTTCTTCTTGTCCCTGGGCACCCAGCGGCCGTTTTCATACCAGGCGGACCAACCGGTGGCTTTGCCATCCTGTTCCGACATCACGTACTGCTCTTTGGACTTCCGGCTATAACGGATCACCGTCGGGTTACCCTCGGGATCCTTCTCCGGGGCGTCCATCAGGTAATCGTATTTCGGATCAATTTCCTTCCGGTGTGGCTTGATTTCCATCACCAGCGGTGGACGGGTTTCCCGGTTTTTCGGGAACTTGCTGGCAGCCAGGAACAGGCCGGAAGCACCATCGCGGAGCACATAAGTGTCATCCACTTTCTGGCACTGAAGCTCCGGCATGGGTACCGGGTCCATTTTGGGCGGGGCCGGCTCGCCGTTCTTGAGTAATTTGCGAGTGTTCTTGCACTCGGTATTGGTGCAACCGAAATACTTGCCAAATCGACCGGTTTTCAGCTGCATTTCCGAGCCACACTTATCGCACTCGAGTGTCGGCCCGTCATAACCCTTGATGCGGAAACTGCCCTCTTCGACTTCATAGCCAGAACAATCCGGATTGTTACCGCAAACGTGCAGCTTGCGTTTCTCATCAATCAGGTAGCTGTCCATGGCAGTACCACACTTCGGGCACCGGCGCTTCTTGCGCAGCAAGCGGGTTTCGCCCTCGCCCTCCACATCCTCATCAGCACTGACCACTTCGTCGCCAGAGACCAGATTGATGGTCGTCTTGCAACGCTCCTTGGGCGGCAATGAGTAACCGGAACAGCCAAGGAACACACCGGTGCTGGCCACGCGAATCTGCATATTACGGCCGCAGCTCGGGCAGGATATGTCTGTCTCTGTCGGGGTGTTGGCACGCATCCCGCCATCAGACTTCTCAGCGCTTTCGAGCTGATTGCGGAACTTGGCGTAGAAATCGTTCAGCACTTTCTTCCACTGAACATCACCCTCTGCGATTTCGTCCAGCTCACCTTCAAGACGAGCCGTAAAATCGTAATCCATCAGGTTCGGGAAGGACTCGGCCAGCCGTTCGGTAACAATTTCACCCATTTTCTCGGCATAGAAACGGCGATTCTGAAGGCGAACGTAGCCACGGTCCTGGATGGTCGAGATGATCGAAGCATAGGTGGAAGGCCGGCCAATACCCTGCTTCTCCAGCTCTTTAACCAGGCTGGCTTCGGTATACCTTGGTGAGGGCTTGGTGAAGTGCTGGGTTGGGTCCAGCTTTTTCAGATCCAGCGACTGGTCCACCTTAATATCGGGCAGAGCCACATCTTCATCTTTCTTGGCAGACTGGGGCGCAGCTTTCAGGAAGCCGTCAAACTTGACGATACGACCACGGGTTCGGAGCTCATAATCGCCATTGGCGACCACAATGGACGTACTCAGGAACTCGGCATCCGCCATCTGGCAAGCAATAAACTGACGCCAGATCAGGTCATAAAGCTTCTCAGCGTCTTTTTCCAGGCCGCTTATATCCGTAGGCCTGCGGGATACGTCAGTAGGACGAATCGCTTCGTGGGCCTCCTGAGCGCCTTCCTTGCTGCCATACAAACGGGGGCTGTCCGGCAAATAGCGATCTCCGAACTGCTTCTGGATAAATTCACGGCAGCCCGTTACCGCATCCTGACTCAGGTTGGTGGAGTCAGTACGCATATAGGTGATAAAACCGGCTTCATAAAGGCGCTGGGCCAGCATCATGGTTTTCTTGACACTGAAGCCCATGCGATTGCTCGCCGCCTGCTGGAGCGTGGATGTAATAAACGGCGCCGACGGGCGTGAGCGTGTCGGCTTGTCTTCCCGCTTTGAAACCCTGAAGCCGCCAGATTTCAGGCGATCGACGTGCTCTTTGCTCTGAGCCTCGTTTACCGGGCGATAGGGTTTGTCATTGTAACGCGTAACCTCGAACCGCACTGGGTCTGCGGAACCATCTGCGGTCAGATCCGCATGCAGCTGCCAGAACTCTTCCGGTACGAATTTCCGGATTTCCCGCTCCCGCTCAACAATCAACCGAACGGCAACAGACTGCACCCGGCCGGCAGACAGCCCCCGGGCAATCTTTGCCCACAACAGCGGAGACACCATATAACCCACGACACGATCCAGAAACCGGCGCGCCTGCTGGGCATTTACACGGTTGTTATCGAGGTTTCCAGGTTCTTTGAACGCTTCCTGAATGGCTCGCTTGGTAATTTCATTGAACACCACCCGGCGATACTTTTCCGGTTCGCCACCAATGGTCTCCTGAAGGTGCCAGGCAATGGCCTCCCCTTCTCTATCCAAATCCGTTGCGAGGTAGATGTGGTCGGCGGATTTGGCCAATCGCTTGAGCTCGCTGACAACTTTTTCCTTGCCGGGCAGTATCTCGTAGCGGGCGCTCCAGTCGTCATCAGGGTTTACGCCCATGCGGGCAACCAGCTGCTCCCGTGACTTACGCTTCTTGTGCTCGGCTTTTTCTTCCGGGCTCATCTTGCGGGTGGCGGCGGCCTGCTTTGCCCGTTCTTTCGGGTCTGACTGGCTGCCACTACCACTGACAGGCAGGTCACGAATGTGGCCAACACTGGACTTAACGATAAAATCCGAGCCCAGGTACTTGTTGATGGTCTTCGCTTTCGCTGGTGACTCGACAATAACGAGACTTTTACCCATATCGGAGATCTGTATCCTTGGCGATAATTCGGTTAATAGCTGAACAAACCGCAAACTCGCATAAAAATCAGGCAACTGGAAAACACAGAGCTGCCATTGTGTATAGGCTCACTGTTTTACAGGGTCAACAATTGCAAGACAACCCATTCTTTGATTTCAGTCAGCCTTTTTTTCAAATATCAGCAGCAGACACCAGGCCCTGAAACAGGAAGGCCCGGCAAAAGCCGGGCCTCCTGATGAGCGTTACTGATTCGGATCAACCGATCAGAGGCGCTCCCACACAGTGGCAATGCCCTGACCAAGACCGATACACATGGTGGAAACACCAAGCTTACCGCCTTTGGCCTGCATAACATTCAGCAGTGTGGTGGAGATACGGGCACCAGAGCAGCCCAGCGGATGGCCCAGGGCAATCGCGCCGCCGTTCAGGTTGACCTTCTCTTCCATGACGCCCAGCAGTTTCAGATCTTTCAGAACCGGCAGGGATTGGCCAGCGAAGGCTTCGTTCAGTTCCCAGAAGTCGATGTCTTCGACTTTCAGGCCTGCACGCTTCAGCGCCTTCTTGGTAGCCGGAACCGGACCGTAGCCCATGATCGCGGGATCACAGCCGGCAACTGCCATGCTGCGAATCTTGGCGATCGGCTTCAGGCCCAGGGCTTCTGCCCGCTCGGCTGACATCAGCACCATCGCAGCGGCACCGTCGGTCAGCTGGGAGGAAGTACCGGCAGTGACCGTGCCGTTCTTCGGATCAAACGCCGGACGCAGCTGGCCGAGGGACTCAGCCGTGGTTTCCGGACGAATGGTCTCGTCTTCTTCGATCAGCTTCACAAAGCCATTTTCGTCATGACCTTCAACCGGAACGATTTCGTTCTTGAAGCGGCCTTCAACGGTAGCTTCGTGAGCCAGGCGATGGGAACGGGCACCGAACTCATCCTGTTGCTCACGGGTAATGCCGTGCATTTTCGCCAGCATTTCTGCAGTCAGGCCCATCATGTTGGAGGCCTTGGCAGTGTACTTGGACGCAGCCGGGTTGTGGTCAAAGCCAGCGGTCATGGGTACGTGGCCCATGTGCTCGACACCACCCACCATGAACACATCACCGTTGCCAGTCTGGATAGCCTGGGCAGCTGTGTGGATGGCGCTCATGGCGGAACCACACAGACGGTTAACGGTCTGGGCAGCGGACTCGTGAGGGATACGGGTCAGCAACGAAATCTGCCGTGCCACGTTAAAGCCCTGTTCCTTGGTCTGGTTTACACAGCCCCAGATCACATCTTCTACTTCTTTCGGGTCGAGCTTCGGGTTGCGCTCAAACAGTGCTTCAATCAGCGCAGCGGACAGAGTCTCGGCGCGAACGTTGCGGAAACAGCCGTTTTTGGCACGACCCATCGGAGTCCGCACGCAATCGACGACGACAACGTCTCTCGGATTAAGGCTCATAGATCTTTCTCCGTTCGGAAATCTCGTTAGGGTTAGCCAAAGAACTTCTTGCCGGTCTTGGCCATTTCACGCAGCTTCTCGGTCGGCGCGTACAGCGGGCCAAGATCTGCGTACTTGTCTGCCAGTTCGACGAACTTGTCGACGCCCATGTCGTCGATGTAGCGCAGAGCACCACCACGGAACGGAGGGAAACCGATACCGTAGATCAGGCCCATGTCTGCATCGGCCGGGTCTTCAACAATGTTGTCTTCCAGGCAGCGAACGGTTTCCAGGCACAGAGGAATCATCATGCGGGCGATGATTTCTTCTTCGTCGAAGTCCTTGCTGCCGTTAACCACAGGCTCGATAAGCTTGTAGGTTTCTTCGTCGACAACTTTCTTCGGCTTGCCCTTCTTGTCTTCTTCGTACTTGTAGAAGCCCTTGTCGTTCTTCTGACCGTAACGGTTGTTCTCGAACATCACGTCAATGCCAGACTTGAAGTCGGCCTTCATGCGATCCGGGAAGCCCTCTGCCATCACCTCGTTGGCGTGCTTGGCAGTGTCCATACCTACAACGTCGAGCAAGTAAGCCGGGCCCATGGGCCAGCCGAACTTTTCCATCACCTTGTCGATCTTCTGGAAATCAGCACCGTCACGCAGCAGCGCGGCAAATCCACCGAAATACGGGAACAGAACACGGTTAACCAGGAAGCCCGGGCAATCGTTGACCACGATCGGGGTCTTGCCCATGGCCTTGGCGTAAGCAACAGTGGTCGCGATGGCGCGGTCACTGGTCTTCTCGCCACGGATAACCTCAACCAGCGGCATCATGTGCACCGGGTTGAAGAAGTGCATGCCACAGAAGTTCTCCGGACGCTTCAGGTTCTTGGCCAGAAGGTTGATGGAGATGGTAGAGGTGTTGGACGTCAGGATGGTGTCCTCGCGAACCGCGTCTTCAGTTTCACGCAGAACCGCATCTTTAACCTTCGGGTTCTCAACAACCGCTTCAACAACCAGATCTACGCTCTTGAAATCACCGTAGTTCAGGGTCGGCGTGATGTTGTTCAGAACGTCGCCCATCTGGCCGGCGTCCATCTTGCCCTTGGCAACACGCTTGGACAGCAGCTTCTTGGCTTCATTCAGGCCCAGCTTGATGCCGTCCTGATTGATGTCCTTCATGACAATCGGGGTGCCTTTCAGTGCAGACTGGAACGCTACACCGCCACCCATGATACCAGCGCCCAATACCGCAGCCAGTTTCACGTCGGAAGCTTCTTTTTCCCAAGCGCTGGCTTTCTTCTTCAGGGCCTGGTCGTTCAGGAACAGACCAACCAGACACGCGGCAACGTTGGTCTTGGCCATCTTGGCGAAGCCTTTGGCTTCCACTTCGATCGCCTTGTCACGAGTCATGCCGGCATGCTTCTGCATGGTCTTGATGGCTTCCACCGGCGCCGGGTAGTTCTTGCCAGCCTTGCCGGCCACGAACGCCTTGGAAATCTCGAACGCCATCATGCTTTCCATGGCGTTCAGGTTGATCTTGCCTTTCTTCTCTTCACGACGGGCCAGGTTATCCAGCTTGCCTTCGTTGCACTGGTTGATAATGGCAACGGCAGCGGCTACCAGCTTGTCGGCTTCAACCACGGCATCAACAGCACCAACCTTCAGAGCGGCATCGGCACGGTTTTCGGTACCACCGGCAATCCACTCAACGGCGTTGTCCACACCCACCAGACGGGACAGACGTACAGTACCGCCAAAGCCCGGGAAGATACCCAGCTTCACTTCCGGCAGACCAACCTTGGCCTTGGGAGCCATAACACGGTAGTCGGTGGCCAGACACATCTCAAAACCACCGCCCAGAGCGATACCGTTGATAGCGGTAACCGTCGGGAACGGCAGATCTTCGATGGCGTTGAAAACTTCGTTCGCCTTCAGGTTGTTAGCAACGAGGTCTTCCTCGGAACCTGCAAACAGCTCGGTGAACTCGGTGATATCCGCACCGACAATAAAGCTGTCCTTGGAGCTGGTGACTACCAGGCCCTTGAGGTTCTTCTGGGATTTGAGTGCTTCAGCTGCGGCGCCCAGCTCTTCGATGGTGAGACGGTTGAACTTGTTAACTGACTCGCCCTGCAAGTCAAAGTCCAACTGAGCGATCCCGCCTTCGATCTCTTTAACCGTGATGGCTTTACCTTCGTAAATCATCAACTGATCTCCAGTCTGTGTTTGGAACTGCTGACAACCGGTTGGCGAAACGCCGAGCCGACTGCCTGTGCAGCGAGATTTCGGTCACTGCCCGATCATTCGATCCAAAAAATTCATACAGTCGTTTGAATCGTGAGGACACACGATGAAAAAAAAAGACGCGTTTGTCAATTTGTTTCTTGATGAAACCTGAAGAAAAAAGGGAGTACAGCCTGTAAGAGCCGGAAACTACTTGATTAGCCGGCAGAGTTACTTTAACTTCGAGATGCGACTTTAGTCCACAATAATAAAACAGTATTACGGAGACTCATCCGATGAAAGACGCTCGCCTGCGCATTCAGTCACTGCTTGCCGCACTGCTACTACTATCCCTGACCGCGTTTGGCGCCCAGGCACAGGACACCGGCGCAGAATTCCTGTCAGATCTGCACGATTTCCGCATCAACAATTATCTGGCCCTGGACTCGTTCTACGCATTCAGCGCCAACGGCGACACGGAAGCCCTCAATCGTATCGTGGGCAGTATCAATGCCTCCAATAATGCGATGAACGCCGTGATCGCCAGCACCAGTGGCGTTCTGTCGCCACAACAAGTAGAAGGACTGAATCAGGATTTCGATCAGTTCAAGGATCTCATGCGCGGAAACATCAACGAAGTCCGGGATCGCGGCTACCCTGACCTCCGTTTGATGGCCGATCTCGCTAACAAGGCGTCAAGCATGAACGAGCGCGCTACCGAGCTTTATGGTGTTGCCCAGGAGAACAGCGGCACCCAGGCTGACGCGCGTATTGAGTCTGCTCGCTCCGCAGCCGTGGTGATGGCACAAATGATGGCAAGGTACTCCGCGCGCACCCACTCGTCCGTGGCCCAGACGTTCCAGGGCGCATCGGACGAAGCGTCGCTGGACCAGCAGGCTCTGATGTTTGACAGCTTGCTGGCCCGGGTACAATCCGGCTCCGCCAGTGCTGAGCTCAAGGCCGCCATTGATGATGTCAGCTCCAAATGGCAGTTCATCCGCAGCTCCTACATCAACTACAACGAAAACAACGTCAGCTTCGTCATTGACCGCTATTCCAAAGGGATCATTCGCAGCCTGACCACCACCATCGAAATCCTCGAAAGTAACGCCTGATGTGTCTTCGGGCGGACTAACGGTCCGCCCGAAGTTTTCCTTCCTGTTGATGCCCGTCAGAATCCCGCTACACTTTCTCGTATAAACTGTTGATACTGACTATTACCCCAATTCGCAAAGGAGTGACTGAATGTCGACCTACAACAAGATGCTGGTTGCCATTGACCTGACAGAAGAAGCCCCGCAGGTTCTGAACAAAGCAAAAGCGATCTGCGACGCCTATGGTGCCGAGCTTTTTCTCGTCCATGTTGTTGAGCCGGTGGGTTACGCTTACGGTGGTGATATCCCGATGGACCTCACCGAACTTCAGGACCAGTTGGACAAAGCCGCCCGCGAGCAGCTGGCGAAGTACGGTGACCAGTACGGCGTACCGAAAAGTCACCAGATTGTCACGGTTGGCCGTCCGGAATCCGAAATCCATCGTCTGGTAAAGGACCAGGGCGTTGATTTGGTGATCGTTGGAAGCCATGGCCGCAAGGGGTTTCAGTTGCTCCTGGGCTCAACTGCCAACGGCGTACTGCACGGCACCCAGTGCGATGTTCTGGCCATCCGGATTCACTAAGCCACCCCGCCCAAACGCCGATTGAGGCACCATGACAAAGGGAGGCTTACGCCTCCCCTTTCATTCTCGCCTGCAGTTTTCTGAGTTGACTCTCCAGTGACACGCTGACACTCGATGCCATGGAGAAGAAATTCAGCAATGCCTTTAGGTTGCTGTCGCCTTTGCAGACCGCATGAATCCGTTGCCAAAGCGCCTGATTCACCAACTGAAGCCTCTGATTCCGTTCTACCAGCCCTTTTAGCTCCCAATCAGCCTGCTCCTGGTTCCGCTGGGCAAACAATTGCTGCAGCAGATAGTAGCCGACGCTCCGCATAACGAATTCGTCGCTGTTAGCGAATGGAAGATGATGCAGCGCCATCGGTTTAAGTTCTGACAGGACCGGGCAGCCACTGGTTGCCATCTTCAGCCCAAGTAACGAACGCAGCGCTTCCTCAAGCGTCGTCTGCTTGGAGTAAGTGCGCCGGTCGTCGGTGACCTCTACATCTACTTTCTGGTAGGCATCTTCGGCCTGAAACGCCTCAACCACTGGCAGGATTTCAACTGCCGCCGGGCAGTATTCCACCTCCCCCGCTTTCAGCGGACAATTTGAGCACTTGCAGTGCTCAAGCCTGACCCAGGAAGGGAATCCCGATACCGGTGGCTTCGCGGGCTCACCGGTCACCTTGAATTCGATGTTTCGTCCATCATGAAATTTAAAATTATAATTGATATTCATTGACTCGCCTGTTCTTCCAGCTCCATCCACCGCTCGATAACCGACTCCAGTCGGGTTTCCGTTTCCGACAACTTTTCAAGAGTGGCTGAGACTTCGTCCGGTGGGCCTGAATAAAAGTCCGGGGCAGAAATGGATTCCTGAAGTTCTGCCACCTCACGTTCCAGTGCCTCAATCTTGCCCGGCAACTGTTCCAGTTCCAGTTTAAGCTTGTAACTCAGCTTTGCGGCCTTCGGTTTTGCCGACTGCGACACAGTCTCTGACACCGGCTGCGTATTTTTGTCCGAACTGTCGGATTTATCACGCTTGTCCTGCTTGTCGAGGCGACTTCCGGAGGTCTCCGAGGGAAACCTGCCGCCCTGCCGACGCCAGTCTGTGTACCCGCCAACGTACTCCCGTACCGAACCGGAGCCATCCAGAAAGATGGTATCCGTCACCACATTATCGAGAAATTCCCGATCGTGACTAATGACGATGACTGTACCGTTAAAGTTCCCTAGTTGTTCTTCCAGCAATTCAAGGGTTTCGACATCCAGGTCATTGGTAGGTTCATCCAACACCAGTATATTGGCCGGCTTGCTGAAAAGCTTGGCCAACAGCAAACGCGCGCGTTCGCCACCAGAGAACACCCTGACCGGGGAACGGGCACGCTCAGGTGTAAACAGGAATTCCTGGAGATAGCCCAGAACATGCTTGCTCTGGCCGTTGATATCAATGAATTCGCGGCCTTCAGCCAGGTTATCGAGGGCATTACGTGAGAGATCCAGCTCTCCCCGAAGCTGATCAAAGTACGCCACTTGCAGGTTGGTCCCCAGGCGGATACTACCCTCAGTAGGCTCAAGCTCACCAAGCAGCAACCTGACCAGGGTGGTTTTACCGGTGCCGTTCTCCCCCACCAGACCAATCTTGTCGCCCCGGATCACCGTCAGGTCCATATCGCGCACAACCTGTTGACCGCCCGGGTATGAGAAGCCAGCCTGTCGCGACTCTGCCACCAGCTTTCCGGATTTCGCCGCCTCTTCCACGGAGAAGTTTGCCGTACCTCCTCGCACCCTACGCTGTCGATGCTCCTCGCGCATAGCCTTCAAAGCCCGCACGCGCCCCATGTTCCTGGTGCGGCGGGCCTTTATACCCTGGCGAATCCAGGCCTCTTCCTGTTTCAGGCGCTTATCGAACAATGCGTTCTGGCGCTCTTCATCTTCCAGCGCCTTCTCCTTGAGCTCGAGATACCGGTCATAGCTGGCAACAAAACTGATCAGCTGCCCACGGTCGAGTTCAACCACCCGCGTGGCCATGCGCCTGATAAATGCCCGATCATGACTGACAAACAGCATCGCCCCGCGAAACTGGGTCAAGGCCTCCTCCAGCCAGGCAATAGCGGGCACATCAAGGTGGTTTGTTGGCTCGTCCAGCAACAGGATATCCGGCTCTGCCACCAATGCCTTTGCCAGCAAAACCCGGCGTTGCCACCCACCTGAGAGGGTGTTGAGGCGGCGGTCCGGGTCTATGCCATATTGCCCCAGAATGGTGTTCACCTTTTGATCAAGGCGCCAGCCATCCAGTGACTCCAGGCGCTCCTGGACCTTCATCAGACTATTCATGGAGGCCTCGTCAGCACTTTGGGACAGCCGATGAAACTCCGCCAAGAGTTCGCCGGTTTCCGGAAACGCCGAAGCCACAACGTCATAAGCCGTCCGGACATCGTCTGCTGGCAGGCTCTGAGGCAATACCGCAAGCACCGAGCCTTCCTCAAGACGGACAACACCCGCATCCGGGGTGACGTCACCACTGACGATTTTCAGTAAGGTTGACTTGCCCTCGCCGTTACGCCCGAGAAGGCACACTCGTTCCCCGGGATCAATCATCAGGGTTGCCTCATCCAGCAATGGATGCATGCCGAAAGCCAGGGATATTTTTTCCAGTGTTAACAAAGGCACCTTGATCAAGACTCCTGTTGGGAAATGTCTACCGCATCACCGACCGAAAGGCGCCCGCTACCCTGGTGAACGACATTCTGGCCGAAAATCACACCATCCCCGGTTTTGCGATAACGGGAGAGCGTTCTGAGGGGCTCGGTATCCGGATCTTTCAGGCCAGTATCCGGGTCCACCGTGGTCATGATGCACCGGGAACAGGGTTTTGCGACCGAAAACCGGGTTTCACCGACGGTAATACTTTGCCAGCTATCTTCAGACCAGGCCTCAGCCCCTGAAATGACAACGTTCGGCCGAAAACGTCGCATTTCCACGGCTTTGGCCAGCCGGCTATTGAGCTCATCCAGGGATGCCTGATTGGTTATCAGCAAGGGGAACCCATCGGCAAATCCGACCCGGCGGTTTTCCGGCACCCGCAACGGGTCTACACGACGAAAACTCTCATCGGGCATGTACACAAAACGAAGGGACTGGCCTACGTAACGACTGATCGCCGCATCGGCCGGCTCAGGGCCGGTCACGGCGTCCACGGTATCGCGCCAGACCTTGACCGCCATCCTGCCATTGCCGGGACTCAGGCCAAAGTCACCCTGCCCCGGAACACCGATCTCAACACCCTGAGGCCCTAGACGGGTCGCAACGTTTGCCAACAAAGGCAGCTGTCGCTGGGTAATAAACTGCCCCTGATCGTCCACCAGCATCCAACGGCGGTCCCCCGCGGGTCCGAATTCATCCAGTTCGAATGAAGACACTTCGATGCCAGCCAGAGACTTGACCGGGTATATAAAGAGGGATTGAACACGCATGATGACCACCCTTGCAAGTAACAGGTTTGGGATGGAAGTGAGCGAGTATAACCGACGAACCCATGCCCATGGGGGAGAAATGCGGAGCAGAAAACAAAAACCCGGCCTTGTGGGCCGGGTTTTTCCTGAATCTGGAGCGGGAAACGGGACTAGCACTGACGCGCTAAGCGTATGTTTTCCAACTCTTTTCTTCGCTGAGGGTCTCAACGAAGGCCTCAATTTTAGCCTCGTTTTCGGGCGTCGTCAACGAAGACCGTCCACCAATTTCCACTCGCCGCCAACACCATCCGCTCACCTGCGTGCTACCCCGTGCCGAGGCAGTCCGCTGCATCGCGTACGTGTGCGCGAACTGAGTGCGCATCTCTCAGCCTTGCACAGCTGATCATGCGCAAGGCGGAGCGAGGCAGTCAGTTGCTATGTCGATCTATCAGGATGCCGTGGAAGTCTCACCGGCATCGCCTCCCCCCTGGCCAGCACCAATCAAACCGCATAGACGCAGCGCCGAGGCAAGTCGGTTAGACCCCTTATAGAACACGCGATACGAAATGAGTCTTGATGAAAAAATCAAGGCCGACGACGCTGACAGGCGTGTACAAGCGCAACCAGGTGCGGTCACTAATCGCTCGATGGTCGAAGCATCGCGATTTTCACATATCGAGCGGGCAATGGCCACTGGCCTTGAGCATGTGGACCCAACATGCTTCGGCATACCCCGCCAACGTGCGCCCAAGAAGCCAAACAACAAATGCCGTGACCATACGTCGATCGGCAGCAGAGGAGTCGGTGATGTAGCGCTCCCGCAAGGAGATGGAGACATGCATGAAGAGCTGCCAGCTTCAAAGGTGTTCTATCGTCCGATTGAGGCCGCCATACGCTGGGCAGGATTATGGCGTTACTCGCAAGAAATCCTGTCCTCCATCTCGTCGCCTAGAAATCTGCCGAGAACGCTCAATTGCCCCCGATGGGATGAACTGCGACTCTGCACGGAACGCATCTACGATGCCATCGTCAACGGTGAGCTTCCCTATGGTCGAAACGGCATCACGTTGAACGATGAATCCCTGCTTGATTCCCATGAGTTGACCGTGCGCCACCTCGATCTCAAACACTGGATGCAAACCCACTACCCAGGGCATCGACCTGCTTTTCTTTTCAGTCGCATCGAGCGCATCGCGCACCCCGTCATCACGCTGGAAGCCGGACAGGCCATGTTGGTGGAACGCCAAGCCATGAAGGCGGAGCTTGAGCTTTGTCGTCGCGAACTGCGGAACCTCAAGGAGCGTCACGAAGAACTGCTCAAGCAATCTGGGGCAATCCCAGCCTGCGGCCAGTGTTCTCTCAGTGATCGTGCGGAGGCCACCTACCTGCACATCATTGGCAGCATGTTGGAGCTGATGCTGAGCAGATCTCCTTCGGGCAAGCCGCACTCTTGCTTCAGCACCCAGGAGGCCATCGTCAGCGCGTTGATCGCTCATCGTGGCGGCACCATGGGCATCACCGAGCGCACGCTGAACGGCAAGTTCGCCAGCGCACGGAGGAAGCTGGGCAGCGCTAGCGTAGTTGCTTGAGGTTTTCCAGCTTGTATCTGCAGTCTGGGAAATTGCATTTGCAATGTACTTCGGAAGCCATGTCTATTGAATAGAGGTCACCCCAACAAACGCCACTGAGCGTTAAGGAGTGACCACTATGTCGCAGCCCACTGCACTGCTGCCCGGCGAGCGCCGCATCCTGCGGCTGGACGAAGTCGAGGCCAAATCCGGATTCAAACGCGCGCATATCTACTCGCTCATGAAAAAGGGTGAGTTTCCCCAATCGCTACGCCTCGGCGTTCGCGCTGTCGGATGGGATTCCACCGAGATCGATCTGTGGATAACCGAACGTCTCAAGAACCGCGCGCAGCAGCCAGCTCTCCCGAGCGATGTCTGAGGAGAGCCCTATGCAGGTCGTATCCATCATTTCGACCAAAGGCGGCGTGGGCAAGACCACCGTCGCGGCCAACCTCGGCGCATTCATCGCCGACGCAGGTCTGCGCGTGCTGCTGCTCGACCTGGACATGCAGCCAACCCTGTCGTCCTACTACGAGCTGAAGCATCGCGCACCGGGCGGCATCTACGAGCTTCTGGCCTTCAACGAACGCGACCTGGCGAACCTGGTGTCGCGCACCGTCATCGACAACCTGGATCTGGTGCTGTCCAACGACGAGCACCGGCAGCTCAATACCTTGCTGCTGCACGCCCCAGATGGACGCCTGCGGTTGCGCAACCTGATGCCAAACTTCCAGCCGCACTACGATCTGGTGGTCATAGACACCCAGGGCGCGCGCAGCGTATTGCTGGAAATGGCACTGCTGGCGTCCCAGCAGGCCGTGTCGCCCGTCACACCGGAAATCCTGGCTGCACGCGAACTGCGGCGTGGAACCCTGCAATTGGTCGAGGACATCACGCCGTACCGAAAGCTGGGCATTGAACCGCCCGCACTGCAGTTGCTGATAAACCGCGTCCCCGCCGTCTCGTCCAACGCGCGCCTGATCCAGCAGACGCTACGCCTGATCTTCCAGGAGCAGGCCAGCATCCAGGTACTGGCCACTGAAATTCCTGCGATCGAAGCTTTTCCGCGCGCAGCCACCCGAGGCCTGCCTGTTCATCGCGTCGAGCATCGACGGCCTTCGGGCCGTCAGGCATTGGCCGCGTTGGAGATCGTGCGCGGCCTGGCAAATGAGCTATGCCCTCAGTGGCAGGAACGGTTCGCAGCGGTCACCGGCAAGGCCGGAGGGAGGTTCGCCCATGTCGAACGCCCATGAACTGGCCCGCGGCCACAAGCGGTTGCTGCCGCTGATCGAGTATGCCCTGAGCGAAGGATGGGAGGTCGTTCGTACCCCAGGTGGACATCTCAAGTTCACCCGGCCGGGCCTGCCACCGATCTTCACCAGCGCCACCGCCAGCGACCACCGAGCGGGGCTCAACGCCCGCGCCATGCTGCGGCGAGCCCAGCGTGGGCTCGAACCCTCGGAGCTTCCTACGCAGGAAGGAGATGGCCATGCCTGACATCTCCCCCCAGGACGTTGCAAACAAGCTCCTGAGCGATGGCTTCACGCGCAGCGGCCCCGTCGCGAGCAGCTTGAGCGATCCGATTGAGGATACGCCGATGGTCGTGACGCTCGATGAACTGCGGCCGTATGAGCTTGATCCGCGCCTCACCCGCAACCCGCTTTACGACGACATCAAGGCGTCGATTCGCGAACGCGGACTCGACGCTCCCCCGCCCATCACGCGGCGTCCAGGCGCGGATCACTACATCATCCGCAACGGCGGCAATACGCGTCTGGCGATCCTGCGCGAACTCTGGAGCGAGACACGGGACGAGCGCTTCTTCCGCATTGCCTGCCAGTTCCGGCCATGGCCAGAACGCGGAGAAATAGTTTCCTTGACGGGCCATCTCGCGGAAAACGAGCTGCACGGCGGCCTGTCGTTCATCGAGCGCGCATTGGGCGTGCAGAAAGCCCGGGAACTGTATGAAGAGGAAACCGGCAAACCCTTGTCCCAATCCGAGCTGGCACGCCGCCTCAAGGCGGACGGCTATCCCGTGCCGCAACCCCACATCAGCCGGATGCAAGAGGCCATCCAATATCTGCTGCCCGCCATCCCGACCGTGCTTTACGCCGGCCTGGGGCGGCACCAGGTCGAGCAACTGACCAGCCTGCGGCGCGCCGCCGACAGAGTCTGGTCGGCCCGCAATCGCCAGGCCCACTCCCACCTCGATTTCCCCACGTTGTTCCAGGACGTGTTGGCACTGTTCGACAGTGCGGCGGGCGGCTTCAGCGTTCAGCGCGTCCAGGACGAACTGGTCGGCCAGATGGCCGATCTGCTCGACATGGAATACGACACGCTGCTCTTCGAGATTACCGACTCGGATCGGCGCTGGCAGGTCCTCAGCAGCGAGCCTGCCGGCGAACCCGAATCACCTCCCGCGCCAGCACCATCCCTGTCGTCGCCATCGACAGCGTCGACCGGGCAGCCATCCTCGCCCCCGCCACCGGAGCAGACATCGACGACGCCTTCGGCGCCGACAGCCGCGCCGCCCGCACCGGGTCCGGAGGAATCCGACGATGCGCAGCGTGCCACCCTGTTGCAGGAGCACATCGTATCGCCAGCCGGCACAACCGAGCGGCTGCAATCCATCCAGCGCCTGGTCGCGGATCACACCGGCGAGACGTTGCCGGATTTCGAGCGCAACGTCTTGCAGTCGATCCCGATTCAGGCAGGAAGTCTCTATCCGATTACCGACGTCTGGTACATCGAACCCGCGCTGGACGACCCCGATCGCCTGCGCACGCATATCGCGCAGTTCGCCCGCGAGATTGCCGGCGAAGCCGCTCTGCAAGACCTGGTCGAGGCGTGCCAGGAAGGCATCGGTTTTCGATGCCGGCAGCCCGAGGCCGAGCCAACACCCGATCGGCACGCCCAGGCGACGCTGGCACTGCTGCATGCCCTGAGCACGCCTTACTTGGCGACCGATCAGTCGGTCACGAGCATCGATCTTTCGATTCTCACCGAAATGCTGGGAGCGCTTCTACAAGGTACCCCGGCAGTCACCGGAGCGCAGCAAGGCTTGCCACACAGGCTCAGCGACAACGCCCTGGTGAAACTGTTCCGCCTGCTGCGGCTTGCCCGTCGCTTGAGGGACATCGAGTCCGGCATCGCCGATGGCGACCATGCCATCACCGGATCATGAGAGGCGTAGCCATGTCCGGACCTCACCCACTTAACCAGGCAGTGATCGCCCAGGCACTTCATGATCTACGCAACGGCCAGTTGCGCCGGGCCAAGTCGATGGGGTTCGACGACAAGGATCTGGATGCCCTCAAGCATCCCGCGATGGCCAGCGTGCTGGCCAACGCCAACGTGTCGTGGTGCTCGGTAGTCGTCAACCGCGATGTGCTGCGTCGTCTGCTGCACCAGGTAGAAGACGTCACCGAGGAGGTGGTGAAGATCGATCGGCTACTGCGCCTGGGCGCCAGCACGGAGCTGATCAGCAAATTCTTCGGCTTGACCCACCAGGAGATCGCCTTGCGTCGCAGTGTCATCGGCCTGCCGAAACGCAAGGGGCGGCATCCGGTATTGACCGAGGAACAGGACACCGACCTGTGGAAGCGCTGGTCCTCGACAGTGAAGGAGCAGGAAGTCGACAGCAACGACGACATGGGAATGCTGGGCGTCGCGGCGGATCTCGCCGAGGCCACTGGGCTGCCTCTGTCCGTGATCTGGAATGCCTTGCGCGGATGGATCGATGAAGGGCTGACCTGATGACGGATGGGCCACACCCTACGCGCGGCCCCGTCCGGCTGGGCGAGCTGTTCGAGCAGGCGCTCGGCCAACTGGCACCTCAACAGCCGCCGCCGGCCCCATCTGCAGTCTCACCACCGACCGACGGCTTTCTCTATAGTGGCAATCGACACGACAGCGTGCCGCGTGCATTGCTGCTGGACCGGCGCCTGACACCGCTTGAACGCAACGGCTGGCAGGTGTTCCGCCTGATGCTGGCGGACGACGGCATCACCGCCATGCCCACCTACGACCAGCTTGCGCCTTGGCTGGCCTCCATGCCTTGTGCCGAGAGGGCATCGCACGAGACGGTGGCCCGAGCGCTGACCGTGCTGCGACTGACGCGCTGGATCAGCCTGGTGCGGCGCCGGCGTGATCCCAGAAGCGGGCGCATTCAGGGCAACCTCTACGTCCTGCACGACGAACCGCTCACCCCTTACGAAGCCATCCAGCTCGATGCCGATTATCTGGAGTTGGTCAGCCAGGCACTGACGCATGCCAGCAAATCCGTCCAGCGCGTGGGCGCGACCACCCTGCAGGAGTTGACGCAAGACCCCATGCTCAGCGGCCGAGTGCTGCCGAGTCGCCTGGAGATTCTGTCACAGCGGCTGTCAGCGCAGGGCTGGAACGGCACATCGAGTTATCCACAGGGCGGCGGCGAACACGATTCCGAAGACGGCTCCGACGACCGTCTTCGGAATCTGGCGAACCTCTCTTCGGATTCCGAAGCAGGCCGGAAAAGCCCGGAAAACGGCGCACTTCGGAATCCGAAGTCGGACCGTACAGTACGTATAAAAGAAAGTATTAAAGAAGTACGTACAGTACCGCGCGCGCAAGAAGAACGTCAGCAACTGCAGTTGCCCAGGCGCTTCCTGGCGCTGAAGGCGGAGCAGCAGAACGGCGCGCTGGCCGCGATGCAGTCAGTGGATCACGATCTGCGGCAAGCCCTGCTGGACGAATGGGATGCACGTTGCGCCTCCACGACGATCCGCAATCCCACCGGCTACCTGTTCGGCATCATTCAGAAAGCCTTACGGGGAGAATTTCGCACCTGGGCTGCACAGAAGGCGCCTGCGGCGCCAGTCAACAGGACACCAGAGCCCGATCCGCCGCCCGCCACACCTGCTGATGCGGAAGTCGCGAAAGCTCATCTGGCGCGCCTGCAGGAACTGTTGCGCTCGACCTGACACGCCCGCGAGCCGGCACGGCGTCGAGAGTCATCAGCCCGGAAGCTGCTCTGCAATGTCCAAGGTGTTCCACCGTCGCCTATACCCCGGGTATAGCGGAACACACCGCCTTCCGCCCGCAGCGGCCCTGATCCACACCGTGCTCCCCCGGCAGCATCCACTGAGCGCCATGGACGCCTATACCCCGGGTATAGCGCAACACGCAGCCTTCCGGTGCGGCATCGCAACGGTGCTTCCGAACGATGCGCGCGGCTGGCCGCTCCGACAAATCAGGCAAGCGGCGGGTTCGGTTTGATGACTGACGGCCTTCCGGCCAACCCGGATGCTGACGACTCATTCATCACCGAGAGTCGTCACCATGGCCCAAGAGAACAATGCCACCGAATCCCTTCAGTTGAACCTGGGATCGCTGCGCAGCGCGATGTCCCTGACCCTGCACACCCACCATGCGTCCCGCATCTGGCATGGCCGCGCCCCGGCCGAAGGCAGGCCCGGCATCATCGGCCTCAACGGCTTTGTCTCCATCATGAACAAGCTCAAGCGCGGTGCCGAACAGGACGACCCCTATTCGGACTGGTGGATGCTGCGCATCGAGGACAAGCTATCCACCACCAAGGAACAGCTCCAGACCCTGCGTCAGCAAGTAGACCAGGCACTGGCCGGCGTGCCGCCTGCGTTGAGCCTGGGCGAGAACCTCAACGTCCAGCCGGTCAAGCTGCCGCTGTTCGTGTCCTCGCAGTTGGGCTTCATGGCGGTGTATCTGCTGGCGGACTACGACGATCTTGCCCGACGTCTGATCCTGGCCCACCACACCGCGCTGATCGATCGCTCGACACTCGAACGCTGGCTCAACGACGGCGCGCACTCATTGCGCAGCCTGTTCTCGCTGGCGCAGCAGTACCGGTATTCCGGCACCACGCGCGACGACTTCGCGGCGAAGAATGCCGCAGCACGGGCGGCGCTGGAAAAGTACGGTGAATTGCCCCAGGACGTGCTCGAAGGTACCCGGCGCAGCCGCTTCGCGCCGCCGATCGCACGCCGTGGCCTGCAGCAGCGCACCGCCCCCGAAACCGAACCAGCCAGCGAGCCGGATGCTGCGGCAGACCCCGCCGAAGCAGCCTCATCCGACGAGGGTGAGTCAGCATGACAGTACGCGAACCGAACCAACGCCGGCACTTCCAGCCCCTGGAACAGGCGGACTTCATCCAGTTGGAACAGGCGGGCTATCTAAAAGGCCTTTTAAGGGCTTTTAAGGGTAAAGGGGATCTCGAAGACTGGGTCAACCGGTGTCACGCGCTCAGGGATGAGTTGATTGACCTGGCGCAGCGGCGCGTGCTGGCGCAGGCGCGAGGCTATCCCTTCCGTCTGCTGTCCATTGAACTGGCCCAGCAGCGTACCGGCGCAGGCACGACCTTTCTGCGCTGGCGCAAGCACGACCGCTCGGCGATGGGCGTCGCCCTCTGGCAGGAGGTCATGGCCTCCACGGCCACGCCGGTGAATCTGCTGGAGGATCTGCTCGCGCTGGAACAGCAGCGCATCGCGTTGAACATGCAGATCAGTCTGCTGCATACCCTCGGCCGGCAGGCCCAGGACTGCGCCGGCAAGATGGCCCAGGCCGAGGACGCTTATCTGCGCCGGCTCAAATCCATTCCCGCCGCAATGCACGATCGGTGATTGCGCCAGGCATCCCAGCACGCGCCCGGGGCCGGCTTGGCACGGGCATTTCAACCACCACGGAGATCACAACATGAGCACGCATTTTTCTGGAGAAGGCAACATCGGCTCGCCGCCCGAGTACCGCGAGTTCCCGAATGGCAACGACGAACCCAGTCGCCTGCTGCGCCTGAACGTCTATTTCGACAACCCGGTGCCCAAGAAGGACGGCACCTTCGAGGACCGTGGTGGCTTCTGGGCGCCGGTCGAAATCTGGCACCGCGATGCCGAGCACTGGAAGGATCTGTACCAGAAAGGCATGCGCGTTCTGGTCATCGGCCGCATGGAGCGCGAACCCTGGGAGGACAAGGATGAGAAGCCGCGCGAGACCTGGCAGATCAATGCGCGCAGCGTCGGCATCCTGCCGTACCGGATCGAGTCGGTCACGCTCAGCCCGAAGCCGACATCAGCGGAGCAGCCGCCACCGTCGGAGTAGGCGCATCTCCAGGGGCGAGCCTACCGAGGCTCGCTCCGTCTTCCTGTCTTCGGGAAGCGAGGTTCCACCAACATCCACCGCGTTTTCGCGCGCCCAGCGCAAGAAGCTCCAGTACACATCAACACTTCGCACGCCCAACGCCCCCGGTCGGATATGCCGCCGTTTCCGTGATCAAAGCGGGTGCCTGCACATTCCTCTTGTTTGCGGTGAGGTTCGCAACATCCAGACATGCTGCTGCCCAGATACATCGGCAATGTGATTTGGATGGACAGGCATGCGGCTATTTCTCTGCGAAAAACCTTCGCAAGGCAAGGACATCGGGCGCCTGTTGGGCGCAAGGCAGCGCGGCAATGGTTGCCTCAACGGCCCCGGCGTTGTCGTGACGTGGTGCATTGGCCACCTTGTCGAAGCCGCGCCGCCGGAAGCCTATGACGAACAGCTCAAGCGCTGGACGATCGAGCAACTTCCCATTATTCCCCAGCACTGGCGGGTTGAGGTCAAACCCAAGACCGCAGCGCAATTCAAGGTCGTCAAAGACCTTCTGAGCAAGGCGACCGGACTGGTCATCGCCACCGACGCCGATCGCGAAGGCGAACTGATTGCGCGCGAGATCATCGATCTCTGTGGCTATCGCGGCCCCATTCAACGGCTGTGGTTGTCAGCACTGAACGACGCCTCGATCCATGCCGCGCTCGGCAAGCTGAAGCCTTCGGGCGACACGCTGCCCATGTATCACTCGGCGCTGGCGCGCTCCAGAGCGGACTGGCTGGTGGGGATGAACCTGAGCCGCCTGTTCACCCTCCTGGGGCGCCGGGCCGGCTATGACGGCGTGCTGTCGGTCGGACGCGTGCAGACCCCCACGCTCAGACTGGTGGTCGATCGCGATCGTGAAATCGCGGCCTTCGTCTCCGTCCCGTTCTGGTCCATCGAAGTGGCGCTGTCCTGCACAGGCCAGACATTCACCGCGCAGTGGCTGCCGCCATCGGCCAGTACCGACGATGCAGGCCGTTGCCTGCAGGAGCCTGTTGCGCAGCAGGCGGTGCAGCGCATCCGCGCCGCTGGCGCTGCTCAGATGGTATCGGTCGAGACCGAACGCATGCGCGAAGGCGCGCCATTGCCGTTTGATCTCGGCACCTTGCAGGAAGTGTGTTCCAAGCAGTTCGGCCTCGATGTCCAGGAGACGCTAGAGATCGCCCAATCCCTGTACGAGACGCACAAGGCCACCACCTATCCACGTAGCGACTCCGGCTATCTTCCCGAAAGCATGCATGCCGAAGCGCCCACGGTGCTCGACAGTCTGCTCAAGACCGATCCGAGCCTGCGCCCGATCATCGACCAGCTCGACCGCACCCAGCACTCGCGCGCCTGGAACGACGCCAAGGTATCGGCCCACCACGGCATCATCCCCACGCTCGAACCCGCCAACCTGTCGGCGATGAGCGAGAAGGAACTGGCCGTCTACCGCCTGATCCGCGCCCACTACCTGGCGCAATTTCTTCCGCCGCACGAGTTCGACCGCACGACAGCAAGGTTCTCTTGCGGCGACCAGACATTGCAGGCCGTGGGCAAGCACGTAGTCGTGCCGGGTTGGCGCCTGGTACTGGCCGAGCCGCAACCCGACGATGCCGGCGATGACGCCGCACCCCGCAGCCAGGTGCTGCCAGCGCTACACCAAGGGCTGGCGTGCCAGGTGGCTGGGGTCGATCTGAAGGCGCTCAAGACGCTGCCGCCGCGCCCGTACACCCAAGGTGAGTTGGTCAAGGCGATGAAAAGCGTCGCCAAACTGGTGTCAGACCCACGCCTGAAACAGAAGCTGAAAGATTCCGTGGGCATCGGCACCGAAGCGACCCGCGCCAATATCATCGGCGGCCTGCTGAACCGTGGCTACCTGATCAAGAAAGGACGGGCCATCCGCGCCTCGGATGCCGCCTTCACGCTCATCGACACCGTGCCCGCCGCGATCGCCGATCCCGGCACAACCGCGGTGTGGGAACAGGCGCTCGACATGATCGAAACCGGACAGCTCGCGCTCGATACCTTCATCGACAAGCAGGCGGCCTGGGTCACGCAGTTGATTGCGCAGTACCGTGGCACCTCGCTGTCCATCAAGATTCCCGAGGGGCCAGCATGCCCGCAGTGTGGCGGTGCCACGCGCCAGCGCAGCGGCAAGAGCGGTCCATTCTGGTCCTGCGCGAAATACCCCGACTGCAAGGGAACGCTGCCCATCGAATCGGGCAAGCGTGCCGCGCCGCGCAAGCGCCGCGGTGGCCCGAAGGCCTCCTGAAAGACAGAGAACCCGTCGTCGCGTTGACCACCCCCGGCAACGTGACCACCGCCCCGCAGCCCTGCGAGGCTCCCAGCACGCGATACCTTCTGTTGCGGTGTGCGCGCCCCTTGCGAGGGGCGAGAAGGCCTTTTTTCCTCGAATCACGCACCGCGTATTCCCTCGATCAGTAACAGTCCCGCCCGCTGCGAAGGGTCTCCTGATGCCTTGCCTGCCATGGGGGTCGAGGCATCAGGAGACCCTTCAGGGTTGGCGGTATTCGACACCGGCGCCCACCGGTGAAAAGAACGGGCTCCCTTTGTGCGCGGATGTGCGCCAGACGATGCCGGCCCCAACCACGACAAGGGCCGGGTGAATGCTGAGACAGCGAACGGTTCCACCGACGACCGCAACCTGAACCAGTACACGGGTGGTTTCCTCCTCCAAGCCGAAGGCGGCCAGCCTTCGGCGTGTTTTCTCCTGCGCATCCGCCATGACGACCCGGCAATTCTGCCTCGGTCACACGAACAGGAGACACCCGAACGAATCCTCAACCACAAGCCGGCCGCCGAGGCGCCGCGCTACAAGGCGATTGGCAATTCGATGGCGGTGCCGTGCATGGCCTGGCTGGGCCGGCGCCTGCTGCAGACTCTGGACAACGCGGGGCGCACGACTGCGCATTGATCAGCGACACCACGCAACGGCAGGCGCATTGTCGGGCCTGCATCGCTGATTCGTCAGCCGTTGCCAGCAGCCAGGGTCGTGCAGGCTGCGTCGCGGACCCTCCGCGCCGACCGTCCTTGTCCGCATCGCATCGTGCCGCGGACACGCGCCCATTCCGGGCGTCGATGCTGCTTCTCCCTCGGGCCGACCGGCCCATTCCCCTTCCCACCGGCATCCGCCTGTTCAGTGCCCCGTCGCACCGGGCAGCGCTGTGCCTGTCCGGTGCAAACCATTATCCAAGGAGTCATCTCATGAGAACCCTTCGTCTCAAGACCAACCAGCACAGCCTCATCGCCAATCTGCGCCATGCGTTCAACCAGGGCTCGATGCTGGGCGAACTGTTACAGAACGCCCGCCGCGCCCAGGCCAGCGCGATCCACATCACGGTGAACCAGGACAGCCTGACCATCACCGACGATGGCATCGGCATTAGCGACCTGCAGACCTTGATCTTCATCGCCGAATCCGGCTGGGACAAGCAACTCAAGGCGCGCGAGAACGCCTTCGGCCTCGGTGTGCTCTCGACCTTGTACTTCGCCAAGACTCTGACGGTGCATTCGCGCGACAAACTGTTCAGCGCGCGAACCGCCGAGATCATTGCCGGCGAGCCGATCGAGGAAGACATCGCAGGCTCCCATCTGGAGGGCACCGCCATCCACCTCGAAGGCGTCAAGCCGGTGCAGGCCGGGCAGGATCTGCCCACCTGGGTGGAGCACGAGCTCCAGCGTCTGTGCGAAGCCTTTCCGGTGCCGGTCTGGCTCAACGGCGCTGAAGTGCCACGCCCGTTGGCGAAGCCCGATCTGCACTGGCGCGAGACGTCCATGGGCAAGGTCTTGATCAATCTGTCCGGTACGCGCACGCAGTGGCGCTGCTTTCTTCAGGGACTGCCCATCGGCGGACGACCTATCGACAGGCTGCCCACGAGCCAGGAACGCCAGGTCGTCCTGCTGCCTGACAACACGCTGGCGAAGCTCCCGGATCGGCAGCACCTGCTGAACGAGACGGAAGATCATCCACGTATCCAGGCTGCGGTCGATCAGGCCTACCGCGAGGCACTGATCGAGAAGAAGCAGGCGCTTGCCGCCAGCGACTTCGTCACGCACTACGCGCATGTCTGCCTCAACTCGTCGAACGCCGATCTGCTCAACGACGTGCCCTTCGTTCCTCTGTCCTGGTTCCGGGACTGGGACGAAGAGCCGGCCGGCTATCGTCAATACTGGCGGCGTTATCTGGGCGGAAATGGCGTGATCGCCCAACAGGCCCTGGAAGTGCTTGGTGTCTGGCAGATCGAGCCCGACGACGAAACCGCGCCGACCGCCGAGATCTACCTGGAAGCGGCCAAAGCGTATGTACTCGACGAGCCCGGTCTGGATGACGGCCACTGGCTCAAGCGTCTGATCAAGGTCGTCAGCCCTGAGCAGGTGCGCATCAGAACCGGCACCACCTTGCATCGAGAGGTCAATCCCGGACTTGCCGACTACGAGGTGGAGCTGGAATTGGTCGATACCCTGCATGTCGGGCTGGAGGGCCATCTCGGGACGGTGGAGTACGCAGTGGAGGCCGTGCGCAAGGGATACACGCTCTACCTGACCCCCTCGGCGGGGGCCAGAACCGGGCTGGTCTGCGACTATGTGTTCGACGATCGCTACGGTGAGGATCGTGAAGACGAGGACGCACTCCTGATCGAAACCTTCATCGCCGTAGGCTGCTCGTCATCAGCCGATCGCGTGGTCCAGGCGCTGCTGCCGTACGCGCTGCGCCATGGCGTGCAACCCAAGCTGGCCGGCGCCACCGTGCGCCTGGTCTTCGATGACACCGGCAAATTGCAGGCGGTCACTGCCTGATCGGTGCCATCTCTCCACGCCCCCGATTTCGGGGGCGTTTTTTCTTCTTGTGGGCCGACGAAAAACCGGTTCTCGCTACCGGGTGCGGGCGAATCCGGCTGTGCTGATTTCCCGTTTCCGGATGACGCGGACAGTACCAGAACCGATGCTGGCATCCGCTGTTGCCGACATTGTCGGCTTCGCCAGCAGCCAGGGTTTCAGGCTGCCGTGGAGCTTGCTCCATGCCACCCGCCAGTTCGCCGTCGCATCGCTCGGGCGAACGCTGCCCATGCGGGCATCGATGCCTCTTTCTCCAACCTACGGGATGAGCGCTTCGTCCCGCAGGGGCGTGGCGTTTCCCGACTGATCTCAAGGAATGTCCATGGAAACCATCATCACGCAAGACCGCATCACCCTGAAACACCTCAAGGTCGCGGATTTCGCCAGCGAAGAGACGCTGTGCTTCACTGCCACCGTCCTGTTCGATGGCGTTGCCATTGCCGATGCCCGCAACGACGGGCACGGCGGTTCCACCTTCATCCGCGCACTCGGCGGTCAGGCTGCACGGCTGGCCGAGGCCGAAGCCTTCGCCAGGAGCCTGCCCCCCGACATGCTGAAAGGTGGCATCTCCGGCGAGGACGACGACCCGCTGGTCATCGACATCACGCTCGACTACCTGGTCGATCATCTGGCTGAAGCACAGCATGCCGAGCGCAAGCTGCGCACCGCCTACACCCGCGACATCGCCAACAAGGTGCTGTTCATCAGGGACGGCAAGCTGCTGTTCCTGAAAGGCATCAAGCTCAAGGCCATCGCCGACCGCGCCGGGTACTTCGCGGCGCTGCGCGCACGGCAGGAAACACCCATCGTCATTCTGGCCGAGCTGCCACCAGACGAGGCTTTCGCCTTGTGGAAGCAGCATGTCCTGGGCGGCGAATCGTCCTGATCCCCAAGGCTTCCCGAGCCTCCACAGCCCCGCGATTGCGGGGTTTTTTTCGTCCATCAATCGGGACGCCTCGGATTCCCATTTGCGCATGACGCCGGCGCGGCGCTGGCTGAATCTGCCTGCATGTGTCGCTGACCTGGTCAGCACCATGCCAGCAGCCAGGGTTTCAGGCTGCCGCGGGATTTCCCTCCCGTGCGACCCACACCAGTCCGCCATCGCATCGAGTCCGCGGACGCGCGCCTTCATGGTGCCGATGCCGATTCATCCACCGCCAGCGGGAGCTGCCATCCCGTCAGGGGCAGGGCCGCCTCGCTTCTTAAAGGAGTCCGTCCATGTTCCAGCAAAGCTCGTTCGGCCACTTGGCCCTGATCTACGCAGGCAAACACCTACCCCTCGAAGTGCTTCACAGCGCCGCCGGCCACTACATCGGTACGCGCGACATCGAAGGCCCCGTCTCCCGCGAGTCGGCCGAGTACTTCCGCAGTTCGGCGGCAGCCCAGCGAGCCCTCGACCGAGGCGGCTGGACCCAGCTGCCCACCCCTTGATCCCCATCCATGAGGAGACCGTCATGAATCAGCTTCTACCAACCGACGTCGTCGATCAGATCATGCGTGAAACGCGCCATTTCGAGCGTGCGCCCGAGGCCTTTTTCGAGGCTTGGAAACGCGGTGCGGAAATCGCCGGGCCCGAGTGGTTTGGCGATGGCACCCGCGAAGGCCTGCGCCGTGCCGCCAGCAAGTGGGACTTGCGTCCGAACCTGCTGGAACTCAACGACGCCCTGGGCGTTTTGAGCGGCGGACAGCGCATGTTCCTGTCCGCGATGGTGAGCTTCTACAACTCGCGCGAGGGCGCCGCGATGCTCAAGCGCTGCGGCTTCGAGGGGCTTTCCGACCTCGGTGGCCTGGATCTGGAGCGGCGTCAGGTGATCGCCGATCTGGTACTCAACTACAGCGGCTGGTAGGTCCGAACGACCGACCACCGCCATTTTCTCAACCCCCAGCGAGGGACATCCGTCCCTTCGGGGCGGTGTCCCTCCATTCTTCCCACAGGAGCGACCCATGTCCCGAAATCCATCCTTTGCCGTCGTCCTCGAAGGAGGCCTGGTGCAGGCCATCGTCGTGCAGGACTGGCCCGATCATCTCCCGCTGCCGCCATTCGCGGTAGTGGACTACGACACCGAAGGCGCGGCCGACGACGAAATCGTCTGCTTCGACATCGGCAACTCCGAAGCCGAAGCCCTGTGCCGCAGCAACACCCCCACGGTGTTCGAGTCCTTGCCGGACGCGCTGTCACCACGGGTTGTGCTTGCCGCACTGGGCGAGCCCGTCCTGGATGACGCACCCGAACCGCTGGCGATCGCCCGCCGGGTGCGGCAGAACGTCCTCGATCTGGATGCCCGGATCAACACCAGCGAGCAGGCACCGACGGGCGACGACTACAACGCGCTCTACGTCCTGGCCAACTGCGGCCTGATCGAACTGCTGAAGTCTCTGGGCGACCCCACCGACTTCGGCGAATAGCGCTTTTCCCACCATTGCCCGAAGCCACGGTTTCGGGTTCATCCCCGCGGATGCCATGTCCGCAGGGGCTGGCTCCGCATCACCAACCAGGAGCCACCCCCATGGCAAACAACTACTACGACGCCACCGGCGTCCTCGTTCTCGACCAAGTCACCCCGGTGATTACCGCGCTGTTCGGCGGTTTGAAGCTGGATGCCTCATACCCCGGCAACGGCGAGGTCTACATCGCCCAGATTGCCGAAGACAGCGGCGCGCATTGGGACGATGTCTGCGAAGACCTCGTTGCACTGGCCCAGTCGCTGGGGCTGTCCGTGCCCAGCGAGGGCCCTCCCACGATGGACGACGTTCTGGCCGTGCTTTCCAGGCATTTCGGCACCGACCAGGACGAAGATCTGCAGCACCTGATCGAACACCATCGTTTCGAGGATGACTCGGATCTCGACGCGCTGTTCCTGATCGCCACGCGACTCGACGATGGTCACGGCCTCAAGGAGATTCGCTTCGAGGGTTGCTGGTATTGCAGCAAACCACGCCTCTTCAACTTCGGCGGTGACGGTTCTTTCATCAGCCGCGAGTTCTCGGTCTTCGGTGCCTCCGGTCAGGTGCTCGATCTCGGCAACCGTATCCGGCAAGCCCTTCTGATTCAGAACCTGGAGGCTGCTGCCAATCTGTTCGCCCGGGAAACACAACGCCTGCTCGCCGGCATCACCGACGAAACGCAGCGCCGGCAATTGCAACACCGCCTGTCCGAGCTGTTGAGCTGACAGGCCGCGATACGACGCTTGATCCATACCGGTGCCGCCTGCCGGCACCACTTCCTTTCCCACTGGGTCGATCCCCGGTGGGGGTTGGCCCTGCGTCACCCCTCACCGGAGAATCAAACCATGGACCATTCATCCAATCCTTTCGCCCGCGGCTACTACGGTTTCGAGATTCGGCGCCTTGCCGTCATCAGCTACGACGAGCGCCACCCGCAAACCTTTCTGCCGCTGCATCCATCGCAGGCTCATCTACCCGATGAAAAGGTGGCGTACCAAGCGTGCATCTTCAACGATGATTTCGTGCTGATCACCGAAGGCCAAACGGTGCCCGCCGAACTCGATGCCTTGTGCGGCGGCAGCGGCGCCGTGCAGGCCGTGTACCACAGCATCTATGGCCGAACCCTCGATAGAGGCTTCATCCATGTGGGCGACAGCTACACACTGGAATATGCCCAAGCGGTGGTGCGCAATCTGCAGTTCGAGACGGGCTTCTACAGCCGTGCCTGGGAGATCAGCACGGCCCACATCACCGAAGCATCGGGCCGCTACCTGTGCGAACTGGCGGATATCGCCACACCGAGCGGGTTCCTGTTCGTCGCCTTTCGCATCCCGTACAGCCCAGCCATCGGCGTCAAGCTGATCGCCACACCCTGGACGGATGAGAACCTGATGCACGTCGAAGGCATCACCGCCGAGCAACTGCGCCGGGAGCACCTGTCCAAGGGCATGCCCGAGGATCTGGCCGACGTACTGGCGCTGGCCGGACAGGCTGACGTCAGGGTGCTGGTATTCGATGCTGATGCCAACGAGCTGGACGGTCTGACCGTCTTCGAGGAAGAGGACGACACCCCCTCTGTGGACACCTGACCAGTCATGTCCCCCCGAGCCCCTCCGATGAGGGGCTTTTTTCTGCCTCGGGAATGCGGTGCAGGCCGGTTCGGTTTATCGCAGGCCGGGCCGGCCAGGCTCTGCCATCCTGCTGCCATGTTCGCTGGCGTAGCCGGCAACATCCCAGGCGGTCAAGGCCATCGAGACCGCGGCATGCCGATCGCGTGCTGGCTTTCATCCTCTTCTGGACGCACCGCGTCCATCCAATCCACCCACTTGGGACAACCCGCCCCCTGTGGCCGGGAAGTCCCTTTTTTCTGGAGATTTCCCATGGACCATCAACTCATTCGTCAACAACTCCCGACGCTGGTTTCCGGCCATGTGCCGTCCAATGCCCGCGGCTTCAAGTTCGTCATCTTCGACGGTGAGCCCAAGGTATCGACGATGGGCTTCCATATCGATCCCAAGCCTTTTGAAGGCAAGGTCATCGCGAGCACAGACGAGGCCATTGTCGTCAAGACCGGACGCACCCAGTTCATGGTGCTCGACCGGTCGCGCGTGACCGAGGAACCCGACGAAGGTGCCAAGGTACAGGTCGAGCCTTATGCCAGACGCCGCTTCGACGGCTTGCGAGCGGATACCCCCGAGGAACGCACCGAGTACACCCACGACGGCCAGCCCTACAAGCTGCAGACGTTCGTGCTCGGTTCGGCTCCGGCGAAACTGCCGGTCCCGCAGCCGCGCTGCCTGGAACTGCAGCAACTCATCGAGCAGTTGGAAACGCTGCCGGCGCCCGACGGCTACCGGCGCATCACGCACCTGTTGGTCGATGCTGGCGCGTGCGACTTCACTTGGGTCGATCCACTGCCCAAGGACATCATCGCCACGCCGCCGGCCATCAGTTTCAACGTGGTCACGGCGAAGTTCCAGGGGCGCGTCACCGTGCTGTACGAACGAGGCGACGATCTCTATGCGGTGGAACTGCACCGCGACGGTGAGCTGGTGGAGCGCGTGGATGAGGTGTTCTTCGATGACCTCGGCAACACGTTGGAACGCCTGATCGACGATGGCAGTTGGCGCCAGATTCGCGTCAGCACCGTGCAGAAGCCCGCACGGCGCAAGCCGCGGGCGGTATCCGCATGACTGCGCGAAGCGGCTGAGTCCGTCGGCGGCATTTCGTCCTTTCCGCACCGCCTTGTCGGAGCATTCATCCACCACGGCACTTGCCCCGGAAACTGGCCTCGCGCCAGCTTCCGGGGCTGTGCCTATCTGCTGGGAAATATCTCATGACCGTGTCGGCAGAACACTGAACCTGCCTCAGCCCCCCGGTTCCGCCGCGAGTGCGCACTTAGCTGGCCTGTTTTACCGAACGCCAGGACGACCTGTCCGACCCTGCCGAAGAGACCATCGGCTGCTATTGCGGCGATTGAATGCGGTCAGGCGACAGTACTCATTCCCGATGGTGTGCGAAGCCGCGCGGTGTGAGGCTTGCCCCATGCTTGCTGACGTTGTCAGCGACATGCCAGGCAACCATCGGTCTTCGAGGTTGCGGCGCGGCACCCGCCGCGTGACCGAGCCAGTTCGCAACGCATCCCTCCGTGCGAACGACCATCGGCTTGCCGGTGGTGGATGCACCTTCCTAGTCCATTCGCCTTATCAACCCACCGCGGGGTTACGCACCCCCCGCGCAGTCGGGTCCGGTGTGTCTCCGCTTCATTCCCATTGGAGATTCACCATGACCAATACGACTTCCAACGCGAAGAGCTACTTCGATCTTCACACCGAGGGCTACGCCCGCTTGCAGCGTGTCCGGGAGGTTCCTGTCCGTGGTGGCCGCCGTGCGCAGCCGTTCCTGGCTTGCACTGTCGCCGCACTCGTCGGGTCCGCCAAAGACCCCGTCACCCGCTACTTCGACGTCAAAGTCTCCGGTGCCGACGCCAAGAAATTGGTCGAGAGTTACATCGGCGTCGATGACCCGAGGCAGCGTCCGCTGGTCAAGTTCCGGATCGGCGATCTCTGGGGCGATGCCTTCATGCGCACCAGCGGCGACCGCAAGAATCAGCCGGCGGCCAGTCTCAAGGGCCGACTGTTGAAAGCCGAACTGATCGATCGTGCCGAACTGGCGCAGATCGAGCAGTACGAGCTGATCACCCGGGGTATCGGTTATCTCAACCGTCCGCGCGAGGTTACGCCGAAGGATGGCGATCCGTTCCTGTCGTGCTCCATCGGGGCGCTGGCCGGCCCGGTCGATGAGCCGGATTACCGGTACATCAACACCATCGTCGCCACTGCGGACGCCCAGCATCTGGTGCGCCGCTGCGTACAGGCCATCGAGGCCGAGCGCAAGGTGCTGATCGCCTTCCGTCTCAACGACATGAAGGCCGATGCGTACCTCCGCACCAAGGGCGAGCGTGCCGGCGAACCGGCGGCGAGCCTGGAATCCAAGCTGATCCACATCGGCCTGATCAAGATCGATGGCCAGCAGGTCTTTCCGGCCGCCGCACCGGCGCCCGTTTCCGAGGACGCTGCGGCGACCGAGGATGCGGATACCGCCGATGGCACCGTCGAGGCGCCGACCGCCGAGTCCGTTCAGGACGAACCCGTGCCGGCACCCGAGGCCGAGGAACCCGCACTCGCGGCTTCCTTCTGATCCACCCCCGCAAGGCCCCATTCCGGGGTCTTGCTTCTTATCCCCAACCTGCCTGCAGGCCACTGACGTGGCGCGTGGGCGTTCGTCTTTTCATCCCCGCAGTCCGTTCCGCACCGTGCGGATTCGGCTGCATAACAATCCCAGGAGAATGCCATGTCTCTCGCATCCCGTTTCGCACCGCGCTCACCGGTACTGCGCTCGGACCGTCCTCTGTTGGACGACCAGATTCGCGCCGTGGTGCCGTCGATCTTTGCGGAAACACCGCACGAAAGCCGTTCCCAGCGGTACAGCTACATCCCGACGGCCACCGTGCTGTCGGAACTTCGTCAGGAGGGATTCCTGCCCTTCATGGTGTGCCAAACACGTGTCCGCAACGAGGACCGCCGCGAGTACACCAAACACCTGATCCGCCTTCGCCACGCCAGCCAGATCAATGGCGACGAAGCCAACGAGATCATCTTGTTGAACTCGCACGATGGCACCAGCAGCTATCAGATGCTGGCAGGTCAGTTTCGATTCGTCTGCCAGAACGGGCTGGTCTGCGGCGACACGTTCGCGGACATCCGCGTGCCTCACAAGGGCGATGTCGCGGGCCAGGTCATCGAAGGTGCCTACGAAGTCCTGAAAGGCTTCGAGCGGGTGCAGGAAGCGCGCGAGAGCATGCGCGCGATCACGCTGGAGGCTGGGGAGGACGACGTTTTCGCCCGTTCGGCCCTGGCGCTCAAGTACGACGATCCGGACAAGCCCGCGCCTGTCACGGAGAGTCAGTTGTTGGTTCCCAGACGCTGGGACGATCGCAAGAGCGACCTCTGGTCGATCTTCAACCGCGTCCAGGAAAACCTCGTCAAGGGAGGGCTGACCGGACGCACTGCGAACGGCCGCCGCCAGCGTACCCGCCCTGTACAGGGTATCGATCAGAACCTGCGCCTGAACCGCGCCCTCTGGATGCTCGCCGAAGGCATGCGCCAGTTGAAGTCCTGAGCCACTACTCGGACCTCGCCCGTCAGGGCGGGTCCATTTTCTTCCTGACCCGTTGCGCGCCGCGCAAGACGGTTCCATTCATCACAAGGAGATATGCCATGGCTACAGCAGCCGTTCAATCCGATCCGCCCCTCATCGTCCGCGGCCAACTCGCCATCCGCACCATCCCGGGCCGCAACGGTCGGTTCACGGTCGGTCGCCTCACGACCCGCCTTGGACTGTTCCATGTGAAAGACCCGGAACTGGAGCAGTACCCCGAAGGGAAGTACGACGGTGAGTTCGTCATCCGCTACATCTATCCGAAGGCCTATCCGGTTGGCGATGGCATGCGCTTTGAAATCCGCGCCAACCTGGACGGCATGACCCTGTCGGGCATCGACAAGCTGAGCAAGGCCGAGGCTCGCGCCTTCGCCGCACAGGACGTCGATCCGCTCGATGAAGAGCTGGGCACGCCACCGGCGACAACGCCGGCAACAGCCGAGAAATCCAAGTCCCGGTCCAAGCCGGAGCCTGCGCCCGTGCAGGCATCGAAGGACCCGCTGGTCGATACCACGCCATTCGGCGTCGATACGCCGTCCGCCACCGTGGCCGCTTCGGATAGTCCCGAGAGCGACGACGCGGCGCTGTTCGGCATTCTCTGGCCGTTGGAAGAGTCGGTGAAACTTGACTCGACCATCGATCGCCGCACCCTGCGTCTGCAGATCGCGCGGCTCAACCAGTTGGGCTATGCCTTCGACGCCACGGCCCAGCAATGGAACCTGCAACTCGAACCGCAGGCTGCCTGATCGTCCTGCCGCATCCGCGGCATTTCATCCACCCGCCGGGGCAGCCCCGATGGGGAGGTTCCCGGCTATTTCAATCGAGGAGCTTCACCATGAGTCGGCACTACTTCGACACATTTCACAAAGGATTTTCCGTCACCGTACTACTCGGCTGGGATCGGCCGATGAACTACTTCTTCTTGGTCATCGAGAAGCCAACCGAGTTGATCGACGACACCATGAAGGTCGAGAGCGACGACTTCTTGTACAGCAATCTGCACGAGAGCGATCCGTTCAACCATGACCTGGACTACTACCGTGAGGTCTTGCGTCATTTTCAGATCCTTGTGCCGGAAAGCCTGTTCATCGAGGTCCAGCACGACGCTGAAAGGAATGTCGGCAACCGCGTAGTCAAGCATCAGGCCGACGGTTCGTTCACCGAACGTGAACTCTGAGTAGTCCGCGTTCTTTCATCCCTAACGGGGCATTCACTGCCCCTGCGGGTGGTGGTGCCCCTCACTCATTGAGGACTCCACCATGTCTGCATCTTCATCCCCACAGCTGCTGTACCGCATCGACGAATGCGGCGACGTGATGGCCGATGCCTGCGTCTGCGGCGAAGACGGCGATCTGGTCTTTCTGTCGGTCTGGGCGCGGGACACCGCGATCCAGCAGTTTCTCGCCCGGCTCACCTTGGGCCGCGACGAGGATGGACTGGACCAGTTCCATCTCATCACCGACCAGGGCGGCTCCGTGCCCGTGTTCGTTCCCTCGGTCGAGCGTCTGGAAAAGCGCTTGACCCGCAGCTATCGCCGCACCCTGTTCGGGTCGCTCGTCAATCTCTGGCTGTTCGATCGGCGCTGCATCCGGCCGGACAAGGCCACCACCAGCGCGCTCGCACTGTTGCCGCGCGCGGCGGCCGATCCTACGTCGCGCCTCTGGCTGCTCGTCAAGGAGACGTGCCCGCTGCCCTTGCTGGATCACTGGCAAGGGACGGTGCTGGCACTGCTGCGAGACCGCGACATGCTCCGCGACCTGCCGACGGCCCTCGGGCCGCTGCGTGGATTTCGTCTGGGGCTGGACGTGCCAGCGCTCACCGAAGCGCTGGGCAGCCTGATCCGCCAGGGCGTACTGACCGCCCATCCGCTCCCGCAGCCGGCGACCACCCAACGGTCGCTGGAAGCGGTGGCCTGACCCACGGCAGGTGCGTGTGACCGACACGCACCCGCTTTCCTTCATCCCCGCTACAGGAGATTTCTTATGGCACTCATGTTCCCGCGGCTCGCCCGCAACTTCATCAAGGCTGGATATTTTCCGACCGACGAGCCCACGCTCGAAAGAGCGCTCAGCGCACTGGCGCCCGGCGACGGGCCGATGTGCATTCTCGATCCTTGTGCAGGCGAAGGCGTCGCCATCGCGGAGGCTGCGCATGCCCTCGGGCGTGACCAGGTCACCGCCTATGCGGTGGAGTTCGACCCGGAGCGCGCCAACCATGCGCGTCTGCTCGTCGATCACTGCATCCAGGGCGACCTCATGGACACCTTGATCGCACGCCAGAGCTTCGGTTTGCTGTGGCTCAACCCGCCATACGGGGATCTGTCCAAGGATGCGAACGGCAACATCGGCTACGACGGCAAGGGCCGCGCACGGCTGGAAAAGCTGTTCTATCAGCGCACGCTGCAACTGCTGCAGTACGACGGCATCTTGGTTTTCATCGTCCCGCACTACGTGCTTGACCAGGAACTGGTCGGTTGGCTCACGCGGCACTTTGCCGATCTGCGCATCTACCGAGCGGTGGATACGCAGTTCAAGCAGGTGGTCGTGTTCGGTCGCCGGGTCCGCCAGCGCGAGCTGGTGGGCGATGAGGTCAAGAACGTCCGTGCTCGCCTGTTGCAGATCGGGCAAGGCGACCTGGAAGCGGAGGAACTGCCACCCGCGTGGCCATCGCTTCCGTATGCCGTCCCTGTCGCCCAGCACGAGCCGGAGCATTTCTACCGTCTGAGCATGGAGCCGGCGCAGTTCGCCGACGAAGTGCAGCGCCTGCATGGCCTGTGGCCGTCGTTCGAGACCCATCTGGGCGCCGCCCAGCAGTCCTTGCGCCGCCCGGCGCGCGCATTGTCCCAGTGGCACCTGGCACTGGCCCTCGCGGCCGGCGCGATCTCCGGTGTCGTGCAGTCGAAGAACGGCCGCACCCTGGCCGTGAAAGGCGACACCTACAAGCAGAAGGCGACGACCACCGAATATCGCGAGCGCGATGACGGTTCAATCGCAGAGACACGCATCCTCACCGACAAGTTTGTCCCCGTGATTCGTGCCTGGGACTTGTCCCCGGACTCGGCCACCCTCGGCCGGATTCTCACCATCCACTGATCGCATCGGGCGGCTCGCCGCCTTGCTTCATTCATCCACCAGAAGGAGAACTCCCATGCTTTCGCGTTTGTTCGCGCGGCGCGAGCCGCAAGCCCGTCCGTTGTTCGCCCTCGGTTCGCTGAGGCTGAGCGAGAAGGTGCACTGGTTGGCCAGCAAAGGCCTCATCGATCCCTTGCCTTATGTGCAGCGCCATGTGCGAGGCGATTGGGGCGATGTCGACGAGACCACCCGCCAGGTCAATGATGTGGCACTCGACCAGGACAATCCCATGATCTCTCGCTACAGGATCACGCCGCAGCTGCTGCTGATCGTGATGACCAGCGAGGATCACCGCACCACCGTGGTCCAACTGCCCGAAGAGCAGTCCTCGATCTAGCACCAGCCCATTTCATCCACCCACCGGGGTCATGTCGCCCCGATGGGGACGCCATGGCCCTTTCTTTCATCGAAGGAGCTATCACCATGGCAACTGTAATGTCCATCAGCGCGGCCCCCAATCTGCGCTTCTCGCCGGGTGCGACGGTCATGACCGTCGGCGTGGCCAATCTGGTCGAACAGGGACGGCTCAACCCGAGCCCGTACCTTCGCCGCCACCTCAGCGGCGACTGGGGCGACCTCGACGAGGACGATCGGCGATCGAACGATGCCGCGCTGGCATCGGGCGAGGCCCGGTTGCTCTCTTCGTACCAGGTCGATCCCGATCTGAAACTCTGGATCATCACTGAGTGGGACCGCAGCGTCACGACGCTGTTGTTACCCAGCGAGTATTGATTTCCGGGCGGCTGCGCGCCGTCCACCCACCTTCACCCCCAGGGGCATACATCGCCCCTGGGGGCGGTGCATGCCCCATTTTTTTGGAGCATCACCATGACCATGCAACTCGAAGCGGCCCCCGCCGCACCTTCCATGCCCGCCACGGGCGATCTGTTCAACCCTGCGGACAGCGAAAGCGATCTGTCTTTCAGCCTGCAGGATTTCGTCACCGAGTTTGGGGATGAGTTACTCGACTCCCTCAACCGGGCCAACCCGCCCGTTTACAACGGTGTGCCGCGCGCCAACCGCCAGCTCGTCCTCGCCAGCCTCAAGCGGCAGCTGTTCCCCGCCCAGGCCGAGGTCGTCCATGCGGCCGCCGAACTGCTCGTCAATCAGGGCGAGCGCGCGGCCATCGTCAATGGCGAGATGGGGACGGGAAAAACCACCGTCGGCATCGCGCTAGGGGCGGTGCTCAACGCGGAAGGCTATCGCCGCACGCTCGTCCTCAGCCCGCCCCATCTAGTCTACAAATGGCGGCGCGAGATCCTCGAAACCGTCGCCGGTGCGAAAGTCTGGGTGCTCAACGGCCCGGACACATTGCTCAAGTTGATCAAGCTGCGCGAGCAGTTGAACGTGCCGGCCGAAGGGCAGGAGTTCTTCATCATCGGCAGGGTCAGAATGCGGATGGGATTCCACTGGAAGCCCGCCTTCGTCCGCAAACGCACCCGTTACGGCATGGTCGGCGCCTGCCCGCACTGCGGGACGATGGTCACTGATCTCGACGGCGAGCCGGTCAGTGCTCTGGAGCTGGAGGCGGAAGAAACCCGCCGCAAGTGCCATGTCTGCGACGGCGCACTCTGGACGCTGATGCGGCCACGTAGCCTGTCGGGCAGTGATCAGTCCTCGGCGGTGCTGCGTGCGCTGAAGAGAATCCCGACCATCGGCGAGGCCACGGCCAACAAGCTGATGAAGACCTTCGGCGATTCGTTCCTGGCGTCGATGCTCGGCGACAACCTGCACAACTTCATCAACCTGATGGACGAGCGCGGGGAGTTGGTGTTTTCCGACCGGCAGGCGCAGCGCATGGAACGCGCCATGTCCTCAATGGAGTTCGGCTTCGGAGAAGGCGGCTATCAGCCCTCGGAATATGTGAAGCGGTATCTGCCGCAAAGCACCTTCGACTTGCTCATCGCAGATGAAGCCCATGAATACAAAACGGGTGGATCGGCGCAGGGCCAGGCGATGGGCGTCATCGCAGCCAAGGCACGCAAGACCGTACTGCTAACCGGTACCCTCATGGGGGGCTATGCAGACGATCTCTTTCATTTGCTGTTCCGGGCCTTGCCCGCGAGGATGATCGAAGATGGTTACCGCCCGAGCGCCAGCGGCAGCATGAATGCCGCTGCCATGGCGTTTATGAGGGACCATGGTGTCCTCAAGGACATCTATTCCGAGAGCAACGGGCCGGCCCACAAGACCGCCAAAGGCTCGAAGATCACCGTCAGAACGGTCAAGGCACCCGGGTTCGGGCCGAAAGGCGTACTGCGCTGCGTGCTGCCGTACACGATCTTCCTCAAGCTCAGAGACATCGGCGGCGTGCTGCCGCCGTATGACGAAGAGTTCCGGGAGGTCGCCATGGATGCCGGGCAGGCCGACGCCTACCGCAATCTGGCCGCCAGCCTGACGGCGGAACTCAAGGAGGCCCTGCGCAAGCGGGATACCACCTTGCTGGGCGTAGTCCTCAATGTGCTGTTGGCGTGGTCCGACTGCTGCTTCCGGGCAGAAACCGTGCGCCACCCGCGTACGCGCCAGGTCCTGGCCTTCACACCGGCCCAGTTCAACGAGCTGGAGATCATGCCGAAAGAGCGTGAGCTGATCGACATCTGCCGCGAGGAGAAAGCCGCGGGTCGTAAGACCCTGGTGTACTCCGTCTACACCGGCACGCGCGATACCACCAGCCGTTTGAAGATGTTGCTGGAGCAAGAGGGTTTTCGGGTGGCGGTACTGCGCGCAAGCGTGGATGCCTCTCGCCGCGAAGACTGGATTGCCGAGCAGCTCGATCGCGGGATCGACGTCCTCATCACGAATCCGGAACTGGTGAAAACCGGCCTGGATTTGCTGGAGTTCCCCACGATTGTGTTCATGCAGTCGGGGTGGAACATCTACACGTTGCAACAAGCCGCGCGCCGGTCATGGCGGATCGGCCAGAAGCAGCATGTGAAGGTGATCTACCTGGGGTATGCGGCCACGTCGCAGATGACGTGCTTGGCCCTGATGGCGAAGAAGATCCTGGTATCGCAGAGCACCTCCGGCGACGTCCCGGAATCGGGGCTGGATGTGCTCAACCAGGACGGCGATTCGATCGAGGTCGCCCTGGCCCGGCAACTCGTCGCGGCCTGATACTCTCGTTCATGCCGGCGTCCCTCTGGGCGCCGGCTTTTTTTATTCCTGCACAGTACCTTCAATCGTCGCCATGACGCCCAGCGTCGGGGTCGTTAAACTGGGCGGACATACGCAGATCTCGAGGGGCATGATGGTCATGGTGATCGAAGCAGCCTACGCGAATGGCACTGGCGTCGCGAATGCACTGCGCATGTCGCAGGCCCAGTGGCTGGGGCTGCAACGGAACTATCACGTCGGCGATCTGCTAATGCCATGCTGCAATGCTCCAGCCGTCCCCAAGATCAGTGCCAATGGCCATCCTTTCTTCGCGCATCTAAGCGGTGCCTGCAGCACTTCCGAAGAAAGCCAGTGGCACCTCGCGGCCAAGATACTGGTGCGCAGCGTTTTGGAGGATCTTGGTTGCCGAGCCTCGGTTGAGGTTCCAGGGAGCAGCGAAACCAGCCGCTGGAAAGCCGATGTCTGGGGCGAGCGTGGCGAGGCCAAGTTGGCTATCGAGATCCAAAGGTCATATCAGTCGCTGCGTGACTACCGTACCCGGCAAAAGAAATATCGGGCCGAGGGCATCAAGGCGCTTTGGTTGCTAAGACAAGAGAGATACAGCACTCTCACGAGGAGCATGAGCAAGGAGCGACTGCGGACCGAGTTCGGAGGAAAATTCCCTCCAGCCGGGCACTTCGGCCCATGTCTCGCAGATGTGCCTATAGCAATGCTCGAGTTGGAGCCGACCACCACGATCACAGGTGCTGGATTTTTCACCGCCAGTCTTCCGGATTTACTCGAAGCAGTGCTTAGTGATCGCTTTCTTTGCGTAGATGGTCTTTGGTGCATCGACAACCTAGATGCGATGTCTCGTGCCGCCCAACTTGCGCGCGAACGTGCCGCAGCCCAGCGCGCGGCAGATATTTAGTTAAGAACCGGTATTAACTCATCCGGAGCCCATGCGATTCTGATACAGCCCCAACCCTTATATAGTCGCTCAGAGGTTCGCAGCACGCATTCGTGCCTCTAATTCATCCAGGAATGGTGAGCGCCCATGGCGCATCGGACCATAGCGCCCTTCAACGAATCCCGAGTACAGCATGTGAACCTCGTCGCGGGCGCGTGTGAGTCCCACATAGAACAGCCGGCGACTCTCGCGCAACTTCTCTGGACTCAGTTTTCGCCATGGCAAACTCCCATAGTCGAGACCGACCATAATGACCACGTCGTACTCGCATCCCTTAGCGGAATGAAGTGTCAGCAGGTTCAGGTGATCCGGCGAACCATCACGTCCGCCCAGACTCGCAATGTCCAGCGTAGCCAGCGCGCCACCTTCGGCAAGCGCCGCCGTCATGCGATCCAGTTGTTCCTTCTGATCGGCAAGCGACGATTCAGCAACCAACAGACGATCCAAGATGCCGTTGCGCAGTGATGCGACAAAATCACGTGCGGACTGCTGATCGGCGCGCAACGCCCACAACAGAGCGGTTAGCTCCTGCCCCTCGCGTCGAGCCTGCGCATCGTCCAAGTTCGCTCGATGAAATGCGAGATAACGGTCGATCAATCCACGCAGTTGCGGACGCGCGATACGCCAGCCACCCGCACACCATGCGGCGCAGTCTTCTACCCAACTCGTCAAGGCAACTTTACGGTAAGGCGCGGCGGTGTCCACGCGGATATAATCGAAACCGCCGGCTGCCACGGCCTTGGCCACAATATCGCCTGCGCGATAGTCCGTATACAAGATTGCGATATCGCCCAGCGTTCGTCCTGGCTTGGAGTCCAAGGCCACCGGAATGATCTGCGCGACGGCGTGTGCGGCCTGATCTGCGAGCCCATCAGGGCACAGCACAAACTCGATAGTCGCCTGACGGGTCGGGTCGTTCGCCCGATAGCCACGATCCTCACCCAACGCCATTTCTGAAGCGCTGACAATGCCTGCCCCTGAGCGATAATTCAATTGAAGTCTGACCGGCTCGATGTCTTCACGCTCAGCTAGCTCCATGAGCAACGCGCCATCGGCCCCTGTGAAACCGTAGATCGACTGGTCTGCATCACCGACTGCGAACAAGCGCACGCCACCATCAAAAGCCAGGCGCTTGACGATGCGATGGAGTGCAACCCCCAAATCCTGATATTCATCTACCGCCAGCACCGGAAATTTCGCCTGCACCAGAGGCAGTACCCAATCATGCTCAGCGATCAGGCGCTGGCCATAGACCACCATGTCGTCGTAGTCGATCAGCCCCCCTTGGCGCAGTGCCGCCTCGTAGGCTTCGGCCCAGGCGGCAAGTTCTTCCTCGCTACGCCAGGCAACGCTGTTTCGGTTCAGTACGGATCGGCGATGCCGTCCAAGATCGATAGCTTTGTAAGGATGGTTGGCCCCAAAGAGCTCGTCTCCGGACTGCCTGATCAAACGATCACTCACTCGCTGGGATGCCACTGAGAGGGGAAACTGAATCGGTAGATCAGCTAAGCGTCCATATGGCATCAACAGATGGCGTAGGCAGAATCCGTGGACGGTGCCGATGAACAGGTTTGGCGCCTCCCGCAGCCCCAACATTTCAAGCCGACGGGTTAATTCGCGTGCGCACTCTTGACTGTAGGTGATGCACGCAGCACCACGCGGTGCCTGCACGTCTTCGGCCAAGATGCGAGCCAGCTTCAGCACAAGCGTCTTGGTTTTTCCGCTTCCAGGGCCGGCGAGCACCACGCAATGTCCCTGGGAGTTGTACGCCGCCAACTGACCAGGATTTCCGGCCAGCTCGGCAGCCTGGGCCAGGTAGGCTGTGCTGAAACTACGCGACGGCATTGCGGATATGCTCCAGCGCGGAACGGATGTAGTGCGGGCAAGTATCCTCGGACACTGAGCGTGCAAGGGCCTGAGCGAATCGTCCCTTTCCGATTCTTTCGATAAGCTTCAGCAGCCGTTCTTCATCGACCTGGTCTAAGTCATCCACCCACTGCTGCAATGCTTCTCGGGTTGCTTGCCTCAGTTGCGGCAATTCCTGCTGAATTACATCCCGCATCGACTCAGCCAACCCACCGGCGAACAACTCCGTTTCCAGTGTGTTCTCGTTCACGAAGTATCCGAACTCCTCGGCAAGCTCAATTACGTCATCTGTCTCCATCTCCGAGTGGTCGTACTCGTCTTCAACCACGTCAAGAAGATTGATCAGTCGCCGGCGAACCAGCGGAGCCTTGCCATTGACCGGATCATAGTCCGTCAGGATGACATGAGGAATATCCAGTCCTTCAGGGCCTAGGAGCTTCACATACGGCGTGAAGTTAGTTCCGCCAACCGAGCACACGGTAATCCCAAGCATATCGAGGTGGATATCAAGCGCCTCAGCGAACGCGGGGACCAGGAAACGCTCTGCGTCGCCTTCGACCAGAATGACCCCCCGAGAAAAGAAAATCTCGCCACGCGTGACATCAATGTAGCGCTGTAGATCTTCTTCATCCCTCTGTGTGAACGGCGCATTCGCAGTTGAAACGGCGACAGTCTTGCCTGCCCCCACGTCATGACGTAGCAGAACGATGGATCTAATCGGCGTAACGCTTGCAATGTGTGGGGAGTGAGTTGTAAGGATCGTTGTTAGCGGAGCATCTTCCTCGTTTTCATCCCCTCCGGTGCCAAGGAAATAACGATAGACAAGGCGCTGAACGTGCGGGTGCAGGTGCGCTTCGGGCTCCTCAACCACAAAGAATGTATGGTCACGTTCTCCGTCAGACACGAGGCGGTCGAGTTCGAGGCTCTTCAATGCCAGGAAGATCAGGTTCGCGGTTCCCAGACTAGCGTCACCGACGCCGCGAATTCCATTGTCAATTAACAATCGCAAGCTGCGAAGCAGCGCATCCACCCGAGTTGGAGCGAGTCCAAGCGACACAGGCACAGCATGCTGCTCACCAGCAATGGAGATCAACCGCTCGCTGATCCGGTTCGCCGTCGCAACCACTTGGGCGTGGCCAGCTAGTTCCCGCTGTGCGTCGTCAACCTGATTTTGAATCTCCTCACGGGCGTCTTCGTCCAACGACTCGGCAAGATCTTCGATGAGGGGTCTCAATGGTGAATTGCGCCAACTCGCGAGATCCTTCTCAGCATCACGCAGTGCCACCTGGACGTCTATTGGCAACATGCGGCGAAACGCACTACCGACGTGCATTTCGGGGTCGTTACCACCAAAGATCACATACTCATAGTCTTTCAACGATTCCGGAGCGCGTCCCAGTCCGGCTTTGGGCTGGAAGCGATAGGTGAGACGGGCCGTCATGGGTGGGCCTGGATCAATCACACAATCGTTGAGATGAGCCATCAACCGCGGGTTATCAGTGAAGTCGGTCAAGTCCACCGAGACTTCGATGATTTTACCGATCTTGTCTTCAACCAGGCCATCCCAGAAGTGCTCTATGCTCAATTGCCGGTCACGCTCGGACAATCCTGGGTCGAGAATCAGCTGTAATCCACGAATGAAGTTACTTTTTCCGACTTTATTCTCACCAACGATAACGATGCTATCGCCAGTCTTTATATCAACATCCGAAAAATTGGCGAAATTGATCAGCCTAACGCGTGAGATCCGCATGCACACCCCCTGCAATATGTCTTACGAATAATATCAGCCCATCGTCGGCAACACCGTTAGTTATTCACCGCCTTCCCTACAAGCCTGCGCTGACTCAACCTCCGAAGACTCATACTTCCAACCTACACCCGCGAACAAAGCGATCCAAGACTCTTTCGTATTCTTTGCTGAACGATTCGGTCTGCCCGGCGAAGGTATCGGCTCATCGCCATCGAGAGCCGAACCATGCCAGCAACCCAACTTCTACGGCGCCTGACCGGCAGCGGCCTGCTGATCACCGCTGTGTTGAGCGGCGGCTGCGCCACCACCGCCGCACCGCCCGTTGATCCTCTTGTCGAGGAAGCCGACACAGCGCCGCAGTCACCTGAACTGATTCCGGTGGTGCGCTATGGCCGCTACACGCTCGTGGAGCTTGTTCCCACCGCGGCCCAGCGTGACCTGCTGCTGCAGGTCATCGACGTGGCGATGCCAGCGGATGCCAGAGCGACGGTGGGCGACGGCCTGCGCCACGCACTCCAGCGCAGCGGCTACCAGCTTTGCGAGAACGCCCATGCGGTGATCGAGCTGTATTCGCTGCCGCTGCCGGCGGCGCACCTGTATCTGGGGCCGATGACGCTGCGCGACGCACTGCTCACGCTCGCCGGGCCGGCCTGGGATGTACAGGTCGATGACAGGGCGCGCCAGATCTGCTTCGTTCCTGCCGGCGAGCCCTCCGCAGATCCCGAGACCGACACGCCACTGGCCGCGCCGGTGCAGACCTTTCCCATCGTCGACGGAGGCCAGCCATGAGCGCAGTGGCCCATGCGTCGCGTTCGCGCGCGGCCTTCGTGCTGTACCTGCTGCTGTGGGCCTGGATGGTCGGACTCAGCGCACTGGTGCTCGTCAACTTCCGCGTTGCGGGCGACCTGGCCGGTCAGAGTCAAGTTGATTCGGCCTTACGCCAACTGCAGGTGCTCGAAGGCCGGCTCGCCGAATTCGCCGACGACGTACAGACGCTGCAAGCCCGCCCCGAAGCGGCGACCACGGCAGCTTTGCAGGAAGCTTTGCAGGACACCCGCCAGCGCCTCGAAGCCGACATCGCCCGTCTCGAACAGTCGCTGGCCGGCTACGCCACCGAGGCGGCCCTGCAGACACTGCACAGCGAGGTCGAGCAGCTCAAGGCACAGCGCCAGACCGCCGCGCGCACGCCCGCAGCGCCGCGTCCCGCCAGGGCGACGACGACGGCACCGGCACAGGTGCCGTTTCCCTTCCGCTTGATCGGTGCGGAACTGCGCGCCGGGCAGCGCGCCGTTTCCATCGCCCCCGCCACCGACCCGCTCTCGGCCGGGCAGATCCAGGTGCTGCTTCCCGGCGAGCATGCCGGGCGCTGGCAGTTGCAGACCATCGACGGCAACACCGCCGTGTTCCAGGCCGGCGACCAGACGCGCCGGCTGGCGATTCCTTGATCGGGAGGCGCCATGCAACGTCGCGCACTTTCCATGCTGTTCCTGTTGGCCGCGCTGAACGCACCGGCCTTCGCGCAGCAGCCCGCCACCCAGAGCACACCCGCACAGTCTTCCCGTGTCACGCCGAGCCAGATCGATCAGGCACGCGATGAACGCCTGGCGCGGGACTGGGGGCTGCGCGGCGACGAATGGGGACGCTACCGCGAACTGATGGAAGGGCCGCTGGGCATCCATTCACCCAACCTCGACCCGCTGACCGCACTCGGCATCGAAGCCCGCTCCGACGAGGAGCGACGGCGCTATGCCGAACTGCAAGTGCAGGTCGAAGCGCGCCGCGTGGAAAAGTTGCTGGCGTATCAACGAGCCTACGACGAAGCCTGGCAACGCCTGCATCCCGACGCCCAGCGGGTGAATCTGCCCGATGCGCTGCCGGGCGGCAGTGCGATGACCGGCAGCGGTCGTACCGCCGTGTTCGTCCGGGACGGCTGCGCGCCGTGTGCCCAGGTCGTGCAGCGTCTGCAGACGGCGAACGCCGAGTTCGACCTGTACATGGTCGGCAGCCGCCAGGACGACGCGCGCATCCGCGAGTGGGCCCAGCGCGCGCAGATCGATCCGGCGCGCGTGCGCAGCGGCTCGATCACGCTCAACCACGACGGTGGCCGCTGGCTGGCGCTGGGTTTGCCCGGTGAACTGCCCGCGGTGGTGCGTCAGGTGAACGGCCAATGGCAGCGCCAGCCCTGATGCCGACGTGGCCGCTGCGCGTGCTGCTGGCCGCCGCGCTGGCGACCGGGCCAGTCCAGGCCCAGGAAATTCCGCCGCCCGCCTACCAGTTGGCGGCCCAGCGCGCCGGCATTCCTTCGACGGTGCTCTATGCCGTGGCGCTGCAGGAAAGCGGCGTGCGCCGGGACGATCGCATCGTGCCGTGGCCCTGGTCGCTCAATGTCGCCGGCCAGTCGCGCCGCTACGCCACGCGCGCGCAGGCTTGTGCGGGCGTGCGCCAGGCGCTGCGCGAGGTGCCCCCCACGCGCATCGACGTGGGCTTGGGCCAGATCAACCTCGGCTACCAGCAGCACCGCTACCGCCAGCCCTGCGATCTGCTCGACCCCTACGACAACCTGCGCATCGCCGCCGACATCCTGAAAGAGCAGCACACCCCCGGCGAAGACTGGCTGCTGGCGGTCGGGCGTTACCACCGACCGGCTGGCGGCGCGCCCGCGGCGCGTTACCGGCGCAGCGTTTCACAATACCTCCAGCGCGTGCTCGGCCCGCAACAGACCGCCGCACACGCGCCCCGCCAGGAGAACAGCCGATGACCTCATCCATCCGGGCCACGCACGGCCTTCTTGTCGTAATGCTCGCCACCGTGCCGATGAGCGCGGTGCGTGCCACGCCGCCCCTGATCGTGGTGGAAGACCGGGGCGGCGCTTCCGCGCTGCCGTACTACGAAGCGCTCGACCTGCAGCCGCGCGCCACGAGTCAGCCACTCCCCTCCATCGTCATTCCCGAGGCACCAACCGCCGCTGTCGATGAGACGGCCATGCTGCCGGTGCGCAGTGCCAGGCTCACGCCGGGAACGGTTGCCCGCCGCGTCATCGAGGCCCCCGGACTGCAACCATTCTTCCTGGTCGGTGACGATGCGACCTCTCAAGCCTGGTTGCGTCAGCACGCCGACACGCTGCGCCAACGCAACGCCTGGGGCCTGGTGGTCAATGTCGAGACGGCCCAGGCGCTGGCACAACTGCGTGCAATCGCGCCCGGCCTGAATCTGTCGCCGATGTCCGCCGACGATCTGGCCGAACGCCTGGGCCTGCGGCATTACCCGGTGCTGGTCACGGCCACCGGCATCGAGCAATGACGCCATGTCGCAGACGCAGCCCGTCGAAGTTCTGCTGCGCCCCGCGGTGGAGCTGTACACCGTGGCGGTCTGCGCCGGCGCCGCGTTTCTGTGCCTGGTGGCACCGTGGTCGCTCGCGCTGAGCCCGGCCATGGGTATCGGCAGTGCGCTGGCGTTCGCCACCTTCGGTGCGATCCGCTGGCGCGACGCGCAGGTGACTCTGCGCTATCGCCGCAACATCCGCAGGTTGCCGCGCTACGTCATGACAAGCCGCGACGTGCCGGTCAGCCAGCAGCGGTTGTTCATCGGCAAAGGCTTTCGCTGGGAACAGAAGCACACGCACAGGCTGATGCAGACGTACCGGCCCGAGTTCCGGCGCTACGTCGAACCGACACCGGCCTACCAGCTGGCGCGACGCCTGGAGGAACGGTTGGAGTTCGCGCCGTTTCCACTTTCGCGCCTGTCGAGCCTCACCAGCTGGGACATGCCGCTCAACCCCGTGCGCCCCTTGCCGCCAGTAGGCGGCCTGCCGCGCCTGCACGGCATCGAACCCGAGGAAGTCGACGTCAGCCTGCCGCTGGGCGAACGCGTCGGACACTCTCTGGTGCTGGGCACGACACGCGTGGGCAAGACGCGGCTCGCCGAGTTGTTCGTGACCCAGGACATCCGGCGGCAAAACGCTGCGGGCGAGCATGAAGTCGTCATCGTCATCGACCCCAAGGGTGATGCCGATCTCCTGAAGCGGGTGTACGTCGAGGCCAAGCGCGCCGGCCGCGAGAACGAGCTGTATATCTTTCATCTCGGCTGGCCCGATATCAGCGCGCGCTATAACGCCGTGGGACGGTTCGGCCGCATCAGCGAGGTCGCAACGCGCATCGCCGGCCAGCTTTCTGGCGAAGGCAACAGCGCGGCCTTTCGCGAATTTGCCTGGAGATTCGTCAATGTCATTGCCAGGGCGCTGATCGAGCTGGGGCAACGTCCGGACTATCTGTTGATCCAGCGTCATGTGATCAACATCGATGCGCTGTTCATCGAGTACGCCGCGCATTTCTTCGCCCGCACCGAGCCGAAGGCCTGGGAAGTCATCGTCCAGATCGAGGCCAAGCTCAACGAGAAGAACATCCCCAGGAACATGATCGGACGCGAGAAGCGTGTCGTGGCCCTGGAGCAGTACCTCAGCCAGGCGCGCAACTACGATCCGGTGCTCGACGGCCTGCGCTCGGCGGTCCGGTACGACAAGACGTATTTCGACAAGATCGTCGCCTCGCTGCTGCCTCTGTTGGAAAAGCTCACCAGCGGCAAGGTCGCCCAGTTGCTGGCCCCGAACTACTCGGACCTCGGTGATCCCCGTCCTATTTTCGATTGGATGCAGGTGATCCGGAAGCGCGCCATTGTCTATGTCGGCCTGGATGCGCTTTCTGATGCCGAAGTCGCTGCGGCGGTCGGCAATTCGATGTTCAGTGACTTGGTTTCCGTCGCAGGCCACATTTATAAACACGGTATCGACGATGGTCTGCCGTGGGCCTCCGCGAACACCAAGGTGCCGATCAATGTTCACGCGGATGAATTCAATGAGTTGATGGGCGACGAGTTCATTCCGATGATCAACAAGGGGGGCGGCGCCGGGCTCCAGATCACCGCTTACACGCAGACCCTGAGCGACATCGAGGCGCGCATCGGCAATAGGGCCAAAGCCGGTCAGGTCGTCGGGAATTTCAACAATGTGTTCATGTTGAGGGTGCGCGAAACCGCCACCGCCGAACTGCTGACCAGGCAGTTGCCGAAGGTGGAGGTCTACACCACGACCATCGTCAGCGGTGCGACCGATAGTTCGGAGATCCGCGGTTCAACCGATTTCACCAGCAACACGCAAGACCGCATCAGCATGTCCAGCGTGCCGATGATCGAGCCCTCTCATGTCGTAGCGTTGCCGAAGGGTCAATGCTTCGCCCTGATGCAGGGCGGACAGCTGTGGAAGGTCAGGATGCCGCTGCCGGCGGCCGACCCTGATGAGGCCATGCCGGAGGATCTGCAGCAGCTCGCGGGGTACATGCGCCAGCACTACACCGAGGCTGCGCACTGGTGGGAGAACCTGGGGTCGCCGATGCTGCAGGATGGCCCCTTGCCCGACGACTTGCTCGACGAAGCGCCCATTGCGAGCGACCCTCCCGCGAACGTCACGGGCGACACGGGCCTGGATGAGCACACGCCATGAGCGACCCGGCATCCACTGCGCAGCGGCAGCAACAGCGCCGGCAGGGCCTGATCGCCACTGCGATCTCCTTGCCGCTGCGCCTGTTCGGGGTACTGATCGCCTCGCTGATGCTGTCGATCCTGATCGAGTGCGTGGGCATGCACCTGTTCTGGAAGGACCAGGGCTGGCGCCATGCGCAATCGATGCTGCAGTACGAGCTGGGGCATCTGTCGAATCACTTCACGCGCAGCGCCATCGTGCAGGAGCCAGGGCGCACCGCGCACCGCCTGGTGGAGACGGGTTACGAGTGGGTGTTCGTCAAGACCGGGCTGCTCGACAAGATGAACGATACCGCAGAACGCGCCCGCGCGCCGGGCCAAGGACAATCCCGTGATTTCCGCTACTTCATCAGCCAAGTCTATGTCTGGGCCGAGCGCTATCTGATTGCCGCCGCTTTCATCACCTTGACCTTTATGGTGCGCCTGCTGGTTCTGGTATTGACACTGCCGCTGGTGCTCACGGCAGTGTTCGTCGGTCTGGTCGATGGACTGGTGCGCCGCGACGTGCGCAAGTTCGGCGCCGGCCGGGAATCGGGCTTCGTCTACCATCGCGCGAAAGCCTCGCTACTGCCACTGGCGATACTGCCCTGGGTGATCTACTTGGCGATGCCGGTCTCGGTGCATCCACTGCTGATTCTGTTACCCAGCGCCGCCTTACTGGGACTGGCTGTATCTCTGACTGCGGGGAGCTTCAAAAAGTACCTGTAGCTATATTGTTCTGAACGCCTTGTCTTCATCTGAACCACCATAGTGCTGTAACCGCACTGCGCACTCAATCAACACGATCCGTGCGAGGTAGGTGGCATACTGGCGCTCTGCGGCGAATGATTCCAGCCTGTCGTAGTGTGTGCCATGCAGTATCTGCGATCGACCGTGGTCATAGATGTCCTTGACCAACTGCTTCAGTGTGCGAGGACGGTTGCCCCGTACTACCTGAGTTTCGCTACTCGTACCAGTTAAATGGATGACCATTTCACGGATACCATCGTTCTTGCCACCGCAGCACAGTACATCTAGGCAGGTTCCGAGCTTCGCCAGCGCTATGGCATCACTTGATTCACGATTGCCTTCGCCGAACCAATCCAGCGCAGTAGCCCATCGATTGGCAAGCTTGGGATGCGGGTGACTCGATGGATCAAGCAACCCATCAAGGATCGCCGCGAATGCCGGAATAATAGACGTCATGTCATCCAACGCTTGCCTTACTCGCTCGGGAGGTTGCGAAGTAATACGCTTCCCAAGCGAGCTTCCGGGCAACCACAGAAATCCTTTGGTTTCGACCAGGCGATCGCTACCGGCAGGCGGTAGACGCTCGTCTTGAAGCGCCTGTTGCAAGAAGCACTCGGGGGCCCCAAAGCCAAGAGAGATAGCGTCAAGCGCTGTCTTGGCAACCAACCTCGCCAACTTGCGTGAGAATTCACGCTCATAGCCACGGACTGTTACCTTGACCAAGGCCGGACATCCGACGATCGCACTGTAGACGGCGTTGGCCAGCCCTTCGATGGAGGAGCCATCATTGGGATTCTGCAAGGCATCCTTGAGAATTTCCTTCCAGCGGTGGTTCGCCTCTGGTTGGTTCAGATAGTGATCCTTTCCGTACTGAGGGAAGTCGACCGAATCTATCCAGTCGGATCTATTCAAGAATGTCACCGGGCCGAGGGAGAAAGGAGAAACCCTCTCCATGCCCAGGGTCCAGGCAGGAAAATAGTGCGTGTGCTCGTTGGCGATGCTTGCGAGTCGTTCCTCAATGAGTAACTTCAGTTTTGGAAGAAGCCCGCCCTGATCGCATTCATCAAATCCTAAGAGCTCACCCGCAGCATGCAAGTCGGCAACGGTCTGACGGACTACCTTTTGATAGGCCTCAGACTCAATCTTCACTGACTTCTGGGGCCGATTCTGATGGAGGGTGCTGGAGAATTGCCCAAGTGCCTCTCTTGCCTTCCTTGTGAAGAACCGCTGCATACCATTCTCGGCAGTGACGAAATCAGGAATTCCAGGTTCTTCGGACCATGGCGTGGCCCCCTTGTGTATTTGATCTAACTCATCTACGAGAGCTTTCAGCTCGGCCTTTAACCCCATACATTTTCCCTTGATCTAATGCTGATCGCAGGATATCGCAAGCTGGCACCAACGGTATTGGCATCCATCAATCCGGTCAGTTCGCAGTACCCATTGTTTGCGGTCTTGAAGCGCCTGCCTCGCCACGATCGAGCCATTGCTGATCGAACCGAGGAATGGCGCGATGGTGTTTTCGTTTCCACGCCACGCCGCGCATCGCGGCGTGGCCGCCCTGCTGCTGATGGCGCTGACGGCGAGCCCGCCGCTGGCGGCCCATGCCGGCACGCCAGCCCAACGCCAGGAGCTGGCTGCGGCCCTGCGCCAGCTCGACGCGCTGGAACGCTTCGTCGCACAGAGTGCGGCGAATACCCCGATCACAGCGGGCGAGCGCTACCACTTCGACTACCCACGTCTACTCGATGACCTCGCGCGCGTGCGCGCCGGCATCCAGTTCCACCTCGCGCCGTCTCGCGCCCAGCCACGCGACCCCGCCGTACTGAGCGGCGATTACCGCAACGAGTCCGCCCCCGACGTTTTCTCGGCACCGGAGGCCCAGCCATGACCTCCGCGCAGATCAGCGCCTTCCAGGCCAACAGCAGCATCGCACCCGCCGCGATGGCGACGGTGATCGTCGGCCTCGTGTTCGCGGTGCTGCTGCTGTGGGGGGCCTGGGCCATTCGCACCGCCTACGTCGGCTGGGCGGAAAACCAGCTCAACCAGCGTCAGTTCCTCGGCGTCGTCGTGCGTTTTCTCGCGATGTACCTGGTGCTGACTTTTTTCCTCCTCTCCTAACCACAAGGGTCAGACCATGAAAACCGCTCATTTCCCCCGCATCTGTCTCGCCCGGCGCGCCGCGCTGGCACTGAGCCTCACCACGCTGCCCGCGCTGTCGTTCGCACAGGGCCTGCCGCAACTGGAGAATCCGTCGCGCGGCACCGGCGGCGGGATCATGGAGACCATTCGCAACTACGGCTACGACATCGTGCTCCTGGTCGCACTGCTGGTCGTGGCGTCGATGTTCATTGGCGTGTGCTACCACGCCTACGGCACCTACGCGGAAATCCACACGGGCAGGAAGACCTGGGGCCAGTTCGGACTCACGGTAGCCATCGGCGCGGTGCTGTTGGTCATCGGTATCTGGCTGCTCACCGAAGCGACCGGGATTCTCTGAGGCCGCGCCCATGTCCGAGCATCAGCACATCCGTGCGGACGGCACCGTGATGTTCCTTCCGCACCGGCTCAACCGGCATCCCGTGGTGGTGCGCGGCCTGACGGCGGACGAGCTGTGGATCTGCTGCGGCCTGTCCGGCGCAGCCGGATTGCTGGTCGGCGCGCCCCTGTCCTGGCTGTTCTCGACCATCGCGATCGCGCCCACCTTCATCGTGCTGGGTATCGCCTTCGGCGTGTTCATCGGCGGAGGCATCCTGCGCCGTCAGAAACGCGGCAGACCCGACACCTGGTTGTACCGCCAACTGCAATGGCGCATCGCGACCCGCTATCCCTTGGTAGCCGGCTGGATCGGCGGGCATGTGCTGATCACGCGTTCGGGGCGCTGGTCGAACCGGAGGGCTGCGTGATGAGCCGCTTCCGGAACGAAGTCGCGCACCTGCAGGCGCATATCAAGACCTTGCGGCTGGGGGCCGGCGCGTTGCTGCTGATCGCGCTGGTGATGGGTGGCGGATGGTGGAGCGCGCCACGCGACCTGACCATTCACGTGCCGCCCGATCTGCGCTCGGGCAGCACCCGCCCGTGGTGGGACGTGCCGCCGGAAAGCGTCTATGCGTTCACCTTCTATGTGTGGCAGCAGCTGCACCGCTGGCCCAGCAATGGTGAAGAGGACTATGCGCGCAACCTGCATGCGCTCTCGCCGTACTTCACGCCTGCCTGCCGCGCCTTCCTGCAGGCCGACTACGACTACCGCCGCAGCACCGGCGAACTGCGCCAGCGGGTGCGCGGCGTGTACGAGATTCCCGGGCGCGGCTACGGCGACAACCCGTCCGCGCGCGTGCGCACGGTTTCCGAGCGCAACTGGGTGGTGACGCTCGATCTCAGTGCGGACGAATACCACGGGCCGGAACAGGTCAAGCGCGCACTGGTGCGCTACCCGATCAAGGTGGCGCGCTCGGACGTCGATCCGGCACGCAACCCGTTCGGCCTCGTCCTGGACTGCTACGACGGTGCGCCGCAGCGCATCGCTGCGTCCACGCCCGAATCCCCGGCCCGCGGTGATCTGGGCCTGCAAGGAGACTCCCCATGAAGAGCCGCCTTCTCGTCTGGCTGGGCATGCTGGCCTGCGTACTGGTGCCCATGGCCCATGCCGTGGAGATCATGCACTGGGAGCGTCTGCCGCTGGCCGTGCCGCTGCAGGTCGGTGAGGAGCGCATCGTGTTCGTGGATCGCAACGTGCGCGTCGGCGTGCCGGCCAGCGTGGGCGACCGGCTGCGTGTGCAGAGTGCCGGCGGTGCGATCTACCTGCGCGCCAGCGAACCGATCGAACCCACGCGGCTGCAACTGCAGGATGCCGACAGCGGCGCGCTGATTCTGCTGGACATCGCCGCAGAGCCCGCCCAGGACGGCGAGCCGCCGCTGGAGCCGGTGCGCATCGTGGAGGGCAACGCCACGCCGCAGCGTTACGGCCAGGCGCAAGCGCCCGGAGCGGCTGCACCCGCTCCGGATCAGGCCCGCTCGCCGCGGCGCGAAACCCCGGTGGCGGTGGTGCTGACCCGCTACGCAGCCCAGAACCTGTACGCGCCGCTGCGCACCGTGGAACCGGTGCCGGGCATCATGCGCGTCAACCTGCGCCGCGACCTGTCGCTGGACACCTTGCTGCCGACCCTGCCGGTGCATGCCGAGGCGCTGGCGGCATGGCGGCTGGAAGATCAGTGGGTCACCGCCGTGCGGCTGACCCATACCGGCAGCGGCTGGATCGACCTCGATCCGCGCGCGCTGCAAGGGGACTTTCTCACCGCCACCTTCCAGCATCCGACGCTCGGTCCGCGCGGCACGCCGGAGGACACCACGGTGCTGTATCTGGTCACGCGCGGTCGCGGCCTGCCGCAGTCGCTGCTGCCGGCGGTCCACCGCTTCGATCCGACGGCGCTGCTGCCGCAGGCCGTCCCCGGTCACGACGACAAGGAGGCCGGCGATGCGCAGTAATGGCTTGCTCAAGTGGCTGGTATTGCCGGTCGCCTTGCTGGTGCTGTTCTTCGGCATCCGGCTGTTCTCCGGTGGCGGCGACCAGCCTCGCCCCATGGCCGATGCCGATCCACAGCTCACCGCCGAGGAAATGCAGGCGCTCGGCATCGAGGGCGACACGCCCCGCGACACCGTCGCCACCCTGGTGGCCCAAGTGCGGCAGTTGCGCACCGAACTGCAGACGGCGACGGCGGACAACCGCACCCAGCGCGAAGAGAACCAGCGCCTGCGCCAGCGCGAAAGCGCGATCGACCAGCGTATCGACACGGCCCTGGAAGCCGAACGCACCGCCTTGCGCCGCGACCAGGAGCGGCTGGTCGGCGAGCGCCGGCAGACCGAAGGCCTGTTGCAGGATCTGCAGCGCCGGCTGGAGAACATCGGCAGCACAGACCACTCCGACCTGCCCGTCGGGCTGGGTCTGCGCGAGGGCGACGGCGATGGCTTTGCCGGTGAGGGCGGCATCCGTTGGGTGGAGCCGGACGACGCGAGGCAGACCGATGGGCGCGCAGGCACGAGCCTGAGCTTCCCCACCAGCTTCGGGCCGGCGCAAAAGACGCTGGAGGCCACCGTCGAACAGGTGGCCGATGCCGGCGCCAGGGCAGCCGGCGTCCAGACGGCCCGGGCGGTCTACACCGTGCCGACGAACTCCACCCTGATGGGCTCGGTCGCGATGACCGCGCTGATTGGCCGCGTGCCGGTCGATGGCACCGTGAACGATCCGTTCCCGTTCAAAGTCCTCGTCGGGGAGGACAACCTGACCGCGAATGGCATTGATATCCCCGACGTCGCCGGCGCAGTGTTCAGCGGCACGGCCAGTGGCGACTGGACCCTGTCGTGCGTCAGGGGGCAGGTCCGTTCGATCACGTTCGTCTTTCATGATGGCACCGTGCGCACGATCCCCGAGGACAGCGAGCGCAGCAGCCAGCAGAACAACCAGCAGGATGGCCTGGGCTGGATCAGCGACCCGTATGGGATTCCCTGCGTCAGTGGCGCACGGCGCAGCAACGCACAGCAATACCTGGGCACCCAGGCATTGATCACCGCTGCCGGCGCGGGCGTCGCTTCACTGATCGATTCCGACAGCGGCCAGATGTCGTATGTCGGCGCCGATGGGTCGATCGGCACGGTTGGCATCAGCACCAACGAAGCGGTCGGACGCATCCTCGCCGGCGGCGTGCAGGACATGTCGCAGTGGGTGAACCGTCTTTACGGGCAGGCCTTCGCCGCAGTGTATGTCCAGCCCGGCGCCCAGGTTGCCATCCATCTCGAAAAGCCCCTTCACATCGACTACGAGCCCGAAGGCCGCCGCGTCGACCATCGAGCAGGAGAAGCGCATGCACTCGATCTGGATTAGGCCGCTGCTGCTGGTGGCGGTCGCGACGGTGCTGGCCGGCTGCGCCACCAGCAAGGAGGAGCTGATGCCGCACGGTGGCCGCACCATGCAGGACATCTGGCACCAGCAGGCCGGCGACGGCGGCAGCGGCCAGGTCGCCCGCCGTCAGTTGCTGGATGCGCGCCAGAGCCTGCGCCGGCCGCTGACGGATGCGGATGTGCAGGCCGCGCCCGCTGAGCAGATGCGCTACACGCGCACGGCGGCCAACGAGATCCACCACCAGTTTCCACGGCTTCCCAACCCGGATCTGGTCATGTATGTCTTCCCGCACCTTGCCGGCACCGATCCCGTGCCGGTGCCCGGTTACAGCACGGTGTTCCCCCTGTACCAGAGGGTGCAGTACGCCATGCCCGGCGAACGCACGGAGGCGTACTGATGGCCTTGTCGTTGCCCTGGCGCCGGCGTGCCGCCGACGATGCCACACCGACCGACGATCGGCAGGACGACTGGACGCGCCATGTGCGCGCACTGCGCGAAGCCGGCATTTCCGAACCCGGCGCGGCGGTCGCGCACGAGCGTCCGGCCACGGCCGCCGACGAGCAGGCGCTGTATGACGTGGCGCCGTCATTCGTCGCGCTGCTGCCGTGGGTCGAGTATCTGCCGGACTCGCAGTGCATGCTGCTTGAGGACGGCGTCTCGGTTGCCGCCTTCTTCGAGCTGACGCCGCTGGGCACCGAAGGCCGCGAGGCCGCCTGGCTGGCGCAAGCACGCGACGCATTGGAAAACGCTCTGCAGGACAGCTTCGACGAGCTCGATGCCAACCCGTGGGTGCTCCAGCTCTATGCCCAGGACGAAGCCAACTTCGACCAGTACCTGGACACGCTGCGTGGCTACGTCCAGCCGCGCGCCGAGGGCAGCCGTTTCACCGAGTTCTACCTGGCCTCGTTCGCCCACCACCTGCGCGCCGTCTCCAAATCCGGCGGCCTATTCAAGGACAGCGTGGTCACCCGCCTGCCGTGGCGCGGCCAGAACCGGCGCGTGCGCATGGTGGTCTATCGCCGCGCCGCAGGCCAGACCGGCCGCCGCGGCCAGACGCCCGAGCAGGCGCTGAATGTTGTGTGCGACCGCCTGATCGGCGGCCTGGCCAATGCCGGCATCCAGACGCGCAGGATGGGAGCGCCGCAGATCCACGACTGGCTGCTGCGCTGGTTCAACCCCAGGCCCACCATGCTCGGGCCGACGGCACAGGATCGCGAACGCTTCTACCGGCTGGCAGCCTATCCGGAGGCGTCGGAGCCCGACGAGATCGAGTTGGCCAGTGGCAGGGACTTTTCGCAGCGGCTGTTCTTCGGCCAGCCACGCTCGGATGCCGAGTCTGGGCTGTGGTACTTCGACGGCGTACCACACCGGGTCATGGTCACCGACCGCCTGCGCACGCCACCTTCCACAGGCCATCTCACCGGCGAAACGCGCAAGGGCGACGCGATCAACACGCTGTTCGATCAGTTGCCCGAGGGCACCGTGATGTGCCTGACGCTGGTCGCCACACCGCAGGACGTGCTTGAAGCGCACCTCAATCACCTGGCGAAGAAGGCTGTGGGCGAGACCCTGGCTTCGGAACAGGCGCTGCAGGACGTGCAGGAAGCACGTTCGCTGATCGGCAGCGCCCACAAGCTCTATCGCGGCTCGCTCGCGTTCTATCTGTCCGGCGACAACGAGGACGAGCTGGACCGGCGTGGCCTACAGCTTGCGAACGTGATGCTCAACGCCGGGCTGCAACCGGTTCGCGAAGAGGACGAAGTCGCCCCGCTCAACACCTATCTGCGCTGGCTGCCTTGCGTCTACAACCCCGGTGCCGACCGCAAGCAGTGGTACACGCAACTGATGTTCGCGCAGCACGCGGCGAACCTGTCGCCAGCCTGGGGGCGCAGTCGGGGTACGGGCCGGCCCGGCATCACGCTGTTCAACCGCGGGGGCGGCGTCATCACGTTCGACCCGTTCAACAGGCTGGACAGGCAGATGAATGCCCATCTGTTTCTGTTTGGCCCCACCGGCAGCGGCAAGTCGGCCACGTTGAACAACATTCTCAACCAGGTCGCCGCGATCTATCGCCCGAGGATGTTCATCGTCGAGGCCGGGAACTCGTTTGGTCTGCTGGCAGATTTCGCCGCACGGCTGGGCCTGACGGTGAATCGGGTCAAGCTCGCACCCGGCTCGGGGGTGAGCCTTGCCCCGTTCGCCGATGCGCGTCGGCTGATCGAAACGCCCAGCGACGTACAGACCTTGGACGCCGATGCGCTGGACGAAGAACAGCCAGACGATCCCGCCAATACCGATACAGACGAACAGCGCGACGTGCTGGGCGAGCTGGAGATTACCGCGCGCCTGATGATCACCGGAGGCGAGGATAAAGAAGAGGCGCGGATGACCCGCGCCGACCGCAGTTTGATCCGGCAGTGCATTCTCGATGCCGCCCGCCAGTGCGTCGCGGCAGATCGCGATGTGCTCACGCGCGATGTGCGCGATGCGTTGCGCGAGCGCGGCCACGATACGACGCTGCCCGATACCCGGCGCACGCGCTTGCTGGAGATGGCCGACGCCATGGACATCTTCGCGCAGGGCTCGGACGGCGAGATGTTCGACCGCCCCGGCACGCCCTGGCCGGAAGTGGACATCACGGTCGTCGACCTCGCCACCTATGCCAGGGAGGGCTACAACGCCCAGCTCTCGATCGCCTATATCTCGCTGATCAACACCGTCAACAACATTGCCGAACGCGACCAGTTTCTTGGCAGGCCAATCCTCAACGTGACCGATGAAGGCCACATCATCACGCGCAATCCCTTGCTGTCGCCGTATGTGGTGAAGGTGACGAAGATGTGGAGAAAATTGGGCGCTTGGTACTGGTTGGCGACACAGAACATCGACGATCTGCCCAAGGCCGCAGAGCCGATGCTCAACATGATCGAGTGGTGGCTGTGTTTGTCGATGCCCCCGGACGAGGTGGAAAAAATCGCCCGGTTCCGCGAACTCTCGCCCGCGCAGAAGGCGCTGATGCTGTCGGCCAGGAAGGAGGCCGGCAAGTTCACCGAGGGGGTGATTTTGTCGAAGTCGATGGAGGTGCTGTTCAGGGCCGTACCACCGAGCCTGTACCTGGCGTTGGCCCAGACCGAGCCTGAAGAGAAAGCCGAGCGATACCGCCTCATGCAGCAGTTTGGCGTCAACGAGCTGGAGGCCGCGCTCAAGGTGTCCGAGGACATCGACCGCGCACGCGGCATCGAGCCATTGCCTTATGCCGATCTGCTTTCCTGACGGCCGGAGCCCGCCATGCCTGTCCATCGCTCAACGACCCCGTCACCGTCCGTCCGCCGTCGCCGCTGTCTGCGCCTGTTGGCCTGCGCCGTCGGCATGTTGGCGCTGCTGCTGTTCGCGCTGCTCACCGTGGTGCAGCGCGAGGTGTCAGACGCCACACCGGCCCCGACCACCGAGCAGCACCCGGCCGGCCCGCCGTGGCGCCACGGCCAGCCCGATGCCCGTTTCGTGCTGACCTTCTACGCCGACCTGGAATGTCCGTTCTGCAAGGACTACTACCCGGGCCTGAAGAGCTGGATCGGCCAGCAGGCCGACGTCAGCCTGCAATGGCATCACCTGCCTCTGGCGGCGCACGAGCCGGTCGCCTCAGCGCTGGCCAGCATGGCCGAGTGCGCGGGCGAAACCGGCGGGCATGGTGCGTTCTTCGATGCCATCGGCTGGCTGTACCAGCACACACGCAGCGGCGGCCAGGGGCTCCCCGAGGGGCGTCGCTTTCCGGGGCTGACGCCGGCGTTGCGAGACTGCCTGGACAGCGAGCGCCCGCAGGCCGTCGTGCGCACCCAGGCCGAACAGGGCACGCACGCCGGCATCACCGCCACCCCCAGCCTGCGCCTGGAGGATCGCCAGAGCGGCCGGTCGTTGCTGCTGCAGGGGCCGGTCGAGGGCGATGCGCTACTGTCCGCGATGGATCTGCTGATGGGTGATGCACCGGATACCGCTCCGGCGCACGCCGCAGGTTTGTCCGCCATCGAAGATGGCGACATGCCCAGGTAGCCGAGGTCTTCGAGGCTACGGCGCAGCACTGCTGCGCTGACCGTCGTTCGCAACGCATCCCGAAGCGAACGGCCAGCGTCCGCGCTGGTGGATGTGTGGTTTTTTCATTTCGTCACGCCCATGGAGGTTCCGCCTCCGTGGGGGGCCTCCGTTCATCTACTGGAGGTTCCCATGACCGACGTACTGACCCTCGAAGACTCCCATACCGAGTTGGAACACGATCCCGTTGTCGTCGATACGCACGAAGACCGGATCGTTCAACAGGCCATCGCGCTGCTGGAGCGACGCATGTTCAAGGCGGGTACCGCCTTGCGGAATCCGAGCGAGGTGTGCGACTACCTGCGTTTGATGCTCGTCGGCGAGCCCAACGAAATCTTCGCCGTCCTGCTTCTCGACACGCGCCACAAGGTGCTGGCGTACGAGCCGCTGTTCCGCGGCACGATCGATGGCGCATCAGTCTATCCCCGGGTGGTCGTCCAGCGTGCGCTGGCAGCCAATGCCGCCGCCGTCATCTTCGCGCACCAGCATCCCTCGGGGAACTCGGAGCCCAGTGCAGCCGATCGCGCGATCACCCGCCGACTCAAGGACGCTCTGGATCTGATCGACATCCGGGTGCTGGATCACTTCATCATCGGCGAGGGCCGACCGTACTCTTTTGCCGAGAATGGCTTGCTGTAGCGGCGTAGAATCGCGTCCGCCAAGCCGCATCCCACGCATGGGCCTGTCCCCAGGTCCATGCGCTTTTTCGTTTCCCTCGCATCACCGGAAAACAGGGATTGCCACAGTGCGCATTGTTCGTGGTGCGCATCTGCCTCATGGGTTCGACTACCGGGGTCGATTCACCCCGAGACACGAAGCCATGCACGCCTTTCTTGCACACCTTGGCCAGACGCTGGCCCTCCCCGCGCTACTGCTTGCCGGCAACGTCATGGCTGCGGAGATCTGGATCGTGACGGACGCCCGCAACCCGGTGGCAGGTGCCCAGGCGGCGGATCGCGTCATCCAACTCGACGCGGCGCAGGCCATCGAGGCGGATCTGTCGGCCGGGTTGCCGAACGACCCGCAGCGGGCCGCGGCGTTCGTGCAGCGACGTTTGAACGATGGCGGACAGGCGCTGCAACAGCGCATCCGTGATGCCTACCAGGGCGTGACCGATGCCTGGAGCCTCGGCATCACCAGCATTCCGGCGGTGATCGTCGATCAGCGCTACGTCGTCTACGGGGTGAGCGACCTCGGCCAGGCGCTGGCCCGCATCGAGCGTTACCGGGAGGAGCAGCCATGATTCCCCGTCGCCTGCGGCTTGGAGCCGCCGCCGTGCTGCTGTGCAGCGCCACGTCGAGCTTCGCCCTCAACACCGCCACCATCATCTCCTCAACCCTGTCGCCGGACTGCCTCGAATATCGCGTCACCGGGATCTGCTACTGGCTGTACTGCTCTCTGTCGGGCTGCTCGGTGCGCACCTCCATCAAGGTCAGGCACTACGTTCCCGACGCCGTGGTATCGAGCTACTCGAATACTGGGCAGAACCCGTGGATCGAAGTGCGGCCGATGAGCCCGCCCACCCCCTCGGCTCAGGCCGGCGGTGACGGCACCACCAACGAGGATCACGAGAACAACCTGGCGAAATTCAAGAACGCCGACGTCATTGGCCATCCGGGCGGTCAGGTGTTCAGCCAGTTCGCCTCGGCGTCCGGCTACATCTGCCAGGGTGCTGGCACTGCGTTCATGCCGTACCTGCTCAGCACCTTCGACACGCTGGCCTGGCGCTACAACATGCCCGAAGCCGTGTATCCCGAGTCGCTGATTCCCGGCATGCGCGAGATCGGCACCCGCACCCGGCTGAACCTGTGGGGCAACGTCTATCCCAGGGGCGGCTTCCTGCATCAGGCCGACGACTACAAGGCTGGCGCGGTCGTCGCCCAGCGCGCCGGCGACGTCGTAACCCGGCGCGGCCAACTGCATGTGTACCAGCCGCTGATGGCCAACGCGCGAGACGGCTACTGGCCGGCCGGCGCGTTGATCGAAAGCGATGCCAGCACCGGCAAGTGGCAGCGGCTGACGCCGCGCCTTTCCAACACCTGCACCGTGTTTCCCCATGCCGGGCACTTGCCACAGGCGCAACAGGGTGACTACGCGTGGGCGCTGTGGCGCCCGTACAGCTGCTGCCAGCGTCGCGGACAGGTGTTCCTCGGCAGCGTGGATTTCAATTGAGGGTTCCGCCATGAAGCATTCCGAGCTGACGACGCCGCACGACCGCCCCTCACGTCTCTGGCGGCCTGGCGCGCTGGCCTGCGCACTGGCCGTTGCCAGCGGGCTGGCGCTCGCCCAGAGCGGCGGCTTCCAGACCAGCGGCAGCGTGATCGGCGACGAGGTCATGTACTCGATCGGCGGTGGCAACGCCGTCTCGATGAGCGGTGCGGCCGGCATGCGCTCCCTCGGTGTCGGGGTTGGGTGGAACAGCAATCTGGTGTGCGGCGACATGAGCATCAGCACCACGATCCAGAACCAGCTCAACGGCCTGACGAATGGGTTTCAGAACATCATGAGCAACGTGATCCAGAGCGCGACCAGCGCCGTGGCGTCGCTCCCCGCGCTGATCATCCAGAGAGCGGACCCCGGCCTCTACAACCTGCTGACCAATGGTGTGCTCCAGGCAAGGCTGGATTTCGATCGCTCCAAGTTGACCTGCCGGTCGATGGCCGAACGCATGGCGGACATGGCCGGTGGCCAGTTGGGCTGGAGCCAGATGGCCGAAGGCATGGCGCTGCGTGATGCCGTGTCGAGCACGGATGCGGTGTCAGCCGTCGAGCAGGCCGAGACGCGCCGGGGCAATGACGGTGTGCCGTGGGTCGGCGGCAGTAACGCCGGCGGCGCCGGTCAGCCGTCGATCAAGGTGATGGGCGACGTGACGCGCGCGGGCTACAACCTTGTGAACGGGCGCAACGCGACCGATACGTCGGCCATCGATCCGGCGAGCTGCAACAGCCTGGCCTGCCAGACTTGGGCCTCACCGCAGCAAGCGGTCGAATGGGCCACGCGGGTGCTGGGCGAACAGGAGCAACGTACCTGCGACGCCTGCACAAAGACTGAGACGATTCCCGGCGTGGGCCTGCCCCCCCTCATTCAGGAGGAGTACGACGCCAAGCTGCAAACGCTGCAGGAGTTGATCAGCGGTGCGCGCAACACCACCTTCGAGAACCTTGCCGAGGCAGGCAGCGTGTCGTTGCCGATTACCCGCGGCGTCATCGAGGCGCTGCGCGATGAGCCGGATCAGCACGTGCTGGCGCAACGCCTGGCTTCGGAAGTGGCCCTGGCGTCGGTGCTGGAGAAGGCTCTGCTGCTGCAGCGCACCTTGCTGACCGGGCGCAAGGAGCCGAACGTCGCCGCCAACCAGTTGGCGACCGCCGCCGTCGACCAGGAAAGCGACTCGCTGGATCGGGAGATCTCCAACCTCAAGACCGAACTCGAACTGCGCCGCACGCTTGCCAACAACTCGCCGATGGCGATCATCCAGCGCCATGGAACCAGGGCCGCGGGCTCCCGGGGTATCTACGAAGGTGACCCCGTGCCGGATCGCCTCGACCAGTTGCAGCGGGCCAATCCGGGGAGCACGCCATGAACCTGACCTGGGGGCCGCGCTGGCTGCTCATCCGCAGGGTGGCGAAGGTGCTGCTGTGGGCGATGCTGCTGCTCGCGGCAGCCGTGCTCATCAACATCGTGGGCATCCACTTCCTCGGCAGCGTAGTCGGCTGGGAGCGCTGGCTCGTCGAGACCTCCGGTTTCTTCCTGCTGTGGCGGCTGTGCCTGTACGGGGCGACGGTCTGCGGCTGGGTCTGGATGCGTCGGCGTCTGCTGGCGCGTGAATCCGGCATGGAAGCCAGGCGTCGCCTCCTGCGCGCCGAAGTCGCCGGCGTGGTGGGAATCGTCGCGCTCGAGGCCAGCCTGCTGATGCAGGCGACGTAGCGGGAGGATGGCACATGACGCTGTTCACCACGGACTACCTGGAGTACTACCTGACCCTGCTGAGCTGGGTCATCCACAACGGAATTTGGGCGGTGCTCGTTTCCAGCGGTGTGTTCGCCATACCCTTCGTGGCGATCATCATCCAGGAATGGCTGCGCGCGCGAGCCGAAGGTGCGGACGAAGGAAATAAAGGCGCGCTGTCCTCGCTGCGCATCGAGAACCGTGTCTGGGTGGCGATCGTCGTGGTGATGTTCGCGGGCATCCCCTTCATCGACGTTGACCTCAACACCATCAAGTACGACCAGGCGCGCTCGGCGCAATGCCAGGTGAGCGTGCCCGAACCTGGAGAGACCGGCTGGTCGCAGTCGTTCAGCACGCTCAACAACCAGAGCGCACGCGTGCCGGTGTGGTGGGCGTTCATGCACGCGCTGTCGCGCGCGATCACCGGGGCCTCGGTTGCTGCCATCCCATGTGGAACCGACCTGCGGCAGATCCGTATGGAGATCAATGCCACACGCATCGACGACCCGGTTTTGGCGCAGGAAGTCGCCGATTTCACCCACGACTGCTACGGCCCGGCGCGCGCCAAGTTGTTTATGAACCGTCCGAATCTCGATGAAGCACAGATGCACGACGTCACCTGGATCGGCTCGCGGTTCTACCTCGACAACGCCGGCTACTACGACACCTACCGCGCAAGGGCGCCGCGCGATGGATGGGCCTACGACAGCAACCGGGATGCCGGCCTGGCGCAGGTGCCGAGCGGTGCCGGCTATCCGACCTGCCGCCAGTGGTGGAACGACAGCGGCAACGGCCTGCGCGCACGTCTGCTGGATCAGGTCGATCCCAGCCTGCTCAACCGTCTGGCCGGCTGGGCCGGTTTCCTGAGCCGCACCGAAGTGGATGACTCGGTGATCCGCACCATTGCCTCACCGCGCCAGCAGAAACTCAACCAGGGCAGCGTCTACACGGATTACGGCGGGCAAATCGACAAAACGCTGCCCAACGTCATCAACCGCGCCGCCAGCGATGTCGGGATGGCGGTTGGCGGGCTTGCCTATTTCCCGGCGATGGACGTCGTGCGCCAGGCCCTGCCCATGGTGCTGTCGTTCCTGAAAATGGCGTTGGTGATCTGCATCCCGATCGTCTTGCTGATCGGCACCTACGACCTGAAGACCGTTATCACGCTCACCGTCGTCCAGTTTGCATTGTTCTTCACCGACTTTTGGCTGCAACTGGCTCGCTGGATCGACAGCACGATCCTCGATGCACTCTACGGTTGGGGGTTCGGATGGAACCGCCCGCATACCAACTTCGATCCCCTGATCGGGTTGAACAACACATTCGGCGACATGCTGCTCAATTTCGTCATGGGAGCCATGTTCCTGGTACTGCCTGGATTCTGGATCGCGTCGCTGGGATGGGTCGGCTTTCGCGCAGGTCAGGCCATTCAAGGTATGACCGAAGGCACGAAGGGAGGTGCGCAGGCTGGCGGTAAAGGCGCCGGAGCCATGTCAGGTGGGAAGCTCAAGTAGAGCCGAACCTCAATCGTCCTTGTAATCGACGTGGGTGTGGTCGTTGTAGAGGTTCGGGTCGTATCCCGGCGTGTTGCGAAGCTCGTCCATATCGGTGAAAGGCCAGGCGTCTTCGTCCGGGGAGTTTGCCGCCGAGGCCCAGGCAGCCGCGGTGACGAACACCAGCAGCAGCGCAAGCCAGAAGGCCGCATAGAGCAGCACCCCCAGCACGGCGAGCTTGACGATCCACACCAGCGCGGTCGCGGCGCCGCTCGGCACGCCGACGGAGGCCAGCCACGCGACCGCCCGCCGTTCGCGACGCACGTAGCCCCGCCAGCCACGGCCGAGCCAGCGGCCGAAGCGTTCTGCGGTACTGCTACGGGGTCTAGTGTTCATGATCGTCACCTGCTTGTCTGCGTTACATGGTTGCTCCAGTGTGCGCCGGTGGCCACCACGGTGCGGCCAGCAATGCGGCATGTCTGCTGCGGGATTTCGGCCATCCGAGGCCATCCATGATTAGATTTATACACCAAATTCAATCATGAGGCTAATTTTCAAGCATTGTTCTGTTTCTGAGTGGTGATTGATTAGATTGTGACGTATATTTAGCCTATGAGTGTAAATACGCGGCATCAAGTAATCAAGCGGCTGCTGACGGAGCTTCCTCGTGGAGCCCCGTTCGACCTCGCCATGCTCGAATCCTACGGCGTGTCGCCCCAACTGGCCGCCCGCTACGCGGAAAGCGGCTGGTTGGTGCGTCTGGCGCATGGCGTCTATGCCTTCCCGAATGACGACTTCGACGTCAGCGGCGCCCTGCGGTTCCTGCAGGAGAGGGTCGCCGGCCTGCATGTGGGGGGCAAGAGCGCCTTGGCACTGCAGGGGGTACGGCACAACCTGGCTTCCCGGGAGACCTTGGTGCTCTGGGGTGACGCCCGCTTTGCGCTGCCAGCCTGGTTCACCCAGCGGTTCCCGGCGCGGTACGTCAACGCCAAGCTGTTCGACTGGCCCGACGATACGCTCCCCGGCAAGACCCTGCACACGCCGCCGGGGCAGGCAGCAGGCCTGCGGGTGGCGGTGCCGGAGCGCGCGGTTCTGGAGTTGCTCTACGAGACCGGCCCGCGGGAAAGCCTCGAAGAGGCCCGTAATCTGTTCGACGGCCTGCGATCGCCACGCAAGGATGTACTCGGACGCCTGCTGGCCTGCTGTACCAGCGTCAAGGCCGTGCGCCTGTTCCTGACCTGGGCTCGGGAAACTGGCGTCGTCGACGTCGATGCGCTGCTGGAGCAGTACCCGGTACGTACCGGCAGCAACAAGCGCTGGATGAGCCGCCTCGATGACGGCACCTTGCTGAGCCTGAACCCGCATGGATAAACACTACGCCGACACCGTTCGCCTGTTGCTGAACATCGCTCCCGACGTGTTCGACAACGACATCTTCGCCATGAAGGGCGGCACCGCCATCAACCTGTTCCTGCGGGACATGCCCCGCCTGTCCGTGGACATCGACGTGGTCTACCTGCCTTGGCAGACGCCGCGAGACGAGGCCTTGCAGGCCATCAACCAGGAGCTGGCCGCCATCGCGCAGCGCGTCGAACCCCTCGGCGTGCAGACACGCCTGATCCGCAGCAAGGATCTCGGGGATACCAAGCTGATCGCGGAGAACGAGAGCAGCCAGGTGAAGGTCGAGGTCAATGTGGTGTTTCGCGGCACCGTGCTACCCGCCACACGCAGTCCGCTGAGCGCTCGCACCAGCGATCTGTTCGGCGTCGAGTTCGATGTGCCGACCCTGGTTCCGGACGAGCTTTATGCCAGCAAGCTGGTCGCCGCCCTGGATCGCCAGCACCCTCGGGATCTGTTCGACGTCTGGCAGTTGTTCGAGAGCGGTGGCCTGACCGATGCGATGGTCGAGTGTTTCGTGGTCTATCTGGCGGGACACAACCGACCGACCCACGAAGTGCTGTTCGGCAACGACAAGGACATCACCGGCGAGTATGAGCGCGCCTTCGTCGGCATGACCGAGGTGGCTTGTCCGCTGGACGTCCTGCTCGATACCCGTGCCCGGCTCCGCCATGAGCTACCGAGACGACTCAGCGATGCCCACCGGCAGTTCCTGAGCGGGCTGACCCGCGCGCAACCCGACTGGTCACTGCTGCAATGCCCGCATGCCGACCAGTTGCCCGCACTGCGCTGGAAGTTCGCCAACCTGAGCACATTCCAGAAGCGCCGCCCGAAAGACTTCATCGCGCAGGCCGATGCTCTTGACGCCGGCCTGGCCGTAACCGCCTCCGGCGGCTGAGCCACCTCACCTGGCTCCACCTGGAAAAGGGGACTGCCCCAACATCCGTTTCTTTGTCGTCTGGCACCTGGTTACCGCCTATATGTAAAGGCTTTGAACAAGGGTCAAGGGCGGAAAGGGCAAGGGAATGGGGCGCAAGGGGAAAGGCCCTATCTGGAAAAGGAAAAGGCCCTGTCCCGCTCTCATTTCAGGTCACGGCGATGCTCGCTCTGTTCCAACGAAAACGGCCGCCATTGCCGGAGCCGGCACCGGCGACACCACCGAAAGGGCTGACGCGGCCGGAATCGGCCGCGTCCTTGCTGGCGACGCCGCGTCGGCGAAAGCTGATGGAGCACATCTGGCAGCGCACCTCGCTTTCGCGCAAGCAGTTCACCTCCCTGTACCGTGTGCCACTGGAGCGCTATGCCGAACTGGTGCAGATGTTCCCGGCGTCGGAAAGCCACCACCATGCTTACCTCGGCGGCATGCTCGACCATGGGCTGGAGATCGTCGCCTTCGCGCTCAAGCTGCGGCAATCGCATCTGCTGCCGGCTGGCGCAACACCGGAAGACCAGGCCGCCCAGGCCGAGGCCTGGACGGCGGCCACGGCCTATGCTGCGTTACTCCACGACATCGGCAAGATCGCGGTAGATCTCCACGTCGAGTACGAGGACGGCCGCGTCTGGCACCCCTGGCACGGGCCGCTGCTGCACCCCTATCGCTTCCGCTACAGGGACGACCGAGAGTATCGCCTGCATGGCGCAGCCACCGGCTTGCTCTACCATCAGTTACTCGATGCCGGCATCCTCGACTGGCTCAGCAGCTACCCAGCGCTATGGGCACCGCTGCTCTATGTGCTGGCCGGTCAGTATGAGCATGCGGGCGTGCTGGGCGAGCTCGTCGTTCAGGCGGATCGTGCATCCGTGGCTCAGGAGCTGGGGGGCGATCCCAGCCGCGCCATGGCCGCGCCCAAGCATGCCCTGCAGCGCAAGCTCATCGATGGACTTCGGTATTTGCTGAAGGAGGAGTTGAAGCTGAACCAGCCCCAGGCATCGGACGGCTGGCTGACACAGGATGCCTTGTGGCTGGTGAGCAAGACCGTCTCGGACAAGCTGCGCGCACATCTACTGTCACAAGGCATCGATGGCATCCCCTCGAACAACACGGCCGTCTTCAACGTGTTGCAGGATCACGGCATGCTGCAGCCGGCCCCGGACGGCAAGGCCATTTGGCGTGCCACGGTCAACAGCGAGGCTGGCTGGTCGCACAGTTTTACGCTGCTACGGATGTCACCAGCATTGATCTGGCAGCCGGATGAGCGTCCCGCTCCCTTCGCCGGAACGGTGACGGTGGAAGCGACTTCTGAAACGGGAACCGCCGAACAGCCCGCAGGCAGTTCGGATGAAGCCACCGGCAGCATCGAAACCTGTGCCGACAACATGGCTCTTGCTGCCGGACAGTCGCCTCCCACACCTGCGTCAGCCAACACGACTTTGCCCCAGCCGGAAGGGGAACCTCCTGCGGACGCGGTGGACGATCTGTTGTCCCTGTTCGGACAACCCGCTCAGGAGACCGGCGTAGAGCCCGAGCCCGCTGCTCAGCGCAACAGTGGCCCGCCGACAACTTCTGCCGAGCTGCCCACGAATACCGAAATCAGGCCACCAAAGAACTTGCCTGAAGCTCCTGACTGCGCGGTGCCATCCGGCGAGCACTTCATCGTCTGGCTCCGCCAAGGCATCCAGTCCCGTCGCCTCATCATCAACGATGCGAAAGCACTCGTGCATACCGTGGCGGATACGGTTTATCTGGTCAGCCCTGGCCTGTTTCAGCGCTACGCCCAGGAGCATCCCAGCATCTCGGCGCTCGCCAAGCAGGACAAGGTGCAGGACTGGCAATGGATACAGAAGCGCTTTGAAAAACTCGGACTTCACAGGAAACAGCCGTCGGGTTTGAATATCTGGACATGCGAAGTCATGGGGCCGCGAAAATCCCGTCGATTGCATGGCTACTTGCTCGAAGATCCGTCGCACATATTTGATACCGTTCCCCCGAACAATCCATACCTGTCGCTCAAATAGCAGCCTTCCGAGGAAGAGCCAGAGAGGTAGTTGAAGATGCTGATCGCCTGAGGTTTCTTCTCGTGATGTCAACGACGGGGGGGGGGGCGAAAGCGCGGAGCGTTCTCGGCTGAAGAATGATCCACGGTCGTTCCGGCGTGTCCGCAACAGCGCTTACAGGGTCCGACCGGAGTCCGAGCCGGCGGCTCCGCCCGTGACCACGGTCGTCCTTCAGCGGCTCACTGAAGGCCAAGCGCCTTCATCAACCCCGGTTTCTGGCTCGCGAAGGTGCCATAGAAGACCTCGTTGCCGATGATCGTGATCGGGGCCACGCGCACGCCGGTTCGTGACTTGGCCTCCGCGGAAATCTTCGGGTCGGTCAGGTCGCGCTCTTCAAACGCGATGCCCTGCTGGGACAACCACTCCTTTAGCGCCCGGCAGTCCGGGCAAGTTGGAGTGCTATAGATGAGGATGCGCGGGGTGTTGGCTTGGTTCATGGTCGTGCCTTCACTTGCCCCGAGCGACAAGCCAACTCTTCATCATGGCGATCTCGCCTTCCTGCGCGGAGATGACCTCCTGAGCCAACTTGCGGACCTCCGGATCCTTGCCGTACTGCAACACCACCTTGGCCATGTCGATCGCGCCCTGGTGGTGCGGGATCATGCCGCGCATGAAGTCCACATCGGCATCGCCGCTGAAATCAATCATCATGTCCGCGTGCATGCGGTCGTTGCCGGCACGGTAGGCGGCCGTCGAGGCATCGCCCGAGCTGCCGGCCGCCGCCTGCTGGCCGTTTTCGCCCAGCCACTTGTTCATCATGGCGATCTCGCCTTCCTGCACGGTGATGACCTCCTGGGCCAGCTTGTGAACCTCCGGGTCCTTGCCGTACTGCAGCGCCACCTTGGCCATGTCGATCGCGCCCTGGTGGTGCGGGATCATGCCACGCATGAAATCGACGTCGGCGTTGCCAGTGAACTGCGCTCCCATCCCGGCGTGCATCTGGTCGTTCACGGCGCGATACGCGGTCGTGGAAGGACTGTCATTGGCCGAGGCGCTGGAGGGCATCGCGTGCCCTTGGTGACCTCCGCCCGCACTGGCCTGCATCGCTTCACCCGACGGGACGACCACCTTCTTCTGGACGGCCATCAGGCCGACGGCGACCACGACGGCGCCCGCAATGAACAACAGGCTGAACTTGTTGACTCTCATGAAAAGCTCCTTGAATGAGGTTGATGGAGTCACTGTAGGGCTTCCCATTGTTGGAAGGTCAAGCCCCTCATTTCGCCGTTGATGCCGATGAAGACCCTCGGCGCAAGATCCAGTCCTTCACTTCCACCGCCTACGACGACGCGCTGTCGAAGCTGCAGCGGTGGAAGCAGGTGATCTAGCGCCTGAGGCGGCCGCTAGACGGAACGCCTCTCGCATCGGCCCGATCAGCCCGGACTTGGTCGCACCGGCTCTCGCGCGGCCTGCCACAGCAGCGGCACCAAGATCAACGCCAGGGCCGGGAAGATCATCCAGTTGACCGCCTGCCAGCCCGAGCTGTGCAGGATCGAGCCCGCGAGGAACGACACGGCGGCTGTGGCAGCGAAAACGAAGAAGTCGTTCATGCCCTGCGCCTTGCTGCGCTCGGCCGGAGTGTGGCAGTCGGTGACCATCGCCGTCGCGCCGATGAAACTGAAATTCCAGCCGATGCCCAGCAGCGCCAGCGAGCCCCAGAAGTGGGGCAGGCCGAGCCCGCCCAGGGCCACCACCCCGGAGGCGGCGAGCAGTACCATGCCGACGGCGGTCACGCGCTCCTTGCCGTAGCGCACCATCAGTCGTCCGGTGAAGAAGCTCGGCCCGAACATCGCCAGCAGGTGCCACTGGATGCCCAGGGCGGCGTTGTCCACCGAATGTCCATGGTTGACCATCGCTACAGGTGCGGCCGTCATCACGAACGCCATCACCCCATAGGACACCACGCCCGCAGCCACCGCCAGCAGATAGCGCGGCATCGCCAAGAGCTGCAGCACCGTCCGACCGCTATCGGCGACTGCTTCGGCCTGGGTCTGGCGCGGCGTGCGCAACATCAGCAGGATCGGCAAGGCGATCAGCGGCAGCAGCGCCTGGCTGAGGAAGCTGCCGACGTAGGGCGTGCCCGCTACCGCGTCGCGTGTGAAGATCACCAACTGCGGCCCGATGATGGCGCCCGCGAGGCCGCCCACCATGACCCAGGAAATGGCCTTGGCCTTGAGCGTGTCCTCGGCGGTGTCGGCGGCTGCGAAGCGGTAGCTCTGCACATACGCGCCGTAGAAGCCGGCCAGGAAGGTGCCGGCGCAGAAGATCCAGAACGAAGCCAGCATGATGCCCAGCGCGGCGATCAGGCCCGAGGCTACGCCGAAGCCGACCCCGACCACGTACCCGTTACGGCGGCCATGGCGTCGCATGATGAACGCTGCGGGCAAGGTGCCGATGGCAAGACCCAGGCCAAACAGGCTCACGGGCAACGTGATCCAGGCCGAATCGTTGGCAAGCTGCTGGCCGACCAGCCCACCCAGCGACATCACGATGGGCGCGCTGGCGCCGCCGAGCGCCTGCGCGGCGGTGAGAACGCCGATGTTTCGGCGTGTGATGCTCTGGTCGGTCATGGCGTCTTTCTTATTCGTTTTCTGGCCGGAAATATTACACACATGAATATATATTCAGTTATACGACCATGCGATGCTCACGAGCCATCGAGAGCCGGTCCATCCTCGGAAGCCGCACCGTGCAAGGCCAATCCGAGCAGGTGCTCTTTCACCTGGATCAGTTGCTCCATGCGTTCCTCGACACAGGCGAGATGGCCTTGGACAGCCTGCCTTAGCAGTTCGGGTTCCAGGAACCCCTCATGTGCCCAACCCAGCAGACGGCGCACGTCATCCAAGCCGATGCCCGACGCACGGTAGTTGCGAATCAGGTGAAGCCGTTCGACATGCGCCGGGCCATAGCGCCGATAGTTGTTGCGTGACCGCTCCGGGGCTTGCAACAGGCCCTCCCGCTCGTAGAACCGAATGTTCTCCGGGGGGGTGCCCGTCAAGCGCGCAAGTTCGCCGATCCTCATCCCGGCGACTTGGTGGACTGCTTAACGCCGATACCCGACTGCACCGAGTGCTCAGTCCAGCCGCCGCCCAGCGCCTTGTAGAGGTTGATGAGGTTATTCAGCCGCGCCAGACGCGTGCGCACCAAAGTCTGCTGCGTGCCGTACAGCGTGCGCTGCGCGTCGAGCAAGGTGAGATTGTCATCCATGCCTTCCTTGAAGCGCTGTTCGGCCAATTCGTAGGCGCTCTGGCTGGCTGCCACCAATAGCTGCTCCGAGCGGATCTGATCATCGAGCGTGCGCTTGCCCGCCAGCCCATCGGCGACCTCGCTGAAGGCCACCTGGATGGCCTTTTCGTAGTTGGCGATCTCGATGCGCTTTTGCACCTGCGCCACGTCCAGATTGGCGCGCAACGCGCCGCCGCGGAAGATGGGCAGCGTGATCTGCGGCAGGAAGCTCCAGGCCCGCGAGCCCGAATCGAACAGGCCATCGAGCGAAGCGCTGGCCGTGCCTGCCGAACCCGTGAGGCTAATTGTCGGAAAGAAAGCGGCTCGCGCCGCGCCGATATTGGCGTTGGCACCAAGCAGCATCTGCTCGACGGCGCGGATATCCGGTCGGCGCACGAGCAACTCCGAAGGCAGTCCGCTCGGCAGGCTGGTTGGCACGATGCCATCAGGCAGCGTTGTGGCCGCATCCAGTTGCTGCGACAGTTCCGCCGTCAGCGGTTGGCCTAACAGCAATACCAGGGCATTGCGGTCGCTGGCTGCCTGTCGGGTATAAACCGCATGGTTGGCCTCGGCGGTACGCAGTGAAATCTCCGCGAGGCGCAGGTCGAGTTGCGTGGCGCTGCCTGCTTCCACCAATTGAGCCGTCAGTTCGTATGAGCGCTTCTGTGTGGCCAGGGTATCGCTGGTCAGAGTCAGTAGCGCCTGATCCGCGCGCAACGTGAGATAGGCGATGGCTACCTCGGATACCAGGCTCATCTGTGCGGCGACGCGGGTTTCATCGAGAGCCAGATAGGATGCCAAGGCTCGGTCGCTGAGGTTGCGGATGCGGCCCCATAGATCCAGTTCCCACGCTGTCGCCACCCCGGCCACGTCGTAGCGGCGGTTGATTTGGGTGGTTCCTGTGGGACTGATGTCAGCGGGCAGCCGTTCGGCCACACTGCCGCCGGCGGCGTCCAGGCTTGGCAGTAGATCGGCGCGCTGTATGCGATACATTGCGCGCGCCGCCTCCACGTTCAGGGCGGCCTTTTGCAGATCCCTGTTGCTCTCCAGCGAGAGCGCTATCAGCTGCTGCAACAGCGGGTCACGAAAGAAGTCGCGCCAGCCGATATCTGCCGCGAGCACCTGATCGGCGTCGGCTGGCGTGGCCTGTTCGTAGGCTGATCCCGTGGGATAGCTGGCAGCGATCGGCGCCTGGGGACGTTCGTACCTGGGCGACAGGGAGCAGCCTGCTAGGGCTACGGCCAGTGCAATGAGCGACAGTTTCTTCAATGCGCCTGGGACTTCAATAGATGTTTTCATAGTGTTCTCCAGACTTTCACGCATGCGTCTCGATCGCTGCTTGTTGCCCCTTGCGCTTCTCTTTGCGCAAAACGAGCTTGCGCACGACGACATAGAACACTGGCGTCAGCACCAAGCCAAATAGCGTCACCCCCAGCATGCCGGCGAACACGGCGACGCCCATGGCGTGACGCATTTCCGCACCGGCACCGGAGGCCAGCACCAGGGGAACCACGCCGGCGATAAAGGCGAGCGATGTCATCAGGATCGGACGCAGACGCAGGCGTGCAGCTTCGAGCACAGCCGCCAGCGGATCGACGCCGTCATCCTCCTTGGAGCGGGCGAACTCGACGATTAGGATGGCGTTCTTGGCGGCCAGCCCCACCAGCACCACGAATCCGATTTGCGTGAAGATGTTGTTGTCCCCCCCCGAGAGCCACACGCCCACGATGGCGGACAGCAATGCCATCGGTGCGATCAGCAGCACCGCGAACGGCAGCGACCAACTGTTGTACTGCGCAGCCAGGGCCAGGAAGGCCAGCAGCACAGCCAGCGGGAAGACGTACATTGCCGTGTTGCCCGCCGCCTTTTCCTGGTAGGTCAGGTCGGTCCATTCATAGGTCATGCCTGGCGGCAGCGTGTCGCGCACGATCTGCTCGATGGCGTCGGAGGCCTGACCCGATGAGTAGCCGGGTGCCGGGCCGCCGCTGATGTCAGCCGATGGAAAGCTGTTGTAGTGCATCACCCGATCCGGGCCAGAGTCGCGCTTGATCTGGATCAGAGTGCTCAACGGAATCATCTCCCCCGCTGCATTGCGCACCTGGAGCTGACCGATATCCTCTGCTTGCATACGAAACGGTGCATCGGCCTGCGCCATGACACGATAGGAACGCCCAAAGCGGTTGAAGTCGTTCACGTAAAGGGAGCCGAGGTTCACCTGTAGCGTCTCGAAGATGTCGGTGAGCGCTACGCCCTGTGTCTTGGCCTTCACACGGTCGATGTCTACCTGCAACTGAGGCGCATTGGTCTGAAAGCTGGCCAGCATATGGGCCAGCTCCGGCGTCTGCATCGCTTTGCCCATGATTTCGCCCTGAACTTGTGCCAGCATGTCGGAGCCCAGGTTGGCGCGATCCTGAATTTGCAGCTTGAAACCACCCATTGCCCCCAGGCCTGGTACGGGAGGAGGTGGGAAAACGCCCACGAAACCGTCTGGAATCTGGCTGAATTGACCCATCAGCCGACCCTGAACGGCGTACACCGACATGGACGAATCTTGGCGCTCCTCGAAAGGCTTGAGCATGACAAACATCAGCGCCGAGTTTGGTACGCTGACGGGGCCGTTCACCGACAAGCCAGGAAAGGCCACCACGGTCTCTACGCCAGGATCATCCATGGCAATCCGCGACATTTCCTTGACCACGGCCTCGGTACGATCCAGCGAGGCACCGGTGGGCAATTGGGCAATGCCGACAAGGTAGTATTTATCCTGTGCGGGAACAAAGCCGTTGGGAACTTGCGTGAATCCCACCCAAGTCAGGCCCACCAAGCCGACATAGAGCAGCAGGACAATGCCGCTAAAGCGTATGCTGCGTCGCACCATTCCAGTGTAGGCATCCGAGGATCTGTCGAAAAAGCGATTGAAGCCTCGGAACAGCCAGCCGAACATGCCGTCGATGACACGAGTCAGCCAGTCGCGGCGTGTTTTGTCATCATGAGGTTTGAGCAGCACGGCGGACAGCGCTGGCGACAACGTCAAAGCGTTGACCGTTGACAGGATGGACGAGATAGCAATCGTCAGCGCGAACTGCCGGTAGAACTCGCCTTGGAGTCCAGACAGGAAGACAGAGGGGATGAAGACCGCCGCCAGTAGAGGGTCGGCAACGATTCCTTAAATAAACAGCCACAAGATTAATTAATGATCAACCCGGTGTCTTTGTCTGGTATTGGGATTGGTATGTTAAACTCGATGTTGGGGACTTCCCGGTCCATATTCATTGAGTACGTTCCAAAACGATTGATATTGCCCCTGCGAAAAGGTGATGTCCCGGCAAGCACTTCGGGGTCAATCGGATAGCCCTCTTCTGCCAACTCCCCAAGCGCCTTTGTCATTGTCACCACGTTGTAAAGAATAATCATGTTGGCGACAAGATGATTATATTTGATGATTTTTTGCTGTTCGTGCCGAACGTTCTCCGCGATCAAGCCATCATTGCCAAACATCACCCACTGCAAGAAATCGTTAAATTCCTCACTTTTGCACGTCGCGGCCTGGATCATTTCCCTGATTTCAGCCTCCGCAATGTATTGCAGCAGGAAAACGGTCCGAACGACTCGACCGAGCTCTCGCAAAGCCAGGTAAAGCTTGTTTTTTCTGGAATAGGTTCCCAATCGTCGCAGAATGGTCGATGCGTTGATTCTTCCGGCTTTCACTGATAACGCAATGCGTAGCATATCGGGCAGACACGATTCGATCAGCTCCCACTTTATGGTGTCCTTGAACAAGGTATCGATATGCTTAAAGTGATCCTCTTTGCTGATCCGGTAGAGCTTCAGATGTTTAATGCCTCTAATCCTGGGCATCAGCTTGATGCCCAGCAGGTAAGCGAGCCCGAACACCGCTTCACTCTGGGATTGGGTATCTCCATGTATGGTATCGGGCTGAATGTCTGACTGATTTTTCAATAATCCATCGAGGATATACACGGCCTCATAAACACCACAGGGAATGAAGTGGCTGAATAACGCAATATAGGTATCAGACAAATGATAGTAGCCGAGGCCACCGGTACCCAAATACCGCAAATGGTGTTCACTCAAAAGATTTTGCTCGTAAAGATCCCATTTGGTGCCGTCGGCTGACGCCGTCTTGCCGGTACCCCAAATCTTCGGTAGGGAGAATCGATTGTAGGCATTGATGACCTTGGTAATGGCCTCATCGATCTTCTCCTCTGTCGAATGACGCAGGTTCAACCACGCAATCTGGCGACGGTTAATGCCCTCAATGGAACGGGAGGTTTGTGTGGGCCCCAGGTTGCAGCCGAAACAAAATAAGGTAACGATAAAGCGACGCTGATGATCGGTGAGTTTGGTTTCATGCCCCGATAATGGCTTGAAACCCTTGCTTAATCCCAGCCATTTTTCCATATCAATTAATACGTCGAGGATGCTGGTTTCCGACAGCCGGTCATCCAATGCACGATTGATTCTTTCCAGTGCGGCGGGAATGGGTTTGCGTTTAACGCGCTGAATGACCAACTCACCTTTTTCAATTCTGACCTGATCATTGCCCGGAAATTTTTTATCGGTTTCATTCGATGACTTTCTCAACCAACGTTTAAGTTCGGCAATAAGCGCTTTGGGGTCGGTAATGATGCCGGCCAGTTCACCGTACTCGGCGATCTGTTCGTGATACTCCTCCCAGCTCACCAACTGGTCTCTAAAATCGCCATATTTATCACTGCCCATGATCACCACGTCGCCAGACTTCAACTCCTGGGCCAGCGTTGTTAACAAGCAGAGTTCGAAATATTTTCGATGCACTTCCGTGTTGTTTCTGTTGCGGGTCGTTTTTCCAGTGACCAGTTTTAACCATTTATCGGGTATCCACGACAGATCAAGCGGCTCGCCCTTGGCATTCACGGCATCCAGAGTCGGCTTACGACTACGACGATGCCCCATGATTAAGGCCAGAGCATCGAGCGTCGATTGATCCTGAGTCGTCGATTGTAAATCCATGTGGGCAACGCAATCGAACAACAGAGCCCGCTTGCTCCGGTAGAGTGACAGCATAAAGGGCAGATAATTATTGTTGGCATAGGCCAACTGCTCGTCACAGCGCTTTTTAAGTTCGTCGGGTTCTCCCTGAAATGCCTGGGCAATCGCGTCGAGGCGCTCTATCTCGGTACCGGGAATCTGATACGCCTGGATAACATCCCGTAATGCCGCGATTAGAGCGTCAACCTGCTGAGTTTGTGAGAGCTGATGCTGTTTAAGGGCTTCATTGGCGTGATTGATCAGATTCTGGACGATACGGATAAAAATGTCGGCAATGTCATCAGAGGCTTTTCCTGTCTGGGCGCGAATGAAAAGTGCCGCCAAGGCATAGCGCTTATGCTCGGCCAACTCATTCATGTTGGCGACGTTGAGGGCTCTAGCTTCAATGACAAAGCGCTTGAGCTTGGGCGCGGGTAGCATCAGGTCTTTCGGCAGACAATCGTCAAAGGTTCTCAACCAGCGGAGGTGGTCTACAAACTCTTTCACGTTGCTGACCGTCGGCTTTCGTGGCTCCTGCTTGATGAGGTCCCAAAGGCTCTTGGATTGGCTCGTTTTCGTAGTGGGCGTCAGAACCTCTTGAATACGGGTTTTGGCGCTTTCAGACAGGTCATGGTATACAGCCTCGAACAACTCACGATTGACCTGTGCTCTCGCTGCTTTTGCCTCACGCACGAAGGTACCAAATGCTGGCAGTTCGTACCGGGCCTTTGCCATCGACTCCAGGCCCACGTTGATGATATCCGGGATCTCGTCTTTGGTGGTGGCCGCCTCACGCAAAGCAGACTTGAGAAACTCAAGAGTGGTGTCGCTAACCGGGGTAATACCCAGGAAGTCTCGGATCGACTTGAGGGCCAGGAATCCGAGTCATTGCGGCAATACCTCCAGGCAGCGACGTCCGACAACACGCGTAAAGCCTACCGTTCGGCCATTCGGCAATTTGAAAAATGGGGTGGTCGCCTGCCCACAGACCGGGATACTGTCGTCCGGTACCTGCTGGGCAGAGCCGAATCGCTCAACACCCGGACCCTGGATCTGCACCTGACCGCCATTAGCCAATGGCACCATTACCAAGGACTCATTGATCCGATAAGTGATCCGTTGGTCCGCAAAACCATGGAAGGCATCCGTCGCACTCATGGTCAGCCCAAGCGCAAAGCCAAGACACTGCGTCTGGAGCACATCGCCGAAATGGTGAATCACATGCGGCAACTCCCAGACAGCAAAAAAAAGCACCGGGACATTGCGCTGGTATTAACCGGCTTTTTTGGGGCTTTCCGCCGCAGCGAACTGGTTGCGATTCAAACCAGTGATGTGAATTGGGAGCCGGAAGGTCTGATCATTCGGTTGCCTCGCTCCAAAACCGATCAGCAATCAACGGGGTTGGTTCGTGCTTTACCTTTTGGGGCTGAAAGTTGTTGTCCGGCTACAGCGATCGAAGCATGGATTAGAGTAGCTGGTATCAATGAGGGCCCCCTCTTCAGGCCCATCAACCGCTGGGACCATGTTCAGGAAAGAGCGCTGAATCCAGGGGCGGTAAACGATCTTCTCAAAACCTTGGGCAAGGCCTGCCAGTTCGATTTTGCACCCGACTTAAGCAGTCATAGTTTTCGTCGCGGCCTCTCTACCTCGGCGGCACGGGAGCGCGTGGACTTTGAACTGATTAAAAAGCAAGGAGGCTGGAAAAGTGATGCTACCGTTTGGGAGTACATTGAGGAAGGACAGCAGTTCAATAATAACGCATCAATCATTCTGATGGAAAAAATGAGCTTGTTGCTGAACGCTGAATCCCTAAAAAAGGGAAAGTAAATCCGCAGGATCGAAATCATCTCGGCGCAAACATGATAATGCCCATCCCTAACAAGGTGATGGCCACGCCTACAAAATCCCACAGATGCGGGCGAATCCCATCCACACCCCACAACCACAGTATGGCCACCGAAACATAGACGCCGCCATAGGCCGCATAAACCCGGCCCGCTGCGGTTGGATGAAGAGACAGTAGCCAGGCAAACAGCGCTAGGCTGAACGCTGCCGGCAGCAAAACCCATGCGGATGCCGACTTCTTCAGCCAGAGGTATGGAAGATAACAGCCAACTATTTCCGCAATAGCAGTGATGATGAACAAACCGAGCGTGGAAAGTATGGACATACGAAGTTCTCTTGTTAGTGCTGATCCGTTTGGCTGGGCACGGGTTGATCCCGGCAAGCTTCTTCGGTCAGCTCGATTTCAATTGTGGTGTGAGCCAGCGGGTATTGTTCGAGCGCCATAGCAATGGATTGTTTGATGGCGCAGTATTCGTCAGGACCAAAAACTCCCTCGTGATCCACTACGATATGGGCCGTCAGTACATGCTGTTCACCATCCAGGGACCAGAGGTGCTGGTGATGAATTCCGCTGATGCCATCAATGCCAATTAGTGTTCGCCGGATCTCCTCGTGAAGCGCCTTATCTGGAACAGCCTGAAAGAAAAGCTTGCCGGTTCCCCAAAGATTCCGACACACATTAAACAGAATAAAGAGAGTAAAGCCCACCGATAGCAATGGGTCGAGAATAGGCCAGTCGGCAAACTGCAAAACGATTGAGATAATCAGCACTGCCACCCACCCCAGCACATCTTCCAATAAATGCCAGTTCAATACCTTTTCGTTCAGCGTATTTCCCTTGCTAAGACGATAAGCAGCAATACCGTTGACGGTGACGCCCAGAATCGCCAGCGCTAACATGCCCTCGGTGACGGGCATCACTGGATTGGCCAGTCGGGGAATTGCTTCGCTTAATACCCACAGCGATCCGGCAATCAATACCAGGCCGTTGATCAGGGCGCCGAACAGGGACAACCGCCGGTAGCCATAGGTGAATTCGGTGTCGGCGGATTTACGTCCCAGCCGGTTCAGGAGCCAGGCGCTGCCAATGGACAGACTGTCACCCAGATCGTGCACCGCATCGGCCATGATAGCCGTGCTGTTGGTGAGCCAGCCGCCGATGAATTCGATGATGGTAAAGCCCACATTAAGAAAGAACGCCATTGCTATTAACCTGGCAAATAAATAGGGCATATTAGATAATCTGTCTCCATGAAAATAGATGCCCGTAAACTCAGCCCCCAAGAACAACGTGAAAAGCGCTCCACGGCCCTACGCATGCGTGAGCAGGGTTACACCTACAAGGCTATTGGCGAAGCGGTTGGTGTTCACCCCCGCACTATTGCTCACTGGGCGCAGGTCGCAGAACATAAAGGCGAAAAGGCTGCCATTGCCGGCGGCCAGCGTGGTGTGCGCCAGGGTGATCGCCGCAGTTTGAGCTCCAGCCAGGAAGTGCTGATTCGCACCTTGATGACCGATAAGATGCCCGACCAACTCAAGCTCGGCTTTGCGCTCTGGACGCGTGATGCGGTGCGAGAACTGATCCGCCAGCGCTGTGGTTTTCTCATGCCGGTTCGAACGGTTGGTGAATACCTCAAGCGTTGGGGCTACACCCCGCAGCGCCCACTGCATCGGGCTTATCAGCAGAAACCTGAAGTGGTTCAGCACTGGCTGGATAATGAATATCCACGCATCGCACAGCGGGCCAGGGCTGAGAATGGTGAGATTCAGTGGGGCGACGAAACCGGTATGCGCAGTGACAGCCATGCTGGCCGCAGCTACGCCCCTATTGGCGAAACGCCGGTGCGCCTGGTCAGCGGCAGTCGTTTTTCCACCAACATGATTTCCACCGTGACCAATCGGGGCAAACTGCGCTTCATGCTGTATCGGGAAACGCTGACAGCCCCAGTGCTGATTCGCTTCCTGAGTCGCCTGATTCGCGATGCTCAGGGCCGCAAGGTGTTCCTGATTCTCGACAACCTGCGCGTACACCACAGCAAAAAGGTGAGCGCCTGGGTTGGCGACCGCAAAGAGCAAATCGAACTGTTCTTCTTGCCGGCCTACGCCCCGGAGTTGAACCCTGACGAGTATTTGAATTGTGATTTGAAACATCAGGCTCGCACGGGCTTGCCGGCGCGTAATCAGGACGAACTGGAAAGGCGTGTTCGCTCGGTCATGAGACGATTGCAATTACGCCCTCAAAGAATCCGTTCTTATTTCCGGCATCCACGTATCGCCTACGCAGCATGATTTGGTGTATTTGATTGCCGGGTTAATATGCGGCTTGCGCTTTCATCTTTGTGGTGTGAATGATCGTGTTGATGCATAAGCAACCCTTACACAATAAATGTACCTGCCCTGACCGTAACGATAAGGGCAGGCAAAACGTTTATGCCATGTCGCTTAACTTGCCTTTTGAAAACCAGGCAAACAGCACCGGCAATACAAACAGCGTCAAGAACGTAGCGGTTACCAATCCGCCCACGATCACACTCGCCAGAGGCTTTTGGATTTCTGCGCCGACACCATTCGACAGCAGCATGGGGATCAGACCCAGTGCCGAGGTAATAGCAGTCATCAGCACGGGCCTTAGCCTTGAAACCGCTCCATCAAACACCGCATCCGATACTTTCAAGCCATCCGCAATCCGTTGATTGATGCTTTCCACCATGACAACGCCATTCAGGACAGCGACCCCAAACAAGGTGATGAAGCCCACTGAGCTGGGCACCGACAAATACTGACCGGAAATCCAGAGTGAAAACACACCACCAATCACCGCAAGCGGGACATTCACCAGAATCAGCATGGCCTGGCCAACCGAGGCAAAGGCAAAATAAAGCAACAAAGCAATTAATCCCAGCGAAACCGGCACCACCAGGGATAAACGCTTTTGCGCTCGTTGCTGATTTTCAAACTGGCCACCGATATCGACGGAATAACCGGTGGGCAGGTCCACTTGCTCGGCAATCACCTGACGAATATCAGCAACCACGCTACCCATGTCCCGTCCATGAACATTGGCCTGAATCACCACTCGACGCTGCACGTCATCACGACGCACCTGCGGTGGACCAGATGCGATACTGACTTCCGCCACATCCCCTAGGCGAACCCAGGCACCTGACGGGGCCTGTAAACGCAGGTCGGCAATGGTTTCACGGTCTTCGCGAAACCGCTCAGCGAGCCGCACGTAGATGTCGTAACGCTCGTTGCCATTGATGATCTGGCCGGCACTGGCACCTCCCAGCCCTTCGCGTACCAGCTCCATCACGTCGCCCACGGCCAGACCGTAACGGGACAAGGCTCTGCGATCCGGTTTCACGACCAGTTGAGATTCACCGGCGATCTGCTCCATGGCCACATCGCGGGCACCTTCGATTTCTTTTACTGCGGCCTCAATGGCCTGGCCCTTATTGGCCAGCACGGCAAGATCGGGACCAAACAGTTTGATGGCCAGCTGCGCTTTGACACCTGAGAGCAACTCGTCCACACGGGTTGCGATGGGTTGCGAGAAGTTGAACAGTAAGCCCGGGTGTTGCTCCAGTTTCTGTTCCATCAATGACTGGAGTTCATATCGGTTGTCTGCACTGGTCCATTCCGGCACCGGTTTAAGGCCAATATAGATCTCGATGTTATTCACCGGCTCAGGATCGCCGCCGATTTCAGCCCGGCCAATGCGCGACAGCGCATAGGTTACCTCCGGGAATTCCATCAACTTGGCCTCCAGTTTGGGGGCCACTTCCAGGGCCGTGTCCAGACTGGAAGAAGGTGCCAGGGTGACACGCAGATTGATGGTACCTTCCTCCAGTTCGGGCACGAACTCCGTACCCAGGCGGGGCAGCACCAGCGCAGCCGCTATCACCATAACGGCTGCAACACCCACCACCATTTTGCTGTGCCCCATCGCCCAGGCTAATCCTTTACGATAGAGCCTGTCGAGCGGCTTCAACACAAAGCTATCGCGTTGACGCACACCCTTGCGAAAGAGGTAGGTGGCCAGTGCAGGTACGATGATCAAGGCCACTAACACTGCCGAGAGCATAGCCAGCATGATACTGATGGCCATGGGCTGAAACAGTTTGGCTTCGACACCTTCAAAGCTAAACAGCGGCATGAAGACAACCAGAATAATGGCCGTGGCAAAAAAGATGGGGCGAGCGACTTCCTTACCGGCTTTCTGCAGGCGCAAGGCAATACCATGACGGTCGTGGGCCACATCAAAAGGGTCCACGTCATCGGAATCCACCCGCGATTGTCTCTTGGTATCATGTTCAGCATCCGGGTGCGTCAGATGTTTAAACATGTTCTCCACCATTACTACGGAGCCATCCACCAACATGCCAATGGCGACCGCAATCCCCCCCAGCGACATCAGATTGGCCGACAATCCGAACCAAGCCATCACCATTAAAGCGATTCCAATAGATATCGGGATGGACATCAACACCAGAAAGGTGGCGCGCAGGTTCATCAGGAATAGCGCAAGGATCACGACGATGAAAATAAACGCCAGCAGCAGGGCATTGACCACGGTCTGTACGGCCTGGGTGATCAAATCCGCCTGATCGTAAAATGCCTCGAAGCGAACACCTTCCGGTAATGCCTGGTTAATACGCTCAATGCGTGCATTGACTCCATCAATGGTGGCCTTGGTGTTGGCCCCCATGCGCTTGAGCACGATGCCGGACACCACCTCGCCGAGATTCTCCACCTTGTCGTCGGCGTTCTTGCGCGTCATGGTCACCGCTCCCTGACGGATCTCACTGCCCAGGGCCACTTGCGCCACGTCGGACACGGTGATCGTAGTACCGTCCACGGTTTTCAGTGGCACCTGACGGATCTGTTCCAAGCCCTTCTCACCATGATCCAGCCAACCCGTACCCCGGATCACCAGTTGCTCCTGGCCCCGGTTCATATACCAACCGCCGACGTTGGTGTTGTTGCGCTCCAGTGCCATCATGACGTCGTCCTGGGTCAGCTCGTAGGCCAACAGTCGGGACGGGTTTAGGTTAACCTGGTACTGACGCACCTCACCGCCAAAGGAGAGCACATCGGTCACGCCCTCGGCCGGGATCAATAGCAGCTTCACCACCCAGTCGTTCAAGCTACGCAAAGCCATGGCGTCGAAACCGGCATCGGGTTCTGCCACCAGCAGATACTGATAGACCTGACCCAGGCCGGAAGTATTCGGGCCCATTTCCGGTGTGCCGACGCCATCGGGGATCAGCTCCTTGGCAGCCTGAAGCCGTTCAAATACCAGTTGCCGGGCAAAATAAATATCGGTGCCTTCTTTAAAGACTACGGTAACGCCGGACAGGCCGGTTTTGGAAATTGAGCGCACCTCTTCCACATCCGGTAAGGCGTACATCACGGCTTCGATGGGATAGGTAATAAGCTGTTCCACCTCTTCGGCAGCCAGCCCCGGTGCTTCGGTATTGACCGACACCTGCACGTTGGTGACATCCGGAAAAGCATCCAGATTCAGTTTTGGAATAATAAAAACGGCACTGACCGTTAGTGTGATCAGGGCTATCACCACCAGCAATCGGTTGATGACCGCCCAATCGATAATTCGGTTAAACATGGGGTCTCCTACTGCTTAGTGGTTATGGGGGTCAAAGCCGCCCTTGGCGATCTGAGAGGCAACAAAGAAAGCGCCCTGAGTGACGATGCGAGCCCCCGGACCGACACCGCTAATTTCACGTAGCGGCCCGAGCGCTCGACCCAGCTTCACCTCCACTGGCTGGAATTCGCCAGGATGGTCTTCCACGAATACCGTCCAATCTCCGTCTGCGCCGCGCATCAGTGCGGTTTCGGGTACCGCCAGCACGGGTCTTTTAGTCTGGAATCGGAAATACACCTCGGCGAACTGGCCGGGGTGCAGGCGGTGTTCCGGGTTATTGACCAACAGGCGCACGGTACGGGTACGGGTGATGGGGTCAATGGTGTGCGCCTCCTGAGTGACCTTGGCGTTTACACGGACATCCCCAGCCACCACTTCCGCTCTTGTTCCCGCGCCCAGCGTCAGGGAGAGATCGGCGGGCAGGTGGGCCTCCACCCAGAGTTGCTTTTCATCGGCCAACGCAATCAAGGGCGCGCCCGCCTCGATGCGCTGCCCCTGCTCGAAATCATCGCTGAGCACCGCGCCGTCAATCTCGGCATGCAGGATATACTCCCCTAATGCAACAGATTGCTGAGGAGCGACCAACGCTTGCAAGTCCGAGGCCGAAAGGCCGTAGGCCAGCAGCGTCGCCCGGGCTGCCTCCAGGCTGGTTTTGGCCGTGATGTAACGCTGTTCACCCACGGTTTTGCGCCCAAGTTCCTGTACTCTCTGCCATTCAGGCCAAGCCGTGCGGTAATTGGCTTGTGCTTGCGCCACGGTTTCACTGAACAGAGTAACCAGCGGCTGACTCTGTTCGACGTGATCGCCGAGGACGACATGGCGGCGCAGCACCACGGAGGGCACCCGGGGCGATACCCGGTAACTGGTGTAGCCGTTGGAAAGGATCTCCCCCGGTGCGTAAAGCTGATAATCGACCTTTCTGGGAGTCAGTGGGTTTACCTGAATATCGGCCAGGGTCATTTGCGCCGGGTTCAGTGAGGCAGAAGTAGCTTCTTGGTGACCTCCATGCCCACCATGATTATCGTGGTCACCGCCCTCGCTATGCTCTTCATGCCCGTGTTCTGAGCCGGAGTTGTGCTCGTCGTGGGCACTGTGTTCATCATGATTTTCGTCGCCATGATCATCGTGCGCATCCTTGTGATCACTATTGACGTCCTCGCCGTGTTCCGCGTGGCCGTGCTCGGTGTCAGGCTTATGGTCATCATGCTCTTCATGGTTTTCCTCACGATGATCGTCATGATTATCCTGTTCGCTATGGGGTGCCGCCGTTATCGCTTTTTCCTGCCCATGCTCACGTGCATGCTCAGACTCAGATTCTTTGGCGTGGCTGGCGGTTGCGGTCGCAAGACCAGCCACCAAAATGGCTACCAGTGTTTTATTCATGTTTATCATTCCTGTTTAATTCGTTGACGCTGTCGATGACTTTGTTGCGTTGTTCAGGTGGCCCGATTGCTGAAGTGCTTCGGTGAGCGCAAGCCGTGTCTGCTTTTCCAGCTCAATGCCTGCCAGCAGGCTTTCGGTGCGTTGATTCAAGGCCAGCAGATAATTAGTGGTGGACAGATCACCCGTGCGCCATTGCCGTTTCAGCAGTTCGGCGCTGTTCTCGACCCGACCCTGAACAACCTCTTGCCAGCGGCGATATTGCTGTTCAAAGCGCTGCCAGGTGGCCTGTGCAGCCTGCCAGTCAAAGCGCTGCTTGCGGTAGATAGCCTGAAAACGAGCCTCGGCCTCCAGCGCTATGCGTTCGGTGGCGCGAGTTTCTGCACTGAAGTTGTTGCGGACATTCAACGGGATGGAGAAGGTCAGCCCGACAACGCTCTCTCCACCATCACGACCGGAATTGACGCCAAAGGTGGGCTCCGCCTTGGCGGTACGCCGTGTCACTTCAGCTTCCTCCTTCAGCGACTGCCAGCGGGCGTGGGCGCTGGCTACGGCCGGGTGTTGCAGTAACTCCTGATCCGAGGTCAAGTCTGGCTGGGAGGGCCAGAAATCATCAGGAATGCCGCCTCGCGTGGGCGCCCATGCGGGCAGCAGCTCGCGAACCCGGATTTCGGCTTTCTGTATCGCGGCTTCGGCCTCGGCAACCTGAGCCAGCTGCTGTGACAGGGACAGAAAGGTGAGTTCGGCATCGATGCTGCCCAGATCACCTGCCTGCTGGCGCTTATCCACCTGTTCGAGCAAGGCGTTAAGTTGCTGCTGTTGCGCTTGGGCAATGGCGGCGGCGCGGTTGGCGGCATGCCACTCCACCAGTGCGGCAAGCGCCTCGGCGGTTTTGTCCAACACTTGTTGCTGGTACAGCGCTTCGGCGGCGCTTCGCATAAAGCCCGCCTGCTGCCGTCTTGCACCCCGTCTGTCCCACCAGTCGATGGTCTGCTGAACGCCGACCCGGTAGTTGTCTTCCTCTCCATTACGCTCCAAATCGGTGGACAGCTCCGGGTTGTAAAGCGGCTGCTCCAGCGCATCGGCGCTGGCGTTGGAGCCCAGCAATTGCTCGCGGGCGGCAAGCACCTCGGGGTGTTGTTGTATCTGGGAGGCGAGCCAGGCGCTCCAACTCGATGTCTCTGCGTAAGCAAACATGGGCAGAAAAAGCACGCACGCGCCCAGCAAGGCCCGTCTGGGCCAGTCAAATCGTCTCATATTGATGCTCCTCGTCAATGTCGAAATAAACGTACATCGGATCGACCGAAACAATGGTCGTGAGCAGCGTTGCCGCGCCCGCGCCACCACCGCTGACCAGATTGCCCTCGGTCACCAGCATGCGATCCACCCGGCCTGCGATCGGTGCGGTCACCCGTGCATAGGACAGGTCGAGCCGGGCGGCAGCCACGCGGCTTTTGCCGCTTGAACCTGCGCCTGTCGTGCATTGCGTGCGGAGACAGCATCGTCATAGGTCTTGCGCGATACCGCACCGGTGGATACCAGCCGCTCGGCACGCTCGAAATCGCTTTGCGCCTGAGCGGTCAGCACTTCGGCCTGGTGCAGTTGTGCCTGAGCGGTGTCGAGAGCGACCTGGAAGGGGCGCGGATCAATCTGAAACAGCAACTGGCCCTTGCTGACCAGACTGCCTTCAGGGACGCTGACCGCGTCGATGGCGCCCCCGACGCGCGAACGTAGCTCCACCGTTTCAGGTGCGGCGAGGTAGCCCGTGAACTCGACCGTCGGTGTCATGGTGCGCACGATTACCTCGGCCACCGGCACCCGAGGCGCCATTGCGCCGGGAGGCCCGCCTGCAGCCGGCCCTTCATTGTTGGATGCGTTGCGGCTGACAACGGCAATGCCCACGCCAGCGACGATTGCCACCGCCAGCAGAACTACTCCAATTTTCTTTTTCATGATGAAAATGACCCTTGCTGTGTGCTCCGCCTCAAGACCACTGTGCGGCGTTGGTGAGGACTCTAGAGGTTTCAATAGTTGGAAGGTCAAGCTCCCGCGAGGAAAAAACTTCCCGGCTTCCCTGACCTCCGCCGTTGACCTTGTGATGGCGAAAGCCGGAGGCATCGAATCTCAACGTCACGAGAATCGGCACCTCCGGCGCACCTGCGGCACACTGGCTTAGCAATGCAGACCTATGTCCAGCCGCTGCCGTCAGTGCGCAGCCTGGGGCTGAGGCGAGCGCGTCGGATGGCCGGTGTCGCGGTCGTCGTCCACACTTTGGGCACCCTTGAACCTCAGCAGGCGCAGCGCATTGAGCGTGACCAGCGCTGTAGCGCCGGTATCGGCCAGAACCGCGACCCACAGGCCCGTCATGCCGAACACGGTGGTGACCAGAAACAAGCCCTTGAGGCCAAGTGCAAACACCACGTTTTGATGGATGTTCGCCATGGTGGCGCGTGACAGTGCTACCAAGTGCGCCACGTCCGTCACGCGGCTCTTGAGCAGCGCCGCATCTGCGGTTTCCAAGGCCACGTCCGTACCGCCACCCATGGCGATACCCACGTCGGCAGTCGCCAGAGCCGGCGCGTCATTGATGCCGTCGCCGACCATGGCCACCTTGGCATCACGCTTCATGTTGTTGACCAGATCCAGCTTGTCCTGCGGCAACAGTTCGGCCTTCCAGTCGATTCCCAAGCTGTCGGCAATGGCTTGTGCGGTACGCTGGTTGTCGCCCGTGAGCATCACGGAGCGAACGCCCATGGCCTTGAGCTGAGCGACACCTTCGCTTGCATCGCGGCGCGGCTCATCGCGCAACGCAAGCAGTCCCAGAGTCTCCTTGCTACGCTCGTCGAACAGAACCGCAACAGTCTTGCCGCTGTTCTCCAGCGCTTCGATTTCCTTACGCTGCTGGGCCGACAGCGTAGCTACCTGACCCGCGTGAGATGGGGAACCCACTGCCAGCATTTTGCCGCCCACAGTGGCTCGCACCGCTTTGCCGGCAATCGCCGATGCCTCCGATGCTTTGGGAATGGCCGTATCCGTGCTTTCTGCATGGACGACGATAGCCTTGGCCAGTGGGTGGTTCGACCCGGACTCGACGGCGGCGGCCAGCGCCAGCACCTGCTTTTGTCTGAGCTGACCAAAAGGAACTACCTCGGTCACGCGCGGCTTGCCCTCGGTCAGCGTGCCGGTTTTGTCGAAGGCGATGGAGCGGACACGGCCAATGGTTTCCAGCGCGTTGCCGCCTTTGATCAGCAGCCCTCGACGCGTCGCAACCGCAAGACCCGAGGCAATCGCCGCCGGAGTGGAGAGCACCAGTGCGCAGGGGCAGGCAATCAACAGAAGAGCCAGGCCACGGTACAGCCAGGTACTCCAGTCCCCCCCCATGGCCAACGGCGGCACCACCATGATCAGCGCGGCGATGGCCATTACGGCCGGGGTGTAGTAGCGGCTGAACTTCTCGATGAAGCGGGCCGTGGGCGCCTTGGAGGATTGCGCCTGTTCAACCAGTTGGATGATGCGCGAGATGGTGTTGTCCGACGCGGCCTTTTCCACCCGGACTTCCAGCACACCGTCGACGTTGATCGAGCCGGCGAAAACAGTGTTGCCAGCAGCCTTTTGACGCGGCACGGATTCTCCCGTGATCGGCGACTCATCGAGGCTGGATTCGCCACGCAGGATCTCTCCATCGGCAGGTACTCGGTCGCCTGGCCTGACCAATACAGTGTCATTGACCTTCAGCGAGGCAGCCGGGACGGTACGCTGACCTCCATTGGGATCGAGCAGCACCGCTGTCTTGGGAACCAGTGATGCCAGTGCCTTGATGCCAGCTCTGGCACGACCGGCGGCTACGCTTTCCAACAGCTCACCGACCGAGAACAGGAAGACCACTGCTGCTGCCTCTTCAGCCTCACCGATGAACAGCGCACCAATCGCAGCGACTGACATCAGGGTTTCAATGGAGAAAGGCGAACCGGATCTCGCCAGCGCGAACGCTTTGCGCGCAAATGGCGTGACACCCGCAATCACGGCAGCAGCGAATATCCATTCGCCGTAGAGCGGCAGCAGCAGGGTCATGGCATAGGCCGAAGCCATCAGCACACCCAATCCGATCACATGCTTGCCTTTTTTCGTCTGCCACCAGCGGCGGTTCTGAATGCTAGTGGCCGGGACAGAGACTGCGCCGGTATCAGAGCCGTCATGGCGGCGTACATCGGAGACTCCGAAACCCAGGCTCTTGATAGTCTTCTCGATGTCGCCGAGCTGCGTGGGAACGCCGGATGCGAGCGTCAGCTCCAGTGTCTCGGCGGTGAAGTTGATGCGTGCGTCGGACACGCCGACCATGCGCGCGAGGGCCGTTTCAATCTTGCCGACGCAACTGGCACAGTCCATGCCTTCGACGCGCATGGAGACGTTGGGTGGCGTGCTGGGTGCAGTACGGATGGCAGGAGCAGCCGCCGCGTGGTCATGCCCGCTGCAGGCTCCGTGCTCGTGGCCGTGGCCATGCTTGTGATCGTGTCCGTGGTCATCACCGCATGCCTTTCCGTGTGCATGATTGTGCCCGTGGTCGTGAGCATGCCCATGGTCATGGTGACCGCCGCAGCCGGCATGGCCATGCGCGTGGGCCGCCTGGCGCGGTACGGGCACCGGGGACACTTCGGACGTGGGCAGTTCCTGCACGTCGAAGCCCAGGGATCGGATTTTCTTGGCGATATCCCGCGTAGTCGCACGGCTGTGCGGTTCACGCCTCAAGATGAGCGTCTCGCTCGCAAAATTGACCTGCACGTCCGACAGGCCGTCGAGGCGGCCAAGGGCCGTCTCGATCTTGCCGACGCAGCTCGCGCAGTCCATCCCTTCAACGCGAAAGCCGAGGTGTTCCCCAGCTTCTTCGCTACGGTCTATTTTTTCCAAAGACATATCGATCTCCAATTTCTCCGAATACCTCACACGGTGGAATGCGCCGCAGACCGATCTGACCGCCTTATCAATAACAAACACATGGACATACGTTCATATGTTTGTTATGAAAAAAAGACATGTTCGTCCTTTTGGCTGCGATCCCCGATGGTTATGGTGTGCGGCGCACGTTCTCTCAGTTCTGGCGCTGTTGCAGGTAGTTCTGGAAGGCGACACGGTATGCAGGGCTGGATGTGTCGGGGGTTTGATCCCCAGCCCAGAACCGATCCAGCCCGGCGCGTTTCCATGCAGCCAGATCGGCTTGAACCTCGGCTCGCGTCAGCCCCACCTCCTGCTGATACTGCTCGCCGTCGCGCAGGTGACGATAGGTGTCGTATGTCGCGCGGTATTGCGAGCTGAACGTGTCGGTGCCGCCGTCGCCGCGTTCGAGTTTGTCTAAGCCGGCACGCTTCCACAGCGCCAGGTCGGCACGCACCTGATCTCTCGTCAAAGCGGTGGACTCACGGTAGTCGGCTCCCAGACGAAGTTGCAGGTAGTTTTTGTAAGCTTGGCGGTATTCCGAGCTGAAAGTGTCAGGCCCGGCGTCTCCCCCGGAAAGCTTATCCAGTCCGGCCTGCTTCCACGCCGCCAGGTCAGCGTTGACTTCCGCGCGCGAAACACCTGCGTCGAAGGGTTGGGCGCCTGCACCAGCCGCAACGAAGGCGGAAAGCAGAACTGCGACGTGAAATTTTTTGGACATCATCAATACTCCTTGACGTTACAAACAATGGCGTGGTGCTCACGCCTCCTTCAGTTGATTCATAGTCGAATAATAACACACATGAAGATATGTTCAATTGTTTATTTGAAGGTACGGATAGGCCTTTTCTGTTCCGGGGCAAGACCTCTGGTTTCAGGCAAAGCGACGAAGGGCTCTGGCCTCCACTCTGATATTGACCACCCAAAAAAAACGGCACGCCCCTTGCCAGAGCGTGCCGCACACATTTGCACACTCAGTCAATCGTCGGATCTATCCTCGGAAATGTGGGAAGCCATGTCCTGAAGCACCTGGCTGACGTGCTGATCCGCGATACCGTAAAAGATGTGCTTTGACTGGCGTTCGCCGCGCACGAGACGCGCGCCACGCAACAGCCGGAGGTGGTGGCTGACCAAGGACTGCGACAGATCGAGCGAGTCGGCGATATCTCCCACAGCGACCGATCCGCGCATGCAATGGAGCAAAATCTTCAACCGCGATTGGTCGCCCAGCAGACGGAAGGTTTCGGCCAGAACAGCGACGTCACTTTGCGACAGTGCAAGAACATCAGTAGCCGCGCCGTGGCTGGAGGTCGAACATTGCGCAATATCGGAGCTGATGGTTTTGCGGAACGTCATGGCTTCAAACCCTCAAGTGAACTGCGAGCCGGCTTGCACGGCCTCAATGCTTGTGACCAGAAGCGGAGTGGTCATGGTTGTGCCCACTGTGGTCATGGCCGCTGTGGGCATGACGGTCCGTCCTGGGTTGCAGGCTGCAGACGTTCTCGTCGGCTTCCGAGTTCCAGTCGATCCCGACCGTGGCGTGTTCGATGCTGAATTGCTCTCGAAGCACCGCCTCGACGCGCTTGACCACGGCTCGCGCTTCCTCGTCCACATTGGGTCGCACGTGTAGCGTGGCCATGGTGCGACCGGAGGTGAGTTGCCACACGTGAACATGGCTGACAGCCGCTAGGCCGGGAACGGCGCTCATCAGGCCTTGTTCCACCTTCTCCGGCGAAGCGTCCTCCGGCGCGCCCTCCAGCAGGATATGGATAGACTTGGCCAGGAGCTTCCAGGCGCTGCGCAGGATCAGCGCCGCCACCAGAACCGACAGGATGGGATCAATGGGCGTCCACCCCGTGAGATAGATGATGACCGCAGCGAGGATTGCTCCCACCGAGCCCAACAGGTCGCCTATCACATGCAGGATGGCACCTTTCACGTTGACGTGCTCGGTATCGCCGCGTGTCATGATCCACAGCACGAGCAGGTTTATCAGCAATCCCAACACGGCGACGATCATCATGGGGCCAGCCAGGATCACCGGCGGCGCTTGCAGCCGCCCCCATGCTTCATAGACGATCCAGGCGACGATGGCGAAGAGCGTGACGGCGTTGATGAAGCCGGCAAGTACCTCGAAGCGTAGATAGCCAAAGGTGCGCTTGCTGTCTGCGGCGCGGCTGCCGAACCGGAACGCCATATAGGCCAAGGCCAGCGCCATCGCATCGGTCAGCATGTGGCCCGCATCGGCCAGCAGCGCCAGCGAGCCGGAAATCACGCCGCCCACCGCCTCCACGATCATGAAGGTGAAGATCAGCACGAAGGAAATGAGAATCTTGCGCTGGTTGGCGCTGGTCACAGTTGGCACATGGCTGTGGTCGTGACCATGGTCATGTGAGTGAGAGTGGGACATGGGAGCCTCGGGCAAGTTAAATTTTGACTACGCGAGGAAATATAACACATGAACACATGTTCATGTGAAGTGTTTTATTTAGCCATACCAGTGTTCGTGGCGGATGCGTTGCAACGCCGCGGCAAGACAGCCCTGTGTGCTGCCATTGCCGAGAAGAGGCCTATCCTCTCGGCCAGATCCGGTGCAGATCGTCCACGATCAGCGAATGATGGTGTCTGCCCTGATCTGCGTGCGTTCGCAAATGAGGGTGATCCGCCGGTAGGTTTGGATGGTCATGGGTCAGATCGGACGGGGCGCTGGCCGGCCACAGCCGAAGCGCCAGCGCCACGCCACTTCGATTTCGCCCAGGCCGAAGCGCGCCTTCACGAGGACCACCGTGTTCACGATCACCATCGAGCCCGCGGCCGAGACGGCCAGGCTGATCGCCAGCAGGCCCGCAGGCGCGGCCGAAACGAGGAAGCAGAGCATCGTTCCCACGAACAGGTTGTGAAAGCTGATGACGGTCAGCAGCGCGGCGGCCAGCATTGGGGAAATCACGCTTTCCAGGTCGTAGGCCTGCGGGACAGCGACAGCGTCTTCTAGTGAGAATGCCTGCAGCAGCGGCCACCCACTGCTGCGCGTAATGGTAGGTTTTGCGATCCGCTCGGCTACTCGTCGTTGTGGTCTTCAGCAATGTGGATGGCCATGTCCAGCAGCACCTGGCTCACGTGCTGGTCGGCCACCTCATAGAAAATCTGCTTGGCCTGGCGCGCACCCTTGACCAGCCGAGCTCCACGCAGCAGCCGCAGATGGTGGCTGACCAGTGATTGCGAGAGGTCGAGGGTCTCCGCGATGTCCCCCACCGAAGTAGACCCCTTCATGCAGCACAGCATGATTTTCAGCCGCGAAGGATCGCCCAGGAGGCGGAAGGTTTCGGCCAGGATGGTTACATCATTGTGCGACAAGGATGTCAGATCGGCGCTTGCGCCGTGAGGTGTGCTTGCTGGTTTGCGTGAAGTCATTTGTCAAAAATTCCTGCTCTCGAACGGCTGTTCATGCCCTTCAGGATCAACGAGGCTGCGGCAGAGCGATCATGCGCAGCTAGGGATCTGGGAAAGCTTGGCAACCAGAACCCGCCGCACCTCTGTCGCCAGCGCTTTCCCAAACCAGACAGTACACATAAAAAAATATGCTTGACCTTCCCACGATGGTAAACCCTAAGCTTCCCTCATGTCGAATCTCAACTACGGGAAATAAACCATGAGCATGCCAATAATGAGTGATGCTCGCGCCACAGCAGCTGCGATCAGCCTGCCCATCGAGGGCATGACCTGCGCGAGCTGCGTCGGCCGAGTCGAGGCCGCCCTGGCCAAGGTCGAGGGCGTGGACACTGTGTCCGTCAATCTGGCTACCGAGCGGGCGGACATCCGCCTGGCTGGTCCTGTTGATCGCATGGCGCTGATTCAGGCGGTGGAGAAAGTGGGCTACGAGGTGCCGGCCGGCGTCACTGAACTGGCGATCGAGGGCATGACCTGCGCATCCTGCGTAGGCCGCGTCGAGAAGGCGCTCAAAGCCATACCAAGCGTCACGGAGGCCACGGTGAATCTGGCGACCGAGCGCGCCACCGTGCGCGGCTTGGCTGCCGTGGAAGATCTGATCGCGGCCGTAGACAAGGTTGGCTACGAAGCCCGCCTGGTCGATACCGGCGCACAGGCCGAAGATGAAGCAGCAGAAAAGAAGGACGCCGAGCGGGCCGAACTCAAGCGTGACCTGACCCTGGCCGGTCTGCTGACATTGCCGGTATTCGTGCTCGAAATGGGCTCGCACATGATTCCCGGCATGCACGAGTGGGTCATGAACACCATCGGCATGCAGCAGAATTGGTATATCCAGTTCGTACTGACCCTGCTGGTGCTGGCCATTCCGGGCCGGCGCTTCTATGAGAAGGGCTTTCCGGCCCTCGTGCGCCTGGGCCCGGACATGAACTCGCTCGTCGCGGTCGGCACGATGGCCGCGTTCGGCTTTTCGATGGTCGCCACCTTCGCGCCCGGCCTGCTGCCAGCAGGCACGGTGAACGTCTATTACGAGGCGGCTGCCGTCATCGTGACGCTGATCCTGCTCGGTCGCTTCCTGGAGGCGCGCGCGAAGGGTCGTACCTCCGAGGCCATCCAGCGGCTGGTCAAGCTGCAGGCCAAGGAGGCCCATGTGTTGCGTGACGGCCGTATGGTGGATATTCCCATCAACGACGTAGCCCTTGGCGACATCGTGGAAGTGCGTCCCGGCGAGCGCGTGCCGGTCGATGGCGAAATCACCGAGGGCCGCAGCTTCGTCGATGAGTCGATGATCACCGGCGAACCGATCCCGGTCGAAAAGGCTGCTGGCAGCACGGTGGTCGGTGGCACCGTCAACCAGAAAGGCGCGCTGACGCTGCGCGCCACCGCCGTGGGCGGGCAGACCATGCTGGCGCAGATCATCCGCATGGTCGAGCAGGCCCAGGGCTCGAAGCTGCCGATTCAGGCCGTGGTGGACAAGGTGACGTTGTGGTTCGTTCCGGCAGTGATGCTGGTCGCCTTGCTGACCTTTCTGGTCTGGCTCGTGTTTGGCCCGTCGCCCGCCCTGACTTTCGCCTTGGTCAACGCCGTAGCCGTGCTCATCATCGCCTGCCCGTGCGCTATGGGCTTGGCGACGCCGACCTCGATCATGGTCGGCACCGGCCGCGGCGCCGAGATGGGCGTGCTGTTCCGCAAGGGCGAGGCCTTGCAACTGCTCAAGGATGCCAAGGTGGTGGCCGTGGACAAGACCGGCACCCTGACAGAGGGTCGCCCGGTGCTGACCGACCTGGAAATCGCTGAAGGCTTCAGCCGCGACCCAGTGCTGGCGAAGGTCGCTGCCGTAGAATCTCGCTCGGAGCACCCGATTGCGCGCGCGATCGTCGAATCTGCGACAGAAGGTGGCATCGCGCTGCCGACCATGACCGATTTTGATTCGGTCACGGGCATGGGCGTGCGCGCAACCGTGGACGGTTCCCGTGTCGAGGTTGGCGCCGACCGCTACATGCGTTCGCTGGGCCTGGACGTCGGTGTATTCGCAGGCACTGCCGAGCGTCTGGGCAACGAGGGCAAATCACCGTTGTACGCCGCGATCGATGGCCGCCTGGCCGCCATCATCGCCGTGGCCGATCCGATCAAGGCTAGCACGCCCGCCGCCATCGCCGCGCTGCATCAGCTTGGCCTGAAAGTGGCAATGATCACCGGCGACAACGCGCGTACCGCACAGGCGATTGCCAAGCAACTGGGCATCGACGAGGTGGTGGCCGAAGTCCTGCCTGAAGGCAAGGTGGATGCGGTGCGCCGGCTGAAAGCCAGCCACGGCCAGATTGCTTACGTGGGTGACGGCATCAACGACGCCCCGGCGCTGGCCGAGGCCGACGTGGGCCTGGCAATCGGCACCGGCACTGACGTGGCAGTCGAGTCAGCCGACGTGGTGTTGATGTCCGGCGACCTGCGAGGCGTGCCCAACGCCATCGCGCTGTCGAAGGCTACGCTGGGCAATATCCGCCAAAACCTATTCTGGGCGTTTGGCTACAACACCGCGCTGATTCCGGTGGCCGCCGGGGCGCTGTACCCAGCATATGGGGTGTTGCTCTCGCCGATCTTCGCCGCCGGCGCGATGGCACTCTCCAGCGTGTTCGTGCTGGGCAACGCGCTACGCCTGCGCGGCTTTCGGCCGCCGCTGGCGGCGGATACCACTCATTGAGAAAGGGGAGGAAGACCATGAACATCGGTGAAGCATCCAAAGCATCCAAGGTCTCGGCCAAGATGATCCGCTACTACGAGCAGATCGGCCTGATTCCGCCAGCGGATCGTACCGAATCTGGCTATCGCACCTACACCCAGGCCGATATCCACCGGCTGCATTTCATCCGCCGCGCGCGCGATCTCGGCTTCTCGGTGGCCGAGATCACGAATCTGCTGGGCCTGTGGAACGACAAGTCGCGCCAGAGTGCCGACGTCAAGCGCCTGGCCCAACAGCACATCGCCGAACTGGACCGACGCATCGAGAGCATGCTGCAGATGACAGAAACGCTCAAGGCGTTGATTCATTGTTGCGCGGGTGATGAACGACCAGACTGCCCGATCCTTCAGACGCTGGAGCAACCCGACACCAGTGAAGACGAACCTGAAGAGCGCACTGGTGCCGTACCGCGCCGCTCGCACGGCACCAGAACAGCGAAACGCTCGCGCTGACGACCAGGAGAGACATGCCCAAAATCACTGTTCTTCCCCACTCAGAACTGGCACCTGAAGGCGCGGTGCTGAACGTGCCAGCAGGCACCTCGATTTGTGAGGCCCTGCTGGACAATGGCATCGAGATCGAGCATGCCTGCGACATGAGTTGCGCATGCACCACCTGCCATTGCATCGTGCGCAAGGGGTTCGACTCTCTAAACGAAGTCGAGGAGTGCGAGGACGACCTGCTCGACAGGGCCTGGGGACTGGAGGTGCAGTCGCGCCTGAGCTGCCAGGCCATCGTGTCGACAGAGGATCTGACCGTCGAAATCCCCAAGTACACGATTAACCACGCCAAGGAGAACCACTAGGGCCTGGCGTGCCGCCGCAGGCACGCCGGCCTGTGGCCGGATTGTCCTGGCAGGTGGAGAACAGCCTGACGACCTACCCATGAGCCAGGCGCCTACACACTCTTGCGCCAGGGCGGGTTAGGGTAAAGAGGTAGTCTGAAGTCTTTTGCTCACGGTCGGCTCCGCCGACCTCCCTTAAGGAAGACCCCACAGGAGAAGTCCAGCATGTCTGCGCTCAAGCACGCCAAGCTCTACCGCATGGTCATGCCCGACCATACCTGCCCCTATGGGCTGAAGTCGCTCGATCTGCTCAAACGCAAGGGCTACAAGGTCGAGGACAAGCACTTGGCGAGCCGCGAGCAGACGGATGCGTTCAAGCAGGAACATGGAGTCGAAACCACGCCGCAGACGTTCATCGATGGGCGGCGCATAGGGGGCTACGACGAATTGCGTAAATTCTTCGACATGCCCGTGAAGGACAAGAACGCTGTGACCTATACCCCCGTGGTCGCGCTGTTCCTCATGGCCGCCGCGCTGGCGCTCGGGGCGAGTTGGGCCGCCTTCGGCCAGCTACCGGGCATTCAGACCGCAGAGTGGTTCGTGGCCTTTGCCATGTGCTTGCTGGCGTTGCAGAAACTCAAGAACGTGGACAGTTTCGCGACGATGTTCCTCAACTATGACCTGTTGGCCAAGCGCTGGGTGCGGTATGGCTATCTCTACCCGTTCGCAGAGGGTACCGCTGGCGTGTTGATGGTCGCGGGAGTGGGTATGTGGCTGTCGATTCCGCTGGCACTGTTCATCGGCACCGTCGGGGCCGTGTCGGTCTTCAAGGCGGTTTATGTCGATCGCCGGGAACTCAAGTGCGCCTGCGTGGGCGGGGACAGCAATGTACCGCTGGGCTTCGTATCCCTGACAGAGAACCTGATGATGGTGGCGATGGCCCTTTGGATGTGGGTCAAGGTCGCCTATTTCGGGATGCACTGAGCAACAACATGGCGCGTGCGCCAGCATCGCGGCCAACCTGCGTTCAGGTCGACCGCGATCGGATGTTACTGCGCGCGCGGCGGGAAACCAGCCTCGCGCAGGGCTGCGACGATCTGCTCTTCGGATGCCGACGTTTGCACCTCGACCCGGCGGGATGGCGGATCAGTGACGACTCTGGCGTTGGGGTCGATCATCTGAATCGTCTTCGTCACGGTGCGGGCGCATCCACCGCAGGTCATGTCATCGAGATGGAATTGCATGGAAAACTCCTTTCGGGTTGGGGTGCTTGGCAGTTTGGTCCTTGCCACGGTTGGAAGGTCAAGTGGTAGTTGCATCGACGGGACGCAGCGGCTGCCAAGTTCCCTCACGCTGTCACTGACGCGCAACCTTATTGATTCGCGCCGATGGCATTTGCAACGAAGCCAAGCAGCACACCGTCATCAAGCCGGCTCCGATCCCTTATCAAGCTCCAGATCAGAGGCAGGAGGTCTTTTTTGATAAAATATATGAACATATGTGTTATTGTTCAATCGAATCAATGGCCTTTTGCCCTGCCCTGAAGGGGAGCACCTGCTACTTCATCCACTGAGCACACTTCGGCATCAATGCGCCGTGGCCAATTGAATTGACCAAGATTGCTGAAGGACGCAACCATGGAACTTCGTCACCTGCGCTGCTTTGTGGCGGTCGCCGAAGAACTGCACTTCACACGAGCTGCCGAGCGCTTGCATATCGAACAATCCCCCCTGTCTCGAACGATCAAAGAGCTTGAGGATGAGCTAGGGGTAATACTTTTTGACCGAAACCGTCGAGGCACTGTGCTGACCCCCGCTGGAGCCGTGTTCTTGCAGGACGTCCGCAGACTGTTCACTGTTTTGGAGCATGCACGGGAGAACGTCCAGGCGGTCGCGGCGGGTCTGCGAGGGAGCCTGCGCATCGCTGTCTCCGATGGTGCAATCGATCCCAGGTTATCGGCGTTTCTGGCTCGTTGTCGCGCAGAAGAGCCGGAGGTCGAGATACGCCTATCCGAAGTACCTCTGGCCGAGCAACTGCGTGGTTTGCGATCAGGCGACTTCATGGCCGGATTCGCGCACACTGCCAACGTCGGTTACGGCATCGTCGCCGAACCGATCTGGCAAGACCCGCTGGTTATCGCGCTCCCCGCCCGCCACGAACTACTCGCTCACAAGAAGGTTCCGCTCCATACCCTCGGGGGGCATCCGCTCATCATGTGCGATCCCCAGGCGTGCGAAGGTTGCTGCCTCGAACTGGCTCGACTTCTTCGGCAACTGGAGCATGAACCGAACATCGTTGAGCACGCGTCCTCACTAGACATGATGCTCACCTTGGTCGGTGCAGGCTACGGCATCGGCTTCACGACGACGACCAGGATTACTGCTTACCAGCGCTCTGACGTTGTAATCCGCCCTCTGGCAGTGGAATCAGCGGTCATCACCACCTACTTGCTGTGGCCCGAAAACACCCGTTTGTCGGTTCCACTGGAGCAGTTCATTGCTCGGCTACGCGACCGATTGAGCGACTAACGAAGCTGGCCAAAGAAGGCAAGGCTCAAGAGCCGTTGCCAGAACCAAGGTTGTCCTCTGTTGCAGTCATCAATTCAGCCGAACTTATCCTGAGCGCCACGGCAATTTTCAGTATCAGAGCCAACGTGGCCATGTGCTGCCCGCGCTCAATCTTGCCCATGTGAGAACGTTCGATCCCGGCCAGTGCAGCCAGTTCTTCCTGAGAGATTCCTTGCGCCTTGCGGGCGGCACGCACTGCCTCCCCGAAGGCCTGTGCTGGCTCGGCTTCAAATGTGGTTGTACCTGGGGGACGGCCTCGTTGAACTATACGCTTCTGCATTGACAGAAGCGTCGGGCAGCCATGAGAATTTAACCACGTTAAATTTAACTCATTGCTATCATATTGGGTTGCTTTTTTGCGGCCAGATAGCTTCGCGGGGCTCTCATGCACCACGCCACCAGCCGATCTTTCAAACTCGCTATAGCGCCCGGCGTACCATCCTCTCGGCTATCAACGCTTCTTGCCCTTCAGCGTGCAGAGGAACCGGATATCGCCATCACGTTCTTCGAGGTCGCAGGCGACGACCTAGCTGTCGGCCTTCAAGAAGGTCGCTACGACGCTGGGATGTCACTTCAAGATACGAGCGCCCCGAGCCTGAGCAGCCAGCCCTTATGGTGTGAAAACATGGCCGTTGCTGTACCGCCACGGTTCCCCTTACCGAACCAGGCGATGCTCACGGTTGCTGAGTTGTTGAGCTATCCCGTTTTTCGCTGGCAGGCAGAGGCCTGCCCCCTGCTGGATCAACGGCTGTCTTCCTTGGCGCCGCCGGTGGATCAGCAGAGCATTCAGCACGTCACTTCGTTCAAGCTGTTGGCCCTATGGGTCGCGGCTGGCTATGGTCTTGGCATCTCTGCGCAACCGCGCATCGAGCGCGCCCATGAGTGGAGGATTACGATGAGGCTGCCCTCGGATGGCCCCTACGAAATCGTGACCCACCTGCAGCGCCCCCACCGGCCAACCAATGCTGTTACGGAGCGGTTCGCGCGCAGAGCGCTGCAGGTTGCCAGGGCCGGCGCACGGTAATGACAACCTATGGCCGGGGCCACTTCCCGGCCATAGGTTGCAGCGTGCAGGTTAGGCTTCCTCAAGAACCACCGCACTATCCATCAGCCGACGAACGCTCTGCCGCACGTCCTCGGGGATCGGCTGTGGGATGACCGTCTCAGGGGCATCCGCATGCTCCTGACCGTTCGTGATGATCCGGATGATTTTGGCCAGATTGGTCGGCGTGACGGTATCGATGGCCGTCCGATCGCCCAATTCCGGATGCGGCCGGGTCAACATGCGGTACAGATCCCACGAATCCGCGTCCGGACACCGCTTCATGAGGGTTTGGGCCAGCTTTTGCTTGAGTGGCACCAATTGCCAATCGGGAACGCGTTGTCCCCGGTTGCCCAAACCGATGGACAGCAATTTGCCGGCTTTCAGTTCGCGGTTGATCTGGTCTTTGGACTTCCCGGCCAACTTGCCGAACAACTGAACCGGCATGTTGCACGGCAATTCGTAGATCTCGAGCATTTCCTCGCGCTCACGCTGGATCGCGGACACTTCCGGCTCCGGAACTGGCTCAGGGGGCGGCGGCACCTGTGACAGCCGCTGAAAGGTGCCTCCCGAGGCGTTTGCCGTCACGACGATGGGAGTTGCCGCTACCGGTGGGATGGTGCCAATAAAAGACGCTTCCTCGGCAGAAACGGTATTTTCCGCCTCTACCATCGTTGGCACCCCATCGATACGGATGGTGAGATGCACGCTGGCGGCCTCCACCTGGCCCTGCTCCAGCAGGTCGAGGCGATCGGCCCAATCCTGCATCATCCTGCGGCGCGGCTCCACGTGTTTGGCGTGGTTATAGGCTGAGCTCACCTTGTTCGGGTCCGAGTGCGAGAGTTGCGCGTCCACCCAAATCTTGGGGTAGCCGATTTCATTGAGCGCCGTCGAGAGGGTTCCACGAATACCGTGGCCGGTCAGTTGATCGTCGTAGCCCATGCGCTTCAAAGCCTGATTGAGCGTGTTCTCACTGATGCGCTTCTTGAGGTCGCTGCGATGCGTCAGCAGGTATCGCTGGGCTGGCCGCATTTCTCCCAAGAGGTGGCGTACGATCTCGACGGCCTGGATGGACAGCGGCACGATATAAGGCGGGATGTCTTGCGCACGCTTGCCAGCCTTGCGCATCTCGTCCAGAAGTTGCTTGACGCTCTCTGGCGGGATGATCCACAGACCCCGGTCGAGGTCGAACTGGTCCGGGGTCGCCAGCCGCAGCTCGCCAGTGCGCACTCCGGTCAAAAACAACAGCCGAATGCCGAGCTGGGTCTGCCAACCACGAGTGTTGTAATGCCTGAGCTTCTGGAGAAACGCGGGAAGCTGGGGCAGAAGCAGGTACGGGTTGTGGTTCACCGGAGGTTTAGGCTCGGCTACGACATCAAGATCCGAGGCCGGATTGATCTCCAGTCCCTCAACGATCACCAGAGCGTAGCGGAACATCTGCCGGAACCAGGTACGAATTTTTTCGGCGGTGGTGTAAGCCTTGCGTCCCTCAACCCTTGCCAGCACACCCAGCAGTTGGGGACGACGGATATCGTAGATCGACATCCTCCCGAGGGTGGGCAGCACATCGTTGTCGAAGATACGGAGTATCTGGGACATCGTGCTTTGCCGGCCTTCCTTGAGCTCCTTGCGGCGATGCTCGACCCAGGCGTCGAAAACCGCCTTGAAGGTGTATTCGGACGCCAGCTTGATCGCGTGCCGCTTCTGCTTACGGTCGGTGTGAGGATTGATGCCCTTGGCCAGGAGCGCCCGGGCCTCGTCACGCAATGCGCGTGCTTCGCGCAGGCCGATCTCAGGGTAGTTGCCCAGCGAGATGCGCTTTTGTTTGCCGAGCCAGTAGTAGCGCAGGTGCCACGACTTGCCGCCAGTGGGAGCGACGACCAGGCCGAGGCCATCGGTGTCGGGGAGGTTGTAGGCTTTGTCAGCGGCCTTGGCTTGCCGCACAGTCAGATCAGAGAGAGTCATCTTTGAGCTCCTAAGTTAAGAACTTAGACTCAATGCTCGTCACGACTCCCGCCCAACCCCAGCAACAATCCGGAACCGGCACCACCCGCATTCTTTGGCCTCAATTTTGGCCTCAAAAACGCTGGCTGTCAGTGGATTTCCATGGCTTTTGCTGGAATGAAAAAAGGGCCTTTCGGCCCTCTTTTCAACGACTTACAGACGTCAGTGGAAGTCTGTAGATCATAAATTGGAGCGGGAAACGAGATTCGAACTCGCGACCCCAACCTTGGCAAGGTTGTGCTCTACCAACTGAGCTATTCCCGCTTGCTGTCAGAGGGCGTTGCCTCTCAACGGCTGCGTATTCTACTGATCAGCGTTCGGCCGTCAACAATTTTTGTTAAAAATTTGTGATTACCCTCAACCGCGCCGTTTTACTGACCAAATCGGCGACCGCCCGCCAGATAGGCCTGCTCTGCCTCCGTGGATGTTCGCCCCAGCGCCTTGTTTCGATGGGGGAAGCGGCCGAATTGCAGCACGATATCCCGGTGATCAACGGCCGACTGCAGGAAGCTACCCAAAAATTCGGCGAGCAATCCGTCGGCACTGGCAACCAACTGCTCATAACATGCCACTGACAAATCCTGATCCTTCTTGAGCTCCGAATGCTGCATGGGCATATAAAGAAACGCCCTTTGAATTAGAGGTAGCTCAAGATCCTGCCCCCTATCCATTGCCTGCCTGCTCAGATGGCGGGCCAGCCGATCACTTTCGAACGCCAGGGCACCGCCACGGAAGATGTTACGGGTAAACTGATCGAGCAGCAGTATTTCGGCCAATGCGCCTCCCGCTTCATTTCGCCAATGCTCCAAACCCTGCTCAGAGGCGAACAGCACCAGCGAAAGAAAGCGCCTTCGAATTTCCTGGTCAAACTTCCGATCGGACCGAAACCAACGGTTTCGGTGATCGGCATCCGGCAGCCCATGCTCATCCAACTTTCCAAACCAGAAATCCAGAAGCTCTTTCCAATCGAACATTTACCGACTCCCTGTTACATTTAAATCAGCGGGTGTACAGGATCTTATTTGATTACGACCGAAGCATTCCATTTGACCACCCAGGAGCAACCATGACCCAGCCTCACCGAATTATTCTGCTGGCCCACGGCAGCAGTGACCAACGCTGGTGTGAAACCTTTGAACAACTGGCAGCACCAACACTCAAATCGGTCGAGAACGCCGCCATCGCCTATATGGAGCTGGCCGAACCCTCGCTGGAAACCATCGTGAGCCAGGGCAAAGCCGAGGGTACCGAGCACTTTACCGTGGTTCCCCTGTTCCTGGCAGCGGGCCGGCACCTGCGCAAAGATGTACCGGCAATGATCGCAGACCTGGAAAGCCAGCATGGCGTCCAGATCAAACTGGCGCCACCCATTGGCCAGAACCCTCAGTTGGGCGATGCCATCCGGGACGTTGTGCTCCAGGAGCTGGAGAATAACGGATCCTGAAACCATCAGCCGACAGGAGGAGATCACCATGGAGAAAAAAATCCTGATTACCGGCGGTACCGGTTTTATCGGCACCATACTCTGCCGCGAGCTGGTCAACAAAGGGTATGGGCTGACCGTTCTCAGTCGGCAACCGGCAGATACGGTTCGGGCACTGTGTGGTCGAGTAGAAGCGACATCAGACCTGAAGCTTCTTGAAGGGCACCAAGGGTACCATGCCGTCATCAATCTGGCCGGCGAAGGAATCGCCGACAAGCGTTGGACGGCGTCCCGAAAACAGGCCCTGCGGGACAGTCGTATTGGCGTAACCCGGACTTTGGTTGATGTATGCAAAAGCTGGCAAAGCCCGCCGGAAGTTTTGGTATCTGGTTCTGCTGTGGGCTACTACGGCGACCAGGGAGATCATCTGGTTACAGAGGATACCCACCCACATCCGGAGTTCACCCATGAATTGTGTCGTGACTGGGAACAGGCAGCACTGCCCTTGGAGGAGCTGGGCACCAGGGTTTGCCTGTGTCGCACCGGCATTGTAACTGGCAGGGGTGGCGGGTTCCTGCAGAGAATGATCCTGCCCTTCCGGCTTGGCCTTGGCGGTCGCCTCGGCAACGGACAACAGTACATGCCCTGGGTGCACAGGGATGATGTGGTTTCAGGGCTTATCTGGATGCTTGAGAACCCCCACGCGAAAGGAGCCTACAACATGGTAAGCCCTAATCCGGCCACCAATAGGGAGTTCACCAAAACCCTCGGCAAGGTTGTTCACCGGCCCACGGTATTCCCGGCCCCCGCGCCGGTGCTCAAACTGGTACTGGGTGAGATGGCAGGGCTATTACTCACCGGGCAGAAAGCAGTTCCGGCGAAATTGCAGCACGAGGGCTTCCGGTTCAAATACGCCGAACTGGAACCAGCACTTGCGGATAGCGTGGTGGGGTAATTTTTTCAAATAAATCGTTGACAGGGCAAAAGCCCTTACTTAATATACGCGCCACCTCGACGAGGCAAGTTGTTGAAAACGTTGCGTCCCCTTCGTCTAGTGGCCTAGGACTCCGCCCTTTCACGGCGGCAACAGGGGTTCGAACCCCCTAGGGGACGCCAATTTTTTCAATCGGTTAAGCGATTTTTTGCCGGTTAGCCGCCCTGCCCTCCATGATGACTTTTGTGCCCCTTTTCTCCGTGGGCTTTCTGGTCTTTCATGACGAAAATCCCAACCCCCACAAAAAAGCCAACCATCAGCAACACGGTTGCGATACCTGCGATAACCACTGCATCCATATACATAGCGTTAACTCCTGCCCTATCTGAAACTTGATTAAGCTCAGGTTACGCTCGGGCGACCAACCCCGTATTGATCTGTGTCAAAGGCAACTATCACCTCTTTCATTTCACAAACTGCGAAACACCGCCCGAATTATTCCGTTATTTCCTGTATTTGCAGCGCATTCGACATAAACTACTGCTATAGTCGATAACAGGATAAGCACCCACTCTGCGCATCTTATGCCTGATATCCAATGTGATAGCGAAGTTCACAACATGCCAGAATTCATGCCCCGATTGAGGCGTATTCGCACAGCCTCTCCGCTTTCGTTCAGGCTCCTGGCATGGATCCTATTGTTCAGTACTGCCTTCACACTTCTGGCGGCGGGCGTGCAGATCTATTCTGATTACCGTAAAGACCTGTCGCTGATCGAAGAACGGATGGAAGTGATTGAATCCGGCTACGCCTCAAGCCTTGCCCGAAGCCTCTGGGCCCTCGATCAGAAACTTCTGCAAACACAGATGGAAGGCATCCTGAGCCTGCCGGATATCACTCACCTTCGACTCCGAATCGAGCCTGACTCCGAACTCGTCATGGGAGAAATCCCCAGACAGGCCGATACCCTTGTCCATCGTTTTGAACTGGTTCAGCGAGATGGAACTGAGTTCCTGCTTGGAGAGTTGGAAGTCACCGCCAACCTGGAGAGGGTTTATGGCGAACTTCAAAGAAAAGTCGGTGTAATTCTGGCCACGCAGTTCCTGACCGTCTTTTTTGTTTCCGTGCTTATCCTGTGGATATTCCAGCACCTTGTGACACGCCACCTCACCGCCATGGCCGACTACACCAAGGATCTATCCCTGAAAAACCTGTCCAGGCCCCTGGTGCTGGACAGGCCTGACAGCTCGGCCAACGGCAAAGATGAACTGGGCATGGTAACGGATGCCATCAACCAGATGCGTGAGCGATTGATTGATGATGTCGCCCGTCGCGAGCGCGATGCGGCCGACATCCTGAAGTTTTCCAAGGCCATTGATCAGAGCCCGTCATCAGTTCTGATCTGCGATCGCCAATGGCGAATCGAGTATGCCAACCGGAAGTTCAGCCAGCTTACCGGCCACACGACAGACGACATCATTGGTAAACACCCGTCTCATCTGATCGAAAACAGTATGGACATCCAGGATGCCCGCCACCTTTGGCAGTCCATCAGGCTCCAGGTGCAACGGGTTGGTGTTTGGCAAGGCGAAGTCAACAGCGTCCGGCGCAATGGTGAGCGCTACTGGGAGCAACTGGTGGTCACCCCTATCCGCGATAATAACGGTGACACCACCGGCTACCTGATCCTCGGTGAAGACATCAGCATCCGTAAGCGTTATGAACAGCAACTGTTGCGCCAGGCCAATTACGACATATTGACCGGCCTGCCAAACCGGATGCTGGCCCTGGATCGCCTCAAGCTGGCACTGGCCCAGGCCCGCCGAGACAATTCCCAGGTGGGGGTCATGTTCCTGGACCTCGACAATTTCAAACACATCAACGACACCCTCGGCCACGATGCCGGCGATACGCTGCTGGTTGAGGCCGCCCGCCGTATCTCCAGCTGCCTCAGGGGCACCAGTACCGTAGCCCGCCTGGGTGGGGATGAGTTTCTGGTTATCCTGCCGGGCCTCACGGGAACTGAGGCCTCATGCCAGGTCGCGGAGAGGATCCTGAAAACCTTTGCCCCCGCGTTTATGCTCAATGGCCAGGAAGTCTTCGTGACAACCAGTATCGGGATCGCCATCTTCCCTACCGACTCCGATAACAGTGGTACATTGCTCCAACATGCAGATGCCGCCATGTATCAAGCCAAGCACAAAGGAAAGAGCTCCTACGCCCAGTTCACGCCGGAAATGACCGAAGTGTCCCATGAGCGGCTTCAAATGGAGTCCCATATGCGTAAGGCGCTGGAGTTGGGAGAATTCGAGCTGTATTACCAGCCGATAGTGGACACCGCTTCTGGCTCATTGATCGGTGCCGAGGCGCTGCTGCGCTGGAATAATCCGGCCATGGGAATGGTTATGCCCGACCGCTTCATTCCGCTGGCTGAAGAAACCGGCCTGATCATCCCGATCGGCGAATGGGTTATCGAGGAGGCCTGCAAAGCCGCTGTCGCCTGGCGAGCCATGACCGGCCTCGAATCCCTTTCGATTGCGGTCAATGTATCGCCCCGCCAGTTCCGGGACCCCGGCTTTACCGATGCAGTCATGCGCTCCCTCAACGCCAGCGGGCTGCCACCGGAATGCCTTGAGCTGGAGATTACCGAAAGGCTCATTCTTGATAACACCATTGAAACCGCCGACATCCTTCGGCAACTGGACAGGACCGGCATCCGGCTGTCAGTTGACGACTTCGGAACCGGCTATTCGGCCCTCAGCTATCTGAAGTCGTACCCGTTCGACACACTCAAGATCGACAAATCCTTTATTCAGGATGTGTTGAACGAAAGTGGAGACGCCTCACTCGTGCGCGCTATCATCAACATGGCCCACAGTCTGGGACTGAAAGTCATCGCCGAGGGCGTCGAAGAAGAGGGGCAAACCCACTTCCTCAAGAATGAAAACTGCGACTATTCCCAGGGCTACTTCTACGGTCGCCCGATGCCCGAGCAGGATTTCATCTACTGGCTGGAAACCAATCATCGGGCCAATCTCTGAATCATCAAAACGGCACCAAGCATGAACGAAACAATACTGGTCGTGAACTGCGGCAGTTCATCTATCAAACTCGCGCTGTTCGACAGCAACCTCGAGAAACAAGCCTCTGCACTGGCTGAACGATTGAATAATCCCGACTCAATGGCAAAGATTTCCGGTGATAGCGTACCGGTGGACTTACCTGCAAACGCTTCCCACGACCACGCCCTGCAGGCCCTGGTAAACGCTTTCTACGACCGCAACCTGATGAGCCAAGAGCCTGCCTCCATCGGTCACCGGGTGGTTCATGGTGGCGAGGCCTTTCGGGAGGCCGCACAGATCGACAAAAACACCATAAAAGCCATTGAGGATTGTGCCTCACTGGCGCCACTTCACAATCCAGTCAACCTGATCGGCATCAACGCCATGCAGCGACTGTTTCCGGATGTACCGCAGGTGGCAGTTTTCGACACCGCTTTCCATCAGAGCCTGCCAAAACGGGCCTTCCTGTATGCCCTGCCTGAACACTATTACCGGGAATGGGGTATCCGGCGCTATGGGTTTCACGGCACCAGCCATCAATTTATGGCCCATGAGGCTTCGCGCCGGCTGGGCAAGACTCCCGCGACGACGTCCATCATTTCAGCGCATCTTGGCAACGGCTGCAGCATGACTGCCATCGATAACGGCATCAGCAAAGATACCAGCATGGGGCTGACGCCGCTGGAGGGGCTGGTGATGGGCACCCGAAGCGGCGATGTCGACCCGGGGCTGTTTGACTACCTGGCCGGGCGCGGCATCAGCGCCAGTGAAGTTCACAGGGTTTTGAACCAGGACAGTGGCTTGCTCGGGCTGTCTGGACAGACCAATGATATGCGCTCGCTGTGCGAGCTGGCTGACCATGGCCACGAACCTTCACAACTGGCCATCGATGTATTCTGCTTCCGTCTGGCGAAGTACTTTGGGGCCATGATGGTGTCCCTGAGCCATCTGGATGCCCTGGTGTTCACCGGTGGCATTGGAGAGAACAGTGCGAGAGTCCGAGCCCAGACGATCGAACACCTGAAATTACTGGGCATTACTCTCGATCCGGACCTGAACAACCATCACGGCCAGTACAGTGAAGGCCATATTGGTGACGCGGATTCCCGTTTTCCGGTACTGGTCATCCCAACCAACGAGGAACTGGTGATTGCCAGAGAAGCCAGCCGGCTCGCTAACCTAAACTGACATTCAAGGACGTAACCAGGAACCATTATGGCTAAGAGTCTGTTTATTGCCCCGACATCCCTTGATTCGGGCCTCACTTCCGTATGCCTGGGCTTGCTGAGGGCTCTGGAACGGGAAGGAGTAAGCGTCGGTTTTTACAAGCCTTTCAGTCAATCGGTGCATCGTGGTGAGGCCCGGCACAACGAAGGCAAGGACTCCTCGGTAGAGTTCGTCCGCTCCCGCAGCCACGTGCAGACACCCGACCCTCTACCCCTCAAGCAAGCCCAGCAGTTATTGAACCACGGCAAGGCGGATTTGCTGCTGGAAACCATTGTCGGGGAGTACCAGAAGGTCGCCAAAGACTTCGACGTTGTCATTATTGAGGGCCTTGTGCCAGACCGAAGCGAGGCCTACATTGCCCGGCTGAATGTAGAAGTGGCCCGGAACCTGAATTCCGAGGTCATTCTTGTCAGCACCCCGAGAACCTGCACGGCTTCCGAACTGGACGAGGAACTGGATTTCTCCGCCCGGATTTTTACCGCCCCGTCGGACCCTGACGTGATCGGCGTTATCCTGAACAAGGTTGGTGCCCCGGAAAAAACGGGCATCGCCCTTGACCAGCACCCCGATCACGAGCACCAGGACATCGATTATCAGACAGCCTGTTCGGTATTCAACACCGGGCGCTTTCGCCTGTTGGGTGAAATCCCCTGGCAACCGCACTTGCTGGCACCCCGTGTTTCCGACGTGGCCCGCGAGCTCGCGGTACCGGTACTCCATGGCGGCCAGATGCACTCCCGGCGGGTACAACGCGTGTCTGTGTGCGCCCGCACCATCCGGAACATGACCGACATCCTCAAGCCAGGCACCCTGCTGGTCACCCCGGGTGACCGGGAAGACATCATCGTGACCACAGCCGTGGCGGCACTCAACGGTGTGCCGCTCGCCGGATTGATGCTCACCGGTGGCCTGATGCCCGATGACAGGGTAATTGACCTGTGTCGGCGAGCACTCGAAACGGGGCTGCCGGTGCTCAGTTCTTCCACCAATACCTATGAAACCGCTCACATGCTTGCCAACCTGTCGGCCACCATTCCCATCGATGACCCCGATCGGATTGAACAGGCCATGGAGTCTGTGGCTACGCGAATCGATACCGACTGGCTGCAGGAACATTTGAAGGTTCAGCGCCAGGGGCGCCTGTCGCCACCAGCGTTTCGTTATCAACTGTCCGAACGGTCCCGGGCCGCCAACAAACGCATCGTGCTGCCTGAAGGTGCGGAACCCAGAACCGTTCAGGCCGCCATCATTTGCCACCAGCGTAAACTTGCCCGCTGCGTTCTGATCGGTGATCCGCGAGAAATACAATCGGTTGCCAGCTCCCAGGGCGTTGAACTGCCCGAAGACCTTGAGATTCTTGATCCTCAGTCAGTCCGGAATCGCTATATCGCGCCCATGGTGGAATTGCGAAAACACAAAGGGCTAACTGAAGACATGGCCGAAGCCATGCTCGAGGACAACGTGGTACTGGGCACCATGATGGTTGCCATGGATGAAGCCGACGGCCTCGTGTCAGGGGCCATTCACACCACCGCCAATACCGTTCGACCGGCTCTGCAGCTGATCAAAACCCACGATCACGCCAAAGTGGTGTCATCGGTATTCTTCATGCTCCTGCCCCAGCAGGTACTGGTTTACGGTGACTGCGCCATCAACCCGGACCCCAACGCTGAGGAATTGGCAGATATTGCCATCCAGAGTGCCCAGTCCGCCGAGGCCTTCGGCATCGAACCAGTGGTTGCCATGATCAGCTACAGCACCGGGGAATCCGGCACCGGCGCCGATGTGGATAAAGTCAGGGAAGCCACTCGCATTGCCAGAGAACGCCGCCCCGACCTGCTTATCGACGGCCCACTGCAGTACGACGCCGCAGCCATCGAGAGTGTCGGCAAGGCCAAGGCACCGGACAGCAAGGTGGCCGGCAAGGCAACGGTATTTGTGTTCCCGGATCTCAACACCGGCAATACCACCTACAAGGCGGTTCAGAGAAGTGCCAATGTGGTCAGTGTTGGCCCGATGCTGCAAGGCCTGAGAAAACCCGTAAACGATCTGTCGCGTGGGGCGCTGGTGGAGGATATTGTCTTCACAATTGCCCTGACAGCGGTTCAGGCCCGCCAGGTAGAGAGTGCCGGGTTGGCGTAACGCCAACCCGTTACAAAATGGGCGCGGCCCGGCAGATCAGCGCTTGACGCTCTTCTGTCGGGTTTTGCGCACACGGCGCCCCTTCTTGATGTCGTTGTCTTTCTTCACTTTCTGGCGCGGCGTCAGGCGGTCCACCTTGGTGGCGAAGGGGTTTTCACCAGACCGGAACTCAAACCGGATGGGCGAGCCCACCACCTTCAGCACCTTGCGGAAGGTATTTTCCAGGTACCGTTTATAAGCACCGGGCAACGAATCCACCTGATTGCCATGCACCACCACCACCGGCGGGTTAGAACCACCCTGGTGGGCATAGCGCAGCTTGATACGACGACCATGAACCATGGGGGGCTGATGCTGGGCCACGGCATCCTGCAGGATGGCGGTCAAGCGATTGGTTGGCCATTTGGCCATTGCGGACTCATAACAGGCCTGCACAGACTCGTACATGGTGCCAACACCGGTACCGTGCAAAGCCGAGATATAATACTTGTCGGTGTAGTCCAGGAAGTCCAGGCGGCGCCCCACCTGCTCTTTCACCTTTTCACGGTCTTCCGGATCCATGCCATCCCATTTGTTGATGGCAATCACCAGGGAGCGGCCCGCATCCAGAACAAAGCCAATCAGGTGCATATCCTGGTCAACGAGGCCTTCCCGGGCATCAATCACCAGAATAACCACATGGGCGTCGTCTATGGCCTGAAGGGTTTTGATGATGGAGAACTTCTCCACCACTTCTTTCACGTTCTTCCGGCGCCGCACACCGGCTGTATCAATGAGGGTGTACTGATGGCCGTGCCGCTCGTAGGGGATATACACGCTGTCCCGTGTGGTGCCGGGCATATCGTAGACAACGACCCGTTCCTCACCCAGCATCCGGTTGACCAGAGTCGACTTGCCTACGTTCGGGCGACCGACCACTCCAATTCGAATACCCGGGTACCGATCAGCCCGGTCCTGCTCTTCAACGTCCACCGGCTCAGGCAGCAGAACTTCCAGTAGCGAGCGGATACCCCGGTTATGGGCAGCCGCAATCGGGAAGGTGGACTCAAAACCCAGGGAGTAAAAATCGGCGGAGGCAACATCCGGGTCCTGGCCATCGGTCTTGTTCACCACCAGATGCGCCTGCTTGCCGGAACGGCGCAGGTGATCTGCAATCATCTCATCACCGGCTGTCAGCCCTGCCCTGCCGTCGACCAGAAACAGGACGATATCGGCTTCCTCAACGGCCTGCATGGACTGCCGGGCCATCTCTGCGTCCAGCCCCACCTCGTCACCGGTCAAACCACCGGTGTCGATGACAATGAACTTCTGCCCCTCGTACTGACCCTCTCCGTATTTCCGGTCACGGGTCAAACCCGGAAAATCCGCCACCAGCGCGTCGCGGGAACGGGTCATCTGATTGAAAAGAGTGGACTTACCCACGTTCGGGCGTCCTACCAGGGCAATAACTGGGGTCATAATGTTCTGCTATATAAAAAGGTCAAAAGCCCGGCTCATGCCGGGCTGATCATGTGAACGGTGTTACTTTTTTGGTTTCAGGCTATAGACCGCCATTCGCCCACCGTTGCCGTAAACCAGCAGGTTACCATCTTCAATCACCTGAACCGGTACGCGGATACCGTCACTGTCGAACTTCAGCTGGCCCTGCAAGGCGCCATCCTCCCGGGACAGTGCGTGCAGGTAGCCCTCGTAATCCCCGGTGACCACGTAGTCACCACTGGCCACCGGCCGGGTGACCTGGCGCCACGACAACCGGTCCTGAACCCAGAGTTCACGGCGGTCGCTGCCCCGATAGGCAATAATGTCGCCGTTCGCCGCCGCCAGGAAGATGCTGCCACCACCGATACTTGGCGAGTAGAAACTTGAAGCACGGCGGCTCCAGATTTCCTGCCCGGAGCGAATATCAACCAGCGCCAGTTTGCCCTGGTACCCGGCCACCATAATGGCCGATTCAAGGACCAACGGCTGGCCACCGATATCCACCAGCCGCTCCAGTTCTGTACGGCCCTGTGGTTGCCCGACCTCGTACTGCCAGACCGGCTGGCCAGCATCCGCGGTGAGCGCTATAACACGGCCGTTGGCGAAAGAAGCAATCACAATGTCGCCGCCCACCAAAGGAGCCGCCGCCGTCCGCATGGACAGCACCGGTACCTGGCCGTCGTATTGCCAGAGGCGTTCGCCATTAGCAGCATCGAAACCGATAACGCGGCCATCGGTGGTTTGCGCAACCACCAGAGAGCCATTGGACTGGGGCGCAGCAAGACCTTCGGTCGGTAATGAGGCCCGCCATAACTCCTCGCTGGTTTCCCGTGACAAGGCAACCAGTTCGGCATCGCGGGTGATGTAATACAACTGGTTACCGTCGCCACCGAAGCCGGCAAATATCCGGTCTTTCGACCGCCGCTGCCAGAGCGCCTTGCCATTCCCGGGCTCCACCGCCACCAGCAGGCCATCGGCAGAGGCTGCATAGATCACGTCGCCGGCGTACAACGGTGCCAGGTGCAAAAACTGGTCATCATGCCCCTTACCGACTGACATGGTCCAGATACGCTTGAACTCAACACTGGCATCAATTTCAGGAACCGGCACCGGCTGTTCAAAGGTATCCTTGGTGCTGCAGCCCACGAGCAGCACCACCAAGGATGCCAGAGAAAAACGAACGAACCTGTTGCGAGTTACCCGCATCAGGCCCCCTCCCCAACACCAAGGTCAGAGAGCTTAAGTTCCAGAATACCGCTGCGGCCCTGTTGGTTTTGCTCCCGTGCCGTGATGTAGGCATCACGGGCGCCGTCGGTGTCACCTTGTGCGAGCAGGATGTCCCCACGCAATTCTGAGAACACGCCAGCAAAGGCGTCGGCATTGGCCGCACCATCCAGGGTTGCCAGAGCGTCATCGTACCGCTCGGCAGCAAACTGTGCCCGGGCCAGTCGGTTACGCACAACCAGGCTCAGGGCCGGGTAATCCGCTGCCTTGTCCAGGGCCCAGTTCAATGAGTCAATGGCGGCCTCAGCGTTACCGTCCACCATCATCTGTTGGCGAGCCAGTACCAGGTTGCCATAGATGGCGTAGGCGCTCTTGCCATAGTCGTTGCGAAGGGACTCGGCAACAAATGCGACGGTTTCGCTGGCATTCTCGTCGGATTCGTCGGCAAAGGCATTGAGCAGAGTGGCAAACTGGTTAGCCGCTTCCGCACGCTGCTGAGCCTGGTGGTTCTGCCAGGCCTGCCAGCCGAATACGATGGCCAGCGCAGCACCGATACCAATCAGCAGAGAACTGCCGTTCTTCTTCCACCAGTCCTTGATCGCCTGGATCTGTTCCTCTTCGGTGCGCAACTCAGCCATGTAAACTCCTGTTCATCAATAATGTTGCTGTTCTTGTGAAAATCATTGTGCAAGCCGGTTGGCGAGCGCCTGGGCCAGTTCACTGCGGGCAATGTCCTGCTGCGGCTCATCGTCGCGCAAGGGCTTCAGGCCAACATTGCCACTGGCCAGCTCATTCTCGCCCAGGATGACCGCGTAGCGGGCGCCGCTGCGGTCCGCCTTCTTCATCTGGCTCTTGAAGCTGCCACCGCCACAGTGAGTGACAACCACACGACCGGGTAACGCGCTGCGAAGTTCTTCCGCAATCGCCATCGCCGGGGCGATAACCTTGTCGCCCATGGCGGTTACGTATACGTCGGCATGGTTGTTAACGTAATCAGGCACCAATTCCAGGGTTTCGAGCAACAGGATCAGTCGCTCCAGCCCCATAGCAAAGCCCACCGCCTTGGTTGGTTTGCCACCCAACTGCTCTACCAGGCCATCGTAACGGCCACCAGCACACACGGTGCCTTGTGCACCGAGACTGTCGGTAATCCACTCGAAAACGGTTTTGCCATAATAATCCAGACCCCGAACGAGGGCCGGGTTTACGCTGTATTTCACGCCGGCGGCGTCCAACAGCCCCTTCAATTGCTCAAAGTGGGCCCGGGATTCGTCATCCAGGTAATCGTCCAGGCTTGGCGCCCCTTCCAGGATTTTCCGGGTTCCGGCATCCTTGCTGTCCAGAATCCGTAACGGATTCGTGGTCAACCGGCGCTTACTGTCGTCATCCAGCTGATCCCGGTACTGGTCCAGATAATCAACCAGAGCCTGGCGGTAGACTTTCCGGGCTTCACTGGTGCCAATGGAGTTAATCTCAAGGCGCGTATGCCCGGCAAGACCAAGGACCTGCCACAGCCGCGCCGTGAGTATCAGCAACTCGGCGTCTATATCCGGACCATCCATGCCAAAACACTCCACGCCAATCTGGTGGAACTGGCGGTAGCGGCCTTTCTGGGGGCGTTCGTGGCGGAACATCGGGCCGGTATACCAAAGCCGGCGGGTCTGGTTGAACAGCAGGCCATGCTCTTCGGCTGCCCTGACGCAACCGGCTGTGCCTTCCGGGCGAAGGGTCAGGCTGTCGCCATTCCTGTCGTCAAAGGTGTACATTTCTTTTTCGACGATGTCAGTGACTTCACCAATTGAGCGCTTGAACAGTTCGGTCTGTTCAACCACCGGCATGCGGATTTCCTGGTATCCGTATTGCCCAAGTACCTGACGTACCGTTGACTCTACATACTGCCAGACGGGGGTCTGCTCCGGCAGAATATCGTTCATTCCGCGGATTGCCTGAATCTTAGCCAAGTTAAAACCCTGATACTTTAATGAATGATGTCGAATTGGACGGCTCAGTCCGCAGACCGGGCAATCACGGATTCTTCCTGCTGCTGCCGCTCTGCAACTTTTTCCCGGATGATTCGCTCCAGGTCGTCCGTCAACGTCGCATTGTCCAACTTCTGATTTGGCTTTCCGTCCAAATACAGAAGGTTTTTCGGCGTACCGCCCGTCAACCCGAGGTCCGCCACCTTGGCTTCTCCAGGACCGTTCACTATGCAGCCAATAATGGCAACGTCCAGGGAGGTATTGACGTCTTCGAGGCGAGCCTCCAGATCATTCATGGTCTGGATCACATCAAAGTTCTGCCTGGAACAGCTGGGGCAAGCGATGAAGTTGATACCACGGCTGCGCAAACGCAGGCTCTTGAGAATATCGAAGCCAACCTTGATTTCCTGCACGGGGTCTGCGGCCAGTGATACCCGAATGGTGTCGCCAATACCGTCCATCAGCAACATGCCCAGGCCGATAGAGGATTTCACTGTACCCGAACGAAAGCCACCGGCCTCGGTAATACCCAGGTGCAAAGGCTGTACAATCTGGGAGGCAATCTTCCGGTAGGCATCAACGGTCATAAATACCTCTGACGCCTTCAGGCTAACCTTGAAATCCTGGAAATCGTGTTTATCCAGAATATCGATGTGCCGCATGGCAGACTCTACCAGGGCCTCTGCGGTAGGCTCACCGTATTTACGCTGCAGGCTCTTTTCAAGAGACCCGGCATTCACGCCAATACGGATCGGGATATTGCCGTCCCGAGCCGCGCTGATGACGGCGTTGACGCGATCGTCCCGACCAATGTTACCGGGGTTGATGCGCAAACAGTCAACACCAAGCTCGGCCACTCGCAGGGCAATTTTGTAATCGAAGTGAATATCGGCAACGAGCGGCAGAGATACGCGCTTGCGAATCTGTCCGAACGCTTCAGCGGCCTCCATGGAGGGTACTGAAACACGGACGATATCGGCGCCGGCCTCCTGCAACGCTGCAATCTGGCCAACAGTCGCCTCTACATCACAGGTGTTTGTGTTGGTCATGCTCTGAACCGCAATCGGTGCATCGCCGCCAACCGGCACATTGCCCACCATGATCTGGCGGGATTTACGTCTTTTGATCGGGGATTCGTGTTTCATTTGCTGGAACCAACAGTTATTCGGGCGTTCGGATCAAAGTTCGAGCGTGAACTCCGACCGGTTGTTCACTACGCGAAAATCACCAATATTCAGGGCTTCACCCTGGAATCGAATGGACTCAACGGCGCTCACAGCACCAATAACCACAGTCAACGGTGCATCTCCGGTCACATCCAGTTGCTCTCCGCTACGTCGCAAGCCGCTGACCAACCGGCTACCGCCGGCGTCTGTCACCTGTACCCAGCAATCTCCTGAAAAGGCAATCTGCAGCCTGGCCTCGGTTGTCGCCGCGGGAGCAAGCAGCTGCTCTTCCTGCAAGGCAGGCTCTGTCGACGGGGTGACAGCGGGCACCCGATCAGCCGGAAGCTCATCCAGCTCCGCACCGATGGGTTCAGGCTCCAGCGGCTCTGCCGGGGGTACACGTTCACTTTCCAGAACCGTCGAGCCTTCTTCAGGTAACGGCTGTTCCGCAGCGCCGAACTCGTCATTCGGCTCGGTCACCGGCTGCACGTCCTGACCATCGGCCGCCGGGCCCTGTTCCGGCGTCACTGTCTCGGCCGGGGTTTCCGCCTCTGGAGCTGCCTCGCCGTCCTCTCCCTGCTCCGCAAGATATCCTGCGATCAGGTAGGCCACCAACGCGACAACCAACAGCGCCAAGAGCACTTTTGCAACCTGACGCTTGCGGCGTTTCTTGCGTTCAATGGAAACCAGGGGGCTTGCCTGGTGTTCCTGTTCCCTTTGCTGGCGAGCCGGCTCCAGCTCCCGATTCAGGTCGGCAATAACCGCGTCTGCGTCCAGCCCCACCTGGCGGGCATAGGCACGCACATACCCTTTTAGGAAAAGCTCACTGTCTATTTTGCTGTAATCGCCGTTTTCTATAGCCTGAATCACAGACGGCCGGAGATGCTGTTCATCAGCAATGGCTGAGACGCTCAATCCGAGACGCTCCCGCCCTTGCCGAAGCTGCTCCCCGACAGGCTCCGCCGTCACCTGATCTGGCTCCACGTCACCGGTCATTGGCAATCAACACCCTGTATTGTTGGTATTCCAGAGAATCTGAGTAATCATTTCGGAGCAACATCGCCAGGCTCACTTCCTGATCACGATCATTAAAATGCCGCGCTATCCGGATACCCGTATACAGGCTCTCAGCCGAGTGTGACAAGCGGGTATTGCGCTGAATCATGGTCTGGAGACGGCTGTAATAACGCGAGGCCTCGGTAAAATCTCCTTTCTCAACCAACACCCTGGACAGGGAAAGCAAGGTTCTTGCTTCACCACGGGTCAACTCCACGGCTCGACGATAGGCTCCCTCAGCGGCGTCCAGGTTGCCAAGCCGCTCCTCGGTCATGCCCAAATTATAGAATACCGCTCCGCGTTCCCGATAACCGGTGTCGCGTGAAGCAACACTGAACTGATCCCGGGCTTCGGAAAACCGTCCGTTACTATATAGAAAAGCACCGTAGTAAACCCGCGCCCGGGAGTAACTGGAATCCTGACTGATGGCACGTTTGAAGTTACGCTCGGCCAGTTCCGGCTCGCCCTCAGCGTTATAGACCAACCCCATGGCTGCCAGGGCTTCAGAACTGTTCGGGGAGAGTTCCAGGGCACGTTCAAGGTGGTGGCGAGCACGATCAAGATTGCCCTGACCGATATAGGCCGTGGCCAGCTGTACGTAGTTACTGACCGCTTTGTCGCGGTCCGCTTCCCGGGAAAAGCGACTGTCGGTTGTGGTCACACAACCGGAGAGAACAAGACCGAACAATAGAACAGCCATTGTAAACAGATGCGAGCCTTGTGCTTTTCCTTTCACGAAACACCTTACCTTAGTCGCTTCCGCGTTATTAAATCAGGGATTTACCTGCTGTACTGCAATGTATCTCTGGCTCCTGCGAGTTCGGTCCTCCACCCGCCCGACCAATTGCCCACAGGCAGCGTCTATGTCATCACCACGGGTGGTACGAATGGTGGTTACGTATCCGCCCTCGTTGAGTACCGTCTGGAATCGCCGCGTTGCGTTCATGCTGGGCCGTTTGAAATCGCTTTCCGGGAACGGGTTGAACGGGATCAGGTTAATCTTGCAAGGCAGGCCTTTCAACAGGGCCACCAGCTCCCGCGCATGTTCCGGTTTATCATTAACGCCTTCAATAACCGTATATTCAATGGTGGCCTTACGTTTATCCGGCAACCGAGCCAGATACCGCCGTGTCGCCGCCAGAAGTTCCGCTATGGGATACTTTTTATTCAATGGAACCAGCGTGTTGCGTAGCTCATCATTGGGTGCGTGGAGCGAGATGGCCAGTGAAACATCGGTAACCTCACCCAACCGGTCCAGGGCAGGCACCACGCCAGACGTGCTCAGGGTCACCCGCCGTTTGGAGATTCCATAGGCCAGATCTTCCATCATCAGGTTCATGGCATCGACGACATTGTCAAAGTTGAGCAGTGGCTCACCCATGCCCATCATCACCACGTTGGTGATCGGGCGGTCGGTGGGATCAAAGGGCATGAAGGCTCTTCGGGCAACCCAGACCTGACCAATAATCTCAGCAGCAGTCAGGTTACGGTTGAAGCCACGCTTGCCGGTGGAACAGAACGTGCAGTCAAGGCTGCAGCCAATCTGCGAAGACACGCACAGGGTGCCCCTCTCGCCATCCGGAATCAGTACGGTTTCAACACTGTTGCCGTTATCCATGCGCATCACCCACTTTCGGGTGCCATCTTTGGAGGTTTCGTCGTAGACCACCTCCGGACCACGAACTTCGGCGATCTCCTTGAGCCGTTCACGCAGTACGCGGCTCATATTGGTCATTTGATCGAAGTCATCAACGCCTCGCTGATGGATCCACTGCAGCACCTGCTGCGCCCGGAAGCGCTTTTCGCCCAGGGTCTCAAAGAACGCCTCAAGCTTGGCTTTGGGCATCCCCAGGAGATTGATTTTTTCGGCAGTGCCAGTCATGCAATAACCTCGATCAGATAACCAATTCAGGGGTGGTTTTCACCACCCCTGAACCAACAACATCAACCGCGCGGGCAGATCTCGTTGTCATTGAAAAAATACGCCACTTCACGCTCAGCGGAAGCTGCTGAGTCTGAACCGTGAACGGCATTGGCATCAATGGATGATGCAAAGTCGGCACGGATAGTGCCGGCCGCCGCTTCTTTCGGGTTGGTAGCACCCATCAGATCGCGGTTCTTGAGGATGGCGCCTTCGCCTTCCAGCACCTGCACAACCACCGGGCCAGACGTCATGAAAGCAACCAGGTCGTTGAAGAACGGGCGCTCTTTGTGCTCGGCGTAGAAACCTTCTGCCTGCTCCTGGGTCAGGTGCATCATCTTGGCAGCGACGATTTTCAGGTCAGCTTTCTCGAAACGGCTGTAAATTTCGCCGATAACGTTCTTGGCGACCGCGTCGGGCTTGATAATAGAGAGCGTGCGCTCGTTTGCCATGGTATTTCTCCAGTCAGGTTCATGAAAATTCAGAGGTGCGATTATACGCAGTCCGGGTCCAACTGCCTACCGCACGGCACGAAGTCGGGTAACAACATCAATAATTTGCGAACAGGCAAAATCCATTTCCTGCTCGGTGCTGAACCGGCCAAACGAAAACCGAAGGGCACGGTGCGCCAACTCATCGCTCAAACCTATGCCCCGCAACACAAACGAGGGCTCTACTGTCGCTGAGGCGCAGGCGGAACCGGACGATACCGCGAGATTTCGCAGCCCGAGCATTAAAGACTCAGCCTCCACACCCTCGAATGACAGATTGACAATGCCAGGCACCCGATGTTCCCGACTGCCGTTAAAGTGCACCCCTTCGAGCCCTTCCAGCCCTGTGAGAAATCGTTCGCGCAGCGATTCAAGCCGGGACAGTTCATCATCAAGCCCCGCGCCGGCCAGCTCAAACGCCCGCCCCATGCCAACAATCTGATGGGTTGGCAGGGTACCAGAACGCATCCTCCGCTCATGGCCACCGCCATGCATCTGGGCCTGAATACGCACATCGGGAGAACGGCGCACATAAAGCGCTCCCACGCCCTTCGGGCCATAGACCTTGTGCGCTGACAAAGACAGAAGATCAACGTTCAGCTCGCCCACCACCACCGGGATTTTACCCGCAGCCTGAGCGGCATCAACATGCAGCAGGATGCCTCGCTGGCGAAGCTGCTCGCCGATGGCGGCAATATCGGTCACACACCCCAGCTCATTATTCACCATCATCAGGCTGACCAGCACGGTGTTATCACGCAGGGCGGCTACCACCGCCTGGGGGTCAATCCGGCCGTCAGACTCGGGGTGCAGCCAGGTAACGTCAACACCGTTTTGCTCGAGCCATTTGCAGGTATCCACAACCGCCTTGTGCTCGATCACCGAGGTTACAATGTGAGGCGATTCGTGGCCGGCAACCGCACCCTTGATGGCCAGGTTGTCGGACTCGGTAGCGCCGGAGGTCCAGACAATCTCCCTTGGGTCGGCGTGAATCAGGTCAGCGACCTGGCGTCGAGCGTTTTCAACGGCCGCTTCCGCTTGCCACCCGTATCCATGGGAACGAGAAGCAGGATTACCAAACACTCCGTCAAGGGTCAGGTAGTTCATCATGTCTGAGGCAACAGACGGATCAACGGGCGTCGTGGCCGCGTAGTCCAGGTATACGGGCTTTTTCATAATCACAGGATGCTGTTTATCAGGCAGTGGCCTGGTCGGTCAGGCGTTGGGTATTAATCGCGTCAGAGTCATCATCCGAGTGCTTCCGGTTCTGGCGATCCGCCACCTGACGGATCTCGCGCTTCCGCATCAAATCCCCCAGACTGATTTCACTCAGGAACTGGTGGATCTGATCACTCAAATCAGACCATAAATGGTGGGTAAGACACTTCTCGCCATTCTGGCAATCGCCCTTGTTGCCGCAACGGGTGGTGTCGAGCGATTCACTGACCGCATCCACCACTTCAGCAACAAACACGTCGTCGGCAGGCCGACTCAGGCGGTAGCCACCGCCCGGACCACGCACACTCACCACCAGATGCTGGCGACGCAAACGCGAGAACAACTGTTCCAGATAAGAGAGGGAAATTTCTTGCCGGGCTGAAATATCCGCAAGACTTACCGGCCCCTGGCTTCCGTGCAGAGCCAGATCAAGCATCGCCGTCACAGCGTAGCGGCCTTTGGTGGTCAGCTTCATATTCTCAGCCCCAGTGATGGGATTGAATCTCGATTCGCAGGGCTGAGTATGAATTGACCCACCAAAACAGTCAAGTATTCAACCCCTGCCCTCGTTGTCCGCCTCGTCGCGCACACAGTCAAAGTCTTCTTCATGCAACGGCGGCAGCTCTCCGTTCTGATATTCACTGTTCACCTTACGGAGTGCTTTGCACATGGTTTCAATTCGATCATCCACCGCATGCATGTGGTCGAGGAGCGAACGCATGGCCCGGGCAACCGGGTCTGGCATCTCTTCCGTCACACCATAGGCGTCAAAGCCCATGCGCTCTTCCATCTCCTTGCGCCGCACGTCATCGTCGGAGTGGCGCTTCACAATCACCCGGCCCGGAATACCCACCACTGTAGCGCCGGCGGGGACGGCCTTGGTCACCACGGAATTGGAACCAATCTTCGCACCAGGGCCCACTTCGAACGGCCCAAGAATCTTTGCGCCTGCACCGACAACCACGCCATCACCGATGGTTGGGTGGCGTTTGCCTTTGTTCCAGCTCGTTCCGCCCAGGGTAACGCCCTGATAGAGGGTGACGTCATCGCCGATAACCGTGGTTTCCCCGATCACCACGCCCATGCCGTGGTCGATAAAAAACCGCCGACCAATGGTCGCACCCGGATGAATCTCAATGCCGGTGAACCAGCGCGCCAACGTGGAGATGGTCCGTGCCAGCCACTTCAGCCCAAGATTCCAGAGCCAATGGGAAAACCTGTGAAACAGCAATGCATGGAGGCCCGGATAATTGGTAAGCACCTCGAAGGTGTTCCGCGCCGCCGGATCCCGGTGAAATACGCTTTTGACATCTTCCCTTAAACGCTCAAACATGGCCTTTTTCCTGCCCCTCATCCGCAGTATTTTTCTGCTTGTCGCTCCCCGGCAGGGTTCCGGCAGCCTTTTGTACGGATGTCAGAATGCCCCTAAGGATATTGATTTCCATCTGGTCAAGACGTGCACGCTGAAACAGGCGTCGCAGGCGGGTCATCAGCTGCCTGGGGTTGTTACGACGATGGAAATCCACATCCACCAACACCTGTTCCAGATGCCCGAAGAAGCCTTCCACCTCCTGCACTTCTGCCGGCGGCACATCCCAGCCACGGTCGCCCGGTCCAACCATGGCCTCAAGATTGGGACTCGCCTCACCTTCTTCAAGGTTGCGCAGGTAATGCATGCGCAATTCGTAGCAAACCACCTGCACCGCCATGGCCAGATTCAATGAACTGTAGTCCGGATTCGACGGAATATGAATGTGGTAGTGGCAACGCTGAAGCTCATCATTGGACAAACCGTGGTTTTCACGCCCGAACACCAGCGCAACCCGACCCTGCCGGCTATATTCGCCCGCCGTCGCTGCCGCCTGGGGCGGAGCAATCACCGGCCAGGGCACCTTCCGGCCGCGGGCACTGGTACCCATCACCAGAACACAATCCGCCAGCGCGTCGTCAAGCGTGGCAACCACCTGGGCCCTGTCCAGAACATCTGAGGCACCGGCAGAACGCGCGTAAGAGGCCTCATCCGGGAACGAAGCCGGGTTAACCAGCCATAAGTTGCCCAGCCCCATGTTTTTCATCGCCCTTGCGACCGCACCAATATTGCCGGAATGCGAAGTTTCAACCAGGACGATCCTGACCTGATCATTGAACGTGTCAGAACCTTCCTGTGGCAATGCGGGCTTGTGCATGGTTTTCGGGCCTATGAATTAACAGACGTTAAATATTGGTAGGGAATGATAGCAGAAACCCGGGCCGCCCTGCTCTCCGGAGTTGCCGAAACCCATGGTATCCGTGCATTTGCTGAGCCAAAAAACGTACAAGCGCGGGTTGTTTTTGCTATCATACCGGGCCTTCACACACCCGGATAATGAACACTCAGATGCAACCAGCAATTAAAATGGCCCTGCGCGTTGCCCGCCAGGGATCAGATTACCTGAAAGCACATTTCGAGCGACAGGAACCCAACGGCAAGGACGAGGCCGAGCGCTACCGCCAGCTCGAACGGGTTGAGAAATCCATTTATGACAACTTCACCGAGCAACTGGAAAAGGCATATCGAGATCACACCATCGCACCGATGGGCGAGGCCGACGCCGCTGGCAGCGAGCGCAGCTGGCACATCTTCCCCGTGCTTGGCCGCGAAAACTTCATTCGTGGTATTCCGGAATTTGCCCTGGCACTGAGCCAGAAAAAGAACAACCGGACAGAAAACCTGTTGCTGGTCAATCCGATCACAGGTGAAGAATATTCTGCCAGCCGCGGCCATGGGGCAGCCCTCAACAGCCGCCGTGTGCGCACGTCTGAAATCAAATTACCCGGCAAGGCGGCATTTGCCACCAACCTGCTGGATCAGGCTCGCAAAGGCGACGACCCGATGATCTGGGGCGAAATGGCCGCAGTGCTGGCGCGTGAGAGCGCCATGTTCCGCACCTCCGGCTGCGTTGTTCTGGATATTGCCCGCGTTTCTGCAGGCCTTCTGGACGCCGCTGTAATCTTCCGGCCGGAAGCCTCAGACCTGGACCTGGGTGTCACCCTGGCCATGGAATCCGGCGCACTGACTGGCGATTTCTCCGGCAACCCGTCTGCTGGCAATGCCAAACAGCTGGTTGTGGCCAATCCAAAGCTGTTCCGCGAAGTGCTCAAGGTATTGCACCCGTTCCGCGGCCGTCTGCCCAGGTAGACTTCCCGGTACAAAAAAACCGCCAGTCCCTCACGGGACTGGCGGTTTTTTCATGCCTCGGAAAGCGGGAGGCCCGGGCCTCCCCACCGGATCACATCCGGTTAAGCCACTCGGGCGGCTGCTCTTCTTCGGCTTCTTCACCGGTGCCTTCCTTCGCCGGTACCATCAGGTCTTCGCGGGTAACACCCATCACCATCAGCATATTGGCAGAGACATAGATGGAGGAATAGGTACCCACAACCACGCCAATAATGAGCGCAAGGGCGAAGTTGTTGATGGCCTCACCACCGAAGAAATACAACGCCAGCAACACCACCAAGGTTGTACCAGAAGTATTGATGGTACGGGTGATGGTCTGGTGAATGGACTCGTTGATGATATCCCAGGGCTCACCTACCCGCATTTTCCGGAAGTTCTCCCGAATACGGTCCGCCACAACGATGGTATCGTTCAGCGAGTAACCGATTACCGCCAGCAACGCTGCCAGCACGGTCAGGTCAAACGTCCACTGGAACAGCGCAAACACGCCCAGCACAATAATGACGTCGTGAGCCAGCGGTATCACAGACGCGATACCGAACTTGAACTGGAAGCGCATGCCCACGTAGATCAGCACCACCGCCAAGGCAATCAACAGCCCGAGACCACTGTCTTCTTTGAGCTCATCGCCAACCTGAGAACCGACGAACTCGGACCCCACCAACTCGAGCTCGGCGCCGGAGGCAGCCAGCATGCCAGCCACCTCACGGGCTAACTGATCGTTCTCAGCTTCCGCCATGCGGATCAGGATGGTGGTATCCGCGCCGAAGTTCTGAACGACGAACTGCTCATAGCCCGCTTCTGCCAGTTGGTCCCGGATAGCGTCAAGGCTCGGCGCCTCGGCGTACTCCAGCTCTACTGAGGTACCGCCGGTGAAGTCCATGCCAAAGTTCAGGCCGCGAACACCCAACAAAGCCAGGGAAATCACCACCAGTGTGATCGAAAGCACGGAAGCAATCTTCCGCAACCCCATGAAATCAAATGGTTGTTTCTGTGTATCAGCCATTAGCCAGCTTCCCCCCGATCGACAATTTCTCAACCCTGCGGCCGCCGTAGACAACGTTCACAATGGCGCGACTGACCACCAGGGCACAGAACATCGAGGTCAGGATGCCGATGCTCAGTGTTACCGCGAACCCTTTGACCGGGCCGGAACCCATGGCAAACAGGATCACAGCGACCAACAGAGTGGTTATGTTGGCATCAAAGATAGACACAAAGGCTCGACCATACCCCGCGTTAATCGCACTTTGAGGGGGCGCCCCGGATTTCAGCTCTTCCTTTATTCGCTCAAAGATTAGAACGTTGGCGTCAACCGCCATACCCACTGTCAGAACGATACCGGCAATACCTGGCAAGGTAAGCGTGGCAGACAGAATGGACATACACGCCAGCAGCAACATCAGGTTCAGGGTCAGCGTGACATTCGCCACTACCCCGAAGCCACGATAGAACACCAACATATAAATGAGCACCAAGGCAAAACCAAAGGCAACAGAGGTTACACCAGCGTCGATGTTCTTCTGCCCGAGGCTTGGCCCAATGGTCCGCTCCTGAACAAAGTACATGGGTGCCGCCAGTGCACCTGCCCGCAACAGGAGCGCCAGCTCTGCAGCTTCCGGTATCGAATCCAGACCAGTAATGCGGAAACTGCTACCCAGCGCTGACTGCACGGTTGCCAGGCTGATCAGCCCCTTTTCCACAATCCGCTTTTCGACTTCCCGAATCTCACCGTCTACTTCCTGCGCTTCAGTCTCGGTGCGGAACTCGATAAACAGCACCGCCATGCGGCGCCCCACATTATTGCGGGTAGCGCGGTTCATCAGGTCGCCGCCAACCGAATCCATGGTGATGTTAACCTGCGGCTGACCATTCTCATCGAAGGCCTGCTGGGCATTAGCCACATTATTACCGGTGGCAATCACGTCCCGCTCGAGGCGAGCTGTTCGCTGGGGGTTGTCACGGAAACCGAACTGCTCGGTTTCTGCTCCCGGGGTATCCTGGCGGGCTTCCATCCGGAATTCCAGATTGGCTGTTGCGCCGAGAACCCGCTTGGCCTGGGCGGTATCCTGCACACCTGGCAGCTCAACGATAATACGATCTGCGCCCTGGCGCTGAACCAGAGGCTCCGCCACGCCGAGTTCGTTGACACGATTACGGATGGTGGTCAGGTTCTGTTCCAGGGCATATTCCTGGATATTCCTCACTTCAGCTTCAGAGAGGGTCAGTGCCAACAGGAATTCGCCTTCCCGGGTGCTTTCATTGAGCAGAAACTCATTGTACTGCCGACGAATCAGATCAAAGGCTGCACTGCGAGACTCAGAATCCCGGAAGCTAAGAACAATCTCCCGGTTGCCTTCAACATCTCCACCCCGATAGCGAATACGCTCATCCCGAAGTTCTCTTTTGATCTGCCCGGAAAACGCCTCCAGACGCTGGCTGACAGCCGTGTCCATGTCTACTTCCAGCAGGAAGTGAACACCACCTCGCAGGTCAAGGCCGAGCTTCATCGGGCCTGCACCGAGGCTACGCAGCCAACCAGGAGTTGAGGGAGCCATGTTCAGAGCCACCAGGTAATCGTTACCAAGGGCGGCCTGCACTGCCGGGCGAGCCCGCAACTGCGCGTCGGAACTGTTCAGGCGAATCAGGGCATTGCGGTCTTCAAGAGAACTTTCCTTGACTTCGATCCCGCGGCTTTCAAGGGCGCCGAGGGCACGGTCCAGCACACGCTGGTCTACCTCGGTGCTGCCCCGGGCGCCGGTAACCTGTATGGCAAAATCATCGGGAAAGAAATTCGGTAACGCGTAAATGAACCCGATGACCAGTGCGAACACTATGATCAGGTTCTTCCAGAGAGGATACTTGTTCAGCATGAGAATCCTTCGAGCCAGCTATGGCGCCGGCCTTGGTGTTTCAGCAAGTCAACACAAAACGGGCGACCATAGGCCGCCCTGCGCACAACTGGCTCAGATATCTTTCAGTGTGCCCTTGGGCAGCGCCGCGGCCACCGCCACTTTCTGAATCTTGATCTCGACGTTATCAGACACTTCCAGCACGATGAAGTCGTCAGACACCTTGGTGATGCGGCCGGCAACGCCACCGGAAGTCACCACTTCGTCGCCCTTGTTCAGGCCGGACATCAGCGCTTTATGCTCCTTGGCACGCTTGGACTGCGGGCGCCAGATCAGGAAGTAGAAGATCAGGATAAAGCCGGCGAAGAAGATGATCTGACCCATCACGCTCATGCCCTGGGCACCGGCATCCTGCGCCATGGCAAGTGCAGGCATCAGAGACAGCAGACCAACGATGAGCAGTTTGATTGATTTCATTCAGGTTCTCCGTTTATTGACTGATATTGAGATAAAAATTGCTCAGGATTCACCCAGCGGCGGCACAGATTCGCCACGTAAGGCATAGAATTCGCTTATAAAGTCGGACAATGTACCTGCTTCAATGGCCCCACGCAATCCACTCATCAGGTTCTGATAGAAGCGCAGATTGTGGATGGTGTTGAGCTGCGCGCCCAGCATTTCACCACACTTATCCAGATGATGCAGATAGCTCTTTGAGAAATTCTGACAGGTATAACAGTCACAACGTTCATCCAGCGGGCCGGTATCGTGACGATTCTTCGCATTACGAATCTTGACGATGCCGGTCGAGGTGAACAGGTAGCCATTCCGGGCGTTACGGGTTGGCATAACACAGTCGAACATGTCTACCCCCCGGCGAACTGCCTCAACAATGTCTTCCGGACGTCCAACCCCCATCAGGTAACGAGGCTTGTCTTCCGGCATTTTGGAAGGCAAATGGTCCAGAATGCGAATCATGTCTTCTTTCGGCTCGCCCACCGACAGACCGCCAATGGCGTAGCCATCAAACCCGATATCGGTCAGTCCCTGCAGGGATCGGTCCCGTAAGGGCTCGTACATGCCACCCTGGACAATGCCAAACAACGCCGCCGGATTGCCCTCATGGGCCTTTTTGCTGCGTTCCGCCCAACGAAGGGACAGCTCCATGGATTCTTTTGCCTGTTTCTCGGTAGCAGGATACGGCGTGCATTCATCAAATATCATGACAATGTCGGAACCGAGGTCACGTTGCACCTGAATGGCAATTTCCGGCGACAACTCCACCTTTGAGCCGTCTACCGGGGAGCGAAAGGTCACGCCCTGCTCGGTAATCTTGCGCATCTCGCCCAGGCTGAACACCTGAAAGCCGCCGGAATCGGTCAGTATTGGCCCCTGCCACTGGGTGAAATCGTGCAAGTCGCCGTGGGCCTTGACCACTTCCGTGCCCGGGCGCAGCATCAAGTGGAAGGTGTTGCCCAGGATAATTTCCGCGCCGATTGCCTCGATATCTCTTGGCAACATCCCTTTAACCGTGCCGTAAGTACCGACCGGCATAAACGCAGGCGTTTCAACCGTTCCACGGGGGAAGGTCAGCCGGCCCCGGCGGGCCCTGCCATCTTCGCCCAGCTTCTCGAACGACATAAAACAGGAATTGCTCACAAGGATTCTCCACGGGATTCGGTCTGGTTTGCCCCGGCCAGCATGCCCCGGCTTGGCTCCTGGGCGGTCAGGAACATGGCGTCACCGTAACTGAAAAAACGGTACCGCTGTTCAACGGCTTCCTGATAGGCAGACATGATATTACGGTAGCCGGCAAAGGCACTGACCAGCATGATCAGTGTGGACTCCGGCAGATGGAAATTGGTGATCATGGCGTCAACGGTCTGGAAACGATAGCCCGGGTAGATAAAGATATCGGTTTCCCCCCGGAACGTATTCAGCTGCCCTGCCCGACTGGCGGATTCGAGCGAACGTACGGAAGTGGTTCCAACCGCAACCACCCGGCCACCCCGGGCCCGGGTGCGCTCAACCGCATCCACGGTTTCCTGGGGCACGTGGGCCACTTCGCTGTGCATCAGGTGGTCTTCGATCTTGTCGACCCGCACCGGCTGGAAAGTTCCAGCGCCCACGTGCAGAGTCACATAGGCAAACTCGATACCAGTGCTTTTGAGGACGTTGAGCAGCTCGTCGTCAAAATGCAGCCCAGCCGTTGGCGCGGCGACAGCGCCCGCCTCCTTGGCATAGACAGTTTGATAACGCTCCCGGTCAGACTGCTCATCATCCCGCTCCATGTAAGGCGGCAACGGCATGTGCCCGAGTCGTTCAAGCACATCAAGGACCGGCTCACGGCCCTCGTATACAAATCGGAAAAGTGCGTCCTCCCGGCCCACCATGCGCAGAGCAGAGCCATCTTCCAGGATGACCTTCTGGCCTTCTTTAACAGCCTTTGAGGCACGTGCGTGGGCCAGCAATTCAAACTCACCCAACAGTCGCTCCACCAGGATTTCAACACGACCACCGGATTCCTTCTGGCCAAACAAGCGGGCCGGAATCACACGGGTGTTGTTGAATACCAGAAGATCGCCAGGCTGCAAAAGGCCGGGGAGATCGGTGAAGTTCAGGTGTTGGGTCTGGCCGGTAAGGCCTTCGAGTGCCAGCAGTCGGGACGCGCTGCGTTGCTTGAGCGGGTAACGGGCGATAAGCTCGTCCGGCAGGTCAAAATGAAAATCGGAGACGTTCATGGGCCGGCTATTCACGATGCCGCAGGTTGCGGCCAATAAGTGGTAGCGGCGGGCGGACTCGAACCGCCACGGGTTTTACCCCAACGGATTTTGAATCCGTCGTGTCTACCAATTTCACCACGCCGCCATCGGAGAGTGGGAGGATTATACTGAGCCTGAATCTGAAAGCAACCGGGCGGGGAGTAAAAATCTCCTACCGCCTCAGCCAATTACAGACGATCAAACAAAGAGAGCCTGGAGATCTGCGCAAACGACTGCTGGGCGGCCTGTAACACAAAGCTCTGGAAGCTCAGGTTACTGATGGCCTCGGCATAATCCACGTCTTGCAGCTGTGAACGGATTTCCTTGGTGTACAGCCCCGAATCCTCAAGAAATGACGAAGTGGATTCGATGGCATTCAACCGGCCACCCAGTTCAGTTTGCTTGAGGATGATGGACTCCTGGCCGTTGTCCAGGTTAGTCAACGATTCCGCAATGAGCGCATCGTACTCGGCGCTGGATTTTGGTGTCGCCTTGTCGATGCTGTCCAGACCAGCGATCAGTTTCTCGATGGTGCCGAAGATGGACTGCTTGTCGCTGATACCCAGTGTAAATTCGTCACCATCGGCGGCATCGTTAACGGTCATACGCAGACCAGCGACCACAAACTCCTCACCAGGCACCGCCGGCGAGGGTTGTGTCGTCAAAATCGTGCCTGTACGCGGATCCTCCACTTCGATATTCAGATTGCCGCCACCAACATCAATCACCCTCACCGTCAGGTCATCGGGAACCGCCGGGCTGAACGCGTCTTTCAGGCCTTTCGGTGCAATCAGCTCCAACCCGGACACATAACCCTGGGCAGCAACACCGGTGCCCGTGCCGTCATCCGAACCAGTAACAGAAACCGCCGCTGGCACGTTCACAAAAATACCCTTGCCATGGTCGCTGATCGGAACTGTCACGCCGTCATCTATTTCGAGTACCCGCTGGCCCTCATCACCCTGATATTTCCAGGCGCCAAAGTCGTCCTTGGCGAATGCCGGGGTACTGCCCTGAAAGCCGCTGAAAATGTATTCACCGGAGGCATCCCGGGTGTTGGCAATGTTCGCCAGCTGGCCCAGTCGCTCTTTCAGCTCTGCGGAAATGGATTGACGGTCATTGGCAGACAACGAACCGTTACCCGCCTGAACCGTCAGTTCCCTCACCCGCTGGATGATATCCACCGCGCTGGCCAGGGTGCTCTCTTCCTGTTTGATGCGGTTATCGGCAAGGTTGGCGTTGCGCTCATAAGTCTCTATGCGCTTGACCTCCTGATTGAGCTTCAGGATGCGTGCGGCAGCCACCGGGTCATCGGAGGGCCTGTTGACCTTTTTGCCGGTGGAAATCTGCTCCTGGGTTTTGACCAGGTTGCTGTTCACGTCCTGCATCCGGCTGATGCCGCCAGAGAAAATCTGCTGAGATGAAATCCGGATCATTTTCGTTTACCTCGCCTTACCGGAAGCTCTGCAACAAGGTGTTGAACAGATCCTGCGCTACAGACATAACCTGTGCCGACGCGTTATAGGCCGCCTGATACTGAATCAGCTTGCCGGCTTCCTCATCCAGGTTCACGCCGGAGATCGATTCACGTTGGTTATTGGATTGCTCCAATAACGTTTTACCAGCCTCTTTATCAAGCTGGCTCTGGCGTGTTTTGACGCCGATATCCTCGACCAGGCCCGCATAGCCCTCGGTGAAGCTTTGCCGGCCACCGTTCAACGTATTGGCGGTACCCAAGGCAGCCAGCAGCTCAGCATTTCGGTTGTCGGAGATGCCGTTGCTGTTATAGCCAATGGTGAACACATCACCGTCGGCCGGCTCGCCGGTCATTTCGAACTGGTAGCCCTGGTAGAGGTCGCCGGCGGTCGGATCGTTACTGAAAATGGTGTTGATCCGCTGCGGATCATAGGCCAGGTTCGCAGGATTCAACGGGTCACCATTACCATCAAATATGGTGTAGGTAACGTCGGTGCCATCATTGCTGAATCGTATCTCCAATGGCCCGTTCGCCAGCTCGCCCCGGGTTTCAAACCCCGGCAACAGGGCATTGGTGTTCGGGTTGCGAACGTTCAGCATGTTGCCCTGATTGATCTTCGCCGTACCCAGGTTGGCATCATCCGCGTTGGCACGGATCGGGCTTGCGAATGCAAGGTCTTCTTCCCGCAGAACATTCAGATTTATATTCTCAGCGGCATTTCGGCTCGGCTGAATGAGGTACTTGTCACCGGCGTTGAACTGCCCTCCTTCCACCCGGATATTGAAACCGGGCATGGAAATCTCGGACTGTACCGGGTCTGGCAGTCGGCCCTGGTTGACGGTTTTGCCAGTGGCGGAATCAATCAGCTCGAAGTTGCGGCCGTCGCCACTGAACTGCAATGTCCAGGTGCCCGCTGGTAACAGGCTGCTATCGGTAATCTCAACCGCCAGCTGGCCATTTTTGGGATCTGCATTGTTAGCGTTGGGCACAACCCGGCTGCGCTGAAGCCCGATGTCGTTAACATCCGTAAAGAAGTTACCGCCCAGATCACCCTCGAGATCCATCCCGATTTCATGCTGATGGTTGATGGACGCTGAAATTGCAACGGCCAACCGCCCCAACTCATCGAACGCGGGTTTCAGGGCCTCCTGGTCAAACCGGCGCAGGCCGCCGAGTTTGCCGCCATTGATCTGCTCATCCACCTGCAGGGTGCGGCCACTGGTGGTCAGGGTGAACTCCAGGCGGGTGGGGTCTTCTGCACTGGTCCGGGTGGCAAACTCGGAGGCATTGGCGCCGGTTACCAGCGACAAGCCATTAGCCAGTGACACATTCACCTGGCTACCCTCTGTCTGGGTAACCCGAATGCCCACCAGTTCCGACAACTCCTTGAGCTTCTGATCACGCTGGTCCATCAGCTCCAGGGGCATCTTGCCCTGGGCCAGGCCCGGAGACTCAGAAATAGCCAGGTTCAGATCGGCGATGCTCTTGAGCAGGGAATTGGCGTCTTTCACACCCTGCTGCATCTGGGTTTTGACCGATTCCCGTTGCTGTATAAACTCCTGGTTGAGCGCCTGGAAGCGGTTAACCACCTGCTGGGCCTCACTAAGCACCAGCTGGCGTTGAGGCAGTGAGGCCGGGTCTTCCGCCGCATTCTGCAGGGCCGCGAAGAAATTGTTCAGGGCGTTATTTAACCCCGTGCTTTCGCCCCCCAAAAGGTTATCCAGCCGGGTCAGCTCAGCGTTCAGGGCGTTCTGCTCCCCGAACAGCGTGCTGTCTTCCCGCAACTGCTGGGTCAGGTACTCATCCGCCAGCCGGCGAATGTTTGAAATGGACACCCCACTGCCAATGGTACCGGCACCAGTACGCCGCCCTTCCTGGGTATCGAATTGCACTTCCTGCCGGCTGTAACCGGGTGTGTTTGCATTGGTGATGTTATTGGCGGTGGTGTTCAGCGCTGTCTGATGACTGAGCACCCCGGTCAAACCGATTCCGATCAACCCTGCCATGATGCTTTACTCCCTCGGCACGTCGCTGTTCATGGACAGCGTCATCAGAGAATCCCTGTTCATAATCCGGCGAATCTTGGAACCATACTCCGGATCAGTTGCATAACCGGCTTCCTGAAGTTTGTCTGCAAAGACTTCAGGCTGGTCGGCTGAGGACAGCACATCCCGGTACCGCGGGTTGCTGTGAAGGAAATCCACGTAATCCCTGAAGCTCGCCTCGTAATCCGGGTAGGCCCGGAAATCCGCGCGCTCCTTCATGGGTACTCCCCCACGAAACTCGGTGGTGGTAATGGTCACGGCGTCACCACCCCAGCGGGTATCGGCCTTGATACCGAACAGGTTGAAACTGGGCTGGTCGCCATCCCCTTTGATCATGTGGCGCCCCCATCCGGTTTCCAGTGCCGCCTGGGCCACCATCAACCTGGGGTCGATGCCGCTTTCTTTACCGATGCGCTCTGCAAATGGCATCAACTCGGCCACGAAGTGCTCCGGCGATTCAAAGGTCAATGGTAACTCTACCGCCGTCGCGGTTTGCTCGGGCTGCTTCTGTTCGGCCGCCTGAGTCATTTCATCGATGGCCTTCAGCTGCTCCGGCAAGTTGCGGGATATCGCCGGCACACTGCGATCATAGTCCGCCAGGGTGGCCTTGTGCCCCGCCAGCCGCTCGCCATTACTGGCCATGCCGGGTACATCGCGGCTCAGCTGCCTGACCAGCGCCTCCGCAAGACCTGTTCCACTGCCGCCAGACATGCTCAAACTGACCTGGCTGTCGAACATGTCCCGGTAGAACTCGGATTCGTTGCTGTTGAGATAGTTGCCCTCGGCAAACGCTTCACCGGCCTTACGCATGGATTTCAGCATTTCCGCCAGGAACAGGCTTTCGAACTGGCGCGCCACCTGCTCCAGGGCTGCCTGTTTATCCGATCTTGCCTGGCTCTTAAGAGCATTCAGCCCACTGAAGTCGGTGTAGATCTCGGCCTGTTTTACGCGATAGTCCTGCATGGCTACACCTAGATCACGATCAGCTCGGCACGCAGAGCGCCCGCTGTTTTCAGGGCTTCAAGCACCGCCATAACATCCCCGGGTGCTGCCCCCACCTGGTTAACGGCCTGGACAATTTCGTTAAGAGTGGTTGCAGGGCCAAACTGAAACATTCTGGCTGGGTCTTCCGTCACCGCAATCTGGGTGTTTTGCTGCAATGCAGTGTCACCCTGGGCAAACGGATTGGGCTGCACCACCTCCGGGTTTTCCTGAATGGTCACCGTCAGGTTGCCGTGGGTGACGGCCGCCGGGCTGACCCGCACGTTCTGGCCAACCACTATTGTGCCGGTGCGGCTGTTGATCACCACCCTGGCGGCTTCTTCAGCCGGCTCCACTTCGATGTTCTCAAGAATCGACAGGAAGCTGACCCGCTGGGAGGGGTCGCGGGGAGCCCGCACGGAAATGGCTGTCGCATCGTGGGCATAGGCCATATCCGGCCCCAGCGTATCGTTAATGGCTTCCACTACCCGCCGAGCGGTGGTGAAGTCGGCCCGCATCAGGTTGAAGGTGATGGTGTCACCCCGGGTAAACGGAGACTCGACTTCCCGCTCGATGGTGGCACCGTTGGGAATCCGGCCAACACTGGGCACGTTCACGGTAATCCGGGAACCGTCCTGCCCCTGGGCGCCGAAACCGCCTACCACAAGACTGCCCTGGGCCATGGCATAGACTTGGCCATCAGCGCCTTTGAGCGGTGTCATCAGAAGTGTGCCGCCTCGCAGGCTGTCTGCGTTACCAATGGAAGATACCGTAATATCCAGCTCCTGGCCGGACTTGGCGAATGGAGGCAGTGTGGCACTCACGGTGACCGCGGCGACATTTTGCAGGTTCGGGTTAACGCCATCCGGCAGCGTAATGCCGAACTGATTCATCATGTTGCGGAAGGTCTGGTTGGTGAACGGCGCTTTATCGCCGGTACCATCCAGGCCCACCACCAGGCCGTAACCGATCAACTGGTTGTTACGAACACCTTTGACCTTCGCCAGATCTTTCAGGCGGTCAGCCATCACCGGCGAGGCACACACCGCCAGCAACGCGAACACAGCAATCATTCGGCGCATCATAGCGGCCACCACTCACTGTTAAAGAACCGCGCCAGCCAGCCCATCTGGTTGGCCTGGTCAAAGTCACCGGTGCCGCCATAGGCAAAGCGGGCATCCGCTACCCGGTTGGAGGCCACGGTATTATCCGGCTTGATATCCTGCGGCCGCACCATACCGGTCAGGCGTATGTACTCGTCGCCGTTGGTCAGCGACAGCCACTTTTCACCACGAACGCGCAGGACACCGTTGGGCAGAACTTCCGTGACGGTGACGGTGATGCTGCCGGCCAGGCTGTTGCTCTGGTCCGCCTCTGCAGAACCGTTGAAGTCCCGCTCAAAGTTCGCCCTGGCATTCAGGCCAATGTTGGCCTTACCAAAGATGCTCGGCTCCGGAATGTTCAGCTCCTGGTCTTTGGTGATACTGGTTTCGGCGCTCTTGCTGGCACGGGTTGATTCCTGCAGGGTCACAGTCAACACATCACCGATGTTCAGGGCCTTGGTATCGCCGTACAGGTTGTAGTTACGGGCCGGCTGGTAGATTGCCCCGGAATCTGGATCCCGCTGCATCATGGCCTGAGCGCGTACCGGTGCAAATGCCGGATCATCCGGCATGGCCCGAGGCCGGCTCATGGCAGTGCAGCCTTGCAGAACAATCAGCACACCCACCAGTGCCAGGGTGGCGAACCGCTCTTTCTTGAAGGTGTGATGAATGATGTTCATAACTTACCCGATGTTATTGGTAATGAACTGGAGCATCTGATCGGTGGTGGAGACCACCTTGGAGTTCATCTCATAGGCCCGCTGGGTGGTGATCATATTGACCAGTTCTTCCACCACTTCGACGTTGGATGACTCAATGGTGCCCTGCTCGATATTTCCCAGACCGGCCAGGCCAGGCTCACCCTCTGCCGGGTCGCCACTGGCGTTGGTTTCCTTGAACAGGTTGTTGCCGATGGCCTGCAAGCCCTGGGGGTTGATGAAGTCCACCAGGGTGATCTGGCCAAGGTTGATTGGCGCCGCCTGGTCATCGGTTACCACAGTGACGGTGCCATCCTTACCAATCGTGATATTGGTGGCATCTTCCGGCACGTTGATATTGGGTTCCAGCGGGTAGCCATCCGGCGTGACCACATCGCCATCAGCGTTCAATTGGAACTGACCATCCCGGGTGTAAGCAATCTGGCCATCCGGCAGCTCAATCTGGAAGAAGCCACGGCCATTCACGGCCAGGTCCAGCGGCTGATCGGTAATCTGCAGGTTGCCCTGGCTGAACTGCTTGGCAGTGCCAACCACCCTCACCCCGGTACCCAGTTGCAGGCCAGACGGAAGCTCGGTGTTCTCAGTGCTCAGACCACCCGGCTGCCGGTTGATCTGGTACAGGAGATCCTGGAATACCGCCCGGTCACGCTTGAAGCCGGTGGTGTTCACGTTTGCCAGGTTGTTTGAGATGGTGGACATGTTGGTGTCCTGTGCGCTCAACCCGGTTTTGCTGACCCAAAGTGCTGGATGCATTGCTCTACTCCTTACCCGCCGGCTGCAGCGGCGATTCTTTGCCGCTTGTGGCCAGTGGATGATCTGATCTCAGTGTTATCAAAGGTTCTGCAACAGTCGTGCCGCAGCCTCGGAATTCTCGTTAGCAGTCGACATGACCTTCACCTGCATCTCGTACTGACGGGATAACTGCAGGTTGGCAATCATTTCTTCCACAGCATTAACGTTCGAACTTTCCAGAAAACCAGTGGCGACGCGCATAGCGGCATCCGGCGGCTCCGGGCCATCCAGGGCCTGATCCGGCTTACGGCGGATGAATCCATCCAGCCCCTTCTCGAGGGCATTGCCGGGCGGGTTCACCAGTTTCAGGCGGTCCACTTCCACCAGCTGATCCGGCGGGCCACCCACGGGCACAATAGAGATGGTGCCGTCTGCCCCTACCTGCAGGTTGTCAAAGGGCGGCAGGGCCACGGGGCCACCATTGCCCAGCACCAGCTCACCGCTGGCGAGGCGAACCAGGCCGTTTACATCCACCTGGAGGCTGCCGCTGCGGGTAAACACCTCTTCACCCAGATCGTTCTGCACTGCCAGCCAGCCATCGCCCTCTACGGCAACGTCCAGCTTGCGACCGGTGTCCATCAGGGCGCCGGCAGAGAGATCGGTGCCGGGGCGCTCGGTCATGGCGTAGGCGCGGGTGGGGTGGTGTTCACCAAAGACAGGCATACTGCGGGCCTGGGCAAAATCCTTTTTGAAACCGGTGGTGTTCACGTTTGCCAGGTTATTGGCATGGGCACGCTGGGCCAGCATGTTCTGCTTGGCGCCAGACATTCCAATATAAAGGGCTTTGTCCATGGGCAAACTCCTGCCGGAATTTTGACTGTTTCCAGTCATCCTGCAGGAGTCATGCCATGTTTACGGAAGGGCGTTACCGGAGGTTGATGATGGTCTGGGTGACCGCATCGGAGGTTTCAATGGTCTTGGCGTTAGCCTGGTAATTGCGCTGGGCAATGATCAGGTTCACCAGCTCTGCGGAGAGGTCCACATTGGACTCTTCCACCGAGCTTGCCTTAATGGAACCCAGGGTACCGGTATCCGGCGCGCCGATAATCGGCTGGCCGGATTCAAAGGTTTCCACCCAGGTAGTCTCACCCACCGGCGACAGCCCGTTGGTGTTGTTGAATGAGGCCAATGCTACCTGCCCTAGGGATTTGGATTGCCCGTTGGTATATCGTGCAAAGATCACACCCTGATCAGACACGTCCAGGCCAGACAAACGGCCGGTGCTGTAGCCGTTCTGGCGCTGGTCGTTGACACCAAACGCAGCGCCATATTGGGTGGTGTTCCCAAGATCTACGACAAAGGCGGACGTCGTTGGCGGCTCCGGAATGGGAGTAACCACTTCCTCGCCGGCCAATGGTGGGCCGTCTGCACCATTCGGCTCTCCGTTCGGGTCCTTCGGAACCCAGTCGGTAACCACAATCTCACCGTTCGGGTCACCGTTGATGGACTGCAAGGTGCCGTCTTCGTTGAAGCGCGCAGTGTACGGAGAAGTATCTGTACCGGCCACGAGCTCACCATCAATCTGAAGGTAGACCGACCATTCACTGACACCCACGCCGTTACCCGGCGAAGGATTCTTGACGAAGAACTGGGTCAGTTCGTGGGAATTACCCAGGCTGTCAAAAATGGTGGTTGAGGTAGCATGGTTGTAGGTTCTCTGATCCAGGGGATTGAAGGAATTGGTAATCCGCAGGTCGCCACCTGCAAAGGCATCGGCAATCTCGCTGCTCGCACCAGCCGGAAGAATGTCCTGAACCGTGCGATCAGACTGAATGTTCACATCACCCTGGAACACCTCAAGAGGCTGGTTGACCCCCGCATCGGTGCTGGCAAAACTGATACCCACATCAGAGCCTCGGTTATCAATAATCCGGATGTCGCTTCCACCATCAACCAGGGAGGCAGACAGGCTCGTGGCGCTCGACGCGTTGATGGAGTCCACCAGCCCCTGCAATGAACTGACCCCGCTGAGCGAGATAGGCACATTCTGGCCATCCAGCTCTATCCGGAATTCGGTATCACCCGCGGCTAATGCATTTTCCAGATCAGTGATCGAGAATTCCTGGCCCAGGCTGACCGCCGTGGTGGCAGAGGCAGACAGACCACGCTGCTGGTTGATGATGCCCGCCGCATCCCGTGCGGAGGTGCCAGCGGGAATAGTGATGTCTGGCGAGTTGGTACCATCCGAGTAGGCAACACGGAACACATCATCTACGGTGATATCCCCCATAGACACCGCCTGGAAATCCACCACTCGGCTCTCCAGCACAGATTGCCGGGAATCCAGGTTCAGATCGGATCGCAGATTGGTGGTGCGGCGCGGCGCCAGGTTGTCGGTTTCAATCTGAAGATCACCCCGAATACCAGACAGGTTGCCGTCGTTATCAGCGGTGTAGCCCTGAACCCGCATGTTCTGGTTGTTGGTCACAAAACCGTCTTCATCGATTCCAAACTGGCCAGCCCGAGAGTAGCGAATCTCGCCATTGTTATTCAGGATAAAGAAACCATCACCACTGATGGCCATGTCCAGGCCATTATCGGTAAAGCTGATGTTGCCCTGGCCAAAGGACTGCTTGACGTCCTGAACGCGCACACCATCACCGATCGGGTTAGTGCCGCCACTCAGAAAGCCGCTGGCGTACAAATCACCGAACTGTACCTTGCTGCCTTTGAAGCCCACCGTGCTGGCGTTGGCAATGTTGTTGCCGGTGACATCCAGATCGACCGAAGCTGCCCGAAGGCCGCTCAAACCTGTGTTAAATGCCATGACTTATACCTCCTGGTCTGACACCGGATCAGTTAATTTGTTTGACGTCGGACAGGGCAATGGAGCCCATACCGGCAAGATTGAGAGTGATCAAACCACCCTTACCCAGGGACACACTGTCCACATTGGCGCTAACCATGGTGCCCAGTTGCTCTGGGCCGGATGGATAAGAGCCCTGCGCGACAATCTGGTACGGCCCAGGCGGCAAAGGATTGCCGTTGCCGTCCTCGCCGTCCCAGCGGAACGACACCACACCGGCCTGGCTGCTGCCCATATCAATCTGGCGAACCAGCTCACCACTCTGGTTCATTACCGACAAGCGCAGCCCACCGGTAGATGCTGGCACTTCGATGGTTCCGGTAATCTCGCCATCATTACCCAAAATTCCCACATTGGAAGGCGCAAGAACGGTCTTGCCAACCATTGCAGACGCCTGCAGCGCCTGGCTGGAACGGAACTGTCCGGCCACATCCTCAACGGTACTCGACAGGTTCTGCATTTCTTCCAGAGAGCTGAACTGCGCCAGCTGAGCGATGAAATCACCGTTGTCCTGAGGGTCAAGCGGGTTCTGGTTCTTCAACTGGGCAAGCATCAGCTCCATGAAAGCATCTTTGCCAAGCTCGCTGCCGCCACGGGCTTTGTCGTCCTGCTTGATCTGATACTGGCTCAGTACGTCTGAGGCCGATGCGGAATTCACTGCACTCATGACTCACTCCTCACTATTTACTGCTGACCCAGCGTCAGGATTCGTTGCATCATGGACTTGGCAGTGTTCATGACGTCCACATTCATCTGGAAGCTGCGGGAGGAAGACATCATGTCTGCCATTTCCTCAACCACATTCACATTCGGGTAGAACACGTAACCGTCTTCATTGGCAGCGGGATGGTTGGGCTCGTAGCGCATCTGCAACTCTGCATCGCTCTCCAGGATTCCCTCAACCCGTACACCGGCACCGGGGCCGTCGTCCAGGCTGGTGCCGAAGCCCTGCTGTTGATCCGGGTTCAGCATGGCCTGCTGAATGGCGGCGAAGACTGGTTTGCGTGCCCTGTAAGCATTCTCGGTGCTGGAACTGGCAGTCTCGGCGTTCGCAATGTTGGAAGCCGTGGTATTCAGCCGCAGGGATTGTGCGGTCATGCCGGAACCGGCGATGTCAAAAATGTTGCCCAGTGACATGGCAATCTCCTCAAATCGTAAATGACTGCGGCTTACTCACCCTTCAGGGCTTTGGTCAATCCGGAAAACTTGCTGCTCAGAAACTGGAAGCTGGCCTGATAGTCCATGGCATTGCGCATGAAGCGGCTCTGCTCTTCCTGGGCATCCACGGTATTACCATCGACAGACGGCTGGTGCGGATTGCGGTAAAGCAACTCGCCGTCACTGCCGGGGCTGGAGGTGTCCATGTGGCCTTGGTGAGTGGTCGCCATTTGCAGACCACTGACCGACTCCTGGGCTTTCTGCATCATCGCCCTGAAATCGATATCCCGTGCCTTGTAGCCCGGGGTATCGGCATTGGCCAGGTTGTTGGCGAGTACTTCCGCACGCTGCACCCGGGCCTGAAGTGCGTGCTCGTGAATACCCAATGCCTTATCAAATGTAATTGCCATGACTGCCTCCGGAATTCTGCACCGGCACCGCTTGAACGGCGGCTTGCCGGATTTGCGTTCTGGAAGAGTCAAAGCAAAGGTGGTGCCAGTTTTCGAGAGTGCTTGGGCGCCAGGGCTTCTGGAGGGATGCGATCAGATTTTGAGCGGCAACGGAGAAGGGTTCAGAGCAAAGGCGGCAAACCATTTCCCTTGGCGGTTAAACGGATTGCCGCTATCAAAACATCAGCGGGAAGCTCACCAACTTTCCTGGCGCCCGGGCCCACGCCAGACCTTTACAAAATCCCCGGTAGCCGGGCGTGGCACTGAAGGTTTCTCAACCGACACCGTACCGGTATACAGGAAGCCGACGACCGTTTCCCCGGGCTCTAAACCCAACCCTTCAAGCACATCGGGATGGTAGGCCACACCCCCGGTACGCCACATCACGCCAAAACCAGCATCCTGCAGGGCAAGGCCGAGAAAGCTCATGCCCGATGCGGCAGACATAAGCTGTTCGACCTCCGGCACTTTCGGGTGGGATTTGGGCGTTGCGATTCCTACGATCACCATCGGTGCCCGCAGCGGCGCCCGCCGGGCTTTCTCGATTTCCTGCTCACTGGCGCTATCAGGACATGCCTTGGCGAACAGGTCTCCCAGGGCCTGCCGGGCATCCCCTTCCACCACAAGATAGCGCCATGGCCTCAGTAAGGCATGGTCCGGTGCCCTGGCGGCACACTGAAGGGCCACATCAACTATACTCCGCGGCGGTGCCGGGTCTTCTAATCGGGGTTCGGATGCTCTTTCGAGTAAAAATCGGGTTACAGACGTCATACTGGCTCACAGTCAAGATGGCTGTATCTGTTGCCCTAAGGGCAAAGATGCCTCAGCGAATTGTGGGTTATACGTAATACTGTTAACCTTTAGTAGTAACTACACATAGAAAAATAACCACCAACAACGATAACGTGTTCGGCGGCATACAATGAGTGACCAACAAGCTTTTCGCAACTGCAGGGCCCTGTATTCCTGCCACCGGGAAGACTCGGTTCTGACATGATGAGCGCACAGGCCGATTTGCGCAATGTCGCCAGCAGCGCGGGTAAACTCGCTTCCGCGGACATCCACGACCACACCGTGGCCATTCCGCCCATGCCGGATTATAACGGCCGAATCATCGCCTACACCGCAACGGCAGCGATTATTGTCGCCGGAATCCTCCAGGGCGTGTTTCAGCAATGGTTGCTGTGGTTTGTGGCCGGCGCACTTACCTGGCCGCACATCGCCCATTTGCTGACCAGGCGTACGTTTCTTCGCCGCTCACCACGAATCCGGCAGAAGATGCTGTTTCTGGACTGTGTTATTGGTGGCACCTTCATCGGCCTTATCGGCCTGATTGCCATTCCCTCGGTGTCCATATTGTTAATGCTGATGTTCAGTTGCCTGATTGTGGGCGGTATCCGCCAGTGGCTGTTCGGCACCGTACTCATGATCGCCTCACTTGCGGCGTCTGCAGCTACCTTTGGCGTTGCCGACAGCCTGCAATCGCCACTGCTGACCAGCATCCTGGCCCTGGCCTCTACCGGCGTCTATATTTGCGTAACCGCCTACTATTCCCACCAGCAGGCCCGCACGCTACTGCTGGCAAAAACCCAGATCCAGAACCAGCGCGAACAGTCCATCGCACTCTCCCACAAGCTATCCAAATACCTGTCCCCGCAGGTCTGGCAATCCATTTTTACCGGCGAGCGTGACGTTCGGCTGGAAACCCAGCGCAAGAAACTGGCCGTGTTCTTCTCCGACATCAAGGGCTTCACCGAACTGTCTGAAGAAATGGAACCCGAAGCCCTGACCGAACTGCTCAATCACTACTTCAATGAAATGTCAGAAGTCGCTCTCCGATACGGCGGCACCATCGATAAATTCGTTGGCGATTCCATCATGATCTTCTTTGGCGACCCGACCAGCCGCGGCCAGCGAGAAGATGCTTTCGCCTGTGTGTCGATGGCCATCGACATGCGCAAGCATATGAAGATCATGCGCCAGAAATGGCGGAGCCAGGGCATCAAAACCCCGCTTGAGATCCGTATGGGTATCAGTACCGGGTACACCACGGTGGGTAACTTTGGCGCCGAAAACCGGATGGACTACACCATTATCGGCAAGGAGGTGAACCTGGCCAGCCGGCTGGAAAGCCTCGCAGAACCTGGCGAGATTCTAGTGTCCTACGAGACCTTCTCTCTGATCAAAGATCGCATCATGTGCCGGGACAAAGGCGAGATCACCGTGAAGGGCTTCGGCAAGCCGGTGCCCATTTACGAAGTGGTGGACTTCCGCCGGGACATGGGCCCGAACCGCAGTTTCCTGGAGCATGAACACAGCGGCTTTGCCATGTACCTGGACTCCGACAAGATCACCGAAAGGGAACGCAGAGACGTACTCGCCGCCCTGGAAGACGCAGCCGACCGGCTGCGTCAGGAAGACGACGCCGACTAACTACTGCCGGACCAACCTCGGTCCGGCATCACCCTCTGCACGGGTACTGCGCCACGGGTTGATATCCAGCCCTCCACGCCGCGTGTACCGGGCACAAACCATCAATTCCGTTGGCTGGCACCGGGCCATCAAATCCGTAAACACGGTTTCCACACAGTGCTCATGGAAATCCTGCTTCTGGCGGAAACTGACCACGTAACGCAGCAAACCCGCACGGTCTATCTTCGGGCCGGTATAACGAACGAACACGCTGGCCCAGTCAGGCTGACCAGTGACCGGGCAATTGCTTTTCAGCAGGTGGGAACACAGCTGCTCGCTGACCACTTCCTCATCAGCGCTGAGTGAATCCGCCGAGTATTCGTAAACCACATCGTCTACCGGCTCGTCATCAATCAGCTCATAGCCCTGCGGCCGACCTTCCGCAGGCGCGGATTCGTCGACACTGAACAGCCGCACAGTCACGGCGGCACCACAGGCACTGGACAAGTCTGCGGTAATGGTCTCGGCAACCTGATCCGCCGATGAGAACACCGCCTGGTTCAGGGAATTCAGGTAGAGCTTCAGGGATTTACTTTCGATAATCGACGGCGACGCCGCCGGAAAACGGATCTCCCCCCAGGCAACTGCTGGCACGCCGCCCGGGCGCAACCAGGATATCTCCCACGCCTGCCAGAGGTCCTCACCAAACCATGGCCAGCGGCCATCCTCCAGCCCAATACGGCGGCGGTTTTCCTCACGGGCAACCGGGAACAACAGGGTCGGATCGTACTGATCCGGATAGTCGCTGGACTTACCCAGCGGCGCATTGTGCAAAGCCATAGTTTTTCCTGAAACCTGTCAGTGGCGGATACCCTTGCCCCGGGCAAGCATACGCAGTGCAATGGTCGCCAAAAGGACAATGAAAACCAGAATCATACCAAGGGAGACAAACGGATTAACGTCTGAGACACCCAGTATGCCGAATCGGAAACCATTCACCATATAGAGTATAGGGTTGGCCATCGACACGCCCTGCCAGAACCCCGGCAACATATCGATGCTGTAGAACACCCCACCAAGGTATGTCAGTGGTGTCAGCACAAACGTGGGCACAATGGAAATATCATCAAACTTGGTGGCCAGCATGGCATTGATAAAGCCACCCAGGGAAAACAACGCCGATGTCAGGAATACCGTCACCACCACCATGGGCAGGCTGTGAATCGATAGCCGGGTGAAGGCAAGAGACAGCAAGGTAACCACCAGGCCAATACTCAGCCCCCGGGCCATACCGCCCGCCACGTAACCGGCCAGGATAGTCCAGTTGGGAACCGGCGACACCAGAAGCTCCTCAATGCTGCGCTGAAACTTCATGGAAAAAAACGATGACACCACGTTGGCGTAGGAGTTGGTGATCACCGCCATCATGATCAGCCCCGGCACAATGAACTGCATATAGTCGTACCCGCCCATTTCACCAATGCGCGAGCCGATCAGGTTGCCGAAGATAATAAAATACAGCGTCATGGTGACCGCAGGCGGCAACAGAGTCTGGGGCCATATCCGGGTAAACCGGCGAATCTCCCGAAGTACAATGGTACAGAACGCGGTCCACAAAGCATGCAAGGTCACGCCGTCACCTCCGCCTGCCGGTTGGTCTCACGGGCGTTATCTTCCACCATGCGCACGAACAACTCTTCCAGCCGGTTGGCTTTGGTGCGCATGCTGATTACCTTGATGCCCTGCTTTTCCAGCTCAACAAAGAGGGCGTTCAGGCCCTGCCCTTTGGCCACCTCGGCCTCCAGTGCCCCGTCGTCGTTGAGTTCGCAATGAAAGCCTTCGAGCTCCGGGGCGGCATCAACGGGCTGCTCGAGATCCAGCACGAATGTTTCCACACTCAGCTGTTTAAGCAGCTCGCGCTTGCTGGTGTGCCGGATAATCTCCCCGTGGTCAATGATCGCAATATTGCGGCAAAGCGCCTCGGCTTCTTCAAGATAATGAGTGGTCAGAATGATCGTGGTGCCCTGGCGGTTCATTTCTTCCAGGAACTGCCACATAGAACGGCGCAGTTCGATATCAACGCCGGCGGTGGGCTCATCGAGAATCAGCAGGCGTGGTTCATGCACCAGCGCACGGGCAATCATCAGCCGCCGCTTCATACCGCCAGACAGCATCCGCGACGGGGTGTCGCGCTTGTCCCACAAGCCCAGTTTCCGGAGGTACTTCTCCGCCGAGATCCTGGCCTGCTTGAGTGGAATGCCGTAGTAACCGGCCTGGGTGGTGACTATGTCGAAGACCTTTTCAAACTGGTTGAAATTGAACTCCTGTGGCACCACTCCAAGGTTCAGCTTCGCGGCGGACAGTTCGGTATCGATGTCATGGCCGAACACCTTCACCCGCCCACCGGATTTGTTCACCAACGAAGACACAATGCCCAGGGTGGTGGATTTTCCAGCACCATTCGGGCCCAGAAGTGCGAAAAAATCGCCTTCCTGTACCTGAAGATCAATCCCCTTAAGCGCCTGAAAGCCACTGCTGTAGCTTTTGACCAGCCCTTCAATTTCCAATGCGTAGGTCATAACCAAACCGTTATCTGAGAGGAACGTGTGCCGAAACCGGCAAATAGGTAGAGAGCTAGGTGATTGTGGCGATCTGACGAAAATCAAGGGGGGTGAGCACAACCAGGCAGACCACCGGCAAACGCAGAAACTGCGACAGGTTTCCCGATATACCTCTGCCGCCCTCCCTATAATGCTGTTACAACAACTTACAAAAAGCCTGACACCCGGCACCGGATGCGCCAGGCCAACGCGAAGGGATTGTACGACACACTATGAGATTCGTTCACCTCACCCGCCTGCTCTTACCTTTTTCCGCTGCATTTGTTCTGGCAGGTTGCCTGGACAGCGGTGGCAGTTCCGGCTCAGACGACACCAGTACCGGGCGTGTGCACTTCCTGGGGGTTAGTGGTCTCGTTTACCAAACCGCCAGCCAGACCGGTACAACGGACGATCAGGGCCGTTTCCGCTACTATCCCGGCGAAACCCTGTCGTTCAACGTTGGCAATCTGCCCATTGTCTATGACGTTCCGGCACGGGAATACGTAACCTTTCTCGAATTTCTGCCAGAGACCCGGGACGCCCTCAACACCCCCGGCGTGAATGACGAGGAACTTCGGGATCACACCATCAGCGAACAACAGCAGCTCAACAACATCACCCTGCTGAACATGACGCGGTTTCTGATGGCCCTGAACTGGACAGAGAATGTACCTGAAGGCTCAGGCATTGATATACGCACAAGAGTCGTCGACCAGTTAAACGCCGCCCTGGACAACCCGGACCTGCCCAACGCCCTGAATTTTAACGTCAACCAGGCGGAGTTCACCGCAGAAGACTCACCCGCCAATCAACTACTGGCGCAGATCTGCTTCTACCCGGAGGACGACGAGCTTTGCTCCGCCCCACCCACAGACGACGACATCAACAACGCACCGCCACGGCCGGAAAACGACGACGACATTGATCCGGATACCGACTACCGGGAAGACCTGGATAACCTGCGTAACCGGATTCTCCAGGCCGTACGGACCCTGGAAGATGCAGACAACGAACGGGCCAGAACCTATCTACGCCGGGAGCTGAATGCCATCACCCGGGAAATCGGGCGCCGCTATTACCTGGCAGACCATAAAGCCAACCATGCCGCCAGCGACACCGAAATCAAGACGGTTGCAATCCGCAAGATCGGTGGGGAGCCAGAACTAGCTCAGTTGGAGGCAATCAGCAAACGGGAGCAGGATGTCGTTGTCCACTCCTGGAGCTGGCAAGACGCAGACGTAGACTACTTTGTGGCCGGGCCCAGTGGCGGAGAATCGGAGCTGCTTATCAACTTCAGACCAGGCAACACCTACCGCTGGGTACGCAAACAATTGCGGGTTGTTATCGATTGATCAGACTGTTCAGCGACCACCGGAATTCGCCACCGGTAACATCGTAAAGGGCTGGGTCCAATCCCTCTGTTCCGTGGGGCAGGCAGTCCCTTACAGTCACCGCTTCAGAGGCGGGACGGGATTGGTTGAATTTCGCCAGATCAATAATCCTGGCGGTTTTCAGGGGCTGGCAATCCGGGCCTTGCATCACCATCACCCGGGGCCATAGACGACGCTCTGGCGAGTGGGAAACCACCACACCCCGCTGGCCGTCGGACAGCTCCACCAGTGAACCGGTCGGGTAGATACCAATGGCCTGAATAAAGGCCTCAACCAGGTCCTCCTGGAATTCGATATTGCGCATGTCGTACAGCAGGGAAACCGCTTTAGCGGGGGTCAAGGGCTGCTGATCATCACGGGGTGCCGTCATCGATTCAAAAAACTCAGCGATGCCAGCCACCTTGGCCAGCAGCGGAATACGGTCTCCACGGATCCCCTGCGGGAAACCGGAACCGTTGTGACGTTCCCGATGCCCCTGCACCACACTCATCACCGCACGTGACAAGCCGGCGTGTTCAAGCAGTTTCACGCCCCGGGTTACGTAGCTACGATACTCCGCGTATTCCTCCGGCCCGAGTTGATGCTCACGCATCAGCAGGTCTTTCGGCAGCTCGGTCTTGCCCACCTGAGACAGCAAACAACCGGTGCCAAGATGGTTCAGCAGGCCCTCATTCAGACCAAGCTGACGACCACAGACCAATGCCCAAACGGCGGTATTGATCGCATGGCGATAGATGTAATCGTCATACTGACGGGTGCGGCTCAGCCACAACAACGCATCCGGCTGGCGGGCAACACTTGCCACCATTTTACGGGCCACCTCGGCAGCCGGCCGAAGATCCGGCATCTGGCCAGATTGAGCTGTCGCGAATGTCTCCTTAAGCGCTTTCTCAGCATCCGCCAGCAAGCGGCGGGAAACCTTTACTTCTCTCTTGAGCGTGGTGGCGGTCTGGTAGATGACTGGCTCACGAATACTCAACGGAGCCAGTTGCAGCTCCTCCCGGCCGTTGGTACGGCTGGTGGACGCCTTACGGAAGGATTTTCCGGTCTCTTTACTCAGGGCGGCAGAATCCCGGCTCTCAGCCACATCGACCATCACCCACTTACAGTGGGAAACCAGCGCCCGAATGTCGTTCTGGGAGCGGATATAGAAGCCCTGAATGGGGAACGGGGTCTGATGCCACGGCCGATCCAGGTCAGACACGAACATGCCGACCTCCAGATCATGAACCGCGATTTTCTTCTGCTGGACTCCCACCGCACACCTCAGAAAACTGGATTATTGGATATCAACCAGTTTGCCACTCTGGTTAAAAGACACCATTACAGTTTGGTATCCAAACACCACAGAAAGGAAACAAGGAGTAACGCAAGTTATCAAACCGCAACGAAATGTAGCATCGTGAACGGCATCACAGGCTGAATGCCACACTCGTCAGTCTTCTTTACACTCACTTTCGTTGAACGATGGCAGGCGGGCGCTGAGCGTGCCCCTGGGAACTTTTCTGGCGTGAACGGTATAAGCAACCGGCGACGGACGCAGATAATCCATGTTTACCTCGTCATCACCCCGCTTAACCACTACAGATTCCGGCCGGCAGCTCACCAGCAGGCCGAAACTCGACCCTATATCGGCGACACCCTGCAGGGTCGCTCCCTGCTCAACCGCTACACACACATCCTTGCCCGTAGCCGGCTGGCCAGTGGCTGCGATTCGGTCTTTCCCAGGCTCACCACAGGCCCTGATACCCTCGCCACAGGCGCCGCTGTCACTGTGGTTCTGGTCAGTGATACGCCACACCCTTTCGCTGCACTGGGTTTCCAGCCGGATAGGCGTCGCCTTGTTGTTGGCCAGCCACCAGCCGGGGTATTCGGCACTTTGCCAGGACACCCTCACCTGGCGGGTTTCGCCTGCGGAGGTCTCGGCCGGGAACATCGCATAGTGTGTGTAGTAACTGGCGCAGCCGTTCAACACAAGCAATGAACACAACACCGCCACTAACCCGGAACGCCCTGAAAAAGCGAAAGTCATCAGTAAAGCCGTCCTTTTCAAAACTCAGACTCGAAGGCTTCCATTATCGGGATTGGGCGGGGACATTCCACGGACTATTCATCATTCTGGTCAAACTGCAGGCCAAAACCGTCGTTGGTCTGCCGCACCACCACCATATCGAGTGTAGGTGCCGGCACCGGCAAACCCTGCACCTGCACGGTTACCTTGTCGCCTAACTGCGGCGCAAAAGGCTCGTCGTTGAGTACGATGAATACGCCTCCGTCCGAGATATCCCGGGTTGAAAACACGAATTCACCAAACTGTTCGTGTACCACCTTAACTTTCGCACTCAAAGCGGTGCGGCTGTGCACTCTGCGATCGTTGTCTACCATACCCCGGGAACCCTGCTTTTGGCCTGTTTTTTATAGTGTTATCAAGCATAACACCATTTTTACACAAATATCCCTCCGGCGTTATTGACTCAAACCGTGATAGCAATGAGAATAGTTGTCGTTTTTAACTGCCTGTGAGTTTATCTATCAGGTGAGCCAGACAAAAGGAAGGAAAACACTATGCGAATGAAACTAGCAGCCGCTGTTGCCATCGCCCTGACCGCCACACCGATGGCTGCCACCGCCGATGGCGAAGTAAACATCTATTCCTACCGCCAGGCTTATCTGCTGGAGCCGCTGTTGAATGCCTTTACCGATGAAACCGGCATCAAGACCAACGTTGTCTTCGCCAAGCAGGGTCTGGCAGAACGTCTGGAACGTGAAGGCCGTAACAGCCCGGCCGACGTGGTTATGACGGTCGATATCTCCCGCATCAACGAGCTGGTTGAAAAAAACCTGGTCGCGGAAGTAGACAGCGACACCGTTAACAAGAACATTCCGGAAAACCTGCGTCACCCGGACGGCAAGTGGTTTGCCCTGACCACCCGTGGCCGCCTGATCTTCACCTCCAAAGACCGGGTTGAAGAAGGCGAGATCAGCACCTACGAAGACCTGACCGATGCAAAATGGAAAGGCCGTATCTGCACCCGTAGCGGCAAGCACCCGTACAACGTAGCGCTGGTGTCTTCCATGATCGCCCATCATGGCGAAGAAAAGGCTCAGGAGTGGCTCCAGGGCGTTAAAGACAACCTGGCACGCAAGCCCCAGGGCGGTGATCGTGACCAGATCAGAGCTATTGCCGAAGGCGTGTGCGACCTTGCCCTGGGTAACAGCTATTACTACGGCAACATGCTGATGGACGAAAACCAGCGCCCGACCGCCGAGCAGGTCAACCTGGTGTTCCCGAACGCTAACGATCGTGGCACCCACGTGAACATCAGTGGTATTTCTCTGACCCAGAGTGCGCCCAACAAGGACAACGCCATCAAGCTGATCGAGTTCCTGTCCTCACCGAGCGCACAGCGCATCTACGCCGAGGCCAACTCTGAGTACCCGGCAAACCCGGAAGTCAAGCCAACCGGCATGGTTGCTGAGTGGGGCGAAATGAACCCGGACACCCTGTCGTTGCAGGAAATCGCCAACAACCGCAACGCAGCCGTTCGCCTGATTGATCGCGTCGACTACGACGGCTAACCAATTGGCGCCGACATCAGGCGCCTATCAGAAAGGGTACCAACAGCACGTTGGTACCCTTTTTAGTGTCTGTTTCAGAGACAGAAATGACCCCCGTCATTGCAGTGAGCCCCCTCAGTATCTAAAATCGCAATTCTTCTCATCACCACTTCCATAACGGGACAAGCATGACCGAGGTCGTTTCCAGTGCCAATCCGGGGCTTTCGCAACCACTTCTGGCCAAACGCACCTCGAAACGATGGATGATCAGTGCCCTGATCACCACGGCCATCGTCGCTTTACCGGTCTTCTCTGTGCTTTACCTGGCCTTGTTCCCTGATGAGAACATCTGGCCACACCTGATGGAAACCACCCTGCCCCGCTACCTCACAACCACCATCAAACTGATGATTGGCGTGGGCATCCTCACATTGATCATCGGGCTTTCCACCGCCTGGGCGGTCACCATGTGCGAGTTCCCGGGGCGAAAATTCTTCGAGTGGGCCCTGCTGCTGCCCTTTGCGGTGCCGGCCTACGTGATTGCCTACGTTTATACCAGCCTGCTCGACTACGCTGGGCCGGTCCAGAAAGCCCTACGGGAATGGTTTGGCTGGCAAAGCGCCGCAGACTACTGGTTCCCGGAAATTCGCAGCCTGGAAGGGGCGGTCCTGATGATCGGCCTGGTGCTGTACCCTTACGTTTACCTATTGGGCCGCGCTGCCTTCATGGAGCAATCGCCGTCGCTGTTTGCGGTCAGCCGCAGCCTTGGCCATTCGGCCATCAGTACGTTTTTCCGGGTAGTATTGCCCATCGCCCGGCCCGCCATCGCGGTAGGCTTGTCACTGGTACTGATGGAAACCCTGAACGACTTCGGCACCGTCGACTTCTTTGCCGTACAAACCCTCACCCTGGGCCTGTTCGATACCTGGATGAACCTGGGCAACCTGGGCGGAGCGGCCCAGATCGCCACCACCATGCTTATGTTCGTGGTGATCCTGGTGACACTGGAACGCTACTCTCGCCGGCGCCAGCAACAATTTGCCGCCCGCGATAACCGCGACCCCATCCACCGCTTTACCATGTCTTTTCCGCGGCAGATGATTTGCCTGGCCGTATGCGCCGTCCCACTGGTATTCGGGTTCATCATTCCGGGCGCCACCCTTGGCTACTACGCCTGGGAATACTTTGATGAAAGCTGGAACCCGAACTTCATTCGCAACACCTTTAACAGCCTGTTCCTGTCTGGTACCGCAGCGCTGACCACCCTGCTGATTGGTGTTACCCTCGCCTACAGCCGCCGGCTGCACAATACCCGGGGCATGCAGGTGCTGATGCGCCTTTCCAGCCTGGGTTACGCCATGCCCGGCGCGGTGCTTGCGGTTGGGGTCATTATTCCTTTGGCCGGTTTCGACAACTGGTTCGATGGCCTGATGCGGGATTACTTTGGCTTCAGCACCGGCCTGCTGCTGAGCGGCACTGCGTTTGCCCTGGTGTTTGCCTACACGGTTCGCTTTTTGGCGGTTTCCGCTGGCAGTGTGGAAAGCGCCCTGCAAAAAATCACACCCAGCATGGACATGGCCTCGCGCTCGCTGGGTCACACACCCGGTAAAACCCTGGTGAAGGTGCATCTGCCCATGCTCAGGGGCACCTTGGTGACAGCGGCCCTGGTGGTGTTTGTAGACTGCATGAAGGAACTGCCCGCCACCCTGATACTGCGTCCATTCAACTACGAAACCCTGGCCACCTACGTGTACCAGTTTGCTTCCGATGAGCAGCTGTACCACAGTGCACTGCCCTCCCTGATCATCGTGCTGGCGGGCATCATTCCGATCATTCTGATGAGCCGGTCCATCTCCAATTCCAGGACCATGACCTGATTTCGGCTGGCTCAGTTGCGGATTCAGAAACAAGAAGGCCCGGCAATTTGCCGGGCCTTCTTGTTTACCGCGTAGAGCGTTCTGCCATTACTGCCAGATAACCGGCTGCTTCTTCGCGTACCAGCTATCCACTTTCTCCTGGTAAGCGTCTTCAACCACGTTACGCTTGAGCTTCAGCGTCGGGGTCAGGAAGCTGTTCTCGATGGACCACTCATCGCTGACCACAGTAATGAACGCCAGTTGCTCGTGGGGATCAACGGTTTTGTTCACGTCTTTGATCAGCTGAGTGAAGCTCTCTTCAATTTCCTTGCGGAAGCTTTCATCGGCCATCTTCGGGCGAATCTCCTCACCCAGCAGCACCAGGGCATGGGGCTGGGTCTGGTTGGCACCAGACACACACACCATTTCAATGGCGTCATGGGACATCAGACGATTCTCAATCGGCGCAGGGGCAATGTACTTGCCCTTGCTGGTCTTGAAGATCTCCTTGATGCGGCCCGTCAGCTTCAGGCGGCCCATCTCATCGATCTCGCCCTTGTCGCCGGTCTTCAGGAAGCCATCCTCGGTAAAGGTTTCCTTGGTTTTCTCTTCGTCCTTGTAGTAACCCATCATGGTGGCCGGGCTCTTCACCAACACTTCGCCCTGCTCGCTGATTTTCACCTCAACACCCGGCAGCGCCTCGCCCACGTAACCGGTACGGGTACGGCCCGGCTTGTTCATGTGCGAATAGGCAAAGTTCTCAGACATGCCGTAGCCTTCCAGCAGCTCCAGGCCCAGGTTGCGGTACCAGTCCAGCACATCGTTGGACAGCGGCGCGGAGCCGGAGCCAGCCAGCTTGACCTTGTCCAGGCCAAGGCCTTTGAGGACTTTCTTCTTGATCAGCTTGTTGACCAGCGGAATCTTCAGCAACCGCTCGAGCTTCTGCTTGGGCACCTTCTGCAGCACACCGTGCTGGAACTTCACCCACAGGCGCGGCACAGACAGGAACAGCGTCGGCTGCGCCCGCTGCAGATCCTGGACAAAGGTATCCAGGGACTCAGCAAAATACAGATGGAAGCCGGCATACAGAGAGCCCAACTCTACAAAGGTACGTTCGAACACGTGGGCCAGCGGCAGATAAGACAGCATGCGCTCTTCGGGGCCCACACCCAGAGTCTCAATGCCACCAGCAGCGGCAAACGCCATATTTTCGAAGCTGAGCATTACACCCTTGGGCCGACCAGTACTGCCAGAGGTGTACACAATGGTTGCCAGCTCTTCCGGCTCACGGTGCACCTGACCTTCCAGCGGCGGGTACTTGGCCACGATGTCGTCCCAGGTCTCGAAATCGTTGGGGGGGCTCAGGGGGTAGGAAATGCAACGCACGGAATCCGGAACGCCCGGCTTCATGCTGTCCCAGTCGTCCAGCTTACCCACAAACAGAACCTCGCATTCGGCGTGGTTCAGGATGTAGTTGACGGTATCCGCATTCAGGGTCGGGTACAGGGGTACGGATATATGGCCAGCCAACCAGATTGCCCAGTCGGTCATGATCCATTGCGCGCAGTTCTTCGAAATAAGACCAATACGGCTCTTTTCCGGCAGGTTAAGGGACTTCAGGTAAGACGCCATCCTGCGGGCTTCATCAATTGCCCGGCCCCAGGTGTATTCAACCACCTTGCCGTTGCCAATCGGCTGAGTCATGTAAGGGGAATCAGCTTTCGTGGCTTCCCAGTGGTACAGCATATCGAGGGGAAGTTTGTTTGTTGTGTCCATGGACCTTCCTAGTTTGTCTTTATAGTTGGGGGGTATCGTATTATTAGACTTTCGTAGCCTATTTCAACACACCCCTGCACGTCAAAACGTGACAAAACCAAAATATCTGCATTTCAGACAAATGCGCAATAGCAACTGATAAAGTATCGCCCATCCCTACCCCGAAACCTATATCCCTGTGGTAAACTTGCGCACTTTCATTTTTCCGCCCCGGCAAACGGGGACCTCAGTCACTGACTCGGAGATGGGCATATGGCCAAGAAGACCTTGCGCACCCTGATCGGCGCTTCGCTGCTGGCAGCAGCAAGCCTGGTTCAGGCTGAAGAAACCCGTGTAGTTGCCATCACGCAGATTGTTGAGCACCCGGCACTGGATGCCGCTCATGAAGGCATCAAAGATGAACTGGCCGAGCGCGGCTACCGCGTGGGTGAAAACCTTCGCCTGATGCACGAAAGCGCCCAAGGCAACTCAGCGATTGCCTCCCAGATTGCCCGCAAGTTTGTGGGTGAAAGCCCGGACGTGATTGTTGCCATCGCTACCCCGTCTGCCCAGACCGTAGCAGCCGCAGCCCGCAACATTCCGGTTGTCTTCTCAGCAGTGACAGACCCCGTGGCGGCCAAACTGGTCCAGAGCCTTGAGACACCGGGCGCCAATATCACAGGCGTAAGCGACATGCTGCCTATTGAGAAGCATTTGGACATGCTCCAGCGCATCATGCCGGATGCCAAGCGCATCGGCACCGTTTACAACCCCGGTGAAGCGAATGCCGCCGCCCTGATTGATCTGCTTGAAGAGCGCCTGGCGGCCCGCGACATGCAACTGGTTAAAGGTGCTGCCACCAAGACCTCTGAAGTGCTGGGTGCGGCCCGCTCGCTGGTCGGCAAGGTAGATGCCATCTACCTGACCACCGACAACACCGTGATCAGTGCCGCCGAGGCGGTCATTTCCGTTGGCGAACGTTCCAAGATTCCGGTATTCGCGGCAGACACCGCCACTGTTGAGCGTGGCGCGGTTGCCGCTCTCGGTTTCAACTACTACAACCACGGCCGCCAGACCGGCGCCATGGTTGTGCGCATTCTGGAAGGTGCCGGCACCGCCGACATGCCCGTTGAAACCATGGAAGAGCTGGACCTATACGTAAACCCGGCCGCCGGTGAGCGCATGGGTATTACCCTGTCCGAAGACCTCATCCAGGACGCAAAAGAAGTCGTCAAAAGCGACAAGTAACGCCTGACCAACACGGGCGGACCCCACAAGGGCCCGCCCGTTTTCTTTCACGGTGATTAACTACCCATGCTCAGTGAAATTGCATTCTACGGTGCTCTTGAAACCGGCCTGATCTACGGCCTGGTTGCCTTTGGTATTTACCTCTCTTTCCGTGTTCTCGACTTCCCCGACCTGACAGTGGACGGCAGCTTCCCCCTGGGTGCCGCTGTGGCCGCCGTTCTGATCCTGGAAGGCTGGAACCCGTGGGTTGCCACCGGCTTCGCCGTGCTGGCAGGCATGGCGGCAGGTGCTGTAACAGCCATCCTGAACGTCAAACTCAACATCCTGAACCTGCTGGCCTCCATCCTGACCATGATTGCGCTGTACTCGGTAAACCTGCGCATCATGGGCCGGCCGAATATCGCATTGCTATCAGAAGAAACGGTGCTGACGCCCTGGTATTCCCTGGGCCTGGAGTTCCATCAGGTACCGGTGATTCTGTTCCTGATCGTTGTGGCGGTATCCCTGGTGCTGCTGTGGCGCTTCATGAAATCGGAAACCGGCCTGGCCATGCGCGCTACCGGCTCCAACGCCCGCATGGCGCGGGCACAGGGCATTGCCACCGGCGGTATGATTATCCTCGGCGTAGCCCTGTCTAACGGCCTGGTTGGCCTGGCCGGCGCCCTGTTCGCCCAGAGCCAGGGCGCCGCCGATGTCACCATGGGTGTGGGCGTGATTGTTATTGGCCTGGCTTCCCTGATTGGCGGCGAGGCGGTACTCACCCCGTCTACCGTTATGCGTGCCCTGCTGGCCTGCGTGATCGGCGCCATCATCTACCGTTTGGCCATTGCCTTCGCACTGAATGCAGACGTACTTGGCCTGCAGGCCCAGGATCTGAACCTGATTACTGCGGTACTGGTTACCCTGGCGATTGTTCTGCCCGGCGTTCGTACCAATCTCACTAACCGCTTCAGCCGCAAAAAAGCCTGAGGAGGCACTATGATCAGCGCAACCGATCTACGGCTTACCTTCGGCAAGGGTACGCCACTGGAAAACCCGGCACTGCGGGGTATGAGCCTGACCGTTAACCAGGGTGAGTTTGTGACCGTTATCGGCAGTAACGGGGCCGGCAAATCCACCTTCCTGAACGCCCTCTCGGGCGAGGTGATGGTGGACAGCGGCCAGATTATTGTCGACAACCAGGACGTTACCCGCCTGCCCACCCACAAACGGGCTTCGCGAGTGGCGCGGGTGTTCCAGGACCCCCTGGCCGGCACCTGTGAGAACCTGTCCATCGAGGAAAACCTGGCACTGGCCATCAAGCGCGGCCAGCGCCGTGGCCTCACCACAGCGGTAAAAGGCAAGTACCTGCCGCAATTCCGGGACAGCCTGGCCACGTTGAAGCTGGGCCTGGAAAACCGCCTGGGCGACAAGATGGGCCTGCTCTCCGGTGGCCAGCGCCAGGCCGTTAGCCTGCTGATGGCCAGCCTGACACCGTCCAGCATCCTGCTGCTGGACGAGCACACCGCTGCCCTCGACCCGAAAACCGCCAACTTTGTTCTTGAGCTCACGCAAAAGATCATCGAAGAACAGAAGCTGACCGCCCTGATGGTCACCCACAGCATGAAGCAAGCTCTGGAAGTGGGCAGCCGCACGGTCATGCTGCACCAGGGCCAGGTGGTGTTCGACATTGCCGGTAAAGACCGGGAAGGCCTGGAAGTAAAAGACCTGCTCGGCCTGTTCGAGAAACAGCGCGGGCTGGAAGTGGACGACGACAGCCTGTTACTGGGCTAAACCATTTCCGCAATAAAAAACGGGGCCACGAAGGCCCCGTTTTTTATTGCACAGTTTAAAGCCGTTAGTGGCCGTAAATGCGCATCGAGGTATTGGTAATCGCCAGGTCGTCCAGCATGACCGACCCAATCGACGTGCCACCAATCAACACACCACCAATGCTCAGGTCAGCCCGGAAGCTGTCCATCTCGATGGCCAGAACCTCCGTACCGGCCGCATTGGCACCCTTGAAGATATCCAGATCCACATTGGCGAACAGCCGCAAAGGCTGGGGCGCCTGCAGATCATAATCCGCTCCGGTGAGCCGGAGATCCCGGATACCCATGGCCAGGAACGGAATGTCAAAGTCCAGGTCATCAATGGCGAAATCCGTTAACAGCCTCAGGGTATCCGTGGCGGTATCCACCCGGATGGTGCCAGAGCCAATCAGCATGTCCATCTGGAAGTTATCCATAATGGTGGTGCTGCCATCGGTGCCGGTCAGGTCCCAGGCCCCGGTGGTGATGCGCATATCCACAGCCCCGAAGGTCATCGGGAGAATGTTGATGATGGCATCGCCGTCATTGGCAATGTCGATATTGATCCGCACGTTGTCCAGCTTGTCGCTGGGCCCGGCTCCCGTCAGGTTAAAGCCCAGTTCCGGGAACAGGTCGATACGGTTGGCACCACCCACAGAGATATCGTTAATCACCAACGATCCCTCATCCGTGTAGATAAACCGATCAATATTCAGCCGGGTTTCCAGCTCAATAGTGACACCCGCCTGACCGGTGATGTTACCCATCGAGATTTCATCCAACGGCTGGAACGCCATGGCGGCAGGGGCGGCCCCCGCAACACACAGCGCTAGCATGGTAGGTTTCAGGCCTTTCATTGTTCTTTTCCTTTTATAGTAGTTATCACTTCCTGTGGGCCACTGCGGTGTTACGACGCCACCCTCATACTCTACCGACACGTCGCATCTCGATACGTGCAGACATCACAAAAACTTGCACATCACAACAATTTTCACTGAACGCTTTTTAACCACAACATCTAGTGATTCCCCCGAAATCACGCTGAACGCCCGCACAGCAGGGATTTTGCGCGTTGCAAGTATTCTTCCATTGATTTTCTTTGCACTCAAAGCTCATTCAATAGTTGCTCTCTTATTCACAGACCACTATATCCTGTTATACTTCACGAACAAGAAGCCCATATATAGGGCAAATAACAACCACACAGCCCGCCGCGCGGGCGCCGGGAAAGCCGGCAAAAGCAACTCCGACAGCAAGATAAAGGCAATTCACCGGCTCTGAACAGGCGGCACCTTCCGCCAGGCAAATACCATATCTAGTGTTTTTGACCAAAAACAGGCCGGCAGTAAGAACGCAACACCATTAAAAAAGGGGCATGGCGCCGGGGACGGCACCATCAAAACGAGACATACTGGAAACCGAGGGTGGCAATGAACGCTAAGGCACAGGCAGTGATCACAACGATTCCCATGCAGGAAGCGTCGCTTGATATCTGGCACAGCAAATACCAGCTGAAGACCAAAACAGGCGAAGCGGTCGACAAAGACATCAACGCAACTTACGAGCGCGTTGCCAAGGCCTTGTCGGAAGTGGAGAACAAGAATGTACGCAACAAGTACATGAAGGAGTTTCTCTGGGCCCTGCAAAACGGTGCCATTCCGGCTGGCCGGATCACCTCCAACGCCGGTGCGGAAGCCCACAAGCCTGCCACCTCCACCATCAACTGCACGGTATCCGGCAGTATCCAGGATTCCATGAACGACATCCTGGAGAAAAACCACGAAGCGGGCCTTACCCTCAAGGCCGGTTGTGGTATCGGTTATGAGTTCTCTACCCTGCGCCCCCGCGGTGCCTACGTCGCTGGTGCCGGCGCCACCACCTCTGGCCCGCTGTCGTTCATGGATATCTTCGACCGCATGTGCTTCACCGTGTCTTCTGCCGGTGGCCGCCGCGGTGCCCAGATGGCCACCTTCGATGTACACCACCCCGACGTCATCGAATTCATCCAGGCCAAGCGTGAAGACGGCCGCCTGCGCCAGTTCAACCTGTCTCTGCTGATCACCGAAGACTTCATCGAAGCCGTACGCAACGGTGACGACTGGCACCTCTCCTTCCCTGTCACCAAGAAGGAAGTGGAAGACGAAGGCCTGGACCTGAACAACGCCGAGCAGTTCCTGTACCGCGATTTCCCGGTTCAGGACGGCTACGTGGTAAACGAAGAAGGCAAGGTGGCCTGCCGCATCTACAAGACGGTGAAAGCCCAGTTCATCTGGGACACCATCATGACCAGCACCTACGACTACGCCGAGCCGGGCTTCATCCTGATCGACAAGGTCAACCAGATGAACAACAACTGGTTCTGCGAAGACATCCGCGCCACCAACCCCTGTGGCGAGCAGCCCCTGCCCCCTTACGGCAGCTGCCTGCTGGGCTCCGTGAACCTGACCAAGTTCGTGGACTACCCGTTCACCGACAAAGCCAGCTTCAACTACGAGAAGTACCGCAAGGTAGTGGGCATCTTCACCCGCATGCTGGACAACGTGGTAGAAATCAACGGCCTGCCGCTGGCAGAGCAGCGCCACGAAATCACCTACAAGCGCCGCCACGGCATGGGCATCCTGGGCCTGGGTTCCACCCTCGCCATGCTACGCATGCCTTATGGTTCTGACGAATCGGTGCAGTTCACCGAAGACGTGGTTCGGGAAATGGCCGTGGAAGGCTGGCGCCAGTCCCTGGCCCTGGCTGAAGAGAAAGGCCCGGCCCCGATCATGGAAGACGAGTTTGAAATTACCCCCAAGATGATGAACAAGTGCCCGGACCTGGCCAAAGACGGCTACAAAGTGGGCGACATCCTCAAGGGCAAATTGCTGCACGCCAAGTACAGCCGCTACATGCAGCAGATTGGCCACGTAGAGCCGGAACTGGTGAAAAAGCTGGCCGAAAAGGGTGGCCGTTTTACCCACCACACGTCCATCGCGCCCACTGGCACCATCAGCCTGTCGCTGGCCAACAACGCCAGTAACGGCATCGAGCCAAGCTTCTCGCACCACTACGCCCGGAACATCATCCGTGAAGGCCGTAAAACCAAAGAGAAAGTGGACGTGTTCAGCTTCGAGCTGCTGGCCTACCGCCACCTGGTTAATCCCGGCGCTATGCCCTTCTCCGAAGACGAAGACAAAAAGCTGCCCAGTTACTTCACCACCTCCGATGACGTAACGCCCACGCAGCACGTAGATATTCAGGCAGCGGCACAGAAATGGGTAGATTCCTCCATTTCCAAAACCGCCAACGTGCCCACAGACTTCGCGTACCAAGACTTCAAAGGCATTTACCTGTACGCCTACGACAAGGGCCTGAAAGGCTGCACCACCTTCCGCTTCAACCCGGAAGCCTTCCAGGGCGTACTGGTTAAAGAGAAAGATCTCGAGAACACGCTGTACGAGTTCACCCTGGATGATGGCAGCAAAGTGACCCTCAAGGGCAACGAACAGGTAGAGTACGACGGCGAAACCCACACCGCCGCCAACTTGTTTGATGCGCTTAAAGAAGGCACTTACGGTAAATATTGATCCCGGGAACCGACAGACAGGACAACGAACATGACAGTGAAAATCAGCAACAAGATTGTCGGCTACCGAGTCAAGAAAGCCGACACCGAAACCCCGAACGAGCACCAGGCACCGGTGATAGCTGAAACCAAGCCGGTGGAGATGAACGAAAACATCGAACGGCCGGATTTCTTGCTGGGCACCACCTACAAGATCAAACCGCCGGTGGCCGAGCACGCGATGTACATTACCATCAATGACATCCTGCTGAACGAAGACACCGACCACGAAAGCCGGCAGCCATACGAAGTGTTCATCAATTCCAAATCCATGGAACACTTCCAGTGGGTTATCGCCCTCACCCGCGTAATCTCTGCGGTATTCCGCAAAGGTGGCGACGTAACCTTCCTGGTGGAAGAGCTGCGCAGCGTGTACGACCCCAACGGCGGCTACTTCAAGAAAGGTGGCGTGTTCATGCCCTCACTGGTTGCCGAAATCGGCGCCGTGATCGAGAAGCACCTGAAGGCCATCGGCCTGCTGGAAAGCGACGAGCTGAGCGAAACCACCAAGCGCATCCTCGCCGAGAAACGCGCCGAGTTTGAAGCCAGCCAGAACAAAGCCACCAACGACGACAGTGGCAGCGACTACCCCGCCAACGCCACCATGTGCGGCAAGTGCAGCACCAAAGCGGTGATTGTGATGGACGGCTGCGCCACCTGCTTGTCTTGCGGCGATAGCAAGTGCGGTTGAGGTGATTGACCGCTGAGTGACGAAAAGGCCTGGTTGCGGAAGCTGCCGGGCCTTTTTGTTGGGCGGGAAATTAACACCGTTTCGTGATTGGTGAAAATGCGGCTACGTTGATATTACTAAGCGGGATCGGGATTGCTTCTTTTTTAGGGGTGTAGTTACATGATCATTAACATTTTTTGACATCGGTTACGAGATTTTTTGTATTATTGATGCGGAATAATGAAGCGCTCGGACAATTACAATAAAGACAACTGCTATCTAATACCCTGTTAGGGCTACGAAGAAACCCTTCGAAAAATTGGTGTTTGCGGAAGGTCAGATTTTAATGAAAGTAATTTTGGTTGCAGGTAACGGACTCTCGCTCTCGATGCTCTCGGATTGCTCCGAGAGTGAGATCGACCTCTTAAACCTCTTCAGATGTGGTGCAGACGTCCCATGGCCAGCCGACGGGACACCGGGTTTCCTTAGTTATGAGCATTGCCCAAATTTGTGGGCGCTCGGAGCTAGGCCAAACTCAACAAAGGAAGAGTCTTATCAGGTAATTGAGAAAATCATCACGGCTGTTAATGCCTGCTGTATGGCCGATCCCGCGACTTTAGATGACGGAATTTACATCAGGGCCTATAAGGAACTGGTATCTTATCTTAGATACCTTTTTGTTTATTATGACGATATCCTAGTGAGCAATGATTTTTTCAAAAAATCAATCGAGTCGTCCGTCATTAACTTAATAAAGGAAATTGAGTCAAGCGAGAGTGTCGATTCATTAGATGTTATTACCTTTAACTATGATGCAATGTTAGAGCGATGCTTACACGAGGCTGACGTTAAATTTTCAATACCTAGGTTAGGTGAAGAAAAAACAGCAAAGTTTTCGTTACACAAACCTCATGGCTCTATTACTTTTTGCGGCCATACTTCAGTTGACAGCTCTGCTTTTGAAATCAATTATTCAGCTCAGTTTACTGAAGGTGGGCTAGAAGATATCTGTGTGCGGTATGACTCACTATCAGAAAATTATCCTATGGTTGGGATGTTACCACCAGCAGGTGAATCGGAACGATATAAGCACCGGTGGATAAGAGAGGTCTGGGATAGTGCAATCGAAGCAACATCCAGTCTCGGAGAACATGATTTAGTTATACTGTATGGGTTAAGCTACTGGCACGTAGATAGGAAAGAAATTGATTATCTACTCGCAAATATATCAAGGCGGGCTAGAGTGATTTCAGTGAATCCCTATCCAAATGAGCAGTTTGATGCAGTCTGCTGCAGCCTTTTCCGTTCATATCAATCTTATTCCCACCCCAATTCGCTTAGGAAGGTGTTCAAATGACTAGCAAGATGCTTGACCGCCGTACTGCAACATTGTCAATTGCTGGATTCCATGAGCAAAACCAACTATCGAAATTTAATTACAATCCACCGTACCAAAGAAGATCGGTTTGGAGTGACGAAAAGCAAAGCTATTTTATCGATAGCCTCTTAAGAAACTTTCCAATTCCACCGGTTTTTTTACATCGAAAGATCGATGAAGATACCGGCAAGACCACTTTTGATGTAATTGATGGTAAGCAGCGATTGACTGCTATTGGCCGGTTCATTGCGGGTGAAATTTCAGCTTCAAACGAGTACGGCAGTGAAGAAGATGACGATATACTTAGTGGAGTAACTTTTTCGGACCTTGGGAAAAGAGAAGATTTGAAAAATTATAAAACCTCTTTCTGGAAATACGATTTACCTATTGAATATATAGATCCTTCTGATGAAGGCTTAATTGAGATGGTTTTTGACCGGCTCAATCGAAACGGTGAACCATTGAAAGGTCAAGAGCTAAGAAATGCACAGTATCATAGCAGTAATATAACAGCCGCTGTTGATGTGCTTTCAGAAACCCCTTTCTGGAAAACTAGACTGGAAGTTACAGACAGAAATCGCATGGAAGACAAGGAGTTCTGTGCTGAGTGTTTGCTGTCCGTTTATATGAATGATGTCATAGGTTCTAGCCAAAGAATTTTGGATGATCTTTACGAGCGGCATGCTAACTCAGATTTTACCGATGCTTCAAATAGTGCAAAAAGCTTAACCTCGCAAATAGCTGACATCGGTATTGACTATGCACAATATAAAATTATGGGTGTTTCACACCTCTATGGTATATGGGGGCTGGCACTCACTCTCGCTAAACATGGTGATTCTATTTCGAACTATTCAGACGAACTCATTGAGTTTTTCGCGGCATTGAGAGATAGATCCATCGAGGATGATGAAATCAAATCGGAGTATCGAAAAAGCATGAACTCTCGAACTAAAGAACGATTTATGAGAGTGAAACGTGTCAATTCGCTTCTTCAAGCTTGTAATAGAGGCGACTTGGTTACGAGGTAAAAGCCCTAACCAATGTAAAGTCTACCGGTACTCTACGCTGCGCTCCCCACCGGCGGCTTACCCGAGGTGTTATACGCCGAAATTTCTGCACGAGAATAGGATCCATACTAATGTATAGAACCCTAGCATTTTCCTTTTTGACTCTTTTGTCTCAAGGAGCATTTGCGCAATCAAGTCCAGCCATTGATCTGAAAAATCAGGCTAGTGAGGCGAGATCATGCGTCAAAGGATTTTCTACTGCAAGCCAAATGCTGGGAAAAGACCGCTACAAAGGCCCCGACAATGTAATGGCTCTATCTTTAGTAAAAACTCTATGCGCATCTGACAGTTTAGTAGTGTCTTTCTATAGCGCTCAAAGAAATAGCAAAAACGCTAAACCACTTGATGAAATCAAGAGCTCTGTCGAAGATATGATTGTAAATTGGTTCACGGAAGATGTTGAGGTCCTGCAAGCAGCAGAAAAGACAGCTAATCAATAATGTATAACCCGGCAAAGAGTTATTGTCAAATCTGGTGTATGACCATCAGGCAGCGTTCCTGTCAGATTGATCTTCCACCTGTATTCCATCCTGAAACTGTACGTTATCCACGACCAGCTTCAGTTGGTCGAACCCCTTGATCCGCTTCCAGCGTTTCTGGGCGGATTGGAGCAGTTTGAACACCATCGATAACGTGGTGTCCCGGTTGCCACAGGAGCGGCTCCGCTTGGTTCTGAGCCTCACCGTGGCAAACGTGGATTCAATCGGATTGGTGGTCCGCAAGTGAATCCAGTGAGTCGCCGGAAAATCGTAGAAGGCCAGCAGCTCATCCCGGTCCTTCTCCAGGTTTTCCATGGCCTTCGGGTACTTGTCTCGGAATCGTCTCAAGGTGCTGTCGAACGCCTTGTGGGCGCTGTCTCGGGTCTCCGCCAGGTAGATTTCATGCAAGGCTGACTTCACCTTCGGTTGTACCGACTTGGGCAGCTTGTCCAACACGTTGGCGGTCTTATGCACCCAGCACCGCTGATGCCGGGTGTCCGGAAACACCTTGCTCAGAGCCTTCCAGAAGCCCAGTGCGCCGTCGCCAACAGCCAGCTTGGGCGAGGGCTCCAAGCCACGTTCCCGCAAATCCGTGAGTAGCTCTCGCCAGCTGGCTTCGGACTCCCGGTGGCCGTCCTCGACAGCCACCAGCTCCTTGTGACCATGCTCGGTCACGCCGATGATCACCAGCAGGCAGAGCCGGTCATCCAGACGGACGTTGCTGTACACGCCGTCAGCCCACCAGTACACATAGCGTTTCTGACTCAGGTCCCGTCGCTGCCAGCCCTTGTGCTCATCAAGCCACTTCGACTTGAGCCGGGAGACCGTGTTCGCCGACAGGCCATTGGCCTGCTCGCCGACCAGCGCGCTCAGGGCCTCCTGGAAGTCACCGGAGGAAACGCCACGCAGGTAGAGCCAGGGAATCAGTTCCTCCAGACTCCGGGCGCGCTTCAGGTACGGTGGCAGCAGGTGGCTGTTGAAGCGAATACCGGAGCCACTGCGATCCCGGACTTTGGGAACCTGGACTTCTACGTCGCCGACGCCTGTCTGAACAGCGCGTTTGGGAAGGTGCCCATTACGCACCACAGCACGGCGGCCATCCGGCGTCTTGACGTCCGCGTACTGCTTCAACAGGCTCTCCAGCTCCGTCTCAACGGCCTGTGCGATCAGGTCCCGGGCACCCTGCCGGATCAACTCGTGCAACGGGTCGTTGCTGGCTACCTCTGGTTGTGAAAGAGCATGCAGGTTAGACTCGGACATGGCGTATCATTCCTCTGTTGGTTGTGATCTTGGCGGTGATCAACCAACAGGATACGCCACCCCTTCAACCTGCTTCCATACACCAGAAATCACCATAACTCCCCGGCAAATCACGGCTTTTTCGTTGCGGCACTGCCGCCATTGCAAAGCCGCGCGTGTTGGCGGCATAAATCTTATGAGGAGTTTTGATTGTTCCCTAAAGTTTTGGCGATAGTGGTTTCGTTACTAGTGACGGCATCTTATGTAATCGGGTTTATTTACGATGCCTCATTCTTGGAGGAGTTTGGGATCAACTACTACGAGATGATAGGTTCACCGTTGGACTACCTCTCAATAGGTGGAATGTATCTTCTATTCTCGTACTCGAAAAACTTGAGCTACTTGGTGTTTGGGTTGGGGATAATCGGAATATGCTATGTCCCATTAAAACGGAAGCTCTCGCGCCGATCAGTCGAAAATTATGTGGACATTGAGAGTGTTCCGTATGTGACATTAAGTCTTCTTCCGCTATTTCTACTGTTTTTTCTACCGATCGTTTCTGACGCACAAACTGCTGCCAGAGAGGTGAAAACTAAGCAGGAAGACTCTGTCTGTCTAGAAGGAAAGCAACAATGCCTGCAAGGCTCGGTTCTCAGATATCGAGAATCGAAGGTCATTTTTTTTGAGTCGGAAGCGGCAGAAACCAGAGTGTTTCCAGATAGGGTAATAATAAGCATCAAACAGGGTTAACCAATCATGGAAGTCCAAAGCGTGAGACGCGCCGCTCCCTTTCGATTTAACTGCGAAGGAGTCCATGAATCAAATTCTTGCGGATCTGCTAGTTGCGATGATGATGGAGGACCAGCGGTTGTTGGAGCAACTCTTTAATTCCGGAGAGCTGCCATCTGAGTCATATCATCCCCGGATGAAAGCCCTACATGAGCACAATGCTTCCCAATTGAAAGAAATTATTGGTACTCACGGCTGGCCTGGCGTTTCGTTAGTCGGAGAAGATGCTGCCAAAGCTGCCTCGTTGGTCGTCCAGCACTCTGTTTCAGATCCCGAGTTTATGGATGAGTGTGTGTCCTTACTAGAGGATGCCTTTGCGAAAGAGGATTTAGCGGGCTGGCAATTTGCATTTCTTCAGGATCGGGTGCTTACGCTATCTGGCAACCGTCAATACTACGGTACCCAGTTTGATGTTAATGAAAACGGTTGGCCAACACCGTTTCCTATTGAGGATTTTGCTACGGTTAATGAACGCCGTGCGCGTCTTGGGCTTAACTCCATAGAGGAGCGCCTGGAACAAATGACTGTGCAGGACCGGAAGCGTCGTGCCGATATTCAGCACCCCGGTTAACCCGACGCGGCACTCGGACGCCCTTGTCTCCGCTTCGCTACGCCAAGAACGCCGGTGCGCTCTGCGTAATTCACTACATAGATGATGAGCCGTGAGTAAGATTTTGAATTTACTGCTAGTGAGTATTTTCGTGGCTGGGTGTAGTAGCAAAGCAGTGTATGACAATATGCAGCGGAATAACCGACAGGAATGCGTCAGCGCGCCACCCGCTCAGTATGAAGAGTGCATCGAACGTTCCAGTAAGTCATACGAAGAATACAAGAGGGATCGTGCGGAGGTGCTCAAGTCCGAATAATAGTGCTTCTGGCGCTCACGCCAGCGCTATGCACAGGGAGAGATCAGTGCCACTGTTTGAAACAGAGAGGTTGGTTGCAAGGAAGCTATCCCATCAGGATGTTCCGGTGCTCACCGCCATACTCAGTGATCCGGAAGTCATGAAGTATTCCGTACGTGGAGTTTACGACGAAGAAGCTACCCGAAAGTTCGTTGATTGGTGCCTTGAGTGTTACGCCTCTCATGGAATCGGGCCATGGGCTCTGTATGAGAAAGAATCAGGCGAATTTATCGGCTTCTGTGGCGTTGGGCCGGAGTTGGTTGGCGAAGTTGAAGAAATCAATCTGGGTTATCGCCTGGCGCGCAGGTTCTGGCATCATGGGTATGCGACAGAGGCTGTCAAAGGTGTTCTCCGGTATGCTTTCCGGAAAAAACACTGTGAGTCGGTCATTGTTATTATCGAGCCGGAGCATACAGCCTCAGTTAGGGTAACGGAGAGGGTCGGGTTCGGAGACTTCGCGCTTCAAGAGTTTCATAACCGACTGGTGCGGGTGTATCGAATGACATGCGAAGATTGGGCATTGCACAACAAATTGTTGTAGTGCGCCCATTACCACTGGTTTTGGGAGATAAGGACATCCGTAAACATTGCAGGAGGCATCGTGATAGTCATCTATGGAATCAAAGAACATCTTAATCCGATCAAGGCTCAGCTCTCCGAGGTTATTCACGGATGTATGCAGTCCGTACTCGGTATGCCGGAAGACAAGCGGGCTCATCGTTTTATCCCCATGGAACCCGAGGACTTTTATTACCCCGGGGGCCGGACGCCCGCCTACACGGCCATCGAGATTAATATGATGCAGGGCCGAACGCCCGAGACCCAGAAAGCTCTGATCAAGGAGCTCTTCAGCAAGATTGAGTCCCTGACTGGCATCTCACCCGTGGATGTTGAGATCACGATCAAGGAACAACCGCCCCACTGTTGGGGCTTTCGGGGCATGACTGGAGACGAGGTGCGTGACCTTAACCCGAATTTCTCATGAGGGGATAAAAGAAAGCGGCTGAAAGTGTTAAAATTTCAGGACCTTACACCATCAATCAACACCAACAACCGCTATCCAAAATGGTACCTGAAAAACTGACCTTCTCGCCACTGTCTCGCCGTCAAATTGAAGCCGATTTCTCCGGTGGCCATATCACCTCCGATGCCGGCCTGCTCCTGCTTCGCGAAGTCGACAATCAACACCAGCTCACTCAGCGCCTGGCTACGGTTCTGAACGATGCCCGTAATCCGGTACTGGTTCGCCACAAGCTTCAGACCATGATCCGGCAACGGGTCTTTGGCGTGGCCGCGGGGTACGAAGACCTGAACGATCACGAGGCGCTACGCGCTGATCAGGCACTTCAGACCGCGACCGGTGAAGAGGCCATTCTGGCGGGCAAATCGACCTTGTGCCGCATGGAACAGCGCGTAGACCGGCAGGCCGTGGTCAAGGCCCACGAACTGCTGTGGCATCACTTCATTGAACAGCACGAGACTCCACCCAAGGAAATTGTGCTGGACTTCGATGGCACTGATATTCCAGTGCATGGCGACCAGCCCGGCAAGTTCTTTAACGCCTACTACGATCACCATTGTTACTTCCCACTGTACGTGTTCTGCGGTCGTCATCTGCTGGTGAGCTACCTGCGCACCAGCAACCGAAGCGACAGCCGCCACAGCTGGGCCATTCTGGCCTTGCTGGTGAAGTTCATTCGGCAGTACTGGCCGGATACCCGCATCGTGTTCAGGGGTGACAGCGGCTTTTACCGTCCCCGATTGCTGAGCTGGTGCGACCGGAACAACGTGGACTATCTGGTCGGCATCAGCAAGAACAGCCGGCTGCTCAAGGAGGTAGATGTAGCCTCGATGCTGGTTCGCAAGGCTCACAACGAACTGGGTGAAAAAGTCTGCGCCACCTACCGGTTCCAGTACCAGGCCCGAACCTGGAAACACCCCCGCTGGGTGATCGCGCGTCTGGAGGAGGGCGAACTGGGTGCCAACCCCAGGTTCATTATCAGCTCCCGTTACGACGACGGCGTTAAACTCTACTACGAGCAATACTGTGCCCGGGGTGACATGGAAAACCGGATCAAGGATCAGCAGTTGTGTCTGTTCGCAGATCGCACCTCCAGCACGCGGTGGTGGACCAATCAGTGGCGGCTGCTTCTGTCGGGCTTTGCCTACACGTTGTTCGAACGATTACGGGCCCACCTGAAGAAGACACCCTTCGAGAGAATGAGCGCCAGTAACCTGCGGCTGAAGCTGATCAAGGTGGGCGCGGTCATCATTCGCAACACTCGGCGCATACGGGTGTTGATGAGCGATGCCTATCCTTACAAAGACGAACTCTCTGACCTGGTACGTCAACTGGTTCCGGGATAGAAGCCCGGGCTCCCCCGGCCCGACTCAATGGGGGAAAGGGGGCCGTGTGTCCGGACAACAGAAATTGATCAGTTATTAATCATTCGCGGCCGCAAATGAGCGATAATGGCGGTAACCTGCACAGTCTGCGAGACTTGCCGGGGACCTATGAGAAATCCGGGTTAAGTACTCGGTCAATGTGTAACAATGTTGTCAACGTGACGTCATTGCTAGTAAGGCTTCACCGCCAGTAGTGGCGCGTGTTGACAGGCGAAAATGGGACTGCGTTGATTTTACTTATCGGAGTTTCGTCAGCCAATTTAACGGAGAGGACTGCATGACAAGGATCAGTTTAATAATCGGTATGACCTTTACCTTCCTGCAAGGTTTTGGTTTAGCTGTATCAGCTGAAGAAAACATCAAAGCTATGCCAATAATTATGGCTATAAAAGAAACCGAGTCCCCAGAGAATAGGATGGCTCGGCTAGGAAGAATTGATAATCTAGTGGAGAAATACAAATTAAACCTAAATGAAAAGTACATTTATACTGGTGAAGGCTTAGCTGGCAGTCTTCATAATCTTGGAGTGGTATATAAAATATCGGACAACGGATCTTCGAGCAATGTCATACAACTAAATTTTCGAAACGGCTTCGGCAGAAAAAAAGTCGTAGCCAATTCTAAGTTGATACCCGAGGCCAGCTTATCCAGAAATGATTACAATCAAAGAATTGCATCTCGTGTAATACTGAAAGACGAGCCAGGGTCTAAGGCCAGAAAATACTATAAAGATTGGTATGATGAATATTTTTCCTTGAGAGCTACTCTAGCTAAAAAGGTCTTGGATACTGGCAGGTGTGATACGGTTGTCAGCGCAGATATGTACCTAGTCAATGGAAATTCCTTCACAGCGTTTTGCGGTAATGGTTTTCGTTATAGCCAGAACGAAAACCAAATAAGGAATGATAAACCGTTAGATAGCGAGGTAGTATATTGGACGGCAACAGGGATCACTGTGCCTGATCAAGAACCCCATCCAAATCCAGACTTATACACCCAATAAACTGGGCGCGCATCGACAACTCCACTTAATTAACAAAAAACCGGCGATAGGAAAAGGAATTCATAACAACCGATTGGTAAACCGATTGAACTTCCCCCACTTCAGTGGACACGCATAGCCTATGATGAAGGTTGAACCGTTGATGAAATTTCATACGCTTATCGCAGCTACTTTACTTACCCTGTTCACCTCAGTTGCCGCTGCTGACCAACATAACGCCCTGATTAAAACAGTCGAGAAAGTCGCTGACGACCTGGAGGCCCATGTTGGCTTTGCTGCTTATGACCTGGAGTCGGGCCAGAGGTGGGAATATCGCGCTGATCAGCGTTTTGCGATGTCCAGCACGTTTAAAACCCTGGCTTGTGCCTCCCTGCTCCATCGGGTCGATACGGGACAGGCGAACCTCGGCAGAAAGGTGCATGTTTCAGAATCCGATCTCGTGTCCTACTCGCCCATCACGGAGAAGCACGCTGGTGGTGAGGCGATGACCCTGTCAGATCTTTGCGAGGCCACACTGACAACGAGCGATAATACGGCCGCAAATCTGGTTTTACGAGAATTGGGCGGGCCAGAAGCAATAACCTCGTTTGCGAGGCATTTGGGAGACGACGTAACGCGTCTCGACCGGTGGGAAACGGAACTGAATGAAGCGTTACCAGGCGATAACCGAGATACCACAACGCCAAATGCGATGGTCAGGAATCTTCAAACCTTGCTGTTGGGTGACGCCTTATCCGAACCGTCCAGAGAGCAACTGCGTGATTGGCTCGAGGGCAATCAGGTTGCGGACGGGCTTTTTCGGGCTGCTGTACCAGAGGGCTGGACTGTCGCAGATCGAACCGGGGCGGGAGGTTTCGGGTCGAGGTCTATTACGGCCGTCATCTGGCCACCTGAGCGCCAACCTATCATTGTGGCGCTGTATCTGACTCAGACGGAGGCTTCCTTCGAAGAGCGGAATGCGGCAATTGCTGAGATAGGTGAAGCGATTGTGTTGACGGTGCCGTTTGCCCCCAGCCGCCGCTAAGGGTTCATCTATGGAGCTAAGTAAGCCGGCTTGATAGAATTTTCGTGACATTGGGATAATGCCAAAGAGTCATCCGCGAACCGGCAACAGGAAAAGGAATTCATGTCAACAGATTGGAAATTGGTTCGTAGGCTCGTAAATTCTGCGCTTGATGCCTGCGAAGCTTTGGATCACTTAGAAATTTCGGATGATGAACGAAGCACCCCTGTTCGAGCTACCAACAGACAGACCACCGGCACGGTATGGGACGCTTTACAGAGTGCGCATATCTTCCCGGAAAACGTTCGGTATATGGTTATTAGGGGCCGAGGGCAGTTAGGCGACTCCGCCCCATTTGTTCAACCGGTCAGCCGCGTACTCCAACAAACGGGATTGCTGGCAGCTGAACTCGTTGGTTCGCAGCAGCTGCAAGCACCAATAAAGGGTATCGACTTCTACTCACCAGAAAGGGAACAATCCCTGGAATCGGTAATCGAGAACCTTGCAACATGGTACAAGAGCCATCTGGTGCCCAATGTTGAGATCGCGCTTGCCAATGCGCGTGGCGGTGACCACTCGCCATAACGGGCGTTGCAACCTGATGCAGTAAAGTTGGCACTTTGAATGAAACGGAATTCCAATGAACGTGAAAAACCATTTTGAATTGCTCGCCACATACAATCAGTGGATGAACGCAAAGGTCTATGAGGCGGCGGGAAAGCTGTCGGCCGACGAATTAACGAAAGACCGCGGCGCTTTCTTTGGCTCGATCCTGGGCACCCTGAACCATATTCTCGTTGGCGATACCATCTGGCTCAAGCGTTTTGCTACTCACCCGTCGTGCCAGGAATCGCTGCGAGGAGTCGCGGGCCTTGATACTCCGACTAGCCTGGACCAAGTTCTCTTTGGTGATATTGGGCGCTTAACTGAGCATCGAATCTGGCTGGATCGACAGATCATCGATTGGATAGCTCAGCTTACCGAAGAAGACCTGGATGTAGTTCTCACCTACCACAACACCAAAGGGGTTCCGGCAAAAAAGCGGTTTTCGAGCCTGGTGCTTCATTTCTTCAACCACCAAACTCATCATCGTGGGCAGGTGTCGACGTTGCTGTTCCAGGCAGGGGTGGATATCGGGGTGACTGATCTATTGGTTCAAATTCCGGAAGAGTCTCAAGCATGACCCATCGCTTCAGTTCCGCGGCCTCCCCTGCGGCACCTCAGCCCCGCAATGGGCACCAATAAGGACAGCTTGTGCCTGCGTCAGCCCCCCTGGTCAGCATCATCACCCCCACCTTCAACCGTGAGCGCACCATCACGCAAGCGGTCGAGTCTGTGTTGGCCCAGTCATATCCCCACTGGGAGCTGATCATCGTTGATGATGGCTCCCAGGATGGCACCAGCGAGAGTCTGGCCAGTTACCTGGATGATGACCGCATCCACTACCATTTTCAGGAGAACCAGGGCCAGAGCATTGCCCGGAATCTGGCGCTTCAGTACGCCCAGGGAGAGTTAGTCTGTTTTCTCGATTCTGATGACCTGTGGGTTCCAGAGAAGCTGGAGCGGCAAGTGGCGCTGATGGGGGCTCACCCGGAGGTGGACGTGCTTCACAGTGATGAAATCATGATCGATGAACAGGGCCGCGAGTTGTCCCGCAAGAATATGCGCCGTTACTCCGGGCGGATTGCCCGGCAGATGCTGGTGGACAACAGCGTGAGCATCAACACGGTCATGGCGCGGCGGGAATGTTTCGATACCATGGGCGGGTTTTCCGGCCGTTACGGCGTTGCCGACGATTACGACATCTGGCTGCGTTTTTCGGCCCGGTTTACGTTCACTTATGTACCCGAGTATTGGGGCTATTACCGGGTGATGGCAGATCAGATTTCCAGCGACAAGAAACGCCGATTTGCCGCTAACGAAGCGATCATTCGTGATTTTATCGAGGAGTACGGAAGCACGCTCGAACCCGGTGACATCCGCTGGGCTCTGGCACGCTTCTATTGCCGGAAAGCCCGTCATTTTGCATCAGTAGGAGACTCTGCGACGGCCTGGGGCGCGGTTGCTCAGGCGTTGCGGTATGCTCCCCTGGATTCGGTGGTATGGCGCGCGGTTTATCGGGTGATATTTCCCCGCCGTGGTGCGAGACAAGATTAACATTGGCAGCCTCTCAGACTGGCTTTCATCAAAAAAGGAATGACCATGAAATGCCCCAAATGCAGAACCACTGACCTGACACCCACCAAAATTGAGGATGGCCTCCCGGTTATGGGTTGTCCAGGCTGTGAAGGCGCTTCTCTGTCACTGCTCTACTACCGCGACTGGGCGGAAAGAAATGAGCCCGTCGAGCAGAGCGATCACTTTGATGCAGATGTAACCGTCGAGAACGATGCTAAAACCGCCCTCTCCTGCCCCAAGTGCAGCAAGCTGATGACCAAGTACTCGGTATCCAGCGAGCACAAGAACCGTATTGATCTTTGCGGTTTCTGTGATGAGGCCTGGCTGGATGGCAGCGAATGGACGTTGCTCAAATCCCTCGAGCTGGCACACAAACTTCCCAAGGTCTTTACCGACCAATGGCAGCGAAAGGTGCGGGATGAAAAAATGGAGAGCAAAAAAGTCGACCGTTTGAAGAGGCTGGTTGGGGAAAGCGATACCGCAAAGGCCGTAGAAGTCAGGGATTGGCTGAAGAACCACGAGAGAAAGATGGCTATTGTTCAGTTTATTGGCTCGGAATAACGGTGGCGCGGTTATCGCGCCACCTTGAGCACACTCGTTGTGAAGGAATCATGGCTCATTGATCGGTGGTCTTCGTGTCACCATCCAGGTTAGCTTTCCTGCGCCTGTATTCATTTACCGGAAGACCGCCGATCCCCCAATTCTCCATGTCGACCTCATCAATGACAACCATCGTGGCTGCCGGTGTTTTTTGCAGCACTTCAACAAGAAGATTAGTTACTCCTTCAATCAGGGACGCTTTCTGTGATTCTGTTACGCCTTCACGTGTAACCTTGATATTAACATAGGGCATTGCTCACTCCTTGTTTTCAATGATTTGAAATATTTTGGCGATAATAAGCCAGCGACCTTCGGTACGGACCAGTGACAGCATGTCTAGAAAGTCCCTCTCACCGATGGAACAACGAACTCGGGCAAACGCTGTGTTTTCTCCTGCAACCTCAATGGCCTCCACGATGTCTCTACGCTGTTCATTACGAGACGCCGGCGAACGGCGTGACGCAATTACCTTGCGGTATTCGGGCATGCTCCTGTGGAGCAACGGCGCCTCGTCAGCCGTGGCGTATATTGCCTGGGGGTGGAAAACCGCATCGAATTTTTCAAGATCACAGAAATACAATGTGTCGAAGTACTGGCCTAGCACCTCGTGGATTTCTGAGAAGGCACTCATTGCGCCCCTCCCTCAGGCAGCAACCCTTCCGCCTCAAGCGCCTTCACTACACTCGGATGTGAGCCGAGCCGCTTCCAGAATGCATAGGTGGATGGCCATGGGCTTAGCGAGAAAGAAATGAATTGGGACCAGTTGAGAATTACGAATGCATAGAAGTCCGCAACACTGAGTTGCCCGCCCAGAAGGTTGGCACCGGTATGCGAGAGCCGGGCTTCGATACGGTCGACCCGCTTCGCTATTTTGGATTCTGCCACCTGTCGCTCTTCAACCGTAAGCTCCTCACCTGAGAAAAACGGGCTGAATGCCTTATGTAACTCTGATGACAAGAAGGCGAGTAATTCACGCAGGCGCGTACGTTCGAAAGAGCCTTCCTGCGGGGCTAAGCCTTGCGCTGGAACAAGATCCGCGAGGTATTCAAGAATTGCGGGATTCTCAGTGAGTACCACGCCGGGCTCCAGTTCCAAGGCGGGCACGTAGCCGTTCGGATTGATATCACTGTACTTCAGCCCATTCTCTGTGACGCCCTGAGCGGTATCGGTTCGCTCAAGAGAAAAGGCAATGCCCAGTTCGTTGAGTACGATGTGCGAGGCCATGGAGCAGGCACCAGGTTTGTAGTAAAGCTTCATGCGTTGTGATTCCTTATGTTTCGTGGTCGACACACCAAGGATATCCATTGGTTATGTAATTACTAGAAGTAACCAGGCATTTATAGATAGAATTGGGTTACCTCAAGGAAACCTGGTTACTCTCATGTCGCTGAAAGTTCGTCTAAACAAAAGCCCGGAACCACCGGAGCCGTGCATGCTGACTGAGTGCATGGCTGTCATCGCAGGGGCTTGGGCGCCGAATGTAATCTGGTGTTTGCGCGCCGGGCCACGGCGCTTCAATGAGCTCAAAATCGACATTCCGCCTGTTTCGGCAAAGGTGCTTTCTACCCGGCTGGCCGAGTTGACGAAACGCGGCGTGGTCCAACGTAACGTCCGGGATACGTCACCACCGTCGGTTGAGTACGAGTTAACGGAGCTTGGTCAGGAGCTGGTCCCTGCTCTGGATGAAATCGTTAAGGTTGGTCACAAACTGAAGGCCAAGGGGTATCTTCACGGCAATGAATGAATCGTTGCTTAAATGGCGTTTTGCTCTCTGAAATTCCCACGAACCGCAATCACCTTCTATAGTTAAGTTTGCCACTAGCGCGGAGATTGACCACCACAAAATATCTGATCAAGGATTGATAATGGACAGCGTTATTGACCTTCTCAACGAACGAGCAACAGAACTTCTAGAAGGTGCGCGCGCATTAGACACTGAACTTAGCGACAGTGACAGCGAACCAAGCATTGAAGTAGCGGCCGAACAGTTCCGACACCTCTGTGAAACTCTGACTTTCATCGTATCCCAACTTGAACAAAGGGATTCATTGCTCCATCGATTGGTTCGCACGATCGACGGTGTGAAACTAAGTCATTCAGTCGAGAAGCTATCAAAATATCTCGCGGATCATCGCGCAACACTCATCCGCCTTCAAGTTCCGGAACATCTCGTTTCAGGAACTATTGATGCGCTCTCATTCGAAGCAACCAATGGAGAAAACGCCCTCGACCAGCCGCAATCACTGGGATTTGATGATGCATTGGAGCCACTACGACAGCTCCGCAATGTGGTCTGCGAGATCGCGAACTCAGCCGAGGTGGCAACGATAGTTGCGGATCACCGTATTCTCAAACAAGTGGCTGCTGGCTGTATTGGAGCCGCAACCGTCATATTGGATATCACGGCGGCAATCACCGCCGCACCAAGCGACCCAAGCGCTTGGGTTCTATTCAAGGCTGTGAAGTCCATTTGGGGCGGTGGTAATTCCATTTATAAAGCCGTTCGTGAGTTGCGCGGAATGTTGACAACAATCCTGCAGCATTCAAGGACTGAAAGTAATCAAGAGAAGCTCAGGCGTATCAGGCCCAGAAGACTCAAGAAGGAGTGATGAAGTTAACTGTTTCCGGCAGGCAGAGGAACCGTATTGATCTATGCGGATTCTGTGATGACGACGGGCTGAATGGCAGCGATTGATCATTGCACAACTCATTGGCTCGGAATAACGGTGGCGCGGTTGTCGCGCCACCGTGAGGATCAACTCGCTGACTTCTTCGCTGAACCGGTCAGGCTCAGGATTGCATCAACCATCAGGAAGACCAGTAGACTAACGCCCATCACAGGCGCAAACAGCCCCAGGGCGACTGCGATACCTGCCATGGTTACCAGCGCCAGTGGCGATGCCTTTCTGAGTTCAGCGAATACCCGCCGTGGGTTTGGCCTGGTATGGGCGGTGCGTGCGGGGCGGCGCAGCCACCAAATGCGATAACCCAGTACGATCAGCACACACAAACCCAGCGCACAGGCAGCCACAAGTAATTGGTTTGGCAGTCCAAAAAGAATCCCCATGTGGGCATCAATGCCCCATCGTGTGAGTTTCGCGGCCAGCGGAAAGTTCTCGAATTTCACGTGATCAGTCACGGCCATCGATCGGGGATCAACAGCCACCATATCCACCTGGGTTGGCCAGCTACGATCAATTTCCCTGACGACCCAAGCCCGCTCCGGGGTAGTGCCCGGCCGGATTTCGAGAATGCTGGCGTCAATCCCTGCTCTTCGCGCGCGCTCCAGTACGGCATCGTAAGTGGAGGCGTTATCACCACTGCCCGGCACCGGCCCCGCCACCTCGTGCCCTGCGTGTTCACCGTGGGAGTGGCTCACCTCGCTGGAAACCGCGTCAAGCTGGGTATCCAGTCCTGGTGTGGCCCAATTCAGCTGGGTGCGTAGCTCGGCGATGTTGGCGCCGGCCCATTTCGACCAGGTAAGCCCGGTAACAGAAAAGAACAGGAATGCGACCAATAACACCAGTCCAATCCGGCTGTGCCAGTTGCGTAGGCTGCTGTTCCTGGTGATCTGTCCGTTTTTAACCACTGAACGCCTTCGCCACCACAGCGCCAGTCCGCCCAGTGCCACAAGCCACAGCCAAGACGCAGCCAGCTCACTGTAATACCTGCCGGGTTCTCCGAGGTGTAAGTGTCGGTGGACGTAGTCAATCCAGATGCGAAAAGGCAGCGTGCCACTCGTTCCATAGACCACCAGTTCGCCATGGATACCCAGGTTGACCGGGTCAACAAACACCGCTTTGTGTTCAAAGGGCTGAAGGCCGTCAACCAGAAACATAACCCGTGTGGTCTGCCTTTCCGCAGGTGCAGGTCGAACGGCAGCCAGGGTGGCGTCGGCGCCTATATGCGCCCGGGCCGCGGTAATCTGATCGGCCAGGGGCTGAGGGTTACCGGTGGTGTTGGTGGTCAATTCAGTTTGATAAAGCCAGTTCTCTATCTGGGGTGTCATCGCAAACAACGCGCCGGAGAGCGCTGCCACAAAAATAAACGGCCCAACAAGAAGGCCTGCGTAGAAATGCAGACGCAAAAGCAAAGCATAGCCCCAGCGCGGTGCGCCGGTGGACGGGGAATCGTTCATGGTCTTCCTCAATACAGAGTTTTAAGGGAATGTGTAACGTTCAGACCATGATCGGTGGTGCGCGTACCGGCGCGTTCGGGAAACGGGGGATACCACGGGGAAATAAATTCAGGCGACCCAGGACAGCATGGGGACTGGCAATACTCCCGGTAGATACTGATGTACTCTGCTGAGACAGCGCAGGTAACTTGCTGAGGAGCACGCAGTAGCCACACTCTCCGTGGGCCAGATGCTGTAGCGGGTCGGAATGATCAGTTTCTTCTGACGGCGGCGAACTGTTGTGGTGGCCGTGGTGGCCGGAGTGAGCATTGGGCGCTTCGTGCTGTCCTGACTGCGCTTGAGTAAGCAGGGGACCTAAATAGATCAGCACCATGGACAATAAAGCAATCCATGCAGGCCATCGATTGTGGCGTTGTGCTGTCAAATGTCACCTGTTTACCAATGTGAATGGCTAACTATTCTAGCAAGGCTCAAAGCCGGTGCCAGCAGAACATGCATTTCCACAATAATGGCAGTGGGTGCTATGGTAAAGGTTCATCAGGCCTGCTTCCTTTCAGTGCTTGGTCGCCAGCGGGCAACCGGCAGGTTGTGGGGGCAGGCTCATCCAGCAAGAGGGACCTTACATATGCCGGACGCCAAACAACCATTACCGCCAATTGTTTCGAATAAGGAATGGGAAGCCGCCCTCAGCCAGTTACTGGTTAAAGAAAAAGAGGCCACCAGAGCGCGGGATGCCTTGAGCGCTGAACGCAGAAGGCTGCCAATGGTCAAGGTAAAGAATGATTACCTGTTCCAGGGCGAAGAAGGCAGTGTGTCTTTTCTTGACCTGTTCGGCGGGCGCCGCCAGCTCATTGTTTATCATTTTATGTTCGCACCCGACTGGAAGGCCGGTTGCGACGGATGCTCCTGGCTCGCCGACGCCATGACCCACCCTGCCCATTTGCATGCCCGCGATACGTCGCTTGTGATGGTGTCACGCGCACCTTACCAGAAGCTTGCGCAGTACAAAAAGCGTATGGGCTGGTCGATGCCCTGGTACTCGTCTTTCGAAAGTGACTTCAACTATGATTTTGGCGTAACGACAGCTGACGGAGAAAGGCACGGCGCAAGCGTATTCCTTCGTGACGGGAATGATGTATACCGCACTTACTTTACGGGTGCCCGTGGCGTCGAGTACCTGGGTAGCCTCTGGACGTATCTGGATTTGACTCCGTATGGTCGCCAGGAAACCTGGGAGGATTCGCCGGAAGGTTGGCCACAGACAAAGCCGTATGTGTGGAATCGTCGTCACGATGAATATGACTTGTGAGGATGCACCGCAAACAGGATACCGGTGTCAGGTAATGGCCAAAATGACCTTTATCGTTTTTATCCTGGGGCTCTACCTTCCATTGGATTGGCCTAGACTGAACAGCACTTTTACTTGTGCTCGTCGTTAAAACGGGTCGCATTACTGGGATCATCGCTAGTGTCGAAAATCTTCAATACCGATCCCGGGCCATTTATTACCGTGTAACTCCACAACAATTGGAGGACATGGATCATGACGGCACGCGCGAATTACATCGGCCTGGCGCCGAAAGCCATGCAGATTCTGATGAATCAGGAAGCATATTTGAGGGAGCAGTTCCGGGCGTCAGACACCCTCAGCACGGCTGTTTGGGAGCTGGTAAAGCTAAGGGTGTCGCAAATCAATCAGTGCGCCTTCTGCATCGACATGCATAGCAAAGATGCCAAGGCGCAGGGTGAAACCCCGGAGCGAATGTTGGGCTTGAGCGCCTGGCACGACATGCCTTTCTATTCTCCCATAGAGCGAGCTGCGCTTGATTGGGCGGAGCATCTTACCTATGGCAAACCGGTAGACGACCAGAAATATCAGGATGTAGTGAAAGCTTTGGGTGAGCAGGCTCTGGTGGATTTGACCATCGCGGTTAACGCCATCAACAGTTGGAACCGGATTGCCAAAACGTTCAAGCCAGAGGTAGGCAGCTATAAACCACAATAGCCTTTCCAGACCAGCGTTCGATTTTCAGCTGTCCTGCCCGTCAGGACAGTTGTCGGCGTTTGTGCAAGGGATTTGGTCAGCGTCGGTATCCGGGCTGGCAAACGAGCCGGTGGTGAAGTTGCTGCATTCTGAGGCGTGCAGCAGCATCTGGTTTAGTCTGGCGGGTGACGTGAAGATCGGCGACACCCCCATTCCGGAGGGTGTCATCCTGCTACCGGTTGAGAAGGTATCAGAGAATGTTTCCCTGTTTCCCAAATCGCAGCTCGCGGGTATTCGGTTTCAACCCGCGATTGGCTATGCGGTAATCGGGCAACACTTTGATCAGCCCACGGCCCTGACCGCAGACCCAGCGCATCTACCCGGCCTTAGCCAGCTCTACTCCAACCTCAAGTCAGACCATGACAACGTAAGCCGGGTGAACACTCTGCAACGATGGCTGAGCAGGCATTTCCGTCTCACAAAGACCATCCCCGGGCCGCTGAAGCAGGCCCTGGAAAGCTTCAACGAAAACGCAACACCGGGGATGCTTAACGAACAAATCAGCATCAGCCAGCGGCATGTGGAGCGGCTTTTCAAACACTGGATGGAAATGACACCCAAGCAGTACCAGCGCATCCTGCGGGTGAAACGAGCCATCGACTACATCCGCGAGCACAGCCGGGCAAACCTGGCAGAGGTTGCCCATCAGTTTGGCTTTAGTGATCAAGCTCATATGACGAGGGAGTTCCGTGCCATTGCGCGCATTACGCCCGGGAAGGTGTGAGGTATAGCTAAGAGACCAGGCGACCTTGAGTTGGGATTCAAAACAGAATAACTTGGGTGTTTCTGGGTAATCACCATATGGAGTTCAATCATGCAAAGGATCGCGTCATCCGTCTTCACTCTACTTGGCCTTACCGCACTGGTACTGTTTCCCGGATTTACACATGCCGGCGGCCCAGCTCCCGAACACTTCCTAGATAGCAGTTCGATGATTTTGGAGATTCGCTATTGCGAATGCCAGGCGACAGAGCCCGATGGCAGCCCTTCGGAACTGCGCCCGGAGTTTCTGGAACGTTCTCACCTCTTGCGGGTAGGTCTTGCCGATGAAGGCCGGGGGTACGCGTCTTCACCGGAACTGACGATTGGCTTCAAGTTAACGCCACTGCCGGAATCCCCTGGCGCTTTCGCCTTCAACTTTGCCGGCCGTTATGCGGCAGGAAATCAGAGCAGCACCGGTAGCGGAGAAGTGTTGCTAAGCGGCGACCAGTGGATCAACCTTTTCGGTTCACATCATGAGGGCCAGCAAGGCTCGCAACTCAGTGGTGTTGCGGTGAGATTGGTCGAAGTGGGCGATTTCTGAGGCGAAATCGATTAGCGGAAGTGAGCCCCTTCTAATCTTGTAGCGTAAAGTCGTTATCCAGCAATGATTTTCACGTTTACATCAACGAAGGGTATCCCAACGCTATGCAGAGGTTATCCAGGTGGGCTCGAACGTTTCTGATCCTCGCTATCCCCTCACTTTCCTACGCACAGCCCACAGATTGGCAAGCCGAGGTCGAGCAAGAAGCCGCACAACTTGACCGCCTGCACACCCTGATTGTTGCCCACAAGGGTGAAGAAATTCTGGCACTGGATTTACGGGGCCAGGGCCTGGATACACCCGTCAACATCAAGTCTTTGTCTAAAACGGTGTTGGCTGCGCTGGTGGGTATGGGTATCGAAAACGATGTACTCGAGGGAACCAATCAGCCTGTGGTAGAAACTCTGGGCAACCGGGTACCTGCATCGGCTACCGAGGGTATTGAGCGCATTACCCTCGGGCACCTGCTGTCTTTACAGGCAGGTCTGCAGCGTACCTCTGGGGCTAACTATGGGCCCTGGGTGGCCAGTAACAACTGGGTAAGCCATGTGCTCACCCGGCCGTTCGTGGATGAGCCAGGCGGGCGCATGCTGTATTCCTCAGGCAGCAGCCACCTGCTCTCTGCAGCTTTAACAGAAAGTGCTGGTCGCAGCACCCTTTCCCTGGCTCGGGAGTGGCTGGGGAAACCTCTGGACATAGATATCCCGCCCTGGGACCAGGACCCGCAAGGGGTTTATTTTGGCGGTAACAACATGCTGCTCTCACCTCGTGATTTGGTAAAAGTCGGCGAGCTGTATCGCAATAACGGGCGTGTGGGCGACCAACAATTATTCCCGGAGAACTGGGTAAATGAATCCTGGAACGGTCGCGGCGAATCCGCTTACACTGATGATCCCTATGGCTACGGCTGGTTCCTGCGGCCCATGGCGGGTGAGATGGGGTATTACGGGCGCGGTTTTGGCGGCCAGGTGCTCTATGTAGTGCCGACCCTGGAACTGACGGTAGTGATGACCTCAGACCCGGCCCCACCGTCGCCGGGTTCCCGTTACCTGCGCCAACAGTTTCAATTAATTGAAGACCACATTATTCCGGCACTGCCCTAGCGAATGACCATACCCATCGTTCACCACCCGGATTACAGCTTTCCTTTCCCGCAGAAGCACCGCTTCCCCATGGAAAAGTTCGGGCTTCTGGCGGAATATATGCGATCCACGGGGCTGCTCATGCGCCGCAACAGCTTCCGCCCTGCCCCTTGCCGCCAGGGCTGGCTGACCCAAACCCATTGCCCGGATTACCTTGCCCGTTTTGCGCAAGGCCGGCTGACGGCGCGGGAGCAAAGGCAAGTGAACCTGCCGTGGAGCACCGGCCTGGTGCGGCGTACATTTCTGGCGCCCTCCGGTACAGTGCTTGCCGCGCAGCTTGCCTTACAGCACGGCATTGCCTGCCATCTTGCTGGCGGCACCCATCACGCCCATTTCGATTACGCCTCCGGGTTCTGCATCCTCAATGACCTGGCAATTGCTGCCAACGTGCTGCTTGGGCAAGAAGGCATCAAAAGGGTGCTGGTCTTCGATGTGGATGTGCATCAGGGGGACGGCACTGCAGCCCTGCTCGCCAACACACCCAGGGCATTCACCTGTTCCATCCACTGCGAACGTAATTTCCCCTTTGAAAAACAAATGAGTGATCTGGACGTGGCGCTGCCCGATGGCATGGGTGATGAAGACTATCTGACGGTTGTTCACGAAACCCTGCAACAGGCGTTGGCGCTGTCCAAGCCAGACATCGTGCTTTACGACGCCGGTGTGGATGTGTACGAGGGCGATCCCCTTGGCAAGCTCAACATATCGGAGCAAGGTATTCGTCAGCGGGACCGGCTTGTGCTGGGGGAACTCAAGCGCCGGGGTGTTCCCGTGGCTACAGTGATTGGTGGTGGCTATGATGACAACCGGGCCAACCTCGCAAGACGGCACGGGATTGTGGTGGAAGAGGCCTGTCGGGTATTTACGGGCAGCTGATGAGGAAGCGATGCTGTCTCCACCCCATCCAGCGGAACTTTGGCCTATGATTACCATCAGAGTCCCTTAAACGCGATAACAAGAATTCACAGCCGCAGGGAGCACCAACTCGCATTTCCCCCGGCCCCATCGGGAGCCAACACGTGCGCCACCCGTTTCAGGAAGCCTTCAACATTCGCCGCCACGAGATCATTCCGGTGTTCCTGGCTGTGTTCTATTTTTTCTGTGTACTGACGGCGCTGATGGTATTGCGCCCTGCCCGCGAAGCGTTGGGGATGCAGGGCGGCATTGATGCAGTGCGCTGGCTGTTTGTTGGCACCGCAGTGATAACGCTGGCCGTTAACCCGGTCTTTGGCTGGCTGGTCAGCCACCTGCCTCGCCGCTTGTTTATAACCGCTACTTACCTGTTTTTCAGTTTCACCCTGCTGGTGTTCTTCAGCTTGATGACGCTAACCCCGGAGGTGATCGGGGTGACCACCGGGCAGGTGTTCTATGTTTGGTTCAGCGTGTTCAACCTGTTTGTCACCATGGTTTTCTGGGCCTTGATGGCCGACCGTTTCTCGTTTGACCAGGGCAAGCGTTTCTTTGGTTTGATTGCAGTGGGGGGAACCCTGGGCGCCATATTTGGGCCATGGTTGGCGGGGCGACTGGCAGAGCCTATAGGCACTCCGGCTCTGCTGCTGGTCTCGGCCGGGTTTCTGGTGCTGGCGCTGATTGCGGCGTGGGTGCTCACCGGCCTGCAACCCCATAACCCGGCAGAACGCAAAGACCCGGAAGATCCGCCCGCCGTTGATGAACATGAACGCATTGGTGGCAGTGCCTGGGAGGGCTTCCGGGCAGTGTTCAAGTCCCGGTATTTGATGGGGATTGCCGCCTATGTGGTGATTCTGGCCATCATGGCGACGTTTATCTATTTCACCCGCCTGCATATGGTGGCAGCCATGGAAGACAGTACAGACCTGCGCACCACCATGTTTGCCCGCATCGACCTGATTACCCAGGTGGCGACCCTGGTGATGCAGGCGCTGGTGGCCGGGCACCTGATGAAGCGTTTGGGGGTTTCCCTGACCCTGGCCTTGCTGCCGCTGACTGCTGCCCTGGGCTTTATCGGGCTGGCCATTGTTGGCTCCTTTGCGGCGCTGGTGGTGCTCGAAGCCTCGTTCCGGGCTGTTCAGAGAGCCTTGATGCGGCCCGCCCGGGAAACCCTGTTTACCGTGACCACACGGGAAGAAAAGTACAAGGCAAAGGCGTTTATCGACACCTTTGTTTACCGGGCCGGTGATGTGGTCGGCGCCCAGACCGAAGGCCTGCTGGCCCGGCTGGGCATGGGCCTGGCGGCCATTGCCACCGTGGCTGTGCCACTGGCCCTGGTTTGGGCCGGCCTGGCGCTCTGGCTGGGTAAGAGCCAGCGGCAGAAAGCCATTGCGGCTTCACCAATGATCCAAGGAACACGAGGAGAACCACGCCATGATATCCCGTAGAGCTTATCTGAAACTGGCCATGGCCGCCGGCGTTACACTGGCAGCCAGGCCCAGCCTGCTATGGGCTGAGGCAGACCGCAAACTGGAGCTGATTACCCGCCCCATTCCCTCATCCGGCGAGCGTTTGCCGGGGATTGGCCTTGGCAGTTCCGCAACTTTTTCCAGCACTGCCCGTAGTGAAGACCTGGATGCACTTCGGGAAGTGCTGGGAGCCCTGGTGAAGGAAGGCGGTACCGTATTTGATACCGCCCCCAGTTATGGTGCTTCCGAAGCAGTCGCTGCGCGTATCGCCAATGAGCAGGGCATCGCCAACAAGCTGTTCTGGGCCACGAAACTGAATGTGGCGGGGCGCGGCGGTGGCAAGGCAGACCCGGATCAGGCACGGGCGCAACTGGAAACGTCATTCGAGCGGATCGGAAAAGACCCTATTGATCTTATCCAGGTGCACAACATGGCGGACATTCCCACGCAGTTGGGCATGCTTAAGGAATACCGGGCTGAAGGCCGGGTGCGTTATATCGGCGTGACCACCACCTTCCCCCAGCAGTACCAAGGCCTGGAACGGGTAATGGAGCAAGAGCCCATCGATTTTATCGGTGTCGACTACGCGATTGACAACCGCACCATGGAGGAGCGCATTCTGCCTCTGGCGCGGGACAAGGGTATTGCTGTACTGATCTACGCACCCTTTGGTCGCACTCGCCTGTGGGACAAGGTTCGGGGCAAAGAGGTGCCGGGGTGGGCGGCAGAGTTCGATGCCCATACCTGGGCCCAGTTCTTCCTCAAGTTTGTGCTGGCACACCCGGTGGTGACCGCTGCCACACCCGCTACAAGCAGAGCTCGCCACATGATCGACAACATGGGCGCAGCAATGGGCCGGGTGCCGGATGATGAGATGCGACAACGGATGATTGCGCACATGGAAAGCCTGTAACAAGGCGCTTGACTAAGGCAATTCAAAGGCTGGATTTTCCTGCGGTTGTCGGTATGCTGACTGGAGTAGCGGGTTTATGGATTATTAACCCGCGCTCCAACACAGGTACACACTGAGTCATCATGAGCACAATCACGTCGATCACTATTCGCAAGTACCGTATTCAGGATCTGAGCCCGGTGGTTCGCCTGTTTACCGATTCCGTGCATGAACTCACGGCCGGCGCCTATGACGAAACCCAGCGGTTTGCCTGGGCCTCCCGTACGCCGCACCTGGATACCTGGCGGCAAAGGCTGGAGTCACTGGAAACCCTGGTGGCGGAAGAAGGCCAGGACCTGGCCGGGTTTATCTCCTACGATGACGACGGCACCATTGATCTGGTGTTTACCGCCCCAAACTATGCCCGCCGTGGCATTGCCTCCACGCTGTATCATGAGGCGGAACAGCAACTGATTGCCAAAGGCGCAAAAGAGTTGAAAACCGAAGCCAGCGTAGTGGCCAAGCCCTTCTTTGAACGCCACGGTTTTGAGGTGGTGGATGAACAACGGGTGACGGTTCGCGGGGCACAGTTCCTGCGCTACAACATGCGCAAGGACCTGACGGCATAATCAGACGGGCAGCCATTGCGGCTGCCCCCTCAACGAATGCAAATGGTGCTGTTCAGCCTTGAAGTGAGGCCGGCAACCAACGCTTCTTGGCCTTATCCACCAGATCCCGGGCATCGTTGTCCCAGGGGTGGAAGGTCGGGCTGTAATACTTCAGGTAGGACGGAATCAGTTTGCGGAAGACCCCCGGTTTGCCCCACATGTAGTTCAGGCCCTTGGCCCAGGATTTCAGGTTGCCCAGCTGGCCATCGGCTTTCATCAGTTGGATCAGGTGAATGCTGCTGAACAACGGAAACATCACGCTGACAAACATCATTTCCGTTACGCGAATGAACTCACTGCCGCCCACGCTTTTATAGACATCAAATGCCACGGCCTTATGTTCGGATTCCTCAATGGCGTGCCAGGCCCAGACCGGTGCGATGCGAGGGTCCATCTCATCCAGGGCATCGTATTTCAGCAGGAATTCTTCGGCCATCAGGGCGGTAAAATGCTCCACTGCCACGGTGTGGGCCAGCTGTCTCTCCGGTGTGAAGCGCTTACGCATCCAGTTCATAAACCACTGCACTTCCCGCTCCAACCGGCTGAGGTTAACCCCCCGCTCTTCGAGGAAGCCGTTCATCATTTTATGCTCTTTCGAGTGGTGAGCTTCCTGGCCGATGAACGCGCGAATCGCTTTTTTCAGTTCAGGGTCGGTAATCTGGTTCTGGTAGTGGCGAACGGTATCAATGAAGAATCTCTCTCCCGGCGGGAAGCTGGCAGACAACGCCGCCAGCAAAAGGGTTTTTGCCGGGTCGTTGTCCCACCAGTACCTTGGCAGGTCTTCCGGAAACTCGAAATCCGGGCTGCGCACTTCCGGTAGAAATCCAGGGGGCGTTGCGGTCCGGTAAGCTGCATTGCTGGTTTTCTTGATCTGTGACACTGGCGCGTTCATGGCAGAACTCTCCCGAAGCCATTTGGTTATTGCGTAGTCAACAGGCTACGCTGCTCCGGGAGTGGGCGGCAGGTGTTTGTGGGCCAAAATCCTCCGTTACCCGCACACTTCAGGCCTTTGCCTGGTTCAGGCCGGTTCGGTGGCGTGGGCGGCCAAGGTGCGCACTCTCTCGAAATCTTCCTCGGTAAACACCCCGTTAACGCCGGATACAGCCGCCAGCTCCATGCCGTGTTTCAGGCCCAGTTTGTATATTTCCCGCACCTTTTCCCATTCAATGTTCCGGCCCAGGGTGAAATTCTCGAACCTTGCCTCGAGCGCCAGCACGATGGTTTCTGCCAGGCAGGCATAGGCAATGCCCTTGGGCAGGCCGATGTCTTTCATTTTCACGATGCCAGGCAGTTTGATCTCTCCAGATTCAATCACCAGCACATCGGGCCGCTTGGCCACGTCTTCCGCCGGTATATCCAGGGGCCTGGCCACGTCTGTGATCACGCAACCGGGTTTCACCTGCATGATGTCCAGAATACGTTTACCGGCGCCGGAGGTGGCAGTGACCACCATGTCCATATCACCCAGGTCACGGTTGGTGGTGGCGGCCACATGTACGATGGCGCCGGGGGTTTCCTGTTCAATGCTTTCTTTAAGGGATAACAACTTGGCCGCTTCCGGTGCCACCAGGTAGATTTCATCCACGGCCTTGGCCAACAACCGGGCGCAGACAGAGCCGATAGCGCCAGTGGCGCCGACAACCATGGCTTTGCCGGCCATCTTCCCGCTCTTGCCAATGCTGACACGGCCAATCCTCTTCGCCGCATCGTGGGCCGCCCAAAGTGCGCCCGAGGCGCTGTAGCTGTTGCCAGTGGTGATGGGCAGCGGTGCCCGCTTTGCCACGGTGATCCCCGCATCGCCCACTACCTTGGTGAACGCCCCCAGCCCCATGATCTGGGCGCCCAGTTTCTTCGCCAGATTCGCCGCCGCCAGCAATCGGCTGTAGGTGAATTCCGGGTCGTGGGCCATGATTTCCCTGGGTGTGCCGCCTACGGTGATCAGCCAGCCTTCCACCTCATCGCCGGTGGGCGACTGGATGCCCGAAACCTTGGAGTAAACAAACGGAGGAGTGTAGGCAATGGCCTTTTCCACAAGGTTCATCACCGCCGGTGGCGACACGCTCGCTACCCAATCCAGGGGCGGGGTTTTGGTCAGGTAGTGCTGAGACAACGGGTGAATCACAAAGGCAAAGCGGTTGATCCGACGGTAGCCGTTCGGGTACAGGATGCGGGGCTCTACGCCCAACTGTTCAATCACGTCCAGGAAATCGTCCGCACCCAGTTGCTCCGGTGTGCGAGACAGAGCCGCGCTGATCATCGCCTCCATCACGTTGACCCCCACGGGGCGACCTGCCAGCCAGGGGCTGTAATCCACCACCATGGCCACGCGCCGGGAGCGGAACCAGTCCAGGGCGGATGCGGTGACTCTGGAGGTAATCACAGTTTTGCCATCCAGTTCCTTCTCGGAAAACACTTCAAGATCACCCATGGCGCCAACGATCACATGGCAGTCTTTTACCGCCTCATGCAACGAGCCGCTGATCAGCTTCTCCCCCATGCGGTACAGGGGGCTTCGGTGCAATCGTTCTATAACCCTGACGGCGTTGGGGCTGAACATCACCGGGGCCGTGAGCTTGGTATAGGCTTCGAGCTGGTTCAGCGAATTGAGTAGCCGGGGCACGCCAAAGTCCAGGTATGGATCGGCGAAGAACAGGTTGTCGGTATGCTCAGACAAGGCCCTGGCAATGCGGAATCCGGCCTGGCCATTGAGGAACAACACCCGGGCGTTATCGAAAAAGTGGCCCAGCTCCGTCTGGGTATGGCGAACCGCCCATTCCTGGAGGATGCCCCGCAATCCCGCCCCGGTGGTGATCGGTTTGTCTGGCACGCAGGCTTCCAGCCTGGCGGTATCCGGGTGTTCAAGCTGCTCACGGCCCACCTGGTAGTGGTCGTGAATCATGCTCAGGCCAATGGCATCAGCCTGTGCGCGAATCGAATCGAGAACAGCCTCGGCGCGATCAAGATTGCCATCGGTGCCCACTCGCACCACGCGAAACGTATGACCCAGAAATTCGGTTTCCAGCTCATAGTCGTACTCAGACGATCCCTGGCTGACGCTGACGACGGTTTTCATGGCGGGCTCCAGTATGATCTTGTTATGCCTTAAGTCTAGAAGCTGCGATGCGTTCCCGCCTTAGCCCAGATCAAATAACAGCCGGGCTTTTTGAGACTACACTGAATACATCTCGACCACTGCAGAATCAGCAACCAAGGAGGAGCCATGAGCGTTAAACAGGAGCTGTTAGCCACCATTGCCGACCTGGTCCAGCCGGGCAAAGGTATTCTCGCGGCAGATGAGAGCGCCCCAACCATTGCCAAGCGGTTCAAGGCGGTGGGCGTTGAATCCACGGAAGCCACCCGGCGCGAATACCGCAGCATCATCTTTTCCACACCAAGGCTTGGAGCGCACGTAAGCGGCGTTATTCTGTACGAAGAAACGCTGGAGCAACTGAGCCTGGACGATGTGGCCATCCCCAAGCTGCTGGCCAGCCAGGGCATTGTTCCTGGCATCAAGGTGGACCAGGGCAAAGGCCCGCTGGTAAACGCCCCGGGCGATGAAATCACCTACGGGCTGGATGGCCTTGGCACGCGCCTCGAGCACTACAAATCCATGGGCGCGCGCTTTGCCAAGTGGCGGGATGTGTTCCATATCTCCGACACCCTACCCTCGTTCCAGGCGATCAAATCCAATGCCGAGGTGCTGGCCCGCTACGCCGCCGTATGCCAGTCCATGGGCATAGTGCCCATTGTGGAACCGGAGGTTCTGATCGATGGCAACCACAGCATCGAACGCGCGGCAGAAGTCAGTGAAGATGTGTTGCTGGAAGTGTTCAAGGCACTGCACCGCCACCGGGTGGACCTGGAAACGATGGTGCTGAAACCCAGTATGGTGACACCGGGCAAAGAAACGGGCAAAGCCAGCCCGGAACAGGTTGCCGAAGCGACCCTGAGCGTGTTCCGGAGGGTGGTGCCGGCGGCTGTACCGGGCATATTCTTCCTATCCGGTGGCCAAACCCCGGAGGAATCCACCGAAAACCTGAACGCCTTGAACAGCATGGGTTATCACCCCTGGGAGCTTAGCTTTTCCTACGGCCGGGCCCTACAGGAACCAGCCCAGAAAGCCTGGGCCGGCAAACTGGACAATGCAGACAAAGCCCAGGCGGCCATGAAAAAAAGAGCCAGGCTTAATGGCCTGGCCCGTTCCGGCAGTTACTCTCCAGAGCTGGAGAGCTCTGACTAAAGCGCCTCAATTACAGCCGCTGATGCAACCGGCCGCACCATTGAATGCCATGGTCCGGCCACTAAGGGGCACGTGGACGGCCGCAGACACCAGTTCGGTGAACCGGGCCGTGCGCGTGCCGGCTACCACCTTGCCGTTCTCGGTAGCGGCTTCATTGGCGTGCGAGGCGATCACCGCAGCCGGGCTGATCAGGTCGTTGATCACATAGGCCGCTTCCGTGGGCCCGGTGGTGAAGGTATCACCAATGTTTATAACCACCAGTTGCGCGCCGTAGTGCTCCTTCACCACAAGCTTCTGCTCTGCAGTAATGCCGGTGTCGCCAGACAGGTATACGACGAGCCCGTTAGAGAATGTCAGCACATAGCCAGTTGGTGGCCCAACACTGGCACTGACCCCGGCAGCGGCCAGGTAATCCGCCAGCGGGCCGGTCAGAAACGACGGCGAAACACCGTTGCTGTGCACGGCCGGAACCGTGGTAATGGAGACGCCACCCACATCCCGACTCCCGCCAAAACGAACCAGAAGTGACTTACCGGGATCACCGCCGCCCTCTTTCAGCTTGGCGGCAAAGAACGCGGGCATCTCACTGCCAGTGACGATGGTTGAATTCTTTTTCAAGGCGATATCAACGGTATTGGACTGGGGCAAGCTGGAAACCGAGGTCTCCGGGTTGCCACAGCTCCCTTGATTGGTTTTGTCGATTCGCTGGTCGCCCACGTGGTCCCCGTGCATGTGGGACACCAGGATAACGTCGATATTACCCAGGCGTTGGTCGTCCGGGCCGGCGACGGTGCGGCCGGCATCGTACAGAATGCGGGTGCCGTTCGGGTCTTCAAAGATCAGTGCGCGGTCGCGGCTGCAGAATTCACCATCGTGGCTGCCCAACGGGGTAACTTTGACCACAGCGTCGTCGGCCTGGGCTGAAGCGGTCAAAGCCAACCCTGCCGCCATTACCAGGCCAAGGGGCAAGTGGCGTTTCTTTGTTTTCATCGTGCCATCCCTCTCGTTTTTCAAAACCGAAAAGATTTACGACAACTACACCGATTCGTACCAGTGTAGTCGAGGGGGAAAGCACGGGGGGAGAGTCAGGCAGCGTTGGTGCGCTGGGTGGGTAAGTCTACCGGCTGGCCCAGGCAAGCCAGCATGGGCGCCACGTCCCGGAGCTTCCGAGCCTGGGGCCAAAGCGCCTCGGCTTCGGCAAAGCCCTGGCGCAGGTAGTTAAGCCACTGTTTGATGCGACCGGTCACGTATTTGTCTTCCAGGCGGGTTTGCAGGGCTGCCGCATATTCACGCACAAGGGCAACCGCTTCCGGCCAGGCCATGGGTTCGATAGAGTCACCCTGCTGTGAGGCTTTGATCTGTGCCGCCAGGTCTGGCCGGGAAATCAGGCCACGGCCAATCATCACATCATCGCAGCCAGAGACTTTGCGGCAGCGCCAGTAGTCTTCCACTGTCCAGATTTCGCCGTTGGCGATGACGTGGCTTTGGACCGCTTCGCGCACTTTGGCAATCTCTTCCCAGTAGGCGGGCGGTTTGTAGCCATCCACTTTACTGCGGGCGTGGATCACGATCTCCGATGCCCCGGCGGCTTCCAGTGCCTGGCCACAGGCCACACCCATGGAGCGGTCGTCGTAGCCCAGGCGCATCTTGGCGGTTACCGGAATATTGGCAGGTACTGCTTTGCGCACGGCCTCGGTGATGTCATACATCAACTCTGGCTCCCGCATCAGCACGCAACCACCTTTGTGCTTGTTGACGGTTTTGGCGGGGCAGCCAAAATTGATATCCACCTGCCCTGCTCCCAGTTCAGCGGCCTTGGCACCGTGGCGGCCCATCATTTCGGCGTTTGAACCCAGCAACTGCACGGCCACGGGTGTGCCCACTTCGGTCAGCGCGTTGTTGTAAAGTTCCGGGGCGTACTTGTAGAAAATCCGGGGCGGCAGCATGCCGTGGGTCACGCGAATGAATTCGGTTACGCACCGGTCGATCCCGCCCACTTTGGTCAGGGTTTCGCGGATGGGTGCGTCGACCAGCCCTTCCATCGGGGCAAGGATGATTCGCATGAAAGCTCCAGATACTGAGAAGAAAAGATCAAAGACGGCTGATCAAAAATCAGGCGGAGCGGATTGTAAGGAATTCGGGGGCAAATAGGTAGCCGGGCATCCCGAAACAGGATGCCCGGCTGGTTACTGCAGCTTACTTCTTAACGTCGAAGCGGTCTGCGTTCATTACCTTGGTCCAGGCGGCTACGAAGTCTTTCACGAACTTGGCTTCGTTGTCGTCCTGGGCGTACAGCTCTGCGTAGGCACGCAGGATCGAGTTGGAACCGAACACCAGGTCAACACGAGTCGCCGTAAACTTGGTATTGCCGCTCTTGCGATCCACGATGTTGTAGGAGTTCTTGCCTGTCGGCTCCCAACGGTTAGCCATGTCGGTCAGGTTCACGAAGAAGTCGTTGGTCAGCTGACCAACGCGATCTGTGAACACGCCGTGCTTGGTGCCACCGTAGTTGGTACCCAGCACCCGCATACCGCCCAGCAGAACCGTCATCTCCGGCGCAGTCAGGCCCATCAGCTGGGCACGGTCCAGAAGCATCTCTTCCGGTTTGACCACGTAGTCTTTCTTCTGCCAGTTACGGAAGCCATCAGACAGCGGCTCCAGCGGCTCGAACGATGCCGCATCGGTCATTGCGTCGGTGGCATCGCCACGGCCTTTCAGGAACGGCACGTGCACGTCATGGCCAGCGGCCTTGGCGGCCATCTCGATACCCAGGTTACCGCCCAGCACGATGACATCAGCGATGCTCGCGCCGGTGTCGGCTGAGATTTTCTCATAAACCTTCAATACCTTGGCCAGGCGCTGCGGCTCGTTGCCTTCCCAGTCTTTCTGAGGGGCCAGGCGGATGCGGGCACCGTTGGCGCCACCACGCATGTCCGAGCCACGGAAGGTGCGTGCGCTATCCCAGGCGGTGGTGATCAGCTCGTTCAGGCTCAGGCCAGCGTCAGCGATTTTCTCTTTGACCACTTCCTCAATGTAGTTAGTCTCGCCCTGGGGAACCGGGTCCTGCCAGATCAGGTCTTCAGCGGGAACGTCCGGGCCGATGTAACGGGACTTCGGCCCCATATCCCGGTGTGTCAGCTTAAACCAGGCACGGGCGAAGCAGTCTTTGAAGTACTCCGGATCTGCCATAAACTTCTCACAGATGGCGCGGTACTTCGGGTCCATTTTCATGGCCATGTCGGCGTCGGTCATCATCGGCTTGACGCGGGTCTTCATGTCGGTCGGGTCAACCGGCATATGCTCTTCTTTGATGTCGACCGGCTCCCACTGGTTTGCGCCAGCCGGGCTCTTGGTCAACTGCCAGTCGTAACCGAACAGCAGGTCGAAATAACCCATGTCGAATTTGGTCGGGTTGGTGGTCCAGGCGCCCTCGATGCCGGAAGTGATGGCATTGGTGGCCTTGCCCTGCATGTTGGGGTTGATCCAGCCGAAGCCCTGATTCTCTACATCTGCTGCTTCCGGTTCCGGCCCAAGCGCGTCCGCATCGCCGTTACCGTGCGCTTTACCCACGGTGTGGCCACCGGCGGTCAGTGCAGCGGTTTCTTCGTCGTTCATGGCCATACGGGCGAAGGTTTCGCGAACCTGCTCACCGGTCTTGAGAGGATCGGGATTGCCGTTTACCCCCTCCGGGTTCACGTAAATCAAGCCCATTTGAACCGCGGCCAGCGGGTTTTCCATGGTGTTTGGCTTGTCTACGCTCTCGTAGCGACTGTCAGAGGGCGCCAGCCACTCTTTCTCTGCGCCCCAGTAGATGTCTTTCTCGGGGTGCCAAATGTCCTGACGGCCGTAGGAGAAGCCAAAGGTTTTGAAGCCCATGGACTCATAGGCAATGTTACCGGCAAGGATAAACAGGTCGGCCCAGCTTACCTTGTTGCCATACTTTTTCTTGATCGGCCACAGCAGGCGGCGGGCCTTATCGAGGTTGCCGTTATCGGGCCAGGAGTTCAGAGGAGCAAAACGCTGGTTGCCGGTGCCACCGCCACCACGGCCGTCGGCCAGCCGGTAGGTGCCTGCCGCGTGCCACGCCATACGGATCATCAGACCGCCATAGTGACCCCAATCTGCCGGCCACCAATCCTGGCTGTTGGTCATCAGCTCGTGCATGTCCTTTTCGAGCGCTTCGTAATCGAGTTTTTTGACTTCTTCGCGGTAGTCGAAGTCTTCGCCCATCGGGTTAGTCTTGCTGTCGTGCTGGTGCAGGATGTCCAGATTCAGGTTCTCCGGCCACCAGGCCGCCACATTGCCCTGCTCCTGCGTATTGGACCCGTGCATGACCGGGCACTTACCACCACTATTATTCTCAGACATCGTATTCTCCTGTTTCTGCGTCATTGGCAAAAAAACATTTCACGATCAAGGGCATCACTAAATATAGATCATTCACAGGCCGCTGCTTGAATGTTTACTACCGCCTGTATAGTGAATCCCTATGGACTTCCCGCAGCCCGGGCAAAGCGACAGAACGATCACTGGGCGATTGCGTAATCCTGATAGTAGTCCACCAGAATCCCGAGCAAGTCCTTCCATGCTACCGGTGCAAATTCAATTGACACTGACATGGCGCAACTCCTTGATTGCGAGAACACCTTCACCTTAACGCGGGGGAGCGACCAACAGACAATTAATTAAAAATAAGCTTTTGAAAGTTTTTCTTTATCGTTAAAGGCACAGGAAGGCCAGTCTTGAAGGGGGGCGTTACAAACGCTCGATAGAGGCAAACTTGCCCTGATCGTCAAACAGGATACGAAAACTGCCCTGAATGCCGTCCTTGAGGAAGAATCTGGAAAGGATACGGGCCGGGAAACGGACAGAGCGTCCGTCCCGGGCCGTGGTGCGAACATCGGTGGCAACGCCCTGATAGAGCTTGATCCACTCATCAGGGCTGATGCTGATGTCCACAATAATCTGCTGCATGGTCAGGGCCGGCTCAGTTAGCCAGCTCCAGCAGCAGACGGTTCAGGCGGCTGACATAGGCGCCGGGATCTTTCAGTTGCTCGCCACTGGCCAGGGTGGCCTGGTCGAACAACACTGCAGACAACTCGCCGAAGCGCTCATCTTTGGCTTCCTGCTCCAGGCGCTGCACCAGAGGATGGTCCACGTTGATTTCAAAGATCGGCTTGCTGTCGGGCACTTTCTGGCCAGCAGCTTCCATGATCTTCTTCATCTGGGCGCCCATATCGAACTGGCCGGTTACCAGGCAGGCGGGTGAGTCCGTCAAACGGTTGGTTACCCGAACCTCCTGCACGCGGTCTTCCAGCGCTTTCTGGATGCGCTCGATCAGATCCTTGTGCTCCTTGGCGGCTTCTTCCTGGTGCTTCTTGTCTTCCTCGGTTTCCACTTCACCGAGATCCAGATCACCACGAGCTACGTCCTGGAACTGCTTGCTGTCGTACTCGTTGAGGTAACCCATCATCCACTCGTCAATACGGTCAGACAGGATCAGAACCTCGATGCCCTTCTTGCGGAACACTTCCAGGTGCGGGCTGCTCTTGGCCGCCATGAAGTTGTCAGCGGTGATGTAATAGATCTTGCTCTGGCCTTCCTTCATCCGGGCGATGTAGTCATCCAGGGAAACGTTCTGGGTAGACTCGCCGGTATGGGTGGAGGCAAAACGCAACAGGCCGGCAATTTTCTCGCGGTTGCTGAAGTCTTCTGCCGGGCCCTCTTTCAGAACGGTGCCAAACTCGTCCCAGAAGCCCTGGTATTCGTCGCCGTCTTTCTTGGCCAGCTTGGACAGCATATCCAGTACCCGCTTGGTCAAGGCAGTGCGAATGCTTTCTACCGTGCTGTCGTTCTGCAGAATCTCCCGGGACACGTTCAGGGACAGATCGTTGGAATCGATCACACCCTTGGTGAAGCGCAGGTACAGCGGCAGGAACTGCTCGGCATCGTCCATGATGAACACGCGCTGAACGTACAGCTTCAGGCCACGGGGTGCCTCCCGGTTGTACAGATCAAACGGCGCGCGCTTGGGGATATACAGCAGGCTGGTGTAGTCCAGCTTGCCTTCCACTTTGTTGTGGGACCAGGTCAGCGGGTCTTCGAAATCGTGGCCGATGTGCTTGTAGAATTCTTTGTACTCTTCGTCCTTGATCTCGTTACGGGGCAAGGTCCACAGGGCGGTGGCGTCGTTGACGGTTTCCTCTTCGCCCTTCTTGTCTTCTTCCTCTGACTCGGCCTTCATTACGACTGGGAAGGAGATGTGGTCGGAGTACTTCTTGACCAGGCTGCGCAGTTTCCAGCCATCGGCGAATTCCTTGGCGTCGGATTTCAGGTGCAGAACAATCTCGGTTCCACGCTGCTCACGGGTCACCGGCTCGATGGTGAACTCGCCATCGCCCTTGGATTCCCAGTGCACACCTTCTTCTGCCGGTGCGCCGGCACGGCGGGTGAATACGTCGACTTTGTCGGCAACAATAAAGGCGGAGTAAAAGCCCACACCAAACTGGCCAATCAGCTTGCTGTCTTTTTTCTCATCACCAGACAGTTGCTTGAGGAATTCGGCGGTGCCAGAACGGGCGATGGTGCCGAGGTTGGAGATAACGTCGTCACGGGTCATGCCGATGCCGTTGTCGGCCAGGGTAATGGTGCCGGCGTCTTTGTCGTAATCAAGGCGGATTTTGAGGTCGGAGTCGCCTTCGTAGAGTTTGTCGTCTTTCAGGGCGGCGAAGCGGAGTTTGTCTTCGGCGTCTGAGGCGTTAGAGATAAGCTCACGAAGGAAGATTTCCTTGTTCGAGTACAGAGAGTGGATCATCAGGTGAAGCAGTTGCTTCACTTCGGTCTGGAATCCCAGGGTCTCTTTGTTTGTTTCTACCGTCATGGCTGTGTTTTTCTCCTGCTCGGGTCTTAAAGTTCGGGGGAGCGGCGTGGTCAGGTAGTCCTTTCCAAAACACGCTCCTTGCGGCACATCCATGTGGCGCTTGGGCTCCGCCATCCATGGCTCCGCACAGTTTTGGAAAGGACTACCTGACCACACCACCAGACTACTCAGTTAGGCCGGCTTTGCACGGAGTCTGGGCTAGCGTGTGGGGGTGCCCTTCCGAAACCGTGCGGAGCCATGGATGGCGGAGCCGAGCGTACACGGACGTATTCACAGCGTGTTTCGGAAGGGCACCCCCACACGCTTGCCTGCACCGAGGCCAGATCTTGAACCAGAGATGGGGGGTCGACCGGGGCATTTCAACCCCAGTCAGAACCAATTCAGTCTTCGAGGAGGAAGTGGGCCCGGGCCGTGGCAATGGGTTGGGAACGGGACTTCTGCCAGGCCGAGATCATCACATTGGCAACCCGGTTGCCCTGGCGGGTCAGGCGGCATTCGGCATAGGTTTCCCGGTTAAGGCCCGCGCGCAGGTAGTCCAGGGAAAAGTCGACAATTCTCGGCATCCGCAAGGTGTCTTGAGACATGATCAGGTAGATCGCTGCCGACATTTCCATGAAGCCACCAATCACCCCACCGTGAATCGCCGGCAAAATCGGATTGCCCAGGTTCTCTTCTTTCTTTGGCAACCGGAAAATCAGGTCGTCTCCAAAGCGGTCGCATTGCAAACCAATCCAGGTGGCGTAGGGAATGCTCTCCAGCATGCGGGAGAAGTCGCCGGTTTGCTGGGTGTATTTGAGGATTTCCGGGTCGGTCATTCCTCGCCTCCGGTGATCAGGTCTCGGTAGGATTTCGGGGTGGCTTCTTTGCCGATTCTCATGAACGTGCCAACACAGTTGGCAATGGTTTCACCGCCTTCCTGATAGGCCTCGCAGCGGGTGAAGATGATGTTCTTGGTGATCTTGTAGGTTTCAGCCCGGGCGTAGACAGGTTTTTGGGGTTCGGCCGGGCGCATGTAGTCCACCCGCAAATCCAGGGTTGGGCAAAGTTCGAAGTCTTCCAGGGCACAGATCATCACGGAGCCGGAGGCGGTATCCATTAATGTGGTAATGGCACCACCGTGGATAACGCCGGTATCCGGGTTACCAATGATCCTGTCGCTGTACGGCAGTTCCATGACCAGATAACCCTCGCCAGCTTCCTTTGCACTCAGGCCCAGTTGACGGGCCTGGTTGAGGGTGTTCACAAACCGGTTAACCCGGTTGATTCGGGTTTCATCATTCATTAAGGAAAATCCTGAAAATCAGCTTTTCGAGGTGGTTTCTGCCGCCTGTTTGACGGGTACCGGTTCTTCGAACACTTTACCGGCCCGCAAGGCAGTCAACGCATCAGACTGGAATTCTCGGCGGTAAAGTACGATGACCACCAAGGTAGAAGCAGCAATGAACACAAGTGGATGGATAAACCACGCCACTACCGCAAGCGCGTAGTAATAGGACCGCAACCCGAGGTTAAACGCGTCCCCTGCCAGGTTGCAGATGTTGCCGGCACTGCGGGCAAAGGCCTCCCGGGCGGCGGGGCTGGTTTTGGTGTCGTCCGGTAGGGGCGCGCTGCCTATCATCACCGCCACAAAGTTGTACATGCGCATAGACCAGGTGAACTTGAAGAAGGCATACACGAACACCACCAGCAACACCACCAACCGCAGCTCCCAGATTTCCCGGCTGGGTACGGCGCTGAAGGGCATGGTGGCGAACACTTCCATGGCCTCACGGGTATAGCCGAGTGCAGTGATGATACCGGCCAGTATCAGCAGGCAGCTGGATGCGAAGAAGGCGCCATTGCGTTCGAGGTTACCGACCACGGAAGCGTCCGATATCCGGTTCTCCCGCTTGAGCATTACCCGCATCCAGTCTTCACGGTACATATCCAGCGTGTTCGAGAGGCAGGCGCGAGTACTTGCCCGATTTCGGGAATACCAGGTGTAGCCTACCCAGCACACCAGAAACCAGAACAATGCGATGAGTTCCAGGTAATAGCCCATGCGTGGTTGTCGATCCGTTGTAACGTATATGGCAGAGAGGTTGCGTGACAATGATACGCGAAGGTGCATGAACCGGCCACAACCCGGGTGGTCTGACACTAAAACACCGGTCGTACTGTGCTATATAATGAAACACCCAAATCAACAATTGCGCGTCCACGGAACCGGTCGCCCAAAGGAGTCGGATGTGAACCCCGGACAAATTCTGAGACTGACGTTACTCTCGGTGATGTTTCTTGCCATTGCGGGCTGTGCCGTAAACCCGGTCACCGGCAAAAAGCAGCTGTCTTTGATCGCTGAAAGCCAGGAATTGGCGCTCGGGGCCGAGCACTACACCCCAACCCAGCAAACCCAGGGTGGGCAGTTTTATCTGGACCCGGAATTGACAGTCTATGTTCGCGAGGTCGGCATGAAGCTGGCTCGGGTTAGTGATCGCCCCGATTTGCCGTACGAGTTTGTGGTACTCAATAGCAGCGTACCCAATGCCTGGGCTTTGCCTGGGGGCAAGATCGCCATCAACCGGGGCCTGCTGGTCAAGTTTGAGGATGAGGCCCAGTTAGCCGCGGTGATGGGGCATGAGATTGTCCACGCTGCTGCGCGGCACAGCGTGCAACGCATGCAACAGGGCATGCTGATCAGCGCTGGCGTAGCCGGCCTCGGTTTTGCGCTGTCGGATAACGAATGGGCCGGGCTGATTATGGGCGGCGCGGCCGTGGGCGCCCAGCTGGCTCTCGCACAGTACAGCCAGGGTGATGAGCTGGAATCCGACCACTACGGCATTCGTTACATGAAAGCCGCCGGTTACGACCCTCAGGCAGCGGTTGAGCTGCAAGAGCTGTTTCTGGAATTATCCCAGGGCCGGCAGAGCAGCTGGCTGGACGGCATGTTCGCCACCCACCCGCCTTCAGCCAGGCGGGTTCGGGAGAACCAGGCCCTGGCCTCAGAGCTGGGAACCGGTGGCTTCCGGGGCCGCGACATTTACCAACGGCGCATTGCCAAGCTGAAAGAACTCCAGCCCGCCTACGATGCCCACGATAAGGCCATGGAACTGGCATCCAAAGGTGATATGAAAGCCGCCCTTGATGCCATCAACAAGGCGATAGAGCTGGAACCGCGCGAGGCCATGTTCTTCGCCCTCAGGGGGCGGATCTACAAAGAACAGAAGCAAACAGAGAAAGCCCAGGCGGATTTCGACAAGGCGGTGTCGCTGTACCCGGAGATGTTCCAGTACCAGCTATACAACGGCCTGAACTCACTAGCCATGAATAATCTGGACAAAGCCCGTGGGCACCTTGAACGGGCCAATCAGGTGGTGCCCACTTCAGTTGCCTATCTGCGGCTTGGCGATATTGCCAGCCGTCAGAACCGTCGGAATGACGCCATCGGGCATTACTCGAAAGCCGCCGAAGCCGGTGGCGATGTGGGTGAGGAAGCAAAAAGAAAACTAGCCGATCTGTCCCAATAGCATACACCTGGCGGGGACAAAAACCGGGGGCTAAAAGCTCCCGGTTTTTTTATGGCCGAGCCATTTGCCACGTTGACGCAAAAAAGCCGTCACAGATTGCATTGACATTTAGAGCAATAACTCTAAAAATCAGTCAAACAAACAACAATCGGATGGCGATCATGCTCGTAAAGCGACTTCAACCGATGATTTCCCACGCAAGACGGTCCTATGTGGAACTGATGTTCCAGGTAATGGGCCGGGCCCTGCAGGCAATCAGCGAAGTAGACGAACAAACCCGAAACGAAACTCGCGCCCTGCCCGAAGGATTTCTGTTTGAAATGCAGGTGATGCCCAATGGCCCCAAGCTGATCGTTGAGCACACCGGAGATGGCAAACTGCATTTCCACGGCGACAGTGCTCCCCGGCCGGTGGACCTTTCCATTCAGTTCAAGCATATGGCTCATGCGTTCCTGGTACTGTCATTCCAGGAAAAGACCTCGGTGGCCTTTGCCAACGACCGCATGCTGGTAGATGGTGATGTCAGTTACGCCGTGCGTATGACCCGGGTGCTTAACCGCCTGGAGTCGTTCATCCTACCGAAACTGGTCGCGCAGCGAGCGGTCAAGGAATACCCGGCCAACCTGCATCTGCCTGAAAAACTGATCAGCGGAGCCCGCATTTACCTGAAAGTCGCCACCAACTTTGTCGAGACAGTGAGAGCATAATGACCAACAAATACTACGAGTTCTTCTGCCCGGTAAAAGTGATTGCCGGCAAAGCCGCCCTGGAACACATTCCGTTTGAATTGACCGGCCTGGCCGCCAAGCGTCCAATGATTGTTACCGATAAGGGCGTTCGGGCGGCAGGCCTGCTTGACCCTGTGATTGCCGCTTGCGAAGAAAGCGGACTGGAAATCGTCTCTATTTATGACGACGTACCCCCGGATTCCTCCACAACGGTTGTTCGCGATATCGCCACGGTTTACCGCAAGGAAAAGTGTGATTCCATTATTGCCGTGGGCGGCGGTTCCGCCATTGATACCGGCAAAGCCGTGAACATTCTGGTCTCCGAAGGTGGCGACGACATCGCCAGGTACAGTGGCGCAGGTATTCTGAAGCATCCCCTGAAGCCGTTCTTCGTGGTACCAACCACAGCCGGAACGGGCTCTGAAGTCACATCCGTTGCCGTGATTACCGATGAGAAAAAAGGCGTGAAGCTGCCGTTCACCTCATCGTTCCTGTTGCCGAATGCGGCGATCATCGACCCACGGATGACGCTGACCCTGCCTCCCCATATCACCGCCGCAACCGCCATGGATGCCATGACTCACGCGGTCGAAGCGTTTACCTGCATGGCCAAGAATCCGCTGAGCGATGCCTACGCCACGGCTGCTATCAAAAAGGTGAGCCAGTCACTTCTGTCGGTAATGGACAACCCCAAAGACGAGAACGGGCGGCTTGAACTGGCCCAGGCCTCTACCATGGCCGGCATTGCCTTCTCCAACTCCATGGTTGGGCTTGTACACTCCCTAGGCCACGCAACCGGCGCGATCTGCCACCTGCCCCATGGCCTGTGCATGAGCCTGTACCTGCCGTATGTGCTTGAATTCAATATTGAAAGCATCCGTGAACCCCTGGGTGAACTGCTGCTCTACCTGGAAGGCCCGGAAGTATTCTCGGCAACTCCTGCAGCCCGCCGTGCCGAGGCCAGCATTTCCGCCATCCGCAAGCTCAGGGACGCCCTGCATAAACGCTGTGAGCTGCCCCGTACCCTGAAAGAAACCGGCAAGGTGCTGGAGAGTCAGCTGGAGGCCATCGCCGAAATGGCGCTGGACGACGGCTCCATCATGTTCAACCCGCGGGAAGTCACCAAGGAAGATGCCCTTTCGGTGCTGCGGCGCGCCTGGGCCTGATCCGAGTTAGCTGGGCTGACCCATCGCCCGATGGGTTAGCCTAAAGTCAGATTCACAATGATTGATTTATAGGAGGAAGTCGTTACTATTTAGCAACGTTCTGGCAGGGAGTTGGCCGGGTAAGTTTGATCGTTATACCGCAGTGGCCTGCAACAACCTGAGTTTCTTTGAATGAAAGATCTATTGTCCAGAGCATCGCTTTTTTCACGCCGTAGCCTTGCCATTCTGACGGCGGGCCTGTGCCTGTCCATGGCAGCACACAGTGGCGAAGACCAATCCGGGACCTTCCGTTTCAACATATCCCCCAACGGCTACCCCCCATACCTGATCGTGGATGGCGAGAAGCCCTCCGGCATCATGTGGGACGTGGCCGCACTGATTGTGCCGCGCCTCGGTTACAATCTTGAGTTCATGAAAATTCCAAGAAAGCGGGTCGACCAGATGCTGGCCGACGGTTTCCTGGACGGCACCCCCCGTGCCATCGAATGGACGGAAGAGCCCGAACAGTTTCTGTTCACCAACCCGGTTGTCCATGTAGAAGAAGTGTTCTTCTTCGCAAACGGCGCCGAATTTGAGTACAACCACCCGAGCGACCTGTTCGGAAAAACCGTGGTTACTCACCTGGGCTACATGTACCCTGCCCTTGATTCCTACTTCGAAAGTGAACAAATTCGGCGTTTTGACGTCTCCCGTGACCGGGATATGTTCCGGTTTCTGCTGCACGGCGAACGGTTTGACACGGCCCTGGCTGACCGACTTGTCGGCCAGTGGATTCTGAAAACCGAAGGCATGGCAGAACATTTCAGCAGCTCCGAGACTGCCATCAGCCAGTATGGTTTCCGGATCATGGTTCGCCCGGAGTGGACGGAGTTCGTGCAGGCCTTCAACGAAGAGCTGCAGAAGATTCGCGAGAACGGCGAGCTACAGGCCATTCTCGCTAACTATCGCTGACCAACTACTCCAGCCGCCGCAACAGCAGCATGGGTGACACACTCAGAACCGGGCGCAACTGCCAGCGCCCGAACAATGCCAGCAGCGCTGCACTGATGAAAGGAATGGGCAACATCACCTGCCAGTGCCAGCGGAAAGTACCCTCAAACATTCTGACTTGAAGCGCATAGACCGCCGCCTCTGCCGCCAACACACCCATAATACCCGCGACGAACCCCAGCAGGGCAAACTCCAGCATGGTACTGCGGGCAAGCAACGACTGCTGGCCGCCCAGGGTGCGAAGCAAAGCGCCCTCCCGTTGACGATCCCGTAGCGTGGCACTGACCACCGCCGCCATGACCACCAGAGCCGCCGCCAGGATCAGCGCAAGAATGGCTTCAATGGCCTGGGTAACCTGGCGCACAATCTGCTGGATACGCTCGATGATATGATCGATCTCCAGAACCGAGACGGTCGGGAACCGGCGTGAAAACTCATTGAGCGCCACCTTGTTACCCTCATCCAGATGGAAACTGGTAATCCAGGTACCGGGCATATCCGTCAGGCCACCGCCGGGCGGGAAGGCCATGTAAAAGTTGGGCTTCATGCTGTCCCATTGCACAGTACGAATACTGGTGACCGGTTCTGTCACCGTTTCCGAACCAATGGTGAAGGTCAGGCGATCCCCCATGACCAGCCCCATGCGTTCCGCCAGCTCTGCCTCAACCGACACGCCGATGGTGTCACCGGGGGCAAACCACTCGCCGGCAACAATCTCATTATCTTCAGGCAGTTCTGCCATCCAGGTCAGGTTCAGTTCACGGTTCAGGGCACCAATGCGTTCATCCTTGCTCACGGCCTCCAGAACCGGCTGATCATTCAGTTCCGTCAAGCGCCCGCGCACCATGGGATAGACCGTATCCAATGGGGCGTCACGCTCTGCCCAGAAGGCTTCCACTTCGTCCACCGCATCCGGTGCGATGTTAATCAGGAAGTGATTGGGGGCATTATCCGGTAACTGGGCCTGCCAGTCGTCGAGCAACGAGGTGCGCACCAGGATCAGGGTGGCCGCCAGCATCAAGGTCATGGCAAACACCGCCATTTGCGCCATGCTGGCCTGCCGATGCCGGTAAAGACCTACCAGGGCCAGGCGCCAGGCATTACCGCCGCCCCGTACACGGCGCAGGATGGCCACCATAAACCCACCAACCAGCGCCAACACCGCCAATAAGAGAGCCAGGCCGCCCAACAAGGCAAACACCAGAGCAACCTCGCCCGCGTATAACCAGACCAGACCAAACACGGCCAGAATGGCAATCGCAATATCGGGGATCGCGTCTCGCCCACTTTCCCCGGGCTGCGCCCGCAAAACACGCATGGCAGCCACATTACGCAGCCGGCGAATGGGCGGATAGGCAAACGCGAACAGGGAAACCAGGGCCGTGAGCAAGGCCGGCACCAGGGCCGAAGGCGCCAGATGGAAATCGACCGGTTGCTCCAATACGTCACTCAACAGGCGAACCAGAATCCAGAACAGCGGCAGCGCCACCAGAAGACCGCCAATCACCCCGGCGATACCCCACAGCGCCAACCGGCGCAGGTAAAGGCCGCCAATTCCCCGGCTAGACAGCCCCAGGGTTTTAAGAAGTGCCACGGTATCTCTCTGAGACAAGGCGTACTGACGGCTGGCAACCGCCACGGCCACCGCCGCCAGCAGAACCGCCAGGCTGCCACCGAGCAACAGGAAACGTTCAGCACGCTCAAGGGACCGGGAGAAGGTTTCGCCATCGCGCACACTTTCCCATTCATGGCTCGGTTCGAGGCGTGGCTCCAGCCATTGATAGTAGTCGTCAAGCAAGTTGTCAGGCCCGGCAAACAGATACACATATTCAGCACGGCTGCCTTCCTGTATCACGCCGGTGCCGGGCACGTCGTCCACATGAATCATCACGCGGGGCGCCAGGGAAGACAGCCGGAAGCCGCCGTCCGGCTCCCGTATCAGCAGGCTGGTGATCTCCAGTTCAAGATTGCCCACCTCGAGCGTTTCACCGATTTCCAGCTCCAACAATCGCAGCAACCGGGGGTTAACCCAGATCTCGCCCCGCCCGGGGCCGGCCCCTACGGTTTGGCGCGGGGCATCAGAACCTGGCTGGATTTCGATCTCGCCACGCAAGGGGTATTCGTCGCTCACGGCCTTGACCGACACCAGCTGGAACCCACCTTCACCGAATACCATCGTGGAGAATTCAATCAGCTGACCGGTCTCCAGGCCCCGATCACGGGCTTCGTCAATCCATTCAGCCGGCACTGGCCGGCCATTTTCCGCCTCAAGCTGACGGTCCGCGGCCAGAAAGGAGCTGGCCGAAGACACCAGGGTTCGCTGCAGCTGGTTGGCGAACAGGGCAATGGTGGCCACGGTGGCCACGGCAATCACCAGGGCCACCAACACAACCCGTACATCACGTTCGCGCCAGTCCCGGCGCACCGACATCAGTTTTTTTGCAGCCGCCATCAGTCAGCCAACTCCCGGGCCGCTTCCGGCTCTGTCAGCACACCGGCTTCAATGTGAAGTTGCCGGCCACACCGGGCTGCCAGGTGTTCATCGTGGGTGACCATGACCAATGTAGTGCCCTGCTCCCGGTTCAGGTCCATCAGCAGATCCGACACCGCCTGGCCCGTGCGGTTATCCAGATTGCCGGTGGGCTCATCGGCAAACAGGATCACCGGGTCTGAAGCAAAGGCCCGGGCAATGGCGACCCGCTGCTGCTCACCACCAGACAATTGCCGTGGCGTGTGGCTCAGGCGCTCACCCAACCCTACACGCTCCAGCAGCTCTTTGGCCCGCGCCTCCGGCGATTCCATCCCCGCCAGTTCGAGGGGCAGCATGACATTCTCCAGCGCGCTCAGCGCCGGCAACAGCTGGAATGACTGGAACACGAAGCCAACCCGGCTCGCCCGGAGCTGGGCGCGTTGGTCTTCCGTCAGGCTGCTGATTACAGCACCGTCCAGCTCTACTTTACCTTCGGTCGGGGTGTCCAGCCCGGCAAGCAATCCGAGCAAAGTGGTTTTTCCGGAACCGGAGCGGCCAACAATGGCTACGGACTCTCCCCGATTGATTTCCAGACTGACCCCCTGCAAGATCGTCAACGTATCAGTTTCCAGGCTCACCCGGTGAGTAAGGTCGGTCACCCGTAACATGGGGTTTGTGGCGGCTAGCTTGGGGTCCGTCATCTGGTTCACGGTGGCTCCGTTGTCTGGTGCTGTGTTTTATTGAATCTGTAAAGGGTATACGAATTTACTATGCATACGGTATCGGCGTTGGTCAGATCATTTGCCCTCTCAGCACTGATGTTGCTGTCGCTCTCCGCCCTGGCCAGCCAGAACACACTACTGGTGGTCGGCGACAGCCTCAGTGCCGCCTATGGCGTGCCGTCCGACACCGCCTGGGTTCAGCTGCTGAGGGACAGGCTTGATGAACAAGGCCTGAACTGGGACGTTGTGAACGCCAGCATCAGCGGCGAGACCACCGATGGCGGGCTTCGGCGATTGCCTGACCTGCTTCAGAAAAACCAGCCAGACGTTGTGATCATCGAGCTTGGCGGTAATGACGGCCTGCGCGGCTTTCCGCCGGATGTGATCGAATCCAACCTGGCTGACATGATCGAGCAGGTACGGGATATCGGTGCCACCCCGGTGCTGGTGGGCATGCAGATTCCACCGAATTACGGCCAGCGTTACACCCGCATGTTTGCGGACATCTTCCCGAAGCTGTCTGACCGCTACGACACGCCTCTGGTTCCCTTTTTTCTTGAAGGCATTTACAACGAGGATGGGTTAATGCAGGAAGACGGCATTCACCCCACCGAGGCTGCCCAGCCGGTACTGCTGGACAACCTATGGCCTCAACTAGAGCCATTAATTCTGGACAGGAACCCCAGCGCCCTGCGCTCAGACCAGTAATAACCATCACGGGCGTGTTCAACAAACCCCACATGCCCGCCCCACTTTGGCGCTTCAACGGTAACGTAGGCGCCGAGAACCTTACGGCCTTCCGGGAAACACCGGGCTGACAGGAAGGGATCGTCTACCGCATTAACCATCAACGCCGGTACCCGTATGTCCTTCAACCGAAACAGTGCCGAGCAGCTGGCCCAGTAGTCCTGGGCATCCCGGAAGCCATGCAGGGGTGCGGTGTAGCGGTTATCAAATTCGTGAAAGTTGCGGATGTTGTCGAACCCGGTTACGTCAATCAGGTCCGGAAACCGACGGGCCTTTTCCTGCATTTTGCCGTGCAGATCCCTCAGAAAGCGCTGCATGTAGATCCTGCGACTGGGCAGGGCCAGCATATCCGCGCTGCCAGCCAGGTCTGCGGGCACTGAGTAGGCAACGGCACCGCTGATGCGACTATCAACCCGCTCGCCCTGCTGGCCGAGGTAAAGCAGGGTGAGGTTGCCGCCCATACTGAAGCCAGACAGGAACAGGTTGCTGTAGTGGCCTTCCAGCGCGTGGGACACCACCGTATGCAGGTCTTCCGTGGCGCCGCTGTGGTAGAACCGGGGTTGGTGGTTCATCACCCCTCCGCAAGATCGGAAGTTCCAGGCCAGCACATCCCAGCCATCCGCCATTAATGCCCGCGCCAGCCCGAGCACATAGGGGCGCCTGCTGTGGCCCTCCAAACCATGGGACACGATGGCCAGGCGGTCACTGCCCTGACGGTACCAATCCAGGTGCAGTTCGTCGTTATCCGGCGTGGCCAGAACAGCGGTTTCCGGCTGTGGCATAGCCACGTTCCGAAACAGCGTTGGCCACACAGACTGGATGTGCCCGTTACGTAACCAGACCGGTGGGCGGTAGCCCGATTGACTGCGCTTGTGCAAATTTTGACCTTTCTTTTCAGGGGGTTGACGAACACTATTAAAGAACTTAATATGCCCGCCACTTGATGCTGTTCCCCGATAGCTCAGTTGGTAGAGCAACGGACTGTTAATCCGTTTGTCCCTGGTTCGAGCCCAGGTCGGGGAGCCACTTATTCCGAGAAAGCCGCTGATTCAACATCAGCGGCTTTTTCATTTCTACCTCAGAAAACCTCTTCCCGCTGCATGAATTCCCTCAGGACCTGATACAGGGTATAGCCATCCTGGCTACCGATCATTTCCCGAATAGAGTGCATGGCAAACTGCGGCACACCGATATCCAGCGTGGTCACGCCCATATTACCGGCGGTCAGCGGCCCGATGGTGCTGCCGCATCCCATGTCACTGCGCACGACAAAGGTCTGGTGCGGCAGGCCAAGCTCATCACTGATATGCCGGTACAAAGCGGCCGACCGACTGTTGGTGGCGTAGCGCTGGTTGTGGTTAACCTTGATGACCGGCCCCTGGTTCAGGATCGGGCCGTGGTTTTCATCGTGTTTGTCCATGAAGTTAGGGTGCACGCCATGGGCGTTATCCGCAGAGATCATCATGGAGCGGGCAATCGCCCTACCCTTGCCAGCGCCACACCAACGCTCCAGCACGGCTCCCAGGAATGGCCCCTGGGCACCCTCCGCCGACATGCTGCCGACTTCTTCGTGATCATTGCACACCAGCAGCGCGGCTTCATCACCAGAGGTGTTCAACAGCGACTGCAAACCGATATAGCAGCTCAACAGGTTATCAAGCCGGGCAGAAGCCAGAAACTCTTCACGCAGCCCCACGAAAGACGCGCCCTGGGCATCGTAGAAACTCAACTCATAGCCCAGCACCTTACGAATCTTCAGGCCGGATTCACTGATCAACTGCTCACGCAGCAAGTCAGCGAATGACGTTGTATCGGTTTCCGGCAGTTGCATAACCACCGGAGGCAGGTCTGTCTGGGCATTCACCGACCGATTGCTGTTGGCTTCCCGGTCCAGGTGAATGGCCAGGCTGGGAATAATCGCCACCGGCTTACGGAAGTCCACCAGAGTGTCCCGAACCTTACCGTCCTCATCCAGAACCGTAACCCGGCCGGCCAGCGACAGATCCCGGTCAAACCACGGGTTCAGCAACACGCCGCCGTATACTTCCACACCCAACTGGAAAAAGCCCTTGCGGCGGATTTCGGGGTTTGGCTTTACCTTCAGGCAGGGGCTGTCGGTATGGGCACCCACCATCCGGATGCCGGAAGTCACTACGTCATTCTGGCCGGTACGGAAGGCAATAAGGGAGGAGCCATTGCGAATGGCGTAATAGCCCCGGCCCTGCTCCAGCGCCCACTCTTCCCGCTCATCCAGCTGCTGAAAACCGGCGGCATCAAGCCGGGATTTCATGGTACTGACTGCATGCCAGGGTGTTGGTGAGGCATTCAGAAATTCAATCAAGTCATTATTAAATTCAGTGTGTTCCATGATCTTCCTGATTGCATGATAATGGCTGCTACAGTATGGCATGAAGCCGGCCCAGCTCCTACCAGGCTGCCGGTTAGTCCCTATACGCACCCACTGATCAACGCCGGAGCCCACTGTGTCGATACCCCGATTCCTGGACATCGAATACTGTCAGACTGACGACGCCCTGTTCCCCGTCGCCATGGCCTGGTCGCTGGCAGACGGCCAGATGAAAACCGTGGTTATTGCCCCGGAGGAAGCCTGGCTGCCAGATGACGGCGACCTGGGGGACTTTGACCTGCTGTACCTCGAAGAACAGGGCGTGCCACTGCTCGAACTGGTTCAGGAACTCCATCAGGACCTGCCAGACCAGACCGTATACGTGGATGGTATAGACCCGGATGAAATTCTGATCGACCTGATTTTCAGTGCCGTCAGCCAGGATGCCCCTTTCGAGATTGCTCCAGTTTCCGAACTGATTATCGGCATCGACAGCGACACCCTTGAAGACCGCCGTCGGCAACTGATGTTCGACGAAGGCCTGGAACCACAACTCCCGGAGAATGGCGTTTACGCCCTGCTGATGCTCGCGCAGGAGGAAGGTCTTCTGGCTGACCTGTAACCGGGCCGGCTGACACGGGGAAGTGTGACCGGCGTCTGCGTAACAAAGCGTTACACAAGGCAGAATCTGGCGTCAGCAACGTTACTGACAGGAAGCCGGATAATAATGAACAAGGTCGCACTACGTTTCCTCAGCTCCAGCCTGATGGCCATCAGCCTCGCCCCATTGACGGCACAGGCACAAGATACTCCTCGTTCTGACAAGCGCTACGTTGGCCTACTGGTGACCGCTCTGGAGCACCGCTCTATCGGTGAGCGCACCAAGGAGGATGCCTGGGGCCAAGCCGGTACGCTGGTTATCGGTGGTCACCTGAACGACCTGATTCACGCCGAGATCCGTCTGGGTGGCGGCTTCAACGATGCCGATGTTTCCGGTGGCGACCTGACCCTGGCTGTCGATTACTTCGCCAGCTGGTACATGGGCCTGCACTACCCGATTACCGATTATGCCAACGTGTATGCGCAGGCCGGTTTTACCCACGTAAAAGGCGAGGCAACCCTGCCCAACCGTGAGGAAAGCTACAACGCGCAGTTCCGGGATCTCGAGGGCGATTACCCCGACAGCAGTTTCAGCATCAGCTGGCTGGCCGGGGTGGACTTCGAGGTGTTGAGCAACACCTTCCTGGTGTTTGAGGGTGGGCGGTTGTTCAAAGACACTGGCAGTAGTGCCAATACGTTTCAGTTTTCTACGGGGCTGCGTTACGAATTCTGACCCGCGTTGGATTTCCAACGAATCCAGCGCCAGAGTCTGGCGAGGCAGGTGGGGCCTTCTTTCCTGGAATCTCGGAGGCCATGGATGGCCGGAGCGAAGCGCACATGGATGTGCTCGTAGCGTTTCCAGGAAAGAAGGCCCCACCTGCCTCCTCCCCCGATATCAGGCGCGGTGCTGAATGTGCCAGCAGCGGTGAATCTTCTGATTTCTCTGGAAGTCTTTATCCAGCGTACTGGCGGTCACTTCCTTCACTTCGAATTCTGCCGCCAGGTCTTCGTCCAGTTTAAACTTCCGAAAGTTGTTGGAGAAGATCAACAGACCATCGCTGGATAACCGCTCCATACACTGACGAACCATGGTGCCATGATCCCTTTGGATATCCAGAACACCGGCCATTCGGGCGGAATTGGAGAACGTGGGCGGGTCCATGAAGATCAGGTCGAAGGTCTGGTTGGCGGTTTTGCGGTCCGCCAGCCAGGACAGGCAGTCCGCCTGCTCTACCACGTGCTTGCGCAGGTCGGCGCCGTTCAGGGCCAGGTTGTCCTGGGCCCAGCTCACGTAGGTTTTTGACATATCCAGGCTCAGGGACCGGCTGGCGCCGCCAACGGCTGCGTGTACCGTGGCTGCGCCGGTGTAACAGAACAGGTTCAGAAAGCGTTTGCCACGGGCATGCTGCTGAATCCAGTGGCGCACCGGGCGGTGATCCAGGAACAGGCCGGTGTCGAGGTAGTCTTTCAGGTTTACCTTCAGGGTGCAGCCGTGTTCGTGCACGTTGAAGTATTCGCCGGTTGCGGCCTGTTTCTCATACTGTTTGGTGCCGGTTTGACGCTGGCGTTGTTTGCACACCAGATTCTCGGGGGCAACGTCCAGCACCTCCGGTATGACCGCCAGAGCCTCGGCCAGACGTTCCCGGGCGGCTTTTTCATCGATAGACTTCGGGGCCAGGTACTCCTGCACGTGCACCCTGCCATCGTATAGGTCGATGGCCAACGCGTATTCAGGCATATCGGCATCGTAAAGCCGGTAGCAGCTGACATTCTGCTTCCGCGCCCACTGGCCGATGGTTTTCAGGTTCTTCTTAAGGCGATTACGTAGCATGTCTGCCCGTTCGGGGTTGGCGATGCGTGGCATAACCTGCCCGGGCGCAGCCGGGTCTCGCGGTGTGCGGGCGTTTTCAGGCTGCACCTCGAACAACAACAGCTGCGCTGGCAACTTGCCATTAAACAATTTGTATTGCTTGAAGCTTCGCAGGCCAATGGATTTACCGAATTCCGGTGCACCGGTGAACACGGCCAGGCGCCACCCCGGCAGTTCACGCAAGACGGTTTCACCGAGGGTTTGATAAAGCGCGGCCAGCTCTTTGCGCTCGCTCAGGCGTTCACCATAGGGAGGATTGGTCAGCACCAGGCCCTTATCCGCCCAGTCCAGCTGCCGCTCAAACGCCGATACCGGCCGGGGCTCTACGCTTACGATGTTGTCCAGACCAGCCCGGCGCAGGTTGTTGCGGGCCGTGTCGATCACCCGGTCGTCCTGATCGAAACCGGCAAACGCCGGTATGCGCTTGTTTTTGCCTTCATGTGCGCGGCGCTCGACTTCCTGGCGCAATGCCAGCCAAAGTTCCGGCTGATGCCCTGGCCATTTTTCAAAACCAAAACGCTCAATCTTTCGGCCCGGCGCAATGTCCAGCGCCATCAACGCTGCTTCAATCACCAGCGTTCCGGAGCCACACATGGGATCAACAAAGTCGCCGCCGGCGGCGGCAATTTCCGGCCATCCGGCCCGCAGCAGCAACGCGGCCGCGAGATTTTCCTTCAACGGCGCAAGACCCTGTTCAGTACGGTATCCCCGCATGTGCAAGCTATGCCCGCTAAGGTCCAGCCCAACCGACAGCCGCCCCCGGTTCAGGCGAGCAGAGATGGTGACATCCGGATCTTTTGGTGCGACCGAGGGCCGCGGCAGGCCTGCGCCCCGAATGCTGTCTACGATACCGTCTTTGACTTTCTGGGCACCGAACTGTGTGTTCCGAATTTCTTCGTTCTGCCCCAGGAAAGTCACTCGAAAGCTGCCGTTGACGGGAATGTGCGATTGCCAGTCCAAAGACACCACGCCCTCATAAAGTTCGTCAGCACTACGGGCATCCACCTCAGCAATGTGCAGGATGACCCGGTTGGCCAGCCGGGACCACAAACAGGCGCGATATCCGGCTTCCAGCTCCCCTTCTACCCAGACGCCCGCCGGCGCGTTGCGCACATGAGCCAGGCCAAAGCTTTCCAGCTCATCGGCCAGGAGATACTCAACACCCTTGGGACAGGTTACGAAAAAGACATGCTTGGACAAAATCAACTCCTGGTTTTCTGGATAGAGCCGGTAAGCCGCCGGAATAGCAGCAAAACCCGAATTCGGGCCGTCATCGTTATTTCACAAACCTATAAGAAAAGCTTCATATAGATGAAATAAATAGTGTACATCCGCGCAAGGTTCGTCTTACCTTGTAGTTGACGCGTCGTTCTGGAAGCCAACATAACCGTGCTTCCGTTAACAGGATCCTGACTGCTCTGGCCGGAACTGGCAATAGTGGGTTATCCCGGACGGGTGCCTTCTTTACCATGGCCACGGCAGATGTGTACACGCTTGTTCTGTTAATCCATCAGTGAGGAACGGCATGAAAAGACAGAAGAGAGACATGTACGCTCGTGCATTCAAGCGGGGTTATCTCGCTGGCGTGTCCGGCAAATCCAAAGACAGCTGCCCGTTAGACCAAGCAGAGGTGCGCCAGGAATGGCTGAACGGGTGGCGAGAAGGCCGCACAGATAACTGGGAGGGCATGACCGGCGTCTCCGGCATCCACAAACTTGCCAACGTAACCGCAACGTGACCGCGGTGTTGGCATACCCCGTTTAACCTGATCTCTTTTTAGTTGTAGCTACACCACAATCTGACGCAGTAACCAGAGCAACCAAAACGGGGCCTCCCGCCCCGTACCATGCGAAGAAGCGCTACGGGGTTCGTTCCCCGCAAGGGCCCGCTCAGCGGGCCCGCCTTCTTTCTGGCCTCACTACTTATGCTGTTCTTTCCTGATCGCTTCTACTGCTTCGTTAATCAAAGCTGGGCCTTTGTAAATAAAGCCGGTGTAGATTTGCACCAGTTTCGCCCCTGCCCGGATTTTCTCGGCCGCACTCTCGCCATCAGTGATACCGCCAACGCCAATAATCGGTATTCTGTCCCCCAACTCGGCGTACAACCCCTGAATAACCCGTAAAGACGCCTCGCGCACCGGTGCACCACTCAAACCGCCAGCTTCCTGCTCGTGCTTGTGTCCTTGAACCGCTTCCCGGCTGATAGTGGTGTTTGTGGCAATCACACCATCCAGGCCCGCCTCGAGTAATGCCCCGGCGACAAAGCGAATGCCTGCATCATCCATATCCGGGGCAATCTTCACAGCCACCGGTACATAACGACCAATATTTTTCTCGCAGATCGCCTGTTCGTCTTTGATCGCGTGCAATAGCTGCTTCAACGAGTCGCCGAACTGCAGATCACGCAGCCCCGGGGTATTTGGCGACGACACGTTTACCGTGATGTAGTCGGCATGGGGGTAAACTGCGGCGATGCCCTTACGGTAGTCCTGTTCGGACTGCTCGTTCGGGGTATCTTTGTTCTTGCCCACGTTAATGCCCAGGATACCGCGATAACGACGCTTCTCAACATTGCTCACCAGATGACCAAGGCCTTCATTATTAAAGCCCATGCGGTTGATGATGGCCTGGTTTTCGGGCAGGCGGAACATCCGCGGCTTGGGGTTGCCCGGCTGTGCCAGGGGTGTGACGGTGCCCACTTCAATGAACCCGAAACCCAGGGTTCCCAGGGCATCCAGGTGGTCAGCATTTTTGTCCAGGCCGGCGGCCAGGCCTACCGGATTGGGGAACTCCAGCCCCATGACATTAACCGGGCACGGCTCCGGGCGCTTTGAAATAATATTTATAATGCCGGTTTTGTAGGCCAGATCCAGCCCCCTGAGGGCAGCATTATGGGCCTGTTCCGGGGGCAGCCGGAAAAGTAAATTACGTAGCATGCTGTACATCTTGGAGCTCCTTGCCGAGGGGTGGCCGGAGTATACCGGAAGTTTTCCACACCATCCTCCCGAACCTTCAATACAACGTAAAAGCCCATGCCTCAGCGGCTGGCGGGGCTTTTCCACGGAATCTGTGGATAACTCTGTTGAAAATGTCGGGGCAAGCGTCTCGACCCCTTGATAACTGCGCCAGCCTACAAATTGATCATTTTTTGATCAGTTAATTTTTATTTTAAAATCAATGACTTAAAAAGACAAAATAACCATTTGACGACTTTGGTTACAAAGTGGTAGTGGGTAACGACTTTGTCATCATGTGCATAAATCGACCTGCGTTTCCCGATTAATTCTCCCCAAATTTTCCATTCCTGCTGCTATACTGGCTACCAACAGAATGATCGGAGCCTGAGCCATGGATCAGCCCCCAAAGGCCCATCTACGGACTGACAAGGACTTGCAACAGGAAAAACACGCCGCCTCCCGGGTCACCATTATTGGCATGGTCCTGGATGCAGTCCTTGGTGTGATAAAAATTATTGGCGGCACTCTTTTTCATTCCCACGCCCTGGTGGTGGATGGCATCCACTCGTTTACCGACGTTGTCTCCGACTGGGTTGTTCTCGCAGTGATGCGGCTGTCACGTAAAGGCCCGGATGATGACCATCCCTACGGACATCAGCGCATCGAGACGCTCGGCACACTCCTGCTGGGGAGCATACTGATCGCCGTGGGCGCAGCCCTGGCCTGGGAGAACATTCTGCGCCTGGTCTCCGGAGAGGATCTCGCGGTACCGGGCTGGCCGGTTCTGGTTGCTGCGGGGATATCGGTCGCCTCCAAGGAATGGATCTACCGTTATACCCGCCATGTGGGCATCAAAATTCGATCCGACCTGCTGATCGCAAACGCCTGGCACAGCCGGACAGACGCATTTTCATCGGTCGTTGTTCTGGTTTCCACTGTCGGTGCAATGGTCGGATATGTTTGGCTGGATACCCTTGCCGCTGTGGTTATCTCCGGCATCATTATTCATATTGGCTGGAAATTCACCTGGGACAGCGTCAAGGAACTCGTCGATACCGGACTGTCTGCGGAAGATACCCGGGTGTTGCGAGCCATTGCCATGGACACAGACGGCGTGCGTAATGTTCACGAGCTACGCAGCCGGCGTATGGGTCACGACATACTACTGGATGTCCACCTGGTTGTTCGGCCTGAGATAAGCGTTTCTGAGGGACACCAGATCGGCATGAAGGTGGTTTCCGGCATGAGGGACGCCATCGATAATATCCGGGACATCAACTTTCATATCGATGCCGAGAACGACGAACACACACCGCATCAGACCGACCCACACTTACCCAGCCGCGAGGATATCCGCCACCTGCTGTCGCAGCAGCTCGGTGAGCTGCCACCACATAGCCGGCTGAGACTGCATTACCTCAAAAACCGGGTTCATATCGAAGTCTTCCTGGACGAACAGCATCCCGCACCCGCGTTGACCACCGAAAGCGTCCGGGAGGTGCTGGCACCCTATCCCTGGTTTGGTTCAGTCCGGGTTTGGGTGTCTGCAAGCTGATCAAGCGCCGGTATTACCGGCGCCGGTTTTCTTCCATGCGGGACAGGAACTCCTGCATTACCAGGGTATAAAGCTCGCCGCCCAGGAATTTGTCTTCCACACCGGAATCGATGCTGGGGTTGTCGTTTACCTCAATGACGGCCACCCGGTTGCCGGCCTGTTTGATGTCCACCCCATACAGTCCATTACCGATCAGTCGGGTGGAGTTCAGCGCCGCCTGGATGACATTCCGGGGCACCTCATAGGTAGGCATGGTTTCAAACCCGCCGCTTTCCACCGCCGCGCCACCGTGTTGGTAGATCTGCCAATGCCCCTTCACCATCATGTATTTGCAGGCATAGATGGCGCGGCCGCCCAACACACCAATGCGCCAGTCGTAATCGGTGTAGAAATACTCCTGGGCCAACACCAGTGCTGATTGCTTGAACAGCTCTTTAAGGCCCGCCCTCAGCTCTTTCTCATCCTTGGCTTTGGCCACGCCCCTTGAGAAGGCGCCGTCCGGAATCTTGATGACCACCGGGAAACCCAGCTCACTGACCACCTGATCAACCGCATCTTTCTGATCTTTGGACAGGATCAGTGTTTTTGGGGTTGGCACCTTGTTGTTCTTCAGCAGGTCCGCCAGGAACACCTTGTTGGTGCAACGCAGTATCGAGACCGGGTCATCAATAACCACCATACCTTCCGCCTCTGCCTTGCGGGCAAACCGGTAGGTGTGATGATCAATCGCGGTGGTTTCCCGAATGAACAGGCCATCGTATTCCGGCAACCGCATGTAGTCCCGACGGGTAATTCTTTCTACATTGATACCCAGCTTTCGCCCTGCCCGCTCAAATCTTTTTAGGGCGGCCTCATCACTCGGGGGCATTTCCTCTTCCGGGTTCACCAGCATGGCCAGATCAAAACGATAGCGCCGACGCGTTCTCGGCTTGCGCCAGATCATGCTGCTGAAACGGTCGAGCGCCGCCGCAAACACATCCTGTTCGCGCTCATCCAGATCCGCCGGGGCGGCCGGTTTCATGGATTCGATCTGCCACTGCTTGCGGTGGCGGAACACCACTTCCAGAATTGGGCAGGGAAAGCGCTCAAACAAGGCCCGGGCTACCGGCTTGAGATCCGCATGCTCTGCCTGGCCAAAATAGGTGCGAATGCGCACTTCGTGGGTGGCATCCCGCTCATCAGTGGCCGGGTCAATTTCCCGGGCTTCCTGCTCCAGCCACTGAATGACACTGTGATCCAGCTCCTCCAGCTCCAGCGAGAACAAGCCCTTGCGGCTCAAATCGTTCAAGGTCATCACCGAGGGCACCACATGGTGGCCCCGGGCCTCTGCCAACAAAGAACAGTAATAACCCCGGCTCAGGTATTTCGCGCTCTGGCAAAGGTTGATCACACGCACCCGGCTATTGGCGGGGGCGGAAAAATTCAGATACTGATCAAAGGTCAGTACATCCTCGCTGGGGTAATAGGGTGACCAGTCTTTGGCACGGTCCACAACGATTAACAAACGGGACATTAAAGGCGTTCCTCCCTGAAAGGTTCAGCCGGGTAATGGGCGCAACAATACGCCGCTGTGACGTCTGGTACAATCCAGGCTGGATGCGTGCTTTTACGCATGATCGCCCGCTATCGAAACCAACCTGTCTCTACCATAATAGCTGCGGTGGAAGTGCTCGCCAGCTTCTGCGATTTTCGCGACCGGGATTTGTTAACCATGCATGATGTTTTGCTTCGACAAGCAGTCGCCGACGATCTGACTGCCCTGGTGCAGTTGGAAAATCGTTGTTTTACCGATGACCGTATTTCCCGACGCAGTTTCCGACGGTTCCTGGAAATGCCACGGGACCGCCTGATAGTGGCGGAGCAAGGCTCCGAGCTGGTGGGCTATTGCCTGGTGCTGATGAATGCCGCCACCCGTCTGGCACGGATTTATTCAATCGCGGTATCGCCAACCGTGCGCGGCAGGGGCGTGGGCGAGCAATTGGTGCGGGAGGCAGAGAAGGAAGCCGTAGAAGCAGACCGCATCATCATGCGCCTGGAGGTTCGGGAAGATAACGCCGGTGCCATCAATCTATACAAACGATTGGGCTATCGCCAATTCGGTACCTACCGGGACTATTACGAAGACCATGGCGATGCCCTGCGCTTCGAACGGCGTATTCTCTATTACGAGCCTTCCCGGGAGTATCTCCCGGTACCCTATTACCCCCAAACCACCGAGTTTACCTGCGGCCCCTCTGCCCTGATCATGGCCATGGCTGCCCTGGACGAAGACCAGCAGCTGAACACCCTGGAAGAATTGAAGATCTGGCGAGAGGCCACGACGATCTTCATGCTCGCCGGTCACGGTGGCTGCGGGCCCCATGGCCTGGCCTTGTCAGCATGGCACCGAGGCTTTGAGGCCAGCGCCTGGATCAGTCAGGAAGGCGCCCTGTTTAAGGATACCGTGCGTAACGACGATAAAAAGCGGGTATTGGAACTGGTGCACGAAGGCTTCCTGCACGATATTGGCCAGACCGGCATCCAGCTGCACCATGACCCACTGACCCTGGAAGCCATGGAAGCCGCCCTGCACGAGGGCCGCATCCCGGTCATCCTGATCAGTACCTGGCAGCTCAACCGCAGTCGTGTACCCCACTGGGTGACCGTGTGCGCTATGGATGAAGACTTTGTGTACCTGCACGACCCGGAGATCGATACTGACGTGGGCGAGACCGTCGCCGACAAACAATATTTGCCTGTCGACAAACGGGTATTTGGCAAGATGTCCAGCTACGGCCGCAACCAACCCTTGCAGGCGGCCGTGATCGTCGGGCCGAAACGGCCCTGATCAGCCGGTACGAATCGCCGCTTCCTTGAGTTCGGAGATCTGGTCCCGCAATCGCGCTGCGGTTTCGAAATCCAGGTCGGCGGCGGCCTTGTACATGTCATCCTCCAGGCGCGTCACTTCCTTGAGCAACTCTTCCGGAGAGCGCTTGCCTGCCTTGACCATATAGCCTTCCGCCTCTTCCGCGGCCTTCTGGCCCGGACGTTCCGCCTTACGGCGACCGCGCCCACCGCCAGTGGCTCCCTCCATGACATCGGCGATCTTCTTGTTCAGGCCTTTCGGGGTAACACCGTGCTCTTCGTTATGGGCCGTCTGCTTCGCTCGCCGGCGTTCGGTTTCGTCAATGGCCCGCTGCATGGAACCGGTAATGCGGTCCCCGTACAGAATGGCTTTACCGTTGAGGTTACGGGCGGCACGGCCGATGGTCTGGATCAACGAGCGTTCGCTGCGCAGGAAGCCTTCCTTGTCTGCGTCCAGAATCGCCACCAGAGATACTTCCGGCATATCCAGGCCTTCCCGCAACAGGTTGATGCCCACGAGCACATCAAACTCGCCCCGGCGTAAATCCCGGATAATCTCAACACGCTCTACGGTGTCGATGTCTGAGTGCAGATACCGAACGCGAATGTCGTGTTCCATAAGGAAATCGGTAAGGTCTTCGGCCATGCGCTTGGTCAGGGTAGTGACCAGCACCCGCTCCTCCACCGCCACCCGTGCGTGGATTTCCGAGAGCAGGTCATCCACCTGGGTAGACGCTGGCCGCACCTCGATCACCGGGTCCAGCAGGCCGGTCGGCCGAACCACCTGCTCTACCACCTGGCCGGCGTGCTCCGCCTCATAGTTACCCGGCGTGGCCGACACGAAGATCATCTGGGGGGCAATTCGCTCCCACTCCTCAAACCGCATGGGCCGGTTATCCAGTGCCGACGGCAGGCGAAAACCATACTCCACCAGCGTTTCCTTCCGGGAACGGTCGCCCTTGTACATGGCGCCGATTTGCGGAATGGTCACGTGGGATTCGTCCACCACCAGCAAGGCGTTCGGCGGCAGATAATCAAACAGGGTGGGTGGCGGCTCACCGGGCGCCCGGCCAGACAAATAGCGGGAGTAGTTCTCGATGCCGTTGCAGTAACCCAGCTCCATCATCATTTCCATGTCGTAGCGGGTGCGCTCCTCAAGGCGCTGGGCCTCCACCAGCCGGTGGTTATCCCGCAACTGCTGCAAACGCACGTCCAGCTCCGCCCGGATATTCTCGACCGCATCCAGCACCTTCTGCCGGGGCGTCACATAGTGAGACTTCGGATAGATGGTTACCCGTGGCACACGGCGCAGTACCTCGCCGGTCAGCGGATCGAAGTAGCTGAGGTTCTCCACTTCATCGTCAAACAACTCGATACGAATGGCTTCCCGCTCCGATTCCGCCGGGAACACATCAATCACATCGCCCCGAACCCGGTAGTTGGCGCGGTGGAACTCTATGTCGTTACGGGTGTACTGGAGCTCTGCCAGCCGGCGCAGAATCGAGCGCTGATCTATCTGATCACCCCGGTCAAGGTGCAGCATCATCTTCAGGTAAGATTCCGGATCACCCAAACCGTAGATGGACGACACCGTCGCCACGATGATCGCATCCGGCCGTTCCAGCAACGCCTTGGTGGCAGACAAACGCATTTGTTCAATGTGTTCGTTGATGGAGGCATCTTTCTCGATGAAGGTATCAGACGACGGCACATAGGCTTCCGGCTGGTAGTAATCGTAGTAAGACACGAAATACTCCACCGCGTTATCCGGAAAGAACTCCTTGAACTCGCCGTACAGCTGCGCCGCCAGGGTCTTGTTATGGGCCATGATGATGGTGGGCCGCTGCACGTCCTGGATCACATTGGCAATGGTGAACGTCTTGCCTGAGCCAGTCACCCCCAGCAACGTCTGGTGCGCAAGCCCGGAATGAATGCCGTCCACCAGCCCGGCGATCGCCTTGGGCTGGTCACCGGCCGGCTGATATGGGGAATCAACTCGGAACACACCTTCACGGGAAACAGTGGCTGATTTACTGGCCATAACTGGCGATTAACCTCCGGGTTCGGCGCCGGCCGCAATACGGCACAACCCCTACAAGAAATTTAGTGTTCTGGCTGCTTCATGATACCATCTGTGCGATCGACGGCTGGGAGAAAAACAGCCAGCACCTTTGGCTCCATAGTTGCCCGGCCGATCGCAGCCCATAAGACGCAGCTTTAAGGAGCTCAAGTTTGGACCTTCAACTTTCCAGCCGAGTACAGGCGATCAAGCCTTCCCCCACCCTCGCAGTCACCAACAAAGCCGCAGAACTCCGCGCGGCCGGTCAGGATATTATTGGCCTGGGTGCTGGCGAGCCGGACTTCGACACCCCCGAGCACATCAAACAGGCAGCCATTGAAGCCATTAACAACGGCCAGACCAAGTACACCGCCGTTGATGGTACGCCGGCCCTGAAGAAAGCGATTATTGCGAAGTTCAAACGGGACAACGGCCTGGAATATGAAGCCAACCAGATCCTGGTAAGCAGTGGTGGCAAACAGAGCTTTTTCAACCTTGCCCTGGCCACATTGAACCCGGGCGACGAAGCCATTATCCCTGCGCCTTACTGGGTTTCCTACCCGGACATGGTGCTGGTGGCTGAAGGCAAGCCGGTGATTATCGAAACCTCTGCCGAGACCCGCTTCAAGATCACCCCCGAGCAGTTGGAAAACGCTATTACCGAGCGCACCCGCCTGTTTGTGATCAACAGCCCGTCCAACCCCAGCGGCATGGCTTACACCCTGGAAGAGCTGCAGGCGATTGGCGAGGTGCTGAAAAAGCACCCGAATATCATGATTGCCACCGACGACATGTACGAGCCGATCCTGTGGACTGGCAAACCGTTCTGCAACATCCTGAACGCCTGCCCGGAGCTGTATGACCGTACCTTCGTACTGAACGGTGTGTCCAAGGCCTACTCCATGACTGGCTGGCGTATCGGCTACGCCGCAGGCCCGGCGAAGATCATCGGCGCGATGAAGAAAATCCAGTCCCAGAGCACCTCCAACCCGGCCTCTATCTCCCAGGCCGCCGCCCAGGCAGCCCTGGACGGCCCGCAGGAGTGTGTGGGCGAGATGGTCAAGGCGTTCAAGGAACGCCACGACTGGCTGGTAGCCGCCCTGAACAAGCTGCCTGGCGTTGAATGCCTGAATGGTGACGGCACCTTCTATGTGTTCCCAAGCTTCCAGGGCGCAATCAATGCCACTGACGGCGTGAACACAGACGTTGAGTTTGCCGAGAAGCTGCTGACCGAAGCGGGCGTAGCCCTGGTTCCGGGTTCTGCCTTCGGCAGCCCGGGCCACATGCGTCTGAGCTTTGCCACCAGCATGGATAATCTGCAGAAGGCGGTTGAGCGTTTGCGGAAGGCGCTTGGCTAAAAATTTTTAGTCAGAGGGTTGACGAGGCGGTATAGCCAACTTAATATACGCGCCTCGTCACATGACGACGTTCCCCGATAGCTCAGTTGGTAGAGCAACGGACTGTTAATCCGTTTGTCCCTGGTTCGAGCCCAGGTCGGGGAGCCACTATTCCGAAAGCCCGCTAGCTCTTTGAATTAGCGGGCTTTTTTTCGTTCGCTCTCGTTTGTTTCTATTGCCTGCAACATTTGGCGGTTTGCCGAACTCCCGCCCTAGCCTGCTTGTTTTGGTGGCGTGTCAGGGTGGGATAGCCTTTCCAAAAAACGCTACGAGCACATCCATGTGCGCTTCGCTCCGGCCATCCATGGCCTACGAGATTTTTGGAAAGGCTATCCCACCCTGACACTCAGCGAACGCAAGTATAGGCGATCAAGAATCGGGAACCTGGGAACAGAAAAAAGCTATTACCACTGAAAAGAATCCAGAAAGCTCCTTCAACGTACTTTGACTACACCTCCATTTGCCTGAAGGGCGCGGATGGGTGTCCCTCCCGAAAATCTCGGAGGCCATGGATGGCCGTAGCGAAGCGCACATGGATGTGCTCGTAGCGTTTTTCGGGAGGGACACCCATCCGTGCCCGGTCCGCCACCTCGGAAGGCTAGGGCCAGGACCTGGGACAGAGCCCGAAAGTCAGACCGAAACCACCTCAGCGTGAATCGCCTCCAAGGCGGCCAGAGGGTCGGGCGCCTGGGTAATGGGGCGGCCGATGACGAGGTAGTCAGAGCCGGCTTTGAGGGCGTCGGTTGGGGTCATGATGCGCTGTTGGTCACCTTTATCGGCGGTCAACGGGCGGATTCCCGGGGTGATTAGCTGGAAGTCGGCGCCCTGCTCTGTTTTCAGTCTGGGCGCCTCCTGGGCGGAGCAGACGACGCCGTCCAGGCCGCAGTTTCTGGTCAGGGTGGCCAGGCGGGAAACGTGGACCTCTGCGGAACCGGTGATGCCGATACCGGCCAGGTCCGCATCGGACATACTGGTCAGCACCGTGACGGCGATCAGCAGCGGCTTATCCGCCCCGAACGACTCCAGGCGCTCGCGGCAGGCAACCATCATTTTCTCACCACCCGAGGCATGCACATTTACCATCCACACACCCAGATCCGCCGCCGCAGCAACCGCCGCGGAAGTGGTGTTCGGGATGTCGTGGAATTTCAGATCCAGGAACACGTCAAAGCCCCTGCCCTGCAGTGATTTGACCAATTCCGGGCCGGAACGGGTGAACAACTCTTTGCCTACTTTCAACCGGCATTTGGCCGGGTCCAGCTGATCAGCCAGCGCCAGGGCCGGGTTCTGGGAGGGGAAGTCCAGGGCAACGATGATTTTCGGGTCATTAAGGTTTTGCACGGTCAGGTTCCGGTTCAAAAGGTTAAAACATTATTCGGCTTCAACGCCCTGGATGGGACGCACCGTTTCCCACTGCTTACAGCTGGGGCAAAGCCAGTGCAGCTGCTGGCCTGAGAAACCGCAACTGACGCAACGGTAAACCGGCCGGTTGGCGAGAATCAGGTGGCCAATACGGCTGACAAGGCGGCCTTCGTCTGTGGTCATGCCTTTTTCATAGCCGGCCATTTCCACCAGCCGGAGCAGGCCACGAACAGAAGGCCGAATTTCCAGCTCCTGCCGGAGCAGATCAATAGCAGCGGGGCGACCAAAGGAACGCTCCACCGATTCCACCAGCGCCAGCAACAAACTGGTACTCGGATACTGCTCATAGAGTTTGCGGAGTTTTTTGACCAGCCTGCCTACATCACCGTGTTCCCGCTCGAGCTTCATCAGGCGGTCGATGGCCTCCGGACCAAACTCCGGGTTCTGTTCAAACACCTTCAGGCTTTGATTGCCGGCTTCGCGGAAGTTGCCCTGGCGGATCTGCTGTTTCATCAGCAACAAGGTTGCGCGAACACAGGAGCGGTCGTAGTCGAGGGCCTCCTTGGCCAGTTTCTGGGCAGTCCAGCGATCGTCTTTGGCCAGGGCCGCATCGGACAACTCGCAGGTAATGTACGCCAGTGTTTTGACCATCGCAGGATCTGCGTCGCTACGGGTAAGGGTCTGTGCCACCTGGGCAGCCTTTTCCCACTCCCGCTCCTGCTGATACAGCTCGATCAAGGCCGTAGCAGCGCGGCGGCCGTACTCCCGGTCTCCCATCAACTGATGCAGCAGGGCTTCCGCCCGATCGTGCAGGCCGGCATTGAGATAATCCATTGCCAGCTCCAGGGTAACCTGGGGCGTATAGCGCGCCGGCAGTTCGGGCCGGGCCAGCAGGTTTTGGTGGATCAGAATGGCGCGATCGGTTTCGCCCTTATTGCGGAAATGGCTCCCGATAGACAGATGCAGGCTAACGGTATCTTTATTGACGGCCAGGGACTGCACAAAGTTGTCCACAGCCTGGTCAGAGTAGTTGGTAAACAGGAATTGCAGACGGTCGCGAACGGAATCTTCATCGGAAATGGCCCGGGAGCGGCGCTTGCCCTGGCTACCAAACCTGCCGACCACCCAGCCGGCAGCGACCGCTACCGTCAGAAGCAGCCACTGTAGAACTATTTCCATCAAATTGCCCGGTCGTTCTGTGCCCTGGATTTCTCTAATGCGTGCTCAGCACGCTCGAGTCTTTTTTTGAGAGTCCGCCGGGACACCGACGTACGGAATGTGGCAAGTAAGGTAATCAACACCCCCACAAGGGCGCCAATCACAAACGACATGATAATCCAGACGGCAACACCATGGGGCTGCGTTTCAAACAACAGGAAATTGAGCGAAACGGCCATCTGATTGTTCAGAGAAAACACCAGCGCCAGGAGTATCAGAACCAGAACCAGAACGGTGATTAGGATCTTCTGCAGTCCTGCCATGTCAATATCTCTCCAGACGGGCGCCAGGCCCGATAGTGCGGTGTTCCATCAGCATTGCCTGGAACCGGGTTTAAAAACCCTTCTTCAAGCTGTCATTCACCTGCTCACGCAATTCTTTGCCGGGCTTGAAGTGCGGAACATACTTGGCAGGCAGTTGCACCGCTTCACCAGTTTTCGGATTACGCCCGGTTCGGGCTGCCCGGTGGTGCAGGGAATAGCTGCCAAATCCCCTGATTTCAATACGCTGACCATCGGCAAGGGCCTGAGACATATGCTCGATGATGGTCTTAACCGCTAACTCCACATCCTTGACGGAGAGCTGTGTTTGCTTGGAGGCAATCAGTTCAACCAGTTCGGACTTCGTCATGAGGCGTTTCCCTCTGTCATTATTATTCCGCAGTCAATTACCGGGTCCCAGTGCCTCTAGTTTAGCCAAACCAGAAAAAAACACAAAAAAAACGGGCTCTTAGAGCCCGTTTTTTTGATGCCAACCGGAAAATTAATCCTTATTGGCGTTTTGCTGCTGCATCTGCTCTTTGATCAGATCACCGATGGTGGTCGCACCAGAGGATTCTGCAGTTTTGCTACGTACGTTTTCCAGAGCCTGCTTGTCGTCTTCAACGTCTTTGGACTTGACAGACAGGTTGATTACGCGGTTCTTGCGATCGATGCTGATGATCTTCGCTTCAACTTCTTCGCCTTCTTTCAGAACGTTACGCGCGTCTTCAACGCGGTCACGGCTGATTTCAGAAGCCTTCAGTACCGCCTCAACTTCCTCGTTCAGGGCAATGGTAGCGCCTTTGGCGTCTACTGCAGAAACAGTACCCTTAACGATGGAGCCCTTGTCGTTCAGCTGAACGAACTCGGCGAACGGATCGCTTTCCAGTTGCTTGATACCCAGGGAGATGCGCTCGCGCTCTGGATCAACAGACAGGATAACGGTTTCAACTTCGTCGCCTTTCTTGTACTCGCGAACGGCTTCTTCGCCAGTCTCGTTCCAGCTGATGTCAGACAGGTGAACCAGACCGTCGATGCCACCGTCCAGGCCGATGAAGATACCGAAGTCAGTGATTGACTTGATCTTGCCGGAGATACGGTCGCCCTTGTTGAACTTGCCGGAGAAGTCTTCCCACGGGTTGGCAACGCACTGCTTGATGCCCAGGGAAATACGACGACGCTCTTCGTCGATATCCAGGATCATCACTTCAACTTCGTCGCCTACCTGAACAACCTTGGACGGATGGATGTTCTTGTTGGTCCAATCCATTTCGGATACGTGAACCAGACCTTCAACACCCTCTTCCAGCTCGGCAAAGCAGCCGTAGTCAGTCAGGTTGGTAACGCGTGCAGTAACCTTGGCACCTTCAGGGTAACGGGCCTTGATTTCTACCCACGGATCTTCACCCAGCTGCTTCAGACCCAGAGATACGCGGTTACGCTCGCGATCAAACTTCAGGACCTTAACATTGATTTCGTCGCCCACATTCACGATTTCGCTCGGATGCTTGATGCGCTTCCAGGCCATATCGGTGATGTGCAGCAGGCCGTCAACACCGCCCAGATCTACGAACGCGCCGTAGTCGGTCAGGTTCTTGACGATACCCTTGATTTCCAGACCTTCGGTCAGGGTTTCCAGCAGAGCTTCGCGCTGCTCGCTGTTTTCAGCTTCCAGAACGGCGCGGCGGGAAACAACCACGTTGTTACGCTTCTGGTCCAGCTTGATAACCTTGAATTCGAGTTCTTTGTTCTCCAGGTGCGCAGTGTCGCGAACCGGACGAACGTCTACCAGGGAACCCGGCAGGAAGGCACGGATGCCAGCCAGATCAACAGTGAAACCACCTTTGACCTTGCCATTGATAATACCCTTGACCACTTCTTCCGCTTCGAAGGACTTCTCAAGTACCTTCCAGGCTTCAGCGCGCTTGGCCTTCTCACGGGACAGACGGGTTTCACCGAAACCGTCTTCAACTGCATCGAGAGCCACATCGACAACGTCGCCGATAGCTACTTCCAACTCGCCTTTTTCGTTCAGGAACTGGGAGGCGGGGATAACGCCTTCGGACTTCAGTCCGGCGTTAACGGTGACCCAGTCGTTATCGACGTCTACAACGGTTCCCTGAACAATGGAACCTGGTTGCATATCGATTTCTTTCAAACTTTCTTCGAAAAGATCCGCAAAGCTCTCGCTCATTATGTGCCCTATATGATCAACGCAAGTGTGCTCCGTGCCGCCAGCAACACGGTCTGTTAACGATTTCCGGAATCAGCCAGCGGCTGGCAATTTAGCGCTGTTTCCGGCATTCCAACAACAAAAAGGTGTAGTCAGGCCTGACCTGCTGCGGCCATACACCTGTCTAACACCTCTTCTATACTCAAACCCGTAGAATCAATGACTTGCGCATCATCTGCAGGCTTGAGAGGGGCCGCTGACCGGTTCATATCCCGATCGTCACGCACCCGTATCTCTTCCAAAAGGGCGTCAATGTTAACATCGACCCCTGCTTGCTTCAACTGATTATAACGGCGCCGCGCCCGCTCCTCGGCACTGGCGGTCAGGAATATCTTTACCGGCGCATCGGGGAAAACCACCGTTCCCATATCCCGACCATCTGCCACCAGCCCGGGCAGCTGCCGAAAATCCCGCTGGCGTTGCAACAGCGCATCCCGCACCGGCTGTATCACCGCCACCTTTGAGGCATTGTCGCCACAGGTTTCAGTGCGGATTTCCGAGGTTACGTCCTCACCTGCCAGCACCACCTTTACCGGGTGGCCTTCGCCGGTGGGCTCGAAAGCCACATCCAGGGTGGCCGCCACCTTTACCAGACCGGCTTCGTCATTCAATGCCACGCCCTGTCGCATAGCCGCCAATGCCGTCAACCGATAAAGCGCCCCACTGTCGAGCAGATGCCAGCCAAGCTTTCTGGCCAGCATCTGAGTGATGGTACCTTTACCGGAACCTCCGGGACCATCAACGGCGATTACCGGTGCCTTGCTTTGGGTCATTAAAACTCGCCTTCTGTACTGATTTGAATGCCAGTCTGTTTGGCCAGGTCAACAAAGCCCGGGAACGACGTAGCCACATTTGCACAATCGTTGATGCGGATAGGGCCAGTGGCTCGCAGAGAGGCAACGGCGAACGACATGGAGATCCGGTGATCTTCATGGCTTTCAACCGTGCCGCCACCAATGGTCTGGCCGCCCTCGATGACAATACCATCCGGAGTAACCGTGGTTTCAACGCCCAGAGCCGCAAGCCCGTCCGCCATGACCTGAATCCTGTCACTTTCTTTTACCCGAAGCTCTTCTGCCCCACGCAACACGGTGCGGCCCTTGGCGCAGGTTGCAGCAATAAACAGCACCGGAAATTCGTCGATCGCCAGCGGCACCTGGTCTTCCGGAATATCAATACCGCGCAGCTCTGCGGACCGAACACGCAGGTCAGCCACGGGCTCGCCGCCAATCACCCGCTCTTCGAGTACCTCAATGTTGGCACCCATCTGGCGAAGGATATTGATCACCCCTACCCGTGTCGGGTTCATGCCAACATGGCGCAGGGTCAGGTCGGAATCCGGTGCGATACTCGCCGCCACCAGGAAGAATGCCGCCGAGGAAATATCCGCCGGCACGTCAATGGCGCAGGCAGTCAGCTTGCCACCACCGGTGACGCTGGCTGTGGCACCATCGCGGTGAACGTGGTAACCGAAGCCCTCCAGCATTCGTTCGGTATGGTCACGGGTCGGTGCGGGTTCAGTTACCGACGTCACGCCTTCGGCGTACAGGCCCGCCAGCAGCAGGCAGGACTTGACCTGGGCACTGGCAACCGGCATTTCATAGTGGATACCGGTCAACGGGTTACCGCCGCGGATCCTGAGCGGTGGGCGACCACCCTCGGCGGTATCAATCACCGCACCCATCGCACGCAGCGGGTCAGCAACCCGGCCCATTGGGCGCTTGGACAAGCTGGCATCGCCGGTTAACTCGGAGTCAAACGGCTGCGCCGCCAGCAGGCCAGAGAACAGGCGCATAGCCGTACCGGAGTTACCCAGGTACAGAGGGCCGCGCGGTGCCTGGAGCCCGTGCATACCCACGCCATGAATGCGCACGAAGCCGTCTTCCGGGCCCTCAATGGTTACGCCCATATCCCTGAATGCCTGCAAGGTGGCCAGGCTGTCTTCGCCTTCCAGAAAGCCCTTCACCTCGGTAATACCTTCGGCCAGGGCACCCAGCATGATCGACCGGTGCGACATGGATTTGTCACCCGGAACCCGAATGTCACCCCGAACGGTACCGCCGGGCTGCATAGAAAAAATAACCTGCTTGTCGGTATTGTTAGTCACGTAAGCCTGTCCTGAAAGCATCTTCGAAAAATGTTCCCGCGCCGCTTTGGCGCGACTGAAAACCCGCAGCAGGGTTGCGCCATCGCCATTGGCAATGGCCGCCCTGAGCTGATCCAGGTCTTGGGTAAAATGATCAATCACGCGCAACACGGCATCGCGGTTTGACAAAAAAATGTCATGCCACATTACCGGATCACTGGCGGCAATGCGGGTGAAGTCCCGGAAGCCACCGGCGGCGTACCGGAAAATGTCCATATTCTGGTCTTCGCCCGCCAGGGTGTCCACCAGGGAAAAAGCAATGAGATGGGGCAAATGACTGGTGGCCGCCAACACTTCGTCGTGATACGCCACCGACATGGTCAGGACCGTTGCACCGGTGCCCTCCCACAGAGCCGTTAGCCCTGAAAGCGCCGCCGCATCGGCATCGTCGGCCGGGGTCAGAATGACTTTGTGATTGGCGAACAGGTCCGGGTTGGCCGCCCGGATACCACTTTTCTCTGAGCCGGCAATCGGATGCCCGGGGATCACTCTTGGCGACAGTTTGCCGAATACGGCTTTAACATCTGCGACGAAACTGGACTTGGTGCTGCCGACATCGGTCAACACTGCGTCACTCGCCAGCCAGGGTCTTATCTGTTCAAGCACCACCCGCGTTGCCCGCACCGGCACGGCCAGGACCACCAGATCACTGCCTCGCACCGCCTGTTCCAGGGTGGTCGCTGCCTGGTCAATAACACCGAGGTCCACGCCCAGTGCCGCGTCTTCCGGTTTTTGATCAAAGCCCACGACAACCCGCGCCAGGTTGTGGCTGCGAATGGCGCTGGCGAGGGAACCACCTATCAGCCCAAGGCCAATGACAGCAACACGCTGAAAAAGAGGCTGGTTATCAGCCACCTCAGCCCCCCTGCCCGGCAGCCGCCAGGGACTGGGACAAGGCATCCAGGAATCGCTCGTTTTCCTCTGGGAGCCCCACCGACACCCGCAGGTGAAGCGGCATGCCATAGCCGGCAATCGGGCGAACAATCACACCATGAGACAGTAGCGACTGATAGATTCCCTGGGCCTGATCACCCACTTCAACGGCAATAAAATTACCCGCAGATGGGATATAAGGCAGGCCTATTAATTCAAAGGCTTCCGATAGCTGACGCAGGCCAGCCGCATTCACTTCCCGGGAACGATTCAGATAGGCTTCATCCTGCAAAACCGCCGTGGCCGCCGCAAGGGCGACCGAGTCAACATTAAACGGCTGCCGCACCCGGTTCAGGATATCAGCAATGGCGGGCGAGCTTATGGCATAGCCAACCCGTAACGCGGCCAGGCCCCAGGCTTTGGAGAAGGTGCGACAGACGATCAGGTTCGGATAACGTTCAAGTAGCTTGATGCCATCCGGGTATTCCTCGCCGGTCAGGTACTCGCAGTAGGCTTCATCCAAAACCACCAGCACCCGCTCCGGGATTTTATCCAGAAACGACTCAATGGCTCTGGCGGTATGCACGGTTCCGGTAGGATTGTTGGGGTTGGCCACAAACACCAGCTTGGTGCGTTCGGTCACCGCCGCCGCCATGGCATCCAGATCGTGCCCCCACTCTTTGGCGGGAACCGGCACCCCTTTGGCACCAATGGCCTGGGTAACGATGGGATAAACCGCAAAGGCATATTGGGAAAACACCACTTCACTCTCGGTGTCGGCAAAACAGCGGGCAATCACCTCGAGCACATCATTAGAGCCGTTACCCAAGGTAATCTGATCCATACCCACGCCGAACCGGTTGGCCAGTGCCTGTTTCAGCTCAAAGCCGTTGCCATCAGGGTACAGGCAAAGTTCTTCCAGCGCTTTACGAGCGGCCGCCAGGGCCTTCTCGCTGGGCCCCAGAGGGTTCTCGTTGCTGGCCAGCTTGATGATCTCCGCGGGATTCAACCCCAGTTCCCGGGCAAGCTCCTCAATGGGCTTACCGGGCTGATACGGAGACAGAGCCTGAACACCTTTTACCGCAAGACTCTGGTAATCCACTGCCATTCAACTTTCCTCCCGTTGAGGTCTGTTCAGGAATCAAAGCACGCCGATGGGATAGGAGCCCAGGCGCTTCAGCTCCACGGCTTCCTGGTCGATTTCTGACAACACTTTCTTTACCTGCTCATCTTCCACGTGCCCCTCGAAATCGATGTAGAACACATAGGCCCAGGTACCACTGGGCGACGGCCGGGTTTCGATGCGAGTCAAGCTGATGCCATGGCGATGGAAAGGCTCCAGCACCGCATACAGGGCGCCAGGTTTGTTGCGCATGGACACCAGTACGGATGACTTGTCCTGGCCGCTGGCCGGCACCTCTTCGCGCCCGATAATAAGGAAGCGGGTGGTGTTGTCCGGGCGGTCCTCAATGCTGCTGGACAGCTTTTCGAGGCCGTACAGCTCGGCGGCCATATCGCCGGCAATCGCGGCGGAGCCGGGCTCCTCCGCCGCACGGCGGGCTGCTTCCGCATTGCTGGAAACGGTGATTCGCTCAATGCCGTAGCGGTGCGTATCCAGCCACTGGCGGCACTGGGCAAACGACTGCTGATGGGAATAGATGCGGGTAATGTCCTGGTCTTTGTGTTTGGGGGCGACCAGCAAATGGTGGTGTATGCGCAGCTGCACCTCACCGCAAATCTTCAACGGCGAGGAAATAAACATATCCAGCGTGTGGTTGACCATGCCTTCGGTGGAGTTCTCCACCGGCACCACACCGTATTGGGCCGCACCGGATTCCACCTCACGGAACACTGCGTCAATGGCTGGCAGCGGGACGCTGATAACCGAATGGCCAAAGTGTTTGAGCGCCGCCGCCTGGGTAAAGGTGCCCAAGGGCCCCAGGAACGCGATGTGCATCGGTTTTTCCAGCGCCAGGCAGGCAGACATGATTTCCCGGAACAATCGGGCCATCTCTTCGGCCGGCAGCGGCCCCGGGTTCTGCTCCTTGATGCGGCGCAGCACCTGGGCTTCCCGTTCGGGACGGTAGAAGAACACGTTCTGGCCAGGATTGGCAGCCATCTTCACATTGGCCACTTCCTGGGCACACTTGGCGCGAGCGCTGATCAACTGCATGATCTGCTGATCAAGGCTGTCTATTTCGTCCCGCAGTTCGCCCAGGCGGGTCTTCTCATCCGTCATGATCAGCCCCGCTCCTTCGCAAATTCCGCCATATAGTCAATCAACGCATCCACGCCCTCTTCCGGCATGGCGTTGTAGATACTGGCGCGCATACCACCCACAGAGCGGTGCCCCTGCAAGTTGAGCAACCGGCGCGCTTCTGCACCTTTCAGGAACTCACCATTGAGAGTATCGTCCGCCAGGGTAAACGGTATGTTCATCCAGGAACGGAAGCGCGGCTCAATGGGGTTGGCGTAGAAATCATTGGTGTCGATAAAGTCATACAACTTCCGGGCTTTACGGGCGTTGATTTCGCCCATGGCCTTGACGCCGCCCTGCTCTTTCAGCCATTTGAACACCAGGCCAGACAGGTACCAGGAATAGGTGGCCGGGGTGTTGTACATGGAGCCGTTATCCGCGATGACCTGATAGTTCATCATGGTCGGCGTTTCCTTACGAGCCTTACCCAGCAAGTCTTTGCGGATAATGACCACCACCAGGCCCGACGGCCCGATGTTCTTCTGGGCGCCAGCGTAAATCAGCCCGAACTTGTTGATATCCACCGGGCGAGACAGCATGGTGGACGACATATCCGCCACCAGCGGCACCCTGCCGCTGTCCGGAATGAAGTCGTATTCCAGGCCACCGATGGTTTCATTGGGGGTGTAGTGCAGGTAAGCGGCGTCGGCACGGGTGTTCCAGGTTGACTGATCCGGAATGGAGGTAAACCCGCCATCCTCGGAGCTGGCCACCACATTCACGTTACCATAGCGCTTGGCCTCAGCAATGGCCTTTTTGGACCAGATACCGGTGTTCACGTAATCGGCCGAGGACTTGTCACCCAGCAGGTTCAGCGGAATGGTGGAGAACTGACTGGAAGCTCCACCCTGCATGAAGAGTACGGCGTAATCATCTGAAATGCCTGCAAGTTCCCGAAGGTCCTTCTCAGCCGCATCGGCAATGGCCACAAACTCGTCACTACGATGGCTCATTTCCATAACCGACATACCGGTGCCACGCCAATCCAGCATCTCGTCACGAGCCTGCTTCAGCACGGCTTCCGGCAAGGTGGCCGGTCCGGCACAGAAATTAAACGCCCTGCTCATTCTTCGGTTTCCTCGCCTTCTACTTCGACGTCGTCGTCATCAGACTCTGCAATACGCTCCACACCCACCAGGCGCTCATCTTCCTGAGACAGGCGAATCAGGCGCACACCCTGGGTGTTGCGGCTGAGCACCGAAACCTCATCAGTGCGGGTACGCACCAGGGTGCCCTTGTCGGAGATCAGCATCATCTCGTCGCCTTCAAACAGCTGAAGCGCCGTCACCAGGTTGCCGTTACGCTCTGAACACTGCATGGCGATAACGCCCTGACTGCCACGGCTGTATGCCGGGAACTCATCAATGGCGGTACGCTTGCCATAGCCGTGCTCACTGGCAGTAAGAATCACACCGCCTTCCTGCGGGATGATCAGGGACACCACATGGTGGCCTTCCGGCATCTTGATACCACGTACACCACGGGCGGTCCGGCTCATCGGGCGTACCTGCTCCTCCTGGAAACGAACGGCTTTGCCCGCAGTGGAAAACAGCATCACTTCGGCGGAACCATCGGTAATGGCCGCGCCAATCAGGGTATCGCCTTCGTCCAGGTTCAAAGCAATCAGACCACTGCTGCGCGGACGGGAGAAGTTCGGCAGCGGGGTTTTCTTGACCACACCGGCAGAGGTGGCCATCAGCACAAACTGATCTTCCGGGTAATCCCGCACCGGCAGGAACGTAGTGATACGTTCATCTTCTTCCAGCGGCAGAATGTTGACCATCGGCCGACCACGGGAACCACGGCTGCCCCGGGGAATCTCGAACACCCGCAGCCAATACACTTTGCCACGGTTAGAGAAACACAAAATCGTATCGTGGGAGTTGGCCACCAGCAGCTTCTCGATAAAGTCTTCGTCTTTCATCGAGGTTGCCGCCTTGCCCCGGCCTCCACGGCGCTGGGCCTGGTAATCTTCCACGGCCTGGGTCTTGGCGTAACCGCTGTGGGAAATGGTGACCACCAGGTCTTCTTCATCAATCAGGTCAGCAATGGTCAGGTCGCGCTGCGAGCTGGTGATCTCGGTGCGGCGTTCGTCACCGAACTCGGCTACCACGGCTTCCAGCTCTTCACGGATGACCTGCATCAGGCGGTCCGGGTCTGCCAGGATTTCCAGCAGGCCGGCGATCTTCTCGAGGATGTCCTTGTACTCGTTCTGGAGTTTTTCGGTTTCCAGACCGGTCAGGCGGTGCAGACGCATATCCAGAATGGCCTGGGTCTGCTCCGGAGACAGGTAATACAGGCCATCGCGCAGGCCGTAGATCTCCGGCAGATCATCCGGGCGGCAGGCGTCTTCACCGGCACGCTCCAGCATGGCCAGAACATCACCCGGCACCCAGCCCTTGGACATCAGCTTTTCTTTGGCTTCCACAGAGCTCGGTGATGCCTTGATCAGCTCGATCATTTCATCGATGTTGGCGAGGGCAACCGTCAGACCTTCCAGGATATGGCCGCGCTCGCGGGCCTTGCGCAGCTCATAGATGGTCCGGCGCGTCACCACTTCACGGCGGTGGCGAACGAACGCATCGAGCATTTCCTTCAGGTTCAGAATCTTCGGCTCGCCGTTGATCAGCGCTACCATGTTGATACCGAACACGGTTTGCAGCTGAGTGTGGGCGAACAGATTGTTCACGATCACTTCGGGGTTTTCACCACGACGAAGCTCGATTACCACCCGGATGCCTTCCTTGTTGGATTCATCACGCAGCTCCGTGATGCCTTCCAGGCGCTTTTCCTTGACCAGTTCAGCAATCTTTTCGATCAACCGGGCCTTGTTCAGCTGGTACGGCAGTTCGGTGATGATGATGGCGTCACGATTGGTTTTCTTGTCGTGCTCAATCTCGTGGCGGGCGCGGATGTAAATGCGGCCACGACCAGTGCGGTAGGCTTCAACGATACCGGCACGGCCGTTGATGATGCCCTGGGTCGGGAAATCCGGGCCCGGAATGAACTCCATCAGCTCGTCGATGGACAGGTCCGGGTTATCAATCAGCGCCAGACAACCATTGACCACTTCGGTCAGGTTGTGGGGCGGAATGTTGGTCGCCATACCTACGGCAATACCGGAAGAACCATTGACCAGCAGGTTCGGTACACGGGTAGGCAGGACTTCCGGAATACGCTCGGTGCCGTCGTAGTTGTCGACGAAATCCACGGTTTCCTTGTCCAGGTCCGCCAGCAGCGAATGGGCAATTTTCTCCATGCGGATTTCGGTGTAACGCATCGCGGCGGCGTTGTCGCCGTCGATGGACCCGAAGTTACCCTGACCATCCACCAGCGGGTAGCGTAAGGAGAACGGCTGGGCCATACGAACAATGGTGTCGTAAACGGCTGAGTCACCATGGGGGTGATATTTACCGATAACGTCACCCACCACACGGGCGGATTTCTTGTATGCCTTGTTCCAGTCGTTACCCAACTCGGACATGGCGAACAGCACCCGACGGTGCACCGGCTTGAGGCCGTCACGCACGTCTGGCAGAGCCCGGCCGACGATAACGCTCATGGCGTAATCTAGGTAGGACTGCTTCAATTCGTCTTCAATATTGACCGGCAGGATCTCTTTGGCTAACTCACCCATCGAGAAAGGTTCCTTTGCGTTATCTGGAAGTCGTACCGGGGCCGTTTCCGGGCCCCGTCTTTATTCTTCAACAAGCCGCCAAGCATACCACAGTCCACTGCCCCGAGGGGCGACTGTGGCACAGCCTTAATCGAACACTACGGTCTTGTTTTCGTAGGTAATCACGCGGTCTTCGATATGAGACCGAAGACCACGGGCCAGCACGTTCTTTTCAACGTCTTTGCCCAGGCGAACCATGTCTTCAATGGAATCGCTGTGGCTGATGCGAATCACGTCCTGCTCAATGATCGGACCTTCGTCCAGGTCCTGGGTCACGTAGTGGCAGGTGGCCCCGATCAGCTTCACACCCCGACTGTAGGCCTGGTGATACGGGCGGGCCCCGGCAAACGACGGCAGGAAGCTGTGGTGAATGTTGATCACCTTGCCAGCGTACTTTTCGCAAAGCTCCGCCGGCAGAATCTGCATGTAACGGGCCAGCACCACCACGTCGGCATCGTACTTCTGGAAAAGCTCTTCAATGTGAGCAAAAGCTTCTGCCTTGTTTTCCTTACTGACCGGTATATGGTGATAGGGAATATCGTGCCATTCCACCATCCGGCGAAGGTCATCGTGGTTGGAAATAACCGCCACCATTTCGGCGTTCAGTTCCTTGCTGTGCCAGCGGTGCAGGAGGTCCGCCAGACAGTGTGATTCTTTGCTGCACATCAGGATGACGCGTTTGGGCCGGGCGGAATCGGCGATGTGCCAGCGCATGTTGAATTCGCGGGCAATCGGTTCGAACGCGGCGCGGAACTGATCAAGCCCGAAGGGGATCGACTCAGCCTTGATCTCGTGACGCATAAAGAACCAGCCAGACTGAGTGTCTGAATGGTGGCTCGCCTCGGTAATCCAGCCGTTGTAGGTGGACAGAAAATTACTCACCTTGGCAACAATCCCTACCCGGTCCGGGCAGGAAATAACAAGACGATAGGTATGCTCCATTAAGCCTTTCCTTAACTTGAATCCGGGAAAGCGGGTGCGCCGGAAAACCACAGACATCCGCCTGCGGTGGCGTGCCTGAGCGCACCGGTAAAAATGACCGGCTATGATAGCCTATCTGGCAGCCAGAAACGAGGAATCCAATGACACACAGAGTGATCCACAGCCCCCGGCCAAGAATTCCACTGAGGCGCCTGTGGGGCCTGACAACAGCATTGATAGCGTTACTGGTACTGAATGCCGCCTACGCCAGCAATCAGGCCATCCTTGAGGGCGAGCGATTCCACCCGGTTCAGGCCACTCAGGGCATGGTAGCCACCAGTCACACCCTGGCCAGCGAGGTGGCCCTGCAGGTTCTCAAAGACGGTGGCAACGCCATGGATGCCGCGGTCGCCGCCGGTTTTGCTTTGGCGGTAACCCAGCCCCGCTCCGGCAACATCGGTGGTGGCGGCTTTCTTTTATATGCGCCCGGTGACGGCAGCGCGCCAGAAGCCATCGACTACCGGGAAACCGCCCCGGCCGGCGCCAGCGAAACCATGTTCCAGGATGACGAGGGCAACGTCATCAGCCAACGCAGCCGCTTCAGCCACCAGGCCGCTGGCGTTCCCGGCACGGTCGCCGGCCTGGCCCTGGCATTGGAACGACACGGCACTCTCTCATTAAAGGAAGCCTTGGCCCCGGCCATCCAGCTTGCGCAAGAGGGCTTCGTGGTTCCCCATCGTTTCACCGAAGGCCTGGAACAAGCCAGAGAACGCCTGCAACGCTGGCCCGCTACCAAGGCGACCTTTTATAAGGAGGACGGTTCGGCACCGCAACCAGGTGAACTATTCAGACAACCCGACCTGGCTGACACCCTTAAACGCATTGCAGAGCATGGCCCAGCGGGTTTTTACCAGGGGAAGACCGCCCAGTTGATTGTTGATGAGATGCAACGCCACGATGGCCTGATCACCCTGGATGACCTCAAAGCCTATCGGCCCGCCGTCCGGCAACCGGTACATGGCCAATATCGTGGTTACGACATCTACTCCATGTCGCCACCCTCCTCCGGCGGCACCCATATCATCCAGATCCTCAACATCCTGGAGGGCTTCCCTATCTCAGATATGGGCCACAATTCCGCTGCGACCATTCATCATATGGCCGAGGCCATGAAACTGGCCTACGCCGACCGGGCAGAATACCTGGGCGATACCGATTTCGTGGATGTCCCCCTGAACGGGCTGACCAGCAAGGCCTATGCGGCTGAGCTGAGAAAGGGCATCAACCCCAAAAAAGCACGGCCCGCCAGCGACATTAAACCCGGCCAGCCGGCTGCCTTCGAAAGCCCCGAGACAACGCATTTTTCCGTAGTCGACCGCTGGGGCAATGCGGTATCCAACACCTACACCATCAACTTTAGCTATGGGTCCGGCATTACCGTGGCCGGAGCCGGCTTCCTGTTGAACAATGAAATGGACGACTTCAGCGCCAAGCCCGGAGAACCCAACGCCTACGGCCTGATTGGCGGCAAGGCCAACAAGATCGAACCGGGCAAACGCATGCTCAGCTCCATGTCTCCGACCGTGGTGCGCAAAGACAACCGCAACGTCCTGGTAACCGGCAGCCCGGGCGGCTCCCGCATTATCACCACCACCCTGCAGGTTCTGATGAATGTGATAGACCACAACATGAACATCCAGACCGCTGTTGCCGCGCCCCGCATCCACCATCAGTGGCTGCCTGATGAAATCCGCATGGAACAGGGCATCAGCCCGGACACCATCCGCCTGCTGGAGGCCAAAGGCCATGAGGTCACCACCAGCGCCGCCATGGGCGCTATCCAGAGTATTATGATTGGAGACGATGGCACCCTCTACGGCGGTGCCGATCCACGCCGGAGCACGTCATCGGCGATGGGCTTTTAACCGGGCGGGAATTGACCCGCCTCAGACTGTTTGGGAGGCAAATCATGTATCTTTCTGTACAGCTGAGCTGTTATCCGCTTAAAGACGATTACAAGCAACCGATCTGGGATCTGATTGATCGCCTGAAACAAACCGGCCTGGAAGTCTATCCTGGGCGTATGAGCACCGAAATTTTCGGCGACTATGATGAAGTAATGACTGTGCTGTCCGATACCATGAAGTGGTCTTTCGAAACCTACGGAAAATCGGTGTTCGTGGCCAAGATCATGGAGGGCGACCGGAGGCCGAGATGACCAACCCGAACGAACCAGGCAAACCCGATAACAACGACAAGCCTCAACCAGCCATACCGAACCAGTATTCATTCCTGTGGCTGAGCGCTGCCTTTTTCCTGATGTTTTTGTGGCTACAGGACACCGGTCGCCCGCAGCAGCAGGAACTGGCCTATTCCGAGTTTAAAGAAGCGGTACTGAACGGGCAGGTGCAGGAAGTCACCCTGCGCAACGAAGAAATCCGTGGCCGGTTTACCGAGGCCGGTGCCGCCCGGTTCAGTTCCGATACCGGGCGCAGCACAGAGAATTTCCTGACGTTACGGCCACCGGTTGACGATCCGGATCTGCTGTCATTGCTGGAGCGGCAAGAGGTTGTCATTCGTGGTGCGCCATCGGGCCGGCCCTGGTGGCAGGACCTGATTCTTGGCTTCCTGCCCTGGATACTGTTGCTGGCGCTGATGTTCTGGTTCTGGGGGGCGGCACAAAAACGAATGACCCAAGGTGGCGGACCATTCGACTATGCCAAGTCCCGGGCCCGCCGGGCTCGCAAGGAAACCTCAACTACCACCCTGGATGACGTGGCAGGCATAGAATCCGCCAAGCGCGACATTGCGGAGATCATCGACTTCCTGAAATCGCCCGAGAAATACCGGCGCCTCGGGGCGGTCATGCCCAAAGGCGTGCTGCTGGTGGGGCCGCCTGGAACCGGTAAAACCCTGTTGGCGAGGGCCATTGCTGGCGAGGCGGAAGTACCCTTCTTCAGCATCAGCGCCTCGGAATTTATCGAGATGTTTGTTGGCGTGGGTGCCGCACGGGTTCGGGACATGTTCCAGAATGCCCGCAAGGAGGCACCCGCACTGATCTTCATCGACGAGCTGGATGCCATTGGCCGCTCCCGGGGCGCAGGCCTGGGCGGCGGACACGATGAACGGGAACAGACCCTGAACCAGATCCTGACCGAGATGGATGGCTTCGAAGCCCACGAGAATGTTTTGGTGCTGGCAGCCACCAACCGCCCGGACGTACTGGACAGCGCCCTGCTCCGCCCCGGCCGGTTCGACCGCAAGATCACCCTGGATCGCCCGCACAAAGAGGCCCGGGAAGCCATCCTCAAAGTGCACGTGCGCAAAGTGCCGCTGGCCGCCGATGTGGACCTTGCGCAGTTATCGACCCGCACCACCGGTTTCTCCGGCGCAGACCTGAAAAACCTGGTCAACGAAGCGGCCCTGACCGCCGCCAGGGAAAATCTGGACGAGGTTAACGCCCACTGCTTTGAGCAGGCCCGGGACCGACTGATTCTGGGCGAGGAGCGGGATGCCCAGCTAACGCCGGAAGAACGGGAAGTGGTGGCCTACCACGAGTGCGGACACGCCATCATGGCCTATTACATGCCCAAGGCCGACCCACTCACCAAGATCACCATTATCCCCCATGGCATGGCCATGGGCGTAACCGAACAAACTCCTCGGGAAGACAAATACAACTACACCGAAAGCTACCTGCGGGATCGCATCAAAGTGATGCTGGGCGGCCGCTCCGCCGAGAAAATCATCTATGGCGAAGTCAGCACCGGTGCCCAGAACGATCTTAAAGAAGCCACAAAATTGCTGCGCCGAATGATCGGCCAGTGGGGCATGAGTGAGAAAGTGGGCCCACTGGGACTGGGTATCGGTGAGGAGCATGTATTCCTGGGACGGGAGATGGGTGCCCCCCGGGAGTACAGTGAAAAGCTGGCCGACCTGATTGATTCGGAAATCCAGTCGCAACTCATGGACCTGGAATCCTACACCGTCAACTTCCTCAAGGAACACCGCAAGGAGTTGGACGCCTTGGCCAAGGCGGTGATGAAACACGAAACCCTGTCAACCGAGGAAATCACCGAGGTGTTGAGCAAAGCCGGCGACCGGAAAATCGCATGATTCTCCTCTGGCTTCAGGGTGTTACCGTCACCGGCAGGTTCATTTCAATCAGCAGGGTGTCTGCACCCTGCTCACGGAACAGACTGCACTGCCGGCTAAGCACCAGTTGCGAGGCGCCTTCCTCCCTGATCACCCGTGCAACAGCTCCGGCACTGGCCATGGGCAAGAAACTGACCCGGGCGGTAATACCTTCGCTTTCCATATAGGCCCGCAAATCCTCGGTGATACGCTCATCACGGCCGGTTTCGGTTCGCACCAGGATCGTCAACGGCTGCCGGTTATGCCTTGCCAGCTCAGCGCCAACCCTGACAGCCCGATGGTTCGCCCCTTGATCGTGATTCAGCAACACCACAATGCGATTTCGGGACCGCATGGGCGGATCGGCCCACAACAACACATCCCCGAGCGCCTGGCTCACCAGAACCCTGGCCGTGGACCCAAGGCGAGAGCCCGGACTGCCAGACCAGCCCACGCGGCCTAACACCAGCAAATCCCCCGGCCGCGCCAGATTCAGTACTTCATCTGCCACACGGCCACGACACAAGGTTAGCGCCTGGGCAAGCCCCCGTTGCGCCATGGCACGCTCCAGCGATCTTTTCGCCTGCTCAGCCAGCGAGCGCATCCGGGCCTCAATAGCCGCAAGGTCCATTGGCCGCGCGACGCCGGAATTTCTGCCCACTTCCCTTGTGAACCCATAACCCGCGCTACGCAACAGGTTCACCTCTTCGACGAACACCCCCAGCACTTCGGCTTTGCGCGCATGAGCAATGTCCGCCGCGGCTTCCAGAGCCGCCAAACTTAACCTTGAACCATCCAACAGAATCAGCACCCGGCCCACTGGCTCAACCGGTAGCTGTTGCTCAGCGGTCACCGTTCTTGCCTCCGCTGTCGTTATCCTGGGCGTCTTCCTTCTTTTGCCCTACCTTTGCATACTCAGCCAAACGATCAGCCACGCGACGGTTGAAGCTCCCATCCGGATAACCGCCCTCATCATCAGGCGAGCCTGGCGCCATGCCGGTCATCAGCTCAATGGCCTGATCAATGTGGGTCATCGGGTAAATAGCAAACACGCCCTCCCTAACCGCCGTGCGCACCTCTTCATTCAACATCAGGTGCTCAACGTTACTGGCGGGCAGCAAAACGCCGTGGCCATTTACCCCACCGTTTTTCTTGCAGACATTGAAGAAACCCTCGATTTTCTCATTCACCCCACCCACTGCCTGAACCTCACCGTGCTGGTTCATGGAGCCGGTCACCGCCAACGACTGTTTCAACGGCACACCGGTAATAGCCGATAACAACACGCAGGTTTCCGCTACCGAGGCGGAGTCGCCTTCCACGCCCCCGTAGGATTGCTCGAAGGCCAGGCTCGCAGACAGGGATAAATCACCCATGGGCGCATAGCGGCCTGCCAGAAAGCGGGACAAGATCATCACCGCCTTACTGTGAATGGGCCCGCCAAGTTTCGCCTCACGCTCAATATCCACCACCTGGCCTTTGCCGGGCCGGGCGGTGGCCGTGATGCGGGTAGGCTGACCAAAACGGGTGGCACCTATCTGCAACACAGACAAGCCATTCACCTGCCCCGCCTGCTCACCGTCTGTGGCAATCATCACCACACCCCGGTAGATCTGCTCCAGGCTTCGTTCCCGAATGCGGCTGGCGCGGAACTCCCGCTCATCAATCGCCTGTTGAATGTGCCCGATGCCAATGTGCTTGCTGTCGGCACGGGCAGCCCAGTGATTTGCCTCGCTGAGCAGGTCTTTCAATACGCGGTCATGGGCGGTCAGTTTATTCTGGTCACCAGCCAGGCGACTGGCATGCTCAATCAAACGCCCCACGGCGGGCTTGTCCATTGGCCGGGCCTTTACAGATTTGGCCATGGTGGCAAGCATTCTGGCGTAGAGCTGATAGCTCTCTCCATCCCGGTCCAGATCATCCTCAAAATCTGCCTCAACCTTGAACAGGTCCAGGAAGTCCGGGTCGTAGTGTGCCAACAGGTAATACAGGGTCCGGTCGCCCACCAGCACCACTTTCACTTTAAGCGGGATCGGTTCAGGCTGCTGACTGACGGTAGTGGCAAGGCCGTACAGGCGCTCCAGGGATTCAATACGAATTTCATTGGAAAACAGAATACGCTTCAGGCTTTCCCAGGCCATGGGCTGGGTCAGAATGCGGCGGGCATCCAGGATCAGAAAACCGCCATTGGCCCGATGCAGCGAACCGGCCCGGATCAATGTGAAATCCGTGTACAGGTTACCCTGGTGAGCACGATGCTCAATTTGACCAGTCAGGTGCTGGTGATTGGGCAGGTCCTCATACACCACCGGAGCCCCCTGCGTTTCCGAATTGTCCACCAACAGGTTCACCCGGTAACGATTGAGCAACCCGGCGGGGGCGCCGTTTTCACTATCCTGGAAGGCTTCCGCGTGTTCTACCACGTCTTCCCGAACCGCATCCAGGTAGGCAACCACCTCCGGCAGGTGAGACCACTTCTCGCGCAATTCGCCAATGGGGCCGCCCAGGGTCAGCTGAACCATCTCTTCGTTCAGAGCGTGGATACGCTCCCGCACTTCCTTGCGCAGCCGCGGCACTTGCTGGATAGCCTGCTGCAGTTTCTTCTGCAGGTCTTCAACCTTGGCCTCCACCAGCGCCTTCTCATCATCAGAGAAGGTCTTGTATTCCTCCGGCTCAATCACTTCGCCGTTACGCATGGGCGCAAAGGTAAAGCCGGCCGGAGTTGTGATCATGGCAATGTTGTTGGCGTTGGCTTCTTCCTGAATGGCGAACAGGCCTTTCTGCTGGCGACGGGTCACCTCTTCCTGAAGCTCCTGAATGCGAGCCTGATACTCCTCACTTTCAAAGGTAGCCGGAATAGCCGTTTTAAGTTCTGCCGCCAGGTCACTCATATCACGCTTGAACTGCCGGCCTTCACCCGGCGGCAACTCAATGGCGTTCGGCTTATCGGATTGCTGGAAGTTGAAAACATGGCACCAATCAGAAGGCACCGGCTGTCCTGAGGCATGTTTATCGAGGAACTGCCTGACCAGTTCATGCTTGCCGGCCCCGGACGGGCCGAGCACAAACAGGTTAAAACCATTGGCCTCCATGCTGGCGCCAAACTCCATCGCGCGCAGCAGGCGCTCCTGCCCAAAAGGAAGTTCCAGTTCCTCCAGCGTTGCCGTTGTCTCAAAGTTCAACTTGTCCAACGGGCAACGGTGGTAAATCTGGTCTTCGGTTAACGCCGCAGGTAGCGCCATTGTTCCTCCTTACTTTTCGCCGTCCAGCTTGTCCTGGGTACGCAAATCAAAGTCACTGGCATCATGCCGCTCGTGCAGCTGGGAAGACAGCTCACCCCAGGCCCGGTTTACCATGCGGCCACGCTGCACTGCGGGGCGCTTGGCCAGCTCATCTGTCCAACGCAAAATGTTCGTGTAGGTGTGGGCCTCCAGGAACTCCGCCGCCTCGTACACCGTGTTCTTCACCAGCGAGCCATACCAGGGCCAGATTGCCATATCGGCAATGGTATATTCATCACCGGCGATGTACTGGTTATCCGCCAACTGGCGATCCAGCACATCCAGTTGCCGCTTCACCTCCATGGTGTAACGGTTGATCGGGTACTCGTATTTTTCAGGGGCATAGGCATAAAAATGCCCGAAACCACCACCCAAAATCGGTGCGCTGGCCATCTGCCAGAACAGCCAGTTCATCGTCTCTGTGCGCCGGGCCCGGTCTGTTGGTAAAAAGGCACCGAACTTTTCCGCCAGATAGAAAAGAATAGATCCGGATTCAAACACCCGCACGGCCGGGTTCTCGCTGCGGTCCAGCAACGCCGGAATCTTGGAATTCGGGTTTACCTCAACAAACCCGCTGCTGAACTGATCTCCTTCCATGATGTTGATCAGCCAGGCATCGTACTCTGCCTCTTTGATACCCTTCTCCAGCAACTCCTCAAACATCACCGTCGCTTTCACGCCATTGGGCGTGGCCAGGGAATACAGCTGGAATGGATGCTCCCCCACCGGCAACGCTTTGTCGTGGGTAGGCCCGGCAACGGGACGATTAATGTTGGCAAACCTGCCACCGTTACTGCTGTCCCATTTCCAGACCTTTGGAGGCGTATAGGTTGAATCACTCATGTTTGGTCTCCGATTGACGGTGAGTAAGCTATTGGCCGACTTTACCTGATTGCCCCTGCCGTTAGCACCTGTGTTCGCATTGAGAATGCGCCGGATCAAATCCGGGAGATATCACTGGGCTATACTGGTGGGACTCAAGGAAGGCGACCGGGTTGAGCGGCACATCGGGGCATGGGCTGTATAATAGGAATGGGGTCAGGGTTCATTAAACCGCTCAGAAGCCAATCAACCCTCCCCAATCACCGCCTCACGCTCCCGCTTGTACTCTTCGTATGTCTTACTGGAGCGCTCTATACATTCCTCATATTGGGCAGGAGGGGCACTGTTACATTCCTGTCGATTATTGTGCTGGATATTGTCATACACAGCCTTGCTGCTGCACCCAGTCGTCACAACAAATACGGCAAAAACAATCCAGATCTTCTTCACGATGTATTGCTCCTTCTCAGCATAGCGCGCGGCGGAAAGCCGTCACCGCTCCGCCATTCGTTGGCATCTATGTTTTTCTAGCGACTAAGAATATCGATTCATGACTGGTCTGCCACTCTCGTTCAATAGTAAATCCTGATTTCAGTAGCTTGGAAGTAAGCTGACTCTTGGTAAGTCGGCTGACATAAGGAGCCAGACCGAACAACTGCATGCCAGAGATCATCAACCGAAAAACCAAGTTGATTTCTGCGATTAGCGATGTGCTGGAAACAAAAACACCACCTTCTTTTAGAAGTCGACGAATGTTAACAATTGCGCCATCAACATCCTCCAAAAGATGCAACACATTGAGCCCCAAAACAGCGTCGAAGCTTTCATCCTGAAATTCGAGGGTGTCTAGCGTGCCTTGCTGAAAAGTGACATTTTCAGCACCCGCCTCGGCGGCTTTTCGTCGGGCCGCCTCTATCATCTTGCCGGATATATCCGTCGCGACAACGTGTTTCACATAAGCGGAGTGCCAAATAGCGGTCGCGCCACTGCCACATCCGAACTCGAGTACCTTCCAGTCCGATTTCAGGAACGCTTGAGTAATGGCCAACTTCTGCTGATATGTAGCTTCATCTTTGATAGGGCTTTTTATGTATTTCTCTGCACAGTTGTCCCAAAATTTCTTTGAATCTTTCATGACGCTTGCATCCCAGTCGCGCTTCGGACCCATATGACTTGCTAAGTGTTTACGTATCGCAGCCAACGTAAACTTCACTGCCATGTATTTCGCCGAATCAAAAAGGTTCGTGGTCCTCAGGGCCAAAGAACCGGCCCCATCAATGGTGACTGTAGGTTCAGGCTCTTCCTTTTTTCCGAACAGATTTTAAAAAAATTGCACTGTATTTCCTCAGTCACTTAACACCGTGGTAATTGGCGGCAACGGAGCGCAGCGGATTACTTATCCGACCGAAGAACATTTTAGGAGTGATACTCCATGATCAGTTCAGGGTGACCAGTATGCTCGTCGACTTGCTCATCAAGGAAAATAAACCCATGTTTTTCATAGAAATTGAGACCAGGAACATTCTCTTTGTAAACGGAGAGCCGCAAGCTGTCTCGCCTATTTTTAGCGTCATCAAGCAATGCCGTTCCCATTCCCTTGCCCTGTGAATCTGGAGCTACAAAGATCGCAGCCAGAGTGTTTCCGTATAGGCTATAGAATCCGTTAATTTTCTTCTCATATTCCAGTACAAATGTCTCCGATGCAGGAATGTATACATCCCGCATCTCACTGACCTTTGACTCCCAAAATTGAGGTTCGATGAAATTATGAGCTTCGATCGAAGCAGTAAGCCAAATCGCTAAGACTTGATCGATATCAGCTTGCCTATACTCGCGAATCATCTGACTATTTCCTATTACTCACACCATCTGGCTCATTTGCGCCACTTTGCGCTCAAATGGAGCTACTTGTTAATCGCTTTCACGTAGCACGGAACGAAGTAAATCAGGAATCCACTCTGGCTTGAACTGAGACGCTTTTTCTTCTCGCATTTCAGCTAAACTCCACCATCTCCATTTTTGAATGGTACTCTTTTCCTCATCCGTCCATTTCGCTGCGAATACATCTGCACCTGAGGGCCATTTAACTAAGAAGTATTTTTCGAGCCAGCGAGCTGGTACCGACCTCGCTACTGCGTATACTTCATCACGATCTCTTAGCACCTCTCCAACGTCCTGTATTAGCCCCGTTTCCTCATAGAGCTCTCGCTTAGCAGCATCGACATAGCCTTCGCCAGGCAACAGCTCTCCTCCCACTGTTGCCCAAAACGGAGACTGGTGCTCGTCATTGTATAAAAACAGCAATAACCGTCCTGATTCGTCAACGATTATGAGCCGTGATGATTTTCTTGTTTCCATTGTCTACAGCTCCATGACCGCTTCGAACGTTTAACGCCCTGCTCACGCTGTGCAGCCGATTGTTGTGCTCTCTTTGAAGTGCTAGATTGTGTATAGAAATCGAACCTTATACACATAGGTGCCCTATGAGAACGAACATCGTAATTGACGACCAATTGATGGCCGAAGCCCTCAAAGCCTCCGGCTACAAAACCAAAAAAGAAGCCGTTGAGCAAGGCCTGAAACTTCTGGTCCAACGTAGCAAGCAGCAGGAGATTCGAAAGCTGCGAGGCAAGATCAAGTGGGAAGGCAACCTGGATGAAATGCGGAGCGCTGGATGACAGTGGTTGATACCAGTGTCTGGATCGACTATTTCAACGGTGTCAAAAACCCGCACACTGACCTGTTGGATGCCTCAATAATTCACGGATCCGTCGCTATAGGCGACCTCATATTTCTGGAAATCCTGCAAGGCATCCGCGACGACAAACACTATCGTCAGACCAAACAAAGCTTGCTCTCGCTGGAACAGTATGAAATGTTTGGCAAAGACATGGCAGTTGTTTGCGCTGACAATTACCGGGCACTCCGCAAAAAGGGCATCACAATCCGAAAAACTGCCGACGTGATCATCGCGACCTTCTGCATAGAGAAAGAGCTACCACTGCTGTTTCTAGATCGCGACTTTATCCCTTTTGTCGATCACCTTGGACTTGAGCCTGCTCTGAGAGAAGCCTAACGCGGAGCGGACCGGCGACCTTGACGAAGCGAAGCGGAGACAAGGGCGTCCGAGTAACGCGAATTGTTAGAGCAGGCCCGATGGTTACTCATGCTGTAAGACATTGATGAGCTTGCCGAAAGGGTCACGGATGTAGAACCGGCGGACACCCCAAGGCTCAGTTACCGGCCCGTACTCAATCTTTATACTTTCGTTTTTCACCCGCTCCAAGGCGGTCTCCAAGCTATCAACTTCTATAGATAGATCGGGAACGGGTGTGCCAGAGCCACCTTCTGAGGCAACACTTATCTGAGTGGTCATTTCCTCGCCTGAGCTATAGGTCCTTATCCACCCGTGATCCATCACGACCTTGAGCCCAAAAATAGCTGAGTAAAATTTCTCTGCATCTGAGGGATTGGCTGCCGCAATGTTTGAGACTATGCGTTTTACCTTCATTTTGCCTCCCGTTGGCTGCGGCTCGTCTAGCTTGGACTTACCCCGGTGCAGTGGACACTAGATCGGGGGAAATCCAGAACGAATTGCAACTGTTGGTTAGGCATCGGTTCCAAATTTCCCCATAAGCTTCTTGGCCGCTTTAAAGTTTTCAGCGGCAACCAAGCACATGATGGCAATCAAGAGCAGAGAGCCGGAGAAAGCAACCATAGGCAACTCACCTAAGGCCGAAATGCCTTTAATGTACACGGGGATGAGCCCCAAAAACGCGGTGATGAAATACCAAAAGTAATACCATTTCACTCCGTGTTTTTGGGCAAACCTACTCTTGAACCGGCCTTTCCATTTGTAGTGGTTTTCATCTAGCCTGAACTCCACAAATCCTGCGGCATCAGACCTTTCGTTTATTGATGAGCTTGGGTCTTTGCTGCTCAGGAGTAGCTTTATTTCTTCGACCGGATAAACTTTTCCGGTAAGCGCCAAGAATCCCTTTTCAAGGCTGAGTCTGTGTATGCTCTCGTTGTCCAAGTCACTGATGAACTGTTTAGAAAATTCGTACTCATCTCGCCTTTTACTGGAACGAGAAACGACCACTGAGGTGGACCCAATCAGTTGGACAACCTGATGGTGTCCCTAAGCTATGATCCGGTTGTTTCCCTGGCTCAGGCTGCCAGAGATATGGGTTGCCCGTAGTACACCTCATCGGGCGTTTGGTAATCAAGGGTTTGGTGGTACCGGGTCTGATTGTAATGCCGGAAGTACCGGTGGAGCGCCTGCTTCAAGTGTTGACCATCCTCGAAGGCAGTGAGGTAGACGCACTCGTGTTTGACGCTGCGCCAGAGCCGTTCCACGAAGATGTTGTCATGGTAGCAGCCCTTGCCGTCCATGCTGATTCGGATGCCATGCTCTTTGAGAACGCTTGTGAAGGCCTCGCTGGTGAACTGGACGCCCTGATCGGTGTTGAAGATTTCCGGCGTTCCATGGCGCTGTAGAGCCTCCTCCAGGGCATCGACGCAGAAGTCTGTGTCCATGGTGTTGGAGATCCGCCAGGACAGCACCTTGCGGCTGTACCAGTCGATGATGGCAACCAGATACATGAAGCCCCGCGCCAGCGGCACGTAGCTGATGTCAGTTGCCCAAACCTGATTGGGACGATCGATCTTCAAGCCCTTGAGCAGGTACGGGTACACCTTGTGCCCGTCGCCCGGAACACTGGTTCTTGGTCGCGGGTACACGGCCTGAATGCCCATGGTGCATATTCCGGCCCATCGTGACCGCCCATTCCGTTTGAACGTGACCGCCTGTTCCGGGTGATCGTGACCGCTCATTCCGTTTTATCGTGACCGATTTCGGGTGTTTTTCCGGAATCGCCGGTCACGATGCCGGAATCACCGGTCACGTTCCTCCGGAATCACTGCCAACACGCTGGAATTCTTCAACTTTATCCGGCATACCCGTTTCTTTTTCATCACGAGGAAGGGCGGATGCCGGCAGCGAGGATTTCCATGCGACAGATCATCGAGGTCTTGCGCCTCAAGTACGAAGCGGGCCTGAGCCATGAGCGCATTGCCCGTGCCTGCGGACTCTCCAAAGGCGTGGTCGGCAAGTACGTCAGCCTGGCCACCGCGCAGGGCATCACCTGGCCGTTGCCGGAGGGCACGGATGAAGTACGGTTAGAGGCCCAGCTGTTCCCGGCCAAGACACCCCCATCTCGATTTGCTGAACCCGACTACTTCCAGGTCCACCAGGAACTCAAGACCAAGGGCGTGACCCTGCAACTGCTGTGGGCCGAGTACGTGGAACGTCATGGCGACAAAGCCCGCCGGTACAGCCAATTCTGCCATCATTACCGGCTCTGGCGAGGCCGGCAGCGGCGCAGCATGCGCCAGGTCCACCGGGCCGGTGAGAAGATCTTTATCGACTACTGCGGTCCCACCGTGCCGGTGGTGGACCGCAGCACCGGCGAGATGCGCAAGGCCCAAGTCTTTGTGGCCGTGCTGGGCGCGTCCAGTTATACCTTCGCCGAGGCCACCTGGAGCCAGAGCCTGCCGGACTGGATCGCCTCTCACCAGCGGATGCTGGCGTTCTACGGCGGGGTAGCTGAGCTGTTGGTGCCCGACAATCTGAAGGCAGCGGTCACCAAAGCGGACCGATACACCCCGAAGATCAACGAGACCTACGCAGAACTGGCGACCCATTACCAGACGACGGTATTACCGGCACGCCCCTACAAGCCTAAGGACAAGGCAAAGGCCGAAGCCGCTGTGCTGCTAGTTGAACGCTGGATCCTGGCCCGGTTGCGGCACCGAACGTTCTTCTCACTGGCCGAACTGAACTCGGCGATTGCAGACCTGCTACCGGCACTGAACCAGCGCCCGTTCCAAGGGCGCTCCGAGAGCCGCCAGAGCCTGTTCGAAACACTGGATCGACCCGCGCTGAAGCCACTGCCGGCAACGCCCTACGTCTACGCCGAGTGGCGCAAGGCGCGGCCAGGCATCGACTACCACATCGAGATCGACAAACGGCTGTACAGCGTGCCTCACGCTCTGGTGGGTGTGAAGCTGGATGTTCGGGTTACCGATACGTCCGTAGAGGTCATGCACAAAGGCCAGCGGGTGGCTCTGCACCCTCGGCATGGCAAGGGCCGCTTCGTCACCTTGACCGAGCACATGCCCAAGTCCCATCAGGCCCATCAGAACTGGTCGCCGGGGCGGTTCCTTAACTGGGCCACTGACATCGGTCCCGCCACGCTGGACGTGGTGCAGCGACAGCTCAAGGATCGCCCTCATCCAGAGCATGGTTACCGGTCATGCCTGGGTCTACTGAACCTGAGTCGACGTTACAGCCGTGACCGGTTGGAGCAGGCCTGTAGTCGAGCACTGGCTATCAACTCGGCCAGCTACCAGAGCATCAGCTCGATCCTGAAACAGGGGCTGGATCAGCTCCCGTTACCCCTGGCCGAGGAAGAACCGGAACTGGCCGATCTGCCTGTTCACACCAACGTTCGCGGTCCCCACTACTACCACTGATCCCGGAGAAACTGATGCTGACTCAAAACACCCTCGATACCTTGCGACAGCTCAAGCTGACCGGCATGTGCGATGCCCTGGAACAGCAGCGGGCACAGCCCGACACCCACGACCTGGCGTTCGAGGAACGCCTGGCCTTGCTGATCGACCGGGAGGTGCTACATCGTGAAAATCGCCGTCTGGATCGGCTGCTGAAGGCGGCCCGGTTGCGGGTCCCTGCCTGCGTGGAAGACGTCGATTACCGCCATCCACGGGGGCTGGAGCGCTCCCGTATGGCGGGGCTGGCCAGCTGTGACTGGATCCGCCAATCCCTGAACCTGTGCATCACCGGCCCGACCGGTTGCGGCAAGACCTGGCTGGCCTGCGCCCTGGGCAACCAGGCCTGCCGGCAGGGGCTCTCGGTTCGCTACTTGCGCGTGCCGCGGCTGTTCGAGCAGGTGCGCATCGCCCACGGCGATGGCAGCTACGCACGGCTGATGAACCAGTTGCTGAAAACCGACCTGCTGATCCTGGACGACTGGGGGATGCAGAAGGTCACGGCGCAACAGCGTCAGGATCTGATGGAGGTGATCGAAGACCGGCACGGGCGAGGCTCAACGCTCATCGCCAGCCAGTTACCAACCGAACACTGGCATGACTACATCGGCTCCGCCACGCTGGCTGACGCCATCCTGGACCGGCTCCTGCACGGTGCTCACCGACTCAATCTGAAGGGGGAATCACTGCGAAAAGCCAAAGCACAAAATACGGAATCAGTTGACCCATCGTGACCGCTCAGAGTACAAAACTGACTCCAGCGTGAGGGCCGTGTGCAAATCGGTCACGATCCCCGGAATGACCGGTCACGTTCGCCGGAATACGCACATGGTGCGCATCAGCCGCTGCACCCGCTTCCGGTTGATGCGGTAGCCCTGGTGATGCAAGTGGACCCGCATCTTGCGAGAGCCATAATACGGCGTTTTCAGGTGCTGCTGATCAATCAGGTACATCAGATCCAGATCCTCCTGACATTGCTCACGAGGGACGTAGTACACCGATGAGCGGCTCAGCTTGAGCAGCTCGCACTGGCGCGAAAGACTGACTTGGGGATGACCACGCTCGATCATCGCCAACCGCTGTTGACGGCTTACTGATCGAGCTTGCGCGACAAAAAATCGCGTTCCACCGTCAGTCGGCCGATCTCCCGGTAAAGCTCGTCTGTGCTGGGCTCATCGGATTGCTTGCCGGCCTTCCTCTTGCCTTCGAAGAGGTCGGGAGCGTTCTCCAGCAGCTCGCGCTTCCAGGTACTGACCATGGTGGGGTGAATCTGGAAACGGGCGGCAATTTCGGATGTGGTCTGGTCACCCTTGAGGGCGGCCAGAGCAACTTTGGACTTGAATGATGCGCTGTATTGCTTGCGTTTCTTGCTCATGATTCTCCTCCTTGTGGAGATGATGAATCAGAGCTTAGGCACCTGTCCAAAATTTGGGGGCCACTTCACACCTCAATGATGATTTTGTATAGGGCAAATAGGCTGACTAGTATCCCAACTATCTTTACTGCGAGTTCCATATTTTCCTTGCCTAATGCTTGGCACAGCGGACATTTTGGAGCGACGCAGGAGCGGAAAAACGTTCCGACTGCTGCCACCGGTTATGAAGACGACTAGCACGCACTACTGAACCACGAAAATATGGTACGTATACCGATCGCCAGAACAACGAGCACTGTGATACCTACTGACCAACCTATAATTTGGGAACCACGACTCACGTCATACTTTTGGTTTTCAAAGAATGACGTATCCAAGCATCGAACTCCAACGAACTCACCGGAATCTATTTGTGACTCCCCGTTTTCGAGCGCTTCACTGATGGCCAGTTTCAGCTTTTCCAAGCCTTCACGATTTCCGACCAGAAAGTCTTCGTGCTCCGGCCAATCACTTCCGTGACAAGCATGATCCTGCGCTTGTTTAGTGCTCATACTCACCTATTATTCATAACGCGAAGGTAACAGGCGCCGGAGCGCCAGCGGTGGAGACCAAAAGCGGCACGCTTTTGGTCTCCGGTTGAACGCTTGGTTACCTGGTTAGAAGGATTCATCTTCATACTCTGGATTCTCGAACGATAAAAAGCTGCCGGACTGAGCCTCTTCATACGTGGCTGTTGTGCCGTCATAGCAGTAATTCCCGTACTCGTGATAAGTATGAACGATAATGCGCTCATCGCTGTCTCTTGGAATTAAAGGCCCCTTCGCTAGACTTAACAGCACAACCTGTCTTTCTTGATTCTCGAGAATGCTAATGGGCTTGTTGCCGCTGCGTATCTCACACAAAGCTATGGTGCGCAGAGACTCTGGAAGCCTCTCCCATAGATCTTGTGCAGCGGCCTCAATAAATCCGTCACCTGTCCAAATTAGCTGTGTGTATTGCAGGGTGGAACCGAGGTTATGAGTTTCCATCTCTACCTTCTAACGCGGAACTCACCGGTGGCCTTTACAGAGCGGAGCGGCGTAAAGGCCATTGGACTTCCCCCAATAAAATGGACACGCCCCATCAGTTAATTCCCTCGAACTCTATCGGAGTCCGGTAACCAAGGCTACTGTGCAGCCGTAGGCTGTTATAAAAGCATTCAATATAGTTACATATATGTTTCCGTAACTGCCGCATTGTCACGAAGCTGGTGGCATGCAGCAATTCTCCCTTCAACGTCTTGAAGAAGGACTCCACCTCCGCATTATCCGTGCACTGTCCAGGTCGGTTCATGCTGTGTCGTACCCGATGCTGATTCAGCAGCGCCTGGGTCTTGTGAGCGCGATATTCGATGCCACGATCCGTGTGGAACAACAGATTGGGGCTGGCTTTCGCGATATAAAAGCTTCCCTTAGGGTTGCCTTAGTAAAGTCTGCACTCAGGTTTTCGCCCAATCGCCAGCTGATGATGCGTCGTGAGTAGAGGTCCAGCACTACCGCCAGGAACACATACTTCTTTCCCAGCTTGATGTAGGTGACATCGCTGCTCCAGTGCTGATTTACAGCAACCGGCTTATCCGCATCTAGCCGATGATTTGGAAGGGCTTTTAAATCCTCTCTGAGCTTTGTCATACGGCGGTATACGCGCATGACTCGAGCTTTCATACCCCATTCCTGCATTAACCGGGCAACCCGATTCTCACCAACCACTTCGCCTTCATGGCGCAGCGCCTGATACACCCTGGGACTGCCGTAGCGCCCCTTGCTGTCGTTGTAGACTCTACGGACCTTCAACAGCAAATCGGCATTCGCAGCGGCTCTCTGGCTGGGCTTCCGGCTTGCCCAGGCATAGTAACCAGAGCGGGAGATGCTCAGGTGGCGACACAGAGCCTTTACCCCATGTTCTCCCCGGTGTTTCCAGACGAATCTGAACGCTTCCGTCGTTCCTCGGCCTGAAAACGTTGAAACTTTTTTAGGATGTCGTTTTCCTCCTGAAGCTCCGATACTCGGCGTTTCAGGCGATTGATCTCATCCCGCTCCTTCATCAGCTCTTTGGCTCCCGCCGGAGCTTTCTTGACCCGTTTCATGGCGAACTTTCCCTCTCTGTATTCCTTTCGCCAGCGTGACAGCATGAAGGGGTGAATATCCAGCGCTTCCGCTACCCCTTTCACGCTCCGGTGCGCCTGGTAGCTCCATTCCACTGCTTTGACTTTGAACTCGACACTATAGCGTTGGGTCTTCTTCCCCGTGAGCATCTTTGGCATCGCTCTTCTCCTGTTGCGGAGTTATCGATGCGTGTCCACTGAAGTGGGGGAAGTCCACATCCGTGTGCAGCGAATTGTTATGGCCTGTTCGCGGACTCCAATTTTTCGATTATCGGAATATTACGAAAAGGCTTCTGAAAGTACGGTATTGACTCTAGCTCTTCCCGCATACTTTCCGGCAATTGAAAATATTTTTCTTTGAGCGCCCACGTTTCTTTTCCATACATCAGCGGTTTAACGCCAGCGATTAAATCCTCCACCTCGGTGTGAGCTGTGGATGCTTCCAGCATACCGATTGTGTATGCCAAGTCAGTGAGGTGCGGCTTTTGACACTCTTCAGCCATCGCCGCACTTCGAGTGATGAGGAAAACACGAACGTCCTCATACTCATACTGTCTCAGCAAATCCAACACCTCGGAATCTGGCATGGCTCGCGCCGAAGCAATTGAATCACACTCCACGATAGCGGCCTCCAGCCGCTGTATGCTTGTCTCAATGTACTGCAAAGAAACTGGCTTGCCATCCTCCGCTTGGCACGCTGCCGAAAACAAGCCCAGACAAACGACTATAGCTGTTCTCAAGATTTTCATGGCTGGCACCCCGCCTCGACGGCCCGCCAGAACTGTGTCTGCTCATAGGACAAGCCCGCCCGTAAACGCTGCATCTGAGAGATAGTTTCGATTCGTTTTTTAACCATTGGTGAGATTCGGGTCATTGCGTCGGCAAACTGTACCCAATCCGTTGAATGGATGTTGTATGCAGCCTGCGCGGAATTATTACCAAGAAAGATTGTGGTCATAACACCAGTGGGCAACATGATTTCCAGCATATTTCCGTTACGCTGGGCTTTTCGGATGGCTTCGATGGCTTCCAGATCTTCAGAGTCCAGCCGAAGTCCAGAAATGGTCGGACATTCCATACGTCCCTTTCTCCTTTCCTTGGGTTAGCTAAGAACAAAAAATACTATCTCAAATCGCGGCAATGCTCAAAAGCCATAACGCCGAAGCGCACCGGTGACTTTGACGTAGCGAAGCGGAGACAAAGGCATCCGAGTCACGCGCCTGGTTAGCTGTTCCCAAGCATGTACGCACGAAGCTGCCGCTCCTCTCGCATGACATAGAGGACGAGAACCCGCTTCTTATCCTCACGATAAAAAATGCGACACGGTGGAACCACTACCTCCCTGTATACCGAATTAGGGAGCTCTGGAGGAATCCGTCCGGATTGGGGAAAATCTTCCAAACGCTCGGTCTTATCGAAAACTTCCTGGACCAGATGACTTGCGGCAACAGGATTATCCAGAGCAATGTACTCAGCTATGGCATCCAGTTCTTGAAGGGCAGGCTCCGTCCAGATTACTTCAGCCATTTACTCATTTTCTCCCTGGCCTCACTTTGGCTGTACGTTCTTCCCTCAAGTACAGCACGCTCTCCCCGTGAGAGCCCCTCAAGCAGCTCAAGTCGGCTCTGCATAAACTCATAATCCTGCACATCGACAAGATATGCCGATGGCTGACCATGCTCCGTGATCAGTATCGGCTCCTTAGACAAGTGCAGATCTGCCAGAATCTTTGTGGCTTGGCGCTTGAGGTTCGTAACAAGCTCAACTTTCATGGGCTCACCCTAAATCAGACTAATAGTGACACTATAGTATCACTTTTCAGGTGGGGCAATCACAGCTAACGCCTGCAGCATGCGCGGCTTTGGAATGGAGGCGAAGCCGCAATGGAAAAGGCGTCGCCGTACCTGCGTTTGTTATGACTTGTTCTGGCGTGATGAAAAGTAAAATCCCACCACAGACCCGATGATGGCACTACCGAATGCCAGAAGCTCTGAAAAATATTGGCTCTTGAGCAATGCAGCGCCCGAAATCATTACCAGCAAAAAAATGGTTAAAAATATACTAGCATCGGCGCAATGCGTTTATTCATCCGCTCCGTCAGTGGCTCTGCTTGCCCGATACCACCACACGAACCACACATCAGGCCACGCTGGCCGCGCTGCTGCCAAAAAGGAAGATCATGCTTTTTAGCACAAGCCAGACATGAAGCTTTGTCCTCGCCATTTGTGCAGGTGCCAGTACCCGAGCAATGCTTGCATTCGTAAAGGGTGGATACCACTTCCAAAATCGACTACTCCTTAGTCATAACGCCGTTGTTCAGCGGCAGCCTTGGCAGAGCGAAGCGGCGACAAGGCTGTCTGGTGGAGGGCCGTTAGGCCCGGAACGAACTGAAACACTTGGTTAGATTTACTGGACCCTTCCACCTGAAACATGGGCCGCGAAACCCTCCCTCGCTTCCCGCGTGATGGCGGATAAATTTTTGCCTGGAACTCGCTCAACATCAATTCCCATGGCCTTAGCAACTTTAGCCAGATCATCCGCGTCGTACTCAGACGCTACAAACAATTTTTGCGGTCTTGAGCCAGCTTGGCCTTCAGCGTCGGCCAACAATTTCCGTGATAAGAATTCCGGCAAACCAGGCAGGCTTACTTGAACAAGCTCCATGCCAAAGATCATCCCCGTTGCCACCTCCATGATGGCCATGGCGTTGAAATCACCATCGGCCTCCGTCAGCACCGGCGCTTCGTTCAATTGGAAAAGCAGCCAAGCTTCATTGTGGGCAAAATCAGACGGTTCAATTGGCAAGGTACTCTCCTGATTTTTGAATCTAACGCCAATATTAAGCGGCCGGCTTGGCGGAGCAACGCGTAGGCAAGGCGGTCCGGTGGAGGCCCGCCAGGGCCGGAACGAACTGCAACTACTGGTTATGTGTAAGCCTGCTTAATCGCAAAAGCATAGTCCAAACTGCTGAGAACTAAAGGCTTCCACTTGCAGAGAAACCATCTAAACTTACTAGTGACAAGCTCGAAATTTTCGACATAAGGCTCATTCGCCCATATGTAGATATTCTTGTAGACCTCTCGATCAGTGTCAGAACCAAAAGAGTCCATTAGCAAAGTGCAGTAACTTTCCCGGTCTGAGGCAGCTACAAGCATAAAAGTCGCTCCACATTCGAAACTCGCCGAGTGCTTATCGTATGTGGCCCTGACCTTCTCATCACTGGGGAACCCATTCAGAGCATAGATATAAAGTCCGTTCTTCGTAAGTCGGATTTGCTCGCAATGCAGCCACACGATTCGCTGAGAAAAGCCGTGTTTCTCAAGCTCCACTCGGAATTCTTGTAAGAGACTGTCACCATTCATAAAGACACATAACGCAAAGCTAAGCGGCGGCCCGTCAGGGACGTCCGGTGGACGGCCGTTAGGCCGGGAACGTACTTAAGCGATTGGTTATGTGTTTTGCCCACGATTACGGTTTTCCCGAAGTTTCTCTCGCACCTCCTCCCTGTGCTTTTCATAGTTCAGATCGAGAGTCTTGAAGTGACCTAGCGCCACCGTGGTAGCCACAATTGCGGTAGACGCAACCCAAGTAACCTTATCCTCAAATAACCTCGTCATTTCGAAAACGGTCCCGCCTGGTTCCAAAAATCTCAGATCAAATATCGCCGCCATGTTGTCAGACAGTGTTATTGCCGCCCCAAAAAAAATTACCACTACGAAAAACCTGCCGAGCCAATGGAAAAGGTGTACGGCGATATCAATAGACTTGATCGCGACGTCGATACACCAAAATAATGCTCCCTGAGCAAATAGCAGTACATTGCTGGACCATTCGCGAACCCAGGAGGGTGCGAAGAGTAAATACCATATTAGCAGGCCGAATGGCCCTAATACCTTGATTGCGCTAACTATTATTTCCATGATTTCAACACATAACGCCGATATTCAGCGGCGGCCTTTGCGTAGCGAAGCGGAGAAAAGGCCGTCCGGTGGAGGCCCTTCAGGGCCGGAACGAACTGGAATGTATAGTTAGAGTCATTCAGGCTCAAAACCCGGAAATCCATTGTTGGAATACTCTTCGAGTGACCCAGGCTTGGCTCCTCGAACCGTCCAGCTCGAGAGGTAGTCGGGGTCGACAACAAATTCTCCAGTCGACCTGAGACGATACTCGCCCTCATCCGCTGGCAGGATATTCGAGAAATCGGGAGGCAAGTAGAACTCGGTTCCGCTGCCATTTCTCTTTATGATAATACCGCTCCCATCTACGTGGGTGATAGGACCATATACTTGCACTTGGCCAATAAGCTGCTCTTCATCATCCATTAAAGTGATTCCGACGAGCAAAATCTTCCCTATCAAACTTCCAATTTCTTCCATTTTTTAAAACTCTAACGCCCGCCAACATGCGCGGCTACGAAATGAAGGCGAAGCCGCAATGCAGTAGGCGTCGCCGTGATTGGCCTTGTTAACCCCTGAGCTCGAGGTCTTCCCGAATCACCTCCGGATGGCGAAACGCAATCTCGATGAGCGCTTTTGCCGGCCCGGAAGGTTTACGTCGCCCCTGCTCCCATTCCTGTAGCGTGCGCGGGGAAATGTGGAGCACCTCGGCAAACTCTCGTTGTGTAAGGCCAGTCTTGCCGCGCGCCTCTGCGACCTCATTTGGCTCCACACGACTGACTCGTGCGGCTTTGCCTGCTTTCATTTCTTTAACAGATTGGAGCAGCTTGTTACCAAGCTCCTCAGCACTCAGAGTCTCATTACTCATTTTCCAATACCTCACGAATCGACTTCAGGATATGCGCGGGTATGTTCTCCTTGACGGCCTTCTTGTAGATCACCAACAACCAGATCTCACCATTTGCCAATCTGGTGAAGTAGATGACTCGCACTCCACCACGCTTCCCTGAACCCGCCACCGACCAACGAACCTTTCTACATCCACCGCTACCTGGAATGGGATCGCCAATTTCCGGATTGGCTGCCAGCCAGGCAAAGAACGCATTCCGTTCCTCCTCAGTCCAGATCTTTCTGGCATCTGATTCGAATGTAGGGGTTTCGATGATGGTAAACATGATGATCAATATACGTCATTGACGGAGTTTTGCAAGGTGGCGGGTGGAAGGGTTAACGAGGCTGTAGAAAAACCCGATTCCGAGCCGTCCCCAGCACCTGGTTTCTAAAATTTTCTTAGCGGCCATCAGGTAGCCGATTATCATCGTTCCGATTATCAGCCATAAGTTTCGGTCCTTTTGACGGTGTCGGTGCCGGTATAGCTGGCATCCAGCAGACACATTTGTAACCGTCTGATCCCGGCATCACGCTGCTAACCGCCCGTAATTCGCCAACTTCTCAATATTGTGCACCAGGCAGTATAGCTGCCATTGGCCTTGCACCTTCTTCTTGCCTCGCAAGCTGAAGCGATTCAGCCGCTTGTTCGTACCGATGTTGCCGAACACCGGCTCCACCACCGACATTCGGTGGCTGTATATCTCTTTGCCCTGTTGGCTGTCGACCCGGTGCTTCATCCAGTCCGTGTAGTTCGGCAGACGCTTGTTCTCAATGGTGAACGAAACCTGTCGGCCAGACCCATTTCGGTGGTTAGCGGATGCAGGGTTCTGCATGCATTGGTGCTTCTTGGGGCAGTGGCGACATTGCAGCAATCGACCTTCGAAGTGCACTCGGACCTTGCCATTCTCGGCTTCCCTTTGACCCCGATAGGTAAGCTCTTCGCCAGTCGGGCAGACGCAGATCAGGTTCACGGGATCGAACTGGAATTCACTGGCCGGAATGATGTCTTTCCAACCTTTGTCCGGCAGGTTTTGATGCCGCTTGCCGTACTTGTCTTTCTGGTTTGTGAACTTCGGGTCCCGGCTGCGGAACTGGTTGTCTGGCACAAAGCCGTTGATCTGACGGTCATGCAGGTACTGCATGTTGGCCTCGTTGGCGAAGCCGGTGTCGGCAGTGACAATAGCACCAGACTGGTAGATGTTGTCAGCGATACCCAGTTTCTTGAAACGGGCTTCGACGGTTTCCAGTACCGGTTGCAGGGTGTGATGTTCCTGGCCTTCGCCAAAGGCCTGGGCGTCGATGATGATTTGGTGTTTCTTATCCACCGTGGCGACCCCATTGTAGCCCTGGATCGTGCCTTTGCTGGTGGTCATCTTGGCGCTTTCGTTATCGGTGACGTTGCTCTTCACTTCCTTGCTCCGTTTCCCCCGGCCCATCCGTGGGCGGCTCGTCTTTAGGAAACGATCAATCTTTTTAGCGGCCTCATCCAACGACAGAATGGTCTTCGCTCGGCGGATGTCGCGGTCCAGTTCGGCCTCGGTGTCTGCCTCGTCCCGCTCGTAATGCGCCCTGAGGTGATGTCGGATCAGTCGTCGCAGTTTCTCCCGCTTCTCGCCCAGCTCTTTAAAGGTGCCGGACCATTCCTTGGCCGCGTTGGAGGACATTTTGCAGCCGTCGATGGCAAACAGCTCGTTACCCAACAGACCTTCTTCGTGGCACACCAGCAGAACTTGTTCGAACAGCGCTTCGATCTCATCGGCGTGGCTGCTGACAAACTTGGCCAGGGTCGTGAAATGCGGAACGGTATCGCAGGAGAGAGCTTTGAAGAGGATGTTGGTCTCGCAACACCACTGCATTTCGCGACTGGAGGTGATGCCCTTGGAGTAGGCAAACAGGATGATCTTCAGCAGGATGGCCGGATCGTAGGCCAGCCGGCCAGTGTCTTCGTTGCGGTACTTGGGATGAAACACCGTCAGGTCCAGCTTGTGCTCGATCAGGTAGTGCACCGCGTGTTCAAAGGTGCCGGGCTGGAGCTGTTCGTGGTAGTTGATGACGACCATGGTGTCCTGGTCGTAGTTGTAGTGCTTGAAGCGGGGCATCTGACCACTCCTTGTCCGTTTGCCTGATCCTATCAAAACACAGGGGGATTTCGGGGTTTTTCTACAGCCTCAACGCCGCCAGCACGCGCGGCTTTGTAGTGAAGGCGAAGCCGCAACGAAAAAGACGTCGCCGTGCCTGGCCTTGTTAAATTTTTATAGCGCCATATGCAACAGCGGATAAGGCTTACCCTGACCATCGACTGGTGACCGATCTATCACTTTAAAGCCAATATGCTGATAAAAACCTACCGCCTGTTCATTCTGCTCGTTTACATCGACCTTTGATGCTCCCTGCTCTTTGATAGCATGGGCCGCTAACATGGCACCAATGCCTTTTCCGCGTGCATCAGGTGAGATGAACAACATCTCAATATTACCGTCATGTACTCCACAGAATCCCTGAATTTCACCGTTACCGTTTTTAGCGCACCTTAAATCAACTGCGTCAAAATACTGCCCCAGAATTAACGGCTTTAACTCCTGTAGATCATCTTCAGACAGAAAATCATGCGTTGCCCTGACCGACGCTTCCCAGACTTCTATCAGATTAAGGTGATCTGCTTTTTCTACGATCTCAATATTCATCAGTAAACCCAATTGAAAATTTAACGCTTTTGTTTAGCTGCGCACATGTAGCGCAGCGAAATGGGCGTCCGGTGTAGGGCCGGAGGCCCGGAACGCACTACAACAATTTGTTAAGTGATTCCAGGCTCTCAGGGCCGCCCTCCAATCGAACGCACTCAGCGGATTCTTGCTCCCATGGCGCGGCGGAAGCTGTGTGGAGGTGAACAGAAACCCTTGATACGTCGAGTTCATCGAGCAAACCGGCTGGAACCCAAACCATCCCGGTGCCCCGCAGGCTATTTGGAACCGGACTCCCACAACTTGAGCAAAAATCGCTCCGGAAACCACTTGGCTTTTGGTACGACCGGATCTCGCTTTGACCTGAGACCCAACGAAAACTAGAACCCTGCACAAATGTGGCAGCGTTAGCGGCAGCCCCTGTGGCTTTGCGGCACAGCGAGCAGTGACACTGATAGAGATTCCGTATCTCCCCATCAATTTCGAATTTCACGCTTCCGCAGAGACACTCACCTTGCATCGATCAATCCTTTGGCACTTAACGCCAGCCATAAGCGGCGGCCCGACAGGGACGTCCGGTGGAGGGCCACCGGCCCGGAACAGACTTAATGGCTTTGTTATACCTGACCCAGGACACAATCGATCTCCGTTTCTACAAGCCAGTCCGGATTGATGAAGCGGCTTACTTCAACAAACGTACACGCGGGCTTTATTGCAGAAAATAGCTCACCATGTGCTTTGGCGGCTTCCTCCCAACGAGAAATGTCAGTGAGCATGATGCGAGTTCTAATTATATCTGTCGGTTTTCCTCCAGCCTCTTCGATAGCCCGAATAGACAGTTCCAAGCAATACTTGGTCTGCCCATAAACATCCCCAACGCAGGTAGTTTCACCATTCTCTATGGGTGCCGTGCCGGCGACAGAAATCATGTTTTCAACTCTGCATGCTCTGGAAAACCCAATCGGTTCTTCCAAAGGAGAGCCTGAACTTACCAGTTTTCTCATATGCTCCTCCATGAGGTATAACGCCGCGCACACCGGCGCGAGCTTGCGAGCGTCCGGCAGCCGGAGGCTGCGTAGTGCTGCGCTTGGTTATGTGTTGACTTTTCCGCCACGTTAATCCGTTAGGTTGAGTTGCCAAGACACTCCATACCTATCCTTCAGCCACCCAAACTTCTCGCTAAAGCCATAGTTATCCAAAGGCATCAGCTCCGAGCCGCCGTCGGCTAAGGCCCGAAAAGCCTCCTCGATTTCGTTCGAGGACTCACACTCGACATACAATGACATGGAGGGAGTAAAACTAAATTGGTGATCAAGGTGACTGTCCAGCGCCATTAACTCAGTTCCGTTTATCGTAAACCGAGCCATTTTGGTAGAACCTTCTGGTTCATGCTCACCGGCTCCGTAGCGCTGAATATCGGTGATCTGTGAACCAGGAAATAAAGAAGTATAGAACCTAATTGCCTCCTCGGCTTTCCCGGCCTGCTCTCCGACAAACATGAGCGAAGTCGTGATGGATTTCATCTGCTCCTCCAATCCGATGGGTACACATAACGCCACCGCGTATTGATGCGCCTTGTTATAAATCAGTGACTTTGGTGCTCATGAGAGCACTGTTTCCAGTGAACCCAAACTGCTCGTAGAGCCCTTGTGCATCTCGGGTTTGCAACACCATCTGGGTTCCCTTTATGGCCGGGTGCACTAGCAAACACTCCATGATCCACTTACCGAGGCCGCTACCGCGAAATTTGGGTTCAACCACAATATCTGCCACCCAGGTAAAAGTAGCACTATCGGTGACTGCCCGCCCAAAACCGATCTGTGTAGAACCATGATAAAGGCTGAAGCAGATGGAGCCTGAAACCATGCGATCTACGATTTCTCGAGGGCGGCGGCCACCCCAATAGGTTGCGGCAAGCAAGCGGTGGACGACATCCAGTTGCACCTTGGATCTGTCATCAGTGATTAGGTAGTCGTCCTTGCGCCATTCCATCGATGGCTACTCCCTGATTTATAACGAATGATATGGACTCCCCCTGCTCCCACGGCATCAGTCATGTGCCACATTGAAGGTGTCTGGCATCTTCAATCCGAAGCAGGAGGAGTCACCATGAATGTTACAACCATTGGCATCGATCTGGCGAAAACTGTGTTCAGTATTCATGGCACCAATCAACACGGCAAGGTCGTGGTTCGCAAACGGCTCAATCGCCCTAAACTGTTGGCGTTCTTCGCACAACTGCCACCATGCCTGGTTGGCATGGAAGCCTGTTCCGGTGCCCATTACTGGGCTCGGGAGTTAACCAAACTCGGCCACGATGCCCGGATCATTGCGCCCCGATTTGTCGCTCCGTATCGCAAGAGCAGCAAGAACGACGACAACGATGCCGAGGCCATCTGCGAAGCCGTCAGCCGGCCCAATATGCGCTTTGTTCCAGTCAAGACTGAGGACCAACAAGCGGTACTGTGCCTTCACCGCATTCGCCGTGGGTTAACCAAAGAGCGCACAGCCCAGATCAATCAGATTCGCGGGCTGTTAGCCGAGTTCGGACTGATCATCCCCCAGGGGCGCTATCATGCCCGACACCGGATTCCCGAAATCCTGGAAGATGCCGAAAACGGTTTGCCCATGCTCGCACGGCGTTTACTCAACAACATCAACCAGCGCATTCTCCAGCTCGATGAAGAGATCCTGGCCTATGACCGGGAAATCGAAGCCATGGCCCGGCGCGACGAGCAGGCCAAACGGCTAATGGCCATTCCAGGAATAGGACCACAAACTGCCACCGCGATCTTGGCCAGTGCGCCCGATCCCAGACAGTTCAAAAGCGGACGACACTTCGCCGCCTGGCTGGGGCTTGTACCCAGGCAGTACTCGACCGGAGGCAAGCCCCGGCTGGGTAGAATCACCAAGCGCGGGGACAAGTACCTGCGAATGTTGCTGATCCATGGCACCCGAGCGGTGATTGCCAAACTCGCCGACAAACACGATCAACTCAGCGAGTGGGCTAAAGAGTTGGTGGAACGCCGCGGCTACAAACGAGCCGCCGTAGCATTGGCCGCCAAGAATGCCCGGATTATCTGGGCGCTGTTGATGAACCAAACCGAGTTTAAAACACAGCCTATGGAGGGCTGATAACCAGGCACCAACGACAGGCAGAACATGCCTGCCAGCCGAGTCTAGCAACGGCAAGCGATGACGGAACGGTCAGACCGAGAGTGATTGAACCTGTTAAGCCTTGCGGCTGATACAAGCCGACTAACGAATGAGGTCATCACTCACACGCATCATCATCCTGGCCCGGGCAAAAGCGCCCAACAAGAGGCCGAATGTAGAGCTGCAGTCTCAAACCGCTTCGAAATCAAATGGCGTTGCTTGACCGCAGGGGGAGTCCATGTAGCCCTGGTTTAGCGGCGCCCATGAAGCGCAGCGAAATGGGCGTCCGGTGGAGGGCCGAAGGCCCGGAACGAACTACAACAGATTGTTAAAATTTCTCGATCAGGCCAGCTTAAAGTACACCAACGCCCCAACTGGAATCACAATGAAAAAGTACAGGGTAAGGCGGACCCAATCCCTCGCCATAGTCCAGATAAACGCTGGCAAAAATACGTAAACGCCCACGCCAAGGTAGAAAGACCACAGAACTACGGCGTCGTCTGCGACCCGCGCAGCCAAATTATTGCCTGTGGCGGCATAGGAAAGCATCACGATCACAACAACCGCGGTAAATATGTAAAAACCTCTCGCCCAGAGGCGGAAAACTCTATCTGCTGTATCGCTCATCTAAACTTTTAACGCTTGGCTTTGCGGCGTGCCGGAGCGCCAGCGCAGGCGCGTCCGACAACAGCCACTGGTTAAGCTGCTTCGAAGTCCAGGCGATGAATACCATCCAGATTGACTGTGCCGCGAGCCACCCATAGGTCGTACATATCTTGCATCGCCAACCAGCTCTCAGGAGTACGCCCGAGAACCTTAGACAGCCGCAAAGACATTTCAGGGCTAATGCCACTATCCCCTCTGAGCAGCCGAGACAAAGTAGAAGGTGAAACACCCAGACTGGAAGCGAGCTGACGAGAGCTGATACCGAAAGGCTCCAGGTACACCTCGCGAATGAATTCACCAGGATGCGGCGGATTATGCATAGTCATTAGTGATAATCCTCATAATCAAGAATGTAGGCGTTGCCGTCCTGGAATTCGAACGTCATGCGCCAGTTTCCGTTAACCCTAATCGACCATCGGCCTTTGTCTTTGCCCTTCAATGGATGAAGCCGAAAACCAGGGATATCCATGTCTTCCACTGAAGTCGCAGTATCCAGAGCAGCCAGCTGCATACGCAGCTTCTTGGCATGGTCGGGTTGTATGCCAGACGTGTGCCCGGTCGAGTAGAACCGCTTCAGTCCTTTGTGGCGGAATGATTTAATCATAAGGGAATTTTAGCATGTTGCGCACCACGCAACAACAGGGCTTAACGAATGATATGGACTCCCCCTGCTCCCACGGCATCAGTCATGTGCCACATTGAAGGTGTCTGACATCTTCAATCCGAAGCAGGAGGAGTCATCATGAATGTTACAACCATTGGCATCGATCTGGCGAAAACTGTGTTCAGTATTCATGGCACCAATCAACACGGCAAGGTCGTGGTTCGCAAACGGCTCAATCGCCCCAAACTGTTGGCGTTCTTCGCACAACTGCCGCCGTGCCTGATCGGCATGGAAGCCTGTTCCGGTGCCCATTACTGGGCTCGGGAGTTAACCAAACTCGGCCACGATGCCCGGATCATTGCGCCCCGCTTTGTCGCTCCGTATCGCAAGAGCAGCAAGAACGACGACAACGATGCCGAGGCCATCTGCGAAGCCGTCAGCCGGCCCAATATGCGCTTTGTTCCAGTTAAGACTGAGGACCAACAAGCGGTACTGTGCCTTCACCGCATTCGCCGTGGGTTAACCAAAGAGCGCACAGCCCAGATCAATCAGATTCGCGGGCTGTTAGCCGAGTTCGGACTGATCATCCCCCAGGGGCGCTATCATGCCCGACACCGGATTCCCGAAATCCTGGAAGATGCCGAAAACGGTTTACCCATGCTGGCCCGGCGTTTACTCAACAACATCAACCAGCGCATTCTCCAGCTCGATGAAGAGATCCTGGCCTATGACCGGGAAATCGAAGCCATGGCCCGGCGCGACGAGCAGGCCAAACGGTTGATGGCCATTCCCGGCATCGGCCCACAAACAGCCACTGCGATATTGGCCAGTGCGCCGGATCCCAGACAGTTCAAAAGCGGACGACACTTTGCCGCCTGGCTCGGGCTCGTGCCCAGGCAGTACTCGACCGGAGGCAAGCCCCGGCTGGGTAGAATCACCAAGCGCGGGGACAAGTACCTGCGAACACTATTAATCCACGGCACTCGAGCGGTGATTGCCAAACTCGACGACAAACACGATCAACTCAGCGAGTGGGCCAAAGGGTTGGTGGAACGCCGCGGCTACAAACGAGCCGCCGTGGCATTGGCCGCCAAGAATGCCCGGATTATCTGGGCACTGTTGATGAACCAAACTGAGTTTAAAACACAGCCTGCAGAGGGCTGATAACGGGCAACAACGACAGGCAGAACACGCCTGCCAGCCGAGTCTTGCAACGGCAAGCGATGACGGAACGGTCAGACCGAGAGTGATTGAACCTGTTGTGCTTTGCGGCTGATACAAGCCGACTAACGAATGAGGTCATCACTCACACGCATCATCATCCTGGCCCGGGCTGAAACGCCCACACAGAGGCCGAATGTAGAGCTGCAGTCTCAAACCGCTTCGAAATCAAATGGCGTTGCTTGACCGCAGGGGGAGTCCATGTAGCCGAAGCACAGCGGCGCCCTTTTAATGGAGGCGCAGCCGCAATGAAAAGGTCGCCCGGCGGCCCTCGGCCGCGAACTGCTGCGATTGGTTATGCGGGTTCATCGGAAGGACCGACCCAGAAAAACGGATTGTGTGCGATTTCCCAAAGATAGCCGTCAGGGTCTGAAAAGTAGCCTGCATAGCCACCCCACTCCGTCTTTCGGGCGGACTTCGTGACAACAGCGCCCGCGGAAGCAGCCTGAGACATGACCTGGTCAACTTCATCTTCTGAACTTACATTGTGCGCCAGACTGAACCCAGCGAAGCCTCCGGAAACTGCACCTACCTGCGCATCTTCCGCTAGTGCGTCACGACCGTACAAACCCAGCCATGTGCCGTTTAAAGTAAAAAAGGCTACTTCCGGCGGAGAGTCCATTCGGGGAAAGCCAAGCCCCCTTTCATAGAACTCAGTCGAACGCTGTATATCACTCACGCCCAAAGTAATCATACTGATCCGTGGCTTCATGATTCCTCCCTGCATAACGCTGATGGTAACCGGCGCCGGAGCGCAGCGGAGAGAACCAAAAGCGGCACGCTTTTGGTGTCCGGTTGGTTAAAAGGCCTGGCACTCAAGTTCACGAGTCCTTGGCGAAAAGTTTCTGGAACAGGCGCTCTGACTCTTTTAGACCGTCCTCAGTGAACAGGACAGACTTGGCCTTACCAACCGGGTTCTCAATGAGACCCTTTTCATGAAGCCTATTCATGGCATCCCAATCAAAAGATTTCCACGCCCGACGTAAGCGTCCGGCCATCACACCTTGTCAGGTATAGCCGGGGTCCAGTTGTGGGGCAATAGCTCGTTGATGGCGTTGTTCTTCTGCGTCGGCAGTCGGGTCAGCACATCCTTCAGATAGGCATACGGATCATGCGCGTTCAGCTTGGCCGACTGGATCAGCGTCATCACCGCAGCCGCACGCTGACCACTGCGCAGTGATCCCGCGAACAGCCAGTTGCTGCGCCCCAGCGCCCAGGGTCGGATCTGGTTTTCCACCCAGTTATTGTCGATGGGCACAGAACCATCGTCCAGATAGCGCGTCAGCGCTGCCCAACGTTTGAGGCTGTAATCCAACGCTTTGGCGGTGCCGGAGCCATCCGGTACTTTCTGGCGATGCGCCAGCATCCATTGATGCAGGGCGTCAGCAAGTGGTTTGGCTCTGGTTTGTCGGATTTTCCGGCGCTTATCCGGCGGCAGGTCTTTGGTATCCCGCTCGATCTCGTAGAGTCCGCCGATGTAGTCCAATGCTTTGGCTGCCAGTTCGCTTTTGTTGGCTTCGTGCAGGTCGTAGAACTTGCGCCGGGCGTGGGCCATACAGCCGATTTCAGTGATGCCATTACCGAACCCGGCCTTGTAGCCGGCGTAGTCGTCACAGACCAGCTTGCCCTGCCAGTCACCCAGGAAGGTGCGGGCGTGTTCACCCGCCCGGCTTGGGGCGAAGTCATAAACGGTGGCTTTCAGATCCGAGAACGGTGTGGTGCAGTAGGCCCAGACGTAGGCCTTATGGGTTTTCTTCTTGCCCGGAGCCAGCATGCTGACCGGCGTTTCATCGGCGTGCAGAACGTTGTGTTCCAGCAAGGCGTTTCTCAGTGCATCGACCAGGGGCTGCAACTGCACACCGCAGGCACCGACCCATTCGGCGAGTGTGGAACGGGGTATTTCCAGGCCAGCACGGCCGAAGATACGTTCCTGACGGTACAGAGGCAGATGGTCCGCGTACTTGGCCACCAACACCTGAGCCAGCAGGCCGGCGGTGGGGATGCCCTTGTCGATCACCTGCGGTGGTACCGGTGCCTGGACCAAGGTCTCGCACTGGTTGCAGGCCCACTTGCCCCGGATGTGGCGTTCCACCGTGAACTCACCGGGGACGTAGTCCAGCTTCTCACTGACGTCTTCGCCAATACGCTTGAGCTGGCAGCCGCATTGGCAGTGGGTATTGTCCGGTTCGTGGTGGATCAGGGTACGGGGCAGTTCCGGTGGCAGCGGGGTGCGCTTAGGCTTCTGCTTGGGCTGGGCAGCCTTCTGCTCCTCAGTCATCGCCTGGTCCAGCTCGGCTTCGATCGCCGCCAGGTCGCTGTCGATCAGCTCATCCAGGAGCTTGCCCTGAACGGCATCGAGTTGCTCACTGCGGCGGGCGAACTTGTGACGTTTGAGGATGGCGACTTCGTGGGTCAGTTTCTCGATGACGGCATTCCTGCGCACCAACTCCCGCTCCTTCCGGCCCAAGGCTTGATCCTTGGCGTCCAGGGAGTCCATCAGTTCCGTCGCCAGAGCGCGGAGCTGATCGGCTGAGAGTTGGTTGATATCGGGGCGCTGAGTCATGCCGCCTAGTATGCCAAGCCCGTATGCCACAAGCGATTCGCGGTTCTGGTTATAGCGAGACCGCAGGGCTTGTGGTTACAGGATAGAGATCACGCCTTCAGCGCCTATGCGCTGCCAGGGCAGGCCCTGAACGAGGGCGGACAACTGTTCTTCGGTCAGGCGCAATTGGTCACCACGCCAGGCTTCGCCCCAGTGGAATTTGCCCCGGTTCAGCCTGCGGGCACACAACCAGATGCCGAGCCCATCATGGATCAGCACCTTCATCCGATTGCCTCGCTTGTTGGCGAACAGGTAGGCGCAATGGGGTTTGGCCGAACCGAATACCTGAATAACCCGCGCCAGGGCCTTGTCGGGCCCGGCCCGCATATCCAGCGGTTCGGTGGCCAGCCAGATCTCGTCAATGCGGATCATCCCAACAGATCCCGAAGCAAAGCCGCACACTGATGGGCTTGCTCCGCAGGCCACTCCACCACAACCGTGCCGCCGGCGCGGGGGATTTCGATGCGGATGGTGCTACATTGACTCGAGACTGACGGAGTGTCCGGCACAGGCGCTGCGGCTGGCAGACGGACCGGAACGAATCCAGGTGTTTCCGGTGTTTTACCCGCTCTTCGCGCTTCGCTCATCCAGCGCCGGACCATGTTGGCGTTGAGGCCATTATCCAGCGAAATCCGGGAAACAGACGCTCCGGGCTTCAGGCATTCGGCGACGATACGAGCCTTCAGCTCTTTGGAGTAACGACGACGTTTTTGGTAGGGCTTGGTTACGCTTATGTTGGTCATATTAAGTGTCCACTTAAAAATAAGTGGACACTATCCTGACGGCCGCAGCGCCTGGCTCAAGATGGGTTTACCGGACGGTTACCGCCCGACCACCGTCATGCAAAGTCAGGTACAGCAAAGCCAATACGGCCTCATCGATTTTCTCTTCATCAATCTCCATGGCTCATCCTCTGGTGATGTGCCCTTTTAACGCAAAGCTCAGCCGCCGAGGTACGAGGTGGACTTCCCCCAATAAAATGGACACGCCCCATCAGTTAATTCCCTCGAACTCTATCGGAGTCCGGTAACCAAGGCTACTGTGCAGCCGTAGGCTGTTATAAAAGCATTCAATATAGTTACATATATGTTTCCGTAACTGCCGCATTGTCACGAAGCTGGTGGCATGCAGCAATTCTCCCTTCAACGTCTTGAAGAAGGACTCCACCTCCGCATTATCCGTGCACTGTCCAGGTCGGTTCATGCTGTGTCGTACCCGATGCTGATTCAGCAGCGCCTGGGTCTTGTGAGCGCGATATTCGATGCCACGATCCGTGTGGAACAACAGATCGGGGGCTGGCTTTCGCGATATAAAAGCTTCCCTTAGGGTTGCCTTAGGGTTGCCTTAGTAAAGTCTGCACTCAGGTTTTCGCCCAATCGCCAACTGATGATGCGTCGTGAGTAGAGGTCCAGCACTACCGCCAGGAACACATACTTCTTTCCCAGCTTGATGTAGGTGACATCGCTGCTCCAGTGCTGATTTACAGCAACCGGCTTATCCGCATCTAGCCGATGATTTGGAAGGGCTTTTAAATCCTCTCTGAGCTTTGTCATACGGCGGTATACGCGCATGACTCGAGCTTTCATACCCCATTCCTGCATTAACCGGGCAACCCGATTCTCGCCAACCACTTCGCCTTCACGGCGCAGCGCCTGATACACCCTGGGACTGCCGTAGCGCCCCTTGCTGTCGTTGTAGACTCTACTGACCTTCAACAGCAAATCGGCATTCGCAGCGGCTCTCTGACTGGGCTTCCGGCTTGCCCAGGCATAGTAACCAGAGCGGGAGATGCTCAGGTGGCGACACAGAGCCTTTACCCCATGTTCTCCCCGGTGTTTCCAGACGAATCTGAACGCTTCCGTCGTTCCTCGGCCTGAAAACGTTGAAACTTTTTTAGGATGTCGTTTTCCTCCTGAAGCTCTGATACTCGGCGTTTCAGGCGATTGATCTCATCCCGCTCCTTCATCAGCTCTTTGGCTCCCGCCGGAGCTTTCTTGACCCGTTTCATGGCGAACTTTCCCTCTCTGTATTCCTTTCGCCAGCGTGACAGCATGAAGGGGTGAATATCCAGCGCTTCCGCTACCCCTTTCACGCTCCGGTGCGCCTGGTAGCTCCATTCCACTGCTTTGACTTTGAACTCGACACTATAGCGTTGGGTCTTCTTCCCCGAGAGCATCTTTGGCATCGCTCTTCTCCTGTTGCGGAGTTATCGATGCGTGTCCACTGAACTGGGGGAAGTCCAGCGTCCGAGTGACGCGTCTTGTTAGAGCATGTCCGATAGCTATTCATGCTGTAAGACATTAATGAGTTTGCCGAAAGGATCACGGATATAGAACCGACGAACACCCCAAGGCTCAGTGACCGGCCCGTACTCTGAGGTGGACCCAATCAGTTGGACAACCTGATGGTGTCCCTAAGCTATGATCCGGTTGTTTCCCTGGCTCAGGCTGCCAGAGATATGGGTTGCCCGTAGTACACCTCATCGGGCGTTTGGTAATCAAGGGTTTGGTGGTACCGGGTCTGATTGTAATGCCGGAAGTACCGGTGGAGCGCCTGCTTCAAGTGTTGACCATCCTCGAAGGCAGTGAGGTAGACGCACTCGTGTTTGACGCTGCGCCAGAGCCGTTCCACGAAGATGTTGTCATGGTAGCAGCCCTTGCCGTCCATGCTGATTCGGATGCCATGCTCTTTGAGAACGCTTGTGAAGGCCTCGCTGGTGAACTGGACGCCCTGATCGGTGTTGAAGATTTCCGGCGTTCCATGGCGCTGTAGAGCCTCCTCCAGGGCATCGACGCAGAAGTCTGTGTCCATGGTGTTGGAGATCCGCCAGGACAGCACCTTGCGGCTGTACCAGTCGATGATGGCAACCAGATACATGAAGCCCCGCGCCAGCGGCACGTAGCTGATGTCAGTTGCCCAAACCTGATTGGGACGATCGATCTTCAAGCCCTTGAGCAGGTACGGGTACACCTTGTGCCCGTCGCCCGGAACACTGGTTCTTGGTCGCGGGTACACGGCCTGAATGCCCATGGTGCGCATCAGCCGCTGCACCCGCTTCCGGTTGATGCGGTAGCCCTGGTGATGCAAGTGGACCCGCATCTTGCGAGAGCCATAATACGGCGTTTTCAGGTGCTGCTGATCAATCAGGTACATCAGATCCAGATCCTCCTGACATTGCTCACGAGGGACGTAGTACACCGATGAGCGGCTCAGCTTGAGCAGCTCGCACTGGCGCGAAAGACTGACTTGGGGATGACCACGCTCGATCATCGCCAACCGCTGTTGACGGCTTACTGATCGAGCTTGCGCGACAAAAAATCGCGTTCCACCGTCAGTCGGCCGATCTCCCGGTAAAGCTCGTCTGTGCTGGGCTCATCGGATTGCTTGCCGGCCTTCCTCTTGCCTTCGAAGAGGTCGGGAGCGTTCTCCAGCAGCTCGCGCTTCCAGGTACTGACCATGGTGGGGTGAATCTGGAAACGGGCGGCAATTTCGGATGTGGTCTGGTCACCCTTGAGGGCGGCCAGAGCAACTTTGGACTTGAATGATGCGCTGTATTGCTTGCGTTTCTTGCTCATGATTCTCCTCCTTGTGGAGATGATGAATCAGAGCTTAGGCACCTGTCCAAAATTTGGGGGCCACTTCACTCAATGCCGATGTTTTCGCTCTTAACCCTCTCCAGCGCTGCATCTAAACAGTCAACCTCTATGGATAGATCAGGAACGGCTGTTCCGGAACCTCCCTCGGAGGCGACACTTATCTGTGTGGTCATTTCTTCGCCAGAGCTATAGGTCCTGATCCACCCGTGATCCATCACTACCGTTAGCCCAAAAATGGCGGAGTAGAACTTATCAGCTTCCGAGGGACTGACTGCCGCAATGTTGGAAACGATACGTTTTACCTTCATATTTCCCTCCTGCAGGCTGTGGGCCAAATAGCTCTAACGCTGAATATTAAGCGGCGCCTTCGTAGCGCAGCGTAGTAGGCGTCCGGCGGACGGCCGCGAGGCCGGTAGCGAACTTGAATGATTTGTTAGCCAAGTTTCGCGTCCTTCTGCTTATCTACTGATAACTGCAAGACCTCTTCTAGTAACGCAAACAAATCCCGACCAGTGCTAGAGACAAAGTAATTACCAAGACTCGTGATATCAGGGGATATGCTGGTACCCCATGGCGGTTGAGCATCTCGGTTTTCTATGTCCCACACAACATCTGAAGGTGGAATCCTATCGAGCACCGCCTTTGCGTCACGAAGCTCTTCGAGCGCTGCAGCTGCATGGGAGTGGGGCAGATAGCCTTGATAAAGCTCGTTCATTAAATGGGGGTATCGACTGCCCCAACCATGTGGTTCACAGTGAATGGTGACTGTAGAAAAAAATGAGTGAACAAAACTTCCGGCACCAATTTCAGCGGTAATTGATCCTACCGTAATCCCTACTGCCATGACTTCTCCTATTGGCTAACGCCAATATTCAGCGGCGGCCTTTGCGTAGCGAAGCGAAGAAAAGGCCGTCCGGTGGAGGCCCGTCAGGGCCGGAACGAACTGGAATGAATGGTTATGCATGTTTCCCATACCGCTCCATTAACTCTTTTGCCAGCGCCTCACTACTGACACCAGATTGATAACCTGACCACAGGAGTTGGAAAAGCTCCGAAGATTCCTCTCGATCAAATATGGAGGCCACATCTTGCTCGAACAGCTCTGCTAACGTGAAACTTGAGCCTCCGAACCCCCAGCCTGATCCTTCGGTCACGACAAACGGTTTCGATTCTCCCGGGCTGACGGAAAACACCTTGGGGTACTGACCGTGATGACCGCCTTCCCAATCTCCATTAATAGTGACGAGCTCAATATAGTGATTCACTGCCCACCTAGTGCATAACGCTGCCAGCATGCGCGGCTTTGTAGTGAAGGCGAAGCCGCAACGAAAAAGGCGTCGCCGTGCCTGGCTTGGTTAAAGGGTGCTAGTGAAGCAGAGAGTTATGCGCTCTACCAAAAGCTACGAGGGCTATTACCAGGCCAAGCATCAATGGGATAGCCAACCACAGACTCATGTTTACAGCCAATGTTGTTAGACCTATAAAAAATGAGGTAAACCCAGCAGTAGTAACCAAGGAATGAATGCTCTCTGCTTTTTCATCCTCTTTCTTGGCATCCGCAATCAACTTTCCGATTGCCGTTGCCGCGACCAAGGTCAACATGGCGAACAGGAAAAGGCACGCCGAAAAGATTTTTAAGCCAGCACTGCTTGTATTCACCGAAGGAACAAACACGAATAGAGCCAATGATGCCGCGGCTGCACCAGAGGTCATCCATTGAAAAAAATCTCGATACTTCTCAAATTTCATGATCCACCTTTAACGCCGAAAGCAGCGGCGCGTTCAGCGTCCGCTGCCTTGACTTGATACTGATTGAGCCTTCTCCCCAGCCCAGCGGTTACCCGCTAAGCTGGAAGGCGACCAAGCACTACAAGGGAGAAGACTCATGAACTTTTACCATAGCACCCACCGCCATTATTGTGGAATCGATCTGCATGCCCGCAGCCTGTATGTCTGCATCATCGACCAACAGGGCGAGGTACTTCTGCACAAGGAAATCAAAGCGCGCCCAGAACCGCTACTGGCCCTGCTCGAACCGTTTCGTGATGATCTGGTGATCGGTGTCGAATGCATGCACTGCTGGTACTGGATATCAGACCTGTGCGAAGAACACGGCATTCACTTTATCCTGGGCCATGCCTTGTATATGAAGGCCATTCACGGTGGTAAAACCAAGAACGACCGTATCGATTCTTTCAAAATCGCCATGCTCATGAAGGGCGGCAATTTCCCCCTGGCCTACGTTTATCCCAAGGAGATGCGGGCAACCCGGGATTTACTGCGCCGACGCACCCGCATCGTCCAGCACGGAGCCATGCTCAAGGCCCATGTGGTCAACACCACGAGCCAATACAACCTGCCGCCCAACAAGGTCAACCTGAAGAATGTGGGGGCCCGGGAACAGGTTCAGGCGGCCTTTGCCGGGCAGGATGTTCAGCGCAACATCGATCTCGACCTGGCCATCATCGAATGCTATCACCGGGAACTCAGCAAGCTGTTCGGCGACAATTAGGATGACCGGTTAGCGACAATTATCTTGGCCGGTTGGGTGTAACAATTGGCCCCTTGTTTTCCATGGTGGAGCAATGGGTGCCAGGCCAACACATAACCAACCGACAAGAGGAGCTGTTCATGCAGCACCGACAAAATGGCGCAAGCCAGGAAGTGGCTGCCGCCAAGGCGGGCATTTCCGTTCGATCCGGACGACGCATCGAGACGTCAACACAAAAACCCCGCGTTAACACCGAGCGGCAGTGGCGCACCCGAGAAGATCCACTGGAAGCCGTTTGGGAGACAGAGTTGCTCCCCTTGCTAGAAGCCAAGCCGGATTTGACCGGAACAACCCTGCTTGATTACTTGCAAGAGCAGTATCCTGAGCACTACGACCAGACCATTTTGCGCACACTGCAACGCCGGGTGAAGCAATGGCGAGCACTGCATGGGCCGGAGCGAGAGGTCATTTTTCGCCAACAGGCCGTTGTCGCACAGCAGGGATTCTCTGATTTTACCCACCCCGATAACCCGATTACGATTCAGTCCAAGGCCTTTCCACACCTGCTCTATCAATTTCGACTGGCCTACAGTGGCTGGCGCTCGGTCACCGTGGTTCAGGGCGGTGAGAGTTATGCGGCTCTGGCGACGGGATTGCAGCGAGCCCTACAGCAAGCGGGTGGCAGCCCTGTTGAGCACCGCACGGATAGCCTGAGTGCGGCACGCAATAACCGGCAGAACGTGTGGACTGACGCTTACAGCGAGCTGTGCCAGCATTACCGCATGACGCCCACCCGGAATAATCTGGGGCAGTCCCATGAGAACGGTGTCGTGGAGTGTGCCAATGGCTCGCTCAAGAAACGCCTGGCACAACAGCTGTTACTGCGCGGCCACAATGACTTCGAGAGTGTCGAACAGTATCAGGCGTTTATCGATTGTGCTGTCGACAAACTCAATCGGCGCAACCGAGCACGTGTGGTTGAAGAGCAGGCCGCCTTGCAGCCACTGCCGGAGTTTACAGCCGCCGAGTATCAGACCCTCCATCTCAAGGTGACGCGCAGCTCAACGATCGAAGTCCGCCGCGTTGTCTACACGGTGCCATCGCGCCTGATTGGCGAATCGATACAAGTCAGGCTGCATCACGACAAGCTGGTGCTGTTCGTTGGTCAGCAGCCTGCATTGACCCTGGTGCGTGTTTACCCCAAGCCTGGCGAGAACCGTGCCCGCAGCGTCAATTACCGGCACGTGATCTGCTCGCTGGCCTCCAAGCCACAGGCTTTCCGTTACTCTCAGCTGCGTGATGACCTGCTGCCGGACGACAACTACCGCGAACTCTGGCAACTCGCGGATGAGCATCTTGAACCCCGTGAAGCCTGCAAGTGGATCGTGACAACACTGCGGCTGGCCTTCGAATACGATGACGAGCAATCACTGGGGGAAGACCTGTTGATAGAAGCCCGGGCCGGCCGGTTCGCGTCAATTACCGAGATCCAGTCACGCTACCTTGGCGGTAATCCCGACCTCGAATTCTCGGCTTCAAGTCAACACACCCTGGTCAGTTATGACGACTTGCTGTCTTCGATCCGCAGCCAGGAGGCGTCGATATGACCGACTCCGTCGCCTTACTGCTTAAAGAACTCCGCCTGCCGGCCTTCCACCGTCACTATCAATCGCTCTGGGAAACAGCCGTTGAAAAGAACTGGTCACACCCGGATTACCTGGCCGCCCTGTGTGAGTACGAACTCTCAGACCGCTACCAGCGTCGTACCCAGAAATGGCTACGGGAGGCAAAGCTTGCGGCCAACAAAACCTTCTCGGCGTTGGATCAGAGCGGCTTTAGCCGCCCCTGCAACGCGGCACTGGCCAAGCTGCAACAAGACAGTGACTGGGCACACCATGCCGACAATGTGCTGTTGATCGGCCCCAGTGGCACCGGCAAAACCCACATCGCCAATGCCCTGGGCCATCAACTCACCGAACAGGGGGTGCGCTGCAAGCTGTTCCCGGCCATCGCCCTGGTTCAGCACTTGCAGCAGGCTAAGCGCGATCTTGATCTGATGACCGCCATGACACGACTGGACAAGTACCGGGTCATCATCATTGACGATATTGGCTACGTGAAAAAAACGGATGCAGAAACCCAGGTTCTGTTCGAGTTCATCGCCCACCGCTATGAGAGTGGCAGCCTGATCGTCACCGCCAACCAGCCATTCAGCGAATGGGATCAAATCTTCCCGGATAACATGATGACCGTAGCCGCCGTAGACCGCCTGATACACCACGCGACAATTATCGAATTAGAGGGGGAAAGCTACCGACGACAGCAACAGCTTAAGCAAGCTTCAAAGAGCAAAAAGTAAGACCACCCAACCGGCCATCATAGTTGTCGCGGACCGGACAAGATAGTTGACGCCAGACAGCAAGCTGGAAGAACACCTGGAACGGCAAGCCAAACAACATGATCCCGCTTCCCTGAGTGTGCTGAGGACCATTCCCGGTGTGGGGCGCATCCTGGCGCTGACCATTCTCTACGAAGTCGGCGATGTTCAACGCTTCGAATCGGTCCAGAAATTTGCTTCTTACGCCCGGCTCATCAAGTGCAAAGCCGAGTCTGCCGGCAAGGTCTACGGCACCCAGGGCAACAAGATTGGCAACGCCCATCTGAAGTGGGCATTCTCGGAGGCCGCCGTGCTGTACCTGCGGGGTAATGACAAGGCCCAGCGCTATCTACAGAAACTCCAGAAACGAATGAGCAAACCCAAGGCGCTGTCCGCGCTGGCCCACAAGCTGGGCCGGGCTGCCTACTTCATGCTCAAGCATCAGAGGGTGTTCGATGAACAACGATTCCTGAAGGGTTAGTCACGCCACGGGGTGAGCATGACGTCTAACTGGATCAAACAGGATGATGACCGAAAGCCGGGTGTCCGCTGACTGGTACCCGATACCGAACCGGCCTTCTATCACCGCCGTTGAAGCCAGTCGCTTTGATTAGCCACCCCGTGGGCGTGCCTTAATACCATGAGCCAGTGCGCTTACACCGGTCCTGAGCCTGAAACTAACTGGAGCCATGCAGCCCGTCGTTTGAATAGTGCCAGTGACCGGTTAACCGATGAATGTCTGGTGCCCCTGACCCACCGATGGAACGACCGGTCAGGCCGTGGTCTAAAGCCACGTAAGAGAGCCCCTATATGTGTTTGCTGTGAGTGCCTGACAGCCCCGCGAGACTGACGAAGCAGGCGTTCTCGCTCATGGATTTAGGTTGGCCGCTGGCGCGGCCAAAAAAATCACTATTGCCTATTGATTCCGAGAAGGCTCATATGGGTTAACTGATTAATCTGCCCGAATTATCGCCGTAACTGCTGACTCTGGAACCTTTATCTTGTCTCCGTGGGACCAGCCTTGGTATTCCCATCTGGGATCTGGGCCAATACCCACTAGTTCACCGCTAACGAGATCGGGGCGCATTCTTCGACAAGGATATAGAAGTCTGTGGAATCTCCCGCCCGAATCGTCACGGTGTCATTTGGTCTCGGCGGCCCCTGGTTCAATTTCGCATCGTTGCCAACAAACATTCGGCCGAATTTAGGCGGAAGCGGATTTTCAAACTCCTTGTAAATGGCATATTCCTTTTGTAGTGGTTCAATGATTCCGGACACCAACGTAGGTGGTAAGATCGCCACCATAAACGAGGTGTCTGATGACCAGAAAGCGACGTTCTTTTTCTCCTGAGTTCAAACAGGAAGCAGCCAGCTTGGTGCTGGATCAAGGTTACACGATTCCGCAGGCCAGCGTGTCTCTGGGAATTGGTGAAAGCGCTGTTCGGCGTTGGGTTCAACAACTGACGGACGAGCGTAAGGGCGTCACTCCGAAAGGCAAGGCGTTAACCCCGGAGCAGCGACGTATTCAGGAGCTGGAAGCCCGTTGCAATCGCCTGGAGCGAGAGAAAGAAATATTAAAAAAGGCTACAGCTCTCTTGATGTCGGACGAGATGAATCGTACGCGCTGATAGACCGGTTGGGGGAGCAGGAGCCAATTGAACTGGTCTGTGAAGCGTTTGATATCAGTCGTTCCAGCTATTACGAGTACCGCCAACGGCGGAACCGTGTAGATGTGGAGCGCCTGGCCCTGAGGGCTCAGGTAAACCGCCTGTTTACCAAGAGCCGCAGCTCTGCCGGCAGTCGTACAATCAAAGGCTTGCTCCGCGAGGAAGGCGTTGTCGTTGGTCGCTTTAAAGTTCGACGACTGATGAGCGAGTTGGGGCTGATCTGTAAGCAGCCAGGCCCTCATGCCTACAAGCAGGCTACCGTTGAACGACCAGATATCCCGAACCATCTGGACCGGGAGTTTGCAGTAGAACGGCCTAACCAAGTCTGGTGTGGTGACATCACCTACATCTGGAGCGGCCAGCGATGGAGCTATCTGGCTGTGGTGCTGGACCTATATGCCCGGCGAGTTGTTGGCTGGGCAATGTCATCCAGTCCGGATGCGGACCTGGTTGTAAAAGCTCTGGATCACGCCTGGGAACAGCGTGGTCAGCCAGAGAAAGTCATGTTCCACTCGGATCAGGGCAGTCAGTACGCCAGTCGCAAGTTCCGTCAGAGGCTCTGGCGCTATCGAATGACACAAAGCATGAGCCGGCGTGGCAACTGCTGGGACAACGCTCCGATGGAGCGACTGTTCCGAAGCCTGAAATCTGAGTGGATACCGGCCCTGGGTTATCGAAATCTGCCTGAGGCAAAAAGAGATGTTGGTGGCTATCTGATGGACTACTACAACCGGCAGCGGCCTCACGCATTCAACGGCGGCATTTCGCCTGTTGCAGCTGAGGAAAATCTTAAAATACTGTCCGGGATTAGTTGACCACTACATTTTGACAGTTAACGAGGCTGTAGAAAAACCCGATTCCGAGCCTTCCCCAGCACCTGGTTCCTAAAATTTTCTTAGCGGCCATCAGTTAGCCGATTATCATCGTTCCGATGTTCAGCCATGAGTTTCAGCCCTTTTGACGGTGTCAGTGCCGGTATAGCTGACATCCAGCAGACACATTTGTAACCGCCTGATCCCGACATCACGCTGCTAACCGCCCGTAATTCGCCAACTTCTCAATATTGTGTACGAGGCAGTATAGCTGCCATTGGCCTTGCACCTTCTTCTTGCCTCGCAAGCTGAAGCGATTCAGCCGCTTGTTCGTACCGATGTTGCCGAACACCGGCTCCACCACCGACATTCGGTGGCTGTATATCTCTTTGCCCTGTTGGCTGTCGACCCGGTGCTTCATCCAGTCCGTGTAGTTCGGCAGACGCTTGTTCTCAATGGTGAACGACACCTGTCGGCCAGACCCATTTCGGTGGTTGGCGGATGCAGGGTTCTGCATGCATTGGTGCTTCTTGGGGCAGTGGCGACATTGCAGCAATCGACCTTCGAAGTGCACTCGGACCTTGCCATTCTCGGCTTCCCTTTGACCCCGATAGGTAAGCTCTTCGCCAGTTGGGCAGACGCAGATCAGGTTCACGGGATCGAACTGGAATTCACTGGCCGGAATGATGTCTTTCCAACCTTTGTCCGGCAGGTTTTGATGCCGCTTGCCGTACTTGTCTTTCTGGTTTGTGAACTTCGGGTCCCGGCTGCGGAACTGGTTGTCTGGCACAAAGCCGTTGATCTGACGGTCATGCAGGTACTGCATGTTGGCCTCGTTGGCGAAGCCGGTGTCGGCAGTGACAATAGCACCAGACTGGTAGATGTTGTCAGCGATACCCAGTTTCTTGAAACGGGCTTCGACGGTTTCCAGTACCGGTTGCAGGGTATGATGTTCCTGGCCTTCGCCAAAGGCCTGGGCGTCGATGATGATTTGGTGTTTCTTATCCACCGTGGCGACCCCATTGTAGCCCTGGATCGTGCCTTTGCTGGTGGTCATCTTGGCGCTTTCGTTATCGGTGACGTTGCTCTTCACTTCCTTGCTCCGTTTCCCCCGGCCCATCCGTGGGCGGCTCGTCTTTAGGAAACGATCAATCTTTTTAGCGGCCTCATCCAACGACAGAATGGTCTTCGCTCGGCGGATGTCGCGGTCCAGTTCGGCCTCGGTGTCTGCCTCGTCCCGCTCGTAATGCGCCCTGAGGTGATGACGGATCAGTCGTCGCAGTTTCTCCCGCTTCTCGCCCAGCTCTTTAAAGGTGCCGGACCATTCCTTGGCCGCGTTGGAGGACATTTTGCAGCCGTCGATGGCAAACAGCTCGTTACCCAACAGACCTTCTTCGTGGCACACCAGCAGAACTTGTTCGAACAGCGCTTCGATCTCATCGGCGTGGCTGCTGACAAACTTGGCCAGGGTCGTGAAATGCGGAACGGTATCGCAGGAGAGGGCTTTGAAGAGGATGTTGGTCTCGCAACACCACTGCATTTCGCGACTGGAGGTGATGCCCTTGGAGTAGGCAAACAGGATGATCTTCAGCAGGATGGCCGGATCGTAGGCCAGCCGGCCAGTGTCTTCGTTGCGGTACTTGGGATGAAACACCGCCAGGTCCAGCTTGTGCTCGATCAGGTAGTGCACCGCGTGTTCAAAGGTGCCGGGCTGGAGCTGTTCCTGGTAGTTGATGACGACCATGGTGTCCTGGTCGTAGTTGTAGTGCTTGAAGCGGGGCATCTGACCACTCCTTGTCCGTTTGCCTGATCCTATCAAAACACAGGGTGATTTCGGGGTTTTTCTACAGCCTCAACGCTCGGCTCTGCGGCTGGGAAAAGTGGAGGCGAAGCCGGAGCTTTTACCAGTCCGACAGAAGCCATTTGTTAGCTCTTTGGCTTTAGTGATTATATTTATCAATATAAAAAACACTCTAATTTCGACTAAAAATTATACTGCTTTGATTGATATTAGTTCAATTCCGAGAAATTCCGTTACTTCGTCGTCAAGATCAAAGTCATCACTATCAAGGGCGAAGTATACTCTTCCTTCATTTGTATCCACTAAGAACTCCTAGAGAGCTAACATTTTAATACTGAGCCTGCGCGTTTTCTGCCTTACCCTGCGTATCATATCGCAACGGCCATTCCATAATGGCTTGATCTTGGACCATTTTCTCCCGAGCTGTCAGTAGTAAGGGGCAACATATACTGTTGCTCTGTCCGCCAAGCCGCTTCAATTACCAGCATTGCAAGAGTTGGCCCGAAGCGGTCGTTCGGTGTGTGGCGCTCCAGGCGGGGTAACGCCGACGCCGAGACAGTGCGGAATTTTGGAAGCCGCTTATCAGCGTCTATAGAGATTCACTTTTATATCATTATTGAATAATTTACTCTCACTCCATGACGAAATAATGTTTCTTGAGTCAAGCCACCTAACCAACTCTATATTCTCGGAACTGTTCTTCAGTTTCGGCGCCATATACCCAGTTTTTATTTCGGAAAACGGTCGCGGTAGATTGGCCAAGACTTGACGCACTTCATTATCATTTAAATGAGCATGACATTTATTTAGAAGTGAGATTTGCGTCTCTATAGGTCTAGAATGCTCAATTAAAGATCGTACTATACCGACATCAAGGTCGAAAATTTCGACGTCGGTATTTTGAATGATTGGACCAATAAGTGCTGCTCTGTTGGGTAAATTTACGAGTGCTCCAAGGTCCATCAACTCAACTATCCGGAGTTTGGCTGCATGATCAATTTCAGATCGAAGAAGATCTTCCAAGAAATCTTCGTCCAGCGCAAAGCTGTCTGGGTCCGCCAAATATGTGTCGATATTGGCCGCGACAAATAGTACCTGCAAGTCCCTATTGTCAGTGAGCGCGTCGAGACTCTCCTTAGTGAATGTGATTTTTCCTTCATCTATCAGGATTCGAAGCTTGGCTGGCTCGAGTCCTTCGGGTGGCTTTTTGAACGAGTTCGGCAGGGCGTGAGCATATTCTCTGTAGGCGGCATGAGACAGCGAGCCTGCCCCGACGAGGAATTGACGCAGCTGCAGTGAATCTGAGTCACTTGGTATGGGGTATTTCAGGATAGCCGCACGGACAACATCCCGATCAAGATAGCCAACCAGGCTATCTGCTTCGAACCCTTCACCTTCCATAAAATCAAGACAGTTCACCCAAGTTGGTTCGATCACATTTAGCTTGAACAGCATTGCGTGCAATCTCTCGGGCACATCTTCTAGAGTTGGCAGCAGGGTCGTCTGCCGTTCAAGAAACTCCCGAAGATCATCCTCATCAAGCGTATCGTGGCGAACCACGGCAAGAATAGCAGGCGCATCCTCTTTAGAATTTTCTTCAAGCTCCAAAAGTACATCGATAAAGTAGCGGTCGAAATCGCGTTCGACCCGCTTCATCAAGGTTGTGTTATTCGTCGAACGTATGGCCGTGAAGTTCCGCTCGCGTAGTGGCTCGAGATCGTTCTCTCCCAAAATCGCTTGGTAGACGTACTCCAGGTTCGGGATCGTGAGTTCGAAAAGCCCCTCCTCGAACATGACGCGTACAATTTCAGAGTGTTCTTTGATTGCAGCCAGATCTTTGATCTCAAAGTCGAGACATGCAAGGCGTTCCGGTTCTAGTTCGGGTGAATTCACCAGAATCTCTGGAAGGTTCGCCGAAACAAATTCCGGTAACTCATCAAAATCCCTTGCGAGCGTTTTGAGCGAGGTTTCCGGTAGGTTCGAGACCAGTTGGGTGACGTGGGAGATATTGTTAGGGCTGGCAATGACAGTTGGGACTAGACTTTTCCAAGCTTTGACTAGTCCCGAAAGAAGTCCTACAACATCGCGGCCGCTGGTGTAATAGGCATCGAAAAAGTCCTCGCAGCTCTCGAATTCGGACGAGAGAAACTCGAAAAGCTTCTGCGTTTGGTCGAGGTAACTGCTCCGGTCACCCAGGAGACTATCGACAAGCTTGACGTTCAAGACATAGCTTTGCCGGAAGTCTTCATCTCGCATCGCTGCGATGACCTCTTTCGGATTGTCGATCGGAAAACCCGGCTCAGGCGTGACGAATGCCCGTATCTGGATCAGAAACTTATTGTCATTGGGCGACAAACGGCCTGAGTGAAAGAGTGAAGTGTATTGGTAGTAGGTATCGTCGAGATGGCCTTCCAGAATCAGAAAACGGGCAAGCTCTCCGTTTTCCCCGAAGTTCCCGAAAAGATCCTGCACGTGGTCGGCGTTCAAACGCAACAGCTCGTTGAGCTTAGTCGTGCGAAGCGCTGCGATCTTTGATCTTAGGTCGCGTATTTGGCGCAAGCTCTTGTTCTTATTATCAGCCGCCTTGCTTTCGATCTCCTCCTTGCGTTGCTGGTAGGATTTCTGGGAGTCCACCTCGCTTTGCAATTTGGAAACATCGACCTGATGTTGTTGACCATTGATGTTGCGGCCGATAAGACGGGAAGCCTCTATAAGTTGCTCAAACGCATCGTGGCTGACCAACTGTGGAAGGGGGATCCATTGTGACCCATCAATACGAACGCTGTTAACATTCGCTGGAAGCTTCTCAATCAGAGCCATAGCGTAGATTTGCCGCAACTCTCTCAGGTCCGAAGGCGTCTGTCGCTCGGCGACTTCAAGCCGCTTTTCGAGTTCCGCGATCTCGGTCCTATACGTGGCCTCACCATGCCCAATGAGCTCGTCTTGGCGGTTCAATATTTCAGCGAGAGTCCCCGCGCCGCGGTGCAGTTGCTCAAAGTCCCTTGGATAGACGTTTTTATAGATCAGGATCGCGAGGAGCTTGTTGGCGTCGAGCAGATTCTCTCCATCAGTTTCCAAATTAGCCACATAAATGGCGTATTCATTAAAGATGTTCTGAATCAACCTCAGGTCGTTCAGGTATCGTGAGACCTCTCTCAGAAACTGCCGATCAAGGCGGCCGTCGAGCTCAAGTCTCCTTCCCTGCTCCAATACCATGTCGATCGAATTCGATGTGTTGATGATCGGTATGACGGGAATGATGAATTCGAAGAACTTGGTTCGATCGGTGTTGACAAACATGTCGTCGCGCAGGGCGTAGAGGAATCTGATGGTGCGTTTCACGCCTGCGTTCTCGTTCACGAGGCTATTAATTTCGCGCAGTGTGACGAAAATTTCGGCATTTTCAAATCGATCTATATCCTCAATGACTACAAGGTCGTAATCGGTTGATTGGAAGAAGTAGACTATTTCGTCTAGGTGACGGTTCAATATGGACGCCTGGTCATCATGTGCAGGCTTTATCTCAACGTCCTTCAACGAGATGCTCTTGAGTGACAGACCGAAGCTCGCGACATAAAAATGATGCAGTGTCACCCAGAGGAATGTTGCCGCGAGCACGAAGGTCCCCAGGTTGAGCCAATTGCTGAGCGCGAGCGGAACGAAAAAGGGGCCGCTGATGATGTCTTCTCGCTGATGAAACACGTACCAAAGCGCGAGAATTCCAAGCATTATGTAAAGAGATTTAAAAATCGACCAAACACCGGGCGACTGAATTCTTTTGAACCGCGATAGCGGAAGCTTGTTTGCGTCAGCACCATACAGCATCTGCTGCAGGATGCTTCTCTCAATCTCTTGACGGCTCACCTTCTCGCCCCCGGAATCGGCCTCGGGAACGAACGCAGCAAGAGAAATATGAAGCGCAGGCCGCCGATACTTCTTCAAGAAGGATTGGATGATGCTGCTCTTTCCCGACCCATAGGGACCCGTTAGGGCAATGTTGGAGACCTTCGCATTGTTCGTCGCAAACAAAATCGCTTCGGAATATACGCCAGCCTTGTCTGCCTCATCAGTTGGCGCGAGGTCCACGAACTTCGATTGCATGTCGGCGGAGCGGTCTTTGCTTTCCAGCCAAGACACGATGCTATAGAGGCTATTGGCAAGCCAGCGTGTTAGTGAGGTGATGGTCTTTATCATACGATGCTGAACTAACCTAACCTTCAAGAAACGAAAATGCACGAAAGGCTGACTTAAATCAGCCCACTTTTGCCTGGGCACTCTTGCTTATTTAAATTCTATGTTTGGATTTGGACGTCCGATTGAACCTAAGGTTTCATATTGAACCACTCAGATCGCTGATACCAGTGACCGTCGAATCACCATTTCGGATCGATAGCGAGTCCGTCCCGCCCCTTCTAACGTCCGCTCTGTGCGCGAAGCTGCTTCCATTACCAGCATTGCAGGAAGTGGCCCATACCGGTCGCTAACGCCCGGCTTTGGGGCGGACTTGTAGCCGCGCAGCGGCGGAAAGGCCGTCCCAGCCCCGAAGGGGCGACAACAGCCGCTTGTTATGCATACTCCCTCTCGACTTCACCAAGAACGGACTTGAGCTGACTCCCTTTGAAGCCAGCAGTGCTACCGCATGAACCGCAAACAAAAGGCATGAAGTCCTCCAGAGCAAACATACCGCCACTACACTTCAAGCAATATGGTGAATCTTCAAATCCGCCAGAAGGTTTACGTTTAAATTTCACACCCTTGTATTCTATATACGCCTGCTCAATTTTCTGTGTATTAACTTGAGCCTTCATAAGCTCCAGCTCCTGACGAAGAAGCTCGTTCTCTTTTTCCGAGTTTTCGAGCTTTTCCTCAAGAGCTTCATACTTGTCATTTATGAGCTCCAGCCTCTCCTTGAGAATTGCTGATGAGCCATGCTCATTAATCAGCTTCTCTATCATAGATAACATGACTGACTCCTCGTCTTTGCATAACGCCTTGAATAAGCCGCCGCTTGGAGCGTCAGCGGAAAACGGTCGGCATGATTCATTGGTTATGTGTCTTGTTCCAGCAGTGTAATCAGTTCGAAATCCTCAGGCTTCAGTTTAAGTAAGTCGAGGCTTTCTAGGATATTTGAAGTATCGATTTCATATCCTTTGGCACGAAAATAATCAGCGTGTGCTCTCGGTATTTCTGTGCCACTAGATCCGTCATGACCTGAACCATCTAGGTTGACTGAATACAGTTGCCTTCCCCTGCCTTTAGGCTTTGCATATGTGTGGGCGTGTTTTTGTGTCATCGTGTTCGTGTTTGCGGGATCTTCCCGATATGAGCACTTAGTTCCAGGTATGTTCTTATATGTCTTGTGCTCAAAAAGATCCATTAGTCTCATTGTCCCGTCCTTTTCTTTCAGAAAATCTTTGAACGACTTCATTTGACCCTCTCATAACGCTGAGGTAACTGGCGCCGGAGCGCCAGCGGAGGGAACCAAAAGCGGTACGCTTTTGGCGTCCGGTTAACCGCCTGGTTAGCCCTAAATTTCAAAGCACTTATCTAGCGATGGAACAGCCAAGAACGCGCGCTTTGCGCGATAGGCCATTTGCTTCAATCTGTACGCGAATTCGACACACTGTTGTTCTAAGTTTGGCAGCTCTTCATCGAACGGTGGATCAGTTGACGCCACAAGTACAAGAGTACAATCACTGTAGTCCTTGAGTGCTTTGTTTTCTGCAGTACTAGCAATCCAAGGTTTCAGTGCGTCCAACTGGCTCCCAAAATCACAAACCCGAATATGACCGAACCCCCGCTCTTTCAGGAGACGGTTATTTTCTGCGTTAGCCTGGCCATCATGCGGTTTAGCGATTTCAATTTTATCCAGGGGCTCACCCTCGCCGTCGAAAACTTCAACGTCATAACCTTGGTTTCCAAGCACCGGAAGAAATAGCGTCTCAGGCGGATAAAGTAAGTGAGCGAATTGTGAGAGCGGCCAGACCTCGTTGATAAATTCTCTGTAGCGACCTTCGCCGCCCTGAGCGCGTCGCAACTCTTCTGGGCATGACTCAACTCGTTCGCGAACTTCTTTCACGAATGCTCTCAACTGGTCTGATGTCCTACGCTGCTCAATTTCCACTGCCGAGATCATCGCGGTGCTTCCTTTAGGGCTAACACTGAAGCATTTAATGGTCGTGCGTTCGTATAACTCCACCCAAAATGCACCCAAAATTTCATGCTTTTTCTTTCAAAAACAAAAGGATAAAAGCATTTTACAACGGCTACCGCCGGAGTTACACGCCCTCTTTCGAGCCACCCCAGCCCCTACATAGGGGCGTATAACTCCACCCCTGAAAATCCTAGTTTCTAACCATATCAGAAGGTTACAAACATTTCCTATCCATTTTTCCGGAGTTTTGCGAACGCGTTCGTATAACTACAGCCTCTATCAGGGATTGACAAATTTCCACACCAATATACTGTATATCCATACAGGCAAAGAGAGAGTTCAGGATATGGATATCCGCATCCCTATTTCACCGCAATCTACCCGTTTTCTTGATCAACTCAGGAACTTTATCCGGCTACGGGGCCTGGCCTATAAAACCGAGATAACCTACGTTTTCTGGATTAAACGCTTTATCCGGTTCCATGGCCGAAAACACCCGGGAACGATGGGCGCTGCGGAGGTAGAGGCATTTTTGTCACATCTGGCATCGCAGGCAAATGTCAGCGTGGCTACCCAGCGAGTCGCACTGAATGCCCTGATTTTCCTGTACCGGGAGTTTCTGGGTACACCCTTGGAAGAGCTTCAGTATGAGGCAGCCAGTATTCACAAGCCCGCCGGGATCCACACCTTCAGGCACAGTTTTGCTACGCGGCTTCTGGAAGCAGGCTACGACATTCGCACCATCCAGAAGCTACTCGGCCATTCCGATGTCCGTACCACCGAAATCTACACCCATGTTGTCCGTAAAGGCGGCTTTGGTGTGCGCAGCCCGGTGGACGAGGCCTTTTAATAAAGCTCGTCTGTTCTGGCGGCCATAATGAAATCATTTTTGTGCAAACCGCCGATTTTGTGAGTCCACCAGCGCACGGTGGCTTTGCCCCACTCCAGCAGAATCGCGGGGTGATGGTTTTCGGCTTCGGCCAGGTCCGCCACTTTGTTGGTGAAGGCTTGCGCTTCCACGAAGTTCTTGAAGGTGAAGACCCTGCGTAGCTGTTCCTCGCCGTCTACCATCACATCTTCCCAGTCTGGGATCACGCTCAGCAGTTCCTGCTTCTCCTGGCCGGTCACTTTCGGTGCGTCTGAACGGCAGGCTTCACAGGCGTGTTGGCTCAGTTTTGTCATGGCTGTTTCTCCTCTCCTAGTTACTGTGTCCAGCGTGGGTGGCGTGAGCGGTTTTATCAAGTGGGTAGTTGAAATTCCGCCCCCACAATAATACTGTATATATAAACAGTGTTCAGAGATTTCCCCATGAGTGACCTTCTCAGCAGTCTTCTGCAGGATGCCCGCGTATGGCAGGGCCACAAGCACAGAAAAACTACGCAGCCAGCAGAGCCGACAGGCTATCAGGTTCTGGACAATCAACTGGGTGGCCTTGGTTGGCCCCGGGGCGCGTTGAGCGAATGCCTGCTGGATGCCCTCGGCATTGGTGAGTTGCACCTTGTTTTGCCATTAATGCAGCGCTTGTCTGAGCAGGGCAAGACCGTTTTCTGGCTGAACCCGCCACACACGCCCTATGCCCCTGCCCTGGCCCGGGAAGGCGTGAATCTGGACCATCTGGTGGTGATCAACACAGACGATCAGGGCGATTTCCTGTGGACACTTGAGAACTGCCTGCGCTCACCGGTAACCGGGCTGGTGCTCGCCTGGCCTGGCAAGCTTGCCAGCCGGGATATCCGGCGGCTACAGCTGGCATCAGAAGCCGGCGGCAATGTGTGTGTGCTGTTCCGTAGCCGCCGGCAGGCGGATCAAAACTCACCTGCGGCTTTGCGCCTGGAACTGGTGCCAGGGGATCACCAGGACCTCAAAGTAAATATCATCAAACGCCGTGGCAGCTGGCCTGGCCAGCGTTGTTCCCTGGCGTTAGGGCACCGGGCAGACATCACCACTCAGGATTCATCCCGTGTGGTTCAGGGGCCGTGGCCCCGTTCGCAAGGGTAAGCTGCATGCTCTGGCTTTACCTGCACTTCCCGCATTTGCTGCTGGACCACATCCACCGGAATCAGCCATCCACAGGAGCCCTGGCGATTGTGGATGGCGCCGGGCATACCGTGGTTCAGGCCTGCCCAAACGCCAGGGATCTTGGTATTGAAGCCGGTATGCGCCTGAAGACTGCCCTGGGCCTGGCACCAGAACTGAGCATCATGCGTACCGAAGCCAGGCAGGAAGCCTGGCTTTTGGAAGACCAGGCGCGCTGGCTATACCGCTATGCAGCACACATTACCCTCTCACCGCCAGACGGTATCTGGGCAGAAGTCAGCAGCCTGCAGAAACTGTATGGCGGCTTGCCTTCTATCTGGCAAACCGTGGAGCAGGCGCTGGCCGAACGTAAACTGACCGCCTGGGTCGCCATTGGCCATACGCCCCTGGCCGCACAGTTACTGGCCCGGGCCGGCAAAGGGGAATGCACGGCAGACAAACACCACATTCTTACATCGGTGGGAAGCCTGCCCTTGCCGGCCGCAGGGTTTGATGAAAAGTCCTGCACCCGCTTACAACGCCTGGGGCTGAACACCCTGGCAGAGGTGTTTGCCCTGCCCCCCACAGAGCTGGCCCGGCGACTGTCACCAGAACTGCTGGCCATGGTCCAGAAAATCCAGGGCACCCGGCCAGACCCAAAAGCCCCCTGGCAACCACCCCACAGTTTCCGGCAAAAAGCCGACTTCATTCACGAAGTGGAGCACACCGAGGGGCTGCTGTTCTCACTACAGCGGATTCTGTCAGAACTGGAGGAAGACCTGTGCTGGCGCCAGCAAGACACGGATACCCTGTTACTGATTCTGCAGCACCGGCATCAGCAAGCCACCCGTTTACGCATTCGCACTACCGGGCCGGAACACCGGGCCGAGATGTTTCTGAAACTGATACGCCTGAAGCTGGACCAACCCCCCTTGAGCGCACCGGTCACCGGCCTGATTCTGGCAGTCAAACGCTTCACCGGCCGGGAAGCCCCGTTAGGCCGGGACCTGTTGGGCGAAACGGAAGACCTGGACGAAGCCTGGCACACACTGATCAGCCGCCTGCAAGCTCGCCTGGGCGAACAGTCCCTGAAACGGCTTGCGGCCAGGGCTGATCACCGGCCCGAATGTGCCTGGTCTGCCAACAATCCGGGCAAACCCGGTAAACTCCGGCCACAGGCTTCAGTGACACTGCCACGGCGTCCCTTGTGGCTCCTGAAGGCTCCCCGGCCTCTGGCTCAGCCCCCGGAAACCTGGCATTCCGGCCCGGAGCGCATCAGCAGTGGCTGGTGGGATGGCCAGCGGGTTCACCGGGATTACTACATCGCCCAGTTGCCGGGCGGCGAACTGGCCTGGGTGTTCCGGGATGTTCAGGGTGGCTGGTTCATACACGGATGGTTTGGCTGATGGCTACCGGCTACGCAGAGTTATTCTGCTTCAGCAATTTCACCTTCCTGACCGGGGCCTCACACCCCCACGAGCTGGCCGAGCGTGCCCTGGAGCTGGGCTACAACGCTATCGCCATCACCGATGCCTGCTCCGTTGCCGGCATTCCCAGAGCCTGGGCTGCCCTGAAAGGCAGCCCGGTAAAGCTGATTACCGGTAGCTGGTTTGAACTGGAAGATGCGCCCCCCGGTGGTGCAGCTCCCAGCTTTATACTGCTGGCCCAGTCCCGCAAGGGCTACGGCCAGCTGTGCCAGTTGATCACCACCGGCCGGCGCCGGGCAGAGAAAGGCCAATATCAGCTGTTTACCCGGGATATCGAAACCCAAGAGCTGGATAACTGCCTCTGCCTGTGGCTACCACCGGCATCGTCGGCTGCCAGCTACGAGCAAGCCGAGGTTTGTGGCGAATGGTTGCAACGGTTGTTTGAGCAACGCCTGCGCATTGGCGCTACCCGCACCCTGGAAGCGGGCGAAGAGCAACAGCTGGCTCGTGTACGCAAGCTGGCCGATCAGCTCAAACTTGCCATTGCCGCAACCGGCGAAGTACACATGCACGCCAGGGAGCGCCAGCCCCTGCAAGATGTACTCACGGCACTGCGCCATCACTCCACGGTCGAAAACGCTGGCCACTGCCTGTTCCAGAACGGCGAGCGTTACCTGCGTCCGCTCCCGGTACTGCAACGCCTGTTCCCCCAGGCCTGGCTTCAGGAAACCGTCAACATTGCCAACAGCTGCCGTTTCGAGCCCGGCAGCCTGCGCTATGAATACCCGCCTGACCTTGTACCGAAGGGCGAAACCCCGGCGGCCTACCTAAAACGCCTGACCCGGGACGGCGAACGCCGCCGCTACCCCAGGGGCACGCCCATGAAGGTGCAGGCATTAATCCACAAAGAGCTGGGTTTGATCTCGGAGCTCAACTACGAGCATTACTTCCTCACCATCCACGACATCGTGGCCTTTGCTCGCAGCCGCGGTATCTTGTGCCAGGGGCGAGGATCGGCCGCCAACTCGGCCGTCTGTTACTGCCTGGGCATCACCGAAGTGAACCCCGCCAAGGTGGAGCTGCTGTTCGAACGTTTCATCTCGAAAGACCGGGACGAGCCACCGGATATCGATGTGGATTTTGAGCACCAACGGCGGGAAGAAGTCATCCAGTACATCTATCAACGTTATGGCCGGGAACGGGCGGCACTGGCGGCAACGGTTATCCGCTATCGCCCCCGCAGCGCCATCCGCGATGTCGGCAAGGCCCTGGGGTTCGACGCCGCACTGGTGGAAAAGCTGCTCGATGGCATCGACTGGCGCGACAAGGCCACCAACTGGCGCCAGCAAATTCTGGATAAAGGGCTCACCCGAAACCCGAAAGTGGCAGACCAGTTCTTTACCCTGGTCAACACAATACTGGGCTTCCCCCGGCACCTGTCCCAGCATGTGGGCGGGTTTGTGATCAGTGCCGGGCCATTGGCTGAACTGGTGCCGGTAGAAAATGCTGCCATGGAAGGCCGCACCGTGATCCAGTGGGACAAAGACGACCTGGAAAGCCTGGGATTGATGAAGGTGGATGTACTGGCCCTGGGCATGCTCACCGCCATCCGCAAGGCGCTGGCCTTAATCAGCGAGGAAAAGGGCCAAACCTTCACCATCCAGGATGTGCCCCAGGAAGATCCGGCCACCTACGTCATGCTACAAAAAGGCGACAGCATCGGCGTGTTCCAGGTGGAATCCCGGGCCCAGATCAACATGCTCCCGCGTCTGAAACCGGAAACCTGGTATGACCTGGTGATTGAAGTGGCCATCGTCCGCCCCGGCCCTATTCAGGGCGACATGGTGCACCCTTACCTGCGCCGAAAACACGGCCTGGAAGCGGTGGACTACCCGAACGACGCCGTCCGCCAGGTACTGGAACGTACCCTGGGTGTGCCGATCTTCCAGGAACAGGTCATCAAACTGGCCATGGTGGCGGCAGGCTTCAGCGCCGGCGAAGCCGACAAGTTGCGCCGCGCCATGGCCGCCTGGAAATCCCACGGCGACCTCACCCCGTTCCGGGACAAACTGATCAGCGGCATGCTGGAACGGGGCCACGATCCGGACTTCGCCGAACGCTTATACCAGCAAATCTGCGGTTTCGGCGGCTACGGCTTCCCGGAATCCCACGCCGCCAGCTTCGCCTTGCAGGTGTACGTCTCCGCCTGGATCAAACGCCACCACCCGGCCGCCTTCTACTGCGCCCTACTCAACAGCCAGCCCATGGGGTTCTACTCCCCCAGCCAGTTGGTACAGGATGCCCAGCGCCACCAGGTAACCGTGCTGCCACCGGATGTGAATCACAGCGCCTGGGAACACACCCTGCAAGGCAAGGAAAAACACCTGCGCCTCGGCCTCAGAATCATACAGGGCCTGTCCTCCAGCGGTGCCGAACGCATTCAGCAGAACCGCCCCGTAAGCGGCTACCAAAGCGTCGCCGAGCTGCGCACCCGCGCGGGCCTCAACCAGCGCGACATGGAACTCCTCGCCGGCGCCAACGCCATGCCCGGCTTCACCAGCAACCGCCACCAGGCTTACTGGCAGTTACTCGAACACGAAGAACCGGCAGGACTCTTCGCCAACGAAACCATGGCCGATTACACCCCGGAGCCCTGCCACCTGCTCCCCGAACCCACCGAAGGCCAGAACGTACTGGCCGACTACAGCAGCCAGGGCTTAACCCTACAAAGGCACCCCCTCGCCCTGCTCCGCGAACAAGGCCACCTGCGCTACTGCCTCACCGCCGACCAACTCAAAACCACCCGCCCCGGCATCCCCGTACAAGTCGCCGGCCTCGTCACCGGCCGCCAACGCCCCGGCACCGCCTCTGGCGTCACCTTCGTCACCCTCGAAGACGAAACCGGCAACATCAACGTCGTCGTCTGGCTAGACACCGCCCGCCGCCAACGAAAACCGTTACTCACCGCCCGGTTGTTACACGTAAAGGGGATTATCGAAAAGGAGGGAGATATCGTTCATATCATGGCCGGAAAGCTGTCTGACCTGAGCCATCTGATTAACGCGTTACCGGTCAGTTCCAGAGATTTTCACTGAACAGCTGGGAACGACCACCACAATGCAAACTTTTCCGCACTCTTAAGGCTGACAACTCGGAGCTCAGAAGCAGCAGGGTGGCGGGGCTTTCCAAAAATGTGCGGAGCCATGGATGGCGGAGCCCAAGCGCCACATGGATGTGCCGAAGGAGCGTTTTTTGGAAAGCCCTGCCACCCTGCTGCCAGCACCAAACTAGCAGGCTACAAAAAAGAAAACCCCGCCGAAGCAGGGTTCTCTCAATACAGCAGCGAACAACAATCAGCCAAGCAGTTTGATCATCACACCCGCTGCAACCGCAGAGCCGATAACACCAGCCACATTCGGGCCCATCGCGTGCATCAGCAGGAAGTTCTGCGGGTTCGCCTCCAGGCCAACCTTGTTGGACACCCGCGCCGCCATCGGCACCGCAGACACCCCGGCAGAACCAATCAACGGGTTGATCGCTTCCTTGGTCACCTTATTCATCAACTTGGCCATCAAGATACCGGCAGCGGTACCAACCGCGAAGGCCACCATGCCCAGCACCAGGATACCCAGAGTCTGGCCATCCAGGAACTTGTCCGCCACCAGCTTGGCGCCAACAGACAGCCCCAGGAAGATGGTCACAATGTTGATCAGCGCGTTCTGGGCCGTGTCGCTCAAACGCTCGACCACGCCACACTCACGCATCAGGTTACCGAAGCAGAACATACCCAGCAGCGGAGCCGCATCCGGCAGGAACAGAACCACCGCGATCAGTACCACGATCGGGAAGATGATCTTCTCTTTCTTGCTCACCGGGCGCAGCTGCGACATCTTGATGGCGCGCTCTTTCTGGGTGGTCAGCGCCTTCATGATCGGCGGCTGGATCATCGGCACCAACGCCATGTAGGCGTAGGCAGAGACCGCGATAGCACCCAGCAGATGCGGAGCCAGAACGCTTGATACGTAGATCGACGTCGGGCCATCCGCACCACCGATAATACCGATGGCCGCTGCTTCACGAATGGTGAACTCAAGAACACCGGTCCAGTCCAGCAGCGCCGCACCAATCACGGTACCGAAGATACCGAACTGAGCGGCGGCACCAAGCAGCAGCGTCTTGGGGTTAGCCAGCAAGGGGCCAAAATCGGTCATCGCGCCAACGCCCATGAAGATCAGCAGCGGGCCAATGGTAGAACCGATAATCACCATGTAGAAGCTGTGCAGCATCCCGTGGCTGTAACCAAGGCTTTGAGCGATGGAATCCGCAGCACTCACCGTGCCGTAGCCAGCCGACTCATAGGCTTCCTTGAAGGCCGCCTTTACCTCAGGGGTAACTGTCTGGCCAGCCTGATAGGCTACATCTAGTGTGCTCGCCAATGCCGCATACACTTCCGGCTTCGCGAAATGGATGGCGTTCTCGGCCGCAGACAGGGCAAGCCCTGCCTCCGGAATATTCGCCAGAATGCCACCGAACCCAATGGGTACCAGAAGCAATGGCTCAAACTTCTTGTTGATCGCAAGATAGAGAAGCACAAGGCCAACGATGATCATCACCACCTGGCCCGGCTCTATGTTGAACAGGCCACTACCTGTCCACAACGTCAGTAACTTTTCCATGGAATGCTGGCCCTTATGCGATTGTCAGCATTTCATCATCAACGGAGACGGCGTCCCCCTCCTTGATGAAGACTTCACCGATGGTACCGGCCTTGGGTGCGCGAACCTCGGTTTCCATTTTCATGGCTTCGAGGATAATCAGCACATCGCCCTCTTCCACGGTATCACCCGGAGAAACGTGAACCTTCCAGATGTTACCGCCCAGAGGCGCCACCACAGGCTCGCCCTCACCGGCAGCCGGAGCTGCAGCAGCGGCAGGCGCAGAGGCGCCACCCTGGCCTTCAATCTGGCTGATCTCACCACCTTCGTTAACAGCAACCACGTACTTCTTGCCGTTAACTTCCACGGTGTAAGTCTCAGGGCCAGCGGCCTTCTTGGCGGGGGCAACGTCATCGGCACTCGGTACCGGCTCAAATGCATCCGGATTACCGCGGTTTTCCAGGAACTTCAGGCCAATCTGCGGGAACAAGGCGTAGGTCAGAACGTCATCAACTTCCTGCTCGGCCAGTTTGATGCCCTTCTCTTTGGCGATGTCCTTCAGCTCAGCGGTCAGCTTGTCCATTTCCGGTTCAAGCACATCCGCCGGGCGGCAGGTCATCACTTCCTTGCCATCCAGAACACGATCCTGCAATTCTTTGTTCATGGGTGCCGGCGCTGCGCCGTACTCACCCTTCAGGATCGCAGCCGTTTCCTTGGAGATCGACTTGTAACGCTCGCCGGTCAGAACATTCAGTACCGCCTGGGTACCGACAATCTGAGAGGTTGGGGTCACCAGCGGGATGAAACCCAGGTCTTCGCGAACCTTGGGAATTTCTTCCAGAACCTGATCAAACTTGTCGCTTGCGTTCTGCTCACGCAACTGGTTTTCCATGTTGGTCAGCATGCCGCCCGGCACCTGGGCAATCAGGATGCGGGAATCGGTTCCACGGAGGCTGCCTTCAAATTTGGCGTACTTCTTACGCACTTCGCGGAAATAAGCGGCAATTTCTTCCAGCAGGTTCAGGTCCAGGCCGGTGTCACGGTCGGTACCTTCCAGAATGGCCACGACTGCCTCAGTGGGCGAGTGGCCGTAGGTCATACTCATGGAGGAGATTGCGGTGTCCACGTTATCAATGCCGGCTTCCGCAGCCTTGATGGCGGTGGCGGTAGACATGCCGGTGGTGGCGTGGCACTGCATGTGGATCGGGATATCCAGCTCTTTCTTCAGACGACTGACCAGCTCATACGCTACGTAGGGCTTGAGAATGCCCGCCATGTCTTTGATCGCGATGGAATCGGCACCCATGTCGGCCACTTCTTTCGCCAGCTCTACCCACATGTCGACGGTATGCACGGGGCTGGTGGTGTAGGCAATGGTGCCCTGGGCATGCTTGCCGGTCTTGCGAACGGCTTTGATGGCACGGTCCATGTTACGAGGATCGTTCATCGCGTCGAAGATACGGAACACGTCAACGCCATTTTCGGCGGCACGCTCACAGAAACGATCAACCACATCATCCGCGTAATGGCGATAGCCCAACAGGTTCTGACCACGCAACAGCATCTGCTGTTGGGTGTTGGGCATGGCTTTTTTCAGCTCGCGGATGCGCTCCCATGGGTCTTCGCCCAGGTAACGGATACAGGAATCAAAGGTAGCACCACCCCAGGACTCCAGAGACCAGAAACCGACTTTGTCGAGTTTCTCGGCAATGGGCAGCATGTCATCAAGCCGCATACGGGTGGCAAGCAGGGATTGGTGGGCGTCACGCAGAATTACGTCCGTAATCCCCAGCGGTTTCTTGGTATCAGTCATCGTGTCAGCCTTCTGTTAAAAGGTTCTAATCGTGCAACGGGTCACTTCTTGTGGCGTGCCCGGTATTGTGCAATCGCCTTCTTGATGGCCTCGGCGGTGTCAGGATCAACCGACGCGGGCGCCTTCGGCTTGGCACGTGGCGTTTTGGCCGGGGTTGCCGGCTCTGGCGGCGCAAACCGTCCAATGAGTTTGGACATGAGCAGTGTCGCGAATACCAGAACAACCAGGAACGCGAACACAAAGCCCATACCAGCAATCATCAACTCGACGGCTTGTGACATCAGCTCATTCATATCGAATAGCTACCTGTATTGATTTGTGTGATTTCCCCGCTTCGCCGCCTTCAGCCGTCAGACCAAAGTCTAATGGCTGGAACGAACAAATCGGGAGGCAAAATCCTGCGTAATTTACCGTTTTCATTGATCAGGAGCAACCTGAAGTAAACATTTCTATAGGGACTTTCCGAGCTTCCTGGCCTGATCTGACACTCACCCGACCGGTCTCCAACAACCGGAATCAAGCATAACGAACCCTGATTTTGCGGCCTTTGACCTTTCCTTTCTCAAGCCGAGCCAAAGCTTTATCTGCCCAGGCTTCATCAACGGCCACAAAACACTGGAAATCGAACAGATCTATTTTTCCCACTGCCGTACCCGGAATACCCGCATCCCCGGTCAAAGCGCCCAACACGTCGCCAGGGCGCACTTTGTCTTTTCGACCACCGGCCAGGCACAGGGTTTTCATGGCCGGGCGAACCGGGCGTAACGTTTGCGCCAGCAGGCTTTCGGAATCGCCCCAGACAACAGACGCACCCCGGGCTGATTCAAGCCGCGAGACTTTATGGCCCTGGCTGGGCGCGCACAGCGTAATCGCGTGCCCCTGTTCACCGGCACGCCCAGTACGGCCAATGCGATGGGTGTGTACTTCCGGGTCGCGGGCAGGCTCGGCATTGATCACCAGGGGCAACGCTTTGATATCCAGGCCACGAGCAGCCACGTCGGTGGCGACCATAACCGTACAACTCTGATTGGCGAATTTGACCAACGTGCTGTCCCTGTCTTTCTGCTCGAGATCCCCATGCAGTGACATAGCCGCAAAACCGAGTGCCTCAAGCTCCTGCGCCAGCTCGTCGCAGTCCCGCTTGGTTGTACAGAAAACCACAGACGACACCGGCTGATAATGAGACAACAGGGCTGCAACTGCGCGAACTTTCTGGTCTGGCGATATTTCGTAGAACACCTCAGAAATACTGCTGGTAGCGTCTTCTGCCTCGATCCTGACGTCCACCGGCTCAACCTGGAAGCGCTCGCTCATGGCCCGGATCGGTTCTGGCCAGGTTGCGGAAAACAGGAGGGTTTGTCGGGCGGCCGGCGTTTGCTCAAGAATGGACAACACCACCTCTTCAAACCCCATATCCAGCATTCGGTCTGCTTCGTCCAACACCAGCGTGTTCACGCGGTCCAGGGTCAGCGTACCCTTGCGCAGGTGGTCATCAACCCTGCCCGGCGTGCCTACCACGATATGGGCGCCATGACTGAGCGAGCCGATCTGGGGCCCTATGGGAACACCCCCACAAAGCGTGAGCACTTTCACGTTGTCTTGTGCCCGCGCCAGCTCTCTCAGAGCCTTGGCCACCTGATCAGCCAGTTCCCGGGTCGGGCATAACACCAGCGCCTGCACCGCAAATTGTTTTGGTTTCAGTCGTTCCACCAGCGGAATGCCGAATGCAGCCGTCTTGCCACTGCCGGTCTGCGCCATGGCAATCACATCCTTGCCGGCCAGCGCTGGTGGCAATGCCTTGACCTGTATGCCTGTCGGCTGCTCAAAACCTAACCGCTGCAGATTTGCCTGCATGGCCGGAGACAGCCCCAGTTCCTTAAAAGAAGACATAGAAAAATCCACGAGGTAAATGTTTGTGGGTTATTGCGGGAATAACGTCGGCGTATACTAGAGGTTCATAGATTGCAGTTTATCACGAATCCATGGAGTCACTGATGGCGTCTTTGCAGGACCAACTACTCAAGGCCGGACTGGCCGACGAAAAGAAAGCCAAAAGCATACGAAACGAAAAGCGCAAGCAACGCAAACAGCAACCCAAAGGTGCGGTTCAGGTGAATGAAGCCGAGGAACGCGCTCGCCAGGCCCGCCTTGAAAAGGCCGAGCGTGACCGCCAGCTGAATCTGGAACGGCAAAAGGAGGCGGAAAAGAAAGCCATTCAGGCTCAGATTCGGCAACTGATTGAAACAAACCGGCTGGACCGCAGCCGGGGCGAAACGTCTTACCAGTTTGTTGACGGAAAGAAGATCAAGAAAATTCTGGTGGATGACACCATGGTCGACCAGCTCTCCCGTGGCCGGCTTGCGATTGTGGCAATTGGAGATAACTACGAAGTGGTCCCGGACAAAGTAGCCCGTAAGATTATGGAGCGAGACGAAACCGCCGTGATTTCGATGCACGATCGCAAGCAGGATGATGCCGGAGAGGACGACCCTTACGCGGGGTATGAGATTCCGGATGATTTGATGTGGTGAAAGCAAAACGCCCCAGCTTGTGAGATATACAAGCTGAGGCGTTTTGGTCTTTATTTGGCGCGGCTGGGAGGATTATTCGGGCCTACGGCCCTTACCCCTTCGGGGCCGTCGTCGCGCTGCTCCGACGTTCCTCAGCACACTGCGTGTGCTTCGGTCGAACCTCTTTCGGTTCAAATTCTCCCAGCTATACAAAGCAAAACGCCCCAGCTTGTGAGATATACAAGCTGAGGCGTTTTGGTCTTTATTTGGCGCGGCTGGGAGGATTCGAACCTCCGACCGCCTGGTTCGTAGCCAGGTACTCTATCCAGCTGAGCTACAGCCGCTTAAAACAGGTTTGCGATAGTGGCGCGGCTGGGAGGATTCGAACCTCCGACCGCCTGGTTCGTAGCCAGGTACTCTATCCAGCTGAGCTACAGCCGCGCATCTTTCGCATTGGTTGAATGCTGCTTCAACCTGTTCTCGTTTCCCCAAAAGGAAATGGCGGAGAGGGAGGGATTCGAACCCTCGGTACGATTGCTCGTACGGTTCCTTAGCAGGGAACTGGTTTCAGCCACTCACCCACCTCTCCTTGAGAACGGGGCGTATACTACCATAATTTTTCTGTTTTCATAGGGTTGACACGAGTTTTTTCTACTCGATTTTCCCCACCATCAAAAAAGCCGCTCAGGTTTCCCGTGAGCGGCTTTTTATCGATCAACGATTGCCCGGTTCCGGCTCGTCTGAGCCTTTTTCGGACTGAATCCGCTGATAGATTTCTTCACGGTGAACCGCGACGTCTTTGGGCGCGTTAACACCGATACGTACCTGGTTCCCCTTCACTCCCAGAACGGTAACGGTAATCTCGTCGCCGATCATCAGAGTTTCGCCAACACGGCGGGTCAAAATCAACATATCCCTTTCTCCCTATTCCAAACCAACCTGTTCCGACAACAGAATGTTGTACTTATAGCTTTTATAAAGAGATCACCGATCATACTAAAGACGCAATAATACTTATACCCCTTCGCATCTCGATAGCTATTATCAATGACTCAAAAAGGCGCGCTTGCGAGCATCCTGCTGTTAAGCGCCCTCGTCCACCCCGGCCTGATCCAGCTCAAATGCACTGTGCAGTGCACGAACCGCCAGCTCGAGATACTTCTCATCGATCACCACCGAAATCTTGATTTCCGAGGTGGAGATCATCTGAATATTAATACCTTCTTTGGACAGCGCCTCAAACATTTTAGTTGCCACGCCAGCGTGCGAGCGCATGCCTACGCCCACAATACTCACTTTTGCAATCTTGCTGTCGCCACCCACTTCGCCAGCGCCAATTTCGCTGGAGATACCACGCAGAACTTCCTGGGCCCGTTTGAAGTCGTTACGGTGGACAGTGAAGGTGAACGCGGTTTTATTATCTTCGCCCACGTTCTGCACAATCATGTCCACTTCAATATTGGCATCGCTGACCGGCTTCAGAATCCGCAGGGCACTGCCCGGGGTATCCGGCACACCGGAAATGGTCAGTTTGGCTTCATCACGATTGAAAGCAATGCCGGAAACAACCGGTTGTTCCATGGCGTTCTCATCCTCAAAAGTAATCAGAGTGCCTTCACCTTCCTGGAAGCTGGAAAGCACTCTTAATGGAACATTGTATTTACCTGCAAATTCGACGGCGCGAATCTGGAGCACTTTCGAGCCCAGGCTGGCCATCTCGAGCATTTCTTCAAATGTAATTCGATCGAGCCGGCGAGCACTGTCTACCACCCGCGGGTCGGTTGTATAAACACCGTCCACATCCGTGTAGATCTGACACTCGTCAGCCTTCAGGGCAGCCGCCAGTGCCACCGCGGTAGTGTCTGAACCACCGCGACCGAGCGTAGTGATGTTGCCGTGCTCATCGATACCCTGGAAGCCCGCAACAACCACTACCCGGCCGGCTTCCAGATCTTCGCGCATGCGCTGCTCATCAATCTGCTTGATCCGCGCCTTGGTGTGACTGCTATCCGTCAGGATGCGCACCTGTGAGCCGGTGTAAGACCGGGCATCACAGCCACGCTTCTGCAGCGCCATAGACAACAACGCGATGGTCACCTGCTCACCGGTAGACACCAGTACGTCCATTTCCCGGGGTACCGGATCTTCCATAATGTTGTTGGCCAGGGCGATCAGCCGGTTGGTTTCTCCGCTCATCGCCGAGACCACAACCACCACATCGTGCCCGTCTTTACGGAACTGACACACCTTGTCAGCCACCGCCTCAATCCGCTCGGTTGTGCCAACGGACGTACCACCAAATTTCTGAACCAACAGAGCCATGTTTTGCCAAACTCCGAACCGGGGACTCAAAGCGGAACACCGATTGCCCGCCCATCAAATAAAGCGGGCGGAATTATAAACCTCCGCCCGCGTCCAAAAACAGTTGCTTAACCGATATTTTGTTCAACCCAGGCCGGAACGCCTGCCAGGGCATCCGCCAGCTTGGACGGGTCGTTACCGCCACCCTGTGCCATGTCCGGACGGCCACCACCTTTACCGTCCACTTGCGCCGCCAGATGCTTCATCAGATCGCCCGCTTTAATACGACCAGTGGCAGACTTGGTAACCCCGGCAACCAGGGTAACCTTGCCGTCGTCTACAGTGGCCAGAACCACCACACCTTCGCCCAGCTTATTCTTCAACTGGTCGGCGGTTTCCATCAGCGCCTTGCGGTCAGCACCTTCCAGCTCTGCCGCGACCACTTTGAGCCCGGCCACCTCTACGGCATTTCCAGCAAGATCACTGCCTGCGGAACTGGCGAGCTTGGCCTTCAGGGTATCAACGTCTTTTTCAAGCTGGCGGTTGCGGTCGAGGACCTGCTGAACCTTGTCCACGACGGTCTCACGGGTGCCTTTAACCAGGCGCGCCGTTTCGCGCAGGGTTCGTTCAGTGGCGTCCAGCCATTCCAGCGCACCAAACCCGGTCACCGCCTCAATACGGCGAACACCAGAGGAGATACCGCTTTCCGAGGTTATCCTGAACAGACCAATATCACCGGTGCGAGACACGTGAGTACCACCACAAAGCTCCACGGAATAACTATCGGTGCCCATGCTCAACACACGCACCACATCACCGTACTTCTCACCGAACAGGGCCATGGCGCCTTTCTCTTTGGCAGACTCCATGTCGGTCACGTCCACCTGAACCGGGGTATTCTCCAGAACCTGTTCGTTTACCTGACGCTCGATCTCTTTCAACTGTTCCGGGGTGACCGCTTCAAAATGGGAGAAATCGAAGCGCAGTTTGTCCGGATCTACCAGCGAGCCTTTCTGGGTGACATGCTCGCCCAGAACCTTGCGCAGTGCTGCGTGCAGCAGGTGCGTGGCGGAATGGTTGCGCTTGGTACGCTCACGGCGGGCGTGATCAATCCGGGCATCCACTTCCAGGCCCGGGAACAACTCGCCCTCTACCAATGTGCCCACGTGCAGGTGGTTGTCGCCTTCCTTGCGGGTATCGGTTACCTGGAAGCGACCACCGCTCCAGGTCAGCAGGCCGGTATCACCCACCTGGCCGCCGGATTCCGCGTAGAACGGCGTGCGCTCCAGCACCACCACACACTCGTCCCCAGCCTCGGCGGTTTTCTCTTCACCGTTGACCAGAACCGTGCGGATGCGCTCATGGCCGTCAATATGGTCGTAGCCGGTGAACTCGGTCTTACCGTCAATGGTGATGCCGGCGGCGTTGTAATCGATGCCGAACTTGCTGGCCGCGCGGGCACGGTCACGCTGGGCGTCCATGGCCTTTTCGTAGCCTTCGTAGTCCAGGGTCAGGCCACGCTCACGGGCGATGTCGTTGGTCAGGTCTACCGGGAAGCCGTAGGTGTCGTACAGGGTAAATACGGTTTCACCAGGAATTTCCGTACCCTTCAGTTCGGCGATGTCCTGCTCCAGCAGGCGCAAACCCTTGTCCAGGGTCTTGGCAAATTGCTCTTCTTCCTGCAACAGCACCTTTTCGATCTGTTTGCGGCTGCTGACCAGTTGTGGGTAGGCCTCGCCCATCAATTCCACCAGGGCGCCGGTCAGTTTGTAGAAGAACGGCTGGGTTGCGCCCAGCTTGTTACCGTGACGGGCTGCACGGCGGATGATCCGGCGCAGTACAAAGCCGCGGCCTTCGTTTGACGGCATCACACCATCGGCAATCAGGAAGGCACAGGAGCGAATATGATCCGCCACCACCCGCAGCGACGCTTCGGTGGTCGCCGCACCGCCCAGAATTTCAGATGCAGCCTTCAGCAGATCCTGGAACAGGTCAATCTCATAGTTGCTGTGAACGCCCTGCAGCACAGCCGCAATCCGCTCCAGCCCCATGCCGGTATCCACGGAAGGCTTGGGCAGGTTCAGCATCTCGCCATCGGCGGTGCGGTTATACTGCATGAACACCACGTTCCAGATCTCGATGTAGCGGTCGCCGTCTTCTTCCGGGCTGCCGGGAGGTCCGCCAGCCACATCCGGGCCGTGGTCGTAGAAAATCTCGGTACAGGGGCCGCAGGGGCCGGTGTCGCCCATCTGCCAGAAGTTATCGGAAGCGTAGCGGCCGCCTTTGTTGTCGCCGATGCGAATAATCCGTTCAGCCGGAACGCCAACCTCTTTGTTCCAGATATCAAAGGCTTCGTCGTCTTCGGCGTACACGGTTACCCAGAGCTTTTCCTGGGGCAGGTTCAGGTGCTGCTCACCGGTCAGGAAGGTCCAGGCAAAATTGATGGCTTCACGCTTGAAGTAATCGCCAAAGCTGAAGTTACCCAGCATTTCGAAGAACGTGTGGTGGCGGGCGGTGTAGCCAACGTTTTCCAGGTCGTTGTGTTTACCACCGGCGCGCACGCACTTCTGGGATGAGGTCGCTCGGGTGTAGTCGCGTTCTTCCCGGCCCAGGAAGGCATCCTTGAACTGGTTCATACCAGCGTTGGTAAACAGCAGTGTGGGATCGTCTGCCGGCACCAGCGAACTGCTCGGCACAATGGTGTGACCCTGCTGCTTGAAATATTCCAGAAACGCCTGTCGCAACTCTGCGGTTTTCATAGACCTTTGATACCTTTCGACCTTTAACACCTTGCCTGAAACCCGCCGGAATAGCCGGCAAGTCCGCGATTGAAATACGAATACTTACATGCGTGTGCAAATCCGCTACTCTAGCACACGCCGAGAACAGGAAAAACGTGAAACCTCACAGGAGACTCCATGCCCCGAAGCTTTCATAACGCCGAGGAACTTTTACCGCCAGCCACCGCACTGAAGCGGGCCCTGGCCATTACCTACGATGGATTGATCAGTATTGCCGTGCTGCTGGTTGCCACCTGGGCTTACACCATGATCGCAGGCTGGATTACCGGCTGGGAACAGTACGAACAGATGGCGGAAGCCGGCGAACTCGAGGGCGGCCCGGGCCTCACCTTCACCCTGTTCCTGGTGCTCTACCTTTTCTTCGCCTATTTCTGGACCCGTATCGGCCAAACCCTGGGCATGCAGGTATGGCGCATTCGAATCGAGAACCTGGATGGCACGTCCGTCAGTTGGACCCAGGCCCTGCTCCGTTATGGCAGCGCAGCGGCAGTCATCGTGTTGACCATGATTGCCGCCTACTACGTCGGCTCCCTGACGCTCCTGCTCACGGTGCCCGCTGTGATCGCCCTGTTCTACCCAATCAACGGCTTGTCGCTGACCGATCGCGCATCCAACAGCGTGGTTGTAGCCGTGCCCGCACCGGACAAATCAAAAACCGCCAAAAACAAAAAGTAATGCGCCCGGGCCGGCTATCTCAGCCGGCCCGTCTCATCAACACAGCCCCCACCAAAGCGTTCACCAGAATCGGCACCAGCACCGCCAAGAGCGGATTAAACCCGTATACCATGCTCATGGGCCCCAATAAATCCTGCATGTACTTGAACAACAGGCCCACCAGCAGGCCGGTGAACACGCGGAACCCCATGGTTACAGAGCGCAACGGACCAAAGATGAAGGAAATGGCCACCAAGACCATCACCGCCGTACCCAACGGCATCAACGCCTTTTTCCAGAATGCGAGCCAATAACGGGCCGCCGTCAGCCCCTGTTCGCCCAGATAGGTGGCGTAGGTGTAGAGGCCGGCCATGGAAAGGTTTTCTGGTTTAACGATCAACACACTCAGCACTTCCGGTGACAGCCCGGTCTCCCAGCGCAAGGCGGCATGCTCATTGCGCAGGGTGCGTTCGTCCTCAATGCGAGTGGACACCACCTTCTCCAGCAACCAGTGATCACCCTGGAAAATCGCTCTTTCAGCAAAGCTGGACACTTCCAGCTGCCGGTCGCCTCCAAAACGGAACAAAGATACGCCGTGCAATACGCCGTTTGGCTGAACGGCATTCAGGTGCATGAACGTGTTCCCCTCCCGGTGCCAGACACCGTGGGCCGACGCAACATTCCTGCTCGCCCCCAGGGCCACAGCTTTGTCGCTCTGCGCCATGCGCTCCGTGGTCGGCGCAACGTATTCACCGATGGCCAGCCCCAACACAACAACCACCAGGGCTGGCTTCATCGCCGACCAGACAATCCTGCGAATGGAAACACCGGCAGCCCGGATAACCGTCAGCTCCGAAGAGCTGGCCATGGCACCTAGCCCTACCAGGCACCCCATGAAAGCACCCAGCGGCAGATAATCGTATATTCGCCTTGGCAAGGTCAGAAATACATACCAGAGCGCCTGCAGGGTCTGGTAATCGTTTCGGGTGTCGTCCAGCTCGGCAATAAAGGCGAAAATCACATCCAGTGACAGCACCACCATCATCACCAGGAACATCGCACCGCCCACCGTGCGCATGACGTAACCATCGATTCTACGCATGGGCACGGGCCTCCTTTTCCAGGCGCCGCTTATAAAGCCAGGCAGGGCCAAACTGCAACCAAAGCCCCAGCGCCAGGAAAATCACATGCACCCACAACATGCCTATCCACTCCGGCACCTTGCCATCCGCCAGGGCATCCCGCGCTACAATCAGCAACCCGAGGTAGGTGATGTAAACCAGCATCGCCGGTAGTAGATGGAAGAAACGGCCCTGGCGCGGGTTAACCCGACTAAGACGGACCGCCAGCAGGGTCACGATCGGCACAATCAACGGTAGCGAGAAACGCCAATGTAGCAGAGCCCGGTCCTCCGGCTTATCCGATTGCCAGAGCGCCCTGGTGCTGATGCCCTCCTCGAGCTCCCGGTTACCTGCTTCTCCACCCATGATCTTAAGGCCATAGGCTTCGAACCGGGTAACATTGTAATCAAGTCTGCCAGGTTGCCCCTGAAACCGCCCACCGTTCTCCAGAATCAGGAACCGGCTACCGGTTTCCTGATCGATCAACTGGGAACCAGACTCGGCGGTGATCAGAGTCACGCCTTGCCCGTTACGATCATACTCGGCGATGAATACTCCCTGGAGCTGCCGCTTATCTTCGCTCAGGGCCTCGGTGTAGGTAACCCGGCTACCAGACGTAAAATCCTGAAATCGCCCCGGCGCCAGCATCTCGAACTCTGTGGCGGTGCGCGCTTCGTTGAAGATAGCCTCCACCTGCTTCATACCCCACGGCGACACATACAGGCTCATGCTGGCCACAACCAGCATCACCGGTACACAGCCAATCAGGGTTTTCGCCAGCAACTGCCTGTCGCTGACACCACAGGCGAACAACACCGTCATTTCGCTTTCAAGGTACATCCGCCCGTAGGCCAGCAGGATGCCGATAAACAGCCCCAGAGGCAGAATCAGCTCCAGGAATCCCGGAAAGCGGTAGGCCATGATGGAAAACAGAACGCCGGCGGGAATCTCGCCTTCTGCGGCATTGCCCAGGTACTTGATAAAGCGACCACTCATAAACACCAGCAACAGGATGCCGGAAACGGCAACCATGCTGACCATGATCTGGCGAATGAGGTAACGGAAAACGATGTTCAAATCAGTCTCTCTGGCAGCGCCGAAGCGTGAGATGGTCGATAACGGAAACTGCGGGTATTCTATGTAACCTTGGCGATGAATGACAGTATAAGCCTGATACGATAAAGCCATCGTAACGATACAAGCCTGCCGCTTGATTAATCGAGCTTTTGCCCCAATCCTATGGGCATCGGATGAACAACGCCTACCACATTCAACAAAGCACAACCTGACAACGGGAGTTGCCATGAATTTCAGCCTGAGCAGCAAAGCCATCACCGCCACCAAAACCGATTGCCTGGTTATCGCGGTGCCTGAGAAGGGCGAGTGGCCGGAAACCACAAAAGCAGCAGACGAAGCACTGGGAGGGCTGATCAAGCAACTTGAAAAAGCGGGCGACCTGACTGGCAAAAACGCGTCTGTAAACACCCTGCCCCTGGTCGATCAACCATGGCAGCGCGTGGTTGTGGTCGGCACCGGCAAAGACAGCGACCGCACGCCAGCCAACTTTCGCAAGGCACTGATCGCCATGATGGGAGCCCTGAAAGACGGCCCGTCCAAGAGCGCACTGATCTGCCTGGCCGACACCAGCCTGCAGGGTGAGGACGCCGTCAGCTCCGAAGAAGCCCGCCTGAACCTGATCGGGCGTGTTCTGGAAGACCAGCTCTACACCTTCACCGAATTCAAGAGTGAAAAGCCAGCTGCCCGTAAACTCAAGAAGGTGGTGGTGCAGGCTTCCGGTTCCGCTAAAGCCTTGAAAGACGCCTTCAACCAAGGCCTGGCTACCGGGCGCGGCATGAATTACACCAAAGATCTGGGCAACACCCCGCCCAACATCTGCCACCCGGTCTGGCTCGCCGAGCAGGCCAAGAACATGGCCAAGGAATACGACTGCATCAAGACCGAAGTGCTTGATGAAAAGCAGATGGAAAAGCTGGGCATGAACACCATCCTTGCGGTGGGCAAAGGCTCCAAACAGCCCCCGCGCCTGATCGTAATGGAATACCGGGGTGGCAAAGCCAAAGACAAACCCTACGTATTGGTGGGTAAAGGCATCACCTTCGATACCGGCGGCATCAGCCTTAAGCCCGGCGAAGGCATGGATGAAATGAAATACGACATGGGCGGCTCCGCCAGCGTGTTCGGCACCATGAAAGTGCTGGCCGAAACCAAACCCAAAATCAACGTGGTTGCCGTAATCGCCGCTGCCGAAAACATGCCTGACGGCGGCGCCTCCCGCCCCGGCGACATTGTCACCACCCTGAGCGGCATGACCGTTGAAATCCTCAACACCGACGCCGAAGGCCGCCTGGTGCTGTGCGACGCCCTCACCTACGTGAAAAAATTCGACCCGGAAGCCGTGGTCGACATGGCCACCCTCACCGGCGCCTGTATCATTGCTTTGGGTAACCAGGCCACCGGCCTGCTGTCCAATAACGACGAACTGGCACACGAACTGCTGGCCGCTGGCGAACGCACCGGCGACCGCGCCTGGCGCCTGCCGCTGTGGGACGAATACCAGAGCCAGCTCGACAGCAACTTCGCCGACATGGCCAACATCGGCGGCCGCCCCGCAGGTACCATCACCGCCGCCTGCTTCCTGAGCCGCTTCGCCAAAGACTACCGCTGGGCCCACCTGGACATCGCCGGCACCGCCTGGAACTCCGGCAAAGCCAAAGGCGCCACCGGCCGCCCGGTCCCCCTGCTTGTCGACTACCTGATGACCCATGCAGGATAACCAGCCAACCCCACCGGAACCCGGCAGCCCCACTGCCGGCCCCTCCGGCCGGGACGATAAAAACCAGCGCTACTGGTTCCACATCCTCGCCCAGAACACCCCAGCCGCCCGCAACCTCCACGCAGCCAAACTCGTGGACAAAGCCTGGCAGCAGGGCGACCGCGTGTGCATCCTCTGCGACACCGAAGAACAGGCCCAAGAACTCGACGACCTGCTGTGGAACATCGCCCCCGATGCCTTCATCCCCCACAGCATCGCCCAAGACCCAACCACGCCCTGCCCCGACCCCGTCGGCATCCTCCTCTACCCGCCGGCCGCTGTAGACTGGGATACCGTTATCGTCCTGTCCTCAACACTGCCCGACGATGCCGACCAGTACCGCCGGCTGGCTCTAGTCGCCCACAACGACCCGGCCGTGTTGAACCAGGCTCGGGGGCACTACAAGCAACTCAGGGCTATGGGAATTGAGGCTCGGGTGCACGACATGCGAAAGCGTTAATTTTTTTAGGGTATACGGATTTAATGGTTGATGGGGCACCTTCACCCCATCAATCTGATACCACCCTCAGATGGTTGATAGATCGACTCCGTAGTTGAGTTCCTCTGCGAAGTCCGGCAGTCCGTAACCGATGGTTTTCTTGTAGAAAGGAGAGACCTTCGCAGTCGGTGCCTTCTTCTTGTGCTTCGTGGTGTAGAGCATTCGTGCCCGCATCACCTCGAAGGAGTAACCGCGCCCTTCACGGTTCTTGTCCTTGGCCAGTCGGTTGATGGACTCCGTGTAAGCGTTGGTGACGGGCATGTCCGTCTCGAAGTAGGTCATGGTCTCTTCGCGCCAGTTTCCCACTGCCCTGACCAGATCGCTCCAGACTTCCTTTTGGCCCTTCGGGATGGTGGCTATCCACTCGTCCAGGGCGGCTTCTGCCTGGAGCCGTGTGGTGGCGTCCCAGATGCCGTAGAAGCGCTCCTTGTGCTCGTAGGCGGCCAGCAGTTGCGGGAACGCGCCTGTCCAGGTCTCCATGATGAGGCGCTCCCGGTCTGAGACTTCGTGAGCGCGTTTCAGCAGGATTTTCCGGTCTCCCTTGAGAGTCCGGCTCTGGGACGGTTTCAGCTCCTTTCTGAGGCCCTTGCGCACTCTCTCTAGGGCATCGTTGGCCATGCGCACCACATGGAACTTATCGACCACGATACGGGCCTGGGGCAGCACAGCCTTGACCGCTGCCCGGTAGGGGTTCCACATGTCCATGCTGACGATCTCGACCTTCTGCCGGTCTTTCAGCTTCATCAGGTAGTTGGTCACCACGTCCTGGCGGCGGGTGGCCAGCAGGTCGAGCAGGGTTCGCTCCTCAATGTTGGTCAGAATGCAGCGGTAGCGCTTGTTCAGGTATAGCTCGTCAATGCCCAGGATGCGGGGCGTCTCGAAGCGGTGCCAGCGCCCCAGGAACTCGGCGCGGGCGTTGAAGATGTCGCGCACCGTCTTCTCGTCCAGGCCGGTCTGTGCCGCCACAAAGGTGTAGGGGTGGTTGAAGGATTCCTTCTCCACGTACTCATGCAGCCGCAGTGTCATACGGAATCCGTCTACCATCTCCGGTAGCTGGGGCCTGAATGTTGTCTTGCAGGCCCGGCAGGTGTATCGGCGGCGGACCACCCAGAGAGTGACCCGCTTGCCGTGGATGGGCAGATCACGATAGGGAACGTCACGCTTGCCGAACCGTACGAACTCACCCTGCACGCCGCATTCCTCGCAGGCGATGGGATCGGGCACGTCCACCTGGAAGTGCATTTCGTCGTCGGTTGATTTGCAGCCCAGTACTTGGTATTGCGGAGGTGAAGGATGTTGTCGGGAAGTTCGGTCATGGTGTTGTATAGGCGTAGGTGTCAGTCAGATCCATCCGGCTCGGCATTGGTGTTTGCTTTTTTACCCAACAAGCTGCTGGAAACGAAAAGTAAGGCACCGAGGACAATTGCAATATCAGCCAGGTTGAAGGCCGGCCAATGCCAGTCTCGCCAATAGAAATCAAAGGAATCCACAACATAGCCGCGAAAGACCCGGTCAATCAGGTTGCCCATGGCGCCACCGAGGATAAGACTGTAAGCGATGGCTTCTCCTTTATGACGATTTTCAAGGATCAGCTTGATCAGAAAAATCGAGACCACTACCGCGATTCCGATAAAAAAGTAGCGCTGCCAGCCTCCACCATTCGCAAAAAGACTGAATGCGGCACCGGTGTTCCATAGGTGCACCCAGTTAAAGAACGGGGTCACCGAAACATACTCGCCATAGGCCATTGATTGCTGCACCAGCCACTTTACAGCCTGATCAGACGCTGCCAGCAGGCCCGATATGGACAATAGGGCATACGGCGAGAGCTTTTTGCCAATAATGAGCATTATTTAACCCTTCAACGCCAGAATGCGTCTGGCACCGTTAAGTACAATGACCCCCGCGATGGTGCCGATAATCAGATCCGGATAATTGGACCCGGTCCACGCGACCAGGGCGCCGGCGGTGATGACCCCCAGGTTGATCACCACGTCGTTGGCCGAAAATATCCAGCTAGCCTTCATATGAGCTCCGCCCCCTCGATGTTTGGATACCATCAGCAGACAGGCGGTATTGGCAATCAATGCGACGAATGCGATGGCTATCATCACCAGCGATTCAGGCTCACTACCGAATACAAAGCGCCTCACCACCTCTACGAGTACGCCAACAGCCAAAACCAGTTGGACCACACCAGCAACGTGCGCAACACGGACCTGCCTTTTCACGCTATGCCCAACCGCATAAAGAGCGAGTCCGTACACTGCCGCATCAGCAAAATTGTCCAGGGACTCTGCAATGAGGCCAGTTGACTGAGCCATCAGACCGGCAGTCATTTCCACCACGAACAGAAGTGCATTGATGCCGAGCAACCAGCGCAGGGTCCCGGATTCTTGCTTAGCAGAAGCTGCCGAAAACTCGGCGGCCTTGATGGTCTCCGGATTTGCAGCGACGGTTTCCTGAAGCGAGGCGCCTAGCCCCAAGGTCTTCAGTTTCGAGGTGACGGGCTCGACCTCGCCGTCATGCACGACCTTCAGCCGGCGGTTCGACAAGTCGAAGGACAGCGCCCGAATCTCCTCAAAGCCGTTCAGGGCTAGGCGAATCATTCGTTCTTCTGATGGACAGTCCATCTTCGGCACGGCATAAACACTGACCCATCTCCCTGGCGCCTCGGAGGAGGCCTGTATATCGGTATCCGCTGCGGACGTTGCATCACCGCCACAGGCGCCACCACAGGATTTGCTCATGATACGACTCCACTTGAACAATGTTGTGGTACCATTTAAAACTATAAAGCTACTATAAGGTCAATAGAGTAAAGAATCCGTTGGGGAGGAGGCTGATGCGCATTGGTCAGTTGGCGCAGTTGGTAGGGGTCGAAACACAGACGATCCGCTTCTATGAACAGCAGGGCTTGTTGCCGCCGCCTGATCGGCAGGACAACGGTTACCGTGTCTATACCGAGAAGCATGGTGAGGGGCTGGCCTTCATCCGTCGCTGCAGAATCCTGGGCCTGTCACTGGCTGAGATTCACGAACTACAGAGCTATCAGGACGACCCTCATCAGCCTTGTACCGCCGTCAACGCCTTGCTCGATGATCACATCTCTCATGTGCGGTCGCAGATAACCGCTCTGCAAGCGCTTGAGAAACAACTCGTTTCACTGAGAGCGAGTTGCAACGATGACCGGGAAGTTGAGGCGTGTGGGGTTCTTGCTGGAATTAGCGAAGGAAACATGCACCAGCAGTAGGTGAAGCATCAACCAGATAATCCGATGAGATGCCGGTCTGTCTCACTCTCATGCAAAGGTAAGATCAACCATTTAATCCGCTTACCCTTTTTTTATTAGCCACGGACACTCACGGACTTACACGGACAAGAAGCAGATTTGGCAATCTGATTGAAGCAAAGAGTTGAGGGGCGGACAGCACAAGGCCATATCTGTGGGGTTGGGGACAGGCTTTCCAAAAATTTCGTAGGCCATGGATGGCCGGAGACAAGCGCCACAGGGATGTGCCGCAAGGAGCGCTTTTTGGAAAGCCTGTCCCCAACCCCACACCGCACCGATCTAGCAGGCTACCGAAACCGAAGCCCCAACGAGCCTCGAAGGTTCGCCGCAACCAAAGCGACCATGTATAATCGGCCCACTCAGAATTTCCCTATGTGAATCAACCAAAACGGTCACTGCATAATCCCATGGAAAAAACCTACCAGCCAGAAAACATCGAGCGCCAGTGGTACGAAAACTGGGAATCCAAAGGCTATTTCCGCCCCAGCGGCGAAGGCGATTCCTACAGCATCGCCATCCCGCCACCCAACGTGACCGGCAGCCTGCACATGGGCCATGCGTTCCAGCACACCATCATGGACACCCTCACCCGCTTCAAGCGCATGCAGGGCCGTAACGCACTGTGGACCGTCGGCACCGACCACGCCGGCATCGCCACCCAGATGGTGGTCGAGCGCAAACTGGCCGCAGAAGAAGACAAAACCCGCCACGACCTGGGCCGGGAAGAATTCATCAAGCGCATCTGGGACTGGAAAGAACACTCCGGCGGCACCATCACCCGCCAGATCCGCCGCCTCGGCAACTCCGTCGACTGGGACAACGAACGCTTCACCATGGACGACGGCTTCTACAAAGCCGTACAGGAAGTGTTTATCCGCCTGTACGACGAAGGCCTGGTGTACCGCGGCAAACGGCTGGTGAACTGGGACCCGAAACTGCACACCGCCATCTCCGACCTTGAAGTCGAGAACAAGGAAGAGAAAGGCTACTTCTGGCACCTGCGCTACCCGCTGGCAGACGGCCAGAAAACCCAGGACGGCAAAGACTACGTCATCGTAGCCACCACCCGCCCGGAAACCATGCTCGGCGACACCGCCGTCGCCGTCCACCCGGACGACGAACGCTACCAGCACCTGATTGGCCAGCACGTACTACTGCCGTTGGTAAACCGCCGCATTCCCATCGTGGCCGACCACCACGCGGACCCGGAAAAAGGCTCCGGCTGCGTGAAGATCACCCCAGCCCACGACTTCAACGACTACGCCGTGGGCAAGCGCAACAACCTGCCCATGATCAACGTCATGACGCAAGACGCCAACATTCGCGAGGTGGCCGAAGTCTTCAATGCCGACGGCACCGAGAATTCCGAGATCAACAGCGCCCTGCCGGCCGCCTATGCTGGCCTGAGCCGGGAAGCGGCCCGCAAGCAGATTATCGCCGACATGGAACTGGCGGGCCTGGTCGAAAAAATCGAAGACCACGTGCTGAGCGTGCCCCGCGGTGATCGCTCCGGACTGATCATCGAACCGATGCTGACTGACCAGTGGTTTGCCGACGCCAAGACCCTCGCCAAGCCGGCTATTGAAGCGGTAGAAGATGGCCGCATCCAGTTCGTACCCAAACAGTACGAAAACATGTACTTCGCCTGGATGCGCGACATCCAGGACTGGTGTATCTCCCGTCAGCTCTGGTGGGGCCACCGGATTCCGGCCTGGTATGACGCCGATGGCAATATTTACGTAGGCCGGAGCGAGGCGGAGGTGCGCAGCAAACACCAGCTTTCAGACACACTGGAACTCAAGCAGGACGACGATGTACTGGACACCTGGTTCAGCTCCGCCCTGTGGACCTTCGGCACCCTGGGCTGGCCGGAAATCACCGAACGCCTGAAAACCTTCCACCCCACCGACGTACTGGTGACCGGTTTCGACATCATCTTCTTCTGGGTTGCCCGGATGATCATGATGACCATGCACTTCATGAAGAACGAAGACGGCACCCCACAGGTACCCTTCCATACCGTGTATGTAACCGGCCTGATCCGGGACGAGCACGGCGACAAGATGTCCAAGTCCAAGGGCAACGTGATCGACCCGCTGGATATGATCGACGGCATCAGCCTGCCCGAGCTGCTGGAGAAGCGCACCGGCAACCTGATGCAGCCGAAGCTGGCCGAAAAAATCGGCAAGCGCACCGAGAAAGAATTCCCCGAAGGCATCGCCGCCCACGGTACCGATGCCCTGCGCTTCACCCTGGCGGCCATGGCCACCACCGGCCGTGACATCAACTGGGACATGAAGCGCCTGGAAGGCTACCGCAACTTCTGTAACAAGCTGTGGAACGCTGCCCGCTACGTACTGATGAACACCGAAGGCGAAGACTGCGGCGTGAACGACGAGCCGGTGGAGCTATCCCTGGCCGACCGCTGGATCATCAGCGAGCTGCAGCACTGCGAGCAGGAGGTCATCCGCCACCTGGACCAGTACCGCTTCGACCTGGCCGCCTACGCTCTGTACGAGTTCATCTGGAACGAATACTGTGACTGGTACCTGGAACTGTCCAAGCCGGCCCTGAGCGACGACAACGCCAGTGCCGAGGCCAAGCGCGGCACCCGCCGTACCCTGGTTCGCGTGCTGGAAGCTGTACTGCGCCTGGCACACCCGATGATGCCGTTCATCACCGAGGAAATCTGGCAGCGCATTGCGCCGCTCGCTGGCAAACAGGGCGACAGCATCATGCTGCAACCCTACCCGCAGCCAGATGCCAGCAAGCAGGATGCGGAAGTCGCTGCCGATATCGAATGGCTCAAGGGCGTTATTCTGGCCGTGCGCAACATCCGTGGCGAAATGAACATCTCTCCGGCCAAACAGGTTCCGGTACTACTGAAAGGCGGCAATGCTGATGATGAGCGCCGCCTCAACGCCAACCGCCAGTTCCTGATATCCCTGGCCAAGCTGGAGAAACTGGAATGGTTCGAGGGCGACAAGGCTCCCATGAGCGCCACCCAGTTGGTGGGCGAAATGGAAGTGCTGGTGCCCATGGCCGGCCTGATCGACAAAGATGCCGAGCTCAAGCGCCTGGACAAGGAACTGGAGCGCCTGAACAAGGAAATCGGCCGCCTGGAAGGCAAGCTGAACAACGAGAAGTTTACCGCCAAGGCCCCGGCTGAAGTGGTCGAGAAAGAGCAGGAGAAGCTGAAGGATGCGCAAGGCAGCCTGCAGCGGCTCAGCGCACAACGGGCTGAAATCGAGGCCATGTAAGGCCATGATTGCCATCCTCGGCGCCGGCTCCATGGGCCGGCTCTGGGCCGCAACGCTACCTGCCGGGCAGGTAGCGTTTGTGCCCCGCCCGGGCAAGGCGCCCGACCCCGCCTGCTACCGTTTTCAACCCCTTGAAGGCGAATCCTTCAGCGTCACTGTTCCCTGGCTACAACGCGGTCAGTCACCTGAATTGTTGTTGGTGACCACCAAAGCCGGCGATACCCTCGAAGCCCTCAAAGATGCCCTGCCCTCGATTGCCAGTTCGACACCCATTGTGCTGTTCCAGAACGGCCTGGGCAGCCAACAGCAGGTTTCAGAAACCTGGCCGCAACGCCCGGTGCTGGCCGCCTCCACCACCGAGGGCGCCAACCGTCCGGAGCCAGCCCTGACGGTTCACGCGGGCCGTGGCGCCACTTGGGTAGGTGCTTTAAACACTGTAGGGCAGCCTCTGGTGGGCCGGGTTGCGCAGCAACTTGCCGAAAGCGGCCTTGAGGTTCACCCTGAACAGGACATACTTGGCCGACTCTGGCAGAAACTGGTGATCAACGCCGGCATCAACGCCTTTACCGCCGTACTGGATTGCCCCAACGGCGAGATACTGGAGCGACCGTTTTACCAACAGTGGATTAACCCCTTGTGCAGGGAAATCAGCCACCTGTTGGCTGCCGCCGGGCAACCGGAACATACGCCGGAAGCTCTGCGCGAAAGCATTGAGGCGGTGGCCCGCAGAACCGCCGCCAACACCTCCTCTATGCGCGCAGATGCGCTCGCAGGGCGCCCTACGGAAATCGACTTCATTAACGGTTATCTGGCCAGGCTTGGCCAGCAGCACGGCATTGCAACACCGGTGAACCAAATGCTCACCGAACAGGTACAACAACTGAACTGATCATTTATCAACGGGAGTACAATTCATGGGCAACCGCCTGTCTAAGATCTACACCCGCACCGGTGACGACGGCTCTACCGGCCTGGCCGATGGCAACCGCATCGCCAAGAATGCCCAGCGCGTGGAAGCCATGGGCATGGCGGATGAACTTAACTGCCACATCGGAGTGTTGATTGAAACGCTACCAGCCGGTGACAGCCTGATCGAGACGTTCCGGCGGATTCAGCACCACCTGTTTGATCTTGGCGGCGAGTTCGCCATCCCTGGCAGCAAGGTCATCAGCGACGACCATATTGATTGGCTGGAACAGACCCTGGATGAGCATAATGCCGGCTTGCCGCCATTGAAGAACTTCATTCTGCCCGGAGGTTGTCCTGCAGCCGCACAATGCCATCTGGCCCGGGCCGTTTGCCGTCGTGCGGAGCGGGTGGTGGTAGCGCTGGGCCACGAAGATTCCATCAATACCGCGTCCCGTCACTACCTGAACCGGCTGTCTGACCTACTGTTTGTCATTGCCCGCGTGCTGGCCCGCCGGGATGGCAGCCAGGAAATTCTCTGGGAACAAAAAAAATCCGGCCTCTGAGGGCCGGATTTTTCTGATCAGAGGCAACTGCCTTATACCTTGAACGCCTCTACCAGCCGCTGAAGCGATGCCGTCAACTCCGACATCTGGCGGGAAGACGCCAGCGTCTCTTCGGCGTTGGAAGCGGTGCTCTGCCCCAATTCGCCGATACGCTCCACGTTGGCATTCACATTCTTGGCCACCGCAGACTGCTCTTCTGCGGCCTGAGCAATCTGGTGGCTCATGTCGACAATCTCGGAGATACCCGAAGCAATGCGGTCCAGGGCTTCTGTCACCTCGCCGGATTTCTGAACCGTTTGCTCCGTGGCATCGTGGCTGGAGGTCATGGCAGAAACCGCCTCTTTAACACCACCCTGCAGCCGCGAGATCATACCCTCAATCTCTTCAGTCGATTTGTGGGTGCGCTGAGACAGTGAACGCACCTCATCAGCCACCACCGCAAAACCCCGACCCTGTTCACCGGCCCGGGCCGCTTCAATGGCCGCGTTCAGAGCCAAGAGGTTGGTCTGCTCGGCTATGGCCTTGATCTCGACCAATACCTGGCTGATGTTGTCGCTGTCTGAACTGACCCTGTTTATCACCGCTACCGCACCAGCGATTTCTTCCGCAAGACGGTTAATAGTTTGCACGGTAGCCGCCACAACCTGTCGGCCCGTCTCGGTATCACGCTCTGCGCTACCGGCGCTGTCCGCTACCCGATGGGCACTCTCAGTCACCTCGTTGACCGCCTCCACCATCTGCCCCATGGCTTCGTTTATCTGGCCGGTCTCTTCCATCTGGCGGGCAACCGCTTCACTGTTGGCTGCTGCAGTCTCATTAACCCTCACCGCCTGACTGTCAACATCATTCGTGGTCCCGCTGACAGAGCGGATCAGTTCGGCAATCCGGTCCGTCATATTATTGAATTCGGTGGTCAGCTCGCCCAGCTCATCACGATTGTTAAGCTGGATGTGCGCCGTCATATCACCAGCGGCGACGCTGCGAGCTGCCTCACTAAACCGGTTGATGGCGGTTCTTACTGACATAAAGAAGCCAATGTAGAGGTACACCACAAGAAGCATCACGCCGATCAGAGCCCCTACAATCAACCTGCGCTGGCCGGTCTCCCGCTGCAGTCGCTGTTCAAGGTTGCCGGAAACCACACTGAAAATGCTGTCATTGAGTGAATCGTAGTAGTCCAGCTGGGAGGATACGGTGGCGTCAAATTCCTGCCAGGGCTGTTCCAGACGCATCGGGGTGATGATGTTCAGGTCCAGCTGCTCGCGCAGCGCCATCAGGCTTTCATCGACCCGCGTCACAGCGCCGCCGGCTCTGCCTGAAAGTTTGGGAGAGGTTTCAACCGCAACCGACAAGGCAGGCGACAACAGGGAGCTGCGGTTGGTCAGCTGGTCATAGATTTCATTCAAAATCTCGCTCAGGTTATAACCCACCTGGCCATCCACCAGGGCAAAGATACCGTAAGATCGGGCCCTGCCAACAACGGTCCTCGCCTCAGGCAGCGCATTACGCACCAGCCCAAGCAGCAACAAATTTTCCCGCGAGGCGTCTTGTCCAAGTCCCGAAATTTCAATCGTAGCCGGCAACAGGGCCAGCACCTTCTGAACAAACTCGTGGTAATACTTGAACTGAGGGTCTATGTTGCCCTGGTAGTTGTCGTCCTGCTTCAGTTGCTCCCACTCCGCCTGCAAGGCCAGAACCTGATCCTTCCAGGAACCAGAGGTATCGAACGAGCGGTTGTTCCCCGCAAGGTCTGAAAGCAGGCCATCAATCAGCTCGGCAGCCTCACCTGCCTTACCCAGGAGTTCGTCTTCATCCTTGAGCACACCCGGCGCCTGGTAGTCGCGGTAAGCCATAGACGAAGACAACAGCTGGTCTACCTTGCGAAGTTCGGCAAGGCCCTCGATACCGCGAGTCATGGTTTGAACGGATTGATTGAGGCTGGAAATAACCAACCACGACAGGACAATGATCGGGCCCAGGAACAAGATGCTGATTAGGCTGAACTTGTAGACCATGGGCAACCGATTCATCAGGCTAACAGCTGGATTGATCAAATATTTCACGGCGCCCTCTCGCTGATTCTAATAACTGAATCTTTATTCTTTGTTTGATTATCGCCCAAGGTCGGAAAAACTTAATCACCTTTAAGTGTTATTCTGTAATGTTTTATGACACTCCTCAGACCACCCCGGCAATGACCAGCAACGCGGCAACGCAGATCCACACCAGCATGCTCCGGTTCAACAATCCCCGTATGGCCGCCAGGCTACGCCCGCCAAAACTTGTCCACTCATCCGGGTGCAACCGCGCAAACTGGGCTGGATCAAGCGCATAACCGGTTAACGACCCGTTTGCGGAAATCATGAGGACTTCCGAGGTTTTTCTTCCAAAACCGGGCAGGACTTTCTTCGCCTCCTTCGACCAGCCCGCGAGATCACCGGCCAGCCCCAGCGTGCAGGACAGTAGGCGAGCAGGAATCCAGCTGGCCAGGTTGGCCAGAGTCCGGAATCGGGCGCGGGCCGCTTGCTGCGGCCATTGCTCAGACAACGCCACCAGGCCTCGGGCAACCAGGGCAGCACCTATTCCACCCACCACATACCAGAAAGCCACCAGAAAGAACCGCTCGAAAACCCCGATCACCAGAGCCTTGGATAACGACAGATGCATGGCCTCTGGTGACAGCGCGGCGCCCCGCTCTTCCGGTGGCAACCGGTTCTGGATATGTCGCCAGGCAGCCTGCATGTCGCCCCGACTCCAGGCTTCCGAATAGTCACGTAACTGATGCCGCCAACCCGGCGCGCCCATCAGCAACACCAGCACGATCAGCTCTAGCGGATAGGCCGCCAGCCTGAATCCATACCATTCCAGCAAACACACAACGCCCACCAACACCAGTCCGGGCAGCAGAACCCAGATCAGCCCGGAGGTAATGGCATCCTCCTTTCCGGCCTGAATTTTCGCGCCCCGGTGAAACCAGGCACGCCAAAGCACGTCGCCATCAAGCCGGTTCCGGCTATCCAGCTGACGCCGAATAAGGTAGGCCAAAAGAAACACGACAAACACCATTCAGGCGATCTCCTCATGGGCCAACAGCCGGGAAAAATACCGCCAGTCGAACGCTGGACCAGGGTCAGTTTTCCGGCCAGGCGCAATATCGCTGTGGCCGGTAATGCGCTCGGTGCTGATTTCGGGCCAGGCCATCATGGTCAACCGCGCCATGTCTGCGAGTGTCCGGTACTGTTCGGGCGTATAGGGAACATCGTCTGCCCCCTCCAGTTCGATACCGATAGAGAAATCGTTGCACTCTTCCTGGCCGTCAAAACAGGACCGGCCGGCATGCCAGGCCCGGTCCAAACAACTGACAAACTGCACCACTGAACCATCGCGACGCACCAGGGCATGAGCGGAGACCTGCATGGCGGCGATGGATTCAAAATAGGGATGGGCGGCTGGGTCAAGCCGGTTGCAGAAAAAGTCTTCAATCTCCGTTCCCCCGAATTGCCCGGGAGGCAGGCTGATGTTGTGAACCACCAGCAGGGAAATGGCAGAGCCCTCAGGCCTTGCACCAAAATTCGGCGAGGGCACCCATCGGCTGCCAGGGTAACGGCCGGTCAGCCTTAACTGTTCAGCCTGGCTGGAGAGGGAGTCGTTGTTATGCTTGTTGTCGTGATTGAAAGGGTCAGAGATTGGCAAGGCGTATCCACTGTCGCTTTATGATGTTCAATCGATTGAATCACAAAGCGACGGTGGATGCTATGGATGGAACGGTGCGGATTCGCGCCTTCAATCCTTTCGACTATGGCGAAGGTTATCGATGATGGATTCCAGCGCCCGATCAAAAATCAGGCCGTCGTCCAGAAGCGTAATAACGCCGTCCTGCAGCGCCACCGCCAGATCATCCCGATGGTACTCTGCCACCTTGGCGCCGCTGCGATTAACAAAAATGTACTTTCCGGTTGCCTTTATGAAGGCCGCCAGTTTGCAGCGAACACGGTTATCATCGCGCACCATCTCGATCCACGAGCCAACCCTGAGCTGATCTGCCCGGGCCAACCATTCCGCCGCAACAACCGAGGCAGACGGCGCTTCTTCAGCAGCCACCGGCGCTTCCGTTGCCGGCTGCGCGTCACTTTGAACGCTCTCCGCCACGACCGGTTCGGTTTCAGATTGCGCGATTTCCTCTGGGGCACCGGCATCCACCGGAGGTTCCGGTGGCGCCAGCATTTGCTCCGGCTGATCCAGCTCCTCTTCGGCCAGGGCAGGGTCTTCCGGCGCCTTCTCGACATCACTGACCGGAGCTGTTACCAGTTTCTGGAAAACATCAACATGAGCCAATTCCAGGTCACGAATGGCAGCGTCGGTTGAGAACGGGTCCCAGGAAATTTCCTGCAAAGCACTGCGAAGGTCCTCGACCACCTCCGGTATTGCTCGAAGCAGCTCAGAGCGGGTTTCATCCGATACCGGCCTTGGGTCCACACTCCAGATCAGTCGCTCGGTTACCGCGCAGGCGGATTGCCACTGCTCGCTTTCTTCGCCCTGACGCAGTACCACCCATTGCAGGTAACGAGTCCAGGGCTCGCTGAGAATCTGCATCACCGCAGCTGGTATTTCACGGCCGGCTGTTTCTTCCTGAATGAGGTTGGTGGCCGCCTGGCTTGCACGTTCCTGGCGAGCCCGACCTTCCTCAGCGTCCCGAAGACGCTGCTCAACCAGCTCACGACGGCGCCGGTCCAGATCCATAAAGTGCCCGAAATCCTTGAGCAACTCCTCGAACAATTCGACATTGTCGGTGAACTCATTCAGGACACGATCAACCACTTCTTCAATTTTTTCCCGGAGCGGGTCCCGCATGCCCTGGCGCTTTTCGGACCAGCCAATGGCCGACAGTGCGAGTTCATTCAACAATTTGCGAACCGGATGACCGCCACGATTGAAGAAATTACGATCGCTCAGGGCAACCTTCAGGACCGGAATCTGCAAGCGCCCGATCAGCGCCTTCATCACCGGATGTAATTGCCGATCTTCCAGTATGAAATCAAACAGCATCGAGACGAGATTGACGACATCGCCGTCCACCTGGCCCAAAGTAGCTTTCTTGCCGCCCGGCTCCTGCAGGACCGAGACAATCTGCTGGCGCAATGGCACCACTTCTGCCCCGGATACCTGGGTGAGAGAACCTTGCAGATCACTGAGCCGGGCCATCAACCCGCCAGTATCGAGTGTCACGCCACCCGCGGGCAGGCCGCCCGCGGCGGACGATGTCTCTCCCTGATGCAGCAGCGCACTCAATTCCGAAAACGTGGGGAAACTGGCAGCACCACTCGACCCGTGCTCGGCACCTGCCTGCCCTGGCGACAAAGCCGGGGCTCCAGCCTGTGGCACCGGCCTCTTCGGCTGGGGCGACGAACCGCCGACAGGTGCCCGGCGCATATCTGGCAACACGCCTTCGGCTACCAGGGTTTTATTGGCCTGGTCATACAGGGCTGCAAGCTTATCCACCAGCAGGCGCTCAAAAAGCTTGAGTACAACCAGCTTGGCACGAATATCGATATCCAGGTCAGAACAGGCCTCGGCAATTCCGCCACAGATAACCTCGGGGCTCAGGGGCATCTGATCATCAGACATCTGAATCTCGGGCATCAGGTGGCGCACGCGAGCGGCCAGCATCCGGACCGGCTCCTGGTAACGATTGCGCAGCTTGGTCACCAGGTTATCAATGGCGACCTGTTGCTCGAGTTCGGAGTGATCCAAAAGGCTCAGGGAATCCTGATCGACTTCCTCAAGGGCAGAACCGGAGTGCGAGGGTTTGAAGCGCCCAAAGTCATTGAAGGCCTGGCTGACATACTGAAGCATCGAGACCGCCATGGATTTGCGGCGCAGTCTGAGCTCCCGCATGGCATCGAAATACGCTGTCTGGTCCTGATTAGAGCCAGCCCGATCCGCAAGGGCGAACAGGCTGTCGTCTGCCTGCTCGAAGAAAGACCCCAGCACAGATTTCAGAGACTGACCGGATGCGTCACGTAACCGTATAAGAGCAGGCGGAAGCGAAAACCGGCCCACCGGTTTCTGGCCGGATAAATGGACAACCTTGTTATCGTGCGCCATGGAGATGCTCCGGTGTTGATCGGCAATATCGCTGGGAATTTCTATTAATGACATGATACGGCCGATCATCGTCACCTTGTGTCAGAATTTGTCACCTTTTGTGTAACAACGACCTGCGTCACATTTTAGCAGTTATTGGCCAGGGCATTTTGCGAAACGGCAGGCTGGCAGTAGAATTGCCGGGCTCGCAGATTTCAACTCATCCAGACCGCCGGAAACCCGACATGATCGCCCCTGAACTGCTCCGCCAGGCCCGAATTGAATCCGTTGCCCAAAGCCTTCGCGAGGACATTGGTGACGGCGACATTACCGCCATGCTGATTCCGGCGGACAAAACCGCAACCGGCCGGGTGATCACTCGCGAACCGGCACGCCTGTCAGGACGAGCCTGGGTTGAGGAGGTATTCCGCCAGGTAGACCCCGCCATGGAACTGACCTGGTTCTTCAAGGACGGCGATGATCTGGCGGCCGATGACGTTATCTTCCGGATGGCTGGCCCGGCCCGATCACTCCTGACCGCAGAGCGAGCCGCCCTTAACTGGCTGCAAACACTGTCTGGCGTTGCCACCACCTGCGCAGCCTACGCGGCGAAGGTCGCCCATACCGGTGTGCGATTACTGGATACCCGGAAAACCCTGCCAGGCATGCGCCTGGCGCAAAAATACGCGGTCACCTGCGGGGATTGCCACAATCATCGCCTGGGTCTGTGGGATGCCTTTCTGATCAAGGAAAACCACATTGCCGCATGCGGCTCGATTGCCAACGCCATCAGTGAAGCCCGGCGCATTGCACCGGGCCGCCCGGTGGAGGTAGAAACGGAATCGATGGACGAGCTGAATCAGGCCCTGAGCGCGGGCGCCGACATCATTATGCTGGATGAATTCTCACTTGGGGACATGGTTGAAGCCGTGCGAATTACCGCCAGCAAGGCAAAACTGGAAGCTTCCGGCGGCATCAATGCCCAGACATTGGTACCGGTGGCGGAAACCGGGGTGGATTACATCTCCATCGGCGCCCTGACCAAAGACGTCAGAGCGATCGACCTCTCCATGCGGCTGGACTGATTCCACCGCCTGGCGTCGAACTCAACGACCAGACAACAACCGGTCTATCTCTTCCAGCGCCTCAACAAGGCGCTGGCCTGACTGCGCCCGCCCCAGGAAATGCTCTTCCGCCATGGGCGCAATGCCAGATACCGAGGGTAACGGTTGCCCCGCCTCCACCAGCGCTTTCATTTTCTGTAAGAAGACAAACTGCAGCCACTGGGTGAACTCCATAGTGTCGAGACAGAACGGCTGGGTGCTCCGGAACGCATGCTCCGGTGGTGGGCTCGCCTCCCAGACGTCCATCCGCCGGAGCTCAATCTCGATTCTCAGCAGGCTGTCGGTTACCTGGTCCACTCGATTACTCATGGTCACCCGATCAGTCGGCCAAGGGCTCAAGTTCAACCGACTCACCATGCAATACCCGGTACAGGTCTTCAAACTGGCGGGTCAATGCGTGCTTGGGTGCCATATAAATCAGCGGCTGCCGGCTTTGATGGGATTCTTTCATTTTCACCGAGCTGGATAGCCGCACCGGCAACACTGGCAACCCCTCCTCCGTGAGTTCTTTCACCAACTGTTTGGGCAGGCTGGCACGCGGCTGGAACTGGTTGGCAATGATACCCTCCACCACCAGCTCCTGATTGTGATCTTCCTGCAGCTCTTTGATTTCATGAAGAATGTTGTACAACGCCTGGCGTGAGAAATCATCACAGTCGAAAGGAATCAAACACCGCTGAGCCGCAATCAAGGCCGAGCGGGTGTAGAAATTCAGGGCGGGCGCGGTATCGATGTAGATCTCATCGAAAGAATCGCTGAGCTTTTTCAGAAATTCACGAAGCTTGTAGATCTTGTGCTTGGCTTCGAGTTTGCGCTCCAGGAAGTCCAGCTCCGGGCTGGACGGCAGAACAAACAGATTATTGAAAGATGAGGCATGCACAAACTCATCCGGGCGGCGGGTGAACATACTGAAGGCAACGGTCTGCTCCAGAAGATCCGCTGCGGTATCTTTCAGTTCAGATGCCGGCTTACCCAGCAGATAGTGTGTTGAGTTACCTTGCGGATCCAGATCCACCACCAGGGTGCGCTTGCCCCGGGCCGCGCTGATTGCCGCCAGGTTACAGGTGATGCTGGACTTACCCACACCGCCTTTCTGATTGAATACAACCCGTCTCATGTCGTCTCTCCAATGGCCTTTATCGTTATAAATCCGTCACTACCATCCCATTACCGACTTCACAAACGGAATGGTCAATCTCCGCTGGGCCTGCAGGGAGTTCTCATCCAGCGTGTCCAGAATCCCAAGCAGTTGACCAAGGCGGCGCGGAGCCCGGCGCATGATAAATCCGGCCACATCATCGCTCATCACCAGACCACGCTGCTCGGCCCTGGCCATCAAAATTCTTGACCGGTCTTCATCCCGGTAAACACCAAGCTGAACCAGTAAGCCGTGTGCCAGCCGGGAACCAAGGTCAGCGAGACCGAACGGCAACGCCGCCGGCACCTCCGACAGGGTCACCATCAACAGCCCCTGGCGGTCCAGAATCCGGTTGTACAGATGGAAAACGGCTTCCTCCCAGTGCGCATCACCCGCTATCAGGTCAAGATCATCCAGGCAGACCACGTCATGCCCTTCCAATCCCGCAAGCGCCTCAGGCCCAAACGGCATCAACTCACCGATACTGATACACACAGCGCTCTGGCCCCGCTGCTCGGCAAAATGACAGACCGCTTGCAACAAATGGCTTTTGCCGGTATCGGAGTCGCCGCAGATCACCACAACAGGTGCTCCGGCCGGCTGCGTGCAAACCGCCTCCAGCCGGAGCGCCGCATCTCGATTGCGATCGCCATGGAAGTTATCAAACCGGGCGTCGTCACGGAGCTTCACCCCGAGAACCATCTGTGACGTGGTCATGAGCGTTTGGCTCTCCAGGCGCGCGCACCCCAAATCAGAATGTAATGGCAGCCGCTGAATATGGCCGACAAGGCAACCAACCATATACCAACGTCCATTACCCAGGGCTGTATTGGCAAGTCCGCCATCAGAATGATAATCGCCAACGCCACGAGAATCTGAATAAAGGTATTGATCTTGCCCGGAATACTCGGCTCCATCTCAAAACGGCCAACACCATAGTGATACATCAATGCACCGCCGACAATGACCAGATCGCGACCAAGCACCAGTGCGAAGAGCCAAAGCGGAATAATTCCGGTGATGGTCAGCATCAGGTAAGCGGTGATCAGCAATGCCTTATCAGCCAGCGGATCGGCAATGGCCCCAAGCCGGGAACGCCAGTTAAACTGCCGTGCCAGAAAGCCGTCCAAAGCATCAGTTGCGGCAGCAAGAAAGAAAATCAACAGCGACTGGCGATAATTCCCCTCCAGCAATGCCCACGCGAACGGAATAATGAGCAGTATCCGCAGGAATGTCAGGGCATTGGGAATCCATCGCCAACGCTGCAAAGTCACGCGCAGACCTCCGCCGTCGCCTAGCTGCCGCCACCACGGACAACCGGAGCCGGCTGCCAGCGATAGTAAAGCACCTGGTACAGGGATTCGAACGCCTGCTCGGCATCCTGTTCGTCGCCGTCATCGAGCGGCTGGTAAACGAACATGGCACCCTCCGGGTACTGGTCGCCGGCCTCGCCCGGTTCCTCAGCACCGTTCGGTTCGGCAACTGGCGCTACTGCGGTCGCACTGCGCGGTGCCGGTACGGTTTCCTCTGGCTGCCCGTCCATGACCACAAAGCGGGGATCAAGCGCAATGTACTCTTTCAGCTGGTCCAGTTCCCCTGTGAAGGTCACCTGAACGGTCATACGCTCATTACGCACCCGGGAAGCACCCACAGACACCACTGGCGTAAAGCTGTTCAGTGCTTTTCCGACATTGCCGTAGTCCGCTAAGGAATTGACGCCCTCAAGCACGATATCCACTCGCGGCGCCTCACCTACCTCGCCGGCAGCAACCGCGTAGCGGCTGGCATAGGCATCGGCCCAGCGACCAACAGCACGCCGTGCCAGTTCTTCCGGGTCTGCCGCGGTCACCGATTGCTCCGAGGCATCCATGCTCATACCGTCGAATACCCAGCCTGCGCGCCATTGACCACCAGAGCGACTAATACGCATCAATGCCAGGGCATCATGAGACAGATCCGACGATGCCTCCTTTATACGGCCCACAAACTGGCCCCAGAGATCCGACAGCAGCGCCCGGTCTCCCTGGACACTCTGCGGCGGGAAGGCCAGGGGTAAGCCGCGCTCTTCCGCTGCCGCCAGGAACGCCCTGCGCCAATCAGCAACGGCGCTGTCACCCTGTTCGCCATCATCCGCTGCTGCAGTCAGCAGCTTGCGTTCACCGCGGTCTTCAATAGCAGCCCAAACCAGTGTGAGTGGTCGATTTGCACCCCAGACCGGGGCATTAATCGAAGCCAGGGCGCGATTGACGCCAACCGCCCCAAAGCTCATCTGCAACCTGGACTCCCCACTCTCACGACGTACCTGGTAGGACAGCAGCAGGGATTCTGCATCTTTGAGCACATCGTCTATGCCCTCAAGTTGCAGTACGTCCCGCGTACCGGAAACCCTGACCATCACCCGCCGCAAACCCTCGGCATAACCTGCCTGAAGATCATTCGTGCCAGTACCGTCGACCGCTACCTCAATATTATACAATCCCGACACCGTGACTGCCGACGCAGTCCCGGCCAACAGCATTGACAATGCCCCGGCCATCACCAGCCACAGAGTCATTGCCCGGAAAGTCCGAACGTCATTTTTTTCCGTTCCAGTCATGTAACACCCTGCCGTTCCCATGATTGGCGCACAGGATACACCATCACCACAGGCGTGAGTAGCAAGGCCCCGTTGCAGGTTGGCAATGATGTACCCTGAATATTTGCACGCATTGCCGAATTCCGGTTGGAGCGCCCGTGCGCACCTGTTAAAATCCGCCGCCTGACCCACAGGCCAACGGTTACATTTCCATGAGCGAACAGAAGCCTTCCCTCACCTATCGCGATGCCGGCGTTGATATCGACGCAGGTAACGATCTGGTCAACCGCATCAAGAACACGGCAGCCCGTACCCGCCGCCCCGAAGTCCTCGGCGGGCTTGGCGGCTTCGGCGCCATGGTTTCCATCCCGGCCGGTTACCGTGAACCTGTACTGGTCTCGGGCACCGACGGCGTTGGCACCAAACTGCGCCTGGCCATGCAACTCGAGAAGCACGACAGCATCGGCATTGATCTGGTCGCCATGTGCGTGAACGATTTGATCGTAGGCGGCGCAGAGCCCCTGTTTTTCCTGGATTATTACGCTACCGGCAAGCTGAACGTGGATATTGCCGCCCAGGTCGTGGACGGCATCGGCAAGGGCTGCGAGTTGTCCGGCTGTGCACTGGTGGGTGGCGAAACCGCCGAAATGCCGGGCATGTACGAAGGCGAAGACTATGACCTGGCCGGTTTCTGTGTGGGCATTGTAGAGCGTAGTGAAGTCATCGATGGTAGCCGCACCCAGCCGGGTGATGTGATGCTGGCCCTGGGCTCCTCCGGCCCGCATTCCAACGGCTACTCACTGATTCGCAAGATCATTGAAGTCAGCGGTGCCGACCTGAGCCAGCCCATGGGCGACAGCACCCTGGCTGACGCTCTGATGGCGCCCACCCGCATTTACGTGAAGAACATACTGCAACTGATTCGTGAAGTGGACGTGCGGGCCCTGTCTCACATCACCGGCGGCGGCCTGCCTGAGAATATCCCCAGAGTGCTGCCGGCTGGCACAGTTGCCGCCATCGACACCCAGAGCTGGGAACTGCCACCGGTATTCCAATGGCTGCAAAACTCCGGCGGTGTCGCCAGCGAGGAAATGTACCGCACCTTTAACTGCGGTATCGGCATGATTGTCTGCGTTCCCGCCGACCAGAAAGAGCTGGCCATGGATGCCCTGAATGCCATGGGCGAGAAAGTATGGCAGGTAGGCGTCATTGAAGCGGCCAGCTCAGCCGATGATGAGCCGAAAGTGCGCTACGCACCGGGACTACTCACAGCATGAAGGCTGATCCCGCGCCACTCCCGACCATCCTGGTACTGGCCTCCGGCAGCGGCACCAACCTGCAGGCGTTGATTGACGCCTCGCGGGACCGGGACTTCCCGGGCGACATTGTGGCCGTAGGCTGCAACAAACCCGGTGCCCTTGCCCTGGAACGGGCAGCCCAGGCGAATATCAAAACCTTTGTGATCAATCACAAGGACTATGGCAGCCGTGAGGAATTCGACGGCGCCCTAATGGCCGAGATCCGCCGCCACAACCCGGATCTGATTGTGCTGGCAGGCTTCATGCGGATTCTGACCGAAGACTTTGTTCGGGCCTTCCGCGGCAAGATGCTGAACATTCACCCGTCCCTGCTGCCAGCTTATACCGGCCTGAACACGCACCAGAGAGTACTGGAAGCTGGCGACAAAGTGCATGGCGTGTCCATCCACTTTGTGACGGAAGAACTGGACGGCGGGCCGGTGATTGCCCAGGCCGAGGTAGCCGTGCAGGAAAACGATACGCCTGACTCACTGGCGGAGCGGGTTCAGCAACAGGAGCACGTGCTATACCCGATCGTGGTTCGCTGGTTCTGTGAAGGCCGGATTCAACTGGCGAGTGACGGCGTGCTCTTTGATGGCGCCCCCCTGTCACAACCCATGCGCTTACCCGCCAGCTGAACAGATTGTCATCCCCCTCGGGCTTTTGAAAAGCTACACTGTCGCAAACACATACAGTGAAAGAGGCTCCGGATGAAGACACTCAGAGCGTCCTTGCGCATCGTTACCTGGCTGGCCGGACTCTGGTTCGGTTTGGTCTCGATAACTGTTGCCGCCGCCGATACTCAAGACACGACCCCAGCCCTCTTCCCCCACGAGGCCACCTACTCTGCGTCCATGTCAAAAGGCATCAGCCTCAGTGGCGCTGGCAAACGCAGCCTGACCGATCAGGGCAATAATGTGTGGCTGTATCGCACAGAGGTAAGGTCGTTTATTGCAGATATAGACGAATCGGTGGTCCTTCTCTGGGAAGATGACCGCGTGGTTCCGCTTCGCTACCGCTACAGCCTCAAAGGCCTGATGATTCGGAATCGGGAGCAGTCCATAGATTTCGACTGGCAGACAGGTATTGCAACAGGGAAATACCGAGGCAAATCCTTTGAACTGGAACTCCAGGACGGGGCGCTGGACCCACTGGGCTTCCAGCTACAGATGCACCAGGATCTAAAAGCCGGTGAACGGGATCTGACCTACAACATCATTGATAAAGGCCGTTATAACGAGGATCGTTTTGCGGTTGTTGACGACGACAGCACCATCAACACCAATGGCCAGACAACGCAAACCCTGAAGGTGGAAAAGGTGCGAGGCGAGGATTCCAAGCGCCAGACGCTGATGTGGATAGATCCAAACCAGGGCCACCTGCTGCTCAGATTACTGCAGGTGGAGCCGGATGGCAGCGAATACGAGCTGAAGCTGAAAGACGCGACCATTCGGGACTGATTACCCGTCGAGCGGCTCCGGCCCTAGCGGCCGGATTCCGCCCAGACCACTTTGACCTCATCTGCGATAATCCTCAGCCCTTCTGCCACCTGCGCGTCGTCCTGAGAGTAGGTTACGCGCAGGCATTCGTGACGGTGGCGCCAGTCATCCTCTGGCAAGCCCGGGAAGAAATAGTGGCCAGATACCACCAGCACCCCTCTCTGCTTAAGCCGCTGATAAAGCTCCAGGCTGGAAATCGGCAGATCAGGAAACCACAGCCACAGGAACATGGCGCCTTCTGGTTTGTGGATGTACCAGCGGCAACTGTCCTCACCCATGGCGTCACGAAACGCCTCCACAGCTCTTTCCATCTTGGCTTTATAGAACGGACAAACCACATCACGGCTCAGTGACAGGATCTCACCAGAGCGCACCAAAGGCTCGGCCAGCATGGCACCAAAACTTCCGGTCGCCAGGTTCATGATGGCGTTAATGCCAGACAACGCCTTGATAATCGGCTCCGCCGCAATCACGATACCAGTGCGAGCCGCCGGCAGACCCAGCTTGGACAAACTCAGGCACAGAATAATCTGCTCGTTCCAGGTGGGCTGGGCGTCCACAAACAGTAGGCTCGGGAAGGGTGTGCCGTAGGCGCCATCGACAATCAACGGAATATCGTGTTGTCGGGCCAACCCCTCCAGCCTCGCCAGCTCTTCATCAGTAATCACATTGCCGGTCGGGTTGGTGGGGCGGGATACGCAGATGGCGCCGGTTTCACCGGTCACTTCCACCGCATCAAAATCCACCCGATACTTGAACTCATGGGCGTCGGTGAAGGAAATGTCGGGCCTTACCGCCTGAAACAGACCGGGCTCGATACCAGCATCGGCATAGCCAATGTATTCCGGCGCCAGGGGCAGCAGGATGTGTTTACGGTGGCCATCGCCATAGTCGCCGCCAAACATGTTGAACAGCATGAAGAACGCCGCCTGGCTGCCATTGGTCAGGGCGATGTTCTCGGGCTTCAGCCCCCAGTTGTATTCCTTGTTCAGCAATTCCGCCAGCGAGGCGATAAATTGCTTCTCACCCTGGGGGGGATCATATATCCCGACCAGCCGGCGCATCTGCCCCTCATCTGCCGCGATACCCGCCAGAATTTCCTGCACCCGCTCCTGAATCTCGGGAATATGCCCGGGATTACCGCCTCCCATCATGATCATCCCTTCACCGGAGGCCATGGCGTTACCCAGGTCATCCATCAGGGAAGTGATACCGGCGTCGGCGGTGAACTTACGACCAAAAGCAGAGAGTTTCATGGCGCTGATCCGTTCTACAGGCAATTCAATAGGTAGCTGATAAGTGTAGCGTGAGCCGGAGCGGCTCAGCTATCGAGGGAAATACCGAGATTGCTGACGCCGTCGCTGGCGGCATCCGCCTTGAGTTCGGCGATAAAGTCTTCCAGTGGCGTGCGCTGGCGCTTGAGGGCCAGCACGGTGTCGCGTTGGAAGATTTTATCTTCCTTGAGCAGCGGATGCTGTTCAAACAGGCGCACCAACTGGTCTTCATCCAGCTCTTCACCCTCGGACATTTCAACGAAGTCCATTATGGTCCTGGTGGCCAGCTGGGATGCGTCGGTTGCGCGGTGTTTGTTGGGGTTCAGGCGGTTGAGCAGTGCCTGTTCCAGCAACTGGCAAAAGTCGAAGGCCGGGTAAACACCGTAAGCGTCGTAGTCGTCAACGTTGGGGCTCAGGCTCTCGAGCTTGGTGAGCAACTGGGGGATGGCCGCTTCGGTGGCCTCCTGCTGGAGTGTATCCCAGGCCAGGTCAAGCAGCTGGCGCATTTTGCCACCGCTTTTCATGCCAACGGCGTCAGCGAACAGGGCGTAGTTGGGGAAGGCCCGTTCGGCCAGGGCCAGCAGGAAGGCGCATTCGCGCCAGCCCTGCAGTTGTGAGACGGCTTTAAGAAACTGGTTGGCGTTCATGTCCTGGGCAGGGTCACGCCGGTCTGGCCAAGGTACTTGCCGCCCCGGTCTTTGTAGCTGGTTTCGCAGATTTCGTCGGATTCGAAGAACAGCATCTGGGCGACGCCTTCGTTGGCGTAGATTTTCGCTGGCAGGTTGGTGGTGTTGGAGAATTCCAGGGTGACCTGGCCTTCCCACTCTGGTTCCAGCGGGGTAACGTTCACGATGATGCCGCAGCGGGCGTAGGTGCTTTTGCCCAGGCAGATGGTGAGTACGCTTCTGGGGATGCGGAAGTATTCCACGGTGCGCGCCAGGGCGAAGCTGTTCGGGGGGATGATGCAGACGTCGCCGGTGTAGTTGACGAAGCTGTTTTCATCGAAGTTCTTTGGGTCTACGGTGGCGCTGTGGACGTTGGTGAAGATTTTGAATTCGTTGCTGCAGCGTACGTCGTAGCCGTAGCTTGAGGTGCCGTAGGAGATGACGCGGCCCTTTTCGCTTTCCCGAACTTGGCCGGCTTCGAAGGGTTCGATCATGCCGTGTTGTTCGGACATCCGGCGGATCCACTTGTCGGATTTGATGCTCATGGTGAATTCTCGTTTCCAGCTGGGAAAAATTGGGGCGTAGTTTACCTTGTACTTCAGTGACTGTCGAAGCCTCGGCGTTCGTGCTCGCTGTAGCCTGTGAGCTTGGAGTCAGAGGAAGTGAGGGGCGCTTTCCAAAAAACGCTACGAGCACATCCATGTGCGCTTCGCTCCGGCCATCCATGGCCTCCGAGATTTTTGGAAAGCGCCCCTCACTTCCTCTACGCAGACTGCTCAGGAATCGCCTTACGACGGGCCTGATTAATCAGACAGGCTTAGGGCAAGACTAACTGAACAGGCGGCTCAGTGTTCCGTTACAGAAACACTGGAGATAGTCCCACCAAGGTTCCGCTCCCGGGTAGACAGCTCCGCCCCTACCCTTCTGGCGATATCGAGGTACCGCCGGGCCACTTCGGAATCCGGTTCAGCCGCGACGGTCGGGGCGCCGCTGTCGGTTTGTTCGCGGATGGTCATGTGCAGGGGGAGCTGGCCCAGGAGGTTGGTTTCGTATTCTTCTGCGATGCGTTCACCGCCGCCGTGGCCGAAGAGGGGTTCTTCGTGGCCGCAGTTGGAGCATATGTGCACGCTCATGTTTTCGACCACGCCCAACACCGGGATGTCGACTTTGCGGAACATTTCGATGCCTTTTTTGCCGTCCAGCAGGGCGATGTCCTGGGGGGTGGTGACGATGACGGCGCCGGTGACCGGGACTTTCTGGGCCAGGGTGAGTTGGATGTCGCCGGTGCCGGGGGGCATGTCGATGATGAGGTAGTCGAGTTCATCCCACAGGGTTTGCTGGAGCAGCTGCATCACCGCGCCACTGACCATGGGGCCGCGCCAGACCATGGGGGTTTTGTCGGTGGTGACAAAGGCCATGGAGTTGGCTTGCAGGCCGTGGGCCTGCATGGGGACGAAGTATTTGTTTTCTCGCACGTCCGGGCGTTTGCCTTCGGGTACGCCGAGCATCATGCCGATGCTGGGGCCGTAGATGTCGGCGTCGAGGATGCCAACCCGGGCGCCTTCGGCCTGCAGGGCCAGGGCGAGGTTGACGGCGGTGGTGGATTTGCCGACGCCGCCTTTGCCGGACGCCACGGCGATGATGTTTTTCACGCCAGGCACGGCCGGGAGGTCTTTGTTGGTTTTGTAGCTGTGGATCTTTTGGGCCACGTGAACTTCAGCGCTTTCCACGCCATCCACAAATTCCAGGGCGTTGGCGACGATCTGTTTCAGGCCGCCGGCGATGCCCTTGGAGGGGTACGGCAGTTCCACCATGAGGGTGACCTTGCCGTTGTCGTCGGCGGTCAGGCTTTTCACGGCACCCAGTGCGTACAGGTCCTTGTTGAGATAGGGGTCTCGGTATTCTTTGACGGCAGTTTCTAGGGCCTGTTGGGAAATCTGGGTCATCGGGGTCTCCGGAATAAGCTGATAAGCTTGAATGCAGGTGAAAAATGATGGCTTGGAAGGTATCATCTGTGCCCGTTTCTGACCATATGGGGTCTTTACCTGGAACAATCAATTGCGATTGTCGCCGAAACCCCGTTTTTGTCTTTCCAACCCGACTCAACATAAGGTTCGGACATCACCATGACGCAAGCGAGCAAGCAACAGCGCGATATCCTGGTTACCAGCGCCCTGCCCTACGCCAACGGGCCCATTCATCTGGGGCACCTGCTGGAATACATTCAGACCGATATCTGGGTGCGCTACCAGAATATGCGTGGCCACAACTGCTACTACGTTTGCGCCGACGATGCCCATGGCACTGCCATCATGCTGCGGGCCGAGCGTGAGGGGATTACCCCGGAGCAGCTGATTGACCGGATTCGCCAGGAGCATCAGGAAGACTTCGCCGGCTTCCACATCCGTTTCAACAACTACTATTCCACCCATTCGGAGGAGAACCAGTTTTTCTCCGAGTACATTTACCGCCAGATCCAGCAGAACGGGAATATCGCCACCCGCAATATCACCCAGTTCTATGATCCTGAAAAGCAGATGTTCCTGGCGGACCGTTTCATCAAGGGCACATGCCCCAAGTGCAAGGCGGAAGATCAGTACGGCGATAACTGCGAAGCCTGTGGCGCCACCTACACCCCTGCCGAGTTGATCAATCCCCGCTCTGCGGTGTCGGGCGCTACGCCGGTTGAGAAGGAGTCCGAGCACTATTTCTTCAAGCTACCGGAGTTCCACGATTTCCTGAGCAAGTGGACCCGCAGTGGTGCCCTTCAGCCGCAGGTGGCCAACAAACTGGCCGAGTGGCTGGATGCGGGCCTGCAGGAGTGGGATATCAGCCGGGATGCGCCCTATTTCGGGTTCGAAATTCCTGACGCGCCCGGCAAGTATTTCTATGTCTGGCTGGACGCCCCCATTGGTTACCTGGCCAGCTTCAAGAACCTGTGTAACCGCGAAGGCATTGATTTCGAGCATTTCTGGAAGAAAGATTCCACCGCCGAGGTGTACCACTTCATCGGCAAGGACATCATCAATTTCCACGCCCTGTTCTGGCCGTCGATGCTGCACGATGCCGGCTTCCGCACGCCAACGGCGGTCTGGGCCCATGGTTTTGTCACGGTCAACGGCAAGAAGATGTCCAAATCCCGCGGCACCTTCATCATGGCCCGCACCTACCTGGACCATCTGGACCCGGAATACCTGCGCTACTACTTCGCCGCCAAGCTGACCGGTGGCGTGGATGACATGGACCTGAACCTGGAAGACTTCGCCGCCCGGGTGAACTCGGACCTGGTGGGCAAGGTGGTGAACATCGCCAGCCGCAGCGCCGGGTTCATCACCAAGCGCTTTGACGGCAAGCTGGGCAAGGTCACCGAACAGGACAAGCTGAAAGAGTTTATCGACGCCGGCGAGCAGATTGCCGAGTTCTACGAAACCCGAGAGTTCGGCCGCGCCATGCGCCGGATCATGGAGTTGGCCGACATTGCCAACCAGTACGTGAACGACGAGCAGCCATGGGTGATCGCCAAGCAGGAAGGCCAGGATGACAAGCTGCAGGCCATCTGTACCAACGCCATCAACATGTTCCGCCTGCTGATCACGTATCTGGCACCGGTGCTGCCCAAGATGGCCCAGGCCTCCGAATCGTTCCTGAATGACCGGCTTAACTGGAATCGCCGCCATGAACTTCTGGAAGATCATGGTATCGACAAGTTCAAGCCCCTGATGAACCGGGTCGACATGGTGCAGATCGAGAAAATGCTGGATGCCTCGAAAGAAGAGCTGCCAGCGGCACTGGGCGACACCAATAAACAGCCTGCGCAGGATCTGGAGCCAATTGCAGACGAGATTGAGTTCCCGGATTTCGCCAAAGTGGATCTTCGCGTGGCAAAGATTGTCAAAGCCGAACATGTTGAGGGCGCCGACAAGCTTCTTCGCCTGACTCTTGATGTGGGGCATGGCGAGCGCAATGTGTTTGCTGGTATCAAGTCAGCTTACAAACCGGAGGATCTGGAAGGCCGTATGACCGTGATGGTGGCCAACCTGAAACCCCGCAAGATGAAGTTTGGCATGTCCGAAGGCATGGTCCTGGCGGCGGGCCCCGGGGGTAAAGAAATTTTCATTCTGTCGCCCGATTCCGGTGCCACGCCCGGCATGCGGGTCATGTAAGCAGCAACAGGCAGAGACACTCCGATGACAGAGTATTTGCTGATACTGGTCAGTACCATTCTGGTGAACAACTTCGTGCTGGTGCAGTTCCTGGGGCTGTGTCCGTTCATGGGGGTTTCCGGCAAGCTGGAAACCGCCATGGGTATGTCCCTGGCCACCACGTTTGTGCTGACGCTGGCATCGGTGTGCAGTTACCTGGCGTATACCTATCTGCTGGAACCCCTTGATCTGGCGTTCCTGAGAACCATCACGTTTATCCTGGTGATTGCCGTGGTGGTTCAGTTCACCGAAATGGTGGTCCGCAAGACCAGCCCCCTGCTCTACCGCGTACTGGGCATTTTCCTGCCGCTGATCACTACCAACTGTGCGGTGCTTGGCGTGGCCCTGTTGAACATCAACAAGAACAACAACTTCGTTGAATCGGTTTTGTACGGCTTCGGCGCTGCTGCAGGCTTCTCGCTGGTGCTGGTGCTGTTTGCCGCCATGCGGGAACGGATTGCCGTATCTGATGTACCAGTGGCCTTCAGGGGGGCGTCTATCGGCTTGATCACCGCAGGCTTGATGGCGCTGGCATTCCTGGGTTTCACTGGCCTGGTTGCGGTCTGACGGAGCGGTTGATTTATGTGGACAAGTTTCCTGATAGCCGTTGTGGTGCTGCTCGCCCTGGCTCTGGTGTTCGGCGGATTGCTGGGCTTTGCTTCTGAGCGCTTCAAGGTTGAAGGTAACCCCCTGGTCGAGCAGATAGATGCTCTGCTGCCTCAAACCCAATGCGGCCAATGCGGTTTCCCCGGCTGCCGCCCCTACGCCGAAGCCATCGCCAACGGTGATGCCATCAACAAATGCCCGCCAGGCGGTGAAACCACCATCAAGGCGCTGGCCGACCTGCTGGATGTGGAACCTCAGCCGCTGGACGCCGAACATGGTGTGGCTCAGGCCAAGCGGGTTGCGGTTATTCGAGAAGACGAATGCATTGGCTGCACCAAATGCATTCAGGCTTGCCCGGTGGACGCCATTCTTGGCTCCGCAAAACATATGCACACCGTTATTGAGAGCGAGTGCACAGGCTGTGACCTGTGTGTGGAGCCCTGCCCCGTGGACTGTATTGACATGGTCACCATTGAGCCAGACATACGAAGCTGGACCTGGTCTCCCCCGGAACCAACCATTATTGCTACTGATCGCCAGGGAGCCCGTGCCTGATGACGCAACTATGGGATTTTTCCGGCGGTGTTCATCCGTCTGAAAACAAACACCAGTCCACCAGCCGCCCCATTCGCATGGCCGGCATACCGGAACGTTTGGTACTGCCGCTACAACAGCACATCGGTGAGCCGGCTGAAGTCATTGTTGAGGTTGGCGAGCGTGTACTCAAGGGCCAGAAGATTGCCGATGTCACTACTGGCATGGGCGTGCCGGTGCATGCGTCTACATCTGGCGTTATCGAAGCCATTGAACTGCGACCGGTTCCTCACCCTTCTGGCATGTCTGACTGGTGCGTGGTGCTGAAACCCGATGGCGAAGACCAGTGGTGCCAACTTGAGCCCATCGGCGATTATCACAAACTGGACCGGGAGAAGGTACTGCACTTGATCCGGGAAGCGGGCATTGCCGGTATGGGCGGCGCCGGCTTCCCTACCGACATCAAATTGCGCCCGCCCCGGGATCGCAAAGTCGAAACCCTGATTCTCAATGGTGCAGAGTGCGAGCCGTACATCACCGCCGACGACATGACCATGCGCGAACACGCCACAGAGGTCGTCAATGGCTTGAAAGTGATGGCCTGGATTCTTCGGCCGTCCCGCTGTGTGGTCGGTATCGAAGACAACAAACCCGAAGCCATTACCGCCATGCGGGAAGCGATTCAGGGCACCCAGATTGAGATTGCGGTGATACCCACGAAGTATCCGTCCGGCGGGGAAAAACAGCTGGTCCAGATTTTGACTGGCCTGGAAGTGCCCAGTGGAGGCATTCCCGCCGATATCGGCGTGATGTGCCAGAACGTCGGCACCGCAATGGCGGTGTCCCGGGCTGTTTTCGAAGGCAAGCCCTTGATCTCCCGCATTGTCACAGTTACTGGCAAGGCCGTTGGTGAGCCGGGCAACTTCGAAATACTGGTAGGGACACCGGTCAGTTACCTGCTTGAGAGTGCCGGGCTGCAAAAGAGCCAGCTGAACAGGCTGGTGCTTGGCGGGCCGATGATGGGGTACACCCTCACCACAGACACCATACCGCTGGTTAAAACATCCAACTGCATCATTGCCGCCACTGTTGACGAGTTGCCCGCACCACCACCGGAACAGCCCTGTATCCGCTGCAGCCAGTGTGCCGAGGCCTGCCCGATGGAACTGCTACCCCAGCAGCTTTTCTGGTACTCGAAGGCCTCGGAATTCGAGAAAGCGGAACACCTGAACCTGTTTGATTGCATCGAGTGTGGCGCCTGCTCCTACGTCTGCCCAAGCTCCATTCCCCTGGTTCAATACTACCGCTACGCCAAGGATGAGATCCGTAAGCAGCGTGCGGAGCAGCTGAAATCCGATCACGCCCGCGAGCGCTTTGAAGCCCGCCAGGCCCGGTTGGAGCGGGAACAGCAGGAGAAAGAGCTGCGGCGCAAAGAACGGGCAAAGGCGGCCGCCGAAGCCCAGGCCCAGAAACAGGCCGAAGCGGAACAATCGGTTGCCGAGGGTGAAGCCACCGATGAGCGGGCGGCAAAGGCGGCGCTGGTGCAACAGGCCCTTGAGCGCAAGAAAGCCAAGGCTGCCCAGACAGCGGAACCGGCGCCGGCAGCTGCGCCCGCCGCTGAACAGCCCGATATTGAAACGCTGGAAAAGCAGCTGATGCAGGCCGAAACCAAACTCAGCACCATGCAGGGCATGCTGGAGGAAGCCAGGGCCCAGCAGGCCGACAACGTGGAGAAGCTGGAACGAGCTGTGGCCAAGAATCACGACCGGGTGGAACGGGCCCGCGAGGCCCTGGCCGAAGCCCGGGGCCAGATGGCCACCAACACCTCGGATGCGTCCTCCGAGTAACCCACTGCAGGCTTATCGTTTATGGCATTAGTTCAACAGTCATCACCCCATGCCCGAAATGCCCGGCCGACATCCCGGGTTATGCTCTGGGTTATTCTGGCGGCCATACCTGGCCTGATCGCCCAGACCCTGTTTTTCGGTTGGGGCAACCTGATCAATGTGGTCTGGTGTATCGCCCTGGCCCTGGCTTCAGAAGCGGCGATCCTGAAACTGCGCGGCAAACCCATTTCGTTCTTCCTCAAAGACAATACCGCCGCGGTAACCGGTCTGCTGCTCGGCTTGTCGCTGCCACAGTTCGCGCCCTGGTGGGTTTCCGCCATCGCGGTGATTTCCGCCATTGTCGTAGCTAAACAGCTATACGGCGGGCTTGGGTCGAACCCATTCAATCCGGCCATGGTGGGCTATGCCCTGGCACTCATTTCCTTCCCGGTGGCAATGACCACCAACTGGGCCCAGGCGGCAACCCTGTGGGGTGGCGCACCGGGTTTTGGTGAAACCCTGGCCACTATCTTCTCCGCCAGCCAGACCACCATCGATGCCTGGACCATGGCGACGCCACTGGACGAATACAAACACAAGATCGCCACCCACACCGCCGCCGAAGTGCTGCAGCACCCAACCTTTGGCGACCTGGTTGCCCGTGGCTGGGAATGGGTCAACCTGGCCTTTCTGGCTGGCGGCCTGTTACTGATCTGGCTCCGAATCATCACCTGGCATATACCCGTCGCTTTCCTGGCCGCCATCGTTGTGATGAGTCTGGCATTCGGTAGCAATGCCGACCTGTACGCACCATTACAACTTCACCTGCTGGCCGGCGGCACCATGCTGGGTGCTTTCTTTATCGCCACCGACCCGGTCTCCGCCGCCACCAGTCACCAGGGCAAGCTGATCTATGGCGCCGGCATTGGCGTGCTGGTTTATCTGATTCGAACCTGGGGCAATTACCCCGATGCAATAGCCTTCAGTGTGCTGCTGATGAATTTCGCGGTGCCGTTTATCGACCACTACACCCCGCCCAGAACCTACGGTCATCACAAGGCCAAGCGTGGCGTGCCCAGCAAGAGTGGAGGTTAAGCGATGAATGCCATTACGACCTCTATCCGTCGCAGTGCCATCGGCCTCGGGCTGTTTGCCGTCATCACGGGTGGCACCATTGCCCTGACCCAGGGCATCACCAAAGACCGCATTCAGGAACAGGCCGAGCGGGCCGAAGCGCGCGCCCTGTTTGAGATTATCCCCGAACACCAGCACGACAACGATATGCTGCGCGATGTCATCACTCTGCCCGCCAATGCTCGCCAACCGGGCAGTGAACCGGTCAAAGCCTGGGTGGCCCGGCGCAATGGCCAGCCAATTGGCATGATCCTGCCAGCCGTTGCTCCGGATGGTTATTCCGGCGAAATCCGATTGCTGGTAGGCATTGATCTGGACGGCCGCATACTGGGTGTGCGGGTCACTAACCACCGGGAAACCCCGGGGCTCGGAGACCGTATTGAAACCCGGAAATCCGACTGGGTGTACAGTTTTGATGGTCGCTCGCTGGGCAGTCCGCCCGCCGAGCAGTGGAACGTAAAAAAGAACGGTGGTGTGTTTGACCAGTTTACCGGTGCCACCATCACGCCCCGGGCGGTGGTCAAAGCCGTACAGCATTCGCTGGTCTACTTCCGCCAGAACCGGGATATTATCCGGGAGCGGCTGAACGAACCACCCGCGCCCAGAAACCGAACCCTGACTCCGGAAGCCATTGCCGGTGAATCCACTCCTGCGGAGCATTCCTGATCATGGCCACTAAATCATCCGCTGAAATCATCAGAGACGGCCTGTGGACCAATAACCCGGCCCTGGTTCAGGTGCTCGGCTTATGCCCGCTGCTGGCCGTAACCAGCACCGTGGTGAATGCCATTGGCCTCGGTATCGCCACGCTGATGGTTCTGATTGGCTCCAACCTGTCGGTCTCCATCATCCGTAACTTCGTCAACGAATCCGTCCGCCTTCCGGCGTTTGTGATGATCATTGCATCGTTTGTAACCTGTGCCGAATTGTTGATGCAGGCCTTCACCTACGAGCTTTACCAGATTCTTGGCATTTTCATTCCGCTGATCGTGACCAACTGCGCCATTCTTGGCCGTGCCGATGCCTTTGCATCCAAGAACCCGCCGCTACCGGCCCTGCTGGACGGCGCGATGATGGGCCTCGGCTTTCTGGCGGTGCTGGTGGTACTGGGTGGAATGCGGGAACTCGTTGGCCAGGGCACCCTGTTCGCAGACATGCATCTTTTGCTGGGCCCCATGGCGAGTGATTGGGTGATCCGGCCCTTTGAACACTACCCGGATATGCTGTTTATGGTACTGCCGCCGGGGGCTTTCGTTGGTCTCGGCTTGCTGATTGCACTCAAGAACGGCATTGACCACCAGATCAAAGAGCGCCGGAAGGCGGCAGAGCCCGCAAGCACCAGCGCAGGCAGTAAACGGGTACGGGTAACCGGCACCATTTCCTGAACAATGAATTTTGAGCCACCATGAACAAACAGAAGCGCATTGAGATTTTCACCCGGCTACGGGACGAAAACCCCAATCCCACGACAGAGCTGAACTACAGCACGCCGTTTGAGTTGCTGATTGCCGTGATTCTGTCTGCTCAGGCAACGGACGTAGGGGTGAACAAGGCCACCGATAAACTGTATCCCGTCGCCAACACACCCGAGGCCATCTACGCCTTGGGCGTGGACGGCCTGAAGGACTATATAAAAACCATCGGCCTGTTTAACAGTAAAGCCGAGAATGTCATCAAAACCTGCAAGATTCTGATGGAGCAGCACAACAGTCAGGTACCGGACAACCGTGAGGCCCTGGAAGCCCTGCCCGGCGTTGGTCGTAAAACCGCCAACGTGGTTTTGAATACAGCATTCCGACAGCCTGCAATGGCGGTTGATACCCATATTTTCCGGGTTTCCAACCGCACCGGTATTGCGCCGGGCAAAAATGTGGTCGAAGTTGAGAAACGACTGATGAGGCTGGTGCCTAGAGAGTTTCTGATGGATGCCCACCATTGGCTGATTCTGCATGGCCGATACACCTGTACCGCCCGCAAGCCCAAGTGTGGGGCCTGTCTGATTGAAGATCTTTGCGAATTCAAGCAGAAACGGGACTACCAGTAATCCAACATTAAAAAAGCCGGCAAATGCCGGCTTTTTTGCAGGCAAACAGATTGCTTCAGCGTTTGCCCAGCATCTTCTCTTTCAGGTCTTTCTGAGCCGGCTTGTCAGACAGCCAGATACCAAACAAGGCTTTCTTGAACTCCAGGTCGCCCACGGTGTCGCGCTGTTCACCGTTTTTAAGCACCTGAACGCCCTGCTCCGGCACATAGACCAGATCGAAGACATCGCCTTCTTTGATCTCTTCCTGGAATACCGCCATGAACTGGTCTACCTCAGCTTGAATACCAGACAGGTCACCACCGGTGGACGCCTGGAATCCCTCCATAGTGGCTTCCGTCATGCGCTCGCTGGTGATCATGCCAGAGGTGATATGCAGGGTAATGGCCTGGGGCTCATCGGCATCAATAACCGCTTCAGCATCGGCCACTTTCTCCGGTACATAAAGGCCACCAACGTACAGATTCATAAACCACTTGGAGCGAGTTCCTGCGCCATTAAGCTGCAACTCCTGCCCCATGGCAGAATAGGTGTCCGGCACATCGACACCGCCAACATTCAGGGCATAAGCCGGTGCAGCCAAAGCGCCTGTCAGCAGCAGAGATGCGAAACCTGTGATAAGCGTCTTCTTCATAGTCCTTTCCTTTCGATCATTATTATTGAATGTTTCATTCGTCCCCGGATTCGACACCCTATTCCCGCCGGGAGACGACATTCTAACAATGAAAATTAGAGGCCTATCGCCACCTGGTTCTCAATTGCTGCCACATTTAACAAAAAAGCCAGCCATGTTGCCATGGCTGGCTTTTCCTTTTCCCTGGCTCCGGGGCTATTTAAACAGCAAGCTACCAGACAAACCTTCTTTTTCCAGAATTTCCCTGAGACGCCGTAACGCCTCAACCTGGATCTGGCGCACTCGTTCACGGGTCAACCCGATTTCCTGGCCCACCTCTTCCAGGGTACTGATGGGGTAACCGCGCAACCCAAAACGGCGGGAAAGCACTTCCTGCTGTTTGTCGCTCAGCTGGTCAATCCACTTTTCCAGGCAGGAACACATGTTGTTGTCCTGAAGCAGATCCGCCGGGTCCAGAGCGCCCTCATCGGCGACGGTGTCCAACAGCGATTTGTCGCTGCCGGCACCAATCGGCGTGTCCATGGACGCCACGCGCTCATTAAGGCCGAGCATGCGCTTCACATCCGCCACCGGCTTGTCCACCATGCGTGCGATTTCCTCGGCGGTGGGCTCGTGGTCCAGCTTCTGGGTCAACTCCCGGGCTGCCCGAAGATAAAGGTTCAGCTCCTTGACCACGTGGATGGGCAGGCGGATGGTGCGGGTCTGATTCATGATCGCCCGCTCGATGGTCTGGCGAATCCACCAGGTGGCGTAGGTTGAAAACCGGAAGCCCCGTTCCGGATCGAATTTTTCAACAGCCCGGATCAGCCCGAGGTTACCCTCTTCAATCAGGTCCAGCAGGGTGAGACCGCGATTCACGTAGCGCCGGGCGATTTTAACAACCAGTCTCAGGTTGCTTTCAATCATCCGCTTGCGGCCAGACTCTTCGCCTTTGCGGGCCAGCCGCGCGAAGTAGACTTCTTCCTCGGGAGTGAGCAGTGGTGAGAAACCGATTTCATTAAGGTACAGCTGCGTGGCATCGAGCTGCTTCTGACTGGTGAAATACTTTCCCTGGGTGGGAAAGTCGTCTTCCGCTTCTGCCATCGCGTCGTCTGCTGATGGCTTTTCAGGCTTGTCTTCCGCTAACAGATGATCGTCTGCGTCATCCAGATCTGCAACACGATCGATAATGATGTCTTCTTGCTCTGCTGACATGGTGTACCCCGCCTCTCAATAATCCTGTTTCGCCCGATACTTCTTGTTATTGCGGGCTGGTTCCGGTTGTGGTTTTCTTCAGGACATTAGCTTGTTGGCTGGCAATCACAGTTGCCGTTTTTATTTTTTACTTTGCGGTTTTCTGTCAGGCCTTACTGGCAATCACCTCAGAAACATCCAGCTTTCTGATCAATCAACGTCTTGGCAGGTATCTGGCCGGGTCAACCGGGTTGCCGTTCTTGCGAATCTCGAAATGCAACATCGGTTTGTCTGTACCAGAACTGCCCAGTTCCGCGATTACCTGTCCGGCTTTTACCTCCTCTCCTTCCTGCACCAAAATCTTCCGGTTGTGGGCGTATGCGCTCAGGTAGTGCTCGTTATGATTTACGATAATCAGGTTTCCGTAACCCAGCAACCCATTACCGGCATACACCACACTTCCACTCGCCGCCGCCTTCACAGCATCACCGGGATTTCCGGCAATATCAATACCTTTGTTGACTTTTCCTGACTCTGAAAAGTTTGCAATAACGGTGCCAGAGTGAGGCCAGTTCCAGCGAATGTCTGACGCCACCTGGCTACCCGTGCGTGCCTGAGGCGCTGGGGCCGGTGCTCTGGCAGCAGGTTTGGACGCTGTGGGCGCTGGTGCCCTGGTGCTGGAGGTGGTGGGCCTGGGAGCAGGCGCGGATTGTCTGGGCGGAGAGGACGCCTGGGCAGTCTGGCGAATGGTGCCCTTCCTGTCCAGCCGCAGCACCTGCCCTGCTTTGATGTTCCAGGGTGGTGCAAGGCCGTTGGCATCCCCCAGTTCCCGATAGTCCCGGCCATAACGCCAGGCAATGCCGTATAGCGTTTCCCCGGGTTTCACAACATGGCTACCCCAATACACAGGGGGGTTGTAGAGGTCGTCGCCATAGATCGCGTTGGTGTTGCAGCCGGATAAGCCAAGCATTGCCAACAGCAGCAGGACAGCAGATACCACAACGGGCAGACCAGTGCGCCGCCGGCAGAACGCTTCCGTAGCAGGCGGGAGCCTGGTCGGAAGAACAGCTTGAATGTGCCGGCTAAAGAGAATCACGTAATAACAAACGCCTGATTATGATAAATCTATCTAAGAAACTGATCACTTTCGATGCAATTTCTCATGTTTCAGGACTAACTTACTAATATATTGCACATTTTATAATCAATTCCAAGTTACTCTGCGCACAGGTTTGTTACCGTCCGGAACGACATTTTGTGCGTCAGGTAACACTTTTATCGGTCAGGGCGCGACATTCTGGTGCCGTCGGGCCGATATCCGCCCAAACCATTCCAACGCAAGCACAACGACCAAACCCGCAATGGCCATGGCGATGGCCAGCATTATCTGCGGGTCCTGGCCATACAGGCTGGCCCAGGTTTCCGGGCCTACCGGAGCCTGGCTCACAGCGACTTGTTCACCAGCACTGTTGGTGCGCCAACTCAGGGTTTTCTGCCATGGCCATACCTTGCTCAGCGCCCCCACCATAAAGCCCGTCAATAGCGCTAATACGGTATCGTGAAAATGCCGGAACGCCAGGGTGATTATCCGGGCAACAGACAGAAGTCCAATCAAGCATCCTGCAGCAAACAATCCCAGATGGGCCAGCTCAACGGATTTTATCGCGGCCAGAACCGGCGCATACATCCCGATAATCAACAACAGAAAACTGCCAGAGACGCCGGGCAGGATCATCGCACAGATAGCCAGTGCCCCCGCACCCAGGAAAGCAATGCCCGTCGGCGACAGCTCACTCGCGGGCAATGTGGTTACCCACCAGGCAAACACGATGCCGCACGCCAGCGGAATCAGCAACACCGGCGCTACCCGGCGAACCTGCTGCCCTACGTGCCAGACAGAGGCAACAATCAAGCCGAAAAAGAAGCTCCAGATTAACACCGGGTGAGTATCCAGGAGCCAGGTGATCAGCGAGGCCAGGCTCACAATACTGGTCAACACACCGGCCAGAAGGCACACCAGGAAGGTACCATCCACCGAGCGCCAGAAGCCGGCCACATCCCCTTTGAGCAGTTTCCGGACAAAGGCCACCGGTGTGGCGCTGATGGCTTCCAGCAGGCGGAAATAGATGCCCGTTATGAACGCAATGGTGCCGCCAGACACCCCCGGCACGATATCGGCCGCGCCCATGGCCATACCCCGCAGGAATACCGCTACCGGATGATGTTCACGGTTTGTTTCGCTATCGGGCGTCGTCTGCATCAACGAACAACCCCGCCCAGCAAGGGTACAAAATGAACAGGCTCCAGTTCGCGCCGCTCAAAACGTTCCCCACGGCGAATGATCTCCACCAGAACCTGCTGGTGCTCGCCAACCGGGGCGATCAGTACACCACCATCGGCTAGCTGATCGAGCAATTCCTGCGGCACGTCTACCGGCGCAGCGGTCACGATAATGCCGTCAAAAGGCCCCCGCTCGGGCCAGCCCATACCACCATCCGCATGCTTGAGCATGACATTGCGAATATTGAGCTGCCGCAGACGGTCCCGGGCTCGCTCCTGCAACGGGCGTATGCGTTCAACGCTGTAGATGTCATCGAACAACTGCGATAACACCGTGGTCTGATACCCGGAACCGGTGCCCAGCTCCAGCACCCGGGCCGGCTGATGCGCCAGCAGCAGCTCCGTCATGCGGGCAACAATGTAGGGCTGGGAGAGGGTCTGGCCATAGCCGATGGGTAGTGAGGTATCCTCGTAGGCGCGGTGGGCAAGGGCTTCGTCCAGAAAGATGTGCCGGGGTACCTGACCAATCACCTCCAGTACCCGGTCTGATTCAATGCCAGCTTCCCGTAACCGCTGCACCAGTCGCAGGCGGGTGCGCCTGGACGTCATACCGATCCCTTCAAGTTGAGCGATCACGATGTCGCCCCCCTGGCACCTTCCAAACCATCTACCCAGTCCCGCAGCCCCGGCAGCGCTTCGTAACGGGTCATATCAACGTGGACAGGGGTAATGGAAACATAACCCTCACGTACCGCATGGAAATCCGTGCCAGGCCCGGCATCGCCGCCGCGGCCTGCGGCACCAATCCAGTAGCGCTGCTTGCCTCGGGGACAAGTCATCGGAACCGCCCCTTCTGCCCTCTCCCGATGGCCCAGGCGAGTTACCTGGATACCGGAGAGTTCGTGCCAGGGCAGATCAGGAACGTTCACATTGAGGATAGAGCGAGGCCCCAAAGCCAGGGCCCGCTTGTCTTCCAGCAGCAAACGAACCACCCGTGCGGCGGTGTCATAATGGAAATGGCCATCGTTAACCAGTGATACAGCAATAGCCGGTAGCCCAAGGTGACGACCTTCAGTGGCCGCAGCTACCGTTCCGGAATAGATAATGTCGTCGCCCAGGTTGGCGTGGGTGTTGATACCGGACACGACTCGATCAAAAGGCTGATCGAACAGGCCGTTCACCGCCAGATGCACGCAATCGGTGGGCGTACCATCAACCGAGTGAAACCCGTTGGGGTGCTCTTCCACCGTCAGCGGGCGGCTTAACGTCAAGGCATTACTGGCTCCGCTGTGGTCACGGTCCGGCGCAACCACCTCCAACACACCAAGGCCCCCAAGGCCTTCAAACAGGGCCACAAGACCCGGCGAATGCACGCCATCATCATTGGACAACAAAATACGCACAGTGTTCTCCGCTAGCTTTCTTGCTTATTATCACGGCTGAGGCTCATGTCCTGCAGCTCAAAAATATCTCCCAGCACCGTGGTGGCATACTGCCCCGGTGGCAGGAAAAACTGTATCCGCAGGGCATTGTCATCCTGCCACTGCCAGTTCATTTGCTCAGGCCGGGTTACCAGGGCCCGACGCTCCGGTTTCATGCGGGTGCTGAGAAACAGCCGCTCAAACTCCGGGTGCTCTGACACCACTGCCCGCTCAAGCTCCGCCAATTCTCCAGTTGCCAGAGTGCCACCATCGCCCCACAGTGGCCCGGTAGGCTGGCCGTCTTCAGAGGGCTCTCCGGGCACACCGTTGAACCAGTTGCCCGCTTCAACCCGAGCAGCCAGGACTTCGTTAAACAACCAGGAACGTGCCGCCGAAAAGTACAATACGTTTTTCGAACCGCTTCCGCCACCGCCGCGACGGCCGCCTTTCTTCCGGTTCAATCGGGAAGGGTCAAGATTCACTGCCCGTTCCAGATTGCCGCCGCCAATGCCAAACCGCTGCGGCCCGAAATAATTCGGGGCTCCCCGCTCGCCAAGCAACGTCAGCGCCTGCTCAATGTCCACTCTATTGCCGTTGACTTGCCTTAACATCAGGTCAAATTCATTGCCCAGATGCTCGCCTCGGCGAAGCTTGCGTGCATGGCGGCCACTCGCCAACACCGGCCACCGGGCACCAATGGCTTGCAGCAGCGCAGCATCCTCGGATTCCCGGCCCGGGCAGTAGAGACTGAACCATTGCTTGGTAACCGCATGGCGATCCTTCAAACCACAAAAGCCCACCTCAAACGCCTTGCAACCCGCCAGGGCCGCCAACTCCCGGGCAACATACTCGGTATTGTCGCCAGACTTCTCAAGACGCACGCACAAGTGCTCACCGGCCCCTCCATGCACGGAACCTGGCAATTCAGAATCTGGCCAGAGTCTCTCTGTAACCCGGAAATCCTCAGGAACCGACTTTAACTGCGCCTTGCCCGGGCGCTTACCTGAAGATGTGGGCCACTCAAGACGCCAACGGGGCGAACCGTTATCCTGACTCACATAGCCACCGGTTCGAGCAAACACACTGCCTGGCAGGCAATGCCCTCACCGCGCCCGGTAAAGCCAAGCTTCTCCGTGGTGGTGGCTTTCACACTCACCCGATTCACCGGCACCCCCAGATCCTCAGCAATATTGAGACGCATCGCCTCCACATGAGGTGCCATCTTCGGCGCCTGGGCAATAATCGTGGTATCCACATTCACCACGGCAAAGCCTTCCTCCAATACCCGCTGCATCACCCGACGCAACAGATCCCGGCTATCGGCCCCCGCCCACTCGTCGCTGGTGTCCGGAAAAAAATGCCCGATGTCACCCAGCGCCACCGCACCGAGCAGGGCATCCGCCAGTGCATGCAACAGCACATCGCCATCCGAATGGGCTTTCAGGCCATGACTATGGGGAATCTCAACACCACCCAGAATGACAGAACTGCCCTCACCAAAGGCATGGACATCAAAGCCCTGACCAATGCGCATCATCGTCTCCGAGAAAAACAGAAATAGACAAGAGGCGGGAAAACCCTACAGCCGACCCAGAATAAACTCGGCCAGCGCAAGGTCCGACGGCACCGTAACCTTCAGATTATCCGGCCGCCCTTCCACCAGAACAGGCATCTTACCGGAAAACTCCATCGCAGAGGACTCATCGGTAACCCCGTGACCACTTTCCAGACAGGATTCAAGAGCGGCCCTGAGCGCACCAAACCGAAACATCTGCGGCGTCAACGCCCGCCACAACCGACTCCGATCCACCGTCTGCGCCACCTCTGGCGGAATGCCGTCATCCGCCAGCTTCAAAGTATCCGCCACCGGCGCCGCCAGCAGTCCGCCAACCGGGTGCTCAGAAAGGGTATCAATCAGATTGGAAAGATCATCGGCATGCAAACAAGGCCGCGCCGCATCGTGCACCAGCACCCAATCCGACTCATCCGCCTGCTCCGCCAGCGCATGCAACGCCGAAAGCACCGAATCCGCCCGCTCCTTGCCTCCGGTACAGGTCTGGATTCGATCATCCTGAGACGACTCACTATCCAACCACCAGTGATCCGCCGGACTCAACGGCACCATACAGCCCTTGAACGGCGCGTTGTCCAGTAAACGGGAGAGGGTAATATCTAGGATAAAGCGGTTATTGATCTTGAGGTACTGCTTGGGACATTCAGCTTTCATGCGCTGGCCGATGCCGGCGGCAGGAACAACAAGCCAAAGAGATGGTTTATTCATGATCGCACGCACAATGTTTGGAGAAGTGACGGGGGTGTCCTTTCCGGGAATGTCTGTGGCCAGGGATGGCCACAGTCAAGCGCACATGGATGTGCTTGTAGCGTTTCCCGGAAAGGACACCCCCGGCGCTTCTAACTCCAGAACTAATTCTCGACGACCAGAAAGAATGTCTCGTCTTCGCGAATTAGCCCGAGATTCATACGGGCACGTTCCTCCACGGCCCCCTGCTCGTTGCGAAGGTTCCGCACCTCCGCATAAAGCCGGTCATTACGCCCCGCCAACCCGGCATTCTCCGCCCGCTGCTCAGCAATCGCCTTCTCCAACGACCAAACCTGCGCAAAGCTACCCTCCCCGACCCACAGGCGAACCTGCAGCAGGAGAATCAGCACTACCAGAATGGCCCAAAGCGTTTTCATGCCAAATCAGCTCAGAAAATAACCAGATTTATCGAAAGAGTCGAAGGTCAAGTATAGACCTTATAGTAGATTAGCAACAAATTCTTGTAAGTCACTGTACAAAAAGGCCATCGTGTCCGAATTTTCATCCGGAACGCGATGGCCCTAACATTTTGTTACTTACCAGCGCGCGCTGGCAGACTCAAAAATGTCGCGGGTATTAACCCTGACCCTTGATCTCGCTCAGGCCACGGTAAGGTGCCTTACCTTCCAGCGCCTCTTCAATACGCAGCAGCTGGTTGTACTTGGCAACCCGGTCTGAGCGGCACAGAGAACCGGTCTTGATCTGGCCGGCGCAGGTCGCAACCGCCAGGTCAGCAATGGTGGTGTCTTCCGTTTCACCGGAACGGTGAGAAATCACCGCCGTGTAACCGGCGTCCTGAGCCATCTTGATGGCATCCAGAGTTTCAGACAGGCTACCGATCTGGTTGAACTTGATCAGGATGGAGTTACCAACGCCCTTCTCGATGCCCTGCTTCAGGATCTTGGTGTTGGTGACAAACAGATCATCACCAACCAGCTGCACCTTGCTGCCCAGCTTGTCAGTCAGGATCTTCCAGCCATCCCAATCGCTTTCGTCCATGCCATCCTCGATGGACACAATCGGATAACGCTCACACAGGCCAGCCAGGTAATCGGCGAAGCCTTCGGAATCAAAGCTCTTGCCTTCACCAGACAGCTGATACTGACCGTCTTTGTAGAACTCGGAAGAGGCACAATCCAGCGCCAGGGTTACGTCTTTGCCCAGTTCATAGCCAGCGTCTTCAACAGCTTGCTTGATCGCAGCCAGGGCCGCTTCATTGGACGGCAGGTTCGGCGCAAAACCACCCTCGTCGCCCACCGCTGTGTTCAGGCCCTGAGACTTCAACACTTTCTTCAAACTGTGGAAGATCTCGGCGCCTACACGCAGAGCCTCTGCAAAGCTCTTCACAGCAACCGGCTGAACCATGAACTCCTGGATGTCCACGTTGTTATCCGCGTGCTCACCACCGTTCAGGATGTTCATCATCGGTACCGGCATGGAGAATTCGCCGGGAGTGCCGTTGATATCAGCAATGTGCGCATACAGCGGCTTCTTCAGAGAAACAGCAGCCGCCTTGGCCGCTGCAAGGGAGACTGCCAGAATGGCGTTGGCGCCCAGGTTGGCCTTGTTCTCGGTGCCGTCCAGATCCAGCATAATCTGGTCCAGACCACGCTGATCCGCAGAATCTTTACCGACCAATGCATCACGAATCTTGCTGTTTACCGCATCAACCGCTTTCAGGACGCCCTTACCCAGATAACGAGAAGCATCACCATCACGCAGCTCCAACGCCTCGCGGGAACCGGTGGATGCACCAGAAGGCGCACAAGCGGTGCCGATGGTGCCGTCTTCCAGAATAACATCGGCTTCAACGGTAGGGTTGCCGCGGGAATCCAGAACCTCACGGGCTTTGATGTTGGCAATCTTGGTCATTCCAGTGAATCTCCGTTTGTTCAATATCTTAAAGGTTATAAATTAGTTAGATCGAGAGCGGGCGGGGATGGCTTTATGAAACTGTGCGGAGCCATGGATGGCGGAGCCCAAGCGTCACATGGACGTGCCGCAAGGAGCGTGTTTCATAAAGCCATCCCCGCCCGCTCGGTTCCCCCCAAGCAAACAAAAACGAACACCGCCAATCAGGCGGTGTCGATAGGTTTAAAACTTTTTACCAGGTCGTCTACAGCTTTCACCCGCTGCAGGAACGGCTCCAGCTGGCTCAGGCGCAAAGCGCACGGGCCGTCGCACATGGCCTTGCCCGGGTCCGGATGGGCCTCCAGGAACAAGCCTGCCAGGCCTTGAGACATACCCGCCAGCGCCAGGTCGGTAACCTGCGCACGCCGGCCACCAGCTGAGTCTGCTCGTCCACCGGGCATTTGCAACGAATGGGTCACATCGAACATCACCGGCACATTCATCGATTTCATGATGCCAAAGCCCAGCATGTCCACCACGAGGTTGTTATAACCGAAGCTGCTGCCGCGCTCGCACAGGATAACCTTGTCGTTGCCGGCTTCTTCACACTTGGTGATGATGTGCTTCATTTCCTGGGGCGCCAGGAACTGGGCTTTCTTGATGTTGATGACCGCGCCAGTTTTAGCCATGGCCACCACCAGATCGGTCTGGCGGCTCAGGAATGCCGGCAACTGGATGATGTCACAGACTTCCGCCGCAGGCGCTGCCTGCTCCGGCTCGTGCACGTCAGAAATGATCGGCACACCAAACTTGCTTTTGATGTCCGCCAGGATCTGCAACCCCTTCTCGAGGCCAGGGCCCCGGAAGGAGTTGATGGACGAGCGGTTGGCCTTGTCGAAGGACGCTTTAAAAACATACGGGATGCCAAGACGACCGCAGACATCCACGTACTTTTCAGCAACCTCAAAGGCAAGTTCACGGGACTCAAGTACGTTCATACCACCGAACAATACGAACGGGTTGTCGTTGGCAACCTCAATGCCCGAGACGTTTACCTTGCTCTGCGCCATGCTCAGGATCCTTTCCGGTTGGCCAGTGCCGCCTCAACAAAGCCCTTGAACAGCGGGTGGCCATCGCGCGGTGTTGAGGTGAATTCCGGGTGGAACTGGCATGCCACGAACCACGGATGTTCCGGCGCCTCAACGACTTCAACCAGTTTGCCATCTGCGGAACGACCAGAGATTTTCAGGCCGGCTTCCTCAAGGCTGGGCAGGAAGTGGTTGTTGACTTCATAGCGGTGGCGATGGCGCTCGCGAATGGTTTTCTTGCCATAGCAGGCAGCGATCGTGGAGCCGTCTGTCAGTATGCAATCCTGCGCACCCAGGCGCATGGTACCGCCCAGATCAGAAGCCTCGGTGCGCGCTTCGGTAGCACCACTGGCATCCAGCCATTCGGTGATCAGCCCAACCACCGGCTCCGGGGTGTGCTCGCGGAATTCGGTACTGTGGGCGTCTTTCAGGCCGGCCACGTTGCGGGCGTATTCGATAACCGCCACTTGCATACCCAGGCAGATGCCCAGATACGGAACCTTGTTTTCACGGGCGTACTGAACAGTGCGGATCTTGCCTTCCACGCCCCGTTCGCCAAAGCCGCCCGGCACCAGGATGGCATCGGCGGATTCCAGCACACGGGTGCCATCACGCTCGATGTCTTCGGAGTCAATGTAGTTGATATTGACCTTGGTGCGGGTCTTGATGCCGGCGTGCAGCAGGGATTCAATCAGCGACTTGTACGCATCCAGCAGCTCCATGTACTTGCCGACCATGGCAATGGTGACTTCCTGCTGCGGATTCATCAACGATTCCACAACGGCATCCCACTCGCCCAGATCTGCTTCACGGGCATCCAGGCCGAAGCGCTCGATGACCAGCTGGTCCAGGCCGTATTCGTGCAGCATGCGCGGAATGGCATAGATGGACTTGGCGTCCTGCATCGGGATAACCGCCCGCTCTTCCACGTTGGTGAACAAGGCAATCTTGCGACGGGAGCTGGCATCCACTTCGTGCTCGGAGCGGCACAGCAGGATATCCGGCTGCAGGCCGATGGAGCGCATTTCTTTTACGGAATGCTGGGTCGGCTTGGTTTTGATCTCGCCGGCGGTCGCGATGTAAGGTACCAAAGTGAGGTGCATGAACAGCGCGCGCTGCGAACCTACTTCCACCTTCAGCTGACGACAGGCCTCCAGGAACGGCAGGGATTCGATATCCCCGACCGTGCCGCCCACTTCAATCAGGGCCACGTCGGAGCCGGCTGCGCCTTCCACCACACGGCGTTTGATTTCGTCGGTAATGTGCGGGATCACCTGCACGGTACCGCCAAGATAATCACCGCGACGCTCTTTACGGATAACTTCTTCGTACACCCGGCCGGTGGTGAAGTTATTGCGCTTGCTCATGGGGGTACGAATAAAGCGCTCGTAGTGGCCCAGGTCGAGGTCGGTTTCCGCGCCGTCTTCGGTGACAAAAACCTCACCGTGCTGGAACGGGCTCATGGTGCCGGGGTCCACGTTGATGTACGGGTCCAGCTTGAGAATAGTGACCTTCAGGCCGCGTGCCTCGAGGATGGCTGCCAGTGAGGCAGACGCAATACCTTTGCCTAAGGAGGACACGACACCGCCGGTGACGAAAATATAACGCGTCATGCAGATTCCGTGATTATCTGGTTCGGTGAAGGAGGGAGATTGTTCATCTCAAGATGGGTCGCCAGACTACCAGAAAGCCCCCCTGTACTCAATCACAATCCCTCTCCACAATCAGCCGCCAGCCGGCGGCAGGGGCGCTTCCCGAGTATTGTTCAGAACACCACAAATCGCCAACGGCAATCAGCTCACTGGCACCGGGTGTTTCGTGGTAAACCAGCGGCAGTAAAGCCCTCTCCCAGGGCGGCACTCCTTGTTCCTGCAACCAGGTTTTCAACGATCGAGAGTGCCCGCCCTCCTCAAAGCGAAGCCTTTCGCCGCCCTGCCTCGTAGATACCCGTATTGGCGGGGGCGCTGCTTCCGGTGTAGTGGCTGTTGGCGTGAGCCGTAGTGTCCAGGGGCCCCATTGCAGCGTGCGGCCGGGCTCAAGGCCAGCGGAGTGCGCCGGCACTTCCACGTTTGGCACCAGGTACAGGTAGCCCCGATATCGCCGCAAACTGAAACCATCACCACGAATCTCCGGCGTCCGGTCTTCGCCGGCCTGAACCAACTCCGCCAGCGACTGATCCCAATCTGCCAGGGCAGGCATTTTCAAACCCTGCCGGTGAATCCACCATCGAACCAGATTTCTCTGCTCCAACGGGCTCAGGGCCTGAATCGACGCCAGCCGGAGCTGACCTGAATCAGAACACATCTGCCACTGCAGTTCCGCCAGCCGATGACTGAGCGTATCGCTTTCGGCGCAGGCCCTGGCACTGTGCTCCACCCGTTTCAGCAGGCCAGGCCAGCGTTCCTTGAGCCCCGGCAGCACAGCGTGGCGCAGGTAATTGCGATCAAATGCCAGGCTGGTATTGCTGGGATCTTCCACCCAGGAGAGACCGACATCCCGGGCAACCTGCTCCAGCCGGTCACGGCTTACCGCCAGCCAGGGTCGAAACAGGGCTCCCTGGCCAAGACGGCGGCTTTCAGGCATGCCCGCCAGACCCGTTACACCGGTTCCCCGGAGCAAACGAAACAGCACCGTTTCGACCTGATCGTCTGCGTGGTGGGCCATCAACAACAGGTCGCCAGCCCCCAGTACCCGCCGGAACACATCATATCGGGCCAGCCTGGCCGCCTCCTCAAGACCACCGGAGCCGGACTCGCCCACTGCAACGTCCACACGCTCAACCAGGAGGGGAACCGCCAACCGCTCACAGAGCGACCTGCAGAACTGCTCAGTCTGCGAGTGATTGGGCTGGAGTTGGTGATTAATGTGCAGAGCACAGACATTGCGGTGACAGGCTGCCGCCACATACAACAACAAGGTGGAATCCAGGCCACCACTGAGGGCGACCAGGATACGGGAGCTGTCAGGGAGTGAGCTGACAGGCCCGCGCAAGTCGTCGGGCCAGCCAGATTCCCGGGCGGTGTTACCGCCCGCTTTCATATTTGGTAAGGCGCTCGTACCGGCGGGACACCAGCTCGTCCAACGGCAACCGGCTCAGTTCCGCGACCCCCTTGGCCAGCCTGGCCTTCAGGGTTTCCGCCATTTTCTCCGGGTTGCGGTGAGCACCGCCCAGGGGCTCTTCAATCACATTGTCGGCAACACCCAGTTCTTTCAGGCGCTGGGCGGTAACACCCATGGCTTCAGCGGCCTGAGCCGCGTACTCGGCGCTTTTCCAGAGAATGGAAGCACAGCCTTCCGGCGAAATAACGGCATAGGTGGAGTACTGCAGCATATTCAGCTGATCACACACACCAATGGCCAGGGCACCACCGGAACCGCCCTCACCGATCACTGTAGAGATAATCGGCGTTTTCAACCGGGACATGACCGCCAGGTTGAAGGCAATGGCCTCACTCTGGCCACGCTCTTCGGCGCCGATACCAGGGTAGGCACCCGGCGTGTCAATGAAGGTGAGGATTGGCATCTTGAAACGCTCGGCCATTTCCATCAGGCGCAGGGCCTTGCGGTAACCTTCCGGGCGAGGCATGCCGAAGTTGCGCTTGACCTTGTCACGCACTTCGCGGCCTTTCTGATGGCCGATCACCATCACCGGCTTGTTGTCCAGCCGGGCGGTACCACCAACAATGGATAAATCGTCGGCGTAGCGGCGATCGCCGTGCAGCTCGTCGAAATCTTCGAAAATCAGATCAATGTAATCCTGGGTGTAGGGCCGGCGCGGGTGCCGGGCCAAACGGGCGACATCCCAGGACTGCAAATCAGAAAATATGCTTTCTGTCAGACTGACACTCTTCTTCTTCAATCGACTGATTTCATCGGTGATATTGATGTCGGTGTCGTTGCCCACCATGCGAAGCTCTTCAATCTTGGCTTCCAGGTCGGCGATCGGCTGTTCGAAATCAAGGTAATTAGGGTTCATGATGTTCCATCATTTGATTGCCAGGCAGGTTTCACCCCACCAAAACCAGAATTTGGGACAAAGATAGCAGTGCAACCGGCACAGCTAAAGCGGACATTGGTATTAATCATAGACCAGTTCCACGGACTTCTCGCCTACCAGGTGCCTGAGCTCGAACAACAGGTTGTCATCCGGCTGCACCCGCCAGGACTCACCCAGCTCAATCCGGGTGCTGGCCTCGGCACTGCTGTATTCGATCCACACCGGGCTGCCTTCGTTGCGGAACGGGCGCAGGGTATCGTCCAGTTTGTCCAGCAGCCCGTTCTGCAGCTGTTCCGCATGCAGGGCCAACCTGATGCCACGGCTGAACTGCTGCCGGGCGGTAGCCACGTCCATCACTGAGCTGACGCGCATTTTCATTTGCCCGGAGTAGTCATCGTGGCTGACCTGCCCCTCCACAACGATCACCTGATCTGATTGCAGCAGTTCCCGGTTCTCGAAAAACGCCTCGGAGAACAGGGTAGCTTCGATGCGAGCGCTACGGTCATCCAGGGTAATAAAGCACATGGTGGACCCGGTGCGGGTTTTCATGGTGCGCTGGGCAACCACCAGGCCAGCCACCCGCTGGGGTGACTTGTTGGGCTTCAGATCCGCGATGGAGTTACGGACAAAACGCCGGACTTCCCGCTCGTATTCATCAAACGGATGACCCGTAAGATAGATACCCAGGGTATCCTTCTCGCCCTTTAGGCGTTCTTTTTCAGGCCATTCCCGCACGTGGGCCACATCGGCGTAGGGGTCTTCACCCTCACCGCTGCTCTCCAGCATTTCGCCAAACATATCCATCATGCCGGCGGCATCGTTTCGGGATTGCTGGTCTGCCTGCTGCACGGCCTTGTCGATACTGGCCATCAGCTGCGCCCGCCCGGCACCCAGTTTGTCCATGGCCCCGGCCCGGATCAGCGCCTCCATGGCGCGCTTGTTGACCTTCTTCAGATCAATCCGGCGGCAGAAATCGAAAATATCCTGGAATGGGCCGTCTTTGGCGGCCTCCACGATGCTATCAATCGGGCCCTCGCCCAACCCTTTGATGGCGCCTAGACCATAAACAATCTGCCCGTCGTCATTGACGGTAAAGGTGTACGCGGAACGGCTGACGTCCGGCACCAGCAGGTCCAGCTTCATGTTCCGGCACTCTTCCACCAGCGTGACCACCTTATCGGTGTTCTGCATATCGGCGGTGAGTACCGCGGCCATGAATTCGGCCGGATAGTGGGCCTTGAGCCACAAGGTCTGATACGACACCAGAGCATAGGCGGCGGAGTGGGATTTGTTGAAACCGTAGCCGGCGAACTTCTCCACCAGATCGAAGATGTTCTCCGCAAGGGTTTCATCGATGCCATTATTGGCACAACCCTCCAGGAAGAATGCCTTCTGCTTGGCCATCTCTTCCGGCTTTTTCTTACCCATGGCCCGGCGCAGCATGTCGGCGTTGCCGAGGGTGTAGCCCGCCATCACCTGGGCAATCTGCATGACCTGCTCCTGGTAGAGGATAACCCCGTAAGTGGGCTCCAATACCGGCTTCAGGCCTTCATACTGGTAATCCGGATGCGGGTACGACAACGGCTGCCGACCATGCTTACGGTCGATAAAGTCGTCTACCATGCCCGACTGCAGCGGCCCGGGACGGAACAGGGCCACCAGGGCGATCATGTCTTCCAGGGAGTCCGGCTGCAGGCGCCGGATCAGGTCTTTCATGCCGCGGGATTCGAGCTGGAAAACGGCGGTGGTTTCCGCCTTTTTGAGCAACTCGAAGGAGCGCTTGTCGTCCAGCGGGATGGTGGCAATGTCCAGTTCTGATTGACCCTGAGCCTGCCGGCGCGGGTTAATCATGTGCAAGGCCCACTTGATGATGGTCAGGGTGCGCAGCCCCAGGAAGTCGAACTTCACCAGGCCCGCGTCTTCCACATCGCCTTTGTCAAACTGGGTGACCAGGCTGCCGCCTTCGTCGTCGCAGTAGAGCGGCGAGAAATCGGTAATTTTGGTAGGCGCAATCACCACGCCACCGGCGTGCTTGCCAGCGTTACGGCACACACCTTCAAGCTTGAGGGCCATCTCCCAGATTTCCTGGGCTTCTTCGTCCTGCTCCAGGAACTCCTTGAGCTGTGGCTCCTGCTCGATGGCCTTGTTGAGGGTCATGCCCACTTCAAATGGAATCAGCTTGGACAGCTTGTCGGCCAGACCGTAGGACTTACCCTGTACCCGCGCCACATCCCGCACCACCGCCTTGGCCGCCATGGTACCGAAGGTAATGATCTGTGAAACCGCTTCCCGGCCGTATTTCTCAGCCGTGTATTCAATCACCCGGTCCCGGCCTTCCATGCAGAAATCGACGTCAAAGTCGGGCATGGACACCCGTTCCGGGTTCAGGAACCGCTCGAACAGCAGGTCGTACTCCAGTGGGTCCAGGTCGGTAATCAGCAGCGCGTAGGCCACCAGGGAACCGGCACCGGAACCCCGGCCGGGCCCTACCGGTACGCCGTTGTTCTTGGCCCATTTGATAAAGTCCATAACGATCAGGAAGTAGCCGGGGAAGCCCATCTGAATAATGATGTCCAGCTCGAACTTCAGTCGCTTGTAATATTCTTCCCGCTTCTGGTCATACTCCGGATCATCCTTGCTCAGGATGGTTTCCAGGCGCATCTCCAGACCTTCTTCGGACACATGCCGGAAGTACTCGTCCATGGTCATGCCATCGGGAATCGGGTAGTTCGGCAGGAAGTATTCGCCCATCCGGACCTTAACCGAACAGCGGCGGGCAATCTCGACCGTGTTTTCAACGGCCTCGGGGATGTCCGAAAACAGTTCGATCATCTCTTCGGCGCTGCGAAGATACTGCTGGTCGCTGAATCGCCGGTCCCGACGGGGATCATCCAGTGTGCGGCTCTCACCGATACAGACCCGGGCCTCGTGGGCTTCGAAATCGTCCGCCGTCAGGAAGTGCACATCGTTGGTTGCCACCACTGGCAGACCCAATTCGGCCGCCAACTCAACGCTCAGGTGCAGACAATCCTCATCACCTGCCCGCTCGGTACGCTGCAGTTCCAGGTAGTAGCTGCCCGGATACAGATTCTTCCAGTACTGGGCCCGTTCCCGGGCGAGTTCCGGCTTGCCCGCCAGCAGGGCCTTGCCCACATCGCCCATTTTGGCGCCGGAAAGCGCAATCAGTCCCGCCGCGCGGGCTTCCAGCCAGGCCTTCCGGATAATCGGCTTGCCATAGCGCTGACCCTCGGTGTAGCCAAGGGAAATGATTTCGGTAAGGTGCAGATAGCCTTTCTCATCCCGCGCCAGCAAGGTGAGCCGGAATGGGTTTTCCGGCTCGTCCGGGTTTTCCAGCCAGAGATCGGCACCGATAATCGGCTTCACACCAGCACCCATAGCCGCCTTGTAGAAGCGCACCAGAGAGCACATATTGGATTGTTCGGTGAGACCCACCGCCGGCATGCCCAACTCGGCCACACGGCTGATCAGTGGTTTGACCCGTACCAGGCCATCCACCATAGAGTATTCAGAGTGTACGCGAAGATGTACGAACGTCTGTGCCATGGTCAGCTACCGATCAGTTGCATCAGATCTTCTTCGGTTTGGGGACCAAAGCGTGTTTCTATCAGTTTGCCCGCCGGGTCCACCACAAAGGTGGCGGGCAATGCCATCGGCGTTTTCCAGCCAAAATCGGGGCCCGGATCCTGGCCAAGCATGGTGAATTCGATACCCATTTTCTGGCCCAGGTCCACAAGTGCCGCGCCTTCAACACCGTCAAAATTGACGCCCAGCACCGAAATTCCCGGTGACTTGTCGAGGTGATTCAATTCAGGAATCTCCTCCAGGCAGGGCTTGCACCATTCGGCCCAGTAGTTCACCAGCACCCACTGGCCACGGTAACTGTCCCAGTCCACCGCCACACCATCGGCACGTTGCAACTCCGTTCTCTCGCAACCCGCCAGGGCCAGCACCATAATAGCGGCTGGAATCAGCAGCACGAGCCTGGGCCATTCAGAAACCTTGGGGCGGGGGACGGACGGGTACCGAGGGTACTGCAAGGTAAATCCTCCTGTTAGACTACGGCCCTCATTAAAGACCGTACTCATCACTGTTAACCGGGCATGACCATGACAGAACCAACCCGCATTTTCCATAACCCACGGTGTTCAAAATCACGCCAGACCCTTGAGCTGCTTCAGCAAAAGGGTGTCGAGCCGGAGATTATACGCTACCTCGAGACACCACCGACAGAGCAGGAACTGTTACACATTCTTGATCTTCTGGGTTGTGAACCCCGCCAGCTGATGCGTACCAAGGAATCCGAGTACATAGAACTTGGCCTGAACGCCCCGGAACTGACCAGAGAAGAGCTGGTCAAGGCCATGGTAAATACCCCGAAACTGATCGAACGCCCTATCGTTCTGGCCAATGGAAAGGCAGCCCTCGGGCGTCCGCCAGAGAACGTACTGGATATTCTTTGAGCCATCCCCTGGAGCAGACATGAGCAACGCTACACCGTACGTTCTTGTGCTTTACTATAGCCGCAACGGCCAGACCGCCGAGATGGCCAACCAGATTGGCCGCGGCGTCGCCCGAGCGGATGGCATTGAGGCGAAAATCCGCACGGTTCCACCAGTGTCACCAGACACCAGCGCCAGCATGCCCCCGGTGCCGGACAGCGGCGCCCCTTATGCCACCCGTGAAGATCTCGCAAACTGCGCCGGGCTGGCCCTGGGCAGCCCTACCCGGTTTGGCAATATGGCGGCCCCGCTCAAACACTTTCTCGATGGTACCGGCGATTTGTGGCTTAACGGCAAGCTGGTTGGTAAACCTGCTGGCGCCTTCACCTCTACCGGCAGCCTGCATGGCGGCCAGGAAACCACGCTGCTGACCATGATGATGCCATTGCTGCACCACGGCATGGTACTGTGCGGGCTGCCTTACTCCGAGAGTGCCCTGAATGAGACCTCGACCGGCGGCACGCCTTACGGCCCCACCCACTGGGCAGGTACCGGTGCACAGCAGGCGCTGAGTGACCATGAAAAGGCCCTGTGCCAGGCCTTTGGTGAGCGCCTTGCCCGGCTGGCGCTCAAACTTGCCGGTTGATCACCGCCAGCATCCAAACTTTCAACCACCCGGAACCTTTTATGCTCAAAAATGAAAAAGCAAAAACCACGGCCCGCATAACCATTGCGCTGTACCTTGCGGTATTGGCCACACTGCTGTTGACAACATTCTATCCAGCGCCAGTGGAAGGCGTGTCCATTCCCCTGATGTTGACGGTGAAACTGTTACCCCTGCTGGCGTTTGCAGTACCGGTATTCCGGGGGCACAATCGCGGGTACATCTGGATGGCCTTCGTGGTGATTTTTTACTTCACCCAGGCCGTGGTCTCCGCCTGGCTGAGCGAAGGCGCCCCAGGCCCGATGATTCTCACAGTGCTTACATTCCTACTGTTCACCGTCGCCATGGTTCACCTGAAAGTAAACCGGCCGGTTGCCAACTGAGTGCCCATAACACCCGGAGAGCACAACGATGGCTGATCAAACGCCCCCCATGCCAGCACCACCACATCGGCACACCCTCACCCTGCGAGACATCTGCTCTGCCCTGGTGGAAAGTGGCGAAATCAGCCAGCAGGATGCTGAGAAGGTGCTCACGGCCAACCTGGGGGCCGCTACTCAGGACGGACGAACTTCTCCGCGGCACCCCCTGGAACTGGTTGCCATTGCCGGCATTACCAGCCTCAGGGATGGCCGAACCCTGGATCTTGATCGGCTGACCAGCTGGCTGGCCCGATGGGCGGGCCAGGATTACTACCACATAGACCCGCTCAAGATCGACACGCCGGCCATCGCCCGGGTGATGTCCTACGCCTTTGCCCAGCGCCACGGCATTCTGGCGGTAGAGATACGCCAGGATGAAGTGCTGATTGCCAGCACAGAACCATTCAAGACCGAATGGGAAAGCAACCTTCGACAGGCCATTCGCAAGGACATTCGCCGTGTCGTTGCCAACCCGGAAGACATCCGGCGCTACACGGTGGAGTTCTACCAGCTCGCCAATTCCGTGAGCAAGGCCAGCGGCAGCCAGGCCCCGGGTGCCGCCAGCAATCAGAATTTCGAACAACTGCTGGACATAGGTACCAACGAAAACCCGGATGCCAATGACCAGCACGTGGTCAAGATTGTCGACTGGTTGTTGCAGTATGCCTTTGACCAGCGCGCTTCAGACATTCACATCGAACCACGCCGGGCGGTCACCCAGGTGCGTTTTCGTATTGATGGCGTGTTGCATAACGTCTATGAGTTTCCGGAACATGTCGGGGTGGCTGTCACCAGCCGTCTGAAAATTCTGGGGCGCCTGAATGTGGCCGAGAAACGCCGGCCCCAGGACGGCCGGATCAAAACCCGAAAACCGGATAACAGCGAGGTGGAGTTGCGCCTGGCCACCATGCCCACCGCCTTTGGCGAGAAGATGGTGATGCGGATTTTTGATCCGGAGGTGCTGCTGAAGTCCTTCGAGCAGCTGGGCTTCAGTAAAGAAGACCGGGAGCGCTGGCAGGCCATGACCGCCCGCCCCCATGGCATTGTACTGGTGACCGGCCCTACCGGTTCCGGCAAGACCACCACCCTGTACTCCACCCTCAAACAGCTGGCGTCGCCGGAACTGAACATCTGTACCATTGAAGACCCCATTGAGATGGTGGAGCCAGCGTTCAACCAGATGCAGGTGCAGACCAATATCGACCTGACGTTCGCCCACGGCGTTCGGGCCCTGTTACGGCAAGACCCGGACATCATCATGATTGGTGAAATCCGCGACCTGGAAACCGCCGAGATGGCGGTACAGGCAGCGCTGACCGGCCACCTGGTGCTCTCCACCCTGCACACCAACGACGCCCCGAGCGCCATTACCCGACTGATGGAACTGGGCATCCCGCCCTACCTGATCCGGGCCACGGTGCTTGGGGTGATGGCCCAGCGCCTGGCCCGTACCCTGTGCCCCCACTGCAAGGCTCCGGGTGAGGCCGACGAGCAGGCCTGGCAAACACTGACCCGCCCCTGGAAAGCGCCGGTTCCCCGTCAGTTCTATCATCCGGTGGGCTGCCTCGAATGCCGCAATACCGGCTATATGGGCCGCGCCGGGGTCTATGAAATCATGACGCTCTCCGACCACCTGACCCGCCAGATCAATGATCACTGCGAACTCGAGCAGTTAAGGCTGGACGCCTACAAAGAAGGCATGAAATCCCTGCGCCTCAGTGGCGCACAGAAAGTGGCCGCCGGCCAGACCACGGTGGAAGAAATCCTGCGGGTGACCCCGGAAAGCCAGCGCTGAACCCGCATCAACCCGGGCGCAGACCGCACTGCTCCAACAGTTCCTGCCAGTGCCGGGTGTGCTGCATCATGGCCTGGTCCAGCTCCCGCCAGAGGCTGACTTCAGCATCGGCTGACAAATGACGCTGGTACCAGTCCTGAAAGCTCGCCGGCATAACGGCAGTTTGCTGGTCCGCCAGCTCCGCCAGAGCCCCGATCAGCGAATCCCGGGCCCGGCTGACATCGCTCATGTAGGGCTGGATTTCACCAATGTACACATTGAAGAAGAAATTTCGGACGATTTCTGATTGATTATTCGGCCGGCCATTCAGACATAATGGACGCTCATCAAGGCGCGCTTTCAGGGTCTCTGTTCCTGCATTGAGGGTTGCAATCAACAGCCGGGCGCTGTTGATCACCTGCCCGGCGCGAAACTCCGATTGCCAGCGTTGGTGCACTCCGCCAAGTGCATCGAGGGGAACATCGAGCTGCTGGACCGACAAATCGGATACGGCCCGGTTCAACTGGCCCAGGTCCCGCACCAGATCAGACACCGGGTTTCCCTCCGCGGCCACCGGATAAAACCCTTTGGACAGAGTCAACAAGCGCTCAATCTCTTCCGTTCCCCAGGTCGCATTCCATATGGCCACCGGCAATGATGCCCGCTTGCTCTCGACCGCATCCTGGAGGGTTTTCTCCAGGCGCTCGTCGTCGATCTCGGCCATGCAATCTTCCGCGGCTCGGATAAACCGGACTTCATAACGCAGCCGGTTAAGAGGCTGCATCACCCGGCCCATCACCGAGTTTCGCTCGCCAACCACATACTGAAGTTCACACCCGTACAGCGACAGAAAGTCCAGCATGCCCAGATCCAGCTCAGGCATATCAAGTACACGTTCGCGGCGACGGGGTACGGTGGAGGCAGGGGGAAGATCAGAGGGAACCGATACCGATGGCGTATCCAGCACCCGGGCAAGGCGCTCCAGGTACTCTTCCATCATCGGCTCGGCTTCGGAGAACGGATTGCAGCCGGCCAGAAACAAGGCACAAACACCCGGAATAAGCCATTTCAGACATGAACTACCGGGCATTCGACCACCTCCTAACGTTTACGCAGTAGCGCGTCTACCTCCGCAAAATCACGGGCAACAGGCCGACCAGTGTCAGGAAGCTCCCCATCACGCACCAGCCAGACGGTTTTAAGCCCAGCTTCCTCAGCCGCCGAGAGCTCGGCTTCCACGTCCGACAGGAACAGAACGGTCGCCGGCTCTACACCCAGCTCGGCAAGAATATTGCGGTAAGACTGTGCTTCTTTTTTGCCGCCCACACCGGTATCGAAGTATCCGGAGAAAAACGGCGTAAAGTCGCCTTCGTTACTGAAACCAAAAATCAGTTTCTGTGCCTTCACGGAACCAGAGGAATATACGAACAGCCTTAGGCCCCGATCATGCCAGCGCTGAAGATAATCCGCCGCATCCGGATAGATATCGCCCTTCAGCTCTCCGCTGTGATATCCCTGCTCCCAGACCATGCCCTGCAGTGCTTTGAGCGGCCCTTCTTTGCGATCCTCGGATATCCAGGCCTGGAGGACATCAATCAGGCCCTCCACATCTTTACTGTCGACACCACTTTTTTCTGCGACCAGAGCCAGCTGTTCAGCCACAGCCGGCGTGGTGTGATGGTTCGTGCGGATAAATTCCGGCAAGTGTTTACTGGCGTAGGGAAACAGCACATCGTGCACGAATGAGATCGAGCTGGTCGTGCCCTCTATATCGGTCAGAACTACCCGAATCATCCTGCCACTCCCGCAAGCCCTTCGTAACGGGGCAGTCGACTGGCGATATCCTCGCCGGTAAAGCTCGCAACCCAGCCTTCCGGGTTGGTGAACAGGCGAATGCAGGTGAATTGCGGCTCTGGCCCCATATCAAACCAGTGGCGTGTGCCATCCGGTACACTGATCAAATCGTTCTGCTGGCACAGCAGGGCATACACCTGGTCGCCAAAGTGCAGATAGAACAGGCCCTGGCCCCGCACGAAAAACCGCACTTCATCCTCGCTGTGGGTATGCTCGTCCAGAAACTTCTGGCGGAAGGCTTCCTTTTGCGGGTTGTCCGGGTTCAGGCTGACCACATCGGCCGTCTGGAAACCGCATTCCTGCTTCAGGCGCGCAACCTCTTCACTGTAGGCTTCCAGAATCTGCTCCTGGCTGGCATCCGCCGGCAGATCACGGGTTGGCCACTGTTCGAAACGCACTCCGTGGCGGGCGAGCGCATCACCGATAGCCCCCGGGTCGGTCATCACGGTGTGGGCCTCGTCCGGCTGGCTCTGGTGAAATATGCTCAGGGTAGTCATGGGCGGACCCTCATGGTTTCAAGTTCACATTCAAAGAGAAATTCGAAGGCTTCGACATGGCGCAGGCAATCCGCCATGGTCTTGCCCCAGGTATACAGGCCGTGGCCGCGAATCAGGTAACCGGGTTGTTCAGGATGGGCCAGAAACCAGGCCCGGGTGTCCTCGGCCAACGCCGGAATATCCTGAGTGTTGTCGAAAACCGGAATGCTCAGTGCACCCTCATGGGTCTCAACACCGGAAAACGCCTTCTGCAATTCGTAGCCTTCCAGCTCCAGCGCCTGACCCGCAGCAATCAGCCGACTCAATACTGTGGCTTTTACGGAATGGGTGTGCAAGACGGCACCAACCTCCGGGAACACCCGGTAAAGCACGGTATGCAACAGGGTTTCTGCGGAGGATTTGCACTGGCTTTGGACTGGCCGGCCGTCAAGATCAACCACCATGACGTCTGCGGCGGTCAGCTGCCCCTTATGGCGGCCAGACACCGTAATGGCCACATGATCACTGTCGATCCGCGCAGAATAATTGCTGCTGGTGGCAGGCGACCAGCCACGGCCGTAAAGGAACTGACCTGCATCCACGATGGACTGAGCCGCTGTGGTGTATCGGGTTACATCAAACACACGCAATCTCCCGGTTGAAACGTGCCCTGCCGGGCAAGCGATGGCCGCCATTATAGGACGGCCATCGCTCCCCGAAAACCGCTTTGGCTCAAGCCGTCAACGGCAGGCGGCGCTGGCGCTTTCCGGTCAGCGCAAACAGGGCATTGCCCAGGGCGGGAATCACCGGGGGCACGCCCGGCTCACCCACACCGGTCGGGTCTGCCTCACTGTCAACAATATCCACCACCACTTCGGGCGTCTGGTGCATCTGCATCAGGCGGTAGTCGTGGAAATTGCTCTGCCGGATCTCGCCGTTGTCGAAGTTGATCTCGCCGTAGAGCGCGGCGGTCAGGCCAAACAGGATGCCACCCTCGATCTGGTCTTCAACAATCCTGGGATTAACCACCTGGCCGCAATCCACGCTGCAGATCACCTTGTACACCCGTATTTCACCGTTCTCGATTCCGGCTTCAACCACTTGGGCCACATAGGTACCAAAGCTCTTGAACAAGGCGAGCCCCCGGGCACGACCTTCCGGCGCTGGCTGGCCCCAATCCGCCAGCCGGGCTGCGCGCTCTAGCACCTCGCGATGGCGCGGCTCGGCATCCAGCATTTTCAGTCGGAATTGCAGCGGATCTTCACCGGATTCGTGGGCCAGCTCATCCATAAAGGTTTCCACCGCAAACCCGTTGTGGGAATAACCCACCGAACGCCACCAGGTGATGGGCACACCGGGATCGGTGTGGGTATGACGAACGCTGACGTTCTGCACCTGGTAGGGGTATTCAATGGCCCCTTCAATGGCCGAAATATCTTTCGGTGTGGCAATGCCCTCAGCCATCAGCCCTACCCGCCCCAGGGTGTCGTAGAGGAACTTGGGCGCCCAGGGATACTGTGCGGGTGCGGCATTGCGCACGTACCAGTCCAGAACCTGCGGGCCGACGATCTGATGGTGCCAGCCGGTCAGTTCGCCGTCGTTCAGGCTGCCTTTCATACGATGCAACATGGCAGGGCGCAGGAAGCCGTGGCGAGTGTCTTCTTCCCGGGACCAGATCAGCTTGACGGGAACCTTCAGTTGATAGGCCACAGCGGCAGCTTCTTCGATATAGTCCTGGGTGAGGCGACGGCCAAACCCGCCGCCAAGAAATGTGGTGTGGATGTTTATCTTGCCCGGTGACAGATCGGTATGACGAGCTGCGGCAATGCGACCCAGGTCTGGCGCCTGGGTGGGTGCCCAGACATCCATTCCACCGTCGCGATACCAGGCCGTGGCGTTCATCGGCTCCATGGTGGCATGAGCCAGGTAGGGCTGCTCATACTCGGCCTCTACCACCTGTTTTGCACGCTCGGCTGCCTTTTCTACATTTCCCTCACTGCGTTCTTTGACCCCGGGGTCTTTGCTGGCTGCCTGTCGGTAACTTTCAAAAACAGCTTCCGTATTGGTGTCCAACGCGTCGGAGAAATCCCACTCTACTCGCAATTTCTGCTGGGCCTTTCGTGCCTGCCAGTAGCGCTGGGCAACCAGGGCAACGCCGCGTTCCGTGATAAATGCATCGGTTACACCTGGCATACCGATGACGTCATCGCGGTTGAAGCTGCTGGCCTTGCCGCCGTAACGGGGGCTTCGGGTCATCACCGCATAGACCATGCCCGGAAGCTCAACGTCCATCCCGTAGACGGCGGTACCCGTTGCCTTGGCACGGGCATCCAGCTTGCCGCCTTTGCGGCCGATGTATTTCCATTCGGCGCGGGGTTTGAGGGGCACCTTGCCCCGGATAACTTCCCGGTCCGCCAGCTCCACCAATTGGCCGTAACGTAACGAATCAAGTCCGTTAGGATGCACCACCCGGCCATCCTGGGTAGTGCACTGGTCCGCGTCTACTTCCCACACCCGGGCAGCCGCCATCACCAACATCTGCCGGGCCTGCGCGCCGGCAACCCTCAGCGGCTCCCAGCTTGTGGCCAGGCTGGTACTGCCGCCGGTCAGCTGCAAACCAAACAGGGGGTTTCGGTATTCCGGCGCCACCGGGGCAAACCTGACTTTAATCCTGCTCGGCTCCACATCCAGTTCTTCAGCCACCAGGGTGGTCAAACCGGTGTAGGTGCCCTGCCCCATCTCAACCCGGGCCAGGGTAAAGATGATTTCATCATCACGGGTCAATTCCAGCCAGATATCCGGCTTCCACTCTCCGGTCTCGGGCTGGTACCCGGTCTGGACAGAGGCGCACCCCGGGATAGATACCGCCAGTATCAAGCTGCCTGAAGCACCCGTGCTGACTTTCAGAAAATCACGACGATTCATGGTCATGTCAGGCGTCCTCCCCGGCGGGCTGGTAATGGCCAACCGAACCGGCAACCGCCTCGACGGCGGCGACAATACGGGAATAGGTACCGCACCGGCACAGGTTTCCGGTCATGGCGGTCACAATGTCCTGACGAGATGGCGACGGATTGTTGTTCAGAAGGTGCGCTGCGGTCATGATCTGGCCCGACTGACAGTATCCGCACTGGGGAACGCCCTGATCAATCCAGGCCTGTTGCAACGGGTGCAACTGGCCATCTTCGGACAAACCTTCGATAGTGGTCACGGAAGCGCCGTCTACCGACGCCACCGGTGTTGAACAGGAGCGCGCTGGCTGACCGTTAACATGAACCGTGCAAGCGCCGCACAAGCCGGCACCGCAACCAAACTTGGTGCCCTTGAGCCCAACTTCATCCCGAATCACCCACAACAGAGGCGTATCGGAATCAACATCAACTGTGTGCCTTTGGCCGTTAATCGTCAGGCTGAATGCCATGGGCCTTTCCTTTTATTATTTGCTGGAAGACGAATTCGTTCACTTGATCACTTCTTTGCCATCCTGGTCTACCCAGATCTTGCGGTCACCGGTATTCATTTTGCCATTGGAATCCCAGACTTCACGATCTTTGGTGGCACTCTCCACCTTGCCGTTGTCGTCCCAGATCACCCGGTCTTTGCAACCCGCCAGAGTGAACAGGCCGGCCAGAACAATCACCATCAGAGAACCCTTTTTCATCATCAGTAACCTCATCCGCTGTTTGAAATGCAGTACCGTGATTCTTTGATCAACGGCTGCCATGTAACTCCCGATTATTCTGTTTGTCCCGGTCGCTCTTGCGAACCATGACATAGACCGCGCCGGTTCCACCATGGTGTTTCTGGGCCGAGTGAAAGGCCAGTACGCTGTCCAGTTCCGGAAGCCACTTCGCCAGGTAGCTTTTCAACTGGGCAATGCCATCGGGGTTGCGCTCACCCTTACCGTGCAAAATGATGACTGAACGCAAGCCGTAGCGCACACAATCGTTGATAAACGCAAATACCTCCCGGCGGGCTTCCTCAACGGTCATCCGGTGCAGATCCAGCCTGGCCTCGATCGGGTACTGCCCCAGCCGGAGCTTGCGGAACACACCATGCTGAATACCGGGCCGCATCCAGCTAAGGACGTCATGGGCCGTCAGCGGCTCAACCATGTCAGAAGTCAGCGGGTTCAGGTCACGAACCGGCTTTTCAACGGCCGCTTTCTGCCGTTCCAGATGCCCGGGCGTCAGCTCCCTGGGGGTCGACACTTCGGCCCGATTGGGTTTCCGAATACGCCGGACATCCTTCATCTCTTCAAGAAACGCCAGGCGTTCATCTTTACTGGTCATGAGCTATCTATTTCTGGATTGACGAATGTCAGAACTCTACCACCGTGCCGGGCTACCATAAAGAAAAGCCATGAGACACGTTTCGACCAAAATCGTAGGGCATAACATGGCTCCGCTGAACTACACTGCAAGCGGACAACAATAACTACGGAACAGCGGCGAAGGCCGACCAACTCCGACCCACGACGGATTGCGATATGGCAGCAGCGAACCAGGACACATCCCGCCCCCAGAACACCCGAGCCATCATGACATTTCTGCGGGAACATGCACCTTTTTCCAGCATGGATGACACCCACCTGGCCCATTTTGCTGAACATGCCACCCTGAGGTTCTACGCCGATGAAGACGTGGTGCTCTCGCCAGATGACGGCGTAGTAAGGCGCTTTTACATCGTTAAACAAGGCCGTATTCGGGGCGAACGCCACAACGAAAAAGAGGATCGGGCAGAAACCACCTTCGAAATCAGCCAGGGCGAATGCTTCCCCCTCGCGGCCCTGATTGGCGAGCGCCCTACCCGCACCCTGCACCGGGCCTCCGGAGACACCTTCTGCCTGAGCATTGAACAAAAAGCGTTCATCACCCTGTTCTCCGAAAGCGAACCCTTCCGGGACTTCTGCCTGCGCGGTGTCAGCAGCCTGCTGGATCAGGTCAACCAGCGCATCCAGTCCAAGGCGATGGCCTCGATCGGGTCCAGCAATAGCCTGGATACCCCGCTTGAACGTTACGCCCTGCGCAATCCCATCGTTTGCTCGCCTGACCTGCCGGTGCGCAAGGCGGTGGCCCGCATGCATGAGAATAATGTCGGCAGCATCATTATTACGGATGACAACCGCCACCCCAAGGGCATCTTCACGCTGCGCGATTTGCGCACCATGATTGCCGAGGAACGAGGCCCCCTCGACACCCCTATCCGGCAGGTCATGACAGCAGATCCCTGCTGTTTACCCTCAACAGCCGATGCCTTTGAAGCCGCCATGTTGATGGCCGAGCACCACTTTGCACATCTGTGCGTGGTCGATGAGGAAAATCATCTGATTGGGGTGGTCTCCGAGCGGGACCTGTTCTCCCTCCAGCGCGTGGACCTGGTGAACCTGGCCCGGACCATCGGTACAGCCACCCACCTGCGCACGCTGGTGAGCCTGCGCACCGACGTTTCCCGCCTGGTGGATTCCATGCTGGCCCACGGCGCGGACTCCGGGCAGGTGGTCAAGATCATCACCACGCTCAACGATGTGACCGTTCGGCGGGTACTGGAACTGAACCTGAAGAAAAACGATCCCGGTATCCCTTTCACCTGGCTGACCTTTGGCAGCGAAGGCCGGCAGGAGCAAACACTGCTGACCGACCAGGACAACGGCATCCTGTTCGAGACGCCCGAGGGCATGACCGAGGACCAGGTTAGGGAAAAACTGCTGCCGTTCGCACGCAAGGTGAATGATGAATTGGCCGAGTGTGGCTTTACCCTGTGTAAAGGCAACATCATGGCAAGCAACCCGAAACTGTGTCTGAGTGATCGGGAGTGGGATGACTGGTTCGTTCGGTTTATCGACGCCTCCACCCCCCAGAATCTGGTGTACTCATCCATCTTCCTCGATATGCGCTCAGTATTCGGGCCAACGGAGCCATTGCACCGATTGCTGGAGAAAGTTCTGGACAGGATTCGCAAGAACGCCCTGTTCCAGAAGATGCTGGCGGGCAATGCGCTGCAACGCAAACCACCTCTCACCATGTTCAGGAACTTTCGCTATCTGAATGACGAGAAAAAGCATTCTCTGGACCTGAAACGACAAGGCCTGGCGCCGTTTGTCGAATCCGTCCGGGTATTCGCCCTGGCCCACGGGGTGGAAGCTGCCAATACGTTGGAGCGAATGGACGCCCTGTCCCGAAAGGGGGTTTTCGACGCCAAAGATGCGAACGCGTGGAAAGAGGCGTACAGCCTGATCCAGGCCATCCGTATGCGTGCCCACCAGGAGATGCTGGACAGGGGCGAGGAACTGACCAACTACATTGATCCGGACGACCTGAACCCGCTCGACCGACGCATCCTGCGGGAGTCTTTCCGCCAGGCTCAAAGGCTGCAGCAAAAGCTGGAAGTCACTTACCAACTCTAGGTACCGGAAACACCATGCTCGACTACATCAAGCAATGGCTGGCACAGCGAAGGGGCGGCGCCGTTGGCAATCACGATCCTGAGAACCTGCCCACGCCGAAAACGGTGAGCGACCAGCCGCTAACCCGGTGCCGCCTGATCGTACTGGACCTTGAGACCACCGGACTGAATGCCTCGAAAGATGAAGTCATCGCCATCGGCGCTGTGGCTATTGAGGGCGGGGTCATTCACCTGAATGATCAGTTTGATCTGATCCTGCGCCGACCGGAGCTCGATATCCGGGAAACCGTGCTGATCCATGGTATCGGGCCGGAGGCCCTGACCCAGGGCCACGAAACCGAAGATGCCCTGCTCTACCTGCTGGAGTGGATGAACGGCGACCCAATCCTTGCCTACCACTCCGCATTCGACCAGAAATTCCTGGAAAAAACCCTGAAAGCCCAGCTTGGCTACACCATCCCCCACGTCTGGATGGACGTTGCCGAGCTACTACCGGCGATATTCCCAAAAGCAGAAACCAAGGGGCGCAGCCTCGACCACTGGGCCGACTTCTTCAAACTCGAAGTTAGTGAACGGCATCACGCCGCTGCCGATGCCCTGGTGACCGCAGAACTGACACTCATGGCCCTGAACCGGGCGCAAAAAAATGGCGTCAAGAACCTGAAAGAACTGGCGGAAAAGCTGCATTATCAGCGCCGTTTACAGAACATGCACCGCTACTGACAACCTGCTTCAGCGCCTGATGTCCTTGACCAATTACAAGGCAAGTTACTGAGAGTTAGACCATTTGCCAATATCCATAATTCCATTGACCAGTAAAGTCGGAGAAGACAACAAGTCGGAGAAGTACTACATGAATAATAAATTCTCTATCCGCAACACCCCACAAGTAATCCACCCAACCTCCACAACAACAATACAGGAGTGATGTGTATGTCAGGTCATAGCTACGACGCTGAGAACTACTGGAAGGCGAACTTGCGCCTGATATTCGGGAGCCTGATTATCTGGGCCCTGGTGTCTTATGGCTTCGCCATTCTGTTACGTCCCATGCTGGCGGGCATTCCGGTCGGTGGCACCGATCTCGGTTTCTGGTTCGCCCAGCAAGGCTCCATTCTTACCTTCATTGCCCTGATCTTCTTCTACGCCTGGCGTATGAACAAGATCGACGAGCAATTCGGCGTACATGAGGAGTAAGACACCATGAGCCAATTTGCAATCAACCTGCTTTTCGTCGGGGGTTCCTTCCTCCTGTATATCCTGATCGCTGTGTGGGCGAAAGCCGGCAGCACCAGCGATTTCTACGTTGCCGGCGGCGGCGTTCACCCGGTCACCAACGGTATGGCGATCGGTGCCGACTGGATGTCTGCCGCGTCCTTCATTTCCATGGCGGGCCTGATCGCCGCCGGTGGTTATGCTAACTCCACGTTCCTGATGGGCTGGACCGGCGGTTACGTTCTGTTGGCCATGCTGCTGGCTCCTTACCTGCGTAAGTTCGGCAAGTTCACGGTTCCCGAATTCATCGGTGATCGCTATTACAGTCCAAACGCACGTCTGGTGGCGGTAATCTGCTTGATCGTCGCGTCTGTGACCTACGTAATTGGCCAGATGGCCGGTGCTGGTGTTGCCTTCTCCCGCTTCCTGGAAGTAGAGGCTACCAACGGCCTGATGATCGCTGCGGTTGTGGTCTTTATCTACGCCGTGCTCGGCGGCATGAAAGGCATCACCTACACCCAGGTGGCCCAGTACTGCGTTCTGATCATCGCCTACACCATTCCGGCGGTGTTCATTTCCCTGCAGCTGACCGGCAACCCGATCCCGATGTTCGGTATGTTCTCAACCCATACTGAATCCGGCCTGCCATTGCTTGAAAAACTGAACATGGTGGTCACCGACCTTGGCTTCCGGGAATACACGGCGGACATCGACAATAAACTGAACATGGTTCTGTTTACCCTGTCCCTGATGATCGGTACGGCTGGCCTGCCCCACGTTATCATCCGTTTCTTCACCGTTCCCAAGGTAGCTGACGCTCGTTGGTCCGGCGGCTGGGCCCTGGTCTTCATCGCCCTGCTGTACCTGACTGCTCCGGCTGTTGCTTCCATGGCTCGTCTGAACCTGATGACCACCATCTACCCGGAAGGCACTGCAGCCCAGCCCATCGAATATGATGCGCGTCCTGCCTGGATTGCCACCTGGGAAGAAACTGGCCTGATCAAGTTCGAGGATAAGAACAACGATGGCCGCATCCAGGTGTATAACGACGGCAACGCCGATTTCGCAGCCACCGCAGCAGAGCGCGGCTGGGAAGGCAACGAGCTGTCTGTTAACAACGACATCTTGGTACTGGCCAACCCGGAAATCGCCAACCTGCCCGGCTGGGTTATTGGTCTGATTGCTGCCGGTGGTCTGGCTGCGGCTCTGTCAACGGCGGCAGGTCTGTTGCTGGCTATTTCTTCGGCGGTGAGTCACGACCTGATCAAAGGCCGAATCAACCCCAACATCACCGATAAGGGCGAACTGTTGGCGGCACGGATCTCCATGGCCGTTGCCATCGTCGTCGCCACCTGGCTAGGCGCCAACCCGCCCGGGTTCGCGGCACAGGTGGTCGCTCTGGCCTTTGGTATCGCTGCGGCCTCCCTGTTCCCCGCGCTGATGATGGGTATTTTCTCCAAGCGTGTGAACAACATAGGCGCAACCCTGGGCATGTTGTCCGGTCTGATCTTCACACTGGTCTACATCTTCATCTACAAGGGCTGGTTCTTCATTCCGGGCACCAACAACCTGCCGGATACCGCCGAGTTCTGGGTGCTGGGTATCTCCCCGCTGTCCATCGGTGCGGTTGGTGCTCTGGTCAACTTTGCGGTAGCCTTCGGGGTATCCAAAGTGACTGCCGAGCCGCCTGTTGAAATCCAGGAGCTGGTTGAAAGCGTCCGTTACCCACGCGGTGCCGGCAGCGCTCAAGACCACTAAGCTGAAAGACAGCCTGATTCATTGAAACTAATGACGGGTTGAGACCGAACGGGCTTCCTCACTGAGGGAGCCCGTTCTTTTTTGAGTTAAGGAATCCAATCCTATGTTCTGGACTTTTGTTGCCACTATTGTTTGCGGTCTCGGGGCTGCAGGCATCGCCATGGGCATCCGCGCCGCCACCGCAAAGCGTGCACCCCGATGGATCATTCCAGTGTTTGCAGGTGCCGGCATGCTCGGCTACCTTGTTTATGGCGAATATTCTTGGTATGACCACAAGCGATCATTACTCCCTGAAGAAGCGGTTGTCGTGGCGACTGAGCAGGAGAAGATTTTCTTCCGTCCCTGGACCTTCGTATTTCCCTATGTCACCGCCTTCTCCACCGTCGACACGAGTGATTTCCGCCGGGACACCAGCGACAACGATATTGTTCGCTTCACCCTCTACCGATTTGAGCAAACCGTGACAGACGCCGTATCACACCGGGCTCACCTGATCCATTGCCAGAGCCGGGAGCTGGTTCCCCTTGGTTCAGATGGCGTGCCACGGGTGGACAATATGAAGTTGCTGACCGCAAACGATCCTCTTTACAGAACCGTGTGCGGTAACTGACATCGGATAACCGGATAACAACAAAGCATGATTAGCGCCTGGCTGCTGATAGTTATATCCATTAGCTACATTTCCCTGTTGTTCGTCATTGCCTGGGCGGGTGACCGACACCCGGGATTGTATCGACGCAGGCTGGCGCGAACCCACATCTACGCTCTATCACTGGCGGTCTACTTTACCTCCTGGACATTCTACGGTGCCGTGGGGCGAGCCACCCAGGAAGGCTTTGCCTTTCTTCCCATCTACCTGGGGCCGCTACTGGTATTCCTGTTCTTTGCACCGCTTCTGCGGCGTATTATTTACATCAGTAAACGCAACAACAGCACCTCCATTGCCGACTTTATCGCCTCCCGTTACGGCAAGTCCCAGGTGCTGGCGGCCATGGTGGCCATCTTTGCCCTGATTGGCAGCGTTCCTTATATCGCCCTGCAACTCAAAGCCATTGCGCTAGGCTTTAACGTACTGACCGAGGGGGGAATCGGCTACCAGGAACTGAGCACGGCTGCCTGGAATGATTCCGCCTGGTACATCACCCTGGCGCTGGCCGTCTTTACCGTGTTATTCGGCACCCGACACCTTGAATCAACCGAGCATCATCGAGGCATGATCCAGGCGGTCGCCTTTGAATCACTGATCAAACTGGTGGCCTTCATCGCCGTTGGCCTGTTTGTTGGTTACGGCCTTTATAATGGTTTTGGAGACCTGTTCAGCCGGGTGAAACAGGCCGACCTGGTGGGCACCCTGACCACCAGTTCCCTCGAGACACCTGCGTTCCTCACTCAAACCCTGGTCGCCATGCTGGCGATTGTCTGCCTTCCCCGCCAGTTTCACGTCATGGTTGTGGAAAATGCTGATCACCGTGACTTTGAGACAGCGCGGTGGGCCATGCCGATTTACCTGGTCATTGCCAGCGCCTTTGTTCTGCCCATTGCAGCTGCCGGACTACTGAACTCCGATCTCGCCGGCGGTGATCCCGACATTATCATCCTGCAACTGCCCATCGTAGCGGGTGAGCAGTGGCTGGCCGTGCTAGCCTTCCTCGGCGGCGGCTCAGCCGCAGCGGCCATGGTTATTGTCTGTTCTGTGGCCATTGCCACCATGGTCAGCAACGAAATCATCATGCCCGGGCTGTTGCGTTTTTTCCGGCCCGGCATGAACCGCAGGACAGACCTGAGCTTCCTTCTGCTCACCATTCGCCGGGTGGCCATCTTTGTCGTGCTGTTTACCGCTTACGGTTTTTACCGGATGGCGGGCGCCGATTACAGCCTCACCGCTTTCGGCCTGCTGTCCTTTGCCGCCGCCGCCCAGTTTGGGCCAGCCCTGGTGGGCGGCATCATCTGGCGGCGCGGGAATTTTACCGGGGCCGCCTGGGGCCTCGGTCTTGGCTTCCTGATGTGGTGCTACACCCTGCTGTTGCCAGCCCTGGTGTCCACCGGCTGGATTGCCGACACGCTGATCGAACAGGGGCTGTTTGGCCTGAACTGGACCCGCCCGACAGCCCTGTTCGGCTCTGAGCTGGACCAGATCAGCCACGGCATTATCTGGAGCCTCGGCATTAACACCGGCACCTACATCCTGCTGTCACTGGTAACCCGGCAGCGCATCCGCGAACGAATCCAGATTGCCGCCTTCTTCCATGAAGCCCAGCCAAAACCGGAAAGCGCACAACATCAGAGCTGGCAGGGCGAAGTCCTGACCTCCGATCTCCAGGCCCTGACCGATCGTTTCATGGGTGAGGAACGCTCCGAGAGCGTCTTCCGCAATTACGAGCGCCGCAACGCCATCAGGCTGTACCCGCACCGGCCCGCCTCTACCCACCTGATGAAATACATCGAGCGCCAACTGGCCTCGGTTATTGGTGCGTCTACAGCCCGTGTCGTCCTGGAGTCCACCCTGACCGGGCGGGATATGCAGATCGAGGATGTGGTCAGCATCGTAGATGAAGCGTCTCAGGCCATGACCTTCAGCCGCGAGCTGCTGCAATCCGCAATCGAGAACATCAGCCTGGGTGTATCTGTGGTCAATCATCAACAGCAGTTGGTGGTTTGGAACCACCGCTACCTGGAGCTGTTCAATTACCCGAAAGGATTTGTCCGGGTTGGCCGGCCGGTTGAAGACCTGATGCGTTACAACCTGACCAACGCCAACCTGTCCGCAAGGCGCATAGATGACATCATCGACAACCGCTGCAACAGCATGCGAGAGGGCAAACCCATGTCCTACGAACGCCAGCGCCCGGATGGCACCGTTGTCCGGGTGGATGGCAGCCCCATCCCCGGAGGTGGCTATGTCACCACGTTCCAGGACATCACAGCCATGCGTCGCACCGAGCAGGCCCTGAAAGAGACCAATATCTACCTGGAGCAACGGGTACGGGAACGTACTCAGGAACTGCAGGTGATAAACGAACAGATGCTAAAAGCAAAATCGGTCGCGGAACAGGCCAACCAGAGCAAGACCCGGTTTCTTGCCTCGGCCAGCCACGACCTGCTTCAACCATTGAATGCGGCACGGCTGTTCACCTCCGCCCTGTCAGGCAAGGTTATTGAAGGTGATACCCGTGAACTGGTTGAGCACATCGACAGTTCACTTGGGGCCGCGGAAGAGATCATCAGTACCCTCCTCGATATCTCCAAACTGGACGCCGGGGCACTCGAACCGGATATCGGCGTATTTCCGGTCAACGAACTGCTCCGCCACCTGGCGACGGAGTTCTCTGCTATCGCCAAAGACCAGGAACTGGACCTGCATGTTGTTCCGAGCAGCGCCTGGGTGCGATCAGACGTCAAGTTGCTACGCCGGGTAGTCCAGAACTTCCTGTCCAACGCTATTCGCTACACGGCCAGCGGCAAGATCCTGATGGGCTGCCGTCGGCTAAAAGGCTACCTGCGCATTGAGGTCTGGGATACCGGCCCAGGAATGTCCGAAGACCAGCTTACCCATGTTTTCGAGGAGTTCCGGCGCTTCCAGCATGGCCGTGACAAGAAGGGGTTGGGTCTTGGCTTGGCCATTGTGGATCGCATCAGCGGAATGCTGAACCACCCGGTCACCGTGCACTCGGTTCAGGGTAAAGGAAGCGTTTTCGGTATCACCGTACCACTTGCGCCGCCAGACCTGAGCCGCGCCGAATCCAATAAACCCGGCACCAGTACAAGGCGGGTATCCAGTCTGGGTGGCTTGCATGTTCTGTGTATCGATAACGATCCCGCCATACTGCAGGGTATGGTCGCGTTACTGGGTAACTGGCAGTGTGATGTGACTGCAGCCGAAAGCCTGGAAGATGCCCTGGAAAAACTGGCAGACCGCCTACCGGATATTATACTTGCCGATTATCAGCTTGATGATAACCGCAATGGACTGGATGCCATGGACAGCATCAGAGACAAACTTGGCCATGGCATACCGGGCATCCTGATTACCGGTTATATGGCGCCAGAGGTACGCGAAGACGCCGGAAACCGCGGCTATCAGGTTCTCTACAAGCCGGTTAAACCGGCGGCACTGAGAGCGCTCGTCAACAAACTACTTAAACAGAAGCGCGCATGAACCAGACCGACAGGAAAGACGCGATCAACCCCTTTGGAAAACTCACCTTCCTGGTGATTGATGATTTCGAAAACTTCCGTCTATCGATGCGCCAGATGCTCAGAAGCTGTGGCGCAGACAAAATCGAGCTGGTGGCTAACGCCACCCCGGCCATCCAGTACTGCACGTACAGCCACGTGGATGTTGTCCTGTGCGACTACAACCTGGGGGAAGGCAAGAACGGCCAGCATATTCTTGAAGAGCTCCGACACAAGAAGCTTCTGAGCCGTTCCTCCCTGTTCTTGATGGTGACCGCCGAAACGTCCAAAGAGATGGTCATGGGCGCCCGTGAATACCAACCGGACGCTTACCTGACCAAGCCGCTGAACCGGGCCATGCTGGAGAAGCGCCTTGGCGCTCTGGTTCAGCAACGTAATGCCTTGCTACCGATTACCCGTGAAATGGATCGGGAGAACTACCCAGAGGCCATTTCGCAATGCCTACAGCTTCTGCCCAAACAACCAAGGTACAAAACCTGGCTGATGAAAACCCTGGGCGAACTGTATTTCACCGTCGGCGATATGTCACACGCCCTGAAAGTGTATGACGAGGTACTTGCGCAGCGGGAGCTTTCCTGGGCTCGGCTGGGCCGTTGCAAGGTATTGTTGGGTAACAGAAACTTTGACGACTCGGTGGAAGGCTTGAAAGCACTGATCGCCAAACACCCTGATTACATGGAAGCCTACGACCTGTTGGCCGAAGGGCTGGAAAAACAGGGCAAAGTGGTACAGGCGCAGCAAATCCTGGAGAAAGCCGCAGAGCACTCACCAAACGCCCTGCTGCGCCAGAAACACCTGGCGCTACTGGCCAGTACCAACCAGGACATAGACACCGCCTCACAGGCTTGGCGGCAGACCGTGACGCTGGGAACCTATTCGATTCACGATAACTCTGAGCACTACCTGTCGCTGGCCCAAAGCCTCTCCGACCTCAGCGAAGGGCATCCGGAAGCCGAAGGTGCGGAACATGCGGCAGAGGCCCTGAGCGTGCTGTCAAAAATGGAAAAGCGGTTCTCCGACGACGACAGCATTGGTCTGAAAAGTCGTATTGTGCAGTGCCGGGTTCACGCCGGGCAGGGCAACCAGAAAGCTGCAGAAAAGCTGCTAGGCGACTTACAGGCGGAATTGGAAACACTGGAAGACATCCCTGCGGATCTGGGCCTCGACTATGCCAAGACCCTGTTCAGGTTGGGGCGGGATGAAGAGGCCAAATCGTTGCTGTCGGATCTGGCGGCCCGTTACGGTGACAACCCGGAAACTCTGCAGAAAATTGAAAACCTCCTCGATGAACCCGTTGGCTTCCGCCAGAAAATAGAGGCCCGTGGATACAACCGGGATGGAATCAAAGCATTCGAATCCGGCGATCTGGACGGTGCGGTAGAGGCTTTCAACCGAGCCTTGGCGATCGTACCGGACCATGCCGCCCTGAATCTCAACCTGATTCAGGTGTTACTGAGAAAGTATGACCAGGCTCCTGACGATCATAGCCTGCTCACTACCTGCACGGAACGCCTCAGGCGGCTCGAAGGTCTGCCTGAACAACACAGACAGCACCGCCGTTACAGCGCACTGGCCAGAAAACTGAAAGGACTGACTGCATGACTGACCACAATATCGACTTTTCAATGGTGCTGGCTTCCGCTGTGCATGACATGAAAAACTCCCTGGGCATGCTGCTGAACACCCTTGATGAACTCCGTACCGAGCATGAAGAGTCACTGTCCGGCTCCAGCAAGTTCAACATGCTGCAGTACGAGGCCGAGCGCATGCACAATGACCTTGTGCAGCTTCTGGGCATCTATCGGCTAGGTGAGAACAATCTGTCAGCCCATATTGATGAACACTTTGTACCGGATTTTCTCTCCGAGCACATGGCACGACACGTTCCCCTGCTTGAGGGCCTTGGCATTGATTACGCCATCGAAGCCGATGGCATTAATGGTTTCTTCGATGACGATCTGCTTACCGGGGTGCTTAACAACACCATCAATAACGCCATCCGCTATACCAAAACCAGAATACGCCTGACCGCCCGGGAACAGGATGGCTATCTCGTGATTGGTGTGGAAGATGACGGCACAGGCTATCCGGAGAGCATGCAACATACCGGAACGCTCAGCTTCAAATCTCTCGACTTCAACAGTGGCAGCACAAGCCTTGGTCTTTTCTTCGCGTCTTCCGTTGCCAAGCTGCATACGGAAGGCGACCGCACAGGTTCGATAACGCTACACAATGGAGGGAAATATGGTGGCGGGGTGTTTGAAATCTGGCTGCCCTGATCTCATTTTCCTATAAAAATCAAAAGAGCGTCGCAAAACTGACTTTCTGGCGCCCTCTCCCCTGTATATTTTTTGAACTCCGCTTATAGTGCGACAAGCAATCCTGCATTACTCATGCAGCTACAGAATCGTGATGGCGGAGCAAGGACAGGGAGAACACTTTCAATGGCACGGGCGCATGCACTGATTATCGAAGACTCGTCGACTGCCAGGATCATCCTGGCCAGACTGCTCGAACGATCAGACATCAGTAGCAAAGGAGTCTCGACTGCAGAGGAAGCATTCTCGCTACTCCAACACGAGTCCTATGACGTTATCTTTCTGGATCACCTTCTACCGGGCATGAATGGATTCCAGGCTCTGGAGCAACTCAAAGGCCAGCCACACACACGCGACATACCGGTTTTCATGTACACCTCACAGAACGCCGAGCGCTATATTGACGAAGCAAAGACCCTTGGCGCTGCTGGCGTTATTCGCAAGCAGATTGATCGCGAGCACCTGCAGAAAACTCTGGATACCCTGCTGGTTAACAGCCCGGAGCCCGAATACAGCGAGGCTTTCAGAATCGCCGTCGAGGAAACGGGCCGAACAGCGCATGAGAATACCGAGCAGGCCACCCGTAAACTCACCGGCCGGATGTCGACCCTGGAAGTAGCCTACGAAGAGCTCGAGGAAGAGTTAAGGGAGCTCAGGCAAGCCAGCGAAAACGCCCAACGCCAACACACCGATCGCATCAACCGTCAAAGCCGAAGCATCCGATGGCTGATGGCGACGGCAGTGTTACTGGTCGTAGCGCTAGTATGGGTTAGTAGCTGGCAGGCCAACATCCTGGACAATCACATTGAGCACACCAATGAACAGTTTGAATTGATGCACAGCATTGTAGGTGGGGTGATCGAATTGATCAGCCGATAACGGGCCCAAAATAAAAAAGCCCCAACATCAAGGATGCTGGGGCTTTTGGTATTAAGAGCCTGACGATGACCTACTCTCACATGGGCGAACCACACTACCATCGGCGCTGGTCTGTTTCACTTCTGAGTTCGGGATGGGATCAGGTGGTTCCAGACCGCTATGGTCGTCAGGCAAAACGGATGATCACTGGGAAGGACGAGATGGAACGTGATGTTGATTTCTATGGAGCCTGGCGTTTGCCCTGCTCTGCGTTATCCGCAATTGTCTTGGGTGTTATATAGTCAAGCCGCACGAGCAATTAGTACTGGTTAGCTCAACGCCTCACAGCGCTTACACACCCAGCCTATCAACGTCCTGGTCTTGAACGGCTCTTCAGGAGGCTCAAGGCCTCAGGGAGATCTCATCTTGGAAGGGGCTTCCCGCTTAGATGCTTTCAGCGGTTATCCTGTCCGAACATAGCTACCGGGCAATGCGTCTGGCGACACAACCCGAACACCAGCGGTTCGTCCACTCCGGTCCTCTCGTACTAGGAGCAGCTTTCCTCAAATCTCCAACGTCCACGGCAGATAGGGACCGAACTGTCTCACGACGTTCTAAACCCAGCTCGCGTACCACTTTAAATGGCGAACAGCCATACCCTTGGGACCGGCTTCAGCCCCAGGATGTGATGAGCCGACATCGAGGTGCCAAACACCGCCGTCGATGTGAACTCTTGGGCGGTATCAGCCTGTTATCCCCGGAGTACCTTTTATCCGTTGAGCGATGGCCCTTCCATACAGAACCACCGGATCACTATGACCTACTTTCGTACCTGCTCGACGTGTCTGTCTCGCAGTCAAGCGGGCTTGTGCCATTACACTAACCGTACGATGTCCGACCGTACTTAGCCCACCTTTGTGCTCCTCCGTTACGCTTTGGGAGGAGACCGCCCCAGTCAAACTACCCACCACACAGTGTCCTCAACCCCGATAAGGGGTCAGAGTTAGAACCTCAAACATGCCAGGCTGGTATTTCAAGGTTGGCTCCACCGGAACTGGCGTCCCGGGTTCAAAGCCTCCCAGCTATCCTACACAAGCATGCTCAAAGTTCACTGTGAAGCTATAGTAAAGGTTCACGGGGTCTTTCCGTCTAGCCGCGGATACACCGCATCTTCACGGCGATTTCAATTTCACTGAGTCTCGGGTAGAGACAGCGCCCCCATCGTTACGCCATTCGTGCAGGTCGGAACTTACCCGACAAGGAATTTCGCTACCTTAGGACCGTTATAGTTACGGCCGCCGTTTACCGGGGCTTCGATCAAGAGCTTCGCACGAATGCTAACCCCATCAATTAACCTTCCGGCACCGGGCAGGCGTCACACCCTATACGTCCACTTACGTGTTTGCAGAGTGCTGTGTTTTTAATAAACAGTCGCAGGGGCCTGGTATCTTCGACCGGCTTCCGCTCCACCCGCAGGGGCTTCACGTACACACCGGCGTGCCTTCTCCCGAAGTTACGGCACCATTTTGCCTAGTTCCTTTACCCGAGTTCTCTCAAGCGCCTTGGTATTCTCTACCTGACCACCTGTGTCGGTTTGGGGTACGGTCTCGAATAGCCTGAAGCTTAGAAGATTTTCCTGGAAGCAGGGCATCAATGACTTCGCGCCCTTGGGCACTCGTCGTCGCGTCTCAGGATTGTGGACCCGGATTTGCCTAAGTCCACTCCCTACTCGCTTAAACCGGGACAACCGTCGCCCGGCTCACCTAGCCTTCTCCGTCTCTCCATCGCAGCTATCCAAGGTACGGGAATATTAACCCGTTTCCCATCGACTACACCTTTCGGTCTCGCCTTAGGGGCCGACTCACCCTGCGCCGATTAGCGTTGCGCAGGAACCCTTGGTCTTCCGGCGTGCGGGTTTTTCACCCGCATTGTCGTTACTCATGTCAGCATTCGCACTTCTGATACCTCCAGCATGCTTCTCAACACACCTTCGCAGGCTTACAGAACGCTCCCCTACCCCGCATACAAAGTATGCAGCCGCAGCTTCGGTGACCAGTTTGAGCCCCGTTACATCTTCCGCGCAGGCCGACTCGACTAGTGAGCTATTACGCTTTCTTTAAAGGATGGCTGCTTCTAAGCCAACCTCCTAGCTGTCTGAGCCTTCCCACATCGTTTCCCACTTAACTGGTACTTTGGGACCTTAGCTGGCGGTCTGGGTTGTTTCCCTCTTCACGACGGACGTTAGCACCCGCCGTGTGTCTCCCGGATAGTACTCACAGGTATTCGGAGTTTGCATCGGGTTGGTAAGTCGAGATGACCCCCTAGCCGAAACAGTGCTCTACCCCCTGTGGTATTCGTCCGAGGCGCTACCTAAATAGCTTTCGGGGAGAACCAGCTATCTCCGGGCTTGATTAGCCTTTCACTCCGATCCACAAGTCATCCCCTGGCTTTTCAACGACAGTGGGTTCGGTCCTCCAGTGCCTGTTACGGCACCTTCAACCTGCTCATGGATAGATCGCCCGGTTTCGGGTCTATGCCCAGCGACTAATTCGCCCTATTCAGACTCGGTTTCCCTACGGCTCCCCTAAACGGTTAACCTCGCCACTGAACATAAGTCGCTGACCCATTATACAAAAGGTACGCCGTCACAGAACAAGTCTGCTCCGACTGCTTGTACGCATACGGTTTCAGGGTCTATTTCACTCCCCTCACAGGGGTTCTTTTCGCCTTTCCCTCACGGTACTGGTTCACTATCGGTCAGTCAGGAGTATTTAGCCTTGGAGGATGGTCCCCCCATGTTCAGTCAACGTTTCTCGTGCGCCGACCTACTCGATTTCACTGGACTCAGGTTTCGGATACGGGGCTATCACCCACTATGGCGGCACTTTCCAGAGCCTTCTCCTACCAGTTGTCCAGCTTAAGGGCTGGTCCCCGTTCGCTCGCCGCTACTTAGGGAATCTCGGTTGATTTCTTTTCCTCGGGGTACTTAGATGTTTCAGTTCCCCCGGTTCGCCTCTTACACCTATGTATTCAGTGCAAGATACCTGGCCGAAACCAGGTGGGTTTCCCCATTCAGAGATGTCCGGATCACAGCTCGTTTGCCAGCTCCCCGAACCTTATCGCAGGCTTCCACGTCTTTCATCGCCTCTGACTGCCAAGGCATCCACCGTATGCGCTTAGTTGCTTGACTATATAACCCCAAGACAACTGATCACGATTCAGCATCCTTTACCAGGCAAGCCTGATACAGAACCCTGTTTCGAGACAGCCACTTGAAGCAATATAACAACCACTTCAACGACAACACCGGATAACGCTTGAAATCGCTATCACTTTGAACAGTTTCTCTCGGAGATAATGAGAGAAATCTATTCGTGTTCTATCTCGTCCAATTTGTTAAAGAGCAAATCTGACCCAGTGATCAGAAAGGAAGGCTTCATCGATATGAAACATTCGTTTCTGTACACTGCTAACCCATCTTCGGTTAGTCAGTAAATATTTGGTGGAGCTAGGCAGGATCGAACTGCCGACCTCCTGCGTGCAAGGCAGGCGCTCTCCCAGCTGAGCTATAGCCCCAGAATCATTCTTGAGCTCTGCTATCGTCAATAGACCAGAATTTTGCTGATCTAGGCGTCGAAGTGCGCCGCATAGCCTGCTATGCAAGTGCTTCGACAACGACGAGCAGTGAAATTCTGGTGGGTCTGGGTGGACTTGAACCACCGACCTCACCCTTATCAGGGGTGCGCTCTAACCACCTGAGCTACAGACCCGGTTTTGCTTGTCTTCGAACCGCCTGGACTGCGTTGCAGCTTTCGCTCAATCGGTCACGTACGTGTGTACGCTCCCTCTTTCACTCAACCTGCGCCTTGCCAGCCGATCCGAATCCGGCGCCAAACCCCGAGACTGACTCAGTGTTTGTGGCAAACCGATATCGGGCCTGCATAGACCCTTTTGCTCTCTTTATTAGCCAACCAAGTAATTCGTGTGGACTCTGACCGAAGCGTTCGGCTTCGTTTAAGGAGGTGATCCAGCCGCAGGTTCCCCTACGGCTACCTTGTTACGACTTCACCCCAGTCATGAACCACACCGTGGTAATCGTCCTCCCGAAGGTTAGACTAACTACTTCTGGTGCAATCCACTCCCATGGTGTGACGGGCGGTGTGTACAAGGCCCGGGAACGTATTCACCGCGACATTCTGATTCGCGATTACTAGCGATTCCGACTTCACGGAGTCGAGTTGCAGACTCCGATCCGGACTACGACGCGTTTTAAGGGATTGGCGCACTCTCGCGAGTTGGCAGCCCTCTGTACGCGCCATTGTAGCACGTGTGTAGCCCTGGCCGTAAGGGCCATGATGACCTGACGTCATCCCCACCTTCCTCCGGTTTGTCACCGGCAGTCTCCCTGGAGTTCTCAGCATTACCTGCTAGCAACCAGGGATAGGGGTTGCGCTCGTTACGGGACTTAACCCAACATCTCACGACACGAGCTGACGACGGCCATGCAGCACCTGTCTCAGAGTTCCCGAAGGCACCAATCCATCTCTGGAAAGTTCTCTGGATGTCAAGGCCAGGTAAGGTTCTTCGCGTTGCGTCGAATTAAACCACATGCTCCACCGCTTGTGCGGGCCCCCGTCAATTCATTTGAGTTTTAACCTTGCGGCCGTACTCCCCAGGCGGTCAACTTAGTGCGTTAGCTGCGCCACTAAGACTTCAAGAGTCCCAACGGCTAGTTGACATCGTTTACGGCGTGGACTACCAGGGTATCTAATCCTGTTTGCTCCCCACGCTTTCGCACCTCAGTGTCAGTGTTGGTCCAGGTAGCCGCCTTCGCCACTGGTGTTCCTTCCTATATCTACGCATTTCACCGCTACACAGGAAATTCCACTACCCTCTACCACACTCTAGTCAGACAGTTCGAAATGCCGTTCCCAGGTTAAGCCCGGGGCTTTCACATCTCGCTTACCTAACCACCTACGCGCGCTTTACGCCCAGTAATTCCGATTAACGCTTGCACCCTCCGTATTACCGCGGCTGCTGGCACGGAGTTAGCCGGTGCTTCTTCTGCGAGTAACGTCAATCCCTGAAGGTATTAACTTCAGAGCCTTCCTCCTCGCTGAAAGTGCTTTACAACCCGAAAGCCTTCTTCACACACGCGGCATGGCTGGATCAGGGTTGCCCCCATTGTCCAATATTCCCCACTGCTGCCTCCCGTAGGAGTTCGGGCCGTGTCTCAGTCCCGATGTGGCTGATCATCCTCTCAGACCAGCTACGGATCGTCGCCTTGGTAGGCCTTTACCCCACCAACTAGCTAATCCGACTTAGGCTCATCCAGTAGCGCAAGGTCCGAAGATCCCCTGCTTTCTCCCGTAGGACGTATGCGGTATTAATCCGGGTTTCCCCGGGCTATCCCCCACTACTGGGCAGATTCCTAAGCATTACTCACCCGTCCGCCGCTCGTCAGCGGGGTGCAAGCACCCCCTGTTACCGCTCGACTTGCATGTGTTAAGCCTGCCGCCAGCGTTCAATCTGAGCCATGATCAAACTCTTCAGTTTAAATCATACAAGAACCCGAAAGTTCTTAATTCTTGCTCAAGACAAAACTCAATTTCGACGAGTCACTGTCCTGATATTTCGTATCCGAAATACCTCGGCCAGCGCCCACACGAATTACTTGGTTAACTTTTTAAAGAGCGTTTGAGCTGTTGCTCAATCAAGGCCGCGTATTCTACATCGTTCCGCTGCCCTGTCAACCGTTTATTTTTCGCTGTTTCCGCTTCCGAAAACCGCCGAAAAACTGCCCGGCTTACTGCCTGTTTCGAGGTGCGCATTCTACACTGAACCGCCTTCCTGTCAACCGCTTTCTGAAGAATCTTTCGAACTTTTTCTTCAGTGCTTTCAAGCAGTTATCGCTGAGGTTTTGCCTCTTCTCAGTGGCCAGCCCCTCAAGCGAGATGCGCATTCTACAGACCTCAGCCGAGGAGTCAACGGTGGATTTGAACTTTTTTCGGAAGGTTCCTTTCCAGCCCTCACAAAGCCCTTATCCAGTCTCTCAGTCTAGCTCCATTTTAACCTGCTGCGCTACCTTGATTGCACGCTGGCGCGCTTCTTCTATGGTACTGCCTTTAGCGAGGGCAACGCCCATACGTCGACGCCCTTTCAACTCCGGCTTACCGAACAGGCGAACCTGGGTATCAGGCTCTGCCAGGGCATGTTCCAGCCCCGAGAACACCACGTTACCGGAATCTCCCTCCGGCAGGATGACCGCCGACGCGGTTGGGCCCTGCTGGCGAATGGCAGGGATGGGCATACCCAAAATGGCGCGGGCATGTAACGCGAACTCCGAAAGGTCCTGGGACATCAAGGTGACGAGGCCAGTATCGTGGGGTCTGGGAGAAACCTCCGAGAACCATACCTGGTCACCCTTAATGAACAGCTCAACACCGTAGATACCGTAGCCACCCAGATTCTCTACCACTGCCCGTGCAATCTCTGTTGCTCGGGTAAACGCCGCATCGGACATAGGGTGTGGCTGCCATGACTCACGGTAATCGCCGTCTTCCTGCCTGTGACCAATTGGATCACAGAATGAAATACCATCGCGATGCCTGACCGTCAGCAAGGTGATTTCATAGTCGAAGTCCACAAAGCCTTCGACGATCACCCTACCCTTGCCAGCCCGACCACCGGTTTGGGCGTACTCCCAAGCAGCCTCTACCTCCGCTGTACTCTTCACCGTACTCTGCCCTTTACCGGACGAGCTCATAACTGGCTTCACCACCAATGGCACCCCGACCTCATCAATGGCAGCCAGATACTCTTCCCTGGTACCGGCAAACCGGTACTTGGAGGTGCTTAGCCCAAGCTCCTCAGCCGCAAGCCGGCGGATACCTTCGCGATTCATGGTCAGATTAACCGCCCGGGCTGTGGGCACCACGTTGTAGCCTTCTTCCTCCAACCGGACCAGCTCGGCGGTGGCAATCGCCTCAATCTCCGGAACGATCAGGTCCGGCTTCTCCGCTTCAACGATGGCGCGCAACGCTGCACCATCCAGCATATCGATAACGTGGCTCCGATGCGCAACCTGCATGGCGGGCGCATTCTCGTATCGGTCGACTGCAATCACTTCTATGCCGAAACGTTGCAGCTCTATAACCACCTCTTTACCGAGCTCCCCGGCACCGCAAAAAAGCACACGGGTAGCCGATGACTTCAGAGGCGTGCCGATACGCACCGTTCTGTTTGAACCAGTCATATAGTTTGATGTCCTGTTACTGTCAGAGTGCGACCTGCTTTTCCCGTTCCGCCACTTTCAGCAGAACCTCCCGTCGCTCGTCATTACTCATGGTGGTCCAGCGGAGGATTTCATCCCCTGTGCGCTGGCAACCGATACACATGTCATTTTCATCCAGCGCGCAAACATTCACGCATGGCGATCGAACCTTGTCGGCCACCTTCATCTTCAGATATCCACCTTTGTCAGTGTCGACAGGTAGCGCTCTGCATTTTTTACATAGTGCATTGCGCTGAACTCGAGCATCTTTTTCTGGTTATCGTTGAGTTCGCGGCGAATTTTCCCTGGAGAGCCCACTACCATCGAGCCATCCGGCACTTCCATACCCTCTGGGATCAGAGTATTTGCTCCGATCAGACAGTGTTTGCCAATCTTCGCGCCGTTCAGAATCACCGCATTGATCCCAACCAGGGTGTAGTCGCCAATCTGGCATCCGTGCAGCATGGCTTTGTGGCCAACAGTCACCCCACGCCCAAGGGTTAGCGGAATGCCCGGGTCGGTATGCAGTACTGAGCCATCCTGTATGTTCGATTCGGGGCCGATCGTAATCAGTTCGTTATCACCACGAATGACAACATTGAACCAGATACTCGATTTTTCCATCAGCTTTACGCGCCCGATCACCGAGGCGTTGTGGGCGACAAACTGGCCATCGCCTTCTTTTTCTGGCTGGTATTGATCAATTCTGTAAAACATCAATCTCTCCGGCTAATTCAACGGGGTGGCTCGAGAATATCGATTCCGGCATCGTACACAGCATTCAGAAAATCGACCAGCACCACCGCCGACAACCCCCATATCTGATACTGCTGCCAACGATAGCAGGGCACGTAAAGAGTGCTGTTCAGAAAACTGAGCGTGTCGGTACGCTCCCTTCGATCTTCCAGGAGCCAGGAGATCGGAACACGGAAGACACTTTCGATCTCGTGGGGGTTCGGCTCCAGGGGATGATCGCCAGGCACAACGCCCACGTATGGAGTGACAAGAATACGGTGCAACGACATAACCTGACTTAACGGCGCAATGACCTTTACCTGATCCGGGGGCAGACCGATTTCTTCGTGGGTTTCACGCAGTGCGGTTGCAATCAGGGAGGCATCGTCAGGATCCCGCTTGCCGCCGGGATAGGCCACCTGACCCCGATGTGTTTTGAGGTTGGATGACCTCAGGGTAAAAATCATCTCCGGATCACGCTCGTTATCCGTAATGGGCACCAGGATACCGGCTTCAGGGTAGTCCAGTGCCAGTTGTCTGGGCGCGTAATTCGACAATCGCTCGGTTAACAGGTCTTGCACTCTTTACTCCGGCAACTTCCTGATATTGAGTGAGACACAGGCAGTCCGGATCGTTAAACTGACTACCAACGGACACTCAGTATACGGGGAAAACGATGAAGTATTGCAGCACTTGCGGCCAACCGGTTGAGCAACGCATTCCCGAAGGCGACAATCGGCACCGTTATGTTTGCATCAGCTGCGAGACCATACATTACCAGAACCCGCGGATTGTCGCCGGTACGGTTCCCGTATGGGAAGGCAGAATCCTGCTATGTCGCCGAGCCATCGAACCCCGGTATGGCTATTGGACGCTGCCGGCAGGCTTTATGGAAAATGCAGAAACGACGATAGAAGCAGCAGCCCGGGAAACCCGCGAGGAAGCACTGGCGGATGTGGACATTCAGGGGCTTTACTCCATCATTGATGTTCCGCACATCAACCAGGTCCACATGTTCTACCGTGCCACACTTAAAGACGGCCTATTCGGCGCCGGAGAAGAATCGCTGGAATCAAAGCTGTTCGAACCCGGCGATATTCCCTGGGATGAGATATCTTTCCCCACGGTGCGCAAGACCCTTGAGCTGTTCCTTGCGGATATGAAGTCTGAATCCTACAACGTCCATGTCACCGATATTCGCCACCCAATGGCGAAAAAAGCCTGATCAGAACGTTTCCAGGCGATACACCTCATAGGCGGGCTCCTCGTAAGGATGGGCCTGCTTGAGTGCATAGACTGCAGGCTTGATAAGCTCGTCGCTACACACCAGTTCCACCTTGAATTCCCTAACACGCTCAAGCTCTCCCTGGCTTCCCAGAAACGGATCGCTCCCCGCCAGGGGTCGGAACTGCCCCTCGCCTTCACACTGCCATGCGCAGCTGTCGTAATCCCCGATTTTTCCCGCGCCAGCATCAAATAATGCCTGCTTGGTTTGCTCAAGATGGCTCTCCGGTACGAAGTAGCAAAGCTTGTACATAGTCACCCTCAAATTGGTCAACTTTTATCCGGAACAAGGCATTACAAACTTACCCACAGAATCTGTGGATAACTCTGGGGAAAGTTTTTGGGAATCGGCCTCCAACCCCCACAGTTACTGACCTCCCCTCAAATTGGCGACAAAATCGCCCATTTGTTTTTATTTATATTTTTCAATATCTTACGATGCTAGAGCAAAAAATGAACGCAATTCTTGGACTTTGTTCACAGTTCAGCCAGCAAAGCACCAGGAATGTGCATAAAGTTCTCTAGTCAAGGCCTTGACTGACAAATTTCAGAACTTTTAGAGATTTTATTTGCTCACTTTTTGCGCAGCAAGCCTCATCATTGAGCATAAAAAAACCGGTCCGAGAAATGCCCCGTCAGGGACACTCTGCAGACCGGTTTCCACCACGCCCGGATTGACTGGCTTAATCAGCCAAGCCAGCGCCTCGCATTCCTGAACATGCGGATCCAGGGACCATCTTCCTGCCAGTCATCTGGCCGCCAGGAGTGCTGCACCGCCCGGAAAACACGCTCTGGGTGCGGCATCATGATGGTCACCCGGCCATCCCGGGAAGTAACACCAGTAATGCCAGCCTCTGAACCGTTGGGGTTGTACGGATACCGCGCGGTCTGCTGGCCCCGGTTGTCCACATACCGCATGGCCACCAACTCGCTGTCTGCAAGGGACTGAGCCGAATTACCAGAGGCAAACTCCACTCGACCCTCACCATGGGCAACGGCAATCGGCATGCGAGAACCGGCCATGCCATCAAGGAACGCAGACGGTGACTGCGCCACCTCCACCATGACCAGGCGGGCCTCAAACTGTTCGGACTGGTTACGTACAAAACGCGGCCAACCTTCGCTTCCCGGAATCAGTTCATGCAAGTTGGAAAGCATCTGGCAACCATTGCAAACGCCCAACGCGAGAGTGTCCTGACGGTTGAAGAAGGCAGCAAACTGATCTCGCACCCGATCATTGAACAGAATGGACTTGGCCCAACCCTCACCGGCGCCCAGAACATCGCCGTAAGAGAAGCCACCACAGGCAACCAGGCTCTGGAATGTCTCGAGCGTAATGCGACCGGACAGCAGATCGCTCATATGGACGTCTACTGCCTCGAAACCAGCCCGATCAAACGCTGCAGCCATTTCAACCTGGCCGTTAACGCCCTGCTCCCGAAGCACCGCAACCTTCGGGCGTGCACCGGTACTGATATACGGCGCAGCAATATCTTCATTGATGTCGTAACTAAGCTCAACACTCAACCCCGGGTCGTTCTCGTCCAGCAGGTTGTCGAACTCTTCCTGGGCACAGTCCGCGTTATCCCGCAGCGACTGGATACGGTAACTGGTTTCCGCCCACAGACGCTGCAGCTCGGTACGGGATTCATCCACCACGGTGTCACCACCGAATGTCAGGCGCACGCGGTCCTTGTCATTCAGTGTGCCCACAACGCTTGTATGGTCGCCCAGGCCGGCGGCCGAGAACTGCTGCAGGACAAAGCTGGTGTCGTCACGGCGAACCTGGATCACAGCGCCCAGCTCTTCGTTGAAGAGCTCACGGGCAAACTGGGAGCTGTCTTCGGCAAGACCATCCAGCTTGATGTCCAGACCTGTCCGGCCTGCAAACGCCATTTCCGCCAGCGTGACAAACAGACCACCGTCTGAGCGGTCATGGTAAGCCAGCAGCTTGCCGTCGGCGTTCAAGCCCTGCACGACTGCAAAGAAAGCCTTTATATCTTCCGGATCATCCAGATCAGGCGCTACCGCGCCAACCTGACGGTACACCTGCGCCAGTGCAGAGCCACCAAGGCGATTCTGGCCGGCGGCCAGATCAATCAGAATAAGGTCTGTTTCACCGGCATCCGATCGCAACTGCGGAGTAAGTGTACGGGCAACGTCGGTTACCGGCGCAAAACCACTGACAATCAGAGACAGCGGTGCGGTAACACTCTTCTGCTCACCGTTGTCCTCTTCCCAGGTGGTTTTCATCGACATGGAATCTTTACCCACCGGGATGGTAATACCCAGGTCCGGACACAATTCCATGCCAACCGCTTTTACGGTCTCGTACAGGTTCTCGTCTTCACCCGGGTGACCAGCCGCGGCCATCCAGTTAGCCGATAAACGAATGTCCGAGAGCTTACCGATTGCCGCCGCCGCCAGGTTGGTAATCACTTCACCTACGGCCATTCGGCCTGAAGCCGGAGCGTCAATCACCGCCAGCGGCGTGCGCTCGCCCATGGCCATAGCCTCACCGGTGCGTACGTCAAAGGATGCCGCAGTAACCGCCACATCGCTGACCGGCACCTGCCAGGGCCCAACCATCTGATCACGGGCGACCAGCCCGGTGATGGTTCGGTCACCGATGGTAATCAGGAAGCTCTTGGAGCCCACCGACGGCAAGCGGAGTACGCGACGAATGGCGTCGTGCAAATCGATCTTGGTGGAATCGAAGATCGGTTTGGTAAACGACGAACGCGCAACACTGCGATGCATTCTCGGCGGTTTGCCAAACAACACTTCCATTGGCAGGTCGACAGGCTTGTCATCAAAATAGGAGTCACCCAGTTCCAGATGATGCGCTTCGGTAGCTTCACCGATCACGGCATAAGGACAGCGCTCACGGCGGCAAAGGGCATCGAACAAGTCCAGATTTTCCGGTGCCACGGCCATCACGTAGCGTTCCTGGGATTCGTTACACCAGATTTCCAGGGGTGACATGCCCGGCTCGTCACTCGGGATGTCACGCAATTCGAATTTGCCGCCCCGGCCCCCATCTTTGACCAGTTCAGGCATGGCGTTGGAGAGACCGCCCGCGCCCACATCGTGGATGAAGCAAATCGGGTTGTCTTCCCCCATCTGCCAGCAACGGTCAATCACTTCCTGGCAACGGCGTTCCATCTCCGGGTTGTCCCGTTGAACCGACGCAAAATCCAGATTCTCATTGCTGGAACCGGAATCCATGGAGGACGCAGCGCCACCTCCAAGTCCGATCAACATGGAAGGACCGCCCAGCACGATCAGTTTGGCGCCGACCGGGATATTGCCCTTCTCGACGTGATTCTCGCGAATGTTACCCAGGCCGCCGGCAATCATGATGGGCTTGTGGTAACCACGCACTTCTTCACCCGCCGCACCGGGAACCTTCTCTTCAAAGGTACGGAAGTAACCCGCCAGGTTGGGCCGGCCAAACTCGTTATTGAAAGCGGCACCACCGATGGGACCTTCAATCATGATATCCAGCGGCGAGGCGATCCGGTCCGGCTTGCCATAACCAAACTCCCAAGGCTGCTCGTCGCCCGGAATATTAAGGTTGGAAACGGTAAAGCCTGCAAGGCCCGCCTTGGGCTTGGAACCACGACCGGTCGCACCTTCATCGCGGATCTCGCCACCGGAGCCTGTTGCGGCGCCGGCAAAGGGTGAGATAGCAGTCGGGTGGTTATGGGTTTCCACCTTCATCAGAATATGCACCGGCTCCCGGTTATAACTGTAAACACCGGTTTCCGGTGCCGGGAAGAAACGGCCCGCCTCGCTACCAGTAATAACTGCAGCGTTGTCCTTATAGGCAGAGAGCACACCTTCGCTGTTCATCTCGAAGGTGTTCTTGATCATTGCAAACAGGGATTTTTCCTGGCCTTCGCCATCAATATCCCAGGAGGCGTTAAAGATCTTGTGGCGGCAATGCTCCGAGTTTGCCTGGGCAAACATCATCAGCTCGACGTCCGTCGGATCACGCTCAAGGTCGGTGAACGCCGTTACCAGGTAATCGATCTCGTCGTCGGCCAGGGCAAGGCCGAGGCGCCCGTTTGCCTCAACCAAAGCACCCCGGCCACCGGCCAGCACCGGCACCCGGCCGAGGGGCCGGGGCTCGTCATGACTGAACAGCAACTCGGCGCCACCCGTCTCATGGAATACTTTCTGGGTCATGCGGTCATGCAGCAGGGTTGCAATTTTTTCTCGCTGTTCGAGGCCAAGCTTGCTGGAGGAGCGAACGTAGTAAGCGATACCGCGTTCAATTCTGCGAATCTGTCGCAGGCCACAGTTGCGAGCGATATCGGTAGCCTTACTGGACCACGGAGAAAGTGTGCCTGGGCGCGGGACCACCAGAAACAAAACACCATCTGGCTGCTCCAGTTCGACACTGGGTCCGTAGGTCAGAAGGCGATCAAGTATTGCCTGTTCCGCATCGGAAAGGTCGGCATCGAGATCCACAAAGTGCATGAATTCTGCGTACACATGCTCCACATCAGGAACAAGTTGCTGAATCCGGGAGTGCAGCTTTCTGGAACGGAAAGGCGAGAGCGCGGGAGCGCCGCGAAGTTCAAGCATGATATCAACCTGTATCGCGCGAATCGGGGGACGTCTGAAAGGCCGCCATGATACTTGAAACCGAACGCAGGATACAGCGCAAGGTAGGTTCTTTAGCGGCTGTACAATTAACATTGTTTTGCACAGTAATTAATCAGTTTGATTGACCCCGCTGACGTCTCAGGGGATCATTGGCCAGAAGCATGGAAAGCCTCAGGCATCATAAAACAGGAAAAACAGTGACCCGGTCACAACCTCCTGAACATTGAGCTATATGGAGATCAGGGATTTGTCGCGATTTTTCAGGCATCTTCGCAGTACCAGTTTTCCGCTGGCGTTAGTGTTGACCACAGCATTGTCCGCGACCGGCTGTTCCCGCCCGACCACGCTCCAGGAGGTCAGGGACGTGGGTGTGCTTCACGTGATTACCCGCGTAGCGCCTTCCATCTACTACGAGGGCCGAGACGCACCAACCGGATACGATTACGAGCTTGCCAGCCGGTTCGCTGAAGAACTGGGGGTCGAACTGCGTGTGCGGGTGGCCGAAGACAATACCGAGATTCTCTCCGTACTCTCGCGTAACTACGCCCACATCGGCCTCGCCGGCATGGCGGAGCAACCCGATTTTGAAAGCAGGTATCGCGCAGTTCCCATCGGCGTGCAGGCGCAATCGGTTGTGGTTTATAACCGTGATTTCCCCCGTCCAGCCTCACTGGCCGACCTTGGCGGTGAAACCCTGCACCTGCTCGCTGACAGCAACCATGAGCACCTGATTGCCGATGACCCGGAAGGCACCCAGGTTCACCGGCACATCCATCCTGGGCTGGATGCTGCGGGGCTGCTGGCGAGGGTTGAAACCGGAGAAATTGCCTACGCTGCCGTTTCATCGAATGAGCTGGACCTGAACCATGTCTACTTTCCGATGGTCAAGGAAGGCTTTGCTCTAGGTGAGCCCAGAGACCTGGTGTGGCTGTTCCCGATCGCCCAGGACGAAACGCTGGCAAACGCTGCCAAAGATTTTCTGGAGCGGGCCAGGGGCAATGGCTCGATGGCCCAACTGGCAGAACGCTTTTACGGCCACCTCGACCGTTTGAACTATGTGGGCGCGCGCACATTTATGCACCACGTGGAAAATCGCCTGCCGAAGTACCAGTCGCTGTTCCAGAATTACGCAAGAGACATTGACCTCGACTGGCGACTGCTGGCTGCGATCGGTTACCAGGAATCCCACTGGCGCCCGAACGCAGTGTCACCCACCGGGGTTCGGGGCTTGATGATGCTCACCCGCACCACCGCCAGCTACATCGGCATCAACAACCGCCTTGATCCTGAAGAGAGCATTGAAGGTGGCGCCCGCTATTTCAAGATGGTGCACGCCAAGATCCCCGAGCGTATTCCGGAGCCCGACCGCACCTGGTTCGCCCTGGCATCTTACAATGTCGGGTTCGGCCACCTGGAAGATGCGAGAAGGTTGACGGAATCCGCCGGAAGAAATCCGGATCGCTGGATGGATGTTAAAGAGTTTCTACCGCTGCTGGCCCAGAAAGAGTGGTACACCAAAACCCGCTTTGGCTATGCCCGCGGCCACGAACCGGTGGTGTACGTTCAGAACATTCGCCGGTATTACGATGTACTCACCCGCATCACGGAGCCCGACCAACCCAAACCTGACGCTGATCAGGAAGTGGTGTGGCTTGATCGGCAGTCTGAAGAAGCAGCCGCACAGACAGAATCACCTGAGACGCCGGGGCCGGATTTGCGGGCAGCCTTGCCGCCGGAGCTGGGGATGATTCCACCCACTCTGTAAGTGGGCAGTTGCTCCCCAGACTCACCACGAGAGCCCATCGCCCCATTCTTCCTCACGTGCTTCCAGCGCCCGCTCTACCTGAGTCGCGGAGAAGCCTCTGCGACTCAGGAATCGTGACTGCCGTAGCTTCTCCGGCAAATCATCGTCCAGCCGCCCCAGACCGTAACGTTTGGCACGCAAGCGAACAGCCCGCTGGCACCAGTCTTCCTCTGAGACTTCATCGAGACATTCCGGAGTGAAATGAACGCCCCGCTGTTGCAGCTCTGCCAGAATCCTCAAGGGCCCATAGCCAAGGTCCATTCTCTGCCGGGCATACACATCGGCAAAGCGCTGATCGCTCAGCCAGCCTTCGTGCTCATACTCGTCGAGAACAGTATCAATCAGATCGCCTTCAATATGCCGTTGCCGCAGTTTTAATGCCAGCTCGTAACGACTGTGCTCTCGGCGGGCGAGCAGGCGCAGTGCCGCAGAGCGGGCTTTGTATTCCGGGTCCTGATCTTTTTCGTGTTTTGCCATAAAGCCCCTTCCCGCAAATGCATCCAAAACGCTAGACTAGCGGCCGATTCTTTCAACTACCCGGCCCACGCCTGTGAGCCGATGAACGGTGGCGGCCCACTTTGCCGCCACTGCTGACTGGTTTCAATCCCGAAGGATACCTTTGTATGGCTGCATTCATTCAGAAACTGTTCAAGTCTCGCAAGGCCAACCCGGCAACCGCACCCCGGACACCGGCAAAATCTGAACCCAGTCAACCCTCACAGGAAGAAACCAGGCAACTCCTGAAAAACCAGCAGGAACAACAACTCGGAAGCAACCCGGACCAGGCCCAACTGACCACATTGGCGATTGACGGGGTGACCGCAGCCATCCGACTTGAAGCTGCCGCCGCTCTTACAGATGAGACCCAGCTACAGCAGGTCCAGAAACAGGCCAAGGGCCGGGACAAAAGTGTTTACCAGGCCGTCAAGCAGAGCCTTCAAAGCCTGAAGGCACAGCAAGCTGCCGAAGCCGCCGTTCGCCAGCGAATCAAAACCCTGATCGGCCAGGCTGAAGACCAGGCCGCCAGTGAAGACCTCAAGCTCTATCAGGCGCGGCTGGAGGCACTGCAGGATAACTGGAGTGAGGTCCAGTCAAGCGCCACAGCAGAGCAATCCCAGCAGTTTCTGGAAGCCGTGCACCAGTGCCGGGAGCGCCTGAAACAGATGGAACAGGCGCGGCAGGAGGAGGCACGCCACCGGGAACAGGCGCTTCAACGCTCAGAGACACTGGCCCTGCTTGAGCAGACCCTGAACGACCTGACTTCCCAGGAATCCAGCACCCTACCCTCCCTATCCGCCCTGGATGCCCTGCAGAAGACCCAGGAAAACCGATGGCTGGAAGCCACCCGGGATACCCAGGTAGAGAAGCAGGAGCAAAAAGATTACGAATCGAGAATGCTGGCACTGCGCAACTATCTCAGTGCGGTTCGACGGTTTACACAGGCCAGGGACACTCTCTCAGAACTAACACAGGTAGCAGGTACTGAAGAGGCTGACGATGGCCATCGTCAGAAAGCCCTGGCGCTGCTGAAGGAAATTGAGTGGCCATCAGACTTCCCCCAGCCAGCTGAGCTTGCGCCGGTTCGCAAACTGGCGGGCAAACCACGGCCAGCTCAGCCGGCCGGCGGCAACCGGGACGAGCAGAAAGCCGCCGCCGAGGCACTGCACAACACCCTTCCGAAGCTGGAATCGGCCCTCGAGGCCAAGCAGTTCAAGGAATCCAAGCAGCTGCTCAAGCTCGCCCAGAACCAGTTCCAACAATTGGACGGTCGCCAGCGCAAACAGCTTCAGGCCAGGATGCAACTGCTCACCGGCCAGTTCCGAGAGCTGAGCGACTGGCAAGGGTTTGCGACAGAACCCAAACAACTCGCCCTCTGTGAACAGATGGAGCACCTGGCGGATCAGCCCATTGAGCCGGAGATCAAAGCCGAGCGCATCAAAGAACTGCAGAACGAATGGCGCGACTTGGGTGGCTCATCCGACCGGTCGCTCTGGAGTCGTTTCAAAGCGGCGTCCGATACAGCTTACGAGCCCTGCAAAGCCTACTTTGAGGCAAAATCGGACCTGAAACAGGCCAACCTGCACACGCGGGAAGCGATCTGTGACCAACTGGAGCATTTCCTGGCCAATGCAGACTGGTCGGCCATCGACTGGAAGGCGGCCGAGCGCATTCACCAAACCGCCCGTCAGGAATGGAAAAGCGCCTGGCCGGTGGATTTCAAAGACAATCGCCTGGTTCAGAAGCGTTTCGACGAGCTTCTCAAAAAACTGGAACGTCCTCTTGACGATGAACGCCTGAAGAACGAAGCCCTGAAGCAGACCATTGTTGACCGCGCAAGGGCACTGATCGAGCACGAACCCCTGCAGGAAGCCATGGAGCAGGCGAAGGCACTGCAAACCGAATGGAAAGCCATCGGCATTACCCGCCACCGGGAAGATCGCAAAATGTGGCAGGCATTCCGCAAAGCCTGTGACCAGATTTTTGCGCGCCGGGATGCCCAGCGTTCAGCACGTCAGCAGGCGGCAGAAGAGGCGGACCAGGCCGCACAGGCCGTGCTGGCCCAATACCAACACCTGGGCGCAGAAGCCGATGACGCCGTGCTGAGTGACGCCCGGGGTGCGGTAAAGCAGATTGCCGGCGGCGGGCTTTCGGGTGAGGTTAAAGAACGGGTTCAACAGCTGCGGCAACGGCTGGACAGGATTGCCCAGGCCAGAGCAATGGCCAATACTCTCGAGTCCTGGAAAACGCTGATCACCGACAAGGCCCAGGGACGCCTGGCCGACGATGCCCTGCCATCCCATTGGGCCAAATTGTGCAACGGGACCGACCGATTAGCTGGCAGAGATCTGGCCATACGGGCCGAAATTCTGGCGGGCGCACCCACTCCGGAACAGGACCAGCAGCGCCGGATGGAAATTCAGGTTCAGAGGCTGGCAGAGGGGCTTGGTAATGGTGAGACCGAAACGCCGCTCAAAGAGCTGGAACGACTGGTGGCCCTATGGTGCAGCCAGCCTGGCGGCGATGATGTAACGCCGGAAAATGCCGACCGTCTGAACCGGGCGCTGGATGCCATGCTTGCGTCAGACTGAACTCAGTCCCGCTGGTGCTCACTGACAAAATCCCTGGCCTGCTTCACCGCGGCCAGGGATTTTTGTTTCATCTCTTTCAACTCTTCATCCGCCAGATAAAACATCATATCAATCGTGTGCCGATAGTAGCGGGCGGGCAACCGGTTCAAAGCCACACACATCACGTCTGTCAGGTAATCCGCCGTGTCCGTTTCCTGCCGAGTGGCATCAATGGCGTCCAGCACCAGCCGTTCGTAGAAGTTGTCGATCGCGTCTCTCAGTGACATAACCACACCTATGCCTGCTTGCTGATGATCTACTCTTCAACATAGAAGGCGAACCGCCTGCTGTCATTGTGACTGAGCAATTTAGCCAATGGGATTGGCAGCGCCTGTCATTACCCAGCGCAGCGAGTAACCGCTATGGTTACTGCTCTGAATCTAACGTGCCCGGAAAACAATCAACAGAGGAACAACCATGACAACCGAGGCGTACATCTTCGATGCCGTTCGCACCCCCCGCGGCCGCGGCAAGAAAGACGGTTCATTGCACAGCGTCAAACCCATCAGCCTGCTGACCACCGTGCTCAAAGCGCTGCAGGCGCGCAATCAGCTGGATACCGCCCAGGTGGACGACATCGTGATGGGCTGCGTCACCGCCGTGGGCGACCAGGGTGCCGACATTGCCAAAACCGCCGCACTCGCCGCCGACTGGGATGAGAAAGTGGCCGGCGTTACCCTGAACCGTTTCTGCGCCTCCGGCCTGGAAGCCGTTAACCTGGCTGCCATGAAAGTGCGTTCCGGCTGGGAAGATATGGTGGTTGCCGGTGGTGTAGAGGCGATGTCTCGCGTTCCGATGGGCTCCGATGGCGGCGCCTGGGCGACCGACCCGGAAACCAACCTGCATACAGGTTTCATGCCTCAAGGTATCGGCGCCGACCTGATCGCTACTCTGGAAGGCTTCACTCGTGAAGATGTCGATGGCTTTGCCGTGAAATCCCAGCAAAAAGCCGCCAATGCCTGGAAAAAGGGGTACTTTGCCAAATCCATCGTGCCGGTTACTGATCAGAACGGCGTGGTGATCCTGGACCGCGACGAGCACGTGCGCGGCAACACCACCGTGGAATCCCTGGCCGGCCTCAAGCCCTCGTTCCAGATGATGGGCGAGATGGGCTTTGACGGCGTAGCACGGGAAAAATACCACTACGTGGAGAAGATCAACCACGTGCACCACGCCGGCAACTCCTCCGGCATTGTCGACGGTGCCACCGCCATGCTGATTGGCAGCGAAGCCAAGGGCAAGGAACTTGGCCTCAAGCCACGCGCCCGCATCGTAGCCACTGCCGTTACCAGCACCGACCCCACCATTATGCTCACCGGCCCGGCCCCGGCTGCCCGCAAGGCACTGGAGAAAGCCGGGATGACCGTGGACCAGATCGACCTGTTTGAAGTGAACGAAGCCTTCGCCTCGGTGGTGATGCGCTTCCAGAAAGAACTGTCCGTTCCGGACGAGAAAGTGAATGTAAACGGCGGCGCCATCGCCATGGGCCACCCGCTGGGTGCTACCGGCGCCATCATCCTCGGCACTCTGCTGGATGAACTGGAACGCCGTGAACTGCGCTACGGCCTGGCCACCCTGTGTGTGGGCGGCGGCATGGGCATTGCCACCATCATCGAGCGCGTCTGAACACCACTTTCAAAAAAAAGGAACCGACCATGAGTGCCATCCAATACGACCTGGGTTCAGACCAGATTCTGACCCTGACCATTGACATGCCAGGCCAGTCCGCCAATACCATGAATGGCGAATTTCGGACCGCCCTGACCGACACCGTCAATAAGGTCAAAGGTGACCTGGACAACATCAAAGGTATCATTCTCGCCTCCGCCAAGAAGACCTTCTTCGCCGGCGGCGACCTGAACGAACTGTACAAAGTCACCCGCGAGCAAGCCAAAGAATTCGAAGACATGGTCAACGGCCTGAAAGCCGACATGCGAGTGCTGGAAACCTGTGGCAAACCTGTGGTGGCTGCCATCAACGGCACCGCTCTGGGTGGTGGCCTGGAACTTGCCCTGGCCTGCCATCACCGCGTTGCCATTGATGACGACCGCACCCAACTGGGCTTGCCAGAGGTGACCTTGGGCCTGCTACCCGGCGGTGGCGGTACCCAGCGTCTGCCCCGGATGATCGGCCTGGAAGCCGCCTTCCCGTTCCTGATGGAAGGAAAGAAGGTTAACCCCAAAGCAGCCCTGAAAGCCGGAATCGTGAATGAACTGGCCAGCTCACCGGACGACATGATCGCCAAGGCCCGGGCCTTCATCGAAGCCAACCCCAAGTGCCAGCAGCCCTGGGACCAGAAAGGCTTCCGATTCCCCGGCGGCGCCCCGCACCATCCTGCCATGGCGCAGAAGCTGGCCATCGCACCCGCGATGCTCAAGCAAAAAACCAAGGGCTGTTACCCTGCCCCTGAGCGGATTCTGGCCGCCGCCGTGGAAGGCGCCCAGGTGGACTTCGACAACGGCAGTCTGATTGAAACCCGTTACTTTGCCGAGCTGGCCACCGGTCAGGTGGCCAAGAACATGACCGGCACCTTCTGGTTCCAGCTCAACGCCATCAAGGCTGGCGGCAGCCGCCCGGACGGTGTTGAAAAAGAAACTTTCAAGAAAGTCGGGGTATTGGGTGCCGGCATGATGGGTGCCGGCATTGCCTACTCCACCGCCAGCCGCGGCATTGAGGTGGTGCTGAAGGATGTTTCCGTGGAAAACGCGGAGAAAGGCAAACGCTACTCCGAAAACCTGCTGGCCAAGAAAGTCAGCCGCGGCCGCATGACCGAAGCCCAGAAAGACGAGGTGCTGGCCCGCATTAAAGCCACGGGTTCCGCCGACGATCTGGAAGGTTGCGATCTGATCATCGAAGCAGTCTTTGAAGACAGCGATCTCAAAGCCAAGGTAACCCAGGAAGCCGAGCCGAAAATGGTGGCCAACGGCATCTTTGCCTCCAACACCTCCACCATTCCCATTACCCAGTTGGCCAAGGCTTCTGCCAAGCCGGACAACTTCATCGGTCTGCACTTTTTCTCCCCGGTGGACAAAATGCAGCTGGTGGAAATCATCGTTGGCGAGAAAACCTCCGATGACACCCTGGCTCGGGCGTTCGACTACGTGCAGCAAATCGGCAAGATCCCCATTGTGGTGAACGACAGCCGCGGCTTCTTCACCTCCCGAGTGTTCGGTACGTTCGTGAACGAAGGCATCAGTATGCTGGCTGAAGGCATTCATCCCTCAAGTATCGAGAATGCAGGGCTTCTGGCCGGCATGCCGGTGGGGCCACTGGCGATCTCCGACGAAGTCAGCATGACGCTGATGCAGCACATCCGCGCGCAGAGCAAGAAAGACACCGAAGCCGCCGGCGGCACCTGGCAGCCACACCCGGCCGAAGCGGTCATCGATGCCATGGTCGACACCCATGGTCGCAAGGGCAAAGCCGCCGGTGCCGGTTTCTACGAGTACCCGGAGAAAGGTAAAAAGTACCTGTGGCCGGAACTGGAGAACCTGTTCGTAGACCAGGCCAAGGCTCGCAGCGCCCAGCTGCAGGACCTGAAAGACCGCATTCTGTTCATGCAGGCGATCGAGACCATCCGTTGTCTCGAGGAAGGCGTGCTGAGAACCGTGGAAGATGCCAACATTGGCAGCATCTTCGGCATCGGCTACGCCCCCTGGACGGGCGGTGCCATCCAGTTCGTCAACCAGTATGGAGTTCGTGCTTTCGCTGAACGGGCACAGCAGCTGGCGGACCAGTATGGTGAGCGCTTCACGCCACCAGCACTGCTTCTGCAGAAGGCAGAAAACAACGAGTCCTTCGCCTGACCCAACCGGCCGGAGGGATTCCTCCTCCGGCCATTTTACGCCCCCTCCTCCTTACTTCCTGCAACCTGCCCCAATCTGAAAAGATAGGCAGCAACGTATATGGACATATTGTCACGAAGCGATACCCATGGCCTATGGCAACAGGTGTAGCGGTTGCCTACAATAAATTCATTACGGGTCAGAGCCGTCGTCACAGTCATCGGCGTCTGAACATGTTAGGCTGAAATCCGATTGTTCAGCCGTCCAGTATCGTCAGGTATGCATTTATGGCCATTGCGGAAAAACTCATGCAGCGTCACACCAAGCCATCCAGAGCCAGCAGGGTGGGCGCTTGCACAGCACTGACACTCTCTTTGCTGATGTCTGGCATGTCCGTCGCGCAGGCAAAAATTGACGACACGGCGGTTTACCAGCCTGTGGCCCCAACCATTGACCAGGCCCGGGCCAACATCCTGATCGCTCGCCAACTGCAATTCACACATTTTCGTAATCTTGGCATCAGTGATGAACTGTCTGGCGATGTTTTCGATGCGTACCTGAAATACCTGGATGGCCAGCGCATCTATCTGTCCCAACAGGATATCGACCTGCTCGCCAAGGCAAAATCCCGGCTCGGTTCCGCCCTGAAAACAGGCCAGCTTCAGCCAGGGTTCGAGATCTACAACCTGGTCCAGCAGCGCATCATCGAGCGGCTTCAGTTTGCCCTGAACGTTATTGATAACGGCCTGGATGAGCTTGATTTCAACACCGATGAGCGCATTCGGGTGGATCGCTCCAAGGCCGACTGGGAACCAGACCAGGAAGCCCTCGATGCCCTCTGGATCAAGCGAATCAAGAATGCCGTACTGGCCCAGCGCCTGAACGGTACGGAAGACGACACCATCAAAGACAACCTGCGCCGCCGGTATGAAGGTCAGCTGAAACGCGCCTACCAGGCCCGCAGCGAGGATGCGTTTCAGGCGTATATGAATGCCTTTGCCGGCATGTGGGACCCGCACACGTCCTATTTCTCACCGCGCACGTCTGAAAACTTCAACATCAATATGAGCCTGTCACTTGAGGGCATCGGTGCGGTCCTGCAATCCGACAACGAATACACCAAAGTGGTTCGCCTGGTGCCGGGTGGCCCCGCCGCCAAGCAGGGCCAACTGCAAACGGCAGACCGTATTATCTCCGTGGCTCAGGAGGGCGAAAAGCCGGTAAACGTCATTGGCTGGCGTCTGGACGAGGTGGTTGACCTGATACGTGGTCCCCGTAACTCCACCGTTACCCTGGAAGTGATCCCTGCCAACGCCGCCGACGAGAGCGTCACCCGCACCATTGCCATCAGCCGGGATGAAGTCAAACTGGAAGAACAAAGCGCCAGCAAGGACATCATCGAGCTGGACCGTTCCGGCGAAACCTACCGTGTTGGCGTGATCACCATTCCGACCTTTTACGCCGACTTCCAGGCCATGCAGGCCGGTGACCCCAACTACAAGAGCACGACCCGTGACGTTCGCAGGCTTCTGGACGATCTCAAGGAACAAGGTGTTGACGGCGTCGTCATGGACCTCCGCAACAACGGTGGCGGTGCCCTGCATGAGGCCAATGACCTGGTAGGCCTGTTTATCGACAAGGGCCCCACCGTGCAGATTCGTAACGCCAATAATGATGTGCAGATTCTTAACGACGAAGACCCCTCGGTTGCCTACGACGGCCCCCTGGTGGTTTTGGTGAATCGCATGAGTGCCTCGGCCTCGGAGATCTTTGCCGGCGCCATTCAGGATTACGGCCGCGGCCTGGTGGTGGGCTCTCAGACGTTCGGCAAGGGTACGGTTCAAGCCGTGCGGCCACTAAACCACGGCCAGCTGAAGATCACCCAATCCAAGTTCTATCGGGTGTCTGGTGGTTCTACCCAACATAAGGGTGTCATTCCGGATATCGAGATTCCGTCACGGGTCGACACGTCGCGAATTGGCGAAGACGCGCTGGATCATGCCCTGCCCTGGGACCAGATCGAAGCCGTGCCCCACACCCGGTACTTTGATTTCAGCGGTGTTATTGACGAGCTGCGCAAGCGCCATGAAGCCCGTTTCTCGGCCAGCCCCGAATTCAGCCTGCTGGAGCAGGAAATTGAGTTCCTGACCAAGCAACGTGAAATGACCTACGTCAGCCTCAATATGGATGAACGCAAGGCACACCACGAACAGATTGAGAGAACTCGGCTGACCATTGCCAACGCACGTCGGGAACTGCGCGGAGAAGAGCCGTTCAAGACCCTGGAAGAGCTGGAACAATGGCAGGACGAACAGGCCGCAGATCTCGACAGCACCGATGAAGAGCTGGACTTCGTGATCCGCGAGGGTGGTCATATCATGGCCGACCTGCTCGAGCTTGATCAGCGTACCGCGTCTATCCTGAAGCCAACACAATTTGCCGCCAAGGCTGAAGCCAGATAATCGCCATGGCTGACCGGGCAACGAAGGATCAACCGGAAAGCAGCCAACGGGCCCGCGTCCTGCAGGACATGCTGCTGGACGCCCTGCATGCCATGCGTTCCATGGAGCAGGTGGAAAGCATTGAACAGCCCGGCGGCCGGAATAAAACCTCCGACGGCATTATCGATCGCATTGTGGGCTTTACCGGCTCGGCACTCCGCCTGGGTGCCCGGGCCACCGACACCTCATTGCGGGTGGGACGGGCCCTGGTCAATTCCCAGGACCAGCTGCGAACCATGCTCGCTGCCGGCCAGTCCCTGAAAGACATCCGGGAGGTGGCCGGCCTCACCCTGTCTGAGATGAGCGAGGCGCTGAATCTCAAGGATAAGTCCCTGCTTGAGGCCATCGAAAACGGCACCTCTACCCTGTCTTTCGAGCTGATTCTGCGCCTGGCGGCGCTGATCGCCAGGAACGACCCCATTCCGTTCATCATGCGTACCACCCGGAACTATAATCCGGAGGTGTGGCAGATTCTGAACGATTGGGGCATCGGCCGCATTCCCCTGCAGTTCGAGCGGGAAAGGGAATTTATCAATATCTTCCGGCGCCACGATGACGCCCGCAATCTCTCGGACGAGGGGTTCCGTAAGGTATTGGAGTTCACCCGCCATAGCTTCGAGATGTCGATGCACTTTATCGAACAGCAGGAAGCCGAGATGGAGGAGCTGAAGGCAAGCCTGCAGCCCTCCGGACCTACAGAGAAAAAAGCGCCCTCAAGCAAATAATGCACGCATACCGGTGATGTTCGGATTCCTGACAGCGCCTTTTTCTGTAACAATCGCATCAATCAGGCTGGCTGGCGTCACATCAAACACCGGGTTGAACACCTCCACGCCAGCCGGTGCCAGCGGAATTCCCCGAATTTCCCGCACCTCGGTGCCATCACGTTCTTCGATAGGAATATCCTGGCCGGACTCCAGCGCCATATCCACTGTGCTGGAGGGTGCCACCACCATGAAACCGACCTTGTGATGGCGGGCCAGAACGGCCAGATTGTATGTACCTATCTTGTTCGCCACATCGCCATTGGCGGTAATCCGGTCGGCCCCAACGATCACCCACTTAACTCTGCCGGAAGCCATGATGGCCGCCGCTGCGCCATCGGCGTTCAGGGTGACCGGAATTTTGTCGCGGGTGAGTTCCCACGCCGTCAGCCTGCTGCCCTGCAACCAGGGCCGGGTTTCGTCCGCGTACACCCGGCTCAGCAGCTTTTCCTCGTGCAACCGGCGTATCACGCCGAGCGCCGTGCCATAGCCGCCGGTTGCCAGGGCACCGGTGTTGCAGTGCGTCAGCACCGACATGGCCTTTTCAGGCGCCATGACCTCCAGCGCATGGTCCGCCATGGCAAGGTTCGCCGCCAGATCTTCCTCATGAATGCGCACTGCTTCGGCGGCCAGCTGACGGGTGGCTTCGGCCAGGGATTCACAGCGCTCAAACACGCCTTTCATGCGCTCAAGAGCCCAGAACAGGTTAACCGCCGTTGGCCTGGATTGCGCCAGCTCGTCAATGGCCTTGTGCACCTCTGCCCGCCAATCGCCTGCGCCCGCATGCCTGGCGGCCAGGGCAACACCATAGGCGGCACTGATGCCGATCGCAGGGGCTCCGCGCACCACCATATCGGTAATGCACTGGGCGACACCGGAAGCGCCTTCCGCTTTAATCCAATGCTCTTCTGCAGGCAGCAGGCGTTGGTCCAGCAACTCGAGGCTATCGCCATGCCAGCGCAGAGCCACGGTGCCCATCGATCGATTGGCAGTGTGTTTTGCCATAGTCAACTCCATTCCGGTGGCTGAAAGCCGCCAGTATAACGCCAAGGCGCCCGTTTGCCTGCCCGGTTTGAGCATCAATGCCCTTCTGGCAAGGCATGACCTTGCCGTCGGGGTAGTTCTGCCATCGGCAGCTGGTTATACTTTGCAGCTGAATTTCAGGGCTTGGCCAAGCCCCACAACACAAAGGCAGGTTAATGACGGCAGACACCATCACTGCAGCCGATAGTCGAATCAACGCCCGCTGGCTGATTCCCGTAGAACCCTTCGGCGTTGTACTGGAGCACCAGGCGGTGATCCTGCGGGGCAGCCGCATTGCAGATGTGCTGTCGCAATCAGAAGCAGACCTGAAATACCGCACCCGCGAGACCGTCAACCTTGACCGGCATGTGGTCCTGCCCGGGCTGATCAACCTGCACGGTCACACCGCCATGTCGCTGTTCCGGGGCCTGGCCGATGACCTGCCGCTGATGACCTGGCTGAACGACCACATCTGGCCCGCCGAAGGCAAGTTCGTCAGCGAGCCGTTTGTGCTGGACGGCACGCGGCTGGCGATGGCGGAAATGCTGCGCACCGGTACCACAACCTTCTCCGACATGTACTTCTTTCCGGAAGTGACGGCCCAGGCGGCCCACGACGCCGGTATGCGCGCCCAGGTCTGTTTTCCGCTGATGGATATGCCCACGGTCTGGGGTTCCGGGCCGGACGAATACCTGCGCAAAGGGGCGGCCCTGATCGAACAATGGCAGGGTGACGAATACATCATGCCGGCGATTGGCCCCCATGCCCCCTACACGGTCTCTGATCAGCCGCTGAAAGACGCCGTCGCCCTGGCTGAGAGAACCGGGGCGGCCATCCAGCTGCACCTGCACGAGACTGCCTTCGAAATAGATGAAGCCATGAAAGCCACTGGCTCACGCCCCGTTACCCGGATGGCAGAACTAGGGGTTCTTGGCAGGAATACCCAATGCGTGCACATGACCCAGATTGACGATTCCGACCTGGAACAACTGGTGCGCTCAGGGGCCCACATCGTGCACTGCCCGGAATCCAACCTGAAGCTGGCCAGCGGCCTGTGCCCGGTGCAGAAACTGATGGACCACGATATCAATGTCACCATCGGAACAGATGGCGCCGCCAGCAACAACGATCTGGACCTGTTCGGTGAACTGAAAACCGCAGCCATGGTCGCCAAGGTGGTCGCCGGGGATGCCTCGGCATTGTCAGCCCACCGGGCGCTGGAAATGGCTACCCTGAACGGCGCCCGAGCGCTTGGCCGGGAGCAGGAGTTGGGCTCCCTGGTAGCAGGCAAGCTGGCCGACCTGATTGCCGTGGACCTGAGCGACCCCTTCCTGCAGCCGGTCTACGACCCGGCATCTCACCTGGTTTACAGCAACCATGGTCGGGCAGTAAGCCACAGCTGGATTCACGGCGTACCTCAATTACAGGACGGTCGCCTGACCCGTATCGACGTGCCTGACCTGATGCTTCGGGTCAGTGAATGGCGGCAACAGATTCTCAGTTAACCTTTTCACCCAGGTGTAGCACCATGAGCAACCAGAACGTAGACCAGAACGAGATTGCCAAGTTTGAGGCTCTGGCCAGCCGTTGGTGGGACCCCACCAGCGAATTCAAGCCATTGCACGACATCAACCCTCTGCGCCTGAATTACATTGACGAGCGGGTAGCCCTGGCCGGCAAAAAGGTGCTGGACGTCGGTTGCGGCGGTGGCCTGTTGTCGGAAGGCATGGCCCTGCGCGGCGCCCATGTAACCGGTATCGATATGGGCGAAGCACCCTTGTCAGTCGCCAAACTTCACGGTTTGGAATCGGGCGTGAACGTTGATTACCGGCAAACCACCGTCGAAGAGCTGGCGCGTGACCCGGAACATGCCGGCCAGTACGACGCCGTCACCTGCCTGGAAATGCTGGAGCATGTGCCGGACCCAGCTTCGGTTATCCGCGCCTGCGCCGCCATGTTGCGCCCGGGTGGCCACATGTTTGTCTCCACGATTAACCGGAACCCGAAGTCTTTCCTGTTTGCCATCGTGGGCGCGGAATATGTGCTCAACATGCTGCCCAAGGGCACCCATGAGTGGAAAAAGTTTATCCGGCCTTCGGAGATGTCCGACCACTTGCGCCATGCTGGCCTGGAAGTCCAGGAACTCACCGGCATGACCTACAACCCGCTAACCAAGGTGTACAAACTGGGCCGGGATGTCGACGTCAACTACCTGATGCACGCGCGGGATATTCGTGAAGACTGACGCTCTCCCTTCAGCCGTACTGTTCGATCTGGACGGCACGCTGATTGATACCGCCCCGGATTTCATCCGCTGTCTGAATATGCTGCGGCAACAGCACAAGCTGGAGGCCTTACCGGCGGAGCATATCCGGCGTTCGGTATCTAACGGCGCCCGGGCGATGATCCGGGTCGGCTTTGGCCTGGAGCCGGAACACCCGGATTACCTGGAAAGGCACACGGCGTTTCTGGACCTGTATGAAGCAGGTGTCGCCATCGAAACCACCCTGTTCGAAGGCATGGACGAGTTGCTGCTTGATCTGGAAAGCCGGTCTATTCCCTGGGGCATTGTCACCAACAAGCCCGCCCGGTTTGCCATTCCCCTGATCGAAGCCCTCGGGCTTGCAGAACGATGCGCCACGCTGATTTGCCCGGACCATGTGACCGAGCGTAAACCTCACCCCGAACCGCTGTTCCTGGCATGCCGTGAGATTGGCGCAGAGCCGAAACAGGCGATCTACGTGGGTGACCACGAACGGGACATTGAAGCAGGCCGGAACGCAGGTATGCGTACCATCGCCGTTCGCTACGGCTACATCGAGCAACCGGAATCGGTTGACCTGTGGCAAGCCGATATCATCGTTGATACCGTCAGCGACCTGGCAAAGCTGTTACAATAGCCGCCGATTCATTTTCATCACCGGCCCCAAGCTGGCCAGTAACCGCCTGAACACGGAGACAGGTTATGCAAGATTACCAGGCACCCGCCGATCTTCTGAAAGACCGCATTGTCATGGTAACCGGAGCCGGTAGCGGCATCGGCCGCGCCGCTGCCAAAGCCTATGCTGCCCATGGCGCCACCGTCATTCTGGTTGGCCGCACCGTAGGCAAGCTGGAAGAGGTGTACGATGAAATTGAAGCCGCCGGCCACCCGCAACCGGCCATCGTGCCGATGAACTTCGAGGGTGCGGCGGTCAAGGAATACGAAGAGCTGGCGATGACCCTGGAAGAGAACTTCGGCCGGCTTGATGGATTGCTGCATAACGCCGGCATTCTGGGCTCCCGCAGCCCGGTAGAGCTTTATGATCCAGAAATCTGGAACAAGGTGATGCAGGTAAATGCCACTGCCCCGTTTTTACTCAGCCGGGCGATGATTCCCCTGCTGCGTAAATCCGATGATGCTTCCATGATTTTTACCTCGTCTGGCGTTGGTCGCCAGGCCCGGGCTTACTGGGGTGCCTACGCGGTATCGAAATTTGCGGTTGAAGGCCTGAGCCAGTTGCTGGCCGACGAACTGGATGACAACCGCCACAACATCCGGGTAAACAGTCTGAACCCCGGTGCCACCCGTACCAATATGAGAGTGCTGGCTTATCCGGCGGAAAACCCGAGCCAGAACCCGGCGCCGGAAGAACTGATGCCGGTGTACCTGTACCTGATGGGCAAAGACAGCCAGGGTATCAACGGCCAGCAAATCGACGCGCAGCCGAAGAAATAATGGAACTCCTGTTTTACACCACTTCCCAGTGTCATTTGTGCGAGCTGGCAGAAGCGCTTTTGGTCAGCACACCCATGCCGGAGCCGATCCCTGTGGATGTGGTAGACATAGCCCAGTCTGAAGAACTGGTTGAGCGGTACGGCACACGCATTCCGGTGCTGCGCCGTAACGACACCGGCGCGGAGCTGGGCTGGCCGTTCACCAGGGACCAGTTACTCACGTTTCTGCAATGAGGATCCGCTGACATGCTGATGATCATCTCCCCCGCCAAGACATTGGACTACGAGAGTCCGTTGGCGACGGAAACCTACACTCAACCGGATTTTCTGGACGACGCCTGCGAGCTGATCGACCAGCTCAAAGAACTGGAGCCGCATCAGGTCAGTAACCTGATGAGCATCAGCGACAAACTCGGCCAGCTCAACGCCGACCGGTTCCGCACCTGGCACACGCCCTTTACACCGGACAATGCCCGCCAGGCGATCCTGGCCTTCAAGGGCGATGTCTATACCGGGCTGGACGCCGAAAGTTTTTCTGAACAGGATTTCGCCTTCGCCCAGAAGCATCTGCGCATGCTTTCCGGCCTGTACGGCCTGCTTAAGCCGCTGGATCTGATGCAGCCATACCGCCTGGAGATGGGCACCAGGTTCGAGAACCAGCGAGGCAAAGACCTGTACGCTTTCTGGGGCAGCAAGATTACCGAAGCCCTGAACGAATTGCTGGCGCAAGACGACCAGGTGCTGGTAAACCTTGCCTCCAACGAGTACTTCAAGAGTGTGCAAAAGAAGCAGCTCGACGGCCGCCTGATTACGCCCCAGTTCAAGGACTGGAAAAACGGCCAGTACAAGATGATCAGCTTCTACGCCAAGAAGGCCCGGGGCCTGATGTGCCGTTACGCCATTCAGAACCAGATTACCCAGGCCGACGACCTCAAGGGCTTTAACCTTGAAGGCTATTATTTCAGTGAAGACCAATCCGATAAAAACAATTGGGTTTTCCTGCGGGATGAACACTAACCGTACCTGTTGATATCGGAGTAACCATGAACGAAGCAGTCTTCTCCCAGATCGCCATGCTGGTGTTTCTGACGGGCCTTATTGTCTGGATGGGTTTCATCGTTTGGGACCTGGCCAAAAAATCCCAGGCCGGGAAGTTCGGCACCATTGCCCTGTTTACCGTGCTGGGCGCCGGCGTAGTGGGCTTTATCGTGAAAACCGTGCTGGTAGAGATCATGCAGATCTGATCTGCCCGGATAGCCGTCACTTTACGGCCACCACCGTGTGGCCGTATCATCCTCTGCCCTTTTGCAACGCTCCGAACAAACAGCAAGGATTCAGCCCCAATGTGGTTTCGTAACGCCCGGATTTTCCGTTTCACCAAGCCCTTTGATATCACCGCCGAAGCCCTGGAAGAAAAGCTGCAAGCTGATGCTTTCAAGCCCTGCGGCCCCCAGGAAACCACCCGCCAGGGTTGGGTGCCTCCCCTTGGAAAACACGGTGAGCAATTGGTGCACAGCGCCAACGGTTACCACCTGATCGCTCTGCGCAAGGAAGAGAAGATTCTGCCGGGCCCTGTGGTCAAGGAAGCCGTAGAAGAGCGGGCCGAGGCCATCGAGCTGGATCAGGGCCGCAAAGTGCGCAAGAAGGAAAAAGAGGAAATCAAAGAGCAGGTCATGCTGGAAATGCTGCCCCAGGCGTTTTCCCGTAACCGCCGCTGCTTTGCCTACCTGGCACCGCAGGACGGTGTACTGGTGGTCGATGCTGGCTCTGCCAAGCAGGCGGAAGATCTGGCATCCACCCTTCGAAAAAGCCTGGGTTCGCTGCCCGTTCGCCCACCGGCAGTAGAGCAGGCACCTGCCTTCACCTTCACCGGCTGGCTGACGGAAACCATCGATCACCCTGCCAATATCGTGCTGGGCAGCGAATGCGAACTCAAGGATCCTTCAGAAGACGGCGGCGTGGTGCGTTGCAAGGGCCTGGACCTGAAAGCCGATGAAATTCGCAACCACCTGGAAACCGGCATGCAGGTCACCAAACTCGCGCTGACCTGGGATGACAACGTGTCTTTCGTTCTGGACGAAGAATTGGGCATTCGCCGGCTGAAATTCGGTGAAACCCTGCAGGACCAGTTGGATGATGTGGATGTGGACGACGCCCTGGCCAAGTTCGACGCCGCCTTTACGCTGATGACCCTGGAACTCTCCCGAATGATTCCCGGGCTGCTGGAAGCGCTCGGCGGTGAAGACCGCTCTGCCATCGTCGAGGAATAAGGCCAAAGGGGGTACTTACAGGTGCCCCCCTTTCCCCAGCCGCTCTTTTTGCCAGTCTTTCACCGGCTCATTCAGCACCAGTCGTAGATCCATCACTTCTTCTTCCGGGTTGTACTTGATTTCAAAACCCAGATGCTCTGCCAACTTCAGCATTGGGCGGTTATCCGCCAGCACGTTGCCGATCATTTCCATGGTGCCCCGGGCACGGCAGTAGTCGATCATCTTCTGCATCAGTGCCACGCCCAGCCCCTCACCTTTCATCCGATCGTCCACCATCACAGCAAACTCACAGCGCAGGTTGTCTGCGTCTGTCCAGGTGCGAACAGTGCCCAGGGTTTCCTCTCCCTCACCGTCCAGCCGCGGTGCATTGGCGATAAACACCATTTCACGGTCGTAATCGATCTGCACCATCTGGGCGACGTCTTCCCGGGAGAAATGTTTTCGGTACTGGAAGAACCGGTAACGAATGGACTCAGGTGACTGATGTTCGTGGAATGAACGGTGGGCCGGCTCATCTTCCGCCAGCACCGGGCGGATAATGACTCGCCGACCGGATTTTGGCAGCACAATCCACTCTTCCAGCTCTTTCGGGTAGGGCTGGATAATGGGCTTGCCTGGCTGGTCGTCGAGGTCAATGGCAATGTTCACCGCCACTGCACCCTGCTCGTTAAACAGCAAGGGGGATATCTCCAGGCCCCGGATCTCGGGGATATCCACCACGATCTGGGACAGGGTTACCAGGGTTTCCGACACCGCCCGGATATCTTCCTCCGGCTTGAGGCTGTGCTCTTTCAACAGCTTGTACATGTAGGTTCGGCGCAAGAGCTCCCGGGCCAGAACCATGTTCAGCGGCGGCAGGGCAATCTGGCGATCGGTCATGATGTTGATCTGAGCCCCCGCTGCACCGCACACCACCAGCGGGCCGAACAAGTTGTCCCGAGTGATCCCCACACTGAATTCAATGCCGCCCACATGCTGATACGAACGCTGCACGGCAAAACCGAGAAATCCGCTGCGGGGGAAGTGCTCCCTGTACTCATCCATCAGGAAGCGGCAGCTATCGATAATGGCTTGCTCACTGTTGAGCTTTTTGACCGTGCCTTTGTAACGGCGCTGGGTAGGGCTCAGGTCCAGAAACGGAAAGCAGCCCTGTTCATGCACCACCGTAATATCAATGGGCCGGCGCTCCACCGCAAACACCTCAAGCACTTCTTCGACATCGTCACAGTAAACGGTGTCGATGGTGTTGATGCCATAATCACAGATCACCCGCCGGGCTTCGCGGTTGGACAGATGCCTCCGGCCATCGCTCAGTGCCCGGGCCACGAGTTTCCGGGTATTGGCACGGTCGGCGAAATGGTCGGTGAAGGATTCCGGTGTTTCTGTCAGCAGCCTCTGCACCCGCTGGTGACGAACGTGCTGCATAAAGGCCATGACCGCCTTCTCCGGATTGAAGAACGACGGCAGGCCGGCACGATAAAATTCTTCACGGGAATCCATCACCGTGCTCTGCCCCAGCCAGCAGGTGAAAATGTTCAGCCGTGTGCCCTTGGAAGCCTGCACCACCGCATCGGCAATCTGCAGGCTGTCCTCGATCAGGGTTGGTGCATACATCACCAACACGTTGGCCACGTTCGGGTCTTTGGCGAGAATCTTGATCGCCTTGCCATAAAGTTCTGGCGTGGCGTCGTAGTTGAGGTCGATCGGGTTTTTCCGGGTCCAGTAGGCCGGCAGCAGCTCCGCCAGGGCATCAACGGACTGCTCCGACAGTTCCGCCAGTTCGCCGCCCAGGTCGGCCAACCGGTCCACCGCCAGCACACCGGGGCCAACCCCGTTGGCCATGATCGCCAACGATTCGCGCCGCAGCGGGCGCATTCGGGTCAGGGTTTCCAGGGCATCAAACATCTGGCCCAGGCCGTCCACCCGCAACACACCGGCTCTCTGGAGCATGGCATCGTAAATCGGGTCACTGCGCTTGATGCCGGCCGGTAACTCATGGGCGAACCACTCCGACTCCGGCACCCGGCCGGATTTCACCGCAATGACCGGTTTGGTCCGGGAGGCTACCCGTACCGCCGACATAAAGCGGCGGGGATTGGGAATATTTTCGATGTGCAAAAGGATAGCGCGGGTCTGGGTGTCCTGGGCCAGGTAATCGATCAGGTCGTCGTGATCAATGTCCATGCCGTCGCCCAGTGTCAGGAAGTAGGAAAACCCGACACCCCGGGCAAAAGCCCAGTCAATCACCGAACTGGCAATGGTGCCGGACTGCCCCACAAACGCCACCCGTCCGGGAATGGCGCCCATGTGTGCATAGGTGGCGTTAAGATGACGTGCCGGCACCATCAGGCCGATGGTATTGGGCCCCAATACCCGAATGCCGGTTTCCCGGGCCGCGTCCCGCACCGAATACATCAACGGCTGCCCGGTTTTACTGTGGGTACGTGACATACCGCCGGTCATCACAATGGCGGTACGCACACCACATTCGCCGAGCTTTCGAATCATTTTTGGCACAGTATCCGGTGGCGTACAGATAATGGCCAGGTCCGGGCTAAAATCCAGTTTCGAGACCTTCTTGACGCAAGGAACCCCGTGCACGTTGTCGTAGTCAGTCTGGTTGACCACTACCAGGCGGCCCGGATAGCCACCACCCAGCAGGTTCCGGAGCACCATACCACCGAGGTTCTCGGCCCGTTCGGAAGCACCAATCACAGCAATGGATTCAGGATTGAACAGGCTTTCCAGATAGCGGGTACTCAAGGTGACTCTCCCTGACCATGGGCGACGAAGATATGGATAAGAATCTCAATAAAACAGGATACTTATCAATGTATAACTTATCTTAGATGGGTATTTCCTGATGTAAATCCGATATCACAACCATTAGACCAAAGAAATACGACAAACTTCGGTTTTCCCTGATAACATGGCCGGAAAAATAAGCATATTCGGGTTCAGGCTAGACGTATGACCACGGCATTTTTTTCCCACGATGACTGCATGAAGCACAATATGGGCCCGGAGCACCCGGAATGCCCTGAGCGAATCTCCACCATACTCGCGTATCTGGCAGACACTCACCTGGAACGGGATCTGGACTGGGTTCGACCAGAAGAAATTACCCGTGACCAGCTGTTAACGGTGCACCCCGAGACTTACCTTCAACAGCTGGATATGATGCAGCCTACCCGGGGCCGGGTGTTTACCGATCCGGACACCGCCATGATGCCGGATACCCTGCGCGCCGCCCGATTGGCCGCCGGCGGCAATATCCAGGCGGTCGATATGGTGATGAGCAGCCAGGTAACCAATGCGTTTGTCTGCGCCCGCCCACCCGGGCACCATGCCGAGCGCTCGAAATCCATGGGGTTCTGCTTCTATAACAACGTGGCACTGGCGGCCATGCGCGCCCTCACCTTCCACCACCTGGAACGGGTTGCGATCGTTGATTTCGATGTGCATCAGGGCAACGGCACGGTAGACATCGTCAGCGGAGACGAACGCATACTGATGTGCTCCAGCTTCCAGCATCCGTTCTATCCGCACTCCCATGTGCATCGCCAGGCGGACAACATTATCAATGCGCCGATCGAGGCCAACTGCTCAGCTCTGGACTACCGTAAAGCGGTGGAAGCAGCGTGGCTTAAGAAATTGCAGGATTTCCGCCCGCAGCTGGTACTGATTTCCGCCGGCTTTGATGGCCACAAGCTGGACCCGATGGCAGAACTGAATCTGGAAGTGGACGACTATCGCTGGTTGACGGAAATGCTGATCAGCGTGGCCCATGACCACGCAAATGACCGGATTGTGTCAACTCTGGAGGGGGGATATCACCTGAAAGCGCTGGCCGAAAGCGTCACCGCCCACCTGGACCTGCTCAGCACGGTTTACTGAGAAGTCCCGCTCCATTCAGCCCGAGAAATCCATACCCGGGCCGTTCGCCTGCTGTAACTCCGGCCGCTCGCCCTGCCGTTGCAAGCGAATGGTGGTACGGCGATTATCCGCATGCCGGCGGGAAACCGGGAACTGGTCACCGTGCCCACGCACAATCAGAAGGTCATCATCGATACCGCGGGATCGCAGATAGTCCGCCACCACATTCGCCCGCTCTTCGGACAGCGCCCGGTTATCGATGCGGCTGCCAACACTGTCTGAATGGCCGTCCACAAATATCCGCTCAACGGTGGAATCCGCCATTACGTAGGTCACGATGTTATCCAGCAGCTGCCTGTCGGTATCAGACAGGCTGGTACTGCCGCTGACAAACGGCACTCGGGAACGACGAATCTGGTCGTAGTTCACCGGCAGCAGGCTGGATACGCACTCCCGGTAGCCCGAGTACGGGCCTGAGAAATTAACGTTGGAAAGTTGAACCCGCACGGGCCGGTCATCATAACGGGCGGCTCGTGTGACGGTCGGGCGCATCCCCTGCAACAAACCCTGAGTCATCAGGGTTGCCTCACGACTGCTGACCGTGACCGCCCTGGGCTGGTCAGAGACCGTTACCGAGCCGATGGCCCGGGGCGCCACGCCAGGACGCCAGGCTGGCGCTTCCACCACTAGCTGGCCGCGACCGGGGCGCATCACCGGTATGTCGGATTCCAGATAGAAACTCAACGCTTCGCCGGCCCGATGGCGGAAAACCGCCCTGCCGTATCCCGGTACCTCGTGTACCAGAGAACACTCAAACACGGATTCCGACAGGTACCACTGGCTGTTCTCAATGCCGGCACCGTAGCTTGTCGCCAAAACAGGCGTAGCCGCCACTGCAAACAAAGCCGACGCGCCTGCAGCTGCCAGCTTTTGATGAAGTATATGGCGAAGCGAATAAGTCATTGTGAGAGCGCCTCGAAAACCGGGTCTGTTTTCAACATGACTGTTTAACGGCGATCAAAATGATTACTTGAGCCACAAAGGGACTGGAATAGCAAAAACATTCCCATCCGCCTTCTGATATAATCCGCAAAATTTTTTGGCTGCTTTGCGGATACCATCATGACCAGAACACTCACCATCACCCGACCCGACGACTGGCACCTGCACGTGCGCGACGGTGCTGTGCTGAACAGCGTGGTGCCGGCCACGGCCGCCTGCTTTGGCCGGGCAATCATCATGCCGAATCTGGTGCCACCGGTAACCGATGCGGCCGCCGCCATGGCTTATCGTGAGCGTATTCGGGCAGCTGCCGGCAGCACCGGCTTTGAACCGCTGATGACACTGTACCTGACGGAAAGTATGACCCCCGAAACCATTCGGGAAGCCAAGGCCGCCGGTGTTGTCGCTGCCAAACTCTACCCCGCGGGCGCCACCACCAATTCCGAGTCCGGCGTTACCGATATCCGCAATATTTACCCGGTTCTTGAAGCCATGGCTGAGTGCGGCATGCTGCTTTTGGTTCACGGCGAAGTGACGGACGCCGACATTGATATCTTCGACCGGGAAAAAGTGTTTCTTGATCGGGTCCTGAGCCCAACCATCGAGGCCTTCCCGACCCTGAAAGTGGTGCTGGAGCACATCACCACGGCGGATTCCGCCGAGTTTGTGCGCGACCATACCGGCGGCAACCTGGCCGCCACCGTGACGCCACAGCACCTGATGTACAACCGGAATCATATGCTGGTGGGCGGTATCCGCCCCCACCTGTATTGCCTGCCGATCCTGAAACGGAACAAGCATCAGCTGGCGCTGCGCGAAGCGGTTGCCAGCGGCGATCCTCGGTTCTTCCTAGGCACAGATTCCGCACCCCACGCCCGCGACAAAAAGGAAGCCGCCTGCGGCTGCGCCGGTTGCTACTCTGCCTACGGTGCCATTGGCCTGTACGCAGACGTCTTTGAGGAACTCGGCATTCTCGACAAACTGGAAGCCTTTGCCAGTTTCAACGGCGCCGACTTTTATGGCCTGCCACGAAACACCGATGCCATTACCCTGGTACGTGAGCCCTGGACCATGCCAGAGCAACTGCCGTTGGCCGACGGTAACATCGTACCCTTGAAGGCCGGTGAAACCGTTCACTGGCGCATGGCGTAACTCATTATTCATTCATAACACGAACATCGGAGTTCGAGTGTCAGAAGAAAACAAGCCGCCACATCCTATGTCCCAACGCTTCCGTGGCTTCCTGCCGGTGGTTGTCGATGTTGAAACCGCCGGTTTCAATCCGGAGCGAGACGCCCTGCTCGAAATTGCCGCCGTCATACTGACCATGGACGACGATGGCTTGCTGCGCCGGGGGGAAACCCACGTGCAGCAGATTGACCCCTTCGAAGGCGCCAACCTGGAACAGTCTGCCCTGGACTTCACCGGCATCGACCCCTGGAACCCGGAACGTGAGGCAGTCCCTGAGCGGGAAGGCCTGAGCGAAATATTCTCCCCGATCCGCAAGGCGGTGAAAGCCCACGACTGCAAGCGTGCGGTTCTGGTCGGCCACAACGCCACCTTTGACCACAACTTTGTGTTTGCGGCTGCCTTGCGGGCCGACATCAAACGCAATCCGTTCCACCCGTTCTCCACCTTTGACACAGCAACTCTGGCTGGCCTGGCCTATGGCCATACGGTGCTGGCACAGGCCTGTAAACTGGCGGGCATCCCTTTCAGCAACAAGGAAGCCCACTCCGCAGCCTACGATGCAGAAAAAACCGCTGACCTGTTCTGCGGCATCGTGAACCGCTGGAAAGAGCTGGGCGGTTTTCCGCCGCCGCTCATTGAGCCAGAGGAAGAAGCGACAAGCTGATAACCGCCAGAATCAAAAAAACCCGCCGAAGCGGGTTTTTTCTTACCTGGAGACAGCTTACCAGTAGATACCTCGCATAATGGCCGCGAACGCCACCTGCTCGGTCGACACCTTGGGCTTTTCACCCGACTTGCTACCAGCGGCAGACGGAGAATCCGGGAACATCCGGTAACCGGTGTTCATGATAATCTCCCCCATCTTCGGCGCCAGGGCGTGCAGAACCTGGGCAAAGACACCCAGGCGAGTAGCAATACGCTTCGGCCGGTAAACGATGGCATCCGCCACCATCTGCGCAGCTTCATCCGGTGACAGCGTGGGTACCGAATCGTAAATCTTGGTCGGCGCAATCATCGGCGTTTTCACCAACGGCATGTTGATGGTGGTGAACGTCAGATTACGGTCAGACCACTCCGCCGCCGCACACCGGCTGAAGGCATCCAGCGCTGACTTGGACGCCACATAGGCCGAGAAACGTGGCGCGTTGGTCAGTACCCCAATGGAGGAGATATTCACCACATGGCCACGGCGGCGCTCAAGCATCGCCGGGGCAAAGCCCATAATCAGCCGAACAGAACCGAAGTAATTCAGCTGCATGGTGCGCTCAAAGTCATGGAAACGGTCGAACGACAGGGAAAGTGAACGACGGATAGACCGGCCGGCATTGTTCACCAGCACATCCACGTGGCCGTGATTGTCCAGAACCGTCTTCACAAACCGGTCGCAATCATCCATGTCGGAAAAATCGCACTGGTAGGCGTGGATATTGCCGCCGCGGGCTTCCAAATCGGCTGCCACTTCGTCCAGGGTTTCCTTGGTACGGGCACCAATCACAAGGATGGCACCGGCTTCCGCCAGCTTCTGGGCAGTTGCCAGGCCAATACCGGAAGTGGCACCGGTGACAACACACACCTTGCCTTCCACTGTTCCCTTCAGGGTGCGGTCCTTGAACAGATCCGGGTCCAGGTTACGCTCCCAGTAGTCCCAGATCACAGGCGCATAGCTTGGCAGGCGCGGCACGTCGATACCGGTGCCTTTCAGCGCCCTTTCAGTTTCACGGGCATCGAAACGGGTCGGATAGTTGATGAACGACATTACCGATGGCGGAATGCCCATATCATCCAGAACGGCACTGGCGATGCGCTTAACCGGTGGCAGATTCTTTATGCTCTGGCGAATGAACGGGGGAATAAAGCCAAACATCCGGGAATCAATACGCATCCCCATTTTGGGAGCGTGGCCCGCCTCGCTGAAGATATTGAGGATTTCACCCACTTTATAGGGATCAGAGTCCACCAGATGGAAACACTTGCCGTCTTCCCCTTCGAGATGGGCAATGTGATCCATGGCGTTCACCACGAAATCGACCGGCACAATGTTCAGGCGGCCGCCTTCAATACCAATGGTGGGAACCCATTGCGGCAAGGCATAGCGAATCTTCTGGATCATCTTGAAGAAGTAGTAAGGGCCGTCAACCTTGTCCATCTCGCCGGTTTCGGAATGGCCAATCACCATGCCGGGGCGATAGATACGGAACGGCACCTTGCACTCATCCCGCACCACTTTTTCGGACTCATGCTTGGTGCGCAGATAGGGGTGGTCCAGCTTCTCGGCTTCCTCAAACATGTCTTCCCGGAAGGTGCCCTTGAACAGGCCTGCCGCCGCTATGGATGACACATGGTGGAAGTGCTTGGCCGCCATGGCCTCAGCCGCCTGAACCGCCGCCCGGGTGCCCTCGATGTTGGTGGCCGCCTGGGACTCTTCATCGGCGCCCATGTCATAGACCGCCGCCAGATGGAAAAAGTGATCGACATTTCCCTTGAGGGATTTCAGGGTCTTGGCGTCGATTCCGAGGTTCTTGCTGGTCAGATCACCAATGACCGCCTTTACCCGGGACTCATCCACACCCCACCGCTCGCGCAGTTTTTCGAGTTTGCCCTGGGACTGTTCACGTACCAGGACATACACGGTACCGCCTCGGGCGAGCAGCTTTTCAACCAGAAAGCGGCCGATAAACCCGGTACCGCCTGTCAGGAAATAATTCATAGGTACTCCATCCTGCCTGTTGCTCTGTTGTTGTCATTACACCAGCACGAGTAAGACTAAAGTCTTACCTGCATTCCATTGGCCGGCATTGTACTTAATTGCAACTTTCATGTATCGAACTTTTTTAGAGCTTTTGCTCTGTAACCCTTTGTTTTTGTTAGAGCCTTTACTCTAAAAACCGGCCTTCCGCCTGGCAGAAAATGTCCCTGTTGCCGACACACTGAGTTTGAGATTAGCACAGTAAGCACCTGCTGCGAGCCTTGCGACCACAATTACCGATGGGCAATGCAAGGCTCGCCCGGCAATGCGATAATCGGGAACTTACCGCGCCAGACGGCGTCACTAACTAGCCACGATCCTGAGAGTTACCAGACCAGCATGCAAAACGACAGCCCCAATACCGAACGCTACATTGCCATCGCCCGCGCCTGCCTGAAGGCCATCAACGACACCGCCGCTAACAGTGGTAGTCGGGAGGAGAAGATCCAGGCGGTCTATCAGGCGATCGACAAAGCTTTCCAGGCGGAGTTTTCCGAATATCGGCAATCCGTTGCCATCATGGCAACCGTACTTGAACGTATCGCTTCGGGCGAACTGGACGCCGACAAAGCCGCCAGCCTTGCCCGCAAAACCCTGGACCAGCAACCCGCTGGCACCCAATCCGGGATCATGCACTGAGCAAACCCCCCACTTTGACCGGACAGAAGAGGCACCATGACAGCTGACCGCCCCGTGTTCCAGAACCTGTACCGTTTCCAGTTTGTTTTGTTATTTTTACTTGGCAGTGTGCTGCTCAGCCCTCTGGCTGTTGCCGGCGCATCGCCGACCAAAAGCCCCAACGACCCTAACGAATACCGGTTTCTGGAACTGGACAACGGCCTGCGGGTGATTCTGGCCTCAGACCCCGAAGCCGACAAAGCAGCCGCCTCAATGAATGTCGCCGTTGGCAGCGGCAACGACCCCGCCGACCGCGAGGGTCTGGCACATTTCCTGGAACATATGCTGTTCCTGGGAACCGAGAAGTATCCGGACCCGGGCGAGTACCAGCAGTTCATTCGCAGCCATGGCGGCAGTCATAACGCCTTTACCGCATTTGCCGACACCAACTATTTTTTTGATGTCGAGGCAGAATTCCTTGAGCCGGCCCTTGACCGCTTCGCCCAGCAGTTCTCCCACCCGCTGTTCACACCAGAGCTGGTCGACCGGGAACGCAATGCCGTGCACTCGGAGTACACCGCCAAACTCAAGGAAGATGGCCGCCGGTTCCTGTCTGTTCTGAAGGCCGGGGGCAACCCCGATCACGCCTTCAATCAGTTTGCCGTCGGTAACCTGACAACCCTGGAAAACACTGAAGAGAACCCCCTGAGACCAGACCTGATCCAGTTCTGGCAGGACCAGTATTCCGCCAACATCATGACACTGGCAGTTTACGGCCCGCAGCCCCTCGACCAGTTAGAGCAGATGGTCCGGGAACGCTTTATCGCCATCGAAAACCGGAACCTGAAGGCCAAGACACACCCACAGCCGCTGTACGTTGAGAGCAGATTGCCCGAACGCATCACTGCTGAAACCCTGCGAGATTCCCGCAGCATGACGCTGTCGTTCCCGATCCCATCGCAGCGGGACAATTACCGGACCAAACCGGCATCCTATGTGGCCAATCTACTGGGCCACGAGGGCCCCGGCAGCCTGTTTGACACCCTCAAACAGGCGGGCCTGGTGGAGTCGTTGTCCGCCGGGCTGGGAATGGATACCGGGGATCATGCCACGCTGGACATCCGTATGTCTCTCACGCGCGAAGGCCTCGAACGGCAGGACGAGATCATCGCGCTGGCGTTTCGGTACATCGATAAGGTCCGGCAATCCGGAGTTAACGAAGACCGCTTCGAGGAAATGAAACAGCTTGCGGTGATTGACTTCCGGTTTCGCGAGCGTAGTGAGCCGATGCGCGAAGCCATGCGCCTGGCCAGCCTGTTACGGGACTATCCACCGGAAGATCTGTTGAGCGCGCCCTGGCTGATGGATCGTTACGCTCCGGAACAGTACAAAGCGCTTCTGGAACGCCTGACGCCCGATAACCTCAAAGTCTGGGTGTCTGCCCCCAACCAGAATTTCGAAGCGCCGCAGTTTACGCAGTGGTATCAGACACCCTGGCAGAGAGCGCCGCTCAGCGTCGAAAGTGAGGTAGAGTCCACGCTGGCTGAGCGCCTGGCCCTACCCGCCGCCAATCCGTTTGTTCCGGAAAACCTGGAGCTGGTGCCCGGAAACACCATGGCCCAGCCAGTGCTGCTGGACGAACTGGATGGCCTGGCTGTCTGGTACGCCAGGGACACCCAGTTCAACACGCCCAAAGCCAACGTGTTTATCAGCCTGCGCACTCCGCAGGCGAGATCCTCCGCCCGCAACGAGGTGCTAACCCAATTGCTGGTGGACGCCATCGATACCAACCTGAACGCCTGGGCCTATTCTGCGCGGCTGGCCGGGCTGGACTACAGCATTTACCCACATCTTCGGGGTGTGACCATCCGGGTGGGTGGCTATAACGACAAGCTCTACAAGTTGGTGAACCGGATTCTGCTGGAATTTGCGGATCCGAAGTTTACTGAGCAGCGTTTCGACGTTGCCCGGCAGAGACTGATCGATGGTCTTGAGAACAAAGCCAAAGACCGGCCGGTTCAGCAAACCTCGGAATTCATTCAAACGGCCCTCATCGATGGCACCTTTCCGGTACCGGATAAACTCGCTGCCGCGCGTGAAGTCACCCTGAACGAACTGGAAGCCTTTGGCACCCGCCTGGTTGCACAAACAGACCCGGTAATGCTGGCCCACGGCAACCTGACGGAGGCAGCGACACTGAATATGGCACGGCAGGTTCAGGCCATGGTATTGAACAATCGGGAGCGCACCACGGTAGACCGCTCGCGCATGCGCCAGCTGCCGCAGGGTCAAACCCTGGCGACGCTGACTCTGGAACACCCGGATACCGGCTATACGCTGTACTTGCAGGGGCGCGACACCTCCTATGAGGAGCGGGCAAGGTTCCGCCTGCTGGCGCAGATTCTGAGCAGCCCCTTCTATGAGGACATCCGTACCAACCGCCAGCTGGGCTACATCGTTTACGCCACCGCTTTCGAGATACTGGAAACACCGGCACTGGGGCTGGTTGTGCAATCTCCGGAAGCAACGGCTGAAGCCATTGACCAGGCGGTGATGGAATTCGCTGAAGGGTACGCAGACCGCCTGGCAGAGTTAACGTCTGAGCGACTGGCTCGGGAGAAACAAGCGGTGATCAGCCAGTTGCTTCAGCGAGACCGGCAGTTAGGTGAGGTGTCGGGCCGTTACTGGCGGGAAATCGACCGGGGGAACACCGCCTTCGACAGCCGGGAGCGCCTGGCGGAGGCCATTCAAAAAGTCACCCTGGATCAGCTGAAAACGACCTTCCTCAACGCCATGATAGAGCGCCAAAGGGCACTGCTGGTGGTTACGGGCGATGATGGCGAGAACAGCCGGTCCGTTCTTGACCGACTGCGCCAGCGGGATGCCGTGCCAGCCCGAGTAGAACGCTAACGTTCGCCAACCATACGCCGGAAGCGCTGCCAGTCTTCCGGCTCGTCCACATCCCAGCGGGGTTCCAGCAGGTAAACGCTGAGCCCCGCAGCATCCATCCTCTGCAGGGTTTGCTGCATAACATCTGGCGTACCCCAGGCAATACCTTCCAGCGCACCGGGCGCCAGCCTGCGAGCACCGATTAACACATAACCACCATCATCCGACGGGCCCAGCACCACATCGTAATGCTCCAGAGCCGCTACCGCGGAGCGCACATAACCGGGGTCTACTGAAGGACAATCACTGCCAATCACCACGGCCCGGTGATGAGATGCAATACCCTGGCCCAACGCCCTGGCCATTCGCTCCCCCAGATCGCCACCTTGCTGAAAAGACTGGGTCAATTTGGCTGCTTCGATATTGGCCAGCAAGGGAGCAGCTTCTTCAGGCGGCTGATCCAACGGACGATCCCACCAGAAGCTGACGTCATAGCCCGTGGCACACAGATTATCCAGTACCTCCAGACTCAGGGTGATATGAGCCTGTAGCGCGCCCTCAATCCCGAGGGCCGGAATTAACCGGGTTTTGACCCGGCCCGCCTGCGGCCACTTGGCAAACTGCATGAGAACCGCCGGTGAATGATCAGTGTCTAGCATGGCGCACGTTCCTCCGCCAAAGGGCAGCCAGGGATTCGGGACTGTCGCCCCGCCAATAACGCCAACGCAGGCGCCACATCAGCACAATTGTGGGCCACACACCGCCCTGCTCCCAGCGCCGGCTGTCGGTAATTACCGCCGAAGAAATACAGTAAGGGCGTGCCACCAGTTTCAGGCGTTTGGACAACTCCACGTCTTCCATCAATGGCATGGCGCGATAGCCACCCAACGCCTCGAACACGTCCCGACGCACGAAAATACCCTGGTCCCCCGTGCAAACGCCGGTGAGCCGGGAGCGCCTGTTCATAAACCAGGCGATCACCGAAAACATGACGTGCCGGCCGCTCAGGCGAACGTCAAATCGCCCCCAGGGGCGACCAAGGCGTTGGCTTTCACTTAACTGTTCGAGGGCATCGGGGGGAAGGCGCGTATCCGCATGCAGGAACAAAATCAGGTCGCCACGGGCGGCGGCAGCACCCGCGTTCATTTGCACTGCCCGCCCAGGTTCAGATACCAGCAACCGGTCACACAACGGGCGCGCCAGGTCAGCGGTGTTATCCGGGCTGCCGCCGTCGACCACAATCAGCTCGTGGCCGGACTGCCGGACGGGCTGTAGCCTCTGCAAAATCTCTTCAATACCGGCCGCCTCCCGCCACACGGGCACGACCACGCTCAAAGACAAAGCAATCCGGGAATTGGCATCCATAAAAGCGACAGACCAAGAGAACAAGGCCCAACCATAACCGGACACCCCTTGAGCCACAAGCCCTTGCCGGCTATCATACCGCCTCTTCTGAAATGCCCCCGTAGCTCATCTGGATAGAGCGTCCCCCTCCTAAGGGGAAGGTAGCAGGTTCGAGTCCTGCCGGGGGTACCATCCCATCAATAAAATCATATATTTAGCATTAGTAAATCAGCTAACCCACCAACCTACCCCTCAACCCTAAAACGATCAATTTTTAGCCATAACCTTTCGTTCCCCAGCCACATAATTTCTTAGACTTGCGACCGCCGTTTCCCAATGCCGGAGATATCTCTCTGTTTTGGCGAATATTCAAGCACACGGTCCGGCCAAAATCTATTTGCTTGCTAGAACGACGAAATGGGGTAACGTCGAAATAGGTCTCGAACGGCGTGACCAATTCAACAGGCAAGCAGAGGATATTCCAAAATGATGAAACACTTGATTGACCAGATTACCGACCTGCTCAAACAGGCCAATGGTCTGGCGGAGACTCTCGACAACTTCCAGCTGAGCAAAGCCGAAGTGCGGGTGTCGTGCACGGACGGGACCAGCCTGATAATTGGCGACAATCTCCAGAATTACAGCGATGGCACCACCTGTGACAGCTCCTTGTCACACCTGACACCAGCGACCGCCAGCGCGGCGGACCAACTGGGCACTATCAAAAAGAACGTCTGGTTCTGATCGGAGGGATTCAGTATGGATTTCATGAAAAAGACTCAGAACCTGGCCGCGACGCTCACCAAAGAATTCAATTGTGAGGAGATCAATCTCACCGTCCAGATGCGACGGGGCGAGGACTGGATTACGCTCGATCTTTTCCAGAATTCTGAGGAGCCAAATAAGTTCTACGCGACCGTTGACCACTCTTCCAGCCAACACCTCCAAGTTGGTGCGGACAGAACCGTCCACTGAGCAAAGCGGCCCATCCTCCAACACCCAAGATGGGGGGGGGAGGAGGATGGGTCCTAATTCGCGCAATTCAGAAAGCTCTGACGCCTCCCCCTCCAATACTTACCTCCTTTAGCCCCTCCGAATCACCTTGCGACTGCCCCCATTGATACCAAGCCAACCTACACTTTAGCCTGACAAAAAATATATTTGGCAGCCAATTAACTTTTTACTTGCACAAACGCCAAACCGCCATTAAAGTTAATAGTGTGCTTGGCAACCAAATACACTTTTGACTTTTACCGAGGGCACGACATGGAAAGCCTGAGTCGCGAAAAACTTCAAAGAATTGCTCAAGACTTTATCAACAATGAGGTCACTGACGTCATCAACCTGTTCCTTGGCCAGGATCGGACAGCGCTCGCGCTGGACCTTGGTAACCATAAATCCAGAGATCTCTCCGGCGGTAGCAGAGAACAGTTCGATATTGAACTATTGCTTGACCGCTGTTTCGAGTTTGCTGTCGAACGTCGTCAGGGCGGGGATGACCAGGCGGATCAGGATTCACTGCGGGCACTGGTAGAGTTCAACGTCGGTGATATCGTGATCGATTCGACTTTAACTGAACGCCTAGAAACTCTCGGTTTACTCCTGGATCTCCATGAGGCGGTAATGGCCTTTGAGTACGGTGAGGATGACGACACCCTCACCAGAGAGCAAATCGCCCTTTTGAGTGGGCTGGCGGTGGAAACAGTGCGCCTGGCGGGCTTCGCAGAAGGTGAAGACAAGCTCCCGCAAGAGCGTCCAGGAGTCGCCCGGAAAGCCGATGTGCAGCGCTGGCTGCTTCACAAAGGCAAGTACCGTGAATTCCAATGGCTGCCTACCTTCGTTCTGAAACCAGAAGCCCCCTCACCCTCTGCTCGGGAATTGGCTGAAACCATCCATCACCAAGCTCTGAGACAGCTGGATAAAACCAGCGAGGTTTACTCGCTTCTCCCACTTGAACATCGGCCTGGCTTTGAGGCCTACCTGAAAGCCAAGGCATTTGACCCTGACAACCTCCAATGGGTAACCCCGGAGAACGCCGAAACCTTGGGCATTGCTTTGATGATCGACCCATGCTGGCTATTTGAAAGCCTGGACTTCTGGGCATCAGAAGCCAGACGCCGCCATATGGTTAACGAGCTCGCGGAGCAGATGGCTCGCAAATCGCCACCGAAAGCACCGTCTGGGGTAGTTGCGGATAAAGAGACCATCAGGGAGGTTCTGACAAACCATCCCTCGATTGAGAAGCACCCTGCCCAGCGCAAGCCCAATACAAAAATTGACGGCTACCGGGTCATTGGAGGGATTGCGTTCGCTCACCAGCATGAAGGGAAGACTCAATTTCTTTGGGTTCCGGATGAGATCGCAGTGCGAGACACCTTGATAGTCAAACACTATCCGGCAGTAGGCTCTGATGAGCCAACCACCCGCCACAGTGGCCTGGCGAAATTTCCCGAACTCGGTCGGGCTGGCATCAACAAGATCAAAGTCAAAGATAGTGACTCATTCAACGAGATACTGAATCTCTTGGTGGCTCATTAACGCGAGAGTTTAAAACCACTACGGGCAGGGAGAGGCTTTAACATGACAAACGTCAGCTACGAACTTACGGAACATGGACGCAAACGAGCTGTCCAGCGAGCCATCTCAGACATCGTGCTCGATGTCCTGCTGGGATGTGGCGAAATGCAGGAGCAAAAAGGCGGGACTTCATTTATTGAGCTCGACCGACGGGAGCGAAAAGCACTTATCAAATCCCTGAAACAGCTCCTCCGGGCACTAACAAATGATGCCCCGCCGTTTGCCGTTATGGGCGAAAGTGGTCGCGTCATTACGGTTGGCCACAAATACAAGCAACAACACTAAGAATGGAGCAAAACGCCATGGAACACACAAACTTCAATTTGCGTAAACCGCTGAAGGTTGCCACCCATTCCACGTGAAGCCTGCCACCCGGACCGGAGCAAGGCTGCCACCCATCGGAGCGTAGCGACGCGGGGTTTCTCTTCTTACTCCGAAGTGTCGGTGGCCGTCAACTTTGCCTGCTGTTTTCGCATGGACTCGCCCCGCAGATTGATCTTGTAGGCGTTGTGAACGAGCCGGTCCAGAATGGCGTCTGCCAGCGTGGCGTCACCGATGATGCCATGCCATTCCTCGATGGGCAGTTGGCTGGTGGCGATGGTGGCGCGCCGGCCATGTCGGTCTTCCAGCACCTCCAGCAAGTCTCGTCGGTTCTCTGCGCTCAGCTTCATCAACCCCCAGTCATCCAGGATCAGCACGTCGACCTTGGCCAGGCTGGTCAGGAGCTTTGAGTATTGGCCATCGCCCTTGGCGATGGCCAGCTCTCGTAGCAGCCGGGTCAGGCGGACGTACTGGGCGGTGTAACCCTCTCGGCAGGCTTTGTGTGCCAGTGCACAGGCCAGCCAGGTTTTCCCGACCCCGGTGGGGCCGGTGATGAGCACGTTCAGGTGTTCCTTCACCCACTGGCAGCTGGCCAGACTCTGGATAAGCCCTTTATCCAGGCCCCGCGAGTTCCGGTAATCAATGTCTTCGAGGATCGCGGCGTGTCGCAGCTTGGCCCGACGCAGCCGGCTGGTCATACGCCGGTTGTCTCTTTCGGTCATTTCCCGGTCGACCAGCAGGCCAAGGCGCTCCTCGAAGCTCAGGTCGGTAATGTCGGGGGTAGCCGATTGATCCGCCAGGGCGGCCGCCATACCAGTCAGCTTGAGGGCGTGGAGCTTATCCAGTGCGGGATGTTTCAACATGTCAGGTTCCTTCAGTGATAGTAGGCGGGGCCGCGGATGTTGTCGTGTGTGTCGGGTAAGGCCAGTTCTTGTTGCTCTTCCAGGGGCTGCTGATCCAGACGGTGTTTGAGGATGGATTCGATGCTCTTGTATCGGCAACTGCCCAGCATCAGGGCGCGTTGGCAGGCGCGTTCTAATCGTGCCTCGCCGTAGCTCTGGCCCAGCCGGAGAATGCCCAGGCAGGACCTATAGGCCTGCTGAGGGTGCTTTCTCGCCCCCAGCGCGGCGCGGATGAGCTTTTCAGTTGCCGGTCCGATCTTGGTAGCCCACGCGATCAGCCGTTCCGGTGACCACTCGCCGGCCTGGCGATGGGATTCCGGCATGTGCGCGGCGATGGTGGTGTGCCGTCCCTTCTGGTCTGAGCGCCGGTGGCTGGCGATCCGGTTGCCTCGGTGGAAGCATTCGATGGTGTTATGGGTGATCCGGACCTCCACTTCTTTCTTGATCAGGGTATAGGGCACCGAGTAGTAATGGCCATCGATGGCGACGTGGTAGTCGATGTGTACCCGGGCTTTTTTCCACTCGGCGTAGACATACGGCTCGGCGGGTAGCGGTTGTAGAACCGGCTGGTCCAGCTGTTTGAAGTGATCAAGCCGGCACCCGGGCAACTTGCGGAAGGGGCGGCTATTGAGCTTCTCCAACAGCTCACGGATGGTGGCGTTGAGCTGCCCCAGGGAGAAGTGTTGACGGTGGCGCAGGGCCGCCAGTATCCAGCGCTCGACGATCAAGACGCCGCCTTCCACCTTGGCCTTGTCACGGGGCTTGCGAACTCTTGTCGGGACAACGGCCACACCATAATGGCCAGCCATATCCTGATAGGTCGGATTGAGGTCCGGCTCGTAGCGATGGGCCTTGCTGACGCCGGAGCGGAGGTTGTCCGGAACCACCAGTTCCGGCACGCCGCCCAGGAACTCGAAGGCTCGGGTGTGGGAGCCGATCCAGTCCGGCAGGGTCTGGCTCCAGGTGGCCTCGGCGTAGGTGTAATTGGACGCGCCCATCACCGCCACAAAGACTTGCGCCTCATGGATCTCACCGGTGGTGCGGTCAATAACGGGCACCGTGTGCCCGGCATAGTCCACGAACAGCTTCTCACCGGCCCGATGGTCCTGCCGCATCACCAGATCCAGCTTGCCTTGCCAGGCCCGGTAATGGTCGCAGAACCAGCTGTACTGATAACCGTCCGGGTTGGCTTGCCGGTACTCCTGCCAGAGCAGGAACAGGGTGACATTCTTGCCCGTGAGTTCGTCGCGGATGTGTTGCCAGTCGGGTATACCTCTGGCCTGTGCCGGCAGATCCGGTGGTGGCGGGAACAACCGCTGCTCCAACTGAGCGTCACTCAGATCCTCTGGCAACGGCCAGCCAAGATCCTCTTCGGCGGCACGCCGCAGATACTCGCTCACGGTGGGGCGGCTGATGCCGCAGGCTGCGGCAACCTGCCGGTTGCTCAGCCCTCGCTCCCACTTGAGGCGAAGGACTTCTTTGATTTTACGCATGGATAACCTCTTCGCTGGCATCTGGCCCTCTCCGGATGAAAAGGAGCAGAGTACCGTTAGTTATCCCGCGCCGGACGTTTTGATGGGGAAATCAGGCAGCTTGCCAGGGTGGCAGCTTTGCCGTGGAATCAGTGGCAGCTTTCGTGTGGAATGGGTGGCAGGCTTCGTCTGGAATCAGTGGCAACCTTGGTCTGGAATACGCAATTCTCTGGGACAAGTTGCAATCAACGGAGCAGATCTCCCGAAGGAACTGCTTCTATCCGAAAACGGAAGGTACGCGACCTACTACGCTCCTTTCGAGTTCATCAATGAATCTGCCAGGGTAGTCATCTGCGGGATAACTCCGGGCATCCAGCAAGCCACAATTGCCATTAAAGCAGCTCAAGAAGGGCTTGGGCAGGGTCTACTAGCCGAGGAAGTGCTTAAACACGCCAAACACTCCGCCAGCTTTGCCGGAGCCATGAGGCGCAACCTGGCTGAAATGATGGATTTTATTGGTCTGCAGCATTGGCTGGGTATTGATAGTTGCGGGGACCTCTTCCAAACCCGACAAGACTTGGTGCATTTCACATCCGCGTTGCGGAATCCGGTTCTCGACCAAGGTCAGAATTTTTCCGGCGGCAGGGCCATGATTTCAAACAGCTATCTTTGGGATCAAATACAGACCGGACTGGTGGCAGAAATAAATTCACTGCCAGATGATTGTGTGTTTATTCCTCTAGGCCAGGGTGTTGATGCGGTATTCGAGAAACTTGCCAGTGAAGGGGTTATCGATCGAACTCGCGTGCTTTCGGGCCTACCTCATGCTTCCGGGGCAAATGCGGAGCGGATTGCCTACTTTTGCCAGCGTAAGGAGCGGGACCAACTCTCGGACAAGACCAACCCTGACAAACTCGACGCGGCTCGCAAAGGAATCCTTGACCAAATAGCCATACTCTCCGGCAAGCAGAACATTCCAACCAGTAAGAAACTCGAAACAGCACAAGCCTCTGTTCAGACACCAGAAGCACGTCTAGCCGTAGCGAGCGATGAGTTCCCGACAGCAAATCGTAGAGAGATTAAACGGATCTATGCCATCGGCAAGGTGAAAGGTGAACCTACCCTTTTCATTGCCAAGCACGACCGTTCCGGACGGTATGTGCTTAACCGGAAAAAGTCATCACCGACAGCCGGGAACACGACAAACCGGGCTGAGAATAAAGTTTACGCCGCAACACTTGAGGAGGCCGCCAAGCTGCTTGAGTCCGGTGAATTCTTGATAAATCTCGTCACCGACAAGGGCATCAGGGCGTTACGGAGCTACAAATCAGTTACGATAGACTTTGAATCTTAGTTTCAGCGGTGTAGCTAGCGCATCGCCAGAAAGTACCGAATAGCCCCGGCACAGCCAAAGCGTTGTGTGATTGCCACTTGTCGTCAATATCGCCGCCGGGTTTTCGGCTGCTAATAAAGCTCCCTCTGGAACCCTACAAACACTTCCCGGATATTACCCACCGGCCCCAGTTCACGCACGGCATCGCCAATACTGTGATACTTCAGCTCAATCAGCTGCGGCAGTTTATCCGGGTCCAGTTCCGTCACGCCTCTGGCGACGTAATGGTCCAGCACAAACTCCAGAAACTCGTGCTGCTGATAATTATGTTGGCTGTAGATTTGCTCCTTGTGAGCGGCCACACGCTCTGATCGGCTGATGGGAGGCATATTGAATGCAATAAAGGCCAACACGTCATAGATATCGCTGTTCTCGGCTTCAATCATCTTGCCGATCTCCCTCAGCTGCTCCAGGCCATACCCTTTTTCTTCAAGCCCCTCCAGCAGCTTCTTGCGGGTATCTGGCTTGCTCCAGATCTCACGCAATCTTTCCTCGTCGGCAAACCATTCCGGCAAGTCACCGTAAAGGCGCTGAACAAACTCGGCGGCGGACATCGGCTTACCATCCGGGCTCCAGAAGCTGGTGGCGCTCATGTGCTGAATCGTTCTTTCCTTGCCATCCGCCAGTTTGACCTTCACCTTCTTTTTCTTCTGGCAAACACAGGGGCTCTGGCCGCATTCCGGGCAGGGTTCCGGTGGTTCTTTCTCACAAATGCAGGGCCGTTGATCACAGACCGGGCAAGGCTTGGGTGGCTCGACGGCGCATTTGCACGGGGTTTCGCCGCATTGTTCGCATGGCTCTGGCGGGATCGGGTCGCCATCCCACTCCGGATCATTGAAGTGCTCGTGGGCACGCACGAAGTCGTAGATGGTGAAGTAATCCTTGCCGTCGAACAGGCGCGTACCCCGGCCGATAATCTGCTTAAACTCAATCATTGAGTTCACCGGGCGCATCAACACGATGTTCCGGACATTCCGCGCATCGACACCCGTGGACAGCTTCTGAGAAGTGGTCAGGATGGTTGGAATGGTTTTCTCGTTATCCTGGAACTGCTTCAGGAAACGCTCACCCTCTGCCCCGTCATCAGCGGTGACCCGCTCGCAGTAATGAGGGTCTTTGCTGGTTTTCATCTGGTTGATCAAATCCCGGATCGCCAATGCGTGCTCCTGGGTGGCACAGAACACGATCGTTTTCTCGCGCTGGTCGATCTGGTCCATAAACACACGGGTCCGGTATTTCTCACGCGCCTCAATCTCGATCAGCCGGTTAAAATCGGGTTCGGTGTAGCGCTTGCCCTCTTCGATCTCGCCTTCAACCACATCGTCGTCACTGGTGTAGATGTAATCATCCAGCGTGGTGGCAATCTGCTTGACCTTGAAGGGTGTCAGGTAGCCGTCGTTAATGCCTTCCTTCAGGGAATAGACATACACCGGCTCACCGAAGTAGGCGTAGGTATCGGCGTTGTTATCACGCTTGGGTGTTGCGGTGAGACCAAGCTGAACCGCGGGGCTGAAATACTCCAGAATACCCCGCCAGTTGCTTTCATCGTTTGCACCACCCCGGTGACATTCGTCGATGATGATGAAATCGAAGAAATCCGGTGGGTAGTCGCCAAAATTCGGTGCCGGGTCGCCATTCTCATCCCGACCGGTCATGAAGGTCTGGAAAATGGTGAAGAAGATGCTGCCATTCTTTGGCACACGCCCCTTCTTGCGAATGGTCTCGGGATCTATACGAACCAACGCATCCTGTGGGAACGCAGAGAAATCATTGAACGCCTGATTGGCCAGGATATTCCGGTCTGCCAGAAACAGAATGCGTGGCCGGCGACCGGGTTCTCCAGACATCTGGGCCGACCGGCTCCAACGGGCATGAAACAGCTTCCAGGTAATCTGAAAGGCAATGGCGGTTTTGCCCGTGCCAGTGGCCAGGGTCAGAAGCACACGGTCGCGCCCTTCGGCAATGGCCTCCAGAGCCTTTGTAATGGCGTTATGCTGATAGTAGCGTGGCTCCCAGAAGCCACCCTTGTCTTCAAACGGCACGGTACCGAAGCGCTCACGCCAGATATTATGGTCCGCAAACGTCTCGGCCCAGAGTTCTTCCGGTGAAGGGTAGCTCTCTACCGGGCCTTCCTTACCTGTGGCCAGATCCACGCGGTAGATTCCGTCACCGTTGGTGCTGTAGGCAAAACGAGCCTGCAGTCGCTCTGCATAGCGTTTGGCCTGGGCCAGTCCTTCGGTCACCGGCAGAGCGCGCTTCTTGGCTTCGATAACCGCCAGCTTCTGACCTTTGTAGATCAGTACATAATCGGCAATATCCGACTGGCCACGCCGGCCGCCTCCCTGAAGCCGCCCCGGCGCAATCACTTCCCGGCGAATACGGCTCGCATCCACGACTCCCCAGCCGGCATTTTTCAGTGCCGGGTCGATCAGTTCAGCGCGGGTTTCAGCTTCATTGAGTGCTGTGTGGCTCACTCACCCTCCTCGGCCAGCATGTTCATGATCAGACGGATCATGGTGTCTTTGTTTGCAGGGTCGGACTCAGCCACCAGCAGCGTCAGCGCTGCAAGCCCTACATCGTTCACCACTGGCTCTCCACGGGCGTTAAACAGCCGACTGTTACGGTGAAGAAAGTCCACAAACAGAAAAGCCGCGCTTCGCTTGTTGCCATCAGAGAACGGGTGGTTCTTGATCACAAAGTACAACAAATGTGCCGCCTTTGCCTCCACACTGGGGTAAGCCGGTTCTCCGAAGACGGACTGGTCCAGATTGCCCAGCAGCGAAGCCAGGCCATCCCCCCGGTCACGGGCGAACAACTCAGTAGCCTCGCCCCTGGCCATTAACTCGCCCTTCAAGCTATCCAGACCTGCCCGGGCTTCCTCCAGGGACGGCAATGTGCCGCCGGCCTGCGCCTGTGGATCCGTGAGCAGGCCCTCGTCGTAGCGCTGCAGAAGAAGAAAGGTCTGGGCATAGCGGCTGACAATGTCCACCAGGCCGCGTCCGCTGTCCGTATCCAGCGCGGGACTTTGGGCGGCCTTGCGAACCAGAGTCAGAGCCGCTTCCAGTTCCTGGGCATTTTCTTCAAAGCGCTGGCGGTTCAGGGTCCAGCCCTGGGTGAGGTGCTCACGCAGGATACGAGTGGCCCATATCCTGAACTGGGTAGCACGGGCAGAACTGATTCGATAGCCCACGGAAATCACCGCGTCCAGACTGTAGTGCTTCCGATTACGCTTGACCTCTCGACCACCCTCCGATTGAACTTGTAAGAAATCCTTACAAGTTGCCTCCTCCAACAGCTCACCCTCCGCATAGATATTCTTCAGGTGCATGGTGATGTTCTGGGGTTTTACGCCAAACAAAGTCCCGATTTGCGCCTGAGTTAACCACAGAGTTTCCTGATCAGCATCCAGGCGCACTTCGACCGCATGATCGGCGTTTTCGTATATGACGATGGGGGTGCTTTTTTCTTCAGTCATACCATTTCTCTATCCTTGAGAGTTTTCACTTGAAATCCGTTGCATGGCCGGTGGCTTGACTAATGCAACGGCCTCATCCATTTGCCTCTCGACAAGCTCGTCTGTTAGTTCGCCGGAGAAGGCTTTCTGAAGCAAAGACTGTTTTAACTCCATCAGCGCTGAACACTTTTGCTCATACACTGATTGCAGACGCAATATCTCGTTATATAACTCACCGACCCTAGCAACAACCCTTCTCTGCTCGTCGATACCTGGCAACCAGACCGGAAGCTCTTTAATGATCCCCATATTCAGGCCCGCCATTATCGATCCCTTTGCCCTCGACTCAAGAAACTGCCTAGCAACGGGATGATAAAGGAAGTAAGCATGCAGGAATTCAGGGAGGCAGATGTTTTTATCAAGGGAAATGCAACACAGATGCTTGGTGTTGATTGCTGTAGGTACATCCTCTGGTACTATGGCGCATCTACCACACGTTCCCATAATCGTTATGAGAACATCTCCCGGTCGCACTGTATATCGCTTGAGCTGCTCGTACTTTTCTTCAGAAATATACCGCTTCTTTCCCCACATGAACCTGTTATTGACAGCATTGTCGATGCCTAAAACAGCGATACCGCTGTCTACAAACTCTCCGTGCAGAAGTTGACTACCGAAAGGTCCAGTTCTGATCGCCCCCTTCTCAGGTAAAGCACACGCAGATACATTCGTTTTTTGCCAGCCTTGTTTTTCAGGATCGCCAAAAATCACTTCGCTAGTAAATTTCTCGAATAACTCCCGAGCATTGGCTAGGTTCTTTTCGGTGTTGGCGATCGCCGCGTCGATGCCCGTGAAGGCTTCATCTAGGATAGTGACGATACGCTTTTGTTCTGAGATCGGGGGCAAATGGATAGGAATGCTTTGGAACTTAGACTTATTCACTATCGGAACGGTTGTTCCAGACGCTAGATCATGGAGGTTCTTCTTGAAGCCGGGGGACTGAACGAGAAGATATATAAACTCCGGCAGAGCCCTATCCGTATTTGGCTTGATAGAGTTTATTTGCTGATTGGTGGCAAGCTCGACTTCCGATATGCCAACTTTTCCAAGGTTGCCGATGCACGAAACTAGAACTGAGCCTACCGGCAAAACTCTTGACGCTGCAGCACCCGACTCGCTCAACCAATCCTGGCTCGACCAGATGCCAGCCCCATTCAGTTCTGGAGGCTTAACCAATGGCATATAATCACCAAACATCTCTTTATTCGATTTTGAAGGCGTTCCACCGGTAACAATTTCGAACAAGTCCCCCAGTTGACCCGTCGTCCAATCAGGTTTCATAACATCCCCCGAATCCCTTCCAGAATTTCCTCGCTTTCCTTATCCAGCGTCTCAATCTCATTGATGATCACTTCCGGATCACGGAGTGGTGCTTCCTCGGCTTTGTTCGGGTTTTTCACAGATAGGTCGAAGGTTTCCGTATCCACATCGTCGATGCTGACGGTCCAGGAATTGTCGGACGGCCCAAAATTCACCTGCCGGGCAACAAAGTCTTTAAGATCGTCATCATTCAGAGGGTTGGTTTTGCCTAGGCTGCGGCCGGGGTCGAGCTGGTAGTACCAGATGTTATGCGTGGGTGCGCCCTTCTCGAAGAACAGAACCACGGTTTTCACGCCGGCACCAAGGAAGGTACCACCAGGGCAATCCAGAATGGTGTGCAGGTTGCAGCTTTCCAGCAGCTCCTTGCGCAGGGCTCTGGAGGCGTTATCGGAGTTCGACAGGAAGGTGTTCTTGATCACCACCGCCGCACGACCGTCTGCCTTCAGGTATTTGATGAAGTGCTGCAGGAACAGGAAAGCCGTTTCCCCGGTCTTGATGGGGAAGTTCTGCTGAATCTCCTTTCGCTCTTTGCCGCCAAACGGTGGGTTGGCGAGGATAACGTCGTAGCGGTCCTTTTCCTGAATCTGACACAGGTCTTCAGTCAGACTGTTGGTGTGGACGATATTGGGCGTTTCGACACCGTGCAGGATCATGTTCATGATCCCGATCACATAGGGCAGACTTTTCTTTTCCTTGGCGTAGAAGGTACGGGTCTGGAGCGTTTCCAGGTCCGCTGTAGAAAGCCGGCGATCATCCCCCTGCCCGTCCGGGCCGTAGCGGAGGTAATCGTGGGCTTCACACAGGAACCCAGCAGATCCCGCTGCCGCATCGTAGATGCGCTCGCCAATCCGGGGGTTGATCACTTTGATCATGGCGCGGATCAGTGGCCGTGGCGTGTAGTACTCACCACCATTTCGCCCTGCATTGCCCATGTTGCGGATTTTGGCCTCATACAAATGGGACAGCTCGTGCTTTTCCACCTGTGAGCCGAAGCTGAGGGAGTCAATCAGCTCCAGCGCATCACGCAAGCTGTAGCCGCTGGCAAACTTGTTACGAATCTCGCCAAAGATTTCACCAATCTTGTATTCGATGGTGTCCGTTCTGGAAGCCCTCTCCTTAAAGCCCCGCAGGTAGGGAAACAGTTCAAAGTTGACGTACTGGATCAGGTCATCGCCGGTGAGCGCATTGTCATGGTCAAAGCTGCCATCGGCTTTCCTGGGCGCGGCCCACCTGGACCAGCGGTGGTCTTCGCCAATAATGAACTGGTAGGACTGGCCGCGCAGCTCGGCTTCCTGTGAACGTTCGAACTCCAGGTCGTCCATATACTTGAGGAACAGCATCCAGGAGGTTTGCTCGGTGTAATCCAGCTCCGTTGCGCAGCCGGCCTCTTTCCAGAGGACATCATCGATATTTCTGAAGGTTTGTTCGAACATTGAGTTTCCGTTTAAGAATTGGCATCCAATTGGGGTGACTGATAGTGCTTGATTCGCGGGATTTTTCCAAGGTCGTTTCTGCCCCAACTCCAGGTCAGATACCGACAAGCTCGATGTGCAGCGAATGCTTTGATTTGAGCATCTTCAGGAACAGGACATCTAAACGCGCCTGGAGCGACCGGATGCCAGCCTCTTCACTGATGAATACCAGCTTGGTCAGGCGCTGCTCCGGGGCCTGATACTCGTTATAGGTGAGCACCTTCACCAGATCTTTGTAGAACTCGTGGTGGGTATTTTTGCCGGAAACTTTGAGTTCATAGGCAATCCTGGTGCCCAGATCCACCACGTCGATTCGCTCATTGTTTGCTTTGGAAACCCTTACCTCACTCAACACGCCCTCGTTACAGACTGCCGCCTGCCATTCCCTGGTAATGGTTTGCGCAGATTTTGTGTGTGCGGATACATCGCCTTCGTGAAGACGGTGCTTGAGGTGAACTGCTCGAAGAGTTTCTATGATCATAAGCTCCGGTACCGAATACACCCCAACTCTTTATTCATTTCACCCAATCTGCTCTCTCGGTTTAAACCAACCAGGCACCGGCGACCCACTGGTTATTCTCCGGGTGCAAGTGAATATTACTCACTGCCTCCAGCCTCTTGTCCGCAGCTAACTCTGCCTGCTTAAACAGGGCCTGATTCTCTTCCCGGACGGGCGTGAGCGTTCCAGTGATAGCGGTTGTTTTTAACCATTCAGCAAATGCATCTGGGTTGGTCTGCACATCTCCGCTAGGTTTGACCCAATAGGCGGTGTATTCCTGCCGCATTCTGCTTCCCTGGTCGTTCTGCCACCTGAGGAGACTGGTTAACAGCGCTCCACCCTTGAGTGAGTGATTCTCTATAACTGCACTCAGGCCCATAAAGTCGTAGCTCTTTGCCTTTCTGAGCAGGTACTGCATCAAAAACGAATCCAGATCCAGCATGTGCGTGTTTGGCCGGTTGACCACCAGGTCCCGATCCAGAGTCACTTCATAGCGGCTCCGCTCCACGCCGAGTTCATGCTGAACTGCCTCCGAAAGCCGAATATGAAAAAGCCGCCCCTCATGGGTTGTCTCAACAACCTCTATGCCCAGAATGCTGAACATACCCACTACAAACGCCACGCCGTGCTCGTGGTCAATCCTCAAGCTGCTGCCGGTTTCATTCGGGTCGAAGCCTGCAGCATGCTCGAAGAGTTCTCGTTGCTTCTCAGTTGCCGCTTTCGCCCTTTCCAGTGCCTCGGAAATTCGCTCCTGAGTTCGAGTGATACCCTCAACGGTGGCCTGCTCAAGAATCTGATTAACGTCTAGCAAATCCGCCAGCTCGCCAAGAATGTCGTCGCGAAGCTGTTCATTGTATTCGGTACTTACCCCAGCCAGATCGTCTACAACCTGGTCGATGCGGGTGTACATTAAGTCCATCACCTGCTCATCAGCGGTATCTGGTGAATGAAGATTAAAGACAACTACCCGCTTCTTTTGACCGTACCGGTACAAACGACCAATGCGCTGAACCAGGCGCATGGGGTTCCAGGGTAGGTCAAAGTTCACCATGATGTGACACTTTCGCTGGAGGTTAATACCCTCTCCGCCTGCCTCTGTAGAGATAAGAAAATTAGCAGTATCCTCAAAGCGGGCTATGGCATCTCGCCGCTGGGGATGCGGCATGGAGCCGTTGATTAACTCCACACTGCCATCGCCAAAGCGAGTTTCCAGCGCTTCCCGGATATAGGCTTGTGTAGTTCGGTACTCGGTAAAGATCAGAACCTTCTCGTTAGGATTACTGCCAAGGATTTCGGTTATCAGTCGATCGATAAATCCTTGAAGCTTTCTGTCATCGCCACGCAAGCCATGAGCTTCTGCGATAAGTGCGTCCAGTAGTTCGAGCTCTCCCTCGAAAAACTCTTTGGCATCTGTGTAAAGCTGCTCTTCCCACTCCCCGAAAAAGCGCTGATCCTGATTTTCTATCTCGTCGAACTTGATACCATCGAGCATCTCTCCTTCAAGTCGAGCCTTACGATTGATCAGAGCCTGATGAATCGCCGCAACGCTTGAGGCGGCCAGCTTACGGTAAACCGTCATAACAAAGCCAATGGCGTTGCCTTTGAATCCCAGCGCTGCGCCGGCTGCGTAGCCCTTCTTCAGGTAGTCCTGGAGTTTTTTATCAAACTCCTTGGCAGCATCGGATACATGTACCGGTAATGAGGTGGTGGTTTTACCTTTAAACAGGAAGTTCCCCTCCGCATCCGTTACATCCGCTTTGTTGTTGCGGAAAACCATCTCTCCGATGATTTCGGGGTTTAGCGCCAGCGTGGTGATTTCTTCCTTGCGCTCCGGATGAAGCAACTCCAGGAGTGCCTGGAATTTGTCCTGCATACCCTGGTGGGGCGTAGCGCTCAATAGAATCAGAGCATCCGTGTTGCGGCGGAGATGCGCCGCCAGCTGAAAGCGTTGGGATGCATCCAGTTTCATTCCGTACTGTCGCCGGCTCAGTCGGTGGGCTTCATCAAAAATGACAATATCCCACTTTCCAGCTTGCTGGATCTGTTCCAGGTTCTCGGGGCTCTTCAAGCGATCAATGGAAGCGATAACGAAATCGAACATCTTCCAGTGGCGGGGCTCATTGATCATAAAGTCCTCACCGTAAATCTGGAATTCCCCCATTTTGAACTTGTAGTTGAGTTCTTCCTGCCACTGCTTGGTCAAACCTGCCGGAGTAACCAGCAGCACCCGCTTGAGGTGTCCTCTTTGTTTGAGAGCGGCGAGGAGCATACCGGTCTCAATCGTTTTTCCGAGACCTACATCATCGGCAATCAGCCAATTCAGGTGGCCAGATGCGAGGATGTGGTGAACCAAGTGGATCTGGTGAGGCAGTGGATCAATTTCCAGATTCGACAGGGAGCCGGTGTTCTCATTCCACATTTCCAGGGCATGCGCCAACGATTTGAGCCTGAAACGCTCGGCGCCGTCCTCCGGCCCCGTATCGCCGAGAATGAAGCGATGTCTCGCACCCTTTATCTGTCGGAGGTTCTCGTACGGCAGCCACGCCTGACGACCCAACTGAAGGAAGTCGACGAGTGCCTGGTCTTTTCCACCGATTGTTCTTACTCGCTGAATTACCCCCTCACCGAGAGACCCCCTGACACGCGAATTGGGTAAGTCCTGTACTTCCATCTGCGGCTTGAGACCACTCCGAAGGTTATCCAAAGATTCAACAGAAACCTGGCCGGATTTCTGCCATTTGACGGTGATGATCACATCATCGCCTCGATCTACAGAGTCAACGACACGACCCACGACTTCTTCGCCTGTCGACGATACCTTTTTTACCCAGCAGTTTTTGACGGGCAGAAGACGACTGCTACCTTGCTTCACTTTTTATCCTTATCTTCGTCAAATGCTTCTTTCGGAAGAACTTTAAACTTGTTCTCCATTCCCGGCATGGCGAACCCGCTGTCTGCACCTAGCTCCCGGAGTTCACCCCTCATGGTAGATATTTCACTCAACAGCTCCGGGCTATCCACACCCCACTCTTCTTCGAGTGGAAAGCTGAAGAAAAAACCAAGATTACCGGGGAGGGTTCGTCTACTCGCACCAATTCGATACCGGAGGTACTTGAGAAATGCGTGGAAGTGGCGGCGCAACCGGTCATTGAAATACCATTCTTCGAAGAGCTCCTCGATGAAAGCTTCAATTTCGAATTCATCTGGAATGGATGGGAAGCAACGGATAAGCCTCAACACATCTGCCCAGCTGAAATTCTTGTAAACAGCCTCGGCCTGCATAAACGGCGCGTTGGAACGCATTCGGAATGTGGTCCAGAGATATTCATTACTGAACCAGATCGAGCGGACCTTTTTCGCCAAGACAATCTGCTCTGGAACTGCACCTCGTTCGATCTGGTTTTCGATCGCTATACGAGCTGCGCCCCAACCACTTTCCACGAAGATCGATTCAAGCAGTGGCAGATACTCCCTATCCCATCCCACTCGTTCCAGGACATCCACGGCAGCCTGTCGAGCTCTCTGTTCTCTAGGGATACCTTCAAGCGTGAGGTCTTCATCGGTGTTTTCACGACTCGCCTCTTCCTCGAAGTCGTCGAGGTCTTCCCAGCCAAAATCCTCAGACTCAAAGTCATCCAAGGGGTAGTCTTCTACCGCCTCAGTAACCGGATCAATTTCGTCAATATCGTCTTCGAAATCGGCCTCAACATCGACGATGTCGAGAATATTGTTTTCGTCATCTGGCAACTCAAGGCTATCTTCGGATCTTTCCGACTCATCATCCCTTTCGAAGGAAAGACCCAATTGGGTTTCTGAACGATCTGGCGTTTCCGCCTGTTTGGGAGCGGAGATCTCATCGGATGCAGCCTCATCCGTTACCTCTGATCGGGATTCAATTGCCTCAGGGACGTCTGAATCCGGCGTACCGGCATCCGAATCAGCTCTACCAGACTCATCGAGCTCGTTTTCCTCAGCCGCATGAGGGAAATCAACGGGAACAGCATCATTTTTCTTCGCGCGCCCCCTTCTGATGATCGTAATTTGAGGTTCGGAATCATCAGGTGTTTCGGGCGTGTCTCGTTTCTCGGGCTGTCGCTTCAAGTGGAGTGTGCCCGATCTCTCCCGATGCTGAGCCTCGTCTTGCACGGGCTCAGCTCTGACTTCGTCCAACGGAGAAAATTCATCGTTTGATGAATCTTCAGCTAACTCTTCAATATAATCCGCGTCTGCGTCGCTAAAGGCTTCTGGTGAGTAATCGCCATGGGTAACGGGATTCGGGACCGGGTTAGTTTTGGCGAGAGATCGTCGCAAATAAACAACCGCCTTCTCCGGCTGGCGATCCAGAAGATAAACCCGCCCCAGTGCGCTGAGAAGAGACGTACTATCAGGGGAGTTGGAGATCGCTTCTTCAAGGAGGTCGATAGCCGCCTGACGCAACCCCTGGGTAACAAGCTGGTTGACTTGAGTCAGTAAGGATGTCGTCGTTTCGGTCGACTTTCGACCGACATCACTGTGTTTGTTGGTCCCTAACACCAAACAACTCCCTCTACTGCTAGCGACTCTCTACTCGGCAGACAACTGAACATTGCCGATATTCCGGAGTAACCGATTATTGGTCACAGAATTTGATGCAAAAGCATAGCCTGCGACCTTGTTGTTGTAGCCTCAATACTGATTGATTCAGCGGACTTTTCCAAGCATTGAAAAGGCTTTCAGATCAGTTTAACGGGCTCACACAATTAAAATAAAGAGGGGGGAGGCATTCATTGTCTCAAGTCAAATGACCTCTATAGTTTTAATCTTACTGACTCTTGATGACATTCAATTAGCAGCTGTGGACCGGCTCCATCGATATCCAACTATCCCCAGCAAACCCGCAAGCAACAGCAATAGACTGGAAGGCTCGGGGACCTTGACCGGCGCAATCTTCTTAAGGCGACCAGTCAGCCAGTAGTAGTCCCCAGAGTCCCGATTACCGACGTGCGCACCCTCAAACGGTGCGGTTAGGTGCAGGTTGTCAAAAATATCCTTGCCAGCCTCGAGGTAAAACAGGTCGAGGAAAAGGAAAAACTCGAAGTTGTCCACCACAAAGGGTTCGAATCCGTTCTCGTAAAGGGCGTCGGTATCGGATATCGGTTGGTCATACATCAACGGTACAAGCCCAGTCCAACTGAACGTTATGGGGTCACTGGTAAACTGAACAGAAACCAGGCCACGCAGCACCGAATCAACCTCGATGATCGCGGTGGCATTATGACTCTCATATGGGTTCGTGATGGGGTGGTCGTAGCTGTAGGTGATTAGCGCGGCGTTTGCGGCCGGCGCCAAACAGGCAAGCACAATTATCAGTAGATTCTTCACGCGTTCAGTCCCTCGATTTGCCTATAATCCATCAAAGGCATTCCAAGCAATTATTGAACCATGGCACGGATTGCCGAGGCTTCGGGAAGTCAGCAGGATCGCACGCGCAAAAACTGTAAAATATTCTGACATCCAGTGCCGAAAGCAACAGACTCCAGATAACTTTCGCGAGTTAATCGCGAGCTGCCCAAGTCAATCCTCATAGATCATCTTCCGGGTCATCCCGCCATCCACCACAAAGTTCTGGCCGGTGATGAATGCGGCCTCCGGCGAGATAAGGTAAGCCACCAGCGACGCGATATCTTCCGGGGTGCCCACACGGCCTGCCGGGTGTTGCCGGTGATCTGAAGCTTGCAGTGGCAGAGCGGTTTCTGCGCTGCCCTGCCAGTCCCGGGTATCAATCCAGCCGGGGCTGATGCAATTCACACGAATGTCCGGGCCAAGGCTCACCGCCAATGCATGGGTCAGGGCCACGAGGCCGCCCTTGGTAGCCGCATAGGCCTCGGTATCCGGCTCAGACTGCAGCGCCCGGGTAGATGCCATATTAACGATGGCACCTTGAGCTTTCCGAAGATGTGGAACCGCGTATTTGGTCACCAGAAATGGCCCGGTCAGGTTCACATCCAGCCGGCGCTGCCACTGCTCAAGGCTCAGTTCTTCTACCGGCCCGTTATCCGGGTCGGCGATGCCTGCGTTATTAATAACCGCATCAAGGCCTCCGGCCCAGTCCAAAGCTTGGGCAATCACCCCTGCAACCGCCGGCTCGCTGGCAACATCGGCATGCACGAAAAGAAGGTGACGCGGGTAGCTGGCAACCAATGCCTCACCAGCGCCTACGTCGGTGTCACAGAAAACCACCTGCCATCCGGCTTTCACCAGATGAAGCACAATGCCCCGGCCAATGCCCTTTGCACCGCCGGTTACCAGGACCACCTTTTGCTTTGGTTCCAATTCAGTCTCCAAAATGGGGTCTGACCCCAAGACATTTGATGCGGCCAAATGCACGGGGGTCTGACCCCGATGATTTGATTGCCGCAGTGTAGCAGGAATTGATGGATACGGTTTTGGCTGAAGCCTGTCCCAACAGGTTAGAATGCCCTACAGCCCCATTACCCGGAAACCAACTATGGCCCGCTTCAACGAAATTGGCACCGCAACCATCCCCGGCAACGGAACCCGCTTGCGCCTGCTGCAGCGAAATGACGAGTTTTCCATCAAGATCGCCGGGGCGCCTGGTGAACTGATGAACAGCCGGTTGCATGGTTCTGAAGATGCCCTGGCCACGCTGGCCTGTGAACGCCTGAGCCATCTGCCAGAGCCGAATATTCTGATTGGCGGGCTGGGGATGGGTTTTACCCTGGCGGCAGCATTGGCATCAACCGGTGAAAAAGCGCGGGTGACGGTGGCGGAGCTGGTCCCGGAAGTTGAAACATGGAACCGTGGGCCCCTGGGCTCGGCGGCCGGCTATCCGCTGAACGATGCCCGAGCCCAGGTACACATAGGCGATGTAGCAGAACTTCTGAAGCAGGGTGATGGCAACTGGGATGCCATTCTGCTGGATGTCGATAACGGCCCGGAAGGCCTTACCCGCAAGGAAAACAACTGGATCTACTCACCCGAAGGCATTGCTGCTGCCCAGAAATCCCTGAGCAATGACGGCATTCTGGCCTACTGGTCCGCCGGCCCGGAACACGCTTTCACCGAACGCCTGCGCCGGGCTGGTTTCTCAGTAGAGCCAGTTGTTGTGCGCGCCCTGCGCCCCGGCAAGGGAGCCAGGCACACTATCTGGCTGGCCTGGTAATTTGGGGTCAGACCCCAGAACATTTCACCGCTTCAAATGTCTTGGGGTCTGACCCCAAAATTTATTACTGCACTCGGGAGCGCCTGGCGGGAACGAACCACAGGCAAACCCGCGTAATCCAGCGTAACAGCAACAGGAGCGGCAGCAGAATCAGGAACCAACCGGGCACCTGCACCATCCAGGGCGGCACCCCGAGTACTTTGGCCGCGCCGGCGAACAGGTCGTTCAGCACCAACGGGTGTCGAACGGCCACATAGGCCAGGGCAGCCACGGCGGGCCATTTAGCATGACCAACCATAACCGAGGCCATGCGCCCGGCCCGGGCAAGGCGGGTGCTGTAAGCCGCTGAACGGGCAGTGACGGTAGAAGCCCGCGCCGTGGTGGCTGCCGCCCTGCCCGCTTTCAGAAACTTCACCGCACTGCCGATAACAATGGCATCCACGGCGGCCCAGCCCACATCGCTGGCACGAATGGGCTGATCGGTGCGATAACGGGATTCCAGGGTGCGAATGCCGCTGGTAAAGAACTGGGTAACGCCTTCGGTGATGCGATCGGTCCAGATCCACTCGACATTCCCGTCCGGGCCCACCACAAACTGACCGGTGAAATCCTGCCCTTCCTTGTTGGCAAAATTGACGGCATACCAGGCGCGCTGTTCGGGTGTGAGGGTTTGGCGGGTTCCGGCCACGCGATTCATTACTTCGATGGACCGAACTGGGTTCTGGTAGAAGTGAATCACAGGGGGAACCAGATACTCACCGTGGGCTTTCAAGGCATCCTGGAACTCGGGTTCCTCCCCGAATAACTCCATCAGAAACCTGGTGTGTTCCGGGTACACCTGCAGCGCCGCCTGGGCCTTCAACAACAGCAGGCGGTCGTCCCGATAATCAAGCAGCAGGGCCTGCACCGGCAGTGGCTCGGCAAGCACCGTCGAACCTGCGCCAAATACATCCTGGGCATGCAGGCGTACCAGCCGCTCTTCCACCGGTTGCGGCTGAAACCGAACCGCCACCAGCACGGCAACAGCCAGCGCAATCAGTGCCAGCCAGAGCACACTCCGGCGACGGTGGGTTCTGAACAGCACAGGCTCTTGCATCGAGTACTCCCGGCAACCTGAAAGGTTTTAGTCTACACGGAACGCCGGCACCATAGGAGTCATACATCGCTAACCGCTGTCCCTTCAAGGAACACAGGAGAGTGCAAGCCATTTGACCCGTAGCAGTTAATTACATAAAAGTACCGCAATCCGCTTTACGGTTTGCAAGAAACGGATACCATAGCCTCAGGTAGTGCTTTTCGGACCCGTCTTGATGGATATTTTTGAGCAGAAACGCCGCATCATCACCACCGCCATTGTTGCCGTGGTTATGACGGGCATCATTATTGCCGCAGTGGTTTCTGCTCCACTGATCAACCAGATTCACACCCAGGCGGCACAGACAGCTGGGGGCGTTGCAGACGCGAAAGCAGAGAACGTCAGAGCTGTTTTTGATCAGCACCAGGACCTGGCCCGCCAGACCGCCAGCCGGTCAGAACTGGCAAAGGTGCTGGGCCAATACGCCAAAGGTGAGGTTTCGGCCGGTGTTGTGCACACGTTTTCCCGCCCGAGACTGCAAGACGCAGCCCGAATCATAGAAGACCTTGCCGTATTAATCCGATACGACGCTGCCGGCAACGAACTGGTCAGGGTCGGGCCCTGGGCCAATGATCTACCTGCGGATATCCCTCTCTCCGATACCCTGGACATCAATGCATTCGCGCTGGTGTCCGGCGAAACCAGCGGCCCGCTGCTGCAGGCAGCAAGCCCAATACTAGCCGAAGGACGGGTGGTAGGTTATGACCAGCTTCTGTTCTCGCCGGACTCTCTGACGCGGGTCTTCCAGGGTCAGCCGGATTCATCACTTTGTCTGCTCGACAACCAGAGAACCAAGCGCGTTATCCTGAACCCACAGACGGATCAGATCGAGCTGACGGCCCCTGGGGGCTGCCTGGCTGTCAGGCAGGGAGTGTCCACCCGAGACCGCTCCGGTGCTTTCCGGGCAAGGCTTGACGATGGTTCCAGAGTGCTCACGTTCCACCGGCCACTGGCGGGTTATGGCTGGGAACTGCATATGTACACCCGAACCTCACGGGTTTTCGCCGACGTTATCGTTGATATCATGATCAGTATTCTGGCTATCCTTATGCTCTCTGCGCTGGCGGGGTTGCTGGTCTGGAGGTCACTGAAACCGATTGTCGGCGCGATGGTAAAGCAAACGTCTCAGATCGCCCGTTCCACCGAAGAGCTGCGGCTGGCCTACCAGGTGTTCGAACACACTCATGAGGCGATTCTGATCACCGATGCAAACTTTATGATCGTTCGGGCCAACCCTGCTTTTTCCGACATTACCGGTGAAGCAAACAGAGCGTTACATCGCAAGCCACTGACAGACTTTCTGGACTGTCAGAAAGGAAAAGGTGTTGTTCTGGAGGAGATTCGGAAACAGCTGGTCACGGTGAACGCCTGGCAAGGTGAGGTCTGGCTGAAGGGCCATCAGGGCCTCACCATTCCCAACCTGATGACGGTGTCACCCGTCAGAAACAAAAATGGCCAGATCCGGCAACTGGTGCTGACCTTCAGCAATATCACGGAGCGGGTACAGGCCGAGAAACAGATGATCCGGCTTGCCCATTACGATGAACTGACCGGCCTGCCTAACCGGGTGGCGCTTGAGAACCACCTGGAGCAGGCCATTCAGCAGGCGCGCCGGGACAACAGCCATTTTGCCCTGATGTTCCTGGATCTGGATAAGTTCAAGCCAGTGAATGATAACTATGGCCATCAGGTGGGTGACGAGCTGCTACGTAATGTTGGCAAGCGTCTGAAACACTGCATTCGCAGCAGCGATGTGGTGGGCCGGCGAGGCGGCGACGAGTTTGTGGTGATTACCGGGCCGTTACATGGCGATGATGACGCCAAGCCTATTGCCGACAAAATCGTCGCCGTGCTTAACGAAACCTTCCACATTCAGGAGCACAACATCCAGATAGGCGCCTCGGTGGGCGTTGCGCTCTATCCGGATGATGGCATGGCGGCCGAAGACCTCCTGAAACAGGCGGACGCCGCCATGTATCGCGTTAAAACCAGTGGCCGTAACGCCGTGGCCTACGCCTGAAACCGCTCAGGCCTGCTCATATTCCTGCACCAGCTGGCCGAGAAAATACAGGCCTGCCGAGCTGAGAAAATACCGTCCGGCACCAGCCCGGAACACCAGATTCCGCTTTTCCAGATAATCCAGGGCCTCAGTGAGGCCTTTCTCGAACCGGGCCGCCCGGAGAATGTCCTGGTACTCGTCGTCTCCGGCCATAGCTTCAAGGTCCTGCTCATTCAGGCCGGCGTCTGGCCGCCCCAGGTAATCCAGATCCCTCCCGCTGCGGGCAAAGTAACGCCCAATCAACAACAGCACCACCTGCACCCTGAACGCATTCTCATCGTGCTCTTCACTTTCGTCGTCACTGCTCTCCTTCAGGAAGAAAAATGCGCCGGTTTCGTTGAATACAAGCTCACTGCCCAGGTGTTCGTAAAAGGTGCGGAAGTGGGATAAGTGGTTGTACAGCAGGTTGTATAGTGGATTGGCCCGCAGCTCCGAGCGGTTGTTGTCCCACACATCCCGCACGATCACCCGGCCGGCCTGAAACTCCCGGTAAATGGCGGTGCTGTGGGCGGGCAGGATCTGCTCGAAGCTGCCGACTGGCGCTGCGCTCAGGCTGTTTTCCGTCTCGGTCATGTCAGAAAGATCAGGCATGGCTTGGCTCTTATTTGATATCGGTTACGCCGGGTTCAAGCCGGCGTTTTCGGTAGACGAATTGCTCGCTGTCCGGTGCCTGTTCAAGGGTACGGAAGCGGTTGGTGGTGACCACCTGCATTCCCTCAGGTGGCGAATTCACCAGCCGGTTCAGGGCTGCCAGCAAATCCGGAAAACGGTAGCCGGGAATGAAACCATCCAGCCGGCCGTGCAGCTCCCGCACCAGGTCTGCCGTGGGCCGCAGCTCCAGCGTTTCGAGCCACTGGTAAAGCTGGTTGATGCGCTGAACATCGATCCGGCTGTGGCGACCGCTGCCATCCACTTCCTGCAGTACCGGCACTTCCGCTTTGCGGCGCAAATCCGTCAGGCGCAGGTCCAGTTCGCTGAACAACAGCTGGTAGTAGCTGGACGACTGGCCAAAGGCATAATGCTTCGGCCGCTGTTGTGCCCGCAGGCCCACCAGGAACCCGGTGCTGCGGGCAAACGCCCCACCTTCCAGCCACTTGCGGCGCAGGCTGAGGGTTTCGGTATCCCCCTTGAGCGCTCGCAGCTTGCCATAGAAGTGCTCCATGGCATTGTACTGGGCCATGCCCCGGCGGGTCTTGCGCAGGAAGTGCTCCACCTCCTGGGCCACTGCCTGAATGGGTTTATAGAGCGCATTCAGGCTGAGGGATGAGCGGAATATCTGGTCAGCCAGGCTGTGATTGTCGTTGGTCTCCAGCAACCGCACCATAGCCTCCAGGGTTTCGAATAAATTGCTGCCATCGGGCAGCCGGGTGTCCGGATTCAGGAAGACCAGGGTGGGTTTGATGTGCCGGTCGTAAAGGGTCACGATCTGCTCAAACAGGTTCTGGCGAAACTCCAGGTACTTTTCCGGTGCCCGGCTGGCATCACCAGACAAGTCCGCCAGCTGGGCACTGATGGTTTGCATACGCAGCACGTTCTGACGCAACAGGCCGATGAGCTGGCTCACCCGTTCGTTCAGGTCGTCCCGCAGTTCGGTGTAATTCGGGTCTGCTTCACTGAAACTGCTGGTTTCCAGACGATTACGCACATCCCTCAGGGTCACCAGGTGGCCCCGCAGGCGGGCGTCGGTCAGCTCCTGGTAGAGCGAGGCGTTACAGGCGCGCATCAGGTTGATCAGGGCGTCCTGGAACACCAGCCGGCGCTCGCCGTCGGCTTTGATGATGTCTATGATCAGGCCGCTACGGAACAGGTTCTCGGTGTTCAGGGCCAGCCGCACCCGCTCCCGGTCGGCCTTGCCCAGATTACCGGTATAGTCCATCACCTCGCCCACCAGGTCGCTTTCACGAATGTAGCGGGCTTCGTTCCGGTCCATGCGTTCGATCATCCGGAACAGGATCTTCGGGTGCTCGAACAGCAGCCGGGTGGTATCCAGGGTGCTAAAGCGCTTACTCATCCACCGGCTCCAGCAGGCTGTTCTGGGTCTGGTCCGCCCAGTGGCTCAGCGGTTCGCCGCCGGTGAAGCCTTCGGCGCCGCCCCAGAACACCAGAGTGCGCTGGGGGCTGTATGGCCGCGCGGTGCGCATCTGCCCCACTTCCAGGTGCCGACCAATCAGGTAGATCACTTCGGCACTGGCACTGTGAGTGGCGGCGGAGAACAGGTTGAAGCCCTGTCTGCGCAAGCGTTCCAGCAGGGACGGCATCTGACTGATGTCTACGCTCGCCAGCTCATCCAGCACCATGGGGAACGACAACTGCACACCCGGGTACAGCACCCGCTTGAGCAGCCGGTACACCAGTTCCAGGTTGATCAGCGCGGTGGTGGAGGTGGACTGGCCTTTCTTGTCCAGGTTCGCGGCGTTTTCCTTGCGGGTGCGGTAGGAAATGCCGGTGATCACCTTGTCCATGGTCAGGCGCTTGCTGCCGCCCTGCTCGCCGAAAAAGTCCGCCACGAATACCCGCAGTCGGTCGTAAAAGGCATCGGACTGCAACTGGTTGCCGTACGGGTCGATGTTGTTGGCTTCTTCCACCAGGTTGCGGAATTTCGGGTCGGTGTGGATGTCCACCCGAATTTCCACCAGGTCGTTGATGCGAACGCCGTCCAGCTCCCGATTGAGCTGGGCTTCAAAGCGCGCAATGTGTTCGTGGTTGGATTTCAACGCCTGGCGGTAGCTGGCCACGGTCTCGTTGTGGATGGCAATCTGCTCTTCCAATACCTGCCAACGCTCGGCCATACCGGCGAACAGGTCCGCAAGGCTCTTGAAGGTTTCACGAATAATGGACGACGCTGGGCTATCTTTCTGCAACTCGCCGTCGCTGTCCTCGTGGATGCCCAGATAAACGAACTGGCGCAGGTGATCGAGTATGTTGCGGCGCCGTTCTTCCAGATCGTCCAGCTGGGTTTGCAGGTCGTCAAAGGCGGCAGCGGAGACTTTCCCAATGGCCAGTGGCTGTTCCGCGTCCACCGCTTTCAGGTGCGGGAAGCGGTGTTCAACGGTGCCTACGCTACGGCTCAGGCCCGCCAGCTCCCGCTCCCGTTCCTCGATGCGGTCTTTCTCGGCCTTGGCCTTGGCGGCCTTCTGTTGCACCGCGTCCTGTTTCTCCTGTTCCAGGCGGGCTTGCTCATCCAGTTTGGCGAGCTGTTCTTCCGCCGCCAGCTTTTCCTCCGTCGCGTCTTTCAGGGTAGTGGCCGCCGCCGGATAGCGCTGTAGCGTTTCCAGGTCTTTCTCAATAGCGCGGATTTCTTTTTCCGTTCGCTCAATCAGCCGGGGCCGGTCGTGTTCCTGATTGGCGGTGTCCGCAAGCTCTGAACGTTCTCTTTCAAGGCTGTTTCGTTCACTTTCGATGTGATGCCGCTGTTCGGCAAAGTTGGTGTGGCGAGCGGGTTGGCTCTGGTATTCGGCGTCAAACCAGTCAAAACCCTGATCGTTGGGTATGAACAATCGCGCGAAGGCTTCAATAGTGGACTTGCTGTCCGCATCCAGATCCTGACCCGGACTGGCCATCATCAACCGGGGATCGACAGCACGAAGCGGCGCGGCGGTGGCTTCGTCCAGCTGGTTCTGCAACTGCCACTGCTGCTTGCTTTCCCGGTCTCTCAGACTTTCCAGCTGTCGTTCCAGGTCCAGCTTCTTGCGCTGTATCTGTTCCAGCCGAATCTCTGCCTGGGCGGCGCTTTTCAGGGCCGCCAGGTGGCCACGTTTGCCCTCGAGTTCTTCCTTCTGGATGTCCTCGATTTCCTGCAGGGTCATCTCGCCGTATTGCGCAACCAGCAGCTCGCCGTCTTTCTGGCTCTGCTCCGCCTGCTTGATGCGTCGGTCAGCGGAGCGGATCTCGCCTTTCAGTCCGCTGACTTCCTGTTCCAGTTTTTTCAGGGTTTTCAGCACGTGGCGCAGGGTGTCGTTCTGTTCGTTAAAGGCGTCTAGCGCCACCCGCCGTTTGGCGCCGATGTCCGCCAGGGCACTGGCCACGCCGTCCCGAAAGGCGGCAAAATCGTGCTGGCTGCGCAGCAAAGTCTGATAGGCCTGGTAGTCGCGGTTCAGCTTCTCAAACCTTGGTCGCTCTTTCTCGATTCGGTTGAGCTGGCTTTGCTGCTGTTTCAGTTGGTCATGGCGATTCAGGAAGTCGTCGATGTTGAAATCGAAGGCATCATCGGCGAACTTCTTGTCCGCTTCGATGATGCTGGCCACGGCATTGGCCATGGCCTGGTCGTCGGCCTTCATCTCGAACAGCAACAAAATCAGTGTGCGCAGGGACTGCACCCGGCGCTCGTCGGATTCCCCCAGGGGCAAGACGGAATAACGCACGGCGTCAGCGTTCATCAGTTCGCTGCTGTAGAGCATGGATTTAAGCTTGGCGGGGTCGTTCACCAGCCGGGTGTCTTTGGACAGCTTTTTCAGGGCCTCCGACAGCCGGCTAAACGACAGCTCCGGCACCGCCTGGCCAATGCCGTCTTCGTCGTCGCCATTCCAGAACAGCGGCCGAAGCTGGTCGTAGCTCACCGGCACAAAGGCCCGGCCATAGCTGAGCTGGCTGGCGTTGTCCCGGTATAGAATCTGGCAATGGGTGCCCGCCGGGTTCTCCGCTTCCATGATGAGAAAGCTGAACTGGCTGGGGAAATAGTGCTGGTAGCTTTCTTCGTTGGTGTAGAAGCTGCCCGCGCTGGCATTGCGGAAGGCGAATTTCTTGCGGCTGTTCTTGAAGTTGTTTTCCGGCAACAGGAACAGGCGCAGGCTGTTTAGAAGGCTGGATTTACCCAGATTGCCCGGCCCCAGAATCAGGCCATGGTTATCCACCGGAATTTCCACATAACAGAAGCCGGCGGAATCCACCAGCACCAGGCGGCGAATGCCGAAGTTAAAGGTGCTCGCGCTCGCCTGTGAATCACTCATCCAGAATCATCTCCTGTTCCATGAATTTGCCGGTGGCCCGGAAAGCCTGCGCCAACGACACAAACCCCAGATCTTCCGCCAGCATGATGGCCTTTGTAAACCTTTCGGTGGCGTCCGGGGTTTTGCGGAAGCGGCTCAGCCAGAGCTGCCAGTCAGCCGGCTGCAGATAGCAGGCCTTGTTGCCCAACGCCGATCGCACCGATGCAAACATCTGCAGGCCGCCGGCATCGTAATCAAAGGCGCAGAGCACCTCATCGTAACCGGCCAGCCAGTTCAGGTCTGCCGTGCGGGTAATCCGGTTACCTCCGCCAAGTACTACATCACAATCTTTCAGAGCCACGGGCTCGCCAAGGCACTCCCCGGTAAAGGCCAGCATCTGGCGGTAATGATAAAAATTGCGTTCGTTTTCCACCACCAGCACCCGGGATGCAGGCGTATAAGCAATATCCACCGAATCCCCGGCAATCACTACCGAGTCCGGCCGGTGGCCGGTCAAGGCGTGATGATACACCAGCAGGAAACTCACCTCGGTGCCATGGCGGTGGGAATCGCCCTTCCTCGCCGCATCTACCCGGCTCACCGGGGCTGCAGCCTGCTCCCGAAGCGCCTCAAAGGCAGCCTCATCCAGAACGGTTACCCGCCAGCGGTTCGGCCCCGCCTTTTCCGTTGAAAAAAGCTCACGATGTCGCTGGCGCAGGACATCCGGCAACTTTTTCAGAAAGGCCTCGTAGTTAATGGCCTGGCCCTGAAGGATTTTCTCGAGGTAGTTGTTCAATGGCTCACCTGTTGTCGCCTTGGTAAACTTGTCAGAAAGTTTACAACCCGAGGCAGATTATGTCCCTGAAGTACCGCGTGATTCCCGTCACTCCCTTTGAACAGAACTGCACCCTGCTCTGGTGTACCGAAACCCATAAAGCAGCGGTCGTAGACCCGGGCGGGGATCTGGATCGCATTCGGGCAGCAGCGAAAGCCGAAGGCGTTACCCTGGAGAAAATTCTGCTCACCCACGCCCACATTGACCACGCCGGCGGCACCGCCGAGCTGGCAAAGTCGGAAGGGCTGCCCATCGAAGGCCCCCATAAGGAAGATAACTTCTGGATCCAGGGCCTGGCCATGCAGGCGCAGATGTTCGGGTTTCCGGCGCCGGAGGTGTTCACGCCCAACCGCTGGCTGGAGGACGGGGATACGGTGACCGTTGGCAATGAAACCCTGGAGGTGTTGCACACTCCGGGCCACACGCCGGGCCATGTAGTGTTTTTCCATCGTGGATCAAAGCTGGCCCAGGTGGGTGACGTGCTGTTCAATGGCTCTATCGGCCGAACGGATTTCCCGAAAGGCGACTACAACACTCTGATTCATTCCATCCGGGAAAAACTGTTCCCCCTGGGGGATGATGTGAACTTCATCTGCGGCCACGGCCCTATGTCCACTTTCGGCCAGGAACGGGCTACCAACCCTTTCGTGTCGGATCACCGGGGCTGAGCGCCCCGGTGCCAGCGGCCGGAATCAGTGTTGTGACAACCGGAACTGCTCGATGGTCTTACGCAGAGTTTCGGCCATAGCCAGGAGGTCACCGGCAATGCGGGCGGTTTCCTGGGCGTCGCTGGAGGTTTGCTCCGCCGAACGGCTGATTTCGATCACGTTGTGATTGATGGATTCCGACACATCGCTCTGTTCGTTGGCCGCGCTTTCCATTTCTTCGTTCAGGCCAGTGATCTCGCGCACCGCCGCCGCAATGGTCTGCAATTCCGTTTCCACTTTCAGAATCGACTCCACCTGATGCTGCGCCAGTTCAGAGGCATGGCGCATGGTGCCCACGCAATCCACCACCTCTTTCTTCAGGCCATCTATGGTGTGGCGAATCTCCTCCGTGGACGCCTGGGTGCGGGACGCCAGCGCGCGCACTTCATCAGCCACTACGGCAAATCCACGGCCCTGCTCACCGGCACGGGCGGCTTCAATGGCGGCGTTCAGTGCCAGCAGGTTGGTCTGGTCTGCAATCTCGGAAATCAGCTCCAGACGGGTGGCCATCTCGGTGGTGCGCTGATCCAGCTGTTCGATTCGCTGGGCACCGCTCTGCACCTCGGTGTTAAGTGTCTCAATACCCTTCACGGCGTTGTGGGCCAACTGCTCACCGGTCTCCGCCGCCTTCGCTGTGTCTGCGGATTTGCGAGCGGTATTCACCGCGTTCTCCCGCACCTGAACTGCGGATGCCGCCATCTCTGTAGTGGCACTGGCCACCTGGTCGGTGTTGTCACGTTGAGCAAGCACTTCACGTTCCGTGGTTTCCGCCTTGCCGGCAATGGTCCGTGCCGCTGATTCAACCTGGGCAGCGTTGTCCATCACCGTATGCATGCTCTCCCGAATCTTCGCCACCATTCGGTTAAAGGCGCGGGACAGTGAACCGATTTCATCGTTGCGGGTAACGTCCAGCTCAATGGATAGATCCGAATTCCGGGATATTTCATCCATCCGGTCATGGAGCCTGCGCAACCGGGAAAACACCAGCCGCCCCAGGACCAGCGCGGTCAGGAAGAAAATCACAACGAAAATGACCACCTGAACACCACCACCCACCAGCAACTGCTGCTGCAGGCGGGCGTCGCTCTGGGCCAGGGAATAGTCCACCCGGATGGCACCGAGAATCTCCCCTTCCTGGGCCTGGTGGCAGCCGAGGCAATTCACCCCCTGATAGTCTGCCTCGGCAATAACCGGCTCAATCAGGGTATAAACCCGGCCCTGGTCATTTGCCGAGTAGAGCTCCACCCGCTCGCCACGCAATGCTCGAAGATCTTCAGGTTCGCGACGTCTCTCCTCCGCATTGCCGGCGCCGTACATCGCATTCAGTTGATCGCTGCGCACCACCCGAATATCCAGAACATCCTCGGAAGCCTTCGCCCGATCACGCAGTACCTGCCGGTTGTTGATGGTACCGGTGACCATCATGGTGTTGAGTCCGTCAAAGTAGGATTTTGCCAGCCCATCCACATACTTGTGGCTGTATTCCTCAAGGTGCGCGCGCTGCGAATGGGCGCTGTAGACAACCGTAAACGCCAAAATGATGGAAAACGCAACGGCCAGGGCCGCAAGCAGCAGAAAACGGATCGAGTGTTGTTTTTTCATGGTACCCCGGCAGCGGAAGATCAACTGAACAACCATCTGTTATGACGGCAGTTTCGGGCATAACTTTATAGACATACGTCAATTTTTATATGACCCAGATCAGCCCGATGCGATCCCTATGACACTCGTTGCAAAGTTTTACATTTCCGCGCAAGTACAGACTGCCGAACCTCAAGAACAACCTGGCCCAAAACCTGCTTATTACTCACAAACACAACCCATAAACGGATTTCCGGCAGTTATTTACCGCCGAGGAGGAAATACACCATGTCTTTGCTGACATCCCTGATACAAGCCAGCACACGCTTTCAGCAAGCCATGGACAGCCGCCAGGCACCGGCAGCCAACCCTGATGGTGAGAAACCCGCTGCCACGAAGCAACCCGAAGCCGCCGGTAGCCCGGGTGATGACCGCTTTACCCCGTCCGGGCAGTCAGAGCTGGACCCCGGCAGCCTGAAAGCTCGCAAGCTCCCACTCGGCCAGTACAAACAGACCGTTGCACAGGATCTTTCCTTTGTTCGTGAAACCCTCCGGCACAAACTTGCCGAGTACAACCTGCACCCGGCAACGGCCCTGAGCGTGGGAAAAGGTGAGAACGGCAATGCGGTAGTTGAGGGGAAGCTGCCCGAGGAGCTTCGCGAAAGAATTGAAATGGACCTGAACAACAACCGGGGCTTCCGGGAAGCCTTCAGTCGGCTGAGCGTCAGCGAACCGACACTGCACTTTATGGATAACGCCCTGAAGCTCAATCAGGCCTACGGCGTGAACAACTCCCTGCTGGATTCACTGCTCAGCGACAACCAGCAGTTCAACGGATTACAGGATGTCATCCACCGTTACGACAGCCTGAAACGCAACGCCAACAGCGGCCAACCCGACTTCGGTAACAGCGTACAACGCTACGCCTTCAACCTGAACACCCGGGCCTGATACCCGGGTGGCATTGGTCTTTGACCGTTAAACCTGAAACGGGGCGGGATCGCCCTTACCAACCCGGGTGACCTCGGGCGCATCCCCAAGAAAGTTCACCACTGTAGTCGCTTCCATCCCACAGAACCCGCCATCAATGATCAAATCCAGCTCGTGTTCCAGAACATCCCGGATTTCATAGGGATCGGTCATCGGCTCAGTTTCATCGGGCAGAATCAGGGTACTGCTCATGATCGGCTCGCCCAACTCGCCCAGCAGCTCCCGAACAATCTCGTTATCCGGCACCCGCACACCAATAGACCGACGCTTGGGATGCAACAACCGGCGCGGCACCTCACTTGTGGCTGGCAGAATGAACGTATACGGCCCCGGTGTGAACGTCTTCAGCAAACGGTACTGAGTGTTATCCACCTTGGCGTACACACCAATATCCGACAAATCCCGGCACACCAGCGTAAAGTTATGCTTGTCATCCAGCTTCCGGATACGCTTGATACGATCCGCCGCCTGCTTGTCACCCAGGTGACAACCCAGCGCATACCCGGAATCCGTGGGATACACAATCACCCCACCCCTACGAAGAATATCAACCGCCTGGTTGATCAACCGCTTCTGCGGATTCTCAGGATGGATCTGGAAAAACTGACTCATGAATTCACTCCCTGTCCCAATTTTGCAGCCATGGCGTCATCGCCCTTAGACCCACCCATACAACCGGGCGAATCCGGCGCCGCCTGACCACTGGCCGCCCACTCCTCCGGCGTATACAAATGCAACGCCAAAGCATGCACAGGCCCCGCCAGCTCATCCGCCAACACTTTATAAATGGCCTGATGCCGCTTAACCTTCATCTGACCGGCAAATTCCGGCGACACCAGCGTCACCTTGAAATGGGTTTCCGAATTCGGCGGCACCGAATGCATATGGCTCTCGTTCTCCACAGCCAGCAGCTGCGCGGCAAACCCGTCTTTAAGTTTTGCTTCAATTGCGTTCTGAACTTTCATAACTACTCCACAACCGTCCGTTTAAGTCACCACAGCCGCCTCCCCCAACACAACCAGTCTACTACACAACAAACGATAAGCCCGAAGCCCTTGACACAAAAGCCCCAAACAGACACATTCCGATGCCACTCAGCGAACCGCCAACACCATGCATCTGTACATCGCCGAAAAACCCAGCCTGGCCAGAGCCATCGCCGCCGCCCTCCCCGGCCCGCACCAGAAAGGCCAGGGTTGGATTCGATGCGGTCAAGGCCCGCAAGCGGCCACTGTCAGCTGGTGCATAGGCCACCTGCTGGAGCCGGCCGAGCCCGCGCGCTACAACCCGGCATGGAAAAAGTGGCGCCAGGAAGACCTGCCCATGTTCCCGGAACAATGGCAGCTTATCCCCAAAGACAGCGTAAAACAGCAACTCAAGGTGCTCGAATCCCTGATTCGACAGGCCGACATGATCACCCACGCCGGCGACCCCGACCGAGAAGGCCAGCTCCTCGTCGACGAAGTGCTGCGTTACGTTGGCACCACCGTTCCGGTCAAGCGGGTACTGATTAACGACCTGACTCCCAGCGCCGTTGCGCGCTCCATTCAGGCACCGAGAGACAACAAGGAATTCCGCCGGCTATCCCATTCTGCCCTGGCCCGACAAAGGGCCGACTGGTTGTATGGTATCAACCTCACCCGGTTCTACACCCTGAGCTACCAGCAACAGGGTCAGGACGGCGTTTACTCGGTTGGCCGAGTACAAACACCGGTGCTTGGCCTGGTTGTGGAACGCGATAACACCATCAAGAACTTCGAGCCCAAGCCCTGGTACCGCATTGAAGGCCAATTCCAAGCCTCCGAAGAGGACGCGGACCAACGCCCGTTTACCGCCCGCTGGCTGCCGGATGAAGCCTATGAGGACCGCCTGGACGAGGAGAAGCGCCTGCTCAGCCGAGAGGTAGCTGAGCAAATTGCCCATGCCGTGAACGGTCGGCCCGGCACCATCGCAGAGTCCCGCTTCCGGGACCGGCCCGAACCACCGCCCCTGCCGCTGTCCCTGTCGGCACTGCAGATAGAAGCTGGGCGACTGTTCGGGATGGGAGCCAAAGACGTGCTGGACACCGCCCAGAATCTGTATGAACGGCACCAGTTGATCACCTACCCCCGGTCCGACAACCGTTACCTGCCCGAGGAACATTTTCATCAACGGGAGCAGGTGATTCGCGCCATTGGTCGGGTATCCGGCGAGCTGGAAGCGCTTACCGGGCAACTGGACAGTAACCGGCGCTCCGTGGCCTGGAACGACAAACAGGTGGACGCCCACCACGCGATCATTCCGACCGTCCGCCCTACCCCGAATGGCAAGCTGACGGCCGCCGAGGAAAAGATCTATAACCTGATCAGCCGCTACTATCTGATGCAGTTCGCCCAGGATGCAGTTCACCGTGAGGGAAAACTGACGGTGCAGGTTCAGGAACACAGATTCCGGGCCACCGAGACGGCGATACTCACCCCCGGCTGGAAAGCCCTGGAGCTGAAACTTCGGGAGAACAACAACGAGCCGGAAAAACCACCGCTGCCAAGGCTGGAGAGTCGTGAGCCGGTCACCTGCAGCAACGCCACGGTAACCGAACGCAAAACCCAGCCACCCCAGCACTTTACCGATGCCACCTTGCTGTCGGCGATGACCAACATCGCTCGTTTCGTGGCGGCCCCGGAACTGCGTAAAACCCTGAGGGAGACCGATGGCCTTGGCACGGAAGCCACCCGCGCCGCCATTATCGACACACTGTTCCGGCGAGATTACCTGTACCGGGAAAAGCGATTCATCCGCGCCACCGACAAAGGCAAGGCGCTGATTGCGGCGCTGCCGGACACTATCCGTACCCCGGACCGTACAGCGGTCTGGGAAGCAACACTGGAGAGCATCCGCCGTGGCGAAGACGACCCCAGGGCATTTCTGGAGTCGCTAAAGCAGGAAATCCGCGAATTCATTCATCGGGCGCCCGATGCGACCGGAACTCCGGTCAGCGAAACGTCGGTGCATTGCCCAAAGTGCCGGGCGCCCATGGTCGAGCGGGAAGGAAAATTCGGACGTTTTTTTGCCTGCACCCGCTACCCAAAATGTAACGGCACGCGCCCTCTGGAAGACAGTGCACCGGCAGACGGAACCGGGCAGAAACCCGTGCCCTGCCCCCATTGCTTTTCACCCCTGGTGAGGCGCCAAAGCAAAAAAGGCTGGTTCTGGGGCTGCAGTAATTTCCCCGCCTGCCGACAAACAGTGAACGACGCCAACGGCAAGCCTGCGCTGTAGTTACGGAATTCTACATATCACTACTGAACGCAGCCTCATTTTTTGGGATACTTGGCCTCTAATGCAGAGGATTTTCACTCCGCTCTGTGCCAAGACCACGAAATCGGCAACACCATCGAGGGCCAAGCTTAATGCGCATTGCTCTGCTGGAAGACGAACACGAACAAGCGCAACACATTCAAGCCATTCTCTCCGAGAAGGGTCATCACTGTGACAGCTTCCCCACCGGTCAGGCCTTTCTCGGTGCCGTTCTGCACCGCAGTTATGACCTGATTATCCTGGACTGGCAGATTCCAGACATGACCGGTATCGACGTACTGGAGAATGTGCGCGCCCAGCTGGACTGGCCCATTCCGGCCATTTTCCTGACCCAGCGGGACAGCGAGGCCGACATCGTCCGGGCGCTGGATGCCGGCGCCGACGACTACCTGTCAAAACCAGCCCGGGCGGCCGAGCTTACCGCCAGGATCAATGCCCTGGCCCGCCGCAGCAACCCCGACAGCGACAAAGAAGTGCTGGTTTACGGTCCGTTTGAAGTTAACACCCGGCAACGAATCATCCTGCTGCACGGTGAACCGCTTACCCTGACCGACAAGGACTTCGACCTCACCCTGTTCCTGTTTCAGAACCAGGGCCGGCTCCTGACCCGCGAGATGCTGCTGGAACGCGTGTGGGGCCTTGCCCGGGATATCAACACCCGGACCGTTGATACCCACATGAGCCGGTTACGCCGTCGGCTGGGTGTAAACCCGGAGAACGGATTCCGCATCAAGACCATTTACCAGCGCGGCTATCGCCTGGAAGCGATCAAAGCCACTGAAGCTGACGAGCCCCGGGAAGACAGTGCAACCAATGCTTGACCGCAAACGCCAAAGCGTCACAGGTTTGCTCCTGTTGATTGTAACCAGCCTGCTGCCCGGCGTGGCTGCCGCCGAGATATCGGTTGCCCGAGGCTCTTCTTCCGCCGCGCCCGCCCAGCAATCGGAAAGCGCCCCGGAATGGGTGTATACGCTCCGCTCCGGTGAGACACTCAGCGACATCGGCCAGTCCTTGCTGATGGACCGGGTAACCATTGACCAGGTGCTGCAATACAACAACCTCCCCGGTAACGCCAGACTGTCTGCCGGGGAACAAATCCGCATTCCTCTGGCCTGGTTGAAGCGCCAGCCCGAGCCTGCCAGGGTTAGCTCCGCCAGCGGTAATGTTATGCACGTATCTGGCACCAGCGGCCAGAAAACGCCACTGACCGAAAATTCTGTCATCCGGGTGGGCGATGAAGTGATCTCCTCTGCCGGCACCGCGACTATCGTCCTGGCTGATGGCTCTGAGCTGCGCATGGCGCCCAATTCCAGACTCATTTTCAACCGCCTCACCCAATACGGCAAAGCCGGCATGGCAGATACCCGTGTTCGCCTCCAACGGGGCGAGGTGCATACCCGAGTAAAACCGGTGCTGGAAGATGGTGCCCGATTCGAAATCGAAACCCCGTCAGCGGTCGCCGCTGTTCGAGGTACCGTGTTTTCCATGCAGACATCCGCCTCTGGCAGCAGCGTACAGGTAACCGAGGGCGTGGTTGATTTCGGCCAGCCGGGCCAGGTACGCCGGATTCCTGCGGGCTATGGCGCCAGCGTATCCACCGCGAGCGCCATCCCCATGAACATCCGCCGGCTACCACCGGCCCCGGTGCTCAACCCCATCACCCCGGTTCTCACACAGCTACCGGCTGAACTCAGCTGGCAGCAGGACGGCGCCAACCGGTATCGCGTCGATATTTTTGAAGAGGATGGCGGCACCTGGCTACAAAGTCGGGAAATGCCTGGCCATCGCTTTGACATTAGCCAGCTGGACAACGGGCGCTACGAACTCCACCTGGCCGCACTGGATCGTCAGGGCATCACCGGAATGCCGGCCATCACGTCGATCGAAGTTGACCTGCAGGCACGAACGCCCGATCTGATTTCGCCAGAACCCGGCGAGAGCGTGAATGACGACATGCCAGAGTTCCAATGGCGCCTGAACGGTACCAACGAAGTTGCTCGGGTTGAAATCGCAGAAGATGAAGAATTCAGACGGCTGATTACCTCCAGTGAATGGGCGCCAGACAACCGAGCCCTCCCCTCCCGACCGCTAAGCCCCGGCCAGTACTACTGGCGAGTGGTCAGCGAGGCCGGCGGTAACTCCGTGGCCGCGTCCCAGCCCCGGGCACTGGTTGTGAACGGCACTTTGCCGCCGGTACGAATCATCAGCATCAACTACCTGGACAACCAGGTGCGCGTGTTCTGGGAGAAGGTGGATACCGCAAAAGACTATCGCCTCCAACTCGCGGAAGAGCCCGGATTCAACAACATTATCAAGGAAGCAAACGTGGCAGATACCACAGCGGCCTTGCGTCTGATTCCCGGAAGAAGGTATTTTGTGCGCGTCAAAGCTCTTTCTGATGGTCCGCTGGCAAGCCGATGGGGCCCGGGGAGGGAGCTTTACCTGGATTAAACACCTCCACAACAAGAACGAACCGCACGGCCCATGAGAAGGGATTGGTTAACCTTAAAGACGACACCCTGGTCTCTGGGCTTGCTGCTCACAGGCATCCTGCTATTACTCCAGATAACCACCCTGGAAGAGCGCATCAATTTCTGGCTTTACGACAAGGCCATCACCACCTGGTCCGCGCCCATTGATGACAACCTGGCTCTGGTGGGCATCGATGAACACAGCCTGGACGCGCTCGGGCGCTGGCCCTGGGACCGAAACCTCCATGCCCGGCTGATTGACCAGCTTGCCGATGCCGGCGCGGAAGTCATTGTGCTGGACATCCTGCTTCCTGAACCCTCCCCCAGCGACCGGGCCCTTGCAGACGCCATGGAGCGCCATGGCCGGGTTGTGCTGCCCATACACTACTCGCCGGCAACACCAAAACAACGGATGGCCGAACAACTGCCCGCACCGCTGCTGGAGAAGACAGCTTCTGCACTTGGGCACGTGCATGTTGAGCTGGAAGACGATGGCGTGGCCCGCGGCCTTTACCTGTACAATAGCCTGGGCAATCATCGCAGGCCCGCGCTGGCACTGGCGGCACAGGATCGGGTCAACCCCAGCGGCCACGCACCTGATGCACCTGCCTATACCAACGTCCGCAGCGAGTTCCGCTTTGTGCCACTGGCCGGCGGAGCAGATACAATCCCTGCCCATTCCTACGTCGATGTGCTGAACGGCGCGGTACCCCTGGAGACCTTCGCTGGCAAGACCGTCTTCATCGGAGCCACCGCGGTCGGTTTTGGCGATATTCTTAGTACACCGTTTTCCGGCCTCGGCAGGCCCATGAGTGGCGTTGAGTTCCACGCCAACGTGTATTCTGCCAGTCGCCAGAACACACTGATCTCCTCCGCACCTGGCTGGGCCTCCATTGCACTGGCACTGGTTATCCTCCTTGGCCTCGCCAACTCCCTGCCACGGCTCAAGCCCGCAGCCACCGTCCTCGCTTGTAGCGTCAGTTTTGCTCTGGTGTTGGTCACCTACTTTGTGGTCCTACGCAGCTTGCATTACCACCTGTCGGCCGCCAATGCCTTATTGTTGCCCATGATCGCTTTGCCGGTGGCCAGCGGCCTTCGGCTTGCGATGGCCAACCGTTTCCTGAACCGTCAACTGGATGACTTGGCCAGAACACCGCAACTTGCCTTGCCAGACCCTTCACGCAGGCACCCTCACCAACTTCTTGAACACCTGAGCGCGCTACTCCAGCCCCAGGGTTGGCTGCTGGCGGAAGGCAGAGACCTGCTGGCAGTCAAAGGAATGACACTGGCCGATGTCCCGACCAACATCCAAGTCGGGCAATGGAGTCATCATGGCAACCAGAGCTGGATACGCCTTATTCGCGGCGGCAGCGGGTACCTGCTCGGGCTCACCCTGCCGGATGACCTGAGCCGGGAAGTTATCCAGCTGTACTTGCAGAACCTTAAACTGGAAGACCCAAGCGCGCCCGCCCTTGAGCCGGGCGCCCAGGAGAACCTGTCCCGGCGTATTGAAAAAGTCCGAACCGCCACCGAGCGCCTCAGCCAGATGCAGGCATTCATCAGCCACAGCTTCGAGCGCATGCCAGACGGCATCATCGTAACGGATGAGCTGGGTGTTATCCGCTTCGCCAACCGGCACATTGAAGCCTGGTTCCGGGAGCCCATGCCGAGCCTCAGCGGCTTACCCCTGACGCGCCTGCTGGAAGGCCATGACCCAAGGGACGCGGCGCCCTGGTATGAAACCGTGTCTGAGACGCTGACCCTTCGGCAAAGCCGAACCGTTGACCTCAAAATTCACAACAAGGATTTCCTGATTCACCTGGCACCGTTCGCATTGCCAGACAGCAATCAATTCGGAATCATCGCCAACATCTCGGACATTTCCGAGCTTCGGGAGCAGCAGCGGCAGCATCGGGAAGCCATCGACTTTATCTCTCACGATGTTCGCTCTCCGCTGGTGTCTCAGTTGGCATTGATTGAGCAACTGAAACGAGACCCTAGCCATATTGATGAGCGCCAGCTTGAACAGCTGGGCAGACTGGCCCGGCGCAGCTACCACCTGGCGGAAGAATTTGTACAGCTGGCGCGGGCAGAGCAGCTGACGGAAACCCGGTTCTACGAGTGTGAGTTTCTGGCGATTGTAGAAAACGCACGGGACAGCGTGTGTGAGCAGGCACAGGAAAAGCAGATAAGCCTGCAGGTGATTGGCACCGAAGACCTCTGGCTGAAGGGGAATGCGGAATTGCTGGAGCGGGCAGTCATTAACCTGATGACCAATGCAGTCCAATACAGCCCACCGGGATCTGCGATCACGGTTCAGGTATACCGCGCTGGCCACCTGGCATGCCTCGCCATCGCCGATGAGGGTAGCGGGATAGATCAGGCAGAACTACCGATGCTGTTCGATCGCTACCACCGGCAGAAGCGCAGTGAGCTGGCAGGCACCCACGGCACCGGGCTGGGCCTGTCGTTCGTGAAAACCGTTGTTGAAAAACATCGGGGCGACATCTCTGTTGAATCCACCGCAGGCGAAGGCACCACTTTCATCCTGAAACTGCCCATTGCCGACCCGATGCCATGACTTGCTCACGCCCCTCAGGAGCGAATGGTCTTGCTGACAGGCGCTGAGGGCTCACTGACCAGGCCCTGCTTATCTTGCACCTGAATCGTGAAGTACCAGGTACCGGAATCCAGATTGTCCACCGTGTAGCTCATCTCCGGGTAGACGTCGGCCTCGCCAATGATCACCTCACCAGACAGATTTTCAACGTCCTGACCATAACGGATTACGTACTTGTCGAGCTCGCCCATGGCAATACCGTCGCCGTTGACCCGGGTAGAGGGTGCTGACCAACTCAGGACGGCTGCACGGACCGGCTCAGGCTGCACACCCGAAGGACCTGACCCTACATTACCGGAGGTATTGGAGCCCGAGGTATTTGCATCACTCCCGGCATCGGAACCGCCTCCGCCACAGCCGGTGAGAAGAACTCCTAGTAAAAACGCGGCAATCCATGCCTTTGACATTTTGATGACGCGTTTCATTGGCTATCTACACCATTTTTCCGTCGACTTTGTGAAATTCTATAAAATCGGATCGGATGATGATGCGAATGACGTCATTTTTGAAGTTATAAAATTGTCATTTTTTTGACTTTACAGTTGATGAAAAATTGTGCAGGCGATCAGACAAAACGCCAAACGCGGATTGTATAAAAGGTGGGCTCAGGAGGTTTTCGGGCACAGAAAACGAAAAAGGCCGACTAAAAAGCCGGCCTTTTTCTGATTGGTAGCGGGGGCTGGATTCGAACCAACGACGGTTATGAGACTGATGATTTAGACCCACTTTTTTTGGGCAGAAATGCTGTTATTTGTCTTAAATTGATGTGTGATCTAGAATTTTGGGTAAAAGGGGGAGTGGAGACTAAGTACAATAATGAAGTGGACCCCAAAATTTGGACAGGTACCTAAGCTCTGATTCAATATCTCCACAAGGAGGAGAATCATGAGCAAGAAACGCAAGCAATACAGCGCATCATTCAAGTCCAAAGTCGCTCTGGCCGCCCTCAAGGGGGACCAGACCACATCCGAAATCGCTGCCCGTTTCCAGATCCACCCCACCATGGTCAGCACCTGGAAGCGTGAGCTGCTGAAGAACGCTCCCGACCTCTTCGAAGGCAAGAAGAAGGCCGGTAAGCAATCCGGTGAACCCAGCACTGACGAGCTTTACCGCGAGATCGGCCGACTGACGGTGGAACGCGATTTTTTGTCGCGCAAGCTCGATCAGTAAGCCGTCAACAGCGGTTGGCGATGGTCGAGCGGGGTCACCCCAAGTCAGCCTTGTGCGCCAGTGCGAGCTGCTCAAACTGAGCCGCTCGTCGGTGTACTACGTCCCTCGTGAACAGTGTCAGGAGGATCTAGATCTGATGTACCTGATTGACCAGCAGCACCTGGAAACGCCGTACTATGGCTCTCGTAAAATGCGTGTCCACCTGGAACGCAAAGGCCACCGGATAAACCGCAAGCGGGTGCAGCGCCTGATGCGCACCATGGGCATCCAGGCGGTGTATCCACGCCCCAGAACCAGCACTCCGGGCGATGGGCACAAGATTTATCCGTACCTGCTCAAAGGGCTGGAAATCGATCGCCCCAACCAGGTTTGGGCAACGGATATTTCTTACGTGCCGCTGGCCCGGGGCTTCATGTACCTGGTCGCTATTATCGACTGGTACAGCCGTAAAGTGCTGTCCTGGCGGGTCTCCAACACCATGGACACAGACTTCTGCATCGATGCTCTGGAGGAGGCCTTACAGCGCCATGGACCGCCGGAGATCTTCAACACCGATCAGGGTGCCCAGTTCACCAGTGACGCCTTCACAGGCGCTCTCAAAGATCATGGCATCCGGATCAGCATGGACGGCAAGGGCTGCTACCATGACAACATCTTCGTGGAACGGCTCTGGCGCAGCGTCAAACACGAGTGCGTCTACCTCACTGCCTTCGAGGATGGCCGGCACTTAAAACAGGCGCTCCACCGGTACTTCCGGCATTATAATCAGACCCGGTACCACCAAACCCTTGATTACCAAACGCCCGATGAGGTGTACTACGGGCAACCCATATCTCTGGCAGCCTGAGCCAGGGAAACAACCGGATCATAGCTTAGGGACACCATCAGGTTGTCCAACTGATTGGGTCCACCTCATAATGCCAAGTAACGACAAGCAGAAATGGCACGGGGCTGATCAATCAGACAACGATGACTTGACCTTAAGGCATCCAGGCCCTCACCTTCAAGCCATCCGTTCCTGGGCTGAACAAAACAACGTCTCGGACATCTTCAACGCCATAGCGCTCACCTTTGGCTTCACTGAAAACTTCACGATCATCGGAAACCTGTATCGCGAACTCTCTAACCCGGACTCAAAGGCCATTCTGCATCAGTGGGTTGACAATCCCTACATCAGCCACCTAAACAGGCTTCTTTTCTCATTAAACCAAGATAAAGACTTTGCCAATAACTATTCCGGTCTTCACCAGGGCGTATCAAGAGGCAACACGAAAACCATTCTGCGGTCGGCAGGAGCAGATCTGAAAAACGAGCATTTTCTGCTCGAACTGGTTATCCAACCACAGCCCCCTTCCGACAATAAACTACTCGACCGATTACGAAGAACTCTAAAAATATGGCTGATCGTACAGGCACTGGAAAGAACCGCAGAGCATAACTGCCCACACGATAACCAGATTCAGCAGGTCGCCAGCACACTCTGCCTCCCCGGAGAGAACAGCAAATGGACACTTATTGACAACATTCTTGAAATGTCATTGAAAGCCTGCCCGTCAGACCACTACTCCTACTCCCAATTCAACCTGGCCATCCGACACGCTGCATCTCAGTTAATTGCCAGATACTCAGGGCCAGAAACCCGTAAAGAGCTGCTGCTTCTTAAAGCCATCCAACGGGTTGCAGAGGGCCAACTCAACCCCACCAGAGTTCAAAAAACAGAGACCGCTTTTCAAACTTCCTTTACAAACCTGCTCAAAGCAACAGAGAGCGCATTGGATCTGAGTAGCTCGGCGGGGGGGCCTCAACTTCTTGCCTATTCAGACAGCGAAACAGACTCTGCTGATGAAGAAGCCCTGCAACAAATGCTGCTGTTCGGCATCAACCCGGAAGAAACACCAGAACAGCAGAAACTCTCGGGCCGAAGCATACTAATGCAGACGGCAGAACTGTCGAACTATCTTCCCTGGTCATGGGAGAAACCTCTTCCCCCAGAAGCTCATCAACTCGATCAGTGGATTAACTGCACTCTGGCTGATGACCGTCCTGAAGACAAACTGGGGGCTGCGTTAGTCTGGCTGGCCGTTCATCTTGAACGCTCCTTGGAGTTCATACAGGAAATTGAAATAACGGATGACTTACGCGATGAATGGAGCATTTCCCAAGACCTAGTAACAGCCCATAGGGAACGACCAAGGCGACACAGCTCTTGGCTTCCGGATGCCGAAGCTCAACCTCTGATCGAACCCTTCCAAGACAGTCTCCGCGTCACTCTGCCAGAGCAGATACAGAGCGTTCTCCGAGAGGCTACTCATGTTTTCCCAGACATCTCCACTCTGCGGCAACTATGGGCGAGGGCCAGCCCTCTTGCTCTAACAACCTGGTTCAGGCAACACGCAAATCGGCATTTCCCGAGACTCACCAGCGCCAAACTCGCTAACGCACAGTCCCAAAGTGTTTTCGATCAGTCGGGCGATCATTCATTGGCCCGCATACTTTCTGCCCACCCTCGAGCAGCGCTACCAGCAGCTTGTGGGTACGCCAACTGGAGCATCGCTCAAGTCCAAAACGGATTTGGGCTTCCATTGCAGAACCCCGCATTAGGCGATGAGAGGACCAATCTCCTCGGGAGTCTCCTTACGCCACTCGAGTCCATTTTGGTCGAGGGCGTTCGGGAAGCCACCCAAACAGTGCTGGATAGCTCGCAAGGCGACCCCATCATTTTCCACAACCATCTGGTCCAATACACTGTCACGGCACTGAATGCCGCAACCGGTTGCCGTAACCTGTCAGAGCCTTTCGAGTCGATCGCCCACTTTTGTGATCACCCTCCGGCCGTCTTTATCAACGATAAATCTGACGACGGCCTTCATTGCGGACGAATGGTTCCGCTTGCAGGTGGCGCAAACAGGCTATTGGCGGACTATCTTGAGCACCTTCGTCGGTTTAAGGCGAGCCTTCCAGATCAACACAAAAACCTTGCACATCGCATCCAACAGGTTCTGGAAGGAAACTCCGACACCCTGCCCCTGTTCTTCCTGCTCGATAGCCATGGTGCCTGGCATCCCTTAAACGATTTAGCTGTCCCAGGGACGGAACTCTTCTCGTGGCCTCTCCCAAAGAACTTGTTTCGGCACAGGTTTGCCCAGCAGCTGGCTCGAATGAACGTTCACCCCGAAGTCATAGACGGCTGGATGGGCCATGGGGAGCGGGGAACAACCTCCTACAGTGATCACTCGGCGATGTGTTGGCGAGAGGACCGTGAACGGTATAAGGACGCCCTGGACGACTGCTTTGACCGGCTAGGTTTTATGGTGCCGCTACCCAAAGCCAGCTACGGCATCACTGCTCTTGAACCCAAACAAACCGTTGATACTTACCGGGAGCCTGATTGTTTTGGCCAGGCACGGCGACACACGGAACGGCTCCGAGCTCGTGATCTGGCACGCTCTGCAGCCCGGAAAGAATTGGACTTGGCGCTAGATGCCAGGCCAGCAAGCGATGAGCACGAACTAAACCAAAGCGACGTTGATGGCCTGGTAAAAAGGATGATCACCCGCGAAAACGGGATGCCGCACCCTCAGGCGGCTGTTCGGATGGAAGTATTGGTCCAATGGCTGGAGGAACACAGTCCCCATACACGACAATTCATACGACATAGAACATTGAGGCTAGGCTCCGAACGCTCACTGGTCAGAGACACTTGCCCCAAAGCGCTTCAAATCATGCCTAATCTTGAACGGTGGGCACAGGACACCAAGCAGGCCATCCGGCAAGCCCGACTTTCAAAGTCTGATAGTCTGGCTCTGGCCACAGCATTCGTTGCAATCGAAAAGCGCATTTCCTATCTCGGACTGCTGGAAGATCTGGTTCAAGGAAAAAATTTCCGGGTCATACAACACAAGCAACGAGTGTACGTGGAATACTCCGAGTCCTTGGAGCTAGAAAATTACAATCAACCGGTTCAACGGCATCAGATCGACCACACCACCGGACGACTGCTGGCAAAAGGACTCGGAATCAAAGACAGCAAGGATCTCGACACAGCACCCTGCCCGAAGTCGTTACAATCACTGGCCACAATACTGGCGGAAACCAGACACCTTGATGATGTAAAAAGAAACGAGCGGTCGGTAGGCGCGCTGTTAAAAGAGCTGAGCCGGTTAATTGAACAGGCCAACCTGATTGACCTTCCAGGTATGGTGGCAGGCGCTCTCAGCAATAGAAACCCTCCTACCAGCCTGTGCTTGTACGATTATTTTCGTCTGACAGAAGGTCAACGATATCAGCCACCGGAGTCCGCTCCAGAGCAGAGCCTACCAGACACTGAAAATTTACCCCCGATTCCAGCATCAGCCTCTGGCACTTATCCAGAACCTTTTTACGACTCGGCGAAAGCTTTTCTTGGAGGGCTTCAGGACATCCTGAACCAGTACACAAAAGCCAAGTCGCGAGAGATAGCAAAACAGGTCGAACAGCACTGCCGGGCCCATACTCACTCTGTCAGCAGTGCCGTCTTACTACTTGGCTACTGGGTTGCACACCGAACCAGAAAAGGTAAAGGTCGAGCTAACCACGCGCACAAAGCCTACGCGGCTGGGTCTATCAAACGGTACTTAGGTGAACTGTCTGGCCCATTTTGTGGTTTCGCCTACAAGGCGGATTTGCTGTTGATGGCCGAGGAGGACGTCACTGAGCTTTGCGCCAAAATGCTGTCTCACTGCGCTGACAAACTGAAAGATCTGCCGTACTTCTCGGCACGCCTTATTGAGTTCTTCGACTGGGCGAGTGAGCGCGGAGTATCCTCTCCCGACTGGGACGAACTTGATCTCGGCAGTGTCCGACGCTCGGTTCGCCCCAGGCTCTTTTCAGAAAGCGAGTACCTCCAGGCCCTCCAACTGCTCCTGCATCCTGACACCGATGATATCGAACGGGGTATGCAAGCCGCCTTTGTACTTCTGTTAGGTTTCCGCTTCGGGCTCAGGGCTCAGGAGGCTATTGGCTTACTCCGCTCGGACTGGTGCGAAGCCGCTGGGTTGACCTGGGTACTGGTTCAAAGCAATTCCATACGTGGCCTGAAAAACAGCGTCCACAGCCGGCGGGCTGTACCGCTGGTATTTCAACTGAGTGCTGTCGAGCGGTCACTGGTTACATCAATACTGACACGATATACGACCAGGCTGGGTAAGGCCGACAATAAGCCGATCCTTGCCGACAAAGAGGGCAACCTCACGCCGTTTGCGGGACCCATTCCATCGGATATTGCCCGGACGCTTAAATTGGTGACCGGAAACACCCGCATGAGCCTGCACCAGGCCCGCCACGGATTTTGTAATGTGCTAAGCAGTGCCTTGTTTGAGATAGACACACCGCTTGCGCAACAACTCACTGAATCGGTCGATAGGGAGAGCCTCCGAAAAATACTGCTCGGCAACCACGGGCTGCCGTCAAGACGCGGCTCTATGGCGATCGCCCGGGCGCTCGGGCACCACTCGCCTCGAACGCAATTTCGCTCCTATAACCGCATGATGACAGAGTGGGCAGACAGGCTCACTCCGGTAACCACCCACTACGCCGGCACTATTTCAAAGGCCCTCCAGATTGATCGTTGGCCTGTTAAATCCGCCAGTGAAGTGGAGAGTCCCGCCCCCGCCATTTTTGCACAGCGAACCAGACTCATGCCCCTTATAGTGATGGAAGCTCTTAGGCTGATGGCGCTTGGGTACGCGGCTCGTGGAATCGAACCGTTGCTTCGCCTGCCACCAGGAGAACTTGCCGATGTGGAAACTCTGGTTGACCGGATAAATGCAGGGCTGCGGTTCAAAGTCTATGACCCGGAACAAATGAAAAAGACATTCGTGTATGGCATCAAATTGCCGAAGTATATACTGAAATCTCGCCCGGCTGGCGTTTGGCCCCGACTGCTACATATGTGCGACGAGCTGCACAACTGTGAGGAACTGGACACCGACCGACCGCTACCTTCTCTCGCCCAGGCATCAAATCTCGTTGGTAGAAATGGCCACTTGCTGATGAACGAGGTCGAAGATGCTCACCTTATGCGGCTTCTGGTGGACGCGTTCAAAATCCCCGAGCATTCGTACAAAGTCGTCATAAAGAGCAAACCGGATTATGCTCCCCGAGCTCAAAGAGTGGTTCTGGCAGGTGAATTTTTACCGGCAGCCGCCTCGCTACAATTGGATACCTTCAACGAGGATTACGACAAAAGCTACACAAGAGCGCGCTCTTACGCAGGCTTAGTACTCACCAGCCCTATGGCTACCCAAATCCATGATCGCCTGGAGTTGGTACTACTTTACATTGCAATTGCAGCGGCCTACTGCCCGAGACCCGCACCACTGACACCGTTACGCACCTACCCCAACTGAAGGTCGAAGCTCTCCGCGGGGTCCACCGCCACTTCTTCCAGCTCAAGAAGAGTCAATACCGTTTTTTGCTTTCTGGCTTCTTGTTGGCTCACCGCTTGAAACCTAACCAAACTGCGATTTGCATAGGCTCGTGCGAAGACACGAAGGTACTCCAGGTCGTGGCACAAAATCTCAGTTCTTCCCTCGAGTTCCGAGGCGTCCTCATCGTTAGCGCCGGGTGTCACCCACAGGGTCACCGTACTTTTTTGCTCATCAAACCCTAGCGGCCTGCCCGTTGCTTGCACGGTTCCAAGAGCTTTTTGCTCGACCGTCAACGACGGCATGACACCTTGTACCGTTGCCCCACTTAGATCTTCATAGCCAAACCTCACCATGACGCCCTGCTTGATCGAGCGGTTGGCAAATTTTGCTGCAATCCCTCGGCCTGATGATCGCAGAAACTCTTGCTCCTTTTCCGAAAGAATTGGCGCATCCTCCGGTTCACCCAATATCCTCTGTGGGATCAAATCCCTAAATACAAATCGAGCCGCAGTCCTAAATACGTCCACCTCCGAAGCCGTAGCCCCAGGTCCTGCCAGCCTCACAACGTAGGTTGCCGGGAATTCGACATCGTGCGTTGGTTCAATCCTGAGACGCCACTCAACGGAAGTCGCCGCCAATTTCCTCATATCCCGAAAATCGCTAAGAGCCGAAACAATAGCGTCCTTGAGCTGCTTTTGGGCCGGCAGGACTATTGAGGACTCTTCCTCAAACTCAAGCGCTCCTCCTGCATTGAAGAAGTGAGGTGCGCTTGCCGGGTGTAATACTACGATTGTGCCGTCGAACGAAACGGAGCCTTCATGAATACCCATAAGATTTTGTTTCCCCATGCTTTCCCATCTATGTTTTTTCGCTAGTGACCCAAACGATATCGCCACCATTGCTCCGTGACTAAGCTCTCACCGCATCTTGTCCGGTTAGCCGGACTTTTGTTGCCTGCCGCATGGTTTTGCGGGTGAGGTTATTGCCTACCTGCACCAGCTCGGTCGATTACCACTCAACCATTCTTCTACCACGCTCCAGGCTCGAATTGGGCAAGCAGCTCTAAACAATGGCAATGTCGGGTCATTTAGGCGACACCCATGATCTGCCAAGACAAACCATGGGCATCACGCATTCATATTTTTTCAGAGAAAAAAGGGGAGGGGGCGTCGAAAAGGTGTGTTTTTTGCGCGCCTTTCAGCAAGCGGGCGGAAGATCAGGCAGGTTTTATTGACTTGCTCACTCAAACTTCGCATCTACAATGAGATTGGACGCCGGTCAATTGGAGCAGCAGAATAGACTGCATTGGGGCAATGCGCTTGACGGACCCCATGATAGAATTCCTGAACTCAAATCCCAGAAATGAACAGTAGGCCAAACATGTGGGACAACTTTTTCGTATGGCTTTTGATCTTCTCGGTGATCCTAGCCGCGGCGGCCACACTGATTGGCGGCTTGGCACTCAGATCACATGCCAGGCTCTGGCGGGAAATCCACAAATTATCCGAGTCCTCCGATTCAAACTGACACCACCAAAATCAATCTTGAAGCGGATCTCAAGCCGATCACGTGTTTGACACCCGGGCGTTCTTAGAGTCGGTAAGAAAATCGATCAATACGGACGGCAGTCTTCCGCAGTTGCAGTTGACGGCTTGATTAAGTCCTAAATCCGTGACTTCAACGAGCTAAAGTCGCGCCCCAAGCCTGCAATAGCAGGATCTTGAGCGATATAATAGCCCCTGACATTCATTCACCCAGTCAGTGATTTTGGCTCATGCGTACCTTCACCCTCCAGCAATCCCGAACCGAAGTCTATACACCCAACGGTGGGCTGGCTCTGGTTGGCCACTGCCTGAATCGACATACATCCCTCACCAAAACCGCCCGCACCATCGTTAAGCGGCACGGTATTCCGAACATTGAACTGATTCGGACCTACCTGGGCTTGATTACGCTGGGCAAAAGCGATTTTCAGGCGGCTGAGCCGGTTCGCACGGATCCGTTCTTTAAATCCGCTCTGGGCATCAAGCAGTCGCCTTCCTCGGCTCGATTGCGCCAGCGCTTTGATGAAGATGCCAAGGCCCTGACGCCCCTGTTGGACGAGGCCAGCGTCGAGTTTCTTCAGTCCGTCGGGGCCCCGGTATCCCCCCTGCCGATGGGCCACGTAGCCCTGGATATGGATGTCTTTCCCATCGATAACAGCCAGACCCATAAAGAAGGTGTCAGCTACACCTACAAGGGCTACGACGGCTACGCGCCGATGGCCGCCTATCTGGGACAGGAAGGCTGGTGTCTGGGATGCGAACTGCGCCCGGGCAGCCAGCACGCCAACAAGGGATTTCTCGACACCCTCAAACGGGTGTTACCCCGGGCTCGATCACTGACGGATAAACCCATTCTGCTGCGCCTCGACAGCGCACACGACGCCCGTGCCAATCGCGACTTCCTCCGTAAGCAGGACCGGGTCGACTTCCTGATCAAGTGGAACCCTCGCAAAGAAGATCCGCTCGTCTGGGCGGAGAAGGCCCAGGCCCGCAAAGCCTGGTCACTGGAGCGTCACGGTAAAATGGAAGCGCTGCTCTCAGAGGCGATTCCGGACGAGCCCGGTCTGCGTCGCATCGTAAAGGTGACCGTTCGTACCAGCGATGCCCAGGGCCAGTGGTATCTCGAACCGGAAGTCAGCCTCGAAGGCTGGGTGACCTCTTTGCCAGCCGATGTGGCCGATGAGCAGCAGGTCATGGCGCTGTACAGTGATCACGCCACCAGCGAGCAGTTCCACAGCGAGTTCAAGACCGACCTGGATCTGGAGCGACTGCCGTCCGGCAAATTCGACACCAACAATCTAGTCATGGCGTTTGCAACGATGGGGTACAACGTATTGCGCTGGATGGGCCTGAGGCTGACCGGCCCGGATGCGCCGGTTCGCCATCCGGCCAAGCGTCGCCGCCTGAGAACCGTGATGCAGGAAATCATGACCCTAGCCTGCCGCCTGGTGCACAGCGGCCGGCAGTGGACTCTGCGATTTGGCCGACACTGTCCGGGCTTTACGGTTTATCACGATCTTTATCAGGGCCTTGCTTCTTCCGGATAAGCCGACTTCAAAACTGCAAAAAAACGGCCTTCCCTGGCATCGCATGCCGGGCCAGCCTGCTATTGTCTGAAGATCACTTTCTGGTTATGTATTGACCAACCTCGGACTATCCGTCGCTTTTGCTCTTTGCATCCCGGCCTCAATAACCAGAATTTCGCCCGGTTCTCGTCCGTGTTGGCGCATGGGGCCACCTGACGGGTGTAGTGGTGAGTGGAGTCACTGATTCAGGTAAGTGGTCAGGAAGCACACTGGAAGGTAAAGACGGTTTCCTTGAATGCCAGAGAGGATCCAAGAGCAATATGGCGACCGGCGACAGCATGATCAACTGAAGTCTCCCCACGCAATTTTCTGGATCGCAGAAGCTACTGACGCGCAGCCCTCATCAGTACCCAGCAAGTCGAAAGGTTTTTCACCATCGAGCGCCGGAACAGGGCTCTGTAGCCACTTGAATGCAAGCTCCGGGGATTCAAAAACCCGTATCCCCTGGAGAATAACATCCGCCGCTTGCTGTGTGATTTCCTGCTCCAGGCCAACTTTCACCATCTGATCCCACTGCCGAAATGCCTCTGGCATTGGAGCACTCAGGTCACATTGGGCCACCAGATCACTCAAACTGTAGCGTTTACGATCTGTCATTGTCTTACCTTCTACTTCCTTTTCGGCCGCGTATCACCGCGGCTTGCATCACTCCAGTCTGCTGATTGGAGAACCTGTCGAGTGGTTGGTATTCACCATCCCACTCCTGAGCATGTCGGTACCGGACAACCTGTGCTGAGGTGAGCTCGACAATATCATCGAACCCCGTTTCGTACCCCTCAACCAGGACAGGCGTTTCCGGCGGCAGTAACTTCAGATGTTCAATCAGTTCTTCCGCTGTCATTCAAACTCCTTGGTCAAATATGACCTTGTCATATCTCTACCACGACAGGCTCATTGCTGGGTTCGTAGCGAGCGGTACAGGTGCTGGCATTGATCAGTTTCGTGCTTCCCCGCCAGTATTCCCCGTAGCCCTCGTGGATATGGCCAAAGATGTGGGCTTTGAGTGAGAGTTGCTGAATTCGGTGAAGCAAATCAACGCATCCGACATTCTGGCATTTGAATCCGAGGTTTGCCTCATCGCCAATGCCTTTCGGTGGTCCGTGGGTGATCAGCACATCAACGTTGTCCGGAATGAGCTGCCATTTACGGTGCAGCGGCTCACCACGATCCAGCATAAACGCCCAGTCCATAAAGGTGGGTGTCCAGGGTGAGCCCCAGAACCAACCGCACACCCTCAATCTCGACGCCACTGTCTTCCAGGTAAATAGCATTCGTTAGTGCCTGCTGTGCCCATTCCAGAGTTTCCTGAAATGCCCAGTCGTGATTACCTGCAACCACAATCTTATGGCGATGCGGCAGCGTTCCGAGCCAGTCATTGAGGTCTTCGATGTTCTCCAGTGTGCCCTGACCCAGACTATCGCCCGCATGAACAAGCACGTCGCCATTGGGAATCTCCGGAATACGACGGTGCATGCTGTGGGTATCTGAGATACAGACCAGCTTCATTCTGTGCACTCCTGTGGCGTTAACAGTTCTGACTCCAGGCGCCAATCCACATAAGGAAGCAATCGGACCATGTTGCGCGCATCGTCCACACCGCAACCGAACTCAATAATTTCAATATTGTGGACACTTTGCGGCTCACCCTCCGGGTTAAACCGGGACACCCAGCAGGTAGCCTCGAGATCAACGATCAGCAATTTGCCGTTAGTCATTTCGCGGCGCCTTTGCCACCAGTGCTAATACTTGGTGAACCGGCATCAACGGCACCCGACCGGTATTTGCCAGAGTATCAATCCAGAGCTGATTGCCCTTCTGAATCATCTCGTCAGTACCAATGTGGCCTGACACCACGGCCGAGATACCCGAAATGGCATGATCCGCCCCCTGCGCCCGGTTCCAGGGCCAGGTGCATTCAATGGCAAAGCGCTCTGAGAAGGGACTGTCCTGAACGGTGCACCAGTCGTCGAATGGGCTTTGGGCATGCACCAACCCCAGTTGGCCGTTCTCGCATTCCAACGTGATGGTGAGTGGCATCTGGTAACGACAGCGGGTTGCCAGGCCCGTATAGGACACCTCGTCCAAGGTCGAGGCCCATTCCCCGCCCATTCCTCGATGCTTGTATCGGCTTCTGATATCTTCAGCGCCAGCGATAAACATCAACTCATGGTTGCCCATCACGCTGTGTACCCAGTCCGTTGTCAGCACCCACTCCAGAAGGGCCCGGGATTCGGGCCCGCGATCAATGGTATCTCCCAGCAGAAACAGGCGATCAACCACTTTGTTGAAACCAGCATCCGACAACGCGGCTTGCAGAGCCTTGAACTCGCCGTGAAGGTCACCACAGACCCAATCCACTCCGGTCGGATTGGCGGCAAAAAATCGGTGTCGGGTCAGTCGCATGCTCATCAACAAATACCACATGTAGGCAGATTACCTTTTACCAACAACAACATATGGCTATAGGCTAGCAATGCCGATCAAAAAACACCAGCGTTGATATGAGCCCGGAAATCTCAGGGAGAAAGCGCTGGTATGGTTCAGCTAGTCCAGGGCTCTGCGCTCAACCAGTTCCGCATGGCGCCCCCACGTTCTAACTGGCCAGATCGCTCCCATTCCCAAACCCAGCCGATGATGCGGTCAAAATCCACCACATCATTGATGTCGGTCGGCTGGACGTTGGGCACCATCCGATTGTTCTGTTCAATGTGATAATAAAGTAGGTCAAAAACGGCGCGTTCGTAGCTGGCGCACCTAAACAATGTCACCGGTAGCCCTGACAGGGCCAGAAACTCCGATATATCTACAATCTCTTGTTCTCCGAACAGGAAAGAGGTATCCGGGTAGTTATGACCGGCGATAGCCCAGACAGCGGGTGCCCCCATATCGTGCCAGAAAGGTTTTAAGCGCGCCGGGTGGAGAGTACAGAGTGCAGTCAGCCCGGTGATGTATGGAATCGGCATTGTTATCGCTCTAACATGGCCTGTTAACCTGCCCGCTTTGCATCAAAGTAACGCCGAGTTTTCATAAGATGCTTCAGGGGGCCTTGCGTGTGGCAACTTCTGATACCTGGTTAGCGTGCTCTGGGATACCCTCCCCGATCATCTGCATCATTTCTTCCTGAGTGCAGCCCCACTCACGACAGATACCAAAGAACCCTCTGAGAGCCACATGCCCTTTGGCTTTTTCGTCATCGAGGGCCATTATGTTCGTCCCTTCTCGGGCTGCTCTCGATCTTCCATAAAGTCGTCACTGACGCCTTCAGAGTCGAAATACTCGTCCCAAACCGGATCGGTCGGCCGGTCATAGCGCTTGACCGAACCTTTGAGGCGTTCCAGAGGCGTAAGCTCCCGGGGCAACGGCTCTGCCAACTCATCGGCATGGGCGGTTTGGGGATTGAGGCCCTCCAGAAGCTCTTTTTCGGTTGGGCGTTTCATCGTCATGGTAACGTACTCCATGGGCACAAAAGGGGCAGATCAAGAAACCATAACCCGCTTTGATCACGTGGTCGAGTCAGGGTCAAAGTGCAACTACGCAACAACCTGATGTTAGTTTATGCCGCTGTCTCTTGATGGTGAGTGGAAACGGGGAAGAACCTATCTGAAATAATGGCCATGAAGGTAGCGGTGATCGGCGTGATAAGCCGTAACTGAGTAAGTTATCGTAAGATCCAGACTACGATATTATCTGACTCCAGAATGCCATAAGGGAACTCGCACCAATGCAGTGCAGAATTCGGAGCCGACCCCGGTTACCAATTTAGCGCCAGCTTTGTGTTGCTGATCCGAATGGAGGGTTTGAGACGTGCAATCAGACGACAAAATTCGTAATCAGCTTGTCACCGAGGTGAGTCAAGACTATTTGGCCTACATTCTGTCTCAAGACATCCAGAGCAGCATTTCGAATTCGCCGCCCGATAACAAAACTCGTCAGAAGAGCCAGCCTTTATCGCCAAAAGAAAAGGACATTCTCAAAGCCGGCGGAGCGCGGTTCACAGACGCTGACAGCCATGCCATCGAAGAAATAACCCGCCGCCAGATCCAGCAGCTCCTGAATGAGGTGCGCGACATTATTAAGCAGGCGCTTACTCTGGACGAGGTAGCCCAACGTCTTTCCGTATCAAAAGAACAGGTTCGCGGTCTTCTTGCGAAGACACCCCCGGGGCTTTACACATTTAAGTCTCCCAGCGGAGTGCTGTTGTTTCCGCGTTGGCAGTTTACAGAGGAAGCCACTCTCCCCCATCTTCAGATCATTTTGCAGAACATTGGCCCAGGTGTGAACCTGCTTACCCTGAACCGGTTTATGACGACCGAAAACGGTGATCTGCTGCTCGGCAACCGCTGCCTAAGCCCAAGGGATTGGCTCGCCTCAGGCCATGATCCCTCAGAAGTTGAGATACTCGCCAGAGACATCTCCGGGCAGGTATGATGATCACCCAGCACTAGATAACACGGAGGCACCATGGATATGACAGCAGCGCTCATCGGTTACGGAAGCTTTGTATTGTCGTTACTGGCCATTGGTGTTGCTGGGTATTGGAAGGCCGATGCTCTGGAAGCTTGGGCAACTCGGAGGTTTAAAGCACCGTACTCCAGAACAGTGGCAAGCCCTGGTTGATCAGCAGCGTGACAGTGGCCTGTCAGCGTCGAAGTTTTGCAAACAAGAGAACATTGGTTACGCCAGCTTCTGCAACTGGCGCAAGCGCCTGGCCGACCCATCGACCGATGAGCCATCAGGTTCCGGGGAAGCCAGCTTTCTGGATCTGTCATCACTGATGGGTAGCTCTACATCCTCCGGTGCAGGCTGGCACATCGTGCTCAGCCTCGGCAATGGCGTCGAACTGCGGCTGAGCCAGAACGGATGATCGGGCTCGATAGTCAGGCCCGGATCTGGCTGTGCACCGAGCCTACCGACATGCGCAAGTCGTTCCGGGGCCTGAGTGCCCTGGTCCGGAATCAGTTGAAGCACAACCCGCTCAGCGGTCAGTATTTCGTCTTCATCAATCGCCGCAAGACCCAGATGAAGATGCTGTATTTTACGGCCACCGGTTACTGCCTGTGGGCCAAGCGTCTGGAGCAAGGGCAGTTCCGGGTGCCGTTATCCGCCTCCGGGCAGAAGCCTCTGACCCTGACGGATCTGCAGTTGCTGATCGATGGCATTGAGGTGCAGAAATACCGCCAATTCAAGCGTTTTCAGGGGGTATAGGGGCGGAATTCCGGTATAATACCCACCATGAATTCAACGGCTTCTGCACCCCAATCCAATGCACCTTCCTACTCGGCCCTGGCCGAGGAGAATGCATTGCAGCGCGAGCAGTTGGATGCTCAGGCGGAAGCTATTCGGCAGTTGAAACACCAGCTGGACTGGTTCAAGAGGCAGCTGTTCGGCCCCAAATCCGAGAAGCAGGTGTATGACCTGCCAGGACAGGACAGCCTGTTCCAGCCAGATGAAGCGCCACTCCCGGAAAAGCCTGCCGAGGAAGAAAAGCGCACCGTCAAGGCCTATCAGCGCGGCACCGGCAAGAAGCAGCGCGATGACGATTGCCTGAACGATACCGGCCTGCGTTTTACCGCCGATGTGCCGGTGGAAGTCGTTGAGCACCTGCCATCAGAACTGACCGGGCCGGACGCCGACCAATACGACATTATCGGCACCAAAACCACCTACCGTCTGGCCCAGCGGGCCTCCAGCTACGTGGTGCTGAAGATGGAGCGCCCGGTATTCCGGCGCAAGGGTACAGACCAGAAGTCTGTAACAACACCGGCTCCGTTCAACGTGCTGGATAACAGCCTGGGGGACGTTAGCTTGCTGGCCGGGTTGCTGGTCGATAAATTCCAGTTCCACCTGCCGCTGTATCGCCAGCACCAGCGCATCCAGCAGGCCGGCATTACCGTCAGCCGCAGTACCCTGACCAACCTGGTCAAGCGTGCCATCGACCTGCTTAGGCCCATTGTGGATGCCCAGACCGACAACGTCCTGAGAAGCCGGGTGCTGGCCATGGACGAAACCCCCATCAAGGCCGGGCACCAGGGCCGGGCAGGTCCGCAAAAAGGCAAGATGAAAGCCGGCTGGTTCTGGCCGCTGTACGGCGATGCCGACGAGGTGGTGTTCACCTACTCACACAGTCGGGGGCGTGCCCACATCGAAGCCACCCTCAGTGACTCGTTCAGCGGCACCCTGATCAGTGACGGCTATGCAGCCTACGCCCGTTATGCCGCGGCCCAGGCCAACGTCACCCACGCTCAGTGCTGGGTGCACAGTCGCCGTTACTTTATCGAGGCACAGAAGGAACACCCGGAGCCGGTCGCCGAAGCTCTGCAACAGATCGCGGCACTGTACAAAAACGAAGAAAAGATCCGCACCCAGAACCTGACCGGCGAGAAGAAACGTCAGTACCGGTTGGAGCACTCCAAACCGGTGGTTAGCGACTTCTTCCAGTGGTGCCGGGATCAGTTGGAGCAAGGTGGTCTGCTGCCCAGTGACTCACTGACCAAAGCCCTGAACTACGTGCTCAGCCGGGAAGCCAGCCTGACCGTGTTCCTGGAAAACCCGGATGTTCAGCCAGACACCAACCACCTGGAACGGGCCCTGCGCCCGATCCCGCTGGGCCGCAAAAACTGGCTGTTCTGCTGGACCGAACTGGGCGCGGAACACCTGGGCATCATCCAGAGCCTGATCAGCACGTGCAAACTGCACGATATTAACCCCTACACCTACCTGGTGGACGTACTGCAGCGCATCAGCCAGCATCCGGCCAGAGACGTGGCCGATCTGACGCCACGCCTCTGGAAACTCCGGTTTGCCGACACCCCGTTACGGGCACTGATCGACCCGCGTCATACTGACTGGCAGAACAAACAGCCGGAGACCGTTCATGCGCATTGAAGACATGAGCATCGACCAGTTAATGGAACTGAATCGCTACTGAGGTGGACCCAATCAGTTGGACAACCTGATGGTGTCCCTAAGCTATGATCCGGTTGTTTCCCTGGCTCAGGCTGCCAGAGATATGGGTTGCCCGTAGTACACCTCATCGGGCGTTTGGTAATCAAGGGTTTGGTGGTACCGGGTCTGATTATAATGCCGGAAGTACCGGTGGAGCGCCTGTTTTAAGTGCCGGCCATCCTCGAAGGCAGTGAGGTAGACGCACTCGTGTTTGACGCTGCGCCAGAGCCGTTCCACGAAGATGTTGTCATGGTAGCAGCCCTTGCCGTCCATGCTGATCCGGATGCCATGATCTTTGAGAGCGCCTGTGAAGGCGTCACTGGTGAACTGGGCACCCTGATCGGTGTTGAAGATCTCCGGCGGTCCATGGCGCTGTAAGGCCTCCTCCAGAGCATCGATGCAGAAGTCTGTGTCCATGGTGTTGGAGACCCGCCAGGACAGCACTTTACGGCTGTACCAGTCGATAATAGCGACCAGGTACATGAAGCCCCGGGCCAGCGGCACGTAAGAAATATCCGTTGCCCAAACCTGGTTGGGGCGATCGATTTCCAGCCCTTTGAGCAGGTACGGATAAATCTTGTGCCCATCGCCCGGAGTGCTGGTTCTGGGGCGTGGATACACCGCCTGGATGCCCATGGTGCGCATCAGGCGCTGCACCCGCTTGCGGTTTATCCGGTGGCCTTTGCGTTCCAGGTGGACACGCATTTTACGAGAGCCATAGTACGGCGTTTCCAGGTGCTGCTGGTCAATCAGGTACATCAGATCTAGATCCTCCTGACACTGTTCACGAGGGACGTAGTACACCGACGAGCGGCTCAGTTTGAGCAGCTCGCACTGGCGCACAAGGCTGACTTGGGGGTGACCCCGCTCGACCATCGCCAACCGCTGTTGACGGCTTACTGATCGAGCTTGCGCGACAAAAAATCGCGTTCCACCGTCAGTCGGCCGATCTCGCGGTAAAGCTCGTCAGTGCTGGGTTCACCGGATTGCTTACCGGCCTTCTTCTTGCCTTCGAAGAGGTCGGGAGCGTTCTTCAGCAGCTCACGCTTCCAGGTGCTGACCATGGTGGGGTGGATCTGGAAACGGGCAGCGATTTCGGATGTGGTCTGGTCCCCCTTGAGGGCGGCCAGAGCGACTTTGGACTTGAATGATGCGCTGTATTGCTTGCGTTTCTTGCTCATGATTCTCCTCCTTGTGGAGATATTGAATCAGAGCTTAGGTACCTGTCCAAATTTTGGGGTCCACTTCATACATCTGCCGGCGCATTGATGAATTGCGGGACCAGGAAAACCTGCAGGCGCTGAGTCAACTGCGAGTCGGCCTGAAAGTGACCTTCGAGGGCCGGGAAGGTCCGCTGCTGGGGATCGTCACAAAAATCAACCGCAAGAGCGTGATCGTGTTAGCCGAGGATGGCACCAAACAATACAAGGTGTCGCCCGGGTTGCTCAGGCCTCTGCGTGATGTGGGGTAGGATGGTCAATCACGTCTTGGAATGAACGGTTACGATTGAACACCATGATCCGCAGGAGCCGCTCGGCATCGAACTGGCGCTTGCTACGCAAGACACGCCGGAAGGCGTTATCCAGGCCGAGCTCTTTCCAGAGTGACGTCAGCAGCCAGGTATCACCCACGGAACGCGCCGGCGCGAAGTCGGTCTCGCCGGTGCCTTCCTCGAGCGTCGGCTGGCCGGTGACGCGCAACAGGCCGTTGATCAGCGCGCTGGATTCCCCAGCCGTAACGGCCTCAAGACGTCCCAGCGTCGCGATCACGCGTTGGCGCGGTTTGCCGGCCTCGTCGCGGTAAGACTAGACGAGCTTCACGTAGCGGCGCGGGCCGGATTTGGTGACTTTGACGAACATGTCACCACTATAAATCGCTTAATCTGTGCCTGGCAATGTATCAAGAGAAAAACGTGTCACTACAAAGAATTCGTGCAGAAATGGCTAAGTCACTGAATTCTCATGCCATGAGTGCCTATTTCAGGCCAGAATCGGACTGGAAGTGTCGAACTCGGGGGGGGGCGTTATCAACGCCATTCTGAAGTGACACCACCGGTACGGAACCGGAACGCAGCCAGTCGCAAAGTTCGGTCATGACTGCGTCAGTCGCCGTGGATTTGAGGGCAATGGTAACCAGATCAAAATCATTCGGGTGGTAATCCCGGATGAGTTCCTGATGATTACAGGCAGGAAGACCATGCCGGAGCACCTGCCCTTCATAATCAACGGTCAGGCCATCCGCTTTCAGTGCCTGAAGGTGATTGCCGCGAGCTGTCAGTACAACCTGGTGGCCAGCTTCAGCCAGCCTTGCGGCGTAGTAGCCTCCGATACCGCCGGCACCGATCATCAGAATCTTTAATGCAGCCACTGCAACCTCGATACGTCAGGATGTTGGTCAGAGAGAGTTCAGGGACAGCTGCCCAGAGTATATCAGGCCCGCAGCGCCGTCAGCTCGCAAGCACCTGCGCCGCAAACCGGGCGCATTCGATGTCTTCATCTTCGCTGCCACCAGATACCCCAATGCCGCCCACCAGAAAGCCCTTCCAGTACAGCGGCACGCCGCCGCCAATCACGGTGAAATCACCGGCCTTGGTGAGGCCTTCAAGCACTCTCGCGGGAGCCGACGCGAGCATATTTTCCAGATCAACCGTGTTAACGCCCATACCTGCGGCCGTGGTGGCTTTTTTCTGAGCCAGTTCGGAGGACACCAGGAACGACCCGGCCATTTTAATGAACGCCAACTGGCGCCCGGACGTATCCACAATTGATACCGTCGCCTTGATGCCCAGCTCTCCGGCCTTGTTAATGGCCGCCTGAAGCAAACTTAGCGACGCTTGTTCAGTCAAAGAAAACGAGGGTTGTGCGAGTGTGAGTTCCTGGTTGTTATCCATGGTTGCTATCTCATCCAGCCAAATCCGGACAGCATCTGTGCCGCATTGTTCATGCCACTACTGAACATCCGTTGGGGAAACTGCGAGCCCCCCAGGGTAAACGCGGCATTGAGCAGGCACACCGTCGGGTCATCCAGGCGATTGGTTTGGGCGGAGCCCGCAGCATCACCCTTGAACGACATCACGGCGCCCCACTGCTGATCCTGTGCCCAGGCACTGAGCAATTCCCTCAAATGCCGGTCGTGCAGGGAAATACCGTCTGGCTCTCTATGGCAGGCCTTGTCATCGAGGCAGATCACAAGGACATCCTGCTCCCGAAGCACCTCCAGACACCGCCCGACTCGCCGGTATTCAAGTTCACTCAGACCGGTATTGAGGATCAGCTCCGTTAACTCCCCCGGCTCCTCTGCCAGAAGCACCCGGAACAACTGGTGCCTGCTCGATACGTCCCGTGAATGCACTTCCGGCTCAAAACCCTGGTCTGAGAGCAGCGTCTTTATCCTGCCCGCGGTGGAGCCGTTGCCTTTAAGCTGCAGGATTTCCGGGGCTTTTTGATCGGCACGGGAGCTGATCACCACCACGCTTTTGTACTGCTTGCCCCAGATCATCCGGGCAGGCCCGGAACAGGCCTGTTCCCGGGACTGGATGCTGTCAGCGTCGCAGGAGACAAATAACACTGGAAGTTTGCTCATGTGCCTTCTCCTAAAAATCCGCAATCATCGCCGGGGCTTATCGCCCCAGCTTTTTTGCTGACTGCCCGCCGATGCCGAAATGTTGCTTCGGCATTTCGTTGAGAATGACACGAACACTTTCAACCGGCGCGCCGAGAGAACGGACAATGGCGTCTGTCACCTCGTGGATCAGCGTCTCCTTTTGCTCGTCCGTACGGCCTTCCAGAATGTTGATTTGAGCAACGGGCATAAAACCTCCTTATGCGAACCGGGCCGTGACCGTTCCCAGGCCCTGGTAGCGAACGCTGATGTTGTCACCGGCTTCCACCGCAATCGCCGCGGTGATGCCGCCGGTCATGATGAAGGTACCGGCCGGAATGTGCTCACCGCGCTCAGCCAGCAGGTTGGCCAGCATGGCCACGCTGGAGGCCGGATGGCCCAGCACCGCAGCACCGGCGCCGACATCCACAACCTCACCGTTCTTCTCAACCACAACACCCAGGGTTTTCAGGTCCAGGTCGGCCACGTTGGCCATGGTGCCACCGGTGATGAAACGGCTGGAGGAGGCGTTATCGGCCACCACGCTCACCAGGTCAAACTTGAAGTTCTCGTAGCGGGAATCGATCACTTCCACCGCCGGAATCACGAAATCCGTCGCCGCCAGTACGTCACCGATATGACAGCCCGGGCCATGCAACGGTGCCTTGGTCACAAAGGCGATCTCGGCTTCGATTTTCGGGTGGATCAGCTCTTTGGTGTTGACCACACCGCCGTCCGGCACGCTGAAATAGTCCGCCAGGAAGCCGTAGATCGGAGTTTCCACGCCCATCTGGGCCATCTTGGCCCAGGAGGTCAGGCCCATTTTCATGCCCACAACCTTGTTGCCGCGAGCTTCCTTACGGCGGCGAATTTCCCACTGCACGTCGTAGGCGTCTTCGAAGGTCATGTCCGGATAATCATTGGTGACCTTGGTGATGTCGCGGGCGTTCAGTTCGGCGTTTTCTACGTGCTCGGCCAGGGCCAGCATCTGGTCATTGTTCAGGGTCTTGCTCATGCTTTTTGCTCTTCTTGCGCCTTCAGCAGGTCCAGCGCCACGTCCACGATCATGTCTTCCTGGCCACCCACCATCCGGCGCCTGCCCAGTTCAACGAGAATATCCACAGTCTTCAGGCCATACTTCTGTGCCGCTACTTCGGAATGGCGCAGGAAGCTGGAGTACACACCGGCATAGCCCAGGGCCAATGTTTCGCGGTCGACACGAACCGGGCGGTCCTGCAGCGGACGAACGATGTCGTCGGCCGCATCCATCAGGGCGTACACGTCGGTGCCATGGTTCCAGCCCAGCTTGTCGAAGGCGGCGATGCACACTTCCAGCGGCGCGTTGCCGGCACCAGCGCCCATGCCGGAGAGGCTGGCGTCAATGCGGTCACAGCCTTCTTCCACCGCCACCATGGAGTTGGCCACACCCAGGGCCAGGTTGTGGTGGGCGTGAATACCGGTCTGGGTTTCCGGCTTGAGTACGTCTTTCAGGGCGCGGAAGCGATCCCGAATGTCGTTCATGTTCATGGCGCCGCCGGAGTCGACCACGTACAGGCAGGTAGCGCCGTAGTCTTCCATCAGTTTTGCCTGTTCAGCCAACCCTTGCGGGGTTTGCATGTGGCTCATCATCAGGAAGCCGACGGTGTCCATGCCGAGCTTTCGGGCGTGCTCGATGTGCTGTTTGGACACATCCGCTTCGGTGCAATGGGTGGCCACTCGCACGATTCTGGCGCCGGCCTTGTAGGCGTTGTCCAGGTCGTGGACGGTACCAATACCCGGCAGCAGCAGGGTGGCGATCTGGGAATGGGTGACCACTTCGGCCACCGCCTCGATCCATTCCAGGTCGGTGTGGGCACCGAAGCCGTAGTTGAAGCTGGAGCCTTGCAGGCCGTCGCCGTGGGCGACTTCGATGGAATCGACTTTCGCCTTGTCCAGGGCCCGTGCGATGTCCTGCACGTTCTTGATGCTGTACTGGTGACGGATGGCGTGGCTGCCGTCGCGCAGGGTCACGTCGGAGATGTAGAGTTTCTTGCCAGGGTTAACAGTCATGGTTCAATCTCCTCAGTTGATCAGTGACTCGGCGATGCGCTCAGCGGTGCCCAGGGCAGCGGAGGTCATGATGTCGAGGTTGCCGGCGTAGGCCGGGAGGTAATGGGCGGCGCCTTCGACTTCCAGGAAGATGGAGGTTTTCAGGCCACTGAAACGACCCAGGCCCGGGACGTTCATGGGCTGGTCTTCCGGGATCACGTCAAACTGCACTTTCTGCTTGAGGCGGTAGCCGGGCACGTAGGAAGACACGGCTTGCACCATTTCTTCTACCGACGCTTCCACTTCCGCCTGGTCGGCGGCGTCGGACAGCACGTACACGGTGTCGCGCATCAGCAGCGGCGGCTCGGCCGGGTTCAGGATGATGATGGCTTTGCCCTTCTGGGCGCCGCCGACCACTTCAATGGCCTTGGAGGTGGTTTCGGTGAACTCGTCGATGTTGGCGCGGGTGCCGGGGCCGGCAGACTTCGAAGAGATCGAAGCCACGATCTCGGCGTAGTGCACTTTCGCCACGCGGGAAACGGCTGCGACCATGGGAATCGTCGCCTGGCCACCGCAGGTGACCATGTTGACGTTTCCTTCCTGCAGGTTCTGCTCCAGGTTCACCACCGGGACGCAGTAGGGGCCGATGGCTGCCGGCGTCAGGTCGATGATCTTGAGGCTTTCCTTATGGCCCCGCAGGAACACTTCGTTGTGCATGTGGGCGCCGGCGGAGGTGGCATCAAACACGATGTCGATGTCGGCAAATTCCGGCATCTTCACCAGGCCATCCACGCCTTCGTGGGTGGTGGCTACGCCCATGCGGTTAGCGCGGGCCAGACCGTCGGATTCCGGGTCGATGCCGACCATGGCGCCCATTTCAATGTGCTTGCCGTTACGCAGAATCTTGATCATCAGGTCGGTGCCGATGTTGCCCGAACCGATGATGGCGGCTTTCAGTTTCTTGCTCATAATCTTGTCCTCTTTCGGTCCGGATCAGACAAAGCGCACAGACGCGCTGCCAATCCCGCCAATGTCCACACGCATGGTGTCACCGGCTTTCACCGGCTCCAGCGGTACCAGGGAGCCTGACAGGATGACTTCACCTGCCTTCAGGGAAATGCCGAACTCACCCAGGGTGTTGGCCAGCCAGGCCACGCAGTTCACCGGAGAACTCAATGCAGCCGCGCCGGCACCGGTGCTGATGATGGAACCGTTCTTTTCCACCACCATGCCGCAGGTCACCAGGTCAACATCCCGGGGGGAGACGGCGTTGTCACCGAGCACAAACAGGCCACAGGAGGCGTTGTCGGCGATGGTGTCCTGAATGGCGATCTTCCAGTCCTGAATTCGGGAATCGACGATTTCGAAACAGGGCATGACGCATTCGGTGGCCGCCAGCACATCGGCGTTGGTCACGCCCGGACCGGTCAGGTCTTTCTTCAGAATGAAGGCGATTTCGCCTTCGGCACGTGGGGCAATCAGGCGGTCGCTGATAGGCACCACTTCACCGCTGTTGAACACCATGTCGTCGGTCAGGTAACCAAAATCCGGCTGGTGTACGTTCAGCATGTTCATCACCGCCTTGCTGGTGACGCCGATCTTCTTGCCGATAACCCGGGCACCGGCCTGTTGCCGGCGCTCAAGCATGCGCAGGGAGATGTGATAGGCATCGTCAATGCTGATGTCTTCGCCACGGCTGGTCAGCGGCGAAATAGCTTCCCGCTTGACCATGGCTTCGTACAGTTCGTCGCCAAACTGCTGGATCTTCTGCTTATCCATTACTTGTCTCCGGCAGCGGCCTGATCCGCTTCGTTCAGGAAATCGTTGACCAACCGGGCGAACCGGTCGGCGTGTTCAATCTGGGTCCAGTGGCCGCAGCGGCCGAACACGTGCAGCTGGGCACGATCAATCAGTTCCGCCAGCTTGTAGGAGGCATCCAGTGGAATGACTTCGTCTTCGCGGCCGTGGATGATCAGGGTTTCGTGTTGCAGGGCGCGGATGTCGTCCTCATTGCTGGCCAGTCCATCCACCCAGCGCTGGCGCGGGGCCGGGAACATGGCGGCAAAGGATTCCTGGAAGCCGGGGCGAACGCTGGCCTGATACCGCATTTCTGCCAGTTCGTCGGTCAACAGCCCCTTGTTGAAGGCAAATACATCCATCAACCGGCGCATGGTTTCCAGCGAGGGCTGGTAACCCCAGACTTCGTCCAGCCCCTTGGTGATCGGGAAGCTGACACCGACAGACCCCATCAACACCAACCGGCGAACCCGTTGCGGGTGTTCGATAGCCAGAGCCAGAGCGAGACCACCACCGAAGGAGTTACCCACCAGGTCCACCTGTTCCAGGCCCAGTTCATCCAGCACACCGATGGCGTGTTTCACCCAGCGTTCACGGTTGTAGACCTGGTCTTCGGGGCGTTCGCTGTAGCCGAAGCCCAGCATGTCCGGGGCGATCACCCGGCGATGCTTTGCCAGCTCGGGAATCACCAGGCGCCAGTTGGCCCAGGCGGTCACGCCGGGGCCGGAGCCGTGGATCATCATCAGCGGAAATCCGCCTTCGCCGTGATCGTGCAGGTTGGTCCGGTAGCCGGCGGCGGTAATCTCGCGTCCGATTTCCGGGCTGTCTACAGGTGCGTTCATGGCTACCTCACAATTTGATACAGACGTTCTTCATTTCGGTATAGAACTCCAGGGAGTGCACACCGCCCTCGCGGCCGATACCGGACTGCTTGCTGCCACCAAACGGTGTGCGCAGGTCCCGCAGGAACCAGCTGTTCACCCAGATGATGCCGGCTTCAATCTGTCCTGCTACCCGGTGCGCACGGCTCACGTTCTCGGTCCAGATCGCAGACGCCAGGCCGTAAGGCAGGCTGTTGGCCAGCTCAATCGCTTCTTCTTCGCTTTCGAACGGGCGAATGTGGCAACAGGGGCCGAAGATTTCGTCGGTAATCACCGCCGAATCATCCGGCAGGCCGGTCCAGATGGTAGGCTGCACCCAGGCGCCACCGGCATACTCTTCCGGCATGTCGGGCACACCGCCACCGGTCACCACCGTGGCGCCGTCGTCCACCGCTTTCTGGTAGTAGGACAGCACCTTTTCACGGTGCTTCAGGCTGACCAGCGGGCCGAAATTGGCCTTGTCGTCATCGGGCGGGCCGATACGCAGTTTTTCCGCTTCCGCTTTCAGGCGGGCGACAAACTCGTCAAAGATGGAACGTTCGACATAGACTCGTTCAGTGCCCAGGCACACCTGGCCACAGTTGACGAACGCAGAGCGCATGGTGCCTTCGATGGCCTTGTCCATGTCGCAGTCGGCAAACACCAGGCCGGCGTTCTTGCCACCCAGCTCCAGGGAGATATCCCGGATGCCCTTGGCGGCCGCCTTCATGATCACTTCGCCAGTGCCGGTTTCACCGGTGAAGGTGAAGCCATCCACGTCCGGATGGGCGGTGAGGAAGGCGCCGGCGGAATCGCCGCCGAAGCCGTGCACGACGTTGTACACGCCATCCGGTACGCCGGCTTCCTTCATCACTTCACCCAGCAGAGCGGTGGTGGTTGGGGTTTCTTCGGAAGGCTTAACCACCACGGTATTACCACAGGCCAATGCAGGGCCCACTTTCCAGGTCATCAGCAGCAACGGCAGGTTCCAGGGACTGATCACACCAATCACACCCTTGGGACGGCGCACGGCGTAGTTCAGCGCACCGCTGCCATCAGGTGTGGCCATTTCAAAGGATTCCGCCGGCACGTTCTTGACCATGTCGGCGAAGACTTTGAAGTTGGCCGCACCCCGGGGGATGTCGATGTGGCTGGCCATGGACTTGGGCTTGCCGGTGTCCAGGCACTCCGCCTCCAGAAACTCGTCAAAGCGGTCATTAATGCCGTCGGCCACCTTGTGCAGAATCCGGGTGCGCTCGTCCAGGGTCATCTTGCCCCAAGGGCCTTTCAAAGCGGCTCTGGCCGCTTTGACGGCCGCATCCACTTCATCGCGGCCAGCCTCATGAACCTTGGCAATCACCTTGCCGTTCACCGGGTTGACGTTGTCAAACAGCTTTCCGTTGGCAGAGCCGACGTATTGGCCGTTGATGTAGTGTTTGATCTCTTTCATTACGGCCTAATCCCGTAAAGTTGCATCCTGTTTAGGCGTTCCCAGATCAGGTCAACACCGTCAAGAAACGCTCGTTCAGTACCCGATCGTGGTAGAAAATGGCCTTACCAAGTTGTTCGGCCTGCCAGGTCACGGGTTTGTGGTCCGGGTAGAAGTAATCGCCGCCACAGAACACTTCGTTGCGGTTGCCGGACGGGTCAAAGAAGTAAATGGTCTTGCCGTGGGTCAGACCGTGACGGGTTGGGCCGATATCGATGGAGGTATCGGTCATGGAGATCAGGTCCGCCGCCCGCAGCACGTCTTCCCAGGTTTCCAGGAAGAAAGACGCGTGGTGGAACTTGCCCTTCTCTTCATGGTGAATGAAGGCAATGTCGTGCTCTTTCATGGACACCGTCAGGAACTGGGCGATCCGGGTGCCTTCCGGGTCGAGCACCTGCTCGGCCAGATCGAAGCCCAGAACATTCACGAAGATGTCGTAAACGGCGGCAAGCTCCGGTCCGTAAAACAGGCAATGGTCGAAGCGCACGGCCTTCATCCCTTGCAGGCCGCGAGGCCAGGCTTCAGGGTTGACGCTGGAAACGCCCCACTTGCCGGTATACTTCTTGTCGGCATAGAGCTCAAAGGCATGGCCGGAGGGGACGGTGAAACGCACGCGGCGGCCGCAATCCTTCAATTCTTCCGCCGGCACCTGCTCCACCTCAACACCGTAGGCGACCAGGTCTTTCTCCAGTTTGACCAGGGTGTCTTCATCCAGCACCTTGAAGCCCATGAAGTCGCAGCCGGGCTCGTCTGCCTCACGCAGTACCAGGGAGAACTTGTCTACCTCGGTCCAGGCTTTCAGGTACACCCGCCCCTGGTCGTCACGATCGGTTTCGATCATGCCCAGCAGCTCAGTGTAGTGTTTGACGGCTTCGCCCATATCGAGAACCCGGATCTGTACGTGGCCGGGACGCATTACACCTTTTTTCATGACAATCACCTCAACGGTTTTGTTGTTGTTTGCTTGGCAAGCGCCACCTCCGGCAGAGGCATACACTCGATGGTCAAGTCACTCCGCGGGTAGATCCGGCAAGCCAGGACCTCCCCTTTTCAACAGCTTCAGGAGGGGCATGCACTTTGCTCATCTTGCCGCACTCGAAATCCCCCTCCCGAACCCGGATCTTGCAAAAGCCGCAGCCACCACCCCGGCAGCCCACGGGCACACACTTCAATCCCCGTTGCTCCATAGCCTTGAGCACACTCTGGCCTTCCTGGCAGGTAAAGTGGTCACCCGTTGAGCGGTTGAACACCTGGAACCCGTCCATATCGCCTCCCGGTCAGATCTTCTTGGACAGGGCTGAACGCTGGGTGTCTTCCGCACCGTCAGCCGCTGTCAGGAATTTCTCCATGAAAATGATCCCTTCTCCGCCATGCAATCGTTTGCCGGAGCGTACAACGTCAGTAATGTTGGCCACGACGACTCCGATGTGAGGGACAAGACTCTGCGTATCGTCGGAATCAATGTGAATATTCATTCCGCAGAGTCTTTCGTTCCCATTAATGGACTGATAGTTTTACTGAATTCCAATAAGTTTGATGTAATAAAAAACCATCTATTTCTCCAATTGCTTCCAGGTACTAGGTCTGCCCAACCGTTGCAAAAGATACCTCGTCGGGTTACGCAGTTAATTGTTCGGCTATTCGGCATCGCAGAAGGTGATATTAGCGTTGGTAGCAACCAACCCTCGTAGAGTCGCCACAGGCTAAACTATCCCCGATTTTGAAACCTATGCAGAGCTTTACCAACCCTTCATAAACCAGTTTATGATTTATTACTAATGAGGAACAAAGTAGCCGAACAATTAAATATTTCAAGGTTGGCGTGTTATAGGAGTACAAAACGCCTAAATAACAATTAGTTATGATCGCCTTGAATTTTTCGAGTATTATATTGAGCTGTGTCCGGATATAAAGTTTCGCATTAGTAATAATAACCACATTTTACCCGAATGAAGCCGCCTCCATCGGAGTAATTTCACGACCAATCATACGTTGTAGCGCCCCACTTACATAAACAACCTTATCGTCAAACCTTTTCACAACTTTACTCGCTAATTTTTGAAATACTTGTCAAAGCCAAGCGTTAAGCCGCCTATCCCTGAAATACTTTCTGGACACCATCGTTCGTAAACGCCAACCTTGAACTGCCGCGATAATCAACCGTATGACGGGTAGTCCGACAGAATGGTGGAGGGAAGAAACTCTCCCTCCTACCGAATGGCACAACGTAGTCAATTCTGAACGATAAAATCAGAACGAGTACTTGGCCATCACCTCGACCTGCTGCCCCTCCGGAATCAACGGGCCGAAAACCAGGCTGTGCTTGCGCCACTCAACCCCAACTTCCAGTTCAGGAATAATGTTGTGGATCAGGTTGACTCGGTGGCCTTCATAATTGCTATCCGCCTGATCGTCCACCTCAACCTTTGTGTAAGCGATATTGGCACGCCACTGGGCGTTGAAGACATAGCGGAAACCGGCATTCAGGCCGGTCTGACTGACCGCGTCACCGTTTTCAACATCGTCGGACATGGAACCGTTCACACCGACACCAGAAAAGGCACCCAAGCCTTCACCATAGTGAGCGTTTAGATTCAGACTATGCCGATCAAACATGAACTGGGCGCCGATAGCGCCGCCAGCGACGAAATCGCCATTGTCCACTTCCCGCCCACTAGCGGTCAGGATAATCTTGTGACCACCGTCCAAGTTGAGATTATAGTTAACGGCAAGATCGGGGATATCAGCGTTATTGTAGATCGGATCCTGAGCAGTCACCCGGAATCCCGCAAATTCATAGCTAGCCAGAGTGGTACGGAAGTTCAGGCCAGCCAGCGTGCCACGCGGACCACCTAAGAAGTCGAGATAGTCGGTATGGGCGACGGCCCAGAACTGCCCCGTCCAGGTCTGCCCCACAGTTACATTATCAATTTTGATAAAAGCATGCCTAAGGCGCCAGTCGTTGTCCTCTCCCGGAAAGTCGCCCCCATAAAAGTCCCCTTCCACGAAGCCTACCACGGTGTGACCCTGCTTCTGGGTGACGGTTTTAAGATTGAAACGGGTTTGGTTGGCCCGGCCAAAGAAACGGCTGTCACCGGTTTCAGGGTCCTCGAAGATGCCTTCGGCCTTCACGAAGCCGCCGATGCTGAAGCTGGTGTCATTGTAGGTTCCGAGATCTACCGCCTGAGCGGCGGGTGCGGCGCTAAGACAAGATGTGATTGCCAGCGCGATAAGAGAGTTACCATAATTCATTGTTTTGTCCTCACGTATTATTGTGTAAGTAAACTATCGGTGATTCAGGAAAGGTTAAATATCCGATTTATGAATATTTCTATCCATTTTTTTCGAGTCACAGACTCAGTGCGGCTTCGACCTTTTCTTGGCTCTTATCAAGTTCCTCTGAGCATCCGTCAAAGTGCACTCTACCCTTGACCAGAACTAAATGCCGGTCACACAGTTTCCTGAGCGCCTTGATATTTTTATCCACTACTATGGTGGAAATGCCGGATTCCCGAATGGTGGCGATAACGCTCCAGATATCCCGGCGGATAAGTGGTGCTAGACCCTCGGTCGCCTCATCCAGAATCATCAGACTCGGATTCGTCACTAGCGCGCGTCCGATTGCAAGCATCTGCTGCTCGCCGCCGGAAAGTTCAGTGCCCAGATTGGACAATCGTTCCTGCAGTCGGGGGAAGGTCTCAAGCACACGATCATAATCCCAGCTTGTCTGGTCATCGCTGTTAGGCCTTGCGGCCATCTGCAGGTGTTCCTTCACGGTCAGGTTATGGAATATACCCCGATTTTCAGGAACATAAGCGATACCCAAACGCATACGCTTCCAAGTGGGGACCTTACTGATGTCCTCGCCGCAAAAATACACGTGACCGCTTCGGGGTGGCACGATGCCGAGAATGGACTTTAGCGTGGTGGTCTTGCCCATGCCGTTGCGACCCATCAGACTCATGGACTCTCCCTTGTCGAGCCGGAACGACAAGTCATGTAGTATATGGCTGCGCCCGTAAAGGGTGTTGATGTTGCTGACTTCTAGCAGTGCCGCGCTCATGCCGCATCCTCCTCTGCATCATCGTCTTCCCCACCCAGATAGGCTTCTTTCACCCTGGAGTCGAACCTTACTTTGTCGACCGTGCCGGTGATCAGATGACGGCCGTTGTCCAGTACCGTGAGCTGGTCGGAGAGCTCGAAAATGGCTTCCATGTCGTGCTCCACCAGCACGATGCAATATTTTTTCTTAAGTTCCTTGAGCAGCTCGATAATGCGCAGTGACTCCTCATGACCCATGCCGGCCATAGGCTCGTCCAGCAACAGAATGCAGGGATCGGTGGCCAGAACCATGGCGATTTCGAGCTGCCGCTGCTCGCCGTAGGAAATCTCGGCGGCAATGGTGTTAGCCCGACCCTCGAGACCCACCTTTGCCAGCGCCTGCTCGGCGGCTTTGCGCACCATCTGATTGCTGTGTCGAGAGGCGAATAGGTTGAAGTTACCGCCAAATTTGCGCTGCGCCGAGATGGCACAGTTCTCGATGCAGGTCACTTCCGGATAGATGTTAGTCTTCTGGAAACTGCGACCGATGCCCCGGCGCACAAATTTCCACGGTTTTAGCGTATCGACACGTTGGCCTTTGTGAAAGATACAGCCGGAGGTTGGTTTGAGCGTGCCGCAGAGAATGTTCAACAGAGTGCTCTTGCCGGCGCCGTTGGGGCCCACCACACCATGCAGTTGCCGGTCCCGGAACTGCAGACTGATGTCGCTGAGGGCCTTGATGCCGCCCCAGTGCTTGCTGAGGGCTTCGGTTTCCAAAACGATGTCGTTATCCATGTTATTTCTCCAGAAGCTTTTCGAGGTAGCCGGCAATGCCTCTGCGCAGCACGATGACCATCAGGATGATGGCGGAGCCCATGAACAGCAGCCAGTCTTCGGTCAGGTGCTCGAAGAAGTACTGCAGGCCTTCATAGGTGAAGGTACCAAGTATGGCGCCGTAGATGGTGCCCAGACCGCCCAGAATGGACATGACTAGCGCCATGCCGGACATCTCCCAAGCCAGAAAGGACGGGTTCACAAAACCGTATTGAAGGGCAAACAGGAAGCCGGCATAGGCGCCGAGAGTGCTCCCGATGACATAGCATGTCAGACGGAACGCGAAAATATTATAGCCTAGAGCCTCGGTGCGATCTGGGTTCTGCTTGGTGGCCTCGACGATTCGGCCGAAGCGCGAGCGCAGCACCACCTTGAAGAACACTAGGGTGTTGAACAGGGAAAACAGCGCCAGGTAGTAGAAATGCTGCGGATCATCCAAGTTCAGGAAGCTGAGGCCGAAGATATTGGTTTCTGGCTTCATGAAGATGAATACGCCATCATCGCCCCCGTAGTGTAGAGAGTCGAAGAAGTAATAGAACGCCATCTGGGAGATGGCCAAGGTGATCATAATGAAGTAGATACCCCTGGTGCGGAGCACCACTGCGCCGATAACTAGGGCGATCAAGGCGGCAATGCAGCAGATGTAGAAAGTGTACACCCAGAAATTCACTGCCTCGTATTCCGGTGAGAGGATGACAAACAGGTAGCCACCCAGACCATAGAACAGCGCGTGACCCAGAGTGATCAGGCCAACCCGACCGACCAGAAAATCCAGGGACATCACAAAGATCGACAGAATGATAATGGTGGTCACCTTGCCCACAAAAAATGAGTTCGACTCTAGGAAAAGTGGCATGAACAGAGCCACCATGAAGAACATCGGCACAATGATGCGCTCAGTGCGTTTCTCGAAAATCATGAAGGGCTCCCACTTACTTGGCGAACAGACCTTGGGGCTTCAACAGAAGCACCAGAATCATAAAGATGTAGATAATCATGTTGGATATGCTCGGCATCAGGACCGCGGCAAAGGTGCTAATCAAGCCCACCAGCAGGGCGCCCACGAAAGCACCCTTGATGGAGCCCATACCCCCGATCACCACCACCACGAAACATGTGATCAGCACACTTTCCCCCATTCCGGGAACGATGGAGCTCATAGGCGCAGCAATGATGCCGGAGACGGCGGCGAGCATGACCCCGATGGCGAAAACAATTGTGTAGAGGCTTTTGATGTTCACACCCAAGGCCTCCACCATCTCGCGGTTGGATTCCCCAGCGCGAATCAGCATGCCCAGGCGGGTACGGGACACCACGTAATACAGTACGCCAGCGATGGCCAGGCAAACCAAGGCCGCGAAAATGCGGTAAATGGGGTAGCTGGTGTTGTCGGTAAATGGAATGCCGCCGCTCAGGGCGACCGGTACAGCCACACCGTAGGGATCGTTGCCGAACAGGATGCTCTGCAACGAGTTGAACACGAAGATAATACCAATGGTCAGCAGCACCTGATCTAAGTGGTTGCGGTTATACAGCTGCCGGATCAGCAGACGTTCGATCAGAATGCCAAGACATAGGGCAATTACGGCTGAAAGCACCGCCGACACGGTGAAACTGTCGGTTACGGTAGTGAAGTACCACACCAAGTAAGCGCCCACCATGTACATGGAGCCATGGGCCAGGTTAAGGATGCCCATAACGCCGAATACCAGCGTCAGTCCGGAGGCAATCAAGAACAGCAACAAGCCGTACTGAAGGCCGTTGATGAGTTGTACGAAGAAGAGTTCGGTTGTCATAAAGGTACCCAAGGATGTTGCAGCGGACCCGGGCCGGGTCCGGAAGGGTGGTATGCATGGGTGACCCCGGACGGTGCCAGCCGGCCGGGGTAGGGTTTAACGGCGTATCAGAGATTGCAGCCGCGGGCAGGATCTTCCAGCGCTTCTGCCGCGATGCCCGTCACCACGTTCACGCCATCCATCACTTCCCGCAGGTAGATGTTCTGCACCGGGTTGTGGGCCCGGGAGAAGGTGAAGTCGCCACGGGGGCTGTTGATGGTCAGCTTCGCCATAGTGTCGATTACCGCCTGCTTGTCGCTGACATCACCGTTGAGCTGGTTGATGGTATTGACGATAGCCAGGCCGGCGTCATAGCCCTGAACCGCGTATATGTCAGGGTAGTGGCCGTACTCGGTTTTGAAAGCCTCTCGGAATTCCTTGTTCTTGGGCACGTCCAACTGCTCCGCATAGTGCAGTGTCGTGATTATACCCTCAGCAGCTTCACCCTGGGCTTCCAGCGTACCTTCGGTGAGGAAACCAGAACCCAGCAGTGGGATCTTGCCTCGCAAACCCATCGCGTCGTAGTCCATTACGAACTTAGTGGCCCCACCCCCAGCAAAGAACACGAACACGGCATCCGGTTCCTGGGCGGCGATGTCACTGATATGCGGTTGAAAGTTAGTCGACGGGAAAGGCAACAACACTTTTTTGACCACGTTGCCCCCGCCAGCCCTAAAGGATTCTTCGAAGGCTTCAAGGCTTTCCCTGCCCATGCCGTAGTTCCAGCTAATCAGGTAGACATCTTTATAACCTTTTTCAAGCGCCACATTGCCCATAGGGTATGACGGTTGCCAAGAGGAGAAGGACGTACGGAAAATATTTGGTGAACACAATGAGCCGGTTGCAGCAGAAACACCAGCGTTTGGAATAATCATCACGGTGTCCTTGCCCCGCAAAACATTTATCATCCCCATGGCTACGCCAGAATGAGATGGCCCAACAATAAAATCCGATTTGTGTTGAGATAAAAGGGATGTTGCTAATTCAGACGCTCTCGACGGCTTGGCTTCCGTATCAAGCGTAACGACGCTGATCGACACACCCAGAGGGTTATCGCCATACTCCTTTACTGCAAAGGACAACCCATCGAGTGCAGACCGCCCTGGCCCTGCATATATTCCGCTCAATGGCAGCATTACTCCAACTTTTACTTCGCTCGATGCGAATGCAGTATTAGCCACTATCATGCTCAGAAAATATCCCAATACAAGTGTTATTAAAGATATCTTAGGCTTGTTCATATTTTTAACTCCAATTCTTGTTTTATTGAGATTCTATTAGAAAACGTTACAGCCTTGAGTTGATATCCGTTTTGTGCAGAGGGTATCCTTACAATGCAGTTGCTTAGCCCGGATTTCTCATAGCCACCCAGCAATCTTCACAGATCGATTCCTTTAGCACCAGAGCCCAGCAATCAGGCTTGATCTGGTGATTATTTGATCACTCCCCAGCGTTCAGACGCACCACCCCCTTACCCCCATTGAGCCGGGCCGGGGGAGCCCGCAGCTTCTATCCGGGAACCAGCCGACGAACCAGATCCGTGAGTTCGTCTTTGTAAGGATAGCTGTCGCTCATGAGCACGCGGATTCGCCGGGTGTTGCGAATGATCACGGCACCGACCTTGATCAGTTTGAGCCTCAGATTGCTGGCGCTCATTCTCTCGAAGGGCGTCTTCTTCAAGTAGTGCGTAAACCGCTGAAGGTTGCCACCCATTCCACGTGAAGCCTGCCACCCGGACCGGAGCAAGGCTGCCACCCATCGGAGCGTAGCGACGCGGGGTTTCTCTTCTTACTCCGAAGTGTCGGTGGCCGTCAACTTTGCCTGCTGTTTTCGCATGGACTCGCCCCGCAGATTGATCTTGTAGGCGTTGTGAACGAGCCGGTCCAGAATGGCGTCTGCCAGCGTGGCGTCACCGATGATGCCATGCCATTCCTCGATGGGCAGTTGGCTGGTGGCGATGGTGGCGCGCCGGCCATGTCGGTCTTCCAGCACCTCCAGCAAGTCTCGTCGGTTCTCTGCGCTCAGCTTCATCAACCCCCAGTCATCCAGGATCAGCACGTCGACCTTGGCCAGGCTGGTCAGGAGCTTTGAGTATTGGCCATCGCCCTTGGCGATGGCCAGCTCTCGTAGCAGCCGGGTCAGGCGGACGTACTGGGCGGTGTAACCCTCTCGGCAGGCTTTGTGTGCCAGTGCACAGGCCAGCCAGGTTTTCCCGACCCCGGTGGGGCCGGTGATGAGCACGTTCAGGTGTTCCTTCACCCACTGGCAGCTGGCCAGACTCTGGATAAGCCCTTTATCCAGGCCCCGCGAGTTCCGGTAATCAATGTCTTCGAGGATCGCGGCGTGTCGCAGCTTGGCCCGACGCAGCCGGCTGGTCATACGCCGGTTGTCTCTTTCGGTCATTTCCCGGTCGACCAGCAGGCCAAGGCGCTCCTCGAAGCTCAGGTCGGTAATGTCGGGGGTAGCCGATTGATCCGCCAGGGCGGCCGCCATACCAGTCAGCTTGAGGGCGTGGAGCTTATCCAGTGCGGGATGTTTCAACATGTCAGGTTCCTTCAGTGATAGTAGGCGGGGCCGCGGATGTTGTCGTGTGTGTCGGGTAAGGCCAGTTCTTGTTGCTCTTCCAGGGGCTGCTGATCCAGACGGTGTTTGAGGATGGATTCGATGCTCTTGTATCGGCAACTGCCCAGCATCAGGGCGCGTTGGCAGGCGCGTTCTAATCGTGCCTCGCCGTAGCTCTGGCCCAGCCGGAGAATGCCCAGGCAGGACCTATAGGCCTGCTGAGGGTGCTTTCTCGCCCCCAGCGCGGCGCGGATGAGCTTTTCAGTTGCCGGTCCGATCTTGGTAGCCCACGCGATCAGCCGTTCCGGTGACCACTCGCCGGCCTGGCGATGGGATTCCGGCATGTGCGCGGCGATGGTGGTGTGCCGTCCCTTCTGGTCTGAGCGCCGGTGGCTGGCGATCCGGTTGCCTCGGTGGAAGCATTCGATGGTGTTATGGGTGATCCGGACCTCCACTTCTTTCTTGATCAGGGTATAGGGCACCGAGTAGTAATGGCCATCGATGGCGACGTGGTAGTCGATGTGTACCCGGGCTTTTTTCCACTCGGCGTAGACATACGGCTCGGCGGGTAGCGGTTGTAGAACCGGCTGGTCCAGCTGTTTGAAGTGATCAAGCCGGCACCCGGGCAACTTGCGGAAGGGGCGGCTATTGAGCTTCTCCAACAGCTCACGGATGGTGGCGTTGAGCTGCCCCAGGGAGAAGTGTTGACGGTGGCGCAGGGCCGCCAGTATCCAGCGCTCGACGATCAAGACGCCGCCTTCCACCTTGGCCTTGTCACGGGGCTTGCGAACTCTTGTCGGGACAACGGCCACACCATAATGGCCAGCCATATCCTGATAGGTCGGATTGAGGTCCGGCTCGTAGCGATGGGCCTTGCTGACGCCGGAGCGGAGGTTGTCCGGAACCACCAGTTCCGGCACGCCGCCCAGGAACTCGAAGGCTCGGGTGTGGGAGCCGATCCAGTCCGGCAGGGTCTGGCTCCAGGTGGCCTCGGCGTAGGTGTAATTGGACGCGCCCATCACCGCCACAAAGACTTGCGCCTCATGGATCTCACCGGTGGTGCGGTCAATAACGGGCACCGTGTGCCCGGCATAGTCCACGAACAGCTTCTCACCGGCCCGATGGTCCTGCCGCATCACCAGATCCAGCTTGCCTTGCCAGGCCCGGTAATGGTCGCAGAACCAGCTGTACTGATAACCGTCCGGGTTGGCTTGCCGGTACTCCTGCCAGAGCAGGAACAGGGTGACATTCTTGCCCGTGAGTTCGTCGCGGATGTGTTGCCAGTCGGGTATACCTCTGGCCTGTGCCGGCAGATCCGGTGGTGGCGGGAACAACCGCTGCTCCAACTGAGCGTCACTCAGATCCTCTGGCAACGGCCAGCCAAGATCCTCTTCGGCGGCACGCCGCAGATACTCGCTCACGGTGGGGCGGCTGATGCCGCAGGCTGCGGCAACCTGCCGGTTGCTCAGCCCTCGCTCCCACTTGAGGCGAAGGACTTCTTTGATTTTACGCATGGATAACCTCTTCGCTGGCATCTGGCCCTCTCCGGATGAAAAGGAGCAGAGTACCGTTAGTTATCCCGCGCCGGACGTTTTGATGGGGAAATCAGGCAGCTTGCCAGGGTGGCAGCTTTGCCGTGGAATCAGTGGCAGCTTTCGTGTGGAATGGGTGGCAGGCTTCGTCTGGAATCAGTGGCAACCTTGGTCTGGAATACGCAAGTAGGTCCGCAGTCGCTCGAACAGTGTGTAGGCGAACCCTGACAGAATCAGCCGCCACTGATTGGTCCACCACTGTGTGCTGGAGGTGCGATCCGCAAACAGGCACAGCTGCTGGTCTTTAATCCGGTTCTCCATGTCACCCCGGGCGCAGTACTGCTCGTAGTAGAGCTTGAATCCATCGTCGTAACGGGAACTGATGATGAACCTTGGATTGGGTCCTAGTTCGCCTTCTTCCAGACGCGCCACCACCCAGCGGGGGTGTTTCCAGGTTCGGGCCTGATACTGGAACCGGTAGGTGGCGGAGACTTTTTCACCCAGTTCGTTGTGAGCTTTGCGAATCAGCATCGAGGCTACATCTACCTCCTTGAGCAGCCGGCTGTTCTTGCTGATGCCCACCAGATAATCCACATTATTCCGGTCGCACCAGCTCAGCAATCGGGGGCGATAGAAGCCGCTGTCACCCCGGAACACGCACATTCGCAACACCCGGCGAATCCGCGTGCTCATGAGCGACAGCTATCCTTACAAAGACGAACTCACGGATCTGGTTCGTCGGCTGGTTCCCGGATAGAAGCTGCGGGCTCCCCCGGCCCGGCTCAATGGGGGTAAGGGGGTGGTGCGTCTGAACGCTGGGGAGTGATCAAATAATCACCAGATCAAGCCTGATTGCTGGGCTCTGGTGCTAAAGGAATCGATCTGTGAAGATTGCTGGGTGGCTATGAGAAATCCGGGTTAGGGCAAGTGGGTCGATTTAACACGTATGGACTCCTCCTCTTTTGCAAGCACTTTGTTCGATCGCGATGAAGGTACGACTGCCTACGTGTATCCGGTCTCTCCAATGATGCCCTATAGATGAGCATCGGACCCTGATGGGCTATCCGCGCGCCGGTTCCCATACGCTTACACGAGCTTTGGGCTCCGCGTCCATAAAGGGGTTTCCCAACGCCGGTCCGACCTGTTCGCCATCAATCAAAATGCTGTGCAATCGTGGTGTGGGCCTCTCCTACAGGTTTTCAGGTTGTTTCTCAGGCTCGCTGCTTAGCCGTCACTCAAGCAGCAGCCGTTGCAAGTCCTTCGTCGTAGGTTGATTCATTGTGCACCAGCGCCCAGGCAATGCGGGCTGTTTTATTGGCCAATGCCACCGTGGCCACATTGACGTGCTTTCGTGACGCCAGGCCTTTAAGCCAACGACTGAGGCCGTCGTCTTTACCATCAACATGTCGCAGCACGGCCCGTGCCCCGTGGACAAGCAATTTGCGTAAGTAACTGTCGCCTCGCTTGCTGATCCCTAGCAGACGATCCCGGCCTCCAGTACTGTGCTGTCTGGGCGTTAACCCGATTGATGCGGCAAAGTCCCGCCCTCGGCGAAACGCCTTGCCATCTCCTAGAGCACCGGACAAGGCACTGGCCGTCAGTGGTCCTACGCCGCGCAGGGTCATCAAGCGTCGCGCCACAGGGTCCTGCTTGACACTCTCGGCAATTTCTTCGTCAAGTGCCACAATGCGATCATCCAGGTATCGGAGATCTTCAGCCAGCCCATTGAGCAGGATTCGGAATCTATCACTAAGCCCATTCTCTGCGTCCTCCAGCCATCTTGATAAGGCGTTGCGCATCTGCTGTATGCCCACCGGGGCCACGATGCCATACTCACCAATCAGTCCCCGGATCTGGTTTGCCTTGGCAGTACGCTGGCTAACCAGCTCTTCACGGATGCGGTGCGCTGCCTGAACATCCTGCTGGGCAGCGGTCTTCGGAGCGGCGTAACGCATGTTCGGGCGGCTCATGGCTTCGCATATTGCCTCAGCGTCCACACGGTCATTTTTGTTACTTTTGACGTAGGGTTTGACAAACTGAGGTGCAATCAGTCGCACTGGATACCCCCGCCTTTGGAGTTCACGAGCCCAGTGGTGAGCAGAGGCACAGGTCTCCATACCAATTTCCGTACCGACCGGCACTTTGCGGCTGAGCGCATTCAGCCACTTATTTCGAGAATATTTGCCTTGCCATCGAGTTTGACCGTGGCGGTCTACGCCATGGACGTGGAACACTGATTTGGCAATATCAACACCGACGCGGATAATGTTCATGTGGACTTCTCCTCATCTCCTCGATGGTTGATTGTTCACTCACCATTTTGGCACGTAGATGCCGGTTAGGTGAGGAGGAGTCCATCCCATTGCTTACATTCCCATTAGTAACAGGAAAATAACGTCTGAAATTCGAGTTTGCTGCTGCCTTGAAACAACATCGACAAAAATCGCCGGTTATTCAACAGACCTTCCTTAAAGTTTTTGAAGGCGATTCACCAAACAACCTTTTGTAGTCAGAGGACAGCCGACCTAAGTGAGAAAATCCATAATCTAGAGCAACCTCCGTAACATTCCTTACTGAGCCGTTTAGCAAATCCTCTCGAACTCTATTAAGTTTTTGATTCTTTATATAATTTTTTGGTGTTGTCGATAATGTCTTAGAAAACAAAGAATAAATCGAACGAACACTAAGATTTGAAATCTTACTCAACTCATCTATGGTGATGTCTTTTTTTATATTTTTTTCTATATATCTAGAAATTTCTTCTATCTGAGGATGAGGTCTGTTGAGGTTTTTTTCAATCGGAACATTATTATCGAATGTACAAAGTATTTTGTTTATCACAGCTTCTTTATAAAAGTCAAAAGCACCAAAAATCTCTGCGTCACACCCTCCAGCTTCCAGTAAAACTGCCTCAAAAAGTTTAACTAATGATGGAAATCTTAAAAGGTTTACTGGTCGTCGCGCGAAACGAACACCTGGCTTCGGGAGACAACCTAGCTCAGAAAGAACAGTAGTCTGAATGGAGCTTTCAGGTATATTAACAATTAACTTTTCACAGTCAGAAGAATATTCAAGTATTATTAACTCGAAAGGATTCAGCATTATAGCATCACCCACCCCTAAGAGAACTCCCTCATAGCCAAAAGATACATAACACGTGCCCCTTGTAATTATCTGCAAGTGAAATACACTTTCGAGCTCAGGACTTTTTACTCTCACCTCGCTACCATAAGAAATTGAGGTTAACCCAAGTCCTGAAAATTCCTTGAAACCCAAACGTGACCGAGCAGCATCACACTTTATCACCTCTAAAGTATGACGACCAACCTTTTGATTCACAAATTCTGAAACAGCTTCCGGGCGAGCAAAATTAAAACGCAGTGGAAGGCTAAAGATTTCCAGAGTCATTTTAACCTCCTTTTTTTATTTTAAATTTTTATTGATATTAGTCAAATTTAAAAGATAATACAACAGAGGAGTTTACGCAATGCCTGAATCCCGAGTTCGACAGATAGAAGCGTAAACTACTGATTAGCCTGAAAACGCGTTGTCAAAATTGGCACTACAAGCGTGATGCAGCAGGAGCCGGCAGGCCAATCGCCTCGAAAAGGTCGCGTTGTTCAGGCTTCAATTTGGTCAGGCCGCTCGCCGTCTCGCGACGGTGAAGCAGGACCTGGTGGAACTGGATCTTGCGGGCAATCTCCAGTGCCCGCGTCGGCGACAGCGGATGATTGCTCGCCTTCAGCCGCATCCTGAGCACCCGGTAAAGCACCAAGGCGAGGAAGCAGATCAGGGCATGAGCGCGGATGCGATCCGGTAGCCGGTGGTAGACCGGCGCGATCTCGATGTCGCTCTTCAGTACTCGGAAGCCGCGCTCGATGTCTGCCAGCGCGCGGTAGCGCTCTACGATCTCCAGCGGGTCGTGGTCGGCCATGTTGGTGACTAGCAGCAGCTTGCCGTCCATCATCCTAGCGCGATCGAGCGCGCGCTGATCCAGGACATAGTTGAACGTCTCGGCGGTCAGATCGACCTTCAGGATATGCCCGAGGTGAGCATCGGTCACGGCCTTGTAGAACCTGGCGGTGACGCCGGCATCGGAGAGCTTTCTGCCGCGATAGCGACGCCCCGGCACCGCCAGGATGAATTCCAGTTGAGTGCGATCCAGTGCCTGGATCTGCGTTTTTTCGTCAACTGACAGCACCAGCGCGTTATCAGGCGGATTCAGATACAAGCCAACGACATCGAAAACCTTCTCAGCAAAGTCCGGATCATTGCTTATTTTGAAGGTTTTTAGCCGGTGCGGTTTCAGGTCAGCAGCTTTCCAGATCTGATGCACTTGCCAGCGACTGACACCGGCATGTTCGGCCATCAACCGGACGCTCCAGTGGGTAGATTCCTTGGGCAGCTTTTTGACCGTGTCATCAAGAATTGACTTGACCTTTTTCCGGTCCAGCTTCCTGGGCTGTCCGGGCCTTGGAGCATCTTGCAGGCCACTCAGGCCCTGCTCGATATAACGGTTACGCCACTTGAAAACGGTGGGCGTACTGGTCTCCAGTCGCTCGGCCACCGTTTTCGGTGATTCGCCATTATTCAGAGCCAGAACGATCCGAGCGCGTTGAACAAGATTCTGACTTAATGTGCTTGTCCGTAACCAGCTTTCCAGCTCTAACTGATCATTTACGGTAAGATTAAAGGGTGCTGGTTTCCGCGCCACAAAAGGATCGCCAAGCCGGTGAAAAACGACCTGAATTATAGCACATTTACGCTAAGGAATTACCCGGACGGGACACTAGTCACACTTACTAATGCGAAACTTTGTATCCGGACACAGCTCAGCATAATACTCGAAAAATTCAAGGCAATCATAACGGATTGTTATTTAGGCTTTTTTTACTCCTCTGAAACGCCAAACTTGAAATATTTAAGTGTTCGGCTACTTTGTTTCCCATTAGTAAGGCAAATGGCTTGACCTAAGCCCTGCTTGGTTTGGATTAAACGGTCAGCCCTGATACCCCCCCCCCACCGGCAGTACGGCACCGGTAATGTAGGAAGCTTCATCAGAAGCCAGAAAGAGTATGGCGTTTGCCTGTTCTTCCGGAAAGCTATAACGCTTCATGAATGTCGAATCGATAGTTTGGTCAACAATTGCCTGATACCACTCCTTCTCCTGCTGACTCATGGTTTCATTGTTGCGCGGAATCCTTCGTTCACCCACATCGGTTCCGCCTGGCGCCACCGCATTGACCCTGATACCGTGTTTTGCATTCTCAAACGCCATGCACACGGTCATAGCGTTCACACCTCCTTTCGCCGCTGCATAAGGCACTCTGTTAAGTGATCGGGTTGCGAGGGAGGACACATTGACGATCACACCACGCTGTTGCTTCTGCATTTGCGCCAACACGGCGTGACAGCACCAGAGGGTCGGGAACAGGGAACGGCGAATCTCGGCTTCGATCTGACCCTCTTCGTAGGCTTCATAGGGCTTGGCCCAGATGGTACCGCCTACGTTGTTGACCAGGATGTCGATGCGACCGAAATGACTGACGGCTGCATCCATCGCTTTGCAGGCCCCGGCATACAGCTCCAGATCGGCATTTATGATATGGACATCAATAGCTCCTGCAGTCAGGGCCTCTTCGGCCACCTCTGCAACAATTTCAGAGCGGTCCACCAGCACCAAAATAGCTTTCTCGGCGGCCATCTGAAGGGCTACAGCGCGACCAATTCCCTGGGCCGCCCCGGTGACAATAACTACCTTGTTTTCAAAGCGTTCAACTCTCATGGAATCCTCCTCATTTACTGGCTGCAAACTTTTCATAATGGAAGCTGGCTGGCTGAATGCCATTTTCCTGCATGTAGCTACTCACCGCTTCCACCATAGGCGGCGGACCGCAGAGGTAGATATCCACATCATCGCCATGCAGATGATCAGGATTCAGATGGTTAGTGACATAGCCTTTTCGCGGCCAGTCGCTCTCTTCTGAAGCGACGCAGGCGCTGAAGCTGAAGTTATCGATGGCCGCAGCAAATGCTTCTAATTTTTCTATCTCCACCAGGTCGTTGTCACGGGTAACACCATATATCAGATGGATCGGGTACTGACTGCCGTCCTGCTGAATCTTCTCCAGCATCGCCAAAAAAGGCGCCAGACCGGTACCGCCAGCCAGCATTAAAATTGGACGCTTGATATCGCGAAGGTAGAAGCTGCCAAAAGGACCGCGCAGGACGATGCTGTCGCCGATACTCGCCTTTTCAGTCATATAAGTACTCATCAGACCATCAGATACCACACGCATCAGAAAAGAAACCGAATCGTCAACCGGGTTGACCAAGGAGCTGAAGGAGTAAGATCGGGACTGGTCAGAACCCGGAACCAATACGTTGACATACTGCCCTGGCAAAAAGTGCATGGCTGACAACTGATCACCGGCAACAGTAAAAGACAGCGTGGAATCGGAGAGACGATTGATGCCGGACAGTTTGGCATGTACATCCACCTGCCGACCCTGTACACAAACTTCGGATGATGCCGGCACAGTAACCACACAGTCCGATTCTGGAATCATGCGGCAAGTCAGCACATAGTCCTGTTTTGCTTCCTGTTCGGACAGCGCATCCTCTACATAACCATCCATCTCATAGCGACCTGATTCGCAATGACATTTACAGGTACCACAGGCACCGTCACGGCAGTCTACTGGAATATTGATCCCGGAACGATAGGCGGCATCCGCAACCGTTTCCATCGGCATTGGAATAATGAAATGGGTTACACCGTCTTCAAAGTTAAGTGCTACTTTATACATTGTAATGTCTCAGTCCCCTCTAAGGGTGTCAACGACACCCCGAGGGAAGTTCATCATATTGGCTGGGATCAAAGGTGATAGATATCAACAACCTGATGGATACAGTCATTCTTAAGCACGATCTTCTTGCGCTTGATCTTCAGCTTGCCGTCTTCGCTACGGACCAGAATGACGAACGCGCAACCAAAGTAGGTATTCACGGTATCGTGGCGAACGCTGTTGGTCACCCAGTTGTAGCGTACTTCAGCGTCACTGTCTGATGCGGTGGCCACTTCCAAATTACTCAGCATATGCAGGGTACGCGGCTCTGGCTGTGAACTAGAGCTGGAACGACCGGTCTGGAGGCGAAACACTCGGTCTTCCAGACCGTCACGGCGAGCATAGTACATCAAGGAGATTTCGGACTGAGGATCCTCGGTCAACTCACCGTCAACGTCCCAGCTCGGCACCCAGTATTCGGCATCCTTGGCATAGTGCTCAAGCCACTGGTCATAGTCCTTGTCATCGAGGCAACGCTGTTCGGAATACAGAAAATCACGGATTTCGTCGTAGCTGATATTCATGAATTACTCCCCCTTTTCCTTGCGTACCGCTTCCGCCATCACTTTCTTCCAGTACTGATGCTGAACGATGTAGAGCCCCTCATCCTCAGACTTGACACCACTCATCACAGGATGCAAACCGATCTCCTTAGCCTCCTCATCCTGACCGTCGATCCAGTGCTCGGCACCACGGGACATGTCATTCCAAGGCAACTTCATACCATTGTAACCTTCTTGACAAGCGCGGAACTCTTCCAGATCATCTGGGGTTGCCATGCCTGAGGCGTTGAAGAAGTCTTCGTACTGACGGATCCGATGCGCACGCTCTTGCGCAGCTTCGCCCTTAGGCCCGAAGCAGTAGATAGTCACTTCGGTTTTGTCGACGGAAATCGGACGGAAGTGACGGATCTGTGTGCTCATTTGATCCATAAGGAACATATTCGGGTACAGACAAAGATTGCGCAGCTTGCCGATCATCCAATCGGCACGACTGGCACCGAAACGCTCAACGAGCTCATCACGACTTTCATACAGGGAACGATCCTGGGGGTTAGGCCAGCTCAGCCACAGCAGAATATGGCCGTGTTCGAAGGCATAAAAACCGCCTTTTTGCTTGTTCCAAGAGGAGACATCCATCGCCTTAACATCATCTGCAGACATGCCAGTTTTACGGCGAGCGGTGGTGGCAACGTAGTTCCAGTGCACTGCGGAAACATGGTAACCATCGGCACCGTTTTCGGCCTGCATTTTCCAGTTACCGTCATAGGTATAAGTCGACGCACCGCGCAGCACTTCTATACCTTCCGGCGACTGATCAACGACCATATCGATAATCTTAGCCGCTTCGCCAAGATGTTCAGTCAGAGGCTTGACATCGTCGTTCAGCGAGCCGAACAGGAAGCCGCGGTAATTCTCCAAGCGGACCCTTTTCAGGTCGTGAGAGCCATCGCAGTTGAAGGACTCCGGGTAACCGGCGTCGTCGGGATCCTTGACCTTGACTAGCTTGCCGGAGTTATTAAAGCTCCAGCCGTGGAACGGACAAGTAAAGACGGCCTTGTTGCCCACCTTCTTGCGACATAGCACAGCACCACGGTGACTGCAGGCGTTAACAAAGCAGTGTAGCTCACCATCCTTATTGCGGACGACGACGACGGGCTGACGACCAATGTAACTTGTAAAGTAGTCATTTGGATTGGCGACCTGGCTCTCGTGGGCCAAATAGACCCAGTTGTTTTCGAAGATATACTTCATCTCCATTTCGAATAGATCAGGATCGGTGTACATGTCGCGTCGAACTCGATACAGGCCTTTCTCTTTATCGACGTCCATCATGTTATCGACGTCTATCATGCCCCTATCTTTTGCTATCAGATTGTCTTGCATGGTGATACCCTCCTTATTGACCTTTTTCACTGTAAATAAGGATGCCTGCACTCAATATCCAGCTAGCGTATATCTTTGTCCCTTATCTGCAGAGGGTGCACTTTAATGTGCACTATCAGTTTGATAGGAGGGGGGGGGGAACCAATAGGTTCCGCCCCTCCCACACCACCCGGCATGCGGGTCCGCACCGGGCGGTTCGAGAAGTTGAGGTTTCACGAGAGTCTCGGCACTCCCAACCGATCGAAGTAGGCAATGGTCAGCACATGATGGATGGCAGAGCGACTGTTATGCCACCAGCGACGACTCAGCGCCGCCACGGATTCCGCAACCCAGGAACTCGCGCCTAAGCGGATCAGCTCCCGGTAGATCGTCTTGCCCCGTCGCCACTGCCGAAGGTGGAGCATTCTCAGACGACGACGTATCCACTCATCCAGTGATCGCCAGATGCGTGGCGTTTGCGCCAGCCTGAAGTATCCTTTCCAGCCAAGCAGATAGCGGCGGAGATTCTCCACCACCTGTGCCATGCTGCGCCCCCCCTGATCCTCGGGTCAGTTGCCTGACTCTGAGCTTGAACGCCTGTAACGCCTTGGTGGATACCGCGCGTCGGACCTCCCCGTCCCTCGTTTGCCACAAGGCATAGCCGAGGAACTTACGCCCGAACACGCGGGCGACTGCACTTTTGGATTCGTTGATCACCAAGCGCAGTTTGTCGTAACACCGGCGTAGCAGGCGCATCACCCGTTCTCCCGCTTTGTGACTGCGAACGTAGACGTTGCAGTCATCGGCGTAACGGGCGAAGCAGTGCCCCCGGCGTTCCAGCTCTTTATCCACATCGTCCAGCAGAACGTTGGCCAGTAACGGCGACAACGGCCCGCCTTGCGGCGTGCCCTCATGCCGATCCATGACCACGCCACCATCCATGATACCCGCGTTGAGATACGCACGCACCAGCCGGATGACTCCGGGATCGTTTATGCGTTTTTTCAGGCGGTCGATCAGGATGTCGTGGTTAACCCGGTCGAAGAACTTCGACAGATCAACGTCCACCACGATATGGCGGCCTTGCTGGGCGTAGCGCTGCGCAGCCAGAACCGTATCCTGGGCCCGTCGGCCCGGGCGGAAGCCGTAGCTGTGCTCGCTGAAGGTGGAATCAATCAGAGGTTGCAGCACTTGTAGCAGTGCCTGTTGAATCAGACGGTCGGTGACGGTGGGGATACCCAGTTCCCGCTCACTGCCGTCCAGTTTCGGGATGCCTACCCGACGGACGGGTTGTGGTTGGTAGGAGCCGCTCAGCAGCTGCTGGCGAAGCTCCGGCCACACCCATCGCAGGTGTTCCGCGGTTTGGGTAATGTCCAGCCCGTCCACACCTGCCGATCCTTTGTTGGCCTTCACGCGCTTCCATGCCCGTTGCATATTCTCTCGTGCGAACGCCTGCGCAAGCAGGTTTCGCCCTGCGCCCTCCGGTTCTCGTCGCGGGAGTCCTGCTTCATCACTGGTCACGGCCGGCAAGGCTTCACCTTCCCTTGTTGCAACCCGCCCCGCTGGCGCGGGCATCTGATGCGTTACAGCGCTCATCGACAAGGCGTTTGACGCTCCTTCTCGTTCAGCCCTTCGCCCTGTGTTAGCGGCTACTATGGCCTCTGCTGACTTCTCGCTCCGCGTGACCACGTCGCCCTTTCAGGCATGAGGCGAGATCTCCCCGGGTAAGAACACACTCCTTCACCGCACAACCGCCGGATTTACACCACTTCGCCTTGGCCACAAGAGCTTCGCGGCTTCTTGCCCGCTCGCCCTGCTTGGCAGTGCCTCGTATCCGATTCTTGTTCATCGGCTCACGGTTTATGCTCCACGCTTCCTCCCCACGGTCGGTCGCCCTTCCGCAGTTGCGCTTCACTTCGTTCGCTGTGGCCAGCTCACGGGAGGACTTGCACCTCCAGGAGTGCGCCCGTGCCGGGCGCACATCAAGTAGGGTGAGGCGTCACCGCCTCATCCCTCTCACAGAACCGTACATACGGGCCACGTATACGGCTCATGCCATTAACTTACCCCGAATTCGGGGACAGTGATGCCGGTTCTGACCTTGGTCGGATCCACCAACCGTAAGTCATTATGCAGATAGGCATTCGGGATTGCATGGTGGGCCAGCGGTGAGGCCGCATTGCGCCAGCTTTGCATCTTGATGTACCGAAACGGAGGCTTGTAGCCCAACTGTTTCAGCCTCCGATGCAACCGGCCCGGTCTCTTCCACTGTTTGAGCTGGATGCAGCGCAGTCGCCGTCTTAACCAACTCATAACCTGCTTTAGCACCCGCGCACAGTTAGCTACCCGGAAGTAGTTGACAAAGCCCCGTAGCACCGGGTTCAGCTCGCGGATGATCGCCGCAAGTCCGACGCCCCGGTTTCGCCTGGTCAGCGCCTTCAGCTTCTGCTTGAGTGTCACCACCTTCTTGTCCTGGATGCGTGTGTAGTTCGTGTAGATCACCACACCCAGGAACTTCACCCCCTCATCGCTGTTGGCGATGTGGGTCTTGGTGGCGTTAACTGTCAGCTTCAGCTCCCCTTCCAGGTAGCTTTGGGCCACCCGTAACGCATTGCTCGCCCCAGCTCGGGAGGCGCAGAGGATCAGGATATCGTCTGCATAGCGGACAATCCGATGCCCCCGCGCTTTCATGAACTGGTCGAAGGCGTCCAGGTAGACGTTCGCGATCAGCGGACTGATCACGCCGCCCTGCGGGCTGCCCAACGTCGTGTCTTCAAGGTGGTACCCCACCATCACGCCGCTTTCCAGGAACTGGCGCAGCAGTGACAGAACACTGCCGTCCGTGATCCGTCGGCGGAACTGACGGATGATCAGGTCATGGTTCAGGGTGTCGAAGCATTTCGACAGGTCCATATCCACTACCCATGTCCGTCGGTAGCGGCGGACGAATAACTCCGCCTTGCCGATGGCGTGGTGACCACTGCGGCCCGGACGATACCCGTAACTCGACGGGTGGAAGTCCGGCTCGAAGATCGGTTCGATGATTCTGCGCAACGCCTGTTGCACAACCCGGTCCCGAACCGTTGGAATGCCCAGCAAACGTTCACCACCGTCGTCCTTGGCGATGGCCACACGCCTGACCGGGTGCGCCCGATAGCGCTTTTCCTTCAGTTCGAGTAACAGGCACGACAGCTCCACCTCCAGATTCGCCTCAAACGCACTCAGGCTCTGCCCATCGATTCCGGCCGCACCCTTGTTGCGCTTGACGTGCCTGAAGGCTTCATACAAACGCTGTTTTGACAGCAGCTGTCCGTACAAGCTGTAGTAGGTCCTCATGCCTGCTCATCTGTGTGATGACGACTTCGAGGATCGGCCTGGCTGCTGGTCTGTTTCAAACGATCCGTCCGGGTACTAGCACTCTGGCAATCTGCCGCCACGGTCTCGCTCTACTCCCTTGTTCGGTGAACACCAAAGCGACTGCGTTCCCGCAGCACCTCGATGCACATCCCCGCCCCGTCGGGCAGCTTGTGAACGCAGCGTCCACCTATCGCTCGTCGTCCGTCATGCTCGTTAATGACTTCCGCCCTTCGCATCCAACCAGAGCTTTTGACCCTGATCGGCCCGCTGAACCTCCGCCAGCGGTCATTCCGGTTTTGCCCTCCACACTGTTACCAGGCTTCTCGGGCCGGAACTTCGTCACTACTACGGCTTCATCTGCCACCTCACACCCGCTGCGGCCTTGGCTTTCACCTTGAGCCTCAGCGTCCGGTCGAACCGGATAGGGTGCCAGGCTTCCCCGGTTACTGCACCGGCTCCCTGTTAACGATGCCACCCTCAAACACAGCCCAGGTCTGACTGAGTATCGGGCGTCGCGCTATTTTGCACGCTTACCCACCTGGACTGCCGAAGCAGGTTCACTTGCGTTGTGTACCGTTAACCTCCTATAGCTTCCTTCAGACCCTGCCGTTAGCCAACAACGCCCTTGCCAGTCGGATTGTCTTCCCCTCAGCCGGGGTGACGCCACCTTCTTTCAGGTGGCCGGGTTTGCCGGCTTCGCCGGGCAAACAAAAAGCCCCCCCCCTTAACAATAAGGGAGGGGAGCAGGTCTCCAAGGAGATCAACAACGTCTTACCAAGCCAATAATCTCTAAATCAGCTTGCAATCGAAATCCTTTAACTGCAACTATTATCCAAGCGCTGCAAAAGGTTTGAAACCTGAATCCGTGAATCCAACGAGCTGAAGTCGCGCCCCAAGCCTGCAATAGCAGGATCTTGAGCGATATAATAGCCCCTGACATTCATTCACCCAGTCAGTGATGTTGTCTCATGCGCACCTTCACCCTCCAGCAATCCCGAACCGAAGTCTATACACCCCACGGCGGACTGGCCCTGGTGGGCCACTGCCTGAACCGGCACACGTCGCTGATCAAAACCGCTCGCACGGTCGTCAAGCGCCACGGTATTCCGAACATTGAGCTTATCCGCACCTACCTTGGCCTGATTACGCTGGGCAAGAGTGATTTCGAGGCGGCCGAGCCGGTACGAACAGATCCGTTCTTCAAATCCGCTCTGGGCATCAAGCAGTCGCCATCTTCAGCCCGTTTGCGCCAGCGATTTGATGAAGATGCCCAAACCCTGACACCACTGCTGGATGATGCCAGCGTTGAATTTCTTCAGTCCGTCGAAGCGCCGGTGTCACCACTGGCGATGGGCCACGTTGCCCTGGACATGGATGTCTTTCCCATGGACAACAGCCAGACCCACAAAGAGGGCGTCAGCTACACCTACAAGGGTTACGACGGCTATGCACCCATTGCCGCGTATCTGGGCCAGGAAGGCTGGTGCCTGGGTTGTGAGCTACGCCCTGGCAGCCAGCACGCCAATAATGGATTTCTCGACACCCTCAAACGGGTTTTGCCCCGAGCCCGGGCATTGACGGACAAGCCCATCCTGCTGCGCCTGGACAGTGCACACGATGCCCGCGACAACCGCGACTTCCTGCGCGAGCAGGAGCAGGTCGATTTCCTGATCAAGTGGAACCCTCGCAAACAGGATCCCTTGGCTTGGGCAGACAAGGCCCAAGCCCAGAAAGCCTGGTCGCTGGACCGCGACGGCAAGATGGAGGCGGTTCTGTCAGAAGACCTTCCCGATGAACCCGGTCTACGCCAAATCGTTAAGGTCGCTGTTCACACCAGTGATGCCGCTGGCCAGTTGTACCTGGAGCCGGAGGTCAGTGTTGAAGGCTGGATTACGTCCCCGTCTGCCGATGTGGCCAGTGAGCAACAAGTCATGACTCTGTACAGCGATCACGCCACCAGTGAGCAATTCCATAGCGAGTTCAAAACCGACCTGGACCTGGAACGCCTGCCTTCGGGCAAGTTCCACACCAACAACCTGGTCATGGCCTTCGCAGCGATGGGTTACAACCTGCTGCGCTGGATGGGGCTGAGACTGACGGCCCCGGATGCGCCGGTACGCCATCCGGCCAAGCGACGCCGCCTGAGAACGGTGATGCAGGAGCTGATGACCATGGCCTGTCGCCTGGTGCACAGCGGCAGGCAGTGGATCCTGCGCTTTGGTCGGCACTGTCCGGGGTTTGCCGTTTACCGCGACCTCTATGGAAGCCTTGCCTCCTCCGGTTAAACCAGTTTGACAACAGTCGCCACCTTAAAGCCACCCGGAAAACCATGCCGGGGCAATCCGCTATTGCCTGAACACCATCTGTTGATCACAAAACAGCCAGTTTATGGCAGCTGGTCGACTTTGCACTACACCTTTCAGCTATTCATGGGTCTAATCTGTTCAGATTTTGCCCGTATTACCCCAGCTTGCGCTTTGCGGGGTATATTGGCCTGCGAAGTCACTGATTCAGGTGTATATGAATCCGCCTGACCGGGCCCTGGTCCTGTGTGTGGACGAGAAAAGCCAGATACAGGCGCTGAACCGCACTCAGCCGGCGCTTCCGCTGTCGTTTGGTTACTCCGAAACAACCCGAACACACGACTACGTTCGCCATGGCACGACAACTCTGTTTGCGGCCCTGGACGTTGCCACTGGTAAGGTTATCGGACGCCTTCACAGGCGACACCGTACCAAAGAGTTTCTGGCGTTTTTAAAGGAGATTGACCGGGAGGTTCCGGAGGATCTGGATATCCACCTGGTCATGGACAACTACGGGACCCACAAGACCGAAAAGGTGCGAGCCTGGTTCGCCGCAAGGCCCCGCTATCACGTGCATTTCACGCCAACATCAGCATCGTGGGTCAACTTGGTAGAACGATTTTTCGGCCTGATCTCAGAACGTTGGATCAAGCGCAACTCGCACTGCAGCACTCGCGAACTGGAGGCTTCTATTAAAGACTACCTGGCCCGATACAATGACGATCCCAAGCCTTTTGTCTGGCGTAAGACAGCGGATCAAATCATTGAATCAATTGCTCGTCTATCCGATAAGCTTAATAACTGGACGAACTTTTGGTAAGGCACACTAGTGAAACCCAGTCTCCTTGCGGTTAACCTCATCATGCCAGAGCGTTAATCCTGCACATGCTCCCGAATCAGCTCCAGCGCCTCTTCCATATGTTCAAACCGGTGGCTGCCACCCTCAAAGCGATGAACCGGAAAATAATCCCCAAGCACCCTGGCGGTGTCTTTCCACGGAAGCAGTTCATCCCCCTGGTCCAGCAGCACAAGCCCGCTGCCATAGTGGGTGAAAGGGTAGTAGCTTGAAACCACGTCGTCTGTCAGTTGATAGGCCTGGCCCTGATGATCGACACCCTGCCCTATCCAAGGTCTGAGACTTTGGGCAGGCTCCGTCACCGGATTGATGGCCACAACCGGAATGCCGGTTTCAGCTGCGAGAATACCTGCCAGCCATCCTCCCATTGAAGTTCCAACCAGAAGATCCGGGTTCACTCGCATCAGCTTGTCCAAGCTCTCTTCGATAATGTCTTCCGAGCCTTGGGTGTAGTCGATGTCGTGACCATAGACAGGGCCAAGCCTGGCGAGCGTTTTGAGTTTGTCGCTGGTGATATAGAAGCGGCTGGCGAAGCCGTGGAGGTAGTATATTTTCAGCATATCCTTCGCTCGGAACGCAATGTTTTTCCTGACCTTAGCACCGTTGGGGAGTAAATGCCTGCTCCATAGCCTAAGTGCTGCCCCTACGCACCGTGAGAGTAGGAGGGGGAGTTGCCTCCCCCGTCCTCTCACACCACCGGGCATACGGTTCCGTACCACGGCGGTTCACGGTTGGCTCTGAAGCCGAACCATCGTATCCAGCAAGCTTACCAGAGACAGGCCATTGAACACCTTCTTGGGCAGCGCCGCGTTCATGTGAGACGCGCCACTGTTCCACCAGGGACCACGGCCATTCGTTGCGCTCATCCAAGCCCGTTGCTCCGTCAGACCGAGCCGCATCAGATTGCGCGCCCGGGTATGGGCCCGCTTCCATTGCTGCCATAGAATCAGGCGATGTCGCCGCCGTATCCAGCCATCCAGTGCCTCCACCGAGCGTTTCGAGGCCGTCAGGCGATAGTAATTCGCCCAGCCTCGGAGAACCGGGTTCAACTTCTGGATAGTTGTCGTCAGCGACTGCCCGCGAGATCGCTTAAGCAGCGGACGCAGCTTGGCCATGAAGGCCTTCAGGCTCTTCGGTGCAACCCTCAACCTTGCCTGCCTTTTATGCCAGCTTACGCTGTAACCCAGAAAGCTCCGGCGCCATGGGCGATCCACAGCACTCTTGTCTGTGTTCACTTTCAGGCGCAGAGACCGTTCCAGGAAGTGGGTGACGCTGGTCATGATCCGCTCACCGGCTCTTCTGCTGCGGACATAGATGTTGCAGTCGTCCGCGTAGCGGCAGAACCGGTGTCCCCGTCTCTCCAGCTCCCGGTCCAGTTCGGTCAGGAGCACGTTGGAGAGCAAGGGTGAGAGAGGGCCACCTTGCGGTGTCCTTCTCGTCTCGGGCTGACCAACCCACCTTCGAGCATGCCGGCTTGCAGGTAACGTCGGATCAGGGTGAGTACCCGTCGGTCGGTGATGCGACGGGCCAACAAGCCCATCAGCACATCGTGGTTGACCCGGTCGAAGAACTGGGCCAGATCCAGGTCGACCACCCAGCGGTGGCCGTCATTGATGTGCCGTTGCATCGCCTTGACCGCCTGGTGGGCACTTCGACCAGGGCGGAACCCGTAGCTGTGATCCGAGAAGGTCGTCTCCAGCATTGGGCTTAGTGTTTGGTGAAGCGCCTGTTGGATCAGGCGATCCTGCACCGTCGGGATACCCAGTATCCGTTCGCCGCCTTGCGGCTTGGGGATACTGACCCGGCGCACCGGCTGGGGATGGTAGTTCCCGGCCAGCAGCCGCTCGCGCAGCGCTGGCCAGTGCTGTTGCAGGTGACCCTTCAGGGCTGAGACCGGCATCTGATCGATACCAGCGGCACCCTTGTTAGACACCACCCGCTGATACGCACGCATCAGGTTCGGGCGCTCAAGCACCCGTTCCATCAGCGCATTCGGCTCCGCGTTCGTCCACGAGTGAGCCCCCGCGTCTGCCTCGACACGGACTTCAGTATTTGCCGGGTTCCGCCCGACCCCTTCCTGAAGGCCCTGACCCATCCGAGTCGCTTCTGTCTTCATAAGCACTTCACGAGAACTCACCGCCTACTGGCGGCCAACCATGTTCGGTCCTTCAGTACGCGGTGACGCACCTACTATGACCTCGGCTGAGTTCTGGCTCCCCATCCCCACCCCTCGCGGGGTAAGTAGCACAAAGGCAGAGAACCAGACTTCCCAGGGTAAGACACGTGACCTTCACACTTATGCCCGCCGCATCTACGTCCACACCTTCCGTGCAAGTATCGGGCTTTGGCGATATTGGCCGCCTTACCCGGTGTGACCGCCTCCTATGCGATTTCTGTTCGTCGGGCCAGTGCTTTGCCTGCGGCTTCCTTCAGATTCCACCTCGCGGTGGACACCCTTGCCGTCCGGCTAGTGGTTCCCCTTGCCGGGCCCACAGGGGAATTGCACCCCCAAGTCATCCGGCCAGCACCACCTGTACCGGAACAGCGCCCGTCAAGGCGCTACGCGCCATGCCTGGCGCACCAAAACAAAGGGGTGTGGCCCCAACATGCTCACACCCCTCACTGTAGTTTCCATCAGCCTCATCCATGAGCTTCTATCGATGGCCGCCAATAGGTGTTGTTTCCCAGCCTTCCAAAACCGATTGGTTGGCGCTTTCGATAGGCCTTCCGCTGATTGTCAGCCATGGCACTCTGGGCATCGGCGTCCCGAACATAGCGGGCAAGCGTCATGACAGGGTTGACTCCGTAGCGTGCGCCGGGTGAGGCGCAAGTCCAGATGTGCCTGAGTGCAAGCGCTGCATCAGGGTCTACCTTGTCGAGATACGCCAGACCGTAGGCGCAGGCCTCCAAGGTCATGTCGGCGTGGTCGCACAACCGTGCGGTTGCGGTCGGCTTACCCCACGTATCATAAGTGTAGGTCTTGCCAATATCGTGCAACAAGCCAGCGACGAAGCCGAGCTCCTGGAGTTCTCGAGGCATATCGGGTTCATTGGCCTTGGTCATAACCAGTACGTTCTTCGCAACGTCCAGGGAATGAGCCAGCAGCCCGCCGGGTTCGTTGTGATGGTAATGCCTGCTCGCCGGCGCTTTGAGGAAAACCTCCAATCGGTCACGGCGCTCCAAGACTCGCTTAATGAACATCTGTAACGGGGCTGATCGCAAAGAACGTACCGCAGCCACCAGCTGATCCAGTGACTCCGGCTTCGGGCAGAATGTTCGTGGCAAAGTCTGCAATGCAGGCAAGTTGACAACGTCTGCCTGTAACGGGCGGCGGATATCGTTCAGCAGGATCTCACTTTCCTCCGCACCAACACACACCTGACCTTTGACCACAACCAGATCCATGTGACCCAGGTGCTCTGGAATCAATATAGAACCCATTACCGCCAGAACCACGATGTCGCTGACACAGCTGCTCAACCGAAGCTTCAGGTACGGAATACCTTCATCATCAAAGCAAGCAACACGCCCCGTTAATCGGTAGGTGCCTTTGAACGTCTCCTGGGTCAACGGTCGCAGATCATTCAGTTTCACCACCTACCTCCTTATCGTTTTCAATGACCCGGCTCTGAATTAGGCGCTCAAAGGCACTGCCATCCATCCGAGTCAGGTTTGGGATATAGCGGGAATACACTTTGAACAGCATTTCCGTGGAGGAATGGCCGAGGGTTCTGGCCACCCATTCCGGGTTCTCACCGGAGGCAAGGAGCAGTGTCGCCCCCGTGTGCCGCGTCTGGTAGGGACGACGTTTCTTTAATTTGAGATGCTCCAGCAGCGGGTACCAGACACGCTTGGTTACATTGTTATGGTCCAGTGGCTCTCCCAGCCGATTGCAGAACACGAACTTACTGAGCTTGCCAGTCGCCTCGTACTGGGCCTTGAGCGCACCGTACACCGGGCCAAACATGGGGATTTCCCGCTGAGAGCCATCCGTTTTGGTATACTCGGTCTGACCATGGATGAGGGTTTCTCGTACCAGGATTTCCCGTTTTTCGAAATCCACATGTTCCCACTTGAGGCCGTCAACTTCCCCGGTGCGCAGGCCTGTGTAGAAACGCACCAGATAGTAGTTACGGTAATCTTCCCTGACCGTTTCGAGGATCTTTTCTACCTCATTCAGGGAGAACGGCTCGATGTGCACCTTCTGCTGTTTGAGCGGTTTGATGTTCAGATAGGGATTGGTGAAGTCAAACCGCTCAGCCGCCTCCGTCAGAATCATCCGCAGAATGGTCATGTGGCTGTTGATGGTTTTGGGCGCTATCAAACCACTCGCTCCCCTTCCCTTCCTCCGAGCCATCTTGTTACGCGCAGCCAGAATGTCCGGCTTGGAAATCTCGCCTACCCGTTTATCTTTGAAGGCTGGCTTCAGAGAGCTGGCCAGAATGGACTCCACATTGCGAGTGTGGGAGTTCCGCCACTGGATTTTCGATTCCAAGAACCACTGGTCAGCGAAGTCTGTGAACAGAGGAGAAGTAGATTCTGACTGACCAAGAACACCCTCACCATTTTTGGGAAGGACCCCAGCGTCCTCCAGCTTTTTAAGGTTTTTGCTTCCCGGAAAGAACTCGGCGTAGTCAAAATCCCCGACCAACATTTTGGCTTCCATTCGCTGGATCAATGTCTCCAGCTGCTTACGGTTGCGGGCGGTGTCACTCAATAGAGTCTGCTCCCTGCAGCGTATTCCTCGGTACCGGAAATCGATAAAGAGCTTTTTTGTATCGACGCGTGCTCGCACCTTAGCCATGACAAACACCTCCGCTCGCCATCGGGATGGCCAGATTGTTTTGAGCCATGCTGAGCATGTCCTCCTCAATAATCTCCCAGATGTAGAGGATTTTTCGGCCGCCAAATGGACGGATATAATGTTTACCTTCTAACAGGACGCTGTCTTTCAGACACTGACGGATGGTCCGGGGGTCATACTTGATACGCTCTGATAGCTCTTCAGTTGTCAGGTACGTGTTATTCATGAGAACATCTCCTTTCGCCAATCAATGATCAGTTGACAACTTTTGTTATCACTTGATCATCAATATACGTCCTATTTCGATAATTGCAAGTGGCGTTTGATACTTTTTTTTATCAAAAGAGCAGAGAGATGATCCGTTTCCATTTGAAGGAATTGATAGCAGATAAGGAATTTGCCGAGAAACGACGAATCACTATTGGTGAAATTGCTAAGGACACCGGCATCAACAGGATGACTCTGTCGAAAATCATCAATCATCCCGGCCACAGCACAGTGACGGACAACATTGATAGGCTATGCACTTATTTCGACTGTTCGGTTGAGCAATTAATCACGCACATCAAGGAAGTCTCGGACGAGTCGGAAAGATCTGACGGCGTAAAGTGACTTTCTTTCTTGGCATGAGGGCGGAAGCTAATGCCCCGTGCCCCGGAAGACTTACGGTCAACAACGAAGAGGGGCCAAAATATCCAAATCGGAAATTGGCACGCATAGGGCACGATGAGGGCACGGAGAAAATTTCAGGGTCAGAAAACAAAAAAGGCAGATCAGTAAGTAACTGATCTGCCTTTCTTTTATATGGTAGCGGGGGCTGGAGGTTATGAGAAGGACAGCGATAGCGACTTATAAATAGTCGCTAAAATACCTAAGATTGCATTAAATCACATGATAAGTGATGATTGCTCATAATTTCGCCATGGCATTAAGAGCAATCAATGACAAAAGAAGTGGCGCAGGATTGGCACAGATCTTCGGTGGCTGTTGCGGACAATATGACCTTAAGGCTCGGAGAGCGCTTTGGTGACCTGTGTCATTGGGCGGTAGATCAAGGACTGGAGTTTCCGGTCGAGCTGAGTTTCCACATCCTAGGCTTAGACGAGTTCACGGTTGGCTTTGAAAACCTGGTGCAGGAGTTACGGCATCCTGAATCCGAGTCCATCCTCTCAGACTGGTCATTCAACCCAGTTGTCCACGAGCTGAAGAAATTCGCTGACGGGTTTGCCTCTGATTCAAGGTTACCCAAACTCTACCCCAGCATTGGGCACGGCGGGGGTGCTAAGAGGAACAAGCGACAGTTCAAAGATCTCGCAAGCCGAACTTTTTTGTTGAGCTTGATTGTTAACCCGCTGGCCGCTAACACGGATGAAGAAGTCTTTTGTAATCGACGGCGCTTGCGTATCTGGCTCATTGGTCAAGCAGCGATTCGGCTCATTGATTTTGATTGTGTTGCAGATACCTCCGTTAGCAGTGCGGCCAGGTTCTTACAAGCCGACTCGCTCGACAGTCGTTGGGCATTGATTGACGAGTTACTGGGTAGAACAAAGAAGCTGATCGGCTCCGCTCCAAATTCCTTTGAGAACTTCACCTCTGCAATGGAGAATGCGGCAGGTGTGATGAGGGAAGTAAAATCTCGCCCGAAAAGCCATAACGAATTTCTCAATGCGATACTCTCCATCGCGAGCGGCTCGTATCACCAAATCGAATCGCGAACTTCAGCAAAAACCACTGCGATTCCCCTTCATTTAAGACCCAAGCCCTCCCCGATTGATGAGTTGCCGTTCGAGTCTGGAGACTCGACGTACAGTGTTATCCCCTCGGTTTCTGATGACGATGAGGGCGAAACCTTTTCGTACGTCACCGAAGTTGATCCAACGGATAGTGCGGCCCAGCAAACTCTCAGCTCCGGAAGTGTGTTCATGCAGACGATGGAGCTGGCCCATTATCTGCCGTGGACCTGGGATAGCCTTTTGCCTCCTGAGGTTCAGTTGGTCGAGTCCTGGGTTGAGCGCACATTGCAAACGATGGACAGGAGAGACCGGTTTGGCGGTGTTCTGGTTTGGGCAGCCATGCAGTTATCTCGGTCACTTCAGCTGGTTGAGCGAATACCAATTGGAACCGAGATGACCGATGAATGGAGTCTGAGCCCAGACTTCATGTTTCTGAAGCGGCGATCGCCGAGACGCCACAGTGCGTGGCGTCCTGATGAGGTTAGTCGGAATCTCGTCGAGCCATTCCGTGACGATCTAACCATCATCGTTCCAGAAAGGATTAAGCAGTCCCTGGAGTGGGTGGTTGATGCCAACGAGTCTAGTACGGAGCTAACCCTAGGGGCGGTTTGGAGTAGGCTGTCGGAGATCAAGCTGGAAACCTGGTTCAATGGCCAGGCTGAGAAGCACTTTCCTCGGGTCACCAGCGCAAAGTTGGCGCAATGCAAAGGTCAGCAGTTATTCGGTCGAAGCGGCGACTTCAGCTTTTCGAGGTTGTTGGCGTCACATCCGAGAAGCGCACTTCCGGGAGCTTGTAGCTACGCTACTTGGGACGTTAAAGCGATCGAAAAAGGCTTACAGCTAGAAGTAACGCAAGGGCCCAACGAGCAAGATTCCATTCATGTGATGGGAAGTCTTCTGGCCCCCCTTGAGTCGGTTCTGTCCGAGGAAATTCAGCAAGCCACGGAAAAGCTCGAGCAAGCAAGAGGACGAGGGCTTGTTTTTTATCACAATACGATGGCCCAGTACGTTGTAACGGCACTTTACGCTGCAAGCGGCGCCCGCCCGTTGAGGGATCCGTTTGAATCGATTAATCACTTCTCGTTTTCGCGCCAGTGCGTCTACATCAACGACAAGAATGATGACGGGCTTCATAACGGTCGTTTGGTGCCATTACCGCAGGCTGCGATGGAGTTGCTGACGCTCTATCTTAATCATCTGAACCACTTGAGTCAGGCTATCGGTACCCACCGCCCAGAGTTTGCGGAACAAATTGCTGAAACGGCCCAAAGACGTCCGGCCATGCCAAGCATACCGTTGTTCTTTCTTCTTGATGATCATCTTCGCTGGCACTCCATGGCTGATGCAGCTGATCTGGGTTGTTCGCTGTTCAACTGGGGGCTGCCCAATAACTTGTTTCGCCATAGGTATGCCCAGCGGCTATTGAAAGAAGGGGTTGACCCGGAAGTCATCGAAGGGTGGATGGGGCATGCGGAACGCGGGGCGGCAAGTTATGGTGATTTTTCCGCCCGATGTTGGGCAGAAGACGCTAAGAACTATCGCGAAGTGATTGAACAGGTGGTCCGTTCACTGCCATTTGCGCTTCCAGCATCAGTCCAGCAGCCTCCCCTGCTGTTTCTAGCCGAAACCCCACCAGGAAGCTATAGAGAGCCCGAAGTGTTTGGGCAGAGAGCCAGAGCCCGTGAGCGAAAGAAAAAACTCAAAGCCGCGATTCAACAAGCCCGTGCAGATATTGAGCTGATCCTGAATGGGCGATCACTCAACGAAATCCGTGATGACGAACTGGTCCGGCTGAGTAATCGGATGCTGCTGAGAGAAAACCACCTGCCGCACCCGCAGGCCAGTGTTCGTTTTCGGGTCTTTACCAAGCTCATGACACAACCCGAGCAAGAGACCGATTCTATAACTGAGCCCGAAGGTGGCGACCAGAAAGTACGGGATGGCGCGCTGGCCTCTGGCGCAGCAAGGCAGAAAATACTGAAAAAACGGATCATCAAGGTCAGCGATGAGCGATCATTGATGAGTCCAGACATTGCAGCGTCTCTGACGGTGTGTGACCGCTTGCAACACTGGGCTGAGTTAACAAACAGATCCTCTTACAAGGCGAAGCTGTCGAAAACCCGTGCCCTTTGCCTGGGCGCCGTGCTGTTGTCGGTGGAAAAGCGGCTCGGATACCAGCAGTTATTGCTCGATGTGATCAAGGGAGAGAATTTTCGTCTGATTCAACACAAGCGTCAGTATTTCTTTGAGTACAGCGAAACACTTACGTCCGATGATTTCGTCACGCCGGTTCAGAGGCTTGAGATCAGTTTTAAGGTCGCCAGCTTGCTGGCCCACGGGCGGGGTAAGAAGAACGGAGCCACTCTGCCGGCGCCCAAGGAGATAACCGAATTCAAGGGCCTGTTGGCGATCTATCATGACAACCATTCAGGTCATCCTGATCCATCAATGTTGGAACTGATTGACTGGCTGTGCAATGTCATCAATCAATCCAACCTAGCTGATATGCCTGGCATCGTTGCGGCAGCGTTGAGTGACCGCGCGCCACCCACCAGTGTTTCTCTATGGGATTTCGCCCGCATCCTTCATGACCGCGTTATTGATTTGCCAAGTGACGAGGCTCAGGCTGCCGAACTTCCGTCAAGACTTCCAACGCGCCTACGAGATCAGGAAACCGATAAGACTCGACTCCAGGAAAATGCCAAAACCTTCACTCAACTCGTTACGGCTGCGTTGAATGATTATGAGCCGAGACAGTCCAAAGCCCTTGAGTGCGATAAAAGTATTCAAACGATTTGCGAGAACTACCGCGGCTTGATCAGCCCGAGCATGATTCTCAGTGGTCTATGGATTGCCGATCATGCTCGGCGTGGAAAGGCTAAATGGCGAAAGAGATTTGATCCTTTCGCAAAGAACACGTTGACGACTTATTGGAGCTTGCTGTCCCCGGCCGTTCGGGGCTTGCTGTATGACGTTGATTTGGTGGGCCTCGACAGCGATGAGATCACGGAACTGTGCGCTGAAATGCTGGAGTACAAATCTCTAACATCCCGGTACACCGGAGCGTTCGGGAAAAGACTCAAGGATTTTTTTAATTGGGCCTCACGGTACGGCGTGGCCTCTCCTGAGTGGGGTGAGCTGGATATCGCCAGTGATTATCGGTCGGTGAGCCCTGGGCTGATCACTGAAACTGAGTACCAGGCTGCGCAACAGGTCATTCAGGAAGACTGTAATCTGAAGGTCGATGATAAGAGGATGCTGGGATTTGTTCTTCTCCTGACCTACCGATTTGGCTTGCGAGCCAAGGAGGCAATCAATCTATTGCGCAGAGATTGGTGCGAAGACGACCGATTCCGCTGGGTTTTGGTTCAAAATAATCAATACCGAAAACTGAAAAGCAAACCAAGCCGCCGCGCTGTGCCTTTGCTCTTCTCGCTGTCTGAGATCGAGCAGGATCTCATTGATAGTGTTCTGGCCCGCTATCAAACGATTGCCTGGCCAGAAACCAACCGGCCCATTCTCTGTGAAACCTCAGACAAAGGGGTTCCGGTGCTCACCAGTCTTGCGCCGCGGATATCCGAAGCGTTGATTCGTATTCTTCGCAGTGTAACGGGCAATCCCACACTGGTTCTTCATCACAGTCGCCACAGTTTTTACAACCGGATCGTTCCAGCGCTGTTCGGCCTCGATAGCCCTCTGTCGTATAAGCTGACGGACGCGCTCGATCATCCCGCCCTAAAACGTTTGATACTGGGTGAGGCGGTTGGCGTCTCACGTCGCAGTGCAATGGCAGCAGGCCGCTTGATGGGGCATCGCTTTCCGAGTACAGGGCTCAAAAATTACTGTCACCTGGTGACGGATTGGATCGATCAGTTGACTCCGGTTGTCCACCAGCGGACCCACAAACTATCCGGAGCTGTTCAAATCTCCGAACTGCCAACGAGACCGCCAACAGCATCTCCGGAGATGGTTACTGCGCTGGATTACCCGGCCCCTACTTTAGGTGCCCTCTTGAGAACGCTTCGGCTTGTGGGGTTGGGGCAACGCTACGAGCGGGCCGCAGAGCTCATGAAGATTCATCCTAACGTTCAGGCGCAGTTGAAGTCGGTCATCAACCTCGCAAATGATCGCATGAGGTTTAGTTCACCCACTGACAAAAACGTAAAACTGAAGGGTGAGGATTGTCCTAATGCTCTGCTGGAGACCCTTTCGGATCAAGCCTGGAGTAGATTGATCCATCACGCTGAGTCTTTAAGTGAAGAAAAGGTCCTTGGTTGGAGCGGTGTCTCGGCCGATTACCTGGATGAACTTCGCTACATGGTGAGCCCAAATCGCCAGCTGCTCATGTACCAGGCTTCACATTTCGCATTGGCAAAACACGTTACGGATTTGTTTCAAGTACCGAGTAGTCAATTTAAGGTTGTTGCAAAAAATGGACACGCGGAGATCATGACCGAAATGCGGGCTGCTGGTTTCGATGTGCATCCGGACTCCTCAATCAGATTCAACCTGGATGGCTTTCCAGTGTATATGAATGATCGACGCACGAATGCTCGCGTGACCGACTATGGCGGCCTGATACTCTCGCGATCTAAGACTGGAATTGTGCGCAATTCGTTTGAGCTCGCTCTGGCATTTCTCGCTGTCGGTGTACTGATCCAAATAGACCCCGGCACCATCAGTACCGCCCAGGGCGACAGTCAGTGGCGCTCTACAGCGCCAACTGACTGCTAGCGATTTTTGTCTGAACCTCCCCCTCGGTAACTGGCCGGATATCCTTCACGTAGCGTCTGACAACGCCTCTGAGGTCTTGTCTCTTGCACACGGTTACCTCAATAGCCTTGATGGGCGCGAGAAAAGCTTCAGCAGCGATGCGCAGCTGGTTTTCCTGTTCAGCGGTGTATGTGTCTGTGCGGTCCGTCTGAGGTTGCCCCATATCGTTGAGCTTCCGAAGAAAGATGGATAAATCGTCCGCTTTGATCCCATCGGATAGTGCCAGAAAAACCTCGTCACTCGAGTCTATGACCTCCGATAGGGCCGGTTTGATTTTGCCCTGAATGGGAAGTGATTGGAGACCTGAATTGGGAAACGAACACTCAAACGGTGCGGTGATTGTCTGATTTTTATGTTGTCGACGGTACTCTGTGGCTGCCGCCCCCACAAACTTGCGTTGCTGGGCGGTAAGATTGCTCGAGGGCGGTGAGAAAATATCCGCTCCGAACTCCAGAATTGACGAGGTAAACTCTAACAGTACCTGACGCAGCTGCTCTATCGTATAATCGCCGACGTGCCCTGATGCCGAGTTTACGAGGAGAAGGATAAAAAATGGGTCTGCCGGATCCCAAGCTTCTATTAAGCAGTCTTGGGATGTAAATGTCAGTTCGTTCTCCAACATGAACGTTTCGGCATAATCCTCAAATAACGCACGCACCCCTCCGAGGAAATTATCGAGCGCAGGATTTTTGGTGCGCTTCCGATTAATACTGTAAACATGATCTGAAAGTGGACTAAAGGCGCTGTTTTTTAGTCGGATGGACGTTATGATGCTTCCTAACGAATGAAGTTCCTGCATGCATGATCCTCAACATTGGTAAACTTGGGAACACTTTGAATTTTCGTCTGTGTATAGACTTTTAACACACGCAGTGAGCCCACTGAGGAGTGGACGGCCATACGCAGGCGTTCTTGTGTCGTTTTGGAAACTTTGGGGTTTTTCCGCACATTTTTATGGGATGTCGAACATCGAATGCAGCAATGTTGAACGGTGTCATTCCCAATCTGCTATGGATAAAACTGCTAAATTTGGGCGAAGATCAGGATTGAAGGCCTCCCTCCGATGGATGATCCCGCAGAGAAGACTGGCAACATCGAAAACTACATCCGGCATTTAGCCCGGCAGAATGGCGTGACTTATCAGCGACTACCTGATGACGACATTGCCACGGTTGCCACTCGCCTCACAGGCGACGAAGTTGTCACTGACGATGTTGAGGATCTGATTGTTGCTCTGCGCAGAGCCAACGTGATCAGTGGCGAGCAGATGGTGGAATTGCTAGGTCGTTATTTGCGAAACACCTACAGCTCCTGAGGAGTGGTTGGGTCCCATACAAACTTAAGCGGCGTTGTGCCTATTAAGGCCCGAATGGGGAATACTGCGATCGATCTTCTCGGACGCTCGTGTCCCATTTTACAAGAGCTCATTTTTCGTGGACGTGCCTTAAGAGAAGCCAGGAATTGTCGGCAGGTGTCATCTCTGCCAGAGAATAATGCCATCCCGTGCGACGGCATGAAGCAGTTCAGGATTGGAGTAGTTGTCTGGATTACACCACTCACTCTCCCAAACCGGCAGGGCCTGAATCAGAACGCCGGTTTCAGTGAGCACCTCAAACGCCAGGGCAGCCATCGCCAGCTTGGTATCTACGAAATCACCGGGCTGTCCAACCAGAATAACCGCTACGTCCGCGTCGCTTTCGTCGTGATAATCGCCTCGGGCTCGGCTGCCAAACAGGATCAGTTGAACGGCGTCGAACTGATCGGTCAGTTTGTCGCGAAACACCAGCACTGCATTCCGGATATCCACTTGGTCACCCATCACGGTTTGTTCCAGGCCAACCGAGAAGGCTTGGTCCCACTCCCGAACTACCTCTGGCATGGGCGCGTTAGGATCACACTGAGCTATGAGATCATCCAGGTGATAGGTCTTTTTCTCTGTCATGACGTCACCTCCGGTGGCCTCGGCGACCATGGATCACCACAGCTTTCAGCCTTTCGGTCTCTGTATTGGAGAACCGGTCCAGCGTCTGATATTCGCCATCCCACTCCTGAGCATGCCGGTAACGGACAATCTGTTCGGGGGTGAGCTCGACAATGTCATCAAAGCCGGTCTCGTAGCCCTCAACCAGCACCGGTGTTTCCGGCGGTAGCTTTTCTAGCTGTGCGATCAGTTCTTCGGCTGTCATATCACTTACCCCTATTCAACTTTGGCCACCTCAAAGATCAAAGACAATCGGCGCATTCCTCGGCTCATACCGTGCGTTGCAGGTGCTTGCATTGATCAACTTTGCTTGTCCCTGCTGGTATTCCCCGTAGCCTTCATGGATGTGGCCAAAAATGTGCACTTTGAGTGCAAGTTCCTGAATGCAGGCCAGTAGATCAGCACAACCAACGTTCTGGCTTTTGAATCCCATATTGGCTTCGTCACCAATGCCTCTGGGTGGCCCATGAGTGATCAGCACATCAGTATCGCCCGGAATGAGCCGCCATTTCTGGTTTAGCGGTTCGCCCCGCTCCAGCATAAACGCCCAATCCATGAACGTGGGTGTCCAGGGAGAACCCCAGAATCGGACACCTTCGATCTCGACGCCGCTGTCCTGCAGATAAATGGCGTTGGTCAGGGCTTGCCGTGCCAGTTCCGGGGTTTCCTGGAAGGCCCAGTCGTGATTCCCGGCAATCACGATCTTATGCCGGTGCGGCAACGTTCCCAGCCAGTCGTTAAAATCTTCGATGTTCTCCAGCGTGCCTTGCCCCAAACAGTCACCCGCATGAATGAACACATCGCCGTCTGGGATCTCGGGGATTCGCCAGTGCAGACTGTGGGTATCTGATATGCAGACCAGCTTCATTCGGAGATCTCCGGTGGAGTTAACAGTTCGGACTCCAAAGACCAATCCATAAACGGTAACAGCCTCACGATATTGCGGGCATCGTCTACCCCGCGATGGTGGTTGCCCTCAAAGGTCAGGTCGTGGAATGCCAGGGCACTGCTCAGCCCGGTCTTTTTCTTCAGGCCCGTGGTACGGCGCCACAGTCTTTTGAGGTTCAAGTGTGGGTAGTTCAATGGCAAAGGCCTGGCATCGTCTAATTGACTTTGTGCCAACAGATGCAAGCGATCGTAATTCCCCCAGCTGCACCACAGGAAATCCTCCGACGGGCTTCCAAGCCATTCGTTCAGTAACTGAATTGCCCGTGGGAAATCCGGCGCCTCAACAACCATCGCCTGCGTGATGCTGGTGAGCTCCGTACAGAATCCACTGAGAACCCGGTATCGAGTGGGGCGCACCAGAAACGACTGGCTATCCAACACCTGCCCTTCCCGGGTGGCCAACGCACATCCGAGCTCAATGATCTCCATGTTCTCGACGCTCTGTGGCTCGCCATCGGGCGTGCGCTGGTCGCCCCAACAGGTAGCTTCCAGATCGATCACGAGAAGGGTTTCAGGTTTCATCACTCGGGCACTCGCACGGTGTGGCTGATTTTTGGGCCGTTGCCATCAGACATTTGTGAAGGCGTCACCCGACTTTAACCCAAGATGCCTCAAAAAAATCTCAAATACAATTGTATGCGTTGAGCATACTTGTTGATTTTATTGCCTTTTTCAAAAAATCATTTGTAGATTTTTTTTGCCGGGCGGCCTATCGTTAAAGGAGCGTTTTCTGGCGCGCCCATCGTTGGCGAGAGACCGAAAAATGATTCCGGATGGAGATAAAGAATGGTCAAGCGGCTCACAGAGGGCGTATTGCTAAAAGGTCTGAATGCCCACACAGTTCATGCGGATGAGCTGGCTCAGCCCCTTGAGCAGGAGCTCACACCATTGGAAAAGCTCCGTGGGTCGGTGAAGAAGTATGACCACCCGACCGACCCGGTCTGGGATGAGTTCTTTGAGGGTGAAGGCGTCAGCGAGGATTTTATGAAGGAGCGCGATCAACCGTCGAACCGAGAGCGTGATGAGTGAATAGCCAGTCGCGTCACGAAGGCTCGCTCGTCATTACGGGCATCGAGACCACACCCTTTCACGAACTGCCTTACCGAACCAGTGGCGCTCGGCAACCTCAACGATGCCGGCTGTCCTTCCACCGAGCCTTTGCAAACGGCATTCCGCCGGGCATTCGATCGTTGGTGTTCGTGTCGGATCTGCAGGGCCGCGAAATTGGGGGTGCCAATCGATTGCTTGGTGAGGTCGTCGCCGATGAACTCAACACCTTAGTGGAAACTGGCCAGACTCCGCGGCCGGACGCCATCTTCGTTTGTGGCGATCGTTATGACTACCCGGACTGCCATAAACGCGGCGGTTCTGGGCCCGTGGATGCAGTGTTTGAAGCATTTACCAAGGCGGCGTTACGCGTGGTCGGCGTTCTGGGCAACCATGATGAATTAACCGACCCCCAGCGGCTTTCAAATGCAGTCGATCTTCTTGATGGCGATGTTGTTGAGGATGTCTATGGGCTCACCGTTGGTGGCGTGTCCGGTATCGTTGGCGATCCACATCGCAGTCAACGAAGAAGCGCTGAGTCGTTCTTACAGGTGACGGAAAGTGTGACGGATAAAAAGCCCGATATCCTTCTGCTCCACCAAGGGCCAACCGACCCGAGTCGCCCGGACCGACGGGGAGATCACGATCTTGAGCTTTCCCTACGCTCTGGTTTTGAGGGCCTGACAGTGTTCGGCCATACACGATGGGAGGAGCCCTGGCTGATTCCGATGGGGGAGGGGCAAGTATTAAACGTGGACGGGAGAGTAGTTGTAGTGGTGCCAAACCAGGACACCGGTGAGCAAGAGCAGGACGAACGGTCTTCTAAAGCGTAAGGTCGATGACAAAGCAGCTGGCGTAGGCCTAGTCAAAAGAGCGGCCACGACAGTCGTAGATTAGAAATTTTTGGTTGTTCCGAAGAGATGGAGATACCCGCTTGCCCAACAACATCAATGCTACCGTGAAATTCCACGACCGTATCGCGGGTAAACTTTCGCGGCGGGGCGGACTTTTCACGTTTCAGTACGATCCAGAATTTCTTGCCGGCGCCTCGGAGCCACTGAGCCTGAGCCTTCCCCTTCAACTCGAGCCATTTGTATCTGACACGCTCCATGGTTTCTTTAGCGGTTTGATCAGTGAGGGCTGGCTCCGGCGGCTACAGTCTTTCTCACAAAAGATTGATGAAACCGACGAATTGCGACTGCTGGTCAACAATGGCCGTGATCTCTCGGGAGCTGTAACCATCGAACCGCTTGAGAACGCACTATCGTGAATTGCTTGACCTGCCTGCAACCGCTCCCTGAAGGCCATTACATTCAGCATCATTCATCCTGCCTGGAAACGCTGTTCGGCAGCAGCACACTCAATATCGAGCTGGCCGCGGACAGACGAGCGCTCACACAGTCCCTGCCATCGTTTGCTTCGGGTTATTCAATCGCGGGCGTCCAAATGAAGTGCCATCTCACCATCAACGATGGCGGGCTTAACCTGGCTGACGTGGGCGGAACTTTTATCCTCAAGCCATCGCCGGAACGGTACCCTTTTGCGGCCGAGAACGAGCACGCCTCAATGGTGCTGATGAGGAACCTTGGATTCGACGTGCCACCGTGCTCCCTCCTCTCATTGGGCGACGGCCACAAGGTCTTCGTCATTCGACGCTTCGACAGAACAACTGATGGTAAAAAGATCCACCAGGAAGACGCGATGCAGGCACTTGGGGCTTCTAACCTGCGATCTGAGAACAAATACACCGCCGCTAGCTATCAGGTGGTACTAGAGCTGGCAATTAAACATGGCGGTTTGCCTTCCGGCCTGGAGCTTTTCCGCAGGTTGGTCTTTAGCTACCTCATTGGCAACGACGATCATCATATGAAAAACATTGCCTTCGTGAAACAACCATTCAGATTGGCTCCGGTATACGATGTTCTTGCCTCGTCCTTGTTCTCGAATTCACCTCTGTCGTCGACCATGGCTCTAAGTTTTTTGACCCATGGCGAACCGGAGTACTTACAACAAATGGGAAATGGGTTTTATTCCGGCGGGGACTTCGTTCAATTGGCCGAGGCGGCCGGGCTGGATGCGCCAGTAGCTCGAGAAACCATCCTCAATCTTGTCGCAAAAATTAAAGCTGAGGCACCAAAAACAGTTCAGACCTCCCTCATGCCACCAGACATGAAAGATCATTATTTAGATCTGGTTAAACGCCGCGCACGGTTCGTCGAACTTTTAGATCTCGGATAACAGCCCTTGCGCATACCGTTCCCAAACTCAGGATCCGGATTTCTCCAACTCTGGGTAGACCTAAATAGGGGACCGGGTTCATTCGGCGTTTCCTGAAGGCCCAGGACCGGATTATTTCTCGATGCGTTAGACGCCGCAGAAAGGTAAGAAAGGCCTACATATACCCTTCGAAGCACACTTCTCGATCTTGCGATCAATAAAGACCGCCTGCCAGCCCCGCTGAAGCTGTCAGAAAACGGGCGCTTTGCCACCTACTATGCTCCGTTTGAGTTCGTTAACAGTTCAGCCAAGGTGGTCATTTGCGGGATTACCCCTGGTATTCAACAAGCAGTGATTGCGCTACAAACCGCAAAGGAAGGACTCCAAGCAGGTCTGCCGACTGGCGAGATACTCGAACGTGCCAAACACTCAGCCAGTTTTGCCGGAGCAATGAGACGCAATCTGACGGAAATGATGGACTTCATTGGGCTACAGCGCTGGCTGGGTTTGAAGAGTTGCGGAGACCTATTTCAAACTCGACAGGACCTGGTGCACTTCACCTCCGCATTGCGGAATCCAGTTCTTGATCAAGGGAACAATTTCTCGGGCGGCCGAGCCATGATTTCAAGCAGCTACCTTTGGGATCAAATCCAGACCGGTCTCGTGACGGAGATCAAATCGTTGCCTGAAGACTGCGTGTTCATTCCTCTCGGCCAGGGTGTCGATGCCGTATTCGAGAAACTTGCCAGTGAAGGGTGTAGTGGTTCAATGATTCCGGACACCAATGTAGGTGGTAAGATCGCCACCATAAGCGAGGTGTCTGATGACCAGAAAACGACGTTCCTTTACTCCTGAGTTCAAACAGGAAGCAGCCAGCTTGGTGCTGGATCAAGGTTACACCATTGCCCAGGCTTGTACGTCCTTGGGCGTAGGTGAAAGTGCTTTGCGGCGCTGGGTTCAACAGCTGACGGATGAGCGAGAAGGCATTACCCCAAAGGGGAAAGCTTTGACCCCGGAGCAGCGACGGATTCAGGAGCTGGAAGCCCGCTGCAAGCGCCTTGAGATGGAGAAGACCATACTAAGAAAGGCTACCGCTCTCTTGATGTCGGACGACCTGAATCGTACGCGCTGATAGACCAATTGAGTGAGCAAATGCCTGTTGAAATGGTCTGCAATGCGTTCGATATCAGCCGCTCCAGCTATTACGAATACCGCCAACGGCGGAACCATATAGACGTTGAGCGTCTGGCTCTGAAGGCTCAGGTAAACCGCCTGTTCACTAAGAGCCGAAGCTCTGCCGGCAGCAGAACAATCAAGGGCATGCTCAATGACGACGGCGTTGTCATCGGGCGCTTTAAGGTTCGACGATTGATGAGTGAGCTGGGACTGGTCTGTAAGCAGCCAGGCCCTCACGCCTATAAGCAGGCCACCGTTGAGCGACCGGATATCCCGAATCACCTGGATCGTGAGTTTGCGGTAGAGCAGCCCGACGAGGTCTGGTGTGGTGACATTACGTACATCTGGAGCGGCCAGCGATGGAGTTATCTGGCTGTGGTACTGGATCTGTACGCCCGGCGAGTTGTTGGTTGGGCCATGTCATCCAGTCCGGATGCGGACCTGGTTGTAAAAGCTCTGGATCACGCCTGGGAACAGCGTGGTCAGCCAGAGAAAGTTATGTTCCACTCGGATCAGGGAAGTCAGTATGCCAGTCGTAAGTTCCGTCAGAGGCTCTGGCGCTATCGAATGACACAAAGCATGAGCCGGCGCGGCAACTGCTGGGACAACGCCCCGATGGAAAGGCTGTTCCGGAGCCTGAAATCCGAATGGATACCGGCCCTGGGATATCGGAACTTGCCCGAGGCAAAAAAAGATGTAGGTGGCTATCTGATGGACTACTACAACCGGCAAAGGCCTCATACGTTCAACGGTGGCATTTCTCCCGTTGCAGCAGAGGAAAACCTTAAAATACTGTCCGGGATTAGTTGACCACTACAAAAGCCCGAAGGTCTACCAAGGTAAGCCCAATGATTGCCTAACACGAATCCTCGCGAGCCTGTAAACCAAATTGTGTAACTGCCCACGACTGAGTAATCTTTTCAAAAGGATACCATCGTGGGTACACAAGTGGACCAAGAAAAACTCAAAGCTATGGCTGCCGAGCTGGCCGAGGACATCAAGTCTGAAAAAGATCTCGGAGCCCTCACACAGCAGCTGGTCAAGCTCACCGTCGAGACCGCACTCAACGCCGAACTGGATGAGCATCTTGGATACGAGAAGCACGCTCTTGAAGGCCGTGGCACCGGCAACAGCCGTAACGGCTATTCTGCCAAGCGCCTGAAGGGCCAACACGGCGAAGTACCGATACAGGCTCCCCGTGACCGGGACGGCTCCTTCGAGCCTCAGTTCGTCCGTAAAGGTCAGTCCCGCCTGACCCAGATGGATGACCAGGTCCTGGCTCTTTACGCCAAGGGCCTGAGCACCCGGGATATCGTGGACGCCTTCAAGGAAATGTACGACGCCGACATCTCGGCCACTCTGGTGTCCAAGGTGACGGAGCGAGTGATCGATCAGGTTCACGAGTGGCAGAATCGCCCTGTTGATCCGATCTACCCCATCGTCTATCTGGACTGCATCGTTCTGAAAATTCGTCAGGACAAGAGGGTGATCAACAAGTCCCTATACCTGGCCCTGGGCATCAACATGGAAGGCCAGAAGGAGCTGCTAGGCCTCTGGCTGGCCGAGACCGAAGGCGCGAAGTTCTGGTTGTCGGTACTGACGGAACTGAAGAACCGTGGTCTGGAAGACATCCTGATCGCCTGCGTGGACGGCCTCAAGGGCTTCCCGGATGCCATTGCTGCTGAGTACCCTCAGACCAAGGTGCAGCTGTGCATCGTGCACATGGTTCGCAACTCGCTGCGCTACGTGTCCTGGAAGGACTACAAGGCCGTGACGGCCGATCTGAAACAGATCTACCAGTCTGCCTCGGAACACGAAGCCCGGCAGGCGTTGGAGGCCTTCGGGGAACGCTGGGACGGCCAGTACCCTCAGATCTCCCGATCCTGGCACAGCCACTGGGACAACCTGATCACCATCTTCGAGTATCCTCCGGCCATCCGGAAAGTGATCTACACCACCAATGCCATTGAGTCGCTGAACAGCGTCATCCGCAAAGCCACCAAGCGCCGCAAGCTGTTCCCCAGCGATGATTCGGCACTGAAAGTGGCCTTCCTGGCGATCCAGCAGGCCTCAAAGAAATGGACGATGCCGATCCGTGATTGGAAGCCGGCATTGAATCGCTTTATTATCGAATTCGGTGACCGTCTGGACGGTCACCTGTAATGGGATGGGCAGTTACACAGATTTATTTACAGGCTCACCTTCCAGATGCAGGGCGGGCTGATTGATCTTCCTGCTCCTTGCGCTGCGCAAACCGTAAATCTACCCAGCCTTCCGAAGCTAGTATGCTGCGTCGAATGTTCGCTCTTGTTTAGCTGACGTCCAGGAGCAGTCTTGGTCGCAAAGCGAACATGCAACTTAGAGATACCGCCCAAAATTTTCGGCGCGTTTACGCGTCCGTAGCATTTGAGTGTTATGCATGCTTACGCGTGTCAAAGATATGCCTACCGAATAGCTTCACGGAACATCCTACTTCCTTCCAACAATTGCAGTTTCAATATTTTTTATCGCGTTGTATCGGGTCACGAACATTGCCTTATCCGTGTTTACGTAGGCGTTTCTCGGATCGTCGTGTTCGGTGATGCTCAGTTTCTCGAAAAGATCTCTCAGGGACTGAGCCTCACTCGGAAGGAGAGGAACGACCTTCGTAAACTCACTGAACGCTGACACCTGTTGGCTCTTCTGCTTGAATTGATGCCTCTGTTTGTTAAATACGTGCGTATTCACAACCGCTTCGATAAGCCGGCGCATTGAGGTGGACCCAATCAGTTGGACAACCTGATGGTGTCCCTAAGCTATGATCCGGTTGTTTCCCTGGCTCAGGCTGCCAGAGATATGGGTTGCCCGTAGTACACCTCATCGGGCGTTTGGTAATCAAGGGTTTGGTGGTACCGGGTCTGATTATAATGCCGGAAGTACCGGTGGAGCGCCTGTTTTAAGTGCCGGCCATCCTCGAAGGCAGTGAGGTAGACGCACTCGTGTTTGACGCTGCGCCAGAGCCGTTCCACGAAGATGTTGTCATGGTAGCAGCCCTTGCCGTCCATGCTGATCCGGATGCCATGATCTTTGAGAGCGCCTGTGAAGGCGTCACTGGTGAACTGGGCACCCTGATCGGTGTTGAAGATCTCCGGCGGTCCATGGCGCTGTAAGGCCTCCTCCAGAGCATCGATGCAGAAGTCTGTGTCCATGGTGTTGGAGACCCGCCAGGACAGCACTTTACGGCTGTACCAGTCGATAATAGCGACCAGGTACATGAAGCCCCGGGCCAGCGGCACGTAAGAAATATCCGTTGCCCAAACCTGGTTGGGGCGATCGATTTCCAGCCCTTTGAGCAGGTACGGATAAATCTTGTGCCCATCGCCCGGAGTGCTGGTTCTGGGGCGTGGATACACCGCCTGGATGCCCATGGTGCGCATCAGGCGCTGCACCCGCTTGCGGTTTATCCGGTGGCCTTTGCGTTCCAGGTGGACACGCATTTTACGAGAGCCATAGTACGGCGTTTCCAGGTGCTGCTGGTCAATCAGGTACATCAGATCTAGATCCTCCTGACACTGTTCACGAGGGACGTAGTACACCGACGAGCGGCTCAGTTTGAGCAGCTCGCACTGGCGCACAAGGCTGACTTGGGGGTGACCCCGCTCGACCATCGCCAACCGCTGTTGACGGCTTACTGATCGAGCTTGCGCGACAAAAAATCGCGTTCCACCGTCAGTCGGCCGATCTCGCGGTAAAGCTCGTCAGTGCTGGGTTCACCGGATTGCTTACCGGCCTTCTTCTTGCCTTCGAAGAGGTCGGGAGCGTTCTTCAGCAGCTCACGCTTCCAGGTGCTGACCATGGTGGGGTGGATCTGGAAACGGGCAGCGATTTCGGATGTGGTCTGGTCCCCTTGAGGGCGGCCAGAGCGACTTTGGACTTGAATGATGCGCTGTATTGCTTGCGTTTCTTGCTCATGATTCTCCTCCTTGTGGAGATATTGAATCAGAGCTTAGGTACCTGTCCAAATTTTGGGGTCCACTTCACATTTTTCCAGCCATGGACTCCTTCTGGTCTTTAGTAGGCTCTCCGGAAATGGCGAGAATGGTATCGATACCGGACTTCAAATCGTCAATGCTTTCGCTGTATTCATCCAGCGCAACGCAACTTTCTAGGACATAGACAGCCGTATGGCCATTTAATCCAGCTCTATTCATAGTTGTTTGTATCTGAACAAAAAATTCCCAATTATGGGTGAGAACAACGACCTGCCGAGCCGGATACTTTTGAATCAAATCGCGCAGACGATTGGAATAGTTACCAATGTAATTATAATCAAAGCTAGAGATTGGATCGTCAAAGACAATTACTTGCTGCTCACAGGTTTCTAGCTCCGCAAAGAACAGGGCAAGTGCGTGAATTCGTTGCTCGCCTTCGCTCAGTACAGCTTCGATTTTTTGACCAGCGACATGGTGATCTACTGTGACAGCTCCGTCACCACCGACATCTTTCAGCTCGACACCAAAGGCACTCATCTCTCTTTCAGCTAGCGCAAGATACTCATCGTTCAAGCGAGCCTTGAAATCTTCCACAACAAGCTCTTTGTGGGCCTTTTTGGCTGTGGAAGTGATTTTCCGTAGTACCGTCGCGAATGTCGGCAGATTTGAATCCCAATAATCAGCATTTTGTGAACGACGATATGCCTCCTTAATGAGATTAATATTCTCCGCGATTTCCTTTCTGTAAAGAAGAGCCTGGCAGTCTGTGGAAACTTCACTCAACTGCCGAAGAAGTTCGTCGCGGTCTTTCCGGGCGTTCTCGATTAGTCCTTCTTTCTCCTCGACGCTTCTCGAAACTTCATCGACGAAGGCTCGGAGCGAGGCTGCGGCAGCCTCGCCCGCCTGGTCGATTAAGTCTCCCTTCTTGAAGCGTTCTTTTATTACCTTACCGATAGACTTGATGGGCTCGATTCTCTCCGGCGGTAAGACGGAGTCCTTGGCCCAATTATCAGGCACAGAATCAGCAACCACTTTGAGGTTCTTATCTGCGGTTTCGATTACCTTTCGGAGTTGAGTGATGGCAGCATCCAGTTCTCCGGTAAGAAGATCGGCGTATTGCTTGAATAGCTCAAGCTCGTTTGCTTCCAACGCTTGTTTGCACAGTGGACACACTTCTGGCTCCGGTGAGTGGAGATTGCACACCTCATTGGCAGGCCGGATAAGTGCCATCAGTTTTTCTAAACTTGCACCTGTGGGAATTAGAGCTCTCGCCAGAACTTCCAGTTCTTCCTCTTTTTCCTTCAGAGTTCTAGCCTGAACAACCGGATCAATTTCGATAAGCATCTCGGATGCGATGAGAATTGGATGAATCTCCCCATCCAGGGCTTTCAGTGCAGAGAGCTCACCCTTGAGCAGCTTAAGCCCTTCTTCTGATGTCGCTTTTTCTAACTCCGCCTTCTTTTTGAGCTTCTCTTCAAGTTCGCCATCTTTCGTATAGGCTTCACCAGATTCTATCTGCGCTTTTAGCGTCGCAGTATTCTGACTACTCAAGGTAGCAAGTGCTGTTCCTGCAAATGTCGCAAACTTTGTGCGGACCTGGTTTTCTGTCCCTGCGAGTAGCGCTGCATTTTCATTTTGCATTCTTTGTAGCTCTGCACGCAGTTCCTCACAGTGTTTCTTAGCGGTTCCAAAGACATCTAATTTAAAGGGGGCGAGCTCAATAATCCTACCAGGTTGGACAGAGTTCTTGATGTTGTGAACAGCGACTCCCGAATCGAAGTACTTCAAAGCGCCCGCGCGGGAGCCGTAACTGCCGGGTGAACTCCAATTCTGAATAGTTGAATCTGACGTGAACTTGAAATCGAACGAAGGACTCGGCGCCGTTGTCGCACGAACGTCATGAAGTGGTCGTTTCGGTGCATCATTCGAAGCTAGTATCTGTAATGCATCACATAGACTAGATTTCCCGCTTCCATTTGCTCCGAAAACAATACTCACCCGCTTTGGAAACGAAGCCGCGAGCGAATCACCTAGGCGTTTGAAGCCGTGAAAAGGCCCAATAATCTCAAGCCGATCAGTGGTTATCGCTGCGGCCCCAGCAGGGGCTGCAACGGTCGGAGGCGCAGGTTGGCGGAGATAGCTTGCCCGTTTTGTAAAAAGCTGAACAAGGGTATCCAAGTCGAAAGGACTGAGAGTTGTTATTCCAGAAGCAGCCGCATCACAGATCATCTCCAGCCACGGGATACCCTCTGAATGCCCAAGATTGCGTAAGTATCCAATTGCGTCGGGATAAGTTGACATTTAGGTCCTTTTTACTAAATTGCATAACGCCTTGGCGTTGTCGCGTACCGGAGCGATAGCGTAGGTTCGACACCAGTCACTGGTTATGCTCTATCAGTTTGGATTCCAAGATTTAGCTCGAAACCTTTTTCGAAATTGAAGTGAAGTGGCGTGGTAATATTGCCCAGATACGTATATATACAGCGAGCCTTGTTGATAATGCCTCTGTCAGCTGAAAGTAGCGCATTGCAGTATGAAGCCATGCCAGTATGCTGACCATCAGACATTATATTTTTGATTTTCTCACGCTTCGCCAAGCCTTTGTCAGGGCTGATACCTATCATATTCAATACAATATGGGCACCACAGATCGCACCGTGTTGTGTATGCTGCACGCCCTCAATGCCGGGAATCGGCTCAAACCCAAAGAACTGATCTTTATTCACACTTGGAATTGCAGGTCCTATGAGGTTCCACACCTCATCGATAGGAGAGAACGTTTTTTCAATTCTTTTTCTCTCTTCACTCGAAACGCCTAAAGCTGCCCGTGTTTGGTCAATAGGGACACGATCTTTTAAGTGTTGCTCAACTACACCAGCCATTTCCTCAGAAACGGTATGTGCTTGGCTAATCAGATCATGCTTACGTTCGTCGTCAACCGCACTGGTTAGGCGATCAATCTCTTTCCGCAGCTGATCTGGAGTTTGTTGCAACTCATCAAAATTATCAGCTCCAAACGAGCGAATGAGGTATTCGATAGAGTGATCATTGGAGCCTTCAAACCCTGATATGGCTTCCAGATGCCTCTCGTACCTTTCATGGGGGTCAACGTAGTCTCTTAATCTAATATTCCCCACAGACTGGAAATCCTCGTTCAGGACATCACACACTTCAACAGCTTTCAGTACTTTCATGCCGTGCAGGGCATCGGTATTGCCGTTCCGATATATCTCATCGAGGTGAGCGTACGAGTAAACCCAAATGAAACGTTCTGGATCGACCATAGATATCTCTCCACAAGCGACATACCGAAAAACGTTCATATCGGCGTAAATAGTTGGCCGCTGTGTGACAAGATAGGAGTTCATAGTTAAATGCCCAATTCTTCTTCAAACATAATGCCAAAACGAAGCGGCGCGTTTCACGCGTCCGTCTTCCGTGATTTGTTAGGATATCATTCCGAAAATGCAGACTTTGAATGCATAGCCTCATACTTCTTGTATTCTTTTCCCCAACTAGTTTCGTTCAAGAAGTAGGACATCAAACGCTCCATTTCAACAGGCTCCGTTGATAGCACTTTAAACCTGGAATCCAGTGGTTTTCTTCGCGGAACCCGGTGCTCAAATAGCCCCGAAAGTAGCTTGTTCTGGGCTTCAATCTGTAAATCGATCACATAGCATCCGATCTCGTCCATGGCTCGCCGATATTCTTCTACAAGTCTCTCTAATTCTGAAAGCTGGTCAGCACTGACAGGTGATGCGGGAATCGGTCTAGGAGTTTTCGATGGTGCATCATGTGGGGGATCAGTTGGAAGGATGATGATGAAGCGATTAAAAAGCTCATTCGAAGCGTTTCGGGCATCATGATTAGCGGAGTTCAAGGCCGTTTGGAACAGCTCAATTTCCGGAAACACTATCGACCAAGCTTCAAATTCTTGAATCAACGCAATTAATGCATCATTAGCGGCACTGTGCAGATGTGAAAACTCAATCGCTCTCTCCCTTGGGAATGGGAGTGGTATGTTCTTTTTGATCGAATTTTGGAAAACCTCAATTCTCGATGGAACATTAACTGCGTACATCATGGCGGTGACATTGGTACGAGTAACATCCCTTAATCGCAAAGTAAGCGTTTTGTAGATTTCGACCTTCAACGCTTCTTGCGCATTTCTCTTCTGTAGCTCAAGCGAACTCCTGTGTTGTCGACCGATCTGCCATACCAAAACAATCGCACCTACAATGATGCCAATCAGCGTTAGCAAATGACCAAATAGATCAACCGAATTCGACTGAATCCAGTCCCACATGTCGCTTTCCTTTTATCCTAAAAGCAGTTGGGCAGCGCGCTTTATCATTGCAGAAATTTGACTGCGTCATTATTACTGACTTTGAACCATAAATCGCTCTGCACATAAATTGATAAAACAATAGCTTAGCCGAGCATGGCCATCTCTGCCATGTAATCATTTCGAGTCTGGAATTTGCTCTGCCAATCATACTGGGTGAAATGGCTGTGATTAGCTTGGAGGCGCTGGGGAAAGCCCTGCCCCGAATGTTCGCTTATGTTTAGGAGCACAGCCTGGTCGCAAAGCGAACGTTCAGGCAAATAGATTTTGGAATATGCGCAGTAGACGGGTAGGCACCCTGCGAATGATCGTGATAACCGGTAAAGACGTGATAGCAAGGTGCCAGGCTGAATCCTGGCACCTTGCTATCGGCGTTACTCACCAAGAGTTCGCTGTTTCCAGAGATAAAAGAGCACAGGAATCACCAGCAGCGCCAGAATGACAGCGGAAATCATACCGCCCACCATAGGTGCCGCAATCCGGCCCATCACCTCCGACCCTGTACCGGTGCCAATCATAATGGGCACAAGCCCCCCGATAATGGCGGCCGCCGTCATCATGATTGGCCGAACCCGCATACCGGCACCTTGTAGTACGGCATGGCGGAGGGTTTCTCGCCTTGGCGTCAGCCCTTTGTCATCACACGTTTCCAGCATTGCGTTATAAGCCTGATTCAAATACACCAGCATGATCACCCCAATCTCTACCGCAACGCCCGCCAGCGCAATGAAACCGACACCGACGGCTACCGAAAAATTATAACCAAGCAGATACATCAGCCAGATAGCACCGATCATCGCAAACGGTAGCGTGCCCATAATAATCCCCACTTCGGCAAAACGGCGGAAGTTAAGAAACAGCAGGATGACGATGATGGCCAGCGTTAACGGCACCACATAGGTCAGTTTTTCCTTCGCACGGAGCATGTACTCATACTGACCAGACCAGTTGATTGAATAACCGGGAGGTAGATCCAGCTCTTCACTCACGGTAACCATGGCCTGTTCAACATAGGTGCCTACGTCGACACCCTCAATATCCACAAAGGTCCAGCCGTTCAGGCGGGCATTCTCACTCTTAATGGCCGGCGGGCCATCCTCCACGCCGATCTCCGCCACATCTGCCAGGGCAATGCGCTGGCCGGATGCGGTCACGATGGGCAGTTGCTCCAGCTTCTCGGGCGAATCCCGGTAGTCTTCCGGATAACGAAGATTAATGGGATACCGCTCAAGTCCCTCGATGGTTCTGGAAACGTTGATTCCACCAATAGCGGAGGCCACTACCTGCTGAACATCAGCGATATTCAGCCCATAACGAGCGGCACGCTCACGATCAATATCCACCTTGATGTAGCGGCCCCCAGCGACTCGCTCAGAGTAAACGGAGGCTGTACCGGGGATGTCGACCATGACTTCCTCAAGGCGTTTACCGATGTTCTGGATGACGGTAAGGTCCGGACCGGCAATCTTGATGCCCACCGGCGTTTTAATACCCGTTGCCAGCATATCGATGCGCGTGATGATCGGCATAACCCAGGCATTGGTTACCCCCGGGAACCGAATCAGAGTATTGAGCTCCTGCTTCAGCTTTTCGGTGGTCATGCCTTCCCGCCATTGATCCCTCGGCTTGAGCTGGATGAAGGTCTCGATCATCGTCAATGGAGCCGGATCGGTAGCGGTATCCGCCCGCCCCACTTTGCCGAACACGGTTTCGACTTCGGGTACGGTGGCAATCAGCTTGTCCGTTTGCTGCAACAGTTCCCGAGCCTTACCAATGGAGATGCCCGGGTAGGTGGTGGGCATGTACATCAGGTCGCCTTCATCCAGTGGCGGGATGAATTCACTGCCGATTTTGGTGGCTGGCCAAAGGCCCACAGCCAATGCCAGCAACGCAACAATAACCGTCGTTTTCGGGAAGCGTAACACCAGCTTCAGCACCGGCATATAAACGCCAACCAGCAGGCGGTTCACGGGGTTCTTGTGCTCCGGCAGCACCTTGCCGCGAATGAAATAGCCCATCAGCACCGGCACCAGCGTCACCGCCAGGGCCGCACTCGCCGCCATGGCGTAGGTTTTGGTGAACGCCAGGGGAGAAAACATCCGCCCTTCCTGCGCCTCCAGGGCAAACACCGGCACAAAACTGACGGTAATGATCAGGAGCGAGAAAAACAGCGCGGGCCCGACCTCAGAGGCTGACCGTGCAACGACTTCCCATCGGTTCTCAGACGTTAACGGGGTTCGCTCCATGTGTTTGTGCATGTTCTCGATCATTACAATAGCACCATCAATCATGGCGCCGATAGCGATGGCAATCCCCCCGAGTGACATGATGTTGGCATTGATGCCTTGCCAGTGCATGACGATAAAGGCCGCCAGAATACCCACGGGAAGGCTGAGAATCGCCACCAGCGACGAGCGCACGTGGAACAGGAAGACGATGCACACCAGGCCCACCACCAGAAACTCTTCAAGCAGCTTGAAGCCGAGATTATTGACCGCCCGCTCAATCAGACCAGAGCGATCGTAAACCGTCACCACCTCGACGCCTTCAGGCAAACTGGATTTCAGGTCTTCCAGTTTCGCCTTCACGCCATTAATGGTTGCCTGAGCGTTCTCACCAAAGCGCATCACCACAACACCGCCGACGGTTTCACCTTCCCCATTCAGTTCGGCAACCCCACGCCGCATCTGCGGGCCAACTTCAACGGTGGCCACATCTTTCAGCAATATGGGGGTACCGTTGTCATCGAGTCCTAATGGAATCGACAGAAGATCCTCACGGGATTTTATATAGCCAGACGTGCGCACCATGTATTCCGCCTCGGCCATCTCGATGACGGAGGCGCCCACTTCCTGGTTGCCTCTCTTGATGGCGTTCTGGATGTGAGCCAGAGGAATTCCCAGCGCCCTGAGTTTTTCCGGGCTGACCTTGACCTGGTACTGCTTCACCATACCGCCTAGCGCAGCCACCTCAGAGACACCCGGCACCGTTTGCAGTTCGTACTTCAGGAACCAGTCCTGCAGGCTGCGCAACTGGCTTAGGTCCTGGTTCCCAGTGCGGTCTACCAGCGCATACAGGTAAACCCAGCCAACTCCGGTAGCGTCTGGCCCGAGCTGAGGCCTTGCAGAGTCTGGAAGGCTGGGCGCAACCTGGGACAGGTATTCCAGTACCCGGGAGCGGGCCCAGTACATGTCGGTGTCTTCATCGAAGATCACGTAAACATAGGAGTCACCGAAGAACGAGTATCCCCTGACCGTTTTCGCGCCCGGTACCGAGAGCATGGCTGTCGTCATCGGGTAGGTCACTTGGTCTTCCACCACCTGCGGCGCCTGGCCCGGGAAACTGGTTTTGATAATGACCTGCACATCGGACAGATCCGGCAGAGCATCCACCGGCGTTTGTTTCAGCGAATAAAGGCCGAGCCCTGTGATAAGCAACGTCGCCAGCAACACCAGGAAGCGGTTACGAATAGACCAGTGAATAATAGCGGCAATCATGACTCGCCTCCGCCATGGCTCATGGTGCTGTGATCCATGCCTTCATGATCCATCCCCTGCTCATCCATATCCTGAGGCGATGACATCCGTTGGAAGTCCGAGGTTTTGCTGGATTCCGAATCGATCAGGAACTGGGCGGATGTGACCACCGTGTCGCCTGGCGAGAGGCCATTGAGTATTTCCGCATACTTGTCGCCGACGCGCCCAACGTTCACGTTAACCGACTTGAAGGCGCCCTCTTCCATCGACAGAACCAGTCGATCGCTCTGTCCGGTGCGGATGACCGACTCCCGTGGCACCAGAAACTGCCGCTGTCCCCGTTCGCCCTGAACATCCAGGCGAGCGAACATGCCTGGCATCAGAACACCATCATCGTTATCAAAGCGCATCCGCACTTGCGCCGTCCGGGTTTTCGGGTTCACTTCGGGGTAGACGTAATCCACGTTTCCGCGCCACTCGCGACCGGGCATGTAATCCAGCGTCATCTGTACCCGATTACCAGCCTCTACGGCGGAAAGCTGGCTTTCAAACACTTCGCCGATCACCCAGACCTCATCCAGTGCGGCAATCGATAAAACCCGGTTTCCGGGCTTGATGAACATACCCTCACGAACATTCAGATTCTCGATCACCCCGGAACCCGGAGCGTAAACCGTCATGGTTCTCTGGACTTCGCGCTTCTGGCGCAGTTGGCTGATCAGACTAGCCGGTACGTTCAGCGCCAACAATCGCTCGGTAGCAGCATCAACCAGTCTCTGATTGCCACGGTTCATCGCGAGAAGCAGTTCTTCCTGCGCATTCACAAGGGTGGGCGAGTACAGCGTGTACAAAGGCTTGCCTTGCTCAACAGGCTCGCCCTCGGCTTTGACATAAAGCGCGTCGATCCAGCCTTCAACACGAGGGTGCACGTGGGCCATCTCGTCTTCGTTGTACTGCACGTAGCCTACGGTAGTAATGTTGTTAGGCAGGCGCCCCTGAATCACCGGCTCCGTTCGAACCCCAAGGTTGTTGACGACCGTTGGTGAAATTCGGACCGTGCCGGCTGGATCCTCAGCTGACCCACCCTCCTCGTATACGGGGATCAGATCCATCCCCATCGGGGATTTTCCGGGTTTGTCACTTTTGAAATTGGGGTCCATCGGGGCTACCCAATACAGCGGCTCCTTTGGGCCAGAAGCGGCCATTTCAGCTGCAGGCGTCGAAGTCGCGTCAGTGTCAAGCCAGTACGTGGCCCCTGCACCGGCGAGGCCGCCGAGCAATACAAAGCCCAAAGGGCGAGCAAAATTAGCCATGATGGTCAGTCCTGGTAACGATTCAGTGAAAAGGAAGGTATGTCGGAAGTGTCGGACGTCAGATAACGGAAACTCGCCAGATTTTTGGCCCGCTCGGCCATCATCTGTATCAATTCAACCTGGGTATTAAGCTCTGCAATTCGCGCTCGTACCGCTTCGGCGAAGTCGCCGTCATCGTTGTTGTAAGCAGTCAATGCTGCGCTTGCCTGCGCCTCCATTTGCGGCAGCAGGGTCTGTTCATAGAGCTCTATGCGGTCATCCAGTCGTTCGATCCGGGCCACGGCCGCACGGGCTTTGGCCTGAAGTCCCCGGATCTGCAAAATACGTTCTGTTTTTGCCGCCTCCAGTCGCGCCACTGATGCATTCAGTTTTCGATCCTGCCGGTTGCCTGTAAAGATCGGGAGATCAAAGCCAATGCCTACAGAAAACAGGTCGGCCCTGTCCTGACCGTTTGGTGCCCGCTCCCTGTATCCATATTGTGCAGATACTGACCATTCCGGCTTGTAGGCCTGGCGAGCCAGGTCAACGTCAACACTCTGGGCATCAATCAGCTGATCAGTCGCGCGGATTGACGGATGACGGATCAGTGCCTCTGCGGATGTTTCAGCCCAGCCCAGAGGAAACACTCTCAGCAACTCGTTGGGTACATCTTTACTGACAGCCAGCTTGGCCTGGTCCGGGCCTATCCACTCTGCCAGCTCCGCGCGGTTCGATGCCTGTTGCGAATGCAGCACCGTCAGCCGGTCCTCAAGTCGCGTCAGTTCCAGCGAGGCACGGATAACATCCTGCTGCCTGGAACCCATGCTTGCTGAGGTATACCCAGCCTCTGCGACATCCTCTAACTGTTGAAACAGAGCACGATTATCTTCAATCAGTTCGATGCTTTGCTGGGTTCGCCAGACCTCAAGCCAGAGATGCGCTACCGATTCCATGACCTGCGCCCGGCGGTTCTCGCGCCGAAAAGGCTGAACGCCTGCCATTTCCTGCTTTTTTTCACTGGCCAGCTGACGGCTATCACCTCGCGGAATTCGCTGGGTAAATCCAATGGTGGCCTGAGTCATTGCCTCCTGTCCGGTATCGAAAGTATCCGTGGGCAAATTCGCGGCACCAAGCGTCATCCGGGGGTCCGGGAGTGCCCCATCGGCAACAGCTTCTTCCAACAGAGCATCTTGCATCTGCACACTCTGACGCAGCCAGGGATCGTTCTCGATGGCCGCATCAATCGCGCCGGTTAACTCAAGTCTGGGTGCCGTCCAAGCGGGCAAACTGGTCAAAACCAGAGCACCGAGAAAGGCCGGCTTTATAAGGTGAGGAAGAATGGACAACGTTATATCTCCATTGAAATGTTTCTGACTCGCAATCTTATAGCAATTATCTGAAACCAAACTGAATTGCAGAACGAAAATGCACAATTTGATTTACATCAAGATACTGTTATTCCTGAAAAAAGTTACTTTATTTTAAATTGTTTTGTTTCTTTCAGGATCAATTCAGAAACCGATGTTTTAATTAACTCATCAACCAACTAGGAGGTGTAAAAATGAAAAATTTACTTATATTTGCAGCAGCAGTTACTGTTTCAACGTCCATACTCGCCGGCAACATGTCAGACAATAAGGACATGAAGGCCATGCACAGCCAAATGATGGACAAATCATCCATTGAAGAAATACTTAAGAATGAAGAGATGCAGCGCTTACACAGAGACATGACACGTAATGCGATGTCCGAAGGGGGCTTTGAGGCTCGCGTGCAAATGATGACGGAAGAAGGCCGGGCTTATCACAAAGCTCTGAAACAAAGGCAAAAAAATACCGCAGGGTAATCCCTGCGGTAAAGTCAACTCGTGGAGACGCAAGCGCCGGCTGGCTCGGGCTTCGAGCAGTCGACGTCCTGATCGCGCTCAAGTAAATCACAGAAAACTGAAACTGAACTGAATTTCTTGAACGGTTTAAGGCAATTAAGGAGAACATCATGAAAAAAATCATTATCGCTGCCGCAGCTGCCACTTTATTTTCTACCATGGCCACTGCCAATTCAGGATTGGCCGACCGGTTCAACGAGGCGCGAAGCTATCCGCAAAAAACAACTGAGAGCACTATGGATACTGGCGCAATGACCAATCATCATAAGCAGATGAAAATGAATATGAGCAAGTCAGATATGGAAAATCAGCATAAAAAAATGCATATGGAAATGAGTGCAGCGAAGTTAAAGAGCCATCATGATTCATAAAGTATAAGAAGTTTGGAATCCACGCTCTCAAACACTGAAAATATTAGCAGCGAAAAAGCCACGTTAAAAACGTGGCTTTTTATTTTATATTTAAAAGGGTCGAATAGACTAAATTTTCCCAAAAGCTAAAGCTTACATCCCGCTCCTTTCAAACCATGCATCATATATCCGCTTATCCCATTTGCTCTGGAAGAAGGCGATAGCGGCTTTTTGATCGTCTTTAGAAAGTATACCTCCGAAGGCAGGCATTTGTCCGCCCATGGGAGCGCCACCTTGAGCGATTGTGCCCATCAGCATGTCGAATGGATGGTGCCAGGCGTGGCCTGTTCCGTTGAGTGGCGGCGGCGGAAAGGAACCATCCGCTAGCCGCTTTCTCCAATTGAAGGCGCCTTGAGCGTTGGATCCATGACAGCTTGCGCAGTTGTTGTCGAACACCACTGCGCCGCGCTCGACCTCAGCCTGTGTGTACCAGCGGTCATCCACCGTCTGTTTACCGCAGCCGCTGATTAGTGCGACTGCAAGAACGCCTACTGAGATAGTTGCCCCATGCATCATTCTTGTTCCTCGATTTGCTTGCGCCTCAAATTCCTCAATTGCGGAATAAAACGGGGAGTTCTGGCTGCATAGGCCCGCCAATCGGAGCCGAACGCTTTTTCTGTTTCACGCTCCTCGTGAATAGACAGGCGCGAGTACATCCACACCAGCACCGGGAACATGGCCAGCGTCAGCAGCGTTGGCCACTGCAGCAGAAAACCGAACATGATGAGCACGAAGCCGGAATACTGGGGGTGGCGAACGTGGGCATACAGGCCGGTTGTGGCCAACTGCCCTGCCTTTTGCGCGGCATACAGGGTACGCCAGCCAGCCGCAATCAGATAAAACCCGAGGCCAATAAACACTGTGCTCAAGAGATGAAACGGCCCAAAGTGTGGGGAACCCTTCCAACCAAACAGCATTTCCAGCAAGTGGCCACTGTCGTGAGCCAACCAGTTCACGTCGGGATACTGGCTCTGCAGCCAGCCGGAGAGGAAGTAGAGCGTCAGCGGGAACCCGTACATCTCGGTGAACAGTGCCACCAGAAACGCGCTGAAAGCACCAAACGAACGCCAGTCCCGGCGGGTCTGCGGTTTGAAAAAACTGAAGGCGAAGAATATGAAAATCGCCGAATTCAGCACCACTAGGCTCCAAAGGCCATAATCCGATGCACCATCAGTCATCACGCTGCTCTCCACTCTTTCCCGGTTGCTCTGCCTGGTGGTTATGTCCTCCATGTCCTCCATGTCCTCCATGCCCTCCGTGCCCTCCGTGCCCTCCGTGCATAAAAATATGGATCAGCGGACAAGCAAGCAGTATCAGCCAGGGCAAGGCGCCAAGCAGATGAACCTTGTGTTCTCCCCAGAGTAAAACCAGTGCGATAACGGCAAACATTGCCAAGGTAATTTTAAAGCGTCGATCCATGAGCGGTTCCTTTGCGAAAAAGCCAGTGTCAGAACAGGGTACTAGTGGGCCTCAAGGGATATCTGATGGCCTATGCCGCTCAGCGCGATCTCATCAACCACATCGAGGGATTCCGGGTCGAGCACCCAAAGCTTGTTCTCTGCCCGACTGGTCACCAGTAGCTGGCCATCGTAGGGAGAGACCGCAAGATGATAGGGCGCAGGAGCCAGCGGCCTGGTGTGGCGGGCGCCGCTGGCTAGCTCAATCCGGACCACTTGGTTGCCGCCCTGGCTGGTGGCATAGAGGGTCTGGCCATCTGCGCTCAAGCCAACGCCATGGGGCGCCTCCCCAACCTCGTACCGGTTCGCCACCGCGCCTTTGGCAAGCTCAAGGACAAGAACCTGGCCGGATGCAGCATCATTCACGTAGAGCCGCTGGTTGCCGGGGGCAAGCACCATATGCTCTGGGTTGCCGCCAACTCGCAAATTGCGCTCGACGAACCAGTGCTCGGTATCCACTTCGCTGACCGTGCCATTACCGGTATTGCTGACCAGAAGGGATTGGCCGTCGTCGGTTTGCACCAGATAGTTGGGGGCCGGCCCCGTCGCCACAGTTTTGACCAACTGACCGGAATCCAGATCCACAACGCTGATACTGCCACTGGCAGGATGCGTGGAAACGGCATAGCGACCGTTGGAAGTCACCAGCACATGGTGCACCGGCCCCGGCACTTCCAGTTTGCGGTCAATCGTCTTTGTGGCCGTGTTCACCAAATAGAGCAGCCCGGTACTCCCTGCTTCCAATTCAGTAGACTGCCCGCCCCCATGATGAGCGGCGTGTTCATCTTCTGAAACGCCTTCGGGGCGACTAACCGGCTCCTGACGATCATGCGCCGACAAACTACCCACCACCAGATGCCGGCCATCCGGGGTCAGTGCCGAACCGTGGGTATTCAGGGTGCCGCCAATGGACGACGTCACCTTGCGGTTTTCCAGATCAATAACGCCGACGGCATCCGCTGTGCCCATGGGAACAAATGCCCGGTTCGTGTCTGCGGCCACCATCAGCGAAAAACTCATAGCGACACTGGCCGTGATACCAGCAATACACTGCTTGCGCAACGAATGGTTCATAGCGTGCCCTTTTTGGTCAGAGGGTTTCAGTAAGATCTCCTCGCCCGGTAAGCAAGATCCCGAACAGGCATGGTCATTACTTGGCAGTCCATCACACCAAGCTGAAACAGGCCTGAAAACAGTTGCGAAACATGCATTCGTTTGACCAGAATCAAGGTGGAACGATTCACAATGACCATGGACGACCAATGCAAGACGTGCCCCAGGAAAACCAGCGAACAACCAAAACCCACGCCGACCAGCTCAACCGGCAGTGTTACTGCATCACCCTTGACCGAAAAGCGCTCACTGACAGCCTCCAGAAGCAGTTTTCAGACACTGGGAACGGGGCACCGGCCACTCCCGAGATCCATCATCTCTTTTCAAACACGCCGGTTTTTGTTCCCCAGGCTGACATCGCGACGATGGAGCGGATTGTTCAGGCGATCGAATCCGCAGCCGAGCTTCCGCCCTATAAGGAAAAAGCTCTGTCCTGGGCGCCGGACATCGCCGGTTTTGATCCAGGCCCCATCGGGGCGTTCATGGGCTACGACTTTCACCTGGGCGAGAACGGGCCTCAGCTGATCGAAATCAACACCAATGCCGGCGGCGCATTTCTGAACACGGTATTGGCCCGGGCTCAACACCGATGCTGTGACCCGTCCCAGCAGACCGCTGGCACCAACCGTGCATTGGATGGGTTCGAGGACGCGGTGTTTGCCATGTTCCAGCAGGAGTGGCAACGGCAAGGTGGCGACTCGACGCCCGGTTGCCTGGCCATTGTGGACGATGCCCCTGAATCCCAGTTTATGTTCCCAGAATTCCAACTGGCCCAGCAGTTATTCCAGGCCAGAGGCATTGAGACCTTGATCCTCGATCCATCGGAGCTTGAGTATGTTGATGGCGCTCTGAGCGCCCACGGCAAGCCTATCGGCATGGTGTACAACCGCCTGGTGGATTTTGCCTTGGAGGCCCCGGCTCTTGGGGCGCTGAGGCGCGCCTACCTCGACGGCGCGGCGGTCGTCACGCCCAATCCACGCGCCCATGCGCTGATGGCCGACAAACGGAACCTGATCCTGCTATCTGATGCCCAAACCCTGCGCGACTGGGGCCTGAGTGAAACCGAGGCAGGATTTCTGGATAGAGCTGTACCGAAGACCCGGCTGGTTTCAGCAAGTGATGAGGCGGAGTTGTGGAGCAACCGGCGTAAACTGTTTTTCAAACCGGTAGCGGGCCATGGCAGCAAGGGCGTCTATCGGGGCGAAAAACTAACCCGCCGCGTTTTCGAAGAGATCCTGAAGGGTGATTACATCGCGCAGAACTTCGTTCCCGCCGGAGAACGCACCCTGAGAGTGGATGGCACGGTCACCACCAGAAAGGTCGATATCCGTTTGTACACCTATGCCGGGCAACATCTGCTTGCCGCTGCCCGTGTGTACCAGGGCCAGGCCACCAACTTTCGAACGCCGGGAGGTGGCTTTGCGCCCGTCTTTGAGGTGTGAAGGTGAGCCTCAATTGGAAACATTCAAAGGGATTAAGCCGTCAGCAAAAGTGCTCGGATCTCATAGATCCTGCATTCGGCCAACCTGACGAGCCAGTCTCATCGACTCATTTTCCTCCATCGCCAAAAGAGATTCGAACAGCTCTTTTGCTTCTGGAATTTCGGCTTTTCCAATCAGCGTTTTGTAGAGATCAATAATCTGATCATGAAAGTCGAACACTTCCCGGCAGATACCATCAAAATCAAGCTTCGCGTAAGGCTCGTCGCAGGTTCGATGAGTTTTGATCGGATTATGGGACAGGTAGTCGTACACCCGAGTTTCCAGTGCCTTCTTATCCCCTTGGTGCTCAAACTCGTTCACGATCCGCTCTATGTCCGATTCATGAGCTGCCAGATAATCCAAAAGCGCACGGGCCCGTTCTTCCTCGTGCTTTGTTGCGCAATGGGACAGACAGCTCGCCAGATGTGAGTGCAGATCGCGCGTCCAGTCGATCAGTTGTCCAAAAGTCTTTATATCCATATCTTTTTTCCTTTTTTCTTCTCCATAATATGACTGACATCAAATAGGTATCCCGTCGTCAAATGAGGAGTCCTATTTGCATTTCCAGTGTTCAGTTGGGCTATGCGCTCGCCTGGCTAATTCGCTAATCCATTGCAAACCGCAGGCACTGCAGCAAATCGACGCCTCTACCGGCTTCAGATCGATTCCACAACCTCAGAGAGCATATCCCTGACCTTCCCGGCAACCTGCTTGAGCTCGTCATTATCGATGGCGCTCATGGAAGCCAATGGATCCACTGCACTTACCTCAATGCCCTCCGAAACCTCACGAAGAATAACGTTGCAAGGCAGCATGGCACCCACGCGAGGCTCCACACCGATGGCTTCCCAGGCCATGCCAGGATTGCAGGCCCCGAGAATCCGATAGGCCAACATATCCTTGTCAAGCTTTTTCTTCATGGTGGCTTTGACATCAATTTCTGTCAGCACACCGAACCCGTGATCAGTGAGGGCCTGACGCGCTCTTCTGTCCACGTCCTCGAAATCGACATCTTTGATAACTTGATCGATCGTGTATGACATAGCTACCTCCAATGATTCAGAAGTTCATTGCTTTGACCCGAGTTTCACCACCCTCAAACGCAGCGCATTCACGATCACGCTGACCGAGGACAGCGACATGGCGGCCGCTGCAAAAATGGGCGACAGCAGTATCCCGAAAAACGGGTACAAAACCCCTGCCGCTATCGGAACACCGGCGGAGTTGTAAACGAAGGCGAAAAACAGGTTCTGACGGATATTGCGCATGGTCGCCAGAGACAAACGGCGCGCCTCGACAATGCCCATCAGGTCGCCGCGTAGCAGCGTAATGCCGGCGCTTTCGATGGCGACATCGGTCCCGGTGCCCATGGCCACACCGACATCCGCCGTTGCCAGTGCAGGCGCATCGTTTACGCCGTCACCCGCCATCACGACAACACAGCCTTCGTCTTTCAGGCGCTGGACGATCTTGCCCTTATCTTCCGGCAGGACTTCCGCTTCCACTTCGTCGATATGCAGTTTTCGGGCAACTGCTTCAGCTGAAGTGCGGTTATCGCCGGTCAGCATGACCACCCGGATGCCGTCTTTTTGCAGCGCGGAAATAGCGGCTTCGGTGGTTTCCTTGACCGGATCGGCAATCGCCAGCAACCCTGCGACGTTTCCGTCGACAGCAGCAAAAATCACGGTAGCACCATCTTTTCGGAGCTGGTCGGCGTCGCCGTCAAATCGCGTGGTGTCGACATTTTCCGACTCCATGAGAAGGCGGTTACCAAGTAGCACCCGCTTGCCGTCTATTCGACCGGTAACCCCTTTACCATTCGGAGAGTCAAAGTCTTCCGCATCCGGAAGCTTCAGGTCCATGCCCTTGGCTTTATCGAGTATGGCGTGAGCCAGTGGGTGCTCACTGCCTTTCTCCAGGCCGCCTGCATAACGCATGAGACTACTGTCATCGAACCCGTTGGCCGCGACAAGCCGGGTGACTTGCGGCTTGCCCTCTGTCAGCGTGCCGGTTTTATCCACCACCACGGTGTCCACCTTCTCCATACGCTCCAAGGCTTCCGCATCGCGAATCAGAACGCCACTTTGAGCACCGCGTCCGACACCCACCATGATGGACATGGGCGTCGCCAAGCCAAGTGCGCAAGGGCAGGCAATGATCAGAACACTGACCGCTGCAATCAGCCCGAACGCCATAGGCGGCGTGGGCCCGAACAATGACCAGGCTATAAAGGCGATAATGGCGATCACTATCACCGCTGGCACGAAATAGCCCGCGACCTTGTCGGCCAGCCCCTGAATCGGTGCACGGCTACGTTGGGCGCTGGCCACCATCTGCACGATCTGAGACAGCATGGTGTCCCGGCCGACCTTGTCCGCCCGCATGATGAAACTGCCCTGCTGGTTGATGCTACCACCGATCACCTGGTCGCCGGATTTTTTGCTGACTGCCAAAGGCTCACCGGTCACCATGGATTCATCCACGTTGGAGCTGCCTTCAAGCACCTCGCCGTCCAACGGCACCTTGTCTCCCGGACGTACCCGCAAGCGGTCACCGACCTTGACCTGATCAAGCGACACATCGGATTCGCTGCCATCGTCGTCCAGTTTTCTGGCCGTCGCCGGTGCCAGATCCAGCAGGGCCTTGATGGCACCAGAGGTTTTCTCTCTGGCACGCAATTCCAGCACCTGCCCCAGCAGCACCAGCACCACGATGACAGCAGCCGCCTCGAAGTAGACGGCGACCGACCCGTCTTCCTGCCGGAAGGCGCCTGGGAAGATCTGCGGCGCCAGGGTCGCCACCAGGCTGTAGATCAGCGCGACGCCGGTACCAATGGCAATGAGCGTAAACATGTTCAAGTTACGGCTAACCACGGATTTCCAACCCCGGACGAAGAAGGGCCAACCGCACCAGAGCACCACAGGCGTTGCCAGCACCAGTTGAATCCAGTTGGACATCTGCGGGGCTATAATGTGATCGAGTCCGGTGAGGTGCCCACCCATCTCCAGTACCAGTACAGGCAGGGCCAGCACCAGGCCGATCCAGAATCGGCGGGTCATGTCTTTGAGTTCTTCCGAGGGCCCGTCGTCCAGGCTTACCTGCTCGGGCTCTAGGGCCATGCCGCAGATTGGGCAGTCCCCTGGCCCTTGCTGCCGAATCTCGGGGTGCATGGGACAGGTATACATAGTGCCCGGCGCTACCGGCTCTTGCTGTTTCTTTTCCCAATCGAGGTACTGCTCAGGGTCCTCGTCGAATTTGGACTGGCAACGCGACGAGCAGAAGTACCAGGTTTTACCGCCATGCTGGCTGCGGTGTTCCGCGGTATGCGGATCGACTGCCATGCCGCAAACCGGATCCTTGGCGGTGTGCCCGCCAGGTTCTTTATCGGCGTGGTGATCGTGGTCATGGGCGTGATGGTGCTCAGCCATTCTGATCTCCTGTTTTATCGGCGGGCCAGTCTGCAAATGCAATGAAATACAGCAGAACCAGATTGACGATAGGGATCAGTATCAGTACACCCATCCACCCCGGATACCCCGTGCGCTGGCAAATACGCCAGGCCGGAATGACGACCACAATGGCAATCACCAGCATCCACAGCCAGTGGCCTGCCCACATGGTGTTCCCGAACATGTTATCTCCCATCATGGCAATAGCCTCTCTTCCTGATTCAGATTAATGATGATGCGCATGACTCTCTTCCTGTTTCGCTTGCGCCGATTCCGGTGATCTTTTAAGGAAAATCTGCTCGGATACTGCAATCACGATCATGGTCACGACTGCCACGCTGATGACGAACGGGTCCGTATTAAGCTTTACCCAGACGAAGCCGCCCAGCGCCAAAAGATCCAACAAGATGGCTGTTGCTGGCACCCAGGTGTTGGCCTTGATGTCTTTGCGAAGATAGCGCAGTACACCCCAGTGAATGGCAATGTCCATAATCAGGTAAAACACGATACCCAGCGCGGCAATTCGTGACAGATCAAAGAAGGCGGTGAGGATCAGCCCCAGGACAACGGTATACACCAGTGTGTGTTTCTGGATGCTGCCGGGCATGCCAAAATGCCGATGTGGTACGAGCTTCATCTCCGTCAGCATCGCCAGCATGCGGGATACCGCGAAGACGCTGGCGAGAATACCGCCCGCCGTGGCCATCATGGCAATAGCGACAGTAAACCAGACACCGTAATCGCCGAGAGCGGGACGCGCAGCAGCAGCGAGGGAGTAATCCTGCGTTTCGATAATTTCAGCCAGTGACAGGTTGCTGGCGACCGCGAAGCCCACCAGCGTGTAGATCACCACGCAGGCGGCAATGGAAATCACGATGGCGCGCCCGACGTTTCGCTTTGGGTCTATTACTTCCGAACCACTGTTGGTGATGGTCGTAAAGCCTTTGAACGCCAGAATCCCCAGTGCGGTTGCGCCCAGGAAGTTGCCCAGCGCTCCGGCTTCACCGGGCTCCGAAAAATCAACCGAGATTGAGTCGGCAATCCAGACCCCGACCAGACCGAAAATCAGTATGCCGCCGATTTTCAGGATCCCGATAAAGGAAGCCACCCCTTGAATCATCCGATTGCCCAGCAGGTTGATCAGAAAGGCCGCAAGAATGAGCGCCACGCCGAGAATGGGCACCATGCGGCCACTGTCATCCCCGCCGAATAGTTGCATGGTGTAAGAGCCAAAGGTGCGGGCCAGGAAGCTCTGGGCGATCACCATGGAAAAGTACATCAACAGGGCGTTGAAAGCCGTTGGCAGCCGGTTTCCGTAAGCTTTATGCAAGTACATACCAATGCCCCCGGCCGACGGGTAGGCGTTGGAGATCTTGATGTAGGAATAGGCGCTGAAGCTCACAATCACCGCCGCAGCGAGAAAGGCCAGCGGGAAAAGTACGCCGGTCATCTGGGCCATCTGCCCGGTCAACGCAAAAATACCGGCGCCAATCATGACGCCGGTACCCAGCATGACGGTTCCGGGCAGAGTGAGGCTGCCTTCCTGATAGCGAGTGGTTCGATCTTCCTCCCTGTTCATTCAACCTCCTGTTATTTTTTCATGGGTGGAATCTTGGAACAGCAGAACGGCTCATGCTTGGCATTTGCCCGGACGTTGTCGTCGGTAACCCGGTACCAGGCCAGTTTGCGCCGGGTCCACCATCCGGTTTTCAATCGGCCACCGCAGGCCTTGACCAGTTCCAGTAATTCATCGACAGACCAGTGGGTTCCGTCATATGTCACCCGCAATGTGCCATTCGGTTTACGCTCGGCGAAATCAACGCAGGGGTGGTGGTTAAGATCGTGGATGAGATCCTCCCACTGACCTTCTCCCATCCCCTCGATGGCCAATTTCCGGCGCAACAAAAACTGTTCCTGATTGGTTGCTTTGTGTGCTTTGGTCATGGGGCGACACCTCTCTTCCAGATAACTTCTCTCTGGATCAAAACACTTCAACCTGAACTGCGACTGAAAACAGACACAGACTTCCCGTAGATTTGTGTTGAATCAAATCTTAGACGAAAACGGGCCATGGGTTTCCCCATGGCCCGTTAGCATCAACGTCAGAAGGCGATTCGAGCGCCGATCACGACAAACCAGTCTTCTGTGCCGCCGCCGCTCGCCTCGGCCAGGTCAGCGCTATCGCCATACTTACGCTCGTGCACCACACCCACGTAGGGTGAGAACGCACGGTCTATCAGGTCGTAGCGGAGCCGGAGGCCGGTTTCGGTGGAAACCAATCCTTTGCCGATGCCAATTTCCCTGTCTTCACTGAACGCTACCGTCGCATCCAGCGTTGCGGAAAGGATCCAATAGTTAGTGAGCAGCAGCTCGTACTCTGCGTCAAGTTCAGCGGACGTCTCACCTTCATTGCTCACATACAGGTTGGCGTCAACCTCAAACCATTGCGGTGCAAGCCCAGCGACACCCAACACGGCATAAGTGCGATCCGGTCCCTCGGGGGTGTCGAAGCGAACACCCGCTTTGGCGTCGAAGAACTTGGAAATGGGGATCTGGCCGACCAGCTGGTTTTCCAGTGATTCGTAGGCCCGCTCCTCCAGGCTGTACTCACCTTTTGAAATCCACCGGAGTTTCAGCTCGTCGGTGCCGTAGAAGGCATCCGCATTCCAGACGCCCAGCTCCTCGTCATCGTCGCTGTAGCGGTACTCAAATTCCTCGAATTGAACGCCCCAGGTTGTGAGCGGCTGTTTACGAGCCGTGGTGTCGGAAATCATTTCCTGAGCTGTCACCGCCGTTGAGACACCAATAGAGGCAAGAAAACTGACGGCGACAAGTGATCGAATACAACTCATGCCTCACCTCCATCTTCAGCAATCACGTCTGTTTTGGCCTGCGTTGAATCTGGCCCACCTTCAATAATTACCTTGAGGAACATACCAGCGGCCGCGTGATAGGACAGGTGACAGTGGAACGCCCACTGGCCGGGCGCGTCGACCTCGGTTTCCATGTAAACCGTGGTGCCCGGGTTCACGTTGATTGTATGTTTGATCGGGTTCCACTGGCCGGCGCCAACGTCCAGAATCGACCACATGCCGTGCAGGTGCATGGGGTGTGTCATCATGGTTTCATTCACAAACTTGAAACGGACCCGCTCACCGTATTTGAGACGAATCGGATCGGCGTCTTCATACTTGACGCCATTAATGCTCCAGATGTAACGCTCCATATTACCGGTCAGGCGAAGCTCTATTTCCCGGGTCGGTTCCCGGTCTTCGTACAGCGGATCCTGAGCCTTCAAGTCAGCGTAAGAGAGGAACTTGCCGCCATTGGCCGCTGTGGGCACAAGGCCACTTCCCTTGGCATAAAAGGGATCGCTTGGGCCTTCTTTTCCCATCACCATGGAACCATGATCCATGCCGGACATGTCAGAATGATCCATATCTTCCATGTTGGAGTGATCCATTCCGGACATACCTTCCGAGCTGTTCATATCCATGTTCCCATGATCCATGCCAGACATGCTGCCATGGTCCATGCCGGCCATACCGCTCATGTCAGCCATGGTCAGGCGCGCCGGTTCGCGCAGTTGCGGCACGGCCGCTTCCATACCCTCTTCGGGGGCCAACGTTGCCCTGGCATAGCCGGACCGCCCCATGGATTCAGCAAAAATGGTGTAGGCCTGCTTGTCTCTCGGGCGAACGATCACATCGTAGGTTTCCGCCACACCAATCCGGAATTCGTCCACATTGACCGGCTGAACGTTGTTGCCATCAGCCTGGACAACCGTCATGTCCAGACCAGGAATCCGGATGTCGAAGTAGGTCATCGCAGAAGAGTTGATGAATCGCAGCCGAATGCGTTCGCCCGGCTCAAAGAGTCCCGTCCAGTTCTGGTCCGGGCCTTTGCCGTTGATCAGGCCCGTAAAGCCATGGATATCCTCAACGTCCGCTTTCATCATCCGCATGCCACCCCAGGCCATACGGTCACTGACGGTGTTCATCAGGCCATTTTTTGACACGTCCGAGAAAAACTCGCCAACGGTTTGCTGCTCGCGATTGTAGTAATCCGGCATCATTTTCAGGTTGCGCATGATGCGGTCACCGGAATGGGGGTGCTTGTCAGTCAGCTGCACCACGTATTCACGATCGTAGCGGAATGGCTCACGGCCCTCGGGCTCGATGACAATGGCACCATAGGCGCCGTCCGGCTCCTGAAAACCAGAGTGGCTGTGGAACCAGTAGGTGCCTGCCTGCTGGATAGGAAATTCATAGGTAAAGGTTTCACCCGGCTTGATGCCTGGAAAGCTGATACCAGGCACACCGTCCTGATCAAAAGGAAGGATCAGGCCGTGCCAGTGAATGGACGTCATCTCGTCCAGGTTATTGGTCACGTTGATCTTTACGTTTTCGCCTTCTTTGAAGCGCATCACCGGTCCCGGAGATGCGCCATTGTATCCAATGCCTTCTTTCACGAAATCGCCAGTATCAATTTTTACCCGGTCGACCGTCAGGTCGTACTCACCGGCCATAACCATGGCTGGCATCAGCAGGCTTAAAAGTCCTGTCAGTAGGCGTGTTTTCATCTTTTTCTTACTCCAAACTGCACTTCGTTGAAGCAGGGCTGGAAAACAGTCCCAACCCGTGCATTCGCGGGTTTTCAGTACGCATGTTTACTCAAAGTTAACGTCACCGTACATGCCGGCCTGGTAGTGGCCTGGCACGTTGCAGGCGAATTCGATATTGCCTTTATCAGAAAACTTCCAAATCACTTCTTTGCTTTGGCCGGGCTCCAGCAACACGCTGTTCGGGTCGTCATGCTTCATGGTTTTGCCATTGCCCATATCCATGTTCATCATGTCCTGGTTGAGCTTGCCGCCCTGGATCACGCCATGCTCAACCATCATCATCATTTCCTCTTGATGAGCTTCATGCATGTCGGGAGTGCCAACATTGAACTCATGCACGAGGTTTCCTTTGTTCTCCACCACGAAGCGAACGGTTTCACCAGGCTTCACACTGATTTCTTCGGGTTCGTAGTAGTTGTCGTACATTTCCACTGTAATAGTGCGAGAGGCTTCCGAGGCTTTACCCGGTTCGCCGCTGCTGGCACCATGGCCACCGCCATGAGCACCGGCGGCGAGGGTCGCTGCGGACATTGACATGGCAGCGGCTGCAACAATCAACTTGGATGCGTTCATCTTGTCTTCTCCATTGATAAAGTGGCCGGAAATCCCGGCGTCGGTTAGCTCTGAGCAAAGAGCGATGCCAAAATACGAATCACACCATCGCGCATTAACCTGAATTCTCGCTGAAAAATACCAAACTATTTTGTCGTTCAGGCTGAATTCAGGTTGATCGGCGACACTCCAAGACTATTTCTTGGCTCAGAGAAGGAATGTCCGATGCGATTACTGCTCGTTGAAGATGACCGTTTGCTGGCTGAAGGATTACGTGGTCAGCTTGAAAAGGCAGGGTTCAGCGTTGATACGACCTACACCGCCAAAGAAGCCGCGATTCTGGGCGAGCAGGAGGACTATCGGGCCGTCGTTCTGGATCTTGGCCTTCCTGACGGCAATGGATTAGACGTATTAAGGAAGTGGCGAAAACATCAGGTCGTCTGTCCGGTGCTTATTCTGACCGCCAGGGGCGACTGGCACGACAAGGTGGAAGGCCTTAAAGCTGGAGCGGATGACTACCTTGCAAAACCCTTTCAGACCGAAGAACTCATCGCCCGGCTTAACGCCATTGTGCGTCGAAGCGAAGGTCGCATTCATTCAATGGTCAAAGCCGGACGCTTCGAACTGGATGAGAATCGTCAAAGCCTGAAATCCGAGGATGGCACGGAGCACAGCCTCACCGGCACGGAATTTCGCCTGCTGCGCTGTCTGATGAGCCGTCCCGGCCATGTGTTCTCGAAAGAACAATTAATGGAACAGCTTTACAACCTGAACGACAGCCCGAATGAGAACGTCATCGAAGCCTATATCCGCAGACTGCGAAAACTGGTTGGCAACGACACCATTGCAACCCGTCGCGGCCAGGGGTATCTGTTTAATGACGCGGTTTAGCAAGCCCAGATCCGTCAAAGGCACCTTGCTTTTATTGCTACTGCCAGCGGGCATTGCGCTAATGGGGCTTGCATGGCTGGTTCACGGCCTCTTACTGGACCGGATGTCCCGGGAATTCGTCGAGACACGTCTCAAGGATGAGGTCGCCTTTCTGGAGCATCAGATTCGTGATTCTGGCGGTCAATTGGACAGTCTCCAGACTGGTGACTATTTTCAGGAAGTCTTTCACCACGCCTTCGCCATACATTCTCCGTCCAGAACGATCATTTCCCCGGATTCCTGGGCACCGGTGTTAACGTCGTTAATAGAATCAGCAAAGGATGGGACCGTTCGTGTTCGGGATGCGGACACCGTCGAAGGCCCAAAGAGCATTCTTGCGTACCGAAAGTCGTTCCGGATCGGCGATACGCCGATTGTAGTGATCGTGTCCGAGGATCTTGGCGCACTGAAACGCAGCCAGGCAGAGTTGCACGGGTGGACGGCCATCGTCTCTATTCTGCTGATTCTGCTGTTGGTCGTTGTGATCTGGTTCGGTATCAATCTGTCCATGCGCCCTGTCGTCGAACTGAAGGCCACGCTGAAGCGACTTCAGGATGGCAAGGTCTCGCGGATTCATGTCCAAGCACCTGAGGAATTTCGACCGCTGGCCCAGTAGCTCAACCAATTGCTCGACTCGCTGGATCAACGCCTGGAACGATCAAGGGATGCGCTGGCGAATCTGTCTCACAGCGTCAAAACCCCCATTGCGGCCGTCCGGCAGATTCTTGAGGACACCAGTCGTCCGCTCTCCAACGATCTCCGCCTTCAGATGACCGCGAGACTCAATGACATCGACAAACAGCTTGAAGCCGAGATGCGCCGAAGTCGCTTTGCAGGGCCACAGGTTGGGAAAAGCGCTTACCCTCTGAAACAGGCACGGGATCTAGTCTGGATGCTGGGGCGACTATACCCGGAAAAGTCCTTTGAACTGTCGAGCTCCCTGCCGGAGGACGCCCGCTGGCCGATCGAGGAGCACGACCTGAATGAAATCATGGGCAACCTTCTGGACAATGCAGGCAAATGGTCGGAACGATGCGTGGAGCTGTCACTCGTTCAACACTCCGGAAATCTGCAGATCGGCGTAACAGACGATGGGCTCGGCGTCGCGGACGCTGAAATCGGCAATCTGGGTCGACGGGGGTTGCGGCTGGACGAGCAGACCCCAGGCCATGGCCTTGGGCTGGCGATTGTTCGAGAAATTGTCGAACGCTACAGTGGAACCCTCAACTTCTCACCTGCTCCGAAAAGTGGGTTGTCCGTGATAGTTGACCTTCCCAGGGCGGTCCCGGTGATCAATCGTTGACCCGGCCACCTGGTATGTGGTTAAGCGATCACATGTGGATAGTGTTTGTATAGAAAACTTTCCTCACCGTAATGCCTTTTTCAAGCTAGATTCAGCTTCGTCTGTTGTTATAGCGGGTCGCTTGAAGTCCGGTCTCTTAGCTAATTTTGATTTGCTCTCGAGAAGGGCGACAGCCACAATTTTCCAACATCCAGAGACGGCGCTTATAGATGAAGGTTCTAATTGTCGAAGACAACGCGGTACTCGCAGAAAAAATCTCCGTTTGGCTTGCGAAGGAAAACTTTACTGTAGATGTTGCCCAAAACGGAAAAGAGGCAAATTTCTTCGTAGAGACAAGCAGTTATCAGGCGATCATTCTGGATATAGGACTGCCCGACGAGAACGGGCTTTCTTTGATGCAAAAATGGAGAAGCAGTGGCAGAGATGAAGCTATTCTTATTCTAACTGCCCGCTCCAACTGGACAGAGAGAGTTGAGGGCTTGAATGCCGGGGCAGACGATTATCTTCCAAAACCCTTCGAATTCGATGAACTAAAAGCTCGACTTAGCGCCATAATACGAAGAAAAGACGGGCGAGCAACTGATAAGATCATCGTGGATGGTTTTCTACTTAATGCAACCTATAGAACCCTAACAACTCCCGATCATAAAGAGTTCAGACTAACCGCAACGGAGTACCGCCTTTTACAATGCTTTCTTCGCTCTCCTGACAGAGTTTTCTCACAGGACGAACTTGTTGAAGCACTCTATAATATCGAAAGGTGCCCAACCAGAAATGTCGTTCAAGTCTACATAGCCAGGCTCAGAAAGATACTCGGAAAAAAACGAATAAAAACATTGAGAGGACAAGGATATTACTTTGCAAGAGATTCTCTTCAAAAAAGGGTTGAAGCTTAAATGATTTTACTGTGATTTAACCATTTTCCTCAAGGACCAGGGCTCGCCAGATAAATGCGCTGGCCCACAAACCGGGCCAGCTTTCTCAACGATTAACCATTTCGGTGAAAAATACCAAATAGATTAAAAAGACTTAGTCCAGCCCAGCCAAAACTTCGGGTCGTCCGAACTGACCGAACCAAGTGCGTTACTTGAATCGATATCAGCGTACTCCAGATTAACACTAAAAGCTCCAAAGCTTCCCGCATCTTTGGTGACGTTAACAGCTGCATGTCCGTAGCTCGCCTCGCCAATAGACGCCTTGCCATCATCAGTGAAATCATAATAGCCAATCAAAACACCTGTGCTGAAATCGTCTTCCAGTGGCACATCAACTGATGCGTAATAATAGATATCGCCTGGAACGAACAGCCCTTCGCCGCTTACGTCGCTGTTTGCTGTGTAAGCAACACCTATAGATACAATGCTGTAACTCAACTCTCCGTATATTTCGCCAAAATCAATAGATTCAGGAGCATCAGGGTAAGAGTAATAAATGTAGCCAACATCGTAACCGATATCCTCAATTACACCGGAGAAGCCAGCATAAAGATCAAGCTCGTAGCTCGTCCCATCGCCGAAATCCACATTGGAGCCCCAGCCGCCAACATAAAGCCCCGACGCATGTTCGTAGTCAAGCCCGCCTTGCGTCGCCGTTGAGCCATCTGTTTGTGTCACACCGCGAAATAAGTAGTTGCTTGTTATGCCCAAATTAGCACTAACACCTGCGCTGGCAATTAACGGGACCGCTTGGAGAGTTACGAGCAAACCAACACTTAGCAAACAATCTTTAGTCGAGATACGTCTTTTCATCGTTTTTACCTTCTATTTGGGCAGCTTAGTTATTTGCGCATTGAATAACGCACCTATAATGCATACACGTTTTGTGCCACCTTTTAAAAAACTTATTCTATGAGCAATTATTGTCAAATCAGGGCCGCAGTTCATAAAAATGATTAAATATTTAACAATTCAATGCAATAAGCACTCTGCTTCAAGTGTTGCATTGCTCGTCGATAGTGCGCTCATCAATAATGCGCACCAAATAGGAACAAGAATTGAAAAAACGATGACTAAAATAGAACTATTTTTAACTTGGTAATTCTAGATTAGATATGGTTTTATGAAAAATCGAGGGAGGTCTGAATTAGCCATGAATACTGCAAAATATCTTAGTTAAGAATGCAGCTTTCCAACATTTTGCGCTCTGTCTTCCTTACGAGATTCATCAATACTAAAGCGCGACTTTCGCAATTTTGGGAAAATTAACAAAAATCTACCATTAAATTAATCTTGGAGCCACGTAATTGCCCGTCTGGCTCCAAGTAAACAACGATAAATGTTATTGCTTTTCCAAGAGATCCCCAATCAACTCTTTAATCAATCTATGTTCTTCCTTCAGTTTTTTGATGGTCTCGCTCTCTTCCACACGATACTGGGAGGAACGTTCATCTATGCTCTTATTAGGATAGCTTCTTGCCTCGTTGTATCTGTCCGCTTGCCCTCCTGCGTGGGCTATAGAAGCACCACTTGCCACGAAAGAAGCTACTATAATCATGGATACTTTCTTCATAAAACGGCTCCGACATTTTTTTCAATTAGACCAGCAACATTCAATGGCCTTGGGTGTTTAGTAGAACATCGAAACTTTAAACACACTTGAAAATATATGCTGATGAAACGTTTTTTTCAGCGGCTACCACAAGCTCAAAAGCCATTTAGGTCGGCTTTGATTTGATGACACTAAATCAAGTTATTCAAATGCCTAACCCGGATTTCTCATAGGTCCCCGGCAAGTCTCGCAGACTGTGCAGGTTACCGCCATTATCGCTCATTTGCGGCCGCGAATGATTAATAACTGATCAATTTCTGTTGTCCGGACACACGGCCCCCTTTCCCCCATTGAGTCGGGCCGGGGGAGCCCGGGCTTCTATCCCGGAACCAGTTGACGTACCAGGTCAGAGAGTTCGTCTTTGTAAGGATAGGCATCGCTCATCAACACCCGTATGCGCCGAGTGTTGCGAATGATGACCGCGCCCACCTTGATCAGCTTCAGCCGCAGGTTACTGGCGCTCATTCTCTCGAAGGGTGTCTTCTTCAGGTGGGCCCGTAATCGTTCGAACAACGTGTAGGCAAAGCCCGACAGAAGCAGCCGCCACTGATTGGTCCACCACCGCGTGCTGGAGGTGCGATCTGCGAACAGACACAACTGCTGATCCTTGATCCGGTTTTCCATGTCACCCCGGGCACAGTATTGCTCGTAGTAGAGTTTAACGCCGTCGTCGTAACGGGAGCTGATAATGAACCTGGGGTTGGCACCCAGTTCGCCCTCCTCCAGACGCGCGATCACCCAGCGGGGGTGTTTCCAGGTTCGGGCCTGGTACTGGAACCGGTAGGTGGCGCAGACTTTTTCACCCAGTTCGTTGTGAGCCTTGCGAACCAGCATCGAGGCTACATCTACCTCCTTGAGCAGCCGGCTGTTCTTGCTGATGCCGACCAGATAGTCCACGTTGTTCCGGTCGCACCAGCTCAGCAATCGGGGACGGTAAAAGCCGCTGTCACCCCTGAACACGATGCGGGTATCCGGCCAGTACTGCCGAATGAACTTCACCAGCAAGGCCAGAATGGCCCAGCTGTGGCGGCTGTCGCTTCGGTTGCTGGTGCGCAGGTAGCTCACCAGCAGATGACGACCGCAGAACACGTACAGTGGGAAGTAACAATGGTGATCGTAGTAGGCGTTAAAGAACTTGCCGGGCTGGTCGCCATGCACTGGAATATCAGTGCCATCGAAGTCCAGCACAATTTCCTTGGGTGGAGTCTCGTGCTGTTCAATGAAGTGATGCCACAGCAGTTCGTGGGCCTTGACCACGGCCTGCCGGTCTACGCGCTGTTCCATGCGGCACAAGGTCGATTTGCCCGCCAGAATGGCCTCTTCACCGGTCGCGGTCTGAAGTGCCTGATCAGCGCGTAGCGCCTCGTGATCGTTCAGGTCTTCGTACCCCGCGGCCACGCCAAAGACCCGTTGCCGGATCATGGTCTGAAGCTTGTGGCGAACCAGTACCGGATTACGGGCATCGTTCAGAACCGTAGCCAGGCGCTGAGTGAGCTGGTGTTGATTGTCGACTTCGCGAAGCAGGAGCAGGCCGGCATCGGAGGTGATATGGCCACCGGAGAAATCGGCTTCAATTTGACGGCGAGACAGTGGCGAGAAGGTCAGTTTTTCAGGTACCATTTTGGATAGCGGTTGTTGGTGTTGATTGATGGTGTAAGGTCCTGAAATTTTAACACTTTCAGCCGCTTTCTTTTATCCCCTCATGAGAAATTCGGGCTAAGAACGATAAGACCAAGCCAGACCGATCTGAAGACCAGAGCGTCCCTCGCTCCGGCTCGCACCCGTTGCGGCACGCTTCGATTCCAACTATGCTTTCCGATCAGAGCACCTCTATGTGCCTTCAACTGAAGCCTTCCGCTCAATCGACAAAAGCACCTTCATGACAGCGCAGAAAAGCATCGGAAAAACTGTCCTCCAATATGGCATCGCTTTCAGCCTCTTGTATTTTTTACTAATTTTTTTCTCGCACACTTATGTAATAGAGCAGCTTTCGAACGAGTCCAGAAAACATCGCCTTGACAAGGAGGTGGAGAGTTTTCAAACCATCATTGAAAACGAAGTTCCGACGCCCGACGAGATTGGCAGCATGATTGATCGATTCCAATTGCTACTGGAGCACGCCCTCGTCGTCGAAGTGAAAGACGGAAGCATCATTGCCAGTAGCAACATAGATCAAACAACGTTGCGAATGGTTTCAAGAAAGCCGGCGGGCTTTGTAGAAATATCCCAAGGTGCAGATGGCCTTCTTGGATTGAAACGAGGTTTCGGAATTGACAGCCCGCTTTCGTCAGTCACCATCCTGGAAATGGAAAGTGGACTCGCCGAGCGATCCAGTGGGGCTCACCTGACCTTGCTGGCTGCCTCCGCATTATTACTTGTTGTTCTCTTGGCTCTGGTAGGCACCATTACTTACCTCGCTTTGAAACCGATCGAACACATCAAGGAAGACATGAGGAGACTGCAATCTGGCAAACAACCTCGTTTGAATCCTGACGCACCAGAGGAGTTCAGTCCGCTGATCAAACAGTTCAATAACCTACTTGAACTAGCAAGTCGTCGCCTTGACCGCCACCGCCGCCTCAATTCCGATCTTTCTCACATGGTCAAGACCTCGATCTCTGCCAATCTCGCAATCTTGTCAGACACTGGTTCATTACCTCCGTCCCGCGACGACATAGAGTTCATGACCTCCAACCTAAAGGATCTAAGCCGGTCCTTGAACTACCGCATGAGCAAGGCAGATATCTCCGGCAGGCAGATGGGGTAAACATGTTTGCCGATTGAAATAGCGAACAACGTCATTTCTGTCATGGAAAAAATCTTTCCCGATAAGAGTTTCCGTATTAATACATCCTTGCCGAATAACTTCAGTTGGCCCATGGAGCGTCAGGACCTATCAGAGTTATTCGGTAACCTGCTCGAAAACGGCGGGAAATGGAGTCAGGCTGAGATTGACGTTTCAATAAGCCAGACCGATTCCGGGCTAACGATAGAAGTTGCAGACGACGGCCCTGGGATTACTCCAGAAGCGGCCTCAAAAGTGATGGATAGAGGTTCCCGGCTTGACGAAACCGTTTCTGGATTTGGATTGGGACTGTCCATCGTGTCCGAAATACTAGAAGACAATTTCGGACGGATGAACATTGGCCCCTCAGAAACAGGGGGCGCCAGAATTACAGTTGTGCTTCCTTTCCCAGAGTAGAGCACAACCATAATTCCTCCGCCCCGCTATGACGGAGGGATTACCCTCCCCTGCTCGCGATCAAAACTGTGTATTTCCACCTCTCTTCTACCGTTGCATATCATCGAGTTTAGACCTTGAGAAGCGCGTGAATAGAGCCGGCAAAACAAAAAGCGTTAGGAAAGTCGCAGTCACGAGGCCACCTACAATCACGCTGGCCAATGGCTTCTGGATTTCCGCACCCACGCCCGTCGACAATAGCATCGGTATCAAACCGAGTGCCGAGGTTATTGCTGTCATCAAGACAGGACGCAAACGGGAGACGGCACCTTCAAACACCGCAGTATCCACGTTCAACCCATCCTGTATTCGCTGATTGATGCTTTCGACCATTACGACCCCGTTAAGCACCGCCACACCAAACAGTGTGATAAATCCAACGGAACTGGGCACCGAAAGATACTGGCCGGAGATCCAGAGTGAAAAGACGCCACCAATAACGGCAAGCGGCACGTTGACCAGAATCAACAGCGCTTGACCAACCGAACTGAAAGCAAAGTACAGCAACAGCGCGATCAGGCCCAGAGATACAGGTACCACAATGGTCAATCGCTTCTGAGCTCGTTGCTGGTTTTCAAACTGACCACCAATATCCACCGAATAGCCGGGGGGAAGGTTCACTTCTGTCGCGATGGTATCCTGAATATCGGCAACCACACTGCCCATGTCACGACCCTGCACATTAGACTGAATGACCACACGGCGCTGAACGTCATCGCGGCGCACCTGAGGCGGGCCGGACTCAATAGACACATCGGCCACATCACCGAGTCTCACCCAGGCTCCGGACGGCGCCTGTAACCTGAAATCGGCAATGGCATCCCGGTCTTCCCGGAAACGTTTGGCCAGACGCACATAGATATCGTACCGCTCATTTCCGTTGATGATCTGGCCCGCGGCGGCACCACCCAGTCCATCCCGGACGACACTCATCACATCAGACACGGCGAGTCCGTACCGGGAAAGTGCCTGACGGTCAGGCTGAACCACCAACTGCGCTTCACCAGCAATCTGCTCCATGGCCACGTCTCGTGTTCCCTGAACTGTTCGGACCGCCGCTTCAATCTGCTGGCCTTTCTCCGCCAGTACGTCGAGATCCGGGCCAAAGAGTTTGATGGCCAGTTGCGCGCGGACACCTGACAGCAATTCATCAACCCGAGTCGCGATAGGCTGAGAAAAGTTAAACAGTAGCCCCGGGTGCTGTTCGAGCTTCGCCTCAAACAGGGCCTGCAATTCATAGCGATTACTGGCGCTGGTCCACTCGGCTGTTGGCTTGAGGCCAATGTAGATTTCGATGTTGTTGACGGGCTCCGGATCGCCGCCTATTTCCGGTCGGCCCGCCCGGGACAGCGCGTAGGTCACCTCTGGAAACTCCATCAGCATGGCCTCCAGTTTCGGCGCCACTTCAAGCGCGGTATCAAGGCTTGATGAGGGGGCTAGCGTTACCCGGAGGTTAATGGTCCCCTCTTCCAATTCGGGGACAAACTCAGTACCGAGTCGCGGCACGACCAAGGCCGCCAGCACAACAAGGACAGCTGCTGCACCGACAACAGAGCGGGTGTGTTTCAACGACCAGTCAAGGCCCTTGCGATAAAGCTTTTCGAGGGGCTTTAAAATGAAACTTTCCCGCTCCCGAATACCCTTGCGAAACATAAACGATGCCAAGGCCGGCACAACCACCAGAGCAACGATCACAGCGGACACGATGGCCAACATTATGCTGATCGCCATTGGCTGAAAAAGCTTGGCTTCCACACCTTCAAAGCTGAATAAAGGCATGAAAACGACCAGGATAATCGCCGTCGCGAAAAAAATTGGTCGCGCCACTTCCCGGCCTGCCTCCTGCAGTCGAAGCGCAATGCCATGGTCATCGTGTGACGCGTCCAATGGGTCAGGGTCGTTTTTCACCAATTCATCCCGACGGGCGTCATGCTCAGCATCAGGATGGGTCAGATGCTTGAACATGTTCTCAACCATAACAACAGAGCCATCCACCAGCATGCCGATTGCCACAGCAATACCGCCCAGAGACATCAGGTTGGCCGAGAGACCGAACCAGGCCATGATCATCAGGGCAATCCCGATGGAAATCGGTATTGAAAGCAGCACCAGCGTTGTTGCCCGCAGATTCATCAGGAACAGGGCAAGCACGATCGCAATAAACACAAAAGCCAACAGAAGCGCATTGGTCACCGTCTCTACGGCCTTGGTCACCAGATCCGCCTGGTTGTAATAGGGCTCAAAACGAACCCCACTCGGAAGCGCCTGATTTATGCGATCAATGCGGGCCTCGATGCCGTCGATGGTGGCTTTTGTGTTGGCCCCCATTCGTTTGAGTACAATGCCAGAAACCACTTCACCCAGTTGTTCAACCTGACCGGCTTCATCCTTCCGGGTCATGGTTACCGCACCCTGGCGAATTTCAGTGCCCAGCGCTACCTCGGCGACATCGTTCACTGTCACTGTAATGCCATCACTGGTTTTAACGGGCACCTGACGGATCTGCTCGAGCCCCTGCTCGCCATTACCCAGCCAGCCCATACCGCGAATAACCAACTGCTCCTGCCCGCGGCCCATATACCAGCCCCCAACATTGGAGTTGTTGTTCTCCAGGGCTTCCATGACATCGTTCTGTGATAAGTCATAGGACAGCATTCGCGCCGGGTTCAGGTTAACCTGGTACTGGCGGACCTCTCCGCCAAACGACAGGATTTCCGTAACCCCTTCAGCCGGTATCAGCAACAGTTTGACCAGCCAGTCGTGCAAGCTGCGCAATTCCATTGCGTCGTACCCCGAATCCGGGTCCGCTATCAGCAAGTACTGGTAGACCTGGCCAAGACCGGACGTATTCGGCCCCATTTCAGGCACCCCGACCCCGTCCGGAATCAGCTCCCGCGCGGCCTGCAACCGCTCGAAAACCAGTTGGCGCGCGAAATAGATATCCGTGCCCTCTTTAAAGACCACGGTGACACCAGACAACCCGGTTTTGGAGATGGACCGAACCTCCTCAACATCCGGCAACGCATACATCACCGCTTCAATGGGATAGGTGATCAGCTGCTCGACTTCCTCAGCCGCAAGTCCGGGCGCCTCTGTATTAACAGCGACCTGGACGTTTGTAACGTCGGGGAAAGCATCAAGATTCAGTTTTGGTATCTGAAACGCGGCCGTGGCGATAAGCACTGCAAGCGCAATAAGAACCAACAGGCGGTTCTGAACCGCCCAGTCGACAACTCGGTTGAACATAATGGCTCCCGGAATCAGTGGTTGTGCGGATCAAAGCCGCCTTTGGCAATCTCAGAGGCCACAAAAAATGCGCCCCGCAAAACGACTCGTTGGCCCGCAGCCAGGCCGGAAACCTCACGGAGCCCGCCAATTGAGCGGCCCAGTTCCACTTCCACGGGTTCATACTCGCCTTCGGCCTCTTCCACATAGACCGTCCAGTCGCCGTCCGCGCCACGCATCAATGCAGTCTCCGGCACGGCAAGCACCGGCTCGCTGGTCTTAAAACGAAAATACACATCTGCGAACATTCCTGGATGAAAACGATCTTCAGGATTGTCCAGCTCCAGCCTGACAATCCGCGTGCGGGTCACAGGATCAATGGTGTGGGCTTCCTGGGACACCGTTGCCACGCCCACACGACCCGCTGCCCTGACTTCGGCTTCCGCGCCCTTCTCTAGAACAATGTCGGAGCTTGCTGGCAGATGGGCTTCTACCCAAAGCTCACTCTCATCAGCAAGAGTCACCAGCGGCTGGCCAGCCTCAACTCTTTGTCCTTGCTCAAACTCATCGGTCAGTACTGCACCATCCACGCGAGCCCTGAGCATGTATTCACCGAGACTATCCACCCCGCTGGCCTTCAACGCACCAATGTCATCATCGTTCAGCCCGTAAGCAAGCAGAGTCGCCCTTGCTGCTTCAATGTTGGCTTTCGCTGTATTGAACCGCTGATCGCCAACCACGGAACGACCCAGCCCGCTGATTCGCTTCCATTCAGGAAAAGCCTTCCTGTAATCCGCCTGCGCCTGTGCCACCGTCTCACTGAACAGGGTTACCAGCGGCTGGCCCTTGGTTACGTGCTCACCCAGTTCCACGTGACGCCGCAGCACCACTGAGGCAACCCGGGGGGACACGTGATAGCTGGTATAGCCGTTGGTCAGCAGCTCACCGGGAGCGTAGATTTCATAGTCAACGTGCTTGCTTTCGAGGGTTGCTACTTCAATGCCGGCGAGCTCTTTCTGTTTGGCATTGATGCTTGCGGTAGTTGATTCTTCATGACCACCATCGCTCTCCTCTTCGTGGCCATGACCTTCTTCCTCTTCATGCTCACGTTCTTCAGCATGCCCGCCCTCATGCTCATCCTCTTCACCGGTACCTTCTCGATGATCGTCGCCACCGGCGGCATGATCATGGCCCGCCTCGTTATGCGCATCTTCCTCGGCCTGCACCAATGAAGGGGGAGCTATAAACAGCGTCAATACAAATACTGAAATCAGAGTTTTTTTCATGATGACTATCCAGTTTCCAGAATATTATTGGAAGGGGGTGATCAGTTCGCCAGACTGGCTCAAGAGTTCAATCAGGCCCAGCTGCGCCAGCTTTTCCAGTTCAATACCGGTTTTCAGGCTCTCCGCGCGCTGGCCTAACGCCTGGAGATACTCAGAGGTGGAGAGGTCGCCGACCTGCCACTGCTTCTCAAGCAAATCGGCACTTCGCTGTACACGCCCCTGGGATAGTTCTTTCCATCGACGAAGTTGCTTGTCGTATCGCTTCCAGGAAGCGCGAGCGCCTGCCAGGTCATATTGTTGTTTCCGGTAGAGCGCCTGAAACCGCGCTTCGGCCTCCAGAGCCCGTCGATTCGCGGCCCGGATTTCAGCGCTGTAGTTATTACGGACGTTCAGAGGGATCGAGAATGTCAGGCCAACCACGTTCTCGCCGCCGTCACGCCCTCCGCTCAGCCCTACTGTCGGCGATGCTGTGGCTTTGCGTCTCGCAACCTCTGCCTCACTTTTCAGCACCTGCCACTCGGCTCGAGCGACTGCAATTGACGGGTGTGACAGCAGATCAGCCTCACCAATCTGGGACTCCAGCGCTGGCCATATATACTCGGGGATTCCCCCATCCTGAGGCCTCCAGTCCGGCAGACGTTCTTGAACCTGAGTTTCTGCCCGATCAACTGCGGCCTTTGCCTGGGCGACTTCGCTCAACTGACGGGATAGATTTAGAAACAGAAGCTCTGCATCGGCACGCCCCAGATCACCTGCCTGCTGGCGCTGTTCAACCTGGTCCAGCAAAGCATCCAGGCGCTGCTGTTGGGATTCAGCAATTTCCTCAAACAGCGTAGTGGCGCGCCACTCGACAAGCGCAAACAATGATTCAGACGTTTGTGTCAGAACTGCTTCGCTCAAGCCAGCTTGCGCAGACAGCCTGATCAGCTTTGCCTTCTCCTGTAATGCGCCCTGTTGATCAGACCAATCGATCGTTTGTGACAGCCCTGCCTCAAAGTTATTCTCACTGCCCGTTCTGTCTGCTCCTACGGACAACTCCGGGTTATACAGCGGTTGTTCGCTTGCCTCAGCGTCCTCTTTCCGCGCTGCCGCCTGCTCTGTCGCTGCCAGTACCTCCGGGTGCTTGCTTATCTGGCCAGTGAGCCAATTCGCCCAATTAACAGTCTCAGCTTGACCGAACAGAGGAATGGACAATAGTACTGAACACAGCAACGCCCGAGGCGAGTGCTTGCTTGCCTTCATCGACTTTCTCCCGAAGCGATTAATAGCCAAAAATCATAGGTGTAAGGCGCCTATGACGAGGCAGGAAAAGATCGAGATAATAAGTGCAAACTTTGAAATGAGTTTGAATTCGGAAAAACAGTTCAGATATGAGTCGCTAAAAACTCTTTGTAGCGCTTCTCAATGAGGCTAACCCGGATTTCTCATAGGTCCCCGGCAAGTCTCGCAGACTGAACTGGTTACCGCTATGGCCGGTCGGTTTCGGCCATGCCTGCCCAATAAGTGATCAATTCCCGTTGTCCGGACACACGGCCCCCTTTCCCCCATTGCGTCGGGCCGGGGGAGCCCGGGCTTCTATCCCGGAACCAGACGGCGTACCAGGTCAGAGAGTTCGTCTTTGTAAGGATAGGCATCACTCATCAACACCCGTATGCGCCGAGTGTTGCGAATGATGACCGCGCCCACCTTGATCAGCTTCAGCCGCAGGTTACTGGCGCTCATGCGCTCGAAGGGCGTTTTCTTCAGGTGAGCGCGTAATCGCTCGAACAACGTGTAGGCAAAGCCCGACAGAAGCAGCCGCCACTGATTGGTCCACCACCGCGTGCTGGAGGTGCGATCTGCGAACAGACACAACTGCTGATCCTTGATCCGGTTTTCCATGTCACCCCGGGCACAGTATTGCTCGTAGTAGAGTTTAACGCCGTCGTCGTAACGGGAGCTGATAATGAACCTGGGGTTGGCACCCAGTTCGCCCTCCTCCAGACGCGCGATCACCCAGCGGGGGTGTTTCCAGGTTCGGGCCTGGTACTGGAACCGGTAGGTGGCAGAGACTTTTTCTCCCAACTCCCCGTGAGCCCTGCGAACCAGCATCGAGGGTACGTCCACCTCCTTGAGCAGCCGGCTGTTTTTGCTGATGCCCACAAGGTAATCCACGTTATTCCGGTCGCACCAGCTCAGCAATCGGGGGCGATAGAAGCCGCTGTCACCCCGGAACACGATGCGGGTATCCGGCCAGTACTGCCGGATGAACTTCACCAGCAGGGCCAGAATGGCCCAGCTGTGGCGGCTGTCGCTTCGATTGCTGGTGCGCAGGTAGCTCACCAACAGGTGACGGCCGCAGAACACGTACAGCGGGAAGAAACAATGGTGATCGTAGTAGGCGTTAAAGAACTTGCCGGGCTGGTCGCCATGCACTGGAATATCAGTGCCATCGAAGTCCAGCACAATTTCCTTGGGTGGAGTCTCGTGCTGTTCAATGAAGTGATGCCACAGCAGTTCGTGGGCCTTGACCACGGCCTGCCGGTCTACGCGCTGCTCCATTCGGCACAGTGTTGATTTGCCCGCCAGAATGGCCTCTTCGCCAGTCGCGGTCTGAAGTGCCTGGTCAGCGTAACGTTTCGTGATCGTTGAGGTCTTCGTACCCGGCAGCCACGCCAAAGACCCGCTGCCGGACCATGGTTTGAAGCTTGTGACGAACCAGCACGGGATTACGGGCATCGTCCAGCACCGTAGCCAGGCGCTGAGTGAGCTGGTGTTGATTGTCGACTTCCCGAAGCAAAAGCAGTCCGGCATCGGAGGTGATGTGACCACCGGAGAAATCGGCTTCAATTTGACGGCGAGACAGTGGCGAGAAGGTCAGTTTTTCAGGTACCATTTTGGATAGCGGCTTTTGGTGCTTGGTGAACGGTGTAAGGTCCTGAAACTATAGCACTTTCAGCCGCTTTCTTTTATCCCGTCATGAGAAATCCGGGCTAGATTTAGTCGATAACAAATTCTAACCACCTGCTTGGCAGACAACATGTCCAGAAAACAACAACGCCCTTCAATAAAACGGAAACTGCTTACTTTCCTGACACTAACGGGTTTCGCGTGTACCGGGCTAATATTCTTCTCGCACACCCTTTTAATCGACTATATCCATGACGAGCTTCACAGACAGCAGCTACAGGCTGCAGCTAACCAGCTCTCAAAGATACTAACAAATGATAAAGAAGAAATTACAAAATCCTCTCTCAGAAATTTTTCATTGTCTCAATATTCTGTCCACATCGAAGACAGTCAAGGTCGGAGTTTTACAAGCGAGAACATTAAACCGAAATTACAGGTGGTAGAATCGTTCAGAAAGCCTGGAATTTTTCACATATCGGATGATGGTCGATCAATCCTTGGCTACTACAAAATATTTAATAACAGACAAAATAAACTAAGCGTTACTATAATTGAAAGAAGTTCCTACTCCCCAAACACACTTGACAAAATCCACGTTCTTATATGGATCATATCTTTTACAATTCTCGTTACGATATCAATGATCATATTTATTGGTGTAACTATCGCACTAAAACCTTTAAAAATGATGAGCGCCCAATTAACTTCGCTTAAAAAGGGTGAGCGTAATAGACTGGATGAGGGCGTACCTGAAGAATTCGATGAACTTGTCAAACATCTTAATCGTCTATTAGAGTCGTACGACAAAAAACTTACCCGTTCACGCCACCTAGCCGCAGATATTTCTCATAGCTTAAAAAACCCCCTTGCCGTCATAAACTCCATGATCAATGACGAAGCCATTCCCACCACACTCGCGAGTCAAATTAAGTCTCAACTGTCTGAAATGCACGAGCTGATCGACACTCAAATGAGAAAAACCGAAATGTCCGGTCAGTACATTGGAAAGGCGACACCAATCATTGAGAGAGCTCTGGCACTGGTGGACGTAGTCAGTCGAATTTATCCTTACAAACAGATCCATCTTCAAGAAACATTACCCAGAGAGCTTGTCTGGCCAATTGATGAGCGTGATTTTAATGAGATCTTGGGCAATGTGCTTGATAACGCTAGCAAATGGTGCTCTCAGGAAGTGCATTTACACTTGAAGCTTAACGATGACACTTTGACTATTCTTGTTGAAGACGACGGCCCAGGAGTGGCTTCACACCAGCTTGCCGATCTTACCAGGCGCCAGAAAAGACTGGATGAAACAACCCCTGGCTATGGCCTTGGTCTATCAATCGTTCAGGAAATCATAAATGACTACGGTGGCGCCATGCACTTCTCAACATCACCTAAAGGCGGTCTTCGGGTTCTAATCGAGCTTCCCAGAAGCATTTGACGACTACAAGGGCAACTTATCCAGCTTTAGTCAGCGACCAGCAGGCATAGCACCCCGATACACCAACGTCTCAACGTCAAAACTGTCGCTTTGAACTGAGTTTTCATCAGGCGACATAAAGAATAACCCTGTATTGCCTGATATGGGGGACACCGGAGCCTACGTTAGAAGACTTGTTGACTGCGTTTTGGGAGATTTCCCGAATCTCAGTGTCAACCAATCAACTCGCGTCTCATAAACACCTATCCTATCTTCGGCTGCACTGGATTCCTGTGGAATCCCAATATTAACTGCACCCTCACCAGAGCGTACTAGGAGGTTCGGCAAAAACAGTGTTTGCCTCGGACTAAACACCAGCTCAGGCGACACGTCGTAAGTCATACTCGTGCCCGCCACCCGGTTTCCAATCTCATAGCCCAGACGGGGCCCCTCAGTGCCAGCAGGAAAAAATGAAACCTCCCCTTGAGAGACGGTCACCATATTCAAAGGTCCCGATTTGCTCTGAACAACGGCATCGATTACCCGAAACACTGGCGTGTATCGGCTTAATTTTTCATGATCGACCTTATCAAGATCAGGCCCGTTTGGTGAGATTGATATTTGATAAACCTCTGAACCAAACCCCTGATCTGAGTAGAAAGACTGCCCGAGAATAGTTTCCCGGCGGCCGTCAGCATCCAAATCCTGCAATCCCAATATTAAGGGAATGAAACCGATGGCTTCGGCCTTCCCCTCGGCCAACTGGATCAAAGAACTTGAAACGCGACGGCCATTCCACTGATTCAAAATGAGGTAGTATGAGTTTTCTGAAACGTACCAGTCCATTCGGATGACTTTCTCCCGACGGGGCACCTCAATGGACGTCAGGCTCTGAACAGCCCCCCTCTGGAATCAACATGAAAAAAGCTGAGTTTGTTTCCATGCTCCGCCGCAAAATAGTAATCGCTGCCAGAACGAAGCGCGGACAACGACTTTGCGTTGATGGGCAGTCTGGCAAATGGAGATGCTAAAGCCTCCTCCTCAACCGAACCTACCCGATGTGCTTCAGCATCGGTCTGTACGATGCCGACCAACCAGGTGTTATTGTAGGTCGCAACGGCTTGACCTCTCCCGGTAACTTGAAAGCGCACCAATGGCACATCGTTTGACGCCTCTGGCTCGTCCCGCCACAAAAGATCAGGAAATCGGGCTTTCAACGCCGGCGTTACCGGCGTGGGATCGCCGACTCTGTCAGTAAACACCGCCGGAATACCGTAGAAGCGTTTCGATACAGCGCCAACGGAGGGCATCGCTCCAAACAGCACTTTCCCTACCACCCGATCCTTTCCGATACTCTCGATACCGATGACTGCAAGGTTTTTTTCCGGGATGCCTGCATCGCCAGGCTCCCGCAACACAACAAATAAATCACCCACCTCAACACTAGTATCGCCAACTTTGAGGGAAAGCACTTTTTGATCACGATCTACCTGAGTGACTTCTGCCTTTGCTGGATGCTCGCGCTCAACCGCCTGTACCGCGCCAGCTAGTAGTAGCATCAGGAACACAAATACTGCAGAACGAGTAATCATAGGAAAAAGCCACTTAATGCGGATTCATTTCGTATAACGAAAACGGGGTGGCGCTCCCACCACCCCATTTTTGTTAGAACTTGTACCTTACCCGACCGGCAACATGAACAATGTCCTGATCGCTTTTGCCGTCCTGCAAGGCAGTTTCCTCCAGCGCATCCATGGCATCACCTGATGCAAGGTATGCAGCTTCTGCCGACAGCTCCAGCGAAGGGTGTGGGAAGTAGGAGACCTTGGAGCCAAATTCCAGCCCCAGATCTTTTGAGCACGATCCATCTGCAAGTGCAATATCCTCAGCCAAGCGGTTGTAGACCATCATTCCGCTGACCGTAATATTGGCCGCTAGTTTATGATCGAGCTGAAGCTTGTTCATGAAATACCCTTTGTCGAGGATATAGGGCGTTTCGGCGAAGTAGTCATCGCTCGTCATGTTTTCCTGAAAAATCATACTGTCGCTGAAGTCGACATCCGTGGCGATGAAGGCGTCGAAGTCCGCATCTTGCTCATTGCCATCACCCGATGCGTAGAGCACGGTGTACGTCAGTTCGTTTGGCCCAAATTGCAGCCAGAGCTCGCCGCGTCCCAGAAAGGTCGTAGTTCGTATTGGGATTCGTAGCACCATTCAAAGGGACGAAATTGACACCCTCTATTGTGCCGCTTTGGCCAATCACCGTACCCTTCACGAACATGCGTCCCAGCGACGTTTCCTGATCATAATCCAGCTCCACCCCAACGCTGGAAACGGAATATTTGGAGTTATCAGCGATACTCTTCAGTTCATATTCCCTGCTATTTACCGTACCTACTCCCTCAGCAATTGATCATTCATCTGATAGAGGTAGAAAAGGCCCGCGCTCAGGTTCGGTGAGTAACGCTTGTTCAGGTTGATCGCGAAGTTGTCCGCGCCATCCCAGCCTTCGTCCTGTTCTGAGTCGACGCCGCTCTCATTGGAAGAGTCACCTCGCCCCCATAACAACTGATAGTCAAATCCAGAGCCCAGTGAGCCTTTCCAAACAGCGGCTGTGGCGGTTTCAGTCCAGACATGTCGGTTCACTGACACTGGCTGCAAGCCCAGCGAGACGCGCTGGTCTAGCGTGTTGGGCACCAAGAAATCCACATAAGCCCACCGTGTTTCGATGTTCACACCATCACCGGAATAGTCGCCACCCGACCCCTCACCGTAGCGGATGCCACCAATCTCCGTCGCGAATACACCGGTAACTTTCTTGTCGTCGGAAGTTGCCTTCGCCCAGAAGCGATATTTGACCTCGCCGAAGCTCTCGGTCGGCTCGTCATCTTTCAGCGTACCGCCACCTGAGTTACCACCAGCAAACCAGTCTCTTTGATTGGTGTAGGCCTGAAAGCGGTTATCCATATCACCGTGGAATTCAACCTCCGCTGCCGTCGCGGCCCAACTTCCCGACAGTGTTGTCATCCCTGCAATCGCAGTGGCCAGAATGTTGCGTTTCAACGTATTCCCCTCCAGTTTCTTTCTTAATTGTTTGTGATATCCGATTCGTACGGATCGTGGCGCAAATCTTAAAACCAGCTAGAACAACGAACTAAAGGTCAAAAAAAAGGCGAGAATGAAGCATTCCCGCCATTAAATAACCTTAGTTAACTCACAAGTAGACTCTCACACGAACCTTAAATGAGCTTGAAATCCGGAAAAGATTTCAGATACGTCGGTCCCCCTGTATTCAGCGATCACGCTCGACTCTACATGGAAAACTTATGCTCGAAGCCCACACCAAATGTGGAGTCCTCAGAGTCGGCCAAGTCCGCCTCCACCTGAGACACATACGCATAGACCTTACTCTTGCTCGCCAGTTTATAATCGAGCCCCAAGGCCAGCAGGGTTAGCTCCTCGTTTGTTGTCTCGGCTTCGGTCAGTCCGTACTGTGCCTTGATCTTCCAACGCTCAAGATTAACGGCACCACCAACCAGATAAGACGTATCTTCTCCAGGGCCATCGCTTTCTTCTGCCAACTGGTAAACTGCGCCGATTTCGAAGTTGCTTAATCGGACCTTCCCTACGGTTCGCAGGATATTGAGACGACTATCGCCACTTGAATCTGTAGTGGTTCAATGATTCCGGACACCAACGTAGGTGGTAAGATCGCCACCATAAACGAGGTGTCTGATGACCAGAAAGCGACGTTCTTTTTCTCCTGAGTTCAAACAGGAAGCAGCCAGCTTGGTGCTGGATCAAGGTTACACGATTCCGCAGGCCAGCGTGTCTCTGGGAGTTGGTGAAAGCGCTGTTCGGCGTTGGGTTCAACAACTGACGGACGAGCGTAAGGGCGTCACTCCGAAAGGCAAGGCGTTAACCCCGGAGCAGCGACGTATTCAGGAGCTGGAAGCCCGCTGCAATCGCCTGGAGCGAGAGAAAGAAATATTAAAAAAGGCTACAGCTCTCTTGATGTCGGACGAGATGAATGGTACGCGCTGATAGACCGGTTGGGGGAGCAGGAGTCAATTGAACTGGTCTGTGAAGCGTTTGATATCAGTCGTTCCAGCTATTACGAGTACCGCCAACGGCGGAACCGTGTAGATGTGGAGCGCCTGGCCCTGAGGGCTCAGGTAAACCGCCTGTTTACCAAGAGCCGCAGCTCTGCCGGCAGTCGTACAATCATAGGCTTGCTCCGCGAGGAAGGCGTTGTCGTTGGTCGCTTTAAAGTTCGACGACTGATGAGCGAGTTGGGGCTGATCTGTAAGCAGCCAGGCCCTCATGCCTACAAGCAGGCTACCGTTGAACGACCAGATATCCCGAACCATCTGGACCGGGAGTTTGCAGTAGAACGGCCTAACCAAGTCTGGTGTGGTGACATCACCTACATCTGGAGCGGCCAGCGATGGAGCTATCTGGCTGTGGTGCTGGACCTATATGCCCGGCGAGTTGTTGGCTGGGCAATGTCATCCAGTCCGGATGCGGACCTGGTTGTAAAAGCTCTGGATCACGCCTGGGAACAGCGTGGTCAGCCAGAGAAAGTCATGTCCCACTCGGATCAGGGCAGTCAGTACGCCAGTCGCAAGTTCCGTCAGAGGCTCTGGCGCTATCGAATGACACAAAGCATGAGCCGGCGTGGCAACTGCTGGGACAACGCACCGATGGAGCGACTGTTCCGAAGTCTGAAATCTGAGTGGATACCGGCCCTGGGTTATCGAAATCTGCCTGAGGCAAAAAGAGATGTTGGTGGCTATCTGATGGACTACTACAACCGGCAGCGGCCTCACGCATTCAACGGCGGCATTTCGCCTGTTGCAGCTGAGGAAAACCTTAAAATACTGTCCGGGATTAGTTGACCACTACAGATACAGCCTTGAACCAGATTCTCAATAGCAGACATGGAAAGATCGCATGCCACAATAACGATATTCTTGCTCATGCGAGCATTGCCTGGCTTGCGCAGCATCAGCCACATCAATTGAACTGGCGCTGAAACGCCCTGTGGCACCGGCTTCGCGATCTAACTGTTCCGCCCGTTTGCGCCCTTTGTCCAGCGACCGGCCTGCCAGGACAATGTTGCCTTCGATCCGTTGCCCCAAGAGTGTTGCAATAGCCGCCCCTGCAGCTCCATAGCCACCAAGGATAAGAACGCTCTTGTTGCTCTGTCTCATCGTTGCTCAAACTCCTTTTTGACGTACTCCAGTTCAACCCTTTAGTTACTACAGGGTCAAGCCGCAAGCCGTCGAATCGCGGTGGATTAACCAGTGTCGTCAAAAACTAACGACTTAACGTTGACCCTGTAGTGACTACAGGGTTTTAAATAACGGAACTCGTGCAAGAACCGGAGCCGCGAAAATGAGCAAACCCTGCGATGGACCGTGTGGCAGCGAAGATTCTGTCGTAAACAATGAGTTTCAGAGACCCGTCACCGCCGAAACAGGCAGCCAGCTCAGCACCTACAGCGTGCCAAAAATGGATTGCCCCTCAGAAGAGCTAATGATTCGAAGGGCTCTCACGGGTTTTGACAACATTCAGTCACTCTCATTCGACCTATCGAATCGAAAGCTGGAAATTATCCATCAAGGCGAAACCGGACCTATTACCAACAAACTGGAAACCCTGGGTCTGGGGGCTTCCTTGCAGAAGACAGAAGACGCCAGCCCTGAGTCCGTCAGGGCGGCTGAATCGTCTCATGCCAACGAGACTGAGGAATCCGGCACTTTATGGATACTGCTGGCAATCAACGGCCTGATGTTTCTGGTCGAGATGACGATGGGCCTGATCGCGCAGTCTGCTGGCCTAATTGCAGACTCGCTAGACATGCTTGCCGACGCTGCCGTCTACGGTCTTGCTCTTTACGCCGTTGGGCACGGCATCAAAATGCAGGTCAGAGCTGCGCATGTGGCTGGCATTCTCCAGCTTATCCTTGCCGTCGGTGTACTGGTTGAGGTTGGCAGGCGTTTTCTGTTCGGCAGTGATCCCCAGTCGTCAATGATGATGACCGTCGCCTCTGTTGCTCTCGTTGCCAACATCAGCTGCCTTCTTCTGATCGCAAAACACCGTGAAGGCGGTGCTCACATGAAAGCCAGCTGGATCTTTTCGGCCAATGATGTGGTTATCAATCTGGGAGTTATCCTTGCGGGGCTTCTTGTTGCCTGGACCGGTTCAAACTATCCGGATCTGGTTATTGGCGGCGTTGTGGGAGGCATTGTATTCATTGGTGCCAAGCGCATCCTTGCACTAAAAGGATAATTCGATGTCTGAACACCGTGCTAGTTTTTCTACGTTTATCTTTCTCGGCTTTTCCACACTGGTAGCGCTGGCCGACCAGCTTATTAAATGGCTCGTCCAGCAATCCATGGCTTACGGGCAATCGGTTGAGATCACTCCTTTCTTTAATTGGGTGCACGTATGGAATAAAGGCGCTGCCTTTAGTCTCTTCGCCGATGGCGGGGGCTGGCAGCGATATTTTTTTATTGCGATAGCCGTTGTCGTCTCGGCTGTTCTGGTCAAATTGATGCGGGACAGCCATAAGCGAACAGAAGCCCTGGCCTATGCGATGGTACTTGGCGGTGCATTCGGAAATGTCATCGACCGAGTTTTCCGAGGCTACGTTGTCGATTACCTGGATTTCCATTGGCAATCTTGGCATTGGCCGGCGTTCAACCTTGCCGACGTGTTCATCCTCCTGAGCGTGGCCATGATTTTGGTCACGGGCTTCACAGCCGAGAAAGGTGCCGGGAATAACATGGAAAATCGCCAGAATGGCTAGTTTTCGCGCGGTCGCAACACTCGCTAAGCCCTCTGAGCCAGGCTTAGCGAGTGTTGCGACTACGTTTAATTGAACAGCAACGACCAAGGAGAAAACAATGGGCCACGAGCATGCTCACATGTCACCGGATACTAAGGATAAGAGAGTTGCAGTAGCTATCTGGGCGAACGGTATCCTAACCTTGGCTCAGATCGCTGGAGGGATCTTCGCTGGCAGCTTGGCGCTGATAGCCGACGCTATACACAACTTTTCGGATATGGCGTCACTATTTATCGCATTTGCGGCGCGGAAGATTGCACGCCGCCCGGCCGACTCGAAGATGACCTTTGGCTACGGGAGAATTGAGGTTGTTGCGGCACTCATAAATTACACCACTTTGATAATGATCGGGGCATATTTGATCTACGAAGGTGGCATGCGATTCATAGATCCCCCGGAAATCAAGGGGTGGTGGGTAGTTTGGCTTGGCATTATCGCATTGGTAGTGGATGGTTTGACCGCGCTGCTTACTTACTCCATGCAAAAGGACAGCGTCAACATCCGTGCGCTGTTTCTACACAACTTGTCTGATGCGTTTGCGTCAATTGCAGTCGTTGTAGGCGGCGCCCTGATTCTCCTGTACGACATGCGTTGGGTTGATCCCGCGATCACAATTGGTATCGCAAGCTATATTCTCTACCTGGGTCTAACGGAAATCGGCGGAACCATCCGGACACTCATGCTGGGTAGTCCATTGGATATCGACACAGATTCTGTCATCGAGGCTTTATCAAACGTAGAAGGCGTTTTAGACCTTCACCACGTACATTTCTGGCAGATGGGTGAGCATGATGCCTCCCTCGACGCCCATGTGGTGGTCGAAATAAGTGCCTGGAATGAACTTGAAAAAGTCAAGGGTGGGATAAAACGAACTTTGGAAAACGAGTTCGGCATCACTCATTCAACATTGGAGTTTGAACATCCTGATCACAGTCACAAAGATGCCCATACTTATGGCCATGGCTAGCAGGGCTGCTGAAAAGGGTACCGTGTGGCAGATATGCTGCGAATGGCCGACATTCCACTCGGTTACGAGCACGCCATGCGAGACGTAATTGAACGCCACCAGGTCTGGGCCTACCTCATCGCTGTTGTTTTCGGACTGTCTGTGGATTGGACATCATCCCTCGGTGACAGTGTGCCGGATTACTTAATCTGGGGGTTGCTCGGAGTTCTGCTCTACGCCACATTTACTCAAACACCGTTGACCCACCTGTCTGATATGTTCCGGGACCGTCGGTTCATGGGTGCCTTGCTCACCGGAAATTTTCTGGTCATGCCGGCGATCACTGCCTTGCTGATATTGGCGCTGCCGGACAATGACGCGCTGAAGTTGGGAGTGCTTCTGGTATTGCTGATGCCCTGTACCGACTGGTTTGTCACCTTCACTCACCTAGGCAAGGGGGACAGCACCCGAGCCATTGCGGCAACACCGGTTCTGCTGATTGCTCAACTGGGTCTTCTTCCACTTTACCTCTGGCTTTTCATGGGTAATCAGTTCGACGTGAATCTTGAGCTTGGGCGGCACCTCCTGCCGGCCTTTGGCGGGCTGATTATTGTCCCGCTTATCCTGGCATTTCTGACTGAAAAATGGGCCGAAAACTCCAGAAAAGCCATCGGGTTCATTCGCTTCATGGGTCTGATGCCGGTCCCTCTGCTGACAGTCGTACTGTTCATCATCTCAATGACACAGGTCAGCCAGATCGACAGTACCGGCTCACTTATCTGGCCCTTGATGATTCTATTTCCGGCCTATCTTCTAGCTGCGGCTCTGGTTGGAAAGGCTCTGCGCCGGGTCTTTCGATTACCGGTAGAAACCGGTCGCACCGTCATCTTCAGCCTAGGAACACGCAACTCCTTCGTGGTTTTACCTTTGGCACTGTCAATGCCAGAGGCCTGGGCTGTGGCCGTCGTGGTGATTGTCGTCCAGTCTTTGTTGGAACTGTTTGGAATGATGCTTTATCTGCGGTGGGTGCCTAGTCGGCTGCTACCGGACACCTGAATAATCTGAAACCCGTAAACTCATTTAAAATAGGAAGATCTCCCGTGCAAACCCGAACCCTGGTCATCAGTCTCCTTCTTTTTTGTCTGGTTGTCTTTGCTGGTGCTTTTGTTATTTACGATCGCTCCCAGGGCACTAATGAACCCGCCGTTGTTGAAAAAACGCCACTGGTGAGGGATTACTCTCCCGTTATTGGCCCTGAGGACGCGCCGGTAACCATTGTCGAGTTCTTCGACCCATCCTGCGAAGGTTGTCGCGCCATGCATCCCTATGTGAAACAGATTCAGGCTGCCTACCCGGACAACGTGCGTCTGGTACTGCGCTACGTATTGTTTCACAAAGGCTCGGAAGAGGCCGTCAGAATCCTGGAAACCGCCCGTGAACAGGGGGTCTATGAGCCGGTACTGGACGCTGTTATGGAAGCACAACCGAAATGGCACGATGATCCAAAGGTCGCCGCAGCATGGGATGCGGCGGAGTCAGCCGGACTTGATGTCGAAGCCGCTCGGGCCGGTATGAACTCACCCGAGATTGACGGCATTATTCAACAGGATGCTGCGGACGTTAAGGCGGTTGGAATTTCCGGAACCCCAACATTCTACGTTAACGGAGACACCTTGAGCCGCCTGGGGCCTCAGGAACTGTACGACCTGGTGACATCCAAGGTAGGGTCACTGAAATAACAACAAAACAACCGGCAACGCTATGTCACTGCTTGACTACCTTTTACCCTACGATTTCTCGCCGCTGACCGTGCTGAGCTACATGCTCGTGATGGGGTTCTATGGCGTCGGGCTAATTCGGATGCCGGATCAGGATCGGCCTGGCTCGCTACGGATTTTTGCGTTCACCCTGGGGGTGCTGATCTGTTATGCGGTGATGCAGACGCGCTTCGATTACTACGCGCAATACATGTTCTTCGTCCATCGGGGCCAGCATCTGATTCTTCATCACATCGGGCCTATCCTTATCGCCCTGTCCAATCCGTTGCCGGTCCTGCGGTTCTGGTTTGAAAAAATCCGCCCGGGCTGGAGGCGCGCGCTACGGCCTCTGGGTTGGGTTTATCAGGTTCTGCAACAGCCCTTTATCGCCCTTTTCCTATTTGTTGGGCTCATTTATTTCTGGCTGTGGCCATCGATCCATTTCGACGCCATGCTCAGCCGGGAGCTGTACTGGGTCATGAACTGGAGCATGTTGCTGGATGGTCTTCTCTTCTGGTGGTTGATCTTTGACCCAAGACCGCCGGCGATCACCTCATCGTTGGGGTATGGCAGACGCATGTTGGTTCTGGCTGCCGCGTCGGCAATACAATGGAAAGAACGCGCTGTGGCGGCTGCGACAGCTCTGTGATTGGTGTCCAGCACGCTGGGGTCTACCAAGGTCTCTTCAACAACCTAAAAGGATTGTTGGACTGTAAAGACATCGGCGAAGGTGGTCGACAGCGCGTTCTGCGTGATTTGGATCGTTGTCGGAATGTACTGGAACAGCTTGAATTTGAACCTGAGACCGCTGACGAATGAAAACAACACGCAAGACATCCGACAGTCGAGAGCGAGATCTACGTCTTGCGTTAGCTCGCATTCAACGTGGCCGACCCCATACAGGTGAGACCAAAGTCACTATTGCCGCAGTAGCTCGTGAGGCGGGCGTCTCAACGGCGTTGATCCATAACCACTACCCGAATGTGGCCGAGGCAATCCGCGAGGCTCAGGGCCGCTCCAGTCGTGCCCAACGCGACGTAAAGCATCAGGATCTCATAGCGGAACGCGAGAAAAATAAACTGCTCCGCCAAGAACTAGAAGAGCTACGCCTGAAAACCGCTGACCTCGCGTCGATTAATGAAGTTCTGATGGCAGAACTGCGAGCCCTAAAAGCAAGAAGCGGTGACCTTAAAATAGTAGCCCTGCCCTCCCACAAAACGTGACCCACAGATCAAACGGCCTGTAATTTTTGTTCCGAGCCGCCAGATGCGAAATTGCATTTCACGTGACCACCTTTGCATTCGACCTGACCACCGATTGCATCGGATTTGACCAGCACGCTTAGTGGCCATGACCGACAGAGAACGGCCAGAAGCGGACGTTCAAGCATAGACCGGGGATGTCTACCAGAGCGGGGTAGTCCAAGCAGTCATTCAATGCGTCTACAAAAGTAGGGGCGATTCAGCTGGATGCGTTTTTTTGATTTCAAACCCTTGCGAAGGGTAATAGATTACTTATTGAACATTTCGTAAAAAAGCGTAACATTGCCGACCATGATACTTGAACAGCTCAAAGCCCTGGGCAATGACACTCGCATGCAAATGATGGAGTGGCTCAAAGACCCACTCAGTAATTTCCCACCTCAGGATCATGGCGATCCTGCGATAGGAGTGTGCGTAACCCATTTGCAGCACAAGGCCGGGCTTTCACCTTCTGCCGCGTCTGCACATTTAGCTATCTTGCAACGTGCAGGCTTCGTGCTAACCACCCGCATCGGAAAGTGGACTTACTACCGGCGCAATGAGCAGGCGATTGATGACTTTGCGGGTAGGTTGATCATCGAATTGTAATTTTTAAACTTTCATTTCGTTATTTCGCGTAATTAGAAAACATAAGGAAACCCCTATGAGCAGCAAAGCTATCTTCGTCCAACCCGGTGGCGGCTATGAAAAGGTTGTGGTTGGCAGCAGCGAAGTCCGAGCCGCAGCGCGTGGCGAAATCACCGTACGCCTTCACGCCAACTCGCTCAACTACCACGACTTCGCGGTGGTCACCGGTATATGGGGCCCTGCCGAAAAACGCATCCCCATGGCCGATGGTGCAGGTGAAGTCATTGCTGTCGGCCCAGATGTCACTGAATTCAAGGTGGGTGACTCGGTCGTCAGCACCTTCTTCCCGGAGTGGATCAACGGTGCGCCACTGGTTGAAGGCTTTGTTAGCGTGCCAGGTGATGGCATTGACGGCTACGCTCGCGAGCAAGTGACGGCCAAAGCCACATCGTTCACCCTCGCGCCTACTGGCTACAGCCATGCTGAAGCGTCGACGCTTACCACCGCCGGCCTTACTGCATGGCGCGCCCTGATGGCCGATGACTCACTCAAGCCGGGCGACACCGTGCTCGTCCAAGGCACTGGTGGCGTTTCAATTTTCGCCCTGCAGTTCGCTAAAATGGCCGGTGCTACCGTCATTGCTACCTCTTCAAGCGACGAAAAACTTGAACGTCTGAAAGCGCTAGGCGCTGATCATGTGATCAATTACCGCAGAGACCTTAACTGGGGCGAAACTGCACGCGCTCTAACGGGTGGCCGTGGTGTTGACCACATCATCGAAGTCGGCGGCCCTGCGACGCTTGAGCAATCGATGATTGCAATTCGGGTTGCTGGTCACATCTCCGTCATCGGGATATTGAGTGGCGTAAGCGGTGCAATGAATTTTGTACCGGCACTGATCAAGCAAGTGCGTCTGCAGGGTGTATTGGTGGGTAGCCGCAGCCAGCAGCAAGACATGATCCGAGCCATCAATGCTAATGGCATGCGCCCGATTATTGATCGTCATTTCCTTTTGAGCGAGATTGTCGAAGCGTTCAAGTATCAGGAAACCAACCAGCATTTCGGCAAAATTTGCCTGGATATCTAAGCATGCATGAATGGGCATGATCCGTATGCCTATCTCAAAGATGTGCTGACACGGCTGCCGACGCAGCGGACGAGAGAGATTGGCCCATTGCTGCCTGTCGCAACCGGCAGCAATGGGTCGTCTTCTGCCGGTCATGATCAAGAAGCGTGCTGGTCGAATCCGGCCCAAAGGACTGGTCAGGTCGGATGCAAACGGGCGGGCAAGTCTGTGTAATACCCAGCCAGAAACTCGATTGCCGCGTGGAGTCCTGCCATGCCCTTCCATGCCTGATCTTTGGAGCCACATGGATAGCGGATGGGCAGAGCCCGATTAACGTGCGACGACCACCTCAAAAACAAAAAACGTGAAAAAAGCTACCTAGCCTAACCGATTGTATTCTCTAGAAAAAATCGCATCTAACTGTTAGTAAAGCCCCGGAATTATTGCAATCCACCAAGGCGAACACAGGCTTCCTCATCCGGCTTTGGCCTGTTCCCGGTACAACGCAGCCCCGAGCGCCGCAAAGTAACACTGAAAGGTGTCATTGATCCGCTGGCGATGCTCGCCCTGCGGATACAGACCCGCCTTGGCTTCATCAGAGTGAACGGTTCCGTTTACCAGAAATCGGTTACACGGCTGACTGTCTTCAATAAAAGCTTCAAAGGCGCGGGCGCACAGCTCCTCCGGTTTGGCGTAATAAACCGTTTTCAAGTGCTGATCAGCCACCTGGGAGGCCCGGAACAAAGTGCTGGGTGCAGTGCCGTCCTCCGTCAGCATGATGGCCTGGAAGCAGGCGGCTAGCCGTTCATTCAGTGGATGCGGTTTACTGCTTACGCTGTTCAGCCAGGCACTTGAAGCGAAGCCGCACGGTCCGGCATTCCGGTAAGCTTTGCCACCCATGTAGTGATCAAAGGCGTGAAACCATTCATGCGCCAGGCTACCCGCACCAGCGTTCTTGGCCAGCGCCAGTTGCCGGGTGGCGGGAATGTAGTGCGCGGCCACGCCCAGCCGGCCGCCGATGCCATACTGCAGGCCCAGCGTGCTCCTCAGGGAGATCAATGGCTCCGGTCCTCGCAGGATCGTCATCAAATCACACAGCGCCTGATCGAACCGGCCGGATGCCCGGTCCCGCTCCTGGGGCGTCACCCAGCGTCCGACCTCGATGCTGCGAAAATCGAACCGTCGTCTTACGGTGACAAAGGAGACTGCCGATTCAGGTGTCATCCCTGCCCTCCCCGCTTGAGTGACCGGATGACATTGGTGATCACACCAAACACCTCCATCACCATATCGCCCTCGACGGTAATAGGCCGGTACGCTGAATTCCTTGGAAGGAGGCGAACGGGCGGTGGCGTCAAATGCAACTGCTTGACCGTCATCTCGCTTTCCAGGCTGGCGATGATGATATCTCCATGCCTGGCCCGCAGTGATCGGTCTACCACCAGGACATCGCCGGGATAGATGCCCGCCTCAACCATAGACTCCCCCTGAACTCGCACAAAGAACGTGGCAGCCGGGTGCTGGATGCACAGCTCGTTCAGGTCAATGGTTTTCTCAACGTAGTCCTCCGCCGGCGATGGGAAGCCAGCGGAGACCCGCTCCAGAAACATCGGAATGTTCAGGCGAGAGAAGGACTCAAAGTCACCAAGCAGAATGCAGGACATGCTTTACACCGGATACTGTCTGAATATACAGTATTTTGGCGAGACAATATCAGCAGGTCAACCCATCGCTGGGCACAATGCCTTATACTCGGAATAGTGCAGCTGCCAGGAAGGTGGGAGGAGTCTGTATGAAAAGCGTAATACTGATGTTTATTGGCGGCTTATTGGGCGGCCTGATCGGGCCGGTGACGGCGCTGGTGGGTGTGGCAGCCGGTTACGTGTTAGGTCGCGCTCTGACACATTCGGTCGCACCTAAGCCGAGTGAGGAACAGTCGCACTGTCGTTAACGCCGCCCCTCGTAGCATTAATCCTTCACATGCTCCCGAACAAGGTCTAGCGCTTCTTCCATGTGCTCAAACCGATGGCTGCCGCCCTCAAAGCTATGAACCGGAAAATAGTCCCCAAGCGCCCTTACGGTGTCGTTCCACGGAAGCAGTTCATCCCCCTGATCCAGCAGTACCAACCCGCTACCATAGTGGGTGAAAGGATAGTAGCTAGAAACCACTTCGTCCGTCAGTTGATAGGCCTGCCCCTGATGATCAACACCCTGCCCTATCCAGGGCTTGAGAGTGTGACCAGGATCCGTCACCGGGTTGATGGCGACAAACGGAATGCCGGATTCGGCACCCAGAATACCCGCAAGCCATCCCCCCATCGAAGTCCCAACCAGAAGGTCTGGGTTTACTTGCATCAGTTTGTCCAAGCTCTCTTCGATAACGTCTTCCGAGCCTTGGGTGTAATCGATGTCGTGACCATAGACAGGGCCAAGCCTGGCGAGCGTTTTGAGTTTGTCGCTGGTGATATCGAAGTGACTGGCGAAGCCGTGGAGGTAGTATATCTTCAGCATATCCTTCGCTCTGGAGGCTATATTTTTCCTGACCTTAGCACCGTTGCCGGGTAAATGCCTGTTTCACGGCCCAGCTGCTGTCCTCACACAACATCGAATAAAAAAGGGGTGTGGCCGCAACGTGCTCACACCCCTCACTGTAGTTTTCATCCGCCTCATCCGTGAGCTTCTATCGATGGCCGCCAATATGTGTTGTTTCCGAGCCGCCCAAAACCGATTGGCTGGCGCTTTCGATAGGCCTTCCGCTGATTGTCAGCCATGGCACTCTGGGCATCGGCGTCCCGAACATAACGGGCAAGCGTCATCGCAGGGCTGACACCGTAGCGAGCACCGGGCGAGGCACAGGTCCAAATGTGCCGGAGTGCAAGAGCCGCATCAGGGTCTACCTTGTCAAGATAAGCCAGGCCGTAGGCGCAGGCCTCTAAAGTCATGTCGGCATGGTCGCACAACCTTGCAGTTGCTGTCGGCTTACCCCACGTATCATAGGTGTAGGTCTTGCCAATATCGTGCAACAAACCAGCGACGAAACCGAGCTCCTGAAGCTCCCAAGGCATCTCGGGTTCATTGGCCTTCGTCATGACCAGAACGTTCTTCGCCACCTCCAGGGAATGAGCCAGCAGACCACCGGGCTCACTGTGATGGTAATTCCTGCTTGCCGGAGCTTTCAGGAAAACCTCCAATCTGTCACGGCGCTCCAATACTCGCTTAATGAACATCTGTAATGGGGCTGACCGCAAAGACCGTACCGCAGCCACCAGCTGATCCAGTGCCTCCGGCTTAGGGCAGAACGTTCGTGGCAAAGTCTGCAGTGCCGGCAAGCCGGCAACGTCTGCCTGCAACGGGCGACGGATATCGGTCAGCAAAATCTCACTTTCCTCCGTACCAACACAGGCCTGTCCTTTGACTACAACTAGATCCATATGCCCGAGATGCTCTGGGATCACGATAGAGCCGATCACCGCCAATACAACAATGTCGCTGGCACAACTGCTCAAGCGAAGTTTCAGATACGGGATACCCTCATCATCAAAACAAGCAACACGCCCTGTCAGACGGTAGGTGCCTTTGAACGTTTCCTGGGTCAACGGGCGCAGATCATTCAGTTTCATCACCTGCCTCCTTATCGTTTTCGATGACCCGACTCTGAATCAGACGCTCAAAGGCGCTGCCATCCATACGAGTCAGGTTCGGGATGTATCGGGAATACACTTTAAACAGCATTTCCGTTGAAGAATGGCCGAGAGTTCTGGCCACCCACTCCGGGTTCTCACCGGAGGCGAGGAGCAACGTCGCCGCTGTGTGCCGCGTCTGGTAGGGACGGCGTTTTTTTAGCTTGAGATGCTCCAGCAGCGGGTACCAGACACGCTTAGTCACGTTGTTATGGTCAAGTGGCTCACCCAGCCGGTTGCAAAATACGAACTTGCTGAGCTTGCCGGTGGCCTCGTACTGGGCCTTGAGTGCATCGTACACCGGGCCAAACATGGGAATTTCCCGCTGAGAGCCATCTGTTTTGGTGTACTCGGTCTGGCCATGAATGAGGGTTTCTCGCACCAGGATTTCCCGTTTATCGAAATCCACATGCTCCCACTTGAGGCCGTCAACTTCCCCTGTGCGCATGCCGGTGTAGAAACGCACCAGGTAGTAGTTGCGGTAATCTTCCCTGACTGTTTCGAGGATCTTTTCTACCTCATTCAGGGAGAAGGGCTCGATGTGTACCTTCTGCTGCTTCAGCGGCTTGATGTTCAGGTAGGGATTAGTGAAGTCAAACCGCTCCGCCGCCTCCGTCAGAATCATCCGCAGAATGGTCATGTGGCTGTTGATGGTTTTGGGCGCCATCAAACCACTTGCCCCCTTCCCTTCCGCCGAGCCATCTTGTTACGCGCAGCCAAAATGTCTGGTTTGGAAATCTCGCCTACCCGTTTATCCTTGAAGGCTGGCTTCAGAGAGCTGGCCAGAATGGATTCCACATTACGAGTGTGGGAGTTCCGCCACTGGATTTTCGATTCGAGGAACCACTGGTCAGCGAAGTCTGCGAACAGAGGAGTATCAGATGCTTTGCCATTTTCTGAGTTGCTGCCAGTCCCAGCACCTGCCTGGTTGGCTTGAACCTTCTTGAGGTTACGACTATCAGGGAAATACTCCGCATAGTTGAAGTCACCCAAGAGAATCATGGCCTCAACTTTCTGCAAAAGTGCGTTTACACGTTTGCGGTTTACAAGCGTGTCCGGCAGTGCCGTTTGTTCACGACACCGGTGACCTGCGTACATAAAGTCCAAATACAGCTTTCCTGTCTCTTTCCTTGCCCTCACCTTACCCATGACAAACCACCCCGTTCGCCATAGGAATTGCCAAAAACTCATTCTCCCGGGCACCGTCTAACATTTCCTTTTCGACTTCCTCCCAAAGAAAAAGAATCTTGCGGCGGCCGAACGGCTTGATGTAGTGCTTGCCCTCTAGGAGAACCGTGTCTTTCAGACACTGGCGAATGGTCCGACAGTCATATTTGATTCGACCAGCCAGTTCTTCAGTGGTCAGATAGGTGTAAGAGTTTTCCATCGAAAAATTCCTTCCGTTGCGATACGCTAGATCAACAAAAGACATCCCCTATATCAGAATGCCATCCTAAATGACATTTTATGCAACAAAAGAACACTTGCAAGCGCTTTTTGTCATCCTGGATGATATTTTTTCATTAAGGATAAATTAGAGATGATTCGATGCCACCTGGCCCGCATTATGGGCGAGCACAAAATGAAGATCGTGGATGTGGCGCGAGAGACCGGCCTGAACCGCAACACGGTGACTCTGCTTTACAAAGAGACCGCTCAACGGATCGATCTTGATGCGCTCGACAAACTCTGTAAATTATTCAAATGTGAGGTCAGCGATCTGCTGGAGTTTCAGGAAGACCAATAGGTAAAAATTAAAGATAGCCAAGATAATTCCAGGGAGGGGATTGCTAAATGAGGGATGACCGAGTCGTCCGCTGAGGGATTATTTGGCGTGTGACATAGAAAGACTTACGGTCAATCTCACCCAACCATCAAAATAGGATGTCACAGGGATTGGCACATATGTGTCACATATACGTCACAGGGGAATTTGGTCGCCGCAAAAACAAAAAAGGCAGACCAGTAAGTTACTGATCTGCCTTTCTTTTATATGGTAGCGGGGGCAGGATTCGAACCTACGACCTTCGGGTTATGAGCCCGACGAGCTACCAGACTGCTCCACCCCGCATCAAAACTTTTAACGAAATCTTTTGTTTACCGGGGTTGCCCCAATCAACGTGGCGCGAATATTACAGCGCACCACCGGGACTGTCAATCCATATTTTCAAACAGGTCGGTGGGATAGCTCAACTCGGGCGCACCCTTCTCGCTGGCCGGCTGAAAGAAACCTGCGGAGTCAATTGCTTCCTGGACAGGACGAAAGGATCGGCGATGCTCCGGAGTTGCCCCAAGACGCATCAGCGCCTCCAGGTGCACCGGCGTCGGGTACCCCTTATGTTGCGCCAGACCGTAACCGGGATAGGTTTGCTCCAGCAACGCCATTTCCTGGTCACGCGTCACCTTGGCAATGATAGATGCCGCGCTGATGGCCGGGTGTCGACTATCCCCTTTTACCACCGGCTCCGATGGCCAGCGCCAGTTCGGGCAACGGTTGCCATCCACGAGAACGTATTCCGGAGCGATGGAAAGACCATCCACCGCCCGCTTCATGGCCAGCATCGTGGCCTGGTAGATATTCAATTGATCGATCTCGCCAGGCTCACAGCGCCCCAGGCACCAAGCCGCTGACTTTTCGACAATCTCATCGTACAGTGCCAGGCGCCGCTTCTCTGTGAGCTTCTTGGAATCCGCAAGGCCCTGAATAGGCCGCTCGGGGTCCAGGATAACCGCTGCGGTGACGACGGCACCGATTAAAGGGCCCCGGCCTACCTCGTCCACCCCGGCGAGTCGCCAGCCTTGATAACTGCATTCAAACGGAGGGAGCGCCTTACCAGCCATTAGCGGTGCCGCTCCAACAACTCAGAAACAGCCTTGGCGGCCCGCTCATCGGCATTCTGTTTCAGCGACTGATGAAGCTCGGAAAAGGCTCGCTTCAATGCAGCCCGCTCCTGTTCATTTTCCAGTCGCTCAAGCACAGCAGCACCCAGGCTTTCAGGGGTGGCATCGTCCTGCAACAGTTCCGGCACTAATGGTTTCTGGGCGAGCAGGTTCGGTAACGCCACCCAGGGCACTTTTACCAGCCGCGACAGCAGCTTGTAACTGAAGTTGCTCAATCGGTAGCCCACCACCATTGGCTTTTTGAGCAACATCGCTTCGAGGGTGGCAGTTCCTGAGGCAAGCAGCACCACATCACTGGCAGCCATCACCTCACGAGAGCGACCACGCACCAGGGTAACCGACAGTTTCACGTCCAGGGATTCCACCAACGCCTGAACCTGCCGTTCCCGATCCCGGTTTACACAGGGAATCACCAACTGAATGTCTGGCCTGCGGTTCTGTAGCCAACGGGACGCCTCCAGGAACAGCGTGCCAAGGCGCTCCACCTCCCCACCCCGACTGCCTGGCAAAACAGCCAGTACCGGCTTGTCTGGCTCAAGCCCAAGGCTCTCCCGGGCGGAACCGGTATCCGGTTCCATGGGAATACGATCAGCCAGCGGGTGCCCCACAAAAGCGACCGGCACCTGGTGCTCTTCGTAGAAACGGGCTTCAAAGGGAAACAGCGTGAGCATCAGGTCCACAGACTTGGCAATCTTGAAAATACGCTTCTGGCGCCACGCCCAGACCGAAGGACTCACATAATGAACCGAGGGGATACCCGCCTCCCGACACCGCCGCTCGATAGCCAGGGTGAAATCCGGTGAATCAATGCCAATCACGACATCCGGCGGAGTGGTAAAGAAATAGTCCAACAGCCGGGCGCGGATACTGAACAACTCCCGAATACGCCCCAGCACTTCCACCAACCCCATAACGGATAACCGCTCCATGGGGACCAGGGAATGAAACCCTTCGGCGTTCATCTCATCGCCGCCAATACCAACGAAGCGGGCATTCGGATAGCGATTACGGAGAGACCGGATCAAGCCGGCACCGAGGATATCCCCCGATGCCTCACCGGCGATAATGGCAATGGTCAACTTGCGGGAACTGACCATGTCAGCCTGTGCGTGCGTCACCGGCAGCCTCCTGCCGGATCAGCGGATGATGCCGCGATCCGCTCCCCGGAGCGAGTCGATCAGCGGGCGAACCTCTGGCACGTCAGCAAAGCTGCCCTCAAGTTCTTCCAGTGCCTGCTCTGTGGTCAGGCCCTGACGGTAGATCACCTTATAGGCCCGGCGCAGGGTCAACAACACTTCCTTACTGAAGCCACGGCGCTTCAGCCCCTCAACATTCATGCCATGGGGCTGGGCTGACTGCCCGCTGGCCATGACATAAGCGGGGATATCCTTGAGCACGATACTGCCACCGGCCGCCATGCTGTGGGGCCCGATATGGCAGAACTGATGCACCATAGTGCCGCCGCCGAGGATGGCGTAATCACCTACCGTAACGTGACCAGCCAGGGTGGCACAGTTCGCCAGAATGGTGTTGTCTCCAACGCAGCAGTCATGGGCAACATGCACGTAGGCCATTAGCAGGTTGCCATTGCCAATGCGGGTTTCGCCCCGGTCCTGAATGGTTCCGCGGTGGATGGTGCAGTTCTCGCGGATAACGTTGTTGTCGCCGATCACCAGTGTCGTTGGCTCACCGGCGTACTTCTTGTCCTGACACTCTTCCCCGATACTGGAGAACTGGAAAATACGGTTATTGCGACCGATAACTGTCGGGCCCTTGATCACCACATGGGAAAGAATCTCGGTGCCTTCACCGATTTCCACCCCCGGGCCAATGTAACTCCAGGGACCTACCGTAACGTTATCCGCCAGTTTGGCTGACGGGTCCACAATCGCCTGAGGATGGACACCCGACCAGTCATTTGTCGCCATCAAACTTCTCTCTCAGCGGTCAATATTTCTGCAACGCACGCGACTTCTCCGTCCACCAATGCGCGGCATTCGAATTTCCAGATACCACGCTTGCCAGACACAAACTCGGATTCCATATCCAGGCGGTCTCCCGGCAGCACGGGACGCTTGAAGCGTACTTTACTAGAGCCAGCCAAGTATTGTATCACGCCATCAGACGGTTTCCGTTCCACGGTCACAAAACCGAGAATTCCGGAAAGTTGCGCCATGGCCTCAATAATCAGCACCCCGGGCATAATGGGGTTGTCCGGGAAATGCCCGGTGAAGAACGGCTCATTGAAGGAGATATTTTTGTATCCCTTAATCGACTTTCCTTTTTCGACTTCGGTTACCCTGTCCACCAGCAGAAACGGATAGCGATGCGGCAGATACTCCAGAATTTCATCGATTTTCATCATCTTGCTTGGCCTCAGCCCTCCAGCTTTTTTTCCAGTTCCTTGACCCGCCTCGCCAGAACGTCCAACTGCCTGAAGCGTACCGCATTCTTTCGCCATTGCCGGTTGGTATCTGCGCTGGTACCCGACGAATACACCCCGGGCTCTGCTATGTCGCCCGTCACCATCGTCATTCCAGTCAGTTGAACCTGGTCGGTAATTTCCAGGTGGCCGGCAACACCAGCGGCGCCCCCAAACACACAATGCCGACCAATCGTTGTACTGCCGGCAATGCCCACTTTCGCGGCCATGGCGCTGTGGTCGCCAATGCGCACGTTGTGCGCAACCTGAACCAGGTTATCGATCTTTACACCATTGCCAATCACTGTATCGTCAACCGCCCCCCGATCGATCGTGGTATTGGCACCAATCTCTACATCATCCCCGAGCACCACGCCCCCAACCTGGGCAATGCGGTGCCACACACCACGCTCGTTGGCAAAACCAAAGCCATCTGAACCGATGACTGCCCCGCTGAGAATATGACAACGCTGCCCAAGCACTACATCATGGGCCAGGGTAGCCCGCGGGCGCAGGACTGACTGATCACCGATCCGGGAACGGGCTCCGATGAAACAGCCGGCCCCGATGACAACTTGATCACCGATTTGCGCATCCGCTTCAATCACCACGTGCGGGCCGACACAGGCAGAGTCCGCAACGGTTGCCGAGGGATCAACCACGGCGGTAGGGTGAATACCGGCAACCGGTGCCGGTGTGGCGTCAAACCAGTGACTGATGCGAGCGTAGCCCAGGTAGGGGTTGTCCAGTAACAGGACATTGGTCGGAGCATCGGCCGCATTAGCCGGCGACACAATCACCGCAGAGGCCTTGGTCTGCGCCAGATACTTGGCATAGGCGGGATTAGCCAGAAAACTCATCTGCCCGGGGCCCGCAGCCTGCAGCGTTGCCAAACCGGAAATGGCTGTGTCCGGATCTCCCCTCAGCTCAGCACCCAACGCCTCGGCCAGTTCCTGCAAACGAAAGGATTTTTGCACCATTGAACCTTCTCCCGATGCGGTAGTAACAGTGCCTGGCCAGGTTTATCGGTTAAGCTTCTCGAGCAATTCCGAGGTCAGGTTCATCTCCGGCTTAACGTAGACAACTGCTTCGCTCGGCAGAATCAGGTCCAGATTGTGCTCTTCCAGCAGCTCTTTGACGGCCGCGTCTACTTCAGGGCGAGCGTTCTCCAGAAACTGCTGTTTGCGCTGCGCAACGGTCTGGTCCAGGCGCTGTTTGAGGAAGTTGAACTCCTGCACTTTCTCCTGGAACTCACCGGTCAGCTTGTTGCGCTCGCTTTCATTCATCATGGCGCCGTCTTTCTCGATCCGATCCTTCAGCCTGCGGGCCTGTTCCTGGGCCTCACGAACCTTGGCTTCTTCGCCAGCAAAATCCTGCTGAAGTTTCTCACTGAAAGACTGGGCGTCGTTGGACGAAAACAACGCCTGGCGCAGGTCAACCACGCCAATTCTAGTCTCCGCTGCGAGCTGCAGCGAGAATGCCATCAGAGTTGCGCCAACAATGGCAGATAGACGTTTCATCGGGAATCTCCTGTGTTTCATCCTTTGTTTTTCTGTTTACTGCAATCAGAAGGTTTGCCCCAGCGAGAACTGGAACACCTGAGTATCATCGCCCGACTTGTCATTAAGCGGTTTCGCCAGGCTGAAAGCAAGCGGACCCACTGCGGTAATCCACTGGAAACTCACACCCGCTGAGGCCCGCACTTCACCCAGCTCCGGATCAAACTCACGATCGGTATCAAACACCTGACCAGCATCCAGGAAGAACGAGGTACGCATGGAGCGAGTGTCGCCCGCGAAGGGCGTTGGGAAGATCAGCTCCAGGCCGGCTTCGGTCAGCAGGTTACCGCCAAATGGATCGGGGGTGCTGAAATCACCTTCTGCGCGCTCGGCACGATTACCGAGGGAGTTTGCCCGGTAACCGCGCACAGAACCATAGCCACCCGAGTAGAAATGCTCAAAGAACGGCATCTGGGTTCGGTCGCCGTAGCCATCCCCGAAGCCTACCTCGGTTCGGGCGCGAACCACCCACTTATGGGTGTCCACCACCGGGAAGTAAAAGTCTGTTCTATGGGTGGCCTTGTAGAACGTGAGATCACTGCCCGGCACCGCCACATCCAGAGACAGGGAATGGCTATACCCACGGGTAGGCAGTACACCCCGGTTCAGGGTGCTGCGCCGCCAGCTGCCGAACAGGAAATAGTTGGTAAACGAATCACCTTCGTCGGCAATGAAGTCACGCACCTCAACCGAGGAAAAGATGCCGGGTTTGAGATTGGATTGAGTGACACCCACACCGAAATTGAGTCGGGTGATGGCATCTGTCGGATACCCGAAGGTTAATCTGGCGCCATATTCATCCAGCAAGTAAGAGGAGATATCCTGCTCTTCAAAATCGGTTTCTCTGGCAAACAAACTGAAACCACGGCTGACGCCGTCGACAGTGTAGTAGGGATCCAGATAGGAAATATTGGCGCTTTTAACAGAATCGCTGACGTTTACACCAAACGACACCCGCTTACCTGTACCGAAGAAGTTGTTCTCGGAGACTGCAGCACCGAGGATCACACCGGAGTTCTGGGAGAAACCGATAGATGCAGACAAGCTACCAGTCGGCTGCTCACTGACACTGTAATTGACGTCCACCAGATCGTCGGAGCCAGGCACCGGAACCGTTTCCACGTCAACGATCTGGAAGAAGCCCAGTCGCTCCAATCGGGTTTTTGAGAATTCTATGCGATCAGATGACGCAACGCCCCCTTCCATCTGGGTCATTTCCTGACGCAACACTTCATCCTTGGTGGAGATATTGCCCTCAAAATTCACACGCCTGACGTAAGCGCGCTTGCCAGGTTCAATGAAGAAGGTCACCGCTGCGGTATTGTCTTCGCCGGGCTCTGGGACCGCATTGACGTTGGCGAAGGCATAGCCCTCCCGCCCAAGACGGAAAGACAGGGATTCTGATATGGCCGTCATCTGGGCACGGGAAAACACATCGCCCTCTTTGACCGGAATCAGCTTAAGCAGCTCTTCCTCTTCGACGATCAGGTTGCCGCGAAGGCGAATGTCCGAAATCGTATACTGGGGGCCTTCATCCAGGGAGATGGCGATAAATACCTGCTGCTTGTCCGGTGAAATGGACACCTGGCTGGATTCTACGGTGAAATCCAGATAACCGCGGTCAAGGTAAAATGAACGCAACGATTCCAGGTCACCACTCAGGCGCTCCCGGGCATACTTGTCTTTATTGGTAATGGAATTCCACCAGCTGCTGGTGCGCAACTCAAACAGGCTGATCAGCTCTTCATCACTGAAATCCTGATTTCCAACAATATTAATGTGCTTGATTGAGGCAACAGTGCCTTCGTTGATATCGAGACGAACCGCTACCCGGTTTCTTGGAAGTTCTTCAGCCGTGGCACGCACTCGCGCGTTATAACGGCCCTGTGCGATATAGGAGCGCAGGATCTCAAGCTCCAGCCGTTCGAGGGTCGCTCTACGGAAAACCTGACCTTCTTCCAGCCCGGCGCCCGCCAGCGCATCCATCAACATATCGGTTTCGATGTTCTTGTTGCCGTCGATCTCAATGGACGAAATGGAAGGGCGCTCCTTGACCGACAGAATGAGTACACCGCTGTCACGGCTGGCTTCGATGTCGGTAAACAGACCGGTCCTGAACAACTCCTTGATGGCATTGGCCAGACGGGTCTCGTCGATCTGCTCGCCAATGTTTACCGGAAAAGCCGAGAAGACGGAGCCCGCTGAAACCCGCTGAAGGCCTTCTACCTCGATATCCGCTACCGTGAATTCATCCGCCAGCACAGGCTTGATACCAGTTGCGGTAATGGCTAGGCCAACGGCTACAGCTAGAAGGGAACGTCTCATTCAGTTATATCGCCTGGTTAATGTGCGGTAAGGAGCCCGCAATTCTCACAACCGCATCAGGTCGTTGTAAAGAGCAAACACCATTAAAGTCAGAATCAAAGCCATACCAATTCGTAATCCAAGTGCCTGAACCTGTTCAGATACCGGCTTTCGGCGTATAGCCTCGATGGTGTAATACACAATGTGGCCACCGTCCAATACAGGAATCGGCAAAAGATTCAGCACCCCGAGGCTGACACTCAGGTAGGCCAGAAAACGGATAAAATCTTCAAACCCGGAACTGACACTGGCCTCAGCCACCCGGGCAATGGTTATCGGCCCACTCAGATTGGTGGGCGACAACAGGCCCGTGACCATTTTCTTGATGGCCACCAGCGTCAGTCGGGTATCCGCCCAGGTTTCATGCACCGCATTCGGAATGGCCGCAAAGGGGCCGTAACGGACTTCACGCAGCAACTCGTCTGGCCAGGTGATCGCTTCGACACCTGCACCCACGAAGCCAATTTCCTGGCCGTCGTCGAGGGTTCGGGTAGCCGGGCGAACGGTAAGCTCCAGGGGAGTGCCATCACGCTCTATGGACAGCTCAAGGTCGGTTTCCGGCGCATTCCTGATGTAGTCCACCAGGGCAAACCAGTCGGCCACCGGCTCGTCGTCCACGGCAACAATACGATCGCCGCTCCGAAGCCCTGCGGCAGCAGCCCGGCCATCACTGGTGACCTGCCCCAACACAGCCGGCACCGCCGGTCGCCAGGGCGTGATACCGAATTCTGCCAGGGGGTTAGGCGTATCATTGCTCAGACGCCAGCCATTCAGGGCTCCGTCGACTGTGCCTTTTGATCCATTCTGTGACACCTCAAGTGTCACCAGGCCCTGTTCTCCGGTTCGCTCCAACAGGCGCATATTAATATCACGCCAGGACGTCACCCGGTGACCATCCACAGCATGGATTTCCATGCCCTGCTGCAACCCTGCCCTCTCGGCCACACTGCCGGGCGTCACATCCCCTACCACCGGAGCAACGGTTGTTACGCCCACTACGCTCAGCAACCAGTAGGCGAAGATGGCAAACAGGAAATTTGCCAGCGGGCCGGCAGCAGCGATGGCAATTCTCTGGGACGGCGGCTTGGAGGTAAAGGCCTGATCTTTCAGCCCCTCCGGTACGGGGCCTTCCCGCTCATCGAGCATCTTGACGTAGCCGCCCAACGGGATCGCCGCCACCGCAAACTCGGTACCATGACGATCGTACCAGGAAAACAAGGGTTTACCGAAGCCCACGGAAAACCTGAGCACCTTGACCCCGCACCGCCGGGCCACCCAGAAGTGACCATACTCGTGCAGGGTCACCAGGATTCCCAGTGTTAATGCAAGTGCCAGAACGGTTTGAATAATCTGCATAGAGTTTCCGGTTTGAGGCCGTCGGCCAACATGAACATTCCCGCAGGACTCAGACAGACAGCAGGCTTATCTGTTCCCTGGCCCGGCTGCGAGCCTCGGCATCCTTGGTAAATATGGTGTCGAAGTCGCTCGCTGGAACGACCGGCGTCGCCGCCAAAGTCCGCTCTATGATAACGGGGATATCGGCGAAGCACAGCTTACCGTCCAGAAACGCCTCCACCGCCACTTCGTTGGCGGCATTCAGCACCGCTGGTGCCGTGCCACCACTGGCGAAAGCCTCGGCGGCCAGCCGCAGGCAGGGGAAGCGCTGGAGATCCGGTCGTTCAAAATGGAATTTACCAATGGCAAACAGGTCCAGAGGTGCAACCCCCGCCTCAATACGCTCGGGCCAGGCCAGCCCGTTGGCAATTGGCGTACGCATGTCCGGGCTTCCAAGTTGAGCCAGAACAGAGCCGTCCGCGTACTCCACCATGGAATGGATAATACTCTCCGGATGAACGTGAACCTCAACCCGGTCTGGCGTGGTATTGAACAGCCAGCAGGCTTCAATCAGCTCCAACCCTTTGTTCATCAGCGTGGCGGAATCGACCGAAATCTTCTGGCCCATCGACCAGTTCGGGTGCGCACAGGCCTGAGACGGAGTAACACTGCGGAGCTCTTCTGCTGCCATGGTTCGAAACGGCCCACCAGAGGCGGTCAACAGGATCCGGGTAATACCGGCGGCCTTCGGATCCCGAATTTTGTCTGCTGGCATACACTGGAAAATGGCGTTGTGCTCAGAGTCGATGGGCAGCAACTCCGAGCCTGAGGCGATTACCGCGTCCATAAACAACTGGCCCGACATCACCAACGCTTCCTTGTTGGCCAGCAGTACCCGCTTTCCGGCCCGCACTGCCGATAAGGTTGGCGCCAGGCCCGCAGCGCCAACAATGGCGGCCATGACTGTATCGGCGTCGCTCGCAGCTGCCACGGCACAGAGGCCTGCCTCACCCCCGAGCACCTGGGTATCCGGGCAATCGGCCAGCAACTCCCTGAGCTCGTCCGCAGCGCGCTCACTGGCCATGACAGCTACCTTGGGGCGAAACTCCCGGCACAGGGTTGCCAACTCCCATGCCCGCGTGCCCGCTGTCAGCGCGTAGACCGAGAACCGGCCCGGGTGTCGGCGAATCACATCCAGGGTGCTGAGCCCGATGGAGCCCGTTGCCCCCAATACGGTAATGCAACGTGTTGTCATAGTTACCAGTGACCGGTGGTCAACCAACCCAGCAGGGTGATTATCAGGGCAAATACAGGAATGGCGGCGGTCAGGCTATCGATGCGATCCATGATCCCGCCATGGCCGGGCAGCAATTGACTGCTATCCTTGATACCCCGGAACCGCTTGAGCATGCTTTCAAGAAGGTCGCCCAGCACCGACACAAAACCGGTGACCAGTGTGGCAACGATCAACAGAGCCATTTGAACAGGCGTGGCGCCAGCCAGCTGGCTGGCGACAACGGCAAGCAAGGCGACCGCCGCCAGGCCACCCCACACACCGGCCCACGACTTACCGGGGCTGACCCGGGGCGCCAGTTTGGCCTTGCCGAACGCTCTGCCCGCAAAATAGGCGCCAATATCCGCCACCCAGACCACAAGAAATATATAGAGAATCGCCAGGCGGTTATCTGCCAGGTCACCAAACTGAAAGCCTCCGGTTCGCAGGTGGTTCAACCCCACCCAGGCCGGTATCAGCACCAGCAGGCCCATCACCGCTCGCACGGGCACGGCACCCCAGGAATCCGATCCAGCCGGATACCGGCGCACCAGCCAGAAGCACACCAGCCACCAAATCACGGCAAGCCAGAGCACAGCCACCGAAGGCACGTTCAGCAGCCCATAGAGTAACGCTGCAACAACAGCGGCGTAGATAACCCGGCCCGGCTGCGCCTCAATGCCGGACATATTCGCCCATTCCCAGGCACCCAGAGTGATGATCGCGCCGGTGAACAGGGCAAACCCCAGGGGTGATGTAAAAAAGATGCCGCCAATCGCGATGGGAGCAAGAATAAGAGCTGTGATGATGCGGGTTTTTAACACGGTATAAGTCGCTGTATCGTTATTGTTGTGAAGCTCGCGCCGCGATCTGGTCGTCGGTTTGCCCGAAACGACGCTGGCGACGGCTGTAGGCTTCCAGTGCCTTGCGCATTTCCTCAGCCTTGAAATCCGGCCAGTAAACGCTGGAAAAGTAGAACTCGGTATAGGCCAGGTGCCACAACAGGAAGTTGCTGATGCGCTGCTCGCCGGCGGTACGGATCATCAGGTCCGGCATGGGCAGGTCGCCGATACTGAGGTGCTGCTGGATCAGGTCGTCGGTAATGTCTGACGGTTCAAGTTGACCAATCCGAACCTGCTCTGCCACCTTCCGGGTTGCCTGGGTTATGTCCCAGTGGCCTCCGTAGTTCGCCGCAATCACCAGGGTCATCGCCGTGTTGTCGCGGGTCAGCGTCTCGGCTTTCTCCATGTGCTCCTGAAGCGTTGGATTGAAAGCCGAGCGATCGCCTATTATGCGCAAGCGGATATTGTTGCGATGAAGCTTCCGGACCTCGCGCTCAAGGGCAATCAGGAAAAGCCTCATCAAAGCCGACACTTCGTCTTTCGGGCGACGCCAGTTCTCGCTGGAGAAAGCGAACAGGGTGAGCACCTCCACCCCTTCCCTGGCGCAGGTTTCCACCACGGCCTTTACCGCATCCACACCAGCCTTGTGACCAGCCACTCCCTTGAGCCGATGAGCCTTGGCCCAGCGGTTATTGCCATCCATGATAATGGCCACATGCCGGGGACAGTTGTCTGCCATCACCGGAATTTCTGCGGTTATTTGTGCCGTCATGAAACCCTCTGTGCGGCGGAGCATCCACCCCGCCGCGTGCTTTCTACTGAATGGACCCGGCGATCAGACCGCCATCAGGTCCTCTTCCTTCGCCTTCAGCATCTTGTCGACTTCAGCGATGTACTTGTCAGTCAGTTTCTGGACTTCGTCTTCGCCCCGGCGCTGATCGTCCTCACTGATCTCTTTTTCCTTGAGCAGGTCTTTGATCATGCTGTTGGCATCGCGGCGAGCGTTACGGATGGACACCCGGCCATGCTCCGCATCTGCTTTCGCCTGCTTGACCATTTCCTTACGGGTTTCTTCGGTCAGCATCGGCATGGGCACACGAATCACATCACCGCTGGTAGACGGATTCAGCCCCAGATCCGACGTCATAATGGCCTTTTCGATGGTGGGAACCAGATTCTTCTCCCACGGGGCAACCATCAGGGTGCGATTGTCTTCAACGTTAACGCTGGCAACCTGCTTCAGCGGCGTTTCCTGACCGTAGTAGTTCACCATCACACTGTCCAGAATCGCAGGGTGGGCACGGCCGGTGCGAATCTTGTTGAAAGCCGAGTGCAGAGCCTCCAGGCTCTTCTTCATCTTCTTCTCGGCATCTGCTTTGATATCGTTTATCACGTCAGCATCCTCGAAACGTTCGTCTGGTTATAGTGCAGTATCCGGCCAGCTTTCCGCAGCCGGCAACCAATTATTCAATCAATGTGCCTTCTTTCTCGCCAGTCACAATGCGGGTCAGAACGCCCGGCTGGCTCATATTGAACACGCGCAGCGGCATACCATGATCCCGGGCCAGGCAGATAGCCGTGAGGTCCATCACCCCGAGCTTTTTGTCCAGAACCTCATCGTAGGTCAGGTAATCGTATTTTACAGCGCTGGGGTCAAGATGGGGATCCGCATTGTAGACACCGTCAACCTTGGTGGCCTTCAGCACGGCATCGGCCTCGATCTCGATACCCCGCAGGCAAGCGGCGGAGTCTGTGGTGAAGAACGGATTACCGGTACCTGCGCTGAAAATAACCACGTCACCCTCTTTCAGGTCACGTACTGCGCGCCGGCGGTCATAATGCTCAACAATGCCGCTCATTGGAATGGCAGACATCACACGGGTCCGGATATTGGAACGTTCAAGCGCATCACGCATGGCCAGACCATTCATGACCGTGGCCAGCATACCCATGTGGTCCCCCGTCACACGGTCAAGGCCTGCGGCACTTAGCGCTGCCCCCCGGAACAGGTTACCACCGCCAATCACCAACCCCACTTGTACGCCAATACCGACCAGGGCACCGATTTCAAGCGCCATGCGATCAAGAACTTTGGGGTCAATACCGAAATCGTGATCGCCCATCAGGGCCTCGCCACTGAGCTTCAGCAGAACACGCTTGTATCTGGGCTGGTTTTTTGAAGATGTCGGCATGGTGATCCCCTTATCGTCTGTTGGCTATCCGGCGCAAACCCGTTGCAGGCTTGTATCTGACATACTCCTCGAAAAAAGGGGTATCTCAGATACAAGCCCGCCACGAAAGCCGGGCGTACCCGACTGACGTGGCAGACTCAGGTAAGCACTGCCACCTTGCGTGACAGCGCTCAGAAGAGGATCAGGCCTTGCCTGTGCCAGCGGCAGCAGCCACTTCAGCAGCGAAATCCACTTCTTCTTTCTCGATGCCTTCACCCACTTCCAGGCGAACGAAACCAACCAGCTCGCCACCGGCCGCTTTGATCAGGTCGCCCACTTTCTGGTCGGGGTTCTTGACGAACGGCTGCTCAATCAGGCTGTTCTCAGCCAGGAACTTCTTGATGCGGCCACCCATCATCTTTTCGATGATCTCAGCAGGCTTGCCTTCCATATCCGGCTGCGCCTTGATGATCTCTTTCTCTTTTTCCAGCTCTTCAGCCGGCATGTCGTCGGGCTTGCCAACACGCGGGTTAACAGCAGCCACGTGCATCGCGATGTCACGAGCCAGCTCTTCGTTACCAGCGGTCAGGGCCACAACAGAGGCAATTTTGTTGTTGCTGTGAACGTAACCGCCCACAACCGGACCTTCCACCTTGATGATGCGACGAACAGTGATGTTCTCGCCGATCTTCTGAACCAGCGCCTCACGCTTGGCTTCCAGATCGCCAGCCATCAGGGCCGCAACGTCGGTTTCACCTTTTTCGAAGGCAACGTTCAGAACGTCGTTGGCGAAGTTCATGAAGTTGTCGTCACGAGCAACAAAGTCAGTCTCGGAGTTCACTTCCAGAATGTAGGCAACGGTGTTGTCGTCAGACACTTTAACCAGAGACACGCCTTCAGCGGCGGTACGGCCGGCTTTCTTGGCGGCTTTCAGACCGGAAGACTTGCGCAGCTCTTCGATTGCGGCGTCAACGTCACCACCGGCTTCAACCAGTGCCTTCTTGCATTCCATCATGCCAAGGCCGGTACGCTCACGCAGCTCTTTGACCATTGCAGCGGTAATTGCAGCCATGTTCAGTCCTCTTAATCGTTTCCGAATTCGGTGGGGAGGTATGCCCGGATTAACGAGCGGGCATACCTTACAACTCAAACGTGAAGTTTAAGTGTTACTCGGCAGCCGGAGCGGCGCCCGCAGCGTCTTCGCTGACTTCAACAAACTCGTCAGCACCAGCGCCTGCAGACTGGGAAGCTTCCAGGCAGGTATCGGCAACAGCCTTCACGTAGATCTGGATGGCGCGGATGGCGTCATCGTTACCCGGGATTACGTAATCAACGCCGTCCGGATCGCTGTTGGTATCAACAACACCGATAACAGGAATACCCAGCTTGTTGGCTTCCTTGATAGCGATACGCTCGTGATCCACGTCGATAACGAACAGCGCGTCGGGCAGGCCGCCCATATCCTTGATACCACCGATGGAGCGCTCGAGCTTGTCCATTTCACGGGTACGCTCAAGGGCTTCTTTCTTGGTCAGTTTGTCGAAAGTACCGTCTTTGCTCTGGGCTTCCAGATCACGGTAGCGGCGAATAGACTGACGGATGGTCTTGTAGTTGGTCAGCATGCCACCCAACCAGCGATGGTTAACGTAGGGCTGGCCGGAACGCTGAGCTTCTTCCTTGATGATCTTGGACGCAGCACGCTTGGTACCAACGAACAGGATCTTGTTCTTGCTCTCTGCCAGCTGCTGAATCACATTCAGCGCTTCGTTCATGGCAGGAACAGTCTGCTCAAGGTTGATGATGTGAATCTTGTTGCGGGCACCGAAAATGTACTTACCCATTTTCGGGTTCCAGTAACGGGTCTGGTGACCAAAGTGAGCACCTGCTTTAAGCAGGTCACGCATATTTACCTGAGCCATGATATTTACCTTTTAGCTTCGGGTTAGTCCTCCACGCGTCCGATTGCCCCAACCAGCCTCCTTTAAACAGGAGCCGGCACCCTGGGACAACGTGCTGACACGTGTGTGAATTTGCCGGATTCGTTTCCGGCGGGCGCGTTTATACCATAAAGCGACACCGGGGCGCCATTATTTTTAGCGCAACCCTATAGTCACGATAGCAGGCAGCTCGCCTTGTACCTGACCCCTCAGGCCCTTAAAATGCCTGTTTGATGCAAATCAACAGGTATAGCGATGCAAGTATCCATCAAGACTCCCGAAGAAATTGAAAAAATGCGCGTGGCCGGCCGGCTGGCGGCCGAAGTTCTGGAAATGCTGGACGAACACGTAAAGCCCGGAATTTCTACCGAGGAGCTCAACAGCATCGCCCACGATTACATCGTCAACAAACAGCAGGCTATTCCGGCGCCGCTCAACTACAAGGGTTTCCCGAAATCCATCTGTACATCGGTCAATCATGTGATCTGCCACGGTATCCCGACCGAAAAGAAAATTCTGAAAGACGGCGACATCATTAACATTGACGTCACCGTTATAAAGGATGAGTACCACGGCGACACCAGCAAGATGTGGGTCGTTGGCAAACCCAAGCCCGGTACCGAACGCCTGATCCAGATCACCCAGGAGTGCCTATATAAAGGTATTGAACTGGTCAAACCCGGCACCCGCCTGGGCGACATTGGCCACGTCATCCAGCAGCATGCCGAGAAACATCGTTATTCCGTGGTAAGAGACTACTGCGGCCACGGCATTGGCAAGGTGTTCCACGAGGAGCCGCAGGTCATGCATTACGGCAAGCCCGGCACCGGCATGGAACTGCAGGAAGGCATGACCTTCACCATCGAACCGATGATCAACCAGGGCAAATACCAAACCAAGCTGATGGCCGATGGCTGGACCGTGGTCACCAAGGACCACAAGCTGTCTGCCCAGTGGGAGCACACCATCCTGGTGACCGCTGACGGCTATGAAGTGCTGACCAAACGATCGGAAGAGTCATTCTAAGTGGACCGAAGCGAGCTGGAATCCCGTATCAGCAACGACACCTCACCGGTATTTGCCGCCAGGGAACTGTTACGGGAAAGCTATAATGCTGACGCCGAAGCTTTCCGCCAGGGTGCAGATGTAAGAGCCCTGGTTCATGCCAGAGCCAACACCATAGACAAAGTGCTCAGGCTGATCTGGAATCGGTACCCGTTTTCCCGCTCCTCCGACATTGCCCTGGTCGCCGTCGGCGGCTACGGGCGCGGCGAACTACACCCCCACTCCGACATAGACCTGCTGATCCTGACCCGCCACGGCATAGAAGAGGCCTGGCAGGATGACCTGGGCGCATTCGTTACCCTGCTCTGGGACCTCAAGCTGGATATCGGTCACAGTGTGCGCAGCATGGAAGAGTGCCTCTCCTCGGCCCGGCAGGACATCACCATCCTGACCAACCTGCTGGAGACCCGAACCATCGCCGGCCCCGATGGACTGCGGGCAGAGCTCAGTGAGCTGGTCTATTCCGACGAGGTCAGCTCGGATCGTGACTACTTCCTGGCCAAGCGGGAAGAGCAGCAACAGCGCCACAAAAAGTACGGCGACACCGAATACAACCTGGAGCCAAACGTTAAAGGTTCCCCCGGCGCGCTTCGGGACATCCAGACCATCGGCTGGATCACCAAACGCCACTTTGGCCTGCAGAACATTGCCGACCTCACCCGCTTCAGCATTCTGACCGAAGAAGAACACCAGATCCTGCACCAGGGCGAAACCTTCCTGTGGCAATTGCGTTATGGCCTCCAACTGATCGCCGACCGCAATGAAAACCGGCTGCTGTTCGACCACCAACGTGCGCTCGCGGAAATGCTCGGCTACAAAGATGAAGGCAAACGGCTGGGCGTAGAGCTGATGATGCAGTCCTACTACCGCACCGTACTAGCCCTGGCGGAGCTGGCTGACGTTATCCTGCAGTACTACGACGAAGCCATTATCGGCGAGGGCAGTGAAGACGAAATCCGCCCGCTGAACAAACGCTTCCAGATTCGCAACCTGTATATAGAAGCCATCAACAACCAGGTGTTCGCCTACGCCCCCTACGCCATCATGGAAATCTTCGTACTGATGGCCCAGCACCCTGAAATCAAGGGCATCCGTGCGACCACCATCCGCTCGTTAAGGGCCCACCGGCACCTGATTGACGACGCCTTCCGGTCAGATCTGGCAGTCACCACCCTGTTCATGGAACTGTTGCGCACGCCACACGCCCTGGACCAGACTCTGTCTGCCATGAAAAAGTACAACGTACTGGGCCGCTACTTGCCGGAGTTTGGCCAGATCATCGGCCAGATGCAGCACGACCTCTTCCATATATACACGGTCGATGCCCACACCATGCGCGTGATCCGCAATATGGCGCGGCTGAACAGTACCGACGTGCGCAATGAATACCCCCTGGCCTCCCGGCTGATTCATCGGTTGCCCAAACTGGAAACGCTGTTTATTGCTGGCCTGTATCACGATGTGGCCAAGGGCCGTGGCGGTGACCACTCAGAACTGGGCGCCATTGACGCAGAAGCCTTCTGTGAACGCCACCACTTGAGTGAGCGGGACACCCAGCTGGTGTCATGGCTGGTGGAAAACCACCTGCTGATGTCCATGACCGCCCAGCGCAAGGACATTTCAGACCCGGACATCATCCAGGCCTTTGCCCGCGCAATGCCCAGCCAGGCCCATCTGGATTACCTGTACATTCTGACGGTGTGCGACATCAGCGCCACCAATCCAAAACTCTGGAACACCTGGCGCGCATCCTTGCTGCGCCAGCTTTACATTGAAGCCAAGCGCGCCTTGCGCCGTGGCACCGACACGCCAGTAGACCGCCAGGCCTGGATACGCGCCACCAGGGAAGAAGCCCGTCAGATCCTGCACGCACAGAATATGACCGATGAGCAGATTGATCCTATCTGGGAAACCGTAGACGAGGACTACTTCCTGCAGGATTCCACCGTGGATATTGCCTGGCAGACGGCAGCCATCATTCGCCACGGTGACAACCCGGACCCATTGGTGCTGATTCGTGACACCCGGGGTGGGCCGACAGACGGTTACTCACAGATCATTATCTACATGAAAGACCGGGTTGCCCTGTTTGCGGCAACCACGGCGGTGCTTGAACAGCTGAACCTGAACATCGTGGATGCCCGCATCAACTCCAGCGAAGGCCCCCACTCGATCAGCTCCTACGTGGTATTGGATGAACAGGGTCAGCCACTGGGCGTTGATCCGGCCCGCAAGGAAAGAGTGCGCAAGCGCCTGATCGAAGAACTCGATGACCCGGAAGACTACCCGGACATCATCCACCGGCGCACGCCCCGGCAGCTGAAGCACTTTGCTTTCCCAACCGAAGTGACGTTTTCCAATGACACCATCAATCAGCGCACGGTGATGGAAGTCATCACCCCGGACCGCCCCGGCCTTCTGGCCCGCATCGGCCAGGTGCTGCTGGAACACCGGGTGCGACTGACCAACGCCAAGATCGCCACCCTGGGCGAGCGCGTGGAAGACGTGTTCTTCATCACCGATGAACACGGAGAGCCGCTGCGCGACCCGGGCGTGTGCCAGGCCCTGCAACAGGACCTTTGCAAAATGCTGGACGACATTCAATGAACCCGAATCTCGAAAGACTTCACCCTTACCCGTTCGAAAAGCTGGCCAAACTGAAAGCCGGCATTACGGTGCCGGAACACCTGAAGCCGATATCGCTCGGCATTGGCGAACCCAAGCACCCATCACCCGCATTTGTGAAGCAGGTGATCGCCGACAACCTGGACAAACTGGCCAACTACCCCACCACCAAAGGCATCGACGAGCTGCGCGAAGCCATCGCCACATGGGCCAGCAAGCGCTTTCAACTGGCCGAGGGCACCCTCGACCCAGCGCGGAACGTGGTTCCGGTCAACGGTACCCGTGAGGCCATTTTCGCCCTGGTTCAGGCGGTGGTCGATACCAGCAAACCGGCCACCGTGGTAAGCCCGAACCCGTTCTACCAGATCTACGAGGGTGCCGCTTTCCTGGCCGGCGCCGACCCCGTGTACCTGCCCTGTGATAACAGCAACAACTTTATTCCGGATTTCGACGCGGTGCCGGAATCAGTCTGGAAAGACTGCCAGGTCTTGTTCCTGTGCTCCCCGGGTAACCCCAGCGGCGCAGTCATCCCCCGGGAGACTCTGGTAAAGGTTATCGAACTGGCCGACCGTCATGACTTTCTGGTCGCCTCCGATGAATGCTATTCCGAACTCTACCCGGACGAAGCCACCCCGCCCGAAGGCCTGCTGCAAACCTGCGCGGCCATCGGTCGTCACGACTTCAAGCGCTGCATTGTGTTCCACAGCCTGTCCAAGCGCAGCAACCTGCCCGGCCTGCGCTCCGGCTTTGTGGCCGGTGATGCCGAGGTACTGGCCGGTTACCTGAAGTACCGCACCTACCACGGCTGCGCCATGCCCGTTCACAACCAGCTGGCCAGCATTGCCGCCTGGAGTGATGAAGATCACGTGCGGGAAAACCGCGCCGCCTACCGGGCCAAGTTCGAAGCGGTGGTGCCCATCCTGCGCGAAGTGATGAACGTGGACTTCCCGGATGCCGGTTTCTATCTATGGCCGGAAACGCCGATGGATGATGAAACCTTCGCCAAGGAGCTGTCTGCACAACAGAACGTGCACGTGCTGCCCGGTCGGTACCTGTCCCGAACGGTAGATGGCCACAACCCAGGTGAGAACCGAGTGCGCATGGCGCTGGTAGCACCACTGGAGGAGTGTGTGGAAGCAGCCCAGCGAATCGTCGATTTTGTAAAAGGTTTCAAAGCATGAAGTTATATGGCATCAAGAACTGCGATACCGTGAAAAAAGCCCGTAAGTGGCTGGACGACAACGGCATCGTCTACGAATTCCACGACTTCAAGAAAGACGGCCTGACCAGCGAGAAGCTGAGCCAGTGGGAGCAGGCCATAGGTTGGGAAACCCTGATCAACAAGCGGGGCACGACCTGGCGAAAACTTCCCGACGAGCTTCGTGATACCATTAACGCCCAAAATGCCCACCAGATCATGCTGGAGAACACCTCCATCATTAAACGCCCGGTGGTTGAGCGGGGCGACGAAGTGACCGTGGGCTTTAACGCAGACCAATGGGCTGCGTGGTAAAACCAATTTTCAATCGTTAAGTACAGGAGCAACCACCAGATGAGTTTTGCATTCGGCATTGGCATCGGCACCCAGAATAACCAGGGCGAATGGCTGGAGGTGTATTACCAGCAGCCGATCATGACCCCAGGCAAAGACCTGATCGACGTGGTTGAAACCGCGCTGGACTACAAAGGCGGTAACCAGGCCATTGATGTTAAAGCCGAGCAACTGACCAGGTTTGCCAACGCCCTGCGCCAGCTGGGCCAAACCGACCAGGCGAAACTTGCGGAAAAAGCGGCCGAGAGCAAGCGCCCTGTGGTTGTTACCGTGCTGGCTACCGACGATACCGCCTCCAGCACCCCAGAAGTGTATCTGAAGCTGCACCTGATCTCCCACCGGCTGGCCAAGCCCCACAGTGTAAAGCTGGACGGCATTTTCGGCCTGCTGCCGAACCTGGCCTGGACCAACGAAGGCGCCGTCGACCTGAACGAACTGCCAGAGCACCAGCTGCAGGCCCGTATTGAGGGCCGCACCCTGGAAGTGAAATCGGTCGACAAGTTCCCGCAGATGACCGACTACGTGGTACCCAAAGGTGTGCGTATTGCCGATACCGCCCGTGTTCGTCTGGGCGCCTATGTGGGCGAAGGCACCACCGTGATGCACGAAGGCTTTATCAACTTCAACGCCGGCACCGAAGGCACCAGCATGATCGAAGGCCGCATTTCTGCCGGCGTGATGATCGGCAAGGGCTCTGACCTGGGCGGTGGCTGCTCCACCATGGGTACCCTGTCTGGTGGCGGCAACATCATCATCTCCGTGGGCGAAAACTGCCTGCTCGGCGCCAACGCCGGCATCGGCATCCCCTTGGGCGATCGCTGCACCGTTGAAGCTGGCCTGTACATCACCTCTGGCACCAAGGTGAACCTGCTGGATGACAACAACGAGCAGGTAGAAGTCATCAAGGCCCGCGACCTGGCCGGCAAGAACGACCTGCTGTTCCGTCGCAACAGCCTGACCGGCGCGGTCGAGTGCAAAACCAATAAGTCTGCCATTGAACTGAACGAAGAGCTGCACGCTAACAACTAAAAGCGTGATTTAGCCACGGACGACACGGACAATCACGGACAAAACCCTCCTTGATGTCCGTGAACGTCCGTGTTGTCCGTGGCAAATTTTCTTTTTTTACACAGGTTTCCCGCATGTCATTATCACCCACTTTAGAACTCGCCATGGACCTCATTCGCCGCCGCTCGGTTACGCCGGATGACGCCGGCTGTCAGGAGCTAATGATGTCCCGCCTGGCGCCGTTGGGCTTTGCAGGCGAGAACCTGCGGTTCGGTGATACCGACAACCTCTGGGCCCGCAAGGGCTCAGACGGCCCGGTACTGGCATTTGCCGGCCACACCGATGTGGTGCCAACCGGCCCGGAGAAAAACTGGGCGCACCCGCCGTTTGACCCTGTCATCAAAGATGGCTATCTGTATGGCCGGGGCGCAGCAGACATGAAGGGCAGTCTGGCGGCCTTCATCACCGCCTGCGAACGCTTTGTGGCGAACAACCCTAAGCACCGAGGCTCCATTGCCCTCTTGATCACCAGCGATGAAGAAGGACCGGCCCAGGACGGCACGGTTAAAGTGGTAGAAACCCTGGAAGCCCGCAACGAAAAGATGGACTGGTGCCTGATTGGCGAGCCTTCCAGCACCCATCAGGTGGGCGATGTCATCAAGAACGGCCGCAGGGGCTCCCTGCACGGCTACCTGACAGTACACGGCGTACAAGGCCACGTGGCCTACCCTCATCTGGCAGAGAACCCCGTGCACACGGTAGCACCGGCGCTGGATGCACTGGCCAGGGAATTCTGGGACAACGGCAACGACTTCTTCCCGCCGACCACGTTCCAGATTACCCGGATTGAATCCGGCGTGGGCAGCAACATCATTCCCGGCGAGTGCCTGGTGCACTTCAACTTCCGCTACTGCACCGAGAATACGGCAGAAAGCCTGGAAGAGCGGGTAGTGGCCATTCTGGACCGGCACCAGCTCAAGTACGACCTGCAGTGGCACCTGAGCGGCCGCCCCTTCCTGACCGACAAGGGCGCCCTGGTTGCCGCCAGCCAGAACGCCATCCGCTCCGTCACCGGCCGCGAGACCAAGCTGTCCACCTCCGGCGGCACCTCTGATGGCCGCTTCATCGCACCGACTGGAGCACAGGTAGTAGAACTCGGCCCCATCAACGCCACCATCCACAAAGTGGACGAATGCGTAAAGGCCGAAGACCTGGATACCCTCTCCGAAATCTACGAACAGATACTGGAAGAACTGCTAGGCTAACTCTGAGGGGGCAGACCCCAGCGCGTCAGTGGGCCCTAAGGCCGCGCTGGGGTCTGACCCCGGAGCTCAAGCCATACACCAAATTCAATAATGCGGAGGCGGAGTCTCATCCTCCTCCGCCTTGATATTCGAAGGCGAAATATCCTTCAACTGCTTATGCAGCACCTTCTTGGCATCCCACAGCTCCCGAATATCCATCTCCTGCTTCGCCACCTGCTCACTCAGGGTATTGATCACATCGTCCTGGAACGCAAGTCGCATTTCCAGCTCTGCAAGCCTGTCTTCCAGTGTCTTTTTGCTCATGAGATTTGGTCAGCCCTTTCGGTAATCTGGTATGATGCCGCCTTTTACCGCCAACATTGAACATTGGCGGCGTTCATTGGCCGGGCATGCCATGTTACCCGATGTCTGGCTTTTTATCGTTAGTGTTAACCCATGGAGAATATTCAGCCAATGCGTAATCCAGCCAAAGCGATCCGTCTTTCCCTTATGATCGCCATTCCGGCACCCCTGGTACTGTTTCTGCTGCTGTCTGTCACACCGCAATTCCTGGCCGCGCTGAGCGCTGGCAACCTCGCCGAGGCACTGGGCAGTGTTGGTGGCCTTGCAGCGTACCTGATTGCCTTTGTTATTTTTGCCATCACCGGTTTTCTGGCCATCGCGCTTGCCACCAAGCAGCCCTCCGCAGCGCCGGCTTCCAGAAGCCAGAGCCGCCCGGCACGCAACAGTCGCCAGAACAACGTTTATGATGACGAAGAAGACGATTTTGACGACACCACACCGGAAGGTGACGAAGAAGGCACCGTCAAGTGGTTCAACGTCAAGAAAGGCTTTGGCTTCATCGTCCGCGACAGCGGCGACGAGATCTTCGTACATTTCCGCGCCATTCGTGGTCGTGGTCGCCGAGTCTTGCGTCAGGGCCAACTGGTTCGGTTCAACGTTGTGGAAGCCGACAAAGGCCTGCAAGCAGACAACGTGTCTATCCTGAGCGAGTAATTTCAAAGCACGGAATACGAAAAAGGCAGCCTCCAATGGCTGCCTTTTTACCTTCTGGCGATCGGTTCAGTTCCAAACCACCCGTTGTTCACCCCGGTGGTCCAGGCGCCACCACTTCTCATCTTCCACCGGATCGCCCTCTTTCCAGTCACCGGTGCTGCACCGTATCTCCCCTTCCATGGCACGCCAGGCACTTCGGGCGCAGTCCAGGTCACTGTTCCAGGGCAAATCGTCGCCCTCCATCAGCACAGAGGTAAACCTCTTTCCAAAGGCGCCGGGATACAGGGTAATCCGCAAACGGGTACCATTGAACAACGCACTTCCCTTCACCACCGACGTGACATCCGAATCGTCCAGTTGAACGTCATCAAGCTGGTTCTCCAGCCAACCGGATATGGCCGCCGGTTCCAGATCACGAATATAAATTTCCAGGTCCTGCACCCAAGGTATCTCCCTGCTGTTGTTCACAATTCAGCACATAGTGAACCGGCCCGGGCCTGGCTGCAACCCATCGTTCCAGTTCCTGGCGAAGATCCTCCACCAATAACCGACGCAGGGTGCCGGAACGCTTACGTTCGTGCCAAACCACCTCAGCGGCGGCTTGTTCAAGATCCAGTTGTTGTATCTGCAGCTCTACCCGCTCAGCACACTCACCCCGGGCGAGGGCCACCAGGGACTGGCGCCGAAGGGTGTCGTGTTCTGCCGCCAGAGCCACCGCCTCCAGCGGTCCCCGGCTGGCAAACAGGTCAAGCCTGGCGGCTGCCCGGTGCAACCATTCGAGCATACCGCCGGGCGTTGCTATACTTCGTGTTTGGCGGGACGCCGCATACTCCATCGCTGCCGGCGACAATTGCAGGTTCCAACGCTTTTCGATGGCTGGCTGGTGTGCTGTCAAGATCGCTCTTCTCTGCGCCTCGCTAACACCCGGCATCGCCATGGTTTCCAACTCCCGGCCCAGAATGGCGGTCAACCGGCTGTTGTCTGTTCGTCCTTTACCCCTGTCGTCTGATGCCAGCATCAGGATTGGCCCCTGCCATCCTGTCACCAGTTCCCGAACAGCACCATCCGGCATGCTCATCAGTTCCAGTAGGTCGAGCGGTGCCACATTGTCCAGAATCATCGCTGGCCACTGCGCGACTCCGCCCCCGCCTGATGGGACCACCGGCTGATCGGACGCCATCACCTCTGCCTGGCGGCGCAAGTCCATCTGCACCCACGAGAATCCCGGCGTCGCCAGCAACATCCTCAGCCAGGCGGTTTTTCCGCTACCACGGGGGCCTGCTACCCAGATCAACCCATTCCGGTTTGCGGATAAAGCCACCACAACGTCCTCAGCCAGCTGCAACCAGGCTGGATCAGTCACCGTAACGGGGCTGAAAGGTTGGTCAGGGGAAGCCGGAGGTGTGCAGGCCTCACCCTCCGCACTCGGCCAGTGGCTGACCAGTTCCAGCACCGCCACATAGGCTTTGTCTTGCAGGCGCTCCGCAAGGTGAACCAGCCCATGCAACAGCACCGGCCAGTCCAACCAGGGCTGGTCGGTCGCTTCACGGGTGCTGGAAATCCAGTAGATAAGCTGGGAAGACAAATCTCCATCGCCACGGACTTCCGCAACAATGGGTTGCTCGCCCTGAATGGTACGAATCAGTTCATCCAGGTCCACACCCTGGCGTTTCAGAAACGAAACTGCCTCCGGAACGGCATCGAGCAATGCCAAGAGGTAGTCTTCAACGGTAATCACCGAGCCGCCGCGGCTGGCGACATTGTTGCGGGCCTGCAAAAGCGCAGTCTGACACTGGGGCGCAAGGCACCCTTGCCAATCATCCATCGGCATTCTCCTTCCTTGGGTTTGGGGCAGCATCATCCTGATGCATGGTTTAAACAGCGAAGGATTTTAGGGGGAAGAGCGGCCAACAGCAACGGTTAGCCGCCTGTTTTTCTGATTCGGCCGCACTCTGTTCAGGTTGGAGCTTGGGCCGATGCCTTGCAAGCCAATCACAGGGCCAGGCGCATCCCGACCCTGTGGCGCTGATCACTCAGCCTGATTGGGTGACAGGGTGACCGCAAACGCGGGTGAAGCCCACCCCGGAACAGGCTGATCGTTGCTGCTCAGCGGCGCGCCGCCATGCACCACCGTCTCGGCATCACCATAATGCATCCAGGTCACTGTTGGTACCTGGCCAACCGGTGGTTTGCTGTAATCGCATACCCCGTTCGGGAAGATCTCCGCAACCTTCTGGGCAAAGTTCTCAGAGTTGAAAATACCCTGGAGCAGATTGGCTGAATAATCCGCAGGGTCAACTGGCTTGAGCTGACACTTGTTATTCAGGGTGCGAATGTCATCTCCGGCCACGGTTCTCGGGGTGCCAAACCGGGTTTGCACCAGCAGTGCCTGGGTTTCAACAATCGGGTCTGTGATCGGCGCCAGCAGATCGGTCACCAGCGATGGCAAGCCAAGGGCGCCAAGATCCAGGCCGCACACCTGCCCGGTGGCCACGTCCAGGATCTCACCCATCTCTGCTGGCAATCGGTTGGTCGGCAAGTATTCCAGGCCGGGCAGAACCGGGTCCGGGTACAACAGGCCACCGGTGAGCGGCAGAATCACACCCCATTCGGCGGTAGCGCCCGACAACGACAGGCAGCGATCACGGGCGAAGCCGGGCCGGTTGCGAATCACTTTCTCCGGCAGGCTATCCTGGCGCTCATCCGCCTCGATGCCCGCCAGCCACTGGTCCATGGTCAACAGGGCCTCGGTGGTAAACACGGTATCCCCGGCGATCGGGAAGGCGCCATACCAGATCACATGGTTGAGCGAATGGCCCTGAACCTCCTCAATGCGGGCACGGGTTTGCCAGGAGTGGAAGGCATCGTGGGCAAAGCCGGGGTCCGGGCCTCGCAAGTCAATCATCGGCACACCGGCAAGATTCTCTGCCGTGTTGATGGCGCCGGTGCGATAGGCATTGGTGATGGCCTGGATATCGCCCAGGGTACGCTCTGGCTGATATTTGATGTCCACGTTGAAGCCACCAATCTCCCGGTTCAGATCCAGGAACTGGGAACCGGTAATCAACCCTTCCTGCAATGCTCTGAGGCCGTACTGAACCCCTTCGTTATCCAGCGGAATGCCGGCAAAACCCCGCCCCAAAAGCTGTTCATTCTCAGACCACACCTCCGGTGGCCGCTCGCCAAACTGGTTGACCATGTAATCGATCAACCCGCAGCGCAGGCCGCCCGGTCGTTCCTCAGGATGATAAACCTCAACGCCCTCCTTCAGGCGCCGGCAATCCTCCTGATCCGGGTAGGCCGCCGGGAAAAAGGCCAGGTCTGAAACCACTGGATTGACGGGCAGGTGCCCATAGATAAAGGGCCACTGGGTTGGCAGCAGGCCGTTGGTCAGCAGATCCGTCATGAAGGAGAAGAACCCTTCCGGACCCTCCGGCATCTGTAGCCCAAGGTAGTTGCTGATCAGGTTGTAGTCCGCGAACTGGGTAGCGGTGGTCCAGACATCCGGATAGGAACACTGAACAATCAACCCCTGATAGATACCGGGATAGGCATTGGCAATGTGTTGCTGGGCAATCGCCCCGCCCGAGCAGCCAGTGCCAATGGTGTAACGGACCGGGCCATAGTTCTCGATGATGTGCTCCTTGGCCATCATCAAGGACTCGGCAGCAGTAACCAGGTTCACGTTATGGCCGAGGTTGGCCTGGGCGGTGGACAGGGTTACAAAACCCCGGGCCAGCGCCACGGAAATACTGTCTCCCAGCAACAGCTCGTTACCGCTAGTCAGGCCGGAAATGTCACCGTTGGGCGGACTGCCCATACCGTAACTCACCCCCACGTTACCACCGTGATGAACCAGTACTTTCCCGTTCCACTGCTCCTGGGGATTCAGGGCGGTCCAGTCGTTTCCAGGTTGGAACAATGACATTACCTGGTAACGGTCCCGGTTCAGCACACCGGTTTCCACACGAACGATGAACGGCATTTCAACGCCTTCGTCGGTGGTCACGGTGGCGATGTCGTCATCGGCGGGAGGGTTTTCCGGGTCGTAAGGCAAAAAAGCATCCGGCAGGCCGGGGTCTTGCGGATCAAACTCGATGAATAGCCGCGTAAAGCGCTCCGCAGGAACATACTTGAAGCGGTATTCCGCAGGCTGGTTGCATTGCTCGTCCATCGCAGCGGCGTTGGTGCAGGTCCAGGGTTGAACCTGGGGGCCCGAAAATACTGGCCCACCTTTCGGGTGGTTAGTGATGGTCTTCACCAGCCGGCTACTGCGATTGTCCAGCAGCACTTCCAGCGTGTTGTCGCCCAACGCCAGGCCGGTAACAAGGCCACGCAACTGACCAGCTTCCATCAAGGTAAACTGCCCGGTTACATCCTGGCCGTTCAGCAAAACACGGGCACCATCGGGATTGGCGACCTCGATGTCTATCAGGGCATCGCCACCGCTGATCAGATCGGCGCGATTGGACAGAACCCGCACCTCGCCCTCACCTATTGGCAGACCTTTGTTGCCATCAGACTGACCGGGCGGCGTAGTGCCCGGAACCGTCGGCCCCGGGCCCTGGGCATTGGTATTATCGGAAGCGTTCTCTGAACCGGAACCCCCGCACCCCACCACACCCAGCATAACGGCTGCAACCAGAGCGTTTCTGGAGAACATAACGACCACCTCATTTGTTGTTGTTTTAGTAACAGAGCGTTACATAGCGCAACAAATGATAAGCGAGTGTTATGTTTCAGGGCCTTGGTCAAATCGCCCGGGGCCTGCGTCAAAAATGTGAATCAAGTCTCACTTTAGTCTGGCCAATAGACTCCATGGCTTCACCAGGTACCGGTGTTTTCCATACTGGCCCAGGGCTCCTGCGCCGGCAGCGCATCGCCCTTCTGCAGCAGTTCAATCGAGATATTATCCGGCGTTCGAATAAAGGCCATATGGCCATCCCGAGGCGGACGATTGATGGTAACGCCGTTGGCCTGGAGCCTTTCGCACAGCGCATAAATGTTGTCCACCCGGAATGCCAGGTGCCCGAAGTTGCGGCCGCCAGTGTACTCCTCAGGGTCCCAGTTATGGGTAAGCTCAATCATCGGCGCCCTGTCTTCACGGGCACGGGCTTCGTCTTCCGGAGCTGCCAGGAACACCAGGGTAAAACGGCCTTTCTCACTGTCTTTACGAGAAATCTCCACCATACCCAGCAGGTCGCAGAAGAAATGGAGTGTGCCATCCAGATTGCTGACCCGAATCATCGTGTGCAGGTATTGCATATAGGGCTCCTGTGGTTTCGTGACTCTCAAACACGCTCAGTTTACGTTATTCTCAGGCCATGACGACAAACGCAGAAACCGAAACCCTGCTCAACCTGCAGATACCGGCCATCCGGCACCTCGCCTGGCTGTGCACCGCACCGCAACTCCTGGCCGCCCCCGTGAGCTTTGAGCCACTGCAGTGGCTGCCCGATGATTACCGCGACACGCTCAAGCACTGGGACAAGCACCCGGACACCATGCCAGCAAGACTCGCGGCCACTACCGAGCGCCGCCTTGGTCATTACTTTGAGCGTTTGTATGAAGTGCTCCTGTTCGATCTGCTGGGTTGGGAACTGCTGCTAAAAAACCAGCAGATCAAGGCCGGCAACCGAACCATCGGCGAGCTGGATTTTCTGGTGCGAAACCCAAACACCCAGTGCCTGGAACACCATGAAATTGCCATCAAATACTATCTGGGCGTCAACGAAGGCCCCGACATTACCAAGTGGTACGGGCCAAACGCCAAGGACCGCCTGGACCTGAAAGTAGACCGAATGCTCAGCCACCAGAGCCTCATGGCACAGCGGGAGGAAGCGCAGGCGCTGTTAGCAGATCTGGGGCTTTCAGAACCGATTATTCCGCGAGTGTTTTTGCCGGGCTATCTGTTCTATCCCGATGACGAAGTGGCACTTCCGGACTACGTACCGGCGGGCCATGGGCAGGGGCGATGGTGCTATACCCGCGATTTGGAGAACACCGATCTGACCGGCTGGGTGCCGTTGAAAAAGCCGCATTGGATTGGGCCTTGGAGGCAGGGTGCCCAGCCTGATATTGAGGCGGCGCGGGAGGCAGTGGCATTTGTGGAGGCCCAGGGCGTGCCGGTGTTGTTTGCGCGGGTGGAGTGGCAGCCAGGGATTGGGTGTTGGGTTGAGAGGGAGCGGAGGTTTGTGGTGCCGGGGGAGTGGCCTGCTTGACGCCCAAGAGTAACGTATGACGGAACTACATCCTGATAAAAACCTCAGCCCACTCCGGCAAGACGTCCTGATGCAGCACCCACTCTGCCCCACGTTGCTCGGCCACTCGCAAAAACGGCTTCTCGGCACTGGAGTTGTCAACAAGATAAAGTTCGTCTACCAAGCCAATGCTTGCCTTCACATTCTGCATGGTACGAGGGATGCGATCTTCGATCTTCTTCTCAGGAACTCCATGCCCTCCCGCCTTTACCCGAGAGGACACCCGAGCCTTGTTCAGCGCCACAAAATCGAGGTGGAAGTAAACCATTCGGATTCGAAAGCCCGCCGCTTTGGCAGCACCCAGAAAGTCCAGCTTCGATGGATGAGAAAACACTGTTTCAAAGCAAAAGCTGCTGCCCTCCTCCAGAAAACGAAATCTTTCCTTTTCGGCAATTAAAGCCGCCGCATAGCTGTGTTTCTCTGGCTCATCCGGCCAGAGGCTCCTGGCAATGTTATCTGCGTTGATAAACGGAAAATTTCGGCGAGCCAGAAATTTTTCATAAAAAGTCGACTTGCCGGCCCCATTGCCGCCGACCAATATCCAAAGTTCAGGCTGCGTTGTCTCGATCATTCAGCGCCTCAAAAACTCCGTTTCTGAAAACACCGGTTTGCCGGGTACCATCAGGATGGATAGCCTGCAGATATCCCGGTTTGTTTGGTGAACGCTGATAGACAACACGATTATTAGCAATAGTCTTAGCAAGCTCACCGGAATCACGAGCAGCATCCACCTCAGCCCATAATTCATCACCGGATACCGGCTCCGGAACTAACGGCTCCACCTTTACCCGACGATTGCCCTGCGCAATGGACATCAGATCCTCAGCCGAGACTTCGCCAGCGACAATCCTGCCAATCTCCGCCCAGTATTCGATCTGTTTGGGCGTAGAACGACGTTGAACCTGAGCCTCTGCAGCCGCCTCCCGGATCAGTTTGTCATCGATTCGAATTGCAGTTGCCATGGTGCCCTCCTGAAATGATTGCTGCAACCATGCGTACAGATTACTACAGGCATTGCATTTTGCAACATCAAATTGGCCAGGCCTCGGCCGGTCGTAGTTTGCGGTATTCTTCCATCGATATCTTGCCCAGTTGCGGCGTAAGTTTGCAACGGCGCTTATCCCACGGATACTCCACCTGGCGCCTCAACCACTCAGCACCCTCGCCTTTTTTCCAGGCTTCCAGATCCAAGTCTCGCCAGAACCGAGGATTACGCCCGGTACGCTCGTCATGCTCCGCAGTGACCGGATCCAGATGCCGGAACGGTTCCAGCCTTGGCACATCCGGCAAGGGCTGGGAGGTATCCATGTAGCGTTGAAGCATGTCCCAAAGCGCCATCACCTCTTCTTTCGAGGGCTCGACCCGGCCCAGGGACGTCTGGCTGAATTGTTTGGCGGTATAGCGATGCACAAACATCAGACGATAAAAGACACCGCCGGCTTCAATGACTCGCTCCACGTAGGCATCGAACTCCTCAAAAGGGGCTTTCAGTTTCTTGCCGCCCGACATTGCAAAGCTCACTTCACCGGTTTCACGACTGAAGTAGCTTTCTCCGGCTTCGAGGCCTCGATTCAGGAGCTTGCTGAGGAGTTTGTCAAAGGGTCTGAGTAGCAGGGCGAAAGCGCCCATGACCCAGGGCATGGTTTTTACAAGGATGAAGAGAGAAGCCGCTATCCATCCAAAGCCAGCTAGAAGAATTAACACGAACTTCAGTAACTTCGGGAATTCGACTAAATTAGAGCCTGTAAATAAATCTGTGTAACTGCCCATCCCATTACAGGTGACCGTCCAGACGGTCACCGAATTCGATAATAAAGCGATTCAATGCCGGCTTCCAATCACGGATCGGCATCGTCCATTTCTTTGAGGCCTGCTGGATCGCCAGGAAGGCCACTTTCAGTGCCGAGTCATCGCTGGGGAACAGCTTACGGCGCTTGGTGGCTTTGCGGATGACGCTGTTCAGCGACTCAATGGCATTGGTGGTGTAGATCACTTTTCGGATGGCCGGAGGATACTCGAAGATGGTGATCAGGTTGTCCCAATGGCTGTGCCAGGATCGGGAGATCTGTGGGTACTGACCGTCCCAGCGTTCTCCGAAGGCCTCCAACGCCTGCCGGGCTTCGTGTTCCGAGGCAGACTGGTAGATCTGCTTCAGATCGGCCGTCACGGCCTTATAGTCCTTCCAGGACACGTAGCGCAGCGAGTTGCGAACCATGTGCACGATGCACAGCTGCACCTTGGTCTGAGGGTACTCAGCAGCAATAGCATCCGGGAAGCCCTTGAGGCCGTCCACGCAGGCGATCAGGATGTCCTCCAGACCACGGTTCTTCAGTTCCGTCAGTACCGACAACCAGAACTTCGCGCCTTCGGTCTCGGCCAGCCAGAGGCCTAGCAGCTCCTTCTGGCCTTCCATGTTGATGCCCAGGGCCAGGTATAGGGACTTGTTGATCACCCTCTTGTCCTGACGAATTTTCAGCACGATGCAGTCCAGATAGACGATGGGATAGATCGGATCCAGCGGACGGTTCTGCCACTCCTGAACCTGCTCGATCACCCGCTCCGTCACCTTGGACACCAGAGTGGCCGAGATGTCGGCGTCATACATCTCCTTGAAGGCGTCCACGATATCCCGGGTGCTCAGGCCCTTGGCGTATAGCGCCAGGATCTGGTCATCCATCTGGGTCAGGCGGGACTGGCCCTTGCGGACGAACTGAGGTTCGAAAGAGCCATCACGGTCACGGGGAGCCTCTATCGGCACATCTCCGTGCTGGCCCTTCAGGCGCTTGGCGGTATAGCCATTTCGACTGTTGCCGGTGCCACGGCCTTCAGGCGCATGCTTCTCGTATCCGAGATGCTCGTCCAGTTCGGCATTGAGGGCGGTCTCGACCGTCAGTTTGACCAGTTGCTGAGTGAGGGCTCCGAGATCTTTTTCAGACTTGATGTCCTTGGCCAGCTCGGCGGCCATAGCTTTGAGTTTTTCTTGGTCCACTTGTGTACCCACGATGGTATCCTTTTGAAAAGATTACTCAGTCGTGAGCAGTTACACAATTTGGTTTACAGCCTCCTAAATTAGCTAAATAGATCGACGACACCCCACCACCGACGAGCACTAGACCGCCCCAAGCGTAAGGTACTAGTAACAGTAAAGCAGAAAGACCAACGAATGCCTTGCCACTGAGAAAACGAATTCGACGCTGATTCCACCTCCAATCATCAGAATGAAAAACCTCTGGGTCACTCTTATCCTGATGTTGAACAGCCCCCTCATCCTCACAAACCCGGTAGTAGGGCTCGATACCAGCGTAATCACCAACCGGTTGCAAATCCTGACCAAGGCGTTGTCTGTTTTTCACGGCTTCAGGAGTAGGAGGAAGCTGATTCTCCAACCTTCCCGCGTTCTCATAGGTCTCTTCGTTACCATCCTGACTCAAAGCGCAACCTCTTTAAAAACCACGTACAAAACGTTCCAATGGTAACGGCTCTTGGTTACTACTCCACTCTGGCTATTGCGGAGCTCATCGAAGCGATTACTCGAAGATATAGGTCCCACTCTCATCCTTCCTCACATCCATAAACCCCATGTGAGGGAATAGGCGAACCTTGATTGTAGTGGTTCAATGATTCCGGACACCAACGTAGGTGGTAAGATCGCCACCATAAACGAGGTGTCTGATGACCAGAAAGCGACGTTCTTTTTCTCCTGAGTTCAAACAGGAAGCAGCCAGCTTGGTGCTGGATCAAGGTTACACGATTCCGCAGGCCAGCGTGTCTCTGGGAATTGGTGAAAGCGCTGTTCGGCGTTGGGTTCAACAACTGACGGACGAGCGTAAGGGCGTCACTCCGAAAGGCAAGGCGTTAACCCCGGAGCAGCGACGTATTCAGGAGCTGGAAGCCCGTTGCAATCGCCTGGAGCGAGAGAAAGAAATATTAAAAAAGGCTACAGCTCTCTTGATGTCGGACGAGATGAATCGTACGCGCTGATAGACCGGTTGGGGGAGCAGGAGCCAATTGAACTGGTCTGTGAAGCGTTTGATATCAGTCGTTCCAGCTATTACGAGTACCGCCAACGGCGGAACCGTGTAGATGTGGAGCGCCTGGCCCTGAGGGCTCAGGTAAACCGCCTGTTTACCAAGAGCCGCAGCTCTGCCGGCAGTCGTACAATCAAAGGCTTGCTCCGCGAGGAAGGCGTTGTCGTTGGTCGCTTTAAAGTTCGACGACTGATGAGCGAGTTGGGGCTGATCTGTAAGCAGCCAGGCCCTCATGCCTACAAGCAGGCTACCGTTGAACGACCAGATATCCCGAACCATCTGGACCGGGAGTTTGCAGTAGAACGGCCTAACCAAGTCTGGTGTGGTGACATCACCTACATCTGGAGCGGCCAGCGATGGAGCTATCTGGCTGTGGTGCTGGACCTATATGCCCGGCGAGTTGTTGGCTGGGCAATGTCATCCAGTCCGGATGCGGACCTGGTTGTAAAAGCTCTGGATCACGCCTGGGAACAGCGTGGTCAGCCAGAGAAAGTCATGTTCCACTCGGATCAGGGCAGTCAGTACGCCAGTCGCAAGTTCCGTCAGAGGCTCTGGCGCTATCGAATGACACAAAGCATGAGCCGGCGTGGCAACTGCTGGGACAACGCTCCGATGGAGCGACTGTTCCGAAGCCTGAAATCTGAGTGGATACCGGCCCTGGGTTATCGAAATCTGCCTGAGGCAAAAAGAGATGTTGGTGGCTATCTGATGGACTACTACAACCGGCAGCGGCCTCACGCATTCAACGGCGGCATTTCGCCTGTTGCAGCTGAGGAAAATCTTAAAATACTGTCCGGGATTAGTTGACCACTACAGAAGGACTTTCTGAACAGGCCGACGAAATAGAAAATCGTCAAAATGAACGTTGCGACAATGCCCTGCCAGCCGAACTCCTCATCCATCGGTACCACATTGGAGTGGATCACCCAGATCCCGAAACATGCCTGGAGCAGGCAGAGCACCATGAGAACTCGGTTCAGCAGGACGGTTTGCGTAGAGGGTGAGCCATGCTCGAACGTTGCAATCTTGTTAGCCAGGCGCATTTGATTGCTCGACTGCTTTTTGAGCTGTTCGAAGATTTCACTTCGAGTTAAGCCTTGCTTCATGAGATCTTCTATTTGACGATCCATAATTTACTATCCTTGTAATATCCAATCGGCTAAGCGCCGGCAGGCCGTTGCTTACGGTATTCTTCCATCGATGGCTCGACCCGATTCAAAGAGGTCTGGCTGAATTATTTGGCGGCTCTCTAATCCACTAGGGCAATACTAACTATATAGCGAGCACCGCTCCTTTCCCGGAACCTAATCGAAAAAGAACGGTCCTTAGCCAATTGGTCATAAATTAAAGGACTTAAGCCGGAAACGGGGCATACGTCCTCATCAAGATAGTAGTCTTGCTTTTCTTCATCTTGGAAAATAAAGCAGAATTTTTTATCCTGCTTTTCGGCAACAAACTGCACAGTTTTCATATCCACTAGCGCACCTTTTCAGACTTCATATAAATTACTTTCCCCGAATTTTCTGGCAGCCAGTGCTGGGTTAGGATCTGCGTTCCACCTCCGGAGTAAAGCCTGCCGGCCCTGGATTTCTGAGGTGCCACCTCGCCAACCAAAACTTTCGCTGCTTTTTGAATCCGAACATCTACCAGATTATCCATTGTGTTATACACGGAGCGGCCAGAAGCATCATAGAATGGACTAAGCGCCAAATGCTGACGTGCATGCTGTAAATTATTAGGAATTTTTCCTACGGCAACGAAAGCACCTTCTTTTGCTGCATCGCCTCCATAGAATCTTACTCCATCGACGTCCTGCAGCAATTCGATTTCAAGCGCCTTATTGTTCGCAAACCCCAGTTTTTCGGGCGTGTCAACTTGATTTATCACCCTATAGCTGCCCGCAGGCAGAGAACGAAGACTAGCCTGAAGTTCAGTGTTTATGGAAACATCAGGCGAACGTTTCTCTTGGGCGGTCAACCCAAGAGGGTCCACCCAACCCGTAGGATTAGGTACATACTGGTAGTTGTTCAATCCACCCGCAAGCCCAATCGGGTCCGGCGTAATGAATCGCCCACTATTAGGGTTGTAGTACCGGTGGCGGTTGTAATGCAGACCGGTTTCCGGGTCGTGGTACTGGCCCTGGAAGCGGAGCGGGTTGTCGATTTCTGCGACTTGTTGCTGAACCACATTACCGTAGGCGCGGTAGGTCACCGACCAGACGAGTTCGCCCTGCTGGTTGGTCAGTTCCTGGGGCGTGCCCAAATGGTCCAGGTGGTAATAATAGACTTCAGCTTGTTCCGTGCCGTGGCCATCTACCAGCGCCAGGGGTTTGAAGCTGTCAGGCTCGTATAAATAGGTGCGGTACTGATTCCCGGTTTCTTCAGCAATGAGGCGGTCGCCCTGCCAGAGAAATTCGGTTCGTGTCAGGCCGTTGGTTTTGGCGATACGGCGGCCGAAGGCGTCGTATTCGTAGTGCCAGGTGCTGCCATCCGGTGTGGTGACGCTCGTGAGCCGGTGCTCGCAGTCGTAGGTATACCGGGTGACCAGTTTCTGGCCTTTACCTCGACGTTCCTCAATCAGGTTGCCGAATTCGTCGTACTCGTAGTGGCTGTCGCCATGCATGGTAAGCCGGTTACCGTGCACATTGGCAGATTGACCGCTTGAAGCCCCGAGGTTTTGCTCCAGGAGGTTGCCAGCCGGGTCGTGTATGAGTTGTTCATAGAGATCGCCTCGCACGCCCACCAAACGATCCATCGGGTCGTAGACGTATTGCCTGAGCCCTTTGCGGCTGTCCTTGATGCTCTTGAGGTTGCCGTTGGGATCATACTGGTAGTCGCGCTGGGCGCTGATGTCTTTGAGGCGGCCCTGATGAATCCGGTGCTGGGTCAAGCGGCCTTCGTCGTCATAGACATAGGCACTCAGCAGATCACCTTGTTGCCGTTCGATTTCCTCGCCGGTGGACGCCATTCGGTGGCGGGTCAGCGGTTGGCCATTCAGATCGATGCCTGACAACAACCCGGCTGCGTCCCGATGGTAAGCCAGCGCCTGGCCGTCCGGCAGCACCAGTTCGTTCAGGCGATCAAATTCATCATAACGGTAACGGAGGCTGGCCCAGCCCTGATGTTCGGTTTTCAACAAACCGAATTCGTCGTACTCGAAAGCCAACGGCCAGTGGCCATCATCAACCCCGATCAGTTTGCCGTCCGCGTTATAGCCGTACTGAATCTCGCGGCCATCGGGTAGTGTCTTCTTCAGCAACTGGCCGAGTTCATCCCGCTCATAGGTAGTGGTTTGCAGGACCTCACTGGAAGTGCCGTACTCAGCCTTCTCCGTCAGATGGCCATTCAGGTCATACTGGTAAGCGGTGCGATGGCCATCAAAAGCGGTCTCCTGTTTGACCAACCCGTTCGGGTAATAGTCGATGCGGTAGGCTTCACCCCGCTCATTTTCGATGTGAGTCAGCAGAAATCGGTGATGATCATAACGGTAACGAAGCTCGCTGCCGTCCGGGTTGATGCGACGAGTAAGCAGGTGAAGGTTGTTGTCATACTCGTAACGGGTTTCCCGCCCTTGCTCGTCAATGAAACGGGTGACCTTGTTGTACGCATTGTACTGATAATGACGAGATCGGTTGCCTGAGAGTATTTCCTCTATAACTCGTCCAAGGCCATCGTACCGGTATCGGGTGATGGCACCCCGGGCGTCTTTTTTGGCCAGAAGCTGGCCAAACTCATCGTAGCGGTATTGGTTGAACGCCCCGGTGGGGGTGGTTTCCTCAATGAGCTGACCCTGGCTGTTCCAGCCCCACTTGTGGGCACGACCGTCCGGCAGATTAACCTGCGTGAGCTGACCATGTGGGCTGTAGGTGTACCGCGTAATTCGTCCTTTTGGATCGGCTTCGCAGGCCAGGTCACCGTGCTGGGTATAATCAAACTTCCAGGTCTGGCCATTGCGATGAATTTCAGCAATGCGCCCCTTTCGATAGGTGAACAAAATGGGCTGGCCGTCCGGGCCGGTTTTGCTCTGGAGTCGCCCACTCTTGTCGTACTGGTATTCTGTCCGGGCCCCCATGGGGTCGATGGAGACTTTTAACCGCCCCTGTTCGTCGTATTCACTCTGGTGTTTGGCGCCGTCCGGGTCTACTTTCTCCTGCAGTTGTGCAGTGCCATCGTAACGCCAGATTTCCCGGCTACCATCGACGTAGCTAACGGTACAGGTGTGGTTTTCATCATCCCACTCAAAGCGGGTATCGACCTGGGCACTATCCCCCCACTGATGAACACAGCGGCCGGTTGGCAGGTTTTCGTCCCACGCGAGATAGAAGCTGTAACCGCCAGCAAGTTGCCGGTGAGTAAGCATATGGTTTTCATAGCCATAACGCTCAATGCCGCCCTCAGCGTCCTCAGCGCCGATCAGGTCATCGCTGTCGTCGTAGGTGTAGCTGCGCTCAGTCCGCAGTGAGTGCCACTGGTAGCCAGTATCGGTCAGCTCCCTGCGCAACAGGCGAACCGATGTGAGGCGGCTACCCTCGAAATCAAATGCCAGCGCATTGCCCGAGTCGTTGCTCAGGCGCTCAAGCTGGCCGTGCAGGTTGTAGCTAACCTTGAGCGTATTGCCATATCGATCGGACATCCGGACAAGCTGGCCCGAGCTTCCCGATCGGAGAAAGTGATAGCGAAGCGATTTTTCACCCGCGCAGACAACAACCTCTTCGCCGTCCCGCCAGGCCGCCATGCCAGCTCGGGAATTGATACCGAAAGGTGCGCTCTCCAATTCCGGAAGGCGGGTGTTTTTGCCCTCGTGGTCATGCCAGGTGATGCCACCATCGTCGAAAGTCAGGGCGTGATTCAGGCTATGGCGCCAGCCATAGCCCATGTCGAAGCGTCGATCACTGCTTCCGGACCGGTACACGCGCTTAAATTCGAACTGCAGTGTTCCGGGTAGTCGCGCGTCTGTGAGTTCTAGTACCTCTTCACCGGTGACTGTACTGATCGGGTCAGCGACCTTTTCTGTGGAGTTGTTCTCCTGAGTTGCGCGCCCCTGGTCGGTTTCAGATGACGAACGTTCGTCGCGGGGTGGTGGGTTACTGCTTTCACTGGTCGCTGCATGATTTCGACCACTGGACTGCAAATTCGTTACCTGGTCATCGTCAGCAATCTGGCTGTAAACCTGGTTTCTGTTACGAACCTCTGCCCCACGCTGGGTGCCAGATGCATCCAGACGACTGCCTCCGGCAACCTGGATCGCTCGGTGGTTGGTACCAATGTTTTCCATGAAGTCCTGAAACTCCCGGGCAAACTGACCGAGAAATTCACCAAGAATGTTTTTACTGGTTCGAGCACTGCCTGCCACATCCATTGCGCTTGCAGCCGCTTTACTACCAATTCGAGCACCATATTTCGCCGCCAGGCCGGCACCCCCAGTAATAATCAGACCTACAACCACGTCAAAAAGAATCTGCCCTACAAGCTCGCCTGAGACTTCCGCCACCTGGGTGGGTGCCAACAACCGAAAATACTGGCGTACCGTATACATCACCAGAAACAGGAAGATCTCGTCGTTGGCCACCAAGCAAGCCTTTAGATAGGCCTCATCTGCTTTTTTCAGGGTTTCCAGCTGGTCCCGAATATCCTCGGGCAGATTACTGAAGTCATGATCAAGCAGACCGCAGATCACATCGTAGATTCTTCGAATATCATCCAGCACGCCTATAAAACCGTCTGAAATACCCTGCTGAAATCTCCCATAGGTCGCCAGCGACTGCTCAACGGAGCTCATCGTCAGGTAACGGTCCCACTCCTGCCGGGCACCGTTCTGCCAGGTATTCTCGAGCAGGGTACAACAGCGATCGATAAAACCTTCATAGGTTTCATAGAGAGCATCCATATCAGCCTGAGTAACGTCCGGTGACATTACCACTCGGTATTCCTTACCAGGCGTAACCGGAACTTCGGCCAACCCATTCTCATCCGTGGTGCCGCTGTGGATCGTATCCCAACTCTTAAAAAACCAGCCGGTCTTCTCCTGAATCTGAAAACTCGTATAGGGTATTGGGGTCTTGCTCACATTCTCATGAAAGTGGACAATCTTGATTTTTCGGGTTTCTTCGCAGGGTGCCACCGCAGAGGAAACGACCTTGTTCTCATCGACGCCCTCGCGCTCGGCCTCACCATTAACCTCGAGAACTTGCTCAGTCCCCATGAAGATCGACGAGAACCAGCCCTCCCGCCAGTCGTCAAATGTTGACGCTAGTGATTCCCTGAGTTCACGGGTAATGGCATTGATATCCGGAAGTGCACCGGAAGTCTGTTCTGAAGTCGAAAGAGCCGTCCCTGACTCGCTCATTGATTCATCCTCATCAGTGCGCTCCCTGCAATGCCTCGTGCATCAGAGCTTGGTGTATGGTTTGGACTTGTTCCGGAGAGAGTTCCGTAAGCACTTCTCCAGCGGCGAGCCGCCTCAATTGACGCTCAACTTTCTGTCGTGCGATCGGTGAGGGATAGCGACTCAACGCAGATGGTTTCTTTTCGCCTAGCACGGAGATTGTGTTGTCCACCAACTGATCCCAACAGAGAGATGCAATCTTCGTCAGAGTTGCCGCTGGTAGAGAGAACCATGGGAACTCTGGCATTGGCTTAGCGACCGCCGGAGTGCCGGGGTGCTGTAAGCGGCGCCCATCAGGCATTACTACCGCACCAGCCGGCCCCATTAATTGTGCGCGACAAATCTCGTCAACATTTTCGAGAATTGCCCCCCAAAAACGCGGGGCCCAATACCGGAAGAACACCTCTTGTCCTTCAGGAAGGAATATCTTGGTCAGACTTCGAATATGGCAGAAGACCTCGTCAAAAGACACATCACTCACCAAACCCCAACCCCAATCAATACTGTCGGTTTTATCTATCCAGTCCAGAAAGGCGCTTGTGTTATTGACCTGTGCCAGAAAGGGCATCACCTCCTGCCAGCTCGCGTACTGAGTACCGAGAAATAGAGGGCGAGCTGTCATGCCGTCGGCTTTGTAAAAATGATGTACGGGTGCAGCATCGCTGGTCCCACTCAGCACAAGGAAAATGGAGCGCTCGCTGTGATGCCTTTCGCCGATAATCTTTAATTGAGTGCGAAAATCCGACGTTTCAGACATCACATACTCCGTCCCGGCACTTAACACATTCCTCGCAGAAAGGCGCATCAGACCTCAGGTTGTTTAACTGGGGAGCAGTTAGGGGAACCTCCGCTAACATGTCAGGCTCCACGGTGTGATGAACATGGCCTTCCAGATCTGTAGGCATCCCGGGCATCACAGCCCCCTGCCCCGAACCACTCCCGGGGCTGCCCCCGGAATTTATCTTGATCCCCGGCCCAGCCAAGGTAACCCCGCTCGGGTCCAGCTTGATAAAGCTACCACCACCAGAAATCGTCAGCTCCGCCCCGGCATCCAGCACCACTTTCGCGCCGGCTTTGTGATGAACTTCGGTGCCAGCTTCCGAGGCCATGGTGTGGCCGGTTTTCTGGTGATAGCTGCCGGCGATGGTCTGGCTGCAATCAGCGCCGACGGAGACTCGGCTTTCACCATCGGTGGTGCAGTGGTCTGCCGCTTTCACATGGCTGAACTGGTGGTTGTCCACCGTCAGGTGGCTATCGTTCTTGATGACTTCGGTGCGGTTGTTTTCCGTCAGCAGGTCCAGGTCTTTCTGGGCGTGGACGTAGATCTGTTCCTGGTCCGCTTCGTCTTCAAAGCGCAGTTCGTTGCTGCCCTCACCCTTGTGGGTTTTGGTTTTTAATGTGGTCCGGGTTTTGTGTTCCGGCAGCGCGTAGGGCGGTGTGTTGGTGGCGTGGTAAGTCCTGCCAGTAATAATAGGCTGGTCCGGGTCGCCGTCCAGGAAGCTAACAATCACTTCGTTGCCGATTCTAGGCAAGGCCATGAAACCGTACTGGCCGCCGGCCCAGCCCTGGGCTACGCGTAACCAGGCGCTGGAGTGTTCGTCGTTCTTGGAGTAGCGATCCCACGGGAATCTTACTTTCACCCGGCCGTACTGGTCGCAATGGATCTCTTCACCCTCGGGGCCGGTGACGATGGCCATCTGGGGGCCGTCCATCATGGGTTTATGTTCACACAGAGGCCGCCAGGTTTTGTCGGCCGGGATGGCGGTGAAGTCGTTGTGGTAGCTGGTGGGTTCGCTGCCACCCTCTTCTTCCATGGCCTGGGGCTGTTTGCCGGTGTGGGTGATGGCGGTCAGCAGCCATTCCCGGTTCAGGCTCTGGCTGTCGTGGTCCTGCAGCTCCACTTTGGCGCCGGGGGTGAAGTCCGGGCGGTTGCTTTCGCCCTGGGCCAGGGAGGCGTCGTTTCTCAGGGCGTCCAGTCTGGCCTGGGTGAAGGGCTGGCCACTGGCGTCGGCCTTGTAGCGACCGGGGTAGTCGTAGTGTTGGTAGTCTTCTCGGTGGTTCACACCGCCCGCGCTGTGCTCGTGCATCAGGGCGTAGGCGGGGTTCTTGAAGGTGTAGTCCTTCATGGCCACGGAGGCGGCTTTGATGCGTTCTTCGTAGGCGAAGCTGAACACGCAAGCCTGTTTGCTACTGCCGCCGGCCTGGGTGTTGCAGGGCACCGGGTCCAGCTTGGGGGCGTCGCCATGGTGGTCGGCGATGATCAGGGCCGGTTGTTCTTCGCCATCCACGCTGCCGTGCTGGTAACGGTAGTGCCAGCCTTCTTCGGCGGCCAGTCGTTCAATGAACTGCAGGTCGCTTTCCCGGTGCTGGACGCAGTATTCCCGTTCCTCAGGGGGGCGTTTGAAGTCAAAGACCGTATCAATAATGCCCCGCTCTTCGAGCAAGGTGCGCACGATGGCGTCGGTACTCTGGGTCTGGAAGATGCGGCTGTTGTGCATCAGGCCCAGGCGCCAGGCCGGGGGCTGGATGACCACTTCATAGGCGGTGCGGCGGTGGCCGGTGTTGCCGCGGACGAATTCGTTGACCACACCGGCAAAGCGCCGCAGGGGTTGGCCATCTTGCCAAACAACCAGGTCCACCGGCTGTTCCAGAACGTCAGCAGCGGCCACATCGGGGTCGGTGCTCGCCAGTTCTAACCGGCCATGAAACAAGGAAGACAGCTGTTCGGCCAGCTTAAAGCCAACTACCGAAAAGTGATCTGAGGGGAATTCGCCTACACGGGCGGTGAACTGCAATCCGCTTGCCTGGGGCATGACTTCGGTCCCTGAAGAATAGTGGTTTGTAACTGACTCATCCTGAGCCCGACCGATTATAACCGCACAGTCGTGGATTACAAACCACCGTTCCTTGCGCTACTCCTCAACAAAATCATAATTCCTGATCAGATGGCAGACCGCCGAACACGGTAGGTTTTCATCTCAAGCTGCTCTGCGGTGTCATCCAACCCCACCTGGCCACCAAACTGTTCCAGAAGCCCCTCAAGTACCTCACCCTGTTCTTCGTCACCTCGGTGTCCGAACACAATCGCCAGCGGATTAGGGCAATAGGATTGCTCCCACAACCGATACACCTCATTGCCATAGCTACGGTACCCAGACGTTGTATACCACTTCCAGTTCTCATCCTTACGGCTCACCTGGTTCAGCTTGGCCAGATCCGCTACAGACAATACCGGCCCGGGCGCGTCTTCTTTCTTGAGGTATCCGGCAAGGCTGTCTGCCAGTTTCAGAACCCGGGGTTTCTCGCAACCGTACGATTTGCTGCGGCTGATCACATAGAGATAGTCGCCAGGCTCGTTCGCGCCCTGCTCTTCATTGGTTTCCTTCGAATCGGCGCCGTTTTCAACCTTCGGGCCATGGTCGACCTCTTCGAGGCGAATGGTCTCGATGCCGGAAACATTGAAAGGCAGGGATGACTCCTCCGGTGTTTCAGTCAGGCCGGCCAGAAACTCGTGGATAGACTCCTGATCTGCGCGCCCTCTCCCAGCAACCACATGAGAGGGTACATCCGCGAAAATGGTCACTGTGCTGTAGTCAGAACTGACCACACTGTCCAACAGCGCGGCCTGCTTTAACCGACGTTCCAGATAAGGCCGCTCCGCCTCGCTATATCCGGGTTTGTCCGGAACCATCGGGTAGCTTTGCAGATAACCGTAGGGGCCTTGCAGAAGCAGATAGCTGAAATACCGGTCATCCCATACGGATCTGAGTTCCTTTAACGGTAAACCAGAGTCTGATCGAATCTCCTGAAAAAACTCTCCCATCCCGTTAAAAACGGCAGGAGTCAGTACATCATCACCGGCGCCCGCTGCAGACAGAGATATCTCAACCCACTCAACCGCCCTGCCTGACTCCTGCCATTGGTAAGAACGACTGCCCGATTCTGCAAGCTGCAATACTGCCGATGTCTCAACCCGCCCCAGTAACGATCTCGCCATCAACTGGCCGGTCGCACCATTCTCAACACCATGGAACCAATACTGATTGTCCTGCCGATACCCAACTCCCTGAATACCCGCCAGCAACAACCGGTTGTTCTCACCCTCAGCGACCCCAGTCAGGGCCCCCAACGGGAGATCAAGCTCCGGATAAAACATCTCTCCGCCCGCAGCGCGCCGGGCCACGATACCCTCACTTCCAACCAGGATAACACTGCCGTCAGACAAAAGGCGCCCACCGAAATAACCCACCTTGCTGGCGCTTTTGATGCTATTCCAGCTCTTTCCGCCGTCAGGGCTCTGCATTACCGTGCCTTCTGCTCCAAAGGCCAGAGCCTCACTACCACCTAAGCCTATTACGCCCAATAGTGGCTTGTGCCCCTCACGAAACACCTGCCAGTCGGCGCCCCACTCCGAACGGGAAAGAATGTCACTGCCATCGGTAATAATCAGTTGATGCCCGCTCTCCAGAATGGCCACTCCGTTGAGGTCTGAGCCGTAAGACCTCGCCGCCAGACGCTCCCGCGTCCAGTTTTCACCACCATCAAGCGTCGTGAGAATAAAGCGGTTGGGCCCAACGATAATGCCCTGGCCCTGGCTATCGAAAGCCACGTCCATCAGCGCCTGATCAGAATCTATCTGCTGGTCCAGATGAAGAGATTCCCAGGTGTCGCCCCCACTATCCGTTCGCAGCACCGTGCCATCATGGCCAACGGCCCAACCGGTCTGATCAGACACAAAGCTAACCGCGGTCAGGGTGCTATTCACCCCGGAACTGACCACTCGCCAGGAACTACCGTTGTCATCCGAAACCCTAATCGCACCAGATTCACCCACTGCCACGATGCGGGAACCCGCACGATCAAGATCAATGAATACCTGCGAAGGAAACACCTCGGACGTTGCAGCCAGCCCGCTATCAGACGCACCCCGCTGGTCATCGCCAGACGCATCCGTATTGTCACTGTTACTGCAACCACCCAATACCCCAAGCGCCAGCAGGCCTGCGGCAAACACTCCGATAGCGCGGATTTTCAACATGATACCTTTGTCCTCAAACCGTCCGTGTTCCTGCACAGCCTCAAACCATGCTTTTTCATCAGCGCACCCGCGAAGTCGACAGGGAGTCCAGGGTTATGTCGCCCTCACTGATGAGCGTTCCATTTTCGTAGTGCTTGCGAATCACAGACATACCGCCGTAACCCACTTCAATCCACTCCCCGTGGGGCTCGCCGTCGCGATAGCTGCGTTTCTTCAACATCTGGCCAACGCTGGAGAACTCGTAGTGAACGCCTTCCGGTTTCCCGAGCCGGTAATTGCCCTGGCGTACGATACGCCCGTTTTCGGTCGTTTCCAGATAGTCGCCATCCGGCTCGTCTTTGTAGAAGTTAGCCACCACGCGATGGCCATATCCGTCGCTGAAATCGGCCGGTCCATGTTTCTGTCCATTTTCATAATGGATGATATCTGAGCGCTCTCCGGTCTCGTCAAAGCGCTCGTAACGACCGTGGCGTTTGCCGGCACGATAGTTCACTTTCTCGGTTATGCCATCGCTCTGTAGCGTTAGCCACGGGCCTGTTTTCAGGCCATTCTCGTAACGCCCTTCCTCGCGGGCACCACCACTGCCCTCCCGGAGGGAATCGCCATGTTTTTCCCCGTCCTTGTAGTGCTCCCGCACCAGGGTCGACCATTGCCGGGTCAGGAGCAGACCCTGTAGCCCTTTGTCATCCTGCTCCCGCCGGGCGATGAGCTCACCACTCTCGCTGTATTCTTCCTCAAGCTGCCAATCACCCACCTTGTGTTTAAGCTTGACCAGCCGCTCACCGTCGCCATATTGCTCATCCCGGGACTCAACAAGCCGGCCGTTGTCATCCAGAACGCGCATCACCTTGCGAGACAGACTACCGTCCATTCGGTAGTAAAGATCTTCACCCACCGGCTGAGACCGGAACTTACTGGCAATATACACACGCTTGGGTGTGCCGTCGGGGTAGTAGGTTTTCTGCAAACCCAGCCGGTTACCCTCGTGGTAATGCTCCTCACTGGCCAGAATTCCATCTCGATAGGTTTCCAGCACCCCCTGATATTTGCCATCCAAGAAGGTGGCTTTCCGGATCAGGTGGCCCTGTTCATCCAGCTCCCGGTAATTCCCTTCCCTGGCACCATTCACGTAGTGGGCCTCTTTGGTCAGCTGCCCATCTTTATACTCGGCATAGTCGCCATGGCGCCGATAATTCCGGATGGAATAGCGACGGGTTACCCGGCCTGCCTCGTCATATTCGGTGTAGTCTCCATCGGCGATGCCGCCGCCATAATAATCAAGCGAGCGCTCAAGCTGGCCGTTCGGGTGATAAGCCTTGTAGGCACCGTGGAGCACCGGGTAATTGTTGCCGCAGTCGCAGATCTGGTCACGAACCACGTAACTGGCCTGCACTGAAACCTGCCCATTAGCGTAATATTCCACCACATCACCCAACAGGTCCTTGCGGTTAAAATCCGGCGTGGGTGAGAGGCCTTCCAGCGCAACCTGGCCGTCAGCGTAGAAGAGTTTGACCTGATAAAACTCATCCACCTTGGGAAGTGGCAGCTCAAGGTAACTCGCCTTCCGGTGCCAGGGATTGGCAGGGTCGTAGTAATCGCCATTTTCAGCAAACCATACCCGTTGGTCGGCTTGCCCAATCAGCGGCATACAGAGCAATACAATAAACAACAGCTTTCTGGTCATGGTCTCATCCTGAGTTATTGACCGGTTGAATCAAGGCAGTGGCGGGAACTGCACAGACACCTGCCTGGCCTCCCGCTCCATACTCACGGGGTAACGGACCTCAGCGATTTCGCCCCAGAAACGGAGATCCATGCCATCACCATCCCAACCTTCCGAAGGGTTCCCTGAGTAGGCAGGAGACAGGGGCTCCAGAACTTTACCGTCCCGGTTGTAGGCGATCAAAGGCAGCTCTCTTAGATTGAATCGCTGCTGGATCTGCTTGAGAGTCTGGTGTTGGGACTTGCTCAGCCTCAGGGTGCTGGGGTCTACCCGGAATAACTGACCGCTATCAGGAACGGTCCCCCTGTGCAGCACTACCTTGGTTATGCAGTCAACATTGACGTCAATCTCAAGGTCGTAGAAATATTTCAGGCCATGCTCGGTAACCAACTCACGGCCGGGCTGATCGTTATAGGTGCCGGATGCAAACAGTAGTTGCGACGTTCCATAGCTTTGCTCGGCAGAAAAACGGACAGGGCTACCCTGGTACATTGGTTCGCCAGCCACAGAAATGTCGCAGCGCCCGGCGCCCTCACCAGGAACCACGGCACTGAGCCTGTTCTGACGAACGCCTTCGAGTACCACCTCATCCAACTCAAATGATGAAAACTCCAGCACCGGCTCCCGGTACTGCTCCAGAGTTCGCTCACCAACCACCGGCCCGCCATCTAACGTGGGGAGCGCGTTCGGGGCTACAAACGTACGCTGCTCCACCTCACGGTCGTACACATAAACCCGAACGCCTTCAATGGGCTGGCCACCCTCTGCCCCCAACTCATAGATCCAGTCACCGTAGCGCTCTTCCATAGGGGAGGTTATGAGTGTGTCGGTGGCTGAATGCGCAAATTGCTCGGCCCTGGCCCAGTGATCACCCTCATCCGAGGTTTCCAGAAAGGCATTCCGCAGAGGTTCAATCGCCGTATGAGTCAGCCGCAGGCTGAACGTCGGCAGAAAGTCGCCTTCGGCATTCACAGGATAGGCGCCAATCAACGGAAAGCTGGTGGGTAGCGACCCCCCGGGCTCATGGGCCCGAACCAGGAGCCCATCGGGATCCCAACTTTCAACAGAAAGCGTCAGCCCAAGGCTCTCGATGTGGCGGGATGGGGTTTCCGGCGTCAGCACAAAGCTGTGCAGCTCTCCGGGCACGATAACCGTGGCATCCACCTCCACCGAGGCAATCGCATTCAACTGATCGCGCGTTAACTCACTGGCGATAAACGGCACACGGCGATGGTCTGCGCTGTCAATCGAATACAGAGTGTAACGCGGATCACGCGGTACCGAATCGATCACTGGTTCACCCTCGGCATTCAGCAGCCGGACGGCACTCGCAGGCTCAAACTCAACGGCTGCGAAATGATAATGCTCAATCTGGAAATCCAGACCCAGGCGACCATCAACTTCCTCATTGCCGAACCAGAGCAGCGACCTCTCCAACTGTTCAAAGGATTCTTCGGGCGTGGCCAGGCCAAACGGCGGCAGGTAATAGGTTTCGAACTCCGGATCGGTGGTATCGACAACCCGGCTATCCAGCGCCCCCAGTGCCCGGTACCATGCTTGCCCCGCCTTGAATCGCGGCTCTATACCGGTCTGGGTCAACGTCATCGTGCTTTTCAACGCCAGGTGCTGGTCGGCGTATTCAAATACCCCACTGATTCGCGCAGCAGCGCGCCTCGGCCACCCGGTCAGGCGCTCAAGCTCCATAAAGCCCTCGATTTCAACGGCAGCAGAGTCAGTGGCTCCCTCCGTTGTCACCGAACGGAAGTTCAAAGAAACGGTGTCGTCATTCACATGGCTGATTTCGTATTGCACCGCTGGCAGCGACTGACCGCCCATATCGCGTGCCGGCACCTGCCAGCTCACGCCTACTCGGGGCTTACCCGAAGGAAAAGCTGGCTGGTAGGTGTGCATCACGCTGAGATCGCGGCTTAGCATATCCCGAACGGGTTCAGGCAACCGGGAATCTTCCGTGAGCTCGGCCAGGGCGGCCTCATTCACGTAATTGGTTTCAAGTACCTGACCATCGCTGGCAACCCGTTCAACAATCCCGGCCTTGAGCAATGCCGCCATAGACTGCAGCCGGTCACTGTATTCCGGAATCTGCGCGGTATCGAGACCGAGTCGATCCTGCTCCCAAAGCTGGGTATGCAAAGAGCGGGATTGCAACTCAACCACATCGTTGTCTACCGCCAGTACGTCACTGCGCAGCAGGCTTTCCATTCGGACACGAGTCGGCTCCCTGCGAAACCCGCTGGGCGTTTGCAGTTCGGCGGTTTGTTCGAGAATAAAATGGCGGCTGTCGCCCGGCTCGGGCTTAAAGGCAAGGCTGTCGCCGGTGAACCAGAACATTCCGGCCAAACCTAACGACAGTAACAAAGCTACTGCGACGAACATCCTCATCGTCTCTGTCCCCTCCGTGGGTCTCAGTCAGTTAATGCGGCGGGATTATAGGGGCTGCCTCCACAGAACTCAATGCAACAGGCTCGCAATGGGGTCAGACCCCAAGACATTTCACCCCATCAAATGTTCTGGGGTCTGACCCCAACTTAGTTGGAGAGCCAGACGCTTTGGTAGGGTTTGAGGGTGATGACTCCGGCGAGGTCGTCGATGGCCATACCGGAAAGCAGATCGGTCCACTGGTCGGTGCCGATGAGGTTGATGTCGGTGAGGGCCACTTGCTGCACTTCGTCGCTTATGTTGTGGATGCAGAAGATGGATTGCTCCCGACGCATGCTCTGGCGCCAGAAGCCGAACAGCTGCAGGCCCAGGTGCAGGGTGAACTGGGTGGCATTGGGGTGGAAGGCGGGTTGGGCGCGGCGAATGGCGATCAGGCGTTTGAGTTCGGTGAAGGCTTTGCTGTGGTGGCTGAGTGGGTCCGCCAGGGCGGCTTCCACGGTATCCAGCTGCCACTGGCCGCGGTTAATAGAGCGGAAGCGGCCGGTGTGTTCTACCCGGGCGTGGTCGTTTTCCGTGGCCAAGAGGCTGTGAATATAGAACGCGGGAATACCTTCCAGCGCCAGCATAATGGTGTGGGCGCACAGGAAACGCTGCAGCTGCCAGTGGTCTGCGCCACCCTCGGCGGTGCCTTTGAGGGCATCCCACAAGGCAATGTTCATTTCGTAGGGCTGGTCCCGGCCGTCGGCAGTGCGCCGGTAGGATACCTTGCCGCCAAAGGATTCCATGGTGTTGATCAGCCGCTGCTTTTCGTCCTCGTCCAACAGGCCGTCAGTGGGCCGCAGGCCAACGCCGTCGTGGGAGGCAATGAAGTTCAGGTAGGTGGTGCCCATCTGCGCCGGCGGCATGCTCATCAGCCAGGTTTTCAGGTGCCGGCAATTGCCGGTGACCAGGGTATTGATCAGCAGTGGCGGCAACGAGAAGTTGTAGATAGCATGGGCTTCGTTGGCGTTGCCGAAATAAGTCAGGTTCTCCCGGTTGGGCACGTTGGTTTCGGTGATCACCACCGCATCCGGCGTGTGATGTTCAATCAACAGCCGCAGAATCTTGATCAGCTCGTGGGTCTGCTGCAGGTGAATGCAGGGCGTGCCCGGTTCTTTCCACAAGAACGCCACCGCATCCAGCCGGAAGATCTTTACTCCGCGTTCCAGGTAATAGTGGATAATCCGGGCAAATTCGATCAGCACTTCCGGGTTGGCGAAATTCAGGTCCACCTGGTCTTCGCTGAAGGTACACCATACATGGCGTTCGCCGTCGTCGGTCTGCACCGGCGTCAGCAATGGCGAGGTGCGGGGCCGCACCACCATGCTTAAATCGTCTTTCGGGTTGCCCTCAAAGAAGTAATCCTTGCCCGGTCCCACGCGCTTGCGAAAGTTCTCGAACCAGCGGCTGCGGGCCGACATGTGGTTGATCACCAGGTCTGCCATCAGTTTGTAGTCCGCGGCGATGGCCTCGATGTCTTCCCAGCCACCGTGAGACTCGTTCACCGCCAGGTAATCCATCACCGAGAAGCCGTCGTCCGAGCTGTAGGGAAAAAACGGCAGGATATGCACAGCGCTGATGGCATCCCGCAGGCTGTCATCCAGAAACCGCTTCAAAGTCACCAATGGCTTCTCACCTGGCTGCTGAACGGTATCGGCGTAGGTGATCAGGACAATGTCCGATGGGTCCCAATGGTTCTGGTGCGCCGGCGGGGCCTCGGCATCGGGCGCCAGTGCCATCGCATCCATCAACTGCTCTGCCACAAAGGCACAGTCCACCGCCGGGTAGACCACTTCCAGCATGGCCACCAGTTTGCTGTTCAGGGTCTGGCTCATGGCCGGAACTCCTGGTTATCCAGTTCCACCGCTTCCAGCAACTGCTCCCGGATATCCGGAATGGCACTGGTTACCCGGTTCCAGCTCGGGATGAACGGCGTGTCCATGGGATTGTCTAGGAAATAGGCGCCGGCGCGCATCACGTTCTGGGCGAACAGCTCCACCGCCTTCTCTTCCTTGTGACGATCGAAACTCAGGCCGTTAATGATGGCGTCGTTCTGGTAGGTCTCCACAAAATCCAGGGCAATACGGAAGTAGCTGGCCTTGATGGTGCGGAACTTCTCGTTGGAGAAAATCTCACCGTTAGTGGCCAGCTTTCGGAACAGCGCCTTCGAAATATCCACACTCATCTTGGACAGGCCACGGCTGGCGTCTTCCGGCGACAGCTCCTGATGCTTGTGGTCATAAACATCCGCCACATCCACCTGACACAGGCGGTTGGTGGCGTAGTTGCGCTTCATTTCAGACAGTACGCCGATTTCCAGACCCCAGTCGCTGGGAATGCGCAGGTCGTTGATCACATCGGTGCGGAAAGAGAACTCGCCCGCCAGCGGGTAGCGGTAGCTGTCCAGGTAATCCAGAAAATCGTTCGGCCCACACACTTTTTTGAGGGCGCGAATCAGGGGCGTGACCAGCAGGCGGCTGACCCGGCCATTCATGCTGCCGTCCGCCACCCGGGCATAATAGCCTTTGCAGAACATGTAGTTAAAACCGGGGTTGGCCACCGGGTAGATCAGGCGCGCGAGCAAATCCCGGGAATAGGTCAGGATGTCGCAATCATGCAGGGCCACGGATTTACTCACACCCGAGGCCAGCACGTAGCCAAAGCAATACCACACATTGCGGCCCTTCCCCATCTCCGTGGGTGCCAGGCCCTGCTCCCGCAATTTCATATCCAGTGCCCGCAACCGGGGGCCATCGTTCCAGAGCACCTTGAACGGCTGCGGCAGCTCGGAAAAATACTCCAGAGCATGGCGGTACTGGGCTTCATCGGCACGGTCCAAACCGATCACAATCTCATCCAAATACGGAACCTTGGTCAGCTCCTGGACGATGTTTTTAAGCGCAGGCCCTTCCAGCTCCGAGTACAAAGACGGCAACACCAAAGACATAGGCCGGGCTTTACGGAAGCTCATCAGGTCCGCTTCAACATCCTCCACGGGGCGTCGCACAAGGTTGTGCAGGGTGGTGATAATGCCATTCTGGTAAAAGTCGCCCATGGCGGCTCCTCCTTTACTGGTAGCCGTACTCGAATAGCAAGTTGAGCACGCATTCATTCCAACCCTCCGGGCCGGGCTTGAGGGAGCGCATGGCGTGCCGGGACGACGGCAACTGAACCTGGTCACTGTTCACCCCGCGAATCACCACCGGTACGTCGGCGGCCTCCAGCATGCACTGGTCGTTGGGGCTATCGCCCAGGGCGATGGTCACAATCGGTTCCTCACCAAAGTGCTCCTGATAACGCTTCAGCAAGAACCGGGCCCCTTCCGCCTTATCAAAGGTGCCCATGGCATGCCAGAAGCGCCCGCCCTGCACCAACTTCAGGCCCTCCAACTCAAGCGCCGCGCGGAATTGCGCCAGCTCTTCCTCCGTGCCATCCCACACAAGCGGCACCGTCGCCAAACGCTGTTTCGCCCGGGCCGCCTCCGTTACCGTCAACCGGGTAAGCGACGCCACCTGCTCCGCAGACAGGTCATCAAAGCTCCGAAACTGTGCACCGCTTTTCCTTTGCACCAAAAGAGTGCGAACAACCTCCTGATAAGACCGGCCAACATGAACCACTTCTTCCTCCGCATTGCCCAGGCAGCCGGCAGGAATCACCACCGCCGCGCCGTTCTCCGCAATAAACGGCCCCCGCAGCCCCATCATGCTTTGCAACTCACTGATCTCCGGCGCCGTTTTGCTGGAATTGAAAATCAACGGAATGCCATTGGCCCCCAACCGCGCCATCGCCGGCTTCGCCGCCCGCCAGCTGTAACTGTCGTGATCCAGCAAGGTGCCGTCCAGATCCGTAAAAACAATCAACCGTGGTTGCATTTCCCCACCCCGCTCTGCAATGTAACTGGGGTCAGACCCCAAGACATTTGATGCGGTGAAATGTTCTGGGGTCTGACCCCAAATTAGATTCAAGAACCAGGCCAGACTATGAGCACGAATGCCTTTAAGGTGGAACACCGTTATCTGGAATTGCCGGACAGCTTTTATACGCGGGTTAAGCCGACACCTTTGTCGCAGCCGGCGATGGTGTGCTTTAACCACAATCTGGTGGCCCAGATGGGGTTTCATGTTCAGGATGAAGGTGAGTGGGCCAATGTGGGTGCCGGGGCGGAGTTGCTGGAGGGTATGGACCCGGTGGCGATGAAGTACACCGGGCACCAGTTTGGCGTGTACAACCCGGAACTGGGCGATGGCCGGGGCTTGTTACTGTGGGAAACCGTGGCGCCGGATGGCACCCGCTGGGACTGGCACCTGAAAGGGGCAGGCACCACGCCCTACTCCCGCTTTGGTGACGGCCGGGCGGTGCTGCGCTCCACCATTCGCGAGTATCTGTGCTCGGAAGCCATGCACGGGCTTGGCATTCCGACCACCCGCGCCCTGTTTATGATCAGTGCGAAAGATCCAGTGCGCCGGGAATCCATCGAAACCGCCGCCGCGCTGATGCGAGTGGCGCAAAGCCATATCCGTTTCGGCCACTTCGAATTCGCCGCCCACCATGAAGGCCCCGAGGCACTGAAAACCCTGCTGGAACACGTAATCACCCTGCACTTCCCGCACCTGATCAGTCTGCCGGAAGAACAACGCCACCAACGCTGGTTTGAAGAAGTGGTGGAACGCACCGCCCGGCTGATCGCTGACTGGCAGGCGGTGGGCTTCTGCCACGGCGTGATGAACAGCGACAACATGTCCATCATCGGCGACACCTTCGACTACGGCCCCTACGCCTTCCTCGATGATTTCGACGCCGGCTACATCTGCAATCACACCGACGAGGGCGGCCGCTACGCCTACAACCGGCAGCCGCAGACTGGCTTTGTGAACTGCCAGTACCTGGCCAACGCCCTGCTGCCAATCATGGATGAGGACCACGTGCGCCGTGGTCTGCGCCGGTACGAAACCACCTATAACGAACATTTCAAGAACAATATGAGGGCAAAACTGGGGCTGGAGGAAACCGACGACTCAGACATGAACCTGATCATGGAGACCTTCAGCCTACTGCACGAACACCGGGTAGACTACACCCGCTTCTTCCGAGGCATCTCCAACCTGCACCGCCATGGCAACGCCCCGGTGCGAGATCTGTTTGCCGACCGAAGCGCGGCCGACGAATGGCTCGAACGCTACGAGGCCCGCCTCAAGACCGAAACCCGCGCCCACGACGAACGGGAATACGTCATGCGCCAGGTAAACCCCAAATACATCCTGCGCAATTACCTGGCCCAACAAGTCATCATGGAAGCCCAGAACGGCGACTACGCGCCCCTGAAAGAGCTGTTAAAGGTGCTCGAGAACCCCTTCGACGACCAACCCGAGTTCGAACACTACGCGGCCTTACCGCCAGATTGGGGCAAACACCTCAACATCAGCTGCTCCTCCTGAAGTTGTGAAGTTGGGGTCAGACCCCAGAACATTTGATGGGGTGAAATGTCTTGGGGTCTGACCCCAAATTGGCTCGGTAGGTCATTAAAGCTCGCTCACTTGGCCATTGGGGTTTAATTCCGCATAATCCCGGTTCTTGTATTCCACTCAGCTCCGGACGGCCGTTCATGCCTCAGAGTTTTATCCTGAAGTTCCTTCAAGGCTTTCAAGTTTATCGAAACCCCCGGGTTATCGGCATGCTGTTCCTTGGCTTCTCCGCAGGGCTTCCGTTGCTGTTGGTGGGGGGTACGTTTACGGCGTGGCTGCGGGATCTGGGCGTTGAGCTTGCCACTATTGGCTTTCTCAGTTGGGTGGGCATGGCCCATTCGATCAAGGTGCTGTGGGCACCGATTGTTGATCGCACCAGCATTCCGCTTCTCACCCGGTGGCTCGGGTGGCGGCGCAGCTGGATGCTGGTTTCACAGATGAGTATTGCCGGCGCATTACTGGGCATGGCGCTGACGGACCCAACCCAGCAACAGTGGCTGGTGGCCCTCTGGGCCGTGGTCGCCGCGTTCGGTTCCGCCACCCAGGACATCTCGGTGGATGCCTACCGGGTGGAAGCCGCGGAGCCCCATGAACAAGGCGGCATGGCCGCCAGCTATGTGACCGGCTACAGGGTTGCCATGCTTATGGCCAGTGCTGGCGCCCTGCATATTGCCGCCGTCGGCAGCTGGTCCCTGGCCTATGGCACCATGGCCCTGCTGATGGGCGTTGGCATGGTCACCACGCTGATCAGTTCCGAACCGAAGAACCGCCAGTCTGCGGCAGTGTTTGCCATGGAGGCGCGGGTTATCGGGTACCTGGACCGCACCAAACACAGTGGTGCCCGCAAGAACATCACCGCCTGGCTGATCGGCGCGTTTGTCTGCCCGTTCGCGGATTTCTTTCAACGGTACGGCAAAGCGGCGCTGGTGATCCTGCTGTTTATTGCCACCTTCCGCATCAGTGACATCTTTATGGGGGTGATGGCCAATCCGTTCTATCTGGACCTGGGCTTTACCAAGTCCCAGATCGCCAACATTGCAGCCGCGTTTGGCTTGATCATGACCCTGAGCGGGGCCGCGGTCGGCGGCGCACTGGTAGCACGGTTTGGCATTGCCCGAATGCTGTTGTTCACCGCGTTTATGGCCCCGGCCACCAACCTCACCTTCGCCGGCCTGGCCATCATTGGCCCCCAACAACCGGGCCTTGTGGCCGCCATCATTGCCGATAACGTCACAGGCGGCATGGCCATTTCGGTGTTTATTGCCTACCTGTCCAGCCTCACCAACACCGCCTACACCGCCACCCAGTACGCGTTGTTCAGCTCATTGATGACGCTGCCCGGGCAGTTTGCGGCGGGCTTTACCGGGTTGCTTGCAGAACACGTGGGCTGGGTGGGATTCTTCCTGATCACCGCAGGAACCGGCGCGCCGGCCATTATCCTGGCGGCCCTGCTTTTCCGCATTGCTCACCCGGACAAGCCGGCACGAATAGACGAGGATACTGCGCAGGGGCAGACAGCTCCCTAGCCATGCAGGGCAGGCCAGAACTCAATCGCGGAAGTTGTTAAACTGCAGCGGAATATCCAGCTCTGCCTCGCGCAGCATGGCAATGGCTTCCTGCAGGTCGTCCCGCTTCTTGCCGGTTACCCGCACCTTGTCACCCTGGATGCTGGCCTGCACCTTCATCTTCTGGTCTTTGATCATTTTCACGATCTTCTTGGCCATGTCGGTTTCGATACCCTGCTTCAGGGAAAAATGCTGCTTCACCAGTTTACCGGCCTTGCTCTCGCCGTCTTCCGCCAGGGCCCGGGCGTCAATGTTGCGTTTGGCGAAGGCCATGCGCAGCAGATCAATCAGTTGCTCCAGCTGGAATTCCTGCTCGGCGCTCACCGTAATGCGCTTGTCTTCCAGTTCGATATCCGCCTGCACATTTTTAAAATCCCAGCGGTTACCCAGATCACGCTTGGCCTGATCCACCGCGTTGGTGACTTCGTGCATTTCAATTTCTGAAACAATGTCAAAAGAAGGCATGGTCGTTATTCTCCAAAGGCCACACAGGGGTATACTGTGGCGACATTAAAAATACCGGATGTTCCGAAACCGCCAAAGCATACCAAGAGCCGCGGCGAACCGCATCTGACAATGGACTGGTAAGAAGTAGACAAACGATGCCAAACCTGGACCTACCCATACTCGTAGTAGACGACGCCAAATTCAGCAGTATGGTGGTCGGCCGCACCCTGCGAAATGCCGGTTACCGCGATATACGCATTGCCAACAACGCGCCAGACGCCCTGAAGCTGATGGAACAGCGGCAGGTCAGCGTGTTGATTGCCGATTGGCTGATGCCTGAAATGGACGGGCTGCAACTGACCGACCACGTGCGCCAGCAGGATGAGCAGGACAACCACTACACCTACGTGATCCTGCTCACCGCCCGCGAAAGCGTGGAAGCACTGTCGGAAGCCTTCGACCGGGGCGTGGATGACTTCATCTACAAATCCGACATGACCAAACAGCTGATCCCCCGCATCTTTGCCGCCGACCGAATGGCCGATCGCCAGAATACCCTGCTGCGGGCCAACGCACTGCTGGTCGAAAACAACCGGGAGCTGGAATCCACCAACATTATCGACCTGGAAACCGGCCTGTGTAACAGCAAGTATGCCCGCCAGCGCCTGCAGAAAACCCTGCGCCACGCGGAATCCCGCGGCGGTTCCACCTCATACGTGATGTGCGGCATTCGTAACTGGCAAGACCTGAAACGCAAGCACCCACCCAGCGTGATGAGCGAATTGGCCACCGGCATCGCCCGCCGCCTTAGCACCCTGATTCGCCCCATCGACGCCCTGTGCCGTGTTGGCGACAACCAGTTTGCCATCGTCTCCTACTTCCCGAACAGCGACCATTGCTCCACCACCGCGTTCCGGCGAATTTTTGATGGTATCAACCACAAGGCCCTGAAAACCACCGCTGGCTTTATCTCCGTGGAAGCCGGCATGGTCCTGTGCCGCGCCGACGCCCAGGACGGCACGCCCTCGGTGCAGGATATGGAACGGGCGGCGGTGCAAGGCCTGGTTGACGCCTACGAAACCCGCCGCTTTACCGAAACCAAACCCGAGATACGGGAAGGTGTGTAGCCCTCACAAACGGTAACAACGGGACACAGATCACAAACAGACAGGAAGGGCGCGAGGGCTTATTCTGAAACTGTGGAATCAAGCAGTATCCGCCCATGGCGGAGGAGCCGAGTAGTAACTCCGCCGTATTATGGCCCCTGACTCCACAGGATTAACGAATTTTTCAGGCACTTTCGTTCTTTCCGAAGTAATTTCGAGCCAGCTCTTGTGAGCTGGCTTTTTTATTTAGGGGTCTGTCCCCGTATGGGGACTGACCCACTTTTGCCCGTCCCTGCCCCAATACTCGAGCCCATGGGTCCAAGGTGGGTCAGTCCCCATGCGGGGACAGACCCTTAGGGACAGCCCTTGGGAGTCCCTAATCCAACCACGAGTGGGATTGGGTAAAAGTGGGTCAGTCCCCGTTCGGGGACAGACCCTTAGGGACAGCCCTTGGGAGTCCCTAGTCCAACCACGAGTGGGATTGTGTAAAAGTGGGTCAGACCCCTTTGGGGTCAGACCCTGTGAGACCCCGGCGATAATCCCCAGGCGTCTTCCCGGCAGCCGCCTTAAACTTCCGATGGAACGATGTGGTCTCGCTGTACCCCAACCGCAGCGCGATGTCGGGAATACTCATCTCGGTATTCCGCAAATAGTCCTCCGCCATCTGCTGGCGCACATCATCCAGTAGTTTCTGGTAGGAAACACCTTCCTGGCTCAGTTTGCGTTGCAGGGTGCGGCTGGTCATGCCCAGGTCTTCGGCGATCATGTCTTGCCGGGTCACGCCGCTGGCCAGTTGTTTCTGGATGCCCTGTTTCACCCTGGAAGTCAGATCGGTATCGGTATCCAGCAGCGCCAACTGGGAAAGCGCATGGGCTTCAAGGGTCTTGCGCAGCAGCGGATCTGGCTGACGAAGGCGGGTGGCCAGTAACTCCTGAGGCATGGTCACCACATTCTCTGGTGCCTCGAACTCAACCGGGCAGCCCCAGCGCTCCTGATAATCGCCCTCATAGTCAGGGCCTGGCGAGGAGCGTTTCAGGGCAACCCGGATTGGAGAAGCCTCATCACTATCCGCCAGCCAGCGAGCGTAGTTGATCCAGGAAGCGAACACGTTATCCACCACCTGGGGCCACACCACCGGATCGGTAAAATTGCAGGTCCACACCAACGACACTTCATTCCCCTTCATCCGAAGGCCCGTGGTGCCCATGTCCCCCACCAGCTTTTCATAGGGCGCAATCCGGGTGACCGCCTCCCCCAGCGTGGCACAGCTCATGGTGATGTAGCCAAGCACACTGTAGGAACCGGGCTGAACGAAATCACCGGTTTCCAGGCCAAGGATGGGATTGCCGGATGCTTCGGCCAACAGGTGAATAAACGTCTGCAACTGCTCGCCCGTCAGGCGGCCGTCATCGGTATCAAGGATATTCGGCTCAAGGCCGGCTTTGCTGAACAGCTCTGAGGTACTGATGCCCTTGGCATCGGCATAGCGAACGTATTGGCGCAGGGCGGCGACAGAGGCGGTTCCAAGAGGGGTCATGAGACTGCTTTGGTTGTTGATTTTATGCAGCGAGTATAACCGAAAATGGGTAGGGCTGGGGTGTTATAGGGTCTGTCCCCGAACGGGGACTGACCCACCTTTGCCCGTCCGTAGCACTAAACACGAACCCATGGGTCCAAAATGGGTCAGTCCCCATTCGGGGACAGACCCTTGGGACAGACCCCTAGGACAGAGCCTACAGCTTCCGCCCTTTCCCAGCCGCAATCCGCAACCGCAGCGCGTTCAGCTTGATGAAGCCTTCGGCGTCTTTCTGATCATACGCACCCTGGTCTTCCTCAAAGGTGGCAATCTTTTCGTCGAACAGGGAGTCGTCAGACTTCCGGCCAACTACGTCCACGTTGCCTTTGTAGAGTTTCAGGCGAACGGTGCCGTTCACGTAGGTTTGGGTCTGGTCGATCAGTGCCTGCAGGGCTTCGCGCTCCGGGGACCACCAGTAGCCGTTGTAGATGACCTCGGCGTAGCGGGGCATCAGGCTGTCTTTCAGGTGGGCCACTTCGCGGTCCAGGGTGATGGACTCAATGGCGCGGTGAGCACGCAGCATGATGGTGCCGCCCGGGGTTTCGTAGCAGCCGCGGGACTTCATGCCCACGTAACGGTTCTCTACGATGTCCAGACGGCCAATACCGTTGGCGCCGGCAACCTTATTCAGCGTCTCCAACACTTCGTGGGGCTTCATTTCCTGGCCATCAACGGCAACAATGTCGCCCTTCTTGTAGGTCAGTTCCACGTAAGTCGGCTTGTCCGGCGCGGCTTCCGGAGATACGCTCCAACGCCACATGTCTTCCTCGGCTTCCGCCCAGGGGTCTTCCAGGTTCATGCCTTCGTAGGAAATGTGCAGCAGGTTGGCATCCATGGAGTACGGGCTCTTGCCCTTCTTCATTTCCACCGGAATGTTGCGCTCTTCGCAGTACTTCAGCAGTTTTTCACGGGAGTTCAGGTCCCACTCACGCCAAGGCGCAATTACCTTAACACCCGGCTTCAGCGCGTAGGCACCCAGCTCGAAACGCACCTGGTCGTTACCCTTACCGGTAGCGCCATGGGAAATCGCATCCGCGCCGGTTTCGTTGGCAATGTCGATCAAACGTTTGGCAATCAGCGGGCGGGCGATGGAAGTACCCAGCAGGTATTCGCCCTCATAGATGGTATTGGCGCGGAACATCGGGAACACGTAGTCGCGCACAAATTCTTCGCGCAGGTCCTCAATGTAGATTTCCTTAACGCCCAACGCTTCCGCCTTGGCGCGCGCCGGCTCAACTTCCTCGCCCTGGCCGATGTCGGCGGTGAAGGTCACCACCTCACAGTTATAGGTGTCCTGTAACCACCGAACGATCACGGAAGTATCCAGGCCACCGGAATAAGCCAGCACCACCTTTTTGATATCAGACATGCCCTTGCTCCAGACTGAACAGAATGGATGTATTGAAAAGAAGGTGCGTATTGTACGGGAGTGCGGGGGGAATGGCTATTGGGCGGAAGAAGTCTGGAAAATGCGCTGTAACTCGCCGTTGTCACGCATGTGTTGCAGTGCTTCTTTGAAAAGACGAGCGTGTTCCGGGTTGCCGCTGTCTGGTGACATATACAGCCGGGCCTTTTGGCCCTTTACATGCTCCTGCAGACGGAACTCTTCTGCGGGAAAGCCGTAAGCGTCAATCGTCATCGCGATGTTGTGATCGCTGGCAAGCACCGCTGAAATACGCCCCAGCATCAGCATTTCAATGGCTTGCCGAATGTTATAAACCGGCACTTTCATCACAGCCTCATCCGCTTTGAACGACTCACCAAGATAGGTACCCCGCACATAGCCGACACGCTTGCCGGCCAGGCCATCCAGGGTCAGGGGGAAATCGGTGTCACGCATCGCCATCAGCATCAGATTGATCTGAAGTACGGTATCGACGGGAATGGTGTTCTCGTCCAGGTCTGGACTTTGAAACAGAAAAGCAAATTCTGCCCGTCCCGTGTGCAGGTCAAGTATGACGCGCCGCAAAGGAAGCAACTGCGCACTTACGTGAACACCCGAGAGTTCTGATAAACGGTCCATCAGCGTAATCAGACTGCCTTGCAGTTCACCCTGATTATCCTGAAAGCCCCAGGGCCAGACATCAGGAATCGCAAACATCGCCGGCGAGTTGGCAGGAAGGCCTTCGTTTGAGCCGACGACTTGATCACTCGCGCTAACCGGGGCAGCTGCAAGCAGAAAGGCCACCAACAGCCCGCGAAAAAACGCCATGTGCTCGACCAACGCTAATTCAAACCGCCTGCTGCTGGTTCACCACCTCGTCGCGAATGCCATCCCAGCCGTCTTTCACGGAACGCAGCAGGGTCAGCACTTCATCCAGCTTGGCAACGTCATTCTTGGCACTGGCTTCCAGCAAAGTGCGCTCCATATAGTCGTATAGAGCCTCCAGCCGGGTGGCCAGTTCACCGCCTTTTTCGAAATCCAGGAACGCCCGCAGGCCACCGATAATCTCAATGGCTTTATTGAGTAACTGAGCCTTAGCTGCGTAATCCTTGGCCTGAATTTTTGACTTGGCCATGTTAATCCGCTCGATCGCCCCGTTATACAGCAGCTGAATCAACTTGTGCGGGTCTGCATCGGTGATGCTGGTTTGGGTATTAACGCGCTGATACGCCTGTAAACCGTTCATATATAACCTCGTTTCACCGTTGTCCGGTATGCCATGGTTGGCTGGCCAACCATCAGTATAGCTGACTTAATCGTTTTGCCTGTTCGGCGCCAGGGCCGCCAACTGCTGGCTCACGTAATCTCGTGTGCTGTTAAGCTGGGAGATCAGGGAATCGGCGGCGCTGAATTGCTTCACCAGGCGTTCCTGATAGCTTTCAATCCGCAAGTCCAGCTTGATCCGGTCTTCCTGGATGCGCTCCAGGTCCCGGTTCAGGGCATCGGTTCGGGAGCTCAACGCACCGTCTGCACCCAGAATGCTGGTAATGGCATCTACCGCGCGTTCACTCACGCCCTCGATGAACTTCACCGAGCCACGGTTGCCTACGTCACCACCGGTAATGCGCACCTGCAGGCCAGCGGCATCGCCACCGGCACTGTTTGCCAGGAACAGCACCTGGCCGTCGCCCTGGGCAGTCTGGCCGTTAATGGTGCCTTGGACATCCTGGCCGGCGGTGCCGGTGGCGGTGTTAAGCCCTGTAACGTTGCTCAGCCCGGTCAGGCTTACGTTAGAATCGCTACCAAAGCGGTTAGAGGTAAACGTCAACCCCTCTGTGGCATCATAAGCCACCTGAACCGAACGGCCTGCCGCGTTCAATGCCGAGTTCTCGCGCAAGGCTGCCTGAATGGCAGCGGCAAAATCTTCACCGGAATAGTTATCTGCAGCAATCGAAACAGTCGCTGTGGTTTCACCATCTACCCGGAAAGTGAAACTGTTGTCAGCGCCAACATTAACGGTATCGGCGCTCGCGTAATTCAAACTGCCCCGAGTCGCCATCTGGGTAACATTAATACTGTAATCACCCGGGCGAGTATTAGAGCCGCTACGAACAAACTCCACCTGGGAATCGCTAGTTCTGCCCTGCTCTGCAAACAGAGCGGTTACATCATCCGGGTTTTCCCGAAGCTGCTGCTGAAACTTCTGACTATCAAACTGCAGCTCACCAGTACGAAAATCGGTGCTGATACCCACATCTGCCAGGCTCCGCACACTGGCGTTTTCCAGCCCGGGAATAATATCTGTTAAAACCCGCTTCAACTGGTTCTGAATGTTCCGAACCGTGGAATCCCCGGTCAGAATACTGCCCCGGCCGGTTTCGCTATCGAACGAAGACAGCTCACGAATAGTACCCTGCAGCTCGTTGAACTTGTCTACGAACGCCTGAACACGCTCGGCAACCGCCGCCGTGTCCTGCTTCACTTTGATAGTGGACTTACCCTCACCAGTAATGTTGAAGGTCAGTCCATCCACCACGTTTTCAATGGTGTTGGTGGCCCGGCGAATTTCCACGCCGTTGATTTCCATCACCGCATCGCTCGCCGCAATGGTTTGGCGCATGCCATCCACGTTATCGGGATCTGCTGTGTCAAAAGCAAACCGGCTCAAACCCGGAGCGGCACCATCTTCAGTAACGGAAATATTCACGGCATTGGCTTCACCGGTCTCATCCGCAGACAACACCAGCTGGAAACCGTTGCCGGTATCAATCACACCGGCAGAGACGCCCGCATTGGCCTCGTTGATGGCATTCGCCAGGCCTTGCAGGGTGTCGTTGGAAGAATCGATGGTGATGTTGGTGGTCTTGTCACCCACCTGAAGCGTCATGGTGCCACGGCCAACGCTGGTGGCATCCCGGTCGGCGAACACATCCCGGCTGGCCAGGGCCTGGGACTGCGCCAGACTTTTCACATCGAGGCTGTAAGAGCCGCGGCTGGCCTTGCTGGCATCCACCGACACATCAATATTGCTACCCGAGGAAGTGGCCGAAAACGACTTCATCGCATCCGCAGAACCGAGCTGTCGCATAGGCAGGCGCAGCTCCGTTACGGCGCTCCGCAACATGCCATAGGCAGAAATAAGCGCTTCTGTACGCTCTGTTTTCTGATCCAGCCGAACTTCCGTGGGCCTGCGCTCCGCAGCCACCAACTGGTCGACAAGATCCGACGTCAAAACGCCGGAGCCGATACCTAATGATGAAATACTGGCCATAACCGTGCCTCCTCAGGGGGGCGATTCTCTGTACTGATCAGTTTATCGGCAGCAGGCGGCAAAACTTTGCCTTTTTTCGGAAAATTCCTATGCCGATTTGTAACAGTGCGTAAACGCAGAACACCGCCGGCTCTTCTCAGAGGCGGCGGTGCTGAAATACCGTCGTTTTCACCCGCGCAAAAGCGGCAAGCTTTTACACCTTGATGTTAAACAACGTCAGCGGTTCGTCCTGCTGCAATTTTTCTGCCAACCTCATTGCCACTTCGTCCGGGATCTGGCGGATCACTTCCTGGGTTTGCTGATCAACCACCCTTACGATGGTCTGGCCCATTTCGTTATCCACTTCAAACTGAAGATCCCGCTGCACGGTTTGAACAAAGTCGTTCAACTGGCTAACCGCCTCATTCAGCTCCTTGCGCTGCTCTTCATTACGGGCCTGCAGCTTTTCAGCCTGCGAAGCCTGTTGAGCAACCTGAGGAGCCTGCACCTGGCGGGTACCGGCAGCCGAAGCAGCAAGGTCAGGGGCGTTCCGGCCCTCGGCCTGAGATGACGACAGTGCCTTGGCCGGAGCCTGGGCGCCAGAGCGCACCAGTTTCAGGTCCGGGCTGTTCAGGTTAACGTCATTCATAGCTGTACCTCGCTATCCTTCAACGGCGGAAGGCCGGAACCCGAGGGTTCCGGCCGTTACCGCTATGCCCCTTACTGCAGGAGGGACAGAACCTGCTGCGGACGGGCGTTCGCCTGAGCCAGGACGGAGATACCGGCCTGCTGCAGTACCTGGGATTTAGCCAGGTTGGCAGTTTCTGCCGCGAAGTCAGCGTCCAGGATACGGCTGTTGGATGCGCTGAGGTTCTCGACCGAGGTGCTCAGGTTGGCGATGGTGGACTCGAAGCGGTTTTGAACCGCACCGAGCTCGCTTCGGAAACTGTTCACGGTCTGTAACGCTGAGTCGATCCTTTTGATGGCATCGTTGGCATTGGCAACATCTGTAACACTCAAGCTAGAGAGGTTACCAGTGGCTGCTGCAATCTGGCCATCATCGAAACCCGCTACAGTTGGATCGTCACCGCCGATAGTAATATCTTCGAGCGCCTCGATCGTCACTTGTCCGCGGAGTACAGCACCTGCGGCAGTACCGATTGTCAATGCGAGCCCGGACGTGCTTCCAGTCGCCGTAGCTGCAGCAGTTCCAACAGCCGTTGTCTCAGCCGTGATGGTAATGTTCTTGCCATCCGCATTAGTCAGAATAACGCCAGTGGAGTTGCTACTCGCAGTCAATCCCTCAATACCCTGCGCATTGATCGCGGCAGCGAGGTCTGCACTATCCAGCGAATTGGTGGAGCCGGCCGCAATGGTCTCAGTCACGGTGACAGCAGAGGCTGTGCCCACGCTGATCGACAATGAGTAGACAGTGTCGTTACCAGAAGTGGCCGCAGCTCCATCAATCGCGGCAAACGTCACATCCTGTACATTGGTTGCCGAAACAGAGGTGAGACCCTGAACATTGGCATCTGTTATTGCCTGAGCCTTATCTTCCGCCGAATCCGATGATGAGGCACCAATTGTAACAAAGTCTCCATCCCCCACCTTAATCTGCAAATCTCCAGCGGCGAGCGCAGCATCACTCACGTCAGCAGTACCAGTCATCGTGGCGAGAGACCCAATCTGCTGGAGACGAGTGCCCTGAGTAAAGTCAACACCAATAACTTCTCCGGCGTTAGCGCCGACTTGGAAGTCCTGCTGACCAAAGGAGCCGTCAAGCACTTTCAAACCGTTGAACGCGGTCTGCGTTGAAATACGCTCGACTTCAGCCAGACGCTGCTGCACCTCGTCGTTAAGTGCAGCTCGATCAGAAGAGCTGTTGGTAGCGTTGGCCGACTGAACTGCGAGCTCGCGAATCCGCTGGAGGTTGTTAGTGATCTCATTAAGAGCACCTTCAGCAGTCTGCGCCAAAGAGATCCCGTCATTGGCGTTTCGGGTGGCAACGTTCAAGCCAGAAATCTGGGACTGAAACCGCGTCGAAATCGCCAGACCCGCAGCGTCATCCTTCGCGGAGTTAATACGAAGACCTGAGGACAGACGCTGCAATGCTTGGTCGTTCATCCCCTGAGACTTACTCAGTTGGTTCTGTGCGTTTAGTGACGCTACATTGGTGTTGATACCGAGAGCCATAATGCTTCTCCTTCGACTGATGTCGTGATTTCATGGATGAGGCCTAGCGCTCGACTTACATGTTTAGAGCGCCACCCTGTTATCCTGATTAACGGCACTGAGCCAAATTGCTTTAGAAAAAAAATTCAAGATTTTGTAAAGGAATGTAAAACCGGCAATTTCTTTCCCTTCACCTCCCACAACACCCATCAGGTTTCAGACTCATACCATCAGATAAAGTTTTTAAAAACAAAACGATAAAGCTATTTTAAAAAAACTGGCACACCCTTCGCTTAGTGACAACCAAGACTGTAACTCAACGAATTTCTGCCGAAGCGCACTATTCAACATAGAGCTCTAGCGACCGGCAACTCTGAGCAAGGAGAATTGATATGCCTCAGGTGATTAATACCAACATTGCTTCATTGAATGCCCAACGAAACCTCAATGCCTCACAAGGTGATGCCAACGTGGCACTGCAGCGACTATCCTCCGGCCTCCGAATTAATTCGGCCAAAGACGATGCTGCCGGCCTTGCCATATCCACGCGGTTTCAGTCACAAATTTCTGGTCTCAATGTCGCCCAAAGAAATGCTAGTGACGGTATATCCCTTGCACAAACTACCGAAGGAGCATTAAACGAAGTCATTAATAACCTGCAGCGCGTTAGAGATCTGGCAGTTCAATCTGCCAACGCGACCAACAGTGCGTCCGACAGAATCGCGCTTGATCAAGAGGTTCAGCAGCGGATCGAAGAAATACAGCGCATAGCTGAACAAACAAACTTTAACGGCCTGAAGGTACTGGATGGGTCCTTCGGGGAGAAAACATTCCAGGTCGGTGCGAATTCGGGCGATACCATCAGCGTCGATTTGTCCCGTGGGTCTAGAGCCGATCAAATTGGCTCTCTCGCATCTTCGGGCCCGCGCCAGATATCAGATGTTCCGTTAGCTGATGGTGATTTGACGATTTCTGTAGGACAAAGCGAAGCCTATCCGATACCTGGAACTGGAACAGACGCTTCTGCCGAAGCCACAGTAAATGCTATTAAACAGGCGAACATACCAGGATTACCTACTGTTTCGGCAACCAACGTACAGGATGTGACGTTTGCCGCGATTGATGGAGCTGCGGCCACTTCTGGTAACGACACTGTCTACTCATTGTCGATCAGCGTGGGCACAGCCTCTGCTGTCACCGTGACTGAGACCATTGCGGCCGGCTCCACCAATTCGCTGGATAGTGCAGACCTCGCTGCCGCGATCAATGCGCAGGGTATTGAGGGATTGACTGCGAGTAGCAACTCCACTGGCGTTATTCTGACTAATGCGGATGGCAAGAACATTACCATCACGGCTGAGACAACGGCTGTTGGAACTGCTGCAGCTACGGCGACTGGAAGCACGTCCGGGCTCGCATTGACAATCGGTACTGCCGCAGGTGCTGTACTCCGCGGACAAGTGACGATCGAGGCGCTCGAAGATATTACTATCGGCGGCAATTCGCCGGAAAATGCTGGTTTTCTCGCAGGTGGAGAAACCATTACTGCCTCGGGAAGCCTTGAGGGTGTCGACATTCGAACTGTGGCCGGCGCCAACGATGCAATAAAACGCGTTGATTCAGCGCTCACGACAATCAATGCTATCCGAAGCGAGCTTGGTGCTGTCCAGAACAGGTTCGAATCAACAATCGCGAATCTAAGCACCACGTCAGAGAATCTAAGTGCAGCGAACAGCCGAATTCGTGACGCAGATTTCGCTGCAGAGACTGCCGAGCTTGCTCGAACTCAGGTTCTCCAGCAGGCAGGCCTATCAGTTCTAGCACAAGCTAATGCTAGACCTCAGCAGGTGCTCCAGCTCCTGCAAGGATAAGCTTTAGAAAAAGGATAGCTCCGTACCGAGTCCTTCGGTACGGAGCTATCTCTTACGCCTGCCTTATGACCATATGCTAAGATGACTTAAAACTCAGCAGCATCCCGGAGTTCGCCGCAGTGGTTAAAAACAAAGCCTTGGAATTTGTTCGTCGTCGCGAAACTAATCTCCTATTCTTCAAGAAATTCTACCCTGACATCTACCGTTACTACGCAAACTATAAGCTGACGGAAGCTGAAGTCGTTATTAGCAACGTAGAAGACGAACTCGACCTTAATCTGGGAGGAGTATCTCTATATCAAGGACAAGGCAAAAAACGAGCGCACCAAGGTGTAGAGCTATTCAAGTCAACATTCGCGCACAACAAAATGCTCCCATCGCTACCCCCTCCATGGCCTGGCGATTACCACCATCCTCGCTTTGCTCACCTCGCAATCGACCAGATCATCAGAAAATCACCATTAAACAAAAAAGACTTCAAGGGATACCCAATTCCTAACTTCTACCCCTTGGTTGTTTTCCAAGGCGTGGGACTTGGCCTCCAAATTGAGGAGCTTGTCACAAGAACAGACGTTGAAAATGCAATAGTAATTGAACCCAATTTAGAAATCTTTGGCGCCAGCCTTTTAACGGTGGATTGGGCAAAAGTGTGCTCAACATTCCAGCGCGCAGGCCGATCCATCCGTTTTTTGATTGGTGTCGACAAAACGGAAGATGCAATCTGGCCGGCTCTGGTAAAGCATTTGATGCACTTCACACCAATGTTTCCGGTAATGAACCTGTTCCTAAACGAGCGGGGGGACAAAACAATGGATGCCGTTGCAAAACGCATCAACCGTGAAGCAATTGCAACTCTCACAACCTGGGGCCATTACGATGACGAGGTGCGCCAATTAAATAACGCACTTCATGCTTTCCATATGGGCGTCAAAGTCATACCCGAAATAAACTCCATTTCGTCGACTATTCCAACGATTATTGTTGGGAGTGGGCCATCGCTTGATGACCGTATAGATGGATTAAAAGCCAACCGCGAAAATATAATCATTGTCAGTGCCGGGACGGGGCTGAGGGTCCTCATCGAGAACGATATTTATCCTGATTTTCACGTCGAGCTGGAATCGGATTACCTGAACTACCGTGTGATCAGTTCTTATGATCAAAAGAAGCTTAAGTCTATCCGAATTATTGCCGCATCTCAGATCTGCCCATTGATTTGGGACCTATTTGGAGATCAGCGCCTATTCTTCAAGAAAGAAAACCCTATCGGAACGCTGTTCGGGTCACCAGAAACCAGTATCGCTGGCGGAGCTCCAACCTGCACTAATACTGCGATTGCATTATGCACCCAGCTTGGACTTCGGAACATCTTCCTTTTCGGAACAGATTTCGGATTTCGCGACCATGGAAAGCACCATTCCATGCGATCGGTGTATATGGAAAGTGAAGACGATACCATTGGTACAGAGCTTAAAAAGGGAGCGAGTAAAGTCTTCCAACAATCCAATACCTTCAAAGTACAAGGCGTAAATGATAGCGTGGTTTTTACCACTCCCATCTATTTCACTGCAAAGAGAGCTGTCGAAGGTTTAATTGGGGCAACGACAGCCGCATCCTCGGCCTATAAGTTTTTTAACTGTGCAGACGGCGCAGCGATTGAAGGCTCAACCTGGATAACCGAAGCTCAATTCAACGACACGATAATAGAGTTGGGTGATAAAAACGAGAAGGCTCGCGTTCTGAAAAAACTGTTCAGCAAAGACTCACAAGCAATCTCACTAGAAAACTTAGAGGACACCCTCAACGTAACTTGTGAAAAGCTGAGTCAACTCGCAAGAAAAATTGAGGGAATGATAAAGAGCCAACGCGTAAGAGGGAAGAAAGACATTACGAGGCTGTCCTCTGAAATCAGTCGCTACTTAGAAGGGGAGTTAATTAAAAGCGATCCAGGGTTCTATTACATGATACGAGGCGCAGTCAGGCACCATCTCTATGCTGGGTTCGCACACGCCCTTGCCATGAACGACGACGGCGATGTTGCAGCTTATCTCGATCGCTGGAAGAAGAGCTTTACAGATTCAATGGCCGCTTTGCCCGGCCACTTCAAATCTGTCACCAGTAAACGCTACTCACTGGTTGATGATCCATGGGTTCGGCAATCCATTAACGACCCAGAATAGCGAAAAAGTTTGCTAAATCCAAAGGGGATTCCATAACTGGATCCCCTAGCCCCAAAACTGGCACACCTTCCTTAAAGCACGGCAAACCGTCAAAAAACTGCAGACCTTTGCCGCATCGAATCATGGCTGGTAACGAGGTGTTCCATGCGCGTACAACATCACAATACAATGCTCATCTTCCCCGCTCGGTTCAGGCGCAGGCGGCGCGGTTGATTTTGCAGGCGAATCTGGCGTTTGGGGAGTCCAACAGTAACGGGCTTTCCTATGTGCAGCGGCTAAAGGCGCGGTTTGAATGTCGGGAGTACCTGGACCAGGCGCTGGCGCTGGAGCCGGAAAACGCGGCAGCCCTTGGCCTGCTGGGCCAACTGGAGAAAGCCCATGTACTTTTGGGGTCAGACCCCAAGACATTTCACCCCATCAAATGTACTGGGGTCTGACCCCAAATTTCGCTTGCCTCATCCTAGCTACCATTAGCCAATAACGACCCCACGCGCTAAACTAAGTCAATTGAACTAAGCAGCACCGAAGGAGGGCTACATGGAATCCATCAACATGCACGAGGCAAAAACCCGGCTGTCACAACTGGTCGCCCGCGCCGCCAAAGGCGAAGCTTTCATAATTGCAAAGGCGGGCAAGCCTGTTGCCAGGGTAACCGCCTACGATTCTCCTGATGAGAGCCAACAGAGACGATTGGGTTTCTTGGCGGGCGAATTCAAAGTACCGGACGACTTTGATCGGATGGGGCAAGACGAAATAACCGAGTTGTTCGGAGGGTGACATGAACCTTCTTCTGGACACTCACCTACTGCTCTGGGCCGCAGCGGAGCCAAATAAGTTATCGCCCGAAGCGGCAGCCATGATCAGTAACGAAAATAACAGGCTGTACTTCAGCGCCGCCAGTATCTGGGAAGTCGTCATCAAAAATGGCCTGGGGCGGCCAGACTTTCATGTTGACCCACATCTGCTCCGGCGCGGACTGGTTGATAATGGCTATACAGAATTGGCAATTTCGTCACTGCACACCTTGGCCGTTAGCCACCTGCCGGAAATTCACAAAGACCCATTCGACAGAATTCTCGTTGCCCAGGCCGAGACAGAGGGCTTCCTGTTGCTGACGGCCGATGATCTGGTCGCGCGTTATCCCGGCCCCGTTCGCCGAATCTAATTTGGGGTCAGACCCCAAGACATTTCACCCCATCAAATGTCCGGGGGTCTGACCCCACCCTAAGCCTTAGCAAACAACTCCTCAAACAAAGCCGTTCTCCGAAGCCGTTGCTCAGCCTCCTCGCGGAACAGCACTCGCTCCGGGTTCAACTCAATCAACCCCAACAGCCGGAGCAGGCGGATTACCCTGGAATCCAGTGCCCAGCGGGTTTGTTGTTCTTCGCTGGCATACGGCCGCGGGAGCGCTGAAAGGGGCAATTGCGGGAAGGCCGCCAGCATGTCGTTAATGTAGCCATCAACCGGCAACCAGTCGCCCCCTTTATCTGCCAGCAACCACAAGAAGAAGGGGCCGACGGTTTGGATATCGTCCAGCCCGTCGTAATGGTCCATCCAGGCCCAGTTGAATTCTGAGAACGCAGCGGCCAGCATGTCCTGGTACAGGGTTAGCCAACCTTTGGTATCGAGGCGTTTGGCGGCGGCTTTCTTCAGCAGCAGGCGGCCCTTTTCCTTTCGGGTGTAGCCGGCCAACTCCAATAGCACACGGGTAAGCTGCACGCCAAGAATGTCTTCCTCGGAACGCACGGAACCGTACCCGGCAAACGGCACCACAACCTCCTCGCCGGCGGCCTCAATCATAGCCTTCACCTGCTTGAGCGGCAGGTTACCTTTGCCGGTCAGGCGAATGCCCTTCTCGCCAAGCTCATTAACCAGTACCTTTGCCATCTGAAGGATGGGTGCAGTATCCAGTTCCTGATCAACCGTTTTTTCATTGATCAGCGGCTTGAACACAGACGGGCAATGCAGCGGGCTCTGCAGCAGCTCATGCATCTGGCTTGGGCTCAGTCCACAGAAATCAGCAGGCGGCAGCGCATCAACGTCGCTCTCAGCAAACAGGGCATCCCGCTCTGGAAGCAGCTGATTGATCTCCTCCAGGTTCACAAACTCGGGATCAAACTCCCCATCCCACCACTCCTTCACACCCTCGTGTTCCGGGTGCGCGGGGTCATGCATTGCATCCAAAAACTCATAGTAGCCATGCACCCCACCCACATCCTCCGGCGGGCACTGGCGGGCGGCTTTTATGCAGAGGGGCAATTGCCCTTCATCGCCTGCGGGCAGAATCTTCTCCAGCTTCACCTGGTGTTCCCAACTATCGCCAAAATCATACTCATATTTGATGGCCTGGCCTTCCCGCGTCAGAACACTGCCCACCCGCAAGCGGGTTTCATCCAGAAACCCCATCATGTCGTCTTCATCCTCCGCCGGGTCGCCAATCAGCCGTCCATCCGCCGCCTGAAACAAATGCAGATGCGACGCCCGCCACCCCATGGCAATCTGAATAATCCGGTGTAAATCCTGAAACGTCGCCTCCGGCGAGATCAGCAACCTTCGCCAGATAGGCGGCCTGATGCCAGAAAGCGTGACCTTAACCTGATAAACACCTTTACCCTGCGCACCCATAACCGCTCCTATTTTTGGGGTCAGACCCCAAGACATTTCGAGGCTGCAAATGTATTGGGGTCTGACCCCAAATTCAAACACCAAACTGGCACACCTTTCGCAACACCTCCCTCAAAGCACGGCAAACCGTCAAAAAACTGCAGACCTTTGCCGCATCGAATCATGGCTGGTAACGAGGTGTTCCATGCACGTACAACATCACAATGCTCATCTTCCCCGCTCGGTTCAGGCGCAGGCGGCGCGGTTGGTTTTGCAGGCGAATCTGGCGTATGGGGAGTCCAACAGTAACGGGCTTTCCTATGTGCAGCGGCTGAAGGCGCGGTTTGAATGCCGGGAGTACCTGGACCAGGCGCTGGCGTTGGAGCCGGAAAGCGCGGCGGCCCTTGGCCTGTTGGGCCGGGTGGAGATGGACGATGGCCAGTTGGAGAAAGCCCATGCGCTGTTCAATGCCAGCCTGAACAGCCAGCCCGGGCAAGCACAGCAGTACTGCAACCTGGGTTACTGGGCGCTGAAGAGTGAACGGCCGGCCCTGGCGGAGGAGTACTTCCTGCGGGCGTTGGAATGCGACCGGCAATCCGCCGCCGCTTTCTGCGGTGTCGCCCACGCCAAGCGCTTGCAGGGGCAATTCGATGTGGCCTACCTGCATTACCGCAAACTGCTGCAAACCGGTTCCCGCTGGGATTCGGTCTATTCCGGCATGCTAACCTGCGCGCAGCACCTGCAGATTCACAAGGCAGACACCGACCTGGCGCAAGATGCCATCGCCCTGCTCCGCAAAGACGGCCTGCCGCACCAGGAAATCGGCCGATTCGTCGGCGCCATCATTCAGCAGCAGTACGATCTGGATAACCCGAATGCCGAGGTCTTCCTGGATGCTGCCGCTGAAGACGAACTGCTGATTCTGGCCCTGCAGAAAACCCTGATGCCCAACGCCGCCGTGGAAGAACTGGTGGTGATGCTGCGCCGGGCGATCATGGCGGAAGTGGCGCAAACCGCCAGCCTGCGGGATGAACTGCAGCCCCTGTGCCTGGCCATTGCCGAATACGCAGACCGCACCGGTTACGCCCTGGCCGCCGAAGACGATGAAGAGCGCCTGGCGACCACGATCAACGACAGCATCGTGGCGCAATTCGCCGTGCGCGAACCGCAAGAGGCCCTGATTGGCTCGCTGATGATCAGCGCCATGTACGGTGCCCTGTTCCATCAAAGCTTTGCCATCCAACTGGGGCAATGGAACCTGGTGGACTGGCCCCTGGCCATGCAGCCGATGATGGCCGCCAGCTATTACAGCCGCGCCGAAGAAGAAGCCATCAAACAGAATTTTGACGAAAAAGCGGAAGAGCTCTGCCTGGCCAAAACCGACGTGCCGCAAGCCTGGCCCGCCTGGAGCCAGCTGGCCTACCGCACCGAAACCAGCCTGAAAGCCGTGATGGCCCAGGAACTTGGCCTGAATACAGGCAACCTGCCCGCCACCCTGCGCATTCTGGTGTGCGGCGCCCAGTCCGGCCAGCGCGCCATGGAACTGGCGCAGTACCTGGACGATGTAGAGGTAATCGCGGTGGACGAATCCCTGGCCAACATCGCCAAGGCCACCCGCATGGCGCAAACCCTGAACATGGATAACATCGTGTTCTGGCCCTGGTCCATCGCCCAGCGCTTCGTGGCCGATGGCCATCAGGTCCATTGGGTGGAAGTAGGCCGCCTGCCTTCACCGGCCATGACGGAACTTTCCCTGGCAGCGCTCATCAATAGCGCCTCCATCAGTGGTGCTGTCGTTCACATGCACACCAGCATGGCCGAGCAAACCGCCGGCGACAAACAAATCCGCCGACTGATTGCAGAACACCAACTGCAACCCACCCGCACCAGCCTGCGCCAGCTACGCCGTATGGTACTGGCTAACAAACAAGACGCGGTATGGGCCAACCTGCTGAAAGACGACGACTTCTACAGCCTCGGCGGCTGCCGCGACCGCTGGTTCCGCCCACAAGACGCCGCCCAGCTCAAAGAACTGCTGGCACTGGTCAGTAACGAAGTGGAATGGAAACTCGTCAAAGCCCGGGACGAAGACGGCCACAGCCTGGCCACCGCCCCGGTACAACGCCAAATCCAGGCCGAGGCCCTGGGCAGCGAAGTGCAAAGCCTCATGGGCCAGAACCTCAGCGTCTACTTCCAACGCCGGAGATAAAAGTTGGGGTCAGACCCCCGGACATTTGGCAGCATCAAATGTCTTGGGGTCTGACCCCAATTTCACATGTAGGGGATGAGGGATTCGCCGTAGAGGTGGAGGTCTTCGAGGATTTGCTGGTTCCTGGGCGTGAGCTCCGGGTCGGCGGCGAGCTTTTGCAGGATGCGGCCGTACTCTTCGAGGGAGCGCCAGCCTTTCTTGGGGTGCATCAGGCGTTGGCTGCGGAATTCTTCCCAGCGTTCCATTTCTTCGCCGCTCAGAGTGCCCGGGTAATTCCGGGCGCGGTAGCGGAATAGCATGTCTGGCAGGCGTGCGTCTTCGAAGCTCACGTCTTGCTCGCCCAGGGTATCTGCCGGCTGGGTTAACAGCCAGTTCAGTTTCTCCCGATCAATTTTGCTGATGAAGCCACCGGCGTAGAGTTGTTCGTCCGGGTCGGTCAGGTCGCTGCCGGCGAAATCCTGCTCGAAGGCTTGAGCGATGCGGCCTGGCAGGTCTGGCGCTTGGCGCAGCTTGGCGAGGTTGGCGCGCAATACATCACCGTCGAGCTCCAGTTCCGCCAGCCGTTCCGGCGACAGGGTTGACAGCATGTTAGCCGGGGCCAGCACCGGGCACTTGTTCAGTTGCACACCTTTCAAGGGAAAACGGCTTACGCCCTCACCCAGCTCCGCCTGTGACGTAAATACCCGCTCGCGAATCTGCTCCACTGTCGCACTGATAAGCTCGGAGGGGTCTTCCCGCAAGTCGTACACAATCACCTGGTTCTTGTTGCTCAGACTTTCTGCCACCGGCGCCACCAGGGCACAGCATCCGCGGGTAGCCGGGTACTTGGCGGAAATGTGGAACACCGGTTTCATGGCGGCGGTGTCCAGCATTTGCCGGGCGGAGTGCTTGTCTTTGTTGTTCAGCACAAACTCAAACAGCTTGGGCTGCTTTTCTTTGATCAGTTTGGCCACGGCGATGGTGGCCAGCACGTCAGACATGGCATCGTGGGCAGCCTCGTGGGCAATGCCGTTAGCCACCGTCAATTCCTCCAGCTTGAAGCTGGGGCTGCCGTCTTCTTTCTTCGGCCAGTTGATGCCTTCCGGGCGCAGGGCGTAGGTCAGTCGCACCATGTCGATGATGTCCCAGCGGGAGTTACCGTTCTGCCATTCCCGCGCATAGGGATCGCGCAGGTTTCGGTACAGGGTGTGGCGGGTGACTTCATCGTCAAACCGCAGGCTGTTGTAGCCCACGGCACAGGTGCCGGGCTGGCTGAAGGCTTCGTTGATCTGGGCGATGAATTCCGCTTCCGGAAAGCCGTCTTCCAGCGCTTTCTGCGGGGTAATGCCGGTAATCAGGCAGGCTTCGGGAGATGGTAGGTAATCGTCTGTGGGTTTGCAGTAGATCACCAGCGGATCTTCGATCACGTTCAGATCGGCATCGGTGCGAACGCCGGCGAACTGGGAGGGGCGGTCATGAACCGGGTCCACACCGAAGGTTTCGTAATCGTGCCAGTAGAAAGAACGGATCAAGGGAGCACTCCTGCCAAACGGATCAATGGCAGGAGTCTACCAAAATTCAAAACAACTTCGTCCCCATATCCACCTGATGAGTCCGCAACCGGTCTACACCCTCACCCGTTAACTGGCTCAAGTCCACTGTCATATTCGTAGGCAGGTTAATGAACACCCCCTTACCCACGCTGATGGTGTTGGCGCCATCCAGGCTTTGCCAGGCCACATTCTCATCACGCTGGAACCCGATGAAGAAGCCATCGGTGAAGGCTACCTCGCCCTCTGCCGCACCTTCGTCACCTACAATGATGGAGCGCAGGTTGGTGAGCGGCGCGCAGTTCACGCCAGAAACACAGGACAAGGGCTCATCGCCATTGGGCACAATACCAATGTGGGATGCGCGGTAATTCGTGGCTGTTTCACCCTCACCGGCAAACAATGCAGTATCGTAAATGGTGCCAGACACTTCCTCCCGCACCTTCAGCCCCGGCAAGTCACCACTGAAACTGGTGGTATGAGAAGACACCGAACCCCGCGCCTGCTGGAACCCCAAACGGAAACCCGCCAGGCCCTGGGCATCCTCAGCCAGCTCGATATAAGGCCGCTGGGCCTCAAAGGGAATAACCTCGCCTTCATTATAGGTTCGGCCATTGAATACTTCGCCGTTGGCACGGGCGATATGCCCCAACGCCAGGTGGCTTGCTGAAAAATCGGTGCCGCCATCAATCTGGCCCACCTGAATACCATCCACATTGACTCGCGTTTCCACGTCCATACCCAGGGTCATCCGGGTGAAGTCATGGTTTTCGCCGGCAATGTTTTCTATCTGCATAAAGGCCTGCCCGGTCACCTCACCCATTGCATCATCTGAAATGGGCTTAAGATCGGCCTGGGCAACGGGCGAAATACCCAGGCAGAACGTGGCAAGGGCAGCGTATCCATACGCTTGCGTCTTCATATTAGTGTCTCTGATTGTTTTTGTGAGTCAGTTTCCGACGCCGACTCATGCCGCCCGCTGATTTTGTTATTTCGGTGCTGGCATACGGCCACGTTATTCTTTGTAACGTTATGTGTCTTTTTGACCGTCACCGAACTATAACGGAGGCCCGCGCGTACATAGAGTGACCAAAATCACATTCACTCATTACGTAGATGTCATTTCCTCGTTAAGCATGATCGCCATCACAGGATTACACTTATCCTCACCTGCCCACAGCACGGAAGAAACAATAACCAGCGGACCGGAAATCAATGATGTAGCCTATAGATACATATCATCCGGCACTGCTATACTGAATCACTTTACCCATGGCACTGATCAACCACCGATGTCTACCCACATCCTGATTTGCGACGACTCTGCCCTCGCCCGCAAGCAAATGGCCCGCGCCCTTCCCGACGGCCTGGCGGACGACATCCTGTTCGCCACCAACGGTGAAGAGGCCCTGCAGATTCTGCGCGAGCGCAAGGCTGAATTGCTGTTTCTGGACCTCAACATGCCAGAAATGGATGGCTACCAGGTTCTGGAGCACATCCGCAAAGAAGATCTGCCGGTGCTGACCATTGTGGTGTCCGGCGACATCCAGCCGGAAGCCCGAGAGCGCGTTCGCAAACTGGGCGCCATCGACTTCATCAAAAAGCCCACAGACACCGGCCTTGTTACCAGATTGCTCGAGGAGTACGGTTTTTATCGCCCCGGCGAACTGGAAACTGCAGCGCTGAAGGACTCCTCCCTGCGCAGCACCGTCAGCAAAGCCCGGGAAATCTCCGTCAGCCTGAACGACTACCTGCAGGAGATCGCCAATGTATCCATGGGCCGCTCGTCTGACCTCCTGGCACGGCTACTCAGGGTGTTCGTAAAGCAGCCGATCCCGAAAGTGGCGTTTATCGCCAATTCCGAACTCCACATGGCCATTTCCGCTGCCCAGCAAGGCGAAGCTTACTCCGCCGTGTGCCAGGGATTTACCGGCGCCGGTCTTGCGGGCGAGGCACTGCTGTTGTTCGAAGACGCCAGCTTTCAGGAAATGGCGGAACTGCTGCATTACGATGTGGTCGAGGGCGAAGCCGTTAACGTGGAAGTGCTAATGGACATGTCCAGCATCCTGTTCGGCGCTTTCCTGAACGGCATTGGCGATCAGCTGGATCTGAAACTTGGCCTGGGCCATCCCAGCGTTCTGGGCCAACATCGCCCCATCAACGAACTGCTGGAACACCACAGCAAGCGGGAAGAACAACTTCTTTGTATTGAAATCAGCTACGCCATCGAAAACCGCGATATTCATTGCGATATGCTGATACTGCTCACCGAAGACTCGGTGCCCTTCCTTGAAAAACGCCTAGAATACCTGGTGGATTGACCATGGCCTTTCAGAACCCGGAAGCAGACGCCTTTCACTGGCTGGTAGACATGCTCGAATCGGTCGAGGTTGGCCTCGTGGTGCTGGACCTCGATTTCCGCGTACAGGCATGGAATGGCTTTATGGAGCATCACAGCGGCATTACCGGCAGCCAGATCCAGAACAAAGTCCTGTTCGACGTGTTTCCGGACATCCCGCAAGCATGGCTTACCCGCAAAGTCGATGCCGTCGCCATGCTCAACACCCGGGCGTTCACCTCCTGGGAGCAGCGCCCCTACCTGTTCAAATTCCGGAACACCCGGCCCATCACTGGCACCGAAGAGTACATGTTCCAGAACCTCACCATCAGCCCGCTAACCGGCACCAACGGTGAGGTCGACAAGATCTGCCTGCTGATTTACGACGTGACCGAATTCGCCAGTAGCAAGCGGGCCCTGGAGCGGGCCAACGAACAGCTTGCCAAACTGAGCATGACAGACCGCCTGACCGGCCTGCTCAACCGTGGCACCTGGGAAAACCTGGTAGACGCGGAATACGAACGCTATCGCCGCTACGGCCAGGCCACCACCCTGGTGATGTTCGACATCGACCACTTCAAACCGGTCAACGATAACTACGGCCACCTGGCGGGCGACGAGGTCATCCGCCACACCGCCCAGGCCACCCGCAATAACATCCGCCAATCCGACAGCGCCGGCCGCTACGGTGGCGAAGAATTCGGCATCATCCTGCCGGAAACCGACGCCGAGAACGCCCGCCTCCTCTGCGAACGCATCCGCGAAAGCATCGAAAAAAGCACCGTGGAGACCAGCGCCGGTAACATCACCTACACCATCAGCATGGGCATTGCCCAACTCACCGACGAGCCTGAGAACTATATGCAGTGGATGCAGAAGGCGGATGAGGCGCTGTATGCGGCCAAGGAGAGTGGGCGGAATAAGGTTGTTGTTGGGGAGTGATTTTTGGGGTCAGACCCCCGAACATTTGGCTCCACCAAATGTCTTGGGGTCTGACCCCAACTTAAAAGAGGCGGTCGATGAGGCCGGTGATGGCTCCGGTTATCGGCGACAGCAGCCGGCCCAGCAGGCTGTCGGTGGTGGTCAGGGCGTTTCGGTCCAGTTGTTCAGTGACTTCACGCGCTACGGTGGCCAAGGTATCCGACAGGAAGTTGGTGGGCAGGGTGGCGTTCTGGTTGATGGAGTCCGGCGCTTCCTCAAGCAGCAGCACTTCCAACACCAGAGTATTCAACGCAGCGTTGATTGAACCGATCAGCGCATCAGAAGCGGCGGAGCTGTCGAGTTTGGAAACTTCCTCCAACGTGCCACCCACGCCTCGCAAAGTGGTCGCCAACAAGCTAGTGACACCCTGCAGCACTGGCGCTGGCTCGGCCTGCTGATCCATGGCATCCAGAATGTTCTCCAGATTAATCACCAGCTGTACGACCGGCCCCAGCAGAAATGCGGTGTCTTCCGACAACCCCTGGCCAGAGCTCTCATCGCCCTCACCCCCAAAACCAAGGCCGAAGGCTTCAAACGCCGCACCCAGGCGGTCAAAGGGGGCTGGCAGTTCGGAGGTATCAATAGCCTGCAAACGCTCGGCGGCCGCTTGTACCGCCAACGTAGCTTGAGCCATATCCTCCGGAGAGCCGGCTTCAGAGACGGATGACGCCGCCGCATCCAGCGTCACCAGCAGAGTATCCAGCCCGTTGATCAGCTGGGCAACGGCTTGCTGGGTTTCAGCGTTCGGATTGACCATATTCAGGGTATTCAGACCACTGACCAGCTCCTCCCGGAACAGCTCTAACGGGCCCGTGAAGTTGCCGTCAAAGCCCGCACCGCCAGCCAGGGGCACCGGCAGGGAAACCGGCGAGCCGGAGAAATCCTTGCCCCGGGCGATGTTCATTGGCCCGACCTTTTCCAGGCACTGGCTGTAGGCCGGGGTAAGCCCACCATCAGCACCCAGCACACCAAAGCCTTCCAGCTCCGGGTCTACGGTGTAGGCCTCAAAGCACATTTGTGCAGGCGCGCCCGTGGCCGGGTTGCTTTCCATCGCCTGCACCCAGAAAAAGCCGTAGGTATCGCCGGCCTGGTACATGGCCTGGTTTCGGCTTTCATCCTGCAGGGAGCGGGTTTTGCCGGCGGCGCCGCTCACCAAAAAGCGAGTTCGACCACAGCTTTCCACCGGTTCCAGCAATTGCAGATCGTGATCGTGCCCGGTCATGATGAAATCGGCGTAGTCGCACACCCCCTCTTCCAGAAAATCCTTCCAGCGCTGGCCGGAGATCACCGGCAGAATGTACGAGGGAATGAAATCATAGTTGCCTGCGTTGCCGTGCAAGCCATTGGACAGATACGGGTGATGGGCCATGGCGATGTTAAACAGAGCCTGCGACGAGATCAGCTCGTCCTGGGCCCACATCAGTTGGGTCATGCCGTAGTTTTGCCAGGTAAACCGGGAATCCGCGTCTGCTACCAGCGAGGCAATCGGGTTGGAATCCAGCGACACCACCGTCAACAGCGGTTTACCTTCCCGGGTTTTCGGCATCAATGCGGTGGGTATTTCGCCGCTATTGAACGCATAGTAGCGGGCAGGCATGCGCCAGCGGGGGCTGTTGCCCTCGTAGTGGTAATCCACCTGAACATCGCCCCGGCTGTTGTTGGCGCCATCGCCACCCACATAGCCGGTGTTGTCGTGGTTACCCAGTACCATATAAAACGGGCGCTCCCCCATGGGCTCAAACGGCTTTTCAAACTTCTCGATAAACTGAATGTCGTCTACCGATGTGGCTCCGTCTTCATAGATATTGTCGCCAAACCCCAGCACAAACTCGCAGGGGCCTGCTTCTGCAGACTTAAGCTCGCAAACCTGCGCCATGGCCTCGCCCACCGCATACTGGCCGGGGCTGCCGGAGCCGGAATCGCCCATGGCGATAAACTGGGTTGAGGCCACCGCACGAGCACCATCCTCGTCACCCGGCGCAGTCACATCGGGTTGAGTACCCGGCGTGGTGGACTCGGCCTCGTCATCGCCGGAACCGCCACAGGCAGCCAGGGTGAGTGGCACCACCAAAAGGGCGATCAACTTCAATTTAGCGTTCATACAACAGACTCCAGGGAATGAACGGCGCCCATCACAGCCGCCAGTTCCTGTTGATGTTCAGGCGTGGCAGCCGGCGCCAGCAGGCTGGTTTGCGTGGTTCTGGGGCGGGATGGGGTAAGGTTGTCTGTGATCAGGCGATACCGTTGGCCAGGCTGTTTGGCAGCGACTTTCACCAGTTTTCGCTTGCCGGTGTCCAGCTCGCCTTTGCGGGTTTCATCGGCAATCGACGCCACATAATGAAACTCCGCCTGGGCGCCGAACCGGTCCACATCCATCAGAATAAACCCTCGGGTTTGCAGCTCGGCGTACTTCACGTGCGGGTTGGTGGTGCGCACCGCGACCGCAGCCAACTCCGCCAAGCCTGCCGGAAAGCCCGGCGAAGTTACCGACGGGCACACAAACTCCACCGCCAGCGCTTCCGGCGCAAACAAGTCACCCACCACAGACGCCGGGTTCCGATAGATCTCATTGGCCCAGGAGGTATGAATATCACCGGTGAACACCACCACGTTCTCCACATTGTTCTGCTCGATGGCGTCCAGAATGCGGGTGCGGCTTGCGGTGTAACCATCCCATTGGTCCATATTCAGGCCCTGTTGGGTGGTGCCGTAAGGCAGCTGTTCGGAGATCAGTTCCGGCTGGGGCAACTCCGCCAGATTCAGCTGCCCGAACATCACCTGCTGGCCAATCATCTTCCATAAACTGCCTGAGCTGGTCAGGCCGTCCGTCAGCCAGTTCATCTGGGCATCGCTGATCAGCTTTCTGTCCGGGTCTGTGCGTTCAGGGCCGAAAGGTAAAGACACCTGGGCATCCCGGCCTTCGATCCGGGTATCCAGCATCCACAAATCAATCAGATCGCCATACCGGAACCGACGCCACAGCCGTTGACTGTCTGCACCAAAGTCCCGCACCGGCATCCACTCAAAGTAGGCGCGAATGGCTGCCTGCTTGCGGGTTTCCCAATCCCCTTCCGTGGCCGGGTCGTGGTTCTCCGCGCCATCCATGTAGGCGTCATTGGCAATCTCGTGGTCGTCCCAGATGCAGATCATCGGGTATTGCTGATGCACCGCCTGCAAATCGGGGTCTCGCTTGTACTGGCCGTGGCGCACGCGGTAATCGGACAAGGAAAGGATTTCATTCGCCGGCTCATGAACACGATTCGGCACAGCAGCGGGATCATCGTATGTGCCCGGCTCGTACTCATAGAGGTAGTCACCCAGGTGCAGGACAAAATCCAGATCCCGCTCATCCACCTTCGCCAGAGCGTTATAAACAGAAAAGTGGCCATACGGCAGGTTGGAACAGGAAACCGTGGCAAACCGGGCCCGCCGCACACGTTGGTCCGGCGCCGGGAAAGTGCGGGTACGCCCAACCGGAGAAACATTAGGGCCGCAACGGAAGGCGTAGTAATACCAGGTGTCGCTGGCCAGGCCAGTGGCATCCACCTTCACGCAGAAATCAGAATCTGCCTCAGCAGTTGCGGTAAACACCTGAGGCTGCGAAAGATCCGGCTGACGGCTGACCAACACCTGAACCGGCACCGAGGTTTCCGTAGGCAGCGCCGGTGTCACCCGCGTCCAAAGGATGACCCGGTCATCCAGCGGATCGCCAGAGGCAACCCCATGCTCAAAGAACCCGACCGCCTGATTACCAGGCTGACCGTTACCCCCGGAGCCAGGCCCTGGCCCGGCAGGCAACTCCCCCGAAGAACCAGAATCACCACACCCCACCAAAGAGAAAGCCGGCAGCGCCAGCGACGATGCCAGGAAAGATCGACGTTTCATTGTTTTCACCCAGAAGCTCTATTCAGGCCAGGATTTTATGGAGCGATCGTTGCAAAATTATTGCATAGAGCACTCTATGCTGAATATTTCCTGAATAAATCCGAAGGACACGCTCCAACTTTGGGGTCAGACCCCAGGACATTTCGGGTGGTCAAATGTCTTGGGGTCTGACCCCAAAAGTGATTTCGTGGCTGCTTGCGCGGAAGGTTTGGGACATGGTGGTGCCTACCTGAGTGAAGGCGGGTGTCTTGGTTGTGTACGAGTCTATCTGGCCGGCAATCTCAGTGAGTTTTTGCGCCAGTAACTCAAGATCTGTGCTTACCTCAGCCGTTGTCAGGCCACAGGATTGGCGGGCGAAGTTTTTCAAGTAACTCAAAGGCCACCATACCTTCCGGCCAGACAGGGTCAGCGCAGGTACATCACGCTTCAGGTAGGGAGTGGTAGAAACAATGTCGTAGGTGGGTGCCAACCAGCGTTCACCAAACGGCTCGCAATACAACAAGCCAAAGTTCTTCAGATGGGCATCTCCATTGCGTACGGCCCATGAGAGCAGTACAGACCTGAATAACCAGCGCAAGCCTTCACGGCGGTGTTGCGGGGAGAGAAATAGCGATAATGTTTTAGCCAGCTTCTCATAACTACCAGAATACTTATCCTCAGGCAGCAATCCTTGCAGAACACAGGCATCTTCAAAACCCAACCAAGAGCCATCCGGCCGCCGGTCAAAACGAGACATGATGAACAACCGGCCATTATCAGAAAGATAGAAATCCGGTACCGGCAACCCGAACTCCCGAGCCACAGTCATGCAAAAGTATTCATTGGCTGCCAATTGCGGATAGTCATCGCCCCAAGTCTTTACAATGTAGCCTTCGGTGCGAAGCGTCGATTTTTCAGAGATAGAGGCCGGCACCAAAACCTTCGGTTGCACGCCGGAAACGCCTGAACGAAGGGCGTACTTTTCAACGAGTTCCTCAAACAAAGAGTCGTCCTTGGCAGCCAGCAATCCGCCCAACGATTCGCCTTGGTGCTCATCACCCATCCCTGCAAAATCATCAGTTGTCACGACCACTCGACCAACCTGATGCCGACCCAGTGTTGCCAGCACCGCCAGATCCCCGGAGCCATAAAGCTTGGCGACATGCTTTCTGATGATGTCGCCCAAATAGCCCTCTGGCAGATTCTGGGCAAAGATCGGATGCACACCGTCGAATGCATAAGACGCCTCACTCACCGGCATGGTCACCGACACCGCGGACTGCTCGAGCACACCTTGGCGATACACAAAAACCGATGGCTCCGGCCGCTCTGGCGAAGACAAGTCACCCACAACACTGCCAGATACCTCTACCCTTGCCCGGCGAACAGAAGTCATTCCAGGCCCCGTTCATTATCTCTCTGAAGGTCTTTTAACGTAGGCAATCCCCCCATAACACGCACCGAAAACTCCAACCCAAGAACAGCAAGTACCCGTTCCAGTTTGGCATAACCCATTTCAGGGAGGTGCTGATTCTCCAGTTTCGACAGGGTTGTCCGGTCAACGCCCGCCATGTCAGACAAAGCCTGCATGGATAAGCCTGCGCGTTTGCGCTCTTTTCTGATAAACGGACCAAGTTCGAGAAGGGTCATGTGGATATACTCTACATTTCAACGAATATCTTATAGATTGTAGCGTATATTCACGATATGGCGAGAGGGCTTTCGCAATGGACAGGGAACTGAAATACGTGACTATGGAGATTGACTCTGACAGAAGGGTGGGGTCTGTCCCCACGGGACTGACCCCAAACGCACCAACTCAAACCAAGGTGCGCAAGCTTAATAGGGCCACCAAACCTCAGCAGCCCTATCTAATCAATCCTGCTGCCAGCTCTGAACAGCTTCCTTACCGTGCTTTTCACGCCACTCATTCAGAGTCTTGTGATTACCGCCACGGGTTTTAACCACTTCACCGGTGTGCGGGTTCTTGTAGGTTTTCATCGGGCGCTTGGCGCGGGTACCGGTTGAAGCATCCGCTTTGGCGCCAGCAATCGAGGGGTCAATCGCCGCCAGAATCTGCAGAACATCCTTGGGAGATTTGTCATATTCCTTCATCAAAGCGCGAACCTTGTTTTCAAATTCCAGTTCGCCTTTCAGTGCCTGGTCCTTCTCGAGCTGTTCCAGCTCAGCGGCCAGCTTTTCCATCAGCTGTTTCTTCTGGTAGTAATCGTTAATCTTTGCCATGGAAATATAACCTTATTCGATGGGTTTTAATAAAACATTGAATATGACGAGAAGTCGCGAACAATCATAATAAACAATTCACACATTGGCAAAATAAAACGCTTACAGCCAATTAATAAAAAAGCCCGACAACAATGCCGGGCTTTTATTTTGTCGAGTTCATCAACACTCACACTTGGTCGGACGCAACTGCGATGAGCTCGTTCAATGAAATTGCAGTTCCGACATGACGGCTCGAAAGCTTCTCATCATCAGTCACCAGAACAAAGTCTCCCTTTATGGCGGTTGACGAAATTATTGCATCCGGGAGTTTGAGCAATGTGTTCCTGCGAATCTTAATTGCCGTTTCCTGAATCGCAGGAAGCAATTGCACAACTGTGATCCGCTCTATGACCTCACGCAACTTCACCTCATCATTAGCCGTCAGTGCCGGCCAAGACAACAGCTCCATTTTAGTTATTACTGAAACTGCATAGTGCGCTGGGGGCAATTTTAAATTGCGACCAAGTGCATAAATAATGGCGTTGGTATCCAGCAGGTATCTACCACTCATCCCTCATTTCCCTCTGCATGACCACGGCATCCTTTTCCTTGAATGCCTGAATATCAACATTACTGAAATCCAGCGAGGACTTCTCAATAGCCAACGATGCCTGGTCACTAACCATTACAAGAATCCGAGCGTGACTGTCTTCCAGTTGCGTGTACTCTGATGGAATTTTAACCATGCCATTCTTGATGTCTGCTTCAAATTCGATAGCGTACATCGCTACACTCCTCAACAAATAGCCGTCAGACAACTATATCAGGTATCCGATCCGAACACCGATTACAGCCGCAAGTCTGCATGCCCCAACGGCAATATACCTTTCAAATCAAACAGCACACCGTTGCCATTGGTATAACCACGTAATTCATCCGCATTCAAAGCCGCGTATTCCCTGTGCGGAACGGCCAGCAAGACAGCGTCATAGTTTCCTTTCGCCGGCTCTGGTACCAATGAAATACCATATTCATGCTCTGCTTCGGCATTATCTGCCCAGCAATCGGTAACATCCACCTGGCAGCCATAATCCTGAAGTTCGCGCACCACATCAATCACACGGGTATTGCGCAAATCCGGGCAATTTTCTTTAAAGGTAAAGCCCATAATCAAAATACGGGAATCGGCAATGGTGTGGCCTTTTTTAATCATTGCCTTCACCAGGGCCGAAGCAGCATAAGGCCCCATATTGTCATTCACCCGGCGCCCGGCAAGAATAATCTCCGGGTTATAGCCAATGGCCTGGGCTTTATGGGTCAGATAATACGGGTCTACCCCAATACAATGCCCGCCTACCAGGCCGGGTTTGAAAGGCAGGAAGTTCCATTTAGTTCCGGCGGCGGCCAATACTTCATTGGTGTCGATCTTCAAACGAGCAAAGATCATCGACAACTCATTCATCAATGCAATGTTCAGATCCCGCTGGGTGTTTTCAATCACCTTGGCGGCTTCCGCCACCTTAATGGAACTGGCCTTGTGGGTGCCGGCGGTGATGATATCCGCGTATAAGGCATCCACTTCCTCGGCAATTTCCGGCGTAGAGCCGGACGTCACTTTCATGATCGTTGTTATCCGGTGCTCTTTGTCACCCGGGTTGATCCGCTCAGGGCTGTAACCGGCGAAGAAATCCTGGTTGAACACCAGGCCAGACAGCTCCTCCAGCACCGGCACGCACACCTCTTCGGTGGCACCCGGAAACACCGTGGACTCGTAAATCACGATGTCGCCCTTCTTCAACACCTTGCCCACACTCTCGCTGGCCTTCACCAGCGGCGTCAGGTCCGGGCTTTTGTATTCATCAATGGGCGTAGGCACCGTCACAATGTAGATCTGGCAATCGGCAATGCCCTCCAGCGAATCCGTAAACGACAAATGCTTCGCCGCCGCCAACTCATCCGCAGACACCTCACGGGTAAAATCCACCCCATCCTTCAGCTCGGCAATGCGCTTGCTGTTGATATCAAAACCGACCACCTCGCGCTTCTCACCGAAGGCCGCGGCCAAAGGCAAGCCCACATAGCCAAGACCTACCACTGCGATCTTCTTCATGAATCCTCCAATTTTGGGGTCAGACCCCAAGACATTTTGATCGGTCAAATGTTCTGGGGTCTGACCCCATTATTTGATGTTCTGCTGATAGGCTTGATCAAGCTGCTGCTGGATAAGCCGGGTCGTCTCGGCGCTCACGCCCAGCGCCTTCGCCGTGGCGGAGAAACCGGCCAAGGCATCCAGTACCCGCTCTATTCCCTGCCTCGCCTGTACCCAGCTGGCAAAGCCTGCCTCAGCGGCCAGCTTTTGCATGGCCTTCAACGGTGGTTTCTTGCCAAACCCGGCATAAGCCGTGCTGTGTTCGCCAAACCGGCCGGGGCTGAAGGTCACGTCATAGAACGGTGCAGGCTGCCAATCGCCATCATCGCTTTGCAGAAACGCCCAGTTCTTGCTGTGATCGTCCTGGTTTACTGCGAACAAATTAAACACTGCGCGCAAGAACTGCAGCTGCGCCGCGTTAACGCCACGACATAACTGGCCACTGGCCTTGATCAAATCCTCGTAATCCAGGCTGGGCGCCCGGAAGTCCGCATCCAGCAAACCGCAGGCACTGTGCAAATGAACGCAACCGGGCACATCCTCTGGGCGCCACACCCGGTCAAATCGCTCAACCGCTAACCAGGCCCTGGCGCCCGATGCCTCGGGAGCCGGCAGCAACTGCCAGCGGGGAGGCTGCAATCCCGCGCGTTCTGCCAATGATAGATAAACCGCCTCACACAACCCTTCTTCATGGCCTAGTGGCAGATTGGCAGAGGTAAACTTAACCAGCCAGGCTTCATCACCAGCGATGGGCCGAGTGCGACACACGCCGTACTCCCCTTCAGCAAAATACAGTTGCGCCTTGGGCCGCGCACCTGCGGAGCTTCCGGCGGCAACCAGTTCGGCCAACACATCCGTCGTTTGCCCGTCGAATACGGCCTGCGCCTGAAGCCCAAGCTCTGCTGTTTCAATCAGCTTGTCATCCGCTACCGGCGCAAATTCCGCCACCGGCGTATAACTCAGTGCACCGGTGCCCGTAGCGCCCACAAAAGCCAGCCTGTCCATCGGCGTTACCTGAGCTGGCAGGATACCCTGCTGACGAAACACCCGGTCCATCAACAGTAACCCCCAGCCATCAGGCAGAGAATCCGCGAACACCCCCGGCAGCCCGCCATGGGGATCACGGGGAGCCAGCTGCACCGTCGCATCCCACTTCAATGCAAAGGGCGACAACGGGCTGAACCTGGCCAGGTAATCTGCATCGTACTGAAAGAATACGCCTTGCCGGTTCTGCGCCAGGCCACCAACCAGGGCCCGCTGCCCATCGCTGAACGTGCGCCAAACCGCTAACTGGCGAACCGGGGCAAAGCTCACTGGGCAAGCACCTCATCCAGTGAACGCGGCATAGGCTTTTGCTCCGCGCTCGTCAAATCCTGTAACCGATGAAGATCATCCACGCACTGCCACAACAGTAAAAACTGCCGTAATGAAATCTGCCCCGTGGTTTCAAATTTCTTGATGGTCGGTGCCGGCACAGTACTGCGCTCCGCCAGCGCCGCCCGCGACCACTTCAAGGCCTTCCGCCGCTCCTGCACGTACGCCGCCAAGGCAACCTGTACATCCCGCCCTGAAACCAGATTCACAGAGACACCCCCATATCCAAAAACCGATTAATTATACCAAACTGGACACATTAGTATCTATTCATATTTGGGGTCAGACCCCAAGACATTTTGATCGGTCAAATGTTCTGGGGTCTGACCCCAAATTTACAATTTCACGCCGCGCGGGTGGTTATGAGCGGCCAAGCACCACTCTCTTTGGCATCAAGAACCACAATCTCTACAATCGATCCATCTTCCGCATAGCTGATATGAGTGTTCCAGTCCTGGGAAACCTCTTTCGCAATCGCCTTATCGCTGAGATGGATTGTCAGAATATCTTCCGATTCATCATAAACGGTACGCATATCATTAACCCTCCCAGGAAAAATGGTGCATTACAGTTTTTACTACCAGCAAATCTTTTTCATGAACCACTGGTACACATAACAGATTGTCACAGCGTTCCTCAAAAAAATGAGCTATCCAGAACCGCTTACTATCTTTGAATCGAGTTTGCCCTTCTTCTATCAATAAAGACAACTCCCTCTCACTGATAGCACGTGACTGCATGCGCTGAGCAGCATGCCGAGTAATCTGCACTTCCTTGGCGAATCGTTTCGAATACATATCGAGTTTTCATCCTTGAACCAACATTTACCCAGGAATCAACACCTCAGCCTCAGGCACCACCTTCTGCAACTTCCCCTGTAAAGCCCGCTTCGCCGCCTCATCCCCATGCACAATCCGAATCTCGCTGGGCGGTTGTGGAATGCCCTCCACAAAGCGCAGCAAATCCTCCTGCCCGGCGTGGGCGGAATAGCCACCTACGGTGTGCACCTGGGCGCGGATGTCGTAGCGTTCGCCATCCAGCTCTACCCAACCGCCGCGAGGGCCGTAGGTCAGAATGTTGCGGCCCGGAGTGCCTGCAGCCTGGTAACCCACAAACAACACATCGTTGCGTGCATCGCCCAGCATCGCTTTCAGATAATTTACCACCCTGCCGCCGGCGCACATACCGGAACCTGCAATCACCACGCAGGGGCGGTGAGATTTGGCCAGGTATTCCACAGCGTTGAGGTGGTCTTCGTGGGAATTGATGACGGTAAGCTGCTCGAAGGAAAGCGGATGGCGGCCCGCTGCCACCAGGGCACGGGCTTCTTCATCCCAGAAGGGTTTGAGGTCTCGGTAGATTTTGGTGAACTCGGCGGCCAGGGGGGAGTCGACGACGATTTCGAGGTTGCTCCAGGTCAGAGACTCGCTACGGGGTCTGTCCCCTTGGGGACTGACCCCAAACGCACCAAGCCTGGAGTCAGTCGCTGGCAGAAGGGTGGGGTCCGACCCCAAGGGGTCAGACCCCTTTGTAGCCTGCGGAATTTCTTTATCTCCAAACTCCGCAATCAGCCCTTCGATCTCATACAAAAGCTCCTGAGTACGGCCAATACTGAACGCCGGTATCAACACCGTACCGCCATCCTCCAACGCATGCTCCAGAACCGCCTTCAGCCGATAACGCCGCGTTTCCCGGTCTTCGTGGTTCTTATCGCCGTAAGTACTCTCAATCACCAGGCGATCAGCACGCTCCGGGGGCGCGGGCTCCGGCAGCAACGGGGAATGGGGCGCGCCGAGATCACCGCTGAACACAATACGCTCAGCCGCCGTGCCAGACACTACATCACACTCCACATAAGCCGAACCCAGAATATGCCCTGCCCTCTGCAGGCGCACCTTCAAACTCCCCACTTCCTCCTCAAACACCGAATGCCAGCGGCCATACGGCAGCGGCACCACCCTCGCCCGGATCAGCCCCAAAACACGGTTAATCAAACCTCGATCCCGGGTGAAGCCAATCTTCAGGGCATCTTCCAGGATTTCCGGGAGCATGATGGCGGAGGGTTCGGAGCAAATGATGGGGCCGTCAAAGCCGGCGGCAAGCAGGTAGGGAATGCGGCCCACGTGGTCGATGTGAACGTGGGTAACCACCAGGGCGCGAATGTGGTCGATAGGGAAATCGATGGCGAGATCGGCGGCGGAGGAGCCTCGGGATTCTTCCTGGCCCTGGAATAGGCCGCAGTCTATCAATATGCCGGCGGGGGAGTTTGCCACTGGCTCACGGGGCCCGCTACGGGGTCTGTCCCCTTGGGGACTGACCCCAATCGCACCAGGTTTGGAGTTAACCTCTGGCAGAAGGGTGGGGTCTGACCCCAAAGGGTCAGACCCCTTTGTAGCCGGCGGTGTTTGGTGCAGCCCCGAGAGGTCAGCCCCCTTTGTAGACTGAGAGCCTTTTGTAGCCTGCGACATTCGGAGTTCGTGGCACGAGCCCGTTACGCCATTCACGGCGCCGTGGTGAAGAATTTTGATCATGGCAACATCCTTGTCGTCCTATCAATTACTTGGGGGGCAACTCCGAGTCATTTCAACTGAAGCACTTTTCCACCGGCATCCAGTGCCGGCGAGGTGGGCAGGTCACCGTTGTTGCACCAAACAAGATCGGCAACATCACCATTCGGTTCGTATGCAGTTCGGCCTTCTTTCAACAGCTCTACCACAGCCCGGCAGTCGAACGCCTGGCTCGCTCGAGTAAACTTGTTCAAAAGGTCTTCGACATTGGCCCAAGGCAAAGAAACCTCCCGGGCCATCATAATACGGGGATGTGAAGTACCTTGTGGATTATCACCAATAAGAAGCTCCTCATAGAGTTTCTCACCCGGGCGCAATCCCGTGTAAACAATTTCTATATCCCCTGCGGGGTTATCATCCGATTTTTCTTCCAACCCCATCAGGTGAATCATCTTTCTAGCGAGATCAGCAATCTTGACCGGCTCTCCCATATCCAACACAAATACCTCACCACCGCGCCCCATGCTCCCGGCCTGCAGCACCAACTGGCTCGCTTCCGGAATGGTCATGAAATAGCGAATGATATCCGGATGCGTCACCGTTACTGGCCCGCCGTCCCGAATCTGGTCTCTGAACAAAGGAACGACCGACCCTGATGATCCAAGCACATTACCAAAACGCACCATTGAAAACACAGTTTTGCTCTGGCGTTGAGACAAGCCTTGCAGCACCAACTCCGCCATTCGTTTGCTGGCCCCCATCACATTAGTAGGCCGCACAGCCTTATCTGTAGAGATCAGAACAAAACGTTCAACACCGGCAGAGATGGCCGCCTCTGCCGTATGCCAGGTACCGAATACATTATTCTGGATACCTTCAATAATATTATGCTCAACCAGAGGCACATGTTTATACGCCGCCGCATGATAGACAGCCTGAACGCCAAAGGCCTTCATGACAGCTTCACACCGCCTGAGATGCGTCACACTGCCCAGAACCGCATGCACCGAAACATCCAGGCTCTCAACATCACTGATCGTGCGCAATTCCCTCTCGATGGCATACAGAGAAAACTCGGATTGCTCGAACAACACCAGCACTCGTGGCTTGTGGCGCACAATCTGGCGACACAACTCAGAGCCTATTGATCCACCCGCCCCAGTTACCATTACAGACTTTCCGTAAAGGCTCTCGGAAACGATCGCCGCATCCGGGCGCACTGGGTCACGCCCCAGCAGGTCCTCAATCTCCAAATCGCGTATGTCGTTGATCCGTGCCTGCCCAGCTACCAGCTCCGACATCGAAGGAACGGTCTGGACAGGGATAGACAGCCTCTCAAGCGCGGCGAGCAATTCTTTTCGATTAACAGGCACCGCGTCCTCTAATGCGAGCAGCGCCCGTGAGGCATCCAACTCTCGTACTGCTTTCTCCAAATGCTCTACGGAATAGACCGGCAACCCACTAATTAAAGACCGGTGATTGCTGCTAACCAATGAGACAAACCCCACAGGGCGGTATTCAACGCCTTGAGCCAAGGCGGATGCCAACTGCATTCCTTTGGGCCCGGCGCCCACGATTAAAACTGTGTTTTTGGCCTTCTCTCTGGGCCGGCGAACAATCGCACGTACCGTAAAGCGCGTACCCGCTACCAATAAGAAAGCAAACGCACCATATATAACCGGCACTGAGCGAGGGACCAACGCCTGGAACAGAAATCCAAAAACAATCAGAGCAACACTGGAAATGGCGACACCCAGAATGATTGCCAGGAAGGCGTGCTCACTGAGGTATCGAATAACAGCACGATACAATCCGAGCTTGATAAAAGCGCCAATCGTAACCAGCACCGTGGCAAGCGATACAAGAAGCTGTTTCTCATTGGGCATCCACGTGAATGTCTCGAACCGCAGCGCAAAAGCGCCCCAAATCGCGACAGCCAGCAAGATGAAGTCGACAGCCACCGAAACCAAACGCTTGGCAGGTCGAGACCACCCCAGTACTGATTCAATAGCATTCGATTTCACCTGCTACTCCCCCGATTTCACGCGATCACCCGACCCTTTGCCAGTGGCCGTTTGAAAGATATAACGGAAATAGTGCTTTAAATCCAAAGAGCGCAACATCGCTGCATCGGTTTCAGCCAGCAATTGTGGAGTCGACATATCAATACCGTTCACCTGTGCCAGCCCCGTAATGCCGGGGCGGGCCTTCAGCACTCCACGGCTCTCCCGCTCCTCAATAAGCTCGACCTGATTAAACAAACAGGGCCTTGGACCAACCAGACTCATCTCACCTTTCAGCACATTCCAGAGTTGAGGCAATTCATCAAGCTTTGTCCGCCTGAGAAACCGGCCAACCGGCGTAATAGACGATGAATCTGCCAGATGGCTGGCAACAGATTTAGTCTCCGGCGCCATGGTGCGAAACTTCACCAAGATAAACGGCTTCTTGTACCGCCCTACCCGCTCCTGACGGAACAATGGAGAGCCAGTATCAAACAACCCGACAATAAAGATAACCACAAGAAAAGGCAGGCCAAAAACCAAGCCAACCATGGAAAAAATAATATCAAGAATCCTGATCACACCAGATCTCCAGATTCCCCTGGGCAGTTATAATCATCCACCGTCAATTTCAATCCTTCTTTTACCGAGTATGGTGCAGACCAACCCAGAACATGACGGGCCTTAGTTGAATCTATCCTCAATTCACCTGTCAAACGCTCAATCGAAGAGCTCTTACCCAACAGCACCGCTGCAAATCGAAAAAGAAACACCGGCACTATCACCAGCCATGGGGAACGCCCCTGAGCACGCCTGAGCTCCGCCAAAAGCTCCGTCAACGAAAGTGTTTCATCGTCACTAACCAAAAAAACTTCTCTTGCGGCCGCTGGCAAGCTGACACATTGAACCAGGAAATCTGCAAGATTGCCGACATAAACCATGCTACGTTTGTTCTTCATAGAACCAAATGGCAACGGTATCGGCAAGTTACACAGTTTCAACAAACTCGCAAAATTTCCCTTAACGCCCGGGCCATAGACCAACGGTGGCCGCACCACGACCAACTCCATGCCTGCTTGTTCACAGAACGCTTTCAACTTTAGCTCTGCCTCGTGCTTTGAACGTGCGTACGCGTCCTCAGGAACCGGCTTATCAGCCTCGCAAAAGGGAGCCCTGCGATTGGTATCTTCTCCGTGCACCTTAACGGTACTTATAAACACAAAGCGTTTAACGCCCGCCTTGCTAGCCTCGCTGGCCAAATTAAGTGCGCCATCCACGTTAACACGCCGATACTCCGCCAAGGGATCCAAGGATTGGTCTTTCATTACATGAGCGCGAGCAGCACAGTGGACCACCACATCAACTCCATGAAGTGCGGCAGCCCAGCCTTCGCAATTAAGCAGCTCAAGACCAGAAACCGAACGAAACCCGGGACCGTCGTCTGCTCGCGCAGTGCGCGCTACTGCAACCACCTCATAACTGTCTGACTGTGCAAGCAGGCGTTTTACAACAGCGCTGCCAACAAAGCCCGAAGCACCCGTTACCAAAACCCGTTGCTTACTCATTGCCCGGGCCGCCTGATCAGTTCCAATAACTTGAAGGGAATTTTGCTCAAAACGAAAAGGAGACTGGTGTAGACGCCGTTATCTCGGCAGGCGCGGACAATCTCGCGATTCAGACGTATGCTACTTCTGAATCCACTCGTGCTGACTCCGCCCGCACGCATTCGAACCAGAACCTTATCCAGATACTTCCACTTCAATCCAGCCACCAGCAGCCAGCGAACGAACATGTCATAGTCGGCAGCAATACGCATGTCGAGGCGGTATTTGCCCACCCGCTCATAGGCGCTTTTCCTGACAAACGTGGCGGGATGTGGTGGCATCCAGCCGAATCTAAGCTTCCAGGGTCGAAAATGTTCTGCACTGTAATAGCGAGTAACCCTTAAGAGATCCTCCGGGGCCACAAAAACAACATCGCCAAATACGACATCAACATCCGGGTTTTCAGCAAAGACGCGAACAACTGACGAAATAACATCTTCTGATTCATAGAAATCATCAGAGTTGAGAATGCCGACAATATCACCCTTAGCCAGGGCTACACCTTTGTTCATGGCATCGTATAACCCTTCATCCGGCTCTGATACCAGCACATCGGATTCCCGCACTCGGGTACGCACCCTGTCAACCGTACCGTCAGATGAGCCACCATCGATAATCACGTGCTCGATATCAGGATAAGTTTGCGACGAAACCGCAGCCAAAGTCCCCTCAATGGTTTCAGCGCTATTAAAACAAACAGTAATGACAGAAACTTTCAAAAAACGAACCTCAGGTCTTGGCAAAAATCAGCGGCTTATACTCTGGCCTAAAAAAATAGGCCAATGGCCCTAGAAGAGCATAGTCAATCAGATTCCCAAAAAATATAACATCAAAGAAACCTCGAAAAAGCATTACACATAGCAGCACAAGGAGGAACCCTGAACCCGATGAAAGCAAGCGTATAAAAACAGCCAGGATAGCCACCAGACTTACAAACAACATAAATCCAAAGTTAGAATGAAAACGAATGAAGGCATTGTGAGGATTTCCACCATATTCCTGAATTGCCAACACCAGCCTTTCGTCGCCCCCCAAAAGTAATGAGAACAGATTCAGCTCACTCAAATAACCAAGAAGCATCTCATACCGTGGACTTTCAATCCCCGATGAAAAATTGGTTTCTGACGAAAAGTAATCAGCCACAACGGGCCCTAACACTATTACAGCCATAACGGAAGCACAGAAGTAAAATAAAGAGACCTTGTACTTCCAACAGAAAAACAGGACAAAAACAACCACCAGCATCAATGCTACAATATTTGACCGTCCATAAAGCGGAATCGTAATCAGAGCAGACAAAATCACAAGCAGAATACTAGGGCGAACATCCTCCTCATAACATATCCATAGATAGCCACCTAGCAAAGCTAAAACCACTGCACCTACTATATTTCTACTGTAACCGGAAAAAATATGGTTAAATTCGCTGGGACCAAAACCGAGAACAAGCCAACAAAAATACAAATACAACAAGTAAATCAACAACGGAAATTTATAGGCGACGCCGCCGAGGTTAAAATCCCTTATAACCACAGCCATCGCCAGCCCACCTGTCAGAAAAAATCCGGCGATCAGCGAACTCCCCCCCGAGCGATCGAGGGCGACAAGCCCCATCAGAAAAATGAACAGGACATAAATAACGTGAAAAAATTTAAGATTGCTCGAGAAGCAAACAAAAAAAAGCAAAAACGAAAAGGAAAGTGAAGCAAGAACGAGCCGAATATAGAAAAAACCCGAGAACAGTGCCAGGAACAGCAGTAGCGTATAAACAAGCACCCCTACCATTAAGATTTGTCGAACTAACGTAGTAGATGATGAGGCGCTCGACACCTCAGGCCAATCCATCGCAGACATGCTAAACAGAGTCACTTCTACCCATTCTCGGGAATGCGTCTATGAAAGAGCCCGGAGTCTGGTTAAAAACCTTCACACCCAGAGACGCCGACAACTCGCCGATTACTCGGTAACTTTTATGTACCAGGCGGTAACTCTCAAAGATTTCCTCCATGGAAAAATGCTGACCAGTAAGCCGGTCTTTGTATAATGGTGACAGGCTTGGATCCTTATCATAGAAATGACTATCTTTTATGTATAACAAATTATCATCAGCAACGTGAAGATTCTGATGCCAGGAGTGATCGGCGCCATCGATCACCACATGATTGTGACCATTCAGAATTGACAAATAAATGGCAGCAATCAGAACATTATTCGCACGTGGCATCAATATCTGGCTCTTCATTAAGCCCAAAAAAGGAAACCTAAAATACGATTTCAAACCAACATCTCTAAAAAAGACAACTCTTACGGAAGTATTCCGGAATAACTCAATCAAAACCCGGCCCATCGAATAAAATCTAATGGGGATATACAGATTCATTTCCCAATCAACCGTCTCCACCATCTTTAGGAATAAGCTATTCCCCGACTTCAGATCGGTATCAAGTGAATTAAAATAATTCGGATCGAATATCACATACTGTGATGGCTTACATAAAATAAAGGCATCTTGAAAGGCGAAATTATTCACACAATAAACATCATGAGTGCTGCCGATAGATGCCCAGTCGGCAGATGCAACAAAATCTTGCAGTGAGGGCCCATTTCCCAGTATCAGCGCTTTTTTATGGCGAGAGAAACGACTACGCCGACTATAAAACAGATTATTTCTGGCAATAAAACTCCAAAAATAGACAGGCCAGTAACTCAGATGGCGTCTCAGTTTACTCATTGCAATCTACCGCATCCATTTCGCGCCTGACCCGCGCCAGAAAATCCACAAACAACGTCAAGATCATCGCAGCCAGTAGGGAGGCCAGAACAATCACTGCAAATTTTATAATTTTAGATAGGCCCTCCGGCTCCATTCCAGGCCTCGCCAACGTCAGTACCGTTGCTTCGTCCAGCGATTGCACCCGCTCAAGAAGCATCGAACGCCGCTCGATGAGGGAGGCCAACACCGCATCACCTCCGGAGCCACCTGGAGTCTCCTTTATGCCCTGCTCCACCGCTTCAATTTGGAGATTTAACCTTTCCTCAACCCGTTGCAGTGCCTTCAAGTGATCGCTGATCAAGCCGGAAACAGCCGTCTCATGAACTTCACGAACAAGAACTTCACCCGACCTGGGAACAGTAGTTGATAGCGCAATCAGATCATCCGAGCCAACGCCGTACACCGACACTTTCAGTTTCTCTCCGCGCGAACCCTCGAGCTCAGCAATCGCATCAGGAATATGATCTCGCTCCAGGCGCATTATCGATGCCTGAAGCGGCTCAACCGGTCTAGCCTGCGACACCATTGCAGGCTTTATCAGTGTTAGGTAACTGAATTTTTCCTCGCTTAAACCTACCAGTAAACCTCCTGCCACCAATGGCAACAGAAAGCTAGACAGAAACAAATACTTCCAAAGAAAGAACGCCTGAAAAATCGCAACCAGACTGATTGCCTCTATGTCACCCGACTTAAAACCCTGATCCGCTCTAGACATTTTCACGGTACCACTTGTAAGCGCTTCGCAATCCCTCTTCCAGCTCGATGCTTGCCTGCCACCCCAACGCCTTCAACCGGCTCACATCCATCAACTTCCTCGGCGTACCATCCGGCTTGCTGCTATCAAACACAAGACTTCCCGAGAAACCGGTTACCCTGGCAACCGTCTCTGCCAGTTCCCGAATGGTGCAATCCACACCGGTGCCCACATTGATGTGTGAAAGCATTGGCTCGGTGTTGCTGGTGTAGGTTTCGTAGTCCAGCTCCATCACGTGCACACTGGCCGCGGCCATGTCATCCACGTGCAAGAACTCACGCATAGGTTTGCCGCTGCCCCAGATAACAACTTCCTCATCGCCCGCTTTCACTGCTTCATGAAAGCGCCGCAACAACGCCGGAATCACGTGGCTGTTTTCCGGGTGGAAGTTGTCATTCGGGCCATACAGATTGGTGGGCATCACGCTGCGGTAGTCCCGTCCATATTGGCGGTTGTAGCTCTCGCACAGTTTGATACCAGCAATTTTAGCAATCGCGTAAGGCTCGTTGGTGTGCTCCAGAATACCCGTGAGCAAGGCATCTTCCCGCATGGGCTGTTCAGCAAACTTCGGGTAAATGCAGGAGGACCCGAGAAACAACACCTTCTGCACACCGGCCTGGTGAGCGGCATGAATCAAGTTGGCTTCGATCATCAGGTTTTCATAGATGAATTCCGCCGGGTAGGTGTTATTGGCGTGAATGCCGCCCACCTTGGCCGCTGCGATATACACCTGCTCCGGCTGATGCTCGGCAAACCAGGCATGTACCGCTGCCTGGTTCAACAGGTTCAGTTGATCCCTGCCGGCCGTCAGGATGTTGGAGTATCCCAAAGACTCCAGACGCCGAACAATCGCCGAGCCCACCATGCCACGGTGGCCAGCCACGAAAACCTTCTGATTGCGCAGTTCAGCCATCTTAGTTCTCCACCGATACCGGAACATCATGGCCATGGGCCTTGAGTAAGGCATGGCGCTTCGCAGCCTGCAGATCTTCCTGAACCATCTCGGCGCACATCTCCTGCACGGTAATCTCCGGCACCCAACCCAGTTTTTCCTTCGCCTTGGTCGGATCCCCCAGCAAGGTCTCCACTTCGGCTGGGCGGAAATAGCGGGGATCTACCTTCACAACAACATCGCCAGGCTTAACCGCCGGCGCAGACTCGCCAGAGACAGACACCACCACAGCCGTCTCATCCACACCTTCACCTTCAAAACGTAGCTCTATGCCCAACTCCGCCGCAGACCACTGGATAAACTCCCGAACCGAATACTGAACGCCAGTCGCGATAACAAAATCTTCCGGCTGATCCTGCTGCAGCATCATCCACTGCATGCGCACATAATCCTTGGCGTGCCCCCAATCCCGAAGCGCATCCAGATTGCCCATGTACAAACAGCTCTCCAGCCCCTGGGCGATATTCGCCAGGCCACGGGTGATCTTCCGGGTAACAAAGGTTTCACCGCGCCGGGGCGACTCGTGATTGAACAACACTCCATTACAGGCATACATGCCGTAGGCTTCCCGATAGTTAACGGTAATCCAGTAGGCGTAGAGCTTGGCAACTGCGTAAGGGGAGCGAGGATAAAACGGTGTAGTTTCTTTCTGGGGAATCTCCTGTACCAGGCCATAAAGCTCAGAGGTGGAGGCCTGATAGAAGCGGGTTTTCTTCTCCAACCCCAGCAAACGAATGGCCTCTAACAGGCGCAAAGTGCCCATGGCATCCACATCTGCAGTGTATTCCGGCGACTCAAAGCTGACCGCCACATGGGACTGAGCGCCCAGGTTATACACTTCGTCTGGCTGCACTTCCTGCAAAATGCGCGTGAGGTTGGAAGAATCCGTAAGGTCACCGTAATGCAACACAAATCGCTGATTATCGGTGTGAGGATCCTGATAGATATGGTCTACACGCTGAGTGTTGAACAACGAGGCCCTGCGCTTGATACCGTGCACCTCGTAGCCCTTTTCCAGCAAGAACTCTGCAAGGTAGGAACCATCCTGGCCTGTGATGCCGGTAATTAAAGCTTTTTTCATCGAAAAATCCTAAAAAACGTTTAAGCCCTAAACAAAACGGGCTTCCGCTCCTCACGAAAGCCCGAATGACGAAAAGTTGACGAGAGTCTACGCCACCCCATCCATTTTTTCAGTAACGATCAAGTAACCCATGAAACCCAAGCCAAGCTAGGCGCGCCCATACTTATCCTCAAATCGTACAATATCGTCCTCACCTAAGTAGGACCCAGACTGCACCTCAATCAATTCAAGATCGACTACCCCCGGGTTCTCCAAAGCATGAACCTGCCCAATACGAATATAGGTAGACTGGTTCTCCGTAACCAAGTACGTTTTCTCCCCATTCGTCACCTTCGCAGTACCGCTAACGACAATCCAATGCTCAGCCCGGTGATGATGCATTTGCACCGAAAGCTTTGCGCCCGGCTTCACAGTAATCCGCTTGACCTGATAGCGATGCCCATTATCAATGGAATCGTATACACCCCATGGCCGATACACTTCCCGATGATTCAGGTGCTCATGGCGACCATCCGCCTCAATCTGGCTTACGACTTTTTTAACATCCTGAACCCGATCTTTATGGGCGACCAGAACGGCATCTTTGGTTTCAACGACGACCAGATCCTCTACGCCAACTGTCGCTACCAAACGATGATCGGCCCGCACCAGACATCCCGAGCTATCCTGTTGGATCACATCTCCGGAAACCGCGTTACCGAATTCGTCCTTGATTGAAACCTCCCACAATGCAGACCAGGATCCAATATCACTCCAGCCGGCATCCATTGGCACAACGGCTGCAGAAGATGTCTTTTCCATCACCGCATAGTCCACAGATTCCTCAGGGCAAGCTGCAAAAGCCCCTTGGTCGACTCGAGTAAAGTGCAAATCCTTTGCAGCCCCTTTCAAGGCGATCCGACAAGCCTCAAGAATGTCGGGACGGAAACGTTCCAGCTCTTCCAAGTAACGACTGGCTTTGAAAAGAAACATTCCGCTGTTCCAGAGATAATCACCGGATTCAAGGTAGTTTTGAGCCGTGGCGTGGTCTGGCTTTTCCACAAAACCCTCAACCGCGAAACCTCCGTTATCCAGCGCCGATCCTTTTTTAATATAACCGTAACCAGTCTCCGCACTAACAGGAACAACCCCAAACGTCACCAACTTACCAGCCTCAGCCAGGGGCAAAGCTTTGTTAACACTTTCGTGAAATGCCGCCACGTTACCAATCAGATGATCAGCCGCCAGAACAAGGAGCATTCCATCCCCCCCGTCCGCAACGGTCTGCAACGCAGCCAGAGCAATAGCAGGCGCGGTGTTGCGCCCGAACGGCTCCAGAACAACCCGGGCATCAGTCTGACCAGCCAGACGTAGCTGCTCAGCAGCCAAAAACCGATGCTCTTCATTGCAAATGACTACCGGAGCACCAACGTCTAAACCACGCAAGCGGCTAACAGTTTGCTGCAGCATCGTTGAATGATCAGCCGTCAAGGCAAGGAACTGCTTCGGATTTAACTGGCGAGAGAGAGGCCAAAGACGGGACCCAGCCCCACCCGACAGTATTACAGGCACAAACACACCAATCTCCTATAGATTTTAGGACTACCTATTTCGACCAATTCTCGTTTTTATTAGTTGTTTAAGTGCAAGCCATATAAATAATGAGTTAGTTACCAAATACCGCTTCCACAGTCTTCGTGGCTCCGTAAGCAACCGAAACAACCATTCCAAACCATTGTGCTGCATCCAAAGGGGAGCGCGACGAATTGTGCCAGCGTGATAATCAAAAGCTGCACCCACGCCAATCATTACCGCGTTAACACGACCACGATGAGCCGCCATCCAGGCCTCTTGTTTAGGACAACCGAGGCTAACCCATACGGTACCGGCACCGGACGCATTGATTGATTCGATCGCAGCCTCTTCTTCCTCTCGGGTTAACTCCCGATATGGCGGAGAATATGCCCCCGCAATTTTTAGCCCGGGAAATTTCTGAGGCAGATCCTTTTGAAGAGCATTCAACGTCGCCTCGGAACCGCCGTATAAGTATATAGACTCCCCGCGCGTTGATGCTTCTTCACAATAGCGATGCATCAAGTCCGGACCGTTGATTCTTTCTTGACCTCGTGCGCCCAGTTTCCTCATCAACCACGCCACCGGTGCGCCATCCGGTGTCGCCATATCAGCTCCCTCTACTACCTCAAAAAACTCAGGATCTTGCACAGCTGTAACTACTGAGTGGGAATTGCAAATACACACATAGCGACTATTTTTCTCTTGCGCCCAGTGATGGATACGTGCCAGTGCCTGCTCCCACGTCAAAGCATCAATACAAGCCTTCAAAACCGGTAGCCGTGTGTGCATCACACTATTACTTTCGTGCTTCGAACTTTGCAACTTTCTTCGCCTCTCTATAGATTTCTTGAAGCTGCCAATAATTAGCGTTTTCATTATACTTCGCTTCAAACTCGGCTCTAGCTCCAGCCCCCAACCTTTGAAGCCCCCCCGGCTCAATCCAGGCAGATTTAATTTCTGATAATAATGAGGCCGAATCGGCGGCCTCAAATACAACGCCATTTAGCCCCTTCTTTACGATAGAAGGCAAAGGTCCTATGTTTGAGACCGCCGAAGGTGTACCCAAAGCAAAAGCTTCTCGAACCACCATTGGAAACCCCTCAAAACACTCAGAGGGGAGCACCTGTAACATACTCTCTGATATCTCACGTTGTGCCTCCTCCATTGAAAGTTGTCCAAGAAACTTGATTGGCAAGCCCTTAGCCAAATCCTCCAGTTCATGCCGAAGAGGACCATCGCCAACAATCCTTAATTCTGGAGCAACATCCCCCCACATTCGCCAGGCTTTCAAAAGAGTGACGAGTCCCTTTTCCTGCCCCAAGCGTCCAGCAAACACAACAGCCGGCCTGCGTGCGTGCCAAGGCTTTACTTCCGGCATTCCGGGATAGAAGTTAGGCTTTACATGAACCTTGTGACGAGGCAACCCGGCTTCGACCATCAGCTCCCTTTGAAACTCAGACAAGCAAATAAAGGCGTCAACCTGATTTTGCCAGGTTCCCATTTTTCTATGTGCTGCCACACTTATCGCCAAGGGAGCTGTAGCTAACCGGCTATTGCGATAACATCCGTATCTCAACGATGGCACCACTGAGCGTTTGTCTATACATTCGGTACAAACATTCCCGGAACGCATGGGAATGGCATTGGCGCAAAAAAGACGATAATTGTGAAGTGTCAGAACTCGCGCAGGAAGTCGGTCTTTCAAATAAAAAATACTTGGAGAAATCCGGGGAAAAAAATTATGAACATGCACCACCTCTGGACGAAATTCACTGACAGATTTCTCGAGTTCAGCTAACGCCCCGGAGTTCCACGGGATACTAGCGATCTCGGAAGCCTTTCTTAGCAGGCTCATTTCCAAAATATGATCGCTATGTTTTTCAAACGTCCTAACTTCATTTCCATGTGCTTGCAAAAGCCGCTTCTCATCCTCGAAAACGGAATTCTCACCAGATGGAAAAGCTGACCTGTAGTAGTTGTGGCACATTATTATATTCACAAAACCTCATCCTATCTCGCTTTCTGATTTACGACGTATAGCGCCGCAGCGATGCTTGGGACATCCCAAGCCCTATCATTAATCCACAAGGCAACAAGACATATGAGTAAGCCAACGGATTATCCGTAAACATCGATACTAAAAGGCCTATAAGTGAAAGCGAGCCAGCAACCATCCACTGCGAATTATCATTTATATACCGTCTACTTCGTATTTTTATATAGAGAAAAATGAGAACTAAAAAAGAAAATAAACACCAAAGAAACAACCCAAACACACCGGTTTGGTGAAAGAGACGAAGATAGTCATTATGAGGATGTTCCCATCCTTGATACTTTTGGCTTAACCACTCAGGAAGAGGTGCACCATGGCCCAACAAAGGGCGATCCAGTGCTGACTCGAAAACTATAGGCCAAACAAAAGACCTACCGGAAGTATTTAAGCCAACCCCCATAAAACTCAATCCCGAATCCCCTCCCATCGACTTCTTTATAGCATCAAGCTCAAAAATATATTGATGAAAGACAAAGTATACAAAGAAAACAAATATCAAAAAAGACAGCAAACCCTTTAACGAAAACCCTCTTCTATAGCACACGAGAAACATAAACAATAAAATAAAGTCTGTAATTATGGCGACTCTTGCCCCCAACCCCAAGTGCACAAAAAAAATAGAAAATAGTGCGAAAACGGAAAAATAACGACGAATTGAAGAAACGGAAAGATAGTACGAAAAATAAAAAAAACCCGCTAAAGCAACAGCCGGGGCATGACCAAAATTTACCACACAGTAAGCCGAGTAAACCAAAAAAAATAAAAACGAAATATCAAAAGCACGACCAACTAAAAAACGATCTACCAACCCCATACCATACTTCGAAAATATCACAACGGACAAAAAGAAAGAGGGCCATAACAAAATCGAAACATCGCTACTTCGAACATAAATTAAGTAAAAAAAGTTATAAGTGACCAGCATCAATAAAAAAATAACGGAAAACAGCCCAGCCCGAGGCAAAAACGGCCTACAAACAAAGAATATAAAACAAACCACGGACACTGCAGCCAGAAAAAACCCTCCCCAGCTTAAACCGCCAAGAAGCTTAAACGAAGTTAGAAATGGCACAAAAGCGGGAAAAAAAACTAGAACTAAAAAAATCAATTCAACGTTATTTTTAGGGAAAGCATTCCGAATCGTTGATATCAATTCAAACCTTCTCTCTATATATATCCAATGAAAAGTCTATTGGAAACGCATCTGTGTAAGTAACTTTTGCGACATTTTTTATACCAGGAAACCCATCCGATATCTTCTCGAGGTACCTAAAATGCCTAGAAAAGTTCAGAAAAACATGAGATGTTTTCGGGAACAAAAATGAGTCGATGTGTCTTTTTTTAGGATATCTATCATAAAAGTGCTTATCAACAAAATACTTGTTCCCGTTTTTATCAACTGTAAAGTTCAAAAAATAGGAATTATCAAAGCCACAAATTCTCACCTCTTCATACCCCAAAAAAATCGCTATAGAAAGCGCGTAAAAAGCTGTAGTTGGATAATACCCTAATGGCCTAAAACAATTTGATACATTCTTTGAATATGGATTTGATACGGAGCAGAAAGGTATTGAATTAAGAAACCGGCTTCGTGAAAATAGATGCATCGGGACAAATGCGGGAATCCCGTGCTTGTTCACCATCTCTATATCATCTGATGCTTGGTCATTAATAATATCATCATCATGGAAATGATAAGGATCACCGAAGACACAAAAATCCGGAACAATACCATGAACATCTATAGCTTTAGACGAAAAGGAATTTATAGTTATAACATCATAGGAACTGGCTTGATATTCTTTAACCTTTCGGAAATCAATATCGCTCAGAGATGGGCCGTTTGCGAAGACAAATGCTTTGTCTTTTTTCGACTTACAACACTGTTTAAACTTTGCTTTCCCAATCCTCCGCTCCTTATAAAACCTAAAACAATATAAACCTCCTTTTAAAAAATAAAGAAATTTAAGAATTGCCAGCCGGCGTAGGGATGTAACATCATCTCTATAAGCCGACCTCAAAAACCTAAGAAGACCATCTGCATTAGGAACGGACATAAAATTAAATTATTAGGATCTCAAATAAAAAATATCTATTTAAAAACAGCTTATATGATTTTTCTCAACAAAACGAAAGCCTCTGATAATCGCCCCCCAACGAAGCCACCTCGGAACTCAGCTAACCTAAGAACATTTTCAAAGGATCGGATATGAGGGGCTTCTCTCATTTCCATATGATATTTCTGGAGCGCAGCTAGCTTTACATCCATTTGGCTCGAAACATCTACAAAAACGTTAGGGACAAAAGGGCTTTCAGTAGGTGTATTCCAGCCGGTAGCTGACAGTACTTCAAATGCATAAACTTCCTTTACCGAACTTCCCGGTACCGGCCTACAAGCAGTCAACACTACTTGGTGTGTAACGCGATGATCGATATTCAAATCACCACTGTGGTGGGTGTAGATAATCCGGGGCTCTATTTCTTGAATTACTGCTTCCAATTTCTGAACTATATCCAATAACGGTACGCTATCCATTCGGTTGTCGGGGAAACCGAGCATGTAAGCTTTAGTTATACCCAGTATCCTATGGGCTTCTTCCGCTGCTGCATTCCTCTGTTCAAGCTCTTCAGATGTAGCGCCTGGGCGGGACGTCACGCCATCAGCCAGAAAAACAGCGTAAACGGTATCTCCCTCTGCCACGTGCCGAGCAATCGTACCTCCGCAGCCCAGAGCCTCATCATCGGTGTGAGCTGCAACGACAAGAACAGTTTTACTCATCAAATAGCTCCCAACTGGTTGGAGTGCCGCGTGTGACGTCGCTTTTTAGCGTTTTTCCAATAATGGTACTGAAGTGTTTGGGCTCAATTCCAATTCCTGGCCGGATTCTACGAATATCCTTTTCTTTAATCGTCTCACCGGCCTTCATATCGCGCATGAAGTATATGGAACGACGAAAAATACGGTTCTGTTCTTCAGCTTTTTGCCGGGCATAGCCTACCTTGCCGATGGCGAGTTTTGCCTCGCGGGTTTCTACACACAGACGCTCGAGTTCTTCCGGCTCTATCGAGAAACCGCTGTCGGGGCCACCATCCTCTCGATTCAAAATAAAGTGCTTTTCGATCAGACAGGCTCCCAGAGCAACCGCTGCTACGGAGGCAGTAGTACCCAGAGTATGGTCAGACAGCCCTGGTATGGCCTGGAAGCGATTACCCAGCTCTTTGACCTGTGCAATGTTTGCCTGCTCCATGGGCGCGGGATAGCTGCTTATACAATGAAGCAGAACCAGCTGTTCACAGCCCGCATTTCTAGCGGTCCCAACTGCTTCCTCAATTTCCTCTTCGCTGGCCATACCTGTCGACATAATCATGGGCTTGCCGGTTTTGGCTACGTATTCGATCAGAGGGAGGTCGGTTACTTCAAAAGAAGCAATTTTATAGGCTGGAGCATCCAGCTCTTCGAGTAGATCCACTGCGGTTTCGTCGAACGGTGTCGAGAACACAGTAATTCCGATTTTACGGGCATGCTCGAACATCGCCTTGTGCCACTCAAAGGGGGTTTCTGCCCACTTGTAGAGGTCGTATAGCTTAAAGCCATCCCATGGTCCGCCTTTAATCAAAAACTCAGGGCGGTCGGAATCTACTGTCATGGTATCTGCTGTATAGGTCTGGAGCTTGATTGCAGATGCACCACGCTTTTTGGCTTCATCTATAGTGGCCAGGGCGTGTTCCAAAGAACCATTGTGGTTCGCAGATAACTCAGCAATGATGTAGGGGGGATGATCTGGTCCGATCTTCACTCCATCAATAACAACATCTTTCATAACTGTTCCTTACCTAGATTTCTTTGTGATTCGCACAGATGCTTTCAACTCTTTTTCGCCCACTTCAGCGTCTGAAAACTCAATAACAAACTCGCCGTAAGTGATAAAAGCAGGCGGGTAGGTTGGCGCATCCAGCATTCGTATGTGGTCGTATAGGTCGAGAATACTGCCGTCGATAGGTAATTCACTTTGAGCAGGCTTTCTACGTTTAAAGATAGTGGGGGTCCCCTGCTGTGGGATGGGCTTAGGCTGAGTTTCAATCATCCACCTGATGATATCAAAGCTTAACTCTCCGGCCCGTTTGTAAATCTCTGCGGCGGTGCCACTGAGCGACATATCTTTCTTCGTATAAACTGGTCCGGCGTCCATTTCCTCAACCATTCGCAGTGCTGTTAACTTGGTTGAACTGTGTCCTCGAACGATCAGGTTCTGGAGCGGGCTTCCCCCTCGCCCATAGGGCACATCTGTCATGTGAAAACATACAGATTCATAATTTTTCCACACTTGCTCGGGTACCAGCCAATTCCAGTGTAGAAAGAAGATGTAACGAATGTTCTGCTCGTTGCCAATGATTTCTTCAAGTTCAGCAGGGTTGTTAGCCCATGCGTATCGTTCCTCACTGGGAAGCAGGTCAGTAGCTTGGGAGTGATGCCAAGGTTTTGAGGTGGCGAGGATGTAGGTATTCGTGTCCAAGGGAATTGCCTATAAGCTGTTGTTCGATGAGCTTACTGTCAATACTTTGCGATGCTCGGCCCACTCAGCGGCAAGCAGTCCAAAACGAGTCACTGACTGAAAACCTTCTTCACCGAGATATTGATCCCGAAAGACCCCTTCCACTTCGAACCCAAGTTTCCGGTGAAATCGAAGACTCCTTTCGTTCTTCTCCAGTACTTCTGCATTGAGTTTGTGGAAGTCTAACTCCCTGAAGTAGAGATCAATCGCCTCTATACCCATTCTCGTCCCAGTGCCCGGTTGCGCCTCAGGGTCTGCATAGAAGCCCCAAAACGCGTTTTTTGAGGCGTGGTCCATATCTGTGAAATATACGATTCCTGCGGGGCGGTTTTCGTGCGTTTCGTAAATCAACCACAAACAGTCATCCTTTTGAGTTTGACGTCGGAACCATGCCCGGTGTTGATCAAACAGAATAACGGATTGTGAAAACATGCTCTGCCGAATCGACGGATGGTTGCGCCAGCTTAACATCAGCTCCAGATCTGCTTCCTCAATCTTACGCAGCGGCATGTAAACTTTGCTCCATCGCTTTTATCAGTCGCCATGTTCCATTGCCGTCAACAATGGCTCGCATTGCTTTTGATTGAGCGGAGGTGGTGTGTGTATCTTTCAACATACTTGCCAAAGATCTGCTGATGTCGTCAACAGTTACCTTTTCAGCAGGTCCCATAAAATGGACGAGCGACAGACGGCCCAGTTCCTGGTTTATTTTCTCCTGGTTACGCGCCACGCTCACTACAATTGCGGGTAACCCCAAACACATTCGCTCCCAGTTCGTTGCCCCACCGGCACCTAGCATTAGGTCTGCTCTTACCATCAGTGCAGACAGGCTGGGGAGTCCCGAATAGAGCCTTGCCCCTTCTTGGCGATCTACCATCTTCTGAACGATATCGGGCGAGGGGTGATTATTTCCAATGACCACATCTATCGACAGACGTTTGAATGAGGGGCAGGCCAGGGCCTCAAGATACCGTTCCGTAAGATGGTGCGGATCGCTCCCCCCTACAAAAATCAAAACTCTCGACACACATCCATCACGCTGCGGCAAAGCGCTGGCTAATATTCGATACTCCTGGCTCAAAAGAGCATATTGGGGCCCCAAGAGCAGACGACAATCCCGGTTTATTAAGTCCTGATACCGCTCCTTTATCTGATTTCCCAGCGCATTCTGATCCAGAAGAATATCTGCCTGATGTTCTCGATCAGCCAGATCGTCAATCACCAATATACGTTTAACTTTACTGGCAATTTGTCGCTCCCACCGCGAATCCAGCGCATAATGATCGGCGACTAACCAATCGACTTTTTGACCGAACAGAACTCTATTTGTTTGTTCCGCATCTTGCTGCCATGGAACCCCCAACCATTCAGCATGCGCAAGTAGATTATCGCTTTCGTTCTCCAGATCGGTCGGAATCTTATGAGTCAACAGATGAAGCTCATACCCGCGTCGAGTAATCAGCTCGGACAGACATCCCGGATGATCCCGGCAGATAAAGAGGCATTCATGCCCCTGAGCACGCAGCGCGTCCGCCAGGGTAAGGCAGCGCATAACATGGCCGGTGCCAATTCGAACGGAAGCATCTGCCCGGAATGCTATCCGCATTATTCAGTGCCCTGCTCTTGCATGGCTTTAAACAGCCACTCGGCTCGTACCCAGTCTTCCGGTGTATCGATATCCTGAACCCTATGCCGCGGGAGCGTTACAGGTGCGGCATCCTCCGAAAAGATGAGGCGTTCTTCTTTCCAGGCTTGGGCTGTTCCCCAATAGAACTGGCCAGCATCGTGCCAGGCTTCTTCAAGATCCTGGGATCGAGTCTGGAAGTGTTCCGGATTGAACATGGCTACTCGCCCGCTACCTGTGATGCGAATGGCACGCTGGATAGGGAAAGCGTAGCTGGTTACCGAAAAGGCATAGCTGCAGACTTCGCTTTCCAGCAGTTGCTGGCCCCGATTCAGATCTTCAGGGGAAACAAATGGGGCGGTCGCGTAGATACAGCAAGCTTGTGACACCGCGCAGCCATTGTCGGCCAGCCATTCAACCGCATGCCGAATGACGGGGATGGTTCCGGTGTAGTCGTCTGAGAGTTGGGCCGGGCGCATAAAGGGGGTTTCAGCCCCGTATTGCCGGGCAACCGCAGCGATTTCCTCATCATCCGTCGACACGATCACCCGGTCAAAACAGCCGCTTTCCATCGCGGCCTCAATAGACCAGGCAATCATCGGCTTGCCGCAGAACTCTTTGATGTTTTTGCGCGGAATGCGCTTGCTGCCGCCGCGAGCGGGAATGATTGCTACAGCACTCACTATCACTCTCCCGCCAGCGCATTGCGAAGCGCCGAAACCACTTCGTCTTGCTGATCGTCGGTCAGGCCCTGAAACATTGGCAAGCTGATGGCTTCCCGGTAATAGGCCATGGACTGCGGAAAACTCTCTGGCTTAAAACCCATCAACTCATAGTACGGCTGCGTGTGCACGGGAATGTAGTGCAGGTTGACGCCAATTCCCTGTGCCCTCAGAGATTCAAAGACCTTTCTGTGCGTACGGGAGATACAGTCTAACTTCAAACGGATCACATAAAGGTGCAAGCCTGAGTAACTGTCCGGGTGTTGCCAAGGCAGCACGACGGGTAAATCCGCCAGCAGGTGGTTATACCTTTCTGCCAACTCGTGCCTACGAGCCACAAACGCATCCAGCCGCTGCATCTGGCTTACACCCAGCGCTGCCTGCAATTCTGTCATCCGGTAATTAAAGCCCAGATCCACTTGCTGGTAATACCAGGGCCCGTCAGGTTCATGGGTCATCAAGGCTGGGTCTCGGGTAATGCCGTGGCTGCGCAACAGATTCATTTTTTCCGCTAACCGCGCATCGTTGGTTACCGCCATACCGCCCTCGGCCGTCGTCACAATCTTGACCGGGTGGAAGCTGAACACAGTGATATCGCTGTAACGGCAGTTGCCGATGAACTCGTCCTGATATTTGCCGCCAATCGCGTGGGATGCGTCTTCAATTACCTTGAAGCCGTACTCTTTCGCGAGGGTACCAATCGCTTCCATGTTGCAGGGCTGGCCGCACAAGTGAACCGCCACCACCACTTTCGGCAAACGGTCTTCCTGCTTTGCCTGTTCAAGCTTTTTCTTTAGCGCAACCGGGCACAGGTTGTAGGTTTGGGGGTCGATATCCACAAAATCGACCTTCGCACCACAATACAACCCGCAGTTAGCGGAGGCTACAAAGGTAACAGGCGTGGTCCATAGCCAGTCGCCCTCCCCCAGGCCCAATGCCAGGCAGGCAATGTGCAACGCTGAAGTGGCACTGTTAACTGCCAAAGCGTAGTTAGCGCCGACATGCTGGGCTACAGACTGCTCGAATCTCGGCACCATCGGGCCCTGAGTCAGGAAGTCTGACTTCAGCACCTCCAGTACTGCATCGATATCCGCTTGGTTAATGTCCTGCTTACCGTAGGGAATCATGGTCAGATCTTGCCAATTTCGCTGTTGTGGCGATCAATCCAGGATTGCAGCTCTTCGTCTGTCATCCATTCGGTGTTGTTATCACTGGCGTACACAAAGCCTTCAGGCACCGGCTTGCCGTCTTTGATGCGCTCTTTACACGTTCCCCAATCATTGATGTTGGGCAGAATTTTGAAATGCTCGGGGTACTCGTAGGTGAAGTATGAATCCTCGGCACCAATCATCTGCTCATGCAGCTTCTCGCCCGGGCGAATACCTACGATTTCCTGCTCGGCTTCTGGGGCGACAACGCGGGCTAGATCCGTCACTTTCATGGACGGAATTTTCTTCACGTAGATCTCGCCGCCCACCATGTCTTCAAAGGCATGCCATACCAGCTCCACGCCCTGCTCCAGGCTGATCATGAAACGAGTCATACGGGGGTCGGTAATGGGCAGTACGCCTTTGTCTTTGATAGACATAAAAAACGGGATAACTGAGCCGCGGGAACCCATTACGTTGCCATACCGTACCACGGAGAACTTGGTTTGGTGGCCACCCGCGTAGGAATTACCTGCAACGAACAGCTTGTCAGAAGCGAGTTTGGTGGCACCGTACAGATTGATTGGGCTACTGGCTTTATCGGTGGAGAGAGCCACAACGCCCTTGATGCCTTTATCGATGGCGGCGTCGATCAGGTTCATGGCGCCGTGGATGTTGGTCTTAACGCACTCGAACGGGTTGTACTCGGCGGTGGGTACAATTTTGGTGGCGGCTGCATGCACTACGTAGTCCACACCATCCAGCGCCCGATATAAGCGGTCTCTGTCCCGGACATCACCAATAAAGAAGCGCAGGCGGTCGTCGCCCTGGAACAGTTTGGCCATCTCCCACTGCTTCATTTCATCCCGGGAAAACACGATGATTTTCTTGGGGTTGTACTTTTCCAGGGTCATTGGAATGAATTTATGGCCGAAGGAGCCAGTGCCGCCGGTGACGAGGATGGTGGAATTTTCGAGCATAGTCACTTTCTCTGGGTTTTACGGTAAAGATGAATGGTATCACCGCCAGTCGGCGGGTGTTAATCGGTAGAACTGGAAGGTTTTCCAGGCCAGCATAAATGCGAAGGCGGAGATCAGCCCAAAAGGCACGGCCAGTTCTCCGGCTATCGACGCCAGGGCCGCAGTACTGGCCAGGAAAACCACGAATCCGGCTATATGAGCGACAATCAGCGCTTTGTCTTTGCCCCTGGCGTACAAGCCATAATGCGGGATCATGCCAACAACGAACAGACCGGTGGAGAGAAGCAACCAGGCAAACAGATCAATACGCTCAAGATAAAGCGGTTTATCCAGCCACTGCAGTAACGGCATGGCCGCCAGCCACGCACACGCAGAGAACAGTGCAGTAAGGGCTATCGTCTGCCAGGCCAGCTGATGGTACTTTTTCCGGAACTCTGCGGCATTGTTGTTGGCATGGGCGGCGATCATAGCCGGGTAGAGAAAAGTAAACACGCCCGCATCCATAAAGCCCAGCAACGCCATGCACATACCAATAAAAAGCACGTACGCCCCGAGCACATCCAGCCCTGCGAGGGCTTCAAACCAGTACCGATCCACGGTGTAGATGCCACGCAATGCAAGTGTGGCAATCAGCATGGGAATCGCAATCTTCAGGCCTTTTTTCAGCCACCCCCAATCTACGCTTTTAAGCCATCCACCCATCGGTATTCGCCATAACACGGCAACACCAATCAACATCCCGATACTGCTGCCGGCTATCCAACCGGTAAGTACGGTTGGCAGTTCCTGGCTGGGCTCATTGAGGAACATAACTGCGACCACTGCAACACACCAGGCGCCGGCGCGGAAGAACAAAACCCAACTAGCGACGAGTTGCCGTTGCAGCGCCACCAGAAGGCGGTTAAGTTCCTGAGTTATATGCTCCAATACCAGAATGACCAGAAACCAGGGAAGCAACCACCAAGGGAGCAATTCCAGGGCGAACAAGCCGAAAGTAAGCGGCAAGAATACCGCGTACAAGATTAGACTGAGAGCAACCTGACTCTTAAGCAGCTGGCCTCGGTTTTCCGGCTCTGTTTTCAGGATCTCACGGGTGGTAAAGATGTAGAAATCAAAGCCCAGAAAATAGAGCGCATAACTGATGGTAACCGTCAGCAGGCCATATAAGCCCAGCTCGGCGGGCTCCAAAAACCTCGCCAGCATGAAAATGAGCAGAAATTTGCTGACCAGGGTTGTGCCCCGGAGCCCGAGATTGGTAAGCCTGATGAAAAGGTGTTTCATTCGTTGACGGACAGAGCCTGCGGCGTTTCCCGCGAACCTTGATCACTGGGGTTGTCGTTTTTGATGAACGCTCTAATGAAGACCAAAAAAACGCCCAGCATTCCCCCCAGCAGAGTGGCAATCACTACAATTAATGCACGTTTAGGTTCACTCTTTTCTTCCGGAACCACTGCCGGGTCTACGGTGCGGAACACATATTCTCGCTGAGCATTGGCGAGCATTACCGTGCGGGTTTCGTTTTCGATGAGTTGGTAAAACACCTGCTGCATGCCGGCAATGTTGGTTTCCTTGAGTTTGGCGTCCAGGTAGGCAATGCTCGCTTCTGCTTCTTCAACATCCTGTACTCGCATGTGCTCATTAATATCGTGCACTAGCCATTGCGCCCACTGCTGCGCCGCGCGGGGTGAGTAGTGTTTTACACTCACAGTGATCATTCCGGTGTCTTTGGCCTCGCTCACACTGAGGTGGTCTTCTCTGAAAGCCTTTACCAAATCCCAGTTGGTGGGCTCTTGGCTCTTACCTTTACGGTCTGGCAACCATTCTCCCGTGTTCGGGTTGTAGACATCTGTGTCGTAAATCCATTCATCGGTTTCCTCTCGCCAGCCTTTGATAGCATACAAAGGAATCACCAGGTTATGGCGGTGGATGAAGGATGTGAGGAAGGCCCGTGACTGCAGGACCTCTTTAGCAATAACAGTCTGATTGGAGTTTCCTCCACCCAGGCTGATACCCGCGAGGCTGGCCAGGCCACCGAGCTGGCCACTAATACCGCCCAGCTTGCTTTCATCATTAGCTGGGGCCAGAAGGACGCTTGCCTGGTAGATGTTGGGCTTGTAGAGGGCGTAGGCTATGCCTGCGGCGGCGAAGACGAATGTTAAACCCAGGATAAGCCATTTTCCTTGCCATAGGGTGGCGAAGAGTTCTCGGAGGTCTATTTCGTCGTCTGGGTAATGTGTTGTGGTTTGTTCGGCCACGGATATTGTTCCTTGGTTTAGCTTGGGTGCCTGGTGGGTCAGACCCCGTTCGGGGTCAGACCCTTGGCCGCTGATATTACAGGTTGCCGACGGCGGCGGCGCCCAAGGCGATTTGGTAGACGATCTGGCTTACGTTGGTCCAGAGTTCGAGCTGGTTCAGGCGGTCTACGTCGATCGGCATGATGATGGTGTCGCCGGGTTCGAGTTGCTGGCTTCTGCCGCCGAACCAGCGGCTGCGCTGGGGCAGGGTTACGGAGCCGTCGGCTTTTACTACGTAGACTCGGCTTTCGTCTGCCTGGCGGGTGGGGCCGCCGGAGCGTTCGAGGTAGTCATCCACGGTTAGGCCGGCCTGGTGCAGGTGGCTGGTGGGGAATTGTACTTCGCCGAATACGGAGACGGACTGCGGGATGGTGGGTATGGTCAGGCGGTCGCCGTCTTGCAGGCGGATGGCCTGGTAGTTTTCGTTTTCCAGTACCGCAGCCAGATCTATGACCATTCGGCCGACTGGGCGGCTGTTTTGTACTTCTTCCAGCAAGCCTTGTACTTGCTGTACCCGCTCGGCGTTTTGGCCGCCGAAGCTGTCGCCTTGCAGCTGTACGCCAAGCAAGTCACCTTGCAGGCGTTCTTCGGCTTCGCGCAGGCGCTGGGCTTCCAGTTGGCGGAGTTTTTCACGGGTGAATACGGCGCCGCGGGGGAAGGCGTTGCTAGTTACGCCCCCTGCCCTTTGCAGTACGTCTTTCAGGGTTTCGCCATCGCGGAAGGTGTATTCGCCGGGGTAACGCACTTCACCGGCCAGGGTGATGGTGCGAGTTTTGGCGAAGTCCGGGATGGACTTGATCAGGATGGTGTCGCGGCTTTGCAGGCTGAGGTCTGCGTTGCCGGCCATGGCGTCTGCCAGGTTCACGTTGAGAATGTTGGTCTGGCCGATGCCATCGTCATCGGTGGTGTAACGGGCCACTTCGGCTTGATACAGAGAGGCGGAGTCTTTCAACCCGCCAGCAACAAATACGGCATCCGCGAGGCTGCGGGTGGCAGGCATGGGGTATTCGCCGGGGTAGCGCACTGGGCCACTGATGCGGATGGTCTGTTGGGGGCTACCGGGCCGGGCCTGGGCTTTCAGGCGCTGGAGAACCGGTGCGAACAGGCGTTCCCGAGTGAAGTTCTCCGGGCCCTGTTCTGACGCGCCTTTCTCAGCGGTAGCTAAAGCCCCGTTCTCGCGCTCATTTTCTGGTTTCTGCTGCAGGTCCACTTTGCCTGCGTCGGAAAACAGGAAAAGGCGGTCTCGCTCTTCCAGCTCCAGGTCGTGCTCGCCGCCCGGGTTTCGTGCCGCTACTCTGAGACGGAGGTTAAGCACGGAAATGGTGTCGTCTTTGGGGTTGGTACGAACCACAGCTGCGTATTGCTTGTCTGCGACCGGGAGCAGATCGGCATCCAGGTTGCGGATTATGGAACTCACGCGCATGCCCGGCATCCAGGCGAATTTACCAGCACGGGTGGCTGCGCCTTTTACTTCCACATATTGGCCGGTGATGTCTGAGATAGACGGTATGCGAACACGGTCGCCGGCTTGTACGCGGGCATTCTGGCCCTGCTGGGCGGTGTAGTCTGCCTCAGCGATGATGCGCAGGAAGTCCCGGTTGGTTCGCTCGATGTTAACTCGCTGGGGATAGGCTTGCGGGGTTAGGCCGCCGGCCATACGCACCAGGTCCGCCAGGGTGTTGTCGCCTTTGAGCTCGTACAGGGCCGGGCGGTAAACCTCACCCTCTATACCGGCGCGTTTGCCCACGGGCGGGATGAAGATGACATCGCCCGGTTGCAGACGGTTGTCTGCGCTGCTGTCGCCTTTCAGGAGCAGGTCGTACAGGTCCAGGGTGCCTACCAGTTTGCCGTTGCGCTTGTGTTGTACGTTGCGCAGGGAGCCGTTTTGCTTTACCCCGCCGGAGACATAGAGGGCGTTGGTGATGGTAGACAGGGAGCTGACGGTGTAGGAGCCGGGGTTGCGGGCTTCACCCAGAACGAACACCCGCATGCTGCGCAGTTCGCCCAGTGTAATGGAGGCTTCTACGCCGATGTACTGTTCAGATACCCGCTTGCGGATTTGTTGGCGGGCTTCGTCGAAGCTCAGGCCTGCCACGGTGACCGGGCCGGAATCCGGGAAGCTGATGGTGCCATCGCGGCTGATGGGCAGTTCCAGGTTCTGGTTCTGGTTGCCCCACATTTGTATGCGCAGCACGTCGCCCGGGCCCAGGGTGTAATCGGAGGGTACGGGGATTTCGGTTACTGGCGCGAAGGTGGTGGGGCTGCCGGCGAAGAGGTCGTAGCCGTAGGGCTTGAGGCCACCGTTTTTGGTGGTTTGTTTGTCTTCCTGTTCTCTTTGTTCTCGAGCCCGGTCGCGTTCTTCATCAGTGATGGTGGTTACCGGCTCTACTACGTTGACCTGTTCCGGACGCTGGGTGGTGCGTTGGGCGCCGGTAAGACTGCCAAGATCCACACCATATTGACGTGCCAATGCTTCTTGTTGAGCCTGGGGTAGACGCTTGAATTGCTCAATCTGGGCTTGGCTGGGAGCCTGGGCACCAGCCGCCAAAGGGAACAGTATCGCGAGTGCCAGTAACAGCTTTTTCAAATTCACTTGGGCTGATTCCATTTGTTTGTGTGCAAAGTCGATCAAAAGCGGTAAGTCCAGCTTGCTGCAGCAGACCACTGGTCTTGTTCACCGCCTAGCAGCCGGATTTTTTTATCTGTGGCTTGAACATTCAGGCTCAACCAACCGTTCATGAATTCTGTTCCATAACCTGCGCTGGCTATAACAGCTTTTTGCGCACCATCCGGCACAAAGTAGGCAATCTTGTTATCAGGCTGAACAACTCGATTTCCGCCGTCTTTGTTCAGGTTGGCGTGGCTGAGTGAGAAGCTGAGGTCGCTGCCATTATTCATGAAATGAAACAACCCTAGTGTGAGGGTTTCCGAATCGCCATCAAATGTTGGAGCCATGTTTCTACCCAAATACTGGTAACCCGTTCTGTATCGGTAATGACTGTAGGCGTAGTTGGGTATACTGTCCCCGATAAGATCGTCTGCAAGTGTAATGGCATACTCGACAAACCATTGCTGGTTGGCATCTAGAAATTGGGTAGTCCAGTCGGATCCGAATAACCAGGATTTCCGGGAGGGCATATACCCTGCCTCATCTTCCCCCATCATTTCCATATATAGGCTCATGGTTTGACCGCCAACTGGAAAGCCATAACGGATATCGATCGCCCCCAGTTGATTGCCTGGGTCTGAACCATCAATAGAATTATCGTCCCCAATAAAGGCATCCCAAAACGTGGAAAGGCTATTGGAAAAGCCTTCCCCACCAAACATGATGGCCCTGGAGAAGCCTATATCAAGCCCAGGCAAGGGCCTCAAAGCCAAACGCATTCCAACCAGTTGCGTATCGGGAACGACACGCTCCTTTTCCATCTGCCCCGCAAAGACGGTGAGATTCCAGGGGCCAATCCAGCTAAGCCAAGGGTGCTCTGGTGCGGCTGTATCGGCTCGGTTCACGAACACCGCTGGCATTGGTCTGGCATTTGTAGAGAGGAGCAAAGACGATTGCCAACCTGGCCCCCACCAGCGATCAATGGCACCAACCCCGACCACCCAGTTTCCAACAACGCCAGCCACATAGGAGCCGTCTGCACGGAAATCCTTATCATCTGACGGGTTGGCGGCGTATTGAGGCGATAATCCCATGGCCAGGTATTCACCTTGCCACTGAACCGTCAGGGCTACCTCACCCTCTTCCCTCGGTTTTTGTTGGAAACCTCTCACAAAACCAGGCTCAGAAGTGCCCCCAACCATGATTTCTGAGCGGAACCCGGAGCGCCCCTGTTCTGTTCGTTCGAAACGCAAATAGGCATTTTGGGAACCGGTAGCGGGAAGGTCGCTGGAAACGCCAGTCGTTATCCCACTATCTATGTCATTCCACATAATCGGCCAGGTCGTTACACCCCGCTCGTAATGGCCACGATCTGCCAGTTTCTGAACGGCGTGCCTGGCTCTCAAATCGCCCGGTTCAAGCCATGGTGCGGCATTCAGTGCCGATGACGCTAAAAGCGCAGGTACAAAGACGGTTAAACGACGGTTCCGAAGGGATTTCATTAAAATTTTTCCGCTTGTGCTCAATAGATATTCTTAGACAGCAGCGTAAATGGTGTTTTGAGCAGGATTTTGATATCCAACCAAAGACTCCAGTGGTTGATGTACTCCAGGTCTAACTCCACTCGTTTTTGCATTTTATCGATCGTATCGGTTTCACCACGATAGCCGCTGATCTGGGCAAGCCCGGTAATGCCGGGTTTAATACGATGACGGGCCATGTAAGCAAGAATCTTATCTGAGTAGTAGTCATTATGAGCTACAGCATGCGGACGTGGGCCAACTAAAGACATGTCTCCGCGTAAGACGTTGAATAGTTGAGGCAATTCATCGAGAGATGAACGGCGAAGAAAGCGCCCAACTCCGGTTACTCTCGGGTCTTCCTTCTGCGCCTGTTTAACCTGAGCATCATTGTGAACCTTCATCGAACGAAATTTCAGGACGTTAATAATATTTCCGTTCCAACCATGGCGCTTTTGCTTGAAGAGGATCGGGCCTGGGGAGGAAATTCTAACCGCCATTGCGCAAGCCAAAAGAACCGGGCTGGCCAGAACGATGCCAAGCAAGGCAACCGTTCGGTCCATGAACGATTTCATCAACGCACTGCCTGGATACGAGGTTAGAGGGCTCTCATTAAGGTGTATAGCCGCAAGCCCTCCAAGATTGTGGATACTGTGATTGAGCAGTTTCAGGTTTGCGAAGTCAGGTACCCATATGACGTCGACATTGGCGTCCAGCAAATCTACATACAGCCCTTCTATCTGATCAGTTTCCCTGGCGGGAAGCGCTATGTAGACCCGATCTACCTTATTCTCCTGAAGCAAGGCGCGCAGCTGGCTTACCACGCCCAAAGTCGGGAAGTAGGTTGTTTGCGCCAAATCAGAATCCTGATCTTCGTCAAGCGCAACAATACCAAGCATTTGTTCTTTGCGCTCATATCGAAGCTTGGTGGCCAGATTGAATGCCAGTTGGCCAGAACCAATGACAATCGAAGCCGTTGACGCACTCAGCTTATCTTCAAACTTTCTCGCGAGTCTATGCAGTGACAGGTACGCGACAGCCTGAAAGGCAAAACCACCACTTATCCACTGAAGAACCACTTCTCGTGAATATACTTCCGTCGTTTTGGTGACGAATCCAATAAAAATCAGCGTTCCAGTCAGAGTCGCCCACACTGCCGCCAATCGGGCAATTCCTACCAAATAGCCATTGCGGGTGCTGTACAAACGGAACAAGGCACAAAGCGGCACCGCAAGAAGCGCAGAAATAACAGCCAGGATCCGGTACGCGGAGGAAACGTCACCGGACTTATCCAACGTAAGTGCCACCAGCAATCCCACCTGGATAACAGTAGCAATAAACCATTGCCCCCAGAATATTAACTGGACGGGCGCACTCGCCATTGGGGCGAGAGGGTATTCGTGGCGCGGTTTACTGAGTTTCACACCGGCGATGGATTGAGCGTTAAATTTTGGGCGAGACAGATCGTTCATCTATATCCAAACGCTGACGTTGGTGGCTCTGGCTGAGAGAAGTGCACGGTCAAACACGCTACCGCCCCACCGACCAGGGCCCAGTGTTTTGAGGTCATAGGATTTTGTTTTCTTGAGACAAGGATATAACGAAATAAGCGGGAGGAAAGTTCCTAACGCGATCCTTGTCAGGTTGTTTATGGTGTGTTTCAGAAGTGTGACGATTCTACGGGATGCTGGATTACACGCAAGTGACAAAAAGGCTGACTGAGTATTTTGTGGACAGATTTGGGGGTTAAAGTTTGTCAAATATTTGGGAACGCAAGTAACTTGGTCACATTTTCGGCAAGGGTCTGTCCTAGGGGTCTGTCCCCGCATGGGGACTGACCCATTTTGGACCCATGGGCTCTAGTTTGGTGGCAGGGACGGGCAAAGGGGGTCAGCCCCCATGCGGGGACAGACCCTTGGGACAGACCCATAAAAACCAAAAAAAAGCCCGCGGCAGTGGCGGGCAAACAGAACAAGCGACTTCAGTCTCGGTCAGGTCGGCAACACGCTTTACGGAGTACAGCTTTGCAGCGTTCCGAGACTGAGCGAACCAAAGCGTTCGGAGGAGGACTACGATTGGGGCCGGAAACCCCGCTTTAGTTCGCATTTATTATGCTATACGATGCTTTTGCGTTTTTCATCCTTTTCTGTGGATTTTTATGGAATAACGTCAGCGGTTTCTATTTCAGTCGAGCGATTGGCCAAGCCGCCTGCTGACGTCTGCCATTTACGCCATAACCCTGGCCTGTTCTGCACCTGTATAGTCAGAATACGCAACCTCATTCGATAACAAGAAGGTGTGTCATGCCGGAATGCGCGGTTTCTGAGCTCGGTAAGATTGATTCTGCAACACGGATTCGGGATGTCATCCGGTCTGTGGGGTTTGACCTGGTATTTCAGCCCAAGGTGGCGTTCAGCCATGGCAAGCTGGGCGGTATTGAGGTGCTGGTGCGGTGGCCAGAGGTGGTGTCTGGCCGGCAGGCGCCGGATCAGTTTGTGCCCCTGGCGGAGCAGCATGGGCTGGCCCCGATGCTGGACCTTCACGTTCTGGAGCGAACGCTTCGAACCTGGCGTTCCTGGTCTGCCCTTACCCGCCTTTGCTGGAGCCCTTTCCCTATTTCGGTGAATGTCTCTGCCATGAGCGTTCAGGATGAAGACTTCCTGCGCTCGGTTACCTGGCTGCTGGCCGAATCACCCCGGCCCAAGCTGATGTTCGAGCTGACCGAAACCGCGCCTTTCCATAACCCGTTGGCAGCGGCACAAACCCTGGAAGCGCTCTCAGGCCACGGTATTCAGGTATCGCTGGATGATTTCTGCACCGGCTTCAACAACCACGAACGCCTGGACACGTTGCCGGTGGCGGAACTGAAGATCGACCGGGAAGATACCGCCAAACTCGACACGGTTGCCGGCATTCGCCATGTGGGCCAGATGATTGAGCAGGCCAAGGCCGCAGGGCTGACGGTAACGGCGGAAGGTATCGAATGCCGGGACCAATGGAAGACGCTGCGCACCCTGGGTTGCGATTACGGCCAGGGCTACTGGCTGTGCCCGCCCCTGAGTGCTTCAGATGCGGTGGAGTTCGTGCAGGGCTACACCCCCAGCCGGTTGCTGACGGCCACCAACGAGGAACACAGCGCCTTCGAGGCCGTTGATCTTGCCCCGGGACTTGTCCATAATTTGCCAAAATGAATTAAGCATGAATTAGTCCATTCGATTAGTTTAATGTAAGAAAACCGATAACAGACCAACACATCCAACAATTACAACAAGAGGCAGCCCATGACAAAGGCCTTGATCCATCGCTTACGTGAACGTAGCGCCCAGGCGCTGGGTGCATTCTCCGCTGGCAAAACGGTTCTGCTTGCCGGCGCCGCCCTTACCCTGGCCGGCTGCTCGGCCAACCCGGTATACACCACCACGGGCATTGTGCTCTCCAATTACGCGGAGGGCGAAGCCACTCCCTATGTGCTGGAAATGAAAGACCCGGAGATGGCCTGTGCACTGGGGTTGTCACTGGACCCGCTGGTGTATTCCTTCTCCCGCGTGACTTCCCCACCCGACACCACCGGCTCTTTGCTGATGCTGCTGGCGGCGAACTGTTCTGAATACAACGCCATGGAGGCGGAGATCACGTACCTTCGCGCTAACCACGAGGGCAATGTGAACGAAGCGCGGGATGCCCGGGAGCGGGTCAAGCGGCTGAACGCGGAAATTGCCCACCGCCGCCTGCTGGCGTTTGAACGTGCCATGGCGGCCTATAAGTTTGACCCGGGTGCCGAGCCCCTGGAGTGCCCGTTCCTGTTTGATGATCAGGATGAACTGACCTTCCTGATGGGCCTGGTCACCGGGCTGCAAGCCATCGTGAACGATGCCAACTCCGGCGCCATGGCGGGCATTCCGCGCAACATTGCCCCACAAGCCGAGCGGGCCGTGCGCTGTGTCGAGAATGACAAGTGGGGCGGCGTGCCCAATGCGGTGCGGGCCCTCGTTTGGCTGTTGCTGCCGGATACCCGCCCACCGATGTCCCCAGACCCATGGCAGGTACTGGAACACAGTCGGGAGCTGGGCTTTGATCGCGGCTTCCGGGTAGCCAGTGCATTGGAAGTGGTGGCAGCGGAAACCTTTGGCCGGCCGGATGTGCTGGAAGAAGCCATCCGGGCAGCCGCCGATGCGGAATCGGATATGGAGGTGTCTTCAGCCTACCAGTTGCTGGACAGCGTCGCGCACCGGGTGTTGCTGCATTCTTCGGATAAGCACTGGGCTGCCAACTATGGCTACCGAACACCGTCCAACTCATTTGGTAGCCTATCGCCGGTATCGTCCAACCGGTCAACCCAAACAATGGATCTGGACGACCTCCTATAAGGTCGCCCCTGACTGAAAACAAAGACAATGTCTGACGGGAGTAATAACCATGCGTAAGTTTATCGGAGCCCTGGCACTCACTTGTGCCGCCCCGCTGGCCTCGGCCAACACCATGTCTGTTTGCGTGTTCGATGTCATCGGTGCCAACGGCGATGTGTTCAACGTGATGAAGGATTATGCCCTGGAGATGCGTTCTCTGGGGGTTAACCTGCAACTGAAGCCCTATACCGATGAAGGCGTGGCGGTGGGCGATTTCAACGCCGGCCAGTGTGATGCGGTGGCCGCCACAGACCTGCGAACCCGGCCGTTCAACAAGTTTACCGGCTCGATCAGTGCCGTGGGTGCCCTGCCCACCTACGACAACCTGGAAACCCTGCTGGCTACCCTGGCTCAGCCCCGGGCAGCAGATTTGATGAAGAGCGACGGCTACGAGGTGCTGGGTATTTTCCCGGTGGGTGCCGGTTACCTGTTTGTGAATGACCGCTCCATCAACACCGCTGGCGCCCTGGCGGGCAAGCGGATGGCCACCCTGGACTACCAGAAAGACGCCATCCACATGGTGAACTACGTGAAGGCCACCGTGGTGCCATCCGACATCACCAATTTTGCCGGTAAGTTCAACAACGGCTCCGTAGACACCGCCTACGCGCCGGCCTTCGCCTATGAAGCACTGGAACTGTACAAAGGTATTGAGCCAGATGGCGGCGTGGTGGACTATCCGCTGGCGCAGTTGACGGTACAACTGATTGCCCGTGAGGGCGTGGTAGATGGCGACACCGCCCAGAAGGCCCGGGAAGCGGCCTGGGACATGTACCCGCAGGTGATGAACCTGATCAAAAGCCAGGAAGCGGCCATTCCGGATGAAAAATGGATCAAGATCCCCGATCAGGACATTGTGGGTTATCAGGAAATGTTCCGGGAGAACCGCCTGGAGATGCGGGATGGCGTAAACCGTGCCCCATCTGTCTACGACCCGCGCATGCTTAAACTGATGGCGAACATTCGCTGCTCAAGCAATCCGGGTGCGGCTGAGTGTACGGCGGATAATCGGGAATAAACTTTTGGGGTCAGACCCCAGGACATTTGATGAGGTGAAATGTCCGGGGGTCTGACCCCAATTTGGTTTACGAGGTGGTTTTGGCGCGTTGGCTGGTGGTGGCGGTTTTGGTTTCGCCCTGATCGCGTTTGATCAATTGCTCTGCGCTGATATCTGACAAGGCCAGTGAGCCGTGGCATACCGCGGCTACCTGACGGCTGAATTCCTGGGTCATGTAACGTTCAGACGTTTGCGCCTCGGCTTCACCAGAGCGTGCCCTGAGCTCACGACCACTGAGTAGCTGTACGGTCATTCCGTTCTCTGCCATGGCTCGGACGGCGTTTAGGTAGGCGTTCTGGTATTCCTGGCGCATGATGTTCTCCACTGTCTCAAATTAACCATTTGAGTTGCGTTGATTCTTTCAATAAATACATACGTCCTTTCTGTATTATCAGCTTAGTATATTAGCCTACTTTGGCTAATTCGCTGACCATTGTCACATAATCCTCATAATACTTTACAGGAGTAATCCACTCCCGTCGTATCAGACCTTCGTCTGAGGCTATGTCATCGCGCAGGCAGGAGATCAGGATGTAGCCGTAGGTTTTGTAGAAGGCTTTGATTTCATGACCCTGATGCACATCCGCAGATGACTGCCAGTCGGCATAGACCACGTATTCTTCGCCATCCAGCTCGAACGAGACCATCTGGGGCGAGGCCTTGCCAAAGGATTCGTTCAGGAATACGGCATTATTGGGCGCACCGCCGGAAGCCGGCAGGCCATAGAGGAACCAGATCACGTTGGCGACATCACCGCTCTGATCTCTCTGGATTGCGACTGTTCCGTCCAGAACAATAGCCATAGCTTCTCCTTGTGTTACAACTCTTCGCGCCGTTGAATAGCTTCCAGGTACTCGTCCATCTCAGCCTGATCACCAAACACGGTGAGGTCCGGCATGATTTTGACGATTTCGAACACCTTTTTCACCCCTTTGCTCATCTGGCTGACACTTACCTGCCCCTTTCGGGCTTTCATCAGTTTCAGGGTTTTGAAGATGACCCGCAAACCGGCGGAGCTGATAAAGCTGACACCGGCCATGTTGAAGGCCACCAGCCGGGTGGTTGGGGTGATGGCTTCCGCCAGGCGTTCGTCCAGCTGCGGTGCGGTGTCGCTGTCCAGCGAGCCTTGAAGCTCAAAGCTCAACGCCTCATCCGAGGTGTACTGCTCGATAATGGTCAAAGGCATGGGTCGTCTTCCCTGGGCAATGTGGTGTCGAGTGCTACCGTGAGCTTGTTGGTGCCATTCTCGTAGCGATAGTTCATCTCGTCGCTCAGTTGCGACATGATGGCCAACCCCAAACCACCGATGGGGCGGGCCTCCACAGGCTGTTCGCCAGGAGGGTTCGAGTGCGTTGGGTCGAACCCCGGGCCAGCGTATTCAAATTCCAGTTTTACCTTGCCATCATCACACACTACCTCAAGAAACCACTGACAGCTGTCAATTTTTGTAGCGACATGCTCTTTAATATTGGCATGAAATTCATCAATGATGGTGTAGCAGTCACTCACCCTGTCGTTATCCAGGCAATGCTCGCCGTAGTGATCACGAACTTTTTGCAGGATGCTTGCTATCGTCTCTGTGGACTGGATGGATAGTGCCATGATGTTGGATTGTCAGTAAGGTAATGTCATCGGATTGGGGCGCGCCACCAGCGAAAGACAACAGCTGCTCTCGCATGTAACCAAGCAGCCCCTCGCTTTGGTTTATAGCCCGGTAGCCCAGGTTCAGCAAACGCTCTTCGCCAAATTCCTGCCCTTCTTTGTCGAAGGCTTCGGTGACGCCGTCGCTGTACAGGGTAATACTTTGGTCCGGCTGTATTCTGGCACTCTGTACCGTGTAGTCCACGTCTTCATACACGCCAAAAGGTGCTGCAGGGTTCCCCTCCATGAGTTTGGGTGTGGATTTACCATCCACAAACATGGGGGCATTGTGGCCGGCGTTCAGCCATTGTACTTCGCCGGAACTGAGCTCCAACACCCCGAGTACCATGGTGACGAACATGCAGGCGTCGTTAGCCCGGCACAGTTCGTTGTTGAGGGCGTGGGCCATGCCGGCCAGGTCGCCGTCCATGGAGCGGGCCAGGTAATTCAGCAGGCTGACGGTCCTGGCCATGAACAGGGCCGCCGGAGCGCCTTTGTCTGAGACATCGCCCACGGCAATCAGCAGTTTGCCACTGGGCAGGCGGATAAGCTCATATAAGTCCCCGCCCACGGCCCGAGCCGGTTGCAGCCAGGCTTCGATGGTCCAGTTGCGATACTGCTCTCGCAGTTGGCCACCACCGGGCACCATGGACATCTGGATGGAACGGGCCACCGAGAGCTCGCCTTCCAGCTTTTTCCGTGCCCGCTGCTCACTTTCCATATCGCTGGCCATGGAGAGCACCAGGCGGCGGTTGAGCAACACGGTGCGCACCATGGAGCCGATCACCTGCAGGTGATCAATGGTGGCCTGGGGGATGTACATATAGCGGGACTGCACCGCCAGGAAGCCTATAAATCCGCTTTCGTTGAGCTCGTCTGTCAGGGCCGTCAGAAGGATCGGCTTTGGCTCGTCGGTCAACCGAATCCGGTTGTAGATGGTGTCTTGTGGCGTGAGGTATTCGGCTGCGGTTTCGGCCAGCATTTCTCCCACGATGGTCATGGGAATCGGTTGCGCCGAGTTGTTGCGGGTCTCCGAAGCCCCGGAGGCTGACGTATTCTGTTGCACCGTAGCCAGGCACGAAAAATCCTGATCATCTTCGTTGCGCTCCCACAGGGATAAGGCACCGAGTTCGTACTGGGTGACGATGCGGTGCAGCAGGTAACGAAGATTGGGCTCGAATTCCTCACCGCTGGGCAGGTTGACCAGGTCCACCCCAAGCTGGCGAATAAAGCGTTCGCTGGATGCCGCAGCCTCCAGTGTTCTCTGCCACTGCTTGCGCTCGATGGCCAGGCCGGTGAGCGACACGATGGAGGCCAGGTCTTCCAGTTGCTGTTCGTCCGGGTTGCTGGGTTGCTGGCTGAATATGGTTACTACGCCCAGCAACTGATCTTTTTGGCCGACCACGGGCTCAGACCAGGACGCCTGTAAACCCAGATCTGCCACCACCTTGGTGTAGCCCTGCCATCGGTGGTCATCCATGATGGATTCACACACTGTGCGGTTGCGGGTGTAGGCAGCGGTACCGATGGAGGTACTGCCATAGCGAGCGGGAATGGCCGGCAGTGTTTCCCGGAAGTCTTTGGCGAGGCCGCTGTTGCCCACCGGTGTGAGGGTGTCACGCTGCTGGTCGTAACGGGTAATCAGGCACCGGGTATTTTGCAGGCGGATCTCCGCCAGCTTGCATAGGCTGTCGGCCAGGTTTTCCATGGGCGCACTGCTGTTGATGCCGGTAAGAATACGATTGCGCAGTTTGTCCGCCGCCTGGTTCATCTTGTAGGCGTGGATGTTGTTGGCACTGAGCGTACGCGCCGGGCGGCCCTCGAAAACGGTATTGCTGATGTAGCAGTCCATCCAGATGCCTTGTTGCCCCTCTGTGCTGAACAGCCATTCCTGGCGCAGGAATCCGGAAGTCTTGAGCTGGCTGATCCACCTTTCAAAATCCAACAGGGAATAAGGTTTGGTCTGCCAGGCATCCGGGCGCATGAGCACGGTGTCAGACAGCTCTTCAACGGAGTCGCAGCCGAACAGATCCAGGGCGTGGCGGTTGGCGAACAGGAGCGTTAGCGTGATGCGATCGAACACCATGATCACCGAAGAGCCTTGGTCCAGCATGGCCCGGGTGTCTGACATGGAGGAGCGCAGCCGCCGCTGGGCGTCTTCCTTTTCGTTGGCAAGCTGATGCTCTTGCCGCTGAAAGCGGTTGCGGGTGCGCAGATGCCATGCGGCAAGGGCAAGCAATGAAAGACCCAGCAAAGCGACCAGAATTGTCTCTGGTTGCAGTAACCGCTCTGGCCAGGCCGTGCCCTCAAACATCTCTACAGCTCTTTGGTTGCTGGGGGTTATTCTTCAAAGACTACATTCTCTACCAGCTGGGAGCCAGTTTGTTCGGCGCCCAGTACCCGTAAGTGCATGCCACCGAGGTCTGCGCCCAGTGCGGAGAGTAGTGGGGAGACGAGGGTGGTGACGACTTCCTCCAACACCACAGAGAGGAGGCTTGTGAGTGGGCTTACCAGTCCACCGATTAACGTGTCGATCACATTCTGTTCATTACTGGAAGTCGAGCCACTGCATTTGAGCAAAGAAACGTTGTTCACTTCTACATTAATGCTGTCGAGGCCGCCTGTGGATTTAATCTCCCCGATTTCACACACTCCGCCGGGACAAGAGAGGTTGTAGGGGGCCAAGGTTTCGTATTTGGCGCTGGAACCTATATCCACATCCGCGTCTGCGCTGAGACAGACTTCCATATCCACCAGTGTAACCACTCCGAGAAACTTCGCTTCTACATCCAATATTGGTGCGTAAATCGGCTCTGGCACTATCTGTCCATTTGCCGGGTTCAGTGCACCGGACTCGGCACTAACTGCCCCTCCTTCTACTCGAAAATCGAAACGGGTGGTGTTGCTGTCGCCCTTGGCACAATCCGCACCCTCAAAAAAGGCCTCACCACCGCCGACTTTGACAACAAGGGGAATTCGAATGCCACCGTCATCATCCGTTAAGAGTTTGACGTCCAGTGATCCTAGCGTGAGCACGTTCAATAAGGTGGTCACCGTGCCAATCAAACCGGAGCTGAGATCCACCTCTATCCGGGCATCCAGGCCAATATCGGCGGCTGACACCTTCGTCATCCACTGGCCATCACTATCTTGCCGTGCAGGGCCAATAACGATCTTCGGAGGCTCATTCACCCACAAACCCAATGCCACATCCACATCCGCAAGCAGGCTTTCGGAACCTACAAGACTGTTCAGCAACGCTGAATCTGAGGTATCCAGGTCCAGCGACAGCAAACCACTGCCAGCCTGATTTGAAGCTCGAACGCTGTTCATAACCAAACTGATCACGAAATCGTAGACCGGAACGGTCGTCTGCTGCGGAGGTGGCGGTTCTGCCAAAACTTCAAAGATTGCCGATGCGTTCAGGCCGCTGAGACCAAGGGCACCTGTCAGGTCATCCACCACCCGGCCAGCCGGAGTAACTGTGCCACCGGCAAGCGTGACCACGGCGTCCAGCACATCCAGCAACGGCTCGTCGACCAGATCGGTCAGGTTGTCCACGCCTAATGCAGCCAGCAAGTCACCGAGCCCGATCAACGTATTTTCAAGACTGCTGAGGTCAGTAGCATTCAGACTATAGCCAGGCATACCCAACAAGCTGCCAATCAACATGCCCAGCAGGCCGTCCTCCACCGTGGCGGTTGAACCGGCGGCACTCAGGGTGGCGTAGACTTCCTTACGAGCGACAGCATCGGCGGAAACGGTGATGGGCGGGAACAGGGCCTGTGGCAGCAGGAAAGAGATTGGCTCCGTGCGGGTATAACGCACATGGGTGGCGTTGGTCTGGGCCATTTCTGTGGTCGGGTTTCGGCTGGCGAAGCGCATGGGGCTGGTGGCGGTTTCACCGGGGCGGAGCACACCCGGGAGAATTTCCAGATCGCTCGCCTCGCCGTCAAAGCCTGCCGCTTGCGCCGCCAGCAGGGCGCGCTGCTGCATGGCATTCCAGGTAACGTCTGTGCCACCACAGGCCTGGGCTTCATCGGCTGCAGCGGTGGCCGCGGAGTTCACCACAGACTGCATTTGTGACTGCATCATCAGCAGTCGGGAGCCGTCGATCAGCAGGGTCACGAAGATGAACACCAATGCCAGTAGCAACGGTGTTGCAAAAATCAGTACGCCCTGCTGCCGACTCTTATTCATCGCGGGTAGACTCACCTATGCGTTGCGGTATCGGTTGCTGGAAGGACTCTTTGAGTCTTTCCAGGGTCTGGATAACGACCGGTTCGCTCAGCTCACCGCCCCTGGCAGGCTGTTCAGATTGGGCTTCCAGAATCCGGGAAACCGTTGAGTCCGATTGTTGCGCAAAAGAGAGGCCGGCCAATTGGCTCGCCTGACGTTTGCCTGCGGCAATGTGTTCTTCGGTCAGGCCGATTTGCCGCTGCAACTGTTTGATCGCCGCATCGCCACCGTTCAGGTAATAGGCGGCAATCAGATTCTGCCGGGTAGATCGCCTGCCCCGCGACAGCTCGTAGGCGGTGCGCAATTCAAACGCCGCGCGGTCGTAGCGGCCGGCGCGCATCAGGGCGTAGCCCAGGTCGTTACGGATATCGGCATTGGCCGGTGCCTGGGATTTGGCCTTGGTCAGCAAATCGATCGCTTCAAGGGTGTTGTCTTTTTTCACCTGTACCACACCCAGGCCATGCAGTGCCTGGTAGGAATTGCATTCGTCCACGATGGCCCGGAACACTTCCTCGGAATAATCCAGCTGGTCTACCTGCCCCAGTAGCTGAGCCCAGCGCAGCCAATGGGCCTGGGTGTCGAACGACAGCCCTTCCAGCCTGGCCAGTGCTGCATAGTATTGGCGGTCTTCCATGGCGGCATCGATGGCGTCCAGCTCTACCCGGTGCTCGGGCTGCGCCACCTCAGAGCAGTTGATCAGGTAAACCCCGTTATCCAGCGAACCGCTCGTTTTGGCTGGCCCGGTGCTGCCTGTACCTGTGGTGGCCATGGAGGAACAACCCGCCAACGCCAGGCCCAAACCTATAACGCCCAGCTTCGCTGCCATTCCTTGCCATTTGCCTGATGTGTTTACTACCCGCATGGTCAGAGTTCACCTTTTGTTGTCACGGTTATGCGCTATCGCTGGAATGCATCAAGTATCGACAGTACCGCCGGCCCGCCGATTAACATGAACAGAGACGGCAGCATGAAGATCATCATGATGATAGTCATTCGGGCGCCGATCTTGTTGGTTTCTTCTTTCAGTTTGCTGCGTTCTTCGTGCTGGGCTTCTTCCACTATCTGGTCCAGCCCGCCGGCTACCTTGGAGCCCAGGGTGCCGGACTGTTTCATCAGGGCCACGTAATGGCGCAACACGGTGAGGTTTCGGTTTCGTCCCAGTTCGTCCAGGGCGGCGGTGCGGTCTGCCCCGCTTTCCATCACCCGGTTGAACCGGTCAATGCGGTGAATCAGCCGGGGCATAAGATCCCGGGCCTGATGGGAGATCAGTTTCAGGGAGCGCTCGGGGCTGAGGCCGGCCTCCAGCAGCATTCGGGTCATGTGGCAGAGCTCGATGGCTTCGCGGTTCTGCAGTTTTTCGGCGTCTTCACCGGCACTGCGGGCAAAACGCCTGGGCAGGTAGAAGGCTGCCAGCAATACCAGGGCGGCCATGACGAACTCCAGCCACCAGAAGGCGGCAACGGCAACGCCAAATGGCACCAGCCAACACCAGAACAGATAATGTTGACGAGACTGGAGCGGTGTTTTGCCGGTGGCGTCCAGGGCCGGTTCCAGTTCCCGGAAATCCGATGCAAAGAGCTTCCGGTCTACCAGCCACATCAAAAATTCGCTGTAGGGAGATTCCGCCTGGCCGGAGTCCATGGCAATTCGCTCACGGCGTAAACGGGCGCTCACCCGGGCTTTTAGGGCCCAGCGCGGTGCCCCGTAAACACCGGCAATCACCGCTAATACCGCCAGCACGGCGGCCAGAATCAGGGCAAGATCAGCCACGGCCCACCCCCCTGATCAGGTTCCAGATCATCACTATACCCAGTAGCTGCAGGCCGCCAGACACCATTAACAGGGTTTGCCCCACCTCCGAGTGCAGCAGTTTCTCGGAGAACTGCTCGTTCAGCACCACCATGTACACCGCCAGGCCCGGCGGCATGATGGCGAAGACAATGGCGGTAAACCGGGTTTCCGCCGTGGCAGCCATGAACTCCCGGCGCAGCTCCTGCTGGGAACGAATGGCCTTGGCCACTTCAAACAGCACGGGTTTAACCGAAGAACCAAACCGAGAGGAGGTTCTCAGGGCAATGGCGATCTGGGTAAAGGCAGGAATCTGGTAGAAGCTGGCGAAGGCATCCAGTACCAGTGTGTAATCCCGGCCCTGGCTGACGGCGTTTTTAAGCCGGAACACCATGGGGTCGAACACCGGGGAGGCATCGCTGAAGGCGTTGACGATACTCTGTTCCACGGAGCGGCCAACGGAAATGGAGCGCAGCATGCCATCGAGAATGCCGGGCAGTTCTTCAAAAATCTGCCGGCGTTGGCGCTCGAATTTTACCCGCCAGGTGGTCACCAGGGCAGTGATCACAAAAAACAGGGATACCAGCACTTCAACAAGCCCCTGCAAGATAAATACGGCCACCAGTGTTGCCAGTAAAAGGATCGCCTGCAGCAGGATTCTGGCACTGGATACGCGGAAACCCGCCCGTAGCAGCACGCTTTGCAGTGGCCCGAGATCAATCACCGATGGTTTTTGCTCCACCGGCACCTCCGGTGCCAGGCGCCGGGCCGTGCGTTTTTTGATGTCATCGGCGGCCAGCAGGCGGCTCAGGGTGAGCTGCAGCATGATCACCAGCACCGCGGCCACACCGGCCAGCAGGCACAGCAGCCAGGTCAGCTGGGTATTCACGGGGCAACCCCGGTATCTTCCGGCGCCAGCCAGTCCAGTTCGCTGGAGCGGTACAGGGTTTCCATGCGGTAGGGGTCGTCTTTGGTGGGGCGCAGGGCAACCACTTCGCTCACCAGACGGCGGCCGTTGGGCAGGCGGGTGAGCTGAACCACCACATCCAGGGAGGAGCCAATCAACCGGGCGATGGCCCGTTCGCCGGCGTCGTAGCCGTTCACCGCCAGCAGGGTTTCGATACGAATCAGCGCATCTTTGGCGGAGTTGGAGTGGATGGTACTCATGGAGCCTTCGTGGCCGGTGTTCATGGCCTGCAGCAGTTCGATGATTTCTCCGGAGCGAACCTCGCCCACAATTACTCGGTCTGGCCGCATCCGCAGGGCGTTGACGATGAGATCCCGTGCGGTGACGCGGCCGGTGCCTTCGGTGTTGGCGGGGCGGGTTTCCAGGCGCACGATGTGCGGATGGTTCAGCTGCAGCTCGGCGGAATCCTCAATGGTGACGATGCGCTCGTCTTTGGGAATGAATTCGCTGAGCAGGTTCAGGATGGTGGTTTTACCGGTGCCGGTACCGCCGCTGACCAGCAGGTTGCGGCGGGATTCCACAATACCCGCCAGCAGGTCCAGACATTCACGAGTCATGGAGCCCATATTGACCAGCTGGTTGGCGGTCAGATGTTTGCTGGAGAACTTTCGGATGGACATGGACGGCCCATCCAGGGCGATAGGCGGAATGATGGCATTTACCCGGGAGCCGTCCGGCAGGCGGGCATCCACCATGGGGCTGCTTTCGTCCAGCCGGCGCCCGAGGGGGGCCAGAATGCGGCGAATGATGCGCAGCACGTGGTCATCATCAATAAACCGAACCTGCACTTTTTGCAGCACGCCGGCAATTTCCACGAACACACTGCGGGCGCCGTTGATCAGGATGTCATTCACCTGGTCATCCGCTAGCAGCGGCTCCAGCGGACCAAAGCCCACGACTTCGTCCACCATTTCCCGCACCAGCATGGTCTGGTCGGCCATGGCCAGGGGGATGCGGTTGACGGACACGTACTGGTCTACCGTGGACTGGATGAACCGGTGAAGCTGCTGGGCGTCTATCCGTTCAACTTCGATACCCTCTTCGTCGAGGCGTTCCACCACATGGGTGTGAACGTTCTTTTTCAGGTTCTGGTAATCGTCGTCAATACGGGTCGCCATAATCCGCCCTCTTAAACCGCTGTGCGTTTAAAGGTGAATTTGCGGCGGGTTTCCCCGGCGGCACAGCAGGTGTGTATAAAACCGCCCAGGCTCCGGTGATAGGTGCTTTTATGGAGCAGGTTAGCGATGGGCAAGCCCGCGTTCATCGCGTCCAGGCGGTAGCGCCATTCCAGAGGCAGGGCCAGGTCACACTTGTGGTCGAGGGTTTTCTCGATATCAGACAACGATAGGCTGGCCCGTTTCTCATAGCCATCCACCACCACGTAGCGGGAGCACTCGGTAGCCACCCACTCGTTGATTTCCTGCAGCAACTTTTCTGTCGCCTGCACCTGGTCCACCACCGGATGAGTCACGGTGATGATGCGATTAACGTTGGCGCCGATGGCTCGGAGCCATTCCCCTGTGTGGGCGGGATCAACACGGATCACCATGTGGTCAAACAGGGTCGCCAGCTGGCTGATCGTAATATAGAGATCTGCGGCGGCATCGCCTTTCAACAGTTCGCTGCTGATATCTCCAGACAAAAGCCGCAGGCCATCCTGGTATTCTTCCAGGGCGGTTTCCACCAGTGATCGGTCGATGCTGTCGCCACGGCTGATGAGCTCGTCCAGGGTCAGGCGGCTGAGGTTGTCAAAGTAGAAGGTGCGGTTGGCCTCAGAGTTGGAATCCATGGCCAGTATGTTTTTGCCGGCCTGGTATTCGTTCAGTTCCGCCACGAAGTTCTGGCAGAAGAAACGTGTGTCCACAATGCTGGACGCAGACACCACCAGGGTGATGTCGCCCCGGCCGGCACTGGGTGCGGCCGTTGGCGCCTGGGCGGCGGAATCGGCTATGCGGCGAACGCGATCGCGGGCGGTATCGGCGTCCACGCCGGTCACCAGGCAATCCCGGGCACCGGCACGCATGATGCTGAGCAGCAGGTCCTGGGACAGCCGATGGGCAACCCCAATCAGCTGTGAGTTCGGGCAGGCTTTCTGAATGGCGGCAAACACCTTCAGGGCCCGGTTGGCGTCGTTCTCATCGATGGCCACCAGCACCACCGGTGCCCCGGTTGCCTGCACCAGACGGCTGACACGAGACAGATCCATGGAGCTGAGGCATTCCAGATTCCACTCGGATTCGAGCACTCGCTCAAGCCAGACGCGGGCACCTACATCATCGGCTACGCAGATTATGGATTCGCTCATGGGTACCCTTCCCTTACCAGCTCAGGCCGCTTTCGATCGGCTCGCCTGCACTGCGACTATTAATCACCATGTCCAGCCAGCCGGTGCTGCTGTACTCATACTCTTTACCGAAGTTGCGAACATCCGCCGGCAGCTTTCGCTGCGGGCTAACCAGCCTGGGGGTGACCACCATGATCAGCTCCTTGTCTTCGGAGGCGATGCGGTCTGACCGAAAGAACGCGCCCAGAATGGGGATGTTGCCCAGGCCCGGCAGTCGGTCGCTGGTATTGGTAGTGGAGCGGCTAACCAGGCCACTGATGATGAAGCTCTCGCCGGAGGCCATGGAGACCATAGTTTCGGTGCGGCGAATGCGTAACCCGGGCACAGCAACGCCGCCGGTGGCCACGCCTGATGAGAAATCGAGCTCACTGACTTCGGGGGCCACTTTCAGGATGATCTGGTCTTCACTGACCACGGTGGGTGTTAGCGCCAGGCTGACGCCAAATTCCTTGAACTCAATCTGGATATCGCCGTCCCGGGACGACACCGGAATAGGAAACTCACCACCGGAGAGAAAGGTGGCTGTCTGGCCACTGAGGCTGACCAGCGAGGGTTCCGCCAGGGTGTAGGCAAAACCGCCGGATTCCAGGGCGTTGATGATGCTGAGGGAGCTGGAACCAAAGCTGAACAGATTGAAGCCTTCGGCGCCCACGCCCGGCACACCGGCTGCGGAAGCGCCGGGGAAGCCCCGGGTGGCACCGCTGCCCGGCGGGGCGATGGTAACGCTGTTGTTACCGCCATTGAACAGTCGCGAGTAATAAACGCCCAGGGTATTGAGCTCGGAGCGGTTCACTTCCACCACGCGAATGTCGGTTTGCACCTGCATGGGCAGCGGGTTTTTTGACCCCAGAACATCGGACACCTGGAAGTTGGTCTGGCGCGGGCTGGTTTCGCCTTTCAGCCAGGCGCGGACAATGGCGGAACCCTGGGCTTCTGCTGTCACCAGCACTTCCTGTTTTCCGGTGGCGGTGACGGACACGACATCCGGATTGGACACTGAGAGCTTTTCCAGCGGTTTCATAAAGGTCAGCACGTGTTGCTCACCTGGAGCCACGGATACCCTGTCGGCATCGGCCATCGCCGGAGTGGCAATCAAGAGCAACGAGGCAACCAAAGCGGTGGCGAACGCCCTGCCCGATGGCTTCAGGCGGGAACAGAGATCAGCGTACATAGACACTCCTTGTGCCGGAACCTTCGTAAATCTTGACCTCTTGGCCGGGGTTTCTGGCAGGCGCCTGTCGGGGTTGCTGCGCAGGGGCAGGCTTGGGTTTGGCACTGGGGCGGATGTCTGTAAGCAGGCTGATCTGCTGTTCTTCCACCGCTTTGCCGGCGATGTCATCCAGCGCTTCTTCGCCAATGGCTTTCAGCTCTGGTCTGGCGGCGACAAAGCTCAGTCGCGATTCCGAAGCGGCGAGGACCAAACGGGCAACCTCCGCCTGCGGCACTGACAGCACCATGGTCTGGTTGCGGCGCTGGGCGTCGTCACTGGCGTCACTGCCGGGTTCCAGGGCACCGCGTACTGCCAGCACCTCGACATTGCGCATCAGGCGGGTGGTGCCGGTATCGGTTCCGCCAGAACCCTTGAAGGTCGCGTAAATATCCACCTGGTCGCCCGGCTGGATCAGCCCACCGACGCTGGACAGAGCGTTCAGTTCAAAAGCCATGGCGCGAGCGCCGTCGGCCAGGGACAATTGCAGCGGCGTGCCCGAATCAATGCTGGATTGCGACAGCAGCATGCCCGCTTTAAGCGGTCTGTTTAGAGCCGTTCCAAACGGGGCTTGATCTGGGGAGAGAGCGCTTTCCAGGGCCGCCGGCAGTTCAAACTCCTGGAACTGTTCCTGCGCGAGCACGGTGCCGGCTTCCAGGTCCTCAATGGCGACCAGATAGCGGAAAACCGGTGCCGCCTCTTTCTCCTCTACCGCCTGGGCCGGCGCCTGTTCCGCTAACGGGGTGGCTACGGGTGTTTCAGGAGATTGCATGAGCCCGTAGAGGGCAAGGCCGATGGCGGCCAGTGCCAGAACCAGGGAGGGCGCTGCGTATACGAACTTTGACCTCATTCAGCCTGTCCTTATTGTTCGCAATGAGAGTTGCCGCGCAGGGGCAAGGTTTGTCACGTCAAAACGCAATGGCGGAGCGGGCGGTCAGCTGACTGGGCATGGGAGGAAACGCACCAATGCCCGCAAACCGCACCTGGGGCATGAAGGAAGAGTCACCCGCATCTGCCACCAGCACACACTCCAGCAGCTGCACACCACCATGGTTAACCACACCGCATTCGCGGGTAGCAATGTGGTCGGCTGCCGCCGCCGGCAACCGGCCACTGAGCGCTGCAAGCACTTCGCTGCTGTAGGCTACGGCGTTATCTGAAAAGGTGCTGTACTCACGCCGGTCGAGCGAGAATACGGCTGATGCGGCGCGGTCGACTGCTACCTGCATCTGGTACTTGTTATAGAAGAGTACCCCGTATCCCGCCGCCCCATAGATAATTGCAAGAATCATGGGGAAGACCAGCAGAAACTCCAGAGCAATAACGCCTTTTTCTTTTTTTATAGTCATAAGGCACCTGTGCAAATCAATACTTGTACTGCACAAACAAGTTGTTGATCAGTTGGCGTCTACTTGATCCTGAGCGTTGCCAAGCAGGGAGTTGAAAGTATCAACTATTTTACTGCCAATGCCGCCTTCGTCGCCGGCGGTTGCGATGACCACCCCCAGAATAATGACAATGACCGCCCCAAGCATCAGATACTCCAGCGAGGAAGCACCCTTCTGACGAGAACCGGCGAACGGTTTAGAAAGCAGGTTCGAGATATTGTAATTTTTCATGACCAGGCCTCTTTATATAACAAAACAGCATTTATTTGTTTTCCGAATGAATCCAGCTTCTAGTTTATGCGTACAGAATAACTGGGCGCATTCGATCATAGTTCCGTGATCACAATTTCATCCTAACTGCATTATTCGGACTTGACACCTTTATAACTGAAAAGGTTTGTAAAGTTATTTGCCCGAAATGCCAAGTTTCAAGGCTATTTGTGCCAACGGCCATCCCGCCAGAACTGCCCGAGGTCCAGCCCACGGGCGATAACCTCCTCCTCTACACACTCACGCATGGCCCGGTAGATTGGTTCCCCTTTCTGCCTTTGCTGCCAGAAAACGGTGGCAAGGCGGCGGGCGAAGAATGGACAAGCGGCCTCTGGCTCCGCAAATTCATAGCTCATTACCCTGGATGCCCCGAACAAAGGCGCCAGCTGGCTCAGCTTGAAGTCCGGATCTTCCTGCTGGATGGCATCGAAAATGTCACGACCAGAGGCCGGTACCGGCATGAACAGATCGATATCGTCCGGGTAGCGGAACAGATAACGCAGGAGAATAGAGGTAGGGGCATCGATACGCTGGTTCGCCCGCTGGCGGAATCGATAGAAGGCTTTTACCTGAATACCAAATACCCAGTATGCCTCGGCACTGGTGAGGCCAAAGCTTTCCCGGAACAATGAGAAGGGGCTGTCACTGCGACCCAGAATCGGGCGTTGGGCGCGGCTATAGGAGGCCAGTTTCTGGTCAGACACCTCTTCGGTGTTGGTCCATTTACCTTTCTCGATCGCCTGCTCAGGACTGGTATCCCGTGAGGCGGCCTCGTCTTTCAGAATGCCAAGGTATTGATCGTTGAACCAGACCTGAAAGCGCTGATTCACATCGTTTTCGAAGTTCAGCAGCAGTTCATCATTCATCCAGTCAGTTAGTGAATCCCGCTCGCGGAGCAGGGCCCAGCCATTCAGGTTCTTTGCGGTGGCCAGGACATCAGCGGGCACTTCTGGGGTTTTGCTGGCCAATGCCGCGAGTGCGTCTGCGAATGCACGGGCATACTTTGCCACCACCAGTCGCTGCAGGCGAATGATGGGCAAACCGGCCCCTTGGGAGCCGTCAGCGCTCTCTGACAGCAGTTTGTAGGAAGAAATATACGAGCGGCCAAACAAAGGCGCAAAGCCCGCCTTGTTGGGTGTTCTGCCATCCGCCCCCGGCATAAACGGCTGCAGCAGGGAAAACACTTCCGGGTGGGAGGGGCGCAACGGAATGGGTACCCACTCCGGGTGTTTCAGCAGCAACCGCACCAAAATGGCCTGGCTTGGCCGCAATCCGGGAAGTTCGGCCACCGCGTCGTCGTCATCGGCCAGGCCCAGGGTTTCATCGGGCGTTACGTCTCGCCCGACCGTTTCGATAGAGCTTTTCGCTCGCTTAAGCTGGCTCAACCGATTCAACGGGACGTTCATCAGCATGGCCAGATCAAGATCACGGACTTCGCCGCCACCAAGGTAGCTCTCCAGCACTGCTTTGAGGCTCATCAGGGATTGGCCGTTGATCGGTTTTGACGGGTGAGTGAGTTCGCTTCTTGCCATGCTTTGCCTTTATCCTTTAATACTCATTGATAATATCCACACTGAATCACAAATGGCACGCTTTCGTTTTTGTATAATATTTTTTCAATGTTACCATACGAAGCTGAACAGTCTGGGTGCTTCTGATGGACATTGAGCAAACGCTCTGAGGTGCAGAAAATAGTGCACTGACCATTACCCAGGCTTTCATCATGCTGATTTTCCGGAGTGTAAAGCCACCGTGTCTGCCATTGGTACCAAAACGTTCTTCTTCTACGAGGGCGAACAGCAACCTGCAGAATACACCATCTGCCAACCTGACTATTTTCAGGGGCCGGATTTTCAGCTTCCCCGTAAAGGCATTACCCTCCTCTATGGCAACAAGGGCCCTGGCAGTCTGATCGGCGCTGCCGTTCGTGAAAGCGCATCGACAGGCTTGGGCGTCTGCTTTGCCGATATCAAAGTCGATATTGGCGATTGGGACAGCAATAAGCAGAAGCTGTCTACCTTCAACGCTTGCCGCTTCCTCAACTTGCCCCTGCGGGCCAACCGGGAAGTGCTGGACGACGTTAACCGGTTATGGAACCAGTGGCTGGACGCAGAATGCGCTCCCCGTGAGGATTTCCCCCGCAAGCCTTCCAACCGGATGGACCTGCTGGACAAACTGGTGGAGCTGGCCCCATATCGGGAGTTAACGGCCATTGCCTATGACGCCGTCACCCGCTTCGGTACCGCCAAGTTCGTCACCATCTATAACCTGGACGCCATTCTGGACGACCAGATTACCGTGATCCCACCGCAGACAACGCTTCGCTTCTCCCTGCCCGAAAACGCCTGACCCCTTCCCTGCTGCACCACTGCATAAAAGGCCATTAAGCCGCCCCCTACCCCTGCGCAAAGCAAGCCGCTCGGGCCAGAGTGTCAATTAACGTGAAATTGTGTAATCTTTTGTTTGCGTATCGCATAATACAACTTATACTGATTTTGCATTGAGATCACAAGGAGATAATCCATGCAACGACGCATTCTGGCTCTGGCTGCACTGTTCGGTGCCGCCCTTGCGACCGGCCTGGCCGCCGCTTCTGAAAACTTTCCGATCAGTTACACCACGTTGGGACTGGAGGGCAGCTATGTCGACTCCGGCAACTCCCGCAATAAATCCGCGGTGGAGGATAACCTGGCCAATTACTGGGAGGGTGGCCTCAACATTACCCACCAGTTCAACCCCAATTTCAGTTTGTTCGGCCAGGCCAGTTACGCCGAGCCGGAAACCCGCGTAAACAATGTCGATATTGAACTGTGGCGCTTTTCATTAGGTGGCCGCATTCACCCCGGCAAATTCCGCCTGGGTGGCTGGCGCCCGTTCGCCGGCGGCGGCTACAGCAACACCAACCTGGATATTGATGGTGGTGGCAGCAAGAACGAAGACAGCCTCTACCTGGAAGGTGGCCTGCAGCGCATGCTCGCGCCCCGCTTTATGTTTGAGGCCGGCGTGCGCGCCCGTACCGAGCTGGAAGACGGCTATGTGGACGGCCAGTACTTTGCCGGCATTCACTACCTTTTTAACCGCAAGTTCCCCGCGGCACCCAGTGCTGAGATTGCGCCCCGGCGCGAGCCGGTGATTGCACCGCCCAAAGACTCCGACGGCGACGGCGTGATTGACGAACTGGACAAGTGCCCGAACACCCCGCAAGGCGCCCTGGTGGATGCCGACGGCTGCCCGAAAGAGCTTACCCGGGAAATTCGCGAGACCCTTTACGTTGAGTTTGAGCTGGACAAAACCGAAGTACGCGAAGCCTTCTACCCGGACATCGAAAAGCTGGCCAAGGTGATGAAGCAATACCCCACCTCCACGATCTTGTTGGAAGGCCACACCGACAGCACCGGTTCCGCCAGCTACAACCAGCGGCTGTCCAAGAGCCGCGCCGATGCGGTGATGAAGGTGCTGATCAACGAATTCGGCATTATGCGCAACCGGATTACCACATCGGGTATGGGCGAATCCCAACCCGTTGCTTCGAACGACACACCGGAAGGTCGTGCACAGAACCGCCGAGTGGAGGCCGTTGTCTCCGGCGAGCACACCGAAATCATGAAGAAATAAGCAGAGGACGCGATCATGACGATTACAAAACGCACTTTGACAGCATTGGGTATTGCCTCTTCACTGGCCTTGGCAGGCTGCGGCGGCAGTGGTGAAGGCCCGGGTGATCCGAGAGTCTCCGTACCTCAGGACCCGACGCGGGACCAGACTGAGCAGGCGCAGTTCTGCGCATCCTCAAGCAGCACTTTTGCGGTGACGGAATTCGTACCGGCAGATGGCGCAAGCGATGTGGCGCTGAACAGCAACGTGCGAATCACCTTTAACGCCAATGTTGACCCAGCCAGCGTGGCGGCCCACGTTCGCTTGCTGAACGGCGTCAATCAGGTGGCGCTTGAAGAGGGCAGCCCCCGGGTGATGGGCAAGTCTGTGGTGTTGAACCCACAGGGCAATCTGAGCGCCAATACCGAGCACACCATTGAAGCTTTGTCTGGCCTGCAAGCCGATTGCCCGGATAACGACACCGCCAAAACCCTGGGCACCAAAAATGCCGCCAGCTTTACCACCGGCGACGTTACTCAAGAAGACACCACCAGCCCGACCGTGGCGGCTTCCAGCCCACAGAATGGCGAAACCATGGCGTCGCCTGATACTCGCATTTTCATGGAGTTCAGTGAGCCGGTTGACCCTACTACCGTTAATGAGGAGACCTTTGTTGTTCAGGAACTGGACGATAACGGCAATGTTGTAGGCGTGGTCTCCGGCGCCATTGGTGTGGTTGGCAACTCCGTTGAGTTTACGCCTGATCAGAACCTGGCTGGGCAAACCTACTATCGCGTCATTACCACCAACGGCATTACCGATCTTGCCGGCAATGGTGCGGAATCGACGGATTCGGTTGTGTTCCGAACCGGTGGGCTCGTGCTGGCCCTGAATGAAGGCGTGATCAACCAGATCCCGCTGCTGGGCGCGGCCCTGAATGAACTGGGCGGAACCCTGCTGGACCCGCTGGCGTTCGGCGATTCGGAGGACGGCCTTAACAGTCTGGATAACGCACTCATTCTGAAGCTCCCGCTGATTGATGGCCTGTCTGAAATTCTGAACGGCGGCATCCAGCTTGGCGGAATGTCGACCACGAACGTGGATGGCGTTGATTTTCTGAACTTCCTGACGGGGGTGGTCGCGGTTTGTGATCCGAAATCGGTAAACAACGGAGAGCCCGGCGTTAACTGCACCCTGGCACTGGATCTGGGCTTGGGCCAAAGCCAGATCACTGCTCTGGCGGACGCCTTCACTGGAGGCAACCCGGAACAGGTTCCGGACCTGCTGCTGGGGCTGTTTGAGGGCCTGGCATCTGGCGATCTAAGCACGGTTCCGCCGGAGCTGGCTGATCTGTTCGAAGAGAACGACCGTGGTTTGCTGCAGCTTCGCCTGGTGGATGACAACGGCCTGCCGTTGCCAGAACCTCTGGAAGACGGCCTGCTGACTGTTCTGGATGCCGTTGCACAAATCCCGGTGTTGGGCGAACTGACCAACCAACAGGATGCCAAGGCACTGGCCGATATTGGCCTGCTGCAGGGCTCCCTGGTGAGGGTTGACCTTGGCGGCCTGGCTTCCATCACCGTTCTGGACGGCTTCGAAACCTTCGTTGGCCCCAACGGTGTTCTGAATCTGGGCGGCGCCCTGTTCGACACCTTGCTGGCGCTCGCCCCTGAAGAGGGCGGCAATGGCGGCATGCCGAGCCCTGAAGACCTGCCCCTGATTGGTCAGTTGATCGGCCTGCTGGATGCCGGCGGCTTCCCGGACGGTGGAGAGTTTGGGCTGACAGATGAGTTCATCGAAAGACTGCAAAACCTGTTCGAGATGGACACACCCTTTGAGCCGGAAGACCTGCCCCTGCTGGGTGACCTCCTCACCCTGCTGGACCCGGCAAACTTTGGCGAAAGTGACTTGCCGGTGATTGGCGACCTGATCGAGGAACTGATGACTCTGGGCGACCTGTTCGACCCAAGCAACCTGACCGAACTACCCGAAACCTTCGCAGGCCTGTTCGGCAACCTCTTCAACTTCTAATCCCACCTTTGGGGTCAGACCCCCGGACATTTGGCACCATCAAATGTCTTGGGGTCTGACCCCGCTGTTTGTTTTTAATGTCTTGGGGTCTGACCCCATTGTTTGTTTTTCAAGCAAACCCTCCGATTTCTTTCTATAACTGTACTTGAACACTTCCTTACAATTTGCTCCTAGAGAAAATGGGGGCCGCGCCGATAGTGTTAACCGGAATTACATATAACAATATTGCGCTTTACGGAGTGCCCATGAGAAAAAACCTGCCCGTCACCAACAATGAACGTACCTTTTCCCCCAACCAGAAGTTGATTTCTTCCACCGACCTGAAAGGCAAGATCCGGCACTGTAATAAAGCGTTCGTTGACGTCAGTGGCTTCAACCGTGAAGAGCTGATTGGCCAGCCCCACAATATTGTTCGCCACCCAGATATGCCGCCGGAGGCCTACGCGGAGATGTGGGGGTGCCTGAAGTCTGGTAAGCCCTGGATGGGATTGGTGAAGAATCGATGCAAAAACGGCGATTTTTACTGGGTGAGCGCTTACGTCACACCAGTGACCGAAAACGGGGAGATCATCGGGTACGAGTCGGTTCGCTCCTGCCCTGCTCGGGAAGATGTGGCCCGGGCCGAAAAACTGTACGCCAGCATTCGGGCGGGTAAGCCGGCGCTGAAACTTCGGGGCTATGCATCCGCTATTCCGCATATCCTTGTCGGCACTGCGCTGGTTGCGGCAGCCCTTCTTTATGGTGCTGGGCAGGTTGCCGGGGCGGCAAGCTTACTGGCATTCGTCTTTGTTGGGCGGCATGTCTGGGCAACGGTGTCGCAATCGAATCTGATCACCTCCGTAATGGAACAGATGGGCAAGACCTTCACCAGCGATCTGGCAGCACGGAGTTACACCGATGAAAAGCTTGGCCTTGGCCGGCTGAAAGTGGCTGTGATGGCGCAGAAGGCGCACCTGGACGCAGTGCTAACCCGGCTTGAAGATTCATCTGCGGCGATGAGGTCGCACACCACGCGGGACCTCGAGATTGCCTACGACACCCAGCAAACCATGCAAAAACAGCAGCAGGAAACCGAACAGGTGGCGGCTGCCATTCATGAGATGTCGGTGACCATCGGTGAGGTTTCACAGAACGTGCAACTAACGGCCGACAAGGCGGACAACGCCCGCCAGGCGTCTGATCAGGGTGTTGCCACCATCAACTCTACCCGGGCCGCCATCGAGAATTTGAAGCAGACCGTACACAACATCGGCCAATCGGTTAACGATCTGGCCCAGCAAACCCACCGGATTGCCTCTGCCGCGAAAATTATCGAAGACATCGCCGAACAGACCAACCTGCTTGCCCTGAATGCCGCCATTGAAGCAGCACGGGCTGGTGAACACGGCCGGGGCTTTGCGGTGGTGGCCGATGAAGTGCGCAACCTGGCCCGCCGAACCCGGGAATCGACCAAGGAGATTCATGGTGTGGTTTCCGAACTCATTGGCAAATCCGAGCAATCGGTGCAGGTCGCCGAAACCGGCGTGACAGCCGCTGATAATGGCCTGGAAAAGATGCTCGAAGCCCAGGCAAGCCTGTCAGACATAGCCGAGTATGTGGTCACTATCGCTGAAATGGCCCTGCAGATGGCTACCGCCGTTGAAGAGCAGGCGCAGGTGTCTGATCAGATCAACGAACAGGTGGAACGCATCTCAAATATGGCGGAACAGAACCTGGTCAAGGGCGAGGAATCCACCCAAAGCGTGCGCGAGATGGGCGACATCGCTAAAGACCTGCACGAGCTGGTCGTCCGCTTCAAATAAAAGTTGGGGTCAGACCCCAGGACATTTGAGGGTGCGAAATGTCCGGGGGTCTGACCCCAATTTCAGGGGGTGATGGTCTGGAAGATGCCGGAGCCGCCGCAGGCTTCGGCGTTGTCGTAACCGGAATCGACGACCTGGCCAATCCAGTAGTTCAGCAGCTCGACGGCCTCGGTGTGGCTGACGCTCTTGGCGATGGGCGGCATTTTGCGCTGGGGGTCGCTGGCGTCTTCCACTCGGCAGGAGACGATGGAGCGCCCTGGATCACCTGGTACGACGACATGTTGCCGGCCACAGGAGCCGCCGCCGGTGGCGGTGGGTTTCTTGCAGATGCCGTAGCCGGCGTCGATCTTGCGGTAGTGGTCCAGGTAGTAGCCGGTATTAGAGGCCGCGCCTTTGTCGTTGTGGCAGTGCTGGCAATTCACTTCCAGATAGGCCCGCAGGCGTGCTTCCACGTCTTCATCTGAACCACTGGCGGCGCCGCTGTCGCCGGGTACGTTCCAATGGGGCAAGCGTTCGATGTTGGTGGCCACGCCGCGACCATCGATCTGCAGGGGCGGTACGTTGGCGAGCAAGCCCTGGTCCTTCCAGTACTGCAATTGGTTCACCCGGGGGAAGCCGCCCTGCCCTGCGGTGCCCATGAAATCCGATTCCGGTCGATAAGCCCGGTTCAGGTTGCGGGGTTTGGGGCCGATGGGGGCAGCGCCAGCTTCCAGGTCGTCATTGGAATGACAGGTAATGCACTGGTTCTGGTTCGGAATGGCGTAGCTGTCGGTGGACCCGGCCAGCAGTTTGCCAGTGTGCTGGTCTTGATAGTGCCAGCTCACGCTGCGGGTTTCGCCACCGGGGACCAGCTTCGCTACTTTCTGGCCATTGGCATCCGCTGTCCAGCTATAGGTGGGGCCACTCCACACCGCCTTGCCACTCTGGGAGGTGCGCTTGATTAACAGGCGGGTTTCCACCAGTTCCTCTGTACCCTTACTTTCGTCGGTGAAGGCGAAGGTTTTGGCGATCACGGTGCCAGTGGGGAAGTGAATGGTGCCGTTCAGGTTACCGCCGTTCTGGCCATCCACATACAACGCTTTGGTGCCGGGCGGGATGAATGCGACCCGGTACTTGGTGGCGTAGTCTGAGAACAGCTTGGAATTGAGGACAAACGGCACACCGCCTTCGTGGGGCATGCTCCGGGGATCCTGCGCGTCTGCAAACAGGTTGTACTGGTCCAGTCTGGGGCAATCCACGGCCAGGGCGTCGCGGTTGATCTGGCCGTTGGCCACCGGCGCTTCACACAACTGGTTAATAAATTCTTCAGAAGGTGCCGGATCTATGCCTCCGCTGCGCTCAAACGGGGGAATGGTCACCCTGGGCAGGCTGGCCAGGGTACGGCCGAAGCGGGCATGGCAGTCGTGTACGCTCATATCCGAATCGGCAAAGAATTCAGTCGGGCCGGTGAGGATGTCGCTCAGGCTCTGCCAGGAGAGCAGGGATGGGTCTGGGTCCATTGCCGCAAATAACAGCTCCAGGCCGCGGGTGCCGTGGAAGTTCATGTAGGCAAGGCTGTCGCTGGAAAACTCGTTGCTGTGAATACAGGCGCCCCATTCCGGCAGTTTACGGTCGCCCTGGTTGTCAAATTTGTAGGCGTTGTACAGGCACTCAGGATTGGGGTGCTCGTTGGTATGAATCGGCTTGCCATTGGCTTTTTTCGGCACTGGCTGGCCGTTGGCATCCACCGGGTAGGGGCAATCGGCATCCAGCTCATCCAACAGTCCGTCCCAGACAATATGGGCACCTTTTCCCGGCCGATTGAGGTTCTTGATGCCAATCAGTGTCGGCAGCACGGTTTCCACCTCGCCCTCCACCAGCACTTTTTCCAGATTGGGCGGCGGCAGATCGTAGCCGGAGTTCTTCATTACGTTGTTGTGAATGTGCAGGCCTTCGGTGTACGGGTCCAGCTTTTTGTCTGAGGTTTTGCCCTTGCCGTCGATCAGCTCGTAGCTGGTGTAGATGATCGCTGCGGTGCTGTTGTCTTCGAAGAGGTTGTTGTATATCTCGATGTTGTCGTAACCCAGGGTAATGAACCCGGTGCCCCGGGGCACGGCAGAGACGATGCCGCTGGGGGCAAAGTTGTAGGTGTTGTTGTTACGGGAGATGTTGTTCAGCATCACCGAGGTGTCGCCGTACTGGGTGATGTTTTCCAGGTCGTAGATCAGGAAACCGCCGGTGTTGCATTCCGCCAGGTTGTTGTCGTATTCCCCGCCCTGCACGTTTTCGATCTCAAAACCCATGACGTTATAGGCGGCGCGGCTGTTGCGGATGATGGCGTTATTGGTCTGGCCAACGTAGATACCGGCATCCGAGGCGCCGATGGATTCTGAGTTATCCACCAGAATGTTTTCCGACTCCACGGGGTAGATACCGTAACGGCCGCTGGAGGCACTGGGTACGTAATCCGGCGTCGGGTCGCCCTCGTTGAATGGGGGGCTGGTGCATTCCACGTGCAGCCGGCTGGCGACGTTATCCCTGGTGATGGGCTCACCGCCACCGGACCAGATGGCCCGCACGTTCAGCAGGGTGCCCCACTTGACACCCTTCAGCTTGAAGGCATCGCCCGGGGAATCCAGGATGGTGAGGTCCTTCACGGTAATGCCCCTTACATTCAACGCTTCCAGACCGGTCACGTTGTCGCTATTGCGGAAATTCAGCACGGTCTCATCCTTGCCGCAACCGCGAATCTCCACGTCTTCCGTGGCCTGAATCAGCAGGCCGTGGTACAGGTCATAATAGCCGCAGCCGAATTCCAGGCTATCGCCAGGGCGCAGCTGAATCATCGCCGCCACCATGTCTTCCGTGGCCTGCTCACCGGGCGTCACTTTGAATACCCGGCCTTCACTGAATCTGGGCGGTTGCTCCGTTTCCTGGCCCGGCCGGTTGGCATCGGCCCGGTCATTACCCGATGAACCGCCAAAACAACCGGACAACAGCAGCACTGCGCTGATCCCCAGCACCGCAAAACCTGACATTCTCAGTCTCTGTATCATGGCAATTATCCTTCTTCTTATATTTTTGGGGTCAGACCCCAAGACATTTGGTGGTGCGAAATGTCCGGGGGTCTGACCCCAATTTCATAGCGGGGCGTTTTCGATGCGTTCCCACATGCGCAGGTAGGCTTCGGCCGAGGTGAAGAGTTGGTTGACGGCGTCGTCGATCAGCTCTTTCGGGCGATCACTATGAAGCATCATGTCGGCGATCTGGTCCGGGTAGAGGCCGTAGTGGGCCACGCCGCGGCCGTCGTAGAGGCCGAATTCCCGGTCGCCGGTTTTCTGTTTGTGGAAGATCACTCGGCCATCCACGGAGGTGAACGGGTACAGCCTGGCCTCGTCTTCGGCGCTGCCGGGGTTGTTGGCCAGCTGGGCGATGCCGTTTACATCAGAGGCGAAGCCGGCGCCGCCGAAAGGCCCGACTTTCTGGTCATCCGGGCGGGGGCGGTTGCCATCCTGCACCAGTCTGTCGACCCAGTTTTCGCGCACGCCACCGAAGGAGGCGGTGATGCCACCCTGGGCGGCGATGCGATCACGCAGGGCTTCGGTGCCACCCCAGCCGCCGTGGCTGTTGATCACCGGGTAACCGAGTTTTTCGGTGATGTCGAGGATGCGAGCGGCGGCCTTGCGGCTGATATGGTCGGTTTCGATCATCATCTTGCGACGCACCAGTTCCTGGATCAGGAAGTCGCCCAGGTCTGTCAGGCCGCGGCGGTTACACAGGTGCCCGGTGCCCTGGCGGGGGTCCAGGGCTTTGAGCTCTTCCGGTGTTTCCGGGAAACGGTCGCCCAGGTAGTCGATCTGGAACAGCAGCTGGTCCAGGATGCCAAAGGCCTGCATGTCGGCATTCTGATCGGCTTCATCACCAACGTATTCGGTACCTTCCGGGCATTCTTCAAACTCGACAAGGTGGCCGGTTTCCAGCAGGTTTCCGCCATAGAGTACGGCGCCAATACCAACCCCGGAGGAAAGGTCCGGCAGATGGCCGCCGAAGGCGTTGTCGAATTTGTGCACCGGGAACATGTTGCGAACCCCCAGCTGATAGAGCTGGTCCAGCCGCTCCACAATGTCTTGCGCGGTGCATTCGGGCACGCCCATAAACTCGCCGCAGCGCATGACTTTTGACATCTCGATGCCCAGTACCACGGCCATCTTGCCCTCTCCAATCACTTCCCTGGCCTGGGCCGGGCTGGTGACAATCTGGAACCAGCCTTCACCCGGGCCGCCGTGCTGAGCGTCTATGTAGTTCTGCATTTCATACATGCGCTGGATCTGCAGCAGGATGGCTTCCATAGGGTCGCAGTCGTTCTGTTTCTGGGGGTTGATGCCGCAGAGCACTTCGTTATGCACCAGGTGGTTGACCAGGATTTTCATGCCGGAGTAATGGGCACGCTCCAGCCAGCGGTAATAGCTTTGATGGTGCTGGAGGGAGTTGTAACGGGGCCAGTCGTTGAAGGTGGGCCAGCCCTGAGTGTCGTGGGGGCCTGTGCCGCTGGTGACCAGCTCGAGGAAACCGGTGGTGCCCCAGGGGCCGTGGGCCACCTCGCAGTTCTCCAGGGCGTGGGTAACGCCAAACTTGTGGAACGGCGCGCCGTAGTTGATGCGCCCACCGATGAACTCGTAGGCGGAAATATGGGAGTGGGTATCAACGTAGCCGAAGATATCGTCGTTATCGATGCCCTTGATACCTTTGAAGCGATCCACTTCTTTCAGGTAGATGGCCGGGCCACGGTTGTCGGCCACCTCCAGGTTCAGGCCGGCCTCCGGGTATTCGGTGCAGCCTTCGGCTTCGGTGAAGGTAAAGGTGTTGGAGGCATTGCGCAGTGATGGGGATGTGAGTGTTAACCCCTCTTGCGAGGTGCCTAACAGGAGGCCTGTAACGGCTGATGTCATGGTGTACTGGTCTGTACCCTCGTGTTTGTTCAGTTTCCAGACGGCCAGATCATTGGGCCGGTCAACGGCGGCCAGCCGTGGCAACACGTCAACATTGCCCAATTGGCCACCGGCGAAATCCAGGCTCTCGCCCAGCTGGCGAAGAATACCGCCCAGGGGCAAAATCGGATCCAATACCAGGTTGACTGTGTCTCCCAACCCGGACACCAGGTAACTGAGTTCGCCGATAAAGTGCCCGCCGGTATCCAGGAACTCGCCAGCCGGATCACTGATGCCCAGCAGTTCAAACTGGCCAACCTGGGTGTCCTCTCTGGAGAAATCAGACATCATCAGGTAAGAACCCAGCTCGGTTGGCCGCATGGTGAAACGTGCGGCGTCACTGGCATTAGCGGTTACACCATATTGCCCGCCAGTCGGTTCTGACACATAGAGACCATCCGCCTGCAGGCTGTAACAACCGTTGGCGAAGGCGAAACGGGTGTTTTCGTAGGCATACGCATTGGTTGTCTGGCCCGGTGGTGCCGGTGGGGCGCTGTTCCCTGCGCCTGGTGGCTGTTCGCTGTTTTGGTTGACAGCCGGCGATGAATCGCCACCATCACCGCCGCAGGCGGATAAAAGAAGTAGTGAGCTTGTAAAAACCGCAGAAACCAGCAGGCGCCGGCGCGCTAAATTAGCCACGTCATGTCTCCTTTACGGGCTTGGCCCTTTTTTTGTTTTTTATCGCATTAAACCATCTATGCCTAATTATTAAGCAAAAGAAACAGTGTGTCACGTATCTAAAAGAGGCATTCCGGGCCAATCTTTAGTGTTTCAGAAACGGGTAAGGAAGAGAGCCCGCCCCGAATGGGGCAGGCGGAGGTAATACCAGGTAACCTGGCGCTTAACGAACACCTGCACGGCGCAGTGCCGCCGGCGTGAAATCGTTGGAACGGGCATTCACTTCAAAGGTGTAGGGATCGCTTTCTTCGTTAGTCAGCCCCATCACCAGGTATCGGCCCGACATCAGGTCATACAGGGTTTCTGCCGCATAGAAAGGCGCGTTGATGTCATAGCCTTGAACGTGATGCGCCTCGGCCACACGCCAAAGGTCACCGCGCCCATCATAGTGATCGACCACAGCAATCTGCCAGGAATCCTCATCCACATAGAAATCCCGCTGACCATAGATGTGGCGCTCGCCGTTTTTCAGAGTTGCGCGTACATGCCATACACGGTGCAGCTCATAACGGGTATGCTCCGGGTTGATGTGCCCAGGCATGACAATGTCTCTGTAGCTCAGGTCACGGGCACCAAGGCGGTAGGAGTTATAGGGAATGTACATTTCCTTCTTTCCCACCAGCTCCCAGTTGTAACGGTCTGGCGCGCCGTTGAACAAATCCAGGTTGTCGGAAGTCCGCTGGCCGTCTGCGGCGGTACCCGGGCCATCATAAGCCACCTGCGGTGCCCTGCGAACCCGACGCTGGCCGGAGTTGTACAGCCAGGCCCGGCGACCTTCTTTTACCTGGTCCAGGGTTTCGTGAACCAGCAGTACGTTACCCGCCAGGCGAGACGGTGCGGTGATCACCTGCTTGAAGTAGAACAGCACGTTGTCATCCATGCCGGGTTTGTAGTCGGCCAGTTCGACCCGATCAGTCAGGTGCTCAGTGAATTTCACCGGGCTGAAGTCGCCGTTGGCCTGGGGCGTTACCTGGGCCACGTTACGGATGATGGAACCACCGCGGTAGCGGGTGATGTGGTTAAAGATCACTTCCTGGCCCTTCTGGGGAATCGGGAAAGGAACGCCTTTTTCGTAGTTTTGCAGCCCGTTCCCATCCGGTGTCAGGCTTACCCGAGTGGCGTTTTCTTTCGCAAGATTCAAAAATTCCTCGGGATAGGTGGATGTGCGGCGAGTTTCATACACCGGAATCGAGTAGGTACTGTAGGTTTTGATCATCGCGACCTGGCCCGGAGACAAGTTATCTGCGTACTGGTCCACGTTGCTCTGATCGATCACGAACTTCACTTCGTCGTTCGGGAACGGGTCTGGGTAAATACCCTGCTGAGGCTGATTGACTCCGGGGTCGGTCAAACCGCCATCCCAGGCCGGGATGTCGCCGCCGTTGCCGGCCTTTTCAGCACCGATGGGCGTCAGTTCGTTGCCGAGTTTGGCCGCTTCCGCTTCAGACACCGCGGCCATCGCAGACGATACTCCGAACAGCGACAGCGCAATGGCGCCGGCAATCAGGTGTTTCTTGTGGGTTCCCATAATGAGTACTCCTGTGTTTTTTGATATCAGAATGAGTAAGAGATACTGGCTGAGACGAAGTCCCGGTCGGAGATTTCGTTCCAGTCGCCGCCGAAGTAGCTGGTGTAATTGATAGAGCCTGAGTAGCGGTTCTGGTAGCTGGCATCCAGGCCGAGGCTCAGCGATTTGTTGCCTTCCTTGAAGTTACCGCCTGGGTCTGGCGCGTAGCCTTTCACGTCGTGGGTGAAGAACAGCTTGGGCATCAGGTTGATGCCGGCAAATGCATTTGCGTAGTCAAGCGCAAACAGGGTGCGGTATCCCCAGGAGAAAGACGTGGTGAAACCATCGTTCTTACAGAAGGTGGGGTTGATGTTCAGCCTGGAGGTTTCATCACCCGGCCCCGCGCTACAGAAATCCCCGGTAAAGCTGTCGCCCTCGAGAGGCACCGGGCCAATACCAAACATGCCTGAACGACCATATCTGGCCTCGCTCTTGTCTGGCAGGTCGTGCACGTAGGTTGCCCCAACTTCCGCAATGGTGATGAATCGGTCAGCGCCGAACACACGGTCAACGAAGTGAATGAGTGTGGCCTGGGCTTGCGATATATCGTACCGATCAAATCCGTCCACACGCTCACCCGCGTAATTGACCCCAGGATTGGCATCGCGGAAACGCTGTTCCAGTTTGCTGATCACCTGGCCATCGGGACCCCGCTGCTGCAAGCCACCGTAGATCAGTTCGAAGGTATTCCATTGAACAGGTACGTCTTGCTTGAAGCTGTACTCAGCACCCAGTGACGTACCGGTCGGCAAGGTGGTGTTGATGCTGATGCCGTAGAGGTCGATTCCTTTCGGGTAATCAATGTAATAGCTGGGGAACCGGGACTCCGGCAGGTCAGGGTTGCTGAACTGGCTGTCGAACTCCGCTTCCGGGTTAGCCACAACCCCGCTAAGCATAGGCAATCGGCTGTGATAGCGAACGTAGTAAAAGCCCAGTTCGGAATCGAGTGCCGGCACGTACCAACGAAGCGCAACGCCAAACTGGTCTTTGTCACCAGGCTCTACATCGCCTTGGCGGGGAGCGATGAAACCTTCCTCAAACGCTTGTGCATCGGGCACCTGACCTGCCAGCAACACCGGCCCGCAACCGGGGGATGCCACGTCGGCCGTCGAGAAATAGGTGCCACAATCATCAACCTTGAACGGCTCCCATTCGAGCTGTGCATAGGCTTCCAGCGTGATTTCCGAGGTCAGGCCTATCGAAGTGTAGATCATGTTTACCGGCAACAGGGCGTCTTTCAGTTCGGCACCGGGGGTTCTCAGGGCAACCACATCAATCGGGTTGGTTGCGTTGATACCGCCCTGGATGAAGGTGCTCTCGCCCCAACTGACCACTTGCCGGCCAGCCCGGACAGACACCGGTGTGTTGCCCAGGTACCAATCGGTAAAGATATAGGCATCCAGCAGATCCGCGCCTGCGGCGTTGTCTTTGGCTTTGCTGTTAAGTTCACGGCGCTGCCCTACCGGGTCCACCGCTCGTTTGTTGTCTTTCAGTTCGTGATCATAGTAATAGGTGCCACGGACCAGCGCGCCGATACGGGTGAGGTAGTTACTGTTCGGGCTGTAATCCAGGAACAGCTCGGAGCGGCCCCGGAGGATCTGTGAGTACGGGTCGCCTTTGTCAAAATTCAGGTTACCGTCGTCGAAGTTGTTGGATGACGCCCCAATGTTGCTGTAAGCAAATTCTGGCCCCAGATTACCTTGTGAAATCAGGTTTGGGTCACGATCTTCCACACGGACGGCGATACCCGCAGTCAGGGTTGTGCTGAAGGAAGCGTCAATACCATAGAAGTTAAAATCAATGGCGGTTGCCGGAGATGCGATCAATGCAGCAATCGCTGCGGCCAGGCCGGTGTGTTTTCCGGCGAACCGGCTAATCGTTGTTTTTGTCATTGGTATGCTCCTGTGTCTGAGCTGCCCCGGCCCTCTCCGGGCCGGGTTCATTATTAGCAAGTGGTTTGTGGATCAAGGCGTAAAGGTGGGGTGCTTCAGCGCCCGGTGAATGCCCCGAACAAACCGCCGACCAGTCCTGAGAACAGCCCACCTACGGTGTCTGTAAGGAAGTTGCCCGAGCCGCTGGTCCCTGCGGACTCGCCATCACCGTTTTCAACAGGATCACGACCTCCATCCGTGAGCCCCTCGCAGCTGGCGTCGCCCGGATTGGCTCCTACGCCCTGCACAACACACTCGTTATCAATCGACACCTGTCCGCTCAGAAACAGGTCGCGCATCTGCGCGATCATCTCGTCGAAAACCGCACTGGAGCTGAACGGATCTGCGTCTTTCTGGCCAGCCGAGACGGGGTTGCCATGGGAACCCTCGAGGAACCGGGTAATAACCGGTCTGGAGCCGTCGTTGGCGGAACTACCGGTATCAACGGCACCCATAAACCTGGCGAGAGGATCGGTACCCGCCAGCGGCGCTGGCAGACTCTTGATCTCGAATCCTGTATTCAGAACCCGATTCAGCGGGCCTTGGTCGTACAGGTCGCCATCAGCCGAGTTGGGGATAGTGCCGTCGTTCGGGCGGCCCGGATCTCCCGGCATTCCCGCAATGGACGTCAGCAAGGTGGCGTTGTTGCCGGTTTGAGCATACAACGGTGCAAAGGCGACGGGATCTGTTGAATCCAGCAGCGCCTGAAACACATTGAAGTAAATATTCAGCTCTGTACGGCCCTGAGCTAGCAGCCCCTCTGAAGCCCCCTCCAAGGTGGGCAGCAACACGGGCGCAATGGTTTCCCGGGAGTTCTCTGCCAGCCGGCTGAAGTGCCCTCCGGTGTTGAACAATACCGAGGCCCGAATCGGATTCAGGTCCGGATTGTCCTGGGCAGCAAGGTTGTTGATCACCGGGAAAGGCACACCGCTCATACCGCTGAGTGAGTGGCTGATAAAGTGCACCCGGCTGGTATCCATTCGAATCCCGTTGCTGCACTGGCCACGGTCATTGCAATCGTTAATGGCGTTTTCAATGGCCGGCAGCAGGGCATTCACATGCAGCAGGTCCAACACCCCCTGGCGCATGTTGTCACGGGTGTTGGCAAAGTTGGTAAAATTCAGGAACAGGCTACCGGATTCCGGATTTGGCACGGTGCTCGCGTCAACCGCCGCCATCTCTGGCCCTGCGGTAAATCCGAAGTGCCGCTCCATTGCGTGGGGAGAGGCGCCTGCCTGCTCCGTAATCGCCACCATACCGGGGCGACCGTCACTCTGGTCTGAGGTTGCTGCTTGCCCGAAGACACCGTTCAAGGGCAGGTCAATGCCTACGGTGATAAAGCAGTTTCCATCATTCTGGAGTGGCACGCGCTCACTCAGGCATAGCAAACCCGCAGCCGTCGCCATCGGAAGAATGGCAGAGCGATCTTGCGTAGCCGCGTGTTGATAGATGATGACCGGGAATTCAAGGTTTGGAGTCAGGTTTGAAATTTGACTGGGATCAGGTGCCGCCACCACAATAGGAATTGTCACATCACCCTGCTTCTGAGCGAAGGGGAAGCGGTAGCTGACACGATTAGACTTTGCCTGCGGCAAATTGGGATTGGCGCTGAAATCTGCCGGTAGCCAGGAGCCAGTTTGCAGTGGACTGCCATCCGTTCCATTTGGCAAAGACTGGTAGTATGGCAGGGTAATTTCACCCTCGTATACTCTCGGCGTAACCGTGACATTCGGAAAGATCGGAATCTCGATGGCAACCTGTTCCAGCGCCGGGTTTATGTCGCCGCCTTCCTTTTGACTGAAGAAGCGCACAGGCGAGTCAGTGCCACCCTGATGGGCTCTGGGTAGATCCAGCAACTCAGCGGCTTCTTGTGCCAGCTGATTTGCACGCTCAGCAACATCCGTTACCGCGTCCACCGCCTCCACGGCAGCCGCCTGTAAGGTATACGCTAATTGACGGTCTGTGCTGCCAGACTCAACCAGGTCGTTGTAACTCAGAGTCATTCTTGAGGTATTGGCCTCTACCAGCAAGGTGGCCAGCTCCTCGTTATACAACCTGAATTCTTCATCTGTCAGCAACCGGAAGAGTTCCGAGTTGATCTGCTGATCTTCTTCAGACACACCAGACAGCGCTTGGCCCGACACATTGAAGTTTCCGGCAATCAGTTCTCTGATCACCGATTGCTTGCGCTCCATCATCAGGTGCTGACGGAACCAGGCGGCAGGCGCTGCATTCGCCAGCAAGACATCCTCTACCGCGGTGGTGGTGAAGCTGATAGCAAAGGTAACGTCATCAAAGGTGGTGACCTCTGCTTCCGGACCACCCTCCTGGCGCTTAAACTGGAAAAACTCGCTGGCCCAGGCCCGGGCTGGCAACACCGACATGCGCAGGGGCATTAACTGGGGATTACCAAGAACAAAATCAGGGTTGGATGCGGAGTTAAAACGGTTTTCTGCGACCAGGGGGTCGCCATTTTTATCGACAATTTCTTTGCCAAGCGCAACGGCGTACTTGGTTTTCGGGTTGAGCGGTGCCAACGGCTGAATCCGGATGGCATTGTTGGGTGCGCCGCCGGGCTCACCGGCCGGCCCCGAGAGGTCAACGGTGATAATGTCGACCCTGAAGCGCTCCTCCAACAGCTGCCCGAAGATTTCATCCGCTTGCAAGGTGCGGCCCTGCGCTTTCAGCCTCTTGGCCAGCCGGTAGCGGTCCATGCTAACAATGCCTGCAACCTCACCGTCTTGCGGGAATACGGCATCGCCGGAGGGGAAGTCCATCTCCAGAATGAAGACATTCTGATCCGGGTTGGGCACCACCTCGCCATCGATCTCAACGAAGTTGCGGGCGTCCAGTGTCTGGTTCGGGTCCAGGCTGTCGCTGATCTTGATATCGAACGGCGCGAGGATGGAGTTGCCATCCACAAAACCCAAACCGGTGGTAACCGGATTGGCAGGGTCGGTGCCATTGAGCATGGTGCCGTCCAACTCCGGGTTCAGGAAGAACAGCGGATCGCTGGGCAGCGGAAATGCGGTTTCCAGCGGCCGGAAAATGGGCCGAGTTCCCTCAGAAATAGTGTTCGGGTTGCTGATGTTGTACGCGGGATTTGCGTTCTTGTCAGTTTTCCCGCCGCTGTCCAGGCACCCGGTGAGTGCAGTACTGGCGGCGAGGGCGGTGACGAGTGCTCTGTGTTTGAATCTAGCCATTGTGACCATCTCTCCTGCTTATTTTTGTATTTCTGGCAAGACAGACTCCTTTCTACCAAGCCTTTTCACTGAAAAGTCTATCGCATAATATAACGCATTCCAACCTTTTTAATTCAAATATACACCCACTATGGCGACACAACTACCTTATAATACAATTTATGCTTTATTCTCAGATGGTTAAGAAGAAGGAATGAACAAAGATTCAACACTTGGCGGATGGAGATTGTCTGGTCAGGCGACTTTAGACTGCGCCAACACCCGGTTTCGGCCCGCCTTCTTAGCTTTATACAGAGCTTCATCGGCGCGTTTAACCAGGCTTTGGGCGGTATCGTGGGGGGTGAATTCGGCAACACCCAGACTGATGGTGACAGAACGGCACACCTCAAAATGGGCAGATTCAACCGCCTTTCGAACGTTTTCAGCAACCACCATGGCACTGTCGAGGGTGGTTTCTGACAGGATCACCAGAAACTCTTCTCCACCCCAACGGCCTAATACATCGGTTGATCGTATCGCCCCGGCTGAGAGCCGGGATACTTCCTGCAGTACCAGATCGCCCACGTCGTGGCCGTAGGTATCATTGAAAGACTTGAAATGGTCGATATCAAATAGCACGACAGACAAGGGGTTGCGGTAGCGCTGGGAACGCTCAATTTCCTTTACCAGGGACTCTTCGGCAAAGCCCCGATTGGTCAGGCCTGTGAGCTTATCGGTTCTGGCCTGGCTGAGAATACCATTCAGGTAACTGTGGCGCTCCAGAATGATGGAGGTGACAAACAGGTAGTTTGCAATTCTGTTGCTGTCCGGCAGCGGGAATCCTTCGTTGAAGCTCAGGATATCGAAGGTGCCCAGTACACTACCGTCCACTTTTTTGATGGGAAAGGAATGCCAGGCCTGGACGGCTTCCGGTAATCGGGTAGCCGGGGGCTGATCCCGGTGTTTTTGTACGGCGGGCTCCCGCCTGACCACCACGTGTTCGCCCAGCAAGGCCGATGTTGCGTGCGGGGCACTTCCATGTATCAGCCTTGCTTCGCTGAACTGCCGGGCAACCGCCTCCTTGATTCCCTGGTGCCAGGCAAGTTTGAGTGTTTTGGTGTTCTGGTCCAGCACGGAAATGCCGAAGGCCATCCAGAGAGTCGACTCCGGGCTCGGGTGAAGTAGTTCGAAGGCTTTTCCGAGGCCCTTTGGCAGATCGCCCTCGTTGAGGATCGATTTGATAATGCGGTTTTCCTGTTCGGCGGGGGTCACCGCAAGCGAGGAGTCTGGGGCGCTGGTGATAGAGGCCGAGTCGCAAAGGTCATCCAGTGCCGAAGCCACTTCACTGTGCTCATTGCTTAATTGCGCTACACGGGCATTCAACCGCTTCAATTGCTGATTGGAAGTGGTTCTCAGTGTTCTGATATCGGCCCTGAGCTTTACCACGCTGGCAAGCAGTGCAACTGCAAGCACGAGAACAGACAGACCGATCAACATTGAAAACGGCTGATCCAGATATTCGGCCAAGCGTGATCACCATCCTTTGATTACGTCTTACCCCGAGTGCCATTAAAGCATCGCGGTTGCCGACAACACATCGACTAATCAACATGCTGCCTTTAGCCCACTGCCTGATTCAGTATGGTTTATGTAATGATAGAAAGAGAAATGTGAATTCGCGTAATAGCGCACACTTTCCTTTGGTCGCTAGCGACGGATAACGGAAACCGGCACCTTTACCTGCTGCTGTTTCTGCATGAAAGTGATCAGAACGATGGCCCGCTCCTCACCATCGTAGGCCTGAAAGATAGCGCTGATACCTTTGAACGGCCCTTCGTCCAGCTCAACCGGCTGGCCCGGCTTGATACCGCCCTGCTCCGCGACTTTATCCAGGCTGACTTTGATGTGCTCAATCACCTCATCGGCGATGGCGGCCGGCTTGTTGGCAAATCCCACGATACGAGCAACCCCCCGCGTGGAGCGAAGCTTCGACCACATGGGATCGGTCTGCTCCAGGTTCACAAACAGGTAACCGGGAAACAGCGGCTCCAGCTTTCTGGTCCGCTTGCCGGCCCGAATCTTCTCCACCTCAATCTTCGGGTAGAAACAGGCCACCTCCTGATTCTGCAAATGCTGCAGCGCCCGATCTCCCTGCGCTGGCTTGTGTTGTAAAGCATACCAAGTCATGAAAAATCCATCTTTGGGGTCAGACCCCAGAACATTTGATCAGGTGAAATGTCTTGGGGTCTGACCCCAACTTCAAAAATACCAGCTACCCGCTGCAATGAAATGCGGATTCAGCACATCTTCCTTGCCGTACTTCAGGGGTTCGCCCTGGGGTGTTTGCACGTTGCCGCCAGCGGCCAGGAGGATGGCGTGAGCGGCGGCGGTGTCCCATTCGCTGGTAGGCCCCATACGGGGGTAGATGTCGGCATGGCCCTCCGCTATGCGGCAGAACTTCAGGGAACTGCCCGCCTGCACGGTTTCGTGGTCACCAAGGCTATCGATAAAGGTGCGGGTTTCCTCATTCAGGTGGTTTTTACTAGCCACCACCCGCAAGGTTGCCCGGGGTTCCACTACGCGAATGCGGTGTATGCGGCCAGTGCGATCCCGCATGCTGGCACCTTCACCTTTGATGCCCCAGAAGGCTTCTTTCAGTGCCGGCGCGGTAACCACGCCCATCACCGGTTCGCCGTCTTCGATCATGGCGATGTTGACGGTGAACTCACCGGTGCGCTGGGTGAAATCCTTGGTGCCGTCGATGGGGTCAATCAACCAGAAACGGCGCCAGTGCTTGCGCTCTTCCCAGGGAATCTCTGCGCCTTCTTCCGACAGGACCGGTATATCCCGCGTGAGGTTGCGCAGCCCCTTCACGATAATGTCGTGGCTGGCCGTGTCGGCCGCGGTGATGGGTGATTGATCTTCCTTGTAACTCACCTTGAAGTCAGACTGGTAGATATGCAGTACCTTCTCGCTGGCTTCATCAGCAATTCTGATCACTTCCGGAAGAATCGAGCTGTAATACATGTTTGCATCCTGCTGGCCGTATCTACCGCAATAATAGCAAATTTTGGGGTCAGACCCCCGGACATTTGATGGGGCGAAATGTCTTGGGGTCTGACCCCAACTTGAATTTTTGGGCAGGTTGCGGCAGATTGTTGCGGTTACAAATCAATTCACAAGGACTGTGAGATGCCCCGCCGACCACGGATTTGTCCGGCCGGGATGCCCCAGCATGTTATTCAGCGGGGGAATAACCGGCAGGAATGTTTTCAGGATCTGGCCGATCGCGCCACTTATGCGACCTATCTTTCCCGCTATCAACGCGAATTTCAGGTGGATATTCACGCCTGGGTACTGATGAGTAACCATACCCATCTGTTAGTGACGCCCAACGTTGAGGGCGCGCTTTCGAGCCTTATGAAGGCGGTTGGTCAGCGCTATGCCCAGTATTACAACCACAAATATGACCGTTCCGGAACTTTGTGGGAGGGGCGGTTCAAGTCTTGCCTGGTGGATACCGACCAGTACTTTCTGCAATGCCAGCGCTATATCGAACTGAACCCGGTGAAGGCGGGCATGGTGGAGTATGCCGGGGACTATCAATGGTCCAGCTATAACTGCCATGCCTATGGGATGCGTTCGGGTATGCATACGCCACACGACTGCTATCTGAACTTTCAACCCGATGCCGAGAGGCGCTTCATCAGCTACCGCTCGTTCGTCGCCAGTCCCAGCCCTGACGGAATGGATGAGCAGATTCACTATGCGGCGATCTCCGGCAAGCCGCTCGGTTCTGAAGAATTTCGGGAGCGGATCAAGGCGAAATTCGGTGAATTCTAATTTGGGGTCAGACCCCAGGACATTTGAGGAGGTGAAATGTCCGGGGGTCTGACCCCAATTTTATATTTCGACTTCTTCGAAGAGTTCGGGCACTTCGGCGGGCCAGCCGAATTTCTCGGTGATGCGTTTGCGCATGGTGTCGCTGGCGACGGGTTCGCCGTGAGTGACGTAGACTTTTTCCGGCTTCAGGGTGCTCTGCTCCAGCCAGGCCAGGATTTCGTTGTAGTCGCCGTGGGCGCTCATGGAATCGAGGTTGTGGATTTCAGCTTTCACTGGCCAGTATTCGCCATGGATTTTGACGGATTCCGCACCGTTTACGAGTGCATCTCCACGGGTGCCCGGCGCCTGGAAGCCGGCGAACACCACGCTGTTGCGGGGATTGGGCAACAGGGTTTTCAGGTGGTGCAGCACGCGGCCACCTGAGGCCATGCCACTGGCGGAGACGATCACGCAGGGGTAGCGTACGGCGTCCAGCTCAATGGATTCCTCAACGGTGCGGACAAATTCGGTTTTCTCATCCATCAGCTCGCACTGGGCGCGGTTGAGTTTGTGTTCTTTGTGGTGATGGCAAAATATCTCCGTGGCTTTGATAGCCATCGGGCTGTTCAGGTACACCGGCAGTTTCGGGATCTTGCCCTGCCCCATCAGCTTGTGGATAACGTACAGAAGCATCTGGGCGCGGCCCACCGCAAATGCGGGCATCAGGACAATGCCGCCACGGCCGGCAGTCTTGGTGATGATGTCGGCCATATCACCTTCCGGGTCTGATTCCCCGTGGGCGCGGTCGCCGTAGGTGGACTCGCACACCAGAACATCTGCATGTTGCAACGGCTCTGGTGGTCGCATAATAAGGTCGTTCTGGCGCCCCACATCACCGCTGAACACCACCGTGCGCGCGGCGCCTTTGTGGTGAACGTGCACGCAGGATGAACCGAGAATGTGTCCCGCCGGAGTGAAACTCACTTCAAAGCCTTTCACGGGTTCGAACTTCTCGTGGTAGTGCAGAGACTCGAAGTGTTTGAGGGCTTCGCGAGCGTCTTTTTCGGTGAACAGCGGCTCGGGTTTTTCGTGCTTGGAGAATTTTTTCCGGAACGCGTACTTGGCGTCTTCTTCCTGCAGGAAGCCGGCATCTGGCAGCAGCACTTTGCACAACTCGTGAGTTGCCTTGGTGCAGTAGATCTTGCCCTTGAAACCGTTTTTTACCAGTGCTGGCAGGTAGCCGGAGTGGTCAATGTGGGCGTGGGTGAGCACCACGGCGTCTATGGTTGAGGGATCCACCGGAAACGTTGCCCAGTTGCGCCGCCGCAAGGTTTTTACCCCCTGATACATGCCGCAATCCACCAGCAGGCGGTGGTTTTCATCAGAGAGCAGATAGCGAGAGCCGGTGACGGTGCCTGTGCCGCCGAGGAAGCGAAGTTTCATAGGCATGTAACTCTTTGTCGGGTGGATAATAATTCCAGCTTAGCGCAAAAATACTACCGGGTCTGTTCTTGGGGTCTGTCCCCAGCGGGGACTGACCCACCTTTGCCCGTCTGTTGCACTAAGCCAGAGCCAATGGGTTCCAAAATGGGTCAGTCCCCGTTCGGGGACTGACCCTTTAAAGACCTTGCAGATAGGCGGCAAGGGCCTGGATATCTGTTTCGGACAGCACAGCGGAAATACCAATCATAGGGGACGTGTGCTTTGTTGGGTCCATGCCCTGGAAGCGTTTCAGCGCCAGCGTGACGTATTCCGCAGGCTGGCCGGCCAGGCGGGGCATGTCGCGGAAGCCTTCGGCGGTTTGGCCATGGCAGGCGGCGCACCTTTTCTCGTAGAATCGGCCACCTTTCTCCGCAAGGCGAGGATCGCCGCCAGGGCGTGGCTGGGCTATTTGTTCGCTGTAATACACGGCGATATTAATGCGCTCCTCTACGGTGAGCGTTTTCGCCAGCTGAGACATCACGTAATCCTCACGGGCACCGCTGCCGAATTTCTCGAACTGCTCGAACAGGTACAAAGGGTGCTGGCCTGCCAGGTTGGGGATATAGTCGCGTTTACTGTTGCCGTCGCGGCCATGGCAATAGCCGCAGAAGCGGATGCGTTCTTCGCCGGCATCGTAGCTGGCTTGCCGGCGCTCATCGTCGGCGACAATGTCTTCCAGTTGGGCCAAGGCACTGTAGACGGAGGTGGCAACTGCCCAGGGTGTGAGTGCCAGTAATGCGATAAAGACCAGGAGTTGTATTGAGCGATTTTGCATTCGTATTGCCCAGATGAGTTTGGATGGGCACAGGATAACGATGGGGCTACGGTGTGATCTTGCGAAAGATCAATTTATTCGGCGTTTGGGGTCTGTCCCTCGGGTCAGTCCCCGTTCGGGGACTGACCCTTAAAACCCTTACCAACCAAATAAACCTCGCGCGAGCGGGCTCTTGAGGAGTCGGGTTTTCTGACGACGACTTTGGTGAAAACATCGCGCATGGCTTTGACGTAGTCGTCGTAGCCTTCGCCGTGGAAGACTTTGGCGACGAAGCTGCCTTTGGGTTTGAGAACCTGGCAGGCCATGTCCAGGGCGAGTTCCACCAGGTACATTGAGGCAGCCTGGTCGGCGGCGTTGACGCCGCTGATGTTGGGGGCCATGTCTGAAATGACGACGTCTGCCCGGGCGCCATCCAGAATCGCCATGATCTGGTCGAAAACCGCCTGCTCTGTAAAATCGCCCTGGATGAATTCGACACCCGCGATGGCGTCCATAGGCAGGATGTCGGAGGCCACAACCCGGCCTTTGTGACCAACCAGTTTGGCGGCAACCTGAGACCAGCCGCCGGGTGCGGAGCCCAGATCCACCACCAGATTGGTGGGCTGGATGAGGCGGTCTTTTTCGTTGATTTCCAGCAGTTTGTAACTGGCACGGGAACGGTAACCGTCCTGTTGCGCTTGTTTCACAAAGGGGTCGTTAACGTGCTCTTCGAGCCAGCGGTTACTGCTTTTGGAACGGGCCATGGTTTGCTATCTGCGTTACTGCGGGAAAACCGCATTGTACGCTGCCACCGGCATTGCCGCAAAAGCACCGGCGCCTGACAAGTACCCATCTCCAAAGTACAATGGCGGCTATTCTGACTTTCATTCCAACCCTAATCCGCCGGGCAGTCGCCGGGCGGCCTGGACACACCATGATTCGCGTTACCGAACTGGCTTTACCCCTTGACCACCCCGAGGCTGCACTGAAAGCCGCGCTACTGCATCGCCTGAAACTGAAGGGCGAGGAGCTGCTGGATTTCACCGTCTTCAAGCGCAGCTACGACGCCCGCAAGAAGAACACCGAAATCAAGTTTGTTTACATCATCGATCTGGAAGTGCAAGACGAGGCTGCCGTGCTTGCCCGTTTTGCCGACGACAACCACGTTCGCCCGGCACCGGATACCGCCTATTACCCGGTTTCGCAGGCGCCTGCAGGTTTGGAAGAACGGCCGATTGTGGTTGGACTTGGCCCCTGCGGTTTGTTTGCGGCTTTGTTGCTGGCGCAGATGGGTTTCAGGCCGATTGTGTTGGAACGGGGCAAGGATGTACGCCGGCGCACTAAAGACACCTGGGCGCTTTGGCGTAAAAAGCAGCTGTCGCCGGAATCCAACGTGCAGTTTGGTGAGGGCGGTGCCGGGCTGTTCTCCGATGGCAAGCTGTATAGCCAGATCAAAGACCCGAAGTTTTACGGCCGCAAGGTGATGGCGGAGTTCGTGAAAGCGGGCGCGCCGGAGGAAATTCTGTACGTGAGCAAGCCCCATATCGGCACCTTCCGGCTGACTGGCGTGGTGTCAAAAATGCGCGAGGAGATCATTCGCCTGGGTGGCGAGATTCGCTTCGAACAGAAAGTCACCGACCTGCTGGTGGACAGTGGCCAGGTAAAAGGGGTGGAACTGGCCAGTGGCGAGCAACTGGTGAGCCGGCATGTGGTGATGGCTCTGGGCCACAGCGCCCGGGAGACCTTCCGCATGCTGCACCGGCGCGAGGTGTTCCTTGAAGCCAAGCCCTTCGCCATCGGGTTTCGGATTGAGCACCCGCAAAGTCTGATCGACCACGCGCGGCTGGGCAAATACGCCGGCCACCCAGCACTGGGCGCAGCGGATTACAAGCTGGTGTACCACGCCAGCAACGGTCGCGCGGTGTACAGTTTCTGCATGTGCCCGGGCGGCACCGTAGTGGCGGCCACTTCCGAACCGGGGCGAGTGGTTACTAACGGCATGAGCCAGTATTCCCGCAACGAACGCAACGCCAACTCCGGTATTGTCGTGAATATTGACCCGAACAAAGACTTTCCAGGTGGCCCGCTGGCCGGCGTCGACCTGCAGGAGCAACTGGAAGCCAATGCCTACAAGCTGGGCGGCAGTGATTACTGCGCACCGGGCCAATTGGTGGGTGATTTCATCGCGGGCAAGCCGTCTGACAAACTCGGCGAGGTGGTTCCGTCCTACAAGCCCGGTATTCGCCTGGGCGATTTGGCCCCTTCCCTGCCCCCCTACGCCATCGACGCCATCCGCGAAGCGTTGCCCGCCTTCGGCCGGCAGATACGCGGTTTCGATCGGGCCGATGCGGTGTTGACCGGCATTGAAACCCGCACCTCCTCCCCCGTGCGGATCACCCGCGACCGGGACACCCTGCAAAGCCTTAACACCCGCGGTTTGTACCCGGCCGGAGAGGGTGCAGGCTATGCCGGCGGTATCTTATCTGCCGGGGTGGATGGCATCAAAGTGGCCGAAGCAGTTGCCAAAGCCATGATGGCTGAGCTGGACACCGCTGGGAGCAATCCATCGTGAAGCTGGACGACATCAAGAAGCTGCACCAGAAAAAATACCGCCAGGCCTTCGGGCATTTTCTGGTGGAGGGGGAGCATCTGGTGTTGGAGCTGGAAAAGGCTTGTGGTCAGGCGCCTCCCACCTGGGGACAAGCGCAGCTCTATGTCACCAGCGCCTACGAACACTGGAACAGCCCCTGGCCGAAGCACCTGATCAGCGACCGGCAAATGGCCCAGTTGGCCGACACCAAAGCCCCTCAGGGTATTCTGGCCGTGGTACCAATGCCGCCGGCGCCAGCGGCAAGCCCCATGCCCGGTGAAAAAGCCGTTTACCTGCACGAAGTACAGGACCCCGGCAATCTGGGCACCATCTTGCGCACTCTGGCCTGGTTCGGCGGCATGCGCTGCCTGCTCAGCCCCGGCAGTGTAGACCCGTTCAACCCGAAAGTGGTTCGTGCCAGCATGGGGGCGATTTTTCACGTGCCGATTGAAACCGAGGTGTCACTGGACACTCTCGCCAACCGTTATCCTCGCATCGCCTGCCTGGACATTGGCGGTGAAGCCATCGCCAATCCCGCTTTTGCAGAACACGACTGCTACCTGTTCGGCAACGAAGCCCGCGGTGTGCCGCAGGAAGCTTTGAATGAGCTGGCTGCCCAGCGCTTCACCATTCCCGGCGCCGCAAAGATCGAATCCCTGAATCTGGCTTCTGCGGTAAATATGGCGGTTTATGAGCTGAACCGGGGCACCATCGCCAACCTTGCATCCCCCTTCAAGGCAAACCAATGATTCGTAAATACGTGATCGGAACCCTTTCCCTCGGAGTATTCCTGTCCTTCATCCTGGCGATGGTGCTGATGGTGCAACTGCACCGCTACGGTATCGCCGTGGATGTCGCCCGCCTCGAAAACCTGCAAGCCTGGTCTGGCGACGACGAGCAGCGACAGGCGCAGATGCAACAGTACTTCGAACGCTGCATCTCCAACCACCGGGACCCGGAAGACAAACGCAGCCCGGAGCACATTCGCGCGTTGTACCAATGTGCCGAAGCGCACGGCTCCCCCGAGATCGCCCAGGTGGTGCGGCAAGCACCCAACACCGTAAAAGCCCCGGCACCCCTGCGCTGGTTCTGGTAATTCAAATTGGGGTCAGACCCCAGAACATTTGATGGGGTGAAATGTCTTGGGGTCTGACCCCAAATTTAAACGGGAGCTATTCCTTATGGCACGCCTCTTTCTTCTTGCCCTCTCCATGGCCGTGAGCGCTCTTCTCTCGACACCTGCCGCAGCTGATGAAACACGTGACTGGACGTTAACGGTCGAAACCGGGCCCGTCTGGCTTTCCCGCAACGATGTGCAGATACCGAACGACAGCTCAGGAGATCGCTTTGACCTCCTGAAACTGACCGGACAGGGAGCCGACCCGTATTTCCGGGTGCATTTGGCCTACCAGCTATCTGACAAGCATTCCGTCAGTGTTCTTTATGCCCCATTACGCACCTATGGCCATGGCACGCTGCCCAGCCATGTGCGCTTTGCCGGCGAAACATTTGAGGCAGGAAGCAGCGTAAAAGGCGTGTATAAATTCAACACCTACCGGCTCGGTTGGCGCTATCACTGGCCTGAATATGGCGACTGGAAACTAAGCGCCGGGGCCACGCTGCTGGTGCGCGATGCCAATGTTCGACTCAGCCAGGGCACCACAAGCGCCGATGACCCAGACCTTGGCTTAGTCCCACTGCTGTCTTTTCAGGCCCGCCGAGCACTAGCCCAACGCTGGGCTCTGGAGTTTGACGTGGAGGGCCTTGGCGCGCCCCAGGGCCGGGCGATTGATGCCGCCGTGGCCGTAACCTATCAACTGTCACCGCAACTGGAAGGCCGGCTCGGCTACCGAACCCTGGAAGGCGGAGCAGATAACGACAGCGTATACACCTTTGCCTGGGCCCACTATGGCTTGCTGGGATTAAGCTACCGCTTTTAGAGGTGCGCGGTTGACCATCCCAATTTGGGGTCAGACCCCAGAACATTTGGTGGGGTGAAATGTCTTGGGGTCTGACCCCAGATGATCAGCCGTGGTATCCTTGCCGCCCTGTTTCCAGCACATCCGCTCATGTCCAAATAGCTTAGGTTTTATTATGCGAATGATTATCCGCGCTTTTTTCCGCCTGCTGCGGCTGGTTCTAACACCGTTTATGTTGCTTTCGGAGAAGCTCAGTACACCGAAGGCCATCAGCCGTTCGCCTGAGCAGCAAGCAGAGATTGATAAGGCCACCGAAAACCTGGCGCTTTACCAGTTCCGGGCCTGCCCGTTCTGCATCAAAGTTCGCAAAGAGATGGCCCGGCTGGGCCTGAATATCGAGCTGCGTGACGCACAACACGACCCGGCGCATCGTGAGGATCTTTTGAATGGCGGCGGCGCCGTTAAAGTGCCCTGCCTGCTGGTCACCAATGACCAGGGTGAGAAGCAATGGATGTATGAATCTGGTGATATCAATGCCTGGCTGAATCGGCAGTTTGGATAAATAAGGGGTAATGACCATGTTAAGCGTAAACGAATACTTCGACGGCAAAGTAAAATCCATTGCCTTCCAAGGCGAGTCTCTGCCTGCAACCGTAGGTGTGATCAGTTCCGGTGAGTACGAGTTCGGCACCAGTAAAAAAGAAGTGATGACTGTTGTCAGCGGCGCATTAACCGTTCAGCTTCCAGATAGCGATAGCTGGACGCGCTACGGGGCCGGCGATGCCTTTGAAGTAGCGGCTAACACCAGCTTTAAGGTAAAGGCTGACGTAGATACCGCCTACTTCTGCACTTACGAATAACAACATTGGGGTCAGACCCCAGAACATTTGGCGGGGTGAAATGTCTTGGGGTCTGACCCCAAATTCACTCACCCTCGCCGTTATGATCGGATAAACGGCCAGATTGTGCCGACTGGTGAGTTCGTTCCATTTCCCGCTCCAGAAAGTAGCTCAGCACCACCCTGATCAACACAACAGCACCAAGCATGGCAATGTGCTCCCAGGCGGGTGCTATAACGCTTTTGATGATGTCTGCGCCGATAAAAATATCCAGCGCCAACAGAAGATGAGCACCCAGGCGTTCCCGAATACGGGCAGTTTTTCTCACCAGCTTCGCGTGAGCGCCCCTGTGGCCAGCCAGCAGTGTGAGGAAACGAATGACAGCCTCCGCAACCCCCCAGGTAACAACAGCCACACCCAACAGGCTTATCAGGTAGAACAACGTCGTCACGATGCGGACAGTCAGGTCTTCGAGCATGAAGTCTCCAGGTGTGTGGGCATGAGATGCTGCCCGTAGAACAGCATCTCATTCCGATTGTAGCTGGTGAAAAACGTTGTCGTCGTTCAAGTTGGAGCGACGACTATTTGGTTCGCTTACTAATGGCCTGATTTCAGTGATATGTTTAATGGCTATTGACGGCGAGAGTCCAGCTTGCTGATGGTTCTGAGACACGGGTAATGATCAGCCGGCCCGGTCTTCAGCCCGGGCAGAGCATCCAACTGATTGAACAGCGATTTCCCGATGGAACTCTGCGCTACAGCTACCCCGGGGCAGAGCTATAGTAGCCAGTACAGGGGGAGGCAGTTACCCATGATCATCATGGCTTTGTTTGTTCTGACACTGGGCGTTGTAGGCATTGCCTCACTGGTAACGGGGAAGTTCACGCCGTGGTTATCACAGCCGGTCTATTTCCGGCAACGCCCGGTTGTTTTTTTGGCGTGCGTTGCCGCCTGTTTGATCGTTATGGTTTGCCTGATTGCCGTGCTGTGGGCGGGGTTTTGGTAGCTTGTTGAGTTATCATACTGCTGCCTGCCCCTGATCGTTTATGGTGTAAGCGCCGTTAAATCCGCACCTGTAGCTGACGCCCGAGTTTCGCCACACTGATTCCTGCTTTCATACAAAGGAGGAATCCGATGACTACCCCTGATTTACACCAGTTCTGGCAAGAGACGCTGTCGGACTGGCAGGCTTCGGGCTTGTCCGATGCAGCCTACTGCAAACAAGAGTCGCTTGTTTATCATCGGTTTGTCTACTGGCGGCAGAAGCTGACCGGCAGTGTCGAATCCAGTGATGAACCGGTTCAAGCTCGATCCGGATTCACTCGCGTGACTCCGACTCCGGATGCCGGAGTCGGTTTGACCGTGTCACTGCCCGGCGGCGTATCGATCACCGGTCTACATGCCGGTAATATCGATTTGCTGGGTGCCGTCTTGAGACAGCTGTGATGCGTCACCGTTATCTGCGCCCTTCCAGGGATTTGCCCGAGATCTACCTGTACCGAAAGCCCATCGACTTCCGCAAGCAGGCCAACGGCCTGGCCCTGCTGGTTTAACAGGAACTGGGGCACAGCTCATTCTCCGGTGCACTTTACGCATTCACCAACCGGCAGCGGAACAAGATCAAATGCCTGATGTGGGAAGACAACGGCTTTGTGCTCTATTACAAAGCCTTGGCTGAGGAGAAATTCAAGTGGCCAGGGCCTGCGGATGAGCTGATGCCGCTGACCGGTGAACAGATCAACTGGCTGTTGGACGGCTACGATATCAGTCTGTTGCGGGGCCATAAAACACTGCACTATGAGAGTGTCGGATAGCCCTTTTTACATCACTTTTTAGGTGTGCCAGGGCGTTGTTTTTGCTATAATTTCGCCATGAAATCAACGCCTGATAACGCCCTAAAAACCCCGGATCTCAACGGTTTATCGACCGCTGAGATGGTGGCGGTTATCAGCGGCCTTCAGCAGCAACTCGCCTCCAAAGAAGACGCCATCCAGCGACGAGACGCTCGCATCGAGATCCTCGAAGAACTGCTGCGCCATAAGAAGATCCAGCAGTTCGCCGCCAGCAGTGAAAAGCTGTCCAATCCGATCCTGCTGTTCGATGAGGTCGAGCTGGAAGTCGAGATTGATGAACTGCGCGATGAGCTGCCCGACGATGTCGAAGAGGAAGAGACGCCCCGCCGTTCCCGCAAGCGCCGCCAACGTGGTTTCTCCGACACGCTGCTGCGTGAGCGTATTGAATTAACCCTCAGCGACGAAGAAAAAGCCGATGCCAGCAAGACCTTCTTCACCAAGGTGAAGGAAGAACTGGAGTTCATCCCCGCTCAACTGAAAGTGCTGGAGTACTGGCAGGAAAAGGCCGTGTTCGAGCAGGACGGCGAAGAGCGCATTGTTGCGGCTGCCCGTCCGGCGCGCCCGCTGGGCAAGTGCATCGCCACCCCGTCACTGCTGGCTTACCTCATTACCTCCAAGTACGCCGACGGCCTGCCGCTGTACCGTCAGGAGCAGATGTTCAAGCGTCTGGGTCACGAGGTCAGCCGCACCAGCATGGCTCACTGGATCATCCGGCTGAATGACGTCTTCCAGCCGCTGATCAACCTGATGCGGGAAACCCAGAACAGCGGTGATTACCTGCAAGCCGATGAAACCCGGATCCAGGTGCTCAAGGAAGACGGTAAGACCGCCCAATCCGACAAATGGATGTGGGTCACCCGGGGTGGTCCACCGGGAAAACCCTCGGTTCTGTTCGAGTATGATCCATCACGAGGTGGCAAGGTGCCGATGCGTCTGCTGGATGACTTCCAGGGTATTCTGCAAGCCAATGGCTATTCCGGCTATGGGCAGGTCTGTGCCACGAACAAGCTGACGCGGATCGGATGCTGGGATCACGCGAGACGTAAGTACGTGGAAGCGTCCCGGGCGGCACCGGCCAAAGGCAAAAAAGGCCAACCCTCAAAAGCGGATGTAGCCCTGAGCCACATCCGCAAACTGTACGCCATTGAAAAGGCCGCCCGGGATCTGAGCGACGCGGAGCGATATTGGGTTCGCCAGGAAAAGAGTCTGCCGTTGTTGAACGCTTTTCGTGAATTCAGATAATAACTGCAGCACTTTGGCGTAACCAGGTGGAGACGGGAGGGCCGTTGCCGGTACCCTCACGGACTTTACCGACCAAAGTGAAGCAGTGATGAAGTACCGACAACTGACCCAGACACAACGATACCAGATATCGGCCCTGCGTGTGGCCGGCAAAAGCCAACGACAGATCGCGGCTATGCTTGGCTGCCACAGCAGTACCATCAGCCGTGAGTTGCGGCGGAACAGCGTTCACGGCTATGAACCGGAGAGAGCGCAGTATCAGGCGAACACACGGCGTCGAACCGCCTTCAAGCGCCACAAACGGGTGCATTGGCTGACGACCTGGGTGACTGAGAGGGTCAAGCAACACTGGAGCCCAGAGCAAATTTCAGGCTTTATGAGCCGCATGAACGCACCGGTGCGGGTCAGTCACCAATGGATCTACGACTTAATCCATCGTGATCGCCTCGAAGGCGGCAAGCTCTGGACTTACTGTCGTCACCGGAACAACCGTGGTCGAAAACGCAGAGCGAAGGAAGCCGGTCTCGTTAAAATTCCAAATCGGGTCGGGATTGAGTGCCGCCCCAAAGAGGTTGAAAGTCGTGCCGTGCTTGGCCACTGGGAAGGTGACACGATCCTCCAGGGCCACAAACAATCCGGATTGGTGACACTGGTGGAGCGTCGCAGCGGTTACTTGCTCGCAGGCCGCCTAAAGCGGTTCACGGCCAACCAGACAACGCAAACCGTGATCAGGCTATTGAAGCCTGTCCGCGGTGCCGCAAAAACGCTGACACTGGATAACGGCAGTGAGTTTGCGGGGCACGAGCAACTGGCCGAAGCGTTGGGCTTGGTGGCCTATTTCTGTGACCCGTACTGCTCTGGCCAGCGCGGCACGAACGAGAACACAAATGGCTTGCTGCGCCAGTATTATCCTAAAGGGACAAGCTTCGCCAAGCTGTCTCAAACACAAGTCAATCGCGTGGTTGAGCAGTTGAATAACCGGCCCAGAAAACGGCTGGGCTACCGAACACCGGCAGAGGTGTTCTGGGGCGAGTACTCAGGTGCCCTAAAGACAGGTGGTGCTGCATTTATTACTTGAACTCAGGATTTAAGAGGAACACACACTAAAACACCAAGACTAGTATAGCCAGTGTCTGCCCGTGATCGATTGTGCAAGACTTGTTGCATAACTATCAGAAATCCGAGCTAACCATGATAAAATATCAATCCACGAAGCTGCAGTGGAGACCAGAAAAACAAAGGTCATCGTGCACTCAAGAATCAGAGCTGAGAAACCTGCAATGTCCCCCGTCGCGGAAACACGAGCCAAGAAAACAATATCTGTACTAATGACGACCACGTCGTTTCCTGTATACAAGAACCTCATCAGCGGCCCATTTGTACACCAATTAGCAACCGCCCTCGGGCAGAAGCCTGAAGTTGAAGTAGAGATACTTGCGCCGGATGGAGTCTTCCCAAAAACCGAATCCAACAAAACACAATATACCCTCAGAACCTTTCGATATGCGCCTCGCAGATGGCAAAGGCTCGCTCACTTTCCCGGAGGAATTCCAGTCGCTCTCAAAAAGATCCCTCTACTCTGGTTATTTGTTCCAGTTTTCATTTTGTCTTTTCTACTCAAAACCGTGCAATACGGTCGAAAAAAAACAATCATTCATGCGAACTGGGCGTCAACAGGCGTAATCTCTGCGCTGGTCGGAAGGTTTTGCCGTATACCTGTGTGTGCCACTCTCCGTGGAGCGGATGTCACTTCTCTTGGAAGTTCCATCTGGACGCGGTGGACAATCCGTTTCCTTTTGACAAACAGCACATACGTCACTACCGTGAACCGGGCAATGGAAAGCCAACTGAAACACCATTTTCCTCATCACGCCCACAAAGTAACCCACATCCCCAACGGAGTCTCTGATCAGTTCCTCAAGCTGACGCCGCCAACTCCCGGAAAACGAATAAAATTGATCGCCATTGGCAGTCTGATCCCACGAAAGTCTTTTACTACCCTTTTAATCGCTCTTCGTGGAACAGAACGCGCTTTCTCCCTGACAATCGTAGGCGACGGACCAGAAAAAGAAGCTCTAGTAAATGCAACAAAGGAATATGGGTTAGTGAGTAACGTGACTTTTCTGGGCAATCAACCTGCGACGGCCATTCCCAACTTGTTGAACGATCACGATGTTCTTGTTCTTTCAAGCCTCTCAGAAGGACGACCCAATGTCGTACTTGAGGCCATGGCTGCGGGGCGCGCCGTTATATCATCCAAACTACCTGGAGTTGAGGAGTTGATTGAACATCAAGTTTCAGGCCTTCTATACTCGGCAGCGGATCCTGATAGCTTACGGGAAAACTTGCTTACGCTATCCAACAACCCTAGCCTAATACCTTTGCTTGGGAAAGCGGCGCGCAACGTTATCCTTAACCAAGGCCTCACCTGGGAAGCATCAGCACTGCACTATACCAATCTCTATCGTCGAGCTCTCAAGGCCCTATAACTATGTGCGGAATTGTCTTCTTTTATGCTAATCAACTGGGTTCCCACACAGCCAAAGAAAGAATAACTTATAGCCTTGATGCTTTGGCTCACCGCGGGCCAGACGCATGCACTACCATTGAAGCAGCACCTGCCCATTTCGCCCATGCACGGCTTGCAATTGTAGATCTCACAGATAGCAACCAGCCAATGCAGTCACCAGATGGCCGCTACACTCTCATTTTTAATGGAGAAATCTATAACCATTATCGTTTGCGCGACCAGCTCTCTGGGAAGTGGAAGTTTCAAACCCAGGGAGACACAGAAGTACTTCTGGCGGGGCTAATCGAGAAAGGAATACGATTTCTTCCAGAACTGGAGGGCATGTGGGCCTTTGCATTATGGGATAGCACAAAGCGCGAACTACTACTCTCGCGAGATCGAATGGGTAAAAAGCCACTCTTCTACTTTAGGGAGGGGGACCAGTTTAGTTGCGGGTCTGAACTCCCTTCACTGAGATTTCTGGCCACTAATCCCTGGCAGGAAGATCTCGACAGTACCGCCGACTATTTTCGTTATGGCTACCCCTTACCCGGGTATACCGCCTGGAAAGATGTATTCGAAGTCCTCCCCGGACATTGGCTAAAATGGTCACCAGGGAGCGCTCCAACCGAGGAACCCTACTGGCAATTACCATTGCCCGGTCGAGGTAACTCAGCTTTCTCAGACGAGGATCTTCGCTATCAGCTCGGCGAGGCCGTTCGTAAACGCCTGGTAGCTGACGTAGAAGTTGGCGCTTTCCTCTCAGGCGGAATCGATTCATCAATTATTTGTGCACTCGCTCAGCATCAAATGAGCCAGAAACTCAAAACTTACACTATTGGATTCACCGAATCCGCATTTGATGAAACGAAGTTTGCTGCTCAGGTGGCACATCATATCGGCACCGAACATCATTCCGAAATCTTCTCTGATTGGGAAGAAAGCAAATTGGAAGCCCTCCTTAGCAAACACGTTGGCCAACCCTTTGCAGACGCATCGCTGCTTCCCACCGCACTGGTTAGCCAGCTTGCAGCCCGGGATGTCAAGGTGGCCTTGTCCGGAGACGGCGCAGACGAACTGTTCGGAGGATATCAGCGATATCAGGCTCGAATCATTTTACGGTGGTATACCCGACTCCCTCTCTCCCTTCGATCCGGAGTAGAGAGAGCTATTCGCGCTCTCCCTGAACCTACCGCCCATCACAGCAGAAGCCTGCTCAAAAAAGCGTATCTATTTTCGGATATAGCACAGCGCCACCAGTCTGAAAAACCCTACACTGCGCCCTTAATGTTCGATAGCAACCACTTTGCATCCCTCTTCCCTGAACTTGTCGGCCGCGGCCACACACCACGCAATTTAAAGGATCAAACCGAACTGGACGATCTTCAACAAATGCTGTACCGAGACTCTTTGATATACCTGCCACAGGATATTCATACAAAAGTAGACCGGGCCAGCATGGCAGCAAGTCTTGAAACTCGTGCGCCATTCATGGATCACAAAGTAGTAGAACTTGCGTTTTCCCGCCCTGCAAACAAGCATCTTCGTATCGGTTCCGGAAAGCTTTGGTTAAGAAGTGCTTTTAATGACCTACTCCCTGACAGTATCTGGAAACGAAGAAAACAAGGTTTTGGCGTACCGCTTCATGACTGGTTTAGAGGAAAGCTGGGCGTGCGCCTTGAATCCTGCCTTATGGCCAGCATGGCACCAATAAACAAGAACGTTGCCATGCAGTTAATCCAGCAACACCAATCAGGTAAAAGAGACCATGGCTACAGGCTCTGGATGCTCTATGTCTATCTCGCCACGAATCACAGTTAAGGCTGAAAATTTCTGTTTCCGACCCAAACCTGACAAAATCGGCAACCTAGCTTTGAAGATCTGCAATAGGGCCGGCACCTCATTGTGCTATTAAGACTATAGGCTGCCAACGACACATGGCCACTGAGAAGTCCAAATCAAGCAAACAGCAGGCAGACCCTCAGAAGGATGATGCCCTGTCGATACCAAGAAAGCATGTCTCGTTCTTCCTGCCAGAATTGGTAGCAGGGGGCGCTGAGCGTGTATTTATAACGCTTTCGGGCGCTCTTGCAGAAAGAGGTCATCGGGTAGATTTGCTCTTGGCGCGAGGGTGCGGGCCACTGCTATCAGACGTCCACCCAAAAGTGAAGGTTGTGCGCCTTACGAACTGCGCGCCTGATTCGTCCCCGTTACGCCTGGGCCTGCAGTCACTTTGGGGGCTAACCCGATACCTGCGGACACACAAGCCCGACACCCTATTCAGCACACTAACAGGCGCAAATCTAGTAGCAATACTTGCAAACATGCTAACAGGAAAAGCAACGAGGTTATTCGTTAGAGAGGCTGCTACGCTTGCCAACGTAAAGAGCAGGCTTCGATTAACTCTAATGCGATGCCTCTACCAAAAAGCAGACGGTATCATCGCACTCACCGAGTTCATGGCGCAAGAGATGAGAGGGACACTCAAACTACAGGGCTATGATATTCACGTAATTGGGAACCCGGTAGACGGCCAGCGCATCCGACAGTTAGCACAGCAAGAGCCAATCAGTGAAACAGAGCACTATCGCCCTTACCTTGTCGTGGTCGGTCGCCTCTCACCGCAAAAAGACATTGCGACAGCGATAAATGCATTGACGCACCTACGCCGCACCAATAAATCGATAGATCTCGTCGTTGTTGGAGAAGGGCCTATGCGCGACTCACTTGTAGCACACGCTCGAGACTGCGGAGTGGAGCAGAATGTGCACTTTGTTGGCTTCCAGAAAAACCCCTATCCCTGGATTGCGTCAGCCGAAGTATTCATTCTATCCTCCAAATGGGAGGGCTATCCAAATGTTTTGTTTGAGGCCGCTTGTTTAGGAAAAAAGATCGTAGCAACCAACTATGACCCGTCAGTTGAGCAACTGCTCCTCGAAATACGAAAGACCATAATTGTACCTGTAGCCAATCCTAACCATATGTCTAAGGCTATCTCTAAACTCGTGAAACAACCTCCTTCAAAAATTGGACATTCACCAGCATTCATAATGAGCAAAACTATAGAAAACTATGAAGCCCTTCTCATCAGAAAAAGTAAGTAATTAACGTGAAATCTAAAACATCGAAAATATTGGTCTTTTTAAAAGACCGGAAAGACCTTATAATACGATCAATATACCTGGCAGTTATAACTTCCATTTCGATATTCCTACTAGGTTTAGGTTCAGAGCCATGGCTTCTCATTATAGAAAACTGGCCACTATTTCTAATACTAGTCACAACAACTGGCACTGGATTAATTATACAGGCTCGGAGCTTTATAGCTGTCGCCACAGACAGAAACAGTTTACCAAACTTAAAAACCATAATTGAAATTTGGTCAGCATCAAGTGTTGTTTCTGTGGTGGCACCATTTTTTGCTGGGATCGCTACTCGAACCACCTTACTAATACAAAATGGCATGTCAGTTAATTCTTGCTTATCGACAAGTTTTAGGCAAGTATGGATGGGTCTAGAATACGCATTGTTAACCGCATCAATAACACTTCAAGCGACAAATATCACACATGGGCCATCACTTTCACTGAGCATGGCTTTTGTTTGGCTATCAGCCATGCTTTTACGGACAAATTCAAGAAAAGCCGAAAGATTTCAACATTGGCCACGTAGAGCTAAAGATGCCTTTTCCACACTAGGCAAAACCATCTCAATACGCGCTCAAGTCTGGTTCATTCTACAAATTCTAAGCATGACCGCCACCTATTATTTCGCCTTCAACCTTATGGGGGCCGAACTAACGACCAACGAGGCTTTAGCTCTTTCAGCAATTACAATACTTGCAAGCGTTTTAATGTTTGTGCCGAATGGCCTAGGAATAACTGATTCTTTATGGTTTTTCATTGCAATCAACCGGGGTCTAACAGTTGAAACCGCTGCAGCTTTGGCCATAATGATTCGGCTCTCGCACTTAACAAGTTCGCTTATAATATACTTGGCAGGCAAACTAAAACTTTCATCTATCAAGCTTGACAATTAATCCCTGACCCGTTGGAAGATGAACAATCGATTCAAACTTATCCTGCATAAACTCATTTGCGGCTGAAAAAGCGCCCAAACAGTTTTCAAATCCATAATCATCCATAATAATGACACCACCAGGAACCATTCTCTCGTAGAAAAATTCAAGGCTGGCCAGCGTCGGCTCATACAAATCGACATCAACGTGCAAGAATTTAAACTTCTTCCCACTTACTTCATCAAACCGCTCAGGTATCCACCCTTTCATTACGTGCACATTAGAAAATGAAGCAAGTCTTTCCTTTACAATATCCTCACTAACAGCAAGGTCACCTTGCTGCCACTGGCTCACTTTATCGGGGCTCAGATCTCTCTCTCCTGGGGCAGACAAGCCTTCGAATGAGTCAAATAGAAAAAAATCCACCCCCTGAATTTCTCTAGCTATAAACCACGATGAAACTCCAACATAGCTACCGCATTCGGCAACACAACCATCTAATTTGCTTACATGGCGCGCAAACTCCCTCAACACAAACTTTCGTTCCATAGAAAAATAATTGTGGGGTGACATTTTCCTAAATTGATCAGAAAATTCAGAATCTTGCAGCCACAACTTATAGTCGTCACCAATATAGTGCCCACCAAAGAACCTCGCCAAAACACGCACAACTTCATGGAAAACACGCCTCCTATCAGAAACTGGCCCAAACAGCACAGCCCTGACACCTTTCAAAACGCGGCGAAAACCAAACATGCTATCCGGGTGTGGTGCCTTGCTCATCCCTATACTTCCTCAAACGGTCTCTGCTCACATCAATTATTCTTGTACATCAATTGAGTAATTTGCTCAGAAACCAACCCTATCAAAAAGACCGTAACAGACGTCGACCACAGAAAAACCGAAATACTCGAGAGCCTGTGGTCAACTGAAAATGTATAGGCATAATAACCAATCCCTAAAAGCAAATACGCAAAAGAGATCGGTATAAAAAGCTTCAGAGGAGAAAATAACGTTCCGACCTTGAAAATAATTAACAAAAATCGCAAACCGTCCTTCCACAAATTAATATGACTCTTCGAGCCCTCAGCCCTTTGTAGTACCGTAATGGGGATATAGGCCACCGAATAGCCGGCCCTGAAAAAACTCATAGTGATGGTGGTAGGGTAAGAAAATTTGTTGGGCAGCAGGCTTATGAACTCTAGAAACTTCGTCCGGCGAACAGCACGAAAACCGGAAGTCAAATCTCCGATCTTGTGCCCAACCATCCAACTCGCGAATCGGTTATAAAAGCCATTAGCCAAAGAGCGATGTAACCCCGCCTGCCCTTCATGGTCACGAGCACCAACCACCATGTCGTAGCCTTCGTTCACTTTATCAAGTAGCGCGCCAATGTCTTCAGGGCGATGCTGACCGTCGGCATCCATGCACACAACAATGTCTTTCGTTGCCGCCCGAAGTCCGGTTTTTATAGCCGCGCCATTGCCTTTGCTGTAAGGATGTCGTATTACCAGAGCACCATACTTCTCAGCAACACTCGCTGTGCTATCAGTAGATCCATCATCAACCACAATCACTTCAGCGTCAGGAAATAGATTAAAGATACGATCTACTGTGCCACCAATCGATATAACTTCATTTTTAGCTGGCAACAGAACAGAAATCTCATAGCTACTCATAACACCTCAGTTAAAAATAATTCTTCACCATTGAAAAATAGAGCAGTCGCGATCCAAGGCTGAACATTTACGCCCCCCTATTACATCAGAATGCGCGAAGCTACCGGTCTGCAACGCGTCACTGTACTAACGACAACTTGCTGGCACCAGAAGTGGGCTGCCACTGAACTCACAATTCCAATAAACACTACCTTCGCGCAGCCTTGGAGTGAACGTTAGTGTTTCTCCAGCAACATAACCATTCACTTGATTTCCCAGCGTAACCACAATCACACCGTCAAGCACATCGACTGCGCTCACGTATTTCCCTTGCAGGGCATTTGCTATGGGCAGGCCATAACTACCGCTCGACAGCCCAGACAACGCGCCCGTCTGCGCATACAAGGTACCCGCAATATGCTTTTGAATAGCACCAGAGAAGGTCATAGCCTCGGTCACTTGAGTGCGGATAACATAATTCTGGTAGGCAGCCGTAGAAACCACCGAGAGTATACCTACAATAGCCACTACAATCATGAGTTCAATTAATGTAAAACCTTTTTCCTTCATCTGCTTTCCCCCATCAGGTAAAAGCACGAAAGCAATAAGCGTTCCACTATTCAGGACCAGCGCCCACAAGCAGTTAAGCCAGCTCAACTTTTCCATGGGTGCAGGGAACTGACAAACTCTGTCAAAATTTGACGCACCCAGACCCGAAAAAGCGCGCTCTCCCCTCTGCTATTCGCGCCTTTCAAGTTGAGCATCTATTGCAACTAAAGCTGACCGCATGCTTTCTAGCTCCTTTTTTCCCAAAGAAGCCAAGTACCCAGACCCAAAATAGAGTCCAGCCTCGTCAAGCCAAGCAATGGCCAAGGAAATCTCCCCCCGCTGAAAATACCGGGCCGCAATTGCCTTCGCATGACTGATCGACGGATAGTCCTTAAACGACAAAATCTGATAGTCGATTTCCTTTGATAAATCGCTATTGTGCAACGCAATCTGCGCAAGCTCGTAATAGAAATAGTGTCTTATTGGCTTTGTGCGGCTGAGCCTTACATTATCATCAAGGTAGCGCTTGAGAAGCTTCTCGATATCATCGATTTCCAGCCCCGGACAACTTCCAGCCTTTACTTTCTCGGACAGCCTGGGTATCGCCATACCAAGAGTATCCACCCTCTGCACCGCAGCAACATTTCCCAACACATCGTCATACCTCGCCTGAATTCTGCCGGAAGACTCGACATCGCAAGCCAAGACCAAAGCATGAGCAGAGATACCGTTTCTTCCTTCTGAAACCTCAGCAAAGCTGTCAAGCTCTCTAATGGCCGCTGGAGTGAAGCCCATCCTTTGGTATGAAGTTGCCAGAGTCTGAACCGCCCGCACAGAGTTGGGGTGATAGCGGTACCACATCTCTGCAGCCAACGCTGGATTTCCTGTCAGCGATGTTGTCTGGAACAATGCAATGATAGAAATAGCCCCCAGCGCAATACTGCTGACTACGACAACAAGGCGCCCTCTTAACCTGGTCCATCCGAAGAATGCCAAACTCACGGCAAGAACAACTATACCGATTGAGGGCATATAGTTTCTGTGCTCAAAGTAGAGCTCCAGATCAATGATGGTCGACTCGAGAACATGCCCTCCTAAAAAGAAAAGCACGGAAAACCCACTCATCAGGGCCAGCCAGGACGCTCTCTTCCAAATAGCAAAGACCGACACCACAATAGCCGAAACTATTCCGACAAGGCATACCCATACGATCACATCTGACCGGCTATACACCTTGTGGCCGTCTTGAAGCGGGCCTAATTTCGATCCATCAGGAACCAATATCTGCCTTAAATACTCAAACAGAATGACTGCCTGAGTTGCTACCCGCTCTGGTAACGTATAACTCCGCCAAGACTCTTGCCCGACCAAACTTTGCACCCCCAGATAGAGAACATAAACGGGGGCAGAAAAAAGCAGCAACGCAACACCTAGCCTCCATAACCATTTAGGGCACGGCAGAGGCAACTTTCGAAAAAAAACAATCTCGATAAGACCTACAAATAGAATAGTAAGCGCGCCGTTTTCTTTGGAGAACATGGAAAGCAACGTACCCAGGACGATCACAAACGACAACGCAAAAATGGAGGCCGACATTCCGATGTTTTTTGCAGCCAGGTAACAACGTAGATGCGAATAGGAAAGAAGGGTAAGGAGAGAAAAAAACGCCGAAACCAGAGTCATCCTTTGAACAGGGATCAATATCCCGCTGGCATGAATTGGCAGTAACGCCCAAATACCCGCAACAAAAACAGAGAGGATCAGATGCGAAGCACTAACCTCCTGAAATTGTCTAAAAAGCACGCTGAACAACAAGAACACCAGCATCGCATTCATCAGGTGCCAAAGAAGGTTACCCTGCACCACCCCCCAAGGATTGGATGGCCAATGCTCATAGTCTGGCATAAAGGACAACAACGAAATCGGCCTTCCCGTTGGCCCCGCGTTGCCGCCGTATACGAAATCCAGAAAACCACTATAACTGCTGACTTCGCTGAGTTTATTTAGATTATGCCAATCATCAAACTGCCATGTTAGCCCGTCAGCGAAGCTGTAAATTACCCAGCCAAGTAAAACAAAGGACACTCCGGCAACAAACACCTTGAGCTGGCTTTTGATTGATATATCAATACCTGACGACGCTATCACTGATTTATCCGGCATATGTACGGTTGAAAGTCACCCCAGACTGGGAACGGCATCAAAAATCCAAATGACTCCCTTCGCCTTTTGACTGGTCAGTGCTTTCGCACTCAAAGCCATTCCAAACAAGCTTGGGGAACTCAAAACTACCAAAAAAAAAGCTCGGCTTTCGCCGAGCTCCTATATACAAGCATACAAGTGCTGCTTAGTTACGGAAAGCAGACGGACGCCACTTAGTGTCGAAGCTGCAAGTACCGTTCCAGACAATGGAACCACCAGCGTCACGCGGAGTCAAAGAGCATGTTCCGCCACTGATCTTCGAGTTTACGTTGTTACCAAAGGTAGCCGTAATAACACCTCCGTTAGCAACAGCAACTCCGCTCACGTACGTACCGACAATTGACGCGGAAGCCGGAACGCCAGCAGAAGTATTCGAGCCGGGGAAGCCACCCCTATCCGCCCAATACTCTTCCACACCAGACTTCGCCCCTGACATGAGCGCCAAACCCTCACTGACCTGAGAGCGAATGGTGTAGTCCTGATAAGCAGGAATAGCAACAGCCGCCAAAATACCGATGATTGCTACAACGATCATCAATTCGATCAGAGTGAAACCCTGCTGACCTTTTTTCATTTGAATCTTTTGCATGTTATCGACCTCTAGAGTTGTCGTTTCTTTTACCAAAGCTCTGCCATCCAGGATGCACCCCGGGTTGCTGCGCTGAGCCTGCGATAAGTTAAGCACTCTGCGTGCCAATTGCAAGATAATGTCAAAAATATTCGTTTCTTCAACACCTTGCACCCTCTGCAACATCATTGACTCACAGCAACCCCTTGAACAGCCCCCGCCAGCGTGCCCAAGAGTGACGTTTTTTGTCACCCCCCACTAACAGAAATCGACCACCACATTTCAACGACACATCTTTGAGAAAGATCAAACCCGAGCCCCACCCTACTTTCCAAACCCCGGCCATGCATCTAAACTCGGTGTTTATAGATGTAACTTTCAGCCACTTACAAGACTTTCCTCAGGGCATTTATGGCGAGCAGCAACCGAAACGTAACTCTGACGGGCCTGGCCCGTCGCTTTGTGGATGACGGGCTTCTGGATGAAGATACCGCCAAAGATGCCTTTATTCAGGCGTCCCATAACCGCATTCCACTAATAACTTACCTCACGCAAAACCAACTCGCAGACAGTTCCAAACTGGCATTTTCTGCCGCGATGGAGTTTGGAGTCTCCGTTCTCGACCTGGATTCTTTCCTTCCGGAAATGATGCCCGAGAAGGTGGTTGACGAAAAGCTGGTAAGGAAGCACAACGCCCTGCCTCTATATAAACGGGGCAACCGACTATTCATTGCAGTGTCGGACCCCACCAACATTCAGGCATTGGATGAGATCAAGTTCAATACCGGCCTTAGCACCGATGCTATCCTCGTAGACGACGCCAAGCTACGGGTGGCTATCGACAAATACCTGGAAGCCCATGACACCACTATGGGCGATCTGGATGATGCTGACCTGGAAGGTGTGGAGACTGAAGGCGGCGATCAGGACGACGATGGCGGCATCAGTACTGCGGAAGTGGATGATGCACCGATTGTTAAATATGTTAACAAGATGCTACTTGATGCCATACGGGGCGGTGCTTCCGACATTCACTTCGAGCCCTACGAAAAGATCTACCGGGTTCGCTACAGAACAGATGGCATTCTGAAAGAGATTTCCCGCCCCTCTATTAAGCTAGCCCCGAAGATATCAGCCCGAGTGAAGATTATGGCGCAGCTGGACATCTCAGAACGTCGAATTCCTCAAGACGGCCGGATCAAGATGAAGCTGTCCAAAACGAAGGCTATCGACTTCCGGGTGAACACCCTACCCACACTGTGGGGAGAAAAGATTGTTCTGCGGATTCTGGACCCCAGCCAGGCCAAGCTGGGCATCGATGTGCTGGGCTACGAAGAAGACCAAAAGCAGTTGTACATGGACGCTCTCGCCCAGCCCCAGGGCATGATTCTGGTCACCGGCCCAACGGGTTCCGGTAAAACCGTCTCCCTATATACGGGCCTGAACATTTTGAACACTCCGGGCATAAATATATCTACAGCAGAAGACCCGGCGGAAATTAACCTGGAAGGCATCAACCAGGTTAACGTGAACACCAAAGTAGGCCTGGGCTTTGCCGAAGCACTTCGGGCCTTCCTGCGGCAAGATCCGGATGTGATCATGGTGGGTGAGATCCGGGATCTGGAAACCGCCAACATTGCTATCAAAGCGGCACAAACCGGGCATCTGGTTCTCTCCACCCTGCACACCAACAGCGCCGCCGAAACCCTGACCCGGATGATGAACATGGGCGTGCCTGCGTTCAACATTGCCACGTCCGTGAGCCTGATCATCGCCCAGCGCCTTGGCCGGCGCCTATGTAGCTGCAAAAAGCCCATGGACGTGCCCAAAGATGTGCTTTTAAAGGAAGGGTTCACACAAGAACAAATTGATACAGGCTTTACGTTGTACCGCCCCAAGGGCTGTGATAAATGCACTAATGGATACAAAGGCCGCGTCGGTATTTACGAAGTGGTTAAGATTACCGAAGAACTGGCCAACATGATTATGGAAGAAGCCAGTTCGATAAAAATTGCAAAACAAGCGCAGGCAGAAGGCTTCCGCAACCTGAGGCAATCCGCCCTTCTGAAAGTAATGGAAGGAGTGACCAGCCTTGAGGAAGCCAACCGCGTGACGAAGGATTAAGCATGGCAGAAAAAGCGCAGAAGCTGGAATCGTACGTTTGGGAAGGTAAAGACCGGAGAGGCAACAAAGCCAAGGGCGAGTTGACCGGCTCCAATCTGGCTTTGGTAAAAGCCCAACTGCGAAAGCAGGGCATTATCCCAGACAAGGTGAAGAAGAAACCCAAACCGTTGTTTGGTGGCAGCAAGAAAATCACGCCTTTTGATATTGCGATGCTGACTCGACAGCTGGCAACCATGATGAAAGCCGGCGTTCCTCTGGTGCAGAGCTTTGACATCGTGACTGATGGGCTTGAGAATAAGGGGCTCCAAGAGCTAGTGATGAGTATCCGGAACGATATTTCCTCGGGTACTGGTTTCGCTGCTTCCTTGCGCAAGCATCCCAAGTACTTTGATGACCTCTACTGCAACCTTGTCGATTCTGGCGAGAAGGCTGGTGCGCTTGAGCAGATGCTGGACCGTATTGCCACCTATCTTGAGAAAACCGAAATTCTGAAGAAAAAGGTCAAAAAGGCGATGACATATCCGATTGCCGTCATCGTAGTTGCCATCGTGGTTACTGCCATTCTACTCGTGAAAGTAGTTCCTCAGTTTGAAAGCCTGTTCCAGGGCTTTGGAGCGGACTTACCAGTCTTCACACAGTTTATTATCAACATTTCAGAGTGGATGCAGAAATGGTGGTTTATTGTGCTCCTGGGAATTGTAGGTACCGTATTCCTTTTCAAAGAGTCCAAACGGCGTTCTCAGAGATTCTCCGACTTTGTCGATAAATACGTCCTGAAAGTACCGATCATTGGTGAGATTTTGGACAAATCTGCGGTTGCCAAGTTTGGCCGCGTGCTTTCTACTACGTTCGCCGCAGGTGTACCTCTGGTAGATGCTTTGGACTCTGTAGCCGGCGCTACCGGGAATGCGGTTTATCGCGATGCGGTTATGAACATCAAGAACGATGTCTCCAGCGGTACGCAGTTGCAGGCTTCAATGCGTCAGCAGGATGTGTTTCCGGTTATGGCCGTCCAGCTTACGGCTATCGGCGAGGAGTCCGGTAATCTTGACGATATGCTGCAGAAAGTTGCGGAGCATTACGAGGCAGTTGTAGATGACATGGTAGACAACCTCACGGCACTGATGGAGCCGATGATTATGGCTGTCCTCGGGGTACTTGTTGGTGGCTTAATCATCGGCATGTACCTCCCCATATTCCAGATGGGGCAAGTGGTTTAACCCAGCCCAAAGGCGCTCGCAAGCGCAAGATCGCCCCCTCTCCGTGGAGGGGGCGTGTAATTTAAAACGTCAACAACGAGCCCCCGAATGCCCTCTCTAGACCAATTCCTCTCCACCCCCTGGCTCCTATACCTAACCGTCACCCTATTCTCCCTCTGCATCGGCAGCTTCCTGAACGTCGCCATCCTGCGCCTGCCAAAAATGATGCAACAGGAATGGCGTTGCCAGTGCGAGGAATTCCTGGAGGTTCCTGAGAAGCAAAGAAAACGGGAAACACCACTCTCCCTCTCGAAACCCGCTTCCACCTGCCCCTCCTGCGGCCACCAGATCCGGGCCTGGGAAAATATCCCGGTAATCAGTTGGCTGGTGCTTCGGGGCAAGTGTTCATCGTGCAAGGCATCAATCTCATCACGCTACCCTATCATTGAAGCCATCACCGCGATCTTCTCAGCGGTGACCATCGCTTTGCTGGGGCCGACGGAAGCGGCGCTTTGGGCCTTGCTGCTGGTTTGGGCCCTGGTGGCGCTGACGATGATCGATTTCGACACGCAGCTGTTGCCAGACAGCATTACCCTGCCCCTGATGTGGCTGGGGCTGGTGTTGAACTATTTTGGTGTGCTGACAGATTTTAACAGTGCCTTCTGGGGTGCCATTGCCGGGTACTTGTCGCTTTGGTCGGTGTACTGGCTATTCAAGCTGGTGACTGGCAAAGAAGGCATGGGTCATGGGGATTTCAAGCTGCTGGCGGCTCTGGGGGCCTGGCTGGGGTGGCAGTTATTGCCGGCGGTGATTTTGTTGTCGTCCCTGGTGGGGGCGGTGGTTGGTATTGCGCTGATGGTGTTCAAGAAGCATGGGCGTGAGGTGCCGATTCCGTTTGGGCCTTATCTGGCGGCGGCTGGGTTACTTTGTTTGTGGTTTGGGGTGGAGATTCAGGCGATTTGGTTTGGGTTTTTGGGGGTTTGACGAGGTCGCTATTCTTGGAGATTGGCGCTGGCAGAAGGGTGGGGTCTGACCCCGTTCGGGGTCAGACCCCTTTGTAGACTGGTTGTTGGGGTATTTATTTGAAGATTGTTGGGTTAACTGGCGGGATTGGTTCCGGGAAGTCTACGGTGGTGCGTATCTTTGGGGATTTAGGTGTGCACTGGGTGGATGCGGATGATGTGGCTCGGGAGGTGGTTGAGCCTGGAACGGCGGCGTTGGCGGCGATTGCAGAGCATTTTGGCCGCGACATTCTGCAGGCGGACGGCGCGCTGGACAGAGCCGCGCTTCGGCAGCGGGTGTTTGAGAATCCGGAAGAGCGAAACTGGCTTGAATGCCTGTTACATCCGGTCATCCGCGAGGAGCTAGTCAGGCAACTGAAATCACCAGAAGTCCCCAATTCCCAGCCTTATGCGCTGCTGGTTTCGCCATTACTCCTGGAAACCGACCAACATGAACTGGTGGATCGCGTGGTGGTGGTTGATGTGCCCGAACACATTCAGATTGAACGCACCATGGCCCGGGACGATAATAGCCGGGTTCAGGTAGAGCGCATTATGGCTGCGCAGATGGCCAGGGATGAGCGGCGTTCACGGGCAGACGCTGTTATCGACAACAACCGCCCTTTACAGGATGTGGAACGCCAGGTTTGTGAATTGCATAATCGGTTCCTGTTTGAGTTTCGTTAAGGAGCCCCGGCCGAGACATCTGGCCGCCCCGCTTTTACTTTATACGTTGCTGGTCTCATCGCTCGCTCATTCAGCAGAGCCCGTGTTTACGGTAAGAGATTCCGCCATTCCGGATGTGCTGGCACCGGAATCACTCCCGTATTCGTTCTACACGTTTGAACCCGATGAATACTGGGCGGAACCAGAAGACTCCTGGTGGATGAACTTCAGCAACTGGGTCATCCGACAGGAGCGCATTCATGGCAGCACGGTCCAGAACTTTGGCGCCTGGACAGATCGCACTTTGTCCCGATCTTCTCATTCGCTTCCAAACAATGAGAGTTATCTGAGAGTCGGGTTTGCGGCAGAATCCGAGTACAGTGATCCGGCGCAATTCAAACCGGAGCTGAGGTTCCGGCTGGACGTGCCCACCACCCAGAAAAAGTTGCGCCTGGTCATCGAAAGTGAAAGCGATGAGCTGATCCCGCTTGGTGAAAGGGAACGGGACCGACAACTCACAGAGCCCAACCGTACCGATACGGAAACCACCGGCGCCCTGCGTTTCCTTTCACAGGTGGGCGACGCCATCAACCTGTCCACCGATGTGGGCGGCCGCCTGAGATTGCCACCGGAAATGTTCTGGCGAACCACCGCCAGCAAGGGCTGGCAACTGGATGATGCCTGGGCGCTGAATGTACAGCAGCGGGTATACTACTACCATACCCGGGGATGGGGCGCGCGGTCATGGTTCGGCGCAGACCGGTCACTTGGCAACGGCTGGCATTTCTACACGTCATCGGAGCTCGAGTGGTTGCACCAGGACCGCAAGTTTGAGGCAGCACAAATCTTCAGTACGCGTAAACGGCTCAGCCATCGTTCCGTCCTCACCCCCAGGCTGGGGGCCCTTGGTGAAAGTCAGCCATCGTGGCGAACCACGTCCTACTTTGCCGATCTCACATGGCGTTATCGCTTGTACGAAGATTGGCTGTTTGCGGAACTGATTCCAGCCCTGGAGTTTCCCAGAGAAGAGGGTTTCAAAGATCAGGCCTCGGTGGTGTTCCGTATCGAAATGTACTTCTCAGGAACCATTGACCGGCAATGATATGACCAGACCACGCCACAAATCCCGACCGGCAGACCAGGCTCTCACCCTCACCCCCATTGCCATTACCCACTCTTGCTTCAAAGACAAGTTCGGGGTGCCACGCCAACCGGGGCTTACGCGCCATGCCCATGCTGAGCTGCTGATCCAGAGCCCGTTTGACCGGGAGGACGCCTTTCGGGGCCTGGAAACCGCCAGTCATCTGTGGCTTACGTTTCAGTTCCACGAGGCCATTCGTGCCGAGTGGCGGCCAGTGGTTCGCCCCCCACGGCTAGGCGGTAACAAAAAGATCGGCGTCTTCGCCAGTCGCTCGCCTTTCAGGCCTAACAGCCTTGGTTTGTCGGTGGTCAGGAACGAAGGGTTGATTCGCAAAAACGGGCAGCTGGTTCTGCGCATTAGCGACCACGACCTGATCGAAGGCACGCCAATATTAGATATCAAACCCTATTTGCCGTTTGCCGATTCGGTGCCGGAGGCTTCGCTCGGCTGGGCAGAATCCGCGCCCACCGAGCGTGCCGACGTGGTATTCAGCCTTGAGGCTACCGCGCAGCTGGCAACCCTGCCGGTAGAGGAGTATCCGGATGTGAGGGCGCTGATCGAAGACGTTGTGAGTTATGACCCCAGGCCATCATTTCGCCGCGGACGAGATGAAGAGCGCATCTACGGTGCCAACCTTTATGACCTGAATGTGCGTTTTCGTTTTGTGAACGATGATTCAAAGATACGTGTGGAAGTGATATCCGTCTGTTAAACTGCTGCTGGTGATTTTGTAGTCGACACAGGGAACTTGTGCCTTGCTTTCCAACCGGTTTTTAAAGCGTTTAGGTGTTCGCCCGCTGGCTCTCCGCTTGCTGGGGTGGGTGCTGCTTTACAGCCTGATTCTGTCTCTGGTGGCGACCGGCGTGCAGATGATTGGCGAGTTTGATCGCCAGAAAACGGAACTTCAGTCGAGCCAGGAGCGGGCTGTTGAGCTGATATCCGGCAGCATGGGCACCAACCTTTGGGTAATGAACTTCAGCGAGGTGGCCAACAGCCTCGACGACATGCGGGCCATGCCGTCGGTGCAGTATGCCCGTGTCATCACCACCACGGGTGAGGAATTCAGCACTGGCCAGTATCCGGAAGGCCGGGTGATTTCCCAGACATTTCCCCTTGAGTTCAATCGATCCACGTTTGACCAGCCCCGGCGAGTTGGGGAGCTAACCGTGGTGTCCTCCGTTGAGCAGATTTACGACAACGTTCTGGATCAGGCTTTGATGAACCTGTTGTTCCAGTCCATTGTGGTTATGCTGGGCACCCTGGGGTTACTGCTGATTGTGCGGGTGACCTTATCCCGGCACCTGGAAACCATGGCTGATTACGCCGCCAAGCTAAACCTCGATGCCCTGGTTGACCCACTTCAGTTACGCCGAAAGCCGCCCCGCCGGCCGGATGAGCTGTCAGAGCTTGAGCAGGCACTCAACAAGATGCGCCTGCAGATTCTGGAAGACACTCGCTCCCTTAGGCAGACCACCATTAAGTCCCAGGATGAGCGGGATGAAGCTATTCGGGCCAACCATGCCAAGAACCAGTTTCTGGCCAATGTCAGCCACGAGTTGCGCATTCCGCTGCAGTCGGTGTTGGGGTACGCCAACCTGCTGACCGACACCCCTCTGGACCAGGAACAGCGGGAGTATGTCAGCACCCTGCTTAACGCCTCTGAAAGCCTGTCGGCCATTATCAATGACCTGCTGGATATCTCCAGTATGGAAGCCGGCAAGCTGGAACTGGAAGCCATTCCGTTCGACCTCAGGGAAACCCTCAACGATCTGATCCACATGCTGGGCTCCCGGGCGAGGGAAAAAGGCCTGGCTCTTGAAATGCGGGTTGATGAGAACCTGCCCTGGGCTATGATCGGCGACCCGGTGCGGCTGCGGCAGATATTGCTCAATCTGCTCTCCAATGCCATCAAGTTTACCGATTCCGGCCATGTGCTGATCAGCATAGAAGTACTTGGGCGGAAAGAGGGCAATGTTCGCTTACGCCTTGCGGTTGAAGATACCGGCGTCGGCATTAACCCCGAAGACATCCCCCTGGTGTATGAACCCTATGTGCAGCTGGGCCAACGGTTCCAGCGGCAACTGCCCGGTGCGGGATTGGGGTTGACGATCTGCCGCCAGCTTGTTGATCTGATGGGGGGCTCCATGGATCTGGAAAGCCGCCCCGGGCAGGGCTCCACGTTCTGGGTGGAGCTGACCCTGCAGGCGGCCGGAGATGCCTCAACCCGTATTCGGCCAGACTCCCATATGGTCCGGGGGCGAAAGATCCTGGTGGTGGATTCTTACGAGCTGTCACGCAAGATCACACTGGAAATGCTGTCCCGATATGAGGTTCAGATCGAGGCAGTGAAAGCCGCCGGTGAGGCCCTGACCTCGCTACGCCAGGCCTTCGATGCCGGCGACCCATACCACGCCATCATCCTTGATGGTTTTGTGCCGGATATGGACAGCGATTTGTTATGCCGGCAGATTCGCAGTAACCCGCAATGGGCCGACATGCGGCTACTGATTCTCTCATCCAATCCTCAGCGCGGTGATGCCGAACATTTTCGGCAGGCCGGGGCTGACGCTTTCCTGAGCAAATCGCTGCGGGAGTCTTACCTGATTCCCATCCTTAACCAACTGTTTCTGGAGGTGGAGAAACAGGAACGCCGTTTCCTGACCCGCTTTTCGCTACAGGCAATAACCGATGTCACGGTCAAACAACGGCAAATTCCCTGCGGGCGGATGCGGGTTCTTCTGGTTGAAGATAACCCGGTGAACCGCACCCTCACCCGCCGGCTACTGGAAAAGCTTGGCTGCGAGGTAATGACCGCCAACGACGGCCAGGCGGCGTCGGCCCTGTGGCAATGGCATCAGTTTGATCTGATATTCATGGATTGCGTTATGCCTCGAATGGATGGTTTTGAAGCCACCAGGCGGCTGCGTCGCTGGGAAGAAGATCATCACCGGGCCAGGGTGCCCGTGGTTGCGCTAACCGCCAGCGCGATGGAAGAAGACGAGGAACGCTGCCGGGCGGCGGGCATGGATGCGTTTGTTGCCAAGCCTGTCAACCTTGAAATGCTGCGGGCAGTACTGGAACAATACTGTCAGGCCGCTGCTGAATCCTGAGCACCGGCATGTTACCCATAGCCCGGATTCTGATATGAATGTTGAATGCCCCACTTGCAAAAAGTCTGTCGAATGGACGGAAACCAACCCATTTCGGCCTTTCTGTTCCGAACGATGCAAGCTGATTGACCTTGGCGCCTGGGCCAATGAGGAATATCGGGTGCCGGCGGAGAACGTTTCTCCCGATGACCTCGACCAGATCGACGAAGCCACCCGGCACTGAATCAGCTAGGCCACATCAGCCCGACTGACTACCCTTTCCAACGGCTTACGGGCATTTAAGTTGTGATGCGGTTGGCAGGTCGTTACCATCCTCTCAGTCATAACTATCGCTGATGCCGGCAGTTCCGGCCGGTCTGAACTCAAACGACAGCAATAAAGGTGTAAACATGAAAGTAACCCGCATCTCCGCTCTGGCGCTTTCTCTGGCAGCCGCCCCTGTGTTCGCCGCTGATCTGGACCTGAGCCTGACCAATAACTCGGCGAAGGGCCAGGTCAACTTTTTCGGTGCTCAGAACGATATTCAGCTGGGTGCAGGCTACACCTACCGTGACAGCCGCCGCCATATCGGCAACCTCGACTTTCACGCGCAAGGCCGCACCTCGATCGGCAACCTGCCGACCACTGCCGGTGTAGGCCTCAAAGGTGTCTTCTATGACGAGCGTCGCCGGGACGTAGACGGCGGTGCGGTTGGCCTGGGCGGCTTTGCCACCGTGAATGTGCCAGACGTACCAGGCCTGTCATTCAGCGGCAGCCTCCACTACGCCCCAACCATTCTTTCGTTTGGCGATTCCGACGACATGACCAGCCTGGAACTGCGCGGAAGCTACCGCGTGATTCGAAACGCTGAGGTGTTTGCCGGTTACCGCTACCTGAACACCGAGCTGGATTTTGCCGGCTCCCCAGACATCAACCTGGATGAAGGTGTGCTGGCCGGTATCAAGATTTTCTTCTAACCGCGCCACACCGATACTGAATCCGTTACCCGGCGAACAGGCGGGTAACGGATTCGTGCTACTCCTCACGCTCTCCCCCGCTTTTTGTTGCTAGGCTTCCCGGATACTTACTCAACGGATTGTCTGGCATGAGATTGAACCTCCCCACCCTTCTGGCCGCCACCCTGATACTCACCGCCTGCAGCGGCGACAGCGCTATTGATGGTGTCAAGGAGATCCCCAACCGGTTCGGCAATGCCGTCAATGCCCTGGACGATTTCAGCCCTGGCAGCACCGGCGACTCCAACAACGCCCGCGGGCTGAGACCGAACGAAGTCCGGGTTACCATGGAAGTGCCGGCCAGCGTTGCCCCGCAGGGTGAACCCACACGCAGGAATCTGCGGATTGTGGTGCCCGATCGTGTCGAGGTTTACCGGACGGACTATACCCTCAGGAAAGACCTTGGCACGGTGCGTTTTTCAACTGCCACGGACGATGATGGTTACCTGATCATTGCGTTTGAGGACGGGGTCCCCATCGGGCCCGATGTTGTTATCGAAGCCTCCTATCGCGGCACCACGCTCAAAGCCCTCGCCGCCGACTCGGACCGGGATGTGAAGGTAAACCCGTTTTCCCATTACCTGGTTGTCGAGGGGCTGGGGAATTACGATGCCGTCGATTTTCAAACGGTCATGAATTGTGTCAACAGCAGCCTTTGCCTGAATAAGTATGTCTGGGGCACGGTCGCGGACCAGGTGCATGACTTCGAGATCGATATCGGCACCAATGCAAGTATTGCCAGCGCCCTCGACCGGCTGGATAACCGGGCCGACTTCAAAGCCTACGTGGCGGCCATGGCAGATTATGCCCTGCTCGGCCAGGATAATTCAGACACCGTCCGCGCCAGTTCCGCCGATTACAATTCGATCTTCCTGGGGCTGGAGCTTGGCCAGACCTTCCGGGAATCCAATGCGTTCGGTGCCGGCCAATGGGGTGTCCGTACCGCCCAGGAAGAGGCGCTCACAGCCACCGGGAGCGCCTATCTTTACCCAGCGCTCACGCTCACATCGTTTGAAGCGTTCAACATCAATGTCACCTCTTTGGCCACCGACATTCCGTACGATCGGCAAACACTCATTCACGGTCTGGACAACGGCGGCGCCCAGACTTTCTTCAACCGGAGTTCGGATCTTTGGGCGCGCAACAGCCATTCAAGCGCTCCCGGAGCCGCCACACTCACCCCACCCCGAAGCGATGCCCAGAATGCTGATGCTATCGACCCCGCCCGGTTGCTGGCGGGCCGCGCCCTGTACCAGAGTGTGACTGGCCGCGATAGCAGCAGAATCACGGGTTGGACCCGAAACCCCTATTACCTGGACGCATTCACCTCCGCGCCGGCAGAGCCGGATAGCAGCCCGGACCGCGTGCTCACCAGCTATTTCTCGGCCGGCAAAGCCATTGAGCTGCAGGAAGAGGGAGGCAAACTCAAACGCCAGGACACTTTGGAAGACCACTACCTTTCTGTGTTTGAACTCCACCTGGAGCGCAGCAGCGATTTCAGTCTGTCCACACTGGCAGAGCAACGCTATAACCTGGTGTATATCGCACCCCGATTCGGCAATGAAGATGACCCACTGGTTTTCGAAACCGGGCACGGCACCTGGGACACCCAAACCCCTGACGGCAACCGGCTGGCAGCTGAGGTGACACTCGATCAGTTTCGGGTTGTCCGGGCCAGTAATGGCCAGGTGCGAGCAGAGGCAAGTTCTGGAACCGGTGACTGGAATCTGGCTAACCGATTGTCTCGCCTGAGCCAGTCAGACCAGTATATGGGCAGGTTGACCCTCTATGAAGACCAGCCCGGCGAAGAGTTTGGAACACCGGACATGGGCCTTGGCGCCACCATCCCGGACGGCTCACTGATGGCCTTCAATCTGGATGACAGTTACCTCGGCGACGGCCTGGTGATCGCCGGCCAGCCTCCCACTGACTCACTGGTGCCGGCCCGCTACAGGCTTCAGGGGGTTATCATCGCCATGACCGATAACACCAGTCGGATGCATCAGATCCACAACGGCTTGCTGGAACTGGACGACGGAGGCGGCGCGACCATTAACGCTGCCGGCTTTGAGATTCACCACGATATCCCATCCAGTAACGTCTCTGAGCCAAGGCAAGCCGGCCTGGCATCCTCACTCGGCGTCACTGCCTCGGAAGACGGCGAGATCACCCTTAGCGGCGGCGAACTCACACTCGCGGGATTCTACACAGGAACAGGTGACCAGATATTTCTGACCTTGCGGGATAACACCGGCCCCGAGTTTCAGACCGGGTTACTGATAGCCACGGTGATCCCGGAATCGGACTAACAGAACCAATACTCAGGACGCTCTCGTATAACCTGTTATAATTTCTGCCATATCGCCTGACATACCCATAAAGACGAGAGGTTTTATGACTGCAGTTACCCGGGCGCTGATGCTGTTTGTTCCTTTGATTCTGTTTGCTACTGCTGGCGCCCTGTATGTTCCACCCGGCAGTTCTGGTGGTGGAGGTGACGATGACGAAGTGATTCTGGCATCGCTTCCCCGCCTCCCAGCCTGGGCACAGGACGACCTGCCCGACTTTTCGGTCTATCGTGATGCCACCGAACGTAAAGTCGCGTTCTTCTCGTTCCTTTACCCGCGGATTGTTCTTGCCAACTCCCGCATTCTGCTTGAGCGCGAATACCTTGAGTCGCTTGCCAGCAAAACCGAGCTCTCAAACCGGGAAGAACGATGGCTGACCGATCAGGCGCAGCGCCTGAGAGTTGACGCCCCAACAGGGAGCAATGAGCAATTTGCACTTTTAAGAAAGCGCCTGGATGTTATTCCGCCATCGCTGATTCTTGCCCAGGCGGCCAATGAATCTGCCTGGGGCACGTCTCGCTTTGCCACTGAGGGTAATAACCTGTTCGGTCAGTGGTGCTTCAGCAAAGGCTGTGGTCTTGTACCCCTGAGCCGTGTTGAAGGGGCCAGCCATGAGGTGGCCAAATTCTCCTCTCCCTATCAATCCGTTCGCTCGTATATCCAGAACCTGAACCGACACCCCACCTACCAACTGGTCAGAGACCTCCGATTGCAGAACCGCCAGGCGGAACAGCCGCTTTCCGGGCTGGCAATGGCGGAAGGCCTACTTGGCTATTCCGAACGGGGTGAGGAGTATATAAAAGAGATTCGCTCCATGATTCGCTACAACAACCTTGAGTTCTATGATCAGGAATTCAGGAATTTGTTGGGAGAGCGCACCCCCGCCAAGTTCAAACAACTGGCCTCAGCAAAGGCAGATACTGCGCTGCTTCCCGGCGCGGAAGACGCCTTGGCCAGCCCGTTTGAAGGCTGACATTAAAATCTGAACCTACAGAGATCGTGCCCATGCTCAATTTCCTGCCCGCCCCATTGAAAGGGGTTCTGGTGGTTCTGCTTATCCTGCTGAATACCATTGTTTTCCTTCCGTTCCTGCTGCTGTTCGCCATCATCAAACTGGTGATCCCGGTCACGGCCGTGCGCAAGGTCTGCACTGTGATCGTCAATGGCATCGCCTGGTACTGGATAGGCTTCAATAACACACTGGTAAAACTGTTCCACAAAGTTGAATGGGACGTTCGGGGCGCTCAGGAACTCAGCCGCAAGCACTGGTACTTCGTGACCTGTAACCACCAGAGCTGGACAGACATCCCCGCCATCCAGTACGTGCTGAATAGCAAGATCCCCTTGCTCAAGTTTTTTCTCAAGAAGCAATTGATTTGGGTACCCCTGCTGGGCGTTGCCTGGTGGGCGCTGGATTTTCCGTTCATGCATCGCCATACCAAAGAGCAGATCGCCAAACGTCCGGAACTGAAAGGCAAAGACATCGCAGCCACCCGAGCGGCTTGTGAGAAATTTCGCTACACGCCAGTGACCATCTTCAACTTTATGGAAGGCACCCGCTTTACACCAGAAAAACAGGCCCGCCAGAATTCACCCTATAAAAACCTGCTGAAACCCCGCGCCGGTGGAACGGCGTTTGTATTTGGCGCCATGGGCGAGATGATTCACACCATGCTGGATGTGACCATCGTGTACCCCAACGGCAAGCCGGGCATCTGGGACTACCTGTGCGGCAGGGTAGACAAGATCATTATCGACATTCGCACCCGGGAGGTACCAGAGCGATTTCTGGGTATGGATTATGAGGGTAACCGGGAACTGCGCGTGGACTTCCAGCGTTGGATAAGCGAGATATGGGCGGAGAAAGATGCCCGGATTGAGGAGCTGAAGGCCGGGGGCTGACTAAAGCAGCCCCAACTCCCGGGCCCGCACAATCGCCTGGGTTCTGGACTTCACTTCCAGCTTGGCATTGATTCTGCGGGCATGGGTTTTCACCGTATGCAGGGAGATGTGCAGCTTGTCTGCGATTTCCTGGTTTGACAGGCCCTTGGCAATCAACTCAAGAACACCCTGCTCCCGGTCACTGATTGGCTCCGCGAGCGCATCGGCAACCACCACCGCGCCCTCGATACCAAACAGTTCGCCCAACGCACTGGTAAAGGGACATTTCTCCAACCCTCTGAAGGTCTTTTCCATGAGGGGGCGTAGCTCCTGCATCAGTTCTGCGAAAGGACTGATAAAGTGCTCCCTGGCGGCCTCGCGAACGACGCTTTCCAACTGACGCCTGCCAGCAGGCAGCCCTTTTTCTTCTGCCAGGAGCACCGCATCCAGCAGGCCCGCATGAAGCAGAAGGCCCCAGGGTAAGGTGTCTTCGTACCGGTGATACACAGCAGAGAGATGTTCGCGGGCCCGAATCAGGTCGCCGTTCACCAGATCAATCCGCACCTGCAAACAGTCCAGCAAGCCCGGAATCATCGGGAACAGTTCAGGAACACAGCCGTCCTTACGGAAAGGTGCCAGCTTTGTCATCGCCTGAGAGGCGCTCTCAGGTTGACCACAAGCCAACCAACAGCTCGCCTTCAGCGCCTCTAGTACAGGCAGATAGACAGACTCGTCAACCTGCCAGGAATGCATGGTTCGTTCGGCACGGCCAATCCATACAAAGGCATCATCCATGCGGCCCTGAGCGCGACACATCAAAACTCTCAACGCCATAGCCAGCAGCAACCCCAGATCCCGAGTTTGCTCCGCATGCCGGGCACAGCTAACCAGCAGGCGATCAGCCTCTTTCAGACGCCCTTTATGCCAGAGCACCAGAACCAGATTCAGTTGTAACCGTGTTTCCCCAATCCGGGCGGGCCGACTGAGCTCTTGCATGGCGGTATCCAGCCCGGTTCGCAAAAGCTGTTCTGCATGGCCCAGAGCACCCTTGCCCAGCTCAATTCTGGCGTGAGCATAGACTGCCAGTGCTTCAGAACCAGAGTCGCCAGCTTCCCGAGCCAACTTTGCAGCGGTTCGATTGGCATCCCGCGCTGCCTGAAAGTACCCACCAGCGCATAACGCACTGGACCTGACAATTTGAGTCACCAGTTGCGCCTGAGTAGACAAGCCTCCGGTTGCCAGCGCCTTGTCAGCCATCTCAAGCGCAGGTGCCACAAAGCCCTCTCCACGAAGGATAAACGCTTTAAGGGCGTATATTCGAGCTTCCTGTTCTCTCAGATCTGACACACTGAACGATTCGAGCAACTCTCGCGCCTGGCGGAATTGACCACCGATTGCATGAACCCAGCTGTAGACGATTCGCAGCCTGGCACTCCGCTCCAGCAACTGGGCAGGCAGGCTTCGTCGCAGCGTCAGCAACGACGCCGTGTCTTGCCCCAACAGCAGCGCCTCGGTGCCCTCGGACGCGATGCGTATGACTTCATCATTTTCACCCGCCAGCAAGGCGTACTTGAGCGCCTCCGGAAACTGCTCCCGTTGCCCAAACCAACGGCTTGCCATCAACATACGGGTGGCATAACCGCCCATCACGGGCGCCTGTAACCAGGCTTGGAGCAATGGGTTCAAACGATACCAACGCCCCCTCCCCGGCACCTGCTTTAATGGCAATCCGCGTTCCGCCGCCGACGATGGCGGCATATCCGGCTCTGCGGTGGTGCCCTCCAGTGTCAGGAACAGCTCATCTGAACAGCTTTCGAGCTCCGCCATCACTCGCAAACTGCGAACCTGTGACTGCGCCAACGGCGCAAGCACGGTGCTCTTGATAAACCGTTCCACGGACTCGGTTTCGTGAACCGGCTTTCTTTCATCGCCACGAGCGAGCTCACGAAGGTACAGGGCCAATGGGGTTGGCCAGCCTTCCGTCAGGTTGTACAGGTGGTCGATGGCCACACTGGTAATCAGGCGTTCATCACGTGCTTGCTGAAAAAACTCGAACGTTTCCGACCGGGAGAACTCGAGGCGATCCACAGACAAGTGCTGGTAGACACCCTGCAGATCCAGCGTGTGGCTTTCAAACGGCAGGGGTAAACGTGATGCCATCACCACCGCCAGGTTGCCAGGAATGTTCGTAGCCAGTTGATGGAGTAATCCCACCACAGCCGGGTTCGTCAGATGATGAAGATTATCCAGAACCAGTACATCCCGATTGGACTCCTTCTTTCGGGCTTTGGTGACCAGAAGAACAGAAAGATGATCCTGGAAAGTACCGCCATTTGGCGCTGAGACGTCAGACAGACCAAGGGCCGTGGCCAACAGTGAGAGAAAACGAGAAGGGGCGTTGTCACCGCCGTTAAGTGTAACCCAACGAATACTGGCATCCGGCGCAGCATTGAGCGCGCTGACCAGGGAGTGGGTTTTGCCATAACCACTGGGCGCCTCCAGAAACAACAGATGCCCTGGCGACATAGCGGCCAGGATCTGCTGGTCCAGCTCTGGCCGGATTAGCCTGGAGACAGGAATTGCCGGCATCTGAAGCCTTTGCTCCAGAAGGTCTCGCACAAGCTCTCCATGCGCAAGGCCATTGTTGGCGGACTGAAATTCATCGTTGGCTGCACAGCCATCATTATAGGATTTCACGCACTGCCCCATTTAAAACCGGCTTCCTGCTATCAACAGGCCGGCGTAAAAAGAATCTTCTTTTCACGGATTATGGCTTGGCGTCCTGCATCGGGTACGCCTTTAGTATGAGTTGCTTGGAAGAAGGTTAAACCAAAGGTGGGGTGAGCTGCAAAATTTTGACGTGTAAAAAGTTTGTCAGTGGCGAATTTTTAACACCAAAAGTTCGGTTACAACCACAAAAAAACGGCGGACCAGAGGCCCGCCGTTTTCGATTACTGCTACGCCCGCCTGTTATCGGGTACCCGCACGGCGCAACGCAGCCGGCGTGTAGTCCCGCGACTGACGCTCAACGCCGAAGGTATACGGGTTGTTTTCTTCGTTAGTCAAGCCAAGCGCCAGATAGCGACCAGATAACAGGTCGTACAGCACTTCAATGGCATACCAGGGCACGTTCTGATCGTAGAACTGCATACCATGTGCTTCAGCCACACGCCACAACTCGCCACGACCGTCGTAATGATCAATGACAGACGCCTGCCAGGAGTCTTCATTCAGGTAGAAATCACGCTGGGCATACACATGACGCTCGCCGTCTTTCAGGGTGGCACGGACATGCCATACCCGGTGCAGCTCGTAGCGAGCCAGATCCTGATTGATATGGCCAGCCTTGATGATGTCGTTATAGCTCAGACCACGATCAACAAGCTTGTAAGAGTTGTAGGGGATGTACATCTCTTTCTTGCCCACCAGCTCCCAGTTGTAACGATCAGGAGCGCCGTTGAACATGTCGAAGTTATCAGAGGTACGCATGCCGTCAGCCGCGGTACCCGGGCCATCGTAAGCTACCTGCGGAGCACGGCGAACACGACGCTGACCAGCGTTGTAGATCCACGCACGGCGAGGCTCCTTCACCTGATCCAGGGTCTCGTGAACCAGCAGCACGTTACCTGCAAGACGTGCCGGAGCAGTAATCGCCTGCTTGAAATAGAACAGGACGTTATCGTCCTGACCTTCCTGGTAATCCGACAGATAGCGGTTCCAGGTCAGCTCGTCCTGAAACTTCACGACCGAGAATGCACCGTTGGCAGTGGGGGTAACCTGGCCGACGTTGCGCTGAACCGAGCCACCACGGTACCGGGTGATGTGGTTCCAGATTGCTTCCAAGCCGTTCTGGGGGATCGGAAATGGCGTTGCATTAGCGTAGTTGCCAATACCATTTCCGCCCTGAATCAGCTCGGAACGGGTAGCGTTTCTGACAGTCTCATCCATGATGTCCTGGGGATAGACAGCCGTTCGATGAGTCGGATAGACCGGCATTTTATAAGTAGGATACTGCCTGATCATGGCAACCTGGCCCGGGGACAGCTTGTCTGCGTATTGATCAACGTTGCTTTGATCAATGACAAACTTTGGCTGCTCGTTCGGGAATGGGTTTACATAAATACCATCACCCTTATAGCCTGCCGGCGGGGTGGTCATGCCACCTGTCCACTCAGGGATGTCGCCACCGTTGCCTGCGCGCTCCGCACCCATCGGTGTCAGCGTATCGCCCAGTTTGGCTGCTTCTTCAGCAGAAACCGCGCCCCAGGCCTGGCCCGCAAAGAGACTTGCAGCCAGTACGCCTGTGGCCAGTAGTTTCTTGTTCAGTTTCATTTAAATTACCTCGTTAAACGAATTCGGTCCGGTTCAGAATGAGTAAGAGACGCTAGCACTCACGAAATCACGGTCGGTCAACTCGTTATACGGCTTGCCACCGAAAAAGTTTGTGTAACCAATGTTACCGGTGATTTTGTTCTGGTAAACCGCTTCCAGAGACAGGCCGATGGCCTTGTTACCCTCGTTGAAGGCGCCGCCCGGCTGAGGCGAATAGCCCTTCACGTCGTGGCTCCACGCCAATTGCGGAGACAGGTTGATACCCGCAAAAACGTTGGGGTAATCCCACACCAGGCGCGAACGGTAGCCCCAGGAGAAGGATGTCGTGAAGCCTTCGTTGTTGCAGTAGTTGACGTTGATGTTTGCACCGTTGGCACAAAGATCCGCGCCACCCAGGGAAGCCAGGGGAAGCTCACCGATACCAAAGGTGCCGGAACGGCCGTAACGGGCCTCAGAGTAGTCCGGCAGGTCATGGACATAGGTGGCACCAAATTCCGTGATCAGAGACAAGCGGCTGGCGCCCATCACCTGGTCGAAGAACTTGATCAGCGTAAACTGTGCCTGGGACACCTTGAAGCGGTCATAGCCCTCGACTGGCTTGCCAGCCAGGTTGGCGTTATTGGATTCTGCAAGACGCTGGCGCTCCAGGCCACTCAGAACTTCGCCATTCGGCCCACGCTGCTGAAGACCACCAAAGATCAGTTCAAACGCGTTCCACTGCAGCGGCACGTTGTCCCGGAAGCTATACTCGGCCCCCAATGACCAGCCACCCGGAGTGGTGGTGTTCACACTGATACCATAAAGGTTGATATTCTCAGGGTACTCAATGAAGTAACTTGGGAAGCTGGAGTTTGGCAGGTTCGGATCGTTCTGCTGCGTGGCACTGGGCGACGCCGGGTTGTTTACAAGGCCACTTACATAAGGCAGGCGGCTGTTGTACTTGATGTAGTAGAAACCAAATTCGGAGTCATTGAGCGCTGGAACGTACCAACGGAATGCCACACCGAACTGGTCTTTGGAATCTGCTTCTTTATCGGCCAGACGCGGTGCAACAAAGCCCTGCGCCAATGCCTGAGAGTCAGGCAGCTGGCCAGCCAACAATACCGGGCCGCAACCGTCAGCGGCGAAGTCATTGGTTGAGAAGAAGGTACCACAATCGTCTGGACGAACCGGTTCCCAATCCGCTTGCACGAACGCCTCAACAGAAACCGTATCTGTCAGGCCAACAGAAACATAAAACATTTCCACTGGCAGAAGGGCGTCTTTCAATTCTGAGCCCGGGGCACGGAAGGCAGGCACGTCAATCGGGTTGATGGTATTGATACCACCCTGAATAAACGTACTTTCACCCCAGCTAACTACCTGCTTACCATAACGGGCACTGACCGGCATATTGCCGAAATACCAGTCGGTAAAAATGTACGCATCAAGAATTTCACCACCGGAAGCGTTAGCCTTGGCGCGGTCATTCAGCTCTCGCTGCTGGCCCACATCGTCAGTCGCCCGACCTTCGTCTTTTAGTTCGAAGTCATACCAGTAACGGCCACGTACAAGGCCACCCACACGAGTCAAGACATTGCTGTCTACAGCGTAATCCAGGAAGAGTTCACTGTTGCCCTTAACAATCTTTGAGTAGGTATCACCCTTGTCAAAGTTCAGGTTACCGTCATCATAGTTGTTAGTGGATGCGCCAATATTGGCAAGGGGTCCACCCGGTGCATAATCTGGCCCCAAGTTACCCTGTGCAATCAAGCGCTTATCCTGATTTTGAGTTCTCCAACCCACACCAGCTGACAACGTGGTATTGAACTGCGCTTCAACATCTCCCACATAAAAGGAAATAGCAGAGGCCGGGGCGGACACGCCGGCGGCTATGGCGACGGCAAGCGGTAACTTGGTCCAACGCTGCCACGGTTGAGTTTTTCTTGTCATTGGAAGGCTACTCCGTTGTTGTTCTGAGTCGCTGCTCGGTTGTTCTGATTTTGGTGTCTTGGCGGCTGTGCATACAGTGCCCTGATGCTTGCACTATAGCTAAGGCCTTTGAGGGCTTTGATCAGTCAAAAGTATGATTTTGCTGTCACTCTCCGTTTAGCCGTGTTTTCGCACTCCCTCACTATAGACAAGATTCGGGAGTGCAACCACTTTGACTGTATTACAGAACTTCGATGGCCATGGCGGTGGCTTCACCCCCTCCAATACACAGTGCGGCAACGCCCTTTTTCTTGCCATAGTGCTTCAGGGAGTGCATCAGCGTGACCAGCAGGCGAGAGCCGGTGGAACCGACCGGATGGCCCTGGGCGCAGGCGCCGCCGTGCACGTTCACCTTGGCCGGGTCCAGGCCAAGTTCTTTGATCGGCATCATGGCAACCATGGCGAAGGCTTCATTGATCTCGAAAAGATCAACGTCGTCTTTGGTCCAGCCGGTTTTCGCGAACAGGGTTTCAATGGCTCCCACCGGTGCGCAGGTGAACTCGCTCGGGTGCTGTGACTGGGTGCTGTGAGCTACGATACGGGCCATCGGCTTCAGGCCGCGCTTCTGAGCTTCGGACTCACGCATCAGAACCAGAGCGGAGGAGCCGTCAGAAATAGATGAAGCGTTTGCTGCGGTCACGGTACCATCTTTTGCAAATGCCGGGCGCAAGGTCGGGATTTTTTCGATGTTGGCGGCATGGGGTTGCTCGTCGTCTTCCACCACCACCTCGCCTTTGCGGGTTTTTACAGTGACGGGGATGATTTCTTCTTTCAGCAAACCTTCTTCGATGGCTTTCTTGGCACGAGTCAGGGACTGGATGGCGTACTCATCCATGTCTTCCCGGCTGTAGCCTTTCTTATCTGCCATTTCCTGGGCAAAGGAACCCATCAGGCGACCGGTTTCCGCATCTTCCAGACCGTCCAGGAACATATGATCCTGCGGCGCCTGTCCGGGCCCCATACGATAGCCCTGGCGGGCGCCAAGCAGTACGTAGGGTGCATTGGACATGCTTTCCATACCACCGGCGACCATGATGTCGTTGGTGCCTGCCTTGATCAGGTCATGGGCCAGCATGGCCGCTTTCATGCCGGAGCCGCACAGTTTGTTGATGGTGGTGGCACCGGTGCTGTCCGGCAAGCCGGCCTTACGCATGGCCTGGCGGGCCGGGCCTTGCTTGAGGCCGGCAGGCAGCACGTTGCCCATGATGACTTCCTGGATATCGGCAGGCTGCAGGCCGGCGCGCTTGACGGCTTCGGCGATGGAGATGGCGCCCAGTTCAGGGGCTGAAACCGGGGCGAGACTGCCCATAAATCCGCCCATGGGAGTGCGTACGCCGCTTACGATAACTACGTTGTCTTGGCTCATTTGTGACCTCTCTTGGTAACGGGTCTGTCCCCGTATGGGGACTGACCCTCTTTTATGGAGTTGGGTTCTAAAATGGGTCAGTCCCCTGCGGGGACAGACCCTATAACCGCTCTGATTTTTGGAGCTGGATTCCAAAATGGGTCAGTCCCCGTTCGGGGACAGACCCTATGGCTTATGGGGCGCTTCCAGGTATTCCCGGGATTGCATTTCGAGCAGGCGGGATTCGGTGCGCTCGAATTCGAAACTCAGGCGGCCGCCGGTGTAGAGTTCGGTGATGGGGGCAGCAGCCGAGATGATGACCTTGACGTTCCGGTCGTAGAACTCGTCAATCATATTGATAAAGCGACGAGCCTGGTCGTCATTGTTTTTACCCAGCTGTGGTACGTTGCTGATGATTATGGCGTGGAACTGACGCGCCATTTCGATGTAGTCGTTCTGGCTCCTCGGGCCGTCACACACGGATTTAAAATCGAACCACACCACATCATCTGCGTGGGCCTCGGCCGGAATTTTGCGGCCGTTGATTTCCATGGTTTTACTGTGCTTACCCGCCTCAACAGCAAGGGCATCAAAGCTGGTGCGCAGGCTGACATCGGCCTGGTCGTCCAGCGGGCAATGGTAAAGTTCAGCCTGTTCAAGGGTTCTCAACCGGTAATCCACGCCGCCGTCGACGTTCACCACGTCGGTATGTTTCTTCACCAGCTCTATAGCGGGGAGGAAACGGGCCCGTTGCAAGCCATCCTTGTAGAGGCCGTCTGGCACGATATTCGATGTGCATACCAGGGTAACACCGCGGCCAAACAGGCCATCCATCAGCGTGGCGAGAATCATTGCATCGCCGATATCGGAGACGAAGAACTCATCGAAACAGATAACACGGGTTTCATCGGCAAACTTTTTGGCCACCCTGTCCAGCGGATTTTTCTCGCCCTTAAGCTGCTTAAGCTCGTTGTGAACCCGCTGCATGAAGCGATGAAAATGCACCCGCATCTTGCGGTCAAACGGCAACGCCTCGTAGAAAGTGTCCATCAGATAGGTCTTGCCGCGGCCCACACCACCCCAGAAATAGAGCCCCTTGACTGGATCTTCTTTACCTTTCTTCAATTTACGGCGCAGTTTTGCCAGACCTTTGTGGCGTTCACTTTCGGCATCCACCAGTTTGTCGTACAGTGCCTGAAGGCGACGGACGGCATCTTCCTGGGCCGGGTCTTTGTGAAAGTCCGGGCGTTCAAGGTCCTTTTGGTAACGCTCCCAAGGGCTCAGGTTCGCGACGGTTTCAGAAGACATGGCTGCTGTCATCAGGGTTTCCCGGGATTGTAATGGTGTTGGATTTTCGGCGCGGTATTGTCGCTTATTTCGCACTTTTTCGCCACGCCGGACGGGTGCTAGTGTCTCGTCTGGCTAATTCCTTAGCCAGACGAGACACTAGAGCAATACGACGATTCGCTCAGTGCCTGGCCATGGGCTCAATCAGTCAGGGGAGTTATACTCTTTGAATGAGGATTAGCTCACTCGCATGCAACGAAAGGACGTTTTTATATGACAAACCTGATTCTGGCGGCGGTAGCCGCGTTGGTGGTTGGCATTGTCATCGGGATTCTGGTGGGCCGTTCAGGCCAGGGAGCAACGCTCCGGCAGCGCCGGGCGGAGCAGCAAATTGAAGAATTGCGCAGTGAGTTTACTCGCTATCAGGCACAGGTGAATGAGCATTTCATGGAATCTGCGCATCTGCTGCGCCGGTTTAATGATGCTTATCGCGATGTAAATCAGCATATGGCGCGCGGCGCAAACCGGCTTTGTAATGATGAAGACTGGCTGGAAGAGCTGGGACAGGATGGCTCGGGTCGGCTGGAGCACGGCAGCGATGAAAACTCAGAGCCGCCACGGGATTATGCGCCGAAGGCTGATCCTGAGGACAAAGGCACACTGGCCGAGGATTATGGCCTGAATGCGGATGGTACCAAGCGGTCTGCTTGAACTCCTGGTTCCAGCGCCAGCCGGGCGTTTTGGCTTGGAGCCTTACCTTAAATAGCCTTGTGGCTCTGGGCATGGCCAGTCAGGGGGTAGGGCTTCCAAAAACCGCTCCTTCGGCACATCCATGTGGCGCTTCTGCTCCGCCATCCATGGCTCCGCACATTTTTGGAAGCCCTACCCCCTGACTGACCAACCTGACTTCACCGAGACCTCCCACGACCCACGAAATCAGATAGCCTCGGAACATTTGTGAGGGTTTCCGACGAGAACCAACCAATACTCTATACCGGGTTATCACAATCGACGAACTGGTGCCTCACACCACACTCTTTGGCCAACGCCTCTCCCAGCGCTTGCACACCGTAGCGTTCTGTGGCGTGGTGGCCCGCTGCAAAGTAATGGACTCCACACTCTCTGGCAGTGTGAGTGGTAGGCTCGGAAATTTCTCCGCTGATGTAAGCATCAACCCCTGCGTTCAACGCGACATTTATAAACCCTTGAGCTGCGCCGGTGCACCAGGCTACGGTTTTGATTTTCTCTGGGCCGTCCCCCACATGAAGGGGCTGCCGGTGAAGGGCTCTGGCGATGTGGAGACCAAACGTTTCCGGAGTCATTGGTTCAGAAAGCTCGCCCTGCCAAACCAGTCCGCCGATCGGCGTGGGGTTCTGAATATTCAGGACATTGGCGAGTTGGCGGTTATTGCCGTATTCAGGGTGGTCATCGAGCGGCAAGTGGTAGGCCACCAGGTTGATGTCGTTATCCAGCAGCTGCTTGATGCGGTTCTTTTTCATGCCGCGGATGGTCTGATCTTCACCTTTCCAGAAGTAGCCGTGGTGAACCAGAATCATATCGGCGTTTTGTTTCACCGCTTCGTCGATCAACGCCTGCGATGCTGTCACTCCGGAGACGATGGTTGCTACGTTTTCATTACCCTCTACTTGCAGGCCGTTCGGGGCGTAGTCCTGAAAGTTCTCCGGCTGTAGCCATTCATCAATCTTCTTCAGGATGTCTATACGGGTTGCCATAATATTGAACCTCCATGATTCGGAGTTTTCGGTATCGGCGCTTCAGGCCTTATTGCAAAGCTAGGGGCCGGAGGGGCTTTCCAAAAAACGCCTCGAGACATCCATGTGCGGCTTGGGCTCCGCCATCCATGGCTCCGCACATTTTTGAAAGCCCCTCCGGCCCCTCGCTCCAGACTTTATGCGCGCCGATTCCTCGTTCAGCCCCGGTGAAAGCCTAGAGGAAATCCAGCCCCTTGATCAAAGAATTGTTTTGTTCAGCGGTGCCAATAGTAATTCGCAGGAAGTCGCTAATACGCGGCTTGTTGAAGTGACGAACGATAATACCTTGCTCTCTGAGCTTGGAGGCGATATCGGCACCTTCGTGACTCGGGTGACGGGCGAAGACGAAATTTGCCTTGGATGGCAGCACTTCAAAGCCAAGATTCTCCAGCTCAGCCGTTACCCGCTCACGTTCTTCAATCACACCACCACAGCATTTCTCAAACCACTCATGGTCCTCGAACGCCGCGATCGCGCCGACCAACGCCAGACGATCGAGCGGGTAGGAGTTAAAGCTGTCTTTTACCCGATTCAAGGCTTCAATCAGTTCTTCATTACCTACCGCAAACCCTACCCGAAGACCAGCCAGAGAGCGGGCCTTGGACAAGGTTTGGCTGACTAACAGATTCGGATACTGGTTAACCAGTGAAATAGCCGTCTGCCCACCGAAGTCTACATAGGCTTCGTCTACCACCACCACGCTGTCCGGATTCGCCGTCAGGATTTCTTCCACATGCTCCAGCCCCAAATAACGACCAGTCGGAGCATTCGGGTTCGGGAAGATGATGCCGCCGTTCGGGCGCTTGTAATCGTCCGAGTTGATTTCGAAGCTGTCAGTCAATGGGATGACGTCGCTTTCGATCTGATACAGACCGCAGTACACCGGATAGAAGCTGTAGGTGATATCCGGGAACAGGATCGGTTTGTCGTGTTTGAGCAAGCCCTGGAAGATATGCGCCAGAACCTCGTCTGAACCGTTACCCACGAACACCTGCCTGACGGAAATACCGTAATCCGCGTGATAGGCAGCAATCGCTTCTTTCAACGCCTGCCCTTCCGGGTCCGGGTACAAGCGAAGGTTGTCATTCAGCTCAGACTGAATGGCGGCAATCACCTTCGGGGAGGGCCCGAAGGGATTTTCGTTGGTGTTCAGCTTGACCAGGTTGGCCATTTTCGGCTGTTCACCCGGCACATACGGCTGCAATTCGCTGACCAGCGCGCTCCAGAACTTACTCATTGGCAGGGTTCTCTTTAATGCGATATTCGGCAGAGCGGGCGTGAGCAGTCAGACCCTCACCCCTTGCCAGCACAGAGGCGACCCGCCCCATCCGGTCGGCACCCTTGGGGCTGAAGCCGATCAGGGAAGAGCGTTTCTGGAAATCGTAAACGCCCAGCGGCGAACTGAACCTTGCCGTGCCGCTGGTAGGCAGAACGTGGTTCGGGCCGGCACAGTAGTCACCAAGGGCTTCGGCGGTGTAACGGCCCATGAAAATGGCACCGGCGTGGCGAATGTCTTCCAACATCGCCTGCGGATCTTCCACCGACAGTTCCAGGTGTTCCGGAGCAATCCGATTGGAGACTTCCGCCGCTTCCTTCAAATCGGCCACGTGAATCAGCGCACCACGGCCAATCATGGACGTACGGATAATCTCCTCCCGCTCCATGGTCGGCAGCAGCTTGTTGATACTGGCTTCCACCGCATCCAGGAACGCCGCATCCGGGCTGATCAGAATACTCTGGGCCTGCTCGTCGTGCTCGGCCTGGGAGAACAAATCCATCGCGATCCAGTCCGGGTCGGTCTTGCCATCGCAGATCACCAGAATCTCGGACGGGCCGGCAATCATATCGATACCCACAACCCCGAACACTTCCCGCTTGGCCGTGGCCACAAAAATATTCCCCGGGCCCACAATCTTGTCCACTGCCGGCACAGTCTCTGTACCGTAGGCCAGCGCAGCCACAGCTTGCGCACCGCCAAGCGTAAACACCCGGTCAACCCCGGCAATCGCGGCCGCCGCAAGCACCATGTCGTTCACCACGCCATCCGGCGTCGGCACCACCATGATCAACTCACCGACACCCGCCACCTTCGCCGGAATGGCATTCATCAGCACCGAAGACGGATACGCCGCCTTACCGCCGGGCACATAAAGCCCCGCCCGATCCAGCGGCGTCACCTTCTGCCCCAGAATCGTCCCGTCCTCGTCTTCATACTGCCAGGACTTCTGATCCTGCCGCTCATGATAATCCCGAACCCGCTCAGCCGCCTTCTCCAAAGCCACCCGCTGGTCCTGCGGAATCCGCTCCAACGCTTCCTGAAGACGGCTCTTGTCCATCTCCAGCTCGGCCATGGAGCCGACCTTCAACCGGTCAAACTGCTCGGTAAACTCCAGAACCGCCGCATCGCCGCGGGTTTTCACCTCACGCAGGATATGCCGAACCGACTCATTCACCTGATGGTCAACACTGTCATCCCACGCCAACAGCTTGGCCAGCGCATCGTCAAAGTCGCTTTGGGTTGCAGTCAGTCTGGTGATTCTGTCGTTCATCTCGTTAATCCTGCGTTGGATTGAAAACTTACAACCGCTGAATTACCCGCCAGCGAATCGGGGAAAGCTCAACGAAACTCTGGGGCTTCGAAACTCAAAAGTATGCGGAAGACCACAGGGAAGGCCTTCCAAAACTGTGCGGAGCCATGGATGGCGGAGCCCAAGCGTCACATGGACGTGCCGAAGGAGCGTGTTTTGGAAGGCCTTCCCTGTGGGCTGACATACTCCCAAGCAAAAAAGGAAGCCTTACTCCGAACCCGAGCCCCGACGGCGATCCACCGCAACCGCCATCTTCTCTATGATGGGATTAATCTGCCCATGCTTCATCTTCATAGAAGCCCGATTAACCACCAACCGCGAACTGATATGATCAATCAGCTCCCGAGGCTCCAGCCCATTGGCCTTCAGCGTATTGCCCGTATCCACAATATCGACAATCTCATCCGCCAGATCCAGAATCGGCGCCAGCTCCATTGCCCCATAGAGCTTGATAATATCCGCCTGCCGCCCCTGTGCCGCATAATACCTCCGCGCAAGATTTACGAACTTGGTGGCCACCCGGATTCGCCCGGCCGGCGGCTGCTCACCCTTCTTGCCCGCAGTCATCAGCTTGCAGCGGGAAATGTTCAGATCCAGCGGCTCATACAGGCCTTCCCCGCCGTGCTCCATCAGCACATCCTTGCCCGTGACTCCAAGATCGGCCCCGCCATACTGCACATAAGTGGGCACATCGGTGGCACGGATAATCAGAATCCGCACGTTCGGGTCTGTGGTCGGGAACACCAGCTTGCGGGACTTCTTCACGTCGTCGACCAGCTCAATACCGGCCTCCGCCAGCAGCGGCAAGGTCTCTTCGAGAATTCGTCCCTTCGACAAGGCGATGGTGATGGAATCTGTCATGGGTCTTTTCGGGTCCCGTTGGTTCATTATGCCGGCAAACGGCGAATACTTGCGCCCAGCAGCTGCAGTTTTTCCTCAATACATTCATAGCCACGGTCTATGTGGTAAATGCGGTCTACGATGGTGTCGCCATCAGCCACCAGGCCTGCGATAACCAGACTGGCCGAGGCTCGCAGATCCGTGGCCATAACCGGCGCGCCCGTCAGATGCCCCACACCTTTAATGATGGCGGCGTTACCTTCCAGACTGATATCCGCACCCATGCGAATCAGCTCCTGCAGGTGCATAAAGCGGTTTTCAAAGACCGTCTCTACAATGGTTCCCGTGCCCTCGGCGACGGCGTTCATCGCCGCAAACTGGGCTTGCATATCCGTCGGAAAGGCGGGGTATGGCGCCGTTCGCAGGTTAACCGCCTTCGGGCGCTTACCCTTCATATCCAGCTCAATCCAGTCCGGCCCGGTGGTGATGTGGGCGCCAGCTTCTTCCAGCTTCAGTAATACCGCCTCAAGCAGGTCTTCGCGGGTATCTTTAACCTTCACCCGGCCACCCGTGGCGGCCGCAGCCACCAGATAGGTACCGGTTTCAATGCGATCCGGCAGCACGTTGTAGTGGCAACCGTGCAGTCGCTCTACGCCATTGATCTCGATCGTGGCGGTGCCATGGCCCTTGATGTCAGCGCCCATGGCAATCAGGCACTCGGCCAGGTCAACCACTTCCGGTTCACGGGCGGCGTTTTCAAGGATGGTTTTACCCTCAGCCAGGGTTGCAGCCATCAGCAGGTTTTCGGTGCCGGTTACCGTCACCGTATCCATAAAGATATGGGCACCTTTCAGACGGCCGTTGGTCTTGGCCTTGATGTAACCATTCTCAACCTTGATATCCGCGCCCATCAGTTCCAGGCCGTGGATGTGCAGGTTGACCGGGCGGGTACCGATGGCACAACCGCCAGGCAGGGAAACTTCTGCCTCACCAAAATGCGCCACCAGCGGGCCCAGCACCAGAATAGAGGCGCGCATGGTTTTCACCAGCTCATAGGGCGCATGAAAATGCTTGATGGTGTTGGCGTGAACCTCAACACTCATCTTCTCGTCTATCAGCAGCTCGACACCCATCCGGCCAAGCAGTTCGATCATCGTTGTGATGTCGTTCAGGTGCGGCAGGTTGCCAACGGTCACCGGCTCATCCGCCAGCAGGGTGGCTGCCAGAATCGGCAGCGCCGCGTTCTTGGCACCGGAGATGCGAATCTCGCCATCCAGAGGCTTGCGCCCCCTGATCAGAAGTTTATCCACAATATCTGTCCTGTTCGGTTCAGGCGTTGGCCTGCCGCTCGGCCCACTCGCTCGGGGTGTAGGCCTTCGGGTGAAGGGCGTGAATGGTGCCGTCCATGATGTGCTGGAACAGTACCTTGTTAATCATTTGCTGCCGTTTGATGGTTGGCAGGCCTTCGAATACCTCACCCACCGCGACCACGAGGTAATGGTTGCCATCAACCTGCACCTGCACCTCGCAATCGGGCAGTGCTTGTTTTACTAGATCGGTAACCTGGGCGGCGTCCATAGGGATTCCTCGGCTGTATTGAAATCAGGGGCGGAATTGTAACCAATTCCCGGGCGCCGGTCAGCTGTGTGAGGCAAATCCGGGAATCTGATCTTTAAGATTGCTGAGCGCAGCCAGCGACAATAGGCGGTCGCTGGCGCCTTCAAAGGTAAGGGATACTTGCCGACTGAGCGCCAGCCGATGCCAGCAAAGGAGCATAGAGAGCACCACGCTGTGGGCGGTGCCCAGCCCGGCAAGGTCGACCGTAAGCGAGCTCTGGGCGCCGTTGATTAGCTGTTCACCCTGTTTGCGCAACGGAATCACCGAATCGGCATCAACCGATCCGGTTACCCGCAAAGTAACGCCATCCAAAATGACCGCAGGCGCGTCACTGGTCATGACTGGTCAATTTCCTCGTCCAGGTTCAGCGATTCCACCGCGTCGCTCCAACCATCGATGACCAGTTGAATCTGGCCCCGATTAGCCTCCATTTCCTGGGCAAAACGGTCGCGGAAAGCCAGGCCGATATTGATACCCTCAACGATGACGTTTTCCATCATCCACCGACCTTCGGCATTGCGGTACATGGAATAAGTGACGGGATAGCGATTACCGGAGGAGGTGACGACTTCCATCTGCACGGTTGCGCGATCGTTGTTCTGGGCCATGATGGACGCCTCTTTCACCTGGATAGTGAAATCATCGGCCGACACCAACGCCTGGGCATAACTGTCAAACAGGCTGCGCTTGAACTTCTCGACAAAGTCATCGCGCTGCTCTGGCGTCGACTGCCGGGCGTAGCGGCCCATTACCCGAGCCGCAATGCGACGGAAATCCACAAACTGGTCAAGGGTTTCATCCATGCTCGCGTAAAAGGCTTCCGGGTCAGATGCGTAGAGCCCCTTCTCCGCCTGAAGCTTTTTTACCAACTTCTGGGTATTGTCATCCACATACTGCCTAAGCTCTTCTTCCGGCCCTGCCCAGGCCTGGCCAAGCCCTACTGCAAACAGGGCAAATATCAGTATAAGGCGTTGTTTCAAAACAAGCATTGCAGTCTCCTGTGCGTTTATTCCCATTGCCTCAACGGCCCGAGGCGAAATTGCTGATCATCCGTTCCAGATTCATGGCAGATTGGGTGGAATAGAAAGTATCGCCTTCTTTTAAAGACTCAAGATCCCCACCAATGGAGATATCAATGTACTGCTCCCCCAGAATTCCGGATGTACGTATTACTGCTGCACTGTCCGCCGGGATGTTATCCACGTCTTTGTGGATAGACATGGTCACCCTGGCCTGAAAGGTTTCCCGGTCCAGAGTGATCGACTCAATGGTGCCTACCGTCACACCCGCCATGGATATCCGGCCCCGGGGCGCCAGCCCACCGATATCGTTAAAGTTTGCGTGGAGCTTGTAGGTAGCGCCAGCGGCCTTGGGGGACAGGCCACTGACCTGCAACGCCAGGAACAGCAAGGCTGCCAGCCCGGCGATAATAAACAGACCGACGATGATTTCTGTTGTTCGTTGTGCCATGAGAGGCTCCCGGAATACCTGTTAGAAATTTCCAAACATGACAGCGGTCAGCACGAAATCCAGACCCAGTACCGCCAAAGATGAATACACCACAGTTTTGGTAGTGGCCGAACTGATCCCTGCTGAGGTGGGCACACAGTCATAACCCTGGTACACCGCAATCCAGGCGCAGACAAAACCGAACACCACGCTCTTGATCAGCCCGTTGAGAACGTCATCTACAAAGTCCACTGAGGCCTGCATATTGCCCCAATATGAGCCTTCGTATACACCTAACCATTCAACACCCACCAACATGCCACCCCAGACGCCAACCACCGCGAATATCATGGCCAGAATAGGCAGTGAAATAAAACCCGCCCACAACCTTGGGGCGATCACCCGGCGCAACGGGTCGACCCCCATCATTTCCATACTGGAGAGCTGCTCGGTCGCTTTCATCAAACCGATTTCGGCGGTTAACGCAGAACCAGCACGGCCAGCAAACAACAATGCCGCCACCACTGGCGCCAGTTCACGCACCAGGGTCAATGCGATCATCTGGCCGATGGCCGCCTCCGAACCAAAATCGCTGAGAATGGTGTACCCCTGAAGACCAAGCACCATGCCGATAAACAAACCCGACACCACCACAATGGCCAGCGACAGCACACCGACTGCATATAACTGCTTTACCAGGAGCGGAAAACCTACAGAGGGCTTGGGTACGCCCCCGACAACGCCCGCCAGAAACTGACAGGCCCGCCCCAGCGACGCAATAACATCAAGACCCGTTCGCCCCAGGGCCGCTATGCGATCCATCATGCGCCACCCCCGAAGATACCGAAATCAGATGCTGCATCGCTGGTCGGATAATGGAACGGTACCGGGCCATCGGGCTGGCCTTTGAGGAACTGTTGAACCCGCTCGGAGGGGTGCGCCCTGAGTTCATCCGGAGTTCCCTCACCAATGACCTTGCCATCCGCAATAATGCACGCGTAGTGACATATACTCAGGGATTCCGGCACGTCATGGGAAACGAGCACACTGGTCAGACCCATGGAGCTGTTCAGATCGCGAATCAATTTGACCAGAACCCCCATGGCAATAGGGTCCTGTCCGGCGAAAGGCTCATCGTACATGATCAGCTCCGGATCCAGCGCGATACTGCGGGCCAGCGCCACCCGACGAGTCATCCCGCCGGACAGCTCAGAGGGCATCAATTTGCGGGCGCCACGCAGGCCCACCGCCTCGAGCTTCATCAGCACGATATCCCGTATCATGTCTTCCGGCAGGCGGGTATGAACCCGTAAAGGAAAGGCAACGTTCTCGTACACGCTGAGATCGGTGAACAGGGCGCCGCTCTGGAACAACATGCCCATCTTTTCCCGCAGCACGTACAATTCCTTGCGCTTGAGCTTTGGCACCTCACGGCCTGCCACCACCACCTGACCGGAGTCGGGACGCAGCTGGCCGCCAATCAGTCGCAACAGCGTGGTCTTACCGGTGCCACTGGGACCCATGATCGCGGTGATCCGCCCCTTCGGAATATCCAGCGAGACACCATCGAATATGCGCCGGCCGGAGCGGGAAAACACCACGTCGTTAAGGCTTATGTATGCAGATGACGCCATAATCCATCCTGATTAAAGAGCGCCTACATTATGACATGCGCCGCTTCAGCTCAATGAAAAGCCGGTTAAAGCTACGTAAAATGTCTTGATGGCAATGATCAGTTTCCCTGAACGTTGGCTGCCACGCGTCTGAACAATGATATACTCACGGCTCAGTCGCCCGATCACCGACGTTTGGCCGGGCAAACCAGACCGACCGAGCAGACTATCCGCCGAGATGACAGATTCACACGCTCCAGACACCCCCGACTACCGCTCCTCAGCAGTGCGAGCCATCCGCATCGAGCGGGAAGCTATCGAAGCCCTGGAAGGCCGTATCAACGGCGACTTCACCAGAGCCTGCGACGTTATCATGGCCTGCAAAGGCCGGGTAGTGGTAACCGGCATGGGTAAATCCGGCCATATCGGCAACAAGATTGCAGCGACATTGGCCAGCACCGGCACACCCTCCTTTTTTGTTCACCCGGGTGAAGCCAGCCACGGCGATATGGGCATGATCACCCCGCAAGATGTGGTGATTGCCATCTCCAACAGTGGCAGCACCAGCGAAGTGGTGACCATTCTGCCGCTGATCAAACGCATGGGGGCACCGTTGATCAGTATGACCGGCAACCCGAACTCTGTGCTGGCTCAGGAAGCGGTCGCCAATCTGGATGTCAGCGTTGCCCTTGAGGCCTGCCCGCTTGGCCTGGCACCCACATCCAGCACCACAGCGACCCTGGTCATGGGCGATGCGTTGGCCGTAGCCCTGCTGGAAGCCCGCGGCTTCAGTGCCGAAGACTTTGCCTTCTCTCACCCGGGCGGCAGTCTGGGGCGGCGCTTGCTGCTGCGGGTTTCTGACATCATGCATACCGGCGACCAGATTCCCAAAGTTCTTGAAAATACCACCCTCAGCGGCGCCCTGCTGGAGATCAGCCGTAAAGGGCTGGGCATGACCACCATCGTCGACGCCCAGGGGCATCTGACCGGCATCTTTACCGATGGCGACCTGCGCCGGACCCTGGACAAATCCGTCGACGTTCACACCACCCCGATCCGGGACGTCATGACCCGCCACGGCAAAACCATTCAGGCTGACCACCTGGCGGCCGAGGCACTGAACATCATGGAAGAGATGAAGATCAATGCCCTACCCGTCACCGACGACGACGGCAACCTGGTTGGCGCCATCAACATGCATGACCTGCTGCGTGCGGGGGTGATTTAATGAGTGACTTCGCACCGCCTATGCACACCGGCTGGAACGACACGCTCAAGGCAAAAGCCGCCAGAATTCGCCTGATCGCCCTGGACGTGGACGGCATCATGAGCGATGGCCGGTTGTATTTCAGCGCTGCCGGCGACGAGCTCAAAGCGTTCAATATACTGGATGGTCTGGGCCTGAAGCAGTTGATGAAGGCCGGAATTACCGTGGCAGTCATTACCGGGCGCCGGTCACCACTGACAGAGAAACGGATAACCGACCTCGGCATCCCGCACCTGATGCAGGGCCGGGAAGACAAAAAAGTTGCGTTACAGGAACTGGTTGCAGGCATGGATATCGCTCCGGACCAGATTGCCTATATGGGCGATGATCTGCCAGATCTGCCCGCCCTGACATTCGCCGGCCTGGGCATCAGTGTACCCAACGGCTACTGGCTGGTGCGTCAGCAAGCCGACTATTGCACCCAGGCCCCGGGAGGGCATGGCGCCGTGCGTGAAGCATGTGACCTGATACTCTGGGCGCAGAACCGGCTGGACGCTACTCTGGCCCCCTATCTGGGCAAGCCGTCATGATCCCGGGGGCCCTGTCGGACATCGTTCGCAAACCCTGGGTTCGAACCCTGGCGCTGGCAGCCACGGTTCTCGCCACCGTCTTCCTGATGTGGCAGAACGAGGAAGGTGACAGTGTGCGGGGCGATGCCGCAGAACTCAGGGGCCCGTCGGAACCCGACAGTTTTATCATCGAGGGCCGCTACACAACCTGGGACGAACACGGCAACCTGAAGATGTCGATATCCAGCCCCCGAATTGAGCAGTTTGAAGACACCAACTACGCCACCATGAATGCCCCAAGAGCCAGGATTTTCAGCGAACAGGCCACCCCACCATGGATAATCGAAGCGGATGAAGGTAGCCTCCGGCAAGACGATGATCAGGTGACCTTGACGGGCAACGTTGTCGTACTCCGGCAAACCGGCGACTCTGAAGCCACTCTGAAAACCGAATCACTGACCCTGGATAACCGCCAGGGCACGGTATACACCGATCAACCGGTCACCATTACCGAACCGTTCGGCGTTACCCAGGCCAATGGCATGAAAGCCTGGGTAAACGAACGCATACTGGAACTCAACTCCCGGGTGGAAGGGCAATATGAAACCATCAGGTAAGCGCACACACCGACTGCCGGTCATGCTGGCCGCACTGATGCTGGCCAGCCCGGCAACCGCGTTTGATCTGGATTCCGACACCCCCATCAAGGTCAGCGCTGATTCCGCCCGCCTGGACGATACCGAAGGGACCGCCATCTACACCGGTGACGTTGAACTGGTCCAGGGGGCCACCCAGCTGAACGCAGAGCGGGTGGTGCTGTACCGAAGCCCCGAAGGTCTCAGCCGGATTGAGGCGAACGGCGAACCCGCCCGATATCGCCAGCCGGCACGGGAAGGTGAAGCCATGACAGACGCCCGGGCGCGGACCATCACCTGGTCAGCGGCGGAAAACCGGCTGACGTTCGAGCGCCAGGCAGTGATTGAGCAAGGCAACAATGTGTTCCGGGGCGACGTCATCCAATACGACACCGTGCGCAGGGTGGTCACGGCAGAAGGCGGCACGCCTTCGGAAGAAAGCTCTGGCCGGGTGGAAATGGTGATTCAGCCTCGCGGCTCCAGCAACCTCACAGACGAATAGGTTACTGATGGCAGTTCTCAGGGCCAGCAACCTGGCAAAAAGCTACAAACAGAAAAAAGTGGTTCTGGATGTGTCTCTGGAAATCCGGTCCGGAGAAATCGTAGGCCTGCTCGGCCCCAACGGAGCAGGGAAAACTACCTGTTTTTACATGATTGTCGGGCTTGTACCCTCCGACCGCGGCCGAATCACCATTGACAGCCAGGACATCACGCCCCTGCCCATGCATGGCCGGGCACGCAAAGGCATCGGCTACCTGCCCCAGGAAGCCTCGGTATTCCGCAAACTAACCGTGCGCGACAACATCATGGCCATTCTGGAAACCCGAAAAGGCATGAAACGGCCGGAGCGGGAAGCCAAACTTGAGGAACTGCTCGAGGAATTTCACATCACCCATATCCGGGACAGCCTGGGTATGGCGTTGTCCGGTGGTGAACGGCGGCGCGTCGAAATCGCCAGAGCGCTGGCCATGGAACCTGCGTTTATTCTGCTGGATGAGCCCTTCGCCGGGGTAGACCCGATTTCAGTCAGTGACATCAAGCACATCATTCGGCATTTGCGGGACAAGGGCATTGGCGTGCTGATCACCGATCACAACGTGCGGGAAACCCTCGATATTTGTGAAAACGCCTACATTGTCTCCGGCGGCCATATCATCGCCTCCGGCAATGCGGAAGCCATCCTGGCCAACCAGCAGGTCAAGGAAGTCTACCTGGGTGATGAGTTCCACCTGTGAGCGGAAGAAAACCCCTCGACGACCGAGGTCTGATTGTTTTGATGATCTGTAGCAAGTAAACTCGGCAAAGAACTTGCTTATACTGATACCAGTGAGCGGCAAGTAACCAGCGTATAACAATTTTTTTGCCTGACAGCAGGCAACGTCACTACCGGGACACCCTTGATTTATGGATCTTGAGCCATGGTTATGAAAGCCTCATTACAGCTTAAGATGGGCCAGAGTCTGACCATGACGCCCCAGCTGCAACAGGCCATTCGCCTGCTTCAGCTTTCCACCCTCGACCTCCAGCAGGAAATCCAGCAGGCACTGGAATCCAACCCCATGCTGGAAACCTCCGAGGATGACGATCAGTCTGACACCCCCGATACGGATGACGATACCTGGGACGAACATAAAGACCGGGATTCCGACCACGATGAACCAGCCACCGAGGCTGCCTCTGACTGGGATGAAAACGAAAATGGCCCGGACTGGGCTTCCGAAAACGACATCCCGGATAACATCCCCGACGACCTGCCCGTAGACACCGCCTGGGACGATATCTACCAGTCTGCACCGGCGCCAGCCAGCAAAGGGGACGACGAGAACGAATCGGATTTCGAAACCCGCAATTCACCGGCCGAAACCCTTCAGGACCACCTGGAATGGCAGCTCAACCTGACCCCCATGAGCGAGCGTGACCAGGCAATCGCCCACGCCCTGATGGACGCTGTGGATGAGCGCGGTTACCTGACCTCACCGATTGAGGAAATCCATTCCGGCCTGCAGGACGAAACCGAAGAAGACCCCCTGGAACTGGACGAAGTGGAAGCGGTTCTGCACCGACTCCAACACTTCGACCCGCCCGGCGTGTTCGCCAGAGACCTGCAGGAATGCCTGCTGATTCAGCTCAACCAGTTACCGCCAGACACTCCCTGGCTTCGCCAGGCGCGCCTGGTGGTTACCCAGTTCCTGCATCTTCTGGGCAACCGGGATTACGCCCAACTGCTGCGCCGCAGCCGGTTGAAGGAAGACCAGCTCAGAGACGTGCTGGCCCTGATTACCAGCCTGAACCCAAGGCCGGGCGATGTTATTGACCGAGCTGAACCAGACTACGTCATTCCAGACGTGATCGTAAGGAAGCATGAGGGCCGGTGGCGTGTGGAATTGAATCCGGAGATTGCCCCTCGTATTCGGGTTAACGCCAGTTATGCGTCACTTATCCGCCGGGCCGACAGCAGTGCCGACAATACCTACCTGCGGGATCAGTTGCAGGAAGCCAAGTGGTTCATCAAAAGTCTGCAAAGCCGAAATGAAACCCTTCTGAAAGTGGCGACCCGAATCGTTGAACACCAGCAAGGCTTTCTGGACCACGGCGAGGAGGCCATGAAGCCGTTGATCCTGTCTGACATCGCTCAGGCGGTGGAAATGCACGAGTCCACCATTTCCCGGGTGACCACACAAAAATACATGCACACGCCCCGGGGCATCTTTGAGCTCAAGTACTTTTTCTCCAGCCACGTCAGTACCGCCGAGGGAGGCGAATGTTCCTCCACGGCAATTCGTGCGATGATCAAAAAACTGATTTCAGAAGAAACTCCAAAAAAGCCGTTGAGCGATAGCAAGATTGCAGCCATGCTTGGAGATCAGGGCATCAATGTGGCCCGGCGCACCGTTGCCAAATACCGGGAGGCCATGCACATCCCTCCCTCGAACGAGCGCAAACGACTGGTTTAATATTTTGCCAGTGCATGAAGCACTGGCCCTCAGCCCGGTGGTAACACCGGCATGATGACAACAGGAGACGCCTATGCAACTCAACATTTCAGGCCATCACGTAGAACTGACCCCTGCACTGAAGGATTACGTCAACACCAAGTTCGAGAAGCTGGAGCGTCACTTTGACCACATCAGTAACTGTCAGGTGACGCTGGAAGTTGAGAAGGTACGTCAGATGGCCGAAGCCACCCTGCATGTTATCGGTGGCGAGATCCACGCAAAGGCAGAAAATGAGGATATGTACGCGGCTATTGACGCGCTGGTAGACAAGCTGGACCGCCAGATCCTCAAGCACAAAGAAAAGAACGTAGACCGGATGCACGGTAACGGCTGAGCACGCGTTCCGCGCCAGTCTACCGGGTGTTTCAATGAAGCGAGCTGCGGCGGGGCTTACCGGCCGCAGCCTTTTTTTTACGGAATCCAAGTCGATCCATGAGCGAATCATCCCTGACTATCGACAACATTCTGGCTCCTGCACTGACGCTGTGCCGGGTGCCAGCCTCCAGTAAAAAGCGGGTGCTGGAAACTATCGCAGAGCAGATTCATCATCAGGATGAAACCCTCAGCGATACCGAAATTTTCAGCAATCTGGTTTCTCGCGAGCGGCTTGGCAGCACAGGTATTGGCCAGGGCATCGCCATACCCCATTGCCGTCTTGAAGGGCTTGACCGGGTTATTGGCGTACTAATGACCCTGGAGGAGAGTATCGATTTCGACTCCATCGACAATCAGCCGGTAGACCTGGTGTTTGCCCTGATCGTACCCAAAGAAGCCACCAGCGAACATCTTGAACTGCTCAGCCAACTGGCGGAGAAATTCAACGATAACGGTTTCTGCGAACAGCTTCGCCAATGTCAGGATGCCAGTTCGCTTTACCAGCGTATGACCGCGGCATCCTGATAAGCAGTAGCACCAACAGAAGCAGGCAGGAGCGTCCATCATGAAACTGATCATCGTCAGTGGCCGATCCGGGTCCGGTAAGAGTACCGCGTTGCATGTGCTCGAAGATCTGGGTTTTTATTGCATTGATAACCTTCCCATCGGACTGCTGTTCCCGCTGACCCGGGAAGCGGCGCAACAGGAAACGCCGGGGCGGCTCCGGAAAATGGCCGTCAGCATCGACGCCCGCAACCTGTCTGCCGAACTGGCCAACTTCGAACAGATCTATCGCCAGCTTCGCGAAGCGGGAGTCGTTGTCGAGATTATCTTTCTGGATGCCGATGAACAATCCCTGTTGCAGCGGTTCCACGCCACACGCCGGAAGCACCCGCTGAGCGACGACCGCACCTCCCTCCGAGAAGCCATCACCAACGAAAAGGCACTGTTGGAACCGCTGTCAAAACTGGCAGACCTATACATCAACACCACCGGCATGTCGATGTATGAACTGCGCGACATGGTCAAACAGCGAGTGGTCGGGCGTAAGGATCAGGAGCTTGCACTACTGTTCCAGTCATTCGGTTTCAAGCATGGCGTACCGGTCGATTCCGATTACGTCTTCGATGTGCGCTGCCTGCCCAACCCATACTGGGACACCAGCCTGCGCAAATACGTCGGTACCGATCAGCCGGTTATCGAGTTTCTCGAGCGGGAACCTCTCACCAGGCAAATGGTGGACGACCTGATCCGCTTCCTGGATACCTGGCTACCCTCGTTCGCCGACAGCAACCGCAGCTACATGACCATTTCTATTGGCTGTACCGGTGGCCAGCATCGTTCCGTCTATGTCTGCGAGCAACTGGGCCAGCACTTCCGCACCCGATACAACAACGTGCAGGTTCGTCATACTGAACTCCCCCACCTCCAGGCCCGAGGGGAGATCTGATCCAACATGATCTGCCGCCCCGTCACCATCATCAATAAACTGGGCTTGCATGCCCGCGCCACCGCCAAGCTGGTGGCCACCGCCTCCGGCTTTGACAGCCAGGTGCGGATACGCGGCAAGGGCCGGGACGTGGATGCCAAGAACATCATGCAGGTGATGATGCTGGCTGCCAGCCAGGGCACGGATATTGAACTGGTCGCCGACGGCCCTGATGAGCAGGAAGCCATCGAGGCACTCGTAGAACTGATCGGTGATTATTTCGGCGAGGGGGGTTAAGCACACCCTGGTTCGTCATTCACCTACAATCCTTTCTCACCTGACGGCGCTAACTCCGCTATAATGCGACGGTTTTCTGATCGCAGGTGGTTTCATGACCGATATTCTGGAAAAAAGTCAGGCCCGCCAGCGCCTTCGCTCCCTCAGTGAGGCCCTGGACAGTGGTGCGCTCAAGCAGGTTGCCCGAATCCTCAATGGCGGCCTGAGCCCCAGCGATATCGCACACCTGCTGGAATCTTCCCCTCCCCGCCAACGCGCCCTGCTGTGGAATCTGGTCGATAAGCAACTGGAAGGGGAAGTACTCCAATATCTCGGTGACGACATCCGGGCCTACTTCCTGAGCCAGCTGAACGCCCAGGAACTTGCAGATATCATTGAGGATTTTGAATCCGACGACCTGGCCGACCTGCTCCAGCAGTTGCCAGACACGGTGATCCAGGAGGTCCTGGACACCATGGACGAGCAAGACCGGCAGCGGGTAGAGGAAGTACTCTCCTACCCCGAGGACACTGCCGGCGGCCTGATGAATACGGACACCATTACGGTGCGCCCAGATATCAGTATTGACGTGGTACTGCGGTACCTGCGCCGCCACCGCAACCTTCCCCCCATGACCGACAGCCTGATTGTGGTCAGCCGGCGGGACGAATTCATTGGCATGCTGCCCATCACCCGAATGCTGGTATCCAACCCCGCATCCACGGTTCGTGAGGTGATGGACACCGATATCGAGCCGATTCCGGTCACCCTGTCCGACACCAAGGTCGCCACCCTGTTCGAGCGCTACGACCTGATTTCTGCTCCGGTTGTTGGTGACGACAATAAGCTTCTGGGCCGGATCACCATCGATGACGTGGTCGACGTTATCCGGGAAGACGCTGATCACTCGCTGATGAGCATGGCCGGTCTGGACGAAGACGAAGACACGTTCGCACCAGTGATCAAAACCACGCGCCGGCGAGCCGTCTGGCTCGGAATCAACGTAGTGACCGCGTTTACCTCAGCCTCTGTGATCGGTATGTTTGAGGAAACCATTCAACAGGTGGTCGCACTGGCCGTACTCATGCCAATCGTCGCCAGCATGGGCGGCATCGCCGGCAGCCAAACGCTGACGCTAATGATTCGTGGCATGGCCGTGGGCCAGGTCAGCAATGACAACGTGAAATGGCTGCTGAACCGGGAGTTTCTGGCAACAACTCTGAACGGGTTTCTGTTTGCACTGGTGGTGTCTGCAGCGGCCATGGTGTGGTTCAGAGACCCAACCATTGGCCTGGTGATTGCTATGGCGCTGGTCATCAACCTGACCATCGCCTCAATCGTCGGCACCCTGCTGCCGTTAACACTGAAACGACTGAATATAGACCCGGCACTGGCCGGGGGCGTGATCCTGCTCACCACCACCGACGTCGTGGGCTTCCTTTCCTTCCTGGGGCTCGCCACCTATTTTTACGCTTGAGGAGCCAACCATGAGTCAATCCGACAACCACCCGCACCACGAGGAGCTCGAAGAAGATTTCGGCCCGAGCAAATCCCAGATCAAGCGGGAAATGCACGCGCTCCAGGACCTGGGTAAACAGATGCTGGATCTCAATGACGAGCAATTGGCGTCACTGGACATCAGCGACACCCTGAAGGCTGCCATCGTGGAATCACGGCGTATTAATCAGCGCGAAGCACGCCGCCGACACCTGCAATACATTGGCAAGATCATCCGGCAGGAGGATGACCCGGAAGCACTGGCTCGTGCCATTGGCGCATTCAATGCCGGCAGTGAGGAGCACACCCGCCGGCATCACCTGGCCGAGCGCTGGCGCGACAGGATGATCTCCGAAGGCGACAAGGTGGTGGGGGAGTTCATCGATTATTGCCCGGCGGCAGACGTGCAGCACCTGCGCAACCTGGTTCGCAATGCCCGCAAGGAAGTGGAGAAACAGAAGAATACCGGTCAGGCCCGTAAACTGTTCCGGGCCCTCCGGGAGTGGATTGATGACGCAGAGCAGTAAAGCAACCCGCTGAGCGGAGTTCTACGTTAAAGGCGGCGGTGCTCCCAGACCGGCATTCTGGCCCGAACCTGGTTCAGTTTTTCCATATCCAGGTCTGCCACAACCAGGCCTGGGCCCTCATCCAGTTCCGTCACCACCCCGCCCCAGGGGTCACAGATCAAACTGTGGCCATAAGTCTTGCGTCGCTCACTGTTTTGCCCCCCCTGGCCGGGGGCAACCACCCAAACCTGGTTCTCGATGGCCCTGGCTCGAATCAGTGGGTGCCAATGGGCGTCTCCAGTTTGCCAGGTAAAGGCGCTGGGCAGGCACACCCACTCGGCACCCTGTTCCCGCAGCGCCCTGAACAGTTCAGGAAACCGCAAGTCGTAGCACACTGCCATCCCCAGCCGGCCGGCGGGAGTGTCCACGGTAACCACCCGGTCACCTGGCTCGAAGGTATCCGACTCCCGGTATTGGCCATGGGAATCCTCAACCATGGCGTCAAACAGGTGAATTTTGTCGTAACGGGCAACTTCCTCGCCCTGATCGTTGTAAACGATGCAGCTTGCACGCACCCTGTCGGGAACATCAGAGCCATCGGGTCGTGTTGCCAGAGGCATGGAACCACCTACAATCCATAGCCCCAGCCTCTTGGCCTGCTCTGCAAGAAAGCGGCGGATCACCGATTCACCGCCACTTTCCTGCCGACCGCACTCACGCATCTGAGCGGTGGCCAGAACCGCAAAATTCTCAGGTAATACTGCCACTTTCGCGCCTTGGGCGGCAGCATCACGCAACAGCGCCTCGGCCTCGGCCAGGTTACCGGCCAGGTTGTGACTGCTGACCATCTGAATCGCTGCAACTTGGGTCATGCTCCGACTCCTCTACTCACCCGTATCGAAAACCCGACGTAGCTCCACTTTGGGCTCGCTCCAGCTACCGGTGACACTGTAGGTGGCGCTGGTCAACTTGCTTAATGGGTCACCCAGAATTTTGTCCAGTACAAAGAGTGCGCCGCCAATGGGGGCGCTCGCTCCCATCAGTATGGCAGCCAGGGGCAGGTTCTGGGTAACCGGAAGCACCAGCACCAACCGCATATCCAGGCTCTCATCGGCCATATTGGTGGACCCGCTCATCTTGAAAGCCCCCGAAGGCCCCACCAGTTGCAGCTCTGGGTCCAGGGTAACCAGCCCGTTTACAATGACAGCCTTGCCGGAAATGGCATCAAACGCAATGCCCCGCTCATAAAGATCCGAGAAGTCCAGGCGCAGCCGGCGCCAGAGCGTGTCGGTGTTGAGCAGGTTGAAAATTCTGAACAACTGGGCTGAGCCACTTTGCTCCAAAATGACGCCGTCATCCAGACGGACACTGACCTGGCCACTGAGCTGCTTCAGGGCAAATTCATCCGGTCGGCCGGGCCAGTCCAGATCCAGGTCAACCTGGGTCTGCTCATTATTCATTGGAATCGGCGCACCGGTCAGTGCCTCCAGCTCCCGGAGGCGGCCGCCTGAAAGGGTTCCGACAAATCGGCTGGTTTCGCGATCATCAACCACACTCCAACTCATTCTGCCAGTGAGCGCCAGCGTCTCCAGTTGCCCTTCAATTTCCTCGATGTTCAGGCGGAACGGCTGCGGCCGCATGGCGAACTGCCAGCGGCCGGCAGACTCATCGCCCAGCCTGAGGTCCGCGATGGTCACATCAATATCGGGCCAGCTCCCCACGTCCAGAGCTCGAAACGCTTCCAGTTGCTCCTCCAGGGTCAATATCTGCCGGTCCTCCTGGTCTTCACCCCCGGTATCTGAGCGCATCAGACTGAGTCGTTGCAGATCGGCTTCAATCGTTCCCTGCGTGGGCACCATCACCCTGCCCTGAACCCGATCAGATTCCGTGTTGAACACCCAACGATCTCCCAGATCCAGCGCATCGATCTGTATATTCCTGAGACTGTGCCCCGCCAGGTTCAGTTCACGGAGTCCCAGTTCAAAGCCTGACGGTTTCCACAGCAGATCAAAGGCCAACCGGTCCTGCCAGTCCCCCGTCACACGGACACCCTCAGTGTCCGTAGGGTCTATCAGCGCCTGCAACCGGGCCAGATCCGACGCTCCCTTACCCAAAGGCTGCGGCCAGTCCAGTGACAGGCCTTGAAAATCGGAGGTTACCGTTATCCGGGAAGCGCGCTCATCCGCCACGCTCAGCTGTGCCGAATAATCCAGGCTACCCGACATCCCGAGTGCGGAGCCCTCCGGCAACCCGAACTGATGCAAAAACGACGGCAAAGGAACCCGGCCGGTCTGGCGAATAGACAACGCTGCGCCCTTACCTGCCGGGCCCTGTTCTGATTGCTCAAACTCAACAGTCACCGGTTGCCCGAAGAACTCCGCCAGAAGAGGCTGACCGGAGAATCCCCGACGGGTATCGTAGCGGACCTCGCCCTCGATTCCTGCCCAGACCAATCCCGCTGCCGGGTAGGAGATGCTTGCTCCGGAGGTTGCCACCCGTGCGTTCACCGCTGTCTGCTCACCAGCCCCCAGTGGCAGATCAATATTCAGGGCTAACCGGTAGAGCCCCTGATAATCCAGCTCCGTGGCGGCCATTCCGGCCATGTCGCCAAGCGGTGTCTCGGTCATCCAGAACGGCACGCTCTCACCTGGCACATCGGCTTGTGCATCAACCCGTACGCGAGTCGGCCCCTCGCCATCTCCCGGCACAACCCTTACGACGCCCGAGCGCAGTTCCAGCCCGCCTGTCAGGGCCTGTTCCAGAGTGACCAGAGTGTCTGCATTCTGAACCTCAACCCGGCCGCGGGCGCTCTGCACTTCCGGCCAACGTTCGTCGTAACGGACAACACCACGATCGAACTCGTACCACATGGATGAGACAAACGATCCCCGGGGTGCCCCGGAATCGATCCGGCCGTGACCGTAATACTCACCGGCGGTGATATCGGCTTCCATAATGGCAGTTGTTAACCACTGATAGAGCCCGGGGTCCACCACCTTGGCCGGGACAAAATCTGCGAGCATGGACGCATCGCCGTTCTCAACGCCAACGCGCAAGCCCAGGTTATCTTCGCCAAACCGATCCAGCCTTAAATCAAACGCTCCGGTGAGTGTTGTACGGTCGGCGTAGGTAAATCGGAGATCGTCGGCAAATACACGGGTTATCGGGCCGGCCAGCTCCCAGGATACGGTGCCAGCCATCGAATCCAGCGGCCAGCCAGCCTCATAGAGTTTTGGGAAGCCCAGGTAGGCGGGCCCGGTGGTATCGAGGGTTACATGGCCTGAATGCGCCGTCATCAGGATATGGCCATCAAGCCCACGGGCGGCCGGCGCCCCTTGCGCGGCCTCAACCGACACCTGCCGCAATCGACCGGACAGCTGGAAGCCGGCCGGATCTTCCGGCAGCGTCAGGATCACGTCGTCAAGGTAGCCGGATGGCCGGTATTGCTCCAGCGCATGATTGGCCACGGCCGGAAGCAACGGAAGGTTCTGCACAAGCCGCCGGATCGGCGCCAGCGGCACGCCATCGGCAATAAGGACGTTACCTCCGGAATCGGGCTCAAGGCGCAATCCAAAGGGTTGGACATCGTGGTCCAGCCACTGCCACTGCAGTTGCTGGAGCTGTAAGGGACCATCCCGGCGCCAGCCAAAACGAGCCTGGATACTCTCCAGGGGAGCCAGCGACTCCATATTGACCCCGAGCTGCAAATAGGGCGTTTGCACCATCCCCTGAACCTGCTCCAGCTCACCGCTGTCAAAGGTCAGCCAGGCACGCCCGCCCAGATCTGCCCCCTCTACACGAAGACCGCGCCAACTCAGATCGTCCACCAGACCATCAAACAGACGCCCGGAATCGACATCCACATACAACTGGCCGGTAAATTCGCCCCGGAAAAAGTGCTGCCCCACAAGGGCAAAACTGGCGAGCTGGGTCGTGGTTCCTGGCTGCATGGCCCTGCCCGAGGCCTGAAACAAACCACGGCGGTAGACCAGGTCCAGTTGGGGAATATCGAAATGCCGGGTATTGCCTGAACCATCATCAATGCCAAGGCTGATCCGGGTCATGGTCAGCCGCGGATCAGACAGCCAGCGCCCGGCCAGCCTGAGCCAGGTTTGCAGGTCCTGGCCACCGGGGCGGGTCAGGTCGGTCAGCTCATCCGGCGGCTCGAGCAGGTCCAGGCCGGACTGCCGGGCCAGGCTCAGGGTTAAGCCATCGGCTTCAAAGTCCTCGAACACCAAACGGAATCGCAGTACCGATGAAAGAAAATCCAGACGCAGACGCAAGTGCTCAAGCTCGGCAATGGCTTGGCCGGTTTCGGGGTGGTGAACGGTCAGATCAGTAGCGGTTACTGCCGGGTCAAGCCAGTGCCAGCGGGAGGAAAGACGACCAATCCGGACATCCAGCCCGGTGCGATCGGAGAGTTGCTCAGAAAGCTCGCCGGTGAAACGGTCGATATTATTGGTCAGTTGCCTCCCCAATCCAACGTACAGGGCAAACACCACCAGCAAGGCGAAGATAAACCACCAGACTCCGTTTGCCAGGTGCTCCAGTAACTGCGCCAGTTTGCCGGCGCCCCGGCGCGGCTGCTGAGCTTGCTCCTGTTCACGGCCTTGCATCGTAATCGATACTCCTTCGACAGCCCGGTTCAGCGGGCGTCAGAGCAGGACCACATCGTACTGTTCCTGACTGTAGAAGGGTTCTACCTGGAAGCGTATGGTCTTACTGATAAAGGTCTCGAGGTCTGCGACATTGTCGGATTCCTCGTCGAGCAGACGATCAACCACTTTCTGTGACGCCATCACCAGATAGTTCTCAGCTTCATAGGCCCGGTTCACCCGGAGAATCTCGCGGAAAATCTCATAGCAGACGGTCTCTGCCGTTTTCAGGAAGCCCCGTCCATCGCAGATCGGGCAAGGCTCGCACAGCACCTGCCCAAGGCTTTCTGTGGTGCGTTTTCGGGTCATCTCCACCAGGCCAAGTTCCGAGACACCGGTGATCTTGGTTTTGGCATGATCCCGCTCGAGCATCTTCTCCAGCATCCTGTGTACCTGGCGCTGGTGCTCCGGGTCGTCCATATCGATAAAGTCTATGATGATGATACCACCGAGGTTTCTGAGCCTCAGCTGCCGGCTGATGGCACGGGCGGCCTCCAGGTTGGTCTTGAAGATGGTTTCTTCCAGATTCCGGTGGCCGACAAACGCGCCGGTATTGATATCAATGGTGGTCATCGCTTCGGTCTGGTCGATGATGACGTAACCACCGGATTTCAGCTGCACCTTGCGGCTAAGGGCCTTCTGGATCTCATCCTCGACCGAATACAGATCAAAAATCGGCCGCTCACCGGGATAGTATTCAACCTTGTCGGCGAATTCCGTGACGAACTCCTGCACAAACTCTATTACCCGCTGGTAGCTTTCCCGGCTGTCGATGCGCACTTTTTCTGTCTGCGGCCGGATTAGATCCCGAATGGTGCGAATGAACAATGGCAGGTCCTGGTAGACCACGGACGGTGCGGGCGCACTACCAATCCGATCCTGTATGGACTGGCTAAGCCGATGCAGGTAGGCCATATCGGCGATCAGGTCTTCAGCCGCCGCCGCTTCCGCTGCCGTGCGGATAATATAGCCACCCTGAACGTCGTCGCTCTGTTCAGCCGCCTCTTCAATCAGGGTCTTCAGCCGAGTGCGCTCGTTGTCGTCCTCAATCCGCTGGGAAATACCAATATGGCTGACCCCCGGCATAAACACCAGGTACCGGGAAGGAATAGAAAGCTGGGTCGTCAACCTGGCTCCCTTGGTGCCGATGGGGTCCTTGGTGACCTGAACCACGAGCGATTGCCCCTCACGCAACAGGGTGCGGATATCCGGCACGGTTTTCGGGCCATCCGAAGGCTCCTCCGGCCCGGACTGACTGCAGGCAACATCCGAGGCGTGTATGAATGCGGCCCGCTCCAGGCCAATATCCACAAACGCCGCTTCCATGCCCGGCAACACTCGAACCACCTTACCCTTGTAGATATTGCCAACAATACCCTTGCGGCTGGTCCGCTCGATGTAAGCTTCCTGAAGCATGCCGTTTTCGACCAACGCCACCCGGGTTTCCACCGGCGTAACGTTGATGAGAATTTCTTCGCTCATGTTTGGCTCTCCTTACAACTCGGCCAGTTCTGCCAGACCGGAAAACCGGCCTCTGCCAACAACCCGGCGGTTTCCAGGAGGGGCAAACCCACCACCGCGCTATAGCTGCCCTGCAATTCCTGGACAAAGATACCACCCAGGCCCTGAATGCCGTAGCTACCGGCCTTATCCATGGGCTCGCCACTATCAACATAGGCCCGGATCTCGGCCTCGGAAAGGCTTCGAAAGGTCACGTTGGTGACCGACAGGTGCGATTGGCAGACCTCTCCCCGCGCCAGCGCCACCGCCGTCATCACCTGGTGTTGCTGGCCAGACAACCGGGCCAGTGTGGCTTTTGCCTCCGCCGCATCGACCGGTTTCCCCAGAATCTTACCTTGCAAGACCACCGAGGTATCCGAGCCCAGAACCAGTGCGTCAAGATTCTCACCGGCCACTCTTAACGCCTTCTCACGAGCCAGGCGTTCCACATAATGCTCCGCCGACTCACCCTCGGCCACGGTTTCATCAATATCCGCGGGCTGCACCTGGAACGTCAGTCCGATTTGCTGTAGCAGCTCAGCCCGGCGAGGAGAGGCGGATGCAAGAATCAGTGTCTTCATGGTGCTAGCCCAGCTTCCGGTTCAGGCGGTCCAGCAGGCCACTAACAAAGGGCCAGGCGACCGCACTGGTTAATGCTGGCCACAGGTAACTGAACCCCGCCGTATCGGCGCCCAGCAGTTGTTTGATGAAGTGCACCAGCATCTGGTTGATGCCCAACAACAGGAAGACCATAAGGCATTGTTGCGGTAGCGGGTACATTCTCAAGCGCTGATGGATGGTCAGCACCAGGAAAGCAATGAGTGCCATACCCAGCGCGTTGGTGCCCAGGGGGGTGGCCTCAAGCACATCCAGTAATAGCCCGAGACACCAGGCCATCAGAATCCCAAACTGCGCCGGTGCACGGAAGGTCCAGTAAAAAACCACCAAACCCAGCCATTCCGGGCGGAATTCAAACCAGCCTACCGGGAACAGGGATATACTCAACACCAGCGCAAGCACAACGGTCACGAAGAACAGCGGGTAGCTGATGACCGACAGCATCAGTTGGCCTCCTCTTCCGTGGTCTGCGGTTCCGCAGACTCGCGGCGCTCCCGGGACTCTGGCTGAAACACCACCAGCACAAGCCGGCTCTGGTTCAGTCTGGCCATGGGCCTGGCCCGAATCGTCACAAAGGGTTCCCCTGGTTCCTTGGTGATCTGACTGACCTCAGCCACCGGATAGCCCCGGGGGAAACGGCCACCAAGGCCGGAACTGACCAGGGTATCGCCTTCACGTATATCGGCAGTATCCGGCACATGCACCAGTTCCAGCTGATCGACTTCACCATTACCCAACAACACCGAACGCAAGCCGTTTCTGACCACCTCGACGGGCACCGCATGGCTACTGTCCGACACCAGCAACACCCGAGAAGTGAACTGGCTGGTCTGCACTATCTGCCCCATCAAACCCTCGGCATCCAGCACAGCCTGCCCGGTGGTCACACCGTCACTATGGCCTTTATTAATGATGATCTCGTGGGAAAACGGATCGGGTGAAACACCCACCACTTCGCCCACAATCACCCGGTCATCCAATACCTCCGACGAGTTAAGCAGGCGGCGCAATTCATTATTCTCCGACGCCAACGCCGCATACTTCAGCGCACGACGCTCGAGTATCAGCATCCGGGCCTTGAGTTCTTCGTTTTCACTCTGGAGATCTTCACGGCTGACAAAGAGCCCGGAAAACCAGTCACTGAACCGGTAGGGGGCATTGCCCAGCCAGTACACAGGTGCCAGGCCGGTGGCGAGAGTACTTCGAACGGGAGTTAGCTTGTCAAAACGGGTATCGGCAGCGATCAACGCTGCCGATACCAGAATCACAAGAAAGAGCCTGAAGCCGGGTACCGGCCCCTGGACAAAGATGGTCTTAATGGCTTAGCCCTCCCACGGGATTAACCCTCCTGGGAGAACATTCCGATGCCACCGCGATCAATGACTTCCAGCGCCTTGCCGCCACCACGGGCAACACAGGTCAGGGGGTCTTCGGCGATGATCACCGGCAGACCGGTTTCTTCACTGATAAGTTTGTCGAGGCCTCGCAGAAGTGCACCACCACCGGTGAGCACGATTCCGCGCTCAGCGATATCAGACGCCAGCTCAGGCGGAGACTGCTCAAGCGCGCTTTTAACGGTTTGCACGATCTGGGCGAGTGATTCCTGCAACGCGTCGAGAATCTCTTCGCTGTTCAGGGTGAACGCACGGGGCACGCCTTCTGCCAGGTTGCGACCACGCACATCAATCTCGCGGATATCCAGGCCTTCATAGGCGCAACCGATTTCATGTTTGATCCGCTCGGCGGTGGAATCGCCGATCAGGCTGCCATAGTTACGGCGCACGTAGGTAACGATGGCTTCGTCGAACTTGTCGCCGCCAACCCGCACCGATTCAGCGTAAACGATGCCGTTCAGGGAAATAATGGCGATTTCCGTAGTCCCACCACCGATATCGACAATCATGGAGCCGCTGGCTTCTTCAACCGGCAGGCCTGCACCAATGGCCGCGGCCATGGGCTCTTCAATCAGGAACACTTCACGGGCACCCGCGCCCAGGGCAGACTCACGGATGGCCTTGCGCTCCACCTGTGTGGACTTGCTGGGCACACACACCAGTACGCGGGGGCTGGGAGTAATAAAACTGTTTTCGTGCACTTTATGAATGAAGTGCTGGAGCATTTTTTCGGTAACAACGAAATCCGCAATCACACCGTCTTTCATTGGGCGGATGGCGGTTATGTTGCCGGGGGTACGGCCGAGCATGCGCTTGGCTTCGGAACCCACAGCAGCCACCATTTTCTGGGAGCCGCTGGTGCGGATGGCAACAACGGAGGGTTCGTTGAGTACGATTCCGCGTTCACGCACGTAGATTAGGGTGTTGGCGGTGCCCAGGTCGATGGACAGGTCGCTTGAGAAGATGCCTCGGAGTCTTTTGATTAACATTCGTGTTGTTTCAACCTGAGAGTTGCGGTTGCGGATGTAGAAGAATCCGGCAACTTTAGCAGTGGCGCCATTTTCAGGCAAGGCGCCATCCGGGGCGGGAGCTTACCATTCTCACATTTTTGGGCTTGTTTTCAGGCCAATCTTGGTCGCGATTCTGCTAATATAACCGCCTTTATTATCTTCGGGCTCCCGCGCGCCTTTGGTCCGGTGCCCAGATGCTTTTGGGGATAGCTTTCCAAAACACGCTCCTTCGGCACATCCCTGTGACGCTTGGGCTCCGCCATCCATGGCTCCGCACAGTTTTGGAAAGCTATCCCCAAAAGCATCTCCAAACATCGTTCCTGGATTCAGGAAAGTCATTAAATTGTTTTCACACACGCTTTTATTGGAGGCAACGTGAGCATTTCCCGCGAGGACATCGAGAAAGTTGCCGTGCTCGCCCGTATCAAGGTCGACGGCGAGCAGGTTTCGGCTCTGGAGAAGGATCTGGGCAATATTCTGGATCTGGTGGATCAGTTGAGTGCAGCGGATACCGATTCCGTGGAGCCGATGGCGCATCCACTGGATGCCGTACAGAAGCTGCGGCCGGATGTGGTTACCGAGACCAATCAGCGGGAGGCGTTTCAGGCAATTGCGCCGGCGACCGAGGATGGGTTGTACCTGGTACCCAAGGTCATTGAGTGAGTTTTCGGGCCACTGACATTTCCGTGTAACCGGCAGGTTGTCTGACGATCACATATTTCGGGATTGATGATGCATAACAAATCCGTAGCAGAACTTTCCAGGGAACTGGAGAGCGGCAAGATTTCCAGTGTGGAGCTGACTCAGCAGTTCCTGGACCGTCTGAAGACTGAAGACGGCAAGTACAACAGCTTTATTACCATCTCCGACGAGCAGGCGCTGGCTGAGGCGAAGGCCGCTGATGAGATGCGCGCAGCCGGTAAGGCCACGGTGTGGACCGGGGTGCCGTTTGCTCACAAGGATATCTTCTGCACCAGCGGGGTTCGCACCAGCTGTGGTTCGAAGATGCTGGATAATTTTGTGCCTCCTTACGACGCCACGGTAACCGCCAATTTCAAGGCGGCCGGTGCGGTGTGTCTGGGCAAGACTAATATGGATGAGTTCGCCATGGGCTCGTCCAACGAGTCCAGCTTCTATGGCGCGGTAACCAATCCCTGGGGTCTGGCCAGTGGTGACAAGCGGGTGCCGGGTGGTTCTTCCGGCGGTTCCGCCGCTGCCGTAGCTGCGCGGCTGGTGCCGGCGGCGACAGGCACGGATACTGGCGGCTCTATTCGCCAGCCGGCATCGCTGTGCGGCATTACCGGGCTGAAGCCGACTTACGGGCGGGTATCCCGGTACGGGATGATTGCCTTTGCTTCTTCCCTGGATCAGGGCGGGCCGATGGCGCGTACGGCGGAAGATGCGGCGTTGATGATGAACGTGATGGCAGGCCACGACCCGAAGGATTCCACCTGCATCGACCGGGACGTACCGGATTACACCGCCACCCTGAACGAGCCGCTGAAAGGCCTGAAGATTGGCCTGCCGAAGGAATACTTCAGCGACCAGCTGTCTCCAGCCATGGAAGAACAGGTTCGCAACGCCATTCGCGAGTATGAAAAACTGGGCGCGACGGTGAAGGAAGTGTCTCTGCCCAACGCCAAGCTGGCCATCGCGGCTTATTACGTGATCGCGCCGGCGGAGGCATCTGCCAACCTGTCCCGGTTTGACGGCGTGCGTTACGGCTACCGCTGCGACGACCCGAAAGACCTGATGGATATGTACACTCGCACCCGGGCGGAAGGATTCGGCAACGAGGTGAAGCGCCGGATTCTGGTGGGAACCTACGCCCTGTCTGCCGGTTATTTCGATGCCTATTACCTGAAGGCCCAGAAAGTGCGCCGACTGATCCAGCAGGATTTCATCAACGCGTTCAAGGAAGTGGACGTGCTGATGAGCCCTGTGTCGCCAACGCCGGCGTTCAAACAGGGCGAGAAGAACACCGATCCGGTGTCCATGTATCTGGAAGACGTGTTCACCATCGCCATCAACCTGGCAGGCATTCCGGCCATGTCGGTACCGGCGGGGTTTGTCGACGGCTTGCCGGTCGGGCTGCAGATTATCGGGGATTACTTCTCCGAGGCCCGTTTGCTGAACGCTGCCCACCAATTCCAGCAGGTGACCGACTGGCACCAACGTGAACCAAAATAGGCCCGGATTAGGAGACGAACGCATGCAGTGGGATATCGTGATCGGGCTGGAAATTCACGTTCAGCTCGCCACCCAGACCAAGATTTTCTCCGGCTCCAGCACCGCCTACGGTGCCGAGCCCAACACCCAGGCCAACGCCGTTGACCTGGCCATGCCCGGTACCCTGCCGGTACCCAATGAGCAGGCCTTCCGTTATGCGGTGATGTTCGGCCTGGCCACCAATGCTGAAATAGGCCGCCGCTCGGTGTTCGAGCGCAAAAACTACTTCTACCCCGACCTGCCCAAGGGCTACCAGACCACCCAGCTGGCCGAGCCGATTGTCGGCCCCGGCTATGTGGACATCGACCTGGCCGACGGCAGCACCAAACGGGTACGCATTCACCACGCGCACCTGGAAGAAGACGCCGGTAAATCCCTGCACGAGGATTACCACGGCATGTCCGGCATTGACCTGAACCGGGCCGGCACGCCGCTGATCGAGGTGGTGACAGAGCCTGACATGAACAGCGCCGACGAAGCCGTAGCCTTCGCCAAGAAGCTCCATAGCCTGGTGACTTCGCTGGGGATCTGTGATGGCGATATGTCCCAGGGCTCCATGCGCTTTGATGTGAACATCTCCCTGAAGCCGAAAGGCTCTGACACCCTGGGCACCCGCACCGAAACCAAGAACCTGAACTCCTTCCGGTTCATGGAGCAGGCCATCGCCCACGAAGTGGAACGGCAGATGGATATCCTGGAAGATGGCGGCCGCATTGTGCAGGAAACCCGCCTGTACAATGGCGACCGGGACGAGTCCCGGTCCATGCGCACCAAGGAAGAAGCCAACGACTACCGCTACTTCCCCTGTCCTGACCTGTTGCCGGTGGAAATCGACGACGCCTTCATCGAAGACGCCCGCGCCCGCCTGCCGGAACTGCCCGACGCCCGCAAGGCCCGCTTCAAGGAGCAATACGGTCTGAACGACTACGACGCCGGTGTGCTGTCTGGCGACGCCAAGCTGTCTGCGTTCTTCGAAGAAACCGTGGAACACGGCAAAGACGCCAAGCTGGCCGCCAACTGGATTCAGGGCGAATTCTCCGCCCGCCTGAATGCCGACGAGAAATCCGTGGCCGAAGCTCCGATTTCAGGCGCACAACTGGGCGCACTGGTCACCCGCATTGCCGACAACACGGTTTCCTCTGCCGGGGCGAAGAAGGTCTTTGAAGCCTTGTGGTCAGGTGAGAACGACGACGTAGATGCGATCATCGACGCCAAGGGGCTGAAGCAGGTCTCCGATACAGGCGCTCTGGAAGCCATGGTCGACGAGGTGCTGGCCGGTATGCCAGATCAGGTGGCCCAATATCAGGGCGAGGAAGATCCTAAGAAGCGCAAGAAGATGCTTGGCGGCTTTATGGGGCCTTTGATGAAAGCGTCCAAGGGCCAGGGCAACCCCAAACTGTTCAACGAGATTCTTGTTCGAAAGCTTGGTGGTTAAGTTTTGGCTTTGGTGTGGGCCGTTTTGTTTCGGCCCTAGCCTGTTGAGTTTGGGGAGGGGTCGGTTTATTTATGACTACCCCACCGCATGTTGGATCGAGGGCTTGGCGAGGGACTTCTCCCAAAAATCTGGAGCGCCAGGGAAGGCGCGACGAAGCCCTACAGGGACGTATTCACGGGCGTTTTTTGGGAGAAGTCCCCCGCCAAGCCCCAGCCACCAACATCCAGCAGGCTGGGGCCGAAGCCCAAAAACCGCGACAGAAGTCAGACCAAGCGAGCCCAAAGGTCATGCTCGTCAGCGTGCTCCACAACAGCCTGCACAATCTGGCCAGGGACCAAATCGGTTTCGTCGTTCAGGTAAACCATGCCATCAATCTCCGGCGCATCCGCCTTCGAACGACCAATCGCACCCTCTTCATCAACCTCGTCGATGAGCACGTCAATCGTCCTGCCGATTTTCGCCTGCAAGCGGGCAGCTGAAATCTCAGCCTGCTTCGCCATGAAACGGGCCAGCCGCTCTTCCTTGATCTCTTCCGGCACGGCACCTTCCAGCTCATTGGCCCTGGCGCCCTCAACCGGGCTGTAGGTAAAGGCACCCACGCGGTCCAGTTGCGCCTCATCCAGCCAGTCCAGCAGGTACTGAAAATCTTCCTCGGTTTCACCGGGGAAGCCGACAATAAAGGTCGAGCGAATGGTCAGTTCCGGACAGATTTCACGCCAGGTCTTGATGCGCTCCAGGGTCTTGCTGTCGTGGGCCGGGCGCTTCATGGCCTTGAGCACTTTCGGGCTGGCGTGCTGGAACGGGATGTCCAGGTACGGCAGGATCTTGCCTTCAGCCATCAGCGGGATGATGTCGTCCACATGGGGGTACGGATAGACGTAGTGCAAGCGAACCCATACGCCCATCTCACCCAGAGCCTCACATAGGGACTGCATCTTGGTTTTCACCGGGCGGCCCTGCCAGAAACCGGTGCGGTATTTGATATCCACACCGTAGGCGGAGGTGTCCTGGGAGATCACCAGCAGCTCTTTAACGCCAGCGTCTACCAGTCGTTTCGCCTCATCCATCACATCACCGATCGGGCGACTAACCAGTTTGCCGCGCATGTCCGGGATGATGCAGAAGGTACAGCTGTGGTTACAGCCTTCGGATATCTTCAGGTAGGCATAGTGCCTTGGCGTAAGCTTGATGCCCTGCGGGGGTACCAGATCCACGAATGGGTCGTGGTCTTTCTTCGGCGGTACATACTGGTGTACCGCTCCCACAACTTCTTCATAGGCCTGAGGACCAGAGACCGCCAGCACACCTGGATGGGTCTCGCGAATCTTCTCCGCTTCCACGCCCATACAACCGGTCACAATCACCTTGCCGTTTTCGCTGATGGCTTCGCCGATGGCATCCAGGGATTCCTGCTTGGCCGCATCGATAAAACCACAGGTGTTAACCACCACAATGTCGGCATCGTTGTAGGTGGGCACGACCTCGTAACCATCCAGCCGCAATTGAGTCAGGATACGCTCTGAGTCTACCAGGGCTTTGGGGCACCCCAGGCTGATAAAGCCAACTTTTCCGCCCTGAGCAGTGTCTTGTATTTTCTCGGTCATAAAGTTCCGCAGGAATCCCGGAGCCTGGCTCCAAATGTGTGTAGGCGGCGATTTTAACTCACTGGGATATCATCTGCAGCTCTGCACTTCCCACATATGCCACCAAAAAACACGTATAAACGCGAAATGACGCACCAAAATGTGACGCCGTGTTCAGAAAGTTTTAATAAAGCTGCAACAATATACGCACTTACCTTGCTGATTACTTTTTAAGCAGCTACAATTTCAAGCGCTTAAGCGTTCTTCTGGAAGGCAATTATGGGAAAGGCAACGTCGTTCGATACTACTCGCGCCAGAAAAATTAAAATGAAACCTGCACCCGCTAAACAGAATCTCAGAAATCAGCAGCGAGTCGATGTGTCGACCGAGATTACTGTTGAGAAAAGCGACGGCTGCTGCCTGACCTGCAAGGTCTCTAACCTGTCACGTGCCGGTGTTATGATTTCCTGTGATCAGGACGTTGTTCAACAGCTCATTCCCGGCATGCGTGCGCCGGCCCCCGGTCACTGGATTGGCGTGAAAACCCGTTTCACCGTGCCTGTGCTTCCAACGCAACCAGTCACTGTGCTTGCAGATGGCAATATCGTGCACATGCGACGCATTTCAAGAAATGAATTTCAGATCGGTATCCAGTTCAGCGAATTTGAGGGCAACGGTTTCGATTACGTAGACCGCTATGTCGCCAAGCTGCTGGCCGATGCCCGAAAAGCAATGCACGCCCCCCACTGAAACCACCGACACCTGCTCGGTGCCCCCGGAGTCCCTGGCACAAGGGATTCGGCGCCATATTATTAGAACTTAAAATTCTTACCAGAAATCTTCTTATACCCTGCCGCCGCCTGATATAGTTGGTCAACCGATTTACAGCCATCACACAGCCCCTGCGGCAATGGATGACCATGACCACATACAACCTCACTCATCTCAAACAGCTGGAAGCCGAAAGCATCCACATAATCCGGGAAGTGGCGGCCGAGTTCGACAACCCGGTCATGCTCTATTCCATCGGCAAAGATTCTGCCGTGATGCTGCACCTTGCCCTGAAGGCCTTCTACCCTGGGAAGCTGCCTTTTCCGTTACTGCATGTTGATACCACATGGAAATTCCGAGAGATGATTTCGTTCCGGGACAACGTGGCGGAGAAGTTTGACCTCGACCTGATTGTGCACATCAACGAAGAAGGCGTGAAGCAGGGTGTCGGACCCTTCACCCACGGCAGCGCCAAGCACACCGACATCATGAAAACCCAGTCCCTGAAGCAGGCCCTGAACAAGTACAAGTTCGACGCCGCATTCGGGGGCGCCCGCCGGGATGAGGAAAAATCCCGCGCCAAGGAGCGGGTATACTCCTTCCGCGACGAGCACCACCGGTGGGACCCGAAGAACCAGCGCCCGGAGCTCTGGAACATCTACAACGGCAAGGTTAACAAAGGCGAGAGCATTCGTGTGTTCCCGCTCTCCAACTGGACCGAGCTGGATATCTGGCAGTACATCTACCTTGAAAACATCGATATCGTACCGCTGTATTACGCGGCGGTGAGACCAGTGGTAGAACGCGATGGCACCCTGATTATGGTGGACGACGACCGCATGCCGCTGAAAGAAGGCGAGAAGCCTATGATGAAGTCAGTGCGCTTCCGTACGCTGGGCTGCTACCCGCTGACCGGCGCCATTGAATCCGAGGCCAACACCCTGCCCGACATCATCCAGGAAATGCTGCTGGCCACCAGCTCAGAGCGGCAAGGAAGGGTCATTGACCACGATTCAGCCGGCTCCATGGAACAGAAAAAGCGGGAAGGGTACTTCTGATATGTCACACCAGTCTGATTTGATCGCCGACGATATTCTGGCTTACCTGAAGCAGCACGAGAACAAGGAACTCCTGCGCCTGCTCACCTGCGGCAGCGTGGATGACGGCAAGAGCACGCTGATTGGCCGGCTGCTGCACGACACCAAGATGATCTACGAAGATCATATGGCAAGCCTGAAGACTGACAGCGCCAAGATGGGCACCACCGGTGAGAAGCTGGACCTGGCCCTGCTGGTGGACGGCCTGCAGGCCGAACGGGAACAGGGCATCACCATCGATGTAGCCTACCGCTATTTCAGCACCGACAAGCGCAAATTCATCATCGCCGACACCCCGGGCCATGAGCAGTACACCCGCAACATGGCCACCGGCGCCTCCACCGCGCAACTGGCGATCCTGATGATTGATGCCCGCCACGGCGTGATGACCCAGACCCGCCGGCACTCCTTCATCGCCTCCTTGCTGGGCATTCGCCACATTGTGGTAGCGGTAAACAAGATGGACCTGGTGGACTTCAGTGAAGATCGCTTTAACGAGATCCGTGAAGACTACCTGGCGTTCGCCAACAAATTGGGCCTGAAAGATATCCGCTTTGTGCCGATCTCCGCCCTGGATGGCGACAACGTGGTGAACAAGAGCGACAACACGCTCTGGTTTACCGGCCAGCCGCTGATGGAAATCCTGGAAACAGTGGAAGTTTCCCGGGACAAGAATCTGGAACACTTCCGCTTCCCGGTGCAATACGTCACCCGCCCCAACCTGAACTTCCGGGGCTTCTGCGGCACCATCGCCTCGGGCGTTATTCGCCCGGGCGACACGGTGATGGCCCTGCCCTCACGCCGCACCAGTAAGGTCAAGGAAATCGTCACCTTCGACGGCAACCTGAGCGAGGCCTACATCGACCAGGCGGTCACCCTGACCCTGGAAGATGAAATCGACATCAGTCGCGGGGATATGCTGGTAAAGGCAGAAGACGAGCCCGAGGTGCACAACCGGTTCAATGCCAACATTGTGTGGATGACCGACGCGCCGCTGGAAACCGGCCGCCTCTACGACATCAAGCTGGGGCCCACGTTTACCTCCGGCACGGTGAAGAGCATTCATCACCAGACCGACGTAAACACCCTGGAACAGAACCCGAACCCAAGCAAGCTTCAGCTGAATGAAATCGGCCTGTGCGAGCTAACCCTGAACCAGCCCATCGCGTTTGACGCCTACCAGCGCAACCACGCCACTGGCAGCTTCATCGTCATCGACCGGCTGACCAACGTAACCGTTGGCGCCGGCATGATTGCAGGCCTGACCGATGGCCTGGACTCCCTGGACCCGGTTACAGTGGAAGAGCGCGAGCGCCGCCTGGCGCAGAAGCCGGCGATCATCGCCTGCACCGGCAAGCAGGCCCCGCAACTGGCCCTGGCCGTGGAGCGGGCGCTGTTTGACCAAGGCAAGACGGCGGTCGTGGTGACGGAAGAAAACACCGGTGACGCCGACGAACGCCGCCGCGTAGCCCAGCTGCTGACCTCCCACGGCCTGGTGGCTGTGGCCGTAAACCTCGGGTCTGACATTGCCAATGCCAGCGTTTCAGCTGATTCGGAGGCGGATATTCCGGCTGCCGTTGCGGGGCTTCTGCAGGAGTTGGCTCGGAGTCAGCGGATTTAGCTTCGGAGACTGACCTGAGGTATTGATTCCCATACCTTGGCGGGCGGGCTTGCCGGGGTGGGGAGGATTTTTCTTTGGAAAAACAACTCGCTTCGCTCAGACATCTTTTTCCGGCAGAAAAACCCTCCCCCACCCCAGCGCCGACAGAGATTTGGAGTGGTACACTGAAAGAAAGTTTTCAGGTATGGAGCGGAAGGATGACTGCTATTAATCAGATGACTGATATTGAGAAAATCCAGGCTATGGAACAGCTTTGGCAGTCGTTGACTGTGAATAATCAGATGCCCGAACCGCCGGAATGGCACGGCAGGATACTCGCAGAGCGGGCTCAAGCCATTGAAGAAGGTAAGACTCAATACACCTCTCTTGCAGCCATGAAGGAGCGCGGTCCACTACGATGAAACACAGGGAAGTAAGGCTCACGGATGGAGCACTTAAAGACATCGACAACGCTGTAAGCTTCTACAACCAAATTGAGTACGGGCTCGGCCGATATTTCTTCGATTCAATCCTTACTGATATAGAGTCACTCGAATTCTTTGGTGGACTCCATCAGCAGCATTTTGGCCACTACGCGAGCCCCGCAAAACGCTTCCCTTTCGTTATTTATTACAAGGTTGACGAAATATTCGTCGATGTTCGCGCCGTTCTCGACACACGAAAAAATCCTGCAAATTCAGCCCAACGCCTCAAAAGATAGCCATCGAAACCAGGACAAGGATATGCCGGTCGTGGGGTGGTGGTTTATTTTTCTGCCGGAAAAAGATGTCTGAGCGAAGCGAGTTGTTTTTCCAAAGAAAAATAAACCACCACCCCGCGACCCGCCCCCAATCTGGAAAGCTAAAAATGAATCCCACACCAATCCATGGCAAAATCCCCCGCCATCAGAGTTAACCACAGGAGCTGAACACCATGGCCATCAAACACCTGCGCACCGCCTTCGCCAGCCAGTACCAGCCGGGCCAGCCCGCCCGCCTTGTTGCCGGCGAGGCTCAGCAGGAGCCCGGTGGCGATTACGAAGCCCTGCACAAGCAGATGAAGCGCCTGTTCAACAGCAAGCCCGGCAAGAAATACGGCCGCTTTTCGGACGACATCGGCGAATGCCCCTTCAGCGCCTGGTTAAAAGACTACCTGGAAGACAAACAAACCTTCGCCGCCATGACCGACCGCCTGTTCGGCCAGTGGCAGGAACTGCTCAACGGCAGCCAGGAGGAATTCGACGGCCACCTGATGGTGGTGCATGACGCCCTGGCAGATTCGGAAGTGGTGTACCTGTTCATCCTCGAAACCGACGGCGCCATGCGATTTGACGGCAGCCAGAAACTGGACTCAACGGACGTGTTGAGCCTGTCACGCCTGAACCTGGCGGTTCGAATCGAGCTGGATGAATGGCGCAACGAGAACACCAGCGATAACTACATGACGGTGGTTCATGCCCGCGGCACCGGAGACCCCGGCGAGCTATTCCTTCGCCTTTGCGCCTTCACCAACAGCGTGGATGTGGAAAAGGAAACCATGACCTTCCTGGACGCGGTAGAAGCCTTCGCCAAATCCAGCGAACCGGAAAAAGCCGGTGAAGTCCGTGCCAAAGCCTACGAGTTCTGCAAAGACCAGCATGCCCTGGGCGAACCGGTAGCCATCGAGGCCCTGTCCAACTACCTGGACGAAAGCCAGCCCGAGCGTTTCAAAGAATTCGCCAGCAAGAACGCAGAAATGCCCGAAACCGGCGTGCTGCACCCGGACCATCGCAAGGTCAAGAAACTGGTGCGTATTGCCGGCTCTGGTGGAGGTATGAGTGTGTCATTCTCTTCAGATCTGGTGAACCAGGCGGTGTACTACGACCGTGACAAAGATGCCTTGACCATCACCCGACTGCCCAAGGCTTTGCGGGAGCAGTTGCAGCGGTATCTGGAAGCACGGGAGGACTGAGTGTTGTTTTCCTAGCCTGAGAATATTGGGGCGGGTTGCGGGGTGGGTGAATCTTTTTTCTTTGGAAAAACAACTCGCTTCGCTCAGACATCTTTTTCCGGCAGAAAAAGACATCCCCACCCCGCACCGGCATAACATTGTTGCTGACGTCCGTTAGGACTCGTTTGCTTCTATGTTTTCTGGTTGCTCGTCCCATCTGGGGCGATTGGCCCTTATTTTTCTGACTTCCTGCATCCAGCCTACTCCGTCGATCAGTTCGCCGGTTTCGTGGTCGATTGGCGGATACGGCAGATTGCGGTCGTCGCAGTAGCGCTTAACCGTCGGCTGGCACCAGCAGAACAGCAGGCGGTTGTATTCCTCATCCGGCATCCGCCGCTGGTCAAACATACCCGCCAGCTTCCGCTGACGCTGGGCCTCGGAAAGGATAATCGAACAGGCTGAAGACACATTCAGCGACTCCACCATCCCCATCATCGGAATCACAATATGCTCATCCGCCTGCTCGGCGGTCACCGGGTTCACGCCATCCACCTCGTTACCCATGATAATCGTGCACGGCACGGTGTAATCCACCTCCCGAAAATCCACCGCCCGGCCTGACAACTGCGCGGCATACAGCTTGTGGCCCTGAGCTTTCAGCTCCGTCACCGCGTTGTCCATGGTGGGATGGGTATGCGTCGTCACCCAGTGAAAACTGCCACCGGCTGTCTTACGAAATGCCCGAAAACCCTCCTTGGGCCAAACCACATGCATATTGGCCAGGCCAAAGGCATCACAGGACCGGATGATGGCCGACAGGTTTCTGGGTTTGTGCACCTGATCCGTCAACACCCGCAGGTCGGGTTGGCGGGTGTTGAGGACTTGTTTGATTCGGGCGAGGCGTTCGGGGGTCATCGTTTCGTTCACTCTATTGCGATTTCGCCAGACCCACACCATGTCTCACTTTGCGTGGAATCCAGCACTTATGTTCGGGGAGGGTTGTGGCAGTGGCTTTCCTAAACCTTGCGGAGCCATGGATGGCGGAGCAGAGCGTACAGGGAAGTATTCACAGCGTGTTTTGGAAAGCCACTGCCACAACCCTTCTTTCACCCGAACAAAAAGGGCGAAGATGATAACACAGCAAAACCCGAGACAACGGTGGTTGATGTTTAAGCACCCCGTTATAATGTGCAATCCATTTTTGTCAGCGCCCCACACCACCCCGGCGCCAATACACCAAATTACGTGAGACCCATGGCCAAGAAGCTGTTCATCAAAACCCACGGCTGCCAAATGAACGAGTACGACTCTGCCCGCATGGCAGACCTGCTCAAAACCGGCGAAGCGGTTGAAATGACCGACAACCCGGATGACGCCGACATCCTGCTGCTGAACACCTGCTCCATTCGCGAAAAAGCCCAGGAGAAAGTGTTCCACCAGCTCGGCCGCTGGAAACGTCTCAAAAGCAAAAAACCCGATATGATCATCGGCGTCGGCGGCTGCGTAGCCAGCCAGGAAGGCCAGGCCATCCTCGACCGGGCCCCTTACGTAGACATGGTCTTCGGCCCGCAAACCCTGCACCGCCTGCCAGACATGATCACCGAAGTGCGCACCAAGGGTAACGGCGTAGGCGTGGTCGACGTCAGCTTCCCGGAAATCGAGAAGTTCGACAACCTGCCCGAGCCCGGCGCCGACGGCCCCTCTGCGTTTGTCTCCATCATGGAAGGCTGCAGCAAGTACTGCACCTTCTGCGTGGTGCCCTACACCCGCGGCGAAGAAGTCAGCCGCCCGGTGGACGATGTCATCGCCGAAGTGGCCCATCTGGCCGCCCAGGGCGTTCGGGAAGTGAACCTGCTGGGCCAGAACGTCAACGCCTACCGCGGCGACACCCACGACGGCGACCAGATGGACCTGGCAGAACTGATCGAAGTGATCGCCACCATCGACGGCATCGACCGCATCCGCTACACCACCTCCCATCCGGTGGAGTTCAGCGATGCCCTGATCGAAGTCTACGAGCGGGTACCGGAGCTGGTCAGCCACCTGCACCTGCCAGTCCAAAGCGGCTCCGACCGCATCCTCGCGGCCATGAAGCGCGGCCATACAGCGCTGGAGTACAAATCCAAACTCCGCCGCCTGCGCAAGATCCGCCCGGACATCAGCTTCTCCTCCGACTTCATCATCGGCTTCCCGGGTGAAACCGATAAGGATTTTGAGGACACCATGAAACTGATCAACGACATCGGCTTCGACATGTCCTTCAGCTTCATCTACAGCGCCCGTCCGGGTACGCCGGCCTCAGACCTGCCGGACGATACGCCGATGGAGGTGAAGAAACAGCGCCTGAGCATTCTGCAGGATCGACTGAATCAGAACGTCATGGATATCAGCCGCAAGATGGTGGGCTCTACCCAGCGGATACTGGTGACCGGCCTGTCCAAGAAAGACCCTGGCGAGTACGCTGGCCGCACCGAGAACAACCGCATCGTTAACTTCCGCCACGAGAATCCTGAGGTGGTTGGGCATTTCATCGACGTGGAAATCGTCGAGGCCTACGCCAACTCACTTCGCGGTGTGCCTGTTGGTTCTGAGTTTTACTGAGCTTTGGCTCCCATGGTTTCTGGTTTTGGGGGCTTGGTGACAGGGTGAGGGTGCCTCCCAAAAAACGCCCCGCAAGTACGTCCGTGTAGGGCTTCGTCGCGCCTTCCCTGGCGCTCCAGATTTTTGGGAGGCACCCTCACCCTGTCACCGGCAGACTTCACAACGGCATGCCAGACAAATGACGAGCCAGAGCCCGACACCGACCAGTGATTCCGGGATTGCCTTATCCGAACCACTTGTTTTTCGCCCTTTCGGCCTGCACATTGTTTAAACAGGTACAGGGCGGGCAGGGCCGTCAAAAAATCTGGAGCGCCAGGGAAGGCGCGACGAAGCCCTACAGGGATGTATTCACGGGCGTTTTTTTGACGGCCCTGCCCGCCCTGTACCGATAACGTTGCAGCCTGAACAGCCTACTCCCCAACAGCAGAAACCCTGGGAGTAAAACGAAACGGAGCAAGATTGAACACTCACGACACCAGACAATTTGACCTGCACCCGGTGAACCAGCGTCGGCTGGCGACCCTGTGTGGCCAGTTTGACGAACACCTGAAGATGATTGAAAAGCGCCTGCAGGTAAAAGTCGGCCGGCGTGGACACCACTTCCGGGTGGAAGGTCACACCGAAAACGTCGCCGCCGCCACCGAAGTTATCCGGCACCTGTACCGGGAAACCGAAGCCAGCGAAGATATTCCACCGGATACCGTGCACCTGTTTATCCGCGAAACCGGCCTGGAGCGCCTGCCGGATGACGTGCCCTACGACGAAGGCCAGATAACGGTTATCAAAACCCCGAAGCTGACCGCCAAACCCCGTGGTCAGAATCAGCAAAAGTATGTGCATAACATCCGCACCCACGATATCAATTTCGGCATTGGGCCGGCAGGTACCGGCAAGACCTGGCTGGCCGTGGCCTGTGCGGTAGAGGCACTGAAAGACGAACAGGTGAAACGCATCCTGCTGGTACGCCCGGCGGTGGAAGCCGGCGAGAAACTGGGCTTTCTGCCCGGCGACCTGGCCCAGAAAGTGGACCCTTACCTTCGGCCTCTTTACGACGCGCTCTATGAAATGCTCGGCTTTGACCAGGTAACCCGACTGATCGAGAAAAGCGTGATCGAGATTGCACCACTGGCGTTCATGCGTGGCCGTACCCTGAATAACTCGTTCATCATTCTGGACGAGAGCCAGAACACTACCCGGGAGCAGATGAAAATGTTCCTCACCCGGATTGGCTTTGGCTCCACGGCGGTGATTACCGGCGACACCACCCAGGTGGACCTGCCGCGCGGGCAGAACTCCGGGCTGATTCATGCCGCCAGCGTGCTCAGCAAGGTCCCCGGTATTGGCTTTACCCGCTTTGAATCAAAAGATGTGGTTCGCCATCCGCTGGTTCAGCGCATTGTGGAAGCCTACGACTCGTTCGGTGACGGGGGCTCAACCAACCCATGAGCAAACTGACCGTGGATTTCCAGGTAGCTTATGAAAGCACCGGTGTACCCGACGAAACACAGTTCCAGGTCTGGGCTGAAAAGGCATGGCTGGGCGAGGATCCGTCTGAAGTGACGATCCGTATTGTTGGTAACGAGGAAAGTCAGGACCTGAATCACCAGTACCGGGGCAAGGACAAGCCCACCAATGTTTTGTCCTTCCCATTTGAAGCACCACCGGGTATAACGGTGCCATTGGCCGGAGATCTGGTGATTTGCGCGCCGGTTGTTGAAAAGGAAGCGCAGGAACAGCATAAAGAACCTGTCGCCCACTGGGCCCATATGGTGGTGCACGGTATGTTGCACCTCCAGGGCTACGATCATATTGAAGATAACGAAGCCGAGGCCATGGAAGCCCTCGAAGTCCGGCTGCTTGCGCAGCTTGGATTTGCTAACCCTTATGAAGCAGAGGAAACGGAACCAGACTCATGAGCGACGATCAGTCGAGTCGCAGCCAGGGCGGCAAGTCCTGGCTGGAGCGTATATCACAGGCCTTCTCCAGCGGGCCTGAGTCCGTTGAGGACGTGCTGGAGATACTTCGGGACGCAGAGTCCCAGGAAATTATTGACGTCGATTCCATGAGCATCATCGAAGGTGCCATGCAGGTCATCGACATGCGGGTGGATGAGATCATGATCCCCCGTTCCCAGATGATCACCGTCAAAGCCTCCCAGGATCCGAAAGAATTCCTGCCGGAAATCATGTCATCCGCCCACAGCCGTTTCCCGGTCATCGGCGAAAGCCAGGACGACGTGATCGGTGTGCTGCTGGCAAAAGACCTCCTCCCGCTGGCAATCAACAACGAACTGAACTGGACCAGTATCCGGGAGATCCTCCGGCCACCAACATTTGTTCCCGAAAGCAAGCGGTTGAACCAGCTGCTCAAAGAGTTCAAAGAAAACCGCAACCACATGGCGATTGTGGTGGATGAGTACGGCGGCACCGCCGGCCTGATCACCATCGAGGATGTGCTGGAGCAGATCGTCGGCGAGATCGAAGACGAACACGACTTCGACGAGGAAACTCACATCAAGGCCCGGGGCGACGGTACCTACGCCGTGAAAGCCGTCACACCGATCGAAGACTTCAACGAATTTTTCGAAACCATGATGGACGAGGAAGAGTTCGACACCATTGGCGGCCTGGTTCTCAAAGAGTTTGGTCACCTGCCCAGACGGGGAGAAACGGTTGAATTCGGCGGCTTGCAGTTTACTATTGCCAACGCCGATAACCGAGTCATCCGTTTGTTGCAGGTAACGCGAAGTGAATCATGAACCTGGCCTTGGTCGCCCTCTGAATCTGCGGTTTACTGACCACCCCTGGTTTGGCCCGGCAATCCTACTGATTGCCGGCGCACTCCAGACCCTCACCTTTTCACCTTTTCATTTGTGGTGGCTTGGCCCCCTCTCGGTTTTTCTGATTGTCCTGGTAACACTCCACCAGGCCTCGGAAAAACTGTTTCGCGCCGGATGGTTTATCGGCCTTGGCCTGTTCGGTTCGGGCGCAAGCTGGATTTACATCAGCATCAGCGAGCACGGGAACACCTCAGTGCCAGTGGCTGTCCTGCTGATGGTCCTGTTTATAGCAGGGCTGGCGCTGTTCCACGGCCTTGCCTTCTGGTTCTGGGGCAAACTGGCCAAAGAAAGCATGATCCGGCGCCTGCTCCTGTTTCCGGCCATCTGGGTTCTGGGAGACTGGCTACGGGGCTGGTTACTTACAGGCTTTCCCTGGCTATACCTCGGCACTGCCCATACGGACGGACCACTTGGCGGTCTGGCCCCCCTCACAGGCGTACATGGCATCACCTTCTGGATCGCAGTCACGGGTGCGTCTGCCTATGCCATCTGGTGGCTTGTTCTGTCCGGGCACCGCAAATCAGCAGCGGCCACCGCAGTACTCACTCTGCTGCCCTGGTTCCTCGCGCCGGCCATGAAACAAGCCGACTGGACTGACCTGAGCGAACAGCCGGTCACCTTTGCCGCCATGCAAGGCAACATTCCCCAACAGATCAAATGGGACCCGGATTTCCTGCGGGACCAGATTGTGGCGTACCTGGGTATGACCGAGGCCCACTGGCAGCGCGACCTTATTTTATGGCCGGAAACCGCGATACCGATCCCCCAGGACCAGGCAGGCAAGGTGCTTGATCACATCCACGAAGAGCTCGGCGATGAGAGTACGCTGATCACCGGCATTCCCTGGTACGGCTACAGCGATCGTATCGACGACTTCACCTTCCACAACAGCATCATGGCCATTGGCAACGGTGAAGGCATCTACCACAAGCAGAAGCTGGTGCCATTTGGCGAATACGTGCCGTTGCAGGGCATCCTGCGAGGACTGATCGGCTTTTTCGACCTGCCCATGAGCAGTTTCACCCCAGGGCCCAAATACCAGTCTCCACTGGTGGCCAACGGCATCAACATCATGCCGTACATCTGCTACGAAGTAGCCTATCCGGACTTTGTCGCCTTCAATGCCCGTAACTCCGGCTTGCTGCTCACCATCAGCAACGATGGCTGGTTCGGTGATTCCATTGGCCCGTTGCAACACCTTCAACTGGCCCGTATGCGCGCCCTGGAAACCGGCCGCTATATGCTCAGGGGCACGAATAACGGCGTTACCGCGATCATCAACGAAAAGGGCGAGATCACCGAAAGGATTCCGCAGTTCCAACGGGCAGTACTGACCGGTGAGGTCTTCCCCGCCACCGGCAGCACGCCCTACATGCAGACCGGTTCATGGCCAGTGCTGACCCTGGCGGTGATCCTGATCGTGTTTGTAAGGGAGCGGGTGATCCCGAAAAACCCTACTCCTTAGGCGGCCAGCGGCTGGTTACCCGCTCGAAGTAATGGGAACCGCAAGCCTCGCAAGGGTGCAGGTGGCTGGTTTTGGTCAGGCACACCATGTGGTTGCAATTCATGCACCGGAACATACCGGCGGTGGCCACTTCGCCCGAGATATAGTGGCTTATGTCCTGGTTCTCCAGTTTCTGTTTGAGTTCCAGGGTGTCCACCAGGGTTTTGTCGGCCACCGAGAGCAGTCGATCCGCCAGGGTGTGCTCCAGTAACGAGATATCCAGCTGCAACCATTCTTTCAGCCCCTCACCGGTTTCCTCGACAAAGTTCAGCAGGTGCTCCAGGTCCCGCTCGAGGTAGGCGCCGAGCAGGTCGGCTTCCTCACGGGTCATTTCCTCCAGTTCGTATTCAAACTCAACCGCTTTCTGAACTTCTTCCTCCAGGGTCTGAAGTGAGGTTTCCTGAAGCTCATGCAAACGGGTTTGTACCCGTTCAAGCATTCTGTCGTAAGCCTCAAGGGCCTTGCCTGAAAGATGGTTACGTTCTGGTTCTGTCATAGTCTTCCCGCCTGTTTTCCAGTTTTGGTGCAAGGGTCAGGATGTGGTACCTCTTTCCGGGACACGCTGTAAATACGTCCCTGTACGCTTGACTGCAGCATCCATGCTGCAGACAGTCCCGGAAAGAGGTACCACACCCTGCCCCCCGGACATTCTCCCTGCCTTTAGCGAATCGCAGTGGAGCAAGCACTTCTCTCCAAGAGTACACTTCGCAGGTTTGGGGTGCTGCCGGGGATGGCTTCCCGGGACTGTGCGCAGCATGGATGCTGCGCTCAAGCCCCCAGGGATGGGTTTACGGCGTGTCCCGGGAAGCCATCCCCGGCAGCAACCTGCACCAAACCCACGAACAACCTCCTATACGGGAAGTCTGGCACAAGTCTGCGAAATTGGCAGGCTACCTGTTAAGCCTTGGGTGCGTTAGAATGTTCGGCCCTTTCGAACCTCATTTTCACACAGGGTACTTTTGGTAATGGCAGGAATGGACGAACAATACAACCCACGTGATGTAGAGCAGACCGCCCGCGACTTCTGGGAAACCAACGAAACCTTCAAAGTGAAGGAAGAGCCCGGCAAGCCCAAGTACTACTGCCTGTCCATGTTCCCCTACCCCAGCGGCAAACTGCACATGGGCCACGTTCGCAACTACACCATCGGCGACGTGATTTCCCGCTACCAGCGCATGCAAGGCAAAAACGTCATGCAACCCATGGGCTGGGACGCCTTCGGCCTGCCCGCCGAGAACGCCGCCATTGCCAACAAATCCGCCCCCGCCAAGTGGACCCGGGCGAACATCGAATACATGAAGAAACAGCTCAAGCAACTGGGCTTTGGTTACGACTGGGGCCGCGAGCTGGCCACCTGCGATCCCGAATACTACCGCTGGGAACAGTGGTTCTTTGCCCGTCTTTACGAAAAAGGCCTGGTGTACAAGAAAATGTCCACCGTAAATTGGGACCCCGTCGACCAGACGGTTCTGGCTAACGAGCAGGTGGTGGATGGCCGCGGCTGGCGCTCCGGCGCCCTGGTTGAGCAGAAGAAGATTCCCCAGTGGTTTATCCGCATTACCGATTACGCCGAGGAACTGCTGAACGACCTGGACCAGCTGGAAGACTGGCCCGAGCAGGTCAAGACCATGCAGCGGAACTGGATCGGCAAATCTGTAGGTACTGAGCTGACCTTCCCGCTGAAAGACCGGGAAGACGGCCTGACCGTTTACACAACCCGTCCGGATACCCTGATGGGCGTCAGTTACATGGCGGTGGCAGCAGAACACCCGCTGGCCAAGGCTGCGGCTGAACGGCACAGGGATGTCGCTGAGTTTGTCGAGCAGTGCCGCAACAGCAAGGTGGCGGAAGCAGAACTGGCCACCATGGAAAAGAAGGGCATCGACACCGGGTTCAAGGCCATTCATCCGCTGACCCAGGAAGAGGTGCCTGTGTGGGTCGCCAACTTCGTGCTGATGGACTACGGCACGGGCGCACTGATGGCCGTTCCCGGCCATGATGATCGTGACCACGAGTTTGCCCTGAAGTACAAGCTGGCGATCAAACAAGTGATTGCGCCCAATGACAGCCGCGATATCGATGTACAGGAAAATGCCTTTACCGAGAAAGGTGTGCTTGTATCGTCCGGCAAATACAGTGGACTGACCAGCGAGGAAGCCTTCGACGAGATCGCGAAATACCTTGAAGACAACGGTATCGGCAAGCGCACCGTGAACTACCGCCTGCGTGACTGGGGTGTGTCGCGTCAACGGTACTGGGGCGCGCCCATTCCGATGATGACGCTGGAAGACGGCACGGAGATGCCGGTGCCGGATGACCAGCTACCGGTTCGCCTGCCGGAAGATGTCGAAATGGACGGCGTTCAGTCACCGATCAAGGCCGACCCGGAGTGGTGCAAAACCGAATATAACGGTCAGGCGGCCACCCTGGAGACCGATACCTTCGACACCTTCATGGAGTCGTCCTGGTATTACGCCCGCTTCTGCAGCCCGAATTACGACAAGGGCATGCTGGACCCGGCTGCGGCCAACTACTGGCTGCCGGTGGATCAGTACATCGGTGGTATCGAGCACGCCATCCTGCACCTGTTGTACGCCCGCTTCTTCCACAAACTGCTGCGGGACGTTGGCCTGGTAGACAGCTCGGAGCCGTTCAATCGCCTGCTCTGTCAGGGCATGGTGCTGGCTGAGACCTACTATCGGGAAGATGATTCCGGCAAGATTACCTGGATTGCCCCGGCCGATGTCACGGTCGAACGGGACAACAAAGGACAAGTGGTGAAGGCGGTCCACAATGAAGACGGCCAGCCAGTTCAGATCGGCGGCGTCACCAAGATGTCCAAGTCCAAGAACAACGGCATCGACCCTCAGGCCATCATTGACCAGCATGGCGCCGACACCGTTCGTCTGTTCATGATGTTTGCTGCGCCGCCAGAGCAGTCCCTCGAATGGTCTGACAGCGGCGTGGAAGGCGCACACCGCTTCCTCAAGCGGCTGTGGCGCCTGGTCAATGAGCAAACCGCTGGTGGTGAAGTACCCGCCCTTGAGGCTGGCAGCCTGAACAGCGCCCAGAAGGATCTGCGTCGCAAGACCCACGAAACCATTGCCAAGGTCAGTGACGACATCAGTCGTCGCCTTACCTTCAATACGGCGATCGCCGCTGTGATGGAACTGCTGAACGAAGTCAGCCGACTGACAGACAACGAGCCCCAGAGCCTCGCCGTTCGCCAGGAAGCACTGGAGGTGGCGGTTCTGGTGCTGTCGCCCATCGTGCCACACATCAGCCATACTCTCTGGCAGGCCCTTGGCCACTCAGAACCCGTGGTTGATGCCAGCTGGCCGGTTGCCGATGAGAGCGCCATGGTCCGCAGTGAGATTGAGGTTGTGCTGCAGGTCAACGGTAAAGTACGGGCAAAAGAAAGCGTGCCCGCAGACATCGGCAAGGCGGACCTGGAAAAACTGGCGCTGGAGAACGAAAACGTTATGCGCTTCACCGATGGCAAAACCGTGCGCAAAGTCATCGTTGTGCCCGGCAAGCTGGTTAACGTGGTGGCTAACTGATATGCCTTCGGTGCCCTTTTTTCTGAAAGCCCTCCGGCTGCCGTTACTGGCAATGCTGGCAACCGCCACGCTTGCCGGGTGCGGTTTTCAGTTACGGGGCACCTCACCGGTGCCGGCCTCCCTCCAGCCACTGGCGGTAGACTGCCCCGATTCGCTGCCCGGACGGTTCTGCCAGTCGGTGCGGGATCAACTCAGGCTGGGGGGCATTGATCTGCAGGATGCCTCATCGGCGGACTACGTGCTTCGGCTGAGAAGCTACCAGCAGGACCGCCGGGCATCCGCCATTACCGCTCAGGCCGCCGCGGCAGAGTACATACTGCGACATCAAGTCACTATGGAGTTGCTGACCGCAGACCGGATCCCGCTGATCGCGGCAACCGATCTGACCACCAGCGAGACCTATCGTTACGATGAAACCAATGTGCTGGCCAAGCAACGGGAAGAAGAAGAACTCCGGCAACAGCTCGGGGATCGACTGGCACAACAGGTACTCTTCCGGTTGGCGCCGATGAGCCAGGAGCGGATTGACGCGGCCATCGCAGAGTACGAAACAAGCCAGAACCAAGCCGATGCGCCATGAAGACCCAGCCCGGCCAGCTCCCCCAGTTGCTCAAGAAAGGTCTGGCTCCGGTCTACCTGATTTCCGGTGACGAGCCCCTGCTGGTGCAGGAATGCTGTGACCTGATTCGAAAGACGGCCCGGGACTCGGGGTATCAGGATCGCCTGACCTACCACGCCGATCATCAACTGGACTGGAATGCCGTTGCCGATGAATGCAACGCCCTGTCCCTGTTTGCCGAGAAGCGGCGTATCGAGATTCACCTGCCAACGGGCAAGCTCGGTGATGGCCGAAGGGTTCTTGAACAGGTTCTTGAGGCACCGCCTGAAGACGTTATCCTGCTACTCATCAGCGCCAAACTCGACGCCGCAGAAACCAAACGCAAGTGGTACAAGGCTCTGCAAGGCTGCGGTGTCCATGTACCGGTCTGGCCGGTTGAGCCCGATAAATTTGCCGGCTGGCTGCAACAGCGGGCCAGCGGACAAGGCCTGAGCCTTACCCGCGGGGCCCTGGGGATGCTCACGGAGCGGCTTGAGGGGAATCTTCTGGCTGCCAGCCAGGAACTGGACAGGTTGGCGTTACTGACGGCTGGCAAAACCATCGACGAAGAGACTATCGAGCAAGCGGTCCAGGACAGCGCCCGCTTCAATGGCTTTGAGTTGGTCACCGAGTTACTCGCCGGTAAAGCCGCCCATGCGGGAAAGATCATCGGAATCCTGCAGCAGGAAGGTGAAAACCCGCTGGGTTTGTTGAGTGTGCTGGTGCGAGACCTGCACATCATCATCGAACTGAAAACTGCCCTGCCCCCGGGCGACAATCCTTCGGGCTTCCTGAAAAAACGCGGGGTGTTCCAGCCCCGGCGAGCGTCGGCGATCCAACAGGCAGCCCGCCGGCTGAATATGCGCCAACTGCATCAGGCCATCAGCCTTTGCAACACCACAGACCGATCCGCCAAGGGGTTTGATGGTCTTACCCCCTGGCATCACCTCAGGGATTTGTCGGCGGTTCTTGCCGGTGCTCACCCTAACTGATCCAGGTCAATCCAGTGCGAACCTGCGCAAAACCCTGACTTTCACCCTCTTGACAGTTTTTTACATTCCGGCGCATTGTAGACTTCCCAACTCATCAGGGAAGGAGAATCGCTATGAGCCTGCAAGACGAATTCAACAAACTGTCGGAAAAAATCAAGCAGTACCGTGACGAAGCCCGTGTGCAACTGCATCTGGCCAAGGAAGATGTAAAAGATGAATGGGACGACCTTGAACAGGACTGGGATCGCTTCCGCCAGAAACTGGATCAGGTTGTCCATGATGCGGAGAATGCCAGCCATGAGGCGAGAGACACGGCTCGCCAATGGGGAGAAGATCTCAAGACCCGCTATCAGGACATCCGCAACAAAATGAAATAGATTGTTAACGCGTTAACAATTTACAACATGAACGATCCGCACAGGGGCTTCTCTATTTGAGCCTCTGTGCCATACTTCACAGAAAAGAGTGAACACTCCGTCATACTTTTGTCAGATTGTTCATTTTGCCATCAATCGCTCGTCGCGATGGCCACGGTATGCGCCGTGCAATGTGAGGTATAACGGCCCTATGAAAAAAATAACGTTAGTTCCCATCACGCTTATACTCGCCCTCTCAACCACCTTGGTCATTGGCCAGAATACCCGTTTCAGTGATCCAGAGACGGTCGTGAAAGATCAGTTCTGGGGCAATCTCTATGCAAACGGCGGAACGTCGTTTTTCTGTGACGCGCCGTTCACCAGCAAGGGGTTCGTGATGACGGATGGCTATGTCTATCCGCCGGCTGATATCCGCAGCGCGCTGAATTGCGGCACCACAAGCCAATGCAAGCAGGATAATCAATACCGTCAGATTACGTCGGATCTTCACAATATGGTGCCGGTTCGTTCGCGGGTCGAGATGCGGAGGCGGAATGCCCGCTATGAGAATCTGGGCGATGCGACGCGGGCAGATGATTGTGGTATTCGGGAGAGTGCACAATTTTTTGAGCCGCCGGAGCATGTGAAGGGGGATGTTGCCCGCACGATGGCTTACATGGTGGATACTTATGGGCTGCCTTGGCTTGGGGCGACGTCGGTGTTCCAGGAGTGGAATGAGCTGGATCCGCCGGATGATCGGGAGTTGGCGCGGCATCAGCGTATTGCCGAGATTCAGGGTAATGAGAATCCGTTTGTGGTTAATCCTGGGTTGATTAATCGCCTTTGAGGTTTTGATCTCGATTTGGGAGCAAGCACCAGTCAGGGGGTAGCTTTCCAAAACACGCTGTGAATACTTCCGTGTACGCTCTGCTTCGCCATCCCTGGCTACGCAAGGTTTTGGAAAGCTACCCCCTGACTGGCGCCCGTACTCTTGCGATCAACTAAGCAAGGTTTCGGATAGCTTCACCCTGACCAGCGCCCAAACAGTGTTCTTGGAGTCAAAAAAAGCAGGCCACGCGGGCCTGCTTTTTTGTGTCTCGGGACTTTGAAACCTGAATCAGATTTCGTTAGCCGCCAGAGCCATCATCGCATCGCTGCCACTGCGGATGCCTTCGGCCAGAGACACGGTCTTTGGCAGCAGGCGGTCGAAGTAGAAGCGGGCTGTTTTCAGCTTGCCGGTGTAGAAGCCGGAGGTATCGCCCTCGGCTTTCGGGGCGGCGGCTTTGACGGTTTTGGCCCACATGTAAGCCAGGGCGGTGTAGCCGAACATGTCGAGATAGTCGACAGCAGCGGCACCGATGGCGTTGGGGTTGTCGCCGGCTTGTTTGATGACGTGTTCGGTGACGTCAGACAAGCGCTCCAGAGAGGCTGCCAACGGCTCCAGGTAGGGCTTCAGGGCGGCATCGCCAGTGTTCTCTTCGATGAACGAGGCGACGTCCTGCACGAACAGTTCGTACAGCTTGCCCTGGCTGGCAACCACTTTACGACCCATCAGGTCCATAGCCTGGATGCCGTTGGTGCCTTCGTAGATCTGGGTGATGCGGCAGTCGCGTACCAACTGCTCCTGGCCCCATTCGCGGATGAAGCCGTGGCCACCAAAGACCTGCTGGCCGATGATGGTGGTGTCCAGGCCCCGGTCGGTCAGGAAGGCTTTGGCGACGGGAGTCAGCAGGGCAACCATGCCTTCGGCGTGTTTGCGCTGTTCGTCGTTGTCGGAGTACTTGGAGATGTCCAGCCACTGGGCTACGTAGGTGGAGAAGGCACGGCCACCCTCTACGTAGCTCTTCATGGTCAGCAGCATGCGGCGCACGTCTGGGTGTACCAGGATCGGGTCAGCGGCTTTTTCGGGCTGCTGGGCACCAGTGGGAGCGCGGCTCTGGATACGCTCGTTGGCGTATTCACGGGCGCTCTGCAGGGAGGCTTCGGCGGCGCCGATGCCCTGAATGCCAACGCCCAGGCGCTCGTAGTTCATCATGGTGAACATGGCGGCCAGGCCTTTGTTCTCTTCACCAACCAGCCAGCCTTTGGCGCCGTCGAAGTTCATCACACAGGTAGCGGAGGCCTTGATACCCATCTTTTTCTCGATGGAACCACAGCTGAACTGGTTGCGCTCGCCCAGGGAACCGTCGTCGTTCACCATGAATTTGGGCACCAGGAACAGGGAGATGCCTTTCGGGCCCTTCGGCGCGTCCGGAAGCTTGGCCAGCACCAGATGGATGATGTTCTCAGCCATGTCGTGCTCGCCCCAGGTAATGAAGATCTTGGTTCCAGTCACGTTGAAGGAGCCATCGTCGTTCGGCTCGGCCTTGGTGCGGATGATGCCGAGGTCAGTACCGGCGTGGGGCTCGGTCAGGTCCATGGCGCCGGACCATACGCCGGAGTACATGTTGGGCAGGTACTTCTCTTTCAGTTCCTGGCTGCCGTGGGCGTCCAGGGCCAGGCAGGCACCTGCGGTGAGCATCGGGGCCAGGCCGAAGGCCATGTTGGCGCCCTGCATCATTTCTTCAAACTGAGCCACCAGTGTTTTCGGCATGCCCATACCGCCGAAATCGGGGTTGCCGCCGAGGCCGTTCCAGCCACCTTCCACGATGGTCTGGTAGGCTTCTTTGAAACCTTCCGGAGTGGAAACTTCGCCTTCGTTCCACTTACAGCCCTGCTCGTCCGCTTCGCGGTTCAGGGGTGCCAACACGCCACTGGTGATCTTGCCCGCTTCCTCAAGGATCGCGTCTGCGGTGTCGGGATCTACGTTTTCTGCAATCTTGGGCAGTGATGCCCAAAGCGCTGGGGCATCAAATACTTCGTTCAGAACGAAACGCATGTCACGAAGGGGTGCCTGATAATCAGCCATGTAAAACTCTCCAGAAATTCAGTCAGTCACTTGGGGGACATGGAAAACGCCTTCTCGATGAAGGTCTGATAATCCCCCGCTCGGCTATGTGTCCGAAACAAGGTTGTTGTTCTATGGCGCGCTATTCTACCTCAAAACGCGCCCGGGACTCATGAAAAAAGCCCGCCTCCGGACGGAGAACGGGCTTTTTCAGTGCCATCAACCAGATAGCAACCCCGCCTTAGATGGCGAAGGCTTCTTCCGGCATATCCAGCAGGCTGTCAGAGCCGGCCAGCATGGTTTCTGCGTGGGTCTTGGTACGCGGCAGCAGACGCTTGAAGTAGAAGCGTGCAGACTGGACCTTGGCGTTGTAGAACATCTCTTCGGAGGTGCCGTCAGCCATCTTGTCCAATGCTACCTTGGCCATACGGGCCCACAGGTAAGCGAAGACCGCGTAACCGGAGTACATCAGGTAGTCCACCGCAGCGGCACCGACTTCTTCACGGTTCTTCATGGCGGTCATACCAACCTTCATGGTCAGATCGCCCCACTCCTTGTTGATCGCAGCCAGCGGCTCGATGAACTCTTTCAACTGCTCGTTGTCGGCGTTCTCTTTGCAGAATACGTGAACCTGCTTGGTGAACACTTTCAGAGCTTCGCCCTGAGTCATCAGAACCTTACGGCCCAGCAGATCCAGCGCCTGGATACCGGTAGTACCCTCGTAGATCATGCCGATGCGGGAGTCACGTACGTTCTGCTCCATGCCCCACTCAGTGATGAAGCCGTGGCCACCGAATACCTGCATACCCAGGTTGGCAGACTCGTAACCGATTTCGGTCAGGAACGCCTTGGCGATCGGGGTCAGGAAGCCCAGCAGCGCGTCAGCGTGCTTACGCTCTTCTTCGGTCTTGCCGCTGTGAACCACGTCCACTTGCTGGCCAGCCAGGTAGATCAGGGCGCGGGCGCCTTCAGCGACAACCTTCTGGGTCAGCAGCATGCGGCGTACGTCCGGGTGCACGATGATCGGATCCGCGATGCCGTCCGGGTTCTTCGGACCGCTCAGGGAGCGCATGGCCAGACGATCCTTGGCGTAGGCCAGGGAACCCTGGAAGCCAAGTTCAGCAGCACCCAGACCCTGGATAGCGGTACCGATACGGGCAGTGTTCATAAAGGTGAACATGCAGTTCAGGCCCTTGTTCTCAGGCCCGATCAGCCAGCCCTTGGCGCCGTCGAAGTTCATCACACAGGTAGCGTTACCATGGATACCCATCTTGTGCTCCAGGGAACCACAGGATACCGCGTTACGCTCTCCGGCAGAGCCGTCTTCGTTCGGCAGCTGCTTGGGAACGATGAACAGGGAGATGCCCTTGGTGCCTTCCGGTGCGCCCGGCAGACGTGCCAGTACGATGTGGACGATGTTCTCGGCCATGTCGTGCTCGCCGGCAGAGATAAAGATCTTGGTGCCAGTGATGCTGTAGGTGCCGTCAGCGTTCGGCTCGGCCTTGGTACGCAGGGTGCCCAGGTCAGAACCACAGTGCGGCTCGGTCAGACACATGGTGCCGGTCCACTCGCCGCTGATCAGCTTGGTCAGATACGTCTGCTTCTGCTCTTCGGTGCCGTGCTCTTCGATGGTGTTGGTGGCACCGTGGCTCAGGCCAGGATACATGCCCCAGGACCAGTTGGAAGTCCCTACCATCTCACTGACCACCAGGCCGATAGAGTGCGGCAAGCCCTGACCACCGTAGTTGGGGTCAGCCGTCATGGACGGCCAGCCGCCTTCAACATACTGCTGGTAGGCTTCTTTAAAGCCGGTCGGGGTTTTTACACCGTCTTCACTCCAGGTACAGCCTTCCTGGTCACCCACCTGGTTCAGCGGAGACAATACCTGCTCACAGAACTTTGCACCTTCCTGGATGATGGCATCGACCATATCCGGAGTTGCATCTTCGGCACCTTCCAGATTGGCGTAGTGCTGCTCGCTGTTCAGCAGCTCGTTCATTACGAATTTGATATCACGCAGGGGCGCTTTGTACTCAGGCATGGAATCCACCTCGGTTTTCGGACTCGGCTGAAACAGATAACAGCCTTTGGCCTTGGGTTTGCTCAGACACTGCGACACATCGCATCACAGCCTTAATTAAACACTTGTTTGAAACATACGTTTTGCGACACAGAATTGTCAATAGCCTTGGCTAAAAATTGTGTTGCATTGTGTGTTCACCGAAGCGGAAAACACCGCCACAACAACAATGGGAAACCGCCGGAGCTGACGGATTGAGGGATGGAACAGTCAGGTAATTCAGGCAAATAAAGACGTTGGCTCGCCGAACACGCCTTCGGCCCCCTGCATGGCAGAAACGCTGCGGTAGGTTTCGTCGGCCTGGCGGGCGATGCCAGACTGGCCCTGGGCTGTCTCGTCCCGAGCCGATTCGGAACCAGGCGTTGGCTCACGCTCGCCTTCACCGGCCGCCAGCTCAGACTGCGCCTGCAACATGGTCTGCATGGCCTGGGCCGCCACCGCACGATCCTGTGCTGAGGGTTGTGCCGGCGCCATGGCGGCCGCTCGCACCACACGCATTTTCTCGATAGTTGCCTGCGGATCGCCGGCGACCGGGGAGACATCGATGGGGACTTCACCGCCCACGGCGTACTGGGCACCGTCAGGGCCGCGCTGATAGGTAAACGACATAGCTCCGGCGTACTGACCGCCGACTGCCTGGTGCGCCGCCTCATGGGCCCGAACTTCCCGGTCCCTGGCTTTCAGCTCGCTCAGCTGTTTAAGCTCGGCCTCCGTGAGCCCCTGCAGGTCGGCCTTTGCATCCGCGTCACCATCGACAAATCGGGAGGCTGATCTGGCGTCGGAGGACTGCTCAACACCCCGGGTACGATCATCAGCATCGGTAGAGAAGCCTTCACCGGGCGTTGTCGAGGAAACACCACTCGGCGGAATGCTGCCAGTCGCCGACGCGGCACCGGAAACCACCGGATAAACAGGGGGAATCGAGGAAAGGATATTCACGGCTCAGTAGTCAGGGTCAGGCGCGGATGTCCAGGAGTGTTCCCAGAGTTTCGTCAGCCGTCTTCACAACCTGTGCGGACGCCTCAACACTGCGCTCGTAGAGCGTCATTTCAATCAGTGGCTCAGCCAGATTACCCGCACCCTCAGCAGAACCCTGAGGGCCGTCAACACCGCCACGGGCAATCTTCCGGGCCGCATTTTCCATGCCCGCCATGCCATCCTGGATACCTTGGATACCAAGAGAAAGGGTGTTGTTGATCATGTCTAGGCCACCTATGACAACAGATTGACTTATTTACTCACAGATTTGGTCAAATTTCAATCAACGGGCGAATATTCAGGAATCTTGCCAGGACTTTCGGCAACTGGTCAGCCGGAGTGCCATCCAACCACGGCAAAACACCCAGGCATGGTGCCCCGAGGTGCGTTGTCAGATAGTTAAGGGTGTCCTGCTCACAACTCATGACATTCTCTTCGGGGTGATTGGCTACCCAGCCTGCCACGAACAGACCATCGGCCCTGATGGCCTCCGCGGTGAGCATGGCGTGGTTAATACAGCCAAGTTTCAGGGGCACGACCAATACCACATCCAGCCCCAGCTCCCGGGGCACCGCTGCGTAGGTTTCCCGATCGTTGAGGGGAACCCGCCAGCCACCAGCACCCTCAATCAGCATCAGGTCAGCGGGCCGAATCTGCAGGCCACGGCAAAAGCCCACAAGGCGCTGGGCCGTGATGTTCTTGCCCGCCTGTTGCGCCGCAACGTGGGGGGCAATGGCCGGCTCCAGTGCTATGGGGTTGAGGGCATCGTAGGGAAGCTCTTCGGTAATGGCGGCCTGCAACATCAGGGCGTCTTCATTACGCAGTCCATCCGGGGTCTGCTCGCACCCTGACGCAATAGGTTTCATCGCCAGCGTGCGCTTTCCCAGCTGCCGGGCAGCCTCCAGAATGGCAGCAGCAGCGATCGTTTTACCCACGCCAGTGTCGGTGCCTGTTACGAAGTAGGTTTTTTTTGCCATTTTCTGGGGTTCCTGCTGCATCTTTTTGGGGCGCCAAGTGAGTGTGTGGTGCGTCTTTCCGGGACACGCTCAAGACTTCCATGTGCGCTTAGATCGGGCCATCCCTGGCCCTCTATAGTCCCGGAAAGACGCACCACACCCTCACCGCAAACTTTCAAGATTGCCGTCCTTATTCGATCACTGAAAATCGTAATTACTCGGCTTTGACCAGTACAACCAGCCAGCGTGATAACTGGCGATGATCTCGCCATTACCTTGTTTTGGATAAGCAGCACACATCGCCTTGAATCGTCCCGGGGCGGTGATGGTTCTGCGGCGCTCTTCGCCCTTGAACACGGCACCGAGGTGTTTGAGCTCCCGGTTCAGGGCCATGGGGGAGTCATAGGGCAAAGCCAGGGTTGCCGTGTCCAAGGTGGAACCAGGGAGCTGCTGGCCGGTTAATCGCTTCCAGTCCGCATAGCGGGTAAAACGGTTTACATGGGGCTGGCCGGGGTCGGCGTAGGCCCAGGCTTGCTTGAGTTCTTCGAGGGTGCCTTCCAGCAAGGTGGAGATGGCGAGGATGCCGCCGGGTTTGAGGATTCTTTGGCATTCGGCCAAGACGGCTTCCGGTCGGGTGCTCCACTGTATCATCAGGTTGCTGTAGATCAGGTCGGTGCTGTTGTCTGGCAGCGGGAGCTGTTCGGCGTCTGCGTTGAGCCAGCGGATGGTCTCGGAGCTGCAGGCTTTAGCCTGCTGCAACATGCCGGGGGCCAGGTCTGCGCCGGTGATGGCGGCGTTCGGGTATTGGCTTGCCAGTTTGCGGGTGAACCAGCCGGTACCGCAGCCGAGATCCAGGATAGTTGCCGGCTTCAGGTTCTCCGGTATGTTGGCGAGCATGGTGTCGCCCATGGCTTTTTGCAGGCGGGAGGCGCTGTCGTAGGTCTGGCTGGCGCCGCCGAACCCCCGGGCAATGCAGGCTTTACTGCCGGTTCCGCCTTCGGCACGGGTTATTGCCGTCAGATCGCTGTAGGCGCTCATACCGCAACAGGCTCCTGAGCAGCCTGCTCCGGCAACAGGGAGCGGCACTGGGCCAAAGCTTGCAGCAATCGATCGAGTTGCTCTTCAGAATGCGCGGCGCTCAGGGTTACCCGCAACCGGGCCTCGCCTTCCGGCACCGTGGGCGGGCGGATGGCCGTGACCAGTATGCCCTGTTCCTCCAGTGCCCGGCTCAATGCCAAAGCTGCATGGTTATCCCCCACCATAATGGGCTGGATGGGCGTGTGCGACGGCATCAGTTGATAACCCAGCTGCTGCGCCCCGGAACGGAACCGGGCAATCAGTGCCTGCAAATGGGCGCGGCGAGCATCATCCTGCTCAATCAAATCAATACTGGCACAGCTTGCCAGCGCCACCGCCGGCGGCATGGCGGTGGTGTAGATGTAGGTTCGGGCCTTCTGCACCAGATAATCCATCAACACCTCCGGCCCGGCCACAAACGCACCGCTAGTACCCACCGCCTTGCCAAGAGTGCCAATCAAAACCGGCACCTCATCCTCAGACAACCCGGCCTCAAGCACACTGCCCCGCCCCTGGGGTCCAAGCACACCCAAACCATGGGCATCATCCACCACCAACAGGGCATCGTGGGCCTTACACACCCGGGCAAGTTCCTTCAGCGGCGCGATATCACCGTCCATACTGAACACACCATCGGTCACCACCAGCTTGTGCCCCGACGTCTCCGCCAACATCCGCTCCAACGCCGCCACATCGCCGTGGCCATAACGCCGAACACGAGCCCGGCTAAGGATGCAGCCATCAATAATCGACGCATGATTCAAGCGGTCAGAAAAAATCGTATCCCCTCGCCCCGCCAACGCCGAAATCACACCCATGTTCGCCATGTAACCGGTGGAAAAAAACAACGCCGAACTACGCCGGGTAAACGCCGCCAGCCGCTGCTCCAGCTGATGATGGGCATCATGGTGCCCGCACACCAGATGAGAAGCTGCCCCACCCAACCCGGTCTCGGCCAATGCATCACGCAGCGTGGCGATATTGCCAGGGTGATTAGCCAGCCCAAGGTAATCGTTGCTGCAAAACGACAACAGCTCTGCCCCGTCTGTGACCAACTCCGGCTTCTGAGGCCCGGAAACCAGGCGGCGAGAGCGGTACAAGCCATCTCGCTTACGCTGTTCAATCTCCAGGGAAAAATCGCGCATAAATCACCACAGGTCAGCTACAAAGCCATAAGGCCAGCACAGTGATTGACGGTGAAGGCCGGGGAGCCCTTTTCGGGACTATAAAGGGCCAGGGATGGCCCGTCCTAAGCGCACAGGGACGTTTCAAGCGTGTCCCGAAAAGGGCTCCCCGGCCTTTGCCCCACTCCCAAACTGTATTACTCAGGCAGACTCCCGAGTAGCGTCATAAAACATGTGCCGCGTGGCCTCATACTCCACCGCCTCAGCCAACGCCTCAGTCTCCTGCTCCTCGGTAGCACACTGCTCCCGCTGCTCCGGCCGAATCCCCAGCTTGCGGAACAACTGCATATCCGCATCCGCCTCAGGATTGGACGTGGTCAGCAACTTCTCGCCATAGAAAATGGAATTGGCACCCGCCATGAAACACAACGCCTGCATCTGCTCATTCATCTGCTCGCGACCCGCAGACAACCGAACATGGGACGCCGGCATCATAATCCGCGCCACCGCAATCAACCGGATAAAATCAAACGGCTCCAGGTCTTCAACATTTTCCAGCGGTGTACCCTTCACCTTCACCAGCATATTCACCGGCACACTCTCCGGGTGCTGCGGCAGATTCGCCAGCTGAACCAGCAAACCAACCCGGTCATCTTCGTCTTCACCCATCCCCATGATGCCACCACAGCAGACCTTCATGCCCGCCTTGCGCACGTTATCCAGGGTATCCAGGCGGTCCTGGTAGGTGCGGGTTGTGATGATGTGGTTGTAATACTTCTCCGACGTATCCAGGTTGTGGTTGTAGTAATCCAACCCGGCGTCGGCCAGCTCGCGTGCTTCTTCTTCCTTCAGCATGCCCAGGGTCATGCAGGTTTCCATGCCCAGGGATTTAACCTGCTTTACCATATCGAGGACATAAGGCATGTCTTTTTTGGACGGACTGCGCCAGGCCGCCCCCATACAGAACCGGGAAGCCCCTTTCTGCTTCGCCGCCCGGGCTTCCGCCACCACCTTCTCAATCTCCAGCAGCTTTTCCTTCTCCAGCCCGGTGTTGTAATGGCCACTCTGGGGGCAATACTTGCAGTCTTCCGGGCAGGCACCGGTCTTGATGCTCAACAGGGTGCTGACCTGCACTTCGTTTGGGTCAAAGTGCTCGCGGTGCACGGTCTGGGCCCGGAATAGCAAATCGTTGAACGGCAGATTGAAAAGATCCCGGGCTTCCTGAAGTGTCCAGTCGTGACGCAGTGCTGTGGCGGTCATGGCAAAGTCCTGTTAACCTTCGCAAGGTTTTTGGTTTACGGATAAACCGAGATGATAAACGGACTGAACCCGCTGTCAACCTTCATTGAACGAAAGGTTAACAGCGTACAGAGTGGAGGCCGCTGCGTCAGCTGCCTGTCACCCCATGCACACCATGGGCTGTGCACTGGCTGCCGGGACGACCTGCCGGCCAATCGCTGGCATTGCCACAGTTGCGCCCTGCCCCTGGCCTTTGCCACACCGGGTATGCGGTGCGGCGAATGCCAGACACTGCCCCCGCCCTTTTCCCGATCGCTGATTCCCTGGCGCTACCAGTACCCGGTGGATGGCATGATTGGCCGCTACAAGTATCAGGGCCACCGCAAGTTTGCGCGCCCGCTGTTAATCGGTTTCGCCAGCTTTCTGGAACAGCACCTTGAGCCGGAGCAGAAACCGGATGTTCTGATTCCCGCCCCGATGCACTGGCTCAGGCGCTGGCAACGGGGCTTTAATCAGGCCCAGGACATTGCCGAGTTTGTTGGCGCCCGGCTGGACATTCCGGTCGCGGCCGGGGTGGTGCGCCGGTCGCGAAGGGTGAAGGCTCAGCGGAGTCTGAACAGGGCTGCGCGACTGCAGAATCTGCGGGATGTGTTTGAGGTGCGCGGAGTGGTGCCGGAGCGGGTGGCGATTGTTGATGATGTGGTTACCACGGGGGCTACGGTCAGGGTTCTTGCTTCTGCGTTGAAGGAAGCGGGGGCTGGCGACATTCAGGTTTGGGCTTTGGCTCGGACTCCTGGCTAGGAGGTCCGGGAAACTGGTCGGGGACCTTTGTCTGGTGTCAGCAGCGATGAGGTCGCCCTTTCCGGGACACGCTCAAGGCATCCTGCTCGCTTAGGACGGGCCATCCATGGCCCTTTATAGTCCCGGAAAGGGCGACCTCATCGCTGCACTACCGGCTGCGTGGGTTTCCCCGACCACCAAAGGCAGTTCTCCCCTACATCCTACTTTTCTCGTCTAATAGCAGTTTCACCTCTTCGGCTATTGCCAAGCATGATGTCAGTCCCGGTGATTCAATTCCAAACAGATTAACCAGGCCGGGCAGTCCGTGTTGTGCCGGGCCGTCTATGCGGAAATCGAAGAAATCGCCATCGGGTCCAGTAAGCTTCGGGCGAATACCGGCATAGGCCGGTTGAAGGCGGTCTGCATCCAGGCCTGGCCACCATTGCCGGATGCCGTCGGCAAAGGCGTGCACCCGGTCAGGATTCACCGTGTAGTCTTCGTCGGGAATCCATTCCACGTCGGGACCAAAGAGGGCCTGGTTGGCGAGATCCAGGGTGAGGTGGACGCCCAGGCCGCCAGGCTCGGGCAAGGGGTAAATCAGGGTATTGAAGGGGTGTCTGCCTGCATAGCTGAAATAAACGCCACGGGCCAGCCACTGTTCCGGGCGGGCGGTCGCGGGCAGGCCTTGCCATTGCTGGGCCAGGCGGGGTGCACCTAAACCGGCGGCGTTGATGACTTCAGAAGCCTCAAGTTTTACACGCTGGCTGCCACCCAGGGTCAGGGTATGCTTCCCGCCGTCGGATTCTGCGGCCAGCACCGGGCTGTTCAACACCAGTTGTCCGCCAGCATCCTCCAGCTCCCCCAACAGCGATAGCATCAGGCCATGGCTGTCGATAATCCCGGTTTCCGGAGACCACAGACCGGCCCGGGCGTTGATGGCAGAGAGTTGTCGGGTTATGTCCCGGCCATCGCGAAGCTGCAATTCGACGCCATTGCCCGCCGCCTGTGCCTGGATGCCGGAAAGGCGGTCCGTCTGGGCAAGGTTGGTTGCGATGATCCACTTGCCGCATTTGCGATGGCCTACCTTGCGGCTGTCACAGTAGTCATACAACAGTTCACGGCCCCGAACGCAACAATGGGCTTTCAGGGACCCGTGGGGATAATAGATTCCAGCGTGCATAACCTCGCTGTTGCGGGATGAGATGCCCTCGCCGAAGCGGGAGGCCGCCTCCAGCACCAGGACCTCCCGGCCGGTCAGAGCCAGTTGCCGGCCAATGGCAAGGCCAACCACGCCGGCGCCAATGACCACCGTCTGTATGCTAAAACGCTCTTCGCTCACGATTTCTGACCATTTATCGATATCAAACGAGGAAATTACCGCAGATAACCGCTGACTGCATTACCTCTAACCCCAGAACCGTTATACTTCATCCTACGGGTACCAGGACGCACGGAGCAGGGATTATGTCAGACAGGAAGCAGTTCATTACGGTTATGGTGGTTGCCGCGCTGTTCGTTAGCTGGATTGGCTGGCGAGGGTTTGAGGTTATCAGCCTGAACGATCAATTGATGGCCGATAAAACCGTGGCCAGTTACCCATACCAGCACAGGGTGCTCCGGGTGGAAGGGGATACGGCGGTGATCAGCTCGCTGCGCTCCCACTCGGTCTCGACTCAGCAGGCATTGTCTGCGGTGTTCCCGAGCATGCGTCATCTGGCGGACACTCACCGGGACTGGCAAAGGGCGGAGCGTGAGTTGGCGCAGGTCCAGGCCCGGGCCGGCGATATTATTCTGGCAACCTCGGGCGTCAATCGTGTTCGGTGGGAACTGGACGAAAACTGGTATCATCTGCAATCCATGAAATCCCGATACAACACGGCCTTCTGAATTTTATGCAACATGAGCCTCCGGAACTGACAACGTCCACACATCCCTACGATCAACTCACCCCGGAAGTGATCCTGGACGCGCTCGAGGAAGCAGGTTTTGCCGTCAGCGGCCGGCTGTTCGCCCTGAACAGTTACGAGAACCGGGTTTACCAGATAGGGCTGGACGATGGCCCGCCGGTGATTGCCAAGTTCTATCGCCCGGGTCGCTGGAGCGAAGCCGCGATCCGGGAGGAGCATGAATTCTCACTGGCCTTGCAACAAGCCGACATTCCGGTGGTCGCACCGATGGTCATGCCCGGGGGCGATACCCTGGGCCAGCATCAGGCATTTCTGTTTGCGGTTTTCCCCCAGCGCGGCGGGCAGGCACCAGACACCAGCGTCACAGACACGCTGTACCGACTGGGCCAGTGGCTGGGGCAGATCCATAACCTTGGGGCGCTGAAATCCTTCAACCACCGGCCGGGGTTTGACCTGATCCAGGGGTTGGAAGAGCACAATGCGCTGCTGGTCAACGGAGGCTGGGTGCCGGACGACCTGCGCCCGGCCTGGGATAGCCTGATCCCGGATCTGATTGCCGGCTGCCGCCAACGTATGGCAGACGCGGGAACCGTTGATACCCTGCGAATTCACGGAGACTGCCATGCCGGCAACATTCTGTGCCGGGACGAATCCATGCTGTTTGTAGACCTGGATGACTGTCGCACAGGGCCGGCCGTGCAGGACATGTGGCTGCTGCTTAACGGCGAAGCCTCCGAACGCGGGGCGCAGCTCGGCGAGTTGATTGAAGGCTATGAGATGTTCCGGGACTTCAACCGCCGGGAACGACATCTGATTGAGCCCCTGCGGTGTTATCGGCAAATCGCCCATTGCGCCTGGCTTGCCCGGCGCTGGGAAGATCCGGCCTTTCCACGGTTCTTCCCCTGGTTTGCCCAACCCAGATTTTGGTCAGACCAGATCCTGGCCCTTCGCGAACAACTTTCCGCACTTCAGGAACCGGCCATCAGCCTGCCCGGGCAATTCTGATCATCATTCAACGAGGTACCCATGAGCGATAACGACGAAGCCCGTTATACCGTCCGCAGCCTTATTGTGACCGGCATAGCCGCCATCATCGGCACCGTCCTGGTGTTAGAGGCCACCGGCCGCATTGACCATACCGAACACAAGGACCATGTGCCGGTCGGCGACTTCAAGGCTATTCATATCCAGCCCGGCGACAGCTTCCGGATGTCCAGAAAGTCCTCAGAGCTGCACGCTGTGTGCGAGAATGGCTACCTGGCCATCGCCGCCGATGTCGATCCATCCTTTCGGGGCATCCTGGTAGATTACAAGAACCGGGGTGTACGCTGCCAGCGGCCCTCTCCCACGGACCTGGCCCCAGCTAAAGGTTCTGAAGAGGACGGCGATGAGTAAGGGCAAATCCGGGGCACCTGAGCAGCTGACCGACCGCCTGTTCGCTACCGAACGCAACCCCGAGGATTTCCGGTTCGATGCTTCGGTGGCCAGGGTCTTTCCCGACATGATTCGCCGGTCGGTGCCCGGCTACACCACCATCATCCCGATGATTGAGGTGATCACCGAGCAGTACGTACAACCAGCCTCCCATTGCTATGATCTGGGTTGCTCGCTGGGCGCTTCCACCCTGGCCATGCGCCACGGCATTCCTCACCGCGACTGCACCCTGGTGGGTGTCGACAACTCCAGCGCCATGATCGAGCGTTGCGAGCACTACATCGCACTGGATGACCACGAACTGCCGGTTACCCTGCGCTGCGAGGACATTCTCGAAACAGAACTGAGCCGAGCCTCGGTAACCACATTGAACTTTACCCTGCAGTTCGTACCACCGGAGCAGCGGCTGGCCCTGCTTACCCGGATTGCCAAGGCAACCCTGCCAGGCGGCGTACTGATCCTGTCAGAAAAAATCCGCTTTGAATCGGAAACCGAGCAGGATATCCAGACGCGGCTGCACCACGAGTTCAAGCGCGCCAACGGCTACTCCGACCTGGAAATAAGCCAGAAACGGGCAGCCATCGAAAAGGTATTGATTCCGGAAACCCTGGCCGCCCACCGTGACCGGCTGATACAGGCTGGCTTTGATCAGGTACTGGTCTGGTACCAGTGCTTCAACTTTGTTTCCATACTGGCCCTCAAGAACCGCTGATCCCAGGACATAACCGACCCCATGGCACTTTTCGACTGGCGAGCGCACTTTCTCCCGTTCATCGACTTCCTGCAACAGTCCGGGCATGAGCCCTGGGCAGAGCGACTTACCCGCCAACTGATTGCCCGGTTTGAAGACAACCCCCACGGCGACCTGCCCCGCTGGCAAAGCGCACTGGATCTGTTACCCGAGGTGCCCGGTGTTGCCGCTGACCTGAACTGTTCCGCCATTACCCTGTCGGCTCCCGACCCACTGACCCAGGCGCAGAGTGAAAGTCTAGAACAGGGCCTGCGGGGCCTGATGCCCTGGCGAAAAGGCCCATTCGAGTTCTTCGGCACCCACATAGACACCGAATGGCGATCAGACTGGAAATGGGACCGGGTTGCTCCTCATCTGTCAGACCTCCGGGGCAGAACCATTCTCGACGTTGGCTGCGGCTCCGGCTACCACTGCTGGCGCATGGCCGGGGCTGGCGCCGGCCGCGTTGTAGGCATCGACCCCGGTCTGCTGTTCATGTTCCAGTTTCTGGCAGTCAAGGGTTACCTGGGTGAGGTTCCGGTAGACCTGCTACCGGTGCGAATGGAGGACTTACCGGACAGCCTGAAGATGTTCGACACCACCTTTTCGATGGGTGTTCTGTACCACCGTCGCTCGCCCCTGGACCACCTTCTGGAACTCAAGGGCACCCTCCGCCCAGGCGGCGAATTGGTACTGGAAACCCTGGTGGTTGACGGTCCGGAAGGCTTCAGTCTGATGCCGGAAGACCGCTACGGCCAGATGCGCAATGTCTGGTTCCTGCCCAGTTGCCCCACCCTCTTACGCTGGCTGGACAGGACCGGGTTTAGCAATGCGCGGGTGGTGGATGTCAGCGACACCACCACCGAGGAACAACGGCAGACGGACTGGATGCGTTTCAACTCTCTGGCGGATTTTCTCGACCCGAACGATTCGAGCAAAACCGTCGAAGGCTATCCGGGACCCAAGCGCGCAACCATCATCGCCGAGAAGCCCTGACGTAATACCCGAACATAAAAAAAACCGCCTGAGGCGTGACAGCCAAAGGCGGTTTTTTGTTCTTCGAGCTTACTCTCCGAACGGATGGCGCAGAGTAATGGTCTCCACCCGGTCAGGGCCCGTGGAGATAATATCGATCGGCGCTTCAATCTGCTCCTCCAGGAAGCGGATGTAGGCCTTGGCATTCTCTGGCAGCTGGTCAACGGTGGTCAGGCCTACCGTGCTCTCGCTCCAGCCCGGCAGCTCCTCATACACCGGTTCAATATCCTTGTAGCTATCGCAACCAATGGGCGGGCGGGTAATCTCACCATTCGGTGTCTTGTAGCCAACGCACACCTTCACCGTTTCCAGGCCATCCAGCACGTCCAGTTTGGTCAGGCAAATGCCAGACACGCTGTTGATCTGGATGGCGTGGCGCAGGGCCACCGCATCAAACCAGCCACAACGGCGGGAGCGGCCGGTGGTGGTGCCAACTTCGTTACCTTTTACCGCCAGGTGCTGGCCCATGTCGTCAAACAGCTCGGTCGGGAAAGGACCTGAGCCAACACGAGTGGTGTAGGCCTTGGTAATGCCCAGCACGTAGTCCAGGAACATCGGGCCAAAACCGGAGCCCGTGGCGGTGCCGCCAGCGGTGGTGTTGGACGAGGTAACGTACGGGTAGGTACCCAGATCGATATCCAGCAGAGAGCCCTGAGCACCTTCGAACAGGATGTTCTCGCCGCGCTTGCGGTAGTCGTGCAGAATATCGGTGACATCTGCAGACATGGGCAGGATTTCCTCACCCATCTGCTTCAATTCGGCCAGGGCCGCATCGATGTCTTCCGCCTCTTCCTTGAAATACTCGGTCAGCACGAAGTTGTGGTAAGACATGATTTCCCGCAGCTTTACTTCAAAGTCTGCCAGATTGCACAGATCGCCCAGACGCACGCCACGGCGTGATACCTTGTCTTCGTATGCGGGACCAATACCACGGCCAGTGGTGCCAATCTTTTCGTTACCCTTGGCGCGCTCGCGGGCCTGATCAATACGCACGTGGGTACGCAGGATGATCGGGCAGGCCAGGCTGATCTTCAGGCGATCGCGCACGGCCACACCGTTGGCTTCCAGTTCACGGACTTCTTTCAGCAGGGCCTCCGGTGACAACACCACGCCATTGCCAATCAGGCACTGGACATTCTTCCTGAGAATACCGGAAGGGATCAGGTGCAGCGCTGTTTTCTTGCCCTCGATCACCAGTGTGTGTCCGGCATTATGGCCACCCTGAAAGCGCACCACCGCAGCTACTTTGTCTGTCAGCAGGTCAACAATCTTGCCCTTGCCTTCATCACCCCATTGGGTGCCCAGCACAACAACGTTTTTACCCATGATTCTCTCTCAATTCAGACGAGCCGAAGGCTCAAGTCCTGCACATTAATCCAGTGAAACCGACACCTGGCGACTCAGGCCAGTGCCTCGACAACCCACTTACCATCCTTTTTGACCAACTGACGATCACAGCCACGCTCGGCTGGATTGGTGTCAGTGTCATCGGGCAAGGCCCGTACCACCGTTTCCGTCATTCTCAGGCCGGAGATCACACCTTCAAGGGCTGAATCCGTCTCCGCAGGTGCCCAGATGGCACCAGACCTTTTGGACGGACGTTCCCCCAGTGACACCAGGGCCCGGATATCGAGACTGAATCCTGTGGCAGGGCGAGCCCGGCCAAAATCACTGCCGATGGCATCGTAACGGCCGCCTTTGCCCACCGCATCACCATGGCCGGGCACATAGGCCGCGAACACCAGCCCGGTGTGGTAGTTGTAGCCACGCAGTTCGCAGAAATCGAAGCCAAGACTGACCTCTGGATAATCCCTGGCCAGCATCTCTGCCACCCGCCCCAACTGATCCAGGGCCGCATCCAGGGCGGTCGAGGCGCCGCTGAGAATCGAGCGAGCCTCGTCAAGTGCTTCCACGCCCCCGCTGACCCGGGCAAGCTCACGCAGGCGTGCACCGCCCGAACCGGCAGGGCAATCGCCCAGGAGCGCATCCAGTTCAGGCACCGATTTGCGTGCCATGGCATCGAAGACGGCCGCTTCGGTGTCCCGATCAAAGCCTGCCTCGGTGATCAGGCTCTCGTAAATCGATACATGGGCCAGATCCATATGCACACGGCGCAGGCCCGCAACCCGGAGCGCTTCCAGCATCAGACTGATCACTTCAAGATCGGCGGCTTCCGAGGCACTGCCAAACAACTCGCAACCGGCCTGGATCGGCGTTCGGCCGGTCAGCATATGGCGCGGACGGGTGTGCAAGACATGGCCGGCATAACAAAGCCGGGTGATGCCTTCGTGCCCCAGGGTATGGGCATCGATGCGCGCCGCCTGTGGCGTCATGTCGGCGCGCACGCCCATCATGCGACCGGTCAACTGGTCGGTGAGCTTGAAGGTTTGAAGCTCCAGGTCGTGGCCCGTACCGGTAAAGAGGGATTCAAGGTATTCAATGAGCGGCGGGATAACCAGCTGGTAACCCCAGCGCTGGCAGGTATCCATTACATCCCGTCGCAGGGATTCGATCTGTCCGGCCAGCGGCGGCAAAATGTCTTCCACCCCGTCAGGCAGTAACCAGCGATCAGATACAGTCATGAGATTCTGTTGTCCGTTTTTCCCGCGCCGGCAAAACACTCCGGGGGAATGACTCAGGATTTAGGATGCCAGGGGCTGAAAACCCAAAGCAAAACCGGCGAAATTCTACACCGTTGGCAGACACAAAAAAACCGGAATACCGAGGTATTCCGGTTTTTTGATCTTCAGAGCCGATCAGTTGGCGCCCATCGGGTCCTTCAGGAAGCGCATGAATGCGCTGTCGGAATCGATCACCATGATGTCATCCTTGCCCGAGAAGGTATTGCGATAGGCCTGCAGGCTGCGATAGAAGCTGTAGAATTCCTCGTTGGAACCGTAAGCATCTGCGTAGATCTGCGCAGCTTCACGATCACCGGCACCGCGGGTCTGCTCGGCTTCAGCAAACGCTGTGGCCAGAATAACCGTCTGCTGGCGATCTGCATCAGCCCGGATACCCTCGGCCAGCTCCTGGCCCCGGGAACGGAATTCCTGGGCCAGCTTCTGGCGCTCAGCAGCCATCCGGCGGAAGACGTTCTCACTGACCTGCCCCGGCAGCTCAATCGCTTTTACCCGGATATCCAGGACTTCGATACCGAACTCTCCAACCACGTTGGAATTCACCCGGTCACGAAGCGTGTTCATAAGCTGATCCCTCTGGCCGGATACCACTTCGTGCATGGTGCGAACACCGAATTCATCACGCAGGCCATTATCGACCCGAGACAGAATCAGAGACCGGGCCCGGAATTCATCACCACCGGTGGAGCGGTAGAACTGGTCCACGTTACGGATGCGCCAGGCCACGTAGGAGTTTACGTCCAGAGGCTTCTTTTCCACCGTCAGGTACTGGCGAGACGGCAGGTCCATGGTCAATACCCGGATATCGAACTCGCGGATCTGGTCAATCACCGGCACCTTGAAGTGCAGGCCTGCCGGAATGTCGGTCTGAACCAATTCACCGAACCGCAGTTTAACGCCCCGGTGGGTTTCCGGGATGATGTATACACTTGACAGCACAAGCAGGACAACAATCAGAGCGCCTGCAAGGCCCACAACAGCTTTGGGTCCCATAACTTATCTGCTCCTCCGAATGTTGGTGTCCTGACGCGAGCGCAGCTCTTGCAGCACCTGGTCCGTCAGCATGCCGATATCGGCCTGGTTGCTGCCGCCCGATGAGCGGGAGCTGCTTGATGAACCACCAGTGCCTTGCATCAGACGATCCAGAGGCAGGTACATCATGTTGCCGCTGCTCTCGGTATCGATGAAGATCTTGCTGCTGTTCGCCAGCACCTGTTCCACCGCCTGAATGTACATGCGTTCGCGGGTAACCGCCGGCGCAATTTCATACACTTCCAGCAGCTGAGTGAAACGAGAGCTCTCACCTCGGGCACGCTCAACCACTTCTTCCAGATAGGCGTTGGCCTCCTCGATCAGGCGCTGGGCCTGGCCGCGAGCCTCCGGCACGATCCGGTTACGGTAGGTTTCCGCCTCTTCCTTCAGCCGCTGCTCGTCTTCCCGGGCACGCTGCACTTCACGGAAGGCATCCTGCACCGCAGAGGGTGGCTGGGTGCTTTCAACGTTGACCCGGACAACTTCAAGACCCGCGCCATATTCACGAAGAAAGCTCTGCAGGCGCTGCTCGACACGAATAGCGAGTTCAGCACGCCCTTCAGTCAGCACCTCATCCAGAGTGGAGCTACCCACTTCGTGACGCAGGGCGCTGTCCGTGGCAAACGACAGGGCTTCGTTAGAATCCCTGACGTTGAGAACGTAGTCACGGGCATTGCCTACCCGATACTGAACCTGCAGATCAACCGTTACCAGGTTTTCATCCATGGTCAGCATCTGGCCACTGGACTGGGCGGTACGAACGTTGGTTACCCCAACCTTGTACACCCGATCAATCAACGGCACCTTGAACCTCAAACCCGGGTTCTCAGTGGTGCTGTACTCACCAAACCGGAGAACAACAGCCCGTTCCTGTTCGTCTACGGTGTAGAACGACTGAAACACCACATAGCCAAGCGCCAGGATAGCTGCCAGCGCAATGACGGCACCAAACCCGCCAGCACTGCCACCGGAGCTGCTACCGCCGGAATTGCCTGAGTTGCCACCTTTGCCACCCAGCATCCTGTTCAGCTTTTCAAGGCCTTTTTTCAGCGCCTCATCCAGGTCCGGTGGCCCCTGATCATTGCCGCGACGACCACCCCCGGTTCCCCAGGGATCGTTGTCGTTACGGTTTCCACCCGGTTCATTCCAGGCCATAGTTCTCTCCGCTCATGTATTATCGAATGGCTGCAAATACTAGGGATTTATCAACGCCCCGGCAATAGCTTGCGGCTTTCGGACTCATCGAATCTCCAGCCTGAGCGATTCTTCCCTGACACCCGCCCGGCTCAGCAACTGCATCCAGTCCCGGTTTTGCAACCTCACCTCCAGCACTGTATCACCGGTCTCCCGGTGTTCTTCACTCAACACAGAGCCAGCCTCGTGCAGAAGGGCACGAAGCTTGCCATCGGCCGGCCCAAGCAACACAAAGTGATGCACAACGTCCTCCGCCAGCCGTTCAACCAGCGCATCGAACAGAAGCTCAAGCCCCTGCCCGGTCACCGCAGACACCCAGGCCCGAACAGGCACACCATCCTCGTTCCGGTCTATCCTGGGCTCAAATCCATCCAACAGGTCAATCTTGTTGAACACCTGAAGGACCGGTATTTCGTCCGCACCGATCTCCGCCAGCACGCTCTCCACCTGTTCCATGTTGTCATCGCGACGCTCGTCGTGACAATCAATCACGTGCAGCAGTAACGTTGCCTGAGTGGTTTCTTCCAGTGTTGCGCGAAAAGCCTCTACCAGCTTGTGGGGCAAATGCCGGATGAAGCCGACCGTATCCGCCACTACGACCGGACCAATATCCGGAAGTTCCAGACGACGCAAGGTTGGGTCCAACGTCGCAAACAACTGATCAGCAGCATATACGCTGGCTGTGGTGATTCGGTTGAATAATGTGGATTTCCCAGCGTTGGTGTAGCCCACCAGGGACAAGGTCGGAATATCGGCCCGTTTGCGGGCACGGCGGCCCTGGTCACGCTGTTTGCGGACTTTCTCAAGCCGCTTGTGAATAGACTTGATGCGTTCCCGCAGCAATCGACGGTCGGTTTCAAGCTGGGTTTCACCGGGCCCCCGCAGACCGATACCGCCTTTCTGGCGTTCAAGGTGGGTCCACCCTCGAACCAGCCTCGTTGACATATGCTCCAGCTGAGCCAGTTCCACCTGGAGCTTGCCCTCGTGGGTACGGGCACGCTGGGCGAAAATGTCCAGGATAACGCCGGTACGGTCCAGCACCCGACACTTGAGCTCGCGCTCGATGTTGCGCTCCTGACTGGGCCTGAGGGCATGGTTGAAAAGCACCACGTCCGCCTCGCTGGCGGCAACGGCATCGCGGATTTCGTCAAGCTTACCTTCGCCAACAAAAAGCCGGGGGTTGGGCTGCTTGCGGGAGCCTGTCACCATCATCACCGGCTCAACGCCGGCGGAGGTCACCAGTTCCCGAAACTCACCGGGGTCTTCAGTATCATCGTGGGCGGTGAATTCTATGTGAACGAGAACCGCCCGTTCTCCAACGTCAGGACGCTCAAACAAGATAGGTTAAACTCCATAAAAACAAACACCCGCGGCCATTCGAGCTCTCGGGCTGTCCTGGAACGCGGGTGTAGAAACCGGAAACTCCGGAAAGATCAGTCTTCAGACTCACCTTCACCTGCCGGGTTCTGCGGCGGAAGGCGCACATTGCGAGCAGGGACCACAGTGGAAATCGCATGCTTGTAGACCATCTGGCTGACGGTGTTCTTCAGCAGAATAACAAACTGGTCAAAGGATTCGATCTGGCCCTGCAGCTTGATGCCGTTGACCAGAAAGATGGAAACCGGAATGCGTTCCTTGCGCAATGCATTGAGGTAAGGGTCTTGTAAAGAATGCCCTTTTGACATGTGAGTTCTCCTGTTTATAAGTAAGTGCAGATCGTCATTTTTCTGATTTAAATGTGGTGCCAAGGCCGCTTTTTTTCAAGGCATTAACCACCACTTGCGGATCACCGGCGTTCAGCCAGTGAACATTCGGCCATTTTCGCAACCAGGTCAGCTGCCGCTTTGCCAGTTGTCGGGTGGCGGCAACGCCCTTGTCGACGAAAGTCTGGTAATCACAGCTACCCGTCAGATAATCCCACGCCTGCCGATAGCCAACGCAACGCATCGAAGGCATGTCAGGATTGAGATCACCCCGCTTCATCAGAGCACGGACTTCGTCCAGAAACCCTGCCTTAAGCATAGCCTGAAAACGAAGCCCTATACGCCGATGAAGCTCAGAACGCTCGGCTGGAGCCAAGGCAAACTGGAAAACAGTATACGGCAGGCTCGGGGTTTCGTCTGCCTGCCAACGGGTAAAATACGTGTAATCCTCAATACCTGACACCGCCTCCTGTTCAGAAGTTCCCGATTGCGCCTGCCAGATTTCAGAAATGGGTCTGCCCGTCAGGCGAATAACTTCCAGTGCCCGCATCAGCCGCTGGCGGTTATTTGGGTGGATTAGCCCGGCGGCAACGGGATCAAGGCTTGTCAGTTCCCGGTGCAGGTACTCCCAACCGTGCTCTGCCGCCTCCTGCTCGATGCGCGCCCGCAACTCCGGGTTAGCGGAGGGCAAGTCGGACATACCGTGCAACAATGCCTTGAAATACATCATGGTTCCGCCAACCAACAACGGGATGCGGCCGCGGCGGGTGATATCTGCCATCTCGGCAAGCGCATCACGACGAAAATCCGCAGCGGAATAGCTGTCGGCAGGGTCACAGATGTCGATCAGGCGATGAGGTGCTCTGGCCAGTTCTTCGGCATCAGGTTTTGCGGTACCAATATCCATACCCCGGTAAATCATCGCGGAATCGACACTGATGATGTCACAGGGGAGCGTGTCACAGAGGGCGATGGCCATATCGGTTTTGCCGGAAGCCGTCGGCCCCATCAGAAAGATAGCCGGCGGCAGCGCATGCCCCGGTTGGTGCTCAGTGTCCGACATGGAGTGACTAACGCCCCCTCAGGAACAGTTTGTCGAGTTCTGACAGCGTAACCAGAGTCCAGGTGGGGCGGCCGTGATTGCATTGGCCGCTTCGCTCGGTGGCTTCCATGTCACGTAACAGCGAGTTCATTTCCGGAATGGTGAGTTGCCGGTTTGCCCGAACAGAACCATGGCAGGCCATAGTGCCCAGCAATTCGTGAGTGACGGCTTCTACCCGGTCGCTCTGCCCGTGCTCAATCAGATCCGCCAGCACGTCCCGGACCAGTTGTTCGGTGTCGGCGCCCCGCAATAACGCCGGAATCTGCCGCACAGCCAGGGTCTCCGGGCCGATTCGTTCAATTTGCAACCCCAGGTGCTGCAACTCCTCGCCGTGAGTTTCCGCCAGCGCCGCCTCTTTCTGGCTTACCGCCAGTGACAACGGCACCAGCAGGGGCTGGCTTTTCAGATCTTGCTCGGCCAGGGCGTGCTTCATACGCTCATAGGTGATGCGCTCATGGGCAGCATGCATATCAACAACGATCAGGCCAGCCCGGCTCTGGGCAAGGATGTAGATGCCATGTAGCTGGGCGATGGCATAACCCAGGGGCGGCTCTTCATCGGTGTCTCGTGGAGGCGTGACCGCAACCGGCTGGCTGGCATGGTCAGGCCGGGAAGCAACCCCCCCGCCCTCATTCAGGGATTGATAGAACGCCATCTGGTCACTGGCCTTCCATTCCTGCTGCGGCTGGGAAGCCGACCCAACACCAAAGCCGCCTCCGTTGGCATAACCACCAGCTACAGGCGGCGCCTGGTCCGGGAGAGATGCCCCCATCCCAGCTGGATGACCGGCGGGGTTGGCAACAACTGCCTCTGGCTCGCGCCCGAAAGACTGAGCGACCGCACCGCGCAAATGATCATCCGGGCGAACATCAGCCAGAGCCCGGTGCAGGGTGCGGAAGATAAAATCATGGACCAACCGACCATCCCGGAACCGGACCTCGTGCTTGGTGGGGTGCACGTTGACATCGACGGTGGCGGGATCCACTTCCAGATAGAGCACAAAGGCGGGGTGGCGGTTGTTGTAAAGCACATCCCGGTAGGCCTGTCGCACCGCATGGGCGACCAGCTTATCCCGAATGACCCGGCCATTCACGAAGAAGTACTGCAGGTCCGCCTGGCTGCGCGAGAAGGTGGGCAATGCCACCCAGCCCCAGAGCCGCAGGCCGGTCGCTTCCGCGTCAATAATAACGGCGTTGTCTATAAACTGCTGCCCGCACAGCGAACCAATCCGTCGCTCCTTGTCGACCTCCGACTCTGCTGGCCGCAGGCTCTGCACCACACGCTGGTTGTGGCGCAGGGTAAAGCCAGCATCAAATCGGCTCAGGGCCTGCCGGCGAATACACTCTTCCACATGATTGAATTCGGTTTTTTCCGTTCGCAGGAACTTGCGCCGGGCTGGCGTGTTGAAGAACAGGTCACGGACTTCCACGGTGGTTCCCACCGGGTGCGCGGCCGGAGAAAGACGGGCATCCATATCCCGGCCTTCCACCTCCACTCGGGCAGCGGCTTCCTGGGCTTCGGTGCGGGACGTGAGTGCCAGGCGCGAAACGGAACTGATACTGGCCAGGGCTTCACCACGAAAGCCTAATGTACCGACAGCTTCCAGGTCATCGAGGGTCAGGATTTTACTGGTGGCATGGCGGCTGAGGGCCAGCGGCAGGTCGGCTTCGTCAATACCCGAGCCATCATCACGCACCCGGATCAGCTTGACGCCACCCTGCTCCACTTCAATATCAACCCGGCGTGCACCTGCATCCAGCGCGTTTTCCACTAACTCTTTGACGACGGATGCAGGCCGCTCCACCACCTCGCCCGCAGCAATCTGGTTGGCGAGCCGGGGCGATAGCAACTGAATGTGGGGCATATCCGGGAACTACCTCTTGATCAGGATGAGGGGATGCGAATGGTTTGCCCTACCATAACACGATCATCGGTCATCCCGTTAAAGCGCATTAACTCGCTGACGGTGGTCTGGTTCTGCCGGGCCACACCAGACAAGGTGTCACCCCGCTGGATACGGTACCGGCTAACCTGCCCGCCACCTTTCTGATTTTCCTTCTGCCAGGCCAATAGCGTGCCCGGTGGAGGCGTTCGCTGAAAATACTCGTGAATACCGTCCATGATGGCGTTGGCCAGTCGATTGCGATACCACTCGGTGGCCAGGTTCTGCTCTTCTTTCGGGTTCGAGATAAACCCGGCTTCCACCAGTATTGACGGTATATCCGGAGACTTCAGAACCGCGAAGGCCGCCTGCTCAACACCGGGCTTGTGCAACTTGGCAACACCGCCCAACTGCCCCAGCACAGAGCTCCCCACCCCGAGACTGGCATTGATGCTGGCGGTCATGGAGAGATCCAGCAGAACACCTGCCAGCATATCGTCGCGACCGTCCAAAGACACGCCACCAGCACCGCCAATCAGATCAGAGCGATTCTCGCTTTGGGCCAGCCAGCGCGCGGTTTCACTTGTCGCTCCCCGCTGGGACAGGGCAAATACCGATGCGCCACTGGGTTGAGGTGTTCTGAAGGCATCTGCATGCACCGAGACGAACAGATCCGCGTTGTACTTGCGCGCCAGCAACGTGCGATTGCGCAACCCGATGTAATAGTCCCCGGTGCGGGTAAGTTTGGCGGTAAAGCCCGGCTGCTTGTTGATCAGATCCGCCAGGGTTTTGGACATTCTGAGCACAACATCTTTTTCCCGGGTACCTCTGGGGCCGATAGCGCCTGGGTCTTCACCGCCGTGGCCCGGGTCGATCACGATGATGATATCCCGCTTGCCGGCTGAATCCTGAGTCACCGTGGGGCTGGCAGCCCGTTCGAGACGGCTGCCCTTCTCGTCAATCAGGTCGACCACCAGCCGGTGCCCGTATTGCTGATTGGGCTCCAACACAAAACTGCGGGGCTTGATGTCGCTTTTCAGATCCAGTACCACCCTGAGGTCGCTGCCATTGCGCGGTGCGCTGCGGATCCGCTCAATCGGACTGCCACTGAGGTCCACTTTGCTGAAATCCGCTTTCAGGGAGGTATTTTTCAAGTCGATTACCAACCTCGAGGGCCCGGATAGCGCAAACACGTTGTGCTCCACACTACCGGCAGTATCAAGGACGAGGCGCGTGTGGTCAGGCGCGGGCCAGAGCCGCACGCCTTCAATCTGGGTAGCAGCCTGAGCGAGGTTAGCCGCCAGAGCCACCATCAAACACAGAAAAAGTCTCATGAATCAGGCCCTATCAGCTCTATTTGATTCAACAGGGAGGCGCCGAACTCCGATCGGGCACGCAGTACTACCGACCGGCCTTCTCCCTGCCGTTCCAGGTGGATTTCAAGATCCGGCTCTGGCAGAACACCCTCTCCCCGCTCCGGCCATTCAATCAGACAGAAACTGCCGCCCGAAAAGTAATCGCGGATTCCCATGTACTCAAGCTCCTCGGGATCGCCCAGACGGTAAAGATCGAAATGGTATACCGGCGGGTCCAGGTCTTCATAGGGCTCCACAAGGGTATACGTTGGGCTTTTAACCGCTCCCACATGCCCGAGCCCTCTCATTACACCGCGGCTCAGAGTGGTTTTCCCCATGCCTAGATCGCCATCCAGGAACACCACAATGCCCTGATCGGATGCCTTCACCAGCCCGGCAAGCTCACCGCCCAGGCGCTCTGTTTCCGCTTCACTCTCCAGAAACAACCGGCGTTCATTGCCGAAAATGCTCATAACGCCTCCTGGTCGTCACGGCTGTTCACCTTTTCTGCTTCCCACAGCACCTTTGGCAAGGCGCTGATTACATCCGTGGGCGTCAGCCCCATATAGCCATAAGTCTGCACCGCCTGGTCCGCCGAGGCCAGATGCAGAGCCGCAGCCATTGTCGTGGCCTGCTGGGGGTCCTTCAGCTGTGCCAGCAACGCGCCGGCGATGCCGGATAAAACATCGCCCATGCCCCCGGTCGCCAGGCCCGGATTACCACCAGGAACAATCACCGGAAGTGCCGAGCCACTGGCGATAACGGTACCCGCGCCTTTCAGCAACACCACCCCGCCCAGCATGGTTTGCAGCCGGCGGGCTGCAGACAGCCGGTCCGCCTCAACGTCAGCGACATCACAACCCAACAATCGGGCCGCCTCGCCGGGGTGGGGCGTCAGTATATGGCTATCAGACACCACGGGCACTCGCCCGGCCATCAGATTGAGCGCGTCGGCATCCAACACCCGCGGCAGCCCGCTTTGTTCAACCTGTTGCAGCATCTGCTGCCCCCAGGCCAGCTTGCCCATGCCAGGACCACACACCACCACATCGGCTCTGGCCAATAATGGCGGCAATTCTGAGCCATGGATCAACCCGTGCACCATCAAGGACGGGCAGCGGGCAAGCGCAGCCGTAACATGTTCCGGGCGGGTAGCCAGGGTAACCAGACCGGCCCCGGCCCGGGACGCCGCCTCGGCGGCCATGATGCCGGCGCCACCAAAACCCCGGTCACCGGCAACCACCAACACGTGGCCAAAACGCCCCTTGTGGGCATCAAGCGGACGGACAGGCAACTGTTCCTTGCACTGGGCCCAGGACTGCAAGCGGGCAAGCGGCGGCTGGCCACTGCCAGAGATATCGTGGCCGGTATCAAGAGCCTCAAACACTACCTCACCGCAAACACCAGCGCCGACACCCGTGTACAAACCCGCCTTGGCGCCAATGAAGGTCACCGTTACATTGGCCCTAATCACATCACCAGCGGCAGAGCCAGTTGTGGCATTCAGGCCGGACGGCAAATCCACCGCCAATACCGGCAAACCCGATTCATTAACCCGCCGAATCACACCTGCAAAGGGCTCCCGGGGCGAACCCGTCACTCCTGTACCCAGCATCGCATCCACCACCAGGGTTGCAGACGACAGATGTTTTTCCAATCCGTCTTCGCCCAGTTCGCCGATATCTTCAACACTGACACCTTCCGCACGGGCCCGGTTCAGCGCGTTAAGTGCGTCCCCGGCCAACTTACCCGTCGGTGCTACCGCAATGCACCGGGCGGCGATGCCATGCCTGTGAGCATTCGCAGCCACCAAGTAGCCATCGCCGCCGTTGTTACCAGCACCGCAAAGCACCAGAATCGACCCGGGGACAGGCCAGTGACGCAACAACTGGCGAAAGGCCGCCCTGGCAGCGGCCTGCATCAACTCAAAGCCATCAACGCCTTGCTGATCAATCAGGTAGCGGTCAATTGCTCGCACCGAGTCGGCGGAGTAGAGCGCTTCTGGTAGACTGCTTGCATTGCGTATTGGCATTCGCCAAAGCTCCAGCTAAAGAAACCGGTTTAAGAAAACTGGCCAGATACCTGTAAAGAATAGCAAAACAGGGAAAAAGGTCATAACTTAATCAAATTAAATCTTCGCAGGTTACACAGCCGACTTCTCCCATGACGTCAAACCCAGAGCTCCGCTCCGAGCGGCCCGAACATGAGGCACTGCATGCCCTGCCCGACCAGATCCGGGCCTGGGCCAGCGAGCTCGGCTTTGCCGACGCCGGTATCACCTGCGCTGATACCGGGCCCCACGCCGAACGCCTGCAACAGTGGCTGAAAGCCGGCTACCATGGCGACATGGCGTATATGGCAGACCACGGCGACAAACGCTACACCCCCGACTCACTGGTGCCCGGTACCACCCGCGTTATCTCAGTACGGATGGATTACCTGCCCGCTCCGGACAATCCGAAGCAGGTACTGACTAACCGCGAAACCGCCTACGTGACTCGTTACGCCCTGGGCCGGGATTACCACAAACTGATGCGCAAACGGCTGGCCACCCTGGCGGCAAAGATTGATTCCGCGGTCAGCGGCTACGACTACCGAGCCTTCGTAGACAGCGCACCGGTTCTGGAACGCGGGCTCGCCCAGCGGGCGGGGCTGGGCTGGATTGGCAAGAACAACATGCTGATTCACCCCAAAGCCGGTTCATTCTTCTTTCTGGGTGAAATCTTTACCAGCGCTCCGCTGCCGGTAGACCAAGCCTTTGACAGCCAGCATTGTGGCTCCTGCTCCGCCTGCCTGGAGGTATGCCCTACCGACGCCTTCGTTGGCGCTCACTTACTGGATGCCCGCCGCTGCATCAGCTATCTCACCATTGAACTCAAGGGGCCCATTCCGGAAGAGCTGCGGTCAAAGATGGGCAATCGGGTATTCGGCTGCGACGACTGCCAGCTGGTTTGCCCGTGGAACAAATTCAACAAACCTACCCGGGAAAACGACTTTCAGCCCCGGCATGGCCTCGACAATAGCAGCCTGGCCGAGCTTTTTCTGTGGACGGAGGACGAGTTCCTGAAGCGCACCGAAGGCTCGGCCATCCGCCGAACCGGTTATGAAAACTGGCTACGCAACCTGGCGGTCGGGCTGGGCAACGCCCCGAGCACCATTCCGGTGATCGAGGCACTGAAACAGCGGGCCGACCACCCTTCCGCGCTGGTGCGGGAGCATGTGGCCTGGGCGCTACAGCAGCACGGCATTACAGCTTGAAAAAGGTCTCCCGGTAGTGGCGAAGTTCGTCGATGGAATCGCGAATGTCGTCCAGGGCCAGGTGGCTGCCTTTCTTTTTCACGCCATCAAGTACATCCGGGCGCCAGCGGCGGGCGAGTTCCTTGATGGTGGAGACATCCAGGTTACGATAATGGAAGAAGGCTTCCAGCTCGGGCATATACTTCACCAGGAAGCGGCGATCCTGGCCGATGCTGTTACCACACAGCGGTGATTCGCCGGCGGACAGGTACTGTTTCAGGAAGGCCAGGGTTTCTTGCTCCGCTTCGGCTTCGGAGGTTTTGCTATCTTTCACCCGCTGGGTCAGGCCGCTGGCGCCATGGGTGTTGGTGCACCATTCGTCCATGGCATCCAGCAGGCTGTCTGGTTGGTGAATGGCAATTACCGGGCCTTCAGCCACCAGGTTCAATTCTGAATCGGTAATTATCGTGGCCATTTCGATGATCCGCTCTTTCTCCGGATCCAGGCCGGTCATCTCTAGGTCTATCCACACTAAACGGTTGTGGTTGGGCATTGTATATTCCTATGCGGTTTAGTTTGGGTGCTGGTGGAGGTGTGGTGTGGCTTTTCGGAAACCGCTACGAGCACATCCATGTGCGCTTCTCTCAGGCCATCCATGGCCTTCGAAATTTCCGAAAAGCCACACCACACCTCCACATCCATGCTTATTGCTGGCCGCATGTCGAATTGAAACCCACTTTGTAGATCGGGGTGCTGGCCGGGGACACCTTTCCGGGAGTGTCTGAAGCCATGGATGGCTTCAGTCAAGCGCACAGGGATGTGCTCGTAGCGTCTCCCGGAAAGGTGTCCCCGGCCAGCACCTGCACCCAAGTCGGGATCCAGACGGCCATAGGCAAAAGTTCAGAAACTCTGCCTATTGTCCATGATTCACGTATCATGTGACACACCACTTTCCCGGAACATTTGAGAGCCGATGGCCAAGAGAAAACTGAACAAACGCCAACAGTGGCGCATCGAGAAAATCCAGAAGGAACGCACCGAACGGCTGAACCGCAAGGAAAAAGCCGTGGAAGCGCAAGCTGAAGCCGGCGAACTGGGGCCTGAACAGGAAGGCCTGGTGATTGCCCACTATGGCCAGCAACTGGATATCGAAGCGCTGGAAGGTGACGACACCGGGCGTGTGTTCCGGTGCTTTGTTCGAGCCAACATCGACAACCTGGTGACCGGTGACCGGGTGGTGTGGCGGCCCGGAAAAAGCGAGACCGGGGTGATCGTAGCGCGCTGTGAGCGCAACAACCTGCTGCAGCGGCCGGATAACTTCGGCGCCTTGAAGCCAGTGGCGGCGAATATCGATCATATTATCCTGGTGATTGCACCGGAACCGGAGCCTCACGACAACCTTATCGACCGCTACCTGGTGGCCTCGGAAAGCTCCGACATTCCGGCGGTTATCCTGCTGAACAAGACCGATCTTATTACCGACCAGAACCGGGCCCAGATTGATGCGCTGCTGGGTCGCTATGAAGCGCTTGGGTACCAGGTGGAGCGTACCTCTGCCACTGCCTGCGCCGGGCAGCCTGCGCCAGAGGTGGAGTCACTGGTCCGGGACAAAACCAGCGTTTTCGTGGGCCAGTCGGGGGTGGGCAAGTCATCCATCATCCAGACCTTGCTGCCGGATGAACTGCTCCGAGTGGGCGCGGTATCCGAAAGTACCGGCAAAGGCGTACACACCACCACCACGGCGAAGCTGTTTCACCTGCCGGGCGGCGGCAACCTGATTGATTCTCCAGGGATTCGGGAGTTCGGTTTGTGGCACATGACCCCACAGGAAGTGGAGTATGGTTTCCGGGAAATTCGGCCGCTGATCGGGCTTTGCAAGTTTCGCAACTGCCGCCACATGGGAGACCCCGGCTGCGCGCTTGATGCGGCAGCAGAGGCCGGAACGGTGTCGAGGGAACGGCTGAAGAGTTTTCACCGGATTCTGCAAGATATGGCAGAACAACAGTCCCGGGGGCTGAGAATCACCTGAGGCAACAGCCCCGCGCACGGCGCCAGCGGAACGTTACCAGTTCAACTCTCCGGGCGCCGGTTCCGGCCGCTCCTCGAACCAGTCTCCCCGCTCCAGTTGCTCTCTCGCTTCCTGCTGCTGTTCTTCCGTCGGCTGGGTGAGGTCAATCAACGGCTGATCTGACCTGCCCGCGCCGGTTTCAATACTGTCAGCGGCTTTTTTGTTGAGCACGATGATCGAGATCCTGCGGTTCACCGGGGCTGTCGGGTTTTCCTTGTCAAACAATACAGAATCACTCAGCCCCACCACCCGGGCAATCTGCTGAAGACGCACGCCGCCGGCAACCAGGGCTCGCCGGGCCGTGTTGGCACGGTCTGCCGACAGCTCCCAGTTGGTATAACCGGGCCGGCCAACAAATGGCGTGGCGTCGGTGTGTCCGGTAATGCTGAGTTTGTTATTGACCGAACCGAGAGTTCGGGCCAGCTCAAACAGAATGTCCTGGGAATAGTATTTGAGTTCAGCACGCCCACTGTCGAACATCGGGCGGCCAGAGCGATCAACAATCTGGATTCTCAGCCCCTCATCGGTGATGTCGATCAGCAATTGATCCTTGAATTCCTGCAAGGTCTCGCTTTGCTCAATCCGCTCCTGGAGCTCCTGGAACAGCTGTTCCATGCGACGCTGTTCGAGCGTGTCAGCCAGTTGGTCAACCACTTCGTCCTGGATCTGGACAGGGCTTGATTCGATGTCCTGGGTCGCTTCGTTGATAACCGATGCACTACCCCCCAGGTCCACCGGGCTGCGAGCACCGCCTTCCATGAAACCGACAGGGTCTTTGAAATACCCCTCAACCGCCAGTTTCTGTTCGGGAGACGCTGTGGCCGTAAGCCAGAGAACCAGAAAGAACGCCATCATGGCGGTGGCAAAGTCTGCAAAGGCCACCTTCCAGGAGCCACCGTGATGGCCCCCGACCACTTTTTTCTTGCGTTTGATGATGATCGGCTGTTCTTCCACAACTCAACTCCGGGCGATTGGGACGCAGCTCGTCACTTCGAACGAACGTGGTCGTTGAGTTCCTGGAAACCAGGTCGTTTATCCGTGGGTAACGACTTGCGGCCGAATTCAATGGCCATCTGGGGCGCCTGACCAGACACCGTCGCAACAATAGCCGATTTCACACATTCATAAGCCTTCAGCTCGTACTTGGCTGAGTGTTCCATGGAAATCGACATGGGGCCGACAAAGCCATAACCCATCCAGATACCCAAGAACGTACCGACCAGAGCCGCTGCCACACTCAGGCCGATTTTCTCGGGCCCCTCGGTGAGAAAGTTCATGGTGATGACAATACCCAGTACCGCCGCCACGATACCAAGGCCCGGCAAGGCGTCGGCAATCTTGTTGACCGCGTGAGCGGGCTCTTCCAGCTCATGCTGACGACTATCGATCTCGTTTTCCATCATGCCTTCCAGCTCATGGGGCGCCATGTTGCCGGAACTGATAATGCGAAGGTAGTCGGTGATGAAATCCAGAAGATCGCGGGATTTCATGATGGCCGGGTAACGGGTGAAGATCTGGCTGTTTTCCGGGTTGTCGATGTCCTCCTCAATGGCCATGACCCCCTGCTTGCGAGATTTGTCGAACACTTCATATAGCAGGCTGAGCAAATCCATATAGTAGGATTTGTTGAACGGCGAGCCGGTCAGCAACCGCATGAAACCCTGCCCTACCTCTTTCACCGTGTGCATGGGGTTGGCAATGATGAATGACCCAACCGCCGCGCCGCCGATGATCAAGATCTCGGTCGGCTGCCACAGCACCATCAAATGACCACCGTGCAGCACGTATCCGCCCAGCACACTCGCAACAACTATCACCGCACCAATAATCAGCAGCATGAAAAGATATACGCCTTTTGTTATCTCGTTAACGACCGAGGTCAGTCACGGGTTCTCCACCCCGACCGGGGCGAGCTGTGCCCTGATAATAGCAAGGCTCTGAACGAACAGCGAAGGCGTGAAACAATTTCTATACACGGGGCCGCTTTTGTTACACTGCCGCCTCTGTTCTTACCGAGACTTATTGATGTTTGACAAACTGTTCGTACTGAGCCAATACATTACGCCCCAACGCGCTGTCTCTCGCCTGGCAGGTCGCCTGGCAGACAGCACGAGCGCCCCGGCCCTGAAAAACCGCGTTGTTAACTGGTTTATCGGCCGCTACGGCGTAAACATGAGCGAAGCAGCTGAGTCAGACCCTACCGTCTATCCATCGTTCAATGCGTTTTTTACCCGCGCCCTCAAACCCGGCGTGCGCACTGTGGCGGAAGGCAGCGATGTATTTGTCAGTCCGGTCGACGGTACCATCAGCCAACTCGGACAGATCAGTAACGACAGAGTTTTCCAGGCCAAGGGCCAGTCCTTCGGCCTGACGGAAATCCTCGGCGGTGACGACAGCCGGGCTGGGCCGTTCCGCCACGGGGAGTTCAGTACCATTTACCTGTCGCCCAAAGACTATCACCGCATTCATATGCCCATGGCCGGCACACTGCGGGAGATGGTCTATGTTCCGGGCAAGTTCTTTTCGGTGAACCCGGTTACCGCAGCGCATGTTCCCAACCTGTTCGCCAGAAATGAACGTGTTGTCTGCATTTTCGATACCGAGGCAGGTCCCATGGCCCTGGTTCTGGTGGGTGCGATGATCGTAGGCAGCATGGAAACCACCTGGGCCGGCGTAATTGCGCCGGAACCTGCACAGATAACCCGCTGGGTTTATCGGGGCGAAGATGCGATCAGTTTTGAGAAAGGTGAGGAAATAGGCCGGTTCCGCCTGGGCTCCACGGTTGTCCTGGCAATGCCCAAGGGCGCGGTAACCTGGGATGCCAATCAGGTTCCTGGCAAAAGCGTGCGCATGGGCGAAGCGTTTGGCAGGGTAGGCAGCAACAACACCTGAGACCTGGCTCAGGCCCGCTCGACCGGAAACGCCAGCACGTCTTCTATCCGCTCAGCCCCGGTTTTCAGCATCAGCAAGCGGTCCAACCCCAGGGCCACACCGGAACACTCGGGCAGCCCGGCGTCCAGGGCTGCCAGAAAACTCTGATCAACCGCCATTTCCGGCTTGCCCGCGGCTTTTCTTCGCCGGTTGTCCTGTTCGAACCGGGCTCGCTGCTCAACCGGATCGGTCAGCTCCCAGTAACCGTTGCACAACTCAAGCCCGTCGATGTAGAGCTCGAATCGATGCGCTACCGGGTAGCCATCGTCGTCTGAGACAACCCTGGCCAATGCTGCCTGGCTAGCCGGATACCGGGTAATGAACACCGGCCGGCCCCGCCCCAACAACGGCTCAACCTTGAAGCTCATCACCAGGTCCAGGCAATCATCACGCCCCATGCCGGCCAACTGCTCCGGCTCCAGCCATTGCTGACAGTACTGGTACAGGTCGTGATCCGTGATGGCCATCGGATCGATGCCGGCTAGCGTTTGCTGGGCCTCACGGTAGGTCAGCACATCCGGGCGATCACATCCCAGCCAGCCACACACCAGGTCAGCCACTTCGGCCATCATCGCCGTGTCGTCCAGGCCCACCCGGTACCATTCCAGCAACGAAAATTCGGGGTTATGGCGACTACCACGCTCGCCATTACGAAACACCCGGGCAATCTGATAGATACATCCCGAGCCCGCCGCCAGCAGGCGTTTCATGTGATATTCAGGGGAGGTCTGCAACCAGCCGCCAGAAACTCCGGTAGCGTTGACGGCCGCCGCGATACCGTCGAGGTTGATATCGGTGACGCCATGCCGTCCGAGCACCGGCGTTTCGACCTCCAAAACACCCCGCTCTGCAAAAAAGCCGCGCACCCAGGCTAGCTGTTGTGCACGGCTTTTCAGATGCTCCCGCGAGGCAGAAGGCTGCCAGACAGGCTGATCGGTCATTGTCGGATCAGCTGCTCTTGACGCGGTTAACGTACTCGCCAGAGCGGGTGTCTACTTTCAACACCTCACCAATGGTGATGAACAAAGGCACGTTCACCACGGCACCGGTCGACAGTGTCGCCGGCTTGGAGCCGCCCTGGGCGGTATCTCCCTTCATGCCCGGGTCGGTATCCACCACTTCCAGCTCAACAAAGTTTGGCGGTGTGACCGTCAGCGGCGCGCCGTTGTACAGGGTCACGGTGTAAACATCCTGCTCTTTCAGCCACTTGACAGTGTCGCCCACGGCCTTGGCATCGGCAGCGTACTGTTCGAACGAGCCGTCGGTCAGCATGAAATGCCAGAACTCACCGTCGGTGTACAGGTATTCCATGTCCTGGTCCATCACGTCCGCGGCTTCCAGGCTCTCGCCGGATTTGAACGTACGCTCCCAGACCCGGTTGGTCATCAGGTTACGCAGTTTAACGCGGTTGAACGCCTGCCCCTTACCGGGCTTGACGAACTCGTTCTCCAGCATGATACAGGGGTCGCCATCCAGCAAAACTTTGAGACCGCTGCGAAATTCGTTGGTAGAATATGAAGCCATGAAATGTCCACCTGACAGACTGTCGTTAAAATTTCAAAGGTCGCTATGATACAGCGAACCCCTGCCCGTATAGAAGCCCGTAACGAAGAGCCATCATTGATCGCTACCGAACCGCGTCGACAGCCCCACAATTGTGCTAAAGGCTGGCAACAGATTCTGGCAGAATCCGTTACCTGCCCGGAGCAGCTGCTTGGGCGTCTGAAGCTGCCGGCAGAGCCCTGGCTCACGGGTGCCAGCGCGGGCCACCACCTGTTTCCCGTGCGGGTGCCCGAGCCGTTCCTACGGCGAATGACTCCGGGTGACCCCAATGATCCCCTGTTGCGACAGGTACTGCCGCTGGCGGAAGAATCGCGACAACAAGCAGGTTATGTGCGCGATCCGCTGCAAGAGAACAACGCCATCCAGACCACAGGGCTGATCCGCAAGTACCAGAGCCGGGCACTGCTGATGGTAACGGGCCAGTGTGCAATCAACTGTCGCTACTGCTTTCGCCGCCACTTCCCCTATGAATCCCAGCGGCTCGGTCCGAACGACCGCCAGCAGGTTCTGGCGACCCTGAATGCCGCCCCCGAAATTAACGAAGTGATCTTCAGCGGTGGTGATCCACTGGCAGTGAATGATCGGCTACTGGCGCAATGGGCCGAAGCCCTGGCAGGCATACCGCATATCAAGCGCCTGCGAATACACAGCCGGCTACCGGTCGTTATTCCGCAACGGGTGTGCGACGCCCTGCTGGGCTGGCTTGGCAATTCGCCACTTCAGAAAATCCTCGTGGTGCATGTGAATCACCCGGCAGAGCTAGACTCAGACACACGAAAGGCCTTTGCGCGCCTTCGCGAAGTGGGGGTGACCCTGCTCAACCAGAGCGTGATCCTGAAAGGGGTCAATGACTCAGCCAACATCCTGGCCCGGCTGAGTGAAGACCTGTTTGATTCGGGCGTTATGCCCTACTACCTGCACGCGTTTGATCCCGTTGCCGGCGCCCATCACTTTGATGTCAGCGACCAGGCGGCGGCAGCGCTGGTTCGGGCGCTTATGACGCGGCTGCCGGGCTTTCTGGTTCCAAGGCTGGTCAGGGAACTGCCCGGGGAAACCAGTAAAACCCCTGTTTTCACAGGCGATAATCAGGCCAACATCAGCGTAACGTGAGACATGTCGCAAAAGCGGTCCCACTTACACTTGTCAAAGATTGTCAACTCATGATCTTCTCGCTTTTTGTTATTGGTTTGCTATCTTAAAGTTCTATAGGTAAAGACAATAAAAGCATGTATTTTCGACACTTTCGGTCGATACATACTCAAAGCGACTCAAACACTGGCGTGAGATCATGGAAGGCAATATTCTGAAACCTGAACTGAAGGTTCCTGAACAGAAAACCGCAAGCCTGTCGTTTTGCGATACGACACCCAAGGCCTTTCGTCTGTGGATTGACCAGCTACCGATGGCCAACATCGGTGAGGCATCCCGCCAGCTTTACCATGCGATTATTGAACTGAACCACCTGTTTCTGGCGCCGCAGCAACGAATGCAGTTCCTTGAGCTGGTTCGCGAGAAAATTCATTTTGTCTGCAACGAGTTGTCACGCCACTTTCTGGGCCTGGCCATCGCCCTGCCCGAGAAGCAGCGCAAGATTGCCAACCTGGCCCAGGCCCTCCAGTTGCACCTGGCCAGCGGCTATAAACTGTGTGTGCTGGAATATCTGGATAACGGCGGTCTGGAAAAAAATCGCCGCCACGTTGCCGCCGCCGTTCACCGCGCCATATCCGAGCTGGGCGCCACGATTGTCCGTTCGCATCAGCTCTACTGCCCAAGCCCGGCCCTGAGCTGGCTGGAGTGCCACCGTCTGTACCGGTTTGCGCATCGGAACAAACTGGCCGCACTGGAAATCGATGACGACACCCTGACCCATCGCCGCGCCAGTACTGTAGCCGACAGCTACAAACGCATTCTCCTGCTGGGCTGCGCCCGCCCCAATCAACTGCGTCAGGCCGAGCTGACTCAGGTTTACGAGCTGTTCGAGTCCTGGACCGAGTTCTGCCAGTGCGGCCCGGACATTGGAACTGACAGCCTGTTCGTGATCAACATGGAGCTGGACAACCCGCCAGTCTACCGGAGCTTGCTGGAAAACAAACCGGGGGACGAAAGCTTCGGTTTTGACACCAAAGATCTTTCCACGCAGCTGGCCGAGGTGCTGCACGCCAGGCGCAGCCACGAGAAAGATGCTACGCGGCTACAGGTATCGCCCAAAATCAGCGACACCCTGCTGACACATCTCAGCCAGGCGCTGGGTATTCTGGCCAAGCGGAATTTCAACCGCATTTCCAGCCAGGGCACGCTGGAGGTCTGCGTCGGCCTGACGGCCACCCACTATTTCGTAGCTGGTGAAAAGACCTTTGCCGAGTTCCTGAACGGTAACGAAACCATTGATCCCGAGCAGGAAAACCGGTTTATCCGCAATGCCAACCGGAACACGGACGCCTGGGCCGGAGCCCACGACGCGGGCCCAAGTGAAGACAGGTTGCACGCGGCCGATGCACCGATCAACTTCAAGTCGGGTACCGGGGCCGCCATACCCACGGGACAGGAGAAGAGCCGCCCCCGCTCCCATCATGCCCTGCTGATCAACACCAGCCCGGGTGGCTACTGCGTTGCCTGGGAAACCAATGTACCAGCCTCGCTGCAGGCGGGTGAGATTCTTGGGGTACGTGAACAGAAATCCCACCCCTGGAGCATCGCCGTGGTGCGCTGGCTGCGTCAGGTCCGGAATCAGGGCACCCAGATCGGCATTGAGCTGCTGGCCCCAAGCGCCGCACCGTGCGGGGTAAGGCTGATCCAGAAGGTGGGCAACAGCAGCGAATACCTCCGGGGGCTGCTACTGCCGGAGATCAGTGTGGTTAATCAGGCCGCTACCCTCATAACCCCGAGACTGCCCTTCCAGAGTGGCAGTCGCATCTCATTGCTGCACGATGGCCGGGAAGATCAGGGGCAGTTGCTCAAGAAGGTCTCTGCCACCGGCAGCATCAGCCAGTTTGAACTGAAACTGCAGAATCCGGCGGCCCTGGCCAGTCCGAATGGCGCTCCGCCATCAACGCCCGGCGCCACGGAAGACGAATTCGACTCCCTGTGGCCATCACTGTAACGCCAAAGGTCGGAAAGACTGTGAACCACGGCTACTGCCAGGGTTGTTATTGATCGCCAACCCCTGCATCATTCAGCGGAAGTGACCGTATCCATGAGAAGTCTTACGAATGCAGAAAAAACGCGACCGTACACCTGCTGATTCTTGATCCATCTCAAAATGATGCTGAATCCATGGTCAGCCTGCTCCGCAACTCGGGCAAGGCCACCCGGGCACACCGTATAACCTCGGAAGAAGATCTGGAAGAAGCCCTGAAAACCAGTAACTGGGACCTACTGTTGGCCCGGGACCTGGAGCAGGAGTTCGGGCCGGATGACGCCCTGGCCATGGTCAAGCGCATGGACAAGGACATCCCCTTCGTTCTCCTGACCGAGGAAGTCAGCCGGGAAAGAACGGTGAACATTATCCGGGCCGGCGGACAGGATGCTGTGCCGTTCGAGTACAAGGATCTGCTCGTGCTGGTGGTGAAACGCGAATTGGCCGCCCTGGAAGAGCGCCGCCGTCGTCGGGTTCTGGAATCCCACCTGCGTGAGGCCGAACAGCGCTGCCAGCTGCTTCTGGAAAGCTCCAAGGACGCCATCGCCTACATCAACGATGGCATGCACATCTATGCCAACCAGTCCTACATGGAGTTCCTGGGCTACGACGACATTGATGACCTTATCTGCATCCCGGTTCTCGATACCCTGACCCCGGAAAGCCAGGACAAGTACAAAGACTTCATGAAGGCCTTTGCCGATGATGGCAAGGACGGCATGACCCTGAACTGCACCGCACGCCGCAGCGACGATCAGGAATTGAACGTAACCATGTCTGTCTCTGCCGCCACTTATGATGGCGAAGCCTGCACGCAGATCGTATTGCAGCCGGAACACAGCGATGCCGAGCTGGAAGAAAAGCTCAAACAGATCAGCAGCCAGGATCTGCTCACGGGCCTGTATAACCGTCAATACCTGATGGACGCTCTGGCCCAGGCCATTGCCAATGCCGGCAAGAACAACCAGACCGGCGCCCTGGCCTACATCGCCCTGGACAACTTCATAAGTATGAAGGGCCAGGTCGGTATCGCCGGTGCCGATCTGTTGCTGGGTGATCTGGCCTCGCTGCTAAAAGAACAGGCCGGCGAGGAAGTGACGCTGGCCAGGCTGAGCGATGATGCCTTCTGCCTGATGTGCCTGCCCTGCGATGAGAAACATATGGAAGGCATTGCTGAGCGGGTCCGCAAAGCGGTTGAAGATCATCTGTTCGACATCAACGGCAAGACAGTACCGCTGACAGTGTCCATCGGCATAGCCGCGATCACGGAGAATTCGCCCAAGGCAGAGGAACTGATGGGGCGTGCCCATACCGCCTCCGCCGAGGTGAAGAAGCTCGAGGGCCATGAACGGGGTAACGGGATCGTGGTCTATAATCCCGCCCAGTACGAAAGCCTGGATGAAAGCAACTCGGTTGAGGCTATCCTCAAGGCCCTGGACGACAACCGCTTCCGGCTGCTGTTCCAGCCTATCATCAACCTGCGGGGTGAGGGCGAAGAGCATTACGAGGCCTTCGTTCGCATGCTCGACAAAGACAACGAGGAAGTCTCTCCCTACGACTTCCTGCCCCCCATGGGGCCGAGCGATACGGCCATCAAGATTGACCGCTGGGTGATCCTGCAAACCATCAAACAGCTGGCAAGCCACCGGTCACGGGGTCATGACACCAGGCTGTTCCTGAACATCACCGCCGAGACACTGCAGGACAAAACCTTTACGCCCTGGCTCAGCGTTGCCCTCAAGGCGGCTCGCCTGCCGGGAGACTCACTGATTTTCCAGATCCGCGAAGGCGATGCCAACAACTACATGAAGCAGGCCAAGGAGTTCACCAAAGCGGTACACGAACTTCACAGTAAGGTATCCATTGCCCAGTTTGGCTGCGCCCTGAATCCGTTCAACACGCTCAAGCACATTGACGCCGACTACGTGAAGATTGACGGCTCCTTCACGGAAGAAATCCAGAAGAGCGATGAAGCCAAGGAGCAGGTCAAGGAAATGGTCAAGAGCCTGCAGAATGCCGGCAAGCTCACCATCATACCGCTGGTAGAGAACGCCAGTGTACTGGCAACGCTGTGGCAGGCCGGGGTGAACTATATCCAGGGTTATTACCTGCAGGCACCAGTACCGGAGATGAACTACGACTTCGGGGACCACTGACCGGACGCCAATTCCGGATAGAGGAAAAAGGGGCGAGGTGTCAGAACCTCGCCCTTTTTGCATTCACAGGCTGCTGTTCTGGAGGGTCTGATTGGTATCACTTTCGCGAAAACCGATCAGGTACAGAATGGCGTCCAGGCCCAGGGTGGAAATGGAGTGCCGGGCCGATTCCTTGACCAGCGGCTTGGCACGGAAGGCCACGCCCAGGCCCGCCTGGCTCAGCATCGGCAAGTCGTTGGCACCATCACCCACGGCGATGACCTGCTCCCTTGAGATATGCTCTTTTTCGGCAATCTCGAGCAGCAGCTCGGCTTTGCGCTTGCCATCCACAATCTGGCCTTTGACCTGGCCGGTCACCTTGCCGTCGACAATGTCCAGTTCGTTGGCATACACGTAGTCAATGCCCAGTTTTTGCTGCAGGTGGCGGGCAAAGTAGGTAAAGCCGCCAGAGAGAATCGCGGTGCGGTAGCCCAGCGCTTTCAGGCTTCGGATCAGGTGCTCAGCCCCCTCTGTCATACGCAGCCGACCGGCAATACTTTCAAGCACCGACTCATCCAGGCCTTTGAGCAGCGCCAGCCGCTCGGCAAAGCTCTGGCTGAAGTCCAGCTCACCTTGCATGGCACGCTCGGTTATTTCCGCAACCTGCTCGCCCACGCCAGCCTCGTGGGCCAGCTCATCGATCACCTCGGCCTCAATCAGCGTGGAATCCATATCAAACACCACCAACCGGCGGTTTCGCCGGAAAATGGAGTCTTCCTGGAAGGCGATGTCCACGTTCATCTCACCGGCAATATGCAGGAAGTCCGCCCGAAGTTGTTCCAGGTCTGACGGCGTCCCCCGCACCGAAAACTCGACACAGGCAATGCGGTTCTCCCCCTGATTGAGCGACGGGCGTGCAGAAAGGCGGGTAATGTTGTCAATGTTCAGCCCATGCCGGGCCGTAATGGCCGATACCCGGGCAATCTGTTCGGCCTTGATGTCACGGGATAGCAGGGTAACGATGTAGCAGGCCCGGTTACGCCCTTCGGCCCATGCCTGGTATTCCTCCACCGTGATGGGGGCAAAGCGCACCTGAAGGTCCAGGGCATGCAGTCGAAAAAGAACGTCACGGATCACCGGGGACGATTTCGACTCATCCGGGATCTCGATCAGTATGCCCCAGGTCAGGTGGTCGTGAATCACCGCCTGGCCAATATCCAGAATCCGGACATCGTACTGCCCCATGATCCCGGTGATCTCCGAGGTCAATCCGGGCTTATCTCGCCCGGACACATTTACCAGAACCAGCTCACTCACTGTCGGCGCCCTCCACGTCCTGCGCTTCTTCCTGGGCACGGGCCGCAGACGGAATCACATCAATGCCGTCTACCCGCTGGAGCCCTCTGGGCAATTTGTGACCACGCCGGCCACGCTCACCAAGATAATGCTCCAGATCTGCAAAACGCAGACCCAGTTTGCGTTTGCCGGCCTTCACCTCCAGTTGGTCTTCTTCACCGAAGACGGCGGCAGCCACCACATACTCCTCACGATTCTGAACGCGGGCAGAGGGAATGCTGATGATCTTGTTGCCCTTACCCTTGGCCAGTTCCGGCAATTCGCTGAGCGGGAAAACCAGCATCCGCCCCTCGTTGGATATAGCCGCCAGGTAAAGGGTTGTTGCTGTCTCTGGGATCAGCACAGGGGGCATGATTCGGGCCCCTTTGGGCACAGACACCACCGCCTTGCCAGCTCGATTCTTGCTGATCATGTCGTTCAACGAGGTCACGAAACCATAGCCGCCGTCGGTGACCAGCAGCGCTTTACGCTCCGGATTTCCCATCAGCAGGCCAGAGAAGGTCGCCCCGGACGGTGGGTTGATCCGGCCGGTAAGAGGCTCGCCCTGCCCTCGGGCAGACGGCAGACTGTGAGTCATGAGCGCATAGGCACGCCCAGTGCTGTCGAGGAAGATGGCCTGCTGATTGTTTCTGCCCCTGGCAGCCAGCGCAAAGCGGTCGCCAGACTTGTAACTGAGCCCGGACGGATCAATGTCGTGCCCCTTGGCAGCCCGCACCCAGCCTTTCTCCGACAGCACCACAGTGACCGGGTCGTTGGACACCAGGTCAATCTCACTGAAGGCCTTGGCCTCTTCACGGGCGACAATGGGGGAACGGCGGTCATCACCGTAGGTTTCGGCATCCTGCTGCAGTTCGGTCTTGATCAGCTCGCGCAGGCGGTCTTCCGAGCCCAGAATGGCCTGCAGCTCATCCCTTTCCGCGGCCAGTTCGTCCTGCTCACCGCGGATTTTCATTTCCTCGAGTTTTGCCAGGTGGCGCAATTTCAGCTCAAGGATAGCTTCCGCCTGGTCTGCTGACAGGCCAAACCGGGACATCAGTACGGCCTTGGGCTTGTCTTCGGTACGAATGATCTCAATCACTTCATCGATGTTGAGATAGGCAATCAACAAACCTTCGAGAAGGTGCAACCGGGCCAGAACCTTGTCCAGGCGATGTTGCAGACGGCGAGTAACCGTGGTTTTACGGAAGGCCAGCCACTCGGTCAGAATCTGGCGAAGCCCCTTCACACCCGGGCGGCCGTCATTACCAATAACGTTGATGTTAACCCGGTAGGTTTTCTCCAGATCGGTACTGGCAAACAGGTGCGCCATCAAGCCATCCAGATCGATCCGGTTAGAGCGGGGCACAATCACCAGGCGGGTAGGGTTCTCATGGTCGGATTCGTCACGCAGGTCCGCCACCATGGGCAGTTTCTTGCCCTGCATCTGCTGGGCAATCTGCTCCAGCACCCGGTTACCGGATACCTGATGTGGCAGATCGGTAATCACGATCTCGCCACTTTCACGAACCCAGCGCGCTCTCATACGCAGAGAGCCGCGGCCGGTTTCATAGATCTGCCTCAGATCCTTGCGGGGGGTAATAATTTCCGCATAGGTGGGAAAATCCGGCCCCTTGATGTGTTCACAGAGCTGGTCAACGGTGGCTTCCGGGTCATCCAGCAAGCGAATGCAGGCGGCGGTGACCTCTCGCACGTTGTGCGGCGGAATATCGGTGGCCATGCCCACGGCAATGCCGGTGGTGCCGTTCAGCAGGACATGAGGCAACCGGGCTGGCAGAACGGACGGCTCCTCCATGGTGCCATCAAAGTTCGGCGCCCAGTCCACGGTTCCCTGCCCCAACTCACCCAGAAGAACATCGGCAAAGGCAGCCAAGCGGGATTCGGTGTAACGCATGGCGGCGAACGATTTCGGGTCGTCCGGCGAGCCCCAGTTACCTTGACCATCCACCAACGGGTAGCGATAGGAGAACGGCTGCGCCATCAGCACCATGGCTTCATAGCAGGCGCTGTCACCATGGGGGTGGAACTTACCCAGCACATCACCAACGGTACGGGCAGATTTCTTGTACTTGGAGGTGGATTTCAGCCCCAGCTCCGACATGGCATAAACAATCCGACGCTGCACCGGCTTGAGCCCATCCCCTACGTTGGGCAATGCACGGTCCAGGATCACGTACATGGAGTAGTCGAGGTAGGCCTTCTCGGTATAATCCCGTAGCGATACCCTTTCGAAACCTTCATCCGTTGTCTGAAACTCTGGCATAGATGCCTCTTTGCCTTAACTGCCTGTTTTGAAATGCGGCTTTGATGCAGCCCCGATAACCCGGCACAAACACCGGGCAATGTGGCGCACATTATATGGACGCAAGCAACGATACACCAATTTCCAATAGCGGAATTCCCGCATGGAGAGTCTGTAAGGTGCACCGTATTCTCGCCACAGTGAATAGAAAGCCGTTTTATCCCCTGACAAGCGGAAACCTATGAAACCCAATCTCAAAGCCTGCGGGCACGCCCTGGTGACAGCCTTGGTGAACGCCACCCTGGCCGTCGCGCTGATGCTGCTGGTGGAATTCGCCATCAGTGGATCATTCCAGATGCCGGAGCCTTACCTTTGGGCCGGTCTGGTCATCGGCGTTGTCATCTTTATCGCCCAGTTCTGGCGCCAACGGCATCTGTGCCGAACCAGTGAACAATCCGGCAACGTGCAACAACCCTGATTCGTCATCAAATCCTGAGCTAAATCAAGATTCCACCCTCATGTTCAGGGTGACAACGCCCCACCCCCTGCTACGCTTAGCCTCTAGAGCAACAACAATAATCTGGAGGCTGAATGAACGTTTTAAACAATCTGGGGTTGCGCACCAAGATCGCCCTGCCCTTTTTCATCACCGCTCTGGCATTGGTTGTCGCCGGTGGATTCGGCATGCTGACAGCCAAAAACCTGGTGGAAAGCACTGAAGATATTGCCGTTACCTTCCTGCCGTCGGTTGCCGAAATCCTCAACGGTGACCGCGACCTGTATCAGGCTTTAGTTGCTCAGATGATGGTGGTCGACCAGACCCTGAATGGTGAAGACACAACAGACGCCATCGCAGATTTCGAGGAGAACGTGGAGCAGGCACGCCGGCGTTTTACCGACAGCGTAGCGCGGCTACGGGGCACAGGGATCAGCTCTGTGACCGGGGGCTTTGACCAGGCCTTTGACCAATGGGAGCGCTCTGCGCGCCAGGTTCTGGCACTGGCACAGCGGGGGGACGGAACACAAGCCAGAAACCTTGCCGCCACTGAAACCATCGGGCTGTTCCAGCGGCTACGGGCATTCTACGACAGGGCCGAAGGCCATGCGGATGAACAGGCCCAGATTCGCTATGCCGAAGCCCGCGCCGAAGGCACTTCCAGCACCGTAACCATTACCGTTATCACGGTCGCGGCCATCGTTATCAGTATTGCCCTGTTCCTGATTTTCCTCAGACTGATCATCCGATCCATTCAAGCCCTGCGCAGCCAGCTCGATAATATTGCCCAGGGTGAAGGCGACCTGACCCAACGAATACCGGTGGCCGTGGAGGACGATCTGGGGCAACTGGCCAGGAGTTTCAATCAGGTACTGGAGAACCTTCAGGGCATGATCGGCTCAATACAGACCCTGAGCCGGGATCTGGGCCAGGGCGCCACTGAACTGGCGTCTGCTGCGCGGGACAACAACGAGGGCGTTACCCGACAGACCGATTCGATATCCATGGTGGCAACGGCCATCAATGAGATGCAAAGCGCGATCGAAGAAGTTGCCGGGAATGCCTCAAGGGCGGCCGAGATCACCCGGGAAGCAGACCTCAAGGGGCAGAACAGTGCCGAAATCATCCGGAATTCATCCAGGCAGGTGCACCGGCTGGCGGCCCAGATCTCCAAGGCGGTTGGTGTGATCCGCAAGCTGTCTGATGATTCTGACAACATCACCTCGGTTCTGGATGTGATTCGCGGTATCGCCGAACAAACCAACCTGCTGGCCCTGAACGCTGCCATTGAAGCCGCAAGAGCCGGTGAGCAAGGCCGGGGCTTTGCGGTGGTGGCGGATGAGGTGCGAACGCTCGCCCAACGCACACAACAGTCCACCGAGGATATTCAGACCATGATCACAGCACTGCAGACTGGCGTTTCGGATGTGGTCAATGTGATGGAAACCGGCAGTAAAGAAGCAGCTGAGACAGAAAAACTGGCCACCGAAGCGGAGCAGGAACTGCAAGCCATTCTGGAGGCGATCTCCAATATCACCGATGTAAACACCAGCGTGGCATCGGCCACCGAAGAACAAACCCAGGTTGTGGACGAGATCAATCGCAGCATTACCGACATTAACGACCTGGCCGCGGCCAGCGCTGAGCGCTCTCGTGCCATCGATGGGATCAGCGAGTCACTTAAGGACTATGCTTCAGAACTGGAGCAACAGACAGGCAGGTTCCGGGTTTAACCCCGGAACCTGAGACAGAGGTTTCAATCAGGATTACTGACGAATGCCTTCGATGGAGATCTTGATTTCAACGGTTTCAGAGGCTTCACCCAGATCCATCGGAATACCGAAATCCTTCAGACGAAATTCGGTCTCGGCCTCAAAGCCCATACGGTAGCCGCCCCAGGGGTCTTCACCGTGGCCAAGCATTTCGGCTTCCAGGGTGATCTCACGGGTCACGCCGCGCAGGGTGAAGTCGCCGATGATATCAGCCTCGCCGTCGTCATCCACAACCACCCGCTTGCTTTTGAAGGTGGCCTGCGGGAACTCACTCACGTGCAGAAAGTCCTTGCTGCGCAAATGCTTGTCGCGCTCGGCGTGGTTGGAGTCCACACTGGCCGTGTCGATTGTAACGGTGACCGTGCTGTTCTCCGGGTTCTCGGCGTCGTAGGCAAATTCGCCGTCGAAGTCGTTGAACCGGCCATACAGCCAGCTGTAGCCAAGATGGGAAATCTTGAAGGTGATGAACTGGTGGGCGCCCTCTTTATCAAAGGCATAGGTGCCGCTGTGTTCGCTGGCATTGGCATTGGCAGTGCCAATCAGTGCCACTGAAACGGCGGATGCGAGCAAGAGTTTTTTCATGGTCTTCTCCCTGAGTGAGTCATGGTTATCGTTTCGGTCTTCGGATCTGCGTCAACCGCGGCCAAGCATGCGCCTGAGCGTGGCATCCCGATCAATAAAATGGTGTTTCAAGGCCGCCAGGGCATGCAGCCCGGCCAACCCGACCAGTGCCCAGGTGCTCCAGTAATGGACCGCACCCGCGGTGTCCTCCATCCCCCTGATCCGGCCGGTGACTGAAGGCACCTCAAACCAGCCAAATACGCTGATGGACGAGCCATCGGCCGTGGTAATCAGGTATCCACTGATCATGGCTACGAACAGAAGCAGATAGAGCAACCCATGGGCCCCATGGGCGGCAATCACTTCCCACCGCTGATGCTCAGGCAGCGGCCTGGGAGGCGGAGTCACAACTCGCCACAACAGCCGGGCCACCACCACTATGAACAACAGGATGCCAATGCTCCGGTGAATGTGTGGGCCCTGTCGGTACCAAGGGTCATAGTAGGACAGTTCCACCATCCACCAGCCGAGCCCGAACAGGCCAATGACCGCCAGCGCCACCAGCCAGTGCAAACTGACAGCGATCAGACCGTAGGCGGTGTTGGTATTTCGTAATTTCATGATTTGGGAAATCCTCCATCCCTGGACTGAGCCACCCTGTGCGACTGATACGTTTAGGTCAGTCTAGGCCCCGAACTGCCGGGTGAAAATCAAAATATTCTGCCGGGATGCATCAAATTATCTGATCAAGTCTCTGGCGGACACCGGGGCTGGCACTGGCCACTTTGGTCGAATACGGGTTCTACGGATTGTGCAAATTCACAGCAACGCTAAACTTCTCACATACTTTAATTCGCCCCGTCGGGGGCCTCAGTGACCGAGAGGAAACGACATGGAACTGGAATTCGACGAATCCGTAGTAGTACCCAGCAACAATTAATATGCTCCATTCTGAACCCCCGGCCTGCCGGGGGTTCTGCTCTCCAAAGCCCCGCCCCGAATTCCCCATACCAACACAAAGTCACAAACTGTTTCGAGTTTTACCGGTTAAACAGTGGTAATGATTCCTGTTTTTTGGCAATCTGCGCTTTAGCTAAACAGTTAACGCCTTGAAATACAGGCAAACGTGCCAGGGATGTGGGCACTCTGGCTAACAGTTCAGTGGTCAGCACCACAACTGCTGCTCCTGATGCGTTCGTTAAACGGTTCAGACTCGCCTATGTCCCACAGCCTTACCGATATCCTGCCAGCGCCAGAACTGGACCTGCTCTCGCCCATGCTCACTCAGCAAGGAGAGACCTGGACAGCCGATTTCAGAGGGCTAAAGCTCAGAACCGCCCTGCAACCGATTTACAGCATCTCCCACAAACGGACCGTTGGTTATGAGGCCCTGATCCGGGCGTTCGACAACGACAACGCGGCTGTACTTCCCAACCACCTGTTTGAACTTCCGGACACCGACGCTGAAAACCTTCTGCTGGACCGGCTGTGTCGATACCTGCATATTCGTAACTACAGCGGCATAAAAGATCAGCTGAACTGGCTGTTCCTGAACGTATCCCCCCGGGTGGTGACCAGTGGCAGCCAGTCGGATTCGTTCTTTGGGGCGCTTCTGAAGAAAACCGGGCTACCACCCCATCGAATTGTGATGGAGATTGTTGAGCAGCCCACAGACGATGCTGAGAGACTGAAAGATACCGTCGCCTACTACCGGAAACTTGGCTGCCTCACCGCGATCGATGATTTTGGTGCTGGCCACTCGAATTTCGAGCGAATCTGGAACCTGTCGCCAGATATCGTCAAACTGGATCGTACGCTGCTGACCCGCGCCACTGACGATCAGCGGGCACGGCAGATTCTGAATGGCATGGTGTCACTGCTTCACCAGTCGGGATGCCTGGTACTACTGGAAGGCGTGGAAACCCGTGATCAGGCCATGATAGCCATCGATGCTGGCGTGGACTTTGTACAGGGATTCTATTTCCGGCGCCCTTGCCTTGAACTCGGGGAACTGCCCCACACGCCCGCAGACCTCGAAGAATTACTTCAGGAATACAAGAAGCGCAAACAGATCACCCAGGACCCCACACAGCAACTGGTCAACTATTTCAACGGGCCGTTCCGGCGGGCCATTGAACGGCTGCAGGACGGCAGCCTGATGTCACAGGCCTGCTTTGAACTGCTGAACCACCCCGCCGTATCCCGCTGCTATCTCGCGGATGACAAGGGCATCCAGATTGAAGACACCCTGGTCTCCGACTCCGCCATTGAGAAGCGGGACCCCCGTTTCCGGCCGCTGGAGAACACCACCAGCGCCGACTGGTTCCGCCAGCAATACCTGCGCCAGGCCCTGGCTCAGCCTGAGAACCTGCACGTTACAACACCCTACCTGTGCGTAACCGGCGCCTATATGTGCGTCACCCTGTCACTGGCCTACCAGCATAAGGGGCGTTTGCAGGTTTTGTGCTGCGATATCCTCGCCAACCCCCATCAAACACCGTAAACCACAGAAATAACTCCAACCGTCACCAGGCCGATAAAGACATTCATCGGCAAACCAACCCGGATAAAATCGCTGAAACGGTAGCCTCCCGGCCCGAACACCATCATGTTGGTCTGATAACCCAGTGGTGTGGCAAAGCTTGCCGAAGCGGCCATCATCACCGCTATGATAAACGGCTCGGAATCCACGCCCATCGCAGACGTGAGCGATAGCACCACCGGCACAATCAGGACGGCGGCTGCGTTATTGGTGATGACTTCCGTCAGCACTGACACCACCAGGTAAACCAGCAATAACGCCAGCAGGGTGTGGCCATCGCTCAGGCTGAACACCGCACCGGCCAGATAACTCGCCGCTCCCGTCTGTTCCAGCGCTCCGCCCATGGCAAAGGAAGCGGCGATCGTGAGAATCACCGGAACGTCTACCGCTTTCTGGGCCTGGCCAACCGTACAACAGCCGGAAAGGATCATCACGAATGCTCCTACCAGGGCAGCGTTGAGCATCGTCATGATGCCGCAGGCGGCAAGCCCGACCAACACCAGCAAAATGCCCCAGGACAACCAGGCCCGGTCATGGCGCGGCGCTTCTGTCTCAAGGTCGTTGATCAGCAGGAAATCCTTGTTGTATCGCTGCCGGCTGACAAACGCAGGGCGAGCTTCCAGTAACAAGACATCACCGGGTTTCAGGCGAATGTTGCCCAGGTTACCCGGCACCCGTTCACCTCCCCGCGCAACCGCCAGCACCACGGCACCGTAGCGGTCCCGAAACCGGGCATCCCTGATGGTCTGGCCAAGCACATCAGACTGGGGCGACAACACGGCCTCCACCAAACGTCGTTCGGCGCGGTCCTTGCTGAGAGACGGCTCATCATCATGCACCGAAGGCACGATGCCGTTGATCCGCAACAGATCAGAAATTGCCTGGGTATCGCCGGCGAACACCAGGCGGTCACCGCCCCGAAGACGCTCTTCCGATGGCACCGCCGTCACCACGCTGCCATCCCGCTCAATTTCAACCAGGTAGAGTCGATCCAGCTCCCGCAGCCCGGCCTCACCTACGCTTTTGCCGACCAGCGGCCCCTCGAACGCGACCGCCACTTCCAGCGTAAACTCTTTGACCGAGCCGAACTTCTGCTGGTCTTTACGGTCTGGCAACATCCGCGGCAGTACCAGCAACATCACAGCAACCCCGATGATCGCAACCGGCAGCCCAACCTGGGTAATGGCGAAAATTGAAAAGCCTTCTTCACCGGTCAGCTGCTGGTACTGACCATTGACCACCAGGTTGGTACTGGTACCGATCAGGGTGAGCGTTCCGCCGAAAATGGCGGCATAGCTGAGGGGAATCATCAGCTTGGAAGGGGCAATTCCAATCTTGCGGGACCAGGCATGAACGGCCGGAATCATGGTGGCAACCACCGGCGTATTATTCAGGAAGCCACTGAGCAACGTGACTGGTAAGGCAATGCGGGCCTGGGCCCCGCGAACGGTTTTCGGGCTGCCGAGAATGTAGTGCACCAGGAGGTCAACACCCCCGGAATGGTGAACACCGGAGGCCACCACAAACAGGGCAACCACTGTGATCAGCCCCGGATTACTGAAGCCGGCAAGGGCCTGTTCCGGGCCGATGATACCGCTGGCACTCAGCACCACCAATGCCGCCATCATCACCAGATGCGGCGCAAAGCGGCCAGAGCTCATCAGTACCAGGGCGGCACCCGCCAACCCAAGGGAAAACCATCCGTGCCAGTCCATAACTCGGTTATTCCGGTTAGAAAACTGGCAGGATAGCGGCCCTCATCAATTCTGAGAAAGAATAAGTAATGATTTTTATAGCACTGCAGGGAATATCAAACCGCAATATCCGCCATATTGCCGTAGGCTTCCAGCCAAACCCGGCGGTCTGAAGCCCGCTTCTTGCCCAGCAACATGTCCATTCGCTCATCGGTGTCATCACCCTCTTCCAGGGTGAGCATCACCAGGCGGCGAGTGTCTGGCGCCATGGTGGTTTCGCGCAATTGCAGGGGATTCATCTCACCCAGGCCCTTGAAACGGGTCACCTGAACCTTGCCCTTCCGCTTCTCGGCTGCCAGGCGGTCGATAATACCCTGCTTTTCGTGCTCATCGAGGGCATAGAAGGTTTCCTTGCCCAGATCCACCCGGTACAGCGGCGGCATGGCGACAAATACATGGCCGGCAGAAACCAGTGGTCGGAAGTGTTTTACGAACAGCGCGCACAGCAAGGTGGCGATATGCAGGCCGTCGGAGTCGGCATCCGCCAGGATACAGACTTTGTTGTAGCGCAACCCGGTAAGATCCTCTGAGCCCGGATCAACACCGATGGCCACGGCAATGTCGTGAACTTCCTGGGAAGCCAGAATTTCACCGGAATCCACTTCCCAGGTATTCAGGATCTTGCCCCGCAGCGGCATCACCGCCTGGAATTCCCGGTCCCGGGCCTGCTTGGCGGAACCGCCAGCCGAATCACCTTCCACCAGGAACAGTTCTGAACGGGTGGTATCGGCACCGGAGCAATCAGCCAGTTTGCCGGGCAACGCCGGGCCGGAGGTCACCTTTTTGCGGGCCACCTTCTTGCTGGCCCGCAGCCGGCGCTGGGCATTGCTGATAAACAGCTCAGCCAGGGCCTCAGCAATATCGGTGTGCTGGTTCAGCCACAGGCTGAAGGCGTCTTTCACCACGCCGGAGACAAACGCCGCCGCCTCACGGGACGACAGCCGCTCTTTGGTCTGGCCGGAGAACTGAGGCTCCTGCATCTTGAACGACAGCACATAGGCCACCCGCTCCCAGATATCCTCGGGCGACAGCTTGACCCCCCGGGGTAGCAGACTACGGAACTCACAGAATTCCCGCATGGCTTCCAGCAAGCCCGTGCGCAAGCCATTCACATGGGTACCGCCCTGGGCGGTGGGAATCAGGTTGACGTAGCTTTCCATGACGGCATCGCCGCCCTCCGGCAGCCACTGGATCGCCCAATCCACCGCTTCCTTATTACCGGAGAAACTGCCGGTGAAGGGCTCAAGCGGCACGGCTTCGATGTCTGCCAGGGCAGTACGCAGGTAGTCCCGCAAGCCGTCCTCATAGAACCACTCGTCTTTCTCGCCGGTTTTTTCCTGCAGGAATGTCACCACCAGGCCCGGGCACAGCACCGCCTTGGCCCGCAGGTTGTGCCGCAGACGGCTGACGGAGAAATTGGGACTGTCGAAGTATTTCGGATCGGGCGTGAACTTCAGCCGGGTACCGGTGTTGCGCTTGCCAACGGTATCGATCACTTCCAGCTCGGAGGCCTTGTCGCCGTTGGCGAAGGTCATCCGGTGAACCTGGCCGTCCCGCCGGATGGTCACTTCCAGATGGGTAGACAGGGCGTTAACCACAGACACACCCACCCCGTGCAAACCACCGGAGAAGTTGTAGTTGCCTTCGGAGAACTTGCCACCTGCGTGCAGGCGGGAGAGGATCAGCTCTACCCCCGGAACGCCCTCTTCCTTGTGGATATCGACGGGCATGCCGCGACCATCGTCTTCCACACTCAGCGAGTTGTCACTGTGCAGGATCACATCAATCCGGCGGGCATGGCCGGCCAGCGCCTCGTCCACACTGTTATCGATGACTTCCTGAGCCAGGTGGTTCGGCCTTGAGGTGTCCGTGTACATGCCCGGGCGTTTGCGCACCGGGTCAAGACCGCTCAGAACTTCAATGGCATCGGCGTTGTATTGTTGCTGGCTCATAGTGACGGCATGGCTCCGCAAGTGGTCGTTAAAACTGAGCCATAGCTTAGGGATTCGGGCTGAAAGATCAATGTTTGTTTTGTGGCTACGCCAAGTGGTTTTAGTTTCCGAGCTCTTTCAACAACGGCGTTCCAGACAACCCGGATACTTCCAGGCGCTGCCACTGGCTGTCCGCTACCGCAAGCACCGCGCAGGGCGAGGTAATCACCTGCGCCACCATCATGTCCGGCGCGGGCGAATTTACCTTCATGGCCAGTTTCAGGGTTTTCCTGTCCGCCGTGGCAGACTCAAGCCCAACGCTATAACCGGCGGTTGGCTTCTGGCCCAGGGTGACAATCACCAGTGACTCTTTCTCAAGATTAACCTGGCGAATAATACCGGTTGCCATATTCTGCCCGCCAATATCCAGCAATGCCTCCAGTTCCGAACCGGTCCGCACGTGCGCGACGCCTGGTCCGGTCAGGCCACAATGGGCAGACTGGGTTACCTGGCGCACCTGGGGCTGCATGCCGGCGTTTTCACCGCCGGTGGCACTGCAAGCCGTTATCAGGGCCGCTGCCAGCGGCAAGGCAAACAGCCGGGGAATGCGATCTGTCATTGTGTCGTCCTGGGTCGGTTATCACTGTTATTGCGAGCGCTGTCGCGCTCTGGCGTGATCAAACGGTAACCCTGAAACCCCGGCCTGGGCAAGATGTCCGGGGTTTCCGCAGAAATCGTCGGGCGGGTAAAGCTGGTGGTCATCCGGAGATCGGAAAGGCTTTGGCCTTCCTCAATCGTAATTACCTCCCGCAAACCGGAAATCGGGTATTCCGCGCAGGCCTCACCGGGCTGACAGATGATGCCGTCGCCATCAATATCCGTGCCCGCCACCAGAAAGTAGTCGCCCGGACTGACTTCATTGAGCCTGCGAGGCTCCTCTCCATCCCAGGATTCAAAGCGGAAACCGTAGCTGCCATTGGAGGCCTCCACAGCAACCTGGGCCTCGGCCCAATAGAAACCGTCATCATCCGGAGTGGTGTCCACCAGCAGGACGAAGTGGGTGCCGGCGTTGCGGGCCTGTTCGTCGCTGATGAGCTGGGCTATAACGGGGATTCGAACGGACCGCTCCTGATCCGAGTCATAAGTAACCACGACATCGCCCCTGTAGGCAGTATCCGGTTCGATCTCCGACTCCACCAATGATACATTGAATACATACCGCCCGTTCTCAAGGGTCGGTTGGTTTGAGCTGAGCCAGACAAGGTTTTCGGTAAGAACAACGTTGGAAATTGAGCCATCACCAATCTGGTTCAGGGTCACCGTGGCACTTGTCACCCCCTCATTGCTGAGCGAGACCTGGGACGGCGATGGCGACAGAATCGTTACGCTGCCTTCCAGATTTGCCTGAAGCGCCCTCGCGGCATCGAGAACGCCATAACCCAACTGGTCGTTTCGGCTTCCCGGATAATCGGTGAGTTCGCCGCTTTCCAGCAGGGCTCGAACCTCGCTGTAGTTGAGGGTGTCTTTCTGGGCTTTCAGCAGTGCCATGACGCCCGACACATGAGGCGTGGCCATAGACGTACCCTGCAAGCCCGCATAACTGGCAACGAATTGACCGGCCTGCCCCACCGCACTGGTACTCCAGATCAGATCGGCGCGGCCATCGTTATTGCCATCCCGGCTGGCATCTCCGCCGGGTGCTGCGAGATCAATCCAGCTTCCGAAGTTTGAGTAGGACGACAGTCGACCTGCGGCATCCACGGCACTGACCGCCAGCACGTTGGGTGATGCCGCCGGGAACGATTGCGTGGACGTTGCTGAGTTTCCGGCTGCGCCGACAAAGATCATGCCTCTCCCTACCCCAAAGGCAATCGCATCTTCCAGCGCCTGAATCCTCGGCAAGCCACCGAGGCTCAGATTGACCACGTCGGCGCGAGGCGAACTCAAAGCAGGAGATTGGCCTGTCACCCACCGTATAGCATCAATCAGGTCGGTGGAGGAGCCGGTTCCACCTTCTCCCAAAACCCTGACAGGAACGATTGCCGATCCGAAAGCAACCCCTCCAATGCCTTCACCATTAACCACCGCAGCCACCGTTCCAGCAACGTGAGTGCCATGAAACACGTTGGAGCCAACGCTGCTACCCGGATCCCTGGGAAAATCGTCGCCATCGACAAAATCTTTACCATCGACCACATTTTCATCGAGGTCCAGATGCCAGGGGCGAGCGTCTGGATCTTCGCTAAAAAGCCCGCTATCAAGCACTGCAACACGCGCCGTCGTCCCGCCTTCAGGCACCAACTGCCAGGCACCCGGCGCGTTAACCAGATCGTAGTGCCACTGCAAACGGTACAGAGGTTCATCCACCGGCGAGCTCTGCATGCTCGACATCTGATAGTTTGGCACCGCGTCTTTGACACCCGGCATCTGCCGAAGCTGGGTAATCCAGGACAGGGTTTCCGCCTGCATTTGAGTCGCACTGACAGCACGGGAAGACGCCTGGGCAGGCATCCGCATCAACCAGTCCGCGCCGCCCAGGTGCCGCTCAGCGTTGGCCGTGCCGGCGGCCATTGAAGACATAGCCCCAGGGGCACTGGAATCCAGCGTGACGATGGCTTGTTGCGGTAGAAACTGATGATCCGGCCAGTCAAGGCTCAGGCTGTCGAGTTGGGTGTCGGCGGCTTTGACCAGCACGTAGCGGGCAGGGCCGTCTCCGGTCACACTGACTTCAACCGTGTAATTGGCTACAGCAGCAGTATCATCCAACCTGATGCTCACTGAGGGTGTTTCCGGGGAGGTTTGCTCTGGTTGCGGAGTCTCTCCATTTCCACTCACCCGCAACTCAAGCTCCGCAACTCCATCACGGCCGCCAAAATTTCTCAGAATCACCGTTTCACCCGGCCCCATCGGCACGGTGTAGGTATCTACCGGGTCAGCCGCGTAACTGAACAATTGGCCGTTGAGCAACGGATAGGAACCATTTCGCGAACTGACAAACCCGGCAAGAACAAAACTGGCCGGCAGGGTTTGGGCACCCGAAGCAGGGCTGGCATCGGTAAACCGCAACTGATCCATCGTGTCCTGATCAATCCGGCTGCCGGATTCGATACTGATCACACCAGATAAAGGGCCAAGATCAATGGCCGGGGGCTGGGATTCAGAACTTCCGGAACCACCACCGCATCCTGCGAACAACACCACTCCCGAAAGCACAAGATACTGCGGCAATGTTCTTCTCACGGTTACCCTCTTTACCTATTTTTTTATGAACGTCCTTATCCATACGCAGACTATAGAACAAAAGTTCCAAAATCGTTTAATCCCGGCTCGGGTAAAATGAGCGCGAGGATGGAGGAGCAGGTTGGAGGGGCTTTCTGAAACCCTGCGGAGCCATGGATGGCGGAGCGGAGCGTACATGGACGTATTCACAGCGTGTTTCAGAAAGCCCCTCCAACCTGCTCCGTTTGCCGAAGTTAAGCCCAAAACAAGAAAACCCGTGAAGCAGAACTCCACGGGCTTTCGGTCTTCACGCCAACTACAAGGCGTAGAACAGCATCGGCACAAAGGCCACTAGCAGCAAGCTGGGTATCATCACCGCCAGCGGCAACAGCAGGCGCTGGTAACGGTGCCAGAAAGTACCCGTGCGCTCTGCCGCCAGCACTTCAGTCTCACCAACCACCTGCCGCGTTAACAGATGGTTCAGGGCCACAGGCGGGCTCAAGTAACCCAGCTCGAAGGCTACCAGGCACACAATCCAGAAGTGCAGCGGGTCTACGCCAATCTGTATTGCTGGCTGGGCGATGGTGGCCGATACCAGAATCACCGCACCGAACGGGTCCATCACCATGCCGATCAGCGTCAGCATCACTACGATGACCATCATGGCAATCCAGGGGCTGGTCAGGGTCTCCGGGAAAATCGCATGGACAATGTCGGAGCGCTCCAGAATACCGCCCAGGCAGATGGAGAAGCCGATCAGGGCCAGCAGCGCGCCGATGTGAACGGCTGAATCACTGGCAGCATTGCTGCTGCGTTCAAAGAACGTTTGCATCCGGGAAACAGAAAGTTCCTTACTCTCCTTTCCAGAGTCCAACACCACCAGGGCGAGCATCACCAAAGGCAGAATCATCGGCGCACTGTACTCATTGAACTTCAGGCCCAGGACCACCCAGATTGCAAAGATCACAGCGGCGGCAGTCAGTGCATAAGGTACCAGTGGCAACAGTTGTTTCAGCGCAAGACGCAAAGCACCCGGTGCCGGCCTGGGCTTCCAGTTACCTTCGGTCTTGCACACGATGAACGAGAACAGGCTGGCAGACAGAATGAACACCCAGAAGCCCCAGCCGTACATTTCAGAGGTGGTCACTTCTTTGTTCAGTGCTGCGATTACCACAATCAGCAGGCACGGGTTGAGCACCACCCCGAGACTGCCTGACATCGCGGTGGTCGCCAGGGACAACTGCCGCCCGGCACCCGCTTTTCTCAGTTCGTCATACACCACACCACCCACGGCAAGAATAAAAATACCGGAGGCACCCGTGAACGCCGTCGGGAAGGCGGTGGCAAAGATAATCACTGAGGCCAGCATAGGCGCCGGCAGATTGAACGGCTTGACGATGTTCAGCAGCAATTCCGGCACCCGGGTCTGCTTGAGCATCATGCCCACCAGCACATAAAGGCCGATGTTGATGAACATGGAAGACAGGTTCGCCATCATGCCGAAGTAGATCGCCAGGCCCGAAGTGTAGCCGTCCACAAAGAAGAAGTAGGACATGGCTATCAAACCCATCATGCAATACAACGGGATGACCAGGCTCGATGACAAGCTCAGGCTGCCGGGCTTCATGCGCTCGGGTATGTGGAAGAAGCGAATGGCGTTGATCACCATGAACATTCCGAATACACCGGCCCAGGCGTATTGCAAAATCATAGTGTTTTCCGTGCCCGGCGATGTCGATAATCGCCCGAGATAGGCGTTCAGGGACAGCACCATCAAACCGTTGACGATGAACTGCACGCCCTGGCTCAAGCGCCACTCTGACCGGTTGCGGGACAGCCGCAGGGCAATGTGGTCCGCGTCCAGCGCCGAGATCGCAGCAGCCATGGCAAACATGGCGATGAACAGGTACTTGGTCAGTTCAATGTTGTCCAGCAGAAAGCCAGCCAGTCCCTGTTCAAAACTCTTGTAGGCACCCAGTGCCCATGTGGCGTGCTTCTGGTTCTCGGCATACATCAGGTGGCGCTGCTCACACAGGGCCACGTTGCTCTGCAGAGACTGCCTCAGCGCATCCGCATCTGGTGGGGAGCTGAACAAATCGTCCGGATCAGGCTTGTAAGCCTGAATCCTGCGCTCAACCTCGGCATCCACATCCACGAACATATTACAGGTGGGTTCGGTCGCATCCGGGTTCAGCAGATAATAGTTCGGCCAGACCTGCTCACCAATCCACAACATTCTGGAGTGCAGGGAATTCCCCATGCCCAGCAGCAGAGTTGACAGGAGCAAAAGCAGTAGAATAACCCCATGTATCCTGTGTACGGGGTAGAGCGTCCTTGCACCAGAGGCAGTCATCGCGCGCCAGTTCATGTGTTTTCTCTCCGATTATTCCCGGTTGTCAGCCGTGCACTCAGACGCGCCCGGGTTACTGGCGCAGCGAATTTTGCTCAACAGACTCATCATGCGTGGGTCGTACACACTCGGTGCACCGTTCACGCCATCACGCATTTCCAGACGGTTTTCACGGAACATCTCCTGGTAGCCAGTAATGTCCTGGTCCGGAATTCGAATCCATTGCTTTTCAGGGATCGCTTTCTCCTGGCTCTCGATCAGGTTCATCGCCTGCGGGAACATATCCCAGGCCACTTCACGGGATTTCTGCGCGGTGTCATCATCCAGAACGCCTTCGCGGGCAATGATCTGGATAGTCAACTGGGCCAGTGGGTAGTCAACAATACCGCCTTTATCACCGATACCCTTGTATAACTCGAGGGCTTCATAGGCGAACGCTGGCGCATAGGCGGTATCAACGGAGCCGTTATTGAACTTACCAGCGAAGTTGGTGATATCCGATGGAACCACCGTTGCCTTAACGTGATTCACCATATGAATGGCATCACGCTGATAATCGAGAGTGGCCATTCGCTTCCCGGCCAGTTTGCTTGCGGTGTTGATGCTTCGGTCGTTGACGAACAAATACCCCGCACCGGCCGGCACAATCGCCAGCACTTCATAGCCGCCGGACTTCATCAGAGATGCCGCCCTGGGCTGGGCCAGTGTCGCCAACAAGGTTTCCAGGTCATCATAGGTCGGAATGGCGCCAACCGCACTGACACTGCCCGTAAACTTGTTGAACGGCCGAGTCCGGATATCGGTTGCGGCAACGGCGTCACACTGGCCGGCGTTAAAATCACCAACGGCCACACCTTCGTCGGTATAGGGGCGAAGATTGAAGTCCACTCCATGGGCTTTCATTTCCAGGGCGTAGTCTTTGACCAGATTGTATACGTCGCCGTTGGCGCCGATAACGTCAAACACACACATGGAAACTGTCTGGGCTGATGCCAACGGAGCAGCAACGGCCAACGACAGAGCGGCAAGGGATTTACGGATCATGACGACCTCCGGGTCATTCTTGTGTTTATCGTTGAAACTGGGTCAGGGCCTGGCGGCCTGCTCTCAGAGCAGGTCGTCCAGGTCCATGGTTTCGGTATTGGTTCTGGCGCGTTCCGGGCTCATCTTGCCGAAGAAATTGCGCGGCGTGCGGTGACCATATTCGGCAGTCCAGTGCTTGTCTGAGGAAAACTGAACGATGGTTCGAGCCACTTCATCCACCAATCGGTAATCGTCCCATACGTCGATTCGGTCGTCGGCGTCGGCGAAGTGCGCAATGGCATCGGCGAGCACATCAGGGCGTCCAAAGGTTTCAGCAGCTACGATCTGAACCGCGTGGGATGCCCGAATACCCGCATTCACGCCCATTTCGGAGCTGTTCTCAAGCACCTGCCAAGGGTCAGGCGACAGCTCGGGACGGGTATCGGGCAACAGCAACCAGACCAGCGCGCGAACAGCATTGGGCAAACCGCCCCATTTTTCGTTGTCAACACATTGCGCGGCACGCTCTGCCCTCGGCGCTATATTACGAGGCACGCCTGCAAGCGCACCTGAGTTGGAGTCGTTCACGATGGCCTGCATACCGGTCAGAAGCCCCAACAGAAACGTCAGTTCGTCCTGATCGGTAAACAGGAAAGGGCACTCGATGGGCTCGGCAGCCGGATCAAAATCGTAGGCTGCCATGGCCCGAAGATAGGCATTGTATCGGCGCGAGGCCGTAGTGGCGTACAAACGCTTGGCGCGCTCACGGGCGTCTTTTGCAGCAGGCACATCGCCATTGTACTGGGCACGGAGATAGTCCAGTTCTGCGTTCCAGGCACGGTATTCCATGCAATTGCCGGCCAGCAGCATAAGCAGTGACCCGGTGCTGTCAGGCGCGGAGGTTACGCGAGAAAAGGAGTAGACGAGAGGATCAGTACCCTCACCCAGCGCGCACGCCATTTCAGTGTCCGACATCTGCAGCACATAAGGTGTTGCCTCAGACTCTGCGTAGCTGGAGAGCACCATACCCGTCGTCGTATATATGGGGTTGGCGGAGCAGCCGGCCAGGACCATCGCCAGTCCTGCAAGTGCGAACTGTTTGAGCAGGGCCGAACTACGGCCCACTAGGGAAACCTCTGGGTAGAACATAATTTGCCCTGTCTTGCTTTGTTTTTGTCAGTAAGGAATGACGAGTGTTTTTTTATCACATATTCGCGTCGTCAAACCGTGAACCAGAACCTTCACAGCCAACATCCGGGCTGTTCCCCGAGGAACTGGTCTCTACGACGCGAAGAATGCTTTGATTTTTGTCAGACAAGAATGGCTGGAATGCCGAAAATTATATGCCGATCGGGCCAATGGCCTCTAAGGAAAGCACAAAAATTTAAACTAATTGATATAAAACAATAAGTTCCAAAGGTAACCTGTTGTTACAGTCCGAGCATCGCCATGACTTGATCGGTCAACCCGTCCAGCGTCAGTCCACCGCGCTCGGGTTTGTACCAGGTCACCGTCCAGCTCAGCGCTCCGGTCAACATCCGCCTTACGATAAAGGGATCCGCCTTGAGCTGGCCAAGCTCGTTAAGCTCCTCCAAAACAGATAGCCACAGCCCTTCGTATATCTCCCGCAATTCCAGCACCTGGACCTGAGAGCCCTCCGAGAGACTACGCCATTCATAGACCAGCACTGCCATGGCTTCGCCAGTCTGGCCATTAATGGATTCCAGCTCACTTCGCACCAACGCCCGAAGCTTGCCCCGGGGGGACTCCTCGCTGTCGGCTGCCGCCTGCATCAAAGCGGTATTGAGACGGATGGTCTCAACCATAACCGCCTTCAGAATTTCCTCTTTGGTTCGGAAGTGATGGAACAGACTACCGGACTGGATGCCGACGGCTGCCGCCAGATCACGCACAGTGGTGCGCTCATAGCCTTTGTCCCGGAATAACCTGGCGGCTTCCTTTAACAAGCGCCCGCGGGCACTGGCAGGGTCGGAAACGAGCTGTTCGGCAATCAAGGACTGAAGAATCTGGTTCTGGTTCACAAAGGCCATCCGGTTGTCTTGGTGGGACTTTTTATTCTACCCGAGATTTGCCTGTTTACAAACCAAGCGCTTGCTTGGTATTGTCATTGTCAACGTTGGATAACTTCCCGCCGACGCGGGCTTCACAACAAGGCCAAGAACATGTCACACGCCAACAAAACCATCCGCATCGGTTGCTCCGCCGCTTTCTGGGGTGATACCGAAACGGCAGCCGCCCAGCTGGTGCACCGGGGCAACATCGATTATCTGGTGGCCGATTATCTGGCCGAGATCACCATGTCCATCATGGCTGGCCAGAAGATGAAGGACCCCACCCAGGGCTATGCCCGGGATTTTGTGGAAACCGTTATGGCGCCTTTGCTGGGCGACATTAAAGAAAAAGGCATCCGGGTGCTGGCCAACGCCGGCGGCGTGAACCCGGTGGCTTGCCGGGATGCGTTGCAGGCGTTGTGCGAAAAAGCGGGGGTCGATCTGAAAATCGCCCTGGTGCTGGGCGACGACCTGCTGATGAAGAAAAAGAAGCTCGCCGATGCCGGCGTCACCGAGATGACCACCGGCCAGCCCTTCCCCGCCATGATGGTGAGCCTGAATGCCTACCTGGGCGCACCAGGCCTGGTGGCTGCCCTGGAACAGGGTGCCGACATCATTATTACCGGCCGGGTAGCGGACAGCGCGCTGGTGCTGGCGCCGCTGGTGCATGAATTCGGCTGGCGCTGGAACGATTACGACAAACTTGCCCAGGGCAGCCTGGCCGGGCACTTGCTGGAATGTGGCGCCCAGTCTACCGGTGGCAACTTTACCGACTGGGAAGATGTGGCCGACGGCTACGCCAATATGGGCTTCCCCATTGCTGAGATGAGCGCCTCCGGCGACTTTGTAATGACCAAGCCCGAAGGCACCGGCGGTCTGGTCAGCCGGGGCACGGTAAGCGAGCAGTTGGTGTATGAGATTGGTGATCCAAGGGCCTATCTGCTGCCCGACGTTACCTGCGATTTCACCCAGGTTGCACTTGAGGAAATCAGTAAGGATCAGGTTCGCGTTTCCGGTGCCAAAGGTCTGCCACCTACCGACAGCTACAAGGTATCTGGCACCTGGCCGGATGGCTTCAAGTGCACGGTCACCTTTTTGCTCGCTGGCATAAACGCGCCCGCCAAGGCTCAGAAAGTCGCAGAGGCGATTCTTGGCAAAACCTCGGTGATGTTTGTGGAGCGCGGCCTGCCGGATTATTCCGAAACCAGCATCGAGTTGCTGGGTACCGAGACCACTTACGGCGCCCATGGCAAGGGCGATCAATGCCGGGAAGTGGTGGTGAAGATTGCCACCGCCCACCCGAAGAAAGAGGCACTGGTGCTTTTTTCACGGGAAATCGCCCAGGCTGCCACGGGGATGGCACCGGGTATCACCGGCATTGTCGGTGGTCGGCCAACCGTTTGGCCGAAGATTCGTTTGTTCTCTTGCCTGGTACCAAAATCGGAAGTGGCGGTTTCGGTGGATCTGGCAGGCGAGAAGTCTGAGGTGGTGGTGGCTACCGAGGGTGGTTTCGATCCGGGTGCTCTGGCGGCTGAGCCGGAGTCACGGATGGAGGTGGCGGCGGATACCACGGTGCCGCTGATCCAGCTGGCGTGGGCCCGGTCCGGGGATAAGGGTGATCACAGCAATATCGGGGTGATTGCGCGGGATCCGGAGTATGTTCCTTATATTGAGGCGGCGTTGACGGAACAGGCGGTGGCAGATTGGATGGCGCATACGTTGAATCCGGAGTCTGGCAAGGTGACGCGCTGGTCTATGCCAGGGTTGCATGCGTTCAATTTCATGCTGGAGCACAGTCTTGGGGGCGGTGGTGTGGCCAGTTTGCGGATTGATCCGCAGGGTAAGGCGTTTGCGCAGCAGCTTCTGGAGTTTCCTGTGCCGGTGCCTTCGAATTTGGTAGCACAATGAACATTCTAATCACTCTCCGGCGCAAGCTTCTTGCTTGGGGCTCAGGCCCACAACTTGGGTGGCGGCACCCTGGTGGGGGAACGCCCTACAAAAAGCGCTCCTGCGGCACATCCATGTGGCGCTTCGCTCCGGCCATCCATGGCCTACGAGATTTTTGTAGGGCGTTCCCCCACCAGGGCGCTCCGACTTTTTACGTGGATTCTTTGTATTCAGATAAGGAACTTTTATGAGTTATCAGTCTGTTCTTCGCCCGGGCTTGTTTGAAGGCCAGGTGTTTATCGTGACCGGCGGTGGCTCCGGTATTGGCCGCTGCACGGCTCACGAACTGGCGGCGCTCGGTGCCCGGGTTGCGCTGGTGGGTCGTAAGCAGGAGAAGGTAGACGCGGTTAAGGCCGAGATTGAGGAAGACGGCGGTATTGCCAGTGCTCATGCCTGCGATATCCGTGAGGAGGAGTCGGTCAAGGCGACGGTGAAGGCGATTATTGAGACCCACGGTGGGCTGAACGGGGTGGTGAACAACGCCGGCGGGCAGTTTGCGTCTCCGTTGACGGGGATTAACCAGAAGGGTTGGGAAACCGTGGTGCGCACGAATCTGACCGGTGGTTTTCTGATTTCCCGGGAGGCCTATACACAGGCCTTGAGCAAATCCGGCGGTTCGATCGTGAACATTGTGGCGGATATGTGGGGCGGTATGCCGGGCATGGGCCACTCAGGGGCCGCCCGGGCCGGGATGGTGAATTTTACCCAGACGGCGGCGGTTGAGTGGGCGCCGTCCGGGGTTCGGGTGAATGCGGTGGCGCCGGGGTGGATTGCTTCCAGCGGGATGGATAATTACCCGGCTCATATGAAGTCGTGGATTCGCAGCCTGGCGGATGCGGTGCCGATCAAGCGGATGGGTACGGAATCGGAGGTGAGTTCGGCGATCTGTTTCCTGCTTAGCCCGGGGGCGGCGTTTATCAGTGGCGATTGTCTGCGGATTGACGGTGCGGCATCCCAGGGCGGGCGTGTGTGGCCGATGCCGAAGGCGAAGAACAATGAGCCCTATAACGGTTTCCATCGGGCGGTAACGCCGAAAGTATTGAGTGACGACTGAGGATTTCCCATGCAGGTACTGGAAACAACAATAAGCCCCCAGTCCGACGAGTTCCGGGCCAATGTAGAGGCCATGGAAGCCCACATCACCACTTTCCGGGACGTGGAGCAGAAGGTGCTGGACCTGGCAGAATCGGCCCGGGAGAAATTTACCAAGCGGGGCAAATTGCTGCCACGGGATCGCATCAATCGGTTGCTGGATCGTGGCAGTGAGTTTCTGGAGCTGTGCTCCCTGGCCGGTTACAAGATGCACGATGACAAAGACGGCTCCATGGCCGGTGGCGGGATTATTGCCGGTATTGGCAGGGTAGCCGGGGTGCGCTGTCTGGTGGTCGCCAGCAACAGCGCCATCAAGGGCGGAACCATTACCCCCGCCGGTCTGGACAAGACCCTGCGCCTTCAGCAGATTGCTATGGAGAACAAGCTGCCGGTGGTGTCGCTGTCAGAATCTGGCGGCGCCAACCTGAACTACGCCACGGATATTTTTGTGCTGGGCGCCCGGGGGTTTGCCAACCAGGCGCGGATGTCCGCAGCCGGAATTCCCCAAGTGACCGTGGTGCATGGCAACGCCACCGCCGGTGGTGCTTATCAGCCGGGTCTGTCGGATTATGTGATCACTGTGCGCGAGCAGGCCAAGATGTTCCTGGCCGGCCCGCCACTGCTGAAGGCGGCCACGGGCGAGGTCGCCACCGATGAAGAACTGGGCGGTGCAGAAATGCACGCCACCGTGGCTGGCACCGCTGAATACCTGGCCGAAGACGACGCCGATGGCATCCGCCAGGCCCGGGAAATTCTCGGTGCCCTGCCCTGGAATGAAAACCTGCCGCTGCGCCAGGAACCCCAGTGGGATGAGCCGCTGTATCCGGCTGACGAGCTGCTGGGGGTGATTCCTTCGGACGCCAAGAAACCCTACGACGTTCGTGAAATCCTCGCCCGCATCGCCGACGGCTCCCGTTTCCTGGATTTCAAGAACGACTACGACAACCAGACCGTGTGCGGCACCATCCGCATTCAGGGCCACAGCGTGGGCATCATCGGTAACAATGGCCCGATCACACCGGCCGGCTCTACCAAGGCTGCGCAGTTTATCCAGCTGTGCGACCAGGCCGGTACGCCAATCCTGTTTCTGCACAACACCACCGGTTTTATGGTGGGCACGCATTCCGAGCAGAACGGCATCATCAAACACGGGTCCAAGATGATTCAGGCCGTGGCCAATTGTCGGGTTCCGAAGCTCGCGGTGGTGGTAGGCGGTTCCTACGGCGCCGGCAACTACGCCATGTGCGGCCGGGGGCTGGACCCGAGATTCATCTTCGCCTGGCCCAACAGCCGCACCGCCGTCATGGGCCCGGCCCAGGCCGGCAAGGTGATGCGCATCGTGGCTGAAGAAAAACAACGCAAAAGCGGCATCGAGCCGGACGAAAAAACCCTGTCGTTCCTGGAGCAGGCCACAGCCAAGAAACTTGAAGACGGCTCCACCGCCCTGTTCGGTACCGCACGGCTATGGGACGACGGTTTGATCGATCCACGAGATACCCGGCGCGTGCTGGCCATGGCGCTGTCGGTTTGCCGTGAAGCCGAACAAAGACAACTACGACCCAACGTTTACGGCGTCGCCCGTTTCTGATTTCCACACTGATTGACTGGGAGAACAACAATGAAATTCACAGCCGAACACGAAGCCCTCAGAAAAACCGTCCGCGATTTCGTGGAAAAGGAAATCAACCCACACTGCGACGAATGGGAAGAAGCCGGCGAGTTTCCGATTCACGACCTGTTCAAAAAGCTCGGAAACCTGGGCCTGCTGGGCATCCAGAAGCCGGAGGAATACGGCGGCATGGGTCTGGACTACAGCTACAACCTGGTCGCGGCCGAGGAACTGGGCATGGCCAAATGTGGCGGTGTACCGCTGGCCGTGGGCGTGCAGACCGACATGTGTACCCCCGCCATCGCGCGCTTCGGCTCCGACGAACTCAAACGGGACTTCCTGGCTCCGGCCATCGCCGGCGATATGGTGGGCTGTATCGGTGTGAGTGAAGTGGGCGCAGGTTCCGACGTGGCCGGCCTGAAGACCACGGCGAAGAAAGACGGCGATGACTACGTCATCAACGGCTCCAAGATGTGGATCACCAACTCGCCGAAGGCGGACTTCATGTGTCTGCTGGCCAACACCAGCGACGACAAACCCCACAAGAACAAGACCCTGATGATCGTGCCCATGAACACCCCGGGCATCAGCTTCAGCCCACACCTGAATAAGCTGGGTATGCGTTCGTCTGAAACGGCGCAGGTGTTCTTCGACGACGTGCGGGTTCCCCAGCGCAATCGCATCGGTGCCGAGGGCACGGGTTTTATGATGCAGATGCTTCAGTTCCAGGAGGAGCGTTTGTGGGGCGCGGCCAATGTCATCAAGGCTCTGGAAAACTGCGTTACCCAGACCATCGAGTACTGCCGCGAGCGCAAGACGTTTGGTCAGCCGCTGATCGATAACCAGTACATCCACTTCCGCCTGGCGGAGTTGCAGACCGAAATCGAAGCCCTGCGAGCGCTGACGTACCAGGCCTGTGAGCTGCACGTTGAAGGCAAGGATGTCACCAAGCTGGCGTCCATGGCCAAGCTGAAAGCGGGTCGTTTAGGCCGCGAAGTGACGGACGCTTGCCTGCAGTTCTGGGGTGGCAACGGCTACATGTGGGACAACCCCCTGTCACGGGCTTACCGAGATGTGCGGCTGGTCTCCATCGGCGGCGGCGCTGACGAAATCATGCTGGGCATCATCTGCAAGCTGATGGGCACCTTGCCTGGCAAGAAACGCGACTGAGTTTGGAGTCAGGCCTCATGGTCAGGTAGGGCTTGGCGGAGGGCCATGAGGCGGGGATCCCTTTTCGGGACACGCCTACAAGCACGTCCATGTGGGCTCGTTTCGGGCCGTCCGTGGCCCTCAACGGTCCCGAAAAGGGATCCCCGCCTCACAGCCCCGAACATTTTACGTGGAGTCCTTTTATGGAACAGCAATTACCACAGTGTGAAACCCTGATACTTGAAAAACAGGGCCCGACGCTGCTCATTACGATTAACAGACCCGACGTCCGCAACGCCATGAGCCTCCACATGGTCGCGGAACTGTCCACCGTGTTCAGCGAAGTCGAACATGACGACAGCATCCGCGCCGTCGTCATCCGCGGCGCCGGTGGACACTTCTGCGCCGGCGGCGATATCAAAGACATGGCCGGCGCCCGGGGCCAGAAAGCCGGCGAAGGCCGCGACGACCCGTTCTACAAACTCAACCGCGCCTTCGGCCAGATGATCCAGCAGGTCAACGAATCCGCCAAAGTCGTCATCGCCATCACCGAAGGCGCCGTCATGGGCGGCGGCTTCGGCCTGGCCTGCGTCTCCGACCTCGCCATCGCCGGCCCGACAGCCAAATTCGGCATGCCGGAAACCACCCTCGGCGTCATCCCGGCCCAGATCGCCCCGTTCGTCGTTGAACGAATCGGCCTGACCCAGGCTCGGAGACTGGCTCTTCTTGGTTTAAGAATCGACGCAGCGGAAGCCTGCACTCTCGGCATCGTTCACCAGGTTGCAGAATCCGAAGAACAACTGAACGACATGCTGAACCAGGCATTGGAACGCGTTCGCCTGTGCGCCCCGAATGCCACGGCAGAGACCAAAGCCCTGCTGCACCGGGTCGGCCATGAAGCCATGGCCGGTCTTCTGGACGATGCCGCTGAAAAATTTGCGGCCGCTATCCGGGGACCAGAGGGCATGGAAGGCACCATGGCGTTCATGCAAAAGCGTGAGCCAAAGTGGGCAAATAACTAGTCGGTCCACTTAATTAGGGCGGCGTGGGCCATGAAACATGAAGGCTTGCGTCTGAGTTAGCGGGAGCGTTGGTGGTGTGAGGGGCTCTCCAGAAAATCTCGGAGGCCATGGATGGCCGGAGCGAAGCGCACATGGATGTGCTCGTAGCGTTTTTCTGGAGAGCCCCTCACACCACCGACGCGGACGAGCACCAATACAAGAGATTTCGACAATGCTAAAAAAACTACTCATCGCTAACCGTGGCGAAATCGCCGTCCGGGTCATCCAGACAGCCAAGGCGTTGGGCTACCGAACCGTTGCCGTCTACTCCGAAGCCGACGCCAACGCCCTGCACGTTGAACAAGCCGACGAAGCCGTCTGCATAGGCCCGGCACAGGTTGCCGCCTCCTACCTGAACGCCGACGCCATCCTCGATGCCGCCGCCAAAACCGGCGCCGACTGCATCCACCCCGGCTACGGCTTCCTATCGGAAAACGCCAGCTTCGCCAAAGCCATCAAACAGGCCGGCCTAACCTTCGTAGGCCCGCCCGAAAACGCCATCGAACTAATGGGCAGCAAACGCCGCTCAAAAATCGCCATGCAGGAAGCCGGCGTACCGGTGGTTCCTGGATATGAAGGCCCTGGCAAAGGTAACGGGGCCAGCGACGACGAGCTCATCACCGCTGCCAAAGACATTGGCTACCCCCTCATGCTCAAAGCTTCCGCAGGCGGCGGTGGCCGGGGCATGCGCCTGGTGGAAAGCGAAAACGAGCTGGCCGACAACATCAAACGGGCCCGCTCAGAAGCCAAGCAAGCCTTCGGCGACGACGAGCTGATTATCGAAAAAGCCGTCATCGAACCCCGCCACGTGGAAATCCAGGTCTTTGCCGATCGCCACGGCAACGCCGTGTACCTGGGCGAACGGGACTGCTCCGTGCAGCGCCGGCACCAGAAAGTGGTTGAAGAAGCGCCCTCACCCTTTGTTACCCCTGAGTTGCGCAAAGCCATGGGCGAAGCGGCCGTCAAAGCCGCCCTGGCCTGCGGTTACGAAGGCGCCGGCACCGTGGAATTCCTGGTCGACAAAGACCGCAACTTCTACTTCTTGGAAATGAACACCCGCCTGCAGGTGGAACACCCGGTCACCGAACTGATCACTGGTCAGGACCTGGTCGCCTGGCAGCTGATGGTCGCCGAAGGCCGCCCGCTGCCGCTAGCGCAGGACGAGATTGAACTCAACGGCCATGCCATCGAGGTGCGCCTGTACGCCGAAGACCCGGCCAACGGCTTTACTCCACAAACCGGCACCCTGCATCAATTTACCCCGGCAGAAGGGAAAGGATTGCGCTACGACACCGGCGTGCGCTCCGGCGATGTGGTCAGCCCCCACTACGACCCCATGCTGGCGAAAGTCATTGCCTGGGGCCAGAACCGGGACGAAGCTCGCCGCCGGCTGATCCGGGCCCTGGAAGATACCGCCGTATTTGGTGTGACCACCAACCGGCACTTCCTCAGTCGCATTATTGCTGACGACACCTTCGGTGCCGGTGAAGCCACCACCGCGTTCCTGCAACAGGCGTTCAAGGATGATCCATCCCTGGCGCCCCAGCCGCTCACCATCCGTGAACTGGCCCTGAGCGCCTGCGTTCTCAGCTTAAGCGGCACAGGTCAGGAGGGCTGGAGCAACGCCCCGGCTACGGTCATGCCCATGAAGCTGGAAACTCAGGATGACAGCCTGGAACTGCTGGTCCGCCACAGCGGCCACACACTGCAAGTATCCCACGGCGAAGAACATTACGAGCTGCAGCTGCAAAGCCATGAACCTGGCCTGCTATGCATTATCGACAACGGGGTTCGTCAGCGGTGCCAATACTACCGGAGCGGAGATTCCCTATATTTGCAGGCATTCGGGCGCTCCTGGTCAGTTCGGGACATCACCCACCAGCCGGCACAGGGTGCCCAAGGCGCCGGCAGTGGCAAGGTACAGGCCAGCATGGACGGCGGCATCATTGATGTGTTGGTGGCCGAAGGGGATCAGGTTGAACAGGGCCAGACTCTGGTCATCCTGGAAGCCATGAAAATGGAGCACCCGGTGAAAGCCGATCGCAGCGGCACCATCGGCCAATTGCTCGCCCGGCAGGGTGATCAGGTTAAACGGGGCCAACTGCTGGTTCAGGTAGAAGCTAATGAGGAGGCCGACGCATGAGCCGACTCCATCAACGCACCGTGTTCATCACCGGCGGCAGCCGGGGCATCGGCCGCGCCATCGCCCTGGCCTGCGCCCGGGAAGGCGCCAATGTGGTGATTGGCGCCAAGACTGATACACCGCATGCGAAACTACCGGGCACCATCCACACCGTGGCGGAGGAAATCCGCAACGCCGGCGGCCAGGCGCTGCCGCTGGTGCTGGACGTGCGGGATGAACGCCAGGTAAGGCAACGAATGGAAGAAGCCGCCAATCATTTCGGCGGCATCGACGCACTGGTCAACAACGCGGGCGCCATCCGCCTGACTGGTGTCGAAAACCTGAAGGTAAGCCGCTACGACCTGATGCACCAGGTCAATGCCCGGGCGGTGTTCACTTGCAGCCAGGCTGCCCTGCCCTGGCTGAAGGAATCCGGTGGCCACATCCTGAGCCTGTCGCCGCCACTGAACCTGAACACCCGGTGGTTTGCCCAATACGGGCCCTACACCACCACAAAATATGGGATGACCATGCTCAGTATGGGTATGGCGGAGGAGTTCCGACGCTACGACATCGCCGTGAACTGCCTGTGGCCGAAAACGCTGATCGCCACGGCGGCCATCGAGTACGAAGTGGGCGGGCCGCAACTCATGGCCCAGGGCCGCAAACCGGAGATCATGGCGGATGCGGCCATCAGCATTCTCTCCCGCACCGCAGATGAACTGACGGGGCAGGCGCTGATTGATGAAGAGGTGCTTCGTCAGGATGGCATAGAGGATTTTGAACACTACCGGTACACACAGGGCGACAAACCGCTACTGCCGGATCTGTTCCTGGATTAGCCGCGGGGCTCTTTGTGTTGCTCCGCGGTTCAAAACCTATAAAGACAATGACGACTGAAACGGAAGCAACATGAGCCAAGACATCGTAACCGCGCGCGACATCCTACGCAGCCTGCCAACGGTCCTGAAAAAATTCCCCTATGTGGCCAAGGGGCTTTATTACTACCGGCTGAAGGACGACAACAAAGACCTGACGCTGGGCCGGCTGGTTGAACGCAACGCCGACAAATACCCCCAACGCCCGGCCATTCTGTTTGATGACCGCACCATTACCTGGTCAGAGCTCGACGCATGGAGCAACCGGGTTGCCCATTACCTGAAGGACCAGGGGCTGGTGAAGGGCGACGCCATTGCCGTGCTGCTGGATAACCGCCCGGAACTGCTGGCCACCGTGGTTGGCGCCGCCAAAGTCGGCGTGGCCTGCGCCATGCTGAATACGTCACAGAAGGGCAAGGTCCTGGCCCACAGCATCAACCTTATCCAGCCCCGTATGCTGGTGGTGGGCGCTGAACTGGTTGACCACGCCGAGGGCGTGCGTGACTACATCCAGCTACGCCACACCAAGCCCCTGCAGTACCTGGCCGATGCCAATACCCTGAATACGTTTGGTGAAGCACCACAGGGCTACACCAACATGGCGCTCGAAGTCAGCCAGCGGTCTTCCACCCGTCCCATGCTCTCCAACAACGTTACTATGGGCGATACGGCTGTTTATCTGTACACCTCCGGCACCACTGGCTTGCCCAAGGCCGCCCCTGGCTCACACCGCAAGTTTATCCGGGCCTATGGCGGCTTTGGCATGCTGTCCCTCGCCATGGAACCGGAAGACGTTCTCTACTGCACCCTGCCCCTGTATCACGGCACCGCGCTGCTGGTGTGCTGGGGCTCGGTACTGGCCGGCGGCTCCGCCATCGCCCTGCGCCGAAAGTTCTCCGCCAGCGCGTTCTGGGACGACGTCCGGAAATACAACGCCACCACCTTCGGCTACGTCGGCGAACTCTGCCGCTACCTGCTGAATCAGCCCCCCAGCGCACAGGACCGCAACCACGGCCTGACCAAGATGATCGGCAACGGCCTGCGCCCGTCGATCTGGACCGAGTTCAAGGAGCGTTTCGGCATCGACAAAGTGGCGGAGCTTTACGCCTCGTCTGAGGGCAACATCGGCTTCAGCAACTTCTTCAACATGGACAACACCGTGGGCTTCTCCACAGCCCCTTACAAGCTGGTGAAGTACCACGAGGGCACCCGCGACCCGATCCGAAATAGCAAAGGTCGCCTGGAAGAAGTAAAAAAAGGCCAGCCGGGTTTGTTGATCGGCGAGATCAACAAGAAGTGGGCGTTCGAGGGCTATACACAGAAAGACGCCACGGAAAAATCGATCCTTCGCGATGCCTTCAAAAAAGGCGATGCCTGGTTCAACACCGGCGATGTGCTGAAGGAAATCGGCTGCCGACACCTGCAGTTTGTCGACCGCATGGGCGATACCTTCCGCTGGAAAGGGGAGAACGTTTCCACCACCGAAGTGGAAAACATCATCGACGGCTCCGGCATGGTTCAGGAGGCGATTGTCTACGGCGTGGAGATTCCGAACACCAATGGCAAAGCCGGCATGGTGACGCTGGTGCCGCAGAATCCGGAGGCGTCTTTTGATGCGGACAAGCTGTTCGCCTATCTCCAGGACAATTTGCCGCCGTATGCGATACCGGTTTTCGTGCGGGTAACCCACGCCATCGAGAAGACGGGCACGTTCAAGTACCGGAAGGTGGATATTCAGAAGCTTGGCTATTCATTGGACCGTCCCCATGAGGAGGTTTATGCCTGGCTTCCGGGATCATCCGGTTATACGCGGCTTACGTCGGAGTTGGTGGCCGATATCGATGCTGGTGGAGTTCGGTTCTGACTTTTTGTGGTGGGGTCTAGTTCGGCCCTAGCCTGCCGGGTTTCGGGGGTGGTGAGAGTGGGGACTCCCTCCCAAAAAACGCTACGAGCACATCCGTGTGCGCTTCGCTCCGGCCATCCATGGCCTCCGAGATTTTTGGGAGGGAGTCCCCACTCTCACCCTCGAATTTCGGGACAATAGTCGGCAAAAACAGGACTCACCAGCGTCATTATTCGGATGACTATTCCTCGATGCTCGAACGCCGGGTTGGGGACGTCTTCCAAAAAATCTTGAGGGCCAGGGATGGCCCGAACGAAGCGCACATGGATGTGCTCGTAGCGTTTTTTTGGAAGACGTCCCCAACCCGGCGCACACCTGAACCAGAAAGCTAGGAACCCAGCTCAGACCAAAGTTCAGGAACCAACCCGAAGAACGATCTTGCCAGTAGCACGGCGACCAGTTAGGGCTCCCAGAGCCTCGGCGTACTGGTCGAACTCGAAAATTTCGCTGACCTTCGGGTCGATTTTGCCCTCGCTGTACAGCTGCAACAGCTCCATCATGTTCTTCGCACTGGCCTCCGGCTCCCGCTGGGTGAAGCTGCCCCAGAACACCCCGACCACCGAACAGCCCTTCAGCAACGTCAGGTTTGCCGGTACCTTTGGAATATCGCCTGCGGCAAAGCCGATGATCAAGTGGCGGCCGTTCCAGGCCATAGAACGCAGGGCCTGTTCGGTGAAGTCGCCGCCGACCGGGTCGTAGATCACGTCCACGCCCTTGCCTTTGGTGAGTTTCTTCACCGCTTCTTTCAGGGATTCTTCAGAGTAGTTGATCAGCTCATCAGCGCCGGCGGCCTTGGCCACCTCCAGCTTTTCGGCTGTGCTGGCCGCCGCGATTACCTTTGCGCCCATGGCCTTGCCTAGTTCAACGGTCGCCAGACCAACACCACCGCTGGCGCCAAGCACCAGCAAGGTCTCGCCAGGCTGAATGTTAGCCCGCTGTTTCAGCGCATAATAGGAGGTGCCATACACCATCATGAAACCGGCCGCCTGTTCGTAAGGCATGCCGTCTGGAAGGGGCAACAGGTTGGATTCGGGGGCAACCACTTCTTCAGCAAACGCACCCCAGCCTGTGAGGGCCGCTACCCGGTCACCTGGCTTGAAGCGGGTGACTTTCTCGCCCACTTCGAGCACTTCACCCGCCAGCTCGCCGCCCGGTGAGAATGGCATGGGTGGCTGCAGTTGGTATTTGCCCTCTATGATCAGGGTATCCGGGAAGTTGAGGCCCGCGGCCTTCACCCGGATTTTCACGCCCCGGCCCTTGGCCTCCGGGCTTGGGATGTCTTCAATAACCAGGTTTTCGGCAGGTCCGTATTCTTTGCACAGAATGGCTTTCATGATCTCTCCTGATACCTTGGGGCCGATCAGCGTAACTGCAGTGTTCGGGCTCAAGCGGCGTCTTGTTCAGCTTTTTTATTGAATCGCACCAAGCTAAACGCAGTTGCATCATGAAGCAAATCAAGATCGCTTATCGTTTCGTATAAACCACGCTGATTCAGCCCTACAACATAGTCGCGCTGACCGCCAGCGCCACGACCAGGCCCACCGCAGCAACAACCAGCCCGGCTTTAAGGCCTGGTGACAGCGTTTGTGGGGCGGGTGACGTACTGCGGACCGGCTCGTCGTAGTTGACCAGCTTCTGGTCCTGACTGGAGCGGCGGATCAGGTCGATCATTTCTTCACACTGGGTGCTGTCAAAAGCGGATGGATTGAACTCTGGCAAGTGGTGCTTCTGAAGAAATGCCTGAACATCTGCAGAGGCCGGCACGTACTTCATCGACCAGTTTGTGAACGACCGCTCGGCCACCGGCTCCTCGATCAACGTCCGGACATTACGATGCCTTGGGTCCTGAAGAATTCTCTGGTAAGTGTCCCGAACGGCCTCCTCTTCACCCTCCAGATATTGGAAAAAGCGGTTGTCACCGTAATACAGCCCGCCTACAAGCCCTACTTTTCCGTTGTTCCGACGAGACACAAGCAGAATACGGGCAACGTGGGGCTCAACCCCTTTCTCCAGAGGTTTGGCTTCAAAGGTTGCTTCACTGGCGTAGGCAAGGCGAATCAGCGGCATTTATGGTGTACTCCGGATCAATGAGAACAGGGGTCGTTGAACATACGCCATGTCAGGGGCTGGCAGATCACTCTTGAGGTAATTCTGTATCCTGTCTCCGTTCTTCATCATTTCTCGGCACAGGTGGGGTGCCGTCAGGTGAATCCAAGCCCGTTTTCGGCTATCCTTCGCACTCCCGTTTGATCACCCTTGCTTACGTACACTTTCTGCCCCAGAGCCGGCCATGTTCGACATCATCTATACACTTGAAATGATTGGGGTTGTGGCATTTGCCATTTCCGGCATGATTGTCGCTCGTTCGAAGAACATGGACCCCGTGGGCATTTTTGCCATCGGTTTTATTACTGCGCTGGGTGGCGGCACGTTGCGGGATCTGATCATGGATAACCACCCGCTGTACTGGATCAAGCACCAGGAGCAGCCTATCCTGATTCTGGCCATGGCGATTGTATTCAGTTACTGGAGCCGGGCGCACAGCCTCAAGGAATCCCGTATTGTTTTCCCGGATGCCATTGGCCTCGGCATTTTCTCGATTCTCGGCGCCCAGTTGGCGCTGGACCTGGGCCACTCCTGGTTTATCGCGTCCATGCTCGGCGTAATGACGGGCTGCTTCGGCGGCGCACTGCGCGACACTCTGTGCAACGAAGTGCCCTTCATCTTTCGTAAGGATCAGATCTACGCCTCCATCGCATTCGCCGGATGCTGGCTGTACTTTGTGTGCCAGTGGTTCCTGGAAAGCGAGTCTATCGCCCTGACCATCGGCCTGTTGTTCATAGTAACCGTACGCATGCTGGCCGTCCGTTTCGATATCCGGCTACAGCGAGATCACAGCACGGGCTGAACGGTCAATCATTCCCTGGCCTTGGCCTGAGACCCGTGAGCCGGTAAGATTGCCGTTTTTTCACCCAGTTCACGATTTCCGCACGTAAACAGAGTTTCAAACCCCAACCCAGGCATCCCGAGAGGCAGACCCCCGTCATGCTTGAACGACTGTTCCAACTCCAGGCCCACGGCACCAATGTTCGTAAAGAAGTGGTAGCGGGCATTACCACCTTCCTGACCATGGCGTACATCATCGTGGTCAACCCCAGCCTACTGTCCTCCACCGGCATGGATTTCGGTGCGGTGTTTGTTGCGACCTGCCTGGCGGCAGTGATCGGCACCCTGATTATGGGCTTGTGGGCCAACTACCCGATCGCACTAGCCCCGGGCATGGGCCTGAACGCGTTCTTCTCGTTCACAGTGGTAGGCAGCATGGGCTATACCTGGCAGGTGGCCCTGGGCGCGGTATTTCTCTCCGGTTTTCTGTTCTTCCTGCTGAGCATCTTCAAGGTGCGGGAGTGGATCATCAATTCCATTCCCATGTCTTTGCGGTTTGGTATTTCTGCCGGCATTGGCTTCTTCCTGGCCCTGATTGCCCTGAAAAACGCCGGCATTGTAGTGGATCACCCCGCCACGCTGGTCAGCCTGGGTGACGTCATGGTGCCAGAGGCACTGCTTTTCTTCGGTGGTTTTGTGCTGATCTGTGCGCTGTCTTTCCGTCAGATCACCGGTTCTGTGATGATTGGCATTATCGCCATTACCGTGATTGCGATGATGCTGGGCATGGTGGAATACCAGGGGCTTGTGTCTGCGCCACCAAGCATCGCCCCCACTTTCATGCAACTGGACCTGGCCGGCGCCCTTAACGTTGGCATGATCAGCGTGGTGTTTGCCTTTCTGTTTGTTGATCTGTTCGATACTTCCGGCACCCTGGTGGGCGCTGCCCAAAAAGGCGGCCTGCTGGATAAAGACGGCAAGCTGCCGCGCCTGGGCCGGGCCCTGATGTCGGATTCGGTAGCAACCATGGCGGGCTCTGCCCTGGGCACCTCCACCACCACCAGTTATGTGGAATCCACCGCCGGTATCGCGGCGGGTGGCCGCACCGGCCTGACTGCCGTCGTGGTCGCCCTGCTGTTCCTGGCCTGTCTGCTATTCTCACCCATTGCCAGCGTGATCCCGCCTTACGCAACGGCCCCGGCGTTGCTTTACGTTGCCTGTCTGATGGCCAGTGGTCTGAAACTGGTGGACTGGGACGACATCACCGACATCGCACCGGCCATCGTCACCGCCTTGATGATGCCGCTGACGTTTTCCATCGCCCATGGTATTGCCCTCGGCTTTATCACCTACGTGGCAGTCAAGGCCCTGGCCGGCAAATGGTCTGACCTGAACTGGAGTGTCACCACCATCGCCGTTGTCTTCGTTCTGAAATTCATGTTCCTGGATCTGGCGTAAGCCAGGTCCGCACAGGTGAGTTATGGATTATTTTTCCGAGAGTATAAAGAAAGCCATCCGCACCGTGCCGGACTGGCCCAAACCCGGTGTTTCCTTCCGGGATATCACCACGGTTCTGCAAGACAAAACCGCATTTCGCAAGCTGATTGACGCCTTTGTTCACCGCTACCATGGCCAGCATATCGACGCCGTGGCGGCGGTGGATGCCCGCGGCTTTATCATCGGCTCGGCCCTGGCCTACGAGCTCAACGCCTCACTGGTGCTGGTACGTAAGAAGGGTAAACTTCCCTTTGATACCCTGGTGGAAGACTACGAGCTGGAATACGGCACGGCGTCGGTGGAGCTGCACAAGGACGCCTTCAAGCGCGGCGATAAAGTGGTACTGGTAGACGACCTGATCGCCACCGGCGGCACCATGCTGGCCGCTACCCGACTGATTCGCCGTATTGGCGCGGAGATCGTGGAAGTCGCCGCCATGATCGACCTGCCGGACCTGGGCGGTTCGCGCAAGCTGCAGGAAGACGGCCTGCAGGTTTATACTGTGTGTTCGTTCGAGGGAGAATAACCACCGTTAAAGGAGGCGACCATGCCCGATTATCAACATCACTGGAAAGATGGCACACCGGTTCATCTGCCCCTGGGCAAAATCGTGTGCATTGGTCGCAACTACGCTGAGCACGCGCGTGAACTGAACAACCCTGTGCCCGACGAGCCGCTGCTGTTTATCAAACCCTCAACGGCAGCGGTGCACATCACCCGCCCTCTGGACTTCCCCCGCAACCAGGGCGAAGTCCACTTTGAAACTGAGCTGGCCGTGCTCATCGGCCGGCCGCTCACCAACGCCTCTGCCAGCGAAGCCGAGGGTGCTATTCTGGGCTACGGCCTGGCGCTGGACCTGACGCTGCGGGATGTACAAAGCAAGCTCAAGGAGAAAGGCCAGCCCTGGGAGCGGGCCAAGGCCTTTGACGGCGCCTGCCCGCTCTCCCCGTTTGTGGCTGCCGACAAGCTTCCCAAAGGCAACATCCGTTTCACTCTGGACATAAACGGACAACGCCAACAGACCGGCGACACCCGTGATATGCTGAACCCCATTGTGCCGCTGATCGCCCACATGAGCAGCCAGTTCACCCTGCAGCCCGGGGACGTGGTGCTGACCGGAACTCCCAAAGGCGTCGGGCCACTGGTCTCCGGCCAGACCCTGTCGCTGGAACTGGAAGATGTGCTGTTTGTGGAGACAACAGTGGTCTGATTTGCCCGCCTGAACGCATATTCAGGCGAACCACGCGTTTCAGGGGAAACAGACAGGACCATGGCGAAGAAACCAGTTACGTCCCGTACAGGACGCTTCTTCAAACTCGCGGGCATGACCGCCTCCGTGGCGGGCCAGTACGCAGGCCAAAGGGCCCGGCGCATGTTCCGCACGGTCGACGACGAAGGCGCTCGTAGCGAAAGTTACACCCGTATGGCCGGCGAGATTGCCGACACCTTGGGTGAACTCAAGGGTGCAGTGATGAAGGTGGGGCAAATTGCGTCCCAGACCCAGGACTTCCTGCCCAAAGAGTTTTCCCAGGCTCTGGAAAAGCTCCAGAAAGAAGCCCCACCCATGCCTTTCGATGTCATTCTTGCGCAGATGGAGAGCGAGCTGGGCAAACCGGTGGGTGAACTGTTCGAGTACCTGCAGGAAACCCCTTACGCGTCCGCCTCCATTGGCCAAGTCCATCGCGCCCGCCTGCACGACGGCACCGATGTGATCGTCAAGGTGCAGTACCCAGGCGTTGACGAATCCTGTGACTCCGACCTGAAACAGCTACGCCTGGCCCTGAAGCTGGGCGGCCTGCTTAAAATGCCCAAGGAGACCGTAGACCAACTGTTCGGCGAAATCCGCCTGCGCCTGAAAGAAGAACTGGACTACGAAAACGAAGCCCGCAATCTCAAGCTCTTTCACGAATTCCACAAAGACCAGCCCTGGGTCGTTATTCCGGAGGTGGTCGACAGCCACTCTACCCGGCGGGTACTGACCCTGGAGCTGGTTGAAGGCGACCATGTCAGCCAGGTGACCCCGGAACGCTACAGCCAGGAAACCCTCAACGACATCGGCCACCGCATCTTCACCATCATGGCCGACCAGCTGTTCCGCTTCCAGTGCATCCACGGCGACCCACACGCGGGCAACTTTGCCTACCGGCCGGATGGCACCATCATCATGTACGACTTTGGCTGTGTGAAAAAACTGAAGCCGGAGATTGTGGAGGCGTACCGAAAAGCACTGATTGCAGCTCTGGATGAAGACTACCAAGCACTGGATCAATACCTGATCGACCTGGGTGCCCGCGTGGATAACCAACCAGCAGTAGACGAAGCCTACTACGCCATGTGGCGGGACATCCTGATCATTCCGTTCCTGAATGATGAGCCTTACGACTTTGCCGAGGCCGACATCCACAAGCACGTAGCGGCAAAAACCAGCACCGTGTTCAAATACCTGGATTACTTCAAGCCGCCCGTGGAGAGCATCTTTATAGACCGGATGATTGCGGGGCATTACTGGATGTTGAAACGGCTGGGTGTGCAGGCCGCATTTAGAAATGAACTGGAGAAATACCTCCGAAGTTGAGGCCAGAGCCCTGTCGGGGAGGGCCAACTATCGAGCGCAGCGCTGCTATGGGGAAGGCTTTCCAAAACACGCTCCTTCGGCACATCCCTGTGACGCTTGGGCTCCGCCATCCATGGCTCCGCACAGTTTTGGAAAGCCTTCCCCATAGCAGCACTCCCAACATGGGTGCTAGCCCAACATCGTGACCCACTCACTCAAGCCATCACTCGCACCTTTACGAATGACCCTTGCCCTGGAAACCGAGGCCGGCTCGCCGGGATCAATCACGGTGATGGGCACATCGATGTCGACCTCGTAAACCAGTCCGGCAGCCGGGTAGACCTGTAGGGATGTCCCGACAATAAGCAGACGGTCAGCAGTACGAACCACCTCAGCGGCCGCATCCAGCATCGGCACTTCCTCACCGAACCAGACAATATGCGGCCGCAGCTGGGTGCCTCGTTCGCATACATCGCCGGGGTGGATTTCCTTGTAGCCGATGTCGTAGATCAGATCAGGAAAACCAGAGCTGCGGGCCTTGGTGAGTTCGCCGTGCAGGTGTAGCACGTTGGTAGAGCCGCCCCGCTCGTGCAGGTCATCCACGTTCTGGGTAACCACCGTGACTCGGTAGCGGCTTTCCAGCTCGGCCAACAGGCGGTGAGCAGGATTGGGCTGTACCGATTCCAGCTGGTGCCGGCGTTCATTATAGAACCGCAGCACCAGCTCCTGATTGCGGGCAAAGGCCTCCGGCGTGGCCACATCGTAGACGCTGTGTTGCTCCCACAGGCCTCCGCTGTCGCGGAAGGTGGAGAGACCGCTTTCAGCGCTGATGCCAGCGCCGGTGAGCACGACAATGTGTTCCTGCACTCGCCCAAAACCTCGCTTTCAACGAACCGGGATCAATCGAAAATCTTGCCCGGGTTCATGATGCCATTGGGGTCGAACACCTGCTTGATGCCGCGCAGATAGGCAATTTCGGCTTCGCTGCGGGTGTACTGCAAGTATGGCTTCTTGGTCATGCCCACGCCATGTTCGGCGGAAACGCTGCCCTGATAGCGTTCGACGATCTCAAACACCCACTTGTTCACCTGCTGGCATTTCTCGAAGAAATCCTCGTTAGCCATACCTTCAGGCTTGAGTATGTTCAGATGCAGATTGCCGTCACCAATATGACCGAACCAGATGATCTCGAAGTCCGGGTAGTGATCGGTAACCACGCTTTCGATTTCCTGCAGGAAACCCGGCACTTTTGACACCACCACGGAAATGTCATTCTTGTAGGGGGTACGCGGGGCAATCGACTCGGAAATCCGCTCCCGCAGCTGCCACAGGTTCTGGGCCTGGGTTTCGCTCTGGCTGATCACGCCATCCAGTACCCAGCCTTCCTCTACGCAGTGCTCGAACAGCGCCATGGCATCGTCCATCACCTGGTCAGAGACTGCCTCGAACTCCAGCAGCGCGTAGTAAGGTGCTTCTGTTTCAAATGGAGCCTGCACCTGGCCGTGAGCCAGAACGTGGCCCATGGCCTGATGGGAGAAGAACTCGTAGGCGGTCAGGTCCAGCTTGCTCTGGAACTTCTGCAGCACATCCATGGTGTTGGTCAGGTCGCCCAGCCCCAGCACCAGCACCGTCAGGTTGTCTGGCTGGCGGGTGAGCTTCATGGTGGCTTCGGTAATAAAGCCCAGGGTACCCTCGGCACCGATAAACAGATGGCGCAGGTCGTAGCCGGTGTTGTTCTTTTCCAGGTCCTTGTTCAGGTCCAGGATATCGCCCTTTCCGGTGACCACTTTGAGGCCGGCCACCCAGTCGCGGCTCATGCCGTAGCGGATCACCTTGATGCCACCGGCATTGGTGGACAGGTTGCCGCCGAGCTGGCTGGAACCCGCTGAGGCAAAATCCACCGGGTAGTACAGGCCGTTTTCTTCGGCAAAATTCTGCAACTGTTCAGTGACCACCCCAGCCTGGCAACGCACAATGCGGTCGCTGGCGTTGAAATCCAGAATCTGGTTCATGTTGTCGAACGCGACGACCACCTCACCGTTCGCCGCCACCGCACCGGCACTCAAACCCGTGCGTCCGCCTGAGGGCACCAGCGCTATCTGGTTATCATTGGCAAACTTCACCAGCGCCTGCACCTGCTCAGTGGTCTTGGGCAGAACAATTGCTAATGGTTTGGGGGGATAGATCTTGGTCCAGTCCTTGCCGTAGGTGTCCAGGTCGGCCGGGTCCGTCAGCACTTTTCCCGGTGCGTCACCGGCGGCCACCAGCTCGTTCAGGGAAGCAATGATCTGTTCGGAATTCATGGATGCGTCAGTCTCGTCAGGTTTGGGCCGGGCCTGTGGTTCGGCGATTCGCAAGGAATTGATTCAGGCAAACCGGCGCGCTGTGAAAAGTTCCTTTTATGGTATCATACCGCCCCTGTTCTGTGAGCCGGGTTGACGATCCCCGGCCGCGGTCATTTCACGTGACGAAAGGTTCGGAAGCAAGCCCATGTCAAATACGTCTCTCGAAAAGAGCAAAATCCGGATCCTGCTGCTGGAAGGCGTGCATCAATCCGCCATTGATACCCTGAACGCTGCGGGTTACACCAACATTGAGTACCTGTCCCATTCCCTGGGCGAGGAAGAGCTGATCGAGAAGATTGCCGATGCGCACTTCGTCGGTATTCGCTCCCGCACCCAGTTGACCGAGAAGGTATTTGACGCCGCCAAAAAGCTGGTGGCCGTGGGCTGTTTCTGTATTGGCACCAACCAGGTCGACCTGCAAGCCGCCACCCGCCGTGGTGTTGCGGTATTCAACGCACCGTTTTCCAACACTCGCTCCGTCGCCGAGCTGGTATTGGCCCAGGCCATCCTGCTGCTGCGCGGCGTGCCTGAGAAGAGCGCCAAGGCGCATCGGGGCGAATGGCTGAAATCCGCCAAGAACAGCTACGAAATCCGTGGCAAGAAGCTTGGCATCATCGGCTACGGCAATATCGGTACCCAGTTCAGTGTTCTGGCCGAAGGCTTGGGCATGGATGTGTACTTCTACGATGTGGTCTCCAAGCTGTCGATTGGTAATGCCACCCAGGTAGGCACCCTGCAGGAACTGCTGAACATCGCAGACGTGGTTTCCCTGCACGTACCGGAAACGCCGGCCACCAAGTACATGTTCAAGGCCGAGCAGTTCGCCCAGATGAAGCCTGGCTCCATCCTGATGAACGCATCCCGGGGCACCGTGGTCGACATTGACGCCCTGGCCGACGCCCTCCGCTCCGGCAAGCTGCTGGGTGCTGCGGTAGACGTATTCCCCGTTGAGCCGAAGTCCAACGACGAAGAGTTCATCTCTCCGCTGCGCGAGTTCGACAACTGCATCCTGACCCCTCACGTGGGTGGTTCTACCATCGAGGCCCAGGAAAACATCGGTCGCGAAGTGGCCGAGAAGCTGGCCATGTACAGCGACAACGGCACCTCCGTATCCTCTGTGAACTTCCCGGAAGTTGCCCTGCCGTCGCACCCGAACCAGCACCGCCTGCTGCACATCCACGAGAACGTGCCGGGCGTGATGTCCGAGATCAACCAGGTATTCTCCGAAAACGGCATCAACGTGTGTGGCCAGTACCTGCAAACCAAGGAAGACATCGGTTATGTGGTTATTGACGTCGACAAGGCCTACGGTGAACTGGCACTGGAGAAGCTGCGCCAGGTGAAGGGCACTATCCGTTGCAGGGTACTGTTCTGAGCCCAGCACTTGCGCTAAAAAAACCGGAGCCTGGCTCCGGTTTTTTTATGACATTTCGGGCCACAATACCCTGAATTCAGGTGACTTCAACAAAACTTAATCCTGACGCCCTTGAGTTTCCGGCGCCCGAGGCCATGCTGATAGGTACCACTCATTGAAATGGCCGGGGCAACTGCCCGGCCTGACAGGAGAGTTAGCTATGTCACTGAAGGATTCTTTGCAGCGAAAACTGGAAACCCAGACTGAACACTGGAGCAAACAGATCGAAAGCCTGAGAGCCGAGGCCAATGAGAAAATAGCCAAAGCAAAGGACGAAGAAGCTGAGGCCAAGATTCAGAGAGATTTCTCAGAACGCATCCAGGCCATGGAAGACCAGATTGAGACGGCCCGAACCAAGCTGGGCGAGCTGAAAGAGTCTGGCGAGAACCAGCTGGATGAACTCAAAAAACGCATTGATGAGTGGCTGCCCAGCAACACTAACTGATGCCACGATTACTGAGAGCGGATACAAAAAGCCCCGGCCTTAACAGCCGGGGCTTTTTCATTCGGTGATTACCAACCTGCTGCCAGACGTTACTGCATCGGCACCAGGGTCAGCTCAACCCGACGATTCTGCTCACGGCCAGAAGCTGTGTCGTTGGAAGCAATCGGGTAACGCTGACCATAGCCCACAGCGCGAGTCCGGCCCGGCTCAATACCCTGATTCAGCAGGAAGTCACGAACGGATGACGCACGGCGCTCAGACAGCAGCTGGTTGTAGTTCTCGGCACCCGTGCTGTCGGTGTGGCCTTCGATCTGGATGATGGTCTTGTCGAACTCTTTGAGCACCAGTGCCACAGACCCAAGGGTGTCGTTGAAACCCGGGCGGATGGTGGACTGGTTGGTATCAAAGGTGATGTTGCCCGGCATAACCAGTTCAATCTGGTCACCGTTACGCACTACGCGAACACCGGTACCTTCCAGTCTATGGCGCAGTTCGGCTTCCTGGCGATCCATGTAGTAGCCAATACCGCCACCAATAGCAGCACCACCGGCGGCGCCGATCAGGGCACCCTTGCCACGGTCGCTGCGGCTGGAGGTAGCAGCACCCACCGCCGCACCACCGATAGCACCAATGATGCTGCCCTTGGTAGCACTGGAGGTCTTCTCTTCACCAGTGTACGGGTCGTAAGTCATACAGCCACTGAGGCCAACGGTTGCCACTGCAAAGGCAAGAATGGTCTTTTTCACTGTTATCTCCTGTTTCAGTTCCTGATTGGCGGCCACCGCGTGGCACAAACCAATGTGTTATTCCGTGAACGTATCAATAATGGTGTTAAACACCGTCGCCTGCAAATCCTGCGCTTCGTTTACCAGATGATGACGCCCATCCGGGATTCTTTGTTCCCTAACCGAGGCAAATTTATTCCGGATGATCCGCAAATTGTGCTGCCAGTCCACGGTCAGATCCTTTTCCCCCTGGACCACCGTTACCGGAAAGTCCACCGGCCGCGCCGATTCTATATGTGGCACCCATTTACGCAGGGCCGTCACCCAATCCACATGCACGGCCCTGGCCTGGAGGGGATCATGCTCCCGCAAAAAATCCAGAAAGCGGGTGTTGCCACTGTTGGCTCCGAACACCCTCCGCCAGCGGGTCAGGAACGGCTTGACCAGACTGTGCAGAATCTTGGCGCCCAACCACCCCATGGGACGAACCAGTGGCGCCAGCAACACCACCCTGCGGAAATCCGAGGTTTCCCGGTTATGGTGATTCGATAACAGGTAGTCGATCAGAATCGCCCCACCCGTACTCTGTCCTACCGCAAACCAGGGGCCGCGGATTTTATCCCGCACATGGGCCATCACCTCCGACAACACCGCCTGGTATTCCAGAAAGCTACCTATGGCTGCCGGCGTACCGCTGGACAACCCGTGCCCGGGCTGATCGTAGGCCAAGACATCAAAACCGGCCCCAAGGCAGCGGTCAATCAGCTGCGTGTACAGCCCCACATGATCAAAGTAACCATGAAGAATGAACACCGTGCCTTTGGGGGCAGACGACTCCGGCAGCCGGAAGTAATGAACCATCACCTCATGCCGTTCAGCCTTGATGTAACCCTGATGGTAAGTAACCTCCGGGTGCTCTACCCATAAGTCCAGGCCATAAAAACGGCAGTAGGCCTCCATCTCGACACTGAGTTCACGGTTGATGGCCGGATCAAAGGGTTCCAGACGATCCAGCAAAGAATGTCTGTCCCAGTTCGGAATTTCTATGGTATCTGTTTTCCAGTACACGTAGAGTTAAACGCCTGTCATGAATCGAGAATTGTTCGACATCCTAACGCATTCACGAGGGAGAACACAGATGTTCCAGCCGCTTCTTGAAGCCGGGCTGCGCCAGACAATGCAGCGCTTGGTCCGCCCGATGCTCTCGAATGCTGTACCCCTGAAACTGCAACGCCAGCTGATTCGCCAGGCCTACCGGTCGTCCGTACCGCCACGCAGCGCCCGGTTTGTCCGGGACGACCTGGGCGATGTTCCCGTGGTGCGAACCACGGCAACAGCAACGCCATCCGGAACGATCCTCTACCTCCACGGCGGCGGCTACATCATTGGCTCTGCCAGCACCCATCGGGGTATCACCGGGCATCTGGCCAAACTGTCCGGGTGCGAAGTGATTACCCCCGATTACCGCCTGGCTCCGGAACATCCGTTCCCGGCAGCGCTGGATGATGCCGAATCCGTTTACCTGGCGCTGATCAGCCAGGGGCTGTCGGCCAATAGCCTTGCCTTGGCCGGTGATTCGGCCGGCGGCGGATTATCCATCGCTCTGGCGATGAAATTGCGTGACCACAAACACCCGCTGCCCTCCTCGATCACGTGTTTCTCGCCTTGGGTCGATCTCAGCCAGGGCGCGCTCTATCAGCCGGAGCGCGAGCCGGTGTTGCAGGAAAGCTGGACCGCCAATGCCGCCCGAATGTACGCCGGTGACACACCGCTGACCACGCCACTGATATCGCCGGTGTATGGCCAGCTGGATCACTTGCCACCGTTACTGATCCAGGTTGGCAGCGAGGAAATCCTGCTGAACGATGCTACCCGGCTGGCAGATGTCGCCAAGCGAGATGGCGTAGCAGCCCATCTGGAGATCTACAATAACCTGTGGCACGTGTTTCAGGTCCATTGCGGCCAACTGGACCGCGCCACTGAGGCCGTGCAGGTTGCCGCCGACCATGTCAGGACCCATCTGGCAAGCTGAGAGCACCTCTGATAAGCGCTTCCTTACGGGCTTTGGACCAGCGTTTGACCTGCCATTCCAGTTGCGAGGCCCGGCTACGGTTGCCGACCGATGCCTGGAATGCCAGAGTCAAAGGCCCTTTGCCCCGCAGGCTGCGGGCCCCTTTCGGGGCCCCGGCCTGATGCTCTGAGAAGCGGCGTTCCACGTCTGTGGTAATGCCGGTATACAGGCTGCCGGTTCTGGTGCGAACCAGATAAAGGTACCAGCCGTCATCCATGGTCGAGCCCCCGCTGCCTGACCCGAACCTTCTGCTGCTGTAACCACAACCCGGCCATGATCAGCGTCAGCCCGACGTAGGTAGACGGCAAAATGATTTCGCCGAGGATGAAGTAGATAAACACTAACGACAGAAACGGTGAGATGAAGATCAGGTTGCTGACCTTCGCCGTGTTCTCAGCCTTTTTCATAGCCTGGGACCAGAGCACGAAGGCAATTCCCATCTCGAATACCCCAACATAGACCGCCGCTGTCAGGGACCCGCCCAGTGGCAAGTCGAGCCCCACCGTGTACCAGCACGCCAGGGTTATGAACGGCAAGCCAAACAGGAAATTCAGGAACAGGCCAACCACCGGATCACGGGTGTCGCGAGTGGCAATAATCCAGTAGCTGGCCCACACCAGGGTACTGCCCAACGCGAAGGCGACGCCCAGCGGGTCTGAAAAGCTGAGACTGGTGACCGCACCCCGGGTAGCAATCACCACCACGCCGGCATAGCAAACCAGACCAGCAAGGATGTCGATGCGGCGCAGTTTCTGGCCCAGAAAGGGTACCGAGAGATAGGCAAGCACCAGCGCCCAGGTGTAGTTGAGCGGCTGCGCCTCCTGGGCGGGCAGGCGGTCAAAGGCGCCGAACAGGAAGAAATAGTACAGGCACGGGTTGATCAGACCCATCCCAACAGACTGCAGGTACTGCCGCCGGGAAAGTTCAAATACCAGATGCCAACGGCCCTGGGCCATCAGGATTCCACCCATGACCAATACTGAAGCGGCGCAAGCCACCAGCAACATCTGCACCGGAGCCAGCTCGGCCAGGGCCAGTTTGAAGGCGGTTGCCACAGTTGACCAAAGCAGCACTGTCGCCAGACCATAGAGCATGGCCTGTTTCTGATTAGTCATTGGCCGACCCTGTTTCCGTCTCCAGCCAACGGTAGAGTGTGCGGCGGTTGATACCGAGAATCTGTGCCGCCCGGCGTTTATTGCCATCCACCGCCGCCATCACCCGGCGCACATAGTCCTGCTGTAAGGCCTCCAGCGTTGGCCACTCTGACAGATTGACCGAACCCGGTGCCGCCAAAGGCTGGGGAGAGGCCCCCTGACGCTTTCGGATGCGCTCCGGCAAATGCTCCGGTTGAATGGTATCGCCCTCGCAGAAGGTAACCGCCCGCTCAACGGCACTGGACAACTCCCGAACGTTACCAGGGAACGGATAGTCCCGAAGCACTCGAAGGGTCACATCACTGAGTTTGATAAACCCCCGGTTGTGGCGGCGGCAGGCTTCCTTGAGGAAATGCATGGCCAGCAATTCAACATCCTCACCCCGTTCCCGAAGTGGCGGAATACCGAGAGACAGGGTTTCCAGGCGATAGTACAGATCCTCCCGGAACTCCCCCTGCTCCACCGCCTTCATAAGATCAACGTGGGTGGCGGCGAGAATCCGCACATCCACGGTTTCCTCATGATCAGAGCCGACCGGCTTGATGGAGCCTTCCTGAAGCACCCGTAGCAGCTTGGCCTGCAGAGCCAGGGGCATCTCACCAATCTCGTCCAGCAACAAGGTGCCACCACTGGCTTCCGCAAACAGCCCCTTGCGCCCCTGTCTGGCGCCGGTAAAGGCGCCGGCTTCATGGCCAAAGAATTCACTTTCCATCAGGTCCGGCGGAATGCCCGCACAGTTAACGGCCAGAAAGGCCTGCCCGGCCCGATCACTCTGCTGGTGCACTGCCCGGGCCACCAGCTCCTTGCCGGTCCCGCTTTCACCGTTGATCAGAACCGCTGCCTGGCTACGGGCCACCTGCCGGATTTCGGTGCGCAAGCGCGCCATGGCCGGACTGTCGCCCACCAGGCCCAGGTTATTTCCACCGTTCTGACTGGCCTGAATCTCCGCCAACTGCCGGTTGATGTCCGCCTGGGCCAACAGCCGCTTTATCTTGAGCCTCAGGTGGTCCGTCGAAAGTGGCTTGGTCAGAAAATCATCGGCACCGGCTTTCAGTGCATCCACCGCCTGATCGACCGTGCCAAAGGCGGTAATCACGATAAAGGGAATGCCCGGATGCTCTGCCTGCTGAAACGACAGCACCTGCAGGCCGTCGCCATCCGGCAGTCGCAGGTCCGAGACGATCAGGCTTGGCCGTTGTTCCCGCAGCTGCTGCCGGGCCTCATCAACGGTCCCGGCCCGGAGCATGGTGTAACCGTCCATCTCCAGCTCTTCGGCCAGCAACTGGCCCAGGCTCTGGTCATCCTCAACCAGTAATATGGTTGCTACCGAATCACTCATACGCCGGTCTCCCTGGGAAAATACAGACTCATTCGACACCCGCCCAGGCTACTCTCCTCCACACCCACACGACCTCCATGTTCCTTTATGACGCTGTTCACAACGGCCAGCCCCAGGCCGGTGCCCTCGCCAGCAGGGCGGGTACTGTAGAAGGGCTCGAAGATCTTGTCCCTATCCTCAGGCGCAATACCCGGCCCGTCATCCTCTATCCGGATTTCCCAGCAATCATCGGACTGATGGGCCGTTACCCTTAGCCGGCTGCGGGCAGACTGGCAGCCATTACGGATAACATTCAGGCAGGCGAGGCCAACCCGTAGCGGCTCAGCCCGGGTGGGCATGGATTGATCAATGCCTTGGGTCTCAAGCTGACAACGACCGCACCGTTCGTCTTCGGATGCGCGGGCCAGAACGTCTCGCAGAACATCAGACAGGTCCAGTGGTCGCCTGGAGTCTGGCACGTGCCGGAAACAGTCCAGTAATTGCTGAATGATGGTGGTCATCCGCTGCACCTGGTGCTCAATATCCTTAAGGTGCCGCTGTTGATCGTCCGGCAGCCCCGCCCTGGCGAGTATCCGGGCACGGCCCTGAATCACATTCAGCGGCGCCCCCAACTCATGGGCAACCCCGCCGGCGACGCGGCCGATCATGGCCACCTTCTCCTGGTACTCCAGTTGTTCGGCCAGCGCTCTTTCCCGGGCAATCCGGTCTTCGATCTCGGCCTCGGCATCGCCCATGCGCCGGCCCATATCCCGAATACCCCGATGAATCTGTCGCAACTCCCTAGGGCCGGCCGCAGGGGTCGCCAGAAGCCAACGGCCAGGCGCCAGTTTATCCATGTTCTCCATCAATCCATTCACGTGGCGCCCCACAGTACGGTAATGCCCCAGCACCACCACCAGGATGATGGTCATAGCCAGCACAGACCAGATCCCCACCGCCCACCAGCGGCTGGAGGCCACCAGGTCGTGGAAGTCACTGCGCTGCCTGGTCACCTGTAGCAGCCCCTGAATGCGGCCGTCTTCGCCGACCAGTGGCGTGAACTGCGAAAACACCGATTCGCCATCAACCCGCCGGAAAGCACCGCCCAGCTCGCCACTGGCGATGACCCGCTCGGCACTCACGCTGTTGGTGACGTCAGAATCCGCCACCCCAAGGCTCGCCACCCGGTTACCTTCTTCATCAAACACGGACGCCCCGGAAATGCGGCCAATCTGGAAGATGGATTTGAGGGATTCCCCAAGCACCAGTTCGTCTTTCTCCACAAGGGCATTGGACAGGGGGCCGCTGACCGCCCTGGCAACCAGCTCAAGGTCTTCGCGAAGGCGTTCATTCAATGCTTTTTCGACCGCGCCCAAGCCGATATATATCGCAATACCACTGAACATCAGCAGCGGAACCACGATGCTCAGAACCAGCGTCAACTGCAGCGAACGAAACAGGTCACCAATTCGGCGGCCAAGGGAAGCCATGAGCGATTCCTATGTAGAAGTGTCACAGCATTTGTGCCACATGTGGCATTTCGCCACAACCAGGATTACCCGAACGTAATGCTGGAATCAACTCAAGATGCTGTTTTTATTGACTTTATATTTATTTTCGAAAGTTGGCACAGCACTTGTTAAGTCTATTGCGTGTTTCACAAACCGGCAGAACTTCTCAAATTTCTGCCAAACCTCAAGGAGCTTGTTTATGAATAAACTGCTGATTTCCATGACCGCTTCCCTGGCCATGCTCGCGGCTGCACCTGCCATTGCCCAGCAAGATGCTCAGCAAGGCGCTGAATACGCAGACCCAGCGGCCCAGAATGCTCAGGATGCCAACTACAGCGATTCCGAGCTGCAGCAGTTCGTGGAAGCGCAATCCGGCGTAATGGAAGTTCGTGAGGACTACATTGCCAAGATTGAAGCGGCCGATTCCCAGCAAGAGGCCCAGGAACTGCAAATGGAAGCCAACGACAAGATGGTGGGCGTGATCGAGGAAGTCGGCATGGATATTCCGACCTATAACGCCATCGCAACGGCTTACAGCAGCAACCCGGAAGTACGTAACCGCGTTGACTCAATGATGTAAACGAACCCTGCAAACCGGTTCGTCCTTCAGCCCCGCCCCAGGCGGGGCTTTTTATTTCCTGCCCGGTGATATTGCCCCCTCCGGATCTGCCTCCTGAGCTATCTTGTGGTACCTTTTCCGTCAGGAGAAACCGACAGCTTTTCATCTTTCCGGACCGGAGTCCGCCCGCTATGATCAAAAACCACGTCCGCCACTGGCTGGCACTGGCAGCCTGCACCGCGATGCTTTCCGGATGTTCCGACGACCCGTCACCCGGCGACCAAAGCAGCCAGCAAACCATCTCGGAGAAATATCCGATTACCTGGCGTTTTGCCCTGGAGGAAATCGAGGGGAGCGTGCAGCATCAGTACGCGGAGACGTTCCGGGCTCACATTGAGGAACTTTCCGACGGCCGCATTGAAGTGGATGTTTTTCCCTATGGTTCTCTGGGAACATCCACCCAGCTCACCGAGCTGGCCCGCAATGGCTCGGTGAACCTGGCCTTTGCCTCACCCGGCCACCTGGCCGACACGGTTCCGGAATCTGGCATTTTCAACCTGCACTTTCTTATGCCCGAGCAACCGGAAGCCGCGCGGCAGTTGCTGGAAGATCCGGAGTTGATCTCACAGTTCCAGCAGCCCTACCAGCAAACCGGCCTGCAATTACTGGGCTTTATTTCGGAAGGCTGGATGACCTGGACCGCCAATCAGCCCCTGCGCTCGCCAGACGACTTCCAGGGCCTGCGCATCCGTACGATGACGTCCAACATGGCTGCCGAGGCTTACCGTGCGTACGGGGCGGAGCCGGTTCAGACGCCCTATTCCCAAGTCTACAGTGACCTTCAGCTACGCAAGATCGACGGCCAGACCAACCCGGTGTTTGCCATTGAGGAAATGGACTTCCACGAGGTGCAGACCACCCTCACCATGGCACAGGCATCCTATTTTGTCGCCTCGATCGTGTCTAATCAGCAGTGGTACAACAACCTGCCCGAACAGGAACGCACCTGGCTGAACGAGGCGGTGCGGGATCTGGCGGAGTTCGCCTGGGACAGCCAGGAAGCCCTTAATCAGCAGCGACTGGAGCGCATGGTGGAAACCGGCGGAATTCAGGTAATCCGGCTTAACCAGGAGGAGCGGGAACGATTCCGGCAAGCCAGCCTGCCGGTACGGGACAAATACCTTGAACAGACCGGTGAAACCGGCCGTGCCCTTTTGGAATTTGTGGACGGATGGACGCAGCGCTAGGCTGCGTCTGTCACCCGTTTTGACACCATCCGAACGCCTTCCCGGGCGCAGACATCGGCCGCCCTGGCAGTCAGATCCGAGATAAACCGGCTCTGCTCCCTGGGCTCCAATGGGTAGGCCTTGAGGCGATAGCGCATGGCGTCGTCGGTGGCGGAAACGGTCACAATCACCGGCTGATAGGTTTTGGTCAACGGGCAGGTAAACACCACGTCCCGAAACAGCTGCTGCATCCGCGCCACGTTGTGGTTTGGGTCCAGGTGCAGCTCGGCCACACACATCAGGTTGTCGGTGCCGTCATTGCCGTTCGCCAGCAGGGTATTCCACAACAGGCTGTGGGGAATCACGATCACGGTGTCATCCAGGGTGACAATCTCCGCTGCCCGAGTACCGATCGACCTCACCTCACCGTACCGACCGTTCACCTCAATCCAGTCCCCCGGGCGATAAGGCATCTCATAGAGGGTCACAATGCCCGCGATCAGACTGTTGGCGTAATCCTTGAAGGCAAACCCCAGCGCCAGGCCCAGGGCCCCGAAAATTGCCACCATGTTCTCAAAAGACGGCTCCACCAGGATGGGCACCACCGTCACAATGGTCAGCACAATAATCAGTAACCGCAGAAGCGGTACTGACGCCAGCAGGTAAAGCCTGAGTTTGCCCCCGAGCTTCCCCGCGAGGGCCGGAAGCAGCTTCTGCACCAGCATGATCACTAAAGATGCCAGTATCACCACCATCAATGCATTCAGCAACGCGTCAGTAGTGATCGAAGCAAATGTCTCCTTGAAACCGAAATCGCCCATCCAGATCTCCTAGAAACCATCCACGGGATAGCCCCGGGCCTGAAGGTTCTTGCGAACGGCGGAGTACCCCAGTGGGGTGACCCGATACACATCCGATTCAGGTGCTCGGCCAACCAGCTCGGACCGGATTAGCCGGTCCAGAGTCAAGGCAATATCCTGTTTCTGTAGCCCGGTCACCAATGCCACCTGCTCGGTATCAAGGCCGTCGTGCAACAACAAGGCATGCAGAATGTGGCTCGGCTGTCGCCCGGCACTCGCAGGCACCGAGGGCAGGCTGATCTGATCCAGCGGAGCAACCCAGCACCGACGCCCGGCCAGCCGGACAACTTCCTTGCCCGAGTCTTCATCGTCTTTCTCGGGCCGGGCCCGCAAGGTACGTTGCCAGATAGCGAGCGCCACACCCCGGTTGCCCCGAGCAAGGGTTGCCAGGTCCTGGTTAAAGCTGCTGTATTTCAGGTCAGAGTCCTGCCCGGGTGCCGGCAGAACATACAACCCATCGCGGGTCATTCTGGCAGTAACCTGCTGCTCTCCCTGGCCGGACGCCAGGTAATCCAGCCACCGGGTCAATTGCTCACCAGTCAGCGGCGCCAGGGTGTAAGGTGCCAGGCTGAGCTCCGGTGAATACTGGCGCCAGAACTGCCAGCACCAGCTGGAACAGCCAACCATGCCATTACCGGCATGGTCCAGCGCGATGCGAGCGAAGAGTTCCCGAAGCAGATTCAGCCCGCCCGGATGCCTGAGCCAGAAATCCGCAAGTTCCGGAATCACCCAGTCGCCGCCGGACAGTTGTTCATCCCACCAGGCACCAGCGTCCTGCTCTGTCATCAACAGGTTATCCGGAGGTGTCAGCACTCTCCGGGACAGGCAGCGGAGGGCTTCCTTCACCCCGGAAAACGGAGGCGCCACCACAAAGTTCACCTCGCGATGGCTGGCTCCGTCACGGTGTAGCTGATCGAACTGGTCCACCAATACCTGCGCCAGCAATGCGGCATCCGGTTCCGGTGCAAATTCCTTCAGCCGATCCCCAGACAGCATCGGCAGATCATCCAGGCTCTGGAATGCCTGCTCCTCCGGGCTGATACCGGCTCTCAACTGGTCAAGAATGTCCCGAAAGGCGCCGCGGATGGTTTTCTGAACCGAGGTCTCAGGGGTTTTCCATTGGTCCAGCGCAATCAGTCCGCCAGGCAGATACGGGTGGTCTTCTACAACGTCATTCGCCAATGCGATACTCCCGCCAGATTATTCCGGAACCAGCCAGCTCAGGGACTGAGATAAGCCAAGCCCTGCGTCGCCCTGCACATCATCCATCATAGCCATGAAGCGTTGTTCAAAGCCCCAGGGCGGATTCACCACCAACAAACCTGAACCGACCATGCCGCGCTCCGGCGGTTGATCCAGCCGCACCTCATGGCGCAGGATCTTGCGCACGTCGCCTTTTTCCAGCTCGCTGATCAGGCGCTGCTCCAATCCGCTGGTCAGGATGGGATACCAGATAAGATAGACCCCGTGACGGCATTTTTTCCATGCCTTGTGCAAAGTATCCGAAACCTGCTGGTAATCGTCTTTGATCTCATAGGAGGGATCGATCAGGGTCAGCAGTCTTGGCTGGGGCGGCGGCAACTGTCGGACCAGTCCTGCCAGTCCATCCTGCTGCAGCACCCGGACACCGGCATCACGAGCCCAGATTTCCAGGGCTCGCCCCTCGGACGGGTGCAGTTCAAAGGCCGTCACGGAATCACCAGGGCGGGCAAATTCCGCAAACCAGGCGGGAGAACCGGGATAATGGGCCAGGGTTTCACCAGCACCATTATGACGTGCCAACACCTCCAGCATCGGGCGCCAGTCCATTGACGCCAGCCTCTGGCGCATGGCCCACAATCGCTGGATTCCGCTGTCGGCCTCCGCCGTTTTCCTGGCCCGGTCGCTGGCCAGATCGTACATCGCACTGCCGGCGTGGGTATCAAAACAGGCAATCGGGGTCTTTTTCGCCTGCATCATGGCCAGCGCCAGCGTGAGGGCAGCGTGTTTTTGCACATCGGCAAAGTTGCCAGCGTGAAAGGCGTGAAGGTAACTCAGCATATCGGGCTCCTGATCTCAGGCGCCCATTAAGCATCACCTGCCGGGCCCAGGCAACCCTGCTGGAAGCCCGCAGCGTGGCACTTGCACCCTCCAAGCCGGTGATCAGGCACACGGCAACCTGCTATGCTTGCGCTCTTGTGAAATAAGGAGAACAACCTTGCCTGGCCAGAGTAACGCCCCCGTTGACCAGCTGTATGCCCTCATCGCTAACGAAGAAGACGCCAGGGTCTGCAAAGACATTCCCGAGGAGGCCTGTCGGGAGGTACCCAGGAATTTCTTTCTGATTCTTGCGGCCAATGTTTTGACCAAGCTCGGCGACCTTCTGATCAGCCCGAAAACCGTTCTGGCGTGGATGATGAGCGCCGTCGGTGCCCCTGCCCTGGTGGCCTGGCTGGTGCCGATACGGGAATCCGGTTCCATGGTGCCACAAATGGTGATTGCCGCCTGGGTTCGGCGCAAGGCGGTGCGCAAGTGGTTCTGGACGTTGGGTAGCTTCGGGCAATCGGTCAGCGTGGTTGGTATGGCCGCCAGCGTCTGGTTTCTGGAAGGTTATGCCGCCGGCATGGGCATCATTGCAGGGTTGGTGGTGTTCTCCCTGGCCCGGGGCTTTTGCTCAGTGGCGATGAAAGACGTTCAGGGCAAGTGCATCCCGAAAACCCGTCGAGGCCGGTTGTCTGGCCTTGCCACCACCATTGGCGGCTCCCTGACGGTCGCCATGACCGCTCTTCTGTTCTGGGATCGTGGCGATCCAACCCTCGGGTTCTACAGCCTGCTTCTGCTGCTCGCTGCGGTGCTGTGGGTGATCGCCGGTTTTCTGTTTGCCAGTGTGGAAGAATTCCCCGGTGAAACCGGCGGCGGCAACAATGCCATGACCGAAGCCATTCAGAGTTTGTCGCTGCTGAGAGACGATGCGCCCTTTCGCCACTTCGTGGTAACCCGTGCCCTGCTGCTATGCTCGGCCTTGGCGTCGCCCTATTTCGTAGTGCTGGCGCAGAAGCAATCGGATGTCGGCTGGATGCTTGGGGTGTTTCTGTTGGCCAGTAGCCTGGCCAGCTCGGTCAGTGCCAGTTTCTGGGGCTGGGCGGCAGATACCTCAAGCCGGCGGGTCATCATACGGGGCGCAGCCATGGCCAGCGCCGTCTGCCTGTTGGTGGGCTTCAGTGCCTTGATCTTCGGGCCGGGTGTAGGTGGTGCCTGGTTCTACCCCGCCGCATTCTTTGTTCTGAGCATCGCCCATGCCGGCGTGCGCCTGGGGCGTAAAACCTACCTGGTGGATATGGCCGGAGGCAACAAACGCACAGATTATACCGCCGTCAGCAATACGGTGATCGGGGTTCTGCTGCTGGTAACCGGGGGGCTGACCGCCGCGCTGTCGCTGATTTCAGACATCGCGGTGATTATCGTGCTGGGGCTGATGGGCTTTACCGGAATGGTCAGCGCCCTGCGCCTGAAAGAGGTCACCGAAGACTGAGCGTCCCGTTACTCGGGTGCCTTGCCGTCGTTCAGCGCCAGGGCGCCTTTAACAATGCGATAGATCACCCAGATGGCCATCCCCAGAAGGATAAACCAGCCAATAATCACCATCAGGGTAAGGGTGCCGATCACCAGCCACAGCAGGCCAATCCAGAAGGTGCGGATCTGCCAGCGAAAATGGGGCTCAATCCAGGTGCCACGCACCTCATCCATCTTGACGTAGTTGATGATCACCCCGACCAGCGCAGTGATCCCGCCAAGAAAGAATGCCAGTCCCTGCAGAATATAGACAATAATCGCCAGGTTGCGGGCGGAATCCGCCCCCTGCGGTTTGTTCTGATTTGATTCGGCGGGAATAAACTCAGGCTCAGCCACGGGCAACTCCTTTCAACCAAACCCGCAGCATAGCAGCGAACCTCAGTGCCCGGAAGGCCGGTAACCTATCCGGAAACCACCCCAGTGCTTGCCGTTGACATAGATGGGCACCGACAGGTCATGCATGATCTCACCGGTATCGCGCCGGTAGGTTTGCAACAGCATGTCCTGAGTGTGACTGCCACAACGAATACCGGTGCGATCATTGAACAGTCGCTTGCTCCGGCTTTTCACCAGATCCACTTCGGGGTTACCGGTGGGCGGGTGGGCAAAATCCCGATTGTGGGTTGGCACGTAGCCATCCGGGGCGCAGGCAATGGAGAAGACGATGGCATCGTGGGAATTCTTGATGCTCTCCTGCACCGCTGGCAGCACCTGGTCAGTGAAACGGTCGAAGGCGCTGCTGTATTGCTGGGGGTTGGTGTTCGGGATCGACTCTCGTTTCTTCTCGAATAGGGCCGATTCGCTCAGTTTGCCCTGCTGAATGGCCTGCTCAAAAAGCTCACCGATCTGGGCGGCTCCCGCACGCGCCTGATCAAAGAACGATCGGTGGTAACTTTGGCTACTGTTCAACGCAAACGAGGCATTGGCGTTTTCCGCCAGTTCCATCAGGGTAGCCGCCTGGCCCGCCAGAGAAGCCACACTGCTGTCGCTTTCAGCAATATGATCTCGCACCGATTCAATGACAGAGAACACCTGTTCCAGACTCTGCTCATTGGCCTGGTCAATCTCTGCAATACGGGCAACCTGCTGCTGCACCCGGTCGGATTGGTCGCGAATCAGATCCAGCTGCGCGCCAACGCTTTCAACGGATGTCAGCCCCTGCTCCACGGAGCGGGCCAGGTCCTCAATTCGGGCAACGATCAGGGAAGTATCGCCCTGGATTTCTTCCAGGGTTTCCGCCACTTCGCTGGTCGCTTGTGCAGTGCGCCCCGCCAGCTGTCGAACCTCATCCGCCACCACCGCAAAGCCCCGGCCCTGATCACCGGCCCGCGCTGCTTCGATAGCGGCGTTCAGGGCCAGCAGGTTGGTCTGCTCAGCAATGCCCTGGATGGTAGAGGTAACGCCCTGGATCTTGGTGGACTTTTCGTTCAGAGCCTGAATCAGGCTGAGATTCTCGCCCGACTGCTGATGCACAATCCGGACACTTTCAATGGCGGAAACCAACGCCTGGCGCCCCTCAACGCTGACTTCCCGGTTCTGCAACGCCATGGTGGCGGCGTTGGTGGCCTGTTCGGACGACTCACGAACAGACTCGGTTATCTTGCCAGCGTAATCGGCCATCTGGGCGGTTTCTTCCACCTGCCGGTCAAGGCGTTTTTTCACCTGATCCGCCGCGTAGGACACTTCGGCGGCGGAAATGGCGTTCTTGTCGGCACTGTCAGACAAGGTTTCAACCAGCGCCTTGCCGGCACGGGCGTCCTCCAGCAACTGCTGGCATTGGGCTCTCAGGGGGTGATCTTCCGCAAGCGAGCCATCGTTCAGGCCGGCAATACCTTTCTCGATCGGCTCCAGTACCCGCACAATCAGATAACCGGCGGCCACCACCAGGCCAAGCACCAGACCAATCAGCATCGAGGCCGCATCCAGTCCTAACAACGGTGCCACCCACAGACAGACAATGCCGAGCGCAACAGCAATGCCCACCCCCCAAATAATTGCAGCGCGATCGAGTAAGCCCATGGTGCCCTCTTCTTTATCATTGCGTACGCAAACATTTTGTTATTTAAGGCCAGCGTTGAGAGTAAAGAAATGATTCAGGTTAATAACTGCTACTTTAGTGGATTCTGGATGCCACTATTGGCTCCCTGATCAATTTATCGGCACTTTCATAGAAATCTGTAACAAAAAAAACCGCGCCACAAGGGCGCGGGTTTCAGGGCGGAACGTGACGGAGCGTTAGCTGCCGATCTTGCCACCGTCATCCTTTGTGATCACCACCGTGGCAGAACGCGGAATACTGTTTCCGCCGTCTGGCCAGTGGCTGATCAGGTTGCCGTTCTCAAAATCATCACGGCTTGTTGTTGCGCCAGGGTGCTGCACGTTGATAAACATTGTGCGCTGGTCCGGGGTGGTGACAACGCCGGTGATTTCCTGGCCAATAGGGCCTGTCAGGAATCGGCGCAAAACGCCATTGACCGGGTCTGCAGCCAGCATCTGGTTATTACCGAACTGGGCAAAATCGCCACTGTTCTGGACGCTCTCACTGATGTCGGTCTGGATCCACAGACGGGAATCTGCGTCGAACCAAAGGCCATCGGGGTTAACAAATTTCTGATCATCATCCAGACCGGCATTCTGAAACTCCGAATCGTCCTCAGGACCAGCCAGCAGGAAGATATCCCAGTTGAATACCATGGCAGTGCCAGAGTCATTTCCTTCCTGCCAGCGAATGATATGTCCCCAGGGATTGGCAGCACGCGGGTTAGCTTCATCACTCTCTTCCCGGCGGGAGTTGTTGGTCAGTGTGAAGTACACCTCGCGGGTGTTTGGATCTACTGCCCCCCACTCAGGACGGTCCATTTTTGTAGCACCGACCGCATCGGCAGCAGAGCGTGTGCGTACCAACACATCCGCCTGGCTGCTGAAGCCATTCTCAGCAGTCAACTCACCCAAGCCAAAGACCAGGGGAATCCACTCGCCGGTGCCGTCTTCGTTAAACTTGGCGACGTATAAGGTACCAGAATCCAAAAGGTGTCCACCGGCCGTAGCGGCATGATAGGGCTGGGCGCTAACGAACTTGTAGATGTACTCAAAGCGCGCGTCATCACCGGAGTAACAGACAACCGGCTGACCCTCGATTGCAGGAGCAAAGACGACCCCTTCGTGGGCAAAGCGACCCAACGCCGTGCGTTTGACCGGTTTGGAGGCCGAATCGAACGGATCGAACTCCACCATCCAGCCAAAGCAATGGGGTTCATTACGGAAGTCATCCGTTGCGGACGCGCCGGATGGAGTGGCGTTAAATCGGGTGTACTGCTCTTCGCCGCTCTGAGCCAGTTCCCACGCATAGCGGGACGAACCTGAGGAACGAACACCGTAGCGACTCTGGGAATCCGGCTGTTCAGCGGTATTGAGGAAGTAACCCGCCCAATTCTCCTCAGACATCATATAAGTGTTCCAGGGTGTTACGCCATGGGCACAGTTGTTCAGGGTTCCACGGGTTTCGGTACCGGCCGGGCTGAACTGGGTTTTGACAAAATCAGAACCCCGGACGGGCCCGGAAATTTCCATCGCGGTCAGGGCGGTGATCCGACGATTGAACGAATCTCCTTGCACAGGCGCCCACACACCGCTGGCATCACGCTGCACCCGGTACACGGATACACCGTGCGCATTCATTTCACGAAGCACCTGATCGGTATCCCGGGTTGACTCATCAATCATCGGGAAAGAACCGCTGCCGAAGTTCTGACCTTGGGCAGCTTGATGCATGAAGCGGGGTTCGATGTATTCGTGGTTCAGGACAAGCAAACCATCTTCCGAGCTCCCCTCAATCGGGAAGTAATGCATACCGTCGTGGTGGGAGCCGATCTGGGCCGCCTGATCGGCACCGGAATTATCCAGTGAAAACTCAGGGAAAACGCCCTCGTTAGACAAGATCGGGTCGCCCCAGGCGCCAATCACACGAGCAGAATATCCTTCAGGCACGACAATGGAGTCTGCCTCACTCACGGGAACAGCCTTAAAGCCTACAAGGTCAGGCGCCGTTGTCGAACCGCCCGTACCGCCAGAGGAGCTTGAACCTCCGCACCCAGTCAGAGCTGCCCCGCCAAAAACGCCTGCAACGGCAGCTGCAAGACCGCCTTTCAAAACGCCACGACGGGCGAGACGGGCCTCAAGAATAGAGCCGAAGGTGCGATTGCCGGAGTTATTACACTCAGGCTCGTAACCTGGGTCTTGATGAACGGGGTTGAGATTACGCTTATCCATGGTTTCTCTCTCTTTTCGAGTTATGTTTCGGAAACCTGATGGTCGCTATTAATCATTGCGTTTGGTTGACGATGTGATTGCAAGTACTGGTCATATTTATGACAGCGGCTGCAAAGCTTTTGTCACGTATAAACAGGACAATAGGCGAGTAGATAACAAAATCGCGACTCAGGGAGTTTCAATGAAGTTACGCGCTGGTGAGCCATTTCCAGATTTTGTATTGCCGGCGGTGGGTGGAGCAAACAGGCTTTTCTACGAACAATATTGCGGGAAGCCTGCCCTGCTCATCATCAGTGCCTCTCCACAGAGGTTTGAAGCACTGGAGAGGATGGAAAATGCCAACCTCACAATCTTAGTGTTCGGCAAGTCCCGCTTAGGTCCAAGTGGTGGCCCAGTCATTAATTTACCTGAACGCCTTTGTGAAAAGCTGGATGCAAACGCCTCCACGGCGACGAAAGCTGTGTTACTGACTTCAAGATTGAGGATAGAAAAGATCTTCGATACCCCCTCGCCTGAGTTACTGGAAGAGGTGGCAATGCAGGTTGCGCCATTAAGAGAGGTGGGGCGCATCGTCACGGGAGCGGCACCGGTTCTATTCGCAGACTCGATCATCGAGCCAGACCTATCCCTGGCACTGATTGAAATGCATCAATCGGATAACTTCGAGAGCAGAATAAATCGAGGTATCGGCAGCGAGCAGAAGCTAAAAGTCGATCCCCGTGTCAAGTCTCGCTGGGATCATCCGCTAATCGATCAGGGCCTGATACAGCAGCTTACTGCCGAAATAGCACGAGGATTGATACCAGCGATTACACGATCATTCCACTTCAAGCCCACTCGGTTTGAGGGCTACAAAGTTGTGGCCTACAAATCGACCGACAACGGCTGTTTCGGTTTGCATCGGGATAACGTCGCGGAGGAGGTGAGGCATCGGCGCTTGGCTTTGTCAATTAACCTGAACACTGACTTTGAAGGTGGCGAGCTGTATTTCCCAGAGTACTCAACGGATCTTTACCGTCCTGGGGCAGGCAGTGCGCTTGTCTTTTCCGGGAGCTTACTACATGGAGTAAAGCCTGTTACATCGGGCGTGAGGTATGCACTGATCACTTTCCTCTGGTAATACGTTGACGCAAATCAACATCCAGTAAAGCGGCAAGGCACATAAGTGCGCCTTGCCGACCCAGCAACTTCGAGATTACTGCACCATCTCGTCATAACCCTCTTCCATGGCATCACCGGCTTCATCGGCTGCTTCGCCCATTTCTTCACCGGCTTCTTCGGCGCCTTCCTTCATCTCGCCCCAGGCACTTTCATCCTGACCCGTGGCGTTTTCCCAGGTTTCTTCGGCTGAATCGGTGGCATCATCCATCATCTCGCCGGCGTTCTCGCCCGCTCGCTCAAAATCCGCACCTTCGTCGCTTTCAGAACTGCAGGCTGCCAGACCAAAAGTTGCAACCAAAGCCAGTGCGCTCAGTGTGAGCTTGTTCATAACATATCCCTCTGTTGATACATGTTTACGACACCAACAGAGTAGGGCCGATGCGCTTTAGATAGCAATTACCTGCCGATTACTCTTTGGTTAACCGCTGGCCGTCCACCATGATGACATGCTCCACGCCGACCACTTTACCTTTCCCCAATACCAGAAAGTCATGACCGGCGCGGCTCAGGAGGTCGCGGATGACTTCATGCACCACGCATATCTGCCCTGCCGGGTCCCGATACACGATCTCGGCCAGTTGCCGTGACCGCACGTATTCGCGAAGCCTTTCCTGTACGCTCCAGGAAATAACAGATGACGACGGATTAGAGGCACTCATAGTTTCTTCCCTGTTGTTCTTGTTGCAAAGAAGTCTGGACCACAACCACGTGTCTTGCCACCTGACACGACAGACCAATAGAGCAATCCGGATACGCCTGCCTGGGTCAGTTCTCTTGATACCTTATCGAAGAATGTTGTCATTCAGGGCCAACGTCACCACCAACCAAAGACGACTGTTGAACTGCAAGATTGTCAGACATAAATTGATAAAACAATAACCCAAGTACACCACGGAGAGTCAGACATGAATGCCAAAGTGAAAGGGTCCCCGGACTCCCACCAGATCAACGAAACGGTTACTCAGGCTGCCGACGCGCCCGCCACCGGCGAAGCAACCACCTGGAAAGACCCGAAGCGTTATATGTGGCTGCTCGGGCCCGCGCTTCCCGGCATCGGCCTGGCGGCGTTAACAGGCTATGCCCTGGCCCCGAAGAAACTCAAGGCCCTGGCTTGGACTGGTCCGGCCCTGGTGCATGGCATCATTCCCGCACTGGACCGCGCCATCGGTGAGGACAAGAGCAACCCGCCTGAATCAGCAGTGAAGTCCCTGGAGCAGGACAAGTACTACGACCGCATTGTGAAGGCGTTTATACCCACCCAGTACGCCATGACCTTTATGGGCGCCTGGCTTGCCAGCCGCAAGAAAACGCCCCTTGAAGACAAGATCGGCCTGACCCTGACCGTGGGTGCTATCAACGGTGTAGGCATCAATACCGCCCACGAACTGGGCCACAAGTCCAACAAGCTGAATAAACTGATGGCCATGGCGGCACTGGCGCCCACCGGCTACACCCATTTCGTGGTTGAGCACAATTTCGGGCACCACAAGCGAGTAGCCACCCCGGAAGACCCGGCCAGCAGCCGGATGGGCGAGAGTTTCTGGAAGTTCCTGCCGCGCACGGTGTTTGGCGGTATGAAGTCAGCCGTCAAGATCGAGAAGGCGCGGCTTGAGCGGAAGGGCAAGAGTTTCTGGAGCCTGGACAATGAGTTGCTGCAGGGCTGGGCGATGAGTGCCGGATTCTTTGGTGCGACTACGCTGATCTGTGGCCCGAGGGCGGTGCCCTTCCTTGCGGCGCAGGCGGTGTACGGTGCGAGCCTGCTGGAGAGTGTGAATTACATTGAACACTATGGCCTGCTGCGCCAGAAAGACGAAAACGGAAAGTACCAGCGGACTCAGCCGGAACATAGCTGGAACAGTAACCATGTGGTGACCAACCTGTTCCTGTATCAGCTGCAGCGGCATTCAGACCATCACGCGCACCCGACCCGGAGTTATCAGGCGTTGAGGCATTTTGAGAAGGCGCCGCAGTTGCCGGGTGGTTATGCGTCGATGTTGTTGCCGGCTTATCTGCCACAGTGGTGGTACGAGATGATGGATAAGCGGGTGATTGATCACTACGAGGGGGATCTGTCGAAGATCAACTGGGATCCGGATCGCAAGGAGGAGTTGATGGCCCGATATGCTGACTACGCTGCGAAGGTGGCGGCGGAGGCAGTGGCTCGGCGGGCTGATGCTTCTTCTGAGTCTGAAGCGGCCTGAGGTCTGACTGATTTATTGGTTTGATTGCCTGCCCTAGCCTGTTGGTTATGGTGCCGGCTTAGGGTTGGGGCCACCCTTCCGGGAGACGCCGTGAACCCATCCATGGGGGCTTGAGCGCATCATCCCTGCTGCGCACACTCCCGGAAGGGTGGCCCCAACTCGCCGCTTTCGCTTCCGTGGGATAGTCGTTGATCCTACGATTCGCTACGGACGAGATTTTGAATGACGGGCCAATCCAGCTATTTACCTTTGAACACCGCTTCCCTTCTTTCCAGGAATGACTGGATTCCTTCTTTGACATCTTCACTGGCCATGACCGGGCGCAGCTCCGGGAACAGGCGTTCCTTGGCCACTTCCTGGCCGTCGGACACGGCAATCTTGGACGATTTCAGGCTGCCCTGAACGCCTAACGGAGCCGCTTTGGCGATCCTTTCGGCGATTTCCATGGCTTTATTGAACTGTTCACCGGGTTCGACCAGTTCCTGGATCAGGCCCCACTGGTAAGCCTGTTCGGCGGTCCATTCGTCGCCGGTGAGCAGATAACGCTGGGCATTGCCCCAGCCGATTTCACGCTGCAGGCGGATGGTGGCGCCGCCGCAGGCGAATATGCCGCGTTTAACTTCCAGCTGGGCGAAGCGAGTGCCTTTGGCGGCTACGCGGATGTCGGTGTTGAGCATCATTTCGACGCCACAGGTGAAGCAGATGCCCTGAGCGGCGAAGACCACAGGTTTGGTGAGGCCTTCTCCGGTGATGTGGAACGGGTCGAGTTCACCTTCGCCAGGTTCGATACCTTTGCCGTTAGCGAACACGCCGGCCCAGTCGTCCAGTTGCAGGCCGCTGGTGAAGTGGTCGCCTTCGGCATACATCACGGCCACTCGCAGTTCCGGGTCGTTCTGGAGCTGAAAATAGGCGGCAGCGATTTCGTGGTACATGGCCCGGTTCATGGCGTTCATTTTTTCCGGGCGGTTCAGGCCTATTTTCAGGATGTGGCCTTGTTTTTCTATGTTTACCAGTGACATTGGCGTTTTCCTCTGCTTTGGGCGCCTAGCCTGTTTGTTTGGGTGCTCGCACGATCAACGGGTAGAGCTTTCCGGGACACGCTGTGAATACGTCCCTGTACGCTTGACTGCAGCATCCCTGCTGCAGACAGTCCCGGAAAGCTCTACCCGTCGCTCGTGCCTCAAACTTGGCAGTAATGCTTAAATATTAAGTGCTGCTTTCGGTCAGTTTTTGATGACTTAATTCCTACGTCTGCAGAGCCTGCGAAATGCACCAGTGCTCGGGCGCGTTCGGCCGGTGGGCCTTTCCGGGACCGTTGAGGGCCATGGACGGCCCGAAACGAGCCTACAGGGACGTACTCGTGGGCGTGTCCCGGAAAGGCCCACCGGCCGAACGTGCTTACCACCAAAACAGGCAGGCTACGAACAGGACCAAGACTCCAGAACTAGAACCAGTCGGCCTTCATATTCAGACACGTATCATCCTGATTGCGCAGCAACACCAGATCCTGAGCCACAGTGGGTAATTCCCAGTGGAAGAAGTACTGGGCGGCCTGGAGTTTGCCCTGGTAGAAATTGCGTTCGCTGTCGCTGTTGGCAGACGCCAGAGCGTTGGCAGCCGCATTGGCCTGCCGCAACCACATCCAGGCGACGATGATGTGACCAAACAGGTGCAGGTAGCAGCTGGCGTTAGCGAGGGTTTTGTCGACTTCGCCACCCATCAGGGATTTACCCAGGCTTTGGGTGACTTTCACCGCCTGCTGCAGGGTTTCACTGAGGGACAATGCCCACTGCTGGCAACGGTCGGTGGTGGCCGCCTGCAGATCCACCTGCATTTCCTGCATCAGCAACTGCAGGCCATGGCTCTGGTCCTGCCAGATCTTGCGGCCCAGCAGGTCCAGGGCCTGGATGCCGTTGGTGCCTTCGTGTATCGGGTTCAGGCGGTTGTCGCGCCAGCATTGTTCCACCGGGTATTCGCGGGTGTAGCCGGCGCCGCCGTAGACCTGAATCGCCAGGTCGTTGGCTTTGGGGCCGTATTCAGAAGGCCAGGCTTTGATCACCGGGGTGAGCAGGTCCAGCAATTTGCCGGCTTCCATTCGTTTCTGCTCATCCGGGTGGGTGTGCTGGTCGTCCATCAGGCGGGCACCATACAGGCACAGCGCCAGGCCGCCTTCGCTGTAGGCTTTCTGGGCCAGCAGCATGCGGCGCACGTCTGCGTGGTCGATGATCGGCACTTGCGGGCTTTCAGGGTTCTTTTCGCTGGCTTTGCGGCCCTGCAGGCGGTCTTTGGCGTATTCCAGGCTGTGCATGTAACCCCGGTAGCCGATCACGGCAGCGCCAAAGCCAACGCCAATGCGCGCTTCGTTCATCATCTGGAACATGTATTTCAAGCCCTGATGGGGTTCGCCCACCAGATAACCGTGGCAGGGGGCGTCGTCGCCGAAGCTCAGGGCGGTGGAGGTGGTGCCTCGGTAGCCGAGCTTGTGAATCAGGCCGGCGAGGCTGACGCCGTTGCGTTCGCCCGGGTTGCCGTTTTCGTCGACGCGGAATTTCGGGACGATAAACAGGGAGATGCCTTTCACACCGGCCGGGGCGCCTTTGATTTTCGCCAGTACCATGTGAACGATGTTTTCGGTGATGCTCTGTTCACCGCCGGAGATGTAGATCTTGGCGCCTTTGATCAGGTAGTGGCCGTCGTCGGTGGGCGTGGCGGAGGTGCGGATGTCCGCCAGGCTGGAGCCGGCGTGGGGCTCGGTCAGGGCCATGGTGCCGCTGTAGCGGCCACTGAGCATGTTGGGCAGGAATTTTTCCTTCTGCTCGTCGTTGCCAAATACGCGGATAAGGTTGGCGGCGGCGGTGGTCAGGAATGGGTAGCCGGCGGTGCCTGGGTTGGCAGCGGTGAAGAAGCCGTTGCAGGCGGCCATGACGGATTCCGGCAGTTGCATGCCGCCAAGGTCGTAGTCGTAGCGGCCGGCGAGGAAGCCGGCTTCGGCGTAGGCGTCGAAGGCCTGTTTGACGTCTGGCAGCATCTCGACCTGGCCGTTGACGAATCTGGGCTCGTCTTTGTCAGCAGCGCTGTTGTGGTTGGCGAATTTTTCTTTCGCCATTTTGTCGGCGGTTTCGATGACGGCGTCGAAGGTGTCTTTGCTGTGTTCGCTGAAACGCTCACGTTCGGTGAGGGCTTCGGTGTTCATCACTTCGTAGAGCTGGAATGCCAGGTCGCGGCGATCGATCAGGGTGTCGGTCATTCTTGGTCTCCTGTTTATTGCCTCTAGCGTCTCACAGTCTCTGCGGTTGTTGGAATTGTCATTTCTGACTTATTCTTGGTTGAATCCGCCACTCTGACCGGTGATCGACGCCAGAGGGAGTTGGCAAGACGGCCACTGTCGCGGGAGATCCCTTCCGGGAGACGCCGTGGACCCGTCCGTGGGGGCTTGAGCGCAGCTTCCCTGCTGCGCACACTCCCGGAAGGGATCTCCCACGCCAATGGCCTGATTGGGAGGCTGCCGTCATGCCATTCCGAATCATGCTTCCACCCTCCATAGAGGAACAGTTTCCTTGAAAACCGTCACTATCATCGGCTTCAACGGGGCTCTCGCCAGTGCCATCACCGGGATCATCGACTTGTTCCGCCTTGCCGGGGTTACCTGGGCGCGGATTCACGGAGAGCAACCCCACACGCTCTTTAACACCCGGTTGCTGACGGAGAGCGGGGAGCCCTGTCGGTGTATTAATGGGGTGACGTTGCTTGCAGATGGGTCCTGGCAGGAGGTGGACGGGCTTGGACTTGATGATTTGCTGATCATTCCGACCATCGGTGCACCAATTGATGAAATTCTGGCCGGCAATCAGGCACTGGTTAAATGGCTAACGCAGTTTCGGGCGGTGCCGGAAGGTCAGGTTCGGGTGGCGAGTAATTGTACCGGGGCGTTTTTGTTGGCGGCCGCAGGCTTGCTGGATGGACGGGAGGCGACGACCCATTGGGGGTTCGGGGATCAGTTCCGGCGGCGGTTTCCGGAGGTGAAGTTGCTCCCGGAGAAGCTGGTGACGGTGGACGGGCCTGTGGCCTGTGCCGGGGGCGGTATGGCCTGGTGGGATTTGGGGGTGTATCTGGTGGAACGGCTTGCCGGGGCGCAGGTGGCTCGGGAGTTGGCGAAGGCGTTTGTGATTGATGCCGGGCGTACCAGCCAGGCGCCTTACAGTGTGTTGCAGGCCAAGCGGTATCATTCTGATTTGGCAGTGCTTCGGGTACAGGATTGGCTGGAGGCGCATTTTCGGGAGCCGGTGTCTTTGGCGGCTCTGGCCGATGCCGAGGGAATGTCGGAGCGGTCGCTGTTACGGCGCTTTCAGCAGGCGACGGGGGATGCTCCCTCGACCTATCTGCAACTGCTCAGGGTGGAGGAGGCTCGTCGACAGTTGGAGTCTTCACGTCTCGGGCTGGAGGCGATTACCCGGGCCGTGGGGTATGAGGATGTCAGTTCGTTCAGCCGGCTATTTCGCAAGCATACAGGGCTTGCTCCGGGGGCCTATCGGGCAAAATTCAGCCGTTAGTCGGAGCATTCCGGGTTGGATTGCGTCTTTGGTAGTATTCGGCTGGCCCGGGTTATGCATCAGAATAAGTGAGTAGGCGGTTTTTTGCCGTTTTACGTAAATAATTCTGACATAGCCAACCCCTGCGGGGAGGTCGTTCACATGAACACGTCACTGAAGCAAAGCCAGGCCGATATTCTCAGCCGTCTCTACGACATGAAGCGCAAGCAGGTAGAGCACGCCCTGCAGCAGGGTAACAGCCTTCGCTGCCAGGTACTGCAAGCCGAGGCAGAGGCCATCTCCAACGCCCTGAAATCCATTCGGTAGCCCTCTTTACTCCAGACGACTACCAAATGCCATTTATGGTCACCTGCTGACGTTTCCTGTCAGCCTGACTAAAGAGAGGCAGCCACTTCGGTACCCTGCCGGATGGCGCGCTTGGCATCCAGTTCTTCCGCCAGATCAGCCCCGCCGATCAGGTGCGCTTTGACTCCCCCCTGCGTAAGCTGATCAAAAAGCTCCCGATAGGACTCCTGGCCCGCGCAGATGATCACGTTATCCACCGGCAACACTTTGCTCTCTCCGGATTTGCCATCCTTGTCTGTCAGGGTGATATGCAGCCCCTGGTCATCAATGCGGTCGTAACGGCATCCTCTGAGCATCTCCACGTCCCGGTGCTTCAGGCTGCTGCGGTGCACCCAACCTGAGGTTTTACCCAGGCCGGCGCCTACTTTTCCTGTTTTGCGTTGCATCAGGTAAATCTTGCGGGGAGACGCGGTTGCCTCCCGCTCCGCCAGGCCGCCGGGGCCCTCAAACGCAGGGTTCACACCCCACTCGGCCTGCCAGTCGGCCACACTCACCTGCTCGCCCTCGGGCTGTTTGCCAAAGTCGTGAGTCAGGAACTCGCTGACATCAAAGCCGATGCCGCCAGCTCCGATCACTGCAACGGTCTTGCCCACCGGTTTGTTATGGCGAAGCACGTCGAGATAACCCAGCACCTTCGGATGGTCGATGCCGTCAATCTTTGGTGTCCGGGGTTTTACGCCGGTGGCAACGATGACATCGTCAAAGCCCTGCTCAACAAGGTCTGAAGCCTCCACACGGGTTTCAAGCTTAAGGTCAATCTCCAGCAACTCTATCTGGCGCTGGAAGTAGCGCAGGGTCTCGTAAAACTCTTCCTTGCCGGGTATGCGCTTGGCGTAATTAAACTGGCCACCAATTTTGTTGTCGGCTTCGAACAGGGTCACCTTGTGGCCACGTTTGGCGGCGGTGGTTGCCGCTGCCAGGCCCGCCGGCCCGGCACCGACCACGGCCACCCGCCTCACCACCGGGGCAACGGTAAGCACCAGTTCAGTTTCGTAACAGGCCCGGGGATTAACGAGGCATGAAGCGCGCTTGGCCTGGAACACATGGTCCAGGCAGGCCTGGTTGCAGGCGATACAGGTGTTGATTTCATCGCTACGCCCCTGCTCTGCCTTGCGGACAAACTCGCTGTCGGCCAGTAACGGGCGAGCCATAGACACCATGTCAGCCTTGCCGGCGGCAAGGATCTCTTCGCCTTTTTCCGGCGTGTTGATGCGGTTGGTGGTGCACACCGGAATGTCCACCTCGCCGTAGAACTTGGCCGTAACATCGGCAAAGCCACCGCGGGGCACCGAAGTGACAATGGTGGGAACCCGGGCCTCGTGCCAGCCAATCCCGGTATTGATGATGGTGGCACCGGCTTGTTCAATGGCTTTGCCCAGCGTCACGATCTGGTCCCAGGTCTGGCCGCCCTCCACCAGGTCCAGCATGGACAACCGGTAGATGATGATGAACTCCGGCCCTACGGCCTCACGCATGCGGCGCACGATCTCCACCGGCAGGCGCATGCGATTCTCGTAGGGCCCGCCCCACTTGTCAGTTCGATTGTTGGTACGTTCGCACAGGAACTGGTTGATGAAGTAGCCTTCGGAGCCCATCACTTCAACGCCGTCATAGCCGGCGAATTTGGCCAGCTTGGCGGCGTTGACGAAATCGTTGATCTGCCGCTCAACGCCCTTGGTCGACAGGGCCCGAGCCTTGAACGGGCTGATCGGCGCCTTGGTTGCCGAGGCGGACACAATCAGCGGCTGGTAACCATACCGGCCAGCGTGCAGTAACTGGAGGCAGATCTTCCCGCCCGCCTCGTGCACTGCACCGGTCACATGGCGATGCAACAGCGCCGTTGCCCGGTTATTCATCGTTGATGCCAACGGCGCCAGCTGGCCAACCAGGTTGGGCGAAAAGCCTCCCGTTACCATAAGGCCAACGCCACCCTCGGCGCGTTCAGCAAAATACCGGGCAAACTTGTGAATATTCCAGAAACGGTCTTCCAACCCGGTGTGCATGGAACCCATAAGCACACGATTCTTCAGCTCGGTGAAGCCAAGGTCGAGCGGTTTCAGCAAGTTAGGGTAATTCGCAGTCATGATACAGGTCGCCAGAGTGTGATGAATGAACGCTGACTGAGATTAGCACACCCTCTACGACCAAGGTATTACCCGGCGGGAACCTTCTGCTTTATTTACCGTCAGACGGCACCGGTTGCGGAGCACGGTTTACCTTGCCTTTGATCAATCTGTCAGATAGTCTTTCTGGCACCTATAAAGGGCTAAACCATAGATATTCCCTATCAATGAATATCCTGCACCCCGGTGTCGGCATATCGCCGCGGTGCCCAAATGGAGCTTTGACGCACATGCTGTTAGCTGTGTTATCCGGCTTTTTGCTGGCAATTGCCGCCCCTTTCCTACACCGGGTTGCGGGCAAATACATTGGGTGGGTGCTGGCACTTTTGCCGGCAAGCCTTGCGGTTTACTTCAGCACCTTTCTTTCTCAGGTTCAGGATGGGCCGGTGCTGCTGGAGTATCAGTGGCTGCCAGGCCTCGATATCTCCCTGAACTTTCTTGTTGATGGCCTCTCGCTGACGTTTGCCTTACTGATCAGCGGTATCGGTACGTTTATTCTGATCTATGCCGGTTCTTACCTTGCCGGCCACAAGTATCTGGCCCGCTTCTATGTGATCATGCTGTCGTTCATGGCATCGATGCTCGGGCTTGTGCTTTCGGACAACCTGATTACCTTGTTTGTGTTCTGGGAGCTGACCAGCATCACCTCTTACATGCTGATTGGCTTCAACCACGAAGATCTGGATGCCCGAAAGTGTGCATTGCAGGGTCTGTTTGTGACAGTGGCCGGCGGCCTGGCGCTGATGGCCGGGCTGATCATGCTGGCCATAATGACTGGCAGCTACTCCCTCGCGGAAATCCTGGCATCCAGTGAGCCACTGCATCAGCATGTTTTCTACACGGGTGCCGTGCTTTGCATACTCGCGGGCACCTTTACCAAGTCGGCGCAGGTGCCCTTCCATTTCTGGCTGCCAAACGCCATGGCGGCGCCGACTCCGGTCTCCGCTTTCCTGCACTCCGCCACCATGGTCAAGGCCGGCGTTTATTTGATGGCCCGGCTGAACCCCTCACTGGGTGAAGGTGAGCTGTGGAGCCTGATGCTGATGGGCTTCGGCGCTGCCACCATGTTTACCGGTGCCTGGCTCGCGTTTGGCAGTACCGGCATCAAGAAGATTCTGGCCTATTCAACCGTGATGGCCCTTGGCACCCTGACCATGCTGATCGGTGTTGGCACAGAACTGGCCATGACCGCCTTTATCTGTTTCCTGGTGGCCCACTCCCTATATAAAGGCGCGCTGTTCATGCTCGCCGGTGCCCTGGATCATGAAACCGGCACCAAAGACATCACGCTGATGGGTGGCTTGCGCAAATCCATGCCCGCGACAGCGACTATTGCCGCCTTCGCAGCCCTGTCCCTCGCAGGCCTGCCTCCACTGTTCGGCTTTATTGCCAAAGAGTTGATGCTCGAAGCGCTGATTGACGCGCCGGTCTGGAGTGGTGTGCTGCTCTTCGTGACGGTTGCCTCTGCCATGCTGATCGTTGGCGTAGCGGGTCTGGTTGCTATCAAACCCTTCTTTGGCGCCAAGGGAGATACGCCGAAAACGCCTCACGAGGCACCGTTTGGCATGCTCATCGGCCCAGCGGTGCTGACCATTATCGCACTGGTTTTCGGCCTGCTGCCCTTCATCCCGGAGAATGCCCTGATGACCGCTGCGGTTGCCTCGGTATATGGCAGCCCGGTGGATTTCTACCTGGCCCTCTGGCATGGCATTAACGCACCGCTGATGCTCTCCGCAGCCAGCCTGGTCGTTGGCCTGTTGCTGTTCAAGGCCTGGCCGCGCATTCAGCCAACACTATACGCCATTAACTACGCAGGCGGTCGTGTCGGCCCGGAGGCGGGCTACTTCAAGTTCATGGAATGGATTACCGTAGTGGCAAGTTGGCAGACCCGGATGCTGCAGAACGGTGTACTGGGCATCTACATGCTGGTTATGGTTGCCGTTACCTTTGGTCTGGCGGGCTACACCATGCTGGACCAGTATGGCGTGCATTTCACACTTAACCTGGCCGACAGCCACTTTTATGAATGGGGCATTGCGCTCTTGCTGGTCGCGTCTGCGGCGTTTGCCAGCGGCACCCATTCCCGCCTGGGCTCCGTGGCGTCCATGGGGGTTCTGGGCTTTGGCGTAGCACTCACGTTCATCCTGTTCAGCGCACCGGACCTGGGCATCACCCAGCTACTGGTGGAAACCCTGACAGTGATCCTGCTGGTTCTGGTTCTGTTCAAGCTTCCGGAGTTCGTCAACCTGTCTACACCTTTCCAGCGTTATCGGGATCTGGCGGTGGCAATCTTCGGTGGCGTTGTTATCACCCTGATGATTCTGGCGGTGCTGGACATTCAGTACTTCGAATCCATCTCTTCCTATTACGTTGAGAACAGTGCCCCCCTGGCCTATGGCCGGAACATTGTGAACGTGATTCTGGTGGACTTCCGGGCACTGGACACCTTGGGTGAGATCTTCGTGCTGGCACTGGCTGCCCTGGGCGTGTTCTCCATGCTGAAACTGAAAGCGGAGGATCAGCACAAGCCATGAAATCCAACACCATGATTCTGCATACCGCGGCCTTGCTAATCATGCCGCTGCAACTGATGTTCTCGATTTTCCTGCTTTTCCGTGGTCACGATGAGCCCGGTGGCGGGTTCATTGGTGGGCTGGTTGCCTCTGGTGCGTTTGTGCTCTATGCCTTTGCCTTTGGCGCGGAAGCCACCCGTCGGCTTCTTCGGGTTGGCCCGAGAGACCTGCTGGCCGCCGGCCTGCTGATGGGGCTGGCATCCACACTACCAGCATTTTTCTCAGGCCAACCCATGCTGACAGCCCACTGGTGGGACTTACCGCTGCCCGGTGAAGCCTACCTGAAGCTGTCCACACCGCTGATTTTTGACATTGGCGTCTATCTTGCCGTTCTTGGCACCATCATGACCTTTGTGGTTGGCCTGATGGAGTCCGAAGAATGATCTTTTTCCCAGAGCAGAATTCCGGAGGATCTCTATGGAGAGCCTGATGGCGTACGTAGTGGGCATCATGTTCACTGCGGCCTTTTACATGATGCTCAGGCGGTCCATCGTCAAACTGGTTATCGGTTTGATGATACTCAGTAATGCCGCCAACCTGCTGATCTTTGTTGTGTCCGGCATGACCCGTGGCGCGCCGCCGCTGATTGCGGAAGGCGCCAGCGCCCCGGCAGGCATGATTGCAGATCCGTTGCCCCAGGCCCTGATCCTGACTGCAATCGTGATTGCCTTTGGTGTGTTGGCCTTCGCCGTGGTTCTTATCCGCCGAGCTTACGAAGTGGTTGGAACCGATGACCTGGACCAGATGAAGGATACGGACACTTGAGCCCGGAAATCATTCTTCCTGTATTTATTCCCCTGACGGCTGGCGCCCTGTCGCTGGCACTGTGGCGGTCGATTCGCTATCAGCGCATTCTGGGTGTGCTGGCCAATATCCTGTTGCTGTGGAGTGGCATCTGGCTACTGATGTCCACCACCGACCAGGGCTTTGTGACCATGGAAATGGGCAGTTGGCCGGCACCGTTCAGTATTGTGTTTGTGGCCGATGTTCTAGCCGCCATCATGATCGTACTGACCGGGATTATCGGCCTGGCCATCGCTATCTACTCGCTGGCGTCCACGCCCCGGGGCCATGAAAAGTTTGGCTACTACCCGCTGATGCACCTGTTGCTGGCCGGCGTGGCTGGCTCTTTCCTGACCGGCGATATCTTTAACTTGTTTGTCTGGTTTGAGGTCATGCTGCTGGCCTCCTTCGCCCTGCTGACCCTTGGCGGTGAGCGAGCGCAAATGGAAGGGGCCATCAAGTACGTCACCCTCAACCTGTTCTCCTCTGCGATTTTCCTGTCTGCGGTGGGCCTGCTCTACGGCATGGTGGGTACCTTGAACATGGCGGACATCGCGCAGAAAATTGGACAGGTGGAAGACACCGGTATGCTAACGGTGGTTGCCATGATGTTCATGGTGTCGTTTGGCGTAAAAGCGGCGGCGTTCCCGCTGTTTTTCTGGCTGCCAGCGTCTTACCACACACCCCAGGTAGCGGTTTCAGCGCTGTTTGCCGGCCTGCTCACCAAGGTGGGGGTGTATGCCCTGTTCCGGATGTTCACCCTCGTTTTCACCCAGGATGTCGAGTACACCCACAACATCCTGCTTTGGGCCGCCACCCTGACCATGCTGACCGGTGTTCTGGGCGCAGCAGCACAGTTCGAATTCCGACGCATCCTGTCGTTCCACATCGTCAGCCAGATTGGCTACATGATGCTGGGCCTGGCCTTGTTCACCCCGCTGGCCATCATCGGCGGTGTGTTCTACATCATGCACCACATCATTGTGAAGACGAACCTGTTCCTGGTCAGCGGCTTTACCTATCGCCTGCTGGGCAGCTATGAACTGAAAGACCTGGGCGGTGTTTACAAGTACCGCCCGCTGCTAGCGGTGCTGTTCCTGATCCCGGCCCTCTCTCTGGCGGGCATTCCACCGCTGTCAGGTTTCTTTGCCAAGTTTGTGGTGATTCGCGCCGCACTGGAGGCAGAAGCCTACCTGGTCACCTTTGTGGCCCTGCTGGTTGGCCTGTTGACGCTCTACTCAATGATCAAGATCTGGGCGGAGGTGTTCTGGAAGAAGGTACCAGACCACGTCAGGAATACCGAAGAGCTCAAGGGCAAGCTGAACGAAAAACACGCCTGGGCCTACTATCTGCCAATGGTTGGCCTGGCCATCTGCACCCTGATTATCGGCCTGTATGGCCAGCCAATCTATGAGCTGGCAGAGATGTCTGCCGAGCAGCTGATGAACCCGCAGCTCTACATCGAAGCGGTGTTGGGAGGTGATCAGCCATGATCGGATTTTTCTGGAACGTTTGCCTGGCACTGGCCTGGGTAGCCCTGAGCGGTTCGTTCACCGCCTGGAATCTGTTTGCGGGCCTGTTCTTCGGTTACCTGGCGTTGATGGTGCTGCAGAAGCATGTTCCCGCGCTGAAGGGTTATTCCCGGCGACTACCGAGACTGATTTCCTTTTCCCTGTTTTTCATCAAGGAGCTGGTCAAGGCCAACTTCCGGGTGGCGTACGACGTAGCCACCCCCGTCTGGTACATGAAGCCCGGCGTTATTGCCTTTGAGATGGAAGCACACACCGACGCGGAAATCATGTTCCTGAGCAGTTTTATCTCGCTGACCCCCGGCACCCTGAGCCTGGACGTCTCCGATGATCGGCGAGTGCTCTATATTCACGCCATGTTCCTGCAGGACGAGGAGCAGTTGCGCAAGGATCTCAAGGAACTTGAGTTCCGGATTCTCAAGATCATGCGCTGAGGAGCCCAAACGTGCTGGATGTTGTTATCAATATTGTCTATTTCATGCTGTCGGTGGCCCTTCTGTTCGGGTTTATCCGGTTGATTAAAGGGCCATCATTGCCCGACAGGGTGGTTTCTCTGGAACTGATCGCCTCTATCGTGGTCGGTTACGTAGGGGTGCACGCCATCGATACCGGCGTGCCCAGCCTTCTGGATGTTGCCATTGTTATTGCCCTGACAGCGTTCCTGACGGCCGTTGGTTTTGCCCGGTTCCTGGAGCGAGGAGGACCCAAAAGTGAGTGAACTGATAGTTGCCATATTGCTCCTGACGGGTGCCAGCTTCATGATTCTGGCTTCTGTGGGCATCCTCCGGCTTCCGGACCTGCCCACCCGAATGCACGCGTCGACAAAGGCCGGTGCCATGGGTGCCATGATGACCATGGCCGGTGTGGCGGTGTATTTCGCGGATGTGGTGGTGTTTACACGGGCGTTCGCGATTGTGATTTTTATCCTGATCACCGCGCCGATTGCCGCACATGTGATTGGCCGGGCAGGCTACTTCCTGGGCACACCACTTTGGGAAGGCACAGTGAAGGATGAACTCAAAGATAACTACGACGACAAAACCCACAAGCTGTACAGCGGCTTTGAACCCGCTCCGGAAAGCGTGATCCCGCCCAAGCACGAAAAGCGCAGCGAGGATGACGAAGACTGAACAAACAAGAACAACCATCCAACAAGACGTCGAAGAGGTGTAGACCATGGCACAAACCCGCATTCTCCCCGCGGCCGACAACGCTTATCAGTACCCCCTTCTGATCAAACGGCTCCTACTGTCTGGCCCCCGCTATAATCCGGACCAGGAAATCGTTTACGCCAACCGCAGCAAGTACACCTATACCGACCTGGTAGAGCGCATCCACAAACTCGCCAACGCCCTGACAGACGCTGGCGTGAAGCCTGGCGACACTGTTGCGGTGATGGACTGGGACACCCCGCGCTACCTGGAATGTTTTTTCGCTATCCCGATGATCGGCGCCATTCTGCATACCGTTAACGTGCGTTTGTCCCCGGAACAGATCGTGTACACCATGAACCACGCGGAAGACGATGTGGTGCTGGTACATGACGACTTTATGCCGATCATCGAAGGCGTCAAAGACGAAATCAAAACCGTCAAAACCTGGATTCAACTGACCGACAGTGACGGTGCCAAAGCAACGTCTGTCGATACCCACGGCGAATACGAGGCCTTGCTGGCCAAAGCCGACAATCAGTTCGATTTCCCGGACTTTGACGAAAACAGCGTGGCCACCACGTTCTACACCACGGGCACCACCGGCAACCCCAAAGGCGTGTATTTCAGCCACCGACAGTTGGTACTGCACACCCTGGCCATGACCGGCACCATCGCTCACTTCGATGAAATGCCGCTGCTGCGTTCATCCTCCGTGTATATGCCGGTCACCCCCATGTTCCATGTTCACGCCTGGGGTGTGCCCTACGCAGCCACGATGATGGGCATCAAGCAGGTTTACCCGGGCCGCTACGAGCCAGAACTGTTGGTTGACCTGCTGAAAACGCACAAAGTGTCTTTCTCGCACTGCGTGCCCACCATTATGCAGATGATGATGGCCACCGAGTCCATCAAAACGGCCGACCTCAGCAACTGGCATGTACTCATTGGCGGCAGCGCCCTGACCAAAGGCCTGTGTGACGCTGGCGCCAAACTGGGCATCAAGATGTTCACCGGCTACGGCATGTCGGAAACCTGCCCGCTGCTGAGCGCCACCCACATGAAGCCGGAAGATCTGGAGCTACCGCTTGAGCAGCAAACGGCTATCCGGGTGAAAACCGGCATTGCCGTACCGTTGGTTGACCTGGATATTGTCGACCCGGATGGCAACCCGGTTGCCCACGATGGCGAAGCGAAGGGCGAAGTGGTTGCCCGGGCACCGTGGCTGACCCAGAGCTATTTCAAGCAGGCTGACAAGGGCGAGGAACTCTGGGAAGGCGGCTGGTTGCACACCGGTGACGTGGCGAGTATGGAGCCAGACAACACGCTGACCATCAAGGATCGCATCAAGGATGTCATCAAGACCGGTGGCGAGTGGCTTTCCTCGCTGGACCTGGAGAACCTGATCAGCCAGCACCCGGCCGTTGCGGGTGCCGCTGTGGTTGGCGTGCCCGATGAGAAATGGGGCGAGCGGCCGCATGCCCTGGTGACACTCAAACCCGGTGAGCAGGCCGGCGTCGAGGACATCCAGAGCCACCTGAAACAGTTCGTGGAGAGCGGCGAGATCAACAAATGGGCAATCCCGGAGCAAATTGATTTCGTGGAGGATATCCCCAAGACCAGTGTTGGCAAAATCAACAAGAAGTTGATTCGAGACCAGCTCAAGGACTGACCACCTCCGATCTAAAAAAGCCGGCCACTGCCATGCAGTCGCCGGCTCTTTTGTGCCCGGAGATCAGAGCCCGGAGAACGTGAAGTCAACCTCGGGTTTACGCCCTGCCACAATGTCTGCCAATGCCGCTGCGGAACCACAGGAGTGAGTCCAGCCCAGGGTGCCATGGCCCGTGTTCAGGTACAGGTTGGCAAAATGGCTTTTCCCGATATAGGGCACGTTCGAAGGCGTTGCTGGCCGCAGGCCAGTCCAGAACTCGGACTTGTCCCAGTATGCGGCTTCCGGCATCAGTTCCGCTGATCTTCGCACGATAGCCCGGCACCGAGTGTAGTTCAGATCCCGGGTATAGCCATTGAGTTCAGCCGTACCAGCCACCCGTATCCTGTCCCCTAGTCGCGAATAGACCAGTTTGTACTCGTCATCGGTCAAACTGACATTGAACGCCGCGTCCGGGTTCTTGACCGGCACGGTAATTGAGTAGCCCTTGGCGGGGTAAATGTTCAGGAATAGCCCCAGTTTGCGGGCCAGGATGGCACTGAAGCTGCCGAGACTCAGCACATAGCTGTCCGCGCGAAGGATCTGGTGTTTGCCTTCGTTAACGACCTGCACGCCCAGAATACGGTCACCGGCGCGATCAAAATCCAGCACCTCGGTCCCGTACACAAACGTTACGCCGGCCTCCTCACAACGCTTTGCCAACGCCTGGGTGAAGGCCCGGGCATCACCACTTTCATCATCGGCAGTGTATGTGGCTCCGGCAATTCGATGGCGCACTGGCTGTAATGCTGGTTCAATCTGCACCGCCTGCTCCGCATCGATCACCTGTCGGTCACAACCAAGCTCACGCATGATCCGGGCTGGCTCCATGGCCGCATCAAACTCTGCAGGGTTGGTGTAGAAATGAAGGATACCTTTCTCGAGGTGGTCGTATTCGATACCCACATCTCTGCGCAGTGCCTGCAGGCAGTCCCGGCTATAGGTGCCCAAATTAACCATCTGGCGAATGTTATGGGCTGCCTTGGCTGAGGTGCACTGGGTCAGGAAAGACAAGGCCCAGCGCCATTGGTAGGGATCCAGTCGGGGGCGGAATAACAGAGGCGCATCCGGCTGAAACAGCCACTTCAGTACCTTGACAGGCGCCGAGGGATTGGCCCAGGGCTCGGCATGAGACACAGAAATCTGGCCACCGTTGGCATAACTGGTTTCCAGGCCTGACTGGCTCTGGCGGTCGACTACCGTTACCTGATGGCCCTGCTGGTGCAGATACCAGGCCGAGGTAACTCCTACGACACCGGCCCCTAGAACCAGTACATGCATGCGCGCCTCCTCTGAATCGTTGTCTGTAGTGAAACCTCAGCCTCCGGATTTTTTTACCGTCCATCCTTTCTGCTGAAGCAAGGGCACGAGAATATCCCGTTGGTCTCCCTGAATTTCCACCACACCGTCCTTCACTGTACCACCTGTGCCGCATTTGGCTTTTAGCACTTTGGCGTAGGCCTTCAGGTCTTTGTCATCCATCGGGATACCAGTGATCAGGGTGACCCCCTTACCTTTTCGCCCTTTGGTTTCCCGGCTGACCCGAACAACGCCGTCACCCGACGGCCGTTCCGGCTGCCCGCAGGTACAATCAGCGACCGGGTTCCGACACTCCGGGCACATGCGCCCCTGCTCTGTGGAGAAAACCAGGCCGCCTTCCCGCTTTTTCATTCCCATACACCAGCCTCTGCCTGTTGATCAGTTCAGGCCGGGAGGGTATTTGGAAAACATTTCCGAGACAACCTCGTCAATCAACTTGCGCCGGGTTTCCGGTGACTGGTTTTCGTTCAGGTAACGGCGGCTCGCAGCACGCCAAACCACCTCTGAGGAACGTCTATCAGCCAGTTCGACAACCAGCTTGCCCTCGGTGATTTCCCGAACCGGTGGCGGAGCCGATACGCCCCAGCCAAAGTTGCCTCTTCCGAAACCGAAGCCAAGCCCTACACCCACTTGCTCCAGGCGCTCTTCCGGAACGATCTGCCAGGTAACCAGCAGGTCAGCCTCCGTATCAGGAACCCGCTTCATTGCTTTGCGGGTCATTTCGCGCTCTATCGCGGCACGAACCCGACTGTCATCCAGCGACGTGAAGCCGGAATCCTGTTGTCCCGGTGCGTATGCCCAACTGGTGAAGTTTCCGAACACGGTCGCCGAGTTGTAGTCGGTAACCACGTTGCTGGCGCAGCCGGTGATAAATGCGGCCATCACCGCTATGATAAACATTCGCATGGTCTTCTCCTGCGTTAAACACTCATATGGTCCAGTATACGCCCGACCGGGCACTTTCAGTTTGCCACCGGGTTCAGGTTTCCAAACGGTAATCCATCTTCTGCGCATCACAGAACGCTGCAAGCTCACCCGCCCGGATTTCAGGGACCGACACCAACGCATTGACCCGGTCACTGTACCGAATCGACTCAATGTGGCCTTCATGGCCTTCACACCAGTGCCTAAGTGGCTGTTCGTCGGCAAAACCCAGAACCACCTCTGCCTGCACCCGGGACTGCTGTATGGTACGCCCCACCTCCGACAACACACTCTCCGCCGCGCCGGCGTAGGCGCGAACCAGACCGCCCGCACCCAGCTTGATGCCCCCGAAGTAGCGGACAACGATCACCAGTACGTCCCCCATGTCCTTGTGCTGGATCACGTTCAGTATGGGCTTGCCGGCCGTACCGGAGGGTTCGCCATCATCATTCATGGCGGCTTCTGCCGCCGAACCGGGCCGGCCAATCTGGTAAGCCCAACACACATGGCGGGCATCCGGGTAGTCCTGATGGGCACGAGCAACATGTTCCCTGACCTCATCACGGGAGCTTACCGGATACACCCGGGCGATGAAGCGGCTCTTCTTCACTTCCGTTTCTCGCTCAAGGTATCCTGAGGGTACAGGGTAATCTTTACTCATGGAGCAACCTATGACCTCCGAAGATAACGATCAAAACAGTCCTGGTACCGCCGCCCCGGCAAAAATACGCAAAGCGGCCTGCGGCATTCGCTTTGATGAGGACGAGCTGCAAGAAGGCATCGACTTCTCAGCCGCTGAACGCCTTAAACCCGAAGACGAGCCAAAACCTGCCAAAAGGCAGTCAACCACCGATAAAAACGGGTAGCCGGATGGTCACCTGCAGGCCGCCCTCGGAACGGTTCCGGGCCGAGATTGCGCCATCGTGAGCGTTGACAATGTCCCGGGCAATGGCCAGCCCCAATCCCCACCCCTTACCGCCCCGGGATTTATCAGCCCGGAAAAACGGCTCGAACAACTGTTGCAATAACTCGTCTGGTGCGCCGGGGCCATCATCGGCAATATCCAGCTGTATGCTGCCATCCACCAACGCTAATGATGCGTGCACGGATTTCCCCGGTGGCGTGTGGTCCAGCGCATTCTGTAATACGTTATCCAAAGCTCGCTGCAATAACCCCGAATCCCCAAGCACCGACACCGCTCTGGTGTCGTCAGCTGCGATGAGTTTACAGTCCACCCCACGGTGTTCGGCGTAATCGGCCGCATCCCGCAGCACCCGGTTCATCAGCGCCAAAGGTTTCACCGGCTCACGCTCCATCGAACCACCGTTCTCGGACACCCGGTAAAGCGTCAGAATCTGCCCGGTCATGGTTTCCAGTCGCTCGTTCTGGCGCAGGATGCTGTCCATGAGTGCGGGATCAGCGCCGCCGTCACTGGCAAGCTCAATGGCAACCCGCTGTCGCGCCAGCGGCGTTCTCAGGTCATGGGAAATATCACGCAGCAGGTGATTCTGGCGTTCCAGTAACTGACACAGCCGATCGGTCATGGCGTTAAACGCACTGGCCAGCTGACCGACTTCGTCCCGGCGGCGGGCAATCCTGTTCGGAACCCGCAACTGGGTGTCGCCATCCGCGATTGCCTTTGCCGTCGACTCCATGTGGCGCAGAGGCCTGGAAACGAATCGGGCAATCCACCAGCAAGCCAGAGAGATCAGCACGAAGGCCAGACCAAGCTCGACAAACCGGAAGAATTTAGGGTCTAGCCAGCCATCACTGCCCATCCGCGGCCAGGCGACCAGTTGATAGCCTTCTTCCAGAGTGATTACCGCAGGCTTGTTGGGATACCAGCCTGACTGGATGCGTTCCCGAATCTGGCGTGGCAATCGGTGATGCCCCTCTTCTTTTTCGATCAGCATCAGGTGCAGGTCAAGGCGCTCACCTTCGGCTCTCAGAAAACGCCACATCGCCCCGCGATCTTCTCCCAAGCGCAGGGCCAGGGCTTCCCGGGCCAGCTCATGCAATCCTACCTGGCGCTCAATGGCCTGGCGTTCCCGGTCCAGCAGATACCGGGTTGCGAGGTTGCTGGCCACCACGGTAACCGCCATGGCGAGCCAGATTGACAGGAAAATTCGCCAGAACAAAGGGAACATAAAACGCTTCATACTGCAGGCACCCGGTAGCTGTAGCCCAGGCCTCGTATGGTTTCGATTCGAGGAGGATCATCATTGCCGAGCTTCTTGCGCAGGTTGCTGATGTGCATGTCCAAAGTACGATCGTAGGCTTCCAGCCTGCGGCCAAGGGCCCACTGCATCAGGTCGGTTTTGCGCACCACACTGCCGGCGTGGGCCAGCAACACCTGAAGCACCTCGTATTCGGTCGCTGTCAGTTCCAGGGGCGCATCATCCTGATATATTCGCCGTTGGCCGGGCTCCACCCGCAGGTCCCCGTAGGTGCGGGTGGCGTCCACATCGGATTTCTGGTCCCAGGCGATGCGGCGAAGCAGCGCCTGCAGGCGGGCAACCAGCTCGCGGGGATTGCAGGGTTTCGGGATGTAATCATCGGCGCCCACCTCAAAACCGACAATACGGTCGGTCTCGTCGCCCCGGGCGGTCAGCAGAATCACCGGCAGGTGGGTTTGCCCACGAAGTTCGCGCAGCACATCCAGGCCATTGATGTCTGGCAACATGATATCCAGAACCACAATATCGCAATCCTGCCCCAACGCCAGGGCCAGGCCATCCCGGCCATTGGCCGCTTCCCGTACCGTGAATCCCTGATTGGTCAGGTATCTGGCCAGCAGTTCTCTCAGCTCGTCATCGTCTTCGATCAACAATACCCGGTTCTGCATGCTGCTCTCTCGTCTGTTACACGGCCACAGTCTAGCACGGCCGCCAGAGGGTTCTGATCTACCACGTTTTTTCTTTACCGAACCTTTACAACGCCCTGACACCATCTGACCTAGCACGGCGTACCATGGCAGTCATCCGATAACGCCTGACAGGCACAACCGAACCCTAGAGGAAATCGTTATGAAAGCTAAATCATCTCTGCTCACCGCTGGTGTACTGATGGCCACACTGTTTGCCGCCAGCCCCATAGCCATGGCGGACCATCACGGCAACAAGCACAAAGCCGGAAAATGGGACAAACAGGAAATGTGTGAAAACTTCCGCGAAGGCAAAGGCCCGTTCAGCGAAGAAATGCGGGAGAAGTACCAGGAGAAGAGGGAAAAGCGCCAGCAAAAGATGCAGGAGCACCGAGCAGACATGGCCGACCGCCTGAAACTGAACGAAGAACAGCGGCAGATCTGGAGCGAAATCCACCAGGAACGCCAGGAAAAGCATCAGAATCGCCGTGGTAACTGGCAGGAAAAAATGGAAAAGCACTGCGCTAACACCGAGGAGTGATCACCAGCGGGGTTCTGTCGTATGGTATAAGGTCACCGAACCAGGCTTGATCCGACCCCATGACCGAACCCGCTGTCCCTGAAATCACACTAAGCACCTGCGCCAGCATTGCCGACATCCCGGAGCGGGACTGGCAACGGCTGGCCGGTTGCGACAACCCGTTCCTGCGCTATGAATTCCTTCAGGCACTGGAACGCTCAGGCTGCACCCGCACCGAAACCGGCTGGACACCCAGCCACCTGGTATTTCGCGTTGACGGTAAAATTTGTGGTCTCGCCCCGGCCTACCTGAAAAGCCACTCCATGGGCGAATATGTTTTCGACTTCAGTTGGGCGGAAGCCTATCAACGCTATAACCTGCCCTATTACCCCAAACTCCTGATCGCCGTGCCGTTCACCCCATCCCAGGGCCCCCGATTTTTGTTGGAGGAAGGCTTCCGCGAGCAGCTCACGCCGGCGATGCTCGACTCGCTTCTGACCGACCTGACCGAACAACTTGGCGCGCATTCCTGGCACCTGCTGTTCCCGGACACCGCGGACCAGGCTCTATTACAGCATGAGGACGAACTGCACCGTATCGGATGCCAGTTTCACTGGCACAACCACGGCTATGAAGGATTTGACGATTTCCTGGCGGCGCTCACCTCCCGCAAGCGCAAATCCATTCGCAAAGAACGCCGGCACGTGGCTGAGCAGGGCATCCACTTCCAGCATTTTCACGGGCGGGATATTTCAGATCAGGTACTGTCGGCCTTCTACGTGTTCTACCAGGCCACCTACCTCAAACGCGGCCGCCCACCCTACCTGAACAAGCTGTTCTTCGAGCAATTGCGGGAGACCATGCCAGAACACCTGCACCTGATCATGGCGGTTCGCGAAGGCCAGCTGATTGCCGGCGCCCTGTTCCTGGCCAGCGACACCACCCTGTATGGCCGTTACTGGGGCTGCCTGGAAGAATACAACCACCTGCATTTCGAAACCTGCTATTACCAGGGCATTGAACTCGCCCTGACACTCGGGCTCCAGCACTTCGATGCGGGCGCACAGGGAGAACTCAAACTGGTGCGGGGCTTTGAACCCATCATTACCCATTCCTGGCACGGTATCCTGCACCCGGGGTTTCGAGAGGCTATCCAAAGCTTCACACACGAAGAAGCAGAGCATGTGATAAGTTACTTTAACGACGCGCAATCCGCCCTGCCATTCCGACAGCAGGAGCCGGATTAGCCTCTATACTGTAACCTCAGTACGGGAATTCGACGGAGGTCGAACGCCATGGACACTGGCCAACTGGGCAATTTTCTCTCATCAGATCATCTGCCGTTACTGCTCTCGGCTGCGGCCATACTGCTTGCCTTGGGCACCATCCTGTTCACCGCCAGCGCCCGGCGTCGGCACCGGGAGGAGTTAACAACCCTGCGTGAGCGGGCCGACACCCTCTGGCGGGAGGTCGACGAGTTTCGGGTAGCGCAGTTCAACCGAACGGGCGAGTCCGGTTCATCACCACACATGTCCTCTTTGTTTGACGAAGCCCGGTACCGCACTGAAAAAGAAGCCTATGACAAACTCTGGCCACAGGTGTGGCACCTGTACGAGCGCCTGGGCATGTTCCTCAGGGCCGTCGAAGCCGGTGAGGCATCGGGGGAATTGAGGCTGGAAGCCCGCCATGCAGCCCTCGAAGCCCGGAATCTTCTGAACAGAAATCGCCCATTCTGCAGCGACGTGGTCGACGGGCTCGCCACCCGACTGATTGATACCGAAATCAAGGCACACCTGGCAGCCTGCCAGCATCTTGACCTGCTGAAAGATGTCTCCAACACCTCGTCCAGCCATGACCGACGGGTGTTGCAGGACAAATGCCACAGCCTGCACGAAGGCGATGCCCGGGACCTGATCAACCAGCTGGCATCAACCATCCGCGAAAGAAGTATCCGTAACTCATAGAGTGCGACCCGGGTTATATTGCTCTGCCCAAGGGTGATCCGGAACTTATTTGCTCGGGTACAGTCTGTGAAACCTCCTCATGACGGACACGCCAATGACACGACTATTGAAGTACTCTGGCTGGTTTCTGGGCGCCCTGTTGCTGCTGTTCTCCGGCCCCCTGCTGCTGGCAGCCACCGGCACCCAGCCAGAACGAAATGCCTGGCAAACTGCCAGCCGTGACAGCGCTGGTATAGCGCCGGCGGCGGCAGACACCCCCGAGGCCATCGTTCAGGTATACGGCGCCCGGGCCTGGAGCTGGCGCGGCTATTTCGCGGTGCATACCTGGGTAGCCACCAAAGAGGAAGGCGCCGATCACTACAAGGTGCATGAGGTCATTGGCTGGCGCCAGCACGTAGTCAGCTCCCGCCCGGACGATCCGGACCGCCACTGGTTCGGTGCCCGGCCAGAGTTGTATGCAGATATTCGGGGCGATGAGGCCAAGGCACTGATTCCCGACATCTACGAGGCGGTGCAGTCATACCCGTACATTAACGAATACGAGGCCTGGCCCGGCCCGAACAGCAACACTTTTGTCGCCTGGGTGGTTCGGGAGACTCCCGGTCTGAACGTGGCGTTACCCAATCACGCCATCGGCAAGGACTATCTGGGCAGCCGTGTGGGGGCAGCAACGCCCGGTGGTGCCGGTTACCAGCTTTCGCTGGGAGGCTATGTTGGTGTTCTGGCGGGCGTCCGGGAAGGCGTGGAGCTGAACATTCTGGGATTGTCGCTGGGTGTTAATCCCTTGGCGCTCGGCATCAAATTACCTGGGATTGGTGAGCTGGCTCTGCGTAATACCAATCCTATGCCGGAGGCTACGCCTTAGTTTGGGAGACGGCCGGGGAGCGGGTAAGCCTCCCAAAACACGCTCCTTCGGCACATCCATGTGGCGCTTGGGCTCCGCCATCCCTGGCTCCGCACAGTTTTGTGAGGCTTACCCGCTCCCCGGCCTGCATCGATGATGGCCCTATAGCTTTGCAAACTCTAGATACCGACTGGCCGCCTGCTTTTTCTCATCCTGAGAATTCAACAATTCCAGGCGTAGCCGGTCGATCAACTTCAGATAGTCATCCAGCGGTGATTTCTTTTTGCCCTGATCCTTGGAAGCCTCGATAAAGTCCTGCTGCTTCTTGCGAATTTCGTTTAGCTTTTCCAGAGCGTTCTGGATGGCTTCAATGCGGGCATTTACCGGACCATTACCGTTAGAGTTCCCGTTTCCGTTGCCATTGGCGGCTTCATTACCACCGCGCACGCCAAGGAAGGTGCTCTCCGCCGGTGCGGACTCGGTATTCTGCTCCGCCAGGTCCAGCTCTTCCAGGGTACGCACCTCACCGTCTGTGGTCAGGTAAATGCCAGAAGCCTTGATCTGGCCCAGGGGAACGCCCTGCGGGTTGGTCAAGGTAAACTGATCCTCTACGCTGCCAACGTAGAGAGCCTGAACGCCAACTTCCTCCAGAGACCGCAAGGCACCGCCGCCATCGGCGGTTTGTACCCAGACCGACAGGGATTTGAAAACTTCGTCGTTGGCGTCAATCCAGCGGTTGCCGTCGTCATCATACTTGGCGAGTTCGCTGAAACCGGAACCGGTTTGGGGACCAAACAGCTCGGAGCCGTCGTCCACTTTGCCATTACCGTTGCGGTCAAACACCAGGTAACCGCTGCCAGCACCCAGGCTGGCAAACTGGCTGGTCTGGCCGTCGCCGTTCATGTCAAATTCGAACAACGTGTCGGTCAACCGCGCGGTGGAAGCGCCGAAGTTGATCACCAGTGGATCGGTCAGCGGGCGTTCCTGAATCTGGATCAGTTCGGAGTATTCGTAAGTGCGTGACTGTGACTGGCGCAGCGACAGCGTGAAGTCGATAGTTTCACCATTCTGCAGGGTAATGCTGCCGGTGGAGGCAAAGCTGCGATTCTCACTTTCCGAATAGAACATGTAGCGGCCAGCCGTCACCGACAGACTGCCCTGGGATTCACCCACAGCCTCGCCTCCCAGCGCAGCCCGGCTCACGGTCAGGGCCTGCTGGCCTAGCAGGAACAGGTCCGAGGATTTTTCAATCAGCTCGGCACTGGTGAACGAGGCAGTGCGATCGGCACTGCTCACCTGGCTGGCACTGCTGAACGCCAGCTGTTCCTGGCTGCTATAGCGGTAGGCCGCCTGCCGGAACAAAGACAACTCAGTGGCGCCGGCCTGCAATCCCTGTTGGGGTAAACCCGCGTTCTGCTGGGTAATGCGCAACTGGCTACTGTCCATAGCCTGCACCTGGCGGGTACTGTTCTGAAACAGGGAAATCTGACTGGATGAAATCATGGTGTTCGTACCTCGACTGACCTGTCAGTGTATCGGCACATCACCGGAAAACTTGAGCAGTTTTTAACCAGCCAGATTCAGAGACTTAGTTGAGATACCGCACCAACGCGGCAGCCATAAGGCCCAGGGTAATGGCCGGCAGGGGTTTGCGGATGGCCAGCATGGCAACGCCGGTGGTCACCAGCGCAGCCAGGGCTCCCAGATCGCCAGTCACCGCCATGGGCACAATAATGGCAATCAGCACCGAGCTCGCCATGGTGTTGATGAAACTCTCAACCCGCGGGCTGATGCGCAGGAACGACATGATGAACACCCCGCCGAAACGGGTTACGAGGGTCACCACTGCCATGATGGCGATCAACGCCAGAACACCCAGGGTTGTGGTTTCAATCGCCATGCCGGGCCTCCGGTTTGGTTACCCGGTCTTGGGCTCCGGGTTCCAGCCAGAACAGTCCGATCACACCACCAGCCAGTGCACCCACCACAACGTGCATATTGGGCGGCAGCCATTTCCACGCCGCCAGCGAAGCAGCACCTGCCACCAGCCAGGCCACGAGAATACGCGGCGATTTCTTGCCACCGAGGGCCATGGCCAACAGAAAGCAGCCCAGTACCATATCCAGGCCCAGTGCTCTGGGGTTCTGTAGCAGGCCACCGAAGTACACACCCAACCCGGTACCGATCATCCAGGCCAGCCAAAGCACCAGCCCACCACCCAGGATCACCTCAAGATTGCGCCGCCCACTCTGATACTCCTGCGCCGAGACCGCCCAGTTGGCGTCTGTCAGCAACAGCAATAGTCCGTAGCGCTTGCCCGGCGAGACGTCTTTGAGCATGGGGTACAAAGAAGCGCCCATCAGCAGGTGCCGGGAGTTGATGGCAAACACCACGGCAATCATTGGCAGCACCGAGACTTCGGTGCCCCACATGTCCACCGCGGCGAACTGGGAGGCACCGGCGAACACGGTGGTGCTCATCAGGATGGATTCAAGCGGCGACAAGCCCTTCTGGATGGCCGCCAGGCCAAAGGCAGCACCAAACGCCACCACGAACAATGAGATGGGAAGTAAACGAAAAAACTCAGCTCGCACCCTGTGCGGCTGAAATTGGTAAGGATATAAACTGGCAGACATTACGAGAAACTAAGCCGGAACCGCCAAAACGCGAATAGGTAATAACCGCTAGCCCGGAATTATTTTTCCTATTTTGCTCAATCAGTTATATGAATAAATCACACTTTTGCGAACTCGGTCGTCCCACCCTTGTTGACGTGAACGTAAACTTATTCTAGTTTGTTTTTCGTCCAGCCCCAAAAGGGCAACCCGGCCAATCCACCGGGCAGGACTGATGAAATCGAACATCCGGCCAAAAGCCGGGATTACAAAAACAAGACAAACCTACCGCCGCGATCCGGCCAGGTGGGAGAGGATTTCAACATGTCTGATCTTTTACGCTCCCCAAAGGGGCTGCGTCCCGTCAGCCTTGACGATGTCTGGGAAAAAGATGCCGGTTCGGTCTACATGAACGGCAGCCAGGCCCTGGCGAGACTTCCCCTGCTCCAAGCCCAACTCGACCGCAAGAACAACCTGAACACCGCAGGCTTTATCTCTGGCTATCGCGGATCTCCCCTTGGTGGTTTTGACAAGGTTCTGTGGAAAGCCCGGGACCACCTCAAAGAAAACAACATCCATTTTTTACCCGGGGTGAATGAAGACCTTGGCGCCACCGCTGTCTGGGGCAGCCAGCAGGTCAACATCTTTGAAGGTGCCCGTTACGACGGCGTGTTTGCCCTCTGGTATGGCAAAGGCCCGGGTGTGGACCGCACCGGTGATGTGTTCAAGCACGCTAACGCGGCGGGCACCTCCCGATTTGGTGGGGTACTGGCCGTCGCTGGCGACGACCATGCCTGCAAATCTTCCACCCTGCCCCATCAAAGTGATTATGCATTTCTGGATGCGGGTATGCCGGTGCTCAACCCCGCCGGCATTCAGGACATTCTGGATCTGGGCCTCTACGGCTGGGCCATGTCGCGGTTTAGCGGCTGCTGGATTGGCTTCAAAGCCCTGGCCGAAAACATGGATTCGTCCATTTCTGCCAACCTGGATCTCAGCCGGATCAACATCCGCATTCCCACAGAGTTTTCGATGCCGGAAGGTGGACTGAACTCCCGCTGGCCAGACAAACCCATGGCGCAGGAGGAACGACTGCACCGCCATAAGCTGGAAGCCGCCAAGGCCTTTTGCCGGGCCAACCGCCTGGACCGCACGGTGCTTTCGGTTGAACAGCCCCGGCTGGGTATCGTCACCACCGGCAAAGCCTACCTGGATGTGATCCAGGCGCTGGCAGACCTCGGCTTGGGCGATGAGGAGCGTGAAGCCATCGGGCTGGCGGTTTACAAGGTCGCCATGCCCTGGCCTCTGGAACCCGAGGGCATGTTTGAGTTTGCCTCGGGGCTGGAGGAAATTCTGGTGGTCGAGGAAAAACGGGGACTGATTGAAGAACAGATCAAGACCCAGCTTTACACCTGGCAGGATGGCCGACGCCCCAATGTCATCGGCAAGCGGGACGACCAGGGTAACGACCTGCTACCAACCATCGCCGAACTGACACCGGCCATGGTGGCACGGGCCATCGCCTCCCGCCTGGATGGCCGTTATTGCAACGATAAACTGCAACAGCGTCTCGGTTTCCTGACCGAAAAAGAAAACAGTCTGGCGCAACCCCGGGAGCGACTGGAGCGGACTCCGCACTTCTGCTCTGGCTGCCCCCACAACACCTCCACCCAGGTACCGGAAGGAAGCCGCGCCCTCGGCGGCATTGGCTGTCACTACATGGCGACCTGGATGGAACGGGGTACCGACACCTTCACGCAGATGGGTGGTGAAGGCGTCACCTGGCTTGGCCAGGCACCGTTTACCAACCAGAAACACGTGTTCCAGAATCTGGGCGACGGCACCTACTTTCACTCAGGCGTACTGGCCATTCGCGCGGCCATCGCCTCCGGTGCCAACATCACCTACAAGATTCTCTACAACGACGCCGTGGCCATGACCGGCGGCCAGCCGGTGGATGGCACCCTGACGGTGCAGCAGATCAGCCATCAGCTGTATGGTGAGGGCGTGCGACGTATCGCGGTGGTCAGCGACGATATCGACAAATACCCGTCGCGGGCCGATTTCGCGGACCGCACCACCTTCCATCACCGGGACGACCTGGACGCCCTGCAACGGGAAATGCGTGAGATCGAAGGCTGTTCGGTGATCATCTATGACCAGACCTGCGCGGCCGAAAAGCGCCGACGCCGCAAGCGCGGCACCATGGAAGACCCAAACCAGCGCGTGATGATTCACTCGGACGTGTGCGAAGGCTGCGGTGATTGCGGTATCCAGTCCAACTGCCTGTCGATTCTGCCTAAAGACACAGACGCCGGGCGCAAACGCACCATTGACCAGTCCTCCTGCAACAAGGACTTCTCCTGCGTGCGCGGTTTCTGCCCGAGCTTTGTCACCGTCAAAGGCGGCAAACTGAAGAAGCCAGCCGGCGTCAGCTCAGACGTGGACTTCCCTGAGCTTCCGGAACCCACGCCGGTCACCGGCAATAATCCTTACGGTATTCTGCTGACCGGCGTCGGCGGCACCGGCGTGGTGACCGTCAGTGCCCTGCTGGGCATGGCAGCCCACCTTGAGGGCAAAGGCGTCTCAGTGCTGGACCAGGCTGGCCTGGCCCAGAAGTTCGGCGCTGTCGTCAGCCATATCCGCATCAGTGACCGGCAAGATAACATCCATGCCGTGCGGATTCCCGCCGGCGAGGCCGACCTGATGATTGCCTTTGATCTGATGGTCGCCGCCACCGACGATGCCCTGGCCAAACTGGATAATCGTTTCTCACGGGCGGTGGTCAATACCGAGCAGGCCATGCCCGCCGCCTTTACCCGAGACCCGGACATCCAGTTCCCCGGTGAATCCATGGAGCAGACCGTCAAGGAAGCCTGCCGGCCCGATGGCAGCTGGTTCCTCAATGCCGGCGACCTTGCCAAAGCTCTAATGGGTGACGGCATGGCGGTCAACCTGTTCACCGTCGGCTTCGCCTGGCAACAGGGGTTGCTGCCGCTCAGTGCCGCAGCCATAGAGCGGGCCATTGAGCTTAACAACGTGGCGGTCGACAAAAACAAACAGGCCTTTCTGTGGGGCCGCCGGGCTGCCCATGATCTGGAGCGGGTGATGGCCCTGGCGTTCCCGAAACCCAAAGGCACACCTGTGCAGGTAATGGAAACCACGGATCAACTGATCAAACGCAACATGGAACACCTGAGCGAGTACCAGAACACTGCCCTGGCCAAGCGTTATGAAAGGCTGGTGCGCCAGGCGGAACACACCATCTCCCAGAAACTTGGCCGGGACCCACTGCTGTTCCGGGCCATCGCCGACAACTACGCCAAGGTACTGGCCTACAAAGACGAGTACGAAGTGGCGCGACTGTTCAGCAATGGCAGCCTGCGCAAGCAGCTGGAGGAGCAGTTCGAGGGCGACATTGAGCTGGAATTCAATCTGGCACCGCCCCTGCTCAGCCGGAGCAAAAATGGCGAACGCCCGAAGAAACACACCTTTGGTCCCTGGATGGAAACCGTGTTCGCCTGGCTGGCAAAAGCCCGAAGCCTGCGAGGCACGCCCCTGGACCCCTTCGGATACACCGCGGACCGCCGCCTGGAGCGCAAGATCATCCGGGAATACGAGGCCGATGTGGCGTTCCTGCTCAAACACCTGAGCAAAGACCACGCCGATGCCGCGCGAAACCTGGCCAGCCTGCCCGCGAAGGTCCGCGGTTACGGCCCGGTCAAAGAAGCGGCCTATCATGCCACCCGAAAAGAACGGGCGCAGTACCGGGCTGAACTGAACCCCGGTGAACGGGCACACCAACAAATCGCCAACGCGGCGGTCTAAAACAAAAACAGCCGCCGCAGGCCCCACAAGGGTAGCGGCCGGCCACGGAACAGAGGTGAAACGCCATGAACGTATTCAGCCATCCGGAGTTCGATCACCACGAACACCTGTCTTTTGTCTGCGACGCCGAAACCGGCCTGAAGGGCATCATTGCCATCCACAATACGTCACGGGGTGCAGCACTCGGCGGTTGCCGAATGTTCCCCTACGCAAGCGATGAGGAAGCGTTGCGGGATGTGTTGCGACTGTCCCGGGGGATGACCTATAAATCGGCCCTGGCCAATCTCGACCTGGGCGGCGGCAAGTCGGTCATCATCGGCGACCCGCGAAAGCACAAGACCGAAGCCCTGCTCGAAGCCATGGGCAGGCACCTGGAAAGCCTCGGCGGCCAGTACATCGCCGCGGAAGACTCCGGCACCAGCGTGCCAGACCTGAAAGTGATGGGCCGCCATACCCGGCACGTGGCCGGCGTAACCACCCGCACCGGGTTTGACGGCCAGCCCAGCACGGGCGACCCTTCGCCGGTAACCGCCTACGGCACCTTTATTGGCCTTAAAGCAGCCGTAAAGCACAAGCTCGGCACGGATAATCTGACCGGCCTGAAGGTGGCCATCCAGGGCATTGGCAATGTTGGCTTCCGCCTGGCCCGCTACCTGAAAGAGGCCGGTGCAGAACTGTGGGTCACCGACATTCACGCCGATAACCTCAAGCGCGCAGTGGACGAGTTTGGTGCAACGCCCGTTGGCTCCGATGACATCCTGAGCCTGCCGGTGGATGTTGTAGCCCCCTGCGCCATGGGTGCAGTGCTGAACGACCAGAGCATTCCGGGCATCCGGGCGGCCATCGTTGCCGGCGCCGCGAACAATCTCCTGGACCGCCCCGAACATGATGCGGCCCTCAAACACCGGGGCATCCTCTACGCTCCGGATTTCGCCATCAACGCCGGCGGGATCATCGATGTATTCTACGAACGCACCGGAGGCTCACCCGAGCAAATCCGCGCCCACGTAGACACCATCGGTGACACCCTGTCGGAAATATTCCAGCGCTCTGATCGCACCGGGCTCCCCACCGGTGAGATCGCCAATGAACTGGCAGAAGAGCGCTTCCGAAAGCACGCCGCGGGTGCTGGGCTGGCGCCCAGGCGGCTGGCTTGCGCCGGGTGACCTGACACCGGTGCTTCCCCTTGGGGGCCGCAGGGTTCTGCGGCTCCCCTTTTAACCCCTGAAACAAAAACAACACCTTCGGGAGATCACTATGTCTGTCACTTCATCCGGCTCCGCCACCTATTCGGATGCCCTTGAGGGCTCCAATGCAAAACGAGGGCTATGGTCCTCACGGTTCGCGTTTATTCTGGCTGCCACCGGCTCCGCCGTCGGGCTTGGCAATATCTGGAAGTTCCCCTACGTTACCGGCGAAAACGGTGGCGGCGCCTTTGTGCTGGTGTACCTGCTGTGCATCGCCGTTGTCGGCATCCCCATCATGATGGCGGAAGTCATGATCGGCCGCCGGGGTGGTCGCAGCCCGGTCAACAGCATCCGACTGATTACCGAACGGGACAGACTTAAACCAGCCTGGAAACTGGTAGGCGCCATCGGCGTTCTTGCTGGCTTTTTAATACTGTCGTTCTACTCGGTGATTGGTGGTTGGGCAATATCCTACGTGGGCACAACCGCCAGCGGGCAGCTGGCCGGGCAATCCGCCGAAGCCGTGGGTGCCATTTTCTCCGGTTTGCTGAGCAATCCGTCCACCCTGCTGCTCTGGCACACGGTGTTTATGGCCCTGGTGATGGTGGTCGTCGCCCGGGGCGTCCGCTCCGGCCTTGAACGGGCGGTCAGTATCCTGATGCCGGCACTGTTCGTGCTGTTGCTGATGGTCGTGGGCTACGCCATGACCACCGGCCACTTCGGCCAGGCCGCAGCGTTCCTGTTCCAGCCCGACTTCTCCAAGCTGACCACCTCCGGCGTCCTGGTTGCCCTTGGTCATGCATTCTTTACCCTGAGTCTGGGCATGGCGGTGATGATGGCCTATGGCTCTTATCTGCCGAAGAAGATCTCCATCGCCAAGACCTCCATCACCGTCTCCGTGATCGACACCGGTGTAGCGCTGCTGGCAGGTCTGGCAATCTTTCCCATTGTCTTTGCCAACGGCCTCGAACCCGGTGCCGGCCCTGGCCTGATTTTCCAGACACTGCCCCTGGCCTTCGGGCAGATGCCCATGGGCACCCTGTTCGGCACACTGTTCTTCGTATTGCTGATTTTCGCCGCCTGGACCTCCGGCATCTCCCTGCTGGAGCCCATCGTGGAGTGGCTGGAAGAACAGAAGGGCATGAACCGGACCATCAGTACTCTGGCCGCCGGCGGCGTGTGCTGGGCCCTGGGCATTGCCTCCGTTCTGTCACTGAACCTTTGGGCCGACGTTGCTCCGCTGGGCTTCATTCCCATGCTGGAGGGCAAAACCATCTTCGACCTGCTTGACTTCTTCACCGCCAACATCCTGTTACCGCTGGGTGGCCTGCTGGTCGCGCTGTTTGCCGGCTGGGTGATGTCCCGCCAGGCCATGGAGAACGAACTGTCGCTGTCACCGGGCATGTTCAACCTGTGGTTTATCACCATGCGGTTTATCACCCCTGTGGCCGTCGCCATCGTCTTTATCTACAACCTGATGTAACCCATTGCCCGGGCAGCGCGCTGCCCGGGCACTTTTATGCCGGCCTTGGCGAACGCCATGCCAATTGATAAACATCTGTCCCTTTCTGACCGGACATTTACGGCTCTTGGCGCGTAATGTGTGATTGTTAGACAAACACAATCGAGGCAGTCGCTATGTCAGCAGTCACAGCATCTTTTCCGGTACGCCGTCAGGACTTTGGTTTTGAGGATGTACCGCGCCACTGGGTCGACAGTGACCCGTTTATGACCCACCTGTTCAACGCCCTCTCCGCACTTTTCCCAGACGGTGAGCGCTTCTTCGTGGACAGTGTTCGGGCAGTACGTGACCAGATCAACGACCCTCAGTTGCAGAAGGACATCAGCGCCTTTATCGGGCAGGAGGCCATGCACGCGAAGGAGCATGGCCACTTCAACGAGGGTGCCATCAATCAGGGTTTCGATATCAAGAAACTGGAAGGCTGGACCCGAGGCTTCCTGTCCGCGAAAGACCTGCCGCTGCTCAACAACAAGCGGGTGCATCTGGCTGCTACCGTTGCCCTGGAGCACTTCACCGGCATCCTCTCAGCGCAGCTGCTGAAGCGCGAAGACCTGGTGAATGCCATCGACCCGTCCATGCGAACCCTGTGGGCCTGGCACTGTGTCGAAGAGAACGAACACAAAGCGGTGGCCTTCGACACCTATGAAAAACTCTACGATAAAACCGTAGTGGACTACGCCATCCGCATGGGTGTCATGGCGTTGATCACAACGCTGATCATGGTAGCCATCCACTCGTTCATTTTTGAGCTGATGCGCGAAGACAAGCAGTTACTGAATCTGAAGTCCTGGGCCAAAGGTCTGAACCGTGTGTGGGGCCGCAAGGGCATGTTCACCGCGATCATTCCGGAGTACCTGGATTACTTCAAACCAGACTTCCACCCCTGGCAGCACGACACCGAGTTCCTGCTGCACAAATGGCGCAAGCAGCTGAACTTCGCCTGATGCCCGCGCCTGCTCGCCGGACTCAGTCCGGCTTGCGGGCCACGTAGACGGTGTTGAATGATTCGCGGTTCTGGAAGGTGTTGTAGAAGCTGACAACGTGGCAGGCTACGTCGGTAAACACTTCCCGCAGAGTCGCCATGAATTCATCGTCCTCACCTTCGTTGGACCACATGGCAAACACGCCACGGGGTTTGAGTTGCCGGGCCATTAGGCGGAGGTTGTTGGCGGTGTAGAAGCTGGCACTGGAATCGTGCAGCAGCGCTCTGGGAGAGTGGTCGATGTCTAGCAGAATGGCGTCGAACTGTTTGCCCGGTGCTTCCGGGTCGAAGCCGCCGGTTTCGGGGTCTGCGATGGCGAGGTCGAAGAAGCTGCCGTGTATGTAGCGGTTGCGGGGGTCGGCGTTGAGGTCTTTGCCGAGGGGCACTTTTTCTTGCTGGTGCCAGCCGATGACGGGTTTCAGGTATTCGACCACGAGCAGTTCGCTGATGCGCTCATGCTTGAGAGCGGCCACGGCGGTGTAGCCAAGGCCGAGTCCGCCCACAACAACACTGAGCTTGTCGCCTTCGGTTTCGCCCAGGCCGATGTCTGAGAGGGCCACTTCGGCGTCGACAAACATGCTGGACATGAGGAATTCTTCGCCCAGTTTCACTTCGTAGATATCCCGGTCACCCAGTGCCGGAATCCTGCGGCGGCGCAGCGTGATTTCCCCGATCACCGAGGGCTGGCTGTCAATTTGTTCGAAAAGCAGTCCCATAGTCTTTGACTCTTATTCTGGAATTTCACGAGCGCGCATCTTCGGGAGTTACCATCACCCAGCCTGATAGACCGTGCTGTCGCAGTTGGGGTAAGGCTTTCAAAACACGCTCAAGCACATCCATGTGGCGCTTGGGCTCCGCCATCCCTGGCTCCGCACAGTTTTGAAAGCCTTACCCCAACCGCTCCTGTCGTCTACTCCCCTGCCCGCTCCTGGGCAGAGACGTTCAGACAATTTGCGAGAATACTCCGCATCTTCTCCGCACCCAGCTCATTCATCAGTGCGATATTCCGATCAGGAATCCCGTCCACATCCGGATGGCTATCAATCGCCGCCTCCAGACTCGCTTCCCGCAACAAGTGCAACATGGGGTACGGAGACCGGTTGGTGTAATTCTCAGCAGCCCCCGGCTCGGTTTCGGCGAACTGGTAATCCGGGTGGAAACTGGCGATCTGATAAACACCCTCCAACTCCAGGTAGGCCAGCAACGCATCGGCAGCGTCCAGAAACTCGTTGTAGGCGTAGAAATCCTGCAGAACACCCGGGTGTATCAACAACGTGGTTTCGATCTCCGGTTCGTCTTCCAGACGCTGTAATTCCCCATGCAGGGCTTGGAGAAGGTCGTCCTCGTTGTTGGCATCTGTCACGGTAAACCGAACCCGGTTCTTGACCAGTTCCCGTTTGGCGAAGGGGCAGAGGTTGTAGCCAACGACTACGTCTTCGACCCACTGACGGGTGGCGTTAATGACCTGAGATTCGTTCAAAATAGTTGCCTTTACTTGTTTCTGAATACAGCTCCGAAGTCAGAGCGCGGGTGTGGGTTGGGCCTTCCAAAACTGTGCGGAGCCATGGATGGCGGAGCTCAAGCGTCACACGGACGTGCCGAAGGAGCGTGTTTTGGAAGGCCCAACCCACACCCGTGCCGGCACCCCATGCTTGATACTTAAACGTAGCCCTGACTCCGAAGATAATCATCATAACTGCCGCTGAAGTCGGTAATCCCATCCGCCTTCAACTCGATGATCCGGGTCGCCAGCGACGAAACAAACTCCCGGTCATGGCTGACGAAAATCAGCGTGCCCGGATAATTCTCCAACGCCAGGTTCAGCGCCTCGATGGACTCCATATCCAGGTGGTTCGTCGGCTCATCCATCAACATCACATTCGGCTTCTGCAGAATCAGCTTACCAAACAGCATCCGCCCCTGCTCACCACCGGAAATCACCTTCACCGACTTACCAATGTCATCCCCGGAGAACAGCATCCGCCCCAGGGTTCCGCGCACCAGCTGTTCACCACCGGTGGTCCACTGCGCCATCCAGTCGGTCAGGGTATCGTCCCGGGCAAAATCGGCGGTGTGGTCCTGGGCGAAGTAACCCACTTCGGCGCTGTCGGTCCACTTTACCTCGCCGGCATCAGGCTCGTAGGCGCCTGCCAGGCACTGCAGCAGTGTGGTTTTACCGATGCCGTTCGGGCCGATAATAGCCACCCGCTCTCCCGCCTCAATCTGCAGATCCAGGTTTTTGAACAGGGGGCCTTCATCGAAGCCCTTGGTCAGGCCTTTCAGGGTGACCGCCTGACGGTGCAGTTTCTTGCCCTGCTCGAAGCGGATGAACGGGCTCACCCGGCTGGACGGCTTCACTTCTTCCAACTGGATCTTGTCGATCTGGCGGGCGCGGGAGGTGGCCTGCTTGGCTTTCGAGGCGTTGGCCGAGAAGCGGCTGACGAACTGCTGAAGTTCGGCAATCTGGGCCTTTTTCTTGGCGTTGTCTGACAACATGCGCTCGCGGGCCTGGGTGGCGGCAGTCATGTATTCGTCGTAATTGCCCGGGAACAGGCGCAGTTCACCGTAATCCAGGTCCGCCATGTGGGTGCACACACTGTTCAGGAAGTGGCGGTCGTGGGAGATAATGATCATGGTGCTGTTGCGGGCCACCAGGATGTTTTCCAGCCAGCGGATGGTGTTGATATCCAGGTGGTTGGTAGGCTCGTCCAGCAGCAGCACGTCCGGGTCGGAGAACAGGGCCTGGGCGAGCAGCACGCGCAGTTTCCAGCCGGGGGCCAGGGCGCTCATGGGGCCGTTGTGCTGTTCCAGCGGAATATCCAGGCCCAGCAGGAGTTCGCCGGCGCGGGATTCGGCGGTGTAGCCATCCATTTCGGCGAATTCCACTTCCAGGTCCGCCACCGCCATGCCGTCTTCTTCGCTCATTTCCGGCAGGGAGTAAATACGGTCCCGCTCTTTCTTCACGCGCCACAGTTCCCCATGGCCCATGATCACGGTGTCCATCACCGTGCATTCCTCGTAGGCGAACTGATCCTGGCGGAGTTTACCGAGGCGGATGTTGGGCTCCAGCATCACCTGGCCGGCGGACGGCTCCAGGTCGCCACCGAGGATTTTCATCAGGGTGGACTTGCCGCAGCCATTGGCACCGATCAAACCGTAACGGTTGCCGTTGCCGAACTTGGCGGATACGTTTTCAAACAGGGGCTTGGCCCCGAATTGCATGGTGAGATTGGCGGTGGAGATCAAGAAAAGAACCTGTCAGCGTGAGGGCCGGCAACAAGCCGGCAAATAAAAGCCGGCATTGTACAGGTTTGGGCGCAAGACTGTGAGGCCGCAAAAACACGGATAAAAAGGGCTTGCCAGCAGCACGCTGTGCGGGCAGCATTCGTGTCAGACGTTTCCGTCCATTCCTCCATCCGACAACAGGAACTTGACCATGGCACAAGCAACTGCACGCCACATTCTGGTAGACAGCGAAGCAAAATGTGAAGAACTGAAGAAGGCTATTGAAGGTGGCCAGGATTTCGCCGAAGTGGCGAAACAGCATTCCTCCTGCCCGTCCGGCCGTAACGGTGGCGACCTGGGTTCATTCGGCCCTGGCCAGATGGTTCCCGAGTTTGACAAGGCCGTGTTCAGCAGCGACCTGAACACCGTAATTGGGCCGATCAAGACCCAATTTGGCTATCACCTGCTGGAAGTGACTTCCCGCAGCTAAGCCAGTGCAACTGCTGCCTGCGCTTGACTGCGCAGACAGCAGGCGTTGGTTATCGGGATTCGCCTGTCCCGAAATTCCTGAACCGCGCCAATTGGCTACCGATGGTTTCAATCGGGTCCGTAATAGACGCCTGAATGCTCTCTGTGACCACCTCGGTAAAGCGTTTACCCGACTCACTCTCCAGAAAGTCCAGATACAGGCCCAGTTCCTGAACACTGATATCCCGGTAGGTGTACAAATAGCTGTCGTATACCTGTTGCCCAACCATGCCCTGCAACATCCCACGCTGGTTCTCCAAACGCTGACGTAACCGCTCGTAATGCACCGAGTCACTGCTCAGGGCCGCCATGGCCGTTGCCAAACCCAACTGCACGGCAATGGTAGTATCCACTGTGGTTTCCGTTGCTCGGGAAGCCCGGTCAAAACGGTCAAACAGCTTTTCCCGGGTGGTGCCCTTGTAAGCTTCGTTCAGCTCTCCGGCGCGGCTTCGTACCTCTGACCAGGCGGCAGGTGCAGACGCTGCTATCTCCGCACGGGATATCTTCTGCGCAACAGGCGTCTGGTACCAGGCATGAACCTCCTCAAGCTGTTTGTTCGTCAGCGACTCATCAAGGCTGGCTACCAGCTTTCGCTCGATATCTTCTGCACGATAGCTACTACTGACCACATAACCGATAGTATCCGCCACCATCGGCGGCACCTGGCCGCTCTGTTTGAGACCGTCACGAATACCCTGGCTCATCATGGCCGGGTACTGGCCCACGATGTCATCAATGGGCGATGCCGCCAGAACGTCACGGGCATCCGTTGATGCATGGGCCGTCCCCGACAACAAAAGCCCGGCAACTAAAAGAGGTTTAACTAGGGTGATCAGTCTCATTTCTCTATTATCCTGTTACTGCAATGGCCCTGTTTATGACACGCCCGAAGCCATTACGGCAAGTGCCCCAAGGCCTTTGGAGATGACAGTTTGGTAGGGAAGTGGCGCAGAAGAACCCGAAAATCTCGAAATATCCGCAACAAGCGGTTTAATGTATGGCGCTCCCGCCTGAGCTGGTATGGCCTGCCTTTACTGGGGCTGGTGATCGGCACCTGGGCCACCCTGCGTTTCAGCCTGCTGGCCCCGGAACCTCCGGCCAACCCGGAAAACATCTGTGAGATCTTCAGGGAGCATACGGTGTGGTACGACTATGCCCGGGCCTCCGAGGAGAAATGGGGCACCCCCATCGCCACGCAACTGGCTTTCGTCTATTACGAATCGTCGTTCCGGAGCCATGCCCGGCCGCCCCGCACCCGGCTTTGGGGACTGATTCCCTGGAAGCGCCCCACCACTGCCTACGGTTATGCCCAGGCTCTTGACCCCGCCTGGGGCGAATACCTGGTGGCCAACGACGCATCCTGGCGAACCGTGCGCACCGACATGCAATACGCCCTGGATTTTGTCGGCTGGTACAACCACCTCAGCAACCGCCACCTGGACATCCCGTTCAGCGCACCCAGGCAGCTTTACCTAGCCTATCATGAGGGCCGGGGCGGCTACGCCCGGCGTTCCTACGAACAGAAACCAGCCATACAGTCCCTGGCCCAAAGGGTTCAGAACCGCGCCTTCCGCTACGACAACCAGTTAAAGCAGTGCGAAGCGGAGTTCCAGTGTTGGCGCTGGTACCAGTTCTGGCCGTTCTGCAGGGCAGACGATTAGGTTCAGAGCGACGCGCTTATCTCAATGGCAGACTCCAGAGCTTTCAGGCGTTCAACCAGAAACTCCATGACGATGCGCACCCGGGCCATCTGCTGGGTATCCTGGTTTACGTGCAGCCACAAATCCACGCTCTCGCCCTCCAGCGGGTCTGATAACCTGCGCAGCTCTTTCGCGGCTTCGCCCAGATAGCAGGGCAACACCGCCAACCCCGCTCCGGACCTGGCCAGGGTTGCCATGGATTGCAGGCTGTTGCAGCGAATCACCGAGGAGACGTTCTTCAGGTGCTTCCGGTACCAACGCCCGGTCGCCAGATGGCTGAAACTCTCATCCGGCAGTATCCATGTGCAGTCTTCCGGGTGGTTCTCGATATCCATATTGCGGTGTCGGCGGCAGTATCTGGCGGCCCCGTAGACGGCGGAATCCACAGCGGCAATGCGCTCGCCCTCCAGGGTCGCCTGGGGTTTATTCTCCGGCCGCAAGGTCAGGTCTGCTTCCCGGTGGCTGAGGTTCGCCACATCGTTATCGGTCAGCACCTCCAGTTCAATATCCGGATAGGCGTGAACCAGTTCCGCCAGGATCGGCCCGAGCAGCTCATTCATCATGGCGTCTTCCGCCGCCACCCGAACCTTGCCCACCGGCGCAGCGTCGTCACCGACCAGCTTACGTTCCAGATTTTCCACATCGGTCGCCAGCCGCTGGGCCTCCCGAAACGCCATTTCGCCAACCGGGGTGAGCTGCAAACCATCCCGGTTGCGTTCGAAAAACTGCACACCCAACGACTCTTCCATCTGATCAAGTCGTCTTAAAACAGTGGTTTGGTGTACACCCAGCAATTCACCGGCTTTCGCCAGCGTTCCACCTATTGCCAGAGCCCGTATATATCGAAGATAATCCCAGTCCATAGTTACTGCATATTCGCAACGTGAGTACGGATTTTAACGTATTCAAACTGCAAATAAGAACTCCTAGAATAGTCGTTAAATTAAAGATAGATCGCTAATTAATCCACCAGACAAAGGAGGAAGGCGCTATGACCAAGAGCCATATCGCAACCGTAAACCCGCTGCCGTCAAGTATCCTCCACAACAGTACCGAGGTCAGGCGCCAGTATACCCGTGCTGCTGCACAGCAGGCGATGCAGTTTTTCAGCCGTAAGGTGCGGATTTTCAACCGCAAAGCCGCTGCGGTCGCCCCAGACATGCCCCAGGTACAGGGCGGTCACTGAGATTACCGGAACCCGGTAACCGAAGCACAAATAAAAACGCCGGCATGTTTCCATGCCGGCGTTTTCTTATGGTGAGGGTTTAACGCCCTGATCAGAACTCCCAGATCACCTTACTCTTCTTACCAAACCACTCGTCCATCTTCTGATTGTAGAAGTCCTCGATCACATTGCGCTTGATCTTCATGGTCGGCGTCAGCATGCCGTTTTCCATGGTCCAGGGCTCCTTGACCACCACCACGAAGGCCACTTTCTCATGGGCTTCGCTCTGGGCGTTGACGGCATCCAGCTCCCGGGCCAGTTCCTGTTCCAGCTCCGCCCGGTCACCACCACGATCCAGTTCATCCCGGGCCTCTTCTGACAACAACACCATCAGGCACGGCTGAGGCTGGTTGGCGCCGGCCACACACACCACTTCGGCTTTCGGATGATTGAACCGGTTCTCAATTGGCACGGGCACTACGTATTTGCCCTTGGAGGTTTTGAACAGATCCTTCACCCGGCCAGTGATACGCAGGCAACCATCCTGGTCGATTTCACCCATATCGCCGGTTTTGAGAAAGCCGTCATCGGTCAGGTCCTCTTTGGTCTTCTCTTCGTTCTTGTAGTAGCCGAGCATCTGACCGGGGCTCTTGACCTGAACCTCGCCACCTTCGCCAATGCGGTGAGTAACACCAGGGTTCGCCATGCCGACCGTACCCACCTTGGCCTGGCCGGGGCGGTTGGCGTGGGAGTAACCGAAGTTCTCCGACATGCCATACACTTCCAGCAGTTCCAGACCAAGGCCCCGATACCAGCCGATAATCTCTCCAGACAACGGTGCCGCGCCCGTCAGGGCGGCCCGACAATGGTCCAGGCCCAGCTGTTTGAGCACCTTCTTTTTAACCAGCGAGTTCAGGATCGGAATATTGAACAGGATTTTCTGCTTCTTGGGCGGCAACTTGGCATTCACGCCCAGATAGAACTTCATCCACAGGCGCGGTACCGAGAAGAACAACGTGGGCCGGGCCCGCTGCAAGTCTTCCTGGAAGGTATCCAGAGAGTTGGCAAAGTACAGGTGGAAACCGTAGTAAAGGGACTGGGTTTCAACCGCTGCCCGCTCCGCCACGTGGGCCAGCGGGAGGTAAGACAACATGCGTTCGTTGGATGACACTGGGAACAGTTGCTGCAGGCCATCGGCCACCGAAATCATGGTGCGGAAGCTGTGCATCACGCCCTTGGGCCGGCCGGTACTGCCAGAGGTGTACACGATGGTGGCCAGCGCATCCGGATCAGGCAGTTTCGGCTCAGCCGGTGATTGCTCTTTGATGATCTCCTGCCATTTGGGAGTGTCATCGCGCGGCGACAAAGGCAGAGACACGATGGGCAGGTCAGCAGGAATATGATGCTTGATGTCGTTCCAGCCGTCGGCCGTACCGTCAAGCTTACCCAGGAACAACAGTTTAGCCTCGCTGTGTTCAAGAATGTAAGCGGCTGTTTCACCATTCAGGGTCGGGTAAAGCGGCACGCTGACATGACCGGCTGCCCAAATGGCCAGATCCGACAGTATCCAATGCGCGCTATTCTTGCCCAGGATTCCGATATTGCTGTGCTCCGGTAGACCAAGGCTGTTCAGGTAAGCGGCCATCCGGGACACCTGGTCAGCGGCCTGCGCCCAGGTAATGTCTTCCACCCGGCCATCCGGGAACGGCTGGGTAAGGTAAACGTTATCGGGAGTGTGCTGGGCCCAGTAGTACAGGCAGTGCAAAGACGTCTGCTTTTGTGGGTCTATAGCCATGGTGGCTCCTTGTTGTTGTTATCTTCGGTTGTCTGGAATCGCTTTTTATTGTTGCATTCATACTAGCCAACTTTCCCGCGTGCTCAATAGCAATAAACATCCCGGGCGTTGACCATTTAGCTCGAAGCTGAGACGCACCTCCCAAAATATTACGTGACATCCATCAAGTCTGGTCTAGATTGAGAAGTACCGCGTATTGATAACCAATACCACAAGAGACTGTCGCTCTATGAGAACCTCGACTCGCTCTGCTTTGATTTTCCCCGCCTGGGCCGTAATTCTCATCGGATCTGGCGCCTTTCTCTACACCGCCTACGCGGGTTTTCTTGGTTCCTGAGAGCCGACTAGCGCCTGAAACGGGTCTCAAGCACGACCGCTGAGTTAGTCCGCTCAACTCCTTTTAGGTTCCCGATGTCATCCAATACACGGCTCAACTCCTCCAGCGATTGGGCCTGGACGATGGCAATCAAGTCGTACTCACCACTGACCGAAAACAACTGGCAGACCTGAGTAATTTGCTCCAGTTCGGCGTTGGTGCGAGCGGTAAGTTTCTGGTGCACCTTGACCGACACATGGGCCTCCACCTGGTTGGCAGCGTACTCACCGCCCAGCTGTAAGGTATAGCCGCGAATGATTCCCTGCGCCTCCAGTTTCGCCAGTCTGTTTTGTACGGTGGAACGGGAAACATGCAACCCCTTGGCCAGGTCAGTCACACTGGCGCGAGCATTCTGCCGGAGCAGTCCCAACAATTTCTGGTCTTGCATACTAATCATTTTGATTACCTGATTCGTCAATATGGCTAAATTCTAGACCATATCGACCAATTTGAATCTACAGATCGGCATAACCAGCCGCCATACTGGACCTAAACAACGTTCAGGATGTCGGCCATGTTGATCCGCCCTATCACGCTTCGGGATCTTGATCCCCTTTATCAGATTGCCGTTGAATCCGGACCGGGATTCACATCCCTGATGCCAGACCGGGACGCGCTGGCACAGAAGATCGAGCATTCCATGAAGAGCTTTGAGCGGCGCGTAGACAATCCCACAAACGAGCAGTATCTGTTTGTACTTGAGGATGAGCACAGCCATGAGATCATGGGCACAACTGGCATCCAGGCCAGTGTTGGGCTCGACCGGCCGTTGCACCACTTCAAACGCGACAGAACGATCGGGCCAGCAGGCCTCGCGAGGGAAACCCTGACCCGTTGCGAGCACTACGCGGGCTGCACCGAAATCTGTTCGCTGTACCTTCGCCCGGACTATCGCCAGGCCAATGCCGGCAAACTCCTGTCAAAAGTCCGGTTTCTGTTTATGGCACTGCACCCCGAGCGTTTTGCAAACACCGTGATAGCAGAGATGCGGGGGGTGTCTGACACTCATGGCCACTCGCCTTTCTGGAACTGGCTGAGACATCAGGTGGTCGATCTGGATTTTTCCACGGTAACGCAACTCTCCGCCCAGAGTGATGCTCGCTTTCTGGAACAACTTGTTCCCCCTGGTCCGTTCGACATTGCAGACATGACCATTGAAGCTCAGGCAGTCATCGGCCAGGTTCACCCGGACACCCGCCCGGCGCTACACTTGCTGAAACAGGAAGGATTCCGGCATCGTGGACTGGTGGATCTTTTCGATGCCGGGCCGACCATTGAATGCGCACGGGATGCCATTACCAGTGTTCGCAACAGCGGGCTATACCGGGGTTTATATGGCGGCACCCGGATTACCGCCCACACCGGGTTCCCCTTGATTGTGGCCAACGGCCAGTGTTCCGGATTCCGTGCGACGATCATCGATTCGCTGTCAGGGGGAGACGAGCCGGAGCAAGTTCCCCTACCGACTGGCATTCAGCGGAAGCTGGGCTTGAATGGTGGAGACCCGGTGTGCGCACTACCCCTGGTCAAAAACCGCCCCACACTGAACACAAGTGAGATGAGTGCTCACCAGGAGTTCCGTCATGCACAATGATCTGAACGCGCTTTTTTCCCGGCTCTGGCAATCCTATCGACGGGTGACGCCCTCGGCTGAGCGTATTCATCAGTTGCTGGGCGAACGCGAAAGCCACCCCATCGTGAATGATCACATTGCACTGCGCACTTTTAACCTGGCCCCGGTACGCCTGGACAAACTGGCCGGCCACTTTCTCAAGCTAGGCTATCAGCCGGGTGGCGAATATCATTTTGAAGCCAAAAAGCTCTACGCACGGCATTACGAGCACCCTGACCCGGATGTTCCCAAGGTGTTCATCTCTGAGCTACTGGTGGATCAATGTTCAGTGCAACTGCAGGCCATCGTTTCTGACCTTGTGGCCCAAACGAATCCGGGCGCGGTAGATGCCGATGATTTTCTGACTTCCGGCCGCCACTGGAAACTGGATTACGGCACTTACCGTTCACTTCTGGAGGAAAGCGAATACGCTGCATGGACCGCAGCCTGGGGTTATCGAGCCAACCATTTTACGGTCAGTATCAATCATCTTGAGAGCATCAAAACCGTTGCGCAGATCAACCAACTGCTCAAAGACCACGGCTTCGCCATAAACACCTCCGGGGGTGAAGTAAAGGGGTCACCTCAGGAACTGCTCGAGCAATCCTCCACCCTGGCAGACCGGGTCGCCCTGGAGTTCACTGATCAGGTGGCCACGGTACCCAGCTGTTTCTATGAATTCGCCCTGCGCTATCCGAAACCGGATGGCAACCTGTACTCCGGCTTTGTGGCGGCGTCTGCAGACAAGATCTTCGAGAGTACCCATGCGTCAAACTGACTTCGGCGCCTCCTGGCACTGACGTCAGGACCATCCCTGCTCACCCAACAGGGGCACGAACCGGACATCACCGAAGTCTTCGCGCTCGAAGTCAGCATCCGTCCGGCGGGTAATACACACCAGCCGCTGCACGGAATGCTCCGACCCCACCGGAATAATCAACCGGCCACCGACGGCAAGCTGCTGTTTAAGGGTCTCAGGTACGGCGGGAGCACCTGCAGCAACACAGATGCCATCAAAGGGCGCAGCCTCCGGCCAACCAAGGGTTCCGTCGCCGCAGCGAACATGCACCTGGCTGAACCCCGCCCGCTCCAGGTTCCTCCTGGCCTGCTCTGCCAACTCAGGAATCCGCTCGATACTGAAGACCTCCAGGGCGAGGCTGGCCAAAACGGCTGCGGCATAACCCGATCCAGTCCCAATATCCAACACCCGTTCCCGCCCCTCCAGCTGAAGCGCCTGCGCCATCAGCGCCACGATATAGGGTTGGGAAATTGTCTGCCCCCAACCAATCGGCAAGGGGTAATCTTCATAGGCTTCGCCCGCCAGATGCTCGGGAATAAAGCGTTCTCGGGGCACCCTGTCCATGGCTTCCAGCACTCTTGAATCGAATATCCCCCTGCCGGCAAGCTGATACCGAACCATGTCTGCGCGCAGGTTGTTGAAATCCGGAACCCGTTCATTCATCACCGGCCCCTCCCTGATTACCCGTCGTTACAAAGCCATAACGCTTTTACAACAGCGCAAACTTTAACCACTGTCTACTTTTTACCCACAGGTTACTCCTCTGCACGGATGAGGAGAACCAAAAACAAAAATAACGGCGAGGGTTTAACCCTCACGCTCAGGGAGATAATCATGTCTACATCTGTCGACCACCTGATGGAACGCACCCAGGATGCCAGCGATCTGCTCGCCGATATCGTGCCATCAGCCATTACCCTGGCCACCATGCTCCGACATCGCCAGATGGCAGCCTGGCTAAGGGCTGAGTTTGACGGATACCCCGATATAGACAAAGCACCACCTTATCGGCTCGACCTGCCCGGACACATCGTTGCCAAATCCCCGCAGTATGGCTGGATTCCTGCGCCGGTCAATGACACCCAAACCAAGGAGTTCGGGCACCTGAACCTGATGGAAGGGGTAAAAGAGCTCGAACATACCTGTTTAAGCTGCAAAAAAGGCAATGGCAATCGGGTGTTGCTGGATAAAGAGGCCATGTCAGACCTGCAAAAGCAGATTAATCTCAGTGCCGAACTGGCCATCAACCTCAGCCGGGAGGTTTACTGCCGGCTACTCCGAACCCTTCGGGCAGCGCTCTATCTGTGGGCCGAGCAGCTGATGGACGCTGGTATCTCTGGCGATCACAACCACTATAGTCCGGAGGAACGAAAGCTGGTCTCGCATCTTGATAGCCCAGAGGCTTTCTGGCGCAAAGCCATGCAGGAACTGGACACAGTACCGGTGGCAGATGTTCGGGAGCTTGGCTTTCTGGAACGCATGTTTGGCCGGGCCGGCTAAGTCAGAAAAGCCACGTAAAGACCAAAAGGCTATACTGGAGGACACGCGAACCGATTGAATCGTCTATAAAGGAGCCAGGAGCGCCACTATGAGAGACGCACGATGGAAGTATCTCAGATCACGCGGCCTGGCTCTGATTCTTCTACTGGCATGCCCCCCCGTCTTCAGTGACGATAGCATCATCAATCGCATAGAAGCCCTTCAGGCCGGGCATCCTGTCACGGTTCTCGACGCACCGATACTTGCAAAGGAGGCCCTGACCCGTTTCTACGAGCTCAGGGAATTTGACCTGGCCTGGGATTCCTACAATGCCCGACGTCAACTGGCCCAGGCCATCAGTGAGGTGGCTGATCAGGGTTTAAATCCGCTGGATTATCACCACGAAACGATTGCCGCCCTGGCCCTGCAACCGACGGATCAGGTCGAGGAAGAAGTGCGGGCCGATCTGGACCTGGTACTGTCAGACGCATTCCTGTTGCTTTCCTCCCATTTGCAGGCGGGGAAAGTCAACCCGAGGACCATTCACGCTGAATGGACCGCCAATCGCCAGGATCTGGAAACCCACACCGTGCTTGCACAAGCACTGGACACCAATTCCGTTTACCAGACCCTGCAACAGCTAAAACCTTCAGCGCCAGCCTACCAGAAACTGGTCACGGCGCGCCGCACCCTAACCGCATTGCTGGGGCAGCCCTGGCACGAACTCGCCGCCACTCCCACACTCCGACCGGGAGACAACGACCCGCGCATCCCCGAGATACGTCGTCGGCTTGCCCTTCTTGGCGATATCCCGAGTGCCGACCATGATCGCCCGGATGCCTACGATGCGTCGGTCGAAAGTGATAGCTACGACGACGAGCTGTTGATCGCCCTTCCCGCGTTCCAGGCCCGGCATGGCCTTGAACCGGATGGAATCATCGGGCGCCAGACTTTTGCTGCCCTGAATAGATTACCTGTCGAGCGCATCCGCCAACTGGATGCCAGCCTGGAGCGTTGGCGTTGGTTGCCGGACGATCTAGGTGATACCTACGTACTGGTCAACATCGCCGGCTTCGAGATGACCATGGTACGCTCCAGTGAGGAAATCCTCCGCCAGCGGGTGATCGTCGGGCGCCCTTACCGCCAAACCCCGGTATTCAGTGACCGCATTCGCTACCTGGTATTCAACCCTACCTGGACCGTCCCACGGAAGCTGATGATCCAGGACCAGCTACCAATTATCCGCAGCGATCCCGGCTACCTTGAGCGCATGAATTTTAAGGTCTATCGGGGATGGGGCGCTGATCGCGTGGAAGTGGACCCGGCTACTATCGACTGGCACACTCTGTCTGCCAACAACTTCCCGTACCAGCTGGTTCAGGAACCCGGGCCGATGAATGCGTTGGGACAGATAAAATTCATGTTCCCCAACCAGTATGATATTTACCTGCACGACACCCCGGGGCAGGCCCTGTTTGGCCGAGCTGAACGAACGTTCAGTTCCGGCTGTATCAGGGTTGAGCGGCCTTTTGAATTAGCGGAGCATCTGCTGGAAGGTAACAGCAACTGGTCGCGGGCGAATATAGACCGGGCCATTGAACTCAGAGACCCAGTCAATGCGATGCTGAGAACGCCGATACCGGTTCATCTGCAATACTGGACGGTGTGGGTTGATCAATCAGGAGTGATACAGTTCCGGAACGACATCTATGGACGAGATCAGCGGCTGATCGACGCGCTCCGTTCAGATCCCCAAGGCGCGCTGATGCCAACACCACGGAGGCCTTGATGACGAGAGTAGCTTTACTGACTGCCCTTATGCTGATCCTGACAGCCTGCCAGAATCTGCCAGATCGCCAGGAGGGTCTGGACAGCGACGTAGCGTTTCTCAAAGCTCACCACTGCCTTGAGGAATCCGTGGACGACGTCAACCGCATTCACTTCGGCCCTTGCCTGAAAGTTATTGAAATCAACGGTCAGGCACCGGTAGTCAGGGACGACGACTTTATCGAGCTCCCCCTTCGACAGCCTCTCACCATAGGCACAAGTTGCGTTTATCGACACGCCGATGGCACGCCGATACCCGCCACCGTTGAAACTGCCGACTTTCAGGTGCGTGCGGACACCTTCACCCGTGGCGGCCAGAGGTGGTACCTGCATGCCCACAAGCAGGCCCGCAGGGTGATTGGCTGCGAGCCCACGCTATCTCGCTCAGTTCACCCCACCCGGAGCACAGACTGAACTGCCCACCGGCCTGCCCCAACCAGGGATCATTCGTACCGGGCAACAATGGCGTCCAGCTCACCCTCGCTGCGGGCGCCGTCCAGCGCTTTCTGAAGATCCGCCACAATGCCCGGACTGGTTTCCAGACTGATGGCCAGATACATCGGGGTTTCCCGAAAAACCAACACAGGCTTAAGGCCGGTAATGCCATGTTCGTCTTCAGCAACCAACGGCCCCACAAGGCCATCCGTTACCCACAGGTCGGCCTGGCCCAGCGCCAGACGGCGGGGATTCACATCGCCCGATGTATTCATGATCACGTTAAATCCCTGATCCACCAGGTACTGCGACATGACATCGCCCCGGTAGCCGGCAATTCTCAGGTCTTTGGCATCATCCAGAGTGGATAGTGTTATATCGGAGTCTGGAGCCGCAAACAGGGTCCATTCGATGGATGCCAACGGGCCCACCCACTGGAACAGCTGCTCCCGTTCATCGGTGCGCGCCGTACAGAACAGACCATGGTTTTCACGACCCTGCACCCAGTCGTAGGCGTAGCTCCACGCACGCATTTTCATCTGCACATCGTAATCTACCCTTGCCAGCATGGCTTTCACCATATCGGTGCAGATACCGGTGATCTGGTCCTCGTTGTGGGCAAAGCCCTCACCTGAAACAGAGGCGTTATAAGGAGGATAATGTTCGGTAAAGATATACAGCCGCTCAGAAGCCTGAACCGTGGCACTTGAGGCCGCTAGCGTTAATCCGACGAACAATGCCCCCGTAACGTTTCGCAGGGCGTTTCTGGCTGATGCGATGACAACGTGCATGTTTTTTTCCTTTTGGCTGGCAATCGTTGGTATGACGCAAAAATAGGCAGAGTTGGAAGTTTGTGCCAATCGATATGGCAGTTTATGACAGCACAACTCCGTAGTCCGTATCCGGCATTGAAAGTTCCGTGTCAATACGTAACTAGCCCGACCTGGCTTTTCGTGGCCCTGGAGCAACAACCAGGGCCACGCCAGCCACCGCAACAACCCCGCCGGCCATGGCCATTGGCCCCAAGCGCTCATCAAACAGGATAAACGCCTCCAGTGCCGTGACCGGTGGCACCAGGTAGAACAAACTCGCCACCTGAGAGGCTGCGCCGCGTCGAATCAACCACATCAAAAGCAAAATGGCACTGACCGACAGGCCAAACACCAGCCAGCCAAGGGCCAGCTTGAACTGCAGCGACCATTCCACACTTCGGGACTCCAGCACCATCGCACCAACACCAAACAAAACGGCCGCTGCGGTGTACTGAATCATGGTGCCGGATACCAGATCAACCGACGTGCCAAACCGTTTCTGGTAAACGGTGCCAATGGAGATTCCGATCAGCGCCAGCCCTGCCCAGACCAGTGTCAGCCCGGGTAGCCCGGTATCGCCGGTGCTGGTTCCTCCAAACTTTTCTGCGATCACCAGAGCAACACCCGCAAGCCCCAAAACCAATCCCGCCCACTGCTTTCCCGAAACCGCCTCACCTAGAAACACCACAGCAGCCAGCGCTGTTACCAACGGCTGCAAACCCACAATGAGCGACACCAATCCTGACGACATACCCTGATCAATGGCGTAGAACACCCCTCCCAGGTAGCAGCCATGCACCAGAATACCGGTGACAGCCACATGACCAGCGCTGCGCCAGCCCGGCCATCGGGCACGCATGACGATGGCCAGGACTGCCAGCGGTATTAACGTGAGCAACATCCGGATAAACAACAACGTAAAAGGCTCTGCATACGGCAGGCCGTACTTGGCACCAATGAAACCGGTGCTCCAGAGCCAGACAAACAGGGCAGGAACAAAAAAGGAAAAGAAAACCGGGGGCATGGATAAAGGCTCGGGTGATGTGAATCCAGGCAGCAGACTATACCCTGCCAGAACCCGGCCAGACAGACACAGAACTCCGCTAACCAACCATTACAGTCAGGCGCTCGTCAACATCGACTGCAATTTCTGGGTAAACTCAACGGCCTCGCAGCCCAAAGGGGTCAGATAACCCCCGTCTTTCTGGCTGATCAGACCTTTTGCAAACAGTGACTCTGCCGCTCGAACCGTTTCAGGCGCCGCCGTATGGGCATGCACCTTGATACCCTCCTGAGTAGAAATCGAGGGAAATTGCAGCAACAGGTTCAGCTCAGCAAGATGGTTCGGAGAGAACGGCATAAAAGCTCCTTATCGTTCGAATTATCTGCAGTTTAGCTTAAATACCGGAGCGCCATGGCGGAATTAAGAAGAAATTGATCCAGGTGCATATTTTCCCTGAATATCCTATTGTTACGTTCACCACTTCATTATTTTAATTGCACAAAGCTGGCACTGGCTGATCGCAACACGGACATGTTGACCATGGATAACACGAACGGCCAGCAGGCCGACTACTACCCCCGCCCCCTGCGTCACCTGAGCGTCTACCTGGCCACACTGGTTAAAGGCAGGCTCTGGCTCAAGGTGCTGATTGGCATGGGACTGGGCCTTGTGGTGGGCACCCTGCTCGGCCCCTCTGTTGGACTGGTCGAGCCGGAAACCGGCACGCTGATCGGCAACTGGCTGGCCTTTCCCGGGCAACTGTTCCTCGCCACCATCCAGATGATTGTGATACCGCTAGTGATAGCCTCGGTGGTAAGAGGCCTGGCCGCCAGCGACAACCTGGAACAACTGCGCAAGATGGGCGTCCGGGTTACCCTGTTCTTTGTCATCACGACAGCGATTGCAGCGACCATTGGCCTCTGGGTGGGCGGCCTTGTTAACCCGGGCGATCTGATGACCGGCCTGACGGCACCGCCTGTCGATGCTGTGCCGGTTGCCGCCGACATCCCCGGTCTGGATGCAATCCCCCAGACTCTCATTGGCCTGCTGCCCGGCAACCCGCTCGATGCCATGGTGGAAGGGCAGATGCTGCAGGTGGTTATTTTCTCTATCATCATCGGCGTTGCACTGGTCAGTATGTCGGGGGACAAGGCCAAGCCGATGCTGGACCTGCTCGACTCCCTGCAACAAATCTGCATGACGGTGGTTCGCTGGGCGATGCGCCTGGCGCCCTATGCAGTCTTCGGATTGATGGCACAACTGACCACCACGCTCGGGTTCCGTGCGATGCTGGGCATGGCCTCCTACGTTGCCACGGTACTGCTTGGCCTGGCCATTTTGATGGTTTTCTACCTCGCCCTTCTCAAGCTCCTCGCAGGGGTGCGGCCACTTCAATTCCTGAAAGACACCCGCGATGTGTTGCTGCTGGCCTTTTCAACCTCCAGCTCCGCCGCCGTCATGCCACTGTCTATTCGCACCGCGGAAGACAAACTGGGTGTGCGGCCTTCCGTTTCCCAGTTTGTCATTCCCCTGGGTGCCACCATCAACATGAACGGTACGGCGCTCTACCAGGCCGTGGCCACAGTGTTTCTCGCCCAGGTTTATGGCATTGATCTGAGCGTTGGCAGCATGGCGCTGGTGGTAGCCATGGCCGTAGGTGCATCCATCGGTTCGCCCGCTACACCGGGGGTCGGTATTGTCATACTCGCCATGGTGCTTCAATCAGTGGGCGTGCCGCCCGCAGGTATTGCCTTGATTATGGGCGTGGACCGGATACTGGATATGTGCCGCACCGCCATCAACGTGACCGGTGATCTGGTCGCTTGCCGGCTGATGGAAAACTGGTCGGGCAAACGATTACCAGACCAACCCGAACCGGTGCCCGATGAGGCCTGAGGCCCACAGTAAGTTTGTGACCCCATGAACAATCGGTATCATCAAGGCACGAAACTCCTACACTTACAGGGGCATCTACCGCGATAATATCGGCAGATTGTCATGCAGAATAAACGTACCGGGTCTTTGATGAATTTAAGCGGTATCTCCCTACTGGCCAGAATAACGATCGCCCTTCTCACCGGATTCGTTCTGGCGACCGGCATCGCCCATGCCGACAGCATCCAGCGCATTGTCCATCCGGATGGCCGGGTAGAATTCACCAACGTGAAAAGCCCGAGCCAGCCCCGGGCTTCAACCCGCAACGAAACCGTGTACCGCTACACCGATGAGCACGGTGTGGTCGCGTACAGCGGCCAACGGCCCAGCACAGAAGACGTCGAGGTTATCCGGTTTCACTGCTACGCCTGCGACCCGGGTTCCAAAGTAGACTGGCACAAAACCCCTCTGTTCGTGAGTCCGTTCCGGGATGAAATCCTGACAGCCGCTCAGGAGTTCGATGTCGACCCGGCTCTGGTTCGGGCGGTCATTCATGCCGAATCTGCGTTCAACCCGAAGGCCGTGTCGCCGGTCGGTGCCCAGGGCCTTATGCAGTTGATGCCCGGCACCGCAGATGAACTGGGCGTGAGAGACCCATTTGCCATTGAAGACAATATACGTGGTGGGGTCGATTACCTTGCCCGCATGCTCAAACGCTTCAATGGCGATGTCCGGCTGGCAACCGCCGCTTACAACGCCGGCCCTGGCGCCGTCGGGCGCTTCAATGGCATCCCACCCTACGCGGAAACCAAGGCCTACGTCGAACGGGTCGGCATTCTGCACCAACGCTACGCCAGCAACTGATGGGCACGATTATCAAGCGCCCTGAAATCAAGGGCGATATCGTGCATGTGGCAAGCGACCCCCCATGGCAACATCCTGGTGATCGATGACCGCAAGCACCGGATTCTGAGCTTTGATTCGGTGTTTGAGCAAAGCAAGATCTTGCGCGCATCCCCCAACGTGCCAGTGCATGAATACAACCGCGCCATGCTGCTGCCAATCGCTTTTGCCTCACCCGGCAGGGTAACGGTGCTGGGCCTGGGTGGTGGCGTACTGGCCCATGGTCTGTTCACGCTGCTTCCGGACAGCATCATTGATGTGTATGAACTTCGGCGAAAGGTTGCGGAAATCGCAAAGGACTGGTTTGCACTACCCGAATCAGAACGGCTAAGGGTGCATATTGCCGACGCCCGCCTGGCCGTCGACCAGCTACCCGAAGCCAGCACCGATATGATCCTGACGGACCTGTACAGTGCTGACCGTATGAGCCCGGCGCAAAGCCAGCGGCAGTTTATCAAAGCCTGCAGCCGGGCATTATCCTCTACCGGCTGGCTGGTTCTTAACTACCACCGAATGCCGGAACCAGATGGCAATCTGCTGCGGGAACTCAAGCGCCAGTTCCCGTTACTTCTGGTGTTCAAGAGCCGGACCAACAATTGGGTGATCTACGGGCGCAAACAGGACTTTGACCCCTGGTCCATCGACAAATCCCGGCTGACCGCCCTGGAAGAGCGCCTGCCCATTGGCTGGCGGAAACTGATCAAGAAGCTGAGCCGGCTGGTGCCGGCCGTTACCCCAAGCGAGCCATGAAGCTCTCCCGTATTATCAGCAACCAGAACGGTGTCAGTCGTCGCCATGCAAGACAGCTTCTGGCTTCTGGCCGGGTGAGCGTGGACGGCCAGAGGTGTCAGGACGGCGCAGAGGAGGTTTCCCGGTTTCAGGAAGTCAGAATTGACCAGAACATCATCCAGCAAGCCGAACCCGCTTATTACCTGATGCTCCACAAACCCGCCGGCTACCTGAGCGCCACTCAGGATGACCAACACCCGACCGTCATGGAACTGATTGCGCCGGAAATACGGGAGCACTTGCACATCGGCGGCCGCCTGGACCGGGCCAGCACCGGGCTTCTTATTCTGAGCAGTGACGGGCTATGGTCCCGCCGGCTCACCGAGCCTGCCATCAAACTACCGAAAACCTACCGGGTCACAACCGCGTCACCCATCAGCCCTGAAACGGCCACGCGCTTTGCCGAGGGCATCTGGTTTGAATACGAACAGCTGACAACGTCCCCTGCCCGGTTGGAGCAACTGAATGACCGCGAGGCTCGGGTAACCATCTTTGAGGGGCGGTATCACCAGGTAAAGCGCATGTTCCACGCGGTCGGCAATCGGATCACATCACTGCACAGGGAAAGCATGGGCAGCCTGGTACTGGACCCGGAACTTCCTGTTGGTGGGTATCGTCACCTCAGCGGCGACGAAATCAGCTCCGTCGGCTGACGGAGCTGATCAAAACATCAGGCGCGGCTGAGGAACTTACGCTCTTCCACGTTCACCTTGATGCGATCACCGGTAGAGATGTGCTCAGGCACCTGAACCACCAGGCCGGTGGTCAGGCGGGCTGGCTTGGTGCGAGCCGTTGCCGAACCGCCCTTGATAGACGGGTCGGTTTCTTCAATGGTGAGCTCAACGGTCGGCGGCAGATCAATGGCCACCGGCGTTTCACTGACCAGAATCGCCATCACGCCCTGGGTATCCTCGGTGATGAACAACAGCTCGTCTTCAATGGCGCTTTTATTCAGCATGTACTGGGTGAAGTCTTCGTTATCCATGAACACGTACTCGTCGCCATCGGCGTAGGAGAACATGACCGGACGACGCACCAAATCCGCCAGATTCAGCATGTCAGAGTCTTTAAAGGTCTCATCCAGCTTCTGGTTAGTCACTACATCGTACATGCGCATGCGGTACAAGCTGCCGCCAGCACGGCCCTGAGGTACCGAGCGCTCGATATCCTTCACAAAATAGACGCGTCCGTCGTATTCAACGGCCTGGTTCTTCTTGATCTCACTCGCTTTAGGCATAACATCCGATTCCGATAAAAAGGGTTTTCTGTGGCGCTGATATACCATGACTGGAATCAATAAGCGATAGTCTCTCAGCCATTTGCTTTTGAAAGCGCGTCTCGCGTTCTCAGCCGCCCTTCCCGGCGAATTTCGGCTTTCTCGTAACGACGAATCTGGTCTTTCGTTTCCGGAATCACCGGTGGCACCTCAACAGGCCGATCGTTCTTGTCCAGGGCCACAAAGGTGAAAAATGCGGAAAGGATGTGGCGGGTCTCACCGGTATAGCTGTTCTCGGCCTCTACACGGGCACCAATCTCCATCGACGAGCCCCAGCTGCGGTTCAGAGACAGATTGAATAGCAGTGTGTCATTCCCCTTGGCAGGGGCCCGGAAGTGGATGGAATCCACCGCAGCAGTCACGCAAACATGGGCCGAATGGCGCTCTGCCACCACCAGAGCCAGGCGATCACACTTGGCCATGATCATGCCGCCAAACACTGTGTTGTGTGAGTTCATATCGTTGGGGAAAACCTTGTACACATGCTTGTCGATGGCGGATGCCGCCACCGGCTTACCCGGCTTTTCAGACATTTCACTCGCCCCCTCTCGTGTTTACCCACAAACTCTGCGAAACCTCTTCTGGCCTGGCTGTTCAGAATCAAACCTGCCAGCCAGTTCCAGAAAGAGGTGGGCTCGGGTTAACCCATCAGATCAAAGTGAGCAGCGTCCTGTTCGATGCAACGGTCCAGCTGCGCCAGGTAATCGCCTTTCACCTTCAGCTTGGTTTGCTTATGCGCATTCAGGTTGAGCTGCTTCATCTGAGTTGCAACCGCTACCGCTCGCTCCATCAGCTGCTCAGGAGCCACCGCCTCATCCAGGAAACCAGCCGCAACGGCACCTTCCGGGTTAAAAATCTCGGCATTCACCACCGAACGGTAGAAATACGGCGCCGGCATACGGTGGCGGGCGATCTCGATACCAGCGTGGTGCATGGTCATACCGATAGCCACTTCGTTCAGGCCCAGCTTGAAACCGCCCTCTACGCCAATGCGGTAATCCACAGACAACAGGATAAACGCACCCTTGGCGATGGCATGGCCACTGCAAGCACCAATCACCGGGAGCGGGAACGCCGCCAGGCGACGGGTCAGGGTTGAGCCCACCTTCACCAGCGCCATTGCTTCTTTCGGGCCTTTCTGCATTTCTTTAAGGTCGTAGCCGCCGGAGAACATACCCGGCTGGCCAGTCAGAATCACAATGGCCTTGTCTTGCTCGGCCTGGTCCAGAGCGGCATTCAGCCCGGCAAACACGTCGTGGCTCAAGGCATTGGCTTTGCCGTTGTTCAGGCTGATGGTGGCAATGCCGTCGTTCAGTTCGTAGCTTACGAGTTCAGTCACCTGTGCATCCTCATCTACTGCGTTTTATTAAAGTGAGTGTTTGTTAACATCAGAATCCCAAGATTGTGGGCGATCTGGGGCATCAGGTAAAGCCCTGATCATCGCCATGCCACCGCCGCGCACCAACGGTCATGGCCGAACAATACCGCCCTGGGGCACCAGGCAATTCATCATCGAGATAGAGACATCCCGGAACATCGCCTCGGAGGTCACCCGGTCCGGGAAGTTGTCGTACACAGCCCGGCGGCAGGTGGACGTTCGGGATTGCGCACGCTTCTCGCAATCGTTAACTGCGTCACTGCCGGCAGGCTGCCCTATCGCCTGCGCGCAAACCTCCGGAATCTGGGTAATTGCCCAGTCCACCACGTCACTGCTTTTGGCAGGGTTAGCCTGAAGATTGGCAAAGCGGGCGGGATCGGTCGGATCAGAGGATTCCTGAGTCTGGCCCCAGAACACGTAGACGAGGGCAACAGACACCATGGCAACCGTAACAATGGGGAACTTCATTAACGCTTTCCGTTTATGCGGCGACAACGCCGGGTGATAGACATGCAGGCAGCCTACCCCAAGCGGCTTCGTCATGCATCACCCAAGGTTACGCACAGAATCTGTGGATAACTTTGTGCGTAGCGCAAGGATAGCCGGCCTGAGCCCAATAGAACCGGGGGTTCAAGCAATATGGCCGCAAAATGACCGGGTCATAATTTATCCACCGAAGAGTAGCTTCCCTCCAGACGCCAATGCCCTATACTGCGACATATCCCATACTCTCAAATCCATCCACCGAAGACTCCACCCCGAGTAGCCAAGCCTGGAGGTACGGTCGTGAAAAACAAACCTGAAGAACTGGCCACCGACAGCTCGGTCTACAAAACCCTGCTGGAGTCTACCAGGGCCATACCCTGGAAGATCGACTGGAAAACCATGAAGTTTGCCTATATCGGCCCCCAAATCGAAGCACTACTGGGCTGGACACCGGAAAGCTGGCAGAGTGTGGAAGATTGGGCCACCCGCATGCACCCGAATGACCAGGGCTGGGTCGTGGATTTCTGTGTCGCTCAATCCAAGTCAGGCATTGATCACGAAGCTGACTATCGGGCACTGCACAAAGATGGTCACTACGTCTGGATTCGGGATGTGGTGCATGTTTCCCGCGATGAGAATGGAGAGGTCGAAGCGCTGATCGGTTTCATGTTCGACATCAGCGAGCGCAAGAAAACCGAAGAAAAAGTCGTGGCCTTGCAAAAAAAGCTCGAGGAATATTCATTCCAGGACGGCCTCACCGGCGTAGCGAATCGCCGAATGTTTGATTCATTCATGGACGAGGCCTGGCATAGTGCCCTGAGAAACCATCAACCTCTCTCAGTGCTGCTTTTGGATATCGATAACTTCAAGCAATACAACGATCTTCATGGTCACTTGCAAGGGGATGAGTGCCTTAAACGTATAGCCAAAGTGCTCATGGGTGCTGCAACGCGTTCTAAGGACTTTGTTGCCCGTTTTGGTGGCGAGGAGTTTGTCATCGTTCTGCCGGAAACCAATCCTGCGGCAGCACTGAAAGTTGCCGAGCGGTGCCACCAACATCTCCTGCGAGAACAGATTGCCCATGGGAACAATAGCGCAAGCCAGCTGGTCACGCTAAGCATCGGCGTCGGCACAATCACACCGGCCCGAAATGATTCACTCAATGACTTTCTGGAGCTTGTGGATCAGCGCCTGTACGAGGCGAAACACCAAGGCAGGAACCGCATCGTGGCAGCCTGAAGCCACCACTCCACCGAAAAAGTCATGTAAGCCATGACGACACAACGTATTTTCCGACAGGGAATCGTTACAAAAAAATCCCGGTTCAACGTTTACAAATTCCGAGTCCAACACAACACTTGCCACTGAAGTCGTCAACCAGCAGCTGTAATCTGGTTGTTTTTTGTACGGAAAGCCATGCATCCACGGTCACCTTGCTTCGATATCTGGCCGTATGCTGAGGAACTGAACGACAAGGTTGTCTTGCCGCAGGGAAACGTCCAGCGGCACCGGTTGTATTGTCTGCATCGCCCGCCCGGCAAGGGGCCCACCCACCAGGATGCACAATCAACCGAAAGGACACATCATGCCCAATCAACTGTGGTTAAGGATTGAACCCGAAAAGGCCATCAACAGCGCAGACGCTGAATCGCTTCAGGTCCGTGTCAGCTACGAGATCTCGATCCAGACCGAAGACAAGCAGAATGATAGTCATCCTGCCAGCGACATTATCAGACTCGATCGCCATGCCAGTGCAGAAAGCAAACTCGAACCCGTCCTCCTGAGCAAGCCCATCCACGCGCGACTGGAAAGCCGACAGGGCCAGGAGCTGGCAGACCTGGGCGAGATTGATACCGGGCCCGGCAAGAAAGGGGAACCCGTCACCCTCGTCATTCCTGCAGAGCCCCTGAAGCATGCCCTTGAGCGCAACAACCCGGAGCAGCAACCGGTGCTGGAACGATCCGGTCGTTTTGTCACGCTTGGCCAGGTCGACAGCAGGTTCGATGACTATTCACTGAGTGTCGACCTGATCGATACCGAGGCAAAATATCAGGCAATTTCCAGTCTACTGGAACAAAACGCTGACAACGGCACCAACGCACGTTCAGCCGAAGTGGCTCTGGATACCCATACGGCCGGCCATCTCGGGGCATTGTCACTGACAGGCGCAGACCTCAAATTCGATGGCAGTTTTCATGTAAAGCGTCCCTTCAACGCCGGTACTGAAGCCAATGGCTGGATCTGGGTGTTGAACGGACCAAAGTTGATTGTCGGTTACCAGTCCGACGGCTCCGTTTATACCCCATTGCGGGACCTCCGCATCATGCTGCCCTGGCAAGATCCGGTGAGCGATGGCGAGGAACAGGTTAACGGATCGTGCTGCAATAATGGTCATCCGCCCCTGAACATGGACGAAGACAGCCTGCTGAACGATCCGGACCTGTTCAGCGACGACCCCGGCTCATTTTGTCGGCCTTTCAGCAACCCGGCCCGCATTCTGGGCGAACGCCGTTTTCAGACCGTCTTCCGGGTGGAGCAGCCTGAGATCGAATCCACCTCCAACACCAAACCGGATTACCGGGGACTGATCGCCCCCAGGGATGCCAATGAGTTCCGAATGATGTCCACCGCCATGGTGGCCAGCGAACAACCGGACAGTGAGGCCGCCGGCGTTAGCCGGGCCAGGTTCGCCATTGACACTGCCAGTCTGCAGCGTTTCCTGCCCAAAAACCCCGGCGTATTCATGCCGCCCATTAAAGCCATTGATTTCCTGCCACTGCCCAAACTCCCCTGGCTGAACAAGCGGCAACCTGTGAGCGCCCGAAACCCCATCGACTGGGACGGCGACACCACCAAATATCAGGCTCTTTCCGTGGCGGGTGGCCACATCATGGAATGGCGAGTGCAGTGGCGATCCAACGGCTATTCCCTGGGCGATGTGGCGCATACCCTTACCCTGGCACCACGGCAAACCCGCCGGATTGTGAAACTGGATTGGCGACGCCGCGAAGCGAGCATCCGGCGCGAGACCAGCCAGTTTGCGGAAGAGGTTTCCCAAAGCACGTTCAGCGACCGGGATTACCACAACGCCGTTCGCTCCAACCTGAACGAATGGAGCAAGGGCGGCAGCAGTTCCAAAACCACCGGTGTGGCAGGTGGCATCGGGTTTGCGCTCGGCCCGGTGGTGATTGGTGGTGGTGCCGCCCACGGCCGGGCCAGTTCCAGCAGCTGGCAACAGGGTGGCCGCAGCGTGTCGGCGGCAGAGGAACAAAGCCTGAGAGACGCCATCCGCCAGTTCGGTGATTCCTTGCGCCAATACGAATCCACAGTGGTGAACGAAGTCAGTCAGGACGAATCGATTGAAGGCGTTTCGGAGGTGGTCCGCAACCCCAACTACTGCCACTCCCTGACCGTCATTTACCATGAGATTCTCCGACATATCCGCGTAGACACTGTACTCGCCGGCGTGCGCGAATGCCTGTTTGTACCCTTCGCGATTCGGCCGTTTACCTTTTCCCGTGTGATTCGCTGGCGCGATGTGTTCGAGCGCTACCTGCAAAAGCGCGACCTGCGTTGGGCCTTGAAATACACCGAAGACATTCAGAACCACTGGCAGGGCTCCGATGTTCCAGCCGGCCCCCGCAAGGCCCAACCCCTGGAAAGCCTGACCGGAACCATTTACATCAAACTGGGCATCGAGCGCCCGCGAGACGAGGTGGTATCGGATCAGATCGACGACCAGCTAAGCGAAGAAGGTGCCGTCGGCGAGAAAATCACCACGCGGGTGTGGCAGGCCTACGCCAACATCCTCCCCATACCGGTAGGCCAGATTGTGGCCCGTATCCGTGGCTTCTCTGCCTCCCAGCGGGATGCCTATTTTCAGCGGGAAATCGCACCGGCGATGGCACGGCGATGGGTTGACCGACTGCGCCTGGACAGCCAGAACGGCGAACTCGAAGGCACCGATTTCACCCTGGTGGGCGAATACCGGTTCAACCGCACGGTGCGAGTTGATTTCAACGTGCCATCGGAGGCCCTGGCCGGGAACAAACGGGAGGATATCGCCAAGCTGATTCTTTCCGCCACCGAGCACCTACCCAAAGGTTCCGTGGCAAATGTGACCAGTGCGAACATTCATTTTCACACCAGCCATTACGAGCGACGTATCAGCTCACCACGGGGTACGGATGACCTGATCTCCCCTCCCGCCTGGGATGACAACGAAACCGATCGCCCGGCCCCGAGCGAGAGCGCCACGCTGTCTTTCCGGCCGTCTAACTGGGAAGAGCAGAATATGCGGCTGGAAGCTGAGAAAGCGAACCGCAAGTTACTGGAACACATTAACGACAACCTGCACTACTACCATAAGGTGATCTGGTGGACCATGGACAGGGACGAGCTGTACATGCTCCTGGACGGCTTCGCCATATCCCCCAGCGATGGTCGCTCGATCGCCTCCGTGGTTGAACGTGAACCCATTGCCATCATGGGCAACACACTGGTGTTCAAGGTGGCTGCTGGCGCGTTCCTGGGCATCAACGGCCATGAAAGCTATGAAGATGCCTTCCGCTACTACAAGGGCGAAGGCGCGCCGGCGATGCCCATGCGAATCAGCCTGCCCACCGATGGCCTGTACGCGCAGGCCATCATGGACGAGTGCAACGCCTGTGAAGAGCATGAAGGCTCAACCGACTGGGTGCTGAAAGATGAAGACCCGGCCCTGGCCGACTTCCCGGGCAACTTCTTTGATTCTCGCCGCAGCCAACCGCAAGACATGACCCCCACCAACATGCCGGATTCCATCATTAACCTGCAGAATGCGCCTGCCGCACCAGCCCCTCAGGGATTTGGCGACATTCTTGGAGCCGTGGCAAACAGCAACGCCTTCCGCGACATGGCTGGCCTTGAGGGCACCCAGAAGAACGCTTTGGGTGCGCTGAATTCGGCGGCCAACCTGGCCGGTCAGTTCGGCGGCTTTGCATTACAGACCCGACTGGCGGAACTGCAGGCAGAAAAGGACGCAGGCGCAAACTTTGACAAGAAACGCGCCGCCATAGACCGCGCCGTTGAAAAGGGTTCCATGTCAAAACAGGATGGCGAAGCGGCTTTGCGCAAACAGGCAGAGCAAATGGGGCAAAAAGCCGCCGATGGCGTCTCTGACCGCGCCAAATCCATTGTTGAGCAATTCGGTAAAGATCGGGATGTGTCGGTCACCGAGCAAGACGCTGGGGGCATTCGCACAGTGAGTGTGGGCAAGGGTTTGCAGCTCGCATCGTTCCGGCCAGATGCTGACGTTGAAGCCCTCGAACGGTCTCTGGCGAATCAAAAGATTATTGAGCGCTATAACCGCGGCACCGCCTGGAAACGGGACATTGTTGCCAACGCGGAAGCGGAGGAAACTGCCTGGACCAACGACGACGGGACCAAGAAGCAAGAAGGTACTGAATTGGCGAAGCTCCAGGATTACTTCGGAGCTATTGGCCAGTGGGCCGTGGATCAGTTCGCGGAGGACTCGCGAGACAATGAAGCCGCCTGGAGTGCCGCGTTTATTTCCTACGTCGTCAAGAACGCCGGCGTAAAGCCCAGCCATGGGTTCAGTCCCAGCATCCGGCACATGACCTACATTGTAGAGGCACTGGTGAACCGAAAGAACCGGGATCTGGACAGGCCGTTCTGGCTTTACAAAGCAGAAGACCTGTCACCTCAGGTCGGCGACATCCTCTGCAAGCCCTGGAACGAGACCCCTTGCGCCAATCTCACATTGGCCGGGCTGGAGAGCCAGTTCATCGAAAAGAAAGCCAGCGGCGAATACGCCATCAAAGGAACGCCAACCGGGCATTCCCACACCGATGTGGTCGTCCGGCGTTTCTCCGATGACGGGACCGATTACATCGAAACCCTTGGTGGCAACACCCGTGATCTGTCTGGCGTAGCTCACACCGTTGGCCGCCGACGTTGGCGCCTCAGTGCGAATGGCCGGGTAGACGCGTGTGTCGATCGCAATAACGAGGTAATCGAAGACTGCCCGCCATTTGCGTTCATCCGGATTGTACACCCGACAACGCAGCAACTGCTCGACGCAGCCGCCGATGAGGAGGGAGGAGTCAGTGTCTAATTCCGTGTAACACCGGGATACGCCTTCCTCGCCTCTGGCCGCCGGAGGCTTGCGAAGGCGTCAATTTCCCACGGCCGCATGGCCATCAGCAAGCTGACTCCGAAACGCTGTTCCAAAGGCAGAGCCAGGTCTTCCTCATGGCAATGACGAAACTCAAGGGCCAGACGTTTCAGTTTCTGTTGCACGGATTCGTTCGATTGGGGCGACAGCATACCGCTTACAAAAAGCCGCATCTCACCCGGCTGGTGGAATCGACATTTCAGGAAATCCTGCTGAACTTCCGTTTCAAAAAACCGCTGGATTGGCCCCCGGGGTTGCCAGGCGAAGTCGTGGCTGACCAGTAATTTGATTCGGTTACCGGGCAACAACTCCACCAGTCCCATGCGATCAAGCCGGGCCAGATAGCGGATTAACTCCGGCTCCTCTATCTGATAGTTCTGGAGTATCTCGCCAAACTGCCAGCGGTTCATGGCACACACCGCCACCAGCAACAGGCGCAGGTCAGACACCAGCTCCCGTTCCTGTTCTTCGCTCAGCTGTTCAACCCGGGGCTCGGGGGCCAGCTTGCGGACCAGATCGGTGATCTCCATCCCCATCAGTCCACATACCTGGTCCAGGCGCTTCAAGGAGAACTGACGATCTGAAAACAACCGTTTCACACTGGCCTCTGACAACGCCAGCGCCTGTGCCACATCCTGGTAGGTCAGCCCGTGTGCCCTGAGTTGGCGTTTCAATTCACTGACAATCGCGCTGGTTTGCGCCATAACCGTCCCCTTTCTTACCAGCCACTCAGCCAAACGTATCAATATACAATACCCAATGTATAGGACATTACTACCTTTATAGAAAACCTCGCCCGCCCTCCCTGGTTCACGCACAGTGGAGCCGTTCCAACAACAACGTCATCAGGAGTTAATCATGGACAGCGAACTCAAAAGCAATTCCGCCGGGTGGGTATTCTTTGTGAAGGTTTCCTTTGCTATCGCGCTTTTTGCGGCCGCCGCCGGCGTGGTGTTGGCACCGGTGGATCTGGTGCTCAAAGGCTACATGGCCATCAGCGCCCTGTTTCTTGTCAGCACCACCATCACGCTTTCAAAAACCATCCGCGACGAACACGAGCACCAGCGCATCGTCAACCGCATCTCCGAGGCACGCACCCATCAACTGCTGAAAGAATACGGGGAGTAACACCATGAGCATCTGGCGCAAACTGGACACCCTGTTCCGGGCATCGGCCCAGGAGCCGGTAGCAAAACTGGTGGATGCCAACGGTATCCGGATATTCGAACAGGAGCTGCGCGATGCAGAACAGGCCATCGCCCGCTCCAAGCGGGAACTCGCCTGCCTGATGGCGGAAAAAACCCGGCTGGCCAGGGACAACGAACACCTGAGGGCCACCATCGATAAACGGGAGCATCAGGTAACCGAAGCGCTGGAGAAGAACGAGGAAGAGCTGGCGCTGGAGCTGGCCAACCTGATCGCCGAAGATGAACCACTTCTTGAGCGCCAGCAACAGCAGCACGACAAACTGCAGCAGCAGGAAAACCGGTTGCGCAAACAGCTGCGGGACTCTGGCCGGGCGCTCAAGCATTTCCACAGTGAACTCCGGCTGGCCAGGGCCAACCGCCACGCAGAGCAGGTTAACCGCCAACTCCGCGGACACGCACGGGGGCTGAGCAGTCACATGGAAGACCTCAATCAATCCGTTTCCCGCATTCAGGCAAGACAGGCCGAAGCGGAGGATATCGAGGCGGCGTTGACAGAGCTGGACCGGGAACAGGAGGACGAAACCCTGGACTCGAAACTGAAAGCCGCCGGCATCAGCAACGGAAAGAGCAGTGGCGAACAGGTTCTCGCGAGAATTCGTTCGCGGTCCTCTGCAAACGCCAAAGGATGACCTCACCTCGCCACCGACAAGAACCCTATAAGCAGAAGCTCATCACTTCTGCTTATAGCTAACCTTCAATAAAATTCATTTGCCTCATCATTGCCCGCTTCCTAGGATGGAGACATCCAAAAACCAGAACAAGAACCTGTCTCCGGGATGAAGCGCCATGACGTTCAGATCTGTCCTAATCGCTAACCGCGGTGAAATCGCCATTCGCATTGCCCGCGCCTGCGGCGAGCTGAACATACGAACCGTCAGCGTGTTTGCCGAGGACGATTCAAACGGCCTGCATACCCGCCAGTCAGACGAATCCGTGCCCCTGAAAGGTCGTGGTGTGAAAGCCTATCTGGACATGGAACAACTGATTACCGTGGCCAAGGCCCACGAGTGCGACGCCATTCACCCCGGTTACGGATTTCTGGCGGAAAACGCCGAGTTCGCTCGCCAATGTGAGCAGGCAGGGTTGATGTTCATCGGACCGGCGCCGGATGTGCTGGAATTGTTCGGTAATAAATCCTCTGCCAGGGCCCTGGCAGAGCGCTGTCAGGTGCCCTTGGTCAACGGTATCAACAGCCCGGTTAGCCAGGAGGCGGCAGAAGCCTTTCTGGCCCAGCATGGCGCCCTGATGCTCAAGGCGGTTGCCGGTGGCGGCGGGCGCGGCATTCGCGCGGTGACCAGCAAGGGCGAGTTGGAACAAGCCTTCAGCCGCTGCCGATCTGAAGCACAAGCTGCCTTTGGCAATGGTGATCTGTATGTTGAACAACTGATTGCCCGCGCCCGCCATATTGAAATCCAGATTCTTGGGGATGGCACCGGCGCCGTCTCCCACCTGTGGGAACGGGACTGCAGCATCCAGCGGCGCAACCAGAAACTCATCGAACTGGCCCCGAGTCCGGGCCTCGACCCGGTGCTCCGGGACGAAATGATCAACTGTGCCCTGGTCATGGCAAAAGCGGTCAACTACCGAGGGCTCGGCACCTTCGAGTTTCTGGTGGACGAAGATCAACCCGGTCGGTTCTACTTCATGGAAGCCAACCCGAGGGTTCAGGTAGAGCATACCGTCACCGAGGAAGTCACCGGCATTGACCTGGTCCAGACCCAGCTGAAGCTTCTATCTGGCCAAACCTTATCTGAACTGGCCCTGGACACCCCGCCGGCCGTGCGCGGCGTGGCCATTCAGGCCCGGATCAACGCCGAAACCCTTCGTTCCGATGGCACCACCATGCCCGCAGCGGGCACGCTCACGGCCTATGAGCCGCCAACAGGGCCCGGCTTGCGGGTGGATGGTTCAGGTTATACGGGCTACGCCATCAATCCCGCCTATGACTCCCTGCTGGCGAAGCTGATCGCCCACGGCCCGGACTACCCATCGGCTCTTCGACGGCTTTATCGTGCTCTGTGTGAATTCCGACTGGACGGCGTGGCCAACAACATCGGACTGCTACAAAACCTGCTGCACCACCCGGCCGTCAAAGCCTGGCAAGTCAACACTCGATTCGTGGAAAACCAGCTTTCAGAGCTTGCCCCCTCAACGTCTGAAGGCAAGCACCCGAGGCATCACTTCGACAGAACAGAAGCGACGCACGACACAAAACTGAACACACCATCATTACCTGCCGGTGCCATCAGCATCGCAGCGCCCAGTGCAGGCACGCTCGCGAGTGTTGAGGTCCGGGAAGGCGACACCATTGCAGCGGGCCAAACCGTTGCCGTTCTCGAAGCGATGAAGATGGAATTCATCGTGCAAGCCGGGCAATCCGGTATCGTTCAAACCCTCCTCGCGGTGTCAGGCTCAACGGTAACTGAGGGTGAAGCTTTGCTGATCCTGGAACCCTCAGAGGTCAGCGATGACACCATTCAAACCGAGCAGACCATCGACCTCGATTACATCCGGGCTGATCTGGCGGAGGTCTTCCAGCGCCACGATGCGTTAACCGATGAGCATCGTCCCGACGCGGTCGCAAAGCGCCGCCGTACCAGTCAGCGAACGGCCCGGGAAAACGTCGAGGATCTGCTCGACCCAGACAGCTACAACGAATACGGGGCACTGGCGCTGGCTGCCCAACGGCGTCGCCGGTCGGTGGATACACTGATTGAACTAAGCCCCGCGGACGGGCTGATCACCGCCATCGGCACCGTCAACGCCGAGCGCTTCGGCGCCGCAGCCGCCGGTTGCGCCACAATGGCTTACGATTACACCGTGTTTGCCGGCACCCAGGGACTGGCAAACCACCGGAAAACGGACCGGCTACTTGCCCTGGCAGAACAGTGGCGATTTCCGCTGGTGCTGTTTGCCGAGGGTGGCGGCGGCCGCCCATCCGATACCGACACTAACGGCGTGTCACACCTGGATTGTCAGAGCTTTGTCAGCATGGCTCGGCTCTCGGGCAAGGTGCCAACCGTCGGGATTGTTTCCGGCCGTTGCTTTGCCGGCAACGCGGCCTTGCTGGGATGTTGCGACACCATTATCACTACCCGGAATGCCAACCTGGGCATGGCAGGTCCGGCAATGATAGAAGGCGGCGGCCTGGGCCGATATGCCCCCGAGGAGATCGGGCCGGTTTCCGTGATGGGGCCCAATGGCGTGATCGATGTGGTGGTCGAAAATGAGGCCGAAGCTGTCGCCGTGGCCAAGCAGTATCTGTCTTATTTTCAGGGCTCACTATCGGAATGGACCTGCGCAGATCAGCGCAGGCTTCGCCATCTGATTCCCGAGAACCGCATGCGCGTTTACGACATCCGGGAAGTCATCCAAACGCTCGCTGATGACGACAGCGTTCTGGAGCTCCGCCGCCAATTTGCGCCCGGGTTAATTACCGCGTTCATTCGAATTGAGGGCCGCCCCATGGGCCTGATCGCCAACAACCCTATGCATCTGGGAGGCGCCGTCGATGCTGCAGCGGGCGATAAGGCGAGCCGTTTCATGGAACTCTGCAACGCTCATAAGCTACCTATTCTGTCGTTGTGCGATACCCCGGGGTTTATGGTTGGGCCTGAGGCGGAAACACAGGCCACCGTGCGTCGCGTCTCCAACATGTTCCTGGCCGCAGCCAAACTATCGGTGCCCTTCTACACCGTGGTTCTGCGCAAGGCTTACGGACTTGGCGCACAAGCCATGGCCGCCGGCAGCCTGCTGACGCCCTTTTTCACGGCCGCGTGGCCAAGCGGAGAGTTCGGCCCCATGGGGCTTGAAGGGGCGGTGCGCCTGGGGTTTGCCAAGGAGCTGGCAGCCCAACCAGATGACGCAGCTCGCAAGAAGATGTTCGATGGCCTGGTCGCCAAGGCTTACGAACAGGGCAAAGCCATCAACGTCGCCAGTTATCTGGAAATCGATGCGGTCATAGATCCCAAGGACACCCGTGCATGGCTGGCAAGAGGGATCTTAGCGGCCGGACATTGAAACTGGGAATACCCGGAAAAGGCTGCTATTTTCTAAGTTAATCGCCTGCTTCCCGGCCCACGGTTATTCGCGGGCCGCTCCCGGAGCCTAGAAATGAAACGATACCTGACCATGCTGCTGGTATCGCTGTTTACATGGATTGAGGCAGTCACCGCAGATGATACACAACACCTGAGCATAGCGGTTGGTGACTGGCCGCCGTATTTTGATCAGGAGGCACCCGATCAGGGGATTGTCGCCCAATTGCTGCGAGATGTGTTTGCCGAGGAAGGCTTTACGGTCTCCTACCACTTCCTCCCCTGGAAGCGAGCTTACTATGAAGCCGCAATGGGCAAACACGATGCCACGGCGGTATGGATGCATGCGGAGGAACGTGAGCAGGACTTCACCTTCAGCGACCCGGTCCTCAAAGAGCGGTTCGTGGTTTTTCACCTGAAAGACCAGCCGGTCAGTTGGTCCAGGGTCGAAGACCTGTCTGACCTCAGACTCGGCGGCAGTATTGGTTACAGTTACGGTTCGGCTTTCGATCAAGCCGTAGAGGATGATCTGCTTAGTATTGAATGGGTCGCCAGTACCGTGCTGAATTTCCGCAGGCTCCTGTTCGACCGCATCGATGCGTTCCCCGAAGAGATCAACGTGGGCTATCACATTTTGCGTCGTGAACTTGACCCGGAGGAAGCCAGCCGCATTACCCACCACCCCCGCCCTCTTCTCGAGAACGAAAGTTTCGTGTTGTTTCCCAAAACACGACCAGACACCGCACAACTGACAGACCGCTTCAATGAACGACTGCAGGCGTTCCGTGATAGTGGCCGTTATAACCACTACTTCGAATCCCACAGCCAGGCTTCTGCTGGGTCAAACTGAAAATGTAAAGCCGGGGATTCCACAGTACCCGACTGGCTACACCTGCCATAACCTACCGCGCTCCAGAATTTCTCCCCCATAAGATGGAGCGTGTTCATGAAAGGGAAAATCGGGCTGATTGTTGCCCTCATGCTGACCTCAGGCTGCGCAACGGCCAACGAAGAACTCCGGATCTACACGGAACAATACCCCCCTTACAACATGACCACGAATGGTCAACCGTTTGCACACTCGGAACGGGATATCACAGGACTATGCACTGATGTCCTCAAGGCGGTACTCGAACAAAGCAGCCTGAAGTACAGCATCAAGCTGAGGGACCTGAGCTACGGAATCAACCGGAGCGAGCAACACCCCAATCATGGCATCTATTGCGTCTCCAAAACCGCTGACCGGGAGCCTGCGTTTGACTGGGTTGGACCACTAGCCAGTATCAAATGGACGCTCTTCGCGAAAGCCGGCACCACTATCCGACTGAGCAAACTGGAAGACGCCAAGAACTATCGCATTGGCGGTTATCGCGGCGATGTCATGACCACGTATCTTGAAGAGAAGGGCTTTAATGTGTCCGCCATCAGCACCAACGGCCTGAATGCCCGGCGCCTTGAGCAGGACCAGATCGACTTGTGGGTAGCCGATGGCCTGGCTGGCCCCTACCTTGCCGCAGATGCCTCAGATGTGACAGATCTGGAGCAGGTTCTGGTGTTCCGGGAAACCCCGATGTACCTGGCCGTGAACAAGAGCACAGACCCAGACATCCTCAAAGCCCTGAACCAGAGCTTCCAGGCACTGGTCAACTCAGGTGAAATCGAGACCATCTCCCGCGCTTACGGTTTTTGATTCTGCATCTCCCGGTGGCCCGTCTGCCACCGGGAGAGCCACCGTCAACCAGAATCAGAACCGGCTCCTCCCCCGCAGCAACACCTGTAAAGCATCAATGCTGTCGTCCCCATCCAGGGGAAACGCCAGATCAAAGTGCAACATTCTCTGTACTTCAACTCTGCTGGATGCCAACCTCAAGCCAACCCCAACATCCCTCAACACGCCACCGTCCGGCCCGTTACTCTGACCGTCAGCAAACCAGGCGCGGCCAGCATCAACGAACACAACCCCGCCCATCCGAAACAACTTGAAAGGATGCCAGTCGGGGAAGTACCGGCGCTCGAGTGTCCACAAAACCCTTCGGTCCCCTTGCTGGTATTCACTGGGATAGCCACGAAGCCCGTTTTCACCTCCAATCAACAGTTGTTGGTCGGCGGTCAGGTTACGAGCAGCGGTAAACGCAAGACTCGTGTACCAGCCGGTCCAACGAACGGACCCACCGTGAAAGTACTCCAGGCTGAGGGTGCCCAGGAGATTCTCCACGCGTTCTTGATCGAGCCGATAGGTGCCGCTCTGATTCAGGCCGTAGCTGGCGTAGTTGGTTTCCGTCGCCAGCAACGAGTCCTGAAAACTCATGTTCAGAACAACCCGATCTTCCGTTGCCCCCAACCCTGAGCCTGAATAACCCAATTCCGTGCGCCACAAGAAACCATCCCGAACGTCTTCAACCCGCTGTAAACGGGTCAGGTTGGTCATCTCGCGAAAACGGTTCTGGCGGTAATCAAAACCAATCCATGGATAGCTCAGGGTTCGATCATCCGGCAACACATCCAGGGCAGGCTGATCAGGTAACGACTGAAATCCGAACGCCTCGTAGCGATACCCCGCCAGCAGGCGGAGCTGCCGCTCGTTGCGCTCAGCCAGGCGCCATCCGCCATCAACACTGAAATACTCCCGGCTACGGCGATAATCGGCGATGGCTTGCGCCCCCACGTAACGGGACTCCTCCCGGACATCGTCCACGCCAGCCAAGCCAAAGCGCCAGTTGGTGCGCTCGCTGAAAAATGGCCGTTCCAGATAGGCGCTCCGCCCCCTCCCATCACTGCGGTCATCGTAGGAAAAACCCGCCTGCCAGTGAGAGCCAGCGACATTGGGATCGTCCACAAACAAACTGGTTTCGGAGCGGTCCGGGTCCTTGGTGTAGGAAATTCCCAGGCTCTTACCGGAACCCAGGAAGTTCGGATCGGAGATGCCCGCATTGGTGGTATTCTCGCCACCGGATCTGGTCAAACCCAGGGTTGGCAGTAGTGTCCAGGTATCCCGCGCCAGAACACTCACCTCCACCTCATCCCCACAAAGGCGGGTAACCCCCACCCAGGCCGCTGTCAGATATTCCCGCTGCCGCAAGACCCGCTCAGACTCTTCCAGCAACCCGGGACTGTAGATGTCGCCCTCAAAAAACACCAACTGGGAACGAAGGGCCGACTCCCAGGTCGGTGTGTTGAGTGTATTGAGGGCGCGGTAAAGGAAGTTATCCTGCTTTGGGTCGCTGGTATCAAAAATGGGGCGCTGAATGATTCGAATGCTGCCAATTTTCGCACCCGGGGGAATCACGAGATTGCTCTGGCGCGCCAGCTGATCCCGTGGTTTGTCCAGATCAATCATTTCCGGCTGGATGTCACTGACAGTACACGCCTCGTCTGGCGACTCGGCCCCGAGTGCAGGACCGGCCAGAATCAGACTGGTCGCCAACAGCCCCCTCCGGCAAACGATCACTGCTTTGCTGACTGCCCGTACTGTCATATCCCGCCAATGAAACCGCCAACCTGGCGCAAATTAATAAAAGGATTCATCCGAAGCTATGACAGGATAGAACAACAATCACAAAAAGAGGCCAGACCATGATTGGTTTTCCCATCGCCCTGATCTTTGCCAACGGCTTCGAATGGTACGCCCACAAGTACATCCTGCATGGCACGCCCAGGCCTGGGCAGCCGCGCTACAGCCCAATCCCCAAATCCATGAAGAGCCACTGGCAGCACCACAAAATCGTGCGCACCACCGATTACCAGGATGATGGTTACGCGGAAGGCCTGAGCAACTGGCGCACCCGGGATGAAGTTATTTCTTTGCTCAAGCTCACCGCCATTACCTCCCTGGCGATGCCGGTGGCCCCGTTTTTTACCCTGGGCACCTACTACGCCGCTGCTCGTTATTTTTACGTACACCGGCGCTCTCACCTGGAACCGGAGTGGGGTAAAAAAGCGATACCCTGGCACTACGACCACCACATGAACACCAACCAGGATGCCAACTGGTGCGTAACACGCCCCTGGTTCGACTACATCATGGGCACCCGGGTAATCGCCAACGAGGCCATGGCCGAGTCTAACCCGCTGGGCATTCGTTTACCCGAGATCGTTGAAAAGCCACTGAACCAAGCCTGCCGAAGGCTCTTTCCAAAGCGCTTCGAAAGGTTGAATCAAGGGCAGCTCGTTTAACTCTTTGTGGCCAATCTCCGGATATCGTCGTACTCCCGAACCTTAATTGCGGCTCGGGAGTTTTCGGCCCCGGTAAACTCGATTAGCTCATTCACCATCGCCTCGGCAACTGTCTCCGCCTCGATGGCGCGATACTTGTGCAGTGGTCCAATCAATGCGCGGTTGGCCAGCGGCATTACGGCCATCCCCAACGCTTCACCGGTACGGTGTTCCTTCCTGTCGCCCAGCAACAAGCTTGGGTGATAAATGGCAAGATAATTGAACCCAAGACCTCGCACCGCATCCTCCAGCTCGCCTTTCACGCGACTGTAGAAAACCGTGGACCGGGACGAGGCCCCTATGGCAGACATCAGGATCAATCGGTTCACGCCCGCCGCCTTGGCTAGTTTGGCCGCCCTATAGGCGTAATCGTAATCCACCTTACGGAATGCTTCTTGCGAGCCCGCTTTCTTGATCGTGGTGCCCAGGCAGCAGATCAAGGCATCAACCTTGAAGATAGCAGCATGGGACTCCAGGGTCTCAAAGTCGACTACATGCTCCGCCAGCTTCGGGCTATCAATACCCAGTGAACGGCGCACCGGCACCACCACGGATGAGACACCGGTGTGCTTTAGCAACTTTTCGACCACCAGGCGCCCGGTCAGGCCTGTGGCTCCCAATACCAGAACGTTCATGACATACCCCTGAAAATTGATTAGGCTCACCGTAACACCAGAATCCACTTTCTGCAGTTAAATGGAAGCCCATGCTGAAAATCTCCAACGCCGTTGAACTGGCGGACTGGGAAATTGAGATCACCCAGATACGCGCGCAAGGCGCTGGCGGGCAAAACGTCAACAAGGTGGCATCCGCCGTTCACCTCCGCTTCGACATCCTCAACTCCAGCTTGCCGCCTTTCTACAAGGAACGGCTGATGGCATTATCAGATCAGCGCATCAGTAAAGACGGCATCATCGTGATCAAAGCCCAGTCTTTCCGAACTCTTGAACTAAACAAGGAGGATGCGCTGGAGCGACTGAAAGAGCTCATTCAGGAAGCGGTAAAACAAAAGAAGGCCCGGCGCCCAACCAAGCCTACCAAGGGGTCACAACGGCGGCGAGTGGACAGTAAAACGAAAAAGGGCAAAACCAAGGCGCTCCGGGGAAAAGTTCAGCTTTGACGGTCTGTTTTACCCACAACATCTGTGGATAACTTTGTTAGGAACGAAAGGATAGGCAGTGCAAACCCTTTAACCACAAGGGCTGGTGGAATGCGTAGGTTATTTGATCAACCGGTTCATCCGCCCGCCTTAAGTGATCAATTTATCCACAGCACAGCAACGGAAGAGCGATGGCATTGCCCTACTTTATTGGCTGCCCTCAATGGCAAGACCCGAACTGGAACAGCCAACTGCCACCCGCCGGCACGCCTCTGGCACGATATGCCCGGGTATTCAACACCGTTGAGGGCAACACCACCTTTTACGCCAGCCCCAGCCGCGAACAGTGCCAGCTATGGCGGCAGCAGGTTCCGGACAACTTTCGATTCCTGTTCAAACTGCCTAAAGCCATCACCCACGAACGCTTCCTGAGCGGCGCTGACGATGAACTCGAGGCCTTTCTGTCGCTGATTGAACCGCTAAATGATGTGCTTGGCCCCATGTTGCTGCAACTACCAGCAGGCTTCGGCCCGGAGCGGCTGGATCAACTCTGGCGCTTTCTGGATACCGCACCGGAATTTCTGGACTGGACCGTAGAAGTTCGGCACCCGGCGTTCTTTGCCAAGGGTGAGGAGGAGCGTGCCCTGAATCAAGGCTTGCGGGCCCGCAAGCTCGCCCGGGTTGTACTGGATAGCCGGGCGCTGTTCTCGGCAACGCCCGACTGCGAATCAACCGTCGATGCCCAGCGCAAGAAGCCCCGAGTTCCGGTGCACATCCTCCCCAGCGATGCATCGCCGGTGATTCGCTACATAGGGCATCCCGACCTTGAGACCAACCGGGCATTTCTCGCACCCTGGGTGCAGCGAGTGGCAGCCTGGGTAGCGGCTGGCACTCAGCCCTATGTCTTCATGCACATGCCCGACAACGGCCACGCAGTGGCACTGGCCTCGCTCTGGACGGAGCTTCTGCGGGAAAAGCTTCCGGAGCTGGAGCCTCTGCCAGTGAACGTTTCAACGCCGCAAATCGGGCTGTTCTAGAAGCTCGAGACAACTTCCACTAAGCTCTATCGAACAACGCGTAATCTGAGCACAAGGAGAAGATATATGTTCAGCCTGGAAAATCGTGTCGCACTGGTGACCGGTGGAGAACATGGTATCGGCAAAGGTATTGCCGGGGTGCTACATAAAGCCGGAGCCAAAATCGTGATTGGCGGTATTGATGAAGCAGCCGGCCAGCAAGTAGCCAACGAACTTGGTGGGCTGTTTCTAAAGCTGGACGTGACACGGCAAAGTGATTGCCAATCTGCGATTGCCGAGATTGAAAAGCAGTTCGGGCAGTTGGACATACTGTGCTCAAACGCCGGCATTTTCCCGCAGGCCAACCTGGACGAAATGACCGAGGCCCAGTGGGATCAGGTACACAACGTCAACTTGAAAGGCACGTTCTTCATCGTACAGGCTGCCATGGCACACATGAAGAAACGGCGTTACGGCCGCATCGTGCTGACATCTTCCATCACCGGCCCGGTCACTGGCTTCCCGGGCTGGAGCCATTATGGCGCCAGCAAGGCAGGCCAACTGGGGTTCATGCGCAGCGCTGCCCTGGAAGTGGCCAATAGCGGCATCACCATCAACGCGGTGATGCCCGGTAACGTGCTGACAGAAGGTCTTCAGGCGCAGGGAGAGGAATACCTCAACCAGATGCGTGCTGCCATTCCCACCCATACGCTGGGAACCCCTGACGACATAGGCCACGCCGCCTGTTTCCTGGCCTCCGAGGAGGCCCGCTACATCACCGGGCAGCAAATCATTGTTGATGGCGGGCAGGTTCTACCCGAATCTCCGGACGCAATTCCGGGTTGACCTTCACGGCACACTACACCGAAGGTTTTAGCTACGTGACATTAAAGCCCGTAGGGAGTCCCTGGCGGACTCCCGGTGCACCATAATTATGCCCGCTCCCCAAAACCGCACCAACTCCACGCAAATCTGCTAATCCATACCTGCTTCAGCACCACCTTTTGTGCACTTTGCACAAGCTCAGCCCGATGGTTACTCACTTTTATGCCAACAAACCACAAATGGCATAAACGTTGCGAACACTCCATATGTTGATAGACAACTCGGAGTGAACCTCATGGCAACCCAAACAAGCTCACAAGAACAGGACTACCCGCTTGGCCCGGTACCACTGGATAAACGAAAAAGTGTCTGGTCTATGGGATTGGTGCTTCTCGGCTTTACCTTCTTCACCGCCACCATGTGGGCCGGCGGCAGTGTCGGGGTCGCCTTTGATTTCCCTACCATGTTGATGGTGCTCGCCGCCGGTAATTTGCTGCTAGGAATTTATGCCGCCATGCTTGGCTATATCGCGGCAAAAACCGGGTTGAACACCGCCTTGATGAGCCGGTTTACCTTTGGTGAGCTGGGCAGCAAACTCTCCGACTTCATTCTTGGCTTCACCCAGATTGGCTGGTACGCCTGGGGAACGGCCACCATGGCGATACTTCTGGTCAAGCTGACAGGCATGCCCGAGGGCATGACCACGCCTTTGATGATTCTGTTCGGTTTTGCTTTCTGCGTAACGGCATTTATCGGCTATCGGGGTCTGGAATGGCTATCTCGGGTGGCGGTACCCGCCATGATCATTCTGGTCGCCGTGAGTATGACGATTGCCACATCGGATGCCGGCGGGCTTAGCGGTTTGCTGTCCATCACGCCAGCCAGCGAGATGACCGTAGCGGCTGCCATTACCCTGGTATTCGGCACCTTTGTCAGTGGCGGAACACAGGCCACCAACTGGACCCGCTTCGCCAAATCAGGCAAAACGGCCGTCATTGCCACACTATTGGCATTCTTCCTGGGTAACGGCCTGATGACCCTGATCGGCGCCTTTGGTGCCCTGGTTTATCAACAGGCAGACATTGTCGACATTATGGTGGCGCAAGGACTGGCAACGCTGGGTATCCTGATGCTGTTCCTTAACCTGTGGACCACCCAGGACAACACCGTCTATAACTTTGCCGTGGCCGGCTGCAACCTGGTCCGCACCCGCAGCCGAAAACTGGTCACTGTTGTGGGCGCCGGCATAGGCACGGTTCTGGCCGTGATGGGCATGTATCAGTGGCTGATTCCCTTTCTTGTACTGCTGGGTACGTTTATCCCGCCCATCGGCGGTGTCATCATGGCCAGTTACTTTATTGGCTATAAACGCCAATACCCGGATCTGGCTACCGCATCACTACCTGCGTTCAACCTGCCTGGCCTTGCCGCTTACGCAATCGGCTCCGCCGCTGCCTATAGCTCACCCTGGATTGCACCAATCGTCGGCGTACTCGTAGCCGCTTTGAGTTACAGCGTGATTCTGGTGGTCGGCCAGGCAGTACGTGAACGGCGGGCACTGGTTATGGGAACCGCCTGATGGCACTTCGCTGCAACGACATTCCGGGACTTCCCGGGCTCGACGCAATTCGGCTGCGAGGTGGCAGTGCAGCCGCCACCAACCCGGTACGCTGGCCCTACCTCGCGGAGAATCGCTCCTTCAAAGACTGGGTTAAAGGTGGCGAACTGGTATTTGTAACCGGCATCAGCCGCCATCGCAGCCCACAGAATCTGGCGGAATGCCTGTATGAGGGTAAGCAGTGCAACGTAGCCGGGCTGGTGGTTCTTACCGGGGATGCGTACATTGGTCAGCTACCCAAAACACTGTGCGCACTGGCCGACGATCTGGCACTGCCATTGTTTGAGCAGCCCTATTCTTTGCCGATGGTTGAAGTGACTGAAGTCATCGGCAGGGCTATTGTGATGTCAGAACATACCGGCACTGAATCATTTGATGCCGACAACCTGGCCAGCTCGACCGACCTCATAGAGGCGTGGATCCAGTGCCTCGGTAACCAAAGCGCCATGGCAAAGTTGCTGGGCTGCCATCGGAATACCATTCGCAACCGAATAAACCAACTCACCGACAGCCTATCGCGGGAAACTGACAAAGCAGACGTTTTCAAATCCAGGCTATTGGCCCATCTGCTTTTAAAGCCTGCACCATCTGCGCAGCAGAATCAGGAGACGAAATGACCAAATCACTGAATGCTATCGTTAATGCCCGCTTACCGGGCAAGGAGGGCCTGCATAAACTCACCATTGCCGATGGTCGTTTTACAGACATACACCCAGTACCTGTACAAACTCCCGCCGGAAACAACGAACTTGATGCTGCCGGCAACCTGGTTACCCCGGCATTCGTTGAGCCTCACATTCACCTTGATGCTGCCATGACCGCAGGTGAACCAAGATGGAACCAGAGCGGGACCCTGTTTGAAGGCATCGAGTGTTGGGCCGAGCGCAAGGCGATGTTGTCCCGTGAAGATGTCATCAACCGAGCCACCGAAACCCTCAAGCTGTTTGCTGCCCACGGTATTCAGTATGTTCGTACGCATGTCGACGTTACCGACCCCAGCCTGACAGCCCTCAAAGCCATGCTGGAAGTTCGCGAGCAGACAGCCGGATTGGTTGATCTTCAAATCGTGGCGTTTCCACAGGAGGGCATTCTCTCCTTCAGGAATGGTCGAGAACTGATGGAAGAGGCTGTGCGGTTGGGCGCCGATGTGGTGGGCGGCATCCCCCACTTCGAGTTCACCCGGGATTACGGCGTTGAGTCAGTGCGCTGGCTGATGGAACTGGCCCACAAGAACGACCGACTGGTGGACGTGCACTGCGATGAAATCGACGACTCGGAATCCCGGTTTCTGGAAGTGCTCGCCGCCGAAGCCCTGCGCCTGGACTACGGCTCAAGGGTAACGGCCAGCCACACCTGTGCCATGGGTTCGTACAACGATGCCTATTGCAGCCGCCTGTTCCGCCTGCTGAAAAAATCCGGCCTGCGGTTCCTGTCCATGCCTACCGAAAGCCTTCACCTGCAAGGCCGTTTCGACGGCTACCCGAAACGCCGCGGCCTGACCCGCGTACCAGAACTGCTGGACGCCGGCCTGAAAGTCGCCTTCGGTCAGGACTCCATCCGCGACCCCTGGTACCCCATCGGCAATGGCAACATGCTGCGCACTCTTGATGTAGGGTTGCATGCCTGCCACATGCTCGGTATGAGCCAGATCGAGCGATCCCTGGAACTGATTACCGACAACGGTGCCGCTGCGCTGGATCTGAAAGAGTACGGTATCGCCAAAGGACTGCCGGCACGGTGCATTGTTCAGCAGGGTCAAACGCCTTATGAGGTTTTGATGGGACAACAACCGGTACTGGCGTCTATTCGGGATGGGAAATTGCTGATCAAGAGGGATATCATCAAGTACGATACTGACCTGTGCCTTTGAGGAGAATGCCAATGATTGACGAGGACACCCTGACAGCACTGAAAACCGCGTTCACCTTCATGCCCCAGCCGGTCGAGATCAACCGCTACGAATACGGCGACGACGCCGACCGCATTCTGGCGCAGGTGAACTTCGTCCGGGAGGTACTGGTCAGTCACGGCATTGACCCGGAGGAAGTCGCCGGCGAGATTAATCCGGACACTTCCCCCAACTCCTGTTACTGAACGCCTTATGCCAAGGCTGTTTTTCGGGCTTGAGATTCCCGAGGCCATCAAGACGAGCCTCCTGCAAATCAAAACACAAGTGGCGGGAGCCCGTTGGCAAAGCCGCGGGCAACTGCACCTGACCCTGGCGTTCCTTGGCCAGGTAGAAGATCAGCAGGTGGCCGTGGCCCGTGATCTGGCGAGGGGAGTTACCCAATCGGCCTTTGAGCTTAATGTGCAGGGGCTGGGGTGTTTCGGTTCTCCGGAAAAACCCAAGATCCTCTGGGCGGGCGTATCTCCGGAGAATGAACTCAGAGAGCTCCAGAAAAATCTGGCAACCGCGTTGACCGACAACGGGTTCACACTCGAAAACCCGAGCTTCAAACCGCATATCACGCTTAGCCGTTTTCGACATCCGGCGGGTTCGGTGGCCTCGCTGCTTGAAAGCCACCAAGGCACCCTGTTTGGATTGATGCCGGTTCAAGACTTCGTACTTTACAAGAGCACACCTGGGCCAGGAGGCTCCGTTTATACCGTTACTGAGCGGTTTACCTTGCAACCCTGATACTGCTTTCAGCGTCGGGGCTTTACCAGAAACCAGCTTGCCACAACCAACGTCCCAAACAGGGTATAGACCAGAATAAAAACCCAGTCCGGCGCGTTGTAGTACAGAATGGTTTCCAGCCAGTGCTGAATGAACGAGCCCTCATAACCACCCTGCCCGGCCTTGGCTCGCAGTTCCATTTCCCAGATCGTCAGCGGGCACAGCACGCCAAGCCAGGCCTGAAGCACGACAATACCAATAACCACAAGGTGGCTTAGCCGGAACCAGAGATTTCGAACCCAATGCCACTGGCGAAAGTAACCGACCAGGGTAGCCACCAGACCAAAGATGACAAACACAACCAACAGGGTGTGAAACACTAGCAACAAGTCTGCAAGTATCTGAAACCACTGAGCGTTCATAAACACCTCCCTCAGCACCGAACCCGCCCCACAAACCGCGACAACCGGCAGAAGATTTCTCTAGAATAACCTTCTAAATACCATGACATGAGAAACCCATGCCGCTGGACGCTTTTGACCGTGTTTTACCCGGTGCCCGCAAAGCCAACAAACGCCATATACTTCGCTGCGCGCTGACCTGCTTTCTTGAGCACGGCCTTGAATCCACCACCATTGATATCATCCGCCAGCGTTCCGGGGCCAGTGTTGGCACCCTGTACCACCATTTTCACAACAAAGAGGGCCTGGCCGCAGCGCTGTTTTTCACGGCCCTGGACGATCACAGGGCAAACGTATGGCCAGAGATAGAAGCCGCAGGTACCACTCGACAGGTTATTGAAGCGCTGGTTACCCGTTACATGGATTGGGTTACCAACGAGCCGGAACTTGCTCGCTTCATGTTTCTGGCGCGGGCCAGTGTGGCAGCAGGCCCCTACCGGGAGGAACTGACGCAAAGGAACCGTGAGCAATACGGTGTGATTCACCGTTGGCTGGCTGAGGGTCAAAGCCAGGGCGACATTCGATCCCTGCCACGGGAAACCTATGCCTCCCTGCTGCTTGGGCAGGCTGAGAACTACTGTCGGGCCTGGCTGGCCGGACGGGTGCCAACGCCGCCTTCAGAACACACCATGCTCTTTGCAGAGGCCGCCTGGCGAGCTCTCTCAAAAAACTAGAATATTATTCTAGAAATAAATTCCAAATATTGGCACTATCTCCTGACCGCCCTTTTCTAGCGTAGGAGAATGCATTGTGAATGTTGTCAGCCTCTACAACCGGCTTAGCCGTCTGCCCATGGGCAAAACCCTGTTCAGTCGTGCGGTCTGCCAGACCGCACCGTACTTCTCCAGCATCTCACCAACGGTAGAGACTCTTGCCCCGGGCCGCTGCGTGGTCACCATGAAAAAACGCCGAAAGGTCACCAATCACCTGAAAACCGTTCATGCGATTGCCATGTGCAACATGGCGGAACTGGCCGGCGGGTTGCTCACCGACGCCTCAATTCCCAAGGGGGCACGCTGGATTCCCTCTGGCATGACCGTCAAATATCTCAAGAAGGCCAAAACCGACCTCACTGCTACCGCCGACGGCTCCAGCCTCGACTGGTCCGAGGAGGGTACGGTCAGGGTGCCTGTCTCTGTGACGGATACCTCTGGCCAGGAGGTGTTTCATGCCCTGATCGATATGAACATCAAACATACCCGCTAACCGGCGCACCGCACAGGAGGAACCCGCCATGGGGGAGCTTTTCGAATTTGGCAAACAGATCCTGGCCCAACAACCGTTCAGCGTACTATTGGGCACTGAGTTGAAAGCATTTGAACCTGGCAAAGCGGAACTGAGCCTGATCGTGAAAGAAGAGCTCAAGCAACAGCACGGTTTTGTCCACGGCGGAGTGGTCAGCTACCTCGCTGATAATGCACTGACCTATGCCGGAGGTTCGGTTTTGGGGGATTCAGTCACCTCCGAATACAAAATCAACTACCTCCGCCCAGCTATTGGGGACCAGTTGATCGCCAGGGCACGGGTACTCTCTTCTGGCAAGCGCCAGGCCGTGTGCCAGTGCGAGATTGTGGCGACGGATAACGGCGAAGAGAGGATGGTCGCCGTGGCTCAAGGTACCATTACCAGGGTGGCGAGCTGACGCCCGGCGTATCTATACTCCTAGTTGACTAATAGGTCGCCATGAACAATTCATTAGAATGTCAGCGGGGAAACTGCAATGGGAAGTTCAAAACTGGTCGGTGTCGTGTTAGTGGTGGTAGGCGTTGTCCTGCTCTACTTTGGCTATCAGTCCAGCCAGGCTGTTGGCAATCAGGTTACCGAAGCGCTGACCGGTCGCTTCACGGATGAAACCATGTGGTATCTGATCGGTGGTGCAGCAGCAACCGCAGCGGGCGTGTTTCTGACGTTTGTGAAAAAATAGCGAGATTCCCGACTGGGAACGCCGCTCCTGACTCCCTACCGGCATTGTCGAGCAACCTAGTGTGTATTACCTAATTCCCTTCAATAGACTTTCGACCCCTGCTTACCAAGCCAATCCAAGAACAACATCGCTTCCGTGAGCGCAGTAACCCATGGAAATCTATTGATACAACGGAGTGTTGTTCTATGCGCACTATTGCAAGAAAGAAAACCCTTACCCTTCTGTTCTCCCTGGTTCTGATCGCCGCCTGTACCGCAACCATCAAGCCCGAGTGGACCGCACTGTATAACCACAAAGCCAACGTGGAACCCGATCGCCTGACCTGGCTGGAAGATCTTTCGGTCAACAGCTACGGTGATGTCATGGTCGCAGGTACGACCATTCGCACCGGTCTGGCCAATCGAGTGCAGGATATTCTGCTTGTCCGTTACTCCGATAACGGCCAACGGCTCTGGGCGGTCGATTTCGATCTGGCCACCGGGGACTACCGCAGTGACGACAGCGCCCTTGCCATGGTTATTGATGGCCAGGACAACGTGTACATCCTGGCCAATCAGTTCAAGGTTCTCGATGAAAATACGTCGTCTGCCGGTGCCTGGCTGATCAGCGCTGATGCCAATGGCAACGAACGCTGGCGCTATAAGCTCAGTGACAACAGCGAAATGCGCGCGTTGAGTCTCAGCAACGACATGCTTTACGTAACCGGGCCCAACACCCGGGTATTCAATCTGGAGGGCACGCCTCTGCTGCACATTGAGCATCCGGAGCATACCGCGCACTCGGTAACCGCCAGTGCCAACGGTAATTTCGTCGTTGCCAGCGGCCAGGCTGTCAGCCTGTTCAACGCAAACGGAGAGCAAGTTTGGCAGCAAACCGGTGTAACCGGTGAGTACCCGGCCGGCGAAGTCATCTTCACCATGAACGGCGACATCGTGGCGACCAACCTGCTGGCAGACAACGGTGGCGCCCGCATTTCCCGCTACACGCCGGCCGGCGACAAGCTGTGGACCAGAACCTTCGACGCGGCTTACAAGAGTTACGGCTTGCCCGGGCCAGCCCTGGTGTTCGAGGACTATCGTGGCGACCTGCTGCTGACGTCTTCCAACTCTGATGGTCACCGTATCGTTAAACTCGACAGTGCCGGCAGGACCGTCTGGAATAAAACATCGCGCAACGGGATCATTAAAGATGCCGCCTTGAAAGGGTCTGACCTGTTTGTGGTTGGCGGTGGTTTCAACGCCAAGTACGAAAGCGACGGCAGCCGCGTGGCGGAATCAAAAGTAGACCGTAGCGTGCAGATTACCACCGGCAGCGTTGCCATTGATGGCAACAAGCTTTACGCCGGCTATAGTGCAGAGAACAATGGCAGCTTTGCACTCCACCTGTCACAGTACCTGGACCGGTAAAAATTGCAGGAACTGAATAGCCGACTGCGATGCAGCCGGCTATTACAGCCCCTCAAGATACCGCAGCCCGGAAAGCTGGGCCATTTGCCGTTGAATCCAGTCGACCCTTTCCTGCACATAGGCCGACGGAGAGTTCACGCTCAGAACCTTCGGGTTTGGTAAAACAGCGGCCAGGCGTGCAGCCTGGGCCTGGGAAAGATAACGTGCCGGCTTGCCAAAGTAGGCCTGGCTGGCCGCCTCCACACCGTAGATACCCGGGCCGAATTCCGCGATATTCAGATACACCTCAAGCACTCTCTGCTTGGGCCAGAGGCCGTCGATGGTAACGGCCAGGCCCGCCTCAATGGCCTTGCGAGCAAAGCTGCGCCCGTTCCACAGAAACAGATTCTTGGCGGTTTGCTGGGTGATTGTGCTGGCGCCCCGCAGCCCCTCCCCCGCCTTGTACTCCGACACAGCCTTACGGATAGCATCCACATCCACGCCACGATGATGGGGGAACCGTTGATCTTCACTGGCCACCACCGCCAGCGGCATCCACGGAGAAATATCCGACAGCGGCACCCACTCATGCCGTAACGGCCGGGGCGGGTTATCGAGTTGATACGCCAGCATAAACGCCGACGTGGGAGGGTTCACAAAGCGGAACAGCAGAATAGCCAGCAACAGCAGTGCGATAACGACACCGAGCGCCATCGCCACCAGACGCAACGATTTGCGAACAAAAGACCTCTTGGCCATAACCAGAACCTACCCACCGCCATTGGCTGAACACGAACAAACAGGCCGTACATGTTAGCCGACACGACAGGCTTTGGCGGTTACCATCTGGAAAGCCTGGGAGAGAAGCGCTGAATATCGACGTAGCTAATGTTATGTTATAACATATACATTAACGAGAACCGAAACTCCGACCCTTTCAGGAGAAGATCAATGCCGCTCACAGAAAAACGACTTCCGGTTACTGTTCTATCGGGCTTTCTCGGTGCCGGGAAAACCGCGGTACTGAACCACATCCTGAACAATCGCGACGGCAAGAGAGTGGCGGTCATCGTCAACGACATGAGTGAAGTCAACATTGACGCCGCCCAAGTACAACAGGAAGTCACGCTGAATCGCTCGGAAGAGAAGCTGGTGGAGATGAGTAATGGCTGCATTTGCTGCACACTGCGTGAAGACCTGTTAATCGAAGTGCGCAAGCTGGCCGCAGAAGGTCGCTTTGACTGCCTGGTAATCGAGTCCACAGGAATTTCAGAGCCACTGCCCGTAGCCGAAACCTTCACCTTCGCCGACGAAGATGGCGTCAGCCTGTCGGATATCGCGCGGCTCGACACCATGGTGACTGTGGTGGATGCGGTTAATTTCCTGAAAGACTATGACGAGGCACAATCGTTACAGGAAACCGGAGAAAGCCTCGGCGAAGAAGATGAACGCAGCGTGGCGGATCTGCTGGTAGACCAGGTGGAGTTCAGCGACATTCTGCTGATCAGCAAAACCGATCTGGTGTCCCCAGACAATCTGGCCAGGCTCAGGGGCGTGCTGCGCAGCCTGAATTCTGAAGCAGAGATCCTCCCCATCGAACAAGGCGCCGTGCCGCTGGACAAAGTGCTCAATACCAATCGCTTCAGCTTTGAACGCGCCCAGCAGGCGCCCGGCTGGCTGAAAGAAATGCGCGGTGAGCATATTCCGGAAACCGAGGAATACGGCATTTCCAGCTTCGTCTACCGGGCCCGCCGCCCGTTCCACCCGGCAAAGTTCTATGATTTCCTGCACCAGGGCGTCTCAAGTGGAAAGCTGATTCGCTCAAAAGGTTATTTCTGGCTCGCCACCCGCCCGGAGTTTGCCGGCAACTGGAGCCAGGCGGGCGGCATTGCCCGTCACGGGTTTGCCGGAATGTTCTGGAAAGCAGTACCGGAAAAAAACTGGCCCGAAGACCCGGAGTATCGCCAGGCGATTATGGAAAGCTGGATAGAGCCATTCGGCGATATGCGCCAGGAGCTGGTGTTTATCGGCCAGAATCTCGACCAGGACAGCATCACCCGCCAACTGGACGAATGCCTGTTGGATGAAGAGCAGCTGCTGGCCGGAAAGTCTTTCTGGAAAACGCTGAACGATCCGTTTCCGGCCTGGGACTAACATCAGATGACACTGACAAAAGATGAGTTGTTAAAGGCGCCCGCCGACGAGTACATGAACGAGGCGCAGCTGGCGTTCTTCCGACAGTTGCTCGAAGACCTGCGCCAGGAAACCATGGACAACATTGAAGCGGCAAAGCAACAGCTGGCCAGCCCTCCGGAAATGAACGATGAAGCAGACCGGGCCTCATATGAGGAGGAATCCCGGCTGGCCCTGCGCATAGTCGACCGGGAGCGCCGCCTGTTGCCGAAAATAGATGCGGCGATGAAGCGCATTGCCAACGGTGACTATGGGTACTGCCTGGAATCTGGCGAGCCCATCGGGATACCCAGGCTGCTGGCACGGCCCACCGCGGAGTTATGTGCCGAGGTGAAAACCCTGAACGAGCAAAAGGAGCTTAACTTTCGCCACTAACTCCCAATTAAAGCACTTCGCCTGAAAAACTGATCCGGGATTCTCTTACCAGCACATCCAGAAACCGATTGAATCGGTCAACCTCTCCCTGAGGAACGGATTGCTCAGGGATCTCAAGCTCAGTGACGACATCCAGAGTCTGGTTACCACGTCGTTGCACATGGCGCACCATACGTCCGAAATCGTTTGAGTAGTCAAACTCCGGTGTCAGGGTCGTCAGGGACCAGGCTGCACCCACGTCAAACCGATAGGTTGTCGTTACTTGTAATCCCGGGAAGCGGGCAGCACGCCCGTTTTTTTCAAGATAAAGACTATGGATCTCCTGATTCAGCCAGGCACTTTGCTCAAAATAGGACATGGCTTCCTCCGGATTCAGAAACGGATCAAACTCAGTATCCGACCGAACGCTGACTTCCGGGGCCAACGATTCAAATCCGACGAACTCGAATGCCGGCTCCACCGTATCAGCCACCTGCTCTTGATAGTTCTGCACGGCCCATTCCCTTCGGCTATCGGAATCCATTCCAGAGAGGAAGCTACGAAAAATCCCCGCATACTCACCGATATAGGTTCGTTTCTGCTGTTCTGTTGCTCCCCCCTGCCCCGTGAAGTTCAACTCGCTGTTCACGCGAACTTTCCAGCGAAAGGGTGCAACGGCAATTTCATCGGGTTCCGACCCCGGCTCCAGTTTCAACGCCACTTTGCCCTGAATCCAGGCGGGGGTGTGGAGCCAGTCTGTATGGGCATCTGTCGCGTCCAGGCAGTGTGTGTTTCCCTCCAGCTCAAAGCACACCACCATATGGTCGAAATACCGCATACTGGGAACCGTAAGCCGGGACGGATCATTCCTTTGTGTCGCCACCAGAACAGGAAAGGCCTCAACACCAATCAGCTTCAATAAATGGTGAAGCACAGCCGATTTGTCTTTGCAGTCTCCATACCGTGAGGAGAGCGTGGAGGCGACAGAATGGGGCGTTACCGCATGGCCAAGCTCCGACATGGACACGTACCTGATATCCCTGGCTACGAATTCATGAATCCTGGCAATCTGCTCAGACTGCGTTAGCCTACCGGTCTCAAGTTCCACCAGAAGCTCGTCGCTACCACGGGTATCGGCCAACGCCTGATCAAATGCCGATCGCGCACGATCAATAACCGCATCCCAGCCTTTCGCTTCGCCGACGATCAGGTGGTCTACTTCGTCGGCCCAGCTAACCTCGCCGGCAAACCGAACCGCAGGAATATCCGCACCCAAGCACGATAGTCCGTTATTGTCACCCTCGCATGATATCCAGTGCCCGCCAACGTCCCAGTCAACCTGCTCATCCTCCGGCCACTCCACCGTCAGGGCCCAGTGACTGACAGGCACCATAATCTGGGACGAGTAGATATCAGTCCAACCCATCTCCAGGCGAGATCGGTCTGTCACAATCTCGTACTCGAGCATTGCGATGCTACCCGCTCCCAGGCCAGGCAGCGCTACCACTGCCTGACGCCGGTCTGTAAACGTGTTGCCGTTATCTACATTGGTAATTTTCAGGTTGTCTGCTTCAAAGGCGTGCAAGCGCCCTTTTGCGTCGATAGACGCAGCGAGGTGAATGGTCACTTGATCGGTCTGCTCATCAAAGTAGATGCGATCGGTTCCGTTATTCTGCACATCCGTGCTGGAAGGGTAATACCAAACGTCCCTCACCCGTCGGCGAACCGTATCTTTATCGACCTTGATATCGGTTTTGAACTCCAGGCGCGTTAACTCGCCCGGTAGATCGTCCTTACCGCGAAGCCCGGAAGCCAGTTCATGAAGCGCCGAAAATTCGGAGCTATTCCACTGTATGGCGGGCTTGGCCCAGACACCCGAAGAGAGCACCAAAAACGGCGCCAGTAGTAGCCACCTCATAACGCTTCAAACTCCTCAGTCATTCGAAGCAGCTCCGGCTTCCGCCGTTGGTACGTCGCGGCAGGAGTCGTCATATGAACGATAAGTTCGTAGACGCCGTGTTCGCTCTCAACAATCCCTGTTGTCCACATAGAAGGCGTGTTCAAGTCCATACCCGTGCAGGTGATTTGGGTTGAAACGTTAAGACTGTCCCCGGAAAACTGTCGAAATTCCTCGCAGCCAGCTCTCCTGAGACTGCCGTAGAGTGTCTGCCGCCGGTTATGTGCAAGCTCCTCAAGAGACATCCCCTCGTAGTGGTACACAATGGCCCAAATGTCCTCAGCCGGCCCACGTATTTCGAGTAGCGCCTCGTCCTGGGCGAAGGTACCCGGACTGACCCGAACCCAGCCTTCCGTTGGCACCGGAAACTGAAAACGCCCCTCGGCATCGATGTACACTTATCCACCGGCCAATTCGTCGATGTCATAAACCCCAAGAGCGCCAAGACTCAGGTACGGCAAGGCGATGAAGGTGACACAGACCATGGGCACTGCAATCAACCATTCCCACCATTTATAACCGCGACCGGCATCGCCAACCGGCGGGTTATCAAGGTTTCGCTTCAGTGTGTTGAACCGCGCTTCCAGAATGGTGAACAAAGCCCCCCAGACCAACATAGCAAACACGAATGTCCACAGCGGAGTGGCAATTCGTTCCTGAACATTAAAAAAGGCGGAGACCAGTATTACGCCCGTTATCCATACGTAGCGACTCGCGCCCCAGGCAGGCACCCTGTTTGCCTGCTCAAGCTCGCGGAGATAACGAGTCAGCCTGGGTAATGCAATCAACTGGGCGATCAGGAACAGCGGCACGAAAAACCATAGCCAGGGTTTTACCTCATGCTGACCTAAACGACGCACCTCACGGAGTCGCCCTACCAGCCAGAACATGGTGTATAACCCAAACGTGGATGCATGAAGAATGAAGTCCCACCACCAGGCTCGGGGGGCTTTCATTGGTTGATCCGAACCGGAATCTTGGTTGAGGTACTTCGAAGCGGCGCCGACTTCCTGACTTCCCTGGCCATCAAACACAGCTGTGTTTCTCCTGAACTGAGGCGTAAGCGTGTTAATACAGTAACAAAACGTTCTCTGTTTTATGCATTTGTTTTAACGTTTTTGAGACCCGATCACGAAACTATTAACCGGCTGGAATAAACCTCCCAAATCCCATGTCACGCCCCAGTGCAGGTAAGATCTCTTCTTCATCCACTGCGAGCTTGCCGTTGATAATCACAGTTTTCACGATACCGGGATTACGGTTAACCAGGCGCTGAAGGTCGAAATTCTCCATGTCACCCCAGTGCACCTGCTCCAGGTTCTGGTTAAATCCTGATGGGTCCAGCACCACCACGTCGGCCCTGTCTCCCTCCCGGATTTTCCCGGCGTCGATGCCAAACCAGTCGGCCTGGTCTCCGGTCAGGCGATGCACCGCTTGCTCCATGGTCATGATCGGATCGCCTTCATCAATGGATTCATGCACCAATTTCAACATGCGTAGCGGCAGGTTGTAGAACGCCATATTGCGGATATGAGCGCCGGCGTCGCTGAAGGTAATGAGTGAGCGGGGGTCTTTGACGATCCGCTTGAGCACCTGTTTCCGGTGATTGCCCACGGTGGTGTACCACCGGATTTTCTTACCGAACTCCACGACAAGGTCCAGGAACAGGTCCACCACATGAACGCCCCGGGCCTTGGCCACTTCCTCGAAGTTCTTTCCAATCAGGGATTGGTCCGGGCAGTCGATGATCATGGCGTCACCAAAGTCGCGCTGCCACACCCTCGGGCTCAGTTTTTCGCCATAGAACTTACGGAACTTACGCCGGTACGCTTCGTCTTTCAGGAGCTCGTTGCGCTCAACCGCGTCTTTCAGGTCCAGGGCCATTTCGCCGGCGCCGAACTCTTCAAAAAACACCACATCGATGCCGTCGGCATACACCGTGAACGGCGTGGGCAACACCTGCCAGCGGAAATCCCCCCGTAACGCATTGGTAAACACAGAGGTCAGGCGGGTCAGGTTGGTTAGGTAGGCACTGCCCTTAAGATCCATCTGGCTGATCAGTGTGGTCTTCAGGGGCCGGCGCAGCCAACCCAGGCATTCGCGCACGTACTGCAGAATCTGTAGCGGCGTGGCGGCATTCGGAGCCCCCTGATGCACACGGTTATACTGGCGCACCAGCCTGTTCAGGCGCGCCACCTCTTTCCATTTAGCGTAAGTGCTGGGCAGGCTCTTGGACCACTCCCGGTCGCCGTCCACCTTGTCCCATTTCAGGCACATGGTGGAGAGCCCCAGGAAGCCTTCATCCAGGGCCTCTTTCAGCAATCGCTCCATGGTCTGCATTTCGTCCTCGGTGGGCTGAATCGCCAGGTCGGTGGCCCGGCTCAGGCCCATAACACCCACCCGCAGGTCACTGTGCCCCAGAAAACTGATCACATTTGGCCCCAGCGGCACCTGTTTGACATGTTCCACCCATTGTTTGGGGGTAGACCAGGTTTTGTGTTCCTTCAGAATCGGCAGCACCCGCTCCCGGGGCACGGTTTCCACCCGGGTGAAAATGTCGGAAGCGTCCTCATACTCACTGCAGATCATGCTCAGGGAACAACTGCCCACCAGCACAGTGGTTACACCATGGCGCACGGATTCCGACAGGCTGGGGCTAACCAGTAGCTCGGCATCGTAATGGGTGTGGGTATCCAGAAACCCCGGCGTCACCCATTTGCCCGAGGCATCAATCACCCGATCCGCCTCAGCATGATCGATGGCCTCATCAGTGACCTTGGCAACTCGGCCATCCTTGATCGCCAGAGTGCGGATGGAAGACGGGGCGCCGGTGCCATCGAAATAGCGGCCACCTTCAATAATGAAGTCGTAGTGAGCCATAGCGGTGTTCCCTTTCACTGGTCTTGTTATTGTCAGGGCATTGGCCAGAATCAAATGCGATGCAGTGTCTGGCCTGAGACTAATCAGGATAGCTCAAGAGCGGACGATTATCGCCGCGAAACAGGTCTCAGAGTATCAACGTTAACCCGCCGGTAAACAGCGCGAGCAGAATCGACAACCCTATCAGCGTCTTCCAGGGGAATGGCGGTGGTGTTGGCTCAACAGCCAACTGTTGCTCCAGGTACGTTCTGAGCAATCCAGTGTTGCGGGTATTGGCTTTGTAGATGGCATCAAAGGCGTCGCCAACCACGGGTAACAGGCCGCCCAAAAAATCGATAATCATATTGCGCCGCATGCGTCGCTTCACGGCTTTGCTTGCGCCAACCCGATGCGCTTCGATCAGGACATAACTCGACAACACCAAGCCTACGAAGTCTCCCACCACCGGCACCAGCCCAATAATGGCTTCGACGCCAAACTTGAAGCGGGTCAAGGGAATGCCAATGCTGCTGTCCATCAAACGGCTGAACTTATCCAGCCGCTTCAACGTAGCCCGCTGCTGGGCTTCAGTGGGTTGCTTCGCCATGCTCGCTCCAAACGCCGTTCTGCGGATAACGCCCCATTACTTCGCCATCAATCCAACATAGGCTGCGGTGAAGGCGGTTTCCTGGAAGGCTTTCAAACCGGTCGCTTCAAAATGAATGGGCAGCGGGTTGGCAGCCAGCGTAGATTTGATCAGAGCAGGAGGCAGCAACCTGATATCCAGATCCGGGTCGGCAATGAGCTGTATCGTCGCCTCCAGTTTGAAGCTGATGGCTCCGCCGGCAAACTTGCCTTTGGGCATGCGTTCCTTGATCGCGACACGGGTTACCTCGTGCTCTGCCATCAGTTCCGCGAACGCCGCCTGGAACTGTTTCAGGTCTTCGCGGGTGTGGTTTTTAACCAGCGATAGCTTGCGCACCTTGCATTCCGGCAAGCTGATCAGCCCCCGATCCAGTTTCAGCAAACACAGCACTGCGTCGCTCGCGGTGAGTTCAACGCCACAAACAATCATAATGTTGCTCTCTTAGTTCGCCGCACCTTCAGCCACAGCACTTTTTGAACTTCAAGCCACTGCCGCAACTGCACGGGTCGTTACGCGACGGCGTTTTCGTGGTGACGACCGTCGCAACCTTGTTCAGAAGTACCGTCAGCTCGGCGATGGATTCAACCGCACCCTCGCGGCTGTCTACGGTAATGTTGGCGTGCAGCCCGGCCTCGGCCACCTGGGCTTCGATCTCTTGCTTGCGTGCCTCACTGGTTACCACCAGTTTTAGCGGAAATTTCTTGCTGCCGCTTTTCTGACTGGCCTTGGTCTTAAACCCGCCGTAATCGGTGTGATGCTGGCGAGCATCCTGCCGGCCTTTATAAAAGAACTTGTCTGACATGCTGATATCCTGATGAACGGAAGAGAGCCCGAAGCCAGTACAACGCCTGCAGCCGCTGGGCGGAGACGTTTTAGCATGCTTGTGGCGCCGAATATATAGGCAGAAGCGGAAGTCTGTCAGTTAAAGCGGCAAATCCAGTGAAGAAACCCTGCAGACCTTGTGTGAATGCATCAGCCCAAGAGCCGCTCCTTCGCCTCATTGATACGTGCCGCCAGATAGTTACTACCGCCACGGTCCGGATGCATTTTCTGCATCATCCGGCGATGGGCCTGAACAATCTCTTCTTCGCTGGCGCCGGGTTCCAGGCCAAGGATATCCAGCGCTTCGGCCTCGGTAAGCGGGCCGCCCGCCCGTGACTGCTGGCCGGATTCGCTGCCAGCGGTATCGCCCTGATCATCCGCGCGCCAGGAATCACCAAAACGGCGGTCCAGATAGGTTTCCAGCAAGCGGGCAGAGTCTTCGTCTTCCATACGACAGTACTGCAGAAGCTCCAGAAATTCGCTCTCGCTCAGATCCGACAACGCTCGCCTGGCCATTGGGCCTTTAAGAACCTTGCCGCTCATGGTTCCGGAATCGTGGTCCAGGCTCATTTCCAGGATATCGCTGGCGACCCGGGATTGATTACCCGTTTTCGCCTGGCCACCGCCCGGTAGGTTCCCAGTCAGTATTGACGGCAACACCCTGCGCAACAGCGGGTAAAGAAACGCCAATAACGCGAACAGAAAATGCAGCCGGCCGGTAACAGCCATAACCAACACCAACCCGATCCCAACAATCAACGTCAGCTTGATAATCGCCGGTTTGCGTTGACTGGCCGGCTGGCTGCGCAGCCAGACCCACGCAACAACCGTTAACACAATAACCAACAGCGTTAGTGGCACTCAGATACTCCGGGTTCTCTCAGTCTACTCAGCAAATGCTAGCGGATTTGCTGAGTAAGACGTTTCACTTCCGCAGAACTGCGGCTGGAAAAATCCTCCAGGGCTTTTGCTCCCCCGGAAGCATAGACCGCGACAGCCGCCATAAGATCCTTCAGTACCTGCGGGCTGTTTCGGTCAAAGGGTACGTAAGCGCCGCCAGACAACTTGCTCACCTGCTGGAACACCGCCTTGGCGTGGGGATCATGCCCCTCGTGGAACATGAACACCGGCGTTCGCAACAGGCCCAGTTCGCCCGCGGAGTGGCAAAGCTCATCCACCGGCTCCTCGCAACAATCGCCGATAAACACCACGGCTTTTACCGCTTTTGCCCGGGTTTCCTTCACCGCATGGGCCAACACCCGGCTAATCTGGGTGCGGCCACCCAGGCAAGACACGCCGTTCATCAGGTTCAGCAGCTGGCCGGTCTCATTCACAAACCCGGTCGCCTTGAACTCACCAAAGCCACGGTAATAACACAACTGAATGGCCAGGCCTCCCAAATCTTTGGTAGCCATGAACAGCTCGCTCTGAAGATGGCAGGCCTGGTCCCAGGTTGCTTCCCGGCTGGCGGTGGCATCCAGAGCGAAGATCAGGCGCCCCTCGCCACCCCCCTTCGCGGGCAGCGTGCGAACCTGGTGGATAAACTGGTCGATGGCCTGTTTATCGGATTTGGTACGTAGCTCTTTATCAGCCATAAGCCTCCGCCACCTCCCATGTAAGACTAGAACGAGCTGGACATCACCTCTTGCAGATCACGCTTGAGTTCTTCCGCCGGGGTTATCCATAATTCACCCTCACCACCGGGGAAGACACCCACTTCCAAGCCGTCCCGGGTTAAACCTGGCACCCACTTCTTGAAGAAGTCAGGCAAAGAGACCGCCTTCGGTGAGAGGTCGCCGGAATCCTTGGCGTAATCCGCCGCGAACTCAGCACCCGGCCAAACTGGCAAATACCCAACACCGTCCTCTTCCGAGACAATTTTCAAAAACTGATTGTCGGTATTGATCAGAATCCAGATTTCGCGCTCGTCGGCGACGGCATCCAGAAAGTAGTCATACCGTTCCTCGCCATCCATCTCAAGAATCTGGGCCAAGGGGTTATCGCTCATGAAGACTCCATTATAGGGAACCAATACCGGTTTCACCGCCCGAAGCGGCCATATATAAACTGAAGCCTATCAGGAAAGAAACCAACTTGCCTGAACAAGCGCTATGGTTAGATGACACCCCGAACAATGGCAGGCCCCATGGTGTTCCGCGACTCCAGTGCCCAAAGCAGACATCGGCCCACAGCAACACAAGCAGCTGCAACGGCCATACTGTTAATCTCACTTGCGCAACCTGGCCCGGTTAACGCTGCAGGCACTTTCTACCTGCAGTATCGTCATTGGCAACCGTATAGCTGGCCCGGCAAAGAGCCCACCGCCAAAGACGTCAGCCGCTCCCAGCGGGAGCTGGGCTGGCGCTATCAAGGCGCAACCTCCACCGTTGGCCTGGACTACGATTACCAGCCGCTTCGCATACGCACGGGCACTCCGGCCCACAACGGCCACCTGCACCGGCTGACATTCGGGGGCGAGTGGCAACACAACCTTTATCACCTGGAGACTCAAGTGGGCGTCGCAGGCACCTCCAATATGTTCAAACATCAGGACTTCCACCGCCAGGTACTCAATGGCCGCCTCGCTGCATTCAGAGCCTGGCACGAGGGCTCAGACCTGAGCGTGGGTGTTGGCGGTGATCATCGCTTCGGTTCGTTTCGCTGGCTGCCGCGGCTGAGATGGGCGCAGTCCACGGATAACGGCCACTGGTTGATGGATTTGCCCGTTTTGCTGCAGTGGCAAAACGCCGATCATCGCTGGACCATCCGGATGGAGCGCGCGGGCGACCGTTGGGCCACACTCGACAAGTCCCGCGAGGTTGAAAGCGCGCTGTATCTTCGGGAATGGCGGGCGGAACTGAGCTACCGGCTCGGCTTTGGCAATGATTCGTGGCCTGCGGTTGTGCTGGGGCTAGGCGCCAGTATCGACACCCGCGTTCGATACCAGGATCTGGACGCGGGCACCCGGGATATTCGCCTCGGCGATCGTATCTTCGGCCGGGTGATGCTCAGCTGGTAGGAATTAAAGCTTTGCCAGGGCATCAACCACCGGCGTGTCGCCTGAAACCACATCGAACACCCGGTTGTCCGTGTTATCCGAGTCCAGCACGGCCAGCAGCACCCGAGCCACGTCCTGCCGGGGAATCTCCGCGAAAGAGGCCAGCCGTTCACTCACCGCCACCTTGCCGGTACCGTCATCATTGGTCAGCCGCCCCGGCCGCACAATGGTGTAATTCAAGCCGCTGTTCTTCAGGTGTTCATCGGCATTTCGCTTGGCCCGAAGATAGTGCTGAAGTTTTTCGGGGCCCTTCTCCGGCTCCTCGGCGCGCATACTGCTCACCATGATGAACCGCTTTATACCCATGGCCCTGGCAGTGTCTACCAGGCGGATAGCACCGTCCTGATCCACATCAATGGTTTTATCCGGGCCAGTATGAGGGCCAGAACCCGCGGTAAAGATGACGGCATCACAGCCGCGCATGGCCTCACTGCAGTCGTGCTCCAGATCCCCCAATACGGTTTCGGTGGCGCCCAGCTTCTGCAGTTCCGGCCCCTGATCCGGGTGACGGACCAGCGCCCGGGCCTCGTGATTGCTGTTTGCCATCTCCTGCAACAAATGTTGCCCGATCTGCCCGTTGGCGCCTGCTATAAACACGTGCATGTAGACCTCCTGCTTCGCTGTTCAGCGTATGTATCTCTTATAGTTGAGTGCCCGCTGAACGCAATTCAAGCCACGAAAGCGGTTTACTCAGAAGCATCATTAAAAATGAATAACACCAAAGGTGAACCAAAAGGCCTCTGTCACACTATTCTACTACCCGAACACTCTTTTTAACGGGAACGGAGCTTCCGCATGATTACAGTCCATCACCTCAACAACTCCCGCTCACAACGGGTTCTCTGGATGCTCGAAGAACTGGGCGTGCCCTACGAAATTCAACGTTACGAGCGCGACGCTGAAACCATGCTGGCCCCCGCCAGCCTGAAAAAGGTGCACCCGCTGGGGAAATCACCGGTGATTACCGATGGTGATCTGGTGGTGGCGGAGTCCGGCGCCATCATTGAGTACCTGGCCCACACCTACGGCAAAGACACCATGCTGCCCCAAAACGGCGGCCAGCAATGGCTGGATTACACCTACTGGATGCACTACGCCGAGGGCTCACTGATGCCGCCTCTGGTCATGCGGCTGGTGTTTGAGAAAGTGAAAACCAGTCCGATGCCATTTTTCATCCGGCCGGTGGCGAAAGGCATCGCCGACAAGACAAACCAGATATTCATCGGCCCTATGATCAAAACCCATCTGGACTTTGTGGAAGCGCACCTGGCGAAGAACACCTGGTTCCTGGGGGACGAACTGAGCGCAGCCGATATCCAGATGAGCTTCCCGCTGGAAGCCTCGGTGGCACGCGGTATTGTGGGTGCAAGCCGCCCCCACATCTCTGCCTGGGTGGCGCGAGTACATGCCCGGCCGGCTTACCAGCAGGCCCTTGAGAAAGGCGGCGAGTACGACTTCGCCTGAGGATAGCAGCGAGGGCCCGTGGCCCTCGCCTTCAAAACAAAAGGGGGCGGTGCTCAGCCCGCCAGTGCGGCCCGCACCTTCTTGCTCAACTGCCCCATATCCACCCGGCCCGTCACTTTCGGGCGCAGCTCGTTCATCACATTCCCCATATCCTGCATACCTTGGGCACCGGTTGAGCTGATCGCCTCAGCAATCAAGCCGTCCAGTTCTTCCTCGGATAACGCCGCCGGCATGAACTCCTCAATAATCGCCATTTCCGCCCGTTCCTTGTCCGCCAGCTCACCCCGGCCGGCGTCATCGTATTGGCTGGCGGCATCCCGGCGCTGTTTTAGCATCTTGTCCAACACCTTCAGCACATCGTCGTCACTCAGCTCGCGGCGCTCATCAATTTCAATCTGCTTGATGGCAGACTGGGCCATACGCAGGGTAATCAGCCGGTCCTTGTCTTTGCTGCGCATTGCGTCTTTCACCGCATTGCCGAGCTGTTCCTTGAGAGATGCTTGTGCCATGGTCAGGCTCCTGTATGAAGGAAAAAAGGGTGCGGGCATAATAGCAAAGAACCAGCCTCGGGCCCTCAAAACCAACTCGACAAACACCGCCGTGGAGTCTCAATGCCCTATCAGTTCGAAGACCTCAAAAACGCTTTTCCTGCCGAGTGGCGAGCCTATGTCGAACACAGCTTTGTGCAACAGCTGGGTAACGGCTCACTGGCCCCGGAAGCTTTCCAACACTACCTGAAACAGGACTACCTGTTCCTGATCCAGTTTGCCCGGGCCTATGCCCTGGCGGCCTACAAAAGCCCGACACTGGCAGATCTGTTGCAGGCCAAAGACGGGCTGCTGGCCATTCTGGATACCGAGCTGGGGTTGCACATCCGCTATTGTACGGAGTGGGGAATCTCAGAACAGGAACTGAACAGCCTGCCAGAAGCCCGTGCCACCCTCGCCTACACCCGCTACGTGCTGGATACAGGCAATCGCGGCGACCTGCTGGACCTGCATGTGGCCCTATCGCCCTGCATGGTCGGTTACGGCGAAATCGCCAACTGGCTGAACCAGCGCTCAGGAACCCTGCGGGGCGAAGCCAACCCCTACGATGCCTGGATCGCCATGTACGAAAGCGACGAATTCCAGGGCGCCATGCAGGCGGAAATCCGCTGGCTGGATGAACGCCTGGCCGACGTAACCCCTAGCCGGTTTGAACAGCTATCCCATATCTTCCGGGATGCCACCCGCCTGGAAATCGACTTCTGGGATATGGGGCTGAATCTGAGCGACTAGGTTTGCGCTCCCTACTCCACCGTGATGGTGATTTTCTCAGACATCACTGGCGGCTCATGGGGAATGTGCAGGTGATCACCAACCAAAAGCTGGAGTGTGTGCTCGCCCGGCTCTAACTCCAGAGTGGTCTGGGTTTGGCCTCCCCCAAAATGAATATGCCGGTCATCCGCAGGGATCGGTTTGTCCATCGGGGGCAGGTCATCCACATTAACCAGCAAATGGTGGTGCCCTGTTTTCTCACGCTCCACCCCCGCTGGCGCAACACCCAAGCCCTCCAGGCCAAACCTTACCGTCACCGGAGAGCTCACTGTTTGCCCGTCGAGCGGTGTCACAAAATACACCGCCGCCCCCTCAGGCGCGGGCGTTGCCCCATGGGCACCGGCGACCATCGAAGCGGCAAGGATCAAACCAAACGTGACACGCTGTGTCCTGATCATGGTGTTCATAACCTATTCCTTCAGTGAGTGAACCACTTCCTAATAGTAGGTTAACTTTCCTGGTTATGAAAAACTCAACCACCCCCACCTTTAAACCAACTGTATACCCGCATGGGCGGAATGTTCAGCAGTTCCAGCGTACAGCTGGTGTGAGCCCCCATTACCGGATCGGTAAACCGGGCGACATCTCGGCGGAACTGGTAGGCGATAAACCGCCCACCCTCTACCAGGTTGTCATTCACCGCCTGTACGACACGATGAGCCACAGCTGCCGGCATCTTTGAGAAGGGAATCCCAGAGATGATCACATCCGGCTGTTTCATGTGGTGAACAGCCAGAATCTCGGTGAGATCCTCGGCGCTGCCCAGGTGGTTGCAAAAGCGGGGGTCAACAATGTCGCCAAGCAACTCATGGAAGAAAGGGCTCAGCTCAATTGACAGAAGCCGCGCGTCTCGCCCCAGGTGACGAAGAAATGCGCGCGTGGTGCCGCCCGTACCGGGGCCCAGCTCCACGACCTGTCGGGCGACAGATAGACCAGACGCTTCAACGATTCGCTGCTCCAGAAATCTCGAACTGGGGATAACAGAGCCAACCTGGCCCGGTTCCCGCAGGAATCCTCGAAAGAAGGCCGCCGGATTCGTCCTCCGGCTCGAATCGGCCTTCGGCTCGCCACTTCCTCCATCCATTTTGCTCGCCCCACTAACGACCTCAACTGTTCATCGAGTATAGCAGTGCGACCCATAACCCGACTTACCCAGCCGTAAGCAAAGGCTGCAGTGCGCTATCCACGTGGCGTGCCCAATCGTTTGGCGACATTTCCTGGTAACCGTCCTTGTCGGCAAATGCGCTGGAAATGACCACATCTGGCTGCAACTCACGCAACATCCGTAAGCTGGCCACCAGAGTGTCACGGTCACTCCAACCCTTGATGAAGCCATTGCTCCATTGCCCTTTTCGGTTTCGATAAACCGTGTCGCCCGTGAAAAGGTAGGTCTTACCAGTCGCCGATTTCACCTGAAAACAAGTACTGCCAGGTGTGTGGCCGGGGGTTGGAATCACCTCGATGTTGCCAGCCAGTGTCTGTCTTCCGGTGAACAGAAGGTCCGGCTCCAGGATCTCCGCGAAGGATTCCCGCTCAAGCGCATGCCCGCCCAGCTTGGCTCCGTAGCGTTCACGCACCCGCAAGAGTGATTTACCCAATTCATCCTGATGACTCAACAATTGCCAATCAACGCCACCCAGGGTGGCCATGGCATCAATTTCATGCTCGTGGCCAGTGTTATAGAAGAGCACGTTGCCTTCTTCTCTCGTCAGCAGGTAGGCGTGAGTGGTAAGTCCGGGGAATGGATTCTCGACGTCAGTTTGCCAAAGGTCTGGAAAAATCTGTTTCATGACATTCTCCTGATGCGTCACTGATTGAACGGTTTGTCACTGCACCGCCAGCCTAATACCTAAAGTTAAGTTGAGGTCAACAAACAGAATCATGGAAAATGGCTATCGGGAGAATAGCCAGACCAAGCCCCTCGGAGGCAATCATGAAGACAGAATATAATCAGGAGCTGCGAGCCACGCTCAGTGTTGGGGAAGTTGCCAGGCGCAGCGGCGTGGCGGTATCGGCCATCCACTTTTATGAACAGAAGGGGCTGATCAAGAGCTGGCGCAACGCGGGCAACCAGCGGCGCTTCCAGAGAGATGTGTTACGGCGAATCGCGGTGATCAAGGTGGCGCAGCGGCTTGGTATTCCATTGGCCGAGATCGGCGATGCCCTGGCCGCACTGCCAACGGATCGCTCGGTTACCGCTGACGACTGGAAACACCTATCAGAGCTCTGGCGGGCAGACCTGGACCGCCGCATAGACATGCTCACCGGGCTGAGGGACCAACTCAGCGACTGCATTGGCTGCGGCTGCCTGTCTATCGACGCCTGCCGGCTAAGGAACCCCTGGGATGAATTGGGCGAGCGAGGCCCCGGGGCTCGGCTCTTGGAGCCGGATGCCGAGTAACCGGGTTACCCCGAGATCATCAACTGCTTTTCAGGTTGATCTGCTTTGTGCCGGTGGAAGTCAGTTGCCCACTTTTACCTTTGCCCACCTGCTCAACACGACCGCCGGACTTTAAAAAGGCTGCAGTCTGCGCTTCAATTTCGGCAGATGTTAAGGTAGCTTTAACAGCTTTCTTACTCATATTGTTTTCCATATCAGGTCTTGGCTTAAATGCCAGAATCAGCGCTCCCAGTCTATCTGAAACAAAAATATATTGCTGAACTGATTCCAATCGGCGAGCCTAACCCATGACCATCAACCGTGAACGCCTTGCTGCCCTTGCCGCAGAACCCCATTGCCATGGGGGAAGGTATCGAAACCTTGAGCCTGTACCCCGCCACGGTCTGGGGGATTTCCTGCGCTGGCAGTTAGCGCCCGGCCGCCGTTTCCCCCAGGGTAAACGCTACACACTGCTGCGCCCGGATGGCCATTTGCTGGCAAAGCCACCCCAAAAGCCACAACTGGTCTGGCTGGGGCACTCGTCTTTCCTGTTCCAGCATCAGGGCCTGAACGTGCTGACCGACCCGGTATTGTCAGACCGTGCCAGCCCTTTCCAGTTGATCGGGCCAAAGCGGCACACACCGCCGGCCCTGACCGTGGCAGACATGCCGCCTATCCACCTGGTATTGATCTCACACAATCACTACGACCACCTGGACGAAGCAACCGTGCGCCAGTTGCACCGGCGCTTCGGGACACACCTGCGCTTTTGTATTCCCATGGGCTTGCGCCCCTGGTTTGAAAAACGCGGCATCCATAACCTGGTAGAACTGGGCTGGTGGCAGTCTGACCGTATAGCCGACGATCAGGAGGTGTTCTGCCTGCCAGCCCAGCACTTCAGCGGCCGCACCGCAACGGACACCAACACCACGCTCTGGTGTAGCTGGCTTCTGGAAATCGACGATTTCCGTCTCTATTTCGCCGGGGACACCGGCTACGGCGGAATATTCAGGCATATCGGCGAGCTGTTCTCACCCATTGATCTGGCGCTGCTACCGATCGGCGCTTACGACCCGCGCTGGTTCATGGCCCCGGTGCACGTGGCACCGGAAGAGGCGGTCAGGATTCATCAGGACATTGGCGCCCGCCAATCCGTCGCCATGCATTGGGGCACCTTCGTACTCACTGATGAGCCCATGGATGAGCCACCACGGCGACTGCGGCTGGCGCTGGAGAGACAAGGGTTGAGCGAATCGGAGTTTCGGGTAATGCAACATGGAGAAGTCTGGTCGCCAACGTAGCCTCCCTAAGAACCGTCGTCAGCTCTCTGCTGTTTCTGCTCTGCGTCAAGCAACGCTCGCTTTCTCTCCAAGCCCCAACGATACCCACCAAGCCCGCCATCTCCCCGCAACACCCTGTGACAGGGAATCAGCACGCCTATCCGGTTTTTGCCGCAGGCAGAGGCCACGGCCCGCACCGCTTTGGGCTTGTCGATCTTCGCGGCCAATTCGCTATAGCTAAGCACATCGCCTTCCCGGATACTCAACAGGAATTGCCACACCTTCATCTGAAAAGCCGTCCCTCGCATATCCAGCGGCAGATCCGGCCTCGGGGCGCCTTGGCTGATGTGTTGATCCAAAGCCTCCACCCAGGCATCAAGCTCCGGGGCATTCCGGGCCGGTGACGCCCTCACTTCGGCCTTGGGGAATTCTGCTTTCAGACCACTCACCAACGAGGACTCACTGTCACCAAACTGGACAAAACAGACGCCCCTATCCGTTGCGGCCATGGCCATCAAGCCCAGAGAGGTGGGTCGACAAGCGTAGACGATGACCTCACCCTCACCCCCGGCCCGATAGGCCCTGGGCGGCATTCCAATATTGCGGTGCGCTTCCCCATAAACCCGGCTGACGGAACCAAACCCAGAGGCAAAGATCGCATCCGTGACCTTATCGCCATTTTTCAGGGATTGCTTGAAGTAGCGCATCCGCACCGCGTCCTGATAAGCTTTGGGAGAAACACCAAACGCTTCTTTGAATTGCCTTTGTAACCGCGAGGGAGAAAGCCCAACAATAGTCGCCAAGCCTGCCAGTGTCAGCGGCTCGTCTGCGTGCGTTTCAATATAATGTGCGATTCTTACCAGTCGGGTCATTCGTGAATCCCCCTCCTGGCGGTCGTCCCCGGATTCCAGGACAGCCCGCATCTCCTGCTCCACTGGCAACGGCATGTCATTCCCCTATATTCGCCAAGCACGGGGTTATTACAACGGACATTGCCAGGCGTTTCCATCCGATTCTTGCCCTGTTACTCCTTGCCAAGCCAGCCGACGTTTACTGGCCAGTCCTCTCGCATCGGGAAACAACAAAAATCAGGCTCTTGGGATCGGCATTTCCTGCAGTTGGTGCCAGCATCCGGGAAACGCCTAAACCCGCCTCACTGAATAACCGGCTCCAGTCGTCCAGTGTCCGAACATAAAGAGGAGACGGTTCACCGAAATCGCCGGGCAAGTCGGCCCAGGTGCCTTCCCGCCAACCGCTCTTGGCCACCTCGTTTCCGCTGAACATCATCGGGTGCAGTGTCTGGATAATCAACACGCCGCCTGGGGTCAGCATTTGAGGGACAGACATAACGCATCGGCGCACAGTTTCATCGCCAAACAGTGAAAAGTTACAGACGACCAAGTCAAATATTCCAAGCCCCAACTTAGCGAGATCAGACTGATCTCCAACCACATAATGCCCCTTGCGATGCTCTTGGGCGTATTCGATTAGCTCGCGGGATGCATCCACGCCGACGGCGCGAAAACCGGACCCGGTCAGTAAATCCACTAACCAGCCCTCTCCGCATCCCACATCCAGGACCCGAGAGTTCGGCTGAACATGGCCATTGATTGCGGCAAGCAAAGCGTCACGCGACGCCACGCCCGGCGCACGGATTCCGTGATCCCGAACGGCATCAATCCAGGCCCTCCCGTTCTCATCCCATGCCTGGACAATCAACTTTTCATAGAGATCTGGGGTCTTCTTGAGGGACATCAGGGGCTCCGCGGCGCTTCAAAATGCCCCATTGTAACCTGCAGCAACGACTCCAGCGGTACTGCAGTGACGAATGGCAAACGAGCCTCTCTAGCCCTGCCAGATGCCAAGCATCGCTCCTACTCCCAAAACCAGGCTACCACCCACTTCCCCAAGTATCAGCAGCACCATGAATACCCCAGTCATCCAGGGCGGTAGAAGTCGCTTTCCCAAACGATGAGGGCGGCGCAGTTGGTTGTCGGTATCCTGAAGCAGGCCATGGAGGATATAGGTACCAATGGCAAACGCGAAAAATGCTAAGGCCGAGACAGCCGCCACAACATTCACCCAGTCCGCAAAAACACTGCGGGCACTGAACGCAGCCAACAGCAGTGCCGCAAAGCTGTAGAGCAGTGAACTGCGGTGAGCGATGTCGACATAGGTCGGCGACGAAGCGTCCTCGCTTCGGGCCATGTGCCGGTATTTCCAGATGCCAGTGAGAAGCCCCGTCATGAAGAACAGGAACGCCGCTGAAAGACAGATCTTTTCGGCCAGAGACATACATTTACTCCTTGGTTATAGTTGTAAGGCTGAAGTAATCACACCTCATTCGCTTTCCGATACTGCCCCCGATAATCAAATATCCGCTCCTGTACCTGCCAATAATGCTTCTGCTTACGGGCAATCACAAAATCCGGCGCCGGCAACAGAGCTTGCAACTCTAGTACCTCCTCCGCCTTACCGAAGGTTTTTGGAGCCTGGCCGTTCGCAAATCTGCGGCCGAACAGTTTGTTAAACACGTGGCGCTGTGCCGGCTTGCTGAAATCAAACGACTCGCCAAGCTCCTCCCCATCCTCACCGTGGTAGGTCATCTTCAGCTTGCTTCCGCCAAGGCCCAGGGTGATCCCCGCACAACGAATCACCACGGCATCCTTGAGCCTCAGGGCATCCCTTAGCTGATCGTCCGGGTCGATAATCGCTTTACGACAGTGCCCGCAATTTCTGGCCGCAATGTCGTTCTCGCCACCACAGTGGGGGCACTCCTTGAAGCGGAAACGGTAGTCGCATTGCTGGGCGCGCGTGCCATCCCCCTCCGCGGGTTCCAGCAGCCCCTGGCAACGGCGCCCGTAATGTTCAATCACCCGGCCGTCACTGTCGGTTTTACCCCAGAAAATATTGGCAAACCCGCAGCCAGGGCAGAACACCTGCACCGGTTCACTGTCCGGATTCGGTTTTGGCTCCCCAACCTCCGGGTGATGCAAGTTCATATGGTTGCCGGCGTAATCAATCACCAGGCAATCCTTTTTGCCCTCATCCAGGCGAAGACCACGGCCCACCATCTGCTGATACAGGCTCACCGACTGGGTAGGGCGAAGAATAGCGATCAGGTCCACATGGGGCGCATCAAAGCCCGTGGTGAGCACAGATACATTCACCAGGTACTTTAGCTGCCGCTGCTTGAAGCGCCGAATCAGTAGATCCCGATCTTTCTGATCGGTGGCGCCGGTCACCAGAGCGGTTTGGTTCTCCGGCAAGTAGCCGGTGATCTCCCGTGCATGCTCCACCGTTGCGGCGAAAACCATCACGCCCTGGCGGTCTGCGGCCAGTTCCACCACCTGTTCAATGATGGCACGTGTCACCCGCTTGTGTTTGCTCAGCAGCTGATTGACGTCTTTCTCCGCGTATTCGCCAAAGCGGTCCTGAGCCAGCGACGAGAAATCGTATTGCGCCACCGCTGCATTCACCAACTCAGGCCGGGTGAGATAGCCCCGATTGATCATATAGCTCAACGGCAGTTCGTAGATGCAGTGCTGGAAGGGCTTGTCGTCTTCGCTGCGAACAAAGCCCCGGTAGTGATAGCGATAGATCCAGCCCATGGCCAGGCGATAGGGCGTGGCGGTCAGCCCGAGTACTTTGAGGGAGTGGTTCTGCTGTTTCAGCAGGTCAATGATTTGTTGATACTGGCTGGTTTCCTCACCGCTGACCCGATGGCACTCGTCGATGATCACCAACGAGTACTCATCCCGGAACTGATCCAGGTTCGCCGCTACCGACTGTACACTGGCAAAGGTGACCTGATGCTGACTCTCTTTGCGCTTTAACCCAGCGGAGAAGATGCCACCGGCTAACCCATAGCTCTCGTATTTGGCGTGGTTCTGCTCCACCAGCTCTTTCACGTGCGTGAGTACGAGAATCTTGCGCCTGGCAAGGCGGGCCAGTTCGGCAATCACCAGGCTTTTGCCGGCGCCGGTTGGCAGCACGATGACGGCAGATTCGTCCGACTTGCGAAAATGATTCAGCGTGGCGTCGACAGCTTCCTGCTGGTAGGGGCGGAGCGTGAAAGGAGCTTTGTTTTTGATGGGCGTAGAGTCCTGTTTAACAGTTCACCGTGCACCATTATAGCCAGCACCGGCACTGACTACACTGGCCCTCGGGGGCGCCCTGCGCTCGTGTTCTGCGGAATATTGACTTATGACAAGGCAATATGGAAACTTGCAAGGATGTCGCTCAAACGTCGCTCTCTGATTATCATGCTCATCTTATGGCTGCCCGTCCAGGGGCTAGCGGCTGGCCTGTTACATTGCGACATTCACTCGGCACAGACCGCTGCAGACGAACCGTCTTCCCTGCATCAACACCATGCTCCGAATTCCCATGAAGCCGTCCACGAGCATCACTACAGCGCGTCAAACGACACCGGCCACCACGCCAATCATAAACACCCGGACGCCCAGCACGCCGATCCTTGCCAGCAGTGTTGCCAAGTCTGCACAACGTTGATCCCCTCGTACGCTCCCGCAGCCAGTCCCGATCTGGCCACGCCAGTTATGCGGCACGCAGAAAGTGCCGACAGTATTATCTCCGACCCGCTATTCCACCCACCACAAAACCTCAGTTAACCAAAAACCTGAACCTGCCGCGGCATTGACCGCCACGGCATGACCCTTGGTGACTTTGAGGCAATACAACCATGAAAAACCTGATTGGCGGAGCTATGGCCGTCCTGTTTCTGCAGGGCTGTGCCACGATGGCGCCCCCTGATTATTCGCAACTGGAGGCCGATCTCGACCCGCTGTTGCAGTCTCCGGCGCGGGGCCAGATTCACCAGACTCTGGAATTGTCCGAGCAAGAGCGATTTGAACAGGTCGACGACTTATTGTTTGAACCGCTGACACCCGGAACCGCGCAACACCTGGCGCTGGTCAACAGCCCACATATCCGCGCGCACTTACACCGGTTAGGCATCGTTGAAGCAGAACAGCTACAGGCACAAATGCTAAGCAACCCGACCCTCGCCGTGTCAGCCATGCGACCGGATGGCGGTGGCCGTTGGGAGCTGGGGCTGGGCCTGAGCCAAAGCCTGCTGGATTTGATGACCCACTCTTTACGAAAGACCCTGGCGGAGGAAGCGCTAACCAGCGCACGGCTTGACCTGCTGGACACCCTGAACCAGGAGCTGTATCAGGTTCAGCAGGATTACTTCCATGCCGTGGGTGCCAGCCACCGTGAAGCTGTCGCCCGGCTGGCCCTGAATGCAGCGGAAACAGCCCTGTTGCTGGCGGAACGCCTGCACGAGGCCGGCAACCTTAAAGAACTGAGCTTGCTGCATTACCGAGACCAGCAGTTACAGAGCCAGCGTGCCCTGCGCCGCGCCCAGGCCGATGCCCAGCAAGCGCAAACCACACTAGCGCTGCGACTGGGCCTTGAACATCCCGCCATGATGGAGTTGCCGGTCACCCTGCCACAACTGCCAAACGATGAACAGATAGACGTTGCCGCCTTAACAGACCACGCCCTGACACAGCGGCTGGACCTGCGCATCGCACGGCAAGTCCAAGCCGTTGCAGAGCATCGCCAGGCGTTCTACGCGCGCCAGGGCGGGATCACCCAATGGGACATCGGGATCGATGTCGAGCGCGATTCTGACGGCGGGTACAGCACGGGCCCCTCGATGTCGATTGGCCTGCCCCTGTTCGACCGTAACCAGGCGCGGAGGGCCGGGGCTGGCGCCCAGTTATTGCGCGCCGACGCGCTGGTGAATGCCAGGGAGCTCGAACTGCGTACACAACTCCCGGATTTGGCTAACCGATTAAGACTTACCCGTACCAACGTTGAGCAACTGGAACAACAGGTCATCCCGCAATGGCAACGGCAAGTGGACCTGCGCCTGCGCGAATACAACTTTATGTTGGTGGGCGCCTTTGAACTGCTCAATGCCAGGGCGCGGGAATTCGATGCCTGGCGCGAGCACGCTGAAACCCTTGAGCAGTATTGGATTCAGCGCATACATCTGGCGATGATCAGCGCCACCCCCCTAGACGCCGCTCTGCCTGACGCGGTACAACTGCCCTCCGTCCATGCCGGCGGCCAGGGTCACGACCACCACAATCACTGAGGCAGCCACCATGGTTAATCGTCGTCATTTTATACTGGGCAGTGCTGCGGGTCTGGTCGCCGGTGCCCTGCCAGCACAAGCGTTCGCCGCTGGTAATCGCCACGAAACAACCCACACACCGCTCACCGCCCCGGGCCAGACTGATCAGGGCTATCGCCCGGTGATCACACCCAACGGCCGAACCCTGGGCTATCGCCTGCGCGATGGCGTCAAAGAGTTCCACCTGATCGCCGAAGAAATAGAACACGCCTTCGGCGACGGCACCACCATCAAAGCCTGGGGTTACAACGGCAGTACCCCGGGGCCCACCCTTGAGGCGGTAGAGGGTGACCGGGTAAGAATCTACGTGACCAACCGCCTGAAAGAACCCACCAGCGTGCACTGGCACGGCCTGATACTACCCAATGGCATGGACGGCGTGGCGGGGCTGACCCAGCCCTCCATCCCGCCCGGCAAAACCTTTGTGTATGAGTTTCCGCTGGTGCAACACGGCACCCACATGTACCACCCTCATGCAGATGAAATGGTGCAGATGGCCATGGGCATGATGGGTATGTTCATCATTCATCCCCGCGAGCCAGAAGCCAACCCGGTAGATCGGGACTACGCCATCATGCTGCATAACTGGGCCATTCATCCGGGCACCTACCGACCCGACCCATCCATCATGCAAGACTTTGATCTGTGGACCATGAACAGCAAGGTCTTTCCATTTATCGATTCACTCGTGGCACAAACGGGTGAACGAGTGCGAATTCGCATGGGCAATCTATCCATGTGGAACCACCCCATGCACGTTCACGGCGTCAAGTTCTGGGTCACCGGTGGCGACGGCGGGCGTTGGCCCCAGGCGCAATGGCGCACCGAAGCCACCGAAATTGTCGGCGTCGGCCAGGCCCGAGACATCGAGTTTATTGCCAAGCCCGGCGACTGGGCCTTCCACTGCCATATGGCCCACCACACCATGAACGCGATGGGGCACGATATCCCCAACACCCTGGGTGTGAATCAGAACGAGGTCGAGCAGCGCATTCAGGCCCTGGTGCCTGGCTATATGGCGATGGGTGAACACGGCATGGGTGAACACCAGACTCATGTCGATGCCGGCCATATGCCTGGCCCCGAAAACACCCTGGCCATGATGATGGGCAAAGGCCAGTTCGGAAATATGGAAATGGGCGGGATGTTTACCGTCATCAAAGTTCGCGATCAACTCGACGGAGACCCTGGCTGGTATCAGCACCCAGCGGGCACCGTTGCCCACGAGGCCGATCGTGTTCCCAATGATTTACCAAAATAGCTTCAAACACCGGAGAAAGACCAATGACTAAACACCTGCTTCTACCCCTGCTAATGATGTTTGTCACCCTCACCAGCGCCAGCCTGGCCAAAGCCCACACGGATGTGGTTTATTCATCACCCGCAAGCGACGCGCATGTGCAAACGTCCCCGGAACACCTGGAACTCCGTTTCGGCGACACCGTAAGACTGATGCGCGTAAACCTGACCGACGGTGCCGGCGAGCGGGTACGAGTGGATTTCCGGCCCAGCCGCGAATCCAAAACCGATTACCGGATTGACCTGCCAACACTTCAAGAAGGGCACTACGAAGTGGAATGGCGCGCCATGGCCGACGACGGCCACACCATGACCGGCGGCTTCAGCTTCCACCTGGGAGAGAGCGCTGAGGCCCATGAGAGTCACCAAGACTCAGCCTCCGGCCAGGATGCACATGAGGGTCACCACTGACCGCCATGGACATCTGGACCCTTCTAACCATCGCCACCAAGGTGCTGATCTATCTCAGCACCGCAGGGGTGATTGGCGGCCTGTTCTGCCTGTGGTTGCTTAAACCTCACGGCATAGAGCGGCCGATGCATAGCTACATTCTTGCGGCAGGAGTGCTGGGGCTGTCAGCTACTGCCGCCAGTTTTCCGGTGCACACAGGGGCCGCATTTGGAGGCGGCATCGCCGGTGCCTTCGACCCCGACATCGCGAACATTATCTGGGAAACCAATGTAGGAGACACCACACGGGCACACCTGCTGGGATTTACGCTCACCCTGGCAGGCCTATGGGTGGCAGTCTGGCGAGGCCGGCGCCTCGGCTACACGCTGGTGATTGCAGGCGCCGCCAGCCTACTGTTTGCCTTTACGCAAACCGGACATTTACATAACGACAGCCGTGGCACTGCGTTGCTGGTCGTTCACCTATTGGGGGTCTCCCTGTGGCTAGGGGCACTCTATCCTCTGTGGCGGGTCAGTAACAGTCATCAGATCGCTCAACTTCAGGCCAGCATGGACCGCTTTGGCCAGACGGCCGTAGCTTTTGTTGGCGCACTGGTGATCTGTGGGGTACTCATGATTCTGCTGCTGGTTCAGCCCCTGTCGGGGCTGATCAACAGCGCCTATGGCTGGCTGCTGCTGATCAAGCTCTCGCTGGTATCGCTGTTGCTGGTGCTCGGCGCCATCAACAAGTTCTGCCTGGTGCCCCGGCTGGCATGGCCGGGATATACGCGGCGGCTGCGCCAATCTATCACAGCAGAAATGACGCTTGGCCTCGCGATCCTCATTGTGACCGCGGTGCTGACCACCTCGGTGGGGCCAGACTAATCCGAGCCTTCCTCGTGATAGAGGCGGAGTTTGAAGGGTGCTTCAAAGTACTGAGTCGTGCTAGAAGAACAAAACCGGAGGCACTTCAAAACGTTTGCCAAGGGCTTCCATATGTTTGCGGGTAAGCTTTTTTCCCTCGGCGCCATTGAGAATTTTGCTCACATTACCCTTCGAACCCAGCTCCGGCAGATCGGCAACCCCAAGGCCGTGTTGGGCCATCAGAGTTTTCAGTACCGCAATCCCCCTATCAGTTTCATCAACTGCGGCATTAAAGTCAGAAAACTCCGGGGCCTGATCTTCCCAGCGCTCAATGCTGACAGCCAGAACCTCAATCAACAGCTTGTTGGCGTCATAGTCGTCCACCAGCTCGTCCATCAGCTCCAACGCTCGATCATAATCTTCCTCAGTCTCAATATGGGCGATGAAAGGCACTCGAGCCAAGGCTTCCCTAATTTCTACAAAAGCAGTCGATAACATGAGCCTTACTCCCTACTGCGACGATATTTGTCAGTCAGCCGGTCGTATTCGGCGTGGCCGCAAATGTGTTTCACGTACATTCGGTTATCACGAAATTCAATGAAGGCAATCAGCCGCAAGTTATTGCCGCCAATGTCGATAACCCACCATTTGTTCCGATATTTAAAGTTGTCCAACGAGGGGAACACCTGGCGCAGCTGCTCCGGCGTTTCAAACCTTCCATTACGCAGCGTAATGTAGGTATTCACCAGAGCCTCCCGATCATTAGGAAATTGTTTGGCCGCGTCATTGAAAGGCTTTCTCGAAATAATATGCACGAACATTCCTTGTTTCTTTTTTTGAAACTCTAGCACAAAGTTTCAAAAAAAGAAACTGCATGACACGGAATCACCAACACCTTGCTGGTGCTGGCGGGAGCCGGAAGTAAAAGCTTCCGATTATACCGGCCCATGGCCAGCTCACCGTTTTATGATACCGTTCCGGGAAAAGGAGAGCCCAATTGATGACCACCCACCTGCCCTTTTCCCAAGCCTGCGAAAACAACAAAGGCCCCATCCTGGCAAGACTGTGCGAGGTCTTCAACGCACCGGGCACCGTGCTGGAAATAGGCACCGGCACCGGCCAGCACGCCGTGCATTTCGCAGCAGCCCTGCCCCACATAAAGTGGCAGCCAACAGACCACCCCACGGCCGCGCACCTGGCAGTTGCCCGGCTGGAACAGGCTGCGCTGCCAAACATTCTCCCCATGCGAAAGCTGGACGTGGCCAACACCCCATGGCCCGCACTCGATTTCCGATGGGCGTTCTCCGCCAACACCGCCCACATCATGGCCTGGACAGAAGTGGAACAAATGTTCCAGGGCATCGGTGCAAGCCTGCCTGATGACGGCGCGTTTTGCCTGTATGGGCCGTTCATGCACCAGGGTGAGTTCACCAGTGAAAGTAATCGGGCGTTTGACCGGTCACTAAGATCACAGGCGCAACACATGGGTATCCGCGATATCGAGGATTTGTCTGCGCTGGCCAAGGCGGTGGGGTTGGTACTGCGGGAAGATTACGCAATGCCGGCAAACAACGAGATGCTGGTGTTTATTCCATTGCATTCGACCGGTATAAAACCGACAGACTGAGGATTAGAGACTGTATCCGCGAATATGGGAACCTGGGTTGTCTCGCGCCTAGTGGCTTGCCTTACTCACGACTTTCGGTGTTGCCGATTTACCGCGCTTACCAGCAAGAATACGGTCTGCATCCAGCGAAGCGATTGGCACCCGGGTATCCCTCGGCACGTCACCACTCAATTGCAGCTCAAGGTAGCGCAGCGCGCAGACCCGGAGAAAGGATGTGAAATTGCCCAGATCATGGCCCGCATCAATGGACTCATGATAAAGCCGGGTGATCATCTGCGGCAGATTCATACCATCGCGCTCAGCCAGCTCCGACAGTACCTGCCAAAAGGCGTTTTCCATCCGCACACTGGTGACCATACCGTCAATTCGCAGGGAGTGGGTGCGGCTAACCCAAAGCTCCGAATCGGCGTTGATAAAGAGCTTGCACATAACGGCCTCCCCGAATGTGGTTGATGGCGCTTGACGGTGCTGAGGAGCCAGCGAACTGGCCCCTGCTATGTTACTGGTCCAGCAACTTGAAAAACTGCGCAAGCCAGGCCGGATGGGCAGGCCACGCAGGCGCTGTTACCAGATTAGCATCAGTGACCGCCTGATCAACCTCGATAGCGGCGAAGGTACCGCCCGCCAGCTCCACTTCCGGTTGGCAGGCCGGATAAGCCGAACATTTGCGACCCTCCAGAACCCCTGCTGCGGCCAGCAACTGAGCACCGTGGCAGATCGCCGCCACCGGCTTGTTGGCTTCAAAGAAATGGCGAACCAGACTCTGCACCTCCTTATTGAGCCGCAGATACTCCGGAGCGCGGCCGCCGGGCACCACCAGCGCGTCGTAATCTGCCGGATTCAGTCCGTCAAAATCCGCATTCAGGGCAAACCGGTGGCCGGGCTTTTCAGTGTAGGTCTGGTCACCCTCGAAATCGTGAATCGCTGTGGCGACCGTATCGCCTGCCTTTTTGTCCGGGCAGACGGCATGAACCGTATGGCCAACGGCCTGCAGTGCCTGGAACGGCACCATGGTTTCGTAGTCTTCGGTGAAATCACCGGTAATCATCAGAATCTTCTTCCCGCTCATGGCTGTCTCCTTGTGTTTGTATTGCCAGGTCAGGAAACATTAGCAGTGGTGGTGTCGGGGCGGGTATTAAGGGGTTACTACAGGTCTTAAAGCGGCAATCACAGCTGCAGCAGCAGGCTCCTGGTACCAAACGCTGACCGACCTTGCATGGACTAAGCAGGGCGCGCGTCAGAACTAACGAACATCTGGATAGCGCGGTTTCTTAACGGACTCGCATTCCTCAAAGGCATACCCCCTGGTACCACCGCCCTTGATCTGGTACTTGCCGAAACACGCCATACTTTCCCTATACCGCTGCATCTCCGCTTCATAATTGGCCATACGCTGCTCACGGGTCAGGCGCCCCTGACCCGGCTTCACCTCCTCCGGCAGGGTAGACACATTCTGCTGCGCCGGTGCTTGTTCTGACTCCTCCAAGCGCTCTTTTTCCCGTCGCTGCTCACCCAACTCTCCTGCTACGCGTTGCAACGACTCAGCACGAGCTTCAGCCTGGCGCTGTTCTTCAGCAGAAGGTATGCGAACTGAAAGGTCGACAGACTCTCCTGACTGCTTGTGTTGTTCAGGAATGCGGTCTCCGAAGTGAACGTTGCCAGCATCATCTACCCATTTATAAACTTCAGCAGAGGCTGGTGGCAAAGGGGCGATAAAGAACACGCAAAGCGGTAACATCGTCCTGCGAAACCACATAACAAAGTTCCTTTTTTGGCTTCTTGATATCTTCACCATAGCAAAAGAGAGATTGTTTAGCGTAACGCCCGCCTACCAGATTAGCGACCGACTTAACTGCTGACGTAAGCAACCGCCCGCTCACAAATACCGCCCACCAGCTCCAATCGCAACCACAATCAACCCAAGAATCAAATTAGTGCCCACCAGCTTTCGAATCTGCCCCACCTGGCGCCCGCCTTCCTGGGGGTTCTGATTGGCCACTGCCTGTTTCAGCCGCCGGAAGGGCGCAAAATAAACGTGGGCGTAGATCAGGATCATCACAATACCCAGCGCCTGCATCACTTGGATATGCCAGCCGGCACCGGCCATGCCGCCGAACACACTGAAAATCATCCAGTACCCGGTGACCAGCAACAGAATCACCGCCGCCCATACCCATTTAAAAAATCGTGACAAGGTGGCACACCAGAGCGCGCCTCGCTGTGAGGCATCAATCACCTCAACTACCGCCGGGCGCATAGCCATGTAGGCGAAAAACATACCGCCAACCCAGATTACGGCAGATAGGACATGCAGTGCGATGGCCAGACCCATAACGCAACTCCTGGATGAGAAATTCGAGTGATAAGTATAAGTTTAGCCATCGCGAAACAAACCTAAAACAACGGAAGCGGTTGAGGACGATCGAGCCCGCCTATAGAGCATCAAGCTCTGCCCGGATAGTCTGATAAATTTCCTGGTTCCGGGATTCCAAAAACACCGCAAACTCAAAAGCGTTAAAGCCATGATAGTCCTTCCCCGGACTATCAATCGGCAGGCTTGGATCCGCCCCCAACTCCAGAAGGGCGCGGAGATAACCCACATCGGCGTAAAGGACGGCCTCATGCACTGGTGCCAGCCCGTTGTGATAGCCGTTCAACGGCTCACCCCTTGCGGCAAAGTGTCGAAGTAACGCATAGCCACGGCGCGTCATGATGGACTCAGCATCGTGCCTATCCAACGAGGCGCCTACGAAATTGACCAAAGGTTGCAAACAGCCACCCATCGCCTTCATCGCTTTACCGCAGCGTTCATAGGGCCAGTCGAAATTGGTGAGAAGCCAGTAAGCCACTGCAGGCCGGATCGCCAGGCTATTAAAATCCGAGGGGCTCCAGGGCACTTCTTCGGGGTCAAGAAGCGCTATGACTGTCAGCCCCCAGGCATCGGAACCGAAAGCCCAGGTGCGATAGAACATCGGGTACAGCGTCAGAGCAATCACCAGACACCCGCCACATAGGGTGAGCGCCTTTTTGTGGCCCAGGAAATATTTGATAAGCACTTTGCTCCTCCTTGAGCATTTTTTGTTTTGGGGGGTTAGCTCTCTCTGCCAAAGGTATGCTGTGCTACGCACAAGCATTTGGTACGATACCCCCCCGCTTGCGTAAGGACTACGCGGCCTGACTGTAAGGGATTATGTATGAAAAGAACTGGCCTTAAATCCAGCATGAATCGGCACCAAAAAGTCCTGTGCGTCATTCTGCTGCCAATGGTCATCCTCTCAGTACCTCAGATATTCGGCCCTACAAACTTCTTACCCAATCCAGAGGTCGCGACGATTGCTCTATACCTATCGGCATTTGTCGTCATCGTGGTATCGCTTTGGGCCGGGTACCTGCTTCACACGGGAAAGATCACTCCGGATCCCCAATGGCATTCATTTGGCCTTGGCAAAAAATGCCTCACCTTCATAGGTTGCCCCTTGTTGCTCTGGATGATGTGCCACTTATCCTTCGGTTACACGATCCCGCGCATCTGGACGATGCTGAGTAGTGAGACAATAACGGTAGCATACCAAGTCACAAAATACCGTGGCGGTGGTCGCCACTCGTGCACCTATCAACTTGAAAATGATCAACTGGACCGAATGTATTTCCAAATCTGCGTGCCCAGAGATTTCTGGTATCGTTTGCCAGACGGCCCGTTCATCGCAATGTTCAAAGTTGAGCAATCGCCTGTAGGCATGACATTCAAAGGGACTCGAGAAGACTGGTTTGAACTAAACTTACCAACAAACTCATACAGCGATCGGTCGGCTCGGTTCTAATGGTCAACGCCGAATGGACAGACAAGACTCACATGCCAAAACCAAACCGCATCTACCTAGCCGGCCCGGAAGTCTTCTTCCCGACAGAGCAACACGAGGCCATCATGGCCGAGAAAAAACGCCTGCTCCGGGACGCAGGATTCGAGGGCGTCGACCCGCTAGACACAGCGCTGACATTTTCAGACAAAGAGGCAAAACCGGAGCGCGGCCACCGGATATACCGGGCCAACCGAGAACTGATGGACAGCTGCGACGCCATCATTGCCAACCTCACACCCTTTCGCGGCATCAGCGCCGATCCGGGTACCGTGTTTGAGGTGGGTTACATGATCGGCCAGGGCAAGCCCGCGTTCGGGTTCACCCTCGACAGCCGGCTTTATCAGCAACGGGCAGGTGCAACCTTCCAGGACGAACTGGGCCATACCATTGAGGATTTCGAGATGAGTGATAACCTGATGATTGAGGGGGGAATCCGCGAATCCGGTGGACAGCTGTTCGTGGCACAGCAATCAGGCGAGCACCGATTTTTCTCGGCGGAGGTGTTTAGCCGCTGCGTAAGAGCACTCGCCCATGCCTGAACCGACTCTGGCAAGCCCAAGCCCTGGCGGGCTGTTAACGGCGCGCCACTGCGGGCCCTCCACAACAACTACTCTTCAAGATCCTCAAAGGCCGAGCGATGAAACTCCGCCGCTTGCTCCGCCTCTCTTACACCCACTTCCCGTATTTCGGGAGCATCGCCGCCTGCCAAGGTCTCCAGCACCGCATGAACGCCTTTGGAGAGCGAGGTCAGGTTGTAGCCGCCTTCCAGAACCATGGCCAGCCGACCGTCACAATGTTTGTCGGCAATATCCTGAACAATACGGGTGATCGCCCTGAACCCGTCGTAGGTCAGGTTCAGCGCCATATCGTTACGGTGGGGATCAAACCCGGCAGAGACCAGAACAAGGTCTGGCCCGAAGTAATCAGCCGCCGGGATCAAGATCTCGCGAAAGACCTTCTCAAAGGCAACGTCACCCGCGGATTCCGGCAGCGGAACGTTGATGGTATAGCCTTCACCCAACCCCTCGCCTACCTCCTCAAGATGACCAGAGCCAGGATAGAACGGCGCCGCACAATGGGTATCGAAGAAAAGCACATCCGGATCAGCCCAGAAGATATCCTGGGTGCCATTACCATGATGGGCATCCCAGTCGATGATCAAAATCCGTTCACAGCCCAGTTTGGCCTGGGCGTGGGCTGCCGCAATCGCAACATTGTTCAGCAGGCAGAAGCCACGAGCCCGCACCGGCTCTGCATGGTGGCCCGGCGGCCGCACCAGTGCAAAAGCACTTTGACACTCCCCCTTCACAACACTGGTTACAGCGGCGATGGCATTCCCAGACGCCGCCGTAGCAGCGCTGATGCTATCCGGCGACACCGCCGTTGTATCCTTGTCCAGCCAGGCCCGCTTACCCGCCATGGAAAAAAGATGGTCTAGGTTACGAGGTGGTGTGCACTCGCGCCAACTGTTCGTAAGTGGCAGGGGCCGCCCCACTAACAAACCGCACACCGTTTATCGGATTCTCATCCAGGTATGCTTTGATGGCAGACAGGCGGCCCGGATGTTCCGGATAACTCCACTTGAAATTGAGCCCCTGGAGAATCGACCTCACGCGCTTTTCCACCCGGCTGGGCATAAAAGGCAGATCCACCTCCGGGTTGTGCCCGAGCATCACTTCGTCATAAAACACAGTTACGCTGCGATCGCCGATCATGAGCCCTGCCCTCTTTTCCTGCGTTCCCGATAGCAAACCCTGTGGCACGTGCCTTCCAGCCGCATTAGCCACCACTAAATAGCCTAGTCGCTCAAGGATCAAGCTGCATCGGGAATTAGCTTCTGGGGAGCTTACGGAAGATCACGCACCGGGAAACTCAACAACGCTCACATCCGCCACAAAAAACGGAAAATACTGGTCCGTCTCGAAATGATTGCCAGCTTCCACATGAGTCGGCAAACGAAACCCGCCGAACAACCGGAACTCAGAGAGATACCCGCCAAACGGCTGTAACCGGTGCTTGTTCTCGGGATTGGCGTTACTCCACCGCTGAAAACTGACCTCAACGGGCTGGCCCTCTGCCGACACTTTGAGATCCACAGACTGTGACAGGCCGCGATACTCCACCGTGACCCGTGCCTTGTCATTATCCAGGCTCTCCCAGGTAACACCCGGGCCGGGCAGCAGCGCCGCAGGCGTCCAGAAAACGGCTTCGGCAACATAGCGGCCAAACGCCGAGCGGGTGTGATCCGGGTCGCCGCCAAAGCGGGCAACAGGGAGCAACCCCATCAGCCAGAACCGCGTCCACCGCTGGCTGTCAGAGCCAGACAGCCGCATCAGGCCGCGCCTCGCGCGCATCTTCCAGACAAATCCAGAAGGCATGGCCAACACCTGGGTTGCCTCAAAATCCAGATAATTGGGATTGCGCCTGTCACCCATGCCGAAGCGCCCCGCCATGCGCATGCGGGCGACTGTCGCAAGCGGCGTACCGGGTTCAATGGTATACAGAAAATAGCGCCGTGCCGGCTCGGGAAGATCGGCAACCATCCCGGCGGTAAAGACCGGAGGCTGTGCGGGCTGCGCGCCCACCAGCTCACGCATGGCTTTGAGGTCCGCCCGGTGGTCCAGCAGCCGCCAGGCCGACAGTGCCAGCCCGGCAAGAATCAGCCCCCCAAATAGAATCACCGGACAACCTCCTCAAACAGAGACTTTCAGGCCGGCACTATCAACGCCCACCAACGGACATCCAAAACAAAAAGAAACCACCTACGAGAAGCACCACAGCACCATGAACCAGCAGGTTCCTCCGGATAGTTGGAGCAGGCTTTGGCGGGAAGTTGAAGTAATCCTCACCAAACAACCCAACGCCGCAGCTCTCACAGTAATTCTTCGAGTAAGAAACACGCAACGCAGATGGCTCAAACTTTTTTCGGCAGCTGTAACAACTGGGTTTAAACATGTCGGGTCCAGGTACGTTTAAGATTTAATGAGGTCAACCCGTTCATTGACCTGCCAATCATTGTCGGTGATGGCTACACCACCCTTGGCAGTGACCTGTACTGTGTCACTGAGGCCAATCCCCCACTCCCCAGGCAGGCGAAGACACAGGGGGAGGTGGAAAACCATGTTTTCCTCAAAGCGGCGGGTGAGACCGCGGGCGATGTAGCCGGTGCCTTCAACCCAGCTGGGAGGGAACTGCGCTCCTACTGAGTAGCCAAATACGCCAGAGAAAAATACTCGATCCGCATAGGGTGCCAGGGCCGCCTCGGCAGCCTGTGCTGCATCATCAAAGGTATTACCCGGGCACATAGTTTCTTTCAGGGCGGTATAGAGGCTTTGGCACACTTCCGCGATCTGGTGCATCTCAGCCGTGGCTCTGCCCGCTACAGCGGTGCGCATCATCGGCGCTGTATAGCGCTGATACGCTGAACCAAATTCAAGGAAAACCGGATCCCCTGCCTCAATAACGGTGCGTTTATGATTGACGTGTATCACGCTGCTGCGCTGACCGCAGGTCACGATCGGCTGCAGGCTCATGAACTCGCTGCCCGCCGCGAGCAGGGCACGTGCACCCTCGGCAGCCACCTCATTGTCGGTGATGCCGGGCTCAATGATAGCTTCGGCAGCTCGTAGCCCGATTGCGGTGATGCGTGCGCTCTCGCGCAGGCAGTTCAGCTCGGCTTCGCTCTTGACCAGACGCTGACTATCCAGCAATGCGCCGCCATCATGGTGAAAGCGTGCCTTGCCCAGACGGTTTAGCAGGGGTTGAATGATGGCGTAGCGCAAACCAGCAGAATTCGCATCCAGGCCTATGCGCTGGCAGGGTGACAGCAAGGCCAGCAAAGGCTCGATGACTTCACTGATATCTTCCCAGCGGTAACCAATGATTTCGTCCACCCTTGCGGTAACAACAGCCGGCCCGGTCTCAATCGACGGTACCTGCAGGACGATACGTTCCGCCGTGACCAGCAACGCGGTATGCACGGAGACCTCAAAGGTGTGATAGCCGGTCAGGTAGAAAATATCGGCAGGATCGGTCAACAGCAGGGCATCACGTCCGGCTTCAGTCATCAGAGCCCGGGTACGCGCCAAACGGAGACTTAATTCATCTGCCGGAAAGGGTAGCTCGCTGCCTTCCAGGGTGTCGGCTAAAGCCTGGCGGTAAGCGTGGAAATCCATAGTAGTCTCCAGAATCAATAAGGGACTACTTGAGTGTAGGCATAAAACGCCCTGCCCCTAAACCAGGATAATCGTTGAAAGGGCTTGAGGCCTCCCGAGGACTGCCAATTACACCATAAGTCTACCGAATCCCCTTCGATTGCAGCCACTGGCTGATCTGCGCCTGATTCATCGCACCGCTCTGACGGGCCACTTCCCGGCCATTCTGGAACAGGATCATGGTGGGTATGCTGCGAATACCAAACTGCCCGGCCGGTCCCGGTGACTGTTCGGTGTTCAGCTTTGCAAAGCGCACTTTACCCCGCCAGGCTTTCGCCGCCTGCTCGAACTGAGGCGCCATCGCCTTACAAGGCCCGCACCAACTGGCCCAGAAATCCACCACTACCGGCACATCGCTGCGCCCGGTGTGTGCCGCAAACGTCTGCTCCGTAAGATCCAGCACCTGGTCTGGCCAAAGTGCCTGTTTGCACGCGCCGCAGTTACCACCGGCGGACAGCTTGTCGGCCGGCACGCGATTCACTTTGTGGCAATGGGGACACACAAGATGTCGGATGTCAGTCATGATAGGTCGACCTATGATTCATCAGATGATTGAATTAATCGGGTCAAATGGCCGGAAATCAAACGGCGAGCCGAGACCCTCTACGCCATCGGCACTGACGGATGGTTTAGATTCATTATGTAGGATTATTGATCGGGCCTGCAGTGACAGCCACTGGGTACACTCCACCCTGACTCAATTTTCCACGCCTCCAAACCACTTCTCTAAACGACGGTTATCATATATGATAACAAAAAGACAAAGGAGACCCCATGGATTGGGAAATAGAACTCTACGGGAAAGTAGACGAAGAATTGGCCAAAATGCCGCCCAAAATTCAAGCCAGAATGATTCGGCTGATGGAATTGATGGAGAAACATGGGGCGAACCTTGGGGAGCCCCACACAAAATACCGAAGAAAGACCTGGAGCTCGCCAACGAGCGATTGAAGGAGGTCAAAAAATCATGAATTTCAAACAGTTTAAGCAAAAGGCACTGGAAAATCCTGAGATACGCCGGGAATACGATTCACTTCAAGACGAATTCAGCCTGATCGATCAGCTGATTACGATGAGAACCAAAGCGGGCCTCACCCAGGAGGACGTTGCGAAGAAACTCGGAACGAACAAAAGCAACATATCCAGACTAGAACGCGGCCGAAGCAATCCGAGTTGGGGAACACTAAGCAAATACGCCGAGGCCTGCGGATTTCGGGTGAAGCTGGAAGCTGTTGAAGATGACAGAGCATCGGCATGATGGGTGAACCAATGCAGGCGCTCGACCGCGTGGCCAAGGTAGTATTGGAACAACCTGCCCATGCCCCACAACAAGGAACAGGATGAGCAAACCCGGCATCATCAAACCCGAAATTCGATACCTCCTGTACTTCGCAGTGTTCTGGGTTGTATTGCTCGCCGCTGTCACGCATTTTTTCGGCAGCTGGGACTCCCAACAAAACAACCCCAACCAGCAGCTGGTTAGTCACACCCGCGGCAGCGTCACAGAGATTGAACTGCAAGCCAACCGCCAGGGCCATTATTTGGCAAACGGCACCATCAACAACCAGCGTGTCACCTTCATCCTGGATACCGGTGCCACAACCGTGGCCGTCTCAGAATCCCTCGCCCAAAAAGCAGGCCTTAGAAAGGGCCAATCCGGCCGTGCACATACCGCCGCTGGTACAGTCAATGTGTGGAGCACGACCATTCAGGAACTCCGCCTGGGCGATATGACATTCTACAATGTACCCGGCACCATCAACCCGGCCATGGATCCCGACATGGTGTTGTTGGGGATGAGCGTGCTTGGGCAGCTGAACTTCTCCCAGCAATCGGGCGTTCTAACCCTGAGCCAGGACAATCGTTGATAGGGGGTTAAGGCCCCCGGAAGACGTCTTCATATCGCTTTTCTCCTTCGGTCAGTCACTCGCGCACCCCTCATTTCCGCTACTATCAAAGTAAGCCAGTGCTAGAGACACAACCGCTATGGGACTGTCGATAAAACAATCGGAATTTACGGCGGAAGAATTTGACCGTTTTGCGGCCAAGGTGCGAACGGACCTTACCGCACTCACCCGCCTTCTAAACCGGCCCGGCTTTGGTGAGGGGGAATCTTCCATTGGTGCCGAGGTCGAGTTCTACATCGTAAACCCGGACCTGCGTGTTCAGCCGATCAACACGGAACTAGCCGCCAGCGTTCAGGATCCACAACTGACGGTTGAGCTCAACCGCTTCAACCTTGAATACAACCTCAGCCCCCAGGCCTTCAAGGGAGCCCCCTTTGCCAGAACCGAGCAGGAACTGCTCGAGGCCATGCGGCGAATCAACCAGCACGCCGCCCCATTGAATGGCGAACTGGTGCCCATCGGCATTCTACCCACGTTGCGCCAGTCCGATATGGGCGCGAAGGTGATGACAGACGAACCCCGCTACCATGCGCTATCCAACGCCTTGATCCAGCAACGGGGCGAGCCATTCAGCATCCATATCGGTGGTAATGACGTCATCGACCTGGAAGCGGACGACGTCACCATGGAAGGGGCGACCACCTCGTTCCAATTGCACTGGCGGGTGCCTGCCCACCGCTTTGCTGACTACTTCAACGCCGTGCAGTTGGTGACGCCCATTGCGCTGGCTCTGGCCAGCAATTCGCCCAGCCTGTTCGGCCACCACCTCTGGGACGAAACCCGCATCGCGCTGTTCAAACAGTCCGTCGACAGCCGATCGCCCAACCACAGAACCTGGAAACACCCGCCAAGGGTTTATTACGGCAACGGCTGGGCACGCAGCGCCTGGGAGCTGTTTGCCGCCTCAGCCTCCTTGTATCCCCCCATCCTGCCATTGATGTCGGAAGAAGATCCGATGGCGGTGATTGATCGGGGAGAGGTACCGGAACTGGCCGAACTGCGGCTGCACCATGGCACCACCTGGCCGTGGAACCGGGCCATTTTTGATCACACAGAAGGCGGCCACCTGCGCATCGAGATTCGATCCATGCCGGCCGGCCCAACCGCCGTGGATATGTGCGCGAACGGGCTGTTCATCATCGGGGCGGCGTTGGCGGTACTCGAGGATATCCGTCACCTGACGTCGATACTTCCCTTTCACTACACCGAACACAATTTCTATCGTGCCGCCAAATACGGCATCGGTGCAGACATCATCTGGCCCCACAAAGACCAGGTACAGTTACAGGATACACCCCTGTTGAACGTTGCCCGTGACCTGCTGCCGCGCGCCCGGGAAGCCTTGCAACGAACCGCCGTGGACGAGGCGGAGATCCAGCGCCTGCTCGGGATGATCGAAGGCCGCATTCAAACCAGGATGACGGGCGCCCGATGGCAGCGCCAGATCACGGAGTCTTTTTACAGGACCCAGACTACCGACGAGGCGTTCAAGAGTATGCTGTCTCTATACATGAGCCATCAGAAGACAAACACACCACTGCACGAATGGACCTTGGCACCATGAGCCGCTCGAACACCCTGGATTACCTCAACAACCCCTCACCCCAGACCCTGGGCCGCTCGCCCCTGGAGTGGCTGGACCGGCTGCAACGGCCCACGGTGGTTCGCGTTGCTGGCCGCGATCCTTCCAGAACCCGGGCCATGGCAACCCTGCTTCACGGCAACGAACCCTCAGGGCTGTTCGCGATTCACCGATGGCTGCTGGAGCAGCACACCCCGGAGGTCAACCTGCTGTTCCTTCTGGGCGGCATCCATCCCGCAAAAATCCCGCCGGTATTGTCACTGCGCCAAGTGCCAGGCGGACGTGACCTGAACCGGTGCTTCAAAGAACCGTTTGAAGGAGAGGAAGGCGCCATTGCCCAGGCCATGCTGGCCGAGCTTCAGACAGCCAACCCCGAGTGCCTGCTGGACGTGCACAACACCTCTGGCACCGGCCCTGCCTTCGCCGTGACCATCACCAACGACGCTGCCCACCAAGCGCTGGCGTCGCTGTTTACCGACCGGCTGATCATGACGGACCTTCGCCTGGGGGCACTGATGGAATATTCCGAGCAGGAGGTGCCCACCGTGACCATCGAGTGCGGCGGGGCTCAGGATGATCTCGCGCACCAACTGGCGTACGAAGGGCTGGTTCGGTATGCCTCACAATCTGACGTGCTCTCGCTGGAAAAAGCCGAATGGAACGTTGCGGTACTGCGCAATCCGATTCGGGTAGAGCTGGCACCCGATGCGACCATAGAGTACCGATTAACGCCCAGTGGGCAGGCGGATCTCACGTTTCCGCCCGACATCGAACGCCGCAATTTCGGGATTGTGTCGCCGGATGAGCCCCTCGGATGGGTGGGGCAAAAAGGCCTGGACGTGCTCACGGCCATCAGCCACAACCGCACCGAGAACATGGAACAGGTGCTGCAAATCAGGGATGGGCGAATCTACCCCGCCCAGGCCATCAAGACCTTCATGATCACCACCAACCCGGTGATTGCGAAGAGCGATTGCCTGTTCTATGCGGTCAAGGCCACGGGCGATCCTATTTTCTAAACCATAGCGAGCCGCTTTTTCTCGTAACTTAACCACCAGAGTCACCTCATCCCCTAGACAGGAATTTCACAGATTGGCATATTATGCCAATGCAATTCCGACAGGATCACTCTAATGGCAACGAGAAACATCGTGCTCACTAACCATCAATCCCAGGTCGTCGATCACCTGGTTGCCTCAGGCCGCTATCAAAATGCGAGCGAGGTACTTCGCGCCGGCCTGAGAATGGTCGAGGAAGCCGAGTCCCGCTACGTCACGAAAATGAATGACCTGAGAGCCGCCATCGATGCGGGCCAGCAAGACCTGGAGGCTGGCAGAACCACAACGTTCACTGGTGACCAGTTCGCTACTTACCTTTCAGAGCGTGCGGAGCACGCCATCAGGGAGAAACGGGATACCTGATTAGGTCTGACATTCGGTCCGGAATCGCTACCTATCCGCTTGCAAGGGAAGGCAAAGCTTCACCACATCAGTTTTATCTTAAGATGGAAAATGATGCGCACAATCAGTCCATTATCATTCTTCGGGTCTTGCACCAAAGGATGGATCCTGAGGCGCACCTCTGACCGACGACATCCCCTTCGAAGACTCGCTCCACATCCACTTGTTGGATGAAGACCTCGACAGAATCGATACAGTGACACTCGGCGCACCCTACACCACCGGGCACTTTCGTAACCTGAAATGCGAGGATTCCAGTGGGATCACTTTTGAGTTTTTTGGGGATTGTGTGTGGGAGATCGTGATGTTGCCGAAAAAGCGGCTGCGGCTTCCTTTTGTTTCGGGGCAGAAGGGTGTTTCCTGGCGGAAGGGGTGGTTTCACGCCTTGGAACTGAGAGCCAGAAAATAGATCTGTCTCGGTTTTCCAGTGTGGGATTATTGATCGGGTGTATAAAAAAGCCTCGGATAGAACCGAGGCCTTAGAAATGGCGAGCCTGTAAATAAATCTGTGTAACTGCCCACCCCATTACAGGTGGCCGTCCAGGCGGTCACCGAATTCGATAATAAAGCGATTCAAGGCCGGCTTCCAATCACGGATCGGCATGGTCCATTTCTTCGAGGCCTGCTGGATAGCCAGAAAGGCCACTTTCAGCGCCGAGTCATCACTTGGGAACAGCTTCCGGCGCTTGGTCGCTTTGCGGATCACGCTGTTCAGTGACTCAACGGCATTGGTGGTATAGATCACCTTCCGGATCGCCGGCGGGTACTCGAAGATGGTAATCAGATTGTCCCAGTGGCTGTGCCAGGAGCGAGAGATCTGTGGGTATTGGCCGTCCCAGCGTTCGCCAAAGGCCTCCAGCGCCTGCCGGGCTTCATGTTCTGTGGCAGACTGGTAGATCTGCTTCAAGTCGGCCGTCACGGCTTTGTAGTCCTTCCAGGACACGTAGCGCAGCGAGTTGCGGACCATGTGGACGATGCACAGCTGCACCTTGGTCTGCGGGTACTCAGCAGCAATGGCATCCGGGAACCCCTTGAGACCATCCACACAGGCGATCAGGATGTCCTCCAGGCCACGGTTCTTCAGTTCTGTCAGTACTGATAGCCAGAACTTCGCGCCTTCGGTTTCGGCCAGCCAGAGACCCAGCAACTCCTTCTGGCCGTCCATGTTGATGCCCAGGGCCAGGTATAGGGACTTGTTGATGACCCGCTTGTTGTCGCGGATCTTCAGCACGATGCAGTCCAGATAGACGATGGGATAGATCGGATCCAGCGGACGATTCTGCCACTCCTGAACCTGCTCGATCACCCGCTCCGTCACTTTGGATACCAGAGTGGCCGAGATGTCCGCGTCGTACATTTCCTTGAAGGCATCCACGATATCCCGGGTGCTCAGGCCCTTGGCGTAAAGCGCCAGGATCTGGTCATCCATCTGGGTCAGGCGGGACTGGCCTTTGCGGACGAACTGAGGCTCGAAGGAACCGTCCCGGTCACGAGGGGCCTCTATCGGTACTTCGCCGTGCTGGCCCTTCAGGCGTTTGGCAGAATAGCCATTACGGCTGTTGCCGGTGCCACGGCCTTCGGGCGCGTGCTTCTCGTATCCGAGATGTGCGTCCAGTTCGGCGTTGAGGGCGGTCTCGACCGTAAGCTTGACCAGCTGTTGAGTGAGGGCTCCGAGATCTCTTTCGGACTTGATGTCCTTGGCCAGCTCGGCGGCCATGGCTTTGAGTTTTTCTTGATCCACTTGTGTACCCACGATGGTATCCTTTTGAAAAGATTACTCAGTCGTGGGCAGTTACACAATTTGGTTTACAGGCTCGAAATGGCGTAACTGAGCTAATTAAACTGCTCTTCTTCGACGTGACAAACCCAATCCCGCCAGACCCAATCCAAGAATGGCTAATGTGCTTGGCTCAGGGACACTACTCGCATCATCGAAAAGATCGTAGCCCTGGAAGCCCCCTAAAGAATTGCTGTACACAAATAGTTGACCATTTGCATAACCAGCATCGAAATCTGAATCAGGATTGAACCCAAGAAGAGAGCTACCCAAATAGTCACCGCTAGTTGAGAAGATGTAAGCGCTGTCACCACTTGTGCCAATCAACGCATCTTCAACCTCGTCATAACCTAAGAACCAACTATTCAAGGAAGATATGCCTGCAGCTGCAAAATCAAGTAAAAAGGAACTTGATAGCGCCCCTGTTGCATGATCAATCACACTCACTGAAGGGCCACTGGATATTCCATAGAACACATCCAAACTCGCATTGTAAGACAGCATGGACTGAGCGTTTGGAGACCCCGACATATCATTTAGCTGAGTTGTATATGTACCAGTTAAAAAACCTGAGGCATCACGCCCGACAGTTAACAGGTCACTCGTGAACGTAACAAGCTCAAGCTGTCCAGAGTTGCTGTTGTAGTTCCAGCCGCGAGCGTCCGCATTCAATGGACTGAGCGTTTGCTGCAAAGCCCCCGTATCGTCCCAAACCGCAGCCGAATATGAGGAACTGCCTGCTCGTGACCCATAGTAAAGCCCTAGGGTTGGGTCATAGGCAATTGAGGCCGTGTTTGGTTCAACACCCACCGCAATAAGCTGAATAGTTTCATTTGCCGTTGAAATAATGCCTGCCTGAACAGACGCGCCGGTTACCGCTAGCCCCATTGCAAAGGCACATTTTAGGAGTCCCTTTGTTGTCATAGCCTCACCCTCTTTTCAGTTCCCTACCAAAAACACTCAACTGCATAAGATATGCCATACAAAAAAGTGATTTGTTTTCATTAGGAAATTGTTTGGTGCGCCTTATATCCACCAGAGGAATGTAAAAAATACCGACAGTGAAGATCATTTTAGAAAACCGAGAACCGGGACAGACCTATTTTTTAGATGCAGGCCTTCCGCGCTTACGAGTTTCAACTCTGATACCGATACGGTTTTCAATTTCATCCAATCAGGCAATAGCTGAACGCCTCCAGCTCGTAGACCTGCTTCCATTCCTGAAGGTTTGCGAGGTAGTACTCAAAGTCGCGGCGCTCGACGAACACAGGTTGGCGGTTATGGCCGCGTTGCGCAATATCGCCAAAATAAATCTGTCCCAGTTTTCGCTTGATCACCACCAACCCCGTGATTGCGAAGAGCGATTGCCTGTTCTATGCCGTCAAAGCAACGGGCGATCCCATTTTTTAAACCCTGGCGAGCCGCTTTTAATCGTAGATGGCCCGCTCTCTCGCATCCCGTTTTCGATCAGGGTCTTCCTGGCTTCTAGTGGCTGAAATGACACCGAGGTAGTCAGCGGGAACGCCTGTTTCTTTCGCACCAACGATCACGTGATTCAAATACCAGGAGTGAGGCAGCAAAGATGGATCCGTTGACGTTGCACAGTAGGTAAAAGCGTCAACGGAATTGCCGAAAGCATCCGTAACCGTGACCCGCTTTTCCTCGTAACCGAAACCCAACCCCTCAGCCCTGTCCAGCGGGCCTTTCTCGCTGCGCGGCATCTCAAACAGTGCGCCAATAACGAAGTCCTCCGGATTGCCAGTGAACAGTGCGTCGCATTTGGCGGATTGGTCTTTCCTGCTCCACTTATGAAACCGAAGGGCATGCTCAACCAGCGTGAACATACCGATTCGCTCCGCGCTTGGAACCCGCTCTCTCAACCTGAGGAGTGACATGTTCGATCCGTAAGCGAAATACTTCATGCTGCCTCTGTGACTGCACTGTCTACTCAGGAACCTGAAGTCATAATCTTAGCAAAACCGAGACAGGTCTATTTTGCCAAGTTCATCCGTGAACTTGTTACCGCCGGACAGAAAAATAAATCTGTCACCGTTTTCTTAGTCGAGATTATTGAAAAGAATTACCAGAACCAAAGGCACTATTACCCATAGTAAAATATGGAAAAGGGGGCTCCATGCTTGGCCTTGTGCGTCGGTTATCCGTGCAGCCTTCGAATAAGCATCAGTATCTATCTTGCGGCCAAAATCAGACTCGTGACTCAATTCTGATTCGTCTTTAAGTGATCGTACTCGGAACTGTATATAAAGTGCTTTCGTTTTTTCTGGGTTCCCGCCAGATTTTTCTATCGCCTTTGCATATAGGCCATGGCGGACGACACCATTCTCGTACTCTTCGATCACTTTTGCGTAGAATCGCTCTTCCTCAATTCTCGCCTGAGCAGATCGCTTTTTAAGTGAATCGAACATTCCTATTCCTCCCACCACACCCGCCCGCAGCGTTTTGGTTCATCAACACCATTTGAATATACTAGCTCTTCGAACCGCCAATAGTATGACCCTAAGAATAGTTGATCGAGCCACTCCATGGCCAACTATGCCCTGAGACCGCTAGATATTTGAGATCGGGTATCAATATTATTAATTCGATACTGCGAAGACGATGCCCAAGAGCCTGTCATGGCTCGTTGGCGAACCACCAAATCTGCATCCACCTGCGCACGAACTAGCACCGATGGTTTCTGGGGATTCGGCTAAAGCCACCTCAACGAGCACCATGAACGGACTTATTCCTGATGGGTGTCCCGGCCTTCTCTGCTCGACTTCTGCTAACATCACTCGCGAAAACCGGGACAGATCTATTTTTTAGATGCAGGCCTTCCGCGCTTACGAGTTCCAACTCTGATACCGATAAGGTTTTCAATTTCATCCACGAACTTGTTGCCGCCGGTCAGTTTATTGCTATTGATTGCAGTACGAATCAATTCATCTGACGACGAAGCATCTTCCTGCTCAACAAACTTCCGATAGGCTTCAATTTTCATCTGGTGACTGCCTGCCAGTGCCCGAAAGGTGTCGGGCTCATCCAGCCATTGGCAATGTGACACCCCGCCCCATGCACAATAGCTCGACCACTCATACAACTCAGGTTTATCCACCATCCCTGCTTTAACAGGGTTGAGCTCCACATAGCGACAACAAGCCAACAGGTAGGTATCAGTATAAATGGGGCTAATCTTGTAGCGCCCTTCCTTGAGAGAACCACTGCGTTTTTCGAGGGAATTTACAAAGCGCGTTTGACGCCCAGCCAGACGCCTCATCAGTTGAGGGATTGCGGTCGGATTGTCGTTTGCCTGAACGACCAGATGAACATGGTTCGTCATCAGGCAATAGCTGAACACCCCCAGCTCATAGAAATGCTTCCATTCCTGAATGGTTTGCGAGGTAGTACTCAAATTCGCGGCGCTCGACGAACACAGGTTGGCGGTTATGGCCGCGTTGGACAATATGGTGGGGAAAACCGGGCACAATCACCCTGGCCTGCCTTGGCATACGCACCTCCTTGCTTTTAGACCACAGAATCCGTTCTGCGGGCCGGTGTCTGGCGTCAACTATCTTGTCCGGTCCGCGACAACTATGATGGCCGGTTGGGTGGTCTTACTTTTTGCTCTTTGAAGCTTGCTTAAGCTGTTGCTGTCGTCGGTAGCTTTCCCCCTCTAATTCGATAATTGTCGCGTGGTGTATCAGGCGGTCTACGGCGGCTACGGTCATCATGTTATCCGGGAAGATTTGATCCCATTCGCTGAATGGCTGGTTGGCGGTGACGATCAGGCTGCCACTCTCATAGCGGTGGGCGATGAACTCGAACAGAACCTGGGTTTCTGCATCCGTTTTTTTCACGTAGCCAATATCGTCAATGATGATGACCCGGTACTTGTCCAGTCGTGTCATGGCGGTCATCAGATCAAGATCGCGCTTAGCCTGCTGCAAGTGCTGAACCAGGGCGATGGCCGGGAACAGCTTGCAGCGCACCCCCTGTTCGGTGAGTTGATGGCCCAGGGCATTGGCGATGTGGGTTTTGCCGGTGCCACTGGGGCCGATCAACAGCACATTGTCGGCATGGTGTGCCCAGTCACTGTCTTGTTGCAGCTTGGCCAGTGCCGCGTTGCAGGGGCGGCTAAAGCCGCTCTGATCCAACGCCGAGAAGGTTTTGTTGGCCGCAAGCTTTGCCTCCCGTAGCCATTTCTGGGTACGACGCTGGTAGCGGTCTGAGAGTTCGTACTCACACAGGGCGGCCAGGTAATCCGGGTGTGACCAGTTCTTTTCAACGGCTGTTTCCCAGAGCGATTGATAGTGACGGTGGAAGGCCGGCAGGCGGAGTTCTTTAAGCAGTAAGGCGACGGAGTCGGTCATATCGACGCCTCCTGGCTGCGGATCGAAGACAGCAAGTCGTCATAACTGACCAGGGTGTGTTGACTTGAAGCCGAGAATTCGAGGTCGGGATTACCGCCAAGGTAGCGTGACTGGATCTCGGTAATTGACGCGAACCGGCCGGCCCGGGCTTCTATCAACAGGTCTTCCCCCAGTGATTGCTCGTCATCGTATTCGAAGGCCAGCCGCAGTGTTGTCACGATCCACTTGCAGGCTTCACGGGGTTCAAGATGCTCATCCGCGAGTTGCCAGAGTTCGCGGTAGTTGTCGTCCGGCAGCAGGTCATCACGCAGCTGAGAGTAACGGAAAGCCTGTGGCTTGGAGGCCAGCGAGCAGATCACGTGCCGGTAATTGACGCTGCGGGCACGGTTCTCGCCAGGCTTGGGGTAAACACGCACCAGGGTCAATGCAGGCTGCTGACCAACGAACAGCACCAGCTTGTCGTGATGCAGCCTGACTTGTATCGATTCGCCAATCAGGCGCGATGGCACCGTGTAGACAACGCGGCGGACTTCGATCGTTGAGCTGCGCGTCACCTTGAGATGGAGGGTCTGATACTCGGCGGCTGTAAACTCCGGCAGTGGCTGCAAGGCGGCCTGCTCTTCAACCACACGTGCTCGGTTGCGCCGATTGAGTTTGTCGACAGCACAATCGATAAACGCCTGATACTGTTCGACACTCTCGAAGTCATTGTGGCCGCGCAGTAACAGCTGTTGTGCCAGGCGTTTCTTGAGCGAGCCATTGGCACACTCCACGACACCGTTCTCATGGGACTGCCCCAGATTATTCCGGGTGGGCGTCATGCGGTAATGCTGGCACAGCTCGCTGTAAGCGTCAGTCCACACGTTCTGCCGGTTATTGCGTGCCGCACTCAGGCTATCCGTGCGGTGCTCAACAGGGCTGCCACCCGCTTGCTGTAGGGCTCGCTGCAATCCCGTCGCCAGAGCCGCATAACTCTCACCGCCCTGAACCACGGTGACCGAGCGCCAGCCACTGTAGGCCAGTCGAAATTGATAGAGCAGGTGTGGAAAGGCCTTGGACTGAATCGTAATCGGGTTATCGGGGTGGGTAAAATCAGAGAATCCCTGCTGTGCGACAACGGCCTGTTGGCGAAAAATGACCTCTCGCTCCGGCCCATGCAGTGCTCGCCATTGCTTCACCCGGCGTTGCAGTGTGCGCAAAATGGTCTGGTCGTAGTGCTCAGGATACTGCTCTTGCAAGTAATCAAGCAGGGTTGTTCCGGTCAAATCCGGCTTGGCTTCTAGCAAGGGGAGCAACTCTGTCTCCCAAACGGCTTCCAGTGGATCTTCTCGGGTGCGCCACTGCCGCTCGGTGTTAACGCGGGGTTTTTGTGTTGACGTCTCGATGCGTCGTCCGGATCGAACGGAAATGCCCGCCTTGGCGGCAGCCACTTCCTGGCTTGCGCCATTTTGTCGGTGCTGCATGAACAGCTCCTCTTGTCGGTTGGTTATGTGTTGGCCTGGCACCCATTGCTCCACCATGGAAAACAAGGGGCCAATTGTTACACCCAACCGGCCAAGATAATTGTCGCTAACCGGTCATCCTAATTGTCGCCGAACAGGCCGGCAAACCAGTATTAACCGAAGTGTGGAGAGGGTTGATAGTGACTCAGATTAGCTCTGAACCTTCAAAGAAGCCGTGAAAATAAACCTGTTCCGGTTTTCCGCAGGTTTTCCGAATGGCTCTAGACTACTAAAGCCAACTGCGTCTGAGTCGGCTCTGCGGCCCGACGCCAGAGCCAGGCGTCAAACTCCCGGCGTGGAAGTGATAGGAGATCAGCAGCACAGCAAAATGACGCACGCAGAAAGTGGTAGTCATCATTCTCAACACCAACAGTTTTTGCGAAAGTACGAACGTGGCGGTCAACTGCAACGGAGTCAACGCCGACAAGGCACGCCATATAATCTACGGTCTTAGGGCCGATACCTCTGACGGTTTGAACAGCATTGCAGAACTCTTCGGATGCCAAACACGCACACAAATCGTGCACATCCTCGACTCCCCATTTCTGTAAAAATGTTACTAGTTCCTCGAAACGCCTCACCTTCTGGTGATGACGCCAATTCAAGAATGCACCGGCCTGACCGCTCTGAATCAACGAGACCAATGAGGAAATCGTGTGGCGATCCGGGTGCCCCCTAAGAATGGCTAGTACCCGTGGGCGCACGACCGTCGTGTAATTAAGCCCTGCCTGTAGCACCGAATCCGCAAGAACGGCTCCCATATGCTCACAGGTAGCACGTGGGTGTTTCTCCTCAAAGAGCACGCCTTCATCCTTCGCGCGGTTGGCGATGCGACGTGCTACGAGCAACACCTCGATGGCGGAACTAGTCATACCAACTTAGCCTCTTTCAATGCATTCAGGCGTTCAACGCAGTTCGGGCAAGCACCACACGGAAATTGCGCGGAGGCTTGGCACGAGTATGTTCGTCCTATTGGTACGCCAAGCTCAACAGCCGCCCTAGCCACATCGGCTTTGGAAGAATAGCGGAACGGCGAGTGAAATCGCACGGGACCGATACTCGAAGTAAGCCCGTCAAGGCTGTCCATAAACGCGGCGGTACAGTCAATTTCTTTGGCGTGGTTACTGTTGATGAACCCAGTGTATACATCCAGAACACCAACAGTCTGCGCTCGCGCCGCAGCGGCGGCGAAGAATAGCATTGTTCTGTACGGGATGTACAAATCGTCATCCTTAACCTCTTCGGTCCAGAGATCAGCTTCGCGAATCAGCCGCGACCGCGAACCTTGGAAGATGTCCGAAATATTGAAACGCTCAGGTCGATGCATATCAGAGGGTAGAACTTCGTTTACACGGTCCCACTCTATGTCTACGCAATGTTGTCCATAGTCAAAAAAGATCGGTACAACCTCAACGCCTGCGTCCGCGAGCTGATATGCAACAGTTGTCGAGTCCAGGCCGCCAGAGGCCAAAAGGAGCGCGTTCTTCATCGCGATTCAGCCCTCAACTTAGCGATAACTTTGAACGTGCCATTGAGGCAGACATCAAGGTTAGACGAGTATACTGAACTTCCGGAAACCACCATCGTATTCTCGTTTTCACGCCGAGGATCGTAGGTGATGACAGGCTTGCCCATTTCGATTGCCATGCCTAGTTCAACGAGCGTGCCAGCATCGCGGTCGAGAGGAATCGCGAAGACAACGTCACATTCCCGTAACAACTGACAGTCCATCTGATATGTTAGACGAAGGTCTCCCTCGCTAGCGGGCCGCTTTAATTCCCCATTCTCCAAGAGGGGACGCCGAACCCGGAAATTGTGATATATGAGGCTATCCACAGCACGGTCAAGCTCTTGCTTTTCGACATATGAGAAGTCTGGACCAGCAAGGTAGATTGAATAGCTTTGGCGGTCATGCCATGGGAGCATTGTGCCACCCAGAGCTTGCAGCACCTCCAACGAGAGTCGGAACGCGCGCTGCACATCCCGCTTGATATCGTCGGGAAACGTTGATTGGGAGTACGCAGTAGCGGCTTGGCATCCGCGCCACGCTGCTTCAGTCCATCCCTTCTGAGAGAGGGCCACCATTACGCCAGAATAGACATCCCCAACGCCGACTGAATTGACCGTATGACTCAGCGTTGCCGGTATCTCTTCGACCCTGCTATTTCGCACGTCAAAGAGGCGACTGCCTCCACGATTCTCTTTGAGCAGAAATACGTCTGGCGAAAGCCTCTTTATCGTCTCGAGCAGACCGTCGACACTGTCCTTTCCAAGCCTCAGAAACAAGGAGGATGATGTCGAGATAATCACTGCCTCCACGCGACCTCTGAACGCATGGAGCGATGAGAGGTCCTCTAGATCGTATGCGATGTCGAATGAGAATCGTGCCTCCTCAGAAAACATGCTGGCGAGTGTGTTGATATCGAACCTGCCTGGGAAGACAACGATCTTCTCATATGTGTCGAGTTGCGGTAACGGGGCATGAAATGTCACTACCTTGGTATCGCGCATCAAGTCCTCGTAACCTTGGTGTGAAACCTCGGTCACGTCACCGATTAGGAAAACGTTCGGCGCGCCGACTACGTCACCAAGCCAGATGAACTCTTGGCACCCAAGCTCCGCAAGGTAGTGCTTTGCCTCGTCAACGAGGTATTGCGGGCAAAAAGCTGCCACCGAATACTCAAGTTCAGCCGCCCATAATCCCCTTGCCGCATGACTGACGCCCCCTAAACGAAGTTTGGACATCACGCCACGCTGATTCAGCGTATAGTCCACGACTAGCTCGCCAACAATTAGGACAACATCCGTCTGGGTCATGCCTCTTGGGCCACGAAGTCGGCAGCGACAGTGGGGACGGGCGAGGCTGCGGAGGAGCTTACCAAACCAATATAAGTCACCCCGTCTTCGAGGCACGCTACGAGATAATTGAATGATGTTGGAAGCGCTCCAACCTTAACTCCATTCATATCGACTGCAAAGACACGTTTCGTGTCAAAAATAATAGCCAGTTGAGCGCCAACCGCTGGAACATTATTAAACTGCGAATAGAAGTCACTATTACCTACATCATCGAGCAAAACATGAAATGCCTGCTTGCATTTGTCGACGCCGCTGGCACCGCCTGCCATGCCTGTTCCATCTCCAGTGACTACTTTTGCTTTCGTACCTGGATAGTCTGAAAAATGACCCGAGCCCGAGCTTCCCATAGCAAATCCCTCCTACTTGGTAATTGACTTATTTACCCTCTAACGTTGGTCGATGCGTTTCAAGGTTATCGTGTATTTCACATCCGCTTCTGATCGACAACAACTACTTCATAGTCCTTGCAAGCTCGTTCATTATTGCCCCTCGCTATTGAAGTATAAAACATATAAGTAATCGGTATTCCCGTATAGGACAGCCGCCAATCTTAGGCAGACTAATTTAGTGTTTTGAAAGAAGCCGCATTCACAACACTGTAAAAATTCGATTTTATCGAATGGAAAGCGCGCTCGGTGCTAAAGTCACTTCCCATCCAGAACGGATAGAGTACGAAATTCATCCAAAGCAAATTGGTCTGTCATGCCACTAACCATGTCTTGGATCAGGCGGCACCTGCAATAAAACTCCCACAGTGGTTCAGAGATATCAGCAGGAGCTTCATTCCTCAGGGTCCTGTAAGCCTTCACGTGCTTAGCAGGCAACCGCTGCAACAATCGGCTCTCCACGAGAAAATTCCCGCTTTTCCCCTCAGTAAGTGAGTCAAACTGACTTTTACCCAGAGCCAACAACGGGCGATAGAATTCAAGCAGCCCGGAGATAATCCGATAGCCCTGCAGCTCCAGAGTCTGAACCTCAGGAAAAGAAAAGACCTCGTCAAAGGCAACCGTTTTGAAAGCCTTGATAACACTGTGGCATGGCGACTTATCTTCCAGAAGGGCACGATTCAGACAACCGCGAAACACTTCATCAATGTTATCGATGAACGCTTCCGCCGCATGATTAACAAGGGGATGAATCAGCTTTACCCGTAACCAGACAAAAAATTCATGCTCAGGGTTGATGTCTTCTCGTTCGGCCTTTTCAAGCACCTCATCCACTAGTTGATCGAATGAGTTTCTCTGCCCAAAATTAGCGAAATGCTCCTTCTGATAGTCCAACGGCCTGACCTGAGCAAATGCTGACTTAAGCTTGGCCGCTAGAGTCTCATAGTCGATGATTCCCTTATCGACGGCGTCTTCCAGGTCGGCAAGGCAATAGGAGATATCATCTGCAGCTTCCATGACATATGCCAACGGGTGGCGACACCCGGACTCCATTCCCAAAGACGCTTGCATTCGCTCAACAAACGACGACTCAGAGAAGTAATATCCAGGCTTCTTCTTCAGGTACGCCAATGGTTCATCGCTTTCTGGCTTGCCCTCCGTTGCCCTGCGCGTGTACTTGAAAACGGACGCGACCTGAACATAGGTCAAATTCAGCTTTTGTAGCCGGCTGATTAGACGAATGGCCTGAGCGTTGCCTTCAAATGAACACAATTCCGACGCGAGCTCTTGTTTGAAGGCTTCGGTTTCATTGATCTCTTTAAACGGTGTGAGTTCGTTTAGATTAGAAGCAAACCAGCGAGAAATTGCAGCTTCACCGAAATGGCCAAAGGGTGGATTGCCGATGTCGTGCATCAAGCAAGACATCTCAACCAAGGTTTCAAACGCTCTATTCAGCCCTTGTAATCCAAATTCCTCAGCCCTTCGACCGAGTTTTTCGTAGATCTTCCGCGTAATGAAGCGGCCGGTTTGTTGTACTTCCAGAGAATGCGTTAAACGACTTCGGACAGCAGCATTACGCTCCAACGGAAATACCTGTGTCTTTTGTTGTAAGCGGCGAACGGCGGCAGAGTTAATGATCCTCCCGCGATCACTTTCCAGCTGATTCTCGAGTTTTTCAATACCACAGGTAGTCAGTTTGAACTGAGCGGGATCAGCGGTGCCTGCCCCACGGTTGTATTGACGTTCAATTGAAAAGCGATCTCTAAAATCAATCTCTTGCACTTAAAACGCTCCATCGAGTTATCAAAATACCGTACTTCCTATTCCAGCTCTAAAAGAGCCGCCTCTGACTATTCTGGATCTCAGCCTTTTCAATGAAGGTGAAGTCGTAACTTGCTGAGCCTACCTTTACGTTGAACTTGTAGAAGGACTCTGGCCGCTGATCAAACACCGTCATTTCTGACTGAAATCGCCCCACCAAACTTTGGCCAGGAAAAACGGTAGTCTTCTGAAGATATCCTGCGAGAGAACTAAGATTTTGATCCAGGTCAGATTTAATATTCGCGATACCGGATTGGGCACTACTCTGAATTTGAGCCTGGGCCGCAGCACTAGCTGCTGGGTCATGTGAATAGGTAGTGGAAGTTCCGTAGTAATTCACCGTGCCACCGGCCCCGTATGCGGTACCGGAGTCATAGGAAGACGACGTGGCAGGCTGAGATGCACTTAGGCTCTGGGCCATTGCACCGAGAGCTATAGCAGTGCGGCGAGATTGCGCCTGGCCAATGTACTGCTGTTCCAGTTCTTCGTAGGATCGCAGGGATACTTGGCGCTCGTCCTGATAGAAGACTATATCAGTGATGCCGACGGTTACTGGATCATCCGACCTATTCTCGACGTACAAAACTGCATTTACGTTCTCCCAAGGTTGTTTGCCCTCGCGCACAGCAAGCTCAACCACGTAGTCACTATCGCGATGGCTTTGGACGATCCACCCACTGGCGTAATACGTCTGAACACCGACCTTATCAGCCGCAATAAATTCAGTGCGGATGCTCTGGCTCGCGCAACCAGAAAAAACAACGCCAAGAAGGCACACCCCCCATTTCGCTCTCATAACCACCCTCACGATCACCAATATTGATCAGAGTAGAACACGTATTTCTAAAGTGCATGTTCAGTTGTTGGGGAATAGCTCAACAGCGCTCTAACAAAAGGCAAACGGGCAGTTAATTTTTCAAGGTTTTACAAAGAAATCCGGGGATACCCGGCGGCCCACGGAATTACTGCTAATATTCAGTAGGAAACTAAAACCAATAAAAGCATGGAGCTACCCATGGCAGTCCGTCCCGAATTCCTTATCGGCGGAGAACCCGCCCGCCTGATCCCTATCACTGCCGACAGCGCCAGGGAACAAAAGTCTGTCTCCATTATCCTCGCAGGCCTACGCTCCGTGCTTGAGCTTCGCCAGTCCCTGCTTAAATCCCTTAACGTACGAGTCGGAACCAGCGCAACCCTGGAGGCTTGGATAGAGCCGGTATTCCAGAACGAAGACAAGAAAGCCATCAAGAACAAAGATCGCCCAGACGGTCTCGTGATACTTCGCACGGGCAAACGTGAATGGCGGGCGCTGATAGAGGCCAAGGTGAACAACGACACCATCGGTGAAGAACAGGTGTCGCGCTACCTGCAACAGGCCAAGACTCACAAACTCGATGCCGTGATCACCATCACCAACCAGTTCGCCGCGCTGCCAACTCACCACCCGGTAAAGCTCCCGAAGACCGCCACCAAATCTGTCGCGCTTTTCCACTGGTCTTGGGCCTTCATCCGCACCCAGTGCCAGCTACTGCTCAAGAACGACGGCGTTGAAGATGAGGACCAGGTATTCATCCTTAGCGAAATACTGCGCTACCTGGAAAGCGACCGCTCCGGCATCAGCCATTTCGACCAGATGAACGCTGAGTGGAAAGACGTCGTCAACAAAGTTAAGAGCAACGCAACGCTGGCGAAAACCAGTGATGAGGTACAGAACACCATCGCCGCCTGGCATCAGGAACAACGGGACCTTTGCCTGATTATGTCCCGAATGACCGGCAGCGACGTTTCCCTGAAACTGAAAAACGACCACCGCCTGGACCCCGCCAAACGCCTGAAAGATGATGCCGACGCATTTTGTAAAACACCCGCCCTGCACTGCGCACTCAACATCATCAACGCAGCGGCAGACCTGGAAGTAACCGCAGACCTCCAGCGGCGAATGATTTACTGCTCCATGCGCCTGGCGGCACCGAAGGACAAACAGAGCACCAAAGCCAGGGTGAACTGGCTCCTGCGACAACTGAAGAAAACAGAACCCGCCGGATTTTTTATCCGTGCCACCAGACCCGGCAAAGCAGAAACAACCTACAAGCCACTGAAAGACCTTCGGGATTCGCCGGAGTTGCTGGAATCGGAAACCTCCAATACGGCCGCCACTACGCTGGAAGTCGTGTACGAGGTGGATCTAGCCGGGAAGTTCAGTGGGCGGAAGGTGTTTGTTGAGGAATTGGAGAAGGCTGTGCCTCATTTTTATCAGGAAGCTGGGCAGTTGTTGAAGGCTTGGGCGCCACCGCCTCCGAAGATTTCGAAAACTGAGAGTAATCCGGCACCTCCGGATGAGGACACTGACTCATAAATACAGGTCTGTTTCAGGTTTACTAATCATCAGTCAAATTGACAGCCCGCCGCGTCTTGATAGACTTCCACCGGTTGCGATGGAACGGCGTGACTTAAAGGAAAGCTCGCAGTGCTATACCAATCCCCAGCACTGCAGTCATCAAGGAAGATAAAGGAAACAACCATGAGCGGAAAGAAAGTCGTCTTGCTCGGCGACATGGGCACGGACCACAACGGATTTCCACCAACCCCGGTGATTGCCGGCTCGTCTGATGTGCTGATTGATGGCAAGCCAGTTGCCCGCGTTGGAGATCCACTCGCCCCTCACTCCAAGCCCAAGCACCCACCCCACCCTCGTGCTATCGCATCAGGTTCTTCAACCGTGTTGATCAACGGCATCCCGGCAGCCGTTACCGGAAGCACCGTCAGTTGCGGTGGCGTGACGATTGGTAGTGGTAGTGTTGTGATTGGTGACACATATTCGCCTGCCTCTTTTTCCGGGATTTCTCCTGCGCCAGCACGCTCAAGACCTACCGACAAGCAAACATACTCCCGTGCCAATCAAGCAAGTTCATTACAGGCCGATGGCACTTCAACCTCTGCTCCCGGCCCAATCGCAACAGCGGGCTCTGATCAAGAAGGCCATACCGCCAACCCCGCTACGAGTGAACGGCCGGGCAGTCAGGCCACACCAGCAGCCAGCCACACCACTCCAGAAGCTGCTAGTTCAACGGAAGAGAGTTCTGACCGGGAAATCTTTGAACGTGCAATCCGTGCTCTGGAAGCTGAAATCGCAAATATCGGAACCCATGCCACCATTGACGGGCAGGCTCGGCAGGCATACGCACGGCAAATACGGCGCATGGCAGACGAGCTGCGCACTGAAGCAAGGTCAGGACGCATTACCTGGAAACAAGCTGCCGGGCAGGCAGAAGAAGCACGCAACCTCATCATGGATATGATACGTGGGAGGAGTACGCCAGTCGGGCGGGCATTGGCACAGCAGATCAAAAGTGAAGGCAAAACACTCGATGAGCTGATCGGGCGCAAGACACAACAACTGTTCGGCCGCGGTACCAATTTCCAGGCGCTGACGAACTCTCAGCAACAGGCCGTGTACGGAGCCATCGTCGAATCTGCCGGCAAATCCAACCCAAAAGTATCCGCGACGATGCGAAGGCTTTCTAACGCTGGAAAGGGCCTGATCGTACTTTCTCTCGGGCTGTCGATCTACCGCATTTCAAATGCTGAAGACAAGGTTGAGGCCGCCACCCAGGAAGCAGCGATTACGGGGGCTGGAATTGGGGGCGGGATGGCCGGTGGTGCTATCGCGGGGCTGGCCTGCGGACCGGGTGCGCCCGTGTGCGTTGGCGTCGGAGCGTTCGTAGGTGGAGCATTGGCCGCCTTCGGCGTCAGCTTTTTCTGGTAAGGTTTATTACATGCAACAATGTATCCGGGAAGACGCCAGTCTGGCACTGGCAAGGGAAGGCAACGATCAAGAACTCGCAACGAGCTTCGCAACCATTGCGGGGCGTACGTGTGAGGAACCACTCGAGGGTACCGTTCTCGAGGCCTGTATACAGCATGACAATCGATACCTTCTATTTCTGACCGACGACATCCCCTTCGAAGACTCGCTCCACATCCACTTGTTGGATGAAGACCTCAACAGAATCGATACGGTTACACTCGGCGCCCCCTACACCACCGGGCACTTTCGCAACCTGAAATGCGAGGATTCCAGTGGGATCACTTTCGAGTTTTTCGGGGATTGTGTGTGGGAGATCGTGGTGTTGCCGAAAAAGCGACTACGGCTTCCCTTAATGTCCGGCCCGAGAGGTGTTTCCTGGCAGAAGGGGTGGTTTCACGCCTTGGAACTGAGAGCCAAAAAATAGATTTGTCCCGGTTCTCGAGGGAGTCGATCTGTGTCGATGCCCCAGATAAGTTTACTTTTTGTTGGCAGCATAGATCAGCGCGGCCAAAGCAGCCCCTCCCAATAAAAGTAACCCAGAATTATCCCCAGATTCAGGGCTTCTTTGTGGCTTCTCATATGAGACTTCAAAGCCTTGGGCCTGCATCTGGCGGGCAGTATTGTCGGCCCTAGCCAGAATTTCTCCCGGGAGCACTCCAAGTTTCTTTGCTGCCCTAGCCAACTGATCAACAGACATTACAGCTCCGCCTTTCTCTATTCGGGACCATGCCGACTGGCTCATCCCCACTCCCTTGGCCAAATCTCCCTGTGAGATCACCTTCTGATTTCTGAGATCGGTTATCACAGCTCCTACTAGAGCGGTATAGGTCGCACCTGCTTGCACTATGCCTCCAATTGTGAAATAGTCAATTTTGCCTGTCAGGACAAATTTAAGTTAATGGCAATTAACATGCCTTAGACAAATTTTAAAGGAGAATATCATGCAACCTCAAACAAACCTAATTCCAGGTGACGTAGTAAAAATTCCATACCCAGCATTCACCCATTACGGCGTGATCTCGGATCGAATTGGAAGTGATGGAAAACCTATGATCATTGACAACTCCAACGCCGCGGGGACGGTCTCAGAACGAACTTGGAGCCAGGTGACACGCGGAAAATCAGTTATCAAATCAAGTCTTAAGTCTCAACGCCCCAATACACTAGTCCTTGCCGCTGCAAAACAGCTAATCGGACAGCTCAAGTACTCCATAACTGGACAAAACTGTGAATGGTTCGTACGAGTTGTACTGGGCGTCGCGCCAACGAGCCAACAAGTAAAAGCGTCTTTGATCACAGTTCCAACCGCAGGCCTCGTAGCTTACCGCATCACACGCGGCAACCTGCTTTTGACAGGGCTGGGATGCTGCCTCGCCCTCGCCGCCACGACCCATGCCGTTTCTGATTAGGGAGCTCGAATAGGATGGAGAAAGTCGAAATAGAATCACTTATGAAAAGGACGAAATGATCAGTAAAAGTCCGGGACAGATATACTATCAAGGTGGCAACCTTCAGCGGTTTACGCACAAAGGGGTGGATCATCCAGAAGCAGGAGTCTGACGACTATGTAGTTCAGATGGCTGTTCGAGACGGAAAGCAGGCGTGGGAGTGCATATTCCGGCCCATCGTGACCGCCCATTCCGTTTGAACGTGACCGATTTCGGGTGTTTTTCCGGAATCGCCGGTCACGATGCCGGAATCACCGGTCACGTTCCTCCGGAATCACTGCCAACACGCTGGAATTCTTCAACTTTATCCGGCATACCCGTTTCTTTTTCATCACGAGGAAGGGCGGATGCCGGCAGCGAGGATTTCCATGCGACAGATCATCGAGGTCTTGCGCCTCAAGTACGAAGCGGGCCTGAGCCATGAGCGCATTGCCCGTGCCTGCGGACTCTCCAAAGGCGTGGTCGGCAAGTACGTCAGCCTGGCCACCGCGCAGGGCATCACCTGGCCGTTGCCGGAGGGCACGGATGAAGTACGGTTAGAGGCCCAGCTGTTCCCGGCCAAGACACCCCCATCTCGATTTGCTGAACCCGACTACTTCCAGGTCCACCAGGAACTCAAGACCAAGGGCGTGACCCTGCAACTGCTGTGGGCCGAGTACGTGGAACGTCATGGCGACAAAGCCCGCCGGTACAGCCAATTCTGCCATCATTACCGGCTCTGGCGAGGCCGGCAGCGGCGCAGCATGCGCCAGGTCCACCGGGCCGGTGAGAAGATCTTTATCGACTACTGCGGTCCCACCGTGCCGGTGGTGGACCGCAGCACCGGCGAGATGCGCAAGGCCCAAGTCTTTGTGGCCGTGCTGGGCGCGTCCAGTTATACCTTCGCCGAGGCCACCTGGAGCCAGAGCCTGCCGGACTGGATCGCCTCTCACCAGCGGATGCTGGCGTTCTACGGCGGGGTAGCTGAGCTGTTGGTGCCCGACAATCTGAAGGCAGCGGTCACCAAAGCGGACCGATACACCCCGAAGATCAACGAGACCTACGCAGAACTGGCGACCCATTACCAGACGACGGTATTACCGGCACGCCCCTACAAGCCTAAGGACAAGGCAAAGGCCGAAGCCGCTGTGCTGCTAGTTGAACGCTGGATCCTGGCCCGGTTGCGGCACCGAACGTTCTTCTCACTGGCCGAACTGAACTCGGCGATTGCAGACCTGCTACCGGCACTGAACCAGCGCCCGTTCCAAGGGCGCTCCGAGAGCCGCCAGAGCCTGTTCGAAACACTGGATCGACCCGCGCTGAAGCCACTGCCGGCAACGCCCTACGTCTACGCCGAGTGGCGCAAGGCGCGGCCAGGCATCGACTACCACATCGAGATCGACAAACGGCTGTACAGCGTGCCTCACGCTCTGGTGGGTGTGAAGCTGGATGTTCGGGTTACCGATACGTCCGTAGAGGTCATGCACAAAGGCCAGCGGGTGGCTCTGCACCCTCGGCATGGCAAGGGCCGCTTCGTCACCTTGACCGAGCACATGCCCAAGTCCCATCAGGCCCATCAGAACTGGTCGCCGGGGCGGTTCCTTAACTGGGCCACTGACATCGGTCCCGCCACGCTGGACGTGGTGCAGCGACAGCTCAAGGATCGCCCTCATCCAGAGCATGGTTACCGGTCATGCCTGGGTCTACTGAACCTGAGTCGACGTTACAGCCGTGACCGGTTGGAGCAGGCCTGTAGTCGAGCACTGGCTATCAACTCGGCCAGCTACCAGAGCATCAGCTCGATCCTGAAACAGGGGCTGGATCAGCTCCCGTTACCCCTGGCCGAGGAAGAACCGGAACTGGCCGATCTGCCTGTTCACACCAACGTTCGCGGTCCCCACTACTACCACTGATCCCGGAGAAACTGATGCTGACTCAAAACACCCTCGATACCTTGCGACAGCTCAAGCTGACCGGCATGTGCGATGCCCTGGAACAGCAGCGGGCACAGCCCGACACCCACGACCTGGCGTTCGAGGAACGCCTGGCCTTGCTGATCGACCGGGAGGTGCTACATCGTGAAAATCGCCGTCTGGATCGGCTGCTGAAGGCGGCCCGGTTGCGGGTCCCTGCCTGCGTGGAAGACGTCGATTACCGCCATCCACGGGGGCTGGAGCGCTCCCGTATGGCGGGGCTGGCCAGCTGTGACTGGATCCGCCAATCCCTGAACCTGTGCATCACCGGCCCGACCGGTTGCGGCAAGACCTGGCTGGCCTGCGCCCTGGGCAACCAGGCCTGCCGGCAGGGGCTCTCGGTTCGCTACTTGCGCGTGCCGCGGCTGTTCGAGCAGGTGCGCATCGCCCACGGCGATGGCAGCTACGCACGGCTGATGAACCAGTTGCTGAAAACCGACCTGCTGATCCTGGACGACTGGGGGATGCAGAAGGTCACGGCGCAACAGCGTCAGGATCTGATGGAGGTGATCGAAGACCGGCACGGGCGAGGCTCAACGCTCATCGCCAGCCAGTTACCAACCGAACACTGGCATGACTACATCGGCTCCGCCACGCTGGCTGACGCCATCCTGGACCGGCTCCTGCACGGTGCTCACCGACTCAATCTGAAGGGGGAATCACTGCGAAAAGCCAAAGCACAAAATACGGAATCAGTTGACCCATCGTGACCGCTCAGAGTACAAAACTGACTCCAGCGTGAGGGCCGTGTGCAAATCGGTCACGATCCCCGGAATGACCGGTCACGTTCGCCGGAATACGCAGGGAGGCAATCACTGGTCTACTCTTCGTTCAAAACAAGTCTGAGGAACCCGTGAATGTCAGTGTGGAAAACATCTCCTTTCAGCAGGACGAGTACTCGATTGACCTTCTTTCTTACAACGAACTGACTCAACAACACATCAGTCGTGCTCAATCCCGAAGAACCGCACTTGCTCTCAGCGCTATGGCCCAGAGCTTCAATGCTGCACAGCCCCAGACCACCACAACCTATGGTTCAGGAACTGCATACGGAAGCGGAGGGACTGCAAGCTACTACGGCTCTGCTCAGTCGTACACTCATGACCCCGCCGCCTCTGCGGCGGCTCAGGCTCAGATTCAAGCCAACGTCCAGGCCGGAGTTTCAAACATCCAGTCAGACCTGCAGCGCAACCTTAGTTCGATGGATGGATATCTCCAGAAGACAACTGTTTTTCCGGGGCAGAGTTACAGTGGAAGATTTCAATCCCAGATGACTCGCTTCGACCAAAGGCCTAAGTCGATATATGCTCTGACAGTAGAACTCGGCGGCGAAAGGTTCAGCTTCAAGTTTATCGAAGAGGCAGACATTCAGACGCACCAACGAAAACTGTTTTGAAAAAATCAGAACCACTATCCGAGACAGGGACAGGGACAGGGACAGGGACAGGGACAGGGACAGGGACAGGGACAGGGACAGGGACAGGGACAGTGTAATCCTTCGAAACCTATTCGAATACAAATACGTGCGCCTTTGGGTCAGAACCAGAAAATAAATCCGCCCGGTTTTCGGTACACAGTTCAAGACAGAGAAATAGTCCCGAAATTGGAAAAACGAGAGGGAGCAAAAGGAAAGACCCGACGCCGATATTCCATTTGAAATCGATCTGCCCCCGGTTAGCTTACAGCGTTCCCTACTTACGCCAGCATTCTGTCGATTGGGAGCACTTTCGGTTAGCCTTGTGTTTATCGCTCCCAGTGAGCTCTAGTGAAGACCTCCATACTATTCTTCCGGCCTCTTCAACAACTACTTGTGTAAATGCGCCTGAGGTGACATCTTTATAAATATACTCTTTACCTTCGCCATCATCATCCATATAGACCATCGGATCACTATTATTCTCCGAGTCATTTGAATTAGAGGATTCTTTTGTTTCAGAAAATGAACCAATTATTATCGAATTAAGAATCAACCTTAAAGACATCCACCACGCATAGATAGCAGATATTGAGTTTGAGGAGCTGTCATTTAACAGCCCATGCGCAACCTCATTTCTTAAATTGAAGCCAAGAGTATCTGTAAAAACACTCTTAATCTCGAAAGCCAAATCATCTCCAAATACTTCCTTAGCCTCCGGAAGATCAATCAATGTACTTAGGCCATTTTCATTTTCAATGCCTTCACGATCAATATTACTGGTGTGAACCCCACTCTCTTTCAATTGACCCCTTATGATGTTTTCAATCTGAGGACAAACAAGATGAACCGAATTTCCAAAATCATGCTCAAACCCCAACCACAATGCGAACGCTAATAGCTGAATTCGATCTTCCGAAACAAGAGGAGATTGATGACAAACCGCTTGTAAGAAATCCTTAGTGACCCGATATTCCATCTGTATCTGACTGAGTGCTGGTAGAATCTGGCCATAGACTGTTAACCTAACCTCCGCTTCAAATAGTTGCAGAATTTTTCTATTCAGTACCGCTTGATTCGATGGATCGCCATCACTCGCGCTAAGGTTGGCTGCAGGTGTTTTCGCAACAACCCTTCCGTCATTGCGGATATGGCAAGAGCCAATAAGGCTGCTGAAAGGGTTCTGTTGAATATTTTCTCGAGCATTCTCTGTGAGGCTCTGATACTCAGGGCCAGGATAAAGCCCAACAAAATGCATTAAAGCCTCTTCAAGGCTGTGTTTTCCGGCAACATGAGCAATTGAAATCTCAACCATATCGGAGACATCAAACCCTGGAGTTCTTACTACCCCCATCTCTGCCAACGACGCCTTCCCAGTAACGCTGATCTTATCTCGAATCGACTTTAATTTATTTTCGACATCGTACGTATCACGATACTTTATCGGAACACGTCGATAAGCTTGCATTGCATTTTCGTAAAATGAATTGGCAACCATGTTACTATCTGAAGTTCGAGAGTCCGCTTCTTTTTCGAAGCAGTCAGCAATTGATACAAGGCTATCAAGCCAGCCCTGTTCGTCGTTGCCTTGTTTAAATTTTTTTTGCGCCAGTTCGAAATAGGATCTAGCTATATAGAAATCATCTTTTTCCTTTAGCTCAGATCCTAATTGGAATAATCTACTTGCTATTTCTGACCTATACTCGGAGTCAATTTTAAGTCTATCTAAAAGATCTGCCAACCAAAATACCATGAATGCGCATTCTGGATAATCCAAATTGAATGCCGAAAATAACTCATCTCTAATCAATTCTATCTTATCTTTGGCCTTGATCTGCATAGCTATACGAGCGGCACGTTCCCAGCAATTATCTATATCTTTACGCCAGCTATTTGAATCAATGGGGTGAGAAATATACGACTCTACTGCCAGTATTGCATTATCAGGATTCTTAGGTCTCTTACACAACCACAATAAATCTGACAACCTTGCTTTCAGCCAAGGCTCATCCATATCAGACAGAATAATCTCGAAAAACTCCAGCTCCTCTTTAGTAAAATCTTCTGGTATCGCTGACCTTCTTCCAGTTTGGAAATCTTGAATATATGGCATGAACGGTTCGTTTACACTGTCAGGAACCAGCATCATTGACGCTGCGCGCTCTAATAGCTCTAACATTTCTGCCTGATGAACCTGCCCCTCATCACGCTTTTCCTTCGCCAGCTCATGAAGGCTTTGCATTACCGATGAGTAGCCATAGTGATCTTCAGGAGAAGCAGTATATGTCCAACCGCAGCCAACAAACTGGTCGGAATTAAAATTCAACTTCGCGCTCATTTTCAAAACCTCTATTTCTTACCAGAATCGTTCAACCGTAGCGGATTAAATAGATCCCTGCTAAACCTAACGCCTTTCTCAGGAGGAATCGACAAACTCAAAGCTAATCTTATTAAGATTCGACCTATTATTATTAATTGATTTAATCTTACTTTAGGCTACTCAATGGATATAGATTAACCCTTCCTAGCATCTAAAAACCGGTCAACTAAAAAAACCTCCACGTCTGGTCCAGAAATCTATCAATCGTCTACCCTTTTATCTTTTTCACGCTCTTTTAACATTAACTGATATTTTTCTTCAATAAGATCCTTTATAGAATTATGTATTACCTTTGACGTCTCTTTCTTTGCAAACTCATTCACTCTATTCTTAAACCGCAAATTCACACAGGAAAAAACAAGCTCTGATTGTTCGGAAACGCCTTTCCCCGGACCACTAAACGAAAAACAAAATCGACATTGACCCTCGTTTGCTTTAAATTTAAAACCGTAATCGACATCCATCTTTTGAATCGAATAATATGGATAATATTTTTCATTATTTATTAAGAAGATATCATTAAGTTTCTCCCCACTTATTCTCAACCCCTTAACAACCCTTTTCATCCAAGAAACCTCTGGATCATTTGGCAAGTCCGCGCCGCTATTTACAAGAGAAATCTCTATATTATCCACCTTCCCAAGGTCTAATCGCCCTTGAACTGAAGCGGTAAGCCTTTTAAAGAAACGCACACGTTCAATGTTACTAAACGAGCCAAAGGTTATTGCTCTCGGATTGGAGGACATCGCTATATTATTATTTTTCAGGAATTTAGAAATTTGATTAACAATCTTTCGATTTATTTCTTCCGTCTCCTTTGATGAGTGAGTAGAAGAAAACTCAAGAACTAGTGCGTTACCCTTTTTCTCTATAGAAACCTCGCCTTCAAACTCAAGCTCTCTTTCCAGCCACTCTTTACTATAGTCTTTTTTGTTAATTACATACGGTATTCTTACCTTTCCAGATTCGATCTCTACGTGCGGCATTGTAACAAAGTCAATCGCTTCATGGTCTACAGATAAATCACTTTTCGTAGATAGTGGTAAATCTCGAAGAGACGCAACCCAATCTCCGCCCCCTGGGACCAAATCTATAGATGAAACCTTGTTTTTGGGCTGTGATTCTCTATCCACACTGGCCTCAATGAGGTCAGTGAATTCGGTTGGTGTAAGCAGTGTTGCCGATAATAATGGGACAGTAACACTCTTGTCTGACCGACCAATAAACACCCCTTTTTTCTTCAAGCAGGAATGCACTTCACCATAAGAGATGTGATCACTGTTCAGAAGTGTCCGGAGCTCACCTCCAGACAATATACTAGCATCCAAGTCAAACTTAGATCTCATATTTACCTCTAGTCATTCCAAAAGATTTAAAATTGATCGCTTAAATGAAAATGGCTCAATACGCTCCTTTCTCTCTTGAAAGGAAAATCGCGCTTTCTTAGCTTCATTATCATGCTTAGCAACATTAAAATCAGGCATGCCAATTTTTATATCATTGACCAGCCCCGCGGAAAACTTAAGGGCGTAATGAATTAACTTCTTATAAGCTTCACTTTCAAAAGGCTGATTTGCATACAAATAAAGCACCTTCCTTCCGAATTCTTCAACAACGAATAAAACAACATCTGAAGCAATCAACTCCAAAGGTAAATATGAACCGCACCGTTCCTCTGCAACTTTAATGCTGGTACCTATTTGCGGGTAATAAAAGCTAGCATCACCACTAGATCTCGAAACGTGATCAATTACACTCAAAATAAATCCCGCACGCTCATTATCTATCAAATATACCGGATACCGGTCGTCTTGATCTAATCGCACACTGGAAAGCTCTTTCTTGATATCACTATTTACATTATATTCATCGTTATGAACCCAAATAAGCAAACCAGAATGACTAACATTAGACCTACCTCTAAAAGCAGATACCAGTTCATTTATTTCAGGATTACGCACTGCACAGTCTATAGTTTCCTGAAGATCGCTATAGTGTGATCTAAATTTTGTTCTTAGAGTTTGGGCGGCAGGATATTTTTTTAAATTATTTTTTACAGAAACATGAACAACTTCAGTAAAATCGTCATGAAATGGATTATTATATATATAAACCCTGTCCTCACCGTGACTTTTCCTCTGATTACCGCTTGAGCCAATATGGGCTTCGTTATTACAAGGTATATTTACGTTATGTAACGATCCCAACCAGCCAATTATCTCCAACAACTTCTCAGCTAATTTTTCACCCAGCTCTCCAGATGTTTTTGACGCCTCACCCATCATTAACCTCGTTCTTCTTAAATCGCAAAATTGCCTTGATCTCTTTTTCAGTTTCAGATACCAGAACATCCTTCAGCAGAAATTTATCAGACTTCATAACAACCTCCGCCGCTCCGTCAACAATACGAACGCGAGAAAGAAATGATTTTGACTTCTTCTTTAGCAAACCACCATCGACAAAATGCGCTGACGTGTCTTCGGAAAGTCTACCCCCTAAAGCACTTTCGCATATTTGGTGACTCGCCTCTGTCCCAACAATTTCTTCAGAGATCTCTCTTATTTTCTCAAACGACACTTTCCCACTTTCTTCCAAGCTATCTTCCAACTTTTTATTAATTTCAAGAATCGTTTCTGAGTCTTGGCACTTGGAAACTACTCCCTTTAACACTTTAGCTGCAGCACCGGCAAAGAATTCATCATTTTTCTTCGGCATCAACTTAAGAAAAAGCTCATCCCAATATTTAGTTTTGTGGCCTAAATTATCGACAGATAATACGGAGCCATCTTGAGAAAGAACAAGCGCACCTTTCTGCACTCTTCCCAAAGGAACCCCCTGCCGCTCATAAACGGTAATCACCCCATCCTGCTCTCTTATATCAAGATATTCGTCCTTAGACTCAACCTTAAGTATTGCCAATCCAATTCCGGGCTCCTCATCTAGAAAAATATTAGAAACCAACATAATTATTAACTCACCTTCCGACACATTGGGGTGAGTTGACACGCTGTAGAGATGTTTTGCAACATGTTTGCTCTCCTCTACAAACGTAGATTGATCAAGGAATATTTTTTTTGAGAAGTTATTTACAGCATTAAGACTTATATCCGACTCATGGAAAAAATCGTATAGCTTTTGGGATTTGCTTAGCGGCTTCAGGTACCCTCTTATAAGAACCTCATTTAACGTCTCGTCTGAATCTAATTCGGATTCCGAAAGTACATAGCCTTCTTCTCGAATTTTATTGCCAACTTTATGAACTATAACCCGCTCTAGTTGTGCAGAACTTACATCCAACATTACTTTCTCCCCTACTCTGCGTCACGTTACCCGGCATTTCCGTCTTAAACGTCAAATTCCCCACAAATACCACCAACGAATGCACCTGCTGATCTTCCAGTCCCAGCATGCTCTGCAAGGTCTTGACATGCTTGTAGTTCTTATGCAGTGGGTTCTGAAATTTCTGCGAGTACTTGAAGATCTTCTGCGTCCAATACCGCTGTTTGGCGTTACCGAAGATCCAGCCCTTCATGTTCTTGGTTTCCACCACGAACACCCCGTAGCGGGACACAATGATGTGGTCGATCTGGGTGGTACCGTCTTCGGTGGGCAAGGTGACGTTTTTTATGAGGTGGTAGCGCGTTTTGTCGAGAAACAGCTTAGCGGCAATGTTGACCATGGCTTCGCCGGCTTTGCCTTTGAACCAGGGTGTTCTCAGAATTGGCAACAGGATGAACAGCGGTACGAAATACCAGAGTTGATTCGGTAGAGAGTTCAGGAGTGTGTTGAATAGCTGGCCGAAGTCCATCGGTTTTCCTTAACAGCTGCCAATCCGTTTCTTATAACTACACACTAACCTACTCTTCAGGAAACTTCCCATACCGTCAAGGTCAAATTTTGTAAAAGAGATACTGAAAAAGCCGCGCGGTTTCCCGAGCGGCTTTTGGTGGGCTACGATGTGAAGGTGCGGACAGGTAGCCGCCGCCCAGCGCCGTTTCTGGTCGAAACGGTCGCCGGTGGCGTGGCGGTTTATGTCTTGATAGGCGGTCAAACAGTCAGGTGCTGTTTGATGAGTTCATCCGTCAACCCCGAAATCTCATCCTCAGCAACCCCCCGCCCCCGATCCAAAATCACAAACCGATCCGCATACTTCCGCGCAAACGGCAACTTCTGCTCAACCAGCAGCACCGTCAGCCCATCCTCTTCGATCAATTTGCGAATAACCTCCCCAATCTGCGCCACAATATTCGGCTGAATCCCCTCCCCCGGCTCATCCAGAATCAACAGCCTGGGCTCGATCACCAGCGCCCGGCCAATGGCCAGCTGCTGTTGCTGCCCGCCTGAAAGATCACCACCTCTGCGGTGTTTCATTTCCTTCAACACCGGAAACAGCTCATACACCCGCTCGGGTATTTTCTTACTGCCGTCCTTACGCACGGCCAGGCCGGTGCGCAGGTTTTCTTCCACGGTCAGCAGCGGGAATATCTGTCTTCCCTGGGGCACGTAACCAATGCCGAGCCGTGATCGGTCTTCGATTTTCTTTTTGGTCAGTTCCACGTCCTGGGCGAATTCGATGCTGCCGCTTTCGGTGGTTTCCTCACCCATGATGCATTTCATCAGGGTGGTTTTGCCCACGCCGTTGCGGCCCATTACGCAGGTGCACTGGCCCTGGGGGATGTCCAGGTCCAGATCCCAGAGGGTGTGGCTTTCGCCGTAGTATTGGTTCAGCTTCTGGATCTTGAGCATTACGCGTCCTCCCCCAGGTATACCTTGATCACTTCCGGGTCGTTGGAGACCTGGTCCATGGTGCCTTCGGCCAGTACGCTGCCCTGGTGCAGTACGGTGACCTGGCGGGCGATGGAGCGCACAAAGCCCATGTCGTGTTCTACCACCACCACGGACTGTTTGCCGGCCAGGCTGGTGAGCAGTTCGGCGGTGCGTTCCATTTCCTGTTCGGTCATGCCCGCTACCGGTTCGTCCACCAGCAGCAGCCGGGGTTTCTGCATCAGCAGCATGCCGATTTCCAGCCACTGTTTCTGGCCGTGGGAGAGGATGCCGGCGGGTTTGTCCCGCAGGGTTTTGAGTTTGATCATCTCCAGCACTTCGTCGATGCGGTCCCGGTATTCGGGTTTCATGATGGCGGTCAGGGTTGGGAATATGCGTTTGTCGGCGGCCATGGCCAGTTCCAGGTTTTCGAATACGGTGAGCGCTTCAAACACCGTGGGTTTCTGGAACTTGCGGCCGATGCCCAGGCTGGCGATGTCCGGCTCGTTCATGGTGAGCAGGTTGTGGCGGCTGCCGAACCACACGGAGCCGGTATCCGGCCGGGTTTTACCGGTGATGATGTCCATCATGGTGGTTTTACCCGCGCCGTTGGGGCCGATAATGCAGCGCAGTTCGCCGTCGTCGATGGTTAGATTGAGGTTGTTGATGGCCTTGAAGCCGTCAAAGCTCACGTTCACGTCTTCCAGGTACAGGATGGGGCCGTGGCGCACATCCACCGGGGAGGCAGCGGGAGCCAAGAATTCAAATACCCGGTCGCGGTTGGCCAGTTGTTCGAACATGCTCATGCGGTGGCCTCCTGCCCGGTGGCGGTGTCGTCGTCTTTGGCTTTTCGGCGCTTCTGCAGCAGCCCGGCAATGCCTTTAGGTAGGAACACGGTCACCAGCACAAACAGCGCGCCCAGGGCGAACAGCCAGGCATCCGGCATTACGCCGGTGAACACGGTTTTGGCGTAGTTCACCAGGATGGCGCCAATCACGGCTCCGTACAGCGTTGCGCGGCCGCCCAGGGCCACCCATACCACGATTTCGATGGAGAACAGCGGCGAGAATTCGCTGGGGTTGATAATGCCCACTTGCGGCACGTACAGGGCCCCGGCCACACCCGCCAGCATGGCGGACACCACAAATACGAACAGCTGCACCCGTTCTACCCGGTAACCCAGGAAGCGGGTGCGGGCTTCGGCGTCCCGGCAGGCCACGCTTACCCGGCCGAGTTTGCTGGTAACAATGCCCCGGCAAATCACATAGCCAATGGCCAGGGCGATGCCGGTGGCGATGAACAGCCCCAGGCGGGTGGCGTCGCTGCGCAAGTTAAAGCCGAGGATGTCTCGGAAGTCGGTCAGGCCGTTGTTGCCGCCAAAGCCCATTTCGTTGCGGAAGAAGGCCAGCATCAGCGCAAAGGTGAGCGCCTGGGTGATGATGGACAAGTACACTCCGGTTACCCGGGAGCGGAAGGCCAGAAAGCCGAACACCAGCGCCAGCAGGCCCGGGGCCAGCAGCACCATGATGAAGGCAAACCAGGCCATGTCGAAGCCCTGCCAGTACCAGGGCAGTGTGTCCCAGTTCAGGAACACCATGAAGTCTGGCAGTACCGGGTCGCCGTACACGCCCCGGTCGCCGATCTGGCGCATCAGGTACATACCCATGGCGTAGCCGCCCAGGGCAAAGAAGGCACCGTGGCCCAGGCTGAGAATGCCCAGGTAGCCCCACACCAGGTCTACCGCCACCGCCAGCAAGGCGTAGCACAGGTATTTGCCCAGCAGGGTGACCGTGTAGGCGCTTACGTGCAGCGCGCTGTCCTGGGGCATGAACAGGTGCAGAAAAGTGACTACTATCAAAGCGCCGAACAGCACGCCCAGAAAGAGTTGGGTGGAACGCTCCTGCAGGGGCCGGAGCAGCCAGGTTTGTGATGACGCCATAACTCAGCCCTCCGCCGCACGGCCTTTCTGGGGAAAGAGTCCCCGCGGCCGTTTTTGAATGAACAGGATGATCAGTACCAGCACCATGATCTTGGCCAGTACCGCGCCAGCCCAGGGTTCCAGAATCTGGTTGATGGTGCCCAGGGTCAGCCCGGCTACCAGGGTGCCCCACAGGTTACCCACGCCGCCGAACACCACCACCATGAAGGAATCGATGATGTAGTTCTGGCCCAGGTTGGGGCCTACGTTGGTGATCTGTGACAGCGCCACACCCGCCAGCCCGGCCACGCCGGAGCCCAGAGCGAAGGTCATGATGTCCACCTTGGTGGCCTTGATGCCCATGGAGCGAGCCATGGCGCGGTTCTGGGTAACGGCGCGCACTTCCAGCCCCAAACGGGTGCGGCGCATGATCAGCATCAACCCGGCGAACACCACCAGGGCAAAGCCGATCACGTACAGGCGGTTGAGGGTGAGGGACAATGCCTCGTTGATCATGATGGAGCCGCTCATCCATTCCGGGGTAACCACGGTGCGGTTGAGCGGTGAGATCACGGTGCGCACCAGTTGCTGCAGAATCAGGCTGATGCCAAAGGTGGCCAGCAGGGTTTCCAGCGGGCGGCCTTTGAGGTGCTGGATCACGCTGCGCTCGATGATGATGCCCGCCAGCGCGGCCACCATGAAGCCGGCGGGGATAGACAGAATCAGCGCCAGGCCCGGCTGGCCAGGAAACAGTTGCTGCATGCCCCAGGTGGTGTAGGCACCCAACATGATCAGTTCGCCGTGGGCCATGTTGATTACGCCCATCACCCCGAAGGTGATGGCCAGGCCGATGGCGGCCAGTACCAGTACGGAACCAAGAGAGAGGCCGAAGTACAGGGTTTCGGCGGCGCTGTTCATTTTCAGTTTCTGTTCGATGCTGGCCAGCGCTTTCTCGGCGGCCGCGGCGATGGCCGGGTCGTCACTGCTGGCCGCGTTATTCAAAGCAGCCCGCACGCGGGAGTTCAGGCTGCCAGAGAGTTGTTCGATGGCGTTGATGTCGCCTTGTTCCAGTTGGTGGATGGCCAGGGCGTTAGCCAACAAATCGCGCACCCGGTCGTTTTCTTCCACCTCAAGTCGTTCTTCAATCAACGGCGCGGTTACCGCATCCACCCGGCCCAGCAAATGGCGGGCGGCGGCGCGGCGGGTGCGGTGGTCGGCTACCGTCAGGTCTACCACCGAGAGAATGCCTTCCACCTGGCTGCGCAGGGCGTTGTTCACCCGAATGCTGTCCAGCTCCCGGCGAGACATTTCACCCATGCTGTCACCAGTCACGGCGCTGGCCACTTGCCAGTTGCGCCCGGTGTTGTTGGTGACCAGCACCACGTAGCCGGAGGATTTTACGGTGGCGAGCTTGCCGCCGGCGAAGGCTTCCAGCCAGCCCCGGGCCCGTTCGTCGCTGCTTTCTGCAATCTGTTTCAGTACCTTGCTTTTCTCGGCGTTGTTGGCTTCTGCGAGCCGTTGCAACAGCGTTTGGGCGGTGTCGTCCTGCACCTGGGCAGTGGCCACCGCCGGCCCCAGAGCCAGGCACCAGGCCAAAGCGAGCCCGGCGAGCAGTCGGAAGATGCTCATGGTTCATTCCTGTTGGCGTTGAAATGAGAGTGGAAAAGCCGGGCAGGCACGCTCACCTGCCCGGTTGGGTCGCTTAGTTGGAAGCCACTTCCGCAGAGCCACCGCACTTGCCGGTCACCACGTTGAAGTTGCCGCAACGCAGCGGGGCGCGCCAGTCACTGATCAGGTCTTTGGAACCCGGCAGGAAGTCAGACCAGGCATCGCCAGCCACGGTAGACGGCGTTTCCCAGACTACGGAGAACTGGCCGTTGTCCTGGATCTCGCCAATCAGCACCGGCTTGGTGATGTGGTGGTTGGGCATCATGGTGGCAATGCCGCCGGTGAGGTTGGGCACGGCTACGCCGATGATCGCGTCTTTGATGGCGTCGACATCGGTGGTGCCGGCTTTCTTCACTGCCTCAACGTACATGTTGAAGCCGATGTAGTGGGCTTCCATGGGGTCGTTGGTGACGGCTTTTTCGTCGCCCTTGAACTCTACCCAAGCGTCGATGAAGTCGTAGTTGGCTTCGTTATCCACGCTCATGAAGTAGTTCCAGGCAGCCAGGTGGCCCACCAGCGGCGCGGTGTCGATGCCGGAAAGCTCCTGCTCACCCACGGAGAAGGCCACCACTGGAATGTCGGAGGCGGAAACACCCTGGTTACCCAGTTCCCGGTAGAAAGGCACGTTGGCATCGCCGTTGATGGTGGAAACCACGGCGGTTTTCTTGCCGGCGCTGCCAAAGCTCTTGATGTCGGAAACGATGGACTGCCAGTCCGAATGACCAAACGGGGTGTAGTTGATCATGATGTCTGCATCGGCCACGCCCTGGTCTTTCAGGTAGGTTTCCAGGATGCGATTGGTGGTGCGCGGATAAACGTAATCGGTGCCCGCCAGTACCCAGCGTTCAACGCCCAGGTCGTTCTTCAGGTAATCCACCGCCGGAATGGCCTGCTGGTTGGGCGCAGCGCCAGTGTAGAAGACGTTTTCAGAAGATTCCTCACCCTCGTACTGCACCGGGTAGAACAGCAGGCCGTTCAGTTCTTCCACCACCGGCAGCACGGATTTACGGGACACCGAGGTCCAGTTGCCGAAAATCACATCTACTTTTTCTTTCTCCAGCAGTTCCCGTGCCCGCTCAGCGAACAGCGGCCAGTTGGAGGCGGGGTCTACCACGACCGGCTCCAGCTTGCGGCCCAGTACACCGCCTTCGGCGTTCTGCTTTTCGATCAGCATCAGCATGGTGTCTTTCAGTGCGGTTTCACTGATCGCCATGGTGCCGGAGAGGGAATGCAGAATGCCCACTTTGATGGGGTCTTCCGCCGCCATGGCGTGGAAGGAGACAGACAGTGCCAGTGCAGACAGGCCCATTTTCACGTGTTTTTTGATGCTCATGTTGCGCGTCCTTTTCGTTGGGTTATGAGTCGTCAAACGCAACGGGGTGATTGCATCTGCCGTTCCAACTCCTACAAAAAGCACGATAAACCAATAAGTTATCTAGTATACAAGCTAGACAAAGGCCGCCAGGGCCGGTGATTTACCCGGATTGAGGCCTGATTTTGGTGCCTTCTGGCGCGTTTCTGCGCCTTACTGGTGCATGCCGGTTTTGCCCAACTATCATGCAAAAACCATTAACCAACTGTTTTTATTGAAATAGTGACGTTTATCCGGTGTCTGGCACGCAGCTTGCCATTGCTCATGTATACAAGTTTTACCACACATGAGGACGACATCCCATGCCAACCACCCTTGGATGGACGATCGCAGACTGGCAACAGGCCTATAGAGAAGGCGCCGAGCCAGAAGCCCTGATCAGCAAACTGCTGGATTACCTGAAAGGTGACGACAGCGCCTGGATCTCCCGGTTGGGCGAAGACGGCTTCCACCAGGCTATGGCCGAACTGGCGGACCAGTTGGAAACCGTTGACGGTGATCTGGAACAGTTACCGCTTTATGGCATTCCGTTCGCGGTGAAAGACAACATTGATGCCGCCGGCTTTGAAACCACCGCCGCCTGCCCGGCCTTTGCCCACACCCCCGAACAAGACGCCACCGTGGTGCGCAAACTGAAAGCCGCCGGCGCCGTGGTGATTGGCAAAACCAATCTGGACCAGTTCGCCACCGGGCTGGTGGGCACCCGGTCGCCCTATGGTGCGGTACCCAACAGTGTTAACCCGAAGGTGATCAGCGGCGGCTCCAGCTCTGGTTCTGCCTCTGTGGTGGCACGGGGCCTGGTGCCCTTTGCCCTGGGCACAGACACCGCCGGCTCCGGCCGGGTGCCCGCCGGCCTGAACAACCTGGTGGGGCTGAAACCCACCAAGGGCCTGTTCAGCATTAACGGTGTGGTGCCGGCCTGCCGGTCGCTGGACTGTGTCTCGGTGTTCGGCCTGACCATTGGCGATGCCGTCCTGGTGGCAGAGGTGATGGCGGGCTTTGATGCCGCCGATGCCTTTTCCCGGAAAGCACCCAGCGCCCTGCCCCTGGATGCCCCTGCCCTTCGCCGCCCCGGCCCGGTGCAGCGCCTGGCCATTCCTGAACACCCCGAGTTCTTTGGTGACCAGCAGGCGGAAGCGGCCTGGAATACCGCGTTGGGCCAGTGGCGCCAGTTGGATACCGCCGGTGTTGAACTGGTGCCGCTGGATTTCAGCCCGCTGCTGGAGTTGGCCGCCCTGCTCTATGAAGGCCCCTGGGTGGCCGAACGCCATGCGGCGGTGCAGACGTTTATGGCCGAACACAACGGTGACATGAACGAGACGGTGCGGGCAATCATCAGTAAAGCCGCCAACTTCACCGCCACCGACACCTTCAAAGCGCAGTATCGCAAGGAAGAATTGCTGAGGCAGATTGACACGCTCCTGGCGGAAGTGGACAGCCTGATGGTTCCCACCGCCCCCATCGCCCCAACCATTGATGCGGTCAATGCCGACCCGGTGGTGCTAAACAGCCAGCTGGGCACGTACACCAACTTCGTGAACCTGGCGGATCTGTGCGCCCTGGCGGTGCCCGCCGGCTTCCGGGACGACGGCCTGCCCTTTGGCGTGACGTTGATCAGCGGCGCCTGGAAAGACCGGGAACTGCAAACCCTGGCCAGCCAGTGGCTGAATGCCCACCCAACGCCGTTGGGCGCCACAGATAAAACCCGCCCGGAGGAAGTGGTTACTTACCAACCGGCCGTTCCGACCATTCAGGTGGCGGTGGTGGGCGCCCATTTGTCTGGTATGCCCCTGAACACCCAGCTCACCGAACGCAAGGCCCGGCTGCTGGAGCAAACCACCACCACCCCCAACTACCGCCTGTACGCCCTGCCCAACACCACCCCGCCCAAACCGGGCCTGAAACGGGTAGAGCAAGACGGCGCCGAAATCGTGCTGGAAGTCTGGGAAATGGCCGCCTCGGAATTCGGCTCCTTCGTCGACCTGATCCCCGCCCCCCTCGGCATCGGCAACGTTGAGCTGGCCGATGGCCGCTGGGTGAACGGCTTTATCTGCGAAGGCTACGGCTTCACCGGCGCCAGAGATGTCACCGAATTCGGCGGCTGGCGCGCCTTTGTCAAATCCGGGGCCGCCGCCCCCCAATGATGCGCTTCGGGGTCAGACCCTGCGGGTCTGACCCCACCTACTCCGGAGACCAAACAACATGTTCAAGAAAGTCCTCATCGCCAACCGAGGCGAAATCGCCGTCCGCACCATCCGTACCCTCAAAGCCATGGGCATCGGCAGCGTTGCCGTGCACTCCCATGAAGACCGCCACAGCCTGCACGTCACCACCGCCGATGAAGCCGTGGCGTTGGTGGGCAAAGGTGCCAGCGAAACCTACCTGGACAAGGCCCAGATTCTGGCAGCAGCCAAGCAAACCGGCGCGGAAGCCATCATTCCCGGTTACGGCTTTTTGTCCGAGAACGCCGACTTCGCCGAAACCTGCGAGGCCGAAGGCATTGTGTTCATCGGCCCCACCCCGGAACAGATGCGCGAATTCGGCCTGAAACACCGGGCCCGGGAACTGGCGGAAGCCGCCGGCGTACCCCTGGCCCCGGGCAGCGGCCTGCTGGAAACCCTGGACGAAGCCCTGCAAACCGCCGAGCGCCTGGGCTACCCGGTAATGCTGAAAAGCACCGCCGGCGGTGGCGGCATCGGCCTGACCCGCTGCAATAGCGAGAGCGAACTGCGGGATGCCTTCGAAACCGTTCGTCGCCAGGGCCAGAGCTTCTTTAACGACAGCGGTGTGTTCCTGGAGCGCTTCATTGCCCGGGCCCGCCATGTGGAAGTGCAGATGTTCGGCGATGGCCAGGGGAATGTGGTGGCCCTGGGCGAACGGGACTGCTCCCTGCAGCGGCGCAACCAGAAGGTGGTGGAGGAAACCCCGGCGCCGAACCTGCCGGCCGCCACGCGCCAGGCCATGCTGAATGCCGCCGTCTCCCTCGGGCAGTCGGTGAATTACCGCTCTGCCGGTACCGTGGAATACATTTACGACGCCGACCGGGACGAGTTCTATTTCCTGGAAGTGAACACCCGCTTACAGGTAGAGCACCCGGTGACCGAGTCTGTCACCGGCCTGGACCTGATCGAGTGGATGCTGAAAATCGCCGCCGGCGAAAGCCCGGACCTGGCCAGCTTCCAGCCGGAACTGAACGGCGCGTCCATGGAAGTGCGCATTTACGCGGAAGACCCGCTGAAAGATTTCCAGCCCTCCCCCGGTGAACTGACCGATGTGTACTGGCCGGAACACGGCGTGCGGGTGGATACCTGGGTGGAAAACGGCAGCGAAGTGTCCGCCCACTACGACCCGATGATCGCCAAACTGATTGTGCACGGCACCGACCGGGCCGATGCCCTGGCCAAACTGCGCCAGGCGCTTGCGGAAACCCGGCTGATGGGCATCGCCACCAACCTGGATTACCTGCGCCAGGTAGTGGCCCAGAAAAGTTTTGAGGATGGCATTGTCTCCACCCGCGCGTTGGAGAGCTTCGAGTTCAAGCCGTCAGTGGCGGAAGTGCTGAAACCCGGCACCTACACCACCGTGCAGGATTACCCCGGCCGTGTGGGCTACTGGAACATCGGTGTACCACCCAGTGGCCCGATGGACGACTACGCCTTCCGCATTGCCAACCGGATTGTCGGCAACCACAACGACGCCGCTGGCCTGGAGTCCACACTGATTGGCCCCAGCCTGAAATTCCACAAGGATTCCGTAGTAGCGCTGACCGGTGCTCTTACAGACGCGACCCTCGACGGCAAGGCGGTGGAATTCTGGAAACCCATTACCGTCAAAGCCGGCCAGGTGCTGGCCGTGGGCAAGGCCATCAAAGGTTGCCGTACCTATCTGGCGGTACGCGGCGGTTTTGATGTGCCGGTGTACCTGGGCAGCCGGTCTACCTTCGCCCTGGGCCAGTTTGGCGGCCACGGCGGCCGCCCATTGCGCCCCGGCGACATGCTCGGCATCAGCCAGCTGGAGCTGCCCGCCTGCACCACCCCGGGGCCAACCCACGACCCCGCCCCGGCAGACCCGGACCTGATTCCGGATTACCCCAACCACTGGGAAATCGGCGTGCTCTATGGCCCCCACGGCGCCCCGGATTTCTTCTCGGAAAAATCCATCGAGAAGTTCTTCGAGCAGGATTGGGAAGTACACTACAACTCCAACCGCCTGGGCATCCGCCTGAATGGCCCGAAACCGGAATTCACCCGTGAAGACGGCGGCGAGGCAGGCCTGCACCCGTCCAACATCCACGACACCGAATACGCCATCGGCTCCATCAACTTTACCGGCGACATGCCGGTTATCCTCACCAAGGATGGCCCCAGCCTGGGCGGCTTTGTGTGCCCGGTGACCATCGCCAAAGCCGAGTTGTGGAAAGTCGGCCAGGTAAAACCCGGCGACACCATCCGGTTTGTAGCGATTGATAACGACACGGCGGTGCAACTGGCCGAACGCCAGGAACTGGCCATCAAGAGCCTGATGGCCCCGCCGGCGGTCACCCTGGTGGCGCCTGACCTGGCACCATTGAATGGTTTGTCTGCCACCATCCTGGCGCACCTGGACGAAACCGACGGCCGCCCGGAAGTGACCTACCGCCAGGCCGGTGACCAGTACATTCTGCTGGAATACGGCGCCAACGTACTGGACTTGGGCGCCCGCATGCGCATCCACGCCCTGATGGAAGCCATCGCCGATGTACAACCCAACGGCCTGCTGGAACTGTCCCCCGGCGTGCGCTCCCTGCAGCTGAGGTACGACGCCCGCCTGCTGTCCCAGGAAGCGCTGATGACCTACCTGCTGGACCTGGAAGCCACCTTGCCGCCCACGGATGAGCTGAAAGTCCGCAGCCGGGTCATCCACCTGCCCATGGCCTTCGAAGACAGCGCCACCCTGGAAGCCGTGGAGAAATACCGCCAGTCCGTTCGCGACACCGCGCCCTGGCTACCCAGCAACGTCGACTTCATGCAACGCATCAACGGCCTGCCCAGCCGGGACGACGTCAAAGACGTGCTCTTCTCCGCCCGCTACCTGGTACTGGGCCTGGGCGACGTCTACCTCGGCGCCCCCTGCGCCGTGCCTCTGGACCCACGCCACCGGTTGCTCACCTCCAAATACAACCCGGCCCGAACCTACACCGCCGAAGGCACCGTGGGCATCGGCGGCATCTACATGTGCATCTACGGCATGGACTCCCCCGGCGGCTACCAACTGGTGGGGCGAACCCTGCCGATCTGGAACAAATACTTGAAAAACAAACAGTTCGCCGAAGACGCGCCCTGGCTGTTACGGTTCTTTGATCAGGTATGCTACTACCCGGTCACCGAAGACGAACTGACCGAGATGCGCGACCAGTTCCGCGCCGGCAAGCTGGAAATCAAGATCGAAGAAGAAACCTTCGATCTGAAATCCCACCAGGCCTTCCTGGACGCCAACGAAAGCTCCATCGCCGAGTTCCGCAAACTGCAGCAGGCGGCTTATGCTAAAGAGGTGGCTTTGTGGAAGGAGAGCGAAGCCGAAGAACTCGACCGCCTGGCCAAGGCCCCGCCAAAACCGGATACCTCAGACTTGGAGCGGTTTGGGGAGTTGGTGAGCGCGGAGATTGCCGGGAATATCTGGAAGTGCCTGGTGAAGCCGGGGGATACGGTGGCGGAGGGTGATCCGTTGGTGATCGTAGAGGCTATGAAGATGGAGTTCGAGGTAAATGCGACGCTGTCTGGCACCATCAGTGCCATGCATGTGGAGCCTGGGAAGTCTGTTACTCCCGGGGAGCCCCTGCTTAGCATCGAAGTTTGATTACGGTTGCTGGTTTCGGGGTTGGGAAATCGGCGCCTTTGGTGCTGGCCTGCTGTTTGGGTGATAGCGCCGCTGTGCGGGAACCCCTCCACAGACACGCCGTGAACCCATCCATGGGGGCTTGAGCGCAGCATCCATGCTGCGCACAGTCTGTGGAGGGGTTCCCGCACATCGGCTTGGCTGGCTCCTGTGATTGCGGCTATCACCTCTCGCAGGCTTAGGGAGTCGGGTTTGGGGATTGGGGAGGCCTTTCAAAAGTGTGTGCGACAGGGATGTCGCACTCAAGCCTACATGGACGTATTCACGGCGTCTTTTGAAAGGCCTCCCCAATCCCCAAAACCCAGCGCCAAACTCCAAAACAAGAGGACACCCCCAAAAGAGGGCAAACTCCGAAAATGAAAACGACCACCAAAAGAAAGGCCTCCATGGCAGACCGGGTTTATGAAGCCCTGAAGGACGATATTTTTGAGTTCCGCCTGATTCCCGGGGACAAGTTCAGCGAGGGCGACGTGGGTGCCCGCCTGAATGCCAGCCGGACACCGGTGCGCGAGGCCCTGTACCGGTTGCAGCGGGAAGGCTACGTCGATGTTCTGTTTCGCAGTGGCTGGCAGGTTAAGCCCTTTGATTTTCAGCAGGTGGAAGAACTCTACGACTTGCGGATTACCCTCGAACGGGCCGCCATGCACAAAATCTGCGCCCTGCCCGAGGAACCTCAAACCCTGCGCACCCTGATTGCCATCTGGAACCCGGACCACCCCTCCGAACGGGCCGTGGGCAGTACCGTGCGGGCACTGGACGAGAGCTTTCACTGTGATCTGGTGGCCGCCGCCGGCAATCGGGAGATGACTCGTATTCACCGGGAAATTACCGACCGCCTGCGGATTATCCGCCGGCTGGATTTCACCCGGGATGACCGGGTGGATGCCACCTATATTGAACACTCACAGATTCTGGAAGCACTTCGCACCGGCCACGCTACCGATGCCGCCGACCGGCTGACCCGGCACATCCGGTCCAGCCAGAAAGCGGTGCGGGAAATCACCATGGAGAAGATAAAAGAGGCCGCCGACGCGCATCGCGGCGGGCAAGAAATTGCCCAGAAAAGCCCCGTGAAACAATGAACTTAGGTTCACCGGCCGGCTCACAGCCCTGTAGGAAATATCGCACACACCGACAGGCAGATGTCCGATTCTTAATGAACCGGCCAGGCGTAGAATGAGCATTGTCAGGGATGACAAGCCAGCACGGACGTTGGCTCAGGGATGGAAACTCCACGGAACCGGAGTTGCCCGATGGAACAGGGCTTACAGGGACGAACGCAAGGACGAAGTGCTCAGGATGATGCGCGCCTGATGGATCAGGCAGGGGTCAGCCACGGAATTTGGGGACTACACGGACTGTGGTCCCGTTCCGTGCACTTACACAGCCTACCGTTTTACCGTTTCTCTCATCGCTCCAGCCCATTACCCACACCCACGGTTTGTTACTCCTGACGTCTCATAACAACGTCTTTAAAAAGGAGTTCTCCGATGAAACACACAGGCATTCTGGCTACCCTCGTTCTGCTGTTCTCTCTGGCCACAGGCTTCGCCCACGCTGAACAGCCGGCTACCATTAACATCAATCAGGCGGACGTTGCCACGCTGGCCACCCTGAACGGCATTGGCGAAAGCAAGGCCGAGGCCATTGTGGCTTACCGCTCTGAAAACGGTCCGTTCCAGTCTGTGGAAGACCTGGCCAATGTGAAAGGCATCGGTGCTCGCACCGTTGAGCGCAATGCCGATCGGCTGTCTGCCGAGTAAGCGTTTAAGCCCTCCGGGCAGCCCTGGCTGCCCGTTCTTTCCCCTATAGCGCCAACTGCCAGCCACTGTTACCCTTTTCGGCTTTACATTCATTGCGTTGGCCACTTTCATGATTCATGGCGCTTTACTCATCGCGTTCGCGGCCCTGCTGTGGGGCACCACCGGCATTGTTGCCAAATTCCTGTTTACCGGCACCGAGCTGACCGGCCTTACGCTTGCGCTGTTGCGCCTGGTGGTTGCGTTGCCGTTTTTCTACCTGTTGATGCGGCGGGAACAGCAGCAGCTGGAATTACAGCATCCCGGCCAGAAGGTCCCCGGTAGTTCACTGCGCGGGCTCAGCGCCAAGGCCCTATTGCCATTAGCTGCAATGGGGTTGTTCCAGGCGTTTTATCAGGGTAGTTATCTGGTGGCGGTTGATCTGACCGGTGCCGGCATCGCCACGCTGATCGCCCTGTGCCTGCCGCCAGTTCTGGTGGCCATTCTGGCGGCGCCCATGTTAGGCGAAAAACCGGGCCCGCTGACTCTGGCGGCGGCGTTTGCGGCCATCCTCGGCACTGGCATGCTGGTGGCCAGTGATATGGACACGGCCGGTACCTTGCGGCTTGCGGGTATTCTGATGGCGTTGCTTGCCGCCGCCGTATACACCGGCTTTACCCTCACCAGTCGCTACAATTCCGCCGGCACCCCGGTGTTCACCACCGCCTTTATCTGTTTTCTGACCGCTGCCCTTCTGCTAGTGCCGATAGTGGCACTTACCGGTGGCTTTGCCGGGCTCGCCAGCCTTGGGCTGTCGCACTGGTTGATGGTGCTGTACATCGGCGTGGTGCCAACCTGTATTGGCTACCTGTGTTTCTTCGCGGGGATGAAGACTACGCCTGCCACGCTTTCCAGCATCATCGTCACGCTGGAACCGTTGTTTGTGGCACTTCTGGCCTGGCTGATTTTGGGGGAGGTGCTGGGGCCCATCGGCATTACCGGGGCTCTGATACTGACCATTGCGGTTATTGTGGCTTCCCGTTTTGGCAACGCTCCCGGCAACAGTCGTTCAGACTGACGCCAGGGCTTTGCCAAGCCAGCCTTACTTGCGCTGCTTCTCCAGCATGTTGGGCTGCAGGATTTCAATCCAGTAGCCGTCCGGGTCTTTGATAAAGGCCAGGCCTTTCATCTTGCCGTCGTCCGGCTTTTTCACGAACTCCACGCCCAGCTTTTCGAAACGTTCGCAGGCCGCGTACACATCTGGCACGGCCACACCAATGTGACCAAAGCCCTGGGGCTGGTCATTGCCGTTGTGGTAGGCAAAGTCTGCGTCATCTTCTGTGCCCCAGTTGTGGGTCAGCTCCAGCATGGCTTCGCGGCCAAAGGTGAAGGTGGTGCGGTGGGCGTCATCGTTTGGTACTAGCTGAGCCTGTTTATCATCCAGGTAGCCCAGGAAATACAGGGTGAACTTCATTTCCGGGAAGTCCAGTTTGCGTACCAGGCGCATGCCCATCACGCGGGTGTAGAAGTCCATGGAGCGCTCGGGCTCTTTGATGCGCATCATGGTCTGGTTGAATACGTAACCTTCGGTCTCGGGAACCGGGGCGTCGTAAAGGCCCGGTGCCTGTTCGAAATGCTTGGGCATGTCGAGTGTCCTTATCGGATTGAGGGTTCAACCAATATACCTGTGTGCCCCCTTCCCGGATTTCAAGGGTAAAAAAAGACCCCGTGAACCAGAGACGCATTCACGGGGCTTTAAGGCCGGGTGTTACCCCGGCATTCTCCAGAGACACTCTGAAGGCTGTACCGCCCCGGCCGGGCAGGCCGGAGCCAATGAGAGGACTGTCAGGAAGTAAGCTGGTGCTCTTCGCCCTGGTAATAGGCTTCTACCCGAGGGTTCATCACCTTGCGCCAGAGGGGCGGGATGCAGGCCAGCACTACCATGGTGGCGTAACCCGCCGGCAACTGCGGGGCGATGTCGTGATGGCGCAGCACCTGGTAACGGCGCTTGGCAAAGGCATGGTGATCACTGTGGCGCTGCAATTGGAACAGGAACACGTTGGTCAGGAAGTAATTGCTGTTCCAGCTGTGCTCCGGCGTGGTTCGCTCGTAGCGGCCGTTGTCCAGCTTGCGACGATGCAGGCCGTAGTGTTCCAGATAGTTCACAATCTCCAGCAGGGTAAAGGCAATAAAGCTCTGGCCCAGGAAGAAGGCGGCGCCCAGCCAGCCGAACGCAACCGTGAAGGCCACCAGTGCCAGCAGGCTGATGCCATACCACCAGATCAGCTCGTTGCGCCAGCTCACGGGTGCCTGCCCCTTGCGCTTCAGGCGCTCGGCTTCCAGTTTCCAGGCGTTCATGAAGTTACGCACGTAGGCCTGGGGCAGGAAGTTGTACAGGGACTGGTTGTAGCGAGAGGATGAAGCATCCTCCGGCGTGGACACATGCACGTGATGGCCCCGCAGGTGCTCCACCTTGAAGCCGGCATAGCACACCAGCGACAACAGAAAGCCGCCCGCCCAGGGTTCCAGCTTGCCATCTTTGTGAATCAACTCATGGGCAACGTTGATGCCCAAGCCACCCACAATACCGATGGACACCACCCAACCAACGGCGCCGGCTACACTGAACACGCCGGAGGCCAGGGTGATCATGCTCCAGACCAGCAAGGCTGCGTAGGCAGCCACCCAGCCCAGCGTGATGACTTTGTAGAACTTTTCCTGATTCAACCGGGGCACGTCGTCCTGCTCATCCGGGTTCAGGGCGTCTTTACCGAGCATCATGTCCAGCAACGGAATGATGCCGAACACCACCACCGGCACACCCCAGGCAAACAGATTGATCAGGCCGGTGCTTTCCCCGGCCGCCAGCAGCAACGGCGGCAGCACCAGAGGAATCATGGCAATCAGGTAGCTGTATTTTTTCAGGGTAATCAGAACCCGACGGCGGCCAGCCTCGGTGTTCCAGGTAATCAGACGTGAGCTCATGGTAGCCCCCTTTTGTTGTCGAACCTTGTATCGGGATGGAAATAATGGCCTTACTTTTTCTGCATTATTGTCCTACAATATATCAGTCGTCAAGCATTGTTCTGGTTATTTTTTGACAATTGTCACGAAACACCCGCCCAGCGCGGGCCTGAATCCATCCATCAAGAGGCTGTGATAAACTCATGCGCGTTCAACCATCTGCCGGCGTACTGCCCTCTTTGGCCAGCCGGATTGTTCAACCTGTTCAGAGAGCCCTTATGGATTTTCAGGTGCCCAACACCCTGGCGGAGCAGATAGCCAACTACCTGGCGGAACGCATCATGACCGGGCAGATCCGCCCCGGTGAACGTATTCAGGAAGCCACCCTGGCGAACGAACTCAAGGTCAGCCGGGCGTCAGTGAAAGAGGCGTTGTATACACTCGAACGCTGGCACCTGGTGGAAATCACCCCGCGCAAAGGCGCCTCTGCCACCAAACTGAACGCCGATTACGCTTCAGAGCTGTATGACGTGTACATGCACCTGCTGATGATGCTGGCCGCCCGCCTGTGTGAGCGCTGGCAGGAATCGGACAAGCCAATGATGCTGGGCGCCGTGGCCCAAGTGGTGGAACAGGTAAAACAACCAACCGCCGACATTACCGCGGTGGTGGAGGCCAGTTTCGGGGTGATGGAGGCCTGCTGTAAGGTGGTGGACAACCCGTACCTGACGGAAGCCCTTTCCAACTTCAAACCCGCGGTCAGTCGCGCGTACTATCTCAGCGCGGAGCGGTATCGCCAGGGGCTGGCCCAAACCAGTCAGTTTTTCTCGGAACTTCCCCAGGCAGTCCTGGCCAGAGACGCCGACAAGGCCCAGGTGCTGATTCGCGGCTTTGCCGAACACCAGAAACAGCTGATTCGACAGGCCCTGAGCTGAGGCACTACTTGTCTGCTGTTCAGGGTGTGATCAGTCTCACAGATCCTTCCAGGGCACCGGCATAAAGTAACAGTGTGTAACCATTAACCACCGCAGCCTTGGTCCTGCTGTCCCTGCGGCCCGTCAGAGTGCCCGTAGCCAAGCCTTCAGGCCTCTGAATAACAACAAGAATGTCTGAACGGAATCCGGGGCCATCATGTCTTTTCACAGGGTTTTTCGTCATCCATCACGCCTGGCAGGTGCCTGCCTGTCTGCTACTTTCCTGTCGCTTCCGGCACTGGCGGATTTCCGCCCGCTGGATGATGCCTCCATGGCCGCCGTTACCGGCCAGGCTGGCGTGTCCATCGAGCTGGAAACCAAACTGAGCATCGACCGGCTGACCTGGACCGACGAAGGCTCGCTCAGTGTTAACGGCCTGCGGCTGTCCGGCCACAACGACACGGTACTCGACAACCTGAAGCTGACCATCGACATCGCCGGTGAGGGCGAGGTGCTGGAACACGGTTTTTCCGAGATTGCCCGGCGCGCCAACGCGGGCCTGTTGGATACCAGCAATCCGGATGTAGCCGATGCCCTGGCGAAGTATTCCGTGGCCGGCAGTTTTGGCAAGCAGTTCAATAGCGGTGATTTGGTGATTCACCTGGGCGCCACCGACTACGGCGACCCGACCAGCCTGGACGACTACCTGAAAGCGGTGGATTTTGAGCTGGCCATCGACAGCATCACCACCTCCGGCACGGATGGCAGCACCAACCTGTTCTCCGACATCAATCTTCAGGGCTACATCGGCCCTACCGATCTGGTGATTCGCAACGGCGGCAACTCTACCCGCACCCTGGCCAATGGCAATACCGTCTCAGGCTCCGAACTGCAGCTCGACACGCATTTTGAGGTGACCGACGGCAGCCTGAACTGGGACGCCGCAGACGTCATCCTTATTTTCAACTTCGCCGCTGTGGGCATTGAAGGCTTGCAAATACACAACCGCAGGGGTAACGATACCCTCGGTCATTTCGGCATGGCCCACGCCACCGCCAAATTGTCTCGCGGAACCGGTGCCACTTCTGGCAAGGAAGGCCTGTCGATCCATGAGGTGGAATTCCGGGCCGATATCGATATGCCGGTGTTCAAGGTGGGTGGCACCAGCATTGGCTCGGTGCAGTTCACGGATTTTGTCATCAGTGATACCACCATGATGGTGTACGGCCACTGACGGCTCCGCAATTACCCGGATGAACACTCTGCCCTGACTTGATCGGGCTATACTCACAGCACGTATAGTGGTGTAGTACCCGATCATCCAACGGCTGGAGAGTTTTAGTGACCGGTATTCCTGTTGGTATTAGCACTTGCCTGCTCGGCAAGGAAGTTCGCCACGACGGTGGCCACAAGCATTCCCGATACTGCACCCAGGTGTTGGCCAAGCATTTTGAGTTCCGCTCTATTTGCCCGGAACTGGAAGCCGGCCTGGGTGTTCCCCGCCCGGCCATTCACCTGCGCGAGCACGAAGACGGCCTGCACCTGGTGGAAAGCAAGGGCACCAAAGACCACACCGGAGGCATGCAGAACTTCATTGCCGAGGTGATGCCCTCGCTGGCGAACCTGCGTGGTTACATCCTGATGGCCAAATCCCCCAGTTGCGGCATGGAGCGCATCAAGATTCACAACGCGGAAGGTAATTTCATGCACCGGGATGGCCGTGGCATGTTTGCCGAGGCACTGATGAAGGCCTACCCCTTGATGCCGGTGGAGGAAGAAGGCCGCCTGCACGATGACATGTTGCGGGAGAACTTCATTGAGCGCGTGTTCTCCTACGACGACTGGATGCAGAACGTGGCCGGCGACAAGCTGACCAAGCAGTCGCTGCTGGAGTTCCATCAGCGCCACAAGTTCACACTTCTGGCCCACTCTGAAAAAATCTACCGGCAGCTTGGCCCGATGCTGGCCGACCTGAAAGCCGAGCCGCTGGCGCAGATTGCGGATCGCTACATTCACGGCTTTATGGAAGCCATGACCCAGCGCGTAAGCCGGGGTTCTCACGTGAATGCCATGCAGCATCTGCTGGGCTACCTGAAAGACGGGATGGCAGCGGAAGAGAAAGCGGTGCTGCTGGAGCAGATTGAAGCTTACCGGCGCGGCGAGATTCCGCTGGTGGTGCCGATGACGCTGCTGCGACTGGCCCAGCGTAAGGAGCCGGTGGATTATCTGCACACCCAGAAGTACCTGACCCCTTACCCGGATGAGTTGGGGCTTCGGAATAACGTCTGAGATTTCACGATATGAAAAAGGGGCAGATGACCAACCATCTGCCCCTTTTTTTGGCTCCGGGAATCCGGAATCAGAAACCGTACAGCAGCGAGAGCGAGGTCTCGGTGTCGGTTTTCTCTGAACCGGCGGGCGCATCAGAGACGTGCTTCACACGAAACGCCGCCTTCATGGACAAGCTGCCCACGATGGTGGTCTGCAATGCAGTCTCAGACTGGGTGATGGCATTGTTGTCATCCAGTCCAATTTCGGTGCTCAGCTTCTGGCGAAACAGGGCGGTGTCAGAGAAGGCATAATCGAACTGGCCAGCCAGACGGGCAATGGCCTCTTCTTCCACATCGCGGCCATCGGCATTGTCTTCCTTGAGTTTGTTATAGCGATAACCGCCACCCACTGAGAGATCCAGGAAGGAACGCTCCCCTGCCTGCCAGACCCGATTGCCATAACCGGTGGTCAGGGTGGATTCGAAGTCGTACCCGGAGAACCGGTCGTCCTCATAGGAACCGCGCAAGAACCAGTACTGCTGGTCGTCAAACTTGTAGTCTGCTTCCAGAGCCGCCTTGTATTCCTCAGCGGTGGTCTGGTCTTCGGCTTCGGTGTAGCGGGAGCTGAACTCACCGGTGTTGCGCCAGGTCTGGGTTTCATGCTGCAGGCCCAGACGGCTGTTCACTTTGGTTTCTTCGGTGTTGCCTGAGGTTATCAGCAGGCCAAGCTCGGCCTCACCTTTCCAGTTGCCACTGTCCTGAGCCTGTGCCATCGGGGCCAGGGCCATGCATGCAATCACCAGCGGTTTTCTGATACCCATGTTATCTCCTTGGTTGGGTTAGTCTTCAGTTGTTAACAACCTTACGAACTTTCTCCCCCTCCAGACTTTTGCGGGCCTGTTCTTCGCGCTCGGCCTTCTTGCGGGCCTTCCGCTCAGCAATAACGCGGGCGGCTTCACCACCCACGTGCGCTTCCCCGCGTTCCCGGGCCAGTTGCATCTGGCGCTCACGTTCCTTGAACCGGGCTTTTTGTTCTTCTGTCAGTGATTCAATGCACTGATGGCAGCTCACGCCCTGTTCGTATTCCGGGCGTTGCTTGTCTTCTTCGGTGATGGGCCGGCGGCAGGCGTGGCACTGGTCGTAATCGCCGCGTTCGAGGCTGTGGTTGACGGTTACCCGGTCGTCAAACACGAAGCACTCGCCCTGCCAAAGGCTCTGTTCCTGGGGCACCTCTTCCAGATATTTCAGGATGCCGCCTTTGAGGTGGTATACCTCATCGAATCCTTGTTCTTTCAGGTACGCCGTGGATTTTTCACAGCGGATGCCGCCGGTGCAGAACATGGCGACTTTCTTGTGTTTGCTGGGGTCCAAATTCTGTTTCACATACTCTGGAAATTCCCGGAAGGTGTCAGTGGCCGGATTGACGGCGTTTTTGAAGGTGCCAATCTCGACTTCGTACTGGTTTCGGGTGTCTACCAGCAGTACTTCGGGGTCTGAGATGAGGTCGTTCCATTCTTTGGGGTCGACGTAGGTGCCAACCACTCGCTTGGGGTCGATGCCTTCGACGCCCATGGTGACGATTTCTTTTTTGAGTTTGACCTTGGTGCGCTTGAAGGGCTGGATGTCTACGAAGGATTCTTTGTAGTCCACGCCGTCGAAGCGCTCGTCGCTGGCGATCCAGTCTTTGATGGCGTCGATGCCCTGGCGGCTGCCGGCGATGGTGCCGTTGATGCCTTCCCGTGCCAGCAGCAGGGTGCCGTGGACGTCTTTTTCCAGCATGAGGTTCAGCAGGGGTTGGCGTAGGTCTTTGTAATCATTCAATACTGCGAACTTGTAGAGTGCGCAGACGACTATTTCGTTGCTCATGGTTTCTCCTGCGGGCCGGATCGTAAATCCGGAGCATGGTTTGATGTTTGTTACGGGGGTGGCCGTTAGGGGGCAAAGTTTAACCAACTGGGGTTTCGGTGCAAGTTGGGGAAGCCCTTATCTTGGCACCCTGGAGCCCGCCGTTGGCCGGGGAAGGCCTCCCAAAAGACGCTGTGTATACATCCCTGTACGCTCCGCTCCGCCATCCATGGCTCCGCAGGCTTTTGGGAGGCCTTCCCCGGCCAACGGCTAGCTTCTCAATTTGCCGTCAAGATGAGTCGGCTACAAGTGATTAGTTATCCGCTTTATTCAATTCACGTTCAACGACCGCCGACAACTGACCCCAGCCTGGTCTTGTTAACTGGATGTTGTCTACCATCACCGTTGGGGTGCTGGTTACGCGCATTTGAACGGCCACTTGCAGGCTTTGTTCTACCGCTTCTTTGTGGAGTTCGGTGGTCAGGCAGCGGCGGAAGCGGCGTTCTTCGAGGCCGAGGCCGTTGGCGTAGCGGGTGAAGGTGGCTACCGGGTCGTTGGAGCCGCTCCATTCGCTTTGGGCGTCGTAGAGTTTGTCGTGCATCTGCCAATACTGGCCCTGGTCTCCCGCGCAGCGGGCGGCCAGGGCGGCGGGGACGGCGTTTTGGTGTTGGCGTAGGGGCAGGTCGAAGTAGACGAAGCGGACTTTGCCGGTATCAACGTACTCTTCTTTTAGGCGTTTGCTGGCTGAGGCGAAGCGGGCGCAGGCGGGGCATTGGTAGTCGGCGAATTCGCGAACAACCACCGGAGCATCCTCAGAGCCGGCGGAGATGCCGTATTGGTCGAGGAAGGCCGGGAAGTCTGATGCGTTGGGGGCGGCTACCGGTAGTGCCTCGGAGGTTGGTTTGGGCGGTTGTGTCAGGAAGTAGACGGCCACTGCAACAACGGCGATGACGGCAACAGAGATGCCGATGATGGCCGGTTTCTTGTTTCTGTGCTTACGCGGTGCGGGGGCGCCGGTTTGTTTGCGTCTTTTTGCTTCACCCATGGTGGGCTCCTTTTGTTTTGTCCTGTCACCCGTTGGAACGATTGTCCACTGCTCGTCGGGCAGGCTAAGATCCCCTATATCCTGAGAAAGTTCCAATAAAAATCAAGGACCAATCATGCCAATGCCCGTTCAGCTCAAAGATTCTCTGTCATTACCCCTGATTGCTGCACCGATGTTTCTGATTTCTTCGCCCCGGCTGGCGCTGGCCTGCTGTAAGGCGGGCGTGGTGGGAAGTTTCCCGGCGCTGAATCAGCGCAGCAGTGAGGGGTTTGAGGAATGGCTGGTTCAGATGAACACAGAGTTGGCGCAATGGAGACAGGCCCATCCGGACTCAGTTACCGCGCCCTATGCGGTTAATCTGGTGGTGCATCGCACCAATCCTCGCTGGCAGGCGGATCTGGAGCTTTGTGTGAAGCACAAAGTGCCGATGGTGATTACGTCACTGGGCGCGGCCAGTCAGGTGGTGGAGGCGGTGCACAGCTATGGTGGGCTGGTGTTCCATGATGTGACCAATCAGAAGCATGCCCGTAAGGCGGCGGAAGCCGGTGTGGATGGAATTATCGCGGTGAGTGCCGGGGCCGGTGGCCATGCCGGTACGGTGAATCCGTTTGTGCTGGTGCACGAGATTCGCGAGGTGTTTGACGGCACGATTCTGTTGGCGGGCGGGCTGTCTCATGGTGAAGACCTGCTCGCCGCGCAGGCGCTGGGGGCGGATCTGGCCTATATGGGTACGCGGTTTATCAATACCGAGGAATCCGAGGCGGAGGATGCCTATCGGAACATGATTATTGAGGCGGTCTCTGCCGACATCATTCACACCCCGGCGGTTTCCGGGGTTCCCGCCAGTTTCATGCGCCAGAGCCTGGAGGCGGCCGGTTTTGATATGGCGAAGCTGAACCAGGCCGGTGATGTGAATTACGGCGAGAAGCTCAAGCCCATGGACGACGAGGCCAAGGCCTGGAAAACCGTCTGGTCCGCCGGCCAGGGGGTGAGCCTGATTCATGACGTTCCAAGCGTTCAGGCGCTGGTGGACCGGCTTAAAGCGGAATACCAGCAGGCGCGTTCACGATTGGGCTGACAGGCTGGCGGCTTCCGCTTCGGCGAAGTTAAGCAGTTCCGGAAAGAACTGGAGAAACCGGGCTTCGAGCTGTTCATCGTTAGCCCGGATTTCTTCGATGATGCCGGCAAACTGATTGGCGAAGCGGATTCGACCGGCCACGCGATCCAGGGCATAGCCAATGTTTTCGAAGTCTTCGTAGGCGCCGAACCAGTCATGCTGAACCATCCGGCGGGTCACTTTGACCATGGTTGGCGGCATGACATCTTCGTGACTTGTCAGCTCCCGATACACGCCCCGCACAAACCGGTGATGATCAACGTCACTGAACCTCTGCCAGTGCCGCAGCAGGTAGTGATCATAAAGAATGTCCAGCGCCACACCGGCAAAGCGTCGGCGCTGGCTGGAGAACAGTTGCTTGCTGGCCCGCACTCCCGGATGCTGGTCAGTAAAGGCATCCACCGCCCGATGGTGGCGCACGCCCAGCAACACCGGCTCAGGCAACTCCGCCAGCCTCATACCTCTGCAGAAGTCACCAAGGATGCTGCCCACACGGGCCTCCGGGGAGTCCGGGGCGAGGAAGGTGTGGGCCAAGTGGTTCATTGCACTGCCTTAGTCGTCTTCGAGTTCAATTTCTTCGGCCCAGAAGGTGCCGTCATTTCGTTTTATGTACTCTACTTCCAATAACGGGCGCAGCCCCCTGTCGCGGGAGTCACTCTCCAGCTGGGAACAGTTCACATCGTCAAACTCGGTGGCACTGGTTAAGTCCATTCTAACCCCGAGTACGGTGATCGAAACGGAGCAGTTGATCTCCCCGAGCCGGCCGGTCATCTGATACTCGTTATCAGTATCATCGTCATCACGCTCGATCTTGACCGCTTCGAGGAAAACACTGCCATCGAGGCGTGACCGTTCGATGCCCTCGACTTCCAACTCATAGCGCCCGTTCAGATCATTCAATGTGAGCCGTTGATCGTCATCGTCGTCAGTAATAATGGTTTGCGGCGTCACCTGCACCAGCACGCCCCCCAACCGGAAAGTGCGGGCACTGAAGTCGATAACTCCGGGTTCAATCGCGCCTTCCACTTCTGAGTCTGCCTCCCGAAGCTCGATCTCCTCTGCCACTACCACGCCATCGGACCGGAAGGCCCCCTCAACCTGGACCAACAGGCCCGAAACAAGATCACCGCTGGTCAGGCCGTCCTCGAATACGTCGTCATTGGGCACCAACACCGTCAGGCCGTTAATCGTGAAGGTCCGATCGGTGTTGTTAAAGGCGGACGAAACCGGGCCGGTGAATTCGATATCGTCGGCATCACCACGCCGATAGCGGCGGGTATCGTCCCTTCCTATGGTGTGCGCCTGAATGGCTGGGCGGCCACTGATCTCAACAAGCTCACCCTCCACTTCCACGCTCAATCCAGCGGTTTGCAAGTCGTTCTCAACCACGCCATCCCGGAATTCCGTGTTGTCATCGTCGTACTCGATGAGGAAACCGTTGATCTCGAAACGGTTCAGCCCGAGATCCGTGGAGCTGTCGGTTATCCGGCCTTCAATTTCCACGTCCGTTTCGTCTGCAGTTATCACGCCGATATAACTGGCCCGGTAGCTGCCACTTTCAAGCTGCCAGGCACTGACACGCACGAAATCCCCGTTCGCCAGCGTTTCAAGCGAGCGGCCTTTGAGAACCGTGAGCTTGTCGGCGCTGATTTCCTGGCCATAGATCCGGAAACTTACCCTAACGATCCGCCCCTCGGCGTCCGTGGTCTTCTGAACACTCGAGACACGCCCACGGAAGGTGTCGTCATACTCAATCGCATTGGCCGTGCCTTGCCCGTTTGTCCGCCACTCGCCATCTATCCGAAGGATCATGCCCTTGTCGAGCTGTGCCTCAGAACCAATGCCATCGTTGCTGATCACGTCGCCGTCAGTCTCAAACCGCACCCCATTCACAAACACACTGCCAAACCCGGAAACCGGCCCGACGCTCGAGCCTGTGCCCCTGATACCACCCTCTGCGATATCCACACCACCTCCGCCGCCACCGCAGGCGCTGAGCACGCCGAAAGCAACAGGAGCGAACAGGAGGGACAACCGTTTGGGAGTAACTTGAGGCGTCATGGCAATCTCCAACCGGCCTTCCGGGCCGGCGAATGGTGTCAGATATCGTTAAAACGACGGCGAGGAGAGTAAGCCGCCAGGCAATCGTCAGACGCGACCGTGGACTGCTGGGCGGCCTCTGTGGCGGGCGCATAGGCGCTTCGTCTGAGCAGTACGTGCCCGCTTTCAAGGGTCTCAACAATGCCTTTTCTGAGTAATTCGTTGAGCACGACCGCCGGTGCCAGGTTCGAGTTGGCGGTACGAACCAGATCCCCGAAGGTGCCGGGGTCATTGATCATGGCGAGCAGCATTCGAGGGTGCTGTTGCTCATCCAGAAACCCGAAAGGCCCAAGCCAGCACCGAATGACTTGTCTGGCTCCGGGAGACAGCAGTGTGGTTACCAGGCCCGTTGGCTGCCACTTTGGAGGGTGGCTTTGCGAGTGGTTGGGGCTCATGGTTGGTCATCTCCGTTTTTGCCTTGCTGAATCGGCTCTTCAAAATAGAAAATACTGACACCGGTTCGCACTGCATCTTTCGCGCTATCGTTACCCTGGCTTCCGGTGACATCCCGGTCGTAGGGGCCCAGCCAACTGTCGAGGTCTTCCAACAATGCCTGTGACCGCCCTGCCGCGTGTTTGCGCCAGCGCTCGATAACGTCCGACGGTATGTTGTCGTAGGTCAGCGTGCGCTGAAACAGCGGCTGCCTGCCCTGTTCGCTGCTGACCAGGTTGTGATCAACGGTTGCTATAAGATCTGATACGTCTTCGCCAAAGATCTGGAGCATATCGTCACTGTCACCTGCAGGAACGTAAGCCCTTTTGCGGAGGTGCAGACTGCCAGTACCTTCCTCCACCACCACAACACCCACCCGCAGAAGCTCATCCAGCACTGCTCTTGGCGGCATGTCACCACTGTACTTGCGGACCAGACCGGCAAAACTGGGTTCACCCTCGAAGGCCAGAACAGCAGGCTGACCGTCGGCTGACTGAAAGGTTGCATCGTGCACCCAGCCAGAGACCACCCGGGACGCCCGGTTGGCATTAGACGTGGTCTCCCGTGCCGGATTTCCGCCTGACAGTATTTCCCGCTGGCGTTTTACTTCCTTTCGGGTCAGGCCTGTCATAACGGCCGCCCGTGAGTCTGTGGGTTTGCGCCGACCATCGGTAAAATCCTCAAGAGCCGATTCCACATAGGCCCGCTTCACCAGTTCAGAGAACTCGCCATAGGGCACACCGTTGCGCAACAACAATCTGGCCAAAGGACGCAGAATGCGAAACAGCGCTTTGTGAAGGGGAGTGATGTTGGAATCAGTCATATTTGGGATTGTATTCCCATAGCAACCGTGAAGCCAGCGCCGGGGGCCCTGAGGCACCCCAAGCGCTGCCCGGTCGGTTAATCGTCGATATCGTCGGTCAGTACATACTGACCACCGCTGGTGCGACGATATTCCACTTCAACTTCGTCACCCACGCGGGCGCCGTCGGTGCTGTACCCGTACAGCAGGATTTCCAGGTTCATAAAGGTAACCGACGTGCTGCTGAGTGCATCGATCCGCGCTTCCAGCTCGTAGTCATCATCGTCGTCATCTTCCCGTTCGATGGTGAAGGCTTCCAGGTAGCCGCCATTCTCACTGCGCTGGCGGCCCTCGATCTCCAGATAATCGCCAACACGGAAACCGTTGATGTCCTCTACGCGGCTTCGACGGTCGTCGTCATCGTCGTCATCGTCGTCATCGATTAAGGTTCCCGGCGTCAGCTGAACACGGATGCCGCTGACGATCAGCACTTCGTTGCTGAGATCGATCTGCTCCAGCCGGCCATCGAGTTCAACATCGCCATCGCGGCCTTCGATTTCTTCCGCGATCAATACGCCATTGCGGAAGTCGCCTTCGACTTTCACAAACAGGCCGTTCTGCAAACTGCTTTCGCGGATGTCGTCGAACTCGGTGCCACGGTTGTACTGAACTTGTACGCCGTTGATCCTGAAGCTTCGGCCGGAGGCATCGAAGTCGTAGATTTCACCCGAAATTTCTACGTCATCGTCGTCATCAAACAGATCGTCTTCATCCTCGATCTCCCTGGCGATCAGAATGCCGTTTTCCAGGTAGCCTTCCACTTCCACCGCCAACCCATTGCGGAGATCGTCCAGATCAAAATCGTCATCACCGGTTGCAGAGGTATAATCGACTGACAACCCGTTAATCTCAAAGGTTCTGGCGCTGGCGTCAAGGTTGGCAACAAAGCCTTCAATTTCAACTTCGTTGAAGTCGTCAAACCGCGAGCCAGCGCTGCGGGCGCCTACGTAACTTGCGCGAAAGTCGCCATTTTCCATGCGCCAGCCGCTAATGCGCACGCTGTACCCCGAGGGATTACCCGCCAGCGCTGCCGGTGTCGCGCCACGGAAGACCGTTTGACGGTCCAGCCGGACGGTCTGGTTCAGCAACTGCAACTGGCCAGTTTTATTCACATCATCCCAACTGGCACCGGTAAGCGGGCCACGCAGGGTGTCATCGTAGGAAACCCGCTCAGCGCGACCTTCACCACGGCCATTCCATGAGCCCTTGACCTTCAGGATCATGCCTTTCTCGAGTTGCTCCTCACGCTCGATGCCATCGTCACTGCTCACAGAGCCGTTGGTTTCAAAGCGGGTGCCATTCACGTAAACACTGCCAAAACCGGTAACCGCGCCCACGCTGGTGCCATCGCTGGTGCTGCTTACCACTTCCCCACCACCAGAACCGCCTCCACCGCAAGCCGCAAGGGTTCCGATAAGGGTTCCGGCAATGACCATTCTTACCGCTGTTGTTAGTGCGTTGCGTTTCATGATTGATCTCCAGGCATATCGTCGTTCAGTTCCCGGCCATCTTGGCCATTTATTTGGGATATATTTCCCAATCTGTTTTTGGGAATTTAATCCCATATTTTTTATTTGTCCAGTTTTTGTGCATTAAAATTTTATGAACCCTGCGCCTGAAGCTTCGTATACCCTTGTACACATACTTCAACCGGGCCAACGTTATGCTGGGATTTTTGAAAAGCGATCCGAAGAAAAAACTGCAGAAAGCCTATGAAGACAAGCTCGCCAAAGCGCTGCACGCTCAGAGGAATGGGGACTTACGCAGTCACGGAACGCTGATGGAAGAGGCAGAGAAGATCTATGCGGAGATTCAGACCCTGGAGCAGGGCAAGAATTGATGGTGGGGGGCAGTGCTTTTGACACTGCCCCGGGCAATCATTCGTCCATCAGTTGTCGAAGCTGTTGGTTAAGCCGAGCAATTTCTCTGCGCATATCCTGAACTTCGTCGAGCAAATCCAGAGATACCGCCAGGCCCGGCAGGTTGAGTTTAAGGTCTCTCTGCAACCGCATGGCTTTTTGCAAACGGGCCAGAGCATCCACATCAAACTGCCATTGGCGTGCTTCAGGCACGTCGTCCACCGGCGCGATGATGCCGTAGCTCACCAGCTTGATGACGAACTCGGCATGGCAGTCGCCCCGTTCACATATCTCCCTGAGGGTAAAAGTACTGCCAGCGGCGTCGGTGAGTTCTACGGTCACGATCTGATCTTTGCTAGTCATACCCACCCCGCTCACACGTGCAACTTGCTGCGTGGATTAAAGTTCTTCTCTAGCTCCGCCAGCTTTTCATAAAGCGATTCAGCCTCAGCCGAGTGCTGCTCTGGCATGGCGACCTGCAACACCACAATCTGGTCACCCGGATGCTTGCCCGGGAAGCCCTTGCCTCTGAGCCGGAGTTTTCGGCCACTGGTGGAACCCTTTGGCACTTTCACGTTCACCTTGCCACCAATGGTTGGCACGGTAATGGTCGCACCCAACGCGGCTTCCCAGGGGGCCACTGGTACGGTGATCACCACATCCGTGCCTTCCACGGTAAAGTGCGGATGTGGCGCCAGTTCCACCTCGATAAACAGATCCCCGCTATCGCCGCCGCCTATACCCGGCGCGCCCTGGCCTTTCAGGCGGATATGCTGCCCCTCACGCATACCGGCGGGTATTTTAACGTTCAGGGTCTTGCGGCGCGCGATCATCCGGCCATGGCCATCCGGTTCGTGCACCGTGAACGACACCTGTTTTTCACAGCCATTAAACGCTTCCTCAAGGAACAGCGCCAGGCGGGCATGCACATCTTCACCACGCATGGAACGGGCCTGCCGGAAACCACCGCTGTAACCTGCACCGGAAAATCCGCCAGCACGGCCACCGCCAAAGATCTCTTCAAAAAAGTCACTGAACTGCCGGGCATCGGCCTCGGTATAGCCGCCACCACCAAAGCCGGATGAGCTCTGCCAACCTGGAGGCGGCTGGAACGAGCCGTCGGCACGGGCGCCGTACTTGCGCAGTTGATCGTACTCGGCGCGTTTTTCGGGGTCTTTCAGAACTTCGTAGGCTTCCCCGACTTCCTTGAATTTGTCGCTGGCGTCCTCTTCCTTGCTGACATCCGGGTGATACTTTCGCGCCAGCTTGCGATAGGCCTTTTTGATGTCCTCGGGTGAGGCAGACTCACTCACCCCCAGGGCGGCGTAATAGTCTTTGAAGTCCATGGAACTCCTCACGTCTGATCAAAGTTCGTACTCTGGTATCTAATAGTTGACGCTGGCGCTGAAAATACAAGAGGGCAGTCTCGATTGCCTGGCTAACCAAATTCCACCCGGTCGAAGTGCTTGTTTTCCTGTAGGGCTGTCATAGACGCAACACCTTCCAGTACGATCCAGCGTTCGTGATCGTCAATCTGCATTAACAGGCACTCCTCCCTCTGGTCGTTGTAGCCGGTATCCCGTGGCACCCCCACCACCTCGCGACCGTCACCCCAGGCCAACGACACCGGTATCCTGTACAAGCAGGCGATTTCAAGGTAGTCCGACTGATGACAAGTGATCATATCTACACTCAGTTTCTATCCCGTCAGTCATTATGTTTCGTGTTCCATACTGAGTAGAATAGCCCTTTTTCAGAACTGCAAGATTTGATCACGGAGTGAGACACCGAACGGATGCCATACCAGCCTCAGGCACAAACAGGCCACCCATCCAAACTGCTCGCACAGCTGGGCGCACCTGCTGCCTCTGACGCCCTGCCCTGTTTTGCAGAGCGCCTGAGCCGGCTGTTTGGCCTGGGCGACACCATGACCCTGGACGCCGCCACGGCCTACCGCGCCCGGCAGCCCGGCCAGGCGCAAGGTGCTGTGGTCGATAAGCTGACCGCCGAGCTGGCCACCACCCGCCGGGCACTGGTCCGCCGCGTTCACACCTGGGCCGATGAACTGGAACTTGAAGGCGAGCCGGAATGTGAGCCGGTGTTAAATGCCTGGCTGGCATTACAGCGCAAGATCGCGGCCAATAGCCGCCAGTTCAGGGATAAAGTACGCAAATCCATGAAAGATCAGGGCCAGACCCTGGCTCGCCTGGCTGAGCTGGACGCGGTGTTCGATCACACCATGGCCGGCTACACCGGCCAGTGTTTTTCCACCGTATCCCAGGTGCTGGAGCAACGATTCCGGGCCTTACAGACGTCCGATGAACAACCCCAAACATCAGGCCAGGCACCCCACGACTGGTTCCACCGTTACTGCGAGGAAGCGCAGGCCTTGTTACTCGCTGAACTGGACGTTCGGCTGGAACCGGTGCTGGGTTTGCTTGAAGCCTGCCACAATGAGGTTAATAACACCCCATGAGTAAACTGTTCTTTACCCTGGCGTTCGCCATCGGCCTTGCTGTCGTGAGCTGGATTGGCGCAGGCTTTATTGGTTCTGACCTGCTGGCCCTGGCGTTCACCGGTCTGATTGGCGCGGTGTATTGCCTGGGTTTTGGCGAGCTGGTGAACTTTCGCCGGCAAACCCGGCAGTTGGCCGGGCAAGTCGGCCAACTGCCGGAAAGCCAGGACCAGGTTTCCCGTTGGTTGAACACCTTGCCCCAGCCGCTTCAATACCCGGCTCAACGTCGCATCGAAGGCCACGCCGCTGCCCTTCCCGGGCCGCAGATCACCCCCTACCTGACTGGCCTGCTGGTGATGTTGGGCCTGCTGGGCACCTTTGCCGGCATGATCGTGACCCTGGGCGGGGCCGCCTCGGCCCTGGATAACAGCACCGAACTCAGCGCCATCCGCAGTGCGCTGGCCGCCCCCATCGCCGGGTTGAGCCTGGCCTTTGGCACCTCCATTGCCGGTGTGGCCGCCTCCGCCATGCTGGGGCTGGCCTCTACGCTGAGCCGCCGGGACCGGGCACAGGCATCCCGCACGCTGGATACTGCCCTACGGGAGAAACTGCACCACCTGTCTGCCGATCATCAACGCCAGCAGGCGTTCCAGGCTCTGGAAACCCAGGCACAAGCCTTACCGCAGATGGCCTCGGCTATGGAACGTATGACCACGCGCATGGAACAGCTGGGTCAGCAACTGGAACAGTCCCTGACCCGCAACCAGCAGGAATTCCACAGTACCGTTGGCAGCCACTACCAGACCCTGGCCGATTCCGTCGCCAACTCCCTGAGATCCGCGCTGGATGACAGCGCAAAGCAGGCAGTAGAGCGGGTTGAGCCTATTGTCATCAGTGCCATGGAGCAACTTCAGAGCAATGCCCGGTCCCTGCAAAAGAACTGGGCGGATGATGCCCGCCAGCAACTGGCTGAAATGACCGCCGGTTTTCAAAAAACCACCAGTGAGGCTGGCGATCGCTGGCAGCAAAATCTGGCGGAATACCAGCAACATTTCAGTCGTAACACCGCAGAGCTGGTGACAAACCAGAAAGCCGGGCTTGAGCAACTGGTCACCACCATTGGCCAACAGCTCTCCGCACTCAGGGAGCAGGAGTCCGGTCGCGCTGATGCCTCTGCGGCACGCATGGAGAGCCTTGAAGCGACTGTGACCAAACACCTGTCAGAGCTGGGCACCGCGCTGGAGGCCCCCATGACCCGCCTGATTGAAACCGCCTCCGAAACCCCGAAGGCAGCCGCCGAAGTGATCCGCCAGCTCCAGTCGGAAATCGCCCGCAACAGCGAGCGGGAAAACGAGCTACTTGAAGAACGTCAGCGGCTGGTCCAACAACTGGACAGCCTGCTGGAAAACCAGCGCAGCACCGCCGACAGCCAACGGGACGCGGTGGCGTCGCTGATCAGTGGCGCCGGCGAGACCCTGACCGGCATCAGCGAGCGCTTTAACACTCTGATTCAGGAACAAAGCCAGCAGTTGGGCAAACTGGGCGACGACATTACCGGCAGCAGCCAGGAAGTGGGCGCCCTGAGCGATGCGTTCGCGCAGGCCATTGAGCTGTTCAGCCAGTCCAACCAGCAGGTTGTCGCCAGCCTGGCGGATATCCAGAAAGCGCTGGATAACGCCGGCACCCGCCACGATGAGCAACTGGCCTACTACGTGGCCCAGGCACGGGAAGTGATCGACCTGAGCGTCAGCGCCCAGAAAGATGTGATTGATGCCGCCGCAGCACTGCGCCGGGCCGAACCCAGCGAGGCGGGCTGATGGAACAGCTGGAAGGCGGCGAACAGCAATCGGCACCGGTCTGGGCCATTTTCTCAGACCTGATGGCGGCGCTGGTGGGCATTCTGGCGCTGATCCTGGTGTGGGTAATCGGCATTCAACTGGAACTCAGCCAGTCGTTGGCCCAGGAAATCGAGAAGCGGGAAGCGGAAGAGCAGCGTCGAATTGCCCTAGAGCAGGCCCTGGAAGACCCGCTCACCAAGGGCCTGGTCACCTTTCGGGATGGCCGCATCGGCATCAGCGGCAACGTGCTGTTTGAGCTGAACTCGGACCAGTTGCAGGCCGAAGGCGAGGAGATTCTGGAATCACTGATTCGCCCTCTGCAAACCTACCTGGAGCAGCACGACGAACTGCTGATGGTGAGCGGTTTTACCGACGACCTGCCCATGCACCCCGGCAACCGTTACCAGGATAACTGGGGCCTGTCAGCCCAGCGGGCGCTCACCGTCACCCGCTCGTTAACAGAACTGGGCCTGCCCAACGACCGCGTCTTCGCCGCCGCCTTCGGGCCGCACCACCCGGCCGTACCCAACACGGATGCCGAATCAAGAGCCCAGAACCGGCGGGTGGAAATCAGTACCGTACCCCGGGCACCTTCGGCGGCCACGGACCCCGAAACCGGGGCAGGCAACGGATGATGAACCAAGCCACCAGCCCTTCATTACTTGATCACCTGAGGCAGCAAGGCGCAGACCGCTTTGACCCTGTCCGCTTTCGTTATCTGGAGTCCTTCGAACAGCGCCTGCGCGCGAACGGACTCCAGCAGGGCGGACACTGGCGGAAGCTCGAGCAGGCCATCTCCGATTATCAGGCCAGGTTAGAGGGTGCCGAACAGCCCAGGCAGGCACCCGCTGCCCCAGCGCCATCCCTCGTTTCATCCCTGCTGGACAGACTGAACCAAACCACAGAAACACCGGCTGAAGCCCCGAGATCAACGCTGGAACAAAGGGTGTTCGGAGAGACTTCAGAGCTGGAGCAAATGCGCACGGCGTCAAGCTCCAACAGTCCACAACCGCTCAAGGCGATGATCAGAGCAAGAGCGGATCAGGGCACTCAAGCCCTTCAGGAGCGCATCCGCCACGCAATTGAGAGCACCCCGAAAGAGGCGGGGCCGATGAACGCACACCGGCTGGTTAGCCGGGCGCTTGCGGAAATGCAGAAGTTGTCGCCGGAGTATCTGGAGCGGTTTGCACACTATACGGACACACTGATCGCTTTAGAGCGGCTGGGCCGGAAATGAAATCACCTCGAGTCCTTGTTTGGGAGTAGCTAAGCGAGCGAATCTGACAACCTGCACTAGTATGTAGGTATCCAGACATCTGATTGATCGGGAAATCCGGAGGCAAACCAATAATGAAAATCGGTATCCCAAAGGAAATCTTTGAGGACGAGCGGCGGGTGGCCGCTACGCCACCCTCGGTTCACAAACTGATCGGCCTGGGTTACGACGTAATCGTTGAAGGTGGCGCCGGGGAGGCAGCGAACTACTCCGATGCCGCCTACGAGAAAGTGGGCGCTGCCATCGCCGCTGACACCACCATGTTGTGGAAGGAGTCCGATTTTATCCTGAAAGTCCGGGCGCCCATGGAGAACCCGTCGCTGGGCAAGCACGAAGCAGACTTGATGAAGGAAGGGGCGTTTCTGGTCAGCTACATCTGGCCGGCGCAAAACCCGGAGCTGCTGGAAAAGCTGGCCGCCAGAAAGATCACGTCTTTCGCCATCGACAGCCTGCCCCGTATCAGCCGCGCCCAGAAGATGGACGCCCTCAGCGCCATGGCCAACATTGCCGGCTACCGGGCGGTGATTGAGGCGGCGAATCACTTCGGACGTTTCTTTACCGGGCAGGTAACGGCTGCCGGCAAGGTGCCACCGGCTAAGATTATGGTGATCGGTGCGGGGGTGGCGGGCCTCGCAGCGATCGGCGCCGCTAACAGTATGGGCGCGATCGTTCGGGCATTCGATACCCGACTGGAGGTGAAGGAACAGGTCGAGAGTATGGGGGCCGAGTTCCTGGTGCTGGATTTTGAAAACGAGGATGGCAGCGGCAGCGGCGGCTACGCCAAGCAGATGAGCGACGAGTTCATCCAGGCCGAGATGGCGCGGTTTGCGGAGCAGGCGGAAGAGGTGGATATCATCATCACCACTGCCCTGATTCCCGGTAAGCCGGCACCGAAACTGATCACCGCCGACATGGTGAAATCCATGAAGCCCGGCAGCGTGATCGTGGATCTGGCCTCCGAGCGCGGCGGCAACTGCGAGCTCACCGAGCCCGGCAAGGTAGCCCATCACCATGGCGTCACCCTGATCGGCTACACCGATCTGCCAAGCCGGATGGCCAAGGTGGCCAGTGACCTGTATGCCACCAACCTGGTGCATCTGCTCACCGAGCTGACACCGGAAAAGGACGGCCAGCCAGTGGTGAACATGGAAGACGAAGTCATCCGTGGCCTTACGGTAGTGCACGAGGACGACATCACCTGGCCCCCGCCAAAACCGGAATCGCCGGTCAGCCCCAAACCGGCACCGGGCACCGAGGAGCCCTCAGCCGAAGCAAAAGCCGCCGCCAAGAAAAAGGCCGACCGCCGCAGCCAGATCGGCAAGGGCGTGTTGTTTGTGGTCACGGCACTGGCGCTCTACGGAGTCGGCGCCCACGCGCCAGAGAGCTTCCTGCAACACTTCACCGTATTCGTGCTGGCCTGCTTCATTGGCTGGCAGGTGATCTGGAACGTTACGCCTTCCCTGCATACACCCTTGATGAGCGTCACCAATGCCATCAGCGGCATCATCGTGATCGGCGCCATTCTGCATCTGGCCCAGGCGGAGAATATTGCCGTTGGCATCATGGCGTTTGTCGCGGTGCTGATTGCCAGTATCAACGTGGGCGGTGGCTTCCGGGTCACCCATCGCATGCTCAAAATGTTCCGCAAGTAGGAGACGCCCGATATGAGTACCGGACTGGTGAGCGTGGCCTACGTGGTCGCAAGTATCTGTTTCATTCTCAGCCTGGGCGGTCTCAGCCACCAGGAATCGGCACGGCGCGGTAATCTCTATGGCGTCGCCGGCATTATCATTGCGGTGGGGGCCACCCTGGCCAGCGTGGACGGAGGCATCACCGCCATTGTCATTGCGGTGCTGCTTGGTGTTGGCATTGGTATTCCCATCGCCAACAAGGTGGAAATGACCCAGATGCCGCAGCTGGTGGCCCTGCTCCACAGTTTTGTGGGTCTGGCCGCGGTGCTGGTGGGCTTTTCCGGCTACATCGAGCCGTTGATTGCCACCTCAGGTACCGAGCACACCATCAAGCTGGTGGAGATATATGTGGGCATTTTCATCGGTGCCATCACCTTCACTGGCTCACTGGTGGCCTGCGGCAAGCTGGACGGCCGAATCGACAGTAAGGCGCTGACCCTGCCCGGCCGGCATCTGATGAACCTTGCAGCGATCACAGTCTGCGTGTTCCTCGGGGCCTGGTTCCTGGGCACCGAGAGCATGGCCCTGGGCATCGTTGCCCTGATTCTGATGACCGCCATTGCCTCGGTTCTGGGCATCCACCTGATCATGGCCATCGGCGGTGCGGACATGCCGGTGGTGGTGTCCATGCTCAACAGTTATTCCGGGTGGGCCGCCGCTTCCATCGGGTTCATGCTGGGCAATGATCTGCTGATTGTCGTGGGTGCTCTGGTCGGCAGCAGCGGTGCCATTCTCAGCTACATCATGTGCAAGGCCATGAACCGGTCTTTCATCAGCGTGATCCTTGGCGGATTCGGCCAGACCAGCAGCAGTTCGGCAGCGGAGAATGGCGACCAGACGGTGCATGAATCCAGCGTGGATGATGTCTGTGAGGAGCTGCGCAACGCCCAGTCGGTGATCATCGTGCCCGGTTATGGCATGGCGGTGGCCCAGGCCCAGAATGGCGTCAGCGAAATGACCAAGATCCTTCGGGACCGGGGCGTGAACGTGCGCTTCGGCATCCACCCGGTTGCGGGCCGCCTGCCCGGACATATGAACGTGCTACTGGCGGAAGCCCACGTACCCTATGACATCGTGTTGGAGATGGACGAGATCAACGACGACTTCCCGGATACCGACGTGGTGCTGGTGATCGGCGCCAACGACACGGTGAACCCGGCAGCCGCCGAAGACCCGGGCAGCCCGATCGCCGGCATGCCGGTGCTGGAGGTCTGGAAAGCCCACCAGGTGGTTATTCTCAAGCGGGGCATGGCCACCGGTTATTCCGGGGTGGAGAACCCGCTGTTCTTCAAGGACAACGCCCGTATGTTGTTTGGCGATGCCAAGGAAAGCATCGACAAGCTGGTCAGTGGTCTGCGGGGCTGAAGGAAGGCTTGCGGGGCTGAATTGGCACAACCTGAACCGTCATCAGCCGGTGGTATTCACCAACCCCAGAAAAAAGCCCCCGACTCGCGGGGGCTTTCTTTTGCAGCTTACTTAACCTTGGGGTCCAGCTCGCCAGCCTCATAACGCTCGAACATCTGCTCGAGGTTCAGCGGCTTGATCTTGCTGGCCTGGCCGGCGCAGCCGAAGGCTTCGTAGCGGGCGATGCAGATATCGGTCATCGCGACCATGGTGGCCTTGAGGAATTTGCGCGGGTCGAACTCGGCCGGGTTCTGGGCCATGAAACGACGAACGGCACCGGTGCTGGCGAGGCGCAGGTCGGTGTCGATGTTGACCTTGCGTACGCCGTGCTTGATGCCTTCCACGATTTCTTCCACCGGCACACCGTAGGTTTCCGGAATCTCACCACCGAATTCGTTGATAACCTTCAGCCACTCCTGGGGTACGGAGCTTGAGCCGTGCATGACCAGGTGGGTATCTGGAATGCGCTTGTGGATGGCTTTGATTTGCTCGATGGCCAGGATGTCGCCAGTCGGCGGACGGGTGAACTTGTAGGCGCCGTGGCTGGTGCCGATGGCGATGGCCAGGGCATCTACGTGAGTCTTCTTGACGAAGTCGGCGGCTTCTTCCGGGTCAGTCAGCATCTGGTCGTGGTCCAGGGTGCCTTCGGCGCCGATGCCGTCTTCTTCACCGGCCTGGCCGGTTTCGAGGGAGCCCAGGCAACCCAGCTCACCCTCTACGGACACGCCACAGGCGTGGGCCATTTCGACGGTGCGGCGGGTGACGTCGACGTTGTATTCGTAGCTGGTCGGGGTTTTGCCGTCTTCACCCAGGGAGCCGTCCATCATGACGGAGCTGAAGCCGAGCTGGATGGAGCGCTGGCATACGGCGGGGCTGGTGCCGTGGTCCTGGTGCATAACCACCGGGATGTGCGGCCATTCTTCGATGGCGGCCAGGATCAGGTGGCGCAGGAAGGGGGCACCGGCGTATTTGCGGGCACCGGCGGAGGCCTGAACAATCACCGGGGAGTCGGTTTTGTCGGCGGCTTCCATGATGGCGCGCATTTGTTCGAGGTTGTTTACGTTAAAGGCTGGCACACCGTAACCATGCTCGGCGGCGTGGTCCAGAAGTTGCCGCAGCGATATCAGGGCCATGGGTTGTCTCCTTCGTTGACTTTTGATGTTTGGATTCTTGGTTTTCCCGCCGACTCCGGCATGAAACGCTGCCTTGGCAGTCTGCGGCGGAGGGTGGGGTAGGTCGTTCGCGGAACCGCTACGAGCACATCCGTGTGCGCTTCTCTCAGGCCATCCTTGGCCTTCGAAATTCCGCGAAAGACCTACCCCACCCTCCTTGCGATTCTGGCCCTGTGTGGGCTTCTCCCAGAATCGCTTTGTTGATTACGCTCCGCGCTCTTCCAGTACAGCCACTGCCGGCAGGGTTTTGCCTTCCACGAATTCCAGGAACGCACCGCCGCCGGTGGAGATGTAGGAGATCTTGTCAGCTATGCCGTATTTGTCAACGGCGGCCACGGTGTCGCCGCCGCCGGCGAGGGAGAAGGCGTCGCTTTCGGCGATGGCTTCAGCCAATGCTTTGGTGCCGTTGCCGAACTGGTCGAATTCGAACACGCCAACCGGGCCGTTCCACAGGATGGTTTTGGCGTTCTTGAGCAGGTTGGCGAACTGGCCGGCGGTTTCCGGGCCTACGTCGAGGATCATGTCGTCGGCGCTGACGTCGGAGATGTTTTTGACCGTGGCGGTCGCGGTTTCGGCGAATTCGGTGCCGACGACCACGTCAACCGGCAGCGGGATCTCTACGCGGCTGGCGATTTCCTTGGCGGTGTCGATCAGGTCGTGCTCGCACAGGGATTTGCCGACCGGGTGGCCAGCGGCGGCCAGGAAAGTATTGGCGATGCCGCCACCGACGATGATCTGGTCACACACTTTTTCCAGGGCGTTGAGTACGTCCAGTTTGGTGGAGACCTTGGAGCCGCCAACGATGGCGACGACCGGCTTGGCCGGGTTGTCGAGGGCTTTGCCGAGGGCGTCGAGTTCTGCCGCCAGCAGGGGGCCGGCGCAGGCTTCTGGGGCAAACTTCGCTACGCCGTGGGTGGAGGCCTGAGCGCGGTGGGCGGTGCCGAAGGCGTCCATTACGTAGACGTCGCACAGGGCGGCGTATTGTTTGGCCAGGTCTTCGTTGTCTTTCTTTTCGCCCTTGTTGAAGCGAACGTTTTCGAACAGCACCACTTCGCCATCGGCGACTTCAACTCCGCTGAGGTAATCCTTGATCAGGCGCACTTCCTGGCCCAGCAGGGTGCTCAGGTGCTCGGCGACTGGCTTCATGGAGGAGGCTTCGTCGTAGACGCCTTCTTCCGGGCGGCCCAGGTGGGACATCAGCATGACTTTGGCGCCGGCGTCTTTAGCGGCTTTGATGGTCGGCAGCGAGGCACGGATGCGGGCGTCGCTGGAGACTTTGCCGTTTTTGACCGGTACGTTCAGGTCTTCACGAATCAGAACCCGCTTGCCGGCGAGGTTCAGGTCAGTCATTTTTTTGATGGCCATAGTTACAGTTCCATTTCTACGGGTTAGAACGTTATTGCCACGGACGACACAGACTTGCACGGACGAAAAGATAAAAGAGCTTTGTATTTGTCCGTGTTCGTCCGTGTGGTCCGTGGCTCATCAATCAGTTTTCTCAAGCCAGACCTTGCTGACATCCAGCATCCGGTTGGCGAAGCCCCATTCGTTGTCGAACCAGCAGAGTACTTTCACCATGGTGCCGCCGGTGACTCGGGTCTGGCCTCCGTCTACCACGCCGGAATGGGCGTCGTGGTTGAAGTCGGAACTGGCCAGCAGTTCGTCGGTGTAACCGAGGATGCCTTTCAGGCCACCCTTTGCGGCGCTCTGCAATAGCTGGTTTACCGCCGCTACATCGGTGGCCTCGCGTACATTCACCACCATGTCTATAGCAGAGACATTGAGTGTTGGCACGCGCATGGCAACCGAGCTGAAGCGACCTTCCATATGGGGTAACAAACGCTCTATGCCACGGGCCAGGCCGGTGTCTACCGGGACGATATTATGGAGCGCGCTGCGGGTGCGGCGCAGATCCTGGTGGTGGTAGGCATCGATCACCGGCTGGTCGTTCATGGCGGCATGGATAGTAGTGGTACTGCCCTGCTCTACGCCGAAGGCGTCGTCCAGTACCTTGATCACCGGTACCAGACAGTTGGTGGTGCAGGAACCAGCCGCAACAATCACATCATCGGACGTCAGACTGTTATCGTTGATGCCAAACACCACGGTGCGGTCCACATCGGATTCGCCCGGCTGGGAAAACAGCAGGCGCTGGGCGCCAGCCTGAATGTGTTTCTCCGCTGTGGCGCGGTCGGAATAGGCGCCAGAGCATTCCAGCACCAGGTCCACGTCCAGCAGACGCCAAGGCAATTCACTTGGGTCCGGGTGGCGCAGCACCCGGATGCGGTCGCCGTTGACCACCAGGTTATCGCCATCCACCGCCACCTCACCGTGAAACCGCCCGTGGGTGGAGTCGTATCTGGTGAGATGGGCGATGGTGTCGATATCCGACAACTCGTTAATCGCGACCACCTGCAGATGGTCGCGATAGCCGTTTTCATAGAGTGCCCGCAACACGCACTGGCCGATGCGGCCGTACCCGTTGATGGCGATGCGAAACGGCGTTGAGTTGGTCATCAGGCGTCCAGGAGCTCGTCAGCCACTTCCAGGATGTTATCGACGGTGAAGCCGAATTCCTTGAACAGCTCGCCGGCAGGCGCAGACTCACCAAAGGTGGTCATGCCCACAACCCGGCCGTCAAGGCCCACGTACTTGTACCAGTAGTCAGCAATGCCGGCTTCAATGGCGATGCGGTTGGTGACTTCCAGCGGCAGCACCTGTTGCTTGTACTCGGCGCTCTGGGCGTCGAATACATCGGTAGACGGCATGGACACTACGCGCACAGCCTTGCCCTGCTCGCGCAGTTTGGTGGCAACGTCCTGGGCCAGGGCCACTTCAGAGCCGGTGGCAATCAGGATCAGCTCCGGGGTGCCTTCGCTGTCAGACAGCACGTAGCCACCCTTGGCAACGTTGGCCAGCTGCTCGGCGTCACGCTGCTGGTGCGGCAGGTTCTGACGAGAGAACACCATGGCGGTGGGGCCGTCGTTGCGCTCAAGGGCGGCTTTCCAGGCTACCGCAGATTCCACGGTATCGGCCGGGCGCCACATGCTCATGTTCGGCGTAGTGCGCAGGCTGGCCATCTGCTCGATGGGCTGGTGCGTGGGGCCGTCTTCGCCCAGACCGATGGAGTCGTGGGTGAAGACAAAGATGGAGCGCTGCTTCATCAGAGCCGCCATGCGTACCGCGTTGCGACAGTATTCCATGAAGATCAGGAAGGTGGCGCCGTAGGGGACAAAACCGCCGTGCAGGGCGATGCCGTTCATAATGGCGGCCATTCCGAACTCACGTACACCGTAATAGATGTAGTTACCGGAGGCGTCGTCTTTGGTCACGCCTTTGCAACCAGACCAGATGGTCAGGTTGGAACCAGCCAGGTCGGCGGAGCCGCCCATCAGTTCCGGCAGCAGCGGGCCATAGGCGTTCAGGGTGTTCTGGGATGCCTTACGGGAAGCGATGGTGTCGCCCTTGTCCTGGCATTCCTGAATGTAGGCCTGAGCTTTTTCAGAGAAGTCTGCCGGCAGCTCGCCGGCCATGCGGCGCTTGAACTCAGCGGCCAGTTCCGGCTCGGCTTTTTCGTAGGCGGCGAATTTCTCTTCCCACGCTTTCTGGGCAGCCGCGCCTTTTTCTTTGGCATCCCAGGCTGCGTAAATTTCAGAAGGCACTTCGAACGGACCGTGCTGCCAGCCCAGCGCTTCCCGGGTCAGGGCGATTTCATCGTCACCCAGCGGGGCGCCGTGGCAATCTTCCTTGCCCTGTTTATTGGGGGAACCAAAGCCGATGATGGTTTTGCAGCAGATGATGGTGGGCTGATCGGTATTCGCGCGGGCCGCTTCGATGGCCGCACGAATGGCATCGGCATCGTGGCCATCCACATTCGGGATAACCTGCCAGCCGTAGGATTCGAAACGCTTGGGCGTGTCGTCGGTGAACCAGCCCTCTACTTCACCATCAATGGAAATGCCGTTGTCGTCGTAGAAGAACACCAGTTTACCCAGGCCCAAAGTACCGGCCAGGGAGGCGACTTCGTGGGAGATGCCTTCCATCAGGCAGCCATCGCCCAGGAATGCGTAGGTGTAGTGATCAACAATCTCGTGGCCCGGGCGGTTGAACTGCGCCGCCAGGGATTTCTCGGCCAGCGCGAAACCAACGGCATTGGCAATGCCCTGCCCCAGCGGGCCAGTGGTGGTCTCAATGCCCGGCGTATAGCCGTATTCCGGGTGGCCCGGGGTTTTGGAGTGCAGCTGGCGAAAGTTCTTGATGTCGTCAATGGAGACGTCGTACCCACTCAGGTGCAGCAGCGAATACTGCAGCATGGAGCCATGGCCGTTAGACAGCACAAAGCGGTCACGGTTGGCCCACTGAGGGTTGGCCGGGTTGTGGCTGAGGTAATCGTTCCACAGTACCTCGGCGATATCCGCCATACCCATGGGCGCACCCGGGTGGCCGGACTTGGCTTTCTGAACCGCATCCATGCTCAGCGCGCGAATGGCGTTGGCGAGATCTTTACGGGACGACATTGACTATTCTCCAGTGTTTTTCAGGAAAAGAATTCAAGCTGCAAAAACTGCTTAAAAAGAAGGCGCGTATTTTCGCCGATTACGGTATGCCGGGGCAAATCCATATGTAGTGGTTTTCCGATGGCGGCGGCACAAACTCGCCAAAGCAACTGATTTCACAAAGCCATAAACCTATATCAAAAAATTTTGATATGGCTATTGATCGACCAACCAATCACCCCTACACTTGCCAACCATGACCTCACTCAATGCACATGCTAACGAACTGTCCTCCGTGGACACCCTGGCACCGATCTTCAAGGCGAGCGGAGACCCCCTGCGCCTGGAGATCCTGCGGGTGCTGCGCCGTGACACCTTCGGCGTGCTTGAGCTGAGCCAGCTGTTTGATATGCGCCAGTCCGGCATGAGCCATCACCTGAAAGTGATGAACAAGGCCGGGTTGCTGGAACCCCAGCGTGAAGGCAACGCCATTTTCTACCGCCGCCCCCTGCATCTGGACAGCGACAAACTGGCGGACCAGGCGATCCGGCAGATATTCGAGACGGTAGACCGCGTGCCCTTGCCGCCGCAGCTGGAAGAAAAGATTGAGGCAATACGTGAGCAGCGGGCGGAGCAGTCCCAGGCGTTTTTCTCCCGACACTCGGAGCAGTTCCGGGAACAACAGGAATTGATTGCAGCCTTTGACCTGTATGCCGAGCCCACAGCAGAGCTGATCCGCAAGCGCACGACCCGGCAAGAATGGCGCAGTGCGCTGGAAATCGGCCCAGGTGAAGGTGCCTTCCTGCCCGTACTGTCAGCCCTGTTTGAACACGTGGTAGCGCTGGATAACAGCAAGGACATGCTGGCCAAGGCCACCCGCACCTGTATTGATGAGCGTTTGAATAATGTGGATTTGATTGAAGGCGTCACCGACACGCTGCTGGCCCGCGGTGATGCCTTTGACCTGATCGTCGCCAACATGGTGCTGCACCATGTGCCCAGCCCGGCGGACATCTTCCTGGATGCCGCGGCACTGATGAACAGCGGTGGCTGTTTTATCGTCAGTGATTTGTGCAGCCATGATCAGGACTGGGCGAAAGAGAATTGCGGCGACCTCTGGCTTGGCTTTGAGCCGGAAGAGCTGACCGCCTGGGCCGCTGATGCCGGCCTGACCGCCGGAGAGCAACTGTTTATTGGCCTGCGCAACGGTTTTCAGGTGCAGGTCAGGGAATTCTGGAAAACGTCCGCAACGGCCTGAGGCCCGAGCGGATACTGGAACATCAAAAAACTTTGATATTGTCGTACGTAGAAATACGTACACTGACTTTGAAAACGCTCACAAAGGAGCACCGCTATGTCTGACTACAACATCTTCACCTCCGAATCGGTCTCTGAAGGCCACCCGGACAAACTGGCCGACCAGATTTCCGATGCGGTACTGGATGCCATCCTGGCCGACGACCCGCACGCCCGCGTGGCCTGCGAAACCATGGTCAAGACCGGCGTTGCCATCGTTGGCGGTGAAATCACCACCAGCGCCTGGGTAGACCTGGAAGACCTGGTGCGCGGTGTGATCAAAGACATCGGCTACACCTCCTCAGACGTGGGCTACGACGGCGACACCTGTGGCGTGATCAACATCATCGGCAAACAGTCTGTCGACATCGCCCAGGGCGTTGACCGCCAGAAACCGGAAGACCAGGGCGCCGGCGACCAGGGCTTGATGTTCGGCTACGCCAGCAACGAAACCGACGTGCTGATGCCGGCACCGATCACCTTCTCTCACCGACTGGTACAGCGCCAGGCCGAAGCCCGCAAGAGCGGCCTGCTGCCGTGGCTGCGCCCGGACGCCAAGAGCCAGGTAACCTGCCGCTATGAGAACGGCCAGGTTGTCGGTATCGATGCCGTGGTTCTGTCCACCCAGCACGACCCGGACGTGACCCAGGAAGACCTGAAAGAAGCGGTAATGGAGCTGATCGTCAAGCACACGCTGCCGGAAGAACTGCTGCACAAAGACACTCAGTTCCACATCAACCCGACCGGCAAGTTCGTGATCGGCGGCCCGGTGGGCGACTGTGGCCTGACCGGCCGTAAGATCATCGTAGACACCTACGGCGGCATGGCCCGTCACGGCGGTGGTGCGTTCTCCGGCAAAGACCCCTCGAAGGTTGACCGTTCTGCCGCCTATGCCGGTCGTTACGTGGCCAAGAACATCGTCGCCGCCGGCCTGGCCGAGAAATGCGAGATCCAGGTGTCCTACGCCATCGGTGTAGCCCAGCCGACCTCCATTTCCCTGAACACGTTCGGCACCGGCAAGATCAGCGACGACAAGATCATCGACCTGGTACGCGCACACTTCGACCTGCGCCCGTATGCGATCACCAACATGCTGGACCTGCTGCACCCGATGTACCGGGCAACCGCAGCCTACGGCCACTTCGGCCGCGACCCATACGAGATGACCGTTGGCGGCAAGACCTTCACCGCGTTCCCGTGGGAGAAGACCGACCGCGCTGCGGCTCTGAAGGATGCCGCGGGCATCTGACGAATTTGGGTCTGACTCCTTGAGTTGGGCCCTATTTTGGCCCAGCCCGCCACCGTCTGGGGGTGGCGGCGCTGAGGTAAGTCCTTCGGGGACACGCTACAAGCACATCCATGTGCGCTTGTTTCGGGCCGTCCATGGCCCTCAACAGTCCCCGAAGGACTTACCTCACCACCGCTTTGCAACATCGGTGAGGGCTTATCCAGAAAAAAGGCCTTAAAAATTGCTGTACCTGAGGCCTGAAACAGATTGAGCGGCGTAGAAAAGACCGCATACGCCAAATGTTAAAACGAGGGAGTGGGGTTTTGCTTTCGCGGAATTTCGAAGGCCAGGGATGGCCTGAGAGAAGCGCACATGGATGTGCTCGTAGCGGTTCCGCGAAAGCAAAACCCCACTCCCGCGGCACCCAAATCATGCGGCCAGAGGATCACGAACTCCGAAGGCCAAAGCAGACTGACAGGAGAACACCCAAATGAGCACTCCGGCAGAAAAACTGACCACGTTTGAAGACTACAAAGTCCGCGACATCACCCTCGCCGACTGGGGTCGCAAGGAAATCAAAATCGCCGAAGGCGAAATGCCCGCCCTGATGAAACTGCGCGAGAAATACAAAGCCGAGCAGCCGCTGAAAGGCGCCAACATCATGGGCTGCATCCACATGACCATCCAGACCGCCGTGTTGATTGAAACACTGGTCGAGCTGGGCGCTAACGTGCGCTGGTCATCGTGCAACATCTTCTCCACCCAGGACCAGGCCGCAGCTGCCATCGCAGCACAAGGCATTCCCGTGTTCGCGTGGAAAGGTGAAACCGACGAAGAATACGAATGGTGCCTGCACCGCACCGTAGGTGCGGACGTGGACGGCTGGCAGCCGAACATGATCCTGGACGACGGCGGCGACCTGACCGAGCTGCTGCATAACGAATACCCGGAAATCATCAACAACGTGCACGGTGTCACCGAAGAAACCACCACCGGCGTACACCGCCTGCAGGAAATGCTGCGTGACGGCACCCTGAAGATCCCCGCGATCAACGTGAACGATTCGGTCACCAAGTCCAAGAACGACAACAAGTACGGCTGTCGCCACAGCTTGAACGATGCCATCAAGCGCGCTACCGACCACCTGCTGTCTGGCAAGAAAGCACTGGTGATCGGTTATGGCGACGTAGGAAAAGGCTCTGCCCTGTCCCTGCGTCAGGAAGGCATGATCGTAAAAGTGACCGAAGCCGACCCGATCTGCGCCATGCAAGCCTGCATGGACGGCTTTGAAGTGGTGTCTCCGTACATCGACGGCATCAACACCGGCACTGAGCAGGGCATCAACACTGATCTGCTGGGCACCACCGACCTGCTGGTGACCACCACCGGTAACGTCAACGTGTGCGACGCCAACATGCTGAAGGCCCTGAAGAACGGTGCTGTGGTGTGCAACATCGGCCACTTCGATAATGAAATCGACACTGCCTACATGCGCAAGAACTGGGAGTGGGATGAAGTCAAACCGCAGGTTCACGTGATCTACCGTGACAAGGCCGCCAACGACCACCTGATCCTGCTGTCCGAAGGCCGCCTGGTGAACCTGGGCAACGCCACCGGTCACCCGTCTCGGATCATGGACGGCTCCTTCGCCAACCAGGTGCTGGCTCAGATGTACCTGTTCGAGCGCAAGTTTGCTGACCTGCCGGAAGAGTCCAAGGCCAAGGGCGTTTACGTTCAGGTTCTGCCCAAGCAGCTGGACGAAGAAGTGGCCCGCGCGATGGTGGAAGGTTTTGGTGGTGTGATCACCAAGATGACGCCAGACCAGGCAAAATACATCGGTGTGCCGGTCGAAGGCCCGTACAAGCCGGAAAGCTACAGGTACTAAGCGGAAACGATCATGGAATCCCAGAAGCAATTCAAGCGCCGTTTCAGCTTTGAGTTTTTCCCGCCCAAGACCGATCAGGGCAAGGAAAAACTCCAGGCGGTGCGCAACCAGCTGGCCGAGGTGAACCCGGATTTCTTCTCGGTCACCTTCGGCGCCGGCGGTTCCACCCGGGACCGCACCATTGAAACGGTACTGAACCTGCACAAGCAGGGCATTTCCACAGCACCGCATCTGTCCTGCGTGGGTGGTACCCGCGCAGAGATCGGGGAGCTGCTGGATCTGTATAAAGAGAACGGCATCAACCGGATTGTCGCCCTGCGCGGCGACTTGCCCTCGGGCATGGGCGCTTCCGGTGAGCTGCGTTACGCCAACGAGCTGGTGGAATTCATCCGGGAGCACAGCGGTGATCACTTCAATCTGGAAGTGGCTGCCTACCCGGAGTTTCATCCCCAGGCGCGCAACGCCGAGGAAGACCTGAAGAACTTCGCACGGAAGGTACAGGCCGGTGCCAACAGCGCCATCACCCAGTACTTCTTCAATGCCGACAGTTACTTCTACTTCATCGACCGTCTGGAGAAGATGGGCGTCACCATTCCGGTGGTGCCGGGCATCATGCCTATCGTCAACTTCTCCAGCCTGGTGCGGTTCTCGGATATGTGCGGTGCGGAAATCCCCCGCTGGATCCGCAAGCAACTCGAAGCCTACGGCGACGACACCGACAGCATCCGCAAGTTCGGCGAAGAAGTGGTCACCGAAATGTGCGAAAAGCTGCTGAAAGCCGGGGCGCCCGGGCTGCACTTCTACACCCTGAACCAGGCTGAACCCAGTATCTCCATCTGGAAGAATCTGGGCATCAGCGACCGGGAGAAGATCGCTTTCTGATCTGCTCCCCGAAGCCCTCTGCACCTCTGCAGAGGGCTTTCGTTTTATCCTCCTGCCGCTATAACCAACTGATTTTCTGCAAATCCTCGTTTTCTGGTCTAACCTGTATCTGATGTATTCCCATCAACGCTCCCCGCAAGGCATGCGCTAAAAGCGGTTACCTGTGCGGATTGCCTTACCGGGCAAACGGAGCACAAAAAACAGAAAGGAGAACACATGAGCACGAAATGGCTGAAAACACTGGGCGCTGGCCTGGCATTGTCGGTTGCAGCGTCAACCGTTAGTGCAGAAACCCTCCGAGTGGTTACCGACCCCAGTTTTGTCCCCTTTGAAATGATGGACCAGGAAACCGGCGAGATGATCGGTTTCGACATGGATATCATCTCTGAGGTGGCCGAGCGCGCGGGCTTTGAGTACAACCTGCAGACCATGGATTTCAACGGCATTATCCCGGCCCTGCAAACCGGCAACGTGGATATCGCCATTGCCGGTATTACCATCACCGAAGAGCGCCAGCAGATTGTCGATTTCTCTGATCCCTACTACGACTCAGGGCTGCGGATTCTGGTGCGGGCAAATAACAGCGACGTCGACGAGCTTTCTGATCTTGAGGGCAAGAAAGTTGGCACCAAGATCGGCAGCACCAGTTACGACTTCCTGATGCAGAATCTGGAGAGCAATGGCGGTGTCACGCCGTACCCGGGCAGCTCCGATATGTATATGGCGCTGATGTCCCGTGCCATTGATGCAGTGTTCTACGATGCCCCCAACGTAGGCTACTTTGCCAGCACCCGTGGCGAAGGTCGGGTGAAAACCGTCGGCCAGCTTTATGAAGGCCAGCAGTACGGTATCGCCCTGAAAAAGGGTAGCAAGTGGGTTGGCCCGGTCAACGAAGCACTTGCCTCTATTAAGGGAGACGGCACCTACAAGACCATTTATGAAAAATGGTTTGGCCCCATGCCTGAAGACAAGTAACCCGCCATCCGTTCTGGTCAGGGCGTACAACGCCCTGACCGGTTCCTCCCAACTCAACGGAGACTCACACTGTGGAATTCCAGTTTCAGTTTGACTGGCAGGCAGCAATCAATGCCATTCCATTTCTGGCCAAAGGCATCCCCTACACTCTGATGATTTCCTTTGGTGGCCTGGCCATTGGCTTTGTGCTGGGCATCCTGTTCGGTTTGCTGAGCATCAACAAAAGCTGGTTCCTGCGCTGGCCAGCCATTGCCTACATCGAGATTTTTCGTGGCACGCCGATTCTGGTTCAGGTCCTGTTTATTTTCTACGGCCTGCCAGACCTGATCGGTGGGCCCATCGACCCACTCACCGCTGGCATTGCAGCCATCGCACTCAATTCCGGCGCTTATATTTCCGAAGTGGTGCGTGGTGGCGTGCAGTCCATCGACAAAGGCCAGACCGAAGCCGGCCTGTCGCTCGGTCTCTCAAGAACCCAGACCTTCTGGTCCATCATCTGGCCCCAGGCGTTCCGGCGCATGATTCCGCCACTGGGCAACCAGGGCATTGTCAGCATCAAAGACACGTCCCTGTTTTCTGTCATCGGCGTAGGTGAACTAGTCCGCCAGGGGCAGGTGTACATTGCCAACACGTTTACCGCGTTCGAGGTGTATTTCGTGGTGGCACTCATGTACCTGGCCATCACCTTAACTCTGTCCCTGCTCCTGCGTTTGCTTGAGCGCCGTGGCGTAGCGTCTGCCTGAAGGAACCCGAGAAATGACTCAGATTGTGAAAATGAAGGGCATGAACAAGCACTTCGGCAAACTGCATGTCCTCAAGGATATTGACCTGACCGTCGAGCAGGGAGAAGTGGTGGTGATTATCGGTGCCAGCGGCTCCGGCAAGTCCACTTTGATCCGCTGTGTGAACGGCCTTGAAGAGTATGAATCCGGCGTCCTGGAAGTAGATAACCAGAAACTCGCGCCCAAAGGTGGCAACCAGCAGGCATTGTCGGAAATACGCAAGGAAGTGGGCATGGTGTTCCAGCAGTTCAATCTGTTCCCTCACCTGACGGTACGAAAGAACATCATGCTGGCTCCCATAAAAGTCAAAAAGGCGTCCCAGGTAGTGGCCAACGCCACCGCAGAGCGCTTGCTGGACAGAGTGGGCATCGGCAACCAGGCCGACAAATACCCCAGCCAGTTGTCGGGTGGCCAGCAGCAACGGGTAGCCATCGCCCGGGCCCTGGCCATGGAACCTCGATTAATGCTGTTTGACGAACCTACCTCCGCGCTGGACCCGGAAATGATCGGAGAAGTGCTGGACGTTATGCGGGAACTGGCCAAGGAGGGGATGACCATGATGGTGGTTACCCACGAGATGGGATTTGCCCGGGAAGTGGCAGACCGGGTGATCTACATTCATGAGGGCCAGATTGTTGAGGAAGGCAGGCCCGACGATGTCTTCGACAATCCCCAGAACGAACGTACCCAGGCGTTTCTGTCACGGGTGCTGGCGCACTGACCGCCTCGCACCCGGTTCTTTTGGTCTCGGTAGTTGTCTAAGGCTTACCGAGGCCTGCAATCACGCTCTGGCCAGGCGGAACAGCAATTCCGGCGACAGCCGCTTGACCCAGAGCGCCGCCATTTCCTTGCCCTTGCCTACCGGGATTTCACGCTTTTTCGCTTGAAGCCCTTTGAAGATCACCTCAGCACATTCATTTACGTCCATGCCACCGGCAATGTCGGCATCTTCCTCACCATAGGCAGAGCCATCACCGGCCAAGGCATTACGGGAAATATCCGTGCGAATGAAGCCCGGCGTGATGGTGGAAACCTGAACACCCTCGCCTTCCACTTCCGCACGAAGGGCATCAAAAAAGCCCATAACCGCATGCTTGGCGGCGCAATATCCGGTTCTCATGGGAGCACCGACTTTGCCGGCCACACTCGAGGTGACCGCCAAGTGACCGGAACCGCGCTCCAGCATGTGGGGCAGTACGGCCTTGGTGAGTGCAATCTGGCCCATTACATCCACATCCATTAGTTTCTGATAGACCGACATATCGGTGTCTTTGCACAAAGAGCGTTGAGACACGCCGGCGTTGTTGACCAGAAGATCAATGGTCCCGAAAGTATCCAGAACCGTCTGTACCGCCGTGGGCAACGAGGCCCAGTCGGTGACATCCAACGGGAGCACAAGGACGTCATCAGCGACCAAACCAGCCTCTCGGCAACGGCTCGCAACTCGCTCCAGTTCACTTGCTCGCCGCGCAGATAACACCAGACGCGCACCATCTTTTGCATATCGCAGGGCGAGCGCTTCGCCAATGCCGGAGGAGGCTCCGGTAATCCAGACAGTTTGTGCAGACATAACCAGTGAGTCCTTGAGTTGTCGATTGTTGTTCTTGCCTAATCTGAACCTGAGACTACACCAGCCCTTGTTCCCTCGCCATAGCCATCGCAGCGTTAGGCCCCGTCCAGAGTGAAGGCAGGATTATCAGGGAAACCGGTATCGCGGTGAGCACAATAAACTGTTGAAGCACCCCGATCTGACCAGCACCCATATACAGAAGAATGGCGGCCATCAGCGCCATCGCGCCTCCCCAGAATACCCGAATCCAGGGGCTGGGCTCATCGTGACCCGCACCGACCATGGCGATGGCGTAACTCATGGAGTCGCCGGTAGTAGCAACAAAAATGGTGGTAAGCAAAAGAATTGCTGCGGCCATCCAGGTGCCGCCGGGCAACGCCTGAGCGACGGTCAGAGTGGCAACATCAAAGCGGAAACTGTTCAGCGCATCGGTGAGGTCAAAGGTGCCAGCCAACTGGTGATAGATACCGGAACCGCCCAACAGGGTGAACCAGATGGTTGTAGCGATCGGCGCCAGCAAGGCCACGGCAAGAATCATTTCCCGCACGGTCCGCCCACGGGAAATCCTTGCGACAAAAACGGCCATCAACGGTGTGTAGCCGATAAACCAGGCGAAGAAAAACACGGTCCACCATTTCATCCACCAGTCTGGCGCCGTTTGCGCAGTCATGGTGGCCATGGCGAAAAATGAAGTGACATATTCACCCATAGACTGGGTATAGGTGTTTGCCAGGAACAACGTCGGGCCAAAGATAAAAATGACCGCCGCAATGGCCAGCGCAAGCAACACGTTAAAACGGCTGAGCAACTGGATGCCTTTGTGTAGCCCGGTCATCGCGGACGTCATGTAAACGCCCGCCAGTACAATCAGCACGGTCAGCTGCGTGCCATAGCCGTCGGTCACGCCAAACAACTCGTGTAGACCAAAGCTCATTTGCGTGGCAAGAAAGCCTATCGGCCCAACGGTGCCCGCCACCACCGCAATCACACAAAACGCATCAACGATGCCGCCAAGGCGTCCCTGGATAACCTTCTCGCCAAACACCGGATACAACAATGTGCGGGGCTGCAGTGGCTTGCCCTGATCATAGTGGGCTCTGGTCAGAACCAGAGCTGTCAGCGAACCGAGCACCGCCCAGGCCAAAAAGCCCCAGTGAGTAAACGCCTGCGCCATGGCCGGTGCGACTGCCGCCGCAGTCCCCGCCTCGGTACTAAACGCCGGGGGCGTCACCACAAAATGATACACCGGCTCACCGGCGGCAAAGAACACGCCGCCACCGGCCAGCAAGGTACACATGATCATAGATAACCAGCGAAAGCGACCAATCTGGGGGCGGTCAAGGCCACCGACGCGCGCAGCCCCGGCGCGACTGAGCGCCGTTCCGATGGCAACGAAGAATGTCAGCAGCAGAAGTAACTGAAAAAAGGAACCCAGATACTTTGCTGTCCAGGTGAAACCGGCACCAATAACACTGGCCACAGATGCGCTGTTGACGATTGAGGCCCCGACAAAGAACAGGATAAAACCGATGGTAAGGATCAGAACCACCGGATCACTGTCGGCCAGGGCGCTGGATTTGTCCCGTATCTCGGGACCGGATGATGTCGCTTTCATGAGTGATGCCTCTCGAAGAAAAAGCCGCGCAGGCTACAGGAAAGTTCGTGATCTTGCACGAATCAGCTACAAAGTACGCGGCTATGGAGAAAAGGCATCACCAAGAAGGTCACAACAACTGCCGGGTAACCTCATACTCCCGCTCAATCTTTGCGTGGGAGTCCTCGGCCAGGAACTTGGCGACCTTTTTTCCCAGGAAAGGCACATCGCAGTGAACAGACAGATTCACGTAGTTGATGCAGCGATTACCATTGCCCAGCAAACGCATAATGCCCTTGATTCGAGCTGGCACCCCATCAATCCTTACCCGAAACTCGCAGTGCCACTCGCCATCGTCTTTCTTGAACCAGTGCTCTTCCTGGCGCACCCGGTTCCACTCCCGATGAAAGCTCGCCAGCATGCCCGGTACCGGGGCTGAGGCCATCATTTCCCGCTCAATGACCAGCTTGGCTGCAGCATCGTCCCGTTGCAGCTCAGCTACACGAAGGTTCCGGGAACCGAGCTTCTCGTTCTTTTCAATAATGTGATGCTCACTGAAGAACCGTTCGATGATGTGATCCAGCCCTACCTCATAGGGATGCTCCAGAGTCAGCTCCATAGTCGCCTCCTGTTGTGTTGAATTCATTGTTGCTTTAGCCGGCCATCCTCACATTGGCCGCCCGAGCGAGCGTTTCTGGCATGGAAGCCATCCGACTGGTTCACACGCCACCACTGTTCTGGGTCACACCCAGGCGCTGTTAACCGAGCGTTCCGGGAAGTATCATGGGCGGTCTCAAACAAAATGCCCCAGCCGGGACGACAGGAGAACACGATGCGCAATGCTGATCTGGTCGCACGGGACCTCAAATCCGTGTGGCACCCCTGCACCCAGATGAAAGACCACGAAAGCCTGCCGCTGATTCCCATCAAGCGCGGCGAAGGCGTGTGGTTGGAAGACTTCGAGAGCAACCGGTATATCGATGCGGTCAGTTCGTGGTGGGTGAACCTGTTCGGCCATGCCAACCCGCGCATCAACTCCGCTATCCAGGAACAGATTGGCCAGCTGGAACACGTGATTCTGGCGGGCTTTACCCATGAACCGGTGGTCAACCTGTCTGAACGCCTGATCGAAGTCACACCGGAAGGGCTCAGCAAGTGTTTCTACGCGGATAACGGTTCATCCGCCATCGAAGCCGCCCTGAAGATGAGCTACCACTACTGGAAAAACCTGGGCCAGCCCGGCAAGAAAAACTTCGTCAATCTCAGCAACAGCTACCACGGCGAAACCCTGGGCGCACTGGCACTCGGTGATGTGGCGCTCTATAAAGACACCTATCAGCCGCTGCTGATGGAGGTACTTACTGCCCCCTCCCCGGATGCCTACAACAAGGAACCGGGTGAAACCGACGAAGACTACGCCCTGCGCCAGTTCGAGGCCATGGAAAAACTGCTGGCCGAACGCCACGATGAAATCTGCGCTGTGGTGGTCGAGCCCCTGATCCAGTGCGCCGGCGGCATGCGCATGCATCACCCGATTTACCACACCAAACTGCGGGAAGCCTGCGACCGCTACAACGTACACCTGATTGCCGACGAGATCGCCGTGGGCTTTGGCCGCACCGGCACCCTGTTCGCCTGTGAACAATCCGGCATTACCCCGGATTTCATGTGCCTGTCCAAGGGCCTTACCGCTGGCTACCTGCCGTTGTCCGCCGTACTGACCACGGAAACGGTGTACAACGCCTTCTACGACGACTACGAAACCCTGCGCGCCTTCCTGCACAGCCACAGCTACACCGGCAACCCCATCGGCTGCGCCGTCGCCCTGGCCACCCTGGACATCTTCCGGGACGAAAACGTCATCGAGAACAACCGCCAACTGTCCCGCTGCATGGCCGAATCCGTCGCACACCTGGCCGACCACCCCAACGTCGGTGACATCCGCCAGCACGGCATGACACTGGCCATCGAAATGGTCAAAGACAAAGCCAGCAAAACCCCGTTCCCCTGGCAGGAACGCCGGGGCCTGAAAGTCTACCAGCATGCCCTCACCCGCCAGGCACTGCTGCGGCCGCTGGGCAACGTGGTGTACTTCATGCCCCCGTATGTCATCACCGAAGACCAGATCCGCCACCTGGCACAGGTAGCGACCGAAGGCATCGGCATCGCGGTAAAAGGCTGAGGGCGGCCCATGCGCATACCCAGGATATTCACAGACAGCCCGCTCCAGGCGGGCAGCCTCTGCGAGCTTGACGAAAACGCCGCCAACCACGTGGGCCGGGTACTGCGCATGCAGCCAGGCCAGGAGTTACGCCTGTTCAACGGCGACGGCCAGGACTACACCGCCACCATCACCCAGGCCGGCAAGAAAAACGTCCAGGTGGAAATAACTGGTGCTGAAACCAACAACACCGAATCTCCCCTGAACATCATCCTGGGCCAGACATTGTCCAAGGGCGACCGGATGGATTACGCGGTGCAGAAAGCGGTCGAAATGGGCGCCACCACCATCGTGCCCCTGACCACCGAACGCTCCGATGTAAAACTCAAAGGCGACCGGGAAGAAAAACGCCTGCGCCACTGGCAACAAGTCGCCATCAGCGCTGCCGAACAATGCGGCCGGGCACGGGTACCGAACCTATTGCCAGTAATGACCGTTGCCGAATGGCTACAATACAGCCAGACAGCCGACCTGCGACTGGTACTCCACCACCGCACCGAGCAGTCGTTGAACACCCTCACCAAGCCGGGCAGCGTTGCCCTGATGATCGGCCCGGAGGGTGGTTTGACCGCCGATGAAATTAACCTGGCAGAACAAAACGGCTTTCTGCCCGTGGCCCTTGGCCCCCGGGTTTTGCGCACCGAAACCGCACCGGTTGCGGCGATTGCGCTGTGCCAGTGGCTGTGGGGAGACATCGGCAGCTGAGGTTTGTGGCCCTGATTGGCAAACCTGCGGGCGTCGCAGTCATTGACAGATCTGGCGGCGGCTAACATTATCCTTGTCTGACAAAAAGCCTGAAGCCATTGCCGATGTTGGCGCAGCTGGTTGCGGAGAGGCTTTCCAAAACCCTGCGGAGCCATGGATGGCGGAGCGGAGCGTACAAGGACGTATTCACAGCGTGTTTTGGAAAGCCTCTCCGCAACCAGCTGCCGGGCACCAAGGACCAGGTAAAAATAAATAGATTCGCGAGCCCAGGATGACAGACCTACTTACCAATCCAGAGTTTTGGCAATACCTCAGCATCCCCGTGATAGCGGCCCTGATCGGCTGGAGCACCAACTGGCTCGCCATCAAAATGACCTTCTACCCCCTGGAATTCATTGGCAAACCACCACTCCTCGGCTGGCAAGGCATCATCCCCTCCAAAGCACGGAAAATGGCCGCCATCAGCGTCGATGCCACCATCTCCAAAATCGGCACGGTCCAGGAAATCTTCGACCAGATCGACCCCAAAGTCCTGGCCGCCCACATCATCTACACCGTCGACCCACGCATCGAAGAATACGTAGACGAACTCATGCTCCGGGAATACCCCACCTTCTGGGAAAACCTGCCAGCATCCGCCCGCAAAATGGTCTACGACAGGGTTCGAAAGTCCACACCACAACTGGTCGACAACCTGGTTGACGACATCTCAGACAACATCGAAGACCTGCTGGACATCAAAGGCATGGTCATCGAACGCCTGGCCCGGGACAAAAAACTGCTTAACCGCATTTTCCTTGAATGCGGCGACGTAGAGTTCCGTTTCATCATCAACTCGGGTCTCTACTTCGGTTTCCTGTTCGGCCTGATCCAGATGGCCGTCTGGTACTTTTACCCCGCCATCTGGGTACTGCCCCTGTTCGGCCTTCTGGTCGGTTGGGCCACCAACTGGATTGCCCTGAACGTGATCTTCCGACCGCTTCATGAACACAAAGTCGGCCCACTTCGGCTCCAGGGCCTGTTTCTCAAGCGCCAGCCGGAAGTTGCCGAGTCTTTCTGTCACATCGTGACCCATGAAATCCTCACCGTGGGCAACATAATCAACTCCATCCTTGAAGGCCCCAAGGGCGGGCGGGCCCGCAACATGGTCAAGAAACACATCAAACCCCTGGTGGATGAAACCGCCGGCATGGGCAAGGCGCTGACCCAGATGGCCTTCGGCCCCACCGGCTTTGCCACCCTGAAAAACCAGGTGGGCGAGAAAGCCATCCAGATCTCCCAGAGCTCCTTCAACAACCCGGTGTTCGAGCAGGACCGTGCCCGCGCAGTGGAATCGATCATGGTTGAGCGGATGATTGCGCTGTCATCGGAAGAGTTCCAGGACCTGCTACGCCCCTGTTTCCAGGAAGACGAAATCAAACTGATTCTGGTTGGGGCTTTCCTGGGCTTCGTCGCCGGTGTGTGCCAACTGGTATTCGTGTTTGGAGAAGCCTTCTTCTGAAGCCACACAAGGCTGTGCAGGGTTGCATAACGCCACTATACTGATCCGGTGAACGGTCACTTTTAAATACACGTTAAACCGGAGGCAATGGATGCCGGGCTTTTTTTCCTGGATATCAGGCTTGTTTGCGACGCCGCCGCCTGCCGCGGCGGCCACCGAGACACGCCTGTTTAACCCGGCGCAAAGTCACAGCTCCGAACAACAAGCGTCAGACGCCGTGGTTGTCAAACAACTGGAAGACCACCTGTTCTGTTGGCTGCTTGACGCTTCTCCAGCCATGCTTCGGTCCGAACCCGCCGGGGCAGAACAAATACTGGCCGAGCTGGAGCGCCGCCTGCGCTCCAGTGAAATGGAAGAGCTACCCCGCAGGCCCGGCAGCCTGCCCATGCTGATGCGGGCGCTGTCTAACGAAACGACCGACCGCAAGCAGATTACCGACATCATCCTGAGTGACCCGTCGCTCACAGACCAACTCCTTCAGGTAGCCAACAGCCCCTACTTCCGGCCCGGTGACAACACCATAGAGTCAGTGGATCAAGCGGTGTTTGTCTTAGGGCTGGATGGCATCCGTAACGTCATTTCAGCAGCCGTTATGCGCCCGATGATGGCCGCAAGAAACAGTCGGGAAGCCCTGTTTGCCCAGCGGGCCTGGCGCTGGGGGCTTACCTGCGCCAGATCCGCAGAATTGATTGCCCGCATTCACCGCGACGACACCAGTGCCCATTTCATGGTGGGACTGCTACCGGCACTTGCCTATATCACCATTCGTCGGGAACTGGGACGCATCTGCCGGACACAGAATACGGGCAGCGAGCCAGAGCAAGCAGTTCTGAGGATAGCCCTGATCCGCCATCAATGGACCGCCTGCCAGCTGCTGGCCAATGTCTGGAACCTGCCGCCGAAATATCATGCCTGGCTGCTCTCGGCAGAGCGCCCGGCGCCCAGGCAGGCACACTCAGCGCTCACCGATGGTTTGTTGTTGGGCACCCGTGAAGTGCTGCGCCATGCCCGCCAACGCAACCTGCCGGAAGACAAGCTGGCTCAGATCGTGCACCTGACACCGGAGCAGGTTACCCCTGTGCGCAAGGCCGTTGTCAGAATGCTGCAGGAAGGCAAAAGCTCAAAAGCCGACGCCTGACACCGTCGAAGCATCCTTGGCGCTGTCTTGGGAATCTTCCCCGCCAGCCAGCAACTCCGCAAAACTGACATCTTCCCGGTGGCCCACCAGATCTCTCAGCTGCACCGGCATGGCACTGCTTGGAAGGCGGTCAACAACCCGGTCCTCATCCCGGCGGATGGTCTGAAGGACGCTTCCAACCGTGATAAGGTGCAATGCCTTGCCGGGTACCAATTGATCACCATTACGCCCCGCCAGACTCAACAGGCCGGCGCGAATCAGCTTGTCACTGATGCTCCGTGTGACCTCCCCAGGTACACGCAGATCATATTCCAGCGCCTCTTGCTGCGGTGCTGGCTGCCCCAGGCTGAACGGCTTGGCCACCATCCACATCAACGCCAGGCCCACCCGCTCCTGCAACTCCGGAGCCAGCTGCACGTTCTGACGCTTGGCCACAGACCCCGGATTCTGCATGTAAAAGGCCAGGCTGGCGCCGAGCAGCAGGATCATCCAGTTCAGGTAGGTCCATATCAGCAGGATTATGCCCACCGCGAAGCCCGAATATATTGCCGCGTACTTGGTCGAATTGGCTACGAAGGACGCAAACAGCATACCCGCCGCCTGCCAGGAAACACCCGCCACCAGACCAGCAATAAACGCATAACGCAGCTTCACGCGGGTATTGGGGATGAACACATAGACAAACGTGAAGGCCCCCACCACCAGGAAAAACGGGGTAAAGCGGCTTACCATCACAATCAAAGAACCGAACGGCTCAATCTCCATGAACCGCTGCACCACGTTGGATGAAAAAATGGTGGCGGTCACACCAATGGCCGACACCATCAGCAGTGGGCCAACCATGATCACGCTCAGATAGTTGCTGAAGCGCTGGGCCATGGATCGCATCTCGGGCACGCGCCAGATCATGTTGAACGAACGTTCGATTTTCTGGACCAGCGAAATGACGGTGTACACCAGCAGTGCCAGACCAACAGAGCCCAACACGCCAACTCTCATGTTATCGACAAAACCCAGGATGCGCTCTGCAACCTCCATGCCCTGGGGGCCCATCGGCTCAAAAAACTGGTATAGCAAGGGCTCCATGCGCTGGTGCACACCCATCGCTTTAAGCACCGAAAAGCTCAGAGCCAGCAAGGGCACAATGCTTAGCAAGGTGGTGTAGACCAGGCTCATGGCGTGAAGGGTCAGCTGCCCGCTGATGACATCCCTAGCCACGGCATACACAGAACGCCCGGTTTTATAGAGCCAGGTCCAGGGCCACTTCTGGGGTGGATTGGGGTTGGCGAGAATCCACTTCTCCGCCGCCTGAAGCCGCTCTTTGGTTTGAATTGATGCCACGCAAGATCCTGCTTGTCAGTGTTTTCTACAGCTTATCAGCCGAAAGCCAGTAAACAAGGGGATTATAGTGGCGCCGCATCCTTGCCAGGCCGGCACGCTGGTGCCAACCGCTCGCAGCAATCCAGTCCCTGGTTAGTTGGCAACGTAGTGCCGGCGCGTCCATCCCCGCATTTCGTCCAGCCGCTGCAGGCGGACAGCTGCCTGGCTGAGGGTTGGGCGAATCGGCGCATCGCCTTCCAGCATGGCCGCAAAGCGGCGCGTCATCAGGTCCCAGAAGCGTTTCATTTCGGGAATATTGGGCATAATTTCGCCACCACGGGCCGACCGGAAGGTGTGATCGATAAATGGGTCCTGACTCAGCGTCTTCACCACCTCAAGGTGGGCGACCGCTCCCAGTGGTTTGTCATCATTGACTGCGTGAAGCCCCTCCTCCGTCAGCAGATAATCCTCAATAAATTGCCGGGCAAGATCCTGATTCGTGGAAACCGCACTGATTCCTGCAGCCAACACCCCCACGAACGGCCGGCCCACTGTGCCCTCCACTGTGGGCACATCGGCGATACCGACATCGATCCCGGAGGCCCTTAGCTCGCTCCAGGCCCAGGGACCATTGATGATCATGGCCACCTTTCCGGCCTTGAAGCCTTCCATCATGGTTCCATAGTCGGTATCCCGTGCCAGCACCCCCTGTTCCAACAGCCCGCGAATGCCGGCCACGGCGCGAATCGCACCGTCTGTGGCGACCCCCACATCAGACAGGTTGTATACGTAGTCATCAACACCAAAACTGTAGCCGCCGGAACCGGCAAAGATCGGCCAGGAAAAATAGACATTGCGATAATCCCAGCCGATGCCCTGGATATCCTTGCCGGCCAATTGTCGGTGTATCTCTGCCACCTGCTCCAGAGTGGTCGGCGGTTCCGACACCAGGTCCCGGTTGTAGAGCAGGCTCACCACCTCCATGGCGATAGGGTACCCGTAGACCCGTTCACCAACCGACACCGACTGCCAGGCAAATGGGGCAATCTCGTCACGGACAGCGCGGGAAGGTTCAATAGCCGCAAGGTGGCCTTCATTAATCCAGCTACCAAAACGGTCATGGGGCCAGATGATGATATCGGGCGCCTTGGCAGTGTAACCATAGTGATCATACTGGGTGGTGAGGTCATCTGGCGTTTCAACGGTCACGGGCACGCCGGTTGCGACCTCAAAGCGCTTGCCGACTTCGGCAAGCCCCTGATACCCCTTGTCGGAATTTATCCAGATCAGCAGTTCACCGCGTTCAAACGCCTGCACGGCATGGGATTGGAAAAACAGGCAGACCAACACTGCCAGAGTGGTTCGGATCATCGCGCATAGCCCTTTTGTTGTTATTCGGGTTTTGCGCCATAAAAGCAGATTGCGTCAACGATCGCGTCATACACCTGCCATATTCCAAGGGGTGAACGAGGGGGCGTAAGTTCTCCGCCCCCGGCAGGAACCTACCGTGCAAGATTGCCGGCAGTGATCTCCACAATCCGCTGACGGGCCTCGCGGCTCGCCCAGGCGGAGTGGGGAGTAAGAATCAGGTTCGGAATATCCTCCGCCAGCAATGGATTCCCGTTGCGTGGCGGCTCCTCAGTCAGCACATCAAACCCGGCCCCGGCGATCTGACCGTTGCGCAGGGCATTCGCCAACGCCGCTTCATCTACCAGACCTCCCCGGCTGGTGTTGATCAGCAGCGCTGTGGGCTTCATCAACCCCAGTTCCCGCTTACCAATCATATTCCGGGTGTCATCGGTCAGCAGGCAGTGCAGAGACAGTACGTCGGCCTGCGCCAACAGGTCGTCCAACGGAACCCGGGGATAGCCATCGACCTCTCCGGGCTGCTGCCCCGGCCGACAACCCAGCACAATGTTCATACCAAAAGCCTTTGCCCGTTCCGCCACGCCCTGGCCCAGGTCGCCATAGCCGACAATGCCCAGGGTTTTGCCCTCCAGCTCCATAATCGGGTAGTTCATCAGACAGAACATATCACTCTTACCCCAGGTGCCGTCACGGGCATCCCGGCTGTAATCCAACAAGCGGGTAGCCAGCGCCAGAATCAGCGCCATGGTGTGCTGGGCTACCGTGGAACGGCCATAGTTGGTCACGTTCATCACCGTGATCCCATGCTCCTTTGCGGCCGCCCGGTCAATGTTGTTCAGCCCCGTGGCCACCACCGCAATCGTCTTCAGCTCCGGGCAGGCGTCGAAGTGCTCCCTGCCCAGCACCACCTTGTTTACCAGCACCGTATCAAAACCCTGAATCCGCTCCACAACCTGCTCGGGCGCGGTTCGGTCATAACAGGTCAGGCCACCGGTCACCTGCTCTAGCGGCGACAGATCCACATCACTGCCAAGGGTTAGGGTATCCAGAAAGACCGCCTTCATACTTTTCTCCCAACTCATGATCGGCACAGATTAAGGTAGACTGGGTAAAACGAGCAAATTCAGGGAGGCAAACCATGGAACACGAATTCTGGCACGAACGTTGGGAAAAGAGCCAAATCGGCTTCCACGAAGGCACGGTAAACCAGTACCTGCACGATCACTGGCCGGAACTGGCCGGCCAGGGCACCGAAGCCGTGTTCGTGCCCCTGTGCGGCAAAGCCCATGACATGTGGTGGCTCCACGACCGTGGCCACCCCATCATCGGCGTGGAACTCAGCGACATCGCCTGCAAGGATTTCTTCGAAGAGGCCGGCGAAAAAGCCAAGGTCCATCCGGGCGAGCCTTTCACCACCTTCAAACACGACGACCTACAAATCTGGTGCGGCGACTTCTTTCAACTGGTGCCGGATGATCTCAAACACATCCGACTGGTCTACGACCGCGCAGCGCTCATCGCCCTGCCCCCGGAAATGCGCAAAGGCTATGTGGACCACCTGACCGCCATCATCCCGGACGGCACCAGAATCCTGCTGATCACCCTCGATTACGACAGCAACGAAATGCAAGGCCCTCCCTTCAACGTCAGCGACGAGGAAGTGTTCCAGCTGTATAGCGAGGACTACGAAGTTAACCACGTACTGAAGCGCGACATGGCCCACGACAACCCCTTCGCCAAAAGAAGAGGCCTGAGAAACGGCGCCGCAGAAAGCGTGTTTACACTAACGAAGAAGTAAAGGCCCACCGCAGTCCAAAGGCTGGGGCCCCCTCCGAAGCCCTGATCGACGTACACCGGGGCGGATTTTTTAGATCAAACTGAATGTCTGAGCAAAGCGAGTTTCAGTTTGATCTAAAAAATCCGCCCCGGTGTACGTCAGCCCTAAAATCCGATACGCCCCGTAACATAATTTAATGAACCTAAGGTGAACCCCACCTGTCCAACCCCCGAACTCTGAACTAAGCTCAGAATAAGCAGGCCGGAAAGCTCCGGATAACGTATACCTGTTTAACAGAACCATCCCATCAACCTATTAACCAGAGCACACCGCCCAGACCGGCGGCGTTTCAGCAACGGGGATATTGCGTGAGTTAAAGCGGTTTTATAACAAGCAAGAGCAAGCGAGGGGCCATCTATGAGCATTCTGCAGCACTTCAAAGACCGGTATGCATCCACTCAGGAGGAAGAATACTCCCTTGAGGAATACCTGGAGATCTGCAAAAAGGACCCAACAGCCTACAGCACCGCCGCCGAGCGAATGCTGATAGCCATCGGCGAGCCAGAACTGATCGACACCTCCCGTGACCCTCGCCTGTCACGCATATTTTCGAACAAAGTCATCAAGCGATACCCGGAATTCTCCGAGTTCTACGGCATGGAAGAAGCCGTGGAAAACATCGTGTCGTTCTTCCGCCACGCCGCCCAGGGCCTGGAAGAGAAGAAGCAGATCCTTTACCTGCTCGGCCCGGTGGGCGGCGGCAAATCCTCCCTGGCGGAAAAACTCAAGGCACTGATGCAGAAGGTGCCGTTCTATGCCATCAAGGGCTCGCCGGTCAACGAAAGCCCCCTGGGCCTGTTCGACCCGGACGAAGACGGCCCGATTCTGGAAGAAGAGTACGGCATTCCCGGCCGCTACCTGAAAAACATCATGTCGCCCTGGGCGGTAAAGCGACTGCACGAGTATGGTGGCGACATCAGCCAGTTCCGGGTGGTTAAACGCTACCCTTCGGTGCTCGACCAGATCGGGGTGTCCAAGACCGAACCCGGTGATGACAACAACCAGGATATTTCGGCGCTGGTGGGCAAGGTCAACATCCGTATGCTGGAAGACTTCTCCCAGGACGACCCGGACGCCTACAGCTTCAGCGGCGGCCTGTGCAAAGCCAACCAGGGCCTGATGGAATTTGTGGAGATGTTCAAGGCCCCCATCAAGGTGCTGCATCCGCTGCTGACCGCCACCCAGGAAGGCAACTACAACACCACCGAAGGTATGGGTTCCGTGCCCTTCGACGGCGTTATCCTGGCCCACTCCAACGAATCCGAGTGGCAGACCTTCCGCAACAACAAGCACAACGAAGCCTTCCTTGACCGGGTGTACATCGTCAAGGTGCCCTATTGTGTGCGGGTAACCGAAGAAATCGAGATCTACCGGAAGCTGCTGAAAAACAGCTCCCTGTCTGGCGCCCCCTGTGCCCCAGACACCCTCGACATGCTGGCCCAGTTCTCGGTGCTGTCGCGCATCAAGGAGCCGGAAAACTCCAGCATCTTCTCCAAGATGAAGGTGTACGACGGCCAGAGCATCAAAGACACCGACCCGAAAGCCAAGTCCATCCAGGAGTACCGGGACGCCGCCGGTGTGATGGAAGGCATGGATGGCTTGTCTACCCGCTTCGCGTTCAAGATTTTGTCAAAGGTATTCAACTTCGACACCACCGAAGTAGCGGCCAACCCGGTACACCTGCTGTACGTGCTGGAAAAACAGATCGAGCAGGAACAGTACCCGTCTGAGATCCAGGAAAAATACCTGCGGTTCATCAAGGAATACCTGGCACCCCACTATGTCCAGTTCATCGGCAAGGAAATCCAGACCGCCTATCTGGAAAGCTACAGCGAATACGGCCAGAACTTGTTCGACCGTTACGTGACCTACGCCGACCTGTGGATACAGGACCAGGAGTTCCGGGACCCGGAAACCGGGGAAATTCTGGACCGGGGCTCCATCAACGACGAGCTGGAAAAGATCGAGAAGCCTGCGGGCATCAGCAACCCGAAAGACTTCCGCAACGAAGTGGTCAACTTTGTGCTGCGGGCCCGGGCCAACAACCAGGGCCAGAATCCCAGCTGGCTCAGCTACGAGAAACTGCGCAGCGTGATCGAGAAGAAGATGTTCTCGAACACCGAAGACCTGCTGCCGGTGATTTCCTTCAACCCGAAAGCCAGCCAGGAAGACCAGAAGAAACACAAACAGTTTGTGGAACGCATGGTCGAACGTGGGTACACCGAGAAACAGGTCCGCTTGCTTGCCGAGTGGTATCTGCGTGTGCGTAAGTCCCATTAACGGCCAGCGGGAGCAGACCCATGGGTATGACCCACATAGTCGACCGGCGACTGAACGGTAAAAACAAAAGCGCAGTGAACCGGGAACGGTTCCTGCGCCGCTATCGCCATCACATCAAAAAAGCGGTGTCTGAAGCGGTCCAGAAACGTTCCATTACGGATATTGAACGGGGCGAGAAGGTCAGCATTCCGGCCCGGGATATACAGGAGCCCATCTTCCACCATGGTCCCGGTGGTCGGCGGGAAGTGGTACACCCGGGCAACCAGGAATGGGTAGCCGGCGACACCATTCCCAAACCCCCGGGCGGTGGCGGCAAAGGTCAGGGGCAAGGCCAAGCCAGCCCCGACGGTGAAGGCATGGATGAATTTGCCTTCCAGATCACCCAGGAGGAATTCCTGGAATTCCTGTTTGATGACCTGGAGTTACCCAACCTGGCCCGCAAGAAACTCAAGGATACCGAAGCCTTCAGTTACGTTCGCGCCGGGTTCACCAGCCAGGGTGTGCCCGCCAAACTGGATGTGGTGCGTTCCCTTCGGGGCGCCCATGCACGCCGGCTCGGCCTTGGCGGCGCCCGCAAGAAGAAAATCAAGGATCTGGAAAAGCAGCTGGAAGCCCTGAGAAGCGCGCCTGAAGATCTGGACCCGGCGTTCAGCCATGAGGACCAGATCAAGGTGCTGGAAGACGAAATTGCGCGCCTGAAAGCCAACGTCAAACGCATTCCGTTTATCGACGAGATCGACCTGCGTTACCGCCAGCACCAGAAGCAGCCCAAGCCCGCTACAAGCGCCGTGATGTTCTGTCTGATGGACGTGTCCGGTTCCATGACCCAGATGCACAAAGACATCGCCAAGCGCTTTTTCATCCTGCTGTATCTGTTCCTGAAGAAGAACTACAAGAAGATCGATGTGGTGTTTATCCGCCACCACACCAGTGCCAAGGAAGTGGACGAAGAAGAATTCTTCTACAGCCGGGAAACCGGCGGCACCATTGTTTCCAGCGCCCTGAAGCTGATGCACCGGATCATCGAAGCCCGATACTCGCCGGCGGAGTGGAACATCTACGCCGCCCAGGCATCGGATGGGGACAACTGGAACGATGATTCCCCGGTTTGCAGCAAGCTGCTGGCCAACAGCATTCTGCCGCTGGTGCAGTACTACTCTTACATCGAAATCACCCCCCAGGACCACCAGATGCTCTGGTACGAATACGAGAAGATCCTGGAACAGTTTCCCCAGAGTTTTGCCATGCAGCAAATTGCAGACCCTGGCGATATTTACCCGGTCTTCCGACAGTTGTTCGAGAGGAAAGCGGCATGAGCAGCCTGATTGATCGCCCGAACGCACCGGAGAGCGAACAACCCAAGGCAGGAACACCTATTTCCACCGGCTCGGAGTGGACCTTTGAGCTGATCCAGAAGTACGACGAAGAAATTGCCCAATGCGCCACCGAGTTCGGTCTGGACACCTACCCGAACCAGATTGAAGTGATTACCGCCGAGCAGATGATGGATGCCTACAGCTCTGTGGGCATGCCAGTGGGTTATCACCACTGGTCGTTCGGCAAGCAGTTCCTGCAAACCTCCAAGGGTTATCAGCGGGGCCAGATGGGCCTGGCCTACGAGATTGTGATCAACTCCAACCCCTGCATCGCCTACCTGATGGAGGAGAACACCCTGCCCATGCAGGCACTGGTGATTGCCCACGCCAGTTACGGCCACAACTCCTTCTTCAAGGGCAACTACCTGTTCCGCACCTGGACCGATGCCAGTGCCATCATCGATTACCTGGTGTTCGCCCGCAACTATGTCGCCGAATGCGAGGAACGCCATGGCGTGGATGCGGTGGAGGAGATCCTGGATTCCTGTCATGCCCTGATGAACTACGGGGTAGACCGATACAAACGCCCGGCACCCATTTCCGCGGCGGAAGAAGCCCAGCGTCAAAAAGAGCGGGAAGAATACCAGCAAAGGCGCATCAACGATCTGTGGCGAACCATCCCGAAACCGGACGAAGACGACGACCCGGTCAAGCGTAAACCCCGCTACCCGGAAGAGCCCCAGGAAAACCTGCTGTACTTCATTGAGAAGAACGCGCCACTGTTGGAAACCTGGCAGCGGGAACTGGTGCGGATTGTGCGCAAACTGGCACAGTACTTTTACCCTCAGCGCCAGACCCAGGTGATGAACGAAGGCTGGGCCACATTCTGGCACTACACCCTGTTGCACCGGATGTACGACAAGGGCCTGGTGAATGACGGCTTCATGCTGGAGTTCCTGCAAAGCCATTCCGCGGTGGTATACCAGCCCCCGTTCAACAGCCCCTGGTATTCCGGCACCAACCCTTACACGCTGGGTTTCTCCATTTTCACCGACCTGCGGCGGATCTGCGAGAACCCCACCGATGAAGACCGTGAATGGTTCCCCGACATCGCCGGCAAGGACTGGCTGGAAACCGTGCATTTCGCCATGCGCAACTTCAAGGACGAGAGTTTTATCCAGCAGTTCCTGTCGCCCAAGGTGATGCGCGATCTCAAACTCTTCGCGATCGAGAACGATGACCAGGAAGACCACTACACCGTGACCGCCATCCACGACGACCCGGGGTACCGGGTGCTGCGGGAGAAACTGGCGCGCCAGTACAACCTCAGTTACCGGGAGCCGAACATACAGGTGTGGAATGTGAATGTGCGGGGCGACCGTTCACTCACCCTGCGGCATATTCCCGTGGACCGGGTACCGCTTGGCAAGGAAACAGACGAAGTGCTGAAACACGCCCATCGGCTGTGGGGCTTTGATGTGCACCTGGAAAGCGTGGATGACGGCAAGGTGGTTGAGGAACATCACTGCCCACCCAGAGGCACTGAAGAAGAGTGACCACAATGGGCCACCCCTGAGATCACAAATCAGAAAGTCAATTCAATGCCCGCATAAAAAGTTCTTCCGGCGCCGGGTTCAAAGTAACCTCTGTCCTCGATGGGCCGGTTTGCGTTGGCATTAATGCGCACATTGCTGAAGTAATCCTCATCCAGCACATTGCGGACACCGGCGTAGAGATTGAGCGTCTGATTACCCAGGCGCACGGAGTCACCCGCGCGGGCACCGAGCAACCAGTAATCGCTTACCTTGGTCTGGTTGCTGTTCTCGGCATAAAAGCTACCAACGTACTGCCATTCCAGCGCTGCGAACCGGCCAGCCATACCCTGCCACTCCAGTTCAGACACCCAGAGCGTGCCGGGCAAGCCGGGGATCTCATTGCCATCAGCCTCATTGCCCTGTTCGTCAGTGAAGTCGCGCAACTCGTAGTCTGCCAGGGTCAGTGCTGTGGTCGCCCGCCAGGCATAGGAGATATCCCAGCCCAGGCCCAGTTCAACACCGTTGCGCCGTGTTTCGCCGGCATTTTCGTAGAAAGTACGGCCATCCAGTTCGTAGGGCAGGATTTCATCCTTAACCCGGATGGAGAATAGAGCCAGGTCATAGCTGAGCGCGTTGCCCCATAAACCACGAACACCAATCTCCCGGTTCAGCGCCTTTTGCGGTTCCACATCCGGGTTAAAGCCACCGGCACCAGAGGGGTTGGCAAACTCGGTAAAGGTGGGCGACTCGAACGCCGTGCCAACGGTGGCGTATACCTGATGCCGGGGCGCCAGGCGATAGCTCAGGCCAACCACGCCGCTGACTTCCCGGAACGTTCGGCTGCCGGAATCATCACCGTCCTCAAGCCGGTCATCATCGACCGACAGGCGCAGATGATCCCAGCGGGTCCCGAGTGAAAAATTCAACCGATCCGTCAGCGCCAGATCCCCTTGGGCGAATACAGCCACGTTTGTCGCGTTCTGGGTTTCTGCCTGGGTTTGCCCGGTAATCTCGCCCATGGGTGACACCTGGTAGCGCCGGCGGTCATCCGACTGCCGATGGACATCCGCGCCGGTTACCCAGGTCAAAGGTCGCCCGGCCAGCTCGGAACCTTGCTGGTACTGGGAACTGATTCCGTAAAAATGGCGGTCGTAGGCCACTCGACTCGCGCCGGGAAAAGGCAACTGCTGGGCGAAATCCCGATGACTGTAAAAGGTGTTCACGGTCACCTCACCGGGCAATACTGCGGCATCCTGATACTGCAGCCCCAGGGTTTGCTGATTCACCGTCTGGCCGCTGTCCAGCCGCTTGGCCATAAAGGTGGCCTGGTTTGGGTCTTCCTCTACCTGGGCCAGGGTCAAGCCGCCCGGGTCCTGGGCTTTCGGGTTATGCAAGGCGTTGAAGGTGGCGGTCAGCTCCCTCTCGGAATCCAGCTCATGGGAAAGTCGGGCGTTGAACAGGCCCTTTTCCGCCTCACTCTGCTCCCGGTGGCCGTTTACATTCATCCAGGACAGCGTTGCGATGGCACTGGTGTCGCCCCGTACGCCATTTCCCTGAATGGCGGCCTTACGGTAATCATCACTGCCGCCATCAAGGCGCAGCCGGGCACCGGGGGGCAAATCATCGCCACGGGCGGTGGTGATATCCAGCACGCCACCGGCCGCATTGCCATACTGCACCGAGGACGGGCCCCGAATAACCTCAATACGCTGGGCGGAATCCAGGTCAATGGCATCGATCTGCGACTGGCCATCCGGCAAGGTGTAGGGAATGCCATCCACCTGAATGCGGATACCGCGAATACCGAAGGGCGCGCGAGCCCCGAAACCCCGGGTCGACAGTCGCAGATTCTGGGCGAAGTTGTAACGGTTCTGGAAGAACAAGCCAGGCACGGTATTGAGGGATTCGTCCAGTTGCAGGCGCTGCTGGCCCTGGCGGATGGCGGGGGCATCGACTACCGATACGGCAGCCGGGGTCTGGTACAAATCCCGAACCAGACGCGGCGCTGAGACCTCCAATATCAGTTCTTCCTGCACTTCTTCATCAGAAGACTGCGCCTGAACCGGCGTGGCGACGGCCAGAGTGCTGCCTATCACCGCCACTGCGTATCGATTATTCTTCATCACGGTGCCTCCTCATTGCCTTCAACCCATGAGTTACGGGCAATGACAGGATTCGTATTGGAACCCAGTGCCCTCAACACTATTCCAATACAAAAAATACATGTATATAACTGTCACTTACTGCCGGGTTGTCAGAACTTTAGTACTACAACTTGAGACCTACGTTTTATCCAATGATGACCTGGGGATGACCTTGCGGCCATACACCGCCAACAAGAATCCGATCGGGAACATAAGCACGCCGTATACGGCAGCAGGAATGGACATGGCGCTGGATTCCAGCAGCGTCAGGGTAACCATCAGGCCAATGGTCGCGTTCTTGACGCCCAGCTCAACCGCCACGGCCAGTGACTCGCGCTGCGTCAGGCCCGCCGCGCGCCCGGCAATCAGGCCCAGAACAATGCCCACCAGATTGAGCATGATGGTTGAAGGACCGGCCTGCTTCAGCAAATCGCCAATCTGGTCACGAACACCGAACAGCAGGGCCACAATCAGAACCGCCAGCACCACGCCCCCGAAAATGCTGACCACACTCTCAGCTTTGCGCGCCACCTCAGGCTTGCGAGTGCGCACAATCATGCCAAGAGCCACCGGGAACAACACGATACCCACGAGCATGCCAATGGTCTTGCCGACCGGCAGTGAGATGTCCGCTGCCGTGCCCATGAAGTGCTGCAGGGCCATATTGGTAAAAAGCGGCAGGGTTATGATGGTGATCAGGCTGGCTACCACGGTCAGAACAATAGACAGGGCAATGTTGCCCCTGGCCAGCAAAACGAACAAGTTGGATGTGGTGCCGCCAGGGCAGGCCGCAATAATGACCAGCCCCACCGCAATGGCAGGCGACACCCCAAACAGATAGGCCAGTGCAAACGCAGCCAGTGGCATCAGAAAAATCTGGGCGATGGTGCCGACCACCATGCCGCGCGGGTAAACCGCCACCTGGCGAAAGTCCCGAACGGTCAGGGTCATCCCGATACCGATCATGATGATAAAGAGCGCCACCGGCAAACCTGCCGAGATCAGCGGGCTGGATTCCACGAAACCTCCGTCATTCTTTGTTATTCATTGTTTGCAGAGAGAAATTAGCACACTACCCGACAGATCGGCAGCGCCGGATGGCTACATTGTGTAACTGCAAAACCCCGTAAAAGCCAGAACTAAATGGGCGTTTTGATCGTGTGTTACGGCGGTAATCAGTATACTTGCATGTAACAATCAAAAAATGACTATGTGACGGAGATACACAAGGAATGAAACGTCTCGGAACACTGGACGCCTCATGGCTCGCGGTAGAATCTGAAGATACCCCCATGCACGTCGGTAATTTACAGATTTTCTCGCTACCGGAAGGCGCTACGGAGACTTTTCTGCGGGACATGGTGACCCGCATGAAGGAAGCAGGTGATGTCGCAGCCCCATGGGGATACAAGCTGGCCTGGTCCGGCTTTCTTGGGCGACTGGTGGCACCAGCCTGGAAAATCGACAAGGACATCGATCTCGATTACCACGTCAGACACTCAGCGCTGCCCCGTCCCGGCGGCGAGCGGGAGCTTGGCATTCTGGTGTCGCGCCTGCACTCCAACCCCCTGGACTTTTCCCGCCCGCTGTGGGAATGCCATGTCATCGAGGGGCTCGAAAACAACCGTTTTGCCCTGTACACCAAAATGCATCACTCGATGATTGATGGCATCAGCGGTGTACGCCTGATGCAACGGGTTCTTACCACAGATCCGGAACGCACCAACATGCCACCGCCCTGGACGGTACGGCCGGAGCGGCGCCGGGGCAGTAAAACCGATAAAGAAGCCAGCGTACCGGCGGCGGTGTCACAGGCGATGGATGCCCTGAAACTTCAGGCTGATATGGCCCCCAGACTCTGGCAGGCTGGCAACCGCCTGGTTCACTCGGTGCGGCACCCGGAAGACGGCCTGACGGCTCCCTTCACGGGCCCCGTCTCTTTGCTGAATCACCGGGTAACCGGCCAGCGCCGGTTCGCCACCCAGCACTATCAGCTGGATCGCCTGAAAGCGCTGGCGCACCAGTCCGGTGGTTCTCTGAACGATATCGTGCTGTATCTGTGCGGAACGGCATTGCGTCGGTTTTTGCTGGAGCAAGGCCAATTACCCGACACCCCCCTGACGGCCGGCATTCCGGTTAACATCCGCCCGGCAGATGACCAGGGTACAGGTACCCAGATCAGCTTCATGATTGCCTCTCTCGCTACCGATGAAGCCGACCCGCTGAACCGGCTTCAGCAGATCAAAACATCTACCCGACGGGCCAAGGAACATCTGCAAAAACTGCCGAAGAGCGCACTGACCCAATACACCATGCTGCTGATGTCACCCTATATCCTGCAGCTTATGTCTGGCCTGGGCGGGCGCATGCGGCCGGTGTTTAACGTGACGATTTCCAACGTCCCGGGGCCCGATAGAACGCTCTACTATGAAGGCGCGAAACTGGAAGCCATGTACCCGGTGTCTTTGATTGCCCACGGCGGGGCCCTGAACATTACCTGCCTGAGCTATGCCGGCTCACTGAACTTCGGTTACACCGGCTGCCGCGACACTCTACCCAGCATGCAGAAGCTGGCGGTGTACACCGGGGAAGCACTGGATGAGCTGGAAAGCCTGATTTTACCTCCCAAGCCACGCAAAACCAGGGCCAAAAAACCTGCGGCCAAGTAATCGAATCAGGCGCTGTCGCTGTTCCAGTTGGCAGCGCCGACAAACACCATCTGCAGGAAGCGGGTGGTGCGCTTACGCACCTGGCCGATCTGGTAATCGTCGTCTTCTGATATGCTAAGCAGGTCGGTCAGGCTGAAGGCCACGGTTCTCACTACCAGATCGCAGGTTACCTCCAGATCGGCGTCACTCAGATGCTCCATTAACCTGAGCCGGCGAAGGTCGTTGGCCAGCTCGCTGGCGAAGAAACGCATTTCACTGCGAATCCCCTCCTGTACCGCCCGACTTTCCCCCGCCAGGCCCTGAGCCATAAACAGGAAGAAACTTCGGTTGGCCTGGGCATGAGCCACGAAGATACCCACAGACTCTTCAATCAGCTTGTCCGCCTGCAACACATTGGCTCGCGCTTCCCGCATCATTCGGCGTAGCACCAGGCCCAGCTCATCCACCAGCTGCAAACCCAGATCGTCCATGCTCCGGAAATGCCTGTAAAAGGATGTAGGCACCACACCCGCCTGCCGGGTGACCTCCCGAATGCCCAGGCTGGCGAAATGCCGGCCTTTACCCACCAATGCCAGAGCCGCACTCATCAGCTTCTCGCGGGTTTCCCCTGGCTTGCGCCTTTGTTTGTCTGCCATTCCTCTTCCCGTACCGCTTAACCAGGTTCACAAGTGTACACATTAGACCGGAGAAAGAACCACCAGACTTGTCATTTCGAGCCAACCATCACGCCAGGTAATTGTTGAAAGTCAAACTTGTGTGTACAGTCGTACACATTAGTGAACACTTGTACACATGCAGTGGAACAAGTACCAACAAGTATGGAGAACCAATCATGCTGGCACGACTTTCAAACACCAAAGCACTTCACTGGCTTGGCCGGCAGTTACTGAACCGGGACAACCCGGCCGGCTATTTCGACCCGCTGGCCGAAGCCATCAACCCGATGTGGGTACAAGAGTACACACCGGCACGGGTAGAGAACATTATTAACGAAACAGCTGACACCAAAACCTTCGTTCTGAAGCCGGCAAAACGATGGGCCGGGTTCCAGGCAGGTCAGCATGTGAACATCTGTACCGATATAGAGGGTGTTCGCCGCACCCGCACCTTCAGTCTGTCCAGCTCTCCTTTATTGTGGCAGTCCGAGGGGCAGATCACTCTGACCATCAAACGCCTGCCCGGTGGGCTGGTCACCAACTGGATGCACGACGCCCTGCAACCGGGAGATGTGATTGGGCTTACAGAGGCGTTTGGGGAGTTCCTGATTCCGGAGCCGGCGCAACCCGTGCTGTTCATTGCCGGCGGTAGCGGCATCACCCCTATCCTGAGCCAGCTTCAGACCATGGCAGCAGAGGACTACCGGGCCCCCGTTACCCTGCTTTATTACGTGCGCACCCATAATGACGTGATCGCCCGGGAAGCACTGCAGGCCCTGGCAGCGCGCTGGCCTGCGCTGTCACTGACTATCATCGCAACCAATGAGAGCGACGAGCCTCGTTATCTGCGGGACAGCGACCTGGAGACCGTCGCGGGCATCAAGGCCAGAGAAGTATTCCTGTGCGGGCCCAAAGGCCTGATGGACCTGGCCACCGACCTTCTGGCCAAACGCGGCCTGAAGGAGAAGCAGATGCACAGTACCTTCTTTGCGCCCCCGGCACAGGCATCTCTGGATAGCGATCAACTGGGCGGTGAGGTGACCTTTTCCAACAGCAACCTGAAAGTGGGCTCAGAAGGCGATGCCAACCTGCTGGAAATCGCCGAAGCCGCAGGCCTGAAACCTCAGTACGGCTGTCGCATGGGCATTTGCCACCAGTGCAGCTGCCGCAAAACCAGCGGCATCGTGGTTAATCGACTTACCGGCAAGGTCTCCGGCCCGGGTGAAGAGCCTGTTCAACTTTGTGTTTCGGTTCCCCAAGGGCCTGTCGCCCTGGACGTATAACCCCATTCTTTTGTATTGCGGCGATTATTGCCGCAGGGAGTCATCGATATGAAAAAGCTTAACGAAGACCAACTGAACGAACTGCAGAAAGACCTGGACGCCATCCGTGACGAGGTCATTGCAGACCTGGGCGAGCGGGATGCCAAGTACATCCGCAAGATCATCCGCCTGCACCGTACCCTGGAAGTGGGCGGCCGGGTGATGATGCCCTTTGGCTTCATTCCACCCGTATTCGTGGCCGCTACCGCTACGCTGGGTATCGCAAAAATCATAGAGAACATGGAAATCGGCCATAACGTCATGCATGGCCAATACGACTGGATGAATGACCCGGCCCTTAACTCTCAAACCTATGAATGGGACACCGTTTGCACCAGCGATTCCTGGCGCCGGACCCACAACTACGAACATCACACCTACACCAATATCATTGGCAAAGATCGGGACTATGGCTATGCAGTGCTTCGCCTGAGTGATGACGTGAAATGGCACCCGGGCCACCTGTTGCAGTTCATCAACTACATTCTGCTGACCGTGCTGTTCCAGTGGGGCGTCGGGGTACACGAACTGGAGAGCGAGAAGATCCGCCGGGGTGAGTTGCGCTGGCGCGACAAGCTGCCGTTCCTGAAGGATTTTGCCCGTAAGGGCGGCCGCCAGGGATTCAAGGATTACGTATTCTTCCCGCTACTGACCCTGCCTGTCGCTCCTATCGTTCTGGCAGGCAACGTGGGTGCTAACCTGATTCGTAACATCTGGGCATCCACCGTTATCTTCTGCGGGCACTTCACCCAAGATGCGGAGACCTTTACCGAGGAAGAATGCGAGGGTGAAAGCAAAGGTCACTGGTATCTGCGCCAGCTCACCGGTTCATCCAACTTCACTGGCGGCAAGTGGCTGCATGTGTTGAGTGGGCACCTGAGCTACCAGATTGAACACCACGTGTTCCCCGACCTGCCGGCTCACCGTTACCCGGAGATTTCCGAGAAGGTTCAGGCAGTGTGCGAGAAATACGACATTCCGTACAACACCGGGAGCTTTGCCAAGCAGTATGGCACCGTCCTCAAACGTATCGGCAAATTCTCGCTGCCGGACGTGGTAAGAACCCGATTGGAAGGAAAGCGCGAGCTTCAGACGATCTGAAGCAAGCGCACCAGCTGTGGCCGGTGTTTATCCTGGATAACATCGGCCAGAGTGTATTTGTCGAGTGTTTCAAGGAATGCCTTCAAGGCTTCGGCAAACATGGCCTTCAGGCCGCACACCGGGGTGATCTTGCAGGTGTTCTTTGATGAAAAGCATTCAACAATGCTGAGGTCCTGCTCCGTTTCCCTGACAAGAACACCGATGTTGATCTCATTGGGCGCCATGTGCAGGCGCATACCACCTTTCTTGCCCCGAATGGTCTCGATGTAGCCTTTCTTGTTGAGCTGATGAACCACTTTCATCAGGTGATTCTTGGAAATTTCGTAGCTGTCTGCAATTTCCTGAATGGTGGCCAGACGATCACCCTGTTCAGCCAGATAAATCAGAACTCTCAAGGAATAATCTGTATAGCGGGTGATGTGCATTCATAACTCCATAAATATGACGGAAAACTTTAACAGGATGGCCTCGTGAGCAGATAACCTGCAACGCTCAGCAGGAACAGCCCCGAAACCGTCAATACAAATACCGTTGAACCTAGCCAGACCAACATGCTCCAGCTCAACGCCATCATGGCGCAGGCAAGAATCTTCGCCTTAACCGGAATGGCCCTGCGCTCATGCCACTGGGCAATTGCCGGGCCGAAAGTCGGGTGCTCTTCAAGCCACCGGGCAAACTCCGGAGACCCTTTACTGGCAAAGTAAGCCGCCAGTATGACAAACGGCGTGGTCGGCAACAGCGGAAGAACAACCCCGACGGCACCAATCGCTACAGACATATACGCAAGTATCCGGAAACCGGTTTTACCGGAAGGTGCTTTCATGGCACGGGTCTCGGAACGATTCATAACTGCATCTATTCTACCGTGAATCAGTGTACGGGTCTGCCCAACTTGCTCAGAAAGGCCAGACGGGCAACGTAGGCAATTTTCACCCCAACCGCGAATAACAGGGTTCCGATGTGGGCGGCAATCTGCACTGGCAGTGCCAAGGCATCGGCCAGCGGGTAAGCCAGCATCACCGTCAACAGCAACCCCAGGAACGACACCAGAACCGCGGTATTGGATATGACCAGCCATTTTTCAAAGCGTTCCATAACCCCCTCCACCTAATTACATTTATTGCACTTACATCTTTAAGGCTATATCGAACGACATCGAAAATCAAATTCGAAAAAATATCTATACAAATCAATTGCAAGAGCCAATTTAAAGACCTGAAACACAGAATCCTAGAACTTTATATTTGACATTCAACTTACATCTAAATGAAAATTCACTCCGATACATTTATCTATTATGCATGTTTAGGAGTGCGTAATCATGAATATGACTAACCTTCCACTCGGCCAGCTGGCCCGTGACATTCCTGGGGCCTCCGCCGTGCTGCATCGCCACAAGCTCGACTTTTGCTGTCATGGTGACGCCTCATTGATGGCGGCAGCCACGGCAAAAGGACTCGACCCGAACGCCATTGCCAGCCAGCTGATCGCCTTGCAAGCCCGGACTGACCAGGCTACGCCAGAAGACCAAACCAGTAACGAAGCGTTGATTGAGCACATTCTGACTCGCTTCCACGATGTACACCGTGAACAACTCCCTGAGTTGATTCGATTGGCTCAGCGCGTAGAGCGCGTTCACAGCAAGCACCCCCGCTGCCCTTCAGGGCTGGGCGCACACCTTGAAAACATGCAGAACGAGCTTGAATCGCACATGCAAAAAGAGGAACAGATCCTGTTTCCGATGATTGCCCGTGGAATCACTGGCATGGCCGCAGCCCCGGTTTCGGTCATGCGCAATGAACACGAGGACCATGGTGCCGCCCTGGCTGAAATCCACAGCCTCACCTTCAACCTGACCTTGCCAGAAGGTGCATGCAACACCTGGAGAGCGCTCTATCTGGGCCTGACCGAACTGGAGAATGACCTCATGGAACACATCCACCTGGAAAACAATGTGTTGTTCCACCGGGTTGATGGCTTGCTGGGGGGCGCGCAACGTGGCTGACTATCGAAAACTCTGGTGGATTCTGATCGCCATTCTGGCAATCACTTTTACACTGCTTGGTTACTTTGGTCGGGAGGTCTACCGAGAGGCTCCCCCCATACCCGACCAGGTGGTTTCTGCCGCTGGCGACCTTCTGATGACGGAAGAGAGCATTCTTGATGGCCAGACTGCCTGGCAGTCCATGGGCGGTATGCAAGTCGGATCTATCTGGGGGCATGGTGCCTATCAGGCGCCGGACTGGACTGCAGACTGGCTTCACCGCGAACTGGAAACCTGGCTGGAAATTGCCGCACAGGAGGAGTTCGGGCATGCCTGGCACAGCCTGAGCGGCCAACAACAGAACGCTCTGCAGTACGATCTGAAAACTGAATACCGGAACAACACCTATGATGACGCCACCGGTACCCTGCATCTCTCAGACCGGAGAACCCGCGCCATTGCCAAAACGGCCGACTACTACAGCCGGTTATTCAGCGATGCGCCAGAGCTACAATCCACCCGCGCAAGCTATGCGATGAAGGAGAACACACTGCCCAGCCCCGAGCGCCGGCAGCAAATGACTGAGTTCTTCTTCTGGACGGCCTGGGCTGCAGCAACCGAGCGCCCGGGAAGCAACGTCACCTACACCAACAACTGGCCACACGAACCGTTGATCGACAACAAGCCCAGTGGCGAGAATGTGGTCTGGTCAGTGATCAGCGTCATTCTCCTGATCGCCGGGGTAGGAGGCCTGATCTGGGCCTGGGCATTCTTGCGCAAACACGATGACGATGAACCTGCGGCGCCGCTTAAAGATCCCCTCAGTGCCCTTGCACTTACCCCCTCCCAAAGGGCACTGGGAAAGTATCTGCTGCTGGTCGTTGGCCTCTTCACCTTCCAGGTCATGCTGGGTGGGTTTACCGCACACTACACCGTCGAGGGTCAGGGCTTCTACGGAATCAACACGTCGGAATGGCTCCCGTACTCGCTGGTCCGCACCTGGCACATTCAGGCGGCGCTGTTCTGGATTGCGACCGGCTTCCTGGCAGCCGGACTGTTCCTTGCGCCCATCATCAACGGCGGCAAGGATCCGAAATTCCAGAAACTGGGTGTAGACGTGCTGTTCTGGGCACTGGTTGTGGTCGTTGGCGGCTCATTCATCGGTAACTTCCTGGCCATTGCCCAGATCATGCCCCCGCATCTGAGTTTCTGGCTGGGGCACCAGGGTTATGAGTTTGTCGACCTTGGACGTCTCTGGCAGATCGGCAAGTTCCTCGGCATCGTGTTCTGGCTGGTCTTGATGTTACGCGGCATTGTGCCGGCCCTTCGTCAACCCGGCGACAAGAACCTGCTGGCATTGCTCACCGCCTCGGTGGTTGCCATTGGCCTGTTCTACGGCGCTGGTTTCTTCTACGGAGAACGTACCCATATTTCCATCATGGAATACTGGCGCTGGTGGATTGTTCACCTTTGGGTAGAAGGCTTCTTTGAAGTATTCGCCACGGCCGCCCTGGCGTTCATCTTCTGCAGCATGGGACTGGTGTCCCGCACTATTGCAACGTCTGCCAGTCTGGCCTCCGCCAGCCTGTTCATGCTCGGTGGCGTACCAGGAACTTTCCATCACCTGTACTTCTCTGGCACCACAACACCGGTGATGGCGGTTGGTGCAACATTCAGCGCACTGGAAGTTGTGCCATTGGTTGTCCTTGGCTATGAAGCCTGGGAAAACTGGCGGCTGAAGACCCGCGCTCCATGGATGGAAAATATCCGCTGGCCACTGATGTTCTTCGTTGCTGTCGCGTTCTGGAATATGCTCGGCGCGGGTGTCCTGGGCTTCATGATCAACCCACCGATCGCCCTCTATTACATTCAGGGCCTGAACACGACGCCCACCCATGCCCACGCAGCGCTGTTTGGTGTCTACGGGTTCCTGGCCCTGGGCTTCACGCTGCTGATCCTGCGTTACATCAGGCCGAGCATTGTCTTTGACGAACGACTGATGAAGATCAGCTTCTGGTGGCTGAATATCGGGCTCGTCCTCATGCTGTTCACCAGTCTGTTGCCCATCGGCATCATCCAGTTCCTGGCAAGTGCCAGTGAAGGCCTCTGGTACGCCCGAAGCGAAGCCTTCCTGCAGAGCGATGTCCTGCAAACCCTTCGCTGGATCCGGACTATTGGCGATGTTGTGTTCATCGTTGGGGCGCTTGGGGTCACCTGGCAGGTGGTAAAAGGCATTTTCTTCCCCAATCTGGAGCCGGCGCCCTACCCTGATGATGAGGCCATCTCCGAGCGGGCATAGAGTGTATTGACCGTTTTCCCCGGGGCCTTTTCTGGCCCCTTTTTTTTGGTTCATACAGGGATTACCCCCCGAGAGGTATCGGATTGGGTTGGGATATCTGTGATACTTTGACTATCCTTTATACATATGACTCCAGACAGGGAAACCTGCCCATGCCGCAAGCCAAGCTGACCGACCGATTTGGCCGCACCGTCAATTACGTGCGCCTGTCGGTGACTGACCGCTGCGACTTCCGCTGTGTGTACTGCATGGCGGAGGACATGACCTTTCTGCCCCGCCAGCAGGTTCTGACGCTGGAGGAGATCGCCAGGCTGGCTCGCAACTTTGTTGCCCTGGGTACCGAGAAAATCCGCCTGACAGGCGGCGAACCCCTGGTCCGCAAAGACATCCTTGAGCTGGTCCGCGAAGTAGGCACCTATGGTTTGCGGGATTTTGCCATGACCACCAATGGCAGCCAGTTGCCGACCATGGCGGAGAAACTGCGTAAGGCGGGCCTGCACCGTCTCAATATCAGCCTGGATTCACTGGATTCTGAAAAATTCCGTTCCATTACCCGCACTGGCAATCTGCAGCAGGTGTTGGACGGCATTGATGCCGCCCGGGACGCCGGTTTCCGTGGCATCAAGCTGAACACGGTGGTGATGAAAGGCCGCAATGATGAAGAGATTCCAGAGCTGATTGAGTTTGCCCGGAAAAAGCAGGTGGATATCAGTTTTATCGAGGAGATGCCGCTGGGTGAGATTTCGGAGCATGACCGGGGACTTGCCTTGTGTACCAGCGAGGAGGTGCGGGATATCATCCGTCAGCGCCATGAGCTGATTCCGGTGGCCAAGGATTCTGGCGGGCCGGCACGTTACTATCAGATGCCGGACAGCGATTGTCGGGTCGGGTTCATTTCACCGCATTCCCATAACTTCTGTTCGACCTGTAACCGGGTTCGGGTGACGGTTGAGGGGCGGCTTTTGCTGTGCCTTGGCAATGAGCATTCGGTGGATTTGCGGCGGGTTCTGCGGGGCAATCCGGTGACGGATGACAAGCTTCAGCAGGCGATCATTGATGCGATGGATCTGAAGCCGGAGCGGCATCACTTTTCCAGTAATGGTGAGGTTCAGATTCTTCGGTTTATGAATATGACTGGCGGTTGATTGTTCCAGCCTGTTGATTCCTAGCCTTTTAGGTTTGGAACTGGAGCCAGTGGCGGTTGGCCTTCCAAAAAACGCTCCTTCGGCACTTCCTTGTGGCGCTTGGGCTCCGCCATCCATGGCTCCGCACATTTTTGGAAGGCCAACCGCCACCGGCTCTTTCTGACTCTCGTTGAATCGCACTAACCCCTTCATTCATCGCCAAAATCTTCTCACTCTCAGCATCTCAGTGCCCGTGGTGGTCGCTATGATTTACGGGTGTTGAGCGCCCTTCCTCTGCTTCGTTCTGATCATGCATATGATCCATCTCACCCATTTCCTCCATGCCGTGCATGCTCATACCTGCGTTAAGGTGCTCCAGGGTGATGTCGTCAAAGCTGAGAATTTCTCCCCCATAGGTCGCTGCAAAGTCGGTCGCTTCGGATTCTGTTTCAAACGAAGCCAAGGTCGGGCCCATGGCACCGGTGCGTTCTGAGCCGACGACGTACCAGGCTTCACGGGCGTCGATCAGGTGGGTGTCGTCCGGGTGGTCCCAGTGGGTTTCGGCCATGTTGTGGACGTAGAGGGTGTGGTCGCGGTTTTCGTTTTCCGGCTGTAGGAACCAGGCGAACATGTCTTTGGTGGAGCAGAACTTGCGGGTGTGCTGCTGGCGTTCGGTAAATGCCTGGCCTTTGGGCCCGGGGAAGTTGGTGATGACCATGCCGCATACGTGGCATTCGTCGCCGGAGTCAAAGTGAACGGGGTCGGGTTTGGCAGCGGTTTGTTGTTCGCCGTTGGAGCAACCCGCGAGGGTGATCGCCGTCAGGGCCGCTATAAGCCATTTGGTGAGCGGTGTGGGCATGGTTCTGTTCTCCGGTGGTATCAGATTTTTCGGTTTTTGAATAACAACAGGGCGCCAATCAGCGGCGTGGCACACCAGAGCGCCAGGCCCAGCCAGAGCCCTCCGGTGCCGATGGGCAGGTCTGAGCCCAGGCTGAGTACACCGCTCAGCTGGTTGCCATCACCGAAGGCCACGATGTTGAGCAAGCGGTAGATATCGGTGGGGTTCAGCATCAGCAACCAGGGCAGCAGCTCCGGGTTGAGCTTGCCCTCGCTGGCAACAAGGATGCCCAGCAGCATCAAGTCAAAGATCAGTACGAAGAAGAACCAGATGGCCAGGGCCAGGCCTGCGGCTACGGGTTTCTCGCTGACCCTAACGCTGACCAGGTACGCCAGGGCGATGAACCCCCACCCCAATAGAACGGTTGAGCCGATGAACCTGCCCATGGCGGCCGCCAGGGCGCCAACTGCGACATCATCTACCAGTACGGCGATGGCGATGGCCGCAACCCCGAACCCGATGAGTGTGGCCAGGGCCAGGGTCAGGCCGTGGCCAAGGAATTTGCCGAGCAGGAGCTGGTTTTTACTGAGTGGGTAGGTCATCAGCAGCAGAAGTGTGCCGCCCTCTTCTTCACCCACAATAGCGTCGTAGGCAAGCAACAGGGCAATCAGCGGTATCAGGAAAATGCCAAGGCTGGCCAGGCTGGCAATGGTGGCCGGCGTGGAGGCGTAACCGACCTGCCCGGACGCCGCCGCACCAAACCAGGCAATGCCCAGAGCGAGGGTGGCGAACACCAGGCTGATCGCCACCAGCCAACGATTGCGAAAGCTGTCGCTAAGTTCCTTGCGGGCAATGGTCCAGATAGCATTCATTGGCCACCTCCCCGATGGGCCAGGCCACCCGAGCCGATGAAGTGAACGTAGATATCTTCGAGGCTGGGCTGGTGTATTCCCAGGTCCGCCACTTCTCCGGAGTTCATCAATGCGTGTATCAACGCCATTTTTTCCTTCGGTCTCACGTCCACTTGCAGACGGCCGTTGTTGCTTTTCATGAGTAGCCCGGCGTTGGGGCGTGCGCCGTCAATCGCTTTCTCCAGCGCCATCATGGTAGTGGCCGGCTCCAGGCTGAGGGTGACCGGCATGTTGGCCTGGCGGCGTAGTGCCGGCAGGTCACCGGCGGCTTTCAGGGCGCCGTCGGTGAGGATGGCGGCGCGGTCAATGTAGGGTTCGACACCGGGCAGGACGTGGGAGCACAACACAATGCCCGTGCCGTCATCCCGCAGGCGCCGCAGCAACCGGTACAAGTCGGCCGTTGCCACCGGGTCCAGACCAACCGTGGGTTCGTCCAGCATCAGTAGCTTCGGCTTGCCGAGCAGCGCCTGGGCCAGGCCAAGGCGCTGGCGCATGCCCTTGGAGTAGGTTTTGGTGCGGGCATCCATGGCATCGCCCAAGCCAACCTGCTCCAGCAGCTCTGGCACCTGCTTCAGGCTGGCACCTTTGAGCCGGGCAAAATGGCTGAGGATTTCCCGCCCAGTCAGCTGCGGGTAGAACATCACGTTCTCCGGCAGATAGCCTATGTGTTGGCTTACGTGGGGATCACCGGCTTCGCCACCCAACACAGAAACCTTGCCCTGGGTCGGTTTCATCAAACCCAGAATGAGTTTGATCGAAGTGGTTTTACCCGCCCCGTTATGGCCAAACAGTCCGAGAATTTCCCCCGGCTCCAGCCGCAAGTCCACGCCATGGAGCACCGTCGCCTTATCATAGCGGTGGCTCACATTGTCCAGTCGAAAGCAGTTCATCGGATCTCCGATTGCAGGTGTTCGGGAATTCGCATCAACGGTTTGGGATCACTCACCCCGGCAGACTTCACCACCGGAAACGCATCCTGCACCCAACGCAGGGTGTCCACCGCCGGGCTGAACATCAGCACCCGCGCCTCCGGGTACTTCCACAACAAGCGGTCCACGTTGTCATTAGGCTCGTAGGGCACATCGCCAATGCCATCCTGGTTACGATCCCAGCCCAGATAATCACTCCAGAAATTCCCCCGCCCATCCTTCGCCCAGGACTGGGTACGCGTGGCCACATACTTCACCTGCCGCTCGTTGTTCACAAAGGCATTATCAAACACCTCGTTCTGCTCGGAACCGGCGGTCAGATGAATGCCGATATTGCTGTTGCCGAAGTAGTTACCCTCGAAGGTGTTGTACAACGAGTTATAGATGAACACCGCCTTGCCCTCGCCTCCGGAAATCATCACCCCACCGGTTTGCCCCTGAGACACCCCGGTCACCACATTGCCTTTGAGGGTGGAATTGGTGATGAAATTCATCAGAATCCCGTAATTCTCATCATTCTCCGACCGGTTATTCACCACCGTCAGATACTTGCTCTGCATCAACGCATACCCCGTGCGAGTGCCACGGGTCACATTGCCTTCCAGCAGGTTGTGCATGGAGTACATGTAGTGAATGCCATAACGCAGATCCGACATCACGTTATTGCGAATCTTGTTGTTATTCGCCGTCTCGATATAAATCGCATCCCGGGTCTGGCGAATGTCATTTCCCTCAATCAACGCCCCGGTGGTATTGAACAGATGAATCCCGTTGCCCCGATCCTGGGACCGAAGGTTTGTATCCCCCCGTATCTCGTTATTCCGGACAACCACATCCGGCGTCGCATCCAACCACACCCCAAACGCCGGCCCCTGAAGCCGGTTATCCGCAACAACCGCCCCCTTAGCCTCCCGAGCCACAAAAATCCCCGCATCCAACTCATTCAGATCCTGCCCCCAGTTACGCACCACACAACCGGAAAACGACACCCCCTCCGCCAGAATCTCCACGCCGTGCCCTGCCCCACCGGCATCAATCACCGAATCGTCAGCACAGGACACAGAAACGCCGGGCACCCGGATAACCAATGGCGGAAGCTGCTCGGAAGGAAGCTCGAACGATGCGCCTGGCTCCAGGGCATCCAGCTGATCTTGCAGGTTGGCACTTGCGGTCAGCGAAATCAGAGCGACTGACAGGGCCACCCCATAACGCAAAAGTTGATACATCAAATGCTCTCTAGGTTGATAAGTAACCCGTGGACGTCGCGACCTGAGACAGAACCACGGGAAATTCATAGCGCCTTCGGCCGCCCCGAGGACAGCACGGTATCCGGCAATCCAAGTGGAGAGACCTTTCCAAAACTGTGCGGAGCCAAGGATGGCGGAGCCCAAGCGTCACATGGATGTGCCGAAGGAGCGTGTTTTGGAAAGGTCTCTCCACTTGGGTTGCTACTCCCAACCAACAGGCTGGGGCCCCAAAAAAGGGACCCCGAACCAAGGTCAGAAGCTATCAGGCCTTCTCGACCAACATGCGACCACCCATCTCCATATGCAGCGCATGGCAGAACCAGTTGCAGTAGTACCAGTAAACCCCAGGCTTACCCGCCGTAAAGGTCACTGATGCCGTCTGCTGAGGACTGATCTCCATACTCACACCATGGTTCACCATACAGAACCCGTGAGTCACATCCTCAATGGAATCCAGATTGGTCACAACCACCGTAACCTCATCGCCCTCCTTCACCTTGAACTCCAGCAACCCGAACTGCGGCGCAACCGAAGTCATGTAAACCCGAACCTTGTTGCCATCACGGATCACCTTGCTGTCAGACTCAAGATTAACCCCGTCCTTCTCCGCCATCGCACGAGTAGCGGCAAAGTAAGGATCATTCCGTTCCCAGATCTTCTTGGTCCGGATCTGGTCACGGCGTACCAGGATACAATCGTGTGGCTCGGCGTACGCGGGGCCATCGTGAACCAGCTTCATCTCCTCGCCGGAAATATCGATCAATTGATCGTTCTCGGCGTGCAGCGGGCCTACCGGCAGGAAGCGGTCCTTGGAGAACTTCGACAACACCACCAGCCATTTTCCATCCGCATCGCGTGATTCGGTCAGCGACGCGTGGTTGTGGCCCGGCTGATAGTGAACGTCCAGCTTCTGGCGGATGTAGTTCACGTCTTCGCCATTGTAGTGCTTGATCGCATCCGCGATGTTCCACTTGGCCACCTGACTGTCGATAAACAGCGTGGTGTAGGCATTGCCACGGCCGTCGAACGTGGTGTGCAGAGGCCCAAGACCCAGCTCCGGCTCCGCAACAATCGGATCGCGGTCACCGATCTTGTCATCAAACAGGTCATCGAGCTTGTCGATGGCAATGATGGACACTGTCGGAGACAGTTTGCCGTTGGCAATGAAGTACTTGCCATCCGGCGAAGTGTTCAGACCGTGCGGGTTCTTCGGCACCGGAATGTAACGGGTAACGGTGGAACCCTTACGGCCGTCAACGACGGGTACGTCGGAGTCACCGATGGTTTTGAAGTTACCGGCCTTGACGGCAGCTTCAATACGCTCCACGTTGAACACCACCACCCAGTCACGGTCGTTTCGCATGGTGCCGGCCAGGTCTACGGCTTTCTCGGAGTTGTAGCAGGTTGAGGCCGCATATTTACCGGTGTAGTCGGCGTCGGTGTTATCCAGGTTGCCGTCCACAACGACCTGCCAGGCGACCTCCATGGTTTCAGCGTCAACCGCAGTAAACATGGTGTAGCTGTTCTCAAGGCTGTAATCGCTGCCATCGTTCGGTTGTGGAATGACAAACTCGGCATTACAGAACACGTAGTTCGTGCGCGGCACCTTTTGAAGACGCAAACCGTGAATCGCCTGAACATTGGGGATGTGGGTAACCTTGTCGGTTTTGAACACATCCAGTCGAATACGGGCAATACGACTGTTGGCCTTGTCGTTAATGAACAGGTATTTGCCGTCGTAACGGCCGTCTTCCATGGACACGTGCGGGTGGTGGCAATCGCCGTTTGGATACAGCTTGTCCCGGCCCAGAATGTCCTTGCTCTCGTCGGTGATGCCCCAGCCGGTGGCGGAATCAATGTTGAACACCGGAATCCGCATCAGCTCACGCATGGACGGAACACCCAGAACACGCACCTCACCCTGGTGACCACCGCTCCAGAAGCCGTAGTACTCGTCCAGCTCACCGGGTTCGATATGAATCTTGTTCTTGGCTTCCCTGGCCGCTGCGGCGAACGATTCGCGGGTCATCATGGTGGCACCCAGGCCGGTTGCACCAGCCACGCCGGCCAGGGCGGCTGCTCCCATGAAGCGGCGACGGCTCAGACCACTCTCCGGCGCATCCGGCGTACCCTTGCTCAGATCATCTTGCTTACTCATAGCTCCAACTCCGTTATTGGTTATGGCGGTTTTAGCTTCTCATGGCTTTTTACAGGTACTGCTCAGTTCACCTGAACCACGGGGATTTCCTCCGGGTGGCCCGGTGCGTTGTGACCACGGCGTTTGCCCCGGCGCTTGACGATCAGAGGCGGACACTTGTGGTCATCGAAATAGGTCATCTGGCAATCCAGGCAGTAGTGGCATTCCATGTAATTGATGTGCCCGTCCGGGTGGATGGCCTGCACCTCACATTCGTGGTCGCAGAGGCGGCAGGGGTTACCGCACTCCTTGCGGCGCTTGAGCCAGTCGAACACCCGCAGCTTGGAAGGCAGAGCCAGGGCTGCTCCAAGCGGGCACAAGTAGCGGCAGAACACCTTCCGAGTGAACAGATTGACCACCAGCAACAACAGGGCGTAAGTGACGAAGGGCCAGGTGCGATCGAAGCGGAGCGTAATGGCGGTTTTGAAGGGTTCCACCTCCGCCATTCTTTCTGCGGTGGCAAGGGATTCCAGGGAAACGCCGAACAGGACCAGCAAGATGATGTACTTGATGGCCCAGAGCCGTTCATGCACGGCAAACGGCACGGTGTACTGGGGCACCTTCAGTTTGCGGGCAATTTCGTTGGTCAGTTCCTGCAGGGCGCCGAACGGGCACAGCCAGCCGCAGTAAACCGCACGCCCCCAGAGCAATACGATGCCGGCCACCACCGACCAGAGAATGAACAGCATGGGATCAATCAGGAAGGTTTCCCAGCGGAAGCCGCTGATCAGGCTGTTTACAAAGGTCAGCACGTTGACAATCGACAACTGCCCGAGGGCATACCAGCCAATAAAGAACAGGGTGTAGGTCAGGAATGCATGGCGAATCCAGCGCATCATCCGCGGCTTTTGTACCAACCAGTCCTGGAAGAACAGGATGAACAGCAGCACCGCAATACCAAAACCAACCACGATGATCTGGAACTGCTTCTGATACCAGACCTGAACCCACATGGGTTGCTCTTCCAACCACTCTTCCTGGGTAAGCTCGGGTTCCGCACGGGTGTAATACTTGTCAGGCAGTTGGTATTCCAGGGGGAACACCGCAAATTCGCTGTCCAGAGGGCCGGTCTGGCGCTTTACTGTCAGCTCCAGGGACCAGGGTTCGCCCGGGTCAAAGTTGTATTGCTGGCGAATGATGAAAATGGCCATTTCCGGCAGGCGCGGCATATCGCCCAGGTAAACATCGCTCAGGCGATAGTAGTCCAGATCCCGGAAGTTGAAGGTGTCTCCGAACTGGCGGATCTGCAAGCGATCAAAGATACCGCCACGCACATAACCTGAACCACGGAAGGAGTAGGACCCGGTGGCCAGCACCGCAATGGCATGCTCGCCTTCCTTCAACTCAGACATCAACCACTCATATTGGCGATCACCCAGCAGGTTACGACCAATGGACGGCGCATCCAGGTAGGCGGCGTACAAGTCGATCAGGGGTTCATCCCGCTGATCCACGGGCGCGGTTTCGACGCCCTCGGCGGGGCTGCCAACAAAGACATCATCCACCTGGCCCCGGGTCAGCAGCATCCGGCGGATTGAGCCATCGCCGGTTAATTCTGTCCAGGAACGTTGCCGGAAGCTGCCCTTGTTCACTTCAGCCTTGGGGGGCCGCTTGCCAACCCCAACGCCTTTAACCAGACCCAGCTCACCGCCAACTCGATGCGCCGTGCGCATAATGACTTCGTTGATGACCATGACCGTGACGGTGGCACCGGATAAACCATCTACTGCCACCCTACGTTCAGACGATTTCCCCCCAACGGTTACTCGCTGGTCAGCTTTCAGGCCGGCGTATTGGTCAGTGAACTCATGCATCTTGGCTTCAGGAATCCCGATCAGGAGGATCGGTTCATCGTGATGGATCACCCGTGCGCCTTTGATCTCGCCTTCCGTATCCAGCACCACCATGGCATTCAAAGGCTTACCGGAGTATGCCGGGGTTTGCACGAAATCGAGGGTCTGGTAGGCGTAACCCACCAGTTCATCGCCAGCATAGAGTTGCTGGATGGCCCGGTTGTCTTCCCGGGGCTCATAGCGCGTGACCGACGGAATGGCGACCTGGATCACCTGCCGGCCGGCAACCGGCTCATATTCGCTCAATGAGGTAGCGTTGGCGGATGAGACAAGAGTCATCAACGCAAGCAATACCAGACCTAATCCCTTAAACACTCAAACCCCCAATCCTGATGGAATACAACAAGGGTGGATGACAATTGATAAAAATCACATACCTCTTTTTGGATACGCCAAAGGCGTAACCGCCGGAGATCAGCCCAGGCTCACCGCCTGGCCGGCTTTATCAAGGGGCAGGTAATTGCCGACGTTACCCACACGGATGCTTTCAACCATCATGGTCATGGGTTGCTGGGCTTCATCGCTGGAGGGTTCTATGCCGCCACGGCCAGACATGGCCGCCACGAAAACCATATCCCAGTCCTGGCCGGTGGTTCGGGACTCTTCAGCCAACACAGTGAAGTCTGGTGCTTCCCCAGGGGTTTTATCCACGCAGATTACCGGGGTCAGCGCCCCACCCTCACCACGTTGGAAGGCGGCCCGCTCGGCGGCGGATGCATCATCCGGCAGCTCGGCTTTGCAGAACACAAACAGGAATCGCTGGGGCTCATGTTGGTTCTGGCTGGCCTTAACAAGGTCCTGGTAACTGCTGATCATATAAATGCCCCTGACTTGGCTAAGTTTGAAAAAAGGGCCCGGAGGACCCGAAAACTACTGACTGATTTCGATCAGTCGTTGAGGGTCGGAAATAAACAGTCTGCTACGATTCACCCGGACCAGGCCGTTGGACTTGAGGTCGGCCAGAATTCGGGAGAAGGTTTCCGGCTGCATAGCGAGGCGCGAGGCCACCAGGCATTTGGGAAGGGGCAGTTCAACTTCGCCCCCTTCCAGGGCGCCATTAGGCAGCAGGTCGATCAGGTAGCGGATCAGGCGGTCACGGGCGTTCTGGACGGTCATGATTTCCAGGTCGTGGAACCGTGTGACGGCGCGCATGGCGTAATGGCGAAGCGCGGCCTGGGCGTACTCCGGGTGCCGGTCAAGCAGTTCCTGATAGGCTTTAACCGGGATCATCAGCACTTCGCTGGATTTGAGCGCTTCGGCGTAGCAGGCGTACCTTGGCGGATCGGCGTAGATCATGACTTCAGCGAAGCAGTCGCCGGGGGCGATGCTGTCAAGGGTTCTGTCGATGCCGGAGGAGTCGAGGCGGTAGAGTCTGAGGCGGCCGCTGATCACGAAGAAGAAGTGGTGCGCTGGCATGTCCTGGCGGTAGAGCATCTGGTGGTGGCCGAGACGCAGGCGCCGGGACTGCTGGATGAGGTAGTCCAGGTCGTGGGCTTTGAGGCTGCGGAACAGGGCGTGGCTGCGTAGTGCTTCCAGGCCGTCTTCTTCATCAAGCGGTTTGTTGATGGCGACGAGTACGGGTTTGGTGTATCGGCTTTCGGCGCTTTGGGTGACGGCCATTGGGGTATCCTCTCTGCATATTCATGCATTCAATATCTTGTTTTAAATAGTAGAGGGATAGTGGTGAAAAATCGCTCCCCCGATGGGGGTATAAGGCGGGTTCTTGTTGAGTAGTTGACTTAACTCAATTATTCGCTTTGCTAACCAAGCTGGAAATCAGATCATGGAGTTTGGCCAGCAGTTGTAGACCCTTCCAAAACACGCTGTGAATACATCCCTGTACGCTCTGCTCCGCCATCCCTGGCTTCGCAAGGTTTTGGAAGGGTCTACAACTGCCGGCCTTCGCACTCCGGAGTAATATTCCTATTTATTGCATCAACGGCGAATCCGGCAGCTCCAGGTCGACGCCTTCTATGCCGGTTTCAACGGCCAGGACTTGCAGGTACTGGCGGAAGGCGCGGCGGGTGACACTTTCGCTCAGGTATTGGCGAATCTGGGGTTTGACGTGTTCGTACGGGAGCTGTTCGCCGTCGATTCTTTGGTCTACCCGGACGATGTGCCAGCCGTAGCGGGTTTCGATGAGTTCGGGATTCAAACCTTCGGTGAGGCTAAGGACCGGGCGTTCGAATTCTTCGACGGTCTGGCCTTTGCTGATCTGGCCGAGGCTGCCGCCCTGGTGGCGGGATTCGCAGGCGGAGTATTGTTTGGCCAGTTGGTTGAACTGTGAGCGGCCGTCCAGGAGGGCAGTCAGGAGTTGTCGGCCGGCTTCTTCCTGGCGCATGCGTTCTTCGATGTCGTCCGGGGCGGCAGCCAGGAGTATGTGGCTGACGGCCATGATGGTGGGGCTGCAGAATCGGCCGGGGTTGGCGGCGTAGAAGCGTTCGCAGTCCTGTTCATCGGGGTCCGGGACGTTGAGTTCGAGTTCCAGTACCCGGGCGATGCGGTCTTCTTCGTCTTCGATGTTGTCCAGGTTCAGGCGGCTGGCCTGTTGCAGGAGTAACTCGCGGATGACGAGGCTTTTGGCGGCTTCGTGCCAGGCTTCGGCCAGTTCTTCGGCGGGGTGGTGCTGCATTTCCCGGGCGATGTCGTCTTCGTGGATCAGCGTGTCACCCACATACACCGGAGGGAACTGGTTTCTGGGTTTGCCGGCTTCGCCGACGGGGATTATTTGCATGTAGCTTCTCCAAAAAGATGCTTTGCCACGGACGGCACGGACATTCACGGACAAAGACGAACAGGAACTTGTATAAAATCATTCCTGTCCGTGTGAGTCCGAGCCGTCCGTGGCTGCTTCAGATTCAGGCGCGCTTGCGAACCACCTGGTACTTCCGTCCGAAATACTCCACTGGCACGCTGAGCATGTGTACCAGTCGGGTGAACGGGAAGAGTACGAAGAGGGTCAGGCCCAGGAAGATGTGCATCTTGAAAATCCAGTGAGCGTCAGCAACATACACGGCCACGCCGCCCTGGAAGGTCAAAACGCCCTGAGCCCAGGCGGAGAACTTGAGCATCTGGGAGCCGTCCAGGTGACCCATGGTGGGGATAATGGTCAGCAAGCCCAAAGTAACCTGTACCACGAGGATGCAGATAACCAGGTTGTCGGCCATAGTGCTGCTGGCACGTACTCTGGGATCAGTCAGTCGGCGGTAGGCGAGCATGGCGCCGCCGATCAGGCACATGACGCCGGCGATGCCGCCGACCACCACGGCCATGACCTGTTTCTGGCCTGGGGTCATCAGCCATTCATAGGCCCATTTCGGCGCCAGCAGGCCAACCAGGTGGCCGAAGAAGATCACCAGGATACCCACATGGAACAGCACGCTGGCCAGTACCATGTTTTTCTTTCTCAGCATCTGGCTGGAATGAGCTTTCCAGGTGAACTGACCGTGGTCATAACGCGCCCAGGTGCCGATGAACAGGACCGCCAGGGCGATGTACGGGTATACCCCGAAAACCAGTGTGTGTAGATAGGACATTGTCATTTCCTCCTGCGCTTACGCGCGCCCTGCCTGACGGGGGGTAGCGTCCGTCATCAGCTGATCACTCAGGTGAATGGTCTGGGTCTGTTCCAGCTCGCGGCGGCGTTGTCCAACCACGCCACCGGTGCTGCAGGAGCTGCCCTGGTCATCCACAAATTTCACCATTTCTTCTTCCCAGACCTTGTCCAGGGCTTCCGGCGTGTCGTCGCGCTCTTCCGAGGCAACGATCTGGGCCAGTTCCTGGCGGTTGGTCTTGCGGCCGGACAGCACCAGCAGCGAATCCATCACCACGTGGTAGACGCTTTCACGCTGGTACAACCGCTCGCCGAGCAGGCCGAGGATGTGATGGATGTCTTCCAGCCAGTTCCTGATTTCGTCCCATGGCCGGGTAGACAGGTATTCCAGGAACAGCGGCAGGTAGTCCGGCAGTTCCCGGGCATCAATCTCCAGGCCATTGGCCCGGTATTGTTCCATCAGGTCTACCATGGCCTGGCCGCGGTCGCGGGATTCGCCATGAACATGCTCGAACAGCAGCAGGGAGGTGGCCCGGCCCCGGTCGAAGGTGCCTACGTAGGATTCCTGAAGGTCCATCAGGTCGCCGTCGCACAGGCGGTCGATGCAGGTCAGCAGCTGTTCTTTGTTCTGCCGGGGCAGCCGGCTGTCCTCCAGGACAGCGGCTACCAGGGCGTCTTTGGATTGCTGCAGTTCGTCGGTGGGGTACTCGAGTACCCGCGCCAGTACTTTCAGAAGTTGCATAACTTGCTCCTCAATCCTGCAGCTGTTTCGGGTCAACCTGCTTTACGGTCGCCAGCTTGCTGACCATGCTGGTGGTCTGCTTCTTGCCACCGAACAGGCTGAACTCGCTGTCACCACCGTTGCAGCCGTCGCCGAAGCTGAAGCCACAACCACCACGCTCGCCGTAGGCGTCCGCATCCGGGAAGGCTTCCTTGGCCAGCTCGCGATGGCTGGTCGGAATCACGAAGCGGTCCTCGTAGTTGGCGATGGCCAGGTAGCGGTACATTTCGTCCGCCTGGGCCTTGGTCAGCCCGGCTTCCTCCAGGGCGCGCAGGTCTTCCTTGCCTTCCACGGTCTCGGCACGCTTGTACAAACGCATGGCCATGATCCGCTTCAGAGCGCGAACGATGGGCTTCTCGTCACCGGCGGTCAGCAGGTTCGCCAGGTACTTGACCGGAATCCGCAGGCTTTCGATCTTCGGCAGTACGCCGTCGAACTCGACCTTGCCGGCTTCCGCCGCAGACTGGATCGGGCTGAGCGGCGGCACGTACCACACCATGGGCAGGGTGCGGTATTCCGGGTGCAGCGGCAGGGCCAGTTTCCAGTCGACGGCCATCTTGTAGACCGGGCTCTGCTGGGCGGCTTCGATGACGTTCATCGGGATGCCGTCTTTCTTCGCCTGCTCGATCACTTTCGGGTCGAACGGGTCCAGGAAGATTTCCAGCTGCTTTTCATACAGCTCGTGCTCGCCCGGGGCGCTGGCCACTTCTTCAATGCGGTCTGCGTCGTACAGCAGCACACCGAGGTAGCGGATACGGCCTACACAGGTCTCGGAGCAGACGGTCGGAAGACCGGCTTCGATACGCGGGTAGCAGAAAATACACTTCTCGGACTTGCCGGTTTTCCAGTTGAAGTAGATCTTCTTGTACGGGCAGCCGGAGACACACATCCGCCAGCCGCGGCACTTGTCCTGGTCGATCAGTACAATGCCGTCCTCTTCGCGCTTGTAGATGGCACCGCTCGGGCAGCTGGCCACACACGCCGGGTTCAGGCAGTGCTCGCACAGGCGCGGCAGGTACATCATGAAAGTGTTTTCGAACTGGCCATAGATGTCTGCCTGCACCTGATCAAAGTTCTTGTCTTTGCGGCGTTTGGCAAACTCGGTGCCCAGAATTTCTTCCCAGTTCGGGCCCCATTCGATTTTCTTCATGCGCTCGCCAGAGATCAGCGACCGGGGCCGGGCGACCGGCTGGTGCTTCACATCACCGGCGGTGTGCAGGTGCTGGTAGTCGTAGTCAAACGGTTCGTAGTAGTCATCGATTTCCGGCAGGTCCGGGTTGGCGAAGATGTTCGCCAGTACCCGGAACTTGCCACCGATGCGGGGGCGGATTTTGCCGGAGCTGTCGCGCATCCAGCCGCCCTTCCATTTGTCCTGGTTCTCCCACTCTTTCGGGTAGCCAATACCGGGCTTGGTTTCGACGTTGTTGAACCAGGCGTATTCCATGCCTTCACGGCTTGTCCATACGTTTTTGCAGGTGACGGAACAGGTGTGGCAACCAATGCACTTGTCCAGGTTCAGCACCATGCCGACTTGGGAACGGATTTTCATTTTACTGCCTCCTGAGCATAGTCATTGCCTTCACCGTCGAGCCAGTCCACGTTCTTCATCTTGCGGACCACCACGAACTCGTCCCGGTTGGAACCTACGGTGCCGTAGTAGTTGAAGCCGTAGGAATACTGGGCATAGCCACCGATCATATGGGTCGGTTTCGGGCACACACGGGTGACCGAGTTATGGATGCCGCCCCGGGTACCGGTAATTTCAGAGCCCGGTACGTTCACGTTGCGTTCCTGGGCGTGGTACATCATCACCATGCCAGGCATCACCCGCTGGCTGACCACCGCCCGGGCCGCAATGGCACCGTTACTGTTGAACAGCTCGATCCAGTCGTTGTCTTCAACCCCGATGTCTTTGGCATCGTCTTCACTCATCCACACGATGGGGCCACCGCGGGAGAGGGTCAGCATCAACAGGTTGTCGCTGTAGGTACTGTGAATACCCCACTTCTGGTGCGGCGTGATCCAGTTCAACGCTTTCTCCGGGTTACCGTTGCTGCGCTGATCCTGCATGCTCTCAATCGCCTTGGTGTTGATGGGCGGGCGATACACCAGCAGGCTTTCACCGAAGGCGCGCATCCACTCGTGGTCCTGGTAGAACTGCTGGCGGCCGGTCAGGGTGCGCCAGGGAATCAGCTCGTGCACGTTGGTGTAGCCAGCGTTGTAGGACACATGCTCGTCTTCCAGACCAGACCAGGTCGGGCTGGAGATGATCTTGCGCGGTTGCGCCACGATGTCCCGGAAGCGGATTTTCTCCTCTTCCTTGTTCTTCGCCAGATGGGTGTGGTCCAGGCCGGTCATTTCAGACAGTGCGGCCCACGCCTTCACGGCAACCTGGCCGTTGGTTTCCGGCGCCAGGGTCAGAATCACTTCCGCGGCATCAATGGCGCTTTCAATCTTCGGACGACCCGCGTTGGCACCGTCCAGATGGGTGTAGTTCAACTCCTTCAGGAAGTTGACCTCCTTCTCGGTGTTCCAGTTGATGCCCTTGCCACCGTTACCCAACTTGTCCATCAGCGGGCCAAGCGAGGTGAAGCGTGCGTACGTGTTCGGGTAATCCCGCTCAACGGTGATGAAGTTGGGCGCGGTTTTACCGGGAATCAGGTCGCATTCACCTTTTTTCCAGTCCTTCACATCGAACGGCTGGCCCAGTTCCGCCGGCGCATCGTGCAGCAGCGGCAGGGTCACCACGTCTTTCTCGACACCCAGGTGGCCCTCAGCCGCCTTGGAGAAGGATTTGGCAATGCCCTTGTAGATTTCCCAGTCACTGCGCGCTTCCCAGGCCGGATCAGTGGCGGCGGTCAGCGGATGGATGAACGGGTGCATGTCTGAGGTGTTCAGGTCATTCTTCTCGTACCAGGTAGCGGTCGGCAGAACGATGTCTGAATACAGGCAGGTGGTGGACATGCGGAAGTCCAGGGTCACCAGCAGGTCGAGCTTGCCCTGCGGGGCTTCGTCGCGCCACTTGACCTCTTGCGGCTTGGCACCGCCTTCCACGCCCAGGTCTTTGCCTTGCAGGCCGTTTTTGGTGCCCAACAAGTACTTGAGCATGTACTCATGGCCCTTGCCGGACGAGCCCAGCAGGTTGGAGCGCCAGATGAACAGGTTGCGCGGGCAGTTCTCCGGCGCTTCCGGATCCTCACTGGCGAAGGCCAGGGAGCCGTCCTTCATGGACTTGGCCACATAATCGGAGACGTCCATGCCAGCCTTCTCGGCTTCCGCCGCAATACCCAGCGGGTTGCGGTTGAGCTGGGGCGCAGAGGGCAACCAGCCCATGCGCTCCGCGCGCACGTTGTAGTCGATCAGGCTGCCACTGAATTTGGACTTGTCCGCCAGCGGCGACAGGATTTCGTCGACACCCAGTTTCTCGTAACGCCACTGGCCGGAATGGGCGTAGAAGAAGGAGGTAGAATTCATGTGGCGTGGCGGGCGCTGCCAGTCCAGGCCAAACGCCAACGGCTGCCAGCCAGTCTGCGGGCGCAGTTTTTCCTGGCCAACGTAGTGGGCCCAGCCACCGCCGCTCTGGCCGATACAACCACACATGATCAGCATGTTGATCAGGCCACGGTAGTTCATGTCCATGTGGTACCAGTGGTTCATACCGGCACCCACGATGACCATGGAACGGCCCTTGGTCTTGTCGGCATTATCCGCAAACTCACGGGCAATGCGGATCACTTTCTCGGCGGGTACGCCGGTGATCTTTTCCTGCCAGGCCGGAGTGTAGGGCTTCACTTCGTCATAGGAAGTGGCGCCGTCATCATCGCCCAGGCCACGGCTGATGCCGTAGTTGGCGACCATCAGGTCGTAAACAGTGACCACACGGCCTTCGGAGCCGTCAGCCAGCTTGACCTTGCGGGTGCCCAGCTTGTGCTTGAGGATGTCCTTGATTTCCACGTGCTTGAAGTGGTCGTGCTCAATACCACCGAAGTACGGGAAGGCAACGTCCACAACGTCGTCGTGTTTCTCGACCATGGACAGCTGAAGGTTTACATCGGAGCCCTTGGCGGTCTGCTTCAGATTCCACTTGCCCTTCTCGCCCCAGCGGTAACCGATGGAGCCATTCGGTGCAGTCAGCTCGCCGGTGCTCTCGTCAATGGCGATGGTTTTCCATTCCGGGTTGTTTTCTTCACCCAGTCCGTCCACCAGATCACTGGCCCGCAGGAAGCGGCCCGGCACATAGCTGCCGTCGTCTTTTTCATCCAGCATGACCAGGTACGGCATGTCGGTGTAACGGCGCACGTAGTCGGTGAAGTATTCACTGGGCTTGTCGACGTGGAACTCTTTCAGGATCACGTGACCCATGGCCATGCCCAAAGCAGCGTCGGTTCCCTGCTTGGGGTTCAACCACTCATCAGACAGCTTGGAGACTTCCGCGTAGTCCGGGGTGATGGCAACGGTCTTGGTGCCCTTGTAGCGCACTTCGGTAAAGAAGTGGGCGTCCGGGGTACGGGTCTGGGGCACGTTGGAACCCCAGGCGATGATGTAGCCGGAGTTGTACCAGTCAGCAGATTCCGGCACGTCGGTTTGCTCACCCCAGGTTTGCGGGGAAGCCGGCGGCAGGTCGCAGTACCAGTCGTAGAAGCTCATGCACACGCCACCGATCATCGACAGGTAGCGGCTGCCGGCGGCGTAGGACACCATGGACATGGCAGGAATCGGCGAGAAGCCAATGATGCGGTCCGGGCCGAACTTCTTGGCGGTGTAGACGTTGGAGGCAGCAATCAGCTCGTTGACTTCGTCCCAATTGGAACGAATGAAACCACCCATACCACGGCGGGGCTTGTACTCGGCGGTTTTCTTGGGGTCTTCAACAATGGACGCCCAGGCTTGCACCGGGTCGTTGAACTGAATTCGGGCCGCACGCCAGAGCTTCATCAGGCTCTTGCGCATCAGTGGGTACTTCAGGCGGTTAGCGCTGTACATGTACCAGGAATAGCTGGCACCCCGGGGGCAGCCACGGGGTTCATGGTTGGGCAGATCCGGGCGGGTACGGGGGTAGTCGGTCTGCTGGGTTTCCCAGGTGACCAGGCCGTTCTTGACGTAGATCTTCCAGCTGCAGGAGCCAGTGCAGTTTACGCCGTGGGTGGAACGCACAACCTTGTCGTGCTGCCAGCGCTGGCGGTAGCTGTCTTCCCACTCGCGACTGACTTCATGGGTTTCGCCGTGGCCGCCCGCGAACGGCTCGCGCTTCTTCCTGAAGTAATTCAGTTTGTCGATTAAATGACTCATGGTCTCTCTCTCCGTCTGCCGGATCGTTGCTCCGATTTGAGACCATTGTGTGTGAGAAAAACCGCGAAATCTGCGTGGTTACTACCACATAACCCGGCTGTACCACCGAGGTGGTAGCAGGGCTATATCCCTGGGTGGAGAAGGGTTCTTCGCTCCTCACGACGGGTGTCGCGAGCGAACATCAGAAGGCTGCTGCTGAGCAACAGGAAGAGAATCATGAACACCGCTGTTCGAACACCCAGCCACTGGTTAACCGCGCCAAACAGGACCGGTAGAACAAACGCAACGGAACAGGCAGAAACCAGCAGAAAGCCTGCGAACAAGGCGGCCTCGGCACGATTGGCCAGTATCACCATTCGTTGCAGGCTCCCCATGGCACTCCCCATGGCGACACCCAGCACCACAATCAAACTACCTTCAATCATCAGAGGCAGGGCAAATTCCACAGTGATGATCTCATCTACCCCCCTGACAAATAACGTCATTGGCGGGTAAGACAACACAGCCAGCGCCACCAGGCACAACACCAGTGACCGCGTGGCCACCCTGGCACTGCCAAACCGGTCAGCCAGGCCACCACCCAGAATCTGCGCAAGGGCACCGGGAATAACGAACCACTGAGCCTGGCGTGCGCCCGCGTCCAGGGACAAGCCAAACTGTGCCGACAGGAAATCCGGCAACCAGAGCGCCAAGGCAAAGAAGCTTCCGGCCACCACACCAAAGTAGGCAGTGAGCGGGAGCGAGCGACCACGTCTGAGTATTCGAACCACCTGCCCGACAGACCAGGGCCTGTCCGCACCGGATTCCCTGGATTCCGGATCGGTCAACATCACCAGAAGGGCAATCACCAGCAGCAATACAATCAGGTAGGCCAGGGGCACTCCCTGCCAGGAAAACGCATCGTGAAACAACGGTACCAGGTAATAGCTGAAGCCAGCCCCAGTGACTCCCGCACCAAAAACGCCAAGAACCAGCCCCAACCGTTTCGGCTTGCAGTGACTAACCACAAACTGCAGGCCGGCACTGTAGAATCCACCGGCCAGCCCCAGCCCGCCGGCAACCAGCAGGTAACCATAGAAACTTTCGACTAGCAGGAGTAACCCCATACACAGTGCCAACCCTGCCAGGCAGGCGAGCATCACGGCGCGGGCACCGTAACGCTGGGCGGCCAACCCGGCCGGAATTGCCAATACAGCACTGACGGCCATGGGCGCGGCCAGCAATATGCCGAACTGAAGACTGCTCAAGGCAAGATCGGCCCTGAGGTGCACTCCCGCCACGGCAAACAGCGTCCAGCATCCTGCCGCAACAACAAAGCCTGTCACTGCCAGCGGCAGAATCACCACCAGCGATGCCAGCTTGTCATCGTCCTGCTCCAGTCGGGTTTGCATCCTGTCACCTCGAATTAACCAACCTTTAGTGTCGGCTTTTGCTCTCCAAAGGGTCAAAGGCTATGATGGAGGACTATCCATTGGGGTAATTGACTATCCTCAAGGAGGTATCGGAACCGCAGTTCCTCGGTCATAATCTGGCCTGGAAAGGCACCTTTCGAACTCCCTAACAGACAACAACCCATGACATCCAGAAGTCCGCTAGTAAACCGACTCGCTGTGGTGATCGGCGCCATTGTGCTGACCGCTATCGTCAGCATGTCTACAACCCTGGCGGTTTCCAACAGCATTGAAGGCAATGCCACGGCCATCAACCTGGCCGGGGCGCTGCGGATGGGCGCCTTCCAGTTAATTGCCCGTTCTGCCACCGAAGATTACGAAAATGGACGGGCTACCTCAGGCGCACGCATCAATGATTATGAGCGCCGCCTTGAGGACACCGCCATCCTTCGCTCGGTTCCCGGCGCAGACGACCATCCTCTGGCACGACAGTACCGTCAGATGCTGGCGGCATGGCAGGACGAACTCAAACCTGCCCTTGAGCAACATGAAGTAGGCACACCCATCACCCCGGCTATGGTTCAGGCTGTGGAGGACTACATCCAGGAAGTTGACCGCCTGGTGACTATGCTGGAACAGCGCACAGAAGCACGTGTTGATCTGCTGCACCTGATTCAGATCATCAGCATGGTGTTCTCGGTGCTGATCGTGATCGCCCTGTTCTACGACCTGAAAAACCGGATCCTTCGCCCCCTGCGAAAACTCGTGGCCATCGCCGGCGCCGTTGGCGAGAAAGATTTCTCCCGGAAAGCCGACCTGAAAGGTGCAGACGAGCTGGCACAACTGGGCCAGGCCTTCGACCAGATGACCAGCGAACTGGCCCTGACCTACTACGAACTGGAAGCCAAGGCCCGGCAGAAAACTGAAGAGCTGGAAGTCAGCCACCAGGCCCTGCAGGTGATGCATTCGGCCAGCAGAGACCTGTTTGCCAACCATGATCTGTGTAACGGTGCCATTCCCATGCTGCAGGAACTGGAACTGCTGCTGGGCATTGGCCCTATCCGCCTGTTCCTGCACGACAAGGAATCCGCAGAGCCTGTCGAGGCTATTACCACAGCCACGGACAAACGGCCGTTCTACTGTCGCGACCATCACTGCAATGCCTGCCTGGTGACCCCCGAGGTCTACGATGAAATGCCATTGGAGAACAACGACGGTCGCCGTTTATTACTGCCCATCCGCACCCCCGGCCAGTTACTTGGCACCCTGGAGGTGTGGTACCCGGCAGCCAAAGGGTTGTCCGCCACCTCTCGCCGGCTGCTGGAGACTCTGACCGACCAGCTGGCAACGGCCATTTTCCTGGAACGGCAAATAACCGAGGAGCAGCAACTGACCCTGGCCGAAGAACGCACGGTGATCGCCCGGGAGCTGCACGATTCACTGGCCCAGTCGTTGTCTTACCTCAAGATGCAGGTAACCCGGCTGCGCAGGCTCAATATCACGGGCGACCAGAAACCCGTTCACGATGACATTCTGGATGAGCTCAGTACCGGCCTGAACAGCGCCTACCGCCAACTACGAGAGCTACTGGCCACGTTCCGCCTGAAACTGGACACACCAGACCTGGCCACGGCCTTGCGCAAGACCATCGACGAGTTTTCCGAGAGACTGGGCCACCCGGTGGAGTTTGTATACAACCTGCCCCCGCAGACGCTGTCGCCAAACGAGGAAATCCATACCCTGCAGATTATCCGCGAAGGTCTGGCAAATGCCGTCAAGCATGCCGACGCCACGGTCATTTCCGTTAAGGTGCTGTTCGAGTCTCCGCAGGTTCGGGCAAGTATTCGCGACAACGGCAAGGGCCTGCCTGGAGGCGACCAGCCGGTTAACCATTACGGCCTGGTGATCATGCAGGACCGCGCCCGGACACTCGGAGGCAAGGTAAAGGTGGACAACCGGGACGAAGGCGGAGTGGAAGTAACATTAACATTCGTACCCAAAAGCCGTAACCTGATTCCTACCGAATCTTCACCGGCCTGACCCAAACACCAACATCAACGAGAGAAACCATGGCTGAGACACCCGCAAGCATACTGCTGATTGACGACCATCCCCTGCTGCGACAGGGCATCAAGCAGTTGATCGGCATGGAAGACGACATGGAAGTGATCGGCGAGGCAAGCAACGCCGCCGACGGCATCAAGCTGGCCCTGGAAACCGAGCCGGATTTGATCCTGATGGACCTGAACATGCCGGAGATGGACGGCATTGAAGCTCTCAAACACCTGCGGGACCAGAACATCAGCTCGCGTATTGTCATGTTTACCGTGTCTGACCAGGAAGACGACGTGGTTGCCGCCCTGCGTGCCGGCGCCGATGGCTACCTGCTGAAAGACATGGAGCCAGAAGATATGATCGCCCAGTTACACCAGGCGGCTGTTGGCAAAATGGTCATCAGTGACCGGCTAACAACGTTGCTGGCCGAGGCCCTGCGTTCCAACAAACCGCAGCAGTCATCCCGGCCGGACTTCGACAGCCTGACGCCGCGGGAAAAAGACATTTTGCGCCTGATCGCCGAGGGCCTCTCCAACAAGATGATCGGCCGCAAGCTGGACATCAGCGACGGCACGGTAAAAGTGCACGTAAAACACCTGCTCAAGAAACTCAACCTGCGCTCGCGGGTTGAAGTGGCCGTTTGGGCGGTGGAAGAAGGTCTCCACAAGGGCTGAGTTAAATCAAGTCGCCGCTGGCGGCCTTTTGATACTCTGGGCGGGTTGTCGTCCTGCCCGGAGTTGAACATGGCCTTTTCGCTACCGCCCATCGCGTCTTTGCACAGCCCGTTACTGGAGCAATCCATCGCGGTACTGAAAGAATACCTGCCCTCCCCGACACCGCTGCTGGACACCATCGACCGCAACGTCCCCGTCAGCTTAAAACAACTGGTTGCCGAAGCCCCGCTGAACCGGCTGTTTGCAGAAGCGCTGGCTGAGGGCGAATTCGATGATTTTGAAGGCCGCACAATTCGGCTGGAGGTCAATGGAGGTCAACCAGGCATTACCATCGGTTTCTGGGCCGGCCGGCTTCGCGTTGTGGAAGGCCCAGGCGAAGCGACCATTCGGGGGTCCCTGGCAGCTTTCAAGACTCTGGCAGAGCGCCGGCAAGACCCGGACCAGCTGTTTTTCCAGCGGCGCCTGGTGATTGAAGGGGACACCGAGCTGGGGCTGGCTTTGAAGAATCTTCTGGATAGTCTGGAGTGGAATTTGTCTCCGCGCCGCCTACTGTTTCTCGAATCAGTCTGAGTCAGCGGGCTATTGACGTGCAATTAACATGCGCATAAAATTGGCGCATTGATCTGTGCAAGGACTGAACCATGCAATCTGCCCAAGCTACCAAATCCATACGAAAGCCAACGAACCTATCGCTAGATAGCGCCCTACTCAAAGAGGCGAAAGCTCTGGGAATCAATGTTTCACGATCAGCAGAAGCAGGGATCGCGGAGGCTGTGAAGCTTCATAAACAGCAGAAGTGGTTGAAAGAAAATGCCACAGCCCTCGCAAGCTCTAATGCATACGTTGAAGCTAACGGCTTGCCCCTTGCACAGCACCGGCAGTTCTGATGGCCCGTTTCGATATCTTTGAAAATAAGGATGGAGCTGGCTATCTGCTGGATGTTCAGTCAGATCTTCTCAGTGGCTTGAACACCCGAATTGTTGTGCCACTGTTGCCCAAATCCTCGGCACCTTCTCCTGCCCAGAGGCTGAATCCTGTATTTAACATTGAGGGCCAGGAGGTCGTCATGGCGACTCAGTATATGGCTGCTGTGCCTGAAGGCGAATTGCGTTTTGGCGCTGGCAGCCTTGCAGGGCAACAAGATGAAATTTCTGCGGCGTTGGACATGCTGTTTTTAGGGTTTTGAGACAGGAACTTCATGTTTTCAGTGGTTACAGGCCGTCATAAGGCCACACCGGCACACATCACGAAACAACCAAATCCATCCCCGGCTTGCCATACCAATACCCATTACACGGCGGCGCTTCCACCAGCTGCAGCGGGTCGGTGGCTGGCACTTCCCCCCGGCGTACCTGGTCAAAGCGTTTGACCACCTCATCCATGCCCTGATGCTCCGGGCTCAGGCGCACGGTGCTTACCCCCATTCGTTCCATATCCGGCAGCTCCCGCATCAGGTCATAGCGGGAGCCAGACAGGGTGGAGATGCCGTTCAGACGGAACAACTCCTGGCTTTCCCGGGAGCGCAGCTCCATGCCATCCGGATGCTCCAGGCAACGGAACTCGCAGTTGTCTTTGGGCAGGTTGTAATGGCGGGCGGTGAAGCAACGGGACGACCAGGCCAGCGGCAGGAAGCCCCAGGAGAATACCTCGGCGGGCAGATCCAGGCCTTCGGCCTTCAACTCCCTGATCAGCTGTTCCAGGGTTTCCTTACCAAGCTCCACCGGCAGGTTCCAGCCTTGCAGTCCCTGTCTGGCCAGGATTTTCAGGGTGGCGGTGTTGTAGATGTTCATGGAGGGGCCGGTCACAAACGGAATGTTGTTGCGGATGGCCACCTGCAGGGCGCTCTGGTCGTTTGCCTCCACACGGAATTCATCCTGTTCGCAGAACCGGCGCAGGCGGCGCAGGTCGGCTTCGGATTCGATCAGCGTGAGGGTAGAAAGCACCACGTTCTTGCCGCAGGCTTTCAGGTCGCGGGCCAGGTCAAGCCAGTCATCCGGCTTCAGTTCCCGGCGACGGGAACAGACCACCTCGCCAAGATAAATGGTCTCTACCGGCCATTCAGCGGCCTTGGCGTAGAAGTCGAACACGGACTGCTTGGACCAGAACCACAGAATCGGGCCAAGGGATAGTTTCATCATAATCAGCTGAACCTTATTTCCACTTGCGGTGATAGGCGCCAATGGTGGTCAGGCCACCCTCGGACAACCCGGCCAGCGTCTGATTCCACTGGTTCTCTACGGAAAACACGCCCGGTGTTGCTTCCAGCCGATCCAGCGCCTGGCGCCAGGTGCGGGCCACGTCGGCAATGTAGGCAGGGCTGCGTTGGCGCCCTTCTATCTTCACCGCGCTGATGCCCAGCTCTTTGAGCTCAGGCAGCAGGTCCAGGGTATTGAGGCTGACCGGCTCTTCAATGGCGTGATAGACACTGCCTTCCACCTCGAAGCGGCCCTTGCACAGGGTCGGGTAACCGGCAGACTCGCCCTGGCCATAACGGTCGATCAAGACATCGTTCAGGCGGGATTCGAGACCTTGCGGGGTTTCCTGCCAGCGCACAGCTTTGGCGGGCGAGCAGGCGCCTCGTGTGTTGGGAGACTCATCGGTGAGATAGGAAGACAGATAACAACGGCCCTCCGCCATGATGCACAGACTGCCGAAAGCGAACACTTCCAGCTCCACCGGGCTGTGTTTGGCCACGCCCCTCACCTGGTCAATGGAAAGCACCCGTGGCAGAACCGCGCGGCGGATATCGAAGTTGTCTTTATAAAAAGAGAGAGCTTCGTGGCTGGTAGCCGAGCCCTGTACCGACAAATGGCGAGGGGTGTCCGGATATTTGTTGGCGGCGTATTCCAGCAGGCCCATATCGGCCAGGATGATGGCGTCCACACCCAGGTTCGCGGCGCGGTCGACTGCTCCCTTCCATTGCTCCCAGCCATCGGGCTGCGGATAGGTGTTGATGGCACAGAATACCCGGCTGCCGTTGGAGTGGGCGTATTCAATGCCCTCCCCTGCGCGCTTTTCGTTAAAGTTCAGGCCAGCAAACTGGCGGGCATTGGTGCTGTCGCGAAAGCCGAAGTACACCGCATCGGCGCCGTTATCGACGGCGGTTTTCAGTGCGGGAAGGCTACCGGCGGGGCAGACAAGTTCCATGGTTTTCTCCGCTGAAAGACGTGCCGGCACCATACCCGCCAGGCCACTAAGGCACCTTGACCTTTGTCAGCGGAGCGGGCGATAACCGCCTTCTACCCCAAAAGCAGTACTCTACGCAGTTGCCCGTACAGGACCATTTTTTCTAACCAGGCCATACAGATAGCATTACTTTACAGGCACTTACAAAGCCCAACCTACCCCATCAGCTACCCCGATTCGTGAATACCCTCGGCTGCTACACTTGCCCACAATGGACGAATTAATTCAGTGAAGGGGGCCTTCCATGTCATTCCTTAATAACCTCTCCATGCGGGGCAAGCTCATTACCCTGGTGCTTCCGGCCCTGCTGGTCATCGTTTTCTTTGCCGCTTTCAGCATCAGCCGTAACGCGGATGAGCTGGGCAACATGCGCCAGTTGCAGGCCATGGTGAACCTGGCGGAGCTGGGTGATCCTTTGATTGAGTCCTTGCAGAAGGAACGCGGCCGCTCAGCCGTTTTGCTGTCGAGCGCGACAGGTTCCAGCGGCGAGCAACAGGCAAAGCGCGACCTGGATGCCCAGCGCCAGGATACAGACCGAAGCCTGCGAACCTATCGCGACGGGCTCCGAGCCCTGGTGTCTGACACCGAATTTGATGGCGTGATCCAATCCAGCATTGACCGCCTTGAACAACAGCTGTCCGGCCTTGGCAGGCTTCGCCAGGGCATCGACAACCGCAACATCAATAGTGCCGACTCTGCCAGCCAGTACACCACGATGATTATGGAACTGCTTGACCGGGTTCCCCTGCTGGTACGCCGCTCAACGAACGCCGACCTGAGCCGCCAGATCAACGGATATTTCACTCTGGCTGAGGCTGTAGAAATGGCCGGGCGGGAGCGCGCCAATGGCGCTGCACTGATTCGATCCGGAGACTTTGACCTGCCAACACTCGGGCGGGTATCCGGCATGAGCGGTCAGCAGGATGCTTACCTGAACGCTGCCATCAGCATGCTACCGAGCGATTCAGACCTTCGCAGAGACATCACTCAGCTGGCAAACCTGCCGGTAAGCCGGGAGTTCCAGGCTCAGCGTGAAACCCTGCTCAGCAGCCCGTCTGGCATGTATGCCCTGGACCCCGGCGAGTGGTTCACCGCAGCAACCAGGCGAATTGAAGCTATCAACCGTATCCGCAGCCAGATGCTGGCCCAAGTGGAAGCCGCGGCTACCGAAGCGGTAGGTGAAGCCCGCAAGGCACTTATTGGCGCCTCTACGGTTGCAGGCGGTGCCATCATTATCGTGGTCTTGCTGATGCTGGTGATCATCCACGCCATTCATAACCAGGTCGCCGCGTTGTTGTCAGGCGTTCGCTACGCCATGGACAACAAGGATCTGACCCAGCATATCCCGGTGTCCAGCCAGGACGAAACCGGCACTATTGCCAAGGCCGTCAACGAACTTTTCGGCCGGTTCAGCGAAGCCCTGATGCAGATTGATAAGGCCAGCGTGCAACTGGCCACGGCCACCGAGGAAACCAGCTCCACCGCTGGCCAGAACTCCGGCCAGATCAAGAACCAGCAACAGCAGATTGAGCAGGTTGCTGCCGCAACCGAGGAAATGTCTGCCACCTCGGAGGAAATCTCCCAAAACACCCAACAGGTTGCGGACGCTTCCAACAGTGCCATGGAGAAGAGCCGGACCGGTGAGCAGGTACTGCACTCAAGCGTTAAGCAAATCCGCACCCTGGCGCAATCGGTTCAGGAAGTGAATCAGGTGATCGAAGAACTGGAGGAACGCAGCGGCACCATCAGTGAAGTGGTGGATGTCATACGTAAAGTGGCGGACCAGACCAACCTTCTGGCTCTGAATGCTGCCATCGAGGCGGCACGGGCTGGCGAGCACGGTCGCGGCTTTGCAGTGGTGGCCGATGAGGTACGGACCCTGGCCCAACAAACTCATGAATCGACTACCCAGATTGAAGACATCATTAACGGTTTCAAAAACATTACCGACAGCGCCAGCCGATCCATTGTTGCCAGCCACAAGCTTGCCAACCAGACCAGCGAACAGGCCTCTGAAATGGAGAAAACCTTCGCTGACATCCTGACCGATGTGAACAGCATCTCCGACATGGCCACCCAGATTGCCACTGCGTCGGAACAGCAGGTTGCTGTAACACGGGAGCTGGCCAGCAGCATGGAATCGGTCAGCGAAGCGGCCATTCTGACCCTGACCGGATCACAGGAGATCAATCAGGTGACCCAGGAGCAGGCCAGGCTTGCCCGAAAACTGCAGGATCTGGCCAACGAGTTCAAAGTGGCCAGTTAAGTCTCCAGTTAAAACCAACAAGGGCTGCCATTTGGCAGCCCTTGTTGGTTCTGTTTACAGCAACCCCGGTCAGATAATCCGGGAGAACCGCTGGCTGGCGCCTTCCTTGCGGTAAAGGTCAAAGATCTGGCAAATCGCCCGGATCAGCAAGCGGCCTGCCGGCTGCACCTGCAGCACGCCACCATCATCACCAATCAGTTCGTCCTGAATCATCGGCTTCAGGCGATTCAGTTCATCCGCGAAGTACCGATCAAAGTCTTCGCTCCATTTATCTGCAAACAGTTTGCGATCCAGGCGGAACTGGCAGATCAACTGGCCGATCACCCAGCGGCGAATCCGGTCATCCCGGCTCAGGCCAACGCCACGAACGATCGCCAACTGCCCCGCATCAATGGAGGCTTCCCAGGACGGCAAGTCATGGTTGTTCTGGAAATAGGCGTCGTCAGTCTGGCCGATGGCAGACACACCCAGCGATACCAGGTCGCAATCGGAATGGGTGGTGTAGCCCTGAAAATTCCGGTGCAGCCGGCCTTCGCGCTGGGCCACCGCCAGGCTGTCGTCCGGCTTGGCGAAGTGGTCCATGCCGATGTATTCGTAACCGGCTCCCAGCAGGCGGTTGATGGTGTTGTGCAGAATGGTCAGCTTCTGCTGCGGGCTTGGCAGGGTATCGGCCTGTATCCGGGTTTGCGGGTAGAACCGATCCGGCAGGTGCGCGTAGCTGAACACGGAGAGCCTGTCCGGGGACATTTCGATCACCGATTCCAGGGTTTGTGCAAAGCTTTCCGGGGTCTGGTACGGCAGGCCGTAGATCAGATCCAGGTTAATGGAACGGAAGCCAATGCGACGAGCCTCGTTCAATGCCGCCTCGGTCATGTCCCTGGGCTGAATACGGTTAACCGCCTTTTGCACTTCCGGGTTTACATCCTGAACGCCAAGGCTGATGCGATTGAAACCCAGCTCCCACAGGGTCGACAGGGTATCCTGGTCCACCTCCCGTGGGTCAATCTCGACACTGTAATCCCGCTCATCGCCAGACTGCAGGTTAAACAGTTCAGCGTAACCGGCCATCAGGTGCTGCATCACATCCCTGGGCAGGAACGTCGGCGTGCCGCCGCCCCAATGCAACTGTTGCACCGGGCGATCAGCCCCGAACAGTTTTGACTGGATAGCGGCTTCTTTCAGCACACGCTCCACGTAAGGCATGGCCTTATCGCGCTTTTTGGTGATCACCTTGTTGCAGGCACAGTAGTAGCAAAGGTGCGCGCAGAACGGCAGGTGCGTGTATAAAGAGATAGGGCCACCAGACGCCTTGCTGCGGCCGGCGGCCTTCACCATGTCTTCGATGCCATACTTCTGGGTAAACTCGACCGCCGTGGGATAGGACGTATAGCGGGGACCACTGAGGTCGTAGCGGCGTATCAGTGCCTCATCCCAGATGAAGGCGGGCAGGTTGTTTTCTGCAGCGTTGTTGGAAGCCATAGTTAAAACTCTGTCGTCAGAAAAGGTCGGCAAGCCGGAAAGCGCCCATTATGCCCTATCGGCCCCGAGCATCAGTTGATGCGTATCATCTGGAGTCTATCAGCATAGGCACTGAACCACCCTTGCGCCCATGGCGTATTCAGCCTACCCCTTTGGGATAATGCCAACACCGGAGCCGATGCCATGGCCAACCTGATTCTGATTCTCGGCGACCAGCTGAGCCACCAGCTTTCTGCACTCGAAGACGCAGATAAAGACAACGATCGGGTGGTGATGGCGGAAGTTCACGACGAGGCCAGCTACACCAATCACCACAAGAAAAAGCTGGTGTATATCTTCAGCGCCATGCGCCACTTCGCCGGGGAACTGAAGCAGCAAGGCTGGCAAGTGCATTACCAGCGCTACCATCCGGATAACCCGGAAAAATCCCTGGAAGCGGTCATTTCAAAGCTCGCCGCAGAGCACAAGCCCGAGAGACTGATCACCACCGAGTGCGGTGAATGGCGGCTGCACTCGCAGATCAGCCAGTGGCACGAACACCTGGGTATTCCAGTGGAGATTCGGCCAGACACCCGCTTTGCGTGCCGCAAACAGGAGTTCGCCGACTGGGCCAAGGGTCGCAAACAACTGCGCATGGAATTCTTCTACCGGGAAATGCGCAAGAAAACCGGCCTGCTGATGACGCCTGAAGGCAAACCGGAGGGCGGCCAGTGGAATTTCGATTCCGACAATCGGAAGAAATGGTCCGGCAAACCGCCCGCGCCGGCACCGTTTCGCGTGGAGCCAGATTCGGTTACCCGAGAGGTAATCCAGGTGGTAGAGGAGTACTTTCCCGACCATTTCGGCACCTCAGAGGACTTCCATTTTGCCGTCACGGCGGACCAGGCCCAGGCAGCTCTGGAACACTTTATCGACTTCGCCCTGCCCTGTTTCGGTGACTATCAGGATGCGCTGTCCGACCACGAAGACTGGTTGTTCCATTCCATCCTGTCCCCCTATCTGAACACCGGATTACTGGACCCGACGGACGTTTGCCAGGCGGTGGCACAAGCGTGGTATTCCGGGCGGGCGCCACTGAACGCGGTAGAGGGGTTTATCCGCCAGATCATCGGCTGGCGCGAGTTTGTTCGCGGCATTTACTGGCTTCTGATGCCGGGTTACGCCAAAGAGAACCGGCTGAACAACCAGCGCAGCCTGCCCTGGTTCTACTGGACCGGTGAAACCAAAATGCGCTGTATGCACAAAGCCATTGATGCCACCGCCAGAAACGCCTACGCCCATCACATCCAGCGCCTGATGGTGACCGGCAACTTCGCCCTGCTGGCCGGCATACATCCGGAGGACATCTGTGACTGGTACCTGGCAGTCTACATCGATGCCTTCGACTGGGTAGAACTGCCTAATACACTGGGCATGGTGATGCACGCCGATGGCGGCTATCTGGGCTCCAAACCCTACGCCGCCAGTGGCAAATACATCCAGCGCATGTCGGACCACTGCCAGAACTGCCATTACCGGGTGCAGGATGCCACCGGGGAGAGGGCCTGCCCGTTCAACGCCCTGTACTGGCATTTTATCGACCGCCATCGGGATGACTTTGCCAACAATCCGCGCATGGCCATGATGTATCGGAACTGGGATAAACAGCCAGATGAGCGGCGCCGTGCCATTCTCAGCCGCGGGGAGTGGCTGCTTGCCAACCTGGAGCATCTGTAATCTGACTCAGCTAAACGGCTAAGGGATAATCGGCCGATTGGCTGCTATGCTGTAACATCAGTAAATTGTCAGCAACAAGGACGCTGGAGAGCGGCATGTCTATTAGGCCCCTGACAACAGCACTTTTTCTCGCCTTGATCCCCCTGGGCGTTTTTGCTGATCATGAAACCTTCAGCCTGTATACCTTTGATTCCCCACCCTATCAGCAGGCAAGCGCGTCACCCGGGGGCCAGGAAGTTACCGGCGAAACCGTCGATACCGTCCGATGCGCTATGGTGCATGCCGGCGCCCAGGTGCATGTTCGCTTGATGCCCCAGAATCGCGCCCGCTTTGCTCTCCAACGCCATCTGGTTGACGGCTACTTCGCCGTGGACCCATCACAGGAGCTGGATGAAGCAGCCGTGATCAGTCACCCGGTGGCGCTGGAAAAATGGTACTGGTTTTACCTTGGCACACGCCCTGACCCAGCAACCGCAAAAATAGGCGTTGTCAGCGGCAGCAACGAAGAGGTCTGGCTTAAACAAAATGGCTTTGAGCCCTTTGTCACTGTGAGCTCCACAGAACAGCTGCCCGCCTTGCTTAAACGCCAACGGATTGACATAGCACTAATGGACCAGCGGGTGATGGAGATTCTACAAACCGAAACCCCGGCACTCGGCCAAACCTTGAGCCGGGAGTTCCTCCGCTACGCGCCGCTGCATTTGTATCTGAACCCCAGATTCGTCAGTCAGCATCCGGGATTTCTGGCCCGCTTCAACCAGCAGCTGCCAGAGTGCATGGACCAGCACACACTCTTATCTGACGACGAGTATCAACACATCGCTGTGCAAGCGCGCAGGTTGATCGCCTCGCTCGGTCAGCGTATTAACCTGGCCCAGGCCATTCACCAGGGACCGAGGTTTGACACCTTCACGGAAATTCTGACTCAAGACACCCTCTGGCAGGCGCTGGCACCGGAGCAGGAAACGCCCTTGGCCTCCGAGATTCAGGCTTTGCCCGCCTCACAGGCATTGAAGCAGTGGAAAGTTGAGCAAGACGGGCTGGTCACGGAACTTCTGTTAACGGACAACCGAGGCGCTCTGGTTGCCATGAGCCAGCTGTCCTCCGATTACTGGCAAGGCGACGAACCGAAGTATCAGGAAATAGCTGAAGAAACGGAACATGGCGTGAAGCGGAAATCCGATTTGTGGATATCACCCATTCGCTACGATGCGTCTACCCGCCAGTTCCAGATTACGGTCAGCGTACCCATTCCTCTGCAGGAACCGAACAATGGCCTCGAGGGCATTCTGGCCATTGGCCTCGCCATCGAGAAGGCCTTGCACAACTACGAGCGACTGGCGCGGGCACGCTGGGAGACAATCCCCTTTGAGTTACCCGCAGAGGAGTAACACCCTCAGGCCGGACCCACCTCGCACGCCAGCACCAGCGCCCAGAACTCGGAAAAGTCATTCACCACCACGTCCGGTTTGTCCGGGTGTTTGTGAGTGCCCGGAAAAATCCGGTTCAGCCAGGGCAAGTCCCACTGGGCACCGTTGAAGAACACCGACGTCATACCTGCCCGCTTCGCGGCAATCACATCGGTAGTAGAATCTCCCACGTACCACACACTCGGGTCCGGCGGGTAATCCAGTTTCTGCACCGCCAGCAGCAGCTGGTCCGGATGCGGTTTTCTGAGCGGGGTATCATCGCCGCAAACATCCACATCGAACAGGTGGGTCCAACCGGTGTCTTCCACGGCGGCCAGCTCGTGTTCAAAGAACTCCCTATCCCGGTTGGTGATCACGCCCACCTGCATACCCAGTCGTCGCAGCCCCTCCAATACTTCCCGGACTTTCGGCTCGAAGGCCTTCACCGTGCCGTAGTGATTTCGGTAGTGATGGTTAAACGCCTTGTGGGCAACCTGCTTGGCTTGCTGATCGTCCCCAAACAGCACCTCGAAAATATCGGTGCGGGAGATTTTCCGGTCTGCCTTTACTTTCGGATGCAGTTTGGCGAATTCACGAACGTAAGCCACCAGGCGGGCATCTTCCGGAGTTTTACTGTCTTCCGGCGCCACCATACGGCTCATCAGCCCCAGAGTATGGAAATCCGGCAGCATATCGTCCACCGCGTGGTACATGGCATCCAGGGTGTCCACCAGGGTGGCATGCCAGTCGAACAACACCACCGCCGGGCGAATCAGCTTCACCAACGCCGGGTGCCAGTCCGGCTCAATGCGTGGCTCTGGCCGCTCGGGTGGCGGGAAGGGCTTCGGGCGCACTTCCGCAGGGCTGGCGGCGAACGCCTCAGGCTGTTCCCGCTCCAGCAACGCCAGCAAATCCATCAGGTCTTCAAAACTGTCGAGCACCGCCGCCGGTGCATCCCGGGAGGTAAACCAGCTCGAAATCCGGTCCGGCTCCCAGCAGGCACCGTTATAGAACACGCCGGACACACCGGCACTGTGGGCGGTGAGCATATCCACGTAGCTATCGCCCACATACCAGGCCCGGGCATCGGCCCGCAGCCCCAGCTTCTCCAGGGTTTTGAGAATCACCTGCGGGTCGGGCTTGTATTCGGTCACATCATCCGCGCATACCGTTGCATCGAACAGATGATGCCATCGGCCCTCATCCACCGTTTGAAGTTCCTTGTCCAGAAACTCCCGGTTGCGGTTGGTCGATACCGCCAGCTTGATGCCCATGGCTTTCAGCGCGCACAGGTACTCATAGGCGCCGGGCTGAAAGGGTTTCACCTGGCCAAAATATTTCCGGTAAGCGTTGTTGTAGGCTTTGTGGGCAACCAGCTTGGCCGCTTTGTTATCACCGAAGATGGCGTTGAAGATGTCGGTTCTGGACACCCGCCGCTCCGCAAGAATCCTCGGATGCAGGCGCCGGAAGATACGGATGTAACGCACCAGCCGGGCATCGTCCTGCGTGCGGCATTGCTCCTCAGGCAGCAACTTTTCCACCAGCCCCAGATCTTCCAGCTGCGGCAACATGTCTTCCATGGCGCTGAACATGGCATCGTGGGTGTCTACCAAAGTGCCGTGCCAGTCAAAGATCAGAACCGAGGGGGGTTGAATGCCTTCGTTCAGTGTGGTCATAACAAAACCTTCGCCGTTTCAGTCACGTATATCTGCCCACATTCATTCAGTTAAAACCAAAAGTCGCGAATGCACAAAAAACCACACTTGCCCGAGAAAACCTGCCCGGTGTGCCAGCGCCCTTTCAACTGGCGCAAGAAATGGGCAAAAGACTGGGACCAGGTTCGCTATTGCAGCGAACGGTGCCGCCGTAACCGGAGCCCGCAGCCATGACCACCGTGGTCTGGTTCAAACGGGATTTGCGCACCCGCGATCACGCCCCATTGGTGGCTGCCGCCAATCTGGGGGAGCCGGTTATTGCACTGTACGTGATTGAAGACGACTACTGGCAGCAACCGGATACCAGCGGGCGGCAATGGTGTTTTATCCAGGATTCCCTGGATGACCTCGATAAGCAGCTGCGCAAAGCGGGCAACCAACTGGTGGTCCTGCGAGGGTCCGTCATCGCAGCCCTGAGAGAGCTCAAGGCAAGCCATGCCATTGAGCGTGTGTTTTGCCATCAGGAAACCGGCGGGCAATGGACCTTCGAGCGCGACAAAGCGGTTATCCAGTGGTGCTCCGACAACCAGATAGAGTTCAGGGAGTGGAACCAGTTCGGGGTGGTACGCCGGCTCAAAGACCGGGACATATGGGACAAAGCCTGGACAGAACTGATGCGGCAGCCCGTACTTGAGGCACCTGGCTCCGTGCCGTTTGCCGGCGCCATCCAAGGTGTAGCCTGGCGCGGTATCGAACCCGGCACCACCGCAGCAGACCGGTGCCCGGATCGACAAACCGGCGGCAGCATTCGCGGCGAAGCGTTACTGGCGTCGTTTCTGGAGCGCCGCTGCGTGGGTTACCAGTACAATATTTCCAGCCCCAATACCGCCGTGCGCGCCTGCTCCCGGCTGAGCCCTCATATCGCCTATGGCACGGTCAGCCTCCGAGAAATTTACCAACAGGCCAAGGCTGCCGGCCATCACCGTAATACCCTGCCCCGGAAACAGAAAAGCCTGACCAGCTTTCGCTCGCGGTTGCACTGGCATTGTCATTTTATCCAGAAACTCGAAGACGAACCGGAGCTGGAATTCCGCGCCATGCACCGGGAACTGGAGGGCATGAAAACCGGGCCGAACGATTCCGAACGGCTGCAGCGCTGGCAGCAAGGGCAAACCGGTTGGCCTCTGGTGGATGCCTGCATGCGCAGCCTGCAACACACCGGCTGGCTCAATTTCCGAATGCGGGCGATGCTGATGGCGGTGGCCAGCTATCAACTGTGGCTACACTGGCGTGATCCTGCCCTGCACCTCGCGCGACTGTTTACCGATTTCGAGCCGGGCATTCACTATTCCCAGACCCAGATGCAATCCGGCCTGACCGGTATCAACGCCCTGCGTATCTACAATCCGGTTTTGCAAAGCAAGAAGCTGGACCCGAACGGCGAGTTTATCCGCCGCTGGATTCCGGAGCTGGCCGGGGTTCCCGAAGAAATGATCCATACCCCTTGGTTAATGACACCCGCCCAGAAAGCGAAGTTCGGCGGCAACACTTACATTGCGCCGGTGTGCGATCACGAACAGGCGGCTCGGGCTGCGCGCAAGGCGGTGGGCGACTTCCGGAAACAACACGTCAGCCGGGAAGAGACTGGCCGCGTGCTGCACCGCCACGGCAGCCGCAAGGGGTCGCATCAAACACGGCCGAAATCGGCAAGCCAGCCGCCGCCGGACAACCAGCTATCTCTGTTTGACTGAACGCCAGGCCAGCGCCGCGATAGCCGTCGCCGCCAGAATGGGCCAGAACAGGCTCCAGGCCTCATAAACCATGGTGGCTAGCCAGGCTTTATCCGGCACGGCCCCGGGCCAGGGCAACCACCAGAACAGTACCAGGCTGCCAGCCGTGGCCAGGCCCCAGCCCAGATACATAAACGCAGGATTGCTGCCACCACTGGCAGCTGCCCGCTGCACCCACAAAAAACGCCATACCAGTAGCATGGTGGCCACAGCACCCGCGCTCATCAGCATGGGCAGGTAGGGCGCCATCGCAAACTCGAAGTTGCCCGGCTTGAGCAGGTCCTTCATGGCCAGCTTGCTGGCAGCGCCACTGGTAAACGGCAGCCCCGCAAGGGACAGCCCCGGCAATGCGATCAACAGCCACAACAGCCATTGACCAGCCCGTCCCGCCGGCAACGCCATGGCAGTAGAGAGGAACAAGCTACCTTTGGCCAGGCCATGATGCAGCACGTACAGCGCCATCACCGCAAACAGCGGGCCCGCATACTCGGTATTGGCCAGCGCTGCGCCCACCATCAGTGTCATCAGGCCCATCTGGCTAATGCTGGAATAGGCCAACACGGTTTTCGGGCGCCGCTGGCGCACACCCAGCACAGCACCACCCAGGGAACCGACAGCGCCCAGGATCACCAGCGCATTGCCCCAATCCGGCAAAGACACCTCACCAAACGGCAAAGTGACCAGCCAACCCAACAGGCCGGCTTTGATCATGGCGCCACTGAGCACCGCACTGGCTGGCGTCGGCGCGACCGGGTGCGCCAGGGGCAACCAGAAATGCAGCAGTGGCAGGCCCGCCTTCACCCCGAATCCCGCCAACAACAGGAACATGATCAACCAGCGCCGGTCGGCCTCCGCCACGGCGGCAGGCAGATCGGCCAACAAGCCACTACCGGCCTGTTGTGCGGCCATCAGAAGGCCCGACAGAATGGCCATTTCACCCACCACCGCCATGGCCAGGTAGACGCGCCCCGCGTGGTTGGCCTCTCCCGTTCCCTCGTGCACCACCAGGCCATAACCGGCAAAGGTCATCAGGGCGAAGAAGCTATAGAAGCTGGCAATATCCTGGGCCATCACCAGCCCCAGATTCCCGGCCAGGGTGAGCGCCCAGAACACACAGAAACGCCGCAGGTAATGTACCTTCAGATAGCCGACGGCGAAGACACCGGCCACCAGCCAAAGCGTTGCCGTCAGAACCAGGAATACCTGGCGCAGTTCATCCAGCCCCCACAGGCCGCCTAACAGCAACCCCGGCAGTTCAAGGGACGCACCAGGCCCCAATATCAGGCCTGCCAACAAGGCGGGCAAGGGCAACACGGGCAAACAGTAACGATAAGCCTGCTGCCAATCGGGTCGCAGCGCCAGTAACAATGAGGCCAGCGGCAGGATAATCGCCAACAACAGCAAGAGGTTTGACGCAAACATCACAGCGCCACCTCCCTTGCCACAATCAACTCAGCCCAACTCAGGGGGCTGAACGGCAGGTTGGCGATCAGCCCGGCTACCAGCATAAGAGCGGCAGTAATTAACGGCGGCCATAGCAGCCAGGCGCTGGTTTCAAGGCGTCCCCAACGGCGCTCGTGGGGCCACGGCTCGCACTGTTCGGCAAACCAGAGCCGGTGCAGTATCGGGAGAAAATACGCCGCATTGAGCAGGCTGCTGATCACCAACACCGCTACTACCCAATCCATACCGACCGCGAGTGCACCGCTGCCCATGGTCCATTTGGTAATAAACCCCGCCAACGGTGGGGCACCAATCATGCCAAAGGCGCCCAGGGTAAACGCCACCGAAGTGCCCGGCATGCGTTTGCCTGCGCCGTCCAGTTCATCGATGCGGTGCACTCCGAGAGTTTCAGCGTAATTCCCGGCGCAGAAAAACAGGGTGATTTTCATGATGCCCTGATGCACCAGATGCACCAGGCCACCGGCCACGCCCACGGGCCCGAACAGGCACAACCCCAGCACGATGTAAGACACCTGGCTGACCGTTGAAAACGCCAGCCGACGTTTCAGGTCAACCTGGTACAAGGCACGGGTGGAGCCATAGATAATGGTGAAGGCTGCCACGACCGAAAGCCCGGCCAGCAGCCCCATGTCTTTGGCCGCTTCCAACCCGTAGATCTCAAAGACCACGCGGATAATGCCAAAGGCACCAGCTTTCACCACCGCCACGGCATGCAACAGGGCACTGACCGGTGCCGGCGCTACCATTGCCTGGGGCAGCCAGCCGTGGAATGGTACCAGGGCTGCTTTTACCCCCAGTCCGACAATCATTAGCACGAAAATGATCGTCAGAGGCCCCTGCATGGATGGGTCAACCTCTGAGAAGTAGCCCCCTTCCTGGAACCTGAGATCCCCCACCAGGCCGTGCAGCCAGGCAATGGCAAACAGCAAAACCGCGCCACCGGTCAGGGTGTAGATAATGTAGTTACGCCCGGCCCTCAGCGCTTTGGTCGTGCCGCGGTGGACCACCAGCGGATAGGTGGAGAGGGTAAGCATTTCGTAGAACAGAAAGAAGGTGAACAGGTTGCCCGCCAGGGCAATACCCATGGTACTGGCGACACACAGGCTGAAGAACCCGAAAAACCGGCTCCGGTTCGGGGAATCCTCAAGATAGCCCACAGCATAGATGGTGGTCAGCAACCACAGCAGGGCAGACAACCCGGCAAACAACATCGACAGCGCATCAGCCCGCAGCACGAATTCCACACCAGGTACCATGGTGAACGCGGCCTCGTACTCGCGCCCCTGGGCCACACCCCAGATCATCAACCCAACCAGGGCAATCTTCAGAATGGCGGCTGCCAGGTTAATGATGGTTCTCAGACGATGCCCTTTCTCCGGCAGAGCGAACAGAACCACCGACGCCAGCAACGAAGTCATCAGCGCAAAAACCGGCATTAATACACTCAGGGTCATCGGCTGCCCCCCTCAAACGGCAAGGACATCACCGACAACACCGGCTCCGCCACCAGGCCAAGGCCAAGCGACAGCAACGCAAGAATCATCGGTATCACCTCCAGGCTCCTGGACGGGTGATAGAACTGGTCCGTGTCTGTCGCTTCAATGAACGACGCCCGGTAAACCCGGAAGACATAGGCGGCAGAAAGCAAACCACCCGCCAGCAGAACCCCCAGCCACCACCATTGGCCACTGGCCAGGCTGGCCTGGAGGAGCAACCACTTCGCAGCAAAGCCCCCGGTAGGCGGCAGCCCCATCAACGACACCCCGGCCAGCCCGAAAGAAAACAGCGAGAACGGCAGGAACCGGCTGACACCCGCCAAGGCATCCACCCGGTTGCTGCCTACCGACATGATCAGATTGCCGGCGGCCAGGAACATCGCGGCCTTGGCCAGGGCATGGCTGACCACCTGCAGGGTAATGCCCTGTTGCGCCTGCTGGGATATGGCGTCGGTGACGCCCCAGGTGAGTGGGAACAGCAAAAACAGATAGCCAATCTGCGCCACGGAGGAATAGGCAACCACCTGTTTCAGTTTGGCCTGCCGGAACGCCAGCCAGCTACCCCAGATAACCGCCAAACTACCCAACACGCCTATCAACTGAGCCAGGGCATAGCCACCCAGGTCGCCTCCCAGTTCCAGCCAAAGCCTGGCGGCAATGTAGAACGAGGCTTTGACCACTAACGCAGACAACAGCGCACTGACCGGCGACTTGGCGATGCCATGGGCCGGCGGCAACCAGCCATGCATCGGGAACAGCGCGGTTTTCAGGGCCAGGCCCAGCAGCATCAGAATCAGCGGGAAGGTCAGGCCCGACTGAACATCACCGCTATTCATCAGCTCGGTCACGCCTGCCAGCGACAGCGTGCCAAACTGGCCGTAAATCAGGGCCACACCAAGCAGGTACGCCAGGGAACCCAGCAAAGCCGCCATCAGGTAGCGAATGGCAGCCCTGAGTGCGTCCGCCTGGCCGCCCAACGCCACCAGCCCCACGGCGGCAAGGCTGATCAGCTCCAGCCCCACATACAGATTGAACAGATCGCCGCCCAGCCAGACCGCATTCAGCCCGGCCCACAGAAACCAGAACAGCGGCCAGAAATACCGGTGCCACGGCTTGCCAGGGTCCAGGTAGATGCTCGCGTGCCAGCCGCAAGCGGCCGCGACCAGGGCCGTCAGCAACACAAAGGTTACCGCCAGGCCATCCACCCGCAGCTCAATGCCCAGGGGCGCCTGCCAACCGCCAAGCAGGTAAAGAAACCCGCCGTCGCTGGCCACGGCGGCCCACAAGCCCAGAGACACCAACACCTGCACCAGGATTCCAAGCCAGGTCACCACCCGGCCTTTGCTGAAATCCAGCAACAGGGTCAGCACCGCCCAGGCCAGGGGTGTGAACAACAATCCCGCCATTAACCACAAGGTCATTCGGGAGCACCCTCCCGGTTCACAGCCCGAGCCTTGGGCCTGGCATTTTCCCGGGCCGGCTCAGCCAGCGTAGTCTGGCCTGACAAATGGTAGTACCGGCGGATTAACACCACAGCCAGTGCCGTCGCTGCAATAGCCACCACAATGCCCGTGAGCACCAGGGCCTGGGGCACAGGATCTGGCTGACCATTGCGCTGGGCCAGGCCCACCATGATCAGGAATACGCCGGAACCGATCAGGTTGAACGCCATCAACTTGCGCAGCAGGTGCTGCAGGCGCAAAAACCCGAACAGGCCAATACCACATAAGGCAACGCCAGCGAATGCATACAACAGGGCCGAGGTCATCCGCGCTCACCTTCTTCCGGCTCTTCAGCGCCGTTAACCGGTGCCGACACAAACAGAGCCAGCAATACCATCGCAATGGAGAACGTAAGCACGGTTTCGATGACCAGAATCAAGGGTTTGTTAAAGGCTTCCGGGTACGCCAGGAACGCATCGCCGGCCAGGGCACTGGCCACCGCCACCAGAAGGAATACGGAAAAGCCCAGGGCCAGCCCCAAACGCAACAACACGCCGGGGCGCAGAAACTCCATGGGGATCCCGCCAAGGCGCATCATCACGCCCGATGCCGCCAACACGGCTCCGGCCTGGAACGCTCCCCCGGGGCGGTCGGAACCCGCCCACAACAGGTAGCCGGCAAGTACCAGCATCAGCGGCACAAACCAGCGCTGCAGGGCATACAACAAGGGATCTGAAGTGCGCAGGAGAGGATCTTCCAGGGACGTCGTTTTCGCCATGGAGATACCCGCAATCCCGGCGATGACCAACACGCCGATCTCAAGCAGCGTGTCGTAACTGCGAAAGTTCAACAGCACAGCGGTGATCGGATGCTCTACCCCACTGGCCTCCAGGTTCTCCACCAGCAGTCCGGGCAGGTCGACCGGCGCCTGGGTACCAGAAATGTGCCAGACCGTGATCATCAAGGCACCGGCAAAGGCCAGACACACGGCGGCGAGGACGGTAACGCCAAAAAAACGCATCATCCCGACGCCCCACCCTGGTCATTGCCTTCACCACCGCAACGCCGGTTATAGCCCAAATGCCTGGCCGCATCCAGCAGCAACACGCCGGTCAGGCCGGCACCGATGGCGGCTTCTGCCAGGGCAATGTCCGGCGCCTGAAGGCGAACCCAGGCCAGCGCCATCAGCAGGCCAAAGGCGATAAACATCACCACCGCCCGAAACAGGTTTGCAGACCACAACACCCCGATCGCGGTCGACAACAGCGCCAGCACCAAGATGGAGTCCACCAGCCAGTCAATCATCAGCTGCCTCCTGAACCGCGGAATGCTTCGGGCGCACATGAACGGCGCGGGCGATCAGGTGCGCAGACGTTGCGCTGGCAGCCAGAGCTGCGGCCCAGATCAATACCATTTTTACGCCACCCGCCAGCGACGGCGCCAGTGGCAAAAGCGCCAGTATAATAAAGCCCAACCCGAGGTTGTCCACCTTGGTCAGGGCATGGATACGGGTCAGGGTGTCGGAGAATCGGAACAGGCCGAGGGTGCCCACAGCAAAAAACAGACAACCGAGAACCAACAACACCACCTGAACCGCAAACATGGCTGAATCAATCATGGCGGCCTCCGTCATCACCCAAGGGCTGTTCGATGCGCACCACCCGGGTCACAAACGCCACGATCGCGAGTACCGACAACACCGCCAGTGTCAGCGCCACATCCATCAGTGCGGGCATGGATTGGGCGTAGGACAGCACCAGTAACAGGGCCACACCGGTTGTGCCGAACAGTTGCGACGCCAACATCCGGTCCGCCGGGGCCGGCCCCCTCCAGATGCGGATCAGGGCAATCAACAGGGTCAGCAACAGGAAGGCCGCAACGGCATTGAGTATCAGGGTCACCGTACCGTCCTCCCGATGTCGTTCAGGGAGAGTCCGAAAACCCGCGCCACCTGCCGCTCAGTCTCCCGCACGTCCTGCTCTACTGGCTCTCGGGTATCCAGGCAGTGCAGGGTCAATTGATCGCCCTCAAGCAAAGCGCTCAGGGTACCGGGCATAAGGGACAGGGTGTTGGCCAGCAGCCAGCGAGGGCTGCCCTCGGGCAAGTAAAGGGTCAGGGTGATTTCACCCGGGTGAACCGGCAAGGCGGGTGACAGCAAGCGCCGCGCGACATCCAGCCCGGCCACCACCGAGCGGGTGAGAAAGTAACCGAGAAACGACAGCAGCCCAAGGGGCTGGAGGCGATAGCCGGATGGGGGAAACAGGCGTACCGACAGCCAGGCCACGAGGGCGGTCACCCCCAGGCCAAAACCCAGGGCAGACGTTTCACCGAGCGTTAGCGCCCACCAAACCACCAATAACGCAGCGCCACGAAGCAACAAACTGAGGGCGGGTAACGATGGCGCTGACTGCATAGGGTCTCCTGTCCCGGGGTTCAACAGGGTCTTGGTTCGCTAACTCCCTGTTAAAGTTCCCAAAAGCCTAACACAGTCTGCCCGCCGGCCGGAAAACAAGCCCCGCAGGCAGCGCAGTCACCTGCCCACTACTACCGGCTTACCAGCTGTAGACGCCCCGGTTCAGACCATCGCGAAAAGCACTGATCACCTTGGCTCCACGAAGCGTTGCGCCGGTGTAGCCGTCAATATCATCCACCACCTTCTCTGGCTCATACAACCGGAAAATTGCCTCCATCGGCTCGCCCTCCAGGCGCTCCGTGATCTGCTGATACTGACGCAAAACCGGGTAAAGCTCGGCGGAACTGTCCATCTTCAAATAGTCTTCATCCCGATAGAACAGGTGCCGGTAGGACATTCCCTTAATTCGCCCGCCTTCAAGCCGGAACTGCAGGCTTACCTGAATCAACCCACGGTCGATGAAGTTGCCCCGGTAGGTGCCATCCAGATAATTACCCGGCGCCAAACCCAGCAGCATTCGCCCAAGGCGGTCATCGCCAGTGGCGGGCTGTGTAGCCGAATCTGCGGTTTCAACCGGTGCTGGTGCCGGGGCGCCGCCTTCAAGCACACCTATCCGATAATCCTCCAGCCGGGCAGCGGCCCGAGGGCTGTGGGGCCGGCCGTTGCCCTTATCGAGCCAGGCCGACGTTGCCTCTTTGCCGCACCAGCGGGTGAAGACCTCTTCCTCGGTGGGGTGATTCGGCAGGTACTCGGTGAGGTCGTACACCACACCGTTAATCACCTTCCAACAGCTGCCGGCATGATTGTGTTCCGCCACATCATCGAGCCGGAAAACCGACTCACCATCGGCATTCTCAGCGGTACCACCTGCTGTGGGTTCGGGGTTGCCCTGAACCAGGTTAACCACCACCAATGTCAGAACCACGCTGACAAAGGCAACAAATCCTGTATAGGCAATTCGGTTGCTGGTCATAGGAAATCAAACGCCTCCGTGTGAATGCGATGGGCAGGCACGCCTTCGTGCCTGAGCAGGGTTTGCAGGTGATTGATCATGCCCGGCGGCCCGCACAGGTAGATGTCCCGTTCGGCGAAATCCGGGCAGCGCTCGGCCAGATAATCCCGGGTGATCACGCCGTGTTCGTTCATGTAGTGCGTGTGAACCTCAAAGCCATCACAGGCCTCGGCAATGCGGACCAGCTCGTCCAGGTAATAGGCTCGTTCCGGCCGGTTGGCCAGGTAGAACAAACAGGCATCTGGCCCCTGAGCCACAGTGTTCCCGACCCTGTCCCGGGCGCCAGCAACAAACGGCGTAATGCCGATACCGCCGGCCAACCACAGTTGCTTGCGCGGCTCACCTGGCAGGCCAGTACCCTTCTGCGCCAAAGCCGCATTCTCAAAAAAGGTCCCGTAAGGGCCTTCGATTCGCACCTCTGCCCCCGGCTTGATGTCCAGCAACGCCCGAGTGGCATCGCCGACCGCTTTAATGCCGATTTTTAGTTCATCATCCCCGGAGCCCGAGGCGATGGTGTAAGGGTGTTCTTCCCCATAACCGGCCAACAGCGAGCGGTCCATCGGTGTCAGATACACAAACTGACCAGCCCGCCAGCGAATCCCCTTGCCCTTCGGGCGCAGGCGAAGCTCCACCACATCCCGGGCAAGTTTGTCGATGCCGTCTACCACATAGGGTTTCCTGGCCAGACGGGGTGACAATAACTTACGCCAGGCGATGGCCGCCAAAGCCAGGGCCGAGAGCAACCACCAGACCCAGGCTGTAGCTGAAAGCATCAGGGTATGCACCAACGCCAACACCAGTGCCGGCGCAGACAGCAGATGCAGGCGTTTCCAGTTTTGATAGTGCAGAGTGCCAATGAATCCCAGCGTGGGCGCGATGAAAACCAACATGGTGAGGAAGGCGGCCCAGCCAACCCAGACCTCCCAATGACTCAGGGGCGGGAACAGCGTGGCAACGCTGGCGCCAACAGACGCCGGCAAGATGGCCAACGCCAACAACAACACATGAGCCATCACCAGCATAAAGGCCGAGAACCCCAGCCAGCGGTGAATGGTCCATAGCCGCACCAAGCCACCAAACCAGGGATCTGTACCGGGAATACGGGCCGACAACATACCTGCCAGCAGAAACGCTGACAGGGCAAACACCCCGGCTAGCTCCGCCAGCGAATACAGCCAGCCCTGACTGCCCCAGGGCAACGCCGAAGCAACAACAACGACAGGCAGTAAAAAGAGCCCCAGCAACAACAGATCGCCAGGGTATTTTCTAAGGGTCATAAACGCTCCATGTCAGTGAGCTATTTAACGTCCTCTCTGGCCCTGCGCCTGGTGCTCCAGCATTTGCTCCATCATCATCTGCATATGCTCCAGGCGCTGTTCCATCATTTCCATTCGCTGTTCCGGCTCCATACCCGCGCCACCCGAACGAGGCCCTTTGCCGCCGGACTGACCTTTCGGCTGGTTACCCATGCCCTGACCACCGCCCATCTGGCCCTGGTGCTGCCCCATCATGCCCTGCCCTTGGCCCTGGCCCATGCCCTGCCCCATCATGCCACCACGCATCATCTGCATGTGCTGCTGCATGGACTCCATGTGCTTCTCGCGAATACGCTGGCGCTCCGCATCCGACTTGGCGTTGCGCATTTCCTGCATCATTTCCTGCATCTTAGACATGTTCTGATGCATCTGCTGCATCTGTTCCTGGTTCATCATGCCGCCCCGGGACATTTGCCCGGAGTTGCCCTGGGCGAAAACGAAAAGGGGCGTGGAAACCAGAACGGAACATGCGATTAACCGGGTAAACCTGTTCATGACATTCTCCTTTTCATCACTGTTGTTGAGCGTCTACTACAGTTAAGACCATAAAACTGAATCGAACCTGAAATAGCGGCCAAACCTGCTATCTCTCTCGGCAAGAATTGACTCAGGTCATCTGCGCGCGAGGCCCCTTCGTTTCCAGAGATAAAACAGCACCGGAATCACCAGCAAAGCCAGTAGCATAGCGCTGACCATACCACCCACCATCGGGGCTGCGATGCGACCCATCACTTCCGAGCCCGTCCCGGTTCCGAACATGATGGGCAACAGCCCGATAATGATGGAGCTTCCGGTCATCATGATCGGCCGAACCCGTAACCCGGCACCATGCAGGACGGCATGCCGGAGAGTTTCACGCCTGGGCTCAAGACCTTTTTGCTCACAGTTTTCAAGCATCGACTGGTAGGACTGGTTCAGATAGACCAACATGATCACCCCAATCTCCACGGCAACCCCGGCCAGAGCAATGAACCCCACACCAACGGCCACGGAAAAGTTGTAACCCAACAGGTACATGAACCAGACTGCGCCCACCAGGGCAAACGGCAGCGTGCCCAGGATCATCGCCACCTCGGCAATGCGGCGGAAGCTCATAAACAACAGGATGACAATGATCGCCAGTGTCAGCGGGACCACATAGGTCAGCCTTTCCTTGGCCCGGAGCATGTATTCATATTGGCCGGACCAGGCCACGGAGTAGCCTGCCGGCAGCTGCAGTTCATCATTTACAGCCGCCATGGCCTGTCCTACGTAGCTGCCAACATCAACACCCTCGATGTCCACAAAGGTCCAGCCATTAAGCCGGGCATTCTCACTTTTTATTGCTGGAGGGCCGTCCTCAATCCGAATGTCGGCCACATCCGCCAAGGCAATGCGTTGGCCGGACGGCGTCACGATTGGCAGCTGCCGGAGCTTTTCGGGGGAGTCACGGTAATCCTGAGGATAACGCACATTGATAGGGTATCTTTCCAGCCCCTCGATGGTTTGAGACACGTTAATTCCGCCCACGGCTGAAGCGATCACTTGCTGAACATCGGCTATGTTGAGGCCATACCTCGCCGCCCGTAATCGGTCGATATCAGCCTGAACATAACGGCCACCGGCAACGCGCTCCGAATACACAGATGCCGTACCGGGAACCTCCGAAAGAATGGCTTCCAGTTGCTTGCCCACTGCCTCGATGGTTGCCAGCTCAGGCCCGGCCACCTTGATGCCAACCGGCGTTTTTATCCCGGTCGCCAGCATGTCAATCCGGGTAATGATCGGCATCACCCAGGCATTGGTAACGCCGGGAAATTGGATAAGGGCATTCAATTCCTGCTTCAGTTTTTCGGTGGTCATGCCCTCACGCCACTGGTCGCGTGGCTTGAGTTGAATAAACGTTTCAATCATCGTTAGCGGGGCGGGGTCTGTCGCGGTCTCTGCCCGGCCAACCTTGCCAAAAACCGTTTCCACTTCCGGCAGCGAGGCAATCAACCGGTCGGTCTGTTGCAGCAATTCCCGGGCCTTGCCGATGGAAATCCCTGGGTAGGTGGTTGGCATATACATCAGATCGCCCTCATCGAGAGGCGGGATGAATTCGCTGCCTATCCGAGATGCAGGCCACAACCCCAACGCCAGAATCAGAACCACCGCGACCAGGGTTGTCGACGGATACTTAAGAACGCCCTTCAGCATTGGCAGATAACCCGCCACCAAGAACCGGTTCACCGGGTTCTTGTGTTCCGACAGCACCTTGCCACGGATGAAGTAACCCATGAGCACTGGCACCAGCGTGACCGCCAGAGCGGCACTGGCCGCCATGGCATAGGTTTTGGTGTAGGCCAGCGGCGAGAACATTCGGCCTTCCTGGGCTTCCAGCACGAACACCGGGACAAAGCTGACGGTAATGATCAGTAATGAGAAAAACAGCGCCGGCCCCACTTCGGCCGATGCCTTTGCCACCACCTGCCAGCGGTTTTCACGGGTCAGCGGTGTACGCTCCATGTGTTTGTGCATGTTCTCGATCATCACGATGGCACCGTCAATCATGGTGCCTATGGCAATGGCGATACCACCCAACGACATGATGTTGGCATTGATGCCCTGCCAGTACATTACGATGAAGGCTGTCAGGATGCCGACTGGCAGGCTGACCATCACCACCAGTGACGAACGCACGTGGAACAGGAAGATCACGCACACCAGCCCCACAACGAGAAGTTCTTCCAGTAATTTGTTCCAGAGGTTGGTCACAGCGCGATCGATCAACCCGGAGCGGTCATACACCGTGACCACCTCGACGCCGTCCGGCAGGCTGCTCTGCAAAGACTCCAGTTTGGCTTTCACCCCCCTTATGGTCTCCTGGGCGTTTTCACCAAAACGCATCACAATAACGCCGCCGACCGTTTCGCCCTCGCCATTCAACTCGGCAATGCCCCTGCGCATCTGCGGCCCAACTTCTACGCTGGCCACATCCTTTAACAAAACGGGCGTGCCGTTGTCGTCGAGACCCAGCGGAATCGAGAGCAAATCTTCCCGGGACTGGATATAGCCCGAGGCCCGCACCATGTACTCGGCCTCTGCCATCTCAATCACCGAAGCCCCCACTTCCTGATTGCCGCGTTTTATGGCGGTTTCAATGTGGGACAAGGGAATCCCCAGGGTACGCAGCTTTTCCGGGCTCACCTGCACCTGGTACTGCTTGACCATGCCACCCACCGTGGCCACTTCCGAAACACCGGGTACCGTCTGTAACTCATACTTCAGGAACCAGTCCTGAAGGCTTCGGAGCTGGCTCAGGTCGTGCTGCCCGGTGCGGTCTACCAAGGCGTACAGATACACCCAGCCCACGCCGGTGGCGTCAGGCCCCAGTTGCGGCCGGGCCTGCTCCGGCAGGTTCGGCGCCACCTGCGACAGGTATTCGAGCACCCGTGAGCGGGCCCAGTACATATCGGTGTTTTCGTCAAAGATCACATAAACGTAGGAATCACCGAAGAACGAATAGCCTCGAACGGTTTGAGCACCCGGCACCGAAAGCATGGCGGTGGTCAGCGGGTAGGTAACCTGATCTTCCACCACCTGAGGCGCCTGCCCCGGGTAGCTGGTTTTAATGATGACCTGGACATCCGACAGGTCCGGCAGTGCATCCACTGGCGTGTTCTTCAGGGAGTACAGTCCCAGACCGGTCAGCAGCAGTGCTGCCATGACAACCAGAAAACGGTTACGAACCGACCAGTAAATCAGCGACGTGATCATCAGTGGCCCCCTTCATGCTGCATGCCATGGGCGCTGTGATCCATCTCCGTCGGTCGGGGCGACATACGCAGAAAGTCAGAGGTTTTGCTGGATTCTGAATCGATCAGAAACTGCGCCGAGGTGACCACCGTGTCGCCGGGGCTTACCCCCTGCAGAATTTCCACATACTCCTCACCTACGCGCCCAACATCGACGTTAACCGATTTGAACGCTCCTTTTTCCAGAGCCAGCACCAAACGGTCACTCTGGCCGGTACGGATCACGGATTCCCGGGGCACTAACATTCGCCGGTCACCACGCTCTCCCTGTATGTTCAGCCGGGCGAACATACCCGGGCGCAAGGCACCGTCGGTGTTATCAAAGCGCAGTCTGACCCGGGCCGTGCGGGTTGTTGTGTTGATCTCCGGATAGACGTAATCCACCTGCCCCCGCCACTGCCGGTCCGGCATATAATCCAATGTCATCACCGCCCGATCACCGGGCTTAACTGCGGCAATCTGGCTCTCGAACATCTCGCCCAGAACCCAGACCTCGTCCAGCGAGGCAATGGTCACCACCTGGTCGCCGGGTTTGATGAACATCCCTTCGCGCACATTGAGACTCTCGATAACCCCGGTCGCCGGTGCGTAGACCGTCAGTGTACGGCGCACTTCGCGGGTATCCTTCAGGCTCCGTACCAGGCTGGTTGGAACATTCAGCGCCAATAGACGCTGCTCTGCAGCACGGACCAGATTCTCGTTGCCCCGGTTCAACGCCAGAACCAGTTCCTCCTGAGCGTTAACCAGGGTGGGCGAATACAACGAGTACAAGGCCTTGCCCTGTTCAACCGGCTCCCCCTCCGCCTTCACATACAGCGCCTCAATCCAGCCCTCAACACGGGGATGCACATGGGCCATGGCGTCCTCGTTATACTGGACGTGCCCGACGGTGGTGATGTTTAGTGGCAGGCGCCCCTGGATAACCGTGCCGGTCCTCACACCCAGGTTGTTGGTCACGGCGGGCGATATCCGGACGGTGCCCGCTGGGTCATCCGCGGCTCCGCCGTCCGCATAAACCGGCACAAGGTCCATCCCCATGGGCGACTTGCCCGGTTTGTCCCTTCTGAAATCAGGGTCCATGGGGGCCACCCAGTAAAGCGGCTCCTGGGCCTGTGAATGTGCAGGATCAGCGGTGTGATCCATGCTTGCGCCAGCCGCCAGCCACCAGCTAATGCCGGCACCGGCAAAACCACCCAGCACGAGAAAGCCCAGAGGGCGAATGAAATTGGCCATAGTTGTCAGTCCTGATATCGAGTCGATGAAGAGGGTGAGGCGTTGTCCGCGCCGGCGGTGACGTAATCGAAACTGGCTTGCGACCTGGCGCGCTCGGCCACCATCTGAACCAGCTCGATGCGGGCATTCAGCTCGGCAATACGCGCACGCACGGCTTCGGCAAAATCACCATCGTCAGAGTTGTAAGCACTCAGGGCGGCTTCGGCCTGCTGCTCCATCTGAGGCAGCAGGGTTTCCCGGTAACGTGTAATGCGCTCATCCAGGCGCTCAATGCGCGCCAGTGCACTGCGGGCTGACGCCTGCAACTGGCGCAGCTGCAGCATACGTTCGGTTTTAACGGTCTCTGCCCGGGCCACGGAGGCTTTGAGGTTCCGGTCTTGGCGGTTACTGGTGAATAGTGGGAGATCAACACTGATACCGACGGAGAAAAGGTCGGCCCTGTCCTGGCCATTGGGGGCTCTATCGCGGTATCCGTACTGTGCAGACAGTGACCATTCCGGTTTGTAGGCCTGTCTCGCCAGGTCCACCTCCAGAGTCCGCACCTCAATCAGTTCATCCGTGGCACGAATCATCGGGTGGTCGATCGCCAGTGCGCTATCGACCTTCGGACTGCCGTTCGCAGACAGTGCTGTCAAATACGACGGTATGGCATCGTCAACAGCCAGGAGGTCGGCACGGATTCCAGCTATTTCGTCAACCCATGCTCCCACCCACTCCGCCAGCGCCTCACGGCTGGAACTGAGCTCTGCTGACAGCGCGGTTAGCCGGTCGTCCAGCCGGGTCAGCTCGACGGATGCGCGAATCACGTCCTGCTGCCGGGCGCTCATTGTGGCCGAGCGGTAGCCCGCCTGGGCAACGTCTTCCAACTGCTCGAACAGGCCACGACTGCTCTCGATCAGCTGCACACTTTGCTGGGCGCGCCAGACATCGAGCCACAGGTGGGTGACTGTTTCGGTCACCTTGAGTTCACGATTGTCTCGCTGGCGGGGTTGTATTGACGCCATCTGCAGTACCCTGGCTTTGGCAATCCGGCGGCTGTCCCCCCGGGGAAAGCGCTGGGTAATGCCAACGGTGGTCTGGGTCATTGCCTCTTGCCCGAGATCGAAAGTGTCTGTGGGCAGGTTTGCCAGCCCGAGCGTCAAGCGGGGGTCAGGCAGCGAGCCCTGTGCCACCGCTTCTTCCCTGAGGGCCTGTTCCTGATAAACACTGCCTTGCAGCCAGGGGTCATTCCGTATGGCGATTTCAATGGCCGACGTCAGGCCCAGCTCCTGCTGGGCCGCTGCGGGCAAGGCTGAGATGGCCAGCATCGTGGCCATGCCCAGTTTTGGAAGGTGTCTGAGATAACGCAAAGTGAATTCTCCGCAAAAGCCTGTAATGCGGAGAATGCTAGAGAGGCAACCTGAACTGTGACTGAAAGATTTCTCCTAAATAATGGATTTTTGATCTCGCTCAAAACAATCAGACACGTGCTCTGATCTGGCCATTGAAATTAGGGTATCCGGATTAAGTGACGTATCCGATGTTTTACGATCACCTGCACAAGCTTCGCTCTCTCCGTATTTCCTGGTTGGCAGGAAAAGTTGGGGTGGGTGCCTCAAAACCGCTGCGGCTTCACATCCCGAGAGGGGTTCACGAAAGGCTGATGAAAAATTCGATTTAGCCAGGTCGTGCGAATCCTTGAATGCCTTGGTAACGAATATCATGCCGATGACCTTGCAGCCTGAACGGCCTTTTGCTCTCAATCAGCGGCTAGATGGGCGCAGTGCAGGTCTCTGACGGATCGCGCGGAATGTATTAGGTATCGAATACACCCTCAATCACAATCTGGTTGCGCCGCAAACTAGGCCGCTATAAGATAGTAATCAATTACTATCTTATAGGCTTGTAATGACTCAGAAACGTAATTTGACGGCCGAAGAGCGCCGGGAGCTCACTATAGACGCGGTCATCGACCTGAGCGCGCAGGATGATCCGGCCAACATCACCACCGGCAGCATCGCCAAACATATGTGCGTCACGCAAGGCGCGCTGTTTCGCCATTTTCCCAGCAAGGACGCGATCTGGGAGGCCGTCATCGGCAGGGTGGCCGAACGTGTGATGAAGCGGCTCGATAAAGCCGCTGCCTCGGCGGATAGCCCGTTGGCTGCGCTCGAGGCGATGTTCCATGCCCATGTCACGTTTATCGTCGAGCATCCTGGCGTGCCTCGGCTGATGATGGGGCAGCTGCAGCATGCCCGGCCGACGCCGGCCAGACGTATGGTTCGCTCGCTGCTGTTTCTCTACCGTGAGCGGATCGAGAGATTGTTGAACGAGGCGCAGGAGGCTGGCGAGCTGCGTCGAGATCTGGATATCGAGGCGGCGGCCACCCAGTTCATCGGCACCATTCAGGGGCTGGTCATGCAGTCGCTGATGATCGGCAACATGAACCATTTGGCCGAGCAGGCCCAGGGTGCGTTCCACCTCTACTGTCATGGCATCCAGAAAGCACAAGGGGCGTATCCATGATAGGCCTGAACCAACGCTTGGGGCGTTTTTTGGCGGTAGTCATTGGCCTCGCCATCGGTGCGGCGCTTCTGGTCTTCTTCTTGGTTAATCGGCAGGCTCCCGAGCACAGCGACTCACCACCTGCCCCAAAGGTGGTGGCAGTGATCGAGGCGCAGCCACTGGCGTTTCGCCTCGAGGCACGTGGCCACGGCGTGGCGCGCCCTGCCGAAACCTGGCAAGCCGTTGCAAACGTCTCGGGCCGGGTGGTGGAGCGCCATCCGCATCTGGAGAGCGGCACCCTGCTGCGCGAAGGCACCTTGCTGCTGGCGCTGGACCCGAGTCGCTACGAGCTGGCTATCGCCGAGGCCGAGGCGGAGTTGACTCAGCTCGAGGCAGAGGAGGCCAATACCCGGCGTTTGCTGGATTTGGAACGCCAGGCACTCGATCTCGCCGAGCAGGAACTTTCACGAATCGAGCGGCTGGCGGCCACCGGTGCTGTCTCCACTTCTCAGCGTGATGCTCAACGTCACAGCACTGTGGGGCAGCGCCAGGCGGTGGCCACTCTGGAGAATACCTTGGCCTTGCTGCCAGCCCAGCGCGAGCGGGCATCGGTGCGCCTTGCCCAGGCGCGCCGTGACTTGGCGGATACCCGCTTCGAGGCGCCCTATGACCTGCGCCTCGGTGAGGTAGACGTAGAGCTTCACCAGTTCGTGGGTGCGGGCCAGCGGCTGTTCGAGGCGGATAGCCTGGCGGCTGCCGAGGTGGAGGCACGCCTTCCCTTCAGCATGGTACGACGCCTCCTGGGCCGTGTGGCGCCGGTCGAGCTCGAGCCCGGCACCCTGGATCTGAGTGAGCGCATCGATCTTGACTCGATCGATGCTGAGCTGGAGCTGGTCGGAGCACCCGGGGTTAGCTGGGAAGGTCGGGTGGTGCGCGTGGCCAGCGGCCTCGACCCGGCCACCCGCGCAGTGCGAGTCGTCGTAAGGGTTGAGGAGCCCTGGCGCGATGCGCGGCCCCCTGACCATCCACCACTACAGCGCGACATGTACACCCGAGTGCGCCTGTCGACATCCAGTCCCGTGGCACAACTCTTGGTCCCCGCGTCGGCCCTCCATCAGGGTGAGCTCTACCTTGCTGACGAGCACGATCGCCTGGTCAGGCGCCCGGTGTCCGTAGCCTTCCAACAAGGAGACCTGGCAGTGATCGAGTCGGGCCTCACCCCGGGCGAGCGGGTGATCGTCGATGACCTCCAACCAGCCATCGAGGGTATGGCGCTGGCGCCTCGCCGCGACGTGGCCCTCGAGGCACGTCTGACCGCCCGGGCTCTAGGCGAAGTAACGTCAGGAGAACGGCAATGATTCGCTGGTTTGCCGCTCATCCCACCGCCGCCAATCTGCTGCTGATATTGCTGCTGGCCGCCGGGCTGTTCGCCGCACCCCACCTCAAGCGTGAGACCTTCCCCGATTATCGCCCGATGGAAGTGTCTGTGGAGGTAGTCTATCGCGGCGCCAGCGCTGCTGACGTGGAGGACGCCGTGTGTCGGCGCCTGTACGATGCCGTTAAAGGCGTAGAATTTCTCGATGAGTTCAGCTGTGTGGCTCAGGACAATCTAGCCAGTGCCACGGCAACCATGTCTGTCGGGGGCGATGCCATTCGTTTCCTCAATGAGATCGACACCGAGGTGAACGCCATCACCGAGCTGCCGGCCCGCGCCGACTCCCCTGTAGTGAGGGAGCTTCACCGCAGTGACATGGTGGCGGCAGCGGCGGTGTCTGGCGGCATGCCGATGCACCAGCTCGAGGACTACGCCCTGCGTCTGGAGGAGCGCATCATGACGCTGCCCGGCGTGGCTGAGGTAGCGATCTACGGGAGGTCCCAGCGCCAGTGGCAGGTTGAAGTGCCCCGCGAGGTGCTAGGACAGCACGGTCTCTCGGCACAGGAGCTGGCGCGCCGAGTGGCCGGTCAAAACCTTGACCTTCCCCTGGGAACCCTGGAAACCGCCGATCGCGATATCCTGCTGCGCTTCACCGACCAGCGCCGCTCACTGGCCGAGTTGGCCGGTCTGGTAGTGGTCTCCGACGCTGGGGGCGGCGAGCTGACCTTGGGCGAGCTGGCCACCATCAACGAGACCGGTGAGCACGCTGAAGAGCGAATCCGCTTCAACGGTGAGCCGGCGCTGGTGCTGGAGGTGAGCAAGGCGCTGCGAGACGATGCCCTTACGGTTAAGGAGTCCTTGGACACGCTGCTTGAGGCGGAACGGCGGCGATTCGACGGGGGTATCTCTCTGACGCTGACCCAGGATGCGACCAGTATCGTTCGCGACCGCCTGCAGATGCTGGTGACTAACGGCTTGATGGGGCTGGTGTTGGTGGTGCTGGTGATGAGCCTCTTCTTCCGTCCGCGCCTAGCTCTGTGGGCCGTTCTGGGCCTGCCTGCGGCCTTCATGGGGGCCTTCATCGTCATGGCCCTGACCGGGCTGTCATTGAATATGATCACCTTGGTGGCATTGCTGATGGCTATCGGCATCGTCATGGATGATGCCATCGTGATCACCGACAGCATTGCCGTCCACGCCCTGAAAGGGGCCTCACCGGTGGAAGCGGTGGTAGCGGGCACCCGCCAGGTGTTGCCCGGCGTGCTTTCGTCGTTTCTTACCACGGTCGCGGTGTTCGCCCCGCTCTCCTTCCTCGCCGGTGAGCTGGGCGCGGTGCTTGAAGTGCTGCCGGTGGTGCTGATCGCCGCCCTGGCGGCGAGCCTCGTCGAGGCGTTCTGGATCCTGCCCCACCACCTCAAGGGCAGCGTGGGCCGGCTCGCCAGTGGTCACGACTCACGTTTCCGTGCCGCCTTCGAACGGTATTTCGACAGATTCCGCGAGGCGGTCGGGCGGCTCGCCGATGGGGCAATCCGCTTTCGGCATGCTGTGCTGGGGGCCATTTTTGCCATTATGCTGGGCTCCTTCGGCTTCATGGCCGGGGGGCACGTGGGCAGTGAGGCAATGCCGGATATCGACGGTGATGTGCTGGAGGCTCGTATCCTGATGTCCCAGGGCACACCGCTGGCGCGTACCGAGGCTGTGGCCGAGCGAGTCGAGGCGGCAATCCGTGAGCTCAATGCCCGCTACTCTCAGGACCAGCCGGGGGGAGCATCCCTGGTGGAGGCGATCCAGGTGCGTTTCAACCACAACCCCAGCGCGCGAGAGGCTGGCCCCCATGTGGCCACCGTCATCGTCGACCTGCTGACCGCCGAGCGTCGCCGGGTGACCCTAGACGAGCTGACCGCCGCCTGGCGTGAGGCCATCGGTGAGATCGAGGGGCTTCAGCGATTGATTATCCAGGAGCCCGGCTTCGGCCCCGCTGGGGTGCCGGTGGAGGTGCGCTTGGCGGGAGAGAACCTGGAGGCCATGAAGTCGGCAGCGCTGGAGCTAGGCGTGCATCTCGAGAACTACGCGGCCGTTTACAACGTCATCGACGATCTGCGCTTGGGCAAGCCTCAACTGACCTTCTCTATGGCTGAGGGCGCCCATGGCCTGGGCCTCTCCGCCGAAGAGGTGGCCGGACAGCTGCGCGCGGCGCTGCTGGGGGAGATCGCCGACACCCAGCGCATCGGCGACCAAGAGATCGAGATGCTGATCCGCCTGACAGAAGCTGACAGGAGCTCCCTGGACGACCTGGCCGATCTGACTATCGCCCTGCCGGATGGGCGCCGGGTGCCCCTGGAAGTGGTGGCCAACGCCGAGGAGCGGCGCGACTGGGCGCGCATCACCCGCATCGATGGGCGGCGTACCGTCACCGTGGAGGCTAACGTGGATGCGCGTCAGGCCAGTGGTCAGGCCATCGTCGAGGATCTCGTCGGCAGCGGCTGGCTGAACGAATTCCGCGAGCGTCATCCCGAGGTGGAACTCTCCTTGGAGGGCCAGGTAGCCAGCTCCGCCGAGACCGGCGGCTCCATCGGCCGCGGTCTGCTGATCGGTCTGGTGAGTATCTTCGTGATCCTCTCCTTTCAGTTCCGCAGCTACGTTGAACCCCTGATCGTCATGCTCTCTATACCACTGGCCTTCATCGGCGCCATCTGGGGACATGTGCTGATGGGCTATTACCTTTCCATGCCGTCATTGATCGGTGCGGCATCGCTGGCCGGCATTGTGGTCAACAACGCCATCCTGCTGATCCATTTCATCAAGACCCATCGCGAGAGCGGGCTGGGTGCGGTGGCGGCCGCCGGCCAGGCCAGCCGCGACCGGCTGCGCGCCATCCTGATTTCGTCCACCACCACCATCGCCGGGCTGTTGCCGCTGCTGGCCGAAACCAGCACCCAGGCGGCGGCCATCAAACCGCTGGTGATTTCGGTGGTGTTCGGACTGCTTAGCGCCACCGTACTGGTACTCCTGGTAATTCCGGCGCTCTACGTGCTGCTGGATGACTGGGGGTGGGTTCAGACGACCGGGCCATCAACAGGATAGCTGGCACGTGAAGCCTGCTAATACTTGCTCATCAAAACAGGAGATAACCATGACCTTATGCAAATACAGCACAAAAATCGTTCTGCTGCTCGTCTTGACGGCCCCGTCGGCTTGGCTTATGGCCAGTGGTGATAATGACGATCAACACTCAGCGAGAGAACAGAAAAGCTCCAGTGAGGAACTAGTGCTTCGCTCCATCATGCGCGAACTTGATGAAAACATGCGCGAGGTTGTTGGGGCTATCTCCCGGGAAAACTGGGAACGGGTAGCTGAAATCGCGCCCCTAATTGCCGATCATCCCGAGCCGCCGTTCGGGGAAAAGACACGCATATTGCGCTTTGTCGGAACCGATGCCGCACGCTTCCGGGGATATGACAGGCAGGTGCATGAAACCGCCAGGAATATGGGTGACAAGGCGCGTCAGGCGGATGGCCAAGCAGTAATCGAGGCGTTTTCTCGGGTACAGAACCACTGTCTAGCCTGCCATCAGGAATTTAAGGAAGGGTTCAGAGCCCATTTTTACGGCAAATGAATAGCAGGGTGCTGAGGAATACCTGCAGATGCAGTCTTTGCGCGACTCGATTTTTTCTAGATCTGGAGCATCTGACCGACATGCCTTGGCTAAGTAAAAATTCGTCAACTGCTGAATATAACATGCTGCGACAGGAAACTTTGCCCCGAAATATCACACTTGCCTGACAACGTATTGCACCTCCCTGAGTACCAAGTGCTAAATGCCATAGAAATGGAAGACGGGCTGCACTTTCATATGGATGCGCCAGACCCCATAGCTTGCGAAGAGTGTGGTGCAGAGGGTGAGTTCGTCAGATTCGGCAAGCGAGATGTCGCTTACCGCGACCTCCCAGTCCACGGAAAGCGGGTCATCCTAAACCACTTAATCCGAATACCCTGAAACTACATCAAACCAACGCCGAATCGTTTCATCACGAATGCCAGGGAAACAAAACAGATCATGGTCAGCACGGCACTGGCCGCCAGCGACAACCAGAATCCCAAACGGGGTAACAGGAACGGAAACAACAGAAACATCGGCAAGGTGGGCAGCACATACCAGAAGGTGTACCAGGCATGGTTGGAGATCTTGTCCGCAGGCTGATGCTCAACATACATCCAGACCATCGCCAGCACAGTCACCATGGGCAGCGCCGCAATCAGTGCGCCGAGTTTGTCGCTGCGCTTGGCAACTTCCGAAATCAGTACTACCAGGGCGGCGGTGATGGCGTATTTGGTTATAAGCCATGTCATTGTATTGCTCTCCACAAAAGCCCCGGCAGGCGCGAACCCTTCGGAACATTTTTGACATTTAATTGTTATCCGTTTGGCGAGAAAGGTATCCTCATTCGCTCAAGCAATACAACCACCAAACTTGGGTTATCCCGACGATGCCCATGACCGAGCCAGTGCACTGACGCCCATGATCGCCACCATTCGCCACAGAACACTGTTGCCACTGATGGTTATGCTCATCGCACTGGCTGGCATGACGCTCTCCACCATTGGTGAAGCATCTTCCCATGGTATTGCCGAACTCACAGGGTTGGACGTGACTGATCATGGTGATCATTCCCACAGTCATAGCCTGGAGGATCACGGCGAGAGCTCACACGGCTCTCACCAGCACCACGACTCTGGCAACCACACCCATGAAACGGCAGATCGGCTGACCATTACGCTCACAACTGCACTAGTAGTTTCACACCGGCAACCCCTGTCTTTCGCCGGAGCCTCGCCCCAGAATTTTCGTCATCGCCTTGAACGCCCTCCAAAACCCGCTCTGATTGCCTGATTCTCGCTGCACTGCAGCTGACTGAACGAACACAATTGGAGTCTTTATGTTGTCAACTTTGCTTGGCGGCGTTCGGCGTAGGCGTCATGCCACCGGCGGATACCGTCTGTTATGGATTGTTCTGACCCTCGGGCTATTCGGCATGAGCGCCGATGCACTCGCCCACGCCGTCGCCGAGGGCGATAAAGGTTATATCCAGGAGATCACCGGGGTTAACCTGATAGCCTTCATGTATCTGGGGGCCAAGCACATGGTCACCGGCTATGACCACCTGCTGTTCCTGCTGGGTGTCATCTTCTTCCTCTACCAGATGAAACACATCGCGATCTACGTGAGCCTGTTTGCGGTAGGGCACTCCACCACCATGCTGCTGGGGGTGTATTTCAACATTGGCATCAACAGCTACATCATTGATGCCATTATCGGGCTATCCATCGTGTACAAGGCGCTGGACAACATCGGTGCCTATCAACGGTGGTTTGGTTTTCAGCCGAACACCAAGGCCGCCACGCTAATCTTCGGGTTCTTCCACGGCTTTGGCCTGTCTTCAAAAATCATCGAATACGACATCTCACCGGACGGCCTGGTGCCAAACCTGCTGGCGTTTAACGTCGGGGTGGAAATTGGCCAGCTCATCGCCCTGGCCATGATCCTGATCGCCATCAGCTTCTGGCGTAAAACCGACGGCTTTTTCCGCCACGCCTACACCGCCAATGTGGCCATGATGAGCGCAGGCTTCCTGCTCTTCGGCTATCAGCTCACCGGTTATTTTGTCGCTTAATTCTGGAGATTCGTTATGTACAACACCGATAGACCAAACCGTGAAGAACTACCCTCCACCGCCAAACTGGTTCGATCAACCATCATCGCCGCTATTGTTGCACTGGTGCTGCTGGTGACGGTGGTCATGCCCGCCGAGTATGCGCTGGACCCGACCGGTGCCGGCCGGGTTCTGGGCCTGACCGAGATGGGTGAAATCAAGGAACAGCTGGCCGAAGAAGCGGCCGCCGATGCCGCCGCGCAAAGGGTGGCAGTGCAAACCCAGATAGAAGCACCGGCGCCAGCATCGGTTGAGCCCGCCGCCACTGCCGAAGCAGCTCCGGAAGCCGAACCGGCGCCGGAAGAGCCTGCTCCAGCAACCGCCGACGAATCCGAATGGCAAGATGAGGTTCGTTTTGTGCTGACGCCGGGCCAGGGTACGGAGTTCAAACTCACCATGAATGAGGGCGCCATCGCCCGGTTTTCCTGGGAATCCGAAGGTGGCCCGGTTAACTTTGACACCCATGGCGATGGTGGCGGCCGGTCCATCTCTTACGAAAAGGGCCGGGGCGTTCCGGAGGATGAAGGCGAACTTGAGGCCGCCTTTACCGGCAACCACGGCTGGTTCTTTCGGAACCGCAACAACAACAATGTGACCATGGTACTGCGCACCGGCGGTGATTACGGTGAACTGAAGAAAATGCTGTAGATGGTAAAGTACGCACCACTGCGACAGCCTCAGGGACGAGGCACAAATAAACGATATTGAATAATGTAATCAAGGAAAAGGGCTGATGAGTGAAGTTTCTTTCAGGGAAGCGCTGATAGTCTGGATTAGGATCGGTCTTCTCAGCTTCGGCGGCCCGGCAGGGCAGATCGCGTTAATGCACCGGATTATTGTAGACGAGAAGAAGTGGCTGGATGAGTCTCGATTTCTACACGCCCTGAACTATTGCATGCTGTTACCCGGGCCTGAGGCTCAACAACTTGCCACCTACATCGGTTGGCTAATGCATGGTGTGAGGGGCGGGGTTATTGCAGGCCTGCTGTTTATCATTCCTGGGGCCCTGGCAATTTTCCTTTTGTCCTGGGCGTATGTCACCATCGGTGACCTGACTCTTGTTGAAGGTGTTTTTTTCGGCCTGAAAGCGGCGGTGCTCGCGATTGTTGTTCAGGCCCTGATACGAATCGGCAAACGAGCACTCAAGGGCACTTTGAGGCCGTTCCTCGCCGTTGCCGGTTTTCTGGCTTTGTTTGTTTTCAGCGTACCGTTTCCGATCGTGGTTCTGACGGCGGGCATTGCGGGCTACCTGGTAGCCCGTAGACTTGGGCCGGACAATACGGAGGCCAATCATTCGTTGGTCAGCACAGAAACCGTTGTACGCCCCGGCACCCGGCGTGCAGCCCTAACCTGCCTGGTACTTTGGGCACTGACCGTGTTTGGGTTGCTGGCCGCCCTGGGCTACGGCCATGTGTATTCGCAGATTGCCGTGTTTTTCTCAAAGATGGCAACAGTCACCTTTGGCGGCGCCTACGCGGTGCTGTCTTACGTGGCCCAGCAAGGGGTTGAGAACTATCAGTGGCTACAGCCCGGTGAAATGCTGGAGGGCCTCGGCCTGGCGGAGACAACGCCAGGGCCCCTTATTCTGGTCACACAGTTCGTTGGATTTCTCGCAGCCTACCGCGATGCTGCCGGCGAGTCTGCGCTCCTCTTCGCCTCTATTGGCGCCCTGCTGACCACATGGGTGACGTTTCTGCCCTGCTTTCTGTGGATCTTTGCCGGTGCGCCCTACGTGGAGAAACTACGCGCAAACCAAGCCATTTCTTCCGCCCTTGGGGCCGTCACTGCCGTCGTCGTTGGAGTGATTGCCAACCTGGCACTTTGGTTTGCGATCAGCGCACTGTTCGCCGAGCAATTCCTCTTCTCGGAGTATGGTGTCAACATGCAACTGCCCCATCTTGCCAGCGTAGATGTGCCGATGCTGACACTCTCAGCCGTGGCGTTTCTCTGTGCGTTCCAGTTCAAAATGGGGGTTATCCCCCTGGTGAGCACATTGGCCAGCCTTGGGGCCGTCTGGATGCTGATGGCGGGCTAACCCAAGCTCGCTGCTGACAACGACAGCGGACGCCCCGGTGCAGCCTCCGGACGGAACCTGTTCAAAGGAATCCATAACGATGTGACTGTGCAGCGTCATCGTAAACGCATCGCCTTTATGATCACGAGGACAGAGAACAGAAATAAGCGAACACAAAGTCCCTATGTACTTCCGATAGGTCAGTTCAAGCCCCTTACTTCGTATTGTTCGGCGACACAGCCTATTTAACAATAAAATAATTATATCCGCATACCCCTCGCACAACCCAATCAATTTTCGGCCGTTGACAAATATCAAAAATATATTTTTTATATTTCAGCTTCATTTCAGAAACTAATGATTAACTGCATTCACCAACCAAACAGGAGGTGTAATTAGTCGACCCTGCAAAACGCCGTTTTCAGATCGCCAGCAATTCACCGGTCTTCGTTGATTCATCCGGCAACGCCAAAATTGACCATAAAATAGCCAGCATCAGTCGTAAATACCGCTCATTTTTATAAGGCCAAAGAAGCTCGGCGAGCTTCCTCAGAACTTTCCTCAGGTTCAGGCCCACGCCGCACAATACCGCGTGTATCTTGTCGCCCGTAAACCCTCTGAGGAAGTTCCGGAACATCAGGCCGTCACTTTTCAGGTGTCCGATGATCGGTTCGATACTGTTTCGCCGGTGTTGCTGATCGGGGTGGGCCTTGCCGCGTCCTCTCCGTTTGCCGGTGATATGAATTTTGGAGAGGAATGTGCCCTCGCTACCACGGTAGCCACAGTCAGCCAGCAGATGCTCCGGCATCTTGCTGGTGTGCAGAAGCACTCGTTTGAGCGGCGTATCGACGGTATGCCCATCGTAGGGGTTGCCAGCCAGTGCCTGGCAATCCAACACGAAGCCCTCTTTGGCGGTGGTCACCACGCTGACCTTGGAACCGAACTCATAGCGGGTGCGAGCCTTGCCTTTAGCGATACACACCACCTCCGGTTCGTGCAGGCTGTATAACCGGGGTTTGACGGTGCGGTCGCCGTACTGATTCAGCAATCGCAGTGCCTGGTGGAGCTTGTGGTTCAGACGCTCGGAACGTTGTTCTATCGTGCGCTGATCAACAATGGCCTCACAGACCTTACCCAGATTCCGGTGCATCTGGCGCAGTACCTTGTGCATCCGCTTGAACTGCCGGGCATGAGCGTAGCGGCCCACCTGCCAGACCATGCCGGGTAATCCCTTGCAGAAGGTCTGGCGGAATTTGATGCCTTCATCCTTTGCCAGAGCCACCAGTTGGCGATGGCAACGACCCGCCAGGCGGGCGTCGCTGGGATAGGCAATCGCCTTGGGCATGACGGTGGTATCGATGACGGCAACCTTGAGGCTTTCCGGGGCGATGACGCCGGTATCCTGGCCCAGGGCGATGCTCATTTTCAGAAGCTCACAAGCGCCGTTTTCGCCGATGCGATGGCGGAACCGCATCATGGTGGTTTCGTCCATGGGCAGTCGGTGCTGGAAGATCACCTCGCCGCAGAAGTGTTGCCAGTAGGGGTTCTCTACCCAGCGATCCAGCACATCACGATCGGACAGCGCGTACATGTGCTTGAGCAACTGTAAGCCCACGTGTAACCGGATGGGCAGCCCTGGACGCCCGGCTTGCACCGCATACAACTGGCCGAAGTGCTGTTCGCAGGCAGACCAGTCGATACGCTTTCCCAGCTGCACCAACTCGTGTCGGGTATTGAGGATGCCTTCGAGGTAGGTTTCCAACAGATCTCGCTGTGGTGCCTGGCGCTTATCCCGTGGAATCATGGCGTTTTCTTCCGGTTTTTGGGCGAAACGGAGAGATTTATGGTGGAAATTATACCCTGAAATCAGGCCAACTTATTGCCTTGATTCAGGTTTTTACTTTTGCAGGGCCGACTCAATAGGTTAGGAATATCGAGATTCTTTGTTTTTTATTAAAATTCAGGGTCATTTCAGAAACCGATGTTTCAATAGAGCCATCAAACAACCCGGAGGTGTAATAATGAAAACGTTATTTGTATTTGCAGCAGCCGTCACGATTTCAACATCCGTACTTGCAGGCAACATGTCAGACAATAAGAACATGAAGGCCATGCACAGCCAAATAATGAACACCGAGTCCGTTGAAAAGATTCTTCAGAATGACGATATGCGGCGTTTGCACAGGGACATGACGCTTTATGCCATTTCCGAGGTAGGTATGGAGGCTCGCCTGCAAATGATGACGAAAGAGGGTCGCGCCTATCATAAGGCATTGGAGAAAAAGCAAAAAAATACCGCAGGGTAAACCATGCGGCAAAGTCAGCTCGCGGAGACGCAGGCACCGCCTGACTCGAATGCTGAGCAGCCGGCGTTCTAACGCCAGCAAGTAAACCATACCAACCTGAACCTGACTTGAATTACCGAGTCAGCTTATAGAAAGAGAGATCAACATTATGAAAAAACTAATTATCGTTACTGCAATCATGGCTGCATTTTCAACCATGGCCACGGCCGGCGGCTTGGCCGATCGCTTCAATGAAGAACGCAGTTACCCTAACAAAACCAGTTACCCTAACAAAACAGAGCATACTAAAAGCATGCACATGCACCGTATGCATGAGAAACAAAACCATGGGATGGTAAAAAAATCTCAGGCAAACCAGGATGAATCACGCGAAGTTAATTACGGAAAAGAACAATCAGAGAGAGCGCCTATTAACCATAATCATCACTAAATCGGTGCAGCGAACATCATGTTAAAACATAGCCGGTCATCTTACGAAAAGATCATCGGCTATTTATCATATAATTCCTAACTATATGTTCAGAAAAACCATTGTAACTCCATTAGCCCGGATTTCTCATAGGTCCCCGGCAAGTCTCGCAGACTGTGCAGGTTACCGCCATTATCGCTCATTTGCGGCCGCGAATGATTAATAACTGATCAATTTCTGTTGTCCGGACACACGGCCCCCTTTCCCCCATTGAGTCGGGCCGGGGGAGCCCGGGCTTCTATCCCGGAACCAGTTGACGTACCAGGTCAGAGAGTTCGTCTTTGTAAGGATAGGCATCGCTCATCAACACCCGTATGCGCCGAGTGTTGCGAATGATGACCGCGCCCACCTTGATCAGCTTCAGCCGCAGGTTACTGGCGCTCATTCTCTCGAAGGGTGTCTTCTTCAGGTGGGCCCGTAATCGTTCGAACAACGTGTAGGCAAAGCCCGACAGAAGCAGCCGCCACTGATTGGTCCACCACCGCGTGCTGGAGGTGCGATCTGCGAACAGACACAACTGCTGATCCTTGATCCGGTTTTCCATGTCACCCCGGGCACAGTATTGCTCGTAGTAGAGTTTAACGCCGTCGTCGTAACGGGAGCTGATAATGAACCTGGGGTTGGCACCCAGTTCGCCCTCCTCCAGACGCGCGATCACCCAGCGGGGGTGTTTCCAGGTTCGGGCCTGGTACTGGAACCGGTAGGTGGCGCAGACTTTTTCACCCAGTTCGTTGTGAGCCTTGCGAACCAGCATCGAGGCTACATCTACCTCCTTGAGCAGCCGGCTGTTCTTGCTGATGCCGACCAGATAGTCCACGTTGTTCCGGTCGCACCAGCTCAGCAATCGGGGACGGTAAAAGCCGCTGTCACCCCTGAACACGATGCGGGTATCCGGCCAGTACTGCCGAATGAACTTCACCAGCAAGGCCAGAATGGCCCAGCTGTGGCGGCTGTCGCTTCGGTTGCTGGTGCGCAGGTAGCTCACCAGCAGATGACGACCGCAGAACACGTACAGTGGGAAGTAACAATGGTGATCGTAGTAGGCGTTAAAGAACTTGCCGGGCTGGTCGCCATGCACTGGAATATCAGTGCCATCGAAGTCCAGCACAATTTCCTTGGGTGGAGTCTCGTGCTGTTCAATGAAGTGATGCCACAGCAGTTCGTGGGCCTTGACCACGGCCTGCCGGTCTACGCGCTGTTCCATGCGGCACAAGGTCGATTTGCCCGCCAGAATGGCCTCTTCACCGGTCGCGGTCTGAAGTGCCTGATCAGCGCGTAGCGCCTCGTGATCGTTCAGGTCTTCGTACCCCGCGGCCACGCCAAAGACCCGTTGCCGGATCATGGTCTGAAGCTTGTGGCGAACCAGTACCGGATTACGGGCATCGTTCAGAACCGTAGCCAGGCGCTGAGTGAGCTGGTGTTGATTGTCGACTTCGCGAAGCAGGAGCAGGCCGGCATCGGAGGTGATATGGCCACCGGAGAAATCGGCTTCAATTTGACGGCGAGACAGTGGCGAGAAGGTCAGTTTTTCAGGTACCATTTTGGATAGCGGTTGTTGGTGTTGATTGATGGTGTAAGGTCCTGAAATTTTAACACTTTCAGCCGCTTTCTTTTATCCCCTCATGAGAAATTCGGGTTAGCCCGACCGGCTCTAATCTCCCATATTCGCTGTCGTTGTCGCCTCCGAACCATTGGGCTCCTGCCGTGAGATAAATTTCCCGTTTGAATGGCAGCGTCCATGTGGACCGGGGGTAAAGTACCCAACTGGCATCATCGGCATTGCGGATGACCACCACGCGATACTGCCAGAACGGATTGATATCCTGCCATGCCAGCAGCCCGATATAATGGCGCCCGGTATACAGTGGGCGGGTGGAAACCAGCCTCAAAAGGTCCAGGTTTCCGGGCCGTGCGGGCTGACCGTTGTAGAAATACTCCAATGCCAGGTTAAAGCCGTTGCGATACGCCCAGTTCAGATCTGCCACGCCCTGCCAGTAACCATCGCCAGTATCTGCTTCGCTCCAGACGAGTTCAGTACGCCAACCGGTGCCGGCCACTGAGCTACTGCCGCTGACACCCGCTTTGGTCGTGCCTGCAAAATCGCCGATCATCACACTGGCATCGACCCCGGCAACAAAACGCTTGGCCCTCGCCGCCGTGCTGCCCTCTTTATCACCGTGTTGCGGGGCATGAACAGCGCTGATTCGGCCAGTTGCCCCCCAGGGGCTGTCCCATAACACGGCGTCCACGCCAATTCGTTCATCAGGTTCCAGATTGAGGGGGCTGACAGGATTGAGAATGTCCATGGGGTTCCAGATCAGGGCGGTGGACCAGTTCACCTGTTGGCGCCCAAATCGGAAATTCCCGGCTGGCGAGCGCCACTGTATGGTGCCACGGTAGAGTTGATGACGCGCCAACACATCCCCTGACTCATAGACGTCGCCCTGAAGATCCCAGTAGCGTGGATCGGGAACCTCTCTGAGCAGGGCGAATTCCGGGCTGTCCAGAAAACTGCCTGTCACCAGCTCCAGGTCGTAGGCCGCATCCAGAACCCAGTCTTCATATCGATAGCGGGGCTCCAGACGCAGGCGGGTAAGGTTCGAGAAGTAACGATCCTCATCAACCAGCGAGCGCGACCCGGCACTGAGATTCTTGAGCGATCCGGAATGGCTGAAATCAGCCGCAGCGTTCGAAGCCAGCATCAGCCAGGCCAGGCCCACCGCCACCAGTGGAGTGCGATCAACCATGCCGAATGGCCTCAACCGGGTCCAGTCGTGAGGCCCGCCACGCCGGGTACAGCGCTACCAGCACGGAGCACAGGAACAACAGCAGGCTGGGAAGCCAGACATGATCGAAAATCAACACCGGATAGATGCGGTCGGTGATACCGGGGATGGCTTCCAGAGAGCGACTGACCGAGGACAGATCAATACCGGTCTGGCCAAGCCAGAACACAAGCAGGCCGCCAACCACCGTTCCTGCCACCATACCCAACACCGCAAGAAAGAATGCCTCAAACAGAATCGTCAGCTGTAATTGTCCGCCTCTCGTACCCAATGCCAGCATGACGCCCAGTTCCGGGGTACGCTCCATCACCGACATCACCATGGTGTTCATGACGCCAATCGCGACCACCACAAAGACCACCGACAGAATGAGATAGAAATCCACCTTGCTCATCTCAACCATCTGCACAACCACAGGCAGCAAGGTTTCCCAGTCCTGGGCCACCAGCCCGTGGTTGGTCAGAGGCGACGACTGGTTCAGGGTCTGTGCCAGGGCCACACTGTCTGAGCGATCTGACAGCCTCAGCACGATCCGTGAAACTTCGTCTTCCTGCAGTCCACCCAGGCTTCGGGCAGTATTGATATCGATGAATGCATACTCTGTGTCGAACAGGTCACTGCCGGTGCGGTAGATGCCGCGAATGGTCTGGGCGCTGGAGGCAAGATCTCCACCAGCCAGCCCAGGACCTCCACATTGCGTTCCTGCAGCTGCTTCCGCAGGCTTCCAACCACCGCTTCGAACTGGTCAGAGTCCTCTACGCGGGCCGCAATCTCGGTAAACCGACCTTCAAAGGCATACAGCGTCTGGGCGGATGCCAGGGACACCTGGGCCACGAAGCCATCAATACGTTTGATGCCGGTTTCGAAAACACCCACCACCTCGAACCGGTCTGCGCCAATGGAGCCGTCCGCTGCCTGAACCACCAGCACCAGCTCATCTCCCGGGGAGGTACTCAGGGCACTGGCGGCGTCCACGCCCATAACGATCTCATTGTCCCCCTCCAGATAGCGCCCGTGGATGATCGACCGATCAAGCCGGGTTACCTGCGGCTCTGTTGTGCTGTCGACCCCCATCACCTGCAAGGCCCGTGACTGGTCGGCATGGCTGGCCAGCGCATTGCCCGTCACCCTGGGCGTGGTCGCTGCGACACCGGTTACGGAGGACATTTCCTCAGCAAGGTTCCAATGCTCGGCAACGGCAATGTTCATTTCCCGGTCGTCGTGAAATCCGCGCTGGTGCACTTTCAGGTCGCCGGTTACATAACCGGTCATGTTGTTGATCATCTGGGCATTGATGCCATCGATAAAAGCCCAGAGAAACACCAGACCTCCGGCGCGCTCGCTCCATCACCATCGGATCGTGGGTGGAAAACACAAAGGTAATACCGTGCTCCGAGTTCAGACCCCGCATCAGGTCCAGCAGGGCCGCACCGGTCGCGGAGTCGAGATTGGCGGTTGGCTCATCGGCCAGGACAATCGCAGGCTTGCTCACGATGGCCCTGGCCACCGCAACACGTTGTTGTTGGCCGCCGGAGAGTTCATGGGGCAGACGCTGTTCCATCCCCTGCAGCCCGACCTCCGCGAGAATGCGCCGGGCCTCTGCCCGTCGTTCCCGAAACGGAACGCCGCGAAGCATCAGCACGTACTCCACATTCTCCTGAGCCGACAGCACACCGATGAGGTTGTACTCCTGGAATACAAAGCCAATTTTCCAAAGTCGCAGAATGGTGCGTTGCTTGCGACTGAGCCCGGTGATTTCCTCACCCGCCACCTGAATGCGCCCCGTATCCGGTTCGTCCAGGGCCCCGATCTGGTTCAGTAGGGTAGTCTTGCCCGAACCCGACGGCCCCACCAGCGTTGTGAACTCACCGGGCTCGATCGCCACGGATACATCGTTCAGCGCCTTGACGGCGATGGAATCCTGCTGATAAATCCGCGACACATGCTGGACATTGACGATGCTAATAGCGGAGCCTCATTCCGGGTTGCGCAGGCGACGCAATGAGAAAAGCGCCTCGTCTACAGGAATATCGAATTCAATGGATTCAATGTGGATGATCGTTCGGGACACGGGAATAGCGTCCGCGCGGATCTCGAATTCAAGCTGGCTCCAGACCACCGGCGCGTCGGGCCGTGGTGTTGAGACGACCCGGTACACCGGCACCTCGCCTGAATCATCGACCCCGGCAACCTCATGGGTGTAGTCGTCGACAAAGGAGCTATCCTTGACCAGATCATCATTGCTGAAGTTGGACCCCATCCATGGCTGCAGCATCATTGACGGCGGGATCTTGATGGTGCGATCAACTTTGGGAAGGTAATTCCACATGGCATCGCCGATTCTCAGCGAGCCAACGCCAGCCTCTTTTTTCGGTGAGTGAATCCGGATCAAGGTGTGATCGGGCCGATTCATCCAGGCTTCCAACTGCAGCTCCCGAGTCCAGTAGTCACTCTCGATACGCATGGTGGAGCGGCCGTGACTACTGTCTGACCAAAGCAACTGCTCCATGCGTTCAATTAAAGAAACCGCCGAAGGCGTGCTCGCCAGAAGAGGGGCAGAAAACAAAACAATTAGAAGAAAGCAGGAAAGCCTGTAATGAATCACAGATCGTCCATCCGTCCTATTTGCCGGGCCAGGCGCATAGACTCGTTCGTTTCCATCTCCAGTAGTCCTTCCAGCAACTCTCGAGCTTCCGGGATTTCCGCTTTACCCAAAAGATTCTTGTACAGATTCATGACTTGCTCATGGAAATCCATAACCTCGCGGTAGATTCCCTGGAAATCCAGTTTGGCGTATGGCTCGTCGCAGGTGCGGTGTGTTTCTATCGGATTGTGTCTGAGGTAGTCATAGACCCGTGTTTCCAGTGTGTTACTGGCACTCTGACCCTCAAACTCTTCGACGATCCGTGCAAGTTCCGATTCGTGAGATGCAAGATACTCCAGTAACGCTCCTGCCCTTTCCTCCTCATGCTGCGTGGCGCAGTGCCCGAGACACTGGGCCAGATGCGTGTGCAGGTCTCGGGTCCACTCGATCAACTCACCAAAGCTTTTGATATCCATGATGGCTTACTCTCCTTAAGTTGAACGCACGTCGTTGCGATGCCAATTCAGCGCCCTGGCCATGAAGCTAAATCCGTTGTCGAAAATCCCGGAAACTTGGGATAAACCGTGGTGTTTTAGCCGCATAGTCGCGCCACGCCTCCCCAAACTCTTTCTCGATATCTTTCTCCTCATGAATGGACAAACGTGAGTACATCCATAGGAGTACCGGAAACATTGCCAGGGTAAGCAGCGTCGGCCATTGCAGGAGAAAGCCAAACATGATCAGTGCAAACCCGACATATTGCGGATGACGAACCCAGGCATAAAGCCCACTGGTGGCGAGTTTGCTCTCTTTCTGAGCGGTGTACAGTGTGCGCCAACCGGCCGCGATCAGATAAAATCCACCCGCAATGAAAGCGGTACTCAGCAAATGGAATGGCCCGAAGTGGGGAGAACCCTGCCACCCAAACAACATTTCCAGTAAATGCCCGCTGTCATGGGAAAACCAGTCAACATCTGGGTAGCTGCTTTGTAACCAGCCCGCAAGGAAGTAAATAGTTAACGGGAAACCGTACATTTCAGTAAACAACGCGACCAGAAACGCACTAAAGGCACCAAACGAGCGCCAGTCGCGCTTAGTTTTAGGCTTGAAAAAGCTGAACGCAAAAAAGATAAAAACAGCAGAGTTCAGGACGACGAGACTCCAGAGCCCGTAGTCAGTTGCTTCATTGCTCATGGTGATCTTCCTTTTTCGGACCATGTTGATGTCCGGAATGGCCTCCGTGCATAAATATATGCATTAGCGGGCACAGCAGGAGAATCAACCACGGCAGTGCGCCGAGAATATGAACCTTGTGCTCGCCCCAAAGGAGAACCAGAGCAATCACACCGAAGAAAGAAAGCGTAATCCAATATCGACGGCTAAATTCCATAACGAATTCTCCTGAAGCTGTGACAAGCAATTTTTACTTACCAGCTCCTAAACCCAAGTGATAAGTCTAGGTAATCACAGAAGTCTGAATTCAAACTGAACACTTCAGCCAGCTTGGAAAAAGAGTTGATCTCAATCAATTCCTGGACGAACTTCGCGCACCCTCCCGCCTTCGCCCGGTGCTTTCATGACGATAATCAGACCAATAATTGTGATACTAATGCCGGTGATTTCCACAACAGTGAAGGTTTCCCCAAACCACAGTAGCCCGATAACAACACCTATGGCCGGCGTAAGAAAGGTAAACGAATTGAGACTGTTCAAAGGAGCGCTTGCCAGCAGGGCATACCACAACACGACCATCAGTGCCGTAGCGGGAATGGACAGCATTAAAGCAGCGGTGGCAAACGACCAGGTCCAGTTAATGTCCATGCCTTCGCCCAGGATGACAGAAGCAAAACCCAGAAAAACTGAACCAATTACAAGCTGAATGCCCATTGACCAGTAGATATCATCGCTGCCGGCCTGGTATTTAAGCAGTACGTTTCCAATGGCAGTACCAACGGCGCCACCAAGAATATAAACCGATCCTGTGAATCTGGAGTTACTTACTTCCATGTCAGGCGCTGCGAGCACCACAACACCGATAAAGCCAATGAGTAATCCGGCAAACAGACGCCCGCTCACAACTTCCCTGATGAAAAAATAGGACAACACAGCTGCAAAAAGTGGTTGTGCGTTTGCCAAAACGGTTGCAAGCCCGGGGCCCAATTCTCCGGCTCCGAGAAACATCCCGCCAAGCCCCATACCCGTGTAACTGAAGCCGATAGCCGTCAACAAAAAAAACCGTCGGGGGGAGTATCGGACGCGACCGCCCCTTGCAAGGGCGATCAGAACCAGGCAGATACCCGCCAGCAATGCCCGTAACGCCGCAAAAAGCAAGGGTGGCGCGTCTGGAAGACCCACCACGATAAAGGGAAAGCAGATTGCCCATAACACCGTGACAAGCAACATGCCGACAATTGATCGTATCGACATCAACTGACCCGACGCCAACCACGGTTCACCATGTTAGCGGCGCACTTTATCGTAACGCCGACGCAGCAACATCGAATTACCAATGACGGACAGCGAGCTGGCGGTCATTGCCACCACACCGATCATCGGGTGCAACAGCCCCGCCGCGGCGATAGGAATAGCCGCAGCGTTGTATCCACTGGCCCATAGGAGGTTCTCAACGATCTTTTTGAAGGTCGCACGTGACAGCACCATGGCGTCAACAACACCAGATAATTCGCCACGGACCAGGGTAACGTCAGCAGCTTCGATAGCCACATCCGCACCAGCGCCTATGGCAATGCCTACGTTAGCCTGTTTGAGTGCCGGGGCGTCGTTAATGCCATCACCCACCATGGCAACATGATTGCCGTACTTTTCCTGCAGTTCCCGAATGGCATCCACCTTGCCTTCCGGCAACACCCCGGCGCGAACCTCGTCAATGCCCACTTCACGGGCAACGGCGTTGGCTGCACGCTCGTTGTCACCAGTAATCATCACAACATACAGTCCTTGCTCGTGCATGGCCCGAATGGCGGCCACCGATTCGTCCTTGAGCGTGTCGGCTACCGCGACAATGCCGCAGGCCTGACCGTCGCGGGCGACAATGACGGCGGTTCTGCCCTTGCCCTCCAGGTCCTGAAGCGCCTGGTCCAGGGCGTCCAGCCCTTGCACACCGCTTTCTTCCAATAGCAGACGGTTACCGATCAGCACCGTCTGACCCGCCACGGTTCCGGACACGCCCCGGGCACCGGTGGACCGGAAGTCAGATACATCACCGGGCTTTACGCCCCGCTCCCGGGCGCCGTCGACGATCGCTCGGGCGATGGGGTGTTCAGAGGCATTCTCTACCGCAGCCGCAAGCTCCAGCAGTTCGGTTTCCGTTATCCCCGAGGCGACGACGGTTTCCGTGAGTTTTGGCTCTCCCCGGGTAATTGTTCCGGTTTTATCCAACACCATGACCTTGATGTCCTTGAAGGTCTGGATAGCCTCTCCCGAGCGAATCAGGATGCCGCGCTCGGCACCAATACCTGACCCCACCATCAGGGCCGTTGGCGTTGCCAGTCCCAGGGCGCACGGGCAGGCAATCACCAACACCGCAATAGCCGCCAGGATAGCCAGCACCGGCGTGGCCGCCGTCGGGTCCACCCACGGCAGGAAAGCGGCGCCCCATTCAAGGATTGGTCGGAGTGTATCGCCTGCAAACAGCCAGACCACAAGACTGCCCAGGGCAATAACAAGAACCAGCGGCACGAAGCGACCGGTCATGCGGTCAGCAAACTCCTGGATTGGCACCCTGGAGCCCTGAGCCTCGTCGATCAGTTTCACCACCTGGGCCAGGAAGGTATCACCACCAACACGGGTAGCCTTGACTCTCAGGCGACCTTCCTTGTTGATGGTGGCACCAATAACCGTGTCTCCCGTGCTTTTGTATACCGGGACAGACTCGCCAGTGGCAATGGATTCATCCAGATGACTCTCACCATCCACCACTTCACCATCAGTGGGCACCTTGTCACCGGGCCGGACAATCATGATGTCGCCTGGAGCCAAATCCTTCACGGGAATTTCGACCTCTTCCCCTTCCCGTTCCACGCGCGCGGTCTTAGCGCCGAGGGTGAGCAATTTCCGGATGGCCTCCGAGGCCTTGCCCTTGGCTTTTGCTTCCAGGTACCGACCAAGCACATGGAAGGTCATGATGGTGGCAGCCATCTCGATGAAGGAGGTCATCGGATAGACAAAGCCCACCAGGCCAATGATGAACGGTGGCAGGCTGCCCATGGATATCAGCACATCCATGTTGAAGGTGCCGTTCTTCAGGGAGCGCCAGGACGCCTTATGGGTAGCGGCACCGCCGAAGAGAAACACCACGGGGAATGCCAGCACGACGACAATCGCCAGATAGCCCGGGATGGGCTGCCAGAACATATGCGGCATCATCAGCAGCATGATCAGCGTGGTCGGTACCGCAGCAATCCAGAGCCTTCGCAAGGCAAGCTTGAGGTAAGCCTCCTCGACGGCTGAGTCTTCTTCCTGGTTGGTGTCTCCCTCCAGCGCAACAGCGGCAACGTCGTATCCGGCGCCCTCGATCAGCTTCTTCAGCTCCTGCTCTGCAGGACCCGCCGGGCCGACCACCACGCTTACGGTGTGGTTGGCGATATTGGTTGAAATGGTCTGCACGCCGTCGTGTCGCCCAAGTGTGCTTTTGATGATGCCTGCGCAGTGATCAGACCCCATCCCCGGAACAGTCACCTTGAACGTTCTGGTGCCAACCTCTCTGACGGAAGCCACATCGTAGCCAGCCCCCTCCACTGCCTTTCTTACAGCATCTCCGTCAGGGCCCGACGCAAGGGAGCGTACACTCACCCTGTGCCTGGCTATGTTGGTTTGAACATTACTGACTCCGTCCAGGCGACTGATCGTCTTGTTGATAATACCGGCGCAGTGGTCTGACCCCATTCCCGGCACAATCAGCTCAAGGTCCCTTTGCCTTTGCGGTGCCTGTGTTTTCATACTGTTCATCAAGATCTCCCGTCATTGTTTCTGTTGCTTGGCCAGTCACTGAACGCAATGAAATAAAGTAATACGAGATTGACGATGGGAATCAGTATCAGGATGCCCATCCAGCCCGGATATCCCGTGCGCTGGCAAATGCGCCAGGCCGGAATGACAACAACGATGGCAATCACCAGCATCCACAGCCAATGCCCTGCCCACATGGTGTGGCCAAACATATTATCTTCCATCATGGTCCTGCCCTCCTCGTTGTATCCTGGTTATTAGTGGTTATGTTCATGAGGCTTCTCATGTCCCGATTGCCGGGAATTCTCAGACTTTTTCAGGAAGATCTGCTCGACTACCGCGATTGCAATCATGGTGACAACTGCCACGCCGATAACGAACGGATCGGTATTCAGTTTGACCCAGACAAAGCCTCCAAGGACGAGCAAATCCAGCAAAATGGCGATAGCTGGCACCCACGCTTTGGCCTGCACATCTTCGCGCAAATAGCGAAGTACGCCCCAATGGATGGCTATGTCCATGATCAGATAGAACACAATGCCCAGCGCCGCGATGCGGGAGAGGTCAAAGAATGCGGTCAGAATCAGCCCCAGAGCTACAGTGTAGACCAGTGTGTGCTTCTGGATGCTACCCGGCATGCCGAAATGCCGGTGAGGAACCAGTTTCATTTCCGTCAGCATCGCGAGCATCCGGGATACCGCGAAAATGCTGGCCAGAATACCTCCGGCGGTAGCCATCATGGCAATGGCAACGGTGAACCAGACAGCGTATTCCCCCAGTGCCGGGCGCGCGGCAGCGGCAAGGGAGTAGTCTCGCGTTTCGATAATTTCAGCCAATGACAGGTTGCTGGCGACAGCAAATCCGACCAGCGTGTAAATCACCACGCAGGCCGCAATGGAAATAACAATGGCGCGCCCCACGTTTCGCTTCGGGTCTTTAACTTCCGAGCCACTGTTGGTGATGGTGGTGAAACCCTTGAAAGCCAGAATCCCGAGCGCGGTAGCTCCCAGAAAATTACCAGCAGCTCCAGCGTCGCCCGGGCTCGAGAAATCGACCGAAATGCTGTCGGCAATCCACAAACCAACCAACCCAAAAATCAATATGCCGCCGATTTTCAGGACCCCGATAAAGGAAGCCACGCCCTGAATCATCCGGTTGCCCTGAAGATTGACAAGAAATGCCACCAGAATCAGTGATACCCCCAAAATGGGAACCATTCCCCCGCTTTCATCGCCTCCGAAAAGCTGCATGGTGTAGGAGCCAAACGTGCGCGCGAGAAAGCTCTGGGCAATCACCATGGAAAAATACATCAGCAAGGCATTAAACGCGGTTGGCAGCCGATTGCCGTAGGCCTTGTGCAAGTACATGCCAATACCGCCCGCAGACGGCCAGGTATTGGAGATTTTAATATAGGAGTAGGCGCTGAAGCTGACAATCACCGCCGCTGCAAGGAACGCGAGCGGGAACAGAGCACCCGTCATTTGTGCCATTTGCCCGGTCAATGCAAAAATACCGGCGCCAATCATGACACCGGTACCCAGCATGACCGTACCCGCCAGCGTGAGGCTGCCTTTTTTGTAGCGAGTGACTCTGTCCTGTTCCTTGCTCATTTAACCTCCGGTCACTTTTTCATCGGTGGCATTTTCGAACAGCAGACAGGTACATGCTTGGCATTGGCCCGGACGTTTTCATCTGTAAAACGATATCCAGCCAGTTTCCGGCGAGTCCACCACCCGGGCTTCAGGCCGCCGCCATGAGCCCCAATCAACTCAATCAACTCGTCAGTAGAGTAATGTGTGCCATCATAGGTGACATGCAACTGGTTGCCGGATTTGCGCTCGGCAAAATCGACGCCGGGGTTATTGTTGAGCTCTTGGATGAGCTCTTCCCACTGCCGCTCGCCAAGGCCTTGTACTGTCAGTTTCCTGTGCATCAGAAACTGTTCTTGACTGGTTGCTTTGTGTGTTTTTGTCATCGGGCTGCACCTCTACACCAGGTTAATTCCTTTTATCACAGCACCCCAACCTGAACTAAAACTGAAAAGAGACGAAGGATTTCGATGGAACTGACATACATCAAATAGTAGATGGAAAACGGGCTCCAGGAATTCCCGGAGCCCGTTAAAACGGTGATCAGAAGGCCAGTCTCGCCCCAACGACTGCAAACCAGTCCTCGGTACCCCCGCCGCTGGCGCGGGCGAGATCGGCTGTGTCGCCGTATTTGCGCTCATGGACCACGCCCACATAAGGTGAGAAAGAGCGGTCGATCAGGTCGTAACTCAGCCTCAAGCCCATCTCGGTGGAGTTTATACCCTTACCCACGCCAATCTCCCGGTCTTCCGAGAACGCCAGCAAGGTTTCGAAGGTGGCAGAGACAATCCAGTAATTAGTGATCAGCAGCTCGTACTCAGCCTCAAAATCCACCGAGGCGTCGCCCTCTTCACTGACATACAGGTTGGTATCGATCTCGAACCAGTACGGTGCCAGACCGGTCAGCCCGATCACACCGTAGACCCGGTCCGGGCCTTCCGGTGTATCGATGCGAATACCTGCCTTGGCATCCCAGAACTCACTGATCGGAGTCTGGGCCAGAAACTGGTTTTCCAGGGTTTCCCACGCGTTGTGGGCTTCCTCCCACTCCCCCGTGAACTGCCACCGGAATTTCAGCTCGTCACTGCCGTACCAGGCATCGGATTCAATCACCGCCAGCTTTTCATCGGAGTCGCTGTAGCGGTACTCGAATTTTTCGGCACTGACACCCCAGAACGCGTTAACGCTGTTCGCATCAATCGCCTCGTCTGCCAACACGACGGCAGGACCCATCAGTGTCAAAGCAGAAATCCGGGCGAGCCATGGGTTACACGTTCTCATGCGTCACCTCCCTTGCCCCGTGCTTCGCCAGAGGCGATTTCTTCATCCGGGCCGCCCTCAACCACAATCTTGCGGAACATACCGGCCGCCGCGTGATAGGACAGATGGCAATGGAACGCCCACTCACCCGGTGCATCCACCTCAGTTTCCATATACACCGTGGTCGCCGGCGCCACACTGATCACGTGCTTGATCGGATTCCACTTGCCTGCCCCGACATCCAGGATCGACCACATGCCGTGCAAGTGCATCGGGTGTGTCATCATGGTTTCGTTCACAAACTTGAACCGGACCCGCTCTCCGTATTGCAGCACGACCGGGTCGGCGTCTTCGTATTTCACGCCATTGATGCTCCACTCGAAGCGCTCCATATTTCCGGTCAGGCGCATTTCAATTTCGCGGGTCGGCTCACGCTCCTCATAGAGCGGGCTTTGAGCCCGCAGATCGGAGTAAGACAGGAACTTACCGCCATTGCTGGCCGTTGGCAGCAAGCCACTGCCGCTTGCGTAGAAGGGGTCTTCCGGCATGCCAGCACCGTGGGCCGAATGATCCATGCCACCCTGACTCATGGAGTCGTGGTTCATGGACCCGTGATCCATGCTCCCGTGATTCATGTTGCCGTGGTTCATGTTGCCATGATTCATGCTGCTGTGATCCATCGCCCCATCGCTCATATTGCCATGGTCCATACCGCCATGATTCATCGAGCCGTGGTCCATATCGCCATGGTCCATGTGGCCAGGCATGTCTGCCATGGTCAGCATCGGCGCTTTGCGCAGTTCCGGCACTTCAGCCACCATGCCCTCGCGGGGTGCCAGCGTGCCACGGGCATAGCCGGAGCGGCCCATGGACTCGGCGAAGATGGTATAGGCCTGCTCATCACGGATGTGCACAATCACATCGTAGGTTTCTGCCACACCAATCCGGAACTCGTCCACATTCACCGGCTGGACGTTATTACCATCGGCCTGGACCACCGTCATCTTCAAGCCCGGAATGCGGATGTCAAAGTAGGTCATGGCAGAGGAATTGATAAACCTCAGGCGCACCCGTTCACCGGGCTTGAACAGCCCCGTCCAGTTCTGTTCCGGCCCCTTACCATTGATCAGGCCGGTGAAGCCCTGCACTTCGTCAATATCCGCTTTCATCATGCGCATCTGCCCCCACATCATTCGATCACGCAGGGTTGCCATAAAGCCTTGCTCACGGGATTCGGTAAAGAAATCCATCACCGTTTGCTGTTGGCGATTGTAGTAGTCAGGCGACGACTTCAGGTTCCGCATAATGCGATCACCGGAATGCGGGTGTTTATCGGTCAGTTGCACCACGTACTCGCGGTCATATCGGAACGGCTCCCGACCTTCGGGCTCTATGATGATGGCCCCGTAGGCGCCATTCGGTTCCTGGAAACCGGAGTGGCTGTGGTACCAGTAGGTGCCCGCCTGCACCACCGGGAATCGGTAGGTAAAGGTTTCACCCGGCTTGATGCCGGGAAAGCTGATGCCAGGCACACCGTCCTGTTCAAACGGCAGGATCAGGCCGTGCCAGTGTATCGAGGTAGTCTCTTTCAGGTTGTTGGTGACGTTGATCACCACGTCCTCGCCCTCCTTGAACCGGAGGGTCGGGCCCGGCGAGCTGCCGTTGTAGCCAATGCCTTCCTTAACGAAGTCGCCGGTATCAATTTTGACCCGGTCAACCGTCAGGTCATACTCCCCTGCCATACCGATGGCTGGCAAAACCAGCGCCAGGGCGACCGCTATCAGACGTCTCGTCATATCTCTACTCCTGTTACTGTTGGAACCTTACATCACCGTACATGCCTGCCTGGTAATGGCCGGGCACGTTGCAGGCGAACTCCAGGGTGGTGTCACCGGAAAAACGCCAGATCAGTTCACCGCTCTGGCCCGATTCCAGCAGTACGCTGTTCGGATCGTCATGCTTCATGGTGTGTCCGCCCCCCATATCCATTTCCATCATCTGGTGGTTGATGGTTCCACCCTGGATAACCCCGTGCTCCACCATCATGACCATTTCTTGCTGATGGGCTTCGTGCATATCGGCCGTTCCGATATTGAACTCGTGAACCAGCTGGCCGTGATTTTCCACCACGAAACGCACCACCTCGCCTTTCTGAATGTCGATGGTTTCCGGCTCGTAGTAGTTGTCGTACATGGCTACTGTAACGGTGCGGGTGGCTTCCGAGGCGTTCGCCGGTTCACCAATGGCAGCGCCGGAACCGTGTCCATGGCCGTGTCCATGGCCGTGGGTGCCGGCGCCGAAGGCAGTAGCAGAGAGCGACAAGGCGGCCGCCGCAGTGATGAACTTTGTTATTCTCATCTGAATGTCTCCTGTATTGTGACGGGTGTGAAATGCAGGCCGGGAGCGCGCAACATTCCAGTGCAGTGTGAACAGGCGATACCATGGCCCACCAACCTGAATTCTTTCTGAAAAAGCCGATTAATTGCTGTTCAGGCTGAATTCAGGCTACTGCGGCATAGTGCTTTGGGGTACAACAGGAACCGCTGCAAACGAGGCAAGTGAGATGAGATTATTGCTGGTAGAGGATGACCGCTTATTGGCTGATGGCCTTTCACGTCAGCTTGAAAAATCAGGCTTCAGTGTCGATATCGCAAGTACAGCGAAAGAGGCTGGCATTCTCGGCTCGCAGGAGAGCTATCGCGTGTGTGTGCTGGATCTCGGCCTGCCAGATGGCAATGGTTTGACGGTGCTCAAACAATGGCGCGCTCACCACATCGATTTTCCAGTGCTGATTCTGACCGCCAGAGGCGATTGGCAAGATAAGGTTGACGGCCTTAAAGCAGGTGCCGATGACTACCTGGCCAAACCATTCCAGACGGAAGAACTGGTCGCTCGCCTTAATGCAATCATCCGGCGCGGCGATGGGCGCGTGTCCTCTACCGTTAGAGCGGGCCGGTTTGAGCTGGATGAAAACCGTCAGAGCCTGAAAATGCAGGATGGCACCGAACACTCGCTCACGGGTACCGAGTTCCGCCTGCTCCGATGCCTGATGAACCGCCCGGGGCATGTCTTTTCCAAAGACCAGCTCATGGAACAACTCTACAGCCTTAACGACAACCCGAGTGACAACGTCATCGAAGCCTACATCCGCCGATTGAGGAAACTGGTGGGCGCTGAAACCATTGCGACCCGGCGGGGCCAGGGATATCTGTTCAATGATGCCGATCACTAAACCCCTGTCCGTCAGGACCACCCTGCTGACGCTCCTGTTGCCATCAGGCATTGTGTTGATGGCACTGGCATGGATAGTCCATGGCTTGCTGTTGGACCGCATGTCGCGGGATTTCGTGGAGGGCAGATTGCACGACGAAGTTGCCTTCCTGGAGCTACAGGTGCGACAGTCCGGCGGCCAACTGGACACCCTCCAAACCGGGGACTATTTCGAAGAGGTGTTCCACCATGCGTTCGCGCTTCATTCCCCCACCATAACCACGATTTCTCCGGAATCCTGGCGCCCTTTACTGGAGCCTCTGCTGGAGACCGAGCAGCAAGGGAGCATCCGGGTTCAGAGCTCCGGGGCGGCAGGTGCTCCATCAGACATACTTGCTTATCGCCGACAGATTACGGTTGATGGTGTGCCCTATGTCATCATCGTGTCAGAAGACATGGACGCGCTCAGGTCCAGCCAGGCGGAGTTACACGCCTGGACGGCCATCGTATCGATTCTGCTCATTCTGTTACTGGTTGCCGTCATCTGGGTTGGTATCGCGCTTGCCCTGAGGCCAGTGGCCTCGCTGCAGTCTGCGCTGACACAATTGCAGGGTGGCACCATTTCACGCATTGATGTTCGGGCGCCAGAAGAATTCCGGCCCCTGGTAAACCAACTGAACCAGCTGTTAGATTCGCTGGATCAGCGCCTGGAGCGCTCCCGGGACGCCCTGGCCAACCTCTCCCACAGTGTCAAAACCCCCATTGCTGCGGTCCGCCAAATACTTGAGGACGACAGCCGCCCCCTGGATACGGCCTTAAGGGACGAAATGGCGCGCCGGCTCAGCCACATCGACAAGCAGCTTGAGACCGAGATGCGCCGGAGTCAGTTTGCCGGGCCGCAGGTCGGAAAAAGTGCATTACCCGTCAAGCAGGCCAGGGATTTGTTGTGGATGCTGGGCCGCTTGCACCCCGAAAAATCGTTCGAGCTGACGACGGATTTAACAGACGAACACCGTTGGCCCGTTGAAGAGCATGACCTGAATGAAGTGTTCGGCAACCTGCTCGACAATGCCGGCAAATGGGCAACTCACAGCATAGAGCTGTCACTCGGTGAGTCAGCGAACACCGTGAGGATGGTTGTGACGGATGATGGCCCGGGGGTCGCTGCAGCAAACCTGGATCACCTTGGCAGCCGGGGGCTCAGGCTGGATGAGCAAACACCCGGCCATGGCCTGGGGCTGGCCATTGTCCGGGATATCGTACAGCGCTATGGTGGCCGTATAAACTTCAGCGATGGCGCAAAAGGTGGCCTGCGCGTTGAGGTTGATCTGCCGCGTAAATCCTAGGGGGCTGAAATTGAAAATAGGTGAGCTATCAAAGACAGCAGGCCTGCCGGTAGAAACCATCCGCTACTATGAAAAGATCGGCCTGATGCCAGCGCCTGAGCGCAACGCCAGCGGCTATCGCCAGTACCGGTCTGACCACCGTGACCGCCTGTTGTTCATCAAACGCTGCCGCAATCTGGACATGACCCAGGACGAAATCCGGGAACTGATCCAGCTTACTAACGAGCCCGAGGCGGACTGCGGCGAGGTAGATGCCTTGCTTGCACGACACCTGAACCATGTACGGGAGCGTCTCGCGGAACTGACCCGGTTGGAGAAGACGCTGGAGCGATTACAAAAGGCCTGCTCCCGGGGGAGAAGCGTCAGCGAATGCGGGATTCTGGATGGTCTGAACTCAGAGATCGGCCAACTTGAAGATAACCACTCTGCTAACCACGTTCCCGGCACCCATGGAAAATAATCTCCGCTGAAGCGTTGACCCTGTAGCAACTTCAGGGTTTTCAATAGAGACAACCTGATTCAAAGGAGGTCTCTGATGGCATGCAGCTGTTCCGCACCGGAACCCCAAGGCCCGGCTCCGGGCTTTCGCAAAGCGCTCTGGATTGCCCTGTGGGTGAATCTCGCCATGTTCTTCGTGGAAGGTCTGGCAAGCCTTCAGTCTGGCTCCGTGGCACTCATGGCGGATGCCATCGACTTCTTCGGCGACAGCGCCAACTATCTGCTTTCCCTGACCGTTCTCAGCATGGGCATGCTCTGGCGTGGGCGGGCAGCTTTGGTCAAAGGATTAACCATGGCCACCTTTGGGCTAGTAGTCTGGGGCCGTGCCATCTGGGTGCTCCAGAGCGGCGCGACACCAGAGCCACTGACCATGGGGCTTGTCGGGTTACTGGCCCTGGCGGCCAACGTGGGTGTGGCGGTTATGCTGTTCAAGTTCCGGGAAGGCGACTCTGATATGCGCTCAGTCTGGCTCTGCAGCCGCAACGATGCCATCGGCAACCTGGCGGTGATGGGCGCAGCGCTGGGGGTGTTTGGCACCGGCTCCGCGTGGCCGGACTTGGTCGTGGCGGGCATCATGGGCACCCTGGCCCTGACCGCCGGTATCAGCGTGGTTCGGCATGCCCGGTCTGACATCGCCAATGCCCGGGCCGCGAACCGGCTGGTCGCCCAAGAAAACTGAGTCGATCAGTAGGCCTGGAAGTCGGTCAGCCGATAGGAAAATTCATCATCAGCGATGAACGGGCTGTAGTCGACTTCCAGCGATGCCGGAAAGCCATAGTGCGGGTCATATTCCACCAACAGTTTGTCGGCACTGCCCCGGGCCTGCTCTACGAGGTCCAGCAAACCTTCGATGGTGAGCCTGCGCTCATCCAGAATGTCCGGGTGGTTGAGGGGTTGCTCCAGCCCCTCAATGTCGATCACCTTGCCCTCCCTGACCGTCACGCGCATCGGTTGCAGCAGGTCTGGCGGGCAGAAACAGGTTTGTTCGATTGTAACCTCGTAGCCCATCACTCCCCGGGACTGCCAGAGCGCTTTTGCTTCCTCAATGCTGCCTGCAGGGCTGACGTCTTTGCCCGCACCCGCACACCCCCCCAGCAGCACGGCCAGTGTCACTGCGACAACCATCGGTTTCATGCCATCCTCCCACGCGGGCGCCATTTCAGAGCGCCGGCTGCTGCGGCCAGAACCAGCCAGCCAAGCCCCACACTACCGCCACCGCTGCCGCCGCCGGAATCCACTGAGGCGTTATTACCTGTCTGGTCCGGGTCGGCGCGCACGATTGTGCCGCCGTCGCCCGTTTGCTCACCGCCGCTATCCAGCTCTGATTCGGTGGCTGGTTCCACGGTAAATCGGCTCTCCAGCCGGTTATTCTCCGGGCGCACATCCAGCACCTCGCCGTTCAGGCTGATGAGGGCGACCCGCTGGGAAATCACCAGCTCCTCACCGGTGCCGGACACGCCCTGAATAACCAAAGCCATGTCGCTGATGCCGGGAATAATGTCTTTGCATCGATACGTGCTTCCGTCCGTTTCACAGGCCGCGCCATCAATACTCACCAACTCAAACGCCGCGCCTTCGCCCGCGATCTCGCCAGAGACTTCCAGCCAGTCCGCGGATTGGGAGGCTTGCTCGTAGGCCACCTCAAAGTAGGTAACAAAGTTCTCGGAGGCGGCCAAAGCCTCAGGATTCGATTCGCTCTCCGCCATGGATGCATCGGCCGGGAAATTGAAGCACGGCTCAAGCGAAGACCTGCTATTGATGGTGGAGATGAAACTGGATTCGGAGCAGGAGGAAAAGGTGCTTGCGGATGGTCTGGCGAAGGGATTCATAATAAAGCTATCACCACAGCTGTTGCCTTCGCCATCATGACCAGAACCCAGATTATGACCAAGCTCATGGGCGACAACGACGGCGGTGGTGACATTGGAATCGGTATACCGGGAAACCCCGGTTCTCGGCCCTGGTCCGCCACAAAAAGAACCAAGGTAAGCTACACCAGCGGTGTTGCCATCAAAGCCCCTGCCCGTAATCAGGTGAAACAATGCCTGCCGGCTCTGCTGAAAAGGCAGGCTGCCCGCCCCAACCTTGGCACTGACATCGTTCAACAAATCGATGGCGTTGGTTGAGGTGGTGAATACCTCCGATTCCAGAAACGTCATACTCAGGGTATCCAGCCCAATTCCCAGTTGCTCGAAATAGAACCCCTCTACCATGTTCAGAATGCTGAGCGCGCGGTCCTGGTAATCGCCCGGGAACCGGTCCTGAAACTGCCGATCAAATGCCACTTCCAGCTCCAGCAGCAGGCAGGCGCCCGCCACCCGGTTTTCACACAGGCTTTCGTAACTGGCAGACACCGCCTGCGCCATCATCGGCGACATGATCGAGTCCGGGCGGAATCACCGCCAACCGCGTGCATTCGCCCGAAGACATAGGCCAGTCCCTCCCAGCCACCGTCGAGGCGTGAGACCCGAACCCAGCTTTGCGGGTCTTCCGCCACCTGCCCCCGGTAGTGATGCCCTTTGGTCTGCTGCGCCAGAGCCGAGGCCAGCCGTTCGTTGCTGGTCAAGGCAACGTCGTAGCTCTGGCCATCAATCCACAACTGCAGTGAATCGGTTGATTCTGCATTGGCCGGCAAGGCCATCAGCAGGAGCACCATGGTGGTCATCAAACGGAACTTACGTATCACGGGGAGGATCCCTTTCTGTTCAGGCATCAAGGTTTCGCGCAAACTAGAGACAGTAGGCCCAACTGGCCAGCCAGTTACCGTAACAGTCTGTATCTATGAGGAGTGTGTCCCGCTTGGGGTATCGAACAGTTAACAAGCCCGCACTGGCACTGATGGCCCTGCTGGCCATTCTGTTCCTTGTGCCGGCCAGCAGCCTTGAGTGGCAGCCAGACGTGGCTCATTCCCGCGAATGGTTGCGACTGGTCACCGGCCATCTGGTTCACCTGAACGGCTGGCACCGGGCACTCAACCTTGCCGGGCTTGCCGTGGTGCTGGCGCTCTACCCACGATTTCTGCCACTGGCAACCCTGGCGACCGCCCTGTTCTGGCTGACCCTTTTTATCTCCCTCGGGCTACTGGCACTGCTGCCGGAGCTGCCCGGCTATCGGGGCTTTTCCGGCTGCCTGCACGGGCTGGCTGCGATCCTTGCTATCCGTGGATTCAGGGAAGATCGGGTGTTCTCGGTCAGCATTCTTGTCTTGCTGGCCGGCAAACTGGTGATAGAGTCCGCCGGCCTGGGCCTGGCCGACACCGCCAACCTCATCGGGGGGCCGGTGGTCTGGCAGGCTCATGCCCTGGGTTTCGCTGGCGGGATAGTATTCGCTGGGCTTAGCCTGCTTACGCCCCGAACACCAAGGCAATCATCACCGGAATAAAACCGAGCGCAAACAGCGTACTGAGCAGGGTCGTACCGGCCGCCTGTCTTGGGGCTGCATCCAGTAAAGTCGCAATCACTACCGTGTTGGCGGCAATCGGAGTGATGGAAATCAGGAAAATGGCCTGATGCACCGCCAGGTCGTAAATGCCCAGCACCTGGGCATCCAGCCACCAGAAGGCCAGCGCCAGCGCCGGCCAGCTGACAAACTTGCCAAAGAAGGCAAGGCCGGTGAACACAGGATTACCGGCCAGTCCCCGAAAGCTCAGTATGCCCATGCCGATAATCATCATGCCCAGAATGCTGTAGGCACCGCGCAGATTATCGAACAACGGCACAAATGCCCCCGGAATGGACACCCCTGACAGGTTCAGCGCCACCGCCGCTGCAAACGCATACACCGATGGCAGTCTTGCCACCCTCACCAGTGCATCACGAATGCTGTATTTCCCCCGTGCGGCGAGATAGAAACCGACCGAGTTCTCGAACAGAGTGGTCCCCAGCATGCAAACGATATAGAGGGCCAGTCCCTGCTCTCCAAACAACAGCAAAGCCACAGGAATACCGAAGTAACCCGTGTTGCCGGTACCCACCGATAACGGGATAACGGATGCACTGCCGTCGGTCAGTAGTTTGCGGGCAATGGCCAGGTGAATCAGGGCAATCACGGTGCAGAAACCGAATACCAGGGCGGGCAACAGAATGACCTGAGGCGTCAGCGGTGCAGCCATGACTCCTGAGAACACTACCGAGGGCGTCACGATGTAAAGCATGATCCCGGCGATATGTTTTCCACTGGCCTCCAGGTAGCGCCCGGCAACCCAGCCCAGAGCAACGGTGACATACAGGGGAAGGAGTTTTACAAACAAAGCCAACGCGGCCGCCATGGCGCCTCCAAAAGTCGATCTTTTACCTCAAGCGCAGCAGTCTAACACCTACCCATGAAGAGGTAACTCCCCGGCGCAATGGAGAAATCGGCGATCTTCTTTGATAATCATCAATAGCATTACCAATACATCTTTATATCCTAGCAGGGCAGTCAGGTATTCCAACAAACAAGGAGTGAGACCAATGGCCGAGCGCTTTACCAAAAGCATGGCCAGGAACATCTATCTGGGAGGAAGTGCATTCTTCGTCCTGTTGTTCCTGGCCCTGACTTTTGACACACAGGTCCGGGCAATGCCCGAGCGGGATAACCGCGATCAGCTCACCGAAGAGGTGGTGCGCGGTAAACACATCTGGGAGAACAACAACTGCGTGGGTTGTCACTCCATCATGGGCGAAGGTGCCTATTTTGCTCCGGAACTGGCCAACGTGTTTGACCGCCGTGGCGCGGGAGACACCGAGGTCTTCAAGTCCTACATGCGGGCGTGGATGAACGCCATGCCTACCAACATCCCGGGCCGCCGCCAGATGCCGAACTTCAATCTGAGCGATGAAGACATCGATGCGTTGTCTGCCTTCCTGGAGTGGACATCCAAGATCGACGACAACAACTGGCCACCCAACATCGAAGGCTGAGGGAACAAGCATGAAATACGAATCGCAAAGGGTGTCCATGCCCTACTTCATCTTTGCCCTGATCCTGTTTGTCGGCCAGATTGTGTTCGGCCTGGTTCTGGGGCTTCAGTACGTCGTCGGTGATTTCCTGTTTCCGGAAATCCCCTTCAACGTGGCCAGGATGGTTCATACCAACCTGCTGATTGTCTGGCTGTTGTTCGGCTTTATGGGCGCCACCTACTACATGGTGCCGGAAGAAGCACAAACCGAGCTGCACAGCCCGTTGCTTGCCTGGATTCTGTTCTGGGTGTTTGCCGCTGCCGGCACCCTGACCATTCTCGGCTACCTATTCGTGGACTATGCCCGCCTCGCTGAGCTGACCTTCAACGAATACTTCCCGACCATGGGGAGGGAGTTTCTGGAGCAGCCAACAATCACCAAGATAGGCCTGCTGGTGGTCATCCTTGGCTTCCTTTACAACGTCATCATGACGGCTCTCAAGGGCCGCAAAACCGTGGTCAATATCATCCTGATCACGGGGCTGATTGGCCTGGCCGTACTGTGGCTGTTCGCGTTCTACAACCCCAGCAACCTGGCCACCGACAAGTACTTCTGGTGGTTTGTCATTCACCTGTGGGTAGAGGGTGTGTGGGAACTGATCATGGGCGCCATCCTGGCCTATGTACTGATCAAACTGACCGGTGTAGACCGTGAAGTGATCGAGAAGTGGCTGTACGTCATCGTTGCCATGGCGCTGATTACCGGCATCATCGGCACCGGCCACCACTTCTTCTGGATCGGGCCGCCGGAGTACTGGCTGTGGCTGGGTTCAGTGTTCTCTGCACTGGAACCACTGCCGTTCTTCATGATGGTGGTGTTCGCCTTCAACATGATCAACCGTCGGCGCCGCAATCACCCGAACAAGGCCGCCATGCTCTGGGCCATGGGCACCACCGTGATGGCATTCCTGGGCGCGGGCGTATGGGGCTTCCTGCATACCCTGGCCCCAGTGAACTACTACACCCATGGCAGCCAGATTACCGCCGCCCACGGCCACATGGCCTTCTACGGCGCCTACGTGATGATCGTACTGACCATCATCTCCTACGCGGTACCCATCATGCGCGGCCGCCCTTACGGCAACAGCAACACGGCGCAGGTGGTGGAAATGTGGGGTTTCTGGCTGATGACCATCTCCATGGTATTCATCACCCTGTTCCTGACCGCCGCAGGCGTACTGCAGGTGTGGCTGCAACGCATCCCCGATAGCGGTGCTGCGCTGTCCTTCATGGCCGGCCAGGATCAGATTGCCCTGTTCTACTGGATGCGATTCGTCGCTGGCGCCTTCTTTATGGCGGGCCTGGTCGTGTACCTCGGCAGCTTCTTCATCAAGGGCCAGGCAAGCCCGGAAGAGGAAGTACGCGGTCCTGCGACGGCTGACGCCTGACCAAGGCTGATCGCCGGGGCCTTCGGGCCCCGGCAAATCCTCCGAACCCCTGGACAACCCAAGTGCATGCGCAAACCGTCAATCCCAAAGACACTCTGCAGCAGAAGCGGCTGATCACCCGCACCGCCTTTTTCCTGCTGTTCCTGCTTGCGCCTGCCCTGAACATTTTCCGATACGACCTGACCGAAACCCGGTTTATTCTGCTGGGATTTCCCCTGTCGTTTAACCTGAATCTTGATTGGGTGGCCCAAAGCACCCCGGCCGAAGTGGCTGGCCAGATCCTGTTCTGGTTTGTGCTGCCCATACTGACCCTGGTCCCCCTGGTACTCTGGATATCCCTGAAATGGGGGCGAATTTACTGCGGCTGGCTTTGCCCGCATTTCTCGGTGGTTGAAATCATCAACAAAAGGATGACAAGAATTACCGGCCGCCCGACCCTCTGGGAAGCTCTGAAAAAAGGCAACACCGGCAAAGCCCTGCACTGGGCGGGCCTGACTCTGGTGTGCGCCGCCATCGGCTTTTCCTGGGCCTTGGCCCTGCTGTCTTACCTGTTACCGCCGATCCCTCTGTACCTGGACCTGATAACCGGCCAACTGAGCCTGTACCCGGCCATCTTCCTGGCGGTTGCCACCGCCATCTTCACTTTTGATTTTCTCTTCGCCCGGCACCTGTTCTGCAAATACGGCTGTGCTTTCGGGTTGATTCAAAGCATTGCCTGGATGGCCAACGGCAAAGGGCGGGTGGTGACTTTCGATACCGAAAGGGCCGCCGCCTGCCGGGATTGCACCAAGGCCTGCGATGAAGCCTGCCCCATGCGCCTGCCTACCCGCAGCCACAAGCGGGCCAAGTTCTCCTGCACTCAGTGCCTGCAATGTGTGAGCGCCTGCCGTGAGGTGCAAAAAGACAACCCGCAAGGTTCCCTGCTGACCTGGGAGCCCGGAACCCCTGGCAAACAAACCGTACTGATTCCGGTACGCCAGATACATTCCCCTCCGCGCCAATCCCGCGCCTGATTCAGGAGTCGATATGGAAGAGTGGGTCGGATTAAAGTGGCACGAATACGTAACTCGCCAGGCCATGGGCGAGTTCCCCGAACACATCGTGCACCTGAAAGACGAAGCACGCACCCTGGGCGTGCTGTTCCGCGCCATGGGCGGCGACCCGGCCCTGAGCCTGGTGACGGCCGAGCCCCGGCATTTCCAGATTCGCCGGCGGTTCGTGCAGAAACTGGCCGGCACCCACCGCAAGTTTGAACTGGCCTGGCGGGATGAAGAAAGCCTGCGCCTGCCGGAACAGCTGGCCCTGTTTCCATCCCGAAAGATCAATCGGGAACTGTACCTGTGGCTTGCCGCCCTGGCCTCACTCGGAGAAATCCATCACCACAGCTGGCTGCAGGGCAACCAGGCCATGGTTCAACAATTACTTGGCCAGTGGCCGGGGCTGGAACCCATGTACCAGCGGCTGGTTCGCCACACCCTGCAATGGCGGCCGCACCCGGACACCCTGCGCGGCAACGAAGCAGAGCGTGAAAATGCCATTCGCCAGGCACTGATTCATCCCGGCAGCGTGACCGACCTGCCCGATGCCCTCACCGACCCTTGGCCGGTGGTGCTCTGGTTATACCCGATACTGGGGCGCGGCAAACTGAAAGGCCAGATCATTGGTGACGACAACACCCAGTCCAAATCCGGCGGTATGGCGAAGAAACGCAAGCGCCGCCGGGCCGAACGGGTGGATGCCTTTGATAAAGACCAGGGCATCATGCTGTTCCGGCTTGAAAGTCTGTTCTCCTGGTCCGAGTTCATACCCGTAGACCGTGCCGGGGATGACAGCGAGGAAGACGATGCGGAGTCCGTGGCCGATGACATGGACATGATCTCCATTTCCATGGACCGCCGTGAGGCGTCTTCGGCCATCAAATTTGACCTGGACCTGCCCTCGGAAGAAAACGACGATCTGTTCCTTGGTCCGGGCATCCACCTGCCCGAGTGGGACTGGCGCCGTCAGGGTTTCCGGGAAAAATTCTGCTGCCTGCAGCCCATGCTAAGCAGAGAAGCGGTGCCCTCACCCCTGCCGGAGCGTCTGAAAAACCCGGCGCAAACCCTGCGTCGGCAGTTCAGCGCCCTGAAACCCCTGCGCCAATGGGAACGACGGCAACGGGAAGGCGAAGAACTCGATCTGGATGCCTGCCTGGAGCGAGTGGTCCAGCAACGGCGCGGCGCCGGCGACATGGACCAGAAGCTGTTCCGCCAGTGCAAACAGAACCAGCGCGACCTGGCTTGCCTGGTGCTGGCCGACATCTCGCTGTCGACCGACACCTACATCAACAACAATCAACGGGTGATCGACATCGCCCGGGATGGCCTGCAATTACTCAGTGAAGCCCTCACCGCCAGCCGTGATCCTTTTGCACTGTTTGCGTTCTCCTCACGGCGACGGGACCACATCCGCTTCCATCACATCAAAAGCTTTGATGAACCCTACAACGACACCAGCCGGGGCCGCATACAGGCCCTGGAGCCGGGTTATTACACCCGAATGGGTGCCGCTATCCGCCAGTCCACCAAACTGCTGCAGGCAAGACCAGAACACCAGAAGATCCTGCTGTTGCTGACCGACGGTAAACCCAACGACCTGGACCTGTACGAAGGCCGATATGGCGTGGAAGACACCCGAATGGCCGTACAGGAAGCCCATAAGGCCGGCCTGACCCCGTTCTGCGTGACCATTGACGAAGAAGCCAATGAATATCTGCCCTATGTATTCGGCAGCACCAACTACGTGGTCATCAAAGACCCGACCCAACTGCCCGCACAGCTGCCCAAGCTGTACCTGAACCTGACCCGATAACGGAGCATGTGATGGCTCGCAATCAGGCCGCCCGATCACCGCACCTACCCGGCGACCTCGCCGTGTGGTTCTTCATCTTCGCGGAACTGGCCGTGTTCGGCATTCTGTTCATCGGCTACGGCGTCGCCCGCAGCCTCGACCCGGCCACCTTCGCCGCCGGCAAAGAAGCCCTGCACCCCTGGACCGGCCTGATCAACACCATCGGCCTGATCACCGCCAGCTACCTGGTTGCCCTGGCCGTTCACCGCCTGCGAGACCGAAAACCCGGCGTAGCCGGGCTGCTGTGGGCCGGCATCGCCGCCTCCTGCATCTACACCTTCGGCAAACTCTGGGAATACGCCGACCTTTACAGCAACGGCTACAACCTGGGCACCGACACCTTCTTCATGTTCTATTTCTTCCTCACCTTCTTCCACTTCATGCACGTGGTTCTGGGCCAGATCGTCCTGGTGGTATTGGCGGTAAAAGTGAAAAAAGGCGAGTACAACGGCGATGACATGAATGGCATGGAATCCGGCGCCTCCTACTGGCATATGGTCGATTTGGTGTGGCTGGTGCTGTTCCCGATGCTCTACGTTCTGGCCTGAGGAGGCTGATATGTTAGCGATTTATATCGCCCTGATGATCTGCACCATGGCTCCGGTTGTGGCCATGCAGGCTGGCGCGGATATGTCTGTTCTGGTTTGGCTGGTGTTCGGACTGGTGATTGTGAAAGCAGTACTGCTGGTAGATCACTTCATGGAAATGAAGCATGCCCCCTGGGGCTGGAGAATGGCGGCTCAGGGCTGGGCGGTTGTCGTAGTTTCAGTTCTGGCAGGCATTCATCTAACAAGCTAGTGTCCCGTTCAGTTAATTCACTCACACATATTGATTATAATGGGCCCATCGATTAGCAAGAATGCGGTTCTTCCCACTAGTTTTTGTTTTTCCCTTTGACAGCATACCATTATTTTATTAGCTTTATTCTCCATTAATAATGAGTCGATTAAACACGGAGGTTTAATGCCCATTTCTCATAGCCAGACAGAGTTAAAACTCGCTGTCGCCCGCTTTCTTGAACTTTCCTACTCTACCGATGGCACCACAACCGCTCGCTTGATGCGAGAAGCGGGGCCAGTGAAACTCTCCGTTGATCACCATGGTAGGGCGTCACTCGATGGGCGCGCTGGAAAAGTCACATTCTCCGCGCAAGAAGGGCTCAGAGAGCTAGGGATGGAACTGCGTATGGCAGATGTGTCTATGCATGTTGACGACCAGGGGTTGATTCAGTTTACTGCTTCATTTCGCTTCTTAAGAGCGGCGAGCGCAACTACAAGCGGCAGCATTGATGTTGAAAAGTTGATCACAAGTTGTTCGGGCCTTATTTGCACGGCAGCAAAAGCATTAGTAGGTGCAAAACAGTCGAGAGATCGTCAATTATTGGAAGCTTTGCAATGAGAAGACCCCTAACAATCTCCAGCATCCTCATCACTATTCTTTTCACAAGTGGATGCGCCTCGAACCCAGCTGAACAAGAGAATGCATGGAAAGTTTATGAGCGTTTCCGGATGGCGCTGGAAGAAAATGGCATAGAGGCAGATTATTCCACTTTTTTCACTGATCATGCCTATCAGGATATTAGAGAAGCAAATGAAAAGGATCGTCCTTACGTCAAAGAAATGCTTGCGTACCCTCGTTATTTTGCATCCACTATTGAGTACTTTGAAAAAAATGCTGCCTCCGGCACGTGCCTGACCATAAATGGGATAACCCTTCACGGTGACGCTGGAAGCCTCTCAATTGAATTTCTTAAAGAAGATGGGCAGTTGAAAATGAACGATGCAAATCTGCTCTATGTTGACTCGGAGGCGAGCTTTATTGGCCAGGCAAAATGTCCGGACGAGACACGAGCCTGACTTAAATTCCATTGCCATAAAAACCCTTTTCCTCTGAACCCGAACTTACAGCAGCCGCCGCGGAAAAGTAGGCGGCTTATTGCCTATGGCCTGAGCCAGGGAAATCATGCCCCACAGCACAAACGACGTGTGCAGCACCACTGCCCAGACGATCGCGTATGTCCAGAACAAACCAGTATTGCCATAAACAAGCCAGCAAACAGCAACACCTGAACTGATCAACACGGCGCCGAGTATGGACATATAGACCCCAGCCTTGCTGTGGGCCCGCCGCAAAGCGTGGGCTTCGCCGGACTTCATGGCGATCGTCAGCAAAACGATAAAGCCGATGACCGGCAACGCCAGCAGGTTCAGCAAATACCAGATAACCGGAGCAATCGCCCCGGGCGATTCAGTCTTCGGACTGCCCGAATACGGCATACACCACCTCCATCAGTGCATTCACAGTGACCGCATCATCCGACAGCGGTTCGATCATCCCGGCCCGGCAGGCCTCGATGTGGGGCATACCGGAAGCGACCAGGTATGCGGTGTGGATCAGCAGGCGGGTAGACGCCGCTTCTTCCAGGTCATGGTCTTTCAGCTTGCGCAGCGAGGTTGCCAGCCCTACCAGCTGCTTCGCAAGGTCGGCATCGCAGCCGGACTCCTCCTGCACGATGGTCTGCTCCACATCCGGCGTCGGGTAATTGAAGCTCATAGACACAAAGCGCTGCCGGGTACTCGGTTTCATGCCTTTCAGCAAACTCTGGTAACCCGGGTTGTAGGACACCACCAGCATAAAGCCCGGAGCGGCTTTCAGCAGCTCGCCGGTGCGTTCGATGGGCAGTTCCCGGCGGTCGTCCGCCAGCGGGTGCAGTACCACGGTGGTGTCTTTTCGTGCTTCCACTACTTCATCAAGGTAGCAGATTCCGCCTTCCCGCACCGCCCGGGTCAGGGGGCCGTCTTGCCAGTAAGTGCCGTCCGGGCCGATCAGGTGGCGGCCAACCAGGTCAGAGGCGGTAAGGTCGTCGTGGCAGGCCACGGTATAGACCGGGCGGCCAAGCTTCTCCGCCATGTAACGGACAAAGCGGGTTTTACCACAGCCGGTGGGGCCTTTGATCAGTACCGGCAGGCCGTTGTCGGCAGCGGCGGTGAACAGTTCGACTTCGTTGCCGGCGGGTTGGTAGAAGGTCATGTACAGGTTCCTTTTATTGCAGGGAATCAGGTGGGGCAAAGCCGTGCACCCATTCCGGGAAAAGATTGAATATCTGGCGATCGTCGCTGCGCTTCAGTTCAAGCAATGCCCTCAGGCACGGCTGTAATCCGGGGTTCGTGGTGTCGGTACCGGCATACCAGCCAGCACCTGAAACGGGTTTTCCCTTCCAGGTAATGGCCAGGCCCTGGGGTTCCAGGAACGGCGTAACCAACCCGAGTTCCGAGACCGCCGCATGGGTGTTGTTGTGCAGCAACAAACCCAGGGCAGAGCTGAAATCACCTGCTTCATATCGCTGCCCCGGTTTCGGCGTTATACCCTCGGCAGCCAGGGCCTTGAGTGCAAGCTGCCCGGAGAGCGGATCAGTTCCTGCCACCAGCGAGACATCCCGCCCTTCCAGCTCCCCCAGTGTTCTCACACCGGCGGTTTTCCGGGTTACCCAGACCGGAACCGGATCCTGGCCATCGGCGTTGACGGCCCGGAGCCTGAGCCTGCCTTCCCAGCCATCCTGCCGGTACACCAGGTCACTCTCAACCTGAGCCTCACCCTCAACGGCTTGATTGAACACCAGCTCTGCCTTGCAGTTCTGTTTGTCGAGATAACGCTGCAGCCGGTAACTGGCCACGGTGACAGACCTGGATTCCGTTTCTACTTCAAGTCGCACCGGCCCGGAAAACTGGCCGGCGCTGACGGTACTGGTCCAGAGCATAAACAGCCAACCGCCAGCGGCCACCCTCATCTCACAAGCCCAACTGATGCGCCCGGTTGGTAAAGAAGATGCCGGACGGCTTCTGTGCCGGCAGGGTAGCCACTTCTTCCAGAGTACGGGTGTTATAGACGGTCACCCGGTCGCTGTCCCGGGAGGATACCCACACTTCCTCACCGCGCGGGGTGAATTCCATGTGCAGCACGGACTTGCCGGGCTCCAGGGTACGGATGATTTCCCGGGTCCGGGAATCAATCACCTGCACCACATCGTTCTGTGGGTGGGCAAAGCTGACCCAGATCCGGCGGTTGTCCGGGCTGGCCATCACAAATACTGGCTGGCCCTGCACCGGAATGCGTTGCACCATGCTCCAGTCATCCATTGTCGCCACCAGCACTTCATGGCGACCAACCGCCGGCACAAACGCGTGGCCATCGGCGATGGCCCAGCCTTCCAGGTGGGGCATCTTGTACACCGGCAGGCGCTGTTCGCCCTTGCCATAATCCGGCAGAATGCTTCGCACGCCCTGCTCCGGTGCCCAAAGGTCCATCATGGACAAGCCGTCTTCACCAAACAGGCCGGCAATGTAGTAACGGCCATCGGGAGTGATCAAAGCATCGTAGGGTTGTTTGCCCGCCGGGTGGCGGGAGACGACCGGCGGCTGCGAAACCATATCCACCGTCCAGATTTCGCCGGCTTCAAACAAGCTGAAAACAAACTGATTGCCCGGTGCGTCCACCAACCCTACGGTTTTGGACTGGTCCTGCTCACCGCTGGCGTTGGTATAGGTTGCCGGCAGCATCAGCACGTTTTCCAGGGTGCGGCTATCAAAAATGTTCACGCCGCCAGGTTCGTAATTAGACACCGCCACATAACGGCCATCCTGGGAAATGGCGCCGCCGATGCTGTTGCCAGACTGAATCACCCGGTTGACGATGCTCTGGGTCAGCAGGTCAACCTTGGTGAGCCCACCATCACGACCGAACACATAGCCATAGCGGGCATCACGGGAATACACCACCGAGGCATGGGACAAATCACCCAAACCCTCAACCCGGCCGAGAATTTCGTACTCGGAATGGTCAATGACCAGAACGGAGCCTGTGGCCCGTTCAATGATCAGGCCCAGGTCACCAGTGCCCCGCAGATTGTCCGCCGGTGCGGTGGCCACAGACTGGCAACCGGTCAGCACGGCCAACATCAGCAGCGGGAGCGTTAAACGAAACAATGCTTTCATGGCAGTTCCTTGGTTAGTGACGAAGGGGCGGTTTCGCGCTTCGTCAGTCACTCAGTAAAGCACCTGACTTCAGCTGCTGGCTTATCCAGTCAATCTCATCGTCCGTCAACAGGGCTTTCCAGGGCGGCATTGCCGTGCCGGGCACCCCTTCGCGGATGATGGCGGCAATCGCAGCTTCCGGCAGCTGGCTCAGATCTTCCGGCCGTAACGGAGGGCCCAGGCCTCCGCGCATGGTCAGGCCGTGGCAGGATCCGCAATCCTGAATGACAAAGTTGGTCAACTCCTCCTCGCTGGCGGGCTGCGCGACAGCAACCGGAAGCGCCAACCAGAGCAGCACGGCAACCGGCACTTTCCTCACCCCCGAGGGCCACAAGCTGTTCATCTCGACATCTCCTGTAACCAGGCCTTCATGCTGCGGATACGCCTCATTCATAACCTTGATATTGATTAAACTTTTAACTCACTGCCAGAGATCTTTGGGCATACCCACCTAGGGGTACTCTCTTGAAAAGATGCAAACCCGTGACATTAATCAATGTTCAGAAACAGCAACAAGAGAAACCTAGTAAGCACTCTTGAATACCAAGGAGAGAACCTGATGAGAGTGACCGACATGATGATCAAACCCCTGGCTCTTGCGGTGGCCATTACGTCTATGGGCGTGATGACCGTGCAGGCACAGCCACACAAGAACGTTGATGAAGCCTCCGTAGCCTACGAGGGCACCCCAAGCTCAATCGATGCCGCGTCTGCCAAAGTCGTCCGCACCCCTGGCGCGCCTGACCTGACCGACGAAGAGTTCGCCCGCGCCAAGCAGATTTACTTCGAGCGCTGCGCCGGTTGTCACGGTGTGTTGCGCAAAGGTGCCACGGGCAAGCCGCTGACCACCGACATCACCCAGGAACGGGGCATGGATTACCTGAAAGCCCTGATCAGCTATGGCTCCCCAGCCGGCATGCCGAACTGGCTCACCTCCGGTGACTTCGACGAAGAAACCGTCGAGCTGATGGCCAAGTACATCATGCACGAGCCACCCCAGCCTCCCGAGTTCGGCCTGGCCGACATGAAGGCCACCTGGGAAGTGGTGATCCCGCCCGAGAAACGCCCCACCAAGCAGATGAACAAACTGAACCTGGAAAACCTGTTCAGCGTGACCCTGCGTGATGCCGGCGAGATTGCCCTGATTGACGGCGACACCCATGAAATCGCCAAGATCATCAAGACCGGTTATGCGGTACACATTTCCCGTATGGGTGCTTCAGGCCGCTACCTGTTCGTGATCGGCCGTGACGCCCTGGTGAATATGATCGACCTGTGGATGAAAGAGCCGGAAACCGTCGCCAAGATCAAGGTGGGCATGGAAGCACGCTCGGTTGAAACCTCCAAGTTCAAGGGCTGGGAAGACAAGTACGCGATTGCAGGCACCTACTGGCCGCCACAGTTCGTGATCATGGACGGCGACACCCTTGAGCCCAAGAAGATCGTGGGCACCCGGGGCATGACCGTGGGCGATCAGGAGTACCATCCGGAACCCCGTGTTGCCGCCATCGTAGCCTCCCACGCGCACCCGGAATTCATTGTTAACGTCAAAGAAACCGGCAAGATCATGCTGGCCAACTATGAAGACCTGGACAACATGACCATCACCACCATTGATGCAGCTAAATATCTGCACGATGGCGGATGGGACGCCAGCATGCGTTACTTCATGACCGCCGCCAACAACTCCGACAAGATTGCTGTTGTCGATGCAGAAGATCGCACACTGGCTGCCATTGTCGATGTGGGCAAGATCCCCCACCCGGGCCGTGGTGCCAACTTTGTGGATCCGGATCACGGCCCTGTCTGGGCGACGTCTCACCTGGGTGACCCGACCATTCAGTTGATCGGCACTGACCCGAAAAACCATCCAGACAAAGCCTGGAAAGTGGTTCGCACGGTCAACGGCCAGGGCGGTGGTTCCCTGTTCGTAAAAACCCATCCCAAGTCCAAGAACCTCTGGGTAGATACCGCCCTGCACCCGCTGGAAAGCATCAGCCAGAGCGTGGCGGTGTTCGACATCAACAACTTTGATGCCGGCTACGAAGTGCTGCCCATTGCCGAATGGGCAAATCTGGGTGAAGGACCAAAGCGGGTGGTTCAGCCTGAGTACAACGTGAAGGGTGACGAGGTGTGGTTCTCTGTCTGGAATACCCAAGACAAGAAATCCGCCATCGTGGTGGTCGATGACAAGACCCGCAAGCTGAAGAAAGTCATAGACGACGAACGCCTGGTTACACCAACCGGCAAGTTCAACGTCTACAACACCCAGCACGACGTGTACTGATCCCGGCCCCGGCCCGGAGGAGCTATCTGATGAGACTGGATATGGTAGACAGACAACTGATCGACAGGTACCAGCGTGACCTGCCCGTCAGTGAACGCCCCTACGAGGACATGGCCCGGGAACTGGGCCTGACCGAAGAAGAGGTTATCGAAAGACTGTCTGCCCTGCAGGAACAGCAGGTGCTCAGCCGGGTTGGACCGGTGTTTGAGCACAGCCAGGCGGGCGCCAGCCTGCTGGCTGCCGTGGCGGCACCCGATGAACAGATAGATCTGGTGGCCGCCCGGATCAACCGTGCCCCGGGGGTAAACCACAACTATGCCCGGGAGCACACCTACAATCTCTGGTTCGTGATGACAGCACCCAATGACGACATTCTGGAAGAGCGTCTGGACGAACTGGAACACCATTTGAAGCTACCCATGCTAAGACTTCCAATGGTTGAGGGTTATCACATTGATCTTGGCTTCGATATCGACTGGGAGGCGCTGCCATGAACCTGCCCGCCACCCGCCAGGATCAGAACTACCTGTTTGACACCCAGTCCATCAGCGCCTGGGGTTTACTGCGGCTCCGGGAGCAACTCGAAAACGGCCTGCCACTGACCCCAAGGCCTTATCTGGCCCTGGCAGAGCGTACCGGCCTGACCGAACAACAGGTCATGCAAGCGGTCAGCCAATGGCAGCAGCAGGGGCTGATCAAACGCCTTGGCCTTGTGGTGAAACACCGCACCCTGGGGTACCGCGCCAATGCCATGGCCGTCTGGAATGTACCAGACGAACGGGTATCCGAACTGGGCAAAGCCCTGGCCGCCTCACCGATCGTTACCCTGTGCTATCAGCGCCCACGGCGCCTGCCAGACTGGCCCTACAACCTGTTCTGCATGATTCACGGCATTGACCGAAACCGTGTTCAGAGCCAGCTCGAACAGCTTGTTCTCGAGCACGGGCTGGAAGGCATCCCCCATGCCGTGCTGTTCAGCAACAAAGCCTACCTCCAGCGCGGAGGACGCTATGTCAGCGACCGCTGAGCAACGCAGCCGTATCGAAGCCCCGGATTTCACACCGGTCGAGCGGGCAATCATCAACCGCCTGCAAACAGGGCTGCCGTTAACCAGAACGCCCTATAAAGACGTGGCCGAGGAAATCGGCATGACCGAACAGGACTTGCTGGACCACCTCAAGGCTCTGCTCGCCAACGGCACCCTGACCCGCTTTGGCCCCATGTTCCACGCCGGCGAAATGGGGGGCGGCCTGACCCTCGCCGCCATGCGCATTCCCGAGCACGACTTTGAGCGAGTAGCGGAGCAGGTAAACCGCTTCGACGAAGTGGCCCACAACTACCGCCGGGAGCATCAGCTGAATATGTGGTTTGTACTGGCCACCGAAACTCCGGAAGCGATTGCCGACATCATCAGCCAGATTGAAGACCTCACCGGCTACCCGGTTTACAACATGCCCAAGGAGCAGGAATTCCATGTCCACCTCCACTTCCCGATCTGATCACCAACTCTGTGACCGGGATCGGGAACTGATCCTGGCCACCCAGGGCGGGCTGCCTCTGGTGCCCGACCCCTGGGCCGAACTCGGGCACCAGCTCGCTATGCCCGCCGACGAAGTGCTTGCCCGATTCCAGCGTATGCGGGAAACCGGAATTATTCGCCGGGTGGCAGCTGTGCCAGACCATTACAAACTCGGATACCGTTTCAACGGCATGACCGTATGGGATGTCCGCGACGAGGCCATCACTGAACTCGGTGAGAAAGTGGGCGAGTTGCCGTTTGTCAGCCACTGCTACCGGCGCCCCAGGCACCTGCCTTACTGGAGCTATAACCTGTTTGCCATGGTTCACGGCACCAGCCGGGATGAAGTGGAAAACAAGGCACAGCAGATTCGGGAACTACTCGGGGCAAGCGGTTCGAGCCACACCATTCTCTACAGCTCCGCCATCCTGAAAAAAACCGGATTGCGGCTGAGGAAATAGGGAGCAACACCATGTTTCGCATGACCCGCTACATCAAGAGTCTGATGAACCCGGCACCGGTGCGCACACTGCCCAAGCCCAGTGGCCCGGTGGTGATCTGGAACCTGATCCGCCGCTGTAACCTCACCTGCAAACACTGCTATTCGATCTCCGCAGACATCGACTTCAAGGGCGAACTCAGCACCCGGGAAGTCTACGCCGTGATGGACGACCTTAAAGCGTTTGGGGTACCCGTGCTGATTCTCTCTGGCGGTGAGCCCCTGATGCGCCCGGATATTTTCGACATCTCCCACCGCGCAAAGGACATGGGGTTCTATGTAGGCTTGTCCACCAACGGCACCCTGATTACGGAAGACAACATTGGCAAGATCAAAGACGTGGGTTTCGACTATGTGGGCATCAGCATCGATGGTCTGGAGGCCACCCACGACGAATTCCGCCAGAAAAAGGGTGCCTTCGGGGAATCCATGAACGCCGTGGCCCTGTGCAAGCAGGTTGGCATCAAGGTAGGCCTGCGCTTCACTCTGACCCAGGACAACTACCCGGAACTGCCGGCCATGCTGGAGATACTCGACGAGCACCAGATCGACAAATTCTACCTGTCGCACCTGAACTACTCCGGCCGCGGCGGCCGCAACAAGAAGCGCGACGCCTGGTACGACATGACCCGCGACGCCATGAACCTGCTGTTCAACCACTGCCACGACGAACTCAAGCGCGGCATTGAGCGGGAGTACGTCACCGGCAACAACGACGCCGACGGCCCCTTCCTGATCGAATGGGCCAAGGAACACTACCCGGACCAGGTGGCTGCCCTCACCCAGCGGCTGACCAACTGGGGTGGCAACTCCTCCGGCGTGAACATTTCCAACATCGACAACCTGGGCGTGGTACACCCGGACACCTTCTGGTGGGACCACAACCTGGGCAACGTGCGCCAGACCCCGTTCTCAAAGATCTGGTCTGAAACCACCGACCCGCTGATGCAGGGCTTCCGCCAGCACCCGCGCCCGTTGAAAGGCCGCTGCGCAGACTGCAAATACCTGAACATCTGCAACGGTAACACCCGGGTACGGGCCTATAACGTGTCCGGCGACTTCTGGGAGGAAGACCCCGGCTGCTACCTCACCAATGACGAAATTGGTGTGATTGGAGACCTGCCACGAAGAGTGGCCGCCCCGATTGTCGAAATCCCGGTTCACAACCTGTAAGGAACACGCCATGAACACACATCCACGGAAAAAATGCCTGGTGGAATTCCAGCTGGCGGAACAACCCTTGCGGGCGGGCGAAGTGGCCATTGTCGGCGCCGGCCCCGGTGATCCGGGACTGCTGACCCTGCGGGCCCTGATGCTGATCCAACAGGCAGATGCCATCGTTTACGACCGGCTGGTCTCACCCCAGATCATGGAACTGGTCAACCCCCGGGCCGAACGTATCCATGTGGGCAAGGCCAGTGGTTGCCACTACGTGCCCCAGGAAGAAACCAACGAATTGTTGGTGCAGTTGGCCATGAAGCAGCGCCGGGTAGTTCGCCTGAAAGGCGGCGACCCCTACATCTTTGGCCGCGGGGGCGAAGAGGCCGAGTTCCTGGTGGAAAACGACATAGACTTCCAGGTTGTGCCCGGCATTACCTCTGCCGCGGGTTGTGCCTCCTACTGTGGCATCCCCCTGACCCACCGGGACTATTCCCAAAGCGTGACTTTTGTCACCGGCCACCGCAAGGCCGACCAGAGCCTGGAGCTCAACTGGCAGGTACTGGCTGCGCCGGGCCAAACCCGGGTGTTCTACATGGGATTGCACAACGCCCCCACCATTGTCCGGGAACTGACCGCCCACGGACTGTCCGGGCAGTGCCCGGTGGCCCTGGTAGAACGGGGAACCACGCCGCTTCAGCACATGACCGTCACCAACCTGGACAACCTTGTGGAGACCATTGCCCGGGAAGACTTCCAACCACCCACGCTGATTATCGTAGGGGAAGTGGTACAGCTGGCGGAAAAACTGGCCCGCCCGGCACAAGCCGGCTGGAACAGCGCCCTGACCGGCCCGGCGGCAACCGCCGCCCGCCGGCCGGCCTGAACACGTCATTCTGAACAAACTGAACCGGGAGCAGTCGCTGGTGAACCTCAAGAAAACCCACACTCAACTCAGCAAGGCACTCTTGCTCGCCACTACCTTGGTGACTGGCATGGCGACGGCCAGCGATGCCGTAGACACAGACACCCTGTACCTGCAGCACTGCGCCGCCTGCCACGGCACCGACCGCCTCGGCGGCATGGGCCCGGCGCTGTTGCCGGATAATTTGTCCCGGCTCAGAAAAGCTGACGCCGAGAACGTCATTCGCAAAGGTCGGCCCGCCACCCAGATGATGGGCTATGAAACCGTCCTGAACGACCAGCAGATCACCGCTCTGACCGAGTTCATGTACCAGGCGCCGACACACCCGCTGAAATGGGGCGAAACCGAGATCCGAGCCAGCCGGGAGGTTGTCCACCCCGAAGGCGTCCTGCCCGACGACCCGGTATTCGAAGCCGACCTGATGAACCTGTTCCTGGTGGTAGAAATCGGCGACCACCACGTCACCCTGCTGGATGGCGACAGCATGGAACCGATTCACCGCTTCCCCAGCCGCTTCGCCCTGCACGGCGGCCCCAAATACAGCCCGGATGGCCGCTACGTGTACTTTGGTTCACGGGATGGTTGGATCACCAAATACGACATCTACAACCTGAAAGTGGTAGCGGAAGCCCGCGCCGGCATCAACATGCGCAACATCGCCGTCTCGGCTGACGGTAACTACCTGATGGCCGCCAACTACCTTCCTCACACCCTGGTACTGTTTGATGCCGTCAATCTGGACATGCTGGATCTCATCCCCGTCGACAACGACGCCGGTGAAACCTCCCGGGTCAGCGCCGTCTACACCGCGCCACCACGCAGCAGCTTCATCGCCGCCCTGAAAGACATTCCGGAAGCGTGGGAAATCACCGTTGAAAACCGCAAGGCCAAAGTCCGCCGGATGGCCACCGACACTCTGCTGGATGACTTCTTCTTCGACCCCGGCTACCAGCACCTCATTGGCGCCGCCCGCGACGGCAAGCACGGCGTAGTTATCGACCTGGACACTGGCAACACCACCGCCGAACTGCCACTACCGGGCATGCCCCACCTGGGCTCCGGCATCACCTGGGAACACGAAGGCCGCCGCGTAATGGCCACCCCCCACTTCCGGGCCGGCGCCATCTCCATCATCGACATGGACACCTGGGACGTGATCAAAACCCTGGACACCGAAGGCCCCGGCTTCTTCATGCGCAGCCATGAAAACTCCCGCTACGCCTGGGCCGACGTATTCTTCGGCCCCAACGCCGACAAGGTCCACATCATCGACAAACAAACCCTGGAAATCGTCAAAACCCTGCAACCGGAACCCGGCAAAGTCGCCGCCCACGTGGAATTCGACCGCCATGGTGAAAAGCTTCTGCTAAGCATCTGGGACGACGACGGCGCCATCATTGTTTACGACGCCGACACGCTGGAGGAAGAGAAGCGCATTCCCATGAAGAAGCCCTCCGGCAAGTACAACGTGTGGAACAAGATTAATTACGAGGAAGGCACCAGCCATTAATGGATAGTTTTTTGCGACAGTCTCAAAGCTCGAATGCACGCACGTAGGAAGATTGAGGGGAGGCCTCACAAAACTGTGCGGAGCCATGGATGGCGGAGCCCAAGCGTCACAAGGATGTGCCGAAGGAGCGTGTTTTGGGAGGCCTCCCCTCAATCTTCCGATGTTTGGGCCGGACTCCGGAGACGCACCACCTGTGGCTTGCTCCACATCTGACAGCTTATCGATTCAGTCAAATATCCTTAATGATTTAAGTCATTTTGGATGTTTGTTTTATGGTAGGATAATTGACCTACGCCAATGTCGCGAAGGTTAGATTATGAACAGCAGTTTCAGGCCATCCATGGCCTCAGCACCCTGCTTGCTGGGGGATGAAACCAACGAGATAATCCGCTACGACGCAGCCCCCGCGGAAGTGGCCTTGTTAAATGGCCTGAGCCATGCGTTCGGGATCTGCCTGAATGAAAAACAGGACACCCCCGAAGCCCTGTTCCTCAGCGACCTGGCCCGCCTGTTCCACCAGGAACGCATCGACGCCGAAACACCACTGGAAAAACACGACCGCCCCTGGGCCAACGTTTACCTCATCCAGTACGGCATCCTCCGACTGTTCAGGGAATCCCCGACCGGCAAGGTGGCCATCCACCACTTCTTCACCGAGGGTGACCTGATCTGGCCGGTGTTCGGGCGCAGCCGCACCGTGCGCAACACCCTGTGCCTGACCAGCGTACTGCCCGCCACCGTTTGGGTTGCCGATTTCGCGGCTTTCCGGTCAGCTATTCAGAGCCACGGCGACGGATTGTGGGCCAGATTTGCCCTGGTGCTCACTGAGGAAATGGCAGAGCTCACCAGCATGCGGGAATATCGCAAACACACTATGTCTGCCAAAGAGCGCTACGCGCTGCTGGTGGATGAGTACCCGGAGTTGATCAAGCGGGTGCCAGACAACCAGCTTGCCTCATGGCTTGGTGTTGTACCCGCCACTTTCTCCCGACTCAAAACCGCAGCGAAGTCTTGAACCGGCCAATTTGAGACATCACGCACAAAATCGCCCAATGACCGCCATGCCAAGGGCCTGAGACCCGTCAACGCGCAAATTATGCCATTCTGACGCGGCCCTTTGCTGATCAGGCCAATAAACCTCTCCGCCACATACGTAACATCCTGTTCCGTTCCGTAAACAAATACGAAAAGTCGTAACATGGGGTGTTGCACAATGAAGTTGCAGTCAAGTCGTCTGCCGGTTGCTTCGATGAAAGGAGTACTGGCAAGTTCCATTGCCATCATGCTGGCCGGGTGCCTGAGCACAGGAGGTGAAGCCACCTCTAACGATGCCACAGGCGCCGGCAACGGTTCCGAAGGTCAGGATGGGCGCGCGTTTTCCACAGTGAACGTGGCCTTCGACCCAGCCAACCAGGTTCTGCCGTTTCCCACCAACCTGCTGTTCGAGGCCGACGCTTCCGCTGCGAAAGACGGCACCATCAACGCGCCGGTATCCGACCCGGAAGCCTCCTCTGCCGCACTGGTTCAAGGACTGAACGAGCTGGATGGCTTCTCCACCATTGCTCCCTGGCGCGTCGCCTTTACCGGTGATGTGGATGCGGCCAGCTTGCAGGCAGGCAATACAGTTCGCGTGTTCCGGATGACCACGGCCGCCAACACCTACCCGGAGCGGGTTCAACCCACCGCCGTCGACCGTGAGCTGGCACCCGATACGGAGTACCGTGTGCAGTACAACGCGGAAGCCCGGGAGTTATTGATCATACCCACCCGCGCCCTGGACAAAGGCACCAGCTATACCGCCGTCATTACCAAAGGCGTGCTGGACCCTGACGGCGCGTTGGTTGGCAGCCCGTTGCAATGGTCCATCGCCAAGGGCACCAACCTGTTGGACCAGTGCGACAGCCCGGACCGTTCCGACCCAGCCCTGTTGCAGTGCACCACCAACCCGGCCATCGCACCGTTGGTGGAGGACAGCCGTTTCGGCCTGAGCCGGGATGATCTGTTGCTGGGCTGGGGTGTGACTACGCAGCAGCAGGATGACACCTTCCTTGAGCTGGCTAAGGCGATCAGGAACGACGAGTTTCCAGCCCCCATTGACGGTGACGTGAAGTGTGAAACCGCTATCTGCTTTTTGACCATCGGCTCGCTCCTCGGCCAGGATGTGGCCAAAGCGCCTGGCGACAAGGCCATTATCTACCCGGGCACCATCACGCTCCCGTCGTTTATCGAAACACCCGGGAATCCCGACATCTGGGGAGAGACTCCTTCAACAGACGAGGCCGTGCTGTCTGCAAAGTGGTCCTGTGCAGCCGGCAGCTGTAACAGCGATGAGGCCCGTGGTCTTGTGGCAGGCGGAAGCACACAATTGCCACAGGTTAAAGCCTGGCATACGGTTCCCGCGGTACTTGCCGTGCCCGACCCTGAGGCTTCCGGTGTACCGGACCGCCCCGAAAACGGCTATCCGCTGGTCATCTTCCAGCACGCAATTCAACAGGACCGGACTAACGCCCTGGCCATTGCCTCTGAGCTTGCCCAAAAGGGTTTTGCGGTGATTGCCATCGACATGCCCCTGCATGGCCTGGTGCGCAACCAGTTGCCGGCTGATGACAGCCGCCTGGCACTGCATGCGGCAAACCTGAACTCGCAGTTGGATGACTCAACACTGAGCGCCGCAAAAGACATCATTCCGCTCAAGGTGGAGCGCACCTATTACCTGGACCTGACAGGCGGAGAAGGCGACGGCCCGGATGGCATCATTGATGGCTCCGGCTCCCACTTCCTGAACCCGTCCCAGCCGCTTACCCAGCGCGACACCCTGCGTCAGGGCGCGATTGATCTGGTGACACTGACTCACTACATCCGCACCAAGAAGATGAGCCAGTGCGGCATGAGTGATGCCCTGTTCAAAGACTCCGGCTTGCTTAAGCGCTGTGTAGCCAGCAACTTTCGGCTGAACCTGTTCGAACACGTCAATTTCAACGAACTCCACTTCCTCGGCCATTCCGTAGGCAACATCGTTGCCGCACCGTTTCTGGCCCAGGACCCGGACATTCGCTCCGTTGCCATGTTGACCCCCACCGGCGGCATCATGGAAACCCTGGCTGCCTCTGACACCATCGGGCCACAGCTTGCTGCAGGCCTTGCAGAATCCGGCGTGTTTCCGGGCACAGAGGATTACTTCCGGTTCTTTGCCGTAGTGCAGGCCGCCATTGATTCGGTGGACCCGCTCAACCACGCCCAGGCCATCGCCAACCCGGCGGACGCCAACGGTAATCCCCAGGCCCGCCCGGTGTACCTGTCACAAGTGGTCGGTAACGATGGCAGTGATGCCAGCCCGTCTGATCTGGTATTACCGCCTTCCGTGGGCCAGAACGCACCGCTTGCCGGCAGCACCCCGCTGGCCAACGCCATGGGGCTTGAATTTGTCAGCCAGAGCAATCTGGACAACGGCATAGTTACCCCTTCAACCCGAGCCGACGGCACTACGCCGCAGGGCCTGCAAATTGCCGTGCCTTTCCGCTTCGGCGCCCACTCCTCGCCGCTGCGGCCAGACACCCTGGTAGACGACCCGCGCAGCGATGATCCCGACGCCACCGTGGCGCTGCCAAACGGCGAAGAGGTCCACTTTGAAATGCAGATGCAGGTGGCGGACTTCTTCAACACCCCGTCTGAACTCACCGTTATCGAAGAATTTATCGACGTTCGCCTCTGATCAGTTAACAGGACACGCATTATGTTTTCTGCAAACACTCCGCTGCGGGCCTTGTTGCCCGCAGCCATCATGGCTGCTTCATCGGCCGCACACGGCGCTGGTCTGGAACTGACCCAGCACGGCACCAAGGAAACAGGCCATGGCTTTGCCGGCACTGCGGCCCTGCTGGAAGACGCTTCGGTGGTTGCCCACAACCCGGCAGGCCTGCTGCGCTTGAGCGGCACCCAGACCAGTCTGGGCGTCAGCGCCATCTACGCTGACCTGAACTACAACGTGCGCGTGCAGCGGGAAAAAATCGAGCTGCCCTACGGCCTTGATCCAACACCGGTGAGTGGCCCGGGCAACGCCACCAGTAAGGAAGTGTCCATCGCGCCACACCTTTACCTCGCCCACAGGATCAGCGACGACGCCGCCGTCGGTGTTGGCATCTATGCTCCGTTTGCCTCGGGCAGTGACTTCCCCACAGGTTGGGCTGGCCGTTATCACTCAGAGGAAACCTCCCAGACTACAGTGAACATCAATCCGGTGTTCGCGTTCCGCGCTACCGACACGGTGACGGTTGGTTTTGGTGGTTTCATCCAGATGTACGACGCAAAACTCACCAACCAGATTGATACCGGTTATCTGGTAGCGGAAGCCCTGGTGGATCGGGTTCGGGAACAGGAAGGCGAAGCCGCGGCCCGCGCCACGGCGGAAGATGCCGTCGCCCGCATTGGCTCCCAGTTCGATATCGAGAACGACATTGAAATCGACAGCATGGCCTTCGGCCTGAGCTTCGGCCTGTTGTGGGAGATGAACGACCGGACACGCTTCGGCCTGAACTACCGCAGCCGCACGGAGCATGTCGCCACAGGGCAAGCCAAGCGCAAGGAAGTGTCTGATCCTGCGTTCCGGGAACGCCTGGTACAGACAGTTCAGGGCTTTGCCAACATCACCGAGGAAGATGCCCGGGATGCGGTAGCCTCGGCCTTTGATGAGCGCGGCGCTCTGGGTGGCGACCTGGAATCCACCATCACCCTACCCGATGTACTGACGCTGAGCGCCTTCCATCAGTGGACAGACCGCATAGCGGTGATGGGCAGCGTCACCTACACCAACTGGAGTGTGTATGACGAACTGCGTTTATCGTACGCAGACACCTCGGCCCGGGGTGGCTCAGACATTACCGAAAGCGGTGACGATGTGCGCCGGCGAGATCTGGTTCAGCCACTGGAATTTGAGGACAGTTACCGTTTCGGCGTTGGTGCCAGCTATGCATGGGATGACCGGTTAACCCTCCGGACCGGCGCCAGCTTTGACCAGAGCCCGCTGCGCAACTCGGATTTCCGCACCCCGCGGGGGCCGGATAACGACCGCTACATCGTCGGCCTGGGGGCCAGCTACCAATGGTGGGACAACCTGTCGGTTGATGTGGCCTATTCGTGGATTCAGATCAAGGAAGGTGACGTGACCGCTGTTGAGAACCCCGCTGGCAGCAACCATCGGGCTATCGGCACCAGTGAGGGCACGCTGCACAACCTGGCGGCCCAGTTGAACTACCGGTTCTGATCTCGCCGCAAAAAAACCGCCGGAAACAACAAGGGCAGAGGTCACCCCCTGCCCTTGTTCGCGTTTAACGAATCACAAATCCGTTAATCAGCCATGCAGCTTTACTGCCAGCTCCGCCACATGCTTGCCCTGATAGCGGGCAATGTTGAGTTCTTTTTCACTAGGCTGGCGTGAACCATTACCACCAGCAATGGTGGAGGCGCCATAGGGCGTGCCGCCATTGACTTCGGAGATATCGAAAAAGTCGGGAATGCCGTAACCAAGAGGCACGATCACCATGCCGTGGTGCGCCAGCGTGGTCCAGAAGGAGCTGATCGTGTGCTCCTGCCCGCCACCGGTGCCGGTTGAGGTAAACACACTCGCCACTTTTCCGTGCAACTTGCCTTCGGCCCACAAGCCGCCGGTCTGGTCCAGGAAGGTGCGCATCTGACCGGCCATATTACCGAACCGGGTCGGCGTGCCGAAAATGATGGCGTCATAATCCGCCAGCTCGGCCGGGGTGGCCACCGGGGCTGCCTGATCGGCCTTGCCGCCGGCGTTCAGGAACGCCTGGTCTGCCATGGTTTCCGGTACACGCTTGACCACTACATCGGCACCCTGAACGCCCTTGGCACCTTCGGCCACGGTGTTGGCCATGGTTTCGATATGACCGTACATGGAATAGTAAAGAACAAGAACTTTTGCCATCAGAACAATCCCCTTGGTTGTTTCAAACTTGGTGTAAGCATAACCGCCCGGCGCAAAAGACGAAAACGGAAGATTTCCGGCAGGTTATTCAGTTTTTCTGAACATGGTCACAGGATGTTCATGGCATTTGTTTGCGTACACTTGTACGCTGAGCTGCATTATACTTTCCGTTCGTACAGACAACCGCAGATGAATATCCCTATGAACCAGGCCCAGACCACGGCAGAATCCCTCCATAACCGCATTGAGGAGTGGATTAACAGCGCTACCCACAGCCTTGGCGCTGTTCTAAGCGTTATCGGCACTGTCGCCCTGATAGTGGGCGCCAGCCAGATGGGGGATGTCTGGAAGATTGTCAGCTTCAGCGTGTTCGGGGCCTCCCTGATTCTGCTGTATATGGCCTCTGCGCTTTACCACGGCACCCGCCATCCGAAGCTGAAAACCGCATTCAAAACCCTGGATCACTGCGCTATCTTTCTGTTAATCGCCGGCACCTACACACCTTTTTTGCTGGTCAATCTGCGCGGCGCCACCGGCTGGACTTTATTTGCAGTCATCTGGTCCCTGGCGCTGACCGGGGTGGTGCTGAAAGTAATCTTCAAGAACCGATTCAAGTTGGCCAGGGTGGGCATCTACGTGGCCATGGGCTGGCTGATCATCTTCGCCTCATCCGATCTGGTCGCCAACCTGAGCGAAACCGCCCTCTACCTGACCATCGCCGGGGGCATTGTCTATACCGCCGGCGTGGCGTTCTATCTGGCCGACCGCATTCCCTACATGCATGCCATCTGGCACCTGTTTGTTATCGGCGGCAGCGCCTGTCATTTCAGTGCCATCTATTTCGGTGTTCTACCTCATACAGTCTGAGTTGATCCGGCTGCGGTGGCGCCGTCTGTCAGAATGCCCAGACCAGTGCCATCAGAATTCCCCAGGCCAAAACAGATGCCGCCATGATCGTGTAAGTCGCCGACATGGTGACCACATCATTGTCGCCACGATGGCACAACGAGCGCACGCCCTGATAGACCAAGGCACAGGACAAGAACAATCCAGCCATCACCGCCACAACGCTGACCGCCAACACTGGCACCAGTAGTGCCAGTGAAGACAACCACAGAGGCAAAGGCGCTATGGCCGCCAACAGATAGGCATCCTGATACTCGATATCAAGCTTGTGGCCATGAAGAACCGACCGGATCAACCACCCCATCACGAAAAAGGTGAGCAACTCCGCCAAAAACAGAATCGTTGTAATAAAGCGCCACTCTTTATCAGCAAATCCGTTGATGAAGCTGTCGCCGTAATGGGTACCGGCGTAGTACAGCAACACCGGAGGCAAAAACGACATCGGAACAACAATTACCCACGCCAGAAAAGGCACAGACAGGTCCATTCGTTTCAAATCCTGCCAAACTCCGTTACCGGAGAATGGCAAACTCAGAAGCTGGGTTATGTTCATGGCACCCCTCATGTCCTGAACGATTTTAATAACAGTTAATACCCCAATCATCGCCGGGCATAGTCAGACTCATGACCTGGATCATCTTCCGGAAGTGCCAACCAGGGTTAAGCTACCGGCACAACCGTTCTCCAATGCCCATTAGACGCACACCGCATGAATGCTTCTCAAAGACACAAGCTGATGCATGCTTTCTGGCTTTGATTGCCGGTTATACCCTCGGCCCGCAACCCTGGAGAATACTCGCGCCGCTGTTTGGCCTCTGGCTGGCAGCCCGGTTCAGCTGGCTGCTATTGATGACATTTATGGGGGGCCGAATCATCGCGCCGGCGGTGGCTGGGCCCTGGCTTTTTCCGGTTTGGCTTATCAGTTACTGGTGCTATTCCAACGCAGTAAACACAAGGCAAACCACACCTGACAAGGCCTGGAAATGATTGGCTACCTCTACTGCACCAATTGCCCCCGGGCCTACCACCGATGAAGTACTACCACCCCAACTTTCTGTTTTTAATGAATTTATAGAAGACCCAAACATCATCAACAAAGGGGCAATTTTCGAAGCACTCGCACGGCAGATTTTCCCTGACATTTATCAAGAATGGTTCCACGCCTTCGTTTGCACAATAGGCGCATCGCCCGTAAACCACGACGACCGTGGCTCCGGCATGTTGTCACCAAGGAGCAAACACCATGGCAAAAACCAACGCAGACATTGAACACTGGGATGTCGAGAATGAGGAATTCTGGGAACGGGAAGGCAAGAAAGTTGCGTCCCGCAACCTGTGGATATCCATACCCAGCCTATTGATGGGCTTCGCCATCTGGCTGATGTGGGGCATGATTACCACCCAGATGGCCAACCTGGGCTTTTCATTCTCTACGGATCAGCTTTTCCAGTTAACGGCAGTGGCCGGCCTTGCAGGGGCTACCCTACGCATTCCCGCCTCGTTCATGATCAAGATCGCCGGCGGCCGTAACACCATCTTCCTGACCACCGCCCTGCTTATGATTCCGGCTTTCGGTACCGGTGTCGCCCTGATGAATCCGGACACTCCGTTCATCGTATTCCAGGCACTGGCACTGCTGTCCGGTATCGGTGGTGGTAACTTTGCCTGTTCCATGAGCAACATCAGCTCGTTCTACCCGAGGAGCAAGCAAGGTTATGGCCTGGGCATGAATGCCGGCCTGGGTAACTTCGGCGTAACCACCATGCAAATCCTGATTCCGCTGGTGATGACAGTTGGCGTCTTCGGTGCCCTCGCCGGCGGGCCGCTGGAACTTCAAAGCGCCAGCGGTACCCTGATCGGCCGGATTGAGGCAGGTACCGAAACCTGGATTCAGAACGCAGGCTTCATCTGGCTGGTCTTCCTGATCCCACTCGCCTTTGCCGGCTGGTTTGGCATGAACAACCTGAAAGTTGTCACTCCGAATCCAGGCTCCCCCATTTCCGCGTTCGGCAAGATTCTCGGGCTGTATGGCGTTGGTATCCTGGCGTCCATCGTTGGCGTCTGGGCGCTGTCGATCATGAGCATGTGGGTTGCCTTGCCCCTGACCATCGTTCTCACTGTGGTGCTTCTGCGCCTGATTCCGGGTGACATCAAGCCCAACATCAAAAACCAGTTCGCCATCTTCAGCAACAAGCACACCTGGTCCATGACGGTGCTGTATATCCTGACGTTCGGCTCATTCATCGGTTTCTCCGCCGCCTTGCCGCTGTCTATCAGCATTATTTTCGGCAACATGATGGAAGTGGCCGCCGACGGCACGGTTACCCGGGTAAGCAATCCCGACGGTCCGAGTGCTCTTACCTGGGCGTGGATGGGCCCCTTTGTTGGCGCCCTGATTCGCCCGGTTGGCGGCTGGATTTCTGACAAGATGGGCGGTTCCATTGTTACCCAGATCATCTCCATAATCATGGTGGTCGCGTCCGTTGCTACCGGCTATGTGATGATGCTGGCTTACAACTCAACGGATCCCAACGCTTACTTCCCACTGTTCCTGGGGCTGTTCATTCTACTGTTTGCCGCCTCCGGCATCGGTAACGGTTCGACCTTCCGCAGCATTGGCTTTATCTTCAATCAGCAGCAGAAGGGCCCGGTTCTGGGCTGGACCTCAGCAGTTGCCGCCTACGGTGCGTTCATCGCTCCGATTGTGATGGGTCAGCAAATCAAGGCCGGCACACCCGAGGTCGCCATGTACGGATTCGCCGTGTTCTATGCTGTATGCCTGGTGGTTAACTGGTGGTTCTACCTGCGCAAGAACGCCTACATCAAAAACCCGTAATTGCACCAACCAACGCGTTAGACCTCTGTTTGCCGGCCCCACAAGGGCCGGCTTTTTTGGTGCACCCGGCACGGGCGCACCAAAAAAGCCCGCCAGGATTTCTCCGTGGCGGGCTTGGATTGCTCGAGCTTTAAGGCATTACTTCGCCCCAAGCAGTGCCGCTCTCTGGCGCTCTTCCTCTTCAATCTGGAGATCCACAGAAGATACATGGTACTCATCAGAAAACGCGCTCTCAGGCTCCTTCAGCCAGAGGATACACAGCACCCAGCTGATGAACGCCCCGGCAGAGATAATGAAGAAGAACTGAGACGGTGTTACGAAGGTGAAGATGGTGAGGTAGACCACCGCCCCGACGTTACCGTAGGCCCCGGCCATACCGGAAATCTGCCCGGTCAGGCGGCGCTTGATGGACGGGATGATGCCAAAGGTGGCGCCTTCTGCACCCTGCACGAAAAACGAGGTGAATACGGTGATTCCCACGGCGATGATCAGCGGCCAGTTGGAGTTGAGCAACCCCATCAAGGCAAAGCCCAGACCAATACCAAACATATAGCTGAGCATGACAAACCGGCGGTTGCCCATACGGTCAGACACCAGACCACCCATCGGGCGCGCCAGCAGGTTAACGAAGGCAAAGGAAGCCGCGATCAGACCCGCCGCAGTGGCACTCAGGCTCCAGGTTTCCTCGAAGAACATCGGTAGCATGGAGACCACCGCCAGCTCGGCACCAAAGTTGGCGAAATAGGTGCTGTTCAGGGCAGCCACGCTGCTGAACGGGTATTTGTCGTCTTCCGGAACACCTTTCTTCAGGATCGGAATGTTCACCCGCAGAATCTGGATAATCTGATAGCAAACAATAGCGAAGATCACCGCGTAGCAGATAGCGGCACCCATGGGGCTCAAGTAGCCCAGGTTCTGGATACGCCACACCAGGATGGCCAGCACGCCGATCAGCGGAATAGTCCAGAGGATCAGTTTAACCAGGTCTCCCCAGCTACTGACTTCCATGGCAGACGCCTTGCGGGGCTTGCGGTGCACCGTGCCTTCCGGGCCATCGGTAATGGCAAACCAGTACCAGATGCCGTAACCGGCCATCACAATGGCACTCTGGGCAATTGCCCAGCGCCAGCCATCATCGCCACCGTACATGGTGATGGCGATGGTCGGCAGAGACATCGCCGCAGCCGCAGAACCGAAGTTACCCCAGCCGGCGTAGAAGCCTTCGGCAAAGCCGATGTCCTTTGGCTTGAACCACATGGCGGTCATGTGGATACCCACCACAAAGCTGGCACCGATAGAGCTCAGTACCAGACGACTGATCAGCAGCTGGGCCATGGTATTACCGAAGGCAAACACCAGGGCGGGGATGGCCATCAACACCATCAGCACCGAGAACACGCGGCGCGGCCCAAACCGGTCCAGAGCCATGCCGACGATGATTCGAGCAGGAATCGTCAACGCGACGTTACAGATGGCGAACAGGCGTAGATCGTCTTTGGTCAACCAGTCGACGCTTTTGAGCATACTGGATGCCAGGGGCGCCATGTTGAACCAGACGTAAAAGGTAATGAAGAACGCAATCCAGGTCAGGTGCAGGGCCCTGATCTCCGGATTGCGGACGCGGAAAACGTCAGCGACTTTCATTTTGAGCCTCCGGGGCTAGCAACAAGGGGGAACAGAAACCCGGCCATTTCAGCGGCTGGGAAGAATCAGGAGCGGGCACTGGACACGGCGGGCCAGAAACGAGCTGACGCTGCCGAAGGTCATGTAGTCCAGTTCGTCCACGAAATAGGTCAGGGAACGGGCGATAAAGCCGCCATCAGGCTCATGGCTGTGGCGGGCCAGTACCAGCATGTCGGGCCGTACTTTTTTCTCGGCTGCGAACAGCAGCATCTTGCGGGCATCGCCATCCAGCAGCATGGTCTCCGCTTCCACGCCCTGGCTCTGGCACACTTCCAGCGCCTCCTTGAGGTGGCCCTTGAGCTCACTCACCTCTTCCTGGAACAGGTCTTCGTTACTGGATGTGATATCCCGGGGATTTTCTGCCACCGCCACCAGAATCAGCCTGGGCGACAGTGCGCGAAACATGGTGATGGTCTGGGCCAGGGCCAGCCTGGCGTTTCTGGAACCATCGTAGGCAATCATGATGTTCATGGGGTTCTCCGAGGCATTTGCCGCCGGCGGCACCCGGCAGGACTTTGACTTTCCTCAGCATTACCCCACAGCGCGCGGGCCCCATAATTGACGTACATCAAGAGGCTCTGCGGGTACCCCACCAGAGAAACCCCGCAGCTATCCCCTTCCGCGTTATCGCCCCAGAACCCCTACCACCACTGCACCCAGCAGGAGGTACCTCCAATGCACCAGAAGCCAAACCAACATATTTGATATGGTTTACCTGAAGCCATTCACCCTGTTCGAGAGCGGCCATGACCACCACTCCGACACCCAAAGACCAGTACCGGGCGCTGGGTTTATCCACCTTTGCGTTCACCCTCTGCTTTGCGGTCTGGACCATCTTTTCCATCATTGGCATCCGTATCAGCGAAGAGCTGGGCCTGACCGACACCCAGCTTGGCCTGTTGATGGCCACCCCGATTCTGACCGGCTCTATCAGCCGCCTGTTTCTGGGCATCTGGACAGACCGTTACGGTGGACGCTGGGTATTCGGCATCTTGATGCTGACGACGGCAGCCTGTGTTTACCTGCTGACCTTTGCCACCACCTACCCCATGATGCTGCTTGGTGCCCTGGGCGTTGGCCTGGCCGGCGGCGCGTTTATCGTGGGGGTCGCCTACACCGCTGCCTGGTTCGAGCCCGCCAGACAGGGCACGGCACTGGGTATTTTTGGTGCGGGCAATGTGGGGTCGGCGGTCACCAATTTTGGTGCGCCTTTTTTACTGGTTGCCTTCGGCTGGGAAAAAACCGCCCAGATCTACGCCCTGGTACTGGCGCTGATGGGGGTGTTTTTTATTGTGTTCGCAAAAACGGACCCGCTGGCCCAGGCACGGGCCAAGGCCGAGCAAAAATCCTTTGCCGAGCAGATGGCACCACTGAGAGAGCTCAGGGTCTGGCGTTTCGCGCTCTACTACTTCTTTGTGTTTGGCGCCTTTGTCGCGCTTGCGCTCTGGCTGCCCCACTACCTGATTGGGGTTTATGGGCTAAACATCCAGACCGCCGGCATGATTGCTGCCATGTACACGGTGCCCGCCTCCCTGTTCCGCATCCTCGGCGGCTGGCTATCTGACCGCTACGGCGCCCGCAGGGTGATGTACTGGACCTTCACGGCCTCAGCGATATGCACCTTCCTGCTCAGCTACCCGCCAACGGAGTACGTTATCCACGGCATTGAGGGCGACATCCGCTTCAGTTTCGAAATCACTCTTGTGGTGTTCGTGGTGCTGACCTTCGTGCTCGGGTTCTTTATGTCCCTGGGCAAGGCGGCCGTGTATAAACACATCCCGGTGTACTACCCTATGCATGTTGGCGCGGTAGGCGGTGTGGTCGGTATGATTGGCGGGATCGGCGGCTTCCTGTTGCCACTGGCGTTCGGTGTGCTGAACGACATGACCGGCATCTGGCAAAGCAGTTTCATGCTGATGTTCATCATTGTCGCCACTGCCCTGGCCTGGATGCACTATGCGATTCGCAAGGCGGAACGGGCCGAGTGGGCGGCCCATGAAGAACGCACAGACCTTCCGGAACTGGCCTCGCCGCAACTGTTCTACCCACTCAGCCGGCAGCACCAGGAAACACCACTGGTGAAGCCGCCACAGCAGTCCTGACAACGAGAGACCTTGCCCATGGCCAAGTGGCTGGTAAAAACAGAACCTTCAGAATGCAGTATTGACGACTTTGCCGACAAGCCCGGCGGCAGCATTCCGTGGGACGGCGTGCGTAACTACCAGGCGCGCAATTTCATGGCACAGATGGCAGAAGGTGATGCGGTGTTTATCTATCACTCCAGCTGCAAGCACATTGGCATTGCCGGCATCGTCACCGTCACCCGCAGCGCCTACCCGGACCCCAGTCAGTTTGATCCGGAATCGCCCTATCACGACAGCAAAAGCACGCCGGAAAAACCCCGCTGGCAGGCGGTGGATATGGCCTTTGAGCGTAAACTACCGCGCCTGATCCCCCTTGATGAGCTGAAATCACTTCCGGGGCTGGACAACCTGCCACTGGTCAAAAAAGGCAGCAGGCTGTCGGTGATGCCGGTCAGTGATGAAGAGTGGCAGATCATTCTGAAACAGGCTGGATAGCCATTGCTGATCCAGCCTGTGCACCACCTCATTCGTCGTGGGGAATCGGGTCAGGGCTCCGGTCCCAGCCGACCAATGCCAGAGTAGCCACTACACCCAGCAACAAGCCTTGCCAGGGCTCAAAGAACGCCAGCGCCGCGCCAATCAAAACGACGGTGCCCCGTGACGCATTATCCCGGGGGATCGACATAGCGATGTAAGCACAGGCAAAGCCGGTGAGCACCAGAGTCAGGGACAACGCCACGCCCAGCAGGGGCTTGAGCCCGGTCAGCAATGGCAGCAGGAAGTAAATGAACGGCAGCCCCATCAGGTAATAGGATGCCAGCCCACTGTGCAGGCTGTTCATGGACTTGGGCCCCTGCTTCCAGCGCTGGACCACGATAACGTGCACGCCGGTCCACACCGCGCCCTGAGTCGGGAAGAACGGCGCCACAATGCCCATGATGGCGTTGCGAATCGACAGGGAAAAGTGGGTACGGTTCAGGTTAATGTCTATGTGCTCGTCCTTGCGGACTTTCAGACCTTCCCGCAGCACTTCATTACCGGTAACCAGGTCACCGAACAGGATGATATAGGCAATCAGGGCCAGCGGAATACTCTGGATAATCATCTCTCGTGACGGCCAGCCATTGACCAGTGGCGATGCCTTGGCCAACGCCTCTCCCAATGGCGGCACCACAAAGCCCCACTGGATATCAAAGCTCACCTCACCCACCAGCGGCCCGATAATCGCGGCTGCCAGAAAGCCCGGCAACAGCCCCAGTGCACCCAGGATGAAGAAGAACCGGCTTCGTGCCTTCAGTTTTTGCATCGGCACCGAGAAGGTAAAAATCAGGCAAATGGCACAAGCCAGGCCAGTCGCAATCGGCTGTTCCAGCAGGAAACGCTCGGCGTCGTCCACGAACACCCGCTTGAGGGCGGCGATGGAGGCGCCCAGAATAATGCCCGCTTTCAGGGTGTCAGGTAGCCAGATAATGAATCGCCGCCCCAAGCCGGTAATGCCCAGCATCAGAACCAGAGCGGCAAACACCAGGCTCAGGGCGGTCATGGCCTGGAACCGGCTGACAGGGTCGTCGTAGCCACCGATCACAAATGCAAGAATTAACGGCAAGGCAGGCGTAATCCAACCGCCCGCGTAGGGTTCGCCGAAAACAATGACTGCCGAAGCTATCAAGGAAGCATGAATCATGGAAAGCGCAACCGCCTCCTCAAAACTCAAACCGAAAAAGGCTGTCATCACAGGTATCAAAGCCAGGCCGGTCGCCGCAGAGACAAAGAGCCCCTGCAGAAACTCCGACCAGCATAACCGGGTATGGTAGAACGGCACGCGGAAGGTAAACGGGCCCCAGCGCCAGCCGGCTAACTCAGGTCTTTCTGCCATGGGAAGTCACTCTCTTGTATTTGTTGTGAGTCACCTGATTATGGAAACCCTTTCCTCATAGCACGAATGAATAATTCTGATCATGTGAAATAAGCACTGTTTATAAAATGCATGCATCCCTCACAGGCCAATGCTGATCAACATTCAGGCTACCCAATACCCTCTGAGCGCTTTAGAATCCGGCTCCTCGCGAACTTTCTGGAGTCTCTTTCTGCCATGTCCTCCGAACTAAGCCCTGTTTCCGGTTTTGAACAACTGCGCCGCATTGAGTCCAGCAAACTCTTTCAGGGCGCGGTGATTGCCATCATCATTCTTTCGGCACTGACTATCGGTGCCAAAACCTACGATGTCCCACCACTGGTAGAGCGAAGCCTGAGCGTTCTGGACAACGCCATCACTCTGTTCTTCCTGGTGGAGATCCTGTTCCGCTTTGGCGTCTGTCAGAACAAGAAACGCTTCCTGTTCGATGGCTGGAACCTGTTTGATACCCTGGTGGTGATCGGCAGCCTGATTCCGCTGGATAACGCCGAAGCGGTGCTGCTGGGCCGCCTGCTGCGAGTGTTCCGGGTGCTGCGACTGGTTTCAGTGGTGCCTGAGCTGCGCTTTTTGATCAATTCTTTGCTCAAAGCCATCCCCCGCATGGGCTACATCGCCCTGCTGATGTTCATCATCTTTTACATCTATGCGGCCATGGGCTCCATGTTCTTTGCCGATATTGACGAGTTCCTGTGGGGGGATGTGTCTATTGCCATGCTGACTTTGTTCCGGGTCGCCACGTTTGAAGACTGGACTGACGTGATGTACGACACCATGGAGGTCTACCCGTTAAGCTGGATTTACTACCTCACCTTTATATTCCTGACGGCGTTTGTGTTTCTGAACATGATGATCGGGGCAATACTGGAGGTGATGGGCGAAGAGCAGAACGCCAAGGAAGCCGAGAAAGCCCACGACGAGCGGGACGAGATCGCCCGCCAGCTCCAGGCCGTTCAACAACAGCTACAGGAACTGACCAGGCAGATCAGCGAGAGGAAATAAGGCGTTTTAGCCGAAGAACGGCTTGGCCATGGCCAGGTGAAGAATTGCGAGCACCTGGGCCAGGGCCAGGATAGAGGCGACAATTCGCACCGGCTTGGCCACGGTGGTTTTCAAGGCAAACACGCCGGCAATAATGTAACCGACCAGCAGCACAATCTTGGCAATCAGCCAGCCCGGCATCGCCTGAATGTAGCCGACCACGAACAACAGGGAAATGGCGGACACCAGCAAAATGGTGTCGTTGATGTGCGGAATGAAGCGCATCGGGGTTTGCCGCCAGCCCGGTCGACCCGCCGCATCAAGGACCAACCGCAGAGCAAACAGGAGAATCGTCAGGTAGGCGGTGGCCATATGCAGCATCTTCAGCAATACGTAGGCACTCATAGAACATTCCTTTCCTAATCAAAATGATGCTCGCATTGTACGCAAAATACCCCCAAGCAGGTATGGTTTCTCAATCCCATCACCTTTAACATATACTGCATATACATGTATTTGGGAGATTAGTTATGCAGTCCATTCCAGCCTCTCCTGAGCGCGCCTCAGCCAGCGTCAGCCAGCTCTTCAGTTACCCATTCCGGATTTTCTTTCTGTCTATGACCGTACTGGCTATTGTCGCCATCCCCCTTTGGGTGCTGGAGGTGTCCGGCACGGTGCGGCTGCCCCTGGCTATGCCGGGCCTGTTCTGGCATCAGCATGAGATGCTGTTCGGTTTCCTGTCTGCGGCTATCGCTGGCTTTCTGCTGACGGCAGTGTGTGTCTGGACCCAAACCGAACGCACCCATGGCTCCCTGCTGGTGGGTCTCTGGGGCGTCTGGCTGGCTGGCCGCTTGCTTCTGGCCTTTGGCGGCAACCTGCCGGAATGGCTGGTACAGGGCGTTAACCTCTCCTTTCTGCCGCTGGTGATGATCGATGCCGGCTGGCGCGTCTGGAAAGCCCGGCAGAAACGGCAGGTGATGATACTGGTGGTACTGGGGCTGCTCTGGCTGATGCAGATCGGCTTCGTAACCCGGCTGGATATGGCCTTCAGCTATGGCGCACTGATCATGGCCATGGCCCTGATCAGCATCATTGGCGGGCGCATCACACCAGCCTTTTCCGCCGGCTGGCTGCGCCAGAGAGGAGGCAACGCCGAGGCCGTCAAAATGATTCCGGCCCTGGATATGGCGGCGGTGTTCTCCATGATCCTGTTGATGGTTTCGCTGGTTACCGGGTGGCAAACGGTAACCGCCATACTGGCGGTGGTGGCTGCCGTGCTGATGCTGGTTCGCCTGGCAAACTGGAAAGGCTGGCTGGTGCGCAGTGAACCCTTGTTGTGGATACTGCACCTGTCCATTCTTTGGGTACCGGTGGCCTTGCTGTTACTCGCCGGTTCTTTGCTGGCAGGCTGGCCAAGCAATGCCTGGACCCACGCGGCAGGAACCGGCGCTGTTGGCTGCCTGATTCTGGGGGTAATCGCCCGGGTATCCCTCGGCCACACCGGCCGCCCATTGGTTCTGCCCAAGGGTATGGTGCTGGCTTTTGTGGCGGTTCAACTGGCGGCGGTTATTCGGGTTGTCACCGCCTTTGACGTCATCCCCTGGCACCCAGGCATAGGCACCAGCACAGCCCTGTGGGTGATCGCCTACCTCATTTTCCTGGTCCGCTACACCGGCGTACTGGCCAGCCCCAGAGCCGATGGCCGGGAGGGGTAAATAGATTCAAACCGGGCTCGCGCCCGGCGGAAACGGTCCGCCGGGAAATGTATGCTGATGCCTTCCAGGGCGGCCATCAGCATTTCCATATGGGCATCCCACCCGGCACAGGCAATAGGAACCAGCTCATCATCTGGCAGCAGCAGGGTCAACGTCAGCCGTGTGCCGCCCTCCTCAGGCTCAAGGCGCCACTCCAGCGGCCGCTCCGGCGCATCCCCGGCGCTCCAGGAGTATGCCAGTAAACGGTTTGGTTCACAGGCAGTAATCTTGCAGTCAATGGGCGTGCCACTGTTACCGAAATCCAGCTGCACCCGGCCACCGCGCCTTGCTTCCAACATGCCTGGCGCCAGCCACTGGGCCAGGCAGACAGAATCCGTCAGCATCCTCCACACTGCTTCCGGTGAGTGGTCAAGAGCCCGCACAAGCGTGGCAGCAATCCGGCCGTTCATCGGTGTTAACTGGCCATCAATGGTTTCCTGATCCATCCTGTCACCCCCTTTACAAGCCCGGTTTTCTGTAACCAGGCTGTCAACTGAAAGCAAAGCCCATAGGCGCGACCAAAGTAGCAAGCCGCCCGTGCGAGCACCTTGATGACTATCAAAACAGGATTTTTGCGAACTAATTGTGAACCAAGGGGAACTTCACGCCGGCTATCATCCACTAAAGGTCAATAGCTCTTCTGGCGATAGGCGCTAAAGTAGAGGAAATGATTCTGCAACAGAGACACAGGCAATATGTATCCTGATCACTTTGAGAAAGAAGACCTGATCCGCTGTGGTCATGGCGAACTGTTCCCTGGCGATATGCGCCTCCCCATCGATGAAATGCTGATGGTAGACCGCATTACCCACATTGCGGCAGACGACGGTGAATTCGGCAAAGGTAGCCTGGTTGCTGAACTGGACATCAATCCGGACCTCTGGTTTTTCAAAGTGCATTTTCAGGGTGACCCGGTGATGCCTGGCTGCCTGGGCCTGGACGCCATGTGGCAACTGGTAGGGTTCTTTCTGGCCTGGACCGGTGGCGAAGGCAAAGGCCGCGCCCTGGGTGCCGGCGAAGTGAAATTCTTTGGCCAGGTGTTGCCGACCAACAAAAAGGTTACTTACCGCCTGGACATCAAACGCCTCATCCGCCGTAAGCTGACTATGGCAATTGCGGATGCCCGTATGGAAGTCGACGGCCGGGAAATCTACACCGCCAAAGACCTTCGGGTTGGCCTGTTCACATCTACTGATGACTTTTAGGAGTTAGCACGATGCGTCGCGTTGTTGTAACCGGCATGGGGATTGTCTCCAGCCTCGGAACCAACCAGAAAGAAGTAGCCCAGTCCCTTCGGGAATCCCGCTCCGGCATCGCCTTCAGCGAGGAAGCCAGAGACAATGGTCTGCGAAGCCACGTTGCGGGCAAGATCGACCTGAACCTGTCGGAACTGATTGACCGCAAGATCTGGCGTTTCATGTCGCCGGCGGCTGGCTACTGCTACCTGTCAGCAAAAGAAGCCATCGAACAGGCAGGCCTGACCGAAGAACAGATTCGTGCCAACAGCACCGGTGCGGTATTTGGTACTGGCGGCGCCTCCACCGTGGAGCTTCTGGACGCCATCGACACCCATCGCGACAAAGGCATTCGCCGGGTAGGCCCTTATCGGGTGCCCCGCACCATGGGTAGCGCGATCAACGCATCCATTACCACCGCGTTCGGTATTACCGGCATCAACTACGGCGTCACCTCTGCCTGCGCCACCAGTGCCCACTGCATTGGCCACGCGGCAGACCAGATCGCCCTGGGCCGCCAGGAAGTGATGCTCGCTGGTGGTGGTGAGGACATTCACTGGACTCTGAGCCTGATGTTCGACGCCATGGGCGCGCTATCCACCAAGTACAACGACACACCGGAACAGGCCTCCCGCACCTACGATGCGGACCGCGACGGCTTCGTTATTTCCGGCGGTGGCGGTGCCTTGGTACTGGAATCCCTGGAGCACGCAGAAGCCCGCGGCGCGACAATTCTCGCGGAACTGGTTGGCTTTGGTGCCACCTCAGACGGCGCCGACATGGTCGCCCCGAGCGGCGAAGGTGCAGTTCGCTGCATGAAGCAGGCCATGGCGCAGGCTGGCGGTGAGATCAAATACATCAATACCCACGGCACCAGCACCCCGGCCGGTGACATCACCGAGCTGAAAGCTCTGAAGGACACCTTTGGCGACAAGATCCCGCCACTGAGTTCCACCAAGCCCCTGTGCGGCCATGCTCTGGGTGCCGCTGGCGTGCACGAAGCCATCTACACCCTGATCATGCAAAGGGAAGGTTTTATTGCCCCGTCTGCCAACATCCAGAACCTGGACGAAGGCGCCGAAGGCTACCCCATCGTTCGGGAACGCCAGGACAACCAGAACCTGGATCTGGTGATGAGCAACAGCTTCGGCTTCGGCGGCACCAACGCCACCCTGATTTTCAAGAAAGTCTGATCAGGACAGCCTGAGCGAGCGATATTCAGCCGGCGGAGTGCCCACCCAGCGCTTGAAAGCCCGGCTGAATGCGCTGAGTTCCGAAAAACCAAGCTGTTCGGCAATCTCCACCAGCGGCTTGGTTTTATCCTTCATATAGGTGATGGCCTGTTCGCGGCGCACCTGCTCCAGCAGCGACGCAAACGTCAGCCCCTCTTGCCGCAGCTTCTTGTGCAACGTGTAGCGGCTCATATTCAGCTGCCCTGCCACCGTCTCCACACCCACCTTGCCACGCGCCAACTGAAGCCGGATCAGGACACTGACCCGATTACTCAACGAACGCTTTGAAACCTCAGGCCCCAGAGGCTCCGATGCCATGCCAATTCCCCCTGCCATTCTGTTTTAATCCACTGTGAAAGTTTGTCAGCGTACACATGTTAGCCGAGATCAATCAATACGACCTTTGAGCAAGATCAATGGCGATGCACTCAGTTTAGGGCAAAATCCACATTTTTCATGATGCCCTTCCTGCAACCACTGATTACCAGAACCACCCGGAGCCCCCATGACCACCCCGGAACTGCTCGCGCCCGCCGGCACCCCCGAACACCTTGAAACCGCCTTCGCCTATGGCGCCGATGCCGTCTATGCCGGCCAACCACGGTACTCGCTGAGAGTAAGGAACAACAGTTTCAAAGACATTGCAGCCCTTGGCGCGGGCATTGAACGGGCTCACGAACTGGGCAAACAGTTCTACCTGGTCTCCAACATTGCCCCCCATAACGACAAGGTGCGCAGCTACCTGCGAGACCTGGCGCCAGTGCTGGAGCATAAGCCCGACGCCCTGATCATGTCCGACCCGGGCCTGATCATGCTGGTGCGGGAACACTGGCCGGACCAACCGATCCATCTTTCAGTCCAGGCCAACGCCGTCAACTGGGCCACCGTCGAATTCTGGCGCCGCCAGGGCATCAACCGGGTGATCCTGTCCCGGGAACTGGCCCTGAACGAAATCCGCGAGATCCGTGAAAAAGTCCCCGAAATGGAACTCGAAGTCTTCGTACACGGCGCGTTATGCATGGCCTACTCCGGCCGCTGCCTGCTGTCCGGCTACATGAACCACCGCGACGCCAACCAGGGCGCCTGCACCAACGCCTGCCGCTGGAACTACAAACCGGTACAACATAGCCACGACCAAACCGGCGACCTGATCGCCACCTCCGCCGCCGTGGAAACCTTCGAGCCGAAAGAACTCCTCCTGGAAGAACCCAACCGCCCAGGCGGCTTCATCCCCGCCTACGAGGATGAACACGGCACCTACATCATGAATTCCAAAGACCTCCGCGCCGTCCAGCACGTCGCCGAACTGGTCAACATGGGCGTCCACTCCCTGAAAATCGAAGGCCGAACCAAAAGCACCTACTACGTTGCCCGCACCACCCAGGTCTACCGCCAGGCCATCAACGACGCCCTCGCCGGCAAACCCTTCGACATGCACATGATGAACGAACTCGAAGCCCTCTCGAACCGCGGCTACACCGAAGGCTTCCTCCGCCGCCACGTACCCCAGGAATACCAGACCTACGAACAGGGCTCCTCCTACCTCGGCACCCAGCAGGTCGTAGGCACCATTACCGATGCGGATGACCGATGGCTCACCATCGACGTCAAAAACAAATTCGCGCCCGGCGACCAACTCGAACTCATCACCCCATCCGGCAACCTGCGCTTCAGCGTCAACACCATGGAAAACCGCCACGGCGAAGCCATGGACTACGCCCCGGGCAGCGGTCACATCGTTAAAATCCCCAGGCCAGATAACTTGCCGGAGAAGCTGGACTTCACTTACCTGACCAAGATTTTCCCTGATAGCCCAGCGAGTTAAAGAGGAGCTTAGTGGCGGTCCGCGCAATGTCGCCGGAGCTGGGCGGGTACGCCTTCCCAAAACCTTGCGGAGCCAGGGATGGCGGAGCAGAGCGTACACGGACGTATCCACAGCGTGTTTTGGGAAGGCGTACCCGCCCGGCGACCAAACCAATCCTGAAAGCTACAAAAGCCCAGACTCCAGGCCAGAAAACAAACCAAAGTCTATCAAGGCAATAACCGCCCCCTTAGTGCCCCGAGGGCCGATTAAGGTATAATCCCTACACAACCGATTTAATACCTGACTAAAATACTCTGGTATTGTATAATCGCTCGCCAGAAGCAACGGGAAACCGGCCCAAATGCCCTCTCCCGTCATCCAAAAACCGATTGCAGGGCGTACTCAAGGACACGAGCGACCATTGCAACGCCAGCAAACAGATGACATCCGCCGACACCACCCAGCCAAAGGTATGCTCGGCGAAACACAGGGCACCATGCCCAAGATGAGAGAATTACGGAGCGACGATCATGGCGACCACCGATAAAGAGGTGAAAGAGCTGATCAAACGGGAATACGAGCACGGATTCGTCACTGAAATTGAATCCGACACCTTCGAACCCGGCCTCAATGAAGATGTAATCCGCCGCCTGTCTGAAATCAAACAGGAACCGGAATTCATGCTCGAATGGCGCCTGAAAGCCTACCGTCGCTGGCTCGAAATGGACGAGCCCGAATGGGCCCACGTTGACTTTCCGAAGGTCGACTACAACGCCATCTCCTACTACTCGGCGCCCAAGAAGAAAGAAGACATGCCCCAGAGCCTGGACGACGTTGATCCGGAGCTACTGCGCACCTACGAAAAACTGGGTATCCCCCTGCACGAACGGGCCAAACTGGCCGGCGTTGCGGTTGATGCCGTCTTCGATTCCGTCTCGGTAGCCACCACCTTCAAAGAACCGCTGGAAAAAGCCGGCGTGATCTTCTGCCCCATTTCCGAGGCAGTACAGAAGTACCCGGAACTGGTGAAGAAATACCTGGGCAGCGTTGTCCCGGCCGGCGACAACTACTTCGCCGCCCTCAACTCCGCCGTGTTCTCCGATGGCTCCTTCGTGTACATCCCGAAGGGCGTTCGCTGCCCCATGGAACTGTCTACCTACTTCCGCATCAACGCGGCCAACACCGGCCAGTTCGAGCGCACCCTGATCATCGCCGAAGAAGGCAGCTACGTGAGCTACCTGGAAGGCTGCACCGCCCCCATGCGGGATGAGAACCAGCTGCACGCAGCGGTGGTAGAACTGGTCGCCCTGGACGACGCCCAGATTAAATACTCCACCGTACAGAACTGGTATCCGGGCGACGAGAACGGCAAAGGCGGCATCTACAACTTCGTCACCAAGCGCGGCGCCTGCATCGGCAAAAACTCCAAGATCTCCTGGACCCAGGTAGAAACCGGCTCCGCCATCACCTGGAAATACCCGAGCTGCGTACTGCGTGGTGAGAACAGCGTAGGCGAGTTCTACTCCGTCGCCCTCACCCACAACTACCAGCAGGCCGACACCGGCACCAAGATGATCCACCTGGGCAAAAACACCCGGAGCACCATCATCTCCAAAGGCATCTCCGCCGGCCGCAGCTCCAACGCCTACCGCGGCCTGGTGAAGTTTGGTCCAGGTGCAGAAGGCGCACGCAACTTTACCCAGTGTGACTCGCTGCTGATCGGCGACCGCTGCGGCGCCCACACCTTCCCGTACATCGAAAGCAAGAACAAATCGGCCATCGTGGAGCACGAAGCCACCACCTCCAAGGTCAGCGACGAGCAGATGTTCCTGTGCCGTCAGCGCGGTATCGACCCGGAGCAGGCAGTGTCCATGATCGTGAACGGCTTCTGTAAGGAAGTGTTCAAGGAGTTGCCGATGGAGTTCGCCGTGGAAGCCGGCAAGCTTCTGGAAGTCAGCCTTGAAGGCTCCGTTGGTTAACGAGACGGCATACACACAAGTATCACGGAAGCCGTCAGGGTGTCCCTTCCGGGATCGTCAAAATCAGGGATGATTTTGTCGAGCGTACAGGGACGTATTCACAGCGTATCCCGGAAGGGACACCCTGATGGCTGACTCCCCCAGAATTTGGGGCGGACAAAGAATTCAGACGGTTAAAAAGAGAGAAGCGTACAAATGCTGAGCATCAAAAACCTGCACGCCTCCGTTGAGGGCAAAGAAATCCTCAAGGGCATCAACCTGGAGATCAAAGCCGGGGAAGTTCACGCCATTATGGGCCCGAACGGTTCCGGTAAGAGTACCCTGTCACAGGTTCTGGCAGGCAACGACGCATTTGAAGTTACCAGCGGCGAAGTCACCCTCAACGGCGACAACCTTCTGGACCTGGAAACCGAAGAGCGCGCCCGCGAAGGCATCTTCCTGGCCTTCCAGTACCCGGTGGAAATCCCCGGCGTCAGCAACCTTCAGTTCCTGCGCACCGCCGTGAACGCCATGCGCAAGCACAAGGGCGAAGAAGAAATGAACGCCGCCGAGTTCATGAAATTGGCCAAGGAAGTCTCCAAACAGGTAGACCTTGACCCGGCGTTCCTGAAGCGCGGCGTGAATGAAGGCTTCTCCGGCGGCGAGAAAAAGCGTAACGAAATCATGCAGGCCCTGCTGCTGCAGCCTAAGCTGGCGATTCTGGACGAGACCGACTCCGGCCTGGACATCGACGCGCTGAAAGTGGTGTCCGATGGCGTTAACGCCCTGCGCTCCGAAGATCGCGCCATTTTGATGGTGACCCACTACCAGCGCCTGCTGAACCACATTGTGCCCGACTACGTGCACGTGCTGGCCGGCGGCAAGATCATCAAGTCCGGCGGCCGTGAGCTGGCCCTGGAACTGGAAGAGAAAGGTTACGGCTGGCTGGGCATCAAAGACGAAGACACCAGCAACTGATCAGGAGGTCGCGGAATGAAATCAGTACCCACGCTTTCCAGCGCCTTCCTGCACCCGGCCGGGCAATCTTTGCCGGAGCCGTTGCTGGCGCTGCGTAAACAACGGGCCAGCGCACTGGTGGACATGCCACTGCCGACCCGAAAAACCGAGAACTGGAAGTATTCCAGCAAGTACCTGAAGCTGGCCGACGATATGGCCATCTCGTTGCCCGCTGAAGGCAAAGGCGGCAACAGCCTGGCGGTACCGGGTTACAAGGTTGTTTTCAACAACGGTGTGATGATCCCGGAAGCCAGTGAATACCCAGACCTGAACGGCATTATCATCCAGAGCTTCAGTGACCTGGATGAAGACGATGCCAAGGCGGTGTCACTGCAACTGGGCAGCACGCTGGACCACGATCAGGCACAGTTCGCCCGCGTGAACGGCGCCCGCTTTGAGGACGGCCTGTTTATTCGCCTGGCGCCAGGTGCCGTGCTCGACCAGCCGCTGTTTGTGATCCACGAAACCACTGCCGATGCCAGTGGTTCGGCCTATCCGCGCATATACGTGGAAGCCGGTGCCAACAGCCAGATGACGCTGGTGGAGGAATACATTTCCAGTGGTGACGCAAGTGCCCTGGTTAACACCGTTACCGAATTCAACCTGGCTGATGGCGCCAACATCACCAGCATTCGCCTGAACATGGAAGGCGAAAGCGTTCAGCACATTGGCGCCACCGGTGTTCTGCAGCAGCGCAGCTCCCGTTTCGAAAGCCACTGCGTGGGCTTCGGCGGCCCGTTGCGTCGGCACGACCTGCAGGTTCGCCTGGAAGGTGAAGGGGCCGAAACCAAGCTTAACGGTGTGGTGGTTACCCAAGGCAAACAGCATTACGACAACCACACCTCCATCGACCACGTGGCCGCCCACTGCAACAGCGAAGAGACCTATCGCAACATTGCTGCGGACCAATCCCACGCTATCTTCAACGGCCGGATTCATATCCACCAGGACGCCCAGAAGTCCAACGCGGATATGAACAACAAAAACCTGCTGCTGTCTAACGGTGCAGAGATCGATACAAAGCCGGAACTGGAGATCTATGCGGACGACGTCAAGTGCGCACACGGCGCCACCATTGGCCAGCTGGATGAAACCTCGGTGTTCTATCTGGTATCCCGCGGCATTGGCCGCCGGCAGGCCAACGTGTTGTTGACCATGGCGTTTATCAATGAGCTGGTGCAGCAGATTCCGGTGGAAGCCGTGCGCGAAACTGCCCAGGCGCGGCTCAACGATTTCTTTGAGCAAACCTTTCAGGAGGCCTGAGGGCATGACTGACCTGTCCGTGGTAAAGAACACCAACTCCCCGGCGTTTGATGTAGAAGCCATCCGCCGAGACTTCCCGATCCTGGCACAGGAAATCAACGGGAAGCCGCTGGTGTATCTGGACAACGGCGCTTCGGCCCAGAAGCCGCAAGCCGTGCTCGATGCCATGGACCGCTATTACCGCAAGATGCATTCCAACGTGCATCGGGGCGCCCACACCCTGGGCGACCGGGCAACAGCTGCCTTTGAAGGCGCCCGGAAAGTGGTGCGTCATTTCCTGAACGCCCCCAGCACCAAAGAAATCATCTGGACCCGGGGCACCACGGAGGCCATCAACCTGGTGGCCAACGGCCTGGCTCCGCGCCTGAAAGCCGGCGATGAGATCCTGGTCAGTCATATGGAACACCACGCCAACATCGTGCCGTGGCAGATGATCGCCGAGCGCACCGGCGCCAAAGTGGTACCTGTGCAGGTGACCCCCGAAGGTGAGCTCGACCTGGATTCGTTCAACAGCCTGCTGAACGAGCGTACCTGCGTGCTGGCCCTTACCCACGTATCCAACGTGCTGGGCACGGTAAACCCGGTGGCGCCACTGATCGAACAGGCGAAGAAACAGGGCGTGATCACCCTGATTGACGGCGCCCAGGCCGTGCCCCACTTCAAGCCGGATGTGCAGGCGCTGGGTTGCGATTTCTACGTGTTTTCGTCCCACAAACTGTTCGGCCCCACCGGCATCGGTGTGCTGTATGGCCGTGCAGAACTGCTGGAAGAAATGCCTCCTTACCAGGGTGGAGGCGAGATGATTGAGCGGGTGTCGTTCGAGCGCACAACCTGGAACGTTCTGCCCTACAAGTTTGAAGCTGGCACCCCGGCAATTGCCGAAGCCGTCGGCCTTGCGGCCGCGATAGACTACCTGGACAGGCTGGACCGCCAGGCCATGGAAGCGGCAGAAAATGCCCTACTTATCCGTGCCAACGAACTGGTTGAGACGGTTCCGGGCATGGAGATTATCGGCACCGCGAGGCAGAAAGTACCGGTCATGTCCTTCAAGATTGCCGGCCTGCACCCAAGCGACATCGGCACCCTGCTGGACCAGCAAGGCATTGCCATCCGCACCGGCCACCATTGCGCCATGCCATTGATGGATTTCTACGGAGTACCCGGTACAGCCCGGGCTTCGTTTGCGTTCTACAATACGCTGGAAGAGGTCGAGAAACTGTTTACCGGCCTGCAAAAGATCCAGCGCCTGTTTGCCTGAGGAGGTGGAAACATGACAGCCGAAGTCTTCACCCCAAGCGATGTGAACGTGACCATGACCCCAACGGCGGTCAAACACGTTCGCAAACAACTGGATAAAAAGCCGGAAGCCAAGGGCATTCGCCTGGCCATCAAAAAGAGTGGCTGCTCCGGCTTCAAGTATGAAACCCAGTGGGTAGAAACCCCGGAATCCGATGACCGTATTTTTACCATCGACGGTGTGGATGTGTTCGTAAAGCAGGAACACCTGCCACTGGTGAATGGTATTGAAATCGATTTTGTTACTGAGGGCGTTAATTCCCTGTTCCGCTTCCGCAACCCCAACGCTACCGCGGAGTGTGGGTGTGGTGAGAGTTTTACGGTGGCATAAACAGAGGTCTTACAGAGCATGCAAGAACGGGAAGTTGTTCTAACCAAGCGCGAAGTGGAAGCCCGGCTGGTGCCTTCCGGTACGGAAATCATGATTCCGTCGGACACCTTCGTGACCATCACCCAGTCCCTTGGCGGCACCTTTACCGTCGCGGTGAACGGTAACCTCGCCCGTATTGAAGGCCACGACGCAGACGCCCTGGGCAAACAGCCCCTGGAAAGCAGCTTTGACACCCCGGAAGACGGCACCATCAACGAAAACCAGGTGTGGGAAGCCCTGCGCAACTGCTACGACCCGGAAATCCCGGTCAACGTGGTGGATCTGGGCCTGATCTATGAGTGCAAGATCGAAAACGGCACTGAACACGGCAATCACGTTTATATCCGGATGACCCTCACCGCCGCGGGCTGTGGCATGGGCCCGGTCATCACCAACGATGTGCAAACCAAGGTGGAGCATGTCCCCAACGTCGACAAGGTAACGGTTGAGCTGACCTTTGATCCGCCCTGGAACAACGATATGCTCACCGACGAAGCCAAACTCGAACTGGGAATGCTATGACCGCCAGCAAGGAACAATTTCTCGACAACCCTCTGGGGGTAAAAACCACCCTGGAAGACGTTCTGGACGCCTTTGAGTTTCTGGACGACTGGGAAGAGCGCTACGCCTACATCGTGGACCTGGGCAAACAGTTGCCGGCGTTCCCGGATGACGAGCGGACAGAAGAGAATTACGTGCATGGCTGCCAGAGTCAGGTGTGGCTGGTTCACCATCACGATGAGGACAGCGGCAAACTGTTCCTGCTGATCGACTCAGACGCCATCATCGTGCGCGGTCTGGCGGCCATTATACTGGTAGCCCTGAACGGCAAGACACCGCGAGAATTGTTGGCCACCGACATCGACGAACTGTTTGAACAACTGGACCTGTTCCGCCATATCTCCCCGACACGGGGTAACGGCCTGCGGGCTATGGTCGGGAAGATCCGGGACATCGCGGCGGCCGAAGCCGCCTGATCTCACCAGATTATCGCCATATCGTCCCTCTGGATATTCACCTGGCCACCGGTCACCGGCAGGCGACCGGTGCTGAAATCCGGGTGGACGTTATCCAGAGTAATGGACACCTTCGCATCCGTCAGCTCCGGTGTACCATCCAGTGAATCGAAATAGCGCTGACTACGGTAGATATTGAGCTCGTCGCCCGGCCGCAATCCGGCTGTCGCACCGGAAGCCAGGGTCACACGATTGCTCTCCACACGGGTCACCCGGGCCATGAACGGTTGACACGCCAGCGCATTGTTCACGGCTGTCGCCATGTCATCAATCACGCCTGACACCGCCTGCCCCCACTCCGATTTTTCAAAGCCGGCCGAAGCAAAGCCACCGGTGCCCGTGCCTTTCGGATCCCAGCGGGCAGAGGTTTCAAAGCGCTGACGAAACACTGGCGAACCGCTGAAGCCATCGAACACCATCACTTCTGCTTCAAAGCGGCGACTGGTATCCACCAGGCCAATGCCACGCTGCATGCGATTGACGATGGAACTGCCCCAGGCATTAGGGTCAGCCACACCGATATCCCTGATGACGCCAGACACCACAAACTGCGCGCCGAGCTCCCGGGCCAGTTGGACCACATTGGTCAGATGATTCGCCGCCAGATTCTGGCGCGAGGTCGGGGCGTCTGGCAAATCGCTGAAAAGTTGCAACGAGGTAGAGCCCAACACCTGCATTCTGCCCTGAGACTGCAAGCGGGCAATCAGTGCCTGCGGCAATTTCTCGCCGGCATCATCGAGCCCCGGGTTTCCTCCCTGCTGCGGCCGGACAATCGGAAATCCGGTCACTGCAACTCGCTTGCGCAGCCCGGAGGCTTCCCCGGCCTTACAGCTTTCGGTACCGGAAGCATCCGCCATCTCGGCCCGTACCACCACCCGCAAAAGGTTGCCGCTACGGTATTCATCCACGATGGTGGCGTTACGTAACTGGGCGGTGGCCGAAAGCCGGGTTCGGGACTGTGTCAGCTCACCGTTTTCAAGGGTATCCTGGGTGCTTACGCTGGCTTCGTACTGCAAAGCGAGATCACGCATGGCCGCCTGCCGGGCCTCGGCGCGGGCCTGGTCCAGATTGTTCTCCCGGATATTGGCATGGCCCACCCCCTCAAGCACAGCAGCACTGACCACGCCCGAGCAGGCCCACAGCAACAATAGAGCAATGGCTTTCATACGTCTCCCGCCTTCCGCCAGGGCATTAGCGGATTAATCCAGATAATAGAGTGACTGGGTGCGCCGGGTTTCCACATCCCCTACCCGGTCGTTCTGGCGCGGCATGGGGATCATACATTGATCCCGAACCTGATCATCCACCACCCGTGAAACGCACTCGCGAAACCTTGGTTCCAGCTTGAGCTCCATCACTGTCTCAATCACACCATCGCTATGCTCGTTCACCGCCACCATCCGTGCACCGCGTATATAACTGTCTACATAGGTGCGGAAGTTGTCATTGTTAACGACAAAATCATTCACCGTGGAGCTGCCGTAAATCACCGTACCGTATACCCGCTCAGCAAGGTTCCGATAGGCATCCAGTTGCGAAGCGCGCCGGGCCATCAACCGCTTTCGAGGATTTACGCGGTCTTCACGGACATCCTGGTAGGTGCCAAAACCACTGACCCGAACCGTGATGGGTTCAAATTCGGTACGGGTATCCTGCGACCTGTTCTGATAGCTGCCCACCGGCGCGCAGGCTGCCAATGTAAAAACCAGAACAGGCACGAGAGTCCATCGCAGTGTCATTATCTTGTCTCCGGAAAACACTTTTGCAGTACCCATGAAAAAATCACGCCAGCATCAGCAAACCAATGATGTTACGAACTTTTTACTGGATGACGATCTTTACCATACCGGCCAGCGGCAAATGTATGCCTCTGTTTACAGTTCGGGAACAAACCGTTACCGGTTGTGGGCTGAGTCTCGCGAAAAACTCATCTAACCTTTCAGGAACTTAATAGTTTGTCCCTGCAAAAAACAACTCAGGACTGTTCATGAAAACAAACCGCCTTTGCAAATTGTCCCTGGCCATCAGCCTTTCCATTGCCACCACCTCTGCCCTTGCGAGCCCGCAGGCTCCCATTTCGGCCCGCTCGTTCGCCATGGGTGGAACCGGCGTCGCCGTAGCACATCCCTCTGCTGCCCCCTTGGCAAACCCGGCCATGATGGCGGCGCCACAGCATGACTGGGCGGATGATTTCGGCCTGATGCTGCCTTCGGTCAATGCACGATTTGCGGATGAAGAAGAAGTTGTTGATCAGATTGATGATATTCAGGATGTGATTGATGAGTTCCAGGGACTGAACAGAACCTCTAACCCCGAAGAAGCACGTCGTCTCGCAGGTGATCTTCGGGAGCGTTTGAACAACTTTGATCGCGACACTGTTCGGGTCGATGCTGGCCTGGGCATTGCCTTTGCTATTCCCACGAATTCCATTTCAGTAGGCTTTGTGGCAGATGGCGCCATCAGGGCGACCGTCAGGGGCAAACTGGATCCAGATGATGATGCGTTCCTGAGGGAGCTCGAAACCGCTACTGCACTGGAGCTTGCCACTGCAGACCTGGACAGGGATCTGAAATCCAGGGGCCGCATTCTGGCGTCGGCAGTTGCTGAGGTCGGCATCAGCCTGGCCACAACCTTTGAGTTGAACAATGGCGAGCAATTCCAGTTCGGCGTCACCCCAAAATATGTCGAGCTTCGCACTTTCCAATACACCGAAACCGTCTCAGGTTTTGAAGACGATGACTTCGATAGTGACGAATTCGAAACTGAAAAAAGCGGCTTCAACCTGGACATCGGTGCCGCCTATGCCTTCGGTGAGAACCGCGAGTGGAATGCCGGTGTGGTGGTCAAAAACCTGATTCCGATGGAGCTGGACTCCGCACAGGCACGCCCGCTACTTGGCGAAGAGAAACGCACCCTCGAACTCAACCCCATGGTTACCGCCGCCATCGCCCACAAGAGCGACTACCACGTAGTCACCGCCGAACTGGACCTGACCAAGAAAAAAGCCTTCGGCTTTGAAGACGACACCCAATGGCTGGCTGTCGGTGCTGAATTCGACGCCTGGCGCTACGCCCAACTGCGCGCGGGTATCCGCCACAACCTGGCCAGCAACAGCGACAACGACGGTATTGAAGAAGATACCCAATTCACCGCAGGTCTGGGCCTGAATGTTCTCGGCGCGCGTCTGGATATTGGCGCCCTGTACAGCAGCGCTGATGTGGGTGCCGCGATCGAGCTTGGCACCGCCTTCTGATATCGCCATAGTCTCAAGTGCCCGGCCTGCCTCCGCAAGCCGGGCTTTTTTGTGACCAAAACTTTCTTTGCACCTGAAATTCACTGGCCGGGTTTGCCTACGGCAGACTGTGGCCGGATAATCTATTGATCTGCAACCAACTCACATAGCGAAGGAAACCCCAGCTCCATGCAAACCTATCTGGTAGGCGGCGCCGTTCGGGACAAACTGCTCGGCCTTGAGGTAAAGGACCGCGACTGGGTGGTGGTGGGCAGCACACCGGATGATATGCGAGCGAAAGGTTTCAAGCAGGTAGGGGCCGATTTTCCGGTATTCCTGCATCCGAAAACCGGTGAGGAATACGCCCTGGCCCGCACCGAACGCAAGCAGGGGCGGGGCTACCATGGGTTTACCGTATACAGCGCTCCGGATGTCACCCTGGAACAGGATCTGAAGCGCCGGGACCTGACCATCAATGCCATGGCAGAAACCGAAGATGGCGCGTTGGTCGATCCATTTCACGGTCACAGCGACCTTGAACAGCGAAAACTCCGCCATGTTTCTGAAGCCTTCGCCGAAGACCCCCTGCGCATTCTGAGAACCGCACGGTTTGCCGCGCGCCTGCAACCCATGGGCTTTACCGTATGCCACGAAACCAGGGCCCTGATGCAACAGATGGTCCGTGAGGGCGAGCTGGGGGATCTTGTCCCGGAGCGCGTGTGGCAGGAGGTTCAACGAGCACTGCATGAGCAAGCGCCCGGTGTCTTTTTCGATGTACTCAAAGACGTTGGCGCACTGGAGGTTCTGATTCCAGAGCTCGCCAGCCCGGACATTCTCCAGCACGGGCTTCAGGCCCTGCATTGCGTGCACAGGAAAAACGGCAACACGTCGCAGCGCTTCGCCGCATTACTGTGCGCCGTGCCGGAAGCCGCCGCTGTCGCTCGCGCAAAAGCCATGAAAAGCCCGAACGACTGCAAAGACATGGCGCACCTGGTCTGCCTTTACATGGAGCACCTGTGCGATCAGGGCCCGAAGGCCCTTGCGCCGGAGCAAGCTCTGGCGTTGTTGGAGAAAGCCGACCTCTGGCGCCGCCCGGAGCGTTTTATCCATTTGCAGGAAACCCTAGCCTGCACTGCAAACCCCGGCCAGTCAGACAGCCTTGACCGGCTCAACCTGGCCGCGCGATACGCCTCAGAGGTCAATCCGCAAGACCTGATCAAGCAGGGCCACAAAGGAAAAGCTCTGGGCGATGCAATCCGCAACGAGCGGCTGGCACGTATCAAACAGGCATTAACTACCTGAACGGAGGATTTGTGTATGGCTGCTCCCGTTGCCCTGATTACCGGCGCCGCCCACCGTCTCGGCGCCCGCACTGCAGAAGTGCTGCATGCCCGGGGCTGGAACGTAGTCATCCACTATCGTTCGAGGGCGGACCAAGCGGCCGAACTGGTGGACAAACTGAACCGGGAACGGTCTGACTCAGCCACCTCGATACAGGCAGACCTGACAGACATGGAACAGGTTGTCAGCCTGGCCAAAACCGCCTGCCAACATTGGGAGCGCCTGGATGGCCTGGTCAACAACGCCTCAGTCTTCTATCCCAGAACCACCGAAGACTCAGGTGAAGACGACTGGAACGCCATCATGGGCGCCAACCTGAAAGCGCCATTCTTTTTGCTCAAACACTGCCTGCCTGAGTTGAAGAAGAACAATGGGGCTGTGATAAATCTGATCGACATCTACAGTGAGAAACCGCTGAACGATCACCCCCTGTACTGCGCCAGCAAAGCGGGCTTGGCCGCCCTCACCCGATCCTGGGCCAAAGATCATGCCCCAGAAATCAGGGTAAACGGTGTATCGCCTGGCGCTATACTCTGGCCAGAGGGCGATGCCGCGATTGATCCAACTTATCAGCAGGCCATTCTGGACAAAACACCCCTGGCCCGTACCGGCAACCCCGACGACATTGCCGGTGCCATCGCCTACCTGCTATGCGATGCCCCCTTTGTGACCGGTCAGATTCTCTCCGTCGACGGCGGTCGCAGTCTGAATATGTAAATCACTCCCGGCAGGCTGAATCAACCCATACCTTGGTTGTTTTGGCCGAGCCAGGCTTTCCCGCTACAATGCTTGCCATCTTGTATTCACACGCCGGCAGGCATCGTCCTGATCCTGCCCTTTGCAACGGAGAATTCCCATGCGTGATGTCGTGATTGTTGCCGCAAAACGTACTGCTGTTGGCAGCTTCGGTGGCGGTTTGTCCAGCCTGCGGGCCGACCAACTCGGTTCCGCCGTGATCAAGGCGCTGATGGAAGAAACCGGCGTGGCCGGCGAGCAGATCAATGAAGTAATCCTGGGCCAGGTACTGACTGCCGGTTGCGGTCAGAACCCTGCCCGCCAGGCAGCCATCAATGCCGGCCTGCCAAACTCCACACCAGCGATCACCATCAATAAGGTATGTGGTTCCGGCCTGAAAGCGGTTCATATGGCGGTGCAAGCCATTCAGTGCGGTGATGCCGAGATGATTGTCGCTGGTGGCCAGGAAAGCATGAGCCAGGCGCCACACGTTCTGCCCAACAGCCGTAATGGCCAGCGCATGGGCAACTGGAGCATGGTCGACACCATGGTGAACGATGGCCTGTGGGATGCCTTCAACGATTATCACATGGGCATCACCGCCGAAAACATCGTGGAGAAGTACGGTATCAGCCGGGACGAGCAGGACGAATTCGCCGCAGCCTCCCAGCAAAAAGCCGTAGCGGCCCAGAACGCCGGCTATTTTGACGGCCAGATTGTTCCGATCACCATTCCCCAGCGCAAAGGCGACCCGCTGGTGATCAGTAAGGACGAATGCCCCCGCGACGGCGTGACCGGAGACAGCCTTGGCAAACTGCGCCCGGCGTTCAAGAAAGACGGTTCCGTGACCGCGGGCAACGCTTCATCCCTGAACGACGGTGCCGCCGCCGTGATGGTGTGCAGTGCCGAGAAAGCCAAAGAACTGGGGCTGACCCCGCTGGCCACCATCAAGGCCCACGCCAATGCTGGTGTTGACCCCACCATCATGGGTACCGGCCCGATTCCCGCCAGCCAGCGCTGCCTTGAGCGTGCTGGCTGGACGGCCGCAGAGCTGGACCTGATCGAAGCCAACGAAGCCTTCGCGGCCCAGGCCATCTCGGTCAACCGGGACATGGGCTGGGATACCAGCAAGGTCAACGTTAATGGCGGCGCCATTGCCATTGGCCACCCGATCGGCGCTTCCGGCTGCCGTATTCTGGTTACCCTGCTGCACGAAATGGCACGCCGCGACGCCAAGAAAGGCCTGGCGACTTTGTGCATCGGTGGCGGCATGGGCGTTGCCCTGGCAGTGGAACGCTAAGCCCGGTGCTGCACGTTGTACTCTATGAGCCGGAGATACCGCCCAATACCGGCAATATCATCCGGCTCTGCGCCAACACCGGCTGTCAGCTACACCTGATTGAACCGCTGGGGTTTTCCCTGGAGGACAAACAGATGCGCAGGGCCGGGCTGGATTACAGCGAGTACGCCACCGTGAAGATCCACCCGGATTACGCCAGCTTTCTGGAAACCGAGCAGCCTGCGCGACTGTTCGGGCTCACCACGAAAGGCAGCCGTCATTATCACGAGGCCGCTTTCCAGGATGGCGACTACCTGATGTTCGGGCCAGAAACCCGAGGGCTGCCGGCAGACGTTCGGGAAGCCTTGCCAGAACAGAATCGGCTGCGGGTACCCATGCGCCCGGAGAGCCGAAGCCTGAACCTGTCCAATACCGCCGCCCTGGTGGTTTACGAGGCCTGGCGGCAGACCGGATTCAACGGCGCAGTCTGAGCACTCCCGCTGGCAAGGGGAATGACCAGCGGATAGCCCTCAGGGAGTTGAATAACCCGAGTCCGATAGCCGTAAACCGCTTTCAATAGTGACGGCGTCAGGACCTCACTGGAGCCCCCTTCATGAAAGCAGCGGCCAGACTTCATGACCACCATTCGGTCTGCAAACTGAGCCGCAAGATTGAGGTCGTGGACGATGGCCAGCACGGCCACCCCGTGCTCCCTGGCCATTGCGCCTACCAGCTCCAACACCATCTGTTGGTGCGCGGGGTCCAGCGCCGACGTACACTCGTCCAGCAATAACAGTCGATCCTGTCGGGTATCCCATATCTGCCCCAGCACTCTTGCCAGCTGCAACCTCTGCTGTTCCCCGCCGGACAATCCCGGCACCAGTCGATGCCGCAAATGCTTGATCTCCAGGGCTTCCATCAGGATTTCTGCCACGGAATCCGCGCATCGGCGGGTTGCGGCCGGACGACCAAGGGCCACCACTTCCTCCACCGTTAGTGGGAAGTTAACCTCAACACTCTGAGGCATAATCGCCCGATGGCGTGCCAGCTCACCCGGGCACCAGCCACCAAGTTCGCGGCCTGCAAGTCGGATCCGGCCCCGGTACGGCAATTCTCCAGCCAGTGCTTTCATAAGCGTTGACTTACCCGCACCATTCGGCCCCAGCAGCATCAATACTTCACCAGCAGACACCGTCAGATTGATATCGCTGACAATCTCCGTTCCCGCTAGAGATACACTCAAGTTCTGAATTTCCAGGACCATCACATCACCTTTCTCCGCATGAGCAAACCCAGAAAAAACGGACCTCCGATCAGAGACATCATCAGCCCGATGGGCAACTCGGCGGGTGCAACAACAACTCGCGCGATGGCATCAGCCGCAACCAACAGGGTTCCCCCCATCAGCGCACTGACTGGCAACACCACTCGATGACTCGCTCCCAGCAGCTGCCTTACCAGGTGCGGCACAACCAATCCGACAAAGCCGATCAGTCCGCTTACGGCCACGGCTGCGCCAACACCTAGCCCGACAACCAGTATCGCAACCTTCTTAACGGTGGCTGTTCGATACCCCAAGTGGCCCACTACCGATTCGCCCAACAAAAACGCGTCCAGCGGTCTGGCCAGCCAGGGTGCTGCCATTAAAGCCAGGATCATGAAAGGTGCGCCCAAAACAAGATCGTCCCAGGCAGCGTGGCCAAGGCTCCCCATTGTCCAGAACGTCAGGGATCGTAATTCCTCATCGCTTGCGTAGAACGTCAGCAAACCGGTTGCTGCGCCCGCCACTGCGTTGATGGCAATACCCGCCAATAGAAGCGTTGCCACAGCGGTCTGGCCAGCACGACTGGCAATCCGCCAGGCCAGAATGACGGTGCCACTGCCGCCGGCAAACGCAGCCAGAGGTAACGCCCACTGTCCCGCCAGGGTCACCCAACCACCAAGGGCCGTCCCGCCAAGAACGATAACGGCAATGGCTGCCAGTGACGCACCAGCAGAGACACCAATCAGGCCAGGATCTGCCAGGGGGTTTCGGAAAAGCCCCTGTAGGATCGCGCCGGAAACCCCCAATACAGCTCCAACCAGAAAGCCGAGCAGAAACCGGGGTAACCGGACTTCCAACACAACCATAGCCGCTACCGGATCCGAAGCTTCCCGGCCAGCAACCACCTTGAGAATATCCATCAGTGCAAGGTCGTAGGCACCATTACCTATCGATGCCAGGGCCGCAACCGCCAGGAGAGCTCCCAGCAAAAAGAGCGCCGGCGCCAACGGCAAACGACCGGAATGGTCACGGATCATTGGCGGCTATTTCCCTTTGGCCGGGCAAGGCATCGTTAAGCGCCGCCATAGCTTCCGGCAAGCGAGGGCCGAAGCCGAGCAGGAACATACTGTCGGCCACCAGCCGATGCCCGGACTGCCATGCTTCAAGGCGCTCAACCTCTGGCCACCCCGCAATGTCGAACTGGCCCGGAGTGGATTCCGCAATCACCACCGCATCGGGGCGGGAAGCAAGAATCGCCTCCCGGTTGGCCGGTTTGTACCCTTTAATACCCTGGGCAGCATTTTCGGCCCCGATCAGTTCAACCAGCGCATTCGCTGCAGTATCCGACCCGGCCAACATAACCGAGTGGTTGCCCGCAGCGAGGATGAACAGAATTCTGGGCTGGTAATCACGGTTTCCGGTGTTCTGTTGAATCCGGCGGATATCCGCCTCTACGCCAGCCACCAGAGCCCGCGCTTCCTCGGTTGCCCCGAGCAGCTCGCCAACAGACAATATGCGCTCCAGCGCTGCCTCCGCGGTCCACCGCGACGGCAGTTGCGCAACCCGAACCCCGGCGCGCGCGAGGCGCTCAAGATTCCTGGCGGGCGCAGCCTGCTCTGAGGTAATCAGCATATCCGGCTTCAGTGCCAGAACGCCCTCGAAAGGCAAAGCGCGCAGATAACCAACCTTGGGCAACTCAGCCGTTTGCTCCGGATAACCGCTGGTGGTATCCACTCCAACCAGGCGCGACTCCTGCCCAAGGCGATAGACGATTTCGGTGATGGCTCCGTCTGCAGTCACCAGACGGCTCGGTTCGGCAAACACCGAGCCCGATGCCAGCGACAATCCAATCAGAATGAACAGGAGCCACCGCAGCCTCATGACAAAGCCTCAAGCGTTGCGACCTGTTCACGCCAGAGTTCGGATTCCGGAATGCCGGGTTTACGTTCACCAAAAACCGTCAGAACCAGTTCTCCGTCTCCATTGAAAGCTTCCACAGAGGTGATCAGGCCATCGGTGGACGGACGTCGTACCAACCACCAGCGTTTGATACCGTCGGTGTTAGCGTGCAGATTGAAGCCCGGATCCAGTACGTTCATCCAGGGGCCAGTGCGGCGAACATTTGTGACACCCCCGGTAAAGATCTGGACAATCCCGGGATTGCCGACAAAGAACATCGCCGGGCATTGGTTGTCTCTCAGCAATCCCAGCAACCGATCCAGCACATTCTGATCCCCTGACTGGAGCTCCGTGGCCCACTCACCACGCACCAGCTCGAGCGCTGTCAGGCGGTCAGCACCGGCACGCTTTAACAGGGCTCCAAAATGATGGACATCCTTGAGTTTCTCCCAGCCGGTGCGCAGCGCATCAACATCCACGGTTTCCGGGGACGAACGCTTCAATGTCTCTCGCCGGCCTACCGGTTTAAAGGCTTCCTGGCGGGCTGCTGTAAAGCGTTCAACCATTTTTTCCCAGGCATCAGCATCGGTCGTGTCCACTCGATAAATCTTGTGAATGGCCGTGCCGTACTGGTCGAAAAACTGAAGGCTCTCCCGTAGCCCAGACCGCACCTGCTCCAGTACCCGGTAGCCCCAGGCCCAGTGTTTGAAAAACACCCGTATGTCAATCTCTCCAACCGCCAGCCCCATAGCTCCAGAGCCGCCGACCGTGAAGTCTCTGAAGCAACCGGTAACTTCATGAACTACCTCGTTGTTGCGGGCAAGAATCATCACCGGTCCGACCTGCTCCAGGGCCCCAAGGATCTGACTAAACTCATTTACCAGTGGAACGACGGCATCACGCTCCCGGAGCCGTACAAGCTCCATTTCGCTGACCCCAAGCCGGTCTGCGACCTGGCGGATCCTGAGATTTGGCTCCTGTTGTCTTATGGCTTCCCATCGTGCCGGCAGGTTGTCCGGCACACCTACTGAATCGGTTATTGCCTGTTGCATGACTTACTCCTCGGCTTGCTGAAGTTCCACCGGCAACCAACGCACCGTAGGCTGTCCGCTGGTTCCGTTCTGGTCGTAGTATCCGACGATCTGCAACGCCCAGACCGTGGACTCAGGATCATCAGCCTCAGCCTTGATCAGGAAGGTTCGGAAGTTGGGCCAGATCTTGTGTTGGTTGGTCAGGTTGTAGGCGTACCAGGTGTTATCCGTGAATACCCCGCCGGTTGAGTCCGTGTTGTAGAGCTGGGGTACACCTGGATCGCTGTCATTGGCGGCAAGTTCGCTCCAGGTCATCGGGTCGGAGGCCCCGCCTTTCCCGGCGCCAGACACACCGCTGTTGGATTTCAGGTACCAGTCCCGACCAGAGAAGCCGACCTGGACATCCCAGTTGTCGCTGGTATCACAATCAACAACGGCGTCTGAGTCAAAATCGAAGCATACGTCGCCGCCGTCATAGCCTGCAGGGGGCGTGAAAGTGACTGGTGTGGCACTGAATTGCGACGCGCCAGAGGCCTGCACGTCAAACTCCAGTGTGAAATCTTCAATACCTTGTCCTTCGCGGGTCGGGAAATTGAAGTCGACAACCCGCATTCGGGCATAGCTATTTCCCTCGGCAGAACGCACCAGATAACCAACATCGTCTGCCTCGCTGATCACGCCCGTGGCGAAATCGTATTGAGACCAGGTATCTGAGGCCCCAAATGCACTGGCAAAGGCATCCTCCTGCCAGCTAGCCGGCTCTTCAAGAATGCCCAGCAAGTGCTCCTGCTCTGAGTTGGCGGTGGCGTTGATGAACACATTCGCGATGGGGTCGCCATTACCATCGTAAAAATCGTCCTGGGCAATAGCCAGAGCGCCGACAACGCTTCCGCTTCCGGAAGCACCGCTGTTCACCTTGAAGCTCAAACGGTTGGCGGCAATGTGCCAGTCGCCACCGTCTTCCACCATCGCTCCGGTTTCCAGATTGAGGTAGACGGTCTCCGTTGCCGCGGGCAGCAACTGCTCGGAAAAATTGCTGACATTATCTGTATCGTCCTCCGCGATGGAGTTGTCACTACCTCCACCGCAGGCCGTCAGAGCCAGGGTGGCCAGCACAACGGCCAGAGGCCTGTTATCGAAAATTTCCATGGATGTCTCCTTCATATGTTTTTCGGGTGTTCGGGCATCATTGGCCAAAGGAAACCGTCAGCCCGGCGTAGAGGAAACGCCCGGCAACCGGTCTGAAATCTTCACTGGTATTGGAAAAATCACGCTGTTCGCCGGTGATGTTCTCGGCACCGGCGAACAATCGAAGCTGGTCGGAGAACCGGTAGTTCAGCTTCAGGTCGGCCGTTGTATACCCCGGGGACTCGGTTCCCGAGGCCGCATTCACGAACTCTTCACTCTGGTACCGAAGCCTCGCACTCCAGGACAGTCCGGGCAGCCAAAACGGACCATCCAGCCCGAGGCGCGCCTGATGCCTTGGGCGGTGATTAAGCTCATCGCCTGTTGCCACGTCTTCGGTTCTGGTCAGGGTATAGCCGGCGGTGAGTCGCCAGTGCTCGGAGGGCTCCCAGCCAGCCGTGGTCTCGAATCCCCAGGTCCTTGCCTCGGCAAGGTTTTCATAGGAGAAAACCTGAACTCCGTCGTTCCGCGCCTCGGTAGCCTCGGCATCCGGCGAGGTCTGGATCAGTTGCTCGATATCATTAAAGAAGGCGTTCGCTTCCAGCCATGCAGACCTGTTCCAGGACAGGCCTCCTCCAAACTGGTAGCTGACGGATTGCTCCGGCTCCAGATCAGGAGTCCCCTGCACGATGTAGCCAAGCTGGCTGTGGTCAAAAGTGAAGTGTCTCTCCTTGAGATTCGGCACCCGATATCCGGCGCCAACGCCACCTCGGAGGAAGCCGGTCAGGGAATCGGTCCGGATCAGGTCGTAGCGTGCATTGATCTTCGGGGCGGTGTGGGTTCCGAAATCGGAGTCATTCTGGAAACGGACGCCGGGCACCAACTCAAGATTCGCGGTGGGCATCCAGGTGTCCTGAACCCAGACCTCCTGGCTCTCACGCTCTCGGCGAGGCTCAGCACCCAGCTCGGAAGCGCCGTCCTTGGTCTGCTTGAGGGTTTCGCGGTTAACATCGACACCAGCCTGCAAGTGATGACTGAGCCCCACCGGCTTGCCCAAATGGGCCGAAAAACGGGACAGAGTAGATTCGGCACGACGGTCATCAAAGACACTGCTGGCCGTGTATTTCAAGGTATCGTCGTTGAGGGTCTCATGGACAGCGGCCCAACCGGCACGCAGATCTGAATCGCGACCATGGTCGCCAGCCAGGGTATAGCGGGTGCGAGTGGCCGTTTCATCCTTACCCTGATTGATAACAAAAGGCGGGTTGCGTTCGGTAAACCGTGCCCCGGACTCCTCTTCGAATCGGGCGACCGCAGCGCTCAGCCGGTGGTTGCTGTTTGGAGACCAGTCGGTGCGGAAGCTGAGATCGGTTCGGTCGTATTCATCGCCCGGTCGGGCCCAGGTCTCTGGCTGCGGGTCGATGCCATCGGAATGCTGGTGTGATGCGGATAACCGAAGGGCCAGCTGTTCATTGCCACCCTGAACCGAGGCTCGGGCCGAATAGCGCGCGGGGTCGGCGTCACTCCCAGAAGGGTTCTGATCGCCATAGGTACCGGCGTCGGCGGTGAAATGACCGGAGAACCCGGACACCGGCGGACGGGTGATGATGTTAACCACCCCACCGATACCGGCACTGCCGTATTGAGCAGACACAGCTCCCTTGACTACTTCGACACGCTCGATATCAAGGACTGCCAACTGACTGACATCAACGGATGAACCCGTCGTCGCCGTCATCGGCATACCATCGATCAGCACCAGAACCCGGTCAGCCTCAACTCCCTGCAACCAAACCTCATACCCGGGTTTCCCGTGAACCTCCCGCAGCTGAACCCCGGGCACGTTCTCCAGCGCTTCTTTCATGCTCCGGGCGTGAGTTCTCTCAAGCTCCTTCGCGGTGACGACCTCGGTGCGCACAGGAGTGTCCAGCAACTGACGCTCCGTTCTTGTTCCAGTGACAACCAGCTCATCCAGGTAAAAGGCCTCGGCAACCGTGTTACCGGAACCTCCCAAAAGCAAAAGGAACAGCGACCACCGCTGGAGATCAGCTTTCGAATTCAACATATCACTCACCAATAATCGTAATGCGAACGATTATTGTTTTGTTTACATAAAAGATCAACCCTCCAATTGATGAATATCAAGCGCACACAAAAAAACCGGCCTCAGCCGGTTTTTTAAATCTCTTCAGAAAACCAAACGATTAGTGAGTCTGCTCTTCCTTGGCTTCGCCTGCCGCCTCTTCCTGCTTGCGCTTCAGCGCCTGGGCATAGATGGCGTCAAAGTTCACCGGCGCCAGCATAAGGGCCGGGAAGCTGCCCTTGTTGACGATGCCGTCGATGGCTTCGCGGGCGTAGGGGAACAGAATCGTCGGGCAGTACGCGCCCAGCATCTGACCCAGCTGCGGGCCTTCAATACCAGACACCATGAATACGCCGGCCTGCTGGATTTCAACGATGTAGGCAACTTTCTCGCCCACCTTGGCAGTAACGGTCAGCGACAGAACAACTTCATACTGATTATCACTGATCTTGTTATGGGCGGTATTCAGATCCAGGTTCACCTGCGGCTTCCACTGCTCCTGAAACACCAGGGGAGCATTCGGGGACTCAAAAGACAGGTCCTTCACATAAATGCGCTGAAGGGCAAACTGGGGTTGGTTCTGGTTTTCGGTGCCTGCGGCTTGCTGATTCTCAGCCATGATCAGTCCTTTCGTTCTGGTAAAAAGGGCAACAGCCCGTTGTTATGGTCACGTGAGCCGAAACAGTCTACTGCGTGGTCCCGGCAGGTAATGTGAAACAGTGCGACAGATCGGCAATCAGATCAAGCCCTGTTACTTTTTCACCAGCGGCAGATTGCTGGCTCTCCAATCGGTGATACCTCCATTCAGGCGCACCACATTGGCGTAGCCCTCAGCATTCAGCTGCTTGACCGCCATGGCCGAATGCTGGCCCATTTTGTCCGCCACAATAATCTGCTTGTCTTTGAACTTGCTTAACTCATTGGCGCGGCTCTTGAGGCTGTTCAACGGGATATTGATGGAGCCGGTAATGCGACCTTCGCCAAATTCCTTGCGATCCCGGATATCCACCACTACCGCCTCATCCTTGTTGATCAAAGTAACGGCACCCTGAGCCGAAATTTTGGTGCCACCCCGCCGGGATTCCAACACCAGAATGGCCACCAGGAATGCCACGAACAGTGATACCAGAATGTAATGATTGACTACGAATTCAAACAAGCGGTCCATGAAACTACCCTGAAAATTTGATTTGGCGGGATTATACACACCCGTAACGACTCAAAGAAGGCAAGCGTCTTCGCCGGCAGGCTGCAAGCCCCGAGCCTCAAACCATAGTGCCAATGCATGATACCGATGTGCGCCCTTACGTGGCCTGCGCAAATGAAAACGGTTACAATCTGACCCACTTCAAATCCGTTACTTTCGCAATCAACCGGACGAAATGATGACCGAGACGCGCAAGCCCACTGCACTGATTATTCTCGACGGCTGGGGCCACCGGGACCCGGCTGAAGACAATGCCATTTCCAACGCCCAGACTCCGTTCTGGGACAAGCTCTGGCAGAATCAGCCCAAGACCCTGATCAACACCTCAGGGATGTTTGTGGGCCTGCCCCAGGGCCAGATGGGCAACTCCGAAGTAGGCCACATGAACCTGGGTGCCGGCCGAGTGGTCTATCAAAGCCTGACGCGTATCGACAAAGACCTTGAAGACGGCAAGTTCCAGAGCAACGACGCCCTGTGCAACGCCATTGATAAAGCCGTAGCCAATGGCAAGGCCGTTCACATCATGGGCCTGTTGTCCCCCGGCGGCGTACACAGCCACGAGGACCATATGCTGGCTGCCGCAGAGGTTGCCGCGGCCCGTGGTGCCAAAGAGGTGTACATTCATGCGTTCCTGGACGGCCGCGACATGCCCCCGCGCAGTGCTCGCCCGTCCCTGGAAAAAGCCGCAACCAAAATGAAAGCCCTGGGCGTTGGCCGGGTGGCGACTATCGTGGGCCGCTACTTTGCCATGGACCGCGACAACCGCTGGGATCGGGTGGAAGCCGCTTACAACGCCATGACGTTGGGCGAGGCGGAATTCACGTTTGAAGATCCGCTCACCGCGCTGGATCAAGCCTATGAGCGGGGCGAAAACGACGAGTTCGTAAAAGCCACTCACATTCGCGCCGAAGGCCAGCCGGAAGGCACCATCAACGACGGCGATTCGGTACTGTTCATGAACTTCCGGGCCGACCGCGCACGGGAAATGACCCGCACCTTCGTGGAACAGGACTTCGACGGCTTTGACCGCCGAAAGCACCCGGCACTGGCCGACTTTGTCATGCTGACCGAGTACGCGGCAGACATCAAAACCTCCTGCGCCTACCCGCCGGAGCAGCTGAGCAACGGCCTGAGTGAATATATGGCCGCGCTTGGCAAGACCCAGTTGCGCATCGCTGAAACCGAAAAGTACGCCCACGTCACCTTCTTCTTTAACGGCGGCCTGGAAACCCCGTTTGAAGGCGAAGACCGCATTCTGGTGCCGTCCCCGAAAGTCGCCACCTACGACCTGCAGCCGGAAATGAGCGCACCGGAAGTCACCGACAAGCTGGTCGAAGCCATCAAGAGCGGCAAGTACGACCTGATCGTATGCAACTACGCCAACGGCGACATGGTTGGCCATACCGGCAAACTGGACGCCGCCATCAAAGCCGCTGAGTGCCTGGACCAGTGCGTGCAGCGGGTGGTGGAAGCTTTGGACGAGGTGGGCGGTGAAGCGCTGATTACCGCCGACCACGGCAACTGTGAGCAGATGACCGACCCGAACTCAGGCCAGCTGCACACCTCCCACACCATCGGCCCGGTGCCGCTGGTTTATACCGGCCACCGCAAGGTCACTCTCAAGGATGACGGCAGCCTGTGCGATATTGCACCGACCTTGCTCGCCCTGATGGGCGACGAAAAGCCAAAGGAAATGTCCGGGCACAGCCTGGTCGATTTCAGCTGATCCGGCTGCCGGAATACGTGTTCACGCGGCTCGCCATACTGGTAGTGGCCCTCATGCTGGGGGTCACGCCACTGCACGCCCAGCAGGAGGTCACGCCGGCCCAGGTCGAAGCGCTTAAAAAGCGTATCGCCACTATCGACAAATGGCTGGTCAGCGCCGAGAAGAACCGGTCCGACCTTGAAAAGCAGCTGGTTGCCACCGAACGCAGAATCAGCGACCTGACCCGTGAGCGACGCGAACTTCGGACCCGCGCGGATGAACAACAGCAACGGCTTGGCGAACTGCAGAAACAGGAAAACGACCTTGCCGAAACCCTCGAACAGCAAAGGGACAGCCTGAAGAAGCAAATACGTGCTGCCTGGATGGAAGGCGATGCACCAGCTCTGAAAGTGCTCCTTAACGAAATCGAGCCGGGCATGATCGCCCGCACCCTGACCTACTACGAATATCTCAGCAAAGATACCGTTGAACGGCTTGAAGCCTTCCTGGCCAGTCTTCAGGAACTCAAAGCCGCCCGCGCGGCTGTCCAGGCCAGCCGGGTGGAATTGGCGAAAACCGAAAGCAACCTTGAACAGCGCCAGAAGCAACTGGCGGACACCCGCAAGGAGCGCGAGCAAACCCTGGCGGCCCTGAATGCCGACATCCGCACCCGCCGCGGCGAGCGGGATGATCTGGAGGCAGACCGCAAACGTCTGGAGCGGCTGCTGGAAGAGGTTCAGGAAGCCATTGCCAGCATCCCCGCCCCCAACGAGTCGCGCCCCTTTAAATCGTTGCGCAACCGCCTGCCATGGCCGGTCCAGGGCCGGGTTGTGAGTAACTACGGTGCAACCTACGCCGACGGCAAGCTTCGCCGTAATGGCCTCATCATGAACACCTCGGAAGAAGCCGAGGTCAAAGCCGTGCACTACGGCCGCGTCGTTTTCGCCAACTGGCTTCGCGGTTTTGGTCTGATGACCATCATCGACCACGGCGACGGATATATGACATTGTATGGTCATAGCAGCAGCCTGTTCACCGCCCCCGGGGACTGGGTAGGTGCTGGCGAAACCATTGCCCTGGCCGGGCGCACCGGAGGCACAGAAGATCCGGCGGTGTATTTTGAAGTGCGCCAGAACGGCAAACCGGTCAACCCCCGCAGCTGGCTTGGCAAACCCTGAACCAAAGGGCTGACAAACACCGCGCCGGGCGCCATACTGTCGGGAGCCTAGCTGGTCCAACTTGCGGAAACACAACAGGATATGTGAATGAAACGGGTTAGAAGTACTCTCCAGATCTCACCACTACGCGCCATCGCACTTGCGACCTGTTGTCTGGCCGCCCCCGGACTGGCCCTGGCACAAGACCAGGAAGCCCAGACCCAGCAGATTCTGGAAGGCATCCAGAACGGCGAGCGGGTACAGATTCAGCTCCCTGACCCGGAAGAACAACTGCCCCTGGATGACCTGAGGAAGTTCACCGAAGTCTTCAGCCGCATTAAAGCCGCCTACGTGGAAGAAGTGTCAGACCGCAAACTCCTCGAAAGCGCCATCAAAGGCATGCTGTCTGATCTGGACCCCCACTCCACCTACCTTGCACCCAAGGATTACGAGGAACTGGAAGAAAGCACCTCCGGTGAGTTTGGCGGTCTGGGCATTGAAGTGGGTATGGAAAACGGCTTTGTAAAAGTCATTGCACCCATTGACGACACCCCCGCTCACAAAGCCGGCGTACTGGCAGGTGACCTGATCATCAAACTGGACGAAAAGCCGGTCAAAGGCATGTCGCTTGAGGAAGCCGTGAAACTCATGCGCGGCAAACCGGGCACGGTACTGACCCTGACCATCATGCGGGAAGGCGAGAGCGCCCCGATCGAGATCGACGTTACCCGCGATGTCATCAAGGTAACCAGCGTTAAATCCCGGATGATTGAAAACGGTTACGGCTATGTGCGGATTACCCAGTTCCAGGCCGAAACAGGACGGCAGTTCCGCCAGGCCCTGACCAAACTGGAAGAAGAATATGGCGGCGACCTGGATGGCCTGATTATCGACGTTCGCAACAATCCCGGCGGCGTATTGCAGGCAGCCGTCGAAACCGCAGACGCCTTGCTGGATGAAGGGCTGATTGTTTACACCGAGGGGCGCATCCAGAGCTCGCGGCTTCGCTTCAGCGCCAAAGCCGGCGACATTATGGAAGGCACCCCCATCGTTGTTCTGATCAACGGTGGCTCGGCCTCCGCCTCCGAGATCCTGGCCGGTGCGCTGCAGGACCACGGCCGGGCAGTAGTCATGGGCACCAAATCTTTTGGTAAAGGTAGTGTGCAAACTGTCATTCCGCTGGATGAGACCCACGCCATCAAGATGACCACCGCCCGCTACTACACACCGGAAGGCCGCTCGATCCAGGCCACCGGCATCAAGCCAGACATCGAAGTTCGCCCCGCCGAGCTGACCGAACTTGACGGACGTCCCTTCTTTACCGAGGCAGACCTGAGCGGCCACCTGCAAGGTCAGGATGAGGAACAGGAACGCCTGGAACGGCAACAGCAAGCCGAAACTCCGGCTTCTGCAGCTGAGCGCGATTACCAGCTGCGTTCCGCGCTGAACCTACTGAAAGGTATGAACATTCTCAACCGGCGGGATCAGGGCAAAAATCAGTGAGGCTATTGAAAACCGTTATTCTGCTGGCCGGCTTGATGGTCGGGCCGGCAGTCTTTGCCGCGAGCCCCGGGGGAGATCAGTATCCCCCGACGATTGCTATTATCATCGATGATATGGGCCATAACCTGTACGAAGGGCAGCGGCTGGCGCAGATGGAACAGCCGCTGACACTGGCCTTCCTGCCCTTCCGCAAACACACTACCTCTCTCGCCAAGCTCGCCTATCAGCAGAACAAGGAAATCATGCTGCATGCGCCGATGGCCAACACCCGGCACTTTGGGCTGGGGCCCGGGGGGCTGACACCGGATATGGACGAAGCGACCCTCACCAAAACTCTGAGGCGCTCGCTGCAGTCCATTCCCCATGTCAGCGGGGTGAACAACCACATGGGCAGCCTGCTTACCCAGCAATTGCAGCCTATGGACTGGGTGATGAAGGAGCTTTACCGATACCCGGTGTATTTTGTTGACAGCCGTACCATCGCCAACTCAATCGCAGGGCAAGTGGCACAGGCCTACCAGATTCCCAGCCTGACCCGGGACGTATTCCTGGACCACGAACAAACCGAAGAGTTTGTGGACCAGCAGTTCCAGCTTCTGATCAAAACCGCCAAAGAAAAAGGCACGGCCATCGGCATCGGCCACCCTCACAAAGTGACTGTGGATTATCTGGAGAAGCACTTGCCGAAACTGGATGAACAGGGCATAGCCGTCGCGACCGTGAGCGGCATCTGGGCCATGCGTAATGGCAACCGGGAGATGTTTGCGGAAGGCGAGAAGCAGGCCATTCGGCCTGCCTACGCTAAAGGGGATTAATCCCGAACTTCGATACCCTGTGCCTTCATAAAGGCCTTGGCCTCGGGAATGGTGTGCTGGCCGAAGTGGAAGATGGAGGCTGCCAGTACCGCATCGGCACCACCCTGAGTAACACCATCCGCCAGATGCTGCAGCTCACCCACACCACCTGAGGCAATCACCGGCACCGCCACGGCATCACTGATGGCTCGTGTCAGCCCCAGATCAAAACCGATCTTGGTGCCGTCGCGGTCCATGCTGGTCAGCAGCAGTTCACCCGCCCCCAGATCCACCATCTTTTTGGCCCATTCAACGGCATCCAGGCCGGTGGGCTTACGGCCACCATGGGTAAAAATTTCCCAGCGTGGCTCCTCGCCTTCTGCACTCACTCGCTTGGCGTCAATGGCAACCACAATGCACTGGCGACCGAAACGTTCGGCAGCTTCCTTCACGAATTCCGGATTGAATACCGCCGCAGTGTTGATAGACACCTTGTCGGCACCGGCATTCAGCAGCTTGCGGATGTCGTCTACAGTGCGCACACCGCCGCCCACGGTCAGCGGGATAAACACTTCTGCCGCCATGCGCTCTACGGTTTCGTAGGTGGTGTCGCGGCTTTCACTGCTGGCGGTGATGTCCAGGAAGGTGATTTCGTCCGCGCCCTGTTCGTTGTAGCGTCGGGCCACTTCAACAGGATCGCCGGCATCGCGGATATCGACAAAGTTGACGCCTTTAACCACGCGGCCTTTGTCGACGTCCAGGCAGGGGATGATGCGTTTTGCCAGTGCCATGATCTGTCCTCAGTTTTTCAGGCTGTCGCAGTAGGCTTGCGCTTCGGCCACATCCAGGGTGCCTTCGTAGATGGCACGGCCGGTGATGGCGCCGATCACGCCTTTGTCAGCCACGGTGGCCAGACGCTTGAGGTCGTCCATGTTGGTGACGCCGCCGGAGGCAATAACCGGGATACCGCCCTCTTCCGCCAGTTTGGCAGTGGCTTCCACATTCACGCCCTGCATCATGCCGTCGCGGGCGATGTCGGTATAAACAATGGAGGATACGCCGTCGTTGGCGAAGCGCTTGGCGAGGTCTACCGCCATGACTTCGGAGACTTCAGCCCAGCCGTCGGTGGCTACGCGGCCGTCTTTTGCGTCCAGGCCGACGATGATGTGGCCGGGGAATTCTTTGCACATTTCGGTGACGAATTCGGGCTCTTTAACGGCCTTGGTGCCGATGATGACCCACTGCACGCCGGCCTTGAGGTAGGCTTCGATGGTTTCGGCGGAGCGGATACCGCCGCCGATCTGGATGGGCAGGTTCGGGTACTTTACCGCAATGGCTTTGACAATTTCGCCGTTGACCGGTTCGCCGGCGAAGGCGCCATTGAGGTCGACCAGGTGCAGGCGGCGGGCGCCGGCGTTGACCCATTTGGTGGCCATGTCGACGGGGTCGTCACCGAATACGGTGGAGTCTTCCATGCGGCCCTGGCGCAGTCTTACGCATTTGCCGTCTTTTAGATCGATAGCGGGGATGATTAGCATTTTGTTCTTCCTAATTAGAAAGCTGGGCAAGGAGTTTGGCGCTCGCACTCTGGAGCAGGGAGGCCTTTCAGGGACACGCTGTGAATACATCCCTGTACGCTTGACTGCAGCATCCCTGCTGCAGACAGTCCCTGAAAGGCCTCCCTGCCCCAGAGCGCTACTATGTGCTTGCCTGCTTACTTTCCAGTCCAGTTCGTGAAGTTTTCCAGCAACTGCAGGCCTGCCCGGGCGCTTTTTTCCGGGTGGAACTGCGCTGCAAATATGTTGTCCTTTGCCACCGCTGCCGCCAGGTCAACGCCATAGCGGGTGCGGCCGGCCATGTCGGCGTTGCCTTCGGCTTCGGCATAGTAACTGTGCACAAAGTAGAAGCGGTCGCCGTCCGGGATGTTGTGCCAGAGCGGGTGGTCTACGGTGTGGTACACCTGGTTCCAGCCCATGTGGGGCACTTTCAGGCGTTCGCCGTTTTCGGTGAGGTTGTCACCGAAGTAGCGGACTTCGGACGGGAACAGGCCGATGCCTTCCACGCCGCCGTTTTCTTCGCTGCGGGCCATCAAGGCCTGCATGCCGACGCAGATGCCGAGGAACGGGCGGTCCTGGGAGACTTCTTTGACGAGTTCAACCACGCCCAAACGGTGCATTTCGGCCATGCAGTCGCGGATGGCGCCAACGCCGGGCAGGATCACCCGGTCGGCTTCGCGGATTTTGGCGGCATCGTCTGTAACCAGCACGGTGCAGTCCGGGGCCACGTGCTCTACGGCTTTGCGGGCGGAATGCAGGTTGCCCATGCCGTAGTCGATGATGGCGACGGTCTTCATGGTGTGTCTGTTCCTTTCGATGACCGGTTACAGGGCGCCTTTGGTGGACGGGGTGATGCCCGCCATGCGCTCGTCCATTTCAATCGCCATGCGCAGTGCGCGGCCGAAGGCTTTGAACACGGTTTCGATCTGGTGGTGGGTGTTCTTGCCCTTCAGGTTGTCGATGTGCAGGGTCACCATGGAGTGGTTGACGAAGCCCTGGAAGAACTCTGCAAACAGGTCGACATCAAACCCGCCCACGCTGGCGCGGGTGTAGGGTACGTCCATGAGCAAACCGGGGCGGCCGGAGAGGTCGATGACCACGCGGGACAGGGCTTCGTCCAGGGGCACGTAGGCGTGGCCGTAACGGCGGATGCCTTTTTTGTCGCCCACGGCCTGTTTGAAAGCCTGGCCCAGGGTGATGCCGATGTCTTCCACGGTGTGGTGGTCGTCGATGTGCAGGTCGCCCTTGCAGGTGATGTCCAGGTCTACCAGGCCGTGGCGGGCAATCTGGTCCATCATGTGCTCAAGGAAGGGCACGCCGGTGTCAAAGCAGGCTTTGCCGGTGCCATCGAGGTTGATCTCGACAGAGATCTGGGTTTCAAGGGTATTTCGCTCTACCCGAGCCTTGCGTTCAGCCATGGAGACTCCGTCTAGAAAACAGGCTTGCTACTGTAAACATTCGATTCGCAGATTATACCTGTTAACACAGCCGGAGTCCCGCAACCGCATCAATCGCACTGATAGCTCAGAACGCGTTCTTCAGGTTGTTCATATAGGTGTCTACAAGGCTGTTGAACTCGTGCTTGATGACCGGGCTGATGGCCAGCTTGAGCAGGCTGGGCAGGGGTACTGTCAGTTGGGCGCTGGTCTGGAAACGTACCTTGGTTGAGTTGTCGCCGTTGGCAGTGAGTGTCCAGGCACCGCTGACCACGCCGTTACCTTCGCCTTTTACCGGCTCCCAGGTGATCTTTCCGTTGTCTTTGTCTGCGTGATAAGTGCAGGCATACACAGACTGGATGGCGTGCTTGTCGACACCCACTTTTTCCATTTCCCAGCGGTAGGCGTTACCACCGAGGTCAATCAGTTTGTCTACTTTCGGGAAGTGGCTGGCAGATTTGGGGACGTCTGCCAACAGATCGAATACTTCGTTATAGCCTGCCGGAATCTCCAGGTCCCGGTTCAGCTCAATCGATACGGTAATGGCCACAGCCGACTCCTTCTTGTGCTTATTTATCTGCCGGGCGTTCGCGCCGGCCTCGGAAAAGAGGGTATTTTGAACCAAGACTAACGCATTGTCATATTCCTGCACTGTTAATTTACTAACCCTGCGTTATCCTTTGGGTTATTCATCCGTAATAGTCAGGTACCACACCCTGCCGGGAAGACAAGGAACTCGTACCATGAAAGTTATTCGCTATGCGCTTTATGCCGTGATCGCCCTGATTGTGCTGGCGGTCGCCGCTGTTGCCATTGCCGTTGCCGTGATCAATCCGAATGATTACAAACCCCAGATTGAGGCTGCGGTTGAGAAACACACCAACCTGGATCTAATTCTGGAAGGCGACATTGGCTGGTCTTTTATTCCTCTGGGCCTTGAGCTGAATGATGTCGAGGCAACTCTCGAAGGCGAGCGGCTGGTTGCGCTGGAGCGACTGGTTGCCCAGATCGATTTCTGGTCGCTGATTGCCATGGCGCCGCGGGTGAATACCTTCCTGCTGGATGGCCTGGATGCGCGGCTGGTGGTGAACGAACAGGGCGAGGGTAACTGGACGCGAATCATGCCCGAAGGTGTACCAGCCGAGGCGCCTGAAGCGGCGGCAGCTGAGCCAGCGGAAACCACAGAAGAGCCTGGCACTGGCGAAATGCTCGATTTCAACGTCGAGAACGTCGAAATCACCAACGCCCGGATTCACTACAACGACCTGGGCACCGGCCAGTCTGTGACCCTGGAAGATTTCACGGTTTCCGCCAGCAACATCACCCTGGGCTCCGAATTCCCCCTCGATATTCGCTTCAAGGTCGAAACCGCCCAACCGCAATTTGCCGTTGATGGCAGTATCAGTGCCCGTGTGAACGCCAATCAGGCCCTGAACGAATTTGCGGTATCCGGCCTCAAGGCCATCTTTGACATGAACGGCGAACCGTTCGGCGGCAAATCCGTGAAGGCGGAAGTGGCCGGCTCGCTGCAGGCTAACCTGGAGGAAGAAACCGCCTCTCTGAACGATTTCACTGCCAGCCTGGCTAACCTGAAGCTGAGCACCAACCTGAATATCAGGGGTTTCGGCGATCAGCCAGCACTGAATGGCCGCCTGGACATTGCCAGCTTCTCGCTCAAGCAACTCATGAGCAATCTGGGCCAGCCGGCAATAGAAACCGAAGATCCGGATGTGCTCAAGGCCATCGCACTGTCCACCAACCTGGGCGGCCAGCCAGGCACCGTTGCCCTGAGCGACCTGAAAATCAAGCTGGATGACACCACCTTCAACGGCGGCGGCAGCTACAACCTGAACAACGGCGGGCTTACCTTCAACCTGCAGGGCGACAAGATCAACGCCGACCGTTACCTGCCACCGGCTGCCGATGAAGATGAAGCGGCACCGCAGCAAACCGCCGAAGCGGGCCCGGAAGGCGACCTTCTGCCACTGGAAACCCTTCGTGACCTGCTGCTGGATATCGATTTTGGCCTGGGCGAGCTGATCATCAGCAACCTGACCATCAACGAGATCAAGGCCAGCACCACCGCCAAAGACGGCCTGCTGCAAGTGGATGAGTTCAGCGGCAAACTCTATGACGGCAGCTTCGGCGCCAACGTCACCATCGATGCCCGCACAGACAATCCGAAATGGCGGGTTCGTTCTGATGTGACCAATGTAAAAACCTTGCCGTTGCTTACCGACCTTGCCGAGGTAGACATGCTGTCCGGCGCGGCCAACCTGAAAGTGGCTGTCGACACCAACGGCAACCGCGTCTCTACCCTGCGCAACAACGCCAAGGGCGAGATCAGCTTTAATCTGGCCGAGGGCATGCTGCGCAACATGAACCTGACACGCATGGCCTGCCAGGGCATTGCTCTGGCCAACCAGGAAACCCTGGGCACCACCGACTGGGGCACCCACACACCCTTCAACGATATGCGCGGCACCCTGAAAATTGATGGCAACACCCTGAACAACACCGACCTGGTTGCCGCACTCGCCGGTATGCGCCTGGAAGGCGACGGCACGGTAGACATGGAGCAGAGCCAGCTGGATTACGAACTGGGACTCAGAATTGTCGGCGAGATTCACCGTGACAATGCCTGCCGGGTTACCGAATACGTTCAGAACGTGGTGATTCCGGTTGAATGTCGCGGCAATTTCGTTGAGAACCCCGCAGGCCTGTGCTCATTCGACGGATCACGTTTCCGTGACACCCTGAAAGACATCGCCGCCAATGCGGCCCGCGCAAAGGTTCGGGAAGAGACAGATCGCGCCAAACAGCGGGCCGAAGAGAAGGCTCGCGAGGAAATCGACAAGCGCCTGGGCGAAGATGGCGAGCGTGTGCGGGATGCTGTTCGGGGGCTGTTCAACCGATGAGCGACCGGTTCGCCGACCAGCTACTGGCGTGGTACGACCAACACGGCAGGCACAACCTGCCGTGGCACCATAACCGCAACGCCTACCGGGTGTGGGTCTCTGAGATCATGCTTCAACAGACCCAGGTCGCCACCGTGATTCCCTACTTCGAAGCCTTCATGGCGAGCTTTCCGGACGTGCATGCCCTGGCCGCCGCGCCGGAAGACGATGTACTCAGCCACTGGTCCGGCCTGGGCTACTATGCCCGCGCCCGCAATCTGCACAAAGCCGCCAAACAGGTGGTTGAGGAGTTCAGCGGCGAGTTCCCCTGCAACCAGGAGCAACTCGAATCCCTCACCGGCATTGGCCGCTCAACTGCCGCCGCCATCATTGCCCAGGCCTTCGGGAAACGAGCCGCAATCCTGGATGGCAATGTAAAACGGGTCCTCGCCCGCTATCACGCCGTACCCGGCTGGCCGGGACAAACTCAGGTGCTCAACGCGCTTTGGGAACACGCAGAAACACACACGCCCCAAGATCGCGCCCGGGACTACACCCAGGCCATCATGGACCTGGGCGCCATGGTGTGCACCCGCAGCAAACCCGCCTGCGACTCCTGCCCGATCAGTGATGGCTGTGCAGCCAGGACGCGCAATGAGGTAAAGCTTTACCCAGGCTCAAAGCCGAAAAAAGCCAAACCGGAAAAAACCACCTGGATGCTGATTTTGGAAGACGGCGAAGGCCGCATCCTGCTGGAGCGCCGGCCACCCAGCGGCATCTGGGGCGGTCTGTGGAGCCTGCCGGAGCTGGACCCGGCCTACGGCTCAGAAGAGCTGCAGGACGCCTGTGAGAAAGAATTGGGCATCACCTGCCAGGACCCGGACCTGATCAGCGGCTTTCGGCATACGTTCAGCCATTACCACCTGCACATCCAACCCGCGCGACTGCCAGTCATAGACGTATCCGGCATCGCCGATTCCGACAGGCACCGCTGGCTGCATCGTGATGAAGCATTGTCTCTGGGCTTGCCTGCCCCTATTCGCACCCTGCTGACAGAACCGGAGCAAGCCGCCCTGCTCTGACCCCAGCAATTGCCGATGCTCAAGTCACACCCGGAACTGATCTGTTATCATTCGCCAAACTGAACATCAACACAGGAGCCGCCATGAGCCGCACCGTATTCTGCCGCAAATACCAGAAAGAAATGGAAGGCCTGGCCATGCCCCCCATGCCCGGCCCCAAAGGCCAGGAGATCTATGACAACGTATCCAGGCAGGCCTGGGAAGAATGGCAGAACCAGCAGACCATGCTGATCAACGAAAAGCACCTGAGCATGATGGACCCGAACAACCGGAAATACCTTCAGGCACAGATGGAACGCTTCTTCAACAACGAGCCATTCGACAAGGCCGAGGGCTACGTTCCACCGGAAAAATAGCCAAACTGATCAAGGCCTGAACAACCGGAAAAGATTCTGAAAATTTTTGCCGGGCGGCCTTGACTACCCAACCCTAAACCGGTTTAATAGCGCCCCGTTGCAGCACATAGCTCAACACGCCCGGATAGCTCAGTTGGTAGAGCAGGGGATTGAAAATCCCCGTGTCGGTGGTTCGATTCCGCCTCCGGGCACCATTAAGAATTCAGACAGAACCCGCCTTGTGCGGGTTTTGTTGTTTTAGGTGTCCACCCCTTTCTAGAACTCTCCTCTCTCATGCCGTTCCGCGATATCTTTGAAGACATCCAGCAAGCCTTGCTCAAACAACCACGGATCGCCCATTTTGAACATCTGGCACCAGTTGTCATCGGGACCAAACGATGTGTGCTCGAAACGGTTCAGATTGTCCAGCGAGTACCCCGCTATCCCTTTTAGCAGGCTACCGTATTGAGCTCCTCGGGTTACACCCAGCATTTCACCGTCAACTTCTTCCTCGATAGTAATAGCACCTCGGGGAACAGCATTCGGGTGATCCGGTTCGAGAAAAAAGCGCTTAAGCGTCTCTACAAACCATCTAGCAGCGCCCATCGGGAATTCATACTGCGCGGTTGCGAATTCGCCCGGGTCATCATCACCTAGTTTAACCCACACTTTCTGGCCAAATATTAGATGACGTTCCACAGCAAAAACATGCCAGGGCGCTGTGTCGTCCTCCGGATTCATGACCTTGGCGACACGATAATAGCCTTCGGGAGGGTTTTCAGGGTCAATAATCGGCCACTCGGGCAGTTTCGGGTATGCCATTCTTAAGCTCCAAAATTAATCGGTTCAAGGTCCACCAGCTCCACCCACTGCGTGCCGCCTTCCATTCCCGTCATCTGCCGGAAGGTTTTGGGGTTCTTATGTAAACTGAATGCTTCCACAACGCCATACACCGACTGTTCCGTGGTCGAGTTGGTCGTTTTGGTCAGGCCATTACCAGTAAAGTGCTCATTAGCGCCTGTACTGTTCTGAATACTTATTCGAGTATTAAATTTCTTTATCCCGTCCTGGCCAAGCCCCGCCTTTCTCAAATACGCCTTACGTATTTGCGGGTTGGCCCAAGCGGGTGGAGGCATGTTACTGATTAACGATTCATACTCCCCCGCATAGTCAGGCGTCATAACCTCCTTCGTCAAAGCAGGATTTTCAACTTTTCCCGGCAACTTATCCTCAACAAACTTCGTGAGATTTCCGTATGTGGGAACAATCGTCTCAGCATCCGCATACCTAACCGCGTCTGCCTGATCGATGATGGCCAACTTATACCTGGCATCCGGCTTGTAGTTCACACCCATTGCTTCAGTGATCAATTTGGGGTCCGTATCCAGGTGCGCTATCTGATCAAAACTCGTTGACCAGATCTGCACACCGGCCGGACCTTCCTTACCTAATGTTCCGTTGTGGGGGCCATTTCGATGCACATGGGGCTCTTCTACCAAGCGGACAATGAACTTCTCGTCTGCAAACCCCTCTTGAGCGATGTGATGCAATTGTGCCTGCGTGTACTTGGGCGAAGGAGCCTTGCCATTGGCAATGATGGAATTCCGCGCATCTCCTAAAAGCTTCTTTGCCTCGTTGAAGGATCTGGGCCGAACTTTCCCGGGTCTAGTGCTTAGCTGGACGGGGTCGGGGGCCACGCCCTTTGGACGTGGTGATGCTTCAGCCTCAAAACGATTCTTCCTGTTCAGGTCGAAATCGCGCCATATCTTGCGCAACCCCTGAAGCTTTAGCGCCTCGGCAAATCGCCCGAATGCCGGCCCGAGCCCCGCCAGAATCCGAGCATGGCGGATACGGCTGGACGCCTGCGCTGCGTTACCCGCTCCCAATGTGGTTGCCGCCAGCAATCCGGCCAATACCAGTTCAAACGCTATCGCTCCGCCAATGTAGGCATACTCGGTATGGTGCTGAATGGCTGCATAATCAGCTGCAAAGTCTTTCAGAGCAGCGCTGAGCTGAGCATCCGTCATCACCAGGCTGGCCAACTCATAAGCTTTTGCTATGTCTTCCCGGCTGATGTCAGAGGGCGAGAACCCAATCGCTCGCACCCATCGTTCCCGGCGTTTGTCGTCATAGAGACTGTTGAAGGTTTCGTACCAGCTGCTGGCTCCGTTATCCTGGTTTGCAGACCATGCCGATTTAAGCCCGTCCATCAGTGTCTTGGTTGGATTAGCCAGATCACTGACGCCAACCACAAAATCAAACAGGCCGATCCCCGCATCATAAGCGCCCTGAAACACCGCTCCGGTGTTCACCAGAGCCTTTTCATAGTGAGGCATCTGCTGATAGACCGTTTCCCGGGCTTCGTAGTCCTTCCTTTCCTGCTCCAGCAGTCGCTGGAGGCCCGCTATGATTGTCTTGCGTTCTTGCCGGACCACATCGTCCATGGCGCTTGAGCCCAGTCTGACAGTGGCAAACCGGCCATTCAGACCCTCCACCGAAGCGGCACCCTGATGGTCCAGAACTCCGGTGACGCCTTCCAAATCCGTGCCTACCTCAAACGGCAGGTTCGCTACACCAGTGCCGTCCGGCCAGCGATACTCAATGGTCAGGCTATAGGGGCCTTTACCTGGTACGGGCTCCGCAACCGGCTCTGGTGCAAGCTGATAGTTTTGGGCGGCAGGCGCATGTAAGGAATCTGATCGAACTCCTGGCCCGGCACTACCGCCGGTGGGCCATCGGTCTCGTAAACGGCTTGCCAGAGACGCCGGCAAATCAGAGCGGAGGTGCTCAGGGCTGGCTGTGCGTTTGGTGAAGATACCAAAGGCTGCGCTATCCAGGCGGCCTAGAACCAGTTGGCCACTTTGCAAGGCATCCAGTATTGCCTGGCGCTCACTGCTGGATGATTGCTCAAGGGCGCGATAGCCCCCATCCGGAGGTGGCTCTATGTGAGCGCCCTGGTAACCGCGTGAAAAATAATCCTGTGCGATGGACACCGCGTCGGAAGGGTGTAGTAACGACGGCAAAATCCTCTCGGTGAAGCCGTAGCCACCAGCAACGTATAACTGATAGGACACTGTTCCGTTTCCTTGTCCGTTGATCTATCCCTGCGCTCTCCTGAGCGATACGGAACATACCCCTAGCGCCTCAAGAAATGCAAGCGCCATGCGTGATCAACCACACAAACCTTCTGTAACCTAACGTTATGGGCTAACCTAAAGCCACAAAACCACGCAAAACCAGATGGTTGCAATCAGGAAGTAACGGCGGCGAGCGCATGGACAAGAAAAAGCTCACAGAGCGGGACATCTGCACCAAGTACATCAACCCTGCCCTGCAGAACGCAGGCTGGGACATGCACAGCCAGGTGCGGGAAGAGGTCTCGTTTACGGCTGGCCGCATCATCGTGCGTGGCAGGCTGCACACCCGAGGCAAACGTCGCCGGGCGGATTACGTTCTCAGCTACAAGAAGAACATGCCCATTGCCATCATCGAGGCCAAGGACAACAACCACAGCCTGGGCGATGGGATGCAGCAGGCTCTGGCTTACAGCGATGCCCTGGACGCGCCCTTCGTATTCAGCAGTAACGGCGACGGCTTTCTGTTCCACGACCGCACCGGGCTCTTTGGCCAGACCGAAACCACCCTCAGGCTGGATGAGTTCCCCTCCCCGGAAACCCTCTGGGAGCTCTACTGCCGGCACAAAGGCATCCACCAGAGCGCCCGACAAACGGTCGAGCAGCCCTACTACGATGACGGCAGTGGCCGAACGCCCCGCTATTACCAAACCGTCGCCATTAACCGCACCGTAGAAGCTGTGGCCCGCGGGCAGAACCGTATTCTGCTAGTAATGGCCACCGGCACCGGCAAGACCTTCACCGCCTTCCAGATAATCTGGCGGCTCTGGAAGTCCAAACAGAAGAAACGCATCCTGTTCCTGGCCGACCGCAACATTCTGGTAGACCAGACCAAGAACAATGACTTCAAGCCCTTCGGCCAGGCCATGACCAAAGTCACCAACCGAACGGTAGACCCGTCCTACGAGATTTACCTGTCGCTGTACCAGGCCGTTACCGGCAGCGAGGACGAGCAGAACATCTACAAACAGTTCTCTCCGGATTTCTTCGACCTCGTGGTTATCGACGAGTGCCACCGGGGCAGCGCGTCTGTGGACTCCGCCTGGCGGCAGATTCTGGACTACTTCTCCGCGGCCACCCATGTTGGCCTGACTGCCACCCCCAAGGAAACCAGGGAAGTCTCCAACATCGACTACTTCGGCGAGCCGGTTTACACCTACTCCCTGAAGCAAGGCATCGAAGACGGCTTCCTGGCACCCTATAAAGTCGTGCGCATCGACCTGGACCGCGACCTGCAAGGCTGGCGCCCCAGTAAAGGCCAGACTGACAAGCACGGCGAACTCATCGACGACCGCATCTACAACCAGAAGGACTTCGACCGCACGCTGGTTTTGGAAAAACGAACGCAAGTCGTGGCACAGAAGGTCACGGAGTTTCTGGAACAAACCGACCCCTACCAGAAAACCATCGTCTTCTGCGAAGACATCGACCATGCTGAACGCATGCGCCAAGCCCTGGTAAACCTGAACCCGGCGCGGGTGAAGGAGAACCGCAAATACGTGATGCGCATTACCGGTGACGAGCAGGAAGGCAAAGCCGAGCTGGACAACTTCATCAACCCGGAAGAGCGCTACCCAGTGATTGCCACCACCAGCAAACTGATGACCACCGGCGTGGATGCGCAAACCTGCAAGCTCATCGTGCTGGACCAACGCATCCAGTCCATGACCGAGTTCAAGCAGATTATCGGCCGGGGCACCCGCATTAACGACGACTACAACAAGCACTGGTTCACCATCCTGGACTTCAAAAAGGCCACCGAGCTGTTCGCAGACCCGGCGTTCGACGGCGACCCGGTGAAAGTCTATGAGCCCAAAGCCGGCGAATCAGTCGTACCAGACGACGAACAGGAAACGCTGGAACCCGATGCCACTGAACTGCCGTTAAGTGAGGAAGCCGAAGGTTACGAAATCGAGCCCGGCGAAACTTGGCACCGCGATGACAGCAAGCCGACGTGGCCCACTGAAGATGAAGAGAAGTCCAAGCGAGTAAAGTACGTGGTGGGCGATGTGGAAGTCAGCGTGATCGCCGAGCGCGTCCAATATCTGGGCCCAGACGGAAAACTCATCACCGAAAGCCTGAAAAACTTCACCCGCAAGAAAGTGAAAGAACAGTACGCCACCCTCACCGACTTCCTCAAAGGCTGGAACCAGGCCAAGCGCAAACAGGCCATCATCGAAGAACTGGCCGAGCAAGGCGTGATCTGGGACGACCTCATCAAGGATGTCCGCAAGAAACTGGGCGCCGAGCCAGACCCGTTTGATGTTATCTGCCACATCGTCTACGACCAGCCGCCCCTGAGCCGCAAAGAGCGGGCCGAACAGGTGCGTAAGCAGAACTACTTCAGCAAGTACGAAGGTGCCAGCAAGCAGGTGCTGGACGCTCTGCTGGACAAGTACACAGACGACGGCATCGAACCCATCGAGGATGTTAAAATCCTCACCCTCGCGCCGTTCAGCCAGATTGGCTCACTGATGGAACTGGTGGATGCCTTTGGCGGCAAGCCCGGCTACACCGAAGCCGTGAGAGATCTGGAAGACGAATTGTACCGGCAAACACCCTGATCTGATTTTTGTTTATCGCCATTCCGTTTACTCAGGAACTGAACACCTATGTCTATCAGCACCACCATCAAATCCATCCAGGACATCATGCGCAAAGACGTGGGCGTAGACGGCGACGCCCAGCGTATCGGCCAGTTGGTCTGGATGCTGTTCCTGAAAATCTTCGACGACCGGGAACAGGAATGGGAACTGATATACGACGACTACAAATCGCCAATTCCGGAAAAGCTACGCTGGCGCAACTGGGCCGCCGACCCGGAGGGCATGACCGGCGACGAGCTCAAAGACTTCATCGACAATACCTTGTTCCCGGGCCTGCAGAACCTGGAGCCGGCCGGTGACGACTACCGCGGCGTGGTTATCCGCAATGTGTTCGAGGATGCTTACAACTACATGAAGTCCGGCCAGCTCATGCGCCAGGTCATCAACAAGCTGCAGGACGGCATCAACTTCAACAAATCCGCCGAGCGCCACGAGCTCGGCGACATGTACGAGCAAATCCTCAAAGACCTGCAAAGCGCCGGCAACGCCGGTGAGTTCTACACCCCACGGGCGGTGACCGAGTTCATGGTTAACCGGGTAGACCCGAAGCTGGACGAGAAAGTGATGGACCCGGCCTGCGGCACCGGCGGCTTCCTCACCTGCACCATCGAGCACAAGCGCAAGCACTACGTCAGCACCCCGCAGGACGAACAAACCCTGCAGAAGAGCATCCACGGTGTTGAGAAAAAGCCTCTGCCACACCTGCTGGCCACCACCAACCTGATACTGCACGGCATCGAAGTGCCGGACCAGATCAAGCACGACAACACCCTTGCCCGCCCGCTTATCAGCTGGGGCCCGAAAGAACGGGTAGACGTAATTGTGGCCAACCCGCCTTTTGGTGGCATGGAAGAAGACGGCATTGAAACCAACTTTCCCAGCGCCTTCCGCACCCGGGAAACCGCCGACCTGTTCATGACCCTGTTCATCCACCTGCTACGGGACGGTGGCCGCGCTGCGGTGGTACTGCCAGACGGCTTCCTGTTCGGCGAGGGCATGAAAACCCGCCTCAAGGAAAAGCTGCTGGAAGAGTGCAACCTGCACACCATCGTGCGCCTGCCCAACGGCGTGTTTAACCCCTACACCGGCATCAAGACCAACCTGCTGTTTTTCACCAAGGGTAAGCCCACCGAAACCGTGTGGTACTACGAACACCCCTATCCGGAAGGCTACAAGAGCTACAGCAAAACCAAGCCCATGAAGTTCTCCGAGTTCCAGACCGAAATCGACTGGTGGGGCACCGAGGCGGACGGCTTCGCCAGCCGAAAGAAAACCGAGCAGGCCTGGAAAGTGTCCATCGACGACATCAAGGCCCGCAACTATAACCTGGACATCAAGAACCCCCACGAAGGGGAACAGGTCAGCCACGACCCGGACGAACTGCTGGCCAAGTACGAACAGCAACAGGCCGAAATTCAGGAAATCCGCCACCAGCTGCGGGACATCTTGGCCGATGCGCTTTCTCACAATGCCAGTGAGAACGCGGACGGGGGTGCGGCGTGAGTGCACGGGAGCTGATTACCGAACATCTGGATTTGTGGACCGGGGCTGTTACGAAAAAGTCCAGCAGTGGCCGGGGGAGTAATGGCAAGGTTAAGCTGACTGGGGTTAAGAGGCTTAGAGAGTTGATTCTGGAGTTGGCTGTTAGAGGCAGGCTCGTTCATCAAGACGAAAACGAAGAACCCGCTGCATTGCTTGCTGAGAAAATTGCCACCGAAAAGGCTGCGCTAATGCAGGCAGGTGCAATTAAGAAATCACCCAAGCTACCGGAGATATCGCCCGATGAAATTCCATTCGATATTCCTAACGGATGGCACTGGATTCGTCTTGGGGAACTCGTGAAGAAAATAGGTTCAGGGGCCACGCCAAGAGGGGGTAAAAACGCCTATGTTCAATCAGGCATCCCCTTTCTGCGTTCGCAGAACATCTGGAATGACGGCCTTAACCTTCAGGATGTCGCATACATTCCGCCTGAAACCCATGAGCGCATGGCGAATACACATGTGTTTCCGAATGACATCCTCTTGAATATAACTGGAGCCTCACTTGGCCGTTGCACAGTTGTGCCGACCGAGATAGAAATGGCCAATGTCAGTCAGCATGTCACGATTATCCGCACAATCGATCCATTAAACCGGTCGTACCTGCATTACCTGATTTTGTCACCCTATGTTCAATCCCTAGTTTGGGGACGGCAGGTTGGCATGGCGAGAGAGGGGCTGAGCAAAAAAGTTCTTGAGCAGTTCGAGATACCGCTACCTCCGCTGGAAGAACAACACCGCATCGTCCAAAAAGTCGATGAGCTCATGGCCCTCTGTGACCGGCTGGAACAGCAAACCAGCGACCAGCTTGAAGCCCACGAAACCCTCGTGGACACCTTACTCGGCACCCTCACTCAATCCGAAAACGCCACCGAACTGGCCGACAACTGGGCCCGCCTCGCCGCCCACTTCGACACCCTGTTCACCACCGAACAGAGCATCGACAAGCTCAAGCAGACCATCCTGCAGCTGGCGGTGATGGGGCGATTGGTGGAGCCGGATGCGGGGGATGAGCCGGCAGCGGAAGTTGTCAAAAGGGCGCATGAGAAAAAAGCTCAATTGCTTTCCGATAAGCTCATAAAAAAGCAAAAGGAGCTTCCTGATATAACGGAGCCGGAAAAGCCATTTTCTATCCCACCTCTGTGGGCATTTGCCCGGCTTGATGATATTTGTACGGAAGTTACCTCTGGCTCTACGCCACCAAAATCAGAATTCAGCGAAACCTCTGGGATTCCCTACTTGAAGGTTTATAACATTCGTTCGCAGCGCGTGGATTTCGATTACAAACCTCAATTTGTGACTGAAAATTACCATAGGACCACCCTAAAGCGCTCCCAGCTTTTGCCAGGTGATGTGGTCATGAACATTGTAGGCCCACCGCTAGGAAAGACTGCCATCATCCCCAACGACCACCCTGAGTGGAATTGCAATCAAGCTATAGTGAGATTTCGCCCGATAGAAATCGAGCTTAACCAATTCATTCACCTATATTTAAAGGCTGGGATGTTCTTAAAAACGATAGAGCTCATCGGAACCGCGGGCCAGGATAATATCTCCGTAACCAAGAGCCGAAGCATAGTTATCCCGCTACCCCCGAAGGCGGAGCAACACCGCATCGTCCAAAAAGTCGATGAACTTATGGCCCTGTGCGACCAACTCAAGGAACGCCTGAACCAGGCCAGCGAAACCCGCAATCAGCTGGCCGAAGCCGTGGTGCAAGGAGCCCTGAACTAATGGTGTACAACAGGCCATGGAAGTCCTTTCCCGAGCAACTGGAACTGCTCAAATCCCGGGGCATGGTGGTCACCGACGAAGCCGCCGCCTTGGATTACCTGCAGCGCGTGGGTTACTACCGCCTCAGCGCTTACTGGTATCCGTTTCGCAAGTTCGAGGTGGTGCTGGACAGCAACACCGGAAAGCTGGCTACCAAGGCTGTGAACGAGTTCCAGCCGGGCACCCAGTTCGTAGACGCAGTACACCTGTACCTGTTCGACAAGCAGCTCCGGCTAAAAGCCATGGACGCGCTTGAACGCATTGAAGTTGCACTCCGTGTAGACATCGCGCACCTGCTCGGCAAGCGTTCAGTGTTTGCCCACCTGGACCCTGACCAACTCCACCCCTCTTTCATCCGCAAAAAGCTCAGGAATGGGCAGACACGCTTCGAGCAGTGGAAAGAAAAGTGCCAGAACCTGCAGCGCCGCTCAAAGGAAGACTTCGTTAAACACTACCGGGCGAAGCATGGTGAGCCTTTCCCGATATGGGTAGCGGTGGAAACCTGGGACTTTGGGGCAGTGTCCCAATTCTTTGCCATGATGCGAGTGAAAGACCAGCTGGTACTGGCCAACCGCTACGACGTTACCGACTGGCACACCTTTCAGACCTGGCTGCGCTCGCTGAACTACCTGCGTAACCTGTGCGCGCACCACAGCCGACTCTGGAACCGTAACGTAGCAGACCAACCCAGTTTGGCGGGGACAGACAACATAGACTGGTGCCGGAGTTTCGTGGGCCGAAACGACCTAGTAGCCAAGCCATTCCTGCTGTTGGCCATTTGCCGCCACATGGTCACAACCATTTGTCCGGACACCAGATGGCATGAACGACTGGCAAACCATCTGCAAACGTTCCCTGAGCAATACTCGCAAAGGACACTATCGATGATGGATATAGGGCTACCGGAGGACTGGCAAAGCTGGTGGTAACACGGGAAGGCAGAAAATAAGAACCCCCGCGTAAGTTCCTGTCGGAACCAAGAGGCAGGGGCCGTGTTGTCCAGAATAATAGGCCCGTTACAGTATATTTGCAACCCTGCCGGGTCTGTAGGCACGAAAAAAAGAAGGGTATACGGATTTAATGGTTGATGGGGCACCTTCACCCCATCAATCTGATACCACCCTCAGATGGTTGATAGATCGACTCCGTAGTTGAGTTCCTCTGCGAAGTCCGGCAGTCCGTAACCGATGGTTTTCTTGTAGAAAGGAGAGACCTTCGCAGTCGGTGCCTTCTTCTTGTGCTTCGTGGTGTAGAGCATTCGTGCCCGCATCACCTCGAAGGAGTAACCGCGCCCTTCACGGTTCTTGTCCTTGGCCAGTCGGTTGATGGACTCCGTGTAAGCGTTGGTGACGGGCATGTCCGTCTCGAAGTAGGTCATGGTCTCTTCGCGCCAGTTTCCCACTGCCCTGACCAGATCGCTCCAGACTTCCTTTTGGCCCTTCGGGATGGTGGCTATCCACTCGTCCAGGGCGGCTTCTGCCTGGAGCCGTGTGGTGGCGTCCCAGATGCCGTAGAAGCGCTCCTTGTGCTCGTAGGCGGCCAGCAGTTGCGGGAACGCGCCTGTCCAGGTCTCCATGATGAGGCGCTCCCGGTCTGAGACTTCGTGAGCGCGTTTCAGCAGGATTTTCCGGTCTCCCTTGAGAGTCCGGCTCTGGGACGGTTTCAGCTCCTTTCTGAGGCCCTTGCGAACTCTCTCTAGGGCATCGTTGGCCATGCGCACCACATGGAACTTATCGACCACGATACGGGCCTGGGGCAGCACAGCCTTGACCGCTGCCCGGTAGGGGTTCCACATGTCCATGCTGACGATCTCGACCTTCTGCCGGTCTTTCAGCTTCATCAGGTAGTTGGTCACCACGTCCTGGCGGCGGGTGGCCAGCAGGTCGAGCAGGGTTCGCTCCTCAATGTTGGTCAGAATGCAGCGGTAGCGCTTGTTCAGGTATAGCTCGTCAATGCCCTGGATGCGGGGCGTCTCGAAGCGGTGCCAGCGCCCCAGGAACTCGGCGCGGGCGTTGAAGATGTCGCGCACCGTCTTCTCGTCCAGGCCGGTCTGTGCCGCCTGATCGGCAGGACAACGGTTACCGTGTCTATACCGAGAAGCATGGTGAGGGGCTGGCCTTCATCCGTCGCTGCAGAATCCTGGGCCTGTCACTGGCTGAGATTCACGAACTACAGAGCTATCAGGACGACCCTCATCAGCCTTGTACCGCCGTCAACGCCTTGCTCGATGATCACATCTCTCATGTGCGGTCGCAGATAACCGCTCTGCAAGCGCTTGAGAAACAACTCGTTTCACTGAGAGCGAGTTGCAACGATGACCGGGAAGTTGAGGCGTGTGGGGTTCTTGCTGGAATTAGCGAAGGAAACATGCACCAGCAGTAGGTGAAGCATCAACCAGATAATCCGATGAGATGCCGGTCTGTCTCACTCTCATGCAAAGGTAAGATCAACCATTTAATCCGCTTACCCATTATTGGAAGGGGGTGATCAGTTCGCCAGACTGGCTCAAGAGCTCAATCAGGCCCAGCTGCGCCAGCTTTTCCAGTTCAATACCGGTTTTCAGGCTCTCCGCGCGCTGGCCCAGCGCCTGGAGATACTCAGAGGTGGAGAGGTCGCCGACCTGCCACTGCTTCTCAAGCAAATCGGCACTTCGCTGTACACGCCCCTGGGACAGTTCTTTCCATCGACGGAGTTGCTTGTCGTATCGCTTCCAGGAAGCGCGAGCGCCCGCCAGGTCGTATTGTTGTTTCCGGTAGAGCGCCTGAAACCGCGCTTCGGCCTCCAGAGCCCGTCGATTCGCAGCCCGGATTTCAGCGCTGTAGTTATTACGGACGTTCAGAGGGATCGAGAATGTGAGGCCAACCACGTTCTCGCCGCCGTCACGCCCTCCGCTCAGCCCTACTGTCGGCGATGCTGTCGCTTTGCGTCTGGCAACCTCTGCCTCACTTTTCAACACCTGCCACTTGGCTCGAGCGGCTGCAATTGACGGGTGTGCCAACAGATCAGCCTCACCAATCTGGGACTCCAGCGCTGGCCATATATACTCGGGGATTCCCCCATCCTGAGGCCTCCAGTCCGGCAGACGTTCTCTAACCTGAGTTTCTGCCCGATCAACTGCGGCCTTTGCCTGGGCGACTTCGCTCAACTGACGGGATAGATTTAGAAACAGAAGCTCTGCGTCGGCACGCCCCAGATCACCTGCCTGCTGGCGCTGTTCAACCTGGTCCAGCAAGGCATCCAGGCGCTGCTGTTGGGATTCAGCAATTTCCTCAAACAGCGTAGTAGCGCGCCACTCGACAAGCGCAAACAATGATTCAGACGTTTGTGTCAGAACTGCTTCGCTCAAGCCAGCTTGCGCAGACAGCCTGATCAGCTTTGCCTTCTCCTTTAATGCACCCTGCTGATCAGACCAATCGATCGTTTGTGACAGCCCTGCCTCAAAGTTGTTTTCACTGCCCGTTCTGTCTGCTCCCACAGACAGCTCCGGGTTATACAGCGGTTGTTCACTTGCCTCAGCGTCCGCATTCCGCGCTGCCGCCTGCTCTGTCGCTGCCAGTACCTCCGGGTGCTTGCTTATCTGGCCAGTGAGCCAACTCGCCCAATTAACAGTCTCCGCTTGACCTAACAGAGGAATGGACAATAGTACTGAACACAGCAACGCCCGAGGCGAGTGCTTGCTTGCCTTCATCATCGTTCTCCCGAAGCGATTAGTAGCCAAAAATTATGGGCGTAAGAAGCCCGTGGCGAGGTAGGAAGTGATCGAAATGTTAAGTGCAAACTTTGAAATGAGTTTGAATTTGCAGCTTATTTTAGAAAAATCGCCTAGGGCCTGCGCGACAGAAGCTTTTGACCTGCCATGTTTTGAACCGGTTCATCGCCCGACTGGCCAGCAGGTCAACCGGGGCGCCAGGATGGCTCACGGCATCACCCTCAGACCGAGTAATCAGGGAGAGGTTGTTTACCGTTTTCAGCCTGGCGACACCTCGCAAGAGCCAACCTGGACAACGCTAATAACCGGCTTTTCAGATCCTGATTCCTTCGTTACTGTTACAATCCATAGCGGACGAGCGAAACTTTCCCACCACGAAAAACGGCGCTTACAAATGAAAATTCTGATTGTTGAGGACAATGCGGTACTTGCCAAAAGAATATCGGACTGGCTTGCGCAGGCGCACTACACAGTCGATATCGCCAAAACCGGCAAAGAAGCGGACTCGTTGATTGAAACAAGCTCCTACCAGGCCGTTATTCTCGATATCGGACTGCCCGATGAAAATGGACTGTCTTTAATGCAAAGATGGAGAAAAAACGGGAAAAAAGAGGCCATCCTTATTCTGACCGCACGCTCCAACTGGACTGAGAGAGTAGAAGGGTTGAACGCGGGTGCCGACGATTACCTTCCCAAACCGTTTGAGTTTGATGAACTGAAAGCCCGGCTCAGTGCGATTATCCGCAGAAAGGACGGCAGAACGACAGACCAGATCAGCGTCGACGGATTTCATCTCAACGCCACCTACCGAACGCTTACCACGCCCGACCAGAAAGAGTTCAGACTGACAGCTACGGAATTCCGCCTTTTGCAGTGTTTCCTCCGTTCACCGGACCGGGTGTTTTCCCAGGACGACCTGGTTGAAACCCTCTACAACATAGAAAGATGCCCCACCAGAAATGTTGTTCAGGTCTATATAGCCAGGCTCAGAAAAATAATAGGGGGAAATAAAATCAAGACTTTGCGTGGCCAGGGCTACTTTTTCGAAAAAGATCCCACTGGCTGAACGCCCGAACGAACCAGGTCAACATATGCCAGCTCCAAAGAGTATCCGAAGAACAGCCATTCAGTATGGGGCTGTTTTCAGCCTCGTATATTTCACCTTGATATTTTTTTCACATGCCTACGTGATAAAACAACTATCGGACGAGTCCAGGAAGCAACACCTGAGTAAAGAGCTGGAAAACTTTCAGGCAATCATTGAAGCCGAGGCCCCGACAACTGACGACATCAGGAACATGATCCATCAGTTTGAAATGCTTCTGGGGCATGCCATCGTCATCGAAACGGCTAGCGGAAGCGTCCTGGCGAGCCCGAACTTTGACCAGAGCCAACTGCAGGGCGCTGCAGAGAAGCCCGAGGGTTTCATCCACATAGCGCAGGGTGCGAACACGCTTTTCGGGCTCAAACGCATTTTCTCCGCCAGTGAAAAACTGGCCTCAATCACCGTTCTTGAAACCGAGGGGGCGCTCTCTGAACGACCGCTGAAGGCTCACCTGACATTGCTCGGCGCCTCGGCCGTTCTTCTCGCGATACTGCTGGCCCTGATTGGAACCACTACACATCTGACGTTAAAGCCCATCAGTAAGATAAAAGAGGACCTGAGACGGCTCCAATCCGGGAAACAAAGTCGCCTGAACCCTCACGTACCGGAAGAGTTTCGTCCGCTGATCCGCCAGCTCAATGATTTGCTTGAGCTGTCAAACCGTCGTCTGGACCGCCACCGCCGCCTGAATTCTGATCTCTCTCACCTGGTCAAAACCTCTATCTCTGCCAATCTTGCCATTTTGTCGGACATCGACACCTTGCCTCCGTCCCGGGAGGATATTGTGTTTATGACCTCTAACTTGCGGGAGCTTGACAAATCCCTGAACTACAGGATGAGCAAGGCAGACATATCAGGCAGACAGATGGGACGAACGTGCATGCCGGTTGAAATCACGGCAAGTGTCATCACCGTCATGGAAAAAATATTCCCTGATACGGTTTTCCGCCTCCACACCACCTTACCCGAAAACTTCAATTGGCCTATGGAGCGGCAGGATCTTTCAGAGCTACTTGGCAATTTACTCGAAAATGGCGGGAAGTGGTGCCAGACAACCGTCGACGTTACAATCGCCCGCACGTCATCAGGACTCTCCATAGAAGTAGCGGACGATGGCCCCGGAATTTCTCCTGAGGCGGCAGCCACTGTCATGAACAGGGGTACCAGGCTGGATGAAACGGTCGCCGGTTTTGGGCTCGGATTGTCCATCGTGTCCGAGATTGTCGAAGACAACCTCGGACAGATGAACATGGGTACCTCAAAAAACGGAGGAGCCAGCATTGTCATTCTACTGCCACTTCCGGATTAGAAAACCTCCAGAAAGGCAACCGTCGATGACGCAGCGCGGCTTCTCCCATTTTTTACCGTTGGATATCACTCACCTTGGCTCTTGAAAAGCGACCGAACAGAACCGGCAAAACAAAGAGTGTCAGGAAAGTTGCAGTCACGAGACCACCAACAATCACGCTGGCCAGTGGCTTCTGGATTTCCGCTCCCACGCCCGTCGACAACAGCATCGGTATCAAGCCGAGCGCCGAGGTTATTGCTGTCATCAAGACAGGACGTAAACGGGAGACGGCACCTTCAAACACCGCGGTATCCACGTTCAACCCATCCTGTATTCGCTGATTGATGCTTTCGACCATAACGACCCCGTTAAGCACCGCCACACCAAACAGTGTGATAAATCCAACGGAACTGGGCACTGAAAGATACTGGCCGGAGACCCAGAGCGAAAAGACACCACCAATTACGGCAAGCGGCACGTTGACCAGAATCAACAGCGCTTGACCAACCGAACTGAAAGCGAAGTAGAGCAACAGCGCAATCAGCCCCAGAGATACAGGTACCACAATGGTCAATCGTTTCTGAGCTCGCTGCTGGTTTTCGAACTGACCACCAATATCCACCGAATAGCCGGGGGGAAGGTTCACTTCTGACGCGATGGTATCCTGAATATCGACAACCACACTGCCCATGTCACGACCCTGCACATTGGACTGAATGACCACACGGCGCTGAACGTCGTCGCGGCGCACCTGGGGCGGGCCGGACTCAATAGACACATCGGCCACATCACCGAGTCTCACCCAGGCTCCGGAAGGCGCCTGCAACCTGAGATCAGCAATGGCATCCCGGTCTTCCCGGAAACGTTTGGCCAGGCGCACATAGATATCGTACCGCTCATTTCCGTTGATGATCTGGCCCGCGGCGGCACCACCCAGTCCGTCCCGGACGACACTCATCACATCAGACACGGCGAGTCCGTACCGGGAAAGTGCCTGACGGTCTGGCTGAACCACCAACTGCGCTTCACCGGCAATCTGCTCCATGGCCACGTCCCGGGTCCCCTGAACAGTTCGGACCGCCGCTTCGATCTGTTGGCCTTTCTCGGCCAGCACCTTGAGATCCGGGCCAAAGAGTTTGATGGCCAACTGCGCGCGGACACCAGACAACAATTCGTCAACCCGAGTTGCAATAGGCTGAGAAAAGTTAAACAGTAGCCCCGGGTGCTGTTCGAGCTTCGCCTCAAACAGGGCCTGCAATTCATAGCGATTACTGGCGCTGGTCCACTCGGCTGTTGGCTTGAGGCCAATGTAGATTTCGATGTTGTTGACGGGCTCCGGATCGCCGCCTATTTCCGGTCGGCCCGCCCGGGACAGCGCGTAGGTCACCTCTGGAAACTCCATCAGCATGGCCTCCAGTTTCGGCGCCACTTCAAGCGCGGTATCAAGGCTTGATGAGGGGGCTAGCGTTACCCGGAGGTTAATGGTCCCCTCTTCCAATTCGGGGACAAACTCAGTACCGAGTCGCGGCACGACCAAGGCCGCCAGCACAACAAGGACAGCTGCTGCACCGACAACAGAGCGGGTGTGTTTCAACGACCAGTCAAGGCCCTTGCGATAAAGCTTTTCGAGGGGCTTTAAAATGAAACTTTCCCGCTCCCGAATACCCTTGCGAAACATAAACGATGCCAAGGCCGGCACAACCACCAGAGCAACGATCACAGCGGACACGATGGCCAACATTATGCTGATCGCCATTGGCTGAAAAAGCTTGGCTTCCACACCTTCAAAGCTGAATAAAGGCATGAAAACGACCAGGATAATCGCCGTCGCGAAAAAAATTGGTCGCGCCACTTCCCGGCCTGCCTCCTGCAGTCGAAGCGCAATGCCATGGTCATCGTGTGACGCGTCCAATGGGTCAGGGTCGTTTTTCACCAATTCATCCCGACGGGCGTCATGCTCAGCATCAGGATGGGTCAGATGCTTGAACATGTTCTCAACCATAACAACAGAGCCATCCACCAGCATGCCGATTGCCACAGCAATACCGCCCAGAGACATCAGGTTGGCCGAGAGACCGAACCAGGCCATGATCATCAGGGCAATCCCGATGGAAATCGGTATTGAAAGCAGCACCAGCGTTGTTGCCCGCAGATTCATCAGGAACAGGGCAAGCACGATCGCAATAAACACAAAAGCCAACAGAAGCGCATTGGTCACCGTCTCTACGGCCTTGGTCACCAGATCCGCCTGGTTGTAATAGGGCTCAAAACGAACCCCACTCGGAAGCGCCTGATTTATGCGATCAATGCGGGCCTCGATGCCGTCGATGGTGGCTTTTGTGTTGGCCCCCATTCGTTTGAGTACAATGCCAGAAACCACTTCACCCAGTTGTTCAACCTGACCGGCTTCATCCTTCCGGGTCATGGTTACCGCACCCTGGCGAATTTCAGTGCCCAGCGCTACCTCGGCGACATCGTTCACTGTCACTGTAATGCCATCACTGGTTTTAACGGGCACCTGACGGATCTGCTCGAGCCCCTGCTCGCCATTACCCAGCCAGCCCATACCGCGAATAACCAACTGCTCCTGCCCGCGGCCCATATACCAGCCCCCAACATTGGAGTTGTTGTTCTCCAGGGCTTCCATGACATCGTTCTGTGATAAGTCATAGGACAGCATTCGCGCCGGGTTCAGGTTAACCTGGTACTGGCGGACCTCTCCGCCAAACGACAGGATTTCCGTAACCCCTTCAGCCGGTATCAGCAACAGTTTGACCAGCCAGTCGTGCAAGCTGCGCAATTCCATTGCGTCGTACCCCGAATCCGGGTCCGCTATCAGCAAGTACTGGTAGACCTGGCCAAGACCGGACGTATTCGGCCCCATTTCAGGCACCCCGACCCCGTCCGGAATCAGCTCCCGCGCGGCCTGCAACCGCTCGAAAACCAGTTGGCGCGCGAAATAGATATCCGTGCCCTCTTTAAAGACCACGGTGACACCAGACAACCCGGTTTTGGAGATGGACCGAACCTCCTCAACATCCGGCAACGCATACATCACCGCTTCAATGGGATAGGTGATCAGCTGCTCGACTTCCTCAGCCGCAAGTCCGGGCGCCTCTGTATTAACAGCGACCTGGACGTTTGTAACGTCGGGGAAAGCATCAAGATTCAGTTTTGGTATCTGAAACGCGGCCGTGGCGATAAGCACTGCAAGCGCAATAAGAACCAACAGGCGGTTCTGAACCGCCCAGTCGACAACTCGGTTGAACATAATGGCTCCCGGAATCAGTGGTTGTGCGGATCAAAGCCGCCTTTGGCAATCTCAGAGGCCACAAAAAATGCGCCCCGCAAAACGACTCGTTGGCCCGCAGCCAGGCCGGAAACCTCACGGAGCCCGCCAATTGAGCGGCCCAGTTCCACTTCCACGGGTTCATACTCGCCTTCGGCCTCTTCCACATAGACCGTCCAGTCGCCGTCCGCGCCACGCATTAATGCAGTCTCCGGCACGGCAAGCACCGGCTCGCTGGTCTTAAAACGAAAATACACATCTGCGAACATTCCTGGATGAAAACGATCTTCAGGATTGTCCAGCTCCAGCCTGACAATCCGCGTGCGGGTCACAGGATCAATGGTGTGGGCTTCCTGGGACACCGTTGCCACGCCCACACGACCCGCTGCCCTGACTTCGGCTTCCGCGCCCTTCTCTAGAACAATGTCGGAGCTTGCTGGCAGATGGGCTTCTACCCAAAGCTCACTCTCATCAGCAAGAGTCACCAGCGGCTGGCCAGCCTCAACTCTTTGTCCTTGCTCAAACTCATCGGTCAGTACTGCACCATCCACGCGAGCCCTGAGCATGTATTCACCGAGACTATCCACCCCGCTGGCCTTCAACGCACCAATGTCATCATCGTTCAGCCCGTAAGCAAGCAGAGTCGCCCTTGCTGCTTCAATGTTGGCTTTCGCTGTATTGAACCGCTGATCGCCAACCACGGAACGACCCAGCCCGCTGATTCGCTTCCATTCAGGAAAAGCTTTCCTGTAATCCGCCTGCGCCTGTGCCACCGTCTCACTGAACAGGGTTACCAGCGGCTGGCCCTTGGTTACGTGCTCACCCAGTTCCACGTGACGCCGCAGCACCACTGAGGCAACCCGGGGGGACACGTGATAGCTGGTATAGCCGTTGGTCAGCAGCTCACCGGGAGCGTAGATTTCATAGTCAACGTGCTTGCTTTCGAGGGTTGCTACTTCAATGCCGGCGAGCTCTTTCTGTTTGGCATTGATGCTTGCGGTAGTTGCTTCTTCATGGCCACCGTTCTCGTCTTCGTGGCCGTGCCCCCCTTCCTCTTCATGATCACCTTCCTCCTCATGCTCACCTTCCTCCTCATGCTCACCTTCTTCACCATGATCTTCCTTATACTCGCCCTCCTCACCGGTGACTTCCTGATGATCGTCGCCACTGGCAGCATGATCATGACCGGCTTCCTGATGAGCATCTTCCTCTGCCTGTACAAAAGAAAGTGGGGCTGTAAGCAACGTCAATGCGAATACAGAAATCAGAGTTTTTTTCATAATGAATATCCAGTTTCCAGACTAGTATTGGAAGAGGGTGATCAGTTCGCCAGACTGACTCAAGAGCTCAATCAGACCCAGTTGCGCCAGCTTTTCCAGTTCAATACCGGTTTTCAGGCTCTCCGCGCGCTGGCCCAGCGCCTGGAGATACTCGGAGGTGGAGAGGTCGCCGACCTGCCACTGCTTCTCAAGCAAATCAGCACTTCGCTGTACACGCCCCTGGGAGAGTTCTGTCCATCGACGAAGTTGGGTGTCGTATCGCTTCCAGGCAGCTCGGGCGCCCGCCAGATCATACTGCTGCTTCCGATAAAGTGCCTGAAACCGAGCTTCGGCCTCTAATGATCGTCGGTTGGCAGCTTGGATTTCGGCACGGTAGTTATTACGGACATTCAGAGGGATCGAGAACGTCAGGCCAACCAGGTTCTCACCGCCATCACGCCCTCCGCTCAGCCCGACCGTGGGAGATGCCGCCGCTCTGCGACTGACCACCTCGGCTTCGCTCCGCAACACCTGCCACCTCGCGCGGGCAGCAGCAATTGACGGATGATCCAGCAAATTGTCGTTATCGACCCTGGAAGCAAGAGCCGGCCAAATGTGCCCGGGGATCCCCCCATCCTGAGGCCGCCAATCCGGCAGAAGCTCTCTGACCCGGGCTTGCGCCTGATCAACCGCAGCCTTTGCCTGGGCGAGTTCACTGAGCTGCTGAGAAAGGCTTAAAAAAAGCAGCTCTGCATCGGTACTCCCCAGGTCGCCCGCCTGCTGGCGTTGCTCAACCTGCTCCAGCAAGGCATCCAGACGGTGTTGCTGGGATTCCGCAATTTCTTCGGCACGCGTCGCCGCGCGCCACTCGACAAGCGCAAACAGCGACTCGGACGTTTGTGCCAAAACCGCCTCGTTCAAATCAGCTTCAGCGGAAAGCCTGATCAGCTTTGCCTTGTCCTTTAGCGCACCCTGTTGATCAGACCAATCGATCGTTTGTGATAGCCCTGCCTCAAAGTTGTTTTCACTGCCCGTTCTGTCTGCTCCAACAGACAGCTCCGGGTTATACAGCGGTTGTTCGCTTGCCTCAGCATCCGCATCCCGGGCTGCCGCCTGCTCTGTCGCCGCCATGACATCCGGATGCTTGCTTATCTGGCCAGTGAGCCAATTTGTCCAATTCACAGTCTCCGCTTGACCGAACAGAGGAATAGACAATAGTACTGAACACAGCAACGCCCTGGGCGAGTGCTTGCTTGCCTTCATCGACTTTCTCCCGAAGGGGTTGTTAGCCACAATTCATGGGGGCGAGACGCCCATGACAAGGTAGGTGGAGATAGTAAGTGAAAAGGTTGAAACGAACTTGAATTCGAAGCGTCATCCATTGTTATTTGTCAGAGTCCTGGGACTTAAGCGGCGAACTCTTAGCTTGACCAAGAATAGGGCCGCAACACGCAGCGCGCCAAAACCTGTCACAGGCCCGAACCGATGCCCTGTTTCGATGCATCATTTGTAAACAAACTGCAATCTTTACCAAATAGACTTTCCATTGATTCTTCAATACCCACAAGCAAACTGAAAGGAAAAAACCACTATGAGCAGGAAATATTTGGGCTTGGCTTTGGCGATTTCTGCAGCTTCCGCCGCACAGGCCGGAACTGTTACGACCAGCGGCAAAGACCTTGTGATCGATACCGACAGCGGTATCAAAGTGAAAGTGTCGGATAACTCTGCGTCTTTTCAGCTCGGCGGGCGCCTTCAATGGGATTACGACGCCACGCAGTCTGACGCCAACGGTGTTGACACTACCAATTTCGACGCGCGCCGGGCACGCCTCTACGCCAAGGGCCACTTTGGCGACTGGGCGTACAAAACCCAGTTCAACGTGGCTGAGAGTGATGATGGCAACGCCGGCGGGACCGCTGAGGACCTGTACATTCGCTACCTGGGATTTGGCTCGACGGCAACCGTGACTATTGCCTGAATCCGTGAGTTCAACCGGCTGAAACTGTATCCAAAGCCTGCAATAACAAGGCCTTGGGCGATATAATAGCACCTGACATCCATTCACCCAGTCAGTGCATTTTGCTCATGCGTACTTTCACTCTCCAGCAATCCCGAACCGAAGTCTATACACCCCACGGCGGACTGGCCCTGGTGGGCCACTGCCTGAACCGGCACACGTCGCTTATCAAAACCGCTCGCACGGTCGCCAAGCGCCACGGTATTCCGAACATTGAGCTGATCCGCACCTACCTGGGCCTGATCACGCTGGGCAAGAGCGACTTCGAGGCGGCCGAGCCGGTACGAACAGATCCGTTCTTCAAATCGGCCATGGGCATCAAGCAGTCGCCATCTTCAGCCCGTTTGCGCCAGCGATTTGATGAAGATGCCCAAGCCCTGACGCCATTGCTGGAGGATGCCAGCGTTGAATTTCTTCAGTCCGTCGAAGCGCCGGTGTCACCACTGGCGATGGGCCATGTTGCCCTGGATATGGATGTCTTTCCCATGGACAACAGCCAGACCCATAAAGAGGGTGTCAGCTACACCTACAAGGGTTACGACGGCTATGCACCCATTGCCGCGTATCTGGGCCAGGAAGGCTGGTGCCTGGGTTGCGAGCTACGCCCTGGCAGCCAGCACGCCAATAATGGTTTTCTGGATACCCTCAAACGGGTTTTGCCCCGGGCCCGGTCACTGACGGACAAGCCCATCCTGCTGCGTCTGGACAGTGCACACGATGCCCGTGACAATCGCGACTTCCTGCGCGAGCAGGACCAGATCGACTTCCTGATCAAGTGGAACCCTCGCAAGCAGGACCCCCTGGCCTGGGCGGACAAGGCTCAGGCCCAGAAGGCCTGGACACTGGAGCGCGACGGCAAGATGGAAGCGGTTCTGTCAGAAGACCTTCCGGACGAACCCGGTCTGCGCCGCATCGTGAAGGTCACTGTTCGCACCAGTGATGCCGCTGGCCAGTTGTACCTGGAGCCGGAGGTCAGCCTCGAAGGCTGGATTACTTCCTTACCAGTCGACGAGGTCAGTGACCAACAAGTCATGGCGCTGTATAGCGACCACGCCACCAGCGAACAGTTTCACAGTGAGTTCAAGACCGACCTGGACCTGGAGCGCCTGCCCTCCGGCAAGTTCGACACCAACAACCTGGTCATGGCCTTCGCAACGATGGGGTACAACGTGCTGCGCTGGATGGGCCTGAGACTGACCGCCCCAGATGCGCCAGTGCGCCATCCGGCCAAGCGCCGCCGCCTGAGAACGGTGATGCAGGAACTGATGACCATGGCCTGCCGCCTGGTGCACAGCGGCCGGCAGTGGATTCTGCGCTTTGGTCGGCACTGTCCGGGCTTTGCCGTTTACCGCGACCTCTATGGAAGCCTTGCCGCCTCCGGTTAAGCAAGTCCGACAACAGCCGCTACCTTAAAGCCACCCGGAAAACCAGCCCGGGGCAACCCGCTATTGCCTGACGACCAGAAGTTGATCAAAACGCGCCCAAATTTGGCCGCTGATCGACGTCAGACTGCACGTTCCGGCATTATCAACCTGCTTTTGACCAAGTGATGGCTCCTGTTAGCGCCGATGGCGCTTTGCGGAGTATACTGGCCTGCAAAGTCACTGATTCAGGTATTGGTAAGCAGAAAGAGCCATTCGGCCTGGAACAATTAGCGAGTTCAAAAGACATCTCGGCCCTTGAGCGATCCGCCATGACCGAGCGTTATACCCCCGGTCGCAGCGGCGGCATCCAGCTCAGTGGCAAAGGCGACAACTGGACCTACGGTATCGGCTACTTCGAGGCAGACGGCAATGGCGACGACGACTTCAATAACACGGCAGTAACCGCACGGGGCACGGTTGCACCGATTCAAACGAACAATATGGTTGTTCATCTTGGTGCGGGTTATACCACGCGTGATGCCGACACTCAGGCCGGTGAGGTCGATACGTTTAATCTGGAGCTCGCCGGCGCTTCCGGGCCCTTCCATGCCCAGGCCGAATATTTCGATTCCGAGGAAGGCCAGGTGGATGTTGATGGCTATTACGTACAGCTTGGCTGGATCATCACTGGCGAAAGCCGTCCTTACAAAGCCGGAGTATTCAAGCGGGTAAAACCGGCATCACCCAAAGGGGCCTGGGAAGTTGTTGCCCGCTTTGAGGATGGTGACGGAAAATACAGTGATGTGGGGCTGACCACGACCGACGGTAAGCAAACAACACTGGGCGTTAACTATTACGCCAACAAGAATGTTCGACTTGGAATGAGCTACATGGATGGCGAAGAAGCCAATGGCGCTAGCGGAGATGAAGTTCGCGCAAGGTTCCAGTACGCATTCTAATCCTTGATCGAGCGCATGTTTAACTTGACGCCAGTAAGTGAGAATCGTTGTAAAAAATAATCTGAAAATTCAGGCTGGATTCAGACTACCCTGCTAGACTTGTTTGCGAGTAAATGAGTTACTCAGGTTTTTAGGGCAGATTTTTCTGTCCTTTTTTTATGGTTTTCTCACCAAGGTGCGCACCAGCCTGGCACCACGGAACTGCTGCCCTAACACGGAGCTGCTGCCCGGAGTGGGTGCCATTGACACCGACCTAGACCCGGAAATCAACGTGAACTACGAACTGGGTGCCCGTTTGCGCTATGGCGCGCTCAACGTCGAAGCCATCGGTTTCTACAGCCACTACAGCGATACTGGCTGCTCAGGTAACCGCAGATATCTGTATCACAACGAAAAGAACTCATAGACCTTCGTCTAAATAAAATGCAAATTCATTTGAATTGTTACCGATTGCTAACTAACCTCATCGTCGGGTCCAATAATAATAGAACTCGGAGACAACAAATGAAAAGATCAACACTGAGAACTTCCATCCAGGCAGCAACCTCCCTGCTGGTTTTGGGCATGGCGAGTCCAGCTAGTGCCATGAAGATTATGGGCGATGCCGACCATATGAGCGATCTGAAGGGCTACGAAATAGAATTGTACGGTTACGCCCGTCTTAACGCCAGCTACGACATTGACGAGGACATTGCGGAACCAACTCGGGCGGGCGACTTCAGCAAGATTAATACTGGAGCAGACGAAATCAACGAGGCCACTGGCTATTTCGGCGCTGACGCGACGCAAAGCAGGCTCGGCGTGAAAGCGACGCTTCCCCAGGGAGTCAAGATAGTCGTTGAGGGCGGCTTTCGGTACGGCAACCTCCGGCTTCGTCACGCGTATGGCGAGTACGAGGGTGTGATGGCGGGCCAAAACTGGTCAAACTATAACAGCTTTGTCGGCTTCATCCCGACACTCGAGTTTGACGGCATGCCAGGCAACGCAGGTAGCCAGTTCCGGACAGCTCAGTTGCGTTATACCAGCGGTCCATTGTCCGTCTCCCTCGAACAGCCCTTTAATTTCGCAAGCCTCATCGCTACCGATCCAGACATTGAGCAGAAAACGAGTCTGCCAATTGTAACCGCACGCCTGGAGGATAGCGCTGGTGCCGTTTCTTACTCAACTGCCGCATTTTTGCGCCAAATTGATTACGATACTGGCACACAGGACGATAGTGAAATCGCTTACGGCGCTTTTGGCGCGCTCACCTTCGCAGCCACGGACACAGTGACACTGTATGGCGTTTTCAACTACGTAAACGGTGGCGACATCTACCTGTACCGGTCCGGTGAAAATTATGCCGTAGAGTACGGCTATGTCGATAGCTCAGGCAGCATTGAGTTGATCAGCGGGTACAGTGCCTCAGCTGGCGCGTCCTTTGACCTTGGCGGTGGCCGCTCAATAAACACGGGCGTCGGCATGGTGGAGGTAGATTGGGATGACGCGCTGCGCGATCTTCCCGGTTCAGCCGGTATTGGTAACAAACAGGAAACCAACACCATGGCGATGATTAACTACCAGTGGTCTCCTGTGAAAGCAGTGACCATGGGTATTGAATACAGCTACTTCGCGGTTGACGAGGTTGATGGTGACGATGGGGATGCGAGCCGGTTGCTGTTTGCCGCTCAGTACAACTTTTAAACTGTCGTAACGACAGCCGAAAGACTAGTCTTCGGCGCTTTGACTCTGAACATTTTAGGGTTGGGGCGCCGAAGGTTTTCACGGTAAAGATTTTTTCGGTATTGACTATTTGGTCATAGATTCAGACCTTTCCGCCAAAGAGAGTGCTTAAACAACTCTCGTTCAAGCGAAAAGTCCAGTTTGGCAATCATGAGGCCACACAGCCTGACACGTTGACGGCTCTGTGCACGTGAATTATCGGGGGAATAAAAGTGTCCAACTTCAGCAAAGCAAGGCTGTGCTCGGCGATTCTTATCGCGAACGCCGCAATGGGTTATAGCGTATCAGTCCAGGCAGCAAAATTTGTTTTCACGGTGACATGAATAACCGGTTCCAGGCCTACAGCAATCAGCGCGACTGGTTTAATGGGTCCGGCCTGACGGGTAAAGAAAACACACTGAAAGACGACGGTGAAACCGAAAATTTCGGCGAACTTAAGTATCGTTTCTGGTTTGAAGCGGCAACGGATAACGATGAAGTCAAGGGTGTTTACGCCACGGAAATTGGTGGCATTCGCTACGGCGAGGGCTCAGGTGGCGACTTCTCAGGCGACGGCGTCAACGTAGAGACCCGCTGGGCATACGTTGACTTCGCTGTACCTTCCAACAGCGACCACCGAATCAAGATGGGCTTGCAACCGGTATCCGTTGACAAGCACTTGTGGAATGAAACGGCAACGGGTGTGATGGCCCAGGGCCCACTGTCCCACATGTGGAATTATCAGCTTTTGTGGGGACGGGGTGATTCGTCTAACGAAAACACCGCGGAATCTGCTGATGACGGCTTTGACGGTGCGGACAACTTCGCCATCAATATTGACGGCGCAATGAGTCCTAACCTTAAGCTCGGTGGCTTCTTGCTGTACCAGACTAATGATCAGATCTCAGAAGGTCAGGGAAACATCAACAGCATTGGCTACGAGCTCAAAGCGATTGCTGACAATTCCAGGTACGACGTGTCAAACGTTGGCGGAACCTTTGACTACAGAAGCCTGTCCTCTGGCGGCAACCTGTTTGTTAAAGGCACGGCCATTTACCAGACGGGCACGATAGAGGGCGTAACCTTCACCCCTCTTTCAGGCGTGAATTCAGATAATAACTGCAGCACTTTGGTGTAACCAGGTAGAGATGGGAGGGCCGTTGCCGGTACCCTCACGGACTTTACCGACCAAAGTGAAGCAGTGATGAAGTACCGACAACTGACCCAGACACAACGATATCAGATTTCGGCCTTGCGTGTGGCCGGCAAAAGCCAACGACAGATCGCCGGAATAATCGGTTGCCACAGCAGCACCGTTAGCCGTGAGTTAAGGCGAAACAGCACCTCGGGCTATGACCCCGAGCACGCGCAGCAACAGTCGAACGCCAGGCGCAGCCGAGCCTTTAAATGGCACAAAAGATTGCAGTGGCTGACAGAGTGGGTCAGCACACGATTAAAGCAACACTGGAGCCCTGAACAGATCGCCGGCTTCATGAATCGCATGAAGACGCCGGTTCGTGTCAGTCACCAGTGGATCTATGATCTGATCCATCGTGACCGGCTCAGCGGCGGCAATCTCTGGCGCTATTGCCGGCACAGAAACAGCCGCGGTCGTAGGCGCAATGCCAAGGATGCAGGCTTAGGCAAAATACCCAATCGCACGGGCATTGAACATCGCCCGGAAGAAGTTGAAAGCCGCGGCGCGCTGGGGCACTGGGAAGGCGACACAGTTCTTCAGGGCCACAAGCAATCTGGTGTAGTAACTCTGGTTGAGCGTCGGAGCGGCTACTTGCTTGCAGGTCGTCTACCCGAGTTCACGGCCAAACAGACAGCGCGAACCGTGATTCGTCTTCTGCAGCCGATTCGGGGCGCGGCTCAAACTTTGACCTTGGATAACGGCAGTGAGTTTTCAGAGCATGAACACATGGCCAAAGCGCTGAACTTGGACGCCTATTTTTGGGTTCATCGCGCTTTACCGGGAAATGCTGCTTTTATCTTCAGAAAGAAGTAGTCGTTATCCCGGTAGCCGTAGGCCACCCGCTTGATCACCTTGATCTTGTTGTTCATTCCCTCCAACACACTGGTGTTCAACCGGTAGACCGCGCTGGCGATAATGCCGTCGACGTAGCCCTTGAGGCGCCTGGCAAACTGCTGCACGGGGGCCAGCCCACTACTCATAGCCAGATTTAGCCAGTCTTGCCAGCGTTGTCTGGCATCGGCCTCTGAGGGAGCGTACCAGAGCTCTTTGAGCTGGTCTTTCAGGACGTAGACAGTCATCAGGGGCTGGTTGGCTTGCAGCAGTTCTTCGAGCTTCAGAGCCTGCTCGTCCTTGAGGTTGCCTCGGTTTCTGAGCAACAGCCAGCGACTTCGTTTCACTACTTTGCGAGCCGGCTTGTCGTGTCGAAGCTGATTGGCCTGATCGACCCGGACACGGTCAATCACTTCCCGTCCGAACTTTGCTACAACGTGGAACAGGTCATAGACCACCCGTGCTTGTGGGCAGTGGTGCTGAACTTCCAGGTCCATGGCGGTATTCATATCCATCGCCACGGCTTCGATCTGGCCACAGGTTTCCGGCCCCAGCCATTCAAAGAAGGGGCGTACCGCTGCTCGACTGCGGCCTTCTCCAACCCAGAGGACTTGTTGAGTATCCGCATCAATCGCCACGGTGGCGTAGCGGTGTCCCTTGAACAAGGCGAACTCATCCATGATCAGTCGACGAATCCGGCGTTTATCTGGCTCAGTCACTTCTCGTTTGAGGCGCCGATGGTCGATGGCCTTGACCGTATGCCAATGCAACCCTAGCAGCGTTGCCACATGTTGGATCGGCATCAGTCGTACCAGGGATTCAATCCAACTGACCATGCCTGCCGTCAGACGCTGTCGCCCTGGTAACCAGCGAATCTGTTCAAGCTTGGGGCCACAGGTCGTACAACGAACTCGGCGAACTGGCACGTCCAGCCAGACGCGGTATTGGAACAGGTCGCGTTCTCGGACTCGTCGGGTGCTGATGTCATGGATGGCAAGCGTGTGCTGATTACAACCACTGCAGCATGGCAAGTAATCGTCGGCAGGTTGCAGTCGGATGAGCAGAGATTGAGCGTCAATCTGGGCATACGATTCTATCGTGAATCCTTCCCAGAACAGGGCAAGAGGATTAGCATTCATAGGGACGGCGGTGAGTCGGTCAGGTTTGTTGTTTTGGCGAACTCAAAACTAACCGGTTTGACCGCCGTCTCCTACTTTTTCACGCTAACCCGCGATGAACCTATTTTTGTGATCCGTATTGCTCGGGTCAGCGAGGCACCAATGAGAACACGAATGGTTTGCTACGCCAGTACTACCCGAAAGGGACGAACTTCGCCAAGCTGTCCCAAACTCATATCAATCGAGTGGTTGAGCAGCTGAATAACCGACCCAGGAAACGGCTGGGTTACCGGACACCGGCAGAGGTGTTCTGGGGTGAATATTCCGGGGCACTATAAATGAGCGGTGCTGCGGGAGCCTGTAAATAAATCTGTGTAACTGCCCATCCCATTACAGGTGACCGTCCAGACGGTCACCGAATTCGATAATAAAGCGATTCAATGCCGGCTTCCAATCACGGATCGGCATCGTCCATTTCTTTGAGGCCTGCTGGATCGCCAGGAAGGCCACTTTCAGTGCCGAGTCATCGCTGGGGAACAGCTTACGGCGCTTGGTGGCTTTGCGGATGACGCTGTTCAGCGACTCAATGGCATTGGTGGTGTAGATCACTTTTCGGATGGCCGGAGGATACTCGAAGATGGTGATCAGGTTGTCCCAATGGCTGTGCCAGGATCGGGAGATCTGTGGGTACTGACCGTCCCAGCGTTCTCCGAAGGCCTCCAACGCCTGCCGGGCTTCGTGTTCCGAGGCAGACTGGTAGATCTGCTTCAGATCGGCCGTCACGGCCTTATAGTCCTTCCAGGACACGTAGCGCAGCGAGTTGCGAACCATGTGCACGATGCACAGCTGCACCTTGGTCTGAGGGTACTCAGCAGCAATAGCATCCGGGAAGCCCTTGAGGCCGTCCACGCAGGCGATCAGGATGTCCTCCAGACCACGGTTCTTCAGTTCCGTCAGTACCGACAACCAGAACTTCGCGCCTTCGGTCTCGGCCAGCCAGAGGCCTAGCAGCTCCTTCTGGCCTTCCATGTTGATGCCCAGGGCCAGGTATAGGGACTTGTTGATCACCCTCTTGTCCTGACGAATTTTCAGCACGATGCAGTCCAGATAGACGATGGGATAGATCGGATCCAGCGGACGGTTCTGCCACTCCTGAACCTGCTCGATCACCCGCTCCGTCACCTTGGACACCAGAGTGGCCGAGATGTCGGCGTCATACATCTCCTTGAAGGCGTCCACGATATCCCGGGTGCTCAGGCCCTTGGCGTATAGCGCCAGGATCTGGTCATCCATCTGGGTCAGGCGGGACTGGCCCTTGCGGACGAACTGAGGTTCGAAAGAGCCATCACGGTCACGGGGAGCCTCTATCGGCACATCTCCGTGCTGGCCCTTCAGGCGCTTGGCGGTATAGCCATTTCGACTGTTGCCGGTGCCACGGCCTTCAGGCGCATGCTTCTCGTATCCGAGATGCTCGTCCAGTTCGGCATTGAGGGCGGTCTCGACCGTCAGTTTGACCAGTTGCTGAGTGAGGGCTCCGAGATCTTTTTCAGACTTGATGTCCTTGGCCAGCTCGGCGGCCATAGCTTTGAGTTTTTCTTGGTCCACTTGTGTACCCACGATGGTATCCTTTTGAAAAGATTACTCAGTCGTGAGCAGTTACACAATTTGGTTTACAGCCTCCCGCCATGCGTTCAAAGCGTTTTCAGCCAAGCAGTTACTGGCCCAGATAGCTCCGGTACATCCACACCGTTTTTTCCTGCTGAGAAATATAATCGCTCATCAGGGCTGCGGTGCCCTCGTCGTCGGCATCGCCGGCCAGGCTCAGCAGTTCACGCTGCTTGGCGATCAACTTGCCGAAGCTTTCTACGATATTGCCTACCGCTTCTTTACCGTCGGCAACGTCTTTGCGCTCTGGCACGTCAGATGTCTCAATGTAGGTGCTGTAGGCGTGTGAAGGCCGGTGACCCAAGGTCAGTACCCGCTCTGCGATCTCATCGATTTTCAGCAGCAGGTCGTCATACAACTCCTCAAACTTGGCGTGCAGTTCGAAGAAATTGTCACCCTTGATGTTCCAGTGGTAACCGCGCACGTTCATGTAGAAAATCTGGTAGTTGGCCAACAGCCCGTTCAGGGAATCTGCAAGCTTCTGAGTCTTGTCTGTATCAAGACCGATGAAATTCTTACCCATATTGAACCTCCTGATTCGCGTTAGGGTTTTTACTTCCTATGACACCCAGCTTAGGCCCGAGCGCCTGATGACTGAAGTTTAGTTGTTTAATCCCGGTGATAGCATGAGATTATATTGAAAAATCAAAAATAATAGTTCTCAGCTATCAAAGAGGATCGCACAATCTATTTGGAAATAGTTCTCGTTTATCCTTAAATGGATATAACGACCCGAATGATGCGGAGCTGATCATGAGCGCACTGAAAGACTTTGTTCACAATCACGGTGCAAAAGGTGACCAGTCACTACTGAAAACAATCACCTTTGCCATCACCCACTTTATCGTGGCGTTCTCCGTTGCTTACCTGCTGACCGGCGATATCTTGATCGGTAGCTTGATAGCGATGGTCGAACCTGCCATCAACACTGTAGCCTACTTCTTCCACGAGAAGATATGGGCCCGGCACCAGCGAAATGCAACCGTCGAAGGCCCCAGCTTACGGCACAATACCGCACCGGGTTGCTGATTCAGGTCAAGTCAGCTGCGCCCTGATTGCAGTCCGGGTCCGTAGGCCGGGTCAAACCCCTGGCCCACAATCCATGCAGCCTTCGGCTGGCGCGGGGCCAATCTTGAGATTGCGGTTCAGGTCTTTCAGCGCCGTGCGCAGGCCCTCTTCAATCACCGGGTGGTAAAAGGGCATTTCCAGCATCTCACTGACTGTCAGTCGCTGCTGCGCCGACCAGGCCAGCAGGTGAGCAATGTGCTCTGCCGCCGGCCCGAACATTTCCGCACCCATGAACAAGCCGCTGCCATGCTCCCCGTATACTCTCAACAGGCCACGGTCTTTGCCAATCACCTTGCTGCGGCCCTGATCTTCAAAACACACCTCACCCACGGCAAAACAGCCCTGGCACTTCTCATCAACCTGATGGATAGTCAGCCCGACCGAGGCAATTTGCGGGTCGGCAAACACCACCGCCAGCGGCGTTTTGCGTAATCCGGCCTGCACATCCGGCCAGGCGGCTGCGTTGTCTCCCGCTATGCGACCCTCATCGGCGGCCTCATGCAGCAAGGGCCGATGGTTGTTCACATCACCGGCAATGAAAATGTGACTGTCGCCGCAGCGCAGAGTGTGGTCGTCAAAATCCGGCATGCCCCGGTCATCCAGCTCAATCCCGGCATTCTGGATATCCAGGTTATCGACGTTCGGGCGCCGACCGGTGGCGGCCAGCAGGTAATCAAAGCATTCCTTATGTTCTATGCCATCCTCCACCCAGGTAACCTCAACCCCTTGTTCTGTGCGCTCCACCTTTTTGGTGTCGGCTTTCGGGCTGAGGGCAAATTCCTCGCGGAACGTGTTCAGGGCATAGTCACGAATCTTTTCATCCCGCAGGCCACCAATGCCGCCGCTGACGCCGAACAACCGGACACGCACACCCAAACGGCTCAACGCCTGGCCCAGCTCAAGACCAATGATGCCAGGACCAAAGACAGCAACCGAACCGGGCAGATCCTGCCAGTCGAACACATCGTCATTCACGATAAGGCGGTCTTTAGCCTCTTTTAAAGCGCCTGGAATATTGGCCCTCGACCCGGTGGCAATGATGATGCGCCCCGCCGTAACTTCGGTGTGATCCCCCACCGCCAGTCGATGGCTATCCACAAAGCGGGCATGCCCCATCAGGCGGTGTTCAGCAGGCAGAGACTCCATGGAACGAACAACCGGCGCGACAAACCGGTCCCGCTCGGCACGAACCCGTTCCATCACTCGTCGGCCGTCGACTCTGACCTCCCCGGCCAGCACCCCAAAGCGATCCGCCGTGGCAACATCGTGGGCCCGCTCGGCGGCCGCAATCAGCAACTTGCTGGGCATGCAACCAACCCTTGCACAGGTGGTGCCGTATTGCTCACCCTCGATCAGCACCACGCTGTCGGTCACTTTGCGCACTCGCTGATAGGCGACCATGCCGGCGGTACCCGCGCCGATAATCGCTACATCCACTTCTCGCTTGTCCATCATGCCTCCCGGCGATCAAAAAACCCGATATTTCGGCCAGTTAAACTGCAAGTATAGAAACCTTACCGGTACCTGACAGGTGAAACCGGGAAAAAATCCGCTTATGCTTGCGAGTCACGAGCAAGCTGCTTAGTAACCTACACACGCTTTCCGGAGATCTCAGGTGCACAATTACTGGCTGGAATTCCTAACCGTCGCACTGGTCCACCTGCTGGCAGTGGCCAGTCCGGGCCCGGACTTTGCCATCATGCTAAGGCAGGCGCTGACCCAGTCACGCCGTAATGCCTTGCTCAGTGCCGGCGGCATAGGCCTGGGTATCTTGCTGCATGTGGGGTATTCGTTGCTGGGCATCGGGCTGATCATTCAGCAGTCGATTATGCTGTTCACCGTACTGAAAGTGGTCGGGGCACTGTATCTGCTCTGGATTGCCTGGCATTGCCTGCGGGCAAAACCGGGAGGTGTTCACGTCGAGGCAAAGGGCAGCAAAGTCCAGACCGGCTGGGGTGCATTTCGGTTGGGGTTTCTGACCAACGCCCTGAATCCCAAGGCCACACTGTTTTTTGTGTCTCTGTTTTCAGTGGTGATCAACCCCGGCACTCCCCTGTTGCTGCAGGCCGGCTACGGCCTCTACATGGCGCTCGCAACCGGGCTCTGGTTTGCCATGGTAGCCGTGTTCTTCACTCAGCCCCGCGTCCGCCGGGGATTCAGCCGGTTCGGACACTGGCTGGACAGGCTGATGGGGGGCATTCTGGTGCTGCTGGCCGGGCAACTACTGCTGTCTACAGTGACCGGATCAGAGCCTCTGTCTGTTCCCACGACAGGCACGGATCGGTGATCGAGCAGCCATAGATCAGATCGTCACCGTCATCCTGGCGGCCGAAGGTCAGGAAGCTTTCCAGCATCAAGCCCTTGATGTGCGTATTGCCCGCGCGCTTCTGGGCCATGACCTCACGGGCAATGTCCAGTTGCCGCTCCGCCTGCTTGCAGGCGTTATCGTGACTGCAATCCACCATCACCGCGGTCGACACACCAGCCTTCTGCAATTCCGCCACGGCCCTGGCAATACTCCCGGCGTCGTAATTGGTCACGCCCCGGCCACCACGCAGCACCAGGTGAGTATCCGGATTGCCCGCCGTCGTGACCATCACCGGCGCCCCGGCGTGGGAAATACCCAAGTGATGATGCGGGTAAGAGGCAGACTGCATGGCGTGGGTGGCCACCGCTACCCCGCCATCGGTGCCGTTTTTGAACCCGGTTGGCATGGGCAAACCGCTGACCATTTCCCGATGAATCTGGGATTCGGTGGTGCGGGCACCGATGGCGGTCCAGCTCACCAGGTCACCCAGGTAATCCATCATGAACGGGCTCAGGGCTTCCGTCGCCAGCGGCAAACCCAGCTCAGAGAGCGCCAGCAACAGCTTGCGGGAACGTTCCAGGCCCTGCTTCAGGTCGCCCTGGCCGGTGCGCTCGGGATCGTATAAAAGGCCTTTCCAACCCACCGTGGTGCGTGGTTTTTCCAGGTAGGCGCGCATTACTATCAGGAAGCGATCACTCACCTCGTCCGTCAGGGTTTTCAGACGGGTAGCGTAATCCAGGGCGGCCTGTTCATCGTGAATCGAACACGGACCCATCACAATCAGGGTTCGGTCGTCCTGACCGTGCAGTACGGCGCGGATCTGCTCACGGTAACTGGCGATGGCCCGAACCAGGTGCTCACCGGCAGGAAACTGCTGGCGCAACTCGCCCGCGGTGGGCAGTGTGGCTTCCTGTCGGTGCTGGCAGGCACTTGCGATTTGCTCGCCCAGCGTTTCGGATTTCAGCGGCATGTTCATGTCTGTGTTCCCGTTTCCCTGTGTCAGAATCAAAAAAGCCCCGGCTGGGCTACCAGTCGGGGCTTTTTTGAGTCCGGTGGCAGCCTGGGTTGCTTGCCGGGCTGCCTTCCTCGTTAAATTCGGTCGATGAAGATCTTACGGGCGGCCCGGGCTCTGGCTAAAATAAAAGCCATAACCAAACCACCAAAAATACACAGCAGAACCTGCGGCCTTCAGTTTCTCACCGAAAGCTTTCAAAACATTCAATTGACAGGCTGCGTGTGTGGTCTTCATGCTTTTCACTATAACCCCGCGGTTTTCAGATTGGCAACCCGCAATCCGGAATATTTTTGGCGGGTATGTGTAACGGCTCCGGAGGCCCCGATGACTGAACGCACGACCCACTCCATCACAACCAGCCTGTTGGCACTGGTGTTTGCCCTGTTTTCAACCCTTGCCCTCGCCCAGGAGTCTCGCGTTTACCAGCTCAACAACCGCACCCCAGATCAGCGATCTTGGGAGAAGAGTACTGGATGATGTTGTTGGCGCGCTCAGAACCACCCACAATCTCGTTGATGTCACCGCGCAGGTCACCAAACTGGTCAATCTTGCCCTGAGAAACCTTGAAAGGGGTATCGAATTTACCCGCTTTCAGCATACCCAGCTGGCTGTGCTTGAAACCACCGAAGATATTGCGCTGGCTGAAGGGACCGCTACCCTCATCAACACTGATCTGATATTCAGCTTGGTAAATAGCGACCACATCGTTAATGTCCAGATCCAGCTCGCCCTTCACACCAAGGCGTGATGCGTTGCTTTCCAGTTCCCACTGATCCTCAGCGCCATTGTCCTGATGCTCATAAGAAACGTTCACTTTACCGTAAACAGTCGGGCCCTTGTCAGCCATCGCCACAGACGGCGCGACAACCATGGAACCGATAGCCAGTGCCAGCAATTGCTTTTTATTTCCTCTCATCTGTTGCCAATCGAGACATCGCCTTAACCAATAAAAATGGCAGAAGGCGAAGTTTGCTTCCGATATAAGCCTACAACTATAAGTAGCCCAAAAGTAAAAAGGTGCCAATACCGATATCTAAATGTACTCATAAGTTATTCCTGAATCCGTGAGACTGGCCCCCTGAAGCGCTTCTAACCCACTGACCTGCATGGCAATATAGCGGATATCGCCATTCACCCAGACAGTGCCATGCCCAACGTCAAGTTCCGCGCCAGTCGCCGCACCCTCACCAGCCATTCCGGGTTGTCGATCATCGGGCAGTGCCTCGAGATCGCCGGCGTCGACAGCATCGACGGCCGCTTCCCCACCACGCTGGGCATGCGCACCAGCGACGTGGTCAAGAGCTACCTGGGCCTGCTGTGTCTGGGCATGAGCGACTATGACGCCATCGAAAACTTCCGCCGCGACAAGCCCTTCCAACAACTGCTGACCCTGCAGAAGGTGCCGAGCACGGCGACGCTGCGACAGCGGCTTGAGAAACTCGCCGCCAACAACCTGCAGGCGCGCACCGCCATCTGGTCCACGACCCTGCTGTCACTGGTCGAGGCACCGATCACCGCCGAGACGACGCACGTCTGCCTGGACATCGACACCTTCGTCATGGACAACAGCAACTCGAAGAAGGAAGGCGTCTCGCGGACCTACCAGAAGGTCGACGGCTACACCCCGATCGCCGCGTATCTGGGCAACGAAGGGTGGTGCTTGGGCCTGGAACTGCGTCCCGGCAAGCAGCACACCATGAAGGAGAGCAACGCCTTCCTGGAGCGGGTGCTGCCCCGCGCCCAAGGCCTGACCGAGCGACCGATCCTGCTGCGTGAGGACAGCGGCTTCGACAGCCAGGCGCACCTGGCGCTTCTCGAACAGCAGCGGCAGGCCTTTGCCGAGGAGGGCCGCCGGCTGGACTACCTCGTCAAATGGAACCCGCGTGGCTCGGCCACGGCCGATCAGGACACCTGGCTGGCCGTGGCGGCGGACTACTGGGAAGAGCTGCGCCCTGGCAAACGCCAGGCGCTGTGGACGCAGACGGTCTCGATCCACGACGACAACAAGATCGAATACGTCGTCAAGCGCGTGATGCGCCTGGTGGAGCGCACCGCCGATCACGATGGCCAGTTGCTGCTCGAACCAGAGGTTGAGTTGGAAGGCTGGTGGACCAGCCTGGACGAGGCGCCGGAGGCGGTGATCAAGCGCTATCAGGCGCATGCCACCCACGAGCAGTTCCATAGCGAGATCAAGACCGATCTTGACCTGGAGCGGCTACCGTCGGGCAAGTTCGCCACCAACGATCTGATCCTGCATCTCGCCCAACTGGCCTACAACATCCTGCGATTGATGGGGCAACTGGGCATGACCGGCGAGCTAAGCCCGGTCCGCCATCCCGCCAAGCGGCGCCGGCTGCGGACGGTGTTGCAGGAATTGGTGCATCGTGCGGCTCTCGTGATTCACAAGGCGCGGCAGATCATCCTCGACTTCGGGCAGGACATCGGGCGCATGACGGTGTTGAACACCCTGCGGAGCCGGCTGCGTTACCCACGAGGGTCGCCATGCTGACTGTCTGCCAGAGAGCATCCCCAGACAGTGCGCGACGGGCGATCGCCGGTCGCCAGGTTGGCCGTGCGCGGCAGGGGCGTAAGCGGAGAAAACCGGGTGATCAGGACCGATCGACGTGGGCATTTCCGACGACATCGGGCTCGCACCTCCACGATATTCGAGTCAAATTCTCAAAAATCTCACGCAGACGATGATAGGGGGAATGTCGGCTGCGGCATCACGGATTCAGGTTATTTTTTCCGACATTTTCAGCCCTGCTTCAGGTTGGCACGCTATAACACCTACTCATGTCTTTGAAGATTCATACGACGCCATGCGCCTTGTTCGCCAAACAGGGAAAATGAACGATGTAAGAAGGCTCAACCGAATCAGTTTTAGCGCCTCCGCGATGAAGTAACAATATCCATTCAACCCTGAAAAACATAAGGATACGGTATGCAAAAGAAGAAGAGTTCGCTCCCTATCATTCACGCTTCCTTAGCAACGCTGTTGATGTCGCTAGCAATCCCGGCACTGGCCCATGAAGGCCTCGCAAACACTTTACCGAGGGATGGCGTCACCATTCAGGATTCCCCAGCAGAGATTGGCATCGAGTTTGGTGGCTTGATGCGCATCACCCAGTTTGAAGTGAAAGGCCCGGACGGCCCCGTTCCTCTTGATGGTCTGCCAGGCAGTGAACAGGTCGATCGCTACTTCGTAAAGCCCAGTGACACTCTTTCGGCTGGGGATTACCAGGTGCGCTGGCGTGGCCTATCGGATGACGGGCACATGATGTCTGACGGTTTTAACTTCTCGGTCGAGCCCTGACCCGTGGCCTGGTGGTTCTCCGTAAATAGCCTCGATGTCTGGACCGTCGCGATGATTCTCGTGGCGGCTGGGGTTTACCTTAGTGCCCTAGTCGCGACGGGGGCCGTGTTGTTTCGTCTAGCGTTTCCCCGACTCCCTGATCACGACCGGAGGCGCGTCGCCCGCATGGGCGTCTTTGCTGCCTGGGCGGGGGTCATTCTGATTCTGTTCCAGTGGCCTTTAGAAGCTGGTTACCTTGGGGGCGGCAATATATCTGCTGCAACCAACCCAATGCTGCTCGGAATCGTGTTTGAGGGTGCGTCCGGGGGCCGGCTAATGCTGGCGGTAGCTGGCTTGCTGCTGGTTCAGGCGATTCAGCTTAATAACTTAGCGCTCTCGAAAACAGCCAACAGCGTGAGCCTAGTAGGCGTTTTATTGGTGATGCTGGCATTCGTGCAGGTGGGGCATACAGTAAACACCCCACGCCTCGTTCTGGCTGGTTTGCTGAGCGTTCACCTGATGGCGGCAGCATTTTGGGTGGCCTCGCTTTGGCCGCTGTTCCATTTAGTAGGACGGGGTCACAACCAGGACAATACCGCCCACATTCTGACCCGTTTCGGGAAAATCGCCATGGGCGGAGTTGGCGTGTTGGTACTGGCGGGTGTTACTTTGGCCACGCTGCTAACGGGCGGTCTCAAGCCACTACTCACCACGGCATACGGACAGTTCTTGATCGGCAAGGTATTGATTGTCGCGGTGCTGCTGTTATTTGCTGCCGCGAACAAGTGGCGGCTTGTGCCGGCCTTTGAGAGCGGCGACGCAACAGCCCCACGACGGTTACAGCGAAGTATTGCGCTGGAGATGGTGCTGGTCGCGGTTATCCTGCTGATCACGGCGGTGCTGACAAGGGTGACATCGCCGAATGGGTGATCGACAGGACAACTGCCTTGGGAAGTTAAGAACCCAGCTTACTAGCTTTAAACGGGTATACGGATTTAATGGTTGATGGGGCACCTTCACCCCATCAATCTGATACCACCCTCAGATGGTTGATAGATCGACTCCGTAGTTGAGTTCCTCTGCGAAGTCCGGCAGTCCGTAACCGATGGTTTTCTTGTAGAAAGGAGAGACCTTCGCAGTCGGTGCCTTCTTCTTGTGCTTCGTGGTGTAGAGCATTCGTGCCCGCATCACCTCGAAGGAGTAACCGCGCCCTTCACGGTTCTTGTCCTTGGCCAGTCGGTTGATGGACTCCGTGTAAGCGTTGGTGACGGGCATGTCCGTCTCGAAGTAGGTCATGGTCTCTTCGCGCCAGTTTCCCACTGCCCGGTAGGGGTTCCACATGTCCATGCTGACGATCTCGACCTTCTGCCGGTCTTTCAGCTTCATCAGGTAGTTGGTCACCACGTCCTGGCGGCGGGTGGCCAGCAGGTCGAGCAGGGTTCGCTCCTCAATGTTGGTCAGAATGCAGCGGTAGCGCTTGTTCAGGCCGGTCTGTGCCGCCACAAAGGTGTAGGGGTGGTTGAAGGATTCCTTCTCCACGTACTCATGCAGCCGCAGTGTCATACGGAATCCGTCTACCATCTCCGGTAGCTGGGGCCTGAATGTTGTCTTGCAGGCCCGGCAGGTGTATCGGCGGCGGACCACCCAGAGAGTGACCCGCTTGCCGTGGATGGGCAGATCACGATAGGGAACGTCACGCTTGCCGAACCGTACGAACTCACCCTGCACGCCGCATTCCTCGCAGGCGATGGGATCGGGCACGTCCACCTGGAAGTGCATTTCGTCGTCGGTTGATTTGCAGCCCAGTACTTGGTATTGCGGAGGTGAAGGATGTTGTCGGGAAGTTCGGTCATGGTGTTGTATAGGCGTAGGTGTCAGTCAGATCCATCCGGCTCGGCATTGGTGTTTGCTTTTTTACCCAACAAGCTGCTGGAAACGAAAAGTAAGGCACCGAGGACAATTGCAATATCAGCCAGGTTGAAGGCCGGCCAATGCCAGTCTCGCCAATAGAAATCAAAGGAATCCACAACATAGCCGCGAAAGACCCGGTCAATCAGGTTGCCCATGGCGCCACCGAGGATAAGACTGTAAGCGATGGCTTCTCCTTTATGACGATTTTCAAGGATCAGCTTGATCAGAAAAATCGAGACCACTACCGCGATTCCGATAAAAAAGTAGCGCTGCCAGCAGGCCCGATATGGACAATAGGGCATACGGCGAGAGCTTTTTGCCAATAATGAGCATTATTTAACCCTTCAACGCCAGAATGCGTCTGGCACCGTTAAGTACAATGACCCCCGCGATGGTGCCGATAATCAGATCCGGATAATTGGACCCGGTCCACGCGACCAGGGCGCCGGCGGTGATGACCCCCAGGTTGATCACCACGTCGTTGGCCGAAAATATCCAGCTAGCCTTCATATGAGCTCCGCCCCCTCGATGTTTGGATACCATCAGCAGACAGGCGGTATTGGCAATCAATGCGACGAATGCGATGGCTATCATCACCAGCGATTCAGGCTCACTACCGAATACAAAGCGCCTCACCACCTCTACGAGTACGCCAACAGCCAAAACCAGTTGGACCACACCAGCAACGTGCGCAACACGGACCTGCCTTTTCACGCTATGCCCAACCGCATAAAGAGCGAGTCCGTACACTGCCGCATCAGCAAAATTGTCCAGGGACTCTGCAATGAGGCCAGTTGACTGAGCCATCAGACCGGCAGTCATTTCCACCACGAACAGAAGTGCATTGATGCCGAGCAACCAGCGCAGGGTCCCGGATTCTTGCTTAGCAGAAGCTGCCGAAAACTCGGCGGCCTTGATGGTCTCCGGATTTGCAGCGACGGTTTCCTGAAGCGAGGCGCCTAGCCCCAAGGTCTTCAGTTTCGAGGTGACGGGCTCGACCTCGCCGTCATGCACGACCTTCAGCCGGCGGTTCGACAAGTCGAAGGACAGCGCCCGAATCTCCTCAAAGCCGTTCAGGGCTAGGCGAATCATTCGTTCTTCTGATGGACAGTCCATCTTCGGCACGGCATAAACACTGACCCATCTCCCTGGCGCCTCGGAGGAGGCCTGTATATCGGTATCCGCTGCGGACGTTGCATCACCGCCACAGGCGCCACCACAGGATTTGCTCATGATACGACTCCACTTGAACAATGTTGTGGTACCATTTAAAACTATAAAGCTACTATAAGGTCAATAGAGTAAAGAATCCGTTGGGGAGGAGGCTGATGCGCATTGGTCAGTTGGCGCAGTTGGTAGGGGTCGAAACACAGACGATCCGCTTCTATGAACAGCAGGGCTTGTTGCCGCCGCCTGGTCGGCAGGACAACGGTTACCGTGTCTATACCGAGAAGCATGGTGAGGGGCTGGCCTTCATCCGTCGCTGCAGAATCCTGGGCCTGTCACTGGCTGAGATTCACGAACTACAGAGCTATCAGGACGACCCTCATCAGCCTTGTACCGCCGTCAACGCCTTGCTCGATGATCACATCTCTCATGTGCGGTCGCAGATAACCGCTCTGCAAGCGCTTGAGAAACAACTCGTTTCACTGAGAGCGAGTTGCAACGATGACCGGGAAGTTGAGGCGTGTGGGGTTCTTGCTGGAATTAGCGAAGGAAACATGCACCAGCAGTAGGTGAAGCATCAACCAGATAATCCGATGAGATGCCGGTCTGTCTCACTCTCATGCAAAGGTAAGATCAACCATTTAATCCGCTTACCCAAAAATTCTCTGACTAAAAATGCCCGTGCAGTCATCACTGGCGCCGGCAGCGGCATCGGCAAAGCGCTGGCATTGGAACTCGCCCGGCGCGGGAGCCTTGTGGTGTGCTCTGACATCAATCTGGACGCCGCGGAACAAACCGCCAGCGAAGTCCGCCGACAAGGTTGCTCGCATGGCGCTGGATGGCCTGGATAACAAACAGCTTTACGTTATGCCACAGGTCGATGCCCGCATGATCTGGCGAATCAAACGTCTGCTGCCGAATTCCTATGCGGCGATTACTGGGCTTATTAATCGCCGGATGACGTCCAAATTCGTCTGATGACAGGCCTTAACACTCCCCACAAGCCAGGAGACTGACATGGCAAAGATTGATCTCGATAACATGCTGGAAAAGATCAAAAACACTCAGTGGAGCCTGTCATCACCTATCACCCGACCGCCTGACCACCGCTTACGAGATTGCCTGATGAAGAACAACCAACCGCTTGCTCAACAGCAGCCGCCCGCCGACGCATTGATTATCGGCGCCGGCTTTGCCGGCCTGGACGAGTTTGAGGGCAAGAAGATACACAGCGCCGCCTGGGATCATGATTACGACCTCAAGGGCAAACGCATCGCGGTGATCGGCACGGGTGCCAGCGCCGTACAGATCGTACCGGAGCTGGCCAAATGCGCCGGCAAGCTGACGGTATTCCAGCGCACTCCGCCGTGGATCATGCCACGGCCGGACTTCACCACACCGGACTGGAACAAGACGCTGTTCCGCAAAGCGCCCGTGAGTCAGACCGCCGTCCGCAAGGCACTCTATCTGGCCCATGAGTCCATGGCCTTGGCGGTCATCTGGAACTCGCCGCTGACCCGTTTTGCCGAGCGCCTTGGGCGGTGGCACTTGCGCAAACAGATACCGGACCTCTGGCTACGCCGGCAACTGACCCCGGACTATCGCCTGCTGGCAGAAGAGGCCGCGAGCGAGACCGTTTAAGGCCGCCCGGCAGCCTCCTGAGCCCGGGCACCCGGATACAACCAGGCAATCAGCAAACTGACCAGGCTGGATGCCAGCAAGGCGCCAAGGAACGGTGCCAGTGTTGGAATACTGTCCGGAAAGCTCGCCGCCAGAGCCCCTGCGGTGAAGCTGCCCTGGCTCACCCAGCCAGGAAGCACGGCACCGAGCAGCCCGGCCAGGCCACCAGCCACCGCTGCCAGCGGCGACATACGGCGCCACAATCCCAGCAGCACCGGCACCACAATCGCCGCACACAGCAAGTCTGCAATCAGAAACAGCCGAAGCACTGAGAAGCCCTGAAGCGCCACCCAGATCACCGGCACCATCAGTATCACCGTCGCCCAGCGGGCAGCACGCACTGACAGGCCACGTCGTCCGGAACTGGCCACCGCCATGGAAGCAATAGCGTTCTGCAAGGTATCGACACTGGAGGCCACCAGCGTCACCGCCAGAACCAGCGCTGGCAGAGCAAGCCAGGCCGGTGCGGAGGAGAGTAATGCGAAGAATGGAATGGGAGGCTCGCCCAGCGGTAATGCATGCATGGCCGCCAGCATCCCCAGACCACCAATGGCCATCACCACCAGAAACGTGCTGACGCCACCCAACACCGCGCCGCGCCCAAGGGCACTATCCGTTTCAGCTGCCCACACCCGCTGCCAATAGCCCTGGTGAAACAGGTTGGCGGCGGTCACCGCAATCACCAGAGTGAGCGCCACAGACAGCGCGCTGCCAACAGGCACAGAAGGCATGACCGCCTCCGCTGGCATGGAGGGCAACCAGTACCAGGCAACACCACCCACAAGCAGCAACAGGGCCAACAACAACCAGGCCTGCCAACGGTCAGTGGCCAAACTCGCCCTCAAACCACCGACAGAGGTATAGATCAGTGTGACCAGCGCCACGCCGAGAACCACCAATGCGGGCGGCACATCAGAAAGCAGCGCGGCAATGGCGCCGATAGCGGTGAGTTCGGCCGCCAGGAAACAGGCCATGTAGGCGACCGAAACCATCGACACCCAGCGCCTGACACCGGCGCCGTAACAAGCCTCGGCAAACTCGCCGATGCTCCGGCCTGCTGGTAGCCGCTTGCGGATGGCAGGGCCATAGAACCCCAGCACCAGAAACGGCAACGCGGAGCCGACCGCATAACCCGCCAGCGCCACAGGCCCCACAAACGCACCAATTTCCGGTGGTGCAAAAAGAATCCACGCCCCCATGCCCGAAGCCAGGAACGATAGCCCGATGGCCTGTGCACTCTGAGAGTTTCGAGCGGTGACATAGTCATCCAGCAGACCGTCCGCCCGTCGTGCGCGTAGACCAAGAACCGCAAAACCAAGGAGTGCCGCGCTGAGCACGGCAACCGTTAGATAGAACAAGTCGCACTTCCTCCGCCGGTATTAACCGGATCAGGTTCCGGGGTCGGCACTTGGCCCACTCACTGGCGCATGGCTTTGAGCGCATCCGCCCACTTGGCCAGCTCGGCCAGCATACTGCCCCCCGAACTGGTGTGGTGGTCTGCCGGCTGGAATCTGCGATTATCATCCAGCAGTTCCCAGGGCATCTGCACCATCACGCTCTCAACCATGGGCATCATCTTCACCGTCGTAACCAGTTGTTTGGCCATCTGCGCAGAACGCAGGCCGCCGGAAACACCGCCGTAACTGACAAAGGCACAAGGCTTGTAATTCCACTCGTTGTAAACGTAGTTAATCGCATTCATGAACGACGGCGGCGGGCAGAAGTTGTATTCGGGAATCACAAACACGTAGGCGTCTGCCTTGGCGACGCTCTCAGACCAGGCCTTGGTGTGGTCGTGCTGGTACTTCTGCTGGCGGGGGTGGTTAGGTTCGTCATAAACCGGCAGGTTAAACTCCGCCAGGTCAACCAGTTCGCTGGCAAAACTGCCCTGCTCGTTCGCAAAACCGTTAAACCATTCGGCGATGGATGGGCCAACACGGCCAGGGCGGGTGCTGCAGATGATGGTTTGTAGCTTGAGTGGCATACCGGATTTCCTTCTTCAGTCATTGTTCAGTTTTGCTGATAAGCCGGGACAGAAACCTGTCCAAATCCCTCACCTCCTCCAGACAAAGGCTATGCTCCATACCATAGCAGTAATACTCCGGCTCATACCCAAGATTCTGCAGCTTTTGCTGCGCCGCCAGCCCCAGGTGCTCTGCCACAATCGGATCAAATCGGCCGTGCCCGATAAAGATCGGCAGCTTCCGATTGGCCTCACTTAATTGAATGGAGTCTACAGTGGCAAAGTAAGTGGACAAGGCAAACAGGCCGCCCAGCCGCTCCGGGTAACTCAACGCCAGCTCATAGGCCACCGCGCCACCCTGGGAGAAACCACCCAGAATGATGTTCTCGCTGGTGATGCCCCGCTCCCGTTCCTGCTGGATAAGCTCAGCCACCATCCCGGCAGAAGCGCGCAGTTGCGTAGTATCCACCTTACGGTCCACATCCATGGCCAGAATGTCGTACCAGGCGGGCATAACCATGCCGCCGTTGATGGTTACTGGCAGCTCAGGTGCGTGCGGAAAGATAAAGCGAACGGGCTGCTCCCGGGAGAAACGAAACTCCGGAACAACGGGTTCGAAATCATGGCCGCTGGCGCCGAGGCCATGCAGCCAGATGATGGTGATTTGGGGGTTCTCGCCGGTATCGATTTGCAAGGTATTCAGGGCTGTCATCGGGCCTCCGGAAGTCAGGTGAAGACCGGCGACTTTAACACTTTCCCGGTCAGCGGGCCCAAAGATCCTTCCGGACACTCACCCACAGCTTACGAAACTCTGCGGCGGCTGGGCTATTTGGCGCCAGCAGTTCCAGCGGTTGCCCCTCCTCTCCCATCCGCTCAACCACACTGGCATAAGGAACGGCCGCATTCACCGGCGTACCAAGCAGCTCGGTAGCCTGCTCCAGTATTTCCCTGTGCAGATTCTTGCGCCTGTCCACCATCGAGAAAAACGGCCGCAGTTTCTTGTTACCCAACTTCTTGTCTTTCACAAACTCCCGTAACTGGTTCCAGCTGTTGAGTGACAACCAGGTAGGCACCACCGGCACATAGACTTTGTCGGCCATTTCAAGAACCTGTTCAGTCAGGCGCGAGAGCGTGGGCGGGCAGTCCAGAACCACCAGACTGGTGTCTTCAGACAACGGCGCCAACAGGCCTTTCAGGACGTTGTGTCCTTCGTCGTGTTCAAGCTTGATATCGAAGTTACGGAAGCTGCTATGGGCGGGGATAAAGTCTAGATTGGGGTATACGTCCTCATGGATGAAGCGGGCGATGGGAGATTTGCCTTCCAGCAGTTTGGAGAGTTTGCGGCCTTTGACCACTTCTGCACCCGCCAGGTAAAAACTGGCAGCCCCTTGCGGGTCGAGATCCCAAAGCAATGTGCGGATGTTCTCGCGGCTGGCCAGGTAGGCCATATTGACGGCCGCTGCGGTTTTACCCACGCCACCTTTGGGGCTGTAGAAGGCAATAATTCTCATGACGGGGGCTCCTGCCGTGTCTGGTGTCAGAAAACACTACAGGATAACAGCCACCCGCCAGGCTTCTATGAAGCTTTTATGACAGAACAACAGCTGGAACGGGGGTGTCGCGAGTATGAAGGGCTTTCGTAAAACCACGCTCACGCGGCTTTGCGGAAGCCCTCCATCCGCACAGTTTTGTCCCGATTGCGCTTGTACTTGGTTTTGTCTTCAACCACGCGCATCTGGTACTTTGGTGTTCTCAGTTCCCGTTGCACAGCGCTGTGCTGTGTGGCTTTCGCCTGTTTCTTCGCCATTTCGGTTTCTCCTCGTTTGGCTAGGTTTTTACGGTGCGTATTATACCACTTTCCTGAATTTCACGAGCGTAAGCAATGACACTCACTGTGTGGCTCACATTTCTGGTCGCAGCCCTTCTGATCAGCGTTTCTCCCGGTGCCGGCGCGGTTAATTCCATGAGCAGCGGTCTGCGCTATGGCGTGCGCAAATCCCTGCCCACCATCGCCGGCCAGCAGTTCGGTTATGGCGTGCAGATTGTGCTGGTGGGCGCAGGCCTGGGCGCCATTGTGGCGTCATCCAATACCGCCCTGATGGTCATCAAATGGATCGGTGTGGCGTACCTGATCTGGCTGGGCATCCAGAAATGGCGTGAAGAACCGGTGCAGGCATCCCGCGCAGACCTGTCCGGCTTCAGCCCGCGCCAGCAGTTCTGGAATGGCGCACTGGTGAACCTCACCAACCCGAAAGCCACGATCTTTCTGATCGCTCTGTTCCCGCAATTCCTGGTGGCCGGCACGCCCCATGGTCAGCAGCTGGCTACCATGGGCACCACACTGATTATTGTCGATATCCTGGTGATGGTGGGCTACGCCCTGCTGGCCAGCCAGTTGTTCCGGTTCATGACAACGCCCATGCGACAACGGCAAATGAACCGGTTATTCGGCGGGCTATTTGTGACGGCGGCCGTGGCACTGGCGAGCTTCAAGCGTGCCTGACCTTCTCTGTCAATAGTCCGGGAGAAAGCAACCACTCACTAACTCCCGGATACTGTTCCAGGTCCAACACAAACTCCTGCCCCCGTGCCGCACTTTTCAGGCGACAGTATTCCGGGGAGCCATCCGGGCGCCAGCGCTCGGGTTTTTGGTGATAGCTCAGCGGCACGCTATCGGCTCCTGGCATAAAAGCCGCCGGCAACCGCCAGTCGGTCACGTTTGCCGCTCCTGCCGCCGTCAATCGGTGCCGCTCGTCCAGGAATGACACCACCCCAGCAGCGGGCAACTCCCCGCTCAGGCCGGGAATCTGCAGTCTGTCGCCACTGACATACAGGCAGTTGTGAGCGGATCGTTTGCCGTGCAGATGCGGGTGGTACGCCGCCCATTCCGGCACGGGCGCCGCCTCGTAAACTGGCCAGACCTCCCCCACCTGCAACCAGCCCCATATGGCGTGAAACGGCCGGCTTTGCGGCACAAAGCGCCAGCGCCGGCGATACCGCTCCACCTGCCGGAACAAAGCAAAGAACAGAAACAGATCGCCGGGCCCCACACCGTGGTTGGCCAGATGAGCCTGGGCCGAGCCGTGCTGACCGAGTATCGGGCGCCAGCCTGGCAGCCGGGGATAGGCATCCTCGATCAGATCCGGGTCCAGGTGGGCGCCTGTTCGAGAGAAGCCAGAGCGGCCGGTTAGCTGGGATACCAGGGGGCCAATGCTTTGGCCATCGTGCTGAATCTGGCTATACCGGATAGGCGACTGATCATCCGGAATCGGAAGCGCCAGAACACGTCCGTCCGGAAACACGGGGTTCGGGCAACCACCGGCAGAACTGTCAAAGCCTTTGCGGCTCAGGATAAGTTTCATAACCCAACATTATCTACGAAAGCATGGTCGCCCGACCATGCTGTCAGCAAAGATAGTCTCGGGAGCTGACCGTCAGGCTGACTGTTCTGCGGCCTTTTCCCGGGCTACCGCTGCCGGCGCTCCCAAAGACAACAAAACGGCCCCCACCGAACAGGCCAGCATGCTCAGGGTAATAGGCAGCAAAGCCTCGCCACCAAAGGCCGATGACAAGGCACTGATCGCACCGGCCAGAGTGAACTGGGACGCCCCCAGCATGGCCGCGGCCGTACCCCCCATGTGGGGAAAGAATTCAAGGGCGTTGGCCATATTGTTCGGCACAATCCCACCCTGGCAACCTACCGCCGCGATAATAAATCCGGCTACCGCCCACAAGGGCCCATCCAGCAACACCACCGACACCAGACCCACCAGCATCACGAACTGGATGATGACCTGCACCCTTAACAGCACCACGGAAGAAAAGGTGCGCAGCAGCGGACGGTTAATCAGGTTGAGCGCTGCCATCACTCCGATATTGGCGGCAAACAGAACGGAGAACGTGCTGTTCGACAGCCCGAACCACTCCTGATAGATAAACGAAGAATGGGTGATAAACAGCATCATGCTGCTGAAACACATCACCTGGATACCGACAAAACGCATGGTGGTGCGATGCTTGAGCACCAGCATATAGTTGGTCACCAGGGTTTTGACCGGTGTGGTTGCCCGTGGCCGGGGTTTGAGCCGGGGAAACAGGGCCAGTTGCAGGACCACGGCCAGGAAGAACGCGTAGGCCGCCAGGAATACGTAGATCCAGTGCCAGTCACCCAGCGCAAGCATCAGGGCGCCAAGAGACGGAGCCGCCGCAGGGGCAATAAACATGATCAGCCCGATCAATCCGAACAGTCTGGCTGCTTCCTGGCCACCCACCTGATCTCTCACAATCGCGGGTACCGACACCGCACAGAATGCACCGCCAATACCCTGGACCACCCGCCAGGCAATCATGCTGGAAAGGTTATCCGCCAGTGCGACCATCAGGCTGGCCAGGGCAAACACCGCCAGTCCGATAAACAGGATGTTGCGGCGGCCATAACGGTCAGACAACGGCCCGCCCACCAATTGGGCCATGCCCAGAGTTGCCACATAGGCGCTCAGCGTAAGGCCCACATCGGCATGGGGAATAGCAAAATTCCGGGCAATTTCCGGAAACGCGGGCAGGTAGGCATCCAGGGCCAGGGGCCCAAGTGCGACGGTCATACCAAGTAGAAGTGCAAGCTGAAAATGCGACAAGATCTACCTCCAGAGACAAGGTAGATAGCTAACAATAATATCGGTCGCCTGACAATCAGCGCTTTCCGAAAGCCAACTAATTCAGTACACACTCACGGCTATAGGTCTGGCTCAGTTCCCGGCGCCGCTGCCGCAGACTGTTGCCCCGATCGTTGCCGTAACCGGCGCGAAGTCTCGCCTGCAAACGGTCCAGTTGCTTGCGGTACTGCTCGCACTGCCGAGTACGGGCTTCCTCCGCCTGTTGAGATTTGGCGTAACGATTCTTGCTGTCAGGCGAAAGCAGCCGGTCCAGCTCTTTGCGGTTGCGGGTTACCCGGTCAGACTGCCGGATATTCTCTGCCATCGGCATGGTGGTGGGCGGTCGCACCTGCACCCGATGGTGCTCGTCCAGCATCGGCGGCGTATCGGAAAAGTGAATGGAGCCGTTGGCATCGGTCCAGCGATAGATTTCCGCCTGAGCCGGCAGCGAGAGGAAAAGACATAGGCAAAACGGCAGGGCCTTGATCCTTGGCATGGGTTCACATCCTGTGAAGTTGTTGGTGCTCGAGTGTGCCGGTGCCAGGCAGAAACCTGGCACCGGTTCAGACTATAACCGATGCAGAGCGGTTTTGCAGGAACCGTGTCACCGGTCCAGCAGCTCGATCCAATGCTGAACGGGCACGTCTGAGCGGGACTCCAGATGCAGCTGGCAACCGATATTGGCGGTCACAATCCGCACCGGATCATCCATGGTCAACGCTTCCAGCTTGTTACTCAGCAGTTTCTGGCTCATCTCCGGCTGGGTGATCGAATAGGTTCCCGCCGAACCACAGCACAGGTGCTTGTCTTTCGTGGCGGCCAGGTCAATGCCGGCACGGGTCAGCACCTGCTCCACCACGCCGTTCTGCTTCATGGCGTGCTGCAGGGTACACGGGCAATGGAAGGCCACTTTGCCCGCCTGGGCACTGGCTTTCAGGGGCTCCAGATCCTCCTTCAGCATAAAGGCGCCCAGATCGGTGCACAGTTCGCTCACTTTCCGGGCCTTGTTGGCGTAGACCGGGTCGTCCCTGAGCAGATGGCCGTAATCCTGTACCATGGCTCCGCAGCCAGACGCCGTCATCACGATGGCTTCCGCCCCCGCCTCAATGGCCGGCCACCAGGCATCGATATTCCGGCGCATCTGCTCCAGGCCGCGCTCGTGCTCCGAGAGGTGGTAATTGACCGCGCCACAACAGCCAGCCTGGGGCGCTTCCACCAGGGTAATGCCGAGTTTATCCAGTACCCGGGCTGTCGCCGCATTGGTGTTGGGGGCCGCCGAAGGCTGCACGCATCCGGCAAGCCCCAGCACAATGCGGTTGTGGTTTGAAGCTGGCCAGGGGCTGGCCTGCCGGCGCGGCGGCACCTTGGTGCGGAGCTTTTCCGGCAGCATCGGCCGGAATGCCTGCCCGGCCCTCAGCAGCAAGCCGAACAACCGGCGATGGGGTAACACCCGGGTGAGCGCCCAGCGCAGCCATTTTTCTTTCGGCTTGCGGGGCAGCTCCTCTTCCAGCAAGCCACGACTGATATCCACCAGACGACCATACTGGACACCTGAGGGGCACGTCGTCTCGCAGCTGCGGCAGGTCAGGCAGCGGTCCAGGTGCTCCCGGGTCTTCTCTGTCACTTCCCCGCCTTCCAGAAACATCTTCATCAGATAGATCCGGCCACGGGGGCCGTCTCGCTCGTCGTTCAGTTCCTGATAGGTGGGGCAGGTTGCGGTGCAAAAACCGCAGTGCACACAGGCCCGGAGGATCTCTTCCGCCTCCTGGCCTTCGGATGTATTGGCAAATTGCTGAACCAGATTCGTTTGCATGATTACAACCAACTATAAAGGCGGCCGGGATTAAACAGGCCGTCGGGGTCAAACGAGTTTTTTACGCGGCGCTGGATGGTTTTCAGCGCTTCTGGTGGCGATTGCATCACCTCACCCTGGCGGTCGCCGCCGCGGAACAGGCTGACCTGGCCACCCGCTGACCGCGCCAGCTTTTCCATGTCGGCAAGCGAGGCGTCACCCCGATACCAGCGCTGGCCACCCACCCAGTCCATCAGCCAGGGGCCGGGCAGATCAGCGGCGGGCGCAGTTGATCCCACTGAAAAGCGCCAGAGGGGTGCCTCGGCATCGGAGAAGAACCCATGCTGCATATCCCGGATCTGCTGCCAGAAGCGGTCACCGTCGTCGAATACATCGCCAGACCATTTCTCGGCGGTGGCCTCTACAGCCGAACGTGCGCCAGACAAACGCAGGTACACCTTGCCATCCACCCAGCAGGCGCCGGTGATGGGCTTAGGCTCGCCGGCCCGGCGGTTCATGTAGTCGATCACCTCATCCATGGCCATATCCTGAACCAGGGTGACGGACGCCGCCGGTTTCGGCATCACTTTCAGGCTGATCTCGGTGATTAAGCCCAGGGTGCCCATTGCGCCAGCCTGCAACCGGGACACATCATAACCGGCCACGTTTTTCATCACCTGGCCACCAAAACGGAGGTGTTCACCCTTGCCGTTCAGCAGCCGAATGCCCAGCACCTGATCCCTCACCGATCCTGTCCAGGGGCGGGCGGGGCCAGACAGGTTACAGGCAAGCGTGCCGCCAATGGTGGATGACTCAGTGAAACGAGGCGGTTCAAAGTGCAGACATTGGCCTTCTGCCGCCAGCGCTTCTTCAATATCTTTAAGGGGTGTGCCGGCCCGCACCGTCAGCACCAGCTCAACCGGGTGATACTCCACAATGCCCGTGTGGCCGGCCAGGCTCAGGGTGTCGGCGTCTGCGCTTGGCTCACGGCCCATGAACGCCTTGCTGCCACCGCCAACAATATTCAGCTTGTTTCCGTTCTGCCGGGCCTGAAGCACCTGCTCCTGCAGTTGTTGAATCTGATCAGCCATGGCTGGCACCCGCCTGTTCGTGGTTGTGTTGCTTATGTTCGATAGAGCGATATTCCTGGCAGAACCGCAGCGTCGGCACGCCCTTGCCCGGATTCAGGATGCCGGTGGGGTCGAAGGCGGCTTTTACATCGTGGAACTGCTGCAATTCTTCGTCGTTGAACTGCACGGCCATCTGGCGGATTTTCTCCACACCCACGCCATGTTCGCCGGTTATGCAGCCGCCCACTTCCACACACAGAGACAGGATGGCGCTGCCGAAAGCCTCGGCACTCTCGAACTCACCGGGCACATTGGCATCAAACAGAATCAACGGGTGCAAGTTGCCGTCGCCAGCGTGGAACACATTGGCCACCCGCAGGCCAAACCGCTCGGACATGCTCTCCATTTCCAGAAGCACCTTGGCCAGGTGTCGGCGCGGAATGGTGCCGTCCATGCAGTAGTAGTCCGGTGAGATTCGGCCAACCGCCGGGAATGCCGATTTACGGCCTTTCCACAACAGCGCACGCTCAGCCTCGCTGGAGGACGTGCGGATAGACGTGGCGCCCAGTTTCCGGAACACCGCTTCTGCCTCGGCAATGTGTTCGTGCACTTCCTCTTCGGTGCCATCCACCTCGCACAGCAGCAAGGCCTTGGCGTCTCTCGGGTAGCCCGCCTGGCAAAAATCATCGGCGGCAATAATGGCGTGGCCATCCATCATTTCCAGACCACCGGGAATGATGCCATGGGCTATGACACCACCGACCGCATCGCCAGCTTTCTCAACACTGTCGAAACCGGCCATGATCACCTGCGCCACTTCCGGCTTGGGTAACAGTTTGACCTTCACCTCCGTGACCACACCCAGAAGCCCTTCGGAGCCGGTCAGCAGTGCCAGCAAGTCCATACCACAGCTGTCGAGCCCGTCGCTGCCCACCGTTACCCGGTCACCTTCTGCGGTGACGATTTCGACACTCAGCAGGTTATGGACGGTCAGCCCGTACTTCAGGCAGTGCACGCCGCCAGAGTTCTCCGCCACATTACCGCCAATGGTGCAGGCAATCTGGGATGACGGGTCCGGCCCGTAATACAGGCCGAACTGGGCGGCCTCTTCGCTGATGGCCAGGTTCCGCACGCCCGGCTGCAGCCGGGCCGTCCGGGCCAGCGGGTCAACTTCCAGAATCCGGTTGAACTTGGCCAGCGACAGCACCACGCCTTCTTTATGGGGCATGGCCCCTGCGCACAAACCTGTACCGGCACCGCGGGCCACCACGGGCACGCCGTGTTCGTGGCAGATTCGCATGACCCGCTGCACCTGTTCTACGGTCTCGGGCAGCACCACCAGCATGGGCATTTCCCGGTACATGGCCAAGCCATCGCACTCATAGGGCTTGAGGGTTTCGTCATCGGTAATGACAAACTCCGGGTCGATAAAGGCCCGGAGCTGTTCCGCCAACTCCGTTTTAGTTAACCCCGGTTTGCTGGCATGTGATGTGGTTGTCATAACGTTCTCTGATTGTTATTGGCGCTGTTGTTCAAAGTAGTCGATACCCGCCTGGGCACAATCCATGTCCTGTTGCGGGGTGCCTGAACTCACACCAATCCCGCCAACCACCTCGCCATTCGCCAGCACTGGCAAGCCCCCGCCCACCGTGCTTAAACGGCCACCCACTTCGGTATGAATACCGAAGGCCAGATTGCCCGGCACGTTGGCCGCGTTGTATTCGTGGGTGGCTTTGCGCGCGGCGGCGGCCGTAAAGGCTTTGTCCTGGGCGATAATGACACTGGTGGTTTTGCCGCCATCCATGCGTTCAAACGCCACCAGATTGCCGGATTCATCTACTACCGCAATGCACATGGGAACACCGATGTCGCGGGCCTTTTCGCTGGCGCCTTTGATCAGGAGCCGGGCATCTTCAAGATCCAGGCGATGGATGGTTAACATGGCTTCAACCTCGCTGACGTACAATTTCAGGTTCTACAAACCTCAGAATACTCGCCATCAGCGCAGAGATCGTCTATCGTTTTAGCAACTGGTCCTACCAGTTTGTTAAATCCCGAAACATGGAATAATTCGTAACCTCCCGCCATTCATGAAGTTTGGCGGTACAGGCAGTCTCAGTAAAAACGGATCCGTACAACCCGAAACTGGTCAGACCAGCAATAAGATCATGGGCATATCCAAAGAAATTTCCTATAAGCTTGAGCACCTGATTCTGGAAGGCGGCCTGGCGCCAGGGCAGAAGATCCCCTCGGAACGGCAGCTATCAACCAAACTTGGGGTTTCCCGATCTGTGGTGCGCGAGGCTCTGCACGAATTACAGGCCCGGGGTGTCATTGAAACCCGCCACGGAAAGGGCTCGTTTGTTGCCAGCATCGTGCCGGAGTCCGGCGTACAGGGCGCGAACAGCCCGTTGATGTACCTCTATCAGGGCCATACCCGCACACTCTATGACCTGCTGGAAGTGCGGGAGCAGCTGGAAGGCCAGGCCGCTTTTCTGGCGGCACAGCGGGCCACCAATCTGGACCGGCACCGGCTGACCCGGGCATTCCGCGCGCTGGAAAGCACAGACCCGCTGAGCAACGCCCGACCGGACCACGGCTTTCACCATGCCATTGTGGAGGCCTCCCACAACCCGATCCTGGTGCACATTCTGAGCGGCTTGAAAAACATGATGCTGCTGACCGTTCAGGCCTCGGTGTCTAACCTTAACCCCAAAGAAGACATGCGCCGGAAAATCATGGGCCAGCACCGGCAGCTCTACGAGGCCATCATGGCCGGTAAACCTGACCAGGCACGCAAAGTGGCCACCGCCCACGTTCGTTTTGTGCGGCAAACCATGAAGGAAATGGAAAAGGAAGGAGACGAATTGCTGCGCATCCCCGCCCCGGAAGATCTCGCGGATCTGCTGAACGATTCAGGCTCACCGTGAGGTGTAAAATTGTTTGCAATGATCATTGATTAGGCCAGAATGACCTACAGGCAAGTGCTTCGATTTTCACCAAAATCCAACAAAGCGGTATTGATTTCCACGCCAACAGTCCGTAAAACGTGCGCCTTTGTATGACAGCCCCAGGAGTCACCCCATGGCGGAATCAGCGCCTCTGATTTGCAGGGACATCCACAAGACCTTTGACAAACTCGAAGTCCTCAAGGGCGTTTCTCTGGAAACCCGCAAAGGCGACGTGGTCTCGCTGATCGGCAGTTCAGGCTCTGGCAAGAGTACCTTCCTGCGCTGCATCAACCTGCTCGAAACGCCTACCTCTGGCGACATTATCGTGCACGGTGACCCAATCAGGTTCAAAAACAACCGCAAGGGCGAGCGCATTCCGGCCGACAATCGCCAGGTGGAACTGATCCGCGCGCGGCTGTCCATGGTTTTCCAAAGCTTCAACCTGTGGTGCCACATGACGGTGCTGGAGAACATCATTGAAGCACCGGTAAATGTTCTCAAGATCCCCAAGAAAGAAGCCATTGAGCGGGCCGAGGCCTACCTTAACAAGGTGGGCATCTACGAACGCAAAGATTACTACCCGGCCCAGATGTCCGGCGGCCAGCAGCAGCGCGCAGCCATCGCCCGTGCCTTGGCCATGGAGCCGGAAGTGATGCTGTTTGATGAGCCCACTTCTGCTCTCGATCCAGAGTTGGTGGGCGAGGTACTGAAGGTTATGCAGAGTCTGGCCGAGGAAGGCCGCACCATGATCGTGGTCACCCACGAGATGGCGTTTGCAAGGGATGTGTCCACTCAGGTCCTGTTCTTGCATCAGGGCGTTATTGAGGAGCAGGGTTCGCCGGACAAGGTCTTTGACCACCCGGATTCCGAACGCATGAAGCAGTTTCTTGCTCCCAAGTTCTGAACTCCGGTGCTATCTTGAAACCGGAGACGGAATAGAAACTTCCATAAAGAATAAAGCCATAACGGCAACTTACTGGAGAAGTGACACATGAAAAAACTGATTGTTGCAGCAAGCTGTGCTCTGGCTATGATCGCCGGCACCGCTCAGGCTCAGGACCGGAACCTGCGCATTGCATTTGATATCCCCTACGAGCCGTTCGAATACCGCGACGAGAACGGCGAGCTGACCGGTTTCGAAGTGGAACTGGCTACCGCCATGTGTGAAGAACTGAACGCCAACTGTGAATTTGTCATCCAGGCGTGGGACGGCATGATCCCGGGCCTGCTGGCTCGCAAGTTCGACCTGATCATGTCATCCATGTCAATCACCCCTGAGCGCGCCGAGCGTGTACTGTTCTCCGAGCCGTACTACATCACTCCAGGCGGCTGGTTCGGCCCTGACTCCTTCAACACCGACGTAACCGACATGGACGCCATGAAGGGCAAAAACATCGGTGTGCAGCGTGGCACCACCATGGACACCTACGTAACCGAGAACATGGGCGGCGTGGTTTCCATCAAGCGTTACACCACCGCTGAAGACATGGTTCTGGACCTGGAAGGCAATCGTCTGGACGCGGTCTTTGTTGACTACCCAGTGGGTGAGCAGACCATCCTTAACCGCGAAGGCTACAAGGAGGTTGGCGAACCGGTAAAACTCGGTGACGGTGTGGGCGTTGCCATGCGCAAGCGTGACACCCAGCTGGCCGAAGATATCAACGCTGCACTCAAGAAGCTGAAAGAAGATGGTACTTATGATGCCATCATGGAGAAGTACTTCAGCTACGACATCAAGATTTAAACTGACCCCGGGAGCAGCCTGTTGGCTGCTCCCCGCTTTCCGGAATTCCCCATGCTTGATCTGAAAGGCTACGGCCCGGCCCTCGCCGAGGGGGCGGTGGTCACCATTGAGCTGGCCTTCCTCTCGCTCGCTCTCGCCCTCACCCTGGGGTTGCTTGGCGCCTCTGCCAAACTCTCTGGCAACCGGGTACTGACCGGCGTGGCAACCGCTTACACCACCCTGATTCGCGGCGTGCCCGATCTAGTGATGATGCTGTTGTTCTACTACGGCGGCCAGGTGGCGGTGAACGCGCTATCCGATTATTTATGGGAAACCCGGCAAATCGACTTTTTCTTCCAGTTCGATCCGTTCATCTCTGGCGTGGTGACCATCGGGCTGATCTTTGGCGCCTATATGACGGAAACCTTCCGGGGCGCTTTTCTGGCGGTAGACACCGGCCAGATCGAGGCCGCCAAGGCCTACGGCTTTTCCCGCTGGCACACCTTCCGGCGGGTGATGATTCCGCAGATGCTGCGCCATGCCCTGCCTGGTATCGGCAATAACTGGCAGGTGCTGTTGAAGACCACCGCTCTGGTGTCGATCATCGGCCTGACCGATATGGTGCGGGTGGCGGAAGAAGCCGCCAAGGCCGAGCGCATGCCGTTCCACTTCTTTATTCCGGTGGCGGCGGTTTACCTGGCGCTGACGGCAGGCTCTGAGTTGTTCATCAAGTGGCTCGACAAGCGGGCCAATGTCGGCGTGGTTCGGGGGAATTGAGGATGCCTGATTTCATTGCCGAATGGTTGAACACGAACGATATCTTCAATGCCATGACCATGATGGAATACTGGGATGGCATGGTGACCACCGTGCAGCTGGTGTTTCTGTCGCTGGTGATTGGCCTGGTGGTTGCGGTTCCCCTGGCGATTCTGCGTACGGTGCGCAATCCGTTTGTGTCTGGTCCAATCTGGCTGTACACCTATTTGTTCCGGGGCACGCCGCTGCTGATTCAGCTATACATTATCTATTACGGGGTGGCGCAGATTCCGGGCATCCATGAGACCTTCTGGTGGACGATTTTCCGAGAGCCTTTCTACCCTGCCCTGTTGGCCTTTACGCTGAATACGGCGGCCTATACCACGGAGATTATCCGGGGAGCGATTGTGGCGACGCCCAATGGCGAGATTGAGGCGGCCAAGGCCTATGGCATGAACTGGCTGTTGCGGATGCGGCGGATTATTCTGCCCAATGCGGCGCGGCGGGCGGTGCAGGCGTACTCAAATGAGGTGATTTTTATGCTTCATGCGAGTGCGATTGCCAGTGTGGTGACGATTGTGGATTTGACGGGGGCGGCGCGGAACATTTATTCGCGGTTTTATGCTCCTTTTGAGGCGTTTATTTTTGTGGCGCTTTGCTACATGGCTTTGACGTTTATGCTGGTGTTCGTTTTCCGCAAACTGGAAAACCATCTTTTGCGGCATCAGAGGCCTATAAACTCCTGAGTTCTGGCTTTTGGTGCCGGGCCCCGCTAGCGGCGTTTATATTGAATTTTGGTGCATGGCCAGCCGGCGGAGCAGGCTTTCCGGGAAACGCTACAAGCACGTCCGTGTGCGCTTCGTTCCGGCCATCCATGGCCTCCAAGATTCCCGGAAAGCCTGCTCCGCCGTCTGACTCCAAACTCATTCAGGGGATTCACGCCTTTCCTTGCGGGGAGTCTATGAGCGCTTCAAATCATCTTTTTGACTTCCACCCCGACTGGCTGGCCCATACGCTGGCCAGCGCGTCTTCCGATTTACCCGAAACCAAACACCAACTCCCAGACGGCACGCAGGTTTCCCGTAAGGCCAATGGTGTTTTGTGGCTGACACCGCCAGCGGGGCGGGAGAATCCGAACAAGGAGGCGTTGATTATCTCGGCCGGGGTGCACGGTAATGAGACGGCGCCGATTGAGGTGTTGAACGGGTTGGTGTCGGAATTGTTTGCCGGGCAGTGGCAGTTGGCTTGTCCGGCGTTGCTGATGTTGGGGAATCCGGTGGCGATGTTGGCCGGGGAGCGGTTTGTGGATGTGAACATGAACCGGCTGTTTAACGGGGCTCACAGTAAGCCGGAATATAAGGGCCTGCCGGAGGCAGCGCGGGCGCGGTTTCTGGAGGAGATGTGTCGGCAGTTTGCGATGGCGCATCAGGGGCTGGCGTTGAGTCATTATGATTTGCACACGGCGATTCGGCCGTCGAAGCGGGAGCGGTTTGCGTTGTATCCGTTTGTGGAGGGTCGGTCGGTACCGGCGGCACAGTGTGAGTTTCTGCTGGAGGCGGAGGTGGAGACGCTGTTGTTGCAGCACCGGGAGTCGACGGTGTTTTCGTCGTTCACGGCCAGCCTGCTGAACGCTGAGAGTTTTACCGTGGAGCTAGGCAAGGTGGAGCCGTTTGGCAAGAATGATTTGCGGCGGTTCAGGGGGATCGAGCGGGGGCTTCGGCGGCGGTTTTGTGGCCAGCCGGCGCCTGCGGTTCAGGCGCCGTTTGATCATCTGACGGTGTTTGAGGTGGTGCACGAGATTCTGAATACCGGGCCGGCGTTCCGGTTTCATGTGCCGGATGATGTGGCGAATTTTACCGAATACCAGCCGGGCACGGTGATCTGGGAAGACGACGAAACCCGTTATCAGGTGGGCACGGCGCCGGAGGCCATTGTGTTCCCGAACCGGGCGGTGCCGGTTGGCCAGCGGGTGGGTTTGATGATTCGGGCTAAGGGAAGTTTTGGGGCCAGGTAGTTCGTTACCCGGCCCCGGTCAGGCTCAGGCCGGGGCGTTTTCCGGTTCGGCCACTGGCAGTTTGATCAGTTTGGTGCACACAGACGGGATCACCAGCAGGGTCAGTACCGTTGAGGCCAGCAGGCCAGAGATAATGGCCCAGGCCATGGGCGGCCACAGGGTGGAGCTGGAGAATGCCAGGGGCAGCAATCCGGCAACCGTAGTGGCCGTGGTTAACAGGATCGGCCGGGTTCGGCGTTCAACGGCGGTACGAACGGCATCGCGGATGGCCCTGCCCCGCTCCAGTTCCCGGTCCATCACATCAAGCAGCACGATGGCGTTGTTCACCACAATTCCCACCAGCGCAATCACTCCCAGCAGCGACTGAAACCCGAACGGCGAGCCGGATAACACAAGCCCGGGGAATATGCCCACCGTCGCCAGCGGCACGGTCAGCAGAATCACCCCCACCCGCCGGAATGAGTTGAACTGCAGCAGCAGGAAGAACAACAGCAACAACATGCCGATGGGCGCGGCTTTCAACAGTGCTGTGTTGGCGTCGTTGGAGCCTTCGGCATCGCCCCCCATTTCCAGCCGCGTGCCGGCGGGCAACGGCTGATTCTCAAGAGCCGCATTCAAGCCATCCAGGGCTTGGCTGAAGCTGTAGCCGTCTTCCAGGTTGGCACTCACGGTGTTCACCCGAACGCCGTTGCGCAGGTATCTGGCAGCCGGCTCCCAGGTGGTTTCCACGGTGGCGACAGCGGATAACGGTACGGCATCGCCCCGGTCGTTGTAGGTGTTGACGGACAACAGCCGGGACAGCGACAGGGAGGTACCCTCGCGGGAACGCAGGATCATGGGAATCGGGTCATCTTCCTGGCGATAACGCTCAGCCACCGCACCGAAGCTCTGGCCGTAGAGGCTCTGGGCGACATCCGCCCGGCTCAGGCCATAACGGGCGGCGGTGGCGTCGTCCACGTTGATGGCAATGCTGGGCACACCGATATCCAGGTCGTTACGCACGTCCACGGTACCTTCAATACGCCTCAGCGCGGAGAACACCTGCTCCGTCGCCCGGGTGCGGGTGGCGTCGTCGGCATGGTAAACCCGGACTTCCACCGGTGCGGTCCGGGGCGGCCCCTGGCCGAGGATGCCCGCAGAGATATCCACCTCTGGCATGGACACCGCTACTTCATTCCTGACCCAATGGATCAGATCGGTGGTATTGGCAAGGGTGGGTGTGCGCACCACCAGGCGGGCCCGATTAGGGGACTGGGGCGAGCGCTGGAGGTTGTAGTAGAAAGCCGGGCCAGCGAAGCCGACAAAGCGATGAACTTCCAAGGTTTCTGGCTGGGTGCGAATAGCCCGCTCCAGGCGTTCGGCGACTTCCGCCGTGCGGGCCTGGTCGGTGCCCTCCGGCATGTACAGCTCCACGATCACCCGGGGCCGGTCCGCATTGGGGAAGAACTGTTGCGCCATGAACGGGGTCATGGAAAGACTGATGGTGACCAGCCCTGCGCCGAGGATGATCAGGCGCCCGGGATACCGGAACACCAGCCTGCCCAGAAAGCGCGCCAACCCGATCAGGCGATCACCCTGCACGTTTCTGCGGGGTTTGAGGAAACGGGCCGCCAGCAGGGGCACCGCTGAAATGGCCAGAAGGTAACTGACCGACAGGGTGAGCATGATCATCACCGGCACACCCCGGGTGAAATCCGCCGCGCCGCCCTTGGCCATCAGCAGGGGTGCAAAGGCTGCCAGTGTGGTACCAGTGGACGCACCGAGCGGGCCGGCCAGCTCGCCAACCGCTTGTTTCAGGGCATCAAGGCGACGCATGCCCTCGTCCAGATGACCCTGAATGTTCTCAACAATGACAATCGCATTGTCGATCAGGATACCCAGGGAAATCACCATGCCGATCACCGCAATCTGGTGCAGCACTCCGCCGCCCAGGTCGTACAGGCCCACGCTGATCAGCGCCACCATCGGCAGTATCGAGGCCACCAGCAGGCCCATGCGAATGCCCATACCGGTGAACACCACGGCAACGATAATCAAAACCGACAACACCAGGCTCCAGGCCAGGTTCACCAGGCGTTCGGCAACCTTGTCTGGCTGGAAGAACATCTCCCGGATTTCATAGGGTTCGAAATCGCCCCGAACCTGCTCCACCCGCTCGCGGATACGCTCGCCAAAGCGAATCGCGTCGGTACTGCCCTCTTCCATGATGATGGACAGCAGCACCACTCGCTCACCATCAAACCAGGTTTCCGGTTGCCGGGGTTCCGCCGGGCCTCGCCACACTTCGGCAGCGGCGGCCAGAGGCACCTGGGAGCCGTCCGGCAGTTCGATAGGGGTTGCGCGAATATCATCTATGTCAGCGAATTCGGTGTTGGGCAACACAGACAGTCGCTTGCCGTCCACCACCACAAAGCCGCCGGGAATGGTCTGGTTGCGCTGGGCCAGGGTGTCCAGCACCCGTTTCGGAGAAATGCCCAGGCGGAACAGTGCGGCGTCGTCCAGGGCCAGGGTGATCTGTTCGTCGGCATCCCCCTCAAGCTCGATGCGGGATATACCGGGAATATCCGACAGGTTCTGTTTCAGGCGTTCGGCCACTTTCGAAAGTTCGGTTACCGAGGGCGAGCCACCCACGGCAATCACCACGGCGGGAATATCAATCAGCCGATCATCCAGGGTCATCTGGCCAACATCGTCCGGAAAGTCCTGCCGGGCCCGCTCCATGGCCTGTCGCACACGGTCCCAGGCGGGGTCGGTATCGTAGATATGGTCCCGGAGTTTGAGGCGGGAAAGCGCCACGCCGGTGCGGGCGGTACCGAAGCTGAAATCCAGTTCCTCCACCTGACGCAGTTCATCGGTCAGTGGCCGCAATACCAGGCGCTCAACCGCCTCGGCACTGGCACCGGGATAACTGACGGTAATCATGCCGGCACGATAGGGAAACGAGGGGTCTTCCTGCCGGGGCATGGTGCTGTAGGCCGCAATACCCAACAGGCAAAGCATGGTCACCACCATGCCCAGCAAGCGTTGATAGTTCAGCAGTTGGCGGGCCATCAGCGGATCTCCACCCGGTCACCATCTACCAGCCGGGTAGTGCCGGCGTATACTACCTGGTCACCCGCCTGCAATTCGCCCGGGTGCACCATCACCCGCTCACCAATCACCCGGTCGATTTTAACCGGCACCTGCCGCGCAATGGCGTCGTCCACCCGGAACACACTGGTGCCCGAGTCATTTCGCACCACCGCCAGCAAAGGCACGGTTATGGCGGAGGCCCGCACCGGTGTGATACCCACCTCGACCGGTTCGCCGGAACCCAGGGACTGGGGCGGCAGGCTCACCAAAACCGGGTGCAGCTCACCGCGAATGGAACTACCCTGGGCAATCTCAATCACGGTGCCGGTTTCCGCGTCCCGGTTGCGATTCTGTACAGACCAGACCGGCAACTCCTGCCCCACGCGTACGTGGCTGAGCAGATGGGCAGGCACACGCACCTCCACTTCCCGCCCCAGCGGTGACGACAATCGAATCACCGGCTGGCCGGCAGACACAAATTCATCACGCTCCACCAGCAAGGCTTCCACCTGACCGGCAAACGGCGCTTTCAATACGCTTTCTTCCAGCAAGCGGGTGGCTTCCGCCAGTGAGGCTTCCGCTGTGGCCATACTGGCTCTCAGGGAATCCCGACGGGCGGCGATCTGTTCCAGGTTCTGTTCCGACACCACACCACGCTGGTGCAGCCGGCTGGAACGCTCCCATTCCCGCTGGGCCTGATCAAACTGGGTTTTCAGCTCTTCCAATCGTGCAGCGGCAGAATCACGGGCCGGTTCCAGGGCGGGATTGTAGAGGCGTGCCAACACATCCCCCGGCTTCACATTCTGCCCCAACTCTACCGGGCGCTCCCGGAGGGTGCCGCTGAGCTGGAACGTGAGGGTGGCCCGCTGGGCAGCCCGGACAATGCCGGAGAACCGTAAGGGGATTTCTTCCACCTGTCCGCCGGTCACCTCCGCCACGCGTACAGACACCGCAGCCTCCGAGGGGGCATCGGCAGTGCCACCACGGCAACCAGAGAGAACCAGAACCACCAGCGCCAGGCTGGCAAAGGAGAATGGCGCACCGCGCTTGATGAGAGACATGATATTCAGCCCCTTTCCCTGAAAAGATTGATTGTTGGCCTCCATTCCTTCGGAAACCGCCGTTTGTTTTCCGACATCATGTCATTCTTTGACAAATTGTCAATAATCGGTTTCCATTCACTTTCAGGTATCATGCAGCCATCGCACAGGAAGCCGGGAACACCATGAACGAACCCCTGAAGTCACGACGGGAACGGGAAAAACAGGCAAGGTACGACGCCATTCTGAATGCCGCTGAGCTGGTGTTCTCCGAGAAGGGTTATGAGCGCACGTCCATGGACGACATTGCACGCACGGCAAGTCTGAGCCGGGCACTGCTGTACGTCTATTTCAAGGACAAAGCGGCCATTCAGCGCGGGATCATGCTGCGGGCAGGCCAAAGCCTGGTGACGCGTTTCGAAAACGCGCTTGGTTCAGCCGAGACAGGTCTGGCGCAGATCCGCGCCATGGGGGAGGCTTACTATCGCTTTTACCTGGAAGAACCGGATTATTTCTCGGCGCTCACCAAGGCGTCTACCGCCATCGCCGATGCCGACGAAGAGCAGACCCGGGAAATGCTCTGCTCCAAGAACGAGCTGATGCAGTTGATGACGGCCGCTATTCACACCGGCCTGGAAGACGGCACCATGAGCCGGGAGCGCATCAGCTCACCGGCACAAACGGCCCTGTACCTGCGGGGCGCCCTGCACGGCGTGATCATGCTTTGCCAATCAGAAGCCACTCAGGCCGGCAGCTTTCCCGCCGATGCCCTGATTCGCCACACCATGGATATGCTGACCCGCTCCATCGCCAGCCAGTAGCGACGCTCGCTACAACTGGAAATCGTAAATAGAACCCAGCCCCAGAATACCGGTGAGTTCGTCCAGGGCCTTGCGGACTTCCTCCAGCAGCATCGGGTCTGCCAGGTCCTGTTGGTCGAGCTCACTCCGGTAATGGGCATTCACCCAGGCTACCAGCCGGTCATAAAGCGCATCGGTCAGAATTACGCCCCGGTTGATGGCGTGTAGCTCCTCATCGTTCAACACCACCCGCAAACGCAGGCAGGCGGGCCCACCTCCGTTTCTCATGGACTGCTTCACATCGAACACTTCGACGCTGGTGATGGGGCTATCGCCTTTGACCAGCTGATCCAGGTAACGGCTTACCGATGGCACTTCCCGGCACTCACCGGGTACCGCCAGCAACATGCCGTCCGGGGTATTCAGCAGCTGGCTGTTGAACAGGTACGAGGCTACCGCGTCTTCGATGGGCACCTCATTGGCAGACACCCGAACGGCCTCAAGCGCAGCCCCAGTCAGCCGTTCGCTCAGTTCCGCCAGCACCCGGTCTTCCTCCAGAAACGCCAGTTCGTGGTAGAACAGGCAGTTGCCGTTGCCCACCGCAATCACATCGTTGTGGAACACGCCGGCATCAATGGCGGCAGGGTTCTGCTGTGCAAACACCGCGTGGCGGTCGCTCAGCCCATGCAGCCGGGCGATGGCCCTGGAGGCTTCCAGGGTTTGCCGGGCCGGGTATTTGACCGGCGCCGGGGCCTGCTCGTTGAAGGCTATCTGGCCATACACAAACAATTCCACACCGGGTTCACCATAACGACTGCACAACCGGGTATGGTTGGCCGCACCCTCATCCCCGAAGTGGCTGACCGAGGGCAAGGCCGGATGGTGGGCAAAGTAGCTTTCGTCAGTAAAAATGGCTTTCAGGGCGCGGCCGGTCACCCGGTGCTCGATGGACCGGTGAAACTTGGCACTTAGATTCGCCGGAGTGAAATGTACCCGATGGTCTTTGGTATCGGCACTGGGGGACACCGTCGCCGCATTGGCGGTCCACATGGCAGATGCGGACGACACCGCGGCCAGAATGGAGGGGTCTGTACTCGCGGCCTGCTCCAGCACCTGCCGGTCATTACCGGTAAACCCGAGGGCGCGCAGTGTTGGCAGGTGTGGCCGCTCATGGGGCGGCAAGACGCCCTGAACGTAGCCCCGGTCAGCCAACTGCTTCATCTTGGCCAACCCTTGCAAGGCGGCCTCTCTGGGATTGGCCACCGAGTTCACGTTGGATTTCGACGCCACATTCCCCCAGGACAACCCTGCGTAGTTATGGGTGGGGCCCACCAGCCCGTCAAAATTCGCTTCAACCGCGTGTTTCACCATAGCAGGCTTCCTGTCAGTCAAATGTCAGGCCGGGCGCCAGGGTATCTGGCATTTCACTCTTGCCAGCCTCCAGCGAGGCCATGGGCCAGGCGCAGTAGTCCGCCGCGTAATAGGCACTGGCGCGATGGTTGCCGCTGGCGCCCACACCACCAAACGGTGCCGCACTGCTGGCCCCGGTCAGCGGCCGGTTCCAGTTCACAATGCCCGCGCGCACCTCTTCCACCAGCCGGTTATACAGCTTGCGGTCGTCACTCAGAATGCCCGCCGACAACCCGAAACGGGTGTTGTTGGCCAGCTCCAGGGCATCGTCAAAACTCTTGTAGCGGTATACCGTCAGCAGCGGGCCAAAGAATTCCTGATCCTTCAGCTCCACCTCCGTGGCATCGACAATACCTGGTGACAACAAGCCTGTGCCCGGCTTCAGCTGCTTCATCTCAAGCAGGGAACTGGCGCCTTTCTCCAGCATATCGGCCTGGGCCTGCAGCAGCATTTCGGCCGCCTGGGCCGAGATGACCGAGCCCATGAACGGCTGGGGCTCCGCATCAAAATCGCCCACCTGAATACGGGAGGCAACGTCTACAAGCCGGGCCAGGAACTCATCCCCTTTCTTGCCTTTGGGAACCAGCAGACGGCGTGCACAGGTGCAGCGCTGGCCCGCCGACAAAAACGCAGACTGGATGGTGTGATGAACTGCACCGTCTACATCCGCCACGTTCTGCACAATCAGCGGGTTGTTTCCGCCCATTTCCAGCGCCAGGATTCTCTCCGGCTGGCCGCCAAACTGTTCGTGCAGCAGATGACCAACATTGGAGCTGCCGGTGAAGAACAGACCGTCGATCATCGGGTGGCGGGCCAGGCATATGCCGGTATCAGCCCCGCCCTGGACCAGGTTAATGACGCCATCCGGCAGGCCTGCCTTTTCCCAGAAACGCACGGTCATTTCGGCAACGCCCGGTGTCAGCTCACTGGGCTTGAACACCACGGTGTTGCCCGCCAGCAGGGCCGGCACAATATGGCCGTTCGGCAAATGGCCAGGAAAGTTGTAAGGGCCGAACACCGCCACCACGCCATGGGGCCGATGCCGCAGCACCGCATGTCCTCCGGCCACATCCGACTCTGAGTGCCCGGTACGTTCGTTGTAAGCCCGGATGGAAATGGGCACCTTGCCAATCATGGCCGCCACCTCGGTGCGGGATTCCCACAGCGGCTTGCCGGTCTCCAGGCCAATCTGATGGGCCAGGGCCTCTTTGTTGGCTTCCAACTGCTGGGCAAACGCCTCCACCACCGCCTGGCGCTCGGCAAAACTCTTCCGCCGCCAGGCTGCAAATGCAGCCCGGGCCTCGCGAACGGCGGCGTCTACATCTTCCAGGTTAGCGCCGTTGCCGTCCCAGACAGTCTCACCCGTGACCGGCTGTAACGATTCAAATGGCTGCCCGTGGCCCTGAATCCACAGCCCGTCTATAAAAAGATTGCCTGACAGGTTTGCCATTGTTCCTCACCTCCAATTAGGGAATTTGTCAGCGGCTTCAGCGCTAATCCTGACCATGCCGGTTACGATAATGGCGCACCCGGTCGAGAATTTTCTCGTCCTCACTTTCCTGGCCCTTTAGTGTATGAATGGGTGACAAAGCGCTTTCCTTCAAGGGCGCAAGGCGAACCGGATCTCCGGACTCGATCAGCAGGGCTTCCGCCACGTCGCGGGGAATACTCACGGTATCCGGCCCGATGCAGTCCATGGGCAGGGTGGTTACCCTGAAGTCCCGGAACGACCGGTTTGAAATCATCACGCGCTGTTCCGGTGGCACGTCCAGGTTCATGGGTTTATTGACCACCATGGCGTGGCGATTGATGGATTCCCGCACGGTTCGGATGTTGTTCACGAACGCCTCCACCGCCGGCCCGCCATCAAAAATATCCACCATGCCGTTAAAGTTGAAACCTTCTGCCTGCAACATTTTCAATGCCGGCCGGGTATTATCATGCACCATGCCGATGACCGCCCGCGCCTCTTCCGGCAGCATCGGCAGGTAAATCGGGTACTTGGGCATCAGCTCGGCAATAAAGGACTTGTTGCCAAGGCCAGAGAGCATGTCCGCCTGGCTGAATTCCATGTCAAAGAACTTGCTGCCAAGGGCATCCCAAAGCGGGCTGCGACCGTCTTTATCAGACACGCCACGCATCTCGGCAAAGACTTTTTCCGAGAAGTGCTTGCGGAAGTCATCGAGGAACATGAACCGGCAGCGGGATAACAACAAGCCGTTACCTCCTCCCTGATAACCTCCGGCCAGCAACAGCGAACAGATTTCGGTGGTGTCCGTCATATCGTTGGACAGGTGCAAGGTGGGGGTGCGTACATGCACGCCCAGCTCCCGCGAGGCATTCACCGTAACGCTTAGCCGGTAATTGTAGAACACCTCTTCCAGCCCCACGCGGGCTTCGATGCCGCTGATGCCAACCGTTTTTCGGCTTTGGGTCTCTTCCAGGGCAAACAGGTACAGCCCGGCTTCCGGGGCACAACGCTGGTTAAAGGATTCCCGGGTGCGCTCGATCTTGCGTTGCAGCAGTTCCCGGTCTGCCGGCAGGGTGGTCAGCCCTTTGCCGGCGTTCTGGGCCATGCCATAAAGATCATCAAGATCGTTTTCCTGCAACGGGCGAATCAAAAGCATGTTACGCCCTCCCCTGAGCCGGATTGATCATAATGGCGAGATCCTTACCCGGTCGCCGGCGCTCCGGTCCAATGCATGCCAGGTGCTGACCGGTACCTTTACGTCGTCCGCCAGGGTCTCAGACACCTGAGTCAGCAGGCAGCGGAAGTCTTGCCCTTCTCCCGCTGAAATCAGGCAGGTTTCCCCATCCAGACCCTCACTGCCATGAAGCGTTTTCGGTTGGCTGGTCACAACGGTTTTCAGTGTGTCGGTTCGGGCTTCCAGCACCGGGCCGCCATCGAAGATATCCACGTAGCAACCGGGCAGGAAACCTTCCCGTTGCAACAGGTCGAAATTGGGCCGGGTAAGCGGGTGCGGCTCACCCAATGCCTCTTGCGCGGCTTCGCTGAGTAAGGTCACGTATATTGGGTTCGGGGGCATGAGTTCGGCAATGAAGGTTTTGCTAAGCTGGCCGGAGTGCTGGTCGGCGGTTTCGAAATCCATGTTAAAAAAGTGCCGGCCCAGGCTGTCCCAGAAGGGTACTTCGCCGCTTTCATGCTGTATGCCCTGGATTTCCACCACGGTGCGGTTGGTGAACCATTCCCGGTGGCTGGCGATGAACATCATGCGGGCGCGGGAGAGCAGTTCAAAGGCCGGGGTGTTTCGCAGTTCCGGTTTGAGGGTGAAGGCGCACAGCAGGGTGAGGTCAGTGAGGGCATGGCTGGGGTAAAGCACTTCCACGCGCCGGGAGACGTTGAGTTCGTGGGAGGCGTGTATAAGGTAATCGCGGCGGTAGTTGTAGAACGGTTGGCCGTTGCCTGCCCGGGTGTCTATGCCGGCGGTGCCGGCGAGTTGGCCGGTGTCTGTGTCTTCCAGTACGAAGAGGAGGCGGCGTGGGGTGTCGGTTTGGTTGGCGAAGCTGGCCTGGGACTGTTGGAGTTTTTTGGTCAGGGCGGCTTGGGTATTGGGCAGGGTGGACGACAGGCGGCCACTCTGGGCGTTGGTCAGGTCCAGAATCTGTTGCAGGTCATCCAGTTTGGCTGGTCTGACTCGCCACATGGTCATTACTCCCGGGGTCTGATCGCGACGATTGAGTTTGCCGACCGGGCGCGAACCGGGTAGTCCTTCCGGGAAACGCTACAAGCACATCCCTGTGCGCTTCTTTCAGGCCATCCTTGGCCTTCAAGATTCCCGGAAGGACTACCCGGCCCGCACCCTGCCATTCGCTATGCCGTCCAGTTATGTTACGCCGTCAGTTTCTTTACTGCCGCCTCAAACCGTTCCAGCGCTTCATCAATGTCCGATTCCGGAATGATCAACGAAGGCGCCAAACGAACCACGTTCGCGCCGGCGACCAATACCATCACGCCCTCATCCAGGCCGGCGTTGAGGAAGTCTTTGGCTTTGCCCTGCCACTTCTCGGTCAGTACACATCCCAAGAGTAGACCAGCGCCGCGTACTTCGGAAAACACGCCGTAGCGTTCGCCGATGTCCATCATGCCTTTGCGCAGTTTGTCGGAGCGGGCTTTGACGCCTTTTAGGATTTCCGGCTGGCTGGCGGTGTCGATCACTTTCTGCGCCACGGCGCAGGCCAGGGCGTTGCCGCCGTAGGTGCTGCCGTGGGTGCCTACACCGAGGCTTTTGGCGGCTTCGGCGGTGGTGAGCATGGCGGCTACCGGGAAGCCACCGCCCAGGCCTTTGGCGCTGGTGAGGATGTCGGGCACTACGTTGTACATCTCATACGCGTAGAGGTGGCCGGTTCTGCCGACGCCGCTTTGTACTTCGTCGAACACCAGCAGGGCGTTGTTGTCGTCGCAGAGCTGGCGCAGGCCTTTGAGGAATTCAGGGTCTGCGGGCATTACGCCGCCTTCGCCCTGGATGGGCTCAACCACGATGGCGCAGGTTTTTTCTTTGGAGACCAGCGCTTTCACCGAATCCAGGTTATTGAATTCGGCGTGGTGGATACCTCCCGGGGCCGGTTCGAAGCCTTCCAGGTATTTCGGCTGGCCACCGACGCTGACGGTGAACAGGGTGCGGCCGTGGAAGGAGTTGGTGAAGGAGATGATTTCGTTTTTCTCCGGGCCGTAGTGTTCCCAGGCGTAGCGACGGGCCAGTTTGAAGGCGGCTTCGTTGGCTTCGGCGCCGGAGTTGGCGAAGAACACCCGTTCTGCGAAGGTCTGGTCGCACAGGGTTTTGGCCAGGCGCAACGCGGGTTCGTTGGTCATGACGTTGGACAGGTGCCAGATTTTTTCGGCCTGTTCCTGCAACACGCCCACCAGGCCCGGGTGGCAATGGCCGAGGCTGGTGACGGCAATGCCGCCCTGCAGGTCCACAAACTCTCGCCCTTCCTGGTCCCACACGCGGGAGCCCTCGCCTCGCACCGGGATGATGTTACCGGGGGCGTAGTTGGGCACCATTACTTCATCAAACAGTTCGCGGGAGACAGGTTCTCTGTTCATGGATCTCTCTCAGTGACTCATTGCTAAGTGACAGGGTGAATGCCCCCATAATACGCCACTCACGGCATAAGAACAGCCGGTTGCGTCAAAGGTGGTAGTTCGATGATTCGATACGGCTTTTTGTCACGGCCCAGCAGGGCTTTGACCAGCAGTTTGTAGGAGTCGAGATCAAAGGTAACGGGGTCAGACCCCGGTTCAAAGTCGTCCAGTTCCGCCTCGCTGTTCAGGGTGGCGATGTGCACCCAGTTGTAGACAACCAGAATATCGGTGCGGTCGGTGTCGCGGTTATCTTCCACCAGGGCGACGGGGCCGGGCCAGGGCCAGGTTTTCAGGCGCAGGCTGTGGAAGGCGATCTGCATTCTCAGGTTGTATCGGGTGCTGTCTTCTGCGCCCTCGCAGGCGCCTTTGCATCTACCCAGGCTGCGTTGGAAGCATGGGCCGGCAGCGGCGGGTTCCAACCCGAGCAGTTTGCCGCACAGGTCGTTCTTGCCGGCAATGCCGCGAATGGCGCCCAGCGCATCGCGCTTGCTGCGGAACAATCCGAAGTAATCCCCGAGCTTGTCCGGCACCACTTTTCGCACCAGTTCGGCCTGCAGATAGCCTTCTTTATTGGTTGTCAGTGCGATGCTGACCAGGTTCTTGGCAGCTCGGGAGCGGCGGTTGTAGAGCGGGTTCAGGCTTTTGATCTGTTTCAGTTCCAGCAACAGGGCGCCCAGCTCACCGGCGGTTTCGGTGTACTCCACCCGGCGCAGGCTTTCTGACATGCGCAATCCCCGGGGAGACTGGTGATCGCCGGAAAAATGCGACGCCACCCGCTGGGCAATGTTGGTGCTTTTGCCCACGTACAGCAGCGCATCATTGTCACCATAAAACCGATAAACACCCGGCCCCTGCGGCAACTCCGCGAAGATCTCTGGCGGCACGTTAGAAGGCGTACTCTGGCGTTGCAGCTGTCTCTGGATGGCCTGGCTCACTGTGTCAGTGTCATGCTCAACCAGAGTGTGCTCGAAGAACGCCAGCATGGCGGAAACGTCGCCCATGGCCCGATGGCGCTCCACCTGCGGCAGGTTGTGGCGGTTGATCAGGGCATCCATATTGTGGCGGCTGTGTTCCGGGTAAAGTGCCCGGGATAGCCTGACCGTGCACAACACCCGGGCGCTGAATGCTCGCCCCAGCTTACGGAACTCAGACTTAATGAAGCCGTAATCAAAACGAGCGTTGTGAGCCACAAAGATCGTGCCGGCCAACTGTTCTTCCAGCTCATCGGCAATCTCTGAGAATAACGGAGCGTCCGCCACCAGCTCGTTGCTGATACCGGTCAGGCGCTCGATAAAGCCGGAGATCCGCGTTTCCGGGTTCAGCAGGGTTTGCCATTCCCCCACCACGTCACCGGCCCGCCAGAACCGGATACCGATCTCGGTAATCCTGTCTCGCTGCGGATTGCCACCGGTGGTTTCGATATCAAGGAAAGCAAATGTTTCGTTACTGAGAAGCGCAGGTTTCTTTGTCATCTGGGGTATTACGACCATTAGGCAGGGCCGGATGCCAGCATTGCCGCACCAACGAGTTATAGACATTCGTCTAAATATCCAACAATTATGTTTGAAATGTCACAGATTCGTAACTACCTTGTTTTTGGGTCCAACAACAATAAACGTGTGGAGACAACAACGATGCAAAGCAATAAGTTAAGAATGGCAATCCGTGCAACGGCAGCGGTGGCTGCTTTTGGCGTGGCAGGCCAGGGCAAGCGCCCTGAATCTGAGCGTAGGTGATGATGTCGAAGCCAGCCTCTACGGCTATGCACGACTCAACATGAGCTACGATTTCAACGACAACCGAGCAGTTTCAACCCGCGCAGGCTCATTTTCACCTGCCAATGAAGATATCGAAGGGCACTTTGGTGCAGATGCACAGCAGAGCAGACTGGGTGTCAGAGTTAAACATTCCTCCGGTGTAGCAATTACCGTTGAAGGCGACTTCCGCGGTGCTGGAGACGCTGCAGGTAGCCTCAGATTGCGTAATGCTTTTGGTGAATATAACGGCCTCATGGCTGGTCGGAACTGGTCAAACTTCACCAGCTTCGTCGGCAACACACCAGTGCTGGATTTTGATGGCTTGGCGGGCACTGCCGGCAGCCAAGACCGCACAGAGCAAGTTCGTTACACCACGGGCAATCTTTCATTCTCAATAGAAGATCCGAGCTCTCAAGAAATAGAGGATGGTGACACTCGAACCTCAGCGCCAGCGCTAACCGCAAGGATTGAAGACTCGGCTGGCGGCCTGTCATACTCTGCAGCCGGTTTGGTAAGCCAAGTGACGGCTGATGACGGAACGAATGATGACAGCGCTATCGGCTTTGCGGTGTTTGGCGCCGCCAAATTTGCACTGAGCGACATGATTACCGTGCAAGGCGCTATCAATTACACTGATGGTGCCAGTGGTTACCTCTGGCGTTCAGGTAGTAACTACTTCGGTAGCAGTGCCTACATGGACGGCAACTCCATTGAGACTATTAAAGGTTATGGTGGCTCTGTAGGCGTGAGCCTGGCACTTGGAGGCGGGCGTAGCATCAACCTTGGCTACGGCATGACCACCCTAGACCTAGACGACGCTGTGGCCAACTCAAGCCTTACAGCTGCAGCTGCAGAGACAAACCAGAACGTTATGCTCAACTATATGTGGACCCCCGTACGAAACGTGATGATGGGCATTGAGTATGCGTATCTGGATCAAGAAACAGTGGGTGGCGATAGTTCTGACGCCAACAGACTGTTGTTCGCTGCGCAGTACAACTTCTAACCCTTCCTGTTAGAAGTTAACTCAGAATTACCCCGGCTTCGGCCGGGGTTTTTCGTTCCAGGTTGGTGCAGTTTGCACCGCCATGCATCACTGCCCTCACTCGCCCCGAATTGCGCTTCACACCAACCCTGAAAACTCAACAAGTTAGCCGTTTCCGCACCCTTGGCACGACTGATGCTAAGTTCTGATTGCAAAGCCGGCCTCCGCAACGCTGTCCGGCCTCTACTGTCGCAACCCCATGAGGTGACACCATGAAAATAGCCCAAGACCAGTCTGTTCTGTTCGAGCTTACCCAGCCTTCTGAAGCCATTGCCATGCAGGATCTGCACGACTATTTCGATTGGATGTTCTTTGCTAATTGATCAAACCAGCAGCAGGCCAGCGGCCAAGGCCCTGACCTGCTGCTGAGGAACTCTATTAGCCAGCCCGTAATCGGGTTCGCACACCCCGGGTGGTCATCACACCCAGCACTTCCATTAACGACAGTATCCCCCTGTCATGCTGTTTCGGTGCCTTGCCACGGGCAATGCGGCCGATCTGCCGTGTGTACCAGCTCACTTCCATCAGGGCCATGTCGTCGATCAGGCGGATACCGGTTTTAATGGGTTTCACGGCGCTGGTGACCTGATTGCCGGCCATAATCCTATTCGGCAGATCCGGCTCAACCACTAATGGCCGGGCCAGGCCCACCAGGTCCGTCGCGCCGGAGGCGATGGCCTGGGCCATGCCGGTTTCGGTACGGAAGCCACCGGTCACCATCAACGGCACGTCAGTCAGCTCACGCACTTTCTCTGCGAACTCCAGGAAGTAAGCCTCCCGCGCCAGGGTGCTGGCTTTTACCTCGCCGTCTTCCGCACCCTTGGCCATAGCCGGGTTCTCGTAGTTACCGCCGGAGATCTCCACCAGATCAATCCCCTCCGCGACGAGTGCCTTGATCACCGCCAGCGATTCGTCCTCGGTAAAACCGCCGCGCTGGAAGTCTGCGGAGTTCAGTTTGATGCCGATATTGAACGATTCACCGCAGGCTTTCCGGATAGCCCGGTACACCGCCAGCAAAAAGCGGCGGCGTTTCTCGGCAGAGCCACCCCACTCGTCTGTGCGCTGGTTGTGATGGGGCGACAGGAACTGGCTCACCAGGTAGCCGTGGGCGCCGTGAATCTGCACACCGTCGAATCCGGCTTTCTGGGCAACGGCAGCACTGCGGGCAAAGCGCTGGATGATGTCTTCTATTTCCGGGCCAGTCAGGGCGCGGGGTGTGGCAAACATGCTGCGGAGTTCTTTTTTGAACGGAATCGCGCTGGGCGAGACCGGGTCTTTGTTCAGCATTTTGGGGCTTTGCTTGCCGGGATGGTTCAGCTGCATCCAGATCTGCTTGCCACCCTGCTGCCCGGCCTTGGCCCAGGCGGTCAGAAGCTCGAGATCGCTTTCATCCTCGATAACCACGTTCTGTGGCTCCCCGATGTGCCGGCGGTCGATCATCACGTTGCCTGTAATCGACAGCCCGGTGCCACCTTCAGCCCACGCTCGATACAGGGTTGCCAGCTCTTTGGTAGGGTGGTTATCAATGGTGCCCAGGGTCTCGCTCATGGCGGACTTGGCAAAGCGGTTGGGGATGACGGAGCCGTTTCGCAGCTTAAGCGGGGTGGAAAGCAGTTTCGCGGGATTCATGGGAGCCTCATGTCATTGTTCTGGATGTTCATGGGGCCGATAGTGGATGGCTCGCACCTCGCAGACATTGGCCGAGGAGACACACTTTCAGCGGAATAGCGGGACCAGGCCTTACCGGCAATGGCCCCGTTTAGGGTGTGCTACCGCGCTCAGAAAAAGGCCTGGATGCCAGTCTGGGCCCGGCCCAGAATCAGTGCGTGTACGTCGTGGGTGCCCTCATAGGTGTTCACCACTTCCAGGTTCACCAGGTGGCGCGCAACACCGAATTCGTCACTGATGCCATTGCCACCGAGCATGTCGCGAGCCAGGCGAGCTACCTCGAGTGCCTTGCCGCAGGAGTTGCGCTTCATGATGGAGGTTATCTCCACCGCCGCCGTGCCTTCATCTTTCATCCGGCCCAGGCGCAGGCTGCCCTGCAGGGCCAGGGTGATGTCCGTTTGCATGTCGGCCAGTTTTTTCTGGATCAGCTGGTTGGCGGCCAGCGGCCGGCCGAACTGGTGGCGGTCCAGCACATACCGGCGGGCGGTGTGCCAGCAGTCTTCTGCAGCACCGAGGGCACCCCAGGAAATGCCGTAGCGGGCGGAGTCCAGGCAGGTGAACGGGCCTTTGAGGCCTCGCACATCGGGGAAGGCGTTTTCTTCCGGCACGAAGACGTTATCCATCACGATTTCACCGGTGATCGACGCCCGCAGGCCCACCTTGCCGTGAATGACCGGGGCGCTCAGGCCCTGCCAGCCCTTCTCCAGCACAAAGCCCCGAATCTTGTCGTCATCGTCCTTGGCCCAGACCACAAACACATCCGCGATCGGGCTGTTGGTGATCCACATCTTGCTGCCGGTCAGGCGGTAGCCGCCGTCTACTTTGCGGGCACGGGTAATCATGGCGCCGGGGTCTGAACCATAGTCCGGCTCGGTCAGGCCGAAGCAGCCAATCCATTCACCGGAGGCCAGCCTGGGCAGGTATTTCTGGCGGGTTTCTTCGTTACCGAATTCGTAGATGGGCACCATCACCAGTGAGGACTGCACACTCATCATGGAGCGATAACCAGAATCCACACGCTCGATCTCACGGGCGATCAAACCATAACTCACATAATTGAGGCCACTGCCGCCGTATTGCTCCGGCAGGGTGGCACCCAGCAGGCCGTTCTCGCCCATTTCGCGAAAGATAGCAGGATCGGTGTGTTCGTTACGGAAAGCCTCCACCACACGGGGGCGGAGTTTCTTGTCAGCGAACTGCCGGGCGCTGTCGCGCACCATGCGTTCGTCTTCGGAGAGCTGCTGGTCGAGCAGCAGGGGGTCTTCCCAGTTGAAGCTTGGTTTGTTGGCCATGACGGTTTCCCTGAACCAGAAAACCATCATCCTGCCAGTTTCTGCCGCCTCCGTCATCGCTAACGGAGGCGACAGCAGGCATGCATTACAACAGCAGGGTACGAATATCCCCCAACAGCTGCGCCAGCAGGTTGGTAAATCGGGCTGCGTCCGCCCCGTTCACCGCCCGGTGGTCGTAAGACAACGACAGCGGCAGCATCAGCCGTGGCTGGAATGCCTTGCCGTCCCACACCGGTTTCATGGATGCCTTGGAGACACCCAGGATGGCCACTTCCGGTGTGTTCACGATGGGCGTGAACGCGGTGCCGCCAATGCCACCCAGGCTGGTGATGGTAAAACAGGCGCCCTGCATTTCTGCCGGCTTCAGCTGCTTGTCCCTCGCCTTCTGGGCCAGTTCGGCGCTCTCGGCGGCCAGTTCCCACAGGCCTTTCTGGTCAACGTCCCGGATCACCGGCACCATCAGGCCGTGGGGTGTGTCAACCGCAATACCGATGTGGATGTACTTCTTGCGCACCACCTCTTTGCGTTCCATGTCCAGGGACACGTTGAACTGAGGCAGTTCCGCCAACGCAGCGGCGCAGGCCTTGAGCAGGAAAGGCAGCGGGGTCATTTTCACGCCACGCTTTTCGCCGGCCGCTTTCTGGGCCTTGCGGAAGTCTTCCATTTCGGTGATGTCGGCATCGTCAAACTGGGTGACGTGGGGTACGTTCAACCAGCTGCGCTGCATGTTGGTGGCGGTAGCCGCCATCATGCGGGACATGCCTTCGCGCTCCACGTCACCAAACTGGCTGAAGTCCGGCAGTTTCACGCCCGGGATGCCCGAGCCGACTGCCACGCCGCCGCCCTGCTGGGCCTGCTGCAGCTGGCTCTTCACATAGGCGTGCACGTCGTCCTTCAGGATGCGGCTTTTCGGGCCGGAACCTTTCACCCGGGTGAGGTCTGCACCCAGCTCTCGGGCCAGCTTGCGCACGGCGGGGCCGGCATGCACCTTGGTGCCCGGCGCCGGTGGCTCGTAGGTGGAACCCTGGGGCTGGGGCGCGGCTTCCTGTTTGTCGGCTTTTACTTCGGGCTTGCTGCCCTGGCTGTCGGCCTTGGCGCTTTCACCGGAATCTGACGTTTCTTCCTCGTCGCCACCATCCTCTTCGATGGTCATTTCCAACAGGTCAACGCCTTCAGAAAGCTTGTCACCTTCCTTCACCAGAATCTTGCCGATCTTGCCGGCATAGGGCGACGGAATTTCCATGGTGGCCTTGTCGGACTCCACGGTGACCAGCGGATCATCCTCGCCAACGGTGTCGCCTTCCGCCACGTTGATTTCAATCACCGGCACGTCATCAAAACCATCCAGCGACGGAACCTTCACCACTTCGGTGCGGGAGCCGCCGGATTTTTTCCTGGGCGCCGGTTTGCTGTCTTCGGATTTGGTCTCGGTTTTACTTTCTGCCTTCGGCTCGGGCTCGTCGGATTTGTCGCTGCCGTCGTCGTCAGAGCCGCCGGCACCACCTTCCATGATGCCGATCACATCGCCTTCCTTGACCTTGTCACCCACCTTCACGGTGATTTTGGTGATCTTGCCGGCGGCGGGCGCCGGCAGTTCCACGGAGGCTTTGTCGGATTCTACGGTCAGAATCGGATCTTCTTCTTCAACGGAGTCCCCTGCACTGACGATGATTTCGATGACCTCGACTTCATCAGCACCGCCGAGATCGGGAACCTTGATTTCCTGTTCACTCATGGCGGTCTCCTTAGCTCAGCACCGGGTTCGTTTTGTTGCGATCGATTCCGTACTTCCGCATGGCTTCGAGAACCTGTTCAAGCTTGACCTCACCATCTTTGGCCAGGGCAGACAGGGCGGTGACGGTGATGTAGTAGCGATCCACCTCAAAGAAGCTACGCAGCTTCTCGCGGGTGTCGCTGCGGCCGAAACCGTCTGTGCCCAGGGTCATAAAGGTTTTCGGGATAAAGGCCCGCAACTGCTCGGAGTGCAGTTTGATGTAGTCGGTGGCAGACACGACCGGCCCCTGGGCTTTCTCCAGGCACTGAGTAACATAGGCCTGGCGCGGCTTGTCGTCCGGGTGCAGGTGGTTCCAGCGCTCTACGTGCTGACCGTCACGGGCCAGTTCGTTAAAGCTGGTCACGCTCCACACATCGGAGGCGACGCCCCAGTCGTCCTTCAGCATCTGGGCGGCTTCGCGCACTTCGTTCATGATCGCGCCGGCACCCAGTAGCTGAACCCTCGGGCTCTTCTTACGGCCCTTGGTTTCCACCGATTCATACTTGTACATGCCTTTGATAATGCCGTCTTCGCAGTCTTTCGGCATGGCAGGCTGTTCGTAGTTTTCGTTTTCGATGGTCAGGTAGTAGAAGACGTTTTTGTTGTCTTCGAACATTTCTTTCATACCGTGGCGAATCACCACGGCCATTTCGTAACCGTAGGCCGGGTCGTAGGCCTTGCAGTTCGGAATGGTGTTGGCCAGTACGTGGCTGTGGCCATCCTGGTGCTGCAGGCCTTCACCGTTCAGGGTGGTACGGCCGGCGGTACCGCCAATCAGGAAGCCGCGGGCCTGCATGTCGCCGGAGGCCCAGGCCAGGTCGCCCACACGCTGGAAGCCGAACATGGAATAGAAAACATAGAACGGAATCAGCGGGTAGCTGTTGGTGCTGTAGGACGTGGCAGCGGCCATCCAGGTAGCCATGGCACCGGCTTCGTTGATGCCCTCCTGCATGATCTGGCCTTTCTTGTCTTCCCGGTAGTACATGATCTGGTCACGATCCTGGGGAACGTACTTCTGGCCTTCGGAGGTGTAGATACCGAGTTGACGGAACATGCCTTCCATACCAAAGGTACGGGCTTCGTCCGGCACAATGGGCACCACGCGTTTGCCGATGCGCTTGTCTTTCACCAGGGCGCTCAGAATGCGTACAAACGCCATGGTGGTGGAGATGGCACGGCCATCAGAGCCTTCCAGCACCTGCTTGAAGATATCCAGGTCGGGAATCTGCAGGGGCTGGCAGTCCTTGTTGCGCTTCGGATAGAAGCCACCGAGGTCTTGGCGGCGCTTTTTCATATACACCAGTTCCGGGCTGTCTGGCGCCGGGCGGTAGTAAGGCACCTCTTCCAGCTCGTCGTCTTTCAGGGGCACGCCGAAACGGTCCCGGAACTCCTTCAGGGTGTCGATGTCCAGCTTCTTCAGGGAGTGCGCGGTGTTCTGGGCTTCGCCCGCCGCGCCAAAGCCGTAGCCTTTGATGGTGTGAGCCAGAATGACCGTCGGCTTGCCGTTGGCCTGGTTCACCGCCTTGTGGTAAGCGGCATAGACTTTGTAGGGATCATGGCCGCCACGGTTGAGTTTGCTGATCTCTTCATCAGACATGTCCTCAACCAGCTTCGCCAGCTCCGGGTAACGACCGAAGAATTCCTTTCGGGTGTAAGCCGGGCCCTTGAAGCTGAAGTTCTGCAGGTCACCGTCGCAGATTTCATCCATGGCACGCTGCATGGCGCCGTTTTCGTCTTTGGCGTAGAGCGGGTCCCAATGCCGACCCCATACGACTTTGATCACGTTCCAGCCAGCACCACGGAACACGCCTTCGAGTTCCTGGATGATCTTGCCGTTACCACGCACCGGGCCGTCCAGGCGCTGCAGGTTACAGTTAACCACGAAGATCAGGTTATCCAGGTTCTCGCGGCCGGCCTTGGAAATGGAGCCAAGGGTTTCCGGCTCGTCGCACTCGCCGTCACCGATGAACGCCCAAACCTTGCGGTTGTCCATATCGGTCAGCTCACGGCTGTGCAGGTACTTCATCACGTGGGCCTGGTAGATGGCCTGAATCGGCCCCAAGCCCATGGAAACCGTGGGGAACTGCCAGTAATCCGGCATCAGCCAAGGGTGCGGGTAGGAGGACAGGCCTTCGCCGTCTACCTCTTCGCGATACTTGTCGAGCTGTTCTTCGCTAAAGCGGCCTTCCAGGAAGGAGCGCGCATAGATACCCGGCGCTGCATGGCCCTGGAAGTACACCAGATCAGATTCCCGCTTGTCGTCGCCACCGTGGAAGAAATAGTTGAAGCCCACGTCATACAATGTGGCGGCAGAAGAGAAGGTGGAAATGTGGCCACCCAGATCGCCCGGGCGCTTGTTGGCCCGCACCACCATGGCCATGGCGTTCCAGCGGATCAGTGAACGGATGCGCCGCTCCATGAACAGGTCGCCCGGCATCTGCGCCTGCTTGGCCACCGGAATGCTGTTGCGGAATGGCGTGGTGATGGAATATGGCAGCGCGGTACCATCGCGGCTGGCGCGCTCAGACAGGCGCTCCAGAATGTATTTGGCCCGATCAACGCCTTCGTTCTCGATCAGAGATTCCAGCGCATCAAGCCATTCACTGGTTTCAATGGGATCATCATCCTGGTACATCAAACCCTCCCCTTGGACTCAAAAGGTGCCTCGTGGGCCACGATCAGCAGCCTGTCACGGTGCAAACTTGAAATGCTGCGATAACCTGCAGTTTTATTGTGGATACATCAGCTTGCGAGAAATGCTTAATAGCGCGTTTGACCTCTCTCAAGCATAGAACAGCTTTCACATTTTTCCTGCCGCGCAGGCCGGCTGCGGGCGGAGCTTTTGGCCCCGAACTTCCCGACACCGGCGGCACTGAGCGCGCCGCACGCCAAAACTTTCGTACTTTTACTACAAAATAAGCCAGAAAAACAAACAAACAGCCGTTTGAAATGCTAAAACAGCCGCTTTATTTAGATTAGTTACGCAATAATGTCCGGTTTCGATGACTTTCACAACCAGGCATCAGACCAATGTATGAGCGCATTGGTACTTACGAATTGCATCGCCATGCTAAACACCTGAACCTTAAACAAATCTGAGATTTTCGGACTATTTCGCCTTAAATTAGCGACATTCGGCGAACTTAGACGATGAACTCAACCCACAAGCACTGAATTATTAATTAGACCTGAAAATGAATTTCGATTTATGTATACTTGCCTGCCCGTTTTTTAACCAGTGAAGGAGGTTGCTAACCCTCCTTTTATCTTTGGCACCTAATCAGAGGGCGATCTATGAACTCCATCGTCACCTTTCCGAACCGTATCCCGGTTCAGGAATTCGAGGAACGCCGGTTCAAGGTTTTTACCGACCGCCAGCTCGATAAAATTGAGGCGATCCAGAATCTCCCCGAAGAGACCCTGTTCGAAATGAAAGTGGTGGCCAGCGTGCTGCCATTCCGGGTCAACGAATATGTGATCAACGAACTGATCAACTGGGACAAGGTACCGAACGACCCCATCTATCAGCTCGTATTCCCTCAAAAGGGTATGCTCAAGGACGAACATTACGAACAGATGGCGAAGCTGCACCGCGAGGGTGCCGACAAGAAGGACATTCAGGCTGTGGCCAAGGAAATTCGGGACGAACTGAACCCACACCCGGCGGGCCAGATGGAAATGAACATGCCGGAGCTGGACGGCGAAGTGCTGGACGGCGTGCAGCACAAGTACCGCGAAACCGTGCTGTTCTTCCCGTCCCAGGGCCAAACCTGCCACAGCTACTGCACCTTCTGCTTCCGCTGGGCGCAGTTTGTGGGCGACAAAGACCTGAAAATGGCCAGCACTGATGCCGAGAAGCTGCACGGCTACCTGCAGGAGCACACCGAAGTGACCGACCTGCTGGTCACCGGTGGCGACCCCATGGTGATGAAGACCAAGAACCTGGTGCAGTACCTGGAACCCCTGCTGCAGCCGGAGTTCGATCACATCCAGACCATCCGCATTGGCACCAAGGCCCTCACCTTCTGGCCGTACCGTTTCGTGACCGACAAGGATGCCGACGAGCTGATCGAACTGTTCGCCAAACTGGTTGATGGCGGCAAGCACGTGGCCATCATGGCCCACTACAACCACTGGCAGGAAATCACCACCGACATCGCGGAAGAAGCCATCCGCCGCATCCGCGCCACCGGTGCCGAGATCCGCGCCCAGGGCCCGCTGATCAAACACGTGAATGACAACGCCGATGACTGGGCCAAGCTTTGGAAGAAAGAAGTGAAGCTGGGCATCATCCCCTACTACATGTTTGTAGAGCGGGACACCGGCGCCAAGAACTACTTCGAAGTGCCCCTGGCCGAGGCCTACCACATCTACCGCGAAGCCATGAAGCAGGTCAGCGGCCTGGCCCGCACCGCCCGCGGCCCCAGCATGAGCGCCGGCCCCGGCAAGGTGGAAGTTCAGGGCATTACCGAAATCAAAGGCGAAAAGGTGTTCGTACTGCGCTTCCTGCAGGGCCGCAACCCGGACTGGGTGCAGCGCCCGTTCTTCGCCAAGTACAGCGAAACCGCCACCTGGCTGCATGAGCTGGAGCCCGCCTTCGGGGAGGAGAAGTTCTTCTTTGAGGATGAGTTTGAAGCGATGAAGCAGGGTAAGGCGTAGCCCCCTGGCAACAGGCCCGCTGCGGCGGGCTTGTTCATCTCCCCTTCTTCGGCACAAACCCCGCCGGCTTATCCCGAATCCACTCCACAAACGCCTTCACCTCCTCCAGTTTCAGCAGCTGTTCCCGCGTATTGAAGTACAACCCCAACTCATGCTCCGAACGCGCCCGATGAATCGCATTATGGCAGGGCCGGCACACCCACAAGGTGCGGGTGATCAGCTCCTCTTTACTGAACAGCTTCTGAAACCGCTTTTGGCGGTGCAGGTGTTTGGGTATAAGGTGGTGGCGGGTGAGTTTGGGTACCGCACGTTCGCAGAGTTCACAGTTGTCAGGCTGGGGCGGGAGTTTTAGCATGTTACTCGGTTCGCTGCGGTAAAACGGTTACGCTGCCTTGCGCTTATCTAAACCAGAATACGTTGTTTGGGGGATTCGGGATGTATCAATGGTTCAAGCCATGGCGAATGCTGGCCCTGCTGGCCGCTTTGCTGTTTACGTCCGGCCTCCAGGCGGGCGAACTGGTGCGCATCGCGGCGGCTTCGGATTTGCGCTATGCCCTGGACGACATCATTGAGCTGTATCGCGAAGCCAACCCGGCCGCCAATGTGCAGGTGGTGTATGGTTCCTCCGGCAAGATGACCACGCAGATCATTAACGGTGCGCCCTACGACATTTTCTTTTCGGCCGACATTGCGTTTCCCAAGCGGCTTGAGCAGGAGGGGCTGACGGCTACCCCGCCAGCGGTCTACGCCATTGGCCGGATTGTGCTCTGGAGCAACACCCTGGACGCCGGCAGCCTGACCCTCAACGACCTGACTTCGGATTCCATTACCCGAATCGCCATCGCCCAGCCGGCCCACGCACCTTACGGGCTGCGCGCCAGGGAAGCCATGCAGGCGGCCGGCGTATGGGAGGCCGTGCAACCCAAGCTGGTGTTTGGTGAGAACATTGCCCACGCGGCGCAGATGGCCGCGTCCGGTGCCGCTCAGGTGGGTGTGATTGCACTGTCTCTGGCGAAGTTTCCGGAACTGGCCACCCACAGCCACTACCTGATCGACGACAACCTGCACAACCCGCTGACCCAGGGCTATGTGGTTACCCGGCGTGGCGGCGACAAGCCAGAGGCCATGCACTTTGCCGATTTCATGGCCACGGAGCAGGCACACTCTATAATGGAGCAATACGGATTTGTGATGCCCTGACCGGCGCACGGCCAATCGGCATCTTCACCTGAAAGGACCCCAATGTTTCAACTCGGCCCCGCAGAGTGGCAGGCCATTGAAGTCACCTTCAAGCTCTGCCTTTACACCACCATCATTCTGTTATTGCTGGCCACACCTTTGTCCTGGTGGCTGGCGCAGGGGCGCACCCAATTCCGTACCGTGGTGCAGGCCATTGTGGCGCTGCCACTGGTGCTGCCGCCCACCGTGCTGGGGTTCTACCTGCTGATCACTCTTGGGCCCCGGGGCGTAGTGGGCCAAACCCTCCAGGACTTGGGTTTTCAGCACCTGGCGTTTTCGTTTGAGGGGATTCTGATTGCCTCGGTTATCTATTCCATGCCCTTTGCCGTGCAACCGCTGACTGAAACCTTTCGCAACCTGGGCCGGCGCCCGGTCGAGGTGGCCAGCAGCCTGGGCGCCGGCGCCTGGGACCGGCTCCGAACGGTGATCTTCCCTCTCAGCCGGGGCGGTTTTGTGGTAGCCGCCACGCTGACCTTCGCCCACACCCTGGGAGAGTTCGGCGTTATTTTGATGCTCGGTGGCAGCATTCCGGGTGAAACCAAGGTGCTATCGGTTTTGATCTACGATCACGCCGAGGCCATGAACTACGATGCCGCCCACAGCCTGTCGCTGATGTTATTGATCTTCGCCTTTGTCACCTTGTTTGTGGTGTACAGCATTAACCGCCGGTTCGAGGTCGCCAAGCTATGACCCTGTACCTGCAGGCACACCTTCGCCACGGCAAGGAGTTTGAGCTCAAGGTTAACCATGAGCTACCGCTGGAGGGTGTCACCGCGCTGTTTGGCCGCTCCGGTTGCGGCAAAACCACCCTGCTGCGCATTATCGCCGGCCTGGAACGGCCAAAGGGTGCGGTGGTGCGCTTTGGCGGGCAGCACTGGCAACGGGGCCGGCAGTTTCTACCCCTGCACAAGCGCAGGATTGGCCTGGTGTTTCAGGAGCACAGCCTGCTCCCTCACCTGTCTGCCCGTGAGAATCTGCTGTATGGCTACCAGCGCACACCGGCGGAACAACGTCGGCTTCACCCGGACGAAGTGACCGCCATGCTGGGTATTGAGCACCTGCTGGACCGGCGGATTGATCAACTCTCCGGGGGCCAGCGCCAGCGATTTTCCCTTGGCCGTGCGTTGTTGATCAGCCCCCAGTTGCTGCTACTGGACGAACCCATGGCGGCGCTGGATACCCAGACCAAACGGGAAATCATGCCGTTTCTGTCACGCATGGCGGCGGAATCCGGGGTGCCGATTATCATGGTCAGCCATTCCCCGGATGAGGTCACCCGGCTGGCAGACCGGGTGGTGTTCATGCAGAACGGCCAGATTCAAAACGTGGAAACCTTGCGAGAGGCCCTGGCCCGGCCAGACTCACCGTTGTTCGATGATGCGGGAGCCGCTTCTGTTCTGGAAGGTACTCTGGGTGAGGCGGGAGAAGACAACGCCCGGCCTTTTGGCCCGCCGGAGGCTCGCCTGTGGTTAACAAGTTCTGCGCCGGCAGCCGGGACGAACAGAACCCGGATTAGCATTCTTGCCCGGGACGTCAGTTTGTCTCTGGTAGACCCTCAACACATCAGCATTCAGAACCACCTGCCGGTGACCATCGAACGCATAGACCCGCCCAGGGACAACCGTTGCGTGGTGGCCTGCCGAACGGCGGACGGTCAATTGCTGTTGGCGGAAATCACCGCCCGGGCGGTCCAGCAACTGGGGCTGGCAACGGGCAAGCAGGTGTACGCGCTGATCAAATCGGTGGCGTTGCTGGCCTGACCTTGACAGCCAGGCCAGCCATCCTTTGTCAGTGCATCAGGGTGTAGAGTTTACGGCGGTAGGTACGCACATCCGGATTGTTGTTCCCCAGCTTCTCGAACAGTTCCACCAGCGTAGTCTTGGCGATACCGTCTTTGTAGGTGCTGTCTGACTGCATCAGGCGAATCAGCAGATCCATGGCTTCGGCGTTTTTGTCCTGCAGTACCTTGTGCAGGGACAATTGGTGCAGGGCTTCCGGGTCTTTCGGATTGGCTTCCAGCTTTGCCTCCAGTTCCGACTGCGCCGGCAGTTCACCGGACTGCTTCAAAAACTTCACCCTGGCCGCCAGCTGTTTGGCCTTGTGCTGCAGCTTCTCTTCCGGCGGCAGGCTGTTGAGCACCTGCTCGGCGGTGTCGAGATCGCCCTGCTCGGCTTTCAGCTGGGCCAGGTCGATCAGCACATCCAGGTTTTCCGGGTCTTTCTGGTTCATCTCGGTGAGGATGGCCAGGGCACCGTCTACATCACCGGCTTCCCACAGGGCGTGGGCTTTCTCGTAGGGGTCTTCAGACGGCGCGTCGATGTGCTTTTCCAGCACCTTGCGGATCTCACTTTCCGGCAGGGCACCGTTAAAACCATCCACCGCCTGGCCATTCTTCACCAGAATCACCGTGGGCAGGCTGCGCACACCCAGGGAAGCCGTCAGCTCCTGCTGTTCGTCTGCATTCACCTTGGCCAGCTGGAAATTCCCCTGATACTCCTCCGCCAGCTTCTGCAGAATCGGCATCAGCTGCTTACAAGGCGCGCACCATTCGGCCCATACGTCCACCAGGATTGGGGTGGTGGCGGAGGCTTCCATTACTTTCTGCTGAAAGTTGTCGGCGGTGGCGTCGAAGATGTACGGCGAAGCGGTCATACAGTTACCCGAAGCTGAAATGAATTTGATACGTCCGGTATTGGGGCGAGGAGCACAAAATCAAGTCACCAGCTTCATTTCCAGTGCAGATCCGGCTTCCTTCGAGCCTGCGCGCAGTCCCGCAGATAAAGATTGATCAGGCTCTGATAAGGCACGCCCAATTCTTCGGCCAATGCCTTGAAGTATCCCAGCGCATCTTCGTCCACCCGAATCGTGATCTGCTTTTTCAACGCCTTGGCGTAGGGGTTTCTTTTCGCCTCTGAAAAGTCGTATTCGTCTCTCATGGATCTCTTCCCCAAAAACTACATTGTAATTACATTACCCTAAGCTTGAAAATCTCGCCAATGCCGTCACATAGGTCTTTAACCACTCAGCCTTGAGAGCAGCACGGTATGAATGACGAGAACCGCACAGACTCCCTGGAAGAATTTGAAGAAGATGTGACCGAGTACATCGGCAAAGACGAGAACAGCAAAAGCCTGGTCTTGCCTCAACAGGCCAGGCCGCGGCGTATGTATGTGTTGCCAGTGTCGAACCGGCCGTTCTTTCCGGCCCAGGTGCAGCCCGTGGTGGTGAACCAGGACCCCTGGCAGGAAACCCTGAAGCGGGTGGGTGAAACCGACCACAAGGTTCTGGGCATCTGCTTTGTGGAAGATCCGGAGTCCGACACCGGCATTCCCGCCAGCGATGACCTCGAGACGATGGGGTGTGCGGTGAAGGTTCACCACGCCCAGAGCGAAGGTGGCAAGGTGCAGTTTATTGCCCAGGGCATGCAGCGGTTCAGGATTGTTCAGTGGCTGCGCCGCCGCCCACCCTACCTGGTGGAAGTGGAATACCCGGAAGAGCCAGAGGAGCCGGCCGATGAACTGAAGGCTTACACCCTGGCCATCATCGCTGCCATCAAGGAATTGCTGCGCACCAACCCTCTGTATGGTGAGGAAGTGAAGCAGTACCTGTCCCGCTTTGGCCCGGAAGACAGTTCACCCCTGGCGGATTTCGGCGCCTCCATGACCAGCGCCCCGGGTCGCGAATTGCAGGATGTGCTGGATACCGTACCCCTGCTCCGGCGCATGGAGAAGGTTCTTTTACTGATGCGCAAGGAGCAGGAAGTGGCCCGCCTGCAATCCGAGATCAACGAAGAAGTGAACGAGAAGGTGCAGAAGCACCAGCGGGAATTCTTCCTGCGGGAGCAGCTGAAGGTCATCCAGCGGGAGCTGGGCATCGCCAAGGACGATAAGACCGCGGACGTGGAGCGTTTTGAAGAGCGCATGGCCAAGCTGAATCCACCGGAGGCGGTGCAAGAGCGGTTCAAGGATGAAATCCAGAAACTGCAGGTACTGGAACAGGGCTCCCCGGAATACGGCGTTACCCGCAATTATCTGGACTGGATTACCCAGGTGCCCTGGGGTGTGCATTCCGAAGACCATTTTGACCTGGCCGAAGCCCGCCGCATTTTGGACCGAGACCACGATGGTCTGGACGATGTTAAGGATCGCATCATTGAGTTCCTGGCCGAAGGCACCTTCAAGGGTGAAGTGAGTGGTTCCATACTGTTGTTGGTAGGCCCGCCGGGCGTAGGCAAAACCTCCATTGGCCATTCGGTGGCAGACGCCCTGGGCCGGGAGTTTTACCGGTTCAGTGTAGGCGGCATGCGCGATGAAGCCGAGATCAAGGGCCACCGCCGCACCTACATCGGCGCCATGCCCGGCAAGTTCGTTCAGGCCCTGAAAGACAGCAAGGTGGCCAACCCGGTCATCATGCTGGATGAGATCGACAAGATCGGCAGTTCCTATCAAGGCGACCCGGCCTCTGCCCTGCTGGAAACACTGGACCCGGAACAGAACAGGGAATTCCTGGACCATTACCTGGACGTGCGCATGGACCTGTCCAAGGTGCTGTTCGTGTGCGCCGCCAACCAGTTGGACACCATTCCCCGGCCCCTGCTGGACCGGATGGATGTGATTCGCTTGTCTGGCTACATCGGCGAAGAGAAGCTGGCCATCGCCAAGCACCACTTGCTGCCACGCCTGCTGAAACGGGCCGGGCTGCTGAAAAAACAGCTGAACATTACCGATGCGGCGATCCGCCAGGTGATTGAAGGTTACGCCCGGGAAGCCGGTGTGCGGAACCTGGAAAAACTGCTGCACAAGATTATCCGCAAGGGCATTGTGAGGCTGCTGGAAAACCCGGATGAGCCAGTGAAAGTAGGGGTGTCTGATCTGGTGAGTTACCTGGGACAACCGGCGTTCAAGAAAGAGAAATCTCTGAAAGGCACCGGCGTGGTCACCGGCCTGGCCTGGACCGCCATGGGCGGCGCCACACTGAGTATCGAAGCCTCCCGCATTCACACCAGCCAACGGGGCTTCAAGCTCACGGGGCAACTGGGGGATGTCATGAAGGAATCGGCAGAGATTGCTTACAGCTTTGTGTCTTCCAACCTGAAGCGCTTCAAGGGCGACCCGACCTTCTTCGATAAATCCTTCGTGCACCTGCACGTACCAGAAGGCGCCACCCCGAAAGACGGGCCCAGCGCCGGCGTCACCATGGCCACCGCCCTGCTCTCCATCGCCCGCAAGGAAGCCCCACAGCAAAACATTGCCATGACCGGAGAGCTGACACTAACCGGGCAGGTGTTGCCGGTGGGTGGCATTCGGGAGAAGGTGATTGCGGCGCGGCGGCAGAAGATCAATAACCTGATACTGCCGGAGGCAAACCGCGGGGATTATGAGGAATTGCCGGAGTATCTGAAGGAAGGGATATCGGTGAATTTCGCCAAGCACTACAACGATGTGTTTCAGGTGTGTTTTGGGAATAAGCCGAGGCAGGGCTCTAGTGTGCATTAGGTTTTGAAGGGTCTGTCCCCAAAGGGGACTGACCCACTTTTGCCCGTCCATGCCGCCAAACCAGAACCCATTGGTTCCAAGATGGGTCAGTCCTAGGGGTCTGTCCCCAAAGGGGACTGACCCACTTTTGCCCGTCTAAAGCACCCAACTAGAACCCATGGGTCCAAGATGGGTCAGTCCCCATTCGGGGACAGACCCTTAGGACAAGCCCCAGTCAGGCTTTTTCCTTCCAGCCATCATCCTTGAGCACAGAGCCAACGGTCAGCACCGGCGACGCATCAATGTCGTCGGCATCCATCATGTTCGCTACTCGCTGCAATGAGGCCAGGATCATGGTCTGCTCCCATTCGGCCAGGCTCTGGAACTTGGCGATGAAGTCTTCCTGCAGCGGGTTGGGGGCGCGGGCGAGTATCTCGGCGCCTTCTTCGGTCAGGTGCGCGTGCACTTTTCGCTTGTCTTGCGTGCTGCGCACCCGGTACACCAGTTTACGCAGCTCCAGGCGGTCCAGGATGGTGGTTACGGTGGCCTGACTAAGACTGACATTTTCGGCGATGGTGCCAATGGTCACCTCCCCGAGGTCCCGGATAGTGCGCATGATCAACAGCTGTGGCCCTGTCAGCCCGGCGTGCTTGCTCAACCGCTTGGAATGAAGATCGGTCGCCCGGATAACCCGCCGAAGCGCCACCAACACCTGCTCGTAATTGTTCACACCACTGCTCCAGAATGTACCCATTATTTATGCCTCTAAATATTAGAGGTCTTTGCACTGGCAATTGCAAGTGGGCATTATCACCTAGCTTGCGTCCTATATTGCTCAGCATGCCGCGCACCAGGTATGCGGCATTTTTTCTGGTGGCCATTATGCTATGGTCATCAGCTTGCCACTCACCCAGAAACGGATAACGGTTGATGATCAGGTTTTTCCTCACACTCGTTTTTGCTATCACTTTCGCCAGCGCCTCCATGGCCCAACAGCAACCGGCTGAGTCGGCCCAGCAAGTGACGGACGAAGACGTTGATGAGCGAATCGGTGAATTGGAAAGCCCCCTGTACAATCCATTCGTGGAGCGCTATCTGCTGGATGAGGTGAAAGCATTGCGGCAGGAGATGCAGAACACCCGGGCCGAGTTAATTGAAAAAGTGGTCGACAAGGAATTGTCAGTGGCCGACAAGACCATGTCCTACGCCACCGATACCGTCACCTACTTCTTTTACCTGATTGCCGGCGCCACCTCTATCCTGGTTGTGATTGGCTGGAACTCGATCCGCGACATGCGCAACCAGCTCACCAGCCTGGCCGAGAAACGGGTAAACGAACTGGTGGTGGAGTACGAGAAGCGCCTGAAATCCATTGAAGAGCAGTTGCAGCAGAAATCCGAGATCATTCACCAGAACCAGGCAGAGATTGAACGCACTAACGAGGTGCACGCGCTCTGGTTGAAGGCAAGCCAGGAGACCTCCCAGCAAAACAAGATCTCCGCCTACGACCAGATTCTGGACCTGCGCCCTGATGATGTGGAAGCCCTGAGCTACAAAGCCGACGCCGTTCTGGAAATGCGTGAACCCCTCTGGGCCATTAGCTTGTGCCAGCGGGCCCTGAAACTGGCGCCGGATAACGGCCACGCCCATTACCAACTGGCCTGCGCCTACGCGGAGATTGGCCGCTGGGAAGATGCCGTCAGCACTCTGGAGAAAGCCATCGACATCTCCGAAGCCTACCGGGACGATGCCTCCGTCGACCCCAGTTTCGAGCCACTGCACGATCACGAAAGTTACAGGACGCTGGTCTTCACCGATCAGGACGACAGCACGGACGCATAACATCGCAGAGAACGGCACAGAGCTTGCTGATTCCACCCTGGAAAGCGACGCTGTGTTCCAGAGCAAACCCTGGCCCGATCTGCTTGACAAGCAGCTGGCTGTGGTGTTTGTTTAAGTCTCTGAGAACATAACAATAACCCTGAACAAACAGGAACATCACGATGAAAATGTCCGTTAAGAAACTCGCTACCGCTGTAGGCGCTTCTGTTGCCCTGATGGCCGCCGGCCAGGCCGGCGCTGAAATCCGAATTGGTATTGCCGGCCCGATGACCGGCCCCGTTGCCCAGTATGGTGATATGCAGTTTTCTGGCGCCCGCATGGCCATTGAACGCATCAATGCTGCCGGCGGCGTTATGGGCGAACAACTGGTGGGCGTGGAGGTAGATGACGTGTGCGACCCCAAGCAGGCCGTCACCGTTGCCAACCGCCTGGTCAACCAGGGTGTTCAATACGTGGTGGGTCACCTGTGTTCCAGCTCCACCCAGCCGGCGTCTGATATTTATGAAGACGAAGGCATCCTGATGATAACCCCGGCATCAACCAGCCCGGAAATTACCCAGCGTGGTTATGAGCTGGTATTCCGCACCATCGGCCTGGACAGCATGCAGGGCCCGGTCGCCGGTGAGTACATCGTCAGCCAGAACCCGAATAAGGTCGCTGTCATCCACGACAAACAGCAGTACGGTGAAGGCATTGCCACGGCGGTGCGTGACACCCTGCGCAATGCCGGCGTGGAAGTGGCCATGTTTGAAGGCATCACCGCCGGTGACAAAGACTTCTCGTCACTGGTTACCAAAATCAAACAGGCCAACGTGGATTTCGTCTACTACGGCGGCTACCACCCGGAGCTTGGCTTGATCCTTCGCCAGGCACGCCAGGCGGACGTGAACGCGAAGTTCATGGGGCCTGAAGGCGTTGGCAACAAAGACATCAACACCATTGCAGGCGAAGCCGCCGAAGGCCTGCTGGTTACCCTGCCACCCAGCTTTGACGAGAAAGAAGAGAACCAGGATCTGGTAGCCGCCTTCGCTGACAAGGGTGAAGACCCATCCGGCCCATTTGTTCTCACCTCCTATACAGCTGTTCAGCTGGTTGCCGATGGCATCGAGCAGGCTGGTACCAAAGATCCGTTTGAAGTAGCCAAGGCCCTGCGCGCCGGCACTTTCGAAACGCCCATCGGTACCGTTCAGTACAACCAGGCGGGCGATATGGAGTCCTTCGAGTTTGTCGTCTACGAATGGCACTCCGACGGCAGCAAGACTCCGGTCAACTGAGCCAACATCGTTTACAGACGGTCATTATGAGAACACCTTCTCGCCGTAACCCGGGGGAAGGTGTTTTTCTGGGCTTCTGCTGACCCGCTTTGCGACCAGACGGCCAACCCGTCAAAGGGACAAGGAGTGCGGGCAGCAGGCATTCGGAGTTCCACACAGATGCAAGACCTCCTTTATTTCTCGCAGCAGCTCATCAACGGGCTGACGATCGGCAGCACCTATGCCCTGATCGCCATCGGCTATACGATGGTTTACGGCATCATCGGCATGATCAACTTCGCCCATGGTGAGATCTACATGATCGGTGCCTACACCGCGCTGATCGCCATTACCGGCCTCGCCACCCTGGGCATTGCCTGGTTACCGCTGGTGCTGATCGTCGCGCTGATCTGCGCCATGATTGTTTCAAGCTCCATGGGCTGGGCTGTGGAACGGGTTGCCTATCGGCCAGTACGCGGCCGGCACCGGCTGATTCCACTGATCTCCGCCATCGGCATGTCTATCTTCCTGCAGAACTACGTGCACCTGGCGCAGGGTTCCCGCAACATTGGCTTCCCGGCGCTGATTGATGGCAGCTTCCGTTTTGGTACGGGCGAAGGCTTCCAGCTGTCGATTTCCTACATGCAGATCACCATCTTCATCACAACCCTGGTCTGCATGACCATCCTTTCGCTATTTATCGCCCGTTCGCGCATCGGCCGCGCCTGCCGGGCCGTGTCCCAGGATCTGGGCATGGCCAACCTGCTGGGTATTGATACCAACCGCATCATCTCCGCCACCTTCGTGATTGGCGCCGCGCTGGCCGCGGTGGCCGGCCTGCTGTTGGGCATGTACTACGGCTCGGTGGACCCCTTGTTCGGTTTTATCGCCGGCCTGAAAGCCTTTACTGCGGCGGTGCTCGGCGGCATCGGCAGCATCCCCGGCGCCATGCTGGGCGGGCTGATTCTGGGCGTTGCCGAAAGCATGACCTCCGGCTATCTGAGCGGGGAGTACAAAGACGTGGTGTCGTTCAGCCTGCTGATTCTGATTCTGCTGTTCAAACCCACCGGACTGCTGGGCAAACCGGAGGTTGAGAAGATCTGATGGCAGCACACAACTTCAAGCACGCTCTGTTCTGCGCGGTGGTCACCATGGTCATCGCCTTCCCCATCCTGGGCCTTAACCTGGTTGCCCGGGGCACCCGGGTCGGCCTGGAAGGCGCCGATGCCAGCACCATTATCTCGGTGTTCGTAGCCGCCGCCATTGTGTTTTTCTTCCAGCTGTATCGCGACACCATCATGGGAAATCTCGGCAAACTGCCGGCACTGAACCCACTGGCAGGCCGTGAACCCATGCCCCAGGCCAAGCGGGTAAAACTGGAGTCCTGGGCGCTGACCGGCATCATTGTGCTGGCCCTGTTCTGGCCGTTCTTCGTGTCCAGGGGCTCGGTGGATCTGGCAACTCTGGTGCTGATCTACGTCATGCTGGCGCTGGGCTTGAACGTGGTGGTTGGTCTTGCCGGCCTGCTCGATCTTGGCTACGTCGCCTTCTATGCCGTGGGCGCCTATACCTTTGCCCTGCTGTCCCAGTACATGGGCATTTCGTTCTGGATGGCCCTGCCCATCGGTGCCCTGCTCGCCGCCCTGTTCGGCCTGGTACTGGGTTTTCCCGTACTGCGATTGCGGGGCGATTACCTGGCCATCGTGACCCTTGGTTTCGGGGAGATTATCCGGATTCTGCTGAATAACTGGACCTCCATTACCGGCGGCCCCAACGGCATCGGCGGCATTCCCGAACCCACCTTGTTCGGAATGGAGTTTGGCCGGCGCGTTAAGGAAGAAGGCAATACCTCGTTCCACGAAACCTTTGGTATTGCCTACAGCGGCGAGCACAAAGTGATTTTCCTGTACCTGATAGCCCTGGTACTGGCGGTGATCACCGCTCTGGTGATTCGCCGACTGATGCGCATGCCAGTGGGCCGGGCCTGGGAAGCCCTGCGGGAAGATGAAATTGCCGCCCGCTCACTGGGCCTGAGCCGCACCGCGGTGAAGCTTTCAGCGTTCACCATCGGCGCGTTCTTTGCCGGCTTTGCCGGCACCGTGTTTGCCTCCAAGCAGGGCTTTATCAGCCCGGAGTCGTTCGTGTTCCTTGAATCCGCCATCATTCTGGCCATTGTTGTGCTCGGCGGCATGGGCTCGCAAATCGGCGTCATACTCGCCGCCATTGCGGTCACCATACTGCCGGAGCTCGCCCGTGAGTTTGCCGACTACCGCATGCTGGTGTTCGGTGCAGCCATGGTGTTGATGATGGTGTGGCGACCACAGGGCCTGATGCCCATGCGGCGGATTCACATTGAACTGAAACGGCAGGAGTGACAGACATGCTGGATGTAAAAAATCTGTCCATGCGCTTCGGCGGCCTGCTGGCCGTCGATCAGGTGAGCCTGGATGTGCAGGAACACGAAATCGTTTCCATCATCGGGCCAAACGGTGCCGGCAAAACCACGGTATTTAACTGCATCAGCGGGTTCTACAAGCCCAGTGGTGGCAAGATCTTGTTCAAAGGCAAAGAGGTGCAAGGCAAGCCCGACTACAAAATCTCGCGGCTGGGCATGGTGCGGACCTTTCAGCACGTTCGCTTGTTCAACAAAATGACCGTGGTGGAAAACCTGCTGGTGGCCCAGCATCGGCATCTGAACACCAACCTGCTGTCCGGACTGATTAAAACCCCCAACTACCGTTCACGGGAGCAGAAATCCCTGGACCGGGCGGCCTACTGGCTGGAGCGGGTGGGTCTGCTTGATCTTGCCAACCGGGATGCCGGCAATCTGGCCTACGGCCAGCAACGGCGCCTGGAGATTGCCCGCTGCATGGTGACCGAGCCCAAACTGCTGATGCTGGATGAACCGGCCGCCGGCCTGAACCCGGCAGAAACCAAAGACCTCAACCAGCTGATTGTCAGCCTGAAGTCCGACTACAACGTGTCGGTACTGCTGATCGAGCACGACATGAGCCTGGTGATGGACATTTCCGACCGGATAACCGTCATCAACCAAGGCCGCCCCCTGGCCAGCGGCACCCCGGCAGAAGTCCGCCAGAACGACGATGTGATCAAAGCCTATCTGGGCGAGGCCTGAGGAAACACTATGCTGGTACTGGAAAATGTTCATACCCACTATGGCAAGATCGAGGCCTTGCACGGGGTGTCTGTGGAAGTTAACAAGGGCGAAATTGTCTCCCTCATCGGAGCCAATGGCGCCGGTAAAACCACCCTGCTGATGACGGTGTGCGGCAGCCCGCAGGCCAGTGCCGGGCGGGTGATCCTGGAAGGCCGGGATATTACCAATGAAGCCACCTCCAACATCATGCGCTCCGGCATTGCCATCGTGCCGGAAGGCCGCCGGGTATTCTCGGGGCTGACGGTGGAAGAGAACCTGGCCATGGGTGGGTTCTTCAACACCAAGGCCGAGATCCGTAAAAGCCAGGATCACGTGTACGAGCTGTTCCCCCGCCTGAAGGAGCGGGAACACCAGCGGGCCGGCACTATGTCTGGCGGCGAGCAACAAATGCTCGCCATCGGCCGGGCACTGATGAGCAAACCCCGGATGATCATCCTGGATGAGCCGTCACTGGGCCTGGCGCCGATCATCATCAAACAGATATTCGAGATCATCGGCCACCTTCGGGAGGAAGGCATCACCGTGTTCCTGGTGGAACAGAACGCCCATCAGGCCCTGAACCTGGCCGACCGGGGTTATGTGCTGGAAACCGGGCGCATCCGGCTGCACGACACCGGCAAGAACCTGCTGGCCAATCCGGAAGTGCGGGAGGCGTACCTTGGGAGCGGCTAAATTCTCTTTCAATGGGCTGAAACAAAACATTTTTACTTGATTACATTACTTAGGTATGTAAAATTTGGTAGCTCTTTTATGAGGGATTTGAAATGAAAAAGGTCACTGCAGTAGTAGCTTCGTTGGCGCTTATCTCTGGTTGCAGCACTGTTATCAAAGGTAACAATCAAGCTGTGACGTTCCAAAGTGAGCCATCAGGGGCAGCCATTTTTATTGACGGCGAAAGAATCGGCAACACACCAATGACTGTTAGATTGCCCAAAAACAAAAAAGATACCGTAATGATATCTAAAGATGGATACCACAGCGTCAGCAGGGATCTAACAAAGCAGTATGACTCAGTAACCCTCTTAAACGTTTTCTGGGACCTGAGCACTACAGACATGATTACCGGCGCCGCTTTTGAATACGAGCCGAATGCATACTTTTTTGAGCTTCAATCTAAATAGCACTAAAAGAATATCAAGTTGCGTATAAAAGCATACCGATTATTCTTCATTCTGGCGTCCACAGTCATATTGTGCGGCGCCAGTCTCGAAAAGGCCCCCAACAGTCAATTCTATAAGTGGAAAACCTTTATTTATTTAAACTTCCAAGCGATGAAAGCTGACCCAGAAAAATCCGATGAAAGCAGAGCGCTAAAAGACCTTCTTTGCATCAAGAAATTAGTAGGCTGCGAGAACTTTTCAGAAAAAATAATTAAAAGTCAAACACCCGGCGAATTGATAAAGGAGCTTAGTGGATTAACCTCAATAAACCATAATCGATAACTATGAAGATAATATTAATAGTCGTCTTTTGTTTTTTATCCCTCCCGTCCACGTTACTCGCAGCCAAATTAAACCTTGATACAATTACAGAGAGCCAGGCCCAAGAAATAGCGAGCTTACTTTATCTAGGTCCAAACCAAGACTCTAAACCCAATTCGTTCTATCTGTCCGAAACTGCCGTATTGGATATAGAGCTTCAAGCTCTGTTCGAGCAAAACAGCACAGATTCTAGGTGCAAATTTCCAGCAAGATACTATTGGCTGTCATTGCAAGAAAATCTTACGGGGAACTTCTCGGTAGAGCATTGCTTTAATAATACAATAGCCAATCCATTCGCAGAGTCAGGCGTTGCGACTACTGTGATTTTTGCAGATGCCAGTAATCGCTCGCCAATGTCATATTTTGGCCATATTTTGCTTGGATTTAGCTTTAACAGGGGCGCTCCATACTTCGATCATGTAGTCACATTCACTGCTGATACCGGTGATAGCAAGTCCCCAATAGACACTATAACAAAGGGTGTTAATGGAGGCTTTGAGGGGCGATTTTCGGAACAGGTCTTTCATCCTATAATTGAACAATACACTAACATCGAAAATCGCTCACTTACTATTTTTGACCTTAACATTGAACATGAAAAGTCTATTCTTTTGTATCTACACACAAAAGAACTCCAAAAAACAACATACCCATACAAATTCTTTTCTTATAACTGCTCATCTGAAATCCTAAGAGCAATCCAAGCCGTTAAAATATTAGAAGACAACCAAGAGCACTTAAGAATTTACCCTATCGACATATTAAATCGGCTAGACAAAAAGGGCATTACCAACAAAAATAACGCTACAACAATGCTTGCACTCAGCAAAAAGGATCCTACACCAGAGAATAAAAAACTTTTCAGATCGGTCATAACTTCGAATACTCAACCCATTTTCACTACCCCAAGGAAGATCAGTACCGGTGTTCAGAAATTTAGTGGAAAATATTATTCAGGTATCGGATTTAAACTTGGGTACAAAGGAATCGACTCGCCATTCTCCACCACACTCAACGATAGAAATACATTCAACTTCTTAGATATTGAAGCTGTTGATATAAATGGGTCCCCAAAAATAAAAAAAATAAATATCATTGAGCTAGAGTCCTTAAATGCAAAATATATTTCCGAGAATACATCGATTGCCTGGTCTTACAAAACAGTCATAGATAGGCACTCAAATCAAGAAAATGAACTGTCAGATTCATCGTCAATCGGTGTTGGTATAGCTCATACAACCCCAAGAATTACTATCTCGTACTTGCCAGAAGTTGCGATTTCGATTCGAGAGAACTTTGCTACTCCCCGAATCAAAGCTGAAGCCTTTCTCTACTCTCAGCCTTTCTTCTTTGGCATAAAGCATAAAACTCGTAGTTTTATTAATTCAAAGCTAACTAAACAGACTGAAATCGTGGCAGCTATTCAACCCCTCAGTAACGTCCAGATCACCGCTCGACACGAGCTGGATTCCGACTCAAACTCTATACACTTAGAGTATTTTTTCTAAAAAAATCTTAGGTGCTCCTTCACAACCAAAATAATGTAACTACACTTGCTAGAAGGGTAGGCTGAGAACAGCCTTGCTCGAAAAGACCGCAAGGAGAGAAAAAATGAAAAGAATCGTTTTAGGAGCCCTGCTAATATCAGCGTCTTCCATGGTGTTCGCCCAACCTGGCTGTGGTGTTGGCGCTATGATTTGGAAAGGACAGTCTGGCGTAATTCCTCACGTGTTAGGGGCAACCACCAACGGCATGGCTTCCCAAACTGTGAGTATGACGTTCGGGATTGTGGGCTGTAACACGAACCAGAGCGTACAATCGATGGCAATGCTGATTGATTCTCGCGGTTCAGCCGTAGCTGCAGATATTTCAAAGGGCAGCGGAGAGAATCTGGAGGCAATGGCCGTTACTCTCGGTATCACACCCGATGAACGCCCAGCCTTCTATCATCTTTTACAATCTAATTTTGAAATAATTTTCCCCTCTCCAGAAGCAACAACAGGGCAAGCTGTTGACGCAATCGTAAGCCTCATGGAGCAGGATAAATCCCTACGGAAGTATGTAGTAGCTTGATAAATTAATAACTCAGACTGACTGGCGCCACGGATGGCGCCCTCCTGCACCCAATCGCAATCCGGACTCTGATCTCCCCTATGGGTAACATCTTGCGCCTCCGTCAGGCCGCTCTGTGGCTTGCATGCTCACTCTCGGCCCAGGCAGCCGTTGCCATCACACCTGATGAACTGCAACTTCACCCGGTATGGTTGACCCTTGGTCACTACCAGCCTGACCGATTTGGCGCCGGCTACACCAGTCAGGCGGACGACTCTGCGTTTTTTCTGAGCGAGAACGGCAAAACCTCACCCAGGGAAGAACTGGAAGCAACGCTTGCCGCTATTCAGGAGCCAGGTGAAGGCAACGATCACGCCCGATGCCGCTTTCCGGCCCGGGATGCCTGGCTTCGGGAACAGCTCGACCTGCCCGCTGATCCTGTCGTTTGCCCCGCTTATGACGAGTGGGCGACCGAACTGAACACCGAGAAGGTCACACTGGTGTTCGCCGCCTCGTATCTGAACAGCCCATCGTCCATGTTCGGCCACACATTCCTTCGACTGGACCCACCCCAGGAGGATGAAGAAGCCGACCTGCTGCTGGCCAATACTATTTCTTACGCGGCGGACGCAGCTGAACACGACAGCGAGCTGCTATTTGCCTATCGGGGAATTTTCGGCGGCTATCCCGGAATTACCTCCATCCGCCCCTATTACGAAATGATCCGGCTGTACAACGACATTGAACACAGGGACTTATGGGAATACACCCTGAACCTGACCCAGCCGGAAGTAGACACCATGCTGGCCCACACCTGGGAGATTCAGGACAAAAACTTCGATTACTACTTCTTTGACGAGAACTGCGCCTATCGCTTGCTGGCACTGATTGATGCCGCGCGCCCGGGCACCAACCTGCTGGGAGAAGTAAGCACTCACGCAATCCCATCCGACACGGTACGCTGGGTTCGGGATGCAGGCCTTGTCGAAAGCATTCATTACCGGCCTTCGGCCGCCACAGCTGTTAGCCACAGCCTCGATACCCTGCCCCGTGACCATCAAACCCTGGCCGCAGCCATCGCCAATGGTTACGTGCAGGTGAATGGCCCTGAGATGCAACAGCTCTCGACACAGGAAAGAGCCTGGGTACTGGACGCCACCTACGATTACGTGCGCTATCAAAGCGAAGCCCGTGGCTGGCCAAGGGAGTTTTCCGCCCCCTTGTCGCATCAGCTACTGATCTCACGCAGCCGGATAGACGATGCGCAGGAGATACCTCCGGTACCGGAGCCTGCGGTTCGTGACGACCAGGGCCACGACACTTTCCGGGTCAGCCTCGGCAGTGGCCAGCTTGACCACGCCGAATTCACCCAACTGACCCTGCGCCCCGCCTACCATGACGTGCTGGACCCGCCGGAAGGCTACCGGTCTGGTGCCCAATTACAGTTCCTGCGGCTGGACGCCCGGCTCTATCACGACAATGACGAACTTCAGGTGGAACAGATCGTAGGTGTGGAGATCCGGTCCCTGAGCCCTCGCAACCAGTTCTTCTCTCCCATTTCCTGGCAGGTAGGCTTCGGCGGGCGGCGCACAGACACCGGCACACAGCGAGTGCTCACGCCCTACCTGGAGGGCGGTGCCGGTGGGAGCTGGAGCCTGAACCACAATACCCAGGCCTTCGCCGTGGCCACTGCTGACCTGGAGATCGACGATGACATCCGCCGCGGCTACGACTTCGCCCCGGGCGCTGATCTTGGCGTGCTGCATCAGAACAGCCGGTTCAGCCTTTTAGCCGGCGCCAAGACCAAAGCCTGGATCATCAGCAGCCAACACCGGCAGGACCAGCTGTACGTTAAAGGCAATCTGCACATCGGCCGGGAATTCAGCCTGTTTGCCGAATTCACCCGGGAAGATCACTTCGACAGGTACCAAAGCATATGGCAGGCTGGCATTCACGCGTATTTCTGACGCTCTCCAGGCTGGACAAGCGGCCGGCAACACTCATCCTGCTGGCCTTGCTCGCCCTGCTGCAAACCGGCTGCAGCAGCGTGTTCTTCTACCCGGACAAGGTAACCTACATCACCCCGGACCGCCTGAACCTGGAGTATGAAGACATCTACCTGGACACCGCCGATGGTGAAACCCTCCACGGCTGGTGGCTGCCCGCCCTCACAGAAGAACCCGCCAAAGGCACGGTCTATTACCTGCACGGCAACGCCCAGAACGTCAGCGCCCACATCCTCAACGTCGCCTGGTTGCCGGAGCAAGGCTACAACGTATTTGCCATAGACTACCGGGGCTACGGCCAATCCACCGGCGCCCCAGACATAGAGGGCGCCCTGCACGACACCGAAACCGGCCTGCGCTGGCTCGCAGAACGCCACCCCGAAAACGACCACCCCCTGTTCCTCCTCGGCCAAAGCCTCGGCGGCGGCCTCGGCATTGCCCTCGCCAGTGAATGGGTGCAACGCGGCGAACAACCCCAACTCAGCGGCGTAATCCTCGACGGCACCTTCTCCGGCTTCCGCCTGATCGCCCGCGAAAAACTCGGAGAATTCTGGCTCACCTGGCCATTCCAGATCCCCCTGAGCTGGAGCATCACCAACGACTACGAAGGTGTAGACCGCATCGCCAACATCGCCCCGGTCCCCGTCAAAATCATCCACAGCGCCCGCGACGGCATCATCCCGCTCCACCACGGCATACGCCTTTATGAAGCCGCAGAACAGCCCAAACACTTCCTGAGGACCGATACGCCCCACGGCGCGACGTTTATTCTGCCAGCGTATCGGGAGGCGGTATTGGAGTTCATGGAAGGGGTTTTTTAGGCCCAGAAACGAGAAAACCCGCCAAAAGGCGGGTTTTCTCAATACTGACTAACTGAAAAATCAGTCAGCGAAGTCAGTCGGCTGCTCGCCTTCCTTAACTTCCTTCATGGACAGCTTGACGCGACCACGGTTGTCCACATCCAGAACCTTGACCAGAACTTCCTGACCTTCGCTCAGCTCGTCAGTGACGTTCTCGATACGGCGCTCGGAGATCTGGGAAATGTGCACCAGACCATCCTTGCCGGGCAGGATGTTAACAAAGGCACCGAAGTCCACAATCCGCTCAACGCGGCCCTTGTAGATAGCACCCACTTCGATCTCGGCAGTGATTTCTTTCACGCGATTCACGGCAGCCTGTGCGGCCGCAGCGTTGTCGGCGTAGATCTTCACGTTGCCGTCGTCGTCCAGGTCGATGGAAGCGCCGGTCTCGTCGCAAATACCACGAATGGTCGCGCCACCCTTACCGATAACATCACGGATCTTGTCCGGATGGATCTTGATGGTAGTGATGCTCGGCGCACGCTCAGACAGCTCGGCGCGGGGCTCGGCGATCACTTTGTTCATCTCGCCCAGGATGTGCAGACGCGCAGCGTTGGCCTGCTCCAGGGCGATTTCCATGATTTCGTCGGTAATACCCTGGATTTTGATATCCATCTGCAGGGCAGTAACGCCCTCTTTGGTACCGGCAACCTTGAAGTCCATATCGCCCAGGTGGTCTTCGTCACCCAGGATGTCAGTCAGGACCGCGAACTTGTCGCCTTCCTTGACCAGACCCATGGCGATACCGGCCACCGGCGCCTTCAGGGGCACACCAGCGTCCATCAGGGCCAGGGAAGAACCACACACGGAAGCCATGGAGCTGGAACCGTTGGATTCGGTGATCTCAGACACCGCACGGATGGCATACGGGAATTCTTCGATGGTCGGCATAACCGCGGCTACACCACGCTTGGCCAGGCGACCGTGACCGATTTCACGACGGCCCGGGGAGCCCATACGGCCCGCTTCACCTACGGAGTACGGAGGGAAGTTGTAGTGGAACAGGAACGGGTCTTTGCGCTCGCCTTCCAGGGCATCGATGATCTGCACGTCACGGGTGGTACCCAGCGTGGCGGTGACGATGGCCTGGGTCTCGCCACGGGTGAACAGGGCAGAACCGTGCACGGACGGCAGCACACCAACTTCCACCTTGATCGGGCGAACGGTCTTGTTGTCACGGCCATCGATACGCGGCTTGCCTTCGATAACCTGCAGACGAACCACAGACTTCTCAACCTTGCCGAAGTACTTCTTCACTTCCTCTTCGGACGGCTGGCCTTCTTCTTCACTGGCCAGTTTTTCAACGGCAGCGGATTTGATCTCGCCCAGACGCTCATAGCGAGCCATCTTGTCGCGGATTGCGTAGGCTTCTTCGATGGCACCACCGAACTCGGCCTTGATGGCGTTCAGCAGCTCGGTGTTTTCAGCTTCAGGCTGCCACTCCCAGCGCGGCTTGCCGTGTTCAGCGGCAAATTCCTTGATGGCGGTAATGGCCGCCTGCATTTCCTGATGGCCGAACAGTACGCCGCCCAGCATCTGGTCTTCGGTCAGGCCTTTGGCCTCGGATTCAACCATCAGTACGGCGTCTTCGGTACCGGCAACCACCATATCCAGATCAGAGCTGGCCAGCTCTTCAAAGGTGGGGTTCAGGACGTAGCCTTTCTCGTTGGTGTAACCCACACGGGCAGCACCAATCGGGCCGTCGAACGGGATACCGGAGATGGCCAAGGCTGCAGAGGCAGCGATCATGGCAGCGATGTCCGGATCATGGTTCTTGCTGGCCGACATAACTGTCAGCACAACCTGCACTTCGTTCATGTAGCCGTTCGGGAACAGCGGGCGGATCGGACGGTCGATCAGGCGGGAAGTCAGGGTCTCTTTCTCGGACGGACGACCTTCACGCTTGAAGAAACCACCCGGGATTTTGCCGGCGGCGTAGGTTTTTTCCTGGTAGTTCACGGTCAGGGGGAAGAAACCCTGGCCCGGCTTGGGCTCCTTGGCGCCAACCACAGTGCCCAGAACGGCAGTGTCGCCGGTGCTTACCAGTACCGCGCCGGTTGCCTGACGGGCAATACGACCGGTTTCCAGGGTGAAGGTTTCCCCACCCATTTCAAAGGTTTTAATACGTGGTTGCAGATCCACAATAAACTCCTGCTTTTTCAGTTAGTAACTCTGGGTTCAACTGCAGCAGTCTGATCTGTGAACCAAAAGGCAACCCGTCTGAAAGCTAACAGGCTGTTGCAAAACCCCGGTTGGGACTGCGGCTTCCCGACAGCACCCGGGCTTTCAACAACCTGCTATCAATATCGGCTTTCCATTAGACAGAGAAAACCCTTCGGCTCCACGGACAAATCAACTGCAGCAAAAATAAAGGGAGAAAAGCGCGGTAAAGGCCGGGACAAGCCCGGCCTTTACCTTCAGGTCGAAACCCGGCTTAGCGACGCAGACCCAGACGCTGGATGAGTTCCAGGTAACGGTCGGCGTTTTTACGCTTCAGGTAGTCCAGCAGCTTACGACGCTGGTTTACCATCCGGATCAGGCCGCGGCGGGAATGGTGATCCTGCTTGTTGGCCTTGAAGTGATCCTGCAGCTTGTTGATGTTGGCGCTCAGCAGAGCTACCTGAACCTCAGGGGAACCGGTATCGCCATCACCTTGCTGAAAATCCTTAACGATCTGAGCTTTCTCACTGGCAGACAGTGCCATATTACACCTCATAGGTTGCGATGCTGTTAAATCCGGCCGAACCGCGCATCTCTACAGCCCGGCTAATCAGCGGCGGTGTTACCCGCCGCTGTTCTTTACCAGACGGCGTGGCACCAGTTTGGTGTCATCGCCTTCCGGCATAGCTTCTGCCAATCCCACGAAGTTACGATCGCCGTAAACACGCACGAAGCCTTCAAGGGACTGACCCGGTATTCTAACCGGTTGTCCGTTCAATATCGATACCAGTGCCGAGCCTGACAGCCGGTGCTCGGGAAACATCGTCAGCGCGCTTTCCGGCGGCAGCAGCAAGCCGTCCAGGCTCTCACCCCGCTCGCGCATGGCTTCCAGGTCTTTGACATCGTGAGCATTTTCCAGCGTGTAGCCAGAGGCCAGGGTACGCCGAAGTGCACTGACGTGGGCACCGCACCCAAGTACCGCACCAATATCTTCAACCAGTGAGCGTATATACGTACCCTTTGTACAGGTCACCGCCAGGTCAAGCTCCTGCTCGCGAACCGCCAACAGGGTCAACTCATAGATGGTAACAGGACGCGCCGGGCGCTCGATCTCAATGCCTTCACGGGCATACTCGTAAAGTGGCCGGCCTTTGTGCTTCAGCGCGGAATACATCGACGGTACCTGCTGGATATCGCCCCGAAACTGCTCCAGTACCGCTTCCACCTGAGCTTCAGTCAACGCTGGCACCGGCTTTTCTTCAACCACTGCGCCTTCGCTATCACCGGTTTCTGTCCGTATGCCCAACCGAGCGGTAGTGACATAAGCCTTGTCACTGTCGAGCATGGTCTGGGAAAACTTGGTTGCTTCGCCAAAACACAGGGGCAAAACACCAGTAGCAAGCGGGTCAAGCGCACCTGTGTGGCCCGCCTTTGCGGCGCCATACAGGCGTTTTACCTGCTGAAGAATCCCGTTGGAGGTGACACCCTGGGGCTTGTCGATCACCAGGATGCCATTTACGTCACGGCCTTTACGTCTTCGGCTCAAGCATCACGCTCCGGATTATCTGAAACCGGATCGTCGTTATCATCGCGAGGAACAGCAGGCTGATCCCCCACGGCTTCACGAATCAGACGGTCCATCTTGCGACTCTGGTTAAGCAGGCTGTCGAAGTGAAAACGCAGGTGGGGTACCACCCGCAGCTTCATCGCCCGCCCGACCTGGCCTCGCAGGAACCCCGAGGCCTTGTTGAGCACCGCCAGGGAATCCTGAACTTCCGGAGATTGCTCGGTAAGCTCTTCGGTCGACAACAGGGAAACGTAAATATCGGCATAGCCCAGATCGCGGCTGACCTTGACGGCATTCACCGTAACCATACCAACGCGAGGGTCTTTGACCTCGCGCTGGATGAGCTGGGCCAGTTCACGCTGCATCTGATCGCCGATACGATCTATGCGACTGTATTCCCGTGCCATCAGGCCCCCGTTGATTCGAGCTGACGCTCAACGCGAACGCGATCGAACACCTCGATCTGATCGCCCACTTTCACGTCGTAGCCTTTAACACCGATACCACACTCCATACCGTTGCGGACTTCCGGTACGTCATCCTTGAAGCGACGCAGGGATTCCAGCTCGCCCTCGAAGATAACCACGTTGTCACGCAGTACGCGGATCGGCTTGTTACGGTATACGGTACCCTCGGTCACCATACAGCCGGCCACCTGGCCAAACTTCGGTGAACGGAACACGTCCCGTACATCGGCGATACCCACGATGTCTTCCCGGAATTCTGGCTTGAGCATACCAGTCAGGGCCGACTTAACATCATCAATCAGGTTATAGATGATGCTGTAGTAGCGCAGATCCAGACCTTCCTGCTCGACCAGGCGCTTGGAAGCGGTATCCGCACGCACGTTGAAACCGAAGATAACGGCGTTGGTAGCCATGGCCAGGCTCACGTCTGTCTCGGCAATCCCGCCGACACCAGATGAGACAATCTTGACCTGAACTTCCTCGTTACCCAGGTCCTGCAGGGCCTTGGTGATGGCCTCCAGGGAACCACGAACGTCGGTCTTGAGAACAACGTTAAGGGTTTTGACTTCGTCTTTACCCATGTTCTCAAACATATTCTCCAGCTTGGCGGCCTGCTGGCGCTGCAGGCGCTGCTCGCGCTCGCGGGTCTGGCGGAATTCGGCCAGTTCTTTGGCTTTCTTCTCATCAGCCACGGCGAAGAACTCATCACCCGCATCCGGCGTGCCGTTCAGGCCAAGAATCTCGACCGGAATGGACGGGCCCGCTTCCTTGACCTGCTTGCCGGCTTCGTCGGTCATCGCCCGAACCTTGCCGTAGAATGAGCCAGCCACCACCATGTCGCCCTGGCGCAGGGTGCCGTTCTGAACCAGAACGGTCGCAACAGAACCGCGACCACGCTCCAGGCTGGACTCAACAACCACACCACGGGCGGAGGCATCCGGTGACGCTTCAAGTTCCAGAATCTCGGCCTGCAGCAAGACAGCTTCCAGCAGATCATCAATACCAAGACCGGTATGGGCCGACACAGGCACAAACTGCACGTCGCCGCCCCAGTCTTCCGGAATCACATCCAGAGCAGACAGTTCGTTTTTGATGCGGTCCGGGTCGGCTTCTTCCTTGTCCATCTTGTTGATGGCGACCACCAGGGGCACACCGGCAGAGCGTGCATGCTGAACCGCTTCCTTGGTTTGCGGCATAACACCGTCATCCGCGGCCACAACCAGGATTACGATATCCGTACACTGGGCACCGCGTGCACGCATGGCGGTAAAGGCTGCGTGGCCCGGGGTATCCAGGAAAGACACCATACCGTGATCCGTTTCTACGTGGTAAGCACCGATGTGCTGGGTGATACCACCGGATTCTCCAGCCGCAACCTTGGTGCGACGAATATAATCCAGCAGGGATGTCTTACCATGGTCAACGTGACCCATCACGCTCACTACCGGGGCGCGCTTGATCTTTTCTTTGCCTTCGTGCAGCTCGGTAATCTCGCTCAGCACTTCTTCTTCAAAGGCATCTTCGCTGACTGCCTTGGGCTTGTGGCCCAGCTCTTCAGTCACCAGAACCGCAGTTTCCTGATCGAGCGCCTGATTGATGGTGGCCATTACGCCCATTCCCATCAGGGTTTTAATGACATCAGCGGCTTTGACAGCCATGCGCTGGGCAAGATCACCGACGGTGATGGTTTCCGGAATCTGTACTTCTCTAACCATGGGCTTGGTTGGCCTCTCGAAAGCATGACGCTTTTCTTTCGGTTTCTTTTTAGCCCGCAGCTGCTTGCGAGGAACGGTTTCTTCCTCGTCTTCAGAAATCACCAGAGGTTCTTCAACCGGACGGCTGCGAGGGCCGCGATGGCCAGCCTGCTTCTTCTTCGGCTTGCCTTCTTCGATATCGTCGCCGCGCTCGCGTACCTTTTCTTTCTTTTTCTTTGGCTTGCGATCCCGACCTTCGTCTTCAGGCGGAGGCATGGGAATGTCCTCCGGCGCTGTTTCCAGTTCGGGTTCGGACTTTTCTTCCTGAACAGGCTCGGCCGCTGCCGGCTCCGATGGAGCGGCGGTTTCTGCCGGCTGTTCTTGCGGCTGCTCTGCAGCCACTTTTGGTGCTTCATCGACCACCGGGGATTCAGCCGCAGGCTGTTCCGCTACCTCTTCCGGCTTCGGTGCTTCAACCTCTGGTTCCGGCTGCAGTTCCGCACGTTTGATATAGGTGCGGCGCTTGCGCACTTCCACGTTCACGGTTTTTGCCTTACCGGCCTTCAACGTGGTGGTGGTTTTCCGCTTAAGGGTAATCTTGTTCGGCTCTGCCTGAGCTTCACCGTGGGTCTTTCTCAGATAGGTCAGCAACTGCTGCTTCTCATCACTGGTGACAGCGTCGTTCTCACTGCGGGCTTTCAGGCCCGCTTCCACGATCTGCTTCAGCAAACGATCCACGGGAGCGCCTACATCTGCGGCCAGTTGTTTTACCGTTACATCAGCCATACTGGTCCTCCTCTCCCGAATCAGGCCTGGTCTTCAAACCAGGGGGCACGCGCGGTCATGATCAGCTGACCAGCACGCTCTTCATCCATACCTTCAATTTCGAGCAGTTCGTCAATTGACTGCTCAGCCAGATCTTCCATCGTACGCACGCCCATACCAGCGAGTTTGAACGCCAGTGAACGGTCCATGCCTTCCATGTTGAGAAGATCTTCGGCGGGCTCTGCGCCCTCCAGGGCTTCTTCACTCGCCAGCGCCTGGTTCAACAGGACGTCTTTGGCACGACGGCGCAGCTCTGTGACGGTTTCCTCGTCAAAGCCATCGATGGCCAGCATTTCTTCCATCGGCACGTACGCCACTTCCTCAATCGAGGTAAAGCCTTCGTCGATCAGGACACCGGCAAATTCCTCGTCAACGTCCAGGTGCGCGGTAAAGTGCTCAACCAGGCGAGAGTATTCCTGCTCCTGGCGCTCGCCGGCTTCTTCCTCGGTCATCACGTTCAGGGTCCAGCCGGTCAGCTCGGTGGCCAGACGAACGTTCTGGCCGTTACGGCCGATGGCCTGGGCCAGATTGTCTTCGGCGACGGCAACGTCCATGGTGTGGCGGTCTTCATCCATCACGATGGAGGCAACCTCGGCCGGCGCCATGGCGTTGATGACCAACTGGGCCGGGTTGTCGTCCCACAGCACAATATCAACACGCTCGCCGCCCAGTTCGTTGGACACGGCCTGGACCCGAGAGCCCCGCATGCCCACGCAGGCACCCACGGGATCAATACGGCGATCGTTGGTCTTCACGGCAATCTTGGCACGGGAGCCGGGATCACGGGCTGCACCACGGATCTCAATCAGGTCCTCAGCAATCTCCGGCACTTCAATGCGGAACAGCTCAATCAGCATCTGCGCGTCGGTACGGCTCAGGATCAGCTGCGGGCCCCGATGATCGGTGCGAATCTCCAGCAACAGGGAACGCACGCGGTCGCCCATGCGGAAGGTTTCCCGGGGAATCAGATGCTCACGGGGCAGAAGTGCTTCGGCATTGCCACCCAGATCCACAATAACGTTGTCCCGTGTCACCTTCTTGACCGTTCCGGACACCAGCTCGCCAACGCGGTCGCGGTAGCTGTCGACGATCTTCATGCGCTCAGCTTCGCGGACCTTCTGGAAAATAATCTGCTTGGCTGCCTGGGCACCGATACGTCCAAAGGCGACTGATTCCACTTTCTCTTCGTGGATGTCACCCGGCTTCAGATCTGGACTGATTTCTTCGGCTTCCTGGAAGGTAAGCTCTGTACCCAGCGCTGGAACGGCGTCGTTGTCCACCACCAACCAGCGGCGGAAGGTCTCGTACTCTCCGGTGCGGCGGTCAATGGCAACCCGGATGTCCGCTTCTTCATCTTCATAACGCTTCTTGGCAGCGGTCGCGAGCGCCAGCTCGATCGCCTCGAAAATCACGTCTTTCTCGACACCTTTCTCGTTCGAGACGGATTCTACTACCAGCAAGATCTCTTTACTCATTGGATTGCCCTGCCCTCAATATAATCGATGCATCCACAGTCTTGTTCGAATGGGTCATTCAAAAACCGGTACGATGTTGGCTTTCTCAATACTGTCAAAAGGCAACAGGTATTCGTGGTCATCAACAACCACGATGACTTCATCGCCCTCTATACCTTTGATCAGGCCTGTAAATTTGCGCCGGCCTTCAAACGCCATGCGCAGCTTGATCTGAACCTGATGGCCAACGAATTCCTGATACTGCTCGAGACGAAACAGTGGCCGGTCCATACCCGGCGACGACACCTCCAGGGTGTATTCACTCTGGATGGGGTCTTCCACATCCATCACGCCGCTTATCTGACGGCTGACTTTCTCGCAGTCTTCAATGCTGATGCCATTTTCCGCATCATCAATAAACACCCGAAGCATGGACTGATAGCCCCGGGAACGGTATTCGATACCCCAGAATTCATACCCGAGCCCTTCCACTACCGGGCGCAGAATGTCTTCCAGTTGTTTAAGCTTGGCTGACAAGTGTCGCCGCCTCCGTATTCAGATTTTCGGACTACAAAAACAAAAAAAGGGCTGTTGATCAGCCCTTTTTATGCACCAGGGCCCTTTGCGCCAGGCCCCTTAATCAAAAAGCCCCTATTAATGGGGCCTTTTGTTGCAAGAATTCGCAGAAAGCTAACCCAACTCTGCCCTCTGCCGACAGACACCTGGCCTGCCTGGACGCTACAACGCCGTTGCAAGGTCCAATATCCGCCGGAGTATAGAGACGCCGTGCAGACTGGTCAAGGACTGACCAAAAAAAACGGCCTGGAACTTCCAAGCCGTCTTACTCAAATATGGTGCCCGGGGCCGGACTCGAACCGGCACAGCTTTCGCTACCACCCCCTCAAGATGGCGTGTCTACCAGTTTCACCACCCGGGCAACATTCTTTACTCGAGGTCAGGGAGCTGAGACTCCCCACCCTCGCTTTCGCTACCTGCAGATTCTTCGATACCCGGCGCAGCTTCAGCTGGCGCCTGACGGGATTCCTGAACTGTCGGAATACCGGCCTCACCTGCCACTTCAGCACGCTGCTTGGCGAAGATTGCCAGCGAAAAACTTGTCACAAAAAACACAACCGCCATAAACGTGGTCAGACGGGTCAGAAAGCTGCCACTACCCTGACTACCGAACACGGTCTGGGAGGCACCGCCACCGAAAGCAGCACCGGCATCTGCACCCTTACCCTGCTGGATAAGGACCAGACCCACCAGAGCCACGGCGATCACGACGTGAACAACGACTACCAGTGTTTCCATCCAATCCATACAGACTCTCGTAAACGTTTTGGCTTACGCACCCACCGGAAACGCACGGCAGATACTTACAAAATCTTCAGCCTTAAGGGAAGCACCACCTATAAGACCGCCATCAATATCGGGCTCTGCAAACAGAGCGGCCGCATTATCCGCTTTTACACTGCCGCCGTAAAGTACTGAAATCGTCTCAGACGGCGCACCCATCTCTGCAAGCACCCGGCGAATATCCGCGTGCATGGCCTGGGCATCTTCTGCAGTCGCCGTCTTTCCAGTGCCTATCGCCCATACCGGCTCGTAGGCAACCACAATTCTCGACCACTGCTCACCAGCCACCGACGCCAGACCTTGCTGAACCTGGCTGGCCACTACCCGCTCAGCCGAACCGGCATCGCGTTCTTCCAGAGTCTCACCAACGCAGAGTACTGCCGTCAGCCCGGATGCCAGAACACGCTCGATCTTCCTGGCAACCACTTCGTCGGACTCACCAAACAACTGGCGACGCTCGGAATGACCAACCAGGGCGTACTGACACCCCAGATCTTTCGCCATATCAGAGGACACTTCACCAGTGTAGGCACCTGACTGCCACTGACTGACGTTCTGCACGCCAGCAACCAATTCAGAGCCACAAAGCGCAACCACAGAGTCAACATAAAGGGCAGGAGGTATGATAACCACCTCTACCCTGGCATCAAGACTGGCAACCTGCTCGCGGACCTGACCGACCAGCTGCTGCACCAGGTCTTTCGACCCGTTCATCTTCCAGTTTCCAGCTACGATCTTGCGACGCATACCAAATCTCAATCGTCCCGACCTGAGGGAGGGCGAACTATACAGCAGACATTTGTCTCGCACAACCCGCCCTATTCCACAAAATCAGGGTGTTGAACGCTCCACGACGAGGGCCAGCTGCTCGGCAACCCGGGCAATGTCATCGGCATTCTGACCTTCTGCCATCACCCGAATCAGGGGCTCCGTTCCCGACGCCCGCAACAGGATTCTGCCGGCCTCGCCCAGGTCAGCCTCTGCCCTGCGCATCGCCTCAACGATGTCTGACCGGCTGAGCGGATCAAATCGCTGGGCCACCCGCACATTCACCATCGTCTGGGGCAACTTGGCCATACCCTGACGCAGCTCTCCCAGGGTCTTGCCAGACCGGCGAACCGCCAACAGCACCTGCAACGCAGAGACAATACCGTCGCCGGTACTGGTGCAGTCACGAATCACCATATGGCCGGAGCCTTCTCCGCCAATAATCCAGTTGTTGGCCAGCAGCCGCTCCATCACATAACGGTCACCCACATTGGCACGCTCGAATTCGATGCCAATCTCGCGCAGCGCCAGCTCAACCCCCAGATTGGTCATCAGGGTTCCAACCACGCCACCGTTCAACCGACCTTCAGCATGACGCTGGGAGGCCAGAATAAACAGCAATTCGTCTCCATCCACCTCGGAGCCGTCCCGGTCGACCATCAGCACACGGTCACCATCGCCATCGAAAGCAATGCCCAGATCAGCCTGCTTCTCAGCAACGGTTTGTTTCAGAGCATCCAGGTGGGTCGACCCCACGTTGAGATTGATATTCAGCCCGTCCGGTTCTGCGCCAATCACCGAAACCCTGGCTCCGAGCTCTTTAAACACCTTGGGGGCAACGTGGTATGTGGCGCCATGGGCACAGTCGAGCACGATATGCAGTCCATCGAGGGTAAACTCATTGGGCACCGTACTCTTGCAGAACTCCACGTACCGGCCCGGAGCGTCGTCGACACGGCTTGCCTTGCCCAGCTCATTGGGCTCGCACACCTGAATCGGCTGCTCGAGCCAGCGCTCGATCTCAGCCTCCAGGGCGTCATCGAGCTTGGTGCCGTTAGCCGAGAAGAACTTGATGCCGTTGTCGTGGTGCGGGTTATGAGAGGCACTGATCACAATGCCTGCAGATGCCCGAAACGTTCGGGTCAGGTAGGCAATGGCCGGCGTCGGCATCGGGCCAAGCAACTTCACGTCCACCCCCGCAGCAGACAATCCCGCCTCAAGTGCGGATTCAAACATGTAACCTGACAAGCGGGTATCCTTTCCAATCAGCACGCTGTTTCGCTGGCCCTGCCTCTTGAATGCCTGGCCTGCTGCCCACCCAAGGTGCAACATAAACTCCGGGGTAATCGGACTTTCGCCCACTCTCCCCCGGATTCCGTCGGTTCCAAAATACTTGCGCTGGGACATCAGATTGCCTCCTTAACTGCCGTCACGACCTTGACGGCGTCCACCGTCTCCCGCACATCATGCACCCTGAGGATGCTTGCGCCTTTCATGGCGGATATTGTCGCGGCAGCGAGGCTTGCCGGCAACCTTTCGTTGACGTCTCGGCCGGTAATCGCTCCGAGCATGGATTTCCGGGACACCCCGATCAACAACGGATGCCCCAGCAAATGCAACTGCTCCAGAGTCGCCAACAACTGGATGTTGTGCTCAACGGTTTTCCCGAAGCCAAATCCCGGGTCCAGGATGATGTTTTCCGGCCGCACGCCGGCTTTTTCTACCACCCGCATCCGTTCGGTCAGAAACGAACTCACGTCGCGCCGGACGTTATGGTATCGGGGATTATCCTGCATGGTGTCCGGCTCACCCTGGATGTGCATGATGCAGACGGGCACGCCGGCTTTGGCCGCCACTTCCGGTGCACCCTCTCGCTGGAGCGCCCGCACATCGTTGATCAAACCGGCACCGAGACTGACCACTTCCGCCATCACCACGGGGTTGCTGGTATCCACTGAAATCACCGTATCCAGCTCTCGGGCAATGGCCTCCACCACAGGGCAAACCCGGTCCAGCTCTTCCTGGGTTGACACTGGTGCGGCGCCGGGCCGGGTTGATTCACCGCCAACATCAATAAACGAGGCGCCGTCTTCGACCATGGTCCTGGCGCGAACGAGCGCGGCATCGGCGGTATTGAAACGACCACCATCAGAAAAGGAATCGGGCGTGACATTGAGAATCCCCATCACCTGGCAGCGGGACAGGTCTACCGAACGGCCAGCAAAATTCATTTTCATAGCAGGTATTCCGAAGTTCTCTGTTCAGGGGTAACAAAAACAAACGCCGCCCGGAGGCCGGGCGGCGCTGTATTTGACTAGGCCTTGCGCGTGCGATCAGTGCTCGCCGGCGGGCCTGCCTACTCCGGGCTGACGCCCGTCATCCGATGACCGGGGCTCCGGAGCGGGCTCTTCAGCCTTCACTCCGCCGGTGGGACCGCTATCTCCCCAGTTTTTCGGGGGCCGCGGCTCTTTGCCTGCCATGATGTCATCGATCTGGTAGCGATCAATGGTCTCGTACTTCATCAGGGCCTCAGCCATCAGGTCCAGTTTGTCACGGTTCTCAATCAGGATCTGCTTGGCCGTGGCATAACACTCATCAATGATATTTCGAACTTCCTCATCAATCCGCTGGGCGGTCTCCGGAGAGTGATGGGAGTGCGACTGGCCGGCAGAACGACCCAGGAACGGCTCTTCGCTGTCGGTATCGTACTGCAGGGGACCCAACTTTTCCGACAACCCCCACTTGGTGACCATGTTGCGGGCCAGGCTGGTGGCACGCTCGATGTCGTTGGAGGCACCAGTCGTCACACCGTCAAAGCCAAGCGTCAGCTCTTCGGCAATCCGGCCACCGAACAGACTGCAGATTGAGCTGGTCAGGTAGCGCTTGGAGTGACTGTATTTGTCCTCTTCCGGCAAGAACATGGTCACACCCAAGGCGCGCCCCCGGGGAATGATACTGACCTTGTAGACAGGATCATGTTCAGGCACGAGGCGACCAACAATGGCATGGCCAGACTCATGGTACGCGGTGTTCCGCTTTTCTTTCTCGCTCATCACCATGGATTTGCGCTCGGCGCCCATCATGATCTTGTCTTTCGCCAGCTCCAGCTCTTCCATGGAAACCAGACGCTGGTTACGACGCGCCGCGAACAGGGCAGCCTCGTTTACCAGGTTAGCGAGGTCAGCACCGGAGAAGCCAGGCGTACCGCGAGCGATAACCGCCGGATCAATACCGTCGGCCAGGGGCACTTTCTTCATGTGCACCTTAAGAATCTGCTCTCGACCAAGAATGTCTGGCAGGCTCACCACCACCTGGCGGTCAAAGCGACCCGGACGCAGCAGCGCAGGGTCCAGAACGTCCGGACGGTTGGTAGCAGCGATCACGATGACGCCTTCGTTGCCTTCAAAGCCGTCCATCTCAACCAACAGCTGGTTCAGGGTCTGTTCACGCTCGTCATGGCCACCGCCCATGCCGGCGCCACGATGGCGACCGACCGCATCAATCTCATCGATAAAAATGATACAGGGGCTTTGCTTCTTGGCCTGCTCGAACATGTCACGAACACGGGAAGCACCCACGCCCACGAACATCTCTACGAAGTCAGAACCGGAGATGGAGAAAAACGGCACTTTCGCTTCACCGGCAATGGCTTTTGCCAGCAGCGTCTTACCAGTACCCGGCGGCCCCACCATCAACACGCCTTTCGGGATTCGGCCACCCAGACGCTGGAATTTGCTCGGGTCACGCAGGAAGTCGACCAGCTCTTTAACGTCTTCCTTCGCTTCATCAACACCGGCGACGTCGCCAAAGGTGGTTTTGATCTGGTCTTCACTGAGCAGGCGCGCCTTGCTCTTGCCAAAGGACATGGGGCCTTTGCCGCCGCCACCGCCCTGCATCTGGCGCATGAAGAACACAAACAACGCAATAATGATCAGAATCGGGAACGCGGCCACCAGCAACTGCGTCCACAGGCTCTGGCGCTCAGGCTCCTTGCCGATCACTTCGACGTTATTGGCGAGCAGATCATCCATCAGCTTGTTGTCAGAGACCTGCGGGCGAATGGTCTGGAACTGGGACCCGTCACCGCGGACACCCTGCACCTGAAGACCATCAATGGTCACTTGCCGGACCTGGCCCTGCTGGACCATCTCCACAAACTGGGAATAGTTGACTTGTTGGCCGGTGGTGGTGGGAGAGAAATTCTGAAACACCATCAACAGCACGGCGGCTATGATTAGCCAGAGAACCAGATTTTTTGCCATATCGTTCAAGGATCATCACCTGTGAATTGCGGGGCTGCAGCCATGTGGCCATCAACCCTTTTCCGACACCTTACACCAATTGTACGCCTGTCCACCAGAAACGGCCCATCCGTATCGACCACAGACCCGCTGACTGCCCCGGCAAAAACACAACCTGAGGACTGTAACCAGCACCACTGGAGATTTCGCGAAACCTTTTGACCCTGACCGTACAGGAAGGTTCCAGCCGACAACCGGGAGCGCGTTAAGGCCCGTCATCCCGCACGACACCGCGCCAGTGGGCGCGACTGTAGGTGATTACGACCATTTGTGGCGGGAATCTATCTGTTACAATTGCGAAATTATACGACGTCGTCAGCCGTTTCGCCGCTGACCTTTTGTTAATTGCACCGATAAAGAGATTACATCATGAGTCTTTCACCGGAACAGCGCCGGGAATACCGGGCGATTGCCCACAATCTGAAGCCCGTCATTATTGTTGGCGATAAAGGCCTGTCTGAGGGCTTGCAGGATGAGCTTGAGCGCGCCCTGAACGATCATGAGCTGATCAAGATCAAGGTGGCCAGCACTGATCGCGAAGCGCGCCAGGAAGCGATTCAGGCGTTGTGCGAGAGCTCCGGGGCGGAGCTGGTGCAGACGATTGGTAAGATTGCTGTGATTCTGCGGCGGGCTAAGAAGCCTAATCCGAAGTTGTCGAATTTGTTACGGAATAAGTAGTTTTTCGCCAGGGTTGATGTAAAAAGCCGCGCTGGATAGTGCGGCTTTTTTTGTTTGGCTTGGGAGATCGGCGGGGTAAAAGGGGGTCAGTCCCCGTTCGGGGACAGACCCGTAGGACAGCCCCGTTGGACAGACCCTTTGACCCTAGACGTACTCTACTTCGGAGATTTCGTATTCTACGGTGCCGGAGGGGATGCGGATGGCGACTACGTCGCCTTCGTTCTTGCCTATCAGCGCACGGGCAATCGGTGAGGATACAGAAAGCTTGCCGGCCTTGATGTCGGCCTCGTCTTCACCGACGATCTGGTATTTAACCTCTTCGTCGGTATCCATGTTCACCAGGTGTACCGTGGTGCCGAAGATCACCTTGCCGGTGTTCTCCATGGTGGTCACATCGATCACCTGGGCTACCGACAGCTTGCCTTCGATTTCCTGAATCCGGCCTTCGATGAAGCTTTGCTGCTCACGAGCGGCATGGTACTCGGCGTTTTCCTTGAGATCACCGTGCTCCCGGGCATCGGCGATTGCCTGAATTACCCGGGGACGATCTTCGGACTTCAGCTTTTTCAGCTCCTCGCGCAGGCGGGCTTCGCCCGCCTTGGTCATGGGTACTCTGTCAGCCATAGTCTTACTTTCCTGCGTGTAGATCCTGGAGGCGACGTACTGTGCGCTCCGGGCCAAATTTGATGGCCCGACAGAAGGCTTCGCCGCCTGCCAGTGTGGTTGTGTAGGTTACCTTGGTCTGCAGGGCGGACTGGCGAATCTGGGCCGAGTCGGAAATCGCCTTGCGACCTTCAGTGGTATTGATAATCAGCTGAACCTGACCATTCTTGATGGCGTCAACAATATGCGGGCGACCCTCGCGAACCTTGTTTACCCGCTCCACGGCAACACCTTCGGCTTCCAGCGCCTTGGCGGTGCCGGTGGTGGCAATCACCTTGAACCCGGCCTCAACCAGGTCACGGGCCACCTTCGCCGCACCGGGCTTGTCGACATCCCGCACAGACATGAACGCGGTACCCTGGGCAGGCAGGCGCTCACCGATGGCCAGAGCCGCCTTGGCAAAAGCTTCGTCGAAGCTGTCGCCCAGCCCCATCACCTCACCGGTGGACTTCATTTCCGGCCCAAGGATCGGGTCTACCGCCGGGAACTTGTTGAACGGGAATACCGATTCTTTTACCGCATAGTAAGTCGGCACGATTTCCTGGGTGAAGTTCAGTTCTTTCAGGGTCTTGCCGGACATTACCCGGGCCGCCACTGCCGCCAGGGACACACCAATGGCCTTGGAGACAAAGGGCACGGTACGGGAGGCGCGGGGGTTGACCTCAATCACGTAGATTTCGCTATCCTGCCACGCCAGCTGCACGTTCATCAGGCCGATAACGTCCAGCTCGATGGCCATCTTCCTAACCGCTTCGCGCATTTCATCCTGCACCTCTTTAGGCAGGCTGTATGGCGGCAGCGAACAGGCGGAGTCACCGGAGTGAACACCGGCCTGCTCAATGTGCTGCATGATGCCACCAATGACCACATCTGTGCCGTCGCAGATAGCATCAATGTCTACTTCAACGGCGGCATTCAGGAAGTGGTCCAGCAACACCGGGCTGTCATTGGACACCAGCACCGCGTTACGCATGTAACGCACCAGCTCGGTTTCGTCATAGACGATTTCCATCGCCCGACCACCCAGTACGTAGGACGGACGCACCACCAGCGGGTAGCCGATTTCGCGGGCCGCCAGGATGCCTTCCTCGTGACTGCGTACGGTGGCGTTTTCCGGCTGTTTCAGCCCAAGGCGCTGGATCATCTGCTGGAAACGTTCACGGTCTTCGGCACGGTCAATGGCATCCGGGCTGGTGCCGATAATGGGCACACCGGCCGCCTCAAGACCACGAGCCAGTTTCAGCGGGGTCTGGCCGCCGTATTGCACGATCACGCCCTTGGGTTTCTCAACGTGGATGATTTCCAGCACGTCTTCCAGGGTGATCGGCTCAAAATACAACCGGTCGGAGGTGTCGTAATCGGTGGACACGGTCTCCGGGTTACAGTTGATCATGATGGTTTCATAGCCGTCTTCACGCATGGCCAGGGCCGCGTGCACACAGCAGTAATCGAACTCGATGCCCTGGCCGATCCGGTTCGGGCCACCACCGATCACCACGATTTTCTCGCGATCACTGGCATCTGCCTCGCACTCTTCCTCATAGGTGGAGTACATGTAGGCGGTGTCTGAGGCAAACTCGGCGGCGCAGGTGTCTACGCGCTTGTACACCGGGCGGATGCCCAGATCGTGACGCAGTTTGCGCAGGCTCACCTCGGAAATGCCCAGCAGTTTGGCCAGGCGGGCGTCGGAGAAGCCCTTGCGCTTGAGGCGGAACAGGGTGGCCTGATCAATGTCGGCCTTGCCGGCAGACTTCAGGGCTTGCTCTTCCCGGATAATGTCCTCAATCTGCACCAGATACCAGGGGTCGACCTTAGTGTGCTGGAACACTTCTTCCACGGTCATGCCGGCACGGAATGCGTCACCGATGTACCAAACGCGGTCGGCACCCGGCACGTTCAGTTCCCGGGTCAGGGTTTCCCGGGAATTCTCGGAATCCAAGTCGTCCAGCTTCTCATCAAAGCCTTCAGAACCCACTTCCAGGCCGCGTAGCGCTTTCTGCATGGACTCCTGGAAGGTGCGGCCAATGGCCATAACTTCGCCAACAGACTTCATCTGGGTGGTCAGGCGAGCGTCGGCCTGGGGGAACTTCTCAAAGGTAAAGCGCGGGATTTTGGTGACGACATAATCGATGCTCGGCTCGAACGAGGCCGGGGTCACACCACCGGTGATTTCGTTCTGCAGCTCATCGAGGGTATAGCCAATCGCCAGCTTGGCCGCCACTTTGGCAATCGGGAAGCCGGTGGCCTTGGAGGCCAGGGCCGAGGAACGGGACACCCGCGGGTTCATCTCGATCACCACCATGCGGCCGGTGTCCGGGTTGATGCCGAACTGCACGTTGGAACCGCCGGTTTCGACACCGATTTCACGCAGTACCGCCAGCGAGGCGTTCCGCATGATCTGGTATTCCTTGTCAGTGAGGGTCTGGGCCGGTGCCACGGTGATGGAGTCACCGGTATGCACGCCCATGGCATCGAAGTTTTCGATGGAGCAGACGATGATGCAGTTGTCGTTCCTGTCGCGAACAACTTCCATCTCGTACTCTTTCCAACCGATCAGGGACTCGTCAATCAGCAGCTCGTTGGTCGGGGACAAGTCGAGGCCACGGGTACAGATTTCCTCGAATTCATCCTTGTTGTAGGCAATACCGCCGCCTGAGCCACCCATGGTGAAGGACGGGCGGATGATACACGGAAAGCCGATGTCTTCGGACGCCGCCCAGGCTTCGGCCATGGAGTGAACGATGGTTGCGCGCGGGCATTCCAGGCCGATTTTTCTCATGGCCTTGTCGAAACGGTCGCGATCTTCGGCTTTGTCGATGGTGTCGGCATTAGCACCGATCATTTCGACGCCATGCTTCTCCAATACACCATGCTTTTCCAGGTCCAGGGCGCAGTTCAGCGCGGTCTGGCCACCCATGGTGGGCAGCAGGGCGTCCGGTTTTTCTTTCTCGATGATCTTTTCGACCGTCTTCCAGGTGATGGGCTCGATGTAGGTGGCATCGGCCATGGCCGGGTCGGTCATGATGGTGGCCGGGTTGGAGTTCACCAGGATAACCCGGTAACCCTCTTCGCGCAGCGCCTTACAGGCCTGGGCCCCGGAGTAATCGAATTCGCACGCCTGCCCGATCACGATGGGACCTGCGCCCAGGATCAGGATGCTTTGGATGTCTGTACGTTTTGGCATGTCTCGGTAAACCTGTCAGCAACTTTTGAATTCTTTCAGCGCGTACGATGCGCCAGTGAGCTATCTATGATGGCCTTGCCCTCAGGCAGATCGCGCTTCCATCAGCTGGATAAACTCGTCGAACAGGGGCGCCACATCATGGGGGCCCGGGCTGGCTTCCGGGTGACCCTGGAAGCTGTAGGCCGGCTTGTCTGTGCGGCGAATACCCTGCAGAGTGCCGTCAAACAGCGACTTGTGGGTGGCCTCCACATTAGCCGGCAGGGTTGCTTCGTCTACCGCAAACCCATGGTTCTGGCTGGTAATCATCACGGTGCCCCTGGCAATGTCCTGCACCGGGTGGTTGGCACCGTGGTGGCCGTGCCCCATTTTCATGGTCTTGGCACCACTGGCCAGGGCCAGCAACTGGTGGCCCAGGCAGATGCCGAACACCGGAATTTCGGTTTCCAGCACGTCCTGAATGGCTTTGATAGCGTAGTCGCACGGCTCCGGGTCGCCGGGGCCGTTGGACAGGAAGATGCCGTCCGGATTCATGGCCAGCACTTCCGAGGCCGGAGTTTGCGCAGGCACAACGGTGATGTCGCAGCCACGGGCGGCGAGCATGCGCAGGATGTTGAACTTCACACCGTAGTCCCAGGCAACGACCTTGAATTTGGCGGCGGCCTGGTCACCGTAACCGTCTGAGATATCCCACTCGGTCTGGCTCCACTGATAGGATTTCTCGCTGGTGACTTCTTTAGCCAGATCCATGCCCTTGAGGCCTGGGAAGGCTTTCGCCAGTTCCAGGGCGCGCTCGGCGGTGGCGTTCTCGCCAGCGATGATGGCACCGTTCTGGGAGCCTTTGTCGCGCAGGATGCGGGTCAGGCGGCGGGTGTCGATGTCAGCAATGCCAACAATGTTGTTGCTTCGCAGGTACTCGCCCAGGCTCTGCTGGTTGCGCCAGCTGCTGGCGACCAGGGGCAGATCGCGGATGATCAGGCCGGATGCGTGGATGCGGTCGGATTCTACGTCTTCTTCGTTTACACCGGTGTTGCCAATGTGGGGATACGTCAGGGTGACGATCTGGCGCGAGTAGGACGGGTCAGTCAGGATTTCCTGGTAGCCGGTCATGGCAGTGTTGAACACTACCTCGCCGCTGGTTTCTCCGTCTGCGCCGATGGCGGTGCCGTAGAAGAGGCTTCCGTCTGCGAGTGCAAGGATTGCTGGTGTGCTCAAGGCTTGTATCCTCATCGAGTGGCGTAAGTTCGTCACGAACAGGAACGCAAGCGCAAATTCAGGTTGCAAAAAAGCGAGACAAGGTAAAAACCCGGTCCCGCTTTCTTATAAACTTTTCAAAGGTACGCTTGGTGCAGTCAAATCGCCTTATTGTAAGCTGTTTTGGCGTTTTCTGTCCACGTTGAATTCTTGCCGGGAGTAAGGCGGTTGTCCGGCAGAAGGGCTGGATCACCTTCCCGAAAAACGCTACGAGCACATCCCTGTGCGCTTCGCTCCGGCCATCCATGGCCTCCGAGATTTTCGGGAAGGTGATCCAGCCCTCCTACCTCCGAGTCCGCTGCTCAGAACCCTCTCGCCCGGGGTCAACTGTTCAAGAGCACATTCAGCCCTTCAGATTCAAGACATCCTGCATGTCATACAGTCCAGCGGCCTTCCCTTCCAGCCAGAGCGCAGCTCGCATCGCTCCCTTGGCAAAGGTCATCCGGCTGCTGGCCTTGTGGGTGATTTCGATGCGCTCGCCTTCGGTGGCGAACAGAACGGTGTGGTCGCCCACCACGTCGCCGGCACGGATGGTTTCGAAGCCGATTTCCTTGCGGGTGCGTTCGCCGGTGAAACCTTCGCGGCCGTAGACGGCGCATTCTTTCAGGTCACGGCCCAGGGCGTCGGCTACCACTTCGCCCATGCGCAGGGCGGTGCCTGAGGGGGCGTCTTTTTTGTGGCGGTGATGGGCCTCGATGATTTCTACGTCGTAGTCGTCACCCAAAGTAGCCGCTGCGGTGCGCAGGAGGTTGAGGACGACGTTGACGCCAACGCTCATGTTGGGGGCGAAGACCACAGGGGTGGATTCTGCCGCCAAGGCCAACTGTTCTTTTTCGGCGTCGGTCATGCCGGTGGTGCCGATGACGATCATTTTGCCGTTGGCGCTGCAGAACTTTGCATTTTCCAGGGTGAGGTCCGGGAAGGTGAAGTCCACCAGTACGTCGAAGTCGTTTTTGACGTCGTCGAGGCTGCCGGCCATTTTGATGCCGGTTTTGCCGATGCCAGTCATTTCGCCGGCGTCGGCGCCAATCAGGCTGCTGCCTGGCTCGACGATGGCAGCACCGAGTTCGAGGCCTTCGGTGCCGTCTACGGCTTCGATCAGTACTTTGCCCATGCGCCCGGCGGCGCCGATGATTGCTACCCGCATCTGTTCTGCCCTCAGAATTTCATTTCGTCGAAGAAGCTTTTCACACCCTCAAACCAGGAGGTTTTCTTCGGAGCATGATGGGTGCCGTTGTTGCCGCTCAGGGTTTCCTGGAACTCTTCCAGCAGCTCTTTCTGGCGCTTGGTAAGGTTGACCGGTGTTTCCACCATCACGCGGCACAGCAAATCGCCGGCAGGGCCACCGCGAACGGGACTCACTCCCTTGTTGCGCAGGCGGAAGAGTTTGCCGGTCTGGGTTTCCGGTGGAATCTTGAGTTTGACCCGGCCATCCAGGGTCGGCACTTCCAGTTCACCACCCAGGGCTGCGTCCACGATGCTGATAGGCACTTCGCAGTATAGATTACGGCCATCACGGGTAAAGATGGAGTGCTCGCGCACGGCAATCTGCACATACAGGTCGCCTGGCGGCCCACCATCAACGCCCATTTCGCCCTCACCTGAAAGGCGAATGCGATCGCCGGTATCCACACCGGGTGGCACTTTCACAGACAGGGTTTTTTCCTGCCTCACGCGGCCCTGGCCGTGGCACACTTTACAGGGATTCTTGATAACCTGACCGGAGCCCCGGCAGGTCGGGCATGCCTGCTGCACGGTGAAGAAACCCTGCTGCATGCGAACCTGCCCCATACCCTGGCAGGTACCACAGGTTTCAGGACGGGAGCCTTTTTCAGCACCACTGCCATCGCAGGCTTCACACTCTTTGTGGCCAGGAATATTGATCTTGACGGTTTTGCCTTTGACGGCTTCTTCCAGATCGATTTCCAGGGTGTAGCGCAGGTCTGAACCACGAGTATTGCGGCCCCGACCACCGCCACCGAAGATGTCACCAAATACATCGCCAAAGATATCGGAGAAGCTGGCACCACCGCCGCCAAAGCCACCGCCGGCCTGGCCATCCACGCCGGCATGACCAAACTGGTCGTAGGCCGCACGCTTGCTGCCATCGGCAAGAATTTCGTAGGCTTCGCTGGCCTCCTTGAACTTGTTCTCGGCGTCTTTGTCGTCCGGGTTACGGTCCGGATGGTATTTCATCGCAAGCTTTCGGTAAGCCCGCTTTATGTCCTTCTCGTCCGCGTCCCGGGAGACCCCGAGTACTTCGTAATAATCGCGCTTGGCCATGCTTAAAACCCTGTTGCTATAACGCGGAAAACGCGGGGCTTACCCCCGCGTTTTCCAACTACCTGATGTACTTAGGATTTACTTCTTGTCGTCGTCTTTGACTTCTTCGAACTCGGCGTCCACCGCATCGTCAGCCGCCTGGGACTGGGCACCTTCCTGCCCGCCAGCCTGCTGCGCCTGGTCTGCCTGATCCGCGTACATCTTCTGTGCAAGCTCGGAAGACACTTCGGTCAGTTTCTGAGTCTTGGTTTCGATGGCTTCCTTGTCAGAGCCGGTCAGGGCTTCTTCCAGATCCTTGATGGCCGCCTCGATAGACTCCTTTTCACTGTCAGAAACCTTGTCGCCGGCTTCGGTCAGGGTCTTGCGCACGGCGTGAACCATGGCATCACCCTGGTTGCGAACCTGAACCAGCTCTTCGAACTTGCGATCTTCCTCGGCGTTGGCCTCGGCATCGCGAACCATCTTCTCGATCTCGTCGTCGTTCAGACCAGACGAGGCCTTGATAACGATGGACTGTTCTTTACCGGTGGCCTTGTCTTTGGCAGACACGTTCAGGATACCGTTGGCATCGATATCGAAGGTGACTTCGATCTGCGGCACACCGCGCGGCGCCGGCGGAATATCCGCCAGGTCAAAGCGGCCCAGCGACTTGTTCTGGGAAGCCTGCTTACGCTCACCTTGAACCACGTGAATGGTTACGGCCGTCTGGTTGTCATCCGCTGTTGAGAACGTCTGCGACTTCTTGGTCGGGATGGTGGTGTTCTTGTCGATCAGCGGCGTTGCCACGCCACCCATGGTTTCAATACCCAGAGTCAGCGGGGTTACGTCCAGCAGCAGCACGTCTTTTACGTCACCGGAAAGAACAGCCGCCTGGATGGCAGCACCCATGGCCACGGCTTCGTCCGGGTTCACGTCTTTACGGGCTTCTTTGCCGAAGAACTCTTTTACCTTTTCCTGCACCAGCGGCATACGGGTCTGACCACCCACCAGGATAACTTCGTCGATTTCAGACGCCTTCATGCCGGCGTCCTGCAGTGCGACTTTACAGGGCTCCAGGCTGCGCTGAACCAGATCTTCCACCAGGCTTTCCAGCTTGGCGCGGGTCAGCTTCACGTTCATGTGCTTGGGCCCAGACGCGTCTGCAGTGATGTACGGCAGGTTCACGTCTGTCTGCTGGCTGCTGGACAGCTCGATCTTCGCTTTCTCACCGGCTTCCTTCAGGCGCTGCATGGCCAGGGAATCGCCGCGCAGGTCGATGCCACTGTCTTTCTTGAACTGGTCTGCCAGGTACTCGATGACCTTCAGGTCGAAGTCTTCACCACCCAGGAAGGTGTCACCGTTGGTGGCCAGAACCTCGAACTGATGCTCACCGTCGACATCCGCAATTTCAATAATGGAGAGGTCGAAAGTACCACCACCCAGATCGTATACAGCAACTGTGCGGTCACCGCTCTTCTTGTCCAGGCCATAGGCCAGGGCAGCCGCGGTCGGCTCGTTGATGATACGCTTCACTTCCAGACCGGCGATCTTACCCGCGTCTTTGGTGGCCTGGCGCTGACTGTCATTGAAGTAAGCCGGCACGGTGATAACTGCTTCCGTTACCTTCTCGCCCAGGTAGTCTTCTGCAGTCTTCTTCATTTTCTTCAGAACTTCTGCAGAGATCTGGGGCGGTGCCATCTTCTGGCCCTTCACTTCAACCCAGGCGTCGCCGTTGTCGGCCTTGGAGATCTTGTAAGGCACCATCTTGATGTCTTTCTGAACCACATCGTCCTCAAAACGACGACCGATCAGACGCTTGATGGCGTAAAGGGTGTTATGGGGGTTGGTGACCGCCTGGCGCTTGGCGGACTGACCAACCAGGGTCTCGTTATCGTCGGTGTACGCGATAATGGAGGGAGTTGTACGATCACCCTCAGCATTTTCAATAACCTTTACCTTGTCGCCATCCATGATGGCCACACAGGAGTTGGTGGTTCCCAGGTCGATACCAATAATCTTGCTCATCGAATCACTCCAAATCTTTCTGAATGCTGTCCCAGGGAGGTTTGCCCTGACTGTCGCTGTTTAATCGCTATATTGGCGCTTTAATCGGCTTTTCAAGCCTGCTCGTCGATTTTTGGTGCATCTTCGGCCTTGGCCACAACCACCATGGCGGGACGAACCACGCGACCGTTCAGCAGGTAGCCCTTCTGCACCACGGCAACCACACTGTTCGGCTCGGCATCTGGCGCGGGCACCATAGACATCGCCTCGTGCTGTTGCGGATCGAACGGTTCACCCACCGGGTTCACCTGTTCAACGTTGAATTTCTTGAGGCCGTTCATGAACAGGCCCAAAGTCATTTCCACGCCTTCGCGAATGGAGCCAACCAGCTCACCGGCGTTTTCATGTCCTTCAGTGCTTTCCACTGCCTTTTCAAGGCTGTCCGCCACCGGAAGAAGCTCTTTCACAAACTTTTCCAGAGCGAACTTGTGGGCCTTTTCCACATCAATTTCGGCTCGACGACGCACATTCTGCATCTCAGCCTGGGCCCTCAGCGCCTGGTCCTGGTATTCCTGCAACTGCGCCTTCAGCAATTCCAGTTCGGAACCTTCTTCAGCACCGGCGGTTTCTGCTTCGCCCTGCTCTTCTGTGGCGTTTACTGCCTCGTTCAGCTCGTCTACTTGTTCGTTGCGCTTATCGTCAGCACTCATGACAACTCCTGATGACTTTCCCTGGGCCCGAGGGCCTGCGGCTAAATGAGCCCCGCCTTGCACAGGCAGGAAAATACGACTTTGCGAACGGATATGGGGCCCGCCCCTCAGGTTTCAACCTCAAACGATGCATTCTTTCAGATTTTCACGATTCGATTGTTTGCAATCAGGAAAAAGGCTGTATATATTCACAGCAACTGTATAGATCAACAGTGTCCAGACAATTTTCAGAGAGTCTCCAATTCTGAGCGGAGGTTATCGGCATGCTCACACAACTTATGGTCTCCAACTACGCCATCGCCGAACGGGTCGACCTGCATTTCAGCAAAGGCATGACGGCCCTGACCGGTGAAACCGGCGCAGGTAAATCCATTGTTCTGGATGCTCTCAGCCTGGCCATGGGCGGCCGAGCAGATGCCGGAGCCGTGCGCCACGGCGCCAAACGAGCCGATATCACCGCCAGCTTCGACATCTCACGTATTCCGATTGCCCGACAATGGCTGGAAGAACACGAACTGGATGACAAAGACGACTGCATCCTGCGCCGGACCATCAGCAAGGATGGTCGTTCAAAAGCCTTTATTAATGGCCAGCCCTGCCCACTCTCCCAGCTCAAGGACCTTGGCGGCCTGCTGATGGATATTCACAGCCAGCACCAACATCAGTCACTGCTGCAAAAAGACACTCATCGGAAGCTGCTGGACGAATTCTCCGGCGCCGAAGACCTGGCAGAGCAAACCCGGGATGCCTGGAAAGCCTGGCATAGAACCAGTCAGAAGCTGGAACAGCGGCGCCAGAACGCCGACGAGGCAGAGGCAAAACTGCAACTGCTCCGGTACCAGGTGGAAGAGCTGGACCGGCTTGCCCTGGGCGATGGCGAACAGGAAGCGCTTGAACAGGAACAAGCGCAGCTGAGCCAGGCCGATGCGGTACTGCATAGCAGCCATCAGGCTGCCCTGCTGTGCACTGAGGACGAAACCAGTGCCGCCGACCTGGTGCGTCAGGCACTCCAGCAACTGGAGCAACTCCCAGTGGATGTTCCGGCACTGGCTGACACCATCCAGATGCTGACCGAAGCACAGATCCAGATTTCAGAAGCCGGGGACAACCTTCGGCACTTTGTTGAAGACTACGAAGCAGACCCCGCACGGCTGGCCGAGGTCGAGGAACGCCTGAGCGCCATTTATCAGATGGCTCGAAAGCACCGCATCACACCGGAGGAATTGCCGGAACTGCACCAACGCCTGTCGAACGAACTGGAAGAACTGGACGGCGGCGAAGGCAGCCTCGAGCAGCTTGAGGCAGAGCAGCAAGCCCTGCGCAAACGGTTTGATGAACTGGCCGGGCAATTAACGGCCAAGCGGGAGCAGGCAGCGGCGGAACTGGATCAGCGAATTGCTCAGGAGCTTGCACAGCTGAGCATGCCGGCCGTCCAGTTTGTTACCAAACTGGGCCGCAACAGCAATGACGAACCGGCCCCCCACGGTATGGAAGATGTCGAGTTCCTGGTCAGCGCCAACCCGGGGCAACCCGCACGCCCACTGGCCAAGGTGGCCTCCGGGGGCGAACTGTCTCGGATCAGCCTTGCCATTCAGGTAGTGGTCGCCCAGACCTCAACCACCCCCACCCTCGTGTTTGACGAAGTGGACGTGGGTATTGGTGGCGGCACAGCAGAGGTGGTCGGGCGTTTGCTCCGGTCTCTGGGCAGCAACGGCCAGGTGCTGTGTGTCACTCACTTGCCCCAGGTTGCAGCTCAGTGCCACCAGCACCTGTTCGTCAGCAAATTCACCGAACAGGACGCAACCTATTCACGCATTGAAACGCTGGATGACCAGGGAAGAATCAGCGAAGTGGCAAGAATGCTGGGCGGCGTAGACATGACAGAGCACACCATTGCCCACGCCCGGGAGATGTTCGTTAAGGGTCAGGCGACCCATCACTGAATCCCCCTCTCGATTCGGAGAGCTGTTGGGGCCGGCGCTTGCTGGCCCCTTTTTTTTGACTTATTTCTTGGAAGAGCCCAAAGGCTTAACGTAGAGGATCAGGCTGTGATCAACGATCTCATAGCCGTGCTCCCTGGCGATCTTCTGCTGGCGCTCTTCGATGATATCATCCACAAACTCGATCACTTCTCCGGTTTGCGTGCATACCATGTGGTCATGGTGATCATCGCCCGCCATTTCGAAGACGGCGTGGCCACCCTCAAAGTTATGGCGCAACACCAGGCCTGCGGCCTCGAACTGAGTCAGCACCCGGTAGACGGTTGCCAGCCCCACGTCATCTCCCTGATCCAGCAGCTTCTTGTAAACATCCTCGGCACTCAAATGGTGCTCTTCGGCGTTCTCCAGAATATTGAAGATTTTGACTCTCGGGAGAGTAACCTTCAAACCGACCTTTCGTAATTCGGCGTTTTCAGATGACATGTTACTATTCACTCTTTGGTGTGCCTTACGGCTTCCGGTATGATGAAGCCGCCGTTCAACGGACTACCCGTTTCACACCTGCTTGATGCAGGCGATTTCAAGATAGAGGATTTCCCCCGGCGATGCAAAAGCTCACCGCTATCGTTCTTATTAGCATTTTATCCTTGTCCGGTTGCGCATTCCCTGGCGTTTACAAAATCAACGTGCAACAGGGGAATATCGTGACCGAAGACGACCTCAAGAGCCTCTCGCAAGGCATGGCCCGCAGTCAGGTTCATGCGGTTCTCGGGTCGCCGCTGATGCTCAATCCGGTGGACCCCTCGCGCGAGTACTATGTGTACACCTTCCAGCGCCGGGGTGGGGATATCCTGGAGCAGCGCATAATCGTCTATTACGAAGGCGACGAGTTCAGCCATTACGACGCACGACTGCTGGAAGAAACGCCCGCTTACTGATTGTTCAGGCTTTCTTTTTGGCCCGGTTCAGCCGGGCCTGCTTGGGATCTATCTTTAGCGGTCGGTATAGTTCAACCCGGTCTCCCTCGCGCAGCTCATGGCCCGCGGGGTCTTTAATGACTTTGCCAAACACGCCCATATCCGTTGCGTCCGGATCGATTTCCGGGAAAATATCCGTTATTCCAGACAGTTTCACGGCCTCGATGGCCGTGGTTCCCTCAGGCACTTCAATCGCCACAATTTGCTGCTTGTCTGGCCGGGCATACGCTACCTCTACCTGCATCAAACCGTCCCTCCCTGATAAATCTGGTCTGCCCGACGGCAAAACGCATCCACCATGGTATTGGCAGCCTGATTGAACACCGGACCAAAAGTCATTCGGGACAGTGAGCCCGAAAACTCAAACTCCAGGGTCAGGATCACCTTACAGGCCTGCTCGTTGAGCGCCTTGAAGTGCCACCGCCCCCGCAGATTTTTCAGCGGTCCATCCACCAGGCTCATCTCGATCGCCTCGGGCATCAACAGCTGATTACGCGTGGTCAGGCGATGGCGCACACCGCCCTTGGCAATCTCCAGTGACGCCATGATCTCTGCATCCGTCTGTTCGTGCACCTCTGCCCCGGCGCACCAGGGCAGAAACTCGGGATACCGTGCAATATCATTGACCAGATGGAACATGCGCTCTGCGGAGTGCATGACCAATGCCGTCTTATCAATCTGATGCGCCATGAAAACCGGGATTCCTGCGTTTTTACAACAAAAGAGCCGACTGGCCCGCGAAGGCCAACTACACACTATGATAAAGGATATCGTCCCCGTTGGGGGCGTTTTCCGCCGGCTGGCTTTCTGCGCCCTGACCAGACGCGTTACCTTCTGGCCCCGGGCCCTCACTTTGCGGGCTTGCAGGCAAACCGTCACCGTCATCGTTTGCCGTCGCAGGCATCGGTTGTTCCGGCGCGCCATCTTGTGCGCACCAAATGGCGGCGCTGCCGTTATCACACAGGTTTGACAACGAGAATACTGTGTATTGTATGCCAATCCAGGCCACCAGAACCGGCAGAACAAGGCGCATGACCCAATACCAGATCTTGCGAATAGCCACCGGGGTGTTACCAAGAATCCTTGCGGCATAGCGCCGGGTCAGGCACCAACCGGCAAAGGTGGCAATCAGCAAGGCCACCAGCGGAATCAGGATGCCGCCCGTCGTCAGCTCCAGCCATCGAAACAGGGTGGCACCAGCAAACCGGTAGTCCTCCCAGAGATTGAAGGAGAATAGCGAACCCAGGCCGGCAGCCCACACGGCAACACCGGCAATAACCGCAGACCACCCTCGGGGTGCGCCAGTCCACTCACGAAACCAGCCCACCACAGGCTCCAACAGCGATATGGCGGTCGCCCACACGATCATGAGCACCAGCAGGAACACCGCCGCAATGATCAACTGACTGTGGGGCAACTGGGCCAGCGTGACCGGCAGGGAGACAAACAACAGCCCGAAGCCTCGCTCACCATCAAGACTGGCACCATCCAGCGCCACCGAGAACATCATCAGCCCCGCCAGGATGGCCACCAGAGTGTCCATCAACACCACCGCCAGCAATGACCGCTTCAACCGGGTATGTGACGTGCTGTAAGCGCCGAAGATCGCCCACACCCCCATCCCAAGGCCAAGGGTATAGAAAGCGTGAAAAAAGGCCGCCTTGACGCTATTGAAACCAACGTCGTCTGGCCGCAGCGCCAGGATGTGTTCAATACCCGAATCCAGCCGCCCATGACTGGCCGACAAGGCAAATAACCCCAGCATCAGCAGCAACGCTGCGGGCACCAGAAATCGCAGCGATCGCTCCAACCCCTTCACAACGCCCTGGGCAGATACCCACACCACGAGAACCATGAAGAACGCGTGCCAGGCCATAAACTCCCGATGCCCACCCGGCCTGGACACCAGATCCGTCAGGATACCGGTCGCCGCCTCGGGCGTCGCTGCCCTGAAACTGTCTGTCGCTCCAAAGAAGACATAGGCCAGCACGATGCCACCGAACACCGCAGTGAATGACAACACCAGGAACGCGGCAAGCACACTCAACGGGCCCGCCAGGCGCCACAGCGGTGAACAGCCTGCGTCTTTCACCATGCCGTCCATCGCCAGCACGATGCCATGGCGTGAGTGCCGCCCAAGAACCGCCTCGGTCACCATCAGAGGCAGGGTTACCAGGAGCAGGCAGGCGAGATACAGGAAAATGAACAACCCGCCACCGTGCATACTGGCCAGGTATGGAAACTGCCACAGATTGGCCAGGCCCACGGTTGCGCCCACCGAGGCCCAGAAAAACGTGGATTTTCGGGTAAATGACCCGATGGACGTGTGATACTTGCTCGCCATGGCGATCCCTGACAGTCAAATGCGCCCCATTGTAGCCGAAGGCGGCATCCCGGAACGACTGGATCTACAAGCCCGGCGGTGAAATCGTGACCCGTCTGGCAGTCCTGGGCTACAATGCCCGATTTACCGGCCAACAGTCACCCGGCCGGGACACACATTCTTCCGATCCCGGACAGGATTCATGAGCAAGAAGAAAGCAAACGGACCAACCAGCAACACCATTGCCCTGAACAAGAAGGCAAAGCACGAATATCATATTGAAGAACGCTTTGAGGCCGGCCTTGCCCTGCTGGGCTGGGAAGTGAAGTCGCTGCGGGCCGGCAAGGCTCAGCTGGTAGACGCCTACGTACTTCTGAAAAATGGTGAAGCCTGGCTGTTGGGCGCGCATATCACGCCGCTCAACACCGCCTCCACCCATGTGATCGCCGACCCCACCCGTACCCGCAAACTGCTGCTGCACGCGAAGGAGATTGCCAAGATTATCGGCCAGGTCAATCAGGCCGGGCATACCTGCATACCGCTCGCCCTGTACTGGAAAGGCAATAAAGTGAAATGCGAAATTGCCCTGGTGAAAGGCAAGAAGCTGTTCGACAAGCGTGCCACCGAAAAAGAGCGTGACTGGAACCGCCAGAAACAGAGAATCATGCGCGAGGCCAACACCTGAGCCTCGCTCGCACTGTCGCTTTTACCGCCTCTTTCCCGGCCTCGGAATCCCTCCTATACTCAGGTGTTCACACCTGCTCCGACCCCACAGGCAGTACCTGGAGCCCCTGTTAGTTGGCAAACAGCAAAGGGAGGGCTTATGTCATCTGAACGGACGGCAATGACGTCAGTCGACCGATCCTGGCTGCGTATGGACACCCCGGAGAACCCCATGATGATCTCCGCGGTGCTGATGTTCGAGCAACCAATTCCGATCAAACGGCTAAAACGCACACTCGAAGAACGATTTCTGAGATTCAGGCGCTTTCGCCAACGGGTGGTTGAGAAGGGCGACAAATGCTACTGGGAAGACGATCCCAACTTTGATCTCGACAACCACCTGCACCGCATTGCACTGCCAGGACAAGCCAGCAAGAAAGAGTTGCAGGAACTGGCCAGCGACTTCAACAGCACGGCGCTCGACTTTCGCCGGCCACTCTGGCAAATCCACTACATCGATAACTTCAACGGCGGCTGCGCCCTGCTGATCCGCATTCACCACTGCATTGCCGATGGCATTTCACTGGTTCGGGTTCTGCTATCGCTCACCGACCGGACACCAGAACCCAAACTGGAGCGCATCGCCAAGAAAGTCACCATTCCCAAACCCCAGGGCAACGCTGCCACCCGGTTTTTGCACCGTTTGGTGGACAGCAGCCAGGCTGGCTGGCAACAGGCGCAACTGTTCCTGGATTCCGTTCGGCAAGAGCCCAATTACCCCCTGAAACTGGCGCGGACCGCCGGCGGCATCGCCATGGACCTGGCGAAACTCGGGCTGGCCCCGTTTGAGCCGAAAACCAGCCTGAAAAGCCAGTTGGTAGGCCGAAAGAAAGTGGCCTGGGCGGAGCCCCTGGCCCTGGATGACGTAAAACACTGCGCCAGGACCCTGGGTGGAACGGTCAACGACGTATTGCTATGCGCCGCCACCGGCGCCCTGAGCCGGCACTTTACCGAACACAAGCAAACCATACCCGATTGCGGTATTCGCGTTGCGGTGCCGTTCAACCTTCGGCCCCTGGACCAACCCATAGAATCATTGGGCAATCAGTTTGGCCTGGTTCTGGTATGCCTGCCTGTGGAAGTGCATGACCCACTAATGTGTTTCCGCCAGGTGCAGGAAAATATGAATCGGCTCAAACAGTCCTATCAAGCCCAGGTAACCTACAGCCTGCTGGACCTGTTTGGCCGGGGCCCGGATATTCTTGAGCGCCGGGCCCTGGACTTGCTCAGTAACAAGGCCTCTGCAGTACTGACCAACGTGCCCGGCCCACGGCATCCGGTTTACCTGGCCGGCAGCAAACTGGTGCAACCCATGTTCTGGGTGCCCCAGAGCGGCAACATCGGCATTGGCATGAGCATATTCAGCTACGCCGACACCGTGCAGTTCGGCATCACCGTCGACAAGGGCATCCAGGCCGACCCGCAAGCAGTAATGACCTACTTCCGGGACAGCTTCCAGCACCTGTACGACGCGGCCATGTCTCACGCCCATGGCCTGCACATTGCACAGGCCTCGTGAACAGGATAAGTACAAATAGTGACAAACAAGCCTTGAAGTCCGGCAAACCGGACACATATACTGATCATAAGGGGACGACATGGCTTCGACGCTGGTGGCGAACCCTTGGGTGCATGTCGAGATGGCAGCCAATCTCGTTAATCCAAAGCTGCAACGCAATAGTCGCAAACGACGAAAACTACGCACTAGCAGCGTAAGCTGCTAGTCGTCCTGACCGGGTCGCCCGTAGCCCGGAAGCAACATCTCAGGACGTCATCGCTTACGGGATGCTCCTTTATCCAGAGCTCACTGGCTAAAGGCTAAGATTTAAAGAGCTCGCCTCTCGCACCCTGGCCTTCGGGTCGCAAGAGGTTAAATTAATAGAAGGACACTAAACATGTAGATCTCAAGGCCTAGTGCTGGCGGACGCGGGTTCAATTCCCGCCGTCTCCACCAACTTCCAAGAGAAAAGCCCCGGACCTCCGGGGCTTTTTTCGTTTCTGACCTTCCGTTTTTTCTTCAGTTGTCATCTGGCGCTTGACCGATTGAGGGTTACCGCTTCTTCCGAGCCTTCAGAAGCTGCGTATTCCAGACCAAGGTTGCCACTGATTCCAGACGAAGTCTGCCACCCATTCCACGCGAAAGCTGCCACTAATTCCACGGCAAAGCTGCCACCCCAGCAGACTGCCTGAAGCTCCATCAAAATCGTCCGGCGCGGGATAACTTAACGGTACTCTGACCCTTTTCATCCGGAGATGGGCCAGATGCCAGCGAAGAGGTTATCCATGCGTAAAATCAAAGAAGTCCTTCGCCTCAAGTGGGAGCGAGGGCTGAGCAACCGCCAGATTGCGGCGTCCTGTGGCGTTAGCCGCCCCACCGTAAGCGACTACCTGCGCCGCACGGTTGAGGCCGGTCTGAGCTGGCCGTTGCCAGCGGATCTGGATGAGGCCCACCTGGAGCGGTTGCTGTTCCCGCCGCCACCGGACCTGCCAGCACAGGCCAGAGGTATACCCGACTGGCAACACATCCGTGACGAACTCACGGGCAAGAACGTCACCCTGTTCCTGCTCTGGCAGGAGTACCGGCAAGCCAACCCGGACGGTTATCAGTACAGCTGGTTCTGCGAGCACTACCGGGCCTGGCGGGGCAAGCTGGACCTGGTGATGCGCCAGGACCATCGGGCCGGTGAGAGGCTATTCGTGGACTATGCCGGCCAGACCGTCCCCGTCATTGACCGCACCACCGGAGAGATCCACGAGGCACAAGTCTTTGTCGCGGTGATGGGTGCATCCAATTACACCTACGCCGAAGCCACTTGGAGCCAGACATTGCCGGACTGGGTCGGCTCCCACATCCGGACCTTCGAGTTCCTGGGCGGAGTGCCGGAACTGGTGGTTCCGGACAACCTCCGCTCCGGCGTCAGCAAGGCCCATCGCTACGAGCCGGATCTCAACCCAACCTATCAGGACATGGCCGCCCATTATGGCGTGGCCGTTGTCCCGACAAGAGTTCGCAAGCCCCGTGACAAGGCCAAGGTGGAAGGCGGTGTATTGATCGTCGAGCGCTGGATCCTGGCGGCGTTGCGCCATCGCCAGCACTTCTCCCTGGGGCAACTCAACGCCACCATCCGTGAACTGCTGGAGCGGCTCAACAGCCGCCCCTTCCGCAAGTTGCCCGGCTGCCGGCGCGACCACTTCGAACAGCTGGATAAACCGGTTCTACAGCCGTTGCCGGCAGAACCGTATGTCTACGCAGAGTGGAAGAAGGCTCGGGTGCATATCGACTACCACGTAGCCATCGACGGTCACTATTACTCAGTGCCCTACACCCTGATCAAGAAAGAGGTGGAGGTTCGCATCACCCACAACACCATCGAATGCTTTTACCGGGGCAACCGGATCGCCAGCCACCGGCGCTCAGACCAGAAGGGACGGCACACCACCATCGCCGCGCACATGCCCGAATCCCATCGCCAGGCTGGCGAGTGGTCGCCGGAACGGCTCATCGCCTGGGCGGCCAAGACCGGACCGGCGACGGAGAAGCTTATCCGCACCGCTCTGGGTGCCCGCAAACACCCTCAGCAGGCGTACCGCTCCTGTCTGGGCATTCTCCGGTTGGGGCAGAGCTACGGCGAGTCGCGGCTGGAGGCCGCCTGCCAGCGAGCCCTGATGCTGGGAAGCTGCCGCTACAAGAGCATTGAATCCATCCTCAAACACCGTCTGGATCAGCAGCCTCTGGAAGAGCAACAGGAACTGGCCTTGCCCGATACCCACGACAACATCCGTGGCCCCGCCTACTACCACTGAAGGATCTCTGACATGCTGAAACATCCCACACTGGACAAGCTCCACGCCCTCAAACTGACCGGCATGGCCGCCGCCCTGGCGGATCAGTCGGCCACCCCCGACATCACCGATCTGAGCTTCGAGGAACGCCTCGGGCTGCTGGTCGACCGGGAAATGACCGAGCGAGATAACCGGCGCATGACCAGCCGGTTGCGCCGGGCTAAGCTGCGGCACAATGCCATCCTCGAAGACCTGGATTACCGCTATTCACGCGGCCTAGATAAAGGACTGGTCCAGTCGCTGGCCGGTTGCCAATGGGTGAAGGAACACCTGAATGTGCTCATCACCGGTCCCACCGGGGTCGGGAAAACCTGGCTGGCCTGTGCTCTGGCACATAAGGCCTGCCGGGAGGGTTACACCGCCCAGTACGTCCGCCTGACCCGACTGCTACGGGAGCTGACCATTGCCAAAGGCGATGGCCAATACTCAAAACTCCTGACGAATCTGGCCAAGGTCGACGTGCTGATCCTGGATGACTGGGGGCTGATGAAACTGAGCGCCGAGAATCGGCGAGACTTGCTGGAGGTGCTGGAAGATCGACATGGCCGGCGCTCCACCATCGCCACTAGCCAATTACCCATCGAGGAATGGCATGGCGTAATCGGTGACGCCACTCTGGCAGACGCCATTCTGGACCGGCTCGTTCACAACGCTTACAAGATCAATCTCCGGGGCGAGTCCATGCGAAAACAGCAGGCAAAGTTGACGGCCACCAAGACTTCGGAGTAAGAAGAGAAACCCCGCGTCGCTACGCTCCGATGGGTGGCAGCCTTGCTCCGGTCCGGGTGGCAGGCTTCACATGGAATGGGTGGCAACCTTCAGCGGTTTACGCAGAAGCCCCGGTCAACCTTGCCTAACCCCGCCAACTGACGTAAAACAACCCTATATCGAGTGGTTAGCAAGCAATACACCCCCGGTATTGCCCGTTACACTCCGGAACAATCCAAGGCACGAACCGACACAGCCTGTCGCTCCGTGCCTTTACGCTTTATCAGAGAACGAAAGCAGTAACTTCTCATAGGGAACAACCGAGCAATGAACAACACGGAACAGCAATTCCTCAAAGCCCTGGACGACAAACTCTGGAAAGCCGCCGACAAGCTCCGCGCCAACCTGGATGCCGCCAACTACAAGCATGTGGTACTGGGCCTGATCTTCCTGAAGTACGTCTCCGATGCCTTCGAGGAGCGTCAGGAAGAATTGCTGGAACGGTTCAAGGATCAGAACGACGACATCTACTACCTGCCGCCGGAAGACTACGACGGCCACGAGGACTACCAGCAAGCCCTGCTGGAAGAACTGGAAATACTGGATTACTACCGCGAAGCCAACGTGTTCTGGGTACCCAAGCCCGCTCGCTGGAGCACCCTGAAAGAGAAAGCCGTGCTGCCCGTGGGCACTGTGCTCTGGCAAGACGACGCCGGTAACGATGTGAAGCTGCGCTCCGTGTCTTGGCTGATCGACAACGCCCTGGAAGAAATCGAGAAGAGCAACGCCAAGCTCAAAGGCATCCTCAACCGAATCAGCCAGTACCAGCTGGACAACGATAAACTGCTGGGCCTGATCAACACCTTCTCCGACACCTCTTTCACCCGGCCGGTGTTCGAGGGCGAGAAGCTGAACCTGCACAGCAAAGACATCCTCGGCCATGTGTACGAATACTTCCTGGGACAGTTCGCCCTGGCAGAAGGCAAGCAGGGCGGCCAGTATTACACCCCCAAGAGCATCGTCACCCTGATTGTCGAAATGCTGCAGCCCTACTCCGGGCGGGTATACGACCCCGCCATGGGCTCCGGCGGTTTCTTTGTCTCCAGCGACAAGTTCATTGAAGAACACGCCAGCGAGCAGCACTACGACGCCAACGAGCAGAAGAAGCACATCTCCGTTTACGGCCAGGAGTCTAACCCCACCACCTGGCGCCTGGCCGCCATGAACATGGCCATCCGGGGCATCGACTTCAACTTCGGCAAGAAGAACGCCGACACCTTCCTGGACGACCAGCACCCGGACCTGCGCGCCGACTTCGTGATGGCCAACCCGCCGTTCAACATCAAAGACTGGTGGAGCGAATCCCTGGCCGACGACGTGCGCTGGAAGTACGGTACCCCGCCCAAAGGCAACGCCAACTTCGGCTGGATGCAGCACATGCTCCACCACCTGGCGCCCACCGGTAGTATGGCACTGCTGCTGGCCAACGGCTCCATGAGCTCCAACACCAACAACGAAGGTGAAATCCGCAAGCGCCTGGTGGAGGAAGACCTGGTGGAATGCATGGTGGCCCTGCCCGGCCAGCTGTTCACCAACACCCAGATCCCGGCCTGTATCTGGTTCCTGACCCGGACAAAGCCAACGGCATGGTGCGCAACGAGAAAAAGCGCGACCGCCGGGAAGAGTTCCTGTTTATCGATGCCCGCAACCTGGGCTTTATGCGGGATCGGGTGCTGCGGGACTTCACCAATGAGGACATCGCCAAGGTCGCCGACACCTTCCATGCCTGGCAGCGCGGCGAGGGTTATGATGATGTCGCCGGCTTCTGCAAATCCGCCAGCCTGGATGAGATCAAGAAGCATGACTTTGTGCTGACGCCGGGGCGCTATGTGGGTGCTCAGGAGCAGGAAGACGATGGAGAGCCCTTTGCAGTGAAGATGGCGCGATTGACCGGACAGTTACGGGAGCAGTTTGCAGAGAGTGACCGGCTGGAGGCTGAGATCAAGCGGAATCTTGGGGGGCTGGGGTATGAACTCTGAGCGTCCTCTGCAAATGAGGCCATCGCTATGAGTCGCTACGACATTACCGGCAGCGAGGGCGAGTACCAGCCGGGCTCCGACAACAAAGTGTTGCGTAATCTTCCCGGCATTACCGACCCGGAAGAAATGAACATAGCAGAGACAGACCTGCTTGAAGAACTCTACCTACAGGTATTCGACAATTTCCCGGAAGAGCTCACCTTCGAGACGCTCTGCCAGTGGCATCGTGCCTGGCTGGGTAATGTGTATAGCTGGGCAGGCCAGAGTCGTACCGTTGATATGTCCAAGCCGAACATCCGGTTTGCGTCACCGGTCCAGATTCCAAAGCTGGCAGAGACATTTGAAGCGCGCTATCTCTCCCGTTTTTACGAGCTTCCCGAGATGAGCGACGAAGAACTGGTCGCTTTCCTCGCCGAAGTGCATGTGGAGTTCATCCTGATTCACCCTTTTCGGGAGGGCAACGGGCGGATATCGCGATTACTACTGGATGTAATGGCCACCAAGGCCGGTGCCGAGCCGCTCGACTACAGCCTTTGGGATGAACACAAGGACTTCTACTTTAAAGCCATTCAGGCGGGGCGAGACGGAGATTATCAATACGTTGAACGCCTGATCCGGGACGTTCTGGAGGCACAGCAGTGAGCCTTTTTATCGTGAATCAGGAGGCCAACGCTAACTTTCTGGTGCGGCGCGCGCGGGATTTCAAACGCTTCTCGATAACCTCGGTACGCTCACCGGTTTCGATGGCGCTTGAGCTGGCGACAGCTCGCACGATGCTAGCGCGGGAAACCGATACCTTGCCCGAGTTTTTTTTACGAACCATGGGACGACTCCGGAACAAAATGACTGGTGAAATTATAACACTCGGAGGACGTACCGTCCTGTCAGTCTTCACACAGGCTTTTCACTCGCCAATGAATACAAGTGCCGGCTTATACAGTGAGCCAAAGCCCTTATCTAGTAAGCGTGCGGCTTTATCTAGTAAGTCCGACTCACTACCTAGTATCCAGCATCTGAAATCCAGCTCCCGAATGCAGCGGGGGCTAGCTTCAAAGAACTGTAGGTTGGAGCCCGAAATCAAGCTAATTCTTGGGGAAATTGTGGCATGAATTCTGACTGGGCAACTATCCCACTTGGTGATGTATTAACTTTACAACGTGGCCATGATCTTCCAGCCCAGAACAGGCGTGCCGGAGTTATTCCCATACTGGGCTCCTCCGGCATTACCGGCTATCACAATGAAGCAAAGGCGGCCGGCCCGGGCGTCACCGTCGGGCGCAGTGGTAACTCGATGGGGGATATAAGCTACTCAGATAAAGATTTCTGGCCGTTGAACACAGCTCTATATGTCACCGATTTTAAAGGCAACGACCCGAAGTTTATTTATTACCTGTTAAAAACCATAGACTTTGACCAATTCAATTCTGGCAGTGCCCAAAAGTCGCTAAATCGAAATTGTAGTGGTTCAATGATTCCGGACACCAACGTAGGTGGTAAAATCGCCACCATAAACGAGGTGTCTGATGACCAGAAAGCGACGTTCTTTTTCTCCTGAGTTCAAACAGGAAGCAGCCAGCCTGGTGCTGGATCAAGGTTACACGATTCCGCAGGCCAGTGTGTCCCTGGGAGTCGGTGAAAGTGCCGTTCGGCGTTGGGTTCAACAACTCACGGAGGAGCGTAAAGGTGTCACCCCGAAGGGTAAGGCCTTAACCCCGGAGCAGCGCCGAATTCAAGAGCTGGAAGCCCGCTGCAATCGCCTGGAGCGAGAGAAGGAAATATTAAAAAAGGCTACAGCTCTCTTGATGTCGGACGAGATGAATCGTACGCGCTGATAGACCGGTTGGGAGAGCAGGAGTCAATTGAACTGGTCTGTGAAGCGTTTGAAATCAGCCGTTCTAGCTATTACGAGTACCGTCAACGGCGGAACCGTGTGGATGTGGAGCGCTTGGCCCTGAAGGCTCAGGTGAACCGCCTGTTTACCAAGAGCCGCAGTTCTGCCGGCAGCCGCACAATCAAAGGCTTGCTCCGCGAGGAAGGCGTTGTCGTCGGTCGCTTCAAAGTTCGACGACTGATGAGCGAGCTGGGGCTGATCTGTAAACAGCCAGGCCCTCATGCCTACAAACAGGCCACCGTTGAGCGACCGGATATCCCGAATCATCTGGATCGTGAGTTTACGGTAGAGCAACCCGACCAGGTCTGGTGTGGCGACATCACCTACATCTGGAGCGGCCAGCGATGGAGTTATCTGGCGGTGGTGCTGGATCTATACGCTCGCCGGGTTGTTGGCTGGGCCATGTCGTCCAGTCCGGATGCGGACCTGGTTGTAAAAGCTCTGGATCACGCCTGGGAACAGCGTGGTCGTCCAGAGACAGTCATGCTCCACTCGGATCAGGGAAGTCAGTACGCCAGTCGAAAGTTCCGTCAGAGGCTCTGGCGCTATCGAATGACACAAAGCATGAGCCGGCGCGGCAACTGCTGGGACAATGCACCGATGGAAAGGCTATTCCGGAGCCTGAAATCGGAATGGATACCGGCCCTGGGTTACCGAAATCTGCCTGATGCTCAAAAGGATGTTGGGAGCTACTTGATGGACTACTACAACCGGCAGCGGCCTCACGTATTCAACGGTGGCATTTCGCCCGTTGCGGCTGAGGAAAACCTTAAAATACTGTCCGGGATTAGTTGACCACTACAAAATGCCGTTTATCCCTTCGAGGTTAAGATCCCCAAAAGCCAAGCCGAGCAAAAGCGCATCAGTTCAGCACTCTCGTCCCTTGAAGATAAAGTGGCGATCAACCACCAAATCAACCAAACCCTCGAGCAAGTGGCTCAGGCCATCTTCAAAAGCTGGTTTGTCGATTTCGAGCCGGTCAAAGCCAAGATCGCCGCACTGGAAACCGGCGGCAGCAAGGAAGATGCCCTGCTCGCCGCCATGCAGGCCATTTCCGGCAAAGACGAAGCGGAGCTAACCCGCCTCCAGGCCGAACAACCCGAGCAATACACAGAGCTCCGCGCCACCGCCGAGCTGTTTCCGGCTGCTATGCAGGATAGTTAGTTGGGGGAGATTCCGGGGGGGTGGGGGGCACGGCCATTTGGTGACCTCCTAGAAAAAACTATCGGAGGTGATTGGGGCAAGGAGGAACCCGACGAGAAGCACACAGAAATGGTGAAGATACTCCGCGGCACCGACCTACCAAATGTTTATGCCGGCGATGACGGGAAGGTGCCCACGCGCTACGTGGAACCGAAGAAACTCAAGACACGCAGCCTCAAACCAGGTGACATAGTCATAGAAGTTTCCGGAGGAAGTAAAGGACAACCGACAGGCAGGTCGCTGCTTTTGACCTCCCGTCTTCTGGAGCGACTGGGCACTTGCGAACCTGCCAGTTTCTGTAGGCTATTTCGCCCCAAGGATCAAGAGACAGGGCTTCTTCTCGGCCTACATCTTCAGCATATATATTCAGAAGGCAAAACTTGGCTTTACCAGAACCAAAGCACTGGTATCAGTAACTTTCAAACTAAGATATTCCTCGAGCATGAGTTGGTCGCTACGCCGCCAGCAGAGTTGATGCACGGTTTCTACAAACGTGTCATCCCGCTAATCATCAGGATTCACGGTGATGAGAACGCAGTTCTTGCCGAACTTAGAGACTCTTTGCTCCCCAAACTCTTATCCGGCGAACTCTCCGTTCCCAGTAACTTGGGTAAAACTGCGAGTGAATCGCTGACAGCAGAGCAGGAGGCAACTTGATGGAGCTTTGGTTAACCCGAGCAGGATCTCACGGCGAGTTTGAGCAGAAGTTCTTGGACGAGGGCCGAATCTATCTGACCTGGGATGAACTTAGTGAGGATCTGTCGAAACTGGATAACCGGCAGTCCCTCCTGGAACTCCTTGAGCAGAATTACTCGAATGAAAAGCTGAAGCGATTACAGAACCACAGCAGCCAAATCTGGCCGTTCGTCAAAACGATGCAAGCCGATGACTGGGTGGTGCTCCCCTCCAAAAAACAGCCTGTGGTGTATGTCGGGAGGATAACGGGGGATTACGTTCATAACGCCAAAGGCCCGGACCCCTTCTTCCACTGGCGATCCGTCGAGTGGTTTGGGCAGGAGATCCCCCGCTCTCACTTTGGGCAAGACCTGCTCTACAGCTTCGGCGCGTTCATGACTATCTGCCGCATCAGGCGCAACAACGCATTGCTACGCCTGCAGGCCATGCACAAGTCTGGCTGGCAGGCTGAGAACACCAAGTCAGTGATCCAGCACAGCGGCCAGTCTACTAACCACGATGCCGATGATGTGTCCGGTGATGACGGATTCGATTTCAATCTGGCAGACTTGGCCAAGCAACAGGTAGTCAGCCTGATTGAGCAGAAGTTCAAGGGCCATGAGTTAACTCGATTAGTCGGCGCCATACTCAAAGCACAGGGCTACACCATTTGGCAGAGCCCCGAAGGTGCGGACGGGGGTGCAGATATTCTGGCCTCCAACGGCATGATGGGGTTCGGCAGCCAAACCATTTGCGTGGAGGTGAAGTCCGGCACTGGAACGGTGGACAGGCCCACGGTGGACAAGCTCTTGGGAGCCATGTCGAAGTTCAACGCCGACCATGGTCTGTTTGTCGCTTGGGGCGGGTTCAAACAGAATGTGCAGAAGGACATGGCTAGCAGCTTCTTCCGTCTGCGGTTATGGTCTCAGGATGACTTGCTGGATGAGCTGTTCGCGGTATACGACAAGCTGGACGATGAGCTGAAGGCCCAGCTGCCGCTGAAGCGAGTCTGGACGGTGGTTGCGGCCGATGACTGATGCCCGGATGACTGTCGAGGGAAATGATGAGCAGTATGCACAAACTGCATATTGCTGAATCAGGCAAGCGATGAACTACTAAAGAATCCTTAGGAGTTCAGTTGTTGCAAATTTAGCAACAACTGCCGGAACAAAGAAGCGGGAACTCTCCGGTATTTCCGGAACGTTCGATCAGCGACCAAACGCGCAGATTCGAAACCGGCAACCGCCGAGGATCTCTCGGTAGTTGCGCCACTTGCCCATTATCAGGCTTCCAGCCCAGGACAAGCGATTTTCTGTCATCCAGAATCCGAAAGAGCACAGGTTCCATTCTGGAACCCGTGGCTAGAGGAAATCCGCAAACTCCCGAAGCTTCGAGACCGTTTGGGGTAACTGCTGCTTTTGCAGCGTTGCCAGAAAGGTATCGACACTGAGTGGCGGATTCTTCAGCGCTGAACGCTGAGCCTGAAAAGCTCGGCAACACACCGTTGGCGCCATATCGATCTGATACAGAATGAAGTCATCCGGGTGAATCACTTCGATGTCGTAAGGGCGGAGTGAATCCTCCGGAAAGTCCTTCAGATTGAACGTCACGATGGCGTTGGCGTTACAACGGATGGCAGCAGCCAGCACGTGACGATCGTCCAGGTCCGGCAGGCGTAGCCCTTCGATCAGCGGCTCGTAACCGTACACTTTTGCATCGCGCACGTGCAGATCCATCAGTTCCCTCGCCCGCAACAAGCTCTCGGGCGAATGCTTCTTTGCCCTCAACAGCGCGTTGATCCACTCATCGTGTATGTGATCTGTCCAATGCGCTTTGAACAAGTCCGTTAATGCCAGCCGCATCAGCGCATCCCGCAAGGGGGCGGGATAGAGTACGCAGGCATCGTAGACGACGGTGAACTTGCTCATTGCCTGTCAGTACCCCATTCCCTCGTCCTGTGACAGTTGCGCCAACTCGTCCAGTGTTGCATGCCTCTGGCGATCAACCTGTTCCTTGTAGCTCAGTACATCCTGCAGTTTAACACGCCGATGGGCGCCCACCTTACGGAAGGGTATATCACCAGACTCCAACAGACTTACCAGGAAGGGGCGGCTCACATTCAGCAGGTTGGCCGCATCCTGTGTGCTGATTTCCTGGTGATAGGGGATCAGGCTAATGGCATTGCCCTGAGACACTTCCGCCAGAACATCTAGCAGAATTTGCAGCACATGCCCGGGCAGCACCAGTTCGTCAGATTCGCCATTGCAGCCGCGAAGCGAGAGCTGCACACGATCCACATCGGCGTATTTGGACAAGGTGCGACTGGAGACTTTGGCCTGTTCCACCTCTGCTGCCGTAGGCAAATGCACAATTTTTTGAGCAGGCATCGCATCTCTCCCCTGATATAAAAACGATTACCGAGCGCAATCATAGTATGTCGCTTAAACGAAATAAACGAAATAGACGAAATAGACGATTGCGCTATAACAACATGCAGACTCTGGCTGTTTAGCCAGCTATCGACCATACTCTGGCCAAGTCTGTTGAAATTGCGTGTGTTTTTTTGGCGGTAAGCTTTGAATAAACCCGGTTAAGTAAGGAAGTACGGAGTGACTGAGGATCAGCTGGAACAACAATGCCTGGAATGGTTTGCCGAAGGCGGCTGGGAGATCGCCCACGCGCCTGACCTGGCACCGGAGGGCGAAGCCCCGGAACGGGCCGATTACCGGCAGGTATTGTTGCTGGCGGATCTTGAGGCGGCTATTCGTCGCATCAACCCTCACCTGCCCCAGAACGCCGTTGAGCAAGCTGTGGCCGTTGTCCGCAAACCCGAAAGCCTGGATGTGGTGATCAGCAACCGGGCCTTCCACCGTCTGCTGCTGGACGGCGTACCGGTGGAGTACAAGCGCGACGACAAGGTAGTTCACGATCAGGCCTTTCTGGTGGACTTCGGCGACCTAACCGCCAACCGGTTCCGGGCTATCAACCAGTTCACCCTTGAAGGCTCCAAGCAACTGCGCCGGCCGGATGTGATCTGCTTTATCAACGGTTTGCCGCTGGCCGTGCTGGAGCTGAAGAGCCCCGGCGCCGAGAACGTGAACATCTGGGATGCCTACAACCAGATCCAGACTTACAAAGACGAATGCTCCGATCTGTTCGCCTACAACGAAGCGGCCATCATCAGCGACGGCTATCTGGCCCGTGTGGGTTCCCTAACCGCCAGCCAGGAACGCTACATGCCCTGGCGCACCATCAAGCATGAGGACGACAAACCCCTGCTGGAGTGGCAGCTGGAAACCATGGTGCGGGGCTTCTTCGACCGGGAGCTGTTTCTGGATTACATCCGCTATTTCGTGATCTTCGAGACGGATTCCGACAAGCTGATCAAGAAGATCGCCGGTTATCACCAGTTCCATGCGGTGCGTGAGGCGGTTCGCGCAACCGTGATTGCAGCTCGGGATATGAGCGGCGATGGTATCAGCGAGAAGCGGGCTACCTACGGCGACGAGGTTTTGCCCGGCAGCAAGAAAGCTGGGGTGGTGTGGCACACCCAGGGCTCTGGCAAAAGCATTTCTATGTGCTGTTACGCCGGAAAGCTGCTGCAACAGCCAGAGATGAACAACCCCACGCTGATTGTGGTCACCGACCGTAACGATCTGGACGGCCAGCTATTCGCCACCTTCAGCGCCGCCCGGGAGTTGCTGAAGCAAGAGCCCGTGCAAGCCGATGACCGGGATACCCTGCGCCGCTTGCTTTCGGAGCGGGAATCCGGCGGCATCATCTTCACGACGGTACAGAAGTTCGCGCTGCTGAACGACGAATCCGGCCACCCGATTCTGAACGACCGCCACAACATCGTGGTGATCTCAGACGAAGCCCACCGCAGCCAGTACGGCCTGAAAGCCACCCTCAAGAAAGACGGCACCTACAAGTTCGGCTATGCACGCCACATGCGCGATGCCTTGCCCAATGCCTCCTTCATCGGCTTTACCGGCACCCCCATTGAAAGCGAAGACAAAGACACCCGGGCCGTGTTCGGCGATTACGTGTCCATCTACGACATCCAGGATGCGGTAGACGATGGTGCGACCGTGCCCATCTTCTACGAATCCCGCCTGGCCAAGCTGGACATCAACCGCGAACAGATCGAGGAACTGTCTGACCAGGTGGAGGAAGTGGTTGAGGACGATGAAGACGTTGGCAGCCGCGAGAAAACCAAGGGCGAGTGGAGCCGGCTGGAGAAGCTGGTTGGTGCCGGCCCGCGCCTGAAGCAGGTAGCGGAAGACCTGGTAAACCATTTTGAAACCCGTTCCAGCACCATCGACGGCAAGGCCATGATTGTGGCCATGAGCCGGGAAATTGCGGTTCATCTGTATAACGAGATTGTCGCCCTGCGCCCGGAGTGGCATGACGACGACCCGGAGAAAGGCGCAATCAAGGTGGTGATGACCGGTTCCGCCTCTGACCGGGCCCTGCTGCAACCGCACATCCACAACAAGCAGACCAAGAAGCGGTTCGAGAAGCGCTTCAAAGACATCAACGACCCGCTCAAGCTGGTGATAGTGCGGGATATGTGGCTGACCGGCTTCGACGCACCCTGCTGCCACACCATGTACGTGGACAAGCCCATGAAGGGCCACAACCTGATGCAGGCAATTGCCCGGGTAAACCGGGTGTTCAAAGACAAACCCGGCGGGCTGGTGGTGGATTACATCGGTATCGCCAACGAGCTTAAACAGGCCCTGAAAACCTACACCGACGCCAAGGGCAAGGGCTCACCTACCCACAGCGCCGAAGAAGCCTACGCTATCCTGCTGGAGAAGCTGGACATTATCCACGGCATGTTTGCCCCCGGGCCCAAGGGCAAGGGTTTCAGCTATAGCGGTTTTGAAACCGAACCCCACAAGTTTCTGGTGCCCACCGCCAACTACGTCCTCAGCCTGGAAGACGGCAAGAAGCGCTTCCTGGATACCGTGCTGGCCATGAACAAGGCCTTCTCCCTGTGTGCCACCCTGGACGAAGCCCAGACGCTGCAGAAGGAGGTGGCGTTCCTGTCGCAGGTGAAGACGGCCATCACCAAGTTCACCAGTGTGGACAAGAAACTGACCGAGGAAGAGAAGAACACCGCCCTGAAGCAAATACTGGACAACGCGCTGGTGGCCGAAGGGGTAACGGACGTCTTCGCCCTGTGCGGCCTGGACAAGCCCAACATCGGCTTGCTCTCTGATGAGTTCCTGGAAGACGTGCGGCAGATGCCCTACAAGAACTTCGCCGTGGAACTGCTGGAGAAGCTGCTCAAGGACGACATCAAAGCCAAGACCCGCAACAACGTGGTGCAGGAGAAGAAGTACGCCGATCGCCTGCAGGAGACGCTGCGCAAGTACAACAACCGGGGCATAGAGACAGCCCAGGTTATCGAAGAGCTGATCGCCATGGCCAAGCAGTTCCAGGCTGAAATGGAGCGGGAAGCTGCGCTGGGCCTGAATCCAGATGAAATCGCTTTCTACGATGCGCTCGCAAGCAACGAAAGCGCCGTGCGGGAGCTGGGTGACGAAATCCTGAAAAAGATCGCCGTGGAGATCACCGACAAGCTGCGCAAATCCACCACCGTGGACTGGCAGGTGCGGGAAAGCGTGCGGGCCAAGCTGCGGATTCTGGTGCGGCGGACGTTGCAGCGGTACAAGTACCCGCCCGATAAGGCGCCGGCGGCTATTGAACTGATCATGGAGCAGGCGGAAGCCCTGTCTAACCACTGGACGAAGTAATGAATTACTACACCGAGGCCTTCGACGAGCAGCCAGATTGACGCAGGGCAAGAAAAAATCCGATGATCGGGAGAGATCGCTCCAGCGGCAAACACCCGTTAATCACCTAGAGGATCTGGGGCTTTTTCGTTTTCATACCCCCGCCCCTTGCCAACCCTTCACCAATCCGTCATGCAATCCTCACTCATTCCCGCTATGGTCGTGTCATTCCAAGCCACACAACTAACGCTATGAACCGGCCCAACGACCCAGACAACCTGCAGGAACTCATCGCCCGTATCCGCGACCACACACGCGAGATGGACGAGGTGTCCGTGGGTGACTTGCTGTCAGCTGCAGGCGAGCGTTCTTTTGGTCCGGTGGTGCTGGTTGCCGGACTTATCACACTGGCGCCGTTGATTGGCGATATTCCGGGTGTTCCCACGCTGCTGGGGCTTCTGGTACTGCTAACGCTGGGGCAGTTGCTGTTTCAGCGGGAGAGCATCTGGATTCCAACGCGGCTTTCAGAACGGCGGATATCACGGGACAAACTGTTCAAGGGGCTGGACTGGATGGATAGGCCCGCACGCAAGCTGGATGACTGGACTCGCCGGCGGCTGACCTTTCTGGTGCGCGGCCCAGGGCAGCTGGCCATGGCAGCGGTGTGCATGTTGGTATCCCTGGCCATGCCGCTAATGGAATTCATCCCGTTCAGTGCCAATGGCGCCGGGCTGGCGCTGATGGCGTTCGGGCTGGCGATTGTTGCCCGGGACGGCCTTCTCGCTCTGCTGGCACTGGCCTTCACTGGCGGTACCGCCTGGTTTGTGCTGACCAACCTGCCCGGTTGAGACGTCCTCCGCCGGCACTCTGTCGTGATCACCGGCCTGTCACCAATTGATACAATTACCCTCACCTGCCCGTGTTGGGAAAACTGCTACTATAGAGACAGGTTATCGTTCGGCGCTCCAACTCGGGAGCATTTTTGTCTGTAAGGATGCATGCATGTCCAGCAAAGCGAAGCAGTCCCAGAAACTCCTGCTGTTCCGCCTTTTCGGATCGCGCCTTTTTGGTCTGGGTACGCTCAAGATTCGGGAAATCCTGCCCTTTCAACGGCTGACCAAGTTGCCCCATAGTCATCACGCGGTTATTGGCACTGCTACGTTCCGGGGTTCAGCGGTTCCTGTTATTGATATGTCGGCTGCGGTTGGTTATCCGGCGCTGACAAAAGAAGAGCAGGCCAAGGGCTCCATCATCGTGACCGACATTCAGCGCCAGGAGATCGGTTTTCTGGTGCGCAGCGTTCAGCAGATTATCGAAACCGACTGGAAGAGTGTGATGCCGCCACCCAAGGCGCTGGGCACCAATGCCTTCATCACGGGCCTGCTGGATGTGGAAGGCGACATCATTCAGCTGCTGGATGTGGAGCTGCTGCTGGCGAAGGTGTACCCGGAGTCTCTGGACGCCGGCGAGGTGGTGCTGTCAGATGTTCAGAGTGAAACCCTGCGGTCCCTGAACATTCTGCTGGTGGATGATTCACAGGTGGCCCGCAAGCAGCTCAGCGATGTGCTGGACAGCAAAGACATTACCTACCATGTGACCACCAACGGTGACGATGCCCTGCAGGTGCTGCTCAGTCAGCACGAGCGCGGCACGCCGATTGACATCCTGGTCAGCGATATCGAGATGCCGGGGCTGGATGGCTACGAACTGACGTTCAATGTTCGCGACAATAACGCCCTGAAGCAGCCATACATCATTCTGCACACATCCCTGAACAGCGAGATGAGCCTGAGCTATGCCAACCAGGTGGGCGCCAACGAGGCGCTCACCAAGTTTGATGCCGAGGAACTGATGGAGGCAATGCTAAGAGGGGCCGAGCAAGCCAGTTAAGGCCGAATGTCTTCGATGAAGGCTTCGGCGTCGGCCCGCATTTCGGCAAGTTTTTCGTTCAGCTCTTCCTGATACCGGTTGAGCGTTTCCCGGCTGAGCCGGCTGAAGCGCTCAGCGGTTTCCGCAATGGTGCGGCTGGCGTTGGCCAAGGCCTCGAGGGTGGGCTCGCTCAATTCGTCTGCCTGGCGCCCGAGGTCCTGTGCGGTCTGCTCCATGATAGCCTGGTCTTCAGCGGATTCAGGCCGATCATCCTTGAGTGCCTCGTCAAGCGAACGCTCAAGGGCGCGCATGGATGCCTGCAGTTGCCGGGCAAAATCCTCCATCGCGCTCTCAGCCCTTCGGCTCATCTCATCAGAGTAGGTTTCCAGGTCTCTGGCCAACTGCTCCATTTTGTCTTCAAGCTCGCTGCTTGAAGAGGAAAAGTTCGCACTGAGCCTCTGCCCCAGCCGGCTCAACTCACCCATGATGTTACTGAACGGGGACGGGTTCAGTATGGCCTCCCCTGTGCGCTGATAGTCAACCAGCCACTGGTCCTGCTCCCGCACCAGATAGGTGGTCAGTTCCAAACGTTCTCCGCCGGAGCGTTCTTCCGCCGGTAGGCGGGTAACGATCGTTGCTTCACGCTCATGAATAACAACCCGGCCAAAGGAGGGAACGGCATTGGCCCAGCTTCGCTGGTAGCCGTCAACGTCACGGGGGTCGTCCAGGGTGGAGAATCTCACCACGTCACCTGCGTCGTTGTCGGCCATGGCCTGCCAAAAGGCCGCGGCCACTTCCTGGGGCGTTTCAGGCTTGCTGCAGCCGGTTATCGCCAGCACAACGAGCGCCATCACAAATCCACGAACACCAAGACGAATCATTCATCAGCACCTTGCATACAATACTTTCTCGCATCATACACGCGTCACAGCCGACAGGTCAGTTCCGCCAGTTCCTCATCAAACACCCGGCGGTTCTCACTGTAATCCACCAGCACTCTGCGCCGAAGACACGGGCCGCCCCTCAAAATGCATGACAATCTCATTGTCCCGGGCAGCCCAGGCCACCATTTGCAGCAGGTAGTCCGGATCGTTATAAGCCCACATGGACAAGGCCCGGGCAGACTGGCAGGTGGGGTTGTTACCCTGCCCTACCCCCAGTGGCTGGCCCAGCATGTTCAACGCCCCTGAATCAGCCAGGCGGAGGGATTAGGCTGATAGCCATAGGCAAACTGCCGCTTCCACGGCATTCAGGCTCCAGCCCAGCAGGGCAACATACCCTTGGTCGGGATTATAGTTTTGTTCAGTCACAGCGTTCTCCTCGTCAGGGTTGGCCTTTCAGCCTGAGGGTATAAATCGGCGCCGATTAACCCAGCTTCAAAGTCGAGAGCGTGCGCTCTCGAACCCGGTTGAGCAGCTGTTCATCGTTCACCAGAGATTGTCCGTAGGAAGGCACCAGCTCCTTCATCCGCTCCTGCCACTGGTCCGTCTTCAACTTCTCCGGGAAGCAACGTTCAATCACGTTCAGCATTGCGTTAGCCGCTGTCGATGCGCCAGGAGACGCGCCCAGCAGGGCCGCCAGCGAACCATCCTTTGCTGCCACGATCTCGGTACCAAACTCCAGCTTGCCGCCCCCTTCCGGGGTTTGCTTGATGATCTGTACCCGCTGGCCAGCCATCTGCAGCTTCCAGTCGTCTTCCCGGGCATCCGGGAAAAAATTGCGCAAAGATTCAACCCGGTCGCCATGGGACTGGAACACCTCACCAATGAGGTAACGCGTCAAATCCATATTGCTTTTGCTCACCGAGAGCATCGGTCTAAGATTGGTGGCGCGAACGGAACCGAACAGATCAAACACCGAACCCTGCTTCAGGAAGCGGGTGGTAAAACCAGCGAACGGTCCGAACAGAAGTGCAGGTTCACCGTTGATGATCCGGGTATCCAGGTGCGGAACGGACATCGGCGGCGCGCCAATGGGCGCTTTACCGTATACCTTGGAATCATGTTGCTCAACAATGTCCGGCTTCTGGCACACCAGCCACTGGCCACTGACCGGGAAGCCGCCGTAACCGCGGGCTTCATCAATGCCGGATTTCTGCAACAGCGGCAGCGCGCCGCCACCGGCACCCAGGAACACAAAGCCGGCCTCCAGTTTGGTCAGCTCGCCGGTCTTCTGGTTCTTCACCCGCAACTTCCAGCGGCCATTGTCCCGCTGATCGATGTAATGCACCGGGCTGCTGAGCATCAACTCAAAGTTGGGCTGGGTTTCCAGCCATTCTACCATGCTGCGGGTGAGCGAACCGAAATCCACATCCGAACCGTGCTTGATACGGGTTGCCGCCACACGCTGCATCGGGTCGCGATGCTTGACCACCAGCGGCATCCACTCGGACAGGTCGTCTGGGCTCTCGGTATATTCCATCTCGCGAAACAGATGGTGTTCTTTCAGGCGCTCGTAACGACGCTTTAGGAAAGCGACGTCTTTCTCGCCCCAGACAAAGCTCTGGTGTGGCGTGCGGTTAATAAAAGTAGAAGGCTCCGGCAGAATGCCCTGCTCTACCAGGTACGACCAGAACTGCAGTGACACCTCAAACTGGGCATTGATTTGCAGCGCTCTGGCAATTTCAACGTCGCCATCTTCGGTTTCGGGGGTGTAGTTGAGTTCGCAGTAGCCGGCGTGCCCGGTACCTGCGTTATTCCATCCGTCTGTGCTTTCATGGGCAACGTGGTCTAAACGCTCCACCATGACGATATCCAGTGACGGGTCCAGCTGCCTGAGCATCATGCCGAGGGTTGCGCTCATGACGCCCCCACCGACCAGCACTACGTCTGCCTGTCTAACGGCCATTGGTTTTCACCCTAGCTAGTGTTGAGCCTGTTGCCACTCCACGATCAGCGAAAGCGGCCTGTCGGAAGCCAGCGGGGCGCGAGGTAGACGGCGCTGCTGTATGCCTCCGGCCTGAAATTGGGCGCATTATCCCGATTTTTGCCGGAATAATAAATTGCGATTGTCAATCGATGTGTGTCGGGCTAACTATTATGGTTTGCCACGATTTTCGCGCGTTTTGTTAACAATATCAGCGCCACTTTAGTCTGATACCCCTTTCCTGATAGTGCGGATCAGTGCCAGTAACAAAAAGTTCGTTGCCAACAGGGCTGACCTGAATCCACCACTTGCGGTATCTTGTGCGCCACCTACCCCGCCGGCCGCCCGGTGCGGAGTTACACCACATTCTGATTGAGGTCTGTTCTATGTTGATGGCAATCGGTGCCATTCTTGCCGGTCTTGTCTTGCTGGTCTGGAGTGCTGATAAATTTGTTGAGGGCGCTGCCGCCACCGCCAAGCATCTGGGCATGCCGTCTTTGCTGATCGGCATGGTGATTATCGGCTTCGGCACCTCGGCACCGGAACTGGCGGTATCTGCCATGGCAGCCGCAGACGGCAATCCCGGGCTGGCACTGGGCAACGGTTACGGCTCCAACATTACCAACATTGCCCTGATCGTCGGTCTGACAGCACTCATTGCACCCATCGCCATGCACTCCCAGGTTATTCGCAAGGAGCTGCCGCTTCTGGTGGTGTTAACCCTGATCGCCGGGGCGCAATTAATTGATGGTGAATTAACAAGACTGGATGGCTGGGTGTTACTGGGCGTTTTTGCAGCGGTGATGGGCTGGTCGATCTATCAGGGCATCAAAAACAAAGACGACCCGCTGGGCAGCGCGGCCGATGCCGAGCTGATCGAACATCCCATGCCGCTAAAGCACGCCATCATCTGGCTGATCATCGGGCTGGTTCTGCTTATTGCCAGTTCCAGATTGCTCGTTTGGGGAGCCGTCACCGTGGCCCAGGCTCTTGGCGTAAGCGATCTGATCATCGGGCTGACCATTGTGGCCATTGGCACGTCGCTACCGGAACTGGCCTCGGCCATCGCAGCGGTGCGCAAGAATGAGCACGATCTGATTCTGGGCAACATCCTTGGTTCGGGCATCTTCAACACCCTGGCCGTGGTTGGCCTGGCCGCTGCCATTCAGCCCTTGTCTGTGGATCCGGAAGTGCTTTACCGGGACTGGACTCTGATGCTGGCACTCACCGTTGGCCTGCTGTTGATGGGCTTCGGCCTGACGGGCTGGCGCAAGCTGGTCTCGCGGGTGGATGGCGCATTACTGGTAACGGTTTACTTTGCGTACACCGGCTACCTTTTCTACACCGTGGTGGCCGCCAGCTCAGGTGGCTGACACAGGCAGGGCCCGGTTACTCAGGCTCTCCGTCACCCAACAATTGTTCCAGGCTCTGGCGTACATCTGACATGATCTGCGCCAGATCTTCCTTGCTTTTCCCCGCTGTATCAATGGGTGTCCCAACCCGCACGTCTACCGGCTGACCAAGATTGATCTGCAAGCTCCGGGCAGGTAGCACCTGGTGTATACCGCGAATGGCTACCGGCACAATCACCGCCTCAGTGTCCAGTGCCAGGTGAAAACAGCCTTTCTTGAACGGCAACAGTGTGCCATCGGAGGAGCGGGTGCCCTCTGGAGCCGCCCAGAGCACAATACCGTTTTCCATCATCTGCTTTGCCCGCTCCAGGTCCCGGACGGCGCGGATACGATTAGACCGATCGATCGAGGGAAACTCCGCTGCCGCCATCGCCTGCCCCAGCAGGGGAATCCGGAAAAGTTCCTTCTTTGCCAGCATCCGGATGGAGCCTGGCAAAGACACAAAACTCACCGGAATATCGTAGTGACTGGCATGGGTACTCATGATGATGTAGCGACGCCCGTCATTGAAGTCCGGAACCTCGCCCCGCACCGTCAGGCTTGCCCGAACCAGCTTCAACAACGCGGCAGACCACTCCCGGCAGTATTTGTCGACAATCGGCCGATTCAAACGACCAAACAACGCCCTCAGTAGCACCAGCGAGGAGTAGATGGCGGTAAGCCCTACCGAGCCCAATACAACAGCGGCACGTCTTAGCAGCGTCGCAGACTCCGTCAGGGGGCTCAAGTTCAATCGTTTCATGCACACGTCCTTTCCGCTATGGTCCGGGCCGCGATAGGTCCGGATCAATAGGAAGGGATTATAGCGGTTCGGTCGCCTCCTGAATAACAGCCAAAAGGAGAACAAGGAATGCCAACGGTTGTCACCCCTGCTCCTCAAACACCATAGCAATGGAATTCAGGCAGTAGCGCTGACCGGTCGGGGCTGGCCCGTCCGGAAATACATGGCCCAGATGGCTGTCGCACCGCGGACAACGCACTTCAGTTCGAGTCATGCCCAGGCTGTTGTCCTGAATGTAGCGGATGTGCTCGGGATCGAACGGCTGAAAAAAGCTGGGCCAGCCGGTTCCGGAATCAAATTTGGCGTCCGAGCTGAACAACGGGAGATCACACAGCCGGCACAGGTAAACCCCGGCTTTCTTGTTATCCAGCAAGGTGCCACAGAACGGGTGCTCGGTGCCGTGATCCAGCAGTACCCGTTTTTCCTCAGCGGTCAATCCCGCTGCCCTTTCCTCAACCTCTGCTTTCGTCAGAGGGGTCAGGTCATAGCCTTTTGCCGATACCGTCATTGGGAAACTCCTCAGGCCAGATCAGGATCATCGTCACTGAATTCAGGTTTCAGGTGGTCTGGCCAGGTGCTGACCAGCTTAGCCATCTTGGGTGCTGCCACCGCCAGAATGTATGGCTGCCTGGGATTACGAGCCGCAAAATTCTGATGGTATGCCTCCGCAGGGTAGAACGCGGTGAGCGGCTCCAGCCGGGTAACAATCGGATCGGAATACACGCCGGCGGCATCAAGCTGGCGAATGTAGGCCTCGGTCACCTGCCTCTGATCATCCGTTTCGTAGAACACCGCTGAGCGATACTGGCTCCCAATATCGTTACCCTGGCGGTTCAGTTGGGTGGGGTCGTGAGCCACCGAAAAGAACACTCTTAGCAACTCGCCAAAGCTGACCTTCGCCGGGTCGTAGTGAACATCCACCACCTCCGCATGGCCGGTGGTCCCGCTGCAGACAGCCTCATAGTTGGCCGCTTCGGCCGCACCACCGGCGTATCCGGATTCCACACGGATGACACCGTCAATCGCCACCAAAACCGCTTCAACACACCAGAAACAACCTCCAGCCAGAACCACCCGGGATTCACCCGCGGGCTCGTGCAGGTCTTTCTCAGGTGCCGGAAACCGGCTACGAGGCACGGTCAGTCCTGGAATGTTGCATGCGTCACTCATCAGATTGCTCCAGTGGGTTCGGTTTATTCGATTGTGGCGGTTCTGGTTCGGAATTCCAAACGGGGAGTTCACGCTTTTATACGTACGGGTGTTACAAAAAGACCGCTCCGAGCAGCGCACTGGCGGGTGCCAGCAGCCATACCGGCACCCGAACGATGACCAGTGCCAGCCAGAACACCAATGCCAGAGCGAAATAGCCGGCACCGTGAATGGCCGACGTCCAGACCGGGTCGTACAGCGCTGCAAGGAGCAAGCCCACCACCCCGGCGTTGACGCCCGCCAGTGCCGCTCGTGCTTTCTCGTGCTCACGTAACCACTGCCATAACGGTAGACCGGCGAACACCAACAGGGTTCCAGGCAGAAACACCGCAACCACTGCAATCAGAACGCCCGCGATGCCGCCCTCGGCACCCCCGAGAAACGCAGAGAAACTGAACAGTGGCCCCGGCACCGCCTGCGCGACACCGTAGCCAGCCAGGAAGGTATCGGCCGACATATTACCGGAGACCACAAAGCCCTCCTGGAGCCATGGCAACACCACGTGACCGCCGCCAAATACCAGGGCGCCGGCGCGATAAAGCTCCGCACCGATCCAGGCCAGGGATCCCGTTACCTGGGGAACAAAGGACAGTGCCAGCAACACCAAAAACAGCAGGGCAAACATTCCCGGCTTTCGCGATTGCAACGGCACCTGCAAGGATTCTTGCTTATTTTGCGAGGGCAATCCCAATGCCGCTCCTGCAACGGCTGCCAACGCCAGAACCAGTACCTGCATCCACACGGCACCAGCCAACAGCAGAACAACCGCCACCAACATGGCAATGACGATGCGAGGCCGATCAGGGCACAGCGACTGCCCCATCTGCCAGACCGCCTGTGCCACCACCGCCACCACAAAAAGCTTGAGGCCGCTGACCCAGCCACCCTCACCCAGGTCCGGCCAGAGCGTAAGCCCGAAGGCAAACAGCGCCATGACCAGTACCGAGGGCAAGGTAAAACCCACCCAGGCCGCCAAGGCACCGCCATAATGCCCACGCAGGAAACCGATGGTCAGCCCGACCTGGCTGGACGCGGGGCCCGGTAACAGCTGGCAAAGCGCCACTACCTCACCGTAGGCGCTGTCTGACAGCCACTTCCGGCGCTTGACAAACTCATCATGGAAATACGCCAGGTGAGCTGCCGGGCCACCAAAAGACGTCAGCCCCAGCCGCAGAAAGATCAGGAATACCTGCCAGCTGCCTAATCGCACCGGCTTGTCGGATTCAGTCATTACTCGTTGTCTCTCCTGGATTTGCGGTGCATCAGTAAAACATGAACATTGTGTCTATCCGGTTGCACTACCCCGCTGACCATCCATAATGAGTGAAGGAATCAAACATAAGATTCCGCTCGGCATCAGGACGATTCACATGACCGCAAGGGTTCGCGCACCAGAAGATCAGAACGAACTTCTCCAGTACCGACTCAGCCTTCGGCTTGGCCCGGTGCATGCCCGCCAGCGACTGGGCATCGAACAGGAAGCCGAGGCCCGGGTGTTCGGGCGCGATCGTCGCTCGTTCCACCTTGAGAATGTCGCCAACGCGCCAAGGCTGATTCGGTTTTGCCTGCAAGCCATTGGCTTGTTTGGCCGGGCCCGGGAGAACAGCCGCAAGCTGACCACTGCCCGGAACACCTTTACCCTGCCCGATTTGCCCGAGGCGTTCGAGGGGTTTCGCATCCTGCACCTGACCGACCTTCACGTTGATATGGATGAACAGAACCTGAATGCAGTGATCGATCAGATCACGCCTCTGGACTATGACCTGTGTGTATTGACCGGCGATTACCGGAAGCTCACCTGGGGGCCGATTGACGCAGCCCTTGAGGGCATGGCCCGCCTGCGCCAGGCCATCCGGGGCGATGCCTACGCGGTACTGGGCAACCACGACAGCGTGCGCATGGTACCTGCCCTCGAAGACATGGGCTACCGGCTGCTGATGAACGAAATGGCACCCATTGCCCGCGGAGCAAGCAAGCTCTACCTGTCCGGCGTGGACGATGCCCATTACTACAAGGTTCACAACCTGCACCGGGCCGGCGATGATATTCCTCCCGGCGGCATCAGCCTGCTGCTGAGCCACACGCCCGAGATCTGGCGGGAAGCTGCCCATGCCGGATACGACGTGTTTCTGTGCGGACACACCCACGGCGGGCAACTTTGCCTGCCCGGGGGCGTTCCGGTCACCCTCGACTCCGACTGCCCTCGCCGGCTTGGCCGCGGTTTCTGGCAGGTTAACGGCATGCAAGGCTACACTTCGCCAGGCGCTGGCACATCTGTGCTGAATGTCCGCCTGAACTGCCCGCCGGAGGTTACCTTGCACACCTTGTCCCGGGGGCCGGGATAACTTACTCAATGGGGCTGTTTGCGGATACCCAGACGATAAAGCACCGGAGAGAACAGCATATTGCTCAGCGCAAACAGCAGCGCCACGGCAACCGCTTCCCACAATGGCAAGGACAACCAGTGCCACGCCATGGCCATGGGTAGCAAGGCCTCGGGCAACTGGTCCAGCCATAATGCCCGGGCACTGGACGCTAGCCCCATCCGGCGTTTGATAAAACTGCTGACAAGGTCCCCCAGCAGGGCTAGCAAACCGAACAACGCGCCAAACAACCAGCCCAGCCCAACCCAGGCCGAAAACAGCAGACAAGACACCGTGCCCGCGACCAACCCTCGCCAGGTCTTGCTGGGGCCTAGCACCGGGCGACCGTCCCGCCAAACCCGACCGCCATCCACAGTCCGGTTGCCGGTCTGATGCAACAGCCTGGCCACGACCACCGGCGAGCCATTGGCCAGAACCAGCATGACAAACAGCTCCAGGGACAGCAGCAAGAATGACTCCTCCGGTCTTGCCCGCTCAGGTCAACCCGCCACGGGTGAGCTTGAGCGGATCCATCAGTTTTTCCAGGTGTTGACGGCTGAGACCGCTGCGCTCCTCGGCCACATCAATCACCGGCCGACCGGTGCGGTAGGCTTCCTTGGCGATATCCGCCGCCAGGGTGTAGCCAATCTCTGGATTCAACGCCGTCACCAGTACCGGATTACGCCCGACACCGGCATTCAGATTATCGGCGTTCACCGTAAAGCCTTTCATCGCTTTGTCCGCGAGGATAGCGGAGGCCCCGGTTAACAGACCGATCATGTCCAGCAGGTTGCCCCCCACCAGAGGCAGCATCACATTGAGCTGAAAGTTTCCGGACTGGCCGGCAATGGCCACCGCATTGTCCAGCCCCATCACCTGGGCGCCCACCATGGCGACCGACTCCGGAATAACCGGGTTCACCTTGCCCGGCATGATGCTACTGCCAGGCTGCAATGCCGGCAGGCTGATTTCTGCCAGCCCGTGAATCGGACCGCTGTTCATCCAGCGCAGATCGTTGGCAATTTTGGTGAGCACCACCGCCACACCCCGCAGTTGGCCTGACAGGGCGACAGGCGCATCCACAGCACTTTGACCAACAAACTTGTGCTCCATGGAACGGAACGGGTAGCCAGTGTTGCTGCGCAGGAACTTGATGAACTGACCAGAGAATTCAGACGCCGCATTCACACCGGTGCCCACTGCGGTGCCGCCCTGGGGCACATCCGCCAGTTCATCCATTGCCTGCTCAAGACGTTTCTCAGCCAGGGCCAGCTGCTCCCGCCATGTCCGTAATTCCTGCCCCAGGGTCACCGGCATGGCGTCCATCAGGTGAGTACGACCGGTTTTGACCTGGGCATTCAGTTCCGCTTCCCGCTCGTAAATGACACCCCGAAGGTGCGACAGGGCCGGCAGCAGTTGCTCTTTTACGGCTAATAGCGAACTGACGTGGATAGCCGTTGGTATCACATCGTTGGAGCTCTGGCTCATATTGACGTGATCATTAGGGTGGACATCGACACCCTGATTCCGGGCAATGGCCGCAATCACTTCGTTCACATTCATGTTGGTGCTGGTGCCGGAGCCGGTCTGATACCGATCCACCGGAAACTGGTCCGCGTGTTCGCCCTGGATCAGTTGATCACAGGCTTCGGCAATAGCGTCCCGCAAACGGGCATCCAGCAACCCCAAAGACGCGTTGGCCTGGGCTGCCGCCCACTTGATTTGCGCCACCGCCACAATGAACCGGGCCGGCATCGGCTGACCACTGACCGGAAAGTTATCGATGGCCCGTTGGGTTTGCGCGCCCCACAGGGCATTCGCGGGCACCTTCACGTCACCCAGGCTGTCTTTTTCCGTTCTGAACTCACTCATTGCGTCCTCCCTTTTTGCTTGCCAGGCGGGACACTAAGCCCCTCGGTCCTGCGATCTTAGCCTGACATGGTCGCAAATGCCGGTTACTTGCTCAAAATTGAGAATCAGTGTGTGGACGGTGTTGGTGTAGGTGTCATGCAGATGAAATTTGTAACGCCGCTGTTTCTCACCCTGCAGGAAGGCATCGTATTCGCGGACAAGCTCCCGCACGTCGCCGCCCTCATCCTGGCTCCAGGTCGCATTGAATGGGCCAAGCACAGCTCCGCCGGCCAGGCAAACGGTGACTTCATGGTTGGTAAGGGAATGCTCGGTGTGGCTCATGACGGTCTCCTGAATCAAGGACTGGTTCAGGAATAAGTGTAGTCGTAAAGCGCAAGCGCGTGGGGTCAGGTTGACTGCGCGGCAAGACTCGCCAGCAGCGCCCGTAAGCGGTTGGGCTTCACCGGTTTGTTAAGGATGGGCAGGTACTGGGCCCTAAGCAGCGTGCGCACTTCATCACTGCGATCAGCAGTGATGATGGCTGCCGGAACATCATGGTCAAGTGCACGGCGAACGGCGTAGACAGCCTCACAACCGGTTGCGTTATTGTCCAGGTGGAAATCCGCCAGAATCACGTCGGGGAGCAGGCCCTCGCTCAGCATGTCCAGGGCACTGGATTCGCCGTCGGCGGGAAACACCTCACAACCCCAACCTTCGAGCAACGCTGCCATGCTTTCAAGCACCGCCGGCTCGTTGTCGATCACCAACACCGCCAGTCCGTCAAAGTTTCCATGGATGGCACCGCCGGCTGGAGCCTGGCTGCGCGAGGCCTCAATTACCCGGTGCTCAAGCGGGATCGACACCTCAAATCTCGAACCTCGGCCGGGCCGTGAGGTCACCCGGATTCCGTAACCCAGAACCCGTACCATGCGCTCCACAATGGCCAGTCCCAATCCGACGCCCTGGCGACCGCCGGTGCCCTGGGGCAGTAGCTGGTGGAATTCGGTGAAAATATCCTGCAGCTTGTGGGATTCGATCCCCACGCCGGTGTCCCAGATTTCAATGGCCAGCCGATCCCGACGTTGCCTGACAGACAGCATCACGCCGCCCTCACGGGTATAGCGGAAGGCATTACTCAACAGGTTACGGACAATCCGTGCCAGCATTCGGGGGTCGGTCCGAAGTGATACCGGTGGCACCCGGAGCCGGAACTGCAATCCGGCATTGGCAGCCACCGCCTCAAACTCTTCGCCCAATCCTTTCAGCATGGCAGCCAGATTGAGACAGGTCAGATCCGGCTTCATGGCCTGCTGGTCAAGTTTGGAAATATCCAACAGATCGGCCAACAAATCCTCGGCACCTTCCAGGGCCCTGTGCACCTGATGCACCATCCGGTTTTCCGCCTCAGGTAACTGGCTGTCCTGCAGGGCCGAAATCATCAGCCTGGCAGCATTCAGGGGTTGCAGCAGGTCATGACTGGCAGCCGCAAGATACTTGTCTTTACTGCGATTGGCTTCTTTGGCAGCGTTCACCGCCACTTTCAACTCCTGCTCAACCTTTTCCCGCTCTTCAATCTGATAACGCAGGTCCACATTGACGTTTTGCAGCGCCTCGGTGCGTTCCTCCACGCGTTTTTCCAGTTCGGCATTCAGCTGCTCCAGTTTCTGCCGGGCCTGCACCCGCTCGGTAATGTCGGCAACGAAGGTTTCCACCACTTCCGGCCCAAGATCCGGCCGGCGGAGCATGGTTAGTGCGACATACACGGGGGTCTGGTCTGCTCGCCGAAGACGGGTCTCGCGGGCGCTCAGGCTGCCATGGTCGAGCAGTTCCTGGCGAAGCTGATCGAACTCTGCGGCGCTGCAGAACAGCTGCTCCCTGAGTCGAATCACTTTTTTCTGCAATTGCTCCGGGTTGTCATAGCCGCAGATTCGGGCCATGGCGGGATTGCAGGCCAGAAAACCACCACGCAGGTTGGCCTGGAAGATACCGTGCAGAGCGTTCTCAAACAGCCATTTGTAGCGGTTGCGCTCCTGCTCCAGTTCCTCCAGGCGCTCCTGCAACGCGGGGTAATAGCTTTTTCGGGCAGACTGGCTGCTGAGCCCCAAAAGATCGCCGATGTTGTAACCGGTGCTGGTTGAGTCAGAGGGCTTCTTCATAGACCACCTGAACATCCCGAAGTGACGACTTCCTTGGGTTGGTCAGTATGCAGGGGTCCTTCAATGCATAGCCGGAAAGGTAGGGAATGTCAGAGGTGGTGACGCCGAGCTCCTTGAGCCGCGCCTCAAGGCCAACGGTCTTCTTGAGTTCAATAATGCGGGTCATCAACCGTGCCTTGACCTGTGCCCCGTTCAAACCCCGGGTATCAATCGCCATGGCCTCGGCAACCCGGCGGAACCGGTCCTCGGCGGAGGGGAAATTGTAGGCCACCACATGCTCCAGTAGCAGTGCATTGCAGAGGCCGTGGGGCAGATCCAGGAAACCGCCCAGGCTGTGGGACATCGCATGGACAGCCCCCAGAATGGCATTGGAGAAGGCCAGCCCCGCCTGCATGGACGCCAGCATGATCTGCTCTCGCAACACCGGGTTTGACGGGTTTGCCACCAGCGCTTCCAGATTGCCGTTGATCAGTCGTATCGCTTCCAGAGCATGGGTATCGGTCAAAGGCCCGCTGCCGGTAGAAACAAACGCCTCGATGGCGTGCACCAGGGCATCCACCCCGGTACAGGCGGTGAGGTAGGCGTCCATGGTTTCGGTTACTTCCGGGTCGATCAACGAGACATCCGGCACCACCGCTTTGCTGATGATGGAAAACTTGAAGCGCCGGTTGGGGTCCGAAATGATGGCAAACTGCGAGACGTCCGCTGACGTTCCGGCGGTGGTGGGAATCAGGATCAGGGGTGGCGAAGGATTACGGATGGTATCCACACCCTCAAATTCCAGGATGCTGCGGCCATGGCTGGCCACAATGCCGATACCCTTGGCGCAATCCATGGGGCTGCCGCCGCCGATCGCCACGATGACATCGCATTCGCTGGCCCGGTAGAGTTCGGCGCCGGCCATCACCTCGTCTACTTTGGGATTGGGCGACACCGCTGTAAACGTGGTACAGCGCAACCCCGCCTCAACCAGCAGGGTTTCAACTTCTGCAACCCATCCGGCGGCGACAACACCAGGATCAGACACCAGGAACACATGGCGGGCACCAAAATTACTGGCAAAGTTAGCCACCGACCGGCGGGACCCGGCACCGAAGACAATCTCGGGAGAGACAAACTTGCGCAGCGCGGAAATATCGTAGCTCATGACGCTCAGGGACAACCGTTTTGTTGTTATAGGAATAGTTGAGAGTTTAACTCAGTTTGTGCGCTGGTTCATTGTCCTTTTGGCGTATCTTAGGGTTGTCTGGGACCAGGCTTCCATAAAACCGGTACAGCGATTCGAGCATGTGCGCCTGATTTTCTGCCCTCTGAAACCCGTGGCCTTCATCCTCATACCAGTGCAATTCCACCGGTTGGCCCCGGTCCTGAAGCGCGGCCACCATCCGCCGGGTCTGCTCAGGCACCACGACGGCATCTTTCCCACCCTGAAAAAAAATAGCAGGGCAGCTTATTTGGTCAGCCTGCAGGGCCGGAGTACGTGCCTGCCAGCGGGCACGATTGGACTGCGGATTCCCCAGCAGCCAGTCCAGGCAACCGGATTCAAACCGATGGGTTGCAGCACGAAGCCGCAATGGATCGGTCACGCCAAACAGGCTGCCAACGGCTTTGAAGCGGTCAGTCTGCACCGCCGCCATCAGTGCAGTAAAACCCCCGGAGCTTCGGCCCTGAATGAACACGTTGTCGGCGCAGACCAGCCCTTGTGCCGCCAGGTAATCGGCGCAGCGCACCATGTCCCGTGCATCCGCTTCGCCCCACCGGCCGGCCAGACGAAGGCGGAAATCCCGGCCAGCACCGGTGCTGCCGGTGTAATTCACCTCCGCAACGGCAAAGCCCCGCTGACACCAGAACTGAACCTGGTGGTTGTAGACCGCATAGGCGGCTGACGTTGGCCCACCGTGGGCGATCAGGATGACCGGTGGTGCCGCGGCGGATGCGGATATGGGAGGATATAGAAACCCTTGAACGGGGAGAGTGTCGGGCGCTTCCGCATCCACTACAAAAGCGACGGGGGCCACCGGCGCCATGATTGAGCGATCCGGCACTTGTCCGCCAGCCAGGATGGTTGCCGAGCCGGAGTCCGCACACACCTTCAGAACCGCATCGTGCCGGTCGGCAGCCCGCCCTATGCACACAAGGCCATCGGCTGACGGACTCAGATCCCGGAAATCCGTCCAGCCCTCAGCCACTCTCTGACACTGGCCGGCCCGCTCCAGCCAAAGTTCACCGATACCCTGACGGTATTGCACTCTGGCCCAACCACCCTCACGCAACGGGCAACTATGCCGCTCACCCAGTTGCCAGGGCGCGTTGGTATGATCGAGCATGGGCGCCGTGCTTTTCAGCCACTGGTCGCGGCCATCCCGGCGCGTTACCCGCCAGGGCTGCCACCAGCCCTCATGGTCGGATATGACCCACAGATGCTCACCGACAAACTGCGGTTGCTGAACCGAACCAGAAACCGGCGGGGACTGCCCTGACGCACCTGCAACATCACCGTCAGCCGTGACCGTTGCCTGCCAGAGCGTTGACTGCAACCAGGGCATATCCGGCAGTTGCCAGCTGCACCAAGCCACGCGGGAACCGTCCTGGCTGACCGCCGGCGCGCCGTAGAAGTCCAGCCCCTGGTGCAACACCCGGACGTGCCCAGTGGCCTCCAGGGCCATCAACGCCTGCTGTTCATGCCGTTCACGCACCGCCAACACCCGGTCATGTTGCGGGTCTGCCACCAGGCCTCCCCAGGTAGCGTCAACCTCCGGCACCAATAAGGTTCGTCTACCTGTCACTCGGTTGAGCTGCCAGACCCGCTGATCCTCCGTTACCCAGACCACTCGCCCCGGTAGTACCGCATAAGCACCACCACCGTAGCCGTTGAGGCGACTTCGGATACTGCCCGGGCCGGTGTTGACCCGACAGATACCGGAGTGATCGGCTTGCCAGAGGGCAACAGAGCCGGTTTCAGGATGGGAGGCAAGCCAGAAAATGGTGTCGTCGCACACTCTCAGCTGCGCATACTGGGAAAAACCGGCGCAGGCAGCGTGCGCCGAAATCGGCTCAGCCACGGTAGAGTAACTTGGAATTCCGGGCATTGCGGTAGACAAGGTCACCCAGCCCCGCTGTAGCGTGATCCGCAGCGGTGCGGGCGGCCAGAATTCGATCGTGATGGGGCGATTTGGAGCAGACCGGGTCGGCGTTATCGGCATTACCGGTCAGCAGATAAGCCTGGCACCGACAGCCGCCAAAATCCTTGTCTTTTTCATCACAGGATCGACAGGGTTCGGGCATCCAGCTGTCACCACGGTAATGGTTGAAGCCGGGGCTGTGATACCAGATGTCGTTCAGGGACTTGGTTTGCACGTTGGGAAAATCGATGGGTAACAGGCGGGCGCTGTGGCAAGGCAAGGCGGTGCCATCGGGTGCCACGGTCAGGAACAGGTTGCCCCAGCCATTCATGCAGGCCTTCGGGCGCTCCTCGTAGTAGTCCGGGGTTACGAAGATCACCTTCATGGGGCGACCACGAGTACGGAGATCGTGCCGGTAGTCATTTACCTCCTGTTCTGCCTGGACCAGTTGGGCTTTGGAGGGCATCAACCCTTCCCGATTTTTGAATGCCCAGCCATAGTACTGGCAGGTGGCCAACTCCACGTAATCGGCATCCAGGTTTTCACACAGGGCCAGAATGTCGTTCATCTGGTGAATGTTATGGCGGTGGATCACAAAGTTGAGCACCATCGGGTAGCCGGCCGCCTTGACCGCCCGGGCCATGGCCAGCTTCTGCTCGAAGGCTTTGCGGGAACCGGCCACGGCGTTGTTGAGTTCCGGGTCTGAGGCCTGAAAGCTGACCTGAATGTGGTCCAGCCCCGCCTCGGCAAACGCCTGCACTTTTGCTTCAGTCAGCCCGATGCCGGAGGTAATCAGATTGGTGTAATACCCCAGATCCCGGGCCCCGGCAATCAGCTCCGGCAGGTCCTGGCGCACCAGCGGCTCGCCGCCGGAGAAGCCCAGTTGGGCCGCCCCCATGGCTCGCCCCTGGCGCAACACATCCAGCCATTGCTCCGTGGACAGTTCCTGTTGCTGGCTGGCGTAGTCCAACGGGTTGGAGCAATAGGGGCATTGCAGCGGGCAGCGATAGGTGAGCTCCGCCAGCAACCACAGCGGCGGCCCTACCCGTGCTTCTGCGGCCGCCGTCATGACCACTCAATCCACTGTTGCTGAACCGCGTCTGCCAGAAACGCTTCCACATCGGCCGCCAGCGGACCTGCATCCGGGAACTGCTGTTCCAGGGACTGGATAATATCGTGTACCGGGCGAACGCCATCCACTTCCGCCAGGATGGCACCGGCGCTGCCGTTGAGCTTGACCATACCCTCCGGGTACAGCAACACATGGCTTTGTTGCACCGGCTCCCACTGGAACCGGAAACCACGGCGGAGCCTGGGTGTTTTCTCCAGAGTCATGGTATCGCTCCTTACAGGCCCCGATGCCAGACCGGCTGATCGGTGACCGTATGGTATGGCGGTGTCTGGTGAACGTAAGCCATGGTCAGGGCATCCAGCAACGACCAGAGAATGTCCAGCTTGAATTGCAGAATCTCGAACGCCCTTTGTTGCTGAGCCTCGGTGACAAAATGGTCCAGGGTAATGGCCAGGCCGTGCTCCACGTCCCGTCTGGCCTCCGATAGACGTTTACGGAAATAGCGGTAGCCATTCTCTTCAATCCACGGGTAATGCTGTGGCCAGCTGTCGAGCCGCGACTGGTGGATTTCCGGCGCAAAAAGCTCGGTCAGTGACGAGCAGGCGGCTTCTTGCCAGGTTGCCCGGCGCGCAAAGTTGAAATAGGCATCCACAGCAAACCGGACACCGGGGAGTACGTGGCGTTCGTCGATCACCTCTTCCCGGCTCAGCCCCACGGCTTCGGCGAGCGTCAACCAGGCCTCGATACCGCCCACATCCCCTTCGTGACCATCGTGGTCCAGAATGCGCTGCAGCCACAACCGCCGAACCCCAGCATCCGGGCAGTTCGACATGATGGCGGCATCCTTCTGTGGAATCCGCACCTGGTAGTAGTATCGGTTGGCGACCCACCCACGGATCTGTTCCGGCGTACACCGGCCGCTGTACATGGCTCGATGATAAGGGTGGTGAATATGGTAGTAGGCGCCTTTATCTCTGAGGGCCTGTTCGAAATCCTGCCGGTTCATGGCGGTGTTGGCTTTGGCGTTCATAGTTGCCCCGTCAGTTCAAAATGCATTCCGTCCCGGGCGACTTCGATGCCATGGGCCGTGAGCTCTGCCCGTTCCGGCGAGTCTTCGTCGAGAATCGGATTGGTGTTGTTGATGTGGATCAGCACCTTGCGCTGGGCCGGCATGCTGTCCAGTAACTCGATCATGCCACCGGCGCCGGACTGGGCGAGATGCCCCATGGCCTGGCCGGTTTTGGTGCCCACTTCCTGACGGATCATCTCGTCGTCGTGCCAGACGGTGCCATCTACCAGAAGCAAATCCGCCCGCTGCATCCAGCCGCGAATGCGGGCATCGGGTTGCCCCAGGCCGGGCGCATAGAGCACGGTCTGCCCGGTGCGGGTATCTCGAATGAAAAGACCGATGTTGTCACCCGGATGGGGATTATCCCGGCGCGGGGAGTATGGCGGGGCGTTACTGAGCAAGGGAATGGCCGTCAATTCAAGGGAGGGCGCGCAGGGCAGACTGAATGGTTGCTGCTCATCGGCCGGAATCTCGCGCCAGTTAAGCCCGCCATTCCAGTGGCTAAGCATTGTGAACAACGGAAACCCGGAACTCAGGTCGTCGTGCACCTGGCGAGTACACCAGACATCCATCGGTAACCCCTCACGCAGAGACAGAAGCCCCGTGGTGTGGTCAACCTGGCTATCCATCAAGACAACCGCGGCGATGCCCGTATCCCGGAGCGCCCGCGCCGGCTGCATGGCAGGAAAAGCAGCGAGTTGAGCACGAATATCCGGAGAGGCATTGAACAGAATCCAGCGTTCGCCATCCTCAGAGATGGCAATCGACGACTGGGTGCGGGCATGAGCATTCAGCGTTCCGGCGCGGAAGCCGGCACAGTTTCGACAGTTGCAGTTCCATTGAGGGAACCCGCCGCCAGCGGCCGACCCCAGAATGTGCAGGTGCATCAGCAGATCTCCCGAGCGGGAACGACCAGCCAAAGGGCTGGCCGGCCAGGGCTCACCGGTTGGCGAAGTACATGGTTACTTCAAAACCGATCCGCAGGTCTTCATAAGCTGGCTTGGTCCACATGATGCTCACCTCTTGTCGTGATTATTAGTGCGTTGCATGGTGGTGCGAACGGGCGTTTGCCAGATGCACACAATCATCGTAATCACAGACGCTGGCACCCCATATGGTACTTTGGAACTGTTTTCCGCCGGCTGAAAGTAGCAATCGTTTGCCCCCGAGGTTGAATTGAGCCCAACCCCCAGCGGCCTAGCATGGGAGAAGGACAATAATAACTTCAGGAGACCACCATGGCCGGGCGCTTTCTGCTCTCGTTACTGCTTTGTTGTCTGGCTGCAACGCCCTTGCGGGCAGAACTTTCCGACGACACCCGGCAGATCATCCAGGGTCTGTTTCCCTCGGCCACCGTTATCGAAGAGCAACTGGCGGATTTCCCGGTGTATCCGGTTTACCAGCTCCAGGAACTGCTGGGTTACGCCTACGTTTCAACAGACTTCAGCAAACTTCCGGGCTTTGCCGGCAAGCCGATTACCATGATGATTGGCCTGGATACACGGGGCCGGTTCACCGGCGTGCGGGTACTGCATCACCACGAGCCGGTATTCCTTCATGGCCTGGGGGAAGAATCGCTCTACGAATTTGTCGATCAGTACGAGGGGCGCGCACTGACGGAGCAGATTGTGGTGAGTTCCTCGGGCCGTTCGGGCCGGACTTCCTCCGGCAATGTGGTGTACTTTGATGGCGTCAGCAAGGCCACGGTGTCGGTTCTGATCATCAACGATTCGGTGCTCTCCTCGGCCTTGCAGGTGGCCCGCAACAAGCTCGAGGGCTTCGCCCAGGCTGCACCCACCCGGGCGCGCCAAGACCTGTTCGAACCGCTCACCTGGGAGCAACTGCTGGAGCGGGGTTACGTCACCCGCATCGAGGTAACGGCCGCGGATGTGGAACAGCAATTGGGCCGACCGCTGTCGGACTATCCTGGCAACCTTGAGCCCGATCCTGGCGAGGCTTTCTCGGAACTCTACCTGGCTTATATGAACTCCCCCATGGTCGGTCGCAACCTGCTGGGCGACGATCGATACCAGGCCTTCAGGGAGCGCCTTGGCGACAACGGCAAGGTGATGTTGGTGATGTCTCGGGGCCGTTACCCCCACATTGGCGCGGACTTTGTGCCGGGCAGCACTCCGGACCGGTTTGGCCTGAGCCAGAATCAGCTGTCTGTCGAGATGCGAGACCTGAACTGGCTGGAAACCGGCCAGAGCTTCGCCGCTGCCGGTGTGCCGGAGATGACGGCGGTTAACCTGTTCCGGGTCGGTGGCAACGCCGGTTTTAACCCCGGGGTCGAATCCACACTGACTCTCAATACCGTGTTGGCCCGCAACCATCTGGTGGTGGACACCGCCCGTTTCGAGCTGCCCGTTGCTTTCCCGGAGGAACTGTTTGAGACGGTAGACATTGCCGCCGGGCCGGAGCAGTCACGGGCGCCCATGTGGGTCGGGCTTTGGAAGGAGCGCTGGTGGCAAATTACCTTGTTGGTGCTGAGCCTCACGGTGCTAACGATTTTCTTCGCCCGCCAGAAAACCCTGACCCGACACCCGAAGCTGGTTCACCGGTTTCGCTGGGGCTTCCTGTTCTTCACCCTGTTCTTTATCGGCTTCTACGCCCAGGGCCAGTTGTCGGTGGTGAATATCTACACCTTGCTGCTGGCCATCAGGGATGGTTTCAGCCTGAACATGTTCCTGCTGGACCCGGTGATTTTCATCCTATGGACGTACACGTTCGTCACCCTGTTCATCTGGGGCCGGGGGGTGTTCTGCGGTTGGCTGTGCCCGTTTGGCGTGCTGCAGGAGATGGCCGCCTGGCTGGGCCAGAAACTCCGTTTCCGGCAAATCAAGGTACCGGAGCGCTGGCACCGGAAGCTCATCCTGATCAAATACCCGGTGCTGCTGGCCATCGTTATTGCATCGTTTTATTCGCTGACGCTGGCGGAACAGCTGTCTGAAATGGAACCCTTCAAAACCAGCATTACATTGTTCTTCGTGCGTTACTGGCCGTTTGTGGTTTACGCCGTGGCCCTGCTGGCGGTGGGCATGTTTATCCACAAATTCTACTGCCGCTACCTGTGCCCCCTGGGGGCCGGCCTGGCGGTGCTTGGCAAATTCCGGATCTTCAGCTGGCTGGAGCGGGTTGACCGTTGCGGCCAGCCCTGCCAGCACTGCAAGAATGCCTGTGGCATCAATGCCATTCGCAAGGATGGCCGGATTGATTACGACGAGTGTATCCAGTGCCTGGAGTGCGTGGTGATTCTCCGCGACCAGAATCAGTGCGTGGATGCTATTGTCCGCAACAAGCAGCAACAAAAGCAGGCACGGATTCTGGCCACGGACGCCGCCGGGGCCTGATTCAGCCAGCTACGGGGATAACGATACGGCCGCGGATCTTGCCGTCCATGAGACGGCTGGCCGCATCAATGGCATCATCGAAGGCGACTTCGGTGATCATGCTGTCGAGCAGCTCCGGGGACAGGTCTTCGGCCAGTCGTTTCCACGCGTATAGGCGGTCTGCTTTCGGGGCCATCACACTGTCGATACCACACAGAGTCACGCCACGCAGAATGAACGGGGCGACGGTGGACGGGAAATCCATACCGGCGGCCAGGCCGCAGGCGGCGACCACACCGTGGTATTTCATGCCGGCACAGACATTGGCCAGCACCTGGCCGCCAGCCACATCCACCGCGCCAGCCCAGGTTTCGCGGGCCAGAGGCTTACCCGGCTCGCTCAGTTCAGCGCGATCCAGTATCTGTTTTGCGCCCAGTGACTTCAGATAGGCTTCCTCTTCCTTCCTGCCGGTCACGGCAGTCACGGAGTAACCCAGCTTGGCCAGAATGGCGACCGCCACACTGCCAACACCACCGGTGGCGCCGGTCACCAGAATGTCGCCAGACTCCGGCTTCACGCCGTGCTTCTCCAGGGCGATGACACACAGCATGGCGGTGTAACCGGCCGTACCAATGGCCATGGCCTGACGAGCCGTGAACGGAGCCTGTAAGGTAATCAGCCAGTCGCCGGACAACCGGGCTTTCTGGGCCAGGCCGCCCCAGTGTTTCTCGCCCACACCCCAGCCGTTCAGGACCACTTCGTCTCCGGCCTTGAAGTCGGGATTGGACGATTCCGTCACCACACCGGCCAGATCGATGCCCGGCACCATCGGATAGGTCTTGGCAATGGGCGCACGACCGGTAATGGCCAGAGCGTCCTTGTAGTTCAGGGTGCTGTATGCCACATCCACAGTCACATCGCCTTCCGGTAACTGCGCTTCGTCTATGGACTTCAGGGACACCTGCTGGTCGCCCCGGCTGCCTTCGATCAGAATACCTTTGAACATATGCCCTCCTCGAATCAGGTGCCAAGGTAAACGCCGGAGCACCGGCACTCAGCCTCAGCCAGAAAACAATTTACGAAGTCGCCCTCACTGTAGCGTAAACGGCTGTAAAAATAGAGGAATAAAAAAGGCCCTGGGAAGGGCCTAAGGAGAGTGTAGAAAGATCCCGCGCTCCGCGAAGGAGCTACCTGACAAATGCCAGGCCAACAATGTGCACCGTCCCTGTGCGGTCACACGAAACGGGGCCCGTGTGGATGGGCCCCAACTGCCACTTGCAGATCAGAAGAACCCGAGCGGGTTGGTGTCATAGCTGGTCAACATGCACTTGGTCTGCTGGTAATGCTCCAGCGCCATCTTGTGGGTTTCACGGCCAACACCGGACTTCTTGTAACCACCGAACGCGGCATGGGCCGGGTAAGCGTGGTAACAGTTCATCCATACCCGACCGGCCTGAATGTTGCGGCCCATCCGGTAAGCAAGATTAGTGTCGCGGGTCCAGACGCCGGCACCCAGGCCAAACTCGGTGTCGTTGGCGATGGCCAAGGCTTCTTCCTCAGTCTTGAAGGTGGTGACACCCACCACCGGGCCGAAGATTTCTTCCTGGAACACACGCATCTTGTTGTCGCCCTTGAACAGGGTCGGCTGGATGTAGAAGCCGTTGTTGAATTCACCTTCCAGATGCTCACGGTCACCACCGGTCAGCACAACCGCGCCTTCCTGACGGCCAATCTCCATGTACGACATGATCTTGTCGAACTGTTCCTTGGACGCCTGGGCACCCACCTGAACGTCGGTATCCAGCGGGTTGCCACGCTTGATGGCCTTGGTGCGCTCAACCACTTTCTGCATAAATTCTTCGAACATGTCTTCCTGAACCAGCGCCCGTGACGGGCAGGTGCAGACTTCGCCCTGGTTGAAGAACGCCAGCACCAGACCTTCCACGCACTTGTCGATGAACTCCGGCTCAGCCTTCATCACGTCAGAGAAGTAAATGTTCGGTGACTTGCCACCCAGCTCAACAGTAGACGGGATAATGTTTTCAGCCGCGCACTTGAGGATGTGGGAGCCCACCGGGGTGGAGCCAGTAAAGGCGATCTTGGCAATGCGCTTGCTGGTGGCCAGAGCCTGGCCGGCTTCAATACCGTAGCCGTTAACAATGTTGAGCACGCCCGGCGGCAGCAGGTCGCCGATGATTTCCATCAGTACCAGAATGCTGGCAGGGGTCTGCTCGGCGGGCTTCAGCACCGTGCAGTTACCGGCCGCCAGGCACGGGCCCAGCTTCCAGGCCGCCATCAGCAGCGGGAAGTTCCAGGGGATAATCTGGCCAACCACACCCAGCGGCTCGTGGAAATGATAAGCCACGGTGTTGTGGTCGATTTCGCCCATATGGCCTTCCTGGGCACGCAGGCAGCCGGCGAAGTAACGGAAGTGGTCCGCCGCCAGGGGAATATCGGCGTTCAGGGTTTCGCGAACGGCCTTGCCGTTGTCCCAGGTTTCCGCCACCGCGAGCTTCTCGAGATTGGCTTCAATGCGGTCAGCAATTTTCAGCAGGATGTTGGAACGCTCGGTGGGAGACGTCTTGCCCCAGGCCGGCGCTGCTTTGTGGGCGGCGTCCAGCGCCAGCTCGATGTCTTCAGCGGTCGAGCGCGGGATCTCACAGAAAGCCTCGCCAGTGACCGGCGTTATGTTCTCAAAATACTGGCCCTTAACCGGCGCTACCCATTCACCGCCAATGTAGTTCTCATAGCGGGATTTAAAAGAAACAACGGAGCCGTCCTTTCCTGGTTGTGCGTAGATCATGATATCGACCTCTTTGTTGTGTTTGTCGCATGGCAACGCGGCCTTTCGCGTTTACTCATTCAATGTAGACCCCATGCCGGATTCCGTGAATGCGTCGTTGGGGGCGAAAAACTCGTTCCTTGGTAGTAGGTGACCCCGCACCAAAACAGGGCAGATGCACGATAGCGATTCACGCCGCTTCTGAACGCAAGCAAAACAACCAATAAAAACGGACAGTTAGGTTTTGGCACAAACTCTGCAATGATCTTTTCACGCAACGAGAAGTCGGTGATTGAAGCCACCATCGAAGCGCAACAATCTGACCAATGGTCAACTAGGGTTCCGGTCTGTACGCCATCAAAACAGATGCCTGGTCCGAGAGTTGACGACCTTTTCCAAGGTTACACGGCGGGACAAAAGCCCGGGAGAATCGTTCAGTGACTGACGTCTCTCGTTTTTTGACACCCGACCCAGAAGGAAAAGGTTATGCTCGAAACAGCAGCCCCCCTCTACGATGATCTGATTCCCGGCGGATCCCACTGGTCATTCATCATGCGCCGAGGCCATGTGCTACGGCTGATTGACGAAACCGGCGGCGCCAACGTCGGCATGTTGATGTACAACCCCGAGAATCCCCTCGAGCGTTACAACATGCCCGACACCCTGAAGAACCAGCACACCTTCCTGCTCACCAAAGGCCATGTTCTGCTCTCGGACATGGGCCGGGTGTTCGCCTCCATCATCCGTGATGACCTGGGCTGGCACGACACCGTGGCCGGCACCTGTCATGCCGACCTGGTGGAACAGCGCTGGGGCAGGAAGACCTATCAGGAAGCCCACAACCACTACCATCGCAACGGCGTCACCAGCTTCCTCAACGAACTGGCCAAGTATGGCCTGGGCAAGAAAGACCTGACCGCCAACCTGAACTGGTTCAGCAAGGTAAAAACCGATGACGACGGCAACATGGCCTTTGCCGAGAACCACTCCCACGCCGGTGCCACCATCGATCTGCGCTTTGAGATGGATACCCTGGTGGTTTTGCACACCTGCCCGCACCCGATGAACCCTGCCACGGAGTATCCACGCAACCCGGTGCGCTATCAGCTGTTTAAAGCGGCTCCGGTGACGGATGCCGACCTGTGCAAGACCTCGTCGCCGGAGGCCACCCGCGCCTTCGCCAACAACGCTCTTTACCACCTGTTCCAGTAACGGAGGCCGGACATGATCAAGCAAAGTGCATTGACCCGAGACAACGCCGCCTTCCGCGAAACCGTCCCGGCAGGTGAGTATTTTCTGAAAGTGATAAAAGCTGGCGAAACCATCCGGATTCTCGATCTGGAAGGCAACCAGGCCGCAGACACCTTGTTCTACAACGCCCACAACCCCACCGAGCGCTACAGCGCCGTGGACACCATCCGCGAGCAGGGCAACGTTTACCTGACCGCCGGCTCGAAGCTGATGTCCTCTGAAAACAACGTGATGCTGGAAATCACCGCCGACACCTGCGGCCGTCACGACACCCTGGGCGGTGCCTGCGCGGCAGAGAGCAACACCACCCGTTATGCCCTTGAGAAGAAATGCATGCACGCCTGTCGCGACAGCTGGCTGGTGGCGGTCACCGAGCACGAGGAACTGGGCATGAGCAAGCGGGACATCACCCACAACATCAATTTTTTCATGAACGTACCGGTGACCGCCGACGGTGGCCTGACCTTTGCCGACGGCATTTCCGACGCCGGCAAATACATCGAACTGGAAGCCCGGATGGACGTGCTGGTGATGATCTCCAACTGCCCTCAGCTCAACAATCCCTGCAACGGCTGGAACCCGACGCCGATCGAGGTGCTGGTATGGAGCTGAACCGAACATTCAACAAGGTTCTGATTGCCAACCGGGGCGCCATCGCCTGCCGAGTGATCCGCACTCTGCGGGACATGGGCATGACCTCGGTGGCGGTCTACGCCGAGGCGGATGCGGATTCGCTGCACGTGCGCCAGGCCGATGAGGCCTATTCCCTGGGCGAGGGTCCCGCGGCAGCCACCTACCTGGATCAGGACAAACTGTTTTCGATCATCCGCGAGAGCGGAGCTGGAGCCATCCACCCCGGTTACGGTTTCCTCAGCGAGAACGCCGATTTTGCCCGGCGCTGCGATGCCGAGGGCGTGGTGTTTCTTGGCCCGACACCCGAGCAGATGGAACAGTTCGGCCTCAAACACACTGCCCGGGCGCTGGCCGAGAGCGCCGGCGTACCGCTGCTGCCCGGTACCGGACTGCTGACTGACCTGGAGGATGCCCTGCAGGCCGCCGAGACCATCGGCTACCCGGTCATGCTGAAAAGCACCGCTGGCGGGGGTGGCATCGGTATGTCCCGCTGCTATGGGCCGGAAGACCTGAGCAAAAGTTTCGAGTCGGTGCAGCGTCTGAGCCAGAACAATTTCAGCAACAGCGGCGTGTTCCTGGAGAAGTTTGTGGAACACGCCCGCCATGTTGAAGTGCAGCTGTTCGGTGACGGAGAGGGCCAGGTGCTGGCCCTGGGCGAGCGGGACTGTTCGGCCCAGCGACGCAACCAGAAAGTGATTGAGGAAGCCCCGGCACCAGGGCTGACCGACAATGTCCGCCTCCGCATGCACGCCACCGCCCGCCAGCTGGGCGAAAGCATCGGCTACCGTAGTGCCGGCACCGTCGAGTTTATCTACGACCCGGACACCACCGAGTTCTATTTCCTGGAAGTGAATACCCGCTTACAGGTGGAACACGGTGTTACCGAGCAAGTGTTTGGTGTTGACCTGGTGCGCTGGATGGTGGAACTGGGTGCCGGCACCCTGCCCGACCTGGCGACACTGGCCAGCGACCTGTCGCCGACCGGCCACGCCATTCAGGCCCGAATCTACGCCGAAGACCCCAACAAGGATTTCCAGCCCGGTGCAGGCCTGCTTACCAACGTAGCCTGGTCTGACGAAGATGGCCTGCGCATCGACACCTGGATTCAGCCAGGTACAGAAGTGTCGCCGCTTTACGACCCCATGCTCGCCAAAGTGATCGTACACGAGCCAGATCGCGAATCGGCCCGCCAGGCACTGATGCGCGCCCTGGACGATAGCCAGCTGTACGGCATTGAGACCAACCTGAAGTACGTTCGCCAGGTGCTGGACGATCCGCGCTTTGCCGAAGGCCGCCTGTTCACCCGCACCCTCAACGAATTCGAATACCGCCCAGCCACGGTGGATGTGCTCAGCGGTGGCACCCTGACCACCATTCAGGATTACCCCGGCCGCATCGGCTACTGGGAAATCGGCGTGCCGCCGTCCGGCCCGTTTGACAGCTATTCGTTCCGCCTCGGTAACCGCCTGCTGGGCAACCCGGAAGGAGCCCCCGGGCTTGAAGTTACCCTCAAGGGCCCCGTGCTTACCTTCAATCGTGCCACCCAGATTGCCCTCACGGGGGCGCCGATGGACGCCACGCTCAACGATGAGCCGGTTGAGTTCTGGCAGGTGATTGATGTGCCCGCCGGCGCCACTCTGAAACTGGGTGCCACCACCGCCGACGGCGCACGGGCCTATGTTCTATTCCGCGGCGGGCTGGATTGCCCGCAATACCTGACCTCCTGCAGTACCTTTACCCTGGGTCAGTTTGGAGGCCACTGCGGCCGGGCACTGCGGGCTGGCGATGTGTTGGCACTGGCAGACGCTGAACCCACCAGCCCGATCACCCTGCCCGCCGACCTGAAACCGACCATTGGCAAGACCTGGAAGCTGCACGTTACCTTTGGCCCCCACGGAGCTCCAGACTATTTCACCGGTCAGGACATCGACACCTTCTTCGCCAGCGAGTGGGAAATTCACTACAACTCCAGCCGCACCGGGGTGCGCCTGATTGGCCCGAAACCGGAATGGGCGCGCAGCGACGGCGGCGAGGCCGGCATGCACCCCTCCAACATTCACGATAACGCCTACGCCGTAGGCACCGTGGATTTCACCGGTGATATGCCGGTGATTCTGGGGCCCGATGGCCCGAGCCTGGGCGGCTTCGTCTGCCCGGCAACGGTGATCAGCGCCGACCTCTGGAAATTGGGCCAGCTCAAAGCCGGCGACAAGGTGCAGTTTGTGCCGGTGAGCCAGGATCAGGCGGTAGCCCTGCGAGAAGCCCTGGACGAATCGGTCGTCACACTGACTGCCGCCACCGCCCGCATCACCCCCATCAAACCAATCACTCCGATTCTGGACTCGCTGAGCACCAACGAACACGAAACCGGCGTGGTTTACCGGGCCGCCGGCGACAACTATGTGCTGGTGGAATACGGCCCGATGGAACTGGACATCCGCCTACGGTTCCGAGCCCACGCGTTGATGCTCTGGCTGCGCGAACAGAATCACGACGCCATTCTGGAACTGACCCCCGGCATCCGTTCCCTGCAGGTGCATTACGACAGCCAGACACTGAACCAGCGCACACTGCTGGACCTGCTCATCCGCGCCGAAAAGGAGCTGGAAAAACAACCGGAGTGGGACGTGCCGGCGCGAATTGTGCACCTGCCCCTTTCCTGGGATGACGAGGCCTGCCAGACGGCCATCGCCAAGTACATGCAGTCAGTTCGCAAGGATGCGCCCTGGTGCCCGAGCAACCTGGAATTCATTCGCCGCATCAATGGCCTGGACAGCATCGACGAGGTCAAGAAGACCGTATTCGACGCCAGCTACCTGGTGATGGGCCTGGGCGACGTTTACCTGGGTGCGCCGGTGGCCACGCCCCTTGATCCGCGCCATCGACTGGTGACCACCAAGTACAACCCGGCCCGTACCTGGACCGCAGAGAACTCCGTCGGTATCGGCGGGGCCTACCTGTGCATCTACGGCATGGAAGGCCCCGGCGGCTACCAGTTTGTCGGCCGCACCCTACAGATGTGGAACCGATACCGCACCACAGACTTTTTCGAGGAAGGCAAACCCTGGCTGCTCCGCTTTTTTGACCAGGTGCGTTTCTACGAGGTCAGTGCCGAGGAACTTCAGCAAATCCGGAAAGACTTCCCCAACGGGGATTATCCGATCCGGGTCGAGCACACCCGCTTCAACCTGAAGGACTACGAGCAGTTCCTCGCAGACAACCACGACGAGATCCAGACCTTCACCGATCAGCGCAAACAGGCCTTTGACGAGGAACTGCAACGCTGGATCGAATCCGGCCAGATCAACTTCAGCTCCGAGGCGCCCATCGAGGAAACCGGGGAAGACGACATCGCCAATCTGCCAGTTGGCCATCACGCCGTGGAGAGCCACATCGCGGGCAATGTCTGGGAGTGTCTGGTCAAACCGGGAGACATGATTGCGGCACAACGCCCAGTGGCGGTGGTGGAGTCCATGAAGATGGAGATTGAACTGCTGAGCCCGATTGCCGGCAAGGTCATTGAAGTGCGGCGAGAGCCGGGCCAGGCGGTCGCCCCGGGAACCCCCGTGGTGATCGTGGAAGAAATCACCGAGTAATCAGGAAACGTGACAAACCGACATAATTTCGAACCCGAAAACACGGGCATGACCCGAGGAGAGACACCATGAAAACACGTACTTTCACAAAACGTCTTGCGGCCGGTCTGATGACCGCCTCCCTGTCTATGGGTGCCCTGGCCCAGGAAAAGGATTCCTTCAGCATCGCCTGGACCATCTACGCCGGCTGGGTGCCCTGGCAGTACGCCGAAGACTTCGGAATCATGAAGAAGTGGGCAGACAAGTACGATATCGAGGTGGATATCGTGCAGGTGAACGACTACATCGAGTCCATCAACCAGTTCACCGCCGGTCAGTTTGATGCCGTGGTAGCCACCAGTATGGATGGCCTGTCGATTCCTGCCGCGTCGGGCATCGATACCACCGCACTGATTGTGGGCGACTATTCCAACGCCAATGACGGCCTGGTGTCCAAAGACGCCAAAAGCATCGAGGATTTGAAGGGCGAAACGGTGCACCTGGTGGAGTTGTCGGTGTCCCATTACCTGCTGGTGCGGGCTCTGGATACAGTCGGGCTGGAAGAGCGTGACATCCGGGTGGTGAATATCTCGGATGCCGATCTGGTGTCGGCCTTCCAGACCAACGATGTGCGCCATGTGGCTACCTGGAACCCGCTGCTGACCGAGGTGGCCAATTATCCCGGCGCCACGCCGTTATTCGATTCCAGCCAGATTCCGGGGCACATCAAGGATCTGACGTTGGTAAACACCAAGACCCTGGAGGATAACCCGAAGCTGGGCAAGGCGATGGTAGGTGCCTGGTATGAGACTATGAGCATTCTGGCGTCTGACTCTGAGCAAGGTCAGGAGGCACGGGCGTTTCTGGGCGAGATTTCCGGGACCGATCAGGCCGGTTACGAGGCGCAACTGGCGGGTATGAAGATGTTCTGGAAGCCGGAGAATTCGGTTGAGTTTATTCGCAGCGACGAGGCCCGGGAGGCGATGGATAGCGTTCGTGAGTTCTCGTTTGATAAGGGCTTGCTGGGCCAGGGGGCGATGAGTCCGGATTTTGTCGGCATCGAGTTTCCGGATGGTTCGATTATGGGCGATTCCAGCAATGTGAAGTTGCGGTTTAACGACAGCTACATGCAGATGGCGGCGGATGGCGAGATCTGAATCCGTCATTGCTTGCCTTAAAAGGCAGCCGAGGGCACGATTACTCGTGCCCTTTTTTGTTGGCTTTCGAGTAGGGTTGGTGTCGGTTGGGCTCTCCAAAACACGCTCCTTCGGCACATCCATGTGACGCTTGGGCTCCGCCATCCCTGGCTCCGCACAGTTTTGGAGAGCCCAACCGACACCACCCCTAAACTTCCGAGTAAGCCGGAGAGAAAAACCACACATGCGTCGTACCAAGGAAGATGCGGAGAAAACCCGCCAAACCGTTCTCGAAGCCGCACTCACCCTGTTCAGCCGGGACGGTTACTCCCTGACAACCCTGAGCCGTATCGCCAAGGAAGCCGGTTGCAGTCGCGGGCCGATTTACTGGCATTTTCAGAACAAGGACGACCTGTACGAGGCGGTGCTGGGCTATTCCCAGGAACCGCTCGAGGTGCTGGTTGCCGAGTGTGCGGCGATGCGGGATACGCCGATTGAGGCAATGGACCGGTTTATCGAGCAATGGCTGAGCCTGTTGGCCAACAACCGGCAGTATCGGCAGTCGTTTGAGATTCTGTTGAACAAGACCGAGCTGACCGATGCCATGAGCCGCACGCTTAAACGTGAGCGGGCGTTGACCAAGTCGATTGTCGGGTTGTTTCAGGATCTGGTCGGGCGGGCCATTGAGGATGGGATGATCTCGACGCAAGAGGCCCCAAAGGATCTGGGGTTGCTGTGTTACACCTATCTGATGGGGATTACCCAGACCTGGCTGTTCGCGCCCAAGTTGTTCTCCCTGAAAAAAGAAATGCCGTTTTTCCAACGGCAGTTCTGGACGCTACTGGGAAGGAAATCTCAGTAAAGCATTGTGAGATTGGCGCTGCAGCAGCAGGCAGCACCGGCGTAGCGATGGTGAGTGGGTAGCCTGTCAGGGACTGTCGAAAACAGGGATGTTTTCGTCAAGCGTACACGGACGTATTCACAGCGTGTCCCTGACAGGCTACCCACTTGCCAGCGCGGGCGCCTGTCTCAAACCATGAGGTGGTATTCAGAACATCTTCAGGTAACGCTTCACCTCCCACTCAGACACGTGGTTCTGGTAGCTCACCCACTCCCCTTTCTTGTAGTCGACAAAGCTCTTGAACATCGCCCCACCAAATACTTCTTTGGCCAAAGGATCTGCTTCGAAAGCTTCCACCGCCTCACCCAGATTCCGGGGCAGGTACTCGATGCCCTGTTCGGCAATTTCGGCATCACTGTAGTTGTACATGTTTTCGTGGTGCGGCGCGCCGGCGTCCAGGCCTTCTCGGATGCCTTCCAGGCCGGCGGCGAGGATCAGGGCGCTGCCCAGGTAAGGGTTGCAGGCAATGTCCGCTGCGCGGCATTCAATACGACCACCCACGCCTGGAATCCGGACCATGTTGGTGCGGTTGTTGGAGCCGTAGCACATGAACACCGGCGCCCAGGTGGAGCCAGACATACTGCCCTGGCGCACCAGACGTTTGTAACTGTTAACCGTGGGGGCAATCACGGCGCTGATGGCGGCTCCGTGTTTCAGCACGCCGGCGATGAAGTGATAGGCAATCTTGCTGATGCCGCAGCTGTGCAGGTCGTCACCGTTTGGCTCGAACAGGTTCTCGCCGGTTTTGATGTCCGCCAGCGACATGTTGTAGTGGGCACCGCTGCCGGTGCGGTCGGCAAACGGCTTGGGCATGAAGCTGGCGAAGGCGCCGTGTTTGCGGGCGATTTCGTTGGCCATCATGCGGAAGAATACTAGGCGGTCTGCCATGGTCAGGCCGTCGGCGTATTTGAAGTCGGTCTCGAACTGGCCATTGGCGTCTTCATGGTCGAAGGAATACACGTCCCAGCCCAACTCGTTCATGGCCTCCACCAGTTCGTCCATGATGGTGAAGTTGTCCATCAGGGTGCGCGGGTCGTAACAGGGTTTGCCCAGGGTGTCGCGGTCGCTGAGCGGGGCGAAACCACCATCTTCAGTGTCCTTGAACAGGAAAAACTCGGTTTCGATACCCAGATTGAAGCGGTAGCCCATGTCGGCCGCCTCCTCCAGCTGCCGGCGGAAGATGTTGCGGGAGCAGGCTTCAAACGGTTTGCCGTTCAGGTACAGGTTGCCGGGAAACCACGCCAGCTGGCGGTTCCAGGGGCAGATGGCGACGCCACTGGCGTCTGGCATGGCGGCCACTTCGTCGTCGGAGATGTCCTGGGGCACGCCGTCCAGGGCGGCGCCGGTATACAGCTCCGAGCCTTCCATCATCTGGCCGAGGTGGGCCACCGGCACGAACTTGCCCTTGGTAATGCCATGGATATCCACGTAACTGGCGATGGCGTATTTCACGCCGGCGTCGGTGAGTTGCTGCTGCAGGGCCCGGGTGTTGGTCAGGTCAGTCATCTTGATTCCTCTTTTGCCCGTTAACACGAGCGTTTGTTGAGTGTTCTGGCACGTTTCTTTCTACATTTTCACCATTCAACATACATGCCAGCGTGTATATATAGATCTGGAAAGGTTGTATTCGAGACCTGGCAACAACACCAGACAGGGAACCAAAATGACTGAAAACCAATGGGTTAAAGAAGAGTTTGAGGCTGGCGATCTGCCGCTTTCCGGTGGCGACACTCTGTATTCAGCCCGCCTGCACTACCATCAGATCGGCCAACTGAATGCACCAAGAGACAACCTGATCCTGTTGCCCACGTACTATGGTGGTGCAGCTGAGGGCAATCATCCCTGGGTGGCGCCAGGCAGCCCCCTTGATCCCGGCGAATACTGCATTGTGATCCCCGCCCTGCTCGGTGCCGGTGAATCATCTTCCCCCTCCAACACGCCAGGGCTGCAGGCCGGCGCCGGCTTCCCGGCCATCAGCCTGTACGACAATGTAATGCTGCAGAAACGCCTGGTAGATGAGGTGTTCGGCGGCGCCAGCCTGGCCCTGGTGATGGGCTGGTCCATGGGGGGCATGCAGGCACTGCAATGGGGTTGCCTGTTTCCGGAGCAGGTCCGCGCCGTGCTTGCCACCTGCTGTACCGCCCGCTGTTACCCGCACAACCGGGTATTTCTGGAGGGCGTAAAAGCCGCGCTGACGTGCGATCAGAGGTTTCAGGAGGGCCATTATCAACAGCCGCCAGAACGAGGTCTCCGGGCCTTTGGCCGGGTCTATGCCGGCTGGGCATATTCCCAGGCTTTTTTTCGCCACGAGCGCTGGCGTGAGTTGGGGTTCGAATCCATTGAAGCATTGCTGCACTGCTGGGAGGAGGACCACTTGGCGCAAGATGCCAATAACCTGCTGTCGGTTCTCAACACCTGGCAGCAGGGCGACATCAGCGATAACCCGGTGTTTCAGGGCGATTACAGATTGGCACTTGGTGCCCTGACCATGCCGACACAACTCATGCCGAGCAGCACCGACCTATACTTCACACAGGAAGATGCTACGCAGGATGCCCGGCAGATGCCCGGGGCCGGGCTTGAGGTACTCGATTCCGAGTGGGGCCACATTGCCGGTGGCGCGGGGCGTGAAACCAGAAGCCAGCAGGTGATTCTAGCGGCCGCCTCGGGCTTGCTCTCAAGCCAGGCACCGTAGTGGTGCGCCATGTGTCGCCACGCACCGGGACAGCGCAGCTTGGCTGCTCTAACCGCGCCGGATCACAACGGGGGCAAGGCATTTCCGGATCTGGCATGCCATCTGCAAAGGTAAGACAGGGAACGCAAGCTTGCATGATGCACGAGCAACCGTTTCTACAACCCAGTCCGTTCACAGCAACACCGCAACACGTGCGGCGACACAACGAAGACCAATGGGTGACTAGGGTTCCGGTCCTGGCTGTTTTCAGCAACAGCCAGGATGGCTGGTCCGAGAGTTACCGACCTCTGGGAGGTTACACGGCGGGACAAAAGCCCGGGAGACCGAATCGCAAGGGGTGCCAACCCGCGATCACCTTGCCGTGCTGTGTGACCAGAGGAGACTAATTATGCGATTGATCAACCACCACCCCGGGCGTTTTTCAGCCATCCTGCTGGGATTACTGCCGTTTTTGTTGATCATGCTGATCTACAGCCTGGCCTCCCAGCAGCGCCTGGCCGACAACCCCAACGATAAGCTCCTGCCCGGCCTTGAACAGATGACGGCCGCAGTTGACCGCATGGCCTTTCAAGAGGATCGGCGCAGTGGCAATTACCTGATGTGGGAGGATACCGCCGCCAGCCTTAAACGGCTGGGCATGGGTGTGGGCATTGCTGCGTCACTGGCGCTGGTGGTGGGCTTGTTGAACGGCATTCTACCGCTGGTGCGGGCCAACCTTGCGCCGCTGGTTTCAGCACTGTCCATGGTGCCACCGCTGGCGATACTGCCCATCCTGTTTATCGTGTTTGGCCTCGGCGAGCTGTCCAAAGTGATGCTGATTGTCATCGGCACAGCGCCGGTCATGATGCGGGATGTCGCACAAAGAGTCCGGGAACTGCCGGGCGAACAGCTGATCAAGATCCAGACCCTGGGTGCCAATTCCTGGCAGGTGATCACCCGCATGGCCCTGCCCCAGACACTGCCCCGCCTGATCGATTCGGTTCGGCTCAGCCTGGGGCCTGCCTGGCTGTTCCTGATTGCAGCTGAAGCCATCGCTTCAACCGAAGGCCTTGGTTATCGGATCTTCCTGGTGCGGCGCTACCTGGCCATGGATGTCATCCTGCCCTACGTTATCTGGATCACCATCCTTGCCATCGTCATCGACCAACTACTGCGCCTTGCCAATCGCAAATTATTCCCGTGGTACAACGCCGGAGGCCACTGATGAGCTTTATTACTGTCAACAATCTCTGGAAAGAGTACGGTGACCAGGTGGTTCTGGAGAACCTCAACCTGTCCGTCAAACAGGGTGAATTCTGCACGCTGGTGGGGGCTTCCGGATGCGGAAAATCCACTTTCCTGAAAATGCTGCTGGGGCAGGAAACCCAGACCCGTGGCGAACTGCTGCTTGATGGTGCCGCCTTTCCAGCCGAACCCGATCGTAACCGTGGCATTGTATTTCAGCGCTACTCGGTTTTCCCCCATCTGACCGTTCGACAGAACGTACTGATGGGACTGGAACTGGAGCAGAAGCCGTTACTCGGCAAGCTGTTCGGCAGCGCCCGCAAGGAAGCATTGGCGCGGGTAGACGCCATGCTGGAGTCGGTCGGCCTGAGCCCGTCGGCCAACAAGTGGCCCCATGAGCTTTCCGGTGGTATGCAACAGCGCCTGGCCATTGCCCAGTCCCTGATCATGAGGCCCCGCGTGCTTCTGCTGGACGAACCTTTTGGCGCACTGGACCCTGGCATTCGCAGCGACATGCATAACCTGCTGCTTAAACTATGGCAGGAAACGGGCACCACCATCTTCATGGTGACCCACGATCTCAAGGAAGGCTTCTATTTGGGCACTCGGTTACTGGTCTTCGACAAAACCCGACACGACCCACATAGCCCCAGCGCCTATGGCGCCACCATCACCTATGACTTGCCGATCGGCAAAACCGACCGGGCGGTACTTGAGGATATTGACCACTCTGTGGCAAGAACCGCGCGCTATCAGGCGGCCTGAATCAAAAAGGGCTGCCCGGAGGCAGCCCAAAGGTCGATCGACAACTTACTTGGCAGCCACCCGGTCTTTCGGCAGCTTGAAGGTCCAGACCATACCGCCCTGGTTGAAGTCTTTGACCACCCTGGCCACTTCACCGCCCCACAGCGGCACCGCACCACCCCAACCGGAGGCAACGGAGACGAATTGCTCGCCGTCCATTTCCCAGGTTACCGGGGTACCAACCACGCCGGAGCCGGTGTTGAACTTCCAGAGTTCTTTGCCGGTTTTGGCGTCAAAGGCCTTCAGGAAACCTTCCGGTGTGCCGGTGAACACCAGACCGCCAGCGGTCGTCATTACGCCACCCCAGAGCGGAGCCGGGTTATTCTGGCGCCAGACTTCTTTGCCGGTTTTCGGGTCCATGGCCCGCAGAACGCCGATAAAGTCGTCGTTAGCCGGCTTGATGGTGAAACCTGCACCCAGATAGGCAGCGCCTTTCTTGTAGGACACCGGCTCGTTCCAGATGTCCATGGACCACTCGTTGGAGGGCACATAGAACAGTTCGGTATCCGGGCTGTAAGCCATCGGCATCCAGTTCTTGCCGCCCAGGAAGGCCGGGAAGGCGACAACGGTTTCACCCTTCTCCCCATCCAGGTCCGCCGGGTTACCCGGGCGACCGCCTTCTTTCAGGATCGGGCGACCGGTTTTCGGGTCCAGGCCGGTTGCCCAACTGATGGTGTCGACAAACGGGAAACCGCGAATGAACGAGCCATCTTCACGGTTGAGCACGTAGAAGAAACCATTACGGTCCGCCGTGGCAGCAGCTTTGATGGTTTTTCCTTTTTCTTTCAGATCAAAGGAAATCAGCTCATTGACACCATCGTAATCCCAGCCATCATTCGGGGTAGTCTGGAAATGCCACTTGATGCTGCCGTCGTTCGGATCGATCGCAACCCGGGACGCGGAGTACAGGTTATCCCCAGGGCGCAGGTGCGAATTCCAGGGCGCCGGGTTACCAGTACCGAAGAACAGGGTATCGGTTTCCGGATCGTAGGTGCCGCCCAGCCAGGTTGCCGCGCCGCCGGTCTTCCACATGTCACCAGGCCAGGTCTTGCCGGCCTCGCCACCGGAAATACCGTTCTCGATCTTCTTGCCGTCCTTGTAGACATAGCCCATGTGGCCTTCAACCGTCGGGCGGGTCCACACCAGGTCACCGGTGTTGGCGTCGTAGGCTTCTACCTTGCCCACAATACCGAATTCACCACCAGACACGCCGGTAATCAACTTGCCGTTGACCACGATGGGTGCGGCTGTGATGGCGTAGCCCTCCTGATAATCGGCAACCTTTTTAATCCAGACCACCTTACCGGTGTCTTTATTGAGCGCGACCAGCTTGGCATCCAGAGTACCGAAGTAAACCTTGTCACCATAAATGGCAGCGCCCCGGTTGATCACGTCACAGCAGGGCATAATGCCATCGGGCAGGCGGGCGTCGTACTGCCACAATTCCTGACCTGTCCGGGCGTCTACTGCCCACATGCGGGAGTAGGAACCGGTCACGTACATCACGCCGTCTTTGATCAGCGGCTGCGATTCCTGGCCACGCTGCTTCTCTCCACCGAAGGAGAACGCCCACGCTGGCTGGAGATATTTAACGTTTTTGGTGTTCAGGGTTTTCATAGGGCTGTAGCGCTGACCCTGATAGCCCATGCCGTAGGTAACGACACTGTCGATGCTTTGATGGTCGTTCAGCAGGTCTTGGTCGGTGACCGCGTGGGCCCCGAAGGAAACAGCTAATGCCAGGGCACTGGCCGCAAAGGTCTTGCCGATCGCGATTGATCTCATGGTTGCGTTCTCCAATTCTCTTGTTTTCAGATTCGATGGCGAACCGGGAACTTTTCCCGCCTCTCTACCCATTCTTGTTGGCCTCCGCATTTGCAACAATTAACCCCACGCACAGGTTTTCTCATCACTTGGTAGTAAGACTCCGCCAGAAACGAAAAAGCCCGCACTGGGGCGGGCTGGATTCGGTCCACAAAGGCTACTCGGCTTCTTCCGGCCCGAGAATCGCGTCATAGTATCCAGGGCGGCTAAAGGAGAGCCCATGCCGCTGATACAGCTGGGCCACTTCGCCATTGCGGATCATTCGGTCCACCGCGCCTTCAACGGCGTATCCCAGGGCACGATAGGTGTGCCGTATGGCGATGCCGACATCCCAAACCGGTTTACTGATACCAGGAAAGCCGTTGCTGGCCTTTTTGAAGGGACGGTCCGGATAAGACTTCAGACTGTGTTCCAGCTCCGCGCGCATGCCCATGACGGCGCTGACCTCACCGCTTGCCATCGCCTCGAACGCCTTGGCGACGCTCATGTAGTGATGCACCTGATCACGCATGCGACCGCCAAACGAAGAGGTCATGTAAGTAGCCGGCAGGGTGTCGATCTCCACACCGATCGGGTGGTACTGGAATTTGGCGACGGTATTGATTTCATCCAGCTTGTCGGCATCGAACACAATCTGCCAACGCTCCTGCTGATAAGGCGCCACAAACACCACCTGCTCATTGATCATCTCGCCGGTTGAGTCGCGCATGTACTTGAACACACTGTCGTAGGGCACTCGCATCATGATGTCGGCCACACGTGTTTTGGACAGGTAATGGCCTTTCCAGATGTGGTTGCGAAGATCGTCCCCCAGGTTTTCATCCGGAATGATCCAGTAGGGCCGGAATTCCACACCCAGTGCCTCGGCGATCTGACGACCGAGATCCGCATCCACGCCTTTCACCTCACCATTTTCCTCGTAGGAGTAGGGCGGAAAGTCCTTATACATGCCGACGTTCAGAAAACCCGAATCCTGGATAATATCCAGGGTGCGATCCGGAATGAGCAGGCGCGGCTGTTGGCCATGCGCCACCGCCGCCAGCATCGCAAACACCACAAGCAATACACGAAACGCAGCTTTCATCACTCACCCTCCTGACGAGAAATCGTTTCCAAACCGGATTATTCCGGCTTGGGCAGCGACTCAACGTAGGTGCGAATGGCCCAGATCGCGGTTTGATCCAGATTGTCCTTGAAGGAGGGCATACCGCGGCCGGTGCCGTTGGTGACTCGGCCAATGAAGTATTCGTCGTCCCACTCTTCCAGTTCACGCAGGTCCGGCGTCAGGCCACCAGACATGGCCTCGATACCGTGGCACACAGCGCAGTTACCGGCATAGCCACTGCGACCGATTTTGATGGCTTCTTCGTTGAGTGAGCCGTGTTCGTTGCCCTCACGGAACGGATTTTCAGCTCGTAGCTCCTTGCCCAGGTCAGGCAAGGCACCGGTATCAACCGGTTGCGGTGTCACATCCCCGTGAGACCAGGCGGAGGAAGCGCCAACAGACAAAGTGGCAGCGAGCAGGGTTCGAGTGAAAACGTGTGTCAGCATGGTTAGACCACCTCTTGTTTTGAATCACGATGGCTGGCGCTGTTTTTGTGTGACGTCAACCAGCAGCTTTCCACAAGTATGGTGAGGCCGCGCTAGCGATAGAATGCCACTTTCGCTTTCAGACACTAGTTCCTTAGTAGTAAACGCTGAGAGTCAACGCCAAAGCATGAGTTTCCGCATTGCCCATGGAGAACGCCCGGTTTTTCATGATGATGGCCATACCCTGGGAACTTTTCCCGATTCCTGTTGGTTTCATCCCATTGATCCGATGCTTTTTTCCGTCGCCACAACATCCCCCTAAGCCAATACTCGTGGCGTCGATGCCTTGAGCAAGACGATGGGTACAACAAAAAACAAGGGGAAAGACAATGAACATCAAAACACGCAAGCGCCCGCTACTACGGGGGATAGGACTGGCTCTGGTACTCGGATCAGCGGTAGGTCTCACCAGTCATGCAAATGCCGGAAACGTAACCTGGGAAGATATCGCCAATGATGCGCAAACAACCGAGAACGTGCTGGGCTATGGCATAGGTCCCAAGGCCCAACGATACAGCCCGATGACCACCATCAACCGGGACAACGTGGAGCGACTGGTTCCGGCCTGGTCATTTTCGTTCGGCGATGAAAAACAACGAGGGCAGGAATCCCAGGCACTGGTTCATGACGGTGTTATCTATGTCACCGGCTCCTACTCTCGCCTGTGGGCCCTGGATGCAAAAACCGGAAAACGGCTATGGGAATACAGTCACCGGCTGCCAGAAGGCATTCGCCCCTGTTGCGATGTGGTCAACCGTGGCGCTGCCATTTTTGGTGATAAAGTCTTCTTCGGTACTCTGGATGCGGGCATTGTTGCCCTGAACAAGGATACCGGTAAGGTCGTCTGGCGAAAGAAATTCGGTGACCACGAAGCCGGCTACACCATGACCGGCGCACCCACGCTCGCGAAGGATCAGAAGACCGGTAAAGTTTTGCTGATTCACGGATCCTCAGGTGATGAATTTGGCGTTGTAGGCAAGCTGTTTGCCCGAGACCCGGATACCGGCGACGAAATCTGGATGCGCCCGTTCGTCGAGGGCCATTATGGCCGTCTCAACGGTAAAAAAAGCACGCCAACCGGTGATCCTCGCGCGCCCAGTTGGCCCGACGACTCCTCCCGTGACACCGGCAAGGTTGAAGCCTGGAGTCATGGCGGCGGAGCCCCCTGGCAAAGCGCCAGCTTCGACGCAGAGACCAACACCATCATCATCGGTGCCGGCAATCCCGCACCCTGGAACACCTGGGCCCGCACATCACCGGGTGGCAATCCTCAGGATTATGACAACCTCTATACGTCAGGACAGGTTGGCGTAGACCCCACAACAGGTGAGGTGAAGTGGTTCTATCAACACACACCGAACGATGCCTGGGATTTTTCCGGTAATAACGAGCTTGTGCTGTTTGAGTACACAGATGACGGGCGTGAGGTAAAAGCCACCGCGCACGCTGACCGCAATGGCTTTTTCTACGTGGTCGACCGCACGAACGGCAAGCTCGAGAAAGCGTTCCCATTTGTTGACAATATTACCTGGGCCAGCCACATCGACCTGGAGACAGGCCGCCCCGTGGAAAGAAAAGGCCAGCGCCCACCACCCGTCCCGAAGGGTGAAACCCGTGGCGAATCCATCGAAGTCTCTCCGCCCTTCCTGGGTGGCAAAAACTGGAATCCTATGGCTTACAGTCAGGACACCGGGCTGTTCTACATACCCGCCAACCACTGGAAAGAAGATTACTGGACCGAAGAAGTTACCTACAAGAAAGGGGCTGCCTATCTGGGACAAGGCTTTCGAATCAAGCGTATGTATGACGACCACGTAGGCATCCTTCGAGCCATGAACCCGCTCACCGGCGAGATCGAATGGGAACACAAAGAGCGGTTGCCACTTTGGGCCGGCGTTCTGACCACCAAAGGCGGCCTTGTGTTCACAGGCACTGGAGACGGCTACCTGAAGGCATTCGATGCCAAGACCGGTGAGGAACTTTGGAAATTCCAGACCGGCTCGGGAATCATCTCTTCGCCGATCACCTGGGAGATGGACGGCGAGCAATATATAGGCATCGCCTCCGGCTACGGCGGTGCAGTTCCGCTTTGGGGCGGCGATATGGCCGAACTGACCAAACCTGTCTCCCAGGGCGGTTCGTTCTGGGTATTCAAGATGCCCTCCTGGGCACAGGCCTCCCGCTAACGTTCCTCCGGACTGGGCCTGGCAGTTCGCCGGGCCCTTTTTTCTGCCTATGATTCAGAGGTGAAATCATGAAACCTGTTATTACCGCCTCATTGTTACTGTTCACCGCATCGGCACTGGCCAGTGACTATATGGCCGATATGGATCAAATCCCCGTCATCAACGGCTGCAAGCTGGAACGCAAAGCTAGTTGCGCCGGCGCTGACCTGCAGGGGGCGGATCTGTCCAATATGGACCTTCACTCAGCCAACTTGCGCGGTGCCAACCTGTCTGGCGCAAATATCAGCCATACCAGCCTCCGAGGTGCCAACCTTGACGGGGCGAATCTCGACAATGTTACCGGCTATCGACTCCAGGCCTACCGGGCCAGCATGAGGGGCGCGTCACTGAAGAATGCCCAGTTACAGGGTATGCAGGGCGAGTATCTGTTCGCCCAGGGAGCAGACTTCAGTGAGGCAGACCTGACCGGAGCCAACTTCGACTTCTCGCGTTTTTCCGGTGCCACTCTGGTGAACGCCACTATGCCCTTCAGCAGCTTCGAGATCTCCTGGATGCCAAAGGCAAATCTGGAGGGCGCCAACCTGAGGGGAGCAAACCTTCAGGAAGCGAAGCTGGGGCTGGCCAACCTGGCTGATGCCGACCTGACCGGAACCCGCATTCACTACGCCACGTTCGAGGGAACCCATATGGAGGGCTGCACAGCCTGCCCCTTTGACTGGTGACCCAGGGCGGGCTCAGACCCGCCTTGCTTCCTCCAGCTGACCATAGCGAACAAGGCCAGCATCCACTGCCAGATGGATCAGCTCCACTGACGAGGCAACCTGAAGCTTGCTCTTCAGGCCCGCCAAGTGGTTAGACACGGTCTTGTTGCTGACGCACAATCGCCCAGCGATACCTGAAACACTCTCACCCCGGGCATACATCAGAAGAACCTCCATTTCCCTTTGGGTCATATCCCTGAGCCGATGGTCTACCGGCCGCTCCTGGTTCATTGCCAGACGGGTCGCAATCGGATGCTCGATGTAGGGCTGGCCAGCAGCGACCCGTTTCACCGCTTCAGCCAACTCCTCCGGGGCGCAGCTTTTTGAGACAAACCCCAAACCACCAATATCCAGAGCCTGCCTGACCATGGGCAGCTCATCGTGCATGGTGAAGAAAAGAATGGCCGCCCCACGCCAGCGCTGGCGCAGTCGGCGCCCAACCTCCAAACCAGAGATATCGGGAAGCCCCATATCGAGCAGCACCACATTTGGCCGCAACCCTCCATAGCAAGCGACCGCATCCTCGCCGTTGTCGACTTCGGTGATCGCCACCGCGGGCAGCATTGAACGCAGGAGATTCGCAATCCCCTGGCGAACGACCTGATGATCATCCACAATCATGAGCTTCACACGATGCTCCCCGGGATTGGGCACAGCCGGGTAAGCGGGACGGCAAGCCGGATTCGGGTGCCCTCGCCCATTCGACTGAAGAACTTTACTTCACCACCCAGGCATCTGGCACGCTCACGCATGGACCGCACACCCAGGCCGGCGTTGTCGGGCAGACAATCGTTTCCGACGCCATCATCACGTACCTCAATGCTCAGTTCCGTGGCGTTAAGGGCTACCGCCAATGTCGCGCAGGACGCATTGGCGTGACGGGATACGTTGTTCAAGGCCTCCTGGAGAAACCGGTACAGGTGTGTCTGCTGCTCACCGGTGAATTCTGGCAGGCGATCGTCCATCGCAAGGCGACACTCCAGGCCACTAAGCTGTTGCCATTGTTCGGTCAGATGCCGGATTGCGCTGCCCAGCCCCAACTGCTCCATCACCAGCGGATGCAAATCCTGGAGCAGGTGACGGAAATGCGTCTGGATGGTCTCACAGTTTTCCGCCAGGTCACTGGCCTGTTTCTTCTGCCGATCATTCAGGCCGGGATCGTAGAGCAGGCTTCGCGCCTGGGCACGAATACCTGTCAGGTATTGCCCCAGGTCGTCGTGGAGTACACGGGCGATATGTTCGCGCTCCCGGTCCTGCAACCGAAGCAGTTCGTTGAGCAGACGACTGACGGTCTGCTGTTCCGACTGAAGCGCCTCGGCCATGGAATTGAAACGGCAAATCAGAGAGTCCAGCTCTTGTTCTTGCTGACGCGGTAGTCGGGAAGTGAGTTGACCCGCCGAGATTGCCCCCATGGCTTCAGAGAGGCTGGCGAGGGTACGCATGCCGCGCCTGACCATAACAAACAGCGCGAGGAAGCACAGGCAGGTACCAATCGCGTAGGCACCGGAAACCAGCAGGAACCCTTCCCAGATTTCCTCAACCTCATCGGCGGGATCAACCTGCCAGCCATTAACCACTGGCCGGTGGAATTCTCTGGCAATCAGTGCTGAGAACCAGGCAGGCACATCCCTGCTTACTCCAGAACCTGTATCACCCGCCGGCGTCAGGTGACGCATGCCGCTAACGACAGATTCCGGGAGACTGTCAGGGCTTTCCAAACTCTGCGCAAGGCCGGCAACACCGTCAAGTTCCCGCTGGACATCATGGCGGGCCTGCTGGATGTAAAACAGCGCTCCGAGCAGATAGATGAGCAGAAAAACCGCCAGCATCAATAGAGATATCTTCCGATATACCGTCATTGTTTTTATCCATTGCGGGTAAACAGCCTGTCCACTCTCATGCTAAACCCGCCAGCTTTAACCGGAATAGTTCTTTAGTACTGGCACTTTCCTACTTTCTGAATATTTCACCGGCATTGCCCCTTCTCTAAGCTGGAATCACAACAACAAACCGGAGAATCCAATGTCTTTGCTATCCAGGACAGCGGCAGCCACCCTGCTCACCATGCTCAGCGCAGCTCCTCTTTACGCGGAGGCGCTCGACGTTCGCATCGGCTACCTGCAGTGGGTGCCAGACAAAGGCCCCGTGTTATCCAATATTATTCCAGAGCCCGAGGATGCGGGCCTGCGAGGAGCCGAGCTGGGACTGGCTGACAACCAGACCACTGGCCGATTCCTCGGGCAGAACTATGAACTGGAAACTGAATTAACGGGTTCCCATGAGGAAATCCTGGCGGCGTTTGAAGCCATGCATGACAAGGGTACCCGGCTGTTTGTCATCAATGCGCCAGCGCAAACCGTCCAGGCCATCATGGGCCGGGCAGGTAACAACACACTGGTCTTCAATGCCGGCGCCAAAGACGATGCGCTTCGCACCGCCGAATGCCACGTTAACCTGCTTCACACCGTGCCCAGCTACGCCATGCTGACCGATTCACTGGGCCAGTGGCTGAATATGCGGCGCTGGACCGACCTGTTCCTGATTACCGGCCCGACCGAGGAGGACAAGGCCTGGGCCGATGCGTTTCGCCGGTCTGCCAAGCGCTTTGGTCTGAAGATTGTCCAGGACAAGCCCTGGACTTTCGACGCCGACCTGCGCCGCACTGCGGCCAAGGAACTGCCAGCCTTTACCCAGGCCCGCGCCTACGATGCCGTCGTTGTGGCCGATGTGCGCGGTGATTTCGGCGAATACGTTCCGTTCAACACCTGGCTGCCCAGACCCGTGGTCGGCACCCAGGGCATGGTGCCGGTCACCTGGCACCGGGTGGTCGAAGCCTGGGGTGCCGCGCAGCTTCAGAACCGGTTCCGGGCCTTGGCCGAGCGCGACATGAACGGCGACGACTACGCTGCCTGGGCCGCTGTCCGTTCGATCGGTACCGCGGTAACCGACCTGAAGGTGGCCGACGCCAACGAGATTCGCGACTTTCTGTTTACCGACAAGTTCCAGCTGGCCGCCTTCAAGGGGCGCAGCCTGAGCTTTCGGGACTGGAACGGGCAGCTGCGCCAGCCAATCCCGCTGGTCCATCCCAGAAGCCTGGTCGCACAGGCCCCCTTTGACGGCTTTTTGCACCCAAATACCGAAATGGACACCCTCGGGTTCGACAAACCCGAGAGTCAGTGTCGCATCAACGGCTGACCCTGAGCGGCGCCAAACTGAAAACAAGAAGGAGCAACACCATGAAATCATTGTTTAAACACGCTGCTCTAGCGGCCATGATCGGCCTGTCTGGGCCAGCCATGGCCAGCCTGGCTTATGTTTCCAACGAGAAAGACAACACCCTGTCGGTGATCGATACAGAAACCCACCAGGTGATTGATACCATCGAGGTGGGGGCCCGCCCGAGAGGCATTCTGCTGTCCAAGGACTTTACCAAGCTCTATATCTGCGCCAGTGACGACGACACGGTGCAGGTGCTGGACCTGGCCACCCGGAAGATCATCGACACCCTGCCCTCCGGCGAGGACCCAGAGCAGTTTGCCCTGCATCCGAACAACCGGCATCTATACATTGCCAATGAGGACGATGCCATCGTGACGGTGGTAGACGTACAAACCAAGGACGTGCTGGCGCAGATTGATGTGGGCATCGAACCAGAGGGTATGGCGGTCAGCCCGGACGGTAAATGGGCGGTCAACACCAGTGAAACCACCAGCATGTTGCACTGGATCAACACCGAGACCTTTGAGATCGAGAAGAACGTGGTCGTTGGCCAGCGCCCCCGCCATGTGGAGTTCACCAAAGACAGCAAGATTGCCTGGGCCTCCGCAGAAATTGGCGGCACCGTGCACATCTTTGATGTCGACACCATTGAAGAAATCAAACAACTTGAGTTCAAGATCCGCGGCGTACCGCAGGATCGCGTACAGCCGGTTGGCATTCAACTGACCTCTGACGGCAAGTACGCGTTTGTGGCCCTGGGGCCGTCCAACCACGTCGCCGTGGTGGATGCCCAGACCTACGAGGTTCTGGACTATCTGCTGGTAGGTTCCCGGGTATGGCAACTGGCACTGGATAAGGATGAGAAGTTCCTTTACACCACCAACGGTGTCTCTGGTGATGTCTCTGTGATTGATGTGGACCAGCTCAAGGTCATCAAATCCATCAAGGTGGGCCGCTACCCCTGGGGTGTGGTAATCGATCCGACTTCATGACCATCGAAGCCCGGGACATCAGCTTCCGCTACGGAGGCAAAGCGGTTCTGAAGGAGGTCAGCTTCGCGCTGACCTCTGGCCGTTTCCATGCACTTCTGGGCCCAAACGGGGCAGGCAAATCCACCCTTTTCGGTGTGCTCACCCGACTACTGGCCTTGCAGCAGGGCGATGTCTTGCTGGGCGGCCAGTCACTCAGAAAACAGCCCGCAGAGGCGATGCGGGAGATCGGTGTGGTGTTCCAGCAGAATGCCCTGGACCTGGACCTGACCGTGCGCCAGAACCTGCACTACCACGCCGCCCTGCATGGCCTGTCCCGCAAAGAAGCCCGAGCCCGTGGTGACCGTGAGCTGGCCCGGTTCAAGCTACTCGACCGGGCCGACGACGCGGTTCGTCAGCTCAATGGGGGGCACCGCCGGCGGGTGGAAATTGCGCGCGCACTGCTTCATCAACCCTCCCTGTTACTTCTGGATGAGCCCACCGTAGGCCTCGATGTCGCCAGCCGGCGGGCGCTCAACGAACACGTGCGGACCCTGTGCGAGCAAGACGGACTGACCGTACTCTGGGCCACGCACCTGATTGAAGAGGTTCAGGAGCAAGATAAAGTGATGATCCTGCACCAGGGCCGCTTGCTGGCAAACGGCACGGGACAGGTGATCTGCGAGGAGCAAGGCGCACAGAATCTGGCAGACACGTTCCACAAACTGACCGGAGCCGGCTGATATGAAAGCCATTGATTACTGGCACTGTTTCCTGGGCATTCAGACCCGGGAGTGGCTCAGGTTCTGGCAACAGCGCACCCGCTTTGCCAGTGCGCTGGTGCGGCCCCTACTCTGGCTGGTGGTATTTGCCGCCGGGTTCCGGGCGGTTCTGGGCATTTCCATTATTCCCCCCTACCAGACCTACATCACCTATGAAACCTATATCGTGCCCGGGCTGTGCGGCATGATTATCCTGTTCAACAGTATGCAGGGGGCCCTGTCGATGGTGTATGACCGGGAACTGGGCAGCATGCGGGTGCTGTTGATGAGCCCCCTGCCCAGGCCGTTTCTGCTGATTACCAAACTGCTGGCCATGGGTTTTGTGTCAGTGGCCCAGGTTTATGTTTTTCTGCTGATCGCATGGCTGGTTGGCGTAGAACCACCCCGCTGGGGGTATCTGGCAGTTCTGCCGACGTTGATCCTCACCAGCCTGATGCTGGGCGCACTGGGATTGCTGATTGCCACCTGGATAAAACAACTGGAGAACTTCGCGGGGGTGATGAACTTTGTCATCTTCCCTATGTTCTTTATGTCTTCCGCCCTGTATCCGTTGTGGCGCATGAACGAAGCCAGCCCGTGGCTTTACTGGATCTGCCAGTTCAATCCGTTTACCCACGCAGTCGAAGCGATCCGGTTTTCACTCTATCTGGAATGGAACCCTCTGGCCGTCGGCATAACCGCCGGCGTGACCATCGTACTTTCGCTTTTCGCTACCGCGGGTTTTCGCCCCCAGCGGACGAAAATCCTGGGGAGCAAGCCCGCCTGATCCGGCCGAGTGTCAGGAGCCCACTCTATCCAGCCTCCTCAGCTGCTCTAACAACTCGCGAACGGCTCCCGACTCCACCACCCGGTCGTCCCATTGCAACCTTGCTGGCTTACCGTCGAGGTACCAGAGCCGGTTTGCCAGTAACTCTGCATCACCGCTGTCGTGGGTCACACAGATCATGGCCATATCCGGGTTTGCGTCCAATATGCCGGCGATCAGCTGTTTCAGATCTCCCGCCATGATCGGGTCGAGCGAGGCAAAGGGCTCGTCCAGCAGTAGAAGGTCCGGCTTGACCGCCAGGCAGCGGGCCAACGCAGCACGGCGCGCCATCCCCAGTGAAAGCTGATCCGGCAGGTAATGGCCATAACCGGCCAAACCAACCTGTCGCAACAGGTGCTCAGCCTCCTCATCGCTCGCGCCCACCAGCCGGAGGTTGGCTTTCAGGCTTCGCCAGGGCAACAGCCGATGCTCCTGAAACAGGTACCCGACTCGCAGTGTTTCACGACCAACCACCGCACCGGCCGGCATTGAGTGATCCAGGCCGGCGATGGCATTGATCAGCGTGGTCTTACCGATGCCGGACGGCCCCAGCAAGCAGATGCGGTCGCCACGCTTGATGGTGGCAAACACTTCGCCCAGCACGGGCTGTGCATAGTCCCGACCGCGTATTCTCAGCTCAAGCATGGGCCTGCTCCGGCTGTCGCCAGCGATTGGCCCGTCTTTCCACAGGCTGTAACAGCCCCAGTTCGATCAATTGCACAACGGCGATAAACGCCAGGCTGTAGGCCAGAATGGCTGCAACGTCGAACACCTGGAACGCCAGGTGCAGCTGAAAACCGACACCGCTGGAACGCCCCAGCAGTTCAACCACCAGAACGATTTTCCAGATCAGCGACAGCCCTCCCCGGGTGGCCGCCATCAGATAAGGAAAGAGCTGCGGCACCCATACCTCACGGAGCCGCTGCCAGCGGGTAAACCTGTACACGGTAGCCATCTGTTCCAGCCGGTAGTCCAGGCTGCGTGCACCTTCTCGTACTGTGACGGCAACGTTCGGGATCTTGTTGATAACAACCGCCATCACCGCGGCCGCCTCCACCAGCCCGAACCAGACATACATCAGTATGATGGTGACCAGCGCAGGCAGGTTCAGAAGCAGCACCAACATGGGATCAAACAGTGCGTTGGCGGTGCGCGACCGGCCCATCACAATGCCGATACACGTACCCAGCAGCATCGCCAGGGTAAACGCCACCGCGACCCGTGCCAGCGTGGCGCCCAGATGGAACCAGAGCTGACCGCCCCGCGCTTCCTTCATCAAGGTTTCCAGCACCTGCAATGGTCCGGGTAGCAACGGGGATTCCAGGTGCCAGGCAAACAGCCCCCAGAACACAATAAACAGGGGCAGTACCAACCAGTAGCTCCAGACCGGCGGGCGACCTGCCTGGCTGCTCACGGCGGGCTCCGGTAGAACAGGGTTTCGGGCATCAGGGCCTCGGCATCAGCGCCTGTGAGTACCAGCAGCCGCTGGAGATCGCCACGGCGCTGTTCGGTCAGCAGCGCCGGGGTGCCCGCCACAAAGCCATCCCGCAGGGCTTCGAACACAGCCTCTGTGGACTGCCCCATCAGAGGCCGTAACCGCTGCCAGTGCGAAGGTTCACCGGCCAGCTCGGCTTTTGCCTGTTGCAGCGAACGGGCAAAGCGTTCAATCAACCCGGCATGCTGTTGCGCCCATTCTGAGGGAAAGACATAACCCAGTACCGGCAGGTTCGGGTCCAGGTCCAGAGCCCTGAGCAGGTCCGCCATCCCGAAAGCCGAACGCCAGCCGCCCTCGCCTCTGAGCCGGGCAGAGAAGTGCCAATAGGTGACGATGGCATCAACCTGCTCACGCTTTAGCGCCTGGTTCAGTAGTGGCGGGGCGGCAAACTGCACCCGGGCATCTCGAGCCAGATCGATACCCTGTCGCTCTGCCACCTTGGTCAGCAGCACCCAGCCCTTGCTGTCCGGCCCGCCGGCTACGCCGATGCGTTTGCCTGCCAGGTCAGCCACCGAGCGAATCGCAGACGTCTCCGGCACGACGATATCCCCGATCTGGCTTGAGAACGGCACATACAGGTAGGGGGTGCCAGCTTGGAATCGCGACTGCGCCCAGAGCAAATCAGCCACCGCGCCATGCACGGAACCACTGGTGACTGCCAGCCGTGACGCTGGCAAATTCGCCACCAGTTTCAGGTCAAGCCGGTAGCCGTTCTTCTGGTCCAGTTTTCTGTGTTGCAGATGATCCAGTTCCCAGTGCGCGGTACCGAACTGAAGCACGCTGACGCTGAGAACGGGCAACCCCGCCGGCTCCCGCGAATAGCCGTTGTCCGGTGTTACCAGCAAAACCGCGGCAAACACCAGGCTGAGCACGCGAAAGCCCCGTGAGAACCACCCCTTGAGGCCCGGGTGTACGGCTTGAGTTATTCTTGTGTGATGCTTCATACCATCACGATACGAAGCCCTCAGCCCTTCAAGAATAGTACTTTGGTGCCTGTTTTTTGGTGCGATGGTCGCATTCAACCCAAGGCCAATATGGCGTGTAATGAAACCATCACAATAATAAACAGAAGGTGATCGCACCCATGCAGACACCTTCTGCACAGGAGGCCGCCATGTTAACCGAGCTTGATGCCGCACTCTCGTCGGAAAAACGCTATGATGAATCCGACACCACTCCCGAAGACGACAATAAACAGGCAGAAACATCCATGGAGCCGGCGTATAAGATTCTGATTGCCGACGACCACCCCCTGTTCCGGGAAGCGATCAGCAGTGTGATCGCCTCAGGATTCCAGGGCAGTGAGATTATCGAAACCGATGATCTGGACAGCGCGCTGGAAATCACCCGCGAAAACGACGACCTGGACCTCATCCTGCTGGATCTGAATATGCCAGGCATGCACGGCCTCAACGGCCTGATTACCCTGCGCAACGAGGCCCCGACTATCCCGGTGGTCATCGTTTCTGCCGAAGAAGACAAACAGGTGGTTCTGCAGGCGATCACTTACGGCGCGGTGGGCTTCATCACCAAATCCTCACCCCGGGCCCAGATGACCGAAGCCATTCAGCAGATCCTGAATGGCAATGTATACCTGCCCTCCGATATCATTCGCACCGGCAAGGAAAGCAACAGCCGCAGAGCCCGGCACGAAGACAACCCCATTTCTCCGGAACTGCTCAACTCCCTGACCCGTCGCCAGTTACTTGTGCTGGAAAGAATGTCCAAAGGCGAGTCCAACAAGCAGATCGCCTACAACCTGAACATTGCAGAAACCACCGTAAAAGCCCACGTTTCGGCCATTCTGAGGAAGCTCGGTGTGCACAACCGGGTGCAGGCCATTCTGTCGGCCAGTGATGTGGATTTCAGCCAGTACCTGAAGCGTTGACCAGTCTTGAGGGGCTCAGCCCCTCAAGACATGATTGAGCACCGATCTTAATTTCAGCGGCTTGACCGGCTTGTTCATCAGCAAATACCCCAGCTCGCGGATGTGCTGTTTCAGCTCGTTGGTGTAATTGGCCGTGATCATCAATACCGGCGCCGGCTGACTGCGCCGGCCATTGATCTGGGCAACCGCATCCACACCGTTCTCATCGTTATCCAGATGGTAATCCGCCAGGATCAGGTCCACCGGTGCGCTGGCGATATCCACTTTGGCGTCCAGATCAGGCACAGAGACAGCGGTCACCACCCTGCAATCCCAACCCTCCAGCAGGGTTTTCATCCCCTCACAGATGGCCAGATCGTTGTCGATAACCCACACCCTGGCGCCGGACATGCCGTGATCCACTTCGACCTTCTGGATGTCCGTGGTCGCCGCCGGCGAGGGCTGCAACTGCCCCAGCGGCACCCGCACGCTGAACACCGAGCCTTTGCCCTCAGTCGACGCCACAGACACTTCATGCCCAAGCATGCGGGATATCTTGTCGACGATCGCCAGCCCCAGGCCCAGCCCCTTGTCGGCCTGAGAGCCACTGGGGCGAATACGTTTGAATTCCTGGAAGATCTCGGTCAGCTTGTCCTCGGGAATACCCGGGCCGGTGTCCCAAACCTGCAGTAACACGTGATCATGCCGGCGGCGAACACCGAGCAGGATGCGCCCCTGACCGGTGTAACGGATCGCGTTGGTCAGGAAGTTTCTCAGGATTCTGGCCAACAGCTGGGAGTCAGACTGCACCACCGCCGACGATGGCACGAAATCCAGCCGCAGCCCCTCTGCCAAAGCCATCTGACGGAATTCCCGGGCGATGTTGTTGAGCAGATCCCGCAGATCAAAGGCGGTCACGTCCGGTTTGATCACCCCAGCGTCCAGTTTGGAAATGTCCACCAGCGTGCCCAGCAGGTTCTCGACGTCATCCAGCGAGGTGCTGACCGAGCGCACCAGGCCCTCGGCCCTGGGGCCGAAGCTTTGCTCCTGCAAGGCGCTGGTGAACAGACGGGCAGCATTGAGCGGCTGCAGCAGATCGTGACTGACGGCGGCCAGAAACTTGGTTTTCGACAGATTGGCCCGCTCAGCCTCCAGTTTGGCCTCCCTGAGGCGCGCCTCAACCGCTGCACGCTCCGAGATCTCCTGACGAAGCTGGGCGTTGAGGCCGGTCAGTGCCGCTGTGCGCTCCCGTACCCGCTTCTCCAGGTTGTCATAGGCCTGCTCCAACGCCAGCGCGGTTTTTCGGCGATCGGTAATATCACGAATCAGCACGAAGAAGCCGACCACTTCGCCATTGTCATCAACGTTGGGCACATACGATCTGAGCATGTACCGCTGCTCACCCCGAACACCGGTTTCGTCAAACTCGAATGTCACGCTGTGGCCGTCCATGACCTCCAGAATCTGGGGTAGCAGCCGCTGGTAAAATTCAGGCTCGTGCACCTCGTCCAGGCGCATACCCAGGGGCGACTGCCCGGGCTGGCCATACCAGGCCTGGTAAACCTTGTTGCAGAACTGCACGGTCAGATCAGCGCCCACGTATGCAATCAATGCCGGCACATGGTCTGTCACCACGCGAATCCAACGCTCGCTTTCTTCCAGCGCCTTGATACGGCGCGCCATTTCACTGTTCTTGACGTCAGTGATGTCGGAATACAGCACCACAAGCCCGCCTTCCCGCGTGGGCCTTTCGGTCATCTGCACCCAGCGGCCGTTGGACAGCAGGAACACCGTGCCCTCGGCATCCTCGTGACTGTGCTCCTCGACGACCAGCCCGGAGCTCAGCGCTTTCGATTTCACCTTGTCTATCGGGGTGCCCGCTGCCGGCACCGGCACACCGGCATGGCGCCAGTAACTCCGGAAACGACTGTTGGTCTGAATCAGGCAGTGGTTGTGGTCGAACAATACGAATCCATCAGCAATGCTTTCAATAGCATCGTTCAGGCGCTGGCGCGAGGTCTCCGCCTCTTCCCGGGCACGCATCAGGGCTTTGTTACTGGCCTTGAGTTCTTCCATGGTCAGGTTCAGGGCTTCCGTGCGCTCACGGACCTGCTCGGCCAGTATCACCGAGTGCTCGAACGCCGCGTAGGGCTCCGGCTTGTGGGCAGAGCCAGACTCCACCCGAACAATCAGCGCGTCCCGGATGTCACGCAGGCGCCGGTTTTCAGCTTCCAGTTCCGCAATGCGTTGGTCCTTGGCAGACTCGCCGGAAGATTCGGGGAGATCAGGTACTGAACTCAGGCTGGCCAATGACCACCCCCGTAAAGGTCTGATTAATGTGCATACCGTTGAACTGCTCCCCGTAGGTGTTGAACCCCACCACACGGTGCGCTTTGAGAAATTCGGAAACCGCGTCACTTTGTCCGGTCAGCTCGGCTTCGAGCCGGCGTAAAAAGCAGTCGCACCCCAGTGTTACCAGCGGTGTGCCGACCACCCGCTCGGAGGCTTCAATCTGGGTTCGTACACTGTCCAGGAGCGAACCCGGCGCCATGGCGGTCATGACAATGCCAGTCTCCACTGCGCAATAGAACGTGAGACTGCGATCAGGATTGACTCTCTGGATAGAGCGAACGAAATAGTTCCCTCCCACTCGAACGCCCAGGGGCCGCAGGGCAAACACCTTGCGGTCCAGTTCATCCAGCGATACGCCCACCGCCCGAGCATAGACCTCAGCTGCCGGCTCCGCGTTCAACTCGTATACAGTCCGGCTTTGCGGACAGGCCCGGGTAACCACCAGTTTTTCATCCAGCGGTTCCATGTGGTGGGTCGAGAACACCCGGAAATCCAGCGGGGTATTGACCAGCATGACGGTGGCCGCCCCGCAGTGAAATTCACCATCGTAATAAACGTGGGTATCGGCCAGGCGCTCGTCGTCCCCCGCAGATCCACCAAACTGAGGGATTGTGCCTAAAGCCGCATTGAGAGTCGCCAGTACCAGTTCTTCCCGGCTGGAAAGACCATCCAGCAAGGTAATGGCAAAGGTATTGCCCTTGACCGGCGCCAGGTTGGCATCCCGGCAGGTGGTCAGCATCTGGTCAATGACACCCTGGGCGTCCTGGAGGGTGAATCGATCCAGCTGCCGAATCAAAGCACAATCGATGGCGAAGTAACGGGCATCAAACCCGATGGCGCTGATGCAGCCCCGGTCGTATCCCTGCTCGGTAATCTCACCGGCCGAGGTGCAACCGTAGACACGCACACCAGAGAAGGCTTTTTGCAGAGCGGGACCCAGTTTCTGCAGGTCATACTCAACAGAGCAGAAGAACAGCACGCAACCCAGGTTGTCGTGCACAAGCCGCTTGGCAAGCTCTGCGGCGGCCAGCTCGGGCTCGCGGACGCTGGAACTGGCGACTCGCACTGCGGGTAACTGACTGACTGGCTTCATCGGTAGCCTGCTCGGAATACGGGAATCTGATACCGATTCTACGCCTCCTGAACCACCAGCCAATGCGACTTCAGTGCACTTTGTCGGCGCGCCAAATCTTCCGTAAGCCATTGATTATCTTCCCCTTGAATCAATGTCCGGTGACGCAGCCAGGTTTTGGCAAGAGCAAACCGGCACTTTAGTCTGAGACGGCCATCGCAGGCGCACCGGCTTCCTGCCGGCTACCTGCAAGGCCATAGACAGGAGCGAAGCTCCTCAGAACATCACAACGGCACCCAGTGCCAGAGTGTTGGCGTCTGCGGTTTTCACACCGGTAGACTTGGTTTCCTGCTCGAACATATTGTATTCGGCCACCAGCTTGAAGTTACTGTTAACGTCGTGGAACACGGCTACAGACATATTCTCGGTCTCGAAATTGCCCTGATCGGAATCGGTTTCACCGTAAGACAGCACAAAGCGGTTCGCCCCCAGGGTGTAGGAAGCCTGAACCAGGTAGCCATCGGCGTCTTCTTCAGAGGCCAGAGCCCCATCCGTAATCAGAACCGGCACATCGCCTTTGGAAGTGAAGCCTGAAGCCGTCAGGGACAGACCGGCCACAGCCGCTTTCACACCATAGCCAACGCCCTGACTGTCGATCTTGGTAGTGGCGTTTTCGGAGCTCTGATGACGACCGTTCACCCAACCCGTCAAGGCCACGCCGTTCAGGTCAGCGCTGTAGGTGACTTCCGCCTCAAAACGCGGGGCAGACTGCTCAGACTGGGCGCCCGGCGTGGTGTTGGCAGGCTCAAAAATACCCGCTGCAACGTTCAGGCCGCCCATGTCCGGTGTGCGATAGGTGATCTGGGCTGACGGATTTGGGTAAGGGTAGCCGGTGCGGATATTGCCGAAAGACACGCCTGTGGCTGCACCCGGAGAACCAAAACCCATCAGGATCTCATCCAGGAAGATATTGGAACGGGCGTACAGGCCGAAATCTTTACCAATCAGGACCTGACCAAAAGCGCCATCCACGGTTGCATACAATTGACGCACATCGATTGCGGTGTCGGTCGGCGACTGCAGGCTGTCGTTGATCGTGCTCCAGAACGATGAACGGCCACCCAGTGTCAGGTCGCCCATCTCCTTACTGAAATTGAAGCCGATGGTGTTCGGCAAAAAACCCATCTTGACGTCGGAATTGCGCACGTCAGCAACTTTGTCATCACGGTTCACGTAAAACGCATTGAAGTAGCCATCCACCGAAAAGCTGGTGCCGTCCTCGTTGTACAGTTCAATGGCTGCATTGGCTCCGGCACTGGCTCCCATGGCCGCCATCATGGCAATGGCCAACCCTGACTTTCTGAAGTTGTTGTTTTTCATACATCCCCCGGTTGTTTTTTGGAAATCTGGGATAAGAGGACCGGTTATCCGATCGCTCCAGGCGAGGTCTGACGCCTGATTTCCATGGTCGGTGATGCAACAACAGGGGGGAATGCTTCCAGCGAGCAGGTTTTCTGCTCATTTGGGAGGCATTTGAAACGAAACTTTGGAAGTACGACTACGTGGAAAGACCACCCGGGAACTGGTCCAGTTCAGACAAGCAGTCATCAAGAAACTCATGGGGGTTGGCCAGAATGGCCTCATCCGCCACCACACCAAACTGCACCTGACCGGCGTAGCTGACGATACTCACACCCAACCCGATATCGCCGGCCTGGGGCACCCAGAACATCTGCTCGGTGATGGCACAACCGGCCAGGTAACGGGTCTCCGGCGTACCAGGCACATTGGACACCACCGCAGAGGCCTTGCGGAAAAACAGGTCAGCCAGTGGTTTGCGCCCCACCTCCGGCAACAGCGCGGCGCTGGCCGTCAGCCCCCAGGCGATCCCCGGCTGCCAGCTCTTCTTGAGCTTGCGGGTTTCATGCTTGATGCGGAACAGCCGCTCCAGGGCACTGGCACCATCCACCGGCATGGGCACGAACACCGTGCCAAAGCAGTTGCCGGGCTCGCCGTCCTCCGGCCGAACCCCCTCCGGCATCCGGGACCGGATATCCACGGGCACGGCCGCATGCATGACCGCATCGTCCAACTGTTCTGGTGACATCCCCAGCCGTGGGCGCACAGCCGCCGCCACACAGGCCAGTAACACATCGTTGATCGTAGTATGGGTGGCCGATGCGACTGCACGAAAACGGTCAAGCGCCACCGGTTCAGACCACCGACAGCTACGCCGGCCCAGCAATGGCCGCCGCAACTCAGAGGGCGTATCGGCCGGTTCCACCAGAAACTCGCTGAGCTCATGCACCATCCGGGCACTGGCCTCCAGTGCCCGCCCGGCGTGCCCCGCCCCTTTGGTGGGGCCATCATCCGGTATCGCGCCGGAAACCTGGCCTGCCTGGGCAGCCATATTTCCCAACCATTGCCTGGCGTAGGTTGTCCACCGTTCCAGCTGCGGCAACTCGGCGGCGCCATAGATGGCCGGATACTGCCGGGGCGACGGCGGGCATAGTGTTGAGAAAATGCCCAGCAGGGACAGCCCGTCGGCGTAACAATGATGCAGGCGCAGCAGCAAGGCCGCACCACCCTGGGCGTTGGGCGCCAGCCAGAACTTCCAGCCCGGGCGATACCGCGGCAGCGGCTCGTTCAGCCGCGCCGACACCCAGTCCTGCAACTGATGCTGATCAAACCGGTCTATCACCACATCAAGGTGATGGGAAACGGAAAAAGTGGGGTCTTTCTGCCAGTACCAGGCCGGCGCCTTCCAGACCGGGCGGCAGAGAAAACGCTCCCAGGCGGTCCAGTACACCTCCAGAAATTCCCGGAACCGGCCGGCCGTCAAGCCGTCAACCCGGAGCATAATGGTAATGGTCATGGGGTTTTCCGGCCGTTCCAAAGCCAGCCAGGCCGAATCCGAAGACAGCATGAGATGCGATTGCTCCTGGTTCAAACCTGATAGTCCCCGATGAATAACGTGCCCGATAAGTAAAAAGCCAATCCCGCATTGTGCCAGAGTCCTTTACGGGGCTCCATCACCGTGCGTCGCCCACAGCGTTACAAAAAATTACCTGCAAGTAACCCTTCGGCTCTATACTGGTTATATGTAATGATGCAATGGTTATAGAGAATGACCACGATGCTGCGCGATTGGCTACAGATCTCCGGAAATCCCGGCGGTAGTGCCACTAACTCGCCCAGCCAAACGCGGTACAAATGAGAGACCGGCACAACCAAAACCAATAACAGTCCATTGCAATGCCGGGGGAGATGAATCATGAAAGCCAGTCATGTTCGCAAACTGATCAAGCCTATCGAGAGCGCCTATTCAGAGATGTTCTCAGGCCGGGTTTACCGTGTTGGTAAAGGCGCCGTATCGGTGCGGAATCATAGCGGCGCTGCGGAACATACCGTCATCGGCGTCCACGGCTTTCTGGAAAATCACTGTTACTTCACCCAGGCCTATGACGGCCCGACCACCGAACTGATTCTTCTCACCTGCAGCAACTACCATATTCCGGTAAACGGTGTCACGCCGGAGAACCCGGGCTGGGAAGTGCCCATCAAGCACCTGGAAGGTACCATTGAGTATGATGCCTGTATTCTGAATCAGGCACTGCAAAACCTGCCCAGCACCCGCAATATCCGGATCCACGGCCACTCCAGGGGTGGTGCGGTGATTCTTGAAGCCATCAAGCAGTGGCCAGAGCTGTACGAGGATGTCGAAATTGTGCTGGAAGCGCCAGTGCTGCCCCAGGGCAAACTGCACGCCCTGGTGACCACCCTGCTGGAGCCGGTCAGCCACGGCATGTGGCCCTGGCTGATCCGTCTGATCAACAGCGCGCCGCAATCCGCCTATGGCCAGACATTCTTTGGCAAGATGAACCCGAGAAAACGGCAGCTGCTGAACAAATTGTTCTATGCCACCAAGGATCATCTGACCATCGTGCGCAACATTGAAAATATCATGGAGTGGATGGTCCGCACAGACACCTCGGTGTACCAGCATGTGCGCCATGGCACGTTCCTGATACCTGCGACGGATCGCATCCTGGATCGCAATGCCATGCTGGCCAGTGCCCGTACCAGCCCGACCAACATGCGCATCATCGAAACCGAAGCCCCCAGCCACTTCATCACACTGGACAGCAAGGAATGGGTGCCCGGTCTGGAAACTCTGCCTGTTGCCGCCGAGGGCTGAACCTTAACAGGTGCAGCCCGGTTTCCGCTTCGCTAAACTGAGCGCCTTTTTCTGAGGCCATGCCTCTTGTCGCCGGTTTTATTGGAGCCCCTGCATGTATCGTGAGCGCCTGGTCACAACGGACGTGAATTCAGAAAACGCCCACCGGCTTAAACGCCTGCTACTGGAATACCACGACTTTCGCCAGCTCAAGTCAGCCCACCCCCTGCTGGAAGACACCCGCCGCATCGCCGACTGGCAAGCGGAACGGCTGAAAGCCACGCACCAGGACCTTTACCAGAACCCCGGCTATCACACTGGCCTGGAATTCTTGCTGACAGACCTTTACGCCCCTGCTGGCATGACCCAACGGGACGATAACATCGACCGGGTCTTCCCGAAGATGGTGAAGTGGCTACCAGACCATCTCTTGGGCACCTTCGCCGGGCTGGTTGAACTGAACCTGGTCACCCAGAGCCTGGATCTTGAACTGGCACAATGGTTTGACCGGCACAACCTGAGTACCGCCTCAATCACCACCAGCGACTATTGCGACGCTTATCGGGCCAGCGGCCAGTTGAGCATCCGCAGCCGGCAACTGGAACTGGTGGCCGACACTGGCCAGCAGTTGGACCGCTACGTGCGCAACCGCACCCTGGGCTGGCTGCTGTCGATGAGCCGGGGGCCGGCGGAAATGGCCGAGCTGGGCGATCTGCACAGTTTCCTGCACCGGGGCTACAGCGCATTCCGGAAGATGGAGGATGTCGACGTGCTGATTGAACGGCTGATCGGCCGGGAAAAACAGGTGATGGAGAACATACTGGCGAGCCACCCGGAACCCTTCTCGGTACCGGGCAACCTTTAACCGGGCTCAGGCTGTGAGAATCTGGTCCAGTTGCGAGTGAATTTCCTGCTCGATACGGGATTTGAACGGGCGCAGCATCAGCCCCAGTTCCAGGCGGATGTGCAAATCACTGTCAGAGAGATCCAGGTGGCCTTTCACCCCACTGCGCTTGAACGTGAGCAGGTCGCCCTCCCACTGGTAATTGACGTCGAACTGCTTCGACAGATCTTTCGCCAGGGTTTCTGCCGCTTCACGGGCGTGGGCTTTGTCCAGGGAGTGGGCGCGATGAATATCAATGACAGACATGGATCAGTTTTCTCGGTTGTTTGGAGACAGATTTACAGTGTAAGTCGGCAATAAACTTGTAGCCAACCCCTCAAAGGTTAGAATACCAACCTGAGATTCTGACAGGACCAACACCCATGAGCGAGCAGCAAACACCGGGCACCCCCGGCAACGGCCAGGACGACGTAACCCACTTCGGGTTCCGCAATGTACCGAAGAGCCAGAAAGCCAGCCAGGTAGCCCAGGTTTTCCATAGTGTGGCCGGCAAGTACGACCTCATGAACGACCTGATGTCGATGGGAATCCACCGCCTGTGGAAGCGCTTCACCATCGAGCTGAGCGGTGTTCGCCCAGGCCACCAGGTGCTCGATATTGCCGGTGGCACCGGCGACCTGACCATGAAATTTTCTGACCTTGTCGGCCCCACCGGCAAGGTGGTCCTGGCCGACATCAACGCCTCCATGTTGCAGGTAGGCCGCAGCCGGCTGACAGACCGGGGCTACGCTGGCAACATCGAGTACGTGCAGGCCGATGCCGAGCACCTGCCATTCCCGGACAACAGCTTCCAGGCCGTGTCCATCGCCTTTGGCCTGCGCAACGTCACCGACAAGGACCAGGCCCTGCGGGACATGGCCCGGGTCCTGAAACCCGGCGGCAAGCTGATGGTGCTGGAATTCTCCAAGCCCACCAACCCACTGCTGAGCAAGGCCTACGACACCTACTCCTTCACCGCCCTGCCGTTGATGGGCCAGCTGATTGCCGGCGACAGTGAAAGCTACAAATACCTGGCCGAATCCATCCGTATGCACCCGGACCAGGACACCCTGAAAGGTATGATGGAACAGGCCGGTCTGGTGAACTGCAAGTACTACAACATGACCGGCGGCATTGTCGCCCTGCACGTGGGAATCAAACCCTGATGTTCCCCGGCCCGACCCTTCTGTCCGCTGCCAGCGCCATTGTAGAGATCGCGCTGAACCGGGCACTGGAACTGGACACAGCGGGCCGGCAGGCCCTGCTGGACGCCCTGACCGGGCCGGCACAATTCAACATCAGCGCACCGGTCCCGTTGACCTGGACCCTGGAGCGTGTGGGCGAACGGGTTCAGGTGCGCAGTCAGCCCGCCGATGCCCCCGAGTTGGTCATTACCGGCCGCCCCATGGCCTTTGTTGCCCTCGCCCTGGGCGATGATCAGGTGTTTGCGGACGATCGGCTGGGCGTGCAGGGCAATACCGCCCTGGCCCACCAACTGCAACGTGCCCTGAACCAGCTGGAGCCTGACTGGGAAGCGGCCATGGCCCGACACCTTGGCGACCTTCCGGCACATTTTCTGGGCAAGCGCATCCGCAGCGCGGTGCAATGGAGCCGGCAAGCTGCGAATGCCATGAACGCCAATCTGGAAGAGTACCTGCACGAAGAGAGTCGGGCCCTGCCCGGCCGCAGAGAGCTGGAGGCCACATTCCAGGACATTGACCAGCTCAACCTGCGCACTGAACGCCTGGAAGCCCGGCTGACACAGCTGGAAAGTTCCGGTAGCGACAACGATACGGAGACCCTGTGACCCGCCTGCAACGCCTGTTCCGAATTGCCTGGGTATTCTGCCGCTACAGGCTGGACACGTTTCTGCCCCTGGCGGAACTGCCCACACCGCTGAAGATTTTCTTCCTGCTGGCGCCCTGGCACCTGTTCCCCCAGCCGAAACTGAGCCGGGGCGACCGGCTGCGACTGGCGTTGGAAGAGCTCGGCCCGGTGTTCGTCAAATTCGGCCAGATTCTCTCCACCCGGCGGGACCTGCTGCCCGACGACATGGCCGAATCCCTGAAACAACTGCAGGATCGGGTGCCGCCGTTCCCCAGCGACCAGGCCCGGGGCATTATCGAGAAATCCCTGGGCGCGCCGGTGTCGGAGCTGTTCGCCGAGTTCAGCCCGGACCCGATGGCCTCGGCCTCCGTGGCCCAGGTACACGCCGCCACCCTGCCCAATGGCCAGAGAGTGGTGGTCAAGGTGCTGCGCCCGGGTATCGACAAGGTGATCCGCCAGGACCTTGGCCTGATGTACCTGATGGCCGGCCTGCTGGAAAAATACTGGTCTGAAGGCAAACGCCTGCACCCGGTAGACGTAGTGGCCGATTACGACGCCACCATCCACGATGAGCTGGACCTGCAACGCGAAGCCGCCAATGCCAGCCAGTTGCGCCGCAACTTCGACAACTCACCGCTGATCTACATCCCGTTCATCGACTGGGACTACACCAGCAAATCCGTGCTGGTGATGGAGCGCATTCACGGCATCCCCATTGCCGACGTAGACAGCCTGAAAGCGGCCGGCGTCAATATGAAAGTGCTGGCCGAAAAAGGCGTGGAGATCTTCTTCACCCAGGTGTTCCGGGACAGCTTCTTTCACGCCGACATGCACCCGGGCAACATCTTTGTCGACGTCTCCAACCCGGCTGACCCGAAGTACATCGCCATCGATTTCGGCATTGTGGGCACCCTGGCGCCAGACGACCAGAGCTACCTGGCCCGTAACCTGCTGGCCTTCTTCCGCCGGGATTACCGCCAGGTGGCCCAGCTGCACATACAGTCCGGCTGGGTGCCGCCGGACACCCGGGTGAATGAATTCGAGGCGGCCATCCGTACCGTGTGCGAGCCAATCTTCGAACGGCCACTGAAAGACATCTCCTTCGGCCACTTCCTTCTGCGGTTGTTCCAGACGGCCCGCCGTTTCAATATGGAAGTGCAGCCACAGCTGGTACTGCTGCAGAAAACCCTGCTGAACGTCGAGGGCCTGGGCCGCCAGCTGTACCCGGATCTGGACCTGTGGAGCACCGCCCAGCCGTTCCTGGAGAGGTGGATGCGCCAGCGCATCGGCCCTGCCGGGCTGATCAAATCGCTGCAAACGCACCTGCCGGCGTGGCTTGAACAGTCGCCGGAGATGCCGCAACTGGTTCATGATGCGCTATTACAGCTTCGAAGCAGCGGCCCCACGGAAGAACAGAATCGCGCTACGCTTGAGTTAATGAAAGAGCAGCAACTGCGCAGTGACCGCCGGTGGCGCCGGGGTTTCATTGCCGCCGCACTCGCCGCCGCAGCCCTGGCGGGCACTCAGGAGCAGGCCACGCAGCTGGCGGCCGATGCGCCACTTTGGAGCTGGGCCTTGCTTGCCCTTGCCGGCGCGGTCATGCTCCGGGGCAGCCGTTAAACGAATGGATTTATCAGGATTCACAAAAATGCAAGATTCCCCCGCTAACGTCGTACAGCCTGACTGGCTCAACGAGATTCGCTGGACAGAAGACGGCCTGGTACCGGCCATCGCCCAGGACGCCGACAACGGCGACATCCTGATGATGGCGTGGATGAATGCCGAGTCACTGAAGCTGACCGTTGAGGAAGGCCAGGCGGTGTACTGGTCCCGATCCCGTGGCAAACTCTGGCGTAAGGGCGAAAGCTCCGGACACCAGCAGGTACTCCGGGATATCCGGCTCGACTGCGATGCCGACGTCATTTTGCTGAAAGTGGAACAAAAAGGCGGCATTGCCTGCCATACTGGTCGGCGAAGCTGTTTTTACCGGACCCTGAAAGACGGCCAATGGGTCAGCGCCGAGCCGGTGCTGAAAGACCCGAACGCCATCTACGGCAGTGATTGAGGAGCAGAGACCGTGAGTGATGTACTGGAACGCCTGGCCCAGGTCCTGGAAGCCCGCAAGGAAGCCGACCCGGAAACCTCCTACGTGGCCAGCCTGCACGCCAAGGGGCTGAACAAGATTCTGGAGAAGGTGGGCGAAGAGTGCACCGAAACACTGCTGGCCGCCAAAGACGCCGAACAGTCCGGGGACACCCGGGATGTGGTTTACGAAACGGCCGACCTGTGGTTTCACAGCATGGTGATGCTCTCCCGGCTTGGGCTCGGACCAAAAGATGTGATTGATGAGCTGGCCAGTCGTTTCGATCTGTCAGGCCTAGAAGAGAAAGCGTCGCGGAACTCGTAAAGAGGTACCCCTAACGGGGATTTCCGGGAACGGTCGCCGTTGGCGTACAATGTCATGGAACAGCAACAATTGAACGAGGAACCCTCATGGGTATCAGCATCTGGCAACTTTTAATCGTACTCGGCATCGTCATCCTGTTGTTCGGAACCAAGAAACTGCGCAACATCGGCAGTGATCTGGGCGGCGCGATTCGTGGCTTCAAGAAATCCATGAGCGACGAAGAGGAAAAATCCGCCGATCAGAGCACGCTGGAAGGCCAGCAGGCTGAGAAAACTGAGGCCCCGGCCGAAGAGAAGCCCCGGGAAAAGCAAAGCTGAGTACCGCCTGAATGTTCGATATTGGCTTCATTGAGCTACTGATCTGCGGCATCATCGCGCTGCTTGTGCTTGGGCCTGAGCGCCTGCCTACCGCTGCCCGGGCCGCGGGCCGGTGGATTGGCGGCGCGCGGCGCATGGTGGGCCAGTTCACCTCGGAACTGGATCGCCAGCTCAAGGCAGAAGAGCTGCGGGAAGAGCTCCGCAAGGCCGGTGACGTCGGCCTGGACGACATGGAGAAAACCGTCCGCGGAGCCCTTGATGAAGCCAAGAAATACGAACACATGATCCTGCCAGACAGCGAGACCCGCAAACCCCGGCCCGCACCGGCAACCCGCAGGCTCGCCGGCGAGGAAAGCACAAATCAGTCCACCGCCGAGACTCCGCAAGGCGACAACGCCGATCAGGAAGCCAGCGGCGAGGCCAGCAACGCGACACCAGAGCGGCCATCGGATAATCGTTCATGAGCGACCCAGGCAGTAACCCGATACCTCCTGAACAACAGGAGATGCCCCTGATCGAGCACCTGCTCGAATTGCGCAACCGGCTCCTGAAAATGGTGCTGGCCGTGATTGTGTGTTTTGCCTTTATCTACCCGTTCGCCAACGACCTTTACCTCTGGCTGTCGTTACCACTGCGCGAGCTGCTACCGGTGGGCCAGACCATGATCGCCACCGACATCACCTCGCCTTTCTTTGCGCCCCTGAAACTGGCTCTGGTGCTGGCAGTCTTTGCCGCCATCCCGGTGATCCTGTATCAGCTCTGGAGCTTCGTAGCGCCGGGCCTGTACGCCCATGAAAAGCGCCTGGCATTTCCCCTGCTGTTTACCTCCGTCATCCTGTTCTATGCGGGCGCGGCCTTTGCCTATTACGTGGTATTCCCTCTGGTCTTCGGATTCTTTACCGCCATTGGGCCCGAGGGCATTGTCGAGCTGCCTGACATCAGCAGTTACCTGAACTTCGTTCTGAAAATGTTCTTTGCCTTCGGGGTGGCCTTCGAGATTCCCATTGCCACTGTGCTGCTGATCCTCACAGGTGCCACTACGCCCCAGGATCTGGCCGCAAAACGCCCCTACGTGGTGGTGGCCTGCTTTATCATCGGCATGCTGCTGACCCCGCCCGACATTATTTCCCAGACCCTGCTGGCGGTGCCCATGTGGATTCTGTTCGAGTTTGGCATCCTGTTCGGGCGCCTGGCATACCGCCGGGTAGATGACGCCTCTGAGGGCGAGTCCGACTCCGCATGAACCTGGCGCTGCTGTTCGACGAAGACTTCACCGGCACAGACCGGGTGCTGCTCCGCGGTCGCCGCCTTGAACACCTGAGGACCGTACTCAAAGCCAGTACCGGCCACCAGATTCCGGTCGGCCGCGCCAACGGCGCCATGGGCACCGGTGAAATCCTGACCCTGACAGACACCGAAGCGGAGCTGAAGGTCACGCTAAGTCAGCACCCACCACAGCCTCTGCCACTGACCCTGATCCTGGCCATGCCACGGCCGAAGATGTTCCGCCGCGTGCTGCAGACCTGCGCGTCCTTGGGGGTGAAGGATATCTGGCTGATTAACAGTTACAAGGTGGAAAAAAGCTTCTGGCAAACTCCGTGGCTGTCAGACGACAACCTGAGGGAAAACCTGACACTGGGCCTTGAGCAGGCTAAAGATACGGTGATGCCACAGGTGCATATCCGCAAGCTGTTCAAACCCTTTGTGGAAGACGAACTACCGGCCCTGCTGGCAAATAAAATCGCACTGGTGGCGCATCCCGGCACCACCGCACCCTGCCCGGTTCACCTGAACGAGCCGGCAGCCCTGTGCATTGGGCCGGAAGGCGGTTTTACCGATTACGAAGTGGGCAAACTGGAAGAGGCCGGATGCCAGGGTGTGCATCTGGGGGCCCGCATTCTGCGGGTGGAAACGGCCGCGCCAGTGTTGATCAGCCGGCTGTTTGACGCCTGCGGCTGAGCTACCCGCAAAGCCGTCTCTTATTCCGTGATACCCATGGCTTCTGCCGCCACCCGATTCTTCAGCATGGGCAACTGGTTGAGCCAACGCATACCGGTATTCCGTAACCAGCGAACCGGCAGCTCGTCCCGGGCAAACAGCTGCTTGAAGCCTTCCATCGCCGCCATCATGGTAAGATTCTCCCCTTTCCGGCGACGCTGGTAGCGGGCCAGCACCAGGGCATCGTCCGGGGACAGGTTGCGGGCCTTGGCCCGGGCCAGCTCTTCCAGCAGGGCCCTCACATCCCCATAACCCAGGTTGGCACCCTGGCCCGCCAGCGGGTGAATGGTGTGGGCGGCGTCCCCAACCAGTGCCAGGCCGTCGGTAACATAGTCCTTGGCGTGGCGCTGGCGCAGCGGGAAGGCAAAACGCCCGGAAACCTCCAGTACCTCACCCAGTTGCTGCTCAATGGCAACGCCTAACGCCTGCCGAAACGCCTCGGTGTCCAGCGCCATCAGGCGTTTGGCTTCCAGCGTATCCTGGGACCAGACAATCGAGCAGAAATGGTCATCGCCGGCTTCGTTCAGTAGCGGCAAAAAGGCCAGCGGCCCGGTTGGCGAAAAGCGCTGCCAAGCAGTATAGCGGTGCGACTGGCGGGTGCGGACCGTGCACACAATCGCCTGCTGGTCGTAATCCCATTCCCGCGTCGCCAGGCCGCTCCATTGCCGCAAGCGAGACAAGGCGCCGTCGGCTCCGACCACAAGGCGGGCATTCAGGCGCCGACCGTCGTCCAGCTCGACACCGTCACGGCCATGCCAGGCCTTCACCCGGACGCCATCAAACAGTGTTACATCACTGTCAGCGAGTTCTTCAAACAGCGCGCGCACGATGTTCCGGTTCTCAACAATGGTGCCCAGTGAACTGGCGTGCAGCTCCGCTGCATCAAAATGGATACGCCCGGTGCCGTCACCATCCCACACCGTCATCTGGCGATAGCCACAGTGGCGACTGCCCTGCACCCGCCGCCAGGCACCCAGCTCATCCAGCAGGCGCTGGCTGGCCAGGGAGATAGCGCTGACTCTGGGCTCAAAGTCGTTCACGTCGGTTGCCGTGGCCGCCGGTGCAACCAGCTCTGCTGCCGTGGCACCTTCAATCAACCCGACCTGCCAGCCCTGGCGGGACAGCCCCAGGGCCAGTGCTGAGCCAATCATGCCTCCACCCACAATCAGGATATCCATCTGCGAATTGCCGGAATCACTGGTCATTGCGGGCAGGCTCCTTCGAACAATCGGTACGGGAAACAACGGGTTTACGGCCACCGGTGCCCATGGCTTTGCGGGCAAACCAGCGCTTGGCACCGGGCACCAGATCCAGGCCTACCAGGCCCGCGTCCCGGGCGGCCGCCAGAGGTGGCAATGATTGCCCGAACACACGAATCAGGGAATCCGAAAATTGCACGGTTTGCTGCCAGTCCTGCCGGTGCAGGCGCTGGTACTCTCCCAGAATCGACAGATCGCCCAAAGGCGTGCCTTCGTCCACCGCCCGCCGGAACTGCTCCACCAGGGTCATCAGCCCACGCAGGGCCAGGTTAAACCCCTGCCCGGCGACCGGGTGCAGCGCGTGGGCCGCGTTACCCACCAGGGCAACGCCCGGGCGCACGGCTTCATCCACCGTGGTCAGTTTCAACGGGTAGTGATGACACTCACCTATCCGGGTAAAGCGCCCCAGGCGCCAGCCAAAACGCTCCTGCAAGGCCTGGCATCGCTGGTCATCGGACAGCGCCAGTACCTGCTCCAGCGCACTGTCGGTGAGCGTCCACACCAGGGCGGACTGGTTTTCCGCCGTATCCGGCGAGCCATGGGGCAACAACGCCATGGGGCCCGCCTCGGTGAAGCGTTCGAAAGCGGTAAACCCGTGTGCGTCACTGGTGGAGACGTTGGCAATCAGGGCATTCTGACCGTAGTCCTCGGTGCGGGTCACAAACCCCAGCTGTTCCCGCAGGCCAGAGCGGCCGCCATCAGCCACCACCAGGCACTGCCCGGTCAGACTGTAATGTTCGTCACCCTTGCGAATCTCGACGCAAACACCACCAGGCATCGGCGTCATACCGGTGACTTCCGCCGGCGCCTGCCAGCTCACGGGGGTGTCCAGCAGCGCCCGCATCAGGCTCAGGCCCATCCAGCGGTTATCGGCCACATAGCCCAGGGCTGCCTGACCGTGATCTCGCGCATGCAAACGGGTTGCGCCGAATCGCCCCCGGTCCGACACGTGGATGTGGTGGATTGGCGTGGCATGTTCCGCCAGTACCTCCCACAGCCCAAGATTGTCGAAGATCAGCCGTGAGCCCCAGGCCAACGCCGTGGAGCGTGCGTCGTAACTGGGCTGGTAGTCTTCGGGCAAGGCATCTGGCGACAGTGGAAAGGTTTCCACTACCGTTACCCGTAACTCCGGCACCACGCGCGCCAGCGCCAGCGCCAGGGTGGCCCCGGCCAGGCCGCCACCGGCAATGATCAGATCGGTATCGGTGCGGGTGTCTGTCACAGTGTCAGTCCGCCATCAGCGCTTCAATCTCGGCAATGGTCTTCGGAACATCGCCAGTCAGAACCCGGCAACCTTCTTTGGTGACCACCACATCGTCTTCAATGCGAATACCAATGCCGCGCCATTTGGCGTCTACATTGGCGTTGTCCGGCGCGATGTAGAGCCCGGGCTCCACCGTCAACGCCATGCCCGGCTCCAGTTCACGCCAGGCATCACCCACCTTGTAGTCGCCCACATCGTGCACATCCAGGCCCAGCCAATGACCGGTCCGATGCATAAAGAAGGGCTTGTAGGCCTCACTGGCGATGGCGTCATCGAGTGAACCAGAGAGCAGCCCCAGGTCAATCAAGCCCTGGGTAAGCACCTTCAGTGCCGCTTCGTGGGGATGGTTCCAGTGGTTACCGGGCCGCACAGCATCAATCGCTGCGTACTGGGCCGCCAGCACCACTTCGTACAGGGCTTTCTGTTCCGGGCTGAACCGGCCGCTGACCGGGAAAGTACGGGTGATATCGGAGGCGTAACAGTCCAGCTCGCACCCGGCATCGATCAACACCAGGTCTCCGTCTTTCAGGGGCGCGCTGTTCTCGATGTAATGCAGGATGCAACCGTTGGCACCGCCACCCACGATGGAAGGATACGCCGTCGAGCGGGCACCGTGTTCCATGAAGGTATGAATCAGTTCGGCTTCCAGGTTGTACTCGTAACCGCCCTGGCGCGCCCGTTTCATGGCACGGCAATGAGCCTCGGCACTGATCTGACCAGCCTTGGCCATCACCTTCACTTCTGCCGCGCTCTTGTACAGACGCATGTCGTGCAGCAGGTGTTCCAGGGCCACGAACTCTCCGGGAGGATGGGCGCCTGCGCGCACTTTGCTGCGGATAACCTTGACCCAGTCCATCACCCGGTTATCAAAGGCGTGGTCCTTGCCCAGCGGGTAATAGACCCGGCTGCGGCCTTCAATCATTCCGGGCAGGATGTCGTCGATGTCGGAAATCGGAAAGGCATCGTCCATACCGAAGCGCTCAATGGCGCCCTCCGGCCCCACCAGGAAACCATCCCACAGTTCTTTCTCCGGGTTCCGCTCTTTGCAAAACAGCACGGTTTCACCGTGCTCACGGCCGGGAATCAGAGCCAGCACTGCTTCGGGCTCACCGAAGCCAGTCAGATACTGGAAATCGCTGTCCTGGCGGAACGGATGCAACACATCCCGGTTTCTGACCCGTTCCGGGGCCGCCGGCAAAATAGCGATGCTGTCTGGTGCCATACGGTCCATCAACTTGCGCCGACGCTCAGCAAACTCTTTAACGGAAATCATTGAGGTCATGATGTCTCCAGGTCAATGCAGGGTCGGGGTGTTGGCCGGTTTTTCCGGTTCGTTAAACTCGGTAAATACCGCCAGGGCACCCAGCCGGATGTATTCGGTTATCTCCAGCAACTGCTGCTCGCTTTCTTCATCCGATTCTTCATCTTCCGACAACTGGCTGATAGCCACCATGTCTTCAATCAGCTCGCGAATCTCGTCCGGAGCCTGCCCCAGGGATGCTCCGGCCGCCAGTGCCATGCCTTCCAGGAAACCCCGAACCCAGGCCACCAGTGCCTCAAGGCGCTGATCAATGGCGTAATCGTCATCCGGCAGCAACGGGTGAAAACTGAGGTCTGACGACTGCAACTGCGCCAGCGCCGTCTGGTAGGCGCCGTTCATAAAGGGCGCCAGATCCCCGGACTCTTCCACGGCCTGGATGCCAAGCCCCATCTGTTCACAAACCATGGCCAGCCATTCGTCTTCCTGAATACGGGAACCGGCCGCCAATCGACCACACAATGCACCGTGCAGCTCAGAGGGGTGGCTGAACGCCTTGTGTGTGGTGTAAACGTTGGCCCAGCGTTCAAATTCAGCGGCGCGGGCAGCACCTGTGCTATCGGTGTCAGACATGAAACCCTGTGTTCCTGTGTCAGGGGAGCCTGGCCGTTCTACCAGCCGGGTTCCGTATACATTTGAGCAAGCCTCTATCCTAGCATTCCGGCAGACAAGTGGCACTTCCGGGTACCGGCAGGCTTGCTTTTGCACTGGCAAAAATCAAAAATGTTATAACGTATCAAAGCTGCGAGAGGTACCAACCATGTTTTACCCACGCGCATCCGCACGTTCTGCAACCCTGCTGCTATCACTCAGCCTGGCCGCATGGCCGGTTCTAGCCTCCGAAAACCCGGGCGCACACCAGCATGGGCACGCCGATCTGCAAATGGCGATTGATAACGAGCGCGTAGATCTGCTGCTTCTGTCACCCGCCTACAACCTGATCGGCTTCGAGCACAAGCCCCGCACTGATGAACAGCAACAACGGGTGAACGACACCGAACAATGGGCCAGTGAAACTGCCATGATCAATACCGTGGCCGGCAACTGCACCCTGGTCTCCAGCGCCATGCACGTGGGCTGGGGTGAAGCGAAAGGCGACGGCCACAAGCATGACCATGGTCACAGCCATAGCCATAGTCACAATCATGACCACGACCATGACCACGACTCCGGTCACGCAGACATCGAAATTACCCAGACGCTCAACTGCCCGAATCTATCGGAGTCCGCTCAGTTCGAAACCGGCCTGATGGCCCGCTTCCCTGAACTCCAACACCTGAACGTGCAGTGGGTCGGCCCACTGGGACAAGGCGCCACACGTCTGTCACCGGGTAACATCCAGTTCCGGCTGACCCGGTAGTAGCCCGGCGAACTACTCGCTGTAGGGTTTGACCGACGTCGCTACCAGCGAGTAGGAGGACGTACCGAGATCATTCTCGGTACGTTCGATGACCAATTCGCCTTCTATCCACACCGGGTCATACAAAGCCCGGAGCGTGAATCCTTCTTCATATTTGACGTGAATAATCTGGTTCGGTGGTGGCGGAGGCACATGAATGCAGGCGCCGTAGTAGGGGACCAGGAAGAACTCGAGGATACGCATGTCGTTGGTGACTTTCAGGGGCACGACAAAACCCGGAATCCGGCCTTCAACGTTACCCATCTCCGGAACAACCCGGCCGGTCATGATTTCATCCGGCAACAGGGCGGGGCCGTCTCCTTCGTGTTCAATTTCCGGCATACTCTCCAGCAACGCCAGATCCTCGGCCGGCATCAGTTCCAGCCAGTCGATCTCCCGCGGCTCTGCCAGGGCAATGGATGAAACCATCAACAGTATCATCGGTCCAAGCCGCGCAAGCAGGTTCCGGGTTTGCAAGGTATCGAACATGTACAACCACTCCCCATGGGGTCAACCGTGTAACGGACGCCATCATACAACGGCAAAGACAATACGGATATGAGCACCGAGACAGCAAGAAACCAATCCGGTTCCAGTATACCGGAACCTGCAATCGTGACACGCCAACTGGCCTTTCGATGGCCCGGCCAGACAACCGCCACGGCCTTTCCCGATATCCGGCTTGCCCAGGGAGAGCATCTGTTCCTGCATGGCCCCAGCGGCACCGGCAAGAGTACTCTGCTGGGATTACTGGCGGGTATGCTGGCCCCGGAGTCGGGCACTATCGAACTTCTGGGACAGCCGATGTCCAGCCTGAAGGCCGGCGCTCGCGACCGGTTCCGGGCAAATCACATGGGCGTGATCTTCCAGCAGTTCAACCTGGTGCCTTACCTGAGCGCGTTGGCCAACGTGACCTTGCCCTGCCGCCTGTCTGCGGTACGCCGCACCCGCACCAGCCCAGACCCTGAGACATCGGCAGCGGACCTGCTCAGGCAGCTGGCGATCCCGGATGACCACTGGCACAAAGGCGTGACCGAACTCTCCGTTGGCCAGCAACAGCGGGTGGCGGCTGCCCGGGCACTGATTGGCGCGCCGGAAGTCATCCTGGCTGATGAGCCAACCTCGGCACTGGATGCCGACAACCGGGACCGTTTTCTGGACCTGCTACTGGCGTTGGCTGAACAGCGGCGCAGCTCGGTTGTCTTTGTCAGCCATGACCGCGCACTGGCCAGCCACTTCCATCACCAACAAGCTTTGGGAGCGACCCCATGAGCAAAGTCACACTTGCCCTCTCCCTAGCTACCGCCAGCCTCTGGTATCGCCGCCGGGTGCTCGCTCTGGTCTGCCTGACACTGACCCTGAGCGTGTCTCTGCTGCTGGGCATCCAGTACCTGCGCACCGAAATCCGCCAGTCTTTCACCAGCACCATCAGCGGAACTGACCTGATTGTCGGCGCCCGGAGTGGCCAGCTTAACCTGCTGCTGTACACGGTGTTTCATATTGGTGATGCCACCAACAACATCCGCTGGTCCAGCTTCCAGAAACTGGAGCAGGATCGCCGCATTGATTGGGCCATCCCCATTTCACTGGGGGACAGCTATCGTGGTTATCGGGTGGTCGCCACCAACGACCAGTTTCTGGCCCGGCTCCAGTTCGGCAACAACCAGTCTCTGGAACTGGCCCAAGGCGAGTGGTTTGACGACCTGTTCGACGTGGTCCTCGGCGCCGGTGTTGCCAGGCAACTCGACCATCACCTCAACGATGAGATCGTGTTGTCTCACGGGGGCGGTCGCACCAGCTTCTCCAATCACACCGACCTGCCCTTCAGGATATCCGGCGTACTTGCCCCAACCGGCACACCAGTGGACCAGGCGGTGTATATTAGCCTGGAGGCCATGGAAGCGATTCATGTAGGCTGGGAATCCGGTGTTGCCATCCCTGGCCGGGGGCTGTCTCCGGACCGAGCCAGAGCCCGGGACTTTACGCCCGACTCCATCACCGCGGCCTTTGTCGGCCTGAGTCAGCCGATTCTCACGTTCCAGGTACAGCGAGAGCTAAACCAGTCCCGCGATGAGCCGTTGTCGGCCATTCTTCCCGGTGTCGCGCTGAGCGAGCTCTGGCGGATGATGGGGCAGTTTGAGAAAGCCCTTCTCGGCATCAGCGCCTTCGTGGTTGTTACCAGCCTGGTCGGCCTGGTGGCCGTCCTGTTGACCCTGCAGGCCCAGCGCCAACGCGAAGTGGCGGTTTTAAGGGCCACAGGCGCATCCCCGGCGCTGATCGCATCACTTTACAGTTTCGAGTGTGTGGTATTGGCCCTCACCGCCTGCCTGCTCGCCCTGATTGTCGGGGCTGGCGCGATTGCCGGCCTGAGCCCCTGGCTGCTGGAGCAGTTCGGCATTCAGATCAGCCTGCGCCCGCTGAAACAGGACGAGTGGCTATTGCTGGCAGCTGTTCCTGTGTCGGCCCTGCTGGTATCACTGGTGCCGGCCACCAGCACCTGGCGAAAGAGCCGGAAACAGGGCTTTGGTGCCGCGAATACAGAATGAACCTGCGCCGAAGGTGAACGCCATCACGGCAATGCGCGCCATGACAATGCGTTAAATTGACCGGTTTGGCGTCGGCACTTATAGTTACTCACACTTACATCACCGTTGTTGGGCACGTCATGGAACAGTCCGAAGTACAGGCATTAGCGGACAAGCTGGACAAGCTGATTGAACGCTGCGAAAAGCTGGAGAAGGATAACGCCCTGTTGCGCGAGCTGCAGGACGACTGGAATCGGGAACGAGCCCAGCTAATGCACAAGAACGATCTTGCCAAAAACAAGATTGAAGCCATGATAGGCCGCCTGAGGGCGCTGGAGCACCACTGATGTCAAAGTCATCAACCACCGTTGAAGTCAGAATACTCGACAAGGAATACCTGGTGGCTTGCCCGCAGGAAGAGCAAGAGGCCTTGCTTCGTGCGGCCCGGCATCTGGACAACAAAATGCGGGAAATCCGCTCCAGCGGCAAAGTGTTCGGAACCGAGCGCATTGCCGTGATGGCCGCCCTGAACATTACTCACGAACTACTGGAGCGCGACACCATGTCTCACGCAACCAGCACTTTGCTCAGAGCCATGGATAACCGGCTGGACGAAGCCCTCGGAGAATCCTCCGGAAACTGATTCCAGAAAGATTCCGGGAAATGGGGTTGCAATCGGCCCCGACCCTGCCCGTATAATGGGATCAACTTCCTGGGCTGTTCGCTGGTCGGGTACGTCCTCGAGCCGATGCGCACTACCCAGGTGGCCACTTCAGGGCATTGTGAGCACGTCCCCCAAGGGGGAAAGCCTAATATGTCACAGCGGCCACCGACCTTGAACTTTGGGTTCAAGGGCTACATCCGATAACGGCAGCCCGGGAAGCTTTATTTTGAGTCAGTTTCACTCCCCCCAACCGTTTGAATCCCATCCGGACACCCTGTCCAGGACGGAGCTCCGCAGGCACCTCAGGCAAAAACGCCGAGCCTTATCCTTCGAACAGCAACAGCAAGCCTCGGAACGACTGGCACTGAACCTTCTGAAGCACCCTGACCTTTACCGTGCCAGGCATATTGGCATCTATCTGCCCAATGATGGCGAGATCGACCCAAGCCTTTTCATCGATCTGGGCCGGCTCAAACGCATCCGATTTTACCTGCCGATTCTGCATCCGGTGTATCCGGGTAAACTGGTGTTCAGTCCGTACTTTGACGGGGTTGAACTGACCGCCAATCGGTTCGGCATTCCGGAGCCGGCGTTTCCACGCTCAAGGCGCAGGCCGGCGTGGGCATTGGATGCGGTGCTGTTTCCGTTAGTCGGTTTTGATGAGCAGGGAGGGAGGCTCGGCATGGGCGGTGGCTTCTATGACCGCACGTTCGCCTTCAGCCGGATAAGGCCGGCCATGGCGCCAAAACTGATAGGGCTGGCCTACGACTTTCAGAAAGTCCGTGAATTACCGATAGAACCCTGGGATGTGCCCCTGCACGGCGTGGTTACGGACCAGCGCTGTTACCGGTTCAGACCTTGATTGACGGGCTGGATAAACCCTACTGCTGGCACAGCTGCCCGGTCGGCACGTTTGTCTTCTGAGGCCTGGATGGAGGTAAAGCCGGTAATGACAAGGCCGACAGCAAAGATGAGCACGATGGCGCGGATGATGTCAGGCTTGTTACCCATTACGTATTTCCCGTTTTTTCTTTGAGTTAATTAGTTGGAAAATCAGCTAGCTATTCTCGGGTCCGAGAATTAGACGAAAGACTAACACGTAACTTCAATTTTACAATTTTTGACTCGTTACAGTTATGTAAGGGTTTTTGCGCCGGTATGCGAGGCCGGAGAATGACGCCCGAAACCGGGCTCCCTGATCTCACGTGGATCACCGAATCAGTGGGTGGATGGGCTTTCCGAAACACGCTCCTTCGGCACATCCATGTGACGCTTGGGCTCCGCCATCCATGGCTCCGCACAGTTTCGTAAAGCCCATCCACCCCCTGATTCTGCTTGGGTGATTTTGCCCGGTTTCTATTTCTGACTTCCGTTACCCGCGCCGAGGAACAACCGGTAGGCTTCGTTGTCGGTCATGTTTTCGTAGCGGAAACCCACCTTCTCCAGCATCTTTTCGAAATCCGGAATCTCATCCTCATTCACCTGTGCTCCCAGCAGCACGCGGCTGTAGGCGGCGCCGTGGTTGCGGTAGTGGAACAGGGAGATGTTCCAGCGGGTGCCGAGGGACATCAGGAATTTCAGCAGGGCGCCCGGGCGTTCGGGGAATTCGAACTGGTACACCACTTCGTTATCCACTGACGGAGCATGGCCGCCGACCATGTGGCGGATGTGTTGTTTGGCCAGGTCGCTGTCGGTGAGGTCGATCACAGAGTAGCCGTTTTCGCGGAGTTCCTGCACCAGGTCTTCCCGGCCGTGGCCGCCGGCCTGGATCTGGATACCGACGAAGATGGTGGCGTCGTCAGAGTCCGAATAGCGGTAGTTGAATTCGGTGATGCTGCGCTTGTGCAAGGCGTTGATAAAGGTCTTGAAGGCACCCGGGCGTTCCGGGATGGTGACCGCCAGGATGGCCTCGCGCTTCTCACCGATTTCGGTGCGCTCTGAAATGTAACGCAAACGGTCGAAATTCATGTTGGCGCCGCTGAGCGTGGCGATCAGGTTTTCGTTTTCGATCTGCTCACGCTCGATGTATTTCTTGATGCCGGCAACACCTAAAGCCCCGGCGGGCTCGGCGATGGAGCGGGTGTCTTCGAACACATCCTTAATGGCTGCGCAGATTTCGTCGGTAGAGACGGTGATCACCTCATCCACGTAATCCTTGCAGATTTCCCAGGGGTATTTGCCAATCTGCTTGACCGCCACACCGTCAGCAAAGATGCCCACTTCGTCCAGCACTACCCGCTTGCCAGCTTTCATGGCCGCTTGCAGGCAGTTGGAGTCTTCCGGCTCCACCCCGATCACCTTGATTTCCGGGCGCAGGTATTTGATGTAGGCGGCCATCCCGGCAATCAGGCCACCGCCGCCCACGCAGATAAAGATGGCGTGGATGGGCTGGCTGAACTGCCACATGATTTCCATGGCGACGGTGCCCTGGCCGGCAATCACATCCGGGTCGTCGTAGGGCGGGATGTAGGTGTAGCCATGTTTCTTGATCAGTTCCTGGGCATGGGCCGCGGCTTCATCAAAAGCATCGCCTTTGAGCACTACCCGGGCACCGTGGTCCCTCACCGAGCGCACTTTGATCTCCGGGGTGGTCTGGGGCATCACGATCACTGCCTTGATACCCAGCTTCTTGGCCGCCAACGCCACGCCCTGGGCATGGTTGCCAGCGGAGGCACAAATCACCCCTTTGGCTTTCTGCTCTTCAGAGAGCTGGGCAATCCGGTTGTAGGCGCCGCGAATCTTGAAGGAAAACACCGGCTGAAGGTCTTCACGCTTGAGCAGAATATTGTTGCCAAAGCGCTTGGAGAGGCTACGGGCTTCAGTCAGGGGTGTTTCAATGGCGACGTCATAGACCCGCGCATCGAGAATCTTCTTGATGTAGCGTTGCGGCATGATGGTTCCGGTTGCTGGTGGTGATTGGCTTGGAAAAACCTACAGTGTAGAAACTTTGCACGGCAGCCGTCTATAAGCAGAGACACTGGGCGCGTATAATGCGTGAAAAATCATCTTTTTTCTCCCGGAGCCCACCATGACGCAGGACGAACTCAAACAAGCCGTTGCCAAAGCAGCCGTGGACTACATTGCCCCGAAACTGGAACGCAGCAGCATTGTCGGCGTGGGCACTGGCAGCACCGCCAACTTTTTTATCGACTTCCTGGCCCAGTACAAAGATGAATTCGACGGCGCCGTGGCAAGCTCCGAAGCCACCGCAGAACGCCTTAAAAAGCACGGTATTGAAGTCTATGACCTGAACAGCGTCAGTGAGATGGAGTTTTATGTCGACGGTGCCGACGAAACCAACGCCAACCTGGAGCTGATCAAAGGCGGCGGCGCCGCGCTGACCCGGGAAAAAATCGTAGCGGCGGTAGCCAAAACCTTCATTTGCATCGCTGATGGCTCGAAAATGGTGGACATCCTTGGCGACTTCCCGCTGCCGGTGGAAGTCATCCCCATGGCACGCAGCCATGTTGGCCGGGAAATCGTCAAGCTGGGCGGTGATCCCGTGTACCGTGACGGTGTTACCACAGACAACGGCAACATCATCATCGACGTCCACAACCTGGATATCTCCCGCCCGATCCAGATAGAAGAAAAACTGAACAACATCGTGGGCGTGGTCACCAACGGCCTGTTCGCCCGCCGCCCGGCGGACCTGTTGTTGCTGGGCACCAGCGAGGGCGTGAAGCGTATCTCCCGTAACGGCGCCTGACAGGCCACGGACTACCTGCGAAAGCTGGCCAATCGGGCCAGTTTTTTTGTACCCAGAGAAATGCAAACCAAGCGCTTGCTTGGTGACGGAGATTGCGCGACACTCGTCCCATCGAATAACAAGTACACCGGGAGCGAATCCGTGTCTGACTACTTCAACGAAACTCACGAACAGGTGCGCCAGACCGCGCGCAAATTCATCGAAACCCACGTACGCCCTTACATAGACGACTGGGAAGAAGCCGGCGAATTCCCCCGGGAAATCTACCAGCTCGCAGGCGACGCAGGGCTTCTGGGCATTGGCTTCCCTGAGGCTCTGGGCGGCATCGCTGAAGGCGACATTTTTATGAAAGTGGCGGTTTCCGAGGAACTGATGCGTTCCACCTCCGGTGGCTTTGTGGCCAGCATCGGCTCCCTGGATATTGGCCTGCCGCCGGTGGCCAAGTGGGCGAAGCAGGAAATTCGGGAACAAATCGCACCGCCGGTACTACGCGGCGAGAAAATTGCTGCGCTCGCCGTTACCGAACCCGGTGGCGGCTCCGACGTGGCGAACCTGAAGACCCGTGCGGTAAAAGATGGTGATCACTACATCGTCAACGGCAGCAAAACGTTCATCACCAGCGGTATCCGCGCCGATCACTACACGGTGGCTGTGCGCACCGGGGGCGAAGGCCACGCTGGCATCAGCCTGCTGCTGATCGACCGCGACACACCGGGCTTCTCCACCGGCAAGAAACTCAAGAAAATGGGCTGGTGGGCCAGCGACACCGCCGAGCTTTTCTTCGAAGACTGCCGGGTACCGGCAGACCGCCTGATCGGCGCCGAAAACGCCGGCTTTATCGCCATTATGAGCAATTTCCTGGCCGAACGCCTGAGCCTGTCCGTCATGGCCTACATGACCGCCCAACTGGCCTACGAGGCGGCCCTGGATTACACCAAACAACGCCAGGCCTTCGGCCGCAACATCGCCGGCTTCCAGGTCACCCGCCACAAGCTGGTGGACATGGCGACGCAGATCGACATCGCTCGGGAATACACCTACCGCTGCGCCGCGCTGATGCAGACCGGCAAGAACCCGATCAAACAGGTGGCCATGGCCAAGAATTTCTCGGTGGATGTGTGCGAAAAGGTTACCCGCGAAGCGGTACAGCTGTTCGGTGGCATGGGCTATATGCGGGAATCCGTGGTAGAGCGGCTGTATCGGGATGCCAAGCTTCTGTCTATTGGCGGCGGCACCACGGAAATCATGAAGGAGCTGATTGCCAAACAGATCAGGCTTTAATCGTCGGAGTTAGGGGCGTACCAGGAAGCTTTCCAAAACACGCTCCTTCGGCACGTCCATGTGGCGCTTGGGCTCCGCCATCCATGGCTCCGCACAGTTTTGGAAAGCTCCCTGGTACGCCCCTTGCTGAACTTAGTGCGAGCTACCAACCACATTCGCAGAGACTTTGGGCGTCGGTGAGGTGGGCCTTCCCAAAACGCTTGAGGGCCGGAAGCGCCCGCAAAGGTTCGGACGACCATCAGGCAGCACTTGCCGAAAACGTGGAGCGCCATGGATGGCGCGACCGAGCCCTACAGGGATGTATTCACGGGCGTTTTTCGGAAAGTGCTGCCTGATGGTTGTATGCACCACAGTCAACGACCAAGGTTTAGTTTCGAATGGCAAGAGACTTCCGTATAATTGCGCCCACTTTTTGAACGCAGTTAAACGCACCTCAACGTAGCAGGAAGGATCGCACATGCAATTCGACAACATCCCCGCTGGCAAGAACCCGCCAGAAGACATCTACGTAGCCATCGAGATCCCGGCTAACAGCTCCCCGGTCAAGTACGAGCTGGACAAAGACATGGGCGCCCTGCTGGTTGACCGGTTCATGGCCACCCCCATGTTCTACCCGGCCAACTACGGTTTCATCCCCCACACCCTGGCTGATGACGGCGATCCCATCGATGTGCTGGTTGTTACCCCTTACCCCATTCAGGCCGGCTGCGTTATTCGCTGTCGCCCGGTAGGCGTGCTGAACATGGAAGACGAGGCCGGTGGTGATGCCAAGCTGGTTGCGGTACCCCACGACAAGCTGACCACCACCTACCACGATGTCAAAGAGATCGACGACCTGCCGGAGCTGCTGCGCAACCAGATCCGTCACTTCTTCGAGAACTACAAGACACTGGAACCCGGCAAGTGGGTGAAGGTACAGGGCTGGGGCAACGCCGCCGAAGCCAAAAAAGCCATTGAAGATGCGGTTAACGCCTACAAAGGCTGATCGCACTTCGGGTAAAAAAAGCCGGGCAGTCATCACGACTGCCCGGCTTTTTTGTGCGCGAGATCCGGACTCTTAGCCCCTGGACAGCAGATCCCGCATATCACTGATGGCCGCGTTCGCCCGCGACAGATAGGCCGCCATGGTGAGTGAGTGATTCGCCAGCACCCCGAAGCCGCTGCCGTTCAGAATCACCGGGCTCCACATGGGCTGTTGCGTGCCCTCAAGCTCAATAATGATCTGCTTCACGCTGGCCATGGCATTCTTGTCCTGCAACACCTTGCGGAAATCCACCTCAATGGCCTTGAAGATGTGCAGCAATGCCCAGGCGCTGCCCCGGGCCTCATAGAAAACGTCATCAATCTTGGTCCAGGGCGTTTTCACGTCATCACCACCGGTGTCTTCCGCCAGCGGATCATCCGGGTTCAGGTTAGCCAGGGCTTCCGAAACCGAGGCTTTCCCAACACTCTCGCTGAGCGTTCGTGACAGGCTGCCCAACCGGGTTTCAAGGTCGGCCAGCCAGTTATTGAGGTTGTCAGCACGGGCAAAGAACTGGGCGTTAGGCTGCTCCGGGTGAGACAGCCGGTCCAGGTACCGTTTCAGCGCATTGATGCCCCGGCGGTACTCCCGCTCCGTGGAGGGAATGGCCCAGCTACCGCTGTCAAAATGAAACTGCGGCTCGGCGATGATCAGGTCCGCGTCTTCAGCAGACTGGCTCTGGGAGCGGCTGATGTCCTTACGCATAGCTCTGGACAGATCCCGCAACTGCACCAGCACACCAAACTCCCAGTTGGGCATGTTGTCCATCCACAACCCGGGTGGGAAGATATCGTTGGAAATGTAGCCACCGGGTTTGTCCAGCAAGGTTTCGGCAATCTTGATCATCGTGGCCGTGGTGGCAAAACCGGTCACCGGCTCCCGGCCCATGTCACTGGCGAGGGCACGGGTGTGCTCTCGCACAGAAAAGGTATCTGGCTCACTGCTCCAGTACATACCAAGAATGGTGGTTACAAGCAGATATACCAACAGGATCGCCAGAACAAACTTGCCAATGACACCGTTGCCTCCGGTGTAATCCTGCATATCGTCTTTCTTGTCCCTGAAGTACTGTGTGATTTTGCCCGGCATAAGGCTGCAAGTCTCCCGTCAGTTGTCAATCAGCGGCAAATGGCCTGCCAAGATGGTATCCCATGGCTCCATCAATACCCAGTTTACAGAGTACCGAGTATTCTGCTGCCGTTTCCACTCCTGTCGCAAAAACCTTCACGCCCCGGCTGCGCGCAATGGCCAGCACGGACTCCAGCCAGAAACGATTTTCATCATGGCTGTCCAGGTTATGGATGAAGCTGTTATCGATACGCATGGCCCGGAACGGCAGATTCTTCAGGTAGCTGAACGGCACGCCCCCCACCCCGAAACGATCCACCAGAACCGGCACCCCGAGCCGGACGAGCTCTCGAACCAGTGTGCTGACATCCTTGCGGTGATGGTGAATGGTCTGCTCGGCCACACCAACCCAAAGACGACTAACCAGAGGCCCTGCCTGCCCAAGACTCGCCAGCAAATCACTCCGGAACTCCGGGTCAGCAACAGACGCACTCCCCAGGGATACCGCCAGGCGCTCCCCTGGATGGCTCGCCAGGCGCTCCAGAACCCGCTCGATCAGCAGCCGGTCAATGTCCTTGATTAGCCCAAGGCGCTCGGCCACAGGTACAAACAAACCTGCCTTGAGAACCCCTTCAGGACTGTTGATACGGGAAAACACCTGATAGTGAACCACCGACTGTTCACCGCCCTGCACCATGGGCTGTAACCACAGCGACAAACTGCGGTCACGTATCGCCTGGCTGATGATCACCCGCCAGGTTTCCATGTTGTGGTGGTTCTCCAGGCCGGTTTCGGACAGCCAGCAGCAGGATTCATCCCGCTGCTGGGCCGCCACCAAGGCCTCATCGGCAGCTGCCAGCAGGTCCCGGCTACCCAGCCCTTCGGCCGTCACAGCAAGCCCCGCATGCACGATGGTATCCATCGGTGCGGCATGATCCGCATAAAGCCCGTCAAGTTCCGCCACCAGTTCTTCCGCCCATACCCGGACATCTGCCGCGGATGCGCCGGGCAGGAAAACCGCGAATTCGGCCCCGGTCCTGCGCCCGGCGAAAGATTCAGTGTGCCGTTTAACAAAGCGCTGCAGACAGCCTGCAATCTGCTTCAGGAGCAGGTCGCCCTCGCTGCGGCCATAGGCCCTGTTGTAGTCAACGAAAAAGCCGAGCTGGATCATAATCAACACGCCCGGGGCAGCCTTTTCCTCGGATTCAAGTTCAGCCCGCAGTCGCTGATCAAAGGCACTCCGACTGGCCAGGCCGGTCACGGGATCTTCGTTGTTCACCTTGCGCAAATGCTGGATCAGCTTGCCTTGCCCCTCAAACAACTGGCCGAGGTCATCCGCCATCTGATTCATGGCTTCGGTAACCTGGTTCAGTTCCCGGGTTGACTTGATGTCGACCCGTTTCCGAAAATCCCGCTGCCCCAAAGCCCTGGCCTGAGCTTCCAACGCTTTCAGCGGGCTGAGTATTCGCCCCAGCAACAGGTGCAGGACGACCAAACCGGCACCGCCGATGGCCAGCACGCCCACCAACAGGCCCACGGTAATGCGCCAGAGGTCGTCGTAAGCCCGGCCCGGATGACTGACCACACGAACCTTGCCCAGACGGCTCCAGCCACGCACGACTTCGGCCTCAGCCATTGGCCGCGGCAGGGAGGTCAAACGGATAAACCAGCCAGGAGCGGCAGTACCCTGAAGCGGCTTTCTTCTGCCCGCAATCAGGCTGTCACTGTGATCAAGGTATTCCACGGACAAGTACCGGCCGCTGTCGAACACGGCATCAATCAGCGACGCAGCGGCCACCGGATCTGAGCCATCAATGGCATTCGACAAGGATAAGCCCGTGGCCGTGGCGCCGTCCCGGGCATGATCACCGAGCTGATCGGCTACGTAGCCCCGAAAATAGCCGAAACTGGTGATGAACGCCGCCGTGAGAATGAGCACCAGCAAGCCACCGGTAAACACCAGTAATAGCCCCTGAAGCGTAATCACGCCGTGCTGCTGATCTCTCTTTCCAAGCATCCCCGCCATAGCTGCTGGGGCTCCGGTCCGATAATTGGTTTGATGAGTGTCTGTGACCTGTACCGCAGAGTTGACAAACATTTACATAGCGCAACCTACGCCGACAACATTAAACACTATAGACTCTGCAAAAGGACTAAGGTTAAAAAGTTAGTCCTGCCGGATCGGACCATCAAAAAATGAAAACAGACAGGCCGGAGCACAATGAACGACGAAAGCCAGAAAGAAAAACTCAGGCAGCATTTCGCCCGCCGTGTGACCACCCAGGCCAGGGTGGTTCTGGATACCTGGCAGAAGATTCGCGAAGACAGGGATCAAGCCGCGGTTTACCGCGATGAGCTGGTCTCGGCAACGGACAAGCTGGTCCGCTATGCCAAACGGTTCGAAATGGAGAGCCATGCCGCCGCTGCGGAGCACATCCTGGGACTGCTTGAGCACTGGCACCAGAGCTCCCCCCTTGAGGATGACCAGGCACGACAACTGGAAGATGCCACCGAGACTCTGCGCCATTGCACCCAACGCCGTACCGACCAGGAAACCTCCGACACGCCCCAGCAATACCGACGCACACCGGTTTACATTGCGCTGTCCAACGGTGAAATGGCCGCCCGCCTGATCCGCCAGCTGGAATTTTTCGGGTTCCGGGCCTCCGCGTTCAGCAGTGCCTCTGACCTGATTGAAGCCTGCGCCCTGAGCAAGCCGGAAACCATCCTCATGGATGTCAACTTTGGCGGCGACACCAACAGTGGTATTGCCACTGTGGAGCAGCTACAGGAGCAGCACGACACGCCCATACCGATCATCTTCATGAGCGATGAAGACGGCAGCATTGAAACCCGCCTGCGAGCATCCCGGTGTGGCGGCGAGGAGTTTTTCTACCCGGCGGTGGACCCCGGGCAGCTGATCGAAAAGATCGAAACCTACACCCACGGCAATACGGTCGAGCCCTACAAGGTGCTGGTTCTGGATGACTCCCGGGCCCAGGCCAAATACATGGAAACGGTGCTGAAGAAGGCGGGCATGACCGCCCACATCATCACCGATCCGATGCAGATTATTCACGCCCTGGAAGAGTTTTCGCCGGAAATCATCATTCTGGACATGTACATGCCCGGCTGCACTGGTATGGAGATCGCCCGGGTGATCCGTCAGCAGGATCGCTTCCACAGTGTTCCCATCATTTACCTGTCCGCGGAAGAAGACGTCAGCAAGCAGCTGCACGCCATGAGCCTGGGGGGCGACGACTTCCTGACCAAGCCCATCGATCCCAAGCACCTGATTGCCACCCTGCACAACCGTGGCCGCCGGGCCCGGTCATTACTGGCACTGATGATTCGCGACAGCCTCACCGGACTGTATAACCACACCCATACCCTGCATCTGCTGGAGCAGGAAATCGTGCGGGCCCGGCAGAAAGACCAACCCCTGTGTTTCGCCATGCTCGACATCGATTACTTCAAAAAGGTAAACGACACCTTTGGCCATCCCATTGGCGACCGGGTGCTGCGAAGCCTGTCGATGTTCCTCAAACAGCGACTGCGAAAATCCGATCACATCGGTCGTTATGGTGGTGAGGAATTTGCGATCATTCTGCCCAACACACGGCCCGGTGACGCCCGCAACGTGTTGAATGAAATCCGCGAGCGCTTCTCCGAGCTGGTACAGCCGGCCGGCGACCGGGAATTTAACGTCACCTTCAGTTGCGGCATCTCCGCCTGGCAGGGTGACAGCGCCCAGTCCCTGTGCGAGCGCGCAGACCGGGCGCTTTACACGTCCAAGGAGCATGGGCGCAACTGCGTTACCACTGCAGAGGACTAAATCCCGGACATCAGGCAGCGGGCTCCACAGTCAGAAATACCGCTGTCTGATTCAGCAGCTGATAGGCCACTTCACCGAAGGTAATCGGCCCCGTCAGCTCGGCGGTAGTCCGACCTTCCAGCTCCGAGTATAGGTAGTTGAGGATACAGTTACAGCCAAACACCAGATTACCGGCATGGTCAGGCATGGCGGCGAGGAACGCGGTCGGGTAGTCTTCCACCGGCCGCGCGAAACGATAACTCTCCCCCTCGAAGACCGGTGCATAAAGGTTTACCACGCCGGCCTGCTCGTCGACGGACTGAATGCTTACGTTGACCATTGCGCCACAGTAGTCCGCCACCAACGGCAGCTGCTGCTGACCGCTTTCGCGTAACACAAGATCGGCGAAGTTGTGAGGCTGGCCATCCACACGGCACCGACCTACCGCACGACTCGTTGCCTCGAACGTCAGCTCAGGGCCGGTGCCTGCTTCAAACAGATTGACGATATGAACAACCGCGGAGAGGCTGTCATCCAGAGGCACATGGAGCACCACCGCCCGGTCACTGAAACACTCCCCGCTCCGACCATCAAAAACAACCGCTTTACCCTGAGCCAGCTCATCGAGATGCACACCAGAGACCCAGCCTACAATCGGTTTCAGGTACATGTCGGGAAACTCCGGCGCATGGTGCGCATAGGCTTCCAACACCTTACTACCGGCAGGCAAAATTATGATCGAATAGCCATTCTCAGGGGCATCTTCCAGAACATTGCGCAGCGTGATTTCGTCGTAGTGGTGCACGCTGGCGTCCCCGTCACCGAGATCTTGCACAAACAGCCTGTCGCGGCAACACTGGCCACCATCGCCAGTCATGAAGTATGGCGTGCTCCCTCCTACCCAGGTACCCCGAGGCAGAGTGGCCAATAACGCCTCATCACCAGCAATGGCCAAAGCCCTTCCCGCCTTGATCAGCTCGGCTGCCTCCGTTGGGGTCATCATCCCCGCCTGCGTGGTTTTGCTCACGAGTCTATCCCCTCAGCGCTCTCTCGAAATGTCGCCAACTGGGCGATTTCATGACCAAGCTGTTTTTCGTGCTTGATAAAAAATCGTCTGAGCGTGTTCACCCTGAGAATCTTCGCATCGTGACTGGTCAGGCCCGAAAACTCCTGCCGACTCCGGGCCAGCAGTAGCTTGAGACTCAGAAGGCGAATATCCATCGGTGTGTCAGAGGCCAATAAATTGAACCATACGGGATCACCGGTCGGCGGAATAACCTGCCGGGCAGCACCCGGCGAAGCACTTTCAGCCAAAGCACCTTCAAAGCCATGATCGGTACCATGCACGCCTTCGCTTATGGCATGGCGTATTTGCCAGGCAAGGTAAACGTCAATGTCGAGCAACCTGCACACTTGTCGATACCCCAGCCCGGCATTCAGACACTCAATCACCTTCTGGGCCAGACCATGCGTATAGTCATCACCCGCAGGGCCAAGAAACGGTACCGCCTCTGGCGACTCTGTGCCCTGCTCCGGCAAACTGGCATGAATGTAGGTTTTCAAAGGGCCCACGTTGGCATGCCGCCAGCACGATTTTGGCTGTACAAATGCCGGCCGACCAAACCAGGACTTTCCGGTTCTGAGGTAGGCATGAAGCTCCCGACGCTGCGCATCCACTTTGATGCGGTCCACAACCCACGGTTCTTTCAATTCAAGTAACTGACGGCAGATCTCGGTGTCTCGCACGATACCTCCCTGGAAATCCCTATGCCTTGAAACACCCAGTCTGGCAGCATACTCCCGGGCCAGACAGCCAACTATCGCATCAATCGGCCGGGACTTAAGACCCAAGCCTACTGGGCACAAAAAGTACTGAACCTGAACGTATCGCTCAGACATCACCTCGTGCCCGCCGGTTTGTCGGCGCTGCATGAAACCAATGTCGAATACCGACACGGCCCACCTTCATCGACAATGATTGTCATCAACGAAATGTCATCGCGTACACGGCGATTGCTGTGTAACCTTTTTAAGACCAATGTACGACAGGCAAGATTGTCAAAAAGTGTTGATCTGAGGCTAACAAGTACGCACCATTGAGGTAACGTGCCGTTATCTTCGGCGATCCTGTAAAACACCAAGGCAGACAGAACCATGTCGACCATACTTGTGCTCCATGGCCCCAACCTCAACATGCTCGGCACCCGGGAGCCCGAGGTCTATGGCTATGAAACACTGGCCGATATTGACGACCGCTTGCACCAGAAAGCGGCCAAGCAAGGTCACCACCTGCTGCATTTGCAATCCAATGCAGAGTACGAATTGATTGAACGGGTACATGAGGCCCGGGGTGAGGGCGTGGATTTTATCATTATCAATCCTGCCGCCTTTACCCATACCAGTGTCGCCCTGCGGGACGCCATGCTGGCCTCCGGCATACCGTTTATAGAAGTGCATTTATCAAATGTGCATGCGCGGGAACCTTTCCGCCATCACTCCTATTTTTCAGATATCGCCGAAGGGGTTATCTGCGGGCTGGGCAGCCAGGGCTACGACCTTGCCCTGCAGGCTGCACTGCAACGAATTCACCGATAGACCAGAGACAACGGGACTGGAACAGTTATGGATATTCGTAAAATCAAGAAACTGATTGAACTGCTCGAGGAGTCAGACGTCGAGGAGCTGGAGATTCACGAGGGTGACGATTCAGTTCGTATATCGCGCCGTCGGGAACAGGCCTCCGGTGGCCATTACGTGAGCCACTACTCAGCACCCGCGCCCCAGGCTCCGGCACCGACCCCAGCACCCGAGGCAGCGCCGGCTGAACAAACCTCTGCGCCAGCTGCCATCAATGGCCATGCAGTGAAATCTCCGATGGTGGGCACCTTCTACCGCTCACCGTCCCCGAGCGCTGCAGCGTTTGTCGAAGTTGGCCAGAAGGTAAACGTTGGTGATGTCATCTGCATTGTGGAAGCCATGAAGATGATGAACCAGATCGAGGCTGACAAGGCCGGCACCATCACCGAAATCCTGGTCGAGAATGGCCAGCCGGTGGAGTTTGACCAGCCCCTGGTCGTCATTTCCTGAATTCGGTGATTGTTAACCATGGCCATGTTAGAAAAAGTTCTGATCGCAAACCGCGGTGAAATCGCCCTGCGAATCCTCCGCGCCTGCAAAGAGCTGGGCATCAAGACGGTAGCCGTGCACTCACAGGTCGATCGCGACCTTATGCACGTTCGTCTCGCCGACGAAACCGTCTGCATCGGTCCCAACAGCGCGACGGAAAGCTACCTGAACATCCCGACCATCATCAGCGCTGCAGAAGTAACGGACTCCGTAGGCATTCACCCGGGTTACGGCTTCCTGGCTGAAAACGCCGACTTTGCTGAGCAGGTCGAGAAAAGCGGCTTTCGCTTTATCGGACCAAGAGCGGAAACCATCCGCCTGATGGGCAACAAGGTATCCGCCATTGAAGCCATGAAGAAGGCCGGCGTACCCACCGTGCCCGGCTCTGACGGTCCGCTGACGGACGACGACGAGCGCACCCTCCAGGTGGCTCGCCAGATCGGCTACCCGGTAATGATCAAGGCCGCTTCCGGTGGTGGTGGTCGTGGCATGCAGGTGGTGCATTCCGAGGCTGCATTGCTGAAGGCAGTACAAATCACCCAGAGCGAAGCCAAGAACGCTTTTGGCGATCCGACCGTCTACCTGGAAAAATTCCTCGAAACACCACGCCATGTGGAGATTCAGGTACTGGCGGACATGCACGGCAACGTGATCCATTTGGGCGACCGGGACTGCTCCATGCAGCGCCGGAACCAGAAAGTCATCGAGGAAGCCCCGGCCCCGAATGTTGACCCGGTATCCCGGGAACGCACGCTCAAGGCCTGCGTCGACGCCTGTAAGGAAATCGGCTACGTGGGTGCCGGCACCTTTGAGTTCCTGTACCAGGACGGCGAGTTCTATTTCATCGAGATGAACACCCGGGTACAGGTTGAGCACCCGGTCTCCGAGATGGTGACCGGTGTTGATATCGTCCGTGAGCAGCTGCGCATTGCCAGCGGACTGCCGCTGCAATACAGCCAGGACGAAATCCACATCTCTGGCCACGCCATCGAATGCCGGATCAACGCCGAAGACCCGCAAACCTTCGTGCCCAGCCCCGGCAAGGTCAAACATTTCCATGCTCCCGGTGGCAATGGCATTCGTGTCGACTCCCATCTGTACAGCGGCTACACGGTACCGCCGTACTACGATTCCCTGGTGGCCAAACTGATCACCTGGGGCGACGACCGGGAGATTGCCCGCCGGCGCATGAAGAACGCGCTGGACGAAATGCTGGTCGAGGGCATCAAGACCAACCAACCCCTGCATCGAAAACTGGTACGCGATGGTGGCTTTAAACAGGTAGACTTCACCATCCACTACCTTGAGAAACTGATGCGGGATTAACCATGCCCTGGATACAACTCCAGATTCCAGCTGATCCGGACACCGCGGATCAGCTGGAAGACCTGTTAATGGAAATGGGCGCAGACGCCGTTTCCATGGAAGACGCAGCCGACCAGCCCCTGTACGAGCCCGACCCGGGCACCACACCCCTTTGGAGCCAGACCACGGTTACCGGCCTGTTCCAGTCTGACCGCAACACCGAGCAACTCCTGGCGGATATCCGCGACGCCTGGCATCAGAAAACCCAGCAGTCCCTGCCCGAAATCGACGTTACCCTGGTAGAAGACAAAGACTGGGAACGGGCCTGGATGGACGATTTCCATCCCCTGCAGTTTGGTAAGCGCCTGTGGATTGTCCCCAGCTGGCACGAGGCGCCAGACCCGGACGCGGCCAACCTGCTGCTGGACCCGGGCCTGGCCTTCGGCACCGGCACCCACCCGACCACTGCCCTGTGCCTGGAATGGCTCGACGGCCAGGATGTCGCGGGCAAACAAGTTACGGACTACGGCTGCGGTTCCGGCATCCTGGGCCTGGCCGCACTGCTACTCGGCGCGGACCATGTGATTGGCGTGGATACTGATCCGCAGGCGCTGGAAGCCAGCCGGGACAATGCCCGTCGGAACGGCGTGGAAGACAACCGCCTGGATCTCTACCTGCCCGGCAAGGATCCGGACACCCGAGCCGACATCATGCTGGCCAACATCCTGGCCCAACCGCTCATCGGCCTGGCTCCGAGACTGGCGGAACTGACCAGGCCCGGCGGGGATCTGGTATTGTCCGGCATCCTGTTCAATCAGGCCCGGGAGGTGATGGACGCCTACGAGCCCTGGTTCACCATGGACGAGCCGGAACAGAAAGAAGACTGGATACGCCTCACAGGACGGCGCAAGGACGGATGACGAGCCCGGGCTTTACGACTAAACTGCCTCCTTTGTAGTGACCGATGTAGTGATAGATCAATGATCGAGAATCGATCTATCCGCGATCAAGCTTTCAGGAACGAAGCATGACCCAAAGCAGCCTGCAGACTCAGTGCCCTAATTGCGAAACCCGTTTCCGGGTGACTGACGAACAACTCAGTATCGCCGGGGGAAAAGTCCGTTGTGGCAGCTGCCTGAAAGTTTTCAACGCCATTGAGCACCAGGTCGTCAAATCCACCGGCAGCGCTGCACCAGCCGCCACAGGTGGCAAAGCAGCAGGGGAAACCCCTCCTCCGCCCGCAGACACCCACGCAGGGCACGATGAAGAAGACTTTATCTTTGCCGACAACCCGGAAGAAGATGCCACAGAAGGTCGCTATGCCGGCAGCAAGCTGACGTTTTCCGATGACGAACTGAGCGACAGTTTCCGCTCATTTGATGAACCGGAAGAGTCCGGCTACCACGATGACGACCTGACCCCGGAAAAGCAGGACGTTGACGAAAGCTGGGCGGAAGCCATGCTGGCGGACGATCAACCGGCATGGGCGCCGGAAGCACCGGCCGAACCTGAACCACAAACACCAGAACCGGAAAACAAACCTGAGCCGGATCTGCAGCTGACACCCCAGGATTCGCCATCATCCGGGGCACCTGACGCCGCCGACAGCCAAGAAACACCCGAGCCGCCAGCGCCAGGCAAAAGCAAGTCAGCCAGTCCTGCAACCGCTCCCGAAGAGCTTACGCTGGCGGCAACCGATGACGACCGGCCTGCGGCCCCGAAAGAACCGGCACGCAAGGCTGATCAGGCGCCCGACACCCTGTATCGGGACCTGCGCCGCGACCCGGTATCGATTGGCCAGGGCCGCAGTCGCCTGAGAACCGCCCTGTGGACGCTCGTCGTTGTAGCCTTACTGGGCGCGCTGGTTGCCCAGGTAACCTGGTTCCAGTTTGATCGGCTGTCTGCCATTCCCCAGCTCCGGCCATTCTACGAGAAAGGCTGTGAACTGGCGGGCTGCCAGCTGAAACCGCTGATCAACGTAGAAGCCATCCAAAGCAGGAAACTGGTAGTCCGGACCGACCCGGACAACCGCACCCAGCTGATTGTCGACGCCGTCATCATTAACCGGGCCACCTTCGAACAGCCGTTCCCGGCCATCGCCCTGACCTTTTCCAACCTTAACGGCGATGTGGTTGCGCAAAGCACCTTTACCCCGGCGGAATATCTTGCCGGTGAAGCGGAATCTCTCGGCGCCATGCCCTCTGAGACCCCGGTACGGATTGCGATCAGTATCCGCGATCCGGGCCGCGACGCGGTCAATTACAACCTGAGCTTTCGGCCCTGGACACCCTGATGAGGGGCCGGGGCGACAGTTGACAGCGCAAAAGTCAACCAAAAAGCACGAAAAATAATCAATTTTTTCAGCACTTTTCCCCTTCAATCAGCCCCCCTCCGGCGGTATCATTACCGCCCTTCGGAGACTGAAGCGGTCATAATTTAACCAGCCGCTTCTGGCCGAATCTTGCTTAAATCGCTGTGACACGGACTCAGATCATGCTGCCGACGGCAAAAATCGGGCCGTATACCCTGCCCAACCCATTGATAGTTGCACCCATGGCCGGTGTAACCGATCGACCCTTCCGGCAGCTTTGCCGGCGGATGGGAGCGGGCCTGGCAGTATCAGAAATGGTCATAGCAGACAGCAAACTCTGGCATACGCGGAAATCCCAGACTCGCCTGAACCATCAGGGCGAACCGGAACCCCGGTCTGTTCAGATTGCCGGTGGCGATCCGGACATGCTGGCCGATGCGGCGCGGCAGAATGCCGCCTTCGGGGCCCAGATTATTGATATCAACATGGGCTGCCCTGCCAAGAAGGTCTGCAACAAGGCGGCAGGCTCCGCCCTGATGAAAGACGAAAAGCTGGTCAGGGCCATTCTGGAAGCAGTGGCCAGCGCCGTGGACATTCCGGTCACGTTGAAAATGCGCACCGGTTGGGATCAGGACAACCGGAACGCGCCGGTGATTGCAAGAATGGCCGAAGACGCAGGCATCCAGGCCATCGCGGTTCACGGTCGCACCCGTGCAGATAAATACAACGGCGACGCGGAATACGACACCATCGCAGAGGTGAAGGCCAGCGTCGGCATTCCAGTCTTTGCCAACGGCGACATCACCACGCCAGAGAAAGCCCGGCAAGTGCTGACGCACACCGGCGCAGATGGTTTGCTGATCGGCCGTGGTGCACAGGGGCGGCCCTGGATCTTCCGGGAGATCCTGCACTACCTGGAAACCGGTGAACACCTGCCAGAACCACCCCTGAATGAGGTGGAGCAGATCCTGTCAGAGCACCTGGCAGAGCTGCACGGCTTTTATGGCGAGAAAATGGGCGTGCGAATCGCCAGAAAACACGTGGGCTGGTACCTGCAGTCCCACGACCAGAGCAAACAGTTCCGCAAACGCTTCAACGCCATCGACGATGCGCTGGAGCAGAAAGACAGCATCGAACAGTATTTTTCAGGCTTACGAAATGGAGAGGTATTCGCAGCATGACCGCTGAGACTTTGGCAAACGACACCCTGAGCACACCGGCAAACGATGATCTGCATCAGTTGCATACGGTAAACAACAGCGGCAACACCGTCACCCTGCGTGACAGCGTGGAAGTGGCCCTGAAGAACTACTTCGCGCAGCTGGATGGCGCGCCGGTTTCCGACGTCTACCAGCTGGTGTTGTCGGAAGTGGAAGCCCCGCTGCTGGAGCAGGTGATGAAATACACCCGCAACAACCAGACCAAGGCTTCGACCATGCTCGGTCTCAATCGCGGCACCCTGCGCAAGAAACTCAAGCAGTACGGTCTGCTATAATCAGACTTGTCCCTGAAGGGCCTCCCGGATGCGTTCGCGAGGCCCTTGTTCTTTATATCCAGGCTATCCCCGGCTTATCTGAACAGCGAAGAAAGTGACCCATGGCAAACCAGGCTAACACCCCCGTCCGTCGCGCCCTGATCAGCGTGAGTGATAAAACCGGCATCGTCGATTTTGGCCGTGCCCTGACTGAACGCGGCGTTGAGCTGCTCTCCACTGGCGGCACATTCCGCCTGCTCAAGGAAAACAACGTACCGGTCACTGAAGTGTCCGACTACACCGGTTTCCCGGAAATGATGGACGGCCGGGTAAAAACCCTGCACCCGAAGATCCACGGTGGCATTTTGGGCCGTCGCGGTACCGATGATGCCATCATGGGCGAGCACGGCATTAACCCCATCGACATGGTGGTGGTGAACCTGTACCCGTTTGAAGACACCGTGGCCAATCCGGATTGCGATCTGGCCACCGCCATTGAGAACATCGACATCGGCGGCCCCACCATGGTCCGTGCTGCGGCCAAGAACCACAACGATGTCGCCATCGTAGTCAACGCTTCCGACTACAGCCGGGTGCTGAAAGAGCTCGACAGCAACGATGGCCTGCTCAGCTACAACACACGCTTCGACCTGGCGGTAAAGGCCTTCGAACACACCGCCGGTTACGACGGTGCCATCGCCAACTACCTGGGTGGCCGCACCCCGGACAACGACAACGCCGACTTCCCCCGCACCTTCAACGCCCAGTTCGTGAAGGTCCAGGATATGCGCTACGGTGAAAACCCGCACCAGCGTGCCGCTTTCTATGCCGAACGCAACCCGAAGGAAGCCTGCATCGCCACGGCCAAGCAGCTGCAGGGCAAGGAACTGAGCTACAACAACGTGGCCGACACCGACGCCGCCCTGGAATGCGTGAAGCCCTTCGCCGATCCGGCCTGCGTGATCGTCAAGCACGCCAACCCCTGTGGCGTGGCCATCGGTACCGATATTCTGCAGGCCTATGACCTGGCCTTTGCTACCGACCCCACCTCGGCGTTCGGCGGCATCATCGCCTTTAACCGGGAACTGGACGCGGCCACTGCCAAGGCCATTGTGGACCGCCAATTCGTGGAAGTCATCATCGCCCCGAGCGTGGCGCCGGAAGCGGTTGAGATTGTCGCTGCCAAAAAGAACGTACGCCTGCTGGCCTGTGGTGAGTTCGACGGCGAGCGCGCCCAGACCATGGACTACAAGCGCGTAACCGGCGGCCTGCTGGTGCAGGACCGTGACCTGGGCATGGTCGCCATGGAAGACGTGAAAGTGGTCACCGAGCGCCAGCCCAGCGAAGAAGAGCTGAACGACCTGCTGTTCGCCTGGGAAGTGGCCAAGTACGTGAAATCCAACGCCATCGTCTACGCCAAGGCCGGCCGTACCATCGGCGTGGGCGCGGGCCAGATGAGCCGCGTGTACAGCGCCAAGATCGCCGGCATCAAGGCCGCCGACGAAAACCTGAAAGTGAAGGGTTCGGTGATGGCCTCGGATGCCTTCTTCCCGTTCCGCGATGGCATTGATGCCGCCGCCGAAGCCGGTATTACCGCCGTGATCCAGCCCGGCGGCTCCATGCGCGACCAGGAAGTGATTGACGCTGCCAACGAACACGGCATCGCGATGGTCTTCACCGGCATGCGCCATTTCCGTCACTGATCAAAGAATTCAGGAGCAACACATGAACATTCTGGTTATTGGCAGTGGCGGGCGCGAACACGCCCTGGCCTGGAAAGCCGCGCAATCCCCCCTGGCAGACAAAGTCTTCGTAGCGCCCGGTAACGCCGGCACCGCCCGGGAACCGAACCTGGACAACGTCGACCTGGACGTGATGGACCTGGACGGCTTGGCCAACTTCGCCGAGCAGAACAATGTGGGCCTGACCATCGTCGGCCCGGAAGCCCCGCTGGTGGCCGGCGTGGTGGACAAGTTTGAAGCACGGGGCCTGCGCATTTTCGGGCCGAGCGCCGGCGCGGCCCAGTTGGAAGGCTCCAAGGCCTTCACCAAGGACTTCCTGGCCCGCCAGAAGATCCCGACCGCCGACTACGCCAACTTCACTGACGTCGATGAGGCCCTCGCCTACGTGCGGGAAAAAGGCGCACCGATTGTGGTCAAAGCCGACGGCCTGGCCGCCGGTAAAGGCGTGATTGTCGCCATGACCCTGGCCGAAGCCGAAGATGCCATCCGCGACATGCTCGCAGGCAACGCCTTTGGCGATGCCGGCAGCCGCGTAGTGGTGGAAGAATTCCTGGACGGCGAAGAAGCCTCTTTCATCGTGATGGTCGACGGCAAGAACGTGCTGGCCATGGCCACCTCCCAGGATCACAAGCGGGTGGGCGACGGCGACACCGGCCCCAACACCGGCGGCATGGGTGCCTACTCTCCGGCCCCGGTGGTTACAGCTGATGTACACCAGCGCATCATGGACAAGGTGATCTACCCCACCGTCAACGGCATGGCCGCTGAAGGTCACCCTTACAAGGGTTTCCTGTACGCCGGTCTGATGATCGACACCAATGGCGCTCCCAAGGTGATCGAGTTCAACTGCCGGTTCGGTGACCCGGAAACCCAGCCGATCATGCTGCGCATGAAGTCGGACCTGGTGGAACTGTGCCAGGCCGCCGTGGATGGCAAACTGGACCAGTGCGATTCCGAGTGGGACGACCGCGCCTCTGTAGGCATTGTGCTGGCGGCCGGCGGTTATCCTGCCGACTACAGCAAGGGAGACGTGATCTCTGGCCTGCCGGAAGGTGAAACCGAAGGCGAGAAAGTCTTCCACGCCGGTACCAAGCTGAGTGGTGACGATGTGGTGACTGCCGGTGGCCGGGTGCTGTGCGCCACCGCTTTGGGCAACACGGTGACCGAAGCCCAGCAGCGTGCTTACCAGCTGGCGAAGACCATCAGCTGGAACGGCATGTTCTACCGGAACGACATTGCCTACCGGGCCATTGCCCGGGAACAGTAGAGCTGCCTGCTAGCGAATCACAACCCGGCCCCGCGCCGGGTTTTTTTATGGTCGAAAGCCAATAGGAACCCCAAATCTACATCATAATAATTACTTGTTGTTAACGCTTATCATTTGTATAATTGCAACACTTATTCAATAACACCTGCACAGGATGCGATTATGCAACAACGTTTTAACCGCCGTTTTATCGTAGCCGCCATCATGGCCGCCTCCCTTCCTGCCGTGGCCCAGGAGCACACACTGAAGGAGCTGGTAATCATCGGGGACGAGACCTCAGCCGCCAGCCTGCCGGGCTCAGCCCATGTGGTAACAAACGAAGACCTGGAAACCATGAAGTACACCGACGTGCACCGAGTGGTAAAGGAAGTGCCTGGCGTTTATCTGCTTGAAGAGGAAGGCTACGGCCTGCGTCCTAACATCGGCATTCGCGGCTCCGGTTCCGGGCGGTCCGGCAAGGTTACCATGATGGAAGACGGCGTGCTGATGGCACCTGCGCCCTACTCTGGGCCAGCCGCCTACTACTTCCCGTCCTTCGGCCGCATCAACGGCGTTGAAGTGCTGAAAGGCCCGGACCTGCTCCGTTACGGCCCGGCCACCGTTGGTGGCGCCATTAACCTGCGTTCCACGCCGATTCCGACCACGACCGGCGGCCGGGTAACGGCGGAAATTGCCGAAGATAACGGCAAACGTATCCATGCCTGGTATGGCGCCAACAGCGAACAGGCCGGATGGCTGATCGAAACTCACCAGCATGAAAGTGACGGCTTCAAGGACATCCGCCAGTCAGACCGCGAAGCCGGCTTCGACAAGCAGGATTATGTCGCCAAGCTCCGCCTGAACACACGCCCGGACGCCGACATCTACCATCAGCTCGACCTGAAAGTGGATTACAGCGAAGAGCTGAGCCTGGAAACCTACCTCGGCCTGACCGACGCGGACTTCAATGCCAACCCGGACCAGCGCTACTTCGCCTCTGAACGGGACAACATGGACACCCAGCGCACCGGTTTCATGGCCCGGCACCTGGTGGATTTCAACAACGATGTAACCCTGACCACCACGGCCTACCGCAACGAATTCAAACGCAACTGGTACAAAGCGGCGGGGCTGAACTCCCTGATCAATGCAGCCAATGGCGGTGACGCCCTGGCCCAGCAACGGCTCCGCGGTGAGGCGGATCTCGCCGGCATCAAGATCAAGAACAACGCCCGTGAATATGAATCCCAGGGTATCGACTTTGTGGCGGACTGGGGCCTTAACCTGAGCGGAATGCGTCACGACCTGACCTTTGGCCTGCGCTACCACGAAGACGAGGTGGATCGCCTGCAGCCGGAAGATACCTTCGACCAGGTCATCGTGAACGGCCGTCCGGTTCTGCAGTATGTCTCAACCACGTCCGGAAATGGCATCAGTGGCAGCAACAACGCCATTGAAAAAGCCGAGGCCTGGAGCACCTACATTGCAGACCGCGTTACCGTAAACGATCGACTGACCGTTACCGGCCTGCTCAGGTACGAGGATATCGAAACCAGCCGTGTACGCTATCAGCAAGAGGCCCGCACCGATGTACAGGACCGTGCCTCAAACAGCACTGGTGAACTTCTGCCAGGCCTGGGCGCAACCTACAAACTGGATGGCGGCGTCACACTTCTGGCCGGTGTTCATCGGGGTATGGCTCCGGCTGGAGCCGGCAGCACCGATGTTGAGCCCGAACTCAGCACCAACTACGAGCTCGGCGCCCGGATTCAGCGCGGCGCTGGCCGCTACGAGCTGATCGGCTTCTACAGTGACTATGAAAACACGGTCCAGAACTGCTCCGTCGCTACCCCTTGCGCTGGCGGCCAGGACACCGGTTCGGTCAGTCAGGGTGAAGCCCGCATTCAGGGTATTGAAGCCCTGGCAGGCTACGAGTTCGCTCTGACCAACGGCCTGTCTGTTCCGGTTGAAGCCACCTGGACCTACACCGATGCCGAGGTCACCAAAGACAGCGATTCCGGTAACGTTCTGAAGGGCGACAACCTTGTTTACCTGCCAGAGAACGTCCTGAACCTGCGCACCGGGCTGCGCGCCGGGGACCAGTGGGACGCCTACCTGAACGTGTCATACGTCGACGAGATGTGTATCGACAACACCTGCGACCGCAGTGGCACCGACAACACCTTCAGGAAGACCGAATCGCTCACCGTAGTTGATCTTTCCGGCAGCTACCGCGTTGCCGAAGGCGCCCGCGTCTTTGCCAAACTCGATAACGTGTTCGATACCCAGAAAATCATCGCTCGCTCACCCGATGGCGCCCGGCCAAACCTGCCGCGCACCGCATCTGTGGGCGTTACCGTTGATTTCTGATCGACGTCTCCACACAAAAGGCTGACGGACCAGCCTGACTCAGGAAAACTTCAGCCCGGCCATTGACCGGGCTTTTTTCTGGGTTAGTGTAAGCGTTCACAACGAACACAATGACAAGGAGTTCTCCGTGCCGCGCTCTGCTCTTAACCTCGCCCTATTACTTGCAACCACACTGCTGATCAGCGCCTGCTCGAAACAGAGCATCTACGACAGCGCCATTGGCTGGGAGCGTTCCAGCGCCGGCCTTGAGACAGCGGAAGTGTCGATTGGCGAGTTGGACATTGCCTATCTGCGCAGCAAAGAGGCTGTAGAAGGTGACACCTTGGTGCTGATACACGGGTTCGGCGCTAATAAGGATAACTGGACGCGGCTGGCGAAGGAGTTCAAGGGCGAGTTCAATGTCTACGCCATCGACCTGCCCGGCCATGGCGACAGCAGCAAACCCCTGGACATCGGCTACCGGTTTGAAGACCAGGTGAACTACCTGAATCAGGTCCTGGCCGAACTGGGCGTTAAGCAGTTCCATATGATGGGTAACTCCATGGGCGGCGCGATCACCGCGCTCTACGCCGCCACCCATCCGGAGCAGATCCAGACCGCAGTGCTGTTCGATCCCGCCGGTATCTTTGAGTATGAAAGCGAACTGGTAGATCGGGTGCTGGATGGTGACAACCCGCTGATCCCGAAAAAAGAAGGCGATTTCGATCGTCTGCTGGACTTCGCCCTGGAAAAGCGCCCGTTTGTACCCTGGCCTATTTTTGATGTGATGGAAGAAAAAGCCATCGCCAACCGGGAAGTGAACGAGGTTATCTTTGCCGCCATTCGCGACACCGGATTTGAGCCAGACTTCCGCGACGCCATTACCCGGATCGAAGCTCCGGTACTGGTGGTCTGGGGTAAGCTGGACCGGGTAATCGACTACCGCAACGCCGATGTGTTTGTGGAAGCCATCCCCAATGCCCGAAAAGTGCTTCTGGACGATATTGGCCATGCGCCCATGGTTGAAACACCTGCGGAATCTGCTCAGCTATTCCGGGACTTTCTGGCAGAAAGCGTCAAATAGCGCAGGTACGGAACCCGGTATACACATCACCGCGAAACGGCAGGTAAGCCTGCCGGTAAGTGCCTCGAATCAGGTTGGATGACGTGGCACAGCTGCCACCCTTGGTGACCTTATGGGTGGCAAACTGCAAGGTGGACATAAACGGGTACATGTCCACCTTGAAACCGTCATAGGGCAGGAAGTCGTTGGTGGTCCATTCCCACACCGAGCCAATCATCTGCCGGCAACCCGACCGGCTGTCCCCGGCGGGATAATCCCACACCGGATTCCGGGCCATGGTGCGGCTGTCCAAATCCGCCCTTGAACTGTCCGGGGCGTCATTGCCCCAGGGATAACGGCGGAACGGTTCCCCGGGCTTGTTGCCCAGCGCTGCCACTTCCCATTCATACTCCGTCGGCAACCGACGCCCCGCCCACTTGCAGTACGCCTCCGCTTCCCAATAGGTCACATGGGTAACCGGCGCATCCGGCTCCAGGGCCAGCCACTGGTCGAACACCCGCTCTTGCCACTGGCCGTCATGCCAGCGCCAGTACAACGGGTGCCGGGGTACATGCATCAGGGGTTCCTTTACACCGTATACCAGGCTGACATCCTGCTCAGACTCCAGCCATTTCCGGCCACCGAACGACCACAACTCCGGCCGCTGGTAGCCGCAATCGTCCACAAACGCCTGAAACTCCCGATTGCTCACCAGCGTACGACTGATGGCAAACGCCGGTAGTTCAATCTCGAAGCGGGGTTTCTCGGCATCAAAGGCAAAGTCTTCGGTGGCGAACTGCTCCGACTCGCCAGGCATACCAATTACCCAGCGCCCGGCAGGGATTTCCGCATCCCCGGCGATCGCCTCGCCCGGGGATGGCCGGTCACCCTTGAAATCCACAGGCGCCGGATACCCCACCGTCTGCCGGCACCAGATCAGCGACTCGATGTGCATATTCTGGTGGTAAATCGCGTAGCGGTAGAGATACAGCTCCCGCTCGGTCAACTCACGGCTCTTGATGCGCTCTGCAACCCGATCGTAAATGGCATTGAAGTACGTGAGCGTTTCCTCACGGCCGGGAAACAAATCCCGGCGCCAGCGATCTTTGTGGTCAACATGGAAGGAATCCCATAGGTCATCCATAGCTGGATCATAACTGGGCGAGCCATCCAGCAGGTTGAACACGAAGACCTCGTAGAAGAACGCAGAATGCCCCATTTCCCAGAGCGGAGGGTTTACACCTGGATGGTAGGGAACATCGAGTTGCTGCTCCGGCAGCGTGCAGATCAGTTGCTCCGTGCGTGATCTGGCTAACTCTAACTCTTCCAGCAGCTGAATCTTATTGTCTTCGACAACCATAAGCCCTAACTCCAGAGCGTTTCACTCCCATAGTCTGGGAATCAGTGATGGGGAGATGCTTTCTGAAACCTTGCGGAGCCAGGGATGGCGGAGCAGAGCGTACACGGATGTATTCACAGCGTGTTTCAGAAAGCATCTCCCCATCACTGGTTCCTTCACCCAAACAGGATAACAAAGAAAAAACCGCCGAGGTCGGAAACCCACGGCGGTTCAGTCGCTATCAATACGATAGGCGCAGAAAATCAGGCCACCTCAGGCAGCCTTCTTGCGGTTACGCCGCCAGTCGGCCAGATCTTCGATCAGCTTGTAGAACAGCGGCACGAAGAACAGCGCCAGGGTACTGGCCGCCAGCATACCGCCCACCACTACGGTACCGATTTCCTGACGGGAAACCGCACCCGCACCGGTACTGAAGGCCAGCGGCATGGAGCCCACGATGAACGTCAGTGCCGTCATCATAATGGCCCGGAAACGCTGGCGTGCAGCCGTGCTGGCAGCATCAAAGGAACTCATGCCACTTTTCCGGTTCTGAGCGGCAAATTCCACGATCAGAATGGCGTTTTTCGCCGCCAGGCCAATCAGCACCAACAAACCCACCTGGAAGTAGATATCGTTGGGGAAACCACGGAGTAACGATGCCAGAGCAGCACCAAAGACACCGAACGGCACAGCGGTCGCTACCGCCACCGGCAAGCCCCAGCGTTCGTACTGGGCGGCCAGGATCAGGAATACCAGCAGCAGGCCCATGCCGAAGGCAAGCGTGCCGGAGTCCGCAGAATCCTGCAGCTGATAGGCTTCACCGGTCCAGCCCAGCAGGGTGTTACGATCAAACTGTTCCGACGCCACCGCCTGCAGGGCCGCCAGGGCGTCACCGGTGGTGAAGCCCGGCGACGGGTCTGCCAGCAGTTTGGCGGCCGGATACACGTTGAACCTGTTCAGGATATCGGGGCCGCTGACCCGCTCCAGTTCCACCAGGGAACTCAGCGGAATCATCTCGCCATAGTTGGAGCGCACAAACACCCGGCGCAGGTCGTCCGGATGGCTACGGAACTCACCCTCAGACTGAAGATTTACCTGCCAGTTGCGGCCCTGCAGGGTGAAGTCGTTCACGTACAGGCCACCAAAGGTGCTCTGCATGGTGGTGAAGATCTGGTCAATCGGAACCCCGGCAGCCTGGGCCTTTTCCCGATCCACGTTGGCCTTGTAACGGGGAATGCCGGTATCCAGGGTCACCCGCACATTCTGCAGTTCCGGCCGGGCATTGGCGGCCTGGGTGAACTGGTCTGCCATGGCCTTGATCTCAGCCGGGGTGCGGCCACCACGGGCCTGTATATAGCCTTCCACACCACCGGTGGTGGACAAGCCCTGAATCGGAGGCGGGGTAAAGGCAATCACGAATGCTTCCGGCATCCCAAAGCCAATGCCCATGATCTTGTTGGCGATGTCGGCCGCCTTCTGACCCTCGCCTTCCCGCTCTGCCCAGTCTTCCAGTGTCACGAAGGCCACACCACTGTTGGTCCGCAGGGCGCTGGAGATGATGTCGAAACCGGCAAAGGACACCACGTCTTTCACTTCCGGCAGTTGCATCATCTGCTCAACCAGCTGGTCGCGAGTGTCCGCCGTCCGGCTCAGGGCCGAGGTGGGGGGCAGCGAATAGGCCGCCAACACGAACCCCTGGTCTTCCTGGGGCACCAGGCCAGAGGGCATTTTGTTCAGCAGGAAAGCGGTGCCGCCAAGCATCGCTGCAAACAGCAGCACGCCAATCACCGCATGGCGCAGCAACCAGTCCACCACGGCAGAGAAGCCGTTAGTGAGTTTGTCGAAGCCGGCGTCAAACCAGCGGAATACGGCCAACTGTTTGCCTTCGTGGCCGAGCAACAAAGCACACATCGCCGGTGTCAGGGTCAGCGCCACGATACCGGATATCACCACCGACACCGCGATGGTTATCGCAAACTGCCGGTAAAGCTCACCGCTGAGCCCGCCCAGGAAGGCCACCGGGGCAAACACCGCCACCAATACCAGAGTGGATGACACCACCGCGCCAGACACCTGCTGAATGGTGAGAACCGCCGCATTGTAGGAAGACAAGCCCTGCTCCTTCATCAGGCGCTCGGCGTTTTCCATGATGATGATGGCGTTATCCACCACTACCCCGATCGCCAGTATCAAGCCGAACAGGGTCAGCAAGTTGACCGAGAACCCCAGTGCCTGCATGCCGGCAAAGGTACCAATCAGGGACACCGGGATGGCAATCAGCGGTATCAGGGTGGCGTTGAAATGCTGCAGGAACAGGAAGGTCACCAGCACCACCAGCAACACCGCCACAATGAAGGTGGAGATCACCTCCTGGATCGAGATATCAATGAACCGGGTGGTGTCGTAGGGCACGTTGTATTCCAGGCCCTCCGGGAAGCGGTCTGCAATTTCTTCCATGGCCGCGTTCACGGCATCGGCAGCGTCCAAAGCATTGGCGCCGGGCTGAAGGTACACCCCCATGGGCACGGTGGCACCACCATTGTACACCGCTGCGAAGTCGTAGTTCTGGGCGCCCAGCTCGATTCTGGCGACGTCTTTCAGGCGCAGGGAGGCACCCTGATCATCACTGCGCAGGATCACCTCACCGAACTCTTCAGGGCTGGTAAGCCGGCCCGGGGCCGACACGCTGAAGGTAAACGCCTGCCCTTCGGGCGCTGGTTCCGCCCCGATCCGACCCGCAGCAAACTGGGCGTTCTGGGCGCGCAAGGCAATGGCTACATCGTTGGGAGTCAGCTCGTACTGGGCAAGTTTGTCCGGCCTCAGCCACACCCGCATGGAATAATCCTGGGCCCCGAACAGGGAGGCATCGCCAATACCGGGCAACCGCACTAACTCATCCAGCACGTTCAGCAAGGCATAGTTGGAGATCTCCACCACATTCATGGTGTTATCCGGAGAAGACAGGGTAATCACCTGCAGGATGGAGGTGGAACGGGCTTCCACTTTCAACCCCTGGTTACGGACGGACTGTGGCAGGCGAGCCAGCGCCTGCTGTACCCGGTTGTTGACGTTGATGGTGGCCTGGTCAGGATCGGTGCCAATCTCGAACGAGACCGTCACCCGGAAGCTGCCGGAGTCTGTGGCACTGGATTCCAGGTAGATCATGTTGTCCACGCCGTTGATTTCCTGCTCCAGCGGCGCCACCACTGAATCCGAAATCACGTCCGCGCTGGCACCCGGGAAACGGCCGTCCACCACCACCTGGGGCGGAACTACGTTTGGATACTGTTCTACGGGCAGCCCGATTAGCGCCAGAAGACCACCAAGCGTGATGATGATGGAAACGACCGATGCGAAGATCGGCCGGTCGATGAAGGTCCGCAGCATCAGTCTGAGCCTCCCTCATCATCGGTATTGGTGACGTTTACCGTTGCGCCATCACGCAGGTTAACCAGGCCGCTGACGATGTAACGATCACCTTCTTCCAGGCCGCTGAGAATGATCTGGCGACCGCTACTCACCGGGCCAAGCTCTACCCGACGTGCCTTTGCGGTGCTCTCATCGTCAACCACATAGACCACCGGCCCGTTCGGCCCCTGAGTCACCGCTCTTTCCGGAATTGCGATGGCATCTTCGAAGCTCTGCAACTCAACCCGAACCCGTACAAACTGGCCGGGCACGATCACATTCTCCGGGTTACCAAAGACCGCGCGGGCCGATACTGTACCGGTACGCGGGTCCAGCGTGGAGGCGGTAAAGTCGATCTGCCCATCCAGCTCATATTCCTGGCCGTCGGCCAGTATCAGACGGGCGGCCACTTCCTGATCGCCGGCACCGCGCATCCCCTCGCGGGCAGCCCGGCGAATGTTGGCGTCGTTCTCAGGCAGGGCAAAGCGCACATGGATCGGGTCCAGCTGGACAATCGTGGTCAGCAGGGTACCGGAGCTGATCAGACTGCCTTCGGGAAAATCTTCCAGGCTGGTGACACCGCTGACCGGCGCGGTTACCGAGGTATAACCAAGGTCCAGCTCCGCCTGGGCGACGCCGGCATTGGCCACCGCCAGATTGGCCTGGGCCAGCTCCAGTGCGGACTGGGCAGCATCCCGGTCCCGTTCACTCACCGCGTTGCGCTGGAACAGCGACGATATACGGTTCCATTCACGCTCGGCTTGGCGCAGGTCAGCCTCTGCCACCTGGCGCTGGGCCTGTGCCCTTTGCAACGCCGCTTCCGCAGGCTTGCGATCGATCCGGAACAGCGGGTCGCCTTCCTGCACCATCTGCCCTTCTTCGTACAGGCGCTCCTCAAGGATGCCCTGAATACGGGCCCGTACTTCCACCTCTCGGGCCCCCCTTGCTCGGCCGGCATAATCCTGGCGAACACTCACATCTTCCGCTTCGGCTCGCTCCACCACCACGGCTGCTGGCGGCATTCCACCATCCTGCGGGTTACCGGCTTCGTCGTTACTGCAAGCACTCAAAATAAACAGAGAAGACAAACCTGCAACCAAAAGCCCGTTTCGGGCCATTGGCCGGTGAACGTTATCAATGCGCATGGCGCGGTCTCCTGAAAACCGGTTAAAAGACATAAGGCAAGCCGGGGTGGGATAGCGAGCCCGGGATAATACACAAAGTTAATAGGGCGCTAAAATACATCCATCCATGTATGTATGTAAACTAATTTCCTTTATACTCCGTTTTTTTCCGATCAGATGACAGTGACTGACCATGGCCCGCAAAACAAAAGCCGAAGCCGAAGCCACCCGGGAAGCCATTCTCGATGCGGCGGAATGCGTCTTTATGGACAAGGGCGTTGCCAAAACCTCGCTGGAAGAAATCGCCCGCAAGGCCGGCGTTACCCGAGGCGCGGTGTACTGGCATTTCCGCAACAAGGCGGACATCCTGGACGCCATGCTTGAGCGAGTGCGAGCGCCTCTGGGTGAGATGATGGATGAGACTGCGGAAGCGGATCAGGGGCTTGAGAGCCTGAAAAACCTGTGCATTGTCGCACTTCGCAAACTGGCCCAGGACACCCGCTACTTTCGCGTTTACATGATCCTGTTCCATCGTAATGAATCTGACCAGGCCATCGCCAAACACCGGGAGCTGGCCCGGGAAGCCACAGAGTTTGTCACGGAAATCCTGGAACGCCCGGAAAACCGGATAAAGCTGCACCCGGAACTAACGCCCGCCCAGGCCGCCTACTTGCTGCATACACAGATGCTGGGACTGTTTTTTGACTGGCTGGCCGATCCGGAGCAGTGGCCGCTCGCGGAAGTAGCCCCTACGTTTGTTGAGAGCTATTTTCGAGGGGTTCTGGCCTCAAGTTGATCAGCCCCAGACCCAGAGGATCATCGGTACCGCGACAACGGTCACCAACACCGACAACGGTAAGCCAAGGCGCCAGTAATCCCCGAAACGATAACCCGCTGGCTCCATCACCAGGGCATTGGACTGATGCCCGATGGGGGTAAGGAAGGCACAGGAAGCCCCTACCGCGACCGCCATCAGCACGGCATCCGAAGCCAACCCGAGCTGGCTGGATACCCCGAGGGCAATCGGGGCAACCAGAATGGCAGCCGCCGCGTTATTAACCACGTTCGACAACAACATGGTGCCCACCAGTATGATGCTCAACGCCACCCAAGCAGCCTGCCCTTGGGCAACCGTCAGGATTTGCTCCGCTATCAACGCAGCACCACCCGTGGTTTCAAGGGCCTGCCCTACCGGAATCATTGCGGCGAGCAGCACGATCACCGGCCAGTCGATGGCGCGGTAGGCATCGCCGGCATCCATCAACTGCACCAGCACCATGGCCACGGCACAGGCCACCAGCGCCACGGGCGGTGTCAGCAGGCCAGAGAGGATGATCGCGATGGCGGCGAGGAACACCCCGCCGGCCAGCCAGAGATTTTTCTCCCGGCCGAGGGTCAAGCCCCGCTCCGCCAGCGGCAGGCAACCCAGGGTTTGCAGTGTCGATAACAAATTGTCTTCATAGCCCTGCACCAGCAGGATATCTCCGGAACGGAATCGGATTTCTGCCAGGCGCCGCTTTAATCGATGCCCCTGCCGGGCAATGGCCACCACGTTCAAACCGTAGCGTTCTCTCAGGTTCAGTCGGTTGGCGGAACGCCCGATTAAACGCGACGATGGTGAAATCACGGCTTCCGTCAGTCGAACGTCCCCGGCTGCCACCTGCTCTTCGGTGCCCTCTCGGGATGTCATTGGCTCCGACTCTTTCCCTTCTTCATCCTCGTCGTTCACCGCATTGGCAAGTGCCAGCCCGGTTTGCTCGACAAACTCCTGCAGACTCTCGGTGTCGGCTTCCACCAACAGCACATCGCCGCACTTCAGCACGTTGAAGGTTGATGGTGCTGGCGAGACCTCCTCTCCCCGAATCAATGCCAGTACCACCAGGCTCTTCTCGGTGCCGCCCGAGGTAAGCAGGTTGTGCAGTGTGCCACCCGCAAAGGGCGACTCTTCTGGCACCTTCAGTTCAGTAACATACTCACCAACGCTGAACAGTTTGTCGCCACCAGCCGGGTCGTCGCGCTTGGGTGTCAGACGCCAGCCAATCACACCGATGAACACGATGCCGACAGCGGTAATGGCCAGCCCAACAGGCGCAAAATCAAACAGGCCGAAAGAGCCCGCTTCGCGATAACTGGCAATAATGATATTGGGGGGTGTACCAATCAGGGTAATGGTGCCTCCTAGCAAAGAGCCGAAGGCAAGTGGCATCAGCAGCAAAGACGGAGAGCGCCCGGACTGCCGCGACATCCAGATCGCCACGGGCATCAACAGCGCAAGCGCACCCACGTTATTGATAAAGCCGGAACACAAGGCCACCACCAGAGTCAGGGTGATGACCTGCAGAACGGCGTTACGTCCAACCTTACCAAGCAATCGGGCGACTGCATCCACAACGCCACCGTTTACCAGCCCCTGGCTGATCACCAATACAGCGGCTACGGTAATCACCGCGGGGTGACCAAATCCCGCGAACAACTGGTCGGGGGCAACCAGGCCGGAGACAGCAACCGCCAGCAAGGCGAGCATGGCTACGATATCGAAGCGCAGGCGGTTCCAGATAAACAGGGCAAGGGTTGTGCCCAGAATCAGAAACACCGTCCATTGATCAGATAGCATGGAGCCACCCCACTCTTCGGCCAGACATGTCAGCTTTCCTTACAGAGCTACCGTCAGTGCGCCCCACACCCATCTCCAACTATCTGTATTTTAATCGCCCTAAAAAACTGGTGCAGAATCTGCTTGCCTGGCTTTCAGGGATTCCGCCTGCAGTATAAAGACGCATCAGCAGGTCACAGGGCCGTGGTCGACTATAGCAGTTTCCGCATTCGCTCCCCCAAGATTCCCTCGAAAAGCAGTCGGTTGTTCAGTCACTTTGCTGGAGCAAGGTTATGGAACAGAAACGACCGCTCGTCTGGTTGTCGGCGGATTCAGGCCAGAACCCGGCGCCAATGTCGCTCGCTTGCCAGTGGGCGATCGTGCCGATTGATATCAACACCCAACCCCTGGCCAACTTACCGCATTGGCGGGGGCCGGCGGTGGGCGTGTGTGTTATCGCCGACCTCGAGCTTGCCGGATTACCGTTGTTCGGACCCTGGCTGGAAGCTTTACCGGTATCATCCTGGCTCGCCCTGGTTCGGCGTGAGCAACTGCAACACCCAGCAGTACGCCAAATGATTCGGGAATTCTGCCAGGATTACCACACCCTTCCCATCGCGCCCTACCGCCTGTCAGATAGTCTTGGCCACATGTGGGGCATGGCGAAACTGACCGAGGCACTGGCCAGCTCTGACCATACCAGTAATTATCACCAGTACGCGCTCGAAGGCCCCTCCGGCGCCATTCGCATGGCCCGCAGTCTGATTCGCAAGTTCTCCACCACCAATGAGCCGCTGCTGATTTACGGCGCAAGCGGCACCGGCAAAGAGGCGGCAGCGCACTTCGCCTACGAGCATTCCGATCGCCGCACGCAGGCCCTGGTCAATGTAAACTGCGCCGCACTGCCCGCTTCATTAACCCAGAGCGAGCTGTTCGGACACGAACGGGGGGCCTTCACTCACGCCCTGAACAAGCGCATGGGGCGGATCGCTGCAGCCGATGGAGGCACCCTGGTACTCACCGGTGCCGATGAACTAAGCCTGGAACAGCAATCAGCGATCCTGCGATTCCTTCAGGACGGTATCATTGAGCCCGTCGGCTCCAGTCACCCGATAAAGGTCAACGTCCGCATCATCGCAACCTGCAGCGTACCGTTGGAAAAGAGGGTGGAACAGGGGCTGTTTCGATCCGATGTGTTCTACCGGCTGGGCAATCTGAGCGTGACATTGCCTACCTTGAAAGAACGCCTCGAGGACATTCCATTCCTGGCCCGCCGAGCGCTGGATGCCTGCGATGGAAGCCAATATCAGATCGGAACCGACACCCTGGTCGCTCTGGCTCGCCATAGCTGGCCGGGCAACCTCCGAGAATTGCAGAATCGAATCCGCCAGGCGGTGCTGATGACTAAGTCACTGCACATTACGCCCGAAGACCTGGGGCTGGAGCCAACCGGCGCCCCTGCCCAACCAGACCGGTTCACCCTTGAGGCGTTCCGAGCCAGGGCTGAGGAGCAGGCCATCTCCACCAGCCTGTCGCTTACCCACCAGAACGTTTCCGCCGCCGCTCGCCTACTGAAGATTTCCCGGGTGTCGTTTTACCGGCTACTCGAAAAGCACAACCTGCAGCTCCCTTCCAGCATCAACCTGAACCCCGGCAGAGGGCAAGGAGACCGAACATGAAACCACTGACCCCGATAGCGTTAGCCGCAGCCCTGGCAACCACAGCCAACGCCGCGCCACCTGAACCAGACGCAAGGCCCAGAACAACCGCGGATGCCGCCCGACAACAGGCCGTTCAGGATACCGCAACGGACATCGCCTCGATCACTGCAGATCGGGGTATAGTGACCCGGCCCGGCCGCTTCACCATCGAACCCTCATTCTCCCACGCCCACAGTAACGCCACTCGGGTTGCGGTGGAGGGCTACACCATCATTCCCGCGTTGCTGATTGGCCTGATCAACATCTCCGAGATTCAGCGGGACATTTTCGTCAGCGCCGTGTCTTTGAAGTATGGGTTCACCAGCCGGTTTGAGGGCAGCGTTCGGGTGCCATACCTGAGCATCCGGGAGGATCTTCGGGAAAGGGAGATTTTCCAGGGTACGCCGGTAGACACCCTGCGAGAATCGTCCGGTGAAGGCCTTGGCGATGTTGAACTGGCCGTGCGTTACCAGCTCAACGACGGCCTCGATGGCTGGCCCTATCTGATCGGAGTTTTCCGGGCCAAGGCCCCGACCGGCGACGGCCCTTACGACGTCAAACAACGGGTGCTCACCGACAACAGCGGCAACCCCATGGGCATCGAACTGGCAGAACGGCCGACAGGATCCGGCTTCTGGTCGGTCGAACCTGGCCTCTCCTTCATTTACCCGACCGACCCGGCTGTGCTATTTGGCAACCTCAGTTACGTCTGGACCATCAAGGAGGAACAGGGCTTTGAAAATGGCGGCACCGTAGACCCGGGCGACGTGGTCCGCTTCGGATTCGGTATGGGCTTTGCGTTTAACGAACGGACGTCTTTCAGCCTCGGCTACGACCACTCGGTGATTCGTAAAACCACCTTTGAACACAACAACGATCTGTTCGCCGCCAATTTCGATCGTATTCAGGTGGGTTCACTGTCCTTCGGCCTGTCTCATCGGTTATCACCGGCAACCACCCTGAGCCTGACAGTCGCCGTTGGCGTTACCGATAACGCACCTAACAGTGAGATCACACTGAAACTGCCGATCAACCTGTAACCGGCAATCAGGGCAGGATCAGAGGCAGGCCGGAGTCTCTGGGCAGGCGATAGGCGCCACCCAGGTTGTTCAGTTCAATATTCAGCTGCCGGGTGTTCTGAATGACCGTGCTGTTGAGGCTGTTCTGGATCACGGTCATCCACCCCCCATTACCCGCAGCGCCGGACACCAGCTCCAGCCCCTGCAAGCCGGGGACGTTCGCGGACAGCACCGTTTCCATCTGGCTACTCCAAGCATTGGACACCGGGCGATTCAGGTCGGGAATCTGCAGTCTGTTGACCACCAGGGTATCCCCATTGACCGCCACCACCTGCTCTAGGCCAATGGCAATCTCCAGATTATCCAGCACAAATCCGCCCCGCAATTCGGCCAGTTCGTTGTCGCTGAGTGGAGGTGCTGACACCCGCATGTCGGACCAGGCGAGCGGTGCCACCAGCAGAAAAACCATGGATAGACCGGTACCCTTTGTCATGATCTCACCACTCCTGTGCGCTGGGCCAATAGGGCAAGGTATGGCCAACACCCGGCCCCTTGAGACCTTTGAACAGCGGTGCCCGGGCCAGTCCAGGCCATTGGCCGTCTGCCAGGAAGCTGGACCGCCCCTGGTCCAGATGGCTACGAATCACGAACGCTGAGCCATCCCAGCTTTGCTCAAATTCAGCCCAACTATAGGCCTTCAAACCCCGGGCGGGGTCTGCTACCAATACCTCGCTCTCACTGATGCCCCGGATAACCACAAAATGCCGGTAGCCCCCCAGGGTCACAAGGGCAATCACCGGCACCCGCACTTGCTCCCGCAGTCCACTCAGAGGCAGCCGGAATCCGTCGGCCTGATACCCCTCCGATTCCAGGTAGCGCTTCATATCGAGCATGGAAAAACCTTCTCGCCGAACCTTGTCTTCATCGGCGACGGCCAGCATCCCGACGAACACCTCCTGTTCATTGACCGGATGGTCATAGTGAAACGACAACAAGGTGGCCAGCGCTGCAGAGCCACAACTGAAATCGTACTGTTGCCGGAAGACATCCTGGTATCGCTGGTCCAGAAAACTGCTGACACTGACCTGTACATCGCCCCCGGGGCCGGGAACCAACACGGTTCCGGCAAAAGCCGTAGGCCACAGCAGGGTCGCCAGAACACCCGTCACCAGCTGTCGTAATCCCGCCATGGCCCGCCTCCGGTTTCAATGGTTGATGAGTATGTTGATCTGGGTACTGTCCTGGATGACGACCTGATTACCACTGTTCTGAATCACCGTGGCAACGCCGTTCATATTGTCGAAGGCGTGGTCGCTGATCCGGTTGTCGCCGGTAATCACCGGGCCGGACAGTACGTTGCCACTGACCAGACCATTCTGCTGGGTTTCATTCAGCTGCCATTGCATGGAGATGCCCTGGCGACCGCTGGCGGAATCCAGCTGTTCGGCACTCAGTGGTTCTACATCGGGCCAGTCACCCGCGTTCGCCGTTATGGCAAACAGGCTGCCCAGTACCAGTAAAAGCGTGACGCACCTTGTCATGACACATCTCCCGACAACACAGGGCTGCCCGGTTCAACACCCGGAGCAGCCCTGATTGCCTCAGTTGGTGCCACCACCCGCGTTGAGGTTGGACATCACACTGACGTTGGCCTGAGTCACGCTGCCCACGCCCGCGTTCTGGGCGAAGGCTCCGACACCAGTGAAGTTAGCGGAGCCACCGGAAATCTCATTGGAGGCCCGGGTATCCACATAGGAGCTTTCACCGTTAGCACTGCCGTAGGTGACGTTGGTCCCCGATACAGAGCCATTGAGCTCGGCATCGTTCATGAACACTTCCAGGGACAGATTCAGCGTGGTGGTGCTGTTATCTGAATTGTCGCTGCTGTCGGTGTTGTAGGAATCAGTGGCGTTGGTGGAGTTATCGGAACTGTCACTGTTGCCACTGTCAGCAATTTTGAACGAATCGCTGATGTTGGTGCTGTTGTCGGAATTGTCAGAGTTATCGGAGTTATCCGAATTGTCTGAATGATCCGAGTTATCGGTGTTACCGCTGTCGGCGATCTTGAAGGAATCGCTCACGTTGGTGCTGTTGTCCGAGTTGTCGCTGTTATCCGAGTTATCGGAGTTGTCTGACATGTCGTTACCACTGTCCGCGACTTTGAACGAGTCGCTGACAGTGGTGCTGTTGTCCGAGTTATCGGAGTTATCTGACATGTCGTTGCCGCTGTCTGCGATCTTGAACGAATCGCTGACATTGGTGCTGTTATCCGAATTGTCGGAGTTGTCTGAGTTATCAGACGCATCGGTATTGCCGCTATCGGCAATTTTGAAGGCGTCGGCAACATTGGTGCTGTTGTCCGAATTATCCGAGTTATCGGAATTATTGGAGTTATCCGAATTGTTCGAATTATCGGAGTTGTTTGAATTATCCGACATGTTATTGCCACTGTCGGCAATCTTGAACGAGTCAGACACATCGGTGCTGTTGTCTGAATTGTTCGAGTTATCGGAGTTGTCGGTGGAGTTGTCGTTACCGGAATCCGTGTTTCCGGAATAGTTGGTGTTGGCAGAGGAATTGTCATTGGCGTTGTTGTTGGGGTCGCCGTCTCCTCCCTGTTGTGCCATAGCGTAACCGGAGATACCCATGCTCATGGCGATGGCAGCTGCTAGCAGACTTTTCTTGGTATTCATGATGTCATTTCCTTTGAGTTTGTTGGCTTTGAGGAATCCGACCCAACCCGCCAGCAACCGGGTAAGCCAAGGTCCAGACCCGCTCATGTATTGGAGCGATTACCGTGCCAATCTTACCAAGTAGCTGTTATCTATCTGACTTATATAGATTTTCAGGAGCGATGCTGCTCGGCACCAGAGCGAACACCATGACGACCTGTTCCATTACTGAAACAGCAGGTTTTAACGACACTTGGACAAACAAAAAAGAAAGGCGGGGAATCAGGCAGATAGCCAAAATCAGACGTGTTAAAAAAAACAAAACCCCGCAAAGCAAAAGCCTTGCGGGGTCTCTGGTAGCTGGCAGGCACCGCGTGCCTGCCGGACAACCGGAACCGGTCGATTAACCGAACTGGTTCATGGTGTTGTCTTTACCACCGGCCTTCAGAGCCGCTTCACCAGCGAAGAACTCTTTGTGGTCATCACCGATGTTGGAACCGGCCATGTCCTGGTGCTTCACAGTGGCGATGCCCTGACGGATTTCCTTGCGCTGAACACCTTCAACGTAGGCCAGCATGCCTTCGTCACCGAAGTAGCCCTTGGCCAGGTTGTCGGTAGACAGAGCCGCAGTGTGGTACGTCGGCAGGGTGATCAGGTGGTGGAACACACCCGCTTCACGGGACGCATCACGCTGGAAGTTACGGCACCACTCGTCAGCCAGCTGGCCCAGCTCAGTGTTGTCGTACTCGGCGCTCATCAGCTTGGCGCGGTCGTAAGCAGATACATCCTTGCCTTCTTCCTTCATGGCATCGAATACCTGCTGACGGAAGTTCAGGGTCCAGTTGAAGGACGGGCTGTTGTTGTAAACCAGCTTGGCGTCGGGCACTACTTCCTTGATGCGGTTAACCATGGCAGCGATCTGACCAACGTGCGGCTTCTCGGTTTCGATCCACAGCATGTCTGCGCCGTTCTGCAGGCTGGTGATACAGTCCAGAACAACACGGTCTTCGCCGGAGCCAGGCTTGAAGCAGAACAGGCCAGAGGCCAGACGCTTCGGCTTCAGCAGCTTGCCGTTGGACTTGATCACAACGTCGCCGTTCTCGATCTGGGAAGCGTCTTCGATGTACTCGCCGTCCAGGAAGCTGTTGTACTGGTCACCCAGGTCACCCGGCTCGTTGGTAACAGCGATCTGCTTGGTCAGGCCAGCACCCAGGGAGTCAGTACGGGCAACGATCACGCCGTCGTCCACACCCAGTTCCAGGAACGCCAGACGAACCGCGTTGATCTTGGACAGGAAGTCGGCGTGGGGAACGGTTACTTTACCGTCCTGGTGGCCACACTGCTTCTCGTCAGATACCTGGTTCTCGATCTGGATACAGCAAGCACCGGCTTCGATCATCTGCTTAGCCAGCAGGTAGGTCGCTTCTGCGTTACCGAAACCAGCATCGATGTCGGCAATGATCGGCACAACGTGAGTTTCGTGGTTGTCGATCTGCTTGATCAGCTCGGCCGCCTTGGCGGTGTCGCCGGCGTTCTCAGCTTCTTCCAGGGCACGGAACAGGTGGTTCAGTTCCCATGCGTCAGCCTGGCGCAGGAAGGTGTACAGCTCTTCGATCAGGCCAGAAACCGCAGTCTTCTCGTGCATGGACTGGTCAGGCAGCGGGCCGAACTCGGAACGCAGGGCAGCAACCATCCAGCCAGACAGGTACAGGTAACGACGCTTGGTGGTACCGAAGTGCTTCTTGATGGAGATCAGCTTCTGCTGGCCGATGAAACCGTGCCAGCAACCCAGAGACTGGGTGTACTGGGAAGAATCGGCGTCGTAAGCAGCCATGTCTTCGCGCATGATCTTGGCGGTGTACTTGGCGATGTCCAGACCAGTCTTGAATTTGTTCTGGGCGCGCATGCGGGCAGCGTGCTTCGGGTTGATAGCATTCCAGGTCGGGTTCTGCTTCAGGATGGAAGCAATCTGGTCGACGTCTTGTGCGTAGGGCATGGTCTCTATCCTTTCTACGTTAGTGTTCAAAAGGGTCGGAAACGCTGCTGCCAGCAGCCTCCGGAGCCAACCGCCTGCTCATACAACCCGGCAGGGGATGACGTTGGGCGTAACTTTAGTGCTTTCCGATTTATAATTGAAATTTATATGGTGTATTTTCGGCATTTTTCTGGTGAATACCAAAAATGGATAAGCCGGTAGACCAGAGCCGTTCTTGAGCCCGGTCATTTTGGCCACGCTATAACATGCTATGATTCAGCCACTTGATTAATATCACGCCCCGGCGACGACGGGTAACAGAGGTATCCGGTGTTCTACATCCGCGCTTTCGGCCACTCGCTGCTGCACGCACTGAAGAATCTGTTTCCGATTATTGCGGTGGTTGTGTTCTTCCAGTTGGTCGTACTTCAGCAGATGCCGGACAATACACTCAGCATGGCCATTGGCCTGCTGATTGTTGCTGCCGGTGTCGCCCTGTTCCTTCAGGGCCTTGAGCTGTCTATTTTCCCGGTGGGCAAAAGCCTGTCCAACCAGTTTGCCAAGCGGGGGTCGGTACCTATCCTGCTCTCGTTTGGTTTCGCCATGGGTTTCTCCGCCGTGGTGGCAGAGCCCGCCCTGATTGCCGTAGCCCAACAGGCCCAGGAGATCAGCGAAGGCAAGATTGACGCTCTCACCCTCCGGCTTCTGGTCGCCACGTCGGTTGGCGTGGTGATCGCCCTCGGCGTGTTCCGGACCATCTTCGGCTACCCGCTGCACTGGTTCATGATCATCGGTTACATCACCGTGGTCATCGTCACCTGGTTCGCTCCGGAAGAAATTGTCGGGCTGGCCTACGACTCCGGTGGAGTCACCACCAACATTGTTACCGTGCCCCTTATTGCTGCCCTGGGCATCGGCCTGGCCGCTTCCATTCGGGGCCGCAATCCGCTCACCGATGGCTTTGGCCTGGTGGCCCTGGCGGTCATGGTGCCCATGATTACCGTGCAACTCTACGGCATCGTGGTTTACAGCGGCGGCGTATCCGACGAAGCGGGCCCCATGCTCCTGCAGGACGAAGGCGAAGCCATCTCCGGCGCCCTGAAAATGCTGTTGGAGCTGGCGGAGATGTTCCGGGACGTGCTGCCCATCATCCTAACCATTCTGTTCTTCCAGTACATCGTCCTGCGCCGGGGCTTGTCCAATCCGCCGAAGATCCTGTTCGGATTTTTGTTGGTTATTCTGGGCCTGTATGCCTTTGTCGTCGGCCTCAAGATGGGCCTGTTCCCGATTGGCACCAGCATGGCGGAGCAGCTGATTGAGCTCGAGAGGTTCGGCTTCATCTATCTGTTCGCCTTTATGATCGGATTTGCCACCACCATGGCCGAGCCGGCCCTGCTCGCTGTGGGCAAGCAGGCCGAAGAGGCCGCCTCCGGGCGGATCAACGGTAATGCCATTCGCATTCTGGTTGCCCTGGGCGTGGCCGTTGGCATCAGCATCGGGGTGCACCGGATCATTGTTGGCGGCTCCATGCATTACTACATTATGGGTGGCTACACGGTAGTCATCATCCTGACCGCCCTGGCCCCGAAATATATCGTGGCCCTGGCCTACGATCTGGGCGGGGTGACCACCTCCGAGGTGACCGTGCCCCTGGTGACCGCCCTCGGCATTGGCCTGGCCACCAATATCGAGGGCCGGAGTGTGTTGATTGATGGCTTCGGCCTGATTGCTTTCGCTTCTATCTTTCCTATTGTTACGGTGATGCTCTACGCCATTGTCATGCAATGGCTGACAGACCGCAGAGAGGTGCGACCATGAAATTTTCCGTTCTCGTAGCCATTGTTCCGGAAGACCAGGAACAGGAATGCATAGATGCCGCCCGCGATCTGGGCGCCGGCGGCATTACCGTGCTTTCCGGCCGGGGCATCAGCAACACGGCCAAGAAGACCTTCTTTGGCCTGACCTACGACGGCAGCCAGAGTGTGCTGGTGATGGTTCTGGAAAAGGGCCTGTCCTTGCAGATACTCAAATCCATTCAAAAACTTTTGATGCCGGCGGAAAACGATTCCCAGGGACTGGTATTCACCCTGCCGCTGGAACACCTGGGCGGCATTGATATGTCCCAGTTCCAGAAGTTTGAACAGCATCTGAAAGAAAATATCTAAGGAGCACCGGAGATGAAACTGGTCAAAGAGGTCATGGTTACCGACGTGGTTTGTGTTTCCCCCTTCGCCAAGCTGCGGGAAGCCCTGAGCCTGATGAAGAAGCATAACGTGAAATCCCTGGTGGTCGAGAAACAGCACCCAAATGATGCCTACGGCCTGATTACCTACACCAATGTGCTCAAGACCGTTGTTGCCGAAGAAGGTGACATTGACCTGCTGAACGTTTATGACGCCTGCGCCAAGCCGGCAATCTCGGTCGGGAAAAGTCTCGCTGTTCGCCAGGTCGCTAGCCTGATGACCGAACACCGGGTGAAACGCATCCTGGTACTGGAAGACAATGACCTGCTCGGCTTTGTCACCATGGACGACATTATGGCGGTGTTGCTTGAACAGGTTGAATAGCCTCTGAAACAAGTCACTGGAGAGCACCATGGAATTCAAGTTGCTGATGGTTTTTGTCGATGAGGACAAAACCGATAAGGTACTGGACGCCTCCCGGGAAGCAGGAGCAACCGGAGCTACCATTATTACCAATGCCCGAGGCCAGGGCCTGAAGAAAACCCTGGGTATTTTCGGACTGGAAATACTGGACCCGAGAGATGTACTGCTGATTCTCGTAGAAAGCCGCCGGGTTGACCCTGTGCTGGCGGCTGTCCGCAATGCCGGCAAACTGGATGAAAGCCTTAGTACCGGCATCGCGCTGGTCATCGATATTGAGCAGGCGGTGGGTTTGAGCGATCACGTCAAGTCACTGGCCCAAAAAGTCCCCCCCGGTCCGGACCACAAAGTCGGTGCCACCTGAACCCGTTCAGCTGGTTCCCAACACCACGATCCGGTCTTGTGGCTGCAGCTCCAGGAACTGTTTTCGTGGCGGATTCAGCTGAAGGTGCCGCCCCAATTCATTAGCCTTTGCACGATAAACGCCCAGGGCAACATCACCGCTGGCGGCGACAATTTTTTCCAGCAGCTGAAAATCCGCGCTCGCCGGCAACGGGTAATCGTGGGGATCGCGAAACTGAATCTCGGCACCACCCACAGTAAACAACTCATCCAACACTACCCGGAGTTCGCGACGCAGGGCTACCTGAGCCAGAACGTGGCTCAGGATCATCGGGCTGATCAGCATCTCACTCTGGTGGCCATAGAGCAGCTGGCGGTTGTTGGGATCACTCAACTCCATGATTACCTGCGGGCGCCGGGGCGACTCGGCCAGAATCTCTTCCAGCTGCAGGTAACCAACCATGGCCCTGGCATCGGCCTCTTCCCCGGAACCAAGGCGGTCACTGCTCAGCAGAATGACCGTATCATAGCTGGCCGGGCTCAGTTTTCTCAGATCGTCTTCCACCATATAGTCAGCTTCAAGCAACTGACCATCGATGGCTTCCAGATCAACACCATAGCGCGCAATTTCTCGCTGGCGTTCTCTTAACGGGGTGGCAGACACCATATCCAGCTTGAAATTGCGCCCTTTATAACTGCTAATCTCAGCGACCAGGCTCGAAACCCGACGGTTCCAGCCTAAAACAAGTACCCTGTGAACCCCCGAACCGTCAGTCAAGTGGGGGCGTGCGGTTCCCCTTTTAATAACGGGCAGTGGTTCAGCTTTTGGGTCTGCCGCCGTATGCTCGTAATCACTGGCCAACAGCACCACACGATCTTCACAGCGAATCATCGTGTCTGATGATGCCAGCAAGTTGACCGTCCAGCCGCTGCCGGCGGGCTGCAACAAGCCAAGGACAATGGCATTCGGGCGCCGGGCAGCCAGTTCGCCCAGGCTCAACCCTTCGGCGGTTTCACCGCCCCGGACAAAAATTTCACTGCCTTCTCCCGCGGTTAGCAGTTCGTTATAGACCTCAGAAAGATGGGGATGCAGTACGTTCTGCACCATCAACCTGCTGATGGTGACATCGCCGGCCACCACCTCTACCGCCCCCGGATAGGCACGTTCAATCACCGACAGTTTGCGCATGTCCTGTATCTCAGCCACGACAAACGGAAGGGGGGCGTTCAGATGACGAGCCTGCGCAGCGATGGACAACAGCGCCTTGACGGTTTCTACGTCTGACGTCACCAGACTTCCGGCATCGTGAACCTGGCTTGGCACAATCACCGCAGCGGCATCCAGACAGGCTACCCGGTGCAAGGCGTCCGGCTGGATGGCCGAGCCACTGCGAAGAATCACCTCCCGGGCCCGGCGCCCAACACCGGGCTCATTCCCCAGCTCGTGAGCCTGCTCTGCACTGGCTTCTTCGGCCAGAACTACCAACCGTAACTTCTGTGTGTCGTGCTTCTCCAGAAAACGCTGCATCCGACCGGTAGAGCTGAACAGCTCAGCCACCAGTGGCGGCGTTTGAGCTGTCCAGCCAAGCACTACAAAGTGGTTCTTCAGGGTGACTGGTGTCAGGCCCCGCTCCAGCTCTTCCATCTTCGCAATCAACCAGCGGGTCAGGATGGCCACCAGGGTACCCATAAACACCACGTAACCGAGCACGGTCAGCAATGTGGAGACCACCCGTTGCCAGGTACCCACATCGTCGCCCAGATAACCCGGGTCGGTCAGCCTCAGAAACGCCCACCAGACAGCCGAGCCCGGGTCGTCGAACTCTCCCCCCTGGGGCACCACAAGCATCCCGCCGATCAGCGAAATAAGCCCAATAAAGAAGCCGACAACCAGTAACTGGAATCCAGCCCCTTTGACAAGTTGGCGCTCGACAATGAACTTCAGACGGTCAACAACCCGGAATGGCAACATGGGGGTCCTTTTTTGCGAATCATCAGTGTTGGACATAGGATAGAACAAAGCCTGTCAGGAAGGTGACCTCAATCCATGACAACAACTTCAACCCGAAGCCCTGCCTCCCGTCGGATGATCCTGGCACTGGCAATCACCCTCTCCGGCACCGCAAGCGCCAGCAATGCTCATATCCCGCAACCCTGGAGGTCCGATGCAGTGGTACTGGGCCGGGATGAAGCCTATGACACCGAGCGCTTCCTTCACGAGCTGACGTTTGATCACCGTCAGGCGTTACCGACCGCCATGGACAACGGCGTCCGTGGTACCGGCGGCAGTGTCAGCAGCCGCCGGCTGTATTTCGACTTCCGCTACCGCCAGGATTTCGGGTTTCGCGATGATCAGAACGGCTTTCTGCTCGATATCCAGCGGGCGGAGGATCTGGACGGTCCCTATCAGCGGCAGTTGGTAGGCTTCCGCCAGAGCATTGGCAAGCGCACAGAAGTGTGGCTGCAAGGCGATGTGTTCTCCGACAAAGCGGAATCGGACATTTATCTTAGCGCGCGCCATCACCTCGACAGCCAGAGCTGGCTGCACGCCTCTGTGATACTACCGGATTACTACTTCAACGAAAAAACCGATACCGCCGACCGATTCAGCAAAAAGCCGCAGTCCTATTTTCTGCAGTGGCATCACCAAGGATCCTCTGCCGTGGAGGGTACGACAGTATCGCTAAACCTGTCCCCCGATTCCCGGTTCATCAGCCAGCGCCAGGAACTGGCCGTCAGCAACGAAACCCAGCGCGGGGCCATCAGCCACCGTCAGCAAACCGGAGACTGGCTGATCGGGTTGCACCTGGAAGGTGAGCGCACACGGCGAGATTACACGCTACAGCGGAGCGATGAAAACAGGGCCACCGGATTCGAGCGGGATCACCTGAAGGCCCGGGGCTCCGCCACCCTGGTGCCGCACCGCCTCTCCCCCACGGTTGGAGTGGCCTGGCTGCAACTGGACGAAACCGGATATTTCGGCCGAGAGCTGAACGATGAGGGACGTATTCGGCGCCGGGAACCCACGGTCTTTGCCGAGATCACCCTGAGCGCCAGCCAGAACACCAGCATCAGCCCGGGCATTTATCTGAGTGCGCCCGAGATCCGGCAAACGTTTGAACAGGAGGAGGAACAACGCCGGCACACCGGCTTTACCGGCAAGCTGGCCGTGCCTCTTGAAACCCGACTGAGCGCCAGCAACCAGGCCGTATTAACCCTGAACCCCACCTTCTACCTGCACAAATTCGGGTTTGGCGGCGGCAACCTGCAGTTGCACTGGCCGCTGTAAGCGGATCAGACCATCTGCGGGGCACTGCGGCGGGCACTGAGGGTTTCAAGAGCCGAGGCCAGCGATGGATAAAAACTGCTGACGCCGGGTTCCGGCTTCAGCCCTGCCCGAGCCAAGGCCCGGAGGGGCTGAAACTGAAGGTCAGCGATCATGATTTCGGTGCCGTTTTTCCGGCACTGGTCAATCAGTTTGTTCAACGCCGCCAGGCCGCCGGCATCCAGCACGGTCACGCCATCCATATACAACACAAAGCCGCGGGTTTCCCGGGACAAATCCGCCAGCTCACCAAAAACCCGGTCAGCGGCAGCAAAGAACAGCGGGCCGTTGATCTTGAATACCCGCCAGCCTTTCGGCAGCCCGGCCTGCACTACCCGTTTGTTATCGCTGATGTCTGTCACCTTGGTCATCTGAGCCATTTCACGCATGAACAGCACGGCCGCCAGTAACACACCGGTAGTAATGGCAATGACCATGTCCAACGCGACGGTCAGACCAAAACAGGTCAAAAACACCAGCACATCGCTGCGCGGTGCGGTTTTCAGCAAATGCACGGCCTTGGGGGCCTCGCTCATGTTCCAGGCTACCATGATCAGCAGCGCAGCCATGGCCGGCATGGGCAGGTAAGCCAGAATGCCCGCCAGTGACACCAGCGCCAGCAACACCACCAGGGCATGCACCATGGCGGCCACCGGTGACTGGGCCCCGGCCCGATAGTTGGCAGCTGAGCGGGCAATGGCGGCGGTGGCGGTAATACCGCCGAAAAACGGCACCACAATGTTGCCGATGCCCTGCCCCATCAGTTCGCTGTTGGCGCTGTGGCGCTTGCCAGTCATGCCATCCAGCACCACAGCACACAGCAAGGATTCAATGGCCCCGAGCATGGCAATGGCAAAGGCCGCCGGCAGCAACTCGCGCACCATATTCCAGGACAGGCCTACCGGCTCGCCCTGGGCATTCAGTTGCTGCCAGGGCCAGGCAAATTCGGGAAGGAAGGGGGGAATGCCGGCTCCGGTACTGCCATCGGGCAACAGGTAACTGAACCGGGAACCGATGGTTTCTATCGCAGCCCCATTGGCATTGAACCAGATCGCCAGCAGGCTGCCGATAATCACCGCAGGCAAATGCGGCGGCACCGGCGTTTTCAGCCTGGGCCAGAGCAACATAACCGCCAGGGTAATGGCGGCGATCAGCGTGCTCATGGAATCCAGCGCCGGTAACTGCTGGGCCAGCACCGCCAGCTTGTCCCAGTAATACTCCGGCATGGTCTCTACCGACAGGCCGAAAAAGTCTTTCACCTGCAGGGTGGCGATCACCACCGCAATACCGCCGGTGAACCCCAGGGTGACGGATTCCGGGATATACTCGATAAAACGGCCCAGGCGCATCACCGCCATAATCACCAGCAACACCCCGGACATCAGCGTGGCCAGCAGCAGGCCACCCAGGCCGTAGCTTTGGGCAATGGGGTACAGAATAACCACGAACGCCGCCGTGGGGCCGGAGATGCTGTACCGGCTGCCGCCAAACAGGGCGATCACAAAGCCGGCGATAAAAGCGGTATACAGGCCATACTGGGGGGCAACGCCACTGGCAATGGCCAGCGCCATGGCCAGGGGGATGGCAATAATACCGACAGTGACGCCGGCCATCAGGTCTTTCAGGAAGCGGCCGCCGGTGTAACGCTCATCCACACAGGCTTCACGGAAGGCGTGGGCAATCCTCAGAGAAAACAGATGAGCGCGGTGCGACATGAGGCACTTCCCGGTTGCGGCGATAGCTTAGTCATTATATGCTCATGACGATTACATTCAATGTTAACCTGATTAACATAAATGAGCGCCATGACAATGCCCAAAGAAAACCGCACCGCCCGACTGACACTGCTGATCGACCCCGAGAAAAAGGCCGCCTTCGAGAAACTGTGCAAAGCAGAGGATGTCACTCCGTCACAGAAAGTCCGCCAGTTTATCCGCGAATACGTCGAGCAGAGACTGGGCGAAGACTGGCGGGAACGGCGCACCGACAAACCTGACTGAGCATTGCCCATGGCCGCACCCAAACGCTTTCGTACCCCTGTTCTGGCGTTCAGCCTGGCGCTGACAACCGGTTGTGCCCAGCTGCCCAAACCGTCCGGCACAGAGCCAGCGCAACCACAAACCCTGTATGACAGCGTACTGTTCGACAGCCAATCAAGCCAGCCGGTCACTATCGACAGTCTGGCCCGCGCACTGGCCAGCACCGATGTGGTGGTGATTGGCGAATATCATGGCCACCAGGCCTCACACCTTCTGCAGGCCCGGTTACAGCAACGGCTTTACCAACAGCGTCCGCGCCAGGTGCTGACCCTGGAGCAGTTCAACCTGGATTATCAGCCGGCGCTGGACAGTTATCTGGCGGGCATCACCGGCGAAACCGAAATGATCGAAGACGCCAATGCCTGGGACAACTACCGGGCTTCTTACCGGCCGCTGGTGGAATTTGCCCGGCGCCATGATCTTCCCGTTGTTGCCGCCAATGCCCCTGCCGATGTGGTCCGCTGTGTGGGCCGCACCGGCCCGGGCTATCTCGAACGTTTGCCCACCGACCAGCGGCAAACGCTGCCTGAGCAGCCGTTCCGGGACACCCCCGCCTACCGGGAAAAGTTTGTCGAGGCCATCAGCGGCAGCCACGGCCAGGGCGATCCCTCCATGGCCGAGCGCATGGATAACACCTACAACGCCCAACTACTGCGCGACAACACCATGGCCATGCGCATCCTGCAAGCCCATCAACAACACCCGGACCACCAGGTAGTGCACCTGACAGGCACCTTCCACAGTGAGCAGGGGCTGGGCACCGTGGCGTTGCTCAAACAACAGGCGCCGGAGCTTTCTGTGGTGGTGATCAGCCCGGTGTTCTGGCCAGACGAGGAACGACAAGCACCGTTGGCCGGCAACCTCGACAAGGGCGATTACCTGTATCTGATCCAACCTCTGCCGCCGGAATTCCGGGACACGGATCGGCAGCAGAACGCCATGCGGGAACGTTTTAGCAGTGGACCAGAGATCCAGTGCATCACAGAATAGGCACGTTGATTCACACAAGGGACTGAACCATGAAAGTTGTTGTTGCCATTATCCTGGGCATAAGCCTTATTCTCTCTGCATCGTTGTTGAAAGAAGGGCTCACCGGCCTGAAAACGTCGGACCGATACGTCACCGTCAAAGGCGTGGCCGAGCGGGAGGTGCAGGCCGATCTGGCACTCTGGCCGATCCGTTTTGTAGCCACGGGTAACACCCTGGAACAAGCCCAGGAAAGAGCACGCAGTAGCCGCGAAGCCATCTATGCGTTTCTGGAGTTACAGGCGATCGACAAAAATGCCGTTGAGCTGCAACGGCTGGATGTCACCGACACCCGCGCCAACCCCTATCAGGGCGAGGGCGAACAGAAGTTCATCATCAACCAGACCTTAATGGTGCGCAGCACCCAGATAGACCGCATTCGCCAGGCGGCCCAAAACGTCAGTGAACTGGTGGATTCCGGCGTACTGCTAACCACCGACTACGGCCCCGGCGGCCCCACTTACCTGTTCAGTGGCCTGAACGACATCAAGCCGGCGATGATCGCCGAAGCCACCGCCTCCGCGCGGGAAGCTGCCCAGCAGTTCGCCCGGGATGCCAACGCCAGTGTTGGCGGTTTGCGCCGGGCCAATCAGGGGGTGTTCCAGATTCTGGCCCGGGACCAGGCACCGGGGATTTCTGAGCAACAGCAGCCGGTGAAAACTGTGCGGGTGGTGTCCACCGTCGACTATTACCTGGAGTAATACCCGGCTACTGGGTTTGCACCATCTCGTCCGTCACCTGATAGTCACCGGCCAGCCAGCGCAGGATCTCGTTGGCGGCCGGGTGATCAAAAGCATCGTAGGTGTGGATCAGTGCCTGCCTCTTTTCGTCACTGATCCGCTCCAGCCCGGCATCCTGCAGCACCAGCAGATCGGTTTGAAGCTGATTGGCAAGGTCTACCCCCAACAGTTCCCGGGCGGCATGATGAAACGCCTGGCCATACTGATAGTTCGGCCCCTGCCGGTAAGATTCCGCGAGGGTGAGCGCGGGTATCGCCGTCAACGCCGGCTGTAATGCCGGATTGATGGCGTGGCCGGCCAGATGTGCTGCATTGTTCGCGGGGCGGCCGGTAAAGGCCCGCAGGTGCAGATGCCGGGACATCCGGTCACCATCATTCACCGGGTAGTTATCCCACAGCACCGGTTTGCGGCCCAGGCGATCGCCCACCCGCTTCAGGTGACCCGGTGAAATCTCCCGGGAACAGACTTCCTCTCCGGTCCAGAACACCCGCACGTCTTTTGGCAATTCCGCGCCCAGGGTTTCCAGGTAATCCGCGGGGCGCTCACCAAATACCCGGTCGAGCACCGGATCGTCGGAATAGTAGGTGGGGCACATGCTAATGGTGGTGGCCTTGGTGTTATCCCGAATCCAGCGGACAATCTCGGCCTGGGTGCGGGCCAGCTCCGGCACTTCAGAGCGCATGTCATCAAACAGGATGGCCAACTCCTGAATCCCCACCCGGTCTAGCATCCGGAGCTTGGCTGCCAGCGCTTCCCGGGCGGCGTCATCAAACCGGTTGAAAATCTCGAACGGGCTCAGGCCTACCCCGAAACGTACCCCCTCACGGCGGCACAAACGGGCAAAAGCCTCCAGCTCGGCCGCCTGGTCTGCCGGATGGGATTCCTGCCAGCGACGGCGCAGGTAGGAGTCCGCCTTCGGGGCGTACAGGTAGAAGCTGTAACCATGTGCGGCCAGCGAGGTCATCAGTCGCCCCCGCTCTGCCCAACTCCACATTGGGCCATAGAAACCTTCAATAACACCCAGCTCTACTGTCATGACCTGCTCGCTCCCTGATTACTGCATTCACTCATCGTATCCTCAAGTGTACTCCGGATCGGGCGAATCACCATGAACGAAACGTCAGTGGCCGGAAAGGCAATCGTATACTCTGGCGATTGGCGCAGGATTCGGACGGTACTCTGGGCCTGGGTGCTGGTCAGTTATGCCGGCGTTATCTGGTGGAAGGCCATTCCGGATGCCCTGGACTTTCTGCTCAAAGACCTTCTGTTCGTGCGCTACGCGCCACTGTTTATCAGCGGTATGCTGATTTACCAGATCTACCGTGACCGGCGCTTACCCGCCATCGACACTGTACTGCTGGTCCTGAGCATCGGCCATTGTCTGGTCGCCTACAAAGCGCCGTTCAATATCTTCGTGCTGGCCTGCTACGGCATTTTCGCGCTGGCGGTCGCAGGCTACCTGAATGTCCTGTCACGCCCAAGCCTGCTCTGGCTGGGAAGCATTTCCTATACGCTGTACCTGGTTCATCAGAACATTGGCTATGGGCTGATCAACCTGGCCTATCAGGCGGGCCTTCCGGGACAACTGGGGGTGGTGCTGGCACTGGCGGTGGCGATTGCCCTGGCCGCCGTCCTGCACTACGGCATCGAGAAGCCAGCCCTGGCTTATTACCGGCAATGGCGCGCCAACCGCGTGACACCGGCCACCCTAACGGTCAGTGCGACGGAGCGCCCTCAAGAATGATTTCGACGCGGCGATCAGCCGGGCCCGATCAGGAAAACCGCTGACAGAACTCCCAAAGCAAGTGCCGGCATGGACCAGACATGGAACGCCAACCACAAGCCCTGCACCCGAGCCAGCCGCAAGGCGATCAGGTTGGCCAGCGACCCGATAGCCAGGCCGAACCCGCCCACGGACACACCCCAGGCTAACGCTTGCCAATCATCGGTGAACGGCGCGAGAAAAATCGCCGCAGGAACGTTCGACATCACCTGGGACATCAGGACAGAGGCAGTCAGCACCCCTCCGGGCATGGCCAGCAACCACTCCACAAAAGCATGAGCCGCTGGCAAGGTGGCCAACAACCCGAGGTTCACAAACATCAGCAGGAACACTAACAGCAGCAACCAGTCGACACCCCGCAGGACCGACCGGTATACCAGCCCATACAACACCAATATCACCAGCGCGGCGGCGATTACGCCACCCGCCTCAGCCGCCAGAATGAACGCCGGGTACAAGAGGCCAGACACCAACAACAGCCTTGGTTTAGCCAGCCTGGCCACCAGGCTGACGCAGACAGGCCTCGATGGAAACGCCAGGGCTGTCGCCAACCCCAGCGACAACGACAACAAAAGCACCAGCGGCAGCATCGCGCTGACAAATTCGATGAACCCCAACTCCCAGGTTTGCCAGATAAACAGGTTCTGGGGGTTACCGATGGGGGTCAGTGCCGAGCCCACATTCACCGCCAGGGCCTGGAAGATCACCAGCCGGCCCAGAGGAATTTTGACAACCGACGACAGTGCTACGGTCAGCGGCACCACAATGAACAGGGTAACGTCGTTGGTGACCACCGCCGACAACACCATTGAAAAGCCCACCAACGCCAGAGCCAGGGCACGTTCGGTGCGGAATCGCGCTACCAGCCAGACCCCGGCAAGCGCCAGGGCTCCGCTGTCTTCCAGCCCTCGACTCAGTACCAGGAACCCGGTCAACGCTGCCAGAGTTTGCCAATGAACCAGTTCAACCAACTCATTCAGCTCTGGCGAGGTGAACCACAACAAGGGCAAAAGCGACAGCACCAACGCCAATAACAGGTAATCTTCCGTCAGCCGGGTCAGCAAAAAACGAAAAGGTTCTGAAGGATTCATCAAGCTCCTGATCCCGATCAAAAGACCGCCAACATGGAAGGTGGAAAATATCGTCTAGACTTACAGAAAATTGTTGAACCACTTCATTTTGAAGGGAGTTTACCTGTATGGAAATCAAAACCTTTGCCGACCTGATCGACTGGACCCGGCAACTGCACGCCCATTTGGGCCGCTGCCTGCACGAATCTGCCGCCTTGAATAAAGATGAGCGAGCCAGTGCCCTGCTTGATTACATAAGTCGTCACGAGCAACTACTGGCAAAAGCCGTGGAAGAATATGAAAAGCAGGCCGATTCGAAAGCCATGAACACCCGCCTTTACGACTATGGCGTGCACAAACCTATCGAGAATGAACGCACCTGCGACACGCACTACAACGATCTGGATTTTGCCGGCATTGCCCGTGAGATTTTCGATTTCCACGACCAGGTAATGAACCTGTATGACAACCTGATCGGTAAAGCCGAGATTCCCGAGGCCAAATCCCTGTTAGAAGACCTGAAATCCCTTGAGGAACACGAGGCCATGCGCATGGCCAGCCAGATCGGCCGCATGCAGGATGTGTGAGCTTCTCAACACCCGACGACCTTAGACCTATGTCGTACAAAGCCTATTTTTTGCGATAGAACGACTGCGGTAGTTGCTAATCTGAACTAGACTGTCTGGACGGTGGTGTCCTACCGGGAACCGGGTCCATCGAAAACGACAAATACAATAAAACCAGAGGATAGAAGAGCAATGAAGATCCGTTCTGTTCTTTCCGCGGCTGTGCTGGCTGTGGCAACTACCTTTGCCGCCACTCAGGCGCTCGCACAAGACAAATTCACCCTCAAAATGGCCGAAACCTGGGGCCCTAACTTCCCGATTTTTGGCGACACCACCAAACGCTTTGCTGAAACCGTTGAAAAAATGTCCAACGGCAGGCTGACCGTCCGTATTGATTCCGCCAACAAGCACAAGGCGCCACTGGGCGTGTTTGACATGGTCAAGGCCGGCCAGTATGACCTGGGCCATTCGGCGTCCTATTACTGGAAGGGCAAAGTACCCGAAACCCTGTTTTTCACCAGCATGCCTTTTGGCATGAATGCCATGGAGCAGTATGCCTGGTTCTATCACGGCGGTGGTATGGAGCTGATGCAGGAAGTGTATGAGCCCCACAACATGCTGTCGTTCCCCGGCGGTAACACCGGCGTTCAGATGGGCGGCTGGTTCCGCAAGGAAATCAAATCCCTGGACGACCTGAAAGGCCTGAAAATGCGCATTCCGGGCTTCGCTGGTGAGGTGTTTGCGGAGGTTGGCGTTAACCCCACCAACATTGCCCCGGGCGAGCTGTATACAGCCCTTGAGCGCAACACCATTGATGCCGTTGAATGGGTAGGTCCGGCACTGGATCTGCGTCTTGGCTTCCAGCAGATCGCCGATTACTACTACACCGGCTGGCACGAACCGGCCACCGAGCTGCAGTTCCTGGTCAACAAGCGTGTATGGGAACGCCTGCCGGCGGATCTGCAGGAGATCATGCGAGTTGCCATGCGCACCGCGTCCTACGACATGCTGGTTCACTCCCAGCACGCCAACGCCGAAGCCTGGGCCAACATCAAAGAGCAGTATCCGAACGTTCAGATCAAGCAGTTCCCGGAAGACATCTTCCAGGCCATGTACGACGCCAACAAAAAACTGCTGAAGGAAGCTGCCGAGCGCAACGACCTGTCTGCACGGATTGTTGAATCCCAGGAGAACTACCTGCGCCAGAGCCGAGCCTACACAGACATTTCTGAACGGGCGTACCTGAATACCATGGCCGAAGTCGAGTAAACTGAGGTTCAGAAGTAACAGAGCCGGGATCGCTCAACGCAGTGATCCCGGTTTTTTCGTTTCACAGACACGCATCCGCTTTGCGGAGGAAGAAGTTCCATGCACTGGATAATCAAACTCGACAAGAGCCTGGCATGGCTCTCGAAACTGTGCGGCGTGATTGCCTGCCTGGCCATGATCCTGATGGCCGTGAACGTGTTTTACGACGTGGTGTCCCGTTACGTCTTCAACGATGTGTCCATCGCCATGCAGGAAATGGAATGGCACCTTTACTCCGTGGTTTTCCTGCTGGGAATTCCTTACGCACTGCGCACAGACGGCCACGTTCGGGTGGACGTGTTCTATACCCGCTGGAGTAACAAGACCAAAGCCTGGGTAAACATTCTCGGCGCCCTGATTTTTGTCATTCCCTTTGCTTATCTGATCGGCACCTACGGTTACAGCTTCGCCGTCGACGCGTACCAGATGGGCGAAGGCAGTGGTGACCCGGGCGGGCTGCCCCACCGCTGGGTGATCAAAGCGGTGATACCACTGAGTGCTGTATTCATGGCCACCGCCGGCCTGAATATGGTGACCTACGCCATCCGGGTACTGTCGGGCGAGAAAGAATACGTGGGCGAGCATAGCGCGGGGGGCCTGGCATGATCGGCATGATTATGTTCGGCGTGGCCCTGATCATGCTGATGTTCGGTTTCCCCGTGGCCTTTACGTTTGGTGGTGTGGCCCTGGTGTTCGGCATCTATGCCGAGGGCATGGACCTGTTTGCCTTCATGCCGTACCGCATCATGAGTGTGATGCAGAATACGGTACTGATGGCGGTGCCCTTGTTCATATTTATGGGGGTAGTACTGCAACGCACCAAATTGGCTGAGCAACTGCTCACCTCCATGGGTCGTCTGTTTGGCGGTTTGCCGGGTGGCTTGGCTATTTCCACCATTCTTGTGGGCGCGCTGCTGGCCGCTTCGACCGGCGTGGTTGGCGCCAGCGTTGTGGCCATGGGCCTGATATCACTCCCGGTCATGCTCGCGCACAAATACGACAAACGGCTGGCAACCGGCACCATTTGCGCTTCTGGCACTCTGGGCCAGATAGTTCCCCCCTCCATCATTCTGATCATTCTGGGTGATGTACTTGGGCTGCCGGTTGGCGACCTGTTCCGGGCTGCCGTGGGACCTGGCGTGCTTCTTATCGGCCTGTACATCGTTTACATACTTATCCTTACCCGGTTAAAGCCGCAGACCGCACCTGCAATGCCCAAGGATGATGACGGCGTAAGCCGGGGTAAGGAAATCCGGGATGCCCTGCTGGCCATCATTCCGCCACTGGCATTGATCATCGTGGTGCTTGGTTCCATCTTCACCGGCATTGCCACCCCCACCGAATCCTCCGCGCTGGGCGGTATCGGCGCGGTGGTACTGGCGCTGATCTACCGTCAGTTCTCGTTCAAGATGGTCTGGGATGCGGCGAAGGACACGGTCAGCGTTACTGCGATGGTCTTCGCCATTCTGATTGGAGCCACGGCCTTCTCCATGGTGTTCAGTTACACCGGCGGCGACTATCTGCTGGAGGAATGGCTGCTAATGCTGCCGGGCGAGCAGTGGGGCTTCATCATTCTGGCCATGCTGGTCATCCTGATTCTTGGTTTCTTCATCGACTTCGTGGAGATTTCCTTCATCATCGTGCCCATCCTGGCGCCGGTAGCCGAAGCCCTGGGCATTAACATGCTCTGGTTTGCCATTCTGGTGGCCATGAACCTGCAAACCAGTTTCCTGACACCACCCTTCGGGTTCTCACTATTCTACCTTAAGGGGGTGGCACCACCGAATGTCCGAACGATCGATATCTACAAAGGCATTGTGCCATTCATACTGATCCAGATTCTGGTGCTGGCGCTGATCGTCATCTTCCCGGAATGGTTCGGCATGAGCTCCACTTACTGACCTTTTCAGGCAGGGTCGGGTAAGCAACCCGCCCCTGCCTCCTGTCCTTTTTGCAGCCAAACCTGACAAACCCTGATCATTTTCTATACTAAGCAAGAAACGCGACTCTCAGTGATGCATTCGGGAAAACGCCGGAGAATTAACGCGAAGGGAGAGAAGTTTCATGGCACAGGGCACAGCTCCAAAGACGGACTATTCTGACAGCAACACCAAAGCGCATGTTCTTAGCCTGCCATTGGAAAACAGTCAGGCTGATCGGGAACCACACAGCTATGAACGCTGGCTGATCGCCAAGTTGATGCGAATGGCCGGCTCACCCGCCATACGCTTCCAGCTATGGAATGGCGAGGTCATCGAGCCAGAGCAAGGCCCGGCCCGCTTCACCTTGCATCTTAAGGATCACAAGGCACTCTACTCCCTCGTTGCCAACCCCAACCTGGCCTTCGGCGACCTCTACAGTGCTGGCCGCCTGGAGGTGGACGGCGAGCTGCCGGACCTTATGGAAACCCTCTACCGTTCTGTGCATGCCGCCCGGCAGAAATGGCCAAAATGGCTGGACGCGCTGTGGCGGAATCATAACCCCAGGGCAACCGGCATTTCCGAGGCCAAGGAAAACATTCACCACCACTACGACCTGGGCAACGAGTTTTACCAACTCTGGCTGGACAACGCAGAAATGCAGTACACCTGTGCCTATTACGAGCACCCCGGTAACACACTGGAGCAGGCACAACTGGCCAAACTGGAGCATGTGTGCCGAAAGCTGCGCCTGACGCCCGGCATGACGGTGGTGGAAGCCGGCTGTGGCTGGGGCGGCCTGGCCCGTTATATGGCGCGCAACTACGGCGTGAAAGTTCACTCCTACAACATATCCCGTGAACAACTGGCATACGCCCAGGCCGAATCTGAACGCCAAGGGCTCGATGGTCTTATTACCTATGTGGAGGACGACTACCGCAACATCACCGGCCAGTACGACGCATTCGTCTCGGTTGGCATGCTGGAGCACGTTGGCAAGGAAAACTACCGAGCCCTGTCGGAGCTGATCAAGCGCAGCCTGAACCCCAACGGCATAGCTCTGCTCCACAGTATCGGGCGCAACCGGCCCATGCTGATGAATGCCTGGATAGAGAAGCGGATCTTTCCCGGCGCCTACCCTCCCAGTATCGGCGAGTTTATGGAAATCTGTGAGCACGGCGACTTCTCGGTGCTGGATGTGGAGAACCTGCGGCTGCACTATGCCCAGACCCTGAGCCACTGGGCGGAGCGCTTCGAGGCCAATGCCGAGCGCGTTACCGAGATGTACGACGAACACTTCACCCGCGCCTGGCGACTTTATCTGGCGGGCTCGATTGCGGCATTCCGGGCCGGGTCGCTGCAGCTGTTCCAGGTGGTGTTCACCCATGGTGATAACAATCAGTTGCCCCAGAGCCGGCAGGACCTGTATGCCTTCCCAGCAACACCGGAGGGCAGCTGATGGAATACTACGACGCGATTATCGTAGGTGCCGGCCCCGCCGGTTCCACCCTGGCACGCAGTTTGGAGGAGGCCGGGAAGAATGTGCTGGTCATCGACAAAGCCAGGTTCCCCCGGGACAAAACCTGCGCCGGCTGGGTAACGCCTGCCGTTATGGAAAGCCTTGAAATCGACCCAACGGATTACGCCAATGGCCGAACCCTTCAGCCCATTCGTCGTTTCCGCATCGGCATGATGGGGCAGCCTGCCGTCGAGAATGACCACCATAGCATTGTTAGTTATGGCATACGCCGCTGTGAATTCGACGCTTTTCTGCTCGACCGTGTGAACGCTCCGAAACAACTGGCGACACCGGTCAAATCCATCGTCCGGAACAATGGCAACTGGGTGATCAACGAGCAGTGGCAGGCCCCACTTCTGATCGGCGCCGGGGGGCACTTCTGCCCGGTTGCCAGACTGCTGGGCAACGGCCCGGGCAAACACGAAACGGTAGTCGCCGCCAAGGAAGTGGAATTTGAGATGACACAGGAACAGGCCGATGCCTGTGAAGCCCGGGGGGATGCCCCGGAGCTCTGGTTCTGCCGGGACCTCAAAGGTTATGCCTGGGTATTCCGCAAAGGTAATTTCCTGAACATTGGCCTGGGGCGGGAAGACAACCACCGGCTAACGGATCACCTGGAGGCATTCGTAGACGATATGAAGCACGACGGGCGAATCCCCGCAGACCTGCCGGGGCGATTCAAAGGCCATGCCTACCTGTTGTACGCCCATGCCGATCGGCCACTGGTAGACGACGGCGTATTGCTGATCGGAGATGCAGCGGGCCTGGCTTACACTCAGAGCGGTGAGGGTATCCGCCCTGCCATTGAATCCGCCTTGATGGCGGCCGAGGTGATTCTTAACGCCACAGATTTTTCTGCCGCCGCGCTACAGCGCTACGGTGAGCGCATTGCGGAACGCTTTGGCAACCGTGCCAGTGAGCAGGCAGCTGGCTGGCAACTGCCGGAATGGCTGAAGCAGCCCGTCGCCAGCACGTTAATGCGCTCGCACTGGTTTACCCGAAAGGTAGTGACCGAAAAATGGTTCCTGCATCAGGATGTGCCGCCACTTAAAGCCGCCGGCTGAAACGCAAAAAGCCGGGCCCTTGCGGGGCCCGGCGAAGTGACGCGACATGAAAAGGGTATTACATGGAGAACTTGTGATCGAAGCCGATACCGAAGGTGGTGTCTTTGTCTTCGCTCAGGTCTTCCTCTACCTCGGTCAGGACCGCATACACCTTGCTGTTTTTGCCAACCTTGTAATCAGCACCCAGCGCCCACAAGCTGCGCTCTTCGTCTGTCAGATCACCCTCGGTCAGACCATACTGGGCCTTCAGCTTCAGATTGCCGGTCTTAAACGCACCGCTAACCAGGTAGCTGGTGTCTTCCATGTTGTTGTTGGCGCCTTCAGCCAACTGGTACAGGAAACCGGCTTCAAATGCGCTGGTGTTGACGCCCGCCACAAAACGAAGGATATCGTTCTGCGGATCCTGTGCACCGCCGTCAGAATCCACAAAACGGCGGGGAGTGCTGCTACCACGGGTACGAGTAGTCGTTTCAGAATCGTAGGCAATCGCACCGTAGAAGATGTCTTTCTGGAACGTCAGTGAGGCGGAAATCGCATCTGCTGGGCCGTCATTGGCATCCGGGTTAGCAACGTTATCAAACTCTTCGCCCGGAATAAACGCAACATTCAGGGTCAGCATGTCTGCCAGTTTCGGGGTGCTGTACTGAATGATGTTGGTTGCACGCAGCTGGCCGGCCATCAGGAAATCGATGTCGCCCAGGGTATCGTTGAACTGGTCAACGCTCATCTCGGCGCGCTTGAGCGGGGTGTCAAAGTTACCGGCGATCAGTGTGCCCGCGTTGGCGTGTTTGAAACCACCAAAAATGTTGCGCTGGCTGAAAGGTGTTCCGCCATCATCAACGTTGATCTGGTATTCCGCCTGGTAAACAGCAACCACGTCTTCAATGTTCAGGTCCAGTTCACCTTTTACGCCAAGACGGGAATTGTTGCTCTGCAAACGCCAGGCATCGTTAGAGAAAGAGGCGCGATCACGATCCTGGTTCTCATAGGAAACATTCACTTTACCGTAAACAGTCGGGCCCTTGTCTGCCATCGCCACAGACGGCGCGACAACCATGGAACCGATAGCCAGTGCCAGCAATTGCTTTTTCATTACGTTCTTCTCCATCAGTGATCATTCTTGATCGGTGTTGAATTTCGTGATGTCACTATGGCGATGGTTTATGAACGATTTGTTAACTATATATGTCAGTTGTGTGAAACCTGACTTTCAGCAAAGGGTTGCGATGCAATCGAGTAGGAGGGGGAGTTGCCTCCCCCGTCCTCTCACACCACCGGGCATACGGTTCCGTACCACGGCGGTTCACGGTTGGCTCTGAAGCCGAACCATCGTATCCAGCAAGCTTACCAGAGACAGGCCATTGAACACCTTCTTGGGCAGCGCCGCGTTCATGTGAGACGCGCCACTGTTCCACCAGGGACCACGGCCATTCGTTGCGCTCATCCAAGCCCGTTGCTCCGTCAGACCGAGCCGCATCAGATTGCGCGCCCGGGTGTGGGCCCGCTTCCATTGCTGCCATAGAATCAGGCGAAGTCGCCGCCGTAGCCAGCCATCCAGTGCCTCCACCGAGCGTTTCGAGACCGTTAGGCGATAGTAATTCGCCCAGCCTCGGAGAACCGGGTTCAACTTCTGGATAGTTGTCGTCAGCGACTGCCCGCGAGATCGCTTAAGCAGCGGACGCAGCTTGGTCATGAAGGCCTTCAGGCTCTTCGGTGCAACTCTCAACCTTACCTGCCCTTGATGCCAGCTTACGCTGTACCCCAGAAAGCTTCGGCGCCAGGGGCGGTCCACCGCACTCTTGTCTGTGTTCACTTTCAGGCGCAGCCGCGCTTCCAGGAAGTGGGTGATACTGGTCATGACCCTTTCGCCGGCTCTTTTGCTGCTCACGTAGATGTTGCAGTCGTCCGCATATCGGCAGAACCGGTGGCCCCGGCGCTCCAGCTCCCGGTCCAGCTCGGTCAGGAGCACATTGGAGAGCAAGGGCGAGAGGGGCCACCTTGCGGCGTGCCTTCCCGTCTCGGGCTGACCAGTCCACCTTCGAGCATGCCGGCTTGCAGGTAACGTCGGATCAGGGTGAGTATCCGTCGGTCGGTGATGCGACGAGCCAGCAGGCCCATCAGCACATCGTGGTTGACCCGGTCAAAGAACTGGGCCAGATCCAGATCGACCACCCAGCGGTGGCCGTCATTGATGTGCCGTTGCATCGCCTTGACCGCCTGGTGGGCACTTCGACCAGGGCGGAACCCATAGCTGTGATCCGAGAAGGTCGTCTCCAGCGTTGGGCTTAGCGTTTGGTGAAGCGCCTGTTGGATCAGGCGATCCTGCACCGTCGGTATACCCAGTATCCGTTCGCCGCCTTGCGGCTTGGGGATGCTGACCCGGCGGACCGGTTGAGGATGGTAATTTCCGGCCAACAGTCGCTCACGCAGCGTTGGCCAGTGCTGTTGCAGGTGGCGCTTAAGGGCGGTTACCGGCATCTGATCGACACCGGCGGCTCCCTTGTTGGACACCACCCGCTGATACGCTCGCATCAGGTTCGGGCGCTCAAGCACCTGTTCCATCAGCGCATTCGGCTCCGCGTTCGTCCACGAGTGAGCCCCCGCGTCTGCCTCGACACGGACTTCAGTACCTGCCGGGTTCCGCCCGACCCCTTCCTGAATGCCCTGACCCATCCGGGTCGCTTCTGTCTTCATAAGCACTTCACGAGAACTCACCGCCTACTGGCGGCCAACCATGTTCAGTCCTTCAGTACGCGGTGACGCACCTACTATGACCTCGGCTGAGTTCTGGCTCCCCATCCCCACCCCTCGCGGGGTAAGTAGCACAAAGGCAGAGAACCAGACTTCCCAGGGTAAGACGCGTGACCTTCACACTTATGCCCGCCGCATTTACGTCCACACCTTCCGTGCAAGTATCGGGCTTTGACGATATTGGCCGCCTTGCCCGGTGTGACCGCCTCGTATGCGATTCCTGTTCGTCGGGCCAGTGCTTTGCCTGCGGCTTCCTTCAGATTCCACCTCGCGGTGGACACCCTTGCCGTCCGGCTAGTGGTTCCCCTTGCCGGGCCCACAGGGGACTTGCACCCCCAAGTCATCCGGCCAGCACCACCTGTACCGGAACAGCGCCCGTCAAGGCGCTACGCGCCATGCCTGGCGCACCAAAGACAAACCCCGCCTCACGGCGGGGTTGTTTTAACAGACTGCTTTGGCGGATTACTCGGCGTATTGCAGGACCACCTTATACACAGCAGTTGTGCCACTCACTTCATTACCGGTAAGCAAGAGCACGTCGCCATTTGGTGACTGGTTCGCGGGTATCACAGTGATGTCCTCAATCCCCAGGTCACCGGCGATAGCCAGGTTGGTTTCCGGGTCCAACACCCATTCCTCTCGGGTGTTGAGGTAGTCCACAATCGACGGCGACTGCGGATTGGTGATGTCAAACACCATGACACCACCCATACGCTCAAGACCAAGGAAAGCAAACGTACGATCACCAAAGGTGGCTGATGTTACCGCTTCCGGCTCTGGCCCCTTGTTATCCGAGCGGTTCAGGAACGAATCGCCAGCACTGTGGTTCGAGTTGAAGAACTCCGCGCAGGGGATATCTCGCTGCGACCCGGCAAGGCAGGCATCACTGGCCAGATACTGCTCAACCATGTCGCCGGAATCCCACACCAGATCACCATCAGCGGACCAGATCGCCATGGAACGGCCACCGAATGCGTATACCTCGTCATACATCAGCCGGTCACCTGCAGGGTCCTCAACACCGGAGGTATTGAACATCACAGGGTCACCGTTTTCATCGGTGCGGTAGCCCATGGTCCAGGTCACCGTGAGTCGGCCCAACTGTTCATCTTCCCGGCAGCCGCCCGGCTCACCGGCACTGGCTCCGCAGTAGTCGAACACCTCGGGATTCAACAGTGCGCCTTTGGCCAGGGCATAGAGCTGTGGCGGCATGTCATCACCCAGGCGGCGCTCAAAACCGTTCTTGTGGAACAAGTGCTTGAATCGTATTTCCTCGACAAAGCCCTGATTGGCATCACCACCAAAGGCAGGGTCTTCCGAATCTTCAGGCCCCCAATAGGCTGGGTTATCCTCACCCCAGGCTCGGGCATCGCCCTCGTTGGCGGTCAGGATGTATGTCTCGCCGTTGTTACTGAAGCTGGCGATGGCATCCGGATGGTACATACCGAGAATCCCCGGCCAGGGTTTGATGTCGATGGCATTGTTGCTATCGCTGGCATCCAGACCCTGACCTTCAGCACCATGATCCTTGTAGCCCAGCGGCAGGATCTCAGTGATGGTGGCCGAGGCGATGTCCACTTTCGCGAGTGCGTTGTTCTCCTGCAACGCCACCCATGCAGTGGTGCTGTCGGCGCTCACGGTGATGTACTCCGGCTCCATATCCTGGGCAACACTGGCACCCGGCCCGAATACCCGAACACCATCCGCCACCAGCTGCGCTCTCTGACTCTTGAAGGCGGTAAAGTCTGCCGTCCTGACCTGCAGGTTGTCAGGGTCAGTCACATCAATGACTGAAACAGAGCCTTCCGGATCAATCTGGTAGTCGTCACTAGGCTCGCCCTCATTGGCTACCAGAAGGTATTTGCCATCAGGAGTGAACGTCAGCATATCCGGCTGAGCACCAACCTCTGCAAAGCCGCGCAGGGACAGTGTCGCAGCATCGTATATGGCAGCGAATCCCGGTTCAGTCTTCGGTGAAGACTCGATCGCGACGGCAACGAGTCCGTTACGGACCGCGACACTGTTAACAACCGCATCATCAGCAATGTCACCAACCGTCAGGGTATCAATCAGCGTTGGTGTTGATGGATCACTCATATCCAACACGTTCAATGACCCTTCCTGGGCGTTCACGACAAACGCTCTGCGGCTGTCGGCGTCATACCCGGTGATTTCTGCAGCGCTTTCACCAAACACACCGGAGCTATATCGCCCTACGAATTCGAGAGTCAGGCCGGTGACTGCAGGGGGTGCCTCTACTGGCGGAGTGTTGTCGTTATCGGATGACAGGCAGCCGCTCAACAAGACAGCCGAGACACTGATAGCCAGCAGTGATGGTTTGAAAATGGTTTTTGGGTTTTGCACGGAACGCTCCTTTGCTTTGTTAGAAAACTAACTCGGTAGCAAAGAAACCTATTTCACCGCTGTTACAGGATCGGGAAGGAAATAAGACAGGGCAATGACATATTAATGAAAGGCACGTGGCGGCCTGATACCACCACGTGCCCTTACGGACGTATTATGACAATCTACTGACCAAGGTAACTCCGGTACATCCACACCGTTTTTTCCTGCTGGGAGATATAATCACTCATCAGGGCAACGGTGCCTTCGTCTTGAGCCTCGCCGGCCAGATTGAGCAGATCACGCTGCTTGGCGATCAATTTCCCGAAGCTCTCTACGATGTTGCCCACAGCTTCTTTGCCATCAGACACATCCTTTCGCTCGGGCACATCGGATTTCTCAATGTAGGTACTGTAAGCGTGCGCCGGGCGGTGGCCCAGGGTCAGAACACGCTCGGCGATCTCATCAATCTTCAGCAAAAGATCGTCATAGAGCTCTTCAAACTTGGCGTGCAGCTCAAAGAAATTGTCGCCCTTGATGTTCCAGTGATAGCCACGAACGTTCATGTAAAAGATCTGGTAGTTGGACAGCAACTCATTAAGCGAGTCTGCCAGTTTCTGGGTCTTTTCCGTGTCCAGACCAATAAAGTTCTTACCCATATTGAACCTCCTGATTCGCGTTGGGGTTTATCTGCCGACCACTCTACTCAGTCGTCGGCCATAGCTGAAGTTTAGTTCTTCAATACTTGCAATAGCATAAGATTATATTAAAAACCAGAAATCCATAGGGCGATGCTATCGGCGACAATCACAAGATCTATTTGGAAATAATTCTCGTTTGGTCTTCAATACGTTCATAGACCATACGAAAACGGAGTTGATCATGAGCGCACTGAAACTGTTCGTTCACAACCACAGCGCCAACGGTGACCAGTCACTGTTAAAAACTATCACCTTTGCAATCACACACTTCGTGGTGGCGTTCTCCGTAGCCTATCTCCTGACCGGCGACATTTTGATCGGCAGCCTGATCGCCATGGTTGAGCCGACCATCAACACCGTTGCCTACTTCTTCCATGAGAAAATATGGGCACGGTATCAGCGGAATGCAACCGCCAGGCCTTTGATCGTACGGCACAACACACCCTGAAACGGCTGATTCAGATCAATTACGGATATAACAGAAGCGGGCCGGCTCAGACGCCGGGCCCGCAATCCATACAACCCTCAGCGGGTTCCGGCCCCAGCCTGAGGTTTCTGTTGAGACACCGGGTGGTAGAAAGGCATTTCCAGCATTTCACTGACTGTCATGCGCTTCTGGGCACACCAGGCCAACAGGTGGGCAATGTGCTCCGCCGCCGGCCCGAACATTTCCGCGCCCATGAACAAACCGCTGCCATGCTCACCATACACACGCAGTAAACCACGATTCCTGCCAATCACTTTGCTACGGCCCTGGTCCTCAAAGCTGACCTCCCCGACTGCAAAGCAGCCCTGGCACTTCTCGTCCACCTGATGAATGGTCAGCCCGACCGAGGCAATCTGTGGGTCTGAGAACACCACGGCCAACGGCGTCTTGCGCAAGCCGGTGCGTACATCGGGCCAGGCCGCGGCGTTATCCCCGGCGATACGGCCTTCATCTGCCGCTTCATGCAGTAAGGGCCGGTGGTTATTCACATCACCCGCAATAAAAATATGGCTGTCGCCACAGCGCAGTGTGAAGGGATCAAACTCCGGCATGCCCCGGTCGTCCAACTCAATGCCGGCATTCTGGATATCCAGGTTATCCACATTGGGGCGACGACCTGTGGCCGCCAGCAGGTAGCCAAAGGTTTCCTGATGCTCCTCGCCATTCTCAAGCCAGGTGATGTGAACGCCTTCACCCGTGCGCTCGACCCGACGAGTCTCCGCCTTCAGGCTCAATGCCAGTTCTTCACCAAACACGCCCTTCGCATAGTCACGGATTTTCTCGTCCCGCAGGCCGCCAATACCACCGCTGACCCCAAACAGCCGAACCCGCACGCCCAGCCGGCTCAGTGCCTGGCCCAATTCCAGGCCGATGACACCAGGGCCGAATACCGCTACAGATTCCGGCAGGTCCTGCCAGTCAAACACATCGTCGTTAACGATTAACCGGTCCTTGGCTTCTTTCAGGATGCCCGGCACGTTAGGTCGGGAGCCGGTGGCAATGATGATGCGATCGGCGTGCACCTCGGTATGCTCGCCAACCACCAGCCGGTGGCTGTCGACAAACCGGGCATGGCCCATCAATCGGTGTTCCTCCGGCAGTTTTTCCATGGACCGAACCACCGGTGCCACAAACTTGTCCCGCTCTGCCCGCACCCGCTCCATCACCAGCCGGCCATCAATCCGTACATCACCCGCCAGCACACCGAACTCATCGGCGGTTTTCAGGTCGTGGGCTCTTTCAGCAGCGGCAATCAACAGTTTGCTGGGCATGCAGCCCACCCGCGCGCAGGTGGTGCCGTACCGTTCTCCCTCGATCAAAACCACATTGTCGGTGGCTTTACGAACCCGCTGGTACGCCACCATACCGGCAGTCCCGGCACCGATAATGGCCACATCCACTTCACGTTTGTTCATTTTGCCTCCCGGTAAGCTAGAATTCGGCAGTTAAACTGAAAGTATAGAAACCTTATCATTGCCTGACAGGTGAAACCGGCAAAAAATCCTCAGCAGTTTGCAGGTTTACCTTCAGTACGTTCGTCTGGCAATGACAATACCCGGAGATCTCAGGTGCAGAATTACTGGCTGGAATTTATGACCGTGGCACTGGTTCACTTACTTGCGGTGGCAAGCCCGGGCCCGGATTTCGCGATCGTTTTGCGCCAGGCGCTCACCCAGTCCCGACGTAATGCCTTGCTGAGCGCCGCCGGCATTGGCATTGGTATCTTGCTGCATGTGGGTTATTCGTTGTTGGGCATTGGTTTCATTATTCAGCAGTCGGTGATGCTGTTCACCGTACTGAAGGTGGTGGGTGCCCTGTACCTGTTGTGGATTGCCTGGCATTGCCTGCGAGCAAAACCCGGCGGCATTCATGTGGATGCCAGGGGTAGCAACGAGCAAACCGGTTGGGCGGCGTTCCGGCTCGGCTTCCTGACCAACGTGCTGAACCCCAAGGCCACACTGTTTTTCGTATCTCTATTCTCGGTCATCATTAACCCCGGCACCCCGGTGCTGCTGCAGGCGGGCTACGGCCTTTATATGGCTTTTGCCACCGGCCTCTGGTTTGCCCTGGTCGCGATATTCTTTACCCACCCCCGTGTCCGCCGGGGCTTTAACCGGTTCGGACACTGGCTCGACCGGGCCATGGGGGGCATCCTGGTATTGTTGGCCGGGCAGCTGTTGCTGTCTACAGTGAGCGGATCAGAGCCTCCGTCTGCTCCCAGCCCAGGCACGGATCGGTAATCGAGCAGCCGTAGATCAGCTCTTCACCGTCATCCTGCCGGCCGAATTCCAGGAAGCTCTCCAGCATCAGGCCCTTGATGTGCCGGTTGCCGCTGCGTTTCTGGGCCAGTACCTCACGGGCAATGTCGACTTGCCGCTCGGCCTGTTTGCAGGCGTTGTCGTGGCTGCAGTCCACCATCACTGCCGTCGACACGCCGGCTTTCTCCAGTTCTGCCACCGCCTTGGCAATACTCAGTTCATCGTAGTTGGTTACGCCCCGGCCACCGCGCAGCACCAGGTGGGTGTCCGGGTTGCCGGCGGTGGAGATCATCACCGGCGCGCCGCTGTGGGAGATGCCCATATGGTGGTGCGGGTGCGAGGCAGACTTCATGGCATGGCTGGCCACGGTAATGCCGCCATCGGTGCCGTTTTTGAAGCCCGTGGGCATGGGCAGGCCGCTGACCATTTCCCGGTGGATCTGGGATTCGGTGGTGCGGGCACCGATGGCGGTCCAGCTCACCAGGTCACCCAGGTAATCCATCATGAACGGGCTCAGGGCTTCCGTCGCCAGCGGCAAACCCAGCTCAGAGAGCGCCAGCAACAGCTTGCGGGAACGTTCCAGGCCCTGCTTCAGGTCGCCCTGGCCGGTGCGCTCGGGATCGTATAAAAGGCCTTTCCAACCCACCGTGGTGCGTGGTTTTTCCAGGTAGGCGCGCATTACTATCAGGAAGCGATCACTCACCTCGTCCGTCAGGGTTTTCAGACGGGTAGCGTAATCCAGGGCGGCCTGTTCATCGTGAATCGAACACGGACCCATCACAATCAGGGTTCGGTCGTCCTGACCGTGCAGTACGGCGCGGATCTGCTCACGGTAACTGGCGATGGCCCGAACCAGGTGCTCACCGGCAGGAAACTGCTGGCGCAACTCGCCCGCGGTGGGCAGTGTGGCTTCCTGTCGGTGCTGGCAGGCACTTGCGATTTGCTCGCCCAGCGTTTCGGATTTCAGCGGCATGTTCATGTCTGTGTTCCCGTTTCCCTGTGTCAGAATCAAAAAAGCCCCGGCTGGGCTACCAGTCGGGGCTTTTTTGAGTCCGGTGGCAGCCTGGGTTGCTTGCCGGGCTGCCTTCCTCGTTAAATTCGGTCGATGAAGATCTTACGGGCGGCCCGGGCTCTGGCTAAAATAAAAGCCATAACCAAACCACCAAAAATACACAGCAGAACCTGCGGCCTTCAGTTTCTCACCGAAAGCTTTCAAAACATTCAATTGACAGGCTGCGTGTGTGGTCTTCATGCTTTTCACTATAACCCCGCGGTTTTCAGATTGGCAACCCGCAATCCGGAATATTTTTGGCGGGTATGTGTAACGGCTCCGGAGGCCCCGATGACTGAACGCACGACCCACTCCATCACAACCAGCCTGTTGGCACTGGTGTTTGCCCTGTTTTCAACCCTTGCCCTCGCCCAGGAGTCTCGCGTTTACCAGCTCAACAACCGCACCTCTGCTGACGTTGCCAACCAGATTAAAGAACTCTATCAGCAGGCTCCCGTCTCAGTCTCCGCCCGGGGACAGCAACTGGTGGTTCGTGGTGAGCCGGGATTGCTGGATGAGATTGGCATGTTGATTGACTCCATCGACGTACCACCCGTGCAGATGCGTATCAGCGTTCGCTACCGGCAGGACATCGGCGGCAAGCAGTCCGGCGGTGGCGTGACGATTTCCGACAACCGGGCCGGCGCCAATGTCGAACGCCGCACCATAAGCACCAATTCCAGCACTGAACGGCAACTGGTGGTCCAGGATGGCCAGTCCGCCCACATCACCTCCGGCAATGTGCGCACCATACCGTTTGCGGTCCAGGGCGGGCGCAACCCGGCGGCGATACTCGAACAGGTAGAAACCCGCAGCGGCTTTATCGTGACACCCCAGGCCATATCCGACCAGACGGTAGAGCTGAATATCGTCTCGTTTGAGGAAGATCCGGCCAGTATCCAGGGCTATGAAACCGAAGCCTTGATGACCATTCGACGGGTTGAACCCGGTCAGTGGGTGTCCCTGGGTGGCACCAGCACGTCCCAGAATCATCGTCAGGATGGCATTACTTACCGGGTAACCGGCAACCGCTCTGAAAACCAGTCGGTGGACGTGAAAGTGGACATTCTGCCCTGATTACGCTGCCCGTTTACCGAGCAGCAGGTCCCGGGCCTCGTTGAGCTTGGCCGCCAGGTAATCGTTACCACCCCGGTCCGGGTGTACCTTGAGCATCAGCCGCCGGTGGGCCGCGGTCACTTCCTCCCGGCTGCAGCCGGGCTTTAAACCGAGGATGTCACAAGCTTCCTGTTCGGTCATCGGGCCCTGAGTCGCCACATTGGCTCGGGCACCTGACGCTCCACCCGGAGCTGGCCCTTCGTTATCACCCATCGCCCGGCGAACCAGGGGGGCAAACTTCAACAGCGCCGGCAGCTTGCGCAGCAACGGAATGATCGCGGCAACCGCTGCCGTCAACACATGGACCCGCCCGGTCAGCACCATAAACAACAACAGGGCGCCGCCCACCACCAGAACCGCTTTCCAGATGGCGGCTTTCTGGCCTTCCGGTGACAGGGCACCCCATTTTTTCAAGATGACAAACACGGCGGCCGCCAGGGCCAGGCCGAGAATTAGCTGCATTACATCCTCTCACCCGTTCACATCGTGACAGGAGCATAACAGATACACTCCCGTGCCATTATGTATGCGAAACTGCGATTTTACATCCGTAAAGCACAAGATCCGGCCAGACGGCGTCATCGTAGTTTCATAGCAGTAGATATACTGAGATTTAGAGGCAAACTGGTGACAAACCGAAGTGCTTTTTGTAGCATCCTATTGGTTATCGTTAAGCCGACGCATTCTCAACAAGCGTCCGCCTGTCGCCGCCCCCTGATGCGCAAGGAAAGCTGTCAGCCTTCCCATCCCGGCGACGTTATCCGTTTAAAGAAACCTAGCCCAGGAACAGACCTATGCGTACCGCATCCCGTTTTGTCATCGTCATCATTTTTCTGGGTGTCGTCCTCGGCGGCATCTTCGGTTACAAGTTCTATGAATTCGGCCAGATGCAGGAGATGTTCTCCCAGCCACAGCCCCCAGCCATCATTTCCGTGACCGACGCCACCACGGAAAACTGGCAGCCGAGTATCAAGGCCGTGGGCAGTGTGAACGCCATTAACGGTATCGAGGTGGCCAACGAGGTGCCGGGGGTCATTGAGTCCATTAACTTTGAATCCGGCGATACCGTGCAGAAAGGTGACGTACTGATTCGCCTGGATGCCGCCATCGACGAGGCGGCGCTACGTACCCGCCGGGCAGAAGCCCAACTGGCTGGGCAGGAGTTCAAGCGGGTTTCTGATCTGCTGCCCAAACGCGCGGTATCACAATCACAGTTCGATGAGGCCAAAGCCAACTACGACGCCGCAAGGGCGCGGGTAAACGAAGCCGAGGCACAACTGGGCAAAAAGGTGATCCGGGCACCGTTTGACGGCACCCTCGGTATCCGCATGGTCGACCAGGGTCAGTACATCCCTACAGGTACGCCGATTGTCGAGATCAATATGCTGAACCCGATCTACGTGGATTACACGCTGTCCGAGAAGTACCTGCCTGAGGTTGACCGGGGTTACCCGGTAACGGTCACGGTGGCCGCGGTGCCGGATGAGGCATTCAGTGGTGAAGTCAGTGCCATCAACACATCGGTCAACCCGGAGACTCGTACGGTTCGCATCCGCGCCACCCTCAACAACGAAGATGGCAAATTGCGCCCGGGAATGTTCGCAACGATTCAAACAGGCCAGCCCAGGGACAACGAAGTGGTCACGGTCCCCAGGACCGCCATCTCCTATAACACTTACGGCAACTTTGTGTTCGCCGTGAAGGAGAATGATGACGGCGAACTGGTCGTTGAGCGCCGTACCGTCACCACGGGCGAGGTCCGGAACGAACGGGCTGCAGTTCTTTCAGGCCTTGAACCCGGCGAGACCGTGGTCTCGAAGGGTCTGCTGCGGTTGCGGGCAGGCCAGCGGGTAGAAATCCAGGACGAGTCCGGGCAGGAGGCGTCTGAGTAATGAAATTCACCGACATTTTTGTCCACCGGCCGGTGCTGGCCACCGTGGTCAGCCTGCTGATTCTGCTGATCGGTGCCCGGGCAGCCATGGAAATGGAAGTCCGCCAGTACCCGAAACTGGAAAGCACCACGGTAACGGTCACAACCGCTTACCCTGGGGCCAGTTCTGACCTGATCAAGGGCTTTATCACCACGCCCCTGCAACAGGCCATTGCTGAGGCCAGCGGCATCGACTATCTGACCTCTACCAGTTCCCAGGGCGTGTCAACGATTCAGGCCAAGATGGTTCTGAATTACGATGCCAACGACGCCCTCGCTGAAATTCAGGCCAAGGTTGCCAGCCAGCGCAACGTGCTGCCCGGCGATGCAGAAGACCCGGTGATCACCTCCACCACCGGTGACGACACGGCCCTGATGTATATTGCTTTCTACAGTACCGAGCTGGAAGTCCCCCAGATTACCGATTACCTGACCCGCGTGGTTCAGCCCAAGCTGCAGGCGCTGTCTGGCGTTGGCAAGGCCCAGCTGCTGGGGCGTACTTTCGCCCTGCGAGTGTGGCTGGACCCGGAGCGGCTGGCCGCGGTGGATCTGACTCCGGTCGAAGTGGCAGACAAGCTGCGAGCCAACAACTATCAGGCCGCTGTCGGCACTACCCGGGGCCAGTACACCGAGATTGCCCTGACCAGTGATACCGACATTGCCGATCCGGAAGCCTTCCGTAACCTGGTGGTCAAGCAGCAAAACGGCACCCTGATTCGGTTGCGGGACATTGCCGAGGTGGAGCTTGGCTCTCAAACCTACAATCAGCTGGCGCTTTATAAGGGCGAGCCCGCAACCTATGTCGCCATCGAACTGGCGCCGGGGGCCAACCCGCTGACCGTCGCCGGCCTGGTGAAAGACGAGTTACCGGACATCGAAAGCCAGCTACCCAGCGGCCTGAATGTGCGCCTGGCCTACGATGCCTCCGACTTCATTGAAGATTCCATCAACGAAGTCATCCGTACCCTGCTGGAAGCCATGCTGATTGTCCTGGTGGTGGTGTTCCTTTGCCTCGGCTCGATTCGAGCGGCCATCGTGCCGTCTGTGGCAGTGCCGCTGTCGCTGATTGGCGGCGCGTTTATCATGCTGATCTTCGGTTTCTCCCTGAACCTGCTGACCCTGCTCTCCATGGTGCTTGCCATCGGTCTGGTGGTGGACGATGCCATTATCATGGTGGAGAACGTGCACCGACACATTGAGCAGGGCGAATCACGGTTTGACGCTGCCCTCAATGGCGCCCGTGAAATGGCCACACCCATCATTGCCATGACCACCACGCTGGTGGCGGTGTATGCGCCAATCGGGTTTATGGGCGGCCTGGTGGGCTCGCTGTTTACTGAGTTTGCCTTCACCCTGGCGGGTACGGTTGTGATCTCCGGCATTGTTGCCCTGACACTCTCACCCATGCTCTCCGGCAAGGTGCTGAAACCCCATGGCAATCCCGGGCGCTTCGAGGTGCTGGTTGAAAAAACCTTCAATGGCCTCGCCAATGCCTACAAAGCTGCTCTTACCTCGTTGATGCAGACCAAGTCGGTGGTGGTGTTCTTCGCCGTCGTGGTATTGGGTTCTATCTATTTTATGGTGATGATGAGCCAGAATGAGCTGGCACCCACCGAGGACCAGGGCATTCTGTTTTACCAGGGGCTGGGGCCGCAGACCTCGACGCTGGAGTATCTGTTTGATCATGGCCAGGAGGTTCAGGAGCGGATGTCCGGCGTGCCCGGCTACAACGAGGATTTCATGATTCTTGGTATCACCAGCCCGAACGCCGTGTTTGGTGGTTTCAAGCTGGCACCGTGGAGTGAGCGGGAGATCAGCCAGTTCGAGGTACAGCCCCTGCTGGATTCCGAACTCAAAAAAGTAACCGGATTGCAGACGGCGGTGTTCCCGTTACCGGCCCTGCCTGGTTCGGGTGGCGGCCTGCCGTTCCAGTTTGTAGTGACCACCGGAGGCACCTACGAACAGTTGAATGAAGTCGCCGACGAGCTTCTTGGCAAAGCCATGCAAAGTGGCAACTTCATGTTCCTGCAGAAGTCCATCAACTTCGACAAGCCCGTTACCCGCATCAACGTAGACCGGGACCGGGTGGCAGACCTGGGCCTGTCCATGCGTGATGTCGGCCAGTCGCTCGCCAGTATGCTCAGCGGCGGATACATCAACCGCTTCAATATGGAAGGCCGCTCCTATCAGGTGATTCCGCAGGTGGGTAATGACTTCCGTGCCAGCCGTGAAGCACTGGACGACTATTACATCCGCGCCGGCAATGGCCAACTGGTGCCCCTATCCAGTGTGGTCAGCTTCAGTGAAGAGGTGGAGCCTTCCAACCGGACCCAGTTCAACCAGTTGAACTCGCTGACTCTCGAGGGCGTTATCATGCCCGGCGTGGCGGCTGGCTCCGCCATGGACTTTATGGAACAGGCCGCAGCCGAGGTATTCCCGCAAGGCTTCAGCTTTGACTATACCGGCGAGTCGAGGCAGCTGGCCACCCAGGGCAGCGCTCTGATGGTAACCTTCTTCCTGTCGTTGCTGGTTATCTACCTGGTACTGGCGGCACAGTTCGAAAGCTGGCGCGATCCGTTCATCATCCTGGTGTCGGTGCCCATGTCCGTCGCCGGTGCCATGGCGTTTATCGTGCTCGGCTTTGCCTCCATGAACATCTACACCCAGGTGGGCCTGATTACCTTGATTGGTGTGGTGTCGAAGAACGGCATCCTGATCGTGGAGTTCGCCAACCTGCTGCAGAAAGAGAAAGGCCTGAACAAGGTGGATGCGGTGATTGAGGCTGCGGCCATTCGTCTGCGCCCGATCATCATGACCTCCCTGGCACTGATCTTCGCCATGGTGCCGCTGCTGATTGCGGTGGGCCCGGGGGCCGAGAGTCGGTTTGCGATTGGCCTGACCATCAGTGCAGGACTGGGTATCGGCACGTTGTTTACCGTATTCGTACTGCCGGCCTTCTACATTCTGCTGGCGCGAGACCATCATGGAACTGCGGCCGATGAGTATACGGAAGCTGACAACAACGACGGGGCTCCGACCACATCCAGCAGCCATTAAACGCTGACTGATGTTAACACATAGCCCGCACCGGTCATCCGCTGCGGGCTATGTGGCGTCAGGTCATGGCAAAGTCGGCGGGTTCCATCACTGGCTCAACCAGCAGCCGCCGTCGCCACTGCACAGTTTCACTGGGTAGCTCGCCGAAGTGTTCCCGATACAGCGCGGCGAAGCGGCCCAGATGGGTAAAGCCCTCGTCAGCGGCATACCAGGAGATGTGTGGCACGTCGCACTGGCAATCCACCAGGCGTTTACGCACGCGTATCAGACGACAGCGCTGATAGAAGCGATAAGGGGTCATGCCGGTTTCCCGCTTCATCAGGTAATACAGGTTACGTTCGCTGGCCCCGGAATGGTTGGCCAGCTCCTGCAGATCAAAATCCCAGTCCCGTTCGCTACGAATTTTCTCAATCACCCTCGCCAGCCTCCGGTCCAGTACTGGCAGCTCTTCGGGCAGTTCTACCCTGCCCGTTGCCAGTTGCCGTTCCAGGCGTTCAAACAGAGCGAGTGTCTCCCGGCTGGCATCCTGATGATCCTGAAAATAGTCCGCCTTCATTAGAAAACGATGGATATGACCAGCCAACGCCACGTCCAGGCCTGGCCGGGGCCATACTGGAACCAGCTCACTCACCGGATACACCAGTACCAGCCGACTGTTCTTACTGATTCTCAAGCTAAATGTTTGGCCAGCGGGAATCATGATCAACGGAAAGGCGGATACACCAGGGCCACCTTCCGACGATATCTGCGCCGACCCGTGAATGGTGGCTACCAGAGGCCTCTGAGGCATACAGCAGTCGGCAAGCAGCATATCCTGAGCGACATCAAGTACACAGACCAAACCAGCCTCTACATCAAGGGCTGACAACGAACCCACCAATCCCTGAGGACGAGTCAGGCCACAGGTTATTCCCCGGCACCCGAGCAGTTCTGTCATGGCGGCCAGCCACTCTCCACAACCTGCACCGCTCAATCGCAGGTAGGCTTCCAATTCCGGTTTGGCATTCAGAGTTCGCATATAGCTCAAAAAGGCAATTAATGAGCCTGCCGTTTTAAAGTAGCTGCGGACAAAGCCCTAGCCAAATCTTGCAAAATGCGCAAAAGCTGAACAAAAGTTATGTTTTTATTGATAGTTGTCAAAACTGCAGAAGCAGTCAGGCCAATGACAGGTCGGCCAGAGGCGTTGGCCTTGCCAACAGAAAGCCTTGACCACGATGGCAGTTCAGTTCCCGCAGCCTGCGGCGCTGCTCTTCCGTTTCAATACCTTCGGCAACGACCTCCAGATCCAGCGCCTCGGCTATGGCCAGAATGGCTGACACGATGCGCGAGTCGCGACCATCCGGCCCGAGACGCTGGACAAACTGACGGTCGATCTTCAGAACCTTGACCGGCAAGGCATGCAAGTAAGCCAGAGATGAGTAGCCGGTACCAAAGTCATCAATGGCGACCATGATGCCCCGGTCCACAAACGACTGGAGCTTGGCGAGGCAGCGGCGCGACAGATTCATCAGGTTGGTTTCGGTAATCTCGATTTCCGGGCACCACCCCCGGGCCTCCAGGCTTGAGAACAGCGGCTCCAGCAGCGGCTCCAGCCGCCCGTCCGAAATCTGCCGGGCGGAAATATTAATCGCTAGCCGACGCCCACTACCCCAACCGACTTCACATTGCTGAAGGTCCGCCATGATGTGCCGTACGAGTTGTTCCGTAAGCTCATGTATGTGGCCACGCTGCTCTGCCACCGGGACAAAATCCGCCGGCGATACTGCGCCGAGTTCAGGGTGGTGCCAGCGCAACAGGGCCTCCAGCCCCACCATGGAGCCGCTTGCCAGGTCGTACTGGGGCTGGTACACCACGGAGAACTCCTCCGGAGCGACCTTGAGCGAAGCAATCAATGCTTCAGACAAGCGCTGATGGAACTGCCCCTCTTCACCGTCCACGGCGCTGTAGATTCGATAACAGGCGCGGCCTGAGAACTTGGCCGCGTGCATTGCACGATCAGCATTTTGCAGCAGAGCCGAAGCCGTTTTCCCATGCTTTGGAAACACCGCAGCCCCCACAGAGGCCGACAGGAAATGCTCCCGGTGCTCCACCAGCATTGGCGCCTGGAATATCCCGCTCATGCGCTGGCAAACCACGGGTAACTCAGACTCATCCTCCAGCTCAACAATGGCTGCGAACTCGTCTCCGGATAGCCGGGCAACTACATCCCCATCTCGAAGCACACTCTTCACGCAGGCCGCCGCCTGCTGAAGCACTCGATCACCACAGTCGTGGCCATGCAGATCATTGACTGCTTTGAAGAAATCCAGATCGATGTAGACTACGGCGAAACAGCCGTTGCCTGCCTTGCGTTGTCCGACCCTTGCTTTCAGAAACTCCTGGAACAGCGAGCGATTTGGCAGCTCGGTGAGCGGATCATAGTAAGCCAGAGACGCCAGACGCTCGTTACTGGCAGTCAGCTCACCAACATCCATGAAAACGCCGGCAAACAGCCTCTGTCCCTGGTAGTCTACCGGGTAGATATTGAGCCACTGCGGATAGTTCTCGCCATTTTTGCGCCGGTTCCAGATCAGTCCCTCCCAGCATCCGGTCTGATTCAGGCTGCGCCACATGGTCTGATAGAACTCGTGCGAATGCAGCCCGGAGCTCAGCACCGATGGCTTCTGCCCCACGACTTCTTCTGCCAGATAGCCGGTCACCGCCTGGAACATGAGGTTGACGTAGGCAATCCGGGCATCTGGCGTAGCCAGCATGATAGCTCTGGGGTGGTTGTCCACCAACGCCTTGAAATCCTGTTCTCTCAACGCCTGCATCGTCTTGTTTCCTTCCACGCCGAGCCTGCGGTAACGACAGGCTTTCAACCCAGCATAGATTTAAACTGTCGCAAACCTATCCACATCCTGCAAAAACGCCCTACCTTTGACCAAAGGAGGAGAAAAATGTGACTCGTATTTGGCGATTTGCAATATTGGGATACCCCGCACACGGCGACAGGTCGATAGTGTTCCAGCGAGTTCGATAAAAAGATCCCAGGAGCGACCCATGCGCAGAAACGAACCGGTTACCGACGAACAGCAATTTCCCGAGGCGGCGCAATAGGGTAGTCTGGCGATCTGTCGGCTGGTGAAACCAGCCCAACCCACAAAAGCTCAGGATCGCCAGCACCTTGACCCTCGGAAATCTTTTCTGGCTGTTTGTCGCCGGTTTTGCCATCTGGTACTGGTGGAAAGCCAAGGACATCAAAGACTTCGTGCTACAGGCCGCACACCGTTACTGTAAGACCATGGATGTGCTGTTACTGGATGATGCCGTTTACCTGCGCGGACTCTGGTTCAAACGCGACCGCAACGGAAAACTCCGGGTATGGCGCCGCTTCCTGTTTGATTTCACCACCACTGGCGAAGAACGCTATACCGGGCGCATCATCATGCTCGGCCGACAGATTGAGCACATGGAACTGGAACCCCACCGGTTCTGAGCCCAGCACACGTACACCCTTTCACCTCACCCAAATGGGCGATTACGCCAGACCCGACCGCCGGGCAATACTCCTCGTTGCATTACGACAACCAACAAAAACAACAGGAGTCTTTTATGCGAATTGCCATGCCTTTCCGGCTGATGGCCGCGGCCCTCATGCTGGTCTTCTCAATGGTGAGCCACGCCAGTTACACCCAGACCCGCCACCCGATTGTGCTGGTTCACGGTGTGACCGGTTTCAACACCATCGGTGGTCTGGTCAACTATTTCCATACCATCCCCTGGAACCTTGAGCGCAGTGGCGCAAAGGTCTACACCGCCAGTGTTTCGTTTGTGAATAGCAGTGAACAGCGCGGACAACAGCTGGCCAACTACGTAAACAGTCTTGGTCACTCCAAGGTCAACCTGATGGCCCACAGCCAGGGCGCGCCCACCTCCCGGGTAACCGCCTCCCTGATTCCCCACCGCATTGCCTCTGTTACCTCCATCAATGGTGTTAACAAGGGGTCGAAAGTCGCCGATGTCATCCGGGGCATACTGCCTCCCGGCAGCTACGTGGAAGGTGGGGTGGACGCCATCGCCAATGCTCTCGGCGGACTGATCAACGCTCTGTCCGGTTCCAACAACCCGCAGGATGGCGTGGCCGCGCTGGAAACCCTCACCACCCCGGGCACCACCAGCTTGAACAACGCCCTGGGCTGGAAAGGGGTTAACCGAAATGCCTGCGCTGGCACCGATGAGGACGTCTGGATCAACGGCAACCGGGTGAAGTTCTTCTCCTGGACCGGGCGCGGCATCTGGACCAACGTGTTCGACATCACCGATCCGTTCCTGGGAGTAACCTCTCTCGCCTTCGGCAGTGAGCCTAGTGATGGCCTGGTGGGCGTTTGCTCCACCATGATGGGCAATGTGATCGGCACCCACTACGACATGAACCATGTCGATGCCATCAACCACCTGCTGGGTGCACGCTCACTCTGGACCAATCCGGTCAGCCTGTACCGCAGCCACGCCAACCGTTTGAAGAACCGCGGATTGTGAGAACAGTATGACGAACAAACCCATCGCATTGCGTCGATGGGTGCTTCCCGGGGCGCTGCTGGCCGTTGTGGCCGGCAGTGGCCTCTGGTGGGCACTGACGCCGCAAGCAGATACGGGCACCGCCAACACAACACCTCAGCAGGCAACTGAAAAGGCCGCTCAGCAGTCTGGTTCAACCAGCCTTGCCCCGACGGCCATTGTCGCCCCCAGCGCACCGGTTGCTGAAACCCGAACCCCGGAGTCCCTGGGTCCCAACCCGTTTGCGCCCTCACTGCAGGGTACCGATATAGACGGCGTTCTGCAGGCGGACGACAACGGTCAGCTGATCGTGAATCTGGAGGTCAGGGATTTCTTCGATTATTTCCTGAGCACCGCCGGCGAGGTATCACCGGAAACCGCCATCGGCCAGATTCAGCAAATGGCCCGCCAACACCTGCCAGAACCCGCCGCACAGCAAGCCCTGGCCCTGCTGGATCAATATCTGGCTTACAAACAGGCTTCTCTGGAAGTCATGCAAACCGAACTGGACCCGGCCCGCCAGCATGAACCGGCCTATCAGCTTTCTGCTCTGGGTAATGCCCTGGCTCAGCTGAAGGGTCTGCGGCAACAAACCTTCGCACCCGACGCTCATCAAGCCTTCTTCGGCATGGAAGAAGCCTACAGCGAATATACCCTGGCCACGCTTGCCATTCAGCAGCGGGCCGACCTGACCGATCAGGGCAAACAGGCCCTGGTGGAATGGCACCGCAACCAGCTGCCAGGCACCCTGAAATCCACCGAACAACGGCTGGAAGCCAGCGCACAACAGCACCAGGAACGGGTTCTCGCGGTGGAGTCGGCCACCTCCCCGGAAGCGGCGGGACAACGACTCACCGAGCTGGGGCTTGATCGCCAGAGCGTTGACGGCGTGGTCAGTTACCTCCAGCAACAGGAAGCCTTCCAGGCTCGGTTCGAAAGCTTCCGGAAGGACCTGCAAAGCAGCGTTGCCGGCGGTCTCGTGGACGCCGAACAACAGCAACATCAGGAACAATTGTTACAGCAACACTTCCAGGATGAACAGGAACAGACCTGGGCAAGACTGAAGCTGCTGGATCAAAGCTGATCATAATGTGCGGAAGCGCCTGAACTCGGCGCTGCCGCGTATTACAATCGGGCGAAGACGCAGTAGGACCCGATATGAACGCTGAACAAATCCAACAACAGCAAGCGCTGGGCTTCAGGTCTCTGAACTTTACCCCCAGGCTGGAGCCCGTTTACCGGGAATCCAGGTCAGCCATGATTCGGCAACGGGCAAGGCCCGTGTCGATTGCCGGCCTGGCCCTGTACCTGGTCTATGCGATCGTAGACATTCTCACCCTGCCTCCGGAGCTGGCCAGTATAACCGCCGGGGTTCGCCTGGCCGTGGTCTGCCCGATAATCATCCTGGTGCTCATCCTCGCCTATCAGGACAAGCCTTCAGACCAGACGTTCGAGAAACTGTATACCGCCGCCTACCTTGTTGGTGGTGTCGGCGTGATCGCCATCATCCTGGCGGCCCGAAAACAGGACTATCCGCTGCCCTATGAGGGCATGATCCTGATGCTCATGTTTGGCTATTTCGCCATGGGCCTTCCTTTCAAAACTGCCGCTGTGGCCTCCAGCCTGCTGGTCATCGCCTATCTGAGCACAGAGGCCTTTGCCGGCACGCCCACCCCCGCCGTCCTGAGCAATGGCTTCTTTCTGTTGACCGCAAACGCCATCGGCATGATTGGCTCCTGGGTCAGTGAATACCGGCATCGCGCGCACTTTCTGGACCGCCAGCTATTGGACCTGATGCACCAGGCTACTGAAGCTGAAAGCCGGCGGAAGACCGAACTGATTACCGCCGCCAGCCACGATCTGCGCCAGCCATTGAATGCTATTTACATCACCCTGGAAAATCTGAAACCAGGCGAACAGGATGGCCATCAGAGCTCGGTCATTGCTCAAGTCAAAGATATGGTGGCCCAGCTACGCCGCCTGCTCGGAACCGTGCTCGACAGCGCTCGCCTGAGTGAAGGAATGATCCAACCAGAAATAGTGCCGGTCAGCCTCGAAGCCATGGTTCAGGAACTACACGACCTGATGAACGAGACGCTCGGCCAACACAATATCACTCTGACCATTGAACCACAGCCTGCCGGTTATCCCGTTCTGGCTGACCCGGGCCTGTTGCTGCGTATACTGCAGAACCTGGTGATCAATGCGGCCGACCATAGCGGTGGCAATACCATCACCGTCAGCAGCCAATGCCAGGACCACAGGGTAAGGCTACAGGTAGCCGACAACGGCAAAGGGGTGGCGCCAGAGCTGGGGGAGCAGTTGTTCCAGCCCTACGTTCGTGGCACCAGCCCGGCGCCCTGCCCGGGGCTTGGTTTGGGGCTGACCATCGTCCGGGAATTCACCGGCCTGATGAATGGCCGGTGCGGTGTCGACTCCCGGCCTAAACAGGGTAGCGTGTTCTGGGTTGAGCTACCGGCCACTACAACCAGCCAAGCGCCCGGGCCTTGTTAACGCACTCTGTCCGGTTGTGAACACCGAGCTGGGTGAAGATCGCCTTCAGGTGGGTTTTCACGGTGTGTTCAGTCAGGTCCAGGCTTTGGCAGATGCGTTTGTTGGGGAAACCCTGAGCCAGCAGGGCCAATACCTCCCGCTGCCTTGGCGTCAGGGGAAGGTCGTCAGTAGCGAAAGCCGTCAGGCCACCGGGGAAGTAGCTCTGCCCCTGTCCCACTGCTCGCATCATTCGCACCAGTGATGCCCTGCTTGCGGATTTGGCAAGAAAACCTTTGGCACCGGCGGCCCTGGCGGCCCGCACCGTCCCTTCGTCATCGCTGCTGGAAATAATGACAATGGGCGGTTTGGCACTCTGACCAGACAGCCGGGCGAACAGAGATAGCCCCACCTCACCGTTGAGGGCGACATCCAGCAGCACCAGATCAATGTTGTCATCGTGCCTGAGGGCATCGGCAGCTTGTTCAACCGACGAGACAATTTTCACCTGCGCTGCCAGCATCTCCTGCTGAATCAGACCCGCCAGTCCTTGAGCAAACAGCGCATGGTCGTCCACCAACAGCACCCTCCCGAAGAGTGATACTGCCGATGCCGGGGCGGATTCGGCACCCCGACCAAGCGTTGTCGCAATCATTCACAGTCTCCCGCACTGTTTATTTTTGTTTCCGGGGATACGCCACTATAAGCCAGCCAGACCAATCACTCAGCGGCCTGCTTAACACTTTATTACATAGGTGCCTGTTCTTATCCGCTCACTGCAACCGACTGAAACACAAATGTCATAATTCTGAAGCATGCTTCCCCTTATTCAACCATCTGTTATAAATAGGTTTTTCAACTAATGGCGAAACCACCAAGGAAGTTTTTCACTCTCTGCCTGTTCGTTCTCGCGGCGGTCATGCTGTCTCCGGCATCCGCCCATGAGCTTGAAATTCACGGGTCGAACACCGTTGGCGCCACACTGGCCCCCATGTTGGTCTCCGGGTATCTACAGCAGCTGGGCGACGACAACCCCAGCAGCCGGCCCACTGGTGAGGAAAATGAACAGATCCTCAGTGCCAACGCCGGCGGCCGCAATCTCAGTGTTCTGGTGGCGGCGCATGGCTCGAGCACCGGCTTTCGAACCCTCGCCAGCGGCCGGGCCGGCATCTGGGCATCGTCCCGACCGGTGAAGCCATCCGAGGCCGACCAAGTGCGCGCGCAAGCCGATCTCACCGCGCTGGAAAGCGAGCATGTGATCGCCATTGATGGCCTCGCCATCCTGGTGCACCCATCCAATCCGATCAATCAACTCAGCATCGACACCATTGGCCAGATCTTTGCCGGTGAGATTCGCAACTGGTCAGAGCTCGGAGGCAGTAACCGGGCTATCACCCTGTACGCGCGGGACGACCGCTCCGGCACCTGGGACACCTTCAAATCCCTCGTGCTTGGCAAGAAATACCCGCTGGATCCTTCGGCAATGCGTTACGAATCCAATGATCAGCTCTCTGATGATGTGTCCCGAGACCCGGGTGGAATCGGTTTCTCAGGCCTGGCCTCGGTACGCAACAGCAAGCTGTTGGCAGTTTCCGACGGCAACGCACCGGCCCTGAAACCGAACCAACTGACCGTCGCCAGTGAGGACTACCCGTTGTCCAGGCGGCTGTTCATGTACACCATGGGTGATCGCACGCCGGAATTGGCCGCTCAGTTGATCGAGTTTGCCCTGGGCACCAACGGCCAGGCCCTGGTGGCCGAATCCGGGTTTATTTCCCAGAACCCGATTGCGGTGAAGCCGGACTTCGATGCCTCCGTGCCGCTCACCTTCCGTCGCCTGACCGAGAACTACCAACGGCTGACCGTAAACTTCCGGTTTGCCGAGGGCCACACCAAACTGGACAACAAGGCACAACGGGACCTGATGCGAGTGAAGCATTATCTCGAAGCGCAAGGACGCTCAGCGGAAGACCTGTTGCTGATCGGCTTCGCCGACACCCAGAGCCATGAACTGAGGGCCCAGATGATCTCCGAACTGCGGGCGCTCTCTGTACGCAAGGCGTTAAACGAGGCAGGCCTGCCCCGGGTCGCCTACACTGGTTATGGACACTATATGCCGGTGGGCGGCACCGGCAATCAACGTAACGGCCGAGTGGAAGTCTGGATCAAAGACCGATAGCACCGGATAGACAGGGGGTTCGACGAAAGTTTCGCCCAAGCCTTCGGCAATCCCCTATCCGCACTGGTATCACAGATATGTTTGGGTTTCCTATACTGCCGTTGTCACCACCAACCAACAGACCGGGACAATGGACATCAAAAAAGACCACCGCTTCGCCATCAACCTGAACGTTCGGGGCATTCAGCCCTCTTCCACCCTGCGGATCAACGAGCTGAGCAACCAGCTACGTTCCGAGGGCAAGGACATCATCAAACTTGGCTTGGGCCAGTCGCCATTCCCGGTGCCCGAGCGCGTGGTTGATGCCCTCAAAGAGCACGCCCACGAGAAAGATTACCTGCCGGTGAAAGGCCTCAAGGGCCTGCGCGAGGCCATTGCCGGTTACATTAACCGGGCCGAGCGCATGCGTTGCACCTGGGAAGACGTGCTGATTGGCCCGGGCTCGAAAGAGCTGCTGTTTATTCTGCAGCTGGCCTACTACGGTGACCTGCTGATTCCGCGCCCGAGCTGGGTATCCTATGCGCCTCAGGCGCGAATCATCGGCCGCTCGGTACACTGGCTGCCCACCCACGCGGAAAACAACTGGCAGCTGACGGCGGAAGAACTGGACATCATCTGCCGGGACGACCCGTCGCGCCCGCGTATCCTGATCCTGAATTACCCGTCCAACCCTACCGGTTGCACCTACACCGACGACCAGTTGCTGGCCATCGCCAACGTGGCGCGCAAGTACAACCTGATACTGTTATCGGATGAGATCTACGGTGAAGTGCACTTTGAGGGCAAGCATAAATCCATCGCCCGTTATTACCCGGAAGGCACCATCATCAGCACCGGCATGAGCAAGTGGCTGGGTGCCGGCGGCTGGCGCCTTGGTGCCTTCATCTTCCCGCCGGAACTGCGCCCGCTACAGGATGCCATGGCCATCATTGCCAGTGAGACCTTCACCTCCACCGCAGCGCCCATCCAGCATGCCGCCATCACCGCCTTTGACGGTGGCGAAGACATCGACGAGTACCTGAAACAGTCCCGTCGGGTGCTGAAAGTGGTGGGTGAATACGTTTACACCCGTTTGAGCGCCATGGGTGCCGTGGTGCAAAAGCCGGAGGGGGCCTTCTACCTGTTCCCGGATTTCTCCAGCTTCAGCGACAGACTGGCCCGGAGGGATATCAAGACCGCCCAGGCGTTCTGCACCGCTCTGCTGGAGGACACCGGCGTGGCCATCCTGCCCTCCAGTGACTTCGGCTTTGTGCCGGACCACCTGGGCGCGCGCCTCGCGTTCGTCGACTTCGACGGCACCCAGGCCCTCGCCCTGGCCGGTGGCGACTATGCTGAGCAGGCGCTGGGTGACGATTTCGTCAAACAGGCCTGCCCGCGCATTGTGCTGGCCATGGACAAGATGGAGAAGTGGCTGAGCAGCCTGTAAAGCCGCGCCGTGCTAAACTGGCACCCTCACGTTGTTCAACTGGGGGTGCCATGTCTGATTCCGTTTCTCTGCGCGAAATCACCGATTTTGCCGAAGCCCTGGCCAGGGAGGCCGGCGAGCTGATCCGCCACGAGCGCCAGGAAAACACCCTGCGCACCGACTACAAGCAGCAAACGGAACTGGTTACCCACGCTGATGTGATGGCCGACGAATTCATCACCGGCGCCATCCGCGAACGCTTTCCCAATCACCGCATCCTGTCTGAAGAAACCATGCCGGACCTGTCCCAGGCAGAAGAGCTGGACACGCCGCTGTGGATCATCGACCCCATCGACGGCACGGTAAACTACGCCTACGGTCACCCGCAGGTGGCGGTGTCCATTGCCTATGCGGAGCGCGGCCAGGTTCAGGTGGGTGTGGTGCACGCGCCTTTTCCGGGCGAAACCTTTCGGGCCACCAAGGGCGAAGGCGCTACGTTAAACGGCCAGCCCATTCGCCACAGCGGCGCAACGGAACCCCGGCAAAGCCTGTTTGCCACGGGCTTCCCCTACACCAAGGACAATCTGGAACCGCTGGTGCGCCGACTGGATGCCATGATTCACCAATGCCGGGACCTGCGCCGCATTGGCTCGGCGGCCCTGGACATCTGCTGGGTGGCCTGTGGCCGTCTGGATATCTACTACGAGAACGTCAGCCCCTGGGACTTCGCCGCCGCCCGCCTAATTGCCTGGGAAGCCGGCGCCACCGTCGGCCACTTCGGCGACGTGCCCGATGGCTACCCGGCCGATCTCTGGGGCCGCGACATCCTGATCTCTGCACCGGCGGTATGGGAACCCGTGCGGTCCATACTCCGTTCTGCTTCGGGTTATGACTGAGGCCGTTTTTTTTGTTTCTGCCGGTTTGGGTTGGGAGTTTAGATCTGCCTAGCCTGCGATTTTGCGCGGTTAGGCACTGGCTGGAGGCCCTTTCCCGAAAACGCTACGAGCACATCCATGTGCGCTTCGCTCCGGCCATCCCTGGCCTCCGAGATTTCGGGAAAGGGCCTCCAGCCAGTGCCTTTCGAACTTCACGGGAATCGCATTAACAGCGCCACTTTTCTCTGTAAACCAGCGATAAATCCAGTTCGGTTTCAGTGAATTGGGTATATCACCGAAATCCGATCGTTGTGGGCGGGGTTTGCCTTCGCAGAATCTCGAAGGCCAGGGATGGCCGGAGCGAAGCGCACATGGGTGAGGCAAGCGTTTATGAAGCGAAGCTTCATGCGCAGCCGAACGACAGCAATCTGTGATTGCTGGCTGGACCCGCTTGCGGGTGCTCGTAGCGTTTTCGGGAAAGGGCCCCCAGCCAATGCCTAACCACCAAACAGATCAGGCTAGGGGTAGACGAACACCAAGCCTCAACCCCAAACAGCTTCGGAAACCAAGCTCCAAGCCTCGTCGAAATCAGCCGAAGGCAAACGGGAGAATGAGGAACGAACGAACCGCTGGATGCGGCCTTCGAGGAACACCATCACAAAATCTGCACCGCGAGCCGCGCTGGTTCGAGGCCGCAGGCTCTGGCGGATTTCGCCCTCTTTCAGGGTCTGACGGAACTGGGTTTCCAGGCGCTCGAAGAACTGGGACGCGCGTTTGCGCAGTGTCTCGTCTTCGCCCATCAGGGCATCGCCGGTAAGCACGCAACACAAACCCGGGTTACGCTCTGCGAACACCAGCACCAGATGCACCAGCTGCTGAAGGCGAACCCGCACATCTTCCTGCTCCTGCAACACCACCTGGCAGCGGGAGAACACCGCCTCCTCGGCAAATTCGATCAGGGCCTCGAACATTTTGCGTTTGCTGGGAAAGTGCCGGTACAAGGCCGCTTCGGTAACGCCCACGGTTTTGGCCAGGCCGGCGGTGGTGATCCGGGCCCCCGGGTCATTTTGCAGCAATTCAACAAGGGCCTGCAGGATGGTCTCCCGCCGGCTGGGTTTCTGAGTGGTCATATCAGTACTACAGCGCTCTGTTTTTTTGGCCACCGACAACACGGACCTGCTCGGACACTGGGATTATCTTTCTACCCGTGTCAGTCCGTGCCGTCCGTGGCTAACGTTTTATATTCTTTTAGAAAAACGTGCCGTCGATCGGCGACGACGCACTGGCGTAAAGCTTCTTCGGCATACGTCCAGCAAGGTAGGCCTCGCGGCCGGCTTCGATGGCCAGGCGCATGGCGTTGGCCATTTTGATCGGGTCTTTGGCCTGGGCGATGGCGGTGTTCATCAGTACGCCGTCGCAGCCCAGCTCCATCGCGATGGTGGCATCCGAGGCAGTGCCAACGCCCGCGTCGACCAGTACCGGCACCTTGGCGTTCTCGACGATCAGTCGGATGTTGTAGCGGTTCTGGATGCCAAGGCCGGAGCCGATAGGCGCACCCAGGGGCATGATGGCCACGCAGCCCATTTCTTCCAGGCGCATGGCCAGCAGCGGGTCGTCGGAGCAGTACACCATCACCTTGAAACCGTCTTTGATAAGCTCTTCGGCGGCGGTCAGGGTTTCCGGCATGTTGGGGTACAGGGTTTTGTGTTCACCCAGCACTTCCAGTTTCACCAGGTCGTGGCCGTCCAGCAGCTCCCGGGCCAGCTTGCAGGTGCGTACCGCGTCTTTGGCGGTGTAGCAGCCGGCTGTGTTGGGCAGGATGGTGTAGGTGCTCGGGGAAATGACATCCAGCAGGTTCGGCTCGTCCGGGTTCTGGCCGAGGTTGGTACGGCGCACCGCCACGGTCACAATCTCGGCACCACTGGCTTCGATGGCGTGGCCGGTTTCCATCAGGTCGTGATACTTGCCAGTGCCCACCAGCAAGCGGGACTGGTACACCTTGCCTGCAATTTCCAGGGGTTTGTCTTCGGGGAGCTGGATTTCCGGGGTATCTGTCATAACCTACCTGAGTTCAGTGAAAAGAGGGGGCGCGTTCAGCTGAACGCAAACTTAACCGCCGCCGATGGCGTGCACCACTTCCACCCGGTCGCCATCGCTCAGGGTGAAACTCGGGTGCTGACTGCGGGGCACAATATCTTCGTTGACCTCAACCGCGACCCGTTTTCCGGCCAGCGTGAGATGCTCAATCAAGGTCGCAATGGTTGCTCCACCGGGGAGTTCCATGTGCTCACCATTTACCTGAACCTGCATGGTTCGGATCACCTCCGTTACTTTTTCAGGGCCGCAGCAACCAGCAGGGCCCAACCAATCATGAAGCAGACACCGCCAATGGGCGTAACCGGCCCGAGCCAGTGATGGCCGGATAACACCAGCAGATACAGGCTGCCGCTGAACAGCACAATGCCTGCGAGCCAGAAGCCGCAAGCAATACCCAGCAGTCGCCGGGACAAGCCCAGGGCCGGCATCATGCTCGCCGCCACCAGTATCAAGGCGTGATACATCTGGTAACTGACGGCGGTCTGGAACACTTCCAGGCCCCGCTCGCTCACCACTTGGCGCAAACCGTGGGCTCCGAAGGCACCCGCCATCACCGCCAACAGGCCGCCCACAGCACCCATCACCAGAGCCCAGCGAATCACCGCTTCTGAGGGTTTAAGCGCAGTCACAGTGAATCAGCTCCCCGGAATCCAGGTTCATCAGCGTCAAGGCGCCGCCCCAGACACAGCCGGTATCCAGGCCGATAAACCGGTCGCTGCCGGTGTTGCCTTCCAGCGCAGCCCAGTGGCCGAAGATCACCTTTACGTCATCTTGCCGGGGGTAGGTAAACCAGGGTGCGAAGCCCGGCGGTGCATTATCCGCCGACTCCTTGGTGGCCAGCTCCAGGCTGCCGTCTTCAGCGATAAAGCGCATCCGGGTGAAGTAGTTGGTGATCGCCCGCCAACGGTCCATACCGGTGAGGGTATCACACCAGCGCTCCGGCTGATTGCCATACATTTGGCTGAAATAGTCCTGCGCCTGGTCGCCCCGGATCACCGCTTCTACTTCCCTGGCGCAGGCCACTGCCTGGTCCACGCTCCAGATATGAGGCAGCCCGGCATGGGCCATAACCAGGTTACGTTTCTCGTCGTGCACGCACAGATATTGTTGACGCAGCCAATGGATCAAACGGTCATGGTCCGGGGCATCCAGGATATCGTGCAGGGTGTCTTTGCGCTTCGGGCTGTGGCCCCCCAGGGCAACCGCCAGCAAGTGCAAATCGTGATTCCCCAACACCACCACGGCAGCGTCGCCCAGGCTTTCAATGTAACGCAGGGTTTCCAGTGAGGCGGGCCCGCGATTAATCAGGTCGCCCGCCACCCAGAGCCGGTCCCGGGAGGGCGAAAAATCCACTTTCGCCAGAACATCCCGCAACCGTTCATAGCAACCCTGAATATCGCCAATGGCGTAGTCAGTCATTACTTACCTCATCTACCTCGACGTTAAGCGGGCCGGAGTCCGCCAGCAGGTCGGCAATCTTGACGTAGTCGGCCAGGCTCAGGTTTTCCGGCCGCAGGCCGTCGTTGATGCCCACAGACTGCAACTGTTCCACCGTCACCAGGGCCGCCAGTGCCTTGCGCAGGGTTTTCCGGCGCGCGTTGAAGGCGGTGCGCACCACGGCCTGAAGGGTCTTGAGGTTCTTGGCCGGGTGCGGCAATTCTTTGTGAGGCACCAGCCGGACGATGGCGGAATCCACTTTCGGAGCCGGCCGGAAAGCCCCCGGGCCCACTTCAAACAGCGGCTGCACCTTGCAGAAGTACTGGGCCATGATACCCAGTCGGCCATAATTATTGTCGCCCGGCGTGGCCGCCAGCCGCTGCACCACTTCTTTCTGCAACATGAAGTGCATGTCCCGAACCACCCCGGACTGCGCCAGCAGGTGGAAGATCAGCGGCGTTGAGATGTTATAGGGTAAGTTGCCGACGATTCGAAGTGGGCGACCATCGACCACCAGCTGGCTGAAATCGAAACTCAGGGCATCGGCTTCGTGAATCCGGAACTCGGGATAATTGAAGAACTTGGTGCGCAGCACCGGAATCAGGTCCCGGTCCAGCTCCACCACCTGCAGGCGCGGATTAACCGCCAGAATCTCTTCGGTGATCGCACCGAGACCAGGACCAATCTCGACGATGGCATCGTCCGGTTTCGGATTGATCGACCGGACAATCTTCTCGATCACGCCCGGATCATGAAGGAAGTTCTGGCCGAAACGTTTACGGGCCTTGTGGCCCGGATGGTTACTCATGATGACTCTCCGGCAATAGCCGCCCGGCGGCAGCGGGCCATGTGTTCGCCTACGCGAATGGCGGTGTGCAGGCTGCCGGCGTCGGCCTTGCCGGTGCCGGCCAGGTCCAGGGCGGTGCCGTGGTCTACCGAGGTGCGGACAATGGGCAGGCCCAGGGTGATGTTAACGGCCCGGCCAAAGCCCTGGAATTTCAGTACCGGCAGGCCCTGGTCATGGTACATGGCCAGCACGGCATCAGCGTTATCCAGCCAGTGTGGGGTGAACAGGGTATCGGCCGGCAGCGGGCCGGTCAGTTTAATACCTTCGGCCCGGAGTTTATCCAGGGTCGGCTCGATCACCTCGATTTCTTCCCGGCCCAGATGGCCACCCTCGCCGGCGTGTGGGTTCAGCCCAGCCACCAGGATCCGTGGTTTTTCAATGCCAAAGAAGGTTTTCAGGTCGGCGTTGAGAATGCGCGTTACCTGGGTCAACCGTTCGGGGGTGATGGCCGCAGATACGTCCTTCAGGGGTAAGTGGGTGGTTACCAGCGCCACCCGCAATTCCTCAGTAGCCAGCATCATCACCACCCGTTCAACACCGCAGAGTTCCTGCAGAAACTCGGTGTGGCCGCTGAACGCGATTCCGGCTTCGTTGATCACGCCTTTGTGAACCGGCGCGGTCACCATACCGTCAAAATCGCCGTTCAGGCAGCCCCTGGCGGCGGTGGTCAGGGTATCGAGCACATACTGACTGTTGCCGGCGTGTAACCGGCCCGCGACTGTAGACGCGCAGCCTTCCACATGGCACACCGACACATGGCCAGCCCGGGTGTCCGGCGTCTGGCCCGGGTGCCAGTCGTGTAACTCTACGACCAGACCAAGCTGCCGGGCACGGTCTGCCAGCAGCGTTTTGCAAGCCACCACCACGATACCAGCCTGGCGCGGTTCAAGCGCCAGTTGCAGGCACAGTTCCGGCCCGATGCCCGCTGGCTCGCCGGCGGTCAAAGCCAGAATCACCGGTGTCGTCATGACGCGTTGTTTTCCTCACTGGCCGGGTTCAGATCGGCGTAGTCCCCTTTGAACTCGACAAAGGCTTCATCGCGAATTTCCCTGAGCCAGTTCTGAAGTTCGGTTTCGAACTTGCGCTGGTAGATAGCTTGCCGGGCCTGGGACTCCCGGTTTTCAGCAGTCACGTCCTGTTGCCGGCGCTCTTCTACCTGAAGAATGTGCCAGCCAAACTGGGACCGCACCGGCCCGTAAATCTCGCCCACATCGGCCTCCATCATGGCCTGCTCGAAAGCCGGAACCATCTGGCCGGGGCTGACCCAACCCAGGTTGCCGCCATCAGAGCCGGACACCGGGTCATCCGACAACTCCCGGGCCAGGGCCGCAAAGTTCGCGCCGTCCTGCAATTGCTGGTAGATATCGCGAATGCGGTTTTCAGCCTGGGTTTCGGTTACCGCTTGGGAGGGACGAATCAGGATATGACGCACCCGGTGCTGCTGGATCACCGTCAGCTGTTCGCCACCACGCTTGTCCATCACCGTCACCAGGTGAAAACCGCTGTTGTTCTCAAGCACCTCTGAGGGCACGCCTACTTCCATGTTCGGCACCACCGGCGCAACCAGGGACGGCAACTGGCTCTCTGTACGCCAGCCCATATCGCCGCCTTCAAGGGCGTTTCCGGCATCCGATTCGGCAACCGCCACTTCCCGGAAGTCGCGACCATCGATGATCTGCTGGCGCAGGTTTTCCGCTTTTGCGCGAGCCTGCTCAACGGAATCCTCGTTACCGGGGTCATCTACCTGGATAAAGATATAAGCCAGGCGGTATTCCTCAGCATCCGGCCCCCGGCCGGCCTGGGCCTGCAGGTAATTCTCAACCTCCCGGTCAGTGATACGGACCCGGTTGCCAACCCGGCGCTGCTGCACCCGGCCAGACAACATTTCATTACGGATCTGTTCCCGGGCCTGCTGGTAGGTAACGCCCTCTTCCGCCAGTTGCTCTTCAAACTGCTCCAGGCTCAAGCCGTTACTACGGGCAATATTAGCCAGGGTCTCGTTCAGCTCGTTATCGCTGATGCGCATCCCCATCTGGTCCGCCATCTGCAACTGAAGAGACTCGGAAATCAGCTGTTCCAATACCCGCTCTTCCAGCAGTTGCCGGGGCGGCAGGCCGGTGCCCTGGGCGCTGAGACGGCCAACAATGGTATTCACCCGCGCATCCAGTTCGGTCTGGAGGATGACATCGTCATCCACAATGGCAACCACCCGGTCCAGCACTTGTCGCTCGGCGTGGGCAGAAACCGACACAGCCAGCATGGCCATGGTCAGCAGCAGTGTCAGTCCGTGGCGTAACGTCGCCTTCATAATCACCTCTTGATGTGTACATTCCCAGCCAGGCCTTCGGAACAGGCTGGCTGATGACATTGGTTCGTTTTAACGGCGCGGAGTTCCAAAACGGCGGCGCTCGCGTTCGTCATAGCCGTAGATGGCATCAGAAATATTGTCGGAAGCGCCACCACTACCCCCGAGCCCTTTCAGTTCAATGCGGAACAGCACACGGTTGTCCAGCTGTTCATCGTCCGTCAGGTAGTTCTGGTGAACCACCTGAACACTCCAGCAGCAGTTGTTATATTCAATACCCGCCAGGGTACCAACCGTCCGGTCCAGGCCGGAATCATAAACCCAGCGGCCGATCCCGCTGACGCGGTTGGTCACTGGGAAAACAACACCAACATCACTCTGTTCCAGCTCGTCTGGTCGGCTGTAGGTGTGGCCCAGGGTGGCCAGGTAACGATAATCCTGTGAGTGGTAGATTAGCTGGCTTCGGCCTTCTTCAGTTTGCTGGGTGTCGGGGTCCCACAGGCCGGCACTGCGAATCTCCAGATTCTCCAGCGGATTCAATACCAGCTCACCGGCCAGCGGTGAGCTGCTTCTGTCGGAGGCTCCCTGGCCGAACAGATCCACTTCCCGATCATCGAAATAGCGCACCTGCCCGATGCTGACCCTGGCACGCTCCGCCCCGGTCACCAAGTCATTGAACCGGCTGGTCAGGGCGACGGTCAACTGGTTGGCGTCACCCACCCGGTCACCGCCGGTGAAGCGATCCCGCTCAAACAACTGGTCGAAGCGGAAACTCTTGAGCCCGGTATCAAAGTCCGGGATGTGATTCTGGTCAGCATCGGCATCGGCCCAGGCGTAATAAAGCCGGGGCTCCAGGGTCTGGTTGTACGGCACATCGAACAGGCTGGAGCGGCGATCGAAATACAGCCCGTTATCCCACTCAAACACCGGCACCGTTCGGTCAAAGCTGCCGCTGCCCTGAGTGTAATCTTCCAGGTCATAGCGGGTGTAATCCAGACTGACCGACGGCCGGGTGAAACCCCAGAGCCTGCGCACAGGCAGGGCCAGTTCCGGAATGGCCCGAACCCGCTGGCCGTTGGCCCGGTCCAGGCCGGTCAGATTCTCGTTGTCGCGATAGAACCAGGTGTACTGGCTCTCGAGATTGGCCTCGACGTGCCCGAATTCGCCGGTTCCGGCGTAAAGAATCTCCGGCAACTGGGCGTAGGGCTTGTCGACATCGGCGATCCGGTCCCGGATGGTCTGGTAACCGTTCAGGTAGGCATCGAAATACTGGTTATTGCCGGAATAACGCACACCCCCGCGACGTTGCAGGTGCGTTGCCTGATCGATTTCCAGGGAGCGGTTGAGGTCACTGAGGTAGTCCTGGTCAGAGACCACCGAGTAGTCCCCGTAACCGGTCCAACCCCCGCCAAACCGGGCCCGGGTGGTGAAATCCAGTGCCCAGCGATCGCCACCCTCGCCTGGATTGTCAGCCTTGAAGGCGGAATCGTTGTCGATATAACCCAGTTGCAGGACCGATTCACCAAAGCGACTCAGGTAACGCCCTTCTACTTCGGTAAACAGCCCACGACCATGAATGTACTGGGGTGTCAGGGTGGCATCGTAATGAGGTGCAAGGTTCAGGTAATACGGTAAGGCCAGATAGCCGCCACTGCCGGCGCTGGAGGAACCGAACTGGGGGTACAGGAAACCGGTCTTGCGGCGGTCATCAATGGGAAAGGTGATGTAGGGCCAGTAGAACACCGGGGTATCCAACACTTCCAGGCGAACGTGGCGGGCGGTGCCAAATCCTTCCTCCTGATCCAGGGCAATATCGGAAGCAACAATAGACCAGTCGTTCTGATGAGGCCCGCAGGTGGTCAGCATGCCATCGGTGATCAGCACCTGGTGCTCCCCCACCCGGGACAACGACGATGCCCGGCCCCGCATCTCGGCGTCATGCAGCAGGAAGGTGGCGGTGTTGATGTCCAGTTGCCCGGACTCCACCGAGTAACGGGCGCTGTCGCCGGTCAGTAAAAACCCGTCGCCACGGCTGACCAGCGGACCGACAAGGTCCAGCTCCCCCGTTTGCTGGTTATAACGGGCTTCAGAACCTGTAGCCTGGAATTCACCCTGGCGCAGGCGCACATCGCCCTGCAGGAACAACTCGGAATTCAGCTCATAGCGGGCGTTCAGGGCGCTGGCCTCCAGCGGTGCCCCGCCGGTCTCCGCTCCGGACAGCAAGGGCATCTGGCCGCCAGCCGACGACGATGGCAGGTATCCGCCTTCACAAAATACCGGTAATCGATCCCTCACCTCGGGCGGCAGCTCACTACGGGGGCGCCAGTCGATTTCCGCCGCACTGGGAGCCTGCTCCTGGGCGTTTGCTACTCCGGAAACAGGCAAAAGCGCCATTGCCAACAGGAGCCTGGCGAACCGGTGCTGGGGCCACGACAGGTAACGGTAACGGCTGGGCACGGTAGCGAAGTTCCTGTTCCGGGTGAATGGGGCTTGAAGAAAAACAGCTGCCTAGTTTACACGCGCCCCACGGGCTTGTTAACGGAAACACCGCTGCAAATCCGTTTTACGCTCTTTATACTGCTCTGCTAACGTTTGCACTCAGTCATTGAACTCAGGAAGCGCAGCATCATCATGGATATCCGCCTGCAACGGCTGACCGAATGGGTCAGGCACATACCCGGTTTTGAAACTGCCAGCCCCGAGCCGGTTTCCGGTGACGCCAGCTTCCGCCGGTACTTCCGGGTTTGGCAAAGCACCACTGGCAAAACCCCGGTGCCGTTTATCGTTATGGATGCCCCTCCCGAGCACGAAGACTGCCGGCCGTTTGTGGCCATCGCCCGACACTGGCGCCAGCAGGACATTATGGTCCCCGCCATTGCCGCTGAAGACCTGGCCCTGGGCTTCCTGCTGCTGGAAGACTTTGGCGACCAGCTGATGCTGCCGGCCCTGGCCCAGGCCAACGCCGAGACACTGTACCGGCAGGCACTGGATGAGCTGGTCAAGATCGGTCAGGTGTCCTCGCCGGGCGATTACCCGCTGCCACCTTACGATGAAGCGCTGCTGGACAGGGAGATGGCGCTGTTCCCCGACTGGCTGCTGGAGCAACACCTGCAACTGACACTGAGCAACCAGGAACGGGCACTGCTGGACACCACCTTTGCGCTCCTGAAGGAGAGCGCCCTGGCGCAACCCGAGGTCACGGTGCACCGGGACTACCATTCCCGGAACCTGCTGGTACTGGCTGGCAGCAAGCGCCCAGGGGTGATTGATTTCCAGGACGCGGTGCGCGGACCGGTCACCTACGATGTCGTTTCCCTGCTGAAAGACTGCTACGTGCGCTGGCCCGAACACCAGATCGCCGACTGGCTCGAATATTTCCGCACAGCCGGCCTCGCGGCCGGCCTGCATCGCGCAGACCCGGATACCTTTCGGCAATGGTTTGAGCTGATGGGCATGCAACGGCACCTGAAGGCCGCCGGTATCTTTGCCCGCCTGGCAATCCGGGATGGTAAAACCGGATACCTGGACGACATCCCCCGCACCGTTTCTTACCTGCGAGATGCCAGCGCCCGGCAACCGGCGCTCCGACACTTCCATGAATGGCTGTGCGACCGCGTACTGCCCGCCATTGAACAGCGCATTGGCCCCGTTCCCAGGCAGGAGAGCAGCCAGCTGTGAAAGCCATGATCCTGGCCGCCGGCAAGGGCGAACGCATGCGCCCGCTGACCCTGACCACCCCGAAACCACTCCTGGTCGCCGGCGGCAAGCCGCTGATCGTTCATCACCTGGAACACCTGCGTGACGCGGGCTTCCGCGACGTCGTCATCAACCACGCCTGGCTGGGTGAGCAGATAGAGCAGCAATTGGGCAATGGCAAGCAGTTTGGCCTGAGCATTCGCTACTCGGCCGAGGGCGAGCCACTGGAAACCGCCGGCGGCATCGTCCGGGCGCTGCCGTTGCTTACCGACCGGGGAGACGACTGGTTTCTGGTGATCAATGGCGACATCTGGAGCGATGTCTCGTTATCGGACCTGCAGCCTCCGGAACAGGATAACTGCCTTGCCGTTCTGGTGATGACGGATAACCCCGAGCACCACCCGGAGGGGGATTTTCACCTTGAAGCCGATGGCGCCCTGATCACAAGCGGCGGCAGCAAACTCACATTCACCGGTATCAGCCTGCTGCATCGAAAGCTGTTCGATGGCCTGGATGACACATCCGGCAAGCTGGGCCCGGTGCTTCGCAAGGCCATGGCAAGCCATCAGGTTCGGGGCCTCTATCATGGTGGCCGCTGGGTGGATGTTGGTACCCCGGCCAGACTGGCCAAGCTGGACAGGCAACTCGCCGACGGCAGGCACCAGGCATGAGCAAACCCAGCACGCCACCGTTACCCGCGAGACTGGAGTCGGTGTTCTCCGACCTGCTCAAAGAGCTGTCCAGTTGCGGGCACCAGGCCAGCACCCTGATGGAGAGAGCAAGGCTGCCGCGCTGGTGCCGCAAACCCCTGTTCTTTTTCCTCGGCTACATTGCCAAGGCCGACGGCCGGGTGATGGAAGCAGACATCCGTTACGCCGAGGCCCTGATGAAAGCCCTTGGCCTTTCCAACCGCCAACGCAAGAAGGCGATTGATCAGTTCCAGCGGGGCAAGGCCGCCAGCCAGCTACCCCTGAGGCAGGGCCTGCTGTTCCGTTTGCTGGCAGCGATATGGCCCGGACCAGCCCTGAAGACGGCCATCTGCCTGTGCCACGGTGCCCAGGTACTGGGCCAGCCCGGCAAAGCCCGGCGCTACCGCTGCGAAGATGCCATCGACCACATCGGCCTGCCCGTGGCGGTCAGCGACGACATCTTTGAAAGCTACGCCAGCAAAGTCTGGATCCGTAACGCCGGCCCTGCAGCCAAACCGGATACCTATGAACAGGCCTGCCAGATCCTCGGTGTGACCCGACGGGACGACCTGGAATCCATCAAACGGACCTACAGAAAGAAGGTGTCCGAATGTCATCCAGACAAACTCGCCCAGCAGAAACTGACACCATCAGAACTGGCCATGGCCAAGGATCGACTGCTTCGCTACCAGCAGGCCTGGGAACTGATCAAGCAGCGCCACCGGCCGCTTTAATCAGATGTTGCGCCGCCGATGCTGTCCCGGTCATCGATTCATCCAGGCCTGAATCCGGCTGGCCACCCGCTCCGCATCGGCCCGTTGTGGTGGGTTTGACAATGCCATGGGTTGGCGCCGATAACCACTGACCTGCTCCCGCGCCAGGGCAGCCGCCCGCGCAACCGCCGGATGCCGGCCGGCGTCATCCATGGCGTGCAGGTCGAGAACCCGCCACGGCCTGTCTGCCGACAACATAGCGGGCAATTCCGGCAACCTTTCACCGGAGAAACGTGGCGCCAGCCAGATCACCCCGGACAACGCCCCCTGGCCCAGTGCCCAGGCCGTCACATAATCGGCCGACCAGCCAATACCCGACACCGCCGGGCGCTCGTATCCGCGCCGCTGCAGCTCGCCAGCGGCGGCATCCAGCAGCTCGCGGATAGAGTTGCGGTAGTCTGACATCACCTCCTCCAGGGCTTCTTCCTCAGCCACGTCAATCATCACCGAGGATTGCAGCTGGTCATCCTCTGGCGGAGCTGGCTCCTGAGGTTCTGGCACCAGCCGTTGTTGTCGGCGCCGAACCACACTTTCCGGAGGCGGCCGAAGCCCCAGCGTCATCACTGCCACGCCACGCTCCGCCAGGGTATCAAGAAGCCCGCCTGCCAGACCTTCAGCCGCGGTCTGCCCTTCGTTTGCCAGCACAATCAGCGCGCCACGTGCCGGTGTTTTCAGCTCTGGCTGGAACAGCGCCAGTGCCCGGCTATCGTCATCCAGATCCAGCCACACCGCCCGCTCAGGAAACATCCGGGCCAACGACCACTCGCCCAGGCCGGTCACCGCCGTCGCCCTGCTTTCCATAGCCTGTTGTGTGCCCTGACCCGGTTCCGGCTCGCTCTCCTGGGCCGATACCGTCAATGCCAGCCCGGCCAACAGCAACCAGAGAACCCCAATACCTGCTCGACCTGTGATCAAAACCGCTTACCTCGCGCTGCGAAAATGCCTGGCAAACTGATAGACTAGCAGGGTTCCTGTGCCGCCGATAACTCACCTGATCAAGAGAGCCTTTGATGAACCCTTACCTGATTGCCCCATCCATTCTCTCCGCTGATTTCGCCCGCCTGGGCGAGGAAGTCGACAACGTACTGGCCGCTGGTGCCGACGTGGTTCACTTTGATGTGATGGACAATCACTATGTCCCCAACCTGACCATCGGCCCCATGGTGTGCGAGGCCCTGCGCAAGCACGGTGTGACTGCACCCATCGATGTGCACCTGATGGTCTCCCCGGTGGATGACCTGATCCGCATGTTCATTGACGCCGGTGCCAGCTACATTACTTTCCATCCGGAAGCCAGCAACCACGTAGACCGCTCCCTGCAACTGATCCGCGACGGCGGCTGCAAGGCCGGGCTGGTGTTCAACCCCGCCACGTCCCTGAGCCACATGGATTACGTGATGGACAAGCTCGACATGGTGTTGCTGATGTCGGTAAACCCGGGCTTCGGTGGCCAGAAGTTCATCCCCGGCACCCTCGACAAGCTCAAGGAAGCCCGCAAGAAGATTGATGCCAGCAACTACAACATTCGCCTGGAAATCGACGGCGGCGTGAAAACCGACAATATCCGGGAAATCGCCGAAGCCGGCGCCGACACCTTCGTGGCCGGCTCTGCCATATTCAACACCCCGGATTACAAGGCCACCATCGACGCCATGCGCGAGGAACTGGAGCAGGCCCGCAAGGTGATTGGCGGATGAGCCTGAAAGGTCTGTTCAACGCCCGCTGGCCGGGCGTGGCCCTGTTTGATCTGGACGGCACCCTGGTGGACAGCGCCCCCGACCTGGCCGCTGCGGTAGACCAGATGCTGGAACACCTCGGCAGGAGCCCGGCCGGGCTTGAGAAAGTACGCAACTGGGTTGGCAATGGCGCCCCGGTACTGGTGCGCCGTGCCCTTGCCGGGAAAACCGACTGGGAACCCGCCGCGCCCAAAGATGACGCACTGTTCAAAGACGCGCTGGCGATCTTCTACCACGCCTACGGACAACTGAACGGCCGCCATGCGGTGGTGTTTGACGGCGTCAACGAATGCCTTGAGCACCTGAAAGGCCTGGGCTGCCGGATGGCCGTGGTGACCAACAAGCCGGACCAGTTCGTTCAGCCACTGCTGGAGAAAACCGACCTGGACCGGTGGTTTGAGCTGTCGGTTGGCGGCGACACCCTGCCAGTGAAGAAACCAGACCCAGCGCCGCTGCTGCACGCCATGGAACAACTGGGCGGCACCCGTGGTACCACGGTGATGGTCGGTGACTCCAAAGCCGACGTAAAAGCTGCCCTGGCGGCGGGCATCCCATGCGTAGCCGTGAGGTATGGCTACAATTTTGGCGGGCCGGTAGACAGCCTCGGCGCAGACGCTGTTGTTGATTCGCTGGCCCAGCTTTTGTAATCTCGCAAGGACGTTTTACTTTGAACACATCCATTCGGGAGATTCCTGCCGTGCAGGGACTGAATCTGACTGCAGCGCGAGGCATCCTGACAACCCGCGCAACACGATGGTGGCGATGGCGCACCGGCTGAGCAAGCCACAGGGCCCATGGCGCATGCCTGCTTGCCCGCACCACCGGTCACAGCGGTGTAACACCGTTCTGACAAAACGCAGATCAGATTTCAGGAAACCGAACCATGACACCCGAGCAATTCCACGAGCTCGCTGAAGCCGGCTACAACCGTATCCCCGTATACCGCGAAGTACTGGCGGACCTGGACACGCCCCTCAGCACCTATCTGAAACTGGCCAGTGGGCCCTACTCCTACCTGTTCGAGTCGGTACAGGGCGGAGAGAAATGGGGCCGTTATTCCATTATTGGCCTGCCGAGCCGGGAAGTGCTGAAAGTTTTTGACCACCGCATTGAGGTCAGCCGCAACGGCGAGGTGGTTGAACAGGCCGAAGTGGACGACCCCCTGGTTTTCGTGGACGACTACCAGCAACGGTTCAACGCCCCGGACCTGCCGGAACTGCCCCGTTTCAATGGTGGCCTGGTGGGTTACTTCGGTTATGACACCGTGCGCTACATCGAGAAACGCCTGCGCCACAGCTGCCCGCCCGACAAAATCGGCACCCCGGACATCCTGCTGATGGTGTCCGATGAAATCGTGGTGTTCGACAACCTGCGAGGCAAGCTGCACCTGATCGTGCACGCCGACCCATCACTTAACGGTGCCTACCAAACGGCACAGGCCCGCATCGACGAATTGGAAAACCGGCTACACCGCCAGACTGCCAACGCCCCGCGCACCCCGGAACATCTGCGCGGCAAGGTGGTGGACGAAAGCGATTTCATCTCCGGCTTCAGCCAGGACAAATTCGAAGCGGCGGTGGACAAGATCAAGGGCTACGTACTGGACGGCGACGTGATGCAGACCGTTATCTCCCAGCGCATGTCGATCCCGTTCGAGGCACCGCCGCTAAACCTGTACCGTTCGCTGCGCGTGCTCAACCCATCGCCGTACATGTACTTCCTGGATCTGGAAAACTTCCACATTGTCGGCTCGTCTCCGGAAATCCTGGCCCGGGTGGAAGACGAGGAAGTCACCGTTCGTCCTATTGCCGGCACCCGCAAACGCGGCGCCACCGATGCCGAAGACAAGGCCCTCGAAAAAGAACTGCTGGCCGACCCGAAAGAGATCGCCGAGCACCTGATGCTGATCGATCTGGGCCGCAACGACGCCGGCAGGGTATCGGAAACCGGCACCGTGAAGCTGACCGACAAGATGATCGTGGAGCGCTATTCCCACGTCATGCACATTGTTTCCAATGTCACCGGCCGCCTGAAACAGGGCACCAGTTGCCTGGACGTGCTGCGCGCCACCCTGCCAGCGGGCACCCTGAGTGGCGCCCCGAAAATCCGCGCCATGGAAATCATCGACGAACTGGAACCGGTGAAGCGTGGCGTCTACGGCGGCGCCGTGGGCTACCTGTCGTTCAACGGCAACATGGACACCGCCATCGCTATCCGCACTGCGGTGATCAAGGACAACACCCTGCACATCCAGGCCGGCGCCGGCGTGGTGGCAGACTCCATTCCCCGCCTCGAATGGAAAGAAACCATGAACAAGGGCCGCGCGATTTTCCGTGCCGTGGCCATGACCTACAACGACTACGACCATTGAGGCGGAGGAACAGATTATGTTGCTGATGATCGATAACTACGATTCCTTCACCTACAACGTGGTGCAGTACCTGGCGGAGCTGGGTGCCGATGTGCAGGTATACCGGAACGACGAAATCACCATTGAGCAGATTGAAGTCCTGAAACCGGAGCGACTGGTGATTTCCCCGGGCCCCTGTACACCGAACGAGGCGGGCATCTCCATGGACGCCATTCGCCACTTCGCCGGCAAACTGCCAATCCTGGGCATCTGCCTCGGCCACCAGGCCATTGGCCAGGTGTACGGCGGCGACATCATCCGCGCGGGCAAGGTGATGCATGGCAAGGTGTCGGCGGTGTACCACAATGACGTGGGCGTGTTCCGGGGCCTGAACAACCCCCTGCAGGCCACCCGTTACCACAGCCTGGTGATCGACAAGAACACCCTGCCGGATTGCCTGGAAGTCACCGCCTGGACCCGCAACGACGATGGTTCCGTTGAAGAAATCATGGGCGTGCGCCATAAGACCCTGCCCATTGAAGGCGTGCAGTTCCACCCAGAGTCGATCATGACCGAACAGGGCCACGAACTGCTGCGCAACTTCCTGAGAACATAACAAGAGGCCCACCCCATGGACATGAAACAAGCCCTGAACCGCATTGCCTCCAATCTGGACCTGTCCCGGGAAGAGATGAAAGATGTGATGCGCATCGTGATGAACGGCGAGGCCACAGACGCCCAGATCGGCGCCTTTCTGATGGGCCTGCGCCTGAAAAGCGAAACCATCGATGAAATCACCGGCGCCACCGAAGTGATGCGCGAGCTGGCCACCAAGGTCGCCGTCAACGCCAGCCCGCTGGTGGATATCGTCGGCACCGGCGGCGACGGCGCTAACCTGTTCAACGTGTCCTCTGCCGCGTCGTTTGTAGTGGCCGCCGCTGGCGGGTATGTGGCCAAGCACGGCAACCGGGGCGTGTCATCGAAGAGTGGCAGCGCCGACCTGATTGAAAAAGCCGGCATCAACCTGAACATGAAACCGGAGGAAGTGGCCCGCTGCGTAGAGCAGATCGGCGTCGGCTTCATGTTTGCCCCGGCCCACCACGGCGCCATGAAACACGCCATTGGCCCACGCCGGGAACTGGGTTGCCGGACTATCTTCAATATTCTTGGCCCGATGACCAACCCGGCGGGCGTGACTCGTCAGCTGATTGGCGTATTCTCTCGGGAACTGTGCCGGCCCATGGCGGAAGTGCTGCAGCGCCTGGGTGCAGAGCACATTATGGTGGTGCATTCCAAAGATGGCCTGGATGAAATCAGCCTGGCGTCGTCCACCCATGTGGCGGAGCTGAAAAGCGGCGAAATCACCGAGTACGATCTGACCCCGGAAGACCTTGGCATCAAGAGCCAGTCGTTGGTGGGTCTGTCTGTGGATGGTGCCGATGCATCTCTGAAACTCATTCGCGCCGCTTTCGGCCGCAGCCACGACGAAACCACCGAAAAAGCCCGAGACATGATCGCCCTGAATGCCGGCGCAGCCATTTATGTCGCCGGCTTGGCCAGGACCGCCAAAGAGGGCGTCGACATGGCACTGGACGCGATGGGTTCCGGCCTGGCTGCCGGCAAGATGTCGGAGCTGGCGGATTTTTCACAGTGCTTTTGATCACGCGCCTTTAACTTTGCTGCTGGGCGACCGGCTGCGGGGAGGCTTTCCAAAACACGCCCACAAGTACGTCCCTGTAGGGCTTCGCTGTAGCCATCCCTGGCTACAGAGAGTTTTGGAAAGCCTCCCCGCAGCCGGCCTCGCATACCATATACGGGCCTGCTATGACTGACAGACATTTGGACAAAACTCCTACTATTCTTCGGAAAATCGTTGACCGGAAATGGGAGGAAATAGACGAACGAAAACCGAAGGTTTCGATTAGCGATCTGAAAGCCATGGCCGGTGATCAGGCGCCCGCCCGAGGTTTCGCCAATGCCCTTCGGAAACGGATCGACGCACAACGGCCTGCCGTGATCGCTGAAATCAAGAAGGCATCTCCCAGCAAAGGCATCCTGCGCGACCCTTTTGAACCGGAACGCATTGCCGAAAGCTACGAAAAAGGCGGCGCAGCCTGCTTGTCCGTGCTTACTGACAAAGATTTCTTCCAGGGCCACGAGGACTACCTTAAAGCCGCCCGCGCGGCTTGCAGCTTGCCAGTGATCCGCAAGGACTTCATGGTGGACCCGTATCAGGTCTACGAGAGCCGCGCCATTGGTGCTGACTGCATCCTGCTGATCGCCGCCTGCCTGACCAAAGCGCAGATGCAGGAACTCGAAGGCATTGCCCACGAGATTGGGCTGGATGTTCTGGTGGAAGTGCACGACGGCAAGGAGCTGGACGATGCCCTGACCCTGAGCACGCCGCTGGTAGGCATCAATAACCGCAACCTGCACAACTTCGAGGTGTCGCTGAACACCACGTTTGACCTGCACCAGCGCATTGGCCACGACCGGCTGACCATCACCGAGAGCGGCATCATGACCCGCGCCGACGTGGACGCCATGACCAGCCGGGGCATCTACGGGTTCCTGGTGGGCGAGTCGTTCATGCGCGCGCCAGATCCAGGTGAGAAACTGCAGGAGCTGTTTGGCTGATTCACTGAGGTAACGGGCAAGCGAACGATGGACGCAGATACCGGTAAGGAATCCGACAACCCTATACTGACTGGCCCCTTCTGGCCGGTGTTTTTCCGCTATGCCCTGCCCTCGGTGGCGGGGCTGTTGGCGCTGACCACCGCCAACATTGTTGATGGCATTTTTATTGGCAACTTTGCCGGGGCCGAGGCGCTGGCGGCGCTGAACCTGCTGATTCCCTGGTTTACCTTTCTGTTTGGCATGGCACTGGCCCTCGCCATTGGTGGTACGGTTCGGGCTGGCCGGTATCTGGGCGAAGGCAGAACGGAAGCCGCGTCTGCGATCTTCAGCAAGTGCCTGATGGCCACGCTGGCCCTCGCCATAACCGGGGCCCTGGCGGGGTTGTTGTTCCACGATGCGATCTATCGAGTGCTGGGGGCCTCCCCGGACATCTACCCGCTGATGTCCGAGTATTTTCTGGTGATCATCTGGGTGCTGGTGGCTCAGCTTGTCACCATGGTGTTGTATTACTTCGTGCGGGTGGACGGTTTCCCCGGGCTGGCAACCACGGCCCTGGTAACGGGGGCCGCCGCCAATATCCTGCTCGACGCCCTGTTGGTGGGCTATCTGGATTACGGTTTGCGTGGCGCCGCCATCGCAACTGGCCTGGCCCAGGTGCTGCAGTTCGGCGTTCTGGCCCGTTATTTTCTCAAGCCGGAGCGCAAGCTGCGCTTCGGGCTTTATCAAAAACACTGGCGGGAAGTGCCCCAGGCATTTGCCAATGGCGTTTCGGAGTGGATCAACGAGCTCTCGGTGGGGCTGGTCATGCTGCTGATCAACTGGCTGCTGATGACCACTCAGGGTGTGGCCGGGGTAGCCGCCTTCACCGTCGTGAACTATCTGATTTTCCTGAGCCTGATGGTGTTCTACGGCATTTCAGATGCCATGCATGTGCTGATCAGCCACAACCTGGGGGCCGGCAACGCCGAGCGTATCCGGCGCTTTATGGGCTGTGGGGCAACCGTCATCCTGAGCCTGGCACTGGCGCTGGTGGCCACGGTCTGGCTGTTCGGAAACCAGGTCGTCCGGCTGTTTCTCGACACCGCCGCAGACCCCGCCACCGCCGAACTGGCCGACCGGTTCCTGACCATCCTCTGGCCGTTATTCCTGGTCAACGGTATTAACGTACTGTTGTCGGTTTACCTGACCGCCATGCACAAACCCATCCCCTCCGCCCTGGTGGCCTTTTCCCGAAGCCTGATTCTTCCTGCGCTGTTACTGATAGGCATTGCCCAGTTCGCGCCACAGTGGCCGCTACTGGTGGCACTGCCCCTTGCCGAATGGCTCACGTTCGGGCTGGCCGTGGCGCTGTTTTTGCGTTTCCGTCCTCAGAGGGTGATCAACGCACCAAACCAAATGTAAAAAATGTAAAAATATTTCACCTGCACTCGATTCTCATTTAGATTTACTCCAAATTCTGGAATCGGAGTGTCGACATGGGACCGTCTGCCCGGGCGATTGCCGAACAGGCAAGTTTTCAGGCCTTCCTGCATGGCTATCTTCAGGAAATTGATCCCGGCCACTGGCTGGCCGCCAGCCAACGCCTTCATGACCCCGGCAGCTGTTTCTCCGGCTCATGGGTGTGCGAACTGCCCCTGAACACCCAGCGGGCCCGGCTTGCTGTCGATATCCTTTACCGTTCCCCCGTCGGCCGGCACCGCTATGGCAAGGTGCGCCAGTGGCTAAACGGTCGTCATTGCTGGTCAGACATCGAACCGTTCCAGGCCATGTGTCTTCTGGTACGCGAGCTCTATGCACTTTCCGGCGGTATGGTTCCGGAACTTCGTAAACTCCGGGAACTGGAGTTCCTGCACCGACTAACAGACAGCTACGGGGTGATGACCCGTTACCTGGAACAGCGCCGCCACGACCCCCGGCTTTTGACCAACCGATTCATCGATTCAGAACAGTCGTTGTTGTTTGGCCACGCCACTCACCCCACCCCCAAAAGCCGCCAGGGCATGTCGGAATGGCAGCAAACGGCTTATGCGCCCGAGCTAAGCGGGCGATTCCGGCTTCATTATTTTCTGGTCCATCAAGACTACGTGGAGCAAGACTCGGACGGTCCATTGCCCGCCAGCACCATGGCGGAAACCCTGTTGAACAGTGGCCATGCCTCCCTGAACCTGCCAGACAATCATACTCTGGTTCCGGCACACCCACTTCAAGCGCAGTGGTTACTTGCACAGCCGTCGGTGCTGGTCGCCATCGAGCAGGGGCTGATTCATCCGCTCGGCGCTCTGGGGCCGGAGTTCTCTGCCACGTCTTCCGTGCGCACGGTTTACAGTGAACAGGCAGAATGGATGTTGAAGTTTTCCATTCCGGTGAAAGTGACCAACTCGCTCCGGGTCAACAAGGCTCACGAGCTGAAAGCGGGTGTGGTGATGTCCAGACTGATCCGGCAGACCGGGTTCGCGGAGTCTGAACCCGGCTTCCGCATCCTGCAGGACCCGGCCTATCTGACGGTTTCCCTACCCGGGCAGGCCGAGAGCGGCTTTGAAGTCATTTTCCGGAACAATCCCTTCACTGCAGGCCAGGACCAGGGTGTGATCAGCATGGCCGCGTTGACCCAGGATCCAATGCCCGGCCGTAATTCCCGGTTAATGGATCTGATCGAGGGCCTGGCTTTGAACGAGAGTCGAAGCATGGCCGCGGTCACTCTGGACTGGTTCCAGCACTATCTTGCCTGCGCCATTGGCCCGGCGCTCCGGCTTTATGACGACCACGGTATTGCCCTGGAGGCACACCAGCAGAACAGCCTGCTGGATATTGGTGGTGGCTATCCTCGCTGCTATTACTACCGGGACAATCAGGGTTACTACCTTTCGGAAACGTTTCGCAAACAACTGACAGAGCAGTGCCCGGACCTGTCGGAAACCCCGGAACTGTTCTACCGGGATGCCATGATCCGGGACCGCTTCTGCTACTACCTGATCGTCAACCAGGTGTTCTCCGTGATCGCCCGGTTCGGCCTGGACGGCCTGATTCCGGAATCGGTGTTGATCCGGCAGTTTCGGCAGTTTCTCCGCTCCGAACACACCCGGCTCCATGGCCCGGCCCGGGCACTGGTCAATCTCCTGCTCGAGGACAGTCGCCTGCCGTACAAGGGCAACCTGCTGACTCGAGTACACGATGTTGATGAGCTGAATGCCGAGCTGGAAATGGCGGTGTACACCAGTATTGCCAATCCTCTTCGCGGTCTGGCGCACGCAGCGCCGCAGCCAAGTTTTCCTGTTCAGGCTGTTGGGGCAGATCATGGCGCTGCGTGAGCAAACACCGTCACCGATGACAGGGCTAAGCCCGGTCATCTCCCTGACCGAGTCGCCAACACAGCGCGTGCTCCGGCAACTGCTGGAAGCCCTGCTGTTTGAGCGTTTGATCCCCTACCGCCCATGCAATGACAACCGCTCCGGCTGGCAATGGCTGTCGTTCCGGATCGGCAGCCTGCCCGGGCGCTGCCGCGCTCGGGTTCGTGGCTTTGGCCGGTTGCGGCTGGATATGAGCACCCTGACCCTGGGGCAGGAACAACCATCAACCTCAACGTCGCTGGCCAGGCTGGTCGGCCAGTTGCCGGCCGCGAGCACGCAGCAGCAAGCGCTGTTAAAAGAACTTGTCGCCACCATCGGAAACACCGAAAGACTCGACGCCCTGTATCGGGCCCGTGGCCCGCGGGAACGGCGGGCCCTGCACGGCGAAGCGCTGGACTGTGCATTGCACGAGGGTCACCCCTACCACCCCTGTTACAAGAGCCGACTGGGATTCCAGGGCGATGACCTGGTGCGCTATAGCCCGGAAACCAGCATCGGGTTCCGTCTCCATTGGGTGGCGGTTCCCCGACGCTATCTGGATTCGCAGTTGCTGGCTCCGGACCTTGCGTTCTGGCAGTCGGAACTCGGTCGGGAACAGGCCTATCTGCTGCGGGCCGCATTCCACCGGGCGGGCGTTGACTGGCAACACTGCGGTGCCTTGCCAACCCACCCCTGGCAATGGCAGCAACTCTGCCAGGGGCCCCAGGCCTCCCGGCTTTCCGCACTGGGCATCAGAAGCCTGGGGCCCCTGGGAGACCGTTACCGGCCGGGGCAGTCACTGCGGTCCCTGTTCAACGTCAGCCGGCCGGCGAACGCCTGCATCAAACTGCCACTGGGCATCCATAACACCTCGTCCCGCAGGCACCTGGAACCCCACTCGGTGCCTTCAGCGCCGGCCATCAGCCGCTGGCTTGAAGCGATTTTGGCCGCTGACTCGCAATTCGACGCTGCCTACCCTCTCCGCCTGCTGCCCGAATATGCCAGCCTGGGCGTTAACACTGGGCGTGACCGGGGCACAGGCAGTGCAGGGCTTGAAGGAGAACTGGCCGCCATCTGGCGTGCCAGCATCAGCTCCCTGCTTAATGACGGTGAGCAGGCCATCCCCCTGAACGCCCTGTTCCAGTGGCAACCTGACGGCATGCCGTTCATCCACCCGTGGGTAGAGCACTACGGCCTGGGCCCCTGGCTGGAAGCCACGCTCAAAGCCGTCATCCTGCCGGTCTGGCATATGCTGGCGGCCCACGGTGTCGGCCTCGAGGCCCATGCCCAGAACAGTCTGCTGGTGGTGCGCGACGGCTGGCCCAGGGCGCTGATGCTTCGGGATTTCCACGACAGCGTCGAGTACGCCCGTGACTACCTGCCCCCGGCCACTCCTGAACCAGACTTTGGCCCGCGACAGGCGCTCTACGATCAGGCACCAGACGACCAGTACTACCGTATGAGCGGCCCGGAAGCCCTGCGGGAACTGGTCATGGATACCCTGTTTATCTTCAATCTGAGTGAGCTGGCGCTGCTGCTGGATGAGGCCTACGGATTTAACGAAACCCGCTTCTGGGACCGGGTCAGGACGATCCTGACCGATTACGCACGGCAACACCCGTATCTGACCTCCCGCTTGCACAGGCTGGCCTGGGACCAGTCAACACTTCAGACCGAATCCCTGCTGCGCCGCAAGCTGCAGCCAGACAACCAAAGCCATTGCCTCCGGGTAATCAACCCCCTGGCTTCGGGACCGGATTCCACATCGATGCCCCCTACCGATCACCATCACGAGAGGTTACCGTGACTGCACCTTTGTTTTACGTCGACAACACCCCCTACAGCCAGGCCGACTGTGATCATATTGTCCGGGGCCTGGCGGAGCGGCCCGAGTTCCAGTCGCCGGTCGGTTGCCGATTTGCGGTCTGCCTGCAAGACACCGCCCACTGGCTGGCCCTGTGTCTCTGGCTGAAGCCCCTTGGCGCCAGCGTACTGCCCATTCACCCCGGCACACCCTACCCTGCTGCCAAAGCCCTGGCCGAGGACACCGGCTGCAGCTACCTGCTGTTCGGCGAGCAACTGCAGGAGGTAACGCCGGAAACTCTTGGCGGGGTGACACGGACGGCTTCGGCCGAGGGTGGTGAGCTGATTCAGCTCAGCTCCGGCACCACGGGTAAGGCCAAGACCATCACCCGGCCCTGGCGCGACATAGACCGGGAACTGGCCGCCTATGTCGCCCATTTTACTGAGGCCCGGGCCTTAACGCCGGTGGTCGCCTGTCCGGTCACCCACTCCTACGGTCTGATCTGTGGTGTGCTGGCTGCCCGGGAGCGGGGCATCGCACCCCATGTGGTCACCAATCTGAACCCACGATTCATTATTGCCCGACTGCGTGCGGTGCCTGAGCACCTGCTCTATGCCTCACCCACCCTGATTAGCCTGCTGATGCGGATGCTGCCGGAACAGGAAATGCTGCATGCTGTCATGCTCTCCGGGGCTCCTTTGCCCGCGCCGGTGCTGACTCAGCTTAGGGACCGCTGTCTGCGGCTGCGCCAGCAGTATGGATGCTCCGAAGCCGGCTGCGTGGCTGTGAGCGCGGACGTGACTGAGCCGGGCCTGCTGGGCCACCCGCTGCCTCACCTGTCGGTGCAGGCCGGTGCCTCCGCCGGGCAACCGGATGAAATCCTGATCACGGTAAAAGCCACCGGACAGCGCATCCACAGTAAGGATCTGGGCTATTTCGACCACCGGGGCCAGCTGCACTTCCTGGCCCGCACCGATGACACCATTAATGTCGCCGGCATTAACGTCTACCCGGGCGCGGTGGAAGACGTGTTCCTTGGCTACCCAGGAATTCGCGAGGCGGTGGCTTTCAAGCAACCCGATGCCTTTGCCGGTGAGCGGGTTTGCCTGCGTTTCGTGGCGGATTCAGACATCGACACCGACCAGCTTCGACAATGGAGCCGCGACCGACTGTCACCTCACCAGGTGCCGTCACTGATCGAACAGGTGGAAAGCATCAGCCGGCTCCCGAACGGCAAGGTCAGCCGCCGGCTGTTAAGCGAATCCCTCGCTGACAAGGGTCAGCGGGAGGTCCTGGCATGAGCAAAACCAACCTGACCCGAAGCGCCATTGAAACGGTGATTCGAAACCATCTACCTGACGCCCGGCTATCGGTGTTTTCGGCCAAGGCCCGCCTCAACGCCGACCTGGCGATTGATTCCATCATGCTGCTGCAACTGATTGTGCACCTGGAACTTGAGCACGGCCTGCATGTTCCGGAGGAAGCGCTGCTGACCCATCAGCTCGAGACCGTTGAGGATCTGGAAGCGCTATTGGTCGCCACCGGCAATCCGGAGGTTTCCCTGTGATCAAAGTGCATTGTTTTGTCAGCTGTGTCTGCGAGATCATCAAACGCACACCGGGTGTGGACCACCGCCCCTTCTACTTTGGCGTCTGGGATGCGGACTTCTCGGTCAGTGAGGAGCAGGTTCTGTCTTACCACTCGCCCCATACCCGCCACGACCAGTTCCGGGAGTGGTACCGGCTGCTGTATGGCGTCACCATTGAGCCCTGGTACAACCACCAGCAATCGAAAGAGGCCAACATCGACCGGCTGATTGAACTGGTGGAAACGCGCCCTGCCGATCGTCAGGTCATGGTCATGCTGGACCTTTACCGGTTGCCGGAACGGGAGAACAAGTTTCACCAGAACCCGTTTCCCCACTACGTGATGCTGGAAGCCACGGACGACCCGGAGCAGTGGTTCATGTCGGACCCGGATTTTCGCTGGGAGGGTGTGCTGCCCAAAGCCCGGATTCTGGAATCGGTCCGATCCCCGGCCGCTGCCGGTGGTTTCTGTTTCGACGGTCTGGAAATCCGGCATACGCCCGCGGAAACGGTTGCCGCCTACTTTGCCCAGTGCATGAAAGCGGATACCAATCCGTTTACCGATGCCCTGCGGCAGATTCTGCGCGCCCATACCGGGCCCGATGCCAGACAACCACTGGCGAACCTGCCCCGGGCATTTCGGGAGATTCCGGTGATGGCGATTCGCAAGTACGCCTACGAGCACGCCTTTGCCTGGCTTCTGGAGGATCAGGGCCGCACCGCCGAGGGCGATCCGTGGTTCGAGGCCCTGTGCGAGGACATTGACCGGCTGGTGAAAACCTACACCCAAATCCAGTACCGGGCGCTGAAATTGGTGATGTCAGGCAACCCTGCCCTGCTGGCCGGGGTCGAGCAGCTGCTGGACGAGCAGGATCGGCGGGAGTTCGCCATCAAGGACAGCCTGCAGGGGCTGTTCCAGGAATGGCAGCAGCAACACCCCGACCTCACCGGCGCCACCGCCGACACCCGGATGTCCGACCTGGAGGTATTGCCATGATCCGCTTCCACCTGTGTACCATCTCATTCCGCCACCAGTTGGTGTCGTTACCGGAACTGGCCACCTGGGCCGGGGCCACCGGCTTCGACGGCATTGAACTCTGGGGCGTGCATGCCCGGCACCTGTTACAGCAACCCGGGCTGGATGGCCGCTGGCTGAAAAGCCAGGGACTGGGCATTCCCATGGTCAGCGACTATCTGCCACTGGAGGGTGGTGAACAGGAGGCCATCCGCTACACCCGCGACCTCTGCCAACTGGCCCGGCACTGGCAGGCACCCAAAGTGCGAACGTTTGCCGGCCATCAGGGCAGCGCCGAGCTTGACCGGGGGCAGCGCAAGGCACTGACCCGACGCCTGCAGACGCTCACCCGTTGCGTCGCGGACGAAGGCCTGACCCTGGTGGTGGAAACACACCCCGGCACCCTGGCCGATACGGTTGACTCTACCCTGGAAATGTTGGCAGACATTGACCATCCGGCGCTGGGCATCAACTTCGATGTCCTGCATGTCTGGGAGGCCGGTGCGGACCCACAGCTTGCCCTGCAAAAGATGGCGCCCTGGGTCAGGCATTTTCACTTCAAGAATATCCACCAGCGGGATCAGCTTGGCGTGTTTGCCCCGGCCAATGTGTACTCACCGGCAGGCTCAAGGCAAGGCATGGTGCCGGTGATGGAGGGCGCCTGTGATTACCGACCACTGCTGGACACGCTTGCAAACTGGCAACAGTCGCTGGCCAACCCGGCCCCTCTGGACATCTCCCTGGAATGGTTCGGCCCGGACAGCTACCGGGTGCTATCCAGCGACCTTCGCCAGCTGAGGCTGCGGGTTCCGGAAACCGGCGATCAACCTCAGTCGCTGGCGGCCTGCCAGTGAACCTTATCCACCTCATCGCCGGCAAAGCGGATGAGGTGGGAAGCTACCACCTGGCCCAGCTCCTCCAGCTCCGTCTCGGTGGGTGACTGGCACCGCATAAGCAACTTACCGTCTGCTGCTTCGAGCCGGCATTCACCGATGGAGAAAGTCAGCCTGCCATCGGTCCCGGTCCACTCAGCCTCAATCTTGTGGCGAAAGTGTTTGCACAGGCGATTGATCAGGCGACCGGGATCGGTGGTGGCCACTTGGGCGTTCATGGTTGGCATGGCAGATTCCTCGACATCAGTGGGTCAATTAACACTGGCGGATAGCGGACGATCCGCCAGCACGATGGGGTGTCCACGAGAGCACTGTTCGATTCTGGCTTCGATACCATAGGTTTGGGCCAGCAGCTCCGGCGTCAGTACCTGTGCCGGTGAGCCCAGCACGGCCTGGCCGCCGGGAGACAACACCAGAACCTGGTCGCAATAGCGCAGGGCCAGATTGAGATCGTGGCTGGCCACCAGGGCAATCGAGCCGGTCCGGCTGGTGGTGTCACGCACCGCATTGAGTACGTTGAGCTGCCAGTGCAGGTCCAGGGCGCTGGTAGGCTCATCCAGCAGCATCAATGGTGTCTGGCGTACCAGTACCTGAGCCAGCCCTACCATCTGGCGCTGACCACCAGACATTTCCGACAGTCGCCGAAGCGCCACTTGCCGGATACCCAGGGTGTCGAAAATCTCTTCGATCGCTAGCTCGGTCTCTTCCCGGGACCAGTCGCCGCGGGCAGAGCGGCAGGCGCTGAACACAGTTTCGTAGGCCACCAGGGGAATGGCCTGGGGCAGTGGTTGGGGCAGGTAGCCGACACGACGAATGCGCTGGTGGGCAGTAATCGCCGCCAGATTCTCCCCGGCAAAGGTCATGGTGCCGGCAATCGGCAGCAGGCCGGCGATGGATTTCAGCAGCGTGGACTTACCCACAGCATTAGGGCCGACCACGGCCACCAGTGAGCCTGCGGGTATCTCCGGCAGGGTAAGGCCGGTGAAGACGGATCGATTCCGGTAGCCGGCGCTCACGGATTGCAGCTTCAGGGTCACAACGCGGCCCTCCTGCTGCGGCCAATGATCAGGGTGATGAACAGCGGGATACCCACCAGTGCGGTCACAATACCCACAGGCAATACCACTCCCGGCACCAGCAGCTTGCTGGCGATGGATGACAACGACAGCAGGACGGCCCCGGCCAGGGCGCTGCCCGGCAGCAGGAAACGGTGATCTTCCCCCAGCATCAAGCGGGCAATGTGGGGTGCCACCAGGCCGATAAAACCGATTTCCCCAACGAAACACATGGCCGCCGCCGTCAACAGGCTCACCCGCATCAGCACCACCAGGCGCATGCGCTCCACCCGGATGCCCAGACTGCGGGCCTGCTCTTCACCACTGCGCAGCAGGGTCATGGCCCAGGCATTACGAAGGGAAAACGGCAGGCACACCGCCAGCACCAGGGCCACGATAGCCACTTTGTCCATACTGGCCCTGGCCAGGCTGCCCATGGTCCAGAACACAATCTGCTGGACCGACTCGGCGTCGGCCATAAACTGGATCAGGCCCACCACCGCGTTGATACCGAATAACAGGGCAATACCGAACAGCACCACCGCATGCACCGAAGCGCCCAGGCTGCGTGACAGCACCAGAATCAGTAGCGAGGCGGCCGCAGCGAACACAAAGGCCGACAGAGGCAACAGCACATGGGCCGCCAGCCCCAATACCGAGATATTGAAGGCGATCACCAGCGACGCCCCCAGGGTGGCAGCCGCGCCGACGCCCAGGGTAAACGGGCTGGCCAAGGGGTTGTTCAGTACTGTCTGCATCTCGGCCCCGGCCAGGCCCAGGCAGGCGCCCACCACCACCGCCATCAACGCGTAGGGCACCCGGATGTCCTGAATGATCACCCGGGTGCCGGCATCAAGGCTTTCAGGATTCAACAGCCCGCGAATCACGTCCAGCAAACCCAGCATGGCCGGCCCCGAGGCGATGTCTACCAGCAATGCAGCCACCGCCGCAGTCACCAGACCAGCCAGACACAGTACCCGCCGGAACACAAAACGGCGGTACTGGCTCGCCAGCCCGCCATCCGCCGGTGTGTCTGCCCGGTTGGCGGCAGCGCCTGCACTCGGCGACGTCATAGCGTTTCCTCGCCAAGCGTGATCCAGTAACGACCATCCAGGGGCACCGGTTGAAACTCCCGATAAAAGGTTTCCAGGGTTTGCTCCGGGTCCAGTTCAGACAGCTCCTCCGGGTGCAGCCAGCGAGCCAGCGCCTGAACCGCAACTACGTTCATCGGCGTGTTATAGAAGTGATGCCAGATCGCCATGGCCCGCAGCTCCCGGATTGGCTCCAGGGCCCGAAGCCCGGGCCGATCCGTCGCTCGCCGGAACGACTCGCGGGCCATCGGCCCATCAACACCTGCCCCCAGCATCACATAGGGCTGATCGGCATCGGACACCTGGTACTTGCGCGAACCAATGGCCGTGGCCAGGTAGCGATCGGGAGGGTCACTGAGCAGGTACTCCAGATTCATCACACCGGAAACCCCGGGCACCCGGTCTGCCGCCACATTGCGCCCGCCCGCTGCGTCAATGAAGCGCCCCATCATTCCCCGGACCATGGTTTCGCAGCAGCTGTCATGCAGGCCTAACCGGCTGTGGAGAAACACCCTGGGCCGGTTGTCCGGAGGGATGTCAGATACCACCTCACTGACCCGTGCAAGCTCCTCCCGGTAGAAACGGTTGAACCTCTGCGCCTCCTGCTCTCGGCCAAGCACATCTCCCAGCAGGGCCATACTTCGGGGTGTATTGACCAGGGGCTGCTGCCGGAAATCGACAAACACGACCGCCACGCCAGCCCGCTCAAGGCGCTCAATCAACGCCCTGTTGTGGGCTCCGGGACCATGGCCCTCCAGGCTGAAGATGGCCAGGTCGGCCCCGATGGCCAGCACCGATTCCAGACTGAAACTGTCGGCAGATGCATGCCCCACCATGGGCACCTCCGCCAATGCGGGAAAGCGTTCCAGATACTGGGCATAACCACCGGGGTCGGTCTGTTCGAAATCCGGCAATATGCCGGCCAGGCGATCAATCGTTGCATCGCCGTCCAGAATGGCCAGCGCCGGTATATAGCGGCTCTCACCCAGTATTACCCGGTCCACGGTCTCAGGAATGGTCACCTGCCGGTCGGCCAGGTCCGTGACGGTTCTCGCCGCCTGGACCACGCCTGCCTGGATCAGAAGAACGCCGCCCAGCAGGGCGGCGACAAACTGTGACAATGCCATCAGCGACCTCAGAACCGCATGGCCAGGCCAAGGCGAATGTCACGACCGGGTTCAGGCATACCAACAATGCCTTCGTAGTCCTCGATATGCTGGTAATCGGCGTTACTGGCATGATCCAGGTACTGCTTGTCACCCACATTCTTGACCGTGAGGGTCAGTCTCAGATCTTCACTGCCGGTAGGCAGCCAGTGAACAAACACGTCGTGTACGCCGTAGCCGGGCTTGTCGATGGTACCCACAGAGGTTTCCAGGCCATCAATACCCTTGACGAACCGGCCCTGCCAGCCAAACTCCAGGTTGCGGTCCCAGCGGTAGGCCAAATCAGCAATCCAGGTGTCGCCCATGGTGTTGCCAAGCAGGTTATGCTCGTAAACGGTCAACGGCTGGCCATCCACTTCGGCATCGTTGCTGTGGAAACTGAGCCCGGCGGACAGCGCCTGCCACTGGTAACCGGTTGAAATCAGGTAGCCATCGGACTCCAGGTCACCGATGTTCTTATAGATGGACTCCCGGAAAGGCAGCAGCGGGTCGGCAATCGCATCCTTGATCTCGGAACGGTACACCTCCGCAGACAGGCGGAAGCGGTCATAGCGGTAGTCGAAACCAACTTCGGTATTGCGGGCCTTTTCCCCCTTCAGGTCGGGATCGTTTTCCGAGCCTTCCAGTTTGAAGGAGTCCTGGGTGGTGGGCCCACGAAATGCCTCGGCATAGCCGGCCTTCAGGGTCAAACCGTCGACCACCTCCCAGGCCAGGTTGGCGTTCGGACTGACCTCATCCTCACTGAAGCGCTGGTCATTGTTGTCCTTGAGCCGGTAGTCATCATAGCGGGCACCGGCACTGAACAGCAGACGGCTAGTGAGCCATACATCACCCTGGAGGTAGATACCCAGCACTTCACCGGTCTGCTGTTCGGCCTTCTTGTCGTCCTCGTAGCCGGCATTGACCTTGTCTTCCCGATAGTCCACGCCGTAGGTGAGGCTGTGCTCGCCGAAACGGCTGGTATTGCGTAGGTCGCCGCCGGTGTTCTTGCTGAAACCGAAGTAGCGACCCCAGCGGTCCTCAACGTTCTGCTCGATGTCGGATTCGGTGTGGTAAACGGTTGCTTCCAGATCCACCAGGGCATTGCCGGAGGGTGCATATCCGTAATTCAGTGTGGTGGTATCCCGGCGGCCATCAAGGTCGTACAGGCGATTGAAACCACTAACGATCCACTGTGGGCGCTGCGGCCGTTCGCCCTTGTCGGTGCGGACTTCGTGACTGAGTTTCAGGGTCTGATCAGCCGGCAACTGGCCTACCAGTTTGGCAAAGCCGAGCTGTTGGCGGGCATCGCTGCCGGCAACACGCTCACCATTCCCATCCTTGAAGGGCTCGTGATCACTCTGGCTGACAGACACCAGGGTGCTCCAGTTATCGCTCAGCCGGCCAAAGGCTGTTCCGCTTGCCTTGTAGCCGTCGGTGTTGGAGAAAGAACCCAGCTTGACCAGGGCGCCAGCGTTTTCTCCCGGTCGCAACAGGTCTTCCGGATCCCGGGTCACGAAACGGATTGAACCACCCAGGGCACCCGCACCATCCGTGGCCCGACCGGCACCGGCGTTGACCTCAACCTGCTTGAGCAGCTCAGGCTCCACCGACAGACGACCGGAATGATGAAACAGCGCCCCGGCCTGGGTGGCGCCATCCACCGACACGTTCAGCAGGGGATCCTCAAAGCCCCGCACATAGACTTTCTGGGCAATGCTGTTCGAACCACCCACATTGACATCCGGGCGCCCGGCAAACACATCGTTCAGATCATCCGCCTGGTAACGATCCAGGTTCTGCCGGTCAATGACGATGTCGCTGGCAGCTTCCCGCTCAGCGGTCACCTGTATCGCCTCCAGGGACACCGGGTCTGCATGGGCCAGGGGGGATGCGGCCAGGGCAAGCCACAAGGCGTTGCGACGAAAACCACCCACTCGAGATTCAGTTCCTAGATTTGCCATGGGTACTGCGCTCCAATACTGAAAATGATTCCTATTTGGGGCGCATTCTCGATTAGAAAATCGAGGAAGTGAACGACTTTTACATTTGTTACAAACGTGACGCAGGAAACCACAGATCCATTTGAAGCCCCCGGCCGGGCCGATTCCGGGCCTGAATCCAGCCACCAATGGCCTCAACCTGACGACGAGCCAGGGATAGCCCCAGTCCATGCCCGCCAGGCCCGGACTGACCCGTGCGGGAGGCCCGAAAGAATGGCTTGAAGATCAGCTCAAGCTGCTCGGCCGGCACGCCCGGCCCCTGGTCGCTGACCGACAGCCGGTATCCGTTGTCCTGGGGCTCCAGCACGATCCGGATACAGCCCTCCGCCGGGGTGTAGTGACAGGCATTGCGCACGACATTCTCAACCGCCTGGGCTATGGCCCGGTGACTGCTCCCCGCCAGCATGGCCTGATCAGGCAATTCGGTCACAATCCCGCGGCTGGGGTTCTCGTAGCGGGCATCCTCAACGATGGTGTCCACAAGGTCGGTCAGGTTCAGGTCTTCGTTGCCCAGGTCCGGCTGTTCGTTCTCGAGCCAGGCCAGGGTCAGGGTATCTTCCACCAACGCCCGCATCAGATCACACTCCCGCCGGATACGCGGCAGGAAATGATGAGTATCAATGCCTTCCTCAACGCAACTGACGGCCATATCGATCCGGGTCAACGGGGTTCGCAACTCGTGAGAGAGGTCAGCAATCAGACGGCGCTGGGACAGGATCAGATCGCCAATACGCTCCGCCATACGGTCAAAGGTATCTGCCAGGGCGGTGAGTTCATCGTTACGATTGCCCAGCAGGGCACGCACCCGGGTTCCCAGATTACCTTCACTGAACTGACGGGTAGCCAGTTCCAATTGCCGGATGGGATTCATCACATGCCGGTAAATGACCAGTGACAGCACCAACAGCACCACTAACGGCAAGGCCACTTTCAGGAACAGCTTCATCTCCGGCAGGTAGGTGCCCGGGCGCATCCGTTGCGGCAGGGTAATCAGAAAATGGGTATGGCCATCGGCAAAGGTCATGTCCATGATCGGGTTGTCCGCGAAGTAGAGATGGATTTTCCACTCTACGTTCCGGCCAAGACGAAAGCCTTCCATAAACTGCCCGGACAACTCACTTCCAGCCAGGGGCTGCACCGACGACCGCACCACCGCCGCCCAGGTATCCTCCTGCACCTGAAGGTTCTCCAGCCAGTCTGCCAGCGCCCGTTCATCGCCGGATAGGTATAGCCGCTCGGCCGTTCGCCCCCATTGCTTCAGAGTGTCCTGATGGTGCTTGGCGATAAAACTCATCTGCTGTTCGGTGGTGGCCCCCAGAAAGGAGATCACCCAGACCAGCACTAGCGTACCCAGGGCCAGGGTGCCGCAAAGGCGCCACCAGAGTTTGCGGCTCACAGAAAACAGTACCCCCGGCCATGGACAGTCTGCAGGCGGTCCGCCGCCATGCCGGCCTCAACCAGCTTGCGGCGCACCCGGCTCAAATGCATATCCAGACTCCGGTCGTAACGGCTGAACTCCTTTTCCAGCACCACCTGGTACAGATAGGGTTTGCTGAGAGTCTCCGACTGGTGCAGAACCAGCATCCAAAGCAGTCGAAACTGGATGGGCGTCAGGCAAATTGCCTCGCCGTTGCAAACCACCGAAAGACTTGCGCGATTGAGCGTCAGATTACCAACCACCAGTTCCGTGGGGTCGGCACGCTGGTCGCCTGCCTTGAGGGTGCGCCGGAGCAGTGCTTCGATCCTGAGCAGCAATTCGGTAAAGCTGAACGGCTTGGGCAGATAATCGTCCGCACCCTGCTGGTAACCCAGGATACGCTCCTCCTCCGCGCCACAGGCGGTCAACATCATGACCGGCGTCTGGCGGGTCTTTCGCAGGCGCTCCAGGACATCAAACCCGTTCATCCTGGGCAACAACACATCCAGCAGGATCAGGTCCAGCCGCAGGCTGAGCGCGTCAAGCAGGGCCTGGTCGCCCTCAAAGCACTGTTGAACCTGATACCCCTTGCTGGTCAGCAGCCCTGATAGCTGATCGCTCAGGGTCTGGTCGTCTTCAACAATCAGGATTCTTGGGCGGGACTGGGTACCAGAGGACATTACCGGGCAACCTTAACTTATCAATTCACCTTATCATATGCAGTTGATTATCATTTATCAATCACACGACTACCAACGTTGAGACTTATTCCCGAGAACCCGAAATAACCAGGAATTCTAATAACCAAAGCGAATATCATATACCGCCATATTATTGGCCTACCCGAGGTCTGGCCCAGTAAATTAGCTGTTCTATCATCCAGTTAATCCGGGCAGACCACTCCATGAAAACAAGATTCGCTCTGACCTTTGCGTTGCTGCTGCCGGCCTTGCCGGCGCTGGCTGACGACCAGGCAAACGCCGCGCAAACCGCGCTGCTCGCCGCTTCCTGCGCCAACTGCCACGGTACCGATGGCAAGCTGGCCGGCGTTATCCCGGCCATCGCCAACCGGCCCGCCACGGCGCTTGAAAACCAGCTGATGGAGTTCAAGCACAGCGACTCCACCCGGGCCACCGTCATGCCGCGGATTGCCAAAGGCTATTCCGATGACGAGCTGAAAGCCCTGGCCCAGTATTTCTCGCGCATCGGCTCCGCCCAGCAGCGCTGATTATCACCACGACAGAAGAATCGAGACCATGACCAAATCAAACATCAAGAATCAGGGCCTGAACTCGTCCCGTCGTGATCTGCTCAAGTTGATGGGCGCGGCCTCTGCCTTGCCTCTGCTGGGCGCCTGCAGCAGCCTTGGCGGGCCCGCCAACAAAGATCTGTCTGCACGGGTCGTGGTGGTGGGCGGCGGCTTTGGCGGCGCCACCGCCGCCAAGTACCTGAAGCGAAACGCACCGGATCTGGACGTTACCCTGGTTGAACCCAACAAGGTGTTCTACACCTGCCCGTTCTCGAATCTGGTACTGGCGGGCATGCGCACCATGGACAGCATCAGCCACAACTACAACGAGCTGCGTGAGCTGGGTGTCCGGGTAGTACACACCACCGCCCAGGATGTTGACCCGGTTTCCCGCACGGTCAGCCTCGGCGATGGCAGCAGTATCCGTTATGAGAAACTGCTGTTATCACCGGGCATTGATATCCGCTGGAACGCCATCGAAGGCTATGACCAGGCTGCTGCAGAACAGGCGCCCCATGCCTGGAAGGCTGGCGACCAGACCCGATTGCTGCGTCGCCAGATCGAAGCCATGGATGATGGTGGAGTGTTCGTACTGACCGCCCCCGCCAACCCGTTCCGGTGTCCGCCAGGGCCCTATGAGCGCGCCAGCCTGGTAGCCCATTACCTGAGCCAGCACAAACCCCGCTCAAAGGTGCTGATCCTGGATGCCAAGGACAACTTCTCCAAGCAGGGCCTGTTCATGCAGGGTTGGAAAGACGTGCACGGCGACCGCATTGAGTGGGTCGGGCTGTCTGGCGACGGCAAGGTGGTTCGTGTTGATGCCGGCAAGCGGGAAGTGGAAACCGAATTCGGCACCATTCACAAGGCCTCGGTGCTGAACGTGGTGCCACCCCAGAAGGCCGGCTTTATTGCTGACCGGGCGGGCGTAACCAACGAATCCGGCTGGGTGCCGGTGGACCCGGTTACCTTCGAATCCACCCAGGTAAAAGATATCTACGTGGTGGGCGACGCCACCATTGCCGCCCCGATGCCGAAGTCCGGCTTTGCCGCCAACGCCCAGGGCAAGGTGGCCGCCGCGGCCATTATTGCCGCCCTGGAAGGTCAGCGGCCGCTGGAGCCGTCCTGGGCAAACACCTGTTACAGCCTGATCAACCCGGAATACGGCATTTCCGTGGCTGCGGTGTACCGGATTCAGGAAGGCCTGATTCACGAGTCGTCCGGCGGTGTCAGCCCCAGCGATGCCAATGCCACCTTCCGCAAACTGGAAGCCGATTACGCGTCGGGCTGGTACAGCGCCATCACCCAGGACACCTGGGGCACGCGCCGCTAGGCCGGGACGATGGGCAACCTGTTTGCAAACCACCTGAGCGCCGTGCTCTGGGCCGGCGCCCTGCTCGGCGTGGTATACGGCATGATCGCCCAGTGGAGCCGGTTCTGCCTGTTGCGGGGCCTGTTTAATCGCTGGCAGCAGAACGACAGCCGCCGGCTAAGGGCCTTCGCCCTGGCCATGGCGGTCGCGCTGGTCAGCAGCCAGTGGCTGGCCTGGCAGGCAGGCATCAACCTCACCCGCACACCTTACCACCCGACCAGTTTACCAGTGGTCGCCCTGCTTGTTGGCGGCCTGCTGTTTGGCTATGGCATGGCCCTGGCCAACGCCTGTGGCGCCCGCTCGCTGGTGTTGCTGGGCACTGGCAATCTGCGCTCGTTACTGGTGCTGCTGGTTCTTGGCATTGCTGCCTATATGACCATGTCCGGCGTGCTGGCTGAATTCCGGTTATGGATGGAAGATCTGTACCGCCCTACCCTTCCTGCCACCGATCTAACCCTTGTGACGGCGCCCCTGGGGCTCGACACAGAGACCGGTCGCCTGGTTCTGGCGGGCCTGCTTTCTCTGGCGCTGACTGCCTGGGCGCTGTCTTCCCGGGCATTCCGAACCTCGCCCCGGGACTGGCTGGGTGGGCTGCTGATCGGGCTTCTGGTTGCCGCCGGCTGGTGGATCACCGGGGTGCTGGGCGCAGACGACTTTGACCCGGTTCGGCTGGCGTCTCTCACCTTTGTCGCACCGGTTGGCGACAGCCTGCAGTACCTGATGCTCTCCACCGGCACATCACTGCGCTTCGGGGTTACCGTGGTGGCGGGCATTGTGGCGGGCAGCTTTCTGGTGGCGCTGCTCACCCGGGAGTTCGTCTGGCAAAGCTTCACCAGCCCGGGCCACAACGGCCGTGCCATTATTGGTGGTTTCCTGATGGGCGTGGGCGGCATTATGTCGATAGGCTGCACACTGGGCCAGGGCCTCAGTGGATTTTCCACCCTGGCAATTTCCAGTTTTCTGGCCCTTGCCGGTATAGTAGCAGGCTCACGCTTGGCGCTGCGCTTCAGTGTCGGCAGTTCTGCCAGCCACTGAGCCCACGGCCAATGGTTCTGTTTGATTCGAGGTCGTCATGATATTCCGCTCCCTGCTCGCCGCTCTTGCCCTGATGTTCGTTATGAGTACCGCCACCGCGGATCAGCGATGGCAAAGGGTAGAAGCCGTGACCCAGGCACTCGACAATCGGGTCCCGGAACTGGAGGGCCTGACGCTGGAACTTCCGCTGGTCGCAGAAGACGGCAGCAGCGTTGCGCTATCCCTGTCGTTTACCGGCCGCCTTGAAGAGGGCGAACACATCGAAAAGGTCCGCCTGTTTGCCCCCGGCAATCCCCGCCCCGAGGTGGCCGACATTACCCTGAGCGCGCTGGCTTCACCCGCCAACATTGCCACCCGAATTCGCCTGAGCGAAACCCAGCAAGTGGTGGCGCTGGCCATCACCAACCAGGATCGCGCCTTTCTCACAACCCGGGATGTAAGAGTGACGGTCAGTGGCTGCCTGGTGGGCGGCGGTGATGCGTCTGCCATTGCCATGGCCAATCCACGCCTGGCGCTGGCCGGCAGTGTTCGCAAGAGCCGGCCGGTGACGGTCAGGTCGCTGATCAATCATCCAATGGAAACCGGACTGCGGCCGGATGGCCAGGCCGATGACAGCATTGAACAGCAGCTGGTTGAATCGCTGACCGCCACCCTGAACGACGAGCCGGTACTGACCGCCCGCTTTTTCACGGGCACCTCCGCCAACCCCTACCTCCAGTTCCAGCTGACGCCGGAAGAAGAAGGCGAACTGAAGCTGGTCTGGCAGGATCAGGAGGGTGAGCAGATGGAAGCAAGCCAGGCTATCAGGTTCTGAACCGCACCCGCAGATGGCGTCATTCGGCCAGCGCCTCCTTTAGCAGTGACTGAAGGTGGTCTGGCAGTTTGCCGGCCAAATTCAGGGCCGCCTCGTGACCCCGGGGTGTCATCTTGCCCCAGGTTCTGCGCACGATGCGCAGCCACTTCTCTTTGTCGTAGTCCGGCTTTTCCTCAAAGAACTGCGCAAAATAGCGTTCCAGAAACACCATGCACGCCACGTCTTCCAGCAATTGGGTGTCTTCATCCTCCCGCAGCTTGCGCTTGGTCAGAATCAGCTCCACCCGTTCGCATTCCTCCGGCGGGTAGCCACATTCGGCCATGATCTCCGCGGCCCGCCGGCCATGCATGCGGCCACAGGCCTGGCGCCACTGGTAGTAATTTTGCCGGCCCTCCCCGTAATCACTTCGGGGCATGGTCCAGCGCTCGATATGCTGGGCCCGGCAGGCAATCTGCATACGCTCGGAAGGCGCGGGTTCCAGCGCGAACAGCCAACGCGTCATGTGCAGGCTGTAGGCATATTCCCTGGGCAGTGTTTCTCCCTCTAACAACTCCCGATTCGGATCGGCCAGGTTAGCTTGATCAATGGCGCTCAGGGTGCAATCCAGTTTCTGGCTCATGATTACCTTTACAGTTGGTTCATACCTGGGCGGAGGGCCGGGCCTTGATCCGGTCATACCAGGCTTGCAGGTTGGCCTGTTCCGGCTTGATGCGGATATTCACCACCCGGGCAAAGGCGATGGTGGTGAAGGCATTGATGTCTGCGGCGGTAAAGCGGTCGCAGCAGATGTACTCTTTGCCGTCCAGATGCTTGTCCAGGAAGTGCATGAATTTCTCAACACCCTTCCCGCATTCCTCGCCCCACTCTTTGATCGGGTTCATCCGGTCCTTGAAGTATCCGGTGGTGTGCTGGAAGCACATACCGGTGGGCATGAAGAAATAGAATTCCAGCCAGCGCAGCCATTGCTCCACCAGCGCTTTTTCGACCGGGGTTTGCCCCAGCAGTTTTGGCGTGTCCGGATAGGCTTCTTCAAAGTAACGGCAAATGGCCATGGTTTCCGCAATACAGGTGCCATCGTCCAATTCCATGACCGGCACTTTCTTCATCGGGTTGCGGGCTACGTATTCCGGTGTCAGGTTCTCGCCTTTTTCGATATCCACCTGTACAAACTCGGCCTTGTCCAGAAGGCCCTTCTCCGCCATGAATATGCGCACGCGACGAGGATTGGGGGCAGACTTGGTCTCAAAGATTTTCATATTGTTATTGGCTCCGTTGATCTGACATCAAGGCCTTGAGAGTGAACGGAAAAAACGGTTGCGTCAAGCAACTGCTACTGGCCCGGCAACCATTCCCGAATCTGCCGGATAACCCAGGCTGGCTCGTCCAGGGGCAGGTCGTGACCCGCATCCGGATGCAGTTTCAGGGTCCAGCACCAGCGCTTTTCCAGCTCCGCACTGCACTGCCAGTGCACAATCCGGTCCCCTTTGCTGGCCAACAGCAAGGCATCAGCCATCGGTGCCCTGGTTTGAGGCTTATAGCGGGCTGCTGCTGCCAACTGCCGTATCGCATTGTGGAACGACACCGGGCGCTGACGCTGAATGCTGTACCAGGCTTTGCAGAGAGACAACGGCACCTCGCGGTTGGAGGTCAGCTCAAGGATATCCCGCTCCCGGTGGAACAGCTCCCGCCTGGCCAGCAATCGAAGTACCCGGGGCCAGATGCCCGGCCGCATCCTGCGCCAGGGCGGGCTGAAGCCTGAACTGGTGTTGATCAGAACCAGATGCTGCAGTTCACCGGGCTCAGCATGCTGCGCCCAATCCAGCGCCACCATTCCGCCCATGGACAACGCCACGATGGAGAACGGGCGCGGGATATGACCAACCTGCTCAAGCACCTTCTGACGGATACCGGCAATGGTGCCGGGGCTGTCGTCCCGATAGTGAATACCGGTACCGGGCAGATCCACCAGATGCACCTGATCATTCGGCATTGCCGTCCGCAATTGCTCGACAAAGGGGCCCCAGTGAGCGTGTTCACGCGTCAAACCCCTGAGCAGTATCCAGTGCATATCATCGGGTATCCCTGTACCAGTGCATGATGGCCGCTTCTCTCAGCATGGACTGCTGCTCACCGGTGGGCAACCAGTTCAGGTGACTGGCCGCCGCACTGATCAGAAAGTCCATCCAGGTCAGATGGCTGCGCAGTACGCGCTGATGCCGGTGTGGCACCAGCGGGTTGAAAAATCCATCCAGCCGGAACAGTTGCCGTGGGCGTTTGCGTATCCAGCGCCAAGACCCCATTTCCAGGGTCAGGGGTAGAAACACACCACTGTTTTCCCGGTTTACCTGTTTGTAGAAATAGTCCCACAGATCGCCATGGGTCAGGTAGTGGGCAGACTGGGGCTCAAACCGGTAGTTGTGATTGGGGTAGGCCTGCTCCCAGATCAGTTTAAGCGCCATAACCGAATCAATACGTCGCATCGGGCGGCGGCGATAGGCATAAGGAAACCAGATCTGGTCCTGCCAGCCAAAACCGGAATGGCAATCCAGTGCCAGACTGAACGGTCGGTTTGGCAACAGGTCCTGAATCACCGCTTCCAGCGCCTGATTTTCCACTTCCATCCCCTGCTCTGGCCGGCCCCGATACCAGGGTAGTCGAGACGACCATTGCTGGCCGCCCAGTAAAAAGGCACTGCCATCCTGCGCGGTAATGGGCGCGTTGCGCATCAGATCCACTCCGCTGGGATTGCTGCGCTGGTTCAGATACATGCCACCGGGGTTCATGATCGGTAACAGGGTAATGTGGACTTTCTCAAGCAGGGCGTTGAGATGCTGGTCCCAACCCAGGCGAGCCAACAGGGAATCCAGCCAGGCCATCACCACCTGGCTGCCAATACGTTCCAGCCCATGCACCCCGCCCACAATCAATACCACCGGCACATCCGTCGCGGGCGTGCCAAGATCCACCCGATAGATCGGCAACCCCATGGGGCCAACAACCACTCGGCCAGCGACCTGCGTGCTGACGAAATCCGGTGCTTCAGCCAACTGTCGCTCCAGTTGTACCAGCTCCGGCAGGAAGGTTCTGAGCAGTCGTTTTTGATGGCGATCCCGGCTGGCCTGCTCAGCCGGAATGACGCTGTGGGGAGTCAGTGCCCGTAGTTCGGTCATGGTGCAATCTCTGGTCGCTGAGCCCCGGAGTTTACCTGCGGAATGCTGCAATAGATTGACAGCGTTACAGCCCCAAATATGCAATACAAACTATTCAGGAAGCGATATGATTAAAGTATCTGCCCCGATACTGATGGCGGTTTAACTTTCCATGTTCAGAACCCTGTTGCTCTCTGCGTTTTTCCTGCTCTCGGCCTGTTCTGACCAGGCGCCAACGGATTCACCAGAAACCGACGCTCCGAACCAGGCCGACCTTTCCAGTGCCGCTCCCGAGCAGGCGACAGCCGCCGGTGCCGCCATTCGGCGCGTGATACTCGCCGCGGACCCATGGTGCCCCCACAATTGCCTGGCGGGCGCGCTGCAGGAGGGCTACATGGTGGATATTGCCAGGGAGATCTTCGCGGAGGCGGGCTACGAATTCGATTACCAGAATTTCGGCTGGGCACGCTCGCTGCAGCTGGCGCGGGAGCAACTGATTGACGGAGTGGTTGGCGCGCTGAAAGGCGATGCACCGGACTTCATCTTCCCCGAGACCAGCCTTGGCGAAGCCCGAATCACCCTGTACACCCACCCGCAAAGCCAATGGGTGTACGATGGCATTGACACCCTTCAGGGCAAGACCTTGCTGGTGATTAACGGATATTCCTACTCCCCGGAACTTGATCGCTATATCAGCGAATACTCGGATGATCCCGAGCGGATCTGGATTCTGTCTGGCCCGGCACCGCTGGCCCGAGCGCTCCAGCTTCTGGAACGCGAACGCACCGACGTGTTTGTTGAAGACAGCGCCGTGATGTCCTGGTTCCTGGCTCAAAACACGTCCATTGCCGCCCCCAGAAACGCGGGGCTGGCCTACGAGGCCCCCCTGTTTATTGCCTTCCCGCCGGAAAACCCTGACGCAGCCGAACTGGCAAACCTGTTGGACAGCGGCCTCGCCCGGCTGACGGCCAATGGCAGGCTCGCCGCCATCCTGTCGGCTTACAGGCTCTCTGACCCGGACTTATAGGCGGTAATCGTGTCACCGGACGCGGTCCGCAACAGCAGCTCGCCATGGCGGCCAATTCGGCCATCGACCACCTCTGACATCAGGTCAAGAAACCGCTGTTCCTGGTTCATCAATGCCGGCGCGCAGGCCATCAGTGTGGTGGCCGGCGGCGTAAAGCTCAGGCCTTCTCCGGTCAATTCAAAACCACCGGAATAGCGGTTACAAGAGGCCCGGCCCGCAACCCGGCCCTCGTCAAGAAACTCGATCGTGATCCGGGACCGGTCGATGATTCCGCTGCCGGCAAGATCCTCAACAACCCATTCCGCACCGCGGAACAAGCGCTCCCGGTCACCACCGCAGCCCATAAAAGTTTCACCGTCCAGGGTCAACCGAACCTGCGCCGGATACTGGGCCCCAGCCATGTCGTCCTCGCACAGCTGGTGGGCTATACGGAATTCCATTGCCTGACCGTCGAACCGTGCCTCGTAGGTTCGCCCGTGCCGGTTGGCCAATGTTTCATTCAGCACAATCTGCTCGCTGAGCTGCTGATCGTAAGGACGGCTCAGGGTCATCTGGTTCTGCTCAATCTGCACCGACCAGAAGGGCTCGGTACCGATGGCACGAAACGAACTTTCGATGGCCCCCGGTTCCAGGCACTCGGGGTAGACCTGCCCGCGCAATGTCAGTGTGCCCCGCTCACCCTTGCCCCAGAAACTGGTATCCGGGTCGCCCGGCGCCTTGTAGAGCGCACCGGAGGCAGCCACTGTCGGCTTCAGAAGTACCCGCTTGTTCAGGTACTCCAGCCCCACCAGATCACTGCCTTCGGAGCTGGTCATCCGGACATCCAGCTGACCGCAGCGATATTGGCCAAAATCGGACAAGCCCTCGGTTTGTGGATGGGAGGCACAGGCTGCCAGGGTGAGGCCCGTCAGCGCCACGACGGACAACGGCAATACTCGTCGCAAAAACATGAACACATCCTCTGTTGTTCCACACTACAGGTCGCTAGTTTAGAGATTCCCGGCCCGATTAACCATCATTGCGGACACGAGAACCTTGGACCCTGGAAAACAACCGTCGACGTGTCTCAGACAACCAGCGGAGCGGATTACTCCCGACCGCTGGACTGTGGTACCGCAGTCATTTTTGTTCCATCGGCCGTTTCAAGCACCAATCGGCCGTCAGCCTCGAACTGATAATGCTGTACATCCCCCAGCAGCTTCAGAAACCGGTTTTCCTGCTGCATCAGAGGTTCAGGGCACGCCATGCGGGTGGCCGCCATGCGAGAGAGTTCAAGCTGGGTGCCATTGGCATCCCAGCCCCCCTGGTAGCGGTTGCAGGAGGCACTTCCGGAAACCCGCCCTTCGTCAGTAAAGGCGATGGTGACATCACTGCCTTCTGCCACCGGGTCGCCGTCAATTTCCTCGACCTGCCACTGACTCCCTGCCAGGTTCATAGTTTTTCCCGTCGCCCGTTCCTGGGACAGGGAACACCCCCATAACGACCCGGTGACCAACAACATAGCGAGGATATTCTTTGCAAGAATCATATAACCCCCTGAAATTTATGGAACAACCCTCACAGTCTACGCCTCGCCTGGTGGGAAATCGCTGACAGAAGCGTTAATCTTGCGTCATCAAAACACCGGGAGCACACCCATGACTGTCAAGCTCTACCAGTTCTGTATTTCCCACTATTCGGAGAAAGCCCGCTGGGCACTGGACTACAAAGGCGTCAACTACAAGCCGATCAACCTGCTCCCGGGCCAACACGCGCGAACCATCACACAAATGACCAGGGCGGATTCCTCGGTGCCGGTGCTGGACCATGACGGCCAGATCATTCAGGGCTCAGCGCAGATCGTGGATTATCTGGACCAGATGTTCCCCGACAACCCTCTGACACCGGAAGACCCAGTACTTCGTGAACAGGCCCTGGAATGGGAAAGAAAGCTGGATGAACAAGTTGGGCCAGCGATTCGCACCTGGGTCTATCACTACTTTCTGCAACGGCCCAAAGTGGTGGTTCCTTTGCTCGCCGCCGGCACCCCGTTCTATAACCGGATTCTGCTCAGCCTGGCCTTCAGCCGGGTGGATGAGATCATGCGCAAGTGGATGAAGATCAACCAGAAAACGGCAGATGCGGCGCAACAGACCCTGGAGCAGCTGGTCACGGAACTGACCGACATCTACCGCCAGCGGCCCTACCTGGTGGGCGACCGGTTCAGCCGGGCAGATCTGGCCGCTGCAGCCCTGCTGGCGCCGCTATTCCAACCGCCCCAGTATCCGGTGCCCTGGCCAAAGCCCGCCCGTATTCCCAAACCGGTACAACGCTGGCTGGAAGAGTGGCGCCCCAAACTCGAGCCGATCGAAGCCCTGTACCAGAAGCATCGCTGACGGTGTTCGTGTGTCGGAAACCGCCACTTGCGCTGACGTAATAGGACAACGTGTTTGGCGGTAATTGTGCCAAGATAGACCCTGAACAAGAACAACACCGGGTTCCTTAATGGCACTGATAGACATGATGAAGGCGGTGCTGGAAAACAGCGGCCTGCTGGCACTCTGGCAAACCGTAGCCCCTTGGCTGGCACTGGATGAGCGCCAGCTTATTTTTGTGGTAGCCACACCGATTTTCGTCGGCGTTACCCTGTGGGAATACCTGAAAATCCGCCACGACCCGGCGCTGATGGATACCCGCGAGGCGGTCCGGAATTTCGCCCTGGGCGCTGGCTACCAGACCACAGAGCTGCTGTTCGCAGGCATCATCGCTTTTCCGGTTTATGCCCTGTGTTATCACTTCCGACTGTTCGACCTCGAGCTCAACGGGCTCACTGCCTTTCTGACCTTCCTGGGTGTCGACTTCTGTTTTTACTGGATGCACCGGGCCAGTCACCGGATGCGCTGGTTCTGGGCCGCCCACGTAGTGCACCACTCGTCAGAGCGGATGAACTTCTCAACCGCGATGCGCCAGAACGCCACCAATATTTTCAACGGCATGTGGATGTTCTATCTGCCGCTGGCACTGGTCGGTTTCAATCCTGTCTGGATTGGCGTGGCCTATGCGTTTTCCCTGGTCTACCAGTTTTTTATCCATACCACGCTGGTAAAGAGGCTGCCCGGCTGGTTCGAAGCTGTATTTAATACCCCAAGCCATCACCGGGTGCATCACGGCCGCAATCCCGGTTATATCGATCGTAACTATGGCGGCACGCTGATCATCTGGGATCGACTGTTTGGCACCTTCGTGGACGAAGATGCCAAGGACCCGCCCGAGTACGGCATCACCCGCCCGGTGGCCTCAAATAACCTGATTGTGCTCTGGACCCACGAATACGTGGACCTGTTCCGCGACATGCAGCAGCCAGGCGGACTATTGTCTCGACTCAAACACCTGTGGAAACCGCCGGAGTGGCAACGCCCGGCCGCAAAGGAACCCGGCCAGGACCATGCGCAAACAGACCCTGCTACTGACAACCCCTGACAACCATCAGATCAACGCGACCCTGTTTGAACCAGAGCCGTCACCCAACTGCTGCCTGATCATCAGTCACGGCATGGCCGAACATGGCGACCGCTATGCGGCCCTGGCCTCCTGGCTAGCCGACCAGGGCGTGGCGGTCATCAGCTATCACCATCGCGGCCATGGCCCGGGCAGTGGTCACCCTGGACACTACGCAGACTCGGACGGCTGGCAGAAAGTGGTGGACGACCTGAACCAGGTGGTCCACTGCGCCCGGGAACAGATGCCGGGCATTCCGGTCGCCCTGCTAGGGCACAGCATGGGCTCGTTCATCGCCCAAAGCTACGCCCAACAATACGGCCAGAACCTGGATACGCTGATTCTCAGCGCGACCAACCGAATCCACACAGCTGAACTTCGGCTCTCGCTGCTACTGGTGCGCCTGATACGTGCGCTGCGTGGGAAGCGGCACGCCAGCAAGACCATTGCCCGAATGACTTTTGGCAAATTTAACCGGATGTTCAAACCCAACCGCACGCCCTGTGACTGGCTCAGTCGGGACCCGCATCAGGTGGATCTGTACCTGGCCGACCCCTGGTGCGGATTCGAATGCACCACCGGGCTATGGCAAGACTTTATCCAGGGTATGCTGTCGATCAATCCCGCCCAGTGGCGCCCGGACCTGCCCGTTCACCTGTTCGCCGGCACCGATGACCCGGTGGGCGAAATGGGCAAAGGCATACGCCGCCACTTTCAGGCCATTCGGGAGGCCGGCGTGCAACAAGTCACCCTCCGGCTGTTTGAGGGCGGGCGTCACGAAACGCTGAACGAAACCAATGCTGACGTGGTCTGGCAGCACCTGCTGCAATGCTTGCCCGGCCGTGAGCAAAGCCTCCGCCGAAACCAGGCCCTGGCAGGCTGACATCACCGGCATGGTTTCTGGCCTGTTTGGCCGCAGAGCCTGCCACCGGATACCGCTAACCTGATCAGACTTCAACGCCACCACAAGGTAATGATCAGCGTGAGTATCGAACAAGAACATTGGGTGACCAGCGGTGACCTGCTCCTGTACGCCAGAGTCGAAGGTAATCCCCAGGCCACGCCATTGGTATTGGTACACGGCTACCCGGACAACCACAGTGTCTGGGACAGGGTGACCGAGCAACTGAAAAAGGAATATCTGGTCGTCCGCTACGACGTTCGGGGCGCTGGCCGCTCTGACAAGCCTGCCAGGACCAGCGCGTATCGAATGAAGTGGCTCGCGCAGGACCTCAAAGCCGTCGCCAACGCGGTGATACCCGGTCGCAGCTTCCACCTGGTGGCCCACGACTGGGGCTCTATCCAGAGCTGGGAAACGGTGACCACCGGAGCCCTGGATGGGCGCATTCGATCCTACACCGCCATTTCGGGACCTTGCCTGGATCACGTGGGCTACTGGCTGCGGGACCAGATCATGGCACCCCGCTCCGGGGGCACCACCAAAGTCCTGAAGCAGCTGGCCAGCTCCTGGTACGTGTTCATGTTCCAGTTACCGGTGCTGCCAGAAACCCTGTGGAAAGCCGGCCTCGACCGCTTGTGGCCCGGGTATCTTCGCAAACACGAACAGATTGCCGATGCCCAGTTCAGCGAATACCAGAAAGCCGACGGCCACTATGGCGTCAAACTTTACCGGGCCAACTTTATCCGCAAGCTGCTGCGACCAGAACCGCGACTGGCAGGCTGCCCGGTGCAGGTGATCATCCCCACCCGGGACGCCTATGTGGGCCGCCAACTCACCGAGAACCTGGCCCGCTGGACCGGCAAGCTGACCCTGCAGGAACTGGACACCACGCACTGGGCGCCCATCACCGAACCGGCGGCCGTATCACGGTCGGTGCGGGAGTTTGTCGAAGCCCATCGCTGATATGGGCGACCACCACAACGCAAAAGGCCGCTGAAATTCAGCGGCCTTTTGGGCAGTTGCCAGGTGGGAATCATTCAGCGGGTGCCGTACACCACCATGGTTTTGCCCTTGACCCGAACCAGGCCCTGGTCTTCCAGCGTTTTCAGGACGCGGCCCACCATCTCCCTGGAACAACCAACAATACGGCCAATCTCCTGGCGAGTGATCTTGATCTGCATGCCATCGGGATGGGTCATGGCGTCGGGCTCCTTGCACAGGTCCAGCAGGGTGCGCGCCACCCGGCCTGTCACATCCAGGAACGCCAGGTCGCCAACCTTGCGGGTAGTCTGGCGCAGGCGAGAAGCCATCTGCTCGCCGATGAAATACAGCACCCTCGGGTCCTGCTGGGCGATCTCACGGAACTTGGTGTAACTGATCTCCGCCACCTCACACTCGGTCTTGGCCTTGACCCAGGCACTGCGGGAATCCATGTTGTCGAACAGGCCCATTTCGCCGAAAAAGTCTCCGGCGTTCAGGTAGGCCATAATCATCTCGCGGCCATCATCGTCTTCAATGATGACGGTGACGGAACCTTTGACGATGTAAAACAGGGAGTCGCTTTTGTCACCGGCATAAATAATGGTGCTTTTGGCGGGGTAACGCCGACGGTGGCATTGGGAAAGGAAATAATCCAGGTGTTTGGTTTTCTGCTCAACCGGCTTGACGATGGTAGCCATAGTGCGGGACATGCCTCCTCAGAGTCTGGCGATTCCTGATGTTTTTCTGCCCCGCATTTCCTTGCGGGTTTCGCGATTTTTATTGTTTGCAGCGCAACTTATAACAAGAAGGTCATCTTTCGGCAACTCGAAAGCGGATACAAGATGTATCTGGGATCAATGCCTCTTTGGTCGCAAGGGGTAGCTGTCGCCACTATCAGACTGTGCTAGCATCCTCCATCAGGCTCCGGAGCAACCTTGATCACATCCGGCCATGAACCATCACCCATGGGAGAACCCGATGAAAGCAACCGTCGACTGGACCGGCAACGCCAGTTTCAGGGCTACCAGTGGCAGCGGCCACAGCGTGCAGCTGGACGGCCCACCCGATCACGGCGGCGAAAACCTCGGGCCACGCCCCATGGAAATGCTGCTGATGGGCGTGGGCGGCTGCTCGGCCTTTGATGTGATGAGCATCCTGAAAAAGAGTCGGCAAGACGTCACCGCCTGCCATGCCGAACTTGAAGCAGAGCGGGCCGATGCCGTGCCGGCTGTCTTTACCAAAATACACCTGCATTTTGTGGTTACCGGCCACAACCTCAAAGAGAAGCAGGTCGAGCGGGCGGTCAGCCTGTCTGCTGAAAAATACTGCTCAGCGTCCATCATACTCGGAAAAGCCGGTGTCGAGATCACCCACAGCCACGAAATCCGCGCCGCAGAGTAAGCGATTTCCGTAGCCAGCGCACCCCATGCCGCCGTTGGGGCCACTGTAACCAAAAATGTCATTGTAGATACTATTCATTGACACACACGGTATGCATAATACGCAACTTTCTCCGCAGGTCTGCGCAAAAGGTGAGCAATTATTATGGAAACCAAACTCCAGCTGCACGGTTTCAACAACCTGACCAAATCCCTGAGCTTCAACATCTACGATATCTGTTACGCGCAGACCGAAGAGCAACGTGAAGCCTACATTGACTATATCGACGAGATGTACAACGCCGAGCGTTTGACCCAGATCCTGTCTGACGTGGTCAAGATCATCGGCGCCAACATCCTCAATATTGCACGCCAGGACTACGAGCCCCACGGTGCCTCTGTGACCATGCTGATTGCCGAGCATGAACTCACCGACAGCGAAGCCAACAACGAAGAATCTCCGGGCCCGCTGCCCGACACCATCGTAGCGCACCTGGACAAGAGCCATGTGACCGTTCACACCTACCCGGAAAGCCACCCTCATGATGGCGTCAGCACCTTCCGCGCCGATATCGACGTGTCCACCTGTGGCCTGATCTCGCCCCTGAAAGTGCTCAACTACCTGATCCACAGCTTTGACTCCGATGTGGTCACCGTGGACTACCGGGTACGTGGCTTCACCCGTGATGTCGATGGCACCAAGCACTATATCGACCACGACATCAACTCGATCCAGAACTACCTGACCGAGGACACCCAGAACGCCTATCAGATGATCGACGTGAACGTGTATCAGGAAAACCTGTTCCACACCAAGATGATGCTGAAAGAGTTTAACCTGGATAACTATGTGTTCGGTGTGAATGCCGGCGAACTGGACCCGGCCGAAGCCCAGTCCATCGAAGACCGACTGCGCCGCGAAATGCTGGAAATCTTCTATTCCCGCAACGTGGAATAAGCTCGTTCAGCGGTGGCATCGTGCCACCGCTGAACTTCTTCAGTTTTTTTGATCTGCCCCGCCAGAATTCTGCGTTTTCATCCTTCGTCTCTCCCCGGTTTAATAGAACCATCATCAACGAGAGGAGGACGACATGACGCTTCGCTCCCTGAAACAAATCATTCCCGCCCTGGGCACCTCTGATGGCGCCGGCGTAAAAATCAAACGCTCACTGGGTCAAAGCCAGGCCATTCGCATGGACCCTTTCCTGATGCTGGATGAGTTTGGCTCCGACCAGCCCCAGGACTATATCGCCGGCTTCCCTGCACACCCGCACCGGGGCTTCGAGACGGTCACCTACATGATTACGGTACACGTAATGAGTTGACACACTACTGTACACGCATTAGCCTGTGCACATAAATACTGTATGGATAGGGCTCTTCACTTATCCGTGTGGGTTGGGTGCCATAGGCAGCCCGCCATAATGGAACAAGATTGCCCGTTTGAATCTCTCCTTGCTCCGGAATCCCCGGGACCGGACCTTTAAAGCTCGAACCTGTCCGTTGATTGCCTCCGCTAGACCATTGGAAGCCCGGAAACGCATGGCATTGAGGATGCCAAACAGCTTGGTTTCGATTTGATTGGCCGTTGAGGTCAAGGCTCGAACCTCCGTGAGTCGAGCCATATGAATCCATTCCTGCCAGGCCGCGCGAGCGCCTTTGACGCGATAGCCCTGCCAGATGTCCCGTGCCTTCTCCTTGAGGTACCACACCAGGCCGGTGTCTTTGAGAGCATCCGACAAGGCCCGGATTTGCTGAATCTGCTGCCCCTCAAGGCTCTTGCGATGGCGTAACCAGGTGTATCGGCTTCGGTGGATCTCCTGACGCATCGAGTGATCCGCCCGCGCCATGTCAGCCTTGCGAGTGGCATCCAGCGTCCGGGTCAGCATCTGTGCAACATGGAAGTGATCGAAGGCGATCTTCCGATGGGCTTTGTCGATATGGGCAAACGTCGCTTTCTGATACGCCGGGCTCATATCCATGGATATCGAAATGATCGATTGCTTGCGCGGCTTCTCCAGGCTGTCGTAAAAGCGACCGAGGCTGTCTGAGGACCTGCCGTCTTCCACCGCCAGAACCTGACCCTGGGCATTGGAAACGATCGTCACGTAATCGTGCCCCTTACGAAATGCGGTCTCGTCGACAGCCAGCCGTGTTGTATCGCGGTCGGGCGCATTGGCCAAGCCCCGACGTACAGCCCGTTCCATGATGTTGTCGATAGCAGTCCAACTCAGGCGCAGCTGTTTGCTGACCGCAGAGATCGAGGCTGCCCTGAGCCAGCTAATAACAAAGGCTTCAAATAGCAGCGTGTACCGGCTGTTCTGCTCAGCCCAAGGTACGCTGACCGTCAGGCAGCCATGTTCCGGACATTGCACACGGGGGACTTGGGCAACCACCTGGGTTCGGAACTGACAGGTGTCGAGGTGACGCCAACGACGTTCCCGGGAGTCGTAACCCGGGCAGGCACGGCCACACCGGGGGCAGACAAGCGCTGTGCCTTTATCTATGTTGACCTGGACTACGACTTCGCTCTGACTTTTATCAAGCTCAACGTCTGAGACAAACCAAGGTGCTGAGAGCCCAAGAATCTGTTCGTAGAGGGTGCATTGATCCAATGTCGGCCACCATCCATCGGGTTAATCGGATGGGCTAACATTGACCAAAAACGGCAGGGAAATAAAGGGTTACCCACTAAAAGAAGTGAAGACCCACGCATATACAGTTATCTCGACCAGGGAGGGTCGCCGTGGCGAAATCACCGTTTCTAGAGTCTGTTCGCACAGAGATCAGGACCAGGCAGTACAGCTATCGAACCGAGAAGTCCTATCTCTACTGGGTCCGGCAGTTCATTCTTTTCAATGACAAGAAGCACCCGGAGGTGATGAGTAATCCCGAAATTGAACGTTTTTTAAATCACCTTGCAGTCAATCGAGGCCTGAGCCCAGGCACACAAAATCAGGCGCTGTGCGCGATCAGTTTTGTTTACAAGCATGTGCTGAAACGGGAGATCGAAAACCTTCAGTACAAGATGACAAAAACTCCACGCCGAATGCCAACCGTTCTCAATCCCGACGAAGTCGCATTTTTAGCCCTGTTGAATAGAATAGGAAATGAGCGCGAATATACGCGAACTTCGGATTCCATACTCTCAAAAATGTCCATTTTAAGCTCCCACCGATACTGTTTGTTGTTGATTAATAGGGAAACACACATCCCTCTCTCAGCCGTTGGCGCACGACGGCCCCCTCATCTGACAAATAGAATCTAGGCGTTTGTTCATGTCCACAACGTTTCGCAAACACCAATTGTCGAGTTATTAGTCGATTAGTGGCGATCTCCGCGACATCGAGACAAAGCAAAGTCTTTTTATGTATGGCTTTCAAGCTCAATCCGCCTTCATCTCCAATGACAACCACCAATTGGGCCTCTGGAGGCGTCAGGCCGACCTTTTCTGCACAACCCCGTATTCGATTCTGGAAACGCTGATCTATATACCGAATGAAAAACTGTTCAATTTTTTCATACCGGCTGTTCGAAGAGTCACCCTTGCCCTGCTCTCTCGACATAAATTCATAAAAGAGTTTTAGGCTCCCAGCATTTAAAATCTTCATGTTTAAACCCTCAAATTTTCCACTTCGTCCTTATATTGAGAGCTATTCAGGCCTACGACAAACGATATAATTTCCGGGTTTCCATAATTAAAATTTATGTCAGTGTGCAAGCGCTAAGAAGCGTGGATTCAACCAATAACCGCAGCACCGCTCATTCATAGTGCCCCGGAATATTCACCCCAGAACACCTCTGCCGGTGTTCGGTAGCCCAGCCGTTTTCTGGGCCGGTTATTCAACTGCTCAACCACGCGATTGACTTGTGTTTGAGACAGCTTGGCGAAGCTCGTCCCTTTAGGATAATACTGGCGCAGCAAGCCATTTGTGTTCTCGTTCGTGCCGCGCTGGCCAGAGCAGTACGGGTCACAGAAATAGGCCACCAAGCCCAACGCTTCGGCCAGTTGCTCGTGCCCCGCAAACTCACTGCCGTTATCCAGTGTCAGCGTTTTTGCGGCACCGCGGACAGGCTTCAATAGCCTGATCACGGTTTGCGTTGTCTGGTTGGCCGTGAACCGCTTTAGGCGGCCTGCGAGCAAGTAACCGCTGCGACGCTCCACCAGTGTCACCAATCCGGATTGTTTGTGGCCCTGGAGGATCGTGTCACCTTCCCAGTGGCCAAGCACGGCACGACTTTCAACCTCTTTGGGGCGGCACTCAATCCCGACCCGATTTGGAATTTTACCGAGACCGGCTTCCTTCGCTCTGCGTTTTCGACCACGGTTGTTCCGGTGACGACAGTAAGTCCAGAGCTTGCCGCCTTCGAGGCGATCACGATGGATTAAGTCGTAGATCCATTGGTGACTGACCCGCACCGGTGCGTTCATGCGGCTCATAAAGCCTGAAATTTGCTCTGGGCTCCAGTGTTGCTTGACCCTCTCAGTCACCCAGGTCGTCAGCCAATGCACCCGTTTGTGGCGCTTGAAGGCGGTTCGACGCCGTGTGTTCGCCTGATACTGCGCTCTCTCCGGTTCATAGCCGTGAACGCTGTTCCGCCGCAACTCACGGCTGATGGTACTGCTGTGGCAGCCAAGCATAGCCGCGATCTGTCGTTGGCTTTTGCCGGCCACACGCAGGGCCGATATCTGGTATCGTTGTGTCTGGGTCAGTTGTCGGTACTTCATCACTGCTTCACTTTGGTCGGTAAAGTCCGTGAGGGTACCGGCAACGGCCCTCCCGTCTCCACCTGGTTACGCCAAAGTGCTGCAGTTATTATCTGAATTCACGAAGTAACCCCCCTGTACTGCGCAAACACGATCAGACCAATTCCCAGCAAAACCATGCCAATTCCAGATAGATGGAGGCCAGTTAAGCCTTCTCTGAAGAAGTGAAATCCGATCAACGTAACAATCACGATGGATCCTCCATAGACAATCGGAGAAACAAAGCCCAGAGTCCCGCCGCCGGCAAATAAAAACGTCATGCTTATAGTAAACAGTGCGATACCAATGCCTCCAGCGATTCCCCAGCTCACACCGACAACATTATTCGAGCCCTCTAGACGCATTCCGCCAATTAAAAAGAAGGTGAAGGGGATAAGCGCTCCAAATAGATTGATAAGCGTTCCAACTAGGTAACCGTTGGTAAATAAAGGGCCGCGATTGAGAGATATCAGCATCAAGGAATATGATAGGGTGGCTAATATTGTAAGGAACATAATAATTTCACCGGTAAATTCGCTATGTTGGTTCTGCAAAAAAGTTAATACTTGAGAGCAGTGCTTGATAATCAAGACCGTCCATAGCCAATGAGTCCCTATTAAAATTTTTGGTGTTCTGGGAAAACCTTAGGTTGCCAGTGTCAAAGTATCGAATTGCTCCGTTTCTCGCCCTACTTGGTAACACTAACCCCCTAGCAGCTCGACTCGGTGAGAAAGGCACATCGAGAACCCCATGATGAAACGCATCAATGATCGCTTGGTACGGATCATTTTGGTCAAACGCTGAGTCAATGAGTTCTCTTGATTCCTGCACGATCTGCTTCTGCTCCAGAGACACTGCGTCCGAAAGTACCTCTACAATGCCGGACGGAGAACTCGTCATTGCGCGCACAAAGTTGATCGCATCTGCGTTAGATTTCGCGGTGGGGATGCCTTGCGATTCTTGTACGGTCTTCACCACGACTTTTCGTGCCAAACCAGCCTTCGCAACGATCGCGCCATGGGCAACCAACGCCATAGACTCGTGAATGCCGGATGGGAAAGGACCCATGTACTGATGTAGAACGGGAAATACATCAACATCGGCCGGCACGTAGTGTTCAGACAATTCGCGAATCGCCCTCAATGCAGCAATGTCCTGGGCCAAGCAGCCCCCTTGTGGGTAGGCAATCTGCACACATTTCACACCCTCCTTTATTCCGCACATGGCTTCCAGAAAGGACAGAGATAAGGCGAGAGAGGGCGGCACCAATACTGCTGTCAGCGTTCCAAAGCTCTCACGGGAGACAATCACACCTTCTTGCGCCAAGTCTCCACACAGCTCGTCAATTCGGCGCCAAGATTCGAGGGACGCCTCGAGAGGAACATCCTTGCAGTAAGGCAGGTTATACGTGATACCCCCTCCTTCGAAAGAGGTAATTCCACTGGATATCGCAGCTTCGAAGAGCCGATTGGCAATGGGCGATCCATGCCGTATGTCGAGCGGTGCTCGAGTGCTCTCGTTCAAGTTTCTACCACGCATAATCCCCTGAGACACAAGCGGATAACCATTGAGCTGTTCTGGAGCGCTTGCCAGAAGATTGCTGGCCTGATCAAACTTTTGGAGCCTAGTGTAAGAGTCGATCGTAAGCGTTGAAATGTCCGGAGCAGCACTCTCTTCGATGGTCGTGAGGAGATTTCTCATTTCTTGATGGCCACCAACACCCGAGCGAGGTTGAACCGCAACCCTGCCTTCCGATTCACATCGGGTGAGAACGCTGTGCACTGATTCCTTATCAAGTGACTTGATATATTGAACAGCATCATCGAGATCGAAACGAAATTGTCCTTTCATTAGGCTAAACCGATATCCGTCCGAATTTTCATCCCTTTAAAACCAATCTCACGCACGCCGGAATAGGTGGTTTGAACCGCCGTCGAAAGTGCTTCAGCGGATCCCACAACATGGGCAACTCGCCCGCCCGCTGTGATCAGCTTCCCCTTTGCGTCGCGGTCGACATTGGCAAAGAAGAGCTCAGATCCAGTTTCTTCGAGGTTGCGAATACCGTAGATTTCATTACCCGCTTTGAACTTACCATATGGCCAACCCAGATTATCTGTGTCGTCGGAGGGAATTGCGCCTTGTCCGAGAGAGACTGAGACTCGAAAGCGCGAGTCAAACTGCCAATCAATTTCCTCTGCTCGGCCCGCCAAGCCCAGTTCAAAGCATTCAGTCAGATTTGCGTTAATCGCGGGGAACATAACCTCCGCTTCGGAGTCGCCAAATCGGCTATTGATCTCGAGAACGTGGATACCGGTGTTTGTCAGCATGGCCCCAATGAAGAAGAAGCCAGTGAACAGAATTTCGTCCCGGATCATTTGCGAAACAATCGGGCTCACAACAGATGTTCTTATCTGCTCTTGCAAAGCAGTGGAATCCAAGGGGTGCGGGAAGACACTACCCATTCCGGCGCAGTTGATCCCTTTGTCCTGATCGTCCGAACGTTTATAGTCCATTGCAGGTGGAAGCACATTGAATCCACCCTGGTCATCTACGAACACCATTATCGAGAGTTCGCGACCAACGATCCATTCCTCGAGCAGCAACTGAGCACCAGCATCTCCAAAGGCTTGCTCCGAGATAAGCTTGCGGATAGCAGCTTTTGCGTCGTCCGGAGAGCTGGCCATGAAGACCCCGTCACCATCAATGCAAAGGCCATCCGCTTTCACCACGCATCCGTTAGGAAAGTTTTCAAGCGCCGCGAACGCTTCCTGCTCAGAGGAACATTTGATATACCGAGGTGTATTAACGCCTGCGTGGTTCAAGAATTGCTTGCTAAAGCTTTTACTGGTTTCCAGCTTGCCAGCCTTGGCTGTGGCACCAATGGTATTCCAACCTTCCTTCAATAATTGATCTGTGACACCGGCTCTAATTGCCTCAATGTTGCTGACAATGATGAGATTGGGTTGGTATTGACGAGCAAGGGCTGAAATTCCCTCAATATCGGTCATATCTATTTCGGGAACCGATGTGATGCCCGTTTGTTCGATGGCCCTGCATCCCGGAACGTACAGCACGCTGGCACTACGATCTGTTTTAAGAATCTGTTGGCACAATGCGTGGCCTCGTCCCGAGGAGTCGATAACCATTACCGTGTGGCTCATATCAAAATCCTTTTTCACCCTGATCAGTTACAATCTGGTCGGCGTATTTACGGCTGCTCTGTTGTCAATTCGTAGGAGCCATCTTTGTCGTGTACTTCGTTGCCTGACAGAGCAGGGTTAAACACACACAGAGCGACCATCTCCTCATGAACCTCAATCTGATGGCGATCATGTTGATCCAGCGCATAAAGCGTCCCTGGTTTGATCGCCTTTTCAACTCCGGAATCTAGGCATCGAATCGTTCCAGAGCCCTTGATACAAAAGCATGCTTCAAGATGATTCTTGTACCAAAGGTTAAGCGTCTGGCCCGGTGCCATCGTCGAAAAGTGAAAAGAAAAGCCAAACTGGTCTTTCGCCAACAACATTCGAATGCTTTCCCATCCTGGACCGTCAATCTTTCGGTCGGTCAATCTGAATTCGTCTACAGTCTTTACAATCATATTTGATCCTGCGGTACCGTGAATTTGGTGGGCCAGCCAAGGCTAGCCGACGGTCTTGATTCGACCATTGATTGACGATGTGACAGAACGGTCTGTACAGATGATTCCCTCCTTGGCCTCTTGCACCCGATCGACGTACCAATTGTGTAGGTCCCACACATACCTGTCCTGCTCTGAAAGAGGACCGCTCGAACTAAAAGCTGATGACATCCCGAGTTGCTGCTGCTCCATAATCCAGTTGTCTTCCTCAACCACTTGATCCCAGCGTTGGAAGTAGGTTTTTACAACTTCCTCGAAGTCGTCCCGCTGCACCGTTTCCTTCGGGAACATATAACCCACGCGAAGAATAGTGGTCTGGTGGTCGACCGGAGTTTTGTTCAGCCACCAAGCACAGTCTTGCGTCAGAATCACGTAGAGTGCAGGAAAGAACTGCAGATATAAGGTGCCATTCTTCGCTCGACCAGGGAGGTTCGGAATGTGATCGAACCCATTGCCGTAGTCTTTTGGGAGTAGAGCCGAAGAGTTGTTTGAGGGCATGAACAGTGTTCTGTAGTAGCGCTTACTCGACGATAGCTCGTATTCCTGTGCTCCAATCGTGCTGCTGTGAACGGGACCATGCCCAGGATCGGTATCGATATCGTTGTACAGTTTCCAGTTGACGCGAACCTCGTCTTTTCTCTCACGCACACAATGCATCTCCTCGAGAGGATAATTGTGGAAATCCTCTGATAAATCAGAAAGCATCTCATCGATCGATGGAGTATCTTGTGAAAAGGTAACAAAAATAAGTCCTTGCCAAGATTCACACCGGAGCTCTTTAAGCCCAAGTTCCCTTTTTTGGTGCTCCGGCATGTCTGGGAAATCCGTCGCCCTTTTCAAGCTACCGTCTAAGCGATAGGTCCATGCGTGAAACGGGCATCGGATAACACGACACGAGCCAGAGTCGGACAACACTTTGGAGCAACGGTGCCTGCAGACATTTAAGAATGCGTGCAGCCTTTTATCATGATCTCTTATTATGATAATCGACTCGCCATACAACTCAGTGACGAAATAGTCACCAATCCCAGGAACATTTTGTTGCAAACCTACAAAGTTCCAGTGTTTATAAAGAATGTGCTCTTTTTCAAAATCAAACCATTTGGGACTAGTAAATACTTCTGGAGACAGCGATGTCGCAGAGGCAAACGGCTTTCTGACAGATTCAATTACATCATCGAAATTCATACATACTCCTTCCTGCGCTAGATAAAGATATTGCTTTTTTCAGAACGCGCTTTTTCTGTCCATTCAGGGACCTCAGCGTTCGCAGATGGGTAGAGAGATTCATGACGTAAACTAGCGTGCTGGACCGCCGCCTCATGGCTTGCGAAGCTGGACCTTATAACCGATAACCCGATATGCTCAGACACTAAATAGGCGTTGTCTGTTATGCTATATGCATCTTTAAATAATAGTTCCAATTTGCCAAGCGATGAACGGTCGCCTCCAACAAAAGCAATTTCTCTTTTTTTCTTATTATCAATGATAAGAGGACTTTGGTTTTTTAATTCCAGCCATTCGAACGCGTTATCAAAATCGCTCTTCGACTCAGTGGAAATGATAGTCACCGCCTTAGACCGTGAATTCAGATAATAACTGCAGCACTTTGGCGTAACCAGGTGGAGACGGAGGGCCGTTGCCGGTACCCTCACGGACTTTACCGACCAAAGTGAAGCAGTGATGAAGTACCGACAACTGACCCAGACACAACGATACCAGATATCGGCCCTGCGTGTGGCCGGCAAAAGCCAACGACAGATCGCGGCTATGCTTGGCTGCCACAGCAGTACCATCAGCCGTGAGTTGCGGCGGAACAGCGTTCACGGCTATGAACCGGAGAGAGCGCAGTATCAGGCGAACACACGGCGTCGAACCGCCTTCAAGCGCCACAAACGGGTGCATTGGCTGACGACCTGGGTGACTGAGAGGGTCAAGCAACACTGGAGCCCAGAGCAAATTTCAGGCTTTATGAGCCGCATGAACGCACCGGTGCGGGTCAGTCACCAATGGATCTACGACTTAATCCATCGTGATCGCCTCGAAGGCGGCAAGCTCTGGACTTACTGTCGTCACCGGAACAACCGTGGTCGAAAACGCAGAGCGAAGGAAGCCGGTCTCGGTAAAATTCCAAATCGGGTCGGGATTGAGTGCCGCCCCAAAGAGGTTGAAAGTCGTGCCGTGCTTGGCCACTGGGAAGGTGACACGATCCTCCAGGGCCACAAACAATCCGGATTGGTGACACTGGTGGAGCGTCGCAGCGGTTACTTGCTCGCAGGCCGCCTAAAGCGGTTCACGGCCAACCAGACAACGCAAACCGTGATCAGGCTATTGAAGCCTGTCCGCGGTGCCGCAAAAACGCTGACACTGGATAACGGCAGTGAGTTTGCGGGGCACGAGCAACTGGCCGAAGCGTTGGGCTTGGTGGCCTATTTCTGTGACCCGTACTGCTCTGGCCAGCGCGGCACGAACGAGAACACAAATGGCTTGCTGCGCCAGTATTATCCTAAAGGGACGAGCTTCGCCAAGCTGTCTCAAACACAAGTCAATCGCGTGGTTGAGCAGTTGAATAACCGGCCCAGAAAACGGCTGGGCTACCGAACACCGGCAGAGGTGTTCTGGGGTGAATATTCCGGGGCACTATGAATGAGCGGTGCTGCGGTTATTGGTTGAATCCACGACACCACAACAATCGAAGCCGGGGACTCCTTTCCGATCGTTGTATAAATATTGATCTCTCCATTCTCAAAACGACCGCATCGGATTTCTATTCCAAATTTCTCCGCATGAGATACGGCTTTTCCGTACAGTACCTTTGCGCCAGATTCGGCAACACCTGCCATTGTGCGGAAGCCAATACTTTTGATTGTTCTGGCTTGTGGCAATAAATATGGATCCGCACTCATGACGCCAGGAACATCTGAGACGATGGTGCAGTGTGTTGCGCCCACAGCGGAAGCCAAAAGTAAGGCGGTGTAGTCAGAACTGTTGCGGCCCAGCATGGTGATGGACTGCTCCTCGCTTACCCCCTGACCTCCGGCGACGACAATGACATCGTTGTATGCAAGCTTCCTACTGATATTCGTGAGGTCGAATTCAGTGCAAGCGGCGGACCCGAATTCTGAGTTTGTCTTGAGGCCAAGATTCAGCGCATTGAGTGAGCAGCATCTGATGCCAAGCCGTGAGGTGGCTGCTTCAAGAAAGTGCGCGCTAATGATTTCTCCTGTAGCCAAGGTGCCGTCGTGCACTCTTTTCGGCGCGTTAGGATCGATACTGTCTATGGCCTGTTCGGCGACAATTAGGATGACCGGTTAGCGACAATTATCTTGGCCGGTTGGGTGTAACAATTGGCCCCTTGTTTTCCATGGTGGAGCAATGGGTGCCAGGCCAACACATAACCAACCGACAAGAGGAGCTGTTCATGCAGCACCGACAAAATGGCGCAAGCCAGGAAGTGGCTGCCGCCAAGGCGGGCATTTCCGTTCGATCCGGACGACGCATCGAGACGTCAACACAAAAACCCCGCGTTAACACCGAGCGGCAGTGGCGCACCCGAGAAGATCCACTGGAAGCCGTTTGGGAGACAGAGTTGCTCCCCTTGCTAGAAGCCAAGCCGGATTTGACCGGAACAACCCTGCTTGATTACTTGCAAGAGCAGTATCCTGAGCACTACGACCAGACCATTTTGCGCACACTGCAACGCCGGGTGAAGCAATGGCGAGCACTGCATGGGCCGGAGCGAGAGGTCATTTTTCGCCAACAGGCCGTTGTCGCACAGCAGGGATTCTCTGATTTTACCCACCCCGATAACCCGATTACGATTCAGTCCAAGGCCTTTCCACACCTGCTCTATCAATTTCGACTGGCCTACAGTGGCTGGCGCTCGGTCACCGTGGTTCAGGGCGGTGAGAGTTATGCGGCTCTGGCGACGGGATTGCAGCGAGCCCTACAGCAAGCGGGTGGCAGCCCTGTTGAGCACCGCACGGATAGCCTGAGTGCGGCACGCAATAACCGGCAGAACGTGTGGACTGACGCTTACAGCGAGCTGTGCCAGCATTACCGCATGACGCCCACCCGGAATAATCTGGGGCAGTCCCATGAGAACGGTGTCGTGGAGTGTGCCAATGGCTCGCTCAAGAAACGCCTGGCACAACAGCTGTTACTGCGCGGCCACAATGACTTCGAGAGTGTCGAACAGTATCAGGCGTTTATCGATTGTGCTGTCGACAAACTCAATCGGCGCAACCGAGCACGTGTGGTTGAAGAGCAGGCCGCCTTGCAGCCACTGCCGGAGTTTACAGCCGCCGAGTATCAGACCCTCCATCTCAAGGTGACGCGCAGCTCAACGATCGAAGTCCGCCGCGTTGTCTACACGGTGCCATCGCGCCTGATTGGCGAATCGATACAAGTCAGGCTGCATCACGACAAGCTGGTGCTGTTCGTTGGTCAGCAGCCTGCATTGACCCTGGTGCGTGTTTACCCCAAGCCTGGCGAGAACCGTGCCCGCAGCGTCAATTACCGGCACGTGATCTGCTCGCTGGCCTCCAAGCCACAGGCTTTCCGTTACTCTCAGCTGCGTGATGACCTGCTGCCGGACGACAACTACCGCGAACTCTGGCAACTCGCGGATGAGCATCTTGAACCCCGTGAAGCCTGCAAGTGGATCGTGACAACACTGCGGCTGGCCTTCGAATACGATGACGAGCAATCACTGGGGGAAGACCTGTTGATAGAAGCCCGGGCCGGCCGGTTCGCGTCAATTACCGAGATCCAGTCACGCTACCTTGGCGGTAATCCCGACCTCGAATTCTCGGCTTCAAGTCAACACACCCTGGTCAGTTATGACGACTTGCTGTCTTCGATCCGCAGCCAGGAGGCGTCGATATGACCGACTCCGTCGCCTTACTGCTTAAAGAACTCCGCCTGCCGGCCTTCCACCGTCACTATCAATCGCTCTGGGAAACAGCCGTTGAAAAGAACTGGTCACACCCGGATTACCTGGCCGCCCTGTGTGAGTACGAACTCTCAGACCGCTACCAGCGTCGTACCCAGAAATGGCTACGGGAGGCAAAGCTTGCGGCCAACAAAACCTTCTCGGCGTTGGATCAGAGCGGCTTTAGCCGCCCCTGCAACGCGGCACTGGCCAAGCTGCAACAAGACAGTGACTGGGCACACCATGCCGACAATGTGCTGTTGATCGGCCCCAGTGGCACCGGCAAAACCCACATCGCCAATGCCCTGGGCCATCAACTCACCGAACAGGGGGTGCGCTGCAAGCTGTTCCCGGCCATCGCCCTGGTTCAGCACTTGCAGCAGGCTAAGCGCGATCTTGATCTGATGACCGCCATGACACGACTGGACAAGTACCGGGTCATCATCATTGACGATATTGGCTACGTGAAAAAAACGGATGCAGAAACCCAGGTTCTGTTCGAGTTCATCGCCCACCGCTATGAGAGTGGCAGCCTGATCGTCACCGCCAACCAGCCATTCAGCGAATGGGATCAAATCTTCCCGGATAACATGATGACCGTAGCCGCCGTAGACCGCCTGATACACCACGCGACAATTATCGAATTAGAGGGGGAAAGCTACCGACGACAGCAACAGCTTAAGCAAGCTTCAAAGAGCAAAAAGTAAGACCACCCAACCGGCCATCATAGTTGTCGCGGACCGGACAAGATAGTTGACGCCAGACAATGGCCTCCTTTAACCTTCCGGTTGTTCCAGACATTGCGCTCACAACAACAATGTATTTTGAACCCGGATACGAACGAACACATTCCGAAAGGAAGAGAGCTATTTTCGAGTAATCGTGGAAATTGAGAAACGAGCTGCCCCCAAATTTGATAATTGATGTCGCGTCCATAGACATAGTCTCTTATCCGTAAGTAATTGGTTTGCGTTATCCCGTTTTTGCTAGGCCATATTGTCCTTGCTGTATATAGCTGAGGACATCCTCAATATCATTGATGAGCGCATCGACCCCTCTGTTTAGAAGGGTTTGGCCTACGCGCTGAGCCTTTCCGGGACTCAGACCTAGTTTGCCTCCTACGATCACAGGGCAATTCACTGCGAATTTCTGTTTCATCCACAACAGATCGCTGAGATCCTGCAACGCATGTCCGTTAAGGGTGCCAATAAGAATGGCTACGGATTCCGGGTGATTTTCGTAAGCCTGGCCGAATTCGGATAGAGGCGTACAGGCACCCAGGTTGACGACTTCGTACCCAGAAGCCTCGAGGCGTGCCTCGATAAGCTTATTCGCGACCACGTGAGCGTCACTTTCTGCTACACCGAGAATGACCGTTTTGCTACAAGTTTTTTTGATGCCTGAATTCGATCCTGTTCCCGAGGAATCAATGAAGGCGTTGGACTGAAGTAGCTCGCTATTTTCCTGAAATTTCACGGGTGTTCCTCCATGCGCTACATTGAGACCTGAGAATACGAAGCGGTTGATGGTCGTTCAATCAACTTTTTTTGACAGTTTGCATAACTAGGAGTAATGCGTAATGCCTCGAAAACTTCCGAATCTAAACGCGGTAAAAGCCTTTGACGCCGCGGCTCGCCACCAGAGTTTCACCGAGGCAGCGGCTGAACTTTGCGTAACGCAGGCAGCGATTAGTAGACAGATACGACTGTTGGAGGAGCAGCTGAACACCCGTCTCTTCTCCCGAGGCCACCGAAAGGTTGAGTTAACAATTGCTGGGCGGCGTTACGCAAAAATGGTTGAGCAAGCGTTGCTCTCTATAGCCTTGGATACCGGAACCGTTCAAAGGTCTGCCTCCCCACAGGTTGTCATTGACGTAGACTCGGATTTGGCAGAGCTGTGGCTAAGGCCGCTCATGCAAAGTAGTGATTTGGATGATCTAGGTGTGTCACTGGACATCAGAGTCCATCCCGAGCCACAAAAGATGTTTGCGTCGGACGCGGACCTAGCAATCACTTGGGGGCAGGTCTACGTTCCCGGCTTCCAAACAGAGACATTTCTTCAGTACACGGCATTTCCGGTCTGCAGTCCCTCTCTCATCGAATCGTCGGAATCCATAAAAGACATTGGAGATTGTCTCGATCATCGATTGATCCACGACCGGGGCATTCATTGGTGGGATAATGCGTTGGTGTCCCACGGGTACAGTCTGGCTCAGTGCAAGAAAAGCATTACGTACCATCGCACCTACCTTTGCATGTATGCCGCTGCGGACGGACTTGGTGTGGCAATTGGAGATGACGTCAGTAGCGCCCACTTGATCAAGGAAGGAAAGCTCATTCGCCCATGTGGCCCTGACATACCCGGCAGAATGAGATACAACTTGTTGGTTCCGGAAGTGAGGCCGCTCCCAGATGGAGTCTATGCAACTATCGATTGGCTAAAAAAACTAGCTAAATCTCACCAAGACTGGTTTGCATCATGGCACCGAGAGAGATAAAACGAGCCTTTCGTCAGTGTGGCATTACTTTCCGGTATCCCCCGGTCCCATGCAGGATGCTTTTTTTGTGCGAGTTTAAGTGATAAGTCGGTTTGAATGGGTGATTTCGAAGTAGATACTGGATAACTCGATTGAGCAAAATCACATAAAATTATCCCCGACTGTATAAGCCGTGCGTCGAAAACCGTAAAAGAAAACGGGGGGCTTTATAACGGCGGATAGCTTCAGATCCTAAGCGGAATTTCTGATTCGCTTCCTGTGTTCATAGAGCCGCCCAATGTAACCGAAACTATTATCTCCTGCTTCGATTATAACGCCATCTGATCGCCTAATTGGATTATAAAAACTGGCATCCTAACCATTTAAGGGTAAATAAAATGAGAAATTCGCAGCATTGCGAACGTTCGCTTTTGTTTAGGTGTCGCGTCGGCTACAAGAGGTCGCAACGCGCATCTTGGGATCAGGCGATAAAGCTAAAACGAAGCGGCGCATTTCACGCGTTCGCCTTACGTACCTTGTATGGATAATTTCTTCCGTGTTTGGGTAAATTGAGGCCCACCCCCAGTGGCCGCTGGGGGCCTTCATGCAGCAGCTCGATGCCTGACCGGCTCCTCTGTCGAGAGACCGATAACAAGTGTGCAGCGCTGCATGACTCTCAAGCGATAACTCGAACAGTCATCGGGGCCTCGAGCCCGTATAGCAAGGCAGAGTCAGCTTATTATGAACAACACGGAAATCCAAACCCCAGTCAATGTCGGCGTCGATGTCGGTAAAGCCAATCTGGACATTGCTCTTCATCCCTCCGGGCAGTTCTACACCATCCCAAATACCGAAGCGCATATTCGCCGCTTTGTCCGTATCCTTAAAAACTACTCGATCGAACGCATCGTTGTTGAAGCCTCTGGCCGATATGAACAGGCCCTGGTTCAGGCCTGCGACCAAGCTGGTTTGCCGATCATCATCGTCAATCCCATCAGTGTCCGACGCTACGCCCAGGCCATTGGCGTACTCGCCAAAACGGACCGGATTGATGCCCAGGTCATCGCGCAGTATGCCGCCACACTGAAACCTGAGTTCAAACCTATTCCAGACAAAACCTCCCAGAAGATTAAGGACTTACTGGTCCGACGTTCTCAGCTTCTGGAAATGTCCACCATGGAGAAAAACCGCCTCCAGATCCTGCCGAAACCCCTTCACCGGTCGATCAAAAGTATGCTCCGGATGCTCCAGAGTCAGATTGAAACCGTCACCCGACAGATTGAGCAGGAGGTGGCCAAGGTGCGTAAACCGCTGAAGGTTGCCACCCATTCCATGTGAAGCCTGCCACCCGGACCGGAGCAAGGCTGCCACCCATCGGAGCGTAGCGACGCGGGGTTTCTCTTCTTACTCCGAAGTCTCGGTGGCCGTCAACTTTGCCTGTTGTTTTCGCATGGATTCGCCCCGCAGGTTGATCTTGTAGGCGTTGTGTACGAGCCGATCCAGAATGGCGTCTGCCAGAGTGGCGTCACCGATTACGCCATGCCATTCCTCGATGGGTAATTGGCTAGTGGCAATGGTGGAGCGCCTGCCATGCCGGTCTTCCAGCACCTCCAGCAAGTCTCGCCGATTCTCGGCGCTCAGTTTCATCAGCCCCCAGTCATCCAGGATCAGCACGTCGACCTTGGCCAGATTCGTCAGGAGTTTTGAGTATTGGCCATCGCCTTTGGCAATGGTCAGCTCCCGTAGCAGTCGGGTCAGGCGGACGTACTGGGCGGTGTAACCCTCCCGGCAGGCCTTATGTGCCAGAGCACAGGCCAGCCAGGTTTTCCCGACCCCGGTGGGACCGGTGATGAGCACATTCAGGTGTTCCTTCACCCATTGGCAACCGGCCAGCGACTGGACCAGTCCTTTATCTAGGCCGCGTGAATAGCGGTAATCCAGGTCTTCGAGGATGGCATTGTGCCGCAGCTTAGCCCGGCGCAACCGGCTGGTCATGCGCCGGTTATCTCGCTCGGTCATTTCCCGGTCGACCAGCAGCCCGAGGCGTTCCTCGAAGCTCAGATCGGTGATGTCGGGGGTGGCCGACTGATCCGCCAGGGCGGCGGCCATGCCGGTCAGTTTGAGGGCGTGGAGCTTGTCCAGTGTGGGATGTTTCAGCATGTCAGAGATCCTTCAGTGGTAGTAGGCGGGGCCACGGATGTTGTCGTGGGTATCGGGCAAGGCCAGTTCCTGTTGCTCTTCCAGAGGCTGCTGATCCAGACGGTGTTTGAGGATGGATTCAATGCTCTTGTAGCGGCAGCTTCCCAGCATCAGGGCTCGCTGGCAGGCGGCCTCCAGCCGCGACTCGCCGTAGCTCTGCCCCAACCGGAGAATGCCCAGACAGGAGCGGTACGCCTGCTGAGGGTGTTTGCGGGCACCCAGAGCGGTGCGGATAAGCTTCTCCGTCGCCGGTCCGGTCTTGGCTGCCCAGGCGATCAGCCGTTCCGGCGACCACTCGCCAGCCTGGCGATGGGATTCGGGCATGTGCGCGGCGATGGTGGTGTGCCGTCCCTTCTGGTCTGAGCGCCGGTGGCTGGCGATCCGGTTGCCCCGGTAAAAGCATTCGATGGTGTTGTGGGTGATGCGAACCTCCACCTCTTTCTTGGTCAGGGTGTAGGGCACTGAGTAATAGTGACCGTCGATGGCTACGTGGTAGTCGATATGCACCCGAGCCTTCTTCCACTCTGCGTAGACATACGGTTCTGCCGGCAACGGCTGTAGAACCGGTTTATCCAGCTGTTCGAAGTGGTCGCGCCGGCAGCCGGGCAACTTGCGGAAGGGGCGGCTGTTGAGCCGCTCCAGCAGTTCACGGATGGTGGCGTTGAGTTGCCCCAGGGAGAAGTGCTGGCGATGGCGCAACGCCGCCAGGATCCAGCGCTCGACGATCAATACACCGCCTTCCACCTTGGCCTTGTCACGGGGCTTGCGAACTCTTGTCGGGACAACGGCCACGCCATAATGGGCGGCCATGTCCTGATAGGTTGGGTTGAGATCCGGCTCGTAGCGATGGGCCTTGCTGACGCCGGAGCGGAGGTTGTCCGGAACCACCAGTTCCGGCACTCCGCCCAGGAACTCGAAGGTCCGGATGTGGGAGCCGACCCAGTCCGGCAATGTCTGGCTCCAAGTGGCTTCGGCGTAGGTGTAATTGGATGCACCCATCACCGCGACAAAGACTTGTGCCTCGTGGATCTCTCCGGTGGTGCGGTCAATGACGGGGACGGTCTGGCCGGCATAGTCCACGAATAGCCTCTCACCGGCCCGATGGTCCTGGCGCATCACCAGGTCCAGCTTGCCCCGCCAGGCCCGGTAGTGCTCGCAGAACCAGCTGTACTGATAACCGTCCGGGTTGGCTTGCCGGTACTCCTGCCAGAGCAGGAACAGGGTGACGTTCTTGCCCGTGAGTTCGTCACGGATGTGTTGCCAGTCGGGTATACCTCTGGCCTGTGCCGGCAGGTCCGGTGGCGGCGGGAACAGCAACCGCTCCAGGTGGGCCTCATCCAGATCCGCTGGCAACGGCCAGCTCAGACCGGCCTCAACCGTGCGGCGCAGGTAGTCGCTTACGGTGGGGCGGCTAACGCCACAGGACGCCGCAATCTGGCGGTTGCTCAGCCCTCGCTCCCACTTGAGGCGAAGGACTTCTTTGATTTTACGCATGGATAACCTCTTCGCTGGCATCTGGCCCATCTCCGGATGAAAAGGGTCAGAGTACCGTTAAGTTATCCCGCGCCGGACGATTTTGATGGAGCTTCAGGCAGTCTGCTGGGGTGGCAGCTTTGCCGTGGAATTAGTGGCAGCTTTCGCGTGGAATGGGTGGCAGACTTCGTCTGGAATCAGTGGCAACCTTGGTCTGGAATACGCAGGCCAAGGTGGATCAGTGGCGCAGCAAAATGGAGATCATGACCAGCGTGCCAGGCGTCGGAAAAGTGCTCGCCTACACCTTCCTGAGTGAACTCCCGGAACTCGGTTCGCTGAACCGCAAGGAGATCGCAGCGCTTGTTGGCGTAGCACCCATCAACCGAGACAGTGGCAAGCTAAATGGCAAACGAAGGATACGAGGTGGCCGCCACAGAGTCCGCACCGTGATGTTCATGGCCATGCTCTCATCCATCCAGTGCAACCCGGTCTTCAAACGCTTTTACGAACGCCTGAAGGCCCAGGGAAAGATCCCGAAAGTCGCCCTCATCGCCTGCATGAGAAAGATGATTGTGGTGCTCAATACCATGATCAAAAACCAGGAATCATGGCGGGCTGAAATGGCTTAATTTATGGAATTGACACCACAGTCACTTGTTAGACTGTTTACTTTGATTCACAAGTTTCGACTCGTCTAAGTGTGTAAGAGTCGAACCTTTCCGGTTCGCAAATTGGGCAAAAGGGAAACCTAGCCAAACAGGACCCACTAATTTTGAACACGTGCCTTTGGGGACACTCGAAGGCCACTTTTGTAATCCCGTTCCCGTAACCTTTTACCGGTCTCAGACCGGATTCTTTTAGGCTTGCCTCAATCCACTTTCCACCTCTTTTGGGCGGGGGCTTTGGAATTGGCGGTTGTGATGTATCTCGACGCACACCAACTGATTTGGCCAACTGCAGCCCCTCATTAACCCAATCCCAATTGAGAAATTTGTCGTCTAGCTTTAATAACTCATCACTTAAAGCATATGGTGTTTCAGTCAGTGGTGATCTACGGAAGAAGGCGCTTTCAGCGTTGTAGGTATCCTCTACAGCAAAGAACTCCTTTAAGATCCAGTCTTCACCAGTAGCTTCAACAACCCTCCCAGCTGCCTTGTCAAACTGAGTATTGTGCTCTTCCAGGCGGACTTCGGGACTTCGTGAAGTCATACCCACCTTGATTAATCGTTCGTCGGATGGATGTATCAGCACATAAATGAATCCAGCTTTAACGGCCATGCCAAATATCCTTCTTGCCTAACAGCTTATCAGTTTGAATTCTTCCTGATCCGCAACGCCACCACCCCATCCAAAACTGAGTCACAGCCAGAATAACCAAGCATTCTCACGCCCTTACTCTCCGGCTCACATCTCAACACGTACGGCAGTCTAGCTCTCCACCCCAAAGGCCGCATTTACCTTCTTGAAAAGATTCTCTGCATTGGCGGCCGTGCCTGCTGGCAGATCGTCGACCGTTGTCCAGCCATCGAATTCCTTCAGCATCTCCACGAGCACCTCCTTCTTCTTTAGGTCTCGGCCCTGACGCTGCTTCATGGCGATCTCGACGCGCTTGGCTATCAGCGTCGAGCCATCTTCGGGAAGGTCTTCCAGCCTTAGCGCCAAGCCGTAAGCACGGTTCACGCACTCAAGAAACCATTCATCCGGAAAAAGGTCTTCGATCGCAACGTCGGTTTTCTTCACACCTGCTGCCTTGTCAAGCATCAACACGCGAAACTCGTGGCCAGTCTGGGCGGCGTAGTCTTTCAGGTTCATATCTTTAATTTTCTCGCGCGCCTGGTGACCAGCGTTATCAGCGTCGAGCAACACTCCCGCATCCCACAGTTGGCCGATCGCGAACGCCGCATACATCGGCACTTTAGTTGAGGTCTGCGCGGGCCACATATATATATGATCGGACATGCCAACCCTGCCGCTTCTGGTCAGCAAGCCAGAAAGTTTGCTAATAATCAGCGCATCGGTTCCGCCTTCGACAATCAACACCTTACGGTTACCAAGCATACCTGAAAGGTCGGGCGTGAGACCGAGAGCACTTTCGATAACTGCCATTGGAGCCGCCTGGCTACTAACTACGCCATGCGTAACCCGCAGATGGTGGCCACCGTCCGTTTCAATGATACGCACTCGTTCTGGATTTGCTTGATCGACCATCGAAGACAGGTGAGTGGTATACATTACTGTGTTGGTGGCGGACAGGTCTTCAAACACACCTAAAAGGTCTCGTTGTCCGCTGTAATGAAGATGAATGCCTGGTTCTTCCAGTAAAATCGTGCAATTCTCAAAATCACCCTCGGAGGCATGAGTGAACTTCCACGCAAACGAGACGTACCAACGAAACCCTGTTGAGCGCCGATTTAGGCGAACCGGGAATCCGATCGCCTCATCCTCAGCGAAGATGTTAAGTGTTGGGCCGTCTACATCGATATCGAATTTTACCTTCTTCTGCTTCCACAATTTCTGAAACTGTTGAGTCAGGTAAGCAGACGCGGCGCGCTTATCGAACTGACGCAGTGTCCGACCTTCGGCACTGCTACCTTTCTCAACGAAGTCATCGAGATCGATCTCAGCTAGATCAAGGATAATAAGGATTGTTTGATCATCCGTGGATAGTTTATGCCGCTTACCGCCCGCCTCGTCTAAACGTTTCTTTAGCTCGTTGAGCTCAACCTGCGCACCGGAGAATTCGTAGTCCTGAATGAGTACAAAGCGCGGGACGCGCTCTCCGGCCCACTCCAACACTTTGTCTTTGGAGAGGCCCAAGTCTGAAACTTCTATCGCGTTGCCCTCTCTGTCGTGCAAGTCGAAACCGGTATCATATCCATAGTTGCGATGAGCAAATAGACGAAGTCCATCTGGGGGCGTAGCGATCTCGGCCTCAAGTTCACTGCTGCCCTCTTCGGTTACTACTTCCGTAGCAAATTCAAACAGGGCTTCCGCCTCACCTTCATCAAACTCAAAGTAGGCTTGGGATACACGCATTCCATTGCAATTCTTTTTACCCTTCCAGTCATCAACCGGCCAATCCTCGTCTGGGTTGTACCGAGTCTCAACGAAGGGATGCAAACAATATAGCGCCTCAAAAAGGTTGCTTTTACCCGCTTCATTCTGCCCGACAAAAGCCGTCACGTCGGTTGCCTTGATCCATCCAGAATCAATGATGTTCCGAAAATTCGAGATACAGAACTCTTCTAACCTCATAATTCTCCTCCAATCTTAACGACTTCCGTCAGAATATGTGCAACATGGCCAGTGTAGAGTCCGCAAATTATCTGAAAGCCGCCATTCAGACTTCATCTGGTATTCAGTACTTTGAGGTTGAGAGCAGACTATTCGATAAAGCGCATAGTGCTATCTATTGTGGCAGCCTCGATAAAGCGAGAGGGCTCGATAAAGAACGCATAGTGTTTTAACAAGAACCCAGACCGCACTAGTAAATCAACCCATAAACTAAAAATACCCTTTTATAAACTGCCATAACACGAGAACAAATATGCCAGCTATTGTTGATGCTATTACTGGATGCTCCAGTACCAGAGACGTCGGTTTGCTCACCGACTTTTCATCGCGTAAACCTTGCTTGTATATGGCTTCGGCTTGATCCGCTATGCCCTGTAATGTTTTTAAATGATTAAATATCCTAGCGTCTTCTCTTGTGGCCCTATTAACGTAGATCGAATAATAAGAAAATTCGCGATGAAGGTCAGGCAGTGCCCTGAGCAATGGCTGAACAACATTGATCCATGCTTTGGCATCATCTAACGACAGGTTGGCCCCACCATCGCTAAAATCCAGCTTATTTTCTCTTAGAATCTTTGCTAACCTTTTGTCTTTCACTCGAATTCTCATTTCTCGCTTAACGGCTTGTTGGTTTGAATTCGCACCAAAGCCGGCCGGCTCTCTCAATATGGAGCTGAATCAAAGTGCAAATTTTCATCCCACTTCGAAGGGATACTAGCGGCCTTTCTACTATTCTGCGAGTCTGGGCCTGTCAAATGGACTTTCGTCGGGCGATAAATCGAGCAAGGTGCTTGCCGGCTAACTACCCAGTCTCCCCTCAGTAACTCAACTCATCTCTGCAAAAAGATCCACTCTCCCAATAAGAAGCGCGCATCTTTGCGGACGGCTTAGCAGTGTTCGCTTTTGTTTAAAAGCCTGAATGTATGCAGGTTCCCTTGCCACTCCTAGCCTATGAGTGAACCTAACTCGATCAGATTCCCCTCCCTAGTTCCTCTTCGTCGCGGTAAAAAGTTCGCTTTCCAATGTCGGTGTACGTGGCACTGAACGGGTCAACGAAGCTGAATGGCCATAATCCTTATGCCTACCTGAAAGGTGTGCGCGCAAAAGTAAAAATCACTCGACAACTCGTATGTCTTCCTGACAAAGCCTTCTCATGCGATCCCCTGCCTCACACTATTCTTATGAACAAAACCTAAGGTGCTTAGAAAAAACTATGCAAATTCGTATTCTGAGGCTGCATATCAACGCCGGTCATTTTGTGAGCCAAGGGGTTCTACGGATGTACTAGTCGCCGGCTCAGTTGAAAAGCGCAACCAAGAATCCGAATGTGTACAAATGAGTGCCGTTTTATACACATTAAAGAGGCCGCAGAATGTATACACGTCCTTCTTCATAATTTCCCTGAAATTAAGATAGTAATCAGATATTTAAGTCAAATGTACACAGTCCAGGTGAAAACTGTAGCGCATCGAAGGGCACATGCTGCACGAAGACCACCTGGGCAACCGTGGCAACCTTCGTAATGGTGGCGTGCAATGGATGACCGCCGGCCGGGGCATCGTGCATTCTGAAATGCCGCAACAGGAATCCGGTGTCATGCGCGGCTTCCAGTTGTGGCTGAACCTGCCGGCAGCCGAGAAAATGAAGCCAGCCGGCTACCGGGATATTCAGCCCGAAGACATCCCAGTGTTCAATCAGCCCGGAGCCTCCGTAAAGCTGATTGCCGGCGAGATGAACGTCAGCGGCGTGCAGGTATCCGGTGCCGTGACCGGCGGTACTACCGAACCGCTATACGCCGACATTCATCTTGAGCCCAATGCCCAGCTTTCGCTGCCCGTGGCACCGCCCCTGAACGCCATGCTGTACCTCTACGAGGGCAACGCGAGCCTGGTGACTGGTGAGGCACAAACCCAACTTCGGCTATCCGCCGCCAACCTGCTGGATGACGGCGATGAGATCCTGCTGGCGGCTGGCCCATCCGGTGCCCGGCTGCTGTTGATTGCAGGCCGCCCGATAGGTGAGCCGATTGTTCAGTACGGGCCGTTCGTGATGAATACCCGTGAGGAAATCGAGCAGGCACTGAGGGATTACCAGACCGGGCGCTTAACCGCCGCCTGAACATCAGGCGAAGGTTCGGCCCGCCATCAGGCGTTGGATCATGGGGCGGATGATCAGCTCCATGGCCAACGCCATCTTTGGCCCCGGAATCACCAGCGTGTCGTGGCGTGACAGCGTGCTCTGGGGAATGGCCTGCAACAGCCAGGAAAAGTCCACCTCGTTGGAGTCGCGAAAGTGGATCACCACCATGCTTTCATCTTCACTGGGCACATCCCGGGCGATGAAGGGGTTGGAGGTATCCACCAGCGGTATCCGCTGGAAGTTGATGTGGGTATGGGAAAACTGGGGCACGATATCGTGCACGTAGTCTTCCATGCGGTTGATGATGGTCTGTACTACCGCCTCCTGACTGTACCCCCGCTGGTTGGTATCCCGATGGATTTTCTGGATCCATTCCAGGTTGACAATGGGCACCACGCCGATCAGCAGGTCAACGTACTGGGCAATGTTGAAACTTTCGCTGATCACTCCCCCGTGTAGCCCTTCGTAGAACAGCAGGTCCGTGTCTGCCGGTAGTGGTCCCCAGGCGGTGAATGTCCCCGGTTTATGACCGGCCTCAACCAGCTGGCGATCTTCATCGTGAACGTACTGGCGGTATCGTCCGTTGCCGGTATGGCTGTAGTCATAGAACAAGGCTTCCAGACGGTCGATATGATTGGCTTCCAGGGCGAAGTGGTTACGCTCGCCAAACTGCCCCTTGGCCGCCAGCCTGGCCATCTGCTCCCGGGTGTACCGGTGGAAACTGTCACCACCCACCATGGCGGCGTTCAACTCCTCACTGGCAAACAGCCGCCTGAAAATCTGGCCGGTGGTGGTCGTGCCGGCCCCGGAGGAGCCGGTCACCGCAATGATAGGGTGGCGTTTGGACATAATGAGCAATTTCCCGGATCAGGTCAGGCTGGTAAGCAAGCGTGGTTTTTCAACAACAAAGCCCTGAGCATAGTCCACACCCAGCTGCCTGAGCATATCCAGAACGTCTCGGGATTCAACCTGGGAGGCAATGACTTCCCGGTTCATGTAGTGCGCCATGTCCACCATGGATCTCACCATTGCCTGATCAGTCTGGCTCGACACCAGCTGGCTGGTGAACGCGCTGTCAATCTTGATCAGATCCACCGGCAGGGAACGCATGAACTGGAACGAACTGGGGCCACTGCCGAAATTACCCAGGCAGAACCGGCAGCCCAGTTCCTTCATTTCCATGATGAAATCGGCCACCGCCTGCACGTCGCTGATGGCAGACGCCTCGGTCAGCTCAAACCACAGCCGTTCGATGGGCGCGTCTTTTTCACTGAGCTTCTCATAGATAAATTCCAGCAAGCTCTGATCATTCAACGAATACCCAGACAGGTTGATACACACGCCACCGACGTGTCGGGGGTCCGGCGCCTGGTCCCTCAGCCAGTCCAGCATATGCCCGACCACCCAGCGGTCCACCGCCTGCATGCGGTCATAGCGCTCAGCCATGCGCACAAAATCCTGGCCGGTTATCAGGGCGCCGCTGTCATCGTACATGCTGATCAGAATCTCATACTGGGCCGTCATCCGGGCCTCAGCATGAAGCGGTATGATCTTCTGGCAGCGCAGCAGCATGCGCTCTTCATCCGGATCCGACAGGCTGGCGACGCGCGCAGCGATCTGCTCCTGGCGGGCCTGGTCATCGGCATCCAGGGTATATTCGGCGATCTTGCCCGGCCCCATTTTCCGGGCCTGGGATAACGCCTGCTCCGAACTTCTCAGCCAGCGTTCAGCACTCACCAGAGCCGGCAACTCGGCCACCAGGCCAACGTTCGCCGACAACGTATACTGGCGGCCGCCAAAGGCAAACTCTGCCGATTCAATGGCCTCAATCAGGGCCGCGGCCACATCCTGGCCCTGCTCTTCCGCAACCAGCATGGCGAACTCATTGCCGGCCAGGCGCGCCACCGGCATGCCATCACCCACATGGCGGCACAACAGCTCTGCCACCTGTTTGAGGGTTTCATCACCAGCCTGGTAGCCAGCGGTATCATTGAGCAACCGGAAGCCACGCAGGTCCAGATGCAACAGAGTGCGGCTGTCTTCACGACGGGCCAGCTGCTGCTCCAGCATCCGTTCGAACTCCCGGCGGTTGAGCAAACGGGTCAGATCGTCATGGGTGGATGCCCAGGACAGCTGGTCATAAACGTTGCGGACCATGCGGTCGATACTTTCATCCACCAGTGGTCGGTCGTACTGGTTATCAGGCACGATGATGCCTTTGCGCATCTGCCGGGCCAGCGCGTCCAGCTCCAGCTCAACCACCCGCATGCCCTGATGATTGACGAAGACAAAGCGGCTAAAGCCCCGGGCAATCCAGACCAGCCGAATATACTGGAGTTCATCAGGCCGGGTCTGGTCCCGCAGCCAGTCCCCGGTACGCAGCTGCTGTGACCGGTTGATCCAGCGCTGAAGGCTGCGCTGTTCCCGCTCGTTGAGGGTTTGCGGGTCTTTCTCGGCTGGTTTTGCCGGCGGCACTTCGACCATCTCAGGGGTTTTGTCGGGCCGGCGAACCAGGAAGTGCTTCAATTCATCGCGAATCTGGGAAGACGGCATGTGATTGCTGGATATCGACGCCAGGCCGTCCTGGATCAGCCGCAGAAGCTCCGGCAGGTTGATACTGCTCTCCGGATCATCGGCAAAGGCCAGCAGCGAATCAATCACCGCCAGGTAGTCCTGCCAGAGCTGACTGTCTGGCCCCTGGCGAATCCAGGTCAGTGACAACAGGTCCCGCCAGCCGCCTTCCAGCAAACTGACCAGCGCCCGGGGAACCTTGCGACCGGCAATGCGCTGATCAATCGCGGCGCTCACCGCCGCCTTGGACTCAGACACCTTCTGGGCACCCTCGGCCGCTGCCGTTACACGCTCGACGTTCCGGCGGTAGACCAGATTCTGCCGGTCAATCAGGGTGTCCAGCTCGGTCACTGTCTGTTCAAACACGCCGGTGTCCTGCTCGAAATCCGTGGCAATGCGCTGAACCAGCTCGTCGACCCGTCGCTGGACCACCGGGTTCAGGCGGCCACCCTTGACTCCCAGCTGGGCCAAACGGTTCATCACGCCGCGGACAGGGCTGTCCTGATCCTCAAAAAACGCCGGATCCCGCATCACCACCTTCAGCACCGGCACTTCCAGCTGACGCATCCGGGCCTGCACATAGTCACTGAGTTTGGGGCTTTCCACGACGCTCTTGAAAAAGCGATCAACGACATCCAGGGTTTGCTGCTGTTCGTCATCCAGCCGGGCTTCGCCGGTTTCCTTGATTTTCTCCACCACTCGCTCTTTTAGCGGGGCGGCGGATTCTTCCGGGCCCGCCGAGCGCAGCTGCAACTCCTGCAATTCCCGATGCAGTTCACCGGTCGACAGTGGGCGCGCATTGGGAGCAAAGTCCTCCCGGGGACTTTCCCCCCGGGCAACCCGACTTGTCTGCAGGGTTGTGAGCAGGTTACGAACAGTGGAAAACGCCGTCTGGGCGGCCTGGGCGTAGCCGCGGAATTCGCCGGATAACCGGCTTTTCAGGGCTCGACTTGTAGTCGTGCCGCGGGATTCCTCGGCGGGCTGAGCCGGCCTCCCGGCCCGAGTCTCTTCTGGCCGGGTATCTTTCGGCGCGGGCGTGGGCTCGCTCTTTGGCGGTGCCTGCTCACTCAGGTATTTGGACAAATCCAGGTCTGGCAGCACCCCATGACGAATGAGAATGTTGTTCAGTTCCCGGTACAGCGGCGCCAGTTGTTTAAGCACGGTTTGCTCAAAGGTCTTCAGGCAGACTTTCTCCACCTCCCTGGTTGCCTTGAGCTGTAACAGGGCATGATGGAAGGCCTCACAGACCAGCGCTGGCCCAAGCGGGTTGTGGTGGCCGGTGCGATTGGCGATACCGAGCTTGTCCAGTCGCAGCTTGAGCTGAAGCAGGTCGCCCCGGTACTGGGTATCGGCCCGGGTGACCATTACCCGGATGGTCAGCCAGTCTTCGAACTCGTTCTTGTCGACCACAGACAACTCAGCCCCCGGCGCGCCCTTCTGGGCTGGCTTCAGAGGAGATTCCAGGAACCTCGCCATATGGTGCCAAAGAATCCTCTGGCGTGCCTGGAGCTGCCCTGAGGCGTCCATATACTCATTGGCCAACTGGTCGCTGGGTGCCTTCTGGGCAGCCTTGCGGAGCGCCTCTGCCATCTGCACGAAACAGGCATCCATCAGCGGCTCAATGAAACTGGTTACCGTTTTTGCGGACTGATGGAGAACAAACTGCACACGCTCACTCGGCGCCCGCAACGACGACCTGGCCTGATCACCACTACTGCCGCAAAGCTGCAGCATGGCATTCACGGCGTCCGGATTGGAGCGGGTGAAGTTTACCCCCATGGCGCCGTCGATACGCCGAACGGGACTGACGTGCAGTTCGTAACGACGCTGACCATCCGCACCGCGAAAGCGAACCACCAGCTCGGACGGCTGGCTTTGATCGAACACCCGGTCCAGTTTTCGGGAGGTTTCACCGGAATAACGGATGAACAGGCCTTCGGCGCAAAAATCAGCAATCTGGCAGGGCCAGGTATTACCGCCACCTGCGTCGATCTGTGCCGCGAGTTTAATGGGCTGTCGGGTACTGCTACGACGTTCTCTCGGATCCATGAACTACCTGACCAATTGATAAGCCGGCCTGGTCGCCAATGACCGTCGCCCTGGCGAACATCCCTGAGTTAGTGGCTGTGATCTGCTGTTATGATAAAAAGAGTATAGCCAGCCCCGGAAAACAGCCAGCGAGCCTGTCACGACGAGCACCAGGGCGGAGCTGGAAAGTCCATCAATCACAACGTACGGATACATGAGACAGCTTAGTCAGATCTATCTTCTTTTGCTACTGTTAACGGGGCTCCAGGGGTGTTCGACCATTGGCTACTATGGCCAGGCAGTGGGCGGCCATCTTTCACTGATGCTGCGGGGACAACCCGTGGAATCGGTTGCCCGCGACCCACAAACTGACCCTGAACTGAAACGAAAACTGTCCGTTGCACAGTCCGCACGCACCTTCGCAAATGACGTACTTCAGCTACCCGTCGGCAAGGCCTTTACCAAATACGTTGAACTGGACCAGCCCTGGGTTGTGGTCAACCTGGTTGCTGTACCCGAATTCTCGCTGGACCCTCACCAGTGGTGTTATCCCGTGGTGGGCTGCCAAGCCTACCGAGGCTACTTCAATCTGGAGCGGGCACGCAAGGAGCAGGCCCGGTTCAACGCACAGGATTACGACACCTTCATCGGCACCGTCACTGCCTACTCTACCCTGGGCTGGTTCAATGACCCTCTGCACACCGGTTTTACCAGCCTGCCAGATGACCGCATGGTGGCACTGATGTTCCACGAACTGGCCCATCAGGTGGTGTATATCAAGGAAGACACCGCGTTCAACGAAAGCTTTGCCACCGCCGTTGAACTGGAAGGCCTGAGAATCTGGCTGGAACAGCAGGCGTCCGAAGCCGGTTTTGACCGCGCCCTGCAGCGGCTGGAGCACCGTAATCGGACCCTGGACCTGGTCAACGACGTCGGCGCACAGCTCCGACAGCTTTATCAGCAAAAACAGGTACTGGCCGCAGACGTGCTAAGGGACCGCAAGGCAACCCTGTTGGAGGAACTGGCCCATGCCTACGCCGAGCTATCAGAACACTACCCGGAGCCTGGCCCATTTGGCACACCGCCGGTGCGCCTGAACAACGCCAACCTGGCTCTGTTCCAGCAATACAACCAGCATGTGCCGGCATTCAGGCAATTGTTGCGGGATCACCACTACGACTTCGGGCGCTTCTATGACTCGGTCAAGACCTTGTCCAGGGCCACGCCGGAGGCGCGGGAACAACAGCTCAGCGCCCTGTCACAACGGTTTGTAGAACACCTTTGAGTTGCGCTGAGTGTTGTAGGACGCCAGCTTTGGCCCGGGCAGATCCTGCACCGCCGTGGGCAGAAAGCCCCGCTCCCGGAACCAGTGTTCGGTCTGGGTGGTCAGTACAAACAGTTTGCGAATACCCTGCCCCTTTGCCAGCTTTTCAATCATCGCCAGAATGTCATCTCCCCGCCCGGCGCGCCGGTAAGAGGGGTCGACCGCAAAACAGGACAGTTCACCGGTGCCTTCGTCCGGGTAATGATACAGGGCAGCACAGCCAACGATGGTGCCATCCCGCTCGGCCACGACGAAGCGGTCCACTTCGGTTTCCAGCATTTCCCGGGAGCGGCGCACCAGGATGCCCTGCTCTTCAAGGGGCTGGATCAACTCCAGAATACCCCCGATGTCTTCCACCCTGGCCTGGCGGATCTGCTCGTAGTTATCCCCGCTGACCAGGGTTCCGGAACCATCCCGGGTGAACAGTTCCTCGAGCAGTGCGCCATCTTCCACGTAGCTGATGATGTGGGCCCGCCGCACGCCTTTCACGCAGGCATCACAGGCCGCCTTGAGCAACGCAGCGTCATGGCCGGTCACCACATTGGCATTCAGGCGTTCGGATGCCTGGCGGGCCGACAGCTCCCGAATCAGTGAGCCGTCTTCCTCAAGCAGGCCTTCGTCATCAATGAACACGATCAGTTTTTCTGCCTGCAAGGCAGCCGCCACCTGGCTGCCAACGTCCTCGTAAGATAGATTGAAAGCATCACCGGTGGGTGAGTACCCCATCGGCGGCAAAAGAACGATGTGGCCTTGTTCCAGCTGCTGTTCGATGCCCCGGGTATCCACCCGGCGCACTTTCCCGGTGTAGCCGAAATCCACGCCATCCAGCACGCCCACGGGCTTGGCGGTGACATAGTTTCCACTGGTGACCCGGATTCTGGCATTGTGCATGGGCGAGTTAACCAGGCCCATGGATAACTGGCTCTCCAGGTAGGCCCGCAATCCGCCAATAGCCTCCATAACCAGGGGCAGGTGGTTATCCGGGGTGATGCGCAGGCCACGGGCAAAGGCGGACTCCAGGCCGGCGTCGTCCAACCGGGACTGAATCTGCGGGCGACCGCCAAAGGCTACCACCAGGCGCACACCCAGACTGCTGAGCAAGGCAATATCGTGGATGATATTGATGAAGTTCCGGTGCTCGATGGCATCGCCAGGCATGGTCAGCACAACGGTTCGGCCGCGATGAGCATTGATGTACGGAGATGAGTGGCGGAATCCGTGCAGCCATTCGTTCGATTTCAAACCTTTCTCCCCTTCCATCACAGACAAAACTGCTTGATCAGCCCGCGCAGAATATCCACGGTTGGTTGTAATTGCGACATCTCGAGAAACTCATCCGGCTGATGGGCCTGGTCGATGGAACCAGGCCCCATCACCAGGGTTTCCAGGCCCAGCTTCTGCAACCAGGGCGCCTCGGTGGCGAAGGCAACCGCATGGGCGGTATGGCCGGTCAGCGCTTCACAGGCCTTGACCAGGGCCGCGTCGGCCGGCGTTTCGAACGGCGGTACGCCGTCGAACAAGGGCTCGAAAGTCAGATTCAACTGCCGGCGCTCGGCCAGGGGCTGCATCCGGTTGAGGATCGCCTGGCGCAGGGTTTCCATGTTCATCCCGGGCAACGGTCGCAAATCGAAGTGGAGTTCGCACTGGGCGCAGATTCGGTTCGGGTTGTCACCCCCGTGAATGCAGCCCAGATTCAGCGTCGGTACCTGTACCTTGAAGTTGGGGTTTCGGTATTTTTCCCGCCATTCAGAGCGCAGGCTCAGCAGTTCCCCCAGGGCCTCGTGCATGCCCTCCAGGGCATTACGGCCGAGGTCCGGGTTGGAGGAATGGCCGGATTGACCATCAAACCGCAGCCGCTCCATCATGATGCCCTTGTGCATCCGAACCGGCTTGAGATTGGTCGGCTCGCCGATCACCGCATACCGGGCCTTCGGTTTGCCGGCCTCGGCCAGGGCCCGGGCGCCGTTCATGGAGCTTTCTTCGTCCGCTGTGGCCAGGATAATCAGCGGTTGCTGAAGCGTCTGGTCAACAAAGGCTTTGGCCGCTTCAATGGCGAGTGGAAAGAAGCCTTTCATATCGCAGGTGCCCAGGCCGTACCAGCGATTGTCCTTTTCGGTCAGCGTGAACGGATCACTTTGCCAGCGCTTGTCATCGAACGGAACGGTATCGGTGTGGCCAGACAGCACCAACCCGCCCGGACCGCTGCCCAGGGTGGCAATCAGGTTGTATTTACCCGGCATACCTGGCACTTCCAGGATTTCCACCGCAAACCCCATAGGCTCCAGCCATTCGGCCAGGGTTCTCACCACCGCTTCGTTGCTGTGGTCCCAGTCCGGTGATGCGCTGCTGATGGAGGGCAACGAAATCAACCGGGTCAGCATGTCCCGGATGCCCGGTACGGTCTGTAACTTGTCAGTGCTGTGCGCCATGGTAGCCTCCCGGCTGTTGATCTCAGTCTGCCCTGCCCCGCCGCCAGACATCGAATTGGGTGATCGCACGGATCAGTATCGGATAGGCCACTTCGCCGCCAGCAACGGTGCGTGACACTTCCAGCTCACGCTCACCCACGCTGACCAGGCGGCCTTCTACCTGATTGCCGTTAGACAGCGTTACCCTCACCTGCCGCCCCAGCCAGCTCTGCGCCCCGTCCAGGTCCGCAGGGTACCATTGCTGAACACCGGGCTCCTCCCGGGGGATCACAGGTTCCAGAGCTTCCAGGGGCAGCTGTGGCTCCGGGGCCTCCATTTCGGTCAGGTAGATGTCGGGAACCCCGGCACCGTTATAGTCAACGGGCCAGGCCGCTTCGGGCACCGATTCGGAGCGTACCGGTATTCCATAAGTTCCAGCGCCGGGCTGAATGGCAAATTGCAACTCGCCACCTTCCATCAGCCACTGTCGATAGAGCGCCAGTAACTGATCGCTGCCATCGTAACCGCGGGCTTGCAGACCTGCCTCCATCACAGAGACGGCGTTGCGGGCCCATTGGTTCACGTCCTGCCCGGTTTCCCGGGCACAGTACGCCGACAGGCGGCGCATCAGGCCAGCGTCCCGAAAGGTGATACGAACCGGTTCAGCACTGCTCTCCAGGGTGGCCGCCAGGCCGGAGAGATGAACCCGGGCGCCCGACCATTCCGCTTCCAGGCTGCCGGTTTCTGCACTGTTGATCTCCAACCGGACCCCCTCAGGGCTCTGCTTCAGGTGCACATCACCGCGAATAGCGGAAATGCCCATGCGCATCAGGTCGCCACTGCCCAACTGCTGCCGGGGATCAGGTGCACAGGCCAGTGACACCAGCGGCGGCAGCCGCGATTGTGTCTCGGTACCGGCGGTCAGCCAGTTCCGGAACATGGTAGGCTCCAGAGCCATGCTGGCCTGCTCTGCCGCCAGCGACCAGGTTGCCGGCAGCGGTGACGGGTTGGCCAGGGTGGTCAGCAGGGTCACCGGGGAACCGGCATCAAACTCAATCAGACCCAGCTGCAACGGCTGGGTCAATCGGAAATCTTCCCAGCGGGATTGCCTCAGGGTCACCCGCCCATCCAGAGCGGAACCAATCTGGCCTCGCTCCAGCACACCATAGCTGGAAAGCTCCGACCGCGCTTGTGCCATGCGCTGATCCGTCAGCCACCAGACGCCGGCCTTGAAACCGACAAAAGCCACGATTCCCAACGTGATCAGAAATGACAACAGGCGCTTCATCCGGTTGCTCCCGGGTCAGGTTGTTTAGTTCCGGGAAATCAGGGTACCAACGCCTTCGTCGGTAAAGATTTCCAGCAGACAGGCATGGGCAACACGGCCATCAATGATGTGGGAGGTGCGCACGCCGTTTTCCACCGCACTGAGCGCGCAGCGAATCTTCGGCAGCATGCCCCCGTGGATGGTGCCATCATCAATCAGATCGTTGACCTGCTGGGCGGTCAGGCCGGTCAAGACCTTGTCGTCCTTGCTCTTCAGGCCGGAGACATTGGTCAGCAGAATCAGCTTTTCCGCCTTCATGGCTTCCGCCACCTTGCCGGCCACCAGGTCGGCGTTGATGTTGTAGGAGGCGCCATCCGGGCCCACACCGATCGGGGCGATCACCGGAATCACGTTGCTGCGGGTGAGCATGTCGATCACGTCGACATTAACACTGGCAACCTCGCCCACGTGGCCAATGTCGATGATCTCCGGTCGTTCCAGTTCCGGTGAACGGTCAACCACCTCCAGCTTGCGGGCACGAATCAGGTTGGCGTCTTTACCGGTCAGGCCCACGGCGGTGCCTCCCTGGGCGTTGATCAGGGATACAATTTCCTTGTTTACCTGGCCACCCAGCACCATTTCCACCACATCCATGGTTTCAGCATCGGTCACGCGCATGCCGTTCACAAAGCGGGATTTGATGTTCAAACGCTCCAGCAGCTCGCCAATCTGGGGGCCGCCGCCGTGAACCACGATGGGGTTGATACCCACCAGTTTCATCAGCACCACGTCCCGGGCAAAGCTGCTTTTGAGCTCTTCGTTTTCCATGGCATTACCGCCGTATTTGATCACAACGGTCTTGCCAGTAAATCTTTGGATATAGGGCAGGCCCCGGCTCAGTACCGAGGCCACCTGCATTGCTGTTTCACGATCCAGCGCCATGGTGATGTGCATTCCTTACTGTCAGAGAATGTGTCTTGTCAGAAGTCCGCAACCAGGTCGGGTGCGGCCTTCTGTAATTGTTCGCGGAAGACGGCTTTGATTCGTTCAAGCGCCTCGTCGGTTTCAGCTTCGAACCTGAGTACCAGAACCGGCGTGGTGTTGGATGCCCGGCACAGCCCCCAGCCATCGGTATAATCTACCCGAATGCCGTCGATGGTACTGATGTTGCCGTCACCAAATTCACCCAGTTCACCGAGGCGCTCAATGATCGCGAACTTCTCGCTTTCCGTCACCTCGACATTCAGCTCAGGCGTGCTGATATCCTCAGGGAAATCGGCAAAGACATCGTCACTGTGACGATCCTCAATACCCAGGATTTCCAGCAACCGGGCTGCCGAATACAGGCCGTCATCGAAACCGTACCAACGCTCACCAAAGAACACGTGGCCGCTCATTTCACCAGCCAACAGGGCACCGCTTTCTTTCATTTTCGCTTTCATCAGGGAGTGGCCGGATTTCCACATGATGGGCCGGCCGCCAGCTTCGGAAATCACGCCCGCCAGGCGGCGGCTGCATTTCACATCGTACAGTACGTCCGCGCCCGGGTTACGGGACACCACATCCCGGGCGAACAGCATCAGTAACCGGTCTGGCCAGATGATCTTGCCAGTGTTGGTCACCACGCCCAGGCGGTCGCCGTCACCGTCGAAGGCCAAGCCGATATCGGCGCCGGTTTCCTGCACTTTGGCGATCAGATCCTGCAGATTGGCTGGCTTGCCGGGGTCCGGGTGGTGATTGGGGAAGTCGCCATCCACCTCGCAATACAGCGGGGTTACCTCACAGCCAAGTTCCTCGATCAGCATGGGGCCGAGTTCGCCCGCGATACCATTGCCGGCATCCACCACGACTTTGAGCGGGGCAGCCACGGCGATGTCACCGACAATCCGGTCCAGATAGGCCCGGCGCACATCTTCCCGGGACTGGGCGCCCTGACCAGAGGTGAAGTCGGCGGTCTGAATACGCTGGTAAAGTTTCTGAATGGCCTCGCCAGACAAGGTTTCGCCGCCGAGCATGATCTTCAAGCCGTTATAGTTGGCGGGATTGTGGCTACCGGTCACCATCACGCCGGAGCCAGTCTGCAACTGGTGTGTGGCAAAATAGAGTACCGGCGTGGGCACCGCCCCCACATGGATCACATTACAGCCGGTAGCCATGATGCCACTGGCCAGCGCATCGGCCAGGTCCGGGCTGGAATGGCGACCATCGTAACCAATGCAGATCGAGGTCACACCGCGAGCCGCAGCCTCGGAACCAATAGCACGGCCAATCACACTCACCACTTCGGGCGACAGGGTCTCGCCAACAATGCCCCGGATGTCATAGGCCCTGAAGATCTCAGGGGCAACCTCGACCGACGGCAGCTCGGCTTCCACCACCTCGGGGATATCCTCATCGAACAGGGCGTCATCGCCACTGCCAAAACCAAGCACATCCTCGTCGCCATCGAGCATATCGATGTCGAGCATGTCCTTGTCCTGGAACAGGGGTTCCTCTTCACCGGAGGCGGGTTTTCTGGCACCGGCTGGCGATGGCTGCGGTTTTGCGCTCTCGGCGGCTTTCGCCAGCCGTTTATCAACCATCTGCGACAGGCGGAACAGCACCTCACCAGTCGACGCCACCATATCCCAACGGAAGGTCGGCAGTTTCACCCGCTCGCCGCCAAACACCTTGTGCGACCACTGGATCAGGGCCGTCACATCCTGGCGAATGCCTCGCTGGGCGCCGCCCAACAACACCCAGACAACAATCGCGGCCACCAGTGCCGGAATGCCGACCAGAACGGCGGCCACGATGGTATTGACCGGCGCCTCTGGCGCCCGGGCCGGCTGGAACACCACCGACCAGTCCGGATTCGACAGGGTTCTGGTTTCAGAAGGGCCCGCCCCCCGGCCGGTGCTGACCACGGTACGCTGGGAACCCGATGCCGCCTGCACCAGCGACAACTGGCCTCCCAACTGGCGGTTGCCAACGGTTAGAAGCGGCTGGAGCTGATCCGCGCCGTAAACCACCAGCACACTGCCCTGCACTGCGTTGCTGACCGGATGTCGAACTGGCGCGGCGTACTGAAGATACCACTGATCGTTACGGGGAAAGGCGTCCGGCAATAGTGACTGCCCGTTCTCTGCCCGCCGGGCCAGCTCCAGGCCGGCAAACCCGAGCAGGCTGTCGCTGGTGCCGGTGCGGGGAATATCGCGGTAACGGAAGACAAAAACCGCCTGGGCTCCCGGTAACGCCGCCTGCAGCTGGCGCGCCAGCTCGTCCCGGTCACCTTGTTCGGCAAGCTGATTGCTCACATAGCGCTGATTGGCCAGGGCACGCACTTGTTCCTGCTGGGCGCTAAAATACTGGTTCAGCCTCTGTTGGGCGCCGTCAGCCTCAACCACCCGGGCCTGCTGGTAACTACGCTCACCGGCGGGCACAATGACCAGGAAATGAAGCAGAGCCACCGCAACCACGCCGGCCAGAACCACCACCAGCGACTGATTGAGTGCAACGGTGTTGAGTCGTTTGAGGCCAGACCCTGAAGATTCTGTTTTTCGCTTGTTTTTCTTTCCCGGCTTCTTTTCGGGATTGTCATCCACCGACGGCTCTTTGATTTTCTTTTTACCGAGTTTCATAGTGCTTCCCGCAATAATTTTTACGTCCCGGACAATCAGTTACCAGCAAAGTATAGACGCCGACCGGCATAAACGCTGCCAGCCTCCAGTAACCGACTCAGTGCGTTCCGGTTGAACCAAACCCGCCCTCGCCGCGGGTACTGGCGCCGAATTCAGACACCACTTCAAAGTCTGCCTGTACAACCGGCACCAGAACCAGCTGGGCAATACGCTCACCGATGGCGATGGTGAACGCGGTTTGGCCCCGGTTCCAGCATGACACCATCAATTCACCCTGGTAATCGGAATCGATTAACCCCACCAGGTTGCCCAGTACGATGCCGTGCTTGTGGCCAAGACCGCTGCGCGGCAGGATCATTGCCGCCAGCGACGGGTCGGCAATGTGCACGGATAGCCCGGTCGGAATCAGGTGTGTCTCGCCCGGCTCGACCGTTAATGGCGCATTCAGGCAAGCACGCAGATCCAGGCCGGCCGAGCCCGGCGTTGCATACTCCGGAAACGGTATGTCGGTGCCAATTCGATCGTCCAGGATTCGTACCTGCAGTTTCTTTTGCGTCATGAGTTCCCGACCTTGTTGCTGTGTTCGGCGATCAACGCCACCAATGTGTCTGCGATGGCCTGCTTGCTGTCCGGGCCAATCGCCTGCTCCCCGCTCGGCCAGAATACCGTGACGGCGTTCTGATCGCTGTTAAAGCCCAGCCCCGGGACGGACACGTCGTTGGCCACGATCATATGGAGCTTCTTGCGTTGCATTTTATCGTGGGCATAGCGGGCGACATCTGTGGTTTCCGCGGCGAAGCCCACGGTAAACGGAGGATTCTTGCGGGCGGCAATGGTCGCCAGCGTATCCGGATTGCGCACCAGCGACAGTGTCATCGTTTCGTCCGTTTTCTTGATCTTGTCGCCGGCACAGGCCGCAGGCCGGTAATCAGCCACCGCCGCTGTGGCGATAAAAATGTCGCAGCCCTCCGCCACTACCCGCTCGGCTTCCTGCAACATGTCTTGTGCCGTCATCACCGGTCGGACTGCCACGCCATCCGGCACCGGCAGGTTAACCGGGCCACTCACCAGTACCACCTGGGCACCCGCATCTGCTGCCGCCCGAGCCAGGGCATAACCCATTTTGCCGGAGCTGTGGTTGGAGATATAACGCACCGGATCAATGGGTTCACGGGTGGGGCCAGCGGTGATCACCACCCGTTTTCCCGCCAGCGCTCCGACACCGGCCCCGGTTCCGCCAACAAGAATCCGACTGGCAAGGGCGTCCGGCTCCAGCATCCGGCCAGGACCTGTATCACCGCAGGCCTGCTCGCCCTGATCCGGCCCCCAGACGGTGACCTGCGGGTCTTCCGCCAGCAGGGACATGTTTCTTTGGGTCCGGAAATTTTTCCACATGGCCTGATTCATCGCGGGGGCCACCGCAATGGGCGCCTCAGTGGCACAACAAACCGTGGTCAGCAGGTCATCCGCCATGCCCTGGGCCAGACGGGCCAGAAAATCCGCAGACGCGGGCGCCACCACCACCTGATCGGCCCATTTGGCCAGTTCAATATGCCCCATGCCGGCCTCGGCCTCCGGGTCCAGCAGCGATGTACGCACCGGCTCGCCGCTGAGGGCCTGAAACGTCAGCGGCGTCACAAATGCCTCGGCACCCCGGGTCATCACCACCCGCACTTCAAGGCCCGCTTTCTTGAGCAGCCGGACCAGTTCGGCACTTTTATAGGCAGCAATGCCACCGGTGATTCCCAGCAGAATTCTTTTGGCAGCCATGAAGGGCTCCGTAATCCCGTAAAATGAAAGGGTTATAAGATAGCACGCCCGGGCCCGGCAGGCAGCCTGCAAGAGCACCCGTTCGTTTACCAAATGTTACTTTTTGGAGTAACCTTTGTAATTATGAGAACCGATGCAAGATGCATCACAATCTGACACGCAAGGAAGCACAACATGACCAACCCTGCCTGGCCAACCGATGAACGGCCCCGTGAGCGCCTTTTGACCCACGGCCCGGAAGCCCTGTCTGACGCCGAACTCCTGGCCATTTTCCTGCGCACCGGCACCACTGGCATGCCGGTGATGGACCTGGCCCGCCATCTGATCTCTGAATTTTCCGGCCTGCGGGGCTTGATGACTGCCTCCCGCAGGCAGTTCTGTGAGGTCAAAGGCCTGGGCACGGCCAAATACGCCCAGGTTCAGGCCGCCATGGAGATGGCCCGCCGGGTGATGGACGAACCACTGCGCCAGGGAGATCCGCTGCGCTCACCAGCCGACACCCGCCGCTTTCTCACCAGCCGGCTGGGCACTTACCCCCACGAAGTGTTCGCCGGCCTGTTTCTGGATAACCGCCACCGGGTTATCCAGTATCGGGAGCTGTTTCGCGGCACCATTGACGGTGCTGCCGTGTATCCCCGGGAAGTGGTTCGCCAGGCCCTCGAAGACAACGCCGCCGCCGTCATCTTTGCCCACAATCACCCCTCTGGCGTTGCAGAGCCCAGCCAGGCGGACATTTCCCTGACCCGCAGACTGAAAGAAGCGCTCGGACTGGTGGATATCAGGGTTCTTGACCATATGGTTATCGGCCACGGTGAGGTAATATCCCTGGCTGAACGAGGGTTGATGTAGCTGCAGCAGGGTCACTTCCGGAAAACTGGCCAAATTCCCAACAATTTTTTGCGTTGGTCGGCCAGTTCTGGTATAAAAGCGTCCCTTTCTGGCGGCGTCTGGCGAGCAGCGTTCAGTTTAGAGGCGCGAACCGGTGGCAGTTATTGCTCCGGAGCAACCAGAGACGCATTAAAAAACGAATTCGTATTGATAGACCATTGCTCAGGTCGGAGGCAAGTATGTCCAGAGTTTGTCAGGTTACCGGTAAGCGTCCGGTTACCGGTAACAATGTATCCCACGCGATGAACCACACTCGTCGTCGTTTTCTGCCGAATCTGCAGAACCACCGTTTCTGGGTTGAGACCGAGAAGCGTTTCGTGAAGCTGCGCGTATCCACCAAGGGCATGCGCATCATCGACAAAAAAGGCATTGACGCTGTGCTGGCCGATCTTCGTGCCCGCGGCGAGAAAGTTTAAGGAGCCGCATCATGCGCGAGAAAATCAAGCTGGTTTCATCAGCAGGCACTGGTCACTTCTACACGACCAAAAAGAACAAGCGTAACACTCCGGAAAAAATCGAGATCAAAAAGTACGATCCGGTTGTCCGCAAGCACGTTGCGTACAAGGAAGCCAAGATCAAGTAATTGATCCTGCCTCCACAAAAAAACCCGGCCAACGAGCCGGGTTTTTTTATACCTGAGCAAAACACCCCTGCACCGAAAGGGTCTCGCAGGCCTTAAAAGGTTTCCAGATACCCCTTCGGCAAGGCCACATCCATGGCGATGGGCAAATGATCCGATACCGGATAACTAATCACCTCGGCACGTCGGATTTCCAGGGAAGGACTGACCATAATGTGGTCCAGGGCCTTTTCGGGCCGCCAACTGGGGAAGCTGTGAGCCGTGCCCGGCAGGGGTATCAGATCCGTCTCTTTCAGGGGCGTTTGGGTCAGCAGCTGCTCGGAATGGGCATTCATATCCCCCATCAGGACTACGTGCCGGTAGTCGGCAATGAGATCCCGCACGTAACCCAGTTGCCGCTGCTGTGCCGCCTTACTGAGGGACAGGTGCATTTGTACCAGTATGAGCGGATCATCTTCCGAACCATACCGGGCAATGATAGCTCCACGGCCGGGAATCAGGCCGGGCAGTTTGTGCTCAGTGACATCCAGAGGCCGATATCGACTCAACAGACCGTTGCTGTGCTGCGCGATCTGACCAAGATTGCGGTTTAATTGCTGATACCAGTAGGGAATACCGGCGGCTTCTGCCAGATACTGAACCTGATTGATATAGCCACTGCGCAAACTGCCACCGTCGCATTCCTGCAACGCCACCACGTCGTACTGCCGCAACAGGGTGGCAATACGGTCGAGATTCTCGATGCGGCGACGATGAGGCAGAAAGTGCTGCCAGCTGCGGGTCAGGTAGTGATGGTAAGACGAGGTATTGATGCCCACCTGGATATTGAAGGTGAGCAGCCGGATATGACGATGGGCCTCAAACTCAGGCACATGCTCGCTACCAGAACAGGCCCCCCGGGGACCTTCCGGACCCCGAAGAATGCCATTAATCTGATTGCGCAGACGCTTATACATAACAGGGGATTCCCACGCTGAACCTGAACGCGCCCCTCAATAACGGCGGCTCACTCTGCCGCAGCACGTTCCTGCTCGACCAGGTAGTCAACCACAGACAACACGGCCTCATGACCACCTGCCATGGAGGCGCTGACCACGTACTTGCCATTTACCAGCATAGTCGGTGTACCGGTGATGCGCGCGCCGCGAATCTTGGACTGGGCCTGCTGGACTCGTGCACGGACACCGAAGCTGCGATAGTTGTTAAGGAACTCCTCGGCATCAACGCCGTAGCCGCTAACAAAATCCGCCAGGGCTTCGGGGGAATTCAGGGGGCGACGTTCACCAGCCAGCGCGGTAAACAGGGCGTCATGCACCTTGTCCAGCTCGCCCATGGCCTCTAACGCATAAAAGGCATAAGCGTGCGGCTCCCAGCTCTGCCCAAGTGCAGCTGGCAACTTCACGACGTTCACGTAATCGGGAGCCTGATCAGCCCAGGACTCGATCAGTGGTTTGAAGGTATAGCAATGCGGACAGCCGTACCAGAACACTTCAGCAACCTCGACGCCGTCATCGGATGCGGTGCGAACGGGATTATCCAATGTGCGGTAATGCGTGCCTTCAACCCATGACTGAGCCTGCGCAACAGCACCGACCGCCATAGACAGCGCGAAAACAACAACTGTGCCTAGTGTTCTTATCATCGGGAATCTCCGAGTTCGATGTTCTGATGTGCCAACGATTATGACCCAGCAAACCGGGAAAGTTCCACTGCTGGCCAGAAGGGAATGGTTACGGAAAGGTAAGCAGCAAAAACCCCGCCTTGGCGGGGTTTTTACAACTCACTACGTCAAGCCGGACTCAGTTCAGGCCGGAAACGTAGTTTGCCAAGGCCTTGATCTCGGCATCAGTCAGACGGGTAGCCACGTCCACCATGATGTTGGCGTTGGTGGTGCCTGCACGCTCGCCGTCGCGGTAAGCTTTCAGCTGCTTCTCTACGTACTCGGCGGTCTGGCCGCCCAGGCGGGGGTAGCCAGCCGGCTCGTTGCCAGCACCGTTCGGACTATGACAACCGGCACATGCGGCAACGCCGGAGGCCATGTTACCGCCACGGAACAGCGCCTGGCCACGCTCAACCAGATCTGGATCTGCCTGACCAACAACCATCTCCTGATCGTTGTAGTAGGCAGCCAGATCCCACAGATCCTGGTCAGACATGTTATTCAACAGCCCGGTCATTTCCGGAATCGGACGATCTCCGGTTTTAATATCGACCAGCTGGCGATACAGATATTTCTCGCCCAACCCGGACAACTTCGGATACACCGCCATGATCGGCTTTGCGCCGCCCTGGCCGTGACAGCTGGCACATACCGCTGCGTTCTGTTCACCCGCTGCCGGATCTCCTGCCCCGTGAGCCATTGCCGTCAGGCCAACTCCGAGAACAACTCCTGCGATCAGTCTTTTCATGCTCGCTCCGCTTCTCTCATCTTTGCATCTTGAAAGTATTCTTCGTTGTGCAGCCGGCAGGCGCCAATCTGTCTGGCTTTTCACCGGGGCTGACAGCGGCAACGCGCAGCGTCCCGCCGGAAATTGGTGTAGCATTATACATTAATCGCCGATAACTGAAATCCAAAGGAATACCAACCATCGTGGACCCTGATCTGACTCAAAAAAGCGTTTCGTTCAACAGTGCCCGTTTTCTGATCAGCGCGTCCAAATTGGACGAGTGCCCGCCAGACATCGGCGCCGAAGTTGCCTTCGCCGGGCGTTCCAATGCCGGCAAGTCCAGCGCGCTGAACGCCATTACTGCCAACGGCAAACTGGCCCGGACCAGTAAAACACCCGGCCGCACCCGGCTGATAAACTTTTTTACACTCAATAAAGAAAACATGCGCCTGGTCGACCTGCCCGGTTACGGCTACGCCAAGGTCTCCCGGGACATGAAAGACGACTGGCAACAGCATCTGGGGCATTACCTGAATGATCGCCGCTGCCTGCGAGGCCTGGTGCTGGTGATGGATATCCGGCACCCACTCACCGACTTCGACCAAATGATGGTGGAATGGTGCGAGCATAACAACCTGCCGTTGATGATTCTTGCCACCAAAGCCGACAAGCTGAAATTCGGGCAAGCGAAAACGGCCATGCTGGGCATTGCCCAAAAACTGAAACCCTTTGCGTGCGTTGTACACCTGATTATGTTTTCCGCCACCTCAAAACGAGGCGTGGATGAATGCCGGGAAGCATTGACAGACTGGCTGGAGGCGCCGGAATCGGAAACCCCCTGATGAAAAAACCGGCCTGCCATCAGACAGGCCGGTGAAACGTCAGGGTTTGCGACGTACCTGAGAACTCACTCAGGAGACGCAGGAAATGTCCGGTTTCCCACGTCACTACCTTTGAACGCGATCGCGGAAAAAAGTTCAATTTTTAACCAGCCCCAACAGAAACCCCGGTTTCAGCCCGCGAGGACTCACCGTTATGCTCCGGATTTTCCGGCAGCGTTGGCCGATACTTTTCACGTAACGCCAGCACCTGCTCGCGATAATCCGGGGTCAGATAAGGCAACTCCAGAGTCAACACCTGATAAATACCCTGCTTGAGTTCGGTCAGGGTGAGACTGGCAGGCTCGTCACTGGCGTGGGCGGTCTTCAGAAAAGCCATCCAGTTGGTGATGACCAGCCAGACGTTGAGCGACATGGCCGAACGCAAATCCTCCGGCTGCGGCTCGATGATACCTGCCTCCGCCAGCTTACCGAAGATCCGGTTGATGGCAGCAAGACAGCGATTGGTGAATTCCCGGTAGTCCTGGCGCAGCCTGGTATCGCTGTCCAGCAGGTATTCCAGGTCCCGGTGAAAGAAGCGGTAACTCCACAAGCCATCAAACACCGATTCCAGATAAAAGGTCAGGTCGTCAAGCGTCAGCAGCCGATCCTCAGGAATATCGAGGTAGTAATCCACCAGTTTTTCATACTCCTGGAAGATCTCGTAGATGATGTCGGACTTGTTCCGGAAGTGGTAATACAGGTTGCCCGGAGAAATCGCCAGGTGCGCGGCAATGTGATTGGTGGTGATGTTCCTTTCGCCCCGCTCGTTAAACAGCTCCAGACTGGATAGCAGAATCTTGTCTCTGGTTTTCATCGTCCCGCCAGTGATTGTTGTTATCTGCATCACGGATGGCCCGATGAGCCAACCGTCATTTCTTGACTGCCTAGAGTATATACTCTAATAATAGCCTCAAGTGCAAATCGTCCAGATTTTAGCCAACCAAAAACAACAGGCTCAGGGTATCGACCTGCAGCCAATGGGGAGAGAAACATGGGAGCCACTGTCGTCCAGCTCACTGAGAGCAAAAAGCAGATTCAGCACACCCATCGCGTGTTTGAGGACCAGAAGAAGGCGTTCCGGAACAACCCGATGCCGTCTCTGACCGAACGCAAGGAGAATCTGAAACGGCTCAAGCGTGCCTTGCTAAGCCACCAGGACCGCCTGGTAGAGGCCATTGACAGGGACTTCAGCTGCCGCTCCAAAGATGAAACCCTGATTGCCGAGGTCATGCCATCCATCCAGGGCATCAACTACACCCTTAAGCACCTGAACGAGTGGATGAAGCCGTCCAAGCGGCACGTTTCGGTCCTGTTCCAGCCCGCCAGCAACAAGGTGCATTACCAGCCAAAGGGTGTGGTCGGTGTAATCGTGCCCTGGAACTATCCGCTATACCTGGCAGTCGGCCCTCTGGTGGCGTCTCTGGCCGCCGGCAACCGCACCATGATCAAGATGTCGGAATTCACCCCGCACACCTCCGCACTGTTCAAGGAAATCATTGAATCCATGTTCCCGGAGGACCTGGTGTCGGTGATTACCGGCGAGGCGGACGTGGCCGCTGATTTCTCCCAGCGCCCCTTTGATCACCTGCTGTTCACCGGTTCCACTTCGGTAGGCAAACTGGTGATGCGCGCGGCCGCAGAAAACCTGACGCCGGTGACCCTGGAACTGGGCGGCAAGTCGCCTGCGATTGTGTCTCCGGATGTGCCGATGGAAGATGCGGCCCAGCGAATTGCTTTCGGTAAGGCATTTAACGCGGGCCAGACCTGTGTGGCACCGGATTACGTTCTGTGCCCGGCGGATCGGGTTCAGGGGTTTGTGGACGAGTTCCGCGCGAAGTTTGCCGAGATGTATCCGAGCCTGCGGGATAACGATGACTTCACAGCGATCATCAACGAGCGCCAGTACGATCGCCTGCAGAGCTATCTTGAGGACGCCCGGGCCAAGGGTGCCGAGTTGGTGGAGATCAATCCCGCCAATGAGAACATGAAGGACGGCACCCGAAAGATTCCGCTGACGCTGGTATTGAAAACCACGCCAGATATGAAGGTGATGCAGGATGAGATTTTCGGGCCGATTCTGCCGGTGGTGAGTTACGGCGGTCTGGAGGAAGCCGTGCATTACATCAATGATCGTCCGCGTCCGCTGGCGCTGTATTTCTTTGGCTATGACAGGTCGCATCAGCAGTTTGTGGTGGATAACACGCTGTCTGGCGGTATGTGTATCAACGATGCGTTGATGCATGTGGCGCAGGATGATCTGCCGTTTGGGGGTATCGGTGATTCCGGTATGGGCCATTACCATGGCAAGGAAGGGTTCCTGACCTTCTCCCATCATCGGGCGATTTTTACCAAGCAGAAGTTCAACAGCGGCAAGTTTGTTTATGCGCCGCACGGAACGGCTGCCCATCGGATGGTTTATAAGCTGTTTATTCGCTGAAGCCTGATTGCTTGGTGCAGGGCTGGAGTGTGGTGCGTCTTTCCAAGACACGCCGTGAATACTTCCATGTAGGCTTGAGCAAAACATCCATGTTTTGCACAGTCTTGGAAAGACGCACCACACCCCAGCCACCGGCAAAGTGCCTGCCGCCTTATAACAACAACGTCGAAAGAAGCCTCTACAATGACCAAACCCTCCCCGGAATACCACCCAGACCATCAGCCGGAACTTAGCCGACGCAGTTTCCTGAAAACCGGCCTCGGCGGCGCCATGTTCCTGAGCACCGTCAGTATGACCGCCGGCCTCACGGGCTGTGCTACCGCCCCCGCCGGGCGGGTGAGTGCCGTTGATTCCCGGATGGACGCCAGTTACCAGTTCGAGTTTTTGAGCCGGGATGATATTGCCCTGTTTGAGGCGCTGTTGCCGGCGATGTTTGCCGGTGCGCTGCCGGAGGAGCCGAATCAGCGGCAACATGCGATTGCCGGGACCATCGAGCGGATTGATCAGGGCATTGTGATGTTTGGGCCGGCGAACCAGAAGGAGCTGCGCAAGCTGTTTGATCTGCTGAATTTCGCGCCCACCCGGATAACCCTGGCGCGGGTGTGGTCGGACTGGCCGTCGGTCAGTACCGAGAGTGCCGAGGCGTTTCTGACCCGGTGGCGGGATAGCCGCATTGGCCTGCTGAACAACGGCTACATTGCCCTGACCAAGATCAGTAATGTGGCGTTTTATGGTCACGATGACCACTGGCACCTGTCCGGCTACCCGGGGCCGCCCGCCTGGGCGATTGATGCCCTGCCCCAGTTCCACAGCGCCTGACCCCCATCGCAGATTACGGAGAGCAGTATGTCCATGAACGATCCTATCGCCCGGGGCCTGGCGTCTGGCTGGAATGTGACTGACGCCAGCAAACTGACCACCGATCAAACCGTGGAAGCGGATGTGGTGGTCATCGGCACCGGTGCCGGTGGCGGCACCACGGCGGAGATTCTGGCCCGGCAGGGGCTGTCGGTGATTCTGGTGGAAGAAGGCCGGCTGTATTACCAGAAAGACTTCAAGATGGATGAGCTGACGTCCTATGCCAGCCTGTATCAGGAAGGCATGAGCCGGGTCACCGCCGACGGCGCCATCGCCATTCTGCAGGGCCGCTGCGTGGGCGGTTCGACGACAGTGAACTGGACCAGCAGTTTCCGCACGCCAGACGAAACCCTCAATTACTGGAGCCAGAACCTGGGCTTGAGCGACCTGGCCCCGGACACCATGGCCCCGTGGTTCCAGGGCCGGGAAGAACGCCACACCATGGCGCCATGGGTAACACCACCAAACCTGAACAACGACATCCTCAAGCAAGGCTGTGAAAAGCTCGGCTACTCCTGGCAGGTGATCCCCCGGAACGTCAAAGGCTGCTGGAACCTGGGCTACTGCGGCGTCGGTTGCCCCACCAACGCCAAACAGGGCGCGCTGATGACCACCATCCCTGGCGCCCTGGACAACAACGCCCAACTGTTCCACGGACTGCGCGCCGACCGGCTGGTGATGAACCAGGACCGCATCGACCACCTGCAGGCCAGCGCCATGGGCCCGAACGGTGTCACGCCATCCGGCGTCACCGTCACCCTCAAAGCCCGCCACTTCGTAGTCGCCGCCAGCGCCATCGGCTCCCCCGGGTTGCTGCTGCGTTCAGAACTGCCGGACCCCTACAAGCGCGTCGGCAAACGCTCATTCATTCACCCGGTCAACGCCACCGTCGCCCGCATGCCCGCCAAAGTTGATCCCTTCTACGGCGCGCCGCAGTCGATCTACTCCGACGAATTCAACTTCAAACACGGCGTCGACGGCCCGGTAGGCTACAAACTGGAAGTGCCGCCGCTACACCCGGCCATGGCCGCCGGCGTCGTCCCCGGCCACGGCCAGGAACAGAGAGACAACCTCGGCCAACTGCCCTGGATGCAATCCGTCATCGCCCTGCTGCGCGACGGCTTCCACGAAGACAGCCCCGGCGGCACCGTCAGCCTGCGGGACGACGGCAGCCCGGTACTGGACTACCCCATCACAGACTACCTCTGGCAAGGCATTCGCCAGGCCTACCTGGACATGGCCGAAATCCAGTTCGCCGCCGGCGCCGAAGCCGTCCAGGCCGTGCACCTGGACTCCGGCTGGTACACCAGCTGGACCCAGGCCAAAGACGCCATCAACCAACTCCCCATGAAACCCCACCGCGCCCGCCTGTTCACCGCCCACCAGATGGGCGGCTGCGGCATGGGTGCCGACTCGAAAAACTCCGTGGTCAACGGATTCGGCGAACACCACCAGGTAGCCAACCTGAGCATCCACGACGCGTCCATCTTCCCCACCAGCATCGGTGCGAATCCGCAGTTGTCGGTGTATGCATTGGCGGCAAGGAACAGTAACCGGTTGGCACAGAAGTTAAGACAGCAAGGCTAGTCTTCGCTCCTGAATACGGTGAGAACGAGAGAACCTCCCAGAGATTCCGGGGAGGCATGCAGATAGCAGAAGAACGCGGGCCGGGGGTTGGCTTTCGGGAGTCTTGAGGGCCATGGACGGCCCGAAAGAAGCGCACAGGGAAGTGCTCGTAGCGTCTCCCGAAAGCCAACCCCCGGCTCGTGCGACCTACTCCAGCAAAGAGCAGCCTTCATCAGAAGCCCCGGACTACAGCCCGCCAAAGGTTCCTGCTATCCTACGGCCCATCAACAAAAGGAGCTGTGCATGCCCAAAGTCATCTACCCAGGCACCTTCGACCCCATCACCAACGGCCACACCGACCTCATTGAACGCGCCGGTCGCATGTTCGACGAAATCGTCGTCGCCGTCGCCTACAACCCGAAGAAACAGCCCCTGCTCAACCTAGAAGAGCGCTGCGACCTGGTCCGCAAAGCCACCGCACACCTCCCCAACGTCACCGTCACCGGCTTCAGCAACCTGCTGGCCGACTTCGTCAGGGAACAAAACGCCACCGTCATCCTGCGGGGCCTGCGCGCAGTCTCAGACTTCGAATACGAATTCCAGCTTGCCGACATGAACCGGCGCCTGGCCCCGGAAGTGGAAAGCGTGTTCCTGACACCGGCCAACCACCTGTCGTACATCTCCTCCACCCTGATCCGGGAAATTGCTTCCCTGGGTGGTGACATTTCCGAGTTTGTTGACCCAACCGTCGCCGAGGCTCTGAGAGAGAAGTTCAGCAAATCCTGAAGAGATAAGACAGACCCCAGCCATTATTAACCAACAGCTGGGGCCATCAAGAAGGGATTAAAGCAGTGGCGGCATCGGAATCTCGATGCCATTAATATCCAGAACCAGATCCTGCAGGCGGCCAGTCATGACCAGTTGGCCGCCGGCATCCACCAGCAACCCCTGTTTGATCAAGGGTGCCACCTGCATGCGCACGGCCGGATAGTTCTCAGCCAGGGCCAACGGCATACGGAAGTCCAGCGCCCCGGTTAACCCCTGCATCACCATCAGCATGTTGGCCCGCTCACTCTCCGACAACTCCGGATGGGACAGCTCCAGGCTACCCTGTACGGCTCCTTCCGGCGTATCCAGGCTCAACTCCCGGATGCCGGCGGAAAATCCGGCGGCCGCGAGCCCGCGAACCGAATCGTTAAACCGCTGCATCAGGGCCATCTGCTGCTCGAACGCCGCCTGCGGGGATTGACCGGCCTGCGCCGCCATCAGCTGCATGTCGGTCATCACCGAACTGAACTCATTCCAGCTGGCAACATCAAGACCATCTACAGCGAACTCAATCCGGTGCGGGCCGAAGGTACCGTCATCAAAGACAACGGAGTCCAGCGCCAGGGCAATCGAGGAATCCAGTCGCTCGCCTTTTCGGTCTGCCTCGCTATGACTGCTCAGCGCGATACCGTTAAACGCCATGGGCGGCACCTGAGGACCCTGCATGGTCAAGGCATCAATCGTGACCGCGCCGGCGCCGGTCCAGATATCACCGGACAACCAGGCAAGGCTCTGCTCCATGTGCACGTTTTCAATGGTGACGTTCATCTCCGGCCCGGACAGCACCACCGCCGGCCAGACCATCAGCATGTCGGCTTTTTCACCCAAACGGCCAATATCAATCCGTGCCAGACCACCGCTGCTGCGCAAAACACCACCACCGTGTGGCTCGCTTATCTCGATAGCAGGGGCCTGCAATTCCAGCGTGGCGGAACCCCAAACCCGGGTTTCCAGTGTCAGTTTTGGTTCGTCGTTGGGGAACCAGCCCGCCCCCTCCGGCTGCCAGCCTTCCGTAGGTCTGAAATTCAAGTGGCTGCCAGTAATGCCGTGAGAAACCTGAACCTCAAAATCTATGCGGTTACTCTCGCCCGTGGCCGGGTCCAGAAAGGTGGCTGTGCCAGACACTTCGGAGCTCATCACACCGCGCCGGTACCGATCGGTTTCCATGCGCAGGAATGGCTGGGCATTGTTGACTTCCTCGGTCGCATTCAGCCAATGTTGCTCAGTCAGATAGCCCACGCCCCAGGGGGCTACGCCAGCCACTACCAGTATCGCCGTGCCGGCGATGGTCCAACGTTTAAGATTCAAGGTTCCAATCCTGTTGTGTTTTTATTTCCTGCTGGCCGGGGCCAGCGTATTAATTCGGTTTAGAGGTTAACCGGTCCAGCAACACCAGCTGCGAAGCCAGGCGCTCCTCACCTTCTTCTGGCTGATTCTGTAGATAACTGCCATCAGACTGCAATACCCAGGACTGGCAGTTATCTGAAAGATAGGTATCCAGATCCTCGGTCACCCGCTCGATCAGCGCCGGCTCTTCGATCGGGAAGGCGGTCTCAACCCGGCTCAGCAGGTTCCGCTCCATACCATCGGCGCTGGAACAGTAAACGTCGGGTTTGCCGTTGTTGCCGAAGTAATATACCCGGGTATGCTCCAGAAAGCGCCCGATGATGGACCGCACCCGGATATTTTCTGACAGGCCCGGCACCTGGGGACGCAAGCAGCAGATACCACGAATGATCAGATCAATACTGGCACCGGCCTGGGACGCCCGGTACAGGGCTTTGATCACCTGCGGCTCGGTCAGGGCGTTGAACTTGAAGATAATCCGCCCGTTCTCCCCAAGCCCGGCTTCCCGCTCTATCAGACTGATCAGGCGATTGTGCAGGGTGAAGGGGGCGTGAAACAACTTCTTGATCTTCAATGCCTTGCCCATGCCGGTCAGCTGCTGGAACAGCTTGTTGACATCGTCACCGATGGATTCGTCGCAGGTCAGGAAGCTGTAATCGGTGTACAGCCGGGCGTTACCGGCATGGTAGTTACCGGTACCCAGGTGCACATAACGGCGCAGCCGGCCTTCTTCCCGGCGCACAATCAGGATCATCTTGGCGTGGGTTTTGTAGCCCACCACGCCGTATACCACAATAACCCCCGCCTCCTGCAGACGGCTTGCCAGCTCCAGGTTTTCTGCCTCGCTGAACCGGGCCCGCAGCTCAATAACGGCAGTCACTTCCTTACCCCGTCGGGCGGCATCCGCCAACGCCTCGACAATTTCGGAGTCGGCTCCGGTGCGGTACAGGGTCTGGCGGATCGCCAGCACATGGGGATCTTTCGCCGCCTGACGCAGCAGGTCGACCACCGGGCTGAAGTTTTCATAGGGATGCAATAACAGCAAGGGCCGCTTGCGGATGGCATCAAACATGGATTCCTTGCTGCGAATCTGGCGCGGAATCGAGGGTGAAAAACTGGAATAGGTCAGGTCGGGGCGATCCACCAGGCTGCCAACGGCCATCAGACGGGTCAGGTTGACCGGCCCATGCACCTGATACAGATCCCGCTCGGTCAGACCGAACTCCCGCAACAGAAACTGCACCAACTCCTCCGGGCAGTTGTCGGCCACCTCCAAACGCACTCCGTCACCAAACCGGCGACTCAACAATTCGCCGCGCAGGGCCGAGGCCAGGTCTTCCAGGTCGTCTTCCAGCTCAAGGTCAGCGTTACGGGTCAACCGGAACTGATAACAGCCCTTGACTTCCATGCCCGGGAACAACTCGTCCGCATGGGCATGGATCATTGATGACAGAAACACCAGGTTGTCGCCGCCGTCACAGACGTCATCCGGCAGCCGAACCAGGCGAGGCAAGGAGCGGGGGGCGGGCACAATGGCCATGCCGGTTTCCCGACCGAAGGCGTCTTTGCCATCGAGTTCAACGATGAAGTTGAGGCTCTTGTTCACCAGGCGTGGGAACGGGTGCGACGGATCCAGCCCGATGGGGCTGACCACCGGTAATATCTCTTCCTCGAAGTAGTTCCGCACCCACTCTGCCTGGGCCGGCGTCCACTCACGGCGCCGGACAAAGTGAATGTTCTCTTTCTCCAGCTCGGGGATCAGCACGTTATTGATGATGTCGTACTGCTCGTGGATGTAGTCGTGGGCCACCCGGCTGATCTCCGCCAGCACCTGGTCTGGCTGCATGCCGTCCACGCCCACGGTCTCCCGACCGTACTTCATTTGCTGGCGCAGGCCCGCCACCCGGATTTCAAAGAACTCGTCCATGTTGCTGCTGAAAATGCAGCAGAAGATCAACCGGTTGATCAGCGGATGAGTGGTATCCAGCGCCTGCTTCAACACCCGGTAGTTGAACTGAAGCTGACTCAGCTCGCGGTTGAAATAGTTTTCACTGGCGTCCAGATTGATGTCTTCACCCACCGGCGGTACATCTACCGGCGCAGGCACACTCTGGTCACTGATCTCTGCGGTTTGCGCATTCTCGGTTGTCATTACTCTTTATATCCATGGTTATTTCGGGCGCCTTCAAGCCCCTCTATGCCCGCGAGCGATCCCTCATCAGTCTCGCCGCGCGCACTGCAAAATAGGTCAGGATGCCGTCAGCACCGGCACGGCGCATGGCCATCAGGCTCTCCATCATCACCGCATCGCCATCCAGCCAGCCGTTCTGCGCAGCGGCCATATGCATGGCGTACTCACCACTCACCTGGTAGACAAACGTTGGCACCTGCAGTTCGGTTTTCACCCGGTGCACAATATCCAGGTAGGGCATGCCCGGTTTGATCATGACCATATCGGCACCCTCGGCCAGATCCATCGCCACTTCATGAATGGCTTCGTCACTGTTGGCCGGATCCATCTGATACGTCGCCTTGTCGGCCTTGCCCAGGTTGGCGGCAGAACCGACCGCATCCCGGAACGGGCCGTAATAGCTGGAGGCATACTTGGCAGAGTAGGCCAGAATCCGGGTATTCACATAACCGGCGCCTTCCAGGGCATCGCGGATAGCCGCCACGCGACCGTCCATCATATCTGAAGGGGCAACCACGTCAGCCCCGGCATCGGCATGGGACAACGCCTGGTTCACCAGAGCTTCAACGGTGACATCGTTCAACACATAACCGTTGTGATCAATAATGCCATCCTGACCATGGGTGGTGAACGGGTCCAGGGCAACGTCGGTGATCACGCCCAGTTCCGGCTGAGCTTTCTTCAGGGCACGAACCGCCCGCTGAGCCAGGCCGTCCGAATCCCAGGCACCCGAGCCAGACAGATTCTTCCTCTCAGCAGGGACGACCGGAAACAGCGCCACCGCTGGAATGCCCAGCTCCACCAGTTCCGCAGCCTGCTCCACCAGAAGATCGACGCTCAGGCGCTCCACCCCCGGCATGGACGGCACCGCCTCACGCTGGTTCTCGCCTTCAAGCACAAACACCGGGTAGATCAGGTTATCAGGCGACAGCTGGCTTTCACGAACCAGACGGCGGGAAAAATCGCTGGCGCGATTACGGCGCAAACGAGTCGACGGATAGGCTCGGCTTGAAATCGGCGGGCGCTGTTTGGACACGGATAACCTCCTGAATATGGATGGCCTTGGAAAGTGATGACATCATACACCCCAGAGGCCACGCATTGCAGGTTTGAGCCCAGTGTGCCGTTGACCGATGACAATCCAGTGACAAAAAACGGACGGCCCTGCCTCAGGATGGCAGTCGCCGCCCGCCAATGAAGGGAATCAGACGGATCGGTTGTTAAACCCTACTTCCACCTTGCGTGGGGAGTCCGCACGGAACGTGGTGTCCACTTCCTGTATCCGACCGCCACTTTGCAGGAATGCTTCGATATCAGCCTGCAACTGGGCCCTGACCCGTGCCCTGCCGGCAATGGAATGGTTATCATCACTGTCGCTGGTCCAGTTACCGGACTGCTCCAGATTGCTTTCGTCGAATTCACTCATGGTATTTTCTCCATCAACGAAAACAGAACTACAAGCACTGTTGGCTCTGCGCCTGACAGCACCCCGTCTCGACCGCCGGCCGCCTGCGGCCCCGTCTTGGCGTCTTTATAATCCGGTTTTGGTGACGACGCTATTTCCTGACAACCACTTTTTTGTAACTTTTTGTATCCAATTTCAAGCCCATGATTTTAAAGATGTCTTGCATGACAAAACAAACAACCGCAAATTGACACAAAGAATGAACCGTGATTCACTACTTGTAAGGAGCCGGCATGGCCTATCGTGAAACCGAAAAGATGCGCGAACGGAAAGCCCGGGCACGCCAGAACATCATCGAGCGCACCTGGGAATGTGTCGCTGAAGGCGGCTTCCGAAGCGCCCGTATCACCCGGATTGCTGGCCTGGCCGGCGTTGCCACCGGCACCATCTATCGGCATTTCGAGTCCCGCGAGGACCTTTTTGCCGAAATCTTCCGGTTGGCCACCCAGCGGGAAGTCGACAAGGTGGCCGAAGCGCTCAACGTATCCGGAAACGCCGTTGAACGCCTAGACAACGCCTTGAGGAAATTTGCCCAGAGGGCCCTCAAAGGCCCCATGAAGGCCTGGGCCCTGATCGCCGAACCGGTGGATCCGAAGGTAGAAGAAGAGCGACTGGTTTACCGAAAGGCTTACGCCAGCCTGTTTGAACAGGCGATCCGGGATGGCATAGCCGAAGGCTGCATACCGGACCAAAACGCACGGCTCGCCAGTACCTGCCTGGTGGGCGCGATATCAGAATCCCTGGTGGGGCCTCTGTCACCAACACAGACAGACATACCGCCGGGGCAAGACAACAACGAAGATGAGCTGGTCAACACCATCGTCTGCTTCTGCATACGGGGGTTGACCGGCACCAGGAGCTAACCATGAACAGCCCGCAGCGCAAGACCGAGTCCACCGCCGACAACCGCTACCTGTCGGCCACCCACGAGGTGATCAACCAGCCACGGCCGCTGGAGAACTACAACCTCTACGAACAGGACAACGCGCTGCGGGAGGCGGTACTGCGCGAGGGCGCCGGCTTCGCCAACGACGACCTGAGTCAGTTCGGCGCCTGGGCCGGCCAGGCGGATACCATTGACCTTGGTAATCAGGCCAACGCCAACAAGCCCTCCTTCCGCACCCACGACCGCTACGGCCACCGGGTAGATGAGGTGACCTTCCACCCGGCCTACCACGAACTCATGCGCGTGGCCCTGGAGAACGGCCTGCACAGCTCGCCCTGGACTAACCCCGGCAAAGGCGCCCACGTCGCCCGCGCCGCCAAATACTACCTGCACTCCCAGGTAGAAGCGGCGCACTGTTGCCCGATCACCATGACTTTCGCAGCGATCCCGTCGATCCAGAACCAGCCTGACCTGGCCAAACTCTGGGCCCCGAAAATCCTGGCCAACGAATACGACAGCCGCAACGTGCCAGACGGTGACAAAACCTCCGTCACCATCGGCATGGCCATGACCGAGAAACAGGGCGGCAGTGACGTACGTGCCAATACTACCGTGGCCTACCCGACCGGCCAGGAAGGCCCGGGCCAGCCCTATGAGCTGGTTGGTCACAAATGGTTCGTCTCCGCCCCCATGTGCGACGCCTTCCTGGTGCTGGCCCAGACCACCAGCGGCCTGTCCTGCTTCCTGATGCCCCGGTGGCGCCCGGATGGCACCAAGAACCCCTGGCAGGTACAGCAGCTGAAAAACAAAATGGGCAACGTCGCCAACGCCTCCAGCGAAGTGGAAATCCGCGGTGCCCTGGCGTGGATGGTCGGTGAAGAAGGCCGCGGCGTAAGAACCATCATCGAAATGGTCGCCATGACCCGCTTCGACTGCATGATCGGCAGCGCCGCCGGCATGCGCCAGGCCGTCGCCCAGGCAACCCACCACTGCCACAACCGCAGCGCCTTCGGCGCAACCCTCAGCGATCAGCCGCTGATGCAGAACGTCCTGGCCGACCTGATCATCGAAAACGAAGCCGCCCTCGCCTACACCATGCGCGTCGCCCGGGCCATGGACAACCAGAACAAAGAACACGAACGCCTGCTGGCCCGCCTGGCCACCCCCGTCGGCAAATACTGGATATGCAAACGCACCCCCAACCACGCCTACGAAGCCATGGAATGCATCGGCGGCAGCGGCGTGATGGAAGACTGCATCATGCCCCGACTGCTCCGGGAATCCCCGGTCAACGCCATCTGGGAAGGCAGCGGCAACGTCCAGTGCCTGGACACCCTCCGCGCCCTGCAGAAAGAGCCCGAAACCCTGGACGCCTTCTTCAAAGAAGCCGCCGAAGCCCGTGGCACCGACCGCCGCTTCGACCAATTCCTGGCACAGCTCCAGCACGACTTCGCCGACATCAGCGACTTCCAGTACCGGGCCCGCAACCTCGTCGACCGCCTGGCCCTGACCATGCAAGGCTCCCTGCTACTGCGCTTCGGCGACAAACACGTCGCCGACGCCTTCTGCGCCTCCCGCCTGCAACACAACGGCGGCATGAACTACGGCAACCTGCCCTCCGGCACCAACCCGGCGGCGATTATCAAACGGGGGACGCCTGTAGTAGGCTAGGGGAAACCCAGACAGCCTGTCCCGAAAGCCAGGGCAACCGGCTGAAGCGACTCACCGTATACCGTTCGGGAAGCGGTGAGGGTGGGCTGTTCAAAACCTTGCGGAGCCATGGATGGCGGAGCAGAGCGTACAAGGACGTATCCACAGCGTGTTTTGAACAGCCCACCCTCACCGGTTCCTGCACCAAACGAGCCAAACCAGACATGTCAGAAGCCCTGAGAAAACTGCTCAAAGAAGGCAAAAACCCACAACAGCACCAGGACATCACCCCCCACGTAGGCGTCCTCACCCTACACTTCCAGCTCTACGCCTGCGAAGACCTCAAAGCCAAACGCAAAGCCTTCACCGCCATGAAAGCCATCTGGGGCAAAGAACCCGACCTGGCCGTTGCCGAAACCGCCGACCAGGAAGCACTGGACTGCGCCACCTGGACCATCGCCGCCCTCGGCGCCAGCGCCCAGCAAATCACCCAGCGCCTCGACCAGGTCGAAAAAGACATCCAGGAGCGCATCGACGCCGCCATCCTGGATGTTCACCGGGAAATCCTCTGATAGCCCCGGCGCCGTAACACCAGCGCCCGCAGGGCATAGCGTCATTGCTGTTCAGGCCTTATACTACCGCCCCTCAGGGAATACATGACCTGTAATCACGCAGGCTATACTACGAGTGTCGGGCAACGCCCGGCTTCGTCCGCCGGGTTTCCGGAACCGACCTTGCGGATAACCACTGAAAGAAGTGTGTGGCTCTATGACCGGAAAGAAAAAATCCGCCCAGGCCTCCGTTGAGGCCATGTATCGCGTATTCACGGTGCCCGAGGCGCCGGAATCCACCCTGAGCCGCATCGACCAGAACATCTCCCGGAACCTGGCCGGCTTCCTGCAGGAACACATCGTCGCCGTTGAACGCGACCTGAGCGATGTCGAAAAGAACTTCGCCGACTCCGTGATTCCGGAAAAGCCCGTATTCGTCTCCGAACAGGCCCAATTCCTGCTCGACAAACTGGTCGCCAACTCGGTGCACACCGCCTCACCGGCATTCATCGGCCACATGACCTCGGCACTGCCCTACTTCATGCTGCCGCTGTCCAAAATCATGATTGCCCTGAACCAGAACCTGGTAAAAACCGAAACCTCCAAAGCCTTCACCCCGCTGGAGCGCCAGGTACTGGGCATGATTCACCGGCTGGTGTACCAGCAGGACGGCTCCTTCTACCGCAAATGGATGCACGACCCCCGGCACGCCCTGGGCGCCATGTGCTCCGGCGGCACCGTTGCCAACCTCACCGCCCTGTGGGTCGCCCGCAACCGCGCCTTCCCCGCCGAAGGCAGCTTCCGCGGCCTGCACGAAGAAGGCCTGTTCCGGGCACTGAGGTACTATGGCTGCGAAGGCGCCGCCATCGTTGTCTCCAAGCGCGGTCACTATTCCCTGCGCAAAGCCGCCGACGTACTCGGCCTGGGCCGGGATGCCCTGGTGCCGGTGGAAACCGACGAATTCAACCGTATCCAGCCCGATGCCCTGCGGGACAAATGCCTGGAACTGCAAAAGCAGAAAATCAAGGTCATGGCTATCTGCGGCGTGGCCGGCACCACCGAAACCGGCAACGTCGACCCGCTGGACGCCATGGCCGACATCGCCCGGGAATTCGGCGCCCACTTCCACGTCGACGCCGCCTGGGGCGGGCCAACCCTGTTCTCCCGCACCCACAAACACCTGCTGCGCGGCATCGAGAAAGCCGACTCGGTCACCTTCGACGCGCACAAACAGCTCTACGTACCCATGGGCGCCGGTCTGGTGGTCTTCAAAGACCCCAGCCTCGCCAGCGCGGTAGAACACCACGCCCAGTACATCATCCGAAAAGGTTCCCGGGACCTCGGCAGCACCACCCTGGAAGGCTCCCGCCCGGGCATGGCCATGCTGATCCACTCAGGCCTGAAAATCCTCGCAAGAGAAGGCTACGAAATTCTCATCGACCAGGGCATCGACAAAGCCAAAACCTTTGCCAACATGATCGATGAACAACCGGATTTCGAACTGGTTACCCGGCCGGAACTGAACATCCTGACTTACCGTTATTGTCCGGAAGACGTACGCCAGGCACTGGCCATGGCCGACGAACTGCAGGCAGAGAAAATGAACACCTGCCTGAACCGTATCACAAAATTCATCCAGAAAACCCAGCGGGAGAGAGGCAAGGCATTTGTCTCCCGAACCCGACTGGAGCCGGCCCGCTACTACCACTTCCCGTGCATCGTTTTCCGGGTGGTCCTGGCCAACCCGTTAACAACACCGGATATTCTGGAGGACATTCTTGAGGAGCAGCGAGAGCTGTCGTGGGAAAACGGCATCAGCGACGAAATGGCTGTTCTGAACCAGATGGCAGCCACGGTACTGACCCAAAATAACAGAGACAAACGGGCTAATGGCTGACCCATGGTCAGTCCGAGGCAGATTCCGTCACTGGCAAAGCCAGCTTCAAACCGGCATCCATCAATTCTTTCAGTAATATACCGTGGCTCCCGTCCGGAAGTTCGCGTTTGATGGCGTAAAGAGCGTTCTTTTCATCGGCAAGAGCCAAGGCCAGATCTAATGCTTTGAGTTCAGCAAGCCTGCTTTTGTCGGGGCTGGTTACCAGAAGCACCCTTGGGCGAAGTCTGTTTCTTGGGTTGGCCTCGGTGACAACGGCAAGCTCCCCGGTCTGGAGTTCTACCAGCGACCCCGGTGGGTAGATCCCAATAAATCGGATAAACTCCTCTGCCAACTCGCCATCGAATTGGGCGCCCCGGTGTTTGTAAATGATTTCCAGAGCGGTCATGGAGGAGCGACAGGTGTCGTAAACTCGATTGCTGGTGATGGCGTCATACGTGTCAATGATGGCGACTATTTTCGCAAAATAGGGGATCTGCGCTGCCTTGAGTGATCGCGGATAACCTTTGCCATCCAGCCGCTCATGATGATTGTAAGCCACATCCACAGCAGCATTCAGAGAACGTCCTGACGACATCAGGATATCCCGACCATAATCCGCGTGACGCCGCATAGCGGCGAATTCATCCGGCGTCAGTGCGCCCGGTTTTTGGAGGATGTCCAAAGGGACTCTCGCTTTGCCCACATCGTGCAACAGACCGCAAAGACCCAAGGTGCGAATTTCACCTTCAAGCAGGCCCAGGTGTTTTCCGAAAGCTGCGGACAGGATCGCCACGTTCATACAATGCTCAGCAGTGTAATCATCACGCTCTTTGAGCTTGGTCAGCAAAAGCATGGCGTCGGTGTTGTTGAGAATACTGTCCACACACTGGTTGACGACCTTGCGGGCGCTATTGAGATCCAATGCCCGCCCCACTCGCAGGCCTGACATGATACTGTCCGCGACCGTTTTTGCCTCTCGATGGAACTGACTGGCTCGCCCAATCTCATCACCAAGGGCCACTTTGTTGATGTAGTTCACCCTGATAGGTTTTTTGCCCCCTCCCCGGGGAGCATCCGCCGTTGAAGGGCGGCCCTTATGTCGGCCAAAAAAATTGAATAGAGAGGAGGTCTTGCTTTGCTTGCTTGGCTGATTTCTTACGGATTTACTTGGGCCACTTGCCGGACTGACTTCGCGACCCTCAATGTAGACAAAGTCGCATTGATCCCGCAGAGCCCATATGTCGGACTCGGACTTTACAATGAAACCCTGCAACAAGAAGGAGGTTTCTTCCCAGGGGCGATCCAGCCGCACGACGTGCATACCGATCTCGAGATCAGTGACTGGAACTTGCCGCTCGACGATTGTCTCTCCCATGAACGCCACCAGATTTTACAGCGTATGACCATGACCCAATGAGAGTGTAGCGTAAACGGACAAATCCGCGTGTAAAACCTTGCAAACCGCTAACGCCGTCGACAACCGCGAACAGCCTTCAGTACAGGGCCTCTTCGTCATCCAGCACCTCGTGCAGGATCTCCAGGAACATCTTGTCCGCCTCACTCCAGTTCTCCGGAATCCGGATGGTGGTGTTGGCACTGATCTCACGCGCGATCAACTCATCTGAATTCGGCTGGCCCTTGTACTTACGGGCAATATCCATGGATTTAACCGCAATCGTCGGCTCGCTCATCACCTTCTTGATGAACACCCGCAACTCTTCAATCATCTTGGCCTGACGGCTCTCGGAAGATGAACTCATTCCTGACTCCCCGATTATGGATAGCGTTAAAGCAAACCGGCCCGCTCAGGGCCTGATGCCTATAGTATGGCCAATCCGCGGGGCGGTAACCAGCCCCGCATAAACCATCAGATCATCAAACCACGCAGGGTGAAGAACAGGAACGCCGCCATCAGGGCAGACGCCGGCACAGTGATGATCCACGCCGCAGCAATCCGGAACAGGTGCGAGCGCTTGACCATTTCCTCCTTGTAGATCTTCTTCAGACGCTTGCGTTCAGACTTGGTCAGCGGCACCTGATCCTTCTTTTGCTTGGCCTGCTTCAGCAGATTCTCCATTTCCTCGACAGACGCATTCCGGAAATCATCCAGGAACGGCTTCAGTCGCTCCTGCTCCGCCGGGTCATGGTGCTCCATGATCTTATGCAACTGGGTGGCATAGTTGGATTTCAGGTATTCCCTCAGGAAACCAACCCCGAATACGCCACCAATGGCAATATGGGTGGAACTGACCGGCAGCCCCAACTGGGAAGCAAGGATAACGGTAAGTGCTGCGGACAATGCAATACAAAACGCACGGGTTTTATCCAGCTCGGTGATTTCGCTGCCAACCGTCTTGATCAGGCGCGGGCCAAACAGCATCAGGCCCACCGCAAGACCCAGAGCACCGACCATCATCACCCAAAGCGGGATGCTGGCCGAGGTGACCACACCGCCACCAGCCTGGATGGCATCATTAATGGCCGCCAGCGGGCCAATAGCGTTGGCCACGTCGTTGGCGCCATGGGCAAAACTCAGGAGTGCTGCCGCGAAAATCAGCGGCCAGGTGAACAGCATATTCACACCATCGATGCTGTTCTCCATCGTCGCCGCCTTACGGCCAACCAGGGCTCTCATGGTGAAAAACACCACTGCCGCCAATGCCAGACCAATCAAGGCGGACTGGGTGAAGTCCAGCTTCACCAGCTTGCTCACACCTTTGATCATCAGATAAGTGCCAAAAGCCCAGGCCATGATGGCCACCAGCCAGGGCACGAAGGTGCGGGCCGCTGACACCAGGTTCTTCTGGTACAGCACGGTTTTTTTGATCACAATCAGGAACAACGCCGCCAGGGCACCACCCAACACCGGGGAAATCACCCAACTGGCAGCGATCTTGCCCATCACCGACCAGTCGGCGATGGCCCAGCCGCCAGCGGCAATACCGGCCCCCAGAACGCCACCAACAATTGAATGGGTAGTTGACACGGGCGCGCCCATCCAGGTGGCCAGGTTCAACCACAGGGCGCCTGCGAGCAGGGCTGCCGTCATCAGCCAGACAAAGGCGCGCGGGTCATCGAGACTGGTGGGATCAATAATGCCACCCTTGATGGTTGAGACCACATCGCCACCGGCAATGATCGCGCCACCGGCCTCAAACACCGCCGCCAGCAAAACCGCAGCACCCAGCGACAGGGCACCGGAGCCAACTGCCGGGCCGACATTATTAGCGACATCATTGGCACCTATGTTGATGGCCATGTACCCACCAATAACAGCAGCAGCCATCAACAGCATATTATTGGGCAGGCCCTGGCTAAAGGAACCAACCACAAGCCAGACGATAAGCAGGAACAGAACGCTCAGCCCGACCCGATACCGTTCCGTGGCGGGGCTGGTGAGCAGGGTATCCAGAAAGTTGCTGGAGCGGGCCATAAGCAATGTCATCTCTTGTGAGCTGAATGGACATCGGGCAGTCATGCCACGGGGGGGGCAAACTATAAAATTTTTGCCATAAAATTGAAACAAAACTGACACACTAGGCAGGCGTCACACTCCCGTAAAGAGGGACTGCAAATGCTATATAATTTGGCGCATACTTCCGGAAAGAGCGTCAAAAAACGATAAAAGCGCCCATGACCCACGACACCCTAGCCGACCACGCCAGCTCCCGAGAACAAGAAGAGCGGCAAATCTCCCGATTGCTCAATGGCCTGTCCGTGATGGCCGTCGTGTTTCTGGCGGGCATTGGCACCAAGGCCTGGTATGCGGAGCACCCGGTTCATGCCTGGGTGCTCTGGCTGTTTATTGTTCCTGTTGCGTTCAACATGATCTGGTACGCCTGGACGCGGGACCGGGTTGTGCAGAAGGCCGGCCTGCTGACCACCGTCGGCCTGTTGTTTGCCTACCTGCTGGCATCCGGCGGCGAGGGCAACACCGGCCCGCTGTGGTTCTATGTATTCCCGCCCTTGCTGTTCTACCTGACCAGTCTGAAAGGCGGCACCGCCATTCTGCTGTTCTGTTATCTGCTGGCGATCATTGTTTTCCAGTTCCCCGGGCTGCCACTGGTGACTGCGGAATATTCCACCGACTTCAAGATTCGTTTTTTCGCCACCCTGACCTTTGAATCCATTTTCTGCTTTGTACTGGAAGCGGGGCGCCTGCGGGCCAGGAACAGGCTTCTGGCCCTGGCAAAAGCCCATGAACGTGCGGCCCGAACTGACGAACTGACCGGGCTGGCCAACCGTCGGGAAATGCAGAACCGGCTGAATACCGAGTTCTCCCGGTTTAAACGCGCGGGCCACCATTTCTCTGTGGTGCTGATTGATCTGGACCTGTTCAAGCGCATCAACGACGACCATGGCCACAACGCTGGCGACTCGGTGCTCCGTCAGTTCGCCGACCTTACCCATACTGTGGTGCGGCAATCCGACCTGGCGGCCCGCTGGGGCGGGGAAGAATTTCTCCTGCTGCTGCCAGACACCAGCCTGCTGCAGGCCCTGGCCCTGGCCGAGCGGCTTCGAGCGGAGGTGGCCAGTACACAGTTCCAGTATCAGGGCGAGACCCTGCCGGTCACCATCAGTGCCGGAGTCTGTTCCATTTCCAAGGCGGGTTCAGTAACTGAGCTACTAAAACAGGCTGATATCCAGTTGTACAACGCCAAAGACGCGGGCCGAAACCGCATTGCACCCCGGGTACGAAGCCAGGACACCCCGGAAGCAACCGAAACCCGGGCTTGAGCCCACAGGACACCATCGCTATGATCAGCCCCGGTTGGCCAAAGGGCCAAAGTCCTGACAAAGCATAGGTGGTGACATGGCAGCAATTCGAGTTCTGGTTGGCAGTGTTTATGGTGGCGCCCTGCTGACAGCCCGCAAGATTCGCGAGGAACTGGAAGTCGACGGTCACCAGGTGGCGGTCCTGGAAAATCCGACCCTGGATGACATAACCTCCAACGATGATGCCCTGTTAGTCTGCACCTCCACCACGGGCCAAGGCGAAGTTCCGGCCAACCTTCTAACGCTCTATGTTGACCTTCGGGACCAACTCCCCCAGCAACCAGGCCGGCCGTTCGGGGTCATCGTGCTGGGCGATAGCTCCTATGGAGACACCTTTTGCGGCGCCGGCGACCTTATGGAAGAAGCTCTTTACGAGACCGGTGCCCGCAAAGTGGGTGAAACATTGAGGGTTGATGCCCTGGAAACCATGGAGCCCGAAACCGAGGCGGTCCCCTGGGTCAAAAACTGGGTTAACGGTATTTGACCAATCTTTACACAAGTTACCAAATCTCCCTGCCGCGACGCTTGAGCCGCCTCCAGCGACAGGCCATACTCGTCAGCATAACGACAATAACGGTAACCTGTGACTCTGATGAACCCGGCTAAGCTTCTGGCCCTGCTGTTTCTGGTGATAACTCTGCCGCTTCAGGCGCAGCCGGCAAGCGTTTCGTATATTCCGGAGATGGAGTATCTCCGCCTGGCGCCGGGCGTTCAGCTCACGCCCCAACAAGCAATGGCCTCGGACGATTGGCAGGTACTGCCGGAGAAAACACCCAATTTCGGCTACATCCGAGACCATATCTGGCTTCGCTTTCCGGTCAGCAACCCGGAACTCATCAGCCTGCTGGAAATCAGCTACCCGCAACTGGATCATGTCGACTTTTACCTGATCCGGGATAGCAACATTGTTCACCATGAAAGCACGGGCGACCAGAAACCCTTCCGGGAGCGACCGGTTCAACACCCTCACTTCCTGTTTCCGTTTCAGCTTCAGCCTGACGCCAATTACCAGATCCTGCTGAGGGTAGAGACCCAGGGCGCCATGCAGATTCCCCTGAAGCTCTGGAACAGCCGCAGCTACTTTGAAAAGGCCTCTGTCGAAAGCCAGCTGCACGCCGGTTACTACGGCATTCTGATTACCGTTATCTGCTTCAATCTGTTTGTGTTTCTGGCACTGAGGGAACCGGTCTACCTACTTTATGTGTTATCCACCCTCGGTTACCTGATTCTTGTGGGCAGCCTGAACGGCATCACCTATCAGTTATTGTGGCCAAACCTCCCAGCTATACAGAACCGGGCCATGCTGCTGACCGTGCCGTTTGCTATGGTCTTCACCCTACTGTTCTCACGCTCGTTCCTGAGGCTGAAACGGTCCAGCCCAGGGCTTGACCGGCTGATTCTGTTAACCATTACCCTCAATGTTCTGACGGCGGTCATCACCTTCTTCACCGATTACAGCACCGGCAGCCGCCTGACGGTTGCACTCGCCATTCCCAGCTGCCTGCTGCTGACGGTGGTGGGGCCGCTCCAATGGGTTCGCGGCAATCCCCAGGCGGTCTACTACACCCTGGCCTGGGGCGCTCTAACCCTGGGCAGTGCTATTACCGCAGCCAACAAGTATGGCCTGATCCCTACCAACTTCATCACCGCCTACGGCATGCAAGTAGGCTCCGCTCTGGAGGCCATTCTGCTAAGCCTGGCACTGGCGGTACGTATTTACCGGGAACGCCAGGACAAGGTTCTGGCCCGGGAAGCCGAGTTAAGGGCACTGGAAGCCCGGCGGTCAGCCGAGCTTCGGCTGATGGACCAGGCCCTGCATCACCCACTGACAGGCCTGCCCAATCGCAGCAGCTTTGAAATGAAACTGAGTGAGCTCACCCACTCGAACGACCGCAAACGCTATGGCGTGGTGATTATTCACCTCAATAACCTGAACTCAGTGACCAAGACCCTGGGCCACCGCAACAGCGATCGCATCCTGGAACTGGCCTCCAAACACTACAATGCGGTGATTCGGGATGTTCCCGGTGCTATTGCCCTTGAGCAGAGCGACCTCCGCAACTTTTATGTAGCCAGCCTGGATCCACAAACCTTTGCCTTTCTGGTTGATGCCAGCGAAGCGGAAGCTGCCGCCAGGGCAGTGCTTCGCAGCATTGAGGAAGTCCGTTACCCGGTGGATTTCCTGGGTATGCAGGTGCCATTAGCGCCGCAGCTCGGGGTGGCGATCTATCCCGAACACGGTACAGACGCCAACACCCTGATCCGTCGCGCCGTGATTGCCGAAGGCTCTGAGCGAGCCCGGGACCGGGGCATTGCCTACTACAAGCCGTCCAGGGATTCCTACAGTGCGGAAAGCCTGACTCTGGTGTCCGAACTCCGGCACGCCATCGACAACCACGCTTTGGCGCTGTACCTGCAACCCAAGTTGTCGCTCAAGTCCAGACAGATCGTTGGATACGAGGCCCTGATCCGTTGGCCAGACCGGGAGCAGCCGGTCACACCCGACCAGCTCATTGCCCTGGCGGAGCAAAGCGGCCTGATCAAACCCCTGACCCGATGGGTACTGCAGGAAGCCCTGCACCTGCGCAGCCGGTTGCTGGAGCTGGGCTTCGACGCAGGCATAGCGGTTAATATCTCACCCAACAACCTCCGGGAACCGGATTTCGCGGTATTTGTTCAGCGCCTGATGCAGAGCTTTCATGCCCATATGGGGGCCATCACCTTTGAGGTAACGGAAACCTCCATGATGCAGGACCCCGTAAATTCTCTGAAGGCACTCAATGCCCTGAACGCGGCAGGTATCCCCCTGTCGATCGACGACTTCGGCTCGGGCTATTCCTCGTTGTCTTACATCAAACAGCTGCCCGCCAGTGAGATCAAAATCGACCGGTCACTGATCACCGAGTTGTCACACCGGGAGGAAGACCGGGTGATTGTGAGGACCACCATCGATATGTGCCACAGCCTGGGCTATACGGTAGTCGCAGAAGGGGTTGAGGACGAGGAAACGCTGGCTCTGCTGGAAGACATGGGCTGCGACCTGATCCAGGGATACATTCTGACCAGGCCGCTGCCCTTTGACGGGTTGGTTGACTGGATGTCCGGTCAGCCCAGGCGCTCGCGAATCAGCGCTTCCTGAGTCGTTGACGCCACCAGAACACCGTCCCGGGTAAAAAAATTGCCCCGGTTGAAGCCCCGGGCACCAGACGCGCTGGGGCTGTCCTTATCGTACAGCAGCCAGTCGTCCATGCGGAAATCCCGGTGAAACCAGATAGCGTGGTCCAGGCTCGCCACCTGCATCCCCTTGCTCATAAACGTTCGGCCATGGGGGTTCAGCGACGTACCGAGAAAGGTGAAATCGGAGGCGTAGGTCAACAGGCACCGGTGCAATACCGGATCGTCCGGAAGGGGCCCTGCCGCCCGGAACCAGTTCTGCCGATGAGGCGGGCGCTTCTCTGGCTTGAACGGATTCATCGGATTGACCGGGCGGATTTCAATCGGACGATCCTTGGTCATCACATCCCGCAGCTTTTCCGGCAGTTTTTCGGCAATCATCTTGCCCCAGTCCTGCTCGGAACGCAGTGACTCAGGCTCTGGCGCCTCAGGCATCTCTATCTGGTGATCCAGCCCGGGCTCGGCCACCTGGAACGACATGGAGCCGGTCAGAATTTCCTTGCCATCCTGGCGGGCAATCACACGACGCACCGAGAAGGTGCCGCCATCACGCACCCGCTGCACCTCGTAATCAATCGGCATGCTGTGGTTACCCGGGCGCAGAAAATAGGCGTGCAACGAATGGCACAGCCGGTCCTCTACGGTGCGACTGGCTGCCATCAGGGCCTGCCCCAGTACCTGACCACCAAACACATGGGGGAATCCCAGGTCTTCGCTTTCACCCTGAAAATGATCATCACCGATGGGGGACAAGTCCAACAGCTCCACCAGCTTACGGGTTACCTCTAGCATGCCTGCTCCTGTGTTTTGTTAGCTCACGAACGGGTTTTCTACCCCAGACAGCAAAATTTCGCAACGACAACAACAAGGTAAGGAAGAATATCGGGGCCGGATGGCCCCGATGGCAGGCTGGTCAATCCTGGTGAAGAGGCGGCACTTCCCGCGCCAGCGCCTGTTTTTCAACGGCAAACCGTCCGGTCACCGCAAACCCGAGTGTTTCACCGGCAGGCGACTTGAACAACGCTTTCACGTCTGATGCTTCCTGTTCAATCTGCCAGTTCCCTTCGGCGCCGATCGGTGGCGGGCACACGGCTGTCGGGCAGCAAGGTGTCTTGACCATGATTGGCATGGTGCCATAGCGGACCTCGGTGCGTTCGCCCGTAAGGGTTTTCGCCAGAGCACGGGCGCAGGCCATCAACGGCAGTACATACAGCAGCACCTGGCCGTCCACTTCAGCGCAGTCACCCAGGGCATAGACATCCTCTGCCGAGGTTTCCAGCGCACGGTTCACCTGTATGCCCCGCCCGGTGTCCAGCCCCGCGGCTTTCGCCAGCTCGGTTCGCGGCCGCAAACCAACCGCTGAAATCACCAGGTCGGCCTGCAGCGTTTCACCGTTACCCAGCGTCAGCCGGACGCCGTCTCCGTCCTCATCAACCCGCTCGACAACGGTTCCCAGGTGGAAACGAACCCCAAGCTCCGTCAGCTCATGGCGAACAGCCTCAGCGGCGGGCTCCGGCAACAGGCTGGGCATCACCGTGGCGTCCGGTGCAATCACGTCGACCTCATAACCACCATTGCGAAGATCGTTGGCAAACTCACAACCAATCAGCCCGGCCCCCATGATCGCCACCCGCTTACCGCCTTCCAGCGCTTTGCGGAATGCCCGGTAGTCCAGCAAGTCGTTAATGGAGTACACACGGTCCAGGCCATTACCAGCCAGACCAAGGCGGATCACGTCAGCCCCCCAGGCCAGCACCAGCTTGCTGTAACCCAGCCGTTCATCACCCAGGATCAACTCGTGCTTGCCGGTGTCTATGCCGGTCACCGTGGTGTAGGTGCGCACTTCCACCCCGAGCTGCTCAGCCATGACCTCGGTATCGGCCTGGGCCAGCCCCTGGGCGTCTTTATCTTTGGTAAACCCGGTAGACAGCATCGGCTTGGAATAGCTGACGCCATCATCGGCGGTGACCATAATGATCGGGGTGTCTTTGTCCAGCTTGCGGAATTCGCGTACCAGCGAGTAGCCCGACAACCCGGTGCCTACAATCACAATCGGTGCCTGGTTGGTCATTCATCTGCTCCGTTTATCAGCCGATTTCGATCATCTCGAAGTCTTCTTTGCCAACGCCGCAATCCGGGCAAACCCAATCCTCGGGCACGTCTTCCCATTTTGTACCCGGCTCGATTCCATCTTCCGGCCAACCCTCGGCCTCATCGTAGATCAGGCCACAAACCACACACTGCCACTTCTTCATGCTATATCTCCCATCAATGTTGGCGGAATATTATTGTCTGACAATGCAACAATCAAGCATCACTTAAAAGATTTGTCCGGACAGGCCAGACAACCGCAAAGGGCCATAATACTCGCCCCATTGCCGATGACCAATGCCAGCACGGACGCTCGTCCCGGTATATTTGTGCCAATAGCTGTAACTACAGATAGCTAACTGGTGCCACCCCCTCCCTTCAATGGGCCCACTTCGGTATAATCGCCGGTTTTACGACAGGATCCGACCGTTATGACCGATACCGTCGCCGACATGAACCAGGTCATGGCCGAAGCCGACTGCCTGGTGAATGAGCAGCAGGTGAGCGCCGCCATCGACACGATGGCCACTGCCATTACCGAGCGCCTTAAAGACAGCAACCCACTGCTGTTCTGTGTGATGAACGGCGGTCTTATACTGACCGGACAACTGCTGCCCAGGCTTCTGTTCCCGGTTCAGGCGGAGTACCTGCACGCAACCCGCTACCGCCAGGAAACCACCGGCGGCATCCTGGAATGGAAGCTCCAGCCTGAGGCCGACATGAAAGGCCGCACGGTATTGATTGTCGACGATATCCTCGACGAGGGTACGACCCTCTGCGCCATTGCGGATTACTGCCTGGCTCATGGTGCCCAAGAAGTCCTGACCGCAGTTCTGGTCGACAAGGAGCACGATCGCAAGGCCCGCCCTGGCCTGAAAGCAGACTTCACCGGCCTGTATGTCGAAGACCGATTCCTGTTCGGTTATGGCATGGACTACAAGGGATACTGGCGCAACGCGCCCGGAATCTATGCCGTCAAAGGACTCTGACCACCGCAACGGGCCGATCATTCCCCCCACGCGCTGGTACCGTTCTCTTGCTGCCGCCGGGCTTCACAATCCGGCGGTGCACGGCCCGGCCCGGCACTGGCTCCAGGTGGAGGGCTCGTTTACCCGGGCGCTCCAACAACAGTGCCGTTACCGCTTTCACGTGGAAGTCTGCAACGAGGGCTTCGCCGTGCCAACACTTGAGGAAGCCCGGCGCCTCGGCCTCGCGCCCCGGCAGCGGGCCTGGATCAGGGAAGTACGCCTGTGCGGCGATAGCCAACCCTGGGTTCTTGCCCGCACCGTCATTCCCCTGGCCTGCCTCGAAGGCAAAGGCCGACGCCTTCGCAACCTTGGCAACAAGCCTCTTGGTGCCTATCTCTTCAGCCGTCCTGAATGGCTGCGCGGCCCACTGGAAACCGGACTATGCCAGAACACCGATGACCAGCAACCACAATTGGCCCGGCGCTCCCTGTTTCACCGAGGCAACGAGGCCCTGATGGTGGGCGAGTACCTGCTGCCAACACTCTACCAACGGTAAACGCGGGTTTAACCGGCGCCGCCAGGCTGGCTATAATCAGCCACTGCCCACGCACCCGACCGATGGAAGATCCTTGCCATGCTGCAGAACGCCCTGCCAGAACACGTCCAGAGCCGTCTGGCCGACTACGCGAAGCTGCTGCGAATCGACCGACCTATTGGCAGCCTGCTGTTACTCTGGCCCACCTGGTGGGCTCTCTGGCTTGCCGCGGGCGGAATGCCGTCCCTGGCCAACATTGTGATCTTCACCCTGGGCGTGTTCTTCATGCGGGCGGCAGGCTGTGCCATTAACGACTTCGCTGACCGGGACTGGGACCGCCATGTCAAACGCACCAAAGACCGCCCCCTGACTACCGGTCGCATCCGGGCCTGGGAAGCCGTCGCCCTGTTTGCCGGCCTGTGCCTGGTGTCGTTCCTGATGGTCGTGCTGTTTACCAACTCGCTGACCCTGTACCTGTCATTCGGTGGAGCCCTGCTGGCATTCATCTACCCGTTCATGAAACGCTATACCCACCTGCCCCAGCTGTTCCTGGGCGCCGCTTTCTCCTGGGCCATCCCCATGGCCTGGGCCGCAGAAGCCAACGAGCTGAGTCAGCTCACCTGGCTGCTGTTCACCGCCAACGTGCTCTGGACCGTCGCCTACGACACCCTCTACGCCATGGTTGACCGGGATGATGACGTCAAAGCAGGCATCAAATCGACCGCCATCCTGTTTGGTGAGGCCGACCGGGCCATTATCGGCGCCTTGCAGGCAATGGTGATTGTCATCCTGATCATGGTGGGCAACCAGGCCGAACTCGGCAGCTTCTACTACCTTGGCGTTGCCGCTATGGCCAGCCTGTTTGTCTACCACCAGTACCTGGCACGGGAACGCTCCCGGGACGGCTGCTTCAGGGCCTTTCTCAACAACAACTGGGCCGGCTTTGCGGTGTTCGCCGGCCTGGCCCTGGATTTGATGCTCTGACCATCCAGCCATGTCATATACTTGTAACAAAGACGCGTTGTAATGACCCAGCAACATTACTGGGGAGCCATTTTGCTCCCGGGGTCTGACACAGGTTAATGCTCATGACTGGAAAAACTGTCCTGATCGTCGATGACGAAGCACCTATCCGCGAGATGATCGCGGTCGCGCTCGAAATGGCGGATTATGACTACCTAGAGGCAGCGGATGCCCGCGAAGCGCATGCCCTGATCGTTGATAAACAGCCCGACCTGATTCTGCTGGACTGGATGCTGCCTGGCACCAGTGGCGTTGAGCTGGCTCGAAGGCTGAAAAAAGAAGAGGCCACGGCGGACATTCCGATCATTATGCTGACCGCCAAGGTTGAGGAAGACAACAAGATCCAGGGCCTTGAAGTGGGTGCCGACGATTACATCACCAAGCCTTTCAGCCCAAGGGAACTGGTGGCACGTCTGAAGGCCGTACTTCGCCGCGCAACGCCGGCCGGCGTCGATAGCCCTATTGAAGTGGAGGGCCTGACCCTGGACCCGGTCGGCCATCGGGTCACTTCCCCCGAGGGCGCACTGACCATGGGACCCACCGAATACCGGCTGTTGCAGTTTTTCATGACTCACCAGGAAAGGGTTTACACCCGCTCCCAATTACTGGACCAGGTCTGGGGCGGCAATGTGTATGTTGAGGAACGCACCGTTGACGTGCACATACGGCGCTTGCGCAAGGCGCTCGGCGACAAGTACGATCACCTGATTCAGACGGTACGGGGCACCGGTTACCGTTTCTCAACACGGGCCGCCTGATCCACACCGGCCGTCACGCATCAGCGCCGGACACACAACAAGGCAGACTTTGATGCAACACAACTGGTCAAGATATCTGCGTCTGATCATCGCCGGCCTTGCTGGCACCACCCTGGTGGGCTGGTATTTCGGCTACCCATTGTATGGCCTGCTTGCGGGACTGATGGCCTACCTCTGGTGGACACTGGGCCAGGCACGCCACCTCTACCAATGGCTGGCCAACCCCAGCGCCACCGGCGAGCCCCCCAAAAGTATCGGCCTGTGGGGTGACATCTTCGACAACCTGCACAAACTTCACCAGGGTCACCTGCTAACCCAGGACCGCCTGCGTGCCCGGATCAACCGGGTGCAGGAATCCACCAACGCCATGCGCGACGGGGTCATCATGACCGACGCCCGGGGCGCCATGGAGTGGTGGAATGGCTCAGCGGAATACCTCCTCGGTTTCAGGCGCAGCACCGACCAGGGGCAATACATTCACAACCTGATTCGCACACCGGCCTTCAAAGCCTACTTCGACGCCCGGGATTACCGGGAGCCGCTGGAAATTCACTCTCCTGCCCGGCCCCACATCCACCTGCAGATACAGATCAGCCTGTTTGGCGATGACGACCGGCTGATCGTCGCCAAGGACGTCACCCGACTTTATCAACTGGAACAGATGCGCAGGGATTTTGTCGGCAACGTTTCCCATGAAATGCGCACCCCGCTGACCGTCATCAGCGGTTATCTGGAAACCCTGGTTGATCACGGTGACGAACTGCCCCCGAAGTGGCGACGGGCCATCAACACCATGGCGGCGCAGTCCTCACGAATGGAAGCCCTGATAACCGACTTGATCCTGCTGTCAAAGATTGAGACCGGAGAACACACCGGCGACGATGCCCTGACCGATGTCGAACATCTAATCAATCAAATCTGCCACGATGCCAGGGCGCTCAGTGGCGACAGAAATCACAAAATTCTGGTAGAGGTCACAGACCACCGGCTGTTACGGGGCGATGAGAGTCAGCTCAGAAGTGCCTTTTCAAACCTGATTTTCAATGCGGTGAAATACACCCCGGCCAACGGCAGCATTGAAGTCTCCTGGAGTACCAACCGGGACGGCGCGCACCTGCGAGTAAAGGACACAGGTATCGGCATTGACCCGGTTCATATTCCCCGACTGACCGAGCGCTTTTACCGGGCAGACCCGAGCCGACACAAAGATACTGGCGGTACTGGCCTGGGGCTGGCCATCGTCAAGCATGTACTGATCAATCACGACGGCAATCTCGAAATTCGCAGTAAGGTTGGAGAAGGCAGCGAATTCATTTGTCATTTCCCCCGGGAACGACTGGTGGAGCGGGTTCCGGAAACCAACGACAGCTGACTCGCCAGGCACCAGGATGCGCGAGCAACTACCTACCGGCGCGGAACCGCGCCACAAACCGTGACAGATCTTCCAGTTTTTTCGGGTCCTCATCGACAAACCGGATGGTGACACTGACAAAGTCGGTATCCTGGCGTTTATCGACTGCCTGCAGCTGGTGAACATAACCATTCAGCCGAGCCATCTGCCCGTCGCCAATATCAATATCCACCACCGCCTGATCCAGAATGCCGGGAAACTCCTGGTCCCGCTTGGCAATCACCCGAACTTCCGTCAAGTTGACATCTTTCACCACAGATTTCAGCGTGCTGTCGGAAAACCTGACCGAGGCCAGGCTCATGGGCCCGCGAGCAGCCGGTCTGGACGAGGCTTCTCGCCGCCCCCCGGCCAACAGCGGGTTGTCCTGTTCCGCGGCAGCAGCGGCCGGGTCTTTTCGAGGCTCCGGAGCATCCCGTTTCTGGGTTAGCAGCGCCGCGGATTCCTTGAAGGCATCCGCCGGCCCCTCCATGGATTTGCCGCCTTTCTCCATGGCGTCTTTCAGGCGCCGCCCCATAACCTTGATAATCTTCTTGCTCAACCCTTCGGGACTGAACGGCTTGCCCAGGTACTCGGACACCCCTTCCTTGACCGCCTCAATCACATGGTCCTTATCGCCCCGGCTGGTAATCATGATGAATGGCACTTTCTCGTACTGAGGCTGCTGGCGCATCCACTGCAGCAGTTCCAGCCCGGACATCTCGGGCATTTCCCAGTCACACAGAACCAGATCAAAATTGCTCCGGGACATCAGCGACTGGGCCCGGCGACCATTCTGGGCGTCGGTAGTCTCGATCACCGGGAACCGCTGGCGTACGGTGCGCTTTACCAGATCCCTTACAAAACTGGCGTCGTCCACCACCAGCGCTTTCAGTGTTGCCATAAAACCATCCACTCCGGGCTTGCGTGCATCCGTAAACTATAGAACATCACGGGCTCAGCGTGACCCACCCGCAACAAAAAGACGACAAACACGACAGATGCCATCAGGCATTAAAGAATTGTCACACACCTGGCCCTCAGGCAGTGTTTTCCCGGCTGGAAAACAGGCTAACATGGCGACATCGATCGCTTACCTTCGTCCCGAGAGGTTTACTGTGGCTCATCTGATTACACGGCCGAACATCCGCCGTACCCTGGCTGCCCTGTCGCTGTCGGCCCTGGCCTTTGGTGCTCAGGGCCAGAGCATACCGGTCATGACCGACGAGCAATTTGCCGAGTGCAAACAAACCCTCGAGGCCAGGGCTGTGGGTGCCGGCGTCAGCGAGGCTACCGCCCGGGACGTTCTGGCCAACGTTAACTATATTGAACGCGTGATTGAACTCGACCGTCGGCAACCGGAGTTCACCACCACATTTGCCGATTACTTCAACCGCCGCGTGAATGAGTCCCGAATTACCAAAGGCCGGGAGTTGCTCGAAACGCATCGGGATCTGCTCAACCGGGTTACCCGGGAAACCGGCGTTCCGGCGCCCTACCTGCTGGCGTTCTGGGGCCTTGAGACCAACTATGGCAGCTACTTCGGCAAGATGCCGGTGCCCAGCTCGCTGGCAACCCTGGCCTGCGACCAGCGTCGCAGCACATTTTTCACCGAGCAGTTCGTTGCGGCCCTGAAGATCATTGACGAAGGGGCCATTCCCGCGGAGCAGATGGAAGGCTCATGGGCCGGCGCCATGGGCCACGTCCAGTTCATGCCCACCGTGTTCCTGCAACATGCGGTCGATGCCGATGGCGACGGCCGCCGGGACCTATGGAACAGCCTGCCGGACGCCATGATGTCTGCGGGTAAGTTCCTCCAATCCATGGGCTGGGACGGCGAGTATCGCTGGGGCCGGGAAGTCCTTCTGCCAGCCAACTTTGACTTCAGCCTGTCCGATGGACGCCGCTTACCATTGGCTGAATGGCGTGGCATGGGCATCACCGATGCCTTTGGCAACGCCCTGGCAAGCGAACCTATTGAGGCGGCACTGGTGGTGCCCAGCGGCCATCGGGGCCCGGCGTTCCTGGTTTACAGCAACTTCCGGGTCATCATGGGCTGGAACCGTTCGGAGTTCTATGCCGTTTCCGTTGGCCACCTGGCCGATCGAATTGCTGGCGCCGGCGGGCTTCAGAATCCGCCGCCGGAAGATCAGCCCACCCTGTCCCGTGACCAGATCATCCAGCTTCAGGAGAACCTCAACACCAAGGGCTTTGCCAGCGGTAACCCTGATGGCATCCTCGGCTCAAACACCCGCAAGGCCATTCGCGAGTTCCAGAAATCCCAGGGCCTGATTGCCGACGGCATGCCGTCGGAACTCCTGCTCGAGACACTGAACGTGATCAGTGGGAGCTGACCCTTCCTGACCGTCAGCTATTTTTACACCTTGCCACCCAGCCAGAAAGCTAACCCCTAATTAACAAAGGGTTAGCTATCTGGCACGGATCTAGCTAAGTGTTCCAGCGATTCCCGAAGGTAACGGGAAAAACTGACTAGCTGGTAACAAGGTGAAGATCATGAACACATTGGTGAAAGGACTCGTTGCAAGTGCGGCCATGGGCTTTGCGGCGACAGCAGCAGCATTCCCGGTTAACCTTGAAAGCGTGGAAGGCACTTGGGGAACCCCCACGGGTGGTAGCAATATCCAGGGTGTGGGCACCAGCGAAATTCGCTGGGGTACCGGAGAAAAAACCTGTTCAGGATCCCTGTGGTGGAAACATTGTGAAAATGGCCCCCAAAGTGGTTACGGGTTTCAGGGCCCGGCCGACTTGCCGAAGGCTATCACCTCAGACGACGAGTTTGTCTTAGGGACCTTTACCCATTACAACAATCCAATCACCGGCGAAGCCATCACTGGCGTGAACCTTGACGTCTACGCTACCTTCGCAACAACTGGTGATAACGGTACTGTCACCGGCCCTTACACCTTCGAATTTCTGCACAACGAAACCCCTAACGTGGGGCAAAAGTGCATTCTCATTTTCTGCTGGGATGTAGAAAAGGATGTTGATGACATTGTGCGCCTGGACAACATGATCGAAAGCTCCGAGTTCCAGTTCGGCTCCAACATCTACTCCCTGTCCCTGCTGGGCTTCGCCACTGGCGAAGATGAACTCGAAACCGGGGAACGCAAAGCCACAACGGTTGACCTCCTGGCCAAGCTCAACGTTCGTTCAGTACCGGAACCCGGCACCCTGGCCCTGCTCGGCCTTGGCCTGGCCGGTCTTGGCCTGGCCCGTCGCCGTAAAGTCTGATACTCCCACACCGGCGGCCCGACCGCCGGTGTCTTTCCTCCCAACCAGTGACCTGATTCCGGAATCAGCGCATAATATCTGCCATATCCCTCACGATATTGTCGCGGAGATTCATGGATTCCATTACTCAAGCCGCTCTCGGCGCCTCCATTGCCGGTGCGGTTGCCGGCAAGACACTCGGTCGCTCTGCTCTGCTCACCGGCGCACTGCTGGGCACCCTGCCTGACCTGGACGTGGTCATCGACTACGGCAGCGCTGTGGCCAATTTCACCCAGCACCGGGGCTTCAGCCATTCCCTGTTTATCCTGATCCCGCTGTCGTTTCTGATTGCCTGGGGCTTATGGCGCTGGAAACCCCAGCTTTCCTATCAGCGGTGGCTGGCCCTGGTGGGCTTGATCCTTGTCACCCACCCCCTGCTGGATGCCTTTACTACCTATGGCACCCAACTGTTCTGGCCCCTGGGGGACCCGGTAGCCCTCCACAGCATTTTTATTATCGACCCGTTGTACACCCTACCCCTACTGGCAGGCTGCCTGGCCTTCCTGATTCGCCCCCCGGCAACAAACGCCGTTACCGCCGGCCTGGTGCTGTCGACCCTGTACCTCAGCTGGACCCTGGTTGCCCAGCAGTGGATCACCGACAGGGTTCAGCCAGCGTTGGCGGAGGTTGGTATGAAGGACGCGTCCTTGCTGGTTCAGCCGATGCCATTCAACACGATTTTATGGCGGGTAACCGCCATCACGGACAAACACAGGATTGAAATAGTCACCGGGTTTCTTGATGGCAGCGATGAACTGACCCTGGAGCACTTCCCCCGCCGGCCCGAACTGGCGCAATCGGTTGCCTCCTTGCCGGAAGCCCGCCGTCTTGAATGGTTTACCCGAGGCTTTCTGGACTACCGGCTAGCCGGCAACCAGATCACCGCCACAGACATTCGCCTGGGCATTCCCGGCGCTCACCCCTTTACCTTCATTCTGGCAGAAACCTCCGAATCCGGCGTAACCCCCATCCCCAGCGGTCGGATGCCGCGACCTTCGGTTAACCGAGACGCCCTGCCACTGCTCTGGTCAAGACTGACAGGGCGAACGCCGGTGCTCTGCCTGGCAACCTTGTCTACGCCTCCGCAAGGGCACAGCTGCTGATGCGACTGGATCAGTTTGTCAGTAACAGTAGCGGGCTTTCCCGCAAGGACAGCAAGCGAGCGATTTCGGCCGGGCGGGTCCGGGTGGATGGGAAAATGACCAAGGGTGCCAACAGCCGGGTGCCGGAGCACGCAAAGGTGACATTGGACAACCAGGCGCTGACTCTTCCCGGCGGCCTGTACCTGATGATGAACAAACCGGCTGGCGTTATCAGTGCCACCAACGACAGCAGTCAGCCTACCGCCATTGACCTTCTGCCCCCTGAGCTGGCGAGACAGGTTCATATCGCTGGCCGGCTCGACAAAGACACCACCGGACTGCTGCTACTGACCAGCGACGGCCAGTGGTCTCATCAGGTAACGTCACCACGCCGGGCTTGCCCGAAAACCTACCGGGTCACCCTGGCCGAACCGCTGGACGAACATGCCTGCCAGGCACTCGAGCAAGGCATCGAACTGAAAGGCGAGCAAAAACCGACGCTACCCGCCCAGGTGCTGCAACACTCGGCAACCGAGATCGAACTGACCATCCGGGAAGGCAAGTACCATCAGGTAAAGCGCATGCTGGCCGCGGTGGGCAACCACGTTGTGTCACTGCACCGACAGAGCATTGGCGATATCATTCTCGACCCGGCCCTGGCACCCGGACACTACCGCTCATTGACCGCGCAGGAAATACAGTCTGTGGTCGAGCCCGATTAGTCAGCGGCGATACGTTCGAATTTCTGGGCCTCGAGGTTTTTGCGCACTGCACCTGCCTCAAAAACTTCACCGTTCATGGCGATATAGACCCCCGATGGCAGAAGCTGCGCCGCCGCCCAGGCAAAACCGACGTTAAAGATGGCGTCGGTACGGCGCATGCGGGCGGGCTGCATGGCACCGGTCAGCACAATGGTGCGATCAGCCAACGGCTTCAGAACCTGGGCGGTTTGGGCCATGGTATCGGTACCATGGGTAATCAGGATTCTGGAGCAGTCCGAGGTACGAACAGCCTCCAGAATGGTCGCCCGGTCATCGTCAGTGAGCTCCAGGCTGTCCTTGCGCATCAGCTCGCGGATGATGTAGCCATCGTGGATATTGGACTCCCGGAGCAACTCCGGGAGCAGGCTCTCACCAATTTCAAACTTGCTGTTGGCATCAAAGTACACCTTATCGATGGTGCCGCCGGTCGTCAGTATCTGGATCATCGTCAGCTGAACCCTGTTATTGGTTGATACGCGCTGTCTGGCTTCCCTCGGTCGCCGCCCAGGCAGCGTTTCTCTCCTGCTCGTAGCGCTTGGCGGCAGCCGCCACAGACCCGGGGTCGCCACTCACCAGCCAACGTTTGATTCGGCCGGCGTCGCCCATCGGCGATCGGGTGCCCAACGAATCCAGCAGCACCGTAATCACCGGCTTGCTGTCCATGTCCGAAACCATGATCAGGCAGCGGCCGGCGTCCGTCAGGTAGCCTGTCTTGCTCAGCCCCACCCCCCAGCTTTGACGATGCACCAGGGCATTGGTGTTACCAAACGACAAGCTGTACCTGGGGTTTCTGAATTCAGCACGGTAATAGCCGGTGGTCGAGTACTCGCTAATCAGTGGGTGCGCCAGTGCCGCATTGGCAAGACGTACCAGGTCAGAGGCACTGGACACATTCTCGATAGACAGCCCGGTAGGATCAACAAACCGGGTGTTATCCATACCCAGTTCGACTGCCTTGGCGTTCATCGCCGCGACAAAGCCATCGAAACCATCGGGATAGGATCGCGCCAGGGTGTAGGCGGCAAAATTCTCTGACGACATCAGGGCAATTCTCAGCACGTCACTCCGCTTCAATCGCGAGTCCACGCGAATACGGGTCCAGGCGTTTGCTGCTGCGGGCACGTGGCGCTCTTCGAAGGTCAGCCATTCATTCATGTCCTGGCCGGATTCCACAACCACCAGGGCAGTCATCAGCTTGGTGATTGACGCAATCGGAACCGGCCGATCGGCATTCTTGCCAAACAGCAGCGCGTCGTCTCCAGCAACCGCGGCGGCGGCATTGACCGATGCCAGTGCCGGCATTCCCTGACTGCTCGCCAGTACCGGGTTTGCCGACAACAACGTGACCGCCAGCAGCACCGGCATGATGAATAACCGCTTGATGAAAATCATACTGCGTTGCACTCCCGAACCTTATCCTGTCGCCTCACCGAAACGCCTACTATACCAGCGCCAACCATCTGTTGCGCAGGTCTCATTTTAATCATGCGTTTTAAACAGCAAATGCAAAATACGATTAAATACATTAAAATTTGTTGAAATTCATATTGTTACAACGCGTTAACGGTTGTAATTTTAGGTAACCTTCAGCCGACCACGTTGCCAGGATGCTCACCGAATGGATTCCGAACCCGCAAACCAGACCAGCCGCCCCCCGCTGACCAGGCTGCCTTTTTTGCAATCACTGAATCGCTGGCTCCCCTTCCTCATCCTGTTTCTGGCCGGGCATGCCAGAACTCAACTCACTGCTCTCGGTCAGCCTGTCGCTGTGCCTGATCGCGCTGTGCGAATTCACCCCCCATTTCATGGCCATCCACCGCACGGGCCGCAGAATTCTCCGGGGCTTCAGCATGGCTGCCGGGCTGCATTTGCTGGCCGCCCCGTTACCACTGCCATTACTCGGACAAGACGTTTTTCTGATCATCAGCGCTGCCGGTGGCGCCTTCATCCTGGCCCTGGTCCTCAGCCAGCTTCGCAAACACGTTTACGCCCGCTATTACGCACTGTCGGTGCTTGCCATTGTCCTGGGTGCCGTCATTAGTTCTCTGAGGACCATCGGCTGGTTACCGGTCACACCGCTGACCGACTCCGCCTTCTTTCTGGGGGCAGCCGCCGGATCGCTGATACTGACCAGCGGTGTTGGCCGTCTGCTGCTGGAAGAGCGTAAGCGTCGCCTGAGCTCAGACATTCGGGTGCAGGAGGAACAGAAGCTGCGAGCCCGCATCGAGCGGGATTATGACCGGGTACTGAAAACCCATCGGGTTACCGGCAAACCGAACCGGCCGATGCTGGAAGAAACCCTGGGCAACATCGACTGTCAGCAAACCCCCTACACGTTGTGCCTGATCCGCCTGGCGCGGTTCAACGAACTGGAGCAGGCCCTGGGCTACCGGACAGCCGAAGACCTGCTCAAACAATACCTGCGTCTATTGAACCGCTACCTCAAACGCACTCTCGGTGATCGGCTGATCATGATCAATGGCTACGGCATCGCCACACTCGACACCGTCAACCACGCCTTCGCCATGGATCGCGGCAGTGATCCGGCACAGGATCGCGAATTACTGGAAACCGTCAGTCACTGGCTGTCAGAGAACTTCCGTGAGGGGCGGTTTTCGTTCTCCTGGGCGGCATCGATGGGGGTCGCCTATGCGCCTGAGCATGGTACCGATGCCGCCAGTGTGCTCTCCTCCGCCGGTTTTGCATCACTGGATGAAACCCGCCCGATGGCGATCTACGACCCGGCCATTGCCGACTGGCAGTACCAACAGCAAATCCTGATGCTGGATGTTGAAGATGCCCTGCGCTGCGGCGACATGTGGCTGGAATACCAGCCCAAGGTGAGCATTCGGGATGGCAAGGTGCGCTCAACCGAGGCGCTGATTCGCTGGCAACATCCGGAATTTGGCCGGATTCCCCCGGATCACTGGATTCCACTGGCCGAACAGGTGGGTATCATTCATTCCGTGACCTTGTGGGTACTGGACCAGGCCTGCCAGGATTTTACAGCCTTGCGACAGCGTTACGGAGATAGCATCGGTGTTGCGGTTAACATCTCTGCCAAAGACGTTGCCCACCCACTGTTCCATGAGGAAGCCGGCGCCATCACCCGCCGGCACGGGGTCAGCCCGGACCGGGTCATTCTGGAAATCACAGAAACCGCCGCCATGGCCGACCCGGAAGTGGCCCGGAGCGCCATCCGCACCCTGAGTAGCATGGGGTTCCGCATTGCCCTTGACGACTTCGGTTCCGGGCACTCATCCCTGGGCAACCTGGCCAGCTTCCCGCTGGATGAATTGAAGATTGACCGCAGTTTCCTGCAAGACATACTGCTTTACCCGGTCCGCCAGAAAATTCTGAGAGCAGCCCTGGAGTTAGGCGAGGCGCTGGACCTTGATGTAGTTGTTGAAGGGGTAGAGGATGAAGCCATCGCCCTGTGGCTGCAGCAGTTCCCCGGCCTGCACGGCCAGGGCTACTACTGGGCACGACCCGAAAGGGTCAGAGCAGCGCTGGTCAGCCCCCGATAATCACAGAGCCGCTGCCAATCGTCACCCCGCCGCAGGATACAGCGCTACCCGTAATGGCAGCCGGTTTGCCATTGATCATCACCGACGATGACCCTTCGGCAATCACTCTGGGGTGGTTGGAATGCTTGGGCTTGGAATGGGGTGCCAGGGGGTCACCAAGGCGGGCAACCGGTTTGCCATCCACAAGCACATCCGGAGAACCGGCGAGAACCGGGGTAGGCGGAAATCCCTGGTGGTCTGAACCGAGATCTCCCAACAGCACGATAGCTTTGCTCATTGTCTGATTCCTTTCAGGACAAGATTGGAAGAAACATCCTATAACGTTTCTACCGATAACCCAACCCATCGCTCGTGGCTTTGTGACGCTTCCGAAAAGATGCAATTACGACTGACCTGAATCAAGGGCTCTCCGGGCCGGGCGTTTTACACTTCTTTCACACTCTCAAGCTCAAAAGCCATGGAGGCCGCACCATGCCATCGCCCAACGTACAAGCTCCATCGCCGACTGCTGCAGACAACAGTGCAGCCTACCAACGCTGGCAGCAGGGCTATGGTGTTATCCGCCACTCGGAAGACACCGAAGCCAGGGTTCAGGCCCTGGCCCGAAAACTGGTGGCGGATGGCCTCCAGCCCGATACCGATACCGTCTACCAGAAACTGGCGTACCTCGACCGGCTAACCAGCGCAGGGCTCTGGCTGGTGGTGCACATGACCTACTGCAACCGAGTGGACATTTCCGGGGCGCCCCTGGCTGCCCAGGATTTCAAAGCATCACCTGAAGGCCATACCGGTGGCGCCCTCAATATGGTGCCTGCCTACGCCGCTTATCTGGCCTTGAACAACCTGACCGGGCAAACCCGGAGCTGGCTGATGGGCCAGGGCCATTGCGTTGCCGCCGTCGACGCCCTCAACGTGTTGACGGGCAACCTGCATCCGGAACAGCGGGCGCGCTACCTGGCACCTGAAGGTTTGTCGCGGCTTGCCGCTGACTTCTACAGCTACCGCCAGAAACCCGACGGTGCCATGGCCTCCCCCCTTGGCAGCCACGTCAATCCGCATACCGCCGGGGGCATCCTGGAGGGCGGCTATCTGGGCTTTGCCGAACTACAGTACGCCCACATGCCGCTGCCGGGCGAATCGCTGGTGACCTTCCTCTCGGACGGCGCCGCCGAGGAACAGAGAGGCAGCGACTGGATTCCGCGCTGGTGGCGGGCAGACGATTGCGGGCAGGTTCTGCCGATCATGATTGCCAACGGCCGGAGAATCGAACAGCGCACCGAACTGGGCACCCGGGAAGGGCTGGAGCGCTTCACCGAACTGCTTGAGGCACACGGATTTGAGCCAGTACGTTTCGATGGCAAAGATCCGGCGGCGTTCGTCTGCACTTTATTTGATATGGAGCGGACACTGGCCGCCCACGGCGACGCCGCCAGCCGGGGTGAAGCCAGCTACCCTGTCCGTATTCCCTACGGTATCGCCGAAACCACCAAGGGTTTCGGGTTCTACGGTGCCGGCCAGAATTCCGCCCACAACCTGCCCCTGCCGGGCAACCCACGGCTGGACACGCGGGCCCGGGACCTGTTCAACGAGCACATCCAGCCTCTGTGGGTGTCACCGGAAGAACTTGAATGGGCCGTCGCAGCACTTAATGAGCACCGCCAGCAACAGCGCCCCCTTGAGCGGGATCACCCCCTGGCACTGCGCAACCCACGCGAACCCCAGGTTCCGGTATTGCCTTACAGTCAGGACAAGTCATCACCGATGACGGCAGTAGACGCCTTCTTCCGGGCACTGACCAAGAGCAATCCGGATCTTCGGCCCAGAGTAGGCAATCCGGATGAACTGGCAAGTAACCGGCTGACGGGTGTTCTCAAGGACCTCAGGCATCGGGTAAACGATCCGGAAAGCGATGACGAATCCATTCACGGCCATATCATCACTGCCCTCAACGAAGAGGCGGTGGTCTCCGCCTGCCTGGGGAACAAGGCAGGCCTGAATCTGGTCGCCAGTTATGAGGCCTTCTGCGTAAAAATGCTCGGTGCGGTGCGACAGGAGCTGATCTTTGCCAGGCACCAGAAAGAGGTGGGCAGGCCCGCCCGCTGGCTTGGCTTCCCGATCATAGCCACCTCCCACACCTGGGAAAACGGCAAGAACGAGCAGTCCCATCAGGACACCACGTTCTGCGAGGCCATGCTGGGTGAAATGAGCGATGTATCCCGGGTGCTTTTCCCTGCCGACTACAACAGCACCCTCGCGGTTCTGCCGTCGGTTTTCACCGAACGCGGAAGAATCAGCTGCATGGTTATCCCGAAGCGCGACCGGCCCTGTGTGTTCAATGCCAACGAGGCTGAACGCCTGGCCAGGCACGGCGCCCTGGTAGTCGACGAAGACACCTCCGCCGGTGAGGAGCCCCTGCTGCTGATTGCCAATGGTGCCTATCAACTATCAGAGGCCATTCGCGCCTGCGAACGTTTGCGGGAAACCGGAACGCCGTTCCGTCTGGTCTACCTGCAGGAACCGGGCCGGTTCCGCCAGCCCCGGGATCCCCTCGAAGCGGCAGCCTGCCTGACCGAGTTCGAGCGGGAACGGCTGTTCCCGCACCGGATGCAGCGGCGAGTGGCACTCACCCACATGCGCCCGGAAGTATTCCGGGGACACCTGCACACTCTGTTCCCCCAGCCCGCCCATTCACGGGTATTGGGATACATCAACCGCGGCGGCACCCTGAACGAAGCCGGCATGCTGTTCGCCAACCAGTGTTCCTGGGGCCACACCCTGGCGGCCTGTGCCGACGTCATGGACAAACCACCGGGGGAGTGGCTGTCCAGCGCAGAGCTGGCAGCCGTGGAAGGTCGCGGAGATCCTTCGGTGATAACCCGGGGCTTGCCCTGAGCACCCGGAGGGACCCCACATGAGCGAAGTTCCGACTCAGCCATCATCGGCAGGAGCACCAGGCCACACCACTGACTTGAATCGTCCCTGGCATAGCATCGGGTCTGAAGAGGCCCTGATCGCCCTTGAAACCGATCATCGCGGCCTTGCGGAGTCCGAGGCCAGCCAACGCCTTGCCAGTTATGGCTATAACCGGCTGCCTGCGGTCGATGGCCCTGGCCCACTCATTCGCTTCTTGCGTCAGTTTCACAACATTCTGATCTACATCCTGGTTCTGGCTGCGCTCGGCACAGCTTTGCTTGGGCACTGGGTGGATACCGGTGTCATTCTCGGTGTCGTTCTGATCAATGCCCTGGTCGGTTTCTTCCAGGAAGGCAAAGCCGAGCGCGCCCTCGGCGCCATTCGTAACATGTTATCACCGACCGCCCAGGTCATTCGTGATGGCAAGCGCCAGGAAGTTGCCGCCGAAATGCTTGTGCCTGGCGACATTGTCAGACTCAAGGCCGGCGATCGTGTACCGGCGGACATTCGCCTGATCGAAAGTGCCGACCTGAGAATCGAAGAAGCAGCCCTGACCGGTGAATCCGAAGCGTCAGATAAAGAGGAGGCTGAACTGGAGGAAAAACTGCCCCTCGGGGATCGGGCGAATATGGCTTACTCCAGCACACTGGTCACCTTCGGCAATGGCTACGGCGTTGTGGTGGGCACCGGCCAGCAAACAGAGATTGGCCGCATAAGTGAGCTGATGGAGTCGGTAGAAGCTGTCACAACACCCTTGCTGCGCCAGGTCGCCATCTTCGGACGATGGTTGAGTGCTGTGATCGTGATGGTATCAGCCCTGACGTTTGCTATCGGCTACTGGGTTCGCCAAACCGAACTCGCAGAGATGTTCCTTGCGGCGGCCAGCCTGGCCGTAGCGGCCATTCCAGAGGGGATGCCAGCTATCCTCACCATCACGCTTGCCATTGGCGTACAGGAAATGGCGCGCCGAAACGCGATCATCCGACGATTGCCTGCGGTCGAAACCCTAGGTGCCGTAACCACAATCTGCTCGGACAAAACCGGCACTCTGACCCGCAATGAGATGAAAGTCGAGACGGTAGAAATGGCTCACCGGAGCCTGACCGTCAGCGGTGTCGGTTACGAACCCGTCGGGGAGTTTGAGGAATCCGGCAAGCCGTTCGATCCAAACGACGACCCGGCCGTGATCCAGATGTTACGGGCAGGACTTCTTTGTAATGATGCCGAAATTGCAGAAAAGGCCGGCGATTGGATACTCAATGGAGAGCCGACAGAAGGCGCTCTGGTGGCAGTCGCGCGCAAGGCGGGGCTGAACCCTGACAACCTGAACCATCGTTGGCACCAACTGGATCGCATACCGTTTGCCTCAGAGCATAAGTTCATGGCCACCCTGAACAGGGACGACGAACATGGAACGGGAAACTGGATCTTTCTAAAAGGCGCACCCGAACGAGTTCTGGAAAGGTGCTCCACACAGATGGGCACCACTGAACCGGAGCCACTGGACAACGATTACTGGCATGATCGGATGCAGGCTATCGCCGATGAAGGCCAGCGAGTTCTGGCGGTGGCCTGCCGAAAAGTGCCAGGTGACCTGACTCATCTGGAATGGCACGAAGTCGAGTCTGACCTTGTACTGCTGGGCTTGTACGGCATCATGGATCCCCCAAGGCAGGAAGCCATTGAGGCGGTGTCACAGTGTCAGGCAGCGGGAATCCGGGTCGTGATGATCACCGGCGACCACAGTGGCACCGCGCAGGCTATCGGCCGCCAACTCGGAATCGCCGGGGAGGAACCGGCAATGACGGGGCAGCAGCTTGAGGCCCTATCGGAGCAAGAACTGGTCGAAGCCGTTTCCCGGGTAACCATTTTTGCCCGCACCAGTCCGGAGCACAAACTGCGGCTGGTCCGTGCGCTCCAGGCCCATGAAGATGTCGTGGCCATGACCGGTGATGGCGTAAACGACGCACCAGCGCTGAAACAGGCCGATGTCGGTGTAGCTATGGGCAAGAAAGGCACCGAAGCTGCCAAAGAGGCCTCCGAGATGGTGCTTGCCGATGACAACTTCGCCACCATCGCCCGCGCCGTGGAACAAGGCAGAACGGTTTACGACAATATTCGCAAAGCCATTCTTTACCTGTTGCCGACCAACGCGGGCCAGGGACTGACCATTTTCATGGCGGTCCTGCTTGCGATGCCATTACCACTGACTCCGGTTCAGGTACTCTGGGTCAATATGGTGACGGCTGTCACGCTGGCCATGGCTCTGGCCTTTGAACCCACCGAACCCGGCACCATGGCGCGCCCTCCCCGCAGTTCTCGCCAGGCCCTGATGTCCGGTGGGTTTCTATGGCGCATACCGTTTGTCGGGCTATTGCTGTGGGCAGGCACTTTCGGTCATTTCTACTGGCTCACCGGCCTGGGAGCGGACCTTGAACTGGCCCGTACGGCAGCCATCATGACGCTTGTAGCCGGGCAGATTTTCTACCTGTTCAATGTGCGCCACCTGTATTCCTCGGTGCTCAACTGGCGCGGCCTGTTTGGCAGTCCTCCTATCTGGATCGCCATTGGCATTCTGGTGATTTTGCAAGCCGCCTTTGCCTATGCGCCGCCCTTACAGTTGCTGTTTGGCACCACGGGGCCCGGTGCAACGAACCTGTTACTGAGCCTGACGTTCGGGGTTTTTCTGCTCTTGGTGGTAGAGCTGGAGAAGTGGATTATCGCCCGCCTTTCCACGGGCACGAGCGACAACCGTGATTGAACTGACCCGGGCAATGCCCGGGCCCATCGTGATATCACCCTGCAGATTGCTCCAGGCGGCGCCCCTCGGAACCAGGCAATGTGCGCAGAGAAATCGTGGCCTGACTGAGGCTCTCATAGCTCCGGCTTTTCACGGTATCCAGAAAATGCCACTCTGAACGCGCCTCGGTCGGGGTAAACGTCACCAACATATAGCCTCTTTGGCTGATATTGAGGCTCTCCAGATCATCAACCAGTAACGCGATGCCCTGCTCAGCTTGCGGAATCATCTCTGCCGGCAGCCCCAGATACCCCTCAAGCCCAGGCGAGGTCACCGAGGCCGTGGCGAACTCCACGCCAATCTGTCGCCCTTCAATATCCCGGAGGTTGTTGGCCCACGCGTTGTGGGTATCACCGGCCAGCACCACCAGGTTCCTGTCCAGCTGCCGGGCGGTGGCGAGAACCACTTCCCGTTCGTACTGGTAGCCGTCCCAGGCATCCAGGTTATAGGGTGCTGCCAGTTCAAGCCGTGCCAGTTCCTGCTCGGTAAGCGTGGGATCACCCTGCAGCGCCCGGGCTTTCAGCGTTGCCAGTTCGGCCAGTGATGCCGGCAGGTTTTCCAGATTCTGTGTCGCAATGGCCATCAGCAGCTCGGCGGGCAGGTTCATGCGCCCCATCAGCACCTGCTGGCCAAGGACTTGCCAGGTACCTGTCCCCTGCGCAAGTGCCGACTGCAACCACAAAAGCTGTTCGGCGCCCAAAAGGGTGCGGTTCGGATCTCCCACGGCCAACCGGAAAGCATCCACATCCAGGCCACTCTCCCCGAGGTAGTTCATGTAATCCAGCTGCTGGTCACGGCCAATAATGCGGGTATCCAGCATATGCAGATCAACCAGGTCGCCAAACCGGAAACTCCGATAGATGGTTTCGTTACTGCCCTGAATCACCGGGCGGATCGGCATCCACTCAAAGAAGGCCCGCAAGGCCGCCATTTTGCGTTCCCCGAAATCACCTTCGCCGAGCTCCGGATTGTGATTCTCTGCACCCTCGCGCCAGGTGTCGTTGGTGACCTCATGGTCATCCCATACCACGATGAACGGCATAACGCGGTGCAGTTCCTGAAGGTCATCGTCCTTGCGATAAATGCCGTAGCGTTGGCGGTAATCCTGCAGCGTAATCAACTCCCGATTATTGGCCTCCGGGAAGGTGCGCCCCAAGGCCTCGGCATCAGCTGCTGCGTAGCTGTCGGCCTCACTGCTGTATTCGTAGATATAGTCTCCCAAATGAACAAGGGCATCCAGATCCTGTCGGGTGGCAATCTCCCGATACACATTGAAATAGCCCGCCGGATAGTTGGAGCACGAGACAACAGCCAGCTTCACTTGATCAATGCTGCCCTCAGGGAGGGTTCGGGTAGTACCAACAGGCGATGTGCTGTTGGCGGAGCGGAAACGGTAGAAGTAGCGCTCGCCATCGGATAAGCCCCGGGCATCCACCTTCACCGTGTAATCATGCTCCGCGCTGGCCTCGGCAGTGCCGGAGTGTACGATCTCATCAAACTCGGCATCCCGGGCAATTTCCCAGCCCACGTCTACCGAGGTACCCCGATCCGGCACCGCACGCGTCCAGAGTATGACGCTATCCTGCAACGGGTCGCCACTGGCGACACCATGGGTAAATTCAACACTGCGCTTATCGCTGCTGTCGAACACACAACCCGCCAATCCGGTTGAGACAGCTACTGCCCCCATCCCCAAGGCCGAGGCTTTCAGAAAATCCCTGCGTGTTAACCGTGCCATTCTGTTCCCCTTATTATTCATTCTGAGCTTGTCCTGTTGTTGGCAGCCGCACGACTTGCGACCACAGATCAAACGCTAGACTGCTCAGATGAAAACCGCGTTGCCGGATTGCGACATCCCTGTGGCAAATGCCGACAACTGGGGAAAGGCAGGCACCAGGTCACAAAAAAAGGGAGCCGAGGCTCCCCTTTGATAGCTGATGATTGGCAGGTTGTGGCTACCCGCTGACAAACACCGGGCCGACACCGAAGTTCCAGAGAATGACTGAGCCAACACGAGTAGAAACGAGAATCACCAAGGCAACGGTCAGCAGGGCCCCGCCGTACATGACCGCACGCTCTTTCTCGATCCCCATCACGATGGGCAGGCCGTCATACATCAGCCAGGCACCGTAACAGGCTGCCGCCAGAAATACGGCCGCGTTGAACCATGGCACCGGGTACAACAGCGCAAAGCCAGCCAGGAACAGCGGAGTGCAGGAATAAGCCGCAAGGGCAATACCGTTAGAAGGTACGTGTTCCTCTTTGGCACCGTAGGTTTTTGCCATCCAGTTAATGGCGTAGCCCAGGGCAAAGACGCCCACCAGCATCGCAATGTATGTCAGGACGCTCAGCTGCAACGCACTGATTTCCGTTAGCTTGATCAATCGCTCGTTGCCGACGGACCAGCCAAAATGCGCGGTTGAGATGTAAGCACAGATCGGCGCGATGGCTGCCAGAATAACCACATAGGCAACATACAGCCGGGTTGGATGTTCGTGTTCTTTCTTTATGGATGCCCACTCTTGGTCCGGGTGGGTAAACAGACCAAACGCGTGTGACAGGAGCATAGACCACCCCCTCGTTATTGATGTTATTGGTATGGGTGGATACGGTGCCTGAACGAGTTCAGACTTATCACCGTTCCTGTTCTTAACTATAGTCAAGAACGGTCAGGTTGAAAGCGGCACCTGATGCCATTTTGTTCGCGAATCCGGTGCTCTCAGATCATTTGGTTCTGTAAAGCAGTATTCATCGGGTGTGTCTGAACACTCGTATGACAAGGAATCCGAAATCACACAAGGAGATGACCCACATGTCTGGAATCAGAAAAACAACATACCTCACTGCGCTCGCCCTGGCTATTGCCAGCGCCAGTGCCAACGCGGAACTTCGCACCGAAACGGTCACCTATGAAGTGGATGGCCAGACCTTTAGCGGCTACATGGCCTGGGATGATGAGGACGAGGGCAAACGGCCCGGCGTTCTGGTGGTTCATGAATGGTGGGGCCATAATGCCTTCGCCCGTGAGCAGGCAGAAAAGCTGGCCGCAGCAGGCTACACAGCCTTTGCCCTGGACATGTACGGTGACGGCAAGCTGGCTGAGCACCCGGATACCGCCCAGGAGTTCATGCAAGAAGCCACTAAAGACATGGATCAGGTGAAAGCCCGTTTCATGAAGGCCAAAGAGCTGCTGCAGAACCACGAAAGCGTGGATGCCGGCCGTATTGCCGCCCAAGGTTACTGTTTCGGTGGTGCCGTGGTATTGAACATGGCTCGGCTTGGCGTTGATCTGGCGGGGGTGGTCAGCTACCACGGGGCACTGGCCAGCCCGATTCAGGCAGAGGCCGGCAAGGTAAAAGCTAAAGTGCAGGTTTACACCGGTGGCGCCGACCCGATGGTGCCTTCAGAGCAGGTGGCAGGATTGGTTCGGGAGATGCAGAACGCGGAAGTGGACCTGACGCTGGTGAGTTTCCCCGGGGTTACCCACTCTTTCACCAACCCTGGCGCAGACAAGGTTGCCGAACAGTTCGGGATGCCCATCGCTTACGATGAAACGGCCGCTGCCCGGTCCTGGAACGGCACCATGCAATTCTACAGTGAGATTTTCACTCGCTGACCCAGTCGGGCCGGGTTAACGGCCCGAAATGCCAACAAAAAAGGCAGCCGAGGCTGCCTTTTTCTTGGTTATTGCTGAATCCCGTGGGGATTACAGAGCAACAACGTTCTCCGCCTGAGGACCTTTCTGGCCCTGAGTTACGGTGAACTCGACCTGCTGGCCTTCGGCCAGGGTCTTGAAACCAGAGCCCTGAATGGCGCTGTAGTGAACAAATACGTCCGGGCCGCCTTCACGAGTGATAAAGCCAAAGCCTTTTGCTTCGTTGAAGAACTTAACAGTACCGGTAGTAGTAGACATACTTAAACTTCCTGAAATCAATCATATTATCTGCTGCCACACACCTTCGTGGTGTTGGTCAGCGTTTGACGGAAAAACTGAACTCGCGGGATCAAAAACAGGACGGTCACTACTAACTGCGGAGGTACGTCTTATTCATGAACTGCTTGGCTAATCTTTCCTACGCGAACCACTCTACTCTGGAATTCCCGGCTTGCCAAGGGGCTTTTCAATAATTTATGTAGGTAGTCATACCCAGTTCCGGCGGCGCCTACGTACTGTTCAGCCCTTGATCAGACTGAAGGTATAAAAGCCCAGGGCAGTCATAAGAATAGACCCCACCACATGGGCGACAATGCCGGTGAGTGCCATGGCCCACTTGCCTTCCTGCAGTGCACCGAACATTTCCAGCGAGAAGGTCGAGAAGGTGGTCAGCGCACCACACAACCCGGTGATGGCAAACAAACGCCATTCCGGCGCCAGAGCGTTACTCTGGGTAAAAAAACCAATCAACAGGCCAACCAGCCAGCCGCCACTGAGATTGGCCACCAGAGTGCCCCAAGGTACCGCGTGGTAACTGGCATTCAGCCATAAGCCGAGCACCCATCGAAGGTTGGCGCCGATCACGGCGCCAACGCTGACTGCAACCACTGAGAGCCACATCTCATCCCGCTCCGTCAGGCCGGGTTGTGGTCAATCAGGGTGTCCTTGTTGCGGGCAAACTCATCAAACGGGAAGTCATCCACGGTGAGCATCTCCAGCACCACCTGTTCATACTGACGCATGAAATCTGCTTCTTCCTTGGTGTAGATGCCCGCTTCCAGAGCCGCTTCAAAGCGCTCTTCCGGGTGCAATGCCGTCATCGGCAGCTCACCCTTGGCATAGGCCTTGGTGGCTTTGCGGTACAGCTGCTCGGCCTTGTCGTAATCCTTGAGCAGACCGTTGTAGCGGGCTACCGGATTTTCCACGGTACCTTCCCCATCGGTGGTCCAGGCACCCGCCATCAGCTTGTTGCGGATGGGCGTATCGGTAGAGATCGCCCGCGCCAGCTTGCGCGCCAGATCATCATGAGGCGCGTCCCAACGACATCCCAGCGGCAAGGTTACCGCCCGCAGAGCCAAGGCCACAGGACGATTCGGCAGGTTTTGCAGGAACTCATCCAGGGCCTGTTCAGTACGGTGTAGCAAAAATGCCAGGCTGTACTGCATCAGTTCTTTCTCGCCTTCCACTGGCTGGGTCTCATGCCAGTTTTTCAGCACCATGGATGCCAGGTAGAGATTGGACAGCATGTCGCCGAGACGGGCGGAGATCAACTCACGCATTTTCAGCTCACCACCCAGGGTGGTCATGGCGGCATCGGCACACAGCCCGAAGGCGGAGCTGAACCGTGCCAGGGCCTGGGCATACTTGCGCGAAGCGCTGTCAAACGGCACATCGGCCTTGCCGACGCCCAGGGCCTGGGTGAACGCACGGGCGGCGTTGCCGAAAATCAGGCCGGCATGACCAAAGAATGCCTCATCAAAGGCCTTGATGTCGTCGTTATCCTTTGCGGCAAGCTCTTTCAGAACGTAAGGATGGCAACGGATCGCACCCTGGCCGAAGATCATCAGGCTGCGAGTCATGATGTTGGCACCCTCAACGGTGATCGACACCGCCGCACCACTGAAACCAATCCCCAGATAGTTACGGGGGCCGAGGGTAACCGTTTTACCACCGTGAACATCCATGGCGTCGGTCAGAATTTCACGCTGGAACTCGGTCAGGTGGTACTTGAGGATCGCCGACGGCACCGCCGGTTTCTCGCCCCGGTCGATCATGTTGGCGGTGTGGTTCACCGCCGACTGGGCAATGTAGGTTTTTGCGGCAATACGGGCCAGGGGCGCCTGCACACCTTCCATATCCGCCACCGGCGTATTGAACTGACGGCGAATGCGGGTGAAACCGCCAGCCGTGCCCACGGAGTACGCGGCCGCACCAGCCGCACCAGACGGCAGGGTGATACAACGGCCGACAGACAGACACTCAACCAGCATACGCCAGCCCTGGCCGGCCATTTCCTGGCCACCGATGATGTAATCCAGCGGGATAAACACGTCTTTGCCCTTGATCGGTCCGTTCATGAACGGAGTACCAATGGGGCAGTGGCGACGACCGATTTCCATGCCGTCGGTGTCCCGGGGAATCAGCGCACAGGTAATGCCATAGTCTTTGGTGTCACCCAGCAGACCGTCCGGGTCAAACATTCGGAACGCCAGACCCACCACGGTGGCCACCGGCGCCAGGGTAATCCAGCGTTTCTCGAAGTTCAGGCGGATGCCCAGCACTTCCTTGCCATCCACTTTCTGTTTGCAGACGATGCCGGTATCCGGCAGCGACGTTGCATCCGAGCCTGCCCGCGGGCCGGTGAGGCCAAAGCAAGGCACTTCACGGCCATCGGCAAGGCGTGGCAAATAGTAGTTTTTCTGTTCTTCGGTGCCGTATTTGACCAGCAACTCGCCGGGGCCGAGGGAATTGGGAACACCTACGGTCACCATCAGCATTTCGTTGGCCGCCAGCTTCTGCAGCACGGCGGTTTGGGCTTTCGCCGAAAACTCCAGGCCACCGTATTCTTTCGGAATGATCATGCCGAAGAACTTCTCTTTCTTGAGGAAGTCCCACAACTCTTTCGGCAGATCAGCCCGCTCCACCGCCAGATCCCAGGCATTGCACATGGAGATCGCCTGGGTACATTGATTATCAACGAATGCCTGCTCTTCGTCGCTCAACCCTGTATGACGGTTGATCAGCAGGTTGTGCCAGTCCGGGCGGCCGGTAAACAGCTCGCCGTCCCAGCCGACGGTGCCGGCTTCCAGCGCCACCTTTTCTGTTTCCGAGACCTTGGGCGCCACCTTCTTGAACATGGCAAACACCCGCGGGGTAAGCCAGTTGATCCGGAACTGCGGCAGCCCCGCCATCGCGGTAATGGCCGCACCGACAAATAACACCAGTGCGAGCCAGCCAGAGCCCGAGAAAAGGGCGATCACACCCACCACCGCCATAACACCAATAGCAGGCTTTGCACCGGATTCGCGGCGCAATACAAACAGCAGGCCGCCCAGTGCGATCAGAAACAGTATCAACGTCATCACAGGTTCTCTCTGTCTTCCGTGGATTGGAGTCTTTGGACAATAACCAAAGCCTTATAACACTTCGTTACGTTCAACTTACTCTATCAGATGCCATGTTGCCAGATAACGCCCGCAACTCAGCCAGTTAGTCCACTTCAGGAGGTAACAATCACCCGAATACCTTCCAGCGCAAGACTGGCGTGGCCCACCGCTTCCCGGGCAGCATCCAGCTGGCCGCGCAGATAATCGATTTCTTCACTGCGAATGGCCGGGTTTACCCGCTGTAATGCTTCCAGCCGGCGCACCTCGGGAACAAAGCCCGCCTCAACCTGCGCCAGGGCTTGCGCCTGCAGCTGCGCCAGGTGCGGCTCTGCCAGTCGCTCAACGTGGTCCACCATGGTTTCCACCTCGGCCCGGATCTTTGGCACGATGGCCTGTGCCGTGCGCCGGCGAATGTTGGAGCACAGCTCATTCAGGCGATCATGAGGTAACGCGTTGGACAGGTCCCGGCCATTCACATCCACCACCAGGCGCAGCGGCGAAACCGGCAGATAGCGGGTCAACTGCAGGGACTCCGGCGCCGGGCAGTGTACGGCAAACAGGGCCTCCAGCAGCAGGGTGCCGGGCGGCAGTGCCTTCACGGACAGATTGGCCAGCGCCGCTTTGCCCAGGCCCGAGCTGGTGACAGAATCCATCACGCCGGTCACCATCGGGTGCTCCCAGCTCATGAACGCCATATCTTCCCGCTGCAGGGCCTGTTCACGCTCCCAGGTGACGGTCAGACCGTCCTCCGGCAGCTCGGCAACATGGCCCGCCTGGTATTGTTCGCCAGGCTTGAGCACATCGGCATGCTCACTGTGGTCTTCAATATCCACACCCAGAATATCGAACGCCTGCACCATGTAATCACGGACCTGGGCCGAGCTTTCCTCCTGCTCGATACTGGCAATCAAGGCTTCGGCTTCATCCCGGCGGCAGGAGTTGAGCTCAATCAGGGCATCCCGGCCGTTGTGCAGCAGGGTTTTCAGCCGCGCAGTTTCCTCTGCACTGCTTGCCAGCATGGGTTCAAGGGCGGCGTCATCGCCGTCCAGGGCCTTCTGCCACTCGTCACCCACCTGGTCGTGAACCGCCACACCGACGGCACAACTCTCGGCAAAGGCGTTCAGCCCTTCCTGGAACCAGCGGTACTGTACTTCCTGGCTGGTGCCCTGCAGGTAGGGTATGTGAATCCGGATGGCCTCGGTCTGGCCGATGCGGTCCAGCCGGCCAATCCGCTGTTCCAGCAGGTCCGCGTTGGCGGGCAAATCAAACAGCACCAGGTGGTGGGCAAACTGGAAGTTACGGCCCTCACTGCCGATTTCCGAACAGATCAGCGCCTGGGCGCCCTGCTCGCTGTCGGCAAAATAGGCGGCAGCACGATCCCGTTCCAGCAGGCTCAGGTGCTCATGGAAGGCGGCACTGCGAATGCCGGCCCGCAACTGCAGGTAATGCTCAAGCGCCATGGCCGTATCAGCCCGGGCGCAGATCACCACCACTTTGGCCGGGCGCAGGCTGGCCAGTTTTTTCTCCAGCCAGGCTACCCGGGGATCTTCCGCCAGCCATTGCTCTTCCGGCACGTTTTGCTCCGGGGCCAGGCCCACATCGCCGTACCGGCAATCGTCATACAGAGCGGGACACGGCAGGGGTTCCGGCAGCGGCTGGCGCTCCGGGAAGCCCTGAATCGCTGCCCGGGTGTTGCGGAACAGCACCCGGCCGGTGCCATGGCGGTCCAGCAACGCATCAATCACCGCCTGGTGGGCGCCATCCCGGGCCAGAAGCTCCTCCAGCTCATCACCCAGCCAGCCGGCAAGGGCCGCTTTATCTTCCGGGTCAATATGGTCCGGGGTTTCAAGCAACCGGCGCACCACTTTGTTAATGGCCTCATACTGCTGTTCTTCCTCCCGGAACGCGCCCAGGGAGTGGAACCGTGCCGGGTCCAGCAAGCGCAAACGGGCGAAATGACTGGCCACACCCACCTGTTCCGGCGTAGCGGTCAGCAGCAACAGGCCTTTGCTGGCCTCAGACAGGCTTTCAACCAGCTGATATTCCGGGCTGGCCTGTTCCGGCGACCAGGCCAGGTGGTGGGCTTCGTCCACCACCATCAGGTCCCAACCCGCCGCCAGGGCATGGTCACGGGCCTGTTCGCTCTGCACCAGAAAATCGAGACTGCACAACACCAGCTGGTCCGCCTCGAACGGGTTGACGCTGTCGTCGTCACCGAAGATGTGGTTTACCAGGGCGTCTACATCGTCTTCCTGGGCTTTGATGTCGTCGTAGCGGCTCTGGTCCACTATCGAGAAGCGCAGATTGAAGCGGCGCAGCATCTCCACCAGCCACTGGTGAATCAGTGAATCCGGCACCACAATCAGTGCCCTTCGGGCCCGGCCGGTGTGCAGCTGATAGTGCAGAATCAGGCCAGCCTCAATGGTTTTGCCCAAACCCACCTCATCGGCCAGTAACACTCTGGGGGCATGGCGGCGCGCCACTTCGTGGGCAATGTATAGCTGGTGCGGCAAATGCTGGGTACGGGCGCCAATCAACCCCTGAGCCGGCGAAGCTCTGAGCCGATCGAGATGCTGGAGCGTGGAGACCCGTAACCGGAAGGCACCGTTACGGTCAAACTGACCGGCGAACAGGCGCTGGTGCGGTGCCGAAAAATTGACCGAACCGGCCAGCTTTACCTCGGAGATCTGCTGAAGATTCTCGCCGTCATCGGCGTGGTACATCAGAACACCGTGGAGATCCTCAACGGCGCGAACAATGTAGCGCTCGCCGTCGTAGGTCTCTATCTCCTCACCCAGCTGATAGACAATACGCGACAAAGGCGCATTATCGATGGCATAGGTGCGCTCTTCATCGGCCGCCGGAAACCCCAGGGTGACTCTGCGCCCCGAGATGTCGGTAACGATACCCAAACCCAAAGCGGTATCGCTGTGGCTGACCCAACGCTGACCGATGACAAATTCCGATGTTTCCAAGAAACCTCCGCAAGTAAGTTACTGTTGATTCGATGTATTTTCCCGTACCCAGTAGGCGGTTGCTCCGCACACCGCGGCCGGCACCACCACCAGGTTAAGCACCGGCACCATGGCCGCCAGGGCCACCGGCAAGCCGAAACCCAGTGCTGACAGCCGCTGGGCCGCAAGATCCCGGCGCAGACGGGCAAAACTGACTTTATGGTTGTCCGCCGGATAATCCACGTACTGCAACGCCATCATCCAGCTGTTGAACAGGAACCAGAGTAAGGCCGCCACCAGGTTGACGACCGGAATCAGGCCTATGATGAACAGGCCCAGGGCGCGGGGAAGGTAATAGGCGATCTTTTGGACCTCGCGCCAGAGAATTCGTGGGGTATCCTTCAGCAGCGCCGCCCAGCCTTCGTCCGGATTGACTTCCTGGCCGGTCAGATGCTTTTCGGTAAGTTCGGCCAGATAACCGTAGAACGGCGAGCCGATAAGATTGGCAACAATCACAAAACCGTAGGCCAGCATCAGCAGAATCACCACGCCGTAAAGTAACCAGAACAGCCAGTCCAGTGCCTGCAACCAGGCCCAATCCGGCAGCCAGGCCATGGCCCCGGCGATCAAGACCGAAAACAGCTCCGCCATGAAATAGAACATCAAACCAAACAGGAGGATGTTGATCACAAGGGGAATGATGACAAACAGGCGCAGGCCCGGCAGGCGGATCAGCCTGAAACCTTCACCCAGATAACCCAGTCCTCTGAAAAAGTTACCCTTGAGCATCGCTGATGATCCTCCGCTGCCATGACAAAAACGGGGCGCAAAGCATATCATGTCAGGATCGTTCCCACAGCCTGCAACCACACCCGGATGACTTGATGCTCCCATTTCAGCAAACCGTCTCTACCCTTCTGCGCATGCGCCGGCTCTGGCAGGCAGTCTTGCTGATCTCGGTGGCCGCCATCCTGTACCTGGCCACAACCAGCTCCAGCTACCCCATCCCTGCAGCCGCCAACGACAAGGTCAACCACATTATTGCGTTTATCGAATTGACCATTGTCACCCGGCTGGCCTGGCCTCGCCTGAGTGCATTCTGGTACGCCCCTGCCCTGCTGGGCTTCGGCCTGGCGCTCGAAGCGGTCCAGGCCAACCTCCCCTATCGGGATTTTTCCATGGCCGATGTTCTGGCGGATGCCCTGGGCATCGCGATCGGCATGCTGCCCTGGCCGGGCATCCGCAATGCCGGTGAAGTGGATTTGAGAAATTCGCCCGACTCTGTGTGAGACATTTCCTACAAGCATGTAAGAACATGTAGCCGCGTAGCGTGCGCAGACGCGAGCGCTCACCCAGGAATTCAATATATCTTAATGATTTTTAACAAAAAATATTGATGACCGCAGTTTCGTGTTCAACAAATCGTGCACAGTTCACACGTCTGTAAAGGTGGGATTGGTATGATGTTCAACGTCAAGGATGACAGGGAAAAGGACGACGCACTGGACGCACCCCTGCATGGATTGTGGGGAGAGGCAAGGACACAGGGACGCCTCGCTTAAGGGATAACGAATTGGATGGCTGGCTCGGACGCCGGCACCATGGAACGGACGCAAGGACTGGCAACAAGGCAGTTGCCCACCGCGCACGGAGGCGCCAACCTGTTCCAAATCTGAACTGCTCAGGATGGCGGTTCAGTACCTGCGAAGGGCAGCCCGAGGGTTGCCCTTTATTTTTTCTGCCATGCCTCACTGCTCTCAGCTACAGACTGCCCTGCGCAAGATAAATGCGCACCTTGTTGAACTCCTCGAATTCGTTCAGATCCGGCCAGGTTCTAGCCTCGATCACCGCCTGCTGTTCATAGGCCGGATTGGCCAGGTTCCTGACTCTGGAGTCTGCCAGCAACACCTGGTCAGCGGAAGCGCGAAAGGCCTCCAGCAGCGGCCGGTTTTCCGGGTCGTACAGCACATCAGCCGCGGTGATCAGGTCCACGTGCCCGGGCCGCTGCGCCCAGTCCGCACACAGCTCCACCCGCACGCCGTTCAACTCAGCGTTGGCTGCAGCAGCATCCAGCGCTACCGGATCGATATCGCAGGCAATGGCCCGCGCGGCCCCCGCCCGGGCTGCCGCTACCGCGACCACACCCGATCCGGAGCCGAAATCCAGAACCGTCTTACCCGCCACCAACGTCGGGTGGTCCAGAATCCACTGGGCCAACACCTGGCCACTGGCCCAGCAAAACGACCAATAGGCCGGCTCCGCCACGACCGCCTGGGCCTCGTCATGACTTAGTGGCCCCTCAAGCACAGACGGGTCAAACAGGTAGAGCGGTATCTCCGGGCAGCCGGCCGGCGCCGATTGGGCCACCCGGCCGCGACTAAGGGTTTTGCGCAGGTGCAGATTGAGTGTTTCCGGATTCATCACTGGTCCTTTCAGGCCGTTTCCAAGGCGGCATTGTACCCTTTGGCCGGGATATCAACAGTCCGGTATACTGCCGCCTCACTCTGAGTAACAGCGATTCGTGGAAATGGCCAGCAGACCCGACACCGATGACTACCTCAACCTGTTCCTGAACGACATCCCGTTAATGGATGTGCGGGCACCGGTGGAGTTTGCCAAAGGCAGTTTTCCCTGTGCTGAAAATGCACCGCTGATGAACGATGAAGAACGGCACCGGGTGGGTATCTGCTACAAGGAGAAAGGTCAGGACGAAGCCATTAAACTGGGCCATCAACTGGTCTCTGGCGACATCAAGGCGCAGCGTATAGAAGCCTGGAACCGTTTCATCGCCAGGCACCCCGAGGGATACCTTTTCTGCTTTCGTGGCGGGCTACGCTCACGGCTTACGCAGCAATGGATCAAAGACGCAGGCATTGACTACCCCTTGGTGAACGGTGGCTACAAGGCGCTTCGGCGCTTTCTGATCGACAGCCTGGACCAACTGATTGCCAACGGTGATTACCGGATTCTCAGCGGCCGCACCGGCACTGGCAAAACCCGCGTCCTGCTTGACCTGCCCAATCCGGTCGACCTTGAGGGACTGGCTAATCACAGAGGCTCCAGTTTTGGCCGACAGGTTACGCCGCAACCTTCCCAGATAGACTTCGAGAACCGTTTGGCGGTTGCCATGCTGAAGGCGCATCACCTGACCGGTGGCTCGATCTACCTGGAAGATGAAAGCCGACTGATCGGCCGCTGCGCCCTGCCTGAATCCCTGCGGGCGCGAATGGCGGAATCGCCGCTGATGATCCTTGAACAGCCCATGGAAGAACGGGTTGCGATTATACGTACCGACTATGTCGAGGCCATGCTACAGGACTACCTTTCAAGAGACGGTGAAGAGGCCGGCTGGCTCAACTTCCGGGATTACCTGCTCAGCGCCCTGGACCGGATACGCCGGCGCCTGGGTGGTGAACGCTACCAGCAGCTCCGAGACTTGATGACCCAGGCGCTCGACCAGCAACAGGCGACCGGCGCCCTGGACGGCCACCATGCCTGGATTGAAAGCCTGCTCAACGACTATTACGACCCGATGTACGACTACCAGCTCAGCCAGAAACAGGGGCGAATTCTTGTGCGCGGTAATCCGGAAACCATTCGCGACTACGCCAGAAACCACCACAAGTTCCTGAAATAAAGCGTTTACAACATCTCTGCGCAATGCAGGTTTAATCCATTTGTGCTCTATACTGCGTAAAGTCAGATTCTCTTGCGGCAATCGATTGTCCAGGCAGTTACACCCCAGAAAACACTAACGAACAAGGAGCTCCCCTATGGAAGACCTCTTCAGTGCCGACGGGCAGGCCACCCAATGGATGGACCAGGCAGTTGCCCTGACCATGGCCTATGCCCCCAAAGTGTTGCTGGCCATTATTACCCTGATCGTGGGTATGTGGCTGATCAACCGTTTTGTTTCGGTTCTTGACAAGAAACTGGGGCAAAAAGACCCCACCCTGAACAAATTCCTGTGCGGTTTGATTAGCGCCGTGCTCAAGATCATGCTGCTGATTTCGGTCGCCTCCATGATCGGCATTGCCACCACGTCGTTCATCGCGGTTATCGGTGCCGCCGGTCTGGCTATTGGCTTGGCGCTGCAAGGCAGTCTCGCAAACTTTGCTGGTGGTGTCCTGATTTTGATCTTCAAGCCCTTCAAGGTGGGCGACACCATTGAGGCCCAGGGTTACCTCGGTGCGGTCGCCGAAATCCAGATTCTTTACACCGTGGTAAACACCTTCGATAACCGTCGAATTGTGATCCCCAACGGCAGCCTGTCCAACGCAACACTGGTTAACGTGAGCATCTACGACAAACGCCGTTGCGACATGACCTTCGGCATTCACTATGACGACGACATCGACAAGGCCAAAGCCATTCTTCAACGCCTGTTTGACGAAGATGAGCGTTCACTCAAAGACCCGGCACCGCGAATTTGTGTTGGTGCCCTCGGTGACAGCTCTGTTGACCTCATGTTCCGTGCCTGGGTTGCCACTGACGACCTCTGGCCATACTACTGGGACATGCAGGAGAAAGTGAAAAAGGCCTTTGACGCAGAGGGCATTACCATTCCGTTCCCTCAGCGCGATGTACACATGTACAAAGCCGAATGACGCGAACGGTTACACACAAATACAGATGGATACTCGCAAACAGCTCAACCTGGGCTAAGCTGACGGTAAGAAGGGGCACCAGCCCCTCTTGCCATCGGGGCCAAGCCCGGGAAGGCGGATGGCTCCACAACACCGACCATGCTGTCAGGAGGTTGTGACTATGCCGGTGAAGCAGTTAACAGAGTTCCTGGACGAGGCAGGTGTGGAATACATGTGCCTCTCCCATCCCCCTGCCTTCACGGCCCAGCAGCTGGCTCACCACGTCAAGATCGCCGGCGACCGGGTTGTCAAAACCGTCATCATCGAACTCGATGGCAAAATGGCCATGCTGGTGATGCCCGCTACCTGGCGGGTGCGCTGGGATCGGCTCTCCCGGGTGCTGGACACCGATTTCGTGGATCTTGCTGACGAACAGGAATTCCAGGACCGGTTTCCCGAGTGCGAGGTGGGCGCCATGCCACCGTTCGGCAACCTGTTCGGCATGACGGTCTATTGCGCCGAAGTGCTGACGGAGCAGCCGGAACTGGCCTTCGCCGCCGGCACCCACACCGAATCCATTCACATGAAAACCGCAGACTTCCTGCAACTGGTTCACCCCATGGTGATCAACCAAGGCTTCACCCGGCCAGGCGCCCAGAAACCGGCCTGGCTGACGAAAGGCCGTCAACGGCCGGAAACCACTGAGGAGAAGGCCGTCTCCAGACTCGCGGGGTACTGAAACCCGCCGGATTGATCCCGGTCGCTTGTCTGGCCCGTGGCATCGCGTAAACTGATGCCATCAGACAGGAACCGGATATGAACCAAGCATTTGACATCATCATCGTTGGCGCCGGCATGGTTGGCGCCGCCCTTGCCAATGGCCTTGGCCAGCAGGGCATCAAGGTCGGCCTGATTGATAAGGCCGAGCCCTCGGACTTTGACGCGGATGCCAGCCCCGATATCCGGGTATCAGCGCTCAGTGCCGGCAGCGAGCGCTATCTGCAAAGCCTGGGCGCCTGGCCTCGCATTCAGGCCATGCGCGCCACACCCTATCGCCGCCTGGCCGTGTGGGACGAGACCCCGCACCCGCTCAGCCGCCTGCTGCCCGGCTCGTTGACCGAAGTGGAATTCAGTGCGGCCGATCTCGGCGCAGGCCATCTGGGCCATATCGTCGAAAACAGCATCACCCAGAACGCCCTGTGGCAAACCTTACAGGACGAACCCGACGTCACGCTGATTACCGGCCAGGGGCTCAAGGCACTGACACAGAATGCCGAGCGTGGAACGATAACCCTGGATGATGGTACAGAACTGAGCGCCCAATTGATTGTCGGGGCCGACGGCGCCATGTCCAGAGTACGGCAACTGGCTGGCATTGGCGTGACCCGTGACCAGTACGAACAACAAGCCATGGTGATTTCAGTCCGCTACCTGGGCCAGCCCGAGGACATTACCTGGCAGGGCTTTTACCCCAGCGGCCCCAGAGCCTTCCTGCCGTTACACAGTGCAGGTGAGCAATACCCCGGCGAAACCTGGGGATCACTGGTGTGGTACGACAGCCCGGCAAGGCTGGCCGAACTCAAAGCCATGGACAACAGCACCCTGATGACGGAAATCCGCAAGGCCTTCCCGGCACGCCTGCCGCCGCTGACCCACATCGACGCCAAAGCCAGTTTCCCCATCGCCCGCCAGCACGCCAGGCACTATTTCCAGAACCGCGTGGTGCTGGCCGGCGACTCCGCCCACACCATCAACCCCCTGGCCGGCCAGGGGGTAAATCTCGGCTTTCAGGACGCCCAATGCCTGCAGGGCCTGCTGAAAGAAGCTCGCCGCAGCAGCGATGACCTGGCCAGCCAGCACTGGCTGGCGCTATACGAACAGAAACGCCGGCCCGCCAACCGCCGCATGATGCTGGCCATGGACCTGTTCTACCATCTGTTCAGCAACGCCATCCCGCCGGTACACCTGGCTCGCAACCTGGGCCTGGGCGCTGCCCGCGCTTTGCCCTTCGCCCGCAACGGTGTAGCCCGCTACGCCATGGGCCTGGATGAAGAGCTGCCGGCCGTGGTCAGGCAGATCACTTCCCGGATTCCGGGTCTGAACCAGCTTTAACACCGAACAATAATCCCAAAGACAATCGAAAAGGAGTCACCATGTCAGAGACGATTTTCACCAAGATCATCAACCGGGAAATCCCCGCCGATATTCTCTACGAGGATGACCTCGCCCTGGCGTTCAGTGACATCAATCCTCAGGCGCCGGTGCATTTCCTGGTTATACCGAAGAAGGCCATTGCCACGATCAACGACATCACCGAGGATGATCGGGAACTGGTGGGGCATCTGTATGTGGTGGCAGCGAAGATTGCCAAAGAGAAGGGGTTTGCCGACGATGGCTATCGGGTTGTCATGAACTGCGGCGAAAATTCGGGGCAGACAGTGTTCCATATCCACCTGCACGTTCTTGCCGGCAAACCGCTGGGCTGGCCGCCTTATACTGACAAGATGAAGCAGGCCTGATTCTCTACCTTCTTTCTCCGGCACGCGGCTTAGGAGTAGGCATCCGAGCCGGTAGTGCTGTTCGGGAGACGCTCAAGGCATCCATGCGCGCTTAGCTTTGGCCATCCATGGCCAAAGATACTCCCGAACAGCACTACCGGCCCGGCTGCACCAGGCCTGGTGCCAAGCCTTCCAAAGCATCGAGTCTCAGGCTAGGGAAACCCATGCCTTGGTTCGGCTGGCTGGTGTGCGGGTTGGCTTTACGGGACTATCTTTCGCCAGGGATGGCGAAAGCTAAGCGCCCACGGACGGCTTGAGCGTGTCCCGTAAAGCCAACCCGCATGCCAGCCCTCCTCCAAAGCCCGCCCCCACGACAACGGGAACGGGATTTTAACGTTAACGGCCAACTACCTTCTCGGCTTCTTCCACAGGCGTATGGCGAACATCTTCGCCTTTGACCATGAAGATAACGTTCTCGGCAATGTTACAGGCGTGATCACCCACCCTCTCCAATGCCCGCAGAACCCACATCACCGACATACAGCGTGAAATGTTGCGAGTATCTTCCATCATGAACGTCAGCAACGTACGAGCCGCTGCCTGATACTCCTCATCTACCCGCTTGTCTTCCTTCATCACCCGCAGCGCCTGCTCCGAATCCAGACGCGCAAACGCATCCAGCGCATCGTGCAGCATGCTCAGCACATGAGTGGTAATGTGGCGAATTTCAACATATCCACGGGGCGCCTGACCTTCCTCGGACAGCTTGATGGCCATCTTGGCGATCTTCTTGGCCTCATCGCCAACCCGCTCAAGGTCCGCCACCATCTTGATCACCGCAATCACCAACCGTAAATCCCGAGCCGTGGGCTGGCGGCGGGCGATGATCAGCGTGGCCTCCTCATCCAGATCCACTTCCATCCGGTCAACCTTCTTGTCTCCCGCACGGACGTCTTCGGCCTGGTGACCATCACCGTCTACCAGCGCCTGAACTGCGCGCTCAACCTGGCTTTCAACCAGACCACCCATGTTCAGAAACTGGGTTTTCAGTTCGGTCAGCTCGTCATTGAACTTGTGGGAAATGTGATCCCCGTATACATCGTCCTTTTTATTCGGCATATCTGATATCTCCAGTGTTCCCCGGTGCCCTTAACCAAAGCGGCCAGTAATGTAGGATTCGGTCAGCTGGTGCTCCGGCGAGGTGAATACCTTGTCAGTCTCATTCACCTCCACCAGGTGGCCCAGATGGAAATAGGCTGTACGGTTAGAAACCCGGGCTGCCTGCTGCATGGAGTGGGTCACAATCACGATGGTGTAACTCTCCGACATCTCGGCAATCAGCTCCTCCACTTTTGCGGTGGCGATCGGGTCCAGGGCCGAGCATGGCTCGTCCATCAGGATCACTTCCGGACTAACAGCAATGGCACGGGCGATGCACAGGCGCTGCTGCTGGCCGCCGGACATACCGGTGGCCGTAGCATCCAGGCGATCTTTCACCTCATCCCAAAGACCGGCTTTGCGCAGGCTGTTTTCAACAATCTCATCAAGATCGGATTTACGGTTGGCAAGGCCATGAATTCGTGGGCCGTAGGCCACGTTGTCGTAGATCGACTTGGGGAACGGGTTCGGCTTCTGGAACACCATGCCCACCCGGGCTCTCAGCTCAACGACGTCCCGCTTCGGGTCGTAGATATCATGCTCGTCGATCATCAACTGACCTTTGACCCGGCAGATATCAATGCTGTCGTTCATCCGGTTCAGGCACCGCAGAAAGGTCGATTTGCCGCAGCCGGAAGGCCCGATAAAGGCAATGACTTCGTTACGGCCAATGTCCAGGCTGACGTTCTTTATGGCCCGATCCTGACCATAGAACACTTCTACATTACGCAGCTTGAACTTGGGATCATCAGACAGAGGAACCCCAACGGTCGTACCTTCTTCAATGACGGTTTCCGCTGGCCGCTCGTCTTTTACCGGGATAATAGTGTCTGCCGGCATGTCCGCCTCACTCGTGATTGTCGGATTCATGGTATTCATTAGTACTCTCCTTACCACCGGCGCTCAAGACGTTTGCGCAGCCAAATGGCTAGTGCATTCATACTGATCATGAAGGTCAGCAGGATCATAATGCCCGCTGACGCCAATTCGATAAAACCCTGTTCCGCGCTGCTTGCCCACAGATAGATCTGTACCGGCAGTACCGTGGCGGAGCTGAAGAAGCCGTCCGGAATCTCCACAATAAATGCGACCATCCCGATCAGCAGCAACGGGGCAGTCTCACCCAGCGCCTGCGCCATACCGATGATGGAACCGGTCATCATGCCCGGCATCGCCAGGGGTACCACATGGTGAAGCACCACCTGCATCTTGGAAGCCCCGATGCCCTCAGCTGCCTCGCGAATGGAGGGCGGCACACTCTTGATGGCGGCACGGCTGGAGATGATGATGGTAGGCAACGTCATCAGCGCCAGTACCAGACCACCCACCACCGGCACCGAACGGGGCATGCCAAACAACCCGATGAACACCGCCAGACCCAGCAGACCGAAGATGATCGACGGCACCGCCGCCAGGTTGTTGATGTTCACCTCGATGAAATCGGTCAGCTTGTTCTGGGGCGCGAACTCTTCCAGATAGACCGCTGCGGCCACCCCGACAGGGAAGGCAATCAGCAGGGTCACCACCATGGTCAGTAATGAACCGATGATAGCGCCCAGAATACCGGCGTTAGACGGCTCCCGGGAATCGCCAGACTGGAAGAATACGTCGTTGAACGCCGTCTGGATAACGCCACGCTCCACCAGATAGTCCACCCATTCAATCTGGCGCTCAGACAGTCGAACGCTGTAATTATCGTTGTCGGCATGCTTTACATACACCGATACACGATCGTGGGCCAGGAAGGTCAGGGTCTGAGTGGTGCCCAACAGTTCCGGCTGGCTACGGAGCAGGTCGCGGATCTGATTGGCGCCATAACTTCCCACCAGCCGGCTGAGCTCGCGCTGGGCAGCACGATCCTCAACACCCGGAATCAGATCACCGAGGGCGGTGATGATCGGTGCATTGAAATCGGCCATGGAGCGCTGGTCTGCATCGGTAGGATCGTCCAGATACATGGCCTCACCATCCAGATGCACATCCAGCGTAATGGTGGTTTTGATAAACCCGGTGTAGCCCTTGCCAATGATATCGGCAAACAGGATCACCAGGGCCGACAGGGCGATGGCAATGGCCAACATACCGTAGGCGCGGAACCGCCGTTCCTTGCGATACCGGCGTTTCAGGGACTGGCGGACAATCTCCGCCTGGGAGCGTTGATCAGTCATACTGTTCCCTATATTTACGCACAATCTTGAGAGCAATCACGTTCAGAATCAGTGTCACCACGAACAGCATCATGCCCAGGGCAAAGGCTGCCAGGGTCTTGGCGCTGTCGAATTCCTGGTCGCCGGTCAGCAGGGTGACGATCTGTACGGTGACGGTGGTGACAGAATCCAGCGGGTTGGCCGTGAGGTTGGCTGCCAGGCCTGCGGCCATCACCACAATCATGGTTTCACCAATGGCGCGGGAAGCGGCCAGCAGAATACCGCCCATAATGCCGGGCAGCGCTGCCGGAAAGATCACCTGCTTCATGGTTTCAGATTGGGTGGCACCGAGAGCCAGAGAGCCGTCACGCAGAGTCTGGGGCACCGCGTTGATCACATCGTCAGACAACGAGGACACGAACGGGATAATCATCACACCCATCACCAGGCCAGCCGCCAGGGCGCTCTGGGATGACGCATTGAGGCCTACGGTCTCGGCCAGGTCCCGGATAAACGGCGCCACGGTCAAGGCGGCGAAGAACCCGTAAACCACCGTCGGAATACCCGCCAGCATTTCCATCAGCGGCTTGATCACAGAGCGAGCCTTTTTACCGGCGTACTCGGAAAGGAAGACCGCCGACAGCAAACCAACCGGCACGGCCACGATCAATGCAATGGCAGAAATCAGCAGCGTACCGGTAAACAGCGGAATCATGCCAAAGGAGCCATCGGCACCTACCTGGTCAGCCCGGAGCGCGGTCTGCGGGCTCCAGTTTGCACCCAGGAAGAACTCCCAGAAAGGCACCTTGCCAAAGAACCGGATGGTCTCGAAGATCACCGAAAAAATGATGCCCACCGTAGTCATTACTGCGACGGCGGCGCACACAAAGAAGATTCTCCGCAGAGTGGTTTCGACACTCTCACGGGCGTTAATATGAGGCGCTACCCGGAACCAGGCAACAACCGCACCCAGCACCGCAATCAACAGCACCAGTATCGTTTTGAAATTCTTACTCTGGTCACGCAACGTCTCCAGTAACGACGCAGCACCTGCAATATGCTCCGGCACGAACTCCGGGTTGAGCTTGCCCGCCGCGACATTGCCAATCTGGGAAACTACCAGGCTGGCCTGCCCGGCCGACTGGGGCATGGCCTCCGGAGGCAGGGACCCGATCACAATATTTTGGATAACCTTGCCTTCAAAGCCCGCCCACAAAGCGAGCGTAATCAACGCGGGAATTCCGCACCACAATGCCGCCCGTGCAGCATAGTAAAACGGCAGTGATTTGAGATTGCGTATACCACCGAGAGGCTCCGCCACGGCGCGCGATCGCATATAGGCGAGGCTGTACGCCACCACTGCGAGCACCAGAACGATAGGCAACAAATTGGCCGATTGCATAACTGTCTCTTTCCTGAAAGGGTTTCACGCTGACCTATTGTGCCAGCAAACCCGAAGGATCTTTACTGAATACAACAAAGGAACGCAGCCTGCCGGCTGCGTTCCTCTCATTTTCGATCATCCCTGACCTTTCGCTGCAGAATCTTACAGCTCGTTTCCAGTCATGGACTTCAGAGCCTTGGCATCCTTGGCCGCCTGCATACGAACGTTGCGCGGGTTCGGGATCAGGCCTACGTCTACCAGGTAGCCGTTGTCACCCCAGGCGCCTTCGCTGGTGAATTCGTTGACGTATTCCTGGATGCCAGGAACCACACCCACGTGGGCTTTCTTCACGTAGAAGAACATGGAACGGGCAACCGGGTAGCTGTCGTCACCGATGGTTTCCTGAGTCGGCTCAACGCCACCGATGGTGCTGGCCTGGATCTGACCACGGTTTTCGTCCAGGAAGCTGTAGCCGAAGATACCGAAGGTGCCGGTGTCGCGGGCCAGACGCTGAACGATCAGGTTGTCGTTTTCGCCAGCTTCAATGAAGGCACCGTCTTCACGGATGTTGTGGCAGATGGCGCGCATATCGCCCTTGCTCTTGGACTTGATCCAATCGTAAGTCTTGCAGCCACCTTCCATAGCGATTTCGACGAAGGCGTCACGGGTACCGGAAGTCGGAGGCGGACCCATTACGCTGATGGCCATATCCGGCAGGCTGGAATCGATATCGCTCCACTTCTTATAGGGGTTCGGTACCAGATTCTCGCCACCCTGCGGGTTGGGAACGTCTTTCGCCAGGGCCAGGAACAGCTGGCGCAGGGAGATATCCATCTTCTCAGCCTGTGAAGAGTTAGCAAGCACAATGCCGTCTGAACCGATACGAACTTCGGTAATGTCCTTCACACCGTTGTTCTGGCAGTCCTGGAACTCACTGGTCTTCATGCGACGTGAAGCATTGGTGATGTCCGGGTGCTGGGTGCCAACACCGGCGCAGAAAAGCTTCAGACCACCGCCGGAACCGGTAGATTCCAGTTTCGGGGTCGGGAAGTCGGTGTTACGACCAAAACGCTCGGCAACCACAGTGGCGAACGGGTAAACCGTGGAAGAACCCACGATGTTTACGGTATCACGGGCCATGGCCGGGGTAGATACCGCCGCAATGCTGCCAGCCAGGGCAACAGAGGCAAGAGCTGCTTTCAGTTTCATCACGTTGAGTCTCCAATATCGGTGGACGTTGTGTATGGATCTGCTTTACCGATGAGTGCATCCTAAGGAGTGTCTGTGACAACTTTGTTACAGCATTTGAAATATAGACGTCATTGTTCAAATTTTCTTGCAGCACGCCGCCAGCCCGTTACCATGCAGGGAAAACAACTCATAAGTATCTACAGGCGACTCCCATGACTGCATACGATGACGACAAACCCAAACCCCGCGGGGAACTCACCCTGCAGGTGGTACCCCTGCCCTCAGACACCAACCCCAACGGCGATGTGTTCGCCGGCTGGCTGGTCAAGCAGATGGACATTGCCGCCGCCACCATGGCCGGGCGTATTTCACAGGGCCGCAATGCCACCGTGGCCATGGACCGGATGGAATTTCTCTCACCCTTGCGGGTGGGCTCCCAGGTGGGCTGTTACTGCGAGCTGGTGGATATCGGCCGCAGTTCCATGAAAATCAATGTAGAGGTGTGGACCCTCGACCGCACCTCTAAAAACCCGCGCAAGGTGACCGAAGGCCTGTTCGTGTACGTAGCCATAGATGAGCATGGCCGCATCCGGGAAGTACCGGACCAGAGCCACTGATGTTCCGCTGATGGCTCAGGGCCGGTATGCATCCCGGCCCTGGCTCCCTATCGGGACGACTGCCATCCGTGCAGCAGCCGGGCATAGTTCAATCGCTCCCAGGTGCCGGCATCCGGCACATTATCCAGTGACAAGGCGCCACGGGCCTCCTGCAGGGATTGATAGCCTATGCTGGCCAGGCGCGTGGTGAGTTCACCCCCCAGCCGCTCGAAGGCGGCAGGGCCGTGTTGCAGAACCGTCGAAACCAGCTGTACCACCGTGGCACCAGAGAGGATCGCTTTGGCGGCATCGTCGCCCGTGTGAACGCCCCCAGACGCTGCCATGTCCAGGCCGGTGCGGTTATACAGCCTGGCCATGGCGTGCAGACGCAGTGGCAGCTCAGCACTGGTCGAAAGAACCACCTCACGACTCAACGCCAGCTGTTCCAGGTCGATATCCGGCTGATAGAACCGGTTGAAGAGCACCAGCCCCTTGGCCCCTGCCGCCTCAACGCCCGCCACAAACGCCGGCAATGCCGAGTAGAAAGGCGAGAGTTTAACGCTGACCGGCACCGACACCTGCTCTACGACCGAACGAATCACCGCCAGCTGGCGCTGTTCCAGGGTATCGGCGGTATCGCCGGCATCAGTGGCCAGGTCGTACAGGTTGAGCTCGATGGCATCGGCCCCGGCCTGCTCCAATTCCCTGGCGTGCTGAGTCCAGCCGCCGGGAGAAATGCCGTTGAGGGAGGCAATCACCGGCACCCCCAGCTCCGTTTTCAACTGTTGCAGCCGTTGCAGGTAACTGCCGGAGCCCATCTCGAAGATCTCGGATTCCGGGAAAAACGAGCGAGCCTCAGCATCCATGTTGATACGGGAATCAATAAACCGATGCGCGGCCATCTGCTCCGCCACCAGCTGCTCTTCAAACAGCGAGTGCATCACCACCGCCCCGGCGCCGGCCTGCACGCAGGCCTTGAGGGTATCCAGCTCATCGGTCAGTGGGCTGGCGCCCAGCACCAGGGGCGATTTCAGCTCCAGGCCCAGCCAGCGGGTTGTCAGGTCAGTCATGGCGCTCTCGATCCCTCGCAGGTTTTTCATTCACGGGGTCATGGGTTTCAAAATGAATACCGGCCAGCTGCATATACAGCTCCCGTTGCTCCTTCGCGGCCTCGCTGGCTTTGGCCACCAGCAATTCATAGCGCTGAGGGTCCCGCAGTTCCAGCATGCGGAAGCGGGCCTCTTCCTGCATATAGGCTTTCATGGGCACTTTCTGGCGCACGGAATCCAGTTGCAGCGGCGGGAGGCCTTGCTCTATTCGGCGCGGATCAAACCGGTACAGCGGCCAGGCCCAGCTGTCCACCGCCCGCTTCTGCTGCGCCGGGGAGTGCACCAGGTCGTAGCCGTGGGCAATGCAGGGGCTGTGGGCGATGATCAACGCCGGGCCGTCAAAACTCTCGGCCTCCTGCAACGCCTTGGTGGCCTGGTTACTGTGGGACTGCATGGCGATCTGGGCCACGTAAACATGGCCATAACTCATGGCCAGCAGGCCCAGGTCTTTCTTGCGGGTTTCCTTGCCGGCTGCCGCAAACTTGGCCACCGCCCCCATGGGCGTGGCCTTGGATTGCTGGCCACCGGTGTTGGAATAGACTTCGGTATCCAGTACCAGCAGCTTGATGTTCTGGCCCGAAGCCAGCGCATGGTCCAGCCCGCCGTAGCCGATGTCGTAGGCCCAGCCGTCGCCACCAATCACCCAGACGCTCTTGGGACAAAGTTCATCCGCCAAGTTATCCAGCTCCTGCGCTTCTGAGCCTTGTTGGCTTTCGAGCCAGTTACGCAGTTGGACGACGGCTGCGCGCCGGGCCGCCATGGCGCTCTCGTCGAGAGTGACACAGGAGCTGGTCAGGGCCTGGTAGAGTTCAACAGGGAGCTGCGCTTTCATATCTTCCAGCAACTGCCTGGCCCGGCCAGCCAGTTTGCCCAGGCACATACGCATACCCAGGCCCAGCTCTGCGGCGTCCTCAAACAGCGAATTGTTCCAGGTGGGCCCCCGGCCATCGGCATTCACCGTGTAAGGGGTGGTCGGCAGGTTGCCGCCATAGATGGAGGAGCAGCCGGTGGCATTAGCAATCATCAGCCGGTCGCCCAGCAACTGGGTGAGCAACCGAATGTAAGGGGTTTCACCGCAGCCGGCACAGGCCCCCGAATATTCGAACAGGGGGATCAAAAGCGGTAAGGATTTGAAGTCCCGGGGAATTCGGTCTCGGGGTACATCCGGCAGGTTGCGCAGAAACGCCAGATTCGTGGCCTCAACTTCCAAATGCTCCTCAACAGGGCGCATATTGATGGCCTTGCGCTTGGGCTGGGTACGATCCTTCGCCGGGCACACTTCCACGCACAAGCCGCAGCCGGTGCAGTCTTCCGGCGCCACCTGAACCCGGTAGTCCAGCCCTTCCAGCTCCGGCGTGTGGGTTTCCGGTACCGCAAGGAAGCTATCGGGAGCATCTATAGCACTGTCCGGCTCGAATACCTTGCTGATAATGGCGGTATGCGGGCAAATCATGGTGCAGAAATTACACTGCACGCACAGGTCCGATTCCCAGATCGGAATCTCCTGGGCAATGGCGCGCTTCTCGTACTGGCTGGTGCCGGTGGGCCAGGTGCCATCCACCGGGAAGGCACTGACCGGCAGTTTATCGCCCTGGCCATCCATCAGCAGCCGGGTAACTTTCTGCACGAAGTCCGGGGCATGCTCCGGCACTCTCGGGGGCCGGGTCCGGGTGGCGGTTACTGAACCGGGCACCGGCACTTCGTGGAGATTATCCAGGGCGGAATCCACCGCCTCCACATTGCGCCGCACCACCTCCGGCCCGCGCCGGCCCCAGGTCTGGCGAATGGATTCCTTGATATGGGCAATGGCCTCGTCACGGGGCAGGATATCGGCCAGGGCAAAGAAGCACACCTGCATCACCGTGTTGATTCGCCGGTCCAGCCCGGCCTGTTCGGCCACGCTGGCGGCGTCGATCACGAACAATCTGGCTTTGCGCTCCACCAGCACCCGCTGGGCTTCCACCGACAATTGGTCCCAGGCCTGCTCTGCTGGCCAGGGCACATTCAAGAGCACCGTCGCCCCTGGCGCAGCGTGTTCCAGCACATCAAACTTCTCCAGAAACTGCGGCGCGTGCACCGCCACAAACTGGGCCTGACTAATCTGGTAACTGGAACGAATGGGATGCGGCCCGAAGCGCAGATGGGAGACGGTGGTGGCACCGGATTTCTTGGAATCGTAAACAAAGTGCCCCTGGGCGAACAGATCGGTGCCCTCGCCCAGAATCTTGATGCTGGCCTTGTTGCTGCTGACCGTGCCATCGGCACCAAGGCCAAAAAACAGCGCCCGCCGGGTTTCCGGCGATTCGATATCCAGCTCGCTGTCCACCTCCAGCGACAAATGGGTAACGTCATCCCGCACTCCCACGGTAAAGCGGGTTTTTGGTGCCGGCTCCTGCAGTTGCTCAAACACCGCGCAGACCATAGCCGGCGTGAACTCCCGGGAGGACAAGCCATAACGCCCGCCGATCACCCGGGGCAGATTGGGACGCTCACCCCGGCTGAACGCCTCCATCAGGGCGCCGCTGATTTCCAGCAGCAAGGGTTCACCCTGGGCGCCGGGTTCCTTGGTGCGGTCCAGCACGGCCAGATGTTGCACGGTATCCGGCAGCGCCTGAAGGAAGCAGTCCGTTGCAAACGGCCGGAACAGGCGCACTTTGAGCACACCCACTTTTTCGCCTTTGGCCATCAGCCATTCCACGGTTTCATGGGCACATTCCGCCCCGGAACCCATCAGGATCAGCACCCGCTCGGCTTCCGGATGCCCAACGTAATCGAACAGCTTGTACTGCCGACCGGTGACGTCGGCAAAGCGGGACATCACCGCTTCCAGATGGTCCGGGAAGGCTTGATAAAACCGGTTGGCCGCTTCCCGGGACTGGAAAAAGGCGTCGGGATTCTGTGAGGTGCCTCGCAGCACCGGGTGGTCGGGCGTCATCCGGCGGTTACGATGTGCCTCGATGCCCTGATAAGGCACCAATGCTTTCAGTTCATCGTCGCTGAGCGGAACAATCTTGGCGATTTCATGGGAGGTACGAAAGCCGTCGAAAAAGTGCATTACCGGCACCCGGCTTTCCAGCGTAACTGCGTGACCAATCGCGGCCATGTCCTGGGCTTCCTGCACTGAACCCGAGGCCAGCAGGGCGAAGCCGGTACCCCGGGCACTCATGACATCGGAATGGTCACAGAAGATCGACAAGGCGTGAGTGGCCAGGCTGCGGGCGGCCACGTGCATGCAAAACGGCGTCAGCTCGCCAGCAATTTTATACAGGTTGGGCAACATCAGCAGCAGGCCCTGGGAGGCAGTGAACGTAGTCACCAGTGAGCCCGCCTGTAAGGCGCCGTGCATGGCGCCGGCCGCGCCGGCTTCGGACTGCATTTCCACCACACCCGGTACCTGGCCCCAAACGTTTGTTTTGCCCAGGGCCGCCCAGTCGTCGGCATGCTCCCCCATGACAGAGGCCGGAGTAATCGGATAGATGGCGATGGTTTCACTCAACCGATAGGCCACTGAGGCAACGGCTTCGTTGCCGTCGAGGGTGCGGAACTCCATGGATACCATCCTTGTTGAAACGGCGGGATAATATCCAGTCTAGGCAGGGCCTGTGAGGCCCGCAAGTTGGCGCCAGACCAACCTAACGGCCAGCAATCAGGTCATCCAGCAGGGCCTGGTAACGCCCCGCCAACCGAGACGCCCGCCAGGCATCAGGGGAAGTAGAAGCGGGTTTATCCACCATGATCTGTTCCAGGCAGTTAACCCCAGCCCTGGCTTCCTCTTCCGGGCTCGATTCATCACTCCGGTAACGGCAATGCTCGGGCACATACTCCCGGTACGCCAGCCGGTCCGGCACCAGGGCCACACAGCCCGACGCCATGGCTTCCAGCACCGCCAGGCCCTGGAAGTCGTGCAAAGCTGTGGACAAAACAACGTCTGCCTCGCGCAGCAACCGGTCGTACTCATCGCGACTGTCCATATAACCCCAGTGCTCGATGTAACCAGCAAATTGATGGTGGATCCGGTCAAATGCCTCCGGGTAACGGCGGAAGCCCTCACCCACCACACTCAAACGAAAGGGCATGGACCGGCCCGCCAGCGTCTGCAAAAACGTCAGCAAGCGATCCGGCCCCTTATCGTATTCCCAGCGATGGTTCCAGAGCAGGTGTGGGCACCGCCAGTTCAAGGCGCGCCCCTGGTCGACAAACAGGCGGTCTTCAATCGGCACCGGCAGCACCCGGGATTTCTCTGTTAAAGCCTGCACCACCCCCGGCGGCACCGCATCGGGCATTTTGTTCAGTAAGGCGTCAACGCCCCTCAAGAAGCTGTCACGGTTCCAGGCGCTGTTGAACGCTACCGCGTCCGCAGCCAGCGCGCTGTATAGATTCACCATCTGCGGCTCCAGCCGACCCTGCTGCTGTTCGCTCACCGGAAAGGCAAACTGGTTTTCATGCATGTAGAGCAGGCACGGAGTGGTTGCCAGCTGGGGATGCAGACCCCGCAGGGTGGCCAGATCCACCATGGACGTGGCGACTATCAGGTCCCAGGGTTGTGACAGGCATGGCTCGGCCAGCCAGCTTACCGGGTTACCGCGAATGCGCCACTGGAAGAACCGGGGAGGAAGCGTCAGGGTCTGCCAGTGATAGTCGGGACACATCGCCACCAGCTGGTTCCGCCAGCGCTGGTGGCTGGCGGCGTCGTAGGCGGACAACAGAAGAATTCGCGGGGTCATGGCGATCCGTAACAGATGGGGCGGCTGAATCGGGCTATTGTATCAGGCTGGCGCCTTGCCTCGGCCCAGCGATAGCAATCCGAATACCGGCCCCGGCAGCAACAGCAGCGCCACCCACACCCCCCAGGGGCTCCAGAGCCCGCTGGTGATCCAGATAGCGGGCAGCGTCAGACCAAACCCGACGGCATTCATCACCGCCAGTGAGGAACCGACCGTTTCTTTCGGTGCGGTAGCCGCCGCCAGAGCCGAGAACTGGGGCGAATCCGCCACCACGGCAATGCCCCAGATCATCAGTAAAGCGATCAGCAGTATTGGCGACAGGCCGTGCAACCAGGGGTACAGCAGGCACAGCGCCCCGGAGACCATCAGCGCCCGCCGCGCCACCCACTCACTACCCCGGGTCCGAATAAGCCGGCCACCGCCAATGCAACCGGCCGCGCCGATACCGATCACCACGAACGATAGCCAGGGCACCAGCGCCTCACCCTGCCCCAGTCGGTTTAGTTCCCGGGCAATCAGTAACGGCACCAGGGTCCAGAACGCATAGAGCTCCCACATGTGGCCAAAGTAACCGCCGGCCACCGCCCGGAACCGGGGAATTCGCAGGGCTGCCAGGCCCTGAGTGATGGGCAGCCCGCCATTGGCTTTGGGCAGGTGCGGGCCATCACCGAGCAGGAACACCAGCAATCCACCCGCCAGCGCCAGAACCGACGCCGCCAGCAACGGCCACTCCCACGGCAGGCCCAGGGTTGCACCCCGCATTAAATGAGGCAGCGCAGTCCCCAGCGTGAGCATGCCCACCAACCACGCCAAAGCGGCGCCTGCGTGCTTGGGCGTCCAGGCAATGACCAACTTCATGCCCAGAGGGTAGATACCAGCCAGGCACAGGCCAGTGGCGAACCGCAACAGGCTATCCACCGGAAACACCCCCGCAACCAGGACAAAACCGGCATTGGCCAGGGCGCCCAGGACGCTGGAGACCAGAAAAATCCGACTGGCGCCAAAACGGTCGGCCAGCCCGGTAACCGCCAGGGTCAGCGTACCGACAATAAATCCGGCCTGAACCGACAGGGTAAGCCGCCCCAGATCCGATTCCGCCAGCCCCAGCTCACCAGCCAGGGATAACCAGACCCCATTGATACTGAACCAGAGGGACGTGCCAAACAGTTGTGCCAATACAATCACTGGCAGGGGATAACGTTGCAGTAGTCCGATCATCTTGTTGTCTTTATTGCGGGTGAAGCCCAAGCCTAGCCCCAAAACCGCTCGAGTACCCATGCTACTTTGGTGCCCGGTCAGGGTTCTATCAAACGATCCAGCCGCAGCCGCTCCCGCTCATCGAACAGCCGGCGACCACCCCAGCCCACCGCCATGACGGCTCCAAAACCGGTGCCGGCGGTAATGATCAGCATCACCAGAATCTGGTATTTCACCGCCACCGCCGGTGGGCTGCCCGCCAGAATCTGACCGGTCATCATGCCCGGCAGGCTGACAATCCCGGCAGCAGCCATGGCGTTGATGGACGGCATCATGCCACTGCGCATGGCGTCCCGGCGGATATCCTCCAACGCCTGCTGCCAGGTCTGGCCCAACATTAGCCGGTTCTCGATCACTGCCCGCTGGCGCCACACCGAGTCATTCAGGCGATCCAGGGCCAGGCTGACACCGGTCATGGTGTTGCCCAGCATCATTCCCAGCAACGGAATGGCGTACTGGGGCGCATACCAGGGGTCGGGGCCTATCACCACCGTCAGCGCAAGCACCGTCACAGTAAAAGAGGACACAAACATGGCCCCGGTACCGATGCCAAACGCCCACCAGCCACGCAGGCGCCGGCCCTGGCGCGCCACCACCTCCCGGCCAGCCACCAACAGCATGATCAGCGCCAGCAGGGCAATCCAGTAGAACGCCGAAGAGGCAAAGAGCGCTTCCAGTACCAGCCCAATCAGGGCCAGCTGGATAACCGTGCGGACAGTGGCAATCAACAGACTGCGGGACACACCCAGCCGGGCCATATGACTGGTTAATGCCAACGCCAGGATGAGCAGCGCCGCCAGCCCCAGCTTCCACCAGGCCAGATCAATCACTTCCATGTTCGGGCTCCAGTGCCGTTCCGCGAATCCCATAGTGGGCATCCGCCACGCGGCGAATCTGGGCCGGGTCGTGGGCTACCCATAAAGTTGCAATCTGCTGGCGCTGAATCTCGTCCAGCAGCCAGTTTTCAATGTTGAGGGTGCTGTCGCCATCAAGATTCGCCGTCGGCTCATCCAGCAACAGCGCCTGTGGCTTAAGGGCCAATGCCCGCCACAATGCCAGCCGCTGCCGTTCACCGGATGACAGCCGGCTGACCGACCAGGCCATCACGTCCGCAGGGAACCCCAAAGCGGCAGGCAGCCGTTCGCCAGCCCCTTCGGGAAAGTGGGCACTCACCTCGTCAAACCACCACTGACTGTCCGCCGGCACCATCACCACCTGGCGTCGCCACTGATGGGCCGGCACCGCGCCCTGGCTGGTGCCATTCAGGGAAATCTCTCCACCGTGGGATTCCAGGTCTGCCGCTGCCCGCAATAACCGGCTTTTACCACTGCCGGATGGCCCGGACACACAGACTACCCGGCCAGCGGGTACCGCCAGTGACACCCCGGTAAGGGCACCAACGCTGACCTGATCCAGCAACAGGCCCGTCAAAACCGGCTCACCAGGGCAGTTCCTCACCGTTGCTGTGCCAGAACGAACCGGAGTTCTCCAGGTTCAGGTTGGCAATGCGCTCGGCCAGCCCTTTGGCGGACTCTTCCGGAGTGATCAAACCACCAAAATTCACCATTCGGGTCTTCACATAACCGGGATGCAACTGAGCCACCGCAATGCCCCGTGGTTTCAGGTCTACTGCCAGTGATTTGCCAAAAGCGTTGAGGGCCGCCTTGGAGGCGCGATAGCCGTAGCGGCCGCCGGAGTCGTTGTCGGCAATGGAACCCATGCGGCTGGTGATGTTGGCGATCTTGCCGCCTTCACGGATTTGCGGCACCAGGGCTTCGGTGACCCGCAGGGGTGCGTAGGCGTTGATTTCCATCTGAGTGCGGATGGAATCGAAATCGATACTGCCCAGCTGTTCATCCTGCAACAGCCCGGCGTTGTTGATCAGCAGGCTGATGGACTTGCCCGCAAGGCCGGTTTTGAGTGCGTCAATACCGGCATCGGTGGTGACATCCACCCCGTCAATCACCTGGTTCGCAACCGCGGCCAGCTCGTCCGAGGACTGCCGGCATACGCCGATCACCTCACAGCCCTCCCGCGCGTAATGCCGGGCCAGTTCCAGGCCAATGCCACGGTTGGCACCGGTAATCACAACCACTTGGGGTTCAGACATAACACCTCCCTTTTACACGGTTTGTTCAGCCCTATTGGCAGGGTCTGCCGAATCTGTAATGGTTACACCATTGCACACCATCTTGCCAGTAACCCACCGCAGAGTATCGGCGCCCATGAACATTCGAACCCTCACCGCTGTCACACTCACCCTGGCGCTGGCCTCATCACCGGCGGCGGCAGACATCGGTTTGTCACCCTTTGCCGGTTACCGCATGGGTGGCTCGGTAGATATCGAGACGGCCGGCGCCAGCACCGATGACCAGATCCGCTTTCGCGATTCCGTGAGCCATGGGCTGGTGGTCAACTTCGACCTGCCGGAAGCCGGCAAACAGGGGGAGCTCTATTTTGGCCGGCAAAGCACCTCGGCCAGGCTGGACAACGGGTTGTTCGCACCGGGCACCCGCTCCATCGACCTGACCATCTACCAGTTGCAGTTTGGCGGGCTCTACTTTCCGGGCGGTAAAACCTATGGCGGGTTTGTCTCCGGCGTGCTGGGCGTTACCCGGCTGGAACCGGACGATTCCAGTTACGACACCCACCACCGAGCCGCCCTGTCGCTCGGCGGCGGCTACCAGTTTTTCCTGAGTGAACAATTGCGCCTGCGACTGGACCTGCGGGGTGTCTACACCGCCCTGGATTCGGGCGGCTCGGTGTTCTGCTCCGGGGGATGTGAGCTCAAGTTCCGCAGCAGCGGATACCTGCAGGTAGAAGCCAGTGCTGGCCTGGTGGTGCGTTTTTAATACCCACTCAGGCCATCACCTGCCGCCGCTCAGGCAGCAGCATTGACAACAGAGCCGCCATGGCCACCAGCCCCGCCGAAATCCACAAACAGGCCTCCAGCCCATACACCTGATACACCCAACCGGACAGGATAGTACCCAACAACCGGCCGGCAGCGTTGGACATGTAATAGAACCCCACATCCAGCGACACGCCGTCGCCCCGGGCATAGCTGACAATCAGGTAGCTGTGCAGGGAGGAATTGATGGCAAACAGCACGCCGAACAGCAACAGCCCCCCGACAATGACCACCTGTGGCGACCAGCCCGCCATCAGGCCACCGGCAATGGCTGCCGGGATAAGCGCCAGGAACGCCGCCCAGAGTACCGCCGGTTTCTTGCCTTCCATGTTGCCGGTAATCCTGGGGGCTATGGTCTGGATAAAGCCATAGCCGATGATCCAGCTGGCCATAAAGCCGCCCACTTTCCAGTGGTCCCAGCCAAATACCGTGTGCAGGTAAACCGGCAACGCCACCACAAACCACACATCCCGGGCGCCGAACAGGAACATTCGTGCGGCAGACAGCACGTTAATCGCCCGGCTCTTGGACAGAATATCGGTGAACTTGGGCTTGGCCTTGCTCTTGCCCAGCTCCTGTTTAAGCAGGAACAGGCTGGCCAGCCATACCAGCCCCAGAGCCACCGCCATGATCACCACGGCACCTGTAAAGCCGGCCGCCATTAGCAGCACGCCACCCAGGAAGAAACCTACCCCTTTAAGGGTGTTCTTGGAGCCGGTGAGAATGGCCACCCACTTGTACAGGGTGCCCTGTTGCTCATCCGGCACCAGCAACTTGATGCCACTCTTGGCGGACATTTTGTTCAGGTCTTTGGCAATGCCGGACAACGCCTGTGCCGCCATCACCCAGGGCACGGTCAGCATGGCCGCCGGCACCGCCAGCATGGCCAGGGCCACAATCTGCAGGAACAGCCCGATGTTCATGGTGCGGTTCAGGCCCATACGGGCCCCCAGATAACCGCCCACCAGGTTGGTTACCACCCCGAAGAACTCGTAGAAGATGAACAGCAGGGCAATTTCCAGGGGTGAGTAACCCAGCTGGTGGAAATGCAGTACCACCAGCATCCGCAGGGCTCCATCCGTGAGGGTGAAGGCCCAGTAGTTGCCGGTGATGACCAGGTACTGGCGAATGGCGGCATTCATATCAGGCCAGGCCCACCTTGCGCGCCAGCTCGGCGGTACGGTTGGCATAACCCCACTCGTTGTCGTACCAGGCGTAGATCTTTACCTGGGTGCCGTTGATAACCAACGTGGACAGCGCATCAACGATGGATGAACGGGGATCGGTTTTGTAATCGATGGACACCAATGGACGCTCTTCATAGCCCAGGATGTCTTTCAGCTCGCCCTCGGCGGCTTCTTTCAGCAGCCTGTTAACCGTCTCCACGTCTGTGGGCTTTTCCACTTCGAAAACACAGTCGGTCAGTGATGCGTTGGTGAGCGGAATCCGCACCGCGTGGCCGTCCAGCCGGCCCTTGAGCTCCGGAAAGATCTCGATAATCGCGGTCGCAGAACCGGTACTGGTGGGAATCAGTGAACTGCCACAGGCCCGGGCCCGGCGCAGATCCTTGTGGGGCGCATCGATGATGGTCTGGGTGTTGGTCAGGCTGTGAATGGTGGTGATGGAACCGTGCTTGATGCCCAATTTCTCATGGATCACTTTAACCACCGGGGCCAGGCAGTTGGTGGTGCAAGAGGCCGCGGTGATAATCCGATCGGTGGCCGGGTCGAAGATGTGTTCGTTCACCCCCATCACAATGTTCTTGGCGCCCGCTTCCTTTACCGGCGCGGTGACGACCACCCGCTTCACCCCCTGGTCCAGGTAGGCCTGCAAAACCTCGACTTTCTTGTTCACGCCGCTGGCTTCAATCACCAGATCACAGCCAGACCAGTCGGTATCCGAAATGGCCCGGTTTCGGGTAACGCGCAGGGGCTGTCCTTCAATCACCATGTCGTCGCCATCGGCACTGGCTTCATGGCTCCAGCGGCCGTGGACACTGTCGAAGTTCAGCAGGTGCGCGAGGCTTGCCGCGTCTGCTCCCGGGTCATTGATGGCAACGAACTCCAGTTCCGGCCAGCCCCAGGCAGCCCGCAGCGCCAGCCGGCCAATGCGTCCAAATCCGTTGATACCTACTTTAATCTTGCTCATCGTGATCTCCTTGCGACCTTCGCAATCCGTAAACTTATTAAGTGATCAGGGGCACTGTACAACCGGGCGATCCGCCATGGCCTGCAATTGCGCCAGGGGGCGCTCGATCAACGCCCCGTTACTCAGAGCGGTCTCATCCAGAACCCTCGCCACCCAGGCCGGTAGCCGGGGGTTAAGGTAATAATAGACCCATTGGCCACGACGCTCGGTTTCCAGAAGCCCGGCATCCCGCAGGCTCGCCAGGTGGCGGCTGACTTTTGGTTGCGACACCTCGAAGGCTTCGGTCAGCTCACATACGCACAGTTTTTCCTGATCCTTGATCAGTAACAGCGCGGCCAGGCGCAGGTCGTCGGCCATGGCCTTGAAGATCGCAACCGGGCTGTAGTCGGCGGGTTTCAGGCCGGTTTCTTTCTGGTGCACCAGGGTAAAGAGGCCAAGGCGCTCCTTCAGCTCTTTCAACGTCAGGGCAAACGTAGCGTGGCGGTTGGTCTCTGCCGGGTCCGGAAAGTCCCAGGCAATCTGCTGCGCACCCTGGCAAGCGGCGGTGCATTCCCGGGCGGCTTTTTCACACAGGGTGATCACGTAGTCCCAGTACTGACCCTTCAACTCGGCGAGCTGCTTGCTATACAGCCCTTCGGTGGCAATACCGGCCTCGGACAATACCTGCAGCGCCAGCGGATGCGGCTCGGTGGGCTGGGTACCAGCGCTGGCCACTTCAAACTGGTCTCCGGCCACGTGCCGGAGCAAAGCCTCTGCCATGATGGAACGGGCACTGTTTGCGGTACAGATAAACAGAACTCGGCGCTTCATATCCACATCCCCACATATACGTTTTTACGAATATCTAATTTTATGCATAATAGTGTGACAAGATGATGTCGTAAAGGACGAAAACGGAATCATGAAACTCCAGAACCTCCCCAACGTTGACGCCGACCTGTTCGAGACACCGACAACCGGCAGGGTATTCTCGGCGCCCCCCTCAGACCACCCAGCCCGAATCCTGCTGCTATACGGCTCCCTGCGCGAACGCTCGTTCAGCCGCCTGGCGGTGGAAGAAGCCGCCCGCCTGCTGGAAGCCATGGGCGCGGAAACCCGCGTCTTTAATCCTAAGGGCTTGCCCCTGGCCGATGCCGAAGATGCCAGCCACCCGAAGGTTCAGGAGCTGCGGGAACTGGTGCAGTGGAGTGAAGGCATGGTGTGGTGCTCTCCGGAGCGGCACGGCGCCATGACCGGCATCATGAAAACCCAGATCGACTGGATACCGCTGTCCCTGGGCGCTGTGCGCCCCACCCAGGGCAAAACCCTGGCCGTGATGCAGGTGTGCGGTGGCTCCCAGTCGTTCAACGCGGTGAACCAGTTGCGGGTGCTGGGCCGGTGGATGCGGATGCTGACCATTCCGAATCAGTCCTCGGTGCCCAAAGCATTCATGGAATTCGATGACAACAACCGCATGAAGCCGTCGGCTTACTACGACCGCATCGTGGATGTCATGGAAGAGCTGGTAAAGTTCACCCTGCTGGTGCGGGACCGCAGCGATTACCTGACCGATCGTTATTCCGAGCGCAGGGAAAGTGCAGAACAATTGTCCAAGCGCGTGAACCAACGTTCCATATAAGGAAGTGCAATGAGCAGTAACGAGCTGGCCGCGGAGGCTTCATCCGGCGGCATGGGTGTTTTCGAGCGCTACCTGTCTGTCTGGGTAGCCCTGGCGATTGTTGTCGGCGTAGCCCTGGGCCAAATGGCGCCCTCCGTGCCGGAAACCCTGTCCCGGTTTGAATACGCACAGGTATCCATCCCCATCGCCATCCTGATCTGGGCAATGATCTTCCCGATGATGGCCCAGATCGATTTCAGCGCCATTGTCGGGGTACGCAAAGAGCCCAAGGGGCTTGCCATCACCACCACGGTGAACTGGCTGATCAAGCCCTTCACCATGTTTGCCATCGCCTGGTTCTTTTTGATGGTAGTGTTTGAGCCCTTCATCGCACCAGATCTGGCGAGCGAATACCTTGCCGGCGCCATCCTGCTGGGTGCAGCCCCCTGCACCGCCATGGTGTTTGTCTGGAGTTACCTGACCCGTGGCGATGCCGCCTACACCCTGGTGCAGGTTTCCCTGAACGACATCATCATGCTATTCGCCTTCGCACCGATTGTGGTGTTCCTGCTGGGGATTTCGGATATCCAGGTACCCTGGGATACCGTCCTGATATCGGTACTTCTTTATATTGTGATTCCGCTGACCGCCGGCTATTTCACACGCCGCATCCTGATTGCCCGCCACGGCCAGCGCTGGTACGACGACGTATTCATGAAACGCTTGGGGCCGGTGACGCCGGCGGCCCTGATCGTCACGCTGGTGCTGCTGTTTGCCTTCCAGGGTGAAGTCATTCTGCAGAACCCGTTGCACATTGCCCTGATTGCCGTGCCGTTGATCATCCAGACGGTGTTGATCTTTTTCATCGCCTACGGCTGGGCAAAGCTTTGGAAGGTACGCCACTGCATTGCTGCGCCCGGCGCCATGATCGGTGCCAGCAATTTCTTTGAGCTGGCGGTGGCGGCCGCGATTGCCCTGTTTGGTCTGCAATCGGGTGCCGCGCTGGCGACCGTTGTGGGGGTGCTGGTGGAAGTGCCATTGATGCTCATGCTGGTTCGCATCGCCAACAAGACCCGTGGCCACTTTCCTGCCTGAGCAAGATAAACATTACCCGCAAGGGCTCCTGTCCTGCGGGTAATCCACACCGCCTGTTCAGCCCCGCCCGCGCCTGATACTATCGCCCGCTGGCAAACCGGGAGAGATTTCTTCCACCAGACGGACAGGACCACATGGACTTTTTTCAGGCGTTTTTTCTCGGCATTCTTCAGGGGCTGACCGAGTTCCTACCCATCTCCAGCTCCGGCCACCTGATCCTTATCCCCGCCTTTTTCGAGTGGACTGACCAGGGTGTCGGCTTTGACCTCGCCGTGCACGTGGGCACCCTGCTGGCGGTGGTGCTTTATTTCCGCAAAGACGTTTTCGCCATCACCCGGGATGGACTGTTATCCCTGAGTAAACGCCAGATGATTGGCCAGGGCAATATGGCCTGGTTCCTGGTGATCGGCACCATCCCTGCGGGCCTGGCCGGGCTGGCCTTGCTGGACATGATCGACAACGAACTGCGGGCGGTGGAAGTGATTTTCTTCACCACCCTGATCTTTGGCCTGCTCCTGGGCTGGGCCGACTGGCGCCCGAACAAAGGCCGGACCCTGGATTCACTGACCTGGAAGGATGCCCTGCTGGTAGGCTGCGCACAGGCCCTGGCCCTCATCCCCGGCACCTCCCGCTCCGGCGCCACCATCACCGCCGGCCTGCTGCTGGGCATGAGCCGACAGACGGCATCCCGGTTTTCCTTTTTGCTGGCGATTCCGATTACCGCGCTGGCTTCGGCGGTGAAGCTTCTGGAGGCTGCGACGTCTGATATTACCGTGGACTGGACCGGGTTTCTGGTCGGTGGTGTAACGGCGTTTATCATGGCGATCACCGCCATTCATTTCTTCCTGAAGTGGCTGAACAAGGTAGGCATGTGGCCCTACGTTCTCTACCGTATCGCATTGGCGGGTGTGATTTATGCCGTCTTGATGTAGGCCTTCCCGGTTTTGGTGCTCGCACAGAGCTGGTAAGGCTTTCCAAAACACGCTCCTTCGGCACATCCATGTGACGCTTGGGCTCCGCCATCCCTGGCTCCGCACAGTTTTGGCAAGCCTTACCAGCCCTGTGCGCCAAACTCTTTGCGGGCCTCAAACGACTGACTGAAATCAACCCGTTAACCTGTTGCGGACTGCACCCACGTCAGAGGTTCGGGTTGGGGATGGCCTGTTTAAAACTGTGCGGAGCCAGGGATGGCGGAGCCCAAGCCGAACAGGACGTCTTGAGGCGTGTTTTAAACAGGCCATCCCCAAGCCGGACCAAACACCAACTAGCAGGCTTCCAACGGAGCATAAGCCAACACCAGCCACTTGGCCCCTTCATCAAAGTTCACCTGCACGCGGGTGTGGTGCCCCGTCCCCTCGGAGTTCATCACGATGCCCTCACCAAACTTCGGATGACGAACGCGCTGGCCGAGGCTGAAACCGGACTGCTGGGCCGAATCCTGGCTGAACATGCTTTCATTGGGGCGCCCCACCATCGCCGGGCGCGTCACCGTATTGCGCAACCGCACTTCCTGCAGACAATCCGCCGGAATCTCCCGAACAAACCGCGACAGCGCATGGAACTTTTCCTGCCCGTACAAACGGCGGGATTCCGCGTAAGTAAGCACCAGCTTTTTCATCGCCCGGGTAATGCCCACATAGGCCAGCCGACGCTCCTCTTCCATGCGCCCCGGCTCTTCCAGCGACATGCTGTGAGGGAACAAACCTTCCTCAACACCCGCCAGGAATACCAGCGGGAATTCCAGGCCCTTGGCCGAGTGCAGAGTCATCAACTGCACGCTGTCTTCATGGGCATCGGCCTGAGCTTCACCGGCATCCAGTGCTGCCTGGGCGATGAACTCCGCCAGCGGGTCGACACCGTCTTCCACTTCAAAATCCGACAGCGCGTTCACCAGTTCTTCCAGGTTCTCTACCCTCGCCTGGCCCTTCTCACCTTTTTCGCTGGCGTGGTAGTCCTTCAGGCCACTGGCTTCGATGGCCTGTTTCATCAGGCCCTGCAATGACGCCTCACCGACCATTTCAGACAAGCCGTTGATAATCTCCATAAACGACTGCAACCCGGTTTTCGCCCGACCTTTTACCTGGCCCGCCGCCAGTAGTCGCTCGGCGGATTCCCACAGGGAAATGCCTTGCTCGGTGGCGTATTCCCGCAATTCCGCCAGGCTCTTGGCACCGATGCCCCGAGTGGGAATGTTTACTACCCGTTCAAAGGCGGCGTCGTCCCGGTGGTACTGCACCAGGCGCAAGTACGCCAGGGCGTTGCGGATTTCCTGGCGATCATAGAAGCGCAGGCCGCCGTATACCCGGTAAGGAATGCCCTGTCGCATCAGCGCCTCTTCCAGCACACGGGATTGGGCGTTGGAGCGATACAGGATCGCGGATTCGCTACGCAGATTGCCGTCGTTAACCCAGGCATTGATGGAATCGGCAATGTAGTTGGCTTCATCCTGCTCGTTGAACGCCGCGTACAGGCTGATCGGCTCGCCATCCGGGCCGTCGGTCCACAATTCCTTGCCCAAACGGCCCTGGTTGTTGGCGATCACCGAGTTGGCGGCCTTCAGGATCATCTGGGTGGAGCGGTAGTTTTGCTCCAGCCGCACCAGGCGGGCGTTGGGGAAGTCCCGCTGGTACTGCTGGATGTTCTCGATCTTGGCGCCACGCCAGCCGTAGATGGACTGGTCATCATCACCCACCACGGTCAGCGGAACGCGATTGCTGGCCAACACCTGCAACCAGGCATATTGAATGGTGTTGGTGTCCTGGAACTCGTCCACCAGAATGTGCTGGAAACGCTGCTGGTAATGCTTCAGCAATTCCGGCCGGTGCAACCAGAGTTCGTGGGAGCGCAGCAGCAGCTCGCCAAAATCCACCAGGCCGCCCTGCTGGCAGAGCTTTTCATACTGGCGGTAGATCTTGAGCATGGTGCTGGTGAAATGATCGCCCGGGTTTTCCTGGATGTGATCCGCGCGCAGGCCTTCGTCTTTCTGGCTGTTGATGAACCACTGGGCCTGCTTGGGCGGCCACTGGCTTTCATCAATCTGGAACTCCCGCATCACTCGCTTGATCATGCGCAGCTGGTCGTCGCTGTCCAGCACCTGAAAATTCTCCGGCAGGCCGGCGTCTTTCCAGTGGGAACGCAGCAAACGGTGAGCAATGCCGTGAAAGGTACCGAACCACAATCCCCGAGACGGAATATTCATCATCTCTTCAATGCGGTAGCGCATCTCTTTGGCGGCCTTGTTGGTAAAAGTCACCGCCAGAATGCCGGTGGGCGGCACCCGGTCTACCGTCATCAGCCAGGCAATCCGGTGTACCAGCACCCGCGTCTTGCCACTGCCCGCGCCGGCCAGTACCAGCAGGTGATCGTTCTGGGCGGTAACGGCCTCGCGCTGGGCGTCGTTCAGAGGGTCGATAATGTGGGAGACATCCATGGAGATCGGCTTCATCACTGGTTAAATTTACAGGCATTGTATCAGGCCTGAACGTATTCGTCCTTTGTCCTGCCGGCTACCTACAAATAGGTATATCACCAAATAATTCAATGACTAGGGATTAAGACAGCGGACCTGCCGCCGATACACGCCTTAACACACTGACACAGTAATTCTGTGTCAGACGTTCAAAAAACGACCTAGAATGCCGCCCGACTAAAGTCGTATGGCTGACGCACAGGGACCGACAACATGCTCTCATCACTCAAAATATCTCACAAACTGGCACTGCTGGTTGTGGTTGCGATTACCGCGTTTGTCGTCAGCCAAGCGTTTTCTATCCTTACCGAGCGGAGCAATTCCCAACGGCTAGCGGAGGTTCGTGACCAGCTCTATCCGTCCCTTGAACTGTCTACCATTAATCGGGGTCTGCTGCAGCTTATTGAGAACCAGATCAACAGCGCCGTAACCACTGGCGATGACCAGCAACTGGAAGCCACAGCAGCGCAGAAAAATGACATTACCTCCAACCTGCAAAAGATTGCGGACCTGAATCCCGGCTTGAGCCAGCAAGCGAACCAGCTCGGTAGAGACCTGGACACTTACTACTCCAACGCCAACCGCATCGCTATGGCCATTATCGACGGTACTGCGGATTTCGGCCGCATTGGCCAGGAAGCCTCTGCCAACGCCAACCGTCTGGAAAAGCTGCGCAGTGATCTGGATGCTATGCGCAACGCCATGGAAACCAGACTGGTGGATGCGATAGACAACACCACAGCGGCATCCACTGAGGCCAGCACGGTTTCGCTGTTAATTCTTGTGGTTGCTCTGATTGCGCTGGTTGCGCTTAGCCTCGTGATCGGCAGGTCCATTTCAAGCAGTCTGGACCAAATTATCAACTCGCTTCGCAACATGGCGTCTGGCGAGGGCGACCTTACTTCCCGAATTCAGTATGAAGGCAAAGATGAACTGCGCGCATTGGTGAACCAGTTCAATAAGTTTGTTGAAAAGCTGCACAACTCGTTTGCCACCATCCAGAACGATATTGGCGACTTGAACAATGTTGCATCCCACCTCGCCGGCACCAGCCGGACCAACCTGGGGCGCATCAGCCAGCAGGCCCAGGCCATCTCCTCAACCCGAAACTCCGTTGAAGAACTGGTCAAGAGCGTTGAAGAAGTGGCGGGCTTTGCCTCGTCCGCGTCTGACCAGACTCAAGACGCTGCAAAATTTGCCACTGCCGGTCAGCAGAAGGTCAACAGCAACATCAGCACCATCCGGGAGTTGATGGCAGAGATCGAAAAGACTGCAGGCCTGGTAAACCAGTTTGACGAATTCTCCGTGAAGGTAGGGGGGCTGCTGGAAACGATTCAAACCGTGGCTGAGCAGACCAACCTGCTGGCACTGAATGCCGCCATCGAAGCTGCCCGTGCCGGTGAGCACGGCCGCGGTTTTGCCGTGGTAGCCGATGAAGTTCGGGGGCTGGCCGTGCGTACCCACAAAGCAACCGAAGAAATCCAGCAGGTGATTTCCGAGCTGTCCAAATTGTCAGGCAATGCCGTTACCTCCATGAAAGGCAGCGTGGAAATGGCCCGGGAGGGCGTCGATGCCACCACTGAGTCCGGCGAGGTCCTGAGCAAGATCCTTGAAAACGTTCAGCAGATCAGCGAGCTGAACGAACAAATCGCTGCTGCCACCTATGAGCAGAGCACCACCTTCAGCGAAGTCACCGGCCACATGGGCGATATGCATCGCAATGCCGAGGCGGTGATGGAAAGCACCGATGAGCTGGACAACGTCAGCCGCAAGATCCAGGACGTCAGTAATGGATTGCAGAGCGTTGCCGGCCAGTTCCGAGTTTAATACCCAACCAAAGACTAGGATGTACCTGATGAAGAGACTGTTCTCCGTCGCGCCCCTGGCGTTGGCAATTGCCGCCACGCCAGTCATGGCACAAGATACCGAGCAAACCCTGGAGCGCATGCAGCAACAGCTGAACGCCATGCAGCAGCAGCTGAACTCGGCCCGCAACACCGGCGTCCGGTTTAACGGCTTTTTCAGCACCGGCTACGCGCGTGCCAGCAACGACGCAGGCTACGCCGGCATCACCGAAGAATCCGAAGTCAAAGACCTGAGCCTGTTCGCCCTGCAGGGTACCTTTGACGTTACCCAGAAAAGCCAGATTGTGATGCAGCTGGTTGGGCGCGGCGCCGATGATTGGGAGCCAGAAGTCGAGTGGGCCTACCTGAGCCACCGTCCCACCAACAACCTGCAGCTGCGCGCCGGCAAGATGCGCATTCCATTCTTCATGTACTCGGATTCCCTGGAAGTCGGCTACGCCCAGCCCTGGGCCCGTCCGCCCCAGAGCGTGTACGGCCCGATTGCTGTCACCAGCTATGTGGGGGCCGATGCCAGCTACAACTGGAACTTCGATAACTCCTCACTGAATGCCAACTTCTTCACCGGCTTTACCGACGAAGACGGTAACTCGGGTGATGTGCAACTGCGCAACATAGCCGGTCTGAACCTGAGCTGGACCGACTATGTGTGGACCATCCGGGGCGTTGCAGCAACGGCTGAAGCCGATATTGATGCGACACGACTGGGCGCGCTGGCGGCACAGAGCGGCATTACATTACCGGCTGGGATCACCTAACTCGCCGACGGCGATCGAGGGAACTTCTATGGTCTGGGCGCGAGCTATGACAACGGCAGCTGGCTGATCATCGGTGAAGTCACGCGGGTAGAAGTCGATGGCAAGTTCGCCGATACCGACTCCGCTTACTTGTCTGTTGGTCACCGTTTCGGCAGCTGGACGCCGTATGTTGCAACAGGCTGGACAGAGAGCAAGGACGATAACGAGCGCACGGGTGCCTTTATTCCTGGCGTGGTGCCGGAGTCGATCCTCAACTACCAGCGCAATGAATACAGCGTTGGTACTCGCTGGGACATCACCCCGGGCGTAGCCATCAAAGCAGACATCACCCACGTTCGTGGGCTCGATAAGGGCTTTGGCAATCTGAACACCGCCTACATGCTGGAAAGCAACGCCAGCAGCACCAACGTCTACACCCTGAAAATCGACTCAGCGTTTTAAGGAGGCCCCATGAAGAAGCTTAGCCTGTTGTTAGCGGCCTGCTTGATGGCCAGCCCCCTCGCCTTGGCAGATGTGGTGATTATTGGTCACCCGAGTGGCCCGGACAGCATCAGTTCCAATCAAGTTCGTGATCTGTACCTGAACCGCAGTCAGGCGCTACCGGATGGCCAAAGTGCCAACCCCTTCGAGCTGCCGGAAGGCGACGCTACCCGCGCCGAGTTCCACAGCAAGGTCACCGGCCGTAACGATGCCCAGCTGAAAGCCTTCTGGTCTCAGCAGGTGTTCACCGGCCGTGGCCAACCGCCGGAAGAAGCGGGCAATGCCTCCGCCATGAAAGCCCAGGTCGCTTCCACGCCCGGTGCCATTGGTTACATCGACTCCGCCGATGTGGATGACAGCGTCAAGGTGATCCTGACGCCCTGAGCTCCGGCTCTGAAATGCAAAAAGGCGAGCCGAGGCTCGCCTTTTTGCCGTTTTGAGGTTGATGATCAGAAACCTCTGGGCACCGTCTGCGCTTCCACAAACTCAAACAGGCCTTCCAGACCACCTTCACGGCCAATACCGGAGGCTTTCATGCCACCAAAAGGCGCTTCCGGCGTGGGGCCGGTTCCAGTGTTCCAGCCAACGTGGCCAAAGCGCAGGCCAGCGGCGACCCGCTGGGCACGCTCGGCATCGGCGGTGAACACGTAGGACGCCAGGCCGAACTCGGTGTCATTACCGGCATCGATGACTTCTTCCTCAGTACGGAACAGCGCCATGGGCACCAATGGGCCGAAGGTTTCTTCCTGATAACAACACATGTCCCGATTGACGCCCATGACCACGGTGGGCGGGAAAAACAGACCCTTGCCCAACTCCGCCGGCTGCTTGCCGGCCACCAGCTTGCCGCCTTTCTCCAGGGCATCTTCAAGGTGGCGTTTGACCTTGTCGAAACCGGCCTGGTTAACCAGCGGGCCAATGTCGACCCCGTCTTTCATGCCATCGCCAACGGTCATCTTGTTAACCCGCTCAGCCAGCTTCTGGCCAAAAGCTTCCGCGACCTTTTCATGCACGAAAATCCGGTTGGCGCACACGCAGGTCTGGCCGCCACCACGGAATTTGTTGGCGATCAGGTTGTCAGCAGCGGCGTCCAGGTCGGCGTCGTCAAAGACGATAAACGGTGCATTACCGCCCAGCTCCAGCGCCAGTTTTTTCACCTGCTCCGCCGTATCGAGAATCAACCCGCGGCCCACTTCGGTGGAACCGGTAAAGCTGAGCATCGGCACATCTTTGTGCTCGCACAGCACCTTGCCGATCATGCTGGCCTTGCCCATGACCAGATTGACCATGCCATCCGGCAACCCGAGCTTGTCCATCACGCTGAAGAAGGCCACCATCGTCAGCGGCGTTTCACTGGCCGGCTTGATCACAGACGGGCAGCCGGCCGCCAGGGCAGCCGAGAGCTTTTTGGCAATCATGCCAATGGGAAAATTCCAGGGCACGATCAGCCCGGTCACACCAACAGGCCGGTAATGAACGGTCCAGGTGCAATCCTTGGGCTTCTCAGGGATGGTATGGGCATCCAGGGCGTTGACGTGTTTGGCGCAGTAATCGAAGAAACCCGCAGCGTAGTCCACCTCGCCCTGGGCTTCCTTCAACGGCTTACCGTGCTCCATGCACAGGATTCGGCCAATTTCCTCGCGATGTTCTTTCAAACCATCGCGAATGTCTTCCAGCCACTTGCGCCGGGTCTCGATGGGCCAGGGGTTGGTGAGCCGGAGCGCAGACTTGCCTGCCTCAACGGCATCCAGCACATCCTGCTCTGACATGGACGGCACTTTGGCAACCACTTCGCCGGTGGCTGGATTGAACACATCAAAGGTGTTGCCGCCGGCACTGTCGGTCCAGCGCCCACCGATGTAGCCTGTCAGGTTTTTCAGCAGTGGTGACTCGATCATTTCGGCTCCTCTTCAATAACCTGGGTGCGCCCGGGTGCGACGGGGCGCGGGTGTATTGGAACGTCTTTCATAGTGGATGCTGATCGCCGGCCTGTAAAGGCAGCGTGTAAAAAACGCGGCCGGCGATTCGTTGACCCCTCAGTGTCACTGCCTATACTCGGAAGAGTATTTCCAGACTCCCGAGGAGGCGGTTCAATGAAGGCATTTTTTCATCCGGCGCAGGATCTGCATATTCCCAAAACGTATTTCACCCGTGGCCAGATGCGTCAGCCTCAGGAGGTTCCCGACCGCACCAGCCAGATGCTGGAAGGCTTGAAGGCGATGGGGATTCCGGTTCTTCAGCCGGCCGATCAGGGCGCGGCGCCGATATCAAAGGTGCACGACCTGGGCTACCTTCGTTTCCTGGAGTCTGCCCATCGTCGATGGATGGAAAACGAGGACTGGGGCGATGAGGTGATGTCCAATATCTTCGTGCGCTCGCCCAATGCCATGCGCGGCATACTGGCTGAGGCGGCCTGTTATCTGGCGGATGGCAGTTGCCCGATTGGCGAAAACACCTGGAAAGCGGCCTACTGGTCGGCCCAGACCGCCCTGGGCGCGGCGGATGCCCTGATTGCAGGTGAACGCACCTCCTATGCGGTGTGTCGCCCACCAGGCCACCATGCCCGCAAAGACGCGGCAGGGGGCTTCTGTTATCTGAACAATGCGGCCATTGCCGCCGAGCATATGAAAAGCCGGTTTCCGCGCACTGTCATCCTGGATACCGATATGCACCACGGCCAGGGCATACAGGAGATTTTCTACGACCGCAGCGACGTGCTGTACATCTCCATTCACGGCGACCCCACCAACTTCTATCCGGTGGTCAGTGGTTTTGAGGATGAACGGGGCGAGGGCGAAGGTTACGGCTACAACATCAATATGCCGATGCCCCATGGCGCCAGCGAGGACGACTTCTTTGCCAAGGTTGAGGAGGCCCTGGCCGCAATCCGGCTGTACCAGCCGGATGCACTGATCCTGACCCTGGGCTTTGATATCTACAAAAACGACCCGCAGGCCAAGGTCTCGGTAACATCCGAGGGCTTCTGCAGATTAAGCACCCACATCCGCCAGCTGGGCCTGCCGACGCTGGTGGTGCAGGAAGGCGGGTATGACCTGGACACCCTCAGCGAGAATGTCCAGCAGTTTTTCAAGGGGTTGGCGGGCTGACTCAGGCCGCAGGCGTGTAAACCTTCACATTGCCATGCCCTTCCGCCTTCAGGTGACCGGCGTGCATCCGGCTCATGGTGCCCCGGTCGCAGTACAGCAGGTACTGGCGGTTGGCCGGCAGATCAGACATCTGCTGGTTGAGTTCGTAGAACGGAATTTTCAGGATTTCATTGTTGGTCAGTGTCAGCGGTGAACGTTCTTCCTCCGACGGGTGCCGCACATCGATGATCACGTCTTCCACCGCAGGGGTCTGCACCAACTCCACTTCTTCCGGTGTGGTGATGGTATCCAGCAACTGGCTCACCATGGTGCCCTGCTGATTGGCAATGGCCTGCGCCAGCACCTCCGGGTTCATGTTGGCTTCTTCTTCCTCAACCCGGTGCAGCTTGGCGCGGGTAACCGGCTTGCTGGAAATAACCCCGCAGTACTCCGGCATGGTCCGGGCGAAGGGCTCGGTGCCAATTTCTTTGGCAATGCGGATGATTTCTTGCTTGTCCATGGCAATCAGCGGGCGCAACACCACTTCGTCACTGGCCCGGTCAACCACGTTCAGGTTGGTCAGGGTCTGGCTGGACACCTGGGCGACGGCATCGCCCATCACCAGGCCGGTAGCCGTATAATCCCGGGCAATTTCCGCCGCGGCTTTGAGCATCTGGCGCTTAAGTACCACACCCCAATGCCGGTGATTCACTGACTGCATGATCTCGGCCACCACACCTTCAAAGGGTACCGAAATAAACTTCACGCCATGGGAGGCCCCATACCGCTGCCAAAGGTAATGCACCACCTGGCGCACACCCACCTCATGGGCGGTGCCGCCCAGATTGAAGAACAGGAAGTGGCTGCGGATACCTCGGCGCATCATCAGGTAGGCAGCAACAGAGGAGTCATAACCGCCAGACACCAAGGTCATCACCGTTTCCACGGTACCCAGAGGATAGCCCCCAAGGCCCTCATGGCGGCGATGGGCGATATGGAACTGTTCCTCATTGAGCTCAATCCGCACTTCCAGGTCCGGATTCTTCAGGTCAACTCCCCGGGCGTTCGAAGCCTGGAGCAATGCGGCACCCACTGAGCGTTCAAGATCAATGGACCGGAACGAATGACTGCCATGGCGCCGGGCCCGCACGGCGAAGGTTTTGCCCGCAAGGCGGTCTGCGTAGGCCTGCACCGCCTTTTCGCCGACGTCGTCCATGTCGACAAAGGGAAAGACGCCGATTTCCTGGATGGTCGAAATACCCGGTATACGGGTCAGCTCATCGATCACCGGGCCCTCCAGGCTGCGGTCATCGGGAACCTCCACATCCACCCGGTCCCAACTGCCGTCCACCCGAATCTCAGGTTCCAGCCGGGACAGCAACTTACGAATATTCTGCCGCAACTGGCGCATTTGCTGCTGGCGAACGGGTTTACTCTTGATGGCCACTTCCGGGGCGGGACGAATAAGCAGTTTCATAAAAAAGTCTTTGATCGGAATAACGTCGGGTAGCGTAATAAGCAGAAAGGCCTTAGTGTACCCTTTTGCCAGAGTGGCTCAAAATCCGTCATTGCCGAAACCATCAGGAGCTCCATCAACGATGACCGAATCCACCATGAATGCCCTGGTTTCCCCGGAGGGCAGCCTCGAAATCCTCTCCAACCACGAGGTCAACCGGCTCAAGGACAAGAGCGAGGGTGGTTTGTACCGTCTGTTCCGCCAGTGCGCCCTGGCCGTGCTCAACACCGGCGTTGAAACCGACGACTGTAAGGAATTGATGGAGGCCCATGCCGATTTCGATGTTCGCCTGGTGCCCCAGCCCCGCGGCCTGAAGCTGGAATTGATCAACGCGCCCGGCCACGCCTTCGTGGATGGCGAAATGCTGCGGGCAATCCGTGAGCACCTGTTTTCAGTGTTGCGGGACATCGTATATAGCCATTCCATTCCCAACACCGTCGCGGGTTTCCGCCGGGACAACCCGGAAGACATCACCAACCTGGTGTTCCATATCCTACGCAACGCCCGGGTGCTGGAGGCCGGTCGCCAGCCAGATCTGGTAGTGTGCTGGGGTGGCCACTCCATCAGCCACGATGAGTACCAGTACAGCAAAGACGTAGGCCATCAACTCGGCCTGCGCGGGCTCAGCATCTGCACCGGCTGCGGGCCGGGAGCCATGAAGGGGCCGATGAAGGGGGCCACCATCGGCCACGCCAAGCAACGGGTGAAGAACGGCCGCTACATCGGCATTACCGAACCAGGCATTATCGGTGCCGAAGCTCCAAACCCGATTGTGAATGAGCTGGTGATCATGCCAGACATTGAAAAACGCCTGGAGGCCTTTGTCCGCTGCGGCCACGGCGTGATCGTGTTCCCGGGTGGCGTAGGTACTGCGGAAGAAATTCTGTACCTGCTGGGCATCCTGCTACACCCGGACAACGCCGACCTGCCCTTCCCGGTCGTCTTCACCGGGCGCAAGGAGAATGCCGAATACTTCGAGATGATCGATAAGTTCATCCGCAATGCCCTGGGCGACGAGGCGGCCAACAAATACGAGATCATCATTGATGACCCGGCCCGGGTGGCACAAACCATGAAGCAGGGCATGAAAGACGTGGAAACCTTCCGGCGCGCCATGCAGGATGCCTATTATTTCAACTGGATGCTGAAGATCGACCCGGTGTTTCAGTTACCGTTTGAACCGAATCACGACAACATGCGGGCACTGGAGCTGCACCGAGACCAGCCGGTGCATCTGCTGGCAGCGAATCTGCGCAAGGCCTTCAGCGGCATTGTGGCGGGGAACGTCAAAGAGAGTGGTATCCGGCAGATCCAGGAGAAGGGTCCGTTTGAGATCGCCGGTGATCCGACGCTAATCCGGCCCCTGGAGGCCATGCTGGAGCAGTTTGTGGAGCAGAACCGGATGAAACTGCCCGGCACGTCGGCCTATCGGCCCTGCTACCGGATTGTCAGTGGTGCGGCCTGAGCCGCACCACTTTCAGAGCAGAAAGTCTTACTTGCCGCCGTCAGCCGGCAGGCTGGCGTAGTAGGCTGCCAGGTTGGCGATGTCTTCATCGCTCAGGCCAGTAGCCTGACCCTGCATCACCGGAGCCTGACCACCCTGGCGCTGGCCGTTCTTGTAAGCTTTCATGGAAGCAACCAAATACTGTTCTTTCTGACCGGCCAGGTTCGGGTACATCGGGATCTGGGAGATACCGTTTTGCCCGTGGCAGGCGGCGCAGACTGCAGCTTTGGCTTTGCCAGCAGCGGCATCGCCCGCAACAGCCGCAAACGGAGCGGCTGCGCCCAGCGCAAACAGACCAGCAACTGCGAAGTGCTTCAGATTCATTGTGTTCACCCTCTCATCGTTTTAACGTTCACTCACCGGCGATGATGCCGGACAGTAATTCAGGTTTCACTTATAGCACAGGCGGCCCCTGCCTCAAATGTGATAGATCAAGGACATTCGTGCGACCATGGTCCTCTTTTACTCTCGGACCGGGTAAAGGACAGTACGAACAAACCGCTAACTGCGACCTGTAACAGAACAATGTGATTGCCGGAGAGACACTTCATGCCTGTAGAGGTTCAGGAACTCCCTTGCCGGGAAGGCCATATTGGCCTGCTGACACTGAATTCACCCGATACCCTGAATGCACTGACCGAAGAGATGATCATTCAGGCTCAGGAGGCCCTGGATGCCTGGGCCGAGGACGATCGGATCTGCCTGGTGGTACTACGGGGGGCTGGTGACCGCGCATTCTGCGCCGGCGGTAACATCCGTACTCTCTACGATGCCCTGAAAGGCCAAGGCGACGCCGAGGCCCCGGCCCGCTTCTTTACCCGTGAATACCGCCTGGACTTCAGCGTTCACCGTTTTCCAAAACCGGTCATCGGCCTGGCACACGGCATTGTCATGGGGGGTGGGCTGGGCCTGTTATCGGCCTGCCGCTACCGCCTGGTAACCCCGGATGTCACCCTGGCCATGCCCGAGATCAGCATCGGTCTGTTTCCGGATGTCGGTGCCAGCTGGTTCCTTAACCGCCTGCCAGGGCGCCTGGGCCTGTTCATGGGCCTGACCGGAGCGCGGCTCAACGTCAGCGACGCACTTCGGGTGGGCCTGGCCGACCTGGTTATCGAGCCTGAGCAGGCTAGCGCCCTGCTCTCTCGGCTACAGGACGAACGCTGGACCGGTGAAGCGGCGGCAGACGACAACCGTCTGTTCCGCCTGCTCAGTCAGATTGAAGCGCTGGACTATCGCAGTCTGGCGGCCGGCCACCTGGAGCAGCACGAACAGACCATTGCGCGCCTGAGTGCTGGCGATGAGCTGCCAGCCGTGGTGGACCAACTGCTGTCTGCCCGCAATGAAGACCCCTGGTGGCAAGCCTGTCAGCAAACCCTTCGGCAGGGTTCACCGGTCACTGCCTGGCTGGTTTGGCACCAACTGCAAAAAGGTCAGCAGATGTCCCTGAAGGACATCTTCCGAATGGAGCTGGCAATGGCACAGGAGTGCACGCGCCGCCCCGATCTGGTGGAAGGCATTCGCGCGCTGCTGGTCGATAAAGACCGGTCGCCGGTGTGGTCCTACCCGTCGGTAGCGGATGTGCCTGAGGACGTTATCGAGCGGCACTTTCAGCCGGTGTGGGATGATACCGACGACCCGATGGGCCTGGACTAACCCGGCCCGGCTACCGCGCAGCGCCCGCCTGGACCAGCAACATTTCCAGGTCCTGATTGTTACTGGCCCGGGCCAGGTCCAGGGCGGTGCGACCATCGGCGCTCCGGAAGTGGACATCGGCCCCAGCCGCCAGCAGCATTTCGGCGGTCAGCAAGTCGCCGCTTTCCACCACTTTCATCAACAGGGATTGCCCGTCCTGGCTGACATTCACATTGGCTCCGGCCGCCAGCAAGGCCCTGACCACCGCCAGGTGGCCGTTTTCCGCCGCGTGAATAACGGCAGTATAACCACGGGCATCCCGGGCATTCACATCTGCACCCGCCGCCAGAAGCAGGCGCACAATCCGGCGATTACCGTTAGTTGAGGCCACCATCAGCGGGCTTTCCCCGGCATCAGCCTGAACATTCGGACTGACTCCCTGCGACAGCAGGTTGAGCACTGCCCGGTCTTCATCGGCCTTGACCGCTGCCATTAGCTGGCCCGGATCTCCGGGATTGTCGGCTGCACCTTTTCCGGCGCCCGTTGACGCGCAGCCAGACAGCAACGCTAATGTGACGGTGACGAATAGAAGAACAACCTTGCCTGCTTCCCTGGCCATAATGAGCAATCTCTTGTGTGATTTTTGCAGCTATTCTGAGCAGCCGATGGCAAGAATTAAATCGAACCGTTCACAACTCGGGCCCGTTTTGCAGAAGTTGACAGGCCAACCCCCGGAGACGCTGCTCACCATCCCGCTGACCGCTGCACAGTAACGCAGCCTGCAGTGCTGCCCACGACCAACCCTGAAGCACCGCCCGGCACCACAACGGAAAGTCCGGTTGCTGGCAAAGCCAGGCCATCACTCCCGGGGCGGCGCTTACCGCTTGCAGCATCGGCAAGCTCAGCTCGAACCCGCGATAACCATGGGCAAAACTGTTCAGGTCACGCCGGTCGTTGTTATCCGGGCCGGTGTCTGGCGGCAAGTCTGCGCCCAGGGTGCCCATCAGCACCGGCTCAAGCTGCGACCAGTGGCGAGGAACCAACACTTGCCAGTGGCGGGCAAACCGGGTTCTCAGTTGCGTTTCCAGACTGGCTCCGGCATCGGACAGGCCGCGCATCATCTGCACCGGAAACTCGCCGGTGCTCGCTTCCTGGCGCAAACCCAGACGAACCACCCGAAAATCACAAGCCTGCCAGAATCTGACCAACGGGTCGTTGCCACCAAAGCTGGTACCGATCGCGTCCAGGCCCTGCCCGCGGCAAGCCGCGGCGGCAGCATCCACCAGTTGGCGACCTATCCCCAGATGGCGGGCCTGTTCCACAACTGCAATGCGGACCACTCTCAGGGTTTTCAGGCTGGCCGCTTCCGGAAAGCCACCATGGCTGGCCAGGGATTGTGCCAGCAGGTGGCCCCGCAACCGGCGACGGCCCTGCGCTACCTGCTCGGCCAACCCTGCTTCAATGCCACCTTCCACAGTACCCCAAAGCACACCCACCGTTTGTCCCCGATACACTGCGCGCCAGGATTGCGCGCCGGGGTCATCCAGCCATTGCCGCAAGTCTGCCGGCGTTGTCCGGTAGTGAGCATCGACCAGCAGACCGAAAGCCTGTGACAGCTCCTGCTCGCTGGCGTCAGCCGGTACCCAGGGCTGAATATCAACGTCAGCGACCTCCGGCACGGGTTCTACCGCACCCTCGGCGGCCAACAGAAACAGCCTGAACACCAGCTGTTCCAAAGGATCATCACCAGCCCAGCGTACCGGCTGGTGTAACGGGATTCCCCGCCAGTGGGGCGTTTCCCGGTCGAGAATCTCGCGAAACCGGATAGCAAAACCACGCCCTGTGCCTTCATAGCCATGAACCGTGGTGGCAAAAGCCACCCTCGGCCAGCCCAATAGTATGTCGCGTAACCAGTGCGCCGGCAGGCCGGCCGCTTCGTCCACCAGAACCACTTCGGCGGCCGGGCGGGCGGCAAGCAGCTCTGGCACTGGCATGTAGCTCAGGCGGTGGCCTGTACGGCTCACAAGTTCCGATTCCGATTGCTCAGCCAGTTCTTCGCCAAGTTCGAGCACTGCGTGCCTGAACAGGGTATCCACGTTATCCCGGGAAGGTGCCGTCACCAGCACCTGCTCGCGACCGGCCAGGAGCAGACGGGCCGCAGCGATGCCCATGGCGGCAGACTTGCCACGGCCCCGGTCGGCGGTAATCACCAGGGGTCGTCGGCGGCGGCCCTGGCCGAACCGCACCAGGTGTTGCAGCAGTTGTTGCTGTTCATCGGTGGTTTGCGGGGTGAAACCGGCAGTATGTGCCGGAAATTCCGGCCAGTTAGCCAAGCCTGAGTCGTCTGCCTGTACCCGGACGATGGAGGCATCGCCACCGATCACCATCGCCAGCCTGGCGGCAAATGGATGCTCTTCGGCTTGATCAAGGCCGGTGCGGACATAATCCGGATCGCCGTAGTGACGCCACCGATCCAGGGGCGGCACCAGCCAGAACAGTAACCCTCCGGCCTGCAGCGTGCCTGCCAGTGCCGCAAAGGCATCTGGCGGATTGCCTTGCCAGCCGTCCCAAACCAGCAGGCTGGTTTCCCGGCCCAGCCATTGCTGGTAATGGTTGGCCTGAAGGTGTGGCAGGCCCACGGCTTCGGCGTGTTCGGCCCGGCCAACCCACAAGCTGTGGCTGGTATTCATCCGGGACAGTTGCCGGTGCATCCAGGTGCAGGTGTTTTCCTGCGAGCCCTCTACCAGAATCAGGCGGCGGTGGCCGATGGTTCTGAGCCTGGCTTGCAGGCTTTGCCAGTCTGCGGTCGGATGCTCCCGGCTTGCGTCAGTCATTCAGCTGAGATCCGCGGCATGGGCTTTTAGGTCAGCAAGTTCGCAAGCTTCGAGGGCTCTTTGGTGGGTGGCGCGCAGTTTGACCCGTGGGGCACTGTTGGCTTCGAAGGCTTGTTGCCAGCGGCCGGCGCAGAGGCACCAGCTGTCGCCCGGTTTGAGGCCGGGGAAGCCGAATTCGGGTCTGGGGGTGGAGAGGTCGTTGCCCTGGGCTTTGGAGTAGTCGAGGAAGTCGGCGGTGACGATGGCGCAGACGGTGTGGTTGCCCAGGTCATCGGGGCCGGTGTTGCAGCAGCCGTCACGGTAGAAGCCGGTTTTCGGGTTGTTACCGCAGGTTTCCAGTTTTTCGCCCAGTACGTTTAGCGATTGCTCAGTTTTCATCTTTCCCCATCTCTTCAGGTTTCGGAGTTGGCAAGGTGTTGGGTAAGCCTTTCAAAACACGCTCCTTCGGCCCATCCCTGGGGCGCTTGGGCTCCGCCATCCATGGCTCCGCACAGTTTTGAAAGGCTTACCCAACCCCTTGCATTCAACAGGTGAGTAATATTCCCCCATAATCCAATCTTTTACGATTATGCGGGAGCGCTATTCCCGCTACCAGTTGGCCAGTACAATAGCCCGCATGCCTACCAAACCCCAAATCCCGGATACCTCTCACCTGCCCGAGTTTCTCACCGATGAGCAGCGGGCGATTATTACGGCCGGCTATGAGCATGCGGTGATCACTGCCGTGGCGGGCAGTGGCAAGACGTCGACGCTGGCCTGGCGGATTCGGTTTCTGCTGGAGCAAGGGCATGATCCGGACCGGATGCTGGTGTTGATGTTCAATCGCAGTGCCCGGGTGGATTTTGAGCGGAAGCTGCAGGAGGTGTGTGATCGGTCCGGGCTGGCGTTGCCGGAGATTCGGACGTATCACGCCATGGGGCTGCGGTTGTATAAGCGGTTTGTTCGGGAGGGGTATCTGCCCGGGTTTTCGGAGAAGATTCTGACCGAGCAGGAGATCGCGTTTCAGGCGTGGTTGTTGACCCGGCGGCTGGCGCCGGAGGATCTGGCGGATGAGATTCGGCGCAACAAGAAGGAGTTTGTGGAGACGGCCACCGGGTTTATTGATCGGGTGAAGACCGGGTTGTCGCCGGCGGAGGTGGTGTTTGAGGAGTTGGGGTATTCCGGTAAACATCGGTATCTGATCGATTTGTTCCACAGTTTCGAGCAGTGGCGCAAGGGCCAGGGGCGGATCAGTTATGCGGATATGTTGTATGAGCCGGTGATGGCGATTCATCAGAACCCGCCGTTGCAGCGCTTGGTCGGCAACAAGATGGATCTGATTCTGGTGGATGAGTACCAGGATACCAATGAGATTCAGCATCTGTTGTTGCGCTACGTGGCCGGTGACCGGGCGCGGGTGACGGTGGTGGGGGATCCGGACCAGACCATTTATGAGTTTCGCGGGGCCAAGCCGGAGTTTATTTTGCGCCGGTTCAGCGATGAGTTTGAGAGCCCGCTGGAGCAGACCCTGAGTTTCACCTTTCGTTATGGCCACCGGGTAGCGTTGCTGGCCAATCATCTGATCTGTCACAACACCGGGCGTAAGGATGTGATGTGTCATTCGCATCCGTCCACACCGGCGACCACCGTGGACCTGCATCGGCCGGAGAACGACGGTGATCAGGTGCTGCGTATTCTGCAGCAGCAAGCGCCGGAGCAGAACAGCCAGACGGCGATTCTGTTCCGGGTGTGGAGCCAGAGTGTGCCGATTGAGCTGAAGTTGCTGGCCCGGCAGATACCTTATCGGATTGACGCAGGCAAGGGAGCACTGTTCAGTCGCGAGGTGCAGGCCATCACCGCCCTGCTGATGGTGGTGACCGGCCGGCTGAAGTTGCTGCCGGATTCCGACCGGCTGGATCTGGCACGGCTGCTGCTCCGGTTTCCCCATGTGGGCCTGAAGGAGCCGGAGCTGGAGAACCTCGCGCAGTTCCTGGCAGCGTTTGACGGGGCCTGGCATGAGCGGCTGCTGGCGATGGATTTTGACGCCCTGGCCCCGATGGCAGGCCGCAAACTGCGCAAGCTGGGGGAGGTGCTGGCGCAGCTTGAGCGATACAAGGGGCCGGTGGCCGGGCTGATCAGTGTGTATGCGGAGCACATGGAGCTCTACGAGGGCATTCGCAGCCTGGCGCTGACCCACGACAGTGCCGAGGAGCGCATTGATACGGTACAGGGCTTCCGGGATTACCTGAAAGGACTGGATCTGACGGCTGAGGACGCACTGGATCATCTCAAGGCATTGAAACAGCAAGCTGGAGAGAAGCAAGATCACGGGGTGCTGCTGTCCACCATCCATCGCACCAAGGGGCTTGAGTGGCCAGTGGTGATTATTCCTGGCCTGCAGGAGAAATACCTGCCCTACAGCCCAAGGCCCCAGGACGATGCCAGGGCACTGTTGGAAAGCGAACGGCGCCTGCTCTACGTGGCCATGACACGAACCCGACAGGCCCTGCATCTGATCACCCGGCCAGCCAGTCAACAACCCCACCTTGAGGGCGACCAGGGTCCCAGCCGGTTTGTGGCCGAGTTGTGCTTTGAGCTGTCCAGGGAACTGGGTGCCGCACTGGAGGGGAACTATCCAACAGGAGCAGGGTCACTGAGCCTGAGCGTCCCGCTGACACCGGTCAGCCTGCGTTATGCAGACCGGGAGGGGGTTGTCATTGAGGGCCAGACTGCGCCTCAGGCTGATACCACGGAACCGGTTTGGCACCATGCGCGTGTTGTCCACGCCATCTTTGGCGCTGGCGACGTGACGTCAGAGGATGAAAGCTCGTTTGAAGTGCGTTTTGCCAATGGCGATACGCTGAACTTCAGCAAGAAGAGCGCTCATCTGTATTTCACGGCGACATCAGATTAAAACGACGCTGTCAGTGAACTGCGTACAATTCCCGACGTACCAACTACTGTCATTTTTTTGTTTTTTTTGGCTTACTGGCCTAAATTCCGAGTAATACAGGTGTTTTTCGGAGTTTTCATTCCTGAGAGAACTGCAGGAAATAACAACTAAACAGGAGGTTCTGCATGAAGATCATGCGCCCGGTCGCTCTGGCCGCCCTTACAGCATCCCTTGCCACTCCCGCTCTGGCCGACCGCCAGGAAACCATTTACCTGAACCCGTTCGCCGGCTTCCAACTGTTTGATGACAAACGGGATCTGAGCGAAACCGGCACCTTTGGTGTCGGTGTTGAGTACCGCTTCCTGCCGCGCTGGTCTGTTGAAGCTGTGTATTCCCGGGCTAACGCCGATCGCAAATACGTGCCGGGAGAATCTGACTTTCAGGAACTGAGAATTGACGGCACCTACTATTTCGCGGGGCCGGATGCGGCCTGGAACCCGTATGTATCACTGGGTGCCGGCCATGCAGAATTTGGTGTGGGTGATACCATTTCTTACACCACTGCAGGCACCGATCACGAAGAAACCCGGGTCAATGTTGGCGTGGGCTTCCGCTACAACGTCAGCGACAGCATCTCCATCCGTGGTGATCTCCGCGAGTTCCACGGTATTGACGAAAGCACCTTTGACACCATGGCCTCACTTGGCCTGAGCTGGGCCTTCACCCGCACTGTTGCTTCCTCGAAGCCCGCTCCTGCCCCTGAACCCGCGCCAGCACCGGCTCCTGCAGATTCAGACGGTGATGGTGTGCCCGATAACCGCGATCAGTGCCCGAACACGCCAGCCGGTGTTCAGGTAGACAGCCGGGGCTGCCCGGTGGACAGCGACGGTGACGGCGTGCCGGATTACCGCGACGAATGCCCGAATACCGCTGCCGGTGCCACCGTTGACGAGCGCGGCTGCGAAGGTGTGACTGAAACCGTGGAAACCATTGAGCTGCGGGTTCAGTTCCCCACGAACAGCTCCGTGATTGATGCCACGTTCGATAACGAAATCCGTCGCGTGGCGGACTTCATGGCCGAGTACCCGGAAACCACCGTGGAAATCGCGGGTCACTCCGACAGCATTGGTGACGCCGAGTACAACCGCTTCCTGTCCCAGCGTCGTGCCGAGGCCGTTGCTAACCGGCTGACCACTGTTCTGGGCGTTGACCCGGATCGCGTAAGCGCCATGGGTTATGGCGAAGCCGAGCCGATTGCCAGCAACGACACGGCCGCTGGCCGTGCCCAGAACCGCCGTGTTGAAGCACGCATTCAGGTTAGTCGCTAAGACCAACACATAAGGTAATGAGCAAACAAGGCGCCCTCTGGCGCCTTGTTTGTTTCCGGGCCAACGCTCCTCAGAAAAACATCAGTCCGATACCCTGACCGCATCCAGCAACAGGTTGCGCGGAGTCAGTGAGCGCTCACAGAAGGCCCCCAGCCGCACCCGATAGCCCTGCTCCTCAAGAAACACCGCATAATCGAACACCAGCCAGAGCTCCAGCGGCCGCCGGAACAGGTGCCGCAGCAGTTCGTGCCGGCGTACCTTCTGGAACCGGCGCCCCCCTTCCGCCAGCCAGTGCTGCCAGTCCAGATTTTCCGGCAGCTCCAGGCGCTTTTTATCGGCCGCCCAGGCACAGAAGGTTCTGAAATCACCCGCATTCAAACGCCCGGGATGGGATGGTACTGGAAGGTAGCTATCAACGCTGCGAAGGTGCCGCTGAAGAGCATCAAAGCCCAGGCGCCAGATACTGATTTGCCAGGTTTGCTCGCGCACCCTGGCCGGCGCCGTAACAGTCTCCTGAACGGCCAGTCGCAGGCCATTCCGGTCAATAGTGACCGCACCGGTGTATTGCGATGCCTGATCAGACATCAACCGGTAGTTTTCATGATCCGTCAGATGATAACAGCAGGGTGAAAAGCTCAGGCGCGACGTCTGTTCCGCGCTGCCTCGGCGAATCAGTTGGCGGTGCAGGTCTCCGCAGGCATGCAAGGCAACACCATGAACCTTGCCGGGCCAGGTCAGGGTTTCAGCCATGACATCCTGATGGCGCAGGGTGACAGGATCCTGGTAATGCTGCGCGAGGCGATTGCCATCCGCCACCAGTTCCGGATTCCATTCAAACCCCAGCACCGAAGGCGCCCCTTGCCCAACCAGAGTGCGGGCCAGATGGCCCTTGCCGCAACACCAGTCCAGTACCGGCCCAGTCAGTGGCCGCACCGATGCTGAAAAGGCGCCCGCTTGCTCGCGCTTGCGCCCCGGCATATCCACCGCAGCCACTTCGGCCAGCGCCGCCGCCCGGCTTTCTTCGGTGGTGGCAAGGGCCGGCACCGCTATCAGGTCAGGGTAACCGGCGAGGTCCGGGACGAAACGGGCGACGTTCTGCGAGAGCTCCGCCAGATTCTCTTCCAGATACTCACAGGCATGGTCATCCAGCGCTTCCAGCCAGCCCGCCAGTTCCGGATAATCCCGGATCCACGCCGGCGCGGGCTCCATGAAAGGAATCGGACGCCAGAGGGGTTGATGCCGGGCAAGCCAGTCGTTCACGGCCTGCCAGCGGTTGTAAAAAGTCACGGGCGACTGGTGTACACTCGCCGCCGGAGGTAACGTCATGAAACTGGCCTTTGTACTGGTTGAACCAAAAGTTCCGGAGAACGTCGGCGCGGCTGCCCGGGCCCTGTGTACCATGGGTTTTTCCGAGCTGTGGCTGGTCAATTCCGACCTGCATACCCGGCCGGAAGCCCACTGGCTGGCGCATGGCAGTGATCACATTCTCGACAATGCGCGCATTTTCCCTGATCTGGCCGCGGTAAGAAACTCCGCGGATCTGCTGATGGGCACCTCGGCCAAGCCCCGGCATAACCGGCAGGACTGGCACGAGCCCGCCGCACTTCGCACGGTGATCTCTAACAAGGGGGACACAGCAGCCACGGCTGCCCTGGTATTCGGGCGGGAAGACCGGGGCCTGGCCAACGAGGAGCTGGCCCTGTGCGATCTGCTGACCGGCTTCCCGATGGCGGTGACGTATCCCTCCCTGAACCTGGCCCAGGCGGTGATGCTTTACGCCTGGGAGCTGTCCGGGCTGCAAAAAACCAGTGAACAGTCGGAAACTGCGGCCAGCACATCAGGACTGGCGGCACTGCGCTCGCGGCTGGAGGGCCTGTTGCCAGAACTGGACGCTCCGGCGGACGAAAAGCTGTCCCAGTGGGTGTTCGAAAAACTGCCGCTGCTGTCTGACCGGGATATCGGCTTCGTTCACACCCTGTGCGGCAATATCGAGCGCAAACTCTGACGCTATTCCGAAAAGCGTCCGGGCCGGAAGGGGTCCAGTACCACTGCCGGCTCTTCACCATCGATTACCTGCGCAATCACGTCTGCACTGCCGGCAGACAGGGTCCAGCCGAACGTGCCGTGGCCGGTATTCAGGAACAGGTTGTCCCTGGGGCCTTTGCCGATGATGGCTGGGCCATCCGGCGTCATCGGGCGGAACCCGGTCCACGTCTCTGCCGCCGCCAGGTCCGCACACCCCGGAAAACGGGATTCAACGGACCGTTTGATGGTATCAATCCTCGCTTGCGGAATGTCCCGGTTGAAGTCCGCCAGCTCGACAAATCCGGTTGCACGCAACCGGTCACCCAGGCGGGTAGACACCACCTTGAAGTTGTCATCGTGAATCGTACTGACCGGCCCCTTGGCCGCATCACGCAGGGGTACGGTGATGCTGTAACCCTTGATCGGATAGATTGGCAAACGCAGCCCCAGTGGTTGTACCAGTTGCGGTGACCAGCAACCAGCGCAGACTACAAAGGCGTCTGCCTCCAGAGTTTCCAGCCGGCCGTCCGCGTTGGTCAGTTGCACCGCGTTTACCCGAGTTTCGTCGGCAACCAGCCGCTCCACTTTCACGTCGTATCGAAAGTTTGCGCCCAGTTGCTCACACACCCTTGCCAGTGAGCGGGAAAACAGATGGCAGTCGCCCGTGCCATCCGTGTCGTAGCTGATGGCACCGTACAGGGGGCCATCACCGGTCATGCCCGGTTCCGTTTCCCTGACCTGTACAGGCGTCAATAGCCGGGAGGCAATACCCATGTCATTCAGCAGTTCGTGAATAGCCCGATAGTCATCCATGGCCTCCGGCTTGCTGGCCAGGTGCAGCAGCCCCCGATGCTGGCCGTCGAAGGCCAGATCGTGTTCCTGCTCAAGGGCCAGGAAGCGCTCCCGACTGTGCATGCCCAGGCGCAACATGGCCCGTTTGTTCAATCCGAACAGACCCGGCGACCAGGCATAACGAAGTGTGGCGAACATGAACCGCATGGCATCCAGTGACGGCGGCACTTTCAGTTTCAATGGGCCGGATTTCTGCAGAATCCAGGGCAAGGCCTTGAACACCATCGAGGGGTCTGCCCAGGGATAGACCACACCATAGGATCGCTGGGCCGCGTTGCCTTTGCTGGTCTCGTTACCGGCCAGCGGATGGCGCTCCAGCACCGTTACCTGGTGGCCACGGCGCAGCAGCTCACGAGCCGTGGTAACGCCGACCACACCACCGCCTACAACCACGATATGCATAACTCGCCTCCGTTACTCCACGCCATTCTCAGCCAGCAGGGTCCGATACTCTTCCAGTACATCCGGATGCTCCTCCGGATAATCCGGTGCCAGCTGCTTCAAAACTTCGGCCACCAGGGCTGCGACAACGGCCCTGGCCTCGGATTTGCGATCTCCGGGCACAATAAACCAGGGAGCCTCATTGGAATGGGTGGCTGCCAGCGCTTCCTCCGCATACGCCTGGTATTTGTCTCGCAGTTTCCAGCCCTCGATATCGGAGCGGTCAAACTTCCACCGTTTACGAGGCTTGTCCAGGCGCTTTAGCAACCTTCGCTTGTGTTCGTCTTCGGACAGGTTCAGCCAGACCTTCACCACAAAGGTACCCTCACTGACCAGGTGCTGCTCGAAATCCCGAATCGCCCGGTACCGGGCTTGCCAGTCGTAGGTTTCCTCAGCCCGCACAGGCCAAACCCGTTCCGCAATCACCGCTTCGTGGTGGCTTCGGTTGAAGGCGACCATCTGCCCGTAGGCCGGCAACAAAGGGGTGACACGCCAAAGGAAATCATGGGCGGATTCTGTTGCTGTGGGCCGGCTGAACGACCAGGCATGAAAGCCAGCGGGATCGGCATAGGTAGCAAGTGTACGAATCAGGCTGTCTTTGCCACTGGTATCCGGGCCGTGTATCACCAGCAACAGGGCTTTCCGACCATTGGCCCAAAGCCGGCGCTGGTACTCGCCGATATCTTCCAGGCTCGCCTCCAGTGCCGGCAGTTTTTCATCGTCATCCAGCAGACTGGGGTATCGACCCAGCGCCGGTTTTTTCGGGTCCAGAAACCATGTTCGTGCGAACGCCGTATACTCCATCAAGGAAACTCCCTATCAGCACGATGCAATGCAACAATCACCCAAGGTGATAAACTGACGTGATTCAATTCTCAGAATAGCAGCCAAGCGACGGCTGTGATGGAGCATAGACCCCAGGCATGAGTAAGAAACGTCGTGAGATTCCCGTATTTGATCACCCGATCATCGAGACCCACTGCCATCTGGATTACCTCAAGGATCGGCCGCTGGCCGAGACCCTGGAACAGAGCCGCAAGGTGAACATCGAAAGGGTGATCACCATTGCCGTGTCGCCGGACAACCTGGCTGCTGTGCGTGAACTAAGCCAGCTTGAGCCCTGGGTGTACGGCACCCAGGGCATTCACCCCCACGAAGCGGAAAGCTATTCCGATGAAGTGGAGGCGGAAATCCGCGAACACGCCCGGGACGACAAAATCGTCGCCATTGGCGAGATCGGTCTGGATTACTACTACGACAATGCCGACCGGGGCGTGCAACGGGAGGTATTCCGTCGCCAGCTGCAGATTGCCTGCGACAACGATCGCCCCGTTGTGATTCACAGCCGCGACGCAGACGACGACACCATTGCCATCCTGCAGGAGTTTGAGCAGACCCTGACCCGCCGGGGCGTGATTCACAGCTTTACCTCCGGCCCCGGGCTGGCCCGTTATGCGCTGGATCAGGGCTGGTGCCTGGGCTTTAACGGCATCACCAGCTTCAACAAGGCGGAAAACGTTCGGGATATCGTACGCATGGCCCCGATCGAGCAGATTCTGCTGGAAACCGACGCACCCTTCCTGACGCCGGTACCCTACCGTGGCCGGGAAAATGCCCCGTTCTATCTGCCGTTTGTTGCCGAGAAAATCGCCGAGGTGAAGGATCTCCCCCTCGACCAGGTCTTAACCCAGACCTACCAGAACAGCCTGAGGACGTTCTTCCCACAACCATGATCAAACGCATTCCCATCGCTGCGTTGAAGGTCGGCATGTACATTTCCGACCTGAATAACGACTGGATTCCCCATAACACCCAACGCAAGAAAGGGGTGATCAAGCGGGAAGAGACCATCGAGAAAATCCGCAGGATGGGGGTCCAATACGTCTATATCGACGTTGAGAAAGGGCTGGACTCCCAGGACGCTGAGACCGCCCAGGAAGTGGACCGGCGCAATGAACAGGCCCTGCAGAAGGCAGGTGAACAGCGCCCGGGCATCCAGCACAAGGTTGCCCTGACTGAAGAGATTGTCATCGCCCAGCGGATTCACAGCCAGGCCCAAGGCCTGGTAGGCAGTTTCATGAACAACGTCAAAATGGGTGCCGCCATTGATATCGCGCCCATTCACCAACTGGCCGACGAACTGCAAAACTCCGTTCTGAGAAACGCCAACGCCCTGAGTTGCCTTGGCCGCATCCGCGAGAAAGACAACTACCTGTTGGAACACTCCGTTAACCTCAGTGTGCTGATGTCGCTGTTCGGCAACTACCGTAACCTGCCGGCAGACGTACTGCATCAAACCGTGGTGGGCGCCCTGCTCCACGATCTGGGCAAGATCCTCACCCCCGATGACATCCTGCATAAACCCGGCCGCCTGACGGCGGAAGAATTTGAGGTGATGAAACTGCACGCCCGGCACTCCAGGGACATTCTTGCCAGCACCGAAGGCATCGGCGAAATCGCCGTGATTACCGCTGCTCAGCACCATGAGAAACTGGATGGCAGTGGTTACCCGGAGGGTCTCAAGGGCGAAGAAATCACCGAATACGGGCGTATGGTAGCGATCACCGATGTTTACGACGCCATCACTTCCGACCGGGTGTATCACAAGGGTATGACGCCGTCCCAGGGGCTGAAAAAACTGCTCGAATGGAGTGGTGACCATCTGGACCCGGAACTGGTGAAACAGTTTATCCGCTGCATCGGCCTGTACCCGGTGGGCTCGCTGGTGCTGCTTGAGAGTGGACGGCTGGGGGTGGTGGTGGAAACCAACGATCAGGATCAGCGCCTGCCCGTGGTAAGGGTGATGTACCACACCCGGTTTCGACTACCGATTACAGTGGAAACCATCGATCTATCCCGCGCCGGCAATCAGGACCGGATTGTCCGGGCGGTGGACCCGGAAGACTACAAACTGGATGTGCGCAAATTCCTGGCCTGAGGCATCGCGCCGGCCAACCTCTGCTACACTCGCCACTAATCCGCAAACCACAACGACAACCGAACCATGATCTCATCCGTGTTCCAGATTCTCGGTGGCTTGGCGCTGTTCATGCTGGCCATGGAAATGATGACCACCGGCCTGAAGAACGCCGCTGGCCACCAGTTACGACACCTGTTAGGTACCTGGACCAGGACACCCCTGCGGGGCCTGATGGCCGGCTTCGCCATCACCGGTATTGTGCAGCATTCCGGGGCGGTTACCGTTGCCACCATTGGCTTTGTCAACGCGGGCCTGCTGACCCTGGCTCAGTCTCTCGGGGTCATTTTCGGTTCCAACATAGGCACCACCATGACCGCCTGGCTGGTCAGCCTGGTGGGGTTCGGGTTCAAGATCGAAGCCCTGGCGCTGCCGCTGCTGGCCGCCGGTGTCGGCTTCAAGATGATCAGCCGCAATCAGCGGAACCAGTTCCTGGGGGAGGCGCTGGCGGGCTTTGCGCTGTTTTTCCTCGGCCTGTCGATTCTCAAGACCGCACTGGAATCCCTGGCCGGAGGCTTTACCGACGGCGGTATTATCAGCCCGGATTACGGCCTGTTTACGTTTCTGGTCATCGGGTTTCTGGCCACGGTTCTGACGCAATCCTCCAGCGCCGCCCTGGCCATTGTTCTGACCGCTGCAGCCGGTGGCTTGATCGGTCTCGACAATGCGGCAGCAGCGGTGATCGGCGCCAACCTGGGCTCCACTTCTACGGCTGCCCTGTCGGCCCTCAAAGCCACCGCCAATGCCCGCCGGCTGGCGATTGGCCATATCCTGTTCAACGTGTTTACCGGCGCCATCGCCCTGATAATCCTGCCGGTGATGCTGTGGACCGTGGCGATGCTGACCGACTGGCTGAACCTGGAAGCCAACCCCGCTGTGTCTCTGGCGCTGTTCCACACCCTGTTCAATGTGCTGGGGGCGGCCATTATGCTGCCGTTTACCAAACCCTTTGCCCGGTTTCTGGGCCGGATGTTCCGGAGCAAGGAGGAAGATAACGCCGTGCCCCGTTATCTGGACGATACCCTGATCACCACGCCAGAACTGGCGATCGGGGCGGTGGACCAGGAAATGAAACGACTGATCGGCCATAGCCGGGGCCTGCTGAGGGTGTGTCTTGATCGGGAGAGCCTGACCGAAGCCGATATCCGGCCGAAAGCCGATGCCATCCGCAACCTGAACCAGGCGATCACTGACTATATCGGCCGGTTGAGGGCGGAAAAAATGCACCCGTCGGTGGTGGATGCCCTGACCATCAGCATCCGCACCTGCCGCTACCTGGCCGAAGCCACTGATCTGACCACCCGGCTATTGCAGCTGCGGCAGCTAAGCCACCGGACAGAGTTTGCCGAGCAAGCTGAGACACTGGAGCACTATCTGGATACCATCCGGGAGCTGGTCGCATCAGAAGGCCCGGCTGAGGCGTTGCTTGCCGAGGCAGAGGGCACTTACCACCGGTTGAAAAACGCGATGTTGCAGATGATGGTACGGCGGGATTTCAGCACCGCCCTGGGGGACCAGGCTCTGGATACCCTGAGTTCTGTACGGCGGCTCAATGACCAGTGGAGCAAGGCCCTGAAATGGCAACCGGCCACCCATTTGCTCAATGGCGCCCAGCATCAGCTGCCGGAGTCGGAAAACCTGCAGTAGCGGTTTTTGCCCTCCCGTTTGGCGCGATACATGGCCTGGTCTGCCTGGCGTAACAGCTGGTCGCCATCCAGCTCCGCGTTTTGTGGGTAAACGGTGTAACCCAGACTGGCAGATACTTCAACGCTGTGGTCTGCCACCCACACGGGATCGCCAATTTTTGTCAATATGCGCACCAGCAACGCCTCCAGGGTTTGCTGGTCGGCGACGTTCACCACGATGGCGGCAAATTCATCACCTCCCAGCCGGGCCAGGGTGTCTTCCTCGCGCAGGGTTGAACGCATGCGGCGGGCAACTTCCACCAACAAACCATCCCCTGCGTGGTGCCCGAAGGCATCGTTGATGGGTTTGAAATGATCCAGATCGATGTAAATCACCGCCAACTGATAGTTCTGCCGGCGGGCCTGGGCCATGGATTGCTGCAGACGGTCCGAGAACAGCACCCGATTCGGCAAGCCGGTCAGTGAATCATAGTGCGCCATGGTGCGCAGCTGTTTCTCGGTTTCCTTAAGCTGGGTGACATCACTGAACACCCCGACGAAATGACTGAGCTGCCCCTGCTCATCGAACACGCTGCTCAGGGTGAGGCTGAGCACGATGGCGTGACCATCCCGATGCCGGCTGGAGAATTCGCCGGTCCAGACGCCGTGCTTACGCGCCGCAATCAGGATGGCACTGCCTTCGTCCATGGGCATGGGTGGCAGGCTGCCCACCGCCACCTTGTGGTCCCGCCCGGTAATCAGTGAGTAGGCTTCATTGATGTCCATGACAACACCGTGGGCATCGGTGATAAAAATAGCTTCACGGGCATTCTCAAACACTCGCAGGGCCAGTCGCTGGCGCTCCTCTGCATACTTACGGCGGGTAATGTCGTACCAGGAACAGAGAATGGAAGGGCTCTCCTGATCGTGCTCATAGACCGGCGCCAGGGTCATATCCACCCAGACATCGGAACCGTCCGAATGCACGAACATCCACTCGGACTGTGCCACTTCTCCGGTCGTTACCCGCCTGATCAGTGCATCCGCTTTTTGCAGGGAAGGTGTACCGTCCGGCTGCGCATGGGGCGAGAAAGTGGGCAAGCCCTTACCTAAAAGCGATGCCTCGGAGGTGTAACCCACCAGATCCACGGCGGCACGGTTGCAATTGATCAGTTCCCCGTTACGGATCATCAGCATCGGCTGGGGCCAGCTGCCAATGAGCTCACGCTGGCGCCGCTCCTCGGTAGCCAGTTGGCGCTTCTTGCGGCTTAGCCAGAGGCTGGTGACCACGAGCATTACAAAGAGTACCGCAACCGTCAGCACCCAGATCCGATACTGGTTCAGCACATCCACCCAGGTGACTCGCGGCACCTGGTCATAGGGCGCCACTTTCAGGGTTCGGGCCACATCCTCAACTGACTCGTAGTCGGCTGGAGGCGAGAATCCCGCCAGGCCTGCCGCCCGTGCGGCAGGATGACCAGGTTCCAGAGCAAACAGCGCAGACGCCACCCTACGCACAATCCGACTATCCACATGAGGTAGAGAGACCAGCGGCCACTCAGGATATAGCCGGGTAGACACCGAAAACGGAAAGCCGGTCAGTGTCTGCACATGAATCATTTTCAGCTTGTTTGCCAACGCCGGATTTTCCCGGATGAGTTCTTCGTATATACCGGTTCGGACAAACCCGACATCGGTATCGCCGGTCAATACCGCTCGAATGACTCGGTCGTGATTACCCAGATGCACCATCCGGTTGTGGCGGAGAATGTCCACACCCGCATCCCTCAGCTCCAGCGCCGCTGCCTGAAAGCCACCGAGGTAATGAATACCCGGGGTAGCTATGCTTTTGCCTCTGAGGTCTGCCAGGCGATCGATGTCACTGCGTTCGGCGCGGGTAAGGATAAGGCCACCAATACTGCCAGTGGAACGGCCTTGCCACTCCCGTTGCAGGGTGGCCAGCACCCCGGTCAGGCTGCGCTCGCTGCGAATCATCAGGAAGTGGCTGGGGTTGGTCAAAAAGAAATCCACCCGATTCGAGGCCAGCGCCCGGTTCATGTCATCCTGGTTGAATACCCACAGCCGTACCTCCAATCCGGTTTCCTGGCTCAAATACTCTGCCAGCAGGCTATAACGTTCCTGGATCACCGGTTCTGGCCGGTAAGACAGAATCCCCAGAGTGACCGCCCCCTTGGCCACGGCTAACGGTGCCCAGAGCCCGGCCAGCAGGCCTAGCACCAGAATAAGCGTGCGGGAACACCGCCGGTTCATGACAAACTCCGGGGCAGGAATGACGGGTCGCAAAGGCGTTCGTAAACAGGATGGCTGGCCATCAACCCCTCGCGGACCAGAATGCCGGACAGTCGTTTCGCGACCACCTCAATCCGGCCATGATGCGCCAGGTATCGTTGGTTGGCTGCAAGCTCCGGAAGCATCACCGTGGCCAGGGACCGGCGCACCGAATCCGGCGTTATTCCCTGACGGGTGGCCACTCGATACACTGCATCATGCATGCTGCGCACCAGGTGATGCTGGCCCCGGAAGTAGCCGTACACCAGATCACGCACCGCACCGGGTTTTCGGCGGGCGGCTGCCTCAGTAACTATCAGGGTATCAAAGATGGTATCGGGCACCTGACTGCTGTCGAATAACCGGGTACCTCCGGCCTGCTCCAGCACCGAGGCGGTCGGCTCGTAGCATACCGACGCTTCAATATCGCCATTTTGCCAGGCGGACAAATGGCGATTCACCGGCAGATCAACCAACGAAACCTGATCGGTGCTCAAGCCGGCCCGCTCCAGAATAGAGAACAGCATAATCCCCGAGACGCCACCCAGTTCGACGGCGATGGGCCGGCCCCGGAGCCCGGCAAGACTGGTGATGGAGGGTTTGACCATCAGGACATCGGCACCAACAGACACGTTGGTAACCGTTACCACACGCAGGGGTACGCCCTCCGCATAGACCCGTAACGCCTCATCCAGGGTCAAGGCAGCGGCATCCAGCTCGCCGGCCAGCAGGCCCGCCATGGAGTCGCTGGCTGCCGAATGTTTGACCAGCCGAACGGAATCCGGCAGCCAGCCAAACTCCTCCGCCAGGTACAGGGGTTCGTAACCAATCCAGGGATGAATGCCAGTACGCAACGGTGCGGATTTTGAACAACCGGCCAGCCCCAGAGCCGAAAGGGCGGCAACGGACAGTTGCAGGAATTGGCGGCGGTTCATTCAGGCTCCGGAGCGGCATCGATTATTCGGATACTAATACGTAGCCACTATAGCGGTAAATCTGACCAAAGCATTGCACCGGGTCAATTTCAGATTCTGAATGTCATCAGATTCTTGCCGCTCAACCCAAAGCCAGAAAGATCCCCATTAACACCGGCGACAGAAACGACAGTAAAAAGCCGGAGGCAATCGCCACCGGTACACAGGCAAGGCCGCCGCTGCTTCGAATAACGGGAAGGGTGAAATCCATGGCGGTTGCACCACCGTAGCCGATGGCCATGGCCGGGCGCGCACCAATAACCAGCGGAATGATGGCAAGGGCGATGATTTCCCGCAGCACATCGTTCAGGAAGGCCACGCCACCCCAGGCGGGCCCCAGGGCATCGCCGATCACGATGCCAGACAACGAATACCAGCCAAACCCGGAGGCCAGAGCCAGGGACTGGTGCCACGGCACACCCAGCCACGGAATCAGCAAAAGGCCCGCCAGCAGGGAACTCAACGCCAGCGCCAGCGCAATGCCCAGGCCCTGTCGGTTCATCAGCAATTTGCGGAGCGACAACCCGGCGTTACGCAACTGCAGCCCGATAAAGAACAGCAACAGCATAAGCGCCCAGGTAGCCACATCGTCAACCAGCGGCAGTTGCGGTAACAGGAAGTAGCCGGCCAGGGCCCCAGCGACAACCGCCAGTAACGGTTTCAAACCGGCGAGGAACAACCGGCGGTAACTCGGCTTCTCCTGCCCCGCCTCTTCTCCCGTGGACATAGGCTGCCAGCGGTGGAACAACCATAGGCCCACCATGTTGGCCACCAGCAGCACCATGACCAACCCCGCCACCTGAGCAGCCATGGTGCCTAACTGGTCCAGCAGGCCATCCATTTGACCAAGACCAAGACCCAGCAGAGCCAGAATGAAATAGACCAGGGCTTCCACGGTATAGTGTATTACCGTCATCAGACGGCGGTTAGAGAGCGCTATGGCAAAGCCCAGGAACAAAGGCGCCAGAACAAGCAACGCACCGGTCAGCATAAACCCCTCACGGGCAGGTTAGACAATATAGGAAACCGGCTTCGTGAGCCGGCAACAGGACTGGGTCAATGCAGGCCCTGGCCAGAACGGTCCTGAACCAGCACCCAGGGGGCAATCACCACGGCCCAGAGTTCGGCATTGCGATCGTACCAGGCGCGGGCGAGATCGGGCGCGACCTCCCCTACCTGGCCGCCCGACATCCAGTGCTCGAACTGCGCCTTGTTGTCGGCGGTCAGTTCGGCCGCCACGTTCAACAGATCCAGCTCCGGTGCTACCCGCACCACCTGGCCGCGGGCGTAATAGGTTTGCAGCTCGTGCCAGTGAATGCGGGAGGTTTCCAGGTTCAGCCGTGCTTTGATTTCGTCAGGGGATTCAGAAGAAGACATAACACCTCAACTAAGCAGCTACTCATTCAGGCGCGCCAGCCTAACGCAAATTGGCCAATCACGCACTCGTCACGGCCTGCGCTTAATCATGCCCCTTGCGTATTTTCTTTCACTATTCGATGAATATCATCCGCGAGCGTCATCGGGTCAAAGGGTTTGGGAATAACACCGATGGCCCCCAATGCCAGGTATTCTTGAATTTCAGCGCTCTGAATACGGGCAGTCATAAAAATCACCGGTGTGGATCGTGTCGCGTCCAGAGCTCTTAATCTCCGCATGGTCTCAGGTCCATCCATTTCGGGCATCATCACGTCCAGAAGAATCAGATCCGGCTCGAACTCAGGAGCCACTTCCAAGGCTTGTTGGCCAGAGCTGCAAAGTGCTGCGTTAAATCCACCCACATCCTGCAATGCGAGCTCGGCAATGGCCCGTATATCCGGATCGTCTTCCACATACAGAACTTTATTCAGCGATGCTTCAGGAACGGACGCCATACTGCGACTCCTCGGTGGATGGTTTCAGTTCCAGACCAATACGCCGCAAAAGTCGCTGACAGTCATCACTGTCTGACTGCCCCCCTGCAATCAATGCGGCGGCCCGCATCACCAGGCGATCTTCACGGGTACTGTCTTTGGGCAAAAAATGCACCGCGCCAATCATATCTCTCAGACTCAGCGGCAGCTTCCAGTGTACTTTCAGGCGATTGCCGTAATCCTGAGACCACTGGCCAATGCACTGCTCTACCTCTGAACCGTTCAGCGAGCCTCCTTCTGCCGTGAACTGATTCAACACTTTCAGAACAGCCATCTCTCCCAAGCGGCTCAGGAGCCCCGCCTGTTGAAATGAAGAGGGCGACTTCCCCAGCCCGATCGCTAGTTTTTGAGCCTCACGCGACACCTGCAATGCCATGTCGTGGAAAGCTCTGGCCTGAGCCTGCAGGTCCGGATTGTCTATCTTACCGGCCACATCCAGTGCCAGCGCCAGGGCTTGATTCAACGCCATGGCCACGCCCATATTGCTGATGGCATCCCGGAGGGATTCAACCGGCTTGCCCGTGCGCCGAAATGAACTGCTATTAGCCACGTCCAGCAGGCGGGCCGTCAGCGCCGCTTCCTCACGCCAGCGCTCCGCCAGCTGAGCCGGTGACAATTCTTGCTGCCTGCCGATCAGCTCCAGTACATCCGCAGGATCGATGTCCGTCGGCAATTGAACCACCGAATTTAACGACGCCCTCAAATACTCATCTGCGGAGCCGTGACCAAGCTCGACGGCAGGGACCAGCTTGGTCAGACGTTCGTGCAACAGCAGTACATCCAGGGGCTTGCTAATGTATCCGCTGATACCATGGTGGGCTGCCCTGAGTACCGATTCCCGATCAGAACGCCCGGAAACCATCACAATAGGTACGTCACGATCACCAGCGCGCACTCGCTTGACCAGATCGAGCCCGGAACCGTCTGGCAGCTGCCAGTCAATAAGATACAACTGGTAACGGCCATCACTGTCTAGCAGTTGTTGGGCCTCGCTCAAAGATCGCGCAAGACTAACGTTAGCCCCTTGATGAATGCCCGCCACGACCGTTTCAAGCAGCTCACCCACCAGCTCGTCGTCTTCCAGTATCAATGCTTTCAACAGGCACCTCTCAAGATGTCATTCCAACAGGAGACGGATCATAGAGCGTAACACCATTACGCCCACCCCGTTTTCGTTGGTAAAGTGCCTGATCAGCGGCCTCGATGGCTTGATCGGAAACAGGAAAATCGTTGATTAACGCGACGCCGGCACTCAGGGTAACCTGAAAACTGTCATCCCCTGCCCAGAACACGAGTTCGGCAAAACTCTTACCAATGGCTTCGATGAGTTTCACCGCCACCGCCGGCTCACAATCGGGCAGAATCAACAGAAACTCTTCGCCACCATAACGCCCGATTACATCAGACTCGCGCAGCCGGTTGCGCAGTAAATTGGCCAGGGTACGAATAACAATATCGCCCTGACCATGCCCCCAGGTATCGTTTACCCGCTTGAAGTGGTCCAGATCCAGCATGACCACACACGAAGTGTGACCGGCGCGGCGACAGCGGGCCAGCTCTCGGTCGACTTCCTGTTTGATCAGCGAATGTTTGAGCAACCCGGTGAGGCTGTCACGGTTCATCAGGTCCGATAACTGGCGGGCGCGGTAACAACGAATCCGCACCGACCGAACAAGGTAATCATCGGTGACCGGCTTCACCAGAAACTCATCGGCGCCTTTAGACAGCGCATCCAGCTGGTTTTCAGGATTGTCTTCCGATGACAGATACACAATTGGCAAACCCAACCAGCGCGGCTCGTAACGTATCAGCCTGGCAAGCGTAACGCCTGAGTAATCCCGTAACTGAACATCCATCAGAACAAGGTCTGGCTCAAACGCCGACAGTTCCGACATCAAGTCCGCCGGGTCAGAAACCAGGCGGGCAATGATGCCAGCCTGCTTGAGCACCAGGCAATAGTGCTCTCCCAGCTCCAGATCATCGTCGACGATCAACACCCGGCCCTGGGGACGGGAACCTCGTTCCAACGCCAGTGACTCGATCCGTTCTGCCAGTTCCAGCATGTCCAGCGGCTCACAGAAATAAGCAGTTGCCCCCTGTTCTGCGACCCGATACAAAGTCTCGAACGAGTCCTCGTGGCCAACACATACCACCGGGAATCTGCGATGCTCGGCTTTCGGTAGGTATTGCTCACGAAAGTCCATGACGTCGCCAAGCTCTGAATCCACACACAGCAGGATCGAAGCGTTGTTGAGCTCTGTAAGGCGGGCAGCAACGTCGCTCGGGCGATCAATAGAGCCCGATTCACAGAAAAAACCGTAGACGGCTAACGATTTAACCAGGTCAGCCAGATAATCAATGCTATGCCCGAGGGCCATGACATTGACCTGCATGCCATGGGCCCCGTCGTATGAATCCGCTGCGGCTGGAGCCCCTGCCTGAGCACCCGCGGCAGAGGTCATTTCAGGAGCCTTTTCCAGTAGCCTGGCAAGATGTCGAAGTTCATCGGCAAGTTCTACAGAAACCGACACCACGTCATGCGCACTTGCACCGCTGTCGGCCGCCGACTCACGGCACGACTTCATCTGCTTTTCTATCGCCCTGGCCGCCTGTCCGAGTTCCGGAAAACCGAATGTCCCCGAAGAACCCGCCATCCGGTGCAACAACTGATAACACTTGTCCAGCTCAGACTGCGGCAGCTGTTGCTGATCAATCAAGCTCGCAAATCCTGACAGCGTTTCAATGTCGCCCCGGGCACGCTCCAAGAACCGTTCCTGCAGACGCCTCAGACGTTCCTGCAAATGATCAACGGCTATATTACTCAAAAGGCATTCCTCACTATTTTATTCACAGCATCTAGTGCACTATTCTCATGAAAGCATGTTTTATCTACGACATCTATTCGTCTAAGGGCCTTTCTTGCGAACTTTAAGCCTCAACGCCCGTGTTGTCCTGATTACCAGCTCAAGCATTGTTATCAGCGTAGCTCTGATTCTTTTTATTGCCTACGACAGACTGGTTCGCGATTTCGAGCAGGTACTTACGGAGCGCCAGGCGCTGAAAACATCGGCCGTGGCCAGTCGGGTAAACGAGGAACTGACCATACGCCTGAACGCGCTGGGCGCATTTGCCAGCGTGCTGACGGACGGCGGCAACCTGTTACCCTTGCCGCAACTCCAAACGATGCTGGGGCGCCAACCTACCCTGGAAAGGCTGTTTGGCGGCGGGCTACTGATTTTTGATGGCCAGAGCGTCGCCGTCGCTGAGAACCGTTTTGTACCCAATCGGTTAGGGACTTCCTACGCTGATCGCCCCCATTTCAAACGGGCCATGCAAGCCCGTACGCCGATTGTCAGCCGGCCAATTATTGGACGGACAACCGGCTTGCCACTGTTGTCGTTTCTCGCTCCGATTGAAAGTGATGATGGCGACTTACTCGGGCTGGCCGGGGGCACGATCAACCTGGCAGAAGCAGGCATTCTTCCTGCAGAGCTCAAGGCTGAAGAAGGCACTATTCTCAAGGTATTGGATACAGGAAACTTTGTTCAGGTAGATGCGATGCAGAAGGGGCAACCGGCACCCGACCTTCCGAACCCCGGCGAAGATCCACTGATCGACGCGGCCTTATCAGGGATATCTTTCGGCGTGGTCACAGATCTCTCCGGACAAGACTGGGTGTACACCACTCACCACCTGGATCGGCTCGGTTGGTTATTCCTGAGCGCGGCACCTTATGAGCGAGCTACTCAGCCCGCCCGGGCTTCGTTTCGCAGCTTTCTCTGGATCAGCGTCTTGGCAATGCTGCCATTGCTGCTTTTAACTTATGTAGTGTCTATGGCAGCTACCCGACAACTGGGCGACATGTCCGGAAAAATAAAAAAGATGGCGGAAGACAGCTCTTCTGCCCAGCGGTTAACCACTAAAGGGCCCGCAGAAACCCGAAATCTGGCGAAAGCGTTCAACACCCTGATGGAAGAGCGAGAAGCGCTGGACCTTCTGAAAAACCAGTTTGTGTCGAACGTCAGTCATGAACTGCGCACGCCGCTGACATCTATCAATGGCGCTCTTAAGCTACTGCAATCCAACTCCGCCGGCGAGTTGCCGCCGAAAGCCTCAGCCATGGTTGAGCTGGCTTTGCGCAACGGCCAGCAGCTGCAATCACTGATTACCGACCTTCTGGACTTTGAAAAAGCCGTGGCCGGCAAACTCAGCGTCCAGATCCGTGACATCGACCTTACTGAAGCCATTGAGGCTGCGTGTACCGGGAACCAGCCGATGGCCAGGCATTACTCCGTGAGAATTGTTGCCGAAAGCGATAACAGCCTCAGCGTGTTTGCGGATCCGGCCCGGCTGCGCCAAGTCCTTGATAATTTTATCAGCAACGCCGTAAAACACTCGCCAAGCGGTGGCGTAGTTACTGTTAAAGCAAGCTCCACAACCTCCGGGGTTGTGCGCATCACCGTTTCAGACCAGGGAGACGGAGTTCCCGAACACTTCTTACCGCAATTATTCCAACGATTTGCCCAGGCAGAAGCTGGCTCTAACCGGGCCAAAGCCGGCACCGGATTGGGGCTTGCCATATGCCGGGAACTTGCACATTTGATGTCCGGTGAGGTGGGCTACGATTACTCAAATGGCGCCCACTTCTGGCTGGAGCTTCCTGAAGCCGATCACCAGGGCGAGGAACATTTATGAGAACGCCTGACCGGCCCCAAAATGAAACTTTACGGCTGTCAGCCCTTGAAGCAGCTCAGCTGCTGGACACACCGCCGGAAGAACGATTTGACCGAATTACCAGGCTCGCAGCCAAAACCTTTGATGTGCCTATATGCCTGGTCTCCCTGATTGACAGGGATCGCCAGTGGTTCAAATCCTGCTATGGCCTCGGCGTTCGCGAGACGGCCCGCGACATTTCCTTCTGTGGCCATGCAATTCTCGGCGCCGATACCTTCGTGGTTGAGAATGCATTGCAGGACGAACGATTTGCAGACAACCCCCTGGTCACTGGCGAGCCCAGCATCCGATTCTATGCCGGTGCACCGCTGGAGGACCGGAATGGTTTTCGTTTGGGCACTTTGTGCCTGATCGACAGGAAGCCGAGAACCTTTTCCAGCGACGATCAAAAGACACTGCGCGATTTTGCTGATCTGGTCGAACGGGAATTTCAGTATCAGGAGCTGGGGACCTACTATGCGGAGAGAACCCAGGCACTGAATATCCTGAACGACATTTCGCTGGACTCCAATGGCAGCGTCTCTCAGCGCATCGAGCGCGCTTTGGCGATTGCCAATCAGTATCTCAAGTTGGAAACCGCCATTGTCAGCAATATCACCGGCGGCGTGTACACGGTCCTTTGGCACCACGAGCGGCATCCGACGTCTCTGGAGAACGGCATTACATTCCCGCTGGAGCAGACCTACTGCTCACTCCTGGCGGCCCAGGGTAGCGTCCTTGCCATCAATCATATGGGGCGTTCACGCTTCAGCGAGCACCCGTGTTATCAGCAATTCCAGCTGGAGAGTTATCTGGCAGCACCGGTGTGGATCGATGATGAACTGTTCGGAACGGTGAACTTTTCCTCGACCATCCCCCGTCGCCCAGTGTTTACGGAAACGGAAAAGACATTCGTCAACCTTCTTGGCCGCTGGATCGCCGACATCATTCAGCAGCAAAAACACACGGAAGTACTCGACAAACTGGTCGCTAACGCGCCAGGAATGCTCTATCAGTATCGCCTGTGGCCCGACGGCCATAGCACCTTTCCCTACACCAGTGGCGGGATTCAGGCCATTTACCAGATCAGCGCAGAGCAGGCTGCCAAGGATGCTTCGCCGGCCTTTGAACGTATTCACCCGGATGACTTGCCCATTGTCGCCGATTCGATACAGTCATCTGCGCAGAATTTGACACCATGGATCCAGAAATACCGTATTCGCTGGCAGGACGATAGCTGGCGCTGGGTAGAGGGTAAGGCGCGACCTGAGCGACTACCCGATGACAGCGTGCTATGGCACGGATACATCGTAGACATCGATGAGCGCCACAAGATCGAGGAAATGAAAAGCCAGTTTATTTCCACGGTCAGCCATGAGCTTCGCACACCGTTGACCTCGATCGCCGGCTCACTGGGCCTTATCAACAGCGGCTCTCTGGGCCCTTTACCCGAGAAAGCTCAGCAGATGGCGTCTATTGCCCTCAGAAACACCGAACAACTCAAACATCTGATCAATGATTTGCTCGATATTGAAAAACTGGTATCCGGCCGCATGCCCATGCACCCAACCAGGCAGCCTGTTGCCCCGGTTATCGAGGAATCGATCGAGCGCCTGGCGCCTTATCTGGAAAGCCGGCAAATACAGGTTGTCCAGCAACAAAATCACTCAGATATAACGGCCTGGTTCGATCCACAGCGCCTCAGCCAGGCACTGACCAACCTGCTCTCGAACGCTGCCAAGTTTTCAGAGCAGGGCGCCTATGTAGAGATCTCTACCAAACAATTCACTGATCACATCAGAATCTCGATCACAGACCACGGTACGGGAGTTCCCGAGAGCTTTCGGCCTCACATCTTCCAGAAATTTGCACAGGCCGACAGTTCAAGCACAAGGGGCAGGCAGGGTACCGGGCTGGGGCTGGCGATTACGCGGGAAATCATGACGCAAATGGGTGGCAGCGTTGATTTCGAGTCAGAAGAAGGCAAAGGCGCCACCTTCTGGCTTGAACTGCCCCTTGAGCAACCGGCTGAGCCTGTAAAATGAGGAACGCTGACGATCGGCGATTCCGATCACTCATCTGGATGGCCCGCTGGATGGTTCTGATACTAATGGTGTCGGTTGCCATCACCGTGGACAGGGTCAGCACAGAACGCTTAAAAACCGAGGTGCGCCAGGAATGGCAAGCAAAGATCGATGACCTGGCCCTGGATCTGCAAGGCAGGATTTTACAGAACATAAAAACGGTTTGGGGCCTTGCAGCCAGTGTCTCGGTTGAACCGGAACTTGGCGAGGCTCGTTTTCAAGAACTGGCCGCCGTTATTTTCCGGCTGGCCACTGAATTAAGAAATATCGGCCTGGCGCCTGATTTTGTCATTAACAACATCTACCCCCTGGAGGGAAATGAAGCCGCCATTGGTCTGGACCTGAGAACGCAAAGCCTCCCGGCCGAACAGGTTCGCATGCTAATGGAAACGGAGCGCGCGGTGTTCAGTGGCCCCATTAATCTGGTTCAAGGTGGCCAGGGACTGGCAGCCCGAATTCCGATTTTTAGCTCCGATTCCGGTGAGTTCTGGGGCGTGGTGTCCGTCATCCTGGACCTTCAAAGCCTCTATGAAGCGGTCAACCTGGGCATCATCATGCAGGAGGCACAGCTAGTGCTATCGACGTCCTCTGACCCATCCAACTCAGAAAGCATCTTTTTCGGTACCCAGGAGGCTAGCTGGAAATGGCCAGTTTATAATGCGCTGGACATGCACGGCACCAGCTGGCATTTATTCGCACAACCGAAGGCCGGATGGCCAGATCAGCCACCGCAGCCCTTGCTGTTGCGCGGGATACTCGCATTACTGGTGTTACTGGTGACCGCTGCAACCTTCTGGCTGACCCGTCTGCTGCTCAAAGATCGGCAAATGCAACAATGGTTTTCGGGCCTGTTCGAACTTGCCCCGGTCGGCATTGCACTGTTCGATGCGTCAAGCAATCAGCTATTGCGAGCCAACCCAAGCCTGAAAAGTATCCTTGGTGAACATCCTCGTTCACTGGCTTTTTTCAACAAAACGTTCGATGAATATGGGAACCTCAGCACCGATTGTGAGGGTCTGACAGAGACGCTGGCCAGATCAGAGAGACTTAACGGCCGACAGGGCTATGTTAAAGACAACACTGGTGCGCTCAAGCCGATCATGCTGCATGGTCTGAACCTCATCACCACAGACGGAAAACCGGTTGTCTGGCTGATTGTTGAGGATATGTCAGAGCAGAAAAAAGCAGAACGGCTCAAGAACCAGTTCATTTCCACGGTAAGCCATGAGCTGCGCACGCCACTGACATCCATCTCCGGGGCCCTTGGATTATTGGCCAACCAGGCTGCAGGAACGCTTCCTGACAGCGCCCTTCGGCTGACCCGGATTGCCCACAGAAACAGCGAACAGCTCACTCACCTGGTGAATGATCTTCTCGATATCGAAAAGCTCATCGCCGGCAAAATGACACTCGATATGAAAGCCCTTCAAGTCTCTGACCTGGTGCGTGAGTGTGTCGAGAATATCGGAAACTATGCTTCGGATCATCAAGTGACCGTGGAGATCCGACAGCTTGCCGATGTTAAAGTGACCGCCGATAAACGACGATTGATGCAGGCCCTGAACAATCTGCTTTCCAACGCCATCAAGTTTTCACCAGAGCATTCTGACGTGCTTGTCTATACCGAAACAGAAAACCACAAGGTACGAATCAAGGTACAGGACTTTGGCAAAGGGATTCCGCCCGAATTCCAGCCATCAGTGTTTGAAAAATTCGCACAGGCCGAAACCGATGGCCGGTGCTCAAAAGCTGGAACCGGACTCGGCCTGGCCATTACCCGTGAGTTGATGCTCAAAATGCATGGGTCAGTTGGCTTCACCTCCCGCCCCGGGCAGGGTGCCACGTTCTGGCTGGAGTTAACCGAAGCAGAGTAGACAAAGACGAAACCAATGGAATACGAAGGGCTTCGGAAAATGTTAAAGGAGGCTGGAAACAGAGCCCCAGCCTCCTGTTTGGCCCGCAATACCTCAGGCGTTCTTCAACATCTCCCGAACCACATAGTGCAGAATCCCACCATGCTGGAAATACACCGCCTCGTTAGCGGTATCGATGCGTGATTTCAGCTCACAGGTTTCGGTAGAGCCATCCTTGTATTTCACCGACATGGTTAGGGTCTGGCCCGGCTTGATATCGCCAGACAGCCCTTCGATGCTGATGGTTTCCTCACCGGTGAGTTTCAGGCTCTTGCGATCAACCCCTTCCGGGAACTGCAGTGGCATCACCCCCATGCCGATCAGGTTGGAGCGGTGGATGCGCTCGTAGGATTCCGCCACCACAGCTCTCACGCCCAACAGGCGGGTGCCCTTGGCGGCCCAGTCCCGGCTGGAGCCGGTGCCGTATTCTTTGCCAGCAATCACCACCAGCGGTGTACCTTGCTCCTGGTACTTCATGGCGGCATCGTAAATGGCCATCTGCTCGCCGGTGGGCACAAACTTCGTGAAGCCGCCTTCCACACCATCGAGCATCTCGTTTCGGATGCGCACGTTGGCGAAGGTGCCACGCATCATCACCTCATGGTTACCCCGGCGGGATCCGTAGGAGTTGAAGTCTTTCGGCTCCACACCGTGTGCCTGCAGGTATTTGCCGGCAGGCGTATCGGCCTTGAAGGAGCCCGCCGGGGAGATGTGGTCAGTGGTGACCGAATCACCCAAGAGAGCCAGGATGTTGGCATCCTTGATGTTCTCGATGGCCTCGGGCTGCTCACCCATGCCTTCGAAAAACGGCGGATGCTGGATATAGGTGGACTTGTCGCTCCACTCATACACCTTGCTTTCCGGCACCTTGATGGATTTCCAGATGTCGTCGCCCTCGAACACTTCGCCGTATTCCTTGCGGAACATGTCGGTTTTCACCTTTTCGACGGCCTCGGCGATTTCCGCCTGGCTGGGCCAGAGGTCGTTCAGGTACACGGGGTTACCGTCTTTGTCGGTACCCAGCGGGTCGTTGGTCAGGTCCAGCCGCACGTTGCCGGCCAGAGCGTACGCCACCACCAAGGGCGGCGAGGCCAGCCAGTTGGTTTTCACCAGCGGGTGCACCCGGCCTTCAAAGTTACGGTTACCAGACAGCACCGAAGCGACGGTGAGATCCCCCTCGTTGATGGCTTTCTCAACGGCATCCGGCAGCGGGCCTGAGTTGCCGATGCAGGTGGTGCAGCCGTAGCCCACCAGGTTGAAGCCCAGTTCATTCAGGTCGTCCTGCAGGCCCGCCACTTTCAGGTAATCGGTGACCACCTTGGAGCCCGGCGCCAGCGAGGTTTTCACCCAGGGTTTGGTTTTAAGGCCCTTATCCACCGCCTTCTTGGCAATAAGGCCTGCGGCCATCATTACACTGGGATTGGAGGTGTTAGTACAGGAGGTAATCGCCGCGATCACCACGGCGCCGGGGTCCAGTCGCGTTTTCTCTCCGTTCATTTCCAACGGCTGACTGGCCGGGTGTTCGTAACTGTTATCGACACCAACCGCAGTCTGGCCACCCTCCGACTCCAGCCTGGATTCCTGGTTCTGGGCCGGACCTTCAGCGGTCTCCATCAGTAACTCGAACGACGACTTCATGTTCTTCAGGGCCACCCGGTCCTGAGGACGCTTCGGGCCGGCAAGGCTGGCTTCCACATCGCCCATATCCAACTCCAGTGTGTCGGTATACACCGGTTCGTGCCCTGGCTCCCGCCAGAGGCCCTGGGCCTTGGCGTAGGCTTCCACCAGATCCAACAACTCTTCATCGCGGCCGGTCAGGCGCATGTAGGTAATGGTCTGATCATCCACCGGGAAGAAGCCGCAGGTAGCGCCGTATTCCGGGGCCATGTTGGCGATGGTGGCCCGGTCGGCCACTGGCATGTCTTTCAGACCGTCGCCGTAGAATTCAACGAATTTGCCCACCACGCCCTTCTTGCGCAGCATTTCCACCACCGTCAGCACCAGGTCTGTCGCGGTGATGCCTTCCCGCAGCTTGCCGGTGATCTTGAAGCCTACCACCTCGGGAATCAGCATAGAGACCGGCTGGCCCAGCATGGCGGCTTCCGCTTCGATACCACCGACACCCCAGCCAAGAATGCCCAGGCCGTTAATCATGGTGGTGTGGGAGTCGGTACCCACCAGGGTATCCGGGTAGGCAATGGTTTTGCCATCCACGTCCTTCTGCCACACGGTCTTGCCTAGATACTCCAGGTTGACCTGATGACAGATACCGGTGCCGGGCGGCACCACCCGGAAATTATCAAAGGCCTGCTGGCCCCAGCGCAGGAACTCATAGCGCTCCTGGTTGCGCTCCATCTCGATGGCGACGTTATCCTTAAAGGCCGACGGATTGCCGTACTTGTCCACCATCACCGAGTGATCGATCACGAGGTCCACCGGTGACAACGGGTTGATCAGAGCCGGGTCTTTGCCGGCCTGTTTTACCGCCTCGCGCATGGCCGCCAGGTCCACCACACCGGGTACGCCGGTGAAATCCTGCATTAATACCCGGGCCGGGCGGAACTGAATCTCAGTGTCGGAGCTTCGGTCTTTCAGCCACTGCACCATGGCATCGATATGGGAGCGGTCGACCGTGGTGTCGTCTTCGTTACGCAACAGGTTCTCCATCAGGACTTTCAGGGAGAACGGCAGGCGGTTCAGGTCGCCCAGGGTGTCGGCCGCCTTGGGCAGACTGTAGTAGTGATAGGTCTTGCCACCCGCGTTCAGGGTGGAGAGGGTATTCAGGCTGTCTTTGCTCAGTGAGGTATTCGACATGCGGGGCCTCCTCTTGGTTTGGTCTACACTAACTATTGCATCGAATGAACATAGTTCAACTCAACACCGATGAATGTTCGCTATTCCCCCGGTGAATAGCCCTGAAAAGCGAAACCATTCCTGTTTCAGCCCGCATTGTCGCCCTAGCCGATGTGTTCGATGCCCTGACCAGTGAACGCCCCTACAAAAAAGGTTCATCGCGCTTTACCGGGAAATGCTGCTTTTATCTTCAGAAAGAAGTAGTCGTTATCCCGGTAGCCGTAGGCCACCCGCTTGATCACCTTGATCTTGTTGTTCATTCCCTCCAACACACTGGTGTTCAACCGGTAGACCGCGCTGGCGATAATGCCGTCGACGTAGCCCTTGAGGCGCCTGGCAAACTGCTGCACGGGGGCCAGCCCACTACTCATAGCCAGATTTAGCCAGTCTTGCCAGCGTTGTCTGGCATCGGCCTCTGAGGGAGCGTACCAGAGCTCTTTGAGCTGGTCTTTCAGGACGTAGACAGTCATCAGGGGCTGGTTGGCTTGCAGCAGTTCTTCGAGCTTCAGAGCCTGCTCGTCCTTGAGGTTGCCTCGGTTTCTGAGCAACAGCCAGCGACTTCGTTTCACTACTTTGCGAGCCGGCTTGTCGTGTCGAAGCTGATTGGCCTGATCGACCCGGACACGGTCAATCACTTCCCGTCCGAACTTTGCTACAACGTGGAACAGGTCATAGACCACCCGTGCTTGTGGGCAGTGGTGCTGAACTTCCAGGTCCATGGCGGTATTCATATCCATCGCCACGGCTTCGATCTGGCCACAGGTTTCCGGCCCCAGCCATTCAAAGAAGGGGCGTACCGCTGCTCGACTGCGGCCTTCTCCAACCCAGAGGACTTGTTGAGTATCCGCATCAATCGCCACGGTGGCGTAGCGGTGTCCCTTGAACAAGGCGAACTCATCCATGATCAGTCGACGAATCCGGCGTTTATCTGGCTCAGTCACTTCTCGTTTGAGGCGCCGATGGTCGATGGCCTTGACCGTATGCCAATGCAACCCTAGCAGCGTTGCCACATGTTGGATCGGCATCAGTCGTACCAGGGATTCAATCCAACTGACCATGCCTGCCGTCAGACGCTGTCGCCCTGGTAACCAGCGAATCTGTTCAAGCTTGGGGCCACAGGTCGTACAACGAACTCGGCGAACTGGCACGTCCAGCCAGACGCGGTATTGGAACAGGTCGCGTTCTCGGACTCGTCGGGTGCTGATGTCATGGATGGCAAGCGTGTGCTGATTACAACCACTGCAGCATGGCAAGTAATCGTCGGCAGGTTGCAGTCGGATGAGCAGAGATTGAGCGTCAATCTGGGCATACGATTCTATCGTGAATCCTTCCCAGAACAGGGCAAGAGGATTAGCATTCATAGGGACGGCGGTGAGTCGGTCAGGTTTGTTGTTTTGGCGAACTCAAAACTAACCGGTTTGACCGCCGTCTCCTACTTTTTCACGCTAACCCGCGATGAACCACAAAAAAGCCTGGTCCATTAACCAGGCAATCAATCTGATACGCGAACGAAGCGGTCAGCACTTTGAGCCGGTGCTGCTTTGAGCTCTGCTCAGGGCAGCCGGTATCGCACTATCAATCCGTCTACACTTGCCACGCTGGAATCAATCGCATCCGCCAGGCCCTGTACCAGCTCAGCCTCTTTTGCCACGTCGGTGGTGCGACTGGCAACGGTGTGGATGTTCTCGTTAATCTGCAGTGATGTAGCGGCCTGTTCCTCGCAGGCGGCGGCGATCTGGTTGTTCATGCTGCTGACAGCGTCTATCGCTTGCTCAATGCGGCTGATGGCTTCGGCAGCTTCCTGAATAGCCCGGTTCGATTCGATTGACCGGGTCTGCCCCATTTGCATCGCAGCCGTTGTCGCTTCCGACAGGTCTTTCAGTTCATCTACCGTGGTGCGGATTTCATCGGTGAATTCCTGGGTACGACGCGACAGGGAACGCACCTCGTCAGCGACCACGGCAAAGCCCCGGCCGTGCTCGCCCGCCCTGGCGGCCTCAATGGCCGCGTTCAGTGCAAGCAGGTTGGTCTGGTCAGAAATGTCGTGTATCGAGCCCGTTACCCGGGCAATGGATTCCACCTTGTCGGTCAACTGAGCCACCATGCGCGCACTGTCCGCCAGAGCTTTATTGGTAGCGTCTGTCATGGTGCGTGCGCTGGCCATGGCCTGACTGCCAGCGGAGGCAGAACCTGCCGCATCGGTAGCGGCTTCGGAAGCCAACTGGGCATTATGGGCCACTTCCTGCACACTCGCAGACATCTGATTGGTCGCTGTGGCCACCTGATCAGCCTGCTGCTGTTGCTCCTCAACGTACTGACGGGTGCTTTCACTGGCTCGCACTAATTGCGCCGTGTTGCTCTGAAGTTCATCAGAGAAACCGCGCATCTGCCGGATCAGCTCGCAGGACTTCTCCATCATGTCGTTGAAGGATTTTGCGCTGACACTGCGGTCCTCAGTGGGCAAACGACCGGACAGATCATGTTCCCGGTCAAACGCCTGAACAATCGACATCATACGGAACGCCTGGTTACGCTCCTGCTTCATTTGCACGGCAAAGAACACAAGGATACCGGCCTCGAAAACTACAAAGGCGGCATGAACCATGGCAGTGCCCCAGCCATGCCCGTGGTCATATATCATCAGCGGCATCGAGCCTATCTGCGTGCCGGCATGTTGAAGTGCCGTGAACAACAGGTGGTGTAAGGCGATCGTAACGGCCGCAACCACTACAGGCAGCCAGTCCCGGTAGATAATCGTTAGGGCAAGTCCGGAAAAGATATGAAAGTGCATTTCGATTCGCCCCATCTGGGCCTGAATCATGATGGCTGAGAACAACATCAAACAGACGGCAAACAGACTCGAACTGGCGCGACTTCCCCGCAACAGGAAGTAACCACCAGTTGCCAAGCCTCCCACAAGCATTGACGCCACAAGTGCGAACGCATGGGTGCCATAACCAACGGGCACCAGCAAGCCGACCACAGGCACGTGGGCCAGCAATATGAGGAGCATTTGCCAGTCGGTGACCAGAGTTTGCTCTCGGGTTAGATCGCTGACGCTAACAACGGTTGTCATTGGAATCATTCTCTTGGGTATGTCGCGCGGGACTTGTCTGGTGGGTTGCACTATCAGGATGCATTCGTTCGGGTATTTACGAACCTGAATTGTTGCAGATCACAGACAACACAGCTGGTTCGTACTTTCACTTAACGGATGTTTATCGTGTTCACGGCAGGGATGTGTGAACAGATCAGCTGCGGCCCGGGGCCAGTTCTGTCATCATTGGCGCTGTTTTCTGACGGATCAGGATCTACCGTGAAACACGATTGTCATTACCACCCGGGCGACCCGGCCAAGTGGCACTGTGGTGAGTGCCAGATGCACTATTGCAACCGCTGCATGCCCGATGCAGATACCCGCCAGCGCCGCGCCCTGTGCCCACGCTGCAGCAAGGCCATGCGGTATCTCGGGGCGGCAACCGAGGTGGTGCCCTTCTGGCACCGTATCGGCGCTTTCTTCCGCTACCCGTTCCATACCGATCCATTGATAGTAATCGCCATATGTACGCTGGTGCCCATCGTTGCACCGGCGAACATTGTCGGCTTGATTATCTGGCTGGTGCTGGCACTGGCCCTGTTCAAATACACCTATGCCGTGATCAGCCACACCGCAGAAGGCCATCTGAAACCGCCACCGGTGTCGGTGGCGTTTACGGGCAGCGGTTTTGATATCGTTATTCTGCAGCTTCTGGTGTTCGTGCTGATGGGTGGCCTGGTGGCTGCGGCCGCGATGATCGGCGGGCCGATTCTTATGATGCTGGCGTTGGCATTTGCGATACTCGCCCTGCCCGCCAGCATCATGGTGCTGGCGATGGAGCGATCAGTGGGTGCGGCGGTGAACCCGATGAACCTGGCGGTGCTGATTTCCCGTATCGGCACCCCCTACTTCCTGCTGTATGGCTATCTGATTCTGCTCACCCTGGCTTCCGGGGCGGCCCAGGATTTTGCCGTTGATCACTTCCCGATGTGGGTCGCACAGCCCCTGGCGGGCTTCCTTAACAGTACCTTTACCCTGATTCTGTTCCACATGCTGGGTTACCTGCTGTTCCAGTATCAGGAAGAACTGGGCTTTGCCTCGGACATTCAGGGGGCAGAAAGCGACGCAGACCAACAGAACCGGGACCGGAGCACTCGCTTTGATGCCGATCTGGACATGAACCTGAAAGACGGCAACTACGACCGGGTTCAGAGCATGCTGATCGAATCCCTCAAGAAAGACCGGGACAATCCGAAACGCATCGGGCAGCTCTATCAGATTCTGACCGCCCGGCAGGCAACGACCGAGCTGTACCGGTACCACCCGCGCCTGATCGCGTGGTTGGCCCAGCGGCATGACGGTGACGGGCTGAACCAGCTGATGCAGACCCTACAAGCGGCTGAGCCCGGCTTTCAGCTGGACGATCCGGAACTGGCAGTGCAGTGTGCCAGTGCCCTGTATCACCGGGGCCACTTCAAGCCGGCATTGCGGCTGCTCCAGGATTTCCACAAACGGTTCCCGGACAGCGACCAGCTGGCACCGGCCTATTTACTGGCCGCCCAGGCATTGGCCAATGGCCTGCAACAGTGGGAGAAAGCCAGTGCGTTTCTCGCGTTTATCAAGAAACGCTGTGTCACCCACCCCTTGCATGGGCAGATCGACACCTGGCTGGAACAGGCCCGCAATCAGCAACCGCTGAAAGGCCCGAAAGCGAGTTTTGAGATACCGGAGTAATCAGAAAGCGCCGGCACAGGGCAACCTGCGCTGTGCCGGCATTTAAGGCTTCAGAAAGTGTTCTTGAGCAGTTGGCGGTAATGGCGGGCTTTTGGCTCCATCTGGTGCTTCTCGAACTCCGCCAGCAACAACCGGCAGGCCTCGTTGACCATTTCCACATCCGCCGTTGAGCGCATGCGTTCAAAAGCCTTTTCCGCTGATTTCAAATCGTGGTGCTTGAGACTGGCAAACATTACCCGGTTATGGTCTTCCACCGCCAGCGGATGATGGGCCTCACCCTTGCTCAGATATTCCTGCCATACTGAGATCATTTGCTCTGGCTGCCGTCGGGCCATGGCATCGGCCATAAGTTCCCGTGACAGGTCCCGGTAGGCTGGCAGGTCTGGCCGAAGTTTGGCCAGCTGGTACAGATGTTCCAACACAATGGCGCGCTCGGGATAGCGTTCCCGCAACGCCTCGAACTGACGCCGGGCCAGATCGAAATCCATCCTTCCAAGGCTGGCCATAGCCTGGGCATACGCCGAGGTAAAGCGGGCGTCCTGTTCATCTTCTTCCGGTTCAAAAAACTCTTCTTTTACCTGCAACCAGCTTTTACCCAACAGCCAGACCAGGCCAGCACCGGCAAGTAGCCCGCCAGCGTGGGCCATATAGGCAATACCGGTAGAGCCGGCGTACCAGTAATCATAGATTTCCTTGCCTACCCACACCGGCAACAGGGCGATGGCCGGTGCCCGGAAATAGTTGAAGTAGACCAACAGGAAGTAGAAAAACCGGATCCTCTGCAAGCCGTATATGGCCACATACATTCCCATCAACCCGGAAATGGAGCCAGACGCGCCCACCAGAGGAATCTGACTACCCATGGAGAAGCCGGTGTACATCAGACCAGATAACGCACCGCAGGCCAGGTAGGCCATCAGGTAACGGCCCGGCCCCAGGGCTTTCTCGACCGTGAAGCCAAGCAGGAACAGGAACAGCAGGTTACCGATGATATGGCCCCAGCCACCATGCAGAAACTGGTAAGTAATCAGGCTGTAAAGCGACAACTCAGCCGGGATAAGCCCCAACTGATAGGCGCTCATGCGAGACAGCCACTGTTCGTCGATGGCAACCCGCTGCTCCAGCCAGTGACTTCGTTCAGCCGGCGCCCAGATCAGGTCCCGGTTTTCTTGCAGGTACTGGTAGAACTCCCGGTCCACCAACAGGGTGGCTGCCAGCCAGAAGGTTTCGTTGTCCTCCTGCAGTTGCTGGAATTCCTGAAGCTCCAGCACACTCTGGGCATCACCAGAGAACCGGATTTCCCGTTGCAGATAGTCTTCATAAGCCGGTGCCTCGAGCGCCAGCAGGTCGGCTTCCAGGTACTGTTCCAGGGCGGCTTCAAACTTGCGGTCGTCACCGCCCTGATAGAACAGGAAGACCAGCAGGCAAGCCATCATCAGGCTCAGGGTTACCCAGGGCGGGCGTTTCCAGTTAACGGCGTTCTCGGCAGGAATAATCAGCATGGGCGGTCACAATTCATCACAATCTGTCCCTGAAAAGCTGCTTTTTACCACAGCAGCGACTTCTTTTCCCGGTGTAATGACACCTGGCGAGCAGAAATCAAAGGTCTGCAACGGGAAATGTGGCGCAGCACACAACCGTGGGTGTCATCACACAGTCACACAAATGCCATTCAATCGGTAACCACTCACTTCCGGTGCCTATCGACCATTCGCCAATTGCCGTTATTGCTTCAACCAACAATATTGGGGAAGCAATAACAACAAAAACCGGATTCTGGACTCGAGGATACTGCACATGACCGTACTAGTTCTGGACAACCCTGACTTGCTGGCGAAGGCCGCATTGGCATTCGGCGGCATGGCGGGCCAGCCTTCACAAGACGGAAGCCGTCCTCACCGCACCCGATTTCACTACGGCTTCAACAAACACACTCCGGATGCCGGTGACATCGAGGTTCTGAAGCAGCACGCTGCCTACCTGAAAAATCACCCGGGTGTGCGGGTAAGAATTCATGGCCACGCCGACCGCTTTGGTTCAGAGGAATACAATCGTTTCCTGGCTCGCCTGAGGGCCAACTCTGTGGCCCGCCTGCTCATGCGCGAGGGCGTTCACCAGTCTGCCATTGTGCTGGCTACCTGGGGTTCGGATCGCCCCCTGGCCCGGCCGGAAGACCACGCGGCCAACCGACGGGTGGAGCTGGAATACCTGACCATGGACATTGCCCAAGCACTCTGAGCGCCAGGTACATACACAAACGGGGCCAACAGGCCCCGTTTAAGCAATCGCTGCCGGCTTGCTCAGCCGTACACCTGCCAGACGTTCCACAGTAACAGCAACGCCGCCACCAGAATCGCCAACCAGGTTAACAGGATACCGATCATGCGGGCCTTGTGGGGGCCACCCTTGCCGTTGATCATGCCCCAGGCATGGAGAATACGGCCCACCACCAGCGCCATGCCGGTCCAGTAAATCAGGCCTGAGGCAACACCGTTCAGCTCGGCAATCGCCAGCATAATCAGGCCAATGGGCGCATATTCGACCAGGTTAGCATGGGCGCGCACCGCTGCCTCAAACTCGACATCGTCGTTCACGCCCAGCCCTTTACGGTACTTTAGCCGGTACTTGACCACCTGGCCGGACAACACCAGCAACAACAAACCAAGGACGGCCGCGAACACAGCGGTTACGGGTACGATCATGTCAGCCCTGCTTTATCTTGTTGACCACTGCCAACAGCAGTACCGCACCGACGGTCGCGGTTACCAGCTCACCGACCATGCTCTTTACCGCCAGCCCGAGCACGCCAAACAGCACGCCGCCAATCACCGAACCGACAATACCAATACCGATATTGGCCAGCACGCCAAAGCCCTTGCCTTTCATAATCAGGCCAGCCAGCCAGCCGGCAAGACCACCAATGATCAGAAACCAGATCAGGCTCATCTATCCATTCTCCCAAGGTTTACCAGTCCAGAATGCATTCCTGTTCAGAAGACTGCCCTGTTTTTCACGGCCATTCAAGCAGTTCCGGGAGTTCGTGCAAGCCCTGCGATGGCTTCCGACATCTGTTGGTGGCACCGGGCGATCAGCTCGGGTACATCGGCAGAGGTCAGCCCCTGGGTTTCGACAGGAGGAAGAATCCGCATCGGGACTGGCTCCCTGCGACCAGACCAGCCTCGTGTTTTGCCGTGATACTCACCGGCACACACCATGGTAATGGGGGCACCGGCGGCAATGGCAGTGTGAAACGCACCTTTCTTGAAGCTTCCCAGGCCACGGCCACGGCTACGGGTGCCTTCCGGGAATACCCAGATACTTTTACGCTGCTGGTTGATCGCCTCACTGGTGGCCTCCATTACCGCCACCGCTTTTCGGGACCGACCGCGGTTCAGAATGATGTTGCCACCCAGCCAGAATACCTGGCCAAAGAACGGCACCCAGACCAATGAGGACTTACCTACCGCCACCGTGCGCGGCGGTAGCAAGTCACCCATCAGGAACAGGTCGTCGTTCTGTTGGTGGTTAGCGATGATCACCGTTGGCCTGTCCTGCGGCATGTTCTCAGCCCCGTACAGGGGGCGCTTCATGCCCAGCAAACAACGCCCTACCCGGGCGACAATCCAGCCCAGCAGACGGTTATTATCCGGGTTGAACGGCCGGGCCAGGTATAACACCAATGCCAGAAGGCACAAGACTGGCACGCTGATCCACGCCAGGATTTTTCTTACCACTGCCATACTGCTTTTCCGTTGAGACTCACTTGGCGCACAAGTGTACGCCAAACCTAAAGCGCGGCAACAGTGTCCTTTTGTTCGAGTGCGTAAACGGGATGGGCTTCAACCACATAGCGCAGTGGGCCACGAGCATCCAAGGAATCAAAGGGGTAGCAGGTAACCAACAGCAGGGTGCCGGCAGCCAGTGTGTGGGTGTTGATTAGCTCCTTACGACTGTCCACTACCCGGATACTGGTCACCCGATAATCCTGCCAACGCTGATCCTGGCCTTGCAATCTGACTGGGTTGCCCGGCGCGAGATGTTGGAGGTGGCTGAAGTGGGTATCCCGGTGCCCGGCCAGGATGACCGGCCCGTCGGCACCAGCCACCAACTTGCCCGGCCCGAAGGCCAGGCTTTCGCCGTGCAGGCCATCCAGCACGATCATCGACACATCCAGCTCGGGCATTTCCAGTTTCGCCACGGGCCAGGTATCGGCCCAGGGCCAGGGCCGGGCCTGGACCTGACGGGCCTGGGTTTCCGCCCAGGCAAGTGCCAGCAGCTCCTGTGCCACCAGCGCCTTGAAGGGAATCCACAGCCCAAACATGAGCACCGTGGCAGAACAGCCGAACAGTAACAGCAGCAGGCGGCTCACAGGGATGGCCTCCGGTTCAGCATGGCAATCGCCAGGGAAAACATCAGCCCCAGCAAACCCAGCGCAGTGAACAACGGTGCGAATGTGGCTGTCTGGGGGTACCTGAGCATACCGGGCTGGCTACCTGCCGGCAGCAGGGTGGGTATGCTCTGTGACCCTGCGCTTTCGGTTTCCGGACGAGCCTGGCGCCGCTCCACCACCACAAAGCTGGTGAATGGCGAAATCACGCTGTGGCGAACCGACAGCTCAGTGATCTGCTGCTCATCCGGCGTCTGACCCTGAAGCCGGGCGGCATCGGTCAGCTCATCAATCCGGCCGCGGGCCCAGTGACGATTCAAACCACTGGCGGGCGCCGCCTGGGCCAGGTCCAGAGATGTGGACCAGCGACGGCCTCCGGGCAACTGGCCGGAAACCTGCAACTGCCCTGCTGCCGGCAGTCCCCGGACTACCTGGACCAACGGCGTGCCGCGAAACAGATCCCCGGGCCTGGCCGGTACTGGCTCCAAAGGCTGCCCCTGATCCGGCCAGCGGACGTCCAGATTGGTCAGCACCGGTGCCTCCATGGCGGCAAACAGACGGTTCAGGGCCCGGTCTACCTCGGCGCCTGAGTGAATTGCAGTAAACTCACCCCGGCCCCACCGGGCCGCCTCCCGCAAAAAGTGCATATTGGGAGCAGAGCCAATCCCCACGGTAAACAGTCTTCGGTCAGTCAAACCCGAGCGGATCTGGTTAAACAGGGCAGACTCATTGCCCACGGCACCGTCGGTGATAAACACCACCTGGCGCACCCGTTCACCACCCGGGCCAGAGTCCATTCCCAGCGCCAACGACAGGGCACCCGCCATTTCGGTACCGCCATTGGCCCGCAAATCCTGGACATAACGCCGGGCCCGGGCCAGATAATGGCCTTCTGCCGGCACAGGCTGGGCGAACAGGGCATGGGCCTGGCTGTTAAACTGGATCACATTGAACGAATCACCGGGGCGCAGGGTTTCCAGCCCCTTCAGCAGGGCAGAACGGGCCTGGGCGATTGAATCCCCCGCCATGGAACCCGAGGTATCAATAACGAACACAAGCTCCCGGCGCAGCACCGGCCCGACCGTGTCAGGCGGCAGCACCATGGCCATCAGATAATCCTCACCCTGCCAGGTCTGGTGAAACACGGCCGCTTTTGGCTCACCGCCGGCTACCGGGCGCCACCTGACGATCACATCGCGGTCCATCAGCACCTTTTCCTGTTCCGGCCTCACCGTCGCCCTTGCACCGTCCAGTTCGGTGTGCAGTCGATGGCTTGGGCTGGAGACATCCGCCAGGGCCAGGCCGCTTTCGATCTCTATTCCGATTCTGGCCCGGTGGCTGCCGCCATCAACGTCCTGGGGGCGAACGGTAAACGGACTGATTTCATGGGCATCGGCAACCTCTGTGGTGGCCAGCGCCCACCCCGACTGCCACGGGCCTTGGGTTTCCGCCAGCGGTTCGCCTGGCATATACCGAGGGGTCAAGGTGGTGGGCAGTCGAAGTTCGAATTCACCGTGCTTGTAGGCCACCGGTTGCTGATAACGGATTTCCACCTGCACACTTTCGCCTGGCGGGATATTGGCTACCCGGCTGGTGAACAGGTTCGGGCGATGCTGCTCCAGCGTGGCCGCATGCTGCCCGGCCTGCCTGGCCCGTTCATAGGTTTGGCGGGCCTTGGCTTTGGGCTCGATGTGACCCAGGATTTCACGCTCGCCAATGGTCATGCGTAGCCCGAACACCGTGGCCTTGTCGGGTAACGGGAACACGAAAATCCCCTCCTGCCACTGGTCGCTGGTATTACGAAAAACCCTGGTCAGCCTGGTCTCCGCCAGCAGGCCAGACACATGAACCCGGAAGTCACTGTCGAGAATCAGGGCCGGCTGCTGCCGGGCACTTTGATCATTCATCAGGTACAGTTGACCCGGCTGTTCCATGTCCATCTGACGCGCCTCCGCATACAGGGGGTGGACAAACAACATCAGCAGAACCGCCAACCAGAGGCTGATACCCTCGGCCATCCGCAACCACCTGGATTGTTTAGCGGCTGGCTTCGCCCGGCGGGCAGTGAACAGGTCGGGCCGTACGGCCGGATTGGCAAGCAGCGATAGCAACATCATCACGACATCCTTTTTGTGGAAGTTAGTGATGCCATTGCAACAGGCTGAATGGGCCCTGCCGTGGCAGAAACGGGCAAGCTGGCGATAGAAAATGATGAATTATGGCAATCCCGCGGCATCGACTTGTGCCGCACAAGGAGCATGGTTTAATGGCAACACATCTTGCTGAACAGCATCACTCATGAAAAAACACATTGTTCTGATTGAAGACGAAGCAGGCATTCGCGATAACTACCGGGCGGCGTTCGAGCGCAGGGGTTACCGGGTATCTGCCTATGGCGACCGGCCATCGGCCTGGCAGGTGCTGCGCCAGGCGTTGCCAGACCTGGCCATTATCGATGTCGGGCTCGGAGACGAGCCGGAAGGCGGCTTTGCTCTGTGCCAGGACCTTCGGTCACAGTCTGCCACCTTGCCGATTATCTTCCTGACCGCCCGGGACAGCGATATCGATTCGGTGCACGGCCTGCGCCTGGGCGCAGACGATTACGTCACCAAAGACATGAGCCTGGACCACCTGCTGGCCCGGATTACTGCCCTGCTGCGCCGGGCCGATGCCTGGGCTGAGGCGCTGCAGAAGCCGGATGAGCTGCTGCACCGGGGCCGGCTGTCGCTCAACGTCGACCGCATGACCGTGTCCTGGGACAACCAGCCCGTGGACTTAACGGTAACCGAATTCTGGATGCTGCACAGCCTTGTTCAGCATCCCGGCCACGTTCGCAGCCGGGACCAGCTGATGGAAGCCGCCAGCACGGTACTGGATGACAACACGGTGACCTCCCATATCAAACGCATCCGGCGTAAATTCAGCCAGCTGGACAGCAGCTTTGATGGCATTCAGACCGCCTACGGCATGGGTTACCGCTGGAATGCCCGTGAGGTCTGACCTTGAGCCTTAAACGCCAGCTTTTTCTCGCCAGCCTGCTGATGCTGCTGATCCCCTGGGCCGGGCTGAAGTTTGTGCTGGAACTGGATGACGCCCTGCGCCAACAGGCCCTGCAACAGCTCCAGGAGCGGGGCCAGCGGATGGCAAACCTGGCCGGCGACCTGCTGCTGGGGCAACCCACCATCGCCACCCCGAACGCGCTCTACGCCAGCCCGGCAGAAACACCGATCAAACCCGACGGCCATGCCGACGACTGGCCCGGTTACGATGAGCCCGATCACCTGCAGCCCTGGCAATCGGCTGAGCCCCTGCCCGTGCCGGGCGCACCCCATCTGCGATGGCAGGCCGCCAGTGATGGCCGACACCTGTTCCTGCTGGTCCAGATGCAGAACCAGGCCATGCAACTGTTTCAGCAGAACCGGCCTGACCAACCCCACGATCGCTTTGAGCTGGTGCTGCAACCGCCGGTCACCGACCTGCAACAGCCGGTGCCACGGCAACGCTGGACACTACGAACCTCAGCACCGGGCAGCGTGAATGCCATTCGGGAAGATCGCCAGCAAACTCCGGATTATCGGGTTCAGGGTGCCTGGCGGGATCGGGGGGCTGGCTGGCAGCTGGAGCTGCAGATGCCGCAGCCTGCCCGTGGCAGCTTGCTTGGCTTCCGTGTTACCCAGGGAGGCCAGGAGGCCTCCGTACCCGGCACCGGCATTGAACCACCCCCCCCTTTGGTGCAGCGAATCCCGGAACTGGAACGGGCACTGGCGGAGCAGCTCGGTGACGGCCAGCAAGTCACCGTGGTTGAGCCGGCGGGTTGGATAGTTGCCCATCACCGGCATCCGGCCACGGGCCAAGGCCCGGATTTTGATGACCTGTCCCCCGTGCAAGTGCTTGAGAAAATCACACTGAACGCTTTGCGAGCGCTGATTCAGCTCTACCAGCCAGAGCCGACACCGCTGGCAGAAACGGGCCATCGGCTGATCACCGGTGGTCTGCCAGACAACCATCTGGTCAGGCGAAATGACGGCTCGGTCTGGCTGGCCACCGAGCATGACCTGTTTGGCGGTCGCTCGCTGGTACTGGAACAGTCCCTCGACCAACTGCTCACCGTCTCCGGCTCGGCCCTTGGCAGTGTCCTGGCCCGGAGCCTCCTGATCATTCTCGCGTTAACTCTGGTTCTGCTGGGTTACGCCAGTTGGTTGTCCTGGCGAATTGCCCGCCTGCAGCGCCTGGTCAGCGCCAGTGTGGACGAAGATGGCCGGATTCTGAGCCCGGTGCCCAGCGCCAGAACCCGGGATGAACTGGGGCAACTGCAGCAGCATTTCAGCCAGATGGTGGAACGGTTGCAGAGTTACAACCACTATCTGGAGAGTTTCTCCCGCCGGCTGTCCCATGAGCTGAAAACCCCCGTGGCGGTGGTCAGATCGTCCCTCGAGAACCTCGCTCATAACAGCTCCGAGCAGGAACGGCAGCAATACCTGGAACGGGCCGCCGGGGCCACCGAGCGGCTGCGCCGAATTCTCAACAGCATGAGTGAGGCTGCACGGCTCGAGCAGAGCTTCGACCAGGCCGACAAAGAACAGTTCGACCTGTCCGAGGTGGTCGCGCAAGCCACCGCGGCGTACCAACAACTGGATGCCGACCACCAGATCCGTTACCAGATTCCCGAAGCGGAATGCCCACTGATGGGCTCACCGGAAATGCTGGTGCAAATGCTCGACAAGCTGGTGGATAACGCCCGGGATTTTACCCCCGAAGGCGGCACCATAGAGGTCAGCCTGCAACGCCATTCGGACCACTACCAATTGTGTGTGTTCAACGAAGGCTCGCAATTGCCGGAACACGCCGGCGTGGATATTTTTGGTGCCTTTGTCTCCCAGCGCCAGGGCCAGAGCGAGGGGCACCTGGGCCAGGGGTTGCTGATCGTACGTCTTATTGCCGACTACCATGGTGGCTATGTGGAGGCCCGAAACGCCCGCGAAGGTGGCATTGACGGGGTGAGCTTCCGGGTTATCATCCCGGTATACCGCCCGGAAACAGGATCAACATTGTGAGTGCCGAAACGTCATCCCTGGATTTTCATCCCTTGCGGGCAGACCTTTACCAGGAACTGCACTCACGCCCCTTTCAGGTGATACCCTCCACCGCCCGGGTGACCCACATTGCCGTGCTGGTCACACCGGAGCAGCGCCGAACACAGTTCGCGCATCTTCAGCGGCTGCACCGCATGCTGGGCGAGCCCTGGCCGGAACAGGAAGTCAGCTGCTATGAGCACAACTTCGGCAAGCTGCGGGTCCGGCGTGAAGTACATATGGAGTTTGCCTCCTACACCTTCACCAATCTGGACGTTTCCAATGCCGCCCCGTTTGCCGAGACCGGCATCAGCTCATTACCTGAGGGTTGGCTGGAACAGCTGGACGGCACCATTGTCGGGGCCTTCCACATTGAGGTGCGCCCGTCAGAAGAGGACGCCCGCAGCGAACTGGCGTTCATGCGCAAGTATTTCGAAGGTATGCGCCTCATTGGAAGCAGCCCACAGGAAGGCGCCGCCCGGGTGTTGGGCTCGTTCCAGTTGCACAGCGACCACTTCGGCCGGTTCATGGTGCTCAATCACAAGATGTCCAACAGCCAGCTGGGCCGCCTGGTACAACGCCTGATGGAGATTGAAACCTACCGTTTGATGTCTTTGCTGGCGCTGCCACTGGCCAGGGAAATAACGCCCAGCCTGAATGACATGGACCACAAACTGGCCACCATCACCCAGTCCCTGGCGGATAACGAATCCCTGGACGAACAACAGATACTGGCCGAACTGACCCACATTGCCGCCCGGATAGAAGCCTACCGGGCCCATTCCACCTTCCGCTTTGCCGCCACCCGGGCCTACCACGAACTGGTACTGACCCGGTTGGAAGAACTGCGGGAAGACGAAGTCTCCGGCCACCTGACCATCAGCGAATTCATGACCCGCCGGCTGACACCGGCCGTGAAAACCTGCGAAGCCGTGGGAGAACGCCTTGAAGACCTGTCCCGCCGGGTGGACCGCGCCTCCGACATGATGCGTACCCGGGTGGAACTGGCGATCCAGAGCCAGAACCAGCAGTTGCTGAGTTCCATGGACCGCCGTTCCCGCATTCAATTGATGATGCAGCACACGGTGGAAGGTTTCTCGGTGGTGGCGATCTCCTACTACCTGATCAGCCTACTGAAACTCGGCCTGGACGTGCTGCAGGACAGTGGCCTGGCGTTCAACAAATCCCTGGTGCTGGGCGTGGCCATCCCGGTGATCATGGTGCTGGTGTTCCTGGGCATCCGGACCATCCACCACCGGTTTATCCGCATGGCCCGCCGGCAGTAGCGGGCTTCAACTGAATCTAGGGTCGCCGGCGAACTGCCGGTAGAACTGCTGCGCTGTGCGGCCGTTGCGGACGCCTTTGCCGGTGGCAAACCGGACGGCCTCCTGGTGCAGTTGCGAGCGGTCTGCCACCTCCGGAAACAGCGCGTCTACCGCCTGCAGATAGACATCCTGGGAAAACGGATAGAACGACAGCTGCAACCCGAACCGGTCTGCCAGTGAGACCTGTTCTTCAATGGCTTCCGCCGGGTGCAGCTCGCCGTCGCGCACCTCGCTTTTCAGGTTGTCACTCATGAACTCTGGCATCAGGTGCCGGCGGTTGGAGGTGGCATACACCCGCACGTTCTCCGGGGGCAGCTCCAGTGATCCCTCCAGCACGCTTTTCAGGGCCTTATAACCGGACTCCCCCACATCAAACGACAGGTCATCACAGAAGATCACAAAGCGGTACGGCAGCTCGCAGATGTCGTCGACAATCTCCGGCAGGTTGACCAGATCATCCTTGTCCACTTCAATCATGCGCAGGCCATCAGCCTGGTAACGGTTCAGCAACGCCTTGATCAGGGACGACTTGCCGGTGCCCCGGGAACCCCAAAGTAACGCATTATTCGAGGGCTGCCCCGCCAGAAAGCGTTCGGTGTTGCGGGCCAACGCCTGTTTCTGCCGGTCAATACCCGTGAGGTCAGCCCATCTGACCGGATCCAGCCGGCGAATGGCCCTCAGGCCGGAGCGGTGCCGGCGCCATACTGCGGCCGGAACCTGCTGCCAGTCAAAACCCGTTTCTGTCATTCCCCTACTCCATCAAAGGCGTGCCGTTTCATAGCCTGAATATGTATTCAATATAGCCACACACCCATGTCAAAGGTTACGATCTGCAACTACACTGGCACTGTTATTCACAGGGAAGATATACCTTGCAAAGCCGCCTGCCTCAACCGCCCCAGCGAAAATTCTGTGCTGCCTGGCTAACGCTGGCCACACTGATGATTGCGGTGCTGACGTTCGCAGCCCGGGCGGAAGAGCCGGAGAGCCCGTCTCCCGTGGTCACAATTGGCGTGGTGGCCGACAACGAACCCTACACTTTTTTTGAAGGTCGCAATCCAGCCGGGTTCTCCATTGACGTCCTTCGGGAAGTGGCCAGCAACAGCAACCTGATCTTTGATTTTCGTGCCGGTAGCTGGCCAGACATCTATGCGGCCTTCCTGCGTGGCGATCTGGATGCGATAGACGGTATTTCCTGGCGCCCGGACCGTGCTGAAAAGGTCCTGTTCTCCGAACCTTATCACTACCGCGAAATCTACCTGATGCATGACAGCGCCCGCCCGACTCCCACGATTGAGGCGCTGGACGACTTACAAGGCCTTCGCGTTGGCATGGTAGAGGACATTTTCTACCGCAGCGAATTCGCCGACGCCGGCATTTCACTGACCACCTACGACTCCCTGACGAGCGTTGTAAGGGCACTGGCCTTTGGCTGGATCGACATTGCTGTGGGCCCCAAACTCACTATGGAGTATCTGGCCAACCAGGCCGGTTTCCGCTTCCTGGAACTGCTGGGCCCGGCGCCGCTGCAACAATACTCCGGGGAGGATTTCCGTATTGGTGTTCTCACCGACAACCTGAACCTGTTCAATCAGATTCAGGCCGGGCTGAATGCCGTACCGGAGGAAAAACTGCAGCAACTGCTGCAGCGTTGGCAGGAGTTTGGCGGTTTGACCGGTTCCACAGGTACAGAGCTGGCCCTCAGCTCGCAACAACGACAGTACCTGGCGAGTCTGGGGCCGGTTCGGGTCGGATTCATGGATGATTATGCGCCGTTCAGTTTCACCGACGGCGGGCGGGTCAGAGGTCTGAGCGTTGATATCATGAACCGGCTGGTTGATCTGACTGGCCTGCAGGCTATTCCTGTCAGCGGCCAGTGGGACGAGCTGATTCCCATGCTCAAGAACGGCGATATTGATGTCATGGCCAACATGTCCCACCGCCCGGAACGGGAGTCCTTCGCCCACTTCACCTCGCCCTATCACATCATTCCCAACGTCATCTTTACCCAGGATGAGAGTCTCAACTACCAAAATCTCGAGGACCTGAAGCACTATCGGGTTGGACTGGGCGCGGGCATCTACTATGAGGAAACCCTTCGGCAACTGCTGAGTAACGGCACATTGCTCAGCTTCCACTCACAGCAACCCATGTTCCAGGCATTGGCGAGCGGCGATGTGGATGTCGTTATCGGAGCCCTGCATTCGGGCAATTACTGGATCCGGCAACTGGGTATCAGTGGCACCCGAATCGCCGGAGAACTTCAACTCCCGGGTTTCAGTGGTGAGGACCTTCGCTTCGGGGTGAGACCGGCTCTGGCGCCGCTGGCAGACATCCTGAATCAGGCACTGACCAGCATTACACCAACGGAACAACAGGTGATCGAAACCCGCTGGCTCGGCGCCAGCAACCAGCCCTCGCTGAACACAGCGGAACTGGTGAACTGGACAGACACCGAATCCCTATGGCTGGAACAACGGAATCGGGAAATTCGCATCTGCGCAGACCCGGACTGGATGCCCCTCGAAGGCGTGAGGGATGGCAAACACACCGGCCTGGCCGCAGATGTGCTTGAGCTGTTCAGCCAACGAGGTAACCTGCGTTTCCGGCTGGTGCCCACCAGCAACTGGCAGGAAGCCATTGCCGCGGCGAAGGATCGGCGTTGCGACATGTTCCCGATGGCCATGCGTACACCGGAAAGGTCCGCTTATCTGGATTTCACCTCACCCTATCTGGAAGTGCCGAACGTGGTGATTGGCCGTATTGAGGCCCCATTCATTCAGCGTCTCAACGAGCTGGAGGGTGGCCGCGTTGGCATTGTGGAAGGCTACGCGTTTGCCGAGTTGTTGCGCAAACGCAATCCATCCTTGCAGCTGGTTACCGTAGAGTCAGAGCAAGAGGGCCTGAGAAAACTTCAGAACCGGGAGCTGATCGGCTATGTCACTACACTGGCCACCGCCAGTTACTACATGCAGTCAATGGGCCTGGCGGACCTGAAGGTGATTGGCCGGGTACCCGCCGACTGGTCACTGGCGATTGGCACCCGCAATGACGAACCTACCTTACATGGGATCATGCAAAAACTGGTGTTGAGCCTGACACCGGCGGAGCGAACAGAACTTGAAAGCACCTGGCGCAACCTGCGAATCGAGGAACGCGTGGACTATACCCGGTTCTGGCAAATACTTTCGCTGGGGCTGCTGGCCACCGCCCTGCTGGTCTACTGGAACCGAAAGCTTGGCCGCCTCAACCGGGAGTTGGCCGAAGCGAATACCGCCCTATCCCGCCTGAGTGTGACCGACAACCTCACTGGCCTGGGCAACCGCACCTACTTTGACCGGGAGTTCTCCAACAGCTATCAGTGGTGCCTGCGCCACCGGACCGGCTTTGCGGTTGCCATGGTAGACGCGGACCACTTCAAGAAGATCAACGATAATTGGGGGCATGAGGCCGGTGACCGGTGCCTGGAATCCCTGGCAAACACCATGCGGGAACATTTCCGACGAGACACGGACCGCCTGGCACGGTTTGGTGGTGAAGAATTCGTGATTTTTACCAGTTATCAGGATGCAGATGACATAAAGGCTCGATTGAACCGGTTCCGCGAGGAAGTCGCAAACCGGCGCTGCGATACCTGCAAGGATAAAGGGATTGATCTGACCGTCAGCATTGGCCTGGCGTTGGGGCTTCCAACTCCAGAGCACACATCTGCGGAATATCTCCGACTGGCCGACCAGGCCCTATACACCGCCAAGCGTAACGGCCGGAACCGTCTGGAGGTTATTCCAGCAGGGCAAACATCGGGGCCAGACGAAGCAGAACACCCTAAGGCGTAAAGAAAGGGGCGCAGGCCTGTTACAGCCGGCGCCCCAAACCTGCAACCGATCAGAACTGGTACTTCAAACCAACCCGGCCGGTATCAAAATCCGGGCCGTCATTGGTAATCTGACCATTAAAGTCGTCCTCATCGATATCCACGTTGTAGCGGGCATACTCGGCGAAGGCCGTCAGGCTGTCAGTCACCCGGAAATCCACACCGGCACCAACAAACGGATTGACCTCGTCGTAGGTTTCGCTCTCATCGAAGGCATCCACATCAAAGGCCGAAGCGAATGCACCGGCCTTCGCATACACCCCGAAACTCTGAGTGAGAGGCAAACGGCCAACAGCGCTCAGGCCAACCCCTTTGAGCTTGGCTTTAACGTCGTCATCGCCGAACTTGCCGAAATCAATGTATTCCGCTTCCAGGGCAAAGAACTCATTGAACTGGTAACCCAGCGCCGCACCCAGCAGATCGTTTTCATCCTTGAATTCACCGCCGTGGGATTTGTAGCCCCCGTAACTACCACTGATGTATGGCCCTGAGTTATCCCGGCTCACTTTATCCTGTGCCCAGACGGCAGGGGCTGTCAGTACAGCAGCAGACAGAACCGTGGCACACGCAAAACTGGCTTTGTAGCTCATAACGCGTTTCCTCTGTGGTTGGGTTTTCCATTCGTCGAAACGAACAATCCGGATGTCTCTATCCCGATTGCATGCGTTTACCCTACAGAGATAACGTCTGGTTGGGGGTTAAAACCCTACTAAGAATCATTCATGTTTCAGTCATGTCTTGCCGACGCATCGCCAAACGGGCACCGGCAGACGCCGCCCCTTCGGCAATCACACGACCGGCCAGCGACACGCTGTCGTAACTGACTCTGGCGATACCATGGTGGCACACCCGAACAAGCCGGCTACCGGGCCGAGTGGCCGGAATGGCGTCCAGCACCCGAAAACTCTCGTCTGCAATGGAAAGGTGCACACGTTTCAGCTTAACCGCGCCGTGATGCATGCCTTGGGCCACCAGCTCCGTCACACCCAGCCACCATTGCGTGTTGTTGTCCGGTCCTTTCATGCCAGCCACTCCTGCAGTTGCTGGCTCACCAAGGGGTGGTGGGCCAGGCGAATATGGTCAACACCGGGAAAATTGGCGATGCCCGCCAGCTCCCAGCCTTCACGACGATCACCACGGGCGCTGGATTGATGCACCAGGGCATCGCCAAACAGAACGTTTACAGGGTGCCGTTCGCCCTTGGCGAGCAGTCCGCTGATCACGTAATGCCGGGCACCGTGCAACAGCGGTTGATCTGAGGTACCCGGTTCAAAAGCATCCCCCCGGGATAAGTTGCGGATACCCTCGCTGCGAAGGTCAATCACCTCGCCCACCACTTTCAGATAATCCCGGGGCACCCGATTCAGCCAGCCTGCCGCTTTATGGGCGCCCACCGCCAGCCAGGAGCCATCGTGAGGTGAGCCGATGTACACACAATCCGGGTTCAGGCTGGCCCAGCGGTGATCATTCGCAGCCCCATAATGACAGGCACTGCGAATCAACAAGCCTCCCATGCTGTGGCCGATCAGAACAATCCGCTTTACCGGTACCGGCCAGTTACTCACCAGCCGCTCCAGCAACGCGGCAAGATCCTGGCCGTTACGGTAAATGGGCCGACCGGTATTGAAACGGAGCTTGAGGGCCGACGTATCGCCCAACGTGTTGGCGAGGTGGGTGCCGTAGTGTTCATCGGGCTTGGCCGGAAAATCCCACACCGATTCCAGCTCCATCAGCCCATGGATGGACAGGCAAAGCACGCTCCCCGGCGCTGCGGGCTGGGGATTCTGCAGATCCAGCGCTTCGCCATCGGCAAACACCGTCATCGGCACCGCCAGCGGATTGCCCCGGTGCTCCAGCCAGTCACCCAGAAAGCCGCTGGCAATGGCTGAAATGTGCTGCTGGACTCGCCCAGCGGAAGGAACAGACACCATGGTTAGTCTCCCGAGTATTTTTTCAGTGTACGCCCTTTGCAGTGCATTACACTGGCCATTTTCGGGCCAGAGTGGCGGCCCCGGAGCAAATCCGGCAAGACAGGCTCACGGTTTGTTAATCTGCCCGAAAGGGCTACAGGCGACCGACCCTGATAACCTTGCTGGAATTGCACAGAAACGGACCGGCCCGTGCCGCTCCACCTTTTCAGATTGACCAGCCAAAGGAAGCATCCAATGCGATCTGCTGTCATCGCCCTGACCAGCCTCTTGTTCTCTGCCAACCCGGCCACGGCCGAGACTCAGTCACAAGCATCGGCGGAGCCGGAAGTGATGGGCTTTGTGGAGTGGGTGGTGATGGGCGAGACCGGCATCCGGTTAAAAGCACGCCTGGATACCGGCGCCAAGACCTCGTCCCTGCATGCTGTGAATGTGGAATCTTTCGAGAAGGACAACGAGGAGTGGGTGCGCTTCCAGCTCCCGCTGGGTGACCACGAAGACCAGCCCAGCGAGGGTGATCTGAAACACGACGAAGTGATTCTGGAATTTGAGCGGCCGGTCTATCGCACCGTACTGATCAAACGCAAGGGCGCCCCCTCACAGCGGCGCTATGTGGTCGAAATGGACTTCTGTCTCGGCGGCAAGGTCCATGAAACCCAGTTTTCCCTCACCGACCGGGGCAAATTTTCCTACCCGGTACTTTTGGGCCGCCGACTACTCCGGGATGACAACATCCTGACCGATTCCGGCCGCACCTTCATCGCTGAACTGGAGTGTGAATACAGCACGCTGGAGGAGCTGGCCCAGAGCAGCAAGGCCATCTCGCCCTAATCGGCTTTCGGCACCGGTTCATCATTCCGGACTCGAAGAAAGCTGGCAAATCTCGGCAAGCCGGTGGCGGTCAAACCACGGTAGCGGAAGGTAATGATTGAGCCAATCGCCGGCGGGTTGCGCCTGTCCGCATCGGTAAACCCGGTTCCGATGCGAAACTGCCGGCCATCGTACAGCTCCACTTCCAAAGCCCCCATCAGCCCCTCGTACTTGCCCTTGCCCGGCAGGTGACCAACGACTTTCGCTTCCGCATCCTCATGGGTTTTCACTTTAAGCAGATCATCGGAACGACCGGCCTGATACCGGCTGTTTCTTCGCTTTAGCATCAACCCTTCAGCACCGGCAGCCACCACCTGTTCAAGCTCTGCCATCAGTTCAGAATGGCGGGCAACCGGACGCTGCGCCACCAATTCCAGATACTCAGAGCCAGAGGCTGCAACCAGCTGTTCCAACTGACGGTAACGCTGCTCGAACACGGTTTCAGGCTGTGGCAGATCAAACACATGAAACCTCACCTGACGCCACTCATGATCCACCGGCTGCACTTTGCGCACCACCCCGGACAGCTCAGCAAAGCGCCCGCGACCGCTCCAGAGTTCACCATCTAACGGCTGCCGGGGAAACTGCGCCGTAAACCAGTCCGGCGCTACGTATTCATGCCCGCCGCGGGACCAGAACTGCTCGCCATCCCAATAGGCCCGGACACCGTCCAGCTTTTCGCTGACCCAGTATTCCTCGAGGTTTACACCCGAGTGATAGACATTGGCCAGGGGGATGGCAGGCGGCCGGGGATCGGCCTTAACCGGATCACTGGCAAGTAACGAGAGAAAAAGCAGGCAAAGTGTCAGGGCTGTTGCCCTAACACTGCCGGTAGTGAAGAGTGGCATGTTCCTTTGCCCTTTTTACATCCTGTTGATGATGTTACGAAAAACGCCGTACTCAGGCCGTTACATACTTCAGCAGCTCAACCACCTGTTCCGGCGTCTGCGCCCAGGCCATGGCGGCCGCGTCCACTTCCTTGAGCGGGTGCACGATGTCTTCATCATGCAGGGTTATGTAAGGCGTGCCCATGGCGGCACAGTAGCCGGCATCGAAGGCCGCGTTCCACTGCTTGTACTTGTCGCCAAAGCGGATCACCGCCAGGTCGCACTGCTCCAGCAAGGTTTTGGTGCGGATGGCGTTCACCTTGGAAGACTGGTGATCACGCCAGAAATTGCTCTCCGGCTTACCCAGGAAATCGCCCGCGGCGTCGCTGGATTCGTGGTCGGTGTTGGCAGAGGTAAACTCAACCGGCAACCCCGCCGCCTCGGCACCCGCAGCAATCTGCTCGCGCCAGTCGGTGTGGATTTCGCCGGAAAGGTATACGGTCCAGATCATGGTGGGCTCCCCTGGAGTGTTGGTTAATCAGTCAGGCGGGGATAATACGCCAATGGGGAGAGATGTTCACGGCCGAGCCTCGCCTTGCCGATGTCGGCGGCAGAACCTCATGGGTATTACACCATGGCCGCCTCGGCCAGATTCGGAACGCTTTTCTCCATCCGATCCTCCAGTGTCGACCATGGGAATTCCCGAATAGCCTTCAGGTGGGCCGGATAACCTTCGTTTGCCCACCACGTCAAATCCAGAGTCGCCCAATAGTCCGCTGGTCTTCCCCGCTTGCCTGCTGCATCGTACTCGGCTGTCGTGGGGTCCAGGTGACGGTACTTTTCCAACGCCGGAACGTCGGGTAAGGGCTGGCTAACGTCCATATACCGCTGCAGTTCATCCCAGTGCGCATACAGCTCCACTTTGTGGACATCCGCCACCTGCGCGACGGTCGTTTGCCAACCGGTATATCGATGGCGCAGAAGTAGCTTGTAGCTGACGGGGCCCTTCGGATTCACATGAAACGAGATGTAGGGATCAAACTCGATAAACGGTGCTTCAAAGGTTTCCTCTCGCCAGGTACGGAACTTCACCATGCCCGTCGGGCGGAAAAAACCACAGCCCAGATCCTTAACAATGACTCCGGGATTGCGTTGCAGAAACCAGGTGAAGGGGTAGCGGAAGAATAAGTGAACACCGACCAACGCCAGAAAAACAAACGAAAACTCTTCAAACTTTATATAGGCGACAATTTCAGCAAAAGCGAAGGCGATGAAGAATACTTTCATTACTCCGTAGTCTGCTAAACCACCAGCGAGCATAAGTAACAACTGCCAACGGGTTTTGACAAAATCCGTTGGCTGCTGTCGATGCGTCCATTTGGGCCCGACCCAGCCAACTCCGCCCGACTCGAGTTTCTTTTGGTAGTTCTTCACATACTGGGGAAGGACATGCATATCGAGACCCGCATAATCCCCCCAGGGTAAACGCTCAATGAAATCCCCTGCCTCCAGTGACTTGGCAAACCGACTGATATTCTCTAGGGGTTCCTGTTGTGGAATTGAATCCCGGCGATAGGCGCCAGGCGTATAACTGGCTGCTAATCCATTAGCGGTTTGCATAAAATTTGATATCCAGTTCGGCAACTACCTTGGACGGGCTAGTCGTGGATTCAACCAATAACCGCAGCACCGCCCATTCATAGTGCTGCGGAATATTGACCCCAGAACGACCCTGACGGGACTCTCGGGAACCGCGTCCATAAGCCAACATGTCCCCTGGAGTCATGTGCGCATAGCGCACCCTCTTTGCCTATCTGCGTTAAATACCGACCAGTCAGGTTCGGATCAGCCTGCTATCACCCAAGCATGACAACCAGTAATAACAAAAAGGCCATGACACCAACGCAGATGCCTATCACCGCCCCAGGCCTATCAAGATCTTTACCGGGCGCAGACCTCCTCCGGGGCTGGCTCTGCAGGAAGAACTTGAAATCAGAAATTAGCTGGGTGGTGGACGTTCGAGCGCTTGTGTACCACTCATCCGGGAATTCGATGGCACTCTGTGGCACCACTATGGGGCCGCACATCGAGCCAAAATGAACCGCGTCATTCACCAGTATGCTGTCTCGGCGCGGTGTTCCCCGGGGAAGATCTGAAGCTTGAACTTTCAGATCCTCCAGTGCTTCAACCACGTAGCCTTCGGGTATCTCACCGTGCACCAGTACGGGCATCGGTTGTACGCCACAAGGCATGGAAGCCAGCACCGGGAACCGGGTGTCATCCAGTGGCGGATGAAAGATCCTGTTCAGATTATCCGGGCGAAAAGGCTTCAGACCTGCAAACTGGCCGGGAATGAGCGACACCCGCTTACCAGGCTCACGCCCCTTCCAGAATAACGTCCAGGCAATGGCCCGAACCACTTTCAGGCGCAAGGGCTCCGGCACCTCATGGCGACCCGTTGAGCTCGGTAGCCTGACGTCATCGGAGTAATCGGTCAGTGCCAGGCCATCGCCACCGAGCAACAGACACCATTCGGGGTGATCCTCAAAAAGAATGCAGAACTTCCGGCCCTCAACGCGATCCAGGCTGTCATCTCCCGACTCTTCAATTTCGGCGAAAACCTGTTCTTTGCTAACCTCCAGATGAAGGCGGCTTGCATCGGGCATGATCTCATTGTTAATCGCCCGCTCAAGTTCACGGAATGAATTCAATAACGCATCGTCAAGCAATGAGGGGTGGGGAACGTAAGTGTCCTGAATAAGAGAGTCGCTCCCCTTCTCTTCACCCTGGGTTAACGCCCCAAAGTCATATACCGGCGCCGCCCATTTGTCGAAGAGCGCTGCTTCATCCGCCGTCAACTGGCTTAATTTGCGTGAAGAGAGAATCGAGCCTTCATTCTCTGCGAACGCAATAGATTTGCTGTCATCATAAATCATGACTTCTTGGGAGCGCTGAATGTCGGACCCGCCAACGACCTGGCTGATGTTCCAGATTTGGGCGCTTGCGTTGGCCGAGGGGCCCGTATTGTTCAGTGCAGGGGAGGCATAAACTTTTGCCTGATACAATTTCTCTTGCCCACCTTCCACTGTCACCAGAGCTTTCATCCCCAACAGTTCCATGAGTGAGCTGTTCATGATGATCTCGGCACCCAGCCAGTTCAGCCAGGCTCCCAACATATGGGCGTTTCTGGCCAGCTCTCGTAACGGTTCCGCTTTAACGAAAACGTCGGCATCGTCCGGAAGGGCAAAGCCTTCCAATGCCTCTTGAACTTCATTGGCATCCGGGCTCGCCAGAAAGCTCTGATGCTCGTCAACCGGATAGAGCATTGGCAATTCAAGTCCAGAGTGTTTCTTGACGAATACGGTGTGAAACACCACATCGCGCCATTCCCGAATGAGCTTCAGGTGATCACCGCTGTTGAGTGTTTCTAAAAACTGTGCCGCTGTGGGCACTGCCAAATCTTCCTTGATCATGATGGACTACATCCTTGCTTGCATTATTAACGGCTTAGCTTTGAGCTCGATCCTGCGTCAGCAATCTGTCCTGAAGATCCCGAATCACCCTCAACACCCGACTCATTTCCTGCTGGGTTTTCAGGTCCAGGTCCAGCTTGCCATCCATGGTTTTCACCAGTGGCACAATGGATTCCTCGAAGATCCTCGCAAACGCCATCAGGGCATCGCCCACCTGGGGTGGACTGTCCAGGTTGACCGTGACCGCCGGGTTGAGCTGCACCGATTGCAGGCCCTCGGTGAGGCCGGTTTCCAGGGAGCGGGACAACTGGCTCAAGGCCTTGTCGAGATCTGGTTCGGACTCCCTTCGGCTGTCCATTCCGGCCACCAATTGCTGTCCCAACTGCTGCATGTGCTCGGAAATCAGGCCCAGCTGGCGCACTACTTTCACGCCGGTTTCTTCATCACCACCGGCCTGTTGGCGGCGGCGGTATTCTTCGCAGATCGACTGCCAGCGGGCGGCTTCTGCCTCGCTCAGGGTGCCGCGCATCTGTTTGAGTTTCAGCAGGTTTTCTTCCGCGCCCTGGGTCAGCAGCTGGGATTCACCCTGGTAGTGGTCATCAATCAGGGCTTCCAGTTCCTCCTCACTCATGATCGGCGACAGCTTCTCTGCCAGCTTGTTCATGTTCCGGTAACTGCCCTGCAGCTTGAACGTCGGCTCGGTGCGATAGGCCTCGGCCTGGGCACTGGAGGCTATGTAGGCCTGATTCACTCGCAGCACGGTTTCCCGCACCCGGATCATTTTTTTCAGCAGGGAGACAATTTCGTCCCGCTCGGCGGCGCTGTAATCGTGTTCAAAATCGGAGTCCGCCACCGACTTGCCTTCGGCCAGGTCGGCAAAGCGGTAGAAATCCGCCATGCCACGGGTAGCCAGGGGCGCCAGCACCGGGTTGGAACTCAGGCTGTTCTCGATGTAGGACAGTGCAAAGGCGTGCTCCATACCTGAGAGCACGTCACCCAGGTTGTAGATATCAGCCCGGTTGGCGAGCATGTCGGGCACTTTGAACACTTCACCGCTCTCGGTGTAGGGGTTACCGGCCATGACCACACAGAAGCGTTTACCGCGCATGTCGTAGGTGCGGGTGCGGCCGCGCCAGACCCCCTCAATGCGTCGGGTGCCGTCACACAGGGAGATGAACTTCTGCAGGAACTCCGGATGGGTGTGCTGGATATCATCCAGATACAGCATCACGTTGTTACCCATTTCCAGGGCCAGGTTGAGTTTGATCAGCTCTGCCTCGGCGGTGGAGTGCGGCGCTTTTTCCGGGTCCAGCGAGGTGACGTCGTGGCCCAGGCTCGGGCAGTTGATCTTCATGAAGATCAGGCCCAGGCGGTTTGCCACGTATTCCATCAGGGTGGTCTTGCCGTAGCCGGGTGGCGAAATCATCATCAACAGGCCGGACTGGTCTGTGCGCCGGTCTTCACCGGCGGTGCCCATCTGCTTGGCGAGGTTGTCGCCGATGATCGGCAGATAGCTTTCGCTGATCAGTTTGTTGCGCACAAAAGACGACAGCGGCCGGGGCCGGAACTCCTCAAGGCGCAGCTGATCGCGCCAGCTCTCCAGGACTTTGTGGCGAACTTCCTGCAATTGCTGCCAGCCGGGAATGATTTCCTGGCGGTGGTAGCGCAAGCGCTCATCGAACTCGTCCAGCTGCAGGCTCAGGATGCGCTCGTTGATGCGACTGTGCTGGCCCAGCAGGCCTTCCACATGAAAGGCCAACTCAACGCTGCGAACGCCAGTCTTGATGGCATCGCCCACATTGAGGACGGCCACCACTTCCGGCAGGTAATGCATCAGGTGTTGCTGGTCGGTTTTGCCCATCCAGGCCTTCAGCCAATGCTGGGCAATGGTCCAGCGAGCCGCCGGCTGGCCGCTCACCACATCCAGTGCTTGCTGGTACTGCGCAAACTGGTTATCCCGTTTCAGGGATTCGGTGAAACCGGCCGCCAGCTCACCCGCATAACGGGTGATATCAAACTGCTCGTTTTCCTCCGCCAGCTGCTGCACTAAATACTGGGCCGCCGACTCAATCAGGGTACGCTCGGCACTGCCTTTTTCCGCCAGCGCCAGCTGATGATGGGCGACAAACTCCGACAACTGCGGAGCAAGTTCCTGCTCCAGGGAGTACAACAATTCGTTCGACTGCATCATCCGGCTGAGAATACCGGCAGACAGGCAGCGTGAACGCAACTGTTGTGCCGCCAGATCCTGCCGGGCCACCTCGGCCCAGTACAGCATGGCGAGGGCACGGGCCTTGGGGCTGAATCGAAGCAATCCCGCGCTCTGGATAGCCGGCCAGAGGGTACTGACGATCAAAGCGGCATCGTGGTCGTGAATGCCTTTTTCATAGCCCTCACGGTAGCGGGGGGAGGCGAATTTACGGATGTAGTCGGTCAGCTCATTCAGATCGGCCACGTTGACGGGCAGATCAGATGCCTGCCGGAATTCCTCGATCACCAGTGCCGCAAGGTACTCGGCCCGGTAGACCCTGTCTGACTCCGACGGCTGGCTCATATTCCAGTAGCCGCGCAGGCGGTCCAGCTCTGGCTCGTCCAGGCGCTCGTAATACTGGGTGCCGGTCAGGTGCAGCAGCACGTGGTCGTCTCGCGGGATCAGCGTCAGGTCCAGCTCCTGCTGGTTAACGCTGAACCGGTGCTTGCCCAAACGGATGACCGCGCCGCCGTCTTCAAAGATATCGGCTTTATCGCGAACACTTCTGAGCGCGGTGTCCTGGGCGGCCTTGAGCTGCCCCAGGCAGTCATCCGCTTCCATGGCCGCGCCCAGCTCCCGCAGCTCTTTGGCCATGCTGCGCAGGCGCGCCACCATGGCATCGGAGGCGAAGAAGGCGTGCAGTTCTTCCGGGCTGGCGAACCGCTCGGTCCGCCGGGTGACGTTCCGGAGTATGCGTTCGGCGGCATCGGTGAGTGTCGTTACCCGGCGCTGCTGCTGATCCTGCAGTTGCTGGCGCCGGGCCTCAATGCTTTCGTGGGCGTTCTCACGCTGCTCCAGAATGGCGGCAAGAAACTCATCGTATTCGCCAAACTGGCTTTCCAGTTCCTGCAACTGGTCGAGCATACGGGTCATCAGGCCATCGCATTCCCGCACATCGGTCAGGGAACTCACGCCGTTGGCCAGGCTCTGCTCAAACAACCGCAGCCGGGCGGCAAACTGGGCCCGGGCCTCGGCACTGCCCTGCTCTTTCAAGCGCAGTTCCGCTTCCGAACGCTGCTGGTTGATGGTGGCGTAGATGCCGGAGATGTTATCGGTGATGGCGGTTTCCAGCGCGGCATCGTCACCGGCCATGGACGCCAGCATGCCCTGAATCATATCCAGCCCGGAAGTCAGCTCCCGGTAGCGGTCTACAATCTTGCGCAGGGCATCCCGGGTGTCGGCCTCGGCCAGGTCGGTCTGCAATTCGGTCAGGGTCTTGCGGTAGCCATCCAGCGCCTCCGCTGAGGCCAGAAAACGGAAGGTTCGCTCCGTCAGCCGCTCCTCAGCGTCGGCCAGATCACTTTCCAGTGTTTCGATACGGGCTTTATCGGCATACCGCCGATCATTCAGGGTGCGCACCCGCCCCCGATGTTCGCGCAGGCGGGCCAAGTAACTGACAAACTGATCCGGCGCTTTCCAGCTGTCCGGCTTCAGGTCTCGCATCAAAATGCCCTGAGCCTCAGCCACATCATTAATGGCGGTTTCCGTCTGCGCCCGGATGCTCTGAACTTTCTCATACTCATCCAGTACCAGTTCCGCAGTGCCACGGATGGTTGTCAGGTGCTGATGAAGCCCAGAGAACAGAACCTCTTCCTGCCTGCCAGACAGCCAGAAGAACTGGTCGAGCACCCGGTCAACGGTGCGAATCAGGCTGGTGAAGTGGCGCTCACTGGCGCTGGAGGAGTCCACCAGCGTCACTACCGTGTTTAATTCGGCAATGCCCCGGACCAGTTCCGGATTGCCAATCCGAGCCAGTTCCGAATCGTTTGCCACGCTGGCCTGGGCATGGAAGCTCTCGGAGGTAAACGGGGTTTCCCATACCTGCAGCGGGTGCACCAGGGTCGGTTCGTTATCGGCATTGAAGACCACCAGATGACCGTTTTCGAACAGTGCGAAGCCATGGCCAATCAGGGGCACATCCGCCTGTTTCCGAATCAGGTTGTAGCTGAACAGTATCACCTGCCCGGTGAGTTGCTCGTAGAACACATACAGCATGTCCTCACCGTTCGGTGAGCGCAGGGTGCGCTTGAGCCGGAAATCCCCTTCCGGAATCTGGAAGGTTTTCAGCTCACCGGTGGTGAGGTAATAGCCGGAGGGGAATATGAGGCCATGATTGTCCGGCAACGACGCCACCGAACCAGCCATGGCATCCACCCGTTCAACCTTGCGCTGGGTGCGATTGAACAGATAGTAGCGCCAGTGTTTTTCATTGAACGGCAGAATCCGCACCAGCAGAATCTCGCCAAGGTCGGCGTAGTCGAAACTGGCGTCGTCCAGGGACTGGGAGTCAGACTCGACCGCGTCCTGATAGATGCCCTCGCCGGTGGCGGTGTTGTTCTCCACCTTGAAGGTGATGTTGCCCCGCAGGTTGTCAACAAACAGGGTGTCGGCAATGTTCAGATGCGGCGAACGGCCCTGTACCTGGCTGTCACGGCCAACGGTTTTCCAGGGGAAGCTGAAACGGTCCGGGAAGGTCAGGTCGCGCTCGCCCCGGTTGTCCACGTATCGGTTTACGTTGCCATCCGGCTTCAGTTCCCAGCGGAACACCCTCAGGTCGTCCAGCTTGTCACCAATACGGAACGCCATCAGCAACATGCCCTTGAGGATGACCAGCTGAGACAGGGTGGCGGTGTTGTAGTACTGCTGCAGTTCCCGGAAGTCTGTGGCAAAGCGGGCATCGGTCAGGAAGGAGCCTTCGATGGCGGCTTCGGTCATTTCGAAACCGCTGTCGCCGTCATTCAGGTGGTACAGCCGGAACACATCCTCAACCGCCAGGGACTTGCGCAAGCCAAGCTGGAGATTGAAGCCAAACAGCAGTTTGTCCCCAAGACGAACCACATCCCGTGCAATGGCATTGTTTTCGGTTCTGACCCGGGCCCGGCCAAGTACGTTCATGCCGGCACTGCCGAAAACCTCTTCCCGGGCCTGATTCAACCCGGACACCTGCTCCCGGAGCTGTCCGCCCTGCTCTTTCAGCCGCCGCTGGATGGTTTCGAAGGCAGAGCCTTCCTGAACAATGCTTTCAAGGCCGGTGCGATCCGTCGACATACCAAATCATCCTGAACTGAAGGGAAATCGGAATGGGAACAGCGACCGCCGGTGCTTGGACCGGCGGTCGCTGGGGCTTCAGGCGGTTTCCGAAGTCCGGCTGGACTTCTCACCGGAAACCCGTCCGGCGATGCCGGCCAGGGCTGCCTGCAGCGAGGGCGACTTATCCAGAACGCCCTGCACACTCTTGCCGTAACCCAGCCCCTGGGCAAACTTCTCGAAGATGCCGCCGTCGCCGCCAATCATTTCAAACTTGGCGTCTTTCAGGGCCGCCGCCATCACGCGACCATTTTCCAGCAGGCCGGTCTTCTGGGCTTCGATCTGCGCCATCACTTCCTTCTCATGAACTTCCAGGTTCATGCGGAATTCTTCGAAGTGACGAGCCTCTTCAGACATGTTGTCGTAGGCCTTCAGCTTCTCGACCAGGCCAGACGCTTCGGCCTTGGCCATGGCTTCGCGGGCATCGGCCTTGGCCAGACCCATACGCTGCTCGCCTTCGGCATCCGCCAGCACCATGGCTTTGCGGGCATCCGCTTTGGCCAGACCCAGCTTCTCTTCACCCATGGCTTCGGTTTCAAGGCGCTGCTCCAGCACCCGCACTTCAGCCAGGCCAGCTTCTTCGTCAGCCTTCGCCGTGGCCGATTTAACTTCGGCACGGGCCAGACCATCCGCACGGATCGCAGTTGCCTGAGCTTCCTTGACCTGGGCATCGGCCAGGCCATCGGCCGCTGCCATGGCCTGACGACCACGGGCCAGCTTCTCATCCGAAACCGACTTCTTCTCGGCGGCATCCAGGTCTGCCTGGGCTTTGACTCGAACCTGTTCAGCTTCAAACTTGGAACGTTCGAAGGCGGCTTCCGCAGCTTTCACGTCCATCAACTTAAGCTCTTCGGCATCCGCTTCAGCAGCTACCACTTTCTTGACCTTCAGGCGCTCGGCTTCAGAACGGTTGCGCACATCCTTGATGTTCTCTTCTTCTTCCGCCACGTTGCGCTCAACCGCAATACGCTGACTGGTGATGTCGGCAATTTCCTTACGCTCGCCTTCCAGCGCCTTCTCCATGCCGATGCGCTCGATCTCTACGGCGCGCTCACGGTTTACATCTTCCAGCTCACGGGCCTGGCGAATGCGCACTTCCTCAATCTGCACCGCACGCTCACGGGCCTTCATGGCCATCTCGATCTGGCGCTGTTTGTTTTCTTCAGCAATCGCCAGCTCTTCATCGGTCTTGATGCGGGCGGCTTCAGCACGGGCACGCTCTTGCTCACGTACCTGCTCGGTTTCCGAGGTTTCACGGGCCTGCAGGGTTTCAATTTCACGGCGCTGACGGGCTTCTGCGTCGGCCTGACTACGCTCCAACTCCAACGATGCTTCACGGGCGGAGACGTTCTTGCGCTGGATTTCCAGCTCCTGATCACGCTCCAGGCGGTTGGTTTCTACGTTGTGCAGTGCGGTAATTTCGGTGATGCGCTTGATGCCTTCGGAATCCAGAATGTTGTTTGGATCCAGAGAGGTTTTCGGTGTTTGCTCCAGGTAATCGATGGCCACGTCTTCGAGGATATAGCCATTCAGATCTTCGCCGATGGTCTCAACAATCGAATCCCGGAACCGCTGCCGCTCTTCGAACAGCTGCATGAACTCCATTTTCTTACCAACGGTTTTCAGCGCTTCACTGAACTTGGCATTGAACAGTTCGTTGACCGCATCGCGGTCAGAAGCACGGCCAACACCTACCGACTTGGCAACCCGCAGCACATCTTCTGCGGTTTCATTGACCCGCAGGTAGAAAGCAACGGTGATATCCGCCCGCAGGTTGTCCTTACAGATCAACCCTTCCTTACCGGTGCGGTTCAGCTCCAGGGTAATGACCGAGATTTTCATGGTCTCGGAACGGTGAATAACCGGCAGCACCATGGCCCCGGTGAAGTACACCTTCGGGGTGGGCGACAGATCGTTCACGATCAGGGCCTGGCCCTGATCAACCTTGCGATAGAAAGCCTTGAACAGGGCCAGAATGCCCAGTATCAACAAGACCAGAACGCCGACAGTCATGAAGACCGGGATGATCCAAGATAAATCCATTTACGCTTTCTCCTGAGCTGATTGGAAGGACGCTTGTGCAGGGTTAACCGGCGGAACCGCCGGACAGAAACTCAGATTCCGGTACCACCCACCAGGCGTTGGCGTCCGGAATGTGTTCAATAAGAATGGCCCGTTCCCGATGGGACAACGGGGAATGGCTGCGCACCTGCAACACCAGGTGAGCACCGTCCAGATGGGCTTCTGCCCGCCCGGATGTTTCAGAAACCGAGGAGGAAATCACCACGCAGGGTGTGCCGATAATGCGTTTTTGCAGAGGCGGCAGATAGGCACGGCGAAACAGGGGCCGAAGGGGGCGAACGACAATGGACGTGACCAACAGGCCGGCAACCAGGGCTGTGAACAGCACCGCCAGCGCGTACAACCAATGCAGAATGCCCGACGGCACCAGTGCGCCCAAGGCCAGATCAATGAAATAACTGGTCAACCAGCCAGCCAGGAACAACAGGGTGAGCACCAGCGGCAGGGGCACACCTTGCAAGCCGAGAGTCACCATCAAACCACTGAAATCACCAGCAACATCAAGATCACCCTCGGCGTCTACATCACCCATACCAGAGAGGGAAATCAGCCAGTAAATAATGGCCACGCAAAGCAGTACGGAGAAAACCACCGTCGGGAAGGAGAACGCAACTGCGAAGAATGTTTCCATACGCGACCAGACATCCGTTCCGGTAAATCCAAGGGGTGACAGTTCATGTCAACAATTAGGCGTTGTTTATAACGCAAACAAACTATTTCTTGCAAATATTTAATTGCGGAGTATAGACTCGGATTATTGACATAAAATGTCAAGCGACAGGACAAGGTTCGTCCGGATCGGCCGAACCGATTCAATGCCACAGGAAGGAGCTATTCGTGGACACTCAATCCCTCACCCTGGCCTTGGGTGATGCTACCCATGCAGGCCGTACCTTTGATGTGATGCCCGTAGCCGGTGACGAGCCGGTACTGCAAGTGGTCGTTTCCGGCGCTGAAGAAACGCCGGTGTACGTTACCGTAACCGACACCCAGATTCTGTGCCTTGCGTACCTTTTTGACGAACAGGAACTGAACCCGGAACGCCTGAACGAGCTGCATGAAAACATGCTCCGCCTAAGCGTACCCATGCCCCTCAGCGCACTGGGAAGAACCGGCGATCATTACGTGGTGTATGGCGCCTTGAGCCCCACCTCCGGTACGACCGAAATCATGCAGGAACTGGTCACGCTCGCCGAGAATGCCATCGACCTGTTACAGACTTTTGAAGACTACCTGGCTTGAGTGAGGGCTGAACCATGAGAACCGTACTGAAGAAAATCCTGACCGCCATGCGCGGTGGCGTTAACGAACTGGGTGAAGCCGTTGTGGATGGCCAGGGCAACCGCATTCTGGAACAGGAACTGCGAGACGCCGAACAGGAACTGAAACAGGCCAAGCAGGAACTGGCTGCCCTGATGGCCGAATCCGCATCGCTGGCCCGGCAGATCCGCGTTGAGCAGGACAGCGCCAGCAAACGCGAACAGGACGCCAGCAAAGCCCTGGCCGCCGGCCAGGAAGACCTGGCCCGGGAAGTGGCAGAACGCATTGTGGGCCACGAACGCCGCGCTGGGGAACTGACCCAGACCCGCGAATTGCTGCAACAGCGCATCAGCGGCCTGAAAGAGCGCGTACAACGGGCAGAAAAGCAGTTGGCTGACTACCGCCGGGAACTGCAGGTGGTGAAAACCAACGAGCGGGTGCTGCGCACCACCGCCCAGATCGACACCAATATCAACAGCAACCAGTCTTCCCTGAGCACCGCCAAGGAAACACTGGAGCGCATCCGTGACCGCCAGGCCCGGGAAGAAGACCGGCAAAACGCCAGCGCTACGCTTGAGAAAGAACTCACCGGGGCCGACCTGGATGAGAAACTGAAAGCGGCTGGCATTGATAGCGAGCAAGACGCGGTAAACGATGTCCTTGCCCGTCTGAAAGGCAACCAGGCTCAGTAACACTTTGCGCGCCCCCAACACGGGGGCGCCTATCCAGGCTAAGCCAATGGCAAAGAAACCGGATTGGTCAAAAGAAGAACAAGCGGTTCAGGCGGTGCAACTGGCCTTTGATCTCTCCAACGACATCCAGCGCGCCTTCCGGGTGTCTGCGGCCCTGCAGGACATGACCACCGCTGATATGGTGCGCAAAGTCCTGCAACTGCCCTACCGTAAGAATCGCACCAGGCCCCGGCTGACCATCACCCTGCGGGATGAGGATTTTGAGGTACTGGCAAAGAAGTACGAGCTTGATCCCAACGACCGCGCCGCGATTCGGCAGCGGGTGGCGGGGGAGTTGCAGGCGTTTGCCAGGCACTATCTGGCGGAATCCGACCAGTAATCACAGGAAGTATCCAGGGAAAGGAAGTTATGCCCAGAATTCGACATCAACGTTGCCCAGCCTGCAAAACCGACAGCCTCGCTGCCACCAGCAACCCGTCCATACTGGACTGCCGGCAATGCCATGGCCTGTGGTTTGAAGACGGCGCTCTGAACCACGCCATCGCCCATCAGCACGACTGCATTGATGACTACGACCATGAACTCCACCTCGGGCCTGCTTTGCGCCCCAGCGATCGCCAGTGCCGCCGCTGCCAGGTGCCGATGGTTCATTACCAGCTGTTGGAACACTACACCACCGAAATCGATTGCTGCCCCGAGTGCGACGGTGTCTGGCTCGATAAGCATGAGATTGATCAGGTGATGCACTCACCAAAGCTAAAGCAGGCGCTGACCGATCTGAACAAAAAAGTCACCTGGAAGTCTTGGCTGTTCCAGTTCCTCACATCCATGCCCGTGGAATACAACGTGCAGCCACATCGCACGCCCTGGGTTACCCGCTCGCTGATTGCGCTGTGCAGCCTGATTTTTGTGGCGGGGATGTTCGCTCCGGCCACCAACGAATGGATATTCGTCAATCTGGGGCTGAACTCAGACACCCAAAGCCCCGCGCACTTCGTGCTCCAACTGCTCACCTACCAGTTTGTTCATGGTGGGCTGATGCACCTGGTGGGCAACATGTATTTTCTCTGGATTATCGGCGACAACCTGGAGGATGCACTCGGCCATGGCGCCTTTCTCGCAATCTACCTGTTTGCCGGCGTGATGGCAGCCCTCGCTGAGCTCATGCTCTTCGACACCGCCCAAGGGCCACTGCTGCTGGTGGGAGCTAGCGGCTCCATCGCCGCGCTGTTCGGGCTTTACCTGCTGTGGTTCCGCCACGCCAGCCTGACCTTCATGATCATCGTGTACCAGAAGAAACTGGCACCTCACTGGTACTTCCTGATCTGGAGCCTGATTAACCTTTTCGGCATGTTTACCGCCCAGGGCGGCGTAGCCTGGGCAGCTCATCTTGGTGGCTTTGCCCTGGGGCTGTTATTGGGGTATCTGATGCGGGATTACGTGCTCAGGAAGAATCCGCTGATTGCGCTGTTGAATCAGCCGGAGGCGGTTTTGCGACGGTAAATACCGCCGCATGCGCTCACTGGATGCTGACCAAGATCACCAGCCCGGTCAGGCGATGCGATAAAAACGAGATGGCCCTGAACTTCGACCAGTGCGGGCGTCTAGTCACCCTCCTCAGTCTCAGAGAAAACAGCATAGAAGATAAGTCGCTGCCAACGTCGCACCAGAGCAATGCAGTCTTTGCTGGCGACGACTTATCCAGTTTCCTCAATACTTACAACTGATTGTTCGTCCATGACGTAATTTTTCCTTGGCTCCCTAAAAAACACAGCCCCACTCAGTGGGGCCGTCATTCAAGCTGCGTTGATTTTTCGCTCAATTTCCTGCAAGCGGCGGCGCATGGCGTCATCCACCTCTTCCGGTTTGATCCTGGAAATGATGTTCCGAAGTACCCGGATTTCGTTCTCATCAATCACACCATCGCGCTCGGCGATACGAACGATTGATCCTAGTTCTTCGGCATCCAACTTGCCGTCATCGGCAAAGCACTGGATTGACATGAATGACATTTCGAGATGATCGCGACTTCCTGACATGGTTTTCTCCTTGTGGTTACACGTTGTTGATGGTTGACGATTATGGACGAGTGTAATTTCAGAGTGGTGGAGGCATGACAAGGTGCTGTCATCTCCGTCACTGGAATACGGTGAAGCGAGTATTCATGAAGCGTATTGCAACTTTTCCGCCATCACATTGCGACGCTGGGCGGTGTCAATGATGGTGACTTCGGTGAACATCCGATCCACGTGCTTCTTGAAGGTTTCATCGTCCATGTCCCGCCAGTATCGCGCTGGCCGGCTCGTCTTCAGGTCATGCTCTGCCGTGGCCGGGTCCAGCGGGCGGTATCGCTCAAGCAAGGGAAGCTCCGGCAGGGGCTTGGTGATATCCATGTAATTCTGGATAAAGTCCCAGTAGGCGTAGCACATGGTGGCGCTGCCGTGGGCTCCAAGGATATCGCCAACGGTGACGTCCAGCTTGCTATACCGGTGAGACAGCACCAGATCAAACAGAGTGCCGAAACGATCTACCCGGGCGCAGCACCAGGCATCAAATTCGTAGAAAGGTTTTTCGATCACGACCGGAGGCTTTCGGGGCACGAACGGGGGTTTCCGAGAATATTGCCAGACCTTGATCATGCCGGTGCGGCGGTTGAATTCCCATTCGGGGCCTCGGCCGTTTTGGTGGAGCCATTTGGGGAAAATACGGAAGACTATATCTATGCTAAGCATGAGAACCCAGCCCCCAAAAAACAGGACAAGCTGGGGTAAACCCAAACTATGAAAATATTCGAAATAGCCCCTATCCGAGGGGGTAAACAAGGGAGACATTAGCACCAAGACTATCGCGTACATCGGAGAGACTATGTAAGCCCAGAGCTTTCCGAAAACATATATCCCATCTAGAAGACGCGTATGCAAAGCAAGTGGCGCGTGCCGGAAACACTCGTGGCTATTCTCTACATACAGCCCGAGCTTATCCGCCAGATCCTCCTTTCTCTCCAGCTTACGCAGCTTCTTCGGTGGGTTTGACGACAGAAATGTCGGCGGCACCACCTCACGGGTACCACCCCATGGCAGTCGCAGACTGGCGGACCGATCCAGTCCTGTCCGGTTCAATTCCTCTACCTGATTCTTCTGAGGAGGAATAACATCAGAACGGTAAGCAAATTGACCATAGTAATCACCGGCGCAAGCAGCGTTGGATAAATTATTCAACATTTTCCTGAACTCTCTGACTGTACCAGAACGGCTGGTTGTTTCGATTGAACTCAGGTTTGCTATGGGAATCGTTATCCTTGTTAAAGGACAAAGAATCCTCGGGAGGCGGGGCCGGGAAAACCATCAACAAACCACCAGGTGTTTTACTCGCCTGAATCTGCACTTTAGCCTGCCAACGATAGGTCTTTGTTTCCCATACATCACCCTCCCAGAACCAGCTGTCGAGCTGCCGTCGCTCGTTGGCGGGAGCATTAAGGTAGACGTGCGCTCCTGTTTCAGACTGCTCCGTCAACAGTCGATACTGTTCCACATCGTCTCCAGCTATCTTATTTACGCGGACCTGGCCTCTTCCTCTGGTAACCGCAATCGTTTCAAAAAGTTGGAGCTTGACGATAACTTTGGAAAACATCCCAGAACTGAACAACCCAGGAATAGCACTTTCGATTACCAAGCGTTCACCGGAATTTGACAGCGCAAGCGTCCTTCCATCAGGTTCAACTTCTTCTGACGACAGGGCCTCACGGGCAGCCAGACGTAAAGGGTTGTACTCTAGTCGGACTGAGACGCCCATCAAAAGGCTGATCAATCGATAGTATGCTTCCTCCGGCTCTTTTAGAAAGGGCTTTTCATTCAATGGTCCGAAAGGTCCGTGCCTCATCCAGATATCCAGAGGCTCATCACTAAAGGCCAATACAGTGGCTAGACCTGCCACCGCAAGTACCACACCGGCAACCAGCCAGCCTTTTGGTCCAAGCACCAGCAACAGAGCCGGCTTACCCACCAGGCTGGCAAAGCCAAACGCCACACCACTTCCGGCGAGAAGACCATAGCCAATCGCCGCCCCCGTATTGCCCATACGGTATTCGTAGTAGGCATCAAATCCAGCATCCAATGCCATCAAAAACCCGGCCGCTGCACCCAAGCCGCTTCTTATCGTTAGTGATGTCCCGAGAAGGCGAGAGAATATCTGACCAGCCTTTCCCGGCAATTCTAAGGAAAGAATCTTGGATGGTCCCATTACCCAACGTTCACTGATCGCCGCGCCGGCCGCTATCAAATCGACCCCAGCGCTTAGCATCCGAACATCTGCGCTAATAGCGCCTTTGACTCGAGCTTCCTGTGCACGGACGACCCAAACACTCGAACTGTTATGAAGCTCCATCAAGCCAACAAACACTGGAAAAACCGGCTTGTTCAGCACTCGGTACAGTCGGCTGGATCTTTTACTGCTGATCTCGGCCTGATCAACCCGGTTAGCAGCATCATTCGCTGCTTCAAGTTCACTTACATATTGCTCTCTTCCATTAACCCGCGCGCTATCTCGTTCAAACGCTTTCAGTTCTCTCTCCGCGGTGTCCAACTCCTGCTTCGCAGCATCTAGTTTTCGCGCAGCTATCGCGGCAGCAGCTGCAGGGGTGTTCGGTGCGTTATCCAGTGCCCCTTCCAGAGCTTCCAACGCATGCACTGCCTCTCGAAACCGGGATTCTGCAGCAGAGATCTCCTCCAACGCTCTGGCAATTGCTTCGGTTTTCGGGATAACCAACACATAAACATCATCCGCAACGTCTGAAGCAATACCGGCTGCGCTGCTCCGCTTCTTATTGGTGGACGCCTGAACTTCCTGATCAGCCCCCTGCTGAACAAAGTCCCCGAACAACGCGATATCCCGTTGATTAGTGAACTGCCTTAGCCGGCTCTTGCTGATCTCAATAACCAGATAATCCTTCTGCAACGCCTTGGAAAAACGTTTAAGTTCCATCTTCCCGAGCAAACCTGGTAGAGAGCGGCGCAACTGTTCGATTGATCCGGAGTAGAGCTTCATCCGGCCGAGAATCGCTGTTTTTGCAATTGCTTGCTGTTGTAGCATTAACCCTTGGTAACGGGTTTCCATCTGGCTCAGTCGGTTCCGAATATCCGCAAGCTCTGCTTCCTTACCTCTGAGGTTATCTAACCTTCGCTCAACGGCCCAACGCCGGTTTTCAAGTTCGGTCTTTTGCGTCCGAAGGGTTTCAAGTTCTTCGCGAATATCTGCAAGTTCACTATTTCGGGCCTGAATCGCATGACTTGCATGATGGATGGCAGCCCACATATTGCCGTGAACGCTCATCAGTACCTGGCTACCAAGTCGCATGCCAGTCGTTAAAACTGTTTCGTAGGCACCTGCAGCAGCCTCAACGGCAAGCTCAAGCCCGTCCATGGTTTTGAGATCGTCGATGTCTGGCAAGTCCATCTCAGCCATTGCGGCCAGATCCGTCTCCCGGAACCTGCCGTTGCCGTGATTGGGCTTAGGTTCAGCGGGCGCCTCATAGGGCTTTTCCAGGTCTTCCGATTGAAAGCGGGGGAACAGCAAGGAATGTAACACCCGGCTGTGACGGCCCTCACACAAGCCTTCAAGCCATCGTTTCCCTTGGCCATCCACGGCCCCTTCAACATCTACGTCGAGAGCATCGCACTCCGCAGGCTCTGTCACCAGATTCATGACCAGAGAAGTCACAAAGTTGAATGCACCTGCATAGTCGTAACTGGAATGGGTGAACAGGTCTGTCAGCACATGATGAGTGCGCTCATCAGATAGCCGCTCTAACAATTCCGTGTGAACGCGATCCAGATATTGCCTGGCCATTGCTCGCTCGGACACGGACAGCGAACGCTCCAGCTCCACCCTGCCATCTCTGTTTACCTCAGACATGTGCTTATGGAGCGGATTTGGCTCAGAGCCGATCAACTCAGGCTCAAGAACTGAGTGGACCAACAATGCAGAATCGAAATAGGGCCTGAACCGGGCCCGCCGTACTGCCGCATTCATGAACCAGGCGGCCACCTGACGACGACGCTGGTTATATCGCAACTGATAAACCGGATCATCCAACCGGATCGCACCAATACCACGAGTCTTGGCATGCTCTGTGCAGTCCGCCACACAAGATTCCGAGCCATCCCAAGAGAATGGCTCCGGCTCGTCCGGCCGGCATTCCTGCAACCGTTCCGCCTCAGCCAGGTTCAGCTCCTGCAGTGTGTTGTGTAAACAATTGGACAACGCCGTCATCTCTGGGCGTTCATCTTCAGCAACCGGATCTTCCGGATCAGGATCCTCTTGCCGCTGGTGCATCGACACTGCAGCCCGCATCGCTGTGTCGTGGTATATCCCGTCCAGATCCAGCAAGTACTTTTCCGGGCGATCAAACTGCCACTCCAGAGCAGGCTTTCTTGGCCTCTGCGGCTCCAAATATTGGGCGAGAAACGCTGTGGTGTTTCCGTTTGACACACTTAGGTTGGAAACGTCCTCTTTCTGATTCGTGTCAAACTGCATCCTGATCAGGTTGCAGCGATTTGAGCGGTCACGATCTGACCGCTCAAGGTGATTCACCCGCTCACCCGGCCACTGTGATTCACTGTACGCTGCTTGCAGGTTCAGCCAGCCACCATCGATCCTGGCTGGCAGCCAGATTTCTTCAAGACCGGTTCCAGTCACGTCGCGATAGCCAGCCCTGAGTTTGCCATCGTCCGCACGGTAGTCAGACAAGGCAACATCGCAGTATCGGGTAACGCCACTTGCATCAATCTGGATCTCCAGTTCCCGCCAAAGCTTTCCTTCGTGAAACAGGTACAGGAATCCAGATCTAGCAAGTACATGGTGAACCGGGTTGCTTCCATGCAACTCAACACCAGAGATCAGCGTGGCGGGAACAACAGGTAAAATCACATGACGTTGCCGCTCGATCTCCCGATCAATGTCAGCTGCTCCTTTCAGGAACGGTACTCGAATCGGGCTGCCATCGGCTTCAATCTCGATCCAGACATTGCGAGTAGGCTGCCCTCGCCAGGGCCAAACGTGAAAAACTGAGTCTTCCAAGGGCTCAATCTGGACCTGGTTTTCCAACCATTCCTGCTGCTCGTAGTTGGTGTCATCAAAGATTCTGAAACTGTGCCCCTCCGGATGATCCCTACCCATCACCTCAATAATCAGTGATTCGCCCTCACAGGCGGGACCACAGCTTCCGGCAACCTGGTTCGAGTTGTTCTCAGACATCCCTGTCATTCCTTGCTTTGTTTAGCGGTGAATTCATTTTCAGGCAGTAACGGTGTTCAATGCCAGCCATTGGCTTTCGTTCAGTGTGGGCACAGGGAACATGTTAAACGGGCTTGGTTTTTCGGTGGTTAGCCAGCGGGCCTCACCGGAATCACCATGCCAGTAAATAACTCGTTCCACTACATCCGCTTGGTCCTGGACCACCGGAGATAGCCGATACCAAACATCCGGGTCATAGAAGCGCAACAGGCCCTGTCGTTGCCCATCGAAGCGTACTTTCAGACGCGCTCTTAACCATTTCGTGACGGACTCGAGCCCTTCTGACGACTCCAGAATCAGGCCCGTTAATCGTCCCTCTTTCAGTCCTTTCAGCGCCCACTGGTATTCAGGGCTACTCTGGTTTGCTTCCAGGACAACGGGGCTTTCAGCCAGGTATTGCTGCCAGTCTGTTTCAGCAAACAGGTGCACCCACTTCGGGTTGTCTGCCTGCGCATACAAAGACCGCACAACCGGTGGATTCTGGCGGGATTCCAACACCAGGTAACGCACTTTGTCAGATGAAGGTTTTGGTAATGCCACGGACCTCTCCCCTCCGATCATGCCGACTGGTTCTTGCCGCACGGGCAGTTACCGAGCGGACAGGAGCCATCAGGTTGTTGCTGGCACTGCTCAACAATGGCCGTTCCTTGCATGCGTGCCTGCTTGAGGCGATGGGCAACGATGGCTTTTGGCTCGGCATCCAGACGTTGATCGACTTCCGCCAACGCCACCGGCGCCACAACCCCGCCTGCAGCCGTCACCAACCCGGGCCGCTCCGGCACCTGCACCTTCTGCCCACTGCCTTTGCCACCAGAACCACCGGCGTTCACCTTGATACTCGCACCACCCAATGCCACGCCGCTGGGGTCGATCTTTACGAAGCTGCCACCGGCTTTGAGGGTGATTTCGGCTCCTGCTTCGATCACCGCTTTCTGACCGGCTTTGATATGCAGCTCGGTGCCCGAGTCACTGAGCCAGGCGGTGCCGGCTTTGAGGTGCAGGGTGCCGGTGACGTTGAAGCTGTGGTCTTTGCCGGTTTGTTCGCGCTTCTCGCCGTCCACGGTGTGGTGGCTGTTGCCTTTGGTGTGGCTGAAGCGGTTGTTCTCCACCGTCAGGTGGCTGTCGTTCTTGATGACTTCGGTGCGGTTGTTTTCGGTCAGCAAGTCCAGGTCTTTCTGGGCGTGAACGTAGATTTGCTCTTGATCAGCTTCGTCTTCAAACCTGAGTTCGTTACTGCCCTCACCCTTGTGGGTCTTGGTTTTCAGAGTGGTTCTTGTTTTGTGTTCCGGCAGCGCGTAGGGCGGTGTGTTGGTGGCGTGGTAAGTCCTTCCAGTGATGATGGGCTGGTCCGGGTCGCCGTCCAGGAAGGAAACTATTACTTCATTGCCGATTCTGGGCAGGGCCATAAAGCCGTATTGGCCGCCGGCCCAACCTTGGGCCACACGCAGCCAGGCGCTGGAGTGTTCGTCGTTTTTCGAATAGCGGTCCCAGGGGAAACGAACTTTCACCCGGCCGTACTGGTCACAGTGGATCTCTTCACCCTCGGGGCCGGTGACGATGGCCATCTGGGGGCCGTCCATCATGGGTTTGTGTTCGCACACTGGCCGCCAGGTTTTGTCGGCCGGGATGGCGGTGAAGTCGTTGTGGTAGCTGGTGGGTTCGCTGCCACCCTCTTCTTCCATGGCCTGGGGCTGTTTGCCGGTGTGGGTGATGGCGGTCAACAGCCATTCCCGGTTCAGGCTCTGGCTGTCGTGTTCCTCAATTCCACTTTGGCGCCGGGGGTGAAGTCCGGGCGGTTGCTTTCGCCCTTGGCCAGGGAGGCGTCGTTTCTCAGGGCGTCCAGTTTGGCCTGGGTGAAGGGCTGGCCACTGGCGTCAGCCTTGTAGCGGCCGGGGTAGTCGTAGTGTTGGTAGTCTTCACGGTGACTTACCTCACCTGCACTGTGCTCGTGCATCAGGGCGTAGGCGGGGTTCTTGAAGGTGTAGTCTTTCATGGCCACGGAGGCGGCTTTGATGCGCTCTTCGTAGGCGAAGCTGAACACGCAGGCCTGTTTGCTGCTGCCGCCGGCCTGGGTGTTGCAGGGCACCGGGTCCAGTTTCGGGGCGTCGCCGTGGTGGTCGGCGATGATTAACGCCGGTTGTTCTTCGCCATCCACGCTGCCGTGCTGGTAACGGTAATGCCAGCCTTCTTCGGCGGCCAGTCGTTCAATGAACTGCAGGTCGCTTTCCCGGTGCTGGACGCAGTATTCCCGTTCTTCAGGGGGGCGTTTGAAGTCGAACACGGTATCAATGATGCCCCGCTCTTCGAGCAAGGTGCGCACGATGGCGTCGGTACTCTGGGTCTGGAAGATGCGGCTGTTGTGCATCAGGCCCAGTCGCCAGACCGGGGGCTGGATGACCACTTCGTAGGCGGTGCGGCGGTGGCCGGTGTTGCCTCGGACGAACTCGTTGACTACGCCGGTAAAGCGCCTTACCGGTTGGCCGTCTTGCCAGACTACCAGGTCCACCGGTTGTTCCAGAACGTCAGCAGCGGCCACATCGGGGTCGGTGCTCGCCAGTTCTAACCGGCCATGAAACAAGGAAGACAGCTGTTCGGACAGCTTAAAGCCAACTACCGAAAAGTGATCTGAGGGGAATTCGCCTACACGGGCGGTGAACTGCAATCCGCTTGCCTGGGGCATGACTTCGGTCCCTGAAGAATGAACATTTCCGTTTCAGCCGGCACCATCCAGGTGCAAGCTCCGGTCAACCCGGGCATTCAAGCCCGGGCGACGGAACACAGTTTAATACAAGCTGCGGGGTATGCGGTACCCCGAGAGCAGCTGCTGTGTGAACGGGTTGGTATTACTGGCCGCATGCAGGCGATATCGCATCTCGCCATCGTCCACGGTGAACTTCACATCGACCGCACTGCTGCTGACGCCGGCAATCTCGGCTTTGTCGAGCAAGCGGAACAATGCCCAGGGGCCACTTTCCGAGATACTCCGGGGCGAACGATTGACCTGAATCGGCACCAGGGTGATTCGGCTTTCCACCGAATCCCGCAGGGTATTGGGCCAGACCAGCGGTATGCTCTGGCGCGGTCCATGGGAGAACTCCACCAGCTGGCCATCGATGTTCACTACCGCCCGGCGCTTGTTGTTGGTCAGGTTCAGGGGCTCCAGGGCGAATTCTACGTCCAGTGTGCCGCTGCGGGTGAAGAAGGCTTGGCGAATCTGCCTTGCGCGATCCAGAGACGCCACCACGTCGCGGCGCACCAGACTGGCCCGGCGGGCATCGCCCACGTGTTCTGGGTGGTCTTCCAGGAACAGTTTCAGGTTGTCGTTGTAGAAGGTTTCCAGGATGCCATCCGGGGCAAAGAAGCGCTCGAAGTCCTGCAGTGCGGCATCGCGACCGGCACCGGCGGTGAACGGATAATGCCGGGCCAGGTTCTGCTGGAACGGCTGGTAAACTTCCCGGTACCACTCACGCTCCAACTGAGCCACCGCGCGGTCCAGCACCACGCGCCAGCTTTCCGTGGCCAGCCGGTTGAGCACGCGGTTCAGTGGCTCCGGCTGGTGGTTGGCCATGCGCTGCAGCGTGAAGATGGGGTCTGCCCCCTGCAGGCCCATGCGGGCACGGGCGGCACCGAGTGCGGCTTTGCCGGCATCCGGGGACTCCTGGATGTTGCGTAGGTATTCATGCAGTTCACCCACCACCTGCATGATTTCATCCAGGCCAGAAGGCTGGTCACCCTGCTTGCGGGTCAGCCGGTTCAGGTCGGCGAACTGGCGCTCGATATCCTGCAACATACGGAAATGGGGCGACTGTTCCAGCAGTTTTCGGGCTGCCTCGGCTTCACCGTCACCCACCGGGATCAGGCGGGTATTACTCTGGACCTGGCCAAGGAACCGGGCCAGGGGTTCGTGGCCGCTGGTCAGGCTTTCCAGAATGCGCACGCCGTGGTTCAGGTCTTCAAACTGGTGGACATCCAGCCGACTGACGGCGGTGCGCCAGGCTTCCGCATAATTCTCGGCATACAGCGTTTGCAGGCTGGCCAGCAGCTCTGCCTCGTCCGCCTTGCTGAAATCCACATCGTTACGCCGGCCCAGCACCCAGGCATCCACCAACGCCAGTTCGGTCACCGAACCGGATTTGCGCAGAAACCACTTCTCCAGGCCTTCGCGGGTCAGCAACGCAGGGATGGACAATGGATCCTCTGCGGACGGTAATTCATCGCCCAGCGGTTCACCGTAGGCGTCCATGCGGGTGAACACGGTGGAGAAGGCCGGCCCGGAGCTGCGCGCCAGCTCCAACGGTGCCTGGAATTCCCGGTTGGCTTCCACCTGCAGATCACGGTACACGCGGTCTGGCGTGCTGATCCGGCCCAATTCATGCTGCGCCCACTGCACACTGCTGCGGAACGGTGCCAGTGCCATGGTGGCGGTCTGGTCGCCCTCGGCCGCCATGCCGGCCAGGTTGGTGTGGGCCATGGCGTATTGCAGGTGGCCATAGAGGCGGTTCTGCACCTCCCGCTGGCCGGGGAAACGGTTCTGCCAGTAGCTGCGCATGTAAGCGGCAACAAGGTCACTGCGCCGACCGCTGGCGTCGTACAGCATGCGCAACACCCGCAGGTGTTCCAGGCGCTCGGTGCTGTTGTCAGGTGCCCGGCCCATTTCTTCCATCACGCCGAACATCAATGCAGGCAGGTACTGGTAGGCCAACATGTCGAGGTAGGCGGCATCTACTTCCGGCCCCACTTTGTGGCCCTGATACAGGCCCATATCCGCTACCAGGCTCCACTCGTTGCGGTAGTCGCCAAAGGCCATGGTGGCCTCGCGCAATTCATCCAGCGGTTGCAGCAGATTACGGCCGGTGCTGTCGGGCTCGTAGCCCACCGGCTGCCAGTTGTTGATAAAGGCGTTTACCCGGTTTTCCACCTGGGCGGCGGCGTCTGCGTTCTTGATGAAATAGTGCTGCCAGCCGGCGGTCATGCCGGCACCGGCACACACCGCCACGGCGGCGGCCACAGCGACTTTGCGACGGCGTTTGCCGACCACCTTGCGGTTATCGCCCGCCAGGCCCGCCTCTGGATAGATCACCTCCGGGAACAGCCCTTTGGTAAACAGGCTGACCGACTGACCGCCTCGCTGGGCCGGCTGGATGGGGCTGGTCATCTGGTAATTGTGGGCAGCGGCAGAGACAAAGGCATCTTCCGGCACACCTTCCTGCAGCACCGAGGTGAAATAGGTCCCACGGACCAGGGCAGGCGTGGAGAAGGCATCGGCCGACAACAGATCGGTCAGGAACTGCTCCATGGTGGTTTTCAGGCCCGCGAGCTGGCGAGTGAACGAATAGGCCGCGGCCCGCTCTTCGTTATCGCGGGTGTCCGCCAGGACATCCGGCAGGCGCTGGCTAAGCTCATCCACCATCTCGTTGTAGCGGTCTGCGAACTGCTCCAGCCACTGATCGTGATCCTGCTGGCCATCCAGTCGGAAGGTGAAGCCCAGTGCCTTGTCTTTCTCGGCTTTTGACAGGGTACGCACGAACGGCGCAAAGCCGTACATCAGGTCCATTTTGGTGAAGGTGACATACACTGGCAGCCGCGAACCCAGCTGTTCCATCAGTTCCCGCAGGCGGGTGCGCAGCAGGATGGCGTGGGCTTCCCGCTGCTTATCACTGGCGGTGCTCAGGCGGGCCAGATCCACGGCCAGAATCACGCCATTCAGCGGGCGCTGGGGACGGCTGCGCTCAAGCCAGCCGATAAAGTGGTTCCACAGCCGGTTCTGGATTTCGCCGGTGGCGCCTTCGCCCTGGTTCTGGCTCAGCAGTTCGCCGTCCGGGTCGATCAGTACACCGTTATCGCCAATCCACCAGTCAAAACCGAAGGGGTTGCGGTCGCCCCGGTTATTCCGGGTGACGTTGGTGAGGGTGTAGGTTTGCCCTGCCCGCTGAATCAGGCTGGTCTTGCCGGCATCTTCCAGGCCCATCACCAGGTACCAGGGCAGGCGGTACAGGCCTTTGCGGCCGGGCAGATTGCTTTTCAGGGCCTGCAACTGGCGGTCCAGCAAGCGCTGCTGCCGGCGTTCCATAGGCAGGATCGGATCTTCCTGTTCCTGTTGCTCCTCGGCCTTGGCTTTATTCACCTTGCCCAGCCGGCGAGCCAGGGCCATACCCCAGAACACCACCACCAGCAAAATCACACCCAGGGTCACCAGGGCCCGCATCTGCCAGGCCATCAACGGGTACTCTCCGCCAATTTCCAGGCGGGGGCCCAGCCACCAGGTGGCCACCAGCAAGGCGATGACCGCCAGCGCCAGGGTGACCGGTGCGGCGTTACGAAGATGAGGCAGTAGCCAACGACCAATGAGTAAGGCTTTTCTCCACATGGTTTCCATTCCTGCGTTTGATGCGTGCGGGCGTTACGCCAGTCGTTCCAGTTGTTTGATCAGGCCGGGTTCCCAGTCTTCCAGAACCAGGCCTCGGACCTGCCCTTGCAGGTCCTGAATCTGTTGCGCGGCCATGGCTTTCAGGCCGGTTTCTTTCAGCAGCCTGGCACTGGCCAGACGCCAGTACAGCCGTTCCCGGGGTTCCCGGGCATCGGCCAGGCCTTGTTCCAGCAGCTCCAGTGCCGCCGGCAGTTTGCTCTGCCTTGCCAGTTCAGCCGCACTGTCCAGCGCCTGCTCCCAGGGGTTGGCGCCACCGCCGTTGCCTTTCACCGTCGCCGGTGCGGTATGCATCCAGTCCGCGGCATCGTCACTGAGAAAGGCGGTGCCGTCATTGAAGGTCAGCTCTGCCAGTTCCGGCAGCCTTTCCACAAAGGCTTTCAGGGCTTCCCGGATGGCTTCGGCGCAATCGCTATGGCCCAACGCCATCGCCGCCCGGGCACTGAGCCAATGGCCATCGAGCCAGAACGGGCTGACCGACAGGCTCTGTTCGATGCGCTGCCAGAGTTCGTTATCCGGGGTTTTATCCAGACTTTCCTTGTACTCCGCCACCCGGTCTGCACTCACAGCAGCCAGGTCTGTTCGCTTGCCATCCCGGGTGGGCGGCAGGCTGGTGATGCTTTGCCAGATGGCATGGCGGCGCATCTGATAACCCAAGGGGTTGTCCGGCTCAGTGCCGGTGAGCAGCTCAGCCACTTTCAGCAGGCTCTGGCGGGTCGCCCGCTCATTACTCGGGTCCAGTGTCAGGTTGCCCAGTGAAGCGCTTGCGGCAGTGGTAGCCGCCGGCTTGTTTACTGCCGCCGCTGCCGGCTGGCTCGGAGCGGTTTGAGGCTCCCCGGCACTGGCCTGGCTGCCAGGCTGGTCTGGTTTGGGCAGTTTCTCTGCCGCCCGCTTCAGATCAAACAAGGCGTCACCCGGCAGGTCTTTGGCTTTGGCCTGGTCATCCAGCTTGTCGATCAGATCCAGGCAGTACTGGCGGCCATCACCCACGCTGGCATCAAAATTCAGGCTCTCCACACCTTTGAGGGCGCGTTGCAGCATCTGGGTAAACAGCATTTTTCGGGCACGCTGGCCCTTGGCGCCGGGATAGGGCCAGGCGTTCTCCCACCAGCCATCCAACACCCGATGCAACAGGTACAGTGACAAGGCAAAGCGTTCGCCATCGCCACTGCGCTGCAGGCTGAGCATCAGAAAACCCAGCACCTTGATGTCTTTGCTGCGGTCTGCCAGCAGCTTGAGGGCCTCGCTCTCAACCTTGTTCCAGTCGATGTCGTTGTGAGCCAGAGAACCCACTTTCATCACTTCGTCTTCCAGAAACTCCAACACCGGGTCCTCGGCCAGGCTGTCGCCGGTGCCGCTTTCCCCCGGAATCGCACCGAGCACCTGTTCAACGTATGGGTGTTGCTCAATAACCTGCATCGTTGCCCCCTTACCAGCCACAGGCCTGACGTAGTGGCCGGATCGCTTCTGCATAACCGGAAAGATCAAACAGCAAACCATCCAGCTCCTGGGCTTCGGCGTGAATGCGAGCGTCCGGCTGCCCGACGATTTGCTGCACTATACGGATTGCCGGCAAGCCGCGGCCGGCACTGACCACCAGGCCGTCATCCCGTACCCGCCAGTAGGCTCGCTCGGGCCCCAATGCCACCTCCACCCGCTCCCGGTTGATAGGTTCCGGCAGCATGACGGTCAATTCGGTGATGTTGTTGTGGCACTGCAGCGCCAGCACCGGTCGTGGCGGTTGAACCCCTAATGCAGAGACAGTGACCAGGTGGCCAGCAGCCGCACCGGTATCCCGATAGGTCACCCCGGACGCATCTTCACCACTGGCCTGGGCAAAGGCCCGGCGCCAGCGTTCGGACTGGTTGACCTCCTGCACCCGCCGACCCTGCTCGTAACGGGCCAGTGGGGTGGCAAACACCTCATCAAAACAGGCCAGCCGGTCGAGCCGGTTGGCTTCGGCCGTGCAGGCCTCGGCTTCCGCCAGGCGGGTGTCGGCCAGCGTGACGGTGCTGGCCAGCACCATGGCCAGGCCGAGCAACCCGGGTTGGATTCGGTCTTTCAGGGTCATACGTCAGTTACCTGATACTTCAGACATTTATGGGCCAGGGTACGTTTGGGCAGGCCCAGGCTTTCAGCAGCCTGGGCACGGTTGCCGCCGTACTGGCGCAGTCGTTCACGGATAATGGCGGCCTCGAAGGCCTGGGCGGCGGCTTTCAGGTCGCGGATGTCATCCGCCACCGGAACCCCCACCATGGCTTTCGGTTCAACGCTGGCATCCATGGCCGGGCCTGGATCGGCAAACAGGTCATCCAGGCGTAACACTTCCGGCTGGATGTCATCGCCGGCGGGCGTTTGCAGGCAAGCCAATTCCACGATGTTGCGCAGTTCCCGCACGTTGCCGGGAAAGTTGTAACCAGCCAGCGTGTGCAGCGCGTGGCTGCTGATACCCAATGGGCCACTGCCTTCGCGTTCGGTGTACAGGCGAATGAAATGCCGGCTCAGGGCTTCCAGGTCTTCCGTGCGTTCGCGCAGCGGAATAACCCGCAATGGGAACTGGCTGAGGCGATAGAACAGGTCACGCCGAAAGCGGCCGTCTTCGATGCCTTCCTGCAGGGGCTGATGGGTAGCCGCCACCAGCCGGAAGTCGGAGTGCTGTTCATCCCGGGCGCCCAGGGGGCGGAACTGGCGGCTTTCCAGTACCCGCAGCAGTTTGGACTGCAGGGCCATGGGCATGTCACCGATTTCATCCAGGAACAGGGTGCCGCCATTGGCCTGGGCCAGAAGGCCCTCTTTGGACTGGTCGGCGCCGGAGAAGGCGCCTTTGGTATGGCCGAACAGTTCGCTTTCCAGCAGGGTGTCCGGGATGGCAGCGCAGTTGACCACCACCAGCGGACCATTCGCCCGGTCGGACATGTCGTGGATGCCCCGGGCGACCACGTCTTTGCCGCAGCCGGTTTCGCCCTGGATCAGCACGGACAGCTGACTGCCGGCGGCACGCACCACTTGGGCCCGGAGGTTCACCATGGCTTCGGAGTTGCCGACCAGGGTGTGGGCCAGTTTTTCACAGCGCTGGCGCAGGGTTTCGGCGTCGTGCAGGTGGTCCAGGGAGCGTTTAAGCATGCGCCGCTGCCAGACCTGGTCGCGGGTTTGCAGTTGGCTGATCCACTGATGCACCAGCAGTTGTTTGATGCCGGCGTACAGGGGCTGGCCGACGATGCCTTGCCAGTCTGGATGGTCGCTGCAAAGAACGAGGATGCCGAGGGTGCGGCCGTCTTCGCCGGCGAGGGGTTCAAGCCAGAGGCTTCTGGGGCGGTCGCTGGCGTCGAACAGGGTCTGGAAGCCGGGGTGGTCCAGGCGGTAGCTGGCGGCGCGGGTAAGCTCTCTGGGCTGGCCGGTTTGCAGTACATGGGCAAACGGGTGGCTGAAGTCGCTGCAGTCGAATTCACTGGTGTCGCCTAGTTGGCCACAGTGGAGGGTTCGGCCGCTGAGGTCGAGTTCGAGGGCCCAGCATTTGGTGAGGCCGAAGGCTTTTTGGAGCTGGCTGGTGGCGGTGTTCAGCAACGCAGGCAGGGTGTCCTGTTTGATGAGTGCCACCGCCAGATCTATGCCGGTGTGCAGTTCCTTCTGCATCCGTCCCATTGCTATCGTTCCTTCTTTATGGAGATCGCCGCCCGCACACCGTGGGGGATAGCTTTCCAAAACACGCTGTGAATACATCCTTGTACGCTCCGCTCCGCCATCCATGGCTCCGCAGGGTTTTGGAAAGCTATCCCCCACGGTGCGCTCCTTCTAAGTCAGCCTACGCGACTGTTCCTGTGAACCGGCTTTCTTCGACACCCAAGGTGACCTTGGTCACCGGCTCCCTTGCCGCCAGTTTTTCCAGCAGCGCCAGGGACACCGGTGGCAATAGTTCGCCTTCGATGATCGACTCCAGCATCCTTGCACCGTTTTCACTGCGGGTGGCGCGGCTGCGGATGGCTTCTACCAGGCCGTTTTCCAGTTCCACGTCGGTGTGGTAACGGGCTTTGATCTGGTCGGCCAGGCGCTGGAGTTTGTCGCCGACGATGCGGTTGAGGGTGTCTTCACCCAGCGGCAGGTAGGGCACCACTTCCATTCGCGCCAGCAATGCCGGCTTGAAGAAGTTGGCCAGTTCCGGGTACAGGGCTTCTTCGATCTTTTCCGGTGCTTCGGCGTGGTTGGCGATGGTCTGGTAGCCGAGGTTGGAGGTGAGGAAGAAGACGACGTTTTTGCAGTCGATCAACCGGCCTTCGCCGTCCGCCAGCTCGCCTTTGTCAAAGGCCTGGTAGAACAGGTTTAGGACTTCCGGGTGGGCTTTTTCGACTTCGTCGAGCAGGACCACGGAATAGGGCTTCTGGCGGATGGCTTCGGTGAGGATGCCGCCTTCGCCAAAGCCCACATAGCCTGGGGGTGAGCCGATCAGGCGGGAGACGGTGTGCTTCTCCTGGTATTCGGACATGTTGATGGTGGTGAGGAACTGGCGGCCGCCGTAAAGCAGTTCGGCCAGTTGCACCACGGTTTCGGTTTTACCAACACCACTCGGGCCCACCAGCAGGAAGGCGCCCATGGGGCGGCCGGGGCGGCGCAGGTCGGCGCGGGCGGTGAGCAGGTGCTGGTGCAGGCAGTCGATGGCGGTGTCCTGGCCTTTGATGTGGGCCTGCAGGTACGCCGGCAAGTGGGTGATTTTCTCCAGTTCGTCGGTGGTCATGCGATTGACAGGAATGCCGGTCCAGTCGGCGATGACTTCGGCGACCTGGCGAGCGTCGACGCGGGCATGGACCAGGGGTTCATCAGCTTGCAGCTCGGCCAGTTCCTGTTCGATGGCGGCGGCTTCGCTTTTCAGGTCCGGGCGTTCTTCGTGATCGCTCTCGGCCAACTCAACAGCGGCGATTTCGGCTTCGACATCACCCAGCAACAGCTGTTCGCGGATGTCGACCAGCCGGGCCACCAGGTCGCGCTGGTCGTTCCAGCTTTGCTCCAGGGCTTCGGCTTCGGCGGTCAGGTCGGCGATGCGTTGTTCAAGTTCCTGTTCCCGCTCGGCGTCAACGCTCTGGCCCAGGGTATGTTCCCGGCTCAGCAGGTCCTGTTCCATGGCCAGTTGGTGCAACTCGCTGCGCACGTGGCTGAGACGGCGCGGAGGTGTGCTCAGGTTCAGGCTGACCCTGGCGCAGGCGGTGTCCAGTACGTCGATGGCTTTGTCCGGTAATTGGCGGCCGGCGAGGTAACGGGCAGACATTTCCGAGGCGGCTTTCAGGGCGCTGTCGGCGACCAGTACCTGATGGGCTTTTTCGTAGACAGTACGCAGGCCCCGGAGTATGTGGACGGCTTCGCCCGGGGTCGGCTCGTCCAGGGCGACCGGCTGGAAGCGGCGGCTCAAGGCCGGGTCTTTCTCGAAGTATTTCTTGTATTCGCGCCAGGTGGTGGCGGCGATGGTGCGCAGCTCGCCCCGGGCCAGCGCTGGCTTCAACAGGTTGGCGGCGTCGGAGCCGCCTTCGCTGTTGCCGGCACCGATCAGGGTGTGGGCTTCGTCGATGAACAGGATGATTGGCGTAACAGAACCTTTAACGGCTTCGATCACGCCCTTCAGGCGCTTCTCGAATTCGCCTTTGACCGAGGCACCGGCCTGCAGGGCGCCCATGTCCAGGGTCCAGAGTTCAACGGTTTTCAGGCGGTCCGGTACGTCACCGTTGACGATGCGCAGGGCCAAACCTTCCACCAGAGCGCTTTTGCCCACGCCGGCATCACCCACCACAATCGGGTTGTTCTTGCGGCGGCGGCAGAGGATGTCGATCATCTGGTCGATTTCGGCATCCCGGCACACCACCGGGTCCAGCTTTTCTTCCCGGGCCAGCTTGGTGAAGTCGGTGGCGTAACGCTTGAGCGGGTCCATGTCGGTATCCGCCACAGGCTTGGCAGAGCCGTTTTCCGTCAGCTGCGGGCGTTCGACGGAACCGTCCGTGAGGCGGTCGAATTGTTTGCGCAGCTGTTCCCGGTTGATGTCTACCAGGGTCTGGGCCACCCGGGGCATCAGGTAGCGGTCGGCGTTCATCAGCAGGGCCAGAAACACGGCGCCGGAACGCAGTTCGGTGTGGCCCAGTTCGGTGGAGGCCAACAGCCAGGCGTCCTGCATCAGTTCCACCAGCAAAGGCGAGAACGAGGGATAAGGCTCGGCGGTCTGCGGCTCGCCGTTCAGGCTGTCGCCCACCAATGGCTGCAGTTGCTGATGATTGATACCGGTGTGTTCCAGAATCTGGCGTACGTCAGAGAACGGCGTTTCCAGCAGTTTGAACAGCAAATGGGCCGGGGTAATCTCGGCGCCCTGGCGGCTGATGCACAGGGCGGCGGAGGCTTCCAGGGCCTGGCGTGAAATGTCGTTAAGGCGCCCGATCAGCGCCGGCAGTTCTACCCGAATCACAGTGATATCCTTATTTCGGTAGTTGGTCCAGTACGCTGAGCACATCCCTGATGCGTTCGTTCAGCGCGACGTTGTACAAGTGGTAAATGCCCGCCATGGCGGCAATAAACAGGCCGCCAATACCCCACAGGGGCAGGCCGCTGCGCAGCCGGTTGCGGGCCGGAGCTACGTTCTCCGTGGCGTCGGCCAGCGGCTGCGGGTCCCGGTCGGCACGGAGTTCACGGAGTTGCTCATAGAGGCCGCGAACAATCCGGTCGTACTCATCCCGGCCGTTCTCCATGACCTTGTAACGGCCTTCAAAACCCAGGCACAGGCACAGGTAGATGAAGCCCAGCATATCGCGGTAGCGGGCTGGCTCCTTTTCCATGCGAGCGAGGATGGCGAACACCTTTTCCCCACCCCAGGTTTCATTGTGGAAGCGGGACAGCAGGGAGTGCTGGGACCACACACTATGGGCGCCCCAATCGGTGCCCAGCACCGCTTCATCAATGAAGGCGCAGAGCACGTAGCGATAGGCCACCACCGTCGGGCGCTCATAGCCCTGCTCGATCAGCTCCCGGTCAATGGCCGCCACTTCGTCGACCACTTGCTGGTACAGGTTTTCCACGTCCCGGAAATCCGCCAGCCGGCGGACCCGGATCACCAGGCCCAGCAGTGGCGTGGCGGCGTCGATCAGGCGGTTCTCTTCCAGCCCTCGCAGCTGGAAGCCGGCGTTGTCGAATTCGGTTCGGGAGCCACTGTTGCCGGCGTCCGCAAACAGAAGGTCACTGAATGCACTGTCACCCGAATCCCTGGTGTTGTCTGGTCTGTCCATTACCGGTGCATCTGCCATGGTTTAGCTCCTGATTGCCCAGAATTGCATTTCCAGCCCGGGGAAGCTGCCGGCCACGTGGAAGGCAAAGCCACTGGCGTTGTCGAGCATTTGCCAGGCTTGGCTCTGCTCGTCCAGCCGGAAGTAGACAAAGCCGGCGTGGTACGGCAGTTGGCGCGGCGCCACCGGCAGAGCCGACAACGGAATACCCGGCAGCTGCAGGCTGATGAGGTCGCGAATTTTCTCCACAGACGCCACTTTGCACTGCTGGGTGAACTGCTTGCGCAGGTCGTCCAGCGGCATGTCGGCCTTCACCGCCAGGATGAATTCGGCATCCTTGATGATCTGTCCATCCTGCACCGGTGCCACCGTCAGCCCGTACTGGCGCTGCTGCAGCGTGATCGACAGGGCTCTCGGTTCCAGCACGGTGCTCAGGGCCTGTCGCAGCACTTGCATCAGCGGGCTGAAGCAGGCTTCCGGCAGGTCGTGGTCATAGGGGGTGAATTCCTTGGGCAGCCGGCTTTCGTCGGTAAAGGTCACCAACTCGCCACACAGCTCAAGCAGAGCCTCGTACAGGCGCTCGGGATGCAGCTGGCGCAGCCGGGCCAGGTGCATGAATTTCGGGTGCGCCCGGTTCAGCATCTGCAGCAGCATGAAGTCAGACACATCCGCCACACCGCCCTGCCCTGGCGCACCTACGCGCTCGGCGATGTTGCGGGCCCGCTCCTGCATCAAGCCAGCCATTTCGCCGACGAACCGCTGCAAGCGCGGGGCTGAACGGACGCTGAGCATGGTGGGCAGGAAGTTGGGGTCCATCACCAGGCTGCCATCCGGGCGTTTTTCCAGGATCCGGCCGATGGCCACCGAGGCATAGGCACTGCGATCGTCCCGCTCCAGCATCAGGCGCGGCGCAACCCGGCCCACATCGATGCTGTGGGCGTCGCCATCAATGGAATGCAGATCCCGGATTTCCACGGTCTGGGCACGAAAACGCCCTGCTACCGGGGCATCCGGCCACTCCACTTCCGCCAGGGTATCGCTGCCCAGGGGCAGCGCCAGATACACCACCTGATTGGCCACCGAGGCATCGGTGATTTCCAGGGGCTCCGGCATCACATCGTCCTGGGGCAGATTGAACCGGGTACCATCCGGAAACAGTCCGGAAGCCCGCACCAGGCCAACCCGGCCAAAGCTCAGGTACTCGGCGTTCAGCTCCAGGTCACTGAAGCCATACAGGTAGTCCGAGACCGCCAGCGCCCGCTCGTTGATCTGGTGTTCCAGATATCGTTGCTGCTGCTGGAAGTGCTGGGGCTTGATAAACAGCCCGTCACTCCAGACGACTCGATTGGTAGCTGCCATCAGGTATCTTCCGAACGTCTGAGTTGAACTTCCCGCTCACGCAGGTTGACCAGCAGGTGGTAGGTGTCGCCCACCGGATCCACCCGGATGACTTTTTTCCACTGGGACAGGTTCGGGTAAGCATAGAAGGCGATAACGCCGATAAACCGGGTGTCCTTGCTGATCTCGAACGGTGCCACGTACTTGAACTGGCCCGGCACCAGGGTGTAATCGCTGTGGTCCACGTAGTTTCGGCCCAGGGACTTTTCCAGGTCGTTCAACAGTTGATCAAAGTCGCCGGCCATCAGCAGGGAGCTGTCCCGCAGCTCGATGATCTGATAGGCGATCGGCGTGGGCGCCAGGGATTCGTTGGGGTTCACATCCGGCTCTGCCAGCATGGTCAGCGCCACCTTGCTGGGCAGCTCTTCCGGATAGCCCACGGGAATATCGGGGTCCCACAACACCTTGGCGGTTTTGGTTACCGCGTTGTAGGGGGTGCTGCACCCCACCATCAGCATGACAATAGCCAGCAAGCTCCATTTGCAGTACTTCATGAAAGGCTCTCCCTCTGTAATTGGCGCAAGTGTTGGTCGTAGGCCTGGTCGAACACCTCCTGGAAGAGGCGTTCAAATCCCTGCTGACGACTGGATCTGAGTTCCTGGTAATAGTGTTGGTACATGTTCCAGGCCCAACGGCCTTCGTCTTCGTTGTCTTGCAGGCCACGGCGGTAACCGTGGAACCGGCGCAACAGGGCCTCCGGTGAGAAGGCATAAAGAATGGCTTCCAGGGCTTCCCGGATGGCTTCGCGGGTGGCTTGCTGGTGATGGTTCAGGCTCTCCAGGCTTTCCCGAACCGCTGCCGGAGCAGACAGGTGCACCGGGCTGCGCTCGGCTGCAAACAGGGTCTGCATGGTGCCGGTGTAGTCGTCACCCAGGCGCAACGGGTTGTCTTCAATCGGCTGCAGGCGGGTGCGCAGGGCCCGGTGCCGCGAATCCTCACCCTGATGCAGGGCCAGCAGGCCTTCGACCGTGGCTTTCAGGGTCTGGCCGGCTTCCTCCAGGAACAACCGCATTTCATCGCTGTCGGCAAAATCGATGTCGGCTTCCATACCTCGCATCAGGGGGGCACCGCTGATGTGTTGCCGGCTGGTGTCTTTGGCTTCCCGGCTGTGTTCCCTGAACTCTGACATTCCCTGTCGCTCCTGTGTGTCGTGCCCGTGCTTGCGGGCGTTACGGTTCATTGGCAGGCCCATGGCCACATCCCGGTTTTCCCGGTATTCATCGCTGACCTCGGCCGAGCGGGCAAACCAGGACTGGTCACTCGCCAACAGCTCGGGAGCTTCTTCCGCAGGCTGACCGGCCGTTTCCTGCCAGGGCGCCAGCGGGTCGTCGCTGACCGGCTCACCGGCCGGCGTGTGCAGTCCCACGAGGGGTTCCCGGCCATCCGGCAGCCTCTGACCGGTTTCTGCCCGCAACAGTGAATCTTCCTCCACATCCACCAGCTGCCGGTCCTGCCCAGAGCCTTCTTCCAGCTCTGAGCGGTCAACCGCGTCACCGTTCAGCTCTGCCCGCATCCGGTAACGGCCGATGGTGAGGGTGTCACCATGATTCAGCCGCGCCCTGCGGCCCCGGCCCACAGGCTGGCTGCTGCTGTTGATGTAAGTGCGGCCACTGCGGTCAATCAGGCAGAAGCCACCATCCAGGAAGCGAACCTCGGCATGGCCGGCTACGGCGCCGGTGCGATGGGGCGACAACCGCCAGGTGTCGTTGGCCGCCGTGCCAATCGACCCGCCACCGGTACCAAAACTGTGTTCAATGCTGGCACCACCGCCGGTTTCGGTCGGGTTGATGATCACCAGGGTTAATGCTGCTGTCCGGTTTGACACCTGTCTGGCTCCTTGCCTTATCGTCGTATCTGGATGCGCACCGCCGGGCGTTCACGGGCCCGGTCCGGTGTCACAAAGGAATTCCAGCCCAGGCGCACATCCTCACCCAGCTGCATGGGCCGGATATCCTTGGGCCGCATTTGCAGCTCCAGGTCGTAGGCCAGCTGCTCCCGGGTGGTGAATTCCACCAGCTTCACCAGGCGCTCATGGTCCCGGCCGTTGGGCAGGAAATCCGCAAAGCGCTGCCGGCTCAGGTTGCGCAGGCGCAGGATGAACTTGCCGCTGCGATCCCGGATGCTGGAGCCAACCAGGGTGTCCTGGCCCAGGCTGGCATTGGCCTGGCCCAACCGCGTTTGCTGGTCTTGCCCGATGGCCACCTTGCGCAACACCCACTGCTCGATGCTGACGTCTTCCAGGTCGAAACAGTGTGCGACAATGCCACTGACCACTTCCGGCGACCGGCTGCGGCCCGCCATCTGGCCGGCGTAGGCCAGCATCTTGGACCAGTTGACCGGTGTGGCTTCCCGCAAGCGGCTGTCACCCAGACCGACCAGGGAAAACACCAGCTCGGAAAACCCGTCGCTGGCGCCGGGCTGAAACCGCACGTAGTACCGGTACTTGCGCCAGGCCCGGTGGAACAGGGTGACCAACCGGTGGTTGAAAAAGTCCAGAAAGTGACGGCGCACTCCCAGGTTCTGGCCTGCTTCCCAGGCCAGGTCCTCCAGGTAGTAGCCCGGCAACGGCGACTGGGAGCCGTGCAGGCCGAGAAAGCTCACTTCCATCTGGTAAGGCGCGTGCTCGTGTTCCGGTGACAGGGCCGAGACCACATCGCTACCCGGAAAGCCCAGGCCGGCCGAGGCCGAAAACCGGATACGCTCCTGGCGGGGCTCGCCGCTGCCGGAGCTTTCCAGATCGTCGCCATGGTGCCGGTGAATCAGATCCACCAACTGGAAAAAACTGTAACGCCGCGCGTTGCCGAGGACAGGTTCCAGCCCGGCTACATCAGCGGCTGCTGACCTTGCTGTAACGTCCATGTGTACCGTTCCTGATTGTCTGTATTCACCACTTCCAGCTGGTGAAAGGCATTGATACTCGCGTAAAGCGCAAAAAACTGGCTCAGTACCGTTCCGAACAGGTACAGATCCCCTTCGCTGCCGAAATTCTGCTGATCCAGCTTCAGCACCGAACGAATGCCACGCACCGGCAAGCCACGAACCATGCGGTCCACCGGCTGAGTGGTGATCTCACTGATGCCCGCCAACCGTTTCTGGGACACCCGCTCGGCCTGTCGGTCGACCAGCGCTCGAAAGTCGTATACCCGCAGCACGGTGCGCAGGGCATCCACATCCAGCATGGACAGGTAGTTCAGGGACAGATTGGAAATCAGCGTCCACAACAGGCTGCCGTCCAGCGTTGGCCGCAGCGTGGCCGTGGGCCGGGTAATGTTGCTGAACGAGGCAAACGCCGGGGTGGTCTCGGTGGCCATGCAGATCTCACCCACGGCCAGCTGCTGGGGCAGTTGCCGGTTGGTGCAGGTCAGCGTCAGCGACACCGCTTCCTGGCGGTTCATGCATTCGGACTCGTCGCCCCGGACAAACGAGATGTAGTGATCAAAGCCATCACCGCGCACGCTTTCACGGGTCCGCACCCGGTAATACAGCGCCGTGCGGCCACGGTCCCGCTCCACCTCGTGCTGGAAACTCTCGAACGCGGTGTACAGCCGAGGTTCCCCCCGGCCGGAACGCCCTTCAAGCCAGCCTTCAACCTGTTCGATGCTGAACACTTCAAAGTGCTCCGGACAGCGGCTGGACGGGGAAATACGGTACTCGGTCTGCCGGCCGTTCAGATCTACCGGCTCGCCTTCGTGGCTGAACAGGTTGACCGCCGGGGTGCAGTACAACTGCAGGGAGTCCCGGGTGACCCGAACATCGGGCGGTAGAATCCGGCTGAAATGAAAACGCAGGCTGATCTCATCGGCCTGCACCGCCGGCAACCGGGACTTGAGGCCGGTGATATCGATAAACCGGAAGGCCTCGGGAAAGCTCAGGTATTCCTGAATGATGCGGTACCCGGCGTAGGCGTTCTTCGGATACGGCAAAATCGCCTCGTCGGCGGCAAAACCCACCGGCTGCAACAGCGACGACGGCAGGTTGTATACATTGTCGCCCACCACCAGTTCCATGCGGGTGAGGTAGTGGTTCAGCCACAGGTACAGGGTTTCGGCGGTGTGGTTATCGCCGCCCAGATAGAACCGCAGGCTGTCCAGGCCCAGGGCATTCAACGGCTGGTCTGTGTGCAGTCCCAGGTCGACGGTGACCGAAGACACTTCCCGGGAATGCTCGGCGTGGGCATCGGCCACGCTGACCGGGAAGATATCGACCGCCCGGCAGGTACGGAACCGGCACTGGGTCTGGCGGCTGGCTTCGCCCAGGGGTCGGCTCTTGATTTCGGTATGGCGCTCAACGGTTTGCCGCTCGCTGATGGCGTGCAGTTGCGGGTCGAAACGCATGATGGTGCAGCTGGGTACTGGCCGCAGGTAGTTGGGCCAGAGCATGTTCAGCAGGGAATGGGTCAGCTCTGGAAACTCGTCCTCAACCTTTTCCCGCAATTTGCCGGTCAGGAAGGCAAAGCCTTCGAGCAGCCGTTCCACATCCGGGTCGGTGCTTTGTTCGGACAAAAAGCGGGTAAGCTGCGGATGTGCCTCGGCAAATTCCCTGCCTTGCAACCGCAGAAAGCTCAACTCATCCCTGTAGAACCTGTTCAACTTCATCTTTACTGCACCTTGACTGCTTTTTGTCGGGCTCCGAGCCAGGATGAGGGTGGTCCTTCCAAAAGACGCTTCAAGCCCGTCCATGGGACGCTTGGGCTCCGCCATCCCTGGCTCCGCACACTTTTGGAAGGACCACCCTCACCCTGACTCTCATACCTGCCTTCGAAAATTCCGGACCGCAAACACTCAGGTTTGACGGAGGGGGTGGGGATGCTTTTCTGCCGGGAAAAAAGATGTCTGAGCGAAGCGAGTTGTTTTTTCCCAGAAGAAAAGCATCCCCGCCCCCTCCCAACTCCAGTGTCCGCCCAAAGTCCAAGTCCCCACCAAGTCTTACAGCACCCGGTAATAGCGCTTATCATCGAGGACCAGATCAATGGTCGTCCGGTCATCAGCACCGGCTACCTGCAGGTAAACGGTCACCTGAAACTTCAACTGCAGCGGGTCCGGGCCCGGCGGCAACGCCACCACATCCACCCGCTTGACCCGCGGCTCAAACTTCTCGATGCACTGACGAATCGCCCCGCGAATCTGGATACTCAAATCCTGAGTACCCAGGGTGGCATCGTTGAAATCCAGCAATCCCAGGTCTGGTACGCTGGCGCTGTTGCCCGGGTGGGCATTCAGCAGGCGCACCAGGTGGCGCTTGATGGATTCCACCACATGGGTCACTTCACCCATGCCCTGCCCCGCAGGGGCGGCGGCCTGTTCGAGCCGTTCAAACAGGCTGCCAGTACTGCGAACGCCGTCAGTGCCAGTGGCGCCGAACATGGATTAATCCTTGTCCAGGCGGCCAACCAGCGAGAGTTCGAAGTTGGCACCCATGTACTTGAAGTGCGGGCGCACGGCCAGGGAGACCTGGTACCAGCCCGGATCGCCTTCCACTTCCGACACTTCCACCTTGGCGGCACGCAACGGGCGGCGGCTGCGGACTTCGGCGGGCGGGTTTTCCTGGTCGGCCACGTACTGGCGAATCCAGGTGTTCAGTTCCCGCTCCAGATCCTGGCGTTCTTTCCAGGAGCCGATCTGTTCGCGCTGCAGCACTTTGATGTAGTGGGCCAGGCGGTTCACGATCATCATGTAAGGCAGCTGGGTACCCAACTTGTAGTTGGTTTCCGCTTCCTTGCCTTCTTTGGTGTTCGGGAACTGCTTGGGCTTCTGCACCGAGTTGGCGGAGAAGAACGCGGCGTTGTCGCTGCCCTTGCGCATGGTCAGGGCGATGAAGCCTTCTTCCGCCAGTTCGTATTCCCGGCGGTCGGTGATCAGCACTTCGGTGGGAATCTTGGCTTCCAGCTGGCCGAAGGACTCAAAGGTGTGCACCGGCAGGTCTTCCACGGCACCACCGCTTTGCGGGCCGATGATGTTCGGGCACCAGCGGTACTTGGCGAAGCTCTCGGTCAGGCGGGTAGCCAAAAGATAGGCGGTGTTGCCCCATAGGTAGTGCTCGTGGTCGCCGGAGACTTCTTCTTTGTAGTTGAAGCTGCGCACCGGGTTCTCGGTTGGGTCATAGGGCACGCGTAGCAGGAAGCGCGGTGCGGTCAGGCCCAGGTAACGGGCGTCTTCCGATTCCCGCAGGGAGCGCCACTTGGCGTATTTCGGGCCTTCGAAGACGGCACTGAGCTCCTTGATAGCCGGCAGTTCCTGGTAGCTGTCGACACCAAAGAACGACGGCGCCACCGAGGACAGGAACGGCGCGTGGGACATGGCGCCTACAGAGGACACGTACTGCAGCAGCTTCATGTCTGGCGTTGATGGACTGAAGGCGTAGTTGCCGACAATGGCACCCACCGGCTCACCACCGAACTGGCCGTATTCTGCGGCATAGATGTGCTTGTAGAAGCCGGTCTGGGTAACATCCGGTGCAAACTCGAAGTCTTCCAGCAACTCCTGCTTGGTGGCGTGCAGGATGTCGACTTTGATGTTCTCGCGGAATTCAGTGCGGTCAACCATCAGTTTCAGGCCGCGCCAGGACGATTCCAACTCCTGCAACTTGGGGGCGTGCAGGATTTCATCCATCTGGGCACTGATCTTGCGGTCCAGCTCGACCACCATCTGGTCCACCAGGGCCTTGTTGACCGGCTGGCCTTTTTCGTCGCTTTTCAGCAGGTTGGCGATAAACGTCGCTACCCCTTTACGGGCAACATCGTAACCTTCGTCGGCCGGCGCCATACGGCTATTGGCCATGACCTGGTCCAGCAAGGACCCTTCTGCTACGGATTCGGAGGCAGCAGATTGCTGCACAGCAGTATCAGACATACCACATCCCTTCAGTACGTGATTGATAATCGGTGTTGGTTACCGGGTTCCGGTGGTGCGCTTACTCGCCGCCTTCGGTGGCCAGTTCGAGCTCGGCCAGCAGTTTTTCCCGGGCGCTGTCGTTGTCCAGCAGCTCCTGCAGCTTGGAACGGAACGAAGGCACGTTGCCCAGCGGGCCCTTGAGGGCAACCAGGGCTTCACGCAGCTCGATCAGTTTTTTCAGCTCGGGTACCTGGCGGGCAATGCTGTCCGGAGAAAAGTCGTCCAAACCCTGGAATTCCAGATTGACCGGCAGCTCATCGGCATTCTCTTCGAGCTTGTTGGAGACCGACGTAGACAAAGTCAGACCGGCTTCCTTCATGACAGAACGGAAGTTGTTCTTGTCAACGGAAATGGCTTTGCGGTCTTCGATGGGGGTTTCTTCAGCATGGCCCTTGAAATCGCCAACCACAAACATCTTCAGCGGCAGCTCGGTTTCAGCCTGCTGGTCGCCGGTGGCGGGGACATACTTGATATTGATGCGCTCTTTCGGCGCGACGGAACCGTCTTTGGCAGACATGGCGTGCTCCCTGTGCAATTCATTTGCAGTGTTGTTCAGTCCTTGATGCCTGCCGTCCTGGCAGACAACGCGTCAAACTGTACACAGGTGATCTGGCATTCTCAAGCAAAAACTGGCCAGCAATGGCCCAAACTGTGCTGTCGGGCAAACTTTTGCCAGATAGCCCTGTTGCCGGACCGAATGCAGTTTCAGTCAATGACGGCACTGCCGGCCAAGGCTATACTCGCGATATCCTTCGAGGAGACAACCATTTACACCAAGGAGACACACCATGAGTGACCTGAAGGCGAAGTTTGATGAAGCGGTAAACTATATCCAGACCGCCGAGGGCGATTTCAAACCGTCCAACGAGATGAAGCTTGAGTTTTATGCCCTGTACAAGCAAGCCACCGCAGGCGACGTGTCCGGCAAGCGCCCGGGCATGATGGATTTCGTGGGCCGCGCCAAATACGACGCCTGGGAGAAGCTGAAAGGCACCTCCAGCGATCAGGCTATGCAGCAGTACATCGATAAGCTCGACTCACTGAAGTAATACCCCCTGGGCTGTGCCCGCCCCTTTGGCGCGTGCAGCCCTCAACCGCAGGAAAATACCGCCTTCGGTTTTGCGCCGTTCAAACGTTTGTCATATGATGCGCGCAACATAACAACAACAAGCTTTCCGAAGAGTACACACCATGGATATTACCCAGGCGCTCGAGCAGTCACGGCCCGGTATGGTCGGCGATGTACAGGCCGCCATCCGCAAACGCCAGCTGAATCAGCGGGCCGAACAAACCTACCTGCACTGGATCAGCCGTTTTGTGCTGTTTCACGATCTAAAAGACCCGGCTCATCTGGCGGCAGAAGATCAACTGCTGTTTCTGGATTATCTGAGCAACAAAATCCGCGTATCTCGGGCGAGGCTTAACCAGGCCACCCAGGCGCTGACCTTCTTTTACGAGGACGTACTTGGTAAGACGGCCACCCCGAACGCAGCAGTGGCCTGAACAGGTTCGAAGTGGCGCCGGGGAAATCAGCGCCCGGTCATATTGACGTTCAGAGTATCGTAGGTGCGATTCTCCGGTGGCCGGATCGAGTAGGTGTTGCTGTGGGTCTGGCCCGGGATGAGCTTGGGATTGCTGAACCGGATATCCACCGGAATTTCGGAGCGCCCGAGATCGGTACGGCTGTCTCTGGGCTGCAATGCCAGAGGATCAAGATAGAAGTCGTCGTCACTGGCGGTCTGCACCGGAACTCCGGCCGCCGGCGCTTCGAGCCCGCCCTCAATGACCGTATTGGCCAGGGTTTCCTCTTCGATGGAGCGGAAAGGAATGGTATCAATGGTGGAACGCTGTTCCAGTTCAAACACCGGTGCTGTGTTGTTAGCGCTTTGACCCTGAGCGCTGACAGACATCAGCCCCAGCGATAGCACAACGGTAGCCGTGGCGACCAGGCCTGCCCATTTTGAACCGGTGTGAGACTCTGACGAATTCATCGCATCAACCCTGATTGATCTTCCATTGCCCTTTCGGGTGACAGTTTTTGATCAGTCTATCGCCATTGGTGACGCTTTGCTCAACCAAAAGACGATTCTGTGACGATTTTCACTTGCCAGTGTCTGCCGGCTGATACCGAATACCGGTGATGACCACCGTCTTCCAGCCCTCCGGCGTTTTCACGGAGACCTCATCGTCCAGATGCTTGCCGATCAATGCCCTGGCAAGCGGGGCATTGATACTCAGATAGCCCTTGGCGAGGTCAAATTCATCTGCACCCACCAACCTGTAGGTCTGTTCTTCACCGTCATCGTCCTCGATGGTGACCCAGGCCCCGAAAAATACCCGGCTTTGATCGTCCGGCAGCCGGTCGACCACGGTAAGTTCATCCAGGCGCTTGCTCAGGAACCTTACCCGCCGATCGATTTCCCGTAGCTGCTTTTTGCCATAGATGTATTCGGCATTCTCAGAGCGATCCCCCAAGGCGGCAGCCTCGCGCACGGCTTGGGTGACTTCGGGGCGCTTCACTTTCCACAGGTACTGCAACTCCTCCCGTAACGCCTGCTCGCCGTCCGGTGTGATATAGCGCGGTCTTGGAGCCGTCGAACCTTCGGTCTTGCTCATCAGATCAGGGATTCCGGGTTAAACAGAAAATTCAGGGCATAAAAAAACCCCGTGGGTCACGGGGTATAAGGCTAGCGCTGTGCTGGAGGGAGAAGCAAGCAACTTTCTACCTGCTTCTGCATCTACAATTTCCATTCTACAGAGCGGGCATTACCCGGCGGTGGCCAAGGAATTACCTTTTTGCAAGGCTGAAACCTAGCTGATCGGCTGAAATTAGGTTGTACACTCTAGGCGCCGGAGATAGCGTGCGAGGTAATCAACACTGACTTTTCGTTTGGAGACAAATCCATGAACACCAAAAAACTGATGAACCTGGCTCTGGAAGGTGTCGATAGCCTGGGCTTTCGCCTGGACAGTCTGGGCATCACCAGCAAACTGAATCGCCACAACATCGCGGCCTTTCTGATGGCTGAGCAGAAGCATCTGGAAGGGGAATGGGACAGCATTCAGGCCAAAGTGGACCGTCGCCGCTCTCAGTTCGAGCACATCAGCGGCCTGGTCGAAGCCCGCGCTGGTGCACTGATCAGCCCGGTGGTTAACCGTTTTCGCGCCAGTCAGTAAGACTCAGGCGCTACTGGTTTCGGTAGAGGACGACCTATCGTTCTGGGTCTCCTCTGCCTGTTCGGCCGGTGTTGCCTTGATCCGCTTGCGGACCCCGGTATAGGCGGGCATCTGCACGGTGACCGTCAAGCCAGGCGGCTCCTCTCCCTCATGGGTATCACTAAGCAAAATCTGGCCCTGGTGAATTTCTGCTACCGCACTGACCAGGCTCAATCCCAGGCCGTTGCCTGGCAGTGACCGACTCTTGCCCACCCTATAGAAGCGCTGGAACACCTGGCTTTTCTCGTCGTCCGGTATACCGATACCGGAGTCCTGCACCTCAAACACCGCGCCCGAGCCATCGCGGCGAACCACCACCTGGATGGAGCCGTGCTCCGGAGTGTATTTGATCGCATTGTCGATCAGGTTGCTGATCATCTGGAACAGCAGGTCTCGATCACCCTCGATCATCACGCCTTGCTCCAGCGACTGGGCGAAGGCTTGCTCCTTGTCCTCCGCCAGGGCTTCGTACAATTCACAGGCATCACTGACCAGCTCGTCCAGGGACACCACTTTCATGTCCGCCGAATTCCCCCGGGTTTCCAGCCGGGCAATCCGCAACAGAGCGTTGAAGGTTGCCAGCAACTGGTCCGCCTCGGCCACTGCCCTGCCCACCTGTTCCCGGGCCTCATCGTTGTCCACGGCAATCAGGGTGTTCTCAAGCTGGTTGCGCAGGCGCGTCAGCGGGGTGCGAAGGTCGTGGGCAATGCTGTCTGACACATGGCGAATACCTTCCATCAGGTAAACAATGCGGTCGAGCATCTGGTTCAGGTTTTCGGCGAGCTGATCAAAATCGTCCTCGGTGCCGCGGGTGGGTATGCGTAGTGACAGATGGCCATTCATGATTCGCCGGGAAGTGTTATTGATGACTTCGATTCGGCGCGTAGTGCCACGGCTCATCAAAAAGCCACCCAGTAACGCCAGTGCCAGGGTGATGCCCATACCCCAGTTGATGGCGGTTTCGATCACCCGCTTGAGATTGGTGAGTTCTTCAACATCCCGCCCCACCAATAATTTCAACCCGCCCTGGACCTCGAAAATCCGGGCACGGGCCAGCCGCTCCGGGCCTTGCCAGCCCACTGAGGAATCCAGGGTAAAGTTGATCCAGCCGGTGTCCGACGAGCGACTGCCCCCTGGCCACGTTTCAATGTTACCGGCCAGCTTGAGGAAGTCGTCTGTGGTGAGCAGGTAGATGGATTTGGCGTTGGGGTCCCGGGCGACGCGCTCACGGATGATGGTGATCAGTCCGTTCACGCCACGCCCACGGTACTGCTCCGCCAGACCGGCGATTTCCGCTTCGATGGTTTCATCGGTCTGGGCGGTCATGAAGCCGGCCGTGCGCCAGTAGATGAATGCCAGCAACAGGAATACCGATGTGGCAAACACCACCATGTACAGCAGGGCCAGCTGAAAAGAGGATGTCCTGAGCTGACTAAGCAGTTTCACGCAGCATGTATCCCGCACCCCGAACCGTCTGCAGCAGGGGCGTGTCGAATTCCTTATCGATCTTGGCCCGCAGGCGGCTGATGTGCACGTCAATCACGTTGGTCTGGGGGTCAAAGTGATAGTCCCAGACTTTTTCCAGCAGCATGGTCCGGGTGACCACTTGGCCGGCGTTACGCATGAGATATTCCAGCAGACGGAATTCCCGCGGCTGAACATCAATGTTCTGACCGGCACGCTTGACAGTCCTGGCCAGCAGGTCCATCTCCAGATCGGCAACCTTCAGCACGGTTTCCGTTTCCGCCGCCTGGCGATTGCGTCGAATCAGAGATTCGATACGGGCCAGCAGTTCGGTAAACGAAAAGGGTTTGGTGAGATAGTCATCACCGCCACCACGCAGCCCTTCTACCCGGTCATCCACATCGCCCAGGGCGCTGAGGATAAGTACCGGAGTTTGATTTCCCGTTGCCCGCACCGTCTTGATGATGGACAGGCCATCCATGCCAGGCAGCATGCGGTCCACAATCATGATGTCATACTCTTCACTGGCCGCCATCATCATGCCTTCCTTGCCGTCGGCCGCATGATCCACCACGAAGTCGGATTCTCTCAGTCCCTTCAGCAGATAATTTGCTACATCCCGATCGTCTTCGATTACCAGCGCTTTCACCGGTGCTCCTCCTGATAGCGGATTACATTAACTCTTAGGGTACGAAGAACTCCGGAAACCAGCCAGTTACCATCTTGTAAGAGGGTGTCGCCTATGACGACGGTCAATTTGCCGACCGGAACCAGCTCAGAGTGTCCTCCGTTACCGACGATGGCCGGTATTCCGCACTCACCCAGCCCTGATAGCCCATTCGATCCAGCGCTGCGAAAACATTCGAAAAGTTAATCTCGCCGCTACCGGGCTCATGCCGGCCCGGATTATCGGCAAACTGGATGTGGCCAATCCACGGTAGCAGACACTCCATGGTACGAATCACATCGCCTTCCATAATCTGCATATGATAGACGTCATACTGCAACCGCACATTGTCGGCATCGAGTTCTTCAAGCAATGCCATCACCTTGCCCGTGGTGTCCAGCATGAACCCCGGCATATCCACCCGGCTGTTAATCGCCTCAAGGCACAGGGTCAGACCCGCGTCGGCAAAGCGATCAGCGGCATACTGCACGTTCGCCACCAGCGTCTCCCAGGCGATCTGCTCATCCAGATCTGTCGGCTTCAACCCTGCCAGGCAGTTCAGCTGCCGGTTGCCCAGCACCCGCGCATAGGTAATACCCTGATCCACCCCGGCACGAAACTCCTCAACCCGGTCCGGCAAACAGGCAATGCCCCGCTCCCCGGCCTGCCAGTCTCCCGGCGGCAGGTTGAACAACACCTGGGTCAGGCCCTGCTCCCGTAGCTGCTCCGCCAGCTGCTCTGCCGGCCAGTCATAGGGAAACAGGTACTCCACCGCGGTGAACCCTGCGGCCCGCGCCCGGGAAAAGCGCTCCAGAAACGGAACCTCGGTAAACAACATCGACAGATTGGCAACAAACCGTGGCATTGTCCGCTCCTTAGTTCTTTGAGTTTGAAGTGTCTTCCTTCGGGCCACGGCCCATCGACCCCAACAGAGTGCCGTTCAGGTGCTCCAGCTCCAGTAACAGACCACTGTGGTCCACATCACTGTGGCCATTGGCCACCAGTGACAAATACTCGTTATGGGTCTGCTGCGCCAACGGCAATGTCAGCCCCTCGGCCCGGGCCTCGTCCAGAATCATCCGCATATCCTTCAACTGAATCCGCGCCGGCGCACCGGGTGCAAAATCCCGGTCAATCATCCGCTGCCCGTGCAGCTCCAGAATCCGACTACCGGCAAACCCACCCATCAGCGCCTCCCGCACCGCCGCCGGGTCTGCCCCACCCTTGGCCGCCAGCAACAACGCCTCAGAAACCGCACCAATGGTAATCCCAACAATCGCCTGATTCGCCAACTTCGCCAACTGCCCGGCCCCCACCGGCCCGATGCGGGTGCACTTACCCAACACCTCAAACACCGGCCGGGCCCGCGCCACATCCGCCTCAGACCCACCGGCCATAATACTCAACCGGGCCTCAGCCGCACCCAGAGTACCGCCCGACACCGGCGCATCCACAAACCCGGCACCCCGCTCCGCCGCCAATCCAGCCAACCGCCGCGCCAGCGACGGCTGCACCGAACTCATATCAATCACCAGCGCCCCGGAATTCAACGCCGACAGAGCGCCCTGAGCCACCAGCACGTCCTCAACCACCGCGCCATTCTCCAGCATGGTGATCACAATATCGGCACCGGCGACCGCCTCAGCCGGGCTCCCGGCAATCGTTGCCTCGCCGACAAAAGGCTCGCACTTGCTCGCAGTGCGGTTCCACAGGGTCATGGGGTAACCGGCCGTCAGCAGGTTACGGGTCATCGGTGCGCCCATCAGGCCGATGCCAAGGAAGGCGATACGCGGAAGGTTATTAGTCATGTTGAGAATTCCACTCCAAAGTCGGAAGAAGCGTGTGGGTGGTTTGCTCCAAAACCTTGCGGAGCCATGGATGGCGGAGCAGAGCGTACAGGGAAGTATTCACAGCGTGTTTTGGAGCAAACCACCCACACGCTTCCGCCCGAATGTTCGATAACTCGAATATGAAGCCATTATACAAACAAAAACGCCACCAACCGCGAACGGTGGTGGCGTTTCAAGCCAAGCTAAATGGCAGTAATCAAGCCGCCTCGATCATCTGCGCCTTGATCTTCTTCATGGCATTCTTCTCCAACTGCCGAATGCGCTCCGCCGACACACCATACTTGTCCGCCAACTCATGCAGCGTCGACTTACCATCCGTCAACCAGCGCTCACGCAGAATATCCTGACTGCGCTCATCCAGCGCCGACAACGCCTGCATCAACCGGCCATTGGAATCTTCAGACCAATCGGCGTTCTCCAGCTGCACCGCAGGATCACTGCGACGATCTTCCAGGTAGTAAGCAGGCGCCTGGTAGCTGCTGTCATCGTCGTCATCCATCGGCCCTTCGAACGAAGTGTCGTGGGACGCCAGCCGGCCTTCCATCTCGCGCACCACCCGAGGCTCCACCCCCAGATCCTTCGCGACCGCATTCAACTCATCGTGGTTCAGCCAAGCCAGCTTCTTCTTCTGACTGCGAAGGTTGAAGAACAGCTTACGCTGAGCCTTGGTAGTAGCGACCTTCACAATACGCCAGTTGCGCAGAATGAACTCATGGATCTCGGCCTTTATCCAGTGCACCGCAAACGACACCAGACGCACGCCATACTCAGGATTGAAGCGCTTGACGGCCTTCATCAGGCCCACGTTACCTTCCTGGATCAAATCCGCCTGAGCCAGGCCGTAGCCGGAATAGCTCCGGGCAATATGAATCACAAATCGCAGGTGCGACAGCACCAGCTGGCGGGCGGCTTCCACATCGCCATCATAGTGCAGGCGCTCAGCAAGCTCCCGCTCCTCATCCACGGAAAGCACCGGAATGCGACTTGCCGCCTGAATATAAGACTCAAGGTTGGCACCCGGAACCAGTCTGTCAGCCAGCTGTAAACTCGTACCCATGTATTAACCTCCGAACCTGACAGCCATTAAATATAACAACTAAAACTTAGACCGCCAAGAACTTGATTAGTTCCCGAACTTTCCAGTAAAACGTTACAAAACAACAACCTGAAAAGTCCACTGTGGCTTTTCTGACCCTTAAGCTACGCCAGAACAAACTCTCTCTTCAATACGGTTTTCCCGATACCGGGATCACCCGCCGGCAATATCACCCGGCTCAATGTCATCCAGATGGCGCTTTACCGCGAGCCAAGCGCCTAGCCAGCCTAGCAGCATTGCGATGATAATCAATGCCAATGCACCGTCAAAGCCCGGCCCCTGCAGCGAGAATTCGCTGCGGTAAAGGCCTGCCAGCCGCTCAATGGGCCCGTTCAGCCACCACAAGGAAACCTGGATCAACAACCAGGCAACCACCCCACCTCCAAGGCCAAACCAGGCCCCGGTGTACAGAAACGGCCGGCGGACAAAGGCATCGGTGCCGCCCACCAGCTTGGCTACCAGAATTTCATCCCGCCGGTTTTCAATCGCCAGGCGCACGGTATTGCCAATCACCAGAATGACCGCCGAGCCAAGCAACAGCGCCAGGGCCCAGACCGCCCGGGCCAGAATGTCGGTCATGGCATTGAGCCGCTGCAGCCAGCCAAGATCCACCTGCACCTGCTCAATGCCATCCATTCCATCAACAAACCGCACCAGGGCCTGCACGCCATCAGCGGAGCGGGCGCTGTCCTGGGGGGTAATCAAAAGGGTATGAGGCAGCGGATTGTCATCCAGGAAATCCAGGGCATCGTCCAGGCCGGACGATGCGCGAAACTCCTCCAGGGCCTGGTCCCGATCCACCAGCTGAACCGACAGGACCCGGCCATCGCCCCGGACCTCCTCCGCCAGTTCCCCGGCTTGCTCCAAAGAGACATCCATGGCCAGGTAGGCAGTAATCCTGGCACTGCTCTCCCAGCCGGCACTCACGCCCTGCAAACTGCCCAACAGCAGCAACAGTGCGACGGGCAAGGCGAGCGCCACGCCCATCACGGTCCAGGTCATCATACTGGCCACCGGTGTTTGCCAAAGACGCCGGGCGGAATCCCGGGCCACCTTCCGGTGATGCTCCAGATAGCTACGGGCCTGGGCGTTCACCGGAGACTTCCCCCGATTGGCAGCCCCGCGCCGGTTATCCTGCTTGTGCCGGGGTTCAGTAGCCACTGGCACCTCCCGCTGCCGGGGCATGCCCACCGGCGATCAGCTGGCCATGATCCAGGGTCAGCTTTCGCCGTCCCATCTCATTGATCAGGGCAATGTCGTGGGTGGCAATCAGTACGGTCACGCCCACCTGGCTGAACTCGGTAAACAAATGCATGATATCTGCAGACAGCTCCGGATCCAGGTTACCGGTCGGCTCATCCGCCAACAACACAGGCGGTTTGTTAACCACGGCCCTGGCAATGCCAACACGTTGTTGCTCACCGCCGGATAACTGCAGCGGGTTCATTTTCTCCTTGTTCAGCAGCCCCACCTTATCCAACGCCGCCCGCACCCGACGGCCGATGTCATTGGGCGAGGCGCCCATCACCTCCAATGGCATCGCGACGTTATCGAATACAGTGCGATCAAACAGTAGCTGGTGATTCTGGAACACCACGCCGATATGCCGGCGGATGTAGGGGATCTGGCGCCGTGGCAAACTATTCAGGCGTTGGCCACCGACGATCAGCTCACCGGCCGTGGGGCGCTCCATGACCATGATCAGCTTTAGCAGGGTACTTTTGCCCGCGCCGGAGTGCCCGGTCAGAAACGCCAGTTCCCCCCGGTCCAGGTGAAAATTCACCTGGCGCAAAGCGGTGTGATCGCTGTCATAGCGTTTGGTAACTTGGCGAAACTCGATCATTTCGGGCGCGGGCTCCGTAGCCGGTGCTTCAGTCGTCGAACAGGGCGTCGACAAAGGTTTCCGCATCAAAACTGCGCAGGTCTTCGGCCTGCTCGCCCACACCGATAAAGCGGATAGGCAGCTGCAGCTGGCGGGCAATGGCAAATACAATACCGCCTTTTGCGGTGCCGTCCAGTTTCGTCAGGGTAATACCGCTGACGCCCACCGCCTGCTGGAAGACCTGGGCCTGGCTCAAGGCATTCTGGCCGGTACCGGCGTCCAGCACCAGCATCACTTCGTGGGGCGCCGATTCATCGAGCTTTTTCATCACACGGACAACCTTGGTCAATTCGTTCATCAGGTTGTCTTTGTTCTGCAGGCGACCGGCGGTGTCGGCAATCACCACATCGGTACCCCGGGCCTGGGCGGACTGGATAGCGTCAAAAATCACCGAAGCACTGTCGGCACCGGTATGCTGGGCCACCACCGGCACGTTATTGCGCTCTCCCCACACCTGCAACTGCTCCACCGCGGCCGCACGGAAGGTATCACCGGCCGCAAGCATGACGGATTTGCCCTCCGCCTGGAACTTCCGGGTGAGCTTGCCAATGGTGGTGGTCTTGCCGACGCCGTTCACGCCCACCATCAGGATGACGTAAGGCTTGTTGTCGGTGTGGATATCCAGCGGCTTGGTGACGTCCTTCAGCAGGCCATGCAGCTCGTCACGCAAGGCCTTACGCAGGGCCGCACCGTCCTTGAGTTGGTTGCGCTCAAGTTTGTCGGTGAGCGACTCAATGATCTCGGAAGTGGCGGTAACGCCCACATCGGCCATCAACAGGGTGGTTTCGATTTCCTCCAGCAAGTCTTCATCGATCTTCTTGCCCACCGAGAACAGGTCTGCCAGGCCGCCGGTCAGGCTGGCGCGGGTTTTACCGAGGCCCTTCCTGATTCGCTCAAAAACACTGACTTGGGCTTCCGGCTCGGGAGCCGGTTCTGGCTCCTGGGCTAACTCGGCCGCCGGCACTTCCTTGGCCGGCTCTGCCTCCGCAGCGGCTGCCTCGGGTTGCGCCTCGGCCACCGGCGCTTCTTGCGCGGCTTCCGGTTCTTCCCGGGCTGGTTCTGGTTCCGCGGGAGCCGGGCCCCGAGCTACCTCAGGTTTACGCTGAACCACCGCTTTCGGCCGGGGGGCACGCTTACGGTTACCGGCGATATCCAGTACAAAGAACAGAACTAGAAGGGCCAACAGGCCGATTGAAATCCACTCTGCCGTCATAGTCTTACCATCAGTCTGAAAGGGGCGGGCGAAAATAAAGCGCACATTCTAACAGACCTGCAGGCCTAAGTGAGGGGCTGGCCCATTATCCCCTGCCGGCTGCTTTCCGGTAACATAATCGCCCACAATTCAACCTGTTCAGAACTCCGGAGCACTACCATGGCCAGACGCAAACCGGCAAACCGCAAAACCGGCCCGACGCCTGCGGCGCGCGCGCTCTCCAGCGGTACCGGGGAGCTGCGTATTATCGGCGGCGACTGGCGCAGCCGAAAACTGAGATTTCCGGATGCCGGCGGTGTTCGCCCCAGCCCTGCACGTACCCGCGAAACCCTGTTTAACTGGCTCAACTTCCAGATTGCCGGCAGCGATTGTCTGGACCTGTTTGCCGGCTCCGGGGCCCTGGGCCTGGAGGCGCTTTCCCGCGGTGCTGCCAGCACCACGCTGGTCGACCATACCCCGGCACTGGCCAGCGCCCTGCGAGACAATCTCCGGTTATTGAAATCTGACAAGGGAGTGGTGGTGTGTCAGGACGCAGAAAGTTTTCTGGCCAATCGGCAGCGCCCACCCTTCGACATCGTTTTCATGGACCCACCGTTCCGACAGGACTGGCTGGAACGATTATTTCCGCTTCTGGAATCCGGCCAATGGATCAAACCGGGTGGCTGGGTGTACGTGGAACATGAGAGCGAACGGGCAACACCGCCGGTGCCCACCGGCTGGTTGCTACATCGGCAGAAAACCGCGGGCCAGGTGACCTACAGCCTGTACCGGGTTAACCCGGAAACGGATTAGTGCTGTCGCGATAAAACAAAAAAGCCAGATGAGCGAATCCATCTGGCTTTTTTGGTACCTCAACGGCGGGGCGCGTCAGGCAACCGGACGCAGGGAGTAGGCCCGCAGGTGCGCCGCGAACTCTTCCAGGTAGCGAATGCCGCTGGCTTCCGCCTCTTTGCACCATTCCATCAGCGCCTGCAGTTTTTCCTGGGGTTTCAGCCCGCGCTGACGCCACAACCGTTGCAGTTCGTGGCTCTTCTCGTAGATTTGGCGCAGGATTTCGTGGCGCTCCAGTACCGTTTCCAGCTGTTCTTTGTCCTTGGGCTTGATCAGCGTAGCTTCTCGGGATAACAGCTGCTTCAGCTTCCGGTAGCGGGGACGAATTTCGTCGTCCATCAGTGAACGCTGCTGGCGCAAGACCGGCTCCATGACCCGCTTGCGGTACTGACGCATGATGTCGAAACGGCTGTTGGTGATGGCCTGAACGGTTTCCACATCCATCTCCTGCTTGCCCGGAACGTAATGAGCAATCGGCCGGTAGCCCTTGGGCTTGGCAAGACCAAACAACTGGAACAGGCGAATATAGCCCCAGCCGATATCCACTTCGTACCAACGGCGGGACAGCTTGGCGGAATTCGGATAGGTGTGATGGTTGTTGTGGAGTTCTTCGCCGCCGATCAGGATGCCCCAGGGCGAGATATTGCGGGCATTATCGGCACATTCGAAATTGCGGTAACCCAGATAATGGCCAACGCCATTGACCACGCCTGCGGCCCATACCGGGATCCACATCATCTGTACCGCCCAGATCCAGATCCCGTGGACGCCAAACAGTGCCAGATTGAGTACCGCCATCAGCATGATGCCCAGCATCTTGTATCGGCTATAGACGTTGCGCTCGATCCAGTCCTCCGGGGTGCGCTGCCCATAGCGCTCGAGGGTTTCCGGGGTGGCCGCCTCGGCGTAAAGCTCTGCGCCTTCCAGCAGGACCTTGCGGATACCCAGGACCACCGGGCTATGGGGGTCTTCCTCGGTTTCACACTTGGCGTGGTGTTTGCGGTGGATCGCGGTCCACTCTTTGGTGTTCTGCGCAGTGGTCATCCACAGCCAGAAGCGAAAAAAGTGCTTGAGCACCGGATGCAGATCCAGGGCGTTATGGGCCGAGTGACGGTGTAGATAGAGCGTAACACTGACAATGGTGATATGGGTGAGCACCAGGGTGACCGCTATCAACTGCCATACCGAGAGGTCAAGGAGACCGTTAAACCACATAAATTATCCTCAAGAATTCATCAACTTCGAAAGGCGATACTGCGGAGGGAGATTCGCAAACACTCGAAGGGAATATGCTTGACCAACTTTAGCGTACAGCTGTACGCGTCAACAACACCGTTTGGTGGCTTTTTTGTTACTGTTTACACTTATGGCCCCAGAATACGTTTGCCAGCGGAGGCTTCGTGCCCGAATTACCCGAAGTAGAAACCACTCGTCAGGGCATTGCGCCCCACTGTGAAGGCCAGAAGATAAACGGGGTAGTGATTCGTAATGCCCGGCTGCGCTGGCCGATTCCCGAGGATTTACCGGAGCGCCTGCAGGGTCAGGTTATCCGGTCCGTAGACCGCCGGGCGAAATATCTGTTCCTGCACCTGGATGGCGGCACTGTTATTGTACACTTGGGCATGTCCGGCAGCCTGCGGGTGATCACCGACGGCAGCCCGGCCGCCGCCCATGACCACGTTGATGTCTGTCTCGCCAACGGCCGCACCCTGCGCTTCAATGATCCCCGGCGCTTTGGCTGCTGGCTGTGGTCCGACGACTGCACCCTGCACCCACTGATACGGGATCTTGGCCCGGAACCGCTGTCGCCGGAATTTGGTGGTGCCTGGCTGTTCCGGCTGTCCCGGGGCAAACAGAGCCCGATCAAATCCTTCATCATGGACAATCATGTGGTGGTCGGGGTTGGCAACATCTACGCCAACGAAGCACTGTTCAAAGCCGGCATACACCCGAAACGGAAGGCGGGCCGGATCAGCCTGGACCGCTATCACCGGCTGGCTGAAGCCATAAAGGAAACCCTGAGCGCAGCCATCCTGATGGGCGGCACCACCTTGCGGGATTTCGTTAACAGCGACGGCAAGCCGGGTTATTTTGCCCAGTCATTGCTGGTATATGGGCATGGTGGCGCCCCCTGCCCGGAATGTAACACCGTACTGAAGGAAATCCGGATGAACAATCGCTCCACCGTGTACTGCCCTCGTTGCCAACGCTGAAACTGCAAACCAACATCACACAACTCACACAATACAAACAAAAACCGTTTGAAATTCAGGCAATATGATTCATAGTTAACAGAGAATTAACAGGAGAGAATCGTCATGACCCGCAAGATTTCCCGCACTCTGGTTGCAACGGTGGCAGCCTGTCTGCTGGCTTTTTCATCTTTGGGCCACGCCAGAGCGGTCGATGAGAGCCCCTCGGCGCTGGCCATGACGGCCGATGCGGTTCTGCTGCGACCTGCCCTACTGGCCACCACCATTGTTGGCAGTGCCGTCTATCTGGTATCTCTGCCATTCTCCGCCCTCGGCGGCAACGCCGGTGAGGCTGGCGAAGTGCTGGTTGTTGGCCCTGCCAAGGCTACCTTCGTTCGCTGCCTGGGCTGCTCGCGCACCGGCCGCAAGCCAGAAACGGTTGAACAAGCTGCTGACTGAGCCTACTCCGGCGATCAGTAGAATCCCGGCTTGCCAGCCGCCGGAATCTGAGGCAGCCTGAAGGAAACCCTTCAGGCTGTTTTTGTTTATGGTGGATTGGTCAACCCTCGATACCGTGTTCCTGGATATGGATGGAACACTGCTGGATCTTCACTTCGACTCGCACTTCTGGCTCGAGCACTTGCCCAGACGTTACGCCGAACAGTACGACCTGCATCCCCAACAGGCGAAAGAGACCCTGGTGGCCATGATCATGGCGGAACGGGGGTCACTGAACTGGTACTGCACCGACTACTGGAGCGAACGGCTCTCGGTGAATATCAACCAGCTGAAGGCGGAAGTCAGTGATCGCATCGGCTACCGCCCCCACGTGCCCGACTTTCTGTCTTCGTTGCGCCAAGCCGGCCTGCGCTCGGTCATTGTGACCAACTGCCACCCGGACCCCCTGGCACTGAAACTGGAGCGCACCGGCCTGGACCAACATGTGGATGCCATCGTTTCCAGCCATGAATTCGGCAAACCCAAGGAAGATCGGGATTTCTGGCGAGACCTCGGCAGAAAAGTCCCGTACCGGCAAGACAAAACCCTGATGGTGGACGACAGTTTTCCCGTGCTGGAGAGTGCCCGCCAGGCAGGCATCGGCCAATGCCTGGCCATTCTTGAGCCCGACAGCACCCAGGCACCCAATGCACAGCACCCTGAGATCCCCGGCATTCGCCATTTTGATGAAGTGCTGCCATCACTGCGTTCGCAACAGCCCCTGCCATCCCGATGACGAGCCGGTTATAATCTGGTTAACACAAAGCCCGACGGCAGGTGCCAACCCGGTGAGGAGATATGACGGCAACCAGCGCTGACGAACAAAAGGTACGGCTCGACAAATGGCTCTGGGCCGCGCGCTTCTACAAGACCCGTTCCCTGGCGAAAGAAGCCATCGAAGGCGGCAAGGTGCACTACAATAGCCAGCGAACAAAGCCCGGCAAGATTGTCGAAGCTGGCGCCAGGGTTACCTTGCGCCTGGGCTGGCAGGAAAAAATCGTGATCGTGGATGAAATAAGCGACCGGCGCAGGGGTGCTCCAGAGGCCCAGAAGCTTTACCACGAAACCAGTGACAGCGTGAAAAAACGCGAAGAACTGGCCTGGCAGCGCAAGACCATGCAGGCAGCCCAATTACCACCCGCCCGCCGGCCGAGCAAGAAAGACCGCCGGGATATTCAGCGGTTCCGGGACCAGAACGGCCTGTAAAACCGGATCACACCACAGCTCGTAAAGAGTACGCCCGCCTCAATTACCCTCCGCGCGGGCAGTACCATCAACCCCACAGACAGCGTCAGGAGACACCATGGCATCCCGAGATCAATTCCAGCGTTTTATTTTCGAACACAGCCAGGTTCGGGGTGCCTGGGTTCAACTGGGTAACAGTTTCAGTGACATCAGCACCCAGGCCCCTTACCCCGAATCCGTTCGCCGTTTACTGGGCGAATCGCTGGTGGCCAGCGTGTTGATGAGCAGCAGCCTGAAGTTCAAGGGTACCCTGTCCTTGCAGGCGGCCGGCGAAGGCTCGTTGCGCACACTGATGGCCGAATGCAGCCACGACCGCCATATCCGGGGCCTTGCCCGCCATGACGATCAGGCCGTTACCGGCGATACCCTGAACGAACTTCTGGGAACCGGCCGCATGGCCATCACCATCACCCCGGACCAGGGCCAACGTTATCAGGGCGTGGTGCCCAGGGAAGCCGATACTCTGGCCGGCTGTCTGGAAGAGTATTTCGAGCGGTCCGAGCAGATTGCCACCAGCCTGTTCCTGTTCGCCAACGAAGACACCGCCGCCGGCCTGATGCTGCAGCGGTTGCCGGGCCATACCGAAGAAGACGATGATTTGTGGAACCGGGTCAATCACCTGGCGCGCACTGTCGAGGCCGAAGAGTTGCTGACGCTCGACAGCGAAACCCTGCTGCACCGGCTGTTCCACGAGGAAACCGTGCGGCTGTTCGATCCCGAACCGGTGGCCTTTCGCTGCAGCTGCTCCAGGGAGCGCACCCTCGCCGCCCTCGAGGCCATCGGCAAAGACGAGTGTTACAGCATCCTCGACGAGCAGGGCAGCATCAACATGGACTGCCAGTTCTGTCACGCAAACTATCGCTTCAATAGAAATGACATTGATCACCTTTTCACCGGTCATACGTTACACTAAGCAGTCACTCAACTTGCCCGGAAGCCGCATCTGGCGCGGCTTTCAGGGCAGTCGTTTTTTACCGGCGTCTCTGGCATAATAGCGCGCCTGAATTGACCCGATTGTTCAGATTTCCGTCAATTTTTTTTCGGGGGGACGGCCTGAGCAATCACGAAGACATCCCGAGGGCGAGGTCGAAGTGAGCAACACTTATAATGATCTGAGTACAGCAAGACTGGTTGAAGTGGCACTGGCCAGAAATGAAGGACAACTGGCAGCCAACGGTTCCCTGGTGGTCACCACCGGCGAACGTACCGGCCGGTCTCCCATGGACCGTTTTATCGTCGAGGAGCCCAGCACCGCTGACGACATCCATTGGGGCCCGATCAACCGCCCGTTCGACGCCGACAAGTTCGACGCCCTCTGGGATCGTGTTGAAGCCTACATTGCTGAAAAAGACAGTTTTGTCTCCCACGTTCACGTCGGCTCTGACCCCGAACACTACCTGCCGGTCAAAATGACCACGGAAACCGCCTGGCAGAACCTGTTTGGCCGCAACCTGTTTATCCGCCCGGATGACTACAACCCGGCCGACAAGCAGGAATGGCAGATCCTCAACGCCGCCAACTTCGAGTGTGTGCCCGAGCGTGACGGCACCAACTCCAATGGCTGCGTGATCATCAACTTTGCCAAGCGCAAAGTATTGCTGGCAGGCATGCACTACGCCGGCGAAATGAAAAAAGCCATGTTCTCTGTACAGAACTTCCTGCTGCCAGAGAAAGACGTACTGCCGATGCACTGCTCCGCCAACGTCAGCGAGAACGGCGAAACCTGCCTGTTCTTCGGCCTGTCCGGTACCGGCAAGACCACCCTGTCTGCCGATCCGCACCGTTTCCTGATCGGTGACGACGAGCACGGCTGGGGCCCCGGCACGGTATTCAACATTGAGGGTGGCTGCTACGCCAAATGCATCGACCTGAGCCAGAAGAACGAGCCGATCATCTGGGATGCCATCCGTTTTGGCGCCATCGTTGAAAACGTGATGATCGATCCGGAAACCCGTGAGCCGGATTACACCGATGTTTCCCTCACCGAAAACTCCCGCTGCGCCTACCCGCTGGAGCACGTGGAGAAGCGGGTTCTGGAGAACCGCGCCGGCGAGCCGTCGCACATTATCTTCCTGACCTGTGATATGACTGGCGTTCTGCCCCCGGTCTCCATCCTGAGCCGTGAAGCGGCCGCTTACCACTTCCTGAGTGGTTACACCGCACTGGTTGGTTCAACCGAGATGGGCTCTTCGTCCAAGCTGAAGTCCACCTTCTCAACCTGCTTTGGCGCCCCCTTCTTCCCGCGTCCGGCCGGCGTATACGCCGAGCTGCTGATGAAGCGGATCGACGAGTTCGGCAGCAAGGTATTCCTGGTCAACACTGGCTGGACCGGCGGCCCCTATGGCGAAGGCAAGCGTTTCAGCATTCCGACCACGCGCGCCATCATTGCCGCCATCCAGAATGGCGATCTGGATGACGTGGAAACCGAGCATCTGGACGCCCTGAACCTGGACGTGCCCAAGCACATCCCTGGTGTCGACACCGAACTGCTGAACCCACGCAACACCTGGACCAGCCCGGAATACTATGACGGCAAGGCCCAGGAGCTGATTGCCCAGTTCGTGGAAAACTTCAAGAAGTTCGATGTGGCAGACGCCATCGTCGAGGCCGGCCCGAAACTGAGCTGAGCCTGCCCCAACAAAAAAGCGCCCTGCGAGAGCACGGCGCTTTTTTTGTTGTCTGATACTGGCAGGGGCCGAAGCCCCTCGGGTCAGGTGGCGTAGAACAACAGCGGCACGAAGGCCACCAGCAGCAGGGAAATACCCATGGCAATCAGCGGCATGATGATACGCTCATGGCGCTGGTAGAAGGTGCCACCTTCACGCTGGGCAGCCAGCACCTCGGCCTCACCCACCACCTGACGGGTCAGCAGGTGATTGAGTGCCACCGGTGGGCTCAGGTAACCCAGTTCGAAGGCCACCAGCGTCACCATCCAGAAGTGGATCGGGTGAATACCACTGGAATAGGCAATGGTGGCTACGGTAGCAGTGACCAGAATCACGGCACCGAAAGCATCCATGATCATACCCAGGATTACCAGGATGACCACCATCAGCAACATGGCAGACCAGGCGCTATCGAAGGCCTGCGGGAAGGCTTCCATGATGTGGGAACGCTCGATGACACCACCAATGCTGACTGACAGGCCAAGGAGCAACAGCAGTGCTCCGATTTCAGCGGTGGTATCGTTGGTTGCGCCACGAATACTGCGCTCGAGGCCCGGATGGCGAGCCTGCCCTGGTTCCGGGCTGGTCCGCTTCTTCAGACTGACATGCTCATAGACCAGAATCGCCAGCATGATCACCGGCAGCAACCGTGGCGCGGAGAACTCATCCATCTTCACGTCCAGGGCGAACCGATACACCAGAACAACACCGGCGATCACCAGGGCGTAGGGCAGCAGTGGCCGGAGTGCCCGGAACGAGGCCGGGAAAGCCTGAGCGGTCGGCGCCAGGTCGAATTTGCTCTGCCGGTTGACCGACATCGCCACCAGACCAAACATGGTCGCGGTCAGGACAAATACCCAGATACCCCAACCGAACAATTCGTCGGTCGTCACTTCCCGGTTCAGGTAGGCGATCACCACCACCAGCAGGCATGGCCTCAGAACCACGCCCAACGAACCGGACATGGCCGTGGCGGCCAAGGCGAGGTGCCGTCTCGCGCCCGCGGCCCGCAGTTCGCTGTAAATCACGGCGCCGGCTGCGATGACAAAGATCCCGGAAGCACCGGTATAAGCCGTCGGCACAGCGGCCACCAATACAGCAACAACCGCCAGCATTTCCGGGGGCATGCGCCAGGGCCGGAATACGTTGAACACGAGGGTCGCCAGACGGGTCTGCTTGAGCATCATGCCTACCCAAACGTACAGCCCAACGTTCAGGAACATGTCCGCCAGCTCCATCATCTTACCCAGGTAGATACCAATACCCGAGGAGTGGCCGATCATCGCAAAATAAGTGCCGGAGATCAGGCACATGACGGTATACAATGGCACCGCAAGGAAGGCCTGCCCGAGCCGACCACCCTCCTGTAGATTGGAGGGCACCCGAAACAGCCGATACAGGCTAGCCAGGGTGAGACAGGCAAAACCGACAATCCACAGATTGTGGAGCATCAGCTCCTCACCGGAAACCGCAGTACTGCTACCCAGGCTGGATTGACGGAAGATGGCACTGGAGCCCAACAGCATGGCGTTGGCAATGGTCTGCAGGGTATGGGAAACGATGTAATCGAGCCTGGTTTCCATCGCCCGCATGGCGATGTGGTGTCGGGTCAGGGTTGCGGTAACCGCACACAGCATCACCAGAATGACCAGGATATAACGCTGGCCCGCCAGGCCGAAGGCGATCAGATCAGCCACGAACAATTCCACCGCACGATAGGCTTTCACCCCGGGCGTCAATTGATCCTGCAGCTCAAGATAGCTGGCATGGGCCGCCTGACACTCACCGACTGATCGCTCGATGGCCAGCCGGACATCCGCCGGATTCTTTTCATGTGCACCAAGCAAAGCCGCCATGGGGTCATCGTCTGGAGCCCCTGCCGCCATTTCCTCCGCAACCGCAGCTTCAATATCCCGGTCCGGGTTGCACTCCGGTTGCACCGGATCCATGCGGAGTTTGTAGTATCCACTCCAGAGCTGCTCACCACCGCGCAGCATCTGGTTATGGATATCACTGCTGGTCGAGAACAACACCACAGCCAGCAGCAACAGACACGCCGGCAAGGAAGAGAACCATTCCAGCCCAGAACGTTGCAGACCACCCTTAGTCATAAAACCTACCCTGGAATTTGAAGGAGTTACAGCAGATCATCCAGATCCATGGTTTCGACCGGCGCCCGCTGATCATCCCAGAAGCTGCCGAATTGACCGATGGGGGTTCGGTGGCCGGTGTTCTCGACCCACAAACGATCAGAAATGGCCACCAGCATGTTGCTGGCCATGGCATCAACAAACCGCCACTGGTCGCTGGACGAGTCATTCTTCAACGATTCGGCGTGGTCCCGGATCACCGATTTGATCAAGGCTTCGTCGTTCTTGTTTACTGCGGCGATCGCGTGGAAAACGTGGCCGAGCCTGACGCCCGCCTCTTCGCCCTGCTTGCTGGCGATAGCCAGTCGTTCAAAGGCGTCTTCACCTTCCGGCTGGGTGCCCGGAATCATGGCCCAGACCGTTGCCCGCAGCCCCATCGGCGCGCCCCACCATTTCTTGTTGTCCAGGCACTGGGTCGCCCGGCCAACCACTGAACCGGTATTGAATGGCACACCAATTGAGGACGATGCCTGTATCTGGGCATTCAATGCCTGCAACCCGGACAACAAGCCGGCCAGGTAAATGAACTCATCCAGATCGTCTTTGAATTTGGGGCATTCGCCGCCGTCCGGGTCACCGTAATGGGCGTGGTGATGCTGCCAGCCCTTCAGGTATCGTTTCGCTGCCTGGGTATGGGCCCGTTTCTGCCGGATCATCGCATCCTGGGCCTCACCGGCGTTCATGGAATACATTGCCCGCGCCGCAGCCAGCTCATGCTCCCTGGCCTGCTCCTCCGCACAACCGCCCGCCGAGAGGTACAGCATAACCGCAAGCTGGTCCGGTTCGCGGGTCACGCGGCCAAACGACATCAGCAGGGGGGCAGTGGCCTGACTCATGGAGCAACCCATGGCCAGGTCATCGGATTCCAGCAGGTAAGGCACCGTGTGATTGCGTGAGAACCCTTGCATCACATCACCGGTGGTTTTGTAGATCATGTGATTGACGGCACCACAACCGGTGAGCACCAGGCTGGCACCAACAGCGGTCACCAGCCCACGAATTCCGGAACCGGCTTTGCGGAAATCATTCATAGCATCAACACCCTTTTATTCTTGTGTTATTCAGAAAACGTCAGCGCCTGGCGCCGCCAAAATCGTTTTGTTACATCCTGTAACCGGCCATGCATTATGACCAAACCGGGCTCCGGTTTATGAGACCAACCCCGCAAATGACGCCTGCGGCCACAGTTCGTAACCGAACAGGGTTTGCACATTTCGGCCAAAGCCACTATAGATTGCTTCAACCGCTGGGCGTGCCTTGCGGTCAACTAAAATAATCAGAACGAAATCAAACAGGAGTATCCGATGCGCAAACCAGAGCTTGCCGCCGCCATTGCCGATAAAACCGGCCTGACCCGGGAAAAAGCCAGCGAAGTTATCAACGCCTTTACCGATCAGCTGTCTGCGGCAGCGGCCCGGGGTGAAGACACCACGCTCATTGGCTTCGGCACTTTCAGCATTCGCTCCCGCGAGGCTCGCACAGGCCGCAACCCGCAAACCGGCGCCACCATCCAGATCCCCGCCAGCAAGACCGTCGGCTTCAAGGCCGGCAAGGCCCTGAAAGACGCGATCCGTTAACCGGATCCGGCCCGCCAACCGGCGGGCCAGCTTCTACCCGACAGGCGTAGCAACGCCCTTCAGACTTAAGACGCACACTCCGAACGCGAACCGTCCACCCTGCAACGAATGGCACGCATCAGTTTGATCGCACGCTCGTCATACACGCCATCCTCCAGCAGAGACAGCCTCACCTGACGCAGCATCCGGTCGTACTCAACCACATCTTCACGGGGCGGGTGCATCCATACCTCTGCCGGAATGCCAGCTTCTGCCTCGGCGATGATCTCGTAGGCCTGATCAATCCGCTTGATCGATTCATCACGCACCATCTGGCCCGCATCATCCGGGAACCGGTCACGATGGATAATGACCTGGAAATTCATGTAAGCCAGGGCGTACTTGAACACGCCGCCCTTGGTGTTCACGCCTTTGTACAATTCCAGTGGCTGATAGGCCACTGCCGGGGCGTAGGCCAGGTCCACGCTGCCATTGTTGAACTTGCCGGCAAAGTTGGCGGAATTGGAGCCCACCACTGACGCACCTACATGACGAACCATGCGCACCGACGCATTGTCATAGTCCAGGGTGGCGATGCGCTTACCCTGAAGCTTTTCAACCGAGTCGACGTTGCGATCACGGGTGTGCAGGTAGATGGCACCACCAGGGAATACACCGGCCACCTCGTAGGGCCCTTCAACCAGGAACTGGCGCGCCTGGGGTTGGCTCAGGGTGTTGTACAACAGGCGCATTTCCTGCTCGCCAGGGACGGCACCCATGGCCTCCAGACTGCCGGTAAATTTGTTGAACTCCCGGGCACGGGTGCCCGTGAGCAGCACTGCGTCGCACTGGCCCGCCTTGAAGTCCTCGGCGGCAACCTTTTCATCGGTGTAAGCCCGCAGGTTCAGCCTGATGCCTCGCTGCATGGCGACCGGCTGGAACTCTTTGGTAATGGCAAACAGGGGGCCGTTGGCGCCCACGGGATCAAACACGCAAAAGCTGCGCTCGAGAATCTCGGTTTCGGCTGTCGCCAGAGCAGGGGAAACCAGGGTGGCGCACAATGCAGCCGCCATGGCAATACGGCGGGATAAACTGACTGATTTCACGGGATGACTCCTGAATTATTATTGTCGGACACCGGCACAGCAGGCCGCCGGCATATTCCGTCGTCCTTTCGATGACCATAAGTGGCCGAGCCATAGAATACGTTGGCTCAGGTGCCTCTCTTCAAGAGTTTTTCAGCAAAAACAGGGTAATCTGTGATGGCGTCGACAGAGGTTGGCCAACCTCTGCCGCATTTTCAGCAGTGTTACTACTGCCAGGCGGTCCGTCCGCCAACCAGCGTCAGCTTCATTAACCCCGGCAGCTCACATCCGAAACGGGGGGCATGGTGTCCGGCTGACACCAGGGTAGATGGGGACGGTACCCAATGGCCTTTGGGGTCGAAAATGCACAGGTCTGCCGCCACACCCTCAGCCAGCGCCCATTCCCGGCCCAAAACCCGGGATGGACCAAGGGTCAGTGCAGACAGCAGGTCAGGCATCTCAAGTTCACCAGACGCCACCAGCCCCAACCCCAGGGACAACACGCTCTCGATGCTGGACAGGCCAGGCTCGGTGGCGGGCAGTGGCGCCTGCTTGGCGGCGCTGTCGTGGGGCTGGTGCTGGCTGACGATGGCATCAATCACACCCTCGCGAACGCCGGCCAGCAGCGCCTGGCGATCAGTCTCGGAACGCAGCGGCGGGCGCACATGAAAACGGCTGTCAAAGCCCGCCAGTGCGTCTTCCGTATATACCAACTGATGCATGGCGACATCGGCAGTCACCTGGATGCCCCGTTTCCGGGCCTCCGCCAGCATCTCGACGCTGCGGCCACAGGACAACTGGCTCAGGTGCAGTCGTACCCCGGTCTCCTCCGCCAGCAACAGCATTTCCATGACCGCAGCCGTCTCCGCTACTTCCGGGATGCCCAGCAGGCCCAGGCGAGTCGCCACCTGACCATCGTGAGCGTAGCCGTCCGCAGCCAGGGCCTGGTTCTCAGGACTGAACATCACTGTCAGGTCGAAGGTCTGGGCATAGGCCATACACCGGCGCAGGATACGGGCATTGCGCACGCCACGGGAACCGTTACCCACTGCCACGCAACCGGCGTTTTTCAGGCCGGCCATGTCGCTGAGCAAATCGCCCTCCAGGCCACGGGTAATGGCTCCCACAGGCAATACATTCACCACACCACGGGTAGCGGCCCCCTCGCGAATCAGATGGGTCACGGCGCTGGAATCATTGACCGGAGAGGTTTCCGGGCTGGCGCAAACCGTGGTGAAACCACCGTGGGCGGCTGCCCGGGTTTCCGAGGCAATATTGCCCTTCTGACCATTACCGGGTTCCCGGAGGTTGCAACACAAGTCCACAAACCCCGGGGAAATCACACAGCCACTGGCGTCAACACTCCGGGCTGCATCAGCCTGCTGCGCCTCAGAGCCGACAGCGGCAATCTTTCCGTCGCGAACCAACAGCCCGGGATTGTCGGTCAATTGCCCATGAGCATCGAACAGGGTGCCACCGGTAATCACCAGGCTGGTGCTGTTATCTTGCTGGCTGCCACTCATGCCCGATGTCCCTCGCTGTCTGTCTGTTTTTGCTGTCGCTCTGCCATTTGCCCACCCATCGCCATGGACATGACCGCCATCCGGATGGCAATACCATTGGTTACCTGGTTCAAGATCACCGATTGAGGACCATCCGCCACCGCCGATTCAATCTCGACACCCCGGTTGATCGGGCCCGGGTGCATCACAATGCAGTCCGGCCTGGCCAGCGCCAGCTTCTCCTGATTCAAGCCATACAGGCGGTAGAATTCCCGTTCGCTGGGCAGCAGTGCCCCTTCCATACGCTCCTTTTGCAGCCTCAGCATGATCACTACGTCCAAGTCTTTCATGCCGCGGGCCATGTCATATTCCACGGTGCAGCCAAGATCTTCCACATCCCTGGGCAACAGGGTACCGGGGGCAATCACCCGCACCTCTTCTGCGCCCAGTTCGTTCAGGGCCCGGATCTGGGAACGGGCAACCCGGGAGTGTAATACGTCTCCGACAATGGCCACTTTCAGGCCTTCAAAACGCCCCTTGTGCTGGCGAATGGTGAGCATGTCGAGCATCGCCTGGGTGGGGTGGGCATGCCTGCCATCGCCCGCATTGATGATGGCCACGCCCGGGGTCACGCTTTCGGCGATAAAGTGCGGCGCCCCGCTCTGGGAATGCCGCACCACGAACATGTCGCTGGCCATGGCCTCCAGGTTAAGCAGGGTGTCTGACAGGGATTCCCCTTTGGAGGTGGCCGACGTGTTGATGTCCAGGTTCAGCACATCGGCAGACAGCCGCTTGGCGGCCAGCTCAAAGGTACTGCGGGTGCGGGTACTGGATTCGAAGAACAGGTTAACGACGGTCCGGCCCCGCAACAGCGGCACCTTCTTGATGCTGCGCTCACCCACTTCGATAAAGGAATCGGCGGTATCCAGAATGTCGGTCAGCAGCTCCCGGCCCAGGCCGTCCAAAGTGAGAAAATGCCGCAACTGACCATCCCGGGTCAGCTGCAAGTGGTTCGGGGAGGGATCGTTTGCGGTCATGGCTCGCCTGTCGTCAATTGGGGGTGTTACTGCCCGGAGTCCTGAAGTTCGATGCGCAACGGCTCGGGGCCGCGCAACTTGACGCGCTGATGCGCTTCCAGCGCCAGGGAGTGGCCGACCACATCGGGCTGAATCGGCAGCTCCCGGGCACCCAGATCAATCAAGGTGGCCAGTATGATACTGGCAGGACGACCGTAATCGAAGATCTCATTCATCGCGGCTCGAATGGTTCGCCCACTCATGATCACATCATCAATCAGGATGATGTCACGGCCTTCGGTGTCAAAAGGCAGGCTGGAGGGCTTCACTTTCGGGTTCAGGCCAATGCGACTGAAGTCGTCCCGATAGAAGGAGATATCCAGTTCACCAAACGGCTGTTCTATACCCAGGCGCTTGCCAATGACATCGGCCAGCCAGACGCCACCGGTGCGAATGCCAATCAACACAGGGTTGTCGATACCACGTTGCTCAAGAATCCGGCGTAACCCGGTTTCCAGTTCATCCAGCAACTGGTTGATATCCATCAATGCGGTCATCAGAGCCTCATCAGTCAGATCAGCCGGCCTGTTCCCGGCACCAGGTTTCCAATATCAGTACTGCGGCACGGTCATCCACCCCATGGCGACCAAAATCACGGCTGCCACCGGCAGCCATCACATCGCCCTTGGCTTCAAAGCTGGTCAGTCGCTCATCCACCATCTCTACCGGCACATGAAAACGACCGTGCAGGCGCTTGCCAAATTTGCGGGCCCGGGCACACATGTCGTTCTCGGTATCATCCATATTCAGCGGTAACCCGACCAGTACGACATCCGGCTGCCATTCCGCCAGAAGTTTCTCGACCTGCTGCCAGTCCGGGATACCGTCCCTCGCCGGGATCATGGCCAGGGGCTGGCCGGTGCCGAGCAGTTCCTGACCGGAAGCGACACCGATGCGACGGGTTCCGAAATCAAAGGCCAGCAGCCGACGGTTACCTTGATCAGGCATGGCCCACCGAATCACTGAGCTGGTTCAGATCGACACCAATCAACCTGAGTACCGCTTCATAACGCTGGCTGACCGGTGTCCGGAACAGGATATCGGTGCTCGCCGGGCAGGTCAGCCAGGCGTTGCTGCCGAGTTCTTCTTCCAACTGCCCTTCACCCCAGCCTGAGTAACCCAGAGCCACCAGAAACTCATCCGGTCCCTCATCGCGACCAATACTTTCCAGAATATCCCGGGAGGTGGTGAGCAGAACGTCATCGGTCACCAGTGCCGTACTTTGCCATTGCTGGCCAGGCGAGTGGAGCACAAAACCCCGTTCCGGCTGCACCGGGCCACCGGTGAACACCGGCAGGTCCAACTCACCGCCATGCATGTCCAGCTGCTCGAGGATTTCTCCCAGGTGGATATCCAGAGGCTGATTGATCATCAGCCCCAGGGCCCCTTCTTCGGAATGCTCACAGAGGTAAATAACACCGCCATGGAAACGGGGGTCGGCGAGCCACGGTGACGCCACCAGAAAGTGATGCCTGAGATTACCGTCGGTTTGCTTGGACGCTGTCATCCGGATGTAAGCCCCCGCTGCTGGAACGACCAGGTACGTATGATCTCCAGTTCGTCCACTTCCTGCTGCATCTCTTCCGGGAAGGGTGCAAAGGGCGCGGCCATGCGCACAATGCGAATGGCGGCATCATCAAGTACCGTGCTGCCGGACGACTGGAGTATCGCCACTTCCTTGATTGTGCCATCTTTGCGCAGAGAAACCAGCATACGCAGATTTCCGTAGATTCCGGCCTGCCTCGCTTCAGTCGGATAATTGATGTTGCCCACCCGGGTAACCTTGTTTACCCAGTTCTGAACGTACCAGGCATTGCTTGACCTGAGGGTGGAGGCCGCCGTCACCCGCATGACCCTTGGCTTGCGAGCATAGGCTTGCTGCTGGGCATCAAACCGGGCTTCCAGGCTGGCAATTTCCAGGCTCCGCTCCATCAGGCTTTTGCGCTCACTGCGTGGCAACGGTTCCGGCTCAGGCTCTGACCGGTCTTCGGGCTGCTCTACCTGCCGGCTCGCCGTCGTTTCGGTCTGAACCACCGCACGCTCTTCCCGGGGTTGCGGTTGTGTGGTGGTCTGGGGCTCAGGCTGCACCTGGGCCATTTCGGGCTGGCTGATTTCGGCTGGTTCCGGCGTGGTCATCTCCATGGCCTCTTCTTCCGTGCCACTGCCCCGCTGGCTGGTCTGGGCCAGAAAATCCGCCTCATCCGGAGCCTGCTCATCATCAAACTGCGAGAGCGTAATCTCCATGGTCTGGGCAGACGAACGGGGAGACTCCGGAGCAAAGGTAATGCCCAGAACCACAATGGCATGCACCGCCAGCGCCATGAACAGCGTGAAGGACAACCGGTCGAAATCGCTTACCTGAACTGCCATTACCTTTCCTGATAGTTTATCTGCACGTGCCTGGAGGAAGCCTGACTCAGCTCCGGCCCAGGCGCCGATCAATGGCATCCATCAGCATGCCGGCAATGTCGATGCCAAAGGCCGCATCCAGCTCGCGGATACAGGTTGGGCTGGTGACATTGATTTCGGTGAGGTAATCGCCGATCACATCCAGCCCGACAAACATCAGCCCTTTTTCCTTGATCACCGGCGCTACGCGGGCACAGATTTCCCGATCCCGCGCGGTCAGTTCGCGCCCCTCTCCACGCCCCCCGGCCGCCAGGTTGCCGCGATTTTCACCCTGGGATGGAATTCGCGCAAGGGCGTAAGGCACCGGCTCGCCCTCAATCAGCAGAATCCGCTTGTCGCCGTCGGTGATTTCCGGAATGAATTTCTGCGCCATCGCCTGGTGGGCGCCATGGTTGGTCAGGGTTTCAATGATCACCCCAAGGTTCGCATCGTTTTCCCTGACCCGGAAAATCGACCGGCCGCCCATGCCATCCACGGGTTTCATGATGATGTCGCCATGCTCAGCATAGAACTCCCGGAAACGCTGGGAGGAACGGGTGACGATCAACGGCGGCGTGAGGTCCTCGAACTGGGTGGCAAACAGCTTCTCGTTGCAATCCCGCAGCGTGGCCGCCGGATTGACCACCAGCGCACCCTGTTGCTCAGCAGCCCCCAATATATAAGTGGCCATCAGGAACTCGCGATCCACCGGAGGATCCTTGCGCATCAGAATCACATCCAGATCACCCAGGGCCCGATCCTGGCTGGCGCCATAGCTGAACCAGTTTTCCGGGTCCATATGCACGGTGAGATCGCGGGTGTGGGCACGGGCCTGGCCACCCGCCAGATACAGATCGTGCTGTTCCATATACTCGATCTGCCAACCGCGTTTCTGCGCCGCCAGTAACATGGCCAGCGAACTGTCTTTCTTGAAGCTGATGTCTTCGATAGGATCCATCACGATCCCGAGCCGGACTGTCATCAGAGTCTCCTGGAATTTCGATGTGAAAACACGAACCGGTCAGCAGAGCGAACCAGCGATAAAGTGCTATGCTGGAAATGGTATTGTACCCGAGCCTTGATTGCACCCGGTGAAATCCACAGTTAAATCCGTGACGGCACAGGCAGAAGTACATTTGGTCACAAACTAATACTTTTTATCCGGCCATCGATACTCTATAAATGAGCGGGGTTTATAGAACAACCTTAAGGTTTGTGTTAAAACCCCCGTTTGAAAATAACGACAGTCGCTAGAGCGCAAGGCAGTTGGACAATGGATGACAACTTCGAGAATCTGAAGATTATGGTGATTGACGACAGCAAAACCATTCGTCGCACCGCAGAAACCCTTCTCAAAAAGGTCGGTTGTGAGGTCATCACCGCCACTGACGGCTTTGACGCTCTGGCCAAGATTGCCGATTCCCAGCCGGACATCATTTTTGTTGATATCATGATGCCCCGACTGGATGGCTACCAGACCTGCGCACTTATCAAGAACAATTCCTCTTTCAAAAAGACGCCGGTTATCATGCTCTCGAGCAAGGACGGCCTTTTCGACAAGGCAAAAGGTCGCATCGTTGGCTCGGACCAGTATCTGACCAAACCGTTCAGCAAGGATGAGCTGCTCAATACTATTCGCCAGTACATTCCACAGGCGCAACAGTAAACCTGCTGACACCAGTAATTATCGAGGAAAACATGGCCCGCATTCTGATTGTTGACGACTCGCCAACAGAAGTTAAAAAGATTTCCACTATCCTGGAAAAACACAAGCACGAAGTGCTGACCGCCGACAACGGTGCGGACGGCGTGGCCAAAGCCCGCGCAGAAACCCCGGACCTGGTTCTGATGGACGTGGTCATGCCTGGCCTCAATGGCTTTCAGGCCACCCGCCAGCTGACCCGCGCGCCAGAAACTGCGTCCATTCCGGTTGTGATTGTCACCACCAAGGATCAGGAAACCGACCGCGTGTGGGGAACCCGCCAGGGCGCCAAGGGTTACCTGGTCAAGCCGGTTAACGAAGATGACCTGATCAAAACAATCAACAGCCTGATTGCCTGATCCCTAACCGTGGAGTAAGCATGTCCGCCCAGGCCGCCCCTTTCGCCGTTCTGACGGATATCGCCCAGCGCAGCCGGTCATTAGCCGCCGGCCTTCCGGAACAACAGGAAGCCGTTGAACTCTGGAACGGCATCGGTTTTGTTCTGGCGGGTGAGCGCTATGTCGCACCCATGGGTGAAGTCACCGAAATCCTGCACGTCCCCCGGTTTACTCATATCCCGGGGGTTCGCTCGTTTTTGATGGGTGCTGCCAATGTTCGCGGCCGCCTTCTGCCCCTGGTTGATCTCGCTGGCTTCTTCGATGTTCCCCGATCCTCCCGCAGTATGCGCGAGCGTCGGGTTCTGGTCATTGAGGAAGGCGACGTATTCAGCGGCCTGGTGGTCGATTCCGTGCTGGGCATGCAGTACTTTGCAAAAGACAGTTTCAGGGCGACTCCCGAGGGAGTACCCGACAGCATTCGTCCGTTCGTAACCGGTGGTTATGAGCGCAACGAGGAGGTCTGGAAAGTGTTCTCTGCCGCCGATCTGGTGGAAGATGAGCGTTTTCTCGATGTCGCACAGTGGTAAGGGTGTGAGCACTGGCAGGAACATCACCCTGACCGTCTGAAACCCGTTACAAAAACTTGCCATTTCCAGAAAGAAAGAGGCCGGGAGCCAGAAAATGAAAAACAGAGCCGGAAGACTCAGCATGGGACAGGGGGGCAACAGACTGGTTGCCGGCCTGATCGCTGCGCTGATTGCACTCACCGTCCTGCTCGTTGTGGTCCTGTTCATTATTAACAGGGATAGCCAGAACGACCAGGAATACATCGCCAACACCGCCGAAATGCGGGTGCTCTCCCAGGAGATCGCGAAGAACGCCACCGAGGCCGCCGGCGGTACCGCCGAAGCCTTTGACCAGCTTCGTCGCTCCCGGGATGACTTCCAGCAGCTCTGGTCATTCGTCTCAGAAGGTAATCCGGCCACCGGCCTGCCTGCCAGTGAAATGGCCCAGCAGAGTGGCGTTCAGCAGAACTGGAACACGGTTCGGGACAACGCCGACAGCATCCTGTCTACCCGGGATGCGGTACTTGGCCTGCACGAAGTAGCCCGGACCCTGAACGAAACCATTCCCCAGTTGCAGGTGGAGTACGATGACATCGTACAGATCCTGCTGGACAACAACGCTCCGGCGGAGCAGATCGCCCTGGCCCAGCGCCAGTCGCTGCTGGCAGAGCGTATCGTGCGTTCTGTCAACAACGTACTGTCCGGTGACGAAGACGCGGTTATCGCCGCTGACCGTTTCGGCCGTGACGCCAGCCTGTTTGGCCGGGTACTGGACGGTCAGCTTAACGGCAACCCCGCCATGGGCATCTCCAGGGTAGCCGATGAAGACGCCATCTACGGCCTGGAGGCGGTAGACGAGCTGTTCGAATTCGTTTCCCAGAACGTTGATGCGATCCTTGAAGCCTCTCCCGACCTCTTCAAGGTTCGTACCGCTGCCAGTGACATCTTCCAGAACTCCGAGATCCTGCTGTCTGAGCTCTCCGTTCTGGCCGACGGTTTTGCCCGTCAGTCCAGCTCCCGCTTCATCAGCCCGACCCTGGCCTTCTTCCTGCTGGCAGCCATGGTGGCGATCGTGGTCATCATCGGTGTGGCTCTGTATCGCGATGCCCAGGCTCGACTGTCTGCGACTCAGGAGCAGAATGAACAGAACCAGAACGCGATCCTGCGACTGCTGGACGAACTCGCCGACCTGGCGGATGGTGACCTGACCACCGAGGCCACGGTAACCGAGGACTTCACCGGCGCCATCGCGGACTCCATCAACTACGCGATCGACCAGATGCGTGGGCTGGTACAGGCGATTCGTGGCACGGCGGTACGGGTAGCGTCAGCCGCCCAGGAAACCCAGGCCACGGCCATGCACCTGGCCGATGCTTCCGAGCACCAGGCCCAGGAAATTGCCGGCGCCTCTGCCGCGGTGAACGAGATGGCGGTGTCCATCGACCAGGTATCCTCGAACGCCGCCGAATCCTCTGCGGTTGCGGAGCGGTCAGTTGCGATCGCGAAGAAAGGCGCGGAAGTGGTGCAGAACACCATCCGCGGCATGGACAACATCCGCGAGCAGATTCAGGAAACCTCCAAGCGGATCAAGCGTCTGGGTGAATCTTCCCAGGAAATCGGCGACATCGTATCGCTGATCAACGACATCGCCGACCAGACCAACATCCTGTCCCTGAACGCCGCCATCCAGGCCTCCATGGCCGGTGACGCTGGCCGGGGCTTCGCGGTGGTTGCGGACGAAGTTCAGCGCCTGGCGGAACGCTCCTCTGCGGCAACCAAGCAGATTGAAGCGCTGGTTAAGACGATCCAGTCGGATACCAACGAAGCGGTAATCTCCATGGAGCACACCACCGCCGAGGTGGTCCGGGGTGCCCGACTGGCCCAGGACGCGGGTATCGCCCTCGAGGAAATCGAGAATGTATCCATGTCTCTGGCGGAACTGATCCAGAACATCTCCAACGCGGCCCGCCAGCAGTCGTCCTCTGCGGCGCACATTTCCAACACGATGAACGTCATCCAGGAAATCACCTCGCAGACCTCGTCCGGTACCAACGCAACCGCGAAGTCTATCGGTAACCTGGCCGAGATGGCGTCTGAACTGCGGTCCTCCGTTGCCGGCTTCACCCTGCCAGACGAAGAGCTTGCAGATCAGGAGCAAGAGGAAGACAACGACGTTCCGGTGGTCAGCTGATCACCGGCCCGGGGCGAATGACGGTTTATGGCTCAGATGCATAACCAACTGTCACCCGCCGAAGGCATTTGGGCACTGCGCCGACTCCCGGATATGGATGAGGCGCAGTTCAGCCAGTGGCAGACCCTGCTGGAGCATCGCACCGGCATCACCCTGACGGCCGAACGCCGTTCGTTCCTGGAAACCAATCTGGGTATACGAATGCGGGAAATCGGCTGCAGCAGCTATCAGGCCTATTACGAGAAAATCGTTAACGGCCCGGATGCCGTCAGGGAATGGGCAACACTGGTTGATCGTCTGACGGTTCAGGAAACCCGGTTTTTCCGGGACCCTGACGCCTTCCGGCTGGTTGCAGACTATGTTCTGACCCGCCCCCGGGAACAGTTCAGAAAACGTGCCCTGGAAGCCTGGAGTGTTGGCTGTTCAACCGGCGAAGAGCCCTACACCCTGGCGATGATCCTCAATGAATGCATGGGGCAGTTGGCACTGCAGCCCCTGTTTGGCGTCACTGGCTCTGACATCAGCCTGCCCGCCATCGAAAAGGCACGCCAGGGCCAGTTCAATGCCCGCAAATTGCTGGGCATGGACGAAGACATGAAAGCCCGGTATTTCCGTCCATCAGAACGGAATACCGTTGAGATTGTGAACAGCATCCGTGACCGCGTCTGTTTTACCAGGCTCAATGTCCTGGACCTGGACAAGGCACCGATGCACGGCATGAACATTATCTTCTGCCAGAACCTGCTGATTTACTTCCGCCGCTGGCGCCGGCGGGAAATTGTCAAACGGCTAGCAGAGCGTCTGGCACCGGGGGGGTTACTGGTGCTTGGCCAGGGTGAACTGACCGACTGGCAGCCACCGGGCCTGCAGAGGCTTCCCTCGGAACATGTGCTGGCGTGGATCAAACGTCAGTCCGACGAAGAATAACCGGAGTGGTTATGGGCAATCACCATGACAGTATCGCCCTCGACTGGGTTCGGGGCGAAATACAGGACACGCTGACCCAGGGCCAGCATGCACTTGAAGCGTACGTCGATAATCGTGACGATACCGCGCGCCTGCGCTTCTGCCTGAACTACCTCCATCAGGTACACGGTACCCTGCAGATGGTGGAACTCTACGGTGCAGCCTTGCTGACCGAAGAGATGGAAAAGCTGACCCAGGCCATCCTGAACGAAACCGTCACCAATGTTGACGAAGCCGTTGATGTCCTCATGCAGGCCATCCTGCAGCTGCCCCAGTACCTCGAACACCTCGGCAGCAGTCGTGACGATTTTCCGATGGTGTTGCTGCCGCTACTGAACGATCTCCGGGCCGCCCGGGGCGAAGCCCTGCTGTCAGACACCTCACTGTTCAAGCCGGATCTCAGCCCATCCCGGATCCGGGTAAGCAGCAAAGTCTCCGAACGACTGCATGACCCCAAGGTTCTCGGCCATCTGCGCAAGCTGCGGCAGATGTACCAGTTTGCCCTTGCCGGCGTGGTCCGGGAGGCCGACCTGGCCGCCCATTTCGATTACATGCAAAAGGTCATCCAGCGCCTGATCCGCCTGTGCCAGAAAACACCCCGCGGTGAACTCTGGAAAGCCGCCAGCGCCTTTGTCGAGACCCTTCGGGCCAACGTGAACCCGGTCAATACCGCAGTTAAATCCCTGTTACGGGAACTGGACGCCGAGATTCGACGGCTGACCGACGAGCACGCCGATATTCTGCAGCAACCAGTACCGGAAGCCCTGTTCAAGCACCTGCTGTATTACGTGGCCCGGGCCCGTGACCTGGACAGCCCGCAGGTCAATGCACTCCGGGACGCCTATCAGCTAACCAGCGCGTTGCCATCCGAAGACGACGTTGACGCTGCCCGCACTCGCGTGTCCGGCCCGGGCCGCGATGCCATTCATTCTGTTGTCAGCGCCCTGAACGAGGAGCTGGCCCGCCTGAAAGATCAGCTCGATCTGTTCGTGCGCGCCGAACTGCGTCAGAACACCGAGCTTGACGAGCTACTACCGGGCCTTCGCCAGGTTGCCAACACCCTGGCCGTTCTGGGCCTCGGCATTCCCCGCAAGGTGGTGACCGAACAGGTTGAACTGGTCGAAAAACTGTGTGGCCAGGCCGAGCCCGCCGACGATGGCACGCTGATGGACATCGCCGGGGCACTGCTCTATGTCGAAGCCAGCCTTGCCGGCCTGGACAGTGACCGGCGGACTGACGTTGAGTCGGGCAGCCAGGATGGCGAACGCCCCAACATGGGCAGTCTCGAGTTGGGCGACGCCAGTGAAGCCCTGCTCCGGGAGTCGCGCAACACCCTCGAGCAGGTCAAGTCGGCCATCGTCAACTTCATTGCCTCGCAATGGGATACCCGCGAAATCGACCATGTTCCCGGCCTGTTGCACAGCATCCGCGGCGGGCTGAGCCTGGTACCCCTGGATCGCGTGGCAGACATGCTGGCCTCGGCCGAGCGTTACGTTTCCGATGTCCTGCTGAGCAACAAACAGGTGCCTGACTGGAAACAGCTGGACACCCTGGCCGATGCCGTCACCAGTATCGAGTACTATCTGGAGCGCCTGGCGGAAGGCATCAGCGATAACGACTCCATTCTGAGAGTGGCCGAAGACAGCCTGGCAGGGCTGGGTTTCCCGGTAGGACAGGAGCCAACCTGGAACCTCGACCAGCAGGCGTCCGAACCCACCTCCGTGCCGACTGTGGAAGTTCAGGAGCCGGGCGAGACGCCAGATGTGGCCAAGGCATCGGATGACGAGCTGGTCGATGACGAAATTCTGGGCATTTTCGTGGAGGAGGCCGAAGAGGTTCTCCAGACCATCCATGAATTCTACCCCCGCCTGCGCCAGAGCCACGACGATCGTGAGGCACTGACCGAAGTGCGCCGGGCGTTCCATACGCTTAAAGGCAGTGGCCGTCTGGTAGGGGCTTCCAGTATCGGCGAACTGGCCTGGTCGGTAGAGAACCTGCTGAACCGGGTGATCGATCAGACCATCAAGCCCGGTGACGACCTGTTTGCGCTGGTCGACGAAGTTAACAGCCGAATTCCATCACTGATTAACGAATTCAGGGATGGCCACAGCAGCGGTGACGTTGCCGAATTGATCGAGCGGGCCGAAGCCCTGGCCACTACTCGCCGGGCCGAGGCAGACGAAGCCCCCGCACCAGCAGAGCAGCCTGAGACCAGTTCTGTTCCCGAATCTGCGCAACCGGATGAGTCTCTGTCGGAAGAGATTGCACAGCCGGCCGCCACCGACGCCGGTGACAGTGATGACCTGATCGACGATGAGATTCTGGAAATCTTCATCGAAGAAGCCGGGGAAGTGCTCGACACCATCTGCGAATACCTGCCGATGCTGTTGCGCCAGCACGACGACCGCACCGCCCTGGCGGAAGTGCGCCGCGCCTACCACACCCTGAAGGGCAGTGGCCGGATGGTGGGTGCCGAGGTGATCGGCGAACTGGCCTGGTCTGTGGAAAACATGCTCAACCGGGTTATCGACGGCAGCATTTTCATGAACGACGACGTAGCCCAACTTGTACAGGACGTGACCGATGCCGTCCCGGCGCTGGTGTCTGACTTCGAGCAACGTCGCCCCGCCAGCGTCGATACCTCGGTCATGCAGGCCCGGGCAACCGCCCTGGCCAACGGCGAGATTCCGGACGCCACCTCCATGCCCCCGGCGGAAGCCGAGATAGGTGATGAAGGCCAGACAGCCCAGGATACCGGTCTGGAACACGCCGAGCCGGAATTCGATGCGGTCGCCGGTGAACCAGATCAGGACGTCGATCCCGTTCTTCTTGAGATTTTCGAGAACGAGACCGAAACCCATCTGCAAACCCTCAAGGATTATCTGGTCGCAGCCGGTGACAAGACTTCGGCTGCCTACACCGATGACCTTTCCCGGGCCCTCCACACCCTCAAGGGCAGCGCCCATACCGCCGGTATCGGCCCGATTGCCGAGGTTATTACGCCGCTGGAACGCTTTGTTAAAGAGTCCAGGGCCCAGAACAAACGTGCGGACCGGGACGTTCTGGAGCTGATCGAACAGGCCAGCCGCTATCTGACCGAGGGCCTGGCCCAACTCAGGAGCAACCCGCAAGGGTCGCTCGAGGGTACCGATGAATACCTGGCAAGACTGCAACAGATCAGCCAGCAAACCCTGCTTTCACATGCCATGTCTGACGACCAGCAGCAGTCTGAGCAGGCGCCGACGCAACTGGTTCAGCTGTTCCTCGGTGAAGGTCTGGACATTGTTCTGGACGCAGAATCGATCCTCGACGACTGGGCACAGCACCCGGAGCGCACAGACTCACTGGCCACCTTGCGTGAGGAACTGGAACAACTGACCCGGGGAGCCTCGGATGCCGGTCTGACAGACGTAGCCAACCTGGCCGCTGCCCTGACCCGCACCTACACCGCGGTCGCAGAAAACCAGCTGACACCGGGCGACGACTTCTTCGCCACTGTTCGCCCAGCCCAGGAACAACTGATCAACCTGATGGATCAAGTGGCTGCCGGTCTCGCCACCGAACCCAGCGACGGTTTGATCGAAGAGCTCGACGAACTGGCCAGCGCATCATCGCAAGCCAGTCAGGAACCAAGCGAATTCGACCAGCAGTTCACCGAGGATCTGGAAGAAATCGACCTCAGCCTCGAACTGGAAGAGCTGGACCAGGGCGCGCCCGAATCCACCGGGAGCGAGCAGCCACCGCTGCCGGAACTGTCCTCGGATGACAGCGATATTGACGAGGAACTGGCGGAAATCTTCCTCGAGGAAGCCCGCGACCTGATCAACAGCACCGCCGATGCCTTGCAGAGCTGGAGCGAAGATACCGGCAACCTGGACATCCTGCGACTGCTGCAGCGTGACCTGCATACCCTCAAGGGCGGAGCACGGCTTGCCGACATCCCCTCGGTAGGCGACCTGTCCCATGAACTTGAAAACCTGTTCGAGGGGCTGACCGAGCAGAAGTTTGCCGTCACCGACACACTGTCTGATCTGCTGTTCCGCTGCCATGACCGTCTGGCAGGCATGGTAGAAGCCCTGGAAACCCAGGAGCCACCACGGCCGGCACCGGATCTTATTGCCGAGATCCACGCCTACATCGATACCGCGCGGGGCTCACGGCCGGTCACCGACGTCAGCCTCTCTGACACCGCAGAGGTGTCCGAAGACCAGGAGCTGCCGCTGCCGGAGGCCGACGAGGCACCCGAAGAGACCACTGCGGAAGACGAATTACAGGCCACAGACCTTTCACACCTTGATCCTGAGTTGGTAGGCATTTTCCTCGAGGAAGCCTATGACCTGATCAACTCCACCGGCAGTTCGTTACATGCCTGGAGCGAAGATCCATCGGATCGTGAAGTTGCCGCTGTCCTGCAACGGGAAGTACACACCCTCAAGGGTGGCGCCCGCATGGCCGGTGTCGACGCCATCGGTGACCTGACTCACGTGCTGGAAGACCTTTTCGAGAAAGTGGCGGAAGGCCAGCTCGACGCCAGCGGCGAAATGACCGACCTGCTGTTTGCCTGCCACGATCGTCTGGCTCAGATGGTTGAACAGGTCGCCACCCAGAAGCCCTGCCCGCCGGCCGATGAATTGGTTCAGCAGGTGGAAGCGATTCTGCGGGGCGAGACCCCGGCGCCAGTACAAACCTTACCTGCCGAAGAGGTGAAGGAGACGGAAGAGCCAGGCGCCGAGGACCGGAGCCCTGAAGCCATCGCCGAGCCCGGCACTGATAACCATGAAGATCCTACAGGTGCGCTGGCAGCAGCCTCCGACGACGACCTGATCGGCATTTTCCTGGACGAAGGCCTGGAGATCCACGAAGCCATCACCGAATGCCTCGACCAGTGGCGTGAAGAACCGGACGAACTGGCCGGCATCACCCGATTGCAGCAGGAACTGCATACCCTCAAGGGTGGCGCCCGCCTGTCTGATGTCGACCCGATTGCCGACCTTGCCGAGGCCTGGTCGGACGCGCTGGATACGCTGGTCTCCGGTGGTAACGATCAGCAAGGTCTGCTGACGCTCAGCGACCGGGCCCTGGCTAGCCTCAAGTCCATGCTCGATACCATTGAAGCAGGCCAGAAACCGAAGCCTGCCAGCGACCTGATTGCCGACTTCCAGGCCGCCGGCCAGGTTTCCGACGACCTGGCGGAGGCCCCGGAGGCATCCACCGAGGCCGACTCGGAAGTGGTCGATCCGGAAGTGTTGGAGATCTTCCTGGAGGAAGCCGGCGAGATCATGGACCAGCTTGAGCAGCTGCTGGATGACTGGCGCAAAGAGCCGGCCAACCATCATTTCAACCAGGAAGCGCAGCGCGCCCTGCACACCCTCAAGGGTGGTGCCCGGTTGTCGCAACTTAGCGAACTGGGTGACAAAGCCCACGCTTTTGAAACCCGCTTGATTGATTTGGGTGGAAACGCTCCGGACGACAGCCAGTGGCAGGCGATTACCGAAGACCACGACGCTATTATTGGTTTGGTGTCGGCTATCCGCACTCGCTTTGAGTCGGGTGCACCGGTTATTGCACCGTCACAGACACAGCCCGATTCAACGCAGCCAGAGCCGGCATCTGAGCCGCCAGACGAGGTACCGGCCCCGCAACCAGAAACGCCCGCCAAACCGACCCCGGAGCAGCCCAAGCCAGCAAAAGCAGCGGCCAAGATCCGTAACAAGGCGGCCGAAGCCCAGCGAGCGGCCCAGGAAACCATCCGGGTGTCTGCGCCATTGCTGGACGAACTGGTTAACCTGGCCGGCGAGACCAGTATTACCCGGGGCCGCCTGGAGCAGCAGACCAGCGATTTCAGCCACACCCTGGATGAAATGGCCGCCACCATCGAACGTTTGCGTGAACAGCTGCGCCGGATGGATATCGAGACAGAGGCCCAGATTCTGTTCCGGGCGGAACAGGAACACGGCCCAGACTACGGCGACGACTTCGATCCGCTGGAGATGGACCGTTACTCATCCATCCAGCAGCTGTCCCGGGCACTGTCCGAGTCATCCTCTGACCTTGCCGACCTGAGGGAAACCCTGGCCGACCGGGTACGGGATACCGAAACTCTGCTGGTACAGCAGTCCCGGATCAACACGGAACTCCAGGAGGGTCTGATGAAGACCCGGATGATTCCGTTCGCCTCGATGGTGCCACGCCTGCGCCGTATCGTGCGCCAGATCAGCGGCGAGCTGGGCAAGAAAGTGGACTTTGATGTTCGCAACGCCGAAGGCGAAATGGACCGCAATATTCTGGAGCGCATGATCGCGCCCCTGGAACACATGCTGCGTAACGCCCTGGACCACGGCATTGAAACTCCGGAAGAACGCAAGAAAGCCGGCAAGCCCGCCACCGGTGAAGTTGTCCTGTCGCTGACCCGTGAAGGCGGCGATGTGGTACTGCGTATGATGGACGACGGCAAGGGCATTCCTGCCGACGTGATCCGCGACAAAGCCGTCCGTCAGGGGCTGATGCGGGCCGATGAAGAGCTGTCAGAGCGGGAAATCCTGCAGTTTATCCTGCAGCCCGGCTTCTCCACCGCCCAACAAGTTACCCAGATCTCTGGCCGTGGTGTGGGTATGGATGTGGTCGGCAGCGAGATCAAGCAACTGGGCGGCAGCCTGGATATTGACTCGGCCCTGGGCCGCGGCACCACCTTTACCGTGCGCCTGCCGTTTACCGTGTCGGTCAACCGCGCCCTGATGGTAGCTACCGGCGAAGACTTCTATGCCATCCCGCTCAACACCATTGAAGGTATCGTGCGGGTCAGCACCTACGAGCTGGAAGAGTATTACAAGCCGGATGCCCCCATGTACGAATACGCCGGCCAGCAATACCGCCTGCAGTATCTGGGCAGCCTGCTTAACAGCGATCACCATCCGAAACTGCAGGGCCAGGCATTGCCGTTACCGGTGATTCTGGTGCGCGGGGCTGAACAGCCCATGGCCTTGCAGGTGGACCACCTGATGGGCAGCCGGGAAATCGTTGTTAAATCCCTGGGGCCGCAGTTCAGTACCGTGCGCGGTGTGTCCGGTGCCACCATTCTGGGTGACGGTAACGTGGTGGTGATTCTTGACCTGCCAGCGATGATCCGTTCCGACATTCTGTCTGAACGGCAGCGCCTGGCCAACCTCGAGAAAGCCCGGGAAACCAGCCGCTACGAAGAGAAGATCACCACGGTTATGGTGGTGGACGACTCGGTAACCGTGCGCAAGGTTACCTCCCGCTTGCTGGAACGAAACGGCATGGAAGTCATCACCGCGAAGGACGGTCTGGATGCAGTGGCCCAGCTTCAGGATCATCGCCCGGACATCATTTTGCTGGACATCGAAATGCCCCGGATGGATGGTTTCGAGGTGGCCAGTTTCGTGCGCCACGACGACAACCTGAAGGAAACACCGATCTGCATGATCACCTCCCGAACCGGAGAGAAACACCGCGAACGGGCACTGTCGATCGGGGTCAACGAGTATCTGGGCAAGCCGTTCCAGGAAGCCGAACTGCTTGACACCATCAAGCGGTTGACCGGGAATCAGTGATGGCCGGCCAATCTGGCCGGCCCGGGGTCGGGATTGTTTCCGATGTGGTCCTGCAACGCCACCGGTTGCAGGCCGCCACCGGTAAATTCGGCCTGGAAGTGTCATTTTCCGGCGATCCGTCCCGACTGATGGACTATCCGGAATTCCCGGATGCATGCCTGTGGCTGGTCACCCTGGAAGACGAGGCTGACCATCCAGCGCTGTTTGATCATTTGCTGGAAAATACCGACGCCCCGGTACTTTTCGGGGTTGATCAGGCGCCTAAACCCGGCAGTACTGACTATTTCCGTTGGGAACGACGGCTGGTGGACAAGCTGGAACAACAACTTGGCCACCTGGAGACACTGGACACCGCCAGTGATCTGGAAGAATTGGTGGAGACCACACCGGCGCCTCATTCGGCACCGGAACTGCCTCATTGGATTGCTCCGGCAGCGCCAGGCTCATTGGCCGAGGATGTCTGGGTGCTGGGCGCTTCCCTGGGCGGACCCGCTGCCGTCAAAACGTTTCTGGACAATCTGCCACCAGGGTTGCCGGTGGGTTTTGTGTACGCTCAACATATTGATGGCAACTTCACTGAGGTACTGACCCGGGTTCTGGGCCGGCATGCCCACTACCAGCTCAAACGGGCGGAAGAAGGCTACCGGGTAAGAAACGGTGATGTGGTGCTGATGCCCGTTGAACGGGAATGGACGTTCGACACCCAGGGCCAACTGACAGAACGCAACACGCCTTGGCCTGGACCCTATGGCCCGTCCATCGACCAGGTCTTGCTTAACGTTGCCGATTACTACGGCAAGCGTTGCCATGCCATCCTGTTTTCCGGCATGGGCAATGATGGCGCCATCGCAGCGCCCATGCTCAAAGCCTACGGCAGCCGCATCTGGGTGCAGGAAAGCAAGAGTTGCGGTAACAGTTCGATGCCGGATTCGGTCGCCGCTACCGGCTGCAGCAGCTTCTGCGGCACACCGGAGCAACTGGCGAAGGAACTGGTGAAAACCATTGAGAACAACTGCCTGCTCAAAAACCGGCAGAAACGGGATTCCGCCTGAGGTAACACGTCATGAAAGAGAACAGCCAGTCCCTCTCCTGTGTCATGATTCCGGTCAGCGACCGGCAACTATTGCTACCCAACGTGTCGATCGCGGAAGTGGTGGATTTTAACAGTACCGACGCCGGCGCCAGTACCCCGGAATGGCTGGTGGGCTTCCTGGACTGGCGCGGCCTGACACTGCCAGTCATATCCTATGACGCAGCCAACGGCGGAACCCTGACCGTACCCGGAGACAACCGGGGCAGAATCATTGTGCTCAACACCATCGGTGACAGCCATCAGCAGGCCCCGTTCATGGCGCTGGTCACCCAGGGCATTCCCAGCCAGGCCCGACTGGTGGAAGAGCAGATCCGAAAACTGGACGGCGAAGCTGGACCGGCCGATCTCATGCAGGTGGAAGTCGACGGCGAAGCCGCCTGGATTCCCAACCTCGAGTACCTGGAGTCACTGGCGATAACCGCCAGGCACTGATGACCACCCGGTCACAGCCGTAGCAGTACTGCCTGCAAATGTTATAATGTTGCAAACTTTGCAGGATCCAGACTATGCCGGAACGCGCGCTTCCTTATCGCCCGCACAACCACGAGGCCTGTGTCAGCCAGGCCCTGGCGGATGCCCGGGCCATTTGCCGACAACAGAATGCCCGCCTCACCCCCATCCGTGAGCGGGTTCTGGAATTGATCTGGCAATCTCACAAGCCTCTCGGGGCCTACGACATTCTCGCCATGCTGGGCACCGAGGGCCATAACGCCGCCCCACCCACCGTGTACCGGGCCCTGGATTTCCTGTTGCAATACGGTCTGGTGCACCGGATTGCCTCCCTGAACGCATTTACCGGCTGCACCCATGCCGGTGAACACCACCGGGGCACTTTCCTGATCTGCCGAGAATGCGGAAACGTACTTGAGCTGGACGCACCGGACGTCACTCGCGCGGTAGAAACCGCGGCGGCTGACGTAGCCTTCCGGCCCGAAGAAATCACCATGGAAGTGGCCGGTCGTTGCCCCCGGTGCCAGGGAGAACCCGGCCATGCCTGATGCCCTGGTGCGCCTGCATCAGCTGACCGTACAGTTCGACGACCGCCCGGTGGTGGACCGTGTTGAGATGGCGGTTCGCAGGGGCGACATCATCACCATTATCGGTCCCAATGGTGCCGGGAAGACCACCCTGATCAAAGCCGTTCTGGGTATCCAGAAGCCCAGCTCTGGCAAGGTCTCGCTGGCCAACAGCCTGGTCATTGGCTATGTGCCCCAGCACCTGTCACTGGAAGCGACCCTGCCCCTGAGCGTACGCCGGTTCATGCTGTTGAGCGGCCGCTCCGACGCAGAATGCGAAGCCGCGCTGGAGCGCACCGGTGTCCGGCACCTGCTGGATGCCTCGGTGCATCACCTGTCAGGCGGCGAAAAACAGCGTTTGTTGCTGGCTCGGGCACTGGCACGGCGACCGGACCTTCTGGTGCTGGACGAACCCGCCCAGGGTGTGGATATCAACGGCCAGGCGGCCCTGTATGACCTGATCCGCCAACTCCGTGATGAGCTGAATTGCGGTGTGATCATGATTTCCCACGACTTGCACCTGGTCATGGCCGCCACCGACAAGGTCATATGCCTGAACCAGCACGTGTGTTGCAGCGGTTACCCGGCCGACATTTCTCACGACCCCGCGTTCATCGAGACCTTTGGCCACCAGGTGGCAGAATCTCTCGCAGTCTATCATCACAATCACAACCACCGTCATAACCTGCACGGTGACATTGTGACCAGCACAGACGTTCAGGGAGCCTGTGACCATGAGCATCATTGATTCTGTGCTCGGGGATTTTTTCTGGCGGGCACTGCTGGGTGGACTGGGTGTTGCCCTGGTGGCCGGCCCCCTGGGCTGCTTCGTAGTCTGGCGGCGAATGGCGTATTTTGGCGACACCCTGGCCCATTCCGCGTTACTTGGCATCACCCTGAGTTTCCTGATCAGCGTTCCAATGAACCTGGGCGTCGTCATCACCTGCGTCACCATCGCCGTCGCTCTGGTGTTGCTCTCGCGCACCCGGGCTTTGGCCACCGACACCTTGCTGGGCATTCTCGCCCACAGCGCCCTGGCCATCGGCCTGGTCTCCCTGAGCTTCATGCCGGATGTGCGGGTTGACCTGACTGGCCTGCTGTTCGGTGACCTGCTGGCCATGAGCCGCCAGGACCTGCTTTGGATCTACGGCGGCGCGGCTTTCGTGTTGACACTGCTGGCGATGCTCTGGCGCGGGCTGTTGATGAGCACCATCCACGAGGAGCTGGCCCGGGTGGAGGGAATACCTGTGGAGCGTTTGCGGTTGGCGCTGATGCTGATGTTCTCCCTGGTGATTGCCGTGGCGATGAAGATTGTCGGGGTCCTGCTGATTACCGCCCTGTTGATCATTCCTGCGGCCACCGCCAGGCGCCTGGCCAAAAATCCAGAACACATGATGGCACTGGCGGTGGTGTTCGGCTTTATCGCCGTGACCGGCGGCCTGACGCTGTCCTGGCACCTGGATTCTCCAGCCGGGCCGTCGGTGGTAGTGACCGCCTTCCTGGCTTTTCTGCTGGTGTACGGTACCGCCCGGAACGCCAGCCGATAACTGCTTCCGTCTTTCGAAAGTGCCGGAGCTGGTCTAGAGTAATCTGGACACACTTTCCGTAACAGCTCCAGAGGCTTTCAGCATGGATAGCGACCTCTCTGACATCCCTTATCCGGGCCCGCGCCGGCCTGGCCTCTGGCCGGGGCTCTGGGGTCCGGCCGTCATTCTGGTCTGCGGCGTCATTCTGAGCCTCCTGACGGCCCGCCTCGCCTCAGACATGGCTCATCAGCTTGCCCACCAGCGTTATCAGGCCCTGCATCAATCCCTGGTCAGCCAGGTTGTCATCCATCTTGCCCGGCTATCGCAGGAAGACGAACAGCTTCAAGAGCTCCGGGCTTCCCTGGCAACCGGACTTCAGGATGGCATCAGTCTCAGGATCGATACCCTGGAACGCCACACCAAGAAACCACTGATACAGCTGGGCAGCTCACGCCATCCGGCCGGTAATGACGCCCTGAGAACCGAGTTGCAGACCAACGGCCGGCACTGGATGGTGACCACCTGGCCGGATACCCGGATGCTGGTGTCGCCGGCCCGGCGTGTGGGGTGGCTCGTTGGCGCCAGTGGCGGGGTGATTACCGCCGTGGCAACGCTGCTCGCCCTCGCCCTATGCCGGCAGGCTGCACGGAAAGACGACAACGGTCATCGGTTGGCCAGGCTGAACAGGATCGCTGACCAACGGATCACCAACTTGCAGGTCGAGAAGAACGTGCTGCGCCAGGCACTGAATGACAGCGAATCCCGCAGTCGGGACCTGGTCGCGCTGTCGGGAGCCATTGTCAGCGAACTGGATGAACAGGGGCAGATAGGATTCGTATCGGCACAGGTAGCGGATGTGCTGGGACTGGCGCCGTCAGACCTTGTCAACCGGCCGTTCAGCGAACTGGTCGCCGAGCCCGACCGTGCACGCTTCGACCAGTGCCTGGCCGCAGCCCGGCAAGAGGCCACCCTGGCCAGGGTAGATGTGAATCTGTTGCACCGCAGCGCCGAGCGGACGGTCCCGGCGGTGGTGCGGGTGATGGTACTGAAGGACCCGATCCACGGAGTCACAGGCTTCAGACTGAGCGCACTCAAGATTGCCAATGGCTACAATGGCTGAACCTGATCCAGCAGGCGCCCGCTCTCCACAAGTTCGAGGAACTCGTCCCCCAGCCGGTCACTCTCGGCAATGGATGCGCGCCAGGATCGTTCACGGCCTGAGTCGTCGCCAAGGTACTTCTCGAAGTCTTTCCGGTCTGGCAGTTTGCGGTCCGGCAGGCTGTCCAGATACGCCCGGGACGGGGAGACCAGCAGCACATCCTGTAATCGGGTGGCATCGCCCCGGCGCCACGGCAAGGTCTTGTCAAACCAACCCGGCACTACCTTATCGGTAAAGTGCGGGTACAGGATGATGCCCGGTTGCTCGTAGGGCAGATCCAGGTGGTAGTCCAGCAGCCCGCCATCCCGGTAGACGCCATCCGGGGCTCCGGGAATATTCCGAACACCGGACATAACCAGCGGAATCGAAGCGGAGGCCAGTAGCGCAGGCAGCAGATTGTCTGCGGACAGCGCCACTTCATGGCTGGGAAAATCCACCAGTTTGGACACCGGCGTCCTGATACGGGCATCATGCACGATACCCCGCTCCATGAATCGGCCAAGGTGGCGACGACTGACCATGTTGGCGCTGATTGCACTCATCAGGCCCAGACCCAGGCGGCCCCTGGCGTCGTGTTCCAGCAAGCCCAGGCTGCGCACAACCACCACATTAAGCCGGTACCAGGGGTGGTTGAGGATGAACTCCTCCCGACCGCCCAGCAACTCTTCCAGAAACAGAACGCTTTTTCGAGATACCTCGGCGGCACTGACCCCCTTGGCAAAACGCTGGCTGGTATAGAGTTCCGCCAGCCTGGCCAGTTGGCCTTTCGGATCGTTGGATGAGGCAATCGCCGCGAACCGCCAGCTGCCGATGGACGAGCCGATCAGCACCCGCTCTTGCGGTGCCCGGGGCAACCAGTCACCGAAGATGGCCTTGTCCAGACCGCTGATTCCCAGGGCTTTCGGGCCACCGGCGGCGCCGGGTATCACGTGGACGTCCGCCGGTGTTAACGGCTTGTCCCTCAGGCGCTGAAGGGCCCGTCGCCCAGCCCGGATGGTCAGCGCCGGTGTTCGGATCTGGATTGCGGTCATCACGTGTTCCTGCTTACGGTTCTGGTCAAAGTCCCGGGAGTTTATCGAAACCTGCAGTGGCCAGCCAATAACTCCGTGCTAGACTTGAGCCATCAGTGTTTCAGGGAAGTATGCCAGCCATGAGCTGCAGGAGTAGGCTGTGAACCTTTTTGCCTCGCCGGATACCATGGCGACCAATCCAACCCTTGCAGTATTGGGTTTCAAACGTCAGCTGGTGTACCACCTGCATATCTGGGCCTTTATCGCCGTGGCACCTCTGGTGATGGTGCAATGGCAACACGGTAACTTTCTGCTGTCTGCCCTTTTGATTCTGTTCTGTGTCAACGCAGCCCTGGTAATCCTGTTCCTGCGGTTGCGCAGTGTCTATTTCCTGAAAGGGCGCCTGTTTCCGATTCTGGCCGTGGTCTGCGCGGCCTACTCGACATCCATTAACGGTCACGCCGGTCTTTACTGGGCCTATCCGGCGGCTATCGCACTGTTTTTCCTGTTACCGCTGAAAGAAGCCATTGTCTGCAACATCATTTTTGTCAGCGTCATGGCCGTGGTGTCATTCCTTCAGTTTCCCGAAGCCGATTTCTGGCGGATCACCTTCTCCCTGGGGCTGAGTTGCCTGTTTGCCATGATCTTCGCCTGGCTGGTGGGCCGGCTCCAACAGGAGCTGACCCGGCTGGCCACGACTGACCCGCTCACCGGCTGCCTGAACCGGTCTCAGCTGGCCGACATTCTGAACAGCCAGATTCAGCTGCGGGAGCGCTATGAGAGGGTGTCCAGCCTGGTGCTGATTGATCTGGATTATTTCAAGACCATTAATGACCGCTGGGGGCACCTGGCCGGTGACCGGGTGCTTAAGGAAATGACCATCCGGCTGCGTAAGCGACTTCGGGAAAGTGATCAGCTGTTCCGCATTGGCGGCGAAGAGTTCATGGTGGTGTTGCCGGAAACCCGCCAGAAAGATGCCGACACCCTGGCCCATCAGTTACTGACCAGCATCAGTGCCAGGCCGTTCCTGGATGACATAAAGCTGACCGCCAGTGCCAGCGTGGCGGAAGTGTGCCGCGGCGAGACCTGGTCGGTTTGGCTGAACCGTGCGGATCAGGCGCTGTACGACGCCAAGGCAAAGGGCCGCAATCAGGTGGTCAATGCGGCCCGGCCTTCCAATGAATCAGCCCACGCTGCGGGGCCGTCGACCCCGGCCGGCGATACCAGCGCTGTAGTTTGAACAAGGTCAGGACTCAAGCCCGGTGCGGAAATCCCGGTAAGCACTGAATACATCCCAGGGCGATTCAAAGTGCGGGTAGTGGCCGATATTCCTCAGGCTGATGACGTCCGGGTTCCGGATCAATTCCCGGTAGCGCCGCACCGTGGCCGCGCCCGAGACCGGGTCCGCAGCGCCGGAGATCAGGCGCATTGGCTGCCGGGCGTTCTGCAAGGCCCCCACCCAGCGATTACGATGGCAACGACGTTCTTCCATAAACTGAATCAGTTCATGCAGAATTCCACGGCCATTGTTGTATGTAAGAAGATGCCAGAAATCTTCCAGATCCTGCTGGGCCGGAGGATTCCGGTCACCAAACAGCCGGCGGAAATTCCGTTCGAAGCTACCCCGGGTAAGCCCACGGCTGATCAGCCCACCCAGGGGACTCTTCAGGACTTTCTGGATAAACAGCGGGCTGTGCACCTCAGGGAACAGGCCTCCGTTGAGTAAACACACGCTGTTGATTGCGAAGGGCAATGATCCTTCCTGGTCTCTGGCCAGCAGTTCCTGTGCCACCGAAGAGCCATAATCGTGGGCGAACAGGTGCACCGAATCCAGTCCCAGGCCTTCGATCCAGCCCTGGATCAGATCCGCCTGGTCCTCAATGCTGTAAACATAGTTGCGGGGCTTGTCGGAAAACCCGAAGCCTAGCATATCGACAGCCAGCAGTTGGTGGCCAGACGCCAGCATCGGCCATAACCGGCTCCAGTCCCAGCTGGCGGTCGGAAACCCGTGCAGAAGCACCAGCGGCGAGCCTTTTCCAGCCATGCGACTGAAGATGGCATGGCCATCGTAGCTGAACCATTTACCGGCCTGCTGCCACGCCTCGAGGGTATAGGTATCCTGGCGGCTTTCTGCCCTGATTTGTGAACCGGGTATCACCTGCTCCATTTGTTCGTCCCGATCTACCTGAGGAACCTCCACTTTAGTCCAAAGCCGTACTGGCTGCCAGATCACTAAACGCTGCCCGTGAACTGGTCCATAATGGGCAAACCGGCGTAAACCGTGGAGATGGCCTGAAAATTCCCTTAAGCTTGCGCCCTTTATCAGACACAAACCGGAAACGATTATGACCTTACCTCTGGACGACCTTGCTGGTCATTACCGCGCCATCATTGAAGGCCTCGGCGAAAATGCCGACCGCGAAGGTCTTCAGGACACTCCGATGCGGGCCGCCAAGGCCATGCAGTTCCTGACCCGGGGTTACCAGCAGGATCTTGCTGACCTGGTCAACAATGCTGTGTTTGAATCCGCCATGGATGAAATGGTGGTGGTCCAGGACATCGAGCTGTACAGCATGTGTGAACACCATATGCTGCCGTTCATCGGCAAATGCCACATCGCCTATCTGCCCCAGGGCAGGGTACTGGGCCTGTCCAAGTTTGCTCGCATTGTGGATATGTATGCCCGCCGCCTGCAGATTCAGGAGAACCTGACCCGCCAGATCGCGGAAGCGGTGGAAAGCGTTACCAATGCCAAAGGTGTCGCCGTGGTTATCGAGGCCCAGCACATGTGCATGATGATGCGGGGCGTGGAGAAACAGAACTCCCGGATGAAAACCTCGATGATGCTGGGACAGTTCCGGAAATCACAGGCCACACGCACCGAATTTCTTACCCTGATTGGCAACAATCGCTGAACCAGACGCCGAAAACGGAGGCATCATGACAACCATGACTGGTGATCACCTGGCCACGGTCAGGATCAAGAACCTTCTGCTCCGTGCCTACATTAGCATCAAGGAAGAAGAGATCAACAACCAGCAGGATGTGGTGATCAACGTCACCCTTCGCTACGATGCCTCCGCCGCCATTGACCGGAACGAAATCTCCGCTGCCCTGAATTACCGCACCATCACCAAGCAAATCATCGGGCATGTGGACGGCAACAGTTTTGCTCTACTGGAACGGCTGACCCACGAAGTTCTCGAAATTGTGATGGAACATCAGGCCGTGCAGTGGGCACAGGTAGAAATCGACAAGCCGCACGCGTTACGCTATGCGGAATCGGTCTCTGTCTGCCTTGAGGCCCATCGTTAATTCTTCGAGGTCTGCCCCGATGCCCAGCAATGCCCCTGACCAGATCCGGGATATTCTCGAATCTGTGCGTACCATTGCGTTGGTTGGTGCCAGCGAGAAACCCAACCGCCCCTCCCACGAAGTGATGGAATACCTGCAGCGCCAGGGCTACCGTGTGATCCCGGTAAATCCGCGCCTGGCCGGCCAGCAAGTGCTCGGTGAGACAGTGTATGCTGACCTGGCATCACTCCCGGAACCCGTAGACATGGCTGAGCTGTTCCTGGCCCCGGAACGCACCGATGCTGTGATCGACCAGGCTATTAAACAGAAGATTCCGGTACTCTGGCTGCAGATTGGCGTGATTAATGAGTCCGGTGCTGCCCGCGCCGAAGCCGCCGGGCTGAGGGTGGTCATGGACCGCTGTCCGAAACAGGAGATCCCGAAGCTTGGTATTGGGCCCATCGTCGAACAGGCCTGATTCCGTGTACCTGCAATCACCGCTGCTCCAACCCGCTTCCGGCGTACCAGACCCATTGGGGCATGGCCAAACAGGATAACTATGGCTCATAATCAAGCGCGATTGGCCGTTAAACCTGTTCAGCCTGTCTTTTAACGATCTGGAGTACACTGTGGCAAAACCCGAAACCGGTACCAGCCTTGTTGTCCGATGGCTTATGAGCCCGGTGTTTGTGCTGGTCATCTTTCTGGTTTTTCTCGCCATTGCCGCCGGCCTTCGGGAAGGGCTTATCCAGCAGGATAACCGACAGATCGAAGCCAACCTCCGTAATGAAGCCCGTGCGTTGACTGATAACCTGGAGCGGGAGTTTCTGGTGCACGTTCAGGCCATCGGGCGCATGGCCTATCGGCTTTATGTCGAGCCCGAGATGCCGGAATCGCAATGGCGCGTGGACGCACGCAACTACCTGGAAGATTTTGGGGTATACCAGGCCATCGAGTGGATTGATTCCAACTACATCATCCGATGGCTGGAACCGCTGGCTGGCAATCAGGACGTGGTGGGTTATAACGTGGCGTTCAACGACCAGCGCCGCGAAGCACTGGATAAAGCAGCAGCCACCGGTGATTATGATCTGTCCGGTATCATCGATCTTCGCCAGGGCGGCAAGGGCATGGTGATTTATTACCCCGTGGGCGCCGGAGACGCCAATAACGGCTACATGGCCGGTGTGTTCAGGATGGAAGTTCTCACCGAGCAGTTACTGACCCGCCGGGTACTGGAACACTTTCAGATTGAAATCCAGGATTCAGGAGAACCTGCCTACGTTCTTAACTCAGACACAGAGATTGCCCGGAGCTTCAGCTTCACCCTGCCCGTGCAGTTCCCCACTCTGGATTGGACCCTGACGTTACGCCCCAATCAATCCTGGGTAGACAGCCAGCGCAGTTCCTGGCCGATGCTCACCTTCGCAAGCCTTGTGTTTATGGGCCTGCTGACCAGCCTGACCACCCTGCTCGTCCAGCTGATCCTCAAGCGCAATCAGGCGCTTTTGAAAACCCGCCGGGAGCTGGAACGTGAGATTGACCAGCGTATCGCCATGCAGGTTGACCTCGAGCGACTGGAATCCACCGATACCCTCACTGGCCTGGCCAATCGCCGGTTTTTCATGGAGGACCTGGCCCACACTCTTAACATCGCCGACCGGCAAATGCGCCAGGTGGGGCTGGTCATGATTGACCTGGACCGGTTCCAGATGCTCAACGATTCCCTCGGCCATCAGTTTGGCGACGAACTGCTGATCAAGGTCTCTGAGCGGCTGAACAGCCTGAGCAATGAGCGGATTCTGGTGGCCTACTCAGGCGGCGACGAGTTCATGATCTGCCAGCAACACGTGGACGACATTGACGATGTGATTCACCTGCTTGGCCAGATCAAGCAGTGCTTTGCCGAACCGTTCGAGGTTCAGTGTGATGCCCACAGCATTACCGCCACCATGGGTGTCGCCGTGTATCCCCAGAGCGGACTGGACGCCGACACCCTGCTCCGGAATGCCGATATTGCCCTTTACCGTGCCAAGGAGCAGGGCCGCAATACTTACCAGTTCTACACCGAAGGCATGCAGGACCGTGAGGTGATGCGCCTGGAGCTGGACAAGGATCTGAGCCAGGCCCTGGCCAACGACGAGTTTGTGCTGTTTTATCAACCCCAGCTGAACCTGCAAACCGGTGAGATCAACAGTGTGGAAGCCCTGATCCGCTGGCAGCACCCCCGCCGAGGGCTTTTGGCACCCATCGAGTTCATCCCCCTGGCGGAAGAAAGCGGTCGGATTACCGAGATTGGCCGCTGGGTGGTGCTTGCCGCCTGTCGCCAGCTCGCCAATTGGCGCGGCACGGCTTGCGAGCAACTCAGGATCGCAGTGAATCTTTCGGGCCGGGAGCTGGATGATGAATCATTGGTGGAACATGTACGGGATGCCCTGCTATCGGAAGAAGTGGACCCGAGCATGCTGGAAGTGGAGCTGACGGAAGAGATCTTCATCCAGAACATTGAACACAACCTGAATCAGTTGTCGCGTCTGCATCAGCTGGGGGTTCACCTGGCCATTGATGATTTCGGCGTGGGCTATTCGTCTCTCGGCTATTTGCGGGATTTCCCGGTAGATCTGCTGAAAATTGACCGGTCGTTTATCACCGATGTGACCGAGCGCCATGACGACGCGGTCATCACTCGGGCCGTGATCAATCTTGCCCACAACCTCGGCATTCAGGTGGTGGCCGAGGGCGTGGAAACCGAGGAGCAACTGAATTTCCTGAAAGCGCACCGTTGCAATCTGGCCCAGGGTTATCTGATCAGCCGGCCGATTCCAGCGGAAGACCTGGAGACAGCGTTGGCGGAAGGCATCCTGTTTACCGGTCAATCGATCAATTCGGGTTTGTAATGGCGGTTTCTGATCCCCAAACTTCTCTGTAACTTTTTCTTTGAGTGATGTTTATGTCTGCCAGATATCTGACTCCGGAGCAGGATGCCAGGCTGCGCCGCTGGGAGCGCTGGAACCGGAATTATTTCATGTTTGCGTTTGTGGCGCTGACGGTGGTGTTGGTGTTCAGTAGTCAGTTGGGGATTTCCAGTGGTGATGAGTGGGGGTCTCTGGGGGTGCTGCTGGCTTTGCTGGTGGTGCCGATTATTGTGTTGCAGTTGCGGCTGCAGTGTCCCGCCTGTGGGGTGAAGATTGGCTGGCAGGCTAAGCTGATGGCGCCTGATCAGTGCAAGTCTTGTGGTGTGTTTCTTCGCTCTAAGAATTCTTCTTCCTGATATCCTGCCTGAAAACCTTTGACCTGTGAGTTGGTCACAGGTTTTAGTCTATTGTCTGGGTTGTGGAGTCCGCCGTGCCGATGCGGGATAGGGCTTCCGAAAACCGCTGCAAGTACGTCCGTGTACGCTTGCTCTCCGCCATCCATGGCTACGAGCATTTTCGGAAGCCCTATCCCGCACCGTCACTTCGTTAAGCTGGTGCGTGGATTCCTGTCATCCAACAATCACTCTGTGATGGGCAGCACCTATGAAAGTCAAAGAGATCGCCACCGCCGCCGGGGTGAACCCCGATACCGTCCGGTTCTACACCCGGGAGGGTCTGTTACAACCCACCCGCAACCCGGACAACAACTACCAGCAGTACGATGCCGAAGACCTGCGCCGGTTGCGGTTTGCCCGGAAGGCGCGGCAGTTGGGGTTTTCGTTGCCGGAGATTCGGCAGATTCTGGCCCGGGCGGATGATCAGCATTCGCCGTGCCCGATGGTTCGGGACGTGTTTCAGCAGCGGTTAGTGGTGGTTGAACGGGAAATTGCGGAGTTGCAGCAATTGCGCAAGCGGATGATTTCGGCGCTGGCTGCCTGGCAGGAGATGCCGGACGGAACGCCGGATGGGCATACCATTTGTCGGTTGATTGAGCACTGGGACGATCCCTCTGCTGAGTCATGTTGCGAGGAGTCAACATCATGAGTGATACAACTAAGTTGAAGCCGGCGCTGTCGATTTCGGGAGCTTCGTGCCAGGGCTGTGCGAAGAAGATTCGTGCGGCGCTGGAGCCGTTGACCGGCAGTACCGAGCTGGTTGGGGTGGATATCGAGGCGCAAACGGTGGCGTTGCCTGACGGGGTGGATCTGGCCGAGGCGGCGCGGGTGGTAACCGAGGCAGGATATCCGGCGGAGCCTGCGGCGAATTCAGAGCCTGCGCCTTGTTGCGCTTCGAAAACAGCCACTTCGCACAACCGCGCATCCGGCGCTGACCAAGGGCCCGCCGAGGCGGCCGCTGAACCTGGTCAGGCAACCGAATCAGCGAAAGATGATCAAATTACGCTCTCGGTTTCCGGGGCAACCTGCGCATCGTGCGTTGCCAGTATCGAGAAGGCGCTGTTGTCGGTGCCCGGGGTAACCCATGCCCATATGAATCTGGCGGACAACACGGCGACCGCCAATGGCACAGGGGAGCCGGATGCGTTGATCAAGGCTGTGGAAAGTGCAGGTTACGGCGCAAGCGTAATTGAGGATGCCGACGCCGCCGATGATCGCCGGCAAGCGGAGGATAAAAAGCAGTACAAAGTGCTGCTGGTGAAGATGGCCATCAGTCTGGGCCTCGGCTTGGTGTTGATGGTCTGGGGTATGGGTTTCGACACCATGATGGTGACGGAGGCCAATCAGCTTACCTGGATCAATTTCGGCGTTCTGACCCTGGGTGTGATGATCGCTACCGGTGGGCATTTCTTCACCGGGGCCTGGAAGGCCTTCAAACACCATAACGCCAACATGGACACCTTGATTGCCCTGGGTACCGGTACCGCCTGGCTGTATTCCATGGTGGTGTCGAGCGTGCCGGAGCTGCTGCCGGAGATGGCGCGGCATGTGTATTTTGAAGCTTCCGCCATGATCATCGGCCTGATCAATCTGGGTCAGGCCTTGGAGTTACGGGCCAAGGGCAAAACCTCTGAGGCGGTGCGGCGGTTGCTGGACCTGCGGGCCAAGACCGCCCGGGTGATTCGCAACGGCGAGGAGCAGGACCTTCCCGTTGAGCAGGTTCGCAAAGGCGACCACATCCGTGTTCGACCCGGTGAAAAACTGCCGGTGGATGGTGTCATTATCGAAGGCAGCACCCGCATCGACGAAAGCATGCTGACTGGCGAACCCATGCCGGTGAGCAAGGCGAAGGATGATGAGGTGTCAGCCGGTACCCTGAACACCCATGGTTCGATCATTTACGAAGCTACCCGGGTCGGCAGCGAGACGGCGCTGGCGCAGATCATCAAGCTGGTGAAAAAAGCCCAGGGCTCGAAACCGGCCATTGGCCGGCTGGCCGACAAGATTTCCTCGGTGTTCGTGCCCACGGTCATGCTGGTTGCCATCGGCGCGGCACTGGTCTGGTACAACGTGGGGCCGGAGCCGGCGGTGGTTCATATGATGATAGCGGCCACCACGGTTCTGATCATTGCCTGCCCCTGTGCTTTGGGCCTGGCCACGCCGATGTCGGTGATGGTGGGCGTCGGCAAGGCTGCCGAGTATGGCGCGCTGATTCGCCAAGGGGATGCGTTGCAGACCGCCGGCAAGATCGATCTGGTGATTCTGGACAAGACCGGCACCATCACCGAAGGCCACCCGGCCGTCACGCGGATGACCGCCGTTGATGATAACGATACCACCCTGTTGGCACTGGCAGCCGGGCTGGAGCGCCACTCCGAACACCCTCTGGCAGAGGCCATATTGAACCGGGCCAACGAAAATGACGTAGAGCCTGAAACAGTGACGGACTTTGAAGCGCTCAACGGTATGGGCGTGCAAGGCCAGTTCGATGGCCAGGCGGTCCGTCTGGGCAACCGGCGCTGGCTGGAGGCCGAAGGCATCGACGTGACAAATCTGGACTCGGCCGCCAACACCATTACCGAGGAGGCCGGCACGCCGTTGTTTCTGGCACTGGGCGCCAAGGTGCTGGGCGTTATCGGGGTGGCCGATGCCATCAAGCCGGATTCCGAAGCCGCCATCCGCCGCCTGCATGACGCAGGCATCAAGGTGATGATGGTCACCGGGGACGTTGATGCCACCGCCAAGGCCATCGCCGCCAAAACCGGTATTGATAACTACCGGGCCGAAGTACTGCCCGAGAACAAGGCCGAAGTGGTCAGCGAAATGCGCGGCAAAGGCTACACCGTGGCCATGGTAGGCGATGGCATCAATGACGCCCCGGCACTGGCGGCCGCAGATGTCGGTTTTGCCATTGGCACCGGCACCGATGTCGCCATTGAAAGCGCAGCCATAACCCTGATGCGCGGCTCCCTGCACGGCGTGCCGGATGCCATCGAGATTTCCCGGGCAACCGTCACCAACATCAAACAGAACCTGTTCGGAGCGTTTGTATACAACACAATGGGTATTCCCGTGGCCGCCGGCCTGCTCTACCCTGTGTGGGGCATCCTGATGAGTCCGATTCTGGCGGGTGCCGCCATGTCGTTGTCGTCGGTGACGGTGGTATCCAATGCCAACCGGCTGCGCCTGTTCAAAAGCAGCCACACCCCGGCAAGGCAAGAGGAGCGGAACTGATGGAGACTATTCTGGTCAACGCAGCAGGGCTGGCCCTGATGGCCGCCGTGGTTTGGTGGTTCTGGTTATCCGGCAACAAATCCGGGCAGAACCAATAATCCTGTTTACACACGCATTACCGAGGTAACCGCCATGAAAAAACACACCTTAGCCCTTGGCCTGGTGGCCGCCCTGGGGTTCAGCACCACGGCCGTCGCCGGCGGAGCCGCCCAAAGCATTCACGTGTATAAATCGCCCACCTGCGGTTGCTGTGGCGACTGGATCGACCACCTGGAAGAAAACGGGTTCGACGTCACCGCCACCGACACCGATGACATGGGCAAGATCAAGGCCGACGCCGGCCTGATTCCAGGCCTGGGCAGCTGCCACACCGCCTTTGTGGGTGACTATGTGGTGGAAGGCCATGTGCCGGCGGATGATATCAAACGCCTATTGAGCGAGGCCCCGAAAGCCACCGGCATCAGTGTTCCGGGTATGCCCATAGGCTCGCCCGGCATGGAGATGGGTGATCGCAAGGACCACTACAAGGTCATCCTGTTTAACAAGGAAGGTCAGACCCGGGTGTTTGCCGAGCACAACTGACCGTTTTGCGCTCAGGCCAGGATATCCGTGCACAGCCAGCCCGGCTGTGCACCCGTGAGGCTAGCGGGTCTGTCTGTTTTTTCTACACTGTCGTTCCGGGCTGTTCTATTATGGATGTCAGTGTTGGAAACAAAACAAATACTCGCAGGGATTCAGCTTGAGCCTTAAAACCCGCCTACTCGGCCTCGCATCGTTACTGATCATTCTCGCGGCGTCTGCCTCCTGGCTGGCCTACCGGGAGTTGTCAGAAGACATCATCGAACGCTGGGGCAAGCAGGTTACTGAAATTCAGGTGCGTTACGACAGCGCCCGACTGTTGCAGTCCCTGGAACGGGCCAAGCGGGGAGGGCGTAACCGGGTTCGCATCCACGCTGCTCCCGGCGAGGAGACACACCCGGCCTGACAGATCTGACTCCCACCTGCATAACCGTTATACTCCGCTGCATCATCCATTTTACAGCCAGGTCTTTTCTCCATGCTCAATGCCGACGCTCTCAATCAGTTGCGCCAGCTGAAAACCGATATCAAGCAGAACAAGGTGGTCTTCCCGGGCACGGTCAAACCTACCAACGGGCGCTTCGGCTTTGTGGCCCTGGATGAGGGGCGGGATGTGTTCCTGCCACCGGAAGAAATGCAGAAAGTGCTGCCCGGAGATCGGGTGAACGTCACCGAGCAGGAAGTGGAAAAAGGCAAAACCCAGGGCGTGGTGGACGAGCTTCTGGAATCGCACCTGACCACCTTTGTTGGCCGCTACCTGATCAAGGGCAAGGGCCACTTTGTGGCACCGGAAACCCCGGGCATCAACCGCTGGATCTTCATTCCACCGAAAGAGCGCATGGGTGCCGAGCCCGACGACTTTATCTACTGCCAGATCCATCGCCACCCGTTCAAGGATGGAAAAGGCCAGGCAAAAGTCCTGCGAGTCATTGGCAAGGCAGGCCAACCGGGCATCGAACGGGCGTTCACCCTGGCCAATTTCGACCTCGCCGATGCCTGGCCGGACGAGGTTCAGAAACAAGCCGATGCCCTGAGCGAAGAATCCGTCGCGACCCATACCGACGGCAGGGAAGACCGTACCGAGCAACCCTATGTGACCATCGACAGCCCAGGCACCCAGGACATGGACGATGCCCTGATGGCCACGCCCAACGCCACTGGCTGGACGCTGTCCATTGCCATTGCCGACCCGACGGCGATGATCGAACCGGGCAGCCCGGCTGAGGAAGAAGCCTTCAACCGGGCCACCGCTATCTATTTCCCGGGCGAGCCGCTGCCCATGCTGCCTGACAGCATCAGCACACGGTTGTGCTCGCTCATGCCGGATGTGCCCAGGCTGGCTCTGGTGTGTGACCTGCAGGTGAATAACGACGGCAGCCTGGGCGATTACAGCTTCCGGCAGGCGACAATCCGCTCCAAGGGCAAGCTGAGCTACGAACTGGTCTCCCACCTGATCGAAGGCCGGGAAGACGACGAGATCAAGGCTTTACCAGACGAGGTCGCCAACAGCCTGGACCAGCTGCATCAGGCCGCCACCGCCCTGCGTAAATGGCGCGCCGAACACGCGCTGCTGAGCCAGGACCGGCCGGAATTCCGCCTGCGCCTGGACGAGAATAAGCGTATCCGGGTGATTGAACCCTCGGTGCAGAACGAAGCCCACCGGCTGGTGGAGGAATGCATGGTGGCCGCAAACCGCTGTGCCGCAGACTTCCTGACCCAGCAGGGCAAAGGCCTGTTTATCCAGCACCCGGGCCTGCGGGACGACCGCGCCGACAACATCCGGAAATTGCTCGAAAGCCATGCGCCACACCTGGCCGAGCACGACGCCAGCACCGCCGAAGGCTTCAAGGCGCTGATGAAACACAGCGATCAGCCACAGGCCGAGGTACCGGTGAAAGCCATCCTGTCCCGCCAGCTGGCCCGGGCGGAGCTGGGCTTTGATGCCGCGCCCCATCAGGGCATGGGGCTGGACGCCTACACCACCTTCACCTCACCGCTGCGCAAATTCTCGGACTTTTACGTGCACCGGTTGATCAAAGCGGCGCTCTGGAACACCCCGATCAAACCCCTGAACAGCCAGCAACTGGAAGCCCTGCAAGCCACCCAGTTCCGCGCCCGCCAGGCCGCCAACACTCTGGAAACCTGGCTCAAGGCCGACTACGCCAAGACCCTGCCGGAAGACCCCATGGAAGGCACCATCAGCCGCACCATGCCCTCCGGTTTCTTCGTGCGCCTGGACAGCAACGGGCTGGAAGGCTTTGTCAGCTGCAAGGACCTGGAGGGCAAGTACGGCTTTGATCCGGTCACCCTGCGCCTGGTGCACAACAAGAATGGCCGTATCTTCCAGCTGGAGCAGCGGGTTACCGTCAGCTTCGCCGGGGTGGACGACGAGCGCCGGCAGATCAACTTCAAGCTGCTTGAGGCTGAAGAGATTGTCCGTGGTGATGGCACCGACAACGGTTGAAAAACCGAAAATTCAGGCGCACCGTACTCCTTAGGAAACAGCCTTTGACGGGAGGTGCACCATGACCATCAGCCCCCAGGAATTTCTGAAGAAATACGGCTTCGACAAAGAAGAGGAAGAGCGTGATCACAGTCTGCGTGAAAACGCGCTGGATCACGCCAAACACCTGAAGCGTCCCCATGCCGGGACGCCTCACGATTGGGAAGAATGGGAGCGCTACAAGCGCGAACATCCGGATGAGGTGGAAGACGAAGACGAGTCCTGACCCGTTTCGTTCACTTGCCCGCAGTCAGCGCCTGAGTCAGGCGCTGATCCTTGCTTTGCCATAACTCTCCCAACCATTCCTTCACATTCCGACGATGTTCGGCATCGCTGGAATAGTCTCGACCTTTCAAGTGCTCCGGAATCAGCTGGGTGTTGATATCCAGCTGGACCTCCGGCACACGGCCACACATGAAATCCCAGAAAGTGGGTGCACCGTTGGGGTAGGCAATGGTCACGTCCACCAGGGTGTCGATGGAATCGCCCATGGCATCCAGTACAAAGGCCACGCCACCGGCTTTCGGCAGCAACAGGTTCTGGTAGGGGGATTTCTGCTTGTCGTGTTTGGCTTTGGTAAAGCGGGTGCCTTCGACAAAGTTCATCACACTCACCGGGGTGTAGCGGAATTTTTCGCAGGCCTTGCGGGTGGCTTTCAGGTCTTCACCGCGTTTTTCCGGGTGCTTGATCAGGTATTCCCGGGTGTAGCGTTTCATAAACGGGAAATCCAGTCCCCACCAGGCCAGACCAATCACTGGCACCCAGATCAGCTGCTGTTTCAGGAAAAATTTGAGAAACGGCGCCCGACGGTTGAATACCCGCTGCATGGCAAAGATATCCACCCAGCTCTGGTGGTTGCTAAGCACCAGGTACCAGCTTTCCCGTTTCAGGTTGTCTGCACCGGTCACCTGCCAGCGGGTGCTGTGGGTCAGTTTCATCCAGCCCGTATTGCAAGCCACCCAGGACTCCGAGATCCAGATGATGACCTTGGTGCACAGCACCCGGAACCCCTTGTGCGGGATGATCAGTTTCAGCACCGCCGGAATATAGAGCAGCAGGCACCAGAACAGGGTGTTGAGGCCCAGCAGAATGGAGTTGAGCACGCCAATGATCGGGGCAGGCAAGAAACTGAGCATGGGGATCCTGTTTTCATTGTAGTTACGGGAAGGCCGTTATCATAACAATGAGATACAGGATTGGGCAGTGGCCTGAAGTGACCATTATGCCGGCCAGATGTGACGGTTTTGCCATGGTACCCGAGCAACCGCCCGCCTATCCTGTCGGGAACAGTGACTGAAGCACCAACGGAAACACACATGCTTAACCCCGTGAAAGCTGCCCTCAACCTGACCTCTGACCTGGCTCGCCAGGGCACCCTCTATGCCGGTAACGCCTTTGACCGGGTGTTTCGCGCCGCCAGCCTGGTACAGGCAGGCCAGACCCCGTTTAAAACCCTCTATTCGGACGGATTGGTCAGCCTGCGTTACTACTCGCCACTGAAAGAGGATTTCATTGAGCTGGACGATCTGGTGATTCCGGTGGAGCGGACAACCCATCGCACACCGATTGTGATCATCCCGCCCCTGGCGGTGAACATGCTGATCTACGATCTGTTCCCCCAGCGCAGCCTGGTGCGGTTTCTGCGGGCGAAGGGATTCGAGGTGTATCTGATTGACTGGGGCATTCCCAAGCGGGAGCACACCCATTACAACATGCATACCTATGTGGCGGAATTGCTGCCGGCCTATCTGAACCGGGTGCGGGAGCACAGCGGCGAGCAGGAACTGTCGCTGCACGGCTGGAGTATGGGCGGCATGTTCACGCTGTTTTACTCTGCCCTGAGCAAGGACCAGCACATTCGCAACGCCATCGTGCTGGGCCTGCCGATCGACAGCCATGCCTCCGGTGCCATCGGCTGGATGTACCAGCGCATTGCGGATGTTGCCGGGGTGGTGCGCAAACGCACGGGGTTTCAGTTGCACAGTATGAAGCCACACTGGTTTCACACCCCGGGCTGGGCCAATACCATCGGTTTCAAGCTGACCAATCCGATTGGCAGTGTGATGGGCTACTGGGAGCTGATTGTGCGCCTGGGTGACCGGGAGTTTGTCACCAATCACGCCACCACGTCGGCGTTTCTGGACCGGATGGTGGCTTATCCTGGCGGGGTGATTCAGGATACGGTGGTGCGGGTGTGGATTGATAATCAGCTGGCCAAGGGGCAAATCCAGATCGGTGAGGATTTTGCGCGGCTGGAGAATGTGAATGCCAACTTACTGGCGATTGCCGGCCAGGAAGACACTCTGGCCACGCCGGGGGCGGCGAAGCGGGTGATGGATCATGTCAGCTCTACTGACAAAACCTTTCGGGTGGCGCCGGGCGGGCATATGGGGATTCTTGCGGGGAGCAAGGCGCCCAAGGCCTCTTGGCTGGAGCTGGCGGAGTGGCTGGCGGCTCGGTCTGACTGACTTTTTATCGGAGTATGTCGGCAGGGGTTGGGGAGGGTGCCAAAACGGAAAACGTGGTTTTCCTGATGGTTTTGGCACCCCCTCCCCAACCCCTGCCTTCGCTGACTGTTTGATATGCCTATTGAAAGCTGCTTTCAGGTACTGAGAGCCTTGAGACTCTCGGGAAGTTGAGAAAGACTTTGTATTACCGCAGTTGGCTCTATGCCCCAGTCTTCGAAAACCCGGTTTTCATCCCGCTTTACCCAAATCGCTGACAACCCGGCCGCTCTGGCACCGATCACGTCCCAGGCGTTGCTGGACACCAGGCACAGGGGGCTGTCCCAGGCGCCGGTCGCGCGGCGGGCGTAGGTGTAGACGGCGGGGTCTGGTTTGAAGCTTTTGATGTCGTCCACCGACACCAGGCCATCGAACTGCTCCAGCAGGTTGTTGTGACCGAGCACCTTTTCCAGTGCCGGGTAGCTGCCGTTGGAGAAGGCGAACAGGGGGTATTGGCCCTTCAATGACTGCAGGGCCGGTAAGGCATCCTCAAACGCGGGGAGGGACAAGTAGGCGGCCATGAGTTGGTCTTCCCGCGCCCTGGTCAGCTCCAGCTGATGAACTGCCATGGCATAGCGCAGGGCCTGGCGGGTGCATACGCCAAAATCTTCGTAGACTCGCATCAGGCCCTTCCGGAACGAAAACTCCAGCTGTTTCTCCCGCCAGAGCCCGGCAACCACCGCTGCCTGCTCGCCCGCATCCTGCTCAAGCAGTCGGGGCATGCCCATCGGGTCTACCAAGGTTCCGTATACATCAAACGCCAGGGTGGTTTTCATGTTTGCTCCTGTTCCGGGGAGTGCGCCTCAATATTGAACGATTACTCAATTTAGCCCAACCGGACTTTAGTGGCAAAACCGATCAACCAGGCCCGGCTTCCAGATGACTTGGCTCTTGCGCTCGCCTAAACTGCCAACCATGAAGCCTGTTGATATGTTGAACCTGGACCTGAGATCCCTCGCCACCTTCGTTGCCGTATTGGACGAGGGCGGGGTGTCGCGTGCGGCCGTTCGGTTGGGGGTGACCCAATCGGCGGTAAGCCATACCCTGGAGCGTTTGCGCCAGGCCTTCGGCGATCCCCTGTTTGTGAAATCCGGACGGGGCATTGTGCCGACCGACTATGCCCTGCGCACCGGGCCGCACATCCGTCAGCTACTGGACGACCTGCGCACCCTGCCCTCGGGGCCACCGTTTGAGCCGGCCACGGCGGAGTTTACGTTTACCATTGCGGCCAACGACTACCAGCGGGATCTGTTGCTACCAGGGTTGGTGAAGACACTCAGGGAACAGGCGCCGGGTATTCACCTGCAGGTGATTCCCTCCGGCATTCCCAATGCCGATCTTCTGCGCAAAGAGGCCTGCGATCTGGTGATCAGCCCGTTTGCGCCGGAGACGACGGACATCATGCAGCGGGGCTTGATGGCGGACCGGATGGTGGTGTTTTACGACCAGAACCAACGTGACGCGCCGGCTGACCTGAAGGATTACATGAACGCCGACCATATCACCGTGCTGTTCGCCACCGGCGAAAAGCCCGGGCTGGATAGCACTATGGAAGCAAGAGGTCTGAAACGGCGCAGCATGGTGACGGTCTCCAACTTCTCCGGCCTGCCGGAGTTTCTGCGCGGCACTGACCTTTTGGCCTCCGCACCCGAACGAATGAGCAATCAACTGATGCGGGACTTCGCCTACGTGCCTTTACCCTTTGAATACAACCCCTTCACTCTGCTCATGCTCTGGCACCGACGCCACCAGACAGACCCCGCCCACCGCTGGGTTCGCAATCAGGTGAACTCGGTGGCGGCCACCATGAACGGCTTGCACGATTAATCAATCAATATTGTTCATGTATTGCATGAAAGGTTAAGCCGTTATTTTTCTGGGCCGGCCGTCCTAGACTCCCCCTCCATATGTTCGCTGGTGAGAGTGGGGTAGTGCCTCCCAAAACTGTGCGGAGCCAGGGATGGCGGAGCCCAAGCGTCACATGGATGTGCCGCAAGGAGCGTGTTTTGGGAGGCACTACCCCACTCTCACCCAACTCCGGGGTCAGGAATAACCGTGCTCGCACTCACCAGCATCTGGACCACCATTTTACTCGCCGCCGCGGTCGCCCTCGGGCCGATGGCCATTGATATGTACCTGCCTGCGCTGCCGCAGATTGGGGCTGACTTTAACGCCGGCACCGATCAGGTTCAGTTCACGCTGAGTGTTTATCTTATTGGTTTTGCCCTTGCTCAGCTTGTGTGTGGGCCCTTGGCCGATCGCTTTGGCCGAAAGCCTGTGATGATCGGCGGCATGCTGCTGTTTACCCTTGCAAGCATCGGCTGCGCCCTGGCCAGTAACATTGAAACCCTGCAACTGTTCCGGTTCCTGCAAGCACTCGGCGGTTCCGCAGGACCAGTCCTCGGCAGAGCCGTGGTGCGGGACGTTTATACGCCCCGGGAAGCGGCAAAAATTCTCGCCCTGCTTGCCGGCATGATGGCCCTAGCACCGGCAGTGGCGCCCACGCTCGGCGGGTTTATCGTAGCCACCATGGACTGGCACTGGATCTTCATCGTCATGGCGGGCTACGCCTTGATCATGGTTGCCGTCATCGCCTTCGGCATCCCCGAACCCCTGCGCCTGGAACACCGGCAACCGTTCAGATTTTGCCAGCTCATGAGCAACTACCGCCGCATCAGCACCGACATGACCTTCATCGGCTACACCCTCACCAGCGCCGCCATCTACGGAGGCCTGTTCGCCTTCCTGTCCGGATCCGCCTTCGTACTGATCGACGTCCTGGGCGTTGCACCGGAACACTTCGGCCTGTACACCGCCATCACCGCCGGCGGCTACCTGCTCGGCAACATGGCCTCCATCCGCCTCGCCGGGCGCTACCTCCCAGACCAAATCCTACTCTACGGCCTGGCCACCACCCTCACCGCCGGCGCCACCATGACATTGCTTGCCTACCACAACATCTACAGCCCCTGGGCCGTGGTGCTACCGCAAGCCCTGTTCATGGCCGGCACCGGCATGGTCCTGCCCCAAACCATGGCCGGCGCCTTAGCCAACCACCCCAACATGGCCGGCTCGGCATCCGCCCTCCTCGGCTTCATCCAAATGACCGCCGCTGCCGCTGCCGGAGCCCTGGTAGGCATCCTCCACGACGGCACGCCACTGGTCATGGCCACGATTATTGCTATCTGCGCAGGGCTCGGCCTGATTGGTTACCTGTTTCTAGTGCAGCGATACCCTGCACCGGGATTTGAGGCGCAGGGAGCTGGTTCAAACTGATACCGTCTTTTGGACAAGGTAATCCCGTAACTTCAATTTGGTGAAAACCAGCAGAAGAGCCGAGGGTTCGGGTAGGGGACTGCTTTCCAAAACCTTGCGGAGCCATGGATGGCGGAGCAGAGCGTACATGGATGTATTCACAGCGTGTTTTGGAAAGCAGTCCCCTACCCGGACCTGCACCGGTGTTAAAGCATTGGTTTACGTGCAGAAGGATGAAAAGTCATCCAAAGTAGACTACACAGAGTAGATTGCAGAGATCCAAAACCACAAGACAAGGAGCACACCATGAGCAACGTCACCCTGGACGGCAACCCCATCGACGTCAGTGGCAAATTCCCCCAGCCCGGCGAAAACGCCGCCCCATTCACCCTGACCAACAGCGGCCTCGAAGAAGTAAAACTCGACAGCTGGCCCGGCAAACGCAAAATTCTCAACATCATCCCCAGCATCGACACCGGCGTATGCGCCGCCAGCACCCGCAAATTCAACGAAAAAGCCGGCAGCCTCGACAACACCGTCGTCCTCGTCGTCTCCGCCGACCTCCCCTTCGCCGCCGCCCGCTTCTGCGGAGCCGAAGGCCTGAACAACGTTGAAACCCTCTCCACCTTCCGCAACTACAGCTTCCAACAAGACTACGGCGTCGCCATCCAGGACGGCCCGCTGGCCGGCCTGTGCGCCCGTGCGGTTGTGGTCCTCGACGAGAACAACAAAGTCCTGCACAGCGAACTGGTCAACGAAATCAAAAACGAGCCGGATTACGAAGCAGCGCTGAAGGTTCTGTAAAACATCCCCAACCGGGTGGTCAGAGCATTTACGCAGCGTTGATATTGTTTTGGACTACCCGTTCCGAGCTTGGGCTGAGTGTGCGGGCAGGTCTTTCTCAAACCTTGCGGAGCCATGGATGGCGGAGCAGAGCGTACAGGGACGTATTCACAGCGTGTTTGAGAAAGACCTGCCCGCACACTTAGCACGCACCAAAAGCCAGACCTGTTAGAATCCACGCCCAGAATCCAAAACCCAAGGCACCGACCCCCAAGTGCAGAACCAACCGAAAAGCCCAAGCCTGGCCCGCCAGCTCTACCAAATGACCTGGCCCATGCTGTTCGGCGTGCTCTCCCTGATGACCTTCCAGCTCACCGACAGCGCCTTCGTCGGCCAGCTTGGCCGCGACCCCCTCGCCGCCCTGGGCTTCACCGTACCCATGCAACAACTGGTCAGCGGCATGTACGTGGGCCTCGGCATCGCCACCACCGCCATCATCTCCAGAACCCTGGGCCAGGGCGACAACCTCCGCGCCCAACGCCTTGGCGGCCTCGTTGTCACCATCGGCGCCAGCCTCGCGCTCATTCTGTGCCTTTCAGTCTGGCTATTACAAACCGGGATACTCAACTTCCTCGGCGCCGAAGACCAACTCCGGCCCGCCATTCGGGAATACTGGGTGCCGTGGCTTATGTCTGCCTGGCTTGGCGCCTTGCTCTACTTTGGCTACGCCGTCTGCCGTGCCAACGGCGACACCAAGTTACCCGGCTACATGATGATCGCCACCAGCCTGCTCAACATCGCCCTGGACCCACTGTATATCTTTGTCTTCGGCTGGGGCCTGCCCGGGGCCGCCTGGGCCACCATCACCGCCTTCGGGATCGGTGCCCTGGTGGTTTTCCCGGCATTGGTAAAGCGCCAATGGCTGCGCTTTGACCTGCTGCAACTGCAACTGTCCAAAGCAATCCGACAACTTGGCGGTATCATGGCACCGGCCATGGTCAGCCAGCTGATGCCGCCCCTTTCCGCCATGCTGGCCACCTCGCTGGTGGCCGGTTTTGGCTCCGCCGCCGTCGCCGCCTGGGGGCTGGGTACCCGGCTCGAGTTTTTCTCCATCGTGGTCGTATTGGCACTGACCATGTCCATGCCGCCAATGATCGGGCGCATGCTGGGAGCCGGCGAACTGGACAACATTCGCAAACTGGTGCGCATTGCCGTGCGCTTTGTGGTGGTCTGGCAACTGTTGCTGGGGCTGGTGTGGCTGGTGGCCTCCGGGCTGGTCGCCACCCTGTTCAGCCGTGATGGTGATGTCCAGGACATCCTGCTGAGCTACCTGCTGCGGGTGCCCCTGAGTTATAGCGGCTTGGGGGTCTGTATGCTGATGGTCTCGATCAACAATGCCCTGGGATTACCCATGCGGGCACTGCTGATCTCAACCCTGCGGCTATTCGCCTGTTACCTGCCAATGCTTTGGCTGGGCGCTCAGGTGTCCGGGCTCACCGGATTGATGACCGGGGCCCTGATCGGCAACCTGGCAGCCGGACTGTTGGCATACAGTCTGTACCGCCAAGGAATGACCCGTTTGCGACAAAAGTACCCGGCCACTTGACGGTTAACAATGAATTAATGTGCTAGTCTTCGGTAATCTGTTTTAGCTATCACGCCCGAGCCTGATCGCTGCGGGCGGATGAACAATTAACCCAAATATTCCTTCCGGGCTACCGGCCTCTCTATGGTACCAGGACTCATCATTTTGCTGCCGGTGCTGGGAGCGTTTGCTTCCTGGTTACTGAGCCGCCGCTCTGACGGCACCAGCATCCGTGCTCATGCACTTCTGGCTGCCGTTGCACCTTTTACCGGCGCCCTTTTGCTGGCAAGCCATTGGCCGCAGGCTTCAGACCAGAACGCGCTGATCACCACTGTACAGTGGATTCCTCAACTGGGGTTGGACCTGTCGTTCCGGCTGGACGGCCTGAGCTGGCTGTTTGCCACTCTGATCACCGGCATTGGCTGCCTGATCATTCTGTACGCCCGCTATTACTTTGACGGCAAAGCCAACGCGCCGCGCTTCTTTATCCTGATCCAGCTGTTCATGACCGCCATGCTGGGCATTGTGCTATCTGAAAACCTGCTGTTCATGCTGGTGTTCTGGGAACTGACCAGCCTGGTGTCGTTCCTGCTGATCGGCTTTACCTGGTCCAGCCGAGGCGCCCGCCGGGGTGCCCGGATGTCACTGGTGATTACCGGGGGTGGCGGCCTGGCCCTGCTGGCCGGCATTCTGTTGCTGGGCAACATGGCCGGCAGCTTCCAGTTGTCCGACATCCTCTCTCAGGGCGAGGCCCTCAAGCATCACAGCCTGTACCCGCTGATGCTGAGCCTGGTGCTACTGGGCGCATTCACCAAATCCGCCCAGGCGCCTTTCCACCTGTGGTTGCCCCACGCCATGGCCGCCCCCACGCCGGTCTCCGCGTATCTGCATTCAGCCACTATGGTCAAGGCCGGGCTGTTCCTGATGGCGCGTTTGCACCCGGCCCTGGGCGATACCGAGCTCTGGTTTGCCCTGATCACCGTCACCGGCATGGTGACCCTGATGGTGGGCGCCTTTGTGGCCATGTTCATGCACGACATCAAGGGCCTGCTGGCCTATTCCACCATATCCCATCTGGGCCTGATCACCCTGCTGATTGGTATGGGCAGTGAAATGGCCATGGCGGCGGCCCTGTTCCATCTGGTCTGCCATGCCCTGTTCAAGGCCCCGCTGTTCATGATGGCAGGCTATGTGGATCAGGCCACGGGCAGCCGGGATATGCAGCTGATCAATGGCCTGTGGCGCTGGATGCCTGCTCTGATGATCGTCACCCTGGTGCCGGCGGCCGCCATGGCGGGGCTGCCGCTGATGAGCGGCTACCTGAGCAAGAAGATGCTGTTCTCCGAAAGCCTGCTGGTGACCGCACCCCATTGGGCGGATGTGGTGATCCCGGCCTGGGTCACCGTGGCCGGTCTGTTCTCGGTGGCCTATTCGGTGCGCATCTTCCACAACGTTTTCTTCAATGGCCAGCCACGGGATCTGCCGGTGTGGCCGCCAAAGCGTAAGCCGGCCGCCGCATTGTTGCCGCTGGCCATTCTGGCGACGTTATCGTTGCTGGTTGGCTTGGCTCCCCAGTGGATCTACGACCACCTGGTGCATCTGGCGGTGCTGCAGACCACCGTGTCTCATCTACCAGCGTATGATTTCAGTGCCCTGTCGGACGCCCACACCCCAGCCATGATGAGTCTGGCCGCCATGCTGGGCGGGCTGGCGGTTTACAGCGCCCGCAAGCCGCTTTTTGCCATCCATGCACGACTGCCGGAAGTGGACGCCAAGGACATTTTTGAAACTGCCATGCAGCGCACCATCCGCTTCTCCCAAACGCTGGTTTATCGCCTGGAGAACGGCTCGCTCCAACGATACCTGGCACTGATCCTGTTAACCACCGTCGCCCTTGTGGCCTGGAGCCTGCTCGGGCTGGAGCGGTGGCGCGGGCCGGTGCCATTGAGCAGTCTCGATCCGCTAGTGGTGTTTGGCATCAGCATCCTGTGTCTGTCGGCCATTGGCGTGACACTGTTCCACCGCCACCGCTTGCCGGCCCTGTTGCTGTTGTCGGTCACCGGCCTGTTTGTCACCCTCACCTTTGCCTGGTTCTCCGCGCCGGACCTTGCCCTGACGCAACTGTCAGTTGAAGTGATGGCGGTGGTGATCATGATGCTGGCCCTGTCGTTCTTACCCCAGAGCTCACCCAAGGAATCCCGCTTTCCCAGAATTGCCCGTGATCTGTTCGTGGCCCTGGCCGCCGGCGGCGGTGTGGCTGCATTCACCTTTGCCGTGCTGACCCGACCGGTAAACTCCATTTCCGACTTTTTCCTGGCCAACAGTGTGCCCGGAGGCGGCGGCACCAACGTGGTGAATGTGATCCTGGTGGATTTCCGGGGGTTCGATACCCTGGGTGAGATCACGGTACTGGGCATTGCCGCCGTGGCGGTGTTCGCCTTTACCCGCAACCTGAATCTGAAAAAACGGGTGGCGGAATCCGGCCACTCCCATTGGGTAGCAGAGCCCCATCCGGTCATCCTGCAGATGGTGGCGCACATGGCTTTGCCCATTGCCCTGCTGGTGTCCGCGTATATTTTCCTGCGCGGCCACAACATGCCTGGGGGCGGTTTCATTGCGGGATTGGTCACGGCCGTCGCGCTGACCCTGCAATACATGGCCGGTGGCCTGGTCTGGGCCCAGGCGCGCATGCGTACGCACTTCCGCTCGCTCATTGGTGCGGGGCTGCTGATCGCCATGTTCACCGGGGTTGCCAGTTGGGTGTTCGGGTATCCGTTCCTGACCACCACCTTTGCTCATCTGCACTGGCCATTGATCGGCGAGTTCGAATTGGCCAGTGCGCTGCTGTTTGATCTGGGCGTTTACACCACTGTGGTCGGGGCAACCCTGTTGATTCTGGCAAACCTGGGCAAACTGATGACCATAGCCGGCCCCGGCAAGGAGGTAGGCTGATGGAATTGCTGATCGCAGTGGCTCTGGGCGTGCTTACCACTTGTGGGGTGTTTCTTATTCTGCGTGCGCGCACCTTTTCCGTGGTGCTGGGCCTGACCTTGTTGTCGCACGCAGTCAACTTGTTCCTGTTCAGCATGGGCCGGCTGACAACCGGCGCCCCGGCCATCGTCGGGCTCACTGAAACCAGCGCAGACCCGCTGCCCCAGGCGCTGGTGTTGACCGCCATTGTGATCAGCTTCGCCATGACCGCCTTTGTGGTAGTGCTGTCGCTGAAAGCCGCAGTGGAGTTGCGAAACGATCACGTAGACGGTGAAAACCCGAACGAGGACCGGCCATGACCCACCTGATGATTCTGCCGGTCGTCATCCCCATGCTGGCCGCCGCCTGGTTGCTGGTAAACCACCGGGCCAGTATCGGCCGGCAACGGGTGTGGAGTATTCTGTCCACCAGTTTGCTGGTGGCGCTGGGCGTGTGGGCGGTTATTGCGGCGCAAACCGATTACCACACCTACTGGCTGGGCAACTGGCAGCCGCCGTTCGGCATTGTGCTGGTGCTGGACCGGCTGAGTGCAATGATGCTGCTACTGGCCGCCTTACTGGCCCTGTTCTGCGTGCTCTATGCCAGCCGGGGCAGCGACCGGGAGGGTTCCCACTTTCATGCCCTGTTCCAGTTCCAGCTGATGGGCATTAACGGCGCCTTCCTGACCGGTGATCTGTTCAACCTGTTCGTGTTTTTCGAGATCCTGCTGCTGGCTTCCTACGCCCTGTTGCTGCACGGCGGCGGCCGGGCCAGAAGCCGGGCGGGCTTGCACTATGTGATCATCAACCTGCTCGGCTCTGCCCTGTTCCTGCTGGCCCTTGGCATTCTTTACGGCCTGACCGGCACCCTGAACATGGCCGACCTGGCGGTGCGGATTGCCGCCGCCAGCCCCGATGACCAGACCCTGCTCAAAGGTGCCGCCCTGCTGCTGATGGTGGTGTTCGGTATCAAGGCCGCAATCCTGCCACTGCTGTTCTGGCTACCCAGGGCCTATTCGGCTTCCAGCGCACCGGTAGCCGCGCTGTTTGCCATCATGACCAAGGTGGGTTTTTACGCCATGGTTCGGGTGCTTCTGATTGTGTTCGGGCTCGACCCGGCGCAGCCCCTCAATGCCGGGGTATTCCTCTGGCTCTGGCCTCTGGCGCTGGCCACCTTGGGCCTCGGCGCCATTGGCGTGCTGGGGGCCGCCAGCCTGCGCACCATGGCGGCTTACCTGGTTATCATGTCCAGCGGCTTGCTGATGGCCAGTTTTGCCATGGCCGAAACCACCGTATTGGCCGCCAGCCTGTTCTACCTGCTGCACAGCACCTGCCTGGCGGCGGTGTTCTTCCTGCTGGCCGACCTCATCGGCCGGCAGCGGTCCGACGGCTACGATTTGCTCTCGGTGACCGCGCCTCTGACCCATCGCTGGATTTTGGGTACGCTGTTTCTGGTGGCGGCGGTCAGTATGGCGGGGCTGCCGCCGTTCTCCGGGTTTATCAGCAAAGCCTGGCTGCTGCAAAACGCCACCGGGCATCCGCATTATCTCTGGCTTTGGGGTATCACACTGTTAGCCGGGTTATTCATGATTGCCGCACTCAGCCGTGCCGGCTCCGGCTGGTTCTGGAAACCGGAGCCGTTCACCGGCCGCCAGCGCCGCAAGCTGGACCCGGCGCGGGTGGCCACAGTATCAGTGCTTATCGGCATCAGTGGCACCCTGGCCCTGTTTGCTGCGCCGGTGATGGAGTATATGACCGCGACCGCAGGCCAGCTCTATCATCCGTCCGCCTACGTTCAGGCGGTGCTTGGTGAGCCCGCCACGAAAACGGGAGGGCTCACCCCATGAACTGGTTACAGCGCTGGGTGCCACACCCTCTGTTCGCCGGCTTTCTGCTGCTGTTATGGCTGCTGATGAATGAGTTCAGCTTTGCCCACCTGTTGCTGGGTGCGGTGCTGGCGGTGGTGATTTCCCGGGTCACCCAGCCGTTCTGGCCGGAGCGTTCAAAGATCAAGCATCCGGGTAGGTTGCTGCGCTACCTTGGCCGGTTGTTGATGGACATCCTGAAATCCAACCTGATTGTCGCCCGGCGCATTCTGTTCTATTCCCGGCAGCTGGAGCCAGGGTTCTTCACTTACCCTCTGACCCTGACCGACGATTTTGCCGTGACCATATTGGCCAGCACCATTTCGCTCACCCCGGGCACGGTGAGCGCCCACTACGATCGCGAGGGCCGGTGCCTGTTGATTCACTGTCTGCATCTGGAGGATGAGGCTGCGCTGATTCAGGACATCCGTGAGCACTACGAGAAACCGTTACAGGAGATTTTTGATGATTGAATGGGCGGTTAACCTGGCGATCACTGTGTTTGCGATTGCCATCCTGCTGAACCTTTACCGGCTGGCCATCGGGCCCGACATTGTTGACAGGATCCTGGCGCTGGACACACTGATGATCAACAGTATTGCGTTGATTGTGCTGTTTGATATCCGGTTGTCGCTGGGCATCCTGTTTGAAGCTGCCATGCTGATTGCGCTGATGGGGTTTGTCGGAACCGTGGCAATGACCAAGTACCTGTTGCGGGGGGATGTGATCGAATGACTGCGTCATCCATGCCGTTCGTTCTTGAGTTGGTGATCTCGCTGTTCCTGGTGGCCGGTGCCTTGTTTGCGCTGATTGGCTCTATTGGCTTGGCCCGGTTGCGGGATTTTTTCATGCGTCTGCATGGGCCCACCAAGGCCAGCACACTGGGCCTGGGGTGTTTGCTGATCGGCTCGTTGCTGTTTTTCAGTTTCCAGCGCGGCGCGCTGTCCGTGCATGAGGCGATTGTGACCGTTTTCCTGTTTGTGACGGCGCCAGTCAGCGCCCATATGATGGCCAAGGCCGCCCTTTTCCGGGGTGTGGATAAGGGCGGCCCGAGCCGGAATTACCCGGACCGTTAGCCGGCAAACCTGGCCCGGAAGCTCTCGGGCATGGGGGTGACTTCCCGGGTTTTGTAGTTGAAGAACACAAAACCGTATTTGGCCATGGCCACCGATTGGCCGGTGTCGGCTTTGGTAACCCGGAACACGAAATCCCCACCGTATTTGTTGAAATCCATCAGGCCGACTTCGAAGCGGAGCATGTCCGGGTAGAAGGATTCGCCCTGGTACATGGTGGCCAGGTCGGTGACGATGATGCCAGTGCCATTCTGGTCGGCTTCTTCGATGCCGTGTTCGACCAGGAACTGGGCGCGGGCTTCGGAGAGCATGGAGATGAGGGCGTCGTTGCCCAGGTGGTTGGCGCCGTTGATGTCGGTGATTCTGACGGGCATTCGGGTTTCGAAGCTGAAGGCGTTGTCGGGGAATTCGAGTTTGATTCTTGCCACGGGGGTGTCCTGATCTGGTTCAACATTGGATTGGGCTGAATCATACGCTTCCGGTTGTGACTTCTCATCTTATGGTGCTATCGGGTATCTTGCTTCTTGTTCCTGCGCTTTTTGTTTCGGAGTAAGCGGCGCTTGGGGCTGGGCTTTCCAGAACACGCTCCTTCGGCACATCCATGTGACGCTTGGGCTCCGCCATCCATGGCTCCGCACAATTCTGGAAAGCCCAGCCCCAAGCCCCACCCAGACTTCCTGAAAGCGCCCAACAAAACGTCATAATAAGAGTTACTTATGGATATTCGCCCGGCTGCCACCCTGGTTCTTACCCGCGATACCGAAAACGGCATTGAAGTGCTTCTGCTGCAACGCACCTGGGAGGCTATTTTCCTGCCTGGTTACTTTGTTTTTCCCGGCGGAGCGGTGAACGAGCAGGAGTCGGAGGCGCAGCCGCATGTTGTGGGTGTTGAAGACGCGGATATCAGTCAGACCATGAGTCTGGATGAAGGTGGCGCGGATTTTATGTTGGCGGCGGTTCGGGAGTGTTTTGAGGAGGCGGGGATTCTGCTGGCTCAGGACGGCAGCGGTCGGCTTATCGGTGCGGAGCATCCGGTGCTTGGTGAGCGTAACGCATTGTTCCGGGATGAGGTGTCGCTGGCGCAGTTGTGTGAGAAGCATGGGCTGGTGGTGCCGCTGGACCGGTTGGCGTATCTGAGCCATTGGGTGACACCGCCGGGGCCGCCGCGGCGGTTTGACACGCGGTTTTTTGTGGCGGTGGCGCCGGAAGGGCAACGGGCCGGGCATGATGGTCAGGAGACGATTGATCATGTGTGGATGTCGCCTGCGCAGGCGTTAGAGGAGCATCGGGCAGGCCAGCGTTTGTTGGGGTTGCCGACGATCCGTACCCTGCGGGTGTTGTGTGATTTCAATACCACCGCCGAGCTGATGCGCCATGCCCATGCCAATCCACCCGAGGCGTTTCCGACCGATCCCTGGCCGGCGCTTCGCAAGGGCAAGCCGGTGATGCTGGAGCCAAACGCGCCGGCTTACGATGAGGCGGTCAAGCTGGACCCGGAGGGGGAAGGCACCACCCGGGCGGAGATTGTGCCAGGGCAAGCGGTGGAGGTGGCGGCCGGTGTAGTACGATTGACGGCACCGAACCCGGGCATGATGACCGGGCCGGGCACCAATACCTATATTCTGGGCTTTGAGCGGTTTACGGTGATTGATCCGGGGCCGGCCCATGAAGCCCACATCGAAAAGATTCTGGAAGTGACCGGCGGGGTGGTGGACCAGGTGCTGGTCACCCATACCCATCTGGATCATTCACCGGCCGTGTCGGTTCTGAAAGAACGAACCGGTTGCCGGGTGTTTGGCTGGCCAGCCCCGGAGGGCGCAGGCCAGGACCAGTCCTTCAAGGCGGACGACGAGCCGGAGCATGGCGACCTGATTGTCAGCGAGGCGGGCATTCTGAAGGTGATCCATACCCCCGGGCATGCCTCCAACCACCTGTGTTTCCTGCTGACGGACCAGGAGTTGCTGTTCTCCGGTGACCACATCATGCAGGGCTCGACGGTGGTGATCAATCCACCGGACGGCGATATGAAGGCCTATGTGGAATCCCTCTACGAGCTATTGGAGGAGCCTGTGCGCTTTATCGCGCCCGCACACGGCTTTCTGATGGGGCAACCGGAGGCAGTGATTGATTACCTGATCACCCACCGGTTATCGCGGGAGCACAAGATCTTCCGGGCACTGGAAGCACTGGCGCCGGTGTCCCTGAAAGACCTGACGGCGAAAGCCTACGACGATGTACCCGCAGCCATTCATGGCCTGGCAGCACGATCAGCCCTGGCACACCTCCTCAAACTTGAGGCAGAACACCGGGCATACCAGTCAGACAACCTCTGGCATGCCCACTAGCCAGGGTACCGGGCTACTTCTTGGCGATGATCCACACCGCGTGCACGATGCCGGGAATGTAGCCCAGGATGGTCAGCAGGATATTGATCCAGAAATGCTTGCCCAGGCCCACCTGTAAAAAAACACCTAATGGCGGTAACAGAATCGCAACCAGAATTCGCAAAAGGTCCATTTAGTTCTCTCCTCGTGGCACGTATAACAGTCATATCTCTGAAAGATAGCAGTGTTATTACATTCAACCACACTGGGCCACCACAGATGGGCCCGTGATCATGAAAGTGGCATTAAACCTCTGTCACAGCGGTATTCATGAACCATACAGGGCCCTATCCTTGGGGCCACTGGACAGGTACTCGAGGACTTATGCTGTTTCAAAGGCCCAGACACTCCACAATCCGACACTTTCTGATCTGGCTTTTCGCGGCCGCCCTGCCAACGGTCACCTTGGCCGACACCAACGATTCGTCTGTGCTGGTGGCCCAACTCGCAGAGGATGAAAACGTTGAGGATGTGGTGCGCTCTGAACCCCGCCGCAGTCCGGGCGAAGATGACGACGCCAGCGACGACGGGCAGGAACCGTCGGCACCAGTTACCGACCAGCAAACACAAACGGTCAAACCCCTGGTGGCACCCGTTACCCGCAAGATTGCCCCCAACATCGACTTGAAAGAGGTAGCACCCCTGCCGGAACCTGAGCCGGAACCAGAAACCCTGCCGGGTGCGGAACTGTCTGCAGAGGAGGTTCAGGCCCTGCAAGATACCGCACAAGGGGAAACGCCCGCCGCCGAGGACGAAGCTGACGCGCCGGCAGAACCCCTGCCAGCCGAAAGTTTCACCCTGCTTGGCAAGGAAGTGCTGCCCGGCACCTCCACGCGGCTGGCCTGGTCACCCCAGATCCAGATTGCCGGCCTGTCACAAATTACCCCTGTTCTGGTGGTCAACGGCGTGAATGCCGGGCCAACCCTGTGCCTGACTGGCGCCGTACATGGCGACGAACTTAATGGCATCGAGATTATTCGCCGCACCATGTATGACCTCAATCCGGAGAAACTCAGTGGCCGAGTGATCGGCGTGCCTATTGTCAATCTCACCGGCTTCCAGCAGGGCAGTCGGTACCTGCCGGACCGTCGGGATCTGAACCGCTTTTTCCCGGGCCGCAAGGACGGCAACCTTGCCGACCGGGTGGCCTATTCGTTGTTCGAGAATGTCATTCGGCACTGCGACATGCTGGTGGACATTCACACCGGTTCCCTCAAGCGCACCAACCTGCCTCAGCTGCGGGCCGACATGAACAATCCGGACGTGGCGGAATTCACCCGTGGGTTTGACCGCATGGCGGTGGTGCACAGCTCCGGTTCCCCTGGCATGCTGCGCACGGCAGCCGTCCAGGCAGGTATCCGCGCCGTGACCATGGAAGCCGGGGAGTCGTTGCGAATTCAGGAGCATCAGATTGAAGCGGGGGTAAATAGCCTCAACAGCCTGCTGGAAAAGCACGGCATGATTTCCAGGATGTTTGTCTGGGGCGATCCGGAACCGGTCTATTACGATTCCACCTGGGTGCGCGCCGAACACGGCGGCATTCTGTTCAGCGAGATTGACCTGGGTGCCAACGTCTCAGAAGGCGAGGTGCTGGGCTATGTGGCTGACCCGATTACCAACGAGCAACACCCGATACGCTCCACCTCCAACGGCAGGATCATCGGCATGGCGGTGGATCAGGTGGTGATGGCCGGCTTTGCCGCCTACCACATTGGTACGGAGGCAGAAGTTCCAGGAGAGTAGTATGCTAGGGGTTTTACCCGACAGCCTATGATCCACAGGAGCCCATGTGTCTTCGGCAACCTCCGGTATTGTGTCCCGAATTCCCGGCCTGGCCTATGTGGGCCTGGTGCTTACGCCGCTGTTCTGGGCCGGCAATGCGGTGGTGGCACGGGGCACTGTTGAGCATATACCGCCCCTGTCCATGTCATTCTGGCGCTGGGTGATTGCCCTCGCCATCCTGCTCCCCTTCGGGCTTCCCGGCATGTGGCATCATCGCCGGGTCATCCGTGCCCGCCTTGGTTCCATTCTGGCCCTGGCCACCTTCAGTGTGGCGGCGTTCAACTCTCTGCTGTACTACGCCGCCATCACCACCACCGCCACCAATATTGCCCTGATCAATGCCACCATTCCTATTTTCGTGGCCCTGCTGGCGTGGATGCTTCTGGGCGACCGCACCCGGCCAATTCAGGCATTAGGCATCGCCCTGGCCATCGGAGGCATCCTGACCGTGGTGGCCCGGGGCGAGCTCTCGGTTCTGACCGGCCTTCAGGCACAACCCGGTGACCTGATCATGGTGGCGGCCGTCTTCAGTTGGGGGTTGTTCTCAGTCTTGCTCAGACGGCAGGCGGTGCCGTTACCGGCCCTCACTTTCCTGACCACCCAGATTCTGCTGGGCACGCTGGTGATCCTGCCGTTTTACCTGGTCGACCTGTTTTTCTTCGCCGGAGGCTTCGAGCTGACCCGAAATACGGCCATGTCGCTACTGTATTTCGCCATATTCCCCGGTATCCTTGCCTACGCATTCTGGAATCACGGCGTGCATGCGATCGGCCCCGCCAGGGCCGCGATATTCATGTACCTGACCCCAGTCTTCGCATCCATACTGGCCGGCATTTTTCTGGGCGAGTCGCTTGGCGTGTTTCACATGATTGGCGGCCTGCTGATACTCGCAGGCCTGGTACTGGCCACGCGAACCGGTCGCCGACAGGCTGCGTATTCACTTCGGAGTCAGGAACAAAACGGGAGAGACACATGATGAAAGCCACCACCAGCATCAGGCGAGCCCGCACCCTTTATGGTCTGTTGTTGATCATCCTGGCACTTGGCATGCCTGCATTGGCGTCTGCCGAGGCCTGTGATCCGGAAGACCATGAGTGGGTGCCCAGCCGCTATTACCCGGCGGGGTCCGTGGTGTTTCACAACGACAACTGGTACGAGTCCCGTGAAATTCACGAGGGTATGGAGCCGGGTATCACGTTCGATTGGAAACGCTTACATTCGGTGCCAGATTGTGGTGGTGAAAACAGGCCGCCCGACCCCATAGACCCGGCTGATGTGGAGGAAGGCGTTACCCAGACGGACAGTAACACAGAGTTTTGCGAACGCCCGGAACAATGGCTGTTTGCGGAAAGTTACTCCGTCGGCAGCCAGGTCAGCCATGGCGGCAAGATCTGGGAAGCTATCCGGGATACCAAGGGCGACATGCCGGGTATCCAGGAGCCACCACACTGGAAGCTGGTGGAAGACCACTGCGCCATTCAGTCGCAACCAGCACTATAGGCCAGCCAACGCTGCCTCGATCCGCGCTATCACCTCCTCCAGCACGGATCGCGGGCAGCCGATGTTCAGGCGCATGAACCCACTGCCAGGTTGCCCGAAGGACAAACCCGGGTTCATGCCCACGCCGGCCTCCTCCACGAAAAATCGTTTGAGGCCGGCGTCATCCAGCTCCAGGCTCCGACAGTCGAGCCACATCAGATACGTGCCTTCCGGCACAGCGACGTCAATGCCTGGCAATCGCCGGGACACCGCGCTGGCCACAAAATCCCGATTGGCCTGCAGATAGCCGAGCAGTTCATCCAGCCAAGTGGCGCCGTGGCGATAACCCGCTTCAAAGCCGGCAATGCTGAACGGGTTGCACTGGGGCAAGTGCATGGACTCAAACACCGCTTTCATGGCTTTGCGCCGATCCGGGTCCGTGATCACCAGGGCCGACAGACCAAGACCGGGCATGTTGAAACTCTTGCTCGGAGCCACCGCCGTCACCAGAGCATCCTCTTCTCCGGCGAGTCTACCCAGGACGGTATGCGGTGCCGCGTCCGGATAGGTCAGATCGCAATGTATTTCGTCCGAGAGCACCACCAGATTGTGGCGCCGGGCAATGGCCAGCAGCTCTTTGAGCTCCGCTTCCGTCCAGACCCGGCCGACCGGGTTGTGGGGGGAGCACAACAACAGCACCCTGGCATCGGGCCGGGCAGCGCATTGCTCGAGATGCTCCAGATCCATCCGGTACTGCCCGGTCTGCGGATCCTGAACCAGGGGGTTTTCGATCACTTCACGACCGCTCTGGCGCACCGAGCTGAAAAAAGGCGGATACACCGGCGGCTGTATAATCACGCCCTCGCCGGGTTCGGCGTAGGCCATACAGGCGGCATTCAGAGATGGCACCACCCCCGGCGCCATCAATATCCACTCCCGGCGAATGTGCCAGCCGTGGCGCTGCGCAAACCAGTCGATCATTGCCTGATACAGGCTGTCAGGAAACAGGGTATAGCCGTAAACCGGGTGCTGAGCCCGCTCAGTCAGAGCGCGGGTGACCGCCTCGGGCGCAGCAAAGTCCATATCCGCCACCCACACCGGAATGACATCCTCCCGGCCAAACACTGCCTGGCGGGCATCAAATTTGACCGAGCAGGTATTTTCTCGTCGAACAGGCTGATCAAACGCACTGGCCACAAACGAACTCCCCAACTGGTTGAAAGGCTGCCGAGGGCTATTGTGGTAGCCCCGGCCAACGACCGCAACCAACCGTGGCAGGCGCCTCCCGCTTTGGTCGAACATGGGCAAGTTTTGCTTGCCGAAACGGGCCGATACTTGCGAACCTAACCGTTTGTTGATGGTTGTCGTCCCGAACGTTTGTCGGAGTTCTCCCCATGATCGGCCAGATCCTAGCTACCATGCTGCCGGTATTCCTGATTGCCGGTTGCGGCGCCCTGTATGGCCGCTACCGCACACCAGACATTCAAGGCCTGAATGTTCTCAACATGGAACTGTTCGTGCCCATGTTGGTGTTTGCCGTACTGGCCGACCAGCAGGCGCCCCTGCAGGACTATGGCTGGCTGGCCCTGGCGGCAACAGTGGTGGTGCTAGGTTCTGGCATCATTCTGTACCCGGTGGCCCGGGTTCTGAACCTGAACCTGAAAACCTTCCTGCCGCCGATGATGTTCAATAATTCCGGCAACATGGGCATTCCGTTGCTGGTACTGGCGTTTGGTGAGGCGGCACTGCCGGCAGCGATCGTACTGTTCATCGTCGAGATGCTGCTGCACTTTTCCGTTGGCCTGTACATGCTGGACCCGCACACGTCGATCATCCGGCGATTGCGGCTACCGATCGTGTTCGCCAGCATCGCCGGGCTAACGGTTAACTTCAGCGGTGTTGCCCTGCCTGGCTGGCTGCTGGAAACCCTGAACATGCTGGGTGGCGTGTGTATCCCCTTGATGCTGTTTGCCCTGGGGGTGCGGATGCTGGATGTGGATTTCCGGGACTGGAAACTGGGGCTGATTGGCGCCATTGCCTGCCCGGTCAGCGGCTTGCTGCTGGCCTGGCCAATGATTGCCCTGCTCGACCTGCCGGGCCTTCAGGTAGCCTGCCTGTGGGTCTTCGCGGCCCTGCCACCCGCGGTGCTGAACTACATGGTTGCGGAGCAGTATCAGCAGGAACCCCACGCGGTGGCATCGCTGGTATTATTGAGCAACCTCGGCAGCCTGGTAGTCATGCCCATTGTCCTGGGCCTGGTGTTCGCCGCTGGCTACACCTGACCTCCAATTCGCTCAACACGTACACTGGTAACAGGGCTCAGCCTCTGAACCGGAACACGCTGACCCGTGAGCGCAACTGACCCGCCAGCACGGCCAGATCCCGGCTGGCACCGGCCACCTGATCCGATCCGGCAGAGGTTTCAATGGTGGCATCGTGAATTCTCGCGATGTTGCGGTTCACTTCCTCCGCCACGGAACTCTGTTCTTCTGCAGCGCTGGCAATCTGGGCATTCATGTCGTTGATGGAAGCCACCTCTTCCCGGATGCGCCCAAGCGCGGTTTCTGCCTCGGCGGTCTTCTCAACCGTCACCCGAGCCAGATCCCGGCTTCGTTCCATTTCACCGGAGGCCTCACCAGCACCGGCCTGCAACCGGCCAATCATGTCCTGAATTTCCCGGGTGGAATCCTGGGTACGGGATGCCAGCGAACGCACTTCATCAGCCACCACCGCAAAGCCCCGGCCATGTTCGCCAGCGCGGGCGGCTTCTATCGCCGCGTTCAGCGCCAGCAGGTTGGTTTGCTCGGCGATGGCGTTGATCACTTCGATGATTTTCTCGATATTACCGCTGTCTTCCGACACCCGGTTTACAGAAGCCGCCGCGTCCTCCAGCTTGTTCGCCAACTCGGTGATCGAGGTGGCGGTCTCCTTGACCACCTGATTTCCGGTTTCCACTTCCTGGTCAGCCTTGCGGGTTGCTGTCGCGGCGTTAGCGGCAAAGCCCGCCACCTCGTTCACCGTGGCCGCCATCTGGTTCACCGCGGTGGCCATCTGCTCAGCCTCGGTAGCCTGCATACGGATCTGTTTGCTGTTGTTGTCTGAGGTATCTTCCAGCTCACCAGACGCGTTGGACAGCTCCTCGGCCGCAGACCGTACCTCACGGATGATGCCCGTTAACCGGTCAATGGTATCCGCCAGAGCGCCCATCACGCTGTCCGGGTAACGGGTTTCCAGATTTTGCTCCAGCTGGCCGTCCGCCAGCTGCCGGATGGCCGCCGCCACTTCCTCGGGCTCCGCACCCAGGATTCGCTTGAGTTTGCGGATGATGACCGTGGCCACCAGCACACTGACCAGTACGGCAAAGCCGGTGATGGAGAGAATCATGATGTTGAAGCCACTGGCGGCGTCGCGCACTTCTTCCAGGTCAGCGGCAACGGTGTCTTCCTGATAATCAATAAACGCGTTAACCCGCGCCAGCCACTCGCTGTAAGCCGGTGAAACCTGATCCAGCAACAGGCGCCGGGCCTGTTCGGTATTGCCTGCGGTTCGAAGAGTCACCACCTCATCGGTCAGGGCGAGGGTTCGCTGCTCGGTGGCTTCGATGTCCCGCAGCAAACGGCGCTCCTGATCCGTGGCCCCCTGGCGCTGGAACATCTGGGACATGGCTTCGGCGTTCTTCCGGTACATAGCCGCGAGGTCATCAATGGTGCGCAGATGCTCACGCAAGGAAGCATCGCGGTTCACCAGCACCACATCCCGAATGGCGATGGCCCGGTCGTGCACGCTGCCCCGGAAATTAATGGCGAAGCGTTGTTTGAGTGAGGCGCCCTCATTAACCGAGGTCAGGGTCCGGTCAATGAATCCCACCTGGTGATTACCTACAACGCTGACCAGCACCATCAGCGCTACCATCAAACCAAATCCCAACGCCAGGCGTTTTGCTACCGTGAGCTGGCCCGTCATATAAGCACTCCACATATTGGTTAAGTGGAGAGAATTACGATTAAAAAAAGGAATGGATTTATTGCTTTTGCAAGATTTTGTAAATTCTTTAACGGTCTGCCACTCAGCCCCCTATTGAACCGTCCGTTTTCCTTGCAACTGCCTGGACTTTGGCCGATGGTTAGAGGCAAATCTGCCTGATCTGGTAATGATATGGAGGTCTGTCCATGAGTGTTCTGCTTCTGGTTATCAGTGCCCTGGTGCTGATCTATTTCAGCATCGGCGGCAAAACCGCTGCGATCGTGATGTCTGTCGCCACCCTCGTCGGCGTTGCCAACGACGGCTGGCACCTTCTCAGTTTTGTCATCGGCGGCCTGCTGTTAGCGTTGGCGTTACTGATCACCCTGCCCGGCGACCTGCGCCTGGACAAATTCAGCCGGCCCTTACTGGGCTGGGTCCGCAGCCGCCTGCCCAAGCTCTCGCCAACCGAGCAGGAAGCCCTGAACTCCGGTTCCGTAGACTGGGATGGCGAACTGTTTTCCGGCAAACCGGAATGGAACAAGCTGCTGGACGCCGCTCCGGCGCATCTGACCAGCGAGGAGCAAGCGTTTCTCGACGGCCCGGTGGAAGAACTGTGCAAGATGCTGGATGACTGGCAGATCACCCACGAACACTACGACCTGCCCGATAAGGTATGGAAGTTCATCCGTGACAAGGGCTTCTTCGGGCTGGTGATTCCCAAGGAAGACGGGGGCCTGGGTTTCTCCAACACTGCCCACTCCGAAATCGTGATGAAAATCTCCACCCGCAGCGTATCGGCAGCGGTGACCGTCATGGTGCCCAATTCCCTGGGCCCGGGTGAGCTGCTGATGCACTACGGCACCGACGACCAGAAACACCACTACCTGCCGCGCCTGGCCAAGGGCAAGGAAATCCCCTGTTTTGCCCTGACCTCACCGGTGGCCGGCTCCGACGCCGGTGCCATTCCGGACAAAGGCATCGTCTGCAAGGGCGAATGGAACGGCAAGGAAGTGCTGGGCCTGAAGGTCACCTGGAACAAGCGCTATATCACTCTCGCCCCGGTAGCGACCCTGATTGGCCTGGCCATCAAGGTCTATGACCCTGAACACCTGATCGGCGATCAGGACGACATCGGCGTGACCTGTGTGATGGTGCCCCGGGAGACCGACGGCGTGAACGCCGGAGCCCGCCACCTGCCCATGAACACCGTATTCATGAATGGCCCCACCTGGGGTACCGAAGTGTTCATCCCCATGGAACAGGTGATTGGTGGGCAAGACATGCTCGGCAAAGGCTGGAAAATGCTGCTGGAATGCCTGTCCATCGGTCGCTCCATCTCCCTGCCCGCCCTGGGCACCGGCGCCGGCAAGTTTGCAAGCCTTGCCACTGGCGCCTATGCCTACACCCGGGAACAGTTCGGCCGCACCATCAGCCAGTTTGAAGGCGTTCAGGAAGCCCTGGAGCCCATCGCCGGCTACACCTACATGATGGATGCCGCCCGCCTGCTCACCGCCGGCATGCTGGACCGGGGCGTTCGCCCATCCGTGCCCTCGGCGGTACTGAAATACCGCAACACCGACCTGATGCGGGAAGTCATTAACCACGCCATGGATGTAGTGGCCGGCCGGGGCGTGATCACCGGCCCCCGTAACTTCCTGGCCCGGGCCTACCAGGCAGTGCCCATCGGCATTACCGTGGAAGGCGCCAACATCCTGACCCGCAGCCTGATGATCTTCGGCCAGGGCGCCATTCGCTGCCATCCGTTTATCGTGGAAGAAATCGAAGCCGCCGGCATGGAAGACCAGGACAAGGCTGCAAAACAATTCGATGGCATCTTCTACCGCCACCTGGCCCACACCACCCGCAATGCCCTGCGGGCGTTCGTACTGGGCCTGAGCAAGGGCTGGTTGGAAACCGCGCCACGCCAGGGCGACATCCAGAAATACTACCGCCAGCTGGGCCGATTCTCCGCTGCCTTCGCATTAATGACCGACGTCACCCTGCTGACCGTCGGCGGCGGCCTGAAAGCCCGCCAGCGCTTGTCTGGCCGCATGGCCGACTGCCTGGTGCATCTGTATTACGCCACCGCGGTGATCAAGCAATGGCATGAAGAAGGCTACCCGGACGACCAGCGAGACCTGGTGGAATGGTGCCTGCAAACCTGCCTGCACGACCTGCAGGATTCCATGCGCGATGCCATCATCAACTTCCCGGTCCCGGCCCTGCGCTGGCCGCTGCGACTCATCGTGTTCCCACTTGGCGCGACCGGCCTGAACGGCCCGGACGACAAACTGGGAGCGAAAGTGGCCGCGACCATTGTGAATGATACCCCGGTGCGCCAACGCATCAGCCGGGGCACCTTTATCAACATGGATCCAGACGACCCGCTGGGCCGGGTACTCAATGCCTACAAACTGGCCAACGAAACCGCCGAGATGCGCCAGCGCCTGCACGAAGCGATTCGCAGCCGCGACGAAGACGAACTGGACGGCATTGCCCTGCTGATGGGCCATCAACGTAAAGAGCTGGTGGACTGGGCCTGCGCCCAGGGCATCATCAAGGCGGACGAATGCCCGAAAATGGAAGAAGCGCTGACAGCCCTGTATGACGTCATCCGGGTGGATGCCTTCGACGCCGATGGCCTGAAAGCCCTGGCCAAAGGTGCCAAGGGCAAGCGCAAGGTTGTAGAGCGGCCTGGCTCAGGTTCCTAGCCTTTTAGTTCGGTGGAGGTCAGTCCTTGGCAGGAGGCCTCCCAAAAACCGCTCCTTCGGCACATCCTTGTGGCGCTTCTGCTCCGCCATCCATGGCTCCGCACATTTTTGGGAGGCCTCCTGCCAAGGACTGCCCCCGCCCTGCTCAAAACACCAGAACCCGCAGGCTGCTAGAAGGTTACTCCCCACGAAGCCCACCCCGAATAGCCTCATCCACCAGCCAGCGGCGCAGCGTCTGAATCCCACGCTCCCGCCGGCGACTGGTCTTCCAGGCAAAGTAGAACTTGTCACCTGTCACCACCGAATGGGCGGGCAACCGAACAAAATCCGCTGAATCCTTGCGGGTACTGAGCATGTAGTCATTGGTCAACGCAATGCCCTGATGAAAGCGCGCCGCCTCCAGCGACAACAGCATATGGCTGGAATGCAGCAGCCGACTGGACGCAGGCAGCTTCATATCGGCCTCCTGATACCAGGCCTCCCAGTCACCGCCCTGCCTGTCATAGATACTGTGAGTCGACAGCAACGGAAACCGGGCCATCTCTGCCGGCGCTATCGGCTGCTCACCCCGCCGCTCTGGCTCCGCATCCCGCCCTAACTCCCGCCGTATACGCTGCCAATAATCCTGACTGCACACCGGGAACAACCGCTCCTCATACAGCAGATCGTAACTGTAGGCCCGCGAATCCCGGTGAATCGTAATAAAACAATCCGCCACCCTATCCGACAACACCGGATTCTCACTGCTCATCTCCAAAGCCAGATCAATCTGCGGATGCAAACGCTGCAAATCCGGCAACCTCGGCGCCAGCCAGCGCACCGCAAACGAACTGAACACCGACAACCTCAGCCGCGACTCCTCATGCCCCAACAATTGCTCACTGGCCCGTTCAATCTGCAACAGTGCCGAACCAACGGCATCCAGATACTGCCGCCCCTCATCCGTCAACGTCACCTTCCGGCCCGAACGCCAGAACAACCGCTCGCCCAGGTAGGTCTCCAACTGTTTGATCTGGTGACTAACGGCACTCTGGGTGATCGACAGTTCCTCGGCAGCCGCCGAAAAGCTGTTAAGGCGAGCGGCGGCTTCGAATACAGGGAGGGCTTTGAGGGGCGGGAGTCTCATTGTGGCTCACTATCGAATTTTCTAATAGATGGGGAATATTGATCATTTTATCGGATAGTTAAGCACGCCTAGAATCCACTTCCAAGGTAAGAGAGTGGGTAGGCGGTAGGGCTTCCGAAAATGCTTGTAGCCACGGATGGCGGAAAGCAAGCGTACATGGACGTACTCGCAGCGGTTTTCGGAAGCCCTACCGCCTACCCACTCCTGCACCAAACCAGCGAAATTCAGCCAGGAAAAGGAGCACCAACGTGTCAGGCAAAACCGTCAACAGCGCCATTCTGCTGCTGGTCATCGGCAACGCCATGGCCATCCTCTCCGATGTATTTATCAAAATGCTGGAACCCGGCGCCCCCGTCTTCCAGTTCGCCTTCCTGCGCTGCCTCCTGACCCTGGCCTTCCTGATTCCCCTGGCCCGCAAACTCGACCGCCAGAACCTCTTCGGCGGCCTGAAAATCCACGCCATCCGCGCCCACATCCACCTGGTCGGCATCGTCTGCATGGTGATCGCCCTCACCAACTTGCCGCTGGCCACCGCCAACGCCCTGTTCTATGCCGCCCCGATACTGGTGATGGTGCTCTCCGCCTTTTTCTTCCGGGAACAACTCACACCCCTGAGCGTCACCGCCGTCTTCAGTGGCTTTGCCGGCATCATCGTCATCCTGCGCCCGGTGGAATTCAACTGGGCAGTGATTGCGGCCCTGGGCTCGGCCTTCGCCCTGGCCATCAACGCTGTAATGGTGCGCCAATTGCCCAAAGAGCAGACCACCGTCCACAAGCTGTTCCTGAACTACCTGTTGATCGTGCCGGCTGCCGCTGCCCTGGCGTTCTGGGAAGGCGCCGCGTGGAACCCGCAGATCCTGATCAGCGCCGCCGGCTCAGCCCTGTTCATCCTCGGCTACAACATTACCGTGCTGCTGGCCTACCGGCAGGTGGATGCCAACCAGGTTACCAGCGCCGAATACACCGGGCTGATCTGGGCCGTCGCCATTGGCTGGATCTGGTTTGGTGAGGTGCCGGACCTGTGGTTCCTGGCCGGCAGTCTGATGATTGTGGTGCCGTTGGTACTGATTGGCCTGCGGCACCGGCGCCGCTCCCCGGCACGGGGCTTCAACCCCGCGACCCGGGAATCCACTTCGGAAAGGCTGGTTGCCGAACCTACCGGCGGGTCTGGTCAATAAGAATCTGGGTATCACGAATGATCCGGGCTGCCCGATACTCCGGCGGTATCCGGTCGTTGTATCCCAGGGATGACCGGTAACCACTGCGCTGGTTGTGGTACTTCGGTTTGTACTGGTAATGGGAATGCTTTTCACCATAGTCCCGGCGGTCGTACCGATGCTTGTGGCGATTATCCCGATAGCGGTTGTCACGATGGCGATCATGGTAGGACCGGCGATGCTCGGCACGCAGCATTTTCTTCTGATGGCCCGGTGGCAGCGCCTTGCCCCGGTCCAGCTGCTTCTGGATACCCGGCGGATGGCCGTGGCCCCGGTAGCCATCTGCCTGGGCAATACCGGCAAAGCCCAGGGCGACAATCAGGGTACTGCTGATCAGTAATCGTTTCATCATGACTCTCCCGTCCCTATCGACTGGAACCATGCTAAACGGAAACATTCCGTGAAGCCTTGCCACCAGATTAATGATCAGAAGGGAGATGTCAGCGCCCAAGGGCCGGTTTTGCACAAGCTTTACATGGGTTGACGTTTAACTGTCCGAAGCCTCGACAGGCCCGGAACGGGTGAGGTGAGATTCAATCGAAAAGGTATGGCGGCAGTCATCCCCCAACGCCCGCAGGGACTCCGCCAGCCTGAGCAGATATTCGGAATTGGGCCCACTGGGGCCAACCGCTGCGGCAATCTGGGCAGCAATATCGGCTTACGGAGCCTCGCCCAGAAACGCTTCGTTGTCTTCCGTGGCGATATACACCAAGCCCTCGGCATGGCTGCCATCGTCAAAGGTCATGGTGGTGCTGAAGCGCAGGTAACCGTTTTTCTCCCGCACATCCAGATACTCAAAGACATTCGGCGATACCCGGAACGCCATGCCCCGGCAGACCGCTCCGGGTTGCTCGATCAGCGTGACCACCCGGCCAGGAGCCTCAGGCGTGCCACGGTGGTCATGGGACCCCTGCCAGAACCTGCGAGCCCAACCGCGAATGGAGGCCGGCCGTTGTTCCAGGAACGGGAAATCCACCTTGTAGATCAAAGAGCCGTAACCGAACAACCAAACCGAGTCGATGCCGTCAAAGTTGTAGCGGGTACGATTGTGATCAATGGTGTTGGCGGGCATAACAAACCTGCAGACGATACAGAAACCTGATTCTGTCAGGCGCCTTGAGTGCTTGCAATAAAGCCGGCAATGCCGGTCAGCACGATTTCCGCCGCCATGGCAGAGAGAATCAGGCCACTGATTTTCGACATGATGTTCAGGCCGGTTTTACCCAGCACTTTTTCCAGGTAGCCGGACAACCGCAACAACACCGCCAGAATCAGCAAGCCGGAGACCAGACCCAGCAAACCGCCAGCCACTTCGTGAACAGCTTTCAGCTCGGCACCGTAGACCATGATGGCACCGATGGTCGCCGGGCCGATCATCACCGGAATGGCCAGGGGCACCACGGCGATATCGTCGCGGTCTTCCTCTGGCAGGCCCGTGGCATGGTTGCGGGTGCCGCTGGTCACCAGACTGATAGCCGTGAGGAACAGCAGGCTGCCGGCGCCAATACGGAAAGAGTTCAGGGTAATACCGATAGCGCTGAATAACAGCGGCCCGGCGAAGAACAGCACCACACCCAAAATGAACGCAGACACACAGGCCCGGCGAATGATCGACGCCTTCTCCGCCGCCGGCAGGCCACGGGTCAGCGCCAGGAACATGGTGACCACAAAGAACGGTGCCAGCAGAAACAGAAAACGGATGGTACTGCTAAGGTAAGTGGCGAAAAACGTTTCAAACATTCAAGCAAATCCGGCCAGGGGTTAAAGCCGGTAAGCATAGCGCCTGTGGGCAGATTCTGCCGTAAGGAAGAGAACCTATTGGCCGGCGGAGCGGGTCAACGCTTCTTGATGGAGGGCTTGCGCGGCTTGCCGGGTTTGCCTTTCGGGCCGGTCGTGCGCCCACCGGCCTTCGGGCCACGGCCAGGCTTGCCTGCAGGCGGTTTGCCGGTGCCTTTGCCAGCTCCCTTTCCACCTCGGCCGGGGGAAGGTTTACCTGACGGCTTTGCGCCGGCCCTGGCCGATTTACCACCGGCACCCGGGCGGGCACCTTTGGGCCCGGCGGGTTTCTTGCGGGGCTTGCTGGCCGCCGGCTGCGTTGCTTCCGAAGACGAATCCCGGATGGCATCAAACAGCACCGCCAGTTCCTTCTCCGTCAGATCCCGCCAGGCGCCCACCGGCAAACCTTGCAGGCTGACGTTCATAATCCGCACCCGCTCCAGCTTCGTCACCTCATAGCCAAAGTATTCCGCCATCCGGCGGATCTGGCGGTTCAGGCCCTGCACCAATATGATCCGGAAGACAAACCGGGAGACTTTCTCCACCTTGCAACGCTTGGTCATCGTCCCCAGAATCGGCACGCCGTTGCTCATGCCTTCCACAAACTCCCGGGTCACCGGCTTGTCGACGGTCACCAGGTATTCTTTCTCGTGGTTATTGCCGGCCCGCAGGATCTTGTTCACCAGATCGCCGTTGCTGGTCATAAAGATGAGACCTTGGGAATCTTTGTCCAGGCGGCCAATGGGGAAAATGCGCTCGCTGTGGCCGACAAAGCGCTGGATATTGTCTTTCTCCGCGCTGTCGGTGGTGCTGACAATGCCCACCGGTTTGTTCAGGGCAATGAAGACCAGATCTTCCTCATCCCGGGGCTCCACCACCTGGCCGTTCACCTTAACGGTATCGCCGGGCAGCACCTGATCCCCCACCTGGGCCCGCCGACCGTTGATGTGCACGTTGCCCTGTTCGATGTAACGGTCAGCATCCCGGCGCGAACACATGCCGCTCTCGCTGATGTATTTGTTCAGTCGGGTGGATGTCCTGTTGACCATGAAGCCCTGCCAGATGCGGATGATGAACGGATAGCGTGCAATGCAACCCGCGCATCATCCCATCGGGATTGGACGACGGCAACTATCGTTGGCCGCAACCCAAGGTTCAGCACCATGCCAAGAACAACCACTCCTTGCAATCTACCCAATTAGGGTATAATTTTGCCCAATATGGGTATTAAATAGCATGGGCGCTTCGATGATCTCAACAAACCCCGGCCATTATGAAGACACCAGCATTGCCGACGCACTTTTTTCCGGTACCCGTCAGAAAGTGCTACGTCTGTTTTTTTTGCAACCTGACAGAACTTTTACGATGGGTGAACTGATTGAGCAAGCCAAAGCCGGCTCAGGAGCAGTCCAAAGAGAAGTCGCCCGACTGACCGAAAGTGGACTTGTGAACGTGCAGTATCGGGGGCGACAAAAGAGCTATCATGCCAACATGGCGTCGCCAATATTTGGCGAACTGAGCGCATTGATTGTCAAAACCCTGGGGCCAACGGAGATTATCAAGAAAGCCCTTCAACCGGTTGCCCATGAGATTGAACTGGCTTTTATCTATGGGTCCGTAGCCAAACAAACCGACCGAGCTGATAGCGATATTGACGTATTGTTGGTGTCTGACACACTCTCACTCGAAGATATCTTCAGCGCTCTTGAAGGAGCAGAGGGTGAATTGTCCAGACCAATTAACCCGACACTTTATTCAAGGGATGAATTTGAAAAACGCCGCAAACAGGACAACCCATTCATCAGAAAGGTATTGAACGGGCCAGTTTTATTATTGAAGGGAATCATCGATGAACAAGGAAGCATTGGACAACCTGGTCCAGATCAGAAAACTTCACCATGAAACACCTGATACCGAAGAGATCAGTGGCTTGGTTCATTCCGGCTCCATCCGGCTCAAAGACGCTGCTCTGGAATCACTCAGTCTTGAGAGCCGCTTCGATCTCGCCTATAACGCTGCGCATGCCTTGGCGTTGGCAGCTTTGCGGTATCACGGGTATCGATCAGATAGTCGTTACCTGGTGTTCCAATGCCTGCAGCACACACTCGACCTGCCCTCAGCAAAGTGGAGAGTTCTTGATCAGGCCCACCGCAAACGAAATCTAGCCGAGTACGAGGGTGTCATCGACGTGGATAAGAATCTCGTTCTGGGGCTTCTCAGGGTAGCGGAAGAAATTCACGCCTTGGTTAATTCTCTGGATATTCGTCGCTGACAGAGCCGGGACGCTTTAGGGCCTGGCCACCGGCGATAGCACCCTCCGGTGGCCAGGAAGTGGTCAACCCGCCAATGCCGGCTCCCCACCCTGCTCCATTACCTCCGTAGCTTCACACACATACTGCTCGGCATCAAAACGCTTGGTCTGCTGCCGGAACTGCCAGGTGAAGCCCGGCCACAGGGTGGTGTTTTTGCCGTTCTCATTCACGTACCAGCTCTTGCAGCCGGTCTGCCACACGGAGTCGCCGAGTTTGGCGTGAATCGAGGCGTTGTATTGGCTGAAGGCGTCGTCCTTCACTTCCACCGTCTTCCAGCCCCGGTGCTGCATTTTCTTCAGGGCATCCAGCACGTACTGCACCTGGGATTCGATCATGTACACCATGGAGCTGTGCCCAAGGCCGGTGTTCGGGCCCATCAGCATGAAGAAGTTGGGGAAGCCGGCCACCGTGGTGCCCTTGTAGGCTTCCGCGCCTTCGCGCCAGGCATCGAGCAGGTCCTGGCCGCCGCGGCCGTAGATCATGCCCCGGGGAATCGGCTCCTGGGCCTTGAAGCCGGTGCCGTATACGATGCAGTCCACCTGGCGCTCGGTGCCGTTGGTATCCACGATGGTATTGCCCTTCACCTCACGGATGCCATCGGTCAGCACGTCCACATGATCTTGATCCAGCGCCGGATAGTAGTTGTTGGAGATCAGCACCCGCTTGCAGCCAAAGTGGAAATCCGGCGTCACTTTTTTACGCAGTTCCTTGTCCTTGATCTGACTGCGAATATGACGACGCGCCTGCAGCTCACCGATTTTCAGGATGCGCGGGTTGCCGACAAAGCCCAGCACCCGGGCTTCCAGCATCCAGTAGATACTTTGGCGAAACGCATTCAGGGTTTGCGGAACCTTTTTGAACATCATTCGCTCCAGCGGACGGATTTCCCGGTCCGGCTTGGGCATGATCCACGGCGGTGTGCGCTGGTAGAGGTCCAGGTGGGCCGCATCCTTGGCGATCTCCGGCACAAACTGGATGGCCGAGGCACCGGTGCCGATCACCGCCACTCGCTTACCGCGGAAGTCGTAATCGTGGTCCCAGTTCTGGGAGTGGAAGCTGGAACCGGTGAAGGTGTCCATGCCCTTGATATCCGGGTAGGCGGGCGTGCTCAGGCCGCCCATGCCGGATACCAGAACCTCGGCGTGCAGCTTGCGGAACCTGGGCAGGGTTTTGTCGCTGCGATCCAGAACATCCCCAGGTTTCAGGTTGTTGGCTTCCATGTAGGCCCAGAGTTTGGGGCTGTCGCAGGTTTCGATGGCCCAGGCGCCGGTTTTATCGTTCCAGCGGGCACCGGCCACGTGGGTATTGAGCTGGATGTGTTCGAGCAGGCCGTACTTCTCCGCGCAGTGTCGCAGGTAGGCTTTGATTTCCGGCTGGGGCGCGAACATGCGGGTCCAGTTGGGGTTCTGTTCGAATGAGAAGGAGTACAGCGCAGATTGCACGTCACATGCGCAACCGGGGTAGTGGTTTTCGTGCCAGGTGCCGCCGATGTCGTCGCTTTGTTCGAGGATGACGAAGTTGTTGAAGCCGGCTTCTTTAAGTTTGATGGCCATGCCGAGGCCGGAGAAGCCGGTGCCGATGATGGCGATCTGTGCGGTTTGTGTCATTGCTGCACTCCTGTGTGGCCTGTTTGGCCTTGCCTGTTGTTGTCTGGGTGGTCATCATTGACCGGTAGACACATGTATACCGCCAGGGGTAGACACTTGTATACTCTGGTTCGGGTGTTTGGCCCTTGGTGACAGATTGTTGGCCTGTGTGGCCTCGGGGTTGGGAGTCTCGTCCAACTAGCCTCTGGCTCCGGGGGTTGGTTGGTTTGGGGGTGGGCTTCCAAAACACGCTCCTTCGGCACGTCCGTGTGACGCTTGGGCTCCGCCATCCATGGCTCCGCACAGTTTTTGAAGCCCACCCCCAAACCAACCGTTAAACTATTGTGATAGCCGTCTCCCAAATTGAACTTTTGGGAAGGAATCCATACGCCAATGTTCGAGAGTCCGCTCTGGTGGAGCTTTCGAAAATGCTTGGAGCCATGGATGGCGGAAAGCAAGCGTACAGGGACGTATTTACAGCGGTTTTCGAAAGCTCCACCAGAGTGGACTAACTCCAGAAACGGAAGCGGGCACCGAACCAGCCTGACTCCAAAAACACGAGGCTTAGATGAACACACTGGCCGGCGGAAAACTGAAACTGGTGCAGGCCGCATTGCGGTTGATTACCGAAACACGGAGCCTGACGTCGTTGGGGCTGCGGGAGCTGGCCCGTGAGGCGGGGTTGAATCCGAATACGTTTTACCGGCACTTCAAAAGCCTGGACGAGTTCGGGTTGCAGGTTCTGGGGTATATCGCAGAGGACATGAAAACCGGCGTGCGACAACTGCGGCAGATGGCGGATTCATCCGAGCAGGCGTCACACGACACGGTCACCTTTGTGTATCACTACTTCCTCGCTAACCCCGCCGCCACCACCGTCGCCGTCCGCGAGCTGCACGGGCCCTCGCCGGTGTTGCGCCGCGCGCTGGAGGCACAGCTGGATGCCAGTGCCCGAGAGATGGCGGAGGATATTCTGGAGCGGGGGTTGGTGCCGGGCGTGGGGGCCGCTGTGGTGCATGAGATTTCCCACATGACCATCCGCTACATCCTGTTCCGGGCCATGGATTACATCGAGAAGCCCGAGCAGCGGGAAAACATTCAGCAGGAGACCGAGCGGTTTATCAACCGGCAGTTCCGGGGGGCACTGATTGAAGAGCTGGACGTTGTGGATGTCCTGACGCTGAAAACGACACCGGGGCGAACCTGAAGCCCACCCCGGCACTGAACAGCCTTACTCGGTGGTGTTAAACACGTAGGATGACACAGTGCCATCGCTATTGAACCGCACCACCAGGTCCGTCGTTTCTGCATCACCAAAGGCAGACCAGCGATACTTGCCATAAGTCCAGGTGCGCTTGCCGTCTTCCACCCCGGTGCGCCAGGGCTCGCCGAACATATCCTGAATGTCCGCCCGGGTGGTTTCACCAATGCGGATCTGGTCCACGTTATGGGTCGCAAAGTCTCGGCCTACCGTCGCGCAGCCCACCAGGGTCGCCAACAACAAGGCCATGCCAGCCAGTTTCAGATGTCGAGCCACTGCCATATACAACTCCTTTTCGATGATTGAGTCATTACTGAACACAGCATAGCGGTTCTGTAAAACTGTGCGATTAACAACCGGATAACTTTCACCCACAAAAAAGCCGCGGGGCCTGAACAGGCGCCGCGGCAAGCAGGATCGAAGGGATAGATCGATCAGTAAAGCTTGGCCAGGGATTTCTTGGCGAAGGCTTCCACTTCACTCAGCCGGCCTTCTTTCACTTTCACCAGCCATTCTGGGTCTTGCAGCAAAGCACGACCTACCGCAATCAGCTCGAATTCGCCGTTGTTCATTCGCTCTACCAACTCGTCGATGCCGGACTGCTCCACGGCTTCTTGCTTGCTGGCGAAGGTACCGCTGATGAAGTCTTCGGTCAGGCCCACGCTGCCAACAGACATGGTCGGCTTGCCGGAAAGTTTCTGGGTCCAGCCGGCCAGGTTCAGGTTCGAGCCTTCGAATTCCGGCTCCCAGAAGCGGCGGGTGGAGGCGTGGAAAATGTCGACGCCGGCCTCAACCAGCGGCTTCAGGAAGCGTTCGAGCTCTTCCGGGCTGTTCACCAGTTTTGCTTCATACGCCTGCTGCTTCCACTGTGAGAAACGCAGCATGATCGGGTAATCCGGGCCCACGCGGTGGCGTACTTCTTCGACGATTTCCACCACAAAGCGCAGACGGTTTTCCAGGCTGCCGCCGTATTCGTCATCACGCTGGTTGGTGCCTTCCCACAGGAACTGGTCCAGCAGGTAGCCGTGGGCGCCGTGGATTTCCACACCATCAAAACCCAATGCTTTGGCGTCTTGGGCGGCGTCGCCGAAGGCTTTGATCACGTCATCGATGTCTTCCTTGGTCATGGCCTTGCCGTTGGGCTTGCCTGGGGCGAACAGGCCAGACGGGCTGTAACCGGGGACGGACGGGTCCGGCTCGGTGCCTTCTTTACGCACGGCACCCACGTGCCAAAGCTGCGGGAAAATGGCGCCGCCGGCTTCGTGCACGGCATCAACCACTTTCTTCCAACCGGCCAGGGCTTCGTCGCCATAGAAGGCTGGTACGTTCGGGTAACCGTTGGCGGCCGCGTGGTTCACGATGGTGCCCTCGGTGATGATCAGGCCAACACCGGCTTCGGCGCGGCGGCGGTAGTAGTCCACCACGTTCTGGCCGGGCACGCCCTTGGGCGAGAAGTTACGGGTCATCGGAGCCATGGCTACGCGGTTACGCAGCTTGAGGTTGTGAAGTTCAAACGGCTCAAACATAGGACCAAGATTCATACTCATGTGATGTGCAACCTCATTAATTTGGTTTCGTTAAGCAACCCTATTAAATTCGGTTTCAAAATGCAACCCTATTCGGTACACTCCCTTACATGGCCAGAAAACGTTTTGATGACTCCAATTGCTCCGTCGCCCGTGCCCTGAATGAAGTGGGGGACTGGTGGTCCCTGCTGATTGTGCTGCACGCCATGTACGGTACCCGTCGGTTTGTCGATTTTCAGCAGCAGTTGGGCATTGCCAAGAACATTCTGTGCGACCGCCTGGCACGCCTGGTTGATAACGAAGTGCTTCGCAAAGTAGACGTGGGCGAGCACGGCTCCCGCTTTGAGTACCGCCTGACCGATAAAGGCCGGGATCTGTTCCCGGTGGTGGTGGCCCTGCGCCAGTGGGGCGACAAATGGAACCCGGCGCCGGATGGGCAGCCGCTGGACCTGCGCGATCGCGATACCGGTAAGCCGGTGCAACCGGTTACCGTGCGAAATGCCGAAGGCCAACCACTGTCAATCCGTGATGTGTTTGTTCCCGACAATGCTGAAAGCGACAGCAAAACGGCCTGACCATAAGGGCAAACCGCATTCTCCGGAAACACCTCGGTTTTTTTGAGCTGAATCAAGAGCCACACCAAACCAAATCCGCTGCCCGCCATTTCTTGCGCTAAATCAAGTTTCCCCGGCCCCGCTCCATTACATTGAGCCCATCGACTTTTAATGGATAAGGAGATGGCTATGTCTCGTGGTTTCAAATTGGGTGTTCTGGCAGCGGCTGTGATGGCAACTGCACCGACGGTTCAGGCTTTCGAAGCGGGTGATTTCATTCTGCGTGCGGGTGTTGTGCATGTGGCGCCGGATGATTCCAGTGACTCTATCACTGTGGGTGGCGCGCCGCTGCTTTCCGGTGCGGATTCAAAAGTCACCGTCGATTCCAATACACAGCTGGGCCTGCGTGCCACCTATATGTTCACCAACAACCTCGGTGTCGGCCTGCTGGGTGCAACCCCATTCAAGCACAACATCAACGGTGGCGGCGATATTCCGAGTGACATCAAGCTGGGCGAAACCAAGCACCTGCCGCCAACCCTGACACTGCAGTACTTCCCGATGGCAAGCTCTTCAGCCTTCCAGCCGTTCGTGGGCGTGGGCGTCAACTACACCACTTTCTTTGAAGAGAAGACCACCGGAACTCTGGATAGCGTGGTTGCTGCAGAATACGGCATCCCCGGAGCCCGCACGTCACTGGACCTGGACGACAGTGTTGGCGTGGCCGTGGAAGTGGGTATGGACTACATGCTGAGTGAGAATTTTGGTCTTAACGCGGCAATCTGGTGGGCAGACATCAATACCGATGCCCGTGTGAAGGTTTACGATGCGAACGGTGACTTCGCCGCACAGACCGACAAGTTCGAAGTTGAAATCGACCCCATGGTCTACATGGTCGGTTTCACCTACAAGTTCTGATCCCACGTACCCCTGGCAGCCTTCTGGTCTGTGGGCTGCCAGCTGGTGCGTTCTCCTGTGCGGGGCTGTTTTGCAGCCCCGCCTTTTTATGTCTGGAGAAGAACCGGAGTGATCAGGCGCTCTGGCGCTGAGCCGGGCGGCCACTTCTGCCCTGCCCCTGGCCACGGCCTTGGCCGTCGCCCTGACCACCACGGCCACGACCGCCGCTGCGACCAGCCGGTTTCGGGCCAAAGCTCTTACCAGCGCCACCCTGAGGGCGACGATTACGAGCCTTGCTCGGGTCGGCCTTTGCTTTGGGCTTCAGCGGCAGGTTGTTCTTCGGTTCAAAGCCTTCGATTTCCTTGCGCGGCAGCTGCTTTTTGATCAACCGCTCAATGCCTGCCAGCATCTTGCCTTCATCGGCGCTCACCAGAGACAACGCATGGCCACTTTCGCCGGCACGGCCAGTACGACCGATGCGGTGCACGTAGTCTTCCGGCACGTTGGGCAATTCAAAGTTCACCACCTGGGGCAGCTGCTTGATATCCAGGCCACGGGCGGCGATATCGGTAGCAACCAGCACACGCACTTCGCCGGCCTTGAAGTCCGCCAGCGCACGGGTGCGGGCACCCTGTGACTTGTTGCCGTGGATCGCGGCGGCGGTAATGCCGTCTTTTTCCAGCTTCTGGGTCAGGCGGTTGGCGCCGTGCTTGGTACGGGTGAATACCAGTACCTGCTCCCAGCCATTGTCACGCACCAGCTTGCTCAGCAGGGCGGTCTTCTGGCTCTGGTCGACCGGGTAAACCGACTGGACAATGCTTTCAGCCGAGGTGTTGCGGGCAGCCACTTCTACCTGCACCGGGTTATCCAGCAGGCCTTCAGCCAGACCACGGATCTCGTTGGAGAAAGTGGCGGAGAACAGCAGGTTCTGACGCTTGGCCGGCAACAAGGCGAGGATCTTGCGGATATCGCGAATAAAGCCCATGTCCAGCATGCGGTCGGCTTCGTCCAGTACCAGGATTTCCACTTCGTTGAAGCGCACGGCGTTCTGCTGATAAAGATCCATCAGGCGGCCCGGTGTTGCCACCAGCACATCAACGCCTTTGCGCAGTTTCATCATCTGCGGATTGATTTTCACACCACCAAAAACCACAGCGGCCTTGGTTGGAACGTATCTGCTGTACAGGTTCACACTGTCGTGCACCTGCGCGGCCAGCTCCCGGGTGGGCGTCAGAATCAACGCACGGGGGCCTTTGCCATTGCGCGGGTTATCCGCCAGGCGCTGCAAAAGAGGCAGGGTAAAGCCGGCAGTTTTGCCGGTACCCGTCTGGGCCGCAGCCATCACGTCTCTACCAGACAACACGGCAGGAATCGCCTGAAGCTGAATGGGAGAAGGGGTGTCATAACCCTGATCGGACGTGGCACGGACCAGCTGCTCGGACAAACCGAGAGAAGAAAAACTCATATAAAATATACTCTTGATTGATTCTGCCTCCACGAACACCGAATACGGCGAATGCGGGCAGATGCCATGAACATTCATGGAATAAAAGACGACTACGGTCACGCGCCGAATTCGGGGTGACGTCCTCTGACAGGTCGTATGGATGGTTCGCAAAGCGGCTTTGGGCCGGGAACTGCGGAATCCCTAGAGGCAGGATGCAGGCACGGTAACAGAGGGCCCGCGAAATAGCTATAGGTGGTTTTGATTAGCAGGCTTTCATTTTCCAGGCCATAAATGGAACTCTGACACGGCCCGCCGGTCATTAGCCGCCATAGATGCTTCAAAAATCCATTCATACCCTGGAGATACCATGCTCAGTGTTGGCGTTGGCCCTGTCAGTTTTTCCATCGGGCACCTGTTGCTGGTCCTGGCTTTTGTTGTTGCCCTGATTGTCGGGGGCATCACCGGCCGCAAACATGGAACACCCATCGCCGGCACATTGGCGGATATCTTCGTGGTCGCTATGCTCAGTGCCCGCATCGGCTTCGTGATTCGCTATTACGAGCACTACCAGGGCGACTGGCTGGGCATGATTGATATCCGGGACGGTGGCTTTGATATGGTCGCAGGCCTGGTCGCTGCCCTGGTGTTTGCCGGCTTCCTGATGTGGCGACGGGCCAGCAGCCGCCGGGCGCTGGGTACGGCCATGGCGGCCGGTCTGCTGACCTGGGGCCTGACCGGCGGGGCCATTCAGCTGATCAACCAGCAACTCAAAGGCCTGCCGGAAGTTGCGCTGACCGATCTCAACGAGCAACCGGTCGATTTGAGCGCCATCGCCAATGGCCAGCCCACGGTCGTGAACCTTTGGGCCACCTGGTGCCCGCCCTGCATCCGGGAAATGCCAGTGCTCGAAGAAGCCCAAAAGCGTTACCCCGGCATCAATTTCGTTTTCGCCAACCAGGGCGAGCACCCGGAAACCATACAGCGGTTCCTGTCTGAGCAGAACCTGGATTTACACCACGTGCTGAGCGACCGACAGGGCCAGTTTGGCCGAGTGACCGGCAGCCACGGCCTGCCTACCACCCTGTTCTATAACGCTGAAGGAAACCTGGTGGATAGCCATATGGGCGAATTGTCCCGTGCCAGCCTGTTCCGGGGGCTGGAACGCTTTGACTCCCGCTTTCTGACACCCGCAACCGAGGTTTCATCCAATGATTGAGCAAATCCCGAAACGCCTGTTCCAGGTCGCTCTTGTACCGGCAACCATTCTGGCCGGCGCAGCCCAGGCCCAGACGTACCCCGCCGCCATTCAATCGCTGGAACAGCAGGGAGTTCGGGTCGTTGAAAGCTTTGACGCACCCGGCGGAATGACTGGCTACGTGGGCGAAATGCAGGGCCGCTCGCTGGCGTTTTACCTGACGCCAGACGGCGACCATGTGATTGTCGGCACCCTGCTGGATGCCCAAGGCAACAACCTCAGCGCCGCCAGTATCGATGAACTGGTCACCGGCCCCAAATTCGCCGAAGCCTGGTCGCAGCTTGAGGAAAGCCACTGGGTAAGGGATGGCTCTGCCGATGCCGAAACCGTGGTGTACACCTTTACCGACCCCAACTGCCCCTACTGCTACCGCTTCCGCCAGCAGGCGGAGCCCTGGATTGACGCCGGTAAGGTACAGCTACGGCATATTATCGTGGGTATTCTGCGGGAAGACAGCCTGACCAAGGCCGCGACGATCCTCGGCAGCGATGACCCGGAAGCCGCACTGCACCAGCATATGGACACCTATGAGCAAGGTGGTATCGAGGTAGACCGGAAGCGGGTCAGCGCCGCCCATATGGATGTGAAAGCCAACGACCGGCTGATGCAGGATCTGGGTTTACAGGCAACACCCAGCACCCTGTACAAGGATGGTGAAGGCAACGTGAAGATGGTTCAGGGCCTGCCTAACCCGCAAGCCCTGCAGCGCATGATGGGCCCGAGGCCCTGATTTGCTGCCGTTGGTCAGGCCAGCCAGACAGTCAGGCCAACGGCAATAGCGCTGGCGGCGGACAACGCGATTAACGACAACACCAGGCTCCACCGTAAAGAAGCATCCCGGGCGGGATAACCGGTCAGCCGCTCCATGATCAGGGCGTTGGCCGCAAACGGGGTGCCGAATGCCGTGATACCCCAGCCGGTGACCATGGCAAAGCCCAGCCCCAGCACGGCGCCAGGTGGCCACGCTGGCCCAAGGATACCGCCAATCAAGGTACCTGTGAGGATCGGGTTGGCACCGGCCAGCCCAGCCAGAAAGAAACTCCAGGGCACCAGTGCCGCCAGGACCGGCCACGCCCAGCCCGGCAAGCCCATATCGCCGTTCACCTGCCCCAGCACCACCGCACTGATCACCGAACCAATAAAAGCGGAACCACCCACAATGGCCAGTTCATTACTGACGTTGGCCATAGTAGGTGGTCTAGGGGTGTTACCCGTAAACAAGGACAGGGCCCAGCCAATAATGACCGCCGCCAGGCAGCTCAGGGTAACCGAACGGGCGTAGCTGAGTTGGTAAACATGGCTGAACAGGAACACCCCGATACAGATACCCAGGATAATGCCGCCAAACCGCAACCAGGCTGCAGCACCGGCACTGTCTGCTGACCCGGTTGCAAGCTGCGATTCTGGCTCACGCCAGAGAAAGCCCGCCAGAAGCACCAGCATGGCAAACGGCAGTGAAAGGCCAATGAGCTGAGCGCCACCAAGGCTTGGCAGAAGCGTCAATGTCAGCGCTACAGAAATGGATAACGGCGACCAGATTGGCGATACGCCAAAGCCTCGGAGCACCGCCCGGGTGCTGTTGCGGGTAGCCGCAGAATCGCCGGAACGGCGGATTCGCTCGGAGATCAGGCTACCAACCACCGCCACCGAACCGAAGTTGAGAGGCACCGACACCAGCGCCGTGCCGAACGCCAGGCTCGCATACCGGGTACCCGGCTTGCCGCTGAACAGGCTACTGGAGATTCGCTGCAGATCCCGGGAACCGGCCAAAACCGAAGACAGCAACATCACCGACAGAATCAGCCCGGCCAAACGGGTCATGTTCCCGGCCGCCCCTTCCACCAATCCGGGGTCACGGCCAAACGCAAAGGCCATCGCCAGCACCGCCACCGCAAATACCGCACGAGGCACCCGGCGCATGTCCTGCCAGCCAAGACTGACCGCCATGCTTACGGCCACCGCACCCAAATACGCCATACCTGGCAGAGTCGCCAGAACAGAAGAGAGTAAAGCAACATAGGCTAACGCGGAGCGAAGTGGCAGCACGACCGTCTTCCCGAACAGATCAAAGGAACCTGAAAAGACGATCTATGTTAAGGAAGCTACCTTCATCGCGCTATCAGCAATTATGAGGATGGCCATCAAGCCAACCCATGCTCCCGGGCACTGGCCTCCAGGCGGGCCTGCTCCTGTTTCAAAAGTTCTCTTACCGCCGTTAACTCGGCAATCCGGGCATCCACCAGGGCCCCCTTGCGCGCCATTACCGCCGCGCCCTGCAGACAGTCGATCCGGTCTGAACGAACGGCATCCAGCAACTCGCGGATTTCACTCAACGAAAAGCCCAGTCTCTTGAGCTGCCGTACCATCGATACGCGTGCTACTGCCTGCTCCGGATAATCCCGATAATTGTTGCCGCTGCGGCCGACCTCCCGAATCAGACCCTGCTTTTCATAGTAGCGCAGCGTATCCCGGCTCACGCCAGTGCGCCGTTCCAGTTCCGATATTCTCATGCCAAGCACTCTCCCTGTTGACCCTGAAGCATACTCCATACTTTAGGCTGCGTTCGACTCAATGAACAAGGAACGCACCATGACCATCCTGATCACCGGCGCCACCGGTTTTATCGGCAAATACCTGTGCCTCACCCTGTTGCAGCAGGGGCATGAAGTTCAGGCACTGATCCGCTCCAAATCCAGCCTGAACCAGCTCACCGGCTTTCTTCAACAACAGGGCGCCGCCATGGAGCGGTTCTCCGCACTGGAAGGCGATCTCGAAAAGCCTGATCTGGAGCTAATCGCCTTGCCGGACCGCATCGAATGCCTTGTGCACCTGGCCGCCCGGTTCGCCTGGAACCTACCCGAGCAGGAGGCCCGGCATACCAACGTTACCGGCAGCCTCCGGGTGGCGGAGTTGGCCCGTCAACTGCGCTGCCGTTTGGTGTTTATCAGTGGCTTCATGCTGGCAAACACCGGGCATCTTTCACGGCTTGGAATCAATCGGAGCCATCCGGAGCAGACTGACTGGAGCCGGGTGTACCGGCGGGCCGGTGGTTATGAGGCGAGCAAACTGGAATCGGCCTTCCGGTTGCGGGAGTTCGTCGCAAGGCAGGGTATGGATGCGGTCGAGGTACAGCCGGCGACCGTGGCCGGCCACGGTTTAACCGGGGAACTCGACCCGGCCCAACCGCTATATGGTTTACTGGAAAATCTCTACCACGGACGACTGGCCATGATCCCGGGGTCGCCGGAGCACTGGTTGCCTCTGATTCCGGTGGATAGCCTGGCCCAAGTGATTGCGGTAGCCTGCGTGGCCAATCATGTGCCCGGCACGCTGTTGGCGCTGGACCAGAACACGCCAAACCTGGCAGCGCTTTTACAGGCAGCGGCGCACTCTCTGGGCAAGCCGGGCCCCCGCAGGCATCTTCCGATCGGCATGATGAAAGCGTTACTGACCATTCCGGGCCTGCCCGGCCTGCTGAAGGTTGCCCCGGAATCGCTGGCCTTTATTCAGACCTGCCGTTTCGATACAACCGTCACAGAACGCTTTCTGGCACAACAGCAGGTGACACTGCCCCCGTTCCGGCAGTATCTCCAATCAAGCTGCCGTCACTACCTTGAGAGTGAGGCTGGCACCGGGAAACTGACAACGCACGGGGCCTGACTCAGGCCCCGAACAACGCCGAGCGCAGCGGCTTCAGGAAGCCCGACTTCTCTGGGCTGGCCTGCTGGCTGCGCCGGCCATCAAACTCCAGATAGCCGTCTTCGATGGGTTCGAAGCGCAGGATTTTCACATCCTTCAGATAATTCTGGGACGCCTTCCAGGGCCCGTGAGTGCCCTGGCGCGGCAGGCGATCTTCGGCACGCTTGATGTAACCGGCGTCCAGCGAACCCAGAATGGTGTCGTTACCCAGGCTGTTTTCCGTGTCTCGCGGCACCACCACCTGATAACCCTTGCGATCCATATGGTTGATCAGCCGGCACAGGTATTCGCTGGCAATATCGGCCTTGAGGGTCCAGGAGATGTTGGTGTACCCGAAGATCATGGCGGAATTGGGCATGCCTTCCACCATCACGTTCTTGTAGATCACCTTTTCCTTCAAGACCACACCCTGGCCGTCCACGGTGGGCTGGATACCACCCAGCATCTGGATATCCAGGCCAGTGGCCGGAATGATGATATCTGCTTCGAGCTCTTCACCGGATCTGAGGCGAATGCCGGTTTCGGTGAAACGTTCAATATGGTTGGTTTTGATCGAGGCGGTACCCGCCTTGATGGCATCAAACAGGTCGCCGTCTTTAACCACACACAGGCGCTGATCCCAAGGGTTGTAGTCGGGGGTAAAGTGGCGCATATCCGCCTTGCCCTTCAACTGGCGTTTGATCACCGACAGGAACAGCCGGCGCATGGCCTTCGGGCTCTTGCGGGAACGCTCGTAGAGCAGGCGCGAAATCGAGATATTCCGGGCCCGGGTCAGCCGATAGGCGGCTTTCTCCGGCAGTACCTTCTGCATCGCCAGGGTAACCTTATCAGTCGACGGCAAAGGCATCAGGTAGGTGGGCGAGCGCTGCAGCATGGTTACATGGGCCGCTTTTTCCGCCATGGTGGGCACCAGGGTAATGGCGGTCGCCCCACTGCCAATCACCACCACCTTCTTGCCGGTGTAATCCAGGTTCTCCGGCCAGTGCTGTGGGTGCACCACCTGGCCCTTGAAGTCCTGCTCGCCGGGGAAATCAGGCTTGTAGCCCTGATCGTAGTTGTAGTAACCGGTGCAGCCCACCAGGAAGCTGGCCGTGTAGGTCTCCGCTTCGCCGGTTTTTTCGTTCACCGCCGTCAGATTCCAGCATTTTTCCTCACTGGACCAATCGGCGGTTTTCACCGCCACGCCGTAACGGATGTTTCGTTCCACATCGTGTTCCCGGGCGGTGTCAGCCACATACTGTTTGATAGACGCACCATCCGCCAGCACCTTGCCACCGGTCCACGGCCGGAAGTTGTAGCCAAAGGTGAACATGTCGGAATCGGAGCGAATGCCGGGGTAACGGAACAAATCCCAGGTGCCCCCTAACGACTGCCTGCGCTCGAGAATGGCGAAGCGCTTGCCGGGGCATTCCCGTTTCAGATGGCAAGCCATGCCAATGCCGGAAACGCCGGCGCCGATGATCAGAACGTCGTAATGTTGGTGGCTCATGTCAGGTATCTCCCGGGCTTATCTTTGTTATCAATACCCTCTAAGGTACGCCCGTCACTTTAGGCTGCAATTGGCCCTGGCCTCCCTGAATCGCCGTAAAGACAGCCAAAAGCCAAAACGCGGCCTAGGTTTCAACCCCGGGATACTTCTTACGGATCCGATACAGCCGGTAAATGGTAATGACGTTGGTCACCAGCACCATGGCCTCGGCCAGAATCCCGCCCACCGAACCGATCACGATGTTGTTCAGCATCCAGCAGAACGCCGCGAGCCCCAGAACAATGCGCAGCGGGATACCTCGGAGCATGAACATGCCGATGGTGCCCAGGATGGCTGCCGCCAATGGAAACACATCGGTGGCAGCTCGCCAGGTTGCCCAGGCCACCAGCAGGTTAACCCCCAGCATCGCCAGCATGAGCGGCCAACTGCCCTGGTACTTGCGGGCCAGGGAAATGCGCACGATCACCAGCACGGTCAAGGCCGCCGCGGTCCAGCTCTCGAAGAAGGCGAACATCAGGGCAAATGCGACGTTGGCAGAGATCAGTAGCACCATCAGCCGGTCGTCGTTCTTGTTGGCGAAGCCGGCAATGCAGAAGGCCAGCGCCACCAGACCAAACAACTGGCCCAGAATTTCACTCAACGGCATGATTCATGCGATCCATCGGTTAAAGGCTCCAGCCTGCCATAGTTAACCCGCCGGAGCCACGGCACGCTGTGGTTACACCGGGCAACGGTTATGGTGGAAAAAGTCATTGCCCATAGCTTGCTAACCGAGAGATCATCGGCCAATCATGCGCCAATGCCGGAAGATCACCATGGAAAACTACCTCAAGCCCACCGAGTTCTTCGATTACGACAAACCAGAAGTCAAAAACTGGATTGACCAGCAACTTGAGGGTGTGCCCAATGAACCGGTAGAGCAGGTCAAGGCGTTGTACCTGGCGGTGCGCGACAGCGTCCAGTACAACCCTTATGTATTCCAGACCGACCCAAACACCCTGTCTGCCAGCTACGCGCTGGAATCCCGCGAGAGCTACTGCATTCCCAAAGCGGTGCTGCTCGGCGCCGCTGCACGCTATATCGGCATTCCCAGCCGGCTGGGCCTGGCCGATGTGCGCAATCACCTGTCCAGCCCCAAGCTGATCGAGTGGCTGCGCTCCGATATTTTCCGCATGCATGGCTTTATCGAGCTGTACCTGAACGGCCAATGGGTTAAGGCCACACCAGCGTTTAACAAGCAGCTTTGCGCGCTAATGAAGGTGGAGCCGTTGGAGTTTGATGGCGTGAACGATTCCGTGTTCCAGGAGTTCACCGAAGACGGCCAGGCCCATATGGAATACATCAACGACCACGGCGTGTTTGATGACGTGCCCTTCGACTTTATCGTTGACGGGGTGCGCGCCGCCTACGGGCACCTGTTTGAAACCGATGGCCAGCCGGCAGAAGTGACCGGTAGCCTGGAGCAAGACGTCACCAGCAACCCATAAAAAAACCGGCCACCCACTTCCCGTGGGCGCCGGCTACAGGGGTCAGCCTGAATTCAGGCTTGCGTGAACAACTTACTCGGCGGAGTTGCGAATCAGGAAATCGAAGGCACTCAAGGCGGCTTTGGAACCTTCGCCCATCGAAATCACGATCTGCTTGTACGGAACCGTGGTGGCATCGCCAGCGGCGAACACACCCGGAATGGAGGTCTCGTTACGATCATTTACGATGATCTCACCGTGCTGGCTCAGCTCAATATCACCTTTCAGCCACTCGGTGTTCGGCACCAGGCCGATCTGAACAAACACGCCTTCCAGCTCAACGTGGTGCGCTTCACCGGTGGTACGGTCGGTATAGTTCAGGCCACTGACCTTACCGTCTTTGCCGACCACTTCGGTGGTCTGCCCGGAGGTAATGATCTTCACGTTATTCAGGCTGCGCAGTTTCTTCTGCAGCACTTCGTCGGCACGCATTTGCTCACCGAACTCAATCAGGGTTACGTGGCCAACAATACCGGCCAGGTCGATTGCCGCTTCCACGCCGGAGTTACCACCACCGATCACCGCCACGCGCTTGCCTTTGAACAGCGGGCCGTCGCAGTGCGGGCAGTAGGCCACGCCCTTGTTGCGGTACTCTTCCTCACCCGGCACACCCATCTGGCGCCAGCGGGCACCGGTAGACAGAATCACCGTGCGGGCTTTCAGGGAACCGCCGTTCGCCAGCTTCACTTCATGCAGGCCACCGGTTTGCGCCGCGGGAATCAGCTTCTCCGCGCGCTGCATGTTCATGATGTCGACTTCGTATTCGTTAACGTGCTCCTCCATAGCCGCCACCAGCTTCGGGCCTTCGGTGTAAGGCACGGAGATCAGGTTTTCGATACCCATGGTGTCTGCTACCTGGCCACCAAAGCGCTCGGCCGCAATACCGGTTGAAATCCCCTTACGGGCGGCGTAGATGGCCGCTGCAGAACCCGCCGGGCCACCGCCAATCACCAGCACCTCAAAGGCGTCTTTCTGGTTGATCTTCTTGGCTTCTTTCTCCGCCGAGTTGGTGTCCAGCTTGGCCACAACCTCTTCCAGCGTCATCCGGCCCTGGCCCCAGGGCTGGCCATTCAGGTACACGCTCGGCACCGCCATTACCTCACGCTGCTCGACTTCGTCCTGGAACAGGGCGCCGTCGATGGAGGTGTGCTTGATGTTCGGGTTCAGCACACTCATCAGGTTAAAAGCCTGCACCACGTCCGGGCAGTTCTGGCAGGACAGGGAGAAATAGGTTTCAAACTCGAACTCTCCGTCCAGTTCCTGGATTTGCTGAATCACTTCCTGGGAAGCTTTGGACGGGTGGCCGCCCACCTGCAACAGCGCCAGTACCAGGGAGGTAAACTCGTGGCCCATGGGAATACCGGCGAAACGAACGCCAATGTCAGTGCCCACACGGTTGATGGCAAACGACGGACGACGCACATCGGCGGAGTCTTCGGTCCGCAGGCTGATCTTCTCGGACATCGGCTCGATTTCTTCCAGCAGCTGCTTCAGCTCCTGGGATTTCTTGCTGTCGTCATAGGCTGCTACCAGCTCGATCGGCTGCTGCAGCTTTTCCATGTAGGCCTTCAACTGTCCTTTGATATTGGCGTCCAACATGTTTGGTATTCCCCTTTATGTCGTGAAACTAACTGTCTGAATTCAAAAATGAATCGTTATCTGAAGTTGCAGGTACGATAAGGGCAAGCCGGGGCCTTCTCAAATTGATTGACCCAACCCATCTGATAGCTCAGACCTATACGATTCCATAAAGTCGATTGATAGATACAAAAAAGGCCCGCTGTGCGGGCCTTCTTGCAAGTTTCACCCGTGCAGGGAAACTTAGATCTTGCCAACCAGGTCCAGAGACGGAGCCAGAGTTTCTTCGCCTTCTTTCCACTTGGCCGGGCATACTTCGCCAGGATGGTTGCGAACGTACTGGGCAGCTTTAACCTTGCGCAGCAGGTCGTCTGCGTCACGGCCGATGCCTTCAGCAGTGATTTCCATCGCCTGGATAACGCCATCCGGATCGATCAGGAAAGTAGCGCGGTCTGCCAGGCCCTGGCCTTCACGCATCACACCGAAGTTGTTGGTGATGGTGCCAGTCTGGTCGCCTACCATGTAGTAGTTGATCTTGCCGATGGTCTCGGAAGTGTCGTGCCACGCTTTGTGGGTGAAGTGGGTGTCGGTAGACACAGAGAACACTTCAACGCCCAGCTTCTGCAGCTCTTCGTACTTGTCAGCGACATCGCCCAGTTCGGTCGGGCAAACGAAGGTAAAGTCGGCCGGGTAGAAGAAGAAAATGGCCCACTTGCCTTTCACGTCTGCTTCAGAGATTTCAACAAACTCGCCCTGCTTGAATGCGGTGGCGTTGAACGGTTTGATTTCGCTGTTAATGATACCCATCTCAGAATAACTCCTGTTGGTTCATTTGGGTTTAGGCTTGAAAACAGTGCGTAAGATACGGCTTTGGCCTATTGAGTGAAAATTGATTATTTCCACACCCAGGATAGGCTCAACCTATGTATGGGGCCTTATCCCGCAAGTTCAATCTTTCGGAAATCCAGAATATTTTCTTTTGGTGACGATTTGATGGCCGCCACCTCGGCCCGCTTGTTTGCCAGAATGTAGGCGAAACAGGCGAAATACAGGCCAATCACCAACGCTCCAACCCATTGAATACGCAGAAAATCGAGCTGGAACAGCATGGTCAGCATCACCATGGCGCCAAAATTCACGATCACGTAGTTCATTCGGCCCATACGCCGGGCAGTCAGGTTCAGGTTATCGGTGTACAGTCGAATCAGCGAATCCAGTGAGTTCACCACCATCAGAACCCCCACCGAAATCATGGCCAGGTTGGTCATCGCCGCAATCTTCAGACCCTCAGCGTGGTAGTGGAACAGCACCGAGAACCACACACCGATGGCGATGGACGGCACCACCAGCATGGCGATCAGCAACTGCCAGGTTTTGATGCCACTGACAAAACGGGCGGTGAACTGGCCGATCATGATGCTCCAGGAGAACCACCAGAACAGGTAGAACTCATGGTAGTCGTTGATCGGCAGGGCAAATCGGTGAATGTTGGTAAAGTATTCCCCAAGCATGCCTGCGGTACCGAAGAAATCCGCCGGTGAGCCCTTGCCCAGGGCAAAGGCCCGCAGCCACATACCGGCAATCAGGGCAATAAACAACACGCTGGAGCCGATGCTCAGGATACGCACGTATTTGATCTTGGAGCTGGAGTACACCGCCAGGGCAATGGCCGCAAACACGATCACATAGAACGCCGGCATCACGGTTTCACCGTCGCCCAACTGGGGCAGATACCAGGGCAGGTTCACCAGCAACAGGTACGCCGTGAAGGCGCAGGTACCGATGATCACCACGTTATTGATGATTTTCACCACCGGGATTTCAAAAAACTTCACCCTCGGCTCGATGATGGCAAAGTAAAAACACGTCAGGAAGTAGAACCCCCAGATCAGAAAGGCCCAGAAGCCAAATTCAATGGCCAGGGGGTTGGCGAACCCGTATTCCGGGCTGGCAGAAAGATCGGCATAGCTGCCGAACTCGGTCAGCGGGAACATGATCAGCCCCACATCCAGGCCCGAGGTGAACAGAATGGCAATGAACGTCAGGGTGCGAACCGGTGTGACACCGATGCACTGTACGTCCCACCATTTGTACAGAATCAGGGCAATGGCGGCGAAGGTGAAGATCAGGCCTGTGGATAACCAGAGTGTCATGCGCAGAGCCTCCGGTTGGTTGTTTTCAGTTTAATGCACAGCATGGGTGTTCCTCCTCTACTTTTTAAGCGCTGCTTAATTCGAATCGGACACAAACCCCCGCGTTTTCTTCTCGTTACGGGCCAGGACTTGCCTATCTGACGCCCAGGAAACGGCCAGCACAGCCGTCGCGTTGATAGGGAAATCCTGATGGTTTGCTAACCCCGGAGGCCTTGCGCCCCCGGGGCCGGGGCTTCGGGCGCTAAATCAGCACCCGTTTTGCTTGCCCCGGTCGTTGGTGTGCCTGCCACTGGTCATCCATTTGGACCGGCACATCCTCAGGTTGCAGGGGCTCCCTGCCCCGGATCAGGTCGGCTGCCCGCTCGGCCACCATGATGGTGGGCGCATTCAGGTTGCCATTGGGTATGGTGGGGAAGATGGACGAATCCACCACCCGCAGGTTCTTGATGCCGTGTACCCGGGTATCCGGGCCTACCACGGCACGTTGATCGGTGCCCATCTTGCAGGAACAGGACGGATGGTAGGCACTCTCCACCGCCTGGCGCACAAAGGCATCGATTTCGTCATCGCTCTGCACAGCCACGCCGGGCTGAATTTCCGCACCGCGGTACTGGTCCATGGCGGGCTGGTTGATGATCTCGCGGGTCAGGCGCACGCAATCCCGGAAACCTTCCCGGTCGGCTTCGTGCTCCAGATAATTAAAGCGAATGGCCGGTGCCTGTCTTGGATCGGAGGACTGAACCCGCACATAGCCCCGGCTTTTCGGCTTGTTGTGGCCGATGTGCAGCTGGAAGCCGTCGCCATCAAAGGCTTCTTTGCCGTCATAGCGCATGGCCGCCGGCAGGAAGTGGTATTGCAGGTCTGGCCACTCAACACCCGCTTTGGAGCGGATAAAACCGCAGGACTCGAAGTGGTTGGTGGCGCCCAGCCCGTCTTTGCGCAGAATCCAGCGCACGCCGATCTTGAGCTTGTTCCACCAGTCCAGCTTGCCGTTGAGCGACACCGGCTGTTTGCAGCGGAACTGGAAGTAGAATTCCAGGTGGTCCTGCAGGTTCTCACCCACGCCGGGCAGCTCGTGCTTGACCTCAATACCGGCCTGTTCCAGCACCGCTCGCTTGCCGATGCCGGACAGCTGCAGCAAATGGGGTGAACCAATGGAACCGGCAGACAGAATCACTTCCTCGGCGGCATTGGCCTCGTGCATCTTGCCGCCCTGCTCATAACGCACACCGGTGGCGGTTTTGCCATCCGCGCCACCAAGCAGCACCTTGTGCACAAGGGCGTGGGTCACCACCGTCAGGTTCGGTCGCGCCATGGCCGGGCGCAGGTAGGCGTTGGCCGTTGACCAGCGACGACCGTTCTTCACGGTCATGTGCATGGCACCGAAGCCTTCCTGCTGGGCGCCGTTGTAATCGGCCGTTTCCAGGTAGCCGGCATCCACACCCGCCTTGATGAACGCCTTGTACAGCGGGTTACGCATGTTGTTGCCGTTGTTGACGCCCAGCGGGCCGGTGTCGCCCCGGTAGTCATCACCGCCAAAGGCCCAGGTCTCCGCCTTTTTGAAATACGGCAGTACGTTCTGGTAATGCCAGCCCGTGGCGCCCTCGGAATCCCACTCGTCGAAATCCCGGGCGTGGCCACGAACATAGACCATGCCGTTGATGGACGAGGAGCCGCCCAGCACCTTGCCCCGGGGACAGTGCATGCGGCGGTTGTCCAGGTACGGTTCTGGCTCGGTCTCAAACTGCCAGGCGTACTTCTTGGTGTTCATGGGGATGGACAGGGCGGTGGGCATCTGGATAAAGATGCTCTTGTCGCTGCCACCAGTTTCCAGCAGCAGCACCCGGTGGCGGGCGTCTTCGGTGAGGCGGTTGGCCAGCACACAGCCGGCCGAGCCCGCGCCCACAATGATGTAGTCGTATCGGTTTTCTGTCATACGCATTCTCCTCTGTGACCTCCGGGATTAAAACGGGGCGTCGATGTCGTTCATGCCCACATACACCGATTTGATCTGGGTGTAATGAGCAATGGTCTCGCGCCCGTTTTCCCGGCCAATGCCGGAGAGTTTGTAGCCGCCCACCGGCATTTCCGCCGGTGAGGCACCGTAGCTGTTGATCCAGCAGATGCCCGCCTGGATCTGGTGAATCACCCGGTGCGCCCGGCGGATGTCATTGGTGAACACCCCGGCGGCCAGGCCGGTGTCGGTGTTGTTGGCACGGGCAATCACCTCGTCTTCGTCACGGAAAGTGAGCACCGACATCACCGGTCCGAAAATCTCTTCCCTCACGATGGCCATGTCGTCGGTGCAGTCGGTGAAGATCGTGGGCTCCACGAAGTAACCGCCTTTGGAATCCTCCGGCTCGAAGGCCCGGCCGCCGTGGCTCAGGGTGGCGCCTTCGGCAATGCCCTTGCTGATGTAGCCCAAGACCAGTTCCTGGTGCTTTTTGGAGATCAGGGCGCCGAAGTTGGTTGCCGGGTTCATCGGGTCACCGGCTTTGATGTTCTTGCGGGTGCGTTCCAGCAGGCGCTCGATAAAGCGCGGGTAGAGGTCTTCGTGTACAAACACCCGGGTGCCGTTGGTGCAGATTTCACCCTGGGTGTAGAAGTTGCCCACCATGGCTGCAGAGATGGCGTTCTCCAGATCCGCATCGTCAAAGATGATCAGCGGGGATTTGCCACCCAGCTCCATGGTCACGTCCTTCAGGGAAGAAGCAGCCGCGGCCATCACCTTCTTGCCGGTGGCCACTTCGCCGGTGAACGACACCTTGGCAATCTCCGGGTGATGGGTCAGCCACTGGCCCACCTCGGCGGCGCCCTGCACCACGTTGAACACGCCCGCCGGCACGCCGGCCTCGATGAAGATTTCCGCCAGCTTCACCGCGCCCATGGGGGTTTCTTCCGACGGCTTGAAGATCATGGCGTTGCCACAGGCCAGCGCCGGGGCGGACTTCCAGCAGGCGATCTGGATGGGATAATTCCAGGCGCCGATGCCAGCACAGATGCCCAGCGGCTCCCGACGGGTGTAGTAAAAATCACCGCCCAGGTCCTGCTGGTTGCCCTCGATGGACGGCGCCAGGCCGGCAAAGAACTCGATGGCATCAGCACCGGTCACCACATCCACGGCTTCGGCTTCCTGCCAGGGTTTGCCGGTGTCACGTACTTCCACCGCCGCCAGTTCGTCATTACGTTCTCTGAGCAGCGCCACCGCTTTGAGCAGAATCCGGCTGCGCTCAATGGCCGGAGTGGCCGCCCACTGGGCAAACCCGGCGCGGGCACTTTCAATGGCGGCCTGCTGGATGGCTTCATCCGCCACTTCCACCTGGTAAATCACCTGGCCGGTGGCCGGATTCACCACCGGGAAGGTCTCACCGGAACGGTTGGCCAGAAAACGGCCGTGGACAAAGTTCTGAACAACAGGAGCAGATGCAGACATAAGCGGTTGGTAACCTCGATTCAGTGTCTTCAGGCCTTGTGGGCCATGGCATTCGTGTTGGCTCAGGCGCTTGCCCGGGCCAGTGTCTCGTGAACAAACTGCTTGCAAAGCCGCTCACCGGCTTCAAAGCTTTCGGCCGGGTCCAGGCTCAGGGCGCTGCGCAACCAGAAGCCGTCAATCATCGCTGCGGTTTGTCGGGCCGCTTCCGTGGCCTGCTCTGGTGGCAACACCTGGGCAAACGAGTAGCGCAGGTTGCTATACAGCCGGGCGTTGTTGATCTGCTGCAGCCGCTTCAGCCCCGGCTCGTGCATGGAACGGGCCCAGAAGCTGAGCCAGGTTTTCGCCGCCAGCGCCGAGCGCTGGAACTCGGAAAAGTTGGACTCAATGATGCAATCCAGCCGCTGGGCCGGGGAGCGATCGGTTTTCGCCATGCGCTCCCGCAGCTCCTTGCCGAGCTGGTCCAGCAAATACCGCAAGGCCGCTTCGATCAGCCCCTGCTTGCCCCCGAAGTAATGGCTGATAATCCCGGACGACATGCCTGCCCGTTTGCTGATACTGACAATAGTGGTGTTCTGCATCCCCAGCTCGGCGATGGACTCCATGGTGGCGTCGATCAACTGTTGGCGACGGGTGTCTTTGATTCCGACTTTTGGCATGGCAGGCGTGCGCTTTTCCGTATTTTTCATTAATTGAACGTTCAATTAATAAAAAGGTTACCGAAATGTGAGGAAGGATTCAAATATTCCGAACCCGGCTACCGTTTCAGGCGGTAGTCCGGGTCGACCCAACACTTGGCCCATTGCCAGGACTCAGGGGCTGTCCCACCCATCTTGCAGCAGCTGTTGCTCATCTTGCCGGCTCAGTGCGGGGCCAACCATCAGTTGATCCAGGGTATCGTCCATGGCCTGACCACCACTGGCTGTCTGGTAGGTTTGGTCGGGCTGGTGCGGTTCAACCTCGGCGTGGGCCACGGCCTGCCACGTGCCGCTGGCATCCCGGCAAGCAACGTTTTCAGAAGAGGCCGCCGGTTGATCAACTCGGAACTGACGGCACCAGTCGCCAGCCTGGCTTCGGAAGGTCAGTCTCGGCATGACGGTGGTATCGGAACCAACCTCATAGGCCTGGCCGCTGGGCTTCTGTTCCAGGGCCTGGGCGATGGACGGCCAAGCGGGATCGTCCACCGCCGGTGAACCCAGCCACTGGGTCATGGCGAAGCCGGCCACCACGGCGGCAGCCACCGCTTTACCGGAATGTTCCTTCAGCCGGCGCCACCAGGGAAAGCCCACCACGTTGTCCGGGCGGTTCTCGGGGGCGGCCTGCGCCAGCAATTGCGTTACCCCATCCGGCATGGGCTGTTGATCAATGGCCCCGTAATGCCGCTGCAACTCGGCATCCACCGAGGCCAGTTCCGCCAGCCGGTCCGCCAGGGCCGGGTCCAGGGCGATCTGATCGCGCACCGCGTTCATTTCCGGCTCGCTCAGTTCGTTATCGAGAAACGCGGACAGTACTTCGTCTGTGATGTTCATGATTCGGTCCTCATACCCGCCGCCGGCGCCAATGCCTCACTTAACGCGGCTCTTGCTCGAGCCAGGCGGCTCATTACGGTACCCGTGGGGACTTCCAGAATATCGGCCACTACTTTGTAGGGCAGGCCCTGAATGGCCACCAGTGAGATAATCTGGCGCTGGTCCTGGGGCAGCTCCGCCATTGCCGCATCCACCCTGCTCCATTCGATCTGCTGGGTGGTGTGGTGCTCGCCGTTGATGACCTGGCCATCCGACAACTCCGGCTTTTCGGCCGCTTCCCGGCGAACCTTTCTGGCCCGGCATTCGTCTATCCACACATTACGGCACACCCGGAACGCCCATTTGGTCAGGTCTGCATCATCCGGCCCTGTTCGTAATAGAGCTTAAAACCGTCGTCATAGCGGGAGCTGATCACGAAGCGAGGGTTGGAACCCAGCTCGCCTTCTTCCAGGCGGGCCACCACCCAGCGAGGGAATTTCCAGGAATGCGCCTGATACCTGAACCGATAAGTGGCGGAGACTTTTTCACCGACTTTTTGGTGCGTGTCCCGGACCAGTTGTGACGGCCGCAGAAGACGTACAGCGGGAAGTAATAATGGTGATCATAATAGGCGTTAAAGAACTTGCCGGGCTGGTCACCATGAACCGGAATATCGGTGCCATCAAAATCCAGCACGATTTCCTTCGGCGGTGTCTCGTGCTGTTCGATGAAATGCTGCCACAGCAATTCGTGGGCCTTGACCACCGATTGCCTGTCCACCTGCTGCTCCATTCGGCAGAGCGTGGACTTGCCGGCTAAATCGCTCTCTTTGCCGACGGCGGTTTGCAGAGCCTGATCAAAGCGCAGCGCCTCATGATCGTTCAGGTCTTCGTATCCTGCCGCCACGCCGAAGACCCGTTGTCGAGTCATGGTTTCCAGCTTGTGGCGCACCAGCACTGGATTCCGTGAATCGTTGAGCACCAAGGCCAGGCGCTGAGTCAGGCTGTGTTGCTTGTCGACTTCCCGAAGCAGGAGCAGTCCAGCATCGGAGGTGATATGACCACCGGAAAAATCGGCTTCAATTTGGCGGCGAGAGAATGGCGAGAAGGTCAGCTTTTCGGGTACCATTTTGGATAGCGGCGGTTAGTGTTGGTTTTTTGTGTAGGAGCTTGAAATCATAACACTTTCAGCCGCTTCTTCCTTCCTTACGCTACCTTCTCATGAGAAATCCGGGCTAAGTTGATCGTAGTTTCTTAACCGCAAGGGATCGAAGAGCCATCAAACACAACGATGACCGCGCTCCCGACGCCTGCTCATCAAGCTACGGGGGCGGGATATGGAAAGTTTCAGTTCAGGTATCCGAGTCACGCGACAGGTTGGCTAATACAAGCATGTACGCAAGTAGGTGCCCTATTTGTCCGGCTCAATCGAGATATGCCGGTCCGGCGGCGGCAGGTTCGGTAGCATGGTGTCTACATCAACTGTGTAGGTAGAAAGGAACGCTTCCGCCGCTTCAATCAGAGCCGTCTCGGTTTTGAGGATACCGAGATAGACGGGCCATTCGGCGACGATCAGTTCGGTGCTGTACCGGTGCGGATCGATGTCCAGCTGCCGCGCCATAAACCGGAACTCCAACTCGTTCATGACGATGTAATCGCACCGTTTGTGCAGAAACATGTCCAGCATCTGCTGGGCATTGTAGGCGTCATGGCGGCTCAGGTTGGTACCGACCCGCCGCTCGAGTTGATCGCTGTAAACAAACCATCTGCGCAGGCAGATGCTGCCCTGAAGGTCATCGAAGGAGCCCGGCTGTCGGCCAGGTTGCGCGAACACACGGTCACGCCAGGTTAATACCGGCCCAACAGCGTGCATCCGGTCCGGCAGTGGCATCCACCGCGGGTTGGCGAAAACCGCATTGGCTCGCCCTTCTTCCAGCGCCCAGACCTGGCGGTTACGCGGCATCGGGTGGAACGCGACGGCGATACCGGCCTCCAAGCCAAAATTATTGATCACCTCGACCAAAATGCCCTTGTCCAGATTGTCACCGTAGTAAAACGGCAGAAAACCCTCGTCTGACCCCATAACCTGGAGTGTCTGGGTCGAAGCTGGAAGGGACCAGAATAAGGCAATGATCAGCAGGGTTATTCTCATTTCAGGCTCCGTCGACTGATCGATTCAGACAGGCAATCCGCAGCCCTCAGGCACTTGCTGGCCATTTTATAGTTGAAAGACCGAGCCAACCCGCCGATAACCGAGCTTCTCATAGTAGGCATCCTCATCTGAGAGCACATAAACAGGCTGGCTCGGATATTTATGCTTAATTTTTGCCAGCAGCTGTGAGCCATAGCCATGCCTCCTGTAATGTGGAGCAACATACAATTCACTAATGTAGATGCCAAAGCCATCCACCAAGGCACGGAGATAGCCGCAGATAGTGCCTGTGCTTTCGCACACAAAGGTTTCACTTTCGAGCAATACCTGCTTGAACGTATCCATTGCATCGTCGCTCAAAAACGAACTCCAGTCAGGCTCCTTACCTAAGAGCGCTATTAGCTCACCTTCGTGCTCTTTCTTGTAGTTTAGGACGCGGGCCATAGATATACCCCTTATTCGCGAGCGCCCGGCTTGCGCGCCGGTTTGCGGCGCTCCGGAGCGCCAGCGCAGGCACGTCCGACAACAGCCATTGGTTAAATGTTGCATGCGCATAACTATGCGCATAAGATCAGACTTTGTATTCTATATCCTCTGGGAGGCCCCCATGGCCGAACTCTATAACTCAGCCGCCCCCAAAAAAGCAGCGAACCTCTCAATCAATAGCGACCTTTTGCGTAAAACCCGGGAACTGAACATTAACCTGTCTGCCACCCTGGAACGTGCTTTGAAAGAAGAGCTTTCGAAACGCGAAGCCGCTCGATGGGTTGAAGAAAATCGCGCTGCGATAAAAAGTTACAACGACTTTGTCGAACAGCATGGATGCTTTGGCGACGAATTCAGGGAGTTTTGATGGCACAGTTCGATGTGTACCCCAACCCGAGCAAAATCAGCAAGGCTCACTATCCTTACCTTGTAGATATTCAAAGCAGCCTTCTGAGCGATTTGGCAACTCGCATTGTTATCCCTTTGGGCAAACGTTCTGCCTTCGGTGGCGAAGCCATGCAAGGGCTAACCCCCGAAATCAGCTTTGCCGATCAGGAGCTGTTGCTGTTAACTCCCCAAATTTCCTCCGTGCCTGAAAAACATCTCAAAAGTCCGATTGGCTCTCTCTCACATTTCAGAGACCAGATTGTTGGAGCTTTGGACCTGGCTATCACCGGCATTTAACGCCCGGCTACTGCGCCGGTTTGGAGCCGCGAAGCGGCGGAAGATCGGTCGCTGTGCAGCCGATTGTTAAATCCTCTGACGTACGGTATCCTGTCCATGATCAACATCCTGTACAGGAGCAATCTTATGGATGCCATCAGCTACACAGCCGCTAGAACCAATCTAGCAAAAACCATGGAGCAGGTCTGTGAAGACCATTCCCCTGTGATCATTACCCGGAGCAAGTCCCAGTCAGTGGTTATGATCTCCCTGGAGGACTATGAGGCGCTCCAAGAAACTGCATACCTTCTGCGCGCACCCAAAAACGCACGGCGTTTGCTGGAATCCGTTGCCGAGCTGGAGCAAGGCGGTGGTCAAGAAAAGGAACTTCTTGAATGAAATTCATCTTCTCCGAGAACGCTTGGGAAGACTATCTGTACTGGCAGAAAACCGATAAAAAGATTCTTAACCGAATCAACAAGCTGATCAAAGAGACCAAGCGAGAACCGTTCGAAGGCGTTGGCAAGCCAGAGCCCCTCAAGCACAGCCTCGCCGGATACTGGTCTCGCCGAATCAACGAAGAACACCGAATAGTTTACAAAGTCACGGATGACGCTTTGCTTATCGCCCAACTCCGGTATCACTACTGATCTAACGCCGAAGCGCACCGGTGACTTCGACGTAGCGAAGCGGGGACAAAGGCATCCGAATGACGCGCCTGGTTAGCTGTTCCCAAGCATGTACGCACGAAGCTGCCGCTCCTCTCGCATGACATAGAGGACGAGAACCCGCTTCTTATCCTCACGATAAAAAATGCGACACGGTGGAACCACTACCTCCCTGTATACCGAATTAGGGAGCTCTGGAGGAATCCGTCCGGATTGGGGAAAATCTTCCAAGCGCTCGGTCTTATCGAAAACTTCTTGGACCAGATGACTTGCGGCAACAGGATTATCCAGAGCAATGTACTCAGCTATGGCATCCAGTTCTTGAAGGGCAGGCTCCGTCCAGATTACTTCAGCCATTTACTCATTTTCTCCCTGGCCTCACTTTGGCTGTACGTTCTTCCCTCAAGTACAGCACGCTCTCCCCGTGAGAGCCCCTCAAGCAGCTCAAGTCGGCGCTGCATAAACTCGTAATCCTGCACATCGACAAGATATGCCGATGGTTGACCATGCTCCGTGATCAGTATCGGCTCCTTAGACAAGTGCAGATCTGCCAGAATCTTTGTGGCTTGGCGCTTGAGGTTCGTAACAAGCTCAACTTTCATGGGCTCACCCTAAATCAGACCAATAGTGACACTATAGTATCACTTTCAGGTGGGGCAATCACAGCTAACGCCAGCCGTCACCGGTGACAAAGCCGGAGCGAAGCGGAGGTTTTGGCATCCGGTGCATGGCCTGGTTAGCTATCGATCCTCGTGCAAGCGACCTTCCACATATTTATGAAGGATGCTGGCAACAAGTGTTTGGTATGGGATGCCTTCCGCCAGGGCTTTCTTCTGGAGTCCCCTAAGATCCTTGGAGGAGAGTCTGATGTTAATACGGGCATCTTTCTTGAACATAGCCTCGGCGTACTGTTGGTGCCGTGCTTTCCTTTCCTCACTTTCTGGCGACCGCTGCAGCTCTCCTGCATCAAATGCATCCAGAATTTCCTGCTCTTCTTTATCCAGCCTACTCATTTTGGACCTCCCAAATAGGTTTTGGTCGCTTTCCGGCTCGGGATGATCGTTTTCAGAAAAACCTCATCCTCTGACTCCACAAAGGGCACTAAATACGCATACCCCTCTATCTCAATCACATGGATTTGTTGCCCCGGATATAGCCCCTGATTCGGATGCTCGAACGTATCCAAGATGCCTCCAACCGAGATATGCAAAACCACATCCTCGAAATAAACGTTCCTTTCTGCTTGGAGAAGCTTGTTCTTCTCTGGGTTCCATGTGATAGGTTTCATGGGTCAAAGAATAGCACATTGTGTGCTTTTTGTACTCACTAGCTAACACGAAGCTTTGCAGCAATTTTGGAGCCGCGAAGCGGTGGAAAAGTTGTCCGGCAACAGCGGCTGGTTATGCATTATTCGTAGTGACTCCAGAGCCTGAGGACTTTCACCACTCGCTCGTTCTCAAGCACTTGGTAGACCAGACGATGCTGAATATTGATGCGGCGAGAGTAGGCCCCCGCAAGATCACCAATAAGCTTCTCAAACGGAGGCGGCTTGCGGTACGGATCTTCCGCTATCAGCGCTAACAGTTCCTGGGCTTTTGGTTTGAGGCCGCTGGAGGCCAACTTCTTTGCATCTTTCTGGGCTTGCTTGGTGTAAACCAACGTCCATGTCACCAGTCCAGCTCCTCATCGCATTCATCCACGGGGGTATCCATCCCCTCACGAATAGACTCCCGCATACCGGGTACGGAGAGCAGGTAAAGTGTTTCCTGAATTGCAGACCAGTCTTCCTCGGAAACCAGGACGGCTTTGTTCCGCTTACCCATGATGACGATTGGTTGGTGGGACTCGGCGGTCTCGTCAATCAACCGATAAAGGTTGCTGCGCGCCTCAGTTGCTGTGATTCCGGTCATGACGCACCTCTTGCGTGTTCAAACTTCCATCAAGTGTACGCCTATAGGTACGTACGTCAAGACGACCGTTTTTTTTGCATAACGCCAACAGCACGCGCGGCTGCGGAATGGAGGCGAAGCCGCAATGTAGTAGACGTCGCCGTGCCTGTGATTGTTAGAGCTTGCTCTCATGTTCAACGATTTCTCGGACAATTTTCTCTAACCGCTTGCTCGATAGGCTCCCTGATTTGTAATGGGCGTCACTTTGCGTTTGATCCAGTGATGCGTTGAACAGCTCTATGATTTTTGCCTTTGTCCATCTTTTGTGCATGGCGAGCGGACTTATGACGTTGTGGTCGGGAGAAAAACTCCAACCTTCTCCGATAGAGTCGATAACAATATAAGTCTGCTTAGCGGTGAACGATGACTGCTTGCATAGGCGATCAATCCTTTCTGCACTGCGGGCACCCATGACTCGCCCATCTGTTTCGATGAGGATTGGATACTTGGGCTTACGAAAAAGATACTGAACCAAAGTGCATACTCCCAATGTCTGCGATATCCGATGCCTGCTGCTCTAACGCCTTGGGTAAGCTGCCGGTGCGGTCGAGTAGGCCCTGGGAACCACCCCCAAAGCCTCTCACAGAACCGTACGTGAACCTCTCGATTCATACGGCTCTTGTTATCCAACCACTGCCCTTGATCCTGCCCAGTGCGCAAATAGATCCGGCCGTCGCCGACGCAGTCCATTCACTCTCCGGGCAGCCTGTAACAGACCTCTGAGTTTCCGATACTTCCCTAATGCCCACCGGCTCAACCTCAGATCGAAATGAAACAGCACATTCCGAATGTAACTGCGGCCAAACAGGCTATAGTACTGCATCCAGCCTCGGAGGCGGGACTGACAGAATCGAGCGAACTGCCCGAGTTCTTTCTGTCGCCACCATTTCCAGGGCCACTCGTTGATCTGCTTGCGGATCTCTTTCGCTGCACTCTGGCTGATGGCCGCCGTGAAGTAGACTTTCTTTTGTCCCAACCGGTTGCGGATCAGCCGCGGTCGGAAGGTGTAACCCAGAAAATCAAACGCGATCTCCGGGTAGTCCCGCCGGTTGTACTCGCTCTTACAATACACAATCTTTGTCTTGCGGGGATGGAGCGTCAAGCCACACGCTGTGAATCGTGCCTCAAGGACCGATTTCAGTGCTTGAGCTTCCCGTTCACTGGAACAATGGCATACGATATCGTCCGCATAGCGTTCGAACTGGATGCCACCCCAGCGCTTCTCCACCCAGCGATCAAAGACGTAGTGCAGGAACAGGTTTGCCAGTAAGGGACTGATCACACCGCCTTGCGGCGTGCCCCGATCGCGTTCCTCCACGGAACCATCCGCCAACTGAACCGGCGCGCTTAGCCAGCGCCGGATGTACAGCTTCTGCCAGTCCTCGGTCACATGACGATCCACGGCCTTCATTAATAGGTTGTGGTCGATGTTGTCGAAGAAGCCTTGAATGTCCATATCCAGCACCCAGGCTTTCTTCCAGCACCGGGCCTGAGTCTGTTTCAGCGCATCGTGCGCTGACTTTCCCGGGCGGTAGCCGTAAGAGTCCGGGTGGAAGTGTTGTTCCAGTTCCGGTTCAATCAGCAGCTTGACCACCAGCTGCGCAATGCGGTCGGCAACCGTTGGGATGCCGAGACGACGGGTTGCCCCATCCGCCTTTTCGATCTCCACGCGCAAAACCGGTGGTGGATGATAGCTTCCTGAGGACAAACGGTTCCAAAGCTTGTAAAGGTTATTGCTGAGGTCACCATCAAAGTCTTCCAGACTCTGATGATCTACCCCGGCGCTACCTTTGTTGGCCCGAACCCGCTTGTAGGCCTGATAGACCAAGGCCTTCGGGATGGTAAATGGTTTTGCCTGACCCTGACGGCTCCTCCCGGAATTCGGTTGGCCATCTAGATCCGACGGGATAACTTGCCCCCTTCGCTCCACACCCATTACAGGTGTTTCCACACTACTACGGGCCAATCCGTCCCTGTGTCCTGCATCGGTACTCTCGCCTCGTGGGATCTCCACTTGTGCTTCTCCCTTAACATCAGGACGACAGGTTCTCATGTTCCATACTCAAGCCTGTACCCAGGTCATGCCGCCTCAAGACCGGCTGCCGCTGTGTCCGTTGTGCCAGCTCACGTCACAGCTCATCCCGGGGAGACGCTCGGTCCCCGGTTCTGACAACATCTGTCTACATTTCGACCCCTTATCGGCGGTTCACTTTCGTTCATCTCCTTGGGTACGTACCTGACCGCTCTTGACGGCCTTTTCCCATGTCGCTCACGACCCGCACTCTTAATGCAAGCCGCACAGGGCGGTTTGATCCCGGTGTCTGGTCACCGAGACCGAGGGGCCTTCCCTCATCTTGAGTACAGCAAGAAAGACTGAAGTCTTTCGTCATGACACACGAGCGCAGCGTAGTTGGCGTCCCGTTGACCACATTGTTATGGCTTTTCGCGGATTGCATCGAGTAGCTTACGATCATCAAAAGGTCGGTCAAAATAGCCAGTGTCTTCTAACGTCTGCCTAATTTCAGCGGGAACGGACTGATAAATCGCTTGAAATTTTCGAATGTCGCCAGAGAACGCCAGCACCTTGATGGCTGAGATAGCCTCTCGAGTTTGTTGCTGAAGCTCCTCATTTTCCGTGATCAAGATTGCGTAAGCGAGTTCCGTCAACTCGGCTTTTTCGCACTCTTGACGCAACAATGCGGCCTTTGACATCAGTAGGCGCTCGATATCACGTTGAGTGAAATCAGCCAGTTCGGCAATTATTTCTTTACTAGGTAGATCCCTTCTCTCTGCGATCTGATTACAACGATCAAATGCTTGAGTGTACTTCGCGATTTTGCTCGTGATGTAGTGATGATTTCCATCCGGTGCTTCTGCTACGGACAACGACGAGAGTGCAAGTAATAGCCCTGACATAAATAGCTTTAGCATCTCAATATCCTCCGCAGCCTTTGTCTACCGCGTCCCAAAATTGCCGCTGTTCATAGCTGAGACTACCAGTGAGAATTCGGATTTTGGCAACCTGACTAACTCTCGCACGGATCATGTCAGGGAGGGTACTCATGGCGCGGGCAAACAGGACCCAATCGGTAGAGTGGATGTTATAGGTGGCTTGTGCGGCATTATTACCGAGGAATATCGTCGCCATCACTCCGGCGGGCATTACGACTTCGAGCAGATTGCCTGCGCGCTGGGCTCTTCTGATCTCTTCAAGAGCTTCTTCATCGGCTCGGTCTAACTTTAGACTGCTAATATCGGGGCATTCCATGCCAATTTCTCCTTTGGTTTTCGGGTGTTAAATCTTACACTGAATTATCCACTGACGACCATAACGCTGATGGTAACCGGCGCCGGAGCGCAGCGGAGGGAACCAAAAGCGCCCCGCTTTTGGCGTCCGGTTGACCGATTGGTTATGTATTAACGCATGGCTGTCTGCCACGTGAAGTCGTCCCCCGAGTTGCGTAATTCGACGTGCCATACTTTCTTCAAAATGGTCCTGTAGAACGGTAAACGAAACTCATACTTGAGTTATTGTCAAATCTGGTGTATGACCATCAGGCAGCGTTCCTGTCAGATTGATCTTCCACCTGTATTCCATCCTGAAACTGTACGTTATCCACGACCAGCTTCAGTTGGTCGAACCCCTTGATCCGCTTCCAGCGTTTCTGGGCGGATTGGAGCAGTTTGAACACCATCGATAACGTGGTGTCCCGGTTGCCACAGGAGCGGCTCCGCTTGGTTCTGAGCCTCACCGTGGCAAACGTGGATTCAATCGGATTGGTGGTCCGCAAGTGAATCCAGTGAGTCGCCGGAAAATCGTAGAAGGCCAGCAGCTCATCCCGGTCCTTCTCCAGGTTTTCCATGGCCTTCGGGTACTTGTCTCGGAATCGTCTCAAGGTGCTGTCGAACGCCTTGTGGGCGCTGTCTCGGGTCTCCGCCAGGTAGATTTCATGCAAGGCTGACTTCACCTTCGGTTGTACCGACTTGGGCAGCTTGTCCAACACGTTGGCGGTCTTATGCACCCAGCACCGCTGATGCCGGGTGTCCGGAAACACCTTGCTCAGAGCCTTCCAGAAGCCCAGTGCGCCGTCGCCAACAGCCAGCTTGGGCGAGGGCTCCAAGCCACGTTCCCGCAAATCCGTGAGTAGCTCTCGCCAGCTGGCTTCGGACTCCCGGTGGCCGTCCTCGACAGCCACCAGCTCCTTGTGACCATGCTCGGTCACGCCGATGATCACCAGCAGGCAGAGCCGGTCATCCAGACGGACGTTGCTGTACACGCCGTCAGCCCACCAGTACACATAGCGTTTCTGACTCAGGTCCCGTCGCTGCCAGCCCTTGTGCTCATCAAGCCACTTCGACTTGAGCCGGGAGACCGTGTTCGCCGACAGGCCATTGGCCTGCTCGCCGACCAGCGCGCTCAGGGCCTCCTGGAAGTCACCGGAGGAAACGCCACGCAGGTAGAGCCAGGGAATCAGTTCCTCCAGACTCCGGGCGCGCTTCAGGTACGGTGGCAGCAGGTGGCTGTTGAAGCGAATACCGGAGCCACTGCGATCCCGGACTTTGGGAACCTGGACTTCTACGTCGCCGACGCCTGTCTGAACAGCGCGTTTGGGAAGGTGCCCATTACGCACCACAGCACGGCGGCCATCCGGCGTCTTGACGTCCGCGTACTGCTTCAACAGGCTCTCCAGCTCCGTCTCAACGGCCTGTGCGATCAGGTCCCGGGCACCCTGCCGGATCAACTCGTGCAACGGGTCGTTGCTGGCTACCTCTGGTTGTGAAAGAGCATGCAGGTTAGACTCGGACATGGCGTATCATTCCTCTGTTGGTTGTGATCTTGGCGGTGATCAACCAACAGGATACGCCACCCCTTCAACCTGCTTCCATACACCAGAAATCACCATAACTCCTCATACTTTAACGTCATCTCGTAGTCACAGGACTGAAGGCTAGAGCCAACCGGCATTCCTACGTGTGGCACAGCAGGGATTTCAGTCTTCTCCCCCGATACCAGCTTTTGAATCGGCACGCCACAATCGGTCGTGTTCAAATCGGACATCGTGATGCCACCCATCACGAGGTTCATCCTGCTGACATCAACAATGACATTGAAGGCGGGTAGTTTTCCGATGTTTTTGATGACGAGCCGAGACTCATAGTTATGTTTCGTCTTGTCTTTGACCTCATCTATCGACAGGTTGGGCGGAAATGCATAGTAGGCAGTGAGAAAGCCAATTACCCCTAGCACAGACGTCGCACCAACAAACTGAAGTACGACTGAACCGTAATGCAGGAATTGCTCGATTGCCTCAGGGCTCACCAATTTACCTCATTACTTGATTTCAGGAACGGACCATACATAACGCTGAAATAAGCGGCGGCCCGACAGGGACGTCCGGTGGAGGCCGCAGGCCGGAACGAACTTAATTGACTGGTTAACTGGCGCTGCCACCGTAGAAAGACCTTAGCACCTGATGACGGTGCTTGAAGATGAACCGGTAAACAGGCCCCAGAACGTATGCCAGCAGGGGCAACCTACACTGGAACTCGACCGTATCGGTGACTCGGCATGATGCCTCGCTTCTATCGATCTCCCGCCGATGGTGCCACAGCTTATTGGTTAAAGAGCTCGACGCCTCCGCAAAACCCCGTTGGCGATCAATGGATTGAAAAAAGAACGTGTGCCGATCGATGGGAAGGATACCGAAAAGGAGTATCCAGCTAGAAAAGAGCACCTTACCCGTAGGCCATTCAAAGATTGGCTTGCTTGACCACTCTGAGGGAGCCGTCATACGGATGATGGGACCCAGCTCCCTATTCACGCCCTTCATGGTGAGGAGCCCATCGACATCTTCGGGACTGATTTTGAGATTGCTCGATACTTCAAATTTCACTGAGGTCTTCCGTGACAGTTAACGCCGGAGTTAAGCCGTGGCGCGTAGCGCCGTCGGCTTGAACGACTTGTTAGTTTTTATAGCTGTAGAACAACCAAGGTTTTTTGTTTGTTTTTAAAGAATCATAGAGCTTTTGCGCAACATGATTGTCCATTGCAGTTACCCACTGAAGCCTGAATGCCCCTTTGGAAAGGGCATAATCAAGACAGTAATTGATTAGTGCCTTGCCAACGCCCTTGCCACGAACTTCAGGAACGACATAAAGATCGTTCATTACACCAACCTTCTGTGCAATCGTTGATGTGAATGTAAAATACACCGTTGCAAAGGCCACTACTCGCCCATCAATTCGATACAAGAACTGACACCCAAAAGGACTTTTCTCACCAAATTGAGAGAAGAAGCTTTCGTTTCTGCCATCATCAATATCAGAAACTTCATAGAATTCCTGGTATGCCCTTATCAGAGGCAATACCTCATTCAAATTCCCTTCATTTACGAATTCAATCAGTAAGCGTCCGGCCATCACACCTTGTCAGGTATAGCCGGGGTCCAGTTGTGGGGCAATAGCTCGTTGATGGCGTTGTTCTTCTGCGTCGGCAGTCGGGTCAGCACATCCTTCAGATAGGCATACGGATCATGCGCGTTCAGCTTGGCCGACTGGATCAGCGTCATCACCGCAGCCGCACGCTGACCACTGCGCAGTGATCCCGCGAACAGCCAGTTGCTGCGCCCCAGCGCCCAGGGTCGGATCTGGTTTTCCACCCAGTTATTGTCGATGGGCACAGAACCATCGTCCAGATAGCGCGTCAGCGCTGCCCAACGTTTGAGGCTGTAATCCAACGCTTTGGCGGTGCCGGAGCCATCCGGTACTTTCTGGCGATGCGCCAGCATCCATTGATGCAGGGCGTCAGCAAGTGGTTTGGCTCTGGTTTGTCGGATTTTCCGGCGCTTATCCGGCGGCAGGTCTTTGGTATCCCGCTCGATCTCGTAGAGTCCGCCGATGTAGTCCAATGCTTTGGCTGCCAGTTCGCTTTTGTTGGCTTCGTGCAGGTCGTAGAACTTGCGCCGGGCGTGGGCCATACAGCCGATTTCAGTGATGCCATTACCGAACCCGGCCTTGTAGCCGGCGTAGTCGTCACAGACCAGCTTGCCCTGCCAGTCACCCAGGAAGGTGCGGGCGTGTTCACCCGCCCGGCTTGGGGCGAAGTCATAAACGGTGGCTTTCAGATCCGAGAACGGTGTGGTGCAGTAGGCCCAGACGTAGGCCTTATGGGTTTTCTTCTTGCCCGGAGCCAGCATGCTGACCGGCGTTTCATCGGCGTGCAGAACGTTGTGTTCCAGCAAGGCGTTTCTCAGTGCATCGACCAGGGGCTGCAACTGCACACCGCAGGCACCGACCCATTCGGCGAGTGTGGAACGGGGTATTTCCAGGCCAGCACGGCCGAAGATACGTTCCTGACGGTACAGAGGCAGATGGTCCGCGTACTTGGCCACCAACACCTGAGCCAGCAGGCCGGCGGTGGGGATGCCCTTGTCGATCACCTGCGGTGGTACCGGTGCCTGGACCAAGGTCTCGCACTGGTTGCAGGCCCACTTGCCCCGGATGTGGCGTTCCACCGTGAACTCACCGGGGACGTAGTCCAGCTTCTCACTGACGTCTTCGCCAATACGCTTGAGCTGGCAGCCGCATTGGCAGTGGGTATTGTCCGGTTCGTGGTGGATCAGGGTACGGGGCAGTTCCGGTGGCAGCGGGGTGCGCTTAGGCTTCTGCTTGGGCTGGGCAGCCTTCTGCTCCTCAGTCATCGCCTGGTCCAGCTCGGCTTCGATCGCCGCCAGGTCGCTGTCGATCAGCTCATCCAGGAGCTTGCCCTGAACGGCATCGAGTTGCTCACTGCGGCGGGCGAACTTGTGACGTTTGAGGATGGCGACTTCGTGGGTCAGTTTCTCGATGACGGCATTCCTGCGCACCAACTCCCGCTCCTTCCGGCCCAAGGCTTGATCCTTGGCGTCCAGGGAGTCCATCAGTTCCGTCGCCAGAGCGCGGAGCTGATCGGCTGAGAGTTGGTTGATATCGGGGCGCTGAGTCATGCCGCCTAGTATGCCAAGCCCGTATGCCACAAGCGATTCGCGGTTCTGGTTATAGCGAGACCGCAGGGCTTGTGGTTACAGGATAGAGATCACGCCTTCAGCGCCTATGCGCTGCCAGGGCAGGCCCTGAACGAGGGCGGACAACTGTTCTTCGGTCAGGCGCAATTGGTCACCACGCCAGGCTTCGCCCCAGTGGAATTTGCCCCGGTTCAGCCTGCGGGCACACAACCAGATGCCGAGCCCATCATGGATCAGCACCTTCATCCGATTGCCTCGCTTGTTGGCGAACAGGTAGGCGCAATGGGGTTTGGCCGAACCGAATACCTGAATAACCCGCGCCAGGGCCTTGTCGGGCCCGGCCCGCATATCCAGCGGTTCGGTGGCCAGCCAGATCTCGTCAATGCGGATCATCCCAACAGATCCCGAAGCAAAGCCGCACACTGATGGGCTTGCTCCGCAGGCCACTCCACCACAACCGTGCCGCCGGCGCGGGGGATTTCGATGCGGATGGTGCTACATTGACTCGAGACTGACGGAGTGTCCGGCACAGGCGCTGCGGCTGGCAGACGGACCGGAACGAATCCAGGTGTTTCCGGTGTTTTACCCGCTCTTCGCGCTTCGCTCATCCAGCGCCGGACCATGTTGGCGTTGAGGCCATTATCCAGCGAAATCCGGGAAACAGACGCTCCGGGCTTCAGGCATTCGGCGACGATACGAGCCTTCAGCTCTTTGGAGTAACGACGACGTTTTTGGTAGGGCTTGGTTACGCTTATGTTGGTCATATTAAGTGTCCACTTAAAAATAAGTGGACACTATCCTGACGGCCGCAGCGCCTGGCTCAAGATGGGTTTACCGGACGGTTACTTCAATCATGCCTGATCCTTAAAAACTAACGCCCAATTAAGGTGTGAGGCACGCAATACCGATGCCGCCGCATACCACCATAATCACTAAAACCAACGCATACTAAAAATGCCACGCGTGCCGAATCACTCTTAAATTGTTTGTTAGCAATATGACCCAACGTCATGCGCTGAACTCTTTTAACGCTGACACTGCTGCTTCGGCTTTACTTGTTTGAACAAAGATATGATCGTGATAATAAGCTGCAATCACATTTGCGCTAATATCCTTTGAAGCCAACTTGTTAGCCACTGCTGCTGTAAGACCAACAGCTTCCAAACTAGAATGAACTCCTGAATCAGTGACTTCGCTCGCCAATATACCCGTCAAGCCCACCTCTGCGCCAACAAGAGGCGATAACTGGGTGAGATTCTGACTTTGAGGTCAGGAAGCAAAGAGCGGGAGCAACCGATGGTCCGATATTGGTTGATAAATGACCAGTATGCATTGTTTAGGCAATAGCGGGCTGTCCCGGCAGAGGATTCCGGGAGGATTGTTTTTTGCCAGTGGTTGAGTTGGCCTATCCGGCGGAAGCAAGGTCCCGATAAAGATCTCGGTAAACCGCAAAGCCTGGGCAGTGCCGGCCAAATCGCAGGATCCACTGCCGGCCACTGTGCACCAGGCGGCAGGCCATGGTCATGATTTCCTGCATCACGGTTCTCAGGCGGCGACGCTTGGCCGGGTGGCGAACCGGTGCATCCGGGCCGGTCAGTCGCAGACCCATCCAGCGCAACACATTGTAACCCATCGTCGCGAAGGCCATGACCAGGTTGTTGGTGTCGAATTTCCCGGACGGAAGTCGTTCCAGGTCCAGGTCGGTCTTGAACTCGCTGTGGAACTGCTCACTGGTGGCGTGATCGCTGTACAGCGCCATGATGTGTTGCTCGTCGGCTACTTCGGCCGGCAACGAGGTCACCCAGCCTTCGAGGCTGACTTCCGGTTCGAGATACAGCTGGCCTTCGGCATCGCTGGTACGAACGGTGACCTTCACGATGCGGCGCAGACCGGGCTCGTCCGGAATCGCTTCCGACAGAACCGCTTCCATCTTGCCATCGCGCTCCAGTGACCAGGCTTTCCGGGCCTGGACCTTGTCCGCCCAGACGAGCGGATTCTCTTTACGAGGGTTCCACTTGATCAGGAAGTCGACCTGGTCCTGCTCGCGCAGGAAATCGCGATTGGCACGGGCATCGTGTGCGCTGTCCAGGCGCAACAAAATGGGCTTATCCGTCAGTGATCGAGCCCGGGGTAACACCCGTTTGAGGGTATCGAGAAATCCCTTGTTGGCGTGCTGGCTGCCAGGGCGCAGCTCGCAACCCAGGCACCAGCCTTCCTGCCCCAGGTAGGCGGCCAGCGGTGCATAACCGTCGTAGCCCTTGTAGGTGTAGCTGACACCCTCCTTATGGGTCTGGCTGTTGTCCATGGGAAAGACATCCATATCCAGCGCAACGTGGCCCATCGCCAGAGGTGACACCGGAGCTTCGACGGACTGAAGAAACTCGACGCTGGCATCGTCCAGCAGGGGTGTCAGGCCTTGAGCGTCTTCATCAAATCGCTGGCGCAACCGGGCCGACGATGGCGATTGCTTGATGCCCAGGGCAGACTTGAAAAATGGGTCCGTTCGAACCGGCTCGGCCGCCTCGAAGTCACTCTTGCCCAGCGTGATCAGGCCAAGATAGGTCCGGATCAGTTCAATGTTCGGAATACCGTGCCGCTTGACGACGGTGCGGGCGGTTTTGGTGAGCGATGTATGCCGGTTCAGGCAATGACCGACCAGGGCCAGCCCGCCATTGGGTGTATAGACTTCGGTTCGGGATTGCTGGAGAGTGAAGGTACGCATGAGCCGAAAGCACTAACTGGGTGAATGGGTGTCAGATGCTATTATATCGCTCTAAGCCTTGTTATTGCAGTCTTTGGGCGTGAGTTCAGCTCGTTGAAGTCACGGATTCAGGTGAACTGTTAACGTAATTTGGCTATACGAACCTTCAAACGATAAACCAGCCTTCTCTGCAACTGCTTTTTCGATAACTAAGGTTAAACCTTCGGATTCGATGAACGTAGCGACTGGGTTTAACTCAATGTAATCTCTGAGCGAGCCTGAAACCGTACAAAAAACGAACTCAGCGTCAACCAACTTTGGACTCATGGAGCTCAGGAGTTCATCTAAATCTGTAATTCCCGACATGTGTGATATTTCCTTATATTGCTAACGCCGCGAAGCACGCGCGGTTGCGGAATGGAGGCGAAGCCGCAATGCAGTAACCGTCGCCGTGGCTTGCCTGGTTAGCACTGCTCAACTGAACGCCTGTGGCTAAAGTCAAAATGGTATTCCGTCTTCATCTTCCTCTGTTGCACCTGATTCGGTAGGCGGCTCAGGGCCAGAAAGAGCGTCTTCAACCGGCATCAGCTCCCACAACTCGCTCTGATGGAGCCAAATCGGATCAGCATTCTCCTCGATGAACTGATCTACAGGCATACCATCCACGGTTGGTGGCCGCTTTATTCTGACTTGCTTACCGTTCATAAAGACCCACTGGTACTTCCTTTGCCGCTCTGCCTTCGCGGCTTTCTTTGCTCTCTTTTGAGCCGGAGTGAGCTTTTTCTTAACCTTTGCCATATCTGAACTTTTTGGTGCTAACGCAAAGCGCACCGGTGGCCTTTACAGAGCGGAGCGGCGTAAAGGACATCCGCGTGACGCGCATTGTTAACTTCAACCTAAGTCAACGGCACCAACTGCTTGCGCCCTTGAATAAAAAGCAATGTACTTTGCTTTCTGGACGTTACCCGACTCATAGTGCTCTTTAATTACATGATAGGGGTTGAGCAAAAGGATATAGTCATATTCGCCTTTTTGCCCCGACTCAGCCCTGATAAACCCCAGTTTTACCAAGATCGACATTCTCTGCTTCCAAGTGTGAACCGATCTTTGACCAGTAAAGCCAGACTCAGAGGCAAGATCTTGATAATCTTTGAGCTCCAACATACCTTCATCAAAAACTCGACACCACAACCCTAAATAGGCTTTTGAGACAGGAGTTCCCTTTCCAGCCAGATCGTCCATGATGTCCAATATGAAGGGCATCGTTCGTGGAATGGTAGCGAAGCCTTTTGCTTTCGTTCTATCCCACAAAAGAGATTCGTCTAACTCGGGCCAAAGCTGACCTCGCAGATCCAAGGTTCGCTTCGACATCTTGGAAGCGCGTTTCTTTGTTTGAATTTTAGTTGCCACGTTGACCTCCCTAAGATTTGAAGATTCAGGCTAAACGAAGGGGTTGGACGCCTTCGACCTCTTCACCCCAGTGTCACGCTACCCCTAGTTTTGGACGCTAGGAGTTCACTTGCGAAGAGTGCCTGAACACAAATCCATAATAAGCCATAAAAACCTTTATAAACAATGACTTATTTGAGTTCATGTTGAAGAGGAGTCGCCCTTAGACGAACCATTTACCCATGTGAGTTTGAGATATTCCTGCAAACTCAAGCTATGAGTTTGCGTTATATCCTGCAGAAATGCGACCAATTTAGCACTAACAACAATGAGTTAGGCCTGAGGTGTAGTGCTCACTGTGCTCTGTGTGCTCGTGTTGTGCTCATGGTGCTCTCGGTGCTCATGGGGTTCTCCAAGGGGGACGGGGCACAACATCTGGCATGTAAAGTTAACGCCAGCGCACAACGGCGCACTTGTAATGGAGGCGCAGCCGCAATGGAAAGGGCGTCCGGCGGCCGCAGGCCGCGAATTGATGCGCCTTGTTAAATGAACTACGCACAAGGTACGAGGTACTCATTTAAATCCTCAATCACCGTTGCTTGCTCCCCGGGACTCCCCTGCAACCTAATCTGCTGTTCCTCGCCATTGATTTTAGCAAACAGTGACAGGCCATCGTGATACGGAACAAAATTGCTTCCAATGAACTCCCAAACCTCACCAACTGGGTGAGCTATCCCGTCGTAGTCGGAAAACTCTCTCTGCACGGAATACTGCTCGCCTTGGCTAAGGTGGCGAAATTGAGTGTCCAACTTTTCTCGGTGCTGAATTTTCATGAGCATTTAACGCTGAGGTAACCGGCGCCGGAGCGTCAGCGAAGGGAACCAAAAGCGGTACGCTTTTGGTGTCCGGTTGACCGCCTGGTTAATGGCCGTTCACCACCGTGGTTGAGTCTGGAATCAAAGGCCGCATGCCCTCTCCCGGACAGCTTGCACCAACTCGATGGATGGCCAAAAGAATCAGAACGCAAAAGCCGCCAACCCGATTACCGTTTGAGACGGACGCCCCCACAACTGGGGCACGCCATGAATACCAACACCGCTGGCCATTGTGGCAACCAAACCAGACAGCGAATTTTCCGGCCTTGGCGATCACCAGAGTGAACGAGCGTTGCAACCAAACCCGGTGCCAAGGCCTTTGCACCTCACCCGCCAAAAACTCACAAATGCCGGGCCATTAACGCCAATATTCAGCGGCGACCTTTTTGCAGCGCAGCGGAGAAAAGGGCGTCCGGTGGAGGCCCTTCAGGGCCGGAACGAACTGGAATGACTGGTTAGAAACTTTTTGCACGGTCTCTACCTTTCCGATTTGTACACGATCCAGTTCCGATAGGACTCTGGCTTGATTTCCTCAGTTTCCACTGGCTTAACGGGAACCCGGGATAACCACTGCTCTGAGTCAATTTGCTCGAACGTTTCGGACCTAACCTTGTACACATATCCCACCTGATCCCAATCCACCTCGGTATCCTTTAGCACGATACGAGGTGGACGCTCCGAGGTTTCAACAGAGAAAACTGCCCCGTCACCGAGAGGGCGATATGAAATTGCAAAAGGGATTGCCAACTCGCGCTCTGAAACAGCATAAACGCCGTGCTCATTATCCGCCATGCCATATCCAACGCCCTGCGTCGGATTGAGCAGATCTAGCTTTTTCGAGTACCGTGATACAGATATTCGGGCTTACTCATCGCTCGACTCGTTTCTAACGCTGAAATAAGCGGCGGCCCGACAGGGGCGTCCGGTGGAGGCCGCAGGCCGGAACGAACTTAATTGACTGGTTATGTGGTTTGCCCCCGTTTGACTTTAGATCTGGCCAACTGCAACGGAAGCAAACCATGTAAGAATCAGTTTTTGCAGCCATTTTTGCCGCAAGTGATCCTTTCATGCGATGAAACCCAGTGGCTTGGGTTGTCACGGGTATCGAAACCGCAACCGGTTTTGCCGCCTTTGTTGCCGCTGTGAACTTCGCCTGTGGGTGTGTGCTTAACAGCCATCTTGAACCCTCCTCAAGGGTGCGAGCATTCCAGGATTAACCTGGCCGATTGGTGTACGATTTTTGTACACAAAACCAGCCTACACCCTGATCAAAAACTGTTCAAGCATACAGCCTGTACAAATACACATAACGCCAGCGCACAACGGCGCCCTTGTAATGGAGGCGCAGCCGCAATGTAAAGGGCGTCCGGCGGCCACCGGCCGCGTATTGATGCGCCTTGTTAAGTGCTGGTGGGAACCTGATAGATGTAATTCCCAACGCCAATCCTCATGCAATCACTAAATTCTTCTGGCTCAGACCCCGTATAGATCGATTGCAGTATTAATGTCTTGTCTGGAACACCCTTGAAACTTAGCTCAAAGCCATGACCATTCCAGGCTTCGCCAATATGCCGTACTTCAGCAACCTCTAAACCGACAAACTGATCCAGAATTGGTAGCCTGCATACAACGCTACCTTCATTGATAATTTCCGCCTGAAATTGCCGTTCACGCCTTTTGAAGCCCATTACTTCGGAACCAACTAGCCCGTGGATGGAATACCATATGCCATCGAAACAGAGATGAACGACATTTATCTCATCTGCAACGACGTGGGCCAACGCTGAATCAAGCCTTCTTCCTTTGACAGAAGTAACGTCCGGTGAGCCTTCTTTGATGATCTTCCGGTAATCGTATTCCATGATTTTGCACTTAACGAATGATATGGACTCCCCTGCTCCCACGGCATCAGTCATGTGCCACATTGAAGGTGTCTGACATCTTCAATCCGAAGCAGGAGGAGTCATCATGAATGTTACAACCATTGGCATCGATCTGGCGAAAACTGTGTTCAGTATTCATGGCACCAATCAACACGGCAAGGTCGTGGTTCGCAAACGGCTCAATCGCCCCAAACTGTTGGCGTTCTTCGCACAACTGCCGCCGTGCCTGATCGGCATGGAAGCCTGTTCCGGTGCCCATTACTGGGCTCGGGAGTTAACCAAACTCGGCCACGATGCCCGGATCATTGCGCCCCGCTTTGTCGCTCCGTATCGCAAGAGCAGCAAGAACGACGACAACGATGCCGAGGCCATCTGCGAAGCCGTCAGCCGGCCCAATATGCGCTTTGTTCCAGTTAAGACTGAGGACCAACAAGCGGTACTGTGCCTTCACCGCATTCGCCGTGGGTTAACCAAAGAGCGCACAGCCCAGATCAATCAGATTCGCGGGCTGTTAGCCGAGTTCGGACTGATCATCCCCCAGGGGCGCTATCATGCCCGACACCGGATTCCCGAAATCCTGGAAGATGCCGAAAACGGTTTGCCCATGCTCGCACGGCGTTTACTCAACAACATCAACCAGCGCATTCTCCAGCTCGATGAAGAGATCCTGGCCTATGACCGGGAAATCGAAGCCATGGCCCGGCGCGACGAGCAGGCCAAACGGCTGATGGCCATTCCAGGAATAGGACCACAAACTGCCACCGCGATCTTGGCCAGTGCGCCCGATCCCAGACAGTTCAAAAGCGGACGACACTTCGCCGCCTGGCTGGGGCTTGTACCCAGGCAGTACTCGACCGGAGGCAAGCCCCGGCTGGGTAGAATCACCAAGCGCGGGGACAAGTACCTGCGAATGTTGCTGATCCATGGCACCCGAGCGGTGATTGCCAAACTCGCCGACAAACACGATCAACTCAGCGAGTGGGCTAAAGAGTTGGTGGAACGCCGCGGCTACAAACGAGCCGCCGTAGCATTGGCCGCCAAGAATGCCCGGATTATCTGGGCGCTGTTGATGAACCAAACCGAGTTTAAAACACAGCCTATGGAGGGCTGATAACCAGGCACCAACGACAGGCAGAACACGCCTGCCAGCCGAGTCTAGCAACGGCAAGCGATGACGGAACGGTCAGACCGAGAGTGATTGAACCTGTTAAGCCTTGCGGCTGATACAAGCCGACTAACGAATGAGGTCATCACTCACACGCATCATCATCCTGGCCCGGGCAAAAGCGCCCAACAAGAGGCCGAATGTAGAGCTGCAGTCTCAAACCGCTTCGAAATCAAATGGCGTTGCTTGACCGCAGGGGGAGTCCATGTAGCTGGGCTTTGCGGCGGTTTTGTAGGAGCGAAGCGACGGAAAAACCGTCCGACAACAGCCCCTGGTTAGCTGATGAGCTTGGCCATTGCACGGTTCTGCGCTCCGTCTCCGGTCTCGAGACCATCTTTAACACCGGCCCGATTCCGCTCTGGTTGATTCTGACTTGCTTTCAGCTTGCCCGTCAGAGCTTCAATTTTGATCTCTACGCCGACAATAGCCTGCACCAGACGTTCAGTGAAATCCGTTGGTGCATCATCCACGGACCAAGGAGCTACCATTTGCGACTCATGCTGGTTTGTTAGCTGCTCTAGATGATGTTTTAACCAGCTTGGATCCTCAATTATCCGAGCGCTACCTTGCACGTGGACAGCCAGATAGTTCCATGTTGGGACAACCCGACCTGTCTCAACCTTGGTTGGGTACCATGAGGGTGAAACGTAAGCATCTGGCCCCTGAAAAACTGCGAGCACTTGAGCTCCGCCCTGCATGCGTTTCCAGACTGGATTACTACGGGCCAGATGACACTGAAGATATCCATGAGTATCGTTTGCCCCAGAGGTCAGATGAAAGGGTACATGATTGGCCTCGATCCCTTCATCGTCTGCGATAACGAGTAGCCCAAATCCATAATCGCGAATGTACTGTTGAAGCTTCTCTTGGTCTTCTTCTTTGAAGTAATTCGGGACATACATCCTTTTATGCTCCTGAGTAGAGTCCTTGCGCAGCTAACGCTTGCAGCATGCGCGCCTACGGAATGAAGCCGAAGGCGCAATGTAGTAGGCGTCGCCGTGCCTGCATTGGTTATACGGACTTCGCCACCAACATATCGGTAGCACCTTTCTGAAAGCGGTAGCTGGCAGGCTGCAAAGAAACATCAATTCCATCGGCGGATAATGCCGACATGACCTGATCCAAATGCATCGAGGCCTCACCGTTCAGCGACACAACAGGAAAGACGCGAACCTCAGATGCAACTCTGCATAGCTCCCGCATTGATTCCAAGTGAGCCGCCCCATCTACATGCTCACTGTAGAGAAAAAGATAGTGGGAGCAGAGTGCCAAATCGAATTGAGAGTCAGAAAACGGCAACGAAGGTAACGATGCTGATACATACCGCCCTTGCCGGCAACCCGCATCAAAGTCGGACAGGAACCTCGACATAGCCTTCATCCGAACTTCGCCAAGCTGCTCGACGCTACTCAGTGACTCCCAGATATAGTTGTCTGCGTCCTGCCGCATTTTAGCCATTACTTCCGGGTACACGTCGTCTATCCGGCGGCGTATTTCGTCAGCCTGGAACTGGTATACCGGATCACAAGACGTGACTTGGCACCCACGGTCGGTTGCCTCTACATTGAAGCTCGCGGGGCCATCACCACAACCAAGGATTCGCTTGCTCAGGTCGCCCTCGGATAATCCGAACATAGCCTGATATTCTTCAAAAGACCGGCCCCATGGGACTACGTTGGTTAACTCCAAACCTGACTCTCCTTAGTCTGTATAACGCCAATATTCAGCGGCGACCTTTTTGCAGCGCAGCGGAGAAAAGGGCGTCCGGTGGAGGCCCTTCAGGGCCGGAACGAACTGGAATGACTGGTTAGAAACTTTTTGCACGGTCTCTAGCTTTCCGATTTGTACACGATCCAGTTCCGATAGGACTCTGGCCTGATTTCCTCAGCTTCCACTGGCTTAACGGGAACCCTGGATAACCACTGCTCCGAGTCAATTTTCTCGAACGTTTCGGACCGAACCTTGTACACATATCCCACCTGGTCCCAATCGACCTCGGTATCCTTTAGCACGATACGAGGTGGACGCTCCGAGGTTTCAACAGAGAAAACTGCTCCTTCACCGAGAGGGCGATATGAAATTGCAAAAGGGATTGCCAACTCGCGCTCTGAAACAGCATAAACGCCGTGCTCATTATCCGCCATGCCATATCCAACACCCTGCGTCGGATTGAGCAGATCAAGCTTTCTTCGAGTACCGTGATACAGATATTCGGGCTTACTCATCGCTCGACTCGTTTCTAACGCAGAGCGCACCGGTGACCTTGACGCAGCGAAGCGGAGACAAGGGCATCCGTGTGACGCGTATGGTTATACACCGGACTTGGCTTTTTGAATCAAAGCTGCCAAATCCGGCGCGATTGGCATCTTCTTAAACGGACTAACATTTGCACCGCCAGTATTGCCTGGTGGGACCAAGCCAAATGCTGTTTTCGTCGCAGAGCCCACAATCCGAAAAAACTGACCAAACGCCTCTCGGACTGAGTGATTTTGAGCAGCCCACACCAGCATCAGTATATGGACCTTAACGTGCCAATACGTTGATTCTTGTCCTATAACGTGAGCCCGCTCTAGATAAGCAAATTCTTGCTGTGTATCACCGGCTGAATTTGCCCGTTTGGCGTTCGCCAGCTCTACCTCAACGTAAGGAGCTATTTGTTGTGAAAAACTACGTTGCATAAAGACCTCCTCAGAGGAGTATAACGCTTGCAGCATGCGCGGCTTTGGAATGGAGGCGTAGCCGCAATGGAAAAGACGTCGCCGTGCCTGCGATTGTTATGTGACATCGTATCTCTGTATCCCAAACATACCGCCACCGAGATAGTTGAATGGATTATCACTATGCCCGCTGTTTGTATGGAGTTCTTTCACCAAATCCTCTGTGTCTTTTATTGCGCGCCTAGCGTTTTCCAATGAGGAAAACTCCTGCCACTCATTCTCTGTTGTGAAGCGAGTAGATGTGTCGGGCAGATTTACCTCTTTTTCTACGTGTTCGGTGGTCGTTTTTCCGTGAGCCATTTTATCTCTGAAAGCGAACAACTCGATCAATGTCGAGTATGGGCGCTGGCTGAAATCAGGCTTGACTCCCGTGTCAGCACAAAACTTTTTATATTTCTTTAGCTTAGGCAAGCTTCTTTCTATTTTATCCCAATCATCATGCTTTAACTGGCCAAGATGATTTAGGTAAGCCTCAACAGTAAATGCGCAGTAGATGAGGCAGCTCACAAGGTTGTATAGCTGGCCGTTCGGATCTCGCTCAGCTTGTTCTAGCCCGAATTTCTCATGAGGGGATAAAAGAAAGCGGCTGAAAGTGTTAAAATTTCAGGACCTTACACCATCAATCAACACCAACAACCGCTATCCAAAATGGTACCTGAAAAACTGACCTTCTCGCCACTGTCTCGCCGTCAAATTGAAGCCGATTTCTCCGGTGGCCATATCACCTCCGATGCCGGCCTGCTCCTGCTTCGCGAAGTCGACAATCAACACCAGCTCACTCAGCGCCTGGCTACGGTTCTGAACGATGCCCGTAATCCGGTACTGGTTCGCCACAAGCTTCAGACCATGATCCGGCAACGGGTCTTTGGCGTGGCCGCGGGGTACGAAGACCTGAACGATCACGAGGCGCTACGCGCTGATCAGGCACTTCAGACCGCGACCGGTGAAGAGGCCATTCTGGCGGGCAAATCGACCTTGTGCCGCATGGAACAGCGCGTAGACCGGCAGGCCGTGGTCAAGGCCCACGAACTGCTGTGGCATCACTTCATTGAACAGCACGAGACTCCACCCAAGGAAATTGTGCTGGACTTCGATGGCACTGATATTCCAGTGCATGGCGACCAGCCCGGCAAGTTCTTTAACGCCTACTACGATCACCATTGTTACTTCCCACTGTACGTGTTCTGCGGTCGTCATCTGCTGGTGAGCTACCTGCGCACCAGCAACCGAAGCGACAGCCGCCACAGCTGGGCCATTCTGGCCTTGCTGGTGAAGTTCATTCGGCAGTACTGGCCGGATACCCGCATCGTGTTCAGGGGTGACAGCGGCTTTTACCGTCCCCGATTGCTGAGCTGGTGCGACCGGAACAACGTGGACTATCTGGTCGGCATCAGCAAGAACAGCCGGCTGCTCAAGGAGGTAGATGTAGCCTCGATGCTGGTTCGCAAGGCTCACAACGAACTGGGTGAAAAAGTCTGCGCCACCTACCGGTTCCAGTACCAGGCCCGAACCTGGAAACACCCCCGCTGGGTGATCGCGCGTCTGGAGGAGGGCGAACTGGGTGCCAACCCCAGGTTCATTATCAGCTCCCGTTACGACGACGGCGTTAAACTCTACTACGAGCAATACTGTGCCCGGGGTGACATGGAAAACCGGATCAAGGATCAGCAGTTGTGTCTGTTCGCAGATCGCACCTCCAGCACGCGGTGGTGGACCAATCAGTGGCGGCTGCTTCTGTCGGGCTTTGCCTACACGTTGTTCGAACGATTACGGGCCCACCTGAAGAAGACACCCTTCGAGAGAATGAGCGCCAGTAACCTGCGGCTGAAGCTGATCAAGGTGGGCGCGGTCATCATTCGCAACACTCGGCGCATACGGGTGTTGATGAGCGATGCCTATCCTTACAAAGACGAACTCTCTGACCTGGTACGTCAACTGGTTCCGGGATAGAAGCCCGGGCTCCCCCGGCCCGACTCAATGGGGGAAAGGGGGCCGTGTGTCCGGACAACAGAAATTGATCAGTTATTAATCATTCGCGGCCGCAAATGAGCGATAATGGCGGTAACCTGCACAGTCTGCGAGACTTGCCGGGGACCTATGAGAAATCCGGGCTAGCATCGCTTTCGCCCCAACAAACATATAGGCGAATGTATTCGTGGTTTGTCGACCAGACACTATGGCTTTACTCATATCCACCTCGTGACACATAACGCCCGCAGCATGCGCGGCTTTGGAATGGAGGCGAAGCCGCAATGGAAAAGACGTCGCCGTGCCTGCGATGGTTATGCATTTATAGACCCTGCCAATCCATGTAAGCGACAATAGCATTCTCTTGTTTCGGTTGCGTTGAGGCGGCTTTGTTCCACTTTCTGATCAGCGCGATATCGTAGGCGGACTTTGCGATTGCGATAGCATAATTTGAGCAGTACTCCGAGAATTCTGGAGGGTGTTGCCGTAGCAAATCCAAAGCTTCGGAGTCCCTATGCAGGTCGAGCAACACTGCCGCATAATTATTTATGAGCAACGGTGAACTCCCTCCGGACTCAAAGGCTTGCTTGAGCAGAACAGCTGCTTGCTCCAGACAATCAGTAAATCTGGTGTGGTCGTTCCAGGCTTGGCAATGTAGCTTTACTGACTTTTCAATTACGTCCATTTCGATACTTCATTCAGTGCATAACGCGAAGGTAACCGGCGCCGGAGCGCCAGCGGAGGGAACCAAAAGCGGCACGCTTTTGGCGTCCGGTTGACCGTATTGATACTGATTGAGCCTTCTCCCCAGCCCAGCGGTTACCCGCTAAGCTGGAAGGCGACCAAGCACTACAAGGGAGAAGACTCATGAACTTTTACCATAGCACCCACTGTCTGGCGTCAACTATCTTGTCCGGTCCGCGACAACTATGATGGCCGGTTGGGTGGTCTTACTTTTTGCTCTTTGAAGCTTGCTTAAGCTGTTGCTGTCGTCGGTAGCTTTCCCCCTCTAATTCGATAATTGTCGCGTGGTGTATCAGGCGGTCTACGGCGGCTACGGTCATCATGTTATCCGGGAAGATTTGATCCCATTCGCTGAATGGCTGGTTGGCGGTGACGATCAGGCTGCCACTCTCATAGCGGTGGGCGATGAACTCGAACAGAACCTGGGTTTCTGCATCCGTTTTTTTCACGTAGCCAATATCGTCAATGATGATGACCCGGTACTTGTCCAGTCGTGTCATGGCGGTCATCAGATCAAGATCGCGCTTAGCCTGCTGCAAGTGCTGAACCAGGGCGATGGCCGGGAACAGCTTGCAGCGCACCCCCTGTTCGGTGAGTTGATGGCCCAGGGCATTGGCGATGTGGGTTTTGCCGGTGCCACTGGGGCCGATCAACAGCACATTGTCGGCATGGTGTGCCCAGTCACTGTCTTGTTGCAGCTTGGCCAGTGCCGCGTTGCAGGGGCGGCTAAAGCCGCTCTGATCCAACGCCGAGAAGGTTTTGTTGGCCGCAAGCTTTGCCTCCCGTAGCCATTTCTGGGTACGACGCTGGTAGCGGTCTGAGAGTTCGTACTCACACAGGGCGGCCAGGTAATCCGGGTGTGACCAGTTCTTTTCAACGGCTGTTTCCCAGAGCGATTGATAGTGACGGTGGAAGGCCGGCAGGCGGAGTTCTTTAAGCAGTAAGGCGACGGAGTCGGTCATATCGACGCCTCCTGGCTGCGGATCGAAGACAGCAAGTCGTCATAACTGACCAGGGTGTGTTGACTTGAAGCCGAGAATTCGAGGTCGGGATTACCGCCAAGGTAGCGTGACTGGATCTCGGTAATTGACGCGAACCGGCCGGCCCGGGCTTCTATCAACAGGTCTTCCCCCAGTGATTGCTCGTCATCGTATTCGAAGGCCAGCCGCAGTGTTGTCACGATCCACTTGCAGGCTTCACGGGGTTCAAGATGCTCATCCGCGAGTTGCCAGAGTTCGCGGTAGTTGTCGTCCGGCAGCAGGTCATCACGCAGCTGAGAGTAACGGAAAGCCTGTGGCTTGGAGGCCAGCGAGCAGATCACGTGCCGGTAATTGACGCTGCGGGCACGGTTCTCGCCAGGCTTGGGGTAAACACGCACCAGGGTCAATGCAGGCTGCTGACCAACGAACAGCACCAGCTTGTCGTGATGCAGCCTGACTTGTATCGATTCGCCAATCAGGCGCGATGGCACCGTGTAGACAACGCGGCGGACTTCGATCGTTGAGCTGCGCGTCACCTTGAGATGGAGGGTCTGATACTCGGCGGCTGTAAACTCCGGCAGTGGCTGCAAGGCGGCCTGCTCTTCAACCACACGTGCTCGGTTGCGCCGATTGAGTTTGTCGACAGCACAATCGATAAACGCCTGATACTGTTCGACACTCTCGAAGTCATTGTGGCCGCGCAGTAACAGCTGTTGTGCCAGGCGTTTCTTGAGCGAGCCATTGGCACACTCCACGACACCGTTCTCATGGGACTGCCCCAGATTATTCCGGGTGGGCGTCATGCGGTAATGCTGGCACAGCTCGCTGTAAGCGTCAGTCCACACGTTCTGCCGGTTATTGCGTGCCGCACTCAGGCTATCCGTGCGGTGCTCAACAGGGCTGCCACCCGCTTGCTGTAGGGCTCGCTGCAATCCCGTCGCCAGAGCCGCATAACTCTCACCGCCCTGAACCACGGTGACCGAGCGCCAGCCACTGTAGGCCAGTCGAAATTGATAGAGCAGGTGTGGAAAGGCCTTGGACTGAATCGTAATCGGGTTATCGGGGTGGGTAAAATCAGAGAATCCCTGCTGTGCGACAACGGCCTGTTGGCGAAAAATGACCTCTCGCTCCGGCCCATGCAGTGCTCGCCATTGCTTCACCCGGCGTTGCAGTGTGCGCAAAATGGTCTGGTCGTAGTGCTCAGGATACTGCTCTTGCAAGTAATCAAGCAGGGTTGTTCCGGTCAAATCCGGCTTGGCTTCTAGCAAGGGGAGCAACTCTGTCTCCCAAACGGCTTCCAGTGGATCTTCTCGGGTGCGCCACTGCCGCTCGGTGTTAACGCGGGGTTTTTGTGTTGACGTCTCGATGCGTCGTCCGGATCGAACGGAAATGCCCGCCTTGGCGGCAGCCACTTCCTGGCTTGCGCCATTTTGTCGGTGCTGCATGAACAGCTCCTCTTGTCGGTTGGTTATGTGTTGGCCTGGCACCCATTGCTCCACCATGGAAAACAAGGGGCCAATTGTTACACCCAACCGGCCAAGATAATTGTCGCTAACCGGTCATCCTAATTGTCGCCGAACAACCCACCGCCATTATTGTGGAATCGATCTGCATGCCCGCAGCCTGTATGTCTGCATCATCGACCAACAGGGCGAGGTACTTCTGCACAAGGAAATCAAAGCGCGCCCAGAACCGCTACTGGCCCTGCTCGAACCGTTTCGTGATGATCTGGTGATCGGTGTCGAATGCATGCACTGCTGGTACTGGATATCAGACCTGTGCGAAGAACACGGCATTCACTTTATCCTGGGCCATGCCTTGTATATGAAGGCCATTCACGGTGGTAAAACCAAGAACGACCGTATCGATTCTTTCAAAATCGCCATGCTCATGAAGGGCGGCAATTTCCCCCTGGCCTACGTTTATCCCAAGGAGATGCGGGCAACCCGGGATTTACTGCGCCGACGCACCCGCATCGTCCAGCACGGAGCCATGCTCAAGGCCCATGTGGTCAACACCACGAGCCAATACAACCTGCCGCCCAACAAGGTCAACCTGAAGAATGTGGGGGCCCGGGAACAGGTTCAGGCGGCCTTTGCCGGGCAGGATGTTCAGCGCAACATCGATCTCGACCTGGCCATCATCGAATGCTATCACCGGGAACTCAGCAAGCTGGAAGAACACCTGGAACGGCAAGCCAAACAACATGATCCCGCTTCCCTGAGTGTGCTGAGGACCATTCCCGGTGTGGGGCGCATCCTGGCGCTGACCATTCTCTACGAAGTCGGCGATGTTCAACGCTTCGAATCGGTCCAGAAATTTGCTTCTTACGCCCGGCTCATCAAGTGCAAAGCCGAGTCTGCCGGCAAGGTCTACGGCACCCAGGGCAACAAGATTGGCAACGCCCATCTGAAGTGGGCATTCTCGGAGGCCGCCGTGCTGTACCTGCGGGGTAATGACAAGGCCCAGCGCTATCTACAGAAACTCCAGAAACGAATGAGCAAACCCAAGGCGCTGTCCGCGCTGGCCCACAAGCTGGGCCGGGCTGCCTACTTCATGCTCAAGCATCAGAGGGTGTTCGATGAACAACGATTCCTGAAGGGTTAGTCACGCCACGGGGTGAGCATGACGTCTAACTGGATCAAACAGGATGATGACCGAAAGCCGGGTGTCCGCTGACTGGTACCCGATACCGAACCGGCCTTCTATCACCGCCGTTGAAGCCAGTCGCTTTGATTAGCCACCCCGTGGGCGTGCCTTAATACCATGAGCCAGTGCGCTTACACCGGTCCTGAGCCTGAAACTAACTGGAGCCATGCAGCCCGTCGTTTGAATAGTGCCAGTGACCGGTTAACCGATGAATGTCTGGTGCCCCTGACCCACCGATGGAACGACCGGTCAGGCCGTGGTCTAAAGCCACGTAAGAGAGCCCCTATATGTGTTTGCTGTGAGTGCCTGACAGCCCCGCGAGACTGACGAAGCAGGCGTTCTCGCTCATGGATTTAGGTTGGCCGCTGGCGCGGCCAAAAAAATCACTATTGCCTATTGATTCCGAGAAGGCTCATATGTGTTAGAGGCTCTGCTTGAGGTCATGCAGGTCCACGGTCCCTGGACAGATTACTGATTGCTTGTTGTCTTTCTCCGCTATTAGCTTGAAGCACGACTTCTCAGCCCCGTCTTCAATCGGCCGAACGCCGTCCAGCACACATAAAACCCCAAATAATGTCGCGTCCGCTGCCTCTCGCATTGCTCTTGCTACCATCTCGCGGTCGTCGGGCGCCAATGAATTGAACCAATTAGAGATCTGAACAAGCGTTGGATCCGGTCGCCGTCCCGGTGGAGACTCGAAGTCTTCCAGGCATCCTTCAACTGCTGAATCCCTGCATTCTCTTTCAAGGGCCGCTACGAACCGCTTTGGTTCCATGTTGCCTCTAACGCCAAAATTCAGCGGCGGCCTTTACGCAGCGAAGCGGAGAAAAGGCCGTCCGGTGGAGGCCCAACGGGCCGTAACATACTGCAATGCTTTGTTAAGAGTGTACGACCTCAACTCGCGGTACTGTACCCTGATAAATCAAAAGAAGAACGAGAAAAACCGATCCTACGCAGCCGAGAACACTTGCCCAGAATCCGTTACCAAGAACTACTACACCAATAGTTACCCCTGCGACACCCAGCAACGAATATATACTCAACGCCCGAAGCTTTTCCGACTCCTCTGTGAAACATAAGAGAGCTTCACAATGCGGGCAGCAAAACTTTTTGCCCGCTTTTGGCCAAAGGGTTGTTTCTGGGTAACCGTCCGGTAAACCCATCTTGAGCCAGGCGCTGCGGCCGTCAGGATAGTGTCCACTTATTTTTAAGTGGACACTTAATATGACCAACATAAGCGTAACCAAGCCCTACCAAAAACGTCGTCGTTACTCCAAAGAGCTGAAGGCTCGTATCGTCGCCGAATGCCTGAAGCCCGGAGCGTCTGTTTCCCGGATTTCGCTGGATAATGGCCTCAACGCCAACATGGTCCGGCGCTGGATGAGCGAAGCGCGAAGAGCGGGTAAAACACCGGAAACACCTGGATTCGTTCCGGTCCGTCTGCCAGCCGCAGCGCCTGTGCCGGACACTCCGTCAGTCTCGAGTCAATGTAGCACCATCCGCATCGAAATCCCCGCGCCGGCGGCACGGTTGTGGTGGAGTGGCCTGCGGAGCAAGCCCATCAGTGTGCGGCTTTGCTTCGGGATCTGTTGGGATGATCCGCATTGACGAGATCTGGCTGGCCACCGAACCGCTGGATATGCGGGCCGGGCCCGACAAGGCCCTGGCGCGGGTTATTCAGGTATTCGGTTCGGCCAAACCCCATTGCGCCTACCTGTTCGCCAACAAGCGAGGCAATCGGATGAAGGTGCTGATCCATGATGGGCTCGGCATCTGGTTGTGTGCCCGCAGGCTGAACCGGGGCAAATTCCACTGGGGCGAAGCCTGGCGTGGTGACCAATTGCGCCTGACCGAAGAACAGTTGTCCGCCCTCGTTCAGGGCCTGCCCTGGCAGCGCATAGGCGCTGAAGGCGTGATCTCTATCCTGTAACCACAAGCCCTGCGGTCTCGCTATAACCAGAACCGCGAATCGCTTGTGGCATACGGGCTTGGCATACTAGGCGGCATGACTCAGCGCCCCGATATCAACCAACTCTCAGCCGATCAGCTCCGCGCTCTGGCGACGGAACTGATGGACTCCCTGGACGCCAAGGATCAAGCCTTGGGCCGGAAGGAGCGGGAGTTGGTGCGCAGGAATGCCGTCATCGAGAAACTGACCCACGAAGTCGCCATCCTCAAACGTCACAAGTTCGCCCGCCGCAGTGAGCAACTCGATGCCGTTCAGGGCAAGCTCCTGGATGAGCTGATCGACAGCGACCTGGCGGCGATCGAAGCCGAGCTGGACCAGGCGATGACTGAGGAGCAGAAGGCTGCCCAGCCCAAGCAGAAGCCTAAGCGCACCCCGCTGCCACCGGAACTGCCCCGTACCCTGATCCACCACGAACCGGACAATACCCACTGCCAATGCGGCTGCCAGCTCAAGCGTATTGGCGAAGACGTCAGTGAGAAGCTGGACTACGTCCCCGGTGAGTTCACGGTGGAACGCCACATCCGGGGCAAGTGGGCCTGCAACCAGTGCGAGACCTTGGTCCAGGCACCGGTACCACCGCAGGTGATCGACAAGGGCATCCCCACCGCCGGCCTGCTGGCTCAGGTGTTGGTGGCCAAGTACGCGGACCATCTGCCTCTGTACCGTCAGGAACGTATCTTCGGCCGTGCTGGCCTGGAAATACCCCGTTCCACACTCGCCGAATGGGTCGGTGCCTGCGGTGTGCAGTTGCAGCCCCTGGTCGATGCACTGAGAAACGCCTTGCTGGAACACAACGTTCTGCACGCCGATGAAACGCCGGTCAGCATGCTGGCTCCGGGCAAGAAGAAAACCCATAAGGCCTACGTCTGGGCCTACTGCACCACACCGTTCTCGGATCTGAAAGCCACCGTTTATGACTTCGCCCCAAGCCGGGCGGGTGAACACGCCCGCACCTTCCTGGGTGACTGGCAGGGCAAGCTGGTCTGTGACGACTACGCCGGCTACAAGGCCGGGTTCGGTAATGGCATCACTGAAATCGGCTGTATGGCCCACGCCCGGCGCAAGTTCTACGACCTGCACGAAGCCAACAAAAGCGAACTGGCAGCCAAAGCATTGGACTACATCGGCGGACTCTACGAGATCGAGCGGGATACCAAAGACCTGCCGCCGGATAAGCGCCGGAAAATCCGACAAACCAGAGCCAAACCACTTGCTGACGCCCTGCATCAATGGATGCTGGCGCATCGCCAGAAAGTACCGGATGGCTCCGGCACCGCCAAAGCGTTGGATTACAGCCTCAAACGTTGGGCAGCGCTGACGCGCTATCTGGACGATGGTTCTGTGCCCATCGACAATAACTGGGTGGAAAACCAGATCCGACCCTGGGCGCTGGGGCGCAGCAACTGGCTGTTCGCGGGATCACTGCGCAGTGGTCAGCGTGCGGCTGCGGTGATGACGCTGATCCAGTCGGCCAAGCTGAACGCGCATGATCCGTATGCCTATCTGAAGGATGTGCTGACCCGACTGCCGACGCAGAAGAACAACGCCATCAACGAGCTATTGCCCCACAACTGGACCCCGGCTATACCTGACAAGGTGTGATGGCCGGACGCTTACGTTTCTGGATCTTGCCAGCTTGTATCGGTGCAGCAAGGACATTTGACCTGCTCTTTCTTCCCTGTAGGTGTCTCTCCAAACATAAAACTCTTAACGCCAAAATTCAGCGGCGGCCTTTGCGTAGCGAAGCGGAGAAAAGGCCGTCCGGTGGAGGCCCGCCAGGGCCGGAACGAACTGGAATGACTGGTTATGTGTTTTCCCCATTACCCCAGCAACTCCTGTTTTGCTGCCACAATCAGCTTAGCTACATGTATATCATGTTCGTTCTTGTCAGCCGCACTAAGACCGATATTTTGATTGATCGTTGCGGTCAAAGATGCCGCTATTCGTATGTGGTCGCAGCCTTCAACCGCAAGGAGAAATATATGGGGTACGTAACTATCGTACTCGTCATCCCATTCGCTATCTGGCTCATAAACGCCAATTGGATCCCACTTCTCCCACAAGATGATCCGTATCCGTTCCCAAAGTTCCTTTTCTTGGCGACTTAGCTTCTTGCTCATACTGACTCACACATAACGCCGCGAAGCACGCGCGGTTGCGGAATGGAGGCGAAGCCGCAATGCAGTAACCGTCGCCGTGGCTTGCCTGGTTAGCACTGCTCAACTGAACGCCTGTGGCTAAAGTCAAAATGGTATTCCGTCTTCATCTTCCTCTGTTGCACCTGATTCGGTAGGCGGCTCAGGGCCAGAAAGAGCGTCTTCAACCGGCATCAGCTCCCACAACTCGCTCTGATGGAGCCAAATCGGATCAGCATTCTCCTCGATGAACTGATCTACAGGCATACCATCCACGGTTGGTGGCCGCTTTATTCTGACTTGCTTACCGTTCATAAAGACCCACTGGTACTTCCTTTGCCGCTCTGCCTTCGCGGCTTTCTTTGCTCTCTTTTGAGCCGGAGTGAGCTTTTTCTTAACCTTTGCCATATCTGAACTTTTTGGTGCTAACGCCAAAATTCAGCGGCGGCCTTTGCGTAGCGAAGCGGAGAAAAGGCCGTCCGGTGGAGGCCCTTCAGGGCCGGAACGTACTGGAATGATTTGTTATGCATTTACCAGTTTACGAGAACATCTTTAACTTTGTGCGTTGCGGCATCAAAACCAACGGCCCAAAAAACTTCATCCTCACTGGCAGAGTATTTCGCCTTCCAAAGGGTAAGCTGCGAACCAGCTCTTCGAAGGCAATCTATAAACTCAACCTCACTCAACTCTCCCAGTTCATGCTGAATGCTTTCGCACGATGAAATGTAGGAATGTTCAGTAATAGTACCGTCGCTCTCTTCGCGAAGTGATGGGGCCGACATTTCCTGCAAGAGAGCAAAACTCTTCCCGTCATGCAGCTCTATTACCTGCTTCGCAAGCTTCCTTTCCATATCTGAAATCATGTTTCCTCCTTGGTGCATAACGCCCTTGTTTAGCGGCGCCCAAGTAGCGCAGCGAAATGGGCGTCCGGTGTAGGGCCGGAGGCCCGGAACGAACTACAACAGTTGGTTATGTGGTGCGCGGCGCAAACATGATGATAGCCATACCCACCAGTGCAACGGCTGAGCCAACTAAATCCCAAACTGTTGGCCGAATACCATCGACGGCCCAAAGCCACACGATTGCCATAAAAATATACACACCACCATACGCAGCATAGACCCTGCCGGCAGCGGTGGGGTGCAGCGAAAGCAACCATGCAAATGCTGCGAGACTCAAAGCACCTGGCACCAGAAGCCAGATGGTTTTGCCCTCACGAAGCCAGAGGTAAGGCAAATAACAACCCACGATCTCTGCCAATGCGGTGACGAGAAAAAGACCGACTGTTTTCAACTCTGGCAATGAAATTGACCTCTTGGCAGTAACACATAACGCTGAGGTAACCGGCGCCGGAGCGCAGCGGAGGGAACCAAAAGCGGCACGCTTTTGGCGTCCGGTTGACCGCCTGGTTAATGGCCGTTCACCACCGTGGTTGAGCCTGGAATCAAAGGCCACATGCCCTCTCCCGGACAACTTGCACCAACTCGACGGATGGCGAAAGGAACCAGAACGCAAAGGCTACTGGCCCGATTACCGTTTAAGACGGACGGCCCCACGATTGGGACACGCCATGAATACCAACACCGCTGACCATTGCGGCAACCAAACAAGACAGCGAGTTTTCCGGCCTTGGCGATCACCAGAGTGAGCGGGCTTAAAACCAATCCCGGTGCCAAGGCCTTTGCACCGCACCAGCCAAAAGCTCACGAATGCCGGGCCAATAACGCCGAAGCACAGCGGCGACCTTGGAGTGGCTACGAAGGAGCCACGTAAAGGGCGTCCGGCGGCCACCGGCCGCGAACTGCTGCGCCTTGTTAACTGGAAATAAAGCCGCTAAAGGAAGATCCTCGGCTTTACTTTGTTTTTATGTGCATAAATTATCAACCAGGACCCGATGACTATCGATAGCCCTCCCAACAAAAACTCAATGCTCGTTGGCGAGCTCGAGTTCACCAAATAAAAAATTGGAGAACCAGAAAACAGGGTGCCGGGCACGATGAATTTCAAAGGGGCGTGCTTCATTTCCCGAATTGATGTGCGCTCATAGCCTGGAGGCAGCCGAGTACCGAACAAGAGCAATGGGAAAATTGCTGCTAAAAATGGCACCACCATGACAGAAGCAATTATGTAATCGGGCTCTAATGGATTGAACCTGATCGCGCACGCCCAAGCAAAAACGTAAACAATGAATATGACGTACGGAATCATCGCCTTTCCAGTTAACGCTTGCAGCATGCGCGCCCTTGGAATGGAGCCGAAGGCGCAATGTAAAGGGCGTCGCCGTGCCTGCACTGGTTATGTTTTCGGAGGCTCGGCATACGCAAAAACGGTGTGCTTGCCGAAGAACTTGACTCCCCAGATACTCGACTCATCATCATTAAATAACACCTTATATACAAAGGTTTTTTTGTTAAGAAAATGTGGTTCAAGGCAATCCATTAACTCTTTTATCGACTGTGCAAAATCCGGCTTCATCTGATCGGTTGGAAAAATATTGATATTAGAGCCCAGCCCAAGCGCCTTCCCACGCTCTATCCAGTAAAGCCCCCTAACAATTCTGCTGACAACTTTGCAGTACTTCTCTCCATCAAATGTGACAGAAACGGCAGGTTCAAGAACTTGATTTTGGCGGTATGCATATACGTTCCGCTTGGTCTCAAAAATCTGATTAGCAATTTTCTGGTTATTGCCAATCGTTCGGGCTATAGAGTTAATGACAATTTCGGGCTGATCATGAAACTCCCCGGTTGAAATGCCCATGAAAACCTTAAATTGCTCATCTTCAACAGCCGCCCCGTTGTTGCATGACGAACAGGCCGGGACGACGTTGAAATTAATGTCGTTATCCCGCGGTTTTGGATAGATTCCTTGAGGCGGGATATGGTCTCGTGTTGTTGCAGAATTTTCGCCGCACAGAGCACAGAGGTCACGCATAGATCACCCTATTTAAAAACATAACGCCTGCATAAACGGCGCCCGACTAGGGCGTCCGGTGGAGGCCCATCGGGCCGGAACGAATTTAATGCACTGGTTATGTGATGGTTCACGTTGGCAGACCCTCGAACTTCGGTACCTCCGCCAACTGCTCATCCCAAACGGCTTTGCTGGATGAGAATATGTGCGCCGTTGGCAACATCGTTAATTGAGAATCCAAACACCCTGCGGGGACAACGACTAAACCCGCGACTGGTGAATTCGGCAATGCTGAACCACACAACTTACAAAAGCTCCGGCTATGACGGGTACCTGGAAGCGTAAAGGAAGCCACGGCATCTGCACCCGATTGCCAAACCAATTCAGCAGAATGCGAGAATAAATTTGCCGCATGGGCCGAACCCGTATCTTTTTGGCAATGCCGACAATGGCAGAGGTAGAAGCTATCGAATTCACCTTTGACCTGAAAGCTCACCGTGCCGCACAGACAAGAACCGAAATGATCAGTCATGAGAACCTCTTCCGTGCCCTAGAGGTGAAATGCACATAACGCCAGCCAGCATGCGCGGCTGCGGAATGGAGGCGAAGCCGCAATGCAGTATGCGTCGCTTGCCTGGCCTTGTTAATTGCCAATGGTCACCCCCGCATCCAGAACCCAGCAGCGATCATTGTGCGTGTAACCAAGCTGGCCATAGTACAAGTTGGCTGCCGGTGCTGCGATGAGTATCAATTTGCAGAGCGGCCCTAGTTGCTCCTGGGTCAGTGACTGCAATCGTTTGCCTATTCCTGATCTTTGATAGCTCTGGTGAACTGCCAAATCTGACAGGTAGCAGGCATAGTGAAAGTCCGTGACGCTGCGAGCGATACCGACCAACAAATCATCATCCCACGCGCTTACGGTGAGATTGGAATTTGAAACTACCCCCTCCATACATTCTCGGTCGTGGATTGGCCGACGTTCCCCGAGGGTAGAGCTCTCCAACAAACCGATGAACTGGTCCGTGGTGATAGGGTGATTCACCTGAAAGCTGATAGCCATACCTCTCCTTGGCAATTAACGCCAACATTAAGCGGCGCCCGACTAGGGCGTCCGGTGGACGGACGCCAGGCCGGGAACGAACTTGAATGACTGGTTATGTGTTACCCGAAGAAACAGCCATTCTCGTCGGCATTCACGATAGCAAAAAATTCATCAATCGAGCGTGACTCAGGTTCTGGCGTGTACGAATGCCACTTCAGATCACTACGCATCCAGTAGATTTTCCAGCGTTGAGATTTCTTGACGTAGGTAGCTTTTGCCACTGGCGACTCAACGATCGTAGACGGCTCGCGGAAATGTGGGCGAATCTCGACAATCTGCACACTTTGACCAGAAACGCGAACGTCCAAATCCACCTGTGAACGAATATGAACTGGTGGTCGCCTCGCTTCCAGAAATTCCGAAGCAGCCCGCTCAATCTTCCTTGCTTCAAACTCACTGAATGCCATGTAGATTCTCTATGGGAACGCCAACATAACGCTGATGGTAACCGGCGCCGGAGCGAAGCGGAGGGAACCAAAAGCGGTACGCTTTTGGCGTCCGGTTGACCGCTTTGATACTGATTGAGCCTTCTCCCCAGCCCAGCGGTTACCCGCTAAGCTGGAAGGCGACCAAGCACTACAAGGGAGAAGACTCATGAACTTTTACCATAGCACCCACCGCCATTATTGTGGAATCGATCTGCATGCCCGCAGCCTGTATGTCTGCATCATCGACCAACAGGGCGAGGTACTTCTGCACAAGGAAATCAAAGCGCGCCCAGAACCGCTACTGGCCCTGCTCGAACCGTTTCGTGATGATCTGGTGATCGGTGTCGAATGCATGCACTGCTGGTACTGGATATCAGACCTGTGCGAAGAACACGGCATTCACTTTATCCTGGGCCATGCCTTGTATATGAAGGCCATTCACGGTGGTAAAACCAAGAACGACCGTATCGATTCTTTCAAAATCGCCATGCTCATGAAGGGCGGCAATTTCCCCCTGGCCTACGTTTATCCCAAGGAGATGCGGGCAACCCGGGATTTACTGCGCCGACGCACCCGCATCGTCCAGCACGGAGCCATGCTCAAGGCCCATGTGGTCAACACCACGAGCCAATACAACCTGCCGCCCAACAAGGTCAACCTGAAGAATGTGGGGGCCCGGGAACAGGTTCAGGCGGCCTTTGCCGGGCAGGATGTTCAGCGCAACATCGATCTCGACCTGGCCATCATCGAATGCTATCACCGGGAACTCAGCAAGCTGGAAGAACACCTGGAACGGCAAGCCAAACAACATGATCCCGCTTCCCTGAGTGTGCTGAGGACCATTCCCGGTGTGGGGCGCATCCTGGCGCTGACCATTCTCTACGAAGTCGGCGATGTTCAACGCTTCGAATCGGTCCAGAAATTTGCTTCTTACGCCCGGCTCATCAAGTGCAAAGCCGAGTCTGCCGGCAAGGTCTACGGCACCCAGGGCAACAAGATTGGCAACGCCCATCTGAAGTGGGCATTCTCGGAGGCCGCCGTGCTGTACCTGCGGGGTAATGACAAGGCCCAGCGCTATCTACAGAAACTCCAGAAACGAATGAGCAAACCCAAGGCGCTGTCCGCGCTGGCCCACAAGCTGGGCCGGGCTGCCTACTTCATGCTCAAGCATCAGAGGGTGTTCGATGAACAACGATTCCTGAAGGGTTAGTCACGCCACGGGGTGAGCATGACGTCTAACTGGATCAAACAGGATGATGACCGAAAGCCGGGTGTCCGCTGACTGGTACCCGATACCGAACCGGCCTTCTATCACCGCCGTTGAAGCCAGTCGCTTTGATTAGCCACCCCGTGGGCGTGCCTTAATACCATGAGCCAGTGCGCTTACACCGGTCCTGAGCCTGAAACTAACTGGAGCCATGCAGCCCGTCGTTTGAATAGTGCCAGTGACCGGTTAACCGATGAATGTCTGGTGCCCCTGACCCACCGATGGAACGACCGGTCAGGCCGTGGTCTAAAGCCACGTAAGAGAGCCCCTATATGTGTTTGCTGTGAGTGCCTGACAGCCCCGCGAGACTGACGAAGCAGGCGTTCTCGCTCATGGATTTAGGTTGGCCGCTGGCGCGGCCAAAAAAATCACTATTGCCTATTGATTCCGAGAAGGCTCATATGGGTTAAGTGTGTTTAGTCCATTTCCCATTGTTCGAGATCCGCCACCGGATTGGGTAGTCTACCCTCCAACCACGTGGCACAAGTTCCTGGCTTGAACTCAGGATCGTGACACTCGATTACCCAAGATAAAAATTCCTCAGGCCCGCCATTCATGTATGGCGGCGGAGACACGGGATGGAAAGAAGTTGGCAGCCTCTCATTTACTGAGAGGTAGTTGAGTACATGCCCGAACTCTTGCACCGTTTGCCACGCCAACTTATGACCAACATCGATAGTGAACTTTACCCACCATCGGCCATCATCCTCAGACCCGTGCCCTATTGATCCATCGATTGCCGGGACCTGCTGGAGGAATTCAGTAAGCTTTGAAAATGCTCGATCATTCATTGGATACACTTAACGCTGAGCGCAGCGGCGCCCTGTCAAGGGCGTCCGGCGGCCGTAGGCCGCGTACTGACGCGACTGGTTAAATGCCGGTTACCCGTTGTTTTGTAGTGGCACCCAATGCTGAATGCCTACTCCCGATACCTTGCACCAACTTCACCGATGGCGCTAGGAACCAGGACACTGAATTAGAGGAATCTGCCCGATAATTACGCCGGAGTGCCCCACGACCTGAACAACAAATTACCGGCCAAAGCCAGTGCCAGACTGAGGGCTTTGTTCTGCCCGCCGGCAACCTCCGAAATCGCGCCCAAACACCCTACCAACGAACACCACAGCCAAGGCCTTTAACGCCAAGCTAAGCGGCGGCCTGATAAGGCCGTCCGGTGGAGGCCGAAGGCCGCAACAAACTTGAGCGACTTGTTATGTGTTTGCACTTCGCGCCCCCACGATGGCGAACCAAAAGAACGCGACACCGGCCAAAACAACTCCCAATCCAGTTTGATTAGGCTCGATACTCTGAACGTAAAGCATCGGAGCTACGGCCATGACAAACGAGACCAACGCATAGACGAAATATTGCAGGCTTCTGGTGTGACTGATTTTCTTTCGCCATGCATTGAGCAAAAGAGTGCCAGTCGGAATTAAAGCAACCATGCCTACTTCAAAGATCCCCATGATTCCTCATGACACATAACGCTGAGGTAACCGGCGCCGGAGCGCCAGCGGAGGGAACCAAAAGCGGTACGCTTTTGGCGTCCGGTTGACCGCCTGGTTAATGGCCGTTCACCACCGTGGTTGAGCCTGACACCTAGGCCGCATGCCCTCTCCCGGACAACTTGCACCAACTCGACGGATGACGAAAGAAACCAGAACGCAAAGGCTACCGGCCCGATTACCGTTTAAGACGGACGCCCCACGACTGGGGCACTCCATGAATACCAACACCGCTGACCATTGTGGCAACCAAACCAGACAGCGAATTTTCCGGCCTTGGCGATCACCAGAGTGAGCGGGCTTGCAACCAATCCCGATGCCAAGGCCTTTGCACTCCACCTGCTAAAAACTCACGAATGCCGGGCCAATAACGCGAAGGTAACCGGCGCCGGAGCGCAGCGGAGGGAACCAAAAGCGGTACGCTTTTGGCGTCCGGTTGACCGCCTTGATACTGATTGAGCCTTCTCCCCAGCCCAGCGGTTACCCGCTAAGCTGGAAGGCGACCAAGCACTACAAGGGAGAAGACTCATGAACTTTTACCATAGCACCCACCGCCATTATTGTGGAATCGATCTGCATGCCCGCAGCCTGTATGTCTGCATCATCGACCAACAGGGCGAGGTACTTCTGCACAAGGAAATCAAAGCGCGCCCAGAACCGCTACTGGCCCTGCTCGAACCGTTTCGTGATGATCTGGTGATCGGTGTCGAATGCATGCACTGCTGGTACTGGATATCAGACCTGTGCGAAGAACACGGCATTCACTTTATCCTGGGCCATGCCTTGTATATGAAGGCCATTCACGGTGGTAAAACCAAGAACGACCGTATCGATTCTTTCAAAATCGCCATGCTCATGAAGGGCGGCAATTTCCCCCTGGCCTACGTTTATCCCAAGGAGATGCGGGCAACCCGGGATTTACTGCGCCGACGCACCCGCATCGTCCAGCACGGAGCCATGCTCAAGGCCCATGTGGTCAACACCACGAGCCAATACAACCTGCCGCCCAACAAGGTCAACCTGAAGAATGTGGGGGCCCGGGAACAGGTTCAGGCGGCCTTTGCCGGGCAGGATGTTCAGCGCAACATCGATCTCGACCTGGCCATCATCGAATGCTATCACCGGGAACTCAGCAAGCTGGAAGAACACCTGGAACGGCAAGCCAAACAACATGATCCCGCTTCCCTGAGTGTGCTGAGGACCATTCCCGGTGTGGGGCGCATCCTGGCGCTGACCATTCTCTACGAAGTCGGCGATGTTCAACGCTTCGAATCGGTCCAGAAATTTGCTTCTTACGCCCGGCTCATCAAGTGCAAAGCCGAGTCTGCCGGCAAGGTCTACGGCACCCAGGGCAACAAGATTGGCAACGCCCATCTGAAGTGGGCATTCTCGGAGGCCGCCGTGCTGTACCTGCGGGGTAATGACAAGGCCCAGCGCTATCTACAGAAACTCCAGAAACGAATGAGCAAACCCAAGGCGCTGTCCGCGCTGGCCCACAAGCTGGGCCGGGCTGCCTACTTCATGCTCAAGCATCAGAGGGTGTTCGATGAACAACGATTCCTGAAGGGTTAGTCACGCCACGGGGTGAGCATGACGTCTAACTGGATCAAACAGGATGATGACCGAAAGCCGGGTGTCCGCTGACTGGTACCCGATACCGAACCGGCCTTCTATCACCGCCGTTGAAGCCAGTCGCTTTGATTAGCCACCCCGTGGGCGTGCCTTAATACCATGAGCCAGTGCGCTTACACCGGTCCTGAGCCTGAAACTAACTGGAGCCATGCAGCCCGTCGTTTGAATAGTGCCAGTGACCGGTTAACCGATGAATGTCTGGTGCCCCTGACCCACCGATGGAACGACCGGTCAGGCCGTGGTCTAAAGCCACGTAAGAGAGCCCCTATATGTGTTTGCTGTGAGTGCCTGACAGCCCCGCGAGACTGACGAAGCAGGCGTTCTCGCTCATGGATTTAGGTTGGCCGCTGGCGCGGCCAAAAAAATCACTATTGCCTATTGATTCCGAGAAGGCTCATATGGGTTAAGTGTGTTTAGTCCATTTCCCATTGTTCGAGATCCGCCACCGGATTGGGTAGTCTACCCTCCAACCACGTGGCACAAGTTCCTGGCTTGAACTCAGGATCGTGACACTCGATTACCCAAGATAAAAATTCCTCAGGCCCGCCATTCATGTATGGCGGCGGAGACACGGGATGGAAAGAAGTTGGCAGCCTCTCATTTACTGAGAGGTAGTTGAGTACATGCCCGAACTCTTGCACCGTTTGCCACGCCAACTTATGACCAACATCGATAGTGAACTTTACCCACCATCGGCCATCATCCTCAGACCCGTGCCCTATTGATCCATCGATTGCCGGGACCTGCTGGAGGAATTCAGTAAGCTTTGAAAATGCTCGATCATTCATTGGATACACTTAACGCTGAGCGCAGCGGCGCCCTGTCAAGGGCGTCCGGCGGCCGTAGGCCGCGTACTGACGCGACTGGTTAAATGCCGGTTACCCGTTGTTTTGTAGTGGCACCCAATGCTGAATGCCTACTCCCGATACCTTGCACCAACTTCACCGATGGCGCTAGGAACCAGGACACTGAATTAGAGGAATCTGCCCGATAATTACGCCGGAGTGCCCCACGACCTGAACAACAAATTACCGGCCAAAGCCAGTGCCAGACTGAGGGCTTTGTTCTGCCCGCCGGCAACCTCCGAAATCGCGCCCAAACACCCTACCAACGAACACCACAGCCAAGGCCTTTAACGCCAAGCTAAGCGGCGGCCTGATAAGGCCGTCCGGTGGAGGCCGAAGGCCGCAACAAACTTGAGCGACTTGTTATGTGTTTGCACTTCGCGCCCCCACGATGGCGAACCAAAAGAACGCGACACCGGCCAAAACAACTCCCAATCCAGTTTGATTAGGCTCGATACTCTGAACGTAAAGCATCGGAGCTACGGCCATGACAAACGAGACCAACGCATAGACGAAATATTGCAGGCTTCTGGTGTGACTGATTTTCTTTCGCCATGCATTGAGCAAAAGAGTGCCAGTCGGAATTAAAGCAACCATGCCTACTTCAAAGATCCCCATGATTCCTCATGACACATAACGCTGAGGTAACCGGCGCCGGAGCGCCAGCGGAGGGAACCAAAAGCGGTACGCTTTTGGCGTCCGGTTGACCGCCTGGTTAATGGCCGTTCACCACCGTGGTTGAGCCTGACACCTAGGCCGCATGCCCTCTCCCGGACAACTTGCACCAACTCGACGGATGACGAAAGAAACCAGAACGCAAAGGCTACCGGCCCGATTACCGTTTAAGACGGACGCCCCACGACTGGGGCACTCCATGAATACCAACACCGCTGACCATTGTGGCAACCAAACCAGACAGCGAATTTTCCGGCCTTGGCGATCACCAGAGTGAGCGGGCTTGCAACCAATCCCGATGCCAAGGCCTTTGCACTCCACCTGCTAAAAACTCACGAATGCCGGGCCAATAACGCGAAGGTAACCGGCGCCGGAGCGCAGCGGAGGGAACCAAAAGCGGTACGCTTTTGGCGTCCGGTTGACCGCCTTGATACTGATTGAGCCTTCTCCCCAGCCCAGCGGTTACCCGCTAAGCTGGAAGGCGACCAAGCACTACAAGGGAGAAGACTCATGAACTTTTACCATAGCACCCACCGCCATTATTGTGGAATCGATCTGCATGCCCGCAGCCTGTATGTCTGCATCATCGACCAACAGGGCGAGGTACTTCTGCACAAGGAAATCAAAGCGCGCCCAGAACCGCTACTGGCCCTGCTCGAACCGTTTCGTGATGATCTGGTGATCGGTGTCGAATGCATGCACTGCTGGTACTGGATATCAGACCTGTGCGAAGAACACGGCATTCACTTTATCCTGGGCCATGCCTTGTATATGAAGGCCATTCACGGTGGTAAAACCAAGAACGACCGTATCGATTCTTTCAAAATCGCCATGCTCATGAAGGGCGGCAATTTCCCCCTGGCCTACGTTTATCCCAAGGAGATGCGGGCAACCCGGGATTTACTGCGCCGACGCACCCGCATCGTCCAGCACGGAGCCATGCTCAAGGCCCATGTGGTCAACACCACGAGCCAATACAACCTGCCGCCCAACAAGGTCAACCTGAAGAATGTGGGGGCCCGGGAACAGGTTCAGGCGGCCTTTGCCGGGCAGGATGTTCAGCGCAACATCGATCTCGACCTGGCCATCATCGAATGCTATCACCGGGAACTCAGCAAGCTGGAAGAACACCTGGAACGGCAAGCCAAACAACATGATCCCGCTTCCCTGAGTGTGCTGAGGACCATTCCCGGTGTGGGGCGCATCCTGGCGCTGACCATTCTCTACGAAGTCGGCGATGTTCAACGCTTCGAATCGGTCCAGAAATTTGCTTCTTACGCCCGGCTCATCAAGTGCAAAGCCGAGTCTGCCGGCAAGGTCTACGGCACCCAGGGCAACAAGATTGGCAACGCCCATCTGAAGTGGGCATTCTCGGAGGCCGCCGTGCTGTACCTGCGGGGTAATGACAAGGCCCAGCGCTATCTACAGAAACTCCAGAAACGAATGAGCAAACCCAAGGCGCTGTCCGCGCTGGCCCACAAGCTGGGCCGGGCTGCCTACTTCATGCTCAAGCATCAGAGGGTGTTCGATGAACAACGATTCCTGAAGGGTTAGTCACGCCACGGGGTGAGCATGACGTCTAACTGGATCAAACAGGATGATGACCGAAAGCCGGGTGTCCGCTGACTGGTACCCGATACCGAACCGGCCTTCTATCACCGCCGTTGAAGCCAGTCGCTTTGATTAGCCACCCCGTGGGCGTGCCTTAATACCATGAGCCAGTGCGCTTACACCGGTCCTGAGCCTGAAACTAACTGGAGCCATGCAGCCCGTCGTTTGAATAGTGCCAGTGACCGGTTAACCGATGAATGTCTGGTGCCCCTGACCCACCGATGGAACGACCGGTCAGGCCGTGGTCTAAAGCCACGTAAGAGAGCCCCTATATGTGTTTGCTGTGAGTGCCTGACAGCCCCGCGAGACTGACGAAGCAGGCGTTCTCGCTCATGGATTTAGGTTGGCCGCTGGCGCGGCCAAAAAAATCACTATTGCCTATTGATTCCGAGAAGGCTCATATGGGTTACATGGTGATTCGGTAGTATCGGCCATACTCTCCATCCTTAGTACCATTGTGCGTGGCCTGCCATCCCAATTTTTGAGCCACTCTCTGGCTTGCCACATTGTCATCCGCGATGAAAACCTGAACGGTATCTAATCCGATCTCGGAGGATAGCCTTTCAACTGCCAACTCGCATGCCTTGGTAGCTATGCCGTTGCCCCAAAACTCTGATCTGATGAAATAGCCGAAATCCGGAACACCATCCATCTGCTTAATGCCGCAGAACCCAATAAACTCGTCAGTATCAGCGTTGGCTACAGCGAAGCGGGTCGGGTTAGTAAGCGCACTCTCAAACCACGAATCTGCCTCATCTTCAGCCAGGGCGCGACGAGGCCCAAGAAACCGCATTACCCGAGGATCTCGAAGCATAGATATGACAGCCTCTTTATCTTGGTGACGAAGATTTCTCAGTTTCACCGAAATCATAGGCCTGGCTTCACCATGTAACGCTTGCAGCATGCGCGCCCTTGGAATGGAGCCGAAGGCGCAATGTAAAGGGCGTCGCCGTGCCTGCACTGGTTATGTTTTCGGAGGCTCGGCATACGCAAAAACGGTGTGCTTGCCGAAGAACTTGACTCCCCAGATACTCGACTCATCATCATTAAATAACACCTTATATACAAAGGTTTTTTTGTTAAGAAAATGTGGTTCAAGGCAATCCATTAACTCTTTTATCGACTGTGCAAAATCCGGCTTCATCTGATCGGTTGGAAAAATATTGATATTAGAGCCCAGCCCAAGCGCCTTCCCACGCTCTATCCAGTAAAGCCCCCTAACAATTCTGCTGACAACTTTGCAGTACTTCTCTCCATCAAATGTGACAGAAACGGCAGGTTCAAGAACTTGATTTTGGCGGTATGCATATACGTTCCGCTTGGTCTCAAAAATCTGATTAGCAATTTTCTGGTTATTGCCAATCGTTCGGGCTATAGAGTTAATGACAATTTCGGGCTGATCATGAAACTCCCCGGTTGAAATGCCCATGAAAACCTTAAATTGCTCATCTTCAACAGCCGCCCCGTTGTTGCATGACGAACAGGCCGGGACGACGTTGAAATCGTGAATTCAGATAATAACTGCAGCACTTTGGCGTAACCAGGTGGAGACGGGAGGGCCGTTGCCGGTACCCTCACGGACTTTACCGACCAAAGTGAAGCAGTGATGAAGTACCGACAACTGACCCAGACACAACGATACCAGATATCGGCCCTGCGTGTGGCCGGCAAAAGCCAACGACAGATCGCGGCTATGCTTGGCTGCCACAGCAGTACCATCAGCCGTGAGTTGCGGCGGAACAGCGTTCACGGCTATGAACCGGAGAGAGCGCAGTATCAGGCGAACACACGGCGTCGAACCGCCTTCAAGCGCCACAAACGGGTGCATTGGCTGACGACCTGGGTGACTGAGAGGGTCAAGCAACACTGGAGCCCAGAGCAAATTTCAGGCTTTATGAGCCGCATGAACGCACCGGTGCGGGTCAGTCACCAATGGATCTACGACTTAATCCATCGTGATCGCCTCGAAGGCGGCAAGCTCTGGACTTACTGTCGTCACCGGAACAACCGTGGTCGAAAACGCAGAGCGAAGGAAGCCGGTCTCGGTAAAATTCCAAATCGGGTCGGGATTGAGTGCCGCCCCAAAGAGGTTGAAAGTCGTGCCGTGCTTGGCCACTGGGAAGGTGACACGATCCTCCAGGGCCACAAACAATCCGGATTGGTGACACTGGTGGAGCGTCGCAGCGGTTACTTGCTCGCAGGCCGCCTAAAGCGGTTCACGGCCAACCAGACAACGCAAACCGTGATCAGGCTATTGAAGCCTGTCCGCGGTGCCGCAAAAACGCTGACACTGGATAACGGCAGTGAGTTTGCGGGGCACGAGCAACTGGCCGAAGCGTTGGGCTTGGTGGCCTATTTCTGTGACCCGTACTGCTCTGGCCAGCGCGGCACGAACGAGAACACAAATGGCTTGCTGCGCCAGTATTATCCTAAAGGGACGAGCTTCGCCAAGCTGTCTCAAACACAAGTCAATCGCGTGGTTGAGCAGTTGAATAACCGGCCCAGAAAACGGCTGGGCTACCGAACACCGGCAGAGGTGTTCTGGGGTGAATATTCCGGGGCACTATGAATGAGCGGTGCTGCGGTTATTGGTTGAATCCACGATTAATGTCGTTATCCCGCGGTTTTGGATAGATTCCTTGAGGCGGGATATGGTCTCGTGTTGTTGCAGAATTTTCGCCGCACAGAGCACAGAGGTCACGCATAGATCACCCTATTTAAAAACATAACGCCAAAATTCAGCGGCGGCCTTTGCGTAGCGAAGCGGAGAAAAGGCCGTCCGGTGGAGGCCCTTCAGGGCCGGAACGTACTGGAATGATTTGTTATGCATTTACCAGTTTACGAGAACATCTTTAAGAGCCTGTAAACCAAATTGTGTAACTGCCCACGACTGAGTAATCTTTTCAAAAGGATACCATCGTGGGTACACAAGTGGATCAAGAAAAACTCAAAGCCATGGCCGCCGAGCTGGCCAAGGACATCAAGTCCGAAAGAGATCTCGGAGCCCTCACTCAACAGCTGGTCAAGCTTACGGTCGAGACCGCCCTCAACGCCGAACTGGACGCACATCTCGGATACGAGAAGCACGCGCCCGAAGGCCGTGGCACCGGCAACAGCCGTAATGGCTATTCTGCCAAACGCCTGAAGGGCCAGCACGGCGAAGTACCGATAGAGGCCCCTCGTGACCGGGACGGTTCCTTCGAGCCTCAGTTCGTCCGCAAAGGCCAGTCCCGCCTGACCCAGATGGATGACCAGATCCTGGCGCTTTACGCCAAGGGCCTGAGCACCCGGGATATCGTGGATGCCTTCAAGGAAATGTACGACGCGGACATCTCGGCCACTCTGGTATCCAAAGTGACGGAGCGGGTGATCGAGCAGGTTCAGGAGTGGCAGAATCGTCCGCTGGATCCGATCTATCCCATCGTCTATCTGGACTGCATCGTGCTGAAGATCCGCGACAACAAGCGGGTCATCAACAAGTCCCTATACCTGGCCCTGGGCATCAACATGGACGGCCAGAAGGAGTTGCTGGGTCTCTGGCTGGCCGAAACCGAAGGCGCGAAGTTCTGGCTATCAGTACTGACAGAACTGAAGAACCGTGGCCTGGAGGACATCCTGATCGCCTGTGTGGATGGTCTCAAGGGGTTCCCGGATGCCATTGCTGCTGAGTACCCGCAGACCAAGGTGCAGCTGTGCATCGTCCACATGGTCCGCAACTCGCTGCGCTACGTGTCCTGGAAGGACTACAAAGCCGTGACGGCCGACTTGAAGCAGATCTACCAGTCTGCCACAGAACATGAAGCCCGGCAGGCGCTGGAGGCCTTTGGCGAACGCTGGGACGGCCAATACCCACAGATCTCTCGCTCCTGGCACAGCCACTGGGACAATCTGATTACCATCTTCGAGTACCCGCCGGCGATCCGGAAGGTGATCTATACCACCAATGCCGTTGAGTCACTGAACAGCGTGATCCGCAAAGCGACCAAGCGCCGGAAGCTGTTCCCAAGTGATGACTCGGCGCTGAAAGTGGCCTTTCTGGCTATCCAGCAGGCCTCGAAGAAATGGACCATGCCGATCCGTGATTGGAAGCCGGCCTTGAATCGCTTTATTATCGAATTCGGTGACCGCCTGGACGGCCACCTGTAATGGGGTGGGCAGTTACACAGATTTATTTACAGGCTCATCTTTAACTTTGTGCGTTGCGGCATCAAAACCAACGGCCCAAAAAACTTCATCCTCACTGGCAGAGTATTTCGCCTTCCAAAGGGTAAGCTGCGAACCAGCTCTTCGAAGGCAATCTATAAACTCAACCTCACTCAACTCTCCCAGTTCATGCTGAATGCTTTCGCACGATGAAATGTAGGAATGTTCAGTAATAGTACCGTCGCTCTCTTCGCGAAGTGATGGGGCCGACATTTCCTGCAAGAGAGCAAAACTCTTCCCGTCATGCAGCTCTATTACCTGCTTCGCAAGCTTCCTTTCCATATCTGAAATCATGTTTCCTCCTTGGTGCATAACGCTGAGGTAACCGGCGCCGGAGCGCAGCGGAGGGAACCAAAAGCGGCACGCTTTTGGCGTCCGGTTGACCGCCTGGTTAATGGCCGTTCACCACCGTGGTTGAGCCTGGAATCAAAGGCCACATGCCCTCTCCCGGACAACTTGCACCAACTCGACGGATGGCGAAAGGAACCAGAACGCAAAGGCTACTGGCCCGATTACCGTTTAAGACGGACGGCCCCACGATTGGGACACGCCATGAATACCAACACCGCTGACCATTGCGGCAACCAAACAAGACAGCGAGTTTTCCGGCCTTGGCGATCACCAGAGTGAGCGGGCTTAAAACCAATCCCGGTGCCAAGGCCTTTGCACCGCACCAGCCAAAAGCTCACGAATGCCGGGCCAATAACGCCAGCGCACAACGGCGCCCTTGTAATGGAGGCGCAGCCGCAATGAAAAGGGCGTCCGGCGGCCACCGGCCGCGTATTGATGCGCCTTGTTAGCTGCGAACAACCGAACCGGAATGAAACCCGATCTTTGGCAACCAAACACGCCAGCCTGCACCGACGCCCCCTGGCACCAGCTACCGCTGATGCACTGTGATTAAAACCACCGCCAAAATTGCGGTGAATGAACCTGAACTTCAGAGTAGCAGGTAAGCAAGGAACAAGGTTTCGCCGGACGGCCCCGCGCGGCAAACACCCAACTTATTACCAACACCGCTGGCCGACTGAACTGCCAGCAACACGACGAGTTCCGACGGCCTTGGCGAACCACCGTCCTTACCGGTTTTGCTACCCGTTTGCGGCCAAGGCCACTGGCACCTAGCCACCCAAAAGGAACAGCGCACTTCTCAGCTAACGCCAAAATTCAGCGGCGGCCTTTACGCAGCGAAGCGGAGAAAAGGCCGTCCGGTGGAGGCCCAACGGGCCGTAACATACTGCAATGCTTTGTTAAGAGTGTACGACCTCAACTCGCGGTACTGTACCCTGATAAATCAAAAGAAGAACGAGAAAAACCGATCCTACGCAGCCGAGAACACTTGCCCAGAATCCGTTACCAAGAACTACTACACCAATAGTTACCCCTGCGACACCCAGCAACGAATATATACTCAACGCCCGAAGCTTTTCCGACTCCTCTGTGAAACATAAGAGAGCTTCACAATGCGGGCAGCAAAACTTTTTGCCCGCTTTTGGCCAAAGGGTTGTTTCTGGATCTTGCCAGCTTGTATCGGTGCAGCAAGGACATTTGACCTGCTCTTTCTTCCCTGTAGGTGTCTCTCCAAACATAAAACTCTTAACGCTGAGGTAACCGGCGCCGGAGCGCCAGCGGAGGGAACCAAAAGCGGTACGCTTTTGGCGTCCGGTTGACCGCCTGGTTAATGGCCGTTCACCACCGTGGTTGAGCCTGACACCTAGGCCGCATGCCCTCTCCCGGACAACTTGCACCAACTCGACGGATGACGAAAGAAACCAGAACGCAAAGGCTACCGGCCCGATTACCGTTTAAGACGGACGCCCCACGACTGGGGCACTCCATGAATACCAACACCGCTGACCATTGTGGCAACCAAACCAGACAGCGAATTTTCCGGCCTTGGCGATCACCAGAGTGAGCGGGCTTGCAACCAATCCCGATGCCAAGGCCTTTGCACTCCACCTGCTAAAAACTCACGAATGCCGGGCCAATAACGCTGAAATAAGCGGCGGCCCGACAGGGGCGTCCGGTGGAGGCCGCAGGCCGGAACGAACTTAATTGACTGGTTATGTGGTTTGCCCCCGTTTGACTTTAGATCTGGCCAACTGCAACGGAAGCAAACCATGTAAGAATCAGTTTTTGCAGCCATTTTTGCCGCAAGTGATCCTTTCATGCGATGAAACCCAGTGGCTTGGGTTGTCACGGGTATCGAAACCGCAACCGGTTTTGCCGCCTTTGTTGCCGCTGTGAACTTCGCCTGTGGGTGTGTGCTTAACAGCCATCTTGAACCCTCCTCAAGGGTGCGAGCATTCCAGGATTAACCTGGCCGATTGGTGTACGATTTTTGTACACAAAACCAGCCTACACCCTGATCAAAAACTGTTCAAGCATACAGCCTGTACAAATACACATAACGCCAGCGCACAACGGCGCCCTTGTAATGGAGGCGCAGCCGCAATGAAAAGGGCGTCCGGCGGCCACCGGCCGCGTATTGATGCGCCTTGTTAGCTGCGAACAACCGAACCGGAATGAAACCCGATCTTTGGCAACCAAACACGCCAGCCTGCACCGACGCCCCCTGGCACCAGCTACCGCTGATGCACTGTGATTAAAACCACCGCCAAAATTGCGGTGAATGAACCTGAACTTCAGAGTAGCAGGTAAGCAAGGAACAAGGTTTCGCCGGACGGCCCCGCGCGGCAAACACCCAACTTATTACCAACACCGCTGGCCGACTGAACTGCCAGCAACACGACGAGTTCCGACGGCCTTGGCGAACCACCGTCCTTACCGGTTTTGCTACCCGTTTGCGGCCAAGGCCACTGGCACCTAGCCACCCAAAAGGAACAGCGCACTTCTCAGCTAACGAATGATATGGACTCCCCCTGCTCCCACGGCATCAGTCATGTGCCACATTGAAGGTGTCTGACATCTTCAATCCGAAGCAGGAGGAGTCATCATGAATGTTACAACCATTGGCATCGATCTGGCGAAAACTGTGTTCAGTATTCATGGCACCAATCAACACGGCAAGGTCGTGGTTCGCAAACGGCTCAATCGCCCCAAACTGTTGGCGTTCTTCGCACAACTGCCGCCGTGCCTGATCGGCATGGAAGCCTGTTCCGGTGCCCATTACTGGGCTCGGGAGTTAACCAAACTCGGCCACGATGCCCGGATCATTGCGCCCCGCTTTGTCGCTCCGTATCGCAAGAGCAGCAAGAACGACGACAACGATGCCGAGGCCATCTGCGAAGCCGTCAGCCGGCCCAATATGCGCTTTGTTCCAGTTAAGACTGAGGACCAACAAGCGGTACTGTGCCTTCACCGCATTCGCCGTGGGTTAACCAAAGAGCGCACAGCCCAGATCAATCAGATTCGCGGGCTGTTAGCCGAGTTCGGACTGATCATCCCCCAGGGGCGCTATCATGCCCGACACCGGATTCCCGAAATCCTGGAAGATGCCGAAAACGGTTTACCCATGCTGGCCCGGCGTTTACTCAACAACATCAACCAGCGCATTCTCCAGCTCGATGAAGAGATCCTGGCCTATGACCGGGAAATCGAAGCCATGGCCCGGCGCGACGAGCAGGCCAAACGGTTGATGGCCATTCCCGGCATCGGCCCACAAACAGCCACTGCGATATTGGCCAGTGCGCCGGATCCCAGACAGTTCAAAAGCGGACGACACTTTGCCGCCTGGCTCGGGCTCGTGCCCAGGCAGTACTCGACCGGAGGCAAGCCCCGGCTGGGTAGAATCACCAAGCGCGGGGACAAGTACCTGCGAACACTATTAATCCACGGCACTCGAGCGGTGATTGCCAAACTCGACGACAAACACGATCAACTCAGCGAGTGGGCCAAAGGGTTGGTGGAACGCCGCGGCTACAAACGAGCCGCCGTGGCATTGGCCGCCAAGAATGCCCGGATTATCTGGGCACTGTTGATGAACCAAACTGAGTTTAAAACACAGCCTGCAGAGGGCTGATAACGGGCAACAACGACAGGCAGAACACGCCTGCCAGCCGAGTCTTGCAACGGCAAGCGATGACGGAACGGTCAGACCGAGAGTGATTGAACCTGTTGTGCTTTGCGGCTGATACAAGCCGACTAACGAATGAGGTCATCACTCACACGCATCATCATCCTGGCCCGGGCTGAAACGCCCACACAGAGGCCGAATGTAGAGCTGCAGTCTCAAACCGCTTCGAAATCAAATGGCGTTGCTTGACCGCAGGGGGAGTCCATGTAGCCGAAGCACAGCGGCGACCTTGGAGTGGCGACGAAGGAGCCACGTAAAGGGCGTCCGGCGGCCATCGGCCGCGTACTGATGCGTTTTGTTAGCTTTGTTCGACAATAACATACGGACAGGCTACGTAATTTTTTGCATCATCTACGTGCCACATCACTCGGGCCAGGCATTTCACTGGAATACCAATATTTCCCTTTAAGGCCGAAGACGCACCGAATATCTCAGAAAACCCCGGGGCCAAATAGCTTTGGTTAGCTACAAAAGCCGTACGCTCGCCATTATGATTAAGTTGATAGAACTGGTATCCGGCCTCTTTGCTACCAGAGCTCTTCCATTCGCCGAGAGTTAGCTCTCCTTCCAGCCATAAAACCTTGGTACCTGAGTAGTTTTCAAACTCTGAGAAGTTATCGTATTCATCTATCAACTGGTTCCAAATAGACTGGAACATCTGTCGCGAGGTGACTGAAAAAGTACGCGATTCCTGGGTCGTAACACCCGCGTGAGCAAATAAGGCGTTAATTCCGGCGTTTCCGCCTTGCTGCTTGGTGATAGTTGCAGCCGGATCACCGCCAATTTTTTGCTCGTACTTTCTCGAGACAAACTCCAAGTCGAGATAGATAATTTTGTCGTCATTGACAGACATTTCCGCTCCCTAGATTCAAAGCTAACGCTGAAATAAGCGGCGGCCCGTCAGGGACGTCCGGTGGACGGCCGCCAGGCCGGGAACGAACTTAATTGACTGGTTAAATGCCGTACTCACGCTCCACCCTCGCAACACGAACTCGAAAGCTGGAGTACCATTTTTGATGGCCAAGTCGCTGAGCTTCTCGATGCTCTGCGTTCTTTTTCCAATTGGTGATGGATTCCAGGCTTTCCCAGTAAGAGACCGTGATACCTAAATCCTCCCGCACAGACTCCATACCCAAGAAACCTGGTTGGGATGCAGCCAACTCGACCATCCTGTCTGCCATTTCCCCGTAACCATTGTCGCCCTCGGTGCGATGGCTACTGAAAATAACCGCGTAATATGGCGGTTCAGGGGTTTTGGCTATCTCTGACATAGATCCCTCTAGGCATTTAACGCTGCCAGCATGCGCGGCTTTGTAGTGAAGGCGAAGCCGCAACGAAAAAGGCGTCGCCGTGCCTGGCTTGGTTAAAGGGTGCTAGTGAAGCAGAGAGTTATGCGCTCTACCAAAAGCTACGAGGGCTATTACCAGGCCAAGCATCAATGGGATAGCCAACCACAGACTCATGTTTACAGCCAATGTTGTTAGACCTATAAAAAATGAGGTAAACCCAGCAGTAGTAACCAAGGAATGAATGCTCTCTGCTTTTTCATCCTCTTTCTTGGCATCCGCAATCAACTTTCCGATTGCCGTTGCCGCGACCAAGGTCAACATGGCGAACAGGAAAAGGCACGCCGAAAAGATTTTTAAGCCAGCACTGCTTGTATTCACCGAAGGAACAAACACGAATAGAGCCAATGATGCCGCGGCTGCACCAGAGGTCATCCATTGAAAAAAATCTCGATACTTCTCAAATTTCATGATCCACCTTTAACGCTGAATGTTAAGCGGCGCCTGCGGAGCGCAGCGTAGTAGGCGTCCGGCGGACGGCCGCCAGGCCGGTAGCGAACTTGAACGATTGGTTATACATAAGGCTACCACCCCCACCAATGCCAAACCTTGGCGATACCGCGCCAGACACCCCCGAGAATAGACGGGAATAGTCGCGGGAGCAGCAACGCCAACACAGCAAAACCCAAGATACAGGAAATGAGGTAACGACTGCTGAGAAAGCCATCCCAGTAGACGGCCAACTCCAAATTGACCCAGAGCCAAACGAATACTGCCATTGGGATAGAGAAAAACAGCGATGCAAAAAGGCTGATCAACCTTGTTTCAATCGGCCCACCTTGGCCGCGATTCCTTGCCATGATCTATGAACATTCCTTGTGTATAACGCCAATATTCAGCGGCGACCTTTACGCAGCGAAGCGGAGAAAGGGCGTCCGGTGGAGGCCCGTCAGGGCCGGAGCGAACTGGAATGACTGGTTAGCTTTAAAGCTCGCCATCGAGAGATTCTTCAGCTCGCTCACAAGCTTCCATAGCCGTTTCTGAACAAGATACGCACGAGTGGACATCAATAGACGCTACTCTCAAATTAATGTGACTCATGGGGAGTGTGTCCGCCTTTTCCCTAACCATTTTTGCTCGATCTTGGTTGGCCCTCATTTTTTCACCACAAGCCCTTAGCGCCGCGAGGTCGTCTGTGTTTCGATACTGCTCCATCCCACGACCAGCCATAAGGAGATTCTCAATCTCTTTTCTAACCTCAGACACAAGACTCGCATGGTCGGATTGAGCCTGCTGAATAGATTCCTCAGACCCCAGCGTGTAAGAAACCGAATGCTTGACTACCTTCCCACCCACAGACGAGTCTTGGACGAGATCCCCGGTCAAGTGTTGACCTACATCGCCGATCGCGGATTGAACCTCGGTAGGCTGGACTCGCGGTATAGGCATGACAATCTCGGCCGTGTAGTGCCCAGCTTCAAGCCCTCTGGACTGTTGGCTAAATGGACCGGCTGAAAAGCGACCGTCAGTTACGGTCGCTTTGTCTTGTGCGGAATATCCAACAGCCTCATTGGACAAGGTGACGAGTAGACTTGTTTGGTCAGGAAGGTTCGTTTCTCCAGAAACCATAAGCCGACCATTATCAGCTCTTGTAACCTCGGCATTTAGGCGAACATCTTCCGACATGATGGAGGTTGGGTTGACTGGCGCTTGTGTAGGAGACTGAGCGGAATTACCGCCCCCATCCGAGCAAGCGGCAATACTTAGACCAATTGTAAGCATCGATGTAAGGAAAAGGAATTTCTTCATAGGTATTGGTGCTCCGAAAATAGAAAGCTAACGCCAAGCTTAGCGGCGCCACGTCAGTGGCGTCCGGTGGACGGCCGTCAGGCCGGGAACGTACTACAGCGACTGGTTAGAAGCCGGTTCACCCGTTGGTTTCCAGTCCTACTTCTCGGCTCGCATGCGAACGCCAAAGAAGCCCCGCACCGGCTCGCGATCCGGCACCGATACAGACCACTAAGCTACCCGACGCGCTTGGAATTTTCGGCGAATTACCCCACAACCTGGGCAGCCTGCCGATAACCCGAAAGATGCCGATATTGGCTTCCAAATTGGGCGGCGAAGTTGCTGGCCCTGGCCATACCCGAGAACCAGAAACCACTGCCCAGTTTTCCGCCAAGGCCCATGCACCCAACCAACAAAAAATTACCAGAGCCTTGGCTTTTAACAGCAATTGGACTGATGCCTCAGTGATTGCGAAAATTTGACAGCTTCGTTATTACGGCTTTTTCGATCTCTACCGCACCAGTCAAAAACCCATAAAACAACAGCTTAACCCACTCAAAAAGTCGAGACCACGTAATCATTTGACTTCTGTGATCTACGCCACCAATAATACTGGATATACATACAGTCATATTTGGCAAGGAGCCCAAAATGCAAGGAAAGCAACCTCGCCTTCGCGATCAGGTGCGTGCCGTTATTCGCGTCAATCATTACAGTATCCGTACCGAGAAAACCTATTGGTACTGGATTCGCTACTTCATTCGTTTCCACCAAATGAAACACCCACGGGATATGGGCCCTTCGGAGGTTAATGAGTTTTTAACTTGGCTTGCTGTGCATCGCAATGTAGCGGCTGCCACACAAGCACAAGCCTTGAACTCGCTGATATTTTTGTATGACAAAGTACTCAACGCCCCACTCGGAGAAATCGGCGATGTCATCCGCTCCAAAAAGCCCCGCAAATTGCCTGTGGTGCTTACCCATGACGAGGCGATGCGAATCATCAACCAGCTCGGGCAACCCAACAAACTGATTGCCTCGCTGATGTATGGCTCCGGCTTGCGCGTCACCGAAGCCTGTCGTCTCCGGATCAAGGATCTGGATTTTCAGCAACAAGTGATTACAGTTCGTGATGGCAAGGGCGCGAAGGATAGAACCACTCTTTTACCTGCAACATTGATTGAACCGCTGCAGCACCATGTCGAGACTATTCGCAGAGCCTGGCAGCAGCGCAGCGAGGATTTTTTGCATCCGGTCAGCCTGCCATTCGCCCTTGCTCGCAAATATCCCGATGCCGGTCGTTCGTTGGAGTGGCAATGGCTTTTTTCTTCGCCGGTATTGAGTACCGATAATCTGGGCAATGTCTCTCGCCATCACCGCCATATTTCATCCGTACAGCGTTCCGTACGAAGTGCGGCGAAGGCTGTCGGTATTCATAAACGCGCCGGTTGCCATACTTTCCGGCACACCTTCGCCACGGAACTGCTCAAGCGCGGCAATGATATCCGTACCGTACAAGACTTACTTGGCCATGCCGATTTGAGAACCACCCAGATTTACACCCACGTTTTAGGCCAGGGTTTCGCGGGCGTTCGCAGTCCGCTCGGTTGAACCATTAATCATCCAGAGGGTCTTCACGGCTTAGCCTTTCTAAATCATCGAGCGCGCCGCTGGACATTACCACTTTTCGCTTTCTGCCTGGCTCAATATCCGGTGGTATGTAGTTCTTGCGGATGTCCTGGTGCTGCTCCCCAATAAAACGCAAGGCGCTTTCTGTCTCGCGCTTGATCAGGCTTTCAACGTCTTTGTTGTTGCCTTCGATGGCTCGCAGATCTGCCAGGAATGTTCTCCAGCGGATCTTGCGCATGGCTTTTTCGTTGTGGATAACGAAGTTGACGTTGATTTCACCCGGCACGAGCGATTCATCTCGCAGGATGTAGGCATACGGCGGAGCATCTGCGATTACTTTCTGAAGGGCGAGTTCCGCATCCTGCTGGTACTGATACCAGCGCCGTCTCAATTCCTCAAGCTGTGGCTCATGGCCCCCAGCGTCCAACTGGTAATCCCATAGAAAACCGCCGTCTCTCGCTTCGCCATGATTCGGGCCTTCCACATAGGAAGAGGGAATCAATTCGTCGAGGCGGTCATCACCGGCTTCCACAACCCGGGACATCACGTAGCTGGCCGTGGATAACAGATTTCCGTATACGAACTCATCACCCATCAACAGCCGAATCCAGCGTGGATGATGAAGGGGAAAGTAACCGGGACTCACGTAATCTTTCAGATCTTTGTGGCGCCACTCTTCCTGAAACAGGAAGTCGTCAAAATCGTAGTCGTAGAGGGTATCGAAATCCAGCAAGGTTACGCCTTCCTTCATTGACTCATTCAAATATACATAATCGTCGCCAATGCCGCTAATAAGAAGGTCTGCGGGGTTGATATCGTTAAGTTGCTGTAAGCTGAGGTTGCGCCAGGTCTCGGCGGCTTCAGTCACTGTGCAGTCGATGCCCAGAATATGCTTCAATAAAACCTGCTGCATTCGGCAACGGGCTTCCTCGCCCGCTGTGGCGCGAAAATGTTCCTGCGCTTCCTCTGTCCAACTGAAGTAGTCCGCACTGCCCGCCATTAACGCCCGTTTAGCGGCAGCGCGGATATTGCTTGTGATAGTCAGTGTCATTGTGGGCTCCCTTCCCGACATTCATAACCATTAAAAGTGTAGCACCAGAAAGGGAGCAGACTTTCAACCGAGCCTCACCACTCCAACTGAGCCCCGGTCTGGTATTCAATTACCCGGGTCTCAAAGAAGTTCTTCTCTTTGCGCATGGTGGCTTGCTCGTCCAGCCAGGGCGAGACGTTTTTCGCCCCCGGGAACGGCTCTTCCAGCCCTACCGTGCGCGCCCTCCGGTTGGCCACAAACCGGAACTGCTCGGTGTGGTATTCCGCCGAGTAACCCATAATCGGGTCGCGCAGAATGTAGTTGGCGTAAGCCATCTCAGCCGCTTCGGATTCGTCCCACATATCACGCACGGCTTTGGGGTCGAAACTGATGTTTTCCTCCTCCAGGATCTGGTTGACCACTTTCAGGCCGAAGGAGAAGTGCATGGCTTCGTCCCGCAGGATGTACTGCAGCTGTTCACCGGTACCGCGCATCAGGCCCCGGCGCTGCAGGGCGAAGATGGGGCTGAAGCCGTTGTAGAACCAGCAGCCCTCAAACACGGCGGCGAAGAACAGGTACGACATGATGAATTCCTGCAGGTCGTCTTTGTTGCGTAGGTTCATGTCGGAGCGCATGGCGGCGTCCAGCCGTCGGTTGGCGAGCTGGATCTTGCCGTTGATTTCCGGCACCACCCGGTAGCGGTTGTAGATTTCGCTCTGGTCCAGGTTGAGGGTTTCAATGCAGTGCTGGTAAGTCCAGGTGTGCAGGGCTTCTTCGTACACCTGGCGGGCCTGGTAGATCTGCAGTTCCGGCGCGCTCATTTTCTCCATCACGGCCAGGCCGATGTTGCGCATGGCGAGGATGTCGGAGGTGGTGAGATAGGCCAGTACGTTTTCATACACGTGCTTTTCCGCCGGGCTCAGGCGGTGGTGGTAGTCGTGGACGTCCTGGGCCATGTTGACGTCCAGCGGGGTCCAGTGGTTTTTGTTGGCGTTCATGAAGTACTCCCAGGCCCAGGGGTACTTGAACGGCGCCAACTGGTTGATGTCGGTTTCGCCGTTGATGACGCGTTTGTCGTCTACATTCACCGGCGCCGGTCCGGCGCTGGCCGTCGGCTTGTTTTCGGTTTTTGGTTCGTCGTCCCAATCCAGCATGGTTAGGCCTCCAAAGTTAAGTAAGTGGTTACTGACAGGCTTCGCAATCCGGCTCATCAATGCTGCACACCTGGGGTTGCGGCGCGGCCACCGGGGCGGCTTTTTCGGCGCCGGTGGCACCTAGGGAACGCAGGTAGTAGGTGGTTTTCAAACCGCGTTCCCAGGCCAGTTGGTACAGGGCGTCCAGTTTTTTACCGCTGGGTTCGGCCATGTACAGGTTCAGGCTCTGGGCCTGGTCGAGCCACTTCTGGCGCCTTGCCGCGGCCTCTACCAGCCATCTCGGGTCGATTTCGAAGGCGGTGGCGTAGCGGGCTTTCAGCTCACTCGGAATGCGGTCGATCTGCTGCACGCTGCCGTCGAAGTATTTGAGGTCGTTGACCATGACGTTATCCCAAAGGCCTTCGGCTTTGAGGTCGCGCACCAGGGAGGGATTGACCACGGTGAATTCGCCGGAGAGGTTCGATTTCACGAACAGGTTCTGGTACGCCGGTTCGATGGACTGGGAAACCCCAACGATGTTGGAGATGGTGGCAGTGGGGGCGATGGCCATAACGTTGCTGTTGCGCATACCGTTTTTGGCGATCAGCTCGCGCACCGGGGTCCAGTCCAGGCGGCTGTTGGTGTTGAGTGACAGGTCCCCTTCCCGGCGGCTGTCTTTCAGCAGGTTGATGGAATCGATGGGCAGGATGCCCTGATCCCACAGGGAACCTTCGTAGGTTTCGTAGGCACCCCGTTCACCGGCCAGGGTGGCGGAGGCGCGAAGGGCGAAGTAGCTCAGTTGCTCCATGGCCACGTCGGCAAACTCGACGGCTTCCGGGCTGGTGTAGGGCAGGCCCAGTTGGTAGAGGGCGTCCTGGAAGCCCATCAGGCCCAGGCCCACGGGGCGGTGTTTGAGGTTGGAGTTCTTCGCCTGAGGCACGGCGTAGAAGTTGATGTCGATAACATTATCGAGCATGCGCACAGCGGTGGTCACGGTGCGTTCCAGGCGTTGTACGTCCAGCTCGCCGTTGGCGATGTGGGCGGCCAGGTTGACCGAGCCCAGGTTGCATACGGCGATTTCGTCGGCGCTGGTGTTCAGGGTGATTTCGGTGCACAGGTTGGAGCTGTGCACCACGCCCTGGTGCTGCTGCGGGGAACGCAGGTTGCAGGGGTCTTTGAAGGTAACCCAGGGGTGGCCGGTTTCAAACAGTACGGTGAGCATTTTGCGCCACAGTTGTTTGGCAGGGATTTTCTTGAACAGTTTGATCTTGCCCTGCTCCGCCAGCGCTTCGTAATGCTCGTAGCGTTCCCGGAAGGCGTTGCCGTAAAGATCGTGCAGATCCGGGGCATCGCTGGGGGAGAACAGGGTCCAGTCCCGGTCTTCACGCATGCGTTCGATCAGCAAATCCGGCACCCAGTTGGCGGTGTTCATGTCGTGGGTGCGGCGGCGTTCGTCACCGGTGTTCTTGCGCAGCTCCAGGAATTCCTCGATGTCCAGGTGCCAGCTTTCCAGGTAGGCACACACGGCACCCTTGCGCTTGCCGCCCTGGTTGACCGCCACGGCGGTGTCGTTGACCACTTTCAGAAATGGCACCACGCCCTGGCTCTGGCCGTTGGTGCCTTTGATGTGGGAGCCCAGTGCACGTACTGGCGTCCAGTCGTTGCCCAGGCCGCCGGCCCATTTGGAGAGCAGCGCGTTATCCTTGATGGCGCCGTAGATACCTTCCAGGTCGTCCTGCACGGTGGTCAGGTAGCAGGAGGACAACTGGGAATGGCGGGTGCCGCTATTGAACAGGGTGGGCGTGCTGGCCATGTAATCAAAGCTGGACAGCAGGTTATAGAATTCGATGGCGCGGGCGTTGGGGTCGTCTTCCCGCAGGGCCAGACCCATGGCGACACGCATGAAGAACACCTGGGGCAGTTCCAGGCGGGCTTTGTTCCAGTGCAGGAAGTAGCGGTCGTACAGGGTTTGCAGGCCCAGGAAACCGAACTGGTGGTCACGCTCGGGGATGATCGCCGCGCCCAGGCGTTCCAGGTCAAAGGCGGCCAGGGCTTCGTCCAGCAATTCGTAGCGGATACCGGCGTGGATGAACGCGCTCAGGGCCTGTGGATAAACCTCTGTCAGCGGCTGGTTGCGGGGCAGGTCCAGGGCCTCAGCCGCTTCCAGGCGAAGCTGTTCCAGCAACAGGCGGGCGGTGACGGCGCTGTAGTCCGGCTCTTGCTCGATACGGCCACGGGCCGTCATGATCAGGGCGGAGAGCACTTCGGTTTCCTCAATGCCGTCGTACAGGTTGCGCAGGGCTTCGTCGACCAGGGATTCGCCATCAATGCCGTCCAGGCCGGTGGCGGCCTGCTCTACCTGCAGTTTCATCAGGCCCAGGTCCAGAGGCGCCACGCTGCCGTCGGCTTTTTTCACGGTCAGGTGCGGGTGCGCTTCCATGGGTTCTTCGATGGCACGCTTGCGGGCGTGTTCTTCCCGGTAGAGCACGTAAGCCCTGGCCACCTTTTGCTCTTCGGCCCGCATCAGGGCCAGTTCCACCTGGTCCTGAATGTCTTCAATATGCACTTTACCGCCGGCTTTCAGGCGCCGGCTGATGGCCTGCACCACCTGTTCGGTTACCCGATGCACGGCGTCGTTGATGCGGGCAGAGCCGGCGGCTTTATCGCCTTCCACGGCCAGGAACGCTTTGGTCACCGCCACACTGATTTTGGCGGGATTGAATCCAACCAGGGTGCCGTTGCGTTTAATAACTTGAAGGGATTGGGTATCGGTAGCCGGGGCTTCGGCCAGAGCGGTGGCAGACATCGTGTTCTCCTGAAGTCGCGTCAGATTCCATTTAGCCTTCGCGAATGCAGGAGCATACCGTGCCTTGTTTCAGGGCAGGGATAACCGATCTGCTCACCTTGAGTCGCGAAGGTGCAGTGCTGTTTCCCTGGCAGGTCTTCGGACTCAGGGGCGTGAACCTGTTGGTTCGGCCTTGCGTGGCGACTTCCCGGCGCTTGCCAGTGTCTTGATGCCACGCTCGTTCCCCAATACCGCTGCGCGTCAGTTCCGGATTCTCACCGGATTCCCGACTACCTTTATGCCTGAAGTGATCAGAGAATGATCACAACATATGGTAGTCAACCAAGGATTTGGTCACTATATACGGACTAATAGCCACTGACAAGGCACTTTATCGCAGGCCCGCTGTCTGCCATTGCAGTGGCCCGGAAACAAAAGGATAAGTCTATGAAGCGTTCATCACTGGCAGGCACTGCATGGGTGTTGGCTCTGCTATTGGCCAGCCCGTTACTGATGGCGCAGGAGTCTTTACTGCAACCCTTCTCCACCATGAGTTCATTATCCGATGGTTGGGAACCTCTGGAATTGCCCAGAATCGACCGGCACACGCGCTATGAGCTGGTCACGGACGACGGTGTTCAGGTGGTCAAGGCGAGCGCTGATAACAGCGCCTCCGGCCTGATTGCCCGATTGTCGTTAGAACCCGGCGAATCGCTGATTCTGCGCTGGCAATGGAAGGTGTCCAACGTGTTCGACCGGGGCGATGCCCGGAAAAAGTCCGGCGACGACTACCCGGCGCGAATCTACGTGGCCTTTGAATTCCAGCCCGACAATGCAGGATTCTTTGAACGGGCCAAGCGCAAAACCGTGGAGGTGATGTTTGGTGAGTCCCTGCCGGGTAATGCCCTGAACTATATCTGGGCCAACCGGCTACCTGAGCAATCCATTGTCGCCAACGCCTTCACCGACCAAACCATGATGGTGGCGGTCAATTCCGGCCCGGAGCAAACCGGTGAGTGGGTCACGGTGGAACGGGATATTGTGGCAGATTACCGGGAAGCGTTCGGGGAGAATCCCCCGCGCATTGTTGGCGTGGCCATCATGTCGGATGCGGATAATACCGGTGAACGGGCAACCGCGTGGTATCGGGATCTGGTGCTTGAGAAGCCGTGAACTCAACGGTACTGTTCAGGAAATCCCGGCAAAACAAAGGTTTTCTCGAACCGGCGCACCGGCGGCACTTCACCACGCTCGGCCAACCGCAGATAGGCATCATCAAACGCCTCTCGAAGAATGGCGGCCCGGGAGCTGGCCAGCGAGAATATCCAGGCGCTGTTGCGGCTTCGTACTTCCGATTCCCGAATGATGGCGTCTGAGGGGTGGGTCAGGATTTCTCGCACCGGTTGGCGGTAATCGAGCAGGTAATCACCCCGCTTTCGTTTCAGCATATCCACCGCCGAACGGTGGTTGGGCGCCTCGGTAATGCGAATGTCTGGCTGGTCTTCCAGCCAATCCCGAAGCCCGCCATAGGTGTAGCCTCCGATCAATATCACCATGCTGCCATGCAACTGGTCCATGTGTTCCAGCGGTTCTGTATCTTGGCGGTACCAGGCACTCAACTCCACGGGAATCGGGCTGATCCAGCTTTCCAGAACGGCTTCTTTCAGTACCGGCGTGGCAGATAATCCCAGCCAGAGGTCAACGGTGCCGTCTCTCAGATAGAGGTAGGTACGTGCCACAGGCAGATAGAGGAATTCCAGCTCGTAGCCGGCCTCTGCAGCAACCTTCCTGGTAATCTCCACAAACTCACCGGCTGGTTCACCCTCAGCGGTGCGGTAGGTGATGGGCGGAAACTCCACATAGGCAACTCGAACGGCCTTCATGCTATATGGATCCTGGTCGTCGGCATGGACCAGAGTGTTATAGAGAAGTCCGATCAGGACAACAAAAAGCCCCGTCAGCGCCCAGGCGCCGCGAGGCAGATCAGTGGAGTAACGTTGGCAACTGCGCATGTATACCGCTTATCGTTATCTGTTTCTCTAGAGGGTAACAGATACACCAATTACTGTAGCGGCGAACGTCAAAAAATGTTGATTCAGAACGAATGGGTCACCATGTACAGCCCCACACCACCCATCACCAGGGTGTACGGAAACGCCATGATCACCATTTTCCCATACGACAGCCGCACCAGTGGCGCGATGGCGGACGTCAGCAGGAACAGAAACGCCGCCTGACCGTTAGGAGTGGCCACGCTGGGCAGATTCGTGCCAGTGTTGATCGACACCGCCAGGGTCTGGAAATGGTCATAGCTGATGGCCCCGGCGTCCAGCGCCTGCTTGACCTCACTGATGTACACCGTGGCCACGAACACGTTATCACTGATCATCGACAACAAGCCGTTGGCGATAAAGAACATGCCTGGCTGCTGGTGCTCTGGCAGGCTGAGCACATAATCGATGATCGGCTTGAACAGATGCTGCTCATGAATCACCGCCACCACGGCGAAGAACACCACCAGCAGAGAGGTGAACGGCAGGGATTCCTGGAAGGCTTTACCAATCTGGTGCTCGTCTGTGACGCCGGTAAACGAGGTAATCAGGATAATCACCAGCAGGCCAATCAGGCCAACTTCAGCAATGTGAAACGCCAGGCCGATCACCAGAATGGCGGCAGCGATGGCCTGAATCCACAGGGATGCCTGGTCGGCTTTGGTGCGACGTGCCCGCTCGTTCTTGGCAAACTCTTCCAGTACCTGGCGCACCGGCTTGGGCAGGCGGCCGCCGTAACCAAACCAGCGCAGTTTCTCCAACGCCCAACAAGTCGCCAGACCCGCGAAAAACACCGGGATGCTGACTGGCGCCATGTGCAGAAAGAAGCCAACGAAATCCCACCCTACCACCTTGGCAATCAGCAAATTCTGGGGCTCACCCACCATGGTGGCAACGCCACCCAGGGCAGTACCTATTGCACCGTGCATCAACAGGCTGCGCAGAAACGCCCGGAAGTTTTCCAGGTCTTCCCGGTGCAGCTCGATCACTTCTGCATCACTGCCAGCGTTGTGATCTCTTTGCTGGTAGCCTTTGCCCGACGCAACTTTGTGGTAAACCGAGAAAAAGCCCACCGCCACGCTGATAATCACGGCGGTCACCGTTAACGCATCCAGAAACGCTGACAGCAAGGCGGCCGCAGTGCAGAACAGCAGCGACAGCGCTGACTTGGAGCGAACCCCCACCAAAATCTGGGTGAACGTCACCAGCAGCAGGTCTTTCATGAAGTAGATCCCCGCCACCATGAACATCAGCAGCAGAATCACCGGGAAGTTCACCAGAACCTCGTGATACACGGCGTCTGCCGTGGTCAGCCCGATCAGCAACGCCTCCACCGCCAGCAAACCACCCGGCAACAGTGGATAACACTTCAGCGCCATGGCCAGGGTGAAGATGAACTCGCCAATCAGCAACCAGCCTGTCACACCCGGCCCGAACACGTACATCACGATGGGATTGGCAATCAGAAACAGCAGAATAACCTGTTTGTACCAGACAGGTGCTTTGCCAAGAAAGTTATGGGTAAAGCCAGACAGGACGGTGTTGGGCATTGCTCAATTCTTCTGAGGGGTGGACGCCACGAAAGTATGCGGCAGAAGGCCGCAATCTTCCTTGATATTTGTGCACCGGGTAATGGCCAGAAGGTAGCAATCAGGTCAGTAATTAGGCGTATATGGGGGTACGCGCGCCCCGGGACAGGGCCGAGATTATAGAGTAAATCACCAGTTTTTTACACGAGCCCCGATCAGAAAAAGACCTAAATGCCGGGCAATCCCCAACTCATCACTGATGCCATTACTGCCCAAGCCACGTCCTCCACCATCCGTCTATCTGAGCAAAGCTCAGCAATGGCGAATAATCCTTGCCATTGTCCGACATTGGCAACAACAAGCAACCGGTGACAATCTTCGGAAAAAATCACAAATTATTGATTTTATTAGCTTAATTTTGGTGGCACACATACTGCTTAGGTTCAGGTCAATATTTCTTTGAATCGGAGCAAAGACATGGGCGCATCACTGTCGATCGACTACGTCACCCACAGGTTTTCACCCTCAGCCGAACCTACCTTGAAAGACATCGACGCCCGAATTGAGCCGGGTCAGATGACGGCTCTTATCGGCCGTAGCGGCTGCGGCAAGTCGACGCTGCTGCATATGCTGGCCGGGCTGCTGATTCCGTCGGAAGGCTGCGTGCGGGTCAACGGTCACCAGATATCCTCGCCCAGTGCCAAGTGGAACATGATGTTCCAGAAAGCCTCTTTGTACCCCTGGATGACCGTTCAGGAAAACGCCGCTCTGGGCCTGTTGTTCGCAGGCCACTCCAAGCGCGAAGCGACCAGGCAGGTTGATGCGCTGCTCGACATGGTGGGCCTGCACGACAAGAAAAAGGAAAACGTTCAGAGCCTCTCTGGCGGGCAGCAACAACGGGTTGCACTGGCAAGATCTTTGGCCACCAACCCCGAGGTGCTGCTTCTGGATGAGCCGTTCTCTGCACTGGACGCGTTCACCCGCTCTGCCCTTCAGGAGGAGGTGCCCGCTATTTGTCGCGAGCGCGGCATCACCATGGTGATCGTCACCCACGATATTGATGAAGCCATCACCATGGCGGACCGGGTGCTCGTGATGTCTCAAAACCCGGGGCGAATCGTCAGTGAACTTCCGGTCAAGCTGCCCTGGCCTCGCCGGCACATGGATGTCGGGTTTCAGACCTTGCGCGACGAACTGATGCAGCAATTCAAAGGCACCGACACCGGCTTGTCCGGACGGGATGCCCAGTCCAGCCAACCCGCCGACTCGAAAGCCGAAAGCGCCGCCTGAAAACGCCCAATCTTAATGAGGAAGACACGATGAAAAAGCCGAAACGCAACAAGCCCACCACCAGGCAATCCGATCAGGAATACCTCCAGGAACACGAAATGAGCCGGCGGGATTTCATGCTCGACAGCTTGGCCCTTGGCGGCCTGGCCGCTGCGTTCGGGATGTCCGCCAGCACGGCTGCCTGGGGCAGTATCCAACCTCCGGCCGATGAAGTCGTGCGTATCGGTTACCTGCCCATCACCGATGCCACTGTTCTGCTGGTGGCCCACGCCAAAGGCTTTTTCGAAGAGGAAGGCCTGAAAACCGAACCGCCCACACTGATCCGTGGCTGGTCACCGCTTGTGGAGGGGTTTGCCGCAGGCCGATTCAATCTGGTGCATTTCCTTAAGCCGATTCCGATCTGGATGCGCTACAACAACAACTTCCCGGTGAAGATCATGTCGTGGGCGCACCTGAACGGCTCGGGCCTGGTGGTTGGTCGCCATACCGATGCCAAAAGCTTTGCGGATCTTGGCGGCAAACAGGTTGCGGTGCCCTACTGGTACTCCATGCACAACATTGTGCTGCAGATGGGCTTGCGCCACGCCGGGCTGACACCGGTCATCAAGTCGCAAAGCGAGACCCTGGCGCCCAACGAGGTGAACCTGCAGATCATGCCGCCGCCGGATATGCCCCCCGCGTTGGCGGCCCGGAAGATCGACGCCTTTATTGTCGCGGAACCCTTCAATGCGGTGGGCGAAATGCTGGCCGGCGGCAAGATGCTGCGTTTCACCGGGGATATCTGGCGCAATCACCCATGCTGCGTGGTCTGCATGAACGAGAACCAGGTTAACGCCAACCCGGTGTGGACCCAGAAGGTGATGAACGCGATTGTTAAAGCCCAGATCTATTCCCAGCAGAACAAGAAAGAAGTCGCTCACCTGTTGTCGCGCGATGGTAAGGGCTATCTGCCCATGGCGGCCAATGTGGTTGAACAGGCGATGACGCTCTATGACCAGGAAAGCTACGCCGATCCCAACGCGATTCAGAACGCCAACTGGGGCAGCGGACGCATCGACTTCCAGCCGTGGCCGTTCCCTTCCGCCACCCGGCTTATCGTCAACGAGCTGAAGCAGACCCTGGTCGGTGGCGATACCACCTTCCTGCAGGACCTGGACCCAGACTTTGTGGTGGATGACCTGGTGGACTACCGCTTTGTCAAAGCGGCCATGGATAAACACCCCGGCTGGAAAGACGCGCCGGGCTTTGACGCAGACAACCCGTTTGATCGGGAAGAGGTGGTCAAACTATGAGTACCAAAACCTCCTCTGCCCTGAACGCACCGTCATCCGGCTTCAACGGGCTCAGTCCGCTGCTAAGCATGCTCAGCAGCCTGCGCTACCCGGCCCTGGGCATCACCAGTCTGCTGGCCGCCTGGTGGTTCGGCGGCTACCTGGTGGCCAATGACCCAGACATGTGGGCGTTCGCCAACTTTGCCCCGGCACCTACCTTCCACGCGCTTTATGGTCTTGTGGCCAGTGGTGCTATCTGGCCCACCGTCCTGTCCAGCCTGTATCGGATTCTCTATGGCTTGTTCTGGGGGATTGTTATCGGGGTGCCGGTCGGCGTGCTGATCGGCTACGTGGGCAGTGCCATGAAGATTGCCAATGTGCCGTTTCAGTTCCTGCGGATGATCAGCCCCCTGGCCTGGATGCCGATCGCGGTTCTGGCCTTCCCTACCTGGGATTCGGCCATTATCTTCCTGATCGTGATGGCAGCGGTCTGGCCGATCATCTTCTCGACCGCCCACGGCGTGCGCCGGATCGATCCCAACTGGTTTAAAGTCGCCCGCAACCTGGGCGCCTCGGAACTGCACATGCTGCGACGCATCATCATGCCTGCGATCATGAGTGATGTGCTCGCCGGCATCCGGCTGGCCGTTGGCGTGGCCTGGGTGGTACTGGTACCGGCGGAGTATCTGGGCGTCACCAGCGGCCTCGGTTACGCCATCAACGATGCCCGGGATACCCTCTCCTACGATACGCTGGCCGCTATCGTGGTAGTCATTGGCCTGATCGGCTACGGGTTGGACTCCATCTGTAGCCTGCTGATAAAACGCTTTAACTGGCACGTAGAATAACGGTTGAGTCGCCCGGAACAAGGCCGTCCTCAGGGGCGGCCTTGTTCTGTTATGAAAGCGACAATGTCAGTCCAACGGACAATCAGGCACAGAGATTGCTGTATCAATCTCTGACAATGTCCTGGAATGGCATACTGCTCATGGAAAATCTCTCGTCACCACTCGAAAGTGATGTCATCAAGGCCGAGACCGACCTTACGGTTGTGCAAGAGGCCGCCAAACTGATCGGCCACTCCGGCTCTCCCGAATCTGCGATCACCGGCATACTGCGCCTGATGTCGCAAATGCTGGGCCTCAACCGGGGCCGGGTACTGCTGTCGACACCGGACGACAGCGCTCTGCACATTCAATACAGCTACGGCCTGACCCCCGAAGAGCGGAAGCGCGGCGTGTACAGCTTTGAAGAGGGCATCACCGGCCGGGTAATGCGCCAGGGCCAGCTGGCGGTGGTTCAGAACATCGATGAGGAGCCCGGCTACCTGTTCCGGGCGGTCGACCGGATGACCCTGCCAGACGGGGTGGTGGCCTACATCGCCATTCCCATCCTGGAGGGCAATACCCCCGTGGGTGTGCTGGCGGTCAACCGGCTGCGCATGCGGCCCAGATCGTTCAGTGCCGATCTGGTTATCCTGAGGATTCTGGCGACCTTTATTGCCCAGATCATCAAGATTAATTCCCTCATTGAAGAGCGTACCAACCACCTCCAGGCTGAAAACCAGGAGCTGAAAGACGCCCTGCAAAACCAGCAAACCAATCACGGCATACTCGGCGACAGCCGGGCGGTGCAGGATGCATTGCTTCAGGTAACCCGGGTGGCCAAAACCCAGGTGACGGTATTGCTCACGGGCGAATCCGGCACCGGAAAGGAGCGCTTTTCCCAGATCTTGCACCTGAATAGCGCCCGTAAGGAGCAACCCTTCCTCGCCATCAACTGCGCGGCCATTCCCGATCAATTGCTGGAATCCGAGCTGTTTGGCCACGAGCGGGGCGCATTCACCGGCGCGTCTGCCACCAAACCCGGCAAGATCGAGCTGGCCAGTGGTGGCACCCTGTTTCTGGACGAAATCGGCGACCTGAACCTGGAATTGCAGTCCAAACTGCTGCGGGTTCTGGAAGGCCAGGTGATCCAGCGCGTCGGGGGTAACAAAGACATACCGGTCGATGTCCGAATCGTCACCGCTACCCATAAAAATCTGCAGGATGCGGTCAACCGGGGTGAGTTTCGCCTCGATCTGTTCTATCGGCTCAACGTGTTCCCAATCCACCTGCCCCCGTTACGAAGCCGGGAGGGCGATGTGCGCATTCTGGCCCGGCATTTCCTGTTAAGTGCCAACCGGGAGTACGGCCGCTATACCCTGCTGGGCAATGGCGTGATGGAGCGCCTGGAAAGTTACAGTTGGCCCGGCAATATCCGCCAGCTGGAAAACGTCATCAAACGGGCCGTGCTGATGGCCGAAGACGGCACCATCAGCATCATGGACATTGAAGCGATCCTGCGCCAGGAATCCACCATCAGCCGGCACCTTGAGGCCGGCCAGCAGAGCTCTGCGGATCCCGCCGGCCCGACGTCGTTCAACAGCGCGATAGCACCGGGCAGCGGCGGGGCCCAAAACACAAGCAGTCCCGGGCCCGGGCGCCCTTACAGCTGGGTGCGGGCGGACGAGGCCAGTGAACTGACCGACGCCCTGCAGCAAACCGGCGGCAATAAAACCCGGGCAGCGGCTCTGCTGGGCATGACACCCCGACAATTCCGGTACCGACTGGAGAAGCTGAACATGAACAATGGAGCGGAGCCAGGCCCCGACAATGTCTGACATTGTCGGATTTTGATACCTGACAAAGGCAAGAGCCAAGCGACCATCGACCTCGACAAACTAATTTTATCTTTTTGTTTTTAAACAGATTAATAGCATATTTCAGAAGGTGGCACACAAGCTGCTCTGGTACAGATACAAGCCCGAACGTCTCAGGACACAACGGGCAGATCTGACAAACCCAACCGGAGCACATCATGACTACAGCCACTGCCAGCCAACCAGAAACCGTAACCGCTTACCTTCGCCCGATTGATCGTGACGGCTTGCTCGCCTTTGCAGAAAAAGGCCGTAACAACCCGGCCACTCGCGGCACCAACAAGGTTCACACGGTTACCGATGGCCAGTACCGCACCGTCAGCCACATCAATCAACACGAAGTGGTGGTAGACGAGCCCCTGCACCTGTTCGGTGAAGATACCGCCCCGGCCCCGGGCGAAATTGTTCTGTCTGGCCTGGGCGGCTGCCTGGCCGTCGGCATTACCGCCGTTGCCACCTGGAAGCAGATCAAACTCAGCAAACTGGAAATCTTCCTGGAAGGCGACATCGGCAATCCGGCCGCCTGGGGTGCCGGCGGCGCCGAAAAGAAACCCGAAGACATGGGCTTTCAGGATATCCGCGTGAAGGTACTGGTTGAAGGCGACGCCACGCGTGAAGAGCTGGATGAAATCGTCCGCCACGCCAACTACTTCTCGCCGGTGGCCAACACCATGCGCAATCCGATCCCGTTCAGCATCAGCCTGATGGAATAAGCCCACCCCCGGACTCCAGAGGTAAGCCATGAACAGCGCTGCTGTATCACCCTCAATTGCTCTTCCCTGGGCAGACGATGTCCAGGTGCTGGCGGATGTCAGCCAGATAGCCCGGGAGCAGCTTGCTCCCGCCGCCTACCGTATCGATCACGAGGGCTATTATCCGATCGATATCATGGCAAAACTCGGTCAGGCCGGCGCGTTTGCCGGCCATCTCGACCAGTACGGCTCTCGCTATGGCCTGGCCATCGACTCCATGCATGAGATCAGCCGGCACTGCGGCTCCACCGGTTTCATGACCTGGTGCCACGACGTTTGCGGGCTCTACATGGAGCAATCCGGCAATCCGGCTTTGTTGGCCCGCTTGCCAGACCACGCCGCCGGTAGAACCTTCGGCGGAACCGCCCTGTCCAATCCGATGAAAGCCTTCACCGGTATCGAAAAGATGGCGCTGAAAGCCAAAAAAGTACCGGGTGGTTATCGGGTTAACGGTACCTTGCCCTGGGTCAGCCACATTGCTCCGGGGCAGTACTGTGGCGTTATCGCCGCGGTCGACCGGGAGGATGGCAGTCGCTCCCACGAGATCATGTTTCTGCTGGACCTGGATGAGCGGGTAACGCTCAGAAAATGCCCGGAGTTTTCCGGGATGGAAGGCACCAGCACCTGGGCGGTTCCTCTGGTCGACTATTTCGTCAGTGAGGATCAGATGATTGCCGATCCGGTGCGGCCCTTTATTCAGCGCGTTCGCACAGCGTTCATCCTGTTACAGGTGGGCATGGCCACTGGCGTTATTCAGGGTTCGATTGACTCTGCCCGCGAGGTGGAGCCCTCCCTTGGCCATGTGAACCAGTATCTGCATGACCGCCCGGACGAGCTGCAGGCGGAATTTGACGACATCAAAGCTCAGGCCGCCAAACTCGCCGAAACCCCGTTTGATGGCAGCAAAGACTTCCTGCTGGACGTACTGGATCTGCGCGCCCGGGGTTCCGAAATGGCGCTTAAGGCGTCCCAATCGGCGCTACTGCATCAAGGCGCGCGCGGTTACCTGATGACATCGGCACCCCAACGCCGCATACGCGAGGCCCATTTCGTCGCCATCGTTACACCGGCCCTCAAACACCTGCGCTGGGAGATGGCCAAACAGATGCGTGCAGAGGTGCCGGCATGAGTGAGCAAAGTGTCGATCAAACCACGCCCTGGCGACAATACATTTGCCTCGCCTGCGGGCTGATCTATGACGAGGAGCAAGGCGACCCGGACAGCGGTCTGGCGCCGGGCACCCGCTTTGAAGACATTCCGGACGATTGGGAATGCCCGCTGTGCGGCGTCACCAAGACCGATTTCGAGCTATTGAAACGGCAGGAAATCACGGTTTGCGATCAGCCGATGCACTTCAACCGCAAACCCGGCGTGGTGGTGATTGGCGCCGGCATTGCCGGCTGGTCCACTGTGGAAGCGCTGCGCGCACTGGACGCCACGGTTCCCATCACCCTGGTCACGGCTTGCAGTGGCGATACCTATCACAAGCCCGAGCTTTCGGTGGCTATCAGTCGCGGCGCGGATAAAACCACGCTGGTGCGGGAAACCGGTTACCAGGCCGCACAACGGCTTGGTGTCCAGCTGATGGCGCAAACCTTTGCGGTTGGCTTGAGCCCGACGTTAAAGCAATTACGCACAACCCGCGGATCGCTCAACTACACCCAGCTGGTGCTGGCCCAGGGCGCGCAACCGATACTGCCGGCGCAACTGCCGGCGCCCCTGTGTTGGCGGGTCAATGATCTGGCCGGGTGGTCTGGACTGCAACAGGCGCTGGCGCAGGGTAAACAGTCCATCGCTATTGTCGGCGCCGGCATGATCGGCTGTGAACTGGCCGAGGACTTTGCCCGCGCCGGGCACACGGTCACCCTGCTCGACCGCAATAACGCACCGTTGGCCGGGCTGCTGCCCGACAAGGCCGCGTCCCGCCTGGTCAGCAGCTTTACCCAACTCGGCATCAGCTACCTTGGCGGCGTGGATGTGACCGGCGTGGCCGCACACGACAATGGCAAGCGCTCAATCACCCGCCAGGTGGGCCAGCCCCTTGAAGTCGATCACGTTGTGGCAGCGACAGGCCTGGCCACCGATAACCGGCTGGCCCGTCACGCCGGCCTGCAGTTTCAACGGGGCCTTGCGGTCGATCCACACACACTGCGTACCAGTGACCCGGACATTTATGCGCTCGGCGATTGCATCAGTATCGACGGCATGCCTTGCCGCTTTATCGAACCGATCAAACATCAGGCACAAGCGATTGCCCATGCGGTCATGGGCCTGGATGCCGTGACCTATGAACATAACCCGCCGGTGATCAGGCTGAAAACCCGAGCCATGCCGGTGGTTCTGCGCGGTCAACCTTCGGCTGAGGGAACCTGGAAGACCGTTCACGACACGCCCGACCAACTGGTGATGGAGCAATGCCTGGGCGATCAATCGATCTGTCATCTGACGGTCGGCTCGTCTAATCAAAGCCAGGCGGCCTGACCCCTGCGATCCGTCGCCGATACCAACTCCGGCATCAACCGGCCAACAGAACGTTTTGTCATTAACGGAAAAGGAAGCAACTATGAAAGCACGATTGATCCGACATTCGGCCTGTATGCTGGGCTCCCTGGCGCTGGCCACTCCCGCGCTGGCAGCGGAACACTCCCTGCACGATGCCCTGAGCAACGGGCAAGTCTCCGGCGATGTCCGTTTGCGGTATGAGGCGGTGGATCAGGACAACGCCCTCAAAGACGCCGATGCCCTGACCATCCGCACCCGGCTGGGCTACACCACCGGCAGCTACCATGGCGTGACCGGAGTTCTGGAGTTTGAGGATTCCCGCACGGTGATGGGCCTGGACGATTACAACAACACTCAGGGTAAAAATACCGATTATTCGGTCATTGCCGATCCGGAGACCACCGAAGTCGATCAGGCTTACCTGCAATACAGCGGCGGCGACGTCACTGCGCGCGCCGGTCGCCAGGTCATTGTCTATGACAATCAGCGCCATGTGGGTCATGTCGGCTGGCGACAGGACCGGCAGACCTTTGATGGCGTGCGCCTGACCTATGCACCCACGAGCCTGCTGACGCTGGACTATGCCTATCTCAACCAGCGCAATCGGATCTTTGCGGAGGCTCAGGACCTGGCCACCAAAGATCACCTGCTGAACCTGGGCTATCAGACCGGCTTCGGCAAGCTCAGCGCCTATGCCTATCTGCTGGAAGTGGACGACGGCACAAACAACGGCCTGGATACCGTGGGTCTGCGGTTTGCGGGTGATTACGACCTGGAATCAGTAAAACTGATCTACGCCGCCGAATACGCCAGGCAGGAAGCCAAATCCGGCGCCACCGAGTTTGACGCTGACTATTACTCGCTGAAGGCGGGGGCGGGCGTTAAAGGCATCACCATTGCCCTGACCTATGAGGTCCTGGGCTCCGACGATGGTAATTATGGATTCGCCACGCCGCTGGCCACGCTACACGCATTCAACGGCTGGACGGACCAGTTCCTGGCAACACCGGCTGGTGGCCTGGAAGATATTTCGCTGACGGTATCTGGCGCTCTCGCGGGTGGTCGATGGGCGTTTGTCTATCATGACTTCAGTGCCAACGAATCAACCCCGGCCGTGGATGACCTGGGCGACGAATGGGGCGTGGCTTACAACCGAGGCTTTGCTGAACACTACACTGCGGGCATCAAGTACGCCCGGTACTCCGCCGGTGACAGTGCCGCCGGCAAAGTGGACACCAACAAACTCTGGCTGACCCTGGGCGTGACCTTCTGAGGATGACGTGGACAGGGTTGAAATGCGGCTGTTACCGCCAGCGTTTCAACCCTGTTTTCGTTAACCCACTTGGCTTTCAGTTTTCCAAGCCAGGCGATTATTCCACCGTCACACTCTTGGCCAGGTTGCGCGGCTGGTCCACATCAGTGCCCTTGAGTACCGCCACGTGATACGACAGCAACTGCAGCGGAACGGTGTAGACGATCGGCGCAGTGATTTCGTGGACCGATGGTAGCTGCATCACGTGGATGCCCTCTTCTGGCTTTACCTCTGCGGCTTTGTCAGCGAAGACGAACAATTCACCACCACGGGCACGGACTTCTTCCAGGTTGGATTTCAGCTTTTCCACCAGGTCGTTGTTGGGGGCCACGGTCACCACGGGCATTTCGCTGTCTACCAGAGCCAGGGGGCCGTGCTTCAGCTCGCCGGCCGGGTAGGCTTCGGCGTGGATGTAGGAAATTTCCTTGAGCTTGAGAGCTCCTTCCATGGCGACCGGGTACTGGGAACCCCGGCCCAGGAACAGGCTGTGGTTCTTGTCCATGAAGGCTTTGGACATCTCCTCGATTTCGCCATCCAGGGCCAGCACATCGTTGACCTGGCCCGGCAACAGGTGAATGGCCTTCACGATGTCGGCTTCCCGCTCGGCATTCAGGCCGTTGTGGCGGGCCAGGGCCAGGGTGAAGATCAGCAGGGCGGTCAGCTGGGTGGTGAACGCCTTGGTGGACGCCACACCGATTTCAGGGCCGGCCTGGGTCATGATCACCAGGTCGGATTCCCGCACCAGCGAACTGCCCGGTACGTTGCAGATCGCCAATGCCGCGCGGAAACCTGCTTTCTTGGCCTGGCGCAAAGCCGCCAGGGTATCGGCGGTTTCGCCGGACTGGGAAATGCACAGGAACAGGGTATCCGGCTGGATCACATGCTTGCGGTAGCGGAACTCGGAGGCTACTTCCACGGAACAGGGTACGCCGGCCAGGTCTTCAATCCAGTAACGGGCCACCATGCCGGCGTGGTAGGAGGTACCACAGGCGATGATCTGCACGTGGCGCACGTTCTCCAGGAGGTTTTCGGCATCGGTACCCAGGGCTTGTTCCAGCACCCGGGTAGCGGTAATCCGGCCTTCCATAGTGGCCTTGATCACTTTTGGCTGCTCGTAGATTTCCTTGAGCATGTAATGGCGGTACTCGCCCTTGTCGGCGGAATCGGCACCGTGCTCGAAACGGCTGATGGCGCGCTCAACCGCCTGGCCCTCGCGATCGTGGATCTCGATCTTGTCCTTGCGGATATCAGCGATGTCGCCTTCTTCGAGGAACATGAACCGGTCGGTGACCGGCAGCAGCGCCAACTGGTCAGAGGCGATGAAGTTCTCGCCGATACCCACGCCCACCACCAGCGGGCTGCCTTCACGGCACACCACCAGGTGGTCCGGCTCGTCGGCATGAACAACCGCCAGGGCAAAGGCACCGCGCAGGCGGCTGATAGCGGCTTTCACGGCATCGTAGAGCCTGCCGCCGGCCTTGTAGTTCTTGCCAATCAGGTGGGCAACCACTTCGGTGTCGGTCTGCGAGGTGAACTCAAAGCCTTCGGCTTTCAACTCTTCGCGGAGTTCCTGATAGTTCTCAATGATGCCATTGTGGACAATGGCCAGGCGGTCGCCAGACATGTGCGGGTGGGCGTTCACCTGGGATGGCTCACCGTGGGTGGCCCAGCGGGTATGGGCGATACCGAGATGCCCAGCCAGGGGGTTGGCGCTGATAGCATCAGCCAGGGCAGCAACCTTACCGACTTCCCGGGCACGCTGCACTTCCGGCTTGCCGTTGATCACGGCCATGCCAGCGGAGTCGTAACCCCGGTATTCAAGGCGGCGGAGCCCCTCCAGCAGAATACCCTGGACATCCCGTTCGGAAACCGCTCCTACAATCCCACACATGCTGTTATCACCTGTCAGTTATTCGGTTGTTACGCTTTTTTCGGCCGTTCCCAGCCCGCGATATTCCGTTGCTTGCCCCGGGCCACGGCCAGTTCGCTTTCCGCGACGTTGCGGGTGATGGTAGACCCCGCACCAATGGTGGCCTCGGCCGCCACCGTCACCGGTGCAACCAGCGAGGTATTGGAGCCCACGAACACACCGTCGCCAATCTCGGTTTTGAACTTGTTCACTCCATCATAATTGCAGGTGATGGTGCCTGCACCCACATTCACATTACGACCTAGAGAGGCGTCGCCCACGTAGCTCAGATGGTTGATCTTACTGCCCTCACCCACTACGGCTTTCTTGGTTTCGACAAAGTTGCCCACCTTGGTGTTGGCGGCCAGTTCGGTACCCGGGCGCAGGCGGGCGAACGGGCCAATCTGGGCATTGGCACCTACAATCGCACCTTCGAGCACGCTGTTAGCCTTGATTTCGGCACCATCGGCGATGGTGGAATCCTTGATCACACAGTTCGGGCCGATCACTACGTTGCTGCCAAGGCTGACTTTGCCTTCGAACACCGCGTTCACATCAATCCACAGATCGTTGCCGATGGTCAGCTCACCGCGCACATCCACCCGGGCCGGGTCTGCCAGGGTGGCGCCCTCGGTCATCAGGCGTTCCGCCTGCTGGCGCTGGTACCATCGCTCCAGTTCCGCCAGCTGCAGGCGGTTATTCACGCCCTGCACTTCAAACGGGTTCAGGGGCTGGGACACCGTAACCGATAAGCCATGGGTAACGGCCATAGCAATGATGTCGGTCAGGTAGTATTCACCCTGGGCATTGCTGTTGGATAGTGTGGGTAACCAGCTTTTCAGGTGCCGGGCAGAAACGGCCAGGATACCGGTGTTCACCTCGTGGATATCTTGCTGCTCGGCGGTGGCGTCTTTCTGCTCCACAATCGCTTGCACCTGGCCCTCAGCGTTACGAACGATCCGGCCATAGCCGTGAGGGTTGTCCATATCCACGGTCAGCAGGGCGAGATTGCCATCGTCCAGGTCACAGACCATGGCTTCGAGGGTGTCTTTGCGGGTCAACGGCACATCGCCGTAGAGCACCAGTACCCGGGCGTCGTCCGGCAGATCCGGCAGGGCCTGGGCCACGGCATGGCCGGTGCCCAGTTGTTCGGTCTGCATCACCCAGTTCACCGAGGGTTCGTCCAGCGATGCCCGCACCTGGTCTGCACCGTGGCCGATTACCGTGTGAATTTTCTCCGCCCCCAGCTGCTTTGCGGTATCAATCACGTGATGCAGCATGGCCTTGCCGGCCACCGGGTGTAATACCTTGGGTAGCGCCGATTTCATTCGGGAGCCCTGGCCTGCCGCCAGGATCACAACGTGTAATGGGCTCATGGGGCGGTACGCTCCAATCTGGTGGTGAATCTCAAAATAAAAAACCGCGTCCCGGTGAATAACCGGCCTTCCCCTTGCGGGTGTGGCTGGTCATCCACCTGCGGATGCGGTTCACGGTCAGGCCAGTCCGGGCCCTGACACAAACCCTGCTTAGCGCAGGTGCTTGCGCAGTTTCTGGATGGTGCGCAGCTGAGCGGCGGCTTCTGCCAGCTCGGCGGCGGCACGGGAGTACTCAAACTCGCCTGTCTTGTTCGCCAGTGCCTTCTCGGCTTGCTTCTGGGCTTCCAGGGCTGCCGCTTCGTCCACATCCTTGGCACGAACTGCGGTATCAGCCATCAGGGTCACCAGGTTCGGCTGCACTTCCAGATAACCACCGGATACGTACAGAATCTCCTCGGCGCCACCCTGCTTGATGATCCGCACTGAGCCGGGCTTGAGCTCGGTCAGCAACGGAGCATGGCCAAGCTGGATGCCTAGCTCACCCTCGGTACCGGTGGCGATCAGCATCTCCACCAGGCCCGAGTAGATTTTTTCTTCGGCACTTACGACGTCACAATGTACGGTCATAGCCATTTCTTACGCCTCTTGGGTCAGAAAGGGAAGAAGGTAATTTACTTGCCTTCTTTCGCTTTCATTGCCTTAGCCTTCTCGATTGCCTCTTCGATGCCACCGCACATGTAGAAGGCCTGCTCCGGCATGTCGTCGTAGTCACCGTTCAGGATGCCTTCGAAGCTGGCGATGGTTTCCTTCAGAGACACGTACTTACCCGGGGAACCGGTAAATACTTCCGCTACGTGGAACGGCTGAGACAGGAAGCGCTCGATCTTACGGGCACGGGCTACAGTCAGCTTGTCTTCTTCAGACAGCTCGTCCATACCCAGGATCGCGATGATGTCTTTCAGTTCCTTGTAACGCTGCAGAACGTTCTGAACACCACGGGCAACGTTGTAGTGCTGCTCGCCGATCACCAGCGGGTCCAGCTGACGGGAGGTGGAGTCAAGCGGATCGATCGCCGGGTAGATACCCTTGGAGGCGATGTCACGGCTCAGTACCACGGTCGCGTCAAGGTGCGAGAAGGTGGTGGCCGGAGACGGGTCAGTCAAGTCATCCGCCGGTACGTAGACCGCCTGGATAGAGGTGATAGAACCGTTCTTGGTAGAGGTGATCCGCTCCTGCAGCTGACCCATCTCTTCCGCCAGAGTCGGCTGGTAACCTACCGCTGAAGGCATACGGCCCAGCAGTGCAGATACTTCGGTACCGGCCAGTGTGTAACGGTAGATGTTGTCAACGAACAACAGAACGTCACGGCCTTCGTCACGGAACTTCTCGGCCATGGTGAGACCGGTCAGGGCCACACGCAGACGGTTTCCTGGGGGCTCGTTCATCTGGCCGTAAACCATGGCAACCTTATCGAGAACGTTAGACTCCTTCATTTCGTAGTAGAAGTCGTTACCTTCACGAGTCCGCTCACCAACACCGGCGAATACGGAGAGACCGGAGTGCTCTTTCGCGATGTTGTTGATCAGTTCCATCATGTTTACGGTTTTGCCTACACCGGCACCACCGAACAGGCCAACCTTACCACCCTTGGCGAACGGGCAGATCAGGTCGATAACCTTGATGCCGGTTTCCAGCAGGTCAGCAGACGCTGCCTGGTCGGCGTAGCCCGGTGCTTTGCGGTGGATAGCCCAACGCTCTTCTTCACCGATGTCGCCCTGCTCGTCGATCGGACGGCCCAGTACGTCCATGATACGGCCCAGAGTCTGGGTGCCCACGGGTACTGAAATCGGCTTGCCGGTATTCTCAGCTTTCAGGCCACGCTTGAGGCCTTCGGTGCTGCCCATTGCGATGGTACGAACAATGCCGTCACCCAGCTGCTGCTGGACTTCCAGAGTTGTTTCGCCACCTTCAAGCAGCAGTGCGTCATAAACGCTTGGCACGGAGTCACGTGGGAATTCCACGTCGATAACCGCGCCAATGATCTGAACGATGTGTCCGCTACTCATGCTCGGTTCCTCGTTATCTAGTAGTCAATAAAACCAGTAGGTTTGTGAGCGTTATCAAACAGATGCCGCGCCGCTCACAATCTCCGAAATCTCTTGGGTGATGGCTGCCTGGCGGGCCTTGTTATAGGCCAGCTGAAGCTCATCGATGATGCCACCGGCGTTGTCTGTCGCGCTCTTCATGGCAATCATCCGGGCAGCCTGTTCACAGGCCAGATTCTCTACCACACCCTGATACACCTGGGATTCGATATAACGTGGCAGTAGCCCGTCAAGAATCGGACGTGAATCCGGCTCATAGAGATAATCCCACTGGTGACCTACATCCTCGTCATCACCTTCCGGCAATGGCAGCAGCTGCAGCGAATGCGGGCTCTGAGTCATGGTATTCACAAACTCGTTGCTCACAAGGTACAGGCGATCAATCTTGCCCTGCTCGAAACCATCGAGCATCACCTTGACGCTACCAATCAGCTCACTTGCAGACGGGTTGTCACCCATATGGGTAACCGCCGCTACAACGTTGCCACCGTAGTTACGGAAGAAAGACGCGCCTTTTTGCCCAATGGCGCAGATGTCGGTCTCAACACCCTTTTGTTTCCATTCACGCATTTCGCGAACGAGCAGTTTGAACAGGTTGGTGTTCAAACCACCACAAAGGCCACGGTCGGAGGAAACTACAATGTAGCCTACCCGCTTGACCTCACGCTCCTGCATGAACGGATGACGGTAATCCTTGTTGGACTTGGCAATGTGTCCGATTACCTGCAGCATCTTTTCGGCGTATGGGCGAGTTGCCTGCATACGGTCCTGAGCTTTACGCATTTTACTCGCCGCCACCATTTCCATGGCGGAGGTGATCTTCTGCGTGCTCTTGATGCTTCCGATCTGGTTACGTATTTCTTTTCCGACGGCCATAAGTCACTGCCTTTTCAAGTTAGACACTCAAAGGGACCAGCAGGCCCGCACAATGGCGGGCCCAGTGGATTTACCAGCTCTGAGTGGTCTTGAATTTCTCCAGAGCAGCTTTCAGGCCAGCGGTGATGTCGTCGTTGAAGTTGCCCTCGGGGCCGATCTTGTCGAGAAGCTCTTTCTGCTCGGAACGCATCCAGTCCAGCAGCTGTGCTTCAAACTTCACAACCTTGTTTACATCAACATCGTCCAGGAAGCCTTCGTTTGCTGCGAACAGTACGGTACCCATTTCCGCAACGGTCATCGGGCTGTACTGGTTCTGCTTCATCAGCTCGGTAACGCGCTGACCGTGCTCCAGCTGACGACGGGTTGCTTCGTCAAGATCGGAAGCGAACTGGGCGAATGCCGCCAGTTCCCGATACTGGGCCAGGGCCAGACGGATGTTACCGCCGAGCTTCTTCATGATCTTGGTCTGGGCTGCACCACCTACCCGGGATACGGAGATACCGGCGTTCATGGCCGGACGGATACCGGAGTTGAACAGGTTGGTTTCCAGGAAGATCTGACCATCGGTGATGGAGATCACGTTGGTCGGTACGAACGCAGAAACGTCACCAGCCTGGGTTTCGATGATCGGCAGCGCGGTCAGAGAACCGGTCTTGCCTTTCACTTCACCGTTGGTGAACTGCTCAACGTAGTCAGCGTTAACGCGGGAAGCGCGCTCCAGCAGACGGGAGTGCAGATAGAAAACGTCACCCGGGAATGCTTCACGTCCTGGCGGACGACGCAGCAGCAGGGAGATCTGACGGTAAGCAACAGCCTGCTTGGACAGGTCGTCGTATACGATCAGAGCGTCTTCACCGCGGTCACGGAAGAATTCACCCATGGACGTACCGGAGTACGGAGCCAGGAACTGCATGGCGGCAGGATCAGCGGCACCGGCGGCAACCACGATGGTGTGGTCCATGGCGCCGTGCTCTTCCAGCTTGCGCACAACCGCGGCAATGGAAGACTGCTTCTGGCCGACGGCAACGTAGATACACTTGATGCCGGTGTTCTTCTGGTTGATGATCGCGTCAATCGCTACAGCGGTCTTACCGATCTGACGGTCACCGATGATCAGCTCACGCTGGCCACGACCGATGGGAACCATGGTGTCGATGGCTTTCAAGCCAGTCTGTACCGGCTCATCAACGGACTGACGGGCGATAACGCCAGGTGCAACCTTCTCAACCGGAGAGGTCAGGCTGTTACCCAGCTCGCCCTTACCGTCGATCGGGTTACCCAGAGAGTCAACCACACGGCCCAGCAGTTCGTTACCAACCGGCACTTCCAGGATACGGCCGGTACAACGAACTTTCTGACCTTCGGCCAGACCTTCGAAGTCGCCCAGTACCACCGCACCAACAGAATCACGCTCCAGGTTCAGAGCCATGCCGTAGGTGCCGTTGGCAAATTCAATCATCTCGCCGTACATAACGTCGGCCAGACCGTGGATCAATACGATGCCGTCAGATACCGACAGGATCGTACCTTCGTTCTTTGCTTCGGAAGAGATGTCGAGTTTCTCGATTCTCTTCTTGATGATGTCACTGATCTCGGATGGATTCAGTTGCTGCATGCCTTTGTCCTCAAACCTTGTGCTGAAATCAGGAGCCCAGAGCCTTGGCCATTCTGGCCAGCTTGCCACGGACTGAAGCGTCGATAACCAGGTCGCCTGTGCGTACTACCACGCCGCCGATCAGGGACTGATCCACCGCGGTTTCAAGCTCAACCTTGCGCTCCAGCTTTTCGGACAGTGCTTTGATCAACTTCTGCTGTTCGTCGGCAGACAGTTCGAACGCTGTGTTCACCGCCAGTTTGACGGTGCGCTCGAGATCCGCGCGATACAGACTGAACAGCGTAGCAACTTCCGGCAACAGCGCCAGACGCTTGTTTTCAGCAAGAATCAACAGGAAATTTCTGAGTGCTTCAGGCAGGGGCTCTTCGAAACAATCGGCGAAGAGTTCCGCCTTGCGTTGCTCAGACAGGCCGGGATTGGCCAGGATGTTCGCTACCTCTTGGTCAGCCGCGACCAGACCTGCAAAAGCCAGTGCCTGATCCCACTGATCAACGGCATTCTGTTCTTTAGCGGCATCGAATACGGCTTTCGCGTAGGGTCGGGCTAACGTAGTCAGTTGTGCCATGATGACCCTCGTTTAGAGTTCTGCGGCCAGCTTGTCCAGCATCTCGCTGTGAGCTTTGGCATCTACAGAGGTTTCCAGGATCTTCTCGGCACCGGCAACGGCAAGAACCGCTACTTCTTTGCGCAGTGCGTCGCGAGCCTGAACACGCTCCTGTTGAATTTCGGCCCTGGCCTGCTCAATAAGCTTTTCGCCTTCTTTGCGGGCATCGTCTTTAGACGCTTCCACAATCTGGGCGGCACGCTTGTTGGCCTGGTCAATCAGGGCTGCAGCTTCCTGTTTTGCTTTTTGCAATTCTTTGGAGGCTTTTTCCTGCGCGAGTTCCAGATCGAGGGATGCCCGATCTGCGGCAGAAAGGCCGTCGGCAATTTTCTTCTGGCGCGCTTCCATGGCAGCCGTGATGGGCGGCCACACATATTTGACGCAGAACCAGACGAAAATAGCGAAGGCAATCGCTTGCCCTATCAACGTAAGGTTTATATTCACGGCAATATACCTCTTGCTATTCGTTGCGTCCTGGTTTCCGGAAAACCGGGCGCGTCCTCAACTCAAGTGAGCAGCGCCCTGGCTTCTCGGGTGTAATTAACCAGCTACAACGAAGATCAGGTACATCGCGATACCAACACCGATCATCGGAACAGCGTCAAGCAGACCAGCCATGATGAAGGTCTTGGTTTGCAGCTGCGGAGCCATTTCAGGCTGACGAGCAGAAGACTCGAGCAGTTTGCCGCCCAGCAGAGCGAAGCCAATACCGGTGGCCAGAGCGCCAGAACCCAGGATGATAGCAGCTGCGATGAATACGATTTCCATTTAAAACTCCTTAGCTTTCAGTTTATTAAAGGTTAATTTGGGATTTCACAATCCAGGTTTTACGAAACTTCTTCTGTACTGTCCGTTAATGATCTTCGTGTGCCTGACTCAGATAAACCACCGCCAGCGTTGTGAAGATAAAGGCCTGCAGCGTTACCACCAGGATGTGGAAAATCGCCCAGGGCACGTTCAGCGTCCACTGCACCCAGAACGGCAGAATCGCGATAAGAATGAACACTACCTCACCGGCGTACATGTTACCAAACAGACGCAGCGCAAGACTCAGCGGCTTGGTCAGCAGGCCCAGGATTTCCAGTACCAGGTTAAAGGGTACCAGCGCCCAGTGGTTGAACGGTGTGAAGGACAGTTCCTTGGCGAAGCCGCCAGCACCTTTTACCTTGATGCTGTAGAAGATGATCAGCAGGAACACACCGATGGAGATACCGAAGGTACCATTGGGATCGGTGGTCGGTACAATCTTAAAGTATTCAAGACCCAGCGCGTGGGCAATCTGGGGGATAAAGTCCACCGGAATCAGCTTCAGGCTGTTCATCAGGAAGATCCAGACAAACATGGTCAGGGCCAGCGGCGCGATGACCGGGTTCCTGCCGTGGAAGCCATCACGAACGATGGTCTGAACAAATTCGACGGTCATTTCGACCACGTTCTGGAGCCCGGAGGGCACGCCGCTGGTGGCCCGCTTGGCAACCATACGGAAAATGGTCAGGAACAGGATGCCCATAAAGATGGACCAGCCCAGGGTGTCCACGTGGAACGCCATGAAGCCCATATCGGTTGCTTCGGCCGAAGTACGCGCAAACGTCCAGGAGGCCTCCTGCAACACGGTGACATCATTGGTGTAGGGATCGACCCTCTCATAACCGGCGGGGAGCTTGCCGTAAGTGAGGTTCTGAAGGTGGTGTTGTATATATTCTACTGGGGTATCAGCTGCCATACTGCTCTCACGTCCAGTCTATAGCTGTCTTTGAGGTTGAATCAGGAAGCGCAGCACGCCACTGAGAACAACCATTACAGCAAAAGTGAATAACAGAGCCGGCACATGTACTGGCTCCATCAAGATGAAAACTGCCGCAAAACCCACTGCGGTAAGGGCAAGCTTGATGCCTTCTGCCCTGAACATGTTGCCCACCATCAGGCGCGCGTGTCGGGCGCCTTGGTACCGGTACATCCGGTGAGCAAAATACGCGTTTGGTATGACAAAAATAAGACCGCCGATAAACGCGGAATACCCGGCCAAACGACTTTCAAACAACCACAACAGACTGATAGTGACCAGAGCCGCCATCTCGATAACCAGCCACTTCAGGAGCGGCAAACGCATGATGGCTTTCTTCGAACGTGTCATGTCACCAGCTGTCATTCCAAGCGCGCGGAATTATATGTGTTAACCGATAGCTGTTCAACACAACTCGGCCGAAAAATTGGCCAAGTTTTAACCAGATCGATTCAAGATTTGATAGCAGATAACACAAGTTGTGTTCTGCAACCTCCGGAGCAACCACATGTGGTGTTTAATGCGAAAAGCGGGACTTTAGGATGATTTTTCCCGATTATCCGGCTGACTTAGCGGATATGGCCCAGAATACCATCCAACTCATCCAGTGAACTGTATTCGATCACCACTTTGCCCTTTCCCCGTTTGCCATGGTTGATCGCAACCCGGGCACCAAGGCGGTCTGAAAGGTCGTCCTGCAGGGCGCGAATATTGGGGTCGAGGCCCTTGCTTTCGGTTTCTTCGGCCGCGGGCTTCTCCTGCTGAATCCGACGCACCAGGGCTTCGGTCTGGCGTACCGACAGCGACTTGGCCACCACCTGGCGGGCCACCTGCATCTGCTGCTCTGGCGGCAGGGTGAGCATGGCGCGGCCATGGCCCATTTCCAGGTCACCGTGTTCCAGCATGGTCCGGACATCTTCGGTGAGGCCAATCAGGCGCAACAGGTTGGTGATGGTGGTGCGGGATTTACCCACCGCTTCTGCCACCTGGGCCTGGGTCAGGCCGAATTCTTCCTGCAGGCGTTGCAGGGCGAAGGCTTCTTCGATCGGATTGAGGTTTTCCCGCTGGATGTTCTCGATCAGCGCCATGGCAATGGCGGCCTCATCGGGCACATCGCGGATAATGGCGGGAATACGGTCCAGTTCGGCTATCTGGGTAGCGCGCCAGCGGCGTTCACCGGCAATCAGTTCATAACGGCCTTCCGCGATGGGGCGAACCACCACCGGCTGCATCACGCCCTGTTGGCGAATGGAGTCGGCCAGTTCCTGCAGGGCGGCCGGGTCCATGTCACGGCGGGGCTGATAACGTCCGCGCTGGATCAGATCCACGGGAATGTCCCGCAGTTCTCCATCGTGATTACCGGGTTCCTGGTTCAGGTTTACTTTGGAACCCTGAAGCAGTGCCCCCAAACCGCGTTCGCCCAAACCTCGTTTCTTCGCCGCCATGGTGGTTGTCATTCTTCCTGTTGAAATGGTGGATGCATGGTCGCCTGACGGCGATCTATGTTACACCGCAACCGCGGCGGATGTCTTTTTCGATCCGTGCCGGCGCACCATTTCTCCGGCCAGGGCCAGATAGGCAATGGCGCCTTTGGAGGCCCGGTCGTAGGCCAGCGCCGGCATACCGTAACTCGGTGCTTCAGCCAGGCGCACGTTGCGTGGGATAACCGCCCGGTAGACCTTGTCACCAAAATACTCGTTAAGCTGACCGGAGACATCCAGGGTCAGGCTGTTGCGCGGGTCGTACATGGTGCGCAGGATGCCTTCGACCTCAAGATTCGGGTTCACCGTTTCCTTTATCTGCTCCACGGTGTTCATCAACGCAGCCAGGCCTTCCAGTGCGTAGTATTCGCATTGCATGGGGATGAGCACTGAATCCGACGCCGACAGGGCATTGACGGTCAGCAGGTTCAGGGACGGCGGGCAATCGATGAGGATGTATTCGTAATTCTCGCGAACGGTGTTAAGGGTCAGGCGCAGCCGGTGCTCCCGACCGATTTCGTTCATTAGTTCCACTTCCGCCGCGGTCAGGTCGCCGTTGGCGGGCAGTATGTCAAAACCGGAGGCCTCAGCCCTGACAATCACTTCGGCAGCGCTGGCACGTTTGGTGAGCACGTCGTAACCGGACAACTGCAGGCTATTCTTGTCGACACCGCTGCCCATGGTGGCGTTACCCTGGGGGTCCATATCCACCAGCAGCACCCGGCGTTTGGTGGCGGCAAGAGACGCGGCAAGATTGACGCAGGTGGTGGTTTTGCCCACACCGCCTTTCTGATTGGTCACAGCAATCACGCGCGCCATGCTTTGCCTCCTGCTCTTGGGGTTAGCGGGTTTACTCAGCCCGGGTGACGATCAGCAAGTGCCTCTCGCCATCTGCACCGGGCACCTTCAGGGAATGGCTGGATTCTACCTGCCAGCCGGCCGGAAGGGCAGCTACTTCATCATCCGGATACTGGCCTTTCATGGCAAGGAACTCACCCTCACTCGCAAGCAACTGGCCACACCAGGTCACCAGGTTCTCCAGGGCGGTAAAGGCCCGGCTGCTGATCTGGGTGAATGGCTGATCCGGCTGGCAGTCTTCCGCCCGGCCATGAATTACCTCAACGTTGCCTAGCCCCAGTTCAAGCACACACTGGTTCAGGAACCGGGTTTTCTTGCCATTGCTGTCAAGCAGGGTAAAGCGTTTTTCCGGGAACACAATGGCCAGAGGGATACCGGGCAGGCCACCCCCGGCGCCAACATCCAGCAGGTGGTCGGTGGTCACCCATGGCAGAATGCTCAGGCTGTCAAGCAATTGCCGTGACACCATCACCCGCTCATCCCGCACGGCGGTCAGGTTGTAGGCCTTGTTCCATTTATTCAGCAATGCGAGAAAAGCCAGCAACTGTTGCTGCTGGCTTTCGCTGAGGGACAGATTCATCGCCGCCAGGCCGTCGCTCAGCTGGCCTGGCCATTGTGGATAAGTCATCTCAGGCGCTCTGCTTTCTCAGCAGGTCCCGCTTTTTCAGGTGCACCAGAATCTGGCTCACCGCGGCCGGCGTGACACCCTGGATGCGTGAGGCCTGGGCGACGGTTTCCGGTCTTACGGTTTGCAGCTTCTGCTTGATCTCGTTCGACAAGCCCCCAATCACCTCATAGTCCAGATCCACCGGCAATGCGGTGTTCTCATTCCGGCGCAGGCGCTCGATTTCATCGGCCTGGCGGGAGATGTAGCCTTCGTACTTGATCTCGATCTCTACCTGCTCAGCCACATTCGGATCGTCTGCCTGATCGGCACCGATCTCGGCAATGTGCTGATAGGCGATTTCCGGGCGGCGCAGCAGCTCGGCCAGGGACTGGTCCCGGGTCATCGGCTGTTTCAGGTAGCCATTGGCACGTTCACCGGCCTCGGTGTTCGGGTGAATGCGGGTGCTTTCCAGGCGGCTGCGCTCTTTGGTGATGCCTTCGCACTTGTCACTGAACTTCTGCCAGCGTTCGTCGTCCACCAGCCCCAGCTTGCGGCCGGTTTCAGTCAGGCGCAGGTCGGCGTTGTCTTCCCGCAGGATCAGCCGGTATTCGGCACGGCTGGTGAACATGCGGTAGGGCTCGCTGGTCCCCATGGTGATCAGGTCGTCCACCAGTACGCCGAGGTAGGCTTCGTCCCGGCGCGGATACCATTCGGCTTTCTCCTGAGCTCGCAAGGCGGCGTTGATGCCCGCCAGCAAGCCCTGGGCGCCGGCTTCTTCATAGCCGGTGGTGCCGTTGATCTGGCCAGCGAAGTACAGGCCCTGGATAAATTTGGTTTCCAGGGTATGGCGCAGATCCTGGGGGTTCAGGTAGTCATACTCGATGGCATAACCCGGGCGCAGGATGTGGGCGTTTTCAAAACCGGGAATGGAGCGCACGGCCTTGAGCTGGATATCAAACGGCAGGCTGGTGGAAATGCCGTTCGGGTACAACTCGTTGGTGGTCAGGCCCTCGGGCTCGACAAAAATCTGGTGCGAATCCTTGTCGGCGAAGCGGTTGACCTTGTCTTCAATGGACGGGCAGTAGCGCGGGCCCACGCCCTCGATATTACCGGCGAACATGGGCGAGCGGTCAAAACCACTGCGGATAATGTCGTGGGTTTCTTCGGTGGTGCGGGTGACATAACAACAGATTTGCTCAGGGTGCTCGTCACGGCTGCCGATGAAAGACATCACCGGTGTCGGGTCGTCGCCCCACTGCTGCTGCATCACTGAAAAATCCACGGTACGGGCATCGATGCGCGGCGGGGTACCGGTTTTCAGGCGGCCAACGTTGAACGGCAACTCCCGCAGGCGTTTGGCCAGCGCATTGGCCGGCGCATCGCCGGCGCGGCCACCGGCGTGGTGCTGCATACCGATGTGGATAACGCCGCCGAGGAAGGTACCGGTGGTCAGCACGACGGTTTTGGCGTTGAAGCGAATACCGGTCTGGGTAACCACGCCCACCACCTGGTCGTTTTCCACAATCAGGTCATCGGCGGCCTGCTGGAACAGGGTCAGGTTGGGCTGGTTTTCCAGGGTATGGCGAATCGCCGCCTTGTACAGAATCCGGTCAGCCTGGGCGCGGGTGGCACGCACCGCCGGGCCCTTACGGCTGTTCAGCACACGAAACTGGATACCGGCTTTATCGGTAGCCCGGGCCATGGCCCCGCCCAAGGCGTCGATTTCCTTCACCAGGTGGCTCTTGCCGATCCCCCCGATGGCGGGGTTACAGGACATCTGCCCCAGAGTCTCAATGTTGTGGGTCAGCAGCAGGGTTTGCGAACCCATGCGCGCGGCTGCCAGGGCGGCTTCAGTACCGGCATGGCCACCACCAATGACAATGACATCGAAACGGGTCGGAAACTCCACACTACACCTCGGAAATCGGGCTTTAAAAAAGGGTATGAAAACAGGGCGGCGAGTATAACGCCTCGCCGGCGAAATTGCAGTCTGAATGTGCAAATTTTAACCAGATATCGCCCCGGCGAAAAGCATCCCGGCGGCGGGAGCCCAGAATTCCGGTGGATAAACCCGGGGCTTAGGCTAGGTAAAAACCGAAACTTTTTGCTTTTCAGTCAGTTGTCAGCAGCTTCTCAGAAAAGTTTTCAAGAAAGTTATCCACATACCTGATCACTTTTTCAACGCTTAAAAATGATGGCAACTATCTGTTTTTTATAGCAATAAAAAGTTTTATTCCGGGCTTATCCGTAGGTTTTCCAATTAATTATCCACAGATTTTTCGGCCCGGCGCCTCAGCCCCAACACACTCACCCACACCAACCCGTTAGTCAGTGACAACATCAGGAAAAACCCGGGGATTCCCAGCTCAAACACACCCAGAACCACGATGCCTGCCAGGGCACTGCACACCATGAACAGGGAGTTGATCACGTTCAGGGCAGCGATGATGCGCGCCCGCTTGTGATCCGGGGTTTCGTGCTGGATAAAGGCGTACAGGGGCACGATAAACAGCCCGCCACAGATGCCAATCCCCACCAGATCCAGCAATACCCGGATATACACAGGCTCGGTGATCAGACTCAGCCAGGTAGAGGGGCTGGGGTCTGCGGGTACCGCGAAGAACAGGTCGATGCCCAGCAGCGTCAGGCCCAGCGCCCCCCAGGGTACCGGCGACAGGGTGATCCGGTGTTTGGTCAGCCGCTCACACAGCATGGAGCCGATGGAAATACCCACGATAAACATCGCCAGCAACAGGGTAACCACGGTTTCATCCCCGGCCAGCCAGGTTTTGGCGAAGTTGGGGAACTGGGTCAGGTAGGCGGCGCCCAGAAACCAGAACCAGGAGATGGCCAGAATCGCCCACAGTACCTGGCGACGTTCCGCCGCCACCGACATCAGCCGCCAGGTTTCCAGCAGCGGCCGGAACCGGACCCGAACACCTGGCGATTCATCCCGGGTATTGGGTACTTGCCGGGCCGCAAGATATCCGAGCACCGCCATTACCACCACACCAACGGCGGTGACTTTCGCCGCCTGGTCAGCCCCCATGATCAAGCCCGCAGCAATGGTGCCCAGCAAGATCGCGACAAAGGTGCCCATGCTGACCAGGCCATTGCCGCCAACCAGTTCGTCATCGGTCAGCACTCGGGGCAGAATCGAATACTTGACCGGACCGAAGAAGGTGGACTGCACCCCCATCAGGAACAACAACACCAGCAGCAACTCGTACCAGCCAAACCAGAGGCCCGTGGCGGCCACCAGCATGATGCCAATTTCCGCGGCTTTAACGTTGCGGATGATCACGGCCTTTTCATAGCGGTCAGCCATCTGGCCGGCGATACCGGAAAACAGGAAGAACGGCAGGATGAACAGGAACGCAGCGATGTTGACCACCACATTCACAGACAACCCCATCAGACCACCGGCCTGAAAGGTAATCAGAAGCAACAGGGCGTTTTTGTAGAGGTTGTCGTTAAAGGCGCCGGAGAACTGGGTCAGGTAGAACGGCAAAAACCGCCGTTGGCCCAATAACCGGAACTGACTGTGTTGACTCATAGGCTGTTGTTTCCTGGTGCGGTTAAACGCCGTTTGGTGATGTCTGGGCACCGTTCTGGTGCAAACCGTCTGGGCCTTGGGTGCCATCGTGCCGTTCAACCCCAGGCCTGCCTCGCTTTTTTAGAACCAGATACCGATGGCACGGAATTGGCTTCAGTTTTTCCCGGTAACTCCATCAGCGGCCAGGACGGCTACGCCATAGCAGTATAGGGCTCCTGACCATGAAAAGTGTGTTAAGCCTTGCAGACCACCGAGGCAAGGTACCTGGTAAATGTGCCAGATTTATAAAGCATCATGATTTCCAGTCTGTGTATCAACCCATTCTCAGCCCGACCCACCAGAAACTGGTTGGTTACGAGGCGCTGGTGCGGGTTCATCGGGATAACCGGCCAATTGCCCCACCCGAGTTATTTGAGCAAGCATCAATCTTGGGCGTCACCACCGGTGTCGACCAGCACCTGCTCAACCTGCATCTGACCAACTTCGGTCTTAAACAGGAACCGGTCTGGCTGTTTATCAACATCAATCCGGACACCTTGCTGCACCACGCGGGTTATCTTGGCCAGCTTGCGGACCATTGCCACAGTGCCGGGGTTCCACCGGAGAGGATTGTTCTGGAGCTTGTGGAAACCGCCACACGAGACACCAATGCTCTGCTGGAATTCATCCAGGTAGCCAAAGATTTCGGTTTTCAGATTGCCATCGACGACTTCGGCATGGGCGATTCCAACTTTGAGCGACTGTGGCGAATCAATCCACTGATCGTGAAAATTGATCGCAGCCTGCTAGCCAATGCGGAAACACACCAGCGTGCCCGGGTATTGCTGCACAGCCTGGTCAGAATGATCCGAGAAAGCGGCAGCCTGGTATTGTTGGAGGGTATCGAGAGCGAGAACCAGGCACGGATTGCGCTGGATACCGAAGCGGATCTTTTGCAGGGATTTCTGTTTGCCCGGCCCAAACACAGTACCCGGGAGTGCACGATCAATGCCGAAAACGCCCTGCAGCAGGTGATGTCCCGGTCCCAGCAGTGGAGCCTGAGGGATTATCACAGCCAGGAAACTTACCTGAAACTGCTCCGCTTTGAAATCATGGATGTCTGCCATCAAATCGCCCGGGGCGAGCCCTTTGAACGCGTGTGCAGAAACCTGCTGCTCATGGAAGGCGTCAAACGCTGTTTCATTCTGGATAGCCATGGCGTCCAGCAGGGCCGGCTGGCGCAGGTGGATATGGTCAGTGGCGACCGCTTCAACCCGCTTTACTACTCGGCGGGTGCCCGCTGGAGCCACCGGGAATACTTCCGGAATGCCCTGGAAAGGCCGCAACAAATCAACAGTTGCCGCCCTTACGTTGCGCTTCCGGATGCACGGCGAACCGTCACGTTATCCACAGGCCTTGCCGGTTCGACGGGCCAGCACATTTTCTGTATTGATATCCACCCGGACGAGGTTCTGGACGGACATCTGGTATTCCCAACAGTGCTGTAACCACCAGCGTTCTGATCAGAAGTCATCAGCCTTGCTTGCGGGTGAGCCAGCGGGGCTGGAGCCGCCAGCCGAACCGGACGCCAGGCGCTCCAGCTCCTTTTCCACCGCGTTGGACGACTTGGCGAATCGCGCCAGGAGGTTGTACAACACCGGAATGATGAACAGCGTCAGCGTCGTGGCGAACACCAGCCCACCGAGAATCACCATACCGATGGCCGCCCGGCTTTCCGCACCGGCGCCGGTAGCAATGACCAGTGGTACGGCGCCGAACACTGTGGAAATAGTGGTCATCAAAACAGGACGGAAACGCAGGGTGGCACCCTCAAGAATCGCGTCTCGCACCTCGTAACCCTTGTCCCGCAACTGGTTGGCAAACTCCACAATCAATATGCCGTTCTTGGCCATCAACCCAAGCAACATGATAATGCCGATCTGGCTGTAAATGTTCAGACTGATCCCAGACCAGGCCAACGCAATGAGCGCCCCGGTCACGGCCAGCGGCACGGACAACATGATGATCAACGGGTGAATCCAGCTCTCGAACTGGGCCGCCAGCACCAGGAACACGATGATAAACGCCAGGCCGAAGGTCAGATAGATAGCGGCGGACGAATCCTGAAACTCCCGGGACAGGCCCTTGTAGCTGAGCCGGGCCTCCGGCGGCAGGTTATCCACAGCCAGATTATTCAAGTAGGTCAGCGCCGAGCCCAGATCGTAACCATCCGCCAGGGAAGCACTGATAACCACCGCCGGCAGTCGATCAATACGCCGCAGATCCGGATTGGCGCCGATTTCTTCCACCGATACCAGAGCCTTGATTGGAATCAGCTCGCCGCCCTCTCGCGGCCGCAGAAAGATCTGCTCAAGATCCCCCGGCGTTGCCCTGTTGGCGTCGTCAGCCTGAATGATGACATCGTACTCGCGACCCCGATCCACATAGGTGGTCACATTCCGGGAAGCCAGCATGGTTTGCAGGGTCAGACCAACATCCTGAACGGTAATGTCCAGGTCCGCCGCCCTGTCCCGATCAATATTCAACCGCAGCTCCGGCCGGGTCAGCTCAAAATCGGTATCCACATTGATCAGGTTCGGGTTCTCTTTCGCCCGTTCGACGATCTCTTCACTCCAGGCCTGTACCGATTCGTAATCCGGCCCGGCCACCACAAATTCAACAGGCTGATTGAAGCCTCGCTGGCCAAGGCCCGGCGGGTTGATCACGTTAATCCGTACACCGGAAATATCCGCCAGCTTCTGCCGGATGTCACTGGTTACCTGCTGCTGTTTGATGTCGCGGTTATCCCAATGGGTCAGGCCCATGATCATAAAGGCGTTATCTTCTTCCTCCCGGAAACCGACAATCGACAGGAAGCGGGCAGCAATGCCTTCGTCCAGGTACGGCAGTAATTGCGTCTCCGCCTGGCGGACAAAGTGGTCGGTGTATTCAACGGTCGACCCCCTCGGGGCGCTGGTGGGCATGATGATTACCCCCCGGTCTTCCGTAGGCGCAAGTTCCTGCGGCAGGCGCGGGAAAATGACGGTGGCGATGATCAGGCCAGCCACACCCAGGCCCAACAACAAACCCGGCTGATTCAGGGAGAATGTCAGCAGTTTTTTATAGCCATTGGTCAGGCCATTGAGCACTTTCTCGCTGAATGCCCACAGGCGGTGGCCTTCTTCGGATTCCGGGCTGTGCTGGAGCCATTTCGAGCACAGCATCGGGGCCAGCGTCAGCGCAACCAGGCTTGAAAAGATCACGGCAGCCGCCAGGGTGAAGCCAAACTCGGCGAACAGCCGGCCAACGTTGCCGCCCATAAACGAAATGGGCACGAACACAGCAATCAGTGTCAGTGTGGTGGCAATGATCGCGAAAGCCACCTGCTTGGCACCGCGATAGGCTGCCAACAGCGGTGGTTCTCCTTCATCAATGCGCCGCTGGATGTTTTCCAGCATCACGATGGCATCATCCACCACCAGGCCGATGGCAAGGATAATCGCCAGCAACGTAAGCACGTTGATGGAAAACCCCAGGAAACCCAGGCCGATAAACGCCCCGATCACCGCCACCGGTATGGTCACGGCCGGTATCAACGTGGCCCGCCAGGATCTCAGGAACAGGAAAATCACCAGAATCACCAGAGACACGGCGATGCCCAGGGTGATCAACACCTCTTTGATGGAGGCACGGATAAAGATGGATTCGTCGTAGCTTTCCGCAAGTGAGACTTCCGGTGGAAGCGTGTCCCGAATCCGCTCAAGTTCGGCACGCACCGCATCCGATACCGCCACGGTATTGGCTTTGGATTGCCGGATAATGCCCAGGCCAATGGCGGTTTTCCCGTTGGCCCGCAACCGACTGATGTCAGATTCCACACCCATCTGGATATTGGCGACTTCGCCCAACCGCAGCAAATCATTGCCGTCACGGCGCACCACCAGGTTGCGGAACTCTTCAACACTGGACAAGCGACCTTCCGCCCTTACCGTGAAGTTGCGGGTAGACGAATCCACCTGCCCCGCCGGTAATTCAACGTTGTTGTCCCGGAGTGCGCGCTCTACCTCCGCCACCGTGATGTTTCTGGCCGCCAGGCGCTCCCGGTCGAGCCACACCCGAATGGCGTATCGGCGCTCGCCACCAATTCGAACATCGGCTACACCATCGAGCACCGACAACCGGTCGACCAGCACCCGATCGGCGAAATCGCTGAGTTCTGCGCTGTCCCATACATCACTGAGCAGCGTTACCCACATCATCGGCCGGGCATCGGAGTCCGCCTTACGAACCCTGGGGGCATCTGCTTCATCGGGTAACTGGTTGGCCACACGGGCAACTGCATCGCGGACATCGTTCGCTGCAACATCGATATCGCGAGAAGTGTTGAATTCGATGGACGTTCGGGATTCACCTTGCTCAGTGGATGACTCGATGGAACGAATACCCTCAATGCCACTGATCGCACCTTCAATCACCTGGGTGATCTGGGTATCGACCACTTCAGCCGCAGCACCAGTGTAGTCGGTGGACACCGACACAATGGGTGGGTCAATGTCAGGATACTCCCGAACGGGCAGTTCCATCAGTGCCGCCACCCCGAACACCACAATCAGCAGGCTGAGAACCGTAGCGAATACCGGGCGCTTGATGGAAATATCGGAGAGGACCATAGATCAGGACTCCCGGCTGGAAATAAACCGGTTATCCGGTATTGCCAGATCAGACTCCAGCAGCCTGAGCCGGTCACCGGTACTCAGGCGATCCTGGCCGGTGACCACCACCTGGTCCTCGACCTCCAGGCCTTCCACCACCTCAACCAGGCCAGGCATTCGCGAGCCCGTGCGCACCGACACCCGGCGGGCAACACCATCTTCTGCCACAAATACATATTTCTGATCACCCCGGATCATGACCGCCTGTTCCGGTATGACCAGGCCTTCTCGTTCCTGCAACGTCAGAGACGCGGACATGAATTGGCCGGGTCGCAGGCGGCCCTCAGAGTTGTCGATCAATGCCCGAACAGACAGTGTCCGGCTCAGCTCATTGATCCGGGTAGCCAGTTCTATCAGCTCCCCCTCAAAAACTTCGCCCGGAAACGCAGGGGAGGTAGCCCGAACTCGTTGCCCAATCCTGACCTGACCAATGAATCGCTCGGGAACAGCGAAGTTCAGTTCCATCTTGTCATTGGTATCCAGGGTGGTGATGGTGGTGCCTGCCTGGAGAAATGCCCCAACGCTGATATCCGAAAGCCCGACCACACCGGCGAACGGCGCTTCGATCCGATGGTTCTGTAACCGGACCCTCGCAGCCTCTCGCTGAGCAATGGCAACGTCGACGGCGGTTCTGAGTTCATCGACCTGGGACTGAGAGATACTGTTATTGGCTCGCAGCCTCTGGGCCCGTTCATACTGGCGCCGGGCATCAGCCAGCTGTGCCTCAATAACGGCAAGGTCAGCCCGGGCCTGGCGATCATCCAACCGGAGCAGAACAGCCCCTTGGGCTACCGCAGCGCCTGGCTGCAGATTCAGTTCCATCACTCGACCGCTCACCTCAGTGGTCAACTCTACCGAGTTCAGGGCTCGCAGATTTGCCACGGCGCCAACGGTGTCACGAACCCGTTGCCGTTCCGGTGTTACCACATTGACGGCACTGGCCTGAGCCTCGCCACCGCTCTGGCCACTGTCTCCTGACTCCAGGTTCAGGTAAATACCAGCCCCTGCAGCTACCACCGCAACCAGAACCACAGCGATCAGCCATTGTTTCCACATGGGTTTTGCTAACCTTTCAGATATAAATGTTACGAGTCGTCCCCGTACCCCAGTTTCTGGATAACCAGCACCACCTCACCAACCTCGACACCCCATTTGCTCATAGTGGTCTGGTTGATCAGGGTGTCTGGTGTGATCAGGTACATCCAGTCGTCCATCCGGACGTCTATGGTGCCATCGCCGTATGACACCCTTAGTACATAATTCATATGGATGGCGTTGCCCTGCCAGCGCATGGTGCCGGGTTTGACTACGTCGCCAGCCTCGGCATGGTAGCTGTCGCCGGCCGGGGTCAGCGTCCAGACCCGGGTTTGAACCTCTCCGTCGTCGAACCGGAATACTTCATCCAGGGTGCCAACGCCCTCATCGCTCCAGGTGGCCACAATATCGGCGTCAAAGGTACGAATGACCTTACCGGAGAAGTTCTTGACTACTCCACGGGCAGAAAGTTCGCCCTGGAAAAATTCCCGGGGGATCAGCTCCGGTTGTGCGTCGCGATAATCGTCCAGTGAAGGGCCAGCACAGCCTGCCAGCACAGATACCATCAACAGTATAAGAGCAACTGACCAGACACCACCGGCTTTAAGTCGAATTTCCCTGTTTTGCATGACTTTTACACTCCGCTAGATGGCCTTGGCTAAGGCGTCGTCGAGTTGTGATTTACGGGCCAGGAGCAAGATCCGATCAGGCAGATATGAAATGCGTCATTTGAGCCAATTGTCCATTCTGACATGCAGACAAGCGCTTTCCGTCAATGGCAGCCGCAAGTGAATGCCGTAAAACAGCAGTCATAACGGGCCTCGGGCCCGACCGGATTGCGATAACAGACTGTGAGGATGGGTTATGCCAGTGTACAAAGCGCCATTGCGTGACATGAAATTTCTGCTGAACGACGTATTCGACTACCCGGGCCACTACCAGACCCTGGCCTCTGGAGAGAACGCAACACCGGATATTGTAGACGCCATTCTGACCGAGTGCGGGCGCTTCTGTGAGGAAGTGCTGAGCCCAATCTACCAGAGCGGTGATGAAGAAGGCTGCCGCCTGGAAAACGGCGAAGTCACCACGCCCAAAGGCTACAAAGATGCCTACAACCAGTACGTGATGGGCGGCTGGCAGGGGTTGTCAGCCCCGGAAGAATATGGCGGCCAGGGCCTGCCGGCGTCCATGGGTCTGTTCAAACAGGAAATGATGGGCACCGCCAACTGGTCGTTCTCCATGTATCCGGGGCTGTCACTCGGTGCCATGAACACCATCTTCCTGCACGGCTCGGAAGACCAGAAACAGACTTACCTGGTGCCTCTGACCGAGGGCCGCTGGGGCGGCACCATGTGCCTGACCGAGCCCCAATGCGGCACCGACCTGGGCCAGGTGAAGACCAAGGCCGAACCACAGGCGGACGGCAGCTACAAGCTGACCGGCACCAAGATTTTCATTTCCTCCGGTGAGCACGATCTGACCGAGAACATTGTCCACATTGTGTTGGCGCGCCTGCCGGATGCGCCCAAGGGTACCCGTGGCATCAGCCTGTTTATCGTGCCCAAGTTCCTGCCGGCTGCGGATGGCAGCGTGGGCGAACGCAATGGCGTGAACTGCGGCAGCCTGGAAAAGAAAATGGGCATCAAGGCCTCGGCCACCTGCGTGATGAACTTCGACGGCGCCACCGGCTACCTGATCGGCCCGGAAAATGAGGGCCTGGAGTGCATGTTCACCTTTATGAACACGGCCCGTATCGGCACTGCCATTCAGGGCGTTGGCCCGGCTGAACTGTCGTACCAGTGGGCGCTGGACTACGCCAAAGAGCGCCGTTCCATGCGCGCGCTGTCTGGCAAGAAAGAGCCAGACCAGGTGGCCGACAGCCTGATTCACCACGCGGATGTAAGGCGCATGCTGCTGACACAGAAAGCCATCGCCGAAGGTGGCCGCGCCATGCTGTATTACTCTGCCAGGCTGGCCGACCATATGGTTGAGGCACACACCGTGGGCGACGCCGAAAACGCCGAAAAATACGACGACAAACTGGGTTTCCTGACCCCGATCTTGAAAGGTTTCCTGACCGAGCTGGGCAACGAAGCCGCTAATCTGGGTGTGCAGGTGTTCGGTGGCCACGGATACATCCGCGAGCACGGCATGGAACAGATCGTTCGTGATACCCGCATTGCCACGCTTTACGAGGGCACCACCGGCATCCAGGCACTGGACCTGCTGGGCCGCAAGGTGTTGCTGATGACCCAGGGCGGCGCAGTCAGGGAATTCACCCTGAAGATTGCCAACTTCGCCCGCAAGCACCTGACCAACAAACAGCTGCGCCCAATGGCCATCGAGCTGCTGAAACTGACGGCCCAGTGGAACCTGCTGACTGTCCGGGTGATGCTGGCGGCCCGCAAAGACCGCGACGTAGTCAGTGCTGCGGCCCACGACTTCCTGATGTACAGCGGTTACGTCACCATGGCCTATATGTGGTTGCGCCAGTCTGCGGTGGCCGCCGACAAGCTGGAAAATAGCGGCGACGAATCCGACGCCTTCTACCAGACCAAGTTGGCAACCGCCGAGTTCTACTACGAGCGTCTGCTGCCACGGGCCCAGGCCCACGCCACCAGCATGCTCAGCCCGACTCGCAACCTGATGCAGGTGGAGCCGGAAAATATGGCCTTTACCGGGTGATTACCCGGTAACTTTATGTCCCGGGCCTTGCCCGGGACTTTTTCTTTGTATCAGCAGTAACCGCCGCTCACAGCCCCCACTTGGTCTCTATGGCCTCGTACATCCCGTTGTTGCGAATGGTCTCCAGTCCCTGGCGTAGCTTGCGAATCACTTCCTCTGAAGTCTCGAGGTTCATCGCCAGGTACAGTTCGGTGTTATTGAACGAAAACACCGGTTCCAGGCCTTCAACGTCCTGTTGGGAGGCGAAGTAAGGTCCTGCCAGCCGGTCTGCAATCCACAGGTCAACCTGGCCCAGTTCCAGACGTTTGGGGTTAAGGTCATCGCTGTCCATGGCCGATACCCGGAAATCGCGCTCCAGCAGGTACTCGGTCATCACATCACCACGGTATCCGGCGTACAGCATGCCTCGGGTATCTTCCAGGCTGTCAATCTGCAAGTCCGTACCGGGGGGTGCAAAAATGGTCCACAGGTTGGTGGTCAGTGGCCCTACCCATTTGAACTGGGAAGCCCGGTTTTCCGTGTAGGTGGTGCAGTAGATGCCATGATTCTTCTTGTTCAGCGCACGGTTATAGCCAAAATCCCAGTTGCGCAGCTTGATCACGTAATCCAGCCCGGAGTGCTCGAGAATGGCCTTGACCATTTCTGTGCACAGACCATCAATGCCATCTTCGTTATGCTCGAAGGCACGCCCCGTGGCACTCATGTTGTAGGGAGGGAAGTTCTCGGTATAGATATAGATACGCTCAGACGCCACGGCCGGCAATGATGCCGTAAACAGGGCAAAAACGACCGCAGTAACGCACAGCAGGTTACGCACAGGTTATCTCCTTTAACTCGAATGGCATGAAACCGCCAAACTGGCGGCACCAATAGACGTAGGCGGAGTTTACCCGACGCTTTGACGTTGTTTTACAACTAAACTGTTTGTTTTCGTAAGGGAATTCGTCAGGCCGCCGGGCGAATGCCGGCGGCCTGGGGTTGTGGATAACTGTGGATAACTCAGAAATCGACGGTTGCGGAGAGCCACAAACGGCGACCTTCTTCTACCGTTCCGCCGCTGGCCATGCCACGGAAGATATACACATAATCCGAAGCCCAGGCATCCACCTGGTTGCCATTGTTATCCACATACGAGTACTCACTGCCAGACAGGAACTCCTTGTCGAACAGGTTGTAAACGGTGGCGGTGAGTTTTACCCGCTCGCTGGCCTGGTAAGCGCCGCCCAGGTGGAAGAGCGCATAGGCGCTCAGGTCACCCACCTGGTCAAACACCGCTGCTTCTTCTGCGGTGAAATTCTCACGGTTCTTCAGGTAGCGGGTACGCTCACCTCGGTATTCGCCGGACAACCATAGATCCAGCTGCGGAGACGCCTGCCAGTTCAGGCGCGCATGCACCACATGCTCCGGCGTGTTGGTCAAAGGTGCCCCTTTGTTGTCACCACTCTTCTGCTCAGTGTCGGTATAGGTATAGTTGCCGCGAATACTCCAGTCCGGAGCAAAGCGCCAGCTGGACGCCAGCTCGATACCCCGGGTCTCAGCCTTGCCGATGTTATCCAGCTGGTCGTAGGTGCCGTCCGGAATCCTAGGGTCACCACTGATGGTCACCGGCGCTCCGCTGTCGATCTTGTCCTTGAACTGGGTGAAGAATACCGTGGCGTTGGCTTTGAAACCTTGCAGGTTGTCAAAGTAGGCGCCTACCTCGTAGTTGGTGCTTTTTTCCGGTTCCAGGTCCGGTGTGCCTATGGTCAGCACCTCACCCTGGCTGGTGACACCGTTGATGCCATTGTGCAAATCATTGATGTCAGGGGTTTTATAACCCTGACTGACACCACCCTTGAGGGTCCAGCTGGGTGACGTGTTCCACACCAGATAAGCCCGGGGCGTAAAATGGCCGGAGAAAGCGTCATGATCTTCGTAACGCCCTCCCAGCGTCAGGGCCAGATCGTCTCTCAGATACCATTCATCCTCGGCAAACACCGCCCAGGATTCCTGTTTGAAGGTGGTGTTGGCAACGCTGTCTTCCAGTCGGGTATCACGGTACTGTGCCCCCAGCGTCACGATGTGGTTGGCGGTGACGGGCGCAACCAACCGGGTATCAAACACGGTATCTTCCGATTCCAGCTTGCGATCCTGGCCACCAATCAGATTCTGATAGGGCGCATCGTAAGGCGTACCTATGGTACCCGGAATGGTCCGGCCTTTGGTTTCGGTCACGTTGTACGTCAGATCACTGCTCCAGGTGCCAAAGCCCAGCTGGCTGGCATGGCCCAGGGCAATCTGGTCACGGTTGAACCGTAGCTCGTCCCGATAGCCATTGGCGGTGTTGGTGTCAGCGTTGCAGGCCCGGTTCTGCCCATCCAGGGTACCCAGTTGGCAACTGTCATTGTTGTACACCTGGCGCCCCTGTTCGGCATCCAGATAGAACTCATGGCCCTGAACCGGCACCAGCGTCAACCTTGCACCAAGGTTATGGTTACGACCATCCACCGGTGCAACACCCCGCTTGGGCGCCTCGCTACCGTCGTCGAAACTCAGATCCGCCGCCGATCGATCAAACACGCTGCCGCGTACCGCAAGCCCGAGCAGATTGTCGATCAGCGGTCCACTGGTGTAGAAACTGGCTTTACCGTTATCGCCGTATTCCCGGTGTTGCTGGAAGGTGTGCTCGAGCGTGACCGAGCCAATCCACTCATCGGACACCTTCTTGGTAATGATATTCACCACGCCACCAATGGCATCGGAACCGTATAGCGTTGACATGGGCCCGCGGATTACTTCGATACGTTCAATCGCCGACAAAGGCGGAATGAAGCTGGTGGAGGTATCACCAAAGCCATTGGGAGTGACGTTGCCCGGAGGATTCTGGCGGCGGCCGTCAATCAGTATCAGGGTATATTCACTCGGTAGGCCTCGAATACTGATGTTCAGCCCACCGGTCTTGCCGGTGCTCTGGCGTACATCCACGCCTTCCACGGTTTCCAGGGCTTCCGCCAGATTGGAGAACTGGCTTTGTTGCAGGTTCTGCTGGCTGATCACACTGATGCTGGCCGGAGCATCGGTCACCTTCTGCTCAAAGCCCGATGCCGAAACAACCAGCTCATCCAGTTGCGTCGGTTGGGCAACACTGTGTAGAGAAAAGGTGCTGCTAACAGCCGCAACAGACGCGGCCAGAATTGAGGGCCTGAATACCATGAGTCACTCCTTGAAGATCAAGACTGAAAATCAGGAGCGAATGATATTATTTCTCATTTGATAATTACAACGATTTAACCGGGACGATGTGTCCCGGAAGATGGAACCCTTGACCGGGGCTACTTGCCGATGCAAAAGCTGCTGAAGATCTTGCCCAGCAGGTCATCGGGCGTGAGATGGCCGGTGATTTCACCCAAGGCGTCCTGGGCCGCCCGAAGATCCTCAGCCAGGAGTTCCCCGGCGCCATAGCCTTCCAGTTGGGTCTGTCCCTGAAGAAGGGAATCCCGAGCGCGTTCCAGGGCATCCAGGTGGCGTCGGCGGGCCAGAAAGCCGCCTTCGGTGGTACTGGCAAAGCCAATGCATTCCTTGAGGTGCGTACGGAGGGTGTCCAGGCCTTCCGACCCTTTGGCCGCCAGGCGAATAACCGGCGCGGTCTGGTGGGGTTCGGCACTGATGCCCACCGGCTCACCCGACAAATCCACTTTGTTACGGATAACCGTGACCGGGGCACTGGCCGGGAGCTGGTCAATAAAATCTGGCCAGATTTCATGGGGTTCGGTTTTATCGGTGGTGGTGGCATCCACCATCAACAGAATGCGATCCGCCTGGCGTATTTCATCCCAGGCCCGGGCAATACCGATCTGTTCCACCTCGTCCGGGCTGTCCCGGAGGCCGGCGGTGTCGATGATGTGCAACGGCATGCCATCAATGTGGATATGTTCCCGCAGGACATCCCGGGTGGTGCCTTCAATGGCGGTGACAATGGCCGCTTCGCGGCCGGCCAGGGCATTGAGCAGGCTGGATTTTCCGGCATTGGGACGACCGGCGATCACCACCTTCATGCCATCCCGCAGAATGGTGCCCTGCTGGGCTTCCGACAGGATCTGTTCCACCTGTTGCAACAGGCCTTGCAGATCAACCGCCACTTTGCCGTCGGCGAGAAAATCGATTTCTTCCTCCGGAAAGTCGATGGCCGCTTCCACGTAGATACGCAAGTGGGTAACCGCATCGACCAGTTCATCAATCCGTCTGGAAAACACACCTTGCATGGAGCGCACGGCGCAACGGGCTGCCTGCTCTGAGCTGCTTTCAATCAGGTCGGCAATGGCTTCAGCCTGGGCCAGGTCGAGTTTGTCATTCAGAAACGCCCGCTCAGAAAACTCACCAGGCCGTGCCAGACGGGCGCCCTGACTACAGACTTCCCGCAACAGCATATCGAGGATCACGGTACCGCCGTGCCCCTGCAGCTCAAACACGTCTTCACCGGTGAACGAATGAGGGTTCGGAAAATACAGCCCGATGCCCTCGTCGATCAGTTCGCCCCGGCTATCGTGAAAAGGTCCATAATGGGCGTAGCGGGGCCGGGGCTCAAAACCGAGCATGTTCCGGGCAATCTCAACGGCTTTTGGCCCTGAAACCCGAACAATACCCACACCCGCCTGGCCTGGTGCGGTGGCAATGGCTGCGATGGTGTCTGTGGTTGCCTGCATGGTGTGTTTATCCTGATTAGAAATGACAAAGGCTCCACAGGGGAGCCTTTGTCAGGTCAGTGCAACTGATCACTCAGTGTTTCTTGCCTGCCATTTCCACTTCAATCTTGCGGGTAATGTACCACTGCTGGGAGATCGAAAGAATGTTGTTCACCAGCCAGTACAGTACCAGACCAGCCGGGAACCACAGGAAGAACACCGTAAAGACTGGTGGCATCAGCTTCATGATCTTCGCCTGCATGGGGTCTGGTGGTGTCGGGTTCAGGCTCATCTGGATGAACATACTGATGCCCATCAGAATTGGCAGGATAAAGTACGGATCCATCTGGGACAGATCGTTTATCCACAACATGAACGGCGCATGGCGCAGCTGCACACTCTCGAACAGTACCCAATAGAGCGAAATGAACACCGGCATCTGTACCAGTATCGGCAAACAGCCACCCAGCGGATTGATCTTTTCCCGCTTGTACAGGGCCATCATCTCCTGGGACATCCGCTGGCGATCGTCACCATAGAGTTCTTTCAGGCGCGTGAGTTGTGGCGCGACGGCCCGCATTTTTGCCATGGAGCGATAGCTGGTTGCTGACAGGTGGAAGAACACGGCTTTTACCAGAACGGTCAGCAGAATAATGGCCACACCCCAGTTACCCACCAGGCCATAGAACCATTCCAGGATGTAGAACAGCGGCAGGGAGATGAAGAACAGCCAGCCAAAGTCAACGGTACGGTCCAGGTTAGGAGCCAGGGCTTCCAGACGATCAATGATTTTGGGGCCCACGTAAGCAGTGGCACCTACCTCAACAGTCTGCCCGGGGGCAACCGCGGTTGCTGGATAGACAAAACCCATCACATGCAACTGATCCCGGCGGGTGGTCTGGAACTGGGCTGTTTTATCACGGTCCGGAACCCAGGCGGTAATGAAGTAGTGCTGCAGGAACGCCAGCCAGCCATTAGTGACCGGTTCGTTAACCCGTTGTTTGCCCAGGTCGCTGAAATCGTATTTTTCATAGGGATCGTCAGGCGTGCTGATGACCAGGCCAAGGTAGGCCTTGATACCCATAGTGGTCTGGGAGGTTGGGTCAGGAGCCTCGTCCCTTACGATTTTGCCGGTGAAGTTACCTTGCCAGTCGGTATCGGACTGGTTGTTGATCAGGTAACGGATATCAATCTCATAGCTGTCCCGGGCAAGACGGTAGCGTTTGGTGATATCAACGCCATCGTCTGTGGTCAGTTTTAGGTCAATGATCAGTTCATCCTGGCCATCGGTCAGCTCGAAACGGGATGCTTCTGCCTGGTAAACCGGTGCCTGACCGGCACTGCGACCATCGGGGCCGTTGCGCCCGATCAAGCCACTTTCCAGAATATAGGTACGGTTCTGGGTGTTGGTCAGAAGAGTCAGGGGTTGTTCGCTGTCGAGCGATTCATCGTACTGAAGCAGGGAACTGGCAATGACATTGCCACCAACACGGTCGATGGTCAGTTCCAGTACGTCGGTCACTACCGTGATGAACTGGTCGCCGACACTTTGTTCGCCGTCAGAGGAGGTGGACCGGAGTTCGCCGGTTTCCGGCGTGACAAACTCATCGTCTGTCCGGGAAGCACTTTCCGGCAGAACCATGTCATCAACAGATCCGTCCGACCCCGAGGTTTCTACCTGGGTGACCTGTTCAGTACGGGGCTGGTTGTAGTCCTCATTCCAGGCAAGCACCATCAGATAACTGACAATAGCCAGGCCGGCAAACAAAACGATGCGTTGAATATCCATAAACGTTAGTTTCTGGTTTGAGTGTTGGTCGGAGAATATTGGGTCTCTGTGCCCGGTACGGGATCATAACCGCCTTCGGCCCAGGGATGACACCTTAATAATCGGCGGGTTGCCAGATACGAGCCTTTGGCTGCTCCGTGGTGTTGAATAGCTTCAACCGCGTACTGGGAGCAGGTTGGGAAATGCCGGCAATGGCTGGCCATCATGGGACTGATAGCGTACTGATAGAACCGGATAGGCAGTAACAGAATCTGTCGCATTAACCCGTACCTTTTGAATTCACAGTCGTTTGATCAACTGAGGACTGATGGTACTTCTTTCTGAGACGGCGCCAAAGATCGTTAAGCGACGATATGACTGAGGCGTTATCCAGTTGAGCGAGTCCTTGCCGACCAAGAACAATAATGTCGAGGTCCGGTAGATCCGTCTGATGCCTGAAAGTTTCTCGAACCTGGCGTTTTATCCGATTTCTCTGGACCGCCAGTTTGAGATTCTTTTTGGAGAAAATGAGTCCGACCCTGGCGTGGCCCAGATTATTTGGAGCTGCCAGGATCAGAAAATTCCTGTGCGGAACTTTCAGCTGCACATCATCGAAGACCTTGCTGTAGTCCGAAGGCCGCAACAGTCTGTGTGACTTCGGAAACGTCAAGGCCTTCATGAGGCAAACATCAGGTTACGCTGACAGGCGTGCGCGGCCCTTGGCACGGCGACGAGAGATTACCTTACGGCCGTTAGCAGTCGCCATACGGGCACGGAAGCCGTGAACACGCTTGCGCTTCAGGACGCTCGGTTGGAATGTTCTTTTCATGGTGATGTTCTCACAAATTCGTCAATGGACATTGGTCGTTGGCTGGAAAATAGACAGCCAAAACAGGAGCGGCATTCTAGTCAAATCTGCTAGCAAGTTCAATGACTGTGCATCGGGGAAGTGAATTTTTCGGTATGGGTACAAGCCGAAGGCCTGACTAATAAAATCTATAGGTCTTTTTTAAATTCTTTCAAAGATTATTTATTACTGTTATTAGGCACCTTGATATCTGTGGGAAAGTCTGTTTTTTCCTTCAACAACAAATGCTTGAATTAATGACAAGTACGGTGACAGGTGGCCGTAAGCTCTGTGGACGAGAGGGTGTGGAATTGTGAATAACCCGGTGTTTCGAGGAAGGCCCGAGTTATTCATGGTTTGGTCCAAGGCTTTCACACAGGGTTGGGGGCGGTCTGTGCACAAGGACCTGTGGGTAACTTTTTTTCAGGGCATTTCTGTACACAAGCCTGTAGATAGGTCTGGAACTTTCTGAAAGATGAGGAGAAATGTTTCCACAGGCTGTTTATGACAGTGATTGTTGGCCTTTTACTGTGGGCCACGGCGGGGTAGAATCCGGGGTCACCTTGAGCGTCGGGAAAAGCCTTTTCCGATGTGAGAACAGTCAGGTTTCGGGAGCAGGCGGTCGTGCCTAACAGTATGTGGCATCAATGTCTTGAAGTACTCCGGGATGAGTTTCCCGCGCAACAGTTCAATACCTGGTTGAGACCCCTCCAGTCGGATCTCCGAGAGGGCCAGCTGATGCTGTTTGCGCCGAACCGTTTTGTGATGGACTGGGTTAATGAAAAGTATCTGCGCCGTATAGAGGAAGTTCTGAAGGACCTCAACGGTGGCCAGGCGCCGCGGGTTCAGATGAAAGTAGGGTCGGCGCCCCGGGAAAGTGAACCGGTGGTGCGCTCGGTGGCTGAGCGGAAGCCGGCTAGTCTGGCAGACGAAATCGGGCAGCGGGTAACCGAGGAAGAGAAGAGTGTCGCGGCAACTGTCGCGGGTTCTACCTCTGCCGGTGTTAGCCGCAGTGCGCAGAAAATCAATGGCGAGCGCCGTCCGGTTCAAGTGGAAGGTGACATCAAGCACCAGAGCTTTCTGAATGAGACTTTCACCTTCGAGACCTTTGTTGAGGGTAAGTCCAACCAGCTGGCCCGCGCGGCCTCAATGCAGGTGGCTGAGAACCCCGGCGGAGCCTATAACCCGCTGTTCCTGTACGGCGGTGTCGGTCTTGGTAAAACCCACCTGATGCATGCCATCGGTAATGAAATCGTCCGCCGTAATCCCAAGGCGAAAGTCGCTTACCTTCGATCTGAACGGTTTGTTGCGGATATGGTCAAGGCTCTGCAGCTGAACGCCATCAACGAGTTCAAACGTTACTATCGATCTGTGGATGCGTTGCTGATTGACGATATTCAGTTCTTCGCCCGGAAAGAGCGCTCACAGGAAGAATTTTTCCATACCTTTAATGCGCTGCTTGAAGGTGGCCAGCAGGTCATCGTGACCTGTGATCGGTTTCCGAAAGAAATCGTCGATATGGAAGAGCGATTGAAATCCAGGTTTGGCTGGGGTCTGACGGTAATGGTGGAGCCGCCGGAGCTGGAAACCCGGGTGGCGATTCTGATGAAAAAGGCCGAGCAGGCTAATGTGAAACTGAGCAGCGAGGCGGCATTCTTTATTGCTCAGAAGATTCGATCAAACGTTCGAGAGTTAGAAGGCGCGCTTCGTTTGGTGATAGCGAATGCTCACTTCACCGGGTCTGAGATTACCCCTCCATTTATCCGGGAAAGCCTGAAGGATCTGCTGGCGCTGCATGAAAAGCAGGTCAGTATCGATAACATCCAGCGCACGGTGGCGGAGTACTACAAGATCAAGGTGGCCGATCTATTGTCCAAACGCCGCACCCGGACGGTGACCCGGCCCCGTCAGGTGGCCATGTCCCTGGCCAAGGAGTTGACCAATCACAGCCTGCCAGAAATCGGCGACGCCTTTGGTGGCCGTGACCACACCACGGTGTTGCATGCTTGTAAGAAGATTGTGGAACTCCAGGAAACGGACCCTGGAATCCGCGAGGACTACCAGAACTTTATGCGATTGCTGACCACCTGACCCCGGGTGGCGATCAACCAACAACATTCACTTCCGACAACTGAAGCCGAGTGCCATGAAACTGACCATAAGCCGTGAATCCCTTCTTACTCCTCTGCAAAGCATTGCTGGCGTTGTGGAAAAGAAACAGACCATGCCGGTTTTGTCCAACGTGTTGCTGGAAGCTGAAGACAACACATTGACACTCACCGGTACCAATATGGAAGTTGAGCTGGTCGGGCGGGTTACGCCGGTCCACGTGGACCAACCGGGCAGGATCACGGTACCGGCCAGGAAGCTGTCTGATATCTGTCGGGCACTGGGTGACGAAGCCCCGATTGATCTGGCGCTTGAAGGCGACCGTCTGCACGTGCGTGCAGGCAACTCCCATTTTACCTTGTCGACCCTGCCGGCCGAGCACTTCCCCAATGTGGAAGACGAGCCGGAAAGCTTCCGCCTGGAGCTTCCGCAGAAAGAACTCGGTCGCATGCTGGACGCGACGGCGTTTGCCATGGCACAGCAGGATGTTCGTTATTACCTCAATGGTCTGCTACTGGAAGTCGACAGCGGCCATGTACGGGTAGTAGCAACCGATGGTCACCGCCTGGCGATGGCACATTCCGATCTGCAGACCGGGTGCCCGGAACCCCGGCAGGTGATTGTGCCGAGAAAAGGCGTGTTGGAGCTCGCCCGCCTGCTGGACGACGTGGAATCGCCGGTGACCCTGGTGATTGGCGACAATCATCTGCGTGCGACGGTGGGTGCGTATACCTTCACTTCCAAGCTGATTGAAGGCAAGTTCCCGGATTACAACCGGGTTATCCCCAGGGGTGGCGATAAGGTGGTGCTCGCTGACAGGGCAACGCTGAAGAACACCTTGCAGCGGGCCGGTATTCTGTCTCATGAGAATATCCGCGGTGTGCGCCTGAACCTGGCGCCGGGAGAGCTGCAGGTGTTCGCCAACAACCCGGACCAGGAACAGGCCGAAGATGCGCTGCCGGTGGACTATCAGGGCGAATCCCTTCAGATCGGTTTTAATGTAGGTTATCTGATTGACGTGATGAATGCGCTGGATGAGGCGCAGGTGAAGATTACCCTGTCCAATCCCAACAGCAGCGCATTGATCGAAGCAGAGAACGATAACAGCTGCCTGTATGTGGTCATGCCGATGCGGCTGTAACCTTTCCGGAGGAATTTAATGGGTGCCGTAACGAACGGAATCAAAGGTGCTTTCAGGGTTGGTCAAACACTGTCGGTGCTTGGCCGTACCGGTCTGAACTGGGTTCGGGGCGATCGCCCCCCTACCCCGAAACTGCTGCGCCAGACGTTTGAGAATCTTGGGGCCACCTATATCAAGCTTGGTCAGTTTATAGCGAGCTCCCCCACGTTCTTTCCAAAAGAGTACGTGGAAGAGTTTCAGTATTGTCTTGATAAAACCCCCAGTCTTCCATTTGGCGTGATCAAGCGCATTATTCGTGAGGAACTCGGGCGGCCGATTGATCAGGTGTACTCGGAAATCGATCCGGTGGCTCTGGCGTCGGCATCTATTGCGCAGGTTCATGCGGCGAAACTGGTGACTGGCGAAGACGTGGTTATCAAGGTTCAGAAGCCTGGCGTGGAAAATATTCTGCTGACGGACCTGAACTTTCTGTACCTGTCGGCGCGGATTCTGGAAACCCTGGCGCCGAAGCTGTCGTGGACATCCCTGTCTGGCATTGTTGAAGAAATTCAGCAGACCATGATGGAAGAATGTGACTTCATCAAGGAAGCCAATAATCTGAAGGTGTTCCGGGAATTCTTGCTGAATACCCATAACGACGACGCGACCGTGCCCCGGGTATATGAGCAATGTAGTACTCGCAGGATCCTGACCATGGAACGTTTCTATGGCGTTCCGCTGACGGATCTCGAAAGCATTCGCGGTTTTTCGAAGGATCCCGAACGTACCCTGATTACCGCCATGAACACCTGGTTCGCCAGCCTGACCCAGTGTGAGTTTTTCCACGCGGATGTGCATGCTGGCAACCTGATGGTGCTGAAGGACGGGCGCGTCGGGTTTATCGATTTTGGTATTGTCGGGCGCATCAGGCCGGACACCTGGCAGGCGGTGAGCGATTTCATCTCCGCGATCATGGTCGGTAACTTCGACGGTATGGCTGATGCCATGATCCGGATTGGTGTCACCCGTCGCACGGTAAGGGTGGATGAGCTCTCTGCCGATCTGCAACGCCTGTATCGTCAGATGGATCGAATGGTTCCGGACGACGTTCCCTATGAAATGGGTCAGGCGGAAGATGACGTCAACAACATTCTTATGGATATGGTGAAGGTGGGCGAAAGTCATGGCCTGCACTTTCCGCGGGAATTTGCGCTGTTGCTGAAACAGTTCCTCTATTTTGATCGGTATGTGCATATTCTCGCACCGGAGATGGATGTGTTTATGGATGAGCGGTTGACCATGCTTCATTGACGAGCGTCGCCGCCACGCATCTTGTACACTAAGGCAATGTCGCGTTCCGGCATTGCCTTTTTTTTGTGCTCCGACTCCGGTGATGAGAATTCCTCCTTTATGGCGCTTGTGAAACTCCAGACCCAGAATTTCCGAAACCTGGCGCCGGACCCTGTCGGTTTTTCACCTTCCTTTAATTTGTTGTATGGCGCTAATGGCAGCGGTAAGTCCAGTGCCCTGGAAGCGATTGCTTATCTGGGATTGGGGCGGTCCTTTCGGGTGAGTCGGCATCAGGCGGTGGTCAGCCATGGTCACAGCAAGTTAACGGTATTTGGCGCTCTGGACAGTGGGCTCAGCAATAATGAGGACCAAAGTGGTGCAGCGGAAGGCACCACCGGCATCGCCCATCGTCTGGGAATATCCCGGGATGTATCTGCCAAGGAAACAGCGCTAAGGGTGGATGGCGAAGCTGTACGTAGTTTGTCATCCCTGGCCATGCATCTGCCTGTGTCGGTGATTGATCCGGGGGTATTCGACATTGTGGCCGGTGGCCCCGGAAAACGTCGACAGTTTCTCGACTGGTTAGTGTTCCACGTGGAACCTTCCTTTTCGGTAATGTGGCAACAGTGCCAGAGAGTGACATCACAGCGGAATCAAACGCTCAGAAATGGTAGACTGGACGAATCGTTGCTCCGGGTCTGGGACAGTCAGTTCGGTGCCCTGGCGGAAACCCTGAGCGATGTCAGAGAGCAGGTTTTCAGGCAGTTCAAAGCGGCCTTCGATGCGGTGCTGCAGGAGCTGGATGCCAGCTGGACGGAAGGTCTCAAACTTGAGTTCTATCCGGGCTGGGATCGGTCCCGCTCGCTTGTGGACATATTGGCGAGCCACCGGGAGCAGGAACGCCGGATGGGGCACACGTTGTATGGCCCTAATCGTGCAGATATCCGTCTCAAGTTAGGTGGTCGGCCGGTTGCGGAAACCTTTTCCCGGGGGCAGCAGAAGACACTGGTTATTCTGATGAAGATTGCCCAGGGAAAGGTGTTGAGTGATCTTGGTAAGCAGGTGACTTTCCTGCTGGACGACATCAATGCCGAATTGGATGTGCGCCATCGGATCATGCTGGCGCATAAGCTCCAGGATTTGCGTTGTCAGGTGTTTATCACCTCTATCGAGCATCCGGAACCTGACGTGCTCTGGGGCGACCGTGATGCACCGGAATACAGAATGTTCCACGTGGAACATGGAAAATTGACGGAAGAATAGACTGGCATAGGCGGCGTGTACCGTTTTCCGCTGAACCTGGCCGGTATCACCTTCAGGAGTCTCATTAATGAGTGAATCGAACTACAATTCCTCCAGTATCAAGGTCCTGAAAGGACTGGATGCGGTGCGTAAGCGCCCGGGCATGTACATCGGTGATACCGATGACGGCACCGGCCTGCACCACATGGTCTTTGAGTTGGTGGATAACTCCATCGATGAGGCTCTGGCTGGCTACTGTTCCGAGATCGGGGTCATCATTCACCCTGACGAATCCGTCAGCGTAAAAGATAACGGCCGCGGTATTCCGGTGGATCTCCACGAAGAAGAGGGTGTCTCTGCCGCCGAAGTGATCATGACCGTCCTGCACGCAGGCGGTAAGTTTGATGACAACTCCTACAAGGTCTCCGGCGGTCTGCACGGTGTGGGTGTTTCGGTGGTTAACGCCCTGTCCTCTACCCTGACTCTGACCATCCGGCGTGAGGGCAAGGTCTATGAGCAGACCTACACCCATGGCGTGCCCAATGCACCGCTGGCAGAAGTGGGTGAAACAGAAGCGTCCGGCACCAAGGTGCACTTTATTCCCTCACCGGAAACCTTCACGCACATTGAGTTTCACTACGATATCCTGGCCAAGCGCCTGCGGGAACTGGCGTTCCTGAACAGCGGCGTGCGTATTCGCCTGACCGATGAACGCAGCGGCAAGGAAGAAGTGTTCGAGTATGAGGGTGGTTTGCGGGCCTTCGTAGAACACCTGAACACCAACAAGACGCCAATTAACCGGGTGTTCCATTTCACCCGTGATCGAGAAGACGGCATCTCGGTTGAAGTGGCGATGCAGTGGAATGACGCGTTCCAGGAGAACCTTTACTGCTTTACCAACAATATCCCTCAGCGGGATGGTGGTACGCACCTGGCGGGCTTCCGTGCCGCCCTGACCCGTTCCCTGAATAACTATATCGATCATGAAGGTCTGGGGAAAAAGGCCAAGGTAGCCACCACGGGTGACGATGCCCGTGAAGGCCTCACCGCCATCATCAGTGTGAAAGTACCCGACCCGAAATTCTCCTCTCAGACCAAAGACAAACTGGTCTCCTCTGAGGTGAAAACCGCCGTTGAGCAGGAGCTGTACCAGAGCTTTGCCGAGTACCTGCAGGAGCAGCCCAACGAGGCCAAGCTAATCGTCAACAAGATGGTCGAAGCAGCCCGGGCTCGGGAAGCCGCCCGAAAGGCTCGGGACATGACCCGCCGCAAAGGCGCCCTGGACATCGCAGGCCTGCCCGGCAAGCTGGCTGACTGCCAGGAAAAAGACCCCGCCCTGTCCGAACTGTTCATAGTGGAGGGTGATTCTGCGGGTGGCAGTGCCAAGCAGGGTCGTGATCGTAAAACCCAGGCCATCCTGCCCCTGAAAGGTAAGATCCTGAACGTGGAGAAAGCCCGTTTCGACAAGATGCTGTCGTCTGCGGAAGTGGGTACGCTGATTACCGCACTGGGTTGCGGCATCGGCCGGGAAGAGTTCAATCCGGACAAGCTACGCTACCATTCGATCATCATCATGACCGATGCGGACGTGGATGGTTCGCACATCCGTACCCTGCTGCTTACGTTCCTGTTCCGCCAGATGCGGGAAATCATCGAGCGCGGTCACGTGTTCATTGCCATGCCGCCCCTGTATAAGGTCAAGCGCGGCAAGCAGGAACAGTATCTGAAAGATGAGAAGGCGAAAGAAGCCTACCTCACCCAGACTGCCCTGGACGGCGCTCAGCTGTACGTGAACCCGGAGGCGCCCGCCATCAAGGATTCCGCCCTGGAAACCATGGTCAAGGACTACCAGGCGGTGATGGCGATGATCGAACGCCTGTCCCGGGCCTACCCCGCGAAGGTATTGCAGCAGATGGTGTACAACACCACCCTCAAGCCGGAGCAGCTGAAAGATGAGGCGGCGGTTGCCAAGTGGGTTGCACACCTGGGTGATGGCCTTGAACTGGATACCCGCACCGGCACCAAATACGTATTCTCGGTGACCCGCGACGAAGAGCGTGGCCTGTATCTGCCGATGGTTACCATCTATGTGCACGGTATTCCCCATGAGCACATCTTCAGCCATGACTTCTTCGAATCATCCTCCTACAAGGCGATTGCCCGCCTGGGTGAGACGCTGGAGGGGTTGATTGATGAAGGTGCCTACGTACAGCGTGGCGAGCGCAAGCAGGTGGTGTTGTCGTTTGAGGGTGCTCTGGACTGGTTGATGAAAGAGGCCCAGCGTGGTCTGAACATCCAGCGCTATAAGGGATTGGGTGAGATGAACCCGGAACAGCTGTGGGAAACCACCATGGACCCGGAAAGCCGCCGCATGATGAAGGTCACCATTGAAGACGCCATCGCTGCCGACCAGATCTTCACCACCCTGATGGGTGATGACGTGGAGCCGCGCCGGATCTTTATCCAGACCAATGCTCTGGAAGTGACCAATCTGGACGTGTAATCACACCGACAGACTGGCATAAAAAAACGGTGGCCCCGACAGGTGCCACCGTTTTTTTGTTATCAGCCGGGAATTTTTATTCCGATAGATTACTTCGAGGATTCCGCGCGTTTCTGTTCCTTCTCTTTCTCCTTCTCCACCAGGTGCTGAGCCATCACCTCTTCCAGCGTGTATCCGGTAAGCCGGCGAATGGTGCGCCACAGGTAGTAGAAAATCAGCATCATCATGATCATTGAAGGAATGGCGATCATCGGATAGCTCACCAGGGTCATCCGCCCCAACTCTTCATTGAACGCCTGAGTGCCCGAGGGGCTCACCACAATCCACTTGGCCAGTACATAGTTCATGATTGAAGAGAACAGGAAGGTACCGGCAAAGAAATAGCTGGCATTGAGCAGCCGCGCCTCGAACTGGTCAACACAGCCCTTCTCTTCCAGCGAGGCGTGGATCTTATCCACATCCAGAATGTTCGGGTTGTACAGCAGCGTTCGTACCAGTGGGTACTTGGTGCGGGTGGATATCAATACCGCAAGACCAATCACTGCAGGTACCGCCGCCTCCTTGATGGCCAGCCAGCCGGCGTCCAGCTCCAGTAGCCCGATGCCGCCGGTCAGGCCAACGCTGATCAGGCCCAGCAGGGCGATGAAGTTTTTCTTGCGGTAACGAATCAGTTCAAACAGCCCCCAGCCAAGGGGAAACGCCAGGCCAATGACCAGCGCGTTGACACTGCCGAGGTGTTCGTCACCACTGAACTTCATCAGAATAACAGAGGGAATGATGATACTGACCAGAAGGTCAATCCAGGGTCTGGGCTTGTGGTCGGGAATGGAAGAGTTGGTCTGGGACGTCATGGTTACCGCCTATCGATGAATCGACGGCAGGCGCCTGAAGAGGCACTGCCGGAAAGAGCTTCCGGCAGTATACGACGAATTGAAGGCCGAACGTAACCGGACTCAGAAGCTACCGGACGAGCTGATGGATGAGCCAGCCGCGCCGGTTTGCACCTGGTTATTGGCACCGCTTTGCCACACCAATTGAGCATCCGGGTCTGACTCGCTGCGTTTGATGCACTTCCACTCTACCTGCGTGTTCGCAGGCATGTCGAAGCTCCCGGACCAGGTTGGATAATTACCTGGATCCAGTTTCAGTGCATTCGCAGGTGACCAGTTACCCAGGCTGGCATGATTGCCGGTAACGTAGACACTTTGTCCCCAGTCCGTTGTGCCGTTGCTGCACTGGAAGGTGACACTGGCCTGTTCCCCGTCTGAACCGTTGCCGTTGTTTCCTTCATCGGAGCCGTCATCGCCATCACAGTCAGCGCTAACATGGAGGGCCGCCGCTTCCATCGGCGCCACCGACAGGCTCACCTGCCCACCCTGCACGGTGACGCAGCTACCGTCACCGGCTACGTTACGATAGTTGCCATCGGGCAGGCCGGTACTGAAGGTTCGAGCCAGGGTACCCCCTTCCCGGTTGATGGCCACAAAGCCCTTGTTGCCACGGCTGAAGGCGATCTGGTTATTACCGTTATCCCACCAATGGCTGACGCCGGAACCATCCGTCACGTTGCGGAAAGCCACCATGTTGGCAATCGAATCCCAACGGTGCTCACAAATCCAGGCGCTGCCACATTGTGGGCTACCATTCTGGTAAACCGCCTGGGCGGGTGGTCCCTGGTCGCCATCCGAGAAGCTGTAACTCGACATCACCTTCGGATACCCATAGGGCCAGGCCAGCATGAACACATTGGCGAGGTTATACAGGCCGCCATCCTTGTAGGTAACGATATTGCTGCCACCGGCGCCATGGCCCCGCTGGTTGTCGTGGTTGTCGGTAAACACCACTGCATCACCACCGGCCAGGAAACCCCAGCTCTCACCAAACCCGTTGAGATTGGCCAGGCGCTGATTCTTGAACACGTCACCTATAGCCGCGCTGTAGCGGAACTCGGTAACATCGGAAAGCCCGGTGTACTCGCCGGCACTCACCGCCTCCCCGCCCAGGTCTATCACTTCCTGGAATACATACAGTGGATTGTTCACCCGGTTCAGGATGCCACTGATATCCGAGGGCGACATATGCTTGGCGGCGTCGATTCGGATACCTTTAACCCCAAGCGCTGTCAGCTGGTTCAGATACCCGGCAATGGTGTTCTGAACGTAATTGTCTGAGGTATTGAGATCGGGCAGCCCCACCAACTGGCAATTCCGAACCCGCCAGGCATCGGTGCCGTAATCTTCCGGATTGATACCGCAGGGTGTATGAAAATCATTGCTACTGTAGATAGGATAACTGAGGGAGGTTGAGCTGTACGCTGAACCCGCCGTGCCGGTACCACTGCCATTGGCCATATGGTTGATGACCGCATCGGCGTACACATCCACGCCGGCGGCGTTACAACGCTGGACCATGTCAGCAAATGCGCTGGCGTCGCCACTGCGGCTGTTCAGCTGATAACTTACCGGCTGATAGCGGGTCCACCAGGCACTGCCCTGGATATGCTCCTGGGGCGGCGATACCTGAACCGCACTGAACCCTTTGGGGCCCAGGAAGTTTTCGCATTCCTGGGCGACGTCGCTCCATTTCCATTCAAACAGATGCACAAAGGCACCGGCCTGGGCTTGTTGGGTTGGCAATGTCAGTGCCAGTCCGAGCGCGGCACCGGTTGCCAATCGGGAGAGTGAGATCATTGCATGCTCCTGTGTTGTCATTGTTGTGGTGCATTTGGGATCAGCCTCGGTTGTCGGTTTTTTGTTCAAGCGGGCTGATATTCACAACATGCAATGATCAATGATTAGCCAACACATCCTTGGAGCGCATAAATGGGGCGTAGAACCGGGGAGGGTATATTTTATGGTCACATCGACTGTCTGAATGACTGGAAATCTCCGCCTTTCTGAGATCGTACAAGGCCCGCTGTGAGGTAGTGCTCTCCAAAACACGCTCCTTGCGGCACATCCATGTGGCGCTTGGGCTCCGCCATCCATGGCTCCGCACAGTTTTGGAGAGCACTACCTCACACCGGTCCCGGTCATTGTGCAGGTATCAATAAGAGTGATCTTCAGAGTAGCATAAAAAAGCCGGGCAAAAGTCCGGCTCTCTGGAACTGAAAGAAAGCGCCCTGATCAGGCACCCACCTCCTTCAGGCATTCCTCAACAATGTTCAGGCCCTCTTCCAGCACCTCATCTTCGATGGTGACAGGCATCAGGAACCGCAGAGTGTTGCCGTACATACCGCAGCTGAGCAGTATCAGGCCTTTCTCTTTGGCTTTCTTGGTTATCGCCGCTACCAGCTCCGGCATGGGCTTGCGGGATTCCTTGCTTTCCACCAGCTCAAACGCGGCCATCGGCCCCATGTTGCGGGCATTATCCACGTGAGTGAACTGCTCCTGCCACTGGTCGAACCGGGCCCTCAGTTTGTCACCCAGGCGCTGGCTTTTGCCGAGGATATCTTCCTCTTTGATCACATCAAACACCGCCAGAGCTGCGGCACAGGCAGTAGGGCTGCCGGTGTAGGTGCCACCGAGGGAATTCGGGCCCGAGGAGTCCATTACCTTGTCGGTACCGACAATGGCAGAGATCGGCATACCATCGGCCATGGATTTGGCCATGGTCATGATGTCCGGCTCAACGCCGCTGTGTTCAATGGCGAACAGTTTGCCGGTACGGCCAAAGCCGCTTTGCACTTCGTCGACAATCAGAAGAATGTCATTGTCATCGCAGATTTTGCGCAGGGCTTTCAGGAAACTGTCCGGGGCGGGATAAAAACCACCCTCACCCAGAACCGGCTCCAGTACGATGGCGGCGGTTTCGTGGGCCGGGGAATCGGCTTTCATGGTCATTGCCAGGCCACGCAGGGCGTCTTCCTCAGTGATGCCGTGGTAAGGCACCGGGTAAGGCGCGCGGTACACCAGGCCGGGCATGGGGCCGAATGAGGTCTGGTAAGGGGCAGCCTTGCCGTTCATGGCCATGGTGAAGAAGGTACGGCCATGGTAGCCGCCATCAAAGCAGATCACGTTGTTCTTGCCGGTGGCTGCACGGGCAATCTTGACCGCGTTTTCCAGCGCCTCAGCCCCGGAGTTGGCCAGCATCACTTTGCCGTGGCCTTTGACCGGCACCACTTCGCTCAACTTCTGCGCCAGTTTTACGTAACCCTCATAGGGCATTACCGTTTGGCAGGTGTGCATCAGCTTGTCGAGCTGGGCTTTAACCGCCTCGACCACTTTCGGGTGCCGATGGCCGATGTTCAGAACGCCGATACCGCCGGCAAGGTCGATCATGCGCTTGCCGTCGGCGTCCCAGACTTCTGCGTTCAGGGCGTGATCTGCAAATTGATCATTGGGGCTTGCCGCGCCCGCAGCGACGTATCGCTCTTTGAGTGCCTGCAATTCTTTATTGCTCACTTTGCTGTTCTCCCTGGTTCAGGATTGAGAAATTCTCTTAACAGTGTAGGGAGTACGCACTCAACACACAAACCGACCATTGTCCGTATCTGCGGCTTCGTCCCGGAACTGCAGGCTGGCCAGGCGCCGGTAAAGTTCGTTATCGCGCATCAGTTCATCGTGGCTGCCGACCGCCAGCAGCCGACCCTGCTCCAGTACCGCGATGCGATCGGCGTCTCTGACGGTTGCCAGCCTGTGGGCGATCACCAGGGTGGTACGCCCAGCGGTGAGCGCAGGCATGGCTTGCTGGATCAGGTGCTCGCTTTGGGCATCGAGGGCACTGGTGGCCTCATCCAGCAAGAGAATCGGGGCATCCGCCAACAGCGCCCGGGCGATGGCCAGGCGCTGCTTCTGCCCACCGGATAACCCCAGCCCGGCATCCCCCAGCGGTGTGTCGTAGCCCTGCGGGAGCGCCTGGATAAACTCATCGGCGTGGGCAATCCGCGCCGCCTGCTCTACCTCGGATTGCTCTGCACCGGGGCGGGCATAGCGAATGTTGTCCGCCACCGTGCCATGGAACAACGCCGGGTTCTGGGGCACCAGGGCAAAGCAGCGTCTTAGCGCGTCCAGAGACAGATCAGAGGTGTCTACCCCGTCGATCAGGATCCGCCCGGAATCCGGTTGATAGAAATGCAGCAACAGATCGAACAGTGTGGACTTGCCGGCCCCGGAAGGACCAACCAGGGCCAGGGTCTCCCCGGGGCGGATATGCAGGGACAGATCGGAAATCGCCGGCTGGGCCTGTCGGCCGGGATAACTGAAGCCCAGATGCTCGATGGCGATCTCGCCGGTGACCGGCCCGGCAAAAGACCGGTTCTCCCCTTCTCGGACAAACGCCGGTTCTGTCTGCAGCAGCTCAAACAGACGGGCGGCAGACCCGGCTGCCCGTTGCAGTTCACCAATCACCTCACTGATCGCACCCGCGGCAACGCCAACCAGCAGGCTGTAGAACACAAATGCGGCAAGTTCACCGGGGCTTATCCGGCCATGAATCACATCCAGCCCGCCAATCCAGATCACAATGCCGACCGCCCCCATCACGAGGGAAATAGCCAGAGTGGTCAGCCACGCCCGCTGCCGGATGCGCTCGCGGGCAATGTCGAACGCCTTCTCGGACACTTCCGAGAAAAACCGCCGGTCGTGGGGCTGATGATTGAATGCCTGAACGGTTTTGATCTGGGAAAGATTCTCCCCCACGTAACTGCCTACATCCGCCACCCGGTCCTGGCTGAGCCGTGATAACTGCCGAACCCGGCGACCGAAGAACAGGATCGGTGCGATCACCAGGGGGAACCCCAGCAGGATGATGGCCGCCAGCTTGGCGTTGGTGACAAACAGCAGAATAAGCCCGCCGATGAGCATCAGCGTGTTGCGCAGGGCAATGGACACGGTGGAGCCGATCACCGATTGCAGCACCGTGGTGTCGGCGGTAAACCGGGACTGGATTTCCAGGGCCCGGTTCTGCTCAAAAAAGCCGGGGTGCAGATCAATCAGGTGGTTGAACACCTTTTTGCGAATATCCGCCACCACCCGCTCGCCAATCCAGGACACCAGGTAGAACCGGGCAAACGAACCAAATGCGAGGCCGAGTACCAGCACAAAAAACAGACCGATGGCTTTGGCCAGGTTTTCCGGTGATTGCGTAGCGAGGCCCTGATCCACCAGAATACGCAGGCCCTGGCCCAGACCTAGCGTGATGCCGGCGGTGATGACCAGTGCCAGCAGTGCTCCGGCCACGGCGCGGCGGTAGGGGCTGATAAACTCTATGACGAGTTTCAGGGCCTTACGGTGACGAGTGTTAATAATGTGCCTCAAAGGTGTTAGCTGCTGTAGACTCCAGCTTCAATACGGTTTGTTCTCCTGACAAGACCTATCATACAGCTACGTAAGAGCGCGCGGGTGGGTGGGCCTGCCAGGACCGTCAAAAGCCAGGGATGGCTTTTGCCGAGCGTACATGGATGTATTTACAGCGTGTCCTGGCAGGCCCACCCACCCGTGCGTTCGACTTCTCCGAAACCGAAGGAAGACAGAGTGCGCGCCTACGCCGACAACGACTACCCTGCCGATCATAAGCCCGACTGGTCGATCATTTCTGGTCTGTGGCCTTACCTTCTGGAATTCAGGGGGCGGGTCGCGCTGGCTATGGCGATGTTGGTACTGGCCAAGCTGGCCACCGTCGCCACGCCGGTCGCCCTGAAATACATCGTCGATTACCTGGACCAGAACCGCGGAGCCGACATGCTGCTGTGGATTCCGGTTGTGCTGGTGGTGGCCTACGGCTCCCTGCGCTTTGGCGCCACCCTGTTCAGCGAACTGCGGGATGCCGTGTTTGCCCGGGTGGCGGAACGGGCTATGCGGCGGGTGTCTTTGCGAGTGTTTGAACACCTGCATCAGCGCGAGCTGGGTTTTCACCTGGACCGAAAAACCGGTGGCCTGGCCCGTGACATTGAACGGGGTACCAACGGCATCAGCTTCCTGCTGCGCTTTACCCTGTTCAACATTGTGCCCACCATCCTGGAAATCCTGCTAGTAGCGGCCATCTTGCTGGTAGTGTTCAACGTGGGTTACGTGCTGGCCATTCTGGTGGCGGTGGTGGTGTATGTGGTGTTCTCCATCAAAATCACCGAGTGGCGAACCAAGTTCGTGCGGGAAGCCAACGCAAAGGACAACCAGTCCAACTCCCGGGCCATCGACAGCCTGCTGAACTATGAAACCGTCAAATACTTCAACAACGAACGCTACGAAGCCGAACTCTACGACCAGGACCTGGACGAGTGGGAAAAGGCCCGGCTGAAGAACCGATTGTCTCTGGCCACCCTGAACGCCGGCCAGGCCTTGATCATTGGTGTGGCACTGATCGTGATCATGGCGATGGCGGTCGGCGAAGTAGCCAGTGGAGAGATAACCCTGGGCGACTTCACCATGATTAACGCCTACCTTCTGCAGTTGTTCATTCCCCTGAACGCCCTGGGCTTTGTCTACCGGGAAATTCGCCAAGCCCTGGTGAACGTGGAGCGCCTGTTCAAACTGCTGGGCGATCAACCAGCCATCCAGGATGCCCCGGATGCCAAGCCCCTGACTGTGGATAACGGCGAGGTACGGTTCGAGCACATCCATTTCGCCTACCGGCCAGACCGCCCCATTCTGCAGGATGTGAACTTCACCATTCCCGCCGGCCACACCGTGGCGGTGGTGGGCGCCAGCGGTGCCGGCAAATCTACCCTTGCCCGCTTGCTGTTCCGGTTCTATGAGGTGGATCAGGGCGCTATCCGTATAGATGGCCAGGATATCCGGACGGTCACTCAGGATTCCCTGCGTTCGGCTATTGGTGTGGTGCCGCAAGACACCGTGCTGTTCAACGATACCCTGTACCGGAACCTTGCCTACGGCCGCCCCGAAGCGACCGAGGAAGAAGTACACCGGGCCGCGCGCATGGCCCACCTGGAAAACTTTATCCACAGCCTTCCGGAAGGTTACGACACCAAAGTGGGCGAGCGGGGGCTGAAGTTGTCCGGCGGCGAAAAACAGCGGGTTGCGATTGCCCGGGTGATTCTGAAGAACCCGCCGTTATTGATTCTGGACGAAGCCACGTCGTCGCTGGATTCGTTATCCGAGCAGGCGATACTTGGAGCCTTGAAAGAAGTCAGTCAGCAGAGAACCACCTTGGTGATTGCCCATCGCCTCTCTACTATTCGAGATGCCAATACCATCTTGGTGATGGATGGCGGCCGGATTGTGGAAAGCGGAAGTCATAATGAGCTGTTGGCTGCAGGTGGCCACTATGCCCATCTGTGGGAGCAGCAGCACCGGAGTGAGGACAACTCCTAGCTGAGCCAGTGAGCGGAGGGCCTTGTCAAAACTGTGCGGAGCCATGGATGGCGGAGCTCAAGCGTCACAGGGACGTGCCGAAGGAGCGTGTTTTGGCAAGGCCCTCCGCTTACTGGCGTCCCGGAGCCCCCAAAGTCCGGAACACCAGGGCCTAGTTATCCCCAAGCCGAAGCGCCAGACCAGACGCCCGCACCACCTGTTGCCCCACACTGTCTTTGAACACCTGAGCGTCGCCAGTAATCAGGCTGAACCAGTTCTTGGCCCGGGTGATGCCGGTATAAACCAGCTCTTTAGTAAGCACCGGACTGAGGCGGTCCGGCAGCACCAGACAGGTGTGGTTGAACTCCGAGCCCTGGGATTTGTGCACGGTCATGGCGTAAACGGTTTCCAGTTGCTGTAGACGACTGGGGGAAATCCAGCGGATGCCGCCGGTGCTGTCACCACTCGGGAAGGCCACCCGCAAGGTGTCTTTTGGCTCACCAGTGGCGGTCCTGTCCCAGGGCACACTGAAAGTGATACCGATGTCCCCGTTCATCAGGCCCAGATTGTAGTCGTTGCCGGTGACCAGTACCGGCCGGCCGGCGTACCAGCCTTCGGTTTTGTCGATCAGTTTCTCCGCCAGCAGCTTTTGGGCGATTTGCTGGTTTAAGCCTTCCACGCCCCAGGGGCCTTTGCGTAACGCACATAGAACCTGGAAGTCGTTGAAGGCTTCCAGCACGTTTGAGGCGTGGGCATCCCAGGCTTCCCGGGGACTGTCGGCGGTTAAACTGGAGCTGTGGATAACTTCCAGGTAATGGCGATAGCCCACCGGCGAAGGCAGTGTTTTGCCATTGACCACCCGGCCCTGCCCGGCGTTGAGGAAGCTCTCCGGGGTGCCGGTGATGGCGTGGCGGCAGATCAGCTCAAGCGTCTGTTCCGGGGCGGGTTTCGGGGTGTGGCCGTTCAGCCAGATGACATCCTCAAACTCGGCGTCACGAATTTGCTTGAGCACGGTGCTCGTCAGAGCGCTGGTATTAACAGCTTCTGCTAACTGTCGGATACCGCTGTCCTGCCCGAAACGATAGCTCTTGCGCAGCATGGCCACGGCCTGGTCGAGTGGCTGGCCTGAGTTATCCACAAGGCTGGCCGGTACCTGGGCGCCGGTGATGGCGGCCAGCCAGCTGGCGGTGTCCGGGGTGTAGTGGGCGTCGAAGGCCCGCTGGCACAGCTCGCCCAGCACCGCGCCGGCATCCACCGAGGCCAACTGGTCTTTGTCGCCCAGCAGGATCAGCTGGGCGCTGGCGGGCAGGGCGTCGAACACTGAGGCCATCAGGTCGACATCCACCATGGAGGCTTCGTCGATCACCAGGATATCCACCAGCAGCGGGTTGTCTTGGTTGTGGCGGAACTGGCGGGTGTCGGGCCGGCTGCCCAGCAATCGGTGCAATGTGGTGACCTTGGTGGGAATATCGTCCAGTTGCACGGAGCCGGGAAGGTCTGTCAACGGCAGCTTGCTGACGGCGCCGCCAATGGATTCGTTCAGGCGGGCGGCGGCCTTGCCGGTGGGCGCCGCCAGGCGAATACGGTACTTACGCCCTGCCCGTTCCGGGCTTTCCCCGGCCACCGCCTGCAGGGCCGCCAGAAGATTCACCACGGTAGTGGTCTTGCCGGTACCCGGGCCGCCGGTGATCACCGCAAAGCGGTTCCGGGCAGCCAGGGCGCAGGCCAGTTTCTGATAATCCACCGGTTCTGTTGACTGGAACAGCTTGTTGAGGGCTGTGGATAAGGTTTGCGCGGCCACTGATTGCGGGTCTGCCAGCGGCGATGGCAAGGCCAGCCGTTGCTGGATGCCGTCGGCAATACGCTGTTCGTAGCGCCAGAACCGGCGCAGGTACAACCGGGTGCCGTTGAGTACCAGTGGGGTTGATACCGAACCATCGCTCACGGCGAGGGAACCCTGAAGGGCTGCCAAGCAGTCAGAGAGCTCCACCCGCGCCAGTAGCTCCTGTGGATAAAGCTTATGCAGGTTGGCCATCTCGGCTTCTGAGTGGCCGGAGTTGGCCGGTTCTTCCGGTGGCAGTGCCAACGTATGGCCGGCATCGTCCAGCAGCGTGGCCAGGTCGATACACACGTGGCCGCGGCCCACCTGATGGGAGATCAGTGCCGCCAACAACAGTACCAGAGGCTTTGGGCTCTCGCCCTGCTCTTCACTGAGTTCCCGGATCAGCCGGGCAAAGCCGGTATCGAGCGGGCGAATCCAGCCGGCCTGTTGCCATTGCCCCAACAGGGCCTCGGTTTCGTTCAGGCTGGCCAGGACGTGTGAGTTATCCACAGCCTCCCGTGATTTGGTGGCCGCCGGGTTCACCGGTGCGTCGTCGCCCAAGTCCAGGGCAAACTGGTTTTCAGTATGGCGGGTACGACTCATGCGGCCACCTCCCCGGACACCGGCTCGCCATCGAACAGGGCATCCAGTTGTTCAATCAGCGCTCTGGGTGGCTTGTCGGTAAACGCCCCGCCGCTGGCGGAATTCACCCCGCGCAGGAACAGGTATACCGCGCCGCCGATGTGCTGATCGTAGTCGTAATCCGGTAGCCGGGCTTTCAGCAACCGGTGCAGGGCCAGCAGGTAGAGGATGTATTGCAGGTCATAGCGTTTATCCAGAATCGCCTGGCCCATGGCCTGGTCGGTGTAGGCGTCGTCGTCCTCGCCCAGAGCATTAGATTTGTAGTCCAGCACGTAATACTGCCCCTTGTGTTCAAACACCAGGTCGATAAAGCCCTTGAGCATGCCGTTGAAGCGGTTGGCCTCAGCCCGGGGCCGATCGGCGCCGTTCAGGGTATAACGGGTGACCAGCGCATCCAGTTGCCGGATGCTGACGTTGCGGCTTTCAAACCAGAATTCCAGTTCCGGGCGCAGGCTGTCCAGTTGCGCCAGGCTGGCGCTTTGTTGCCCTTCCCGGTCCAGCTTCAGCGGTTTCCGGATCAGCGCCAGCAGCCACTGTTGCAGGGGTTCCACCCAGTCGCCCCAACCCCGGGTGCCACAACGGCGGGCCAGCTGCTCATGCAGCAGTTCGGGGTTATCCACAACCCGCTGGAAGCCCTGGGCTGTGCACCACTCCAGCAATTCGTGCAGGAAGGTGCCGGGGCCGGCGCCCTTGGGGAAGTGGTGGTGGTTGCGCGCCGCGGGCACGGCGGGTGCCTCATCGGTGTCGTCCTGGGCACTTTCTTCCAGCAGGTTCTGGGTCTGGGCGTCTTCCACCTCTCCGGTGAAGGTAATGCCGGTGCCTGCCATGCCGGTGTATTCGATGGTGGAGTAACTGGCAATCCACCAGTCTTCCTTCGCTTCCCGGGTGGAGACCAGCGCTGGCCCCAGGGCTTCCGGGGCGGTTTCGGTGAATATCGTGGTTTCGGCTTCCGGCAGCGGGGTAATCCGAATGTCCGGGCGGCCTTGCGCCAGCGGGGCCAGGGCCTGGCTGATGGGCTGCTCCGGTGTTCCGGCAATCGCATAGCCCAGGCCACTCTGGTGCCAGTTATCCACAGCCGCCGCGCCCACCCAGGTGGCAAACCGGGCCCGGGTCAGGGCCACGTAGAGTTTGCGGATGTCCTCGCCCAGACGTTCCTGGTCGGCCTTTTCAATGTCTTCCGGGGTCGGGTCGAACACCGTCACCAGCTTGCCGGTGTCGCCGTGGTAGCGAACATACGCCTGCTTCTGGCTTTCTGCCCGGAAGGCGGTGCCGAAGGGCAGGAACACCAGCGGGTATTCCAGGCCCTTGGATTTGTGCACGGTGATCACCTTTACCAGCCCGGCGTCGCTTTCCAGGCGCAGGGTGCGGTGTTCGTCCTCTTCGTCTGCCGCCCGCAGGATCTGGGTGAAGTGGTGTACCAGTGCATGTTCGCCGTCCAGTTGCAGGCTGTCCTGCTGCAGCAGTTCGGCAATGTGCAGGATGTCGGTCAGTCTTCGCTCACCATCCGGGCGCTGCAGCAGGCGGCCCGGCACTTCGAAGTCCATCAAAAAGCTGCGCAGCATGGGCAGCACGCCCTGGCTCTGCCATTGCTGTTGGTAACCCTGAAAGCGCTCGATTTCCCGTTCCAGCACCAACTCGTCGGTCAGCAGCCGGTCGAGCGCTTGCCAGCTCTGGCCCAGGGTTGGTGTGGCCAGGGCGGTGCGGATGAAGGCCAGTTGCCGGGGCTCGGCGAAGGCCCGCAGCCAGCACAGTACCTCTTTCGCCTCCCGGGAGGTCAGCACCGAATCCCGGTCCGACAGGTACACGCTCTTGATGCGCCGGCGGCCAAGGGCGTCCCGCACCGCAGCCGCTTCGTTGCGGTTGTTCACCAGCACGGCGATGTCTTTAGGTTCGACGGGTTCCAGGTCGGCCGGATTATCCGCCAGCACAAAGCCCGCCTGTCCGGCCTGGCCCAGAGTCAGCAGCCGGGCAATTTCACTGGCGCAGGTTTCGGCCACCTCGGCGGTGGCGGTGCCCTTGGCCACGCCTTTGGGGTTGCCTTCCTTGTCGGTTTCATCGGACTCGTGGGTCCAGAACACCAGGCTGGGTTGAACCTCTCCGTTCACGGCCCACAGCCGCTTGGTGCCGTTGGCCTTTACGCCCTGGAATGGCAGCGGGGTGCTGTCGCCCTTGCCGAACAGGAAGGCCCCTTTCGGGCTGTGCTGGTCGCTGTACTCGAACACCCGGTTGACGGCGCTGACCATAGTCTTGGCGGAGCGGAAGTTGGTGCCCAGGGTGTAAGTGCGGGCCTGCACACCCAGCCGGGCCTGCAGGTAGGTGTGGATATCGGCGCCCCGGAAGCCGTAGATGGCCTGTTTCGGGTCACCGATCATCAGCAGGCAGGTGTTGGCGCTGTTGTCCTGCACCGCGTAGATCCGGTTAAAGATGCGGTACTGCACCGGGTCGGTGTCCTGGAATTCGTCGATCAGCGCCACCGGAAACTGGCGGCGGATGGTGGCGGCCAGTTGGTCGCCCCGGGGGCCATGCAGGGCGTCGTCCAGGCGGGTGAGCAGGTCATCAAAGCCCATTTCCGAGCGTTGCTGCTTTTCCGCTTCCAGCCGCTCGGCAATCCAGTGGCTGGCGTGGCGCAGGATGTCGGACTTGGCGCTGGGCTGGTTCTGGCCGAATTCCAGCAAGGCTTCGATGGCGTCAAAGGCCGGGTGCTGAGGCGCCGGGTCGTCCCCTTTCAGGATGTTGTCCAGGCCCTCGGGTGTCTGGTTCTTGTAACCGGCGGCGCTGTCCAGTTTATCCGGCAGCAGGTCATCGGATTCGGCCCAGGCGATCAGGAACTCCCACACCTTGAGCATGGCGTTCTTGCTGCCACCGTGCAGGCGTTTGCCTTTGTTCAGGTCGTTCAACAGGTCGGTAACTTCCTGCTGCCACTGGCCCCAGGGGTGGGCTTTCAGTTCACTGGCCCGTGCCAGCCGTTCGCTGACCACCTGGTTGATGGCCAGGTGCACGTTCTCTGGAGGGTTACCCAGGGCCTCTGGATCGTCGATCAGGTTACGCACCGCCTTGCGCAGGTCGGTGGGGGTTTTCCAGTGGCTCAGGGCTTCGTCCATCAGCGCCGGCGGCAGCGGGTAGACAAAGGTACGCCAGTAGTCCCGGGCCACGTCGTCCAGCAGTTCGCTCTGGTCGGTTTCCAGGGTGAGCTTGAACAGGCTGCCGCTGTCGAAGGCGTGTTCGCTGAGCATACGATTGCAGAAACCGTGAATGGTGGATACCGCGGCTTCGTCCATCCATTCGGCGGCCAGCAGCAGCTTCTTGCGGCAGTCGGGCCAACTGGCCGGGTCCGGGTAGCTGTCATCCCGCAGCTTGTGGATAAGTGCGGTTTCCGGGGTGGGTTCAAGGTGGTCAGCGGCTTCGGAAAATACCTCGGCGGCCTGGGTCAGCCGGGTGCGGATGCGGTCTCGCAGCTCCTTGGTGGCGGCGTCGGTAAAGGTCACCACCAGCAGGTTCGGCGGCAGCAGGTTCTGCAGCGGGCTGTCTTCTGCCTGGCCATGGCCCAGCACCAGGCGCACATAAAGGATGGCGATGGTGAAGGTTTTGCCGGTGCCGGCGCTGGCTTCGATCAGCGCACTGCCGTTCAGGGGCATGGCCAGCGGGTCCAGGTTCGGGTTTCGATTGGTCATCTGGTCGGTCATTCCATGCTCCCGATTTGATCCGCCGCCGACTTGCCCTGTTCGGCTTCCCATAAGGGGACATAAAGCTGGTGCAGCAGGGCTTCAAACTCGCCGCTGGCCATCAGCGCCTCGGGGCTTTCGAAGGCGCCCAGCAGGTAGCCGGTGTCCCGGTCCAGGGCAGTGGCGTAGGCCTGTTCCGCCTCACTGATGGCCCGTTCGTGGTCGCCGACAAATTTCTTGCCACCGTAGTAGCTGGTAATCCAGGCGAAGCCGGCCTCGCAGTGCAGCGGCAGGGCTCGGGTGGTGGCTTCCATCCAGCGGCTGACAATGGCTTCGACATGCTTTCGTGCCTGCTCCAGGGCCATCACCGGGAACTGGAATTTGCGGCCTTCTTCCTTACCGAGGATCAGGGTTTCAAAGGGCTGGCCGCTGAGTTGGCCGGCCAGGTGAATCAGCCAGTCCCGCAGCAGGTTGGCGTAGCGCACTTTTTTCGAGTAACCGGAGCCGGTGAGCAGGCCGGAACTGGCAATTACCAGGCGGCACAACTGCCCCTGGTGATTACAGCGCAGGTTGTCGATTAAATCTGCCACCTCAACCGAGCCAAGATCCCCTGAATAGCGAAACTCGAAGGGTAAAGGTTCGGCCACCACTTCCGGCCATTCCGCCAGTGCGCCTCGATAGCGGTCAAACAGATCCGGCAACCGGCCGGCCAGTTCCGTGCGCAGGCGATGTTCGGTGACGCCCATACCCAGGTCGCCGCGCCGGGCCATGCGGTCCAGGTTGGTTTCCAGCCGTTCGTGCAACTCTTCCTCGGTAGCGGCTTTCAGCACACTGTGCTGAATCAGTTCGTTATCCAGGCGCCAGCGGTCCAGACCGTTCAGGTCGAAGTTTTCGTTGTCGGTATCCTCGTCTTCCACGTCTTCAAAGCGCACCTGCAGCCGGCGCTGGTAGAAGGTGTCGATGGGCTTTTTCAGAAAGTTTGCCAGATCGTTCAGGCTGATGGGTTCTTCCGGAGCCTGGTATGGCAGGGCTTCCCGGCTCTGCTCAGAGTTATCCACAGCGTGGGCGCTGCGCCATTCCCGTTCGTAGGTGAACAATCCACGGGCCTGCAGCACCTCGGCCAGCGGCCTGGGCCGGGCCTCTTCGCCTTCGCCGACGCCATTGGCTTTCGGGAAGTAGTCCCGGCTGAAGGGTTGCAGCGGGTGCTGGGTGGTCAGGGCTTGGGTAACCGAGCTGTCCGTTTTGCCTGCCACGGCCCACAGGCTGTCCAGGTGATCCTGCAACTGGCCGATGAGTACCGAGGGTGGCCGTTCAGAGTCGTCTTTGATACTGCGCCCTACCCAGCTGATGTACAGCTGTTCCCGGGCGGACAGCAGGGCTTCCAGGAACAGATATCGGTCGTCTTCCCGGCGGGAACGGTCGCCGGGGCGATAGTCCTGGGCCATCAGGTCGAAATCCACCGGTGGCCGGGAGCGGGGGTAGTCGCCGTCGTTCATACCCAGCAGGCACACCTTGCGGAACGGAATAGCCCGCATCGGCATCAGGGTGGCGAAGTTGACCTTGCCGGCCAGGAAGCGCTGGTTCAGACCGCCTTCGTCCAGGCCCTGCAGCAGCACATCCTTGACGATGTTCAGGGGCAGTGGCTGATCATCAAGGCCTGCGGCGAGGGCATCTTCCAGCCACTGCTCCAGCTGGCGGCGGAAGCGGTTCAGCAACAGCAGGTCCTGGCCTTCCACCTTGTGGAAAAACTGCTCGAGCATGGCGGAGAACAGGGCTTCCCATTGCTCCGGAGTGCGGGTGGTTTGAAGGGCCTGCCACAGGGTTTCCAGCTGGTGCACGAACTCGCCCAGACGCCCGGCCAGGCTGGCTTGTAGGCCGCCAATTTCGCCATAGGGTTCCACCCCACCCCAGGGCTCGTCATCGCCCATGCCGTAGCCCAGCAGCATGGACCGAAGGCCAGACTGCCAGGTGTTGCGATCCAGCTCCGCCGGCAGGTCCAGGCTTTCCCGGTGCTGGCCGTGCAGGCCCCAGCGGATGTTGGCGCCTTCCACCCAGCGCCGGGCCAGGGGGATTTCGTCTTCGCTGATGTCAAAGCGGTCGCGAATGCCAGGCACTTCCAGCAGGCTGATAATTTCGCTTACGCCAAAGCGGCTCCGGGGCAGCGACATCAGGGTTTCCAGGGCAATCAGCACCGGTTCATGGTGGCGCTGGCCCTGATCGGAAATGGTGAACGGAATGTGGCGCTTGCGGCCCGGTGAATAGCGGCCGAACACGGCCTGGATGTGGGGCGCGTACACATTGATGTCCGGCACCATCACGATCACATCCCGGGGCCGCAGCGTGGGGTCGGCATTGAACGCGGCCAGTAACTGGTCGTGGAGGATTTCCACTTCCCGCTGGGGGCCGTGGGCATCGTGGAACACCACGGAATGGTCACAGGCCAGATCCACCGTGCGCTGCTGCTGGCGGATTTCCTGCAGCGGCGTCAGGTTGTGGATATCGTTCTGCAACTGGTGCAGCAAGCAGGGGTTATCCACATCGCCATGGTCGGTGAAGATGTCGATCTTCTGCCCCGGGGTCTGAAAGCTGGCGCGGTAGTCGTCCGGGTTGTCGAATTCATCCAGCAGGCGGATGTAGTCCCGGCCCTGCTTGCCCCAAGCCGCCAGCAGCGGGTTAGCGTGCTGGTGCAGCTGGTCCGGGTCGTCAATCTGTGACAACACCGGGTGCGCGGCGCCCCGTTTGCGTTCGGCTTTTAGCAGTTCCCGGTCGCTGATGATGTCGGCCCAGTAGAACTGGCAGGGGTTGTGAACGCACAGCACCACCTGGCTGAACCGGCTCAGTACGTACAGGGCTTCCAATGCCTGGCGGGGCAGGGACGACACCCCGAACACCACGATGCGTTTGGGCAACCGCGCCGGATTGGCCGGTTCGTGGATGCGCTGGCCTTGTTCCATAAAGCGGGTGTGGATTTGTGAGCGGCTGGTGTGGGCCTCGCTGCCCACGTCCTCTACCAGTTTACGCCAGAGCAACGGCTGCCAGAGGGTTTCCGCATCCAGGGCCTTTTCCTCACCCCGGGCGGTAATCACCACGTCCTTGCCCTGCTCCCAGGCCGCCAGCCAGTCGGCCCGGAACACCTGGTACTGGTCGAACAGGTCGGCTACTTTCTCGGCCAGCTGGAAATTGCGCAGGTCGGTGTCGCTACCGTCCAGAAACCGCGCCAGGGGCGTGAAGGCCTTATCCTGCCCCACCAGTTCCGGCAGCAACCGGTACAGCCGCCAGACCAGCCGGCGCTTGTCGAAAGGAGACTGCTCCGGCACCTCGCCATCCGGCAGCACCGCACGATAGGCCTGCCAGATAAACCGCGCCGGAAACAGGAAATCCATGCCGGCGGCAATGCCCAGGCCGCCTTCCACACCATCGTCGGTGCGCTTTTCCGCCAGGGCTAGCTTCAGCCACTGGGCAATGCCGTTACTCTGCACCAGAAAGGTCTCGCTCTGCAGCGGCGGCATGGGATTCTGACGGCAGATATAGACCACGGCCCGGCGCAGGTCTTCCAGGTGGTTGGCGTGTATGGCGTGAAAGCCGGGTTCGATGGAGGGTGAGGCCGCCATGGGATTCCTTGTCTGGTGTCCGAGTCAATCCTGAGGGTACAGGTTACCGTATGTGACCGCAGATGCGGACCCTCGCATCGAGCCTCGGGGCGATTGATTTGGCCTGAGCAGCAACAGTGATGGATCAATCCGCAGCCGCAGTGGTAGCGTATTGATTAAAAGTTGAACAGAATGCGGGTGGTCGTCATGGGGCTTAACATCATTAACATCAAAACCGGCGTTATCCTGACCCTTACGATGGCGTTGGTGCTTGCCTTGGCCTGGTCTTCCAGACCGCTGGCGGACGATGACGCGGATGCCGATATCCGGGATGCCATACTCAGCCAAATTGAAGCTTTCGCTAATGACGATGAGGTACAGGCCTGGGAGTATGCGTCAGAAGGGATCAAACGGCGATTCGGCACCTCTGAAGGTTTTCTGGCGATGGTGCGCGAAGCCTACCCCGCCGTTCACAGCGCCACCGCCATCGAGTTTGCCCAGCGGGTACCTCATGATGGCTTTGATATCCAGGTGGTTCGATTGCAAGGCCCTGAGGGCAAACGCTGGGACGCCTATTACCGCATGGAGATGACGGACGGAGCCTGGAAAATTGCCGGAGTTCGCTTGCAGCCTGCGGACCTGGGTATCTGACGATCTCAGGGTACCCGGAGACAATCCAGCAGCAGGCCCCTGACAATTTGTTTTGAGGTCTCGTCGGTGCAGGAAAAGTCCTGAATGTGCAGCTGTTTTTTTGCCATCAGTCTGGCCAGGCAGTCGGCATCGATACTGATACAAACCTGACTACCGGGTTTCCAATCCAGCCACGATACTTGTTCTGCCCGATTCGTCCGGGACGTTTGCGGGATATTGAATACCATTCCCATAACCCCCTCCTTAGCGTTAGTGAGCGACCATTGCCGAACGTTGTGCCCGAGGTGCCAGTGGCGTGGCGGGCCAGTTCAGGTATTCTGCAAAAAAGCTGGCTTGCCGGGAGGTATCCAGCAGCACTTCAATGCACTGATCGGTGCTGCAGCCGCCGCTGGGACTGCCATAGCGGGGCTCGGAAGACTGCAGGCTTTCCAGGGCGCTGAACAGCACGTAGTCTGCCGCGTTGTGATCACCACGGTCCCGAAGGGCACAGCACACCAGAATGGCGGAAAGTGTGAGTTCCACGTGCATGCATTCCGGGTGGTCCGCCCTGGCCAGACAGGCCAGGTCAAAGGCACTGCCAGTGGCGGCGATCATCTTCTCGGTCTGCTCGGTTTCGCAGAACGTGAAGGCGTATTCCATCCAGAACAGCCATAGATCGTTCTGTTCGTTGATGGAGAGGCGGGCAAACATTTGGCGATGGCGCGGGCAGAGAAATTTCATGGCGTCCTCCTTGTCTTGATGCAAATGATAATAGTTATCATTAGAGGGGTTGGCAAGGCGTGTGATGATTAATTTTTGTGCATGGATTACAGTTCCAGCCCTATGACGACAGAAACCACGGGCCAGCGCCCGCAAACAGCAAACCTTGAAGACCCCCTGTATTACCTCAGCAATATGGACACCATCGTGTCCTGGGTGGCCGATCATCACGCTGATTTGTTGACCGATCGGGAGCGAAACCGGCTGGCGGCGTTTGCCAACCTGGCGACCGGGCCAAGGGCCTTGCTCACGCGGATGGTGATGCGTACCGGTGAGCTGTTCCGGGCCGACAAGCTGCATTATCCGGAACTGCCGGTGCCGGAGGCCGAAGCGCTCAAGTTATTGGTGCAGGAGGGCTGGCTGGATAACTCGCCGGAGCTGAGCCTGGATGATCTGTTCCGGCTGTTTACCCTGGCTGAACTAAGGCCGGTCTTTGGCGGTTGGCTGCACCAACAGGGCCACCCGAAAACGCTGGGAAAAGCTCAGATGCGGGAGTTGCTGGCGGAAGCGTTCGGTGAACCAAGGCCCCTGCGGCACTGGCTGGCAGAGGCTGTCGGTGAACAGGCCCCGGAAGTGGTCCAGCTCCAGGACATGGCCCTGTTCGACCGCATCCGCCTGATGTTTTTCGGCAACCTGCGCCAGAGCTGGACGGACTTTGTGCTGGTGGAACTGGGCGTGCAGCAGTTCGAGCCGGTGCCCTTTACCCCGGAATCTCGCGCCTTTCAGCATCGCTCGGAAGTGGATGGTTACCTGCAAATGCATCAGTGCCGGGAACGGCTTGATCGGGGTGAGCCAGCCACAGAGGTCTGGGCGGATGTACCCGGCCCTGTGGATAACCCCTGGCTCATCAGCCGCCGGGATCGGTTGTTACTGGAGCTGGGCCGGCAGGCGGAGCGCCAGGGCGAGCAGGAATTGGCATTGCAGGTATGGGCGGCCAGTGGCCACCGGGAAGCGCGACTGAAACAGCTGCGGTTGCTGGAGCGTATGAAGCGTTTTGATGAAGCCTGGGCCATTGCCTGTCAGTGGCGGACCAGTGAGCTGACCGACGCCGAAGCCCAGGGCCTGAACCGCCTGCTGAAACGGCTGGCGCCCAAGGTGGGGGCGGACAAGCCCGAGCCTGTGGATAACCCCACCCTCAGGGAATTCACCCTGACCTTGCCCAAGCCAGACACCGGCACCGTGGAGCTGGCGGCCCTGCGTCATTTGGGCACCGATGACGCGCCGGTGTTCTATGTGGAGAACACCCTGATCAACGCGCTGTTCGGGCTGCTGTGCTGGCCGGTGATCTTCAAGCCCTTGCCTGGCGCCTTCTTCCATCCGTTCCATATCGGCCCGGCGGATCTGACCCGGGAAGATTTTGTGGCCCGGCGCCAGCAGGCTTTTGAAGAGCATTTCGGCCTGCTGAAAACCCATGCCTATAAACAGGACATTCGCGACACCTTTCAGACCAAGCAGGGTATCGCCAATCCCTTTGTGTTCTGGCCGGTACTGGATGAAGATCTGTTGGAGCTGGCGCTGCACTGCATTCCCCCGCGCCACCTGGAGGCCCTGTTCCGCCGCCTGCTCAACAACATCAAGGAACACCGTAGCGGCTTTCCCGACCTGATCCGGCTGGTGCCGGACACCGACCAACCGGAACAGCGCTATGAAATGATCGAGGTAAAAGGCCCCGGCGACCGGCTGCAGGACCACCAGGTTCGCTGGCTGGAGTTCTTCGCCCGTGAAGGCATTCCCGCCAGCGTGTGCTATGTGCGCTGGCAGGGCGATGAGGCAAGCCTGTGAAAGTCGCCGTCCGCACCCTGTGTGAATTCGCGGCCCGCCACGGCGACCTGGACTTCCGCTACACCCCGGCCCCAAGTGCCGAGGAGGGCATTGCCGGCCACCAGGCGATCCAGTCAAAACGCGGTTACGGCTATAAAAGCGAGTATTCACTTACCGGAAACTGCAGGGAGCTGGAGCTTTCCGGCCGGGCCGATGGTTACCACCCACACAAGAACCGGCTGGAAGAAATCAAAACCCACCGGGGCGATGTGTCCCGCATCCGCCCCCACCAGCGCGCTCTGCATCGGGCCCAGTTACGGGCCTATGGTGCCCTGCTGTGCCGACAGGAAAAGCGCAAAAGCGTGGAACTGGCCCTGGTTTATTACGACACCGGCCGGGACAAGGAAACGGTGCTTACCGAAACCGCCAAAGCCGACGAGCTCTGGCAGGAACTGGAAATCCTGTGTGGCCGCTATAAAGCCTGGGCCCAGCAGGAAGAGCATCATCGGGACCAGCGCGATGCCCTGCTCGCTAACCTGCGCTTTCCCTTCCCGGACTTCCGCCCCCGACAGCGCCAGCTGGCGGAAACGGTGTACAAGAATTCCGTCAAAGCCGGCACCCTGCTGCTGGAAGCCCCCACGGGCCTGGGCAAAACCCTGGGCACCCTGTTCCCGGCCCTGATGGCGATGCCCGCGGCAAAGCAGGACCGGCTGTACTACCTCACCTGCCGCAACACCGCCCGGCAGCTGGCGCTGGATGCGGTGGATAAGTTGCGAGTCGCCCAGCATGAGCTGCAGCCCTGGCCGTTGCGCACCCTGGAACTGGTCTCCAAAGACGACGCCTGTGAACACCCGGACAAAGCCTGCCACGGCGAGTCCTGCCCACTGGCGAAGGGCTTCTTCGACCGCCTGCCCGATGCCCGGGCCGAGGCAGTTCAGATCAAAGAGCCGCTGAATCAGCAGAATTTGGCGACAATCGCGGCAGGTCACGACATATGCCCCTACTTTCTGGCCCAGGAAATGGCCCGTTGGAGCGATCTGGTGATTGGCGATGTGAACCGGCTGTTCGACCAGTCGGCCCTGCTGCATGGCCTGATCCGCCAGAACAACTGGCGAGCCAGCGTGCTGGTGGACGAAGCCCACAACCTGGTGGATCGGGCCCGTGGCATGTATTCAGTGCAGCTGGAGCAACAGCGCTTACTGAAATTGAAGAAGACCGCCCCTAAACCGGTAAAAGCAGCCCTGGACCGCACCGCCCGGGCCTGGCAGGCGCTGATTCGGGATCACGGTGAGCAGGCGCAGCCGGTGTTCCTGGCCACCCTGCCGCCGCAATTGCTGGGCGCGTTGCAGGCCATGGTTTCCGTGATCACTGACTACCTGGCCGACAACCCGCCAGACCTGGCCCTGCAGGAAGTGATGTTTGAAAGTGTGGCGTTTATGAAACTGGCGGACAGCTTCGGGGATCACTCGCTCTGCGAGTTCGCGCGCAGCGGTCGTGGCCGGGCCAGCCTGACCATCCAGAACCTGATCCCGGCGGATTTCCTCACCGAACGCTTCAAGACCCCGCACTCGGTACTGCTGTTCTCCGCTACCCTCAGCCCCGGCGTTTATTACCGGGATCTACTTGGCCTGCCGGAAGACGCCCGCTTCACCTCCCTGCCCAGCCCGTTCAGCGCCGAACAATTGCAGGTGCGGTTCACCCCCGGCATCAGCACCCGACAGGTACATCGGCAGGCCAGCCTGCAACCCATCGCCGAACTGATCGCCAGACAGTACCGGGAACGGCCGGGCCATTACCTAGCGTTTTTCAGCAGCTTCAAATACGCCAAAGAAGTGAGTGATGCGCTGGCGGACCAGGCACCGGATATCCCCCAGCGTTCCCAGCAGCCGGGCATGAGCCCGGAGCAGCGCAGGCAATTCCTGGCGGAGTTCCAGAAACCCGAAGGCAGCGTCGCCTTTGCGGTGCTCGGCGGCGTGTTCAGTGAAGGCATCGACCTGCCTGGCGACCAGCTGATCGGCGCCTTTGTGGCTACCCTGGGCCTGCCGCCCTTCGATGCCTGGCACGAAATCCTCAAAGACCGCCTGCGGCAACGCTTTGGCGAAGGTTACAACTACACCTACCTGATCCCCGGCCTGCAGAAAGTGGCCCAGGCCGCCGGCCGGGTGATCCGCACCCCGGACGACCAGGGCGTGATCTGGCTGATTGATGACCGGTTTCTGCAGCCTCCGGTAAAACGACTGCTGCCGGGGTGGTGGTTTACCTGAGCAGGCAGTTACGACAGCTTTAGATAGCCGTCGTTGATGGCGACAGGTGTTACAACTCGCTATGGAAAATCTTGTTCGCTTGCTTAGAATCCGTGGCCTTTAATGACAATCCCACCGTTGATCAAGGACACAGATTGCAAATGAACCCAACGGATCTCGTATTTCAGAGCTATGGCCGCTGCTGCCGGAAAGATGAATTCTTCGTCGATTTCTACGACTTCTTTATGGCTAGCTCGGATGCTATTCGCGCCCGGTTTGTGAATACCGATATGCCCGCCCAGCGCCATCTGCTGCGTAACGGCGTGATGCAGATTATTCTGGTGGCCCGGGGCATGTCTGATCGCAAACTGCGGGATCTGGGTGAAAGCCACAGTCGCAAGCGCATGGACATCCAGCCGGAGTGGTACGGTTTATGGGAAGAAGCCCTGTTGAAAACGGTGCGAGTACACGATCCGGAATACACACCAGAGCTGAGGGAAGCCTGGCGGGAAGTGCTGAAGCCGGGGATTGATCTGATTCGCGGCGCGTATTGAACCGCGTCACCAACAAAAAGGCCCCACGACGGGGCCTTTTGCATGCTTAGCCGAACTCGAAGAACGCCAGCTTGTTGCCGTCCGGGTCCCGCACATAGGCGCCGTAGAACATATCCGGAATACGTTGCCCAGGCTCTCCATCGCAGGTTGCGCCCAGCTCAATGGCTTTGTGATAAAACTTATCCACAGCTGCTTTGGATCCCGCCGGGATCGCCACCATGTTGCCATTGCCCGGATGATTGGGCTCACCGTTGAACGGTACGCACACCGCCAACATGGGCTTGGCCATGCTCTCGCCAATGAACGCAATTCGCTCCATATCCAGCAACACCTTGCCGCCAAGATCCCCCAGCAGATCGCTGTAGAATTGCTTGGCCTTGCCCATATCGCTGACACCGATGGTTACGTATCCGATCATGCCTGTTCTCCTTGATTGGTTGAGGTTCAGTATACGTCGCTTTTCGCATTCCAGAGCTCAGGCAATCACAGCAGTGTTTTCGCCGGCGCTTTGTTATGGTTGTTGCTGCATCTCCCTGAATCAAGGACAGCGCCTGATGAAACCCTTTGCTCTGCTGACCACACTACTCCTGTTGCTGGCCGGTTGCACCGGATTGCCCAAAGGCATCGAACCGGTCACCGGCTTCGACCAGGGCCGCTACCTAGGCACCTGGTACGAGATCGCCCGGCTGGACCACTCCTTCGAGCGGGGCCTGAGCCAGGTGACCGCCGAGTACACCCTTAACGAAGACGGCAGCATCAAAGTCATCAACCGGGGCTACAACGCCGAAGAAGGCGAATGGGAAGAAGCCGAAGGCCGGGCAAAGTTCGTGGGCGACAGCGATGTGGGCCATCTGAAAGTGTCGTTCTTCGGGCCCTTCTACGCCTCCTACGTGGTGTTCGGGCTGGATGACGACTACACCACCGCTTACATCACCGGCTACAACCGAAACTACCTGTGGCTGATGTCGCGCACGCCGGAGGTGAGTGAGGAGGTGTTGGAGACGTTCATGGAAAGGGCAGAGGCGGAGGGGTTTGAGCTTGGGGAGTTGATTGTGGTGGAGCAGTCGCGTTGACGGGAATAAAAGATGACCATTTTCGTGAGATCACGAAAATGGTCGTTCAATGCACAAGTTGAGAAGCGAATTCCAAAATCTTCTTGTGCTCTTCAAAGGCAACCAGTTCTATGCCTTCACCTGAGAGACTCTGCTTGGTTTCTTCGAAAGCCTCTTGGCGGTGGTCGCCGGCTTTAGCATCCTCGGGGCCTTTTACGGGAAATAAAACTGGGCCATGAAGTAGTTGCCGTTTTCTGAGTTGTTCGACCTTAAGTTGCCACTGACCACCATGCTCGATAATCGCGGTTGAATCGGCCTGGCCCAGAAATAATGGTTTGATCACCCTCACTGCCTTTTGATTCTGCTCTTCGACAAAGGGGAAGGAAACACCGTAAACCTTGTCCTGAACTTTTCGCTTTTGATAGCGCTTGCCAAGATTTTCCTGATCTAGCAGGCGCTTGATACCCTTCTCCATCAGCCCTTCCTGATACTCCTTGGTCACGAAGTTGCGGCCAACGTAATAGTCGTAGAGTGCAGCGAGTGTTTCTGTCGGATTCTCCGTCAGAATGGCCCTTTGCTCGCTAAAGCGGACAATGGTCTCACGGGGACGGATGATTTCTTTGAAAATGCCCTTATGGAAGCCGTATTCAAGATTTGGATTGGCGGTTACCACAGCACCTTCCTTCAGCAGCCCCTCGATTCGGTGAAGCTCGGTATCCAGATCAGCCATGGCCTTCAGGTAGACCTGTTTATCCAGCTCTTCGAAGAATTGAGTAATTCGTCCGTACTTACGTCGTAGAAGTTTGAACAACAAAGTTTTCTGCTTGGGTATCCACAGCAAAACGCCGACGTTGGCAAACTCGCCGGTTTCGACGTATGGCATGAATCGCACAATGGCGTAGTTACAAGCAAACCTAGTCATTTCCAGTTCCAGAAGTCATCGCTCAGACAACGTAACAAATGCGTTTTAAGCTCATCGGTGCTCAGACCCAGCTCAATCGTCATTTCAGGATCAATATAAAACCACTCTTCTGGCAACCCGGCAACGATCGAATCCCAGTGGAAGAGTGCTTCATTCATTTTGTCAGTGTAGATCTGCCGCTCAACCAAGTCATCCGCAATGTCCGCAGACACATCGTGGAAGATGTGGTCACGGAAAAAGGTTTCTGCAGTAACTTCTGTATCGAAGGCCTGATTGTGATCGATAACGACCAGTTCCCTCTTGCTGGGCTCCCAGAACAGATTCGGATTACCACCGTTCTCGGAAAAGCACCGGTCGCCGTTTGCAATCCACCAGTCAAAACATAGAAGGGCCTTTCTGATCTTTAGCGGAACCTCTCGAATCTGGGGAACGGTTATTTCCGTGAGGCGTTTTTCTAAAGAGCCAAATGCAGGCCCAGCACCAAGATCTCTTGCATGGCCAGGAGGCAGTATCTCCAGAATCTCTTCTGGCACGTTTACAATTCTGAATGGCGCTACGGGTATACCGAAGAGCAGTGCCAGGTTACCGGAAACCCATTCTTTGATCTGACTGTCCCGGCCTGCGCCAATGCCTTTTACAAAGTAGAAGTTGTCATCGTCGCCCCGGCAGATAAAGGGTTCGGTCATCCCGTGCTCCGACCGGCGGATAACTTCTACGATTTCAACGGTGGATAAGGCTTTGGTCACAGAGGGTATTGTCCTTTCCCCATGTTCCATGACGCTGAAAGCGCCTTGGTTTTCCCTAAACAGAAAAGCCCCAAGGGCTCGGCACACCCTCGGGATAGTTGAGGGAGGCGTACTGCCAAGGGGCGGATGTGATTTGAAGTCTGATATGCTGGGTTTGGGTTGTCAAACACCTTTGATCTGTATACTACTCATCAATAACGCCAACAAACTCCCCAACCACTCGATATTGAAGTGCTTCTTCATCTGTCAGGAGAAGGGGTTGAAAACTGTCATCGTAAGAGTTCGGTTTCAGTTGAATATGGGTATGGCGCCAGCCGTATTTGTCTTCATTCTTAAAGCTTTCGTAGACCTTCACCGTGTAGCGTGACTCTGAATCTGCATCAATGCTGTCCATACACTCCACCAGAACCGTTTTTCCGTTTCTGGAACCACCAGGGTCGGTCCGAAACAGGCACAAGGCACCATGGGGAATAACCCGGTTCATGGATTCGCCGAACACCCGGCAGGCGAACATGTCTTTACGCACTCGCACTCCATCGGGCACTCCGACCCAGTCTGGGTGCCTGGTAGGGTCAATGTAGCTGACATCACTGAGTGCTCCGAAATCCCCCGCAGCCGCCTGCAGGTCGAACAGCGGCACGGCATTCACATAAGGTTCCAGCTCCACTACGTGTGTGGCTTCAGGCTGCTCGATATGAGCGGTGTGAACCGGAATGTGCTGCTTCAGATACTCCCGCAGCGCATCGTCACAGGCGTAGACGAAGGTGCCGCGGATGCCGCGCAGCATGATGGTGCGGTAGATGTTGATGATGTATTGCTTCAGTTCCGCCGGGTCTTTGATGCCCTGGCCACCGGTGCGGTCGTGGTAGTTGCCCTTGTCGATGACGATGGACTGGCTGTCCGGGTCATACCGGATCTCCTCTCCGAAGATAATGCCTGCATAGTTCAGGTCATAGCCCTGAGTGGTGTGAATGCAGCCCACTTCCCGGTGTGATCCTTCCTTGTTGATCCAGTCGGTATTGGTGCTGTTCCAGCGTAGCTGAACATCGTCGATCACGATGTCGTAAGCCTCATTATCCTTCTTCGAGGCCCAGGGCCAGGAATAACCGGCGATCAGCCGTGACAGCCCGACCTGTTCCTCTTTTTCGTTGATGGTATGGACCAGGTCTTTGAGGGAGTCGAAGACCTCAAATTCGTAGTTCTTTGCGGAGAACACCACGCCATCATCAACACGGCCGTTCAGTAACTTATCCACAAATTCGACATAGGGTTGCCCGGCCTTTACCCGGAACTGGGACAGCAAGCGATGAGTGACCGAGCCGTTGGCAACTTTCAGGCGCTGGAACACTTCAAGATCGGCATCGGAGGGTTTGATGGACTGGCCCTCGTCGTAGAAGAAGATTGCTTTGCCCGCCTGTTGGCAGACCCAGTCCACTTCGCAGCAGGTATGCTTGTCCATACCCAGCGCGGCACAGGCTTTGTCGAAGCTGCCGAAGTAAGCGCCCAGATTCTTGCGCTTGCGCAAACGGTGAGACTCGTCCACCAGAACAATATCGTAGTGTTGTTTGGTGAGCTCGGACGGGCTGATGACCATGTCAGGGCTGAGCCCGGAGACGTGCCTGAACGCCTTCTTGAGGGTGGTTCGGAAGGAGGTCATCGGCACCACCAGCGCCATTTTCGGTTTGGGCATGACGGCTTTGAGCGACGAGAGCAGAGAGTCGATCTCGGCCTCTTCCTCAGAGAATTCCTTGAGATTGATCTGGTGTGCTTCCGAATGCAGCAGCTTGAACAGAAAGATGGCCAGTACCGATTTGCCGGTTCCGGCTCCCCCTTCCACCACGATGTTCTTCACACCGGGATTGAGCAGCTCATGCATGATGGTGAGCAGGCCCTGGCGCTGATCGAAGGACAGGGATTTGTAGGGGGAGTATTTAAAGACATCGGAGTTATCAAGGTGGTCCAGGGTGCGGGACACAACCCCCTTGGCAATCAACCGGTTCCAGACTTCCCGAAACACCTCTTCATACAGGGCACCGCGCTGGTAATAGTTGTGGTCAGCCAGCCCCAGGTTGCCGTTCAACAGGGTGTACTTGCCATCGGCGGCCATGTACTTGATCAGCAGAGATTCCACATCCAGGGTGGCAGATTTGTTGAAGTACTCGCTGGTAATCAGGTGCACCGCGGTCAGCAGTTGCTTTTCGTCGTGCTTGAGGTGAGTGCTCATGCGGGTGAGCGTGTCGGTGGTTTCGCCGATATAGGCGCGCCGGTGCTTTTCGTCACTGAGTAAGTAGACCAGGGGCCAGTTGCCCGCAGCAAAGGCATTATCGCGCAAGTCGTTCAGGGCGTCCCGGCTGAAGGGGTAGCGCTGAATCTCTACCATCGGTGAATGGCTCATAGCTCCGTGTACTTCTTCGAGGTTCCCCTGGCTTTGCTGACCGGGTATTTCTTTTCGTTCAGGGCAATCTTGTCGAGAACAATCTGTTCTACGTCCAGCTCATAGCTGTCTGCCAGCAGTAGCGCATAGGCAATCACGTCGGCCAGCTCTTCCTTCACTTTGCTGACATCGGCTTGTTCGGGAGATTTCCACAGGAACAGCTCCAGCAGTTCCGAAGCCTCGATACTCAGGGCCAGTGACAGGTCTTTCGGGTTGTGGAATTGTTTCCAGTCTCTGTCATCCCGGAACTGACGTAGCCGGGCGATCGCCTCATTCATCAAAATACCCCTTTAATCATGAGCAGATTTACTAAGGATACAGAAATTCATGGGCTCGGGGTGTAAGAACCCAGAGAAACAGCGTTGGAAAACTAAAACAGGAAAAGACAAAACAGGAGGGAAAATGGTCGGCGTGAGAGGATTCGAACCTCCGACCCCTTCGTCCCGAACGAAGTGCGCTACCAAGCTGCGCTACACGCCGATCAACGGCCGGTATTATACGGATTGCCGGCCGTTTTACTACCCCCGTCCCTGGGGAAATTTATCCGTATAACTGCGGAGCGGTACATCAGCTGGCCGTTGGCAGCAGGGAGATATCGGCCACTCGCAGGAACAGGTTGCGCAGGCGGTTGAGCAGTGCCAGGCGGTTATCGCGCACGGCTTCGTCGTCTGCCATCACCATCACGTCGTCAAAGAAGGTGTCGACCGGCTCACGCAGGCTGGCCAGGGAGGTCAGTGCGCTGGCGTAGTCGCCCTGCTCGAACAGCGGCAGTACTTTCTGCGCCTGCTCTTCTACCTTCGCGGCCAGGGTCTTCTCGGCGGTATCCTGCAGCAGTGCGTTATCCACCGTCTCGCCGATGCTGTCTCCACCCTGCTTGGTGAGGATGTTGGACACCCGCTTGTTGGCGCCGGCCAGGGCCAGGGCTTCTGGCAGCTGGCGGAAGGCTTCTACGGCCTTCACCCTGCGGTCGAAGTCCAGCGGGCGGGTTGGGCGGCGGGCGTGTACGGCCAGGTACACTTCGGCGCCGATGCCCTGCTCGTCGTAGTGGGCACGGAAGCGCTCGAGCATGTAGTCCACCACGGTGCTGGCGGTATTCTTCTCTGTCAGCACGGTGAAGTTTTGTTCGGCCCACTCACACACGGTTTGCAGGTCCAGGGGCAGCTGGCGTTCGATGATGATCCGCAACACGCCCAATGACGCACGGCGCAGGGCGAACGGGTCACGGGTACCGGAGGGCGGTTGGTTGATGCCGAACAGACCCACCAGGGAATCAATGCGGTCGGCGATGGCCACGGCGCAGCCGGTCAGGGTGGTGGGCAGGTCGTCGCCGGCAAAGCGCGGCATGTACTGCTCGTTCAGGGCCTTGGCCACGTCGGCATGTTCGTCATCATTGGTGGCGTAGTACTGGCCCATGATGCCCTGAAGATCCGTGAACTCCAGCACCATCTCGGTGACCAGGTCGGTCTTGGCCAGCATGGCCGCGCGCTGGGCCAGGGCCGGGTCGCTGTTGATGGCCTCGGCGATCTTCTTCGCCAATGCAGCCACCCGCACGGATTTGTCGTAAAGGCTGCCGAGTTTGTCCTGGAACACGATGGGCTTGAGGGCCTCGATGCGGTCCTCCAGTTTGGTCTTGCGGTCCGTCTCGTAGAAGAACGCGGCGTCGGACAGGCGCGGGCGAATCACCTTCTCGTTTCCGGAGATCACCTGGGCCGGGTCTTTGCTTTCCAGGTTGGCCACGGTGATGAACAGCGGCAGCATGTTGTCGCTGGCATCCACCACGTGGAAGTATTTCTGGTGCTCCTTCATGGAGGAAATCAGCGCCTCAGCGGGCACGTCCAGGAAGCGCTCCTCGAAGCGGCCCATCAGTGGCACCGGCCATTCGTTCAAGGCGGTGACTTCGTCCAGCAGGTCTTCGTCGATCACGGCTTTGCCGCTGGCTTCTTTCTCTGCCAGTTGGGCAACGCCCTGGCGGATCTGTTCGCGGCGTTCGGCGAAGTCGGCCAGCACGTAGCCTTCCTGCTTCAGTACCACTTCGTAATCGGCCGGGGTCGGTACAATCAGCTCTTTCGGGCAATGGAAGCGGTGGCCACGGGTTTTGTTGCCGGGCTTCAGGTTCATTACCGGGGTGTCGATCACTTTGTTGCCGAACAGCAGGATCAGCCAGTGTACCGGGCGCACGAATTCGGTTTTGTGGGCGCCCCAGCGCATGCGCTTGGGAATCGGCAGCGCCGCCAGGGATTTCTCCACCAGCTCGGGCATCAGCTCAACGGTTGGCTTGCCCTGCTCCACGGTGCGGTACACCAGCCAGGCGCCCTTGTCGGTTTCCAGGGTGTCGAGCTGGTCCGGGGTGATGCCCAGTGAGGTGGCAAAGCCGGTCAGGGCCCGGGTGGGGTTGCCGGCGTCATCAAAGGCGGCTTTCACCGCCGGGCCACGCTTCTCTACCGGCTTGTCTGGCTGGGCATCGGCCAGGTCGCGAATGCGCACAGCCAGGCGACGGGGGGCGGCAAAGGCTTCGACCTTGCCGAAGGCCACGCCCGCCTCTTCCAGGCCTTTGACAATGCCCTGGGTGAAGGCGTCAGACAGCGGTTTGAGGGCTTTCGGAGGCAGCTCTTCGGTGCCCAGTTCGACCAGAAAATCCTGTGTTGCCATTATGCGTTCCCCTGTTCCTGCGGTGCCTTGTTGGCTTTCTTGCCCTTCTTGTTGGCTTTGGCGTCAGCAGCCTCGGCGGCGGCCAGCACTTCCTTGCGAAGATGCTCGGGTGCCAGCGGGAAGCCAAGTTTGCGACGGCTCTCGAAGTAGGCCTGGGCAACGGAGCGAGCCAGGGTACGTACACGCAGGATGAAACGCTGGCGCTCGGTCACGGAAATGGCGTGGCGGGCGTCCAGCAGGTTAAAGGTGTGAGAGGCCTTGAGTACCTGTTCGTAGGCAGGCAGTGGCAGGCCGGCTTCGATCAGGCGGGCGCTTTCCCGCTCGTACACGTCGAAGCTGTGGAACAGGAATTCGGTGTCGGCGTGTTCGAAGTTGTAGGTGGATTGCTCCACCTCATTCTGATGGAACACGTCGCCGTAGGTGACCACGCCGTCCGGGCCTTTGGTCCACACCAGGTCGTACACGCTGTCCACGCCTTGCAAGTACATGGCGATACGCTCAAGCCCGTAGGTCAGCTCGCCGGTGACCGGGTAGCATTCCAGGCCGCCGACTTGCTGGAAGTAAGTGAACTGGGTCACTTCCATGCCGTTCAGCCAGATTTCCCAACCCAGCCCCCAGGCACCGAGCGTGGGGGATTCCCAGTTGTCCTCGACAAAGCGGATGTCGTGTACCAGCGGGTCCAGGCCCAGGGCGCGCAGGGAATCCAGGTACAGCTCCTGGATGTTGTCCGGTGACGGTTTCAGAACCACCTGGAACTGATAGTAGTGCTGCAGGCGGTTCGGGTTCTCGCCGTAGCGTCCGTCTGTGGGTCGGCGGCTGGGCTGGACGTAGGCGGAGTTCCAGGTTTCCGGGCCGATGGAACGCAGGAAGGTGGCCGGGTGAAAAGTACCGGCGCCCACTTCCATGTCCAGGGGCTGGAGAACCACGCAGCCGTGCTGCGCCCAGAAATTCTGCAGTGCCAGGATCAGACCCTGGAAGGTCTTGATGTCCGGCGCGGAGTTGTTGGTTGCCTTGTCTGTCACGACGTTTGCCTGCTGGTCAGTCTGTGTGTGGCGCCCCGGTTTGCGGGGCACTCCGAAATTTGAAAACGCGCATTATACGCTGGCTGGCGTTGCATTTCTAAGTGCCAGCCAGGGTGTTGTTTTGCTTGAGATCAATCAGAAGAAGGTGAGGCCCACCTGGAACAGCTTTTCCACGTCCCGGATCCGGGTTTTGTCCACCAGGAACAGGATCACGTGGTCATCGGGCTGCACTCGAATATGGTCGTGGGCAATCAGTACCTCGTTGTGGCGAACGATGGCGCCGATGGTGGTGCCTGGTGGCAGATTGATTTCGTCCAGGCGCTTGCCGACCACCTTGGATGACCGGTGATCACCATGGGCGATGGCCTCAATGGCTTCCGCAGCGCCCCGACGCAGTGAGTGAACGTTCACCACATCGCCCCGGCGCACGTGGGTGAGCAGGCTGCCGATGGTGGTCTGCTGGGGCGAGATGGCGACATCGATATCACCGCCCTGAATCAGGTCGACGTAGTCCGGGTTGTTGATCAGGGTCAGCACCTTGCGGGCACCCAGTCGCTTGGCGAGCAGGGACGCCATGATGTTGGCTTCGTCGTCGTTAGTCACGGCGCAGAACACATCGGTGTTTTCGATGTTCTCTTCCAGCAGGATGTCCTTGTCGGCGGCGTTGCCTTCCAGCACCACGGTTTTGCGTAAACGTTCGGACAACATCACGCAGCGGTCATGGTCACGCTCAAGAATCTTCACCTGGTATCGGCTTTCCAGGGTATTGGCCAGCCGGTAACCAATGTTGCCGCCACCGCAGATAAAAATGCGTTTGTAGGGCTTGGACAGGGGTTGAAGCTCGCTCATGACCGAGCGAATGTGATCGGAGGCGGCAATAAAGAACACCTCGTCGCCGTCTTCGATGACGGTGTCGCCCTGGGGCATGATGGCCCGATCTTTGCGGAAAATCGCGGCCACCCGGGTATCGATCTTGGGCATGTGGGTGCGCAGGTAGGACAGCTCATGGCCGACCAGTGGCCCGCCTTTGGTCGCCCGTATGGCCACCAGCCTGACCAGGCCCTTGGAGAACTCGAGCACCTGCAGGGTGCCCGGGTACTCGATCAGCCGGGTAATATGTTTGGTGACCAGGTGTTCAGGGCTGATCAGTACGTCGATGGGAAAGCCCCGGAGGCTGTCCAGGTCTTTGTCCATGTCACGACGGTAGAACAGCTCGGATTTGGCCAGATAGGCGTTTGCCCGCACCCGGCAGATCGTGGTGGGTGTCTTGTACAACAGCTTGGACACCTGGCAGGCCACCATGTTGGTTTCGTCGCTGTTGGTTACGGCGATCACCATGTCGGCGTCTTCGGCGCCGGCCTGGCGCAGTACCGTGGGGTAGGAGGCGCGGCCGTGCATGGTGCGGATGTCCAGCCGGTCCTGAAGCTCACGAAGGCGGGCGCTGTCGCTGTCGATCACCGTGATGTCGTTGGCTTCATTGGCGAGGTTTTCCGCCAGGGTGCCGCCTACCTGGCCCGCACCGAGTATCAGGATTTTCATAGTTCAGGTTTCTCCAGCACGGCATAGAAAAAGCCGTCGTGGCTGTCCGGGTCTGGCAGCAATTGGCGCCCGGTGGTCATATCCCTGCCCCAGTCCGCGTCGATGCTGATCAGCTTTGCCTGAGTCTGTTGTTTCAGGAATCGCTGGATTATACGGTGGTTCTCTTGAGGAAACACCGAGCAGGTGGCGTACACCAGCCTGCCACCGGGTTTCAGGATAGACCACATGGCGTCCAGCAGGCCAAGCTGGATGCTGGCCAACGGTACGATGTCGGATTCGCGGCGCAGCAGCTTGATGTCCGGGTGCCGGCGGATCACGCCGGTGGCGCTGCAGGGTACGTCCAGCAGGATGCGGTCAAACGGGTTGCCATCCCACCAGCTGTCGATATCGGCGGCGTCGGCCTGTGTCAGGGTGGCGTGCAGGTCGAGCCGGTCCAGGTTCTCCTGCACCCGGGGCAGGCGCTCGGCGGATTCGTCGATGGCAATCACTTCGTCCAGTTCGCCACAGGCCTCCAGAATGGCGCAGGTTTTGCCGCCGGGAGCTGCGCAGGCGTCCAGTACACGTTGGCCTGGTTGCAGGTCCAGCAGAGTGGTGCACAGTTGCGCGGCTTCGTCCTGAACGCTGGCGCCGCCGTCTTCAAACCAGGGCAGACGTTCTACCGGCACCGGGCGATCCAGTTGGATGCCGTGGGGGGCGAAACGGGTAGGTTTGGCCTCGATACCTGCCTCAGACAGTAGCTTCAGGTACTCATCACGGCTGAAACGCAGCGCGTTTACCCGCAGGGTCATGGGCGCCTGGGTGTTGTTGGCGCCAAGAATGGCCTGCCAGTCTTCCGGCCAGTTGTGGCGCAGCTTTTCCACCATCCACACCGGATGGCTGTAGCGGCTGCTGTCGTCTTTCGGCTCCGGCGCACCTTCCCTTTCCGCAGCCCGCAACACGCCGTTGACCAGGCCGGTGAGGTGCGGTTTGTCCAGCGCCCGGCAGGCTTCCACGGTTTCGTTCAGCACGGCGTAGGTGGCCTGTTCACTGAACCGCAGTTGGAACAGGGCCACCAGCATCAGGTGATGAACAACGCGGTCCGGTTTGCGCAGGGGCTTTTTCAGGCGCTGGTTCAGCTCACCCTCAAGCCGGTGAAACCAGCGGCAGGTGCCGTAGCAGATCGCTTGTAGCTGCGGCCGTTGTTCCGGGGGTAACTGGTTCAGGGCTGGCGGCAGGCATTGGGTCAATGACTGGCCGCTTTCCACTGCCAGCAACACATTGGCAGCGACGGCACGGAATGGCAGGGGCTGGTAGGCCATGGTCAGTTCAGCTCCTGGCCGGGCAGCAGCACCTGCTTGCCGCCGTTGATCAGGTCGCTGATGCTCTGGGCTTTGCTGCCGGGTAACTGCACCGAGGTAATCTTCAGGGTACCGGTGCCGCAGGCGACGTCAACGCCTTCTCTCTCGCGACTGATCACGGTGCCTGGCTCCTTGTCACTGCTATGCTCCAGTGCGGTGGCGTGATGAAGGCGGATGCGTTGTTCGCCGAGATCGGTAAAGGTGCCGGGCCAGGGGTTAAAGGCACGAATCAAGCGTTCGATCTCGATGGCGCTGCGGGACCAGTCGATGTGGCCTTCTTCCTTGGACAGTTTGTGGGCGTAGTTGGCGTCGGCATCATTCTGTGGCTCAGGGGCCAGTTCGCTGTTTGCCAGTTGCACCAGGGCTTCCACAATCGCTTTGCCGCCCATGTCCGCCAGGCGGTCATGCAGGCTGCCGCCGGTGTCGTCGGCGTGGATCGGGGTGCTGGTTTTCAACAGCATATCGCCTGTATCCAGGCCTTCGTCCATCTGCATGATGGTAATGCCGGTTTCGGCATCGCCGGCGGCAATAGACCGTTGAATTGGAGCGGCACCGCGCCACCGTGGCAGTAAGGAGGCATGGATGTTCAGGCAGCCGTGGGTGGGGATATCCAGCACGGCTTTGGGCAGGATCAGGCCGTAAGCGGCCACAATCATCACATCTGGCTTTAACGCAGCCAGTTCCCGCTGGGCGTCTTCCGGTTTCAGGCTGACCGGTTGGAATACAGGAATGCCGGCGTCCAGGGCGACCTGTTTGACCGGGCTGGGCATCAGTTTGCGGCCCCGGCCGGCGGGGCGGTCTGGCTGGCTGTACACGCCCACCAGGTTATAGCCGGCTTCCAGAAGGGCTTTCAGGGCAGTGGCGGCAAAATCCGGCGTTCCGGCAAAAACAATGCGCACGGTGGTTGCTTCTCTGTGTCGTTGATACGAAAAAACCGGGTCGTAACCCGGTCTGAATTCGGTTCTGTGCTGTTGGCGCCTCAGGCGCTTTGCTTGTGGAGCTTTTCCAGCTTCTTGCGAATGCGGTTACGCTTGAGCGAGCTGAGGTAATCCACGAACAGCTTGCCGTTCAGGTGGTCCATTTCATGCTGGATGCACACCGCCAGCAGGCCGGTAGCCTCGAGCACGAATTCTTCGCCGTTACGGTCTTTGGCGGTAATCCGGCAGTGCTCGATGCGCTTTACGTCTTCATAAAAGCCGGGTACCGACAGGCAGCCTTCCTGCATGGCTTCCAGTTCGCCATCCAGTACTTCCACTTTCGGGTTGATGAACACCCGGGGCTCGCTCTTGTCTTCCGACAGGTCCATCACGATGATCTGTTTGTGCACGTTGACCTGAGTAGCCGCCAGGCCAATGCCGGGGGCATCGTACATGGTCTCGAACATGTCGTCGATCAGCTTGCGGATGTCGTCGGTCACCTCGTCCACCGGCTTGGCGATGGTGCGAAGGCGCGGGTCCGGGTACTCAAGAATCTCTAAAATCATAATGCTTTGGCTTCTCTGAAATGCGACGGCGGTCTGCGCAAATTTTCTCCACGAATCTATGATGGGGAGAACGTAATGGCTCTATTATCCGATAAATTGTCGATTGAGTACAAACTGATCAGTTAATAGTTAAAATCTTTCAGCCATACTGAAGAATTTACTGGAAGAACAAAAGATAACATCACAAATACCCGAACATCTTCTATAGTAACGGGAATAACAACGTAATAAGCTGCGGGGATACCGCTGCGACGTTACCCAACGCAAAGATTCAAGGCACGCGATCAAGGATATAGACAATGAGGAAATTGTTGTACGCTCTGGCAGCGACGGCGCTGCTGTTTACCTCCTGGGCCCAGGCACAACCCGAGCTCAGGTCTGATCATCCTGAGCGTTACACTGTCGTCAAAGGGGACACCCTCTGGGACATTTCAGCGCGATTCCTGAACAACCCCTGGTACTGGCCGGAAATCTGGCACGTTAATCCGCAGGTTGCCAACCCCCACCTGATTTACCCGGGTGATCGCCTGGCGCTGGTGTACATCGATGGCAAGCCCCGTATTACCAAGGTGTCTACCAGCGATGTCGTCAAGCTGTCACCGCAAATCCGTTCCGAAGCGATCGATACCCCGATTCCAGCCATCCCGCTGGATGCCATCAGCAGCTTCCTGACCGACACCCGCATTGTCTCTCCGGCTGAAATCAACGGCGCACCTTACGTGCTGGAAGGCGAAGATGGTCGCATCATCACCGGTGCCGGTGACCGGGTTTATGCCCGTGGCCAGAAGCCGGCTGACCGGGTTGGCGTTTTCCGTCGCAGCAAGGAATTTGTGGATCCTGAAACCGGTGAATTCCTGGGGCTGGAAGCGCGCAGCATCGCCAAGGGTAACATTACCGCGGAAAACGGTGATGTACTGACCATGACCCTGACCCGTTCCAGCGAGGAAGTGCGCATCGGTGACCGCCTGCTGGTCAACGAAGATCGTCGCCTGACCACGAACTTCGTGCCCAGCTCTCCGGACGAGGAGATTGAGGGCCGGATGATTTCCGTGGATGGTGGTGTTAACCAGATCGGTCAGTACAACGTGGTGGCCATCAACCGCGGCGAACGTGAGGGCTTGATGCCGGGCCACGTGCTGGCAGTTATGAAGAGCGGTAACCTGGTCCGTGACCCGGTCACCGGTGAAACCATTGAGCTGCCGTCCGAGCGGGCTGGCCTGCTGATGGTGTTCCAGTCTTACGAAAAGATGAGCTATGGCCTGATTCTTCAGGCGACTCGCCCGCTGGCGGTGGGTGATCGGGTCAAGAACCCCTGATCACCCCTGCATGGGCTTGTCTGTAATGAGGTAGAATGGCCGGGCCGGAGCGCCCGGCCATTGTCGTTTTCAAGGATGAAAAAAGATGTCTGTACGTAACTGTCTGGATTCGGCCAGCGACCGCTGGCTCCTGTTGTCTCTACTGCCCCGGTTTGGCCTTCGCCTGCGTGAGCGGGTACTCGCCAACACCGACCAGCTGACTGATATCCTCGAAATGAACGCCGCCACCCTGAAAGCCCTGGGGTTGGCCACCGATGCCATCGATGCGGTGATGGCCTGGCAGGCTGACGATGCCGGCCACCCAGTGTTGGTGGAGGCAGACCGGATACGCTCGGCCTGCCGGGCGTCCGGAATTTTCCTGATGGGGTATGGTGAAGCCGGATATCCGGATGCACTCAGGCATATTCATAACGCCCCGTTGTTGCTGTACGGTCGGGGTGATCCCGACTTACTACACAAGGACCAGCTTGGCGTTGTCGGCAGTCGCAATGCCACCCGGGCTGGCCTGGAGCACGCCCGGCAGTTTGCCGCCGAACTGAGCCGGCGCGGGCTTCTGATCACCAGTGGCCTTGCCCTGGGGATTGACGGTGCCGCCCATGCCGGCGCCCTGGATGCCGGTTTTCCGACCATTGCCGTGGTGGGCTGCGGTCTCGACAGGTTGTATCCCGCACAACACCGAAAGCTGGCGGGGCGCATCATTGAGCAGGGGCTTATTGTCTCGGAATACCCGCCCGGAACACAGGCACGGGCCGCCCACTTTCCGCAACGGAACCGGATTATCAGTGGCCTGAGCCGTGGCGTGCTGGTGGTTGAGGCCAGCCTGCGCAGTGGCTCGCTGATCACCGCGAGAACCGCGCTGGAACAGGGGCGCGAGGTGTTCGCCATTCCCGGCTCGGTGCACAGCCCGGTGGCTCGGGGTTGTCACCAGTTGATCAAACAGGGCGCAAGGCTGGTGGAGACCGCTGATGACGTTCTGGAGGAACTGGGCACCTGGTGGTCGATGCAGCCCGCATCGGAATGTGATCAAACCGGCCCTGCAGAGCGGGATTTGTCCGGGTTGGACAGTCGGGAAATCGCGGTGCTTGAGGCTTTGGGGTATGATCCACAATCTACCGATGCACTGAGCCAGGCCACGGGCCTGCCAGCCGATCAGCTGATGCAGTCTTTGTTGCTGCTGGAGCTGGAAGGGCTGGCTAATTCCGCTCCCGGTGGTTATCTCCGGGCGGGCTGACGGTGCATTATTTGGGTTCGACCAACCGGATAGTACAATTTCGTTATGTCAGCGACGTCTCCCCTGCATTCATGGCAGCTCCATTGTGCCCGCCGCACCGTTCTGGCCGGCGGCGTTATTGCCTATCCCACCGAGGCCGTCTGGGGGCTGGGATGTGATCCCTGGAACCGCGAGGCGGTTGAGCGCATCCTCGAATTAAAGCAGCGCCCGATGCACAAGGGCATGATTCTGGTGGCTGCGTCTATTGATCAGGTGCGCTTTCTGCTGGACCCTTTGCCCCGGGTGCTGCAATGGGAAGCCGAGCAGCACTGGCCGGGCCCAATCACCTGCCTGGTACCGGATGTGCTCGAGCAGGTACCGGACTGGGTGCGCGGCAAGCACCGCACCATTGCGGTTCGTGTCAGTGACCATCCGGTTGTTCAGGCTCTGTGTAATGCCACCGGTATGCCGCTGGTGTCCACGTCCTGCAACCCCGCTGGCCGGGCGCCGGCCCGCAGCATCTGGCACGTACGCCGTTACTTCGGTGATGAGCTGGACCGCATTGTGCCCGGAGCACTGGGTGGCAACCGCAAGCCCAGCCGAATCATCGATATTGTCACTGGAAAACAGTTTCGCTAGGAGAGTGCATGTCACAGCAGCCGGATACCCAAGCCGTCAAAGACTATCTGATTGGGCTTCAGGAACGCATCTGTCAGCGGCTTGAGGCGGTCGATGGCGGGGCAACGTTTATCCGTGACAGCTGGCAGCGACCGGAAGGCGGTGGCGGTATCAGCCGGGTGATCAGCGGTGGCAAGGTGATCGAGAAGGGGGGTGTGAATTTCTCCCATGTGATGGGCGACACCATGCCGGCTTCCGCCACCGCGCATCGGCCCCAGCTGGCCGGGGCACCCTGGCAGGCCATGGGCGTGTCACTGGTGATCCATCCGGAAAACCCCTACGTGCCGACCTCGCACGCCAATGTGAGATTCTTCATCGCCACGCCAAAAGATGCCGAGCCGGTGTACTGGTTTGGCGGTGGCTATGACCTGACGCCCTACTACGGCAACGAGGAAGACTGCGTGCACTGGCACCAGACCGCCCGCAACGCCTGTGCCCCGTTTGGTGATGACGTTTACCCCCGGTTCAAGCAATGGTGTGACGACTATTTTTATCTGAAACACCGACAGGAGCCCCGGGGTGTGGGTGGATTGTTCTTTGACGATCTCAATACCGGTGATTTTGCCCGGGACTTTGCCTTTATGCAGGCGGTAGGCGACAGTTACATAGAAGCCTACGAGCCGATTGTGCGGCGCCGGATGGCCCAGCCCTGGGGCGAGCGGGAACGGGAATTCCAACTATACCGCCGCGGTCGGTATGTGGAGTTCAACCTCGTATATGACCGGGGCACCCTGTTTGGCCTGCAGTCTGGTGGTCGCACGGAGTCCATTCTGATGTCACTGCCGCCGCTGGTGCGCTGGGATTATGACCGGCAGCCGGAGCCCGGCAGCGAAGAAGCCAGGCTGACAGACTACTTCCTGACGGGCCATAACTGGCTGGAGGGCGCCAATGACCAATGAACTCTACGCGGTGGTGGGTAACCCCATCAGCCATAGCAAGTCGCCCAGGATTCACAGCCTGTTTGCCTGCCAGACTGGCGAACCGGTGGAGTACACCGCCATTCAGGCTCCGATTGATGAGTTTTCCGGCACCGTGCGGCATTTTTTTGAACGGGGCGGTAAGGGCCTGAATGTAACGGTGCCCTTCAAGGAGCAGGCCTGGACCCTGGCGGACCACCGGACGCCTCGGGCAGAGAAAGCCGGTGCCGCCAATACCCTTTACCTGGATCAAGAAAACGAGCTGGTGGCCGATAATACAGATGGCGTCGGTATAGTCCGTGATCTGCAGAACAATCACGGGGTGGCGCTGAAAGGCTTGAAGGTACTGGTACTTGGCGCTGGCGGTGCCGTTCGGGGCGTCATTGGCCCGATACTGGCCGAACAGCCGGCAGCGCTCACCATCGCCAACCGGACGGTGGCCAAGGCGGAGGCACTGGTCAGGCTGTTTGCGAAAGAAGCCGGCACAACGGTGTTGAGTGCCTGTGGATTCGAGGCACCGGATCAACCGTTTGACCTGATCATCAATGGCACCAGCGCCAGCCTGCAGGGAGACTTGCCCCCGGTGTCTGCAAATGTGATCGGGCCGGCTACGGTGGTGTACGACATGATGTATTCTCTGCAGACCACCACCTTCAATCAGTGGGCCCTGGATAACGGTGCCCGTCGGGTGCATGACGGCCTGGGAATGCTGGTGGAACAGGCCGCAGAATCGTTTTTTGTGTGGCGGGGTGTGCGTCCGGAAACCGCGCCGGTGATTGAAGAATTGCGAACCGATTGAGGCCGCGGGTTCCGGCCGTTTCATAAGGGTTGTTCATGGACATTCTCACGCTTGTCGGATTGCTTGCCGGAATCCTGATTGTTGTCCTGGCGATGCTGGCCAACGCCACGGTCATCACCTTCCTGAATCTGCCCGGACTGGCGATTGTTCTGGGTGGCACCTTCGCAGTGACACTGATCAAGTTCCGAATGCCCTCGGTAGTCAGCGCCTTCCGGTTGGCTTTTCGTTCGGCTTTTACTGACCGGTTGCCCCGTCCGGCGGAACTGATCCGGGAAGTGGGTGTACTGGCTCGGGTGGTTCGCAAAGAGGGCATCCTGGGCCTGGAAAACCACGAAACCGACGATGAATTTCTGCAAAAAGCCATCAACCTGTGTGTAGATGGCCACCCGCCGGAATTGGTGGAGGAAGCCCTGCTTCAGGAAACCCAGCAAACCGCAGAGCGCTATGAAGTGGCTGAGCGAGTGTTTCGGGGTATTGGTGAATCCGCGCCGGCCATCGGTATGCTGGGTACGCTGGTGGGGCTGGTGCAGATGCTGAACACTCTGGATGACCCTTCGTCCATTGGCCCGGCCATGGCCATTGCCCTGCTGACCACACTCTACGGCGCCTTTATTGCCCAGCTCATTGCCTTGCCCCTGGCCGATAAACTGCAACTCAAGGCGGAAGACGATTCCCGCAACCAGATGCTCATTATCACCTCCATCAAGAGCATCATGCGTGGCGAGAACCCCCGGGTTATGACGGAGCTGCTGTCGTCTTACGTAACACCAGAGCACCGGACCAACCTGGAACCGGAGCGGGAGGCCTGAGGTTTGCAACCGGCGCGGCCACTGAAAAAAAACGCACTCAAAAAGCGTACGCCCGACTGGATTGTCACCTTCGCGGATCTGGCAACCCTGTTGCTGACGTTTTTTATCCTGCTGTTGTCGTTCGCCGAGATGGATATCGAGAAGTACCGGGCCATGGCGAACTCCATGTCCCTGGCGTTTGGCTCCAGCAATGTGGTGGCCGAGGACATCGGCGGTACACCTCTGACCCTGATTGAAGCCGATACCGTATCGCTGCCGGAGCCTTCTGAAAACCTGCAGGATCAGCCGGAGTTCATTGACGAGCGAACCGAGCGCTCGGAAACCCGACAGATTCCCGGTGGTGTCCTGGACTTGGCCAGCCGGTTGATCCAGGAGCTGGAAACCGAAGTTGCCTCCGATACCTTGCACATCAATTACGATGAAGACCAGGTGGTTATCCGTTTCTCCGAAGAAGCCACCTTTCGTTCTGGCGATGCCGCCATCATGCCGGGTATGATTCCGATCATCGAACGGGTGGTTACCGTGCTGTCGGCCTGTACCGGGGATGTGGTGGTGTCTGGCCACACCGACGATGTGCCCATATCCAGCAGCGTGTATCGCTCAAACTGGGATTTGTCTGCTGCCCGGGCGGTATCTGTCGTCCACGAACTGGTGCTGAACCGCCAGGTACCGGCTGAGCGGGTTGTGGCGGCCGGCCGTGCCGAAACCCGGCCGTTGGTGGCCAATGATAGCGCGGAGAACCGGGCGGTGAACCGGCGGGTTGAAATATCGGTTCGTAATCCCGAGTGTGACGATGCCGTGCCCACCCGCGACTTGCCTGTGGAAATCATCCCCTGAACGCTTATAGCCTGAGTGCAGATTCTCATAGTGCATTTATATAAGTGATGCAGATTCAAAGCCTTATACTGTGCCGCTCAAACCTTGGCAGATAACGGGAGTTTTCAGCATGAGCGGACCAGATAAACCGAAGGTTATTGGAGAAGAGTGGAGTGACGAGCGGGTTAAAAGCTTTCTCGATCTGTCACCCTGGGACAAGAACCTGAACCCGGATCATTTCGTGCTGATTCGCGCCTATGAGTCCATGCGGGCAGGTGATTTCGAACGGTTTTTGGCGTTCTTTGTGGAAGCCGGACGCGATCTAAACGCCGAAGATGAGCACGGCCAGACCATCCTGGACCGGGTGTCACAGCACCGTCGCAGCAGCGACTACGCCCGGGCTCTGGAAAAAGCCGGCGCAAAACAAAAGGCAACGGCCGGGAACTGAGCCCCGGCCCGAACATCGCCTTACTGCACTTCTACTTCGATGGCTTTGGGCTCTTTGGGTTCGGCCTTTTGGATGCTCAAAGTCAGCAGGCCGTCCTTGAAGTTGGCTTTCACACTGTTCTCGTCCACATTGTCCGGCAACGTGAACCGGCGCAGGAAGCTACCGTAGACCCGCTCGATGCGGTGGTGCTTCTTGTCACTGGTCTCTTCCTCGTGCTTGCGCTCGCCCTGAATGGTGAGCACGCCATCGTGCACTGTCACCTTCACATCGTCCTTGTTCATGCCGGGTAATTCGGCTTCCACAGTGAAGGCTTCGGCCGTTTCCTTGATATCCACAGCCGGGGCCCAGTCGCTGCGACTGAACAGGTCTTTACCTTCCCGTTCGCCATTGGTGCGTGCGAGCCCGAACACCCGGTTGTAGCGGTTCATCATGTCTTCGAATTCGCCGATCGGATTCCAGCGGGTCAGATTGCTCATAGGGAACTCCTCCTTTAACGATGTCGAACCTGAGATTTTCATCAGCTTCGCTCGCGGAACAGCTCCATACCGGTGGCGCCAGCCGGATGGACTCCGTGAACTTCTGCTATTCACGAATATAGGATCGCCCGGTTTGTTTTCAAGCACCCCTCTGTTTACTTTTTGACCTGCATCAAGGGCCTTGAGGGTTCGCCAAACTGCGCGAGCAGAAATGCCCGAAATCGGCTCATGGGGGCGCCATCGGTGTGCTCATCCGGCAGGGTACCTGGCCGGAATCCTGGCAGGTCTCCGTTCAGAAAAGGCTTTACCAGTGTCGGGTTGCGGCTGATCACATGGATGATCACATCTCTGCTGGCATCGTCTCCAGTGATCAGTGGCGCCGGCTGGTGATCACCCAGTATGAACAGCAGTGACCCGTCAGTGAGATAGCGAGCCGCGTAGTCTCCGGCAACGGCCAGGGCGTAATCGATGGCCTGAATATAATGTTCCCGAACCCGCTCCGGATCCCGCCAGAGCGAGGCGGGCGCCTCGCCAGCGCCTTCCCATTGCTGGAAAATCTGGCCATCTCCAATGCTGTCCCAATCGTCCAGCACTGGCAGTATCGGCACCCAGGGAGCGTGGCTGCTGATCAGTGCCAGCTCCGCGAACACCGGGGACGGCGTTGCCTGTCGCAGCTGTTCGAACCGGTGCCAGGTATACTGATCGGGCATGGTGACCCAGTTGAACGCTGGCCCCTGGTAACCGAGCGCGTCTTGATCATAAATGCGGTGGTAGCCAAATAGCTGACCTTCCGGCCATTCCCGGGTGATGGCGGGCATCACCGCCATGGTCTGATGCCCGGTCACCCGGAAATCATCGATCAACGTGGCGTAGTTGCTGCTCAGCAGCGCTTCATAGGCAATCTGGGTGTTGATCCACTGCCCACTGAGCACCGAGAGATGGCCGAGCCAGGATTGCCCGCCCTGGATGGGTGCTTTCAGGCGGCCGGTGGCGACGGTCAGGCCGGCACTATCCAGCTGTTCGGCCAAGGTGGCCAGCCTGGGGCCCAATACCGGCCGGTAACGTTCATCGGTAAGCCCGGAGATGCCGTAGGATTCCACGAAGGCCAATACCACATCGGTATTGGCCAGGCCCGGCAGTGCGCGCGGTTGCCGGCTGGCGGTTGGTTGTTGTTCCAGGCCGGCACGAAAAGCCGAGGTGGCCTGATGCGTGTGTTTGATCAACGATCCCTGATTGGCGACGAAGGCCAGGGCCGGGCTCCCTACCCAAGGGGTCAGTATGGCCAGCGTGAGCAATGCCGTGGCGCTGAGCCCCAGGGCCCGCCCCCGTAACGGCAGCGTTCGGGCGAGGTGCAGTCCGAGCCGGCGAAACACCCAGGCCACGAGCGCCGCCGTCAGGATCAGCGCGACCACAACCAGTACGGCCCCCGGGATACCCAGGTTGGTGCGGAGCAGATGCCAGGCGGCATCCAGCAAGCTCACTTCCAGATACAGATTCAGGCCCCGCCCCAGGCTCTGACGGACCAGCGCATCGGCCGCAATCAGCCAGACCATCAGGGCGTAAATGCCTGAAAACAGCATCGCCAGTCGGTCACGTTGGTTGGGTAGTTGGTGTAACAGCCACCAGATAATCAGGGCTTCCAGCGCCAGCCAGGGCGCCGGGCCCGGAAGTGCCAGGGCGGGTAGCAGCAACAGCCCGTTAAGCAATACAAAGGCGGCCAGCATCAAAGCGATCGGGCCTCTGGCGGCGGTGGCGCGTACTGGTACAGCCAGGTTTCAGTCAGTGCCTGGGAGCCTATTCTCAGGTAAAGGCGCAGGTCTATCGGGCTGGTGTCATCATCCGGAATTAGATCAAACATGGCGCGGAAGCCGTTGATGGCGTGCAGCGGCCTGGCCGATACCAGTTCTACTTTGCCCCGGCTGGCACTCACGACTGCCTCGACCCCGGCATGACGGTCCATCATTGAAAGGCTCCCGCCGGTAAAGTCCACCGCAAAGCGCCGGGAAAAGTAGGTTCGGGGCTGGCCAATAACACCTCCAATACCGGTGCGCGTGGCGACCACCGCGCCAAGCTCCGGATTTTGATCCGGCATGGTTTCGCCCCAGGTGAGGCGGTACCCTATGGGATAGGCTTCTCCGGGCCGCCAGGACTCCTTCGGATTCCAGAAGGCCACGATGTTGTCAAAGGTTTCATCGAGCGTCGGGATCTCCACCAGCATCACGGCGCCCTCGCCCCAGTTACCTCGGGGGGTTACCCAAAGACTGGGCCGCAATTCGTAAAACACACCGTCATCCTGGTAGTTGCTGAAATCCCGATCCCGTTGAAGCAGGCCAAAGCCCCGGGGTTGGTTATCGATAAAATGGCTGACCGTCACCTGCTCCGGGTTGGTCAGCGGGCGCCAGATGCGCTCACCGTCGCCGGTCCAGATGGCCAGGCCATCGGAATCGTGGATTTCCGGGCGCCAGTCATTGGCCATGCGCCGATCATTCTCACCGGTCTGGTACATGCTGGTGAGCGGCGCAAGCCCGAAGCGTGTCAGCTCCCTGCGCGGGTACAGGGTGGCCTCCACGTCCATGTTCAGGTTGGCACCGGGATGAATCACAAACCGGTAGGCGCCGGTCACACTCGGCGAATCCAGCAGGGCATGGACCGTCAGTGACAGGTCGCCTGCGCCGGGGCGCTCCAGCCAGAAGGTGGTGAAGCGAGGAAACTCCTCTGGCTGCGGCAGCCCGGTATTGATCGCCAGGCCCCGGGCAGACAAGCCGTATTGGCGGGACTCGCCTACTGCCCGGAAATAGCTAGCTCCCAGGAATGCGGCGATGTCTCGGCTGAAGTCCTGGTGAAAATGCACGCGGAATCCGGCATAGCCGAGGCTGTCTGGCAGGTCATCAAACGCGTCGTTGTCGCCATAGTCGAAGTTTTCGTTCCGGTAGGGCAAGGCGTGGGCCCTGCCATTGACCACTTCGTAGAAGTGCACGGGCTCCTGGAAGTAGAGGCCCAAATGAAAGAACTGGAGCTGAAAGGCGCTGTCTCGTTCCCGCCAAAGTGCCTGTTCTGGCCGGTAGCGTATGGCTTGATATTGGTCCCAATTGAGGGATTGCAGGCTTGGCGGCAGGGGGCTCTGGGGGGCGCGATAAGGTTGGGCCGCCAATATCCGGGCGTGTTCCCGGAGCCAACGGGCACTAAAAACCTGCCCGTCGGAGCCGGCAACGCTGGCCAGTACTCGCCCGGTGCCGGACAGGGCAAGGGGGGCACCAGCGGCCAGTGCCAGTCCGAATTTCAGGAGGCGACGCCGATCCATGGGGAGTGCTCCGGTTGGTTTCTGTGGGTGTGAGTAGCGGTTTGTATCGGGCTCAGGTTCAGGCTCAGTCGGGCAAGTGCCCTACCCCAAGGTGAGTCGGGCTCAGACTGCCAAGCCTTGAGATGCAGAGATTGCATGGCTTTAGGGTGGTCGCAGAGCAGGCTGATCTGGCTGCTGGTGAGTGCGTCGGGGCCTTGTGCTGCACACTGGTTGACCAGGGCATTCAACACCCGTTGCTTGCTCCCCCCGGAGGGGCCGGGTTGGCGTTGCCGCCAACAGTGGTAACGGGGAGATAGCACTGTCTGTTCGAACCAGCTCAGTGATGGCAGGCGATTGTTCTGCGGGTGGTCCATCGAAGCGCGAGCGATGACTGGCACAGGGGATGCCTGTTCGGGAATGACCATTTGTTGGCCGGTGCGCTTGCCCGCTAGCCACACCGTGAGTAACGGCGCAATCAGCACCGGAATCGTGACCGGCAGGGCCCAGAGCGTCAGGTTCGGGCTGAACCACTGGATCAAAATCAGTACGCCGGCGCACACCAGTGCGGGCCGGGCAAAGTGCTGAAGCGCTTCCTCCAGCCCACCGGCACCGGTTCGATTCTGCCCCTGCCAACGCAAGCTGCTATTCACGACTGCACCGGCGACATGGCCGCTATGGGCGATCATTCGGATGGGTGCCAGTATCAGTGATATCAGGGTTTCAATGACCGTGCTGGCTGCCATCCGCCACCGGCCACCAAACAGCCTCTCGCGCCGGGCAAGGCACTGGTCTACCAGTGCCAGAATCCGCGGGCCCAGCAGCGTTGTTACGGTGAGCCCGATCAGGCAGGCACCAGCCAGGTTCCAGCCTGTGGACGACACCCCGATCAGCCCGGGCAACGGTTGGCTAACCGGTGTTCCCGCCATGGCGAGGTAGCCAGACAAGGCAAGAAACGCCAACCACAGGGGTGAGGCCAGATAAGCCAGAATGCCGGTGAGTAGCGCCAGGCGGTGGGCAAAACGCAGCTTGGTCATCGTGAGCAAGGGGACCAGGTGCTGCAGGTTGCCCCGGCACCAGCGACGGTCGCGAATCAGGTCGTCTCCGAGGGTGGGCGGTGATTCCTCATAGCTGCCGGCGATGGCCGGTTCCAGCCACACCTCGAAACCGGCGCGGCCCATAAGCGCAGATTCGAGATAGTCGTGACTCAATATCGGGCCACGAAAAAGCCCCCAACCCCGTAACTTTCGCAAACCGCAGTGGGCCATGAACGGTGCTACCCGGATAATGGCATTGTGGCCCCAGTAATTGGCATCACCCAGTTGAATGGCTGCCAGGCCGGCACTGTGGATTCGGCCATAGCACCGATTGGCGAACTGTTGCAGCCGGGCAAAGCGGGTATCTGCCCGTACCAGCCTGGGTGCGGTCTGGATAATGCCGGCCCGGGGACGCTGTTCCATCAACTGAACGAGTTTTTCAATCGCTGAGGCTGTGAGCAGGCTGTCGGCGTCCAGCACCACCATGTAACGGTATCGGGCACCCCATCGTCGGAGGAAATCGGCGATGTTGCCGCTTTTAAAGTTCAGGTTCACTCGCCGGCGGCGGTAAAAAAGCCGGTTGCCGGCAGCCATACCGGCGCTCAATTCAGCGCAGGTTGCCTGCTCCTCAAGCCAGACTTCCGGGTCCTGACTGTCGGACAACACATAGACATCAAGTTGGTTGTGCCAGCCCTTGTCTTCAAGCTCTTGATACACAGCCTGAAGATTACCGAGGGAACGTTGCACCGGTTCGTGACAGACTGGCATCACCAACGCCAGCCGGCCTTTGAACGACCCGGCGCCCGCACACCCTGAGAACCGGCGGCTGAGGCTGTGGGGATCGCCCCCGCGCCTGAGCATTGCAAAGCCGAACACCGCGGTCCAGAACCCGAGGCCTATCCAGGTAAACAGAATGGAAAACAGAACAACCAACAGTACCGCGGGCCACCCCTGTTGGGTCATGGACAGGCTATGGGAAAGCAGCCAAACGCCGAAAGTTGTCTGCCCCAGCACCAGCAGTGCGAGCAAAGCGCGCCGCTTGTAGGCGACAGTCTGCCAACGGTGTTCAGTCACCCTGGTACCCGATCCGGCTGCGGGTAAGTTTCGGCGGGGTAGCCTGGTGCTGGTCAGTGTCTGTCGAAAGAGAACGCTGAATGGCAGGCAGAACATGGCTCAGCTTTGCATTGCCTGCCCCGTAACAGTACCGGTCAACCACGTGTTGCAGGCGGGACAGAGCAACGGGGCAGGCGTCGTGCCGTACGGCACGAAGATACAACAATGCACGTTGATGGGTGGTGTCTGTCAGATCCACGGTTGTCTCCCGGCTTGTAACGGCTCGGAAACATACGGAAGCGTCCCGGTATTCAGACCACTTTATGACGCGTTATTAAGATACTGGTCTTTGAGCTTAACGTAGTTGGCTGCGGTGTATTTGAAAAACGTGCGCTCCTTGTCTGACAGTGCCCGGGCCTGCTTACACGGCGAGCCCACGTACAGGTATCCCGACTCCAGCCGCTTGCCCGGCGGCACCAGGGTGCCAGCCCCGATAATCACTTCGTCTTCCACGATGGCGCCGTCCATCACCGTGCACCCCATGCCCACCAGCACCCGGCTGCCAATGGTGCAGCCATGCAAAAGGGCTTTATGGCCAACGGTCACGTCATCACCAATGATTAACGGCCAGCCGCCAGGGTTGAAGTCGCTGGCATGGGTGATGTGCAGAACGGAGCCATCCTGAATGCTGCAACGGTCGCCAATGCGGATTTTGTGCATGTCACCGCGGATGACGGTCATGGGCCAGACCGAGCAGTCTTCGCCCATGACCACATCACCGATGACCACGGCGTTCTCATCTACCCAGGTCCGTTCACCAAATTGTGGTGTGATACCCTTGTGAGTTCGTACATTTGCCATTACATATACCTCAATGCTGTCCAAATACGGTGCAAGGCGCCGGTGGGGGATGGCTTTCAGAAACACGCTCCTTCGGCACATCCATGTGGCGCTTGGGCTCCGCCATCCATGGCTCCGCACAGTTTCTGAAAGCCATCCCCCACCTGCACCCCGTAGCTTGGTGCAAGCTATCTTATTCACGAACAGCTGAGAAGGGGACTTATGAATAACCCGCTTTTGACAGATGACTTGTTGCCGAAGTTCGGTCATATCCGCACCGAACACATGGAGACAGCCATTGACCAGATTCTCAGCGAGAATCGAATGAAAATTGCCGAGCTGTCCCAGCAGGACGACCCAACCTGGGACACCCTGGCCCAGCCGATGCAAGCGCTAGAGAACAAGCTCAGCAACGCCTGGTCGGTGATTTCACACCTGAACGGCGTGATGAACAACGACGACCTGCGCAAGGTGTACAAGAACTGTCTGGAAAAGCTGACCGAGTACAGTACCGAAGTCAGCCAGAACGGTGCCCTGTGTGAGGCCTACAAGAAACTGGCCGCACGGGAGGATTTCAGGGCATTGAGTGAGCCCCAGCGTAAATCCATCGAGAACGTGCTGCGGGATTTCCGCCTGGGCGGGGTCGACTTGCCGGAAGACAAGAAGAAGCGTTACGCGGACCTGTCCCGGGAGCTGGCGGAGTTGTCCAACAAGTTCAGTGATAACGTGCTGGATGCCACTCAGCACTGGTTCAAGCAGATTACCGACGTAGACGAGCTGTCCGGCCTGCCGGAAACCGCCATTGAGGGTGCCAAGCAGGCAGCGCGGCAGAAGGATCTGGATGGTTACGTCATTACTCTGGATTTCCCAAGCTTTTACCCGGTGATGACCTACTGCAACAACCGGGAACTGCGCCGGGAGGTGTACGAGGCGTTTGTGACCCGTGCCTCTGATCAGGGCCCGGATGCCGCTACCTGGGACAATACACCGGTGATGGCGGAGATCCTCAAGCGCCGCCATGCGCTGGCCCAGCTGCTGGGTTTTGATAACTACGCCGAGCGTTCCCTGGCCACCAAGATGGCCCGGAGTGTCGACGAGGTGCTGGAATTCCTGAACCAGCTGGCGGCCAAGTCCAAGCCCCAGGCAGAGAAAGAGTTTGCCGAGCTGAAGGCGTTTGTGAAAGATGAATACGGTGTAGACGACCTGCAGGCCTGGGATATCGGCTACTACAGCGAAAAGCTGCGCCAGAAGCAGTACGACATCTCCCCGGAAACCCTGCGCCCTTGGTTCCCGGTGGATAAAGTGGTGCCGGGCCTGTTTCGGGTGGCGGAGAAGTTGTTTGATGTGCAAATTGAAGAGCACGCAGACGTAGAAACCTGGCACGACGACGCCAAAGCTTACTGCATCAGCCGTAACGGCCAGCCCATTGCCTGGTTCTATCTGGACTTGTTCGCCCGCCAGGGCAAGCGCGGCGGTGCCTGGATGGCCGACTGCCGGGTACGCTGGCGCAACCAGCGTGGCACGCTGCAGCTGCCGGTGGCATTCCTGACCTGTAACTTCACCCCGCCGGTGGATGGCAAGCCGTCGCTGCTGACCCACGACGAAGTCACCACCCTGTTCCACGAGTTCGGCCACGGCCTGCACCACATGCTCACCCAGGTGGAGGTGATGGACGTATCCGGCATCAACGGCGTCGCCTGGGATGCCGTCGAACTGCCGAGCCAGTTCCTGGAAAACTGGTGCTGGAACCCGGAATCTCTGGCCCTGATCGCCAGCCACCATGAAACCGGCGAGCCACTGCCGGAAGACCTGCTGCAGAAGCTGCTGGCCGCCAAGAACTTCCAGTCTGGTATGGGAATGGTACGCCAGCTCGAGTTCTCACTGTTCGACTTCCGCCTGCACGCGGAATTCACCGACGTGGCTCCCACCAACCCGCTGGACATGCACCGCAAAGTCCGGGAAGAAATCGCCGTGGTCCAAGCGCCGGAGTTCAACCGGTTCCCCAACGGCTTCTCCCACATCTTCGCGGGTGGCTATGCGGCGGGCTACTACAGCTACAAGTGGGCGGAAGTGCTGGCCGCCGATGCCTTCTCCCTGTTCGAGGAAAAAGGCATCTTCGACCCGGAAACCGGCCAGGCCTTCCTGCACAATATCCTGGAAAAAGGTGGCTCCCAGGAGCCCATGGAACTGTTCAAAGCCTTCCGCGGCCGCGAACCGCAGGTGGATGCCCTGCTGAAACAATCCGGCATCACGGACGAAGCTGCCTGATAAAATCCACCCCGGTTGTCGCAGCGGCAACCGGGTGTGTGTTACTGGAGTAAAGTTATGGCAAGTCCGAAACGCTTCATCGCCGGCGCGGTGTGCCCCCGCTGCGCGGAAATGGACAAAATCACGATGTTCACCACCGAGGCCGGCGACCAGATTCGCGAGTGCGTGGCCTGTGGCTATACCGATGCCCTGTCTGACCAGCAGCCGGAGGCTCCTGAGATTGAAACGCGGGTGAACAAAAAGGCCAACACTGATGACCATACGGTGAAGCAGGTGGTGTTTTTTAAGGCTGGCTCTGAGGACTGACCTTGTTTTGGGGTTTGGCCTTGTAGCCTGCTGGTTTGGAGATGGTTGGGTAGCCTGCTGGATTGGGGGATGGTCGGGGTTCGGGAGAGGGTTCCAAAACGGAAAACGTGGTTTTCCTGATTGTTTTGGAACCCTCTCCCGAACCCCTTTTATCTGGATGTTTCAGAACCGCTTGGGTGTCTGCCGTCCCGGGAGTCCAAGGTGAACCAATACTGTCTTTTCGTTTTTGAGCGATTCCTGTGAAGATCAATGTTTGGGGTTGGTGAGGGGTGTCAAAACCATCAGGAAAACCACCGTTTTCCGTTTTGACACCCCTCACCAACCCCAAACCATCCACTACAACCGAAGGCTACAAAAAGGCGAGGATCACCAAAGATCGATCAAAGCACCATAGCCGCCAACCACCCAAAGACCAGCAATGGGAGGTTGTAGTGCAGGAACGTCGGCACCACGGTATCCCATATGTGGTTGTGCTGGCCGTCCACGTTCAGGCCCGCTGTCGGCCCAAGGGTGGAATCGGAGGCCGGCGAACCCGCATCACCCAGGGCACCGGCGGTGCCCACCAGGGCCACGATGGCCAGGGGGCTGAAGCCCAGTTGCAGGGCCAGCGGCACGTACAACGCCGCAATGATGGGAATGGTGGAGAACGACGAACCAATCCCCATGGTAATCAGCAGGCCCACCACCAGCATCAGTAATGCTGCCAGCGCCTTGTTGTCACCGATAGCGGCCACCGAGCCCTCCACCAGGCTGGCAATCTCGCCGGTTTCCCGCATCACCTCGGCAAAGCCGTTGGCGGCAATCATGATGAAACCGATCATCGCCAGCATCTTCATGCCCTCGGTGAACAGGTCATCCGCTTCCTTCCACTTCACCACACCGGAAATATTGAACAGCACGAAGCCCGCCAGGGCGCCCAGGATCATGGAGCCCAGCCATAGCTGAACGACAAAGGCCACGGCAATAGCCACCAGCGCCATCACCAGGGTTTTGGGGTTGTATTTCACATCCACCCGTTCGGTCTGCTCGATGCGCTTGAGATCGTAGCCCCGGCCGCCCCGGTAGCTGAAGAACACGGCAATCAGAAGGCCGATGAACATACCCAGGGCTGGCAGGGCCATGGCGGACATGACGTTCAGCTCGCTGGCATCCACGCCGTTATCGCCGACATTGGCCAGCAGGATCTCATTCAGGTAAATACCGCCAAACCCTACGGGCAGGAACATGTACGGGGTGATCAGGCCGAACGTGAGCACGCAGGCCACCAGACGGCGGTCCATGTTGAGCTTGGCCATCACGTACAGCAGTGGTGGAACCACCAGAGGAATGAAGGCGATGTGGATTGGCAGGATATTCTGGGACGAGATGGCAATGGCCAGCAGCAGGCCGATGATCATGAACCGGATGCCGGTGGCCGCGCCGCCCTCCTCCTGTCGGCCAACGATGGCCAGGGCCTTGTCGGCCAGGGCGTGGGCCAGGCCGGATTTGCCGATGGCCACGGCGAAGGCACCCAGGGTAGCGTACGACAGCGCTACCGTGGCACCGCCACCCAGGCCGGTGTTGAAGGCATTGATGGTGGTTTCCAGAGACATTCCTGCCACCAGGCCACCGGAAATGGCACCAATGATCAGGGCGACGACAACATGGATGCGGCACAGGCTCAGTACGAGCATGATCAGTACCGCAGCAACAACGGCATTCATGGCAAACTCCGGGTAGGAATTGAGGTTTTACCAGCGCCTTATGGGCGCCGGCAGCACGAAAAGTGCGCTAATGTGCAGGAAATGGCCGCGGCAGTCAAAGCGGTTGTGTAACGATCACTCGGTGTCCAGGCGGGCGAACCTGGGGACCTGTTCGCCGGCCACTTCCACGGTTTCCCGGAACATGGCCAGCGGCCTCACCCAGAGGCTGTAGTCCCCGTAAAGGCAGCGGTACACCACCAGGGGTTCCTCAGTCTCGCTGTGCCGGGCTACGCCAATGACCTCGTAATCCTTGCCTTTGTAATGGCGGTATCGGCCGGGGGTGATGGGGTGTTTTTTGTCGAACATGCCTTCCTCTCAGGTGGTAACCGGGGATTACCCCTTAATTTCGGCGGACTCCCGCGCCAGTTACGTCTACACTTAACTCAGACGCTGGGGTTTGGATCTGTCGCCGTGCAGCCGTTCCCCAGTGTAGTTCAAGACTCCAGAGCCGGGAATAACAGACAAGAATGAAAGGCCCTTTTCCGCGCACCATATGCCAGCTTTTCGGGCTGTTGCTGTGTGTTGTCAGCTTCCGGGTGTTTGCAGAGCCCGTGGGATTTGACTGGGTTGAGGTGCCCGAAGACAACCTGACCGTTACCCAGGTACAGCAACTGCCTGATAGCCAATGGCAATACAATAGCGCTGCCAGGGTTCTGAACCAGGGCTTCAGCAATGGTGCGTTCTGGCTGAGGGTGCCTGTTGAACCGGAGCCCATCAACCGGGTTCTGGAGATTGCCTACCCGCTGCTGGATGAAGTGTCTGTTTACTGGGAGCGGGATGGTCAAATTGTGGAGTCTCACCTGACAGGCGACACCCGGCCGTTCAACACCCGCCCGATCATTCATCGCAACTTTGTGTTTCTGGTACCGTCCAACACCGAACCGGTGATCGCCTGGGTGCGAATAAAAACCCAGGGTTCGGTACAGATTCCGGTGGCCGTTACGCCGTCGGCAACCTTTCTGGCCAACGAACAATTCTCCTACGGATGGCAGGCGATGTTTCTGGGCATCGTGGTAGCCCTGTCACTGTATAACCTGTTCCTGTTTGTCATCGTTCGCCATACCACCTACCTGTGGTACGTGCTGACGGTTGTGTCCACCGGCATGATCCAGCTCAACTTCAATGGGCTGCTGTTTCAATGGTTCTGGCCTGATCTCCCCGGGCTCAATCGCTATTTCACCGTGCCGGTGATCAGCTTTGCCATGTTTTGCGCGGTAGTGTTCACCATCAAGTTTCTGGCAGTCCGCCAATACAGCTTGGTCAGCTATCGGATATTGCTGGGCCTGATGGCGGCTTGTGCCTTCACCTTCCTTTATGGCCTGCTGGGGCCCTATCAAAGCGGGATTGCTCTGGTCAGCGGAATTGCCGCTTTTGCCACGCCCGCCGCCTGGCTCATCGGATTGTATGTCTGGCGCCAGGGGCAGGTATTGGCGGGTTTCTACGTGTTGGCCTGGACGCCGTTGCTGGTGGGCCATCTGGTATTGGCCGTCAGCAAGTTGGGCTGGATGCCGACCAGCCCGGTGACGGAGCTGGTTCCTCAGGCCGGGGTGGCGATTGAGGTTATTCTGTTGTCGTTCGCCCTGGCCTACCGGATCAATATGGAGCGTCGCCGCCGGCAGGAGGCACAGGAGCATGCACTGAAAGTGCAGCAGCAGGCCAACCTGACGCTGGAAGCACGGGTGAGAGAGCGCACCGAAGAGCTGGAGCGTGCCAACGAACAGCTCAAGGCCATTAGCCTGACCGATGGCCTTACCCACGTGGCAAACCGCCGCCGGTTTGATGAGAAACTGGAGATTGAGTGGGGCCGTGCGCTGCGCCATGAGCACGAGCTGAGCTTGCTGTTACTGGATATTGATCACTTCAAGCGGGTCAATGATGAGCTGGGGCATCTGACCGGCGATGATTGCCTGGTGGCACTTGCCGGCATTTTGCGGGCGGAAGTCCAGCGGGCAGGCGACCTTGTGGCACGTTACGGCGGTGAGGAGTTTGCGATACTGCTGCCAACCACCGATTCCGAGGGTGCCCTGTTAGTGGCAGAGCGCATTCGCAAGGCGGTTGCGGGAACCCCGGTGGCCACTAAAGAGCAGGATGCGCCGGTGCCACTGACCATCAGCGTTGGTGTGGCAACCATGCTACCGGCGAGAGGCATTAGCAGCCCAGAGCTGGTGCGCCGCGCCGATGAAGCACTCTATGCCGCCAAGGACAATGGCCGCAATCGGGTGGCGGTGTGGCAGCCGAAAGTGCCGGCCCCCACCGCCGACTCCTGAGTCTCAGTTTTTCAGTTTGTACTTGCCCGGCCCCAGAAAAATCACTGCAAAGGCAATAAACAGGAAGAAACCCTGCAGCTCCAGTGCCCAGCCGCCGTTGCTGCTGAGGCTCAACAGCTGATGCCCATGGACCAGGGCGATGGCGACAATCATATTGAAGACAATAATCAGCGCGCCAATCCGGGTCTGGTAGCCCAGTATCACCATCAGCGGTGCAATGACTTCACCAATGTAAACGCCGTAGGCGAAAATGGTCGGCAGGCCGTGGGCGGCCAGCTGTCCTTCGATGAAGCCAATACCATTTAACAGTTTGGCAATACCATGAAACAGCAGCAGTCCGCCCAGGGTGAGCCGGACAATCAGTTTTCCCAAATCGGCATTTTCAAGCACAGGGTGGTCTCCCAATAGATGGATGGAAAGCCGAAGGATACAGGTTTTCTGGCACGGAATTCAGTGACGGGTTTGTAGCAAACTGAAACGGTCGCTCAAAACGCGGAGCCGAGATTGAAACGGATATGGTTCCGTTCGAGAAGGTTTTCCCAGTAATGCCGCATCCAGTCCCAGGCTCGGTTGTTGACCTGGTCGATGAAGGGGTCAAGATCAAGGTTGTAATAATCCGTTGTGCCAGCAATTTGAAGTACCGTCACTGTAATCGAATCATCCAGTTCATTGGCAAAGGGCTCGCCAATCAGTTCGTGGGCCAGTAGGTTAGCCCGGGTGGCTTCCAGGTCGATCAGCTCGCCGGCCCGGATCGAGCGGTTGTTGTCGTGCATTTCCTCCATCAGACGGTGGCACAGGTAGGCCCGGATCAGCAGCCCGTCCAGGCCATCGTACTGCACCAGCAACACCGAGGGCTGGGTAAAGTAGCGGATAGCGGCGTCGACGAAAGGCTGAAACAGCTGGGACTTGCCGGCCTCCCGTGCGCAGGCATCAACACACTCGATCAGTCTTGGCGCCATTTCGATGTATTCGACGGCAAACTGGAACAACGACGTGGCCGGCTGATAGCCGTCAACCACGATCGCTGTGGGCAGTTGGGCGGCTTTCTCCTTCATCTGCCGGAGAAATGCGCCGGAGCGGGCTTCCTTTCGCCTTGCCTGGTCAATGATGTTGAGAACAGCCTTTGGTGTCATTTCAGGAAATGCCAGTGTATGAACAAGTTGAGGTCGCAAGGCGTTCCCCCTGGGTCGAGGAGTACACGGGCAAAGGCGCCAATGCTGAATCACAAACGCCCCCGCCGTTTCTGATCAGTGTAGCCAAGATTTTGGGCTCTGCTGTGGTTATGACAGAAGTTAACCTTTCACGGCCAGAACGCGGTTCAGGGTCAGCTCTGGCTGAACCAGGTGTCCTGGCGGGTATAACGCCAGCAGAGCCAGCCCATGCTGGCGGCTCTGGCCAGCATCAGGGCTATGAGCGACAGCCAGAGCCCATGGTTGCCCCACCCAGTGCTCAGCCACCAGACCGGCAGGAACACGCCAAGGGCCGAAAACAGCATGGTGTTCTGCATTTCCCGGGTGCGGGTGGCGCCGATAAAGATGCCGTCCAGCAGGAAACCCCATACCGCAGCCAGCGGCAATAGCCACAGCCAGGGCATTGGAAATCACCAGCAAAAAGGTAATCAGCACGGCGTTGGCGGCCAGGATCACATCCCCCTGACGGGCGCCCTGGGCCGTGAAAAACGCCAGCACCAGCAGCAGTGCGATGGTCCTGACCATGATGTAACGGTTCACCTGAAGAATCGACAGGTAATCGGACACCTGGCCGATCAGCGCCCGGGTAAACCGCTGGCCTTCGGGCATTCGGCGCAGCACGATGGCAAAACCGATCAGGGCGGCACTGTACTCGGCGATGACCGTGGCCAGGGCCACGCCGCGACTGTTCCAGCCCAGAACCGTCACAAAAAACACATCGAGCACGATGTTGATGCCGTTGGCGATGATGAGCATCACCATAGGCCCCCGGGGGAACTGGGTACCAATAAGCCAGCCCACCAGGGTGTACTGGCACAGTACCGCCGGCGCGCTCCAGATCCTGATTGCCGCGTATTCGGCGGCCAGCTCGGCCACCGCCGGGCTCGGGTTCATCAGGGTAAGGCCCAGGCTTATCAAAGGCTTGTGGAACAGAATCAGCAGCAGGCCGATGCCCACAGCCAGAAAGATCGAGCGTAACAGTAGTGCTACCTGGGCGAAGGGGTCACGTTTGCCCCAGGCCTGGGCCGCCAGCCCCGTGGTTCCCATGCGCATAAAGCCGAATGTCCAATACAGAATACTGAACAGGTTGGCACCGACCGCCACAGCACCAAGGTATTCCGGACTATCCAGGTGGCCCAGCACGGCGGTGTCCACCAGGCCGAGCAGTGGCACGGTCAGGTTGGTCAGCATCAGCGGCCAGGCCAGTGCCCAGAGGCGATGGTCTGTACTGGTCATTATGGGCCTTTTATGAGTTATGGTTCTCAAAATTCCGTGTTTATCCGTTTTGGATTTAAGGATTTTTTAGCCTTTTCTTGATCTGTGTCTATACTCGATCCTGATGTATCCATAATCAGGCTTTCACTCTGAGGCCATCCGGTGTTGCGAGCGCCGGGGTGTGTCGCAGGGGGATGACGCAAAATCCGACAAGAATAACACTCTGTGGAGACACAGTATGCGCGTGCATGCCAAGCGGGCAGTAGCCCTAGCCGCTGGTCTGTTGTTGCCGGTCACTGTCATGGCTGACTGGACCATGAACATGTCACCCGGGGTGACCAGCACCAGTAACCAGATTTTCAGCCTTCATATGACCATTCTCTGGATCTGTGTCGCCATTGGCGTCATCGTTTTCGGGGTCATGTTCTGGTCAATCTTTGCTCACCGCAAGTCCCGGGGTGCCAAGCCCGCGAACTTCCATGAGAACACCGTGGTGGAGGTGCTCTGGACCATTATCCCACTGGCCATTCTGGTGGCCATGGCGATTCCCGCCACCGCGACACTGGTCGAGATGTACGACACCACCGAATCGGATGTCGACATCAAGATCACCGGTTACCAGTGGCGTTGGCAATACGAGTACATTGACGACGATTTCAGTTTTTTCTCGAACATGTCGACGCCGCGCGACCAGATCCGCAATCGTCAGGCCAAGGGTGAACATTACCTGCTGGAGGTCGATAACCCGCTGGTGATTCCTGTCGGCAAGAAAGTCCGTTTCCTGCTCACCGCCAACGATGTCATTCACTCCTGGTGGGTGCCGGCATTTGGTGTGAAGAAAGATGCCATTCCCGGGTTTATCAACGAGACCTGGACCCGGGTGGATGTGCCCGGCACCTACCGTGGCCAGTGTACCGAGCTTTGCGGCAAGGACCATGGCTTTATGCCGGTGGTCGTCAAAGCGGTGCCTGAGGAGGAATACAACGAATGGGTGGCGGAGCAGAGAGAAATGGCTGAAATGGAACGCCAGTTGACCGAGAAAGACTGGACTCTCGACGAGTTGATGGAGCGTGGTGAACGGGCTTATGCAACCGCCTGTGCCAGCTGCCACCAGGCTGATGGTACCGGTATGCCTCCGGCGTTTCCGGCTCTGAAGGGCAGCCAGATGGCGCTGGAAGATATGGACGCGCACATTGAAATAGTCGTGAAAGGCTCGCCCGGTACCGCCATGCAGGCCTTCGGCAACCAGTTGAGCGAGGTCGACCTTGCCGCGGTGATTACCTACGAGCGGAATGCCTGGGGTAACAACACCGGCGAAATGGTCACGCCCAAAGAGATTTTTGATTACAAGAACCAACAGTAATCAACGCCAGATAACAACAATCACCAGCCATAACAAACGGCGGTAACGGGGGTTTTCATGAGTGCGGTTGCAGATACCCACACCCAGGACCATCATCATGGCCCGGCCAAAGGCATTAGCCGCTGGCTGTTGACCACAAATCATAAAGACATCGGGTCGATGTACCTGATCTTCAGTTTCGCCATGTTCCTGCTGGGTGGCAGCATGGCGATGGTGATTCGGGCCGAGCTGTTCCAGCCCGGCCTGCAGATTGTCGAGCCGGAATTCTTTAACCAGATGACCACCATGCACGGCCTGATCATGGTGTTTGGTGCGGTTATGCCGGCCTTCGTCGGCCTGGCCAACTGGATGTTGCCGCTGATGGTGGGGGCGCCTGACATGGCCCTGCCGCGGATGAACAACTGGAGCTTCTGGCTGCTGCCCTGTGCCTTCCTGATTCTGGTCTCTACCCTGTTCATGCAGGGCGGTGCTCCGGACTTTGGCTGGACCTTCTATGCACCGTTGTCGACGACCTACGGGCCGCCGAGCACCACCTTCTTTATTTTCGCGGTGCACATCATGGGTGTGTCGTCGATCATGGGCGCCATCAACGTGATTGCCACCATTCTGAACATGCGGGCGCCGGGTATGACCCTGATGAAAATGCCCCTGTTCGTGTGGACCTGGCTGATTACTGCCTTCCTGCTGATTGCTGTCATGCCGGTACTGGCTGGTGTGGTCACCATGATGCTGATGGACATCCACTTCGGGACGAGCTTCTTTGATGCTTCCGGTGGCGGTGATCCGGTGCTGTTCCAGCACGTGTTCTGGTTCTTCGGGCACCCCGAGGTGTACATCATGATCCTGCCGGCGTTCGGGGCCATCTCGCACATTGTGTCTGCGTTCTCCCGCAAGCCACTGTTCGGTTATGCCTCCATGGTGTATGCGGTGGGTGCGATCGCTATCATGTCGTTCATGGTCTGGGCGCACCATATGTTCACTGTGGGCATGCCCTTGGCGGGCCAGTTGTTCTTCATGTACGCCACCATGCTGATTGCGGTGCCCACCGGGGTGAAGGTGTTCAACTGGGTGACCACCATGTTCCGGGGCTCCCTGAGCTTTGAGGCGCCGATGCTGTTCTCGGTGGCCTTTATCATCCTGTTTACCATTGGCGGGTTCTCCGGACTGATGCTGGCCATCGCGCCGGCGGACTTCCAGTACCACGACACTTACTTTGTGGTGGCGCACTTCCACTACGTACTGGTGCCGGGTGCCATCTTCGGCATCTTTGCCTCTGCCTACTTCTGGCTGCCCAAGTGGACCGGCCACATGTACGACGAAACACTGGCCAAGACGCACTTCTGGTTGTCGTTCATCGGTATGAACCTGGCGTTCTTCCCCATGCACTTCCTGGGGCTGGCGGGTATGCCGCGCCGGATTCCGGATTACGCCCTGCAGTTCACCGACTTCAACATGATCTCCAGTATCGGGGCGTTCATGTTCGGGGCAACCCAATTGCTGTTCCTGTTCATCGTGGTCAAGTGTGTGAAGGGCGGCAAGAAAGCGCCCGCCAAGCCCTGGGATGGTGCTGAAGGTCTTGAGTGGACCGTGCCGTCACCAGCGCCTTACCACACCTTCTCCACTCCACCGGAAGTGAAATAACCGGGAGACTGCACCATGTCTGAGCAAACAGGTGAGAAAACGCCAGAGCGTAAAAGTAATGCGAGGGTGATTGGCTGGTGCCTGTCAGGGGTGGTGGGCATGTTCGCCTTCGGGTTCGCGCTGGTGCCGTTGTATGAGGTGTTCTGTGAGATCACCGGCATCAACGGCAAAACCGGTGGCCGGTATGAAGCCAGTGCCACCCAGCAGGTGGATGAAAACCGGACCGTGACAGTTCAGTTCCTGGCCAGCAACGGCCCAGGTATGACCTGGAAATTCCGTCCGGTGGTTCGAAGTGTGCAAGTGCATCCGGGGGAATCGGTAACCATCAATTACTATGCCGAGAACCCGACCGATCAGCCCATGGTTGGCCAGGCGGTACCTAGCCTGGCCCCCTCCGAAGGCACTCTGTTCTTCCACAAGACCGAGTGTTTCTGCTTTAACCAGCAACCGCTGGAAGCGGGGGAAAGTGTGGAAATGCCGCTGATCTTTATCGTTGACCGGGACTTGCCGGAACACATCACCAAACTGACCTTGTCATACACCCTGTACGATCAGGGCAAGCAGGCGGAAGTTTCAAAGTCCGACCGGGCGCAGACAACAACTAACAATAACGGCTAAGCCATCGGAGACAGTTATGGCGGATAACCAGACCTATTACGTTCCCGAACAGAGCAAATGGCCCATCGTTGCCACTGTCGGGCTGGGGGTGACCCTCTACGGGGTGGCGTCAATCATGGTCAATGGCAAACAGGGTGAAAGCACCACCGGCTCCTGGATCATGTTCATGATAGGCGCCTTGATCATGGCGTACATGCTGTTTGGTTGGTTTGGCGCGGTCATCCGTGAGAGCCGGGCCGGCCTGTATAGCCCCCAGATGGACCGTTCGTTCCGCTGGGGTATGAGCTGGTTTATCTTTTCGGAAGTGATGTTTTTTGCCGCCTTCTTTGGCGCGTTGTTCTATGTTCGGGTGTTTGTGGTGCCTTGGCTGGGTGGTGAAGGCGACAAGGGCAGCACCAACATGCTCTGGGAGGGGTTCCAGGCCAGCTGGCCGTTGGTGAACAATCCGGACCCGCAAGCCTATCCGGGCCCCAGCGAAGTCATCGGCCCCTGGGGTTTACCGCTGATCAATACTATCCTGCTGGTAACCTCATCCTTTACCGTTACCATTGCCCATCACGCCATGAAGGCGGGTGACCGGGCAAAGATCAAACTCTGGTTGATGGCGACCATTGCGCTGGCGGTTGTGTTCATGTTCGTGCAGTCCTATGAATACCTGCACGCCTATCGGGATCTGGACCTGACCCTGCAATCCGGTATCTACGGCAGTACCTTCTTTATGCTGACGGGCTTCCACGGTGCTCACGTATTCCTTGGCACCTTGATGCTGGTGATCATGCTGATACGAATCAACAAGGGGCACTTCACTGCCGACAACCATTTTGGTTTTGAGGCGGCAGCCTGGTACTGGCACTTTGTGGATGTGGTCTGGCTGGGACTGTTTGTATTCGTCTATGTCATTTGACAACAACGTTGGTCATTACGGGACCGGGGTCGGGTTAAGCACCAGATCTCCGGTCCACAGGGAGGTCAGAACCACGGCAATGAGCAATACGCTCAACGCCACCCGAACCGCCAGGGAGTTCACCACCCGGCTGGTTTTGCCACCGTCGCGGATCAGGAAAAACAGACCACTGAACAGGCTGACCATAACCGCCAACAGCAGTACGACGATAAGAAGTTTTAGCATGGGGTGTCCCTGTTGTTGAATGGTTTTATGGACAGAGTCCCCGGTGCACGATGGGAACCTGATATCACTATAGCAAAGCATGGGTAGGTGCGGTTGATGAATCGCCGATGGCAGTTTGACTGGCGATTGCTGATGTTCAGCGGGCTGCTGTTGCCCGTGCTCCTGAGCCTGGGAGTCTGGCAACTCAACCGGGCCGAGGAAAAGCAGTTGCTTTTGGCGGCCTGGCAGCAACAGGCCAGCCAGGCCGACTGGCCAGAACTGGTCTCAGGCGGATTAGAGAAAGGGCAGCCGGTTGTTCTGACCGGCTGGTATACCGAATACACCTGGCTGCTGGATAACCGAACCCGTGACGGCGTGCCCGGATACGAAGTGTTGACCGTGTTTACGCCGGTAGAGGGGCCGTTACTGGTAGTCAATCGTGGCTGGGTTCGCGGCCCCCGCACTCGGGATCAACTGCCGGAAATCGACACCCCGGGCGGACTGTTTACCCTGGAGGGACGGCTGGATGATTATCCGGTGCCCCCCGTGCTGGCTGAGGATACGGGCCCAGCCAGTGGCTGGCCAAGACGGGTACAGGCATTACCTGCAGCCACTGTTGAAGACACGGTGGCTAGTCCGGCCGGGATGATCCTCAAGCTCTCAGACTCCGAGCAGCCCGGTGCTTACCGCGCCGATCATGCACCGGATGTAATGGGCCCACAGACCCACTACGGATATGCTGTGCAATGGTTTGCGCTTGCTGCAGCACTGACTATATTGACGTTAGTGGCGAGTTATAAAAAAAATGAAAGAATCCGAAAGACAGGAGCCGATAATGACAACGACAACGGCTGATTCCGTGACCGGGCAGGACCCCCTCAGCCCGGAACAGGTTCGTCGTGGCAGGCGCACCGCCCTGCTGCTGTTTGCAGTGGGTTTTGGGCCGATGATTCTGGCCACCATCATGTTTTATACCGGCTGGTTGAATCCGGTTGGTCATACCAACGAAGGCGAACTCCTGATGCCGCCGGTGCCGGTGCAGGCACTGAATCTGGAAACCTCAAACGGGGTGCCGCTGGCAGAGCGCTTCGGCGCTGATCAGGTCGACCCTAACTGGCTTATGCTTGTGGTCTCAGGTACTTGCGGCACCGATTGTGAGGAGCTTCTGTATCTGGCCCGCCAGGTAAACATCGCCCTTGGCAAAAATGCACCTCGGGTCAGCCGGGCAGCAGCGCTGGGCTCTGTGCCAGCCGGGCTCGAGCAACGCTGGCAGGCAGAGTACAGCTCCATGGAGCGACTGCGCCCGGCACCCGGCGCGGCAGCGGCCTGGCCCACTGGCGTGTCACCCGAGACAGCTCCCCGGATCTTGCTGATCGATCCTTTCGGTAACGTGATGATGCATTACGGCACCGAGCACACTGGCAAGCAAATGCTCAAAGACCTCAAGCATTTGCTGAAGTTGTCGCAGATTGGCTGACCAGGGAGAACGGAACGTGACGCAACAGTTTTCCCGGGAGCAATCTGCTCAAACGGTTAAGAAAATGGCCCGCTGGTCCACCGCTGCCTGCCTGCTGGCGGTGGTGGTGATTATGCTTGGTGCCTGGACCCGACTGGTGGATGCCGGGCTGGGTTGCCCTGACTGGCCGGGGTGTTACGGCTTCCTGACGGTGCCCCAGAGTGAAACCCGCATTGCCATCGCCAATGCCCGTTTCCCCGAGACGCCGGTGGATGTGTCCAAGGGCTGGCCGGAAATGATCCACCGCTACGCTGCAGGCATACTGGGCCTGGTGGTGTTTGGTCTGGCCGCCACTGCGGTACGCCACCGCCGGGCGGGTGTGCCGGTCAAACTGCCTCTGTTCATTGCTGCCTTCATTCTTTTACAGGGCGCGTTTGGCGCCTGGACCGTGACCCTCAAACTCTGGCCACAGGTGGTCGCCCTGCATCTGCTGGGTGGGTTCACCACGCTTACTCTGCTGCTATTGCTAACGCTACGTTTGCGCAAACGATCCCGGGGCTCTGCCCCTTCAAGCACAGCATCGCCGGCCCTCGCCCGCCTGCGCCCCTGGTTGTACGGTGGTCTTATGCTGGTGATCATGCAAATTGCGCTGGGTGCCTGGACCGCAGCCAACTATGCCGCCGTGGCTTGCACGGACCTGCCTACCTGCCAGGGGCAATGGTGGCCGGAAGGTATGGATTTCCAGCATGGCTTTGACATTACCCAGCAGGTTGGCCCGAACTATCTGGGGGGGCAGTTGACGGCGGATGGCCGAGTAGCGATTCATGTTACCCATCGCCTGGGTGCGGTTATCGTACTCGGCTACTTTGTCGTCCTGCTGATGCTGCTCTGGCGGAATCGAGGTGATAGCGGTCTGGACCGGAGCATCGCGTTGGTCTCGGCGGCGCTGGCCGTGCAGATCGGCCTGGGCCTGGCCAATGTGTGGCTGTACATTCCACTTTCTATTGCCGTCGCCCACAACGCCATGGGGGCAGGACTGCTGCTGACTGTGGTCAACCTGATCTGGCAACATCGGCAGCTACCACAATCTGAAACATCCCCCGCAACCCATACAACAACCATAAATCGGGAGGTAACGGCATGAGCGAGCAAGTCAAAGCGCTGCCGGCCGAGGAGCATGCGAGTTCCCTGAGCAAATCCATTTCCTGGCGGGATTACCTGGAGCTGACCAAGCCCCGGGTGGTTGCGCTGATGATCCTCACCTCGGTTATTGGCATGCTGCTGGCGGCGCCTGGCGTGCCCGGCTGGGGTGTGCTGCTGTATGGCAACCTGGGTATTGCCCTGCTGGCAGGGGCCGCCGCCGTTGTGAACCACGTCGTCGACCAGAAGATCGACACCGTGATGGCCCGCACCCGCAAGCGCCCGGTGGCCACCGGACGGATTGCTGCGATTGATGCCCTGTTGTTTGCCACCGTACTGGCAGCCGTGGGCATGATTGTGCTGGTCTGGCAGGTGAATGAACTGACGGCCTGGCTCACCCTGGCTTCACTGGTGGGTTATGCCGGGGTTTACACCCTGTTCCTGAAGCGGGCCACGCCACAGAACATCACCATTGGTGGCCTGGCGGGGGCTATGCCTCCCTTGCTGGGCTGGACTGCCGTTACCGGTCAGGTGGAGGGGCACGCCCTGCTGCTGGTACTGATCATCTTCGCCTGGACACCGCCGCACTTCTGGGCCCTGGCCATTCACCGTAAAGAGGAATACGCCAAGGCCGGTATTCCCATGCTGCCAGTGACCCATGGCAACAAGTACACCGAGCTGCACATTCTGCTGTATACCCTGATGTTGCTGGCGGTCAGCCTGCTACCTTTTGTCACAGGGATGTCAGGTGGTATTTACCTGATCGGTGCACTGGCACTAGGCTTGAGGTTCCTGCAATACGCCATCCGATTGTTGAAGGGCGATGACCGGCGGGTGGCGTTGAACACTTTCAAATACTCCATCACTTACCTGATGGCGCTATTTGTGGTGCTGCTGGTGGATCATTTTGTCTATTTTTGATTGACAGTTTCCGGGTTTATAAAGTGGAGGCCCAATGGGGCGATCGTTACGCATCACGTTGTTTGTCTTGTTCCTGGTGGTCATGCTGGTGTTCGGCCTGACGGTTGGCCGGCAGGTGTTCCTGAAAGGAGCCGGTGAATCGCCAGTGGCGGCGCCGGACCTGAGCCAGTACAACACCTATGTGTACGAGCAGCCGCGCCCCCTGGCGGAGTTCACCCTCACCAACGAACAGGGTGAAACCGTCACCCGCGATGACCTGAAGGGCCGGTGGACGTTTGTGTTTGTGGGCTACACCAACTGCCCGGATATCTGCCCGGCGGCCATGGCGAATCTGCGCCAGACCGACAAGCTGTTGTCGGCGGATGTGCCCAAACCGGATTACCTGTTGGTCACGGCCGACCCGGAACACGACACCCCGGAACAACTGAAAGCCTATACCGGCTTTTTCGGTGAAAACTTCCATGGCCTGACCGGCGACCTGGAGACCCTGCGTGAACTGGCCAAGAGTGTCAGCGCCGTGTTTGTTCATCGGGAGGTGGACGGGCAACTGCTGGTGGACCACAGTGGTCACTTCGCCTTGCTTAACCCCGAGGGCCGGCTTCAGGCCCTGATCCAACCGCCCCATAAGCCCCAGGAGCTGGCCCAGGCCTATCAGCGCATCACCCAGTGGGCCAGGAACCGCAACCCCGGCTCCTGAGCCCGTGGCTCGTTCGGCGGGCCAGCTGGCTGGACCCTATCCTGCGAAAGTCACACTGACAATTAATCGGTAGTGACCTACACTGCTCGGCCGTTTCATTGATCGACACGACCTCCGGGCTGAGCTATGACCAACTCGCACTCTGCTGACCCAAGACAGCTGTTTACCGTCCTGACCGCCGGCGCCCTGGTGTTGCTGGTGGTGCATGGTCTTGGCCGGTTTATTTACACCCCGCTGCTGCCCTACCTGGTTGCAGACGGCCAATTCAGCGCCCCGGATGGCGCTGCCGTCGCCACCTGGAACTATCTTGGGTATCTGATGGGCGCCATGCTGGCCATTCGCTGGCATCGGATTGACCAGATCCGTGTCATGCTGCCGCTGTTCCTGGCTATTCATGTGGTCACCACACTGGTGGTCACCCAGACCGACAACCTCACAGTTATATCCGCAAGCCGCTGGCTGAACGGCGTGGCCAACGGCGTGGTGTTCGTGCAGGCGCCCGCGTTGATACTGGAGTGGCTGGTGTTGCGCAACAGGGCCTCGCTCAGCGGCCTGGTCTATATCGGTGTGGGCATCGGCCTGCTGGTGTCCAGCGGACTGGTCACCGGTTCTGCGACCCTGCTTGAAGGCGCCGAGCGCTGGTGGCCCGCGGCGGTGTTGTCGATACCAATAGCCTGGTGGGGCGCCATGCAGCTGCGCAGGCTGGACGTACCGGTGCGCCAGCACGACGATTCCGGGCAGGTGGTCAGCAATACCCCGTTACTGGATCGAGCGAGTATTCCGTTGTTCCTGTCCTATGCCGGGGCTGGCCTTGGGTACATCCTGCCGATGACCTTCCTGCCGCTGCTGGCCAAGATGACCTTGCCCCAGGGCCACGGGCTACTGGACGGCACCTGGGTGATCGTAGCCCTGTTTACCATTCCCGCACCCTGGCTCTGGAACAAGTTGGGGGCCCTGATGGGGGATCTGCCGGCATTGAGGCTGAATTTCCTGATCCAGCTGGCGGGGGTGCTGGCGGCGGTGGTCTGGCCTGGGGCCTTGGGGTTGGTCCTGTGTGCAGCCCTGGTAGGCAGCACGTTCCTGGGTACGGTGCTGCTGACTCAGCGTATCGGGCGGGCATTGCATCCCCATCAGGGGCCCCGGTTGTCGGCGGCGATGGTGGCGCTTTACGGTTTCACCCAGATGGTTGGGCCGTGGCTCACCAAACAATGGCTGGATGCGGGCGGTACCCTGGGGTCTGCCTTCGGTATTGGAGTGGCGTCGCTGGCGTTTGGGCTTTTGTTTGCGTTCTTTGTGCCCCGGGCTGAGGTTTGGCATTCGCGGTCTTGATGTGGTGTGGACCCAGACTGCGGGTTGTGGGGGATTGATCGGGGTGGTGGGGTATTTTTTGCCTTGGAAATGAAACTCGCTGCGCTCAGACATTCATTTCCGGCGGAAAAAAATACCCCGCCACCCCGCGCTAGCTGACCACGGCGGTTCCGCTGAAAAAGATAATTTGCTGGGTGAGCTTGACGGCGTAAGCGGCTTAACCCAAGTACGACCATGGTAACCTCTGGATATTCCCTTAAAGTTACGCAGGGTGTGGGGGTGTTTAGGTTTTTTTGACCGAATAAAGGTGTCTGAGCGAAGCGAGTTCTTTTTCGGCCAAAAAAACCTAAACACCCCGCGCCACCCCAAAACTCCCAGGCTAAACCCAACCACACCCCATGCTTCCAATAGAACACATACTCCCAGAGCTAAAACAAACCCTGAACCAAGGCACCACAGCCTTACTGCAGGCCCCGCCGGGTGCCGGTAAAACGACAAGGGTCCCGCTGGCTCTGTTGGACGCCCCCTGGCGGGACAACCGGAAGATCCTGATGCTGGAGCCCAGGCGGCTGGCGGCGCGGTCGGCGGCACGGTATATGGCGAAGCAGCTTGGGGAAGCGCCGGGGCAGACGGTGGGGTATCGGACTCGCCTGGATACCAAAGTGTCAGGCAGCACCAGGATTGAGGTGGTGACCGAGGGCATTCTGACGCGCCTGATTCAGAACGACCCGATGTTGGAAGACTATGCCGCTGTGCTGTTTGATGAGTTTCACGAGCGCTCCTTGCAAGCTGATCTGGGATTGGCGCTGGTGCGGGAAAGCCAGCAGGCCCTGCGGGAAGACCTGCGATTGCTGGTGATGTCGGCCACCCTGGATACCGCGCCCATTGCCCGGGTGCTGGGGAATGTACCGGTAATCACCAGCGAGGGCCGGGCGTTTCCGGTGGAGGTGTTGTACAGACCCTTACCCCGCAATGCCCGGATAGTGGACCAGATAGTGGCGGTGGTTCAGGAGGCCTTGGGAGCGCAGACCGGCTCCATGCTGGTGTTCCTGCCCGGGGCCGGGGAGATTCGCCGGGTGGCGCAGCAGCTGGCGGGTCAGTTGCCGGATAACGTGGTGCTGGCGCCGTTGTATGGCAATCTCAAAGCTGAAGAACAGGATCGGGCGATTTCGCCGGCACAGGACGGTACCCGCAAGATTGTGCTGGCCACAGCGATTGCCGAGACCAGTCTGACCATTGAAGGCGTGCGGGTAGTGGTTGATGCCGGCCAGCAGCGCCGGGCAGTGTTTGATCCTAACAGCGGTATGACGCGCCTGGTGACCGGGCGGGTATCGAAGGCGTCTGCCGAGCAGCGCAAGGGCCGGGCCGGTCGTGTTGAGCCGGGGGTGTGTTACCGGCTTTGGAGTGAGTCGGAGCAGTTCGGGTTGGCGGACTACACGCCGCCGGAAATCCAGCAAGCCGACCTGGCGCCGCTGGTACTGGAACTGGCCCAGTGGGGGGCCCGTTCCCCGGAGCAGGTGGTGTGGATTGATACACCACCAAAAGCGCACTGGCAGCAGGCGGTGGCGTTATTGCAGTGGCTGGATCTGCTGGATGCCGAGGGCGCCATCACCGACCACGGCAAGGCGGCCCGGGAGCTGGGTCTGCACCCGCGCCTGGCCCATATGGTGATCAAAGGCCGTGCTCTGGGGCTGGGCCAGCTGGCGGCAGAGCTGGCCGCGCTGCTGGAGGAGCGGGATTTGCTCGGGCCAGGCTCAGGCGCTGATTTGCCTGAACGGATTCGGGTGCTGCGGGGGGAGCGCGGTCATCGCGGCCTGGACACCGCACGGTTGCAGGCGGTTCGGCAGGCGGCAAAGCGACTGTGCCGTGGCCAGCTGGCTCAGGATCTACCCTCGGAAACCGACGTTGGGCGGGTGTTGGCCCGGGCCTATCCGGACCGTATTGCCCGCCGCCGCTCAGGGGCCATGCCCCGGTATCAGTTGAGCAACGGCAAGGGTGCGGTGTTGCGGGAGGACGATCCCCTGGCCAGGCAGGACTGGCTGGTGGCGGCGGAACTGGATGGCAAGGCCCGGGAAGCAACCATCTATCTGGCGGCACCGGTCGACCTCGCAGACCTGGAGCAGGACTTGTCTAACCATATTGAAGAACGTGAGGAAGCCGTGTGGGACGACAAACGCGGCACCATCGTAGCCCGTCGGGTCCGCAAGCTCGGGGCACTGGTGCTGGCGGAGAAACCGCTGAATCAGGTGGCCCCGGAACTGGTTCAGCAGGGCCTGCTGGACGCGGTGCGCCGTAAAGGTCTGGACAGCTTGCCCTGGAGCGATGCAGCACGCCAGTGGGTTGCCCGGGTGAGATTACTGGCCGGCCAGTTTCCCGGTGACTGGCCGGAGATCAGCGACCAGTCCTTGCTGGACACCCTGGAGACCTGGTTAGCGCCGTTTATGGCGGGCATGAAGCGCTGGTCTGACCTGGCCGGCATCAACCTGGTTCCGGCCCTGAACGCCCTGCTGGATTACCCGCAACAGCAGCGACTGGAAGAACTGGCCCCGAAAGCCCTTACCATTCCCACCGGCCAAAATGTCACCCTGGATTACAGCGTGGAAAACGGCCCTGTGCTGGCGGCCAAGCTGCAGGCGTTGTTTGGCTGGACCGAAACGCCGAAAGTGGCAGGTGGTCGGGTGCCGGTGGTGATTCACCTTTTGTCACCGGCCCAGCGGCCTTTAGCGGTTACTGCCGACCTGGCCAGTTTCTGGCAGAACGCCTATCCCGAGGTGCGCAAGGACATGCGTGGCCGCTATCCCAAACATCCCTGGCCGGACGACCCACTCACCGCCCAGGCCCAGCAGGGAACGAAAAAACGCCCTGCTCGCTGACCCGCCCGGTCACCAGGCTGTCAGGCACCGGTTCGAAGTAGATATTGCGCACGGTTATGCCCGTCTCTGCGGGCCCCTGCAGTTCATCCGCGGGCATTTCCTCGAGTTGGATGCTGTTAACGGTTTCCGGGCTGTCCCGGAAAGTGTCCGCCAATACCCAGAACGGCGTTCCCGCATGCCGCGCGGCCAGGGCTACAAGCAGCGTGCCGCTCTTATTGATAAAGTGATGGTCCGCCAGCCAGCAGTCGCAGCCGGTGAACACAAGGTCTGCTCTCGGCATAAACAGACCGACCTGGGCATCGGTAATCAGTGTGACCGGAACCCCTTGGTGGGCCAGCGCTGTGGCCAGGCCGTGGCCCTCGAAACCGGGGCTGCTTTGGGTGCAGATCACCGAAAACTCCACGCCATCCCGGGCCAGTTCGGTCAGACACTGCAGCACCACAGAACTGGCGCTGTGGGTCAGGATGGTGTTGCCATGTTGTACAAGTGCGCGGGCGTGGGCGATCAGCTGGCTGGTGGCTGATTCGAGCTCGATGATTAATGCCTGAATGGCGCTTTCAGCTGACTGTAGATTCTCAGCCAGTGCTCGTTGCAGGCGGTCGACACTGTTGCCAATCACCACCATGCTGGGGCGGGCTTTGGTCAGGGCAGCCAACAACGGTTCCAGGCCTTGTATTGCCGCCGGTTGTTCAGCGACGTAGCGGTGCAGCTGGCGCAGAGTCGTCAGCGCCAGTTGACTGGCGCCCGAGTGGGTATCCTCTTCAACCTGCTGTAACAGTGCCTGCGCTTGTGGATCAAGAACGGCCATCGCCACTAACCTGTGTTCACCGGGTGAGTAGCCTTCAGGTTAGCAGCGATGGAGAACCGGAACAGCAATCCGTTATTTGATCACTTCCCGACTGACTTCAAGGTACTTCTGCCCGTGCTTTTTAACAGCGTTGCCATCAGCGTGCTCGGAGGCAACGTGAACTTCTTCCAGCATATCCGCCAGTTCGCGCAGTTCTTCATTGATCTTGCCCAGGGCGTTTTCCAGGGTATAGGTCAATTCGTGGACCTCGTTCATGGCCTCGGGGGTCATGTCTCCGGCCAATACCTTTTCCAACTTATTGTTGTATTCCGAGAAGTTGCTAACCGCTTGTTCCAGGGTGTCAGAGGGCTTGCCCTTGAAGTGCTCGACGTCACTGGCGTGGGCGTTGGCACCGAATGCAAAGGCGGCGCAGGTGAGGGTGGCAAACATCAGGTTTTTGGTCATGGGTAGCTCCTTTTGTGTTAATGCAAAGTATTATCATTTATATTCGCTCTGTCCATGACGCCGGTCAATTATTTTTCCTGAGGTAGCTTGTCCGGAACCGGATTCTGTATAAAATGCGCGCAACCTATCTGGAGTGCCGCTGACACCATGCACCTGGTTTCCTTTGATATCTTCCGTACCCTTGGCTTTCCTGACACCACAGTACTCAAGCCGGAGCAGTTCCTTCGACACAAGGACTTGCTGCGAGACGCCGACTGGGTGCTGTTCCCGGAATACTGGCAACTGAACGCCCTGGTCCATGGGCTCAAGTGCCGCGTGTTTCCAAGCGAGGCCAGCTACCGCATTGGTCATGACAAGGTGGAGATGACCCGTGCGTTCCAGACCGTAGTACCGGAACACACCCCCTGGACGTTGATCGAAGCCAACGGCCCCCAGGAGCGGGATCTGATCTGGGACACCATGGCCCTGCCCTTTGTGGCGAAGCTGCCCAAGGCCAGTATGGGCGAAGGAGTGTGGCTGATTGAAAACCGGGACGACTGGCGCCGGTACTGCGAACGTACCCACGTACTTTATGCTCAGGAATACTTGCCTATCGACCGCGATGTGCGGGTTGTGGTGGTGGGTGACCGGGTGCTGACGGCCTATTGGCGAACCCAGGCGGAACAGGGCTTCTACAACAACGTGGCCCGGGGTGGGAAAATTGATACCAGCGAGGTGCCAGGGGTGGTCACCGAATTGGCCCTGCGGTTGGCGAGAGAGTTGGGAGTAGACCACGCCGGCTTTGATATAGCGCTGGTTGACGGCTACCCCTACGTTCTGGAATTCAACCGGCTGTTTGGCAACCAGGGGCTCGGCCAGGGCAGCGATCTAAAAGAGGCCATTCTGGATTATCTGAACAGGCAGAGCTGCCCCCAGGATCCGGACGGGCCGACAGAGCCGACGCCGCTTTGGCCGGTGGCGGTGTGATACAGAATTCTCTGCCAGAGGTCCGGTTTCCGTTGCCGGATTTATGGGTATATATGCGCATTTGCGGTGGTCAGAAAAAAGCCTGATGATCGCGACTATTCACGGGTAACACGGCGAGGCTGTGCTACCCTTTTTTATGCCCGTTTACCCTGTGGAGGGACACACCACCCATGAATCTGAACCCCAACGCTGACATCGCCGATTATTACAGCGCCGAGACCTTCAAGCGGATCAAGGACTTTGCCGACGGCAAGGAAACCCCGTTTGTGGTCATCGACACCCAGACCATTGACCGTCAGTACGAGGAGCTGGTGGAAGGGTTCCCGTACGCCAAGGTTTACTATGCGGTGAAAGCCAACCCGGCGCCGCAGATTCTGACCATGCTGCGGGACAAGGGTGCCTGTTTCGATATCGCATCGGTGTATGAGCTGGACAAGGTGATGGGCCTGGGTGTGACCGGTGATCGCATCAGCTATGGCAACACCATCAAGAAGGCGAAGGACATTCGCACCTTCTACGAGAAGGGCGTGCGCCTGTTTGCCACGGACTCCGAAGCCGACCTGCGCAACATCGCGAAAGCGGCGCCGGGCTCAAAAGTGTATGTGCGCATTCTGACCGAAGGCACCCTGACCGCAGACTGGCCGTTGTCCCGCAAGTTTGGCTGCCAGACGGATATGGCCATGGACCTGCTGATCCTGGCTCGCGATCTGGGCCTGGTGCCTTACGGCGTGTCATTCCACGTGGGTTCCCAGCAGCGGGAAATCGGCGCCTGGGATGCCGCCTTGAACAAAGTGAAGGTGATTTTTGAGCGCCTGAAGGAAGAAGACGGCATTGAGCTGAAGATGATCAACATGGGCGGTGGTTTTCCGGCCAACTACATCACCCGCACCAATGAGCTGGCGGTGTATGCAGAGGAAATTGCCCGTTTTCTGCGGGAAGATTTTGGTGACGATCTGCCGGAGATCATCATTGAGCCGGGCCGTTCGCTGATCTCCAACGCCGGTGTGTTGGTGAGTGAGGTGGTGCTGATTTCCCGGAAGTCCCGTACCGCGTTGCACCGATGGGTGTTTACCGATGTGGGTAAGTTCTCGGGGCTGATCGAGACGCTGGATGAGTCGATCAAGTTTCCGATCTGGACTGAGAAGACCGGTGAGGGCGAGGACTGTGTGATTGCGGGGCCGACTTGTGACAGTGCCGATATCATGTATGAGCACCACAAGTACCCGTTGCCTTTGAATCTGGCGATTGGTGACCGGATGTACTGGCTGTCGACCGGGGCTTATACCACCACTTACAGTGCGGTGGAGTTTAATGGCTTTCCTCCGTTGAAGGACTACTACATCTGAGTTTGGGAGTCTGGCCGCGGAGCGGGGAGGTCTTTTCCGCCGGAAAAAACAACTCGCTTCGCTCAGACATCTTTTTTCCGGCGGAAAAGACCTCCCCGCCCCACGGCCTGTCGGGTCGGTTCGGGAAGTCTTATTTTGCTACTGTTTTGTGGGTCGCTTTGGCGGCCCTTTTTTATTTCTGCAGGGCCTTTTGGCGCTGTTCTTTGTTTTCGGCCTTGGTTTGCGGGCTGTCGGGTTGAGCCTCTTTGATGTCATCCGGTTCGGGCAGCGGATCTCTTGGCGGGTAAACCAGCGCCATGGGGTTTTCAGCGACCACCTGGAACCAGGCTTTGATCAGTTTCGGGAAGCTGGATATCCGGGTGTTTCTGGCTCTGAGCGCCACGTTCAGGGCCAGGGTGAAGCTGACGATGAGGTTGACGCCGCCGATCAGCAGGGCGAACAGGGTGAACAGGGCGAAGTCGCTGGCGCCGGGGATGAACACGGACATGGCGTAGCCGACGTCGGCGGAGGAGAAGGCGACGTGGCGGATGTCGATGGGCAGGGCCAGGAGGTAGCCGATGTAGCCGGTGATGCCGAGCAGCACGCCGAACACGAAGTTGCTCATCAGGGCGCCGTAGTGTTCAGCCACGTAGGCGCCGAAGCGGGCGCGGGTTTCCGGCGGCATCAGGGGACGCAGCAGGGGGTGTTGTTCCAGGCGTTCGGCCAGGTTCAGGTAGGCTGCGCGGTTGTCGAAGTAGCCGGCCACCAGGCCTGAGAAGAACAGCCAGACACCGGCGATGGCGGCGTACATCAAGGCCAGGCTTTGCCAGGGGTGGATGCCGGTGAGCATGTAATCGTAGCGTTCGGTACTGATCAGCGGAACGCCTTGCACATGGCTGTATAACGAGCCAACGGCGAAAGCCACAGACAGGGCGACGGCAACGTTGCCCATGATGGCGACGAATTGGGTGCGGCCAACCCGGACCAGCAGTTCTGCCAGTTTGCGGGCGTTGGCGCGGCCCTGTTCGCCCTGCTCGACTTTTTCGGCGATGCTGGCGGCAGTCATGGCGGGCTGTTTGGTGGCCACGGTGCAGTGCAGCATGTGGATGATCATGAAGCCGATGCCGTAGTTCAGGCTGACCCAGAGGGTTTCCCAGCCCCTGGTCAGGTCCAGCTGGAGTATCTGGATCTTGATCAGTGCCATGAAGGCGATGATAAACCCGCCCCCGGCGCCGGAGGCCAGCATGGCCAGGTATTCTTTTCGGCTGCCGGCAATGTAGTGCTCGCCGTGGTCGCTGGCGTTCTCGGTGACGCTGCGGGACATCAGCCTCAGGTTGGCGCGCCACAAGGCTCTGACGCCGTGGCGTTCGGCGCTGGCCTGGACCAGGGTCTTGAACAGTTCCACGGATCGGTTAAGTCGCTTCACCGGGTCTGCCGGGTCCAGAATATCCAGCAGGTGTTCAATCCGGTCCAGGGTCTGGTGCAGCCGCTCCAGCAGGTGGGTCAGCGCCATGGTAGAGCCGGCGGTGACGGATTTGCGTTGCAGTCGGTCAATCTCTTCACGGCATTGTTCAATCAGTACCCGGGCGTGGGCATCGTCCAGCTCAACGGATTCCTTTTCCTGCAGGGCATGCCCCCAGGATTGCACCAGCGCGGCAATTTCCCGCTGTAGGGCCACGAAGGCGGATTCCCGGTCAATGATCTTCGGGTTCAAGCGCAGGATGTTGGGCTCCAGTTCCTCGGCGGCGACCCAGATGGACATCATCTCCAGGGCGTTGAGCATCTGGCTGTAAATGCGATTCCGGGTGCGTTCCAGAGCCGAGGGTGAAAAGTGCCACAGGGTGGTCAACAGGCGGATCAGAGCCTCATCGGGGATGCGGTGAATCCATTCGGCGTCGTCTTTGCGGTGGAACACCACAAACAACACGTTCTTGACGTTGTTGCGGTCTTTGGGGGCCGGGTTGATCCGCTCGTACAGGCGCTCGCCGATTTCTTTCAGGAAGCCGCGGCGGGAATAGAGCCCCAGGCCAGACAACAACTGGAAAAACTGGGCCTGGTCGAGCCATTCCTGCAGCCGGCCAGACACTGCCAGGTGTACGTCCAGGTTCTCGGTCAGGGCACCTTCCAGTTGCTTCATGCGGTCAACGGCGTTGTGGACGGTTTCGCCCCGTTGCGGGCGAATCCAGTCCACCACCAGGCTGAGTGTTTTCAGAGCGCTGGTGTCTTCATCCGCGAGCTGGTTAATCAGGGTGGCCAGTTTCAACACAGAGTCCTTGCTTGAGCATGGGGCTTAACGGCTTCCATACGATGTTTGTTTGCTGACAGATGATACTCAGGCCGGTCGACGGCGCAGATCCAGAGTAAAGGCTATGGGTAACACCAGCAGGCTGTACCCTACCATCACCATGATGGCGTGGCGGATATCCCCGCTCCAGTCGGCAATCAGACCGCCGATCATGGGCACTGAAAACGCCAGGGTATAACCCACCAGAAACGTGCCGGCCGACAACCTCCCGGTTTCCTCCGAGCGTACCAGCAGTGGTGGCAGCGCAACCAGCAGAATCAGCAGGATACCGGCAACAAAACTCATCAGGGTGGCGCTGAATATGGCTGGCCACCCCTCAAGGACAATGGTGCCGCCGGTGCCGACAATACTGAGCACCGCCATCAAGATGATCATGCTGCGCTTACCTACCCAGAATCGGGCCATCTTGAGCATCAGCAGCGAGGCCACCACTTGCGCAAAGTTATACCAGAAAAGCGCGTCTGCCAGCTTCTCAAAATGCCCCTGCTGTGCCAGCAGGTTCCCCATGTAGGCGTTAAGGCCAAAAAACATGGAGCCGGACAAGCCCAACAGCAGGCCAATACGCAGGGTCAGCGGGTTTTTCCAGTCTGGCAGCCAGGCGCTGCGGCGCACCGGCCGTGCCAGGTCCCGCTTGGGCAGAAACAGGGCTGCGGCAACCAGAAGTGCCGGTAACGACCACGCCAGTAGCGTGGCGCGCCAGCTGTTATCCAGCAATGGCATGAGCACCGGTAATGTGATGCCGGCACCAATGAATTCGCCCATCAACATGCCGTTCATGTAGATGGCAGAGCCGATGGCCAGGTGATGGGGCGCCAGCCAGCGTGGCAGCAAAGCCGGTAATGCCGGTTGCATCATGGCGACGCCGAGCCCCATGACCGCGCTGGCGAGCATCAGGGTGAAGGTGTCTGGCACCAGGCCGCGGCCCGCAGAGCCGATCACCATGATCACCATGGCCATGGCCAGGGTGTTTCTGGGGCCGATGCGGGAAATGGCCAGGGAGCCAGGCATGGCGCCAATGGCCAGCATCAGGATGGGTAAAGTGGTGAGGGCGCCAGTCAGGGCCTGCGTAAGCGCCAGTTCATCTGAAATAAATGGCGCCAGTGGCGGTGCCACCAGTACCGGAATTCTCAGGTAAACACCGGCCAGCCAAAGCAGCACCGCCACCGGCAGCAGCCTGGCTGGCGATGGCGGTGCAGTTGTTGCCGAAGGGGTTGTCACGACCAGCGGGTTCAGTCTTCGCTGGTGTCGGGCAGGTAGGCGCCGTCTTCGTCGTGTACTTCGCGGCCGGTGACCGGAGGGTTGAAGGCACAGATCAGGCGCATGTCTTCGGTGCCGCCGTACAGGGTATGCTGGTCGTGCTTGTCGAGTGCATACAGGGTGCCGTCGGTGATCTCGTGGGTTTCGCCGGTGGCCTTATCCAGAATTTTGCCGTTACCGGCAACGCAGTAAACCGCTTCCAGGTGATGCTTGTACCAGAGGTTCAACTCAGCACCGGCGGGAATAATGGTTTCGTGGAACGAGAAACCCATGCCGTCTTTTTTCAGCAGCATGCGGCGGCTGGTCCAGCCTGGGCCGGTGACTTCGCGCTCGGTACCGATAATGTCTTGCACTCGTACAATTTTCATTCGCATTCCTCATTGTGTGATGGAATAGCCGTACAGTATAAACATGCCGGTTAAGGCCGATTCAACCGCCAATCGTCGTAAACCATCATGGCATGCTCAATGGCGGTTGCCAGAATCTGTCGTTGCGGGTGGCCGAGAGATTTTTGCTTGCGACAACGGTCGAAGGCTTTCTGGATCTCCCGGCGACTGTGTTTATCAAGCCGCTCCAGCCAATGCTGATCGGCTGGTTCCAGCTCCAGCAGGTCCCGTCCGGCGTGGTTTCGGTGACTGATGTGCCACCAGTGATCTACTGCCCTGCCCAATACAACATAGCCGAACTGGCTGTCCTGTACGGGGCCGAACGTGGCGCTTTTCAAACCGTCTTTCAGGGGGCCGATGTTCAGTGCCGGGAGCAGCAGTCGGTCACCGTAAAAGTAGCTGCCGGCGGCACCGATCAGCCCACCCACCAGGGCTCCGGTGCCAAGGGAGGTGCCGAAGGTCGCGGCGTCAATGCCGGCACCCCCGACCGCTCCCGCACCAAAGCCGGCCCCGGCCAGATACTTCTTGCTGACCGCCCAGTGTTTCCGGGTGTCTTCGGAGAACAGGTCGTGCTGGTTGGCCCATTCCAGCTCTGCCTCCTGGCGCTGGATACGTTGATGCTGGTACAGGTGTTCAATGTTCACCCGCAGGGTCTGTTCGCGCTGGCGCTGATGCCGATACCAGCGGTCCCGCAGGGTTTCAGCCAGGGAAGCATCACTGATGCTGGCCACCTGATCCAGGGTGAGTGTGCGCTTCTCCTGATAGGCCATCATGTCTTCCAGGGCTCGCGCGATCAGGCCGGCGGCCTGGTGGCGGCGCTGTTGTCGTTGCTGGGCCAGCAGGTCGGTGGCCCGGGCGAGGGTCTGCTCCCAGTCCGGTTCAAGCTGTCCGAAGGCTTTGAGCAGGCTGAGATGCTGCTCGAATGGGGCGCGAACGGCGTCGAACTTGCGGACAACCTGAAAGAACTGGCCGAGTGCGGCCTGCCAGGTATCGCTGTAGTCGTCATCACCTATGCTGTTGATCAGGGCCAGGCTTGGCCGGCCAGTCCAACGCAGGATGGTCATTTCAGCCTCGTGCTCGGTACTGTAGGGCACGGAACCATCCACCACGTAAATGATCCCGGCGCCTTCGATAACGGGTGTCAGCAATTCGCATTCATCCACGTAGCGATCGTCGCCCTGGTGCTGGAGCACGAACGCCCGGACGGTTTCCGGATGGTCGGAGGCCGACAGGCTGTGGGCCTCCAACCACTGCAGTACCCGCCGGGGTCGCTGGAAGCCGGGGGTGTCGACCAGGGTGTACAGCTGCTGGCCATCAACACTGAGCGGGTAGGCCTGTCGGGCCCGGGTGGTGCCCGGTTCAAGGGCAATGGCGATGGCGTCGTTCTGGGACAGGGTGGCCACCACGCTGGACTTGCCTTTGTTGGGATGGCCGACCACGGCGAAAACCGGCTGCTGGCTCATGGGCGTTCGGTTCCGGTCTGGTAGGGGTTATCCGGCACGGACGGCAGCACGGTGACCTGGGCAAAGCCCGCCGGTAGGCGCTCGGTAAATCGCAACCAGGGTTGGATCAAGTGGTCGGCTGGTGCGCGGTTGGCGTCGGAGGCCAGCGGTAGCACCAGTACACGGGTATTCCCTGGCCACTGCTCCCGGGCATGGTCCAGGAAGTCGTGCAGCTCGCCGGTGGGGGGTTCCCAGCTGCGGGTAACCACCATAACGCTGGGTTCCGGGTTCTCTGACAGGGCCTGCGCCAGGGTTGCCAGCACCCGGTCATCCTCTTCCAGGGAGGCGCGCCCCCCGGCCTTTAGGATCTGGGTCTGGTTACCAAGCAGTTGTTGCGGTAACTCCGGCTCACCGGCACCGGCCCAACAGACAATATGGTCCGTGTCTGATAGTTCGACGGTCCGGGCCCGGGTGGTGGTGTCGGGGAGGTCGTCGGCGTCGTTGTGCTGGTTGCCGGTGTCCAGGGTCGGGGTTTCCATACGCCAGGCCAGCGCTTGCATGCCGGGATGCTGTTGCAGAATCCGGCGGGCCTTGTGGGTGATCAGCCAGTGGCTGAAAGCCAGAAGCATTAAGCGGGGCACCAGCACCCAGGTTAGCCACAGCATGACGACAAATGGCCACCATTGGCCCCATTGCGCCGGAGCTGTGCCGGGGCTGTCCGGCGCCGCCCGGAAAAACCGCGTGGCCTCGACCAGTTCCTGGGACGGCACAGCCGCCGGCCACAGCCAGCCCCAGGGGGTGGCAAGCGCCTGCACCAGTGTGTGATACCCGCCGGCGGCCGTGTCGAGTGTGGTGCTCCAGCCAAAGGCCAGGTCTTGAATCACAAGCAACACCAGCAGGGTCAGTAGCCCGGTGGTGGCGAACGCGGTGCCGCCGGCGTGGGCGGCACGGGCCATCAACAGCGGTTGCAATTGTGCCAGGGTTTGCCCCGGCAGTTGCGGCTGCAACCGCCGTTGCAACCAACCCCAGGGCTGCCAGCCGGCAACCGCCTGGACGGTGGTTGCGGTAGCCAGCAACAGCTGCAGCAGCACAAATGCCACGAACACCGTGATATTGATGCGCTGGCCGCCATCGTAGAACAGCAGGCCGGCCATGGTAATCACCCCAAACAGTGCCCCGGCTGCGATAAAACCACGCTGAATCCGTTGCCACTGCAACTCGAGCTTGTGGTTCGCCTGGCTTGCCCTGCCGGGGCCGCTGAGTCGCTGCATGTGTGCCAGCCAGGCCGCTGCGTCGGGGCGAATGCCCTGCTGTTCGCAGTCCAGTGCAAAACGCCGGTCCCGGCGGTGCAGAAAGGCGGGGGCTTGCTCCCTGTCGCGCTGGATGCGGTCATCAAACTCCAGCAGCAGACGAAGGGGGTGGTGGCTCATGCAGAATCCTGTTGCATTCGGTCGGTTATGCTTTCCTGCTAGGATATAGCCAACAACGCCCGTTAAGCCAGCCGGAACGCCCTATGCCCCACCACCTGATGAACCTGCGTAACGTACCCGACGACGAGGCCGACGATATCCGCGCCCTGTTCGAAGAGCATGAGGTGCGCTATTACGAAACACCACCCAGCCGCTGGGGCATCAGCATGGGCGGTTTCTGGGTGCATGACGATGACGAGGCGGAGCGCGCCCGGGCGCTGTTGGATGACTACCAGGCCCGCCGCCTGCAAGCCCAGCGCGAAGACTACCTGGCCCGTTGCCAGCGTGGTGAAACCGGGCTCTGGTATCAGTTTCGACGCCGGCCGGTCACCTTCCTGGCGGCACTCATCGCCATTGCCGTTATTCTCGGGTTGAGCCTGTTACCGTTCATTCGCCTGGGCTGATTGCGGCCCGGCGCCCTGGCGAGCCAGGAACCGGGCCGCCTGATCGACCGCATTGCCGGCGGTCAGAAAGCTGGTGACATGGCCCCGCAGGCGCATCCGGTAGATCTCGCGATACACCCCCTGGGCATCCAGGGCCTCGGCAAAACGCTCAGCCTGACTGAACGGAACCAGCATATCCATGGTGCCGTGAAACAGGAAAAATGGCGGTGTTGCTGCGCTCACATGGGTCACCGGAGACGCCCGTTGGTAACGATCGGGTTGTTCTTCCAATTCAGCCCCCAGAAGCTGACGCAATAGCCGGCCAGAGCCAAAGGCGGGCAAGTCCGCTGGAAGCCCGCCGGCCACCGCAGCCTTTAGAGCTGTTTCCGGGCCGCCATGGGGCCTGTTCAGGTCACTGTCGGTGCTGGCCACGGTGGCCAGCAGGGCCACCAGGTGAGCGCCCGAGGAGAAGCCGAAGCCAGTGACCCGGGAGGTGTCCAGGCCATAGCGGCCGGCATTCCGGTTCAGCCAGTGGCGGGCGATCTGCAGGTCGTGCAGCTGTGCCGGAAACGTGAAGTCCGGGGCGAACCGGTAATCCACGTTGAGCACGGCGAATCCCTGGCTGGCCAGGGACTCCGCCACCCAGGTCATATCGCTTCGGGAGCGACGCTCCCAACCACCACCATGAGCCATCAGAACTACCGGGGCAGGATCCGTGCGCTCAGGCACGTAGAGATCGGCGTACAGCGGCTCTGGCCAGGTATCCGGTGAATATCGGAGCGAGGAATGAACGGTGAACCCGGTTTCCGGCAGGGTAACGGAGTGTGATGGCGTTGGCTGGTGGCTGGCGCAACCTGTCAGGAACAGGGCGGACATAGCCATGATGGCGCTGATATACCTGACATTACGAACGATCACCCCCTGCCTCCTTAAGGCTTACTAATTACTCCGATGATACGAGCTGCCGCTGAAGATGGATGTTGATGGGGTATGTGTCCGGTTCGCAGGACGCTGTCTGAAAAGCCGGACACGTCTGAGAAGGCCGCATTGCCGGGGATCGAAGATGATTTGAGCCTGTGCATGTCCGGAAATCCGGAAGCTTTCACCTGTTGAATCTGTGTTATTTGAAATTAAATCAATAAAAACAGATGGTTGGGTTGTTGGCACAGGATACGCAAGGGCATGTTTGCCTCCCGTGAGGCGTTTCCAAAAACAACAAACAAGGAACGATCATGAAACCCATAGTGATCTGGCCCTGATCGAGGCCGAGCTGCCGACTTTCGATTTGCCCCCGGACCGGGGGCTTTCTATACTTCCGTGACTGCGTCCGGAAATCCGGACGCCCAGGGTTGCCCCATGAACCAATTCCGGCCCGTGAGTACGCGGTACATGACCGAGCTGTTTACCGATAGAAACAAGAGTGGTCTGACAAGAGACCTGATAGAAGCGCTGTTTCCCATGTTTGAGGAAGCCAGTGCCGGTGCCATTGCCGTGGACCGGCATACCCGGATTACCTGGATTAACAGCAGCTATTCCCACCTGCTGGGCCTTGGCGACCCGGCCCAGGCAATCGGCAAACCGGTGCGCCAGGTGATACCCCAAACCCGAATGCCGGAGGTGGTGGAAACCGGCAAACCCCTGCTGTTGGACATCATGGAACACAACCAGCAGCAGTTGGTGGTTACCCGGCTGCCCTATTACGACCAGCAGGGTGAGATCGAGGGGGCGGTTGCCTTCGTCCTTTATGATGACCTGCAACCGCTGACGCCACTGGTATCAAAATACCGTCGCCTGCACCGTGATCTCGCCGCCGCCCGCAAGGCGCTGGCGAAGAAGGCCCGGGGCACCCGTTACAGCCTTGGAGACTTTGTTGGTGGCAGTCCCGCTGCCCTGGAAGTCAAACGGCGTGCCCGTCTGGCCGCTGGCCGGGACATGCCAGTGCTGCTGCTGGGAGAAACCGGTACCGGCAAGGAGGTTCTGGCCCAGGCGATCCACGCGGTATCGCCCCGGGCCGACAAACCCTTCGTTGGGGTGAACGTGGCGGCCATTCCGGAAAATCTGCTGGAAGCGGAGTTTTTTGGTGTGGCGCCGGGTGCCTATACCGGAGCTGACCGGCGTACCCGTGATGGCAAGTTTCAACTGGCCAACGGGGGCACCCTGTTCCTGGACGAAGTGGGCGACATGCCGCTGCCGTTGCAGGCGAAACTGCTGCGGGCCCTCCAGGAGGGGGAAATCGAACCCCTGGGTTCAAACAAGGTGGCCAATGTGGATGTTCGGGTCATCGCGGCAACCAGCCGGAATCTGGAATCGATGATTGCTGAGGGCAGTTTTCGGTCAGACCTCTATTACCGCCTGAACGTGCTGGAAATCAACATACCGCCGCTACGGGACCGCTTGGCGGATCTCGGGGTGCTGTGCGAGGCGCTGCTGGGTGAAATCTGCGAGGGCCAGGGGCTGCGGGGGGAAATTACCGATGCCGGGGTGGCGGCTCTTGGCAGCTATGACTGGCCGGGCAATATCCGGGAATTGCGCAACGTGCTGGAGCGGGCGTTGACCATGAGTGAGGATGGCGACCTGCTGGATGCCGATGCCATCTTCAAGGTATTGCCGAGGGCGAGCCAGCGCACTGTGCCGGCCATGGCGCCCAGGCCGGTGCGGCCGCTCGCCCAGACCCTGGCCGAGGCGGAGGCCCAGGCCATCGAGCAGGCGCTGCTGGCCTGCCGGGGTAACCGTACCAAGGCCGCCCGTCTGCTGGGCATTTCCCGGTCGGTTTTCTATGAAAAACTGGCGAAGCTGTCCTGAATCCAAGACATATGTCCTGTTTTTAGGACACTTCACTCCGACCAAGGTCTTGAAGTGTCCGGTCAGCCAGACGCTCCGATGTTTCTGGAATATGGGGAAAAATCATAATTAATTGATAAATAAAGACTTTGTTTGGATGGCACGGTGTCTGCTACAGCCTGAATGCAGGACGTCAGAACAACGCTCGAAAACAACACTGGCGCACATTCGTTGGACCCGAACCGGTCAGTCGCGGTTTCGTGCGTTGTCTGATTCAACTCAGACCAGCCTTTCGGCACCAAGACCGAAAGGTGGATGACAACAACAAGAAGGATCCATTTCATGTCGATCAAGCAAAAGCTCTCGCGTCTTACCTATGGTATTACCGCTGCGGCTGTGATTTCCGGCAGCCTGATCAGCAGCGATGCCCTGGCATCGGAACGAGTCCGTTGGCAGGTGCCCCTGGCATTCCCATCGCATCTGATTGGCCTGACTACCCCGGTCAAACACCTGACTGAGAACCTGAAAGCGGTTTCTGGCGGCAATATCCAGCTTCGTTACTATGAGCCGGGCGAGCTGGTACCCCCGTTTGAAATCATGGAATCCGTCAGCACAGGCAAGTACCCCGCCGGTTACACCTGGGTGGGTTACGATCAGGGTACTATTCCCGCGTTGCCGTTGTACTCTGGCGCCCCCTTCAACATGGAACCCCCTGCCTACCTGGCCTGGTATTACCAGGGTGAGGGCCGCGAGTTACTTGAAGAAATCTACGCCAAACGCAACATCCACCCCATGCTCTGTTCGATCATTGGCCCCGAGGGTGCCGGTTGGTTCGCCAAGCCGATCGAAAGCCTGGATGACATCGACGGCCTGAGAATCCGCTTTGCCGGCATCGGTGGCAAGGTACTGGAAAAGCTGGGTGCATCAGTCACCATGATTCCGGGCGGTGAGCTGTATCAGGCCCTGGAGCGCAAGACCATCGATGCCACCGAGTTCTCCCAGCCGGCCATCGACAAGATGCTGGGCCTGGACCAGATCATCAAGAACTACATCATGCCGGGTTGGCACCAGACTCTGACCACTTCTCACCTGCTGGTGAACAAGGACGTCTGGAACAAGCTCAAGCCTGAAACCCGCGCCGTGATCGAAATGGGCTGCGAATCGGCAACCCTGAAAGGCTTCGCCGAAAGTGAATGGGCCCAGCCCACGGCGCTGCGGGATTACGAGAAGGAAGGCGTAAACGCCCAGACTCTGCCGGAGCCGGTACTGCGTGAGCTGCAGAAAGTCACCAACGAAGTACTGGACGAGATCGCCGCCGGAGACGAAATGTTCCGTCGCGTTCTGACCAGCCAGCGTGAGTTTATGGAACACCACTCCATCTGGCACTCCAAGGGCTACCTGCCCCGGGACTTCTATCAGTACGACTGATACCGAGTCCTGAACCTGTGGATGCCGGCGTTGCCGGCATCCACCCCGAATTTTCCCTGATTATGTCGAGGTGATTGTGACTCACGAGCACGAATCCCCCAAGGCGCCCGTGCCTGCTCAGGCGGGGTCTGGCCTGCCCTACAACCGGTTGTCCTGGTGGCTGGACCGGTTTGTGGCTGGCGTTGGCAAGCTCAGTTCCTGGCTATGGATTGCCGTGCTGGTGGTGGTGCTGGCCAACGTGTTCAGCCGGTTCATTCTCAATGCCGGATCGATCTGGCTTGAGGAATTGTCCTGGCACTTCTTCGGTGCCGCCATGATGCTCACCCTGGGCTTTGCGGTGGTGAAAGACGATCACGTTCGGGTGGACGTGTTGCGGGAACGGTTTTCCCTGAAATGGCAGGCGAGAATAGAACTGGCGGCCATCTTGTTGCTGGCGCTGCCCATCGTCTACCTGATGGTGGAAACCCTGATTCCCTACGCCTACAGCTCTTATGTGTACAACGAGCGTTCCCAGGCCCCCAGCGGCCTGCCCTATCGCTTCATCTTCAAGAGCGTGCTGCCCATCGGCATGACCCTGGTGGGTATTGCCCTGGCTTCCCGGGCCCTGCGTTGCTGCACGCTGCTGTTCCGATTTCCCCGCGAGATTGCCACGCCCGAAGGTGATGGCAACGGCGAACACCCGCATCCGTAACGAGGCACAAGAATCATGGGCTTGGAAACACTTCTGGTTATTGCCATGTTCGCCGCCTTCATGGTGCTGTTGCTGCTGGGTTTTCCAGTGGCCTGGTCATTGGCGGGCATAGGCCTGGTGTTTGCCGTACTGGCGAACTTTCTGATTGAACATTTTGATGCCGACCTCTGGTTCACCTGGAACGGCACCATCGGCGTCCTGGACGCCCGATTGTATGGGGTGGTGGCCAATGAACTGATGGTGGCGCTACCGCTGTTTATCTTCATGGGCATCATGCTCGACCGCTCCGGCATTGCCGAGAGGCTGATGCACAGCCTGGTGCGGGTACTCGGCCCGCTGCGCGGTGGCTATGCCATTACCGTGGTGATTGTCGGTGTGCTGCTGGCGGCCTCTACCGGTATTGTCGGGGCTTCGGTGGTGTTGTTGGGCATGTTGTCCCTGGGGCCGATGATGCAGGCCCAGTACAACAAATCCCTGGCGGTGGGTACGGCGTGTTCCGTGGGCACCCTGGGTATTCTGGTGCCCCCCAGCATCATGCTGGTGTTGATGGCGGATCGTTTGGGCACGTCCGATGCGTCTGTCGGTAAGCTGTTCATGGGGGCGCTGATTCCGGGCCTGATGCTCGGCGCCATGTACATCCTGTACATCCTGATTGCCTCCTTCATCAAAAAGGACCTGGCCCCGGCGCCGAAAAACCGGGAGCCGCTGGATCTCAGGGCGCTTCTCGATGTATTCCTGGCGGTGGTGCCGCCCATGGCGCTGATCATTGCGGTGCTGGGTTCCATTTTCTTTGGCATTGCCACCACCACCGAAGCCTCGGCCGTGGGGGCGTTCGGGGCCCTGCTGATGGCGCTTCTGAGCCGGCGTCTTAACGTCAAGGTACTGCGGGAATCCCTGTACCAGACCAGCCGCACCACGGCCTTTATCTTCGGCATCTTTATCGGCGCCACGGTATTTGCTGCCGTCCTTCGCGGCCTGGGCGGCGATGATGTGATTCGCGATGCCATTACCGGTTTGCCGTTCGGCACCACTGGCATTCTGATCACCGTGCTGTTCATTACCTTCCTGCTGGGCTTCTTCCTGGACTGGGTGGAAATCACCCTGATCATTCTGCCCCTGGTTGCCCCTGTGGTGTTCTCCCTTGGCGTGGAGCCGGTGTGGTTTGCGGTGATGTTCGCCATCTGTCTGCAGACCTCGTTCCTGACCCCGCCGGTTGGTTTCTCCCTGTTTTACATCAAGGGTGTTTGCCCACCGGGGATCACCACACGCCATATCTACCTGGGGGTGCTGCCGTTTATTGCCCTGCAGGTGCTCGGACTGGCGTTGGTTTTCTGGTTCGAACCCCTGGCCACCTGGCTGCCCAACGAAGTCTACGGAGGTCGTTGATATGACCGCCCTGTACAAGACCAATAACAAACCGATCATCAACAAGGAGACAGTGTGATGCGTCTTCACAACCAAGTTGCACTCATCACCGGCGCTGGCCGGGGCATTGGCCGGGCCATTGCTGAGCATTACGCCCGCGAAGGCGCCCGGGTGGCGGTCGCGGACCTGACACTGGAAAGTGCCGCCGACACCGTCGCGGCCATCGAGCAGGCGGGCGGCACGGCCATGGGCCTGGCCATGGATGTCACCGATGAGCAGGCGGTGGACCAGGGGGTTGCTACTATCATTGAGCAATGGGGCCGGCTCGATGTGGCCCTGGCTAACGCAGGCATCCAACACATTGACCCGGTGCATAAACTGGCCTTTGCCGACTGGAGCAAGGTGATGAACGTGCACCTGGACGGCGCCTTCCTGGTGACCCGTGCCGCCCTGCGCCAGATGTACACCCAAGGTGGGGGTACTATGCTGTATATGGGCTCGGTACACTCGGTGGAAGCCTCGCCGCTGAAAGCGCCCTATGTAGCCGCCAAGCACGGCATGCTGGGCCTGTGCCGGGCGGTGGCGAAAGAGGGTGCCGAGCATGGGGTACGTAGCAACATCATCTGCCCCGGCTTTGTACGCACCCCGCTGGTGGACAAGCAGATCCCAGAGCAGGCCAAAGAGCTGGGCATTTCCGAGGAAGAAGTGATCAGCAAGGTGATGCTCAAGAACACGGTGGACGGCAAGTTCACCACCCTCGAAGACGTATCAGAGCTGGCGGTGCACCTGGCGGCCTTCCCGTCCGCCGCCCTCACTGGCCAGTCGATCGTGGTCAGCCACGGCTGGCATATGCAGTAATTTTCTGGAGAGACGGATGAGCAACATAGAACAATCACCGGTTGTCTGGACCCCGAGCCAGGAAACCCTCACCGGTTCCCGAATGGGCCAGTTTCAGGCCTGGCTTGAGCAACAGGGCTTTGGCCCGTTTGCCGATTACCACGCCCTGCACCAGTGGTCGATCACCGAGCTGGATACCTTCTGGCAGAAGATCTGGGATTATTGTGGCCTGGTCTGCGACACCCCCGGCAAGCGGGTGTTGGGCCGCCGTGAGATGCCCGGCGCCGAATGGTTCCCCGGCATGAAGCTGAATTTTGCCGCCAACCTGCTGCGGCTGGCGGACGGCGATCATGCTGATAAAGAAGCCGTGGTGGCCTACTGCGAAACCCGCCTGGTAATGCGCAAGACCTACGCCGAACTGAAAGCCGACGCCGGCGCCCTCGAAGCCTTCCTGCGCAGCAAAGGTATCCAGAAAGGCGACCGAGTGGCCGGCGTGGTCACCAACGGCTACGAAGCCTTGGTCGGCATGCTTGCAGCGACCAGTCTCGGTGCCATCTGGAGCTCCGCCTCCCCGGACTTCGGCATCGGCGCCATCAACGACCGCTTCGGCCAGATCGAACCCTCAGCGTTGATCGTGGTGAATGGCTACGGTTATGGCGGAAAGGTGTTTGCCCGCCAGGATGACTTTGCCGAATTGATCGCTGGCCTGCCGTCCCTGAAAGTGGTGGTCAGCGTTGCGCAACTGCCAGATGAAACCCCGATTCCAGGGGGGATGGTCACCACCTGGGACGACGCCCTGAAGGCGGGCGAAGGCCAGGCCCCCTCATTCACCCCAGTGGACCCGGACCACCCGGTTTACATCCTCTATTCCTCCGGCACCACCGGCAAACCCAAGTGCATCGTTCACGGCACCGCCGGCCTGTTGGTCAACCACGCCAAAGAGCTTATGCTGCACGGCGACGTGGGTCCGGACGACCGCTTCCTCTACTTCACCACCTGCGGCTGGATGATGTGGAACTGGCAGGCCTCCGCCCTGATGACCGGCGCCGCCGTCATTACCGTCGACGGTTCCCCGGGTTACCCGAGCCTTAATTTCCTGTGGGAAACCGTAGCGAAAGAGCGGGTGACCCACTACGGCACCAGCGCCCGCTTCATCGCCGGCTGCCGCAAAGCCGAACTGCAACCGGCCAAAACCCTGGACCAGAGCCACCTGCGCGTGGTCTTCTCCACCGGCTCCCCACTGCTGCCGGAAGACTACGACTGGGTCTATAGTGATGGCGCTCCCAACGTATTACTCGGCTCCATCGCCGGCGGCACCGACATCTGCGGCTGCTTTGTGGGATCAACGCCACTGCTGCCGGTACGAAGAGGCGAAATCCAGTGCCGCTTCCTGGGCGTGGACGCCGTCGCCTACGGCGATGACGGCCAGCCGGTCAGCGAAGGCCGGGGCGAACTCGTTTGCCGCCAACCGCTGCCCTCCATGCCCGTCAGCTTCTGGCAGGATCCGGACGGCGAACGCTACAAAGACGCCTACTTCAACACCTTCCCCGGCGTCTGGGCCCACGGCGACTTCATCGAATTCACCGAGCACGGCGGCGCCATCATCTACGGTCGCTCCGATGCCACCCTCAACCCCGGCGGCGTAAGAATCGGCACCGCCGAAATCTACCGCCAGGTGGAAACCATCAGCGAGGTGAAAGACAGCCTCGTGGTCGGCCGCCAGATCGACGGCGACGTGGAAGTGGTCCTGTTCGTAGTCCCGGCCGACGGCCAGACCGTCACCGACGACCTGATCAAAACCCTGAAAACCCGAATCCGCGAAGGCGCCAGCCCCCGGCACGTACCCAAACACATCGTGGAAGTGCCCGACATTCCCTACACCCGCAGTGGCAAAAAGGTGGAACTCGCGGTGGCCCGGCTGGTCAATGGCTCAAGTAAAGCGGACAACCGGGATGCCCTTGGCAATCCGGAAGCCCTGGACCGGATACGTGAGCGGTTGGTGGAAGTGAAGCTGTTACCGGCGTGATTTCGTTCATTTTGTCGACAAAATGAGCGTGTTTTCGCTTGACTGAAAGCGCGCGGAATACAGCTCGGTAGTTGGATGAGCGTTGGTGGAACGGCCTCCCAAAACTGTGCGGAGCCATGGATGGCGGAGCCCAAGCGCCACAAGGATGTGCCGGCAGGAGCGTGTTTTGGGAGGCCGTTCCACCAGCGCGATAACTCCAAAACCGGAAAACCTGACAAATGTTAGAAAGTTTCGTAAATTCCCGCCATTTCATCGTCCTGTAACCGAAGATCAGGCATTTTTAGTCCGTTCTTATACTAAGATCGTAACCAAAGTTTGGTAAAAAATGCTATCTTAGTAGGTCTATCAAAAGTTCCGAATCAGTCATCGGCATAACCAGCCGTTCACAAGACGCCTGACCGTGCCATGACCGTCCTGAACCCACCCATTTGCCTGAGGACGAAAATGACAACATCCAAAGCCAAGATTGTCTACACACTGACCGATGAGGCCCCCGCTCTCGCCACCCGGTCACTGCTTCCCATCCTGGAAACCTTCGCCAAGCCGGCTGGCATCGACTTTGAAACCAGCGACATCTCTCTCGCGGCGCGTATTCTGGCAGGCTTCCCGGACTACCTCGAAGAAAACCAGCGCGTTCCGGATGCCCTGGCTGAATTGGGTGAGTACACCAAGGATCCGGACGCCAACATCATCAAGCTTCCGAACATCTCCGCGTCCATTCCCCAGCTCCGTGCCGCCATCAAAGAGCTGAACGAACAGGGCTACAAGGTTCCGGAATATAAAGAACACCCGGAAACCGACGAAGAGAAAGAAATCCACGCCCGTTACTCCAAAGTACTGGGCAGTGCTGTTAACCCGGTACTGCGTGAAGGTAACTCCGATCGCCGTGCGCCGGCTGCGGTAAAAGCCTTTGCCCGCAAGTTCCCCCACAGCATGGGTGAGTGGAGCCCGGCGTCCCGTACGCACGTAGCGCACATGCGCGGTGGTGACTTCTACTCCAGTGAGCAATCGGTAACCCTGGACAAGGCCACCAACGCCCGCATCGTGTTTGAGAACAAGCAGGGCAAACAGACGGTACTGAAGTCCGACCTGCCGCTGCAGGAAGGCGAAGTGCTGGACGGCATGTTCATGAGCAAGAAGGCTCTGGTGAAGTTCTTCGAAGACGCCATTGCCGACTGCGAGAAAACCGGCGTGATGTTCTCCCTGCACGTTAAAGCCACCATGATGAAAATCTCCCACCCGATCGTGTTCGGTCACGCGGTGAAGGTTTTCTACAAGGAGCTGTTCGACAAATACGGCGACCTGTTCAAGGAAATCGGTGTTAACCCGAACAACGGCCTGTCTTCCGTCATTGAGAAGATCAAACAGCTGCCGGAGTCCAAGCAGGAGCAGATCCAGGAAGACCTGCACGCGTGCTACGAGCACCGCCCGGAAATTGCCATGGTGGATTCCGTTAAAGGCATCACCAACCTGCACGTACCGAGCGACGTGATTGTCGATGCCTCCATGCCGGCGATGATCCGCAACTCCGGCAAGATGTGGGCCCGTGACGGCAAGCTCAAGGACACCAAGGCGGTGATGCCGGAGTCCACCTACGCCACCATCTACCAGGAAGTGATCAACTTCTGTAAAACCCACGGCGCGTTTGACCCCACCACCATGGGTACCGTACCGAATGTGGGCCTGATGGCGCAGAAAGCCGAAGAGTACGGCTCCCACGATAAGACCTTCGAAATGAAGGAAGACGGCATTGTGCGTGTGGTGGCCGAAGACGGCACCGTACTGACCGAGCATAAGGTTGAAGAAGGCGACATCTGGCGCGCCTGCCAGACCAAAGACCTGCCGATCCGTGACTGGGTCAAGCTGGCGGTTAACCGGGCCCGCTCCAGCGGCACGCCTGCGGTGTTCTGGCTGGACGATGAGCGCGCCCACGATGCCCAGCTGATCAAGAAGGTTGAAAAGTACCTGGCCGAGCTGGACACCGACGGTCTGGAAATCCACATCAAGTCTCCGGTTCGCGCCATCCGCTGGACCATGGAGCGCCTGATTCGTGGTCTGGACACCATCTCGGTAACCGGCAACGTGCTGCGGGACTATCTGACCGACCTGTTCCCGATTCTGGAACTGGGCACCAGTGCCAAGATGCTGTCCATCGTTCCGTTGCTGAACGGCGGTGGCCTGTACGAGACCGGTGCTGGCGGTTCTGCGCCCAAGCACGTACAGCAGCTGATCCAGGAAAACCACCTGCGTTGGGATTCCCTGGGTGAATTCCTGGCCACGGCGGTGTCTCTGGATGAGCTGGGTGAGAAACAGGACAACCAGCGGGCCCGTCTGCTGGGCCAGACCCTGGACAAAGCCACCGAGCGCCTGCTGGAAAATAACCAGTCTCCGTCTCGCGTCACCGGTGAGCTGGATAACCGGGGTTCCCACTTCCACCTGGCTCGTTACTGGGCGGAAGAGCTGTCAAAGCAGGATGATGACAAGGAGCTGAAAGAGTTCTTTGCCAAGTTGTCGAAACAGCTGGAAGAGAACAAGGACAAGATCTTGGAGGAAATGACCGTGGTGCAGGGCCACCCGGCCGATATCGGTGGTTACTACCACCCGCCCATGGAGAAGGTGTGTGAGGTGATGCAGCCAAGCGCGACCTTCAACAAGATCCTGGCCGATGCACGGGACTCCGTGAAGTAAGGCCAGCAGTTCAGCCGGCCGGAGCCTGCTCCGGCCGTGATTGACAAAAACCGGGTTGCCCATGGTCGCCCGGTTTTTTTGTGCTTGCTCCTGCGGTCAATCCTGCTGCAGAGGCACTAACAGGCCATTGGTCAGGCGTGCCAGATCGTCCGGCGTCAGCTCTATCTCGAGTCCACGTTTGCCGGCGCTGACGAACACCGTCGGGAAGTGGTGGGCGGTGCTGTCGATAAACGTTCGGAGCCGTTTTTTCTGGCCCAGAGGGCTGACACCACCCAGCACATAACCGGTGGTTTTCTGGACCAGCTGTTTGTCCGCCATCGTGGCTTTCTTTGCCCCGGCGGCCCTTGCGATCTGCTTGAGGCCCAGCATGGCGGTGACCGGTACAATGCCGACCGCCAGTTCCTTGTCATCCAGGCTCACCACAAGCGTCTTGAATACTTGCTCCGGCGCCACACCCATTTTCGCCGCTGCTTCACCACCGTAACTCTCGGCCGCCGGATCGTGGTCGTACTCATGTATGGTGTAGTTCACTTTGGCTTTTTTGGCCGCGAGAATTCCAGGGGTCATGCCGGGTCCCGTATTGATCGATGGTGGACGGAATTAAAGCATGCACTGCCGGCGACGTCATCCCTCTGGCAGCACCGGCCAGTAACGGGAAATCTCCCCCAGTCTGGCATCGAAAACGGCGAGTTCGCCGAACTGCAGAAACACAGACTCGCTCTGATGCGGCCTCAGGAATACCCAGTCGTCTTCCTGCAGTGGCACCCCGGCGGCCAGGTTAAGCATCTCCTGATTACTGGACCGTCCGAACACCGCGTTGGTTGTCAGCCCCGCCGGTGACACCGGCCGAGCCTTCCAGTTGCCCCCGTAAATGAAGACCGCCCTGGCCCGGTTGGGGTTCCACAATCGCTGCAGTCGGCCAAGGCCCGGTGTGCCGGGAATCCGGTTGGCTTCCTGCAGTTTCAGCACCGGAGTGGCAATGAAAGCTGCAGGCTGGTGGCCCGCCAGGGTGGCCAGGTCGAAATCCGTGGGCATCACCAGGCCGGAGCCGGCCGCCAGGTCGTTGGCGGTAATGGTGTTGGCCCGGCCCTTATATAACTGGTACGTGGTGGAGCCTCCGGTGTTGAAGGTGAGCCCTGCCAGGTCACGCCCCAGGGTGTTCCGGGCCAGTGAAACATACCGGTTGTAACGGGCCATGGCCTTTTGCCACAACCAGTCCGTCGGCCCCGGTGCTTTCACGATATGGGGTTCATAACCCATAAAACCGCTGAAGCTCAGCCAGCGGGATTGCTCTATGTCCAACAGCGCCCGGGATAGCAGCTGATCATCGTTGAACCCGCCCCGGTGCAGGCCGATATCCAGTTCCAGGTTCACCCGCATAGGCTCGTTCCGTTGCCGGGCCAGTTGCTCGTATTGCGCCAACCGGCGTGGAGAGTCGATCAGCCATTGCAGTTGCTGTCGGGGCTGGAAGTCGTTCTGGTCAGCCTGGTGCCGATCATAGAAACGGACAGCCGCCGCGACCGGTAACGGTTTGCCCAGCAGAATGTCGGCGTCAGGGATGGAGCTGGCAATCTGGTTGAGGAAGGGCTGGTGAAACAGCATCAGCCGCCGGGTGCCGGTCTTGGCCATCACGTGCTCCAGTAAGGGCACCGAAGGTAGGGATTTCACCACAATCCGGTAGTCGAAGTCGTGGCCAAGGTGTTGTAGCAACACCTGAATGTTGTGGTCCAGGCGTTGCTGGTCAATCACCAGGGTGGGTGTGGCCAGCCCGCTGGCATCCAGCGCCCGGGACAGGGCGCGGAAGTAGTCTGAGTGGCCATCGCGAATAGCCGGGGGCCGGAGCCATGCGGCTGTACCCAGGCCGCCGGCCGCCACCCCGGCCAGAATGAGTTTGCGCCTTTGCTGACGGAACGCTTCGCTGTGAGCCATGGTGGGTTATCCGTGGGAGGTATTGTCGCTGAAAAGGCCGGCCAGGTAAGGGTTCAGGAAACGGCCGTTCGGGTCGAGACTTTTCCTTACTTCACAGAATGCCTGCCATTTCGGGTACTGCGCCTGGAATTCAGCGGCGGTAAGCGTGTTCAGCTTGCCCCAGTGAGGCCTGCCACCATACCGGCGGAATATCGGCTCCACTGCGGCAAAGAGCGGCTGGTAGTCATCCTCGAAAAACCGGTGGACGGCGATGGATACTGAATCCCGCCGATAGAATGGGCTGAGCCAGGCATCATCGGCTTGCACAAAGCGCACCTCGAAGGGAAAGAACACCTCCGGGAAACGGTTTTCAACCAGATCCACCACCTCCCGGAAGGCCTTTTGCCAGTTTTCTCTGGGCAGGTGGTACTCCATCTCATTGAAGCGCACATTGCGGTCACTGGTGTAGTTCTGCCAGGACGGCGCCACCTTCTGCTCCCGGGCCAGGGTGCGCATATAACCCCCGAGAATCAAGCGCCGCAGCCTGGGGGACCAGGCCAGGTAGTCGCGGGCTTTCTGCAAATCCCGCACGCCGTCGTTCTGGTCCAGTGCCGGGGTTGCCGAGAGGGGTTCGTCCGTCAGGTCGTGGGTGCTGGTGAAACCCATGCCGGAGAACGGAATGTAATAGAACTCAAAATTGCGATGCTGGTCTGCCAGGGTGTCCGCCGTTGCCAGAATGTCCTCGATGGGCAGCCATTCGGTGGTTTTCCGGAGCCGATATGGGCGGGTATTTTGCAGGGTGACGTCAGTCACAATGCCCAGGCAGCCCAGCCCCACCCTGGCTGCCTGGAACAGGTCCGGATGCTGGGTCTGGCTGCACTCGATACGCTCGCCATTGGCGGTGACCAGTGTCAGCGCCGATACGTAGCCAGACAAGCACATCAGCTTGCTGCCAGTGCCATGGGTTGCAGTGGCCAGAAGGCCCGCCAGGGATTGCTGGTCTATATCGGGCATGTTGAACAGGGCCTGGTCAATCGCTTCCAGGGGTTGGCCCAGTTGCCCGAGCAGGGTGCCGGCGGCCACCTTGGCCTGGCACCGGCTGTCATCATGCCCCAGAACGCCGCTCAGGCGAGCCATGGATACCAGAATGCCGTCGGTGGGTACCAGGGCGGAGAATGAATGGCCAGAGCCAACGGGGCGAACGGGCAGGTGTCGATGGTTTGGGGCGGCAAGGAGTTCCTGCAGCTCGGTGACGCTCCGGGGGGCAACACGCATGGCAGGGACCGACTGCTGGGAGCCAGACCAGTTACGCCAAGGCAAAGGGGACTTGCTGCCCCCGGCGTTGCTTTGTGCCTGTGCCGGCGCTTGCTGTGCTGCCTGCAGCGACAGGGTATGCCCGACGATGGCGGTACTGACCAGCAATTGCAGAAAATGCCGTCGTTCCATATGAATCTACCTCAGGTTTCTGCCGGCCGCGCCATGAATTCGATGAGCGCCTGAAATTCTGCGGTGTCGCAGTCCATGCACAAGCCGTAGGGCGGCATACCACCCATGCCCGACACCACGTTGTCCACCAGCCGCTGCATGCCTCCCTCCAGGCGCCTGTTCCAGGCTTCGCTGTCACCGGTCAGGGGGGCATCCGAAGTACCCCGGCTGTGACAGGCCATGCAGGAGCGCTGATAGATACCAGAAAGTTCAGGGTCTTGAGGGCGGGCTGTTTCGGCATAGTCCCGGATGGCCTGTTCAGAAGGGCCGGAGGGTGAACAACCGCCAATGATCAAGGCAAGGCTGGTAATGACCAGCAGCCTGGCGTGAGTATGGTGCAGAGGGTGTTGAATCATTGTTTTTGCCCAAAACAAAACTATGTGTCACGTTTAGTTTTGTGGAAATGCCTGGAAAATGCAACCTTGCCTCGACTGAACGTGTGAAACTGTCTACTTTTCCTATAGGACAGCTCCCCAAGGCAAAAGGAAGACTATGCAGCCTGAACAACCAGAGCGAGGGAAAGAAACCGGCTGGAGTAGCAGTCAAAGCCCTTTGCGCCGTGCCCTGTCGGCCACCCTGGTGTACCTGGTGGCAGGTATCATCTGGATTACGTTTTCTGACCGGATGGTGGAGATCTGGTTTGCAGACCCCCGGTCCCTGTCAGCCATGCAAACCTGGAAAGGGTTTTTGTTTGTCGCGGTCACCGCGCTGGTGTTATTCACCGTTATGCTGCGCTTGCTCAGCAAGGATCGTTTGTTGCTGTCGCTCCAGCTGGACCAGCGGCGGGCGCTGCGCCAGAGGGAGCAGCAACTGCGGGTATTGATGGATAACCTCCCGGGCATGGCCTATCGATGCCGGAACGACGACAGCTGGACCATGATGTTCGTTTCTGGTGGCTGTGAGCAGCTGACCGGCTATCTGCCCGACGACCTGATCAACAACAAGCTCGTCAGCTATGCCAGCCTGATGGATCCGGATGCAATCGAACAGGTGTCCGAAGAGGTCGCCATTGCGGTGCGCAAAGGCCGGTCTTTTTCCCTGGAGTACGCTATTACCCGCAAAGACGGCCGTAAGGTGTGGGTCTGGGAGCGTGGCTGCGGTGTCGAGCACGATGACGGCAGTGTTTTCCTGGAGGGGATAGTGCTGGATATCTCCGACCGCAAACAGCTGGAAACCGAGTTGGAGGAGATGGCCACCCGAGATCCTTTGACCGGCCTGCTCAACCGGCGGGAGTTCTCCAGAGTCCTGGAGGAAGAGTTGGAGCGCGCCCGCCGCTATGAACGTCCGATGGCGCTGTTATGGATTGATTTTGATCACTTCAAGGACATCAATGACAGCTGGGGCCACGCTGCTGGTGATACCGTGCTCTGTGCGGTGAGCGAGATCCTGACCGACCGGGTAAGAAGTGTCGATTCCGTCGGCCGGTTTGGTGGCGAGGAATTCGTTATTGTGCTGCCCGAAATGGATGTGGAGGGTGCCCGGGATACCGCCGAGCGTTTGCGCCAGCGGGTAGGTAACGCGCCGATACCGCTGGAGTCTGGCCACTCGGTGCCATTAACCATCAGCGTGGGTGTCGCGGTTTATCCTGTTCATGGTCACACAGTGGAAACACTTTGCAGCGCAGCGGACAAGGCGATGTATCAGGCCAAAATGCAGGGTCGCAACTGTGTGGCCATGGCGCAGCCGATCGAGCCGGTTCATAATGAAATCTGATAAAGGCTGAAATGTCGGCCCCAGCAAGTGTCCCGGGAGGGGCCAGTTCTCAATAACGATAAAAGGCGTCCGTTATGCATTCACTCGCCCGCCGTGCCCTGCACACCTGCGATATTCCGGAAGACCTGACCTCTGTCACTTTCCGCAATCGTGACACCGAACACCCGGATCGGGTTGGTTTACCGCAGGACGCAGTGGAATCCGTATGGCGTAGTGTGGAGGGCTTGTACCGGACCGGTGTGCACCCGGGAATCCAGCTGTCGCTCCGTTACCGGGGCGAGCAGGTGCTGCATGGCGCCATGGGCCATACCCGGGGCAACGGCCCCCATGATCCCGCCGCTCTGCCCAGGCTGCCGATGACCACGGAAACCCCGATCTGCTATTTCTCCGCCTCCAAGGCGGTGACAGCGCTGCTGATGCACATGCTCGCAGAGCAGGGCCTGGTGAATCTGATGGACCCGGTTTCCTACTACTGCCCGGAGTTTGCCAAGAACGGAAAGCGCACCATCACCGTGCACCAGATCCTCTCGCACCGGGGCGGTATTCCGGCGATTCCCCGTGAGACCCCCATAGACGTGCTCTGGGAGCGTGATGAAATCTGGCGCCTGCTGTGCGCTGCCAAACCGGTCGAGGTGGACGGCGCGAAGGTGGCTTACCATGCCATTACCGGTGGCTTTGTGTTGCAGCGGGTCTTGGAGAAGGTCACGGGCGATACCATCGAAAATTACCTGGACCGGTACCTGCGCAAACCTATGGGTATGAAGTGGTTCACTTACGGAATCGCCCCGGAGAAGCTGCACGAACTGGCTACCAATTATGCCACCGGCCCGACCCCGATGTTTCCGCTGTCGTGGATCGTCAGCCGGGCCCTGGGCGGAGACATTCGCACGGTGGAGAAAGTCACCAACGACCCGCGCTTCCAGGAGGCGGTCATTCCCGCCGGTAATCTCTGTGGCACCGCGGAGGAAATGGGCCGGTTCTTCCAGATGATGCTCAATGGCGGGGTCTGGAATGGTCAGCGAATTTGCAGTGAGTTAACCATCCGCCGTGCCATCCACCAGTTCGGTTCATTGCAGATAGACCGTACCATGATGATCCCCATGCGCTTCAGTGCTGGCATGATGCTGGGCGGCAACCCGGTAGGACTCTGGGGGCAGCAGAGCAGTTATGCCTTTGGCCATGTAGGCCTGATCAACAAATTGTGTTGGGCGGACCCGGCCCGGGATATTTCCGTGAGCCTGCTCAACACCGGGTTTCCGATCGTGGGTCATCACTTACCTGCACTGGCCAGATTTGTCTATACTGTGTGCAGGCAGTTCCCGGTGTTGCCGGAAAACAAGCGAAGGCTGGTGGCTGCCTGAGTCAGTAAAAGTGAAACCTTGTTCATTCTAATTGCACTTTGTCTGACAGTTCTGCAAAATCGGCATTCTGAAACGGATTATTCACCAGACTCAAAGGATGAGGCACCATGGACAAACCGGAACTTCCCCCGCCTGAACTTCAGCGCGTCAAGCTGGACCAGCACGACAGCGTACGCAGCCATGTACAACAGCAGGTATGCGACGAGGTCCAGCGCCTGGAACGCCGTATCGAAACCCTGCGACTGACCAAAGCCCCCCATGCGGCCATCATGATCTCCACCTACGAGCGTATGATCAGCCGGAAGAAAGGCTTTCTGCAGAACTGGGATCTGTGAGCCTATTTGCGGGTTGAGGCCGACGCCGCGCTCCAGTTGGCGATGGCCAGATCTTCGCTCTGGTTGACGCAGTTGTTGGGATTCTGCTTCGTTGCGTCGTCCTCTTCTGCACTGTCGTCCGGTACACGGGCGGGCTCGCCATCCGAGGTGTAGATATGCACGGTATCCATGGCGTAGTTGATCTCCACCCGCAGGCAGTCTGGTGTCGTGTTATCCGCACCGTACCGGCTCAGGTCGATGACCGCCTGCTCGGTATTCTTGATGAACAGCGTGTCGAGCTGAGCATCGGTTACAAACGTTTGGCGTAGCTCGACGCCCCCGTGATTCCGGCTGACGTAGTCGGCGGTGGCGTATTCTGGCTGGTTGTAGCCGCTGGCAACAAACTGCAAGGCGTCAAAGCGGGAGCCGGCCAGCACACTCAGCAGCTCCGGCTGCTCTTCCCTGACGTCATCGTTGACGCTCCGGGCCACATACTGAATGGTCCGATAGACCTTTTCGGTAAGCTCGCTGCCTTCGGGGCCCTCGGGCAGATATCGCCAATCGAGGGTCTGGTAGTTCCATTCGTAGTCGTTCAGGGGCTGGAGACTGAAGGACGCTGCCTGGTCGGTAAACCGGATACGGGCGCCGGCACTGCGGGTGTTGTAGTTGCCGGCCTGGGACAGCGCGATACGATCCCGGATATAGCGCCTGCCTTCATCAAAGTTGGTAATACCGCCCACGCCGATCACCTGGTTCATCAGGTCCAGGGGATTACGCACCCGGGTATAGTCCTGGCCAGTGTCGTCTGGCTGTGCTCCGATAAAGATATCGATATGCCGCCGGATTTCTTCCACCGTAGCCAGATGGTCTTCGTTGTCGGCGTTATCGCCAGTGGGTTGTATGCCCTGGTAGAAATCGCTGAACCGGGTGAAGCTGAGGGTATCCGGTGCCTGCTCGGTGTTGGTCAGGTCAAAGGTTGAGAACACCAGGTCAACATTGGTTGCCGGGTTGAACGCGGAGGAACCGGTGCTTTCCATCCGACACCCCGACAGGGTAAGGACGGACAGGGAAACAGCAACAAAAAGGCAGGAATGTCTCATTTCAGGTGGCCCCGGGGTGCGAAAAAACGGGTGAAAGGCTAAAGTGACTTGTGCTGACAATAAACGATAAAGCACGCAGCTACCCGCGCGGAGATCACATTTTGCAGCAACGGTTTTCCGAAACACTCAACCGGGTGCTCGTCGCCCTGTTGATGCTGGTTGTTGTTTCCCTGCCCTCTCTGGTGCAGGCGAAAAGCGCCTGTCCTGCCGGGTCGGTGGTGCTGGATAGTACGACCAGCAGTGTGCGTAATCTCGATGGCTGTATCTGGTATCTGGAAGATGCCGGCCATGAACTGGTCATTGACGACATCCTGGCCATGCCGAAGGAGCAGTTCAGCCTGCACCGGGGGGGCGTGCTTAATTTCGGTTATACCGACTCGGCCTACTGGACCCGTTTTGATCTGACCACCCGCGGCAGCCAGGTTGCCAGCAACTGGATCCTGGAACTGGCGCTGCCACTGGTGGATGAAGTCTGGCTGTATGTGGTGCGTGACGGTCGGGTGGTTGAGCAGCGCCGTGCGGGCTACCTCGACAACTGGGACGACCGGGATCTGGCCGTGCCCAACCCGACCTTCCGCCTGCAGTTGATGCCTGATGCCACCACCACCGTGTATCTGCGAACCACCACCACCAATACCTTCAGGTTGCCGGTAACACTCTGGCACCCGGACAGTTACATTGAGAAAGTCTCCATCGATGAAGCGGTCAGGGGCGTGCTGTTGGGGGCCATCCTGGCGATCCTCGCCTATAACCTGTTTGTTGCTGTGTCAGTCCGGGAACGCAGCAACATCTATTATGTGCTGTACCTGGTCTGCGCGGCGGTGTTTATCGGCACCGAACAGGTGCACGGGGTTCAGTTGCTGGACAACCGGCCACCGATTCTGGACAAGGCCTACCTGCATTTTCAGATCATCCTGACCTGGTTCTTCGGGTTGCTGATGGCCCGCTCTCTGCTCGAGACCCAACAGCGTTCCCCGGACCTGGACCAGGTCATCCGCCTGTGCCTGTATTCGGTGGCGGCCACCTTCGTGTTGTCGTTCTTCATGCCCTACTCGGTGGCGATGGAATGGATTGTGGTGGGGTCCATTCTGTTGAGCCTGATCCTGATTGTGGTCAGTTACCTGTCATGGCGCTATTACAACCCGGCGGCCCGGTCCTACTTCTTTGCCTGGACCATCGCGCTGATCGGTTTTGGGATCTATGCGCTGACGGTCATGGGGTATGTGCCCCTGAACACCTTCACCACCTATGCTCCCCAGTTTGGGTTAGTGGCTCAGATCATTCTGTTCTCCTTCGCCCTTGCCGATCGCATCAAGCAGGTTCAGGGCGAAGCGCTGGCCTGGAACCAGCGGGCACTGGCTAATCTCCAGCGCTACCAGTCTCTGTTTGATAACGCCATTGAAGGGGTGTTCCAGATGTCGCCAGACCGGCGCTTTGTCACCGCCAATCCGGCGATGGCCGAGTTGTTGGGCTACAGCAGCAGCCGCGAGTTACTGCAGGACAACCCGGATGTGCTGGAAACCTGCATCGCCGATGACAGGCTGCGGCGCCTGGTGATAGAGCAACTGGAAGTCCGGGGCATGGTCAAGGGTATTGAGGCCCGCTATTTCACCCGCAGTGGTGTTGAACGTTGGGCCACCATCTCGTTGCACACGGCTTACGATCTGGATGGCGAGCCCCTGCACCTTGAAGGTACCTGCATTGATGCGACCGAGAGTCACCAGCGCCAGCGAATCGAGCGGGAGCGTGAGCAGGAGCGCCTGGAGAAAGAGCTGGCCCGACACTCAGCCCAGGCCAAGAGCCAGTTTTTGGCCAACATGAGCCATGAGATCCGGACACCGCTGGCGGCCATTATCGGGTATGGCGAAACCCTGCTGGACCCAGACCTTGATGAGCGGGAGAAACGCAGCAGTGCCGAGACTGTCGTGCGCAGTGGCCGACATCTGCTGGAGTTGGTCAACGACATCCTTGACCACTCGAAGATCGATGCCAACAAGCTCGATGTCGATGTGGTACCGGTCATGCTGCCGGATTTGCTGGATGAGATTCGCGCCTTTTTCGAGCCCCGGGCCCGGGAAAAGGGCCTGGAATTCACCATTATCTGCGACTTTCCCCTGCCCGAGCAGATTCTGACCGACCCAACCCGGTTTCGGCAGATCATCATTAACCTGTGTGGAAATGCGCTTAAATTCACCGAAAAAGGAACAATTTCTCTGATTTTGCGCTGTGACCGAGAAGCCGAAACCCTCTGTGCCCGGGTTGTGGACACCGGCATTGGCATGAAGCCGGAGCAACTGGAGCGGCTGTTTGATCCCTTCGCCCAGGGCAGCACGGCTATCTCCCGACAATACGGCGGGACGGGGTTGGGACTCAGCATTTCCCGCCGGCTGGCCGAGTTGCTTGGCGGCAGTATCCGGGTATCCAGTACCTACGGTGAGGGCAGTGAGTTTGACGTCTGCATTCGCACCGGCGACCTTGCCGACGTTCATTTTCTGCGTGACGCCTCGGAGTTGAACCAGCGCCGACGGGGTATCGCCTCGGTGTTGGCCCCCAGGCTCAAAGGCCGGATTCTGTGTGCTGAAGATAACGACGTGAATCGGCGCCTGGTATCCATGCTGGTAGACAGAACCGGTGCCGAACTGGTGCACGTCAGTAACGGGGCCGAAGCGCTGGAATTGGCTAGCCGGGAGCGTTTTGACCTGATTCTGATGGACATCCAGATGCCGGTGATGAACGGCCGGGATGCCACCCAGGCATTGAGAGAAGCCGGGGTAAATACCCCAATCATCGCCCTGACAGCCAACGTAATGACGGAAGACATTGCCGAGTACCGGCTGGCGGGCTGTAATGAGCATCTGGCCAAGCCCATCGACAAACAACGCTTCTACGAGGTGCTGGCGCGGTACCTGACGGTTTGCCCTGAAGACTATCAGGGCGATACGCGCCAGTACTCGGGTAAGGTGCTGGTTGCCGAAGATAACGACGACAATCGTTTGTTGGTTGAGCGGATGTTGCGGCGCTTTGGTGTTGAGCCGGTTCCGGTCGCCAGTGGCGATCTGGCCGTCCGGCTTGCGCTGGCCGACACCGTGCATCTGGTCCTGATGGATCGCCATATGCCGGAAATGGACGGTGTAGCCGCCACCCGCCTGCTGCGCCAGGCCGGGTTCCGCCGCCCGATCATTGCCTTCACGGCCGGGGATCAGACAGAGAACGATGCTCTGCTGGCGGCGGGCTGTGATGGGGTGCTGAACAAACCGATCGACCAGTCGCATTTGCAGGCCATTCTGGAACGGTACCTGGTGGCGTCACCGGCCTCAGCGGTCACTTCCGATGATCTGGCACACCTGGTGCCCCGGTTTCTGGGCGGGCTTGAGGGTCGGCGGGAACGCATGCGTTTGGCATTCCGGGCCAGGGATGCGAGCGCACTGCAGATGGAAAGCCACCAGATCAAAGGCACGGCCGGTGCCATGGGCTACCCCTTGATGACGCGCCAGGCGACCAGCCTGGAAAACCGATTGAGGGAAAATCCGCCGGATTGGGCGCGAATCGGCAAGGAACTGAGAACTCTGGACGAGATGATTGAACGGGCGCTGCAGGGAGCGCCAGATGAGCGGGAAACAACACAGGAACAGGCCAATGACTGAAAACCGACAGCAACAGGAACAGTATTCCCTCAGCATGATGTATGGTACCTACGCCGACGTGTTGTTCGTGCTGTTTCCGTTTCTGGTGATTGCCATGCAGCGGTTGTGGGATGGCAATCTTTACCAGACGCTGATGCGCCCGGACCTGAGCATCGCGGCGGCGATACTGGCGGGTCTGGCCATTGGCAAATTTGTGCTTGGCCTGGTGACCAATCGAGAGCTTGGGCGTTACAAAGAGCGTATTGTGTTCTTTATTGCCTTGACGTTGTTCGTGGTGCTGGGCCCGGCGATTATCCTGATACTGAGTATCACAGCCAACGCACAGGTCCCGGGATTTGTGGCGTTTGTGCAGCCGGTCTTGTTGATTGTGGCCATTTCGCTCTACACCACGGCGGTGAGTATCGCCAATATTCTGGTGCGTACCAACCAGGGGCAGTCAGGGGCGGAGGTGTCTGAAGCCACGTCGCAGTCGAAAGATGGTCGTCCCCGGCCCGCGCCCCTGGATTTGCCCAGACGAACCGGCAACGATGGCTACTGATCGGTGCGGATAATACAGGAGACAAGGGATGACGGATCTGAGAATACTGGTAGTGGAAGATGAGCCCGTGATGCGGGAACGGCTCGCGGAAATGCTCTACAAGGCGGGCGCCACACAAGTGGCTGAATGCCCCGATGCGGCCTCGGCCCGGGCGGCTTTCGATGCCAGCGAGTACCATATTGTCCTGCTGGACCTGGGTTTGCCAGATGGGGATGGCCATGAGCTAATGACGAGGTTCAAGCAGATTCGGGAGGATCAGCATATCGTGCTGGTCACCGCCGATGACTCCATTGAGAGCATTCAGCGGGCAATCAGTGCCGGTGCCAATGGCTATGTGGTCAAGCCCTACTCCCAGGAAAAAATTCACGATGTGGTGAATAACTACGCCATCGTGCATGGCGGCGATATGGCGATGATGCAAGGGCTGAACCGGCGCCACTGACCGGTTCAGCGCATCGTCAATGCAATCAGGCGACCTGGCGGGCAATCCAGGAGTTATAACGGGTGGCCAGGGCACGCACGTAACGCGCTTCGGATCCATCCAGATTGCTCAGAACCCCTTTGAAAATCCAGCCTCGTTCATACAGGCCCAGCACCCGCTGTTCGTCATCCAGATTGACGCGCTGATTGAGTTTCTTACAAATTGCATCCAGCAGCGGCAACTTTTCCGGGCGCTTGATCGGAGCCTGACGATTGCTGATCGGCTGATTGGCTGCGCGGGTTGTCGGATGTCTTCTCATGATGTTCTCCTTGTCGTTTTGCGGCTGCAAAAACAAAAAACCCCGGGGCCTGAGGCAACCGGGGTTTGGCAGAGAAGCTGCCCCGGTCGCCGCAATGGCTCCCGGGACTGACCGAAAGCCGTTAGATGTCTTTCACCATGGCGCGCACAGACTGCCCGTGACGGCAACCGGTGGCGGAGTAAGCGGTGGTCTTGGTAATCATCCTGGTCATATCAGCTCTTTGGATTCGGTTCACTTACCAGTGTATAGGCAATTGGCCGGTTTGCAATAGCCCCGGTGATTCGGCAAACCCGTACAGACGTGGCGAAGGTCGATCGGGATAATTCCCAGCGTCACGTGTTTTTACGTTGTGCAATCCGCGGTACCTCCGTATCAGGTATCGAATGGATCTCTCCTTTCTACGCAGCCGAATTGGCTGCGTTTTTTTTGCCCGGATATTGGCAGGCCAGGGTGGTTTCGGTTAGTTCGTAGCCACTAGTCCGTACAGCCTCTTGGGGTCGTTTTTGCGATAATTCGTACACTAACTTAATGCATTGAATTATCCGAAACCCAGAGGTTGAAACCGAAGAAAATGCCCGACGAACCCGGATCTGCCCGTAACAAATTCCGTTCCGATTTCATGGTTGAGCTTGCGTTGATTGTCGCTGTGGCCGTTTATCTGATGATGGCTCAGGGGCAGGCAGTTGGAGAAAATCTGTCGTTCACCGTGGTGGGCGCGGCCCTGATGGCCCTGGCCACCTACTGGACGCTTCACACCGTCCGTGACGGCCTGGAAGTTATTGCACTGCGGCTTCGCCCTGGCAAATAACCCGCTCCCAGGTTTTGTGCAGGATCAGCGCGTCGTTGGCGGCCCGGTGAACCGGTAGTCCCAGGTCGGCAATGACTTGTTGGCGGGTGCCCGACCACTGCCGCACCTGGGCCGGGTTCAGCAGCATGGACACCGATTCCAGCTGGAACTCCGGGGTTTCGCCGGCGGCCCGGAACAGCCGGTGCAGCCAGAAGCTGTCAAAGGTCCAGGCGTCGCAGAAGATCTGCTCCGGCAACAGCCTGTTCAGCGCCCGGGCCACTTCCCCTACCGGTGTGCCTTCCTGCTCCAGCCGTGCACGGGAAATGCCGTGTATGGTTTCCGCGCTCTCAGACCAGTCCTGCCAAAGCACGTGTGGTCGAATCAGCCAGCTGTGCAGGCTGCCATTGGGCATGCACACGCCAACTTCGATCGGATAACTTGCGATCAGATCGAGACTGGATGCTTCAAAGTCGATGAATGCCGGGCTGCTGTCTGAGTTCATTGAATCGTTGCTGGCTGTTTGTCGTTTTCCATCGAGTTTACCCCTGATCTTCCCATGACGCGAACCCAAGCGGCTCTGGCGCTGTTACAATATAGCCATGGTTTGTAAAAGCCCAATGACAAATCCCCTTCTTTTCCTGGTGAATACCCCATGACTGACACCGTTGTCGTTATCTATTCCGGGGGCATGGACTCCTTTACCCTGCTCCATCTTGCCCGGGCCCGTGGCTATAAAGTGCATGCACTGTCGTTTAATTACGGTCAGCGCCATGTACGGGAGTTGGAGGCGGCAGCTGCGGTGTGTCAGGCGGAGGCGATTCCCCACAAGGTGATTGATATCCGCGCCATGAGTGAGGTGATGGCGGGGTCCTCACTGACCTCAGACATTGCCGTGCCGGAGGGGCACTATCAGGAAGACAGCATGAAGTCTACGGTGGTACCCAACCGCAACATGATCCTGCTGTCGCTGGCCACCGGCTATGCCGTCACGGCCGGTGCACAGGCGGTCTGGTTTGGTGCCCATGGCGGCGATCATGCTATTTACCCGGACTGCCGGCCGGAATTTATCGAAAAAATGGATGCGGTGTGCCGGGTGGCCAATTACCAGCCGGTGGCGGTTGAGGCACCTTTTATGGCGCTGGACAAGGGTGAGATCCTGGGTGAGGGGCTGAAGCTGGGCCTGGACTACAGCCAGACCTGGACCTGCTACAACGGCCGGGAACTGGCCTGTGGTCGCTGCGGCTCCTGCGTTGAACGCCTGGAGGCGTTTGCGGCTCATGGCCTGAAAGATCCTCTGGCTTACGAGAGTCGCGCCTGATGTACCGGGTAAAGGAAGCGTTTTACACCCTGCAGGGGGAAGGCGCCCAGGCGGGCCGGGCAGCGGTATTCTGCCGGTTTAGCAAATGCAATCTGTGGACCGGACGGGAGAAGGATCGGGCGGGGGCTGTCTGCAACTTCTGCGATACCGATTTTGTCGGTACTGACGGCCAGAATGGCGGTCGTTTCGAGACTGCCGTGGAGCTGGCCGAACATATTCGTAAGCTTTGGCCCGACGCCCCGGGCCGACCCTACGTGGTTTGCACCGGTGGGGAACCCCTGTTGCAGCTGGACAAACCATTGATTGATGCCTTCCACGCTTCGGGTTTCGAGGTAGGGGTGGAAACCAACGGTACCCTGCCGGCACCGGAGGGAATTGACTGGTTGTGTGTCAGCCCAAAGGCCGACGCCGAGGTGGTGATTACCGAATGTGATGAGCTGAAACTGGTGTATCCCCAGCCCTTGGCCCAGCCGGAACGGTTTCTGGGTATTTGGGCCAGGCACTATTTCCTGTCACCGATGGCCTCGCCGTCTGTGCCGGATCAGAATGATGACCCGGTCAAACGCAGCAACACCCGCAAAGCGACCGAGTATTGCCTGGCGCATCCGCAATGGCGCCTGACCCTGCAAATGCACAAGATCCTGGGCATTGACTGACCGAATGCCCGGGTGAGCCCCGCAGGCACTCTCCGGTCATGCTTCAGGCCGTTCGGCGCAGGGCCGTTTCCCGGGTGCGGAAATGGCTGGGGCTCAGGCCGGTCCAACGCTTGAAGGCCCGGGTAAAGTTGGCCGCATCGGCATAGCCAAGGGCATCGGCAATCTGGCTCAGGTTCATGCCCGTGTTTTCCAGAAGTTCCTTGGCCCGCTCAAGGCGAACCTGATCCACCAGTTGCTGGAAGCTGGCCTCTTCTTCCTGAAGGCGGCGTTTCAGGGTGCGCTCGGACACAAACAGAGTAGCGGCTACCCGCGCCAGTTTTGGAGGAAACGGATGACTGGTCTCGATGACCCGTCGAACCCGGCAGGCAAAGCCGGCATCCTCCTTTAACTGCTTCAGGGCTTCCTCACACTGCGCCCGTGAACTGGCAGCAAGCTGGTCGTCGCTGAATCGCACTGGCAGGCAAAGCTGGCTGACGGGCACGATAAGCGCGTTCTCGGTCGCGCCATACTCCACCGGCACCCCGATACGATTGCGAAAGCGGTGGAAGTGGTTGGGCTCTGGCCCGCGCCGAAGCACCCGTGTGCCGGGCACCAGGGTGCCGGTCAGTTGGGCGCCCATGGTGACGCAGCCAAACAGAACCGCATCCAGCACAAAACCCTGCAGTGGCCCCAGCTCGATGTCGCAGGTCACGTTATACCAGGCGTTCTGCCCGGATACCCGTTTCTGAACTTTCAGGTGGGGCGCTCGCAGCGTCAGGTAGCGGGTCATCAGCTCCAGTGCCTCTTCCAGGGTTCTGCTGCTCATGACCGCCGTCCCCAGGGCGCCATGCAGGGGGAGCTTGAGCTCCCGGGCGAGCATGATGCCAAGGCCCGGTTCGCCACTCTCGATGATGGCGCGGGTAACAAACTCGCTGGCCTGGGCCTGGCTGACTCTTACTTCCGTTGAGTTCAGGCGGGTGGGGTCAAGACCGACCCGAAGAATGAGATCCCTTTCGTCCACTCCAATGGTGTGCAGCAATTCGGCCAGGGTATGCAGGTAGATGGCCGGCATGCCCAGATCCTGTACAGTAGAAACTGAGACGCGCATGGGTTTCCTCGTCAGCGACTGTTCTTGTTATGTAAGGGTGTTCAGTATTGCTGATTATGACCGTTTGCCCGGGCCAGCCCCATGACTTGATTGACGGGTCAATGGGCCAGAGAGGCCAATTCGGCACCTCTCCGGTCAGTCATTTCAATGGTTATGGCGCCGGATGAAGGTTTCCAGAACCTGGGCGGAACGGCCAGGATTTTCCAGCATGGGCAGGTGGCCGACGCCCCGGAATACATGCACATCGGCGTCTGGTGTGGCGGTTCTGAACCAGTTTACGCAACGGGTCGGGGTGATCACGTCTTTCTCGCCCCACTGCACCTGCAGCGGTGGTGTGCCCGGGCCGAGATACCGGGCCGGAGCCAGGGCGTCAGCGAGCATGTCGTTGAATATGTGTCTCAGCGCTTGTCGGCGGTTCAGAAGGTCCGGGCCCAGTAATCCGGCCATGGCCAGCCCGGGTAACGTTGGTTTGCCGGTGCCCACACTGTTGAACATCCGGTAGACCCCGGCCCAGTCCTGGGGAATCAGGATGGCATCGCGATCAGACTCAAAGGGCGCGTCAATATCCACATCCGCATGTTCCGGGATACCGGCGCTGTTAAGCAGTGTCAGTGACCGGGGAGGCTGTTCCAGCTTATGGGCCAGAATCGACGCAATGGCGCCCCCCATGGAGCTGCCGGCAATGTGCAGGTTGTCTGTCGCGTAGCCGGATAGCCACTCACTCAGCCGTCGGGCCTGGCTTTCATAGCGGTAGCAGGCGTCGGCATGGTACTGGCTCTCGCCCAGCCCCGGAACATCGGGAACCAGCAGGTGCCAGTCCGTGGGGAGCTTCTGCATCCAGAAGGCCCAGTTTTCTTTCATGGCGGCAAAGCCATGAATCAGCACCAGGGTTGGCCGCCCGGGTGCCGGTTTGCCGCGCTCCAGGAACACCATGCGGTGGCCGTCAACAATGGCCTCCTGGCGTCGCGCGCGCAGCAGCCAGCGTTGTCCGGTGCGGGCGACCGGCCATAGGTTCGGGGTCGGGACTTTCATGGATACGACAACCTCTTGATGGTAAATCCGAATTCCAGTTTACCGCCCCTGTTGTGGGGTGCTATTGCCTGCCCGCCCCGATCTGGCGTCGGTGCGGCAACCGGGTTCAAGGCTATGGCAGCCGGATATCCGTAATCACCGGGTTGTGATCCGAAGAGCGCCAGGGGCCGCTGACCGGTATCCGAGGTGGTTGGTCGTAGCCCAGGGCCCGGGGTTCATCGGCATTGATGTTCCACGTTTGGGCGTGGGTAACATGGGGCATCAGGCTGGCTGAAGCCAGGGCATAGTCGAGGCTGCCTTTTCCTCCCCGGTATCGGTAACTGTGGTGTGGGCAGTGGTCCGGTTGGCAGGGATGGAAGTGGTGCACCAGGCTGGTAAAGCCCTGTTGAAAAAGCACCTGCACCGGGTCTTCCTGAGCGTAGCTGTTGAGGTCGCCGGTGATCAGGGTGCCAGCGAGCACGTCCGGGACGGGAAGTGAATCAAGCCAGCGGAGCATGGCGTCGGTGGCCCGGGTACGGCGATGATTAAAACAACCCTGGCCGTCTTTCTGATCTGAATCTTTGCTGCTGGCATTTCGGCAGGATTTGGATTTCAGGTGCGTCACTACGATGCGAACAGCCTGGTCGCTGTGCCGGGCCTGGAACATCTGGGCCAGGGGAGGCCTGCCCATGGGCTCTGACGGCTGTCGGTCGGCGCCGCCGACAGGGGTTACCCGGTCTGTCCGGTATAACAGGGCGCTGCGAATGGCGTCGGAGCCGTCATCGCCGGGTGTCGCCACAAATCGCCACTCGGCGCCAAGCTGCGCGGCCAGTTCGGCAACGGCACTGTCTGGGCCATAACCATCGTTTTCAAGTTCGGTGACTGCCAGTATGTCCGGGTCTGGTAAGGTGAGAGCTGCCACCAGCCGCTGGCTCTGGTCCTGGAAGGCGGCCAGGCTCTCTGCCCCCCGGGCAGTGGGAAAGCCGGCACCCTGGCCGTTACCGTTGAAGTAGTTCTCCAGGTTCAGGGTGACGATCCGCAGGTGGACGTCATCGGGCTTGCCGGGTGGTTGCGGGCGCTCGTTGCTGGCTTTGAAGACCGGTTGCCTGTCTGGCTGGACACGCCACTGGCCAAAGCGGAAATCAAGAACGCCCTGCAGCTGCGAGACGGTATCGCCGGCGCGTACCGTGTTCTGCCCATCAAGCCCGCCCGGTGGCCAGGGCACGGGATCGGGATTGCGCACGGCCAGCCCATCGTCCAGAAACACGCGGTGTTGATGGTTGTTGCGGGCCTGCCTGACGGCTGCTGGCCCCGGTGCCAGGTATTCCGTCGGGATGACTTGATCCTCGGCGGCCAGAGCAAGCTCTCCGTAAAGGGCAAGGTTGTAATGATCAATAACGGTCAGCGGGGCGGCAAAGCGAACCCGCATGTTCTCAAGGCTTTCCGGTGGTTGTGACCAGGGCAGTGAGACTTCGATGGGTTTGGGCAGCTCGCCCTCGCCGCAGACGGTAAGTTTGCCGACATCCACCAGCTCCGTCAGACCATGATATTCCTTGACGGTCCCTGTCAGTCGCAGGCGCTGGCCGGGCTTGCCCGCTGCCTGGCGTGTGTAGATGAACAGGGCTTCGGAGGTGGCCGGGTTCTGGTCCGTTTCAGCGTCAGCCTGTTGCAGGTAGAAACCACCAAAACCACCTTTATGGCGACTGTCCCGGGTGAGGATGCCTTCGACGGTGACGGTTTGCCCGACCATGGGCGAAGCGGAGCCGCTCCCCTGAATGGTGTGGATGGCAGTGGCCGGCGCGCCACATGCCTCGGCCACTGCCTGCGTCGGCACGCAGAGCGTGGTAGCCAGGCCGAGGGCGGCGTTGAGCAGAAGTCTGGAAAGTGTCGTCACCGGGCCAGTCTAGCAGAGACCGGCCACCGCTTTGAGTGCCCGTTCGCGTTTGCTGCCAAAGCCAAGCTGGTCCGGGTTGGCCAATTCCAGCTGCTGCACCAGTGGGTCCGGGTGGCTGTTATCAAAGGTAATTCCGAGCCGGGACAGGACATAGGGTGCCAACGCTGCGCGGGTTTCGATGCTGAGGTAGCCCTTTTCCATACCGTAGTCGTTGGCAATGATCTGTTGCTGGGCTTCGGTCAGGCGCTGATCAGGTGCGATCTCCAGGGTGACCAGGCGTTGCCAGTCTTCATCCTGCTGCGCGGCGTGCCTGGATTTCTGCCGTAGTGCTTCCGGCTGGCCCTGAAAACGGCTCAGGGCGAAATCCCGGAATTCCCGGTTGGCATTGCACCAGGCCCGCACGTGCCAGCTGTTACCCGTGCATACCAGTGAATGCGGCTCCAGCAGGCTGTCGGCGGCTTCCGGTCGGCTCAGGGACACGTAACTGGCCTTGAGTTGGCGGTGATAACGGGTAGCGTTAACCACAGCCCGCATGGTTTCCGGGGCGATGCGCCGGGACGGTTCCGGGATGACGGCATTGCCCGGCAGTCCAAGGTCCAGGTCAGAAAACGTGTCGCTCAGGCTCTGTTGCCGCGCAAGCAGGTCTTGATACTCGCTAACCTGGCCTCGGGTTACCACCGGTTTGAAACCGGCTGCCGGCACATAGCCTTTCAGGTGCCGGTCGTAAACCAGATTGCCGGGAGCCAGTTCCCGCAGGTAGGTGTTGATATCCTTCGATGCCTGCTGGCGACCGATGCCAAAACTGTGGCAGATATGGTTGGTGGTCAGGCGTCCTTCCCACAACGCAATGATCTCAATCAGTCGATAGCGAAGCAGTAAATCCCAACGAATGGGCCAGTCCGTTTTCTTCATAACCAGGCGCTCATGGTCCGATAAGTAGCTTGACGTTTATGTTACCCGCTACGGCTATCGGGTTCTGTTACGGCCCATTAATGTAAAACATTGTCAAATACCGCGCCACTGTTGGGTTCAGGGTCTCGGCAACTGCTTAGTGGAGTCGCCTGATGATGGCTGGTTAAATACCCGCCAGCAGACAACCGATAACGTTGCTATCTTTTCTTTACTGTCACCCAGATGTAACTCTTTACCCGGAGCTCCTCATGACCCGAATGGTCACATCCCTTTCGGCGCTGATCCTCAGCATTGTTTTGCTGGTCAGTGGCAATGCATTTCTGATGACGCTGCTGGGTATTCGACTGAGTATCGAAGAAGTCTCACCCAATGTCATTGGCTGGGTGCTGGTGTGCTATTCCATCGGTTTTGTCCTTGGCACCCTGTATGTCCACAAGATTATTGGCAGGGTAGGCCATATCCGCGCCTTTGCGGCATTTGCTGCCATGGCTGCCGTGGTGTCGCTGATGTATCCGATGGCGGTGTCGATGATTTTCTGGGCGGTCCTTCGGGTACTGTCTGGCTTCACCATCGCCGGTGTGTTGGTGGTGATTGAAAGCTGGTTCTCCAGCCGTGCCACTAACGCCAACCGGGGTGCGCTGTTTGCCGTTTACCAGATTGTTTTCTACTTGTCGGCCGCCGGCGGCCAGTTGATTGTCAACGTGGGTGACCCGGGCAGTTTCCTGCCGTTTTCGCTGGCGGCCATCCTGCTGACTCTCGCCCTGATTCCTCTGGCTCTCACTCGAATGGAAGCGCCGTCGATTGAGCAGGTGCACCGGATGTCGATCTTCAAACTCGGGCGGGAATCATTTTCCGGTGTCGCTGGCGCGCTGATCAGCGGCGTCATGATTGGCGGCTTCTATGCACTGGGGCCGGTATACGCCACGTTAGTCGGGCTGGACGTGGCCAGAACTTCGACCTTCATGGCCAGCGCCATCATTGCTGCCATGTTGTTGGCCTGGCCATTGGGCCGGGTGTGTGATCGATTTGACCGGCGCCGGGTGATGTTCTGGGTGGCGCTGATTGCTTCTGCTTCGGCCGTTGGGGTTGGCGTTTTCGGGGCGGCAAGCCTGACGTTGCTCACCCTTCTGGTAGGGCTTTTTACCGGTCTGTCGGCCACTCTGTACCCAATCGCGGTGGCCATCACTAACGACCGCATGGACAGCAACCGGATTGTCGCCGCCAGTGCCACGCTGTTGCTGAGCTACGGTATTGGCAGCGTAATCGGGCCGATCACCATGGCGGAGTTAATCAACATCATGGGGCCCTCCGGGCTGTTCTATGGCAACGCCGGCTTCCTGTTGCTGCTGGCGGTGATCACCAGTTATCGGATCAGCCACACTGACGATGTGCCAGTGGAGGAGCAGGAGCATTTCGTGCCTGCCATGCCGGAGGCGTCTCCGGTGCTCTCAGAGCTGGACCCGCGTAATACCGAGTTCCACGAATCACCGGAAGTGGAAGAAATGCAGGAGGAGTTGCGTCAGGCTGGCTGACGCACCTTTCGGTTTTCCCCAATTATATTTTCACCATCATATCTGTTTTTATTTCAATGGTTAGCTTACTATTGGTGAATTTCCAATAAGGTAAGTGTTTTCTCGGTTTTCGGGGTGGCGTTTGCTTGTCCCATGCCGGATCACCATCAGGAGTATTTAACCATGAGAGATCAATTCCCGTTTGCCGTTGCCCGGGTTACCCGCCGCTGGCGCAAGATGCTGGATGAGCGGTTGAAAGACCTGGGGGTCACGCAGGCTCGCTGGAGTACCATGGTGTATCTGCAGCAGGGCGGTGAAGGCCTGACCCAGCGCGAACTGGCCAGTCTGATGGCCATTGAAAATCCTACCCTGGTCCGGTTGCTTGATAGTCTGGAACAGCAGGAGTTGATTGAGCGGCGCCCTTGCCCGAATGATCGGCGCGCCCGCCGGTTGCATCTGACCAAGGCCGGTGCTGCGTTCATGGATGAGCTGTCCGAGCGGGCCGCTGTGTTGCGTGAAGAGATGCTGGAGGGCGTGACTGATAAGGAAATCGAATGCGCGCTCAAGGTGTTCCACAAAATTATGGATAACGCCGAAAAGCAGAAGTAACGCTTGAGCGATAATTCTGTCGAGGGCCTGACCGCCCGTTACGGCGAACGCTGGCGCTGGCTGGCCGTTGCTACGGTTGTGCTTGGCACCATGGCCACGGTGCTCAGTGCCACGGTGGTGAATGTTGCGCTCCATGACATCATGATGGAGTTCGGCATTCGCCAGGGCCAGGTGCACTGGCTGGCCACCGGATTCATCGCCGCCATGACCACTACCATGCTGGCGTCCGCCTGGCTGCTCGACCGTTTTGGCGTGCGCCTGACCCTGGGTGTTGCCATGGCGGTGTTCACCGTCATCTCCCTTCTCGGCGGCTTTGCCGAATCTCCTGAACAGTTGATTGCCGCCAGAATAGGCCAGGGCGCCATGGCCGGGTTGATGCAACCCATGGGCATGTACCTGGTGTTCCGGATTTTTCCGGCAGACAGGCGTGGTCAGGCCATGGGCATTTATGGCATGGGGGTGATTTTGGCACCGGCGTTGGGGCCTGTGCTGGGTGGTTTTCTGGTGGACCAGTTCAATTGGCGTTACGTGATGTTTGCACCGGCACCGGTCACCCTCCTTGGGGTCTGGATGGCCTGGCGGTTTCTGCCGCTGCCCCGCGCCCGTCCTGAGCCTTATCCCTTTGACCTACCCGGTTTGTTGCTGCTCGGGGCAACGATCGCACTGACCCTGGACACCCTGACCCGAATGCAGGCCTGGCCCGGCCAGGAACCGCGAATCGTGGTGCAGTGGGGACTGGCCCTTGGCCTGCTGTTGGTCTTTGTGTTTCGTGAGCGCACGGCGAAGCATCCCCTGGTCAATCTAGTGTTGTTGCGCCAACCGGTGTTTCTGTTCGCCACGCTGGGAGCCATGGCGCTGGGGCTGGCACTGTTTGGCTCAACCTATCTGATTCCTCTGTTTGTGCAGACCACGCTGGGCTTCTCTGCGACGGAGGCGGGTCTGCTGATGCTGCCCGCCGGGGTGGTGCTGGGCATTGTTTTTCCGCTGTCGGGCCGGCTGGCAGACAAGCGCAGCGCCCGCAGCCTGGTGCTGTTTGGAATTGGGGTATTCGCCCTGTCCGCTGTCCTGTTTGCCCTCACCGGCCAGTACGCTGGGTTTGGCTGGCTGGTACTCTGGGCAGTGTTGGGCCGGATTGGGATTGGCTTTATGCTGCCGGCCCTGTCCACCGGTGCGCTGAATCCACTGCCCAAGGAACAGCTGGGCGCCGGGTCCAGCACCATCAATTTCGCCCGTCAATTGGGGGGTGCCCTGGGAGTGAACGTGGTGGCGTTGACCATCGAGTTCGGTGAACACCAGGGCAGTGTGCCTACTGCTGCTGCCTTCGAGGCAGCCTGGTGGCTGGTAGCGGTGTTTGTGGCGTTGGCTGCCGTGCCGGTCTGGAAAATGCGGGTGTAAGGTGGCCAGTTGCCATTTCCGGCGGGATTCATTAGCATGTGGCCAACTTCGGGGGAGTAGCCTTCGCTTCTGGGTAACAGGAGCGGACGGTAGTCAACATACTTGGAGCTCATTCTCCATGGCTACCGTGTTCCGTAATTGATCGCGGAATTGGCAAGACCTGAGGCAGATCACCTCCACTGGGCGGAAGGTGAGCTGTCTCATGTCTGACGATTTCCGCCCTGAGGTCTCTTCGAATGGATGCGTTTCTCGCTTCAACCCTTGCCGTGGCCATTGCCGAAATTGGCGACAAAACCCAGCTCCTGTCTCTTTTCCTGGTTGCCCGATACGCAAAGCGTACCCCTATCATTCTTGGTATTCTGGTTGCGACCGTGCTCAATCACGCGCTCTCAGCGTGGCTGGGGGCCTGGGTGGCCAGCTGGATTCCGTCCCAATGGTTGCCCTGGATTCTCGCAGTGAGTTTTGTCGCTATCGCCCTTTGGTTGCTGATACCGGATAAAGACGACAGTGCCGAATCTCGGTTTCTCGGCATGGGCGCCTTCTGGGCCACTACGGTAATGTTCTTCCTGGCGGAGATAGGTGATAAAACCCAGGTGGCTACGGTGGTCCTGGCGGCAAGGTATACGGAAACGTTATGGGTTATCATCGGCACGACGGTGGGTATGCTACTGGCCAATATTCCGGTGATCCTGGCCGGGCGCTGGCTGATGGAGCGACTGCCTCTGGCTACCGCCAGGATCAGTGCCAGCGTATTGTTTGTGGTGTTGGCGGTGGTAACGGTCTGGACCACTCTGGTGAACTCCTGACACGGAACTGTGTCTTTCAGAGCAGAGGCCCGGAATGAATGTTTATGGGAACTGATTGATATGTGGTTGAAAAAATGTGCCGCCGTCCTGGTGTGCCTGATGTCCCTGGCGTCAGTCGTCAATGCTGCGCAGAATCAAAAGCCGTCAGACACCGCAACGGTGGAAAACGATCGTTCGCCCCGGGTACCAACGTTCGCGCTTAACGGCGATCTGGCGGGGGAACTGCAGGTTTTCACGACCCGCTATGAGGATACCTTTGCTGCCATTGGCCATGATGAGGCTTTGGGATATCTGGAGCTGGTCAAGGCCAATCCTGGTGTTGACCCCTGGTTACCGGGAGACGGTACGACCATTACCCTGCCGCGCATGTACGTGCTGCCTGATGCGCGCCGGGAAGGCATCGTGATTAATCTGGCCGAGTATCGGCTCTATTATTTCACTGACGATGGCGTTCAGGTGTATCCCGTGGGCATTGGGCGTGAAGAGAATCCGTCACCGCTGACCAACGCCGAGGTAACCATGCCACTGGAATCGCCTGCGTGGTATCCGCCGGCCAGTATCCGGGCATCCTATGAAGCCCGGGGTGAGTACCTGCCGCGCATGATCCCACCCGGCCCGGATAACCCACTGGGTACCCATGCCCTGATGCTGAGCGAGAAAGGCTATCTGATCCACGGAACCAACAGGCGCTTCGGTATCGGCTTGCCGGTCAGTGCCGGCTGTTTCCGTATGTACAACGAAGACATTTCCCGGTTTGTCTATCAGGTTCAGAAGGGCACGTCGGTCCAGATTATCCGAGAACCTGTCAAGCTTGGCTTGTCTGGCGGCGAGGTGTGGCTTGAAGTGCACCGGCCCCACGAAGATTACTCGCCCGAGGATCGCGAACAGCTATGGCGTGTAACACTGGAAAAACTGGAAGCCTTCCGCCAGCAACACCCGGACGTGGAAGTTCAGCGCCGGTCCATCGAGCTGGTGGTGGATCAGGCCGATGGCATTCCCACCATGGTCGGTGAGCGGCTGACCCGGGTGGCCTCTGATAAGGGACAGACGGAAAGCAACCCGGAAGAGCCTGCAGAGCCGGAGCAAAAGCTGTACTTTTGACCCTGGCGCCAGGCTTTGCTGAAGTACCCGCTCCGCGACAACCAATAATAACCAAACGGCAGGAGTACTCATGAGTCGTACTATACTGATTACCGGAGCCAGTTCCGGACTGGGTGAAGGCATGGCCCGGGAGTTTGCTGCCCGGGGTGATCACCTTGCCCTGTGTGCCCGTCGTACCGAGCGGCTGGACCAGCTCCGGGCCGAGCTGGAGGGCACCTATCCGGGAGTGAAGATTAGTGTGCGGGCCCTGGATGTGAATGATCACGCACAAGTGGCTGAGGTTTTTCAGGCTTTCCGGGAGGAGTTTGGTCAGCTCGACAGGATCATCGTCAATGCCGGGATTGGCAAGGGGCAGCCGCTGGGCACCGGGCGCTTTGATGCCAACCGGCAGACCGCAGAAACCAATTTTGTTTCCGCCCTGGCCCAGATAGAAGCCGCCATGGAGATTTTCCGGGCACAGAACCATGGTCACCTGGTTGCCGTATCATCGGTAACGGCTGTTCGGGGGATGCCGGGCAACGTCACCACCTATGCGGCGACCAAGGCCGGATTGGCGGCACTTTGCGAGGGTTTGCGTGTCGAACTGAAAAAGCGCCGGTCTCCCATTCGCGTGACCACGCTCTATCCGGGGTATATCCGGACTGAGATCAACGAAAAGGTCAAGAACACACCTTTCATTGTGGACGCGAAGACCGGATGCCGGGCCATGGTCCGTGCCATTGAGTCCGGCAAGGCCGAACGTTTTGTGCCAGGTTGGCCCTGGACGCCCATTGGTTTCATACTGAGGCGACTGCCGGAGTCCGTACTGGCCCGAATATTCTGATCACTCTGCCTGGGAGATCGCCATGACGCCAAACCCGATGCAACGTCAGAACCTCCGCTTGCCCCTCTGGTCCCTGATTTTTTTCCTGGGAGGGCTGCTGGGACTGATCGGGGCTTCCTGGCAGGCAATTGCCCAGCAGGACACGCCGAGAACGGCACTGGTATTGACGGTCGAGGGTGCTATCGGCCCGGCCACAATGGATTATGTCACCCGTGGCATCAGACGGGCCGAGCAGGAGAATGCTGGCCTGGTCATTCTGGAAATGGATACGCCGGGTGGCCTGATGGATTCCATGCGGGAAATCATCAAAACCATCCTCGCCTCCGAGGTGCCGGTGGCAACCTACGTGTCACCCCAGGGCGCCCGCGCCGCCAGTGCCGGTACCTTCATCCTCTACGGCAGTCATATTGCGGCTATGGCGCCCGCCACCAACCTCGGTTCGGCAACGCCGGTTCAGATGGGCGGCCTGCCAGGCTCGCCAGAGCAAGAACCGGAGCAGCCCGCCGGGGACGACGAAGCTTCAGAGACCAGTGCCGACGACTCGGCCGCCGAACCACAGAAACGCCGGGGCGACACGGCGATGGAGCGTAAGGTTCTGGAGGATGCCGTCAGTTATATCCGTGGCTTGGCCGAGCGCCATGGTCGGAATGCCGACTGGGCGGAAGAGGCCGTCCGCGAAGCCGTCAACCTCGGCGCAACCGAGGCGCTGGAACTGAATGTTATCGATGTCGTGGCGCCTAACCTCCGCGAATTGCTGGAGGCCATTGATGGTCGCACCGTGCAGATGGCCACCGGCGAGCGGGAGCTGGTCACGGCGGACCTGGAACTGGTCCGTTCAGAACCGGATTGGCGAACCCGGTTACTGTCGGTGATCACCGATCCGAACGTCGCCTATTTCCTGATGATCATCGGTTTCTACGGCATTATCTTTGAACTGTCGAATCCCGGTGCAGTGTTCCCCGGGGTGATCGGTGCTATCTGTCTGATACTCGCGTTGTTTGCATTTCAGGTGTTGTCGGTGAATTACGCCGGCCTTGCCTTGATTCTGTTGGGGCTGGCGTTCATCGTGGGGGAAGCCTTCATGCCTAGTTTCGGCATTCTTGGTGTCGGTGGCATAGTCGCCTTTGTCACGGGATCGGTGATTCTGATGGATGGCAGCCACTCGGATATCTCATTGCCCACCGTTGGCGGCACGGCTGTTGTGGCGGGCGGGTTTATTCTCTGGACGGTTACCCGCTTCATCGGTTTGCGACGCCGTACGCCGGTCAGTGGCAGCGAACACATGGCTGAGGAAAAAGGCGTGGCACTGGACGACTTTGAATCTTCTTATGACGGCTACAAGGGCCATGTCCGAGTCAGTGGGGAGCGTTGGAATGCCCGTTGTCCGCATCAGATCACCAAGGGCACGCAGGTGCAGGTAAACGGTATGGAGGGGCTGACCCTTCTGGTTGAAGCCAGGCCTGATTCTGATCAAGGTCATTGAACGAGCAATTCGTACTAACCAACGGCAAATCAAGGAGGCCGTATGAACCTGGGTGACATTATTCCCTATATTGCACCGACTGTGGTGCTGCTTCTGATTCTCGGTTCCGCCATCAAGATCCTGCCGGAATACGAGCGCGGTGTGGTGTTTTTCCTGGGCCGCTTTCAGGGTGTCAAAGGCCCCGGCCTGATCATCGTCATCCCCGGAATTCAGCAAATTGTCCGGGTGGATCTGCGGGTGATCACCCTGGATGTCCCAAGCCAGGATGTTATTTCCAAAGACAACGTGACGGTCAGGGTAAATGCAGTGCTGTACTTCCGCGTGGTTGACCCCGAGAAGGCGATTATCCGGGTCGAAGACTATGGCGCTGCTACCAGCCAGTTGGCGCAAACAACCTTGCGCTCTGTGCTCGGCAAACACGATCTCGATGAAATGCTGTCTGAGCGAGACAAGCTGAATTCGGATATTCAGGAAATCATTGATTCCCAGACCGAGGATTGGGGTATCAAGGTGGCCAATGTGGAAATCAAACACGTTGACCTGAATGAGTCGATGATTCGTGCGATTGCCCGGCAGGCTGAGGCTGAGCGGGAACGTCGTGCGAAGGTCATCCACGCAGAGGGCGAATTGCAGGCTTCCAAAAAGCTGGTTGAGGCCGCAGAGGTGATGTCTGTGAATTCCGGTGCCATGCAGTTGCGTTATCTGCAGACCCTGTCAGACATGAGCAACAACAACTCCTCCACGATTGTGTTCCCGCTACCGATGGACATGATGAAAACCTTTATGCAAAACCAGCAACAGAAGGCTTCCGGCAACCCGGAGGGGTAAGACAAAACATTTTGAGCGAGCACAAAAAAGGCCGGTTGAACCGGCCTTTTTTGCTAAACGGCAGCCTTACTTCTGGCTGGCACGCTCGAGCATGCGCTTGGCGCGCTCGTTCGCTTCGTCAGCGGACTTCTGAGCAGCACGGGCAGCAGCCAGGGCTTCTTCAGCAGTCTGCTGAGCAGTGCGAGCGGAGCTTGCAGCGCTGTTAGCAGTGTTCAGAGCGTTGTTAGCAGTTTGCTCGGCGGAGCTTGCAGTCGCATTGGCCTCGTCGATAGCGCCCTGCTCAGTGGTGGCACAGCCTGCAGTCAGAGCAGCGGCCATTGCAAACCCGGCGATCGTCAGTTTACGCATGGTAAATCCCCTTATTGGTCGTTTTATTTCCTGTGATCCAGAAGTCATTAAGACGACTTCCTGTCAGCTAAGCCCGATAGGCGTTGACTACCGGAGTCGTCAAACAGTGTAAAACACTCAGAGACAAAATGTTAACTAAGGATACGTAAATTTTCTTAGGCTATGACAACAACTTAATACTCCCGTCATGAACGGGGTGGGTTCTGCGGTCAGGGAAGAATCCGAATGGGGGTGCCGTTATCGACCAGTGCCCAGATCTCATCCATCTCTTCATTGGTGACCGCAATACAGCCTTCGGTCCAGTCCAGGCCGGTATACGCGAAGGCAAGGTCGCCCGCTTCGTTGGGCAGTCCGTGGATCATGATGCTGCCGCCGGGATTAAGCCCCCAGGCTTCGGCCAGCTCCCGGTCACGGGCGTTCGGGTAGGATATATGGATGGACTTGTAGAAATCGCTGTTCGCGTTGCGCCAATCGAGAATGTAATCCCCTTCTGGCGTTCGCTTGTCACCCTCATACAGCTTGTGTCCTACCGGATTGCCTCCCAGTGAAATCCGATAGCTGCGCACCTTGTGCTCACCGCTCAACAGATAAAGCCTGCGCTCACTTTTGCGCACCAGAACCTTGGTGATGTTCAGGTGCTCTTCCAGCGTTGGTTCGCTGCCAGGCATGGCCATGCGTGTATCAGCCCGGGCCAGCAACTCCGAGCTACTGGCCATGGCAGGCAATAAGACAACTAACAGTGATAGAAAAACTCTGAAGATCATGATGCTGGCACAGGTCGCTGGATGGTTAAACTTTGTTCACGTGTGTTTATAACATAGCCAGCACGAGGATTGATAAGGGGTTTTGTTACGGTTTTTGATTTTCCTGCACAAACCGGACGGGCATCACGCATCCATTTTCAGGCCAACTTTGGTTACCCTGTCGGCTTCGGTGGCCCGGGCCACGAGCGTGACTGGCCCCAATGTGACGGTGTCGCCAACGACAGGATGCCCCTTGGTGCGTTTGGCGAAACACTCGGCCAGCGAAAGTTCCGGGGGTAATTCGTCAAACTCGATGCCGTAGACCTGTTCAACATCGCCCAGCAGGGCATCACCGTTCAGTACGAAATCACCGAAGAATGCACGTTCGGCCAGATGCTTGGGTGCCTGCCGTCCGCTCAGGGCTTTTCCGAGCTCGGGCAACAGGGAGGGTGTTGCAAACATGGCAAGCATATCACCAGCAGACACCTGCAGATCCTTGGTCGGTTGCAGGCATTTGCGTTGCCGGAATACACCGGCAACCGCGGTATTTTCGGGCAGGCGCAGTTGGCCCAACGCTCTGGGCTTCTCCCAGTTTTGCCCCCGCAACGGAAACAGCATCAGCTCATGGTCGCCAGCGGCGGGCGCATCCAGTGGCAGCCGCCGGTAGGGATCTTCGCCGGCGGGAACTTCAAGCCGCAACTTGCGGGCGAGAGGTGCCATGGTGGTGCCCTGCACAATCAGCGACACCAGAACGATAAAGAACGCCGCGTGGAAAACCAGTTGCGCATCCGGCAGGTCGGCAATGATCGGGAACAGCGCCAAAACAATGGGCACCGCGCCTCGCAGGCCCACCCAGCTGATAAAGCCCAGCTCCCGCCGGTTGAAGCCGAATGGCCAGAGCGTGATCAGCACGGTTAATGGCCGAATAACAAAGATAAGCGCCAGAGCCAGCACCAAACCGGCGCCTGCCAGGGGGATCAGGTCTGATGGGCTCACCAGCAGGCCGAGCATCAGGAACAGACAGAGCTGTGCCAGCCAGGCCATGCCGTCGTGCACCTGAAGAATCATTGGCATCATCCGGACATGACGGTTTCCAATGACCACACCGCACAGGTAAATGGCGAGGAATCCGCTGCCACCGACAGCGTTGGTGGCAGAAAACACCGAAATGCCGGCCGCACCCACCAGCAGGGGGTACAGCGCGGGGGTCAGACGCATCCGATTGGCCAGTTCCACCACCAGAAAGCCACCCAGAACGCCGGCTGCAGCGCCGATGCCGAACTGTTGTACCAGCATGGTCAGGCCGGAGAGTATGGACCCCTGCTCATGTTGGCCAATCAAGGTCACCAGCATCAGGGTGAGGAAAATGGCCATCGGGTCGTTACTGCCAGACTCGATCTCAAGGGTGGCACTGACCCGCTCGTTCAGGTGCAGGCCCCGGCCTTGCAGCAGAGAGAAGACCGCGGCGGCATCGGTTGAGGAAATAATGGCCCCGATCAACAAAGCCATCATCCAATGCAAATCGAATACCCACCATGCCACGATGGCCGCGCCACCCGCGGTCAGGGCAACGCCAAGGGTGGCAAGTACCAGGGCTGGCCGCAGACCTACCCTGAAGGTCTCTACCCGGGTGCGCATGCCGCCATCCAGCAGGATAACGGCCAGTGAAAGATTGGCGATAAGAAAAGCCAGCTCAAAGTTATTGAACTGGATGCCGCCCGGTCCGTCCTCGCCCATCATCATGCCGACAGCCAGAAAAACCAGCAGCACCGGCATGCCGACCCTGCTTGAAAGCGGGCTGAGAACGATGCTGAACACAAGCATCAAGGCGCCAATCAGAGTAAACGTGGGATCCATTAGACTCCTGACCAAAGGGACTTGCCCGGACGCTGGTCCGGGCCTATATTGCTGTGGCAATCATTATGCAGGCGGGCGTAGCTCAATGGTAGAGCAGAGGCTTCCCAAGCCTACGACGTGGGTTCGATTCCCATCGCCCGCTCCAGCCTCACACGCTAAGCAGTTTTCGCTCAATGCAACTTCAGGCGAGGGTGCATCGCTCGGCTGATCTTGTCCATCAGCCAGATAATGCCCGTGCGCAGGAACCCGTGCAGGGCAACCTGGTGCATCCGGTACAAGGACACATAGAACAACCTGGCCACCTTCCCTTCGATGTACATGCTGCGACCAGACAGGTTGCCCATCAGGTTGCCGACCGTCGTGTAACGGCTGAAATTGATCAGTGAGCCATGGTCATTGTAGACAAAGGCCACTGGGTCTTTGCCCTCCAGGCGGTTACACAGGGTCTTGAACAGGGCATCGGCCTGCTGATGGGCGGCTTGGGCCCGTGGTGGCACGGGATGGTCGGAATCGGGCTGCGGGCAGGCTGCGCAATCACCGAAGGCAAAGATGTCGGTATCCCGTGTGGTTTCGAGGGTTTGCTTCACCAACAGCTGATTGCTGCGATTGGTTTCCAGGCCGCCGAGCTCTGCCAGAAACGGGGGAGCCTTGATGCCCGCGGCCCAGATGGTCATTTCAGATGGCAATTCGGTGCCGTCTTTCATGACCAGACTGTTTTCACGCACTTCGCTGACTGGCTGCCCGGTCAGTACTTTCACCTTCTGGCGTTCCAGTTCACGGGTGGCTGCCGCTGACAGGCGCCCGGGCAGGGCCGGCAAAATCCGGTCTGCCGCTTCGATCACGCTGATGGAAACATCCGAGGACTGCAGGTGGTTCATGCCGTAGACCGGCAATTCCCTGGATGCCAGTCGCAGCTCGGCAGCCAGCTCCACACCCGTGGCGCCAGCGCCGATGATGCTGATGTTCAGAGTATGGGGTTTGCCCTGATTGGCCTCGTGGTTCTTGCGCAGGAACGCGTTGAGCATCAGGTTATGGAATCGTCTCGCTTGCCTGAGGCTGTCGAGAAACAGGCAGTGTTCCTGGGCGCCGGGTGTGCCGAAATCGTTGGCTGTACTGCCCACGGCGATCACCAGGGTGTCGTATTGAATCCGACGCTCGGGCACCACCTCGTGGCCCTCTTCGTCCAGGAACGGCGCGATGATGATTTCCTTGGCCGCCCGATCAAGGCCGTTCATGCGCCCCAGCTGAAATTCATAGTGATGTTTCCGTGCGTGGGCCCGGTAATTAATTTCGTTGGCACTGGCGTCCAGTGAGCCGGAGGCCACTTCGTGCAGAAGAGGTTTCCAGACGTGGGTCAAGCCGGCGTCGACCAGGGAGATGCGAGCCTTGTTTTTTTTGCCGAGTTTGTTGCCGAGGCTGGTGACCAGTTCCAGGCCTCCGGCGCCACCGCCGACGACAACAATGTGATGCAGGTTTTCCATAACAGTCAGACCTTCAGAAGATGAGAGCCAAGCGCTCTCGCGGGAAAACGCTTGGCTGTCTGCTCTGATCAGTCTGACCTGTGAACACAAAAGGTAGGCTGCTAACACCGTTATACTAACGTTGACGGCCCGGGATGACAATTGGACAGAAGTGTTGCCTGGCGGGTGCTTTGGGTTACACCTGAGCGCAGAAGCCGTGTTTTCCGCCGCTGGTTTGCTAATCTGGACAAAGACCTGACGTGGTTGATAAAACCGGAACACCGGCCGGTCCCGTATCATTCGGCGATGGCTGAATTAATCAAAAGCCGCTCGACAGGAGAGACGATCGTGAAACTAGAGGTTCGTGGTGTAGAAGAGGGACAACCCATTCCAGAGAAGTTTGCCTTTGGGGTTTTCAGCGAGCAGGACCACATGAGCTTTGGCCCCAACCGAAACCCCGAGTTGGTCTGGTCTGGGGCACCGGAGGGTACGAAGAGTTTTGTGGTGATGATGTTTGACCCGGATGTGCCCAGCGTAGCCGATGATGTGAATCAGGAAGGCAAAACCGTGCCCGCCGACCTGCCCCGGGTGGATTTCTTCCACTGGCTGCTGACAGACATTCCCGCCAATATCGGCCGCATCCCGGAAGGCGAAGACAGTGACGGCGTGTTGCCCAAGGGCAAGGACCATGGGCCGGGTCCGATTGGCGTTCGGGGCGTGAATAATTACACCCAGTTCCTTGCCGGCAACCCGGACATGGCGGGCACCTATGCCGGATATGACGGCCCCTGCCCGCCCTGGAACGACGAGATCATCCACCACTACCATTTTGAAGTGCACGCGCTGGATGTGGACAGTCTTGGTCTGGAAGGTGAGTTTGATGGCAACGATGTGCGCCAGGCGATGGCCGGCCATGTGCTGGCCAGTGCCAGGGTGACCGGCACCTACACTCTCAATCCAGATCTGCGCTGACGCTGTTTGTCGCCGGGCGGACGGTTCTTCGCCCGACTTCATAAAACTGACTTGCCATTGTCACCCGGGTGTCACCGGAGCTTGCCAAGGTTGTTACAGGAAACCGAAGGCAGGCCTGACACCACGGGAGGCACCATGCGAGCGTATCGCAGCGTATTCATTTCGGATGTTCATCTGGGAACGGCCGATTGCCAGGCCGACTACCTGCTGGATTTCCTCAACAACGTTCGCTGCCAGACGCTGTACCTGGTAGGCGACATTATCGACCTGATCGCCATGCAGCGCCGGGCCCATTTCCCGGACAGTCATCGGCGGGTTATCCACAAGCTGTTGGAGCTCGCCGCCACGGGTACCCGGGTGGTATACATTCCCGGTAATCACGACGAGTTTTTCCGGCGCTTCTGCGGTCAGACCTTCTCCGGCATAGAGCTGCAATACAAGGCAGTGCACACCACCGCCGACGGTCGTCAGTTTCTGGTCTGCCATGGCGACCAGTTCGACCAGGTGGTGCGCTGCAGCCCGCTGATGCTGTTAGTAGGAGACCGCGCCCACGGCCTGTTGCTGCGCCTGAACCGCTGGTTCAACGCCCTGCGTCGGCTTCAAGGCAAGCCTTACTGGTCGCTGGCGGCCTGGATCAAAAGCCGGATCGGTAAGGCCAGAACCTTTATCCGGCGATTCGAGCTGGCGGCGCTGACGGCTGCAGAGAAAGGTCATTACCATGGTTTTATCTGCGGCCACATCCACTCGGCAGGCTTTCTTCGCAGTGAAGATGGCCTCTACTGCAACGATGGCGACTGGGTGGAGCATTGCACCGCGCTGGTTGAGCGGGACGACGGCAAGCTGGAGCTTTTGCACTGGTCAGAATCGCCGGTGACCCTGAGCCGGGAACCGGAACACCCCAACCCGGAGCTGGCCGGTGACGCCCGGCCGGTGATCGACGCCCTGCCAGCGGCGTTTCTGGAACAGTTGAACGGCCCCGTGCGCTAGCGGCTGATTGAACGGGGGGTAAGGAGTTTCAACTTGGCAGAGGACACCTGGCTGGAGTTCAGTTCTGTACCTTGTAGACCTCTAGAATTGCCGCCATGTCGTCGCCCAGGTGCTCCAGCTCAGTGGCCGACAGGTTGCGCTCAGCCATGGAGCGCAGCCCCATAATCTGGCTCTGAAGCAGCCTCGCCAGCCGCCGGCAATCGGTTTTGGCGGCAATTTCTGCCTGAGTCCTCGCACTTTCCAGCAGCTCGGCAAAGGACGTTTCAATAGCGGCCAGCACACTCTGGGCCTGTGAATACAGTGCCGGGTTGGTGTTGCTGGCTTCCAGCAAGGTTTTCACGATCAGGCAGGCGCGCGCGGGGGCGCAGTCAACGTCTGTGCAGCTGCTTGCGATTTTTCGAAGATACGCCTGCAACCCTTCGACAATGCTGTCATAGCCGGCCATGTGCTCTGAAAGATCAGCCCCGCCCTGTTGGGCGTAACTGGCCAGGGCTTCAGAAAACAGGCCATCTTTACTGCCAAACGTGGCGTAAATGCTGCCGGGGCGCATATCCAGCGCCTGTTCAATCTGCTTCATCGAGCTGCCGTGATAGCCCTTGTGCCAGAACAGACTGACGGCCTTGGCCAGGGCTGTATCCCTGTCATAGCTTGGAGGTCTTGGCATAACAACACCGCCTTCGTGTGAGCTTTGAATGTTCACTCAATTATAACTTGAGCGACTGATCAAAAACAGGTGGGCTACGATAACCGGCACGTTCTGAATGTGGTCATGACGTTGTCCCAGAAAATCATGAGTAACCACATCAATCACATCGCCAACAAGCCGGTAGATGGGCCCGTTTTAATTGAACTACCTTGACTACGACCGCAGAACCCAGCCAGAAGCGAGGAATGGCGAGACTGGCCTACCCTTTTGTTGTTATTGATTTAGTTGCAGCCAACGGGCCAGCCTTGAGCCCGGGCGTCGGCTGATCGACCAGGGTAACCATACCATGGCGGCCAGAATTGCAGCGCCGGCCAGCACGGTCAGTATGGGGTTTAGCCTGAAGGTGTTCCCCAGCCCGGCGAAGACCACTGTCATCGGGAGCATGCCGAGCAGAGTCGCGACGGCGAAACGCCAGGCTTTAACGGCAGTAACGCCGGCGGCATAGCTGATCAGGGCAAAGGAAAATACAGGAATCAGCCGGGTCAGCAGAATTGCGATGGTCAGAAAACGCTGAGACCCATCCTGAGCCAGCACGGGGTTGTCAGGGAACCGTTTGCAGATGGCATCGCGGCCAAGGCTTCGGGCAATCCAGAAGGCCGCCATGGCGCCGACCAGCGCGCCGGTCCCCGCAATCGCTGTACCCCACACAACGCCGAAGGCAAGTCCGGCCGTTGCGCTGACAGGTAGGGTTGGGATGGGGCCCACTACCACCGCGATGATCATCAACATTATCAGCAGTAGAGGACCGATTGCGCCTTGGCTACCAAGCCAGGCGGACAGCACATCCGGAGAAAGGTTCGTTGGCATACCCAGGTTCTGTAACAGCCACCAGGATGCTGCCAGCGCAACAAGAACCACGACCAGAATTGTGATTCTGAGAGTCATTGAACAACCTTCGAGGAAGTGGCGGGTTAGCTCTGGGATAACGTGGCTGAGTACTCAAGCAAGAGCGTGTCGCATCAGTGAAACCCAGGATATCACTATGACTGAGGCGTGTCGTTCGAGTCGTTTGGGCCTGTGGCTTGAGTCTTCAGAGCCTCGGAAACCCGCTCATCAATTCGGCGAAGGAATTCCTCGTCTGCGCGCCCCGAAGAGTGCGCCCTCAGTAGGTTGTTACTGGCCCTCAAATTGCCAATAAACGTCCGGCAGTCCTTGCACATCATCAGGTGCATTTTCACGGTCAGATTCTGGCGGCGGCTGAGCTCGCCATCAATGTAATCACTGGCGATTTCGGCCAGGCCCCTGCACATTAACATTCGCCGGTCTCCTGGAAAGTCTCCACCATGAGAAAGATCTTCTGCCTCGCCCGATGTAACAGTACACGCAGGTTAGAGGCACTGACATCCAGAATGTTACAGACATCATCCGATTTATGCTGGTGGGCTTCATAGAGCATCAGAGCTGAGCGCTGGGTTTCCGGCAGGGCAGACAAATGTTTGTCCAGGCAATCGCTAAGGGCACCGTTTTCCATCAGATTGTCGGCTGATTCATGGAACTGAAGCTTTGGGGGCAGGTCCCAATGGCCTTTGGCGTTGAAACGGTCAGCCAGTTCCGGTTCCAGGCTTTCCGAGAAATCCGTGGCCACTTCCCGATTGCTTGAGCGCAGTTTGTTTTTGCACCGATTGGCAACGATGCGGTGCAGCCAGGTTTTCAGGCCTGAGCGGCCTTCAAATTTCTGTATTGCATCTATCACTGTTACCCAGCAGTCCTGGAGAACCTCTTCCGCGCTGGAGTGGTCCAGGTAAAACCGGGCCACGGCGAGCATGCCCGGTGAGTATTCGCGTACTGCCCGGCGATACGCGCTGGGCTCGCCCTGCTTGAGGTCGTCGATCAGTGATGTTTCAAGTTCCGGGCGTGCCGCTGTGTCCATGGGTTTCCGTCCCTTGTCGCTGTCAGTATGGCTGTTTGTCTTTGTATAGTGTTTCGTAATCGGTAAAAGTTCCGGTATTCTGTAGTGAGTGCTCAAAAATAATAGTTCAGGGGCTGTGTAACATCCAGCCGGTGATCGTGTCTTGGCTATAACAGCGTATTGGTTTATTCAATTCTTACGGGCATGGATATGAATCGCAGCAAGCTTTTACTTCTTCTGATTATCGCCGCCATCGTGGGGATCTTCCTCGGATTCGACGGCCATAAACTTCTTACTCTGGAAAACCTCCAGTCGCACCAGAGTGCCATCGGGCAGTGGATTGACCAGAATCTGGTATTGGCCGTCACAGGTTACGCGGTTATCTATGTGGTTGTGACCGCCCTGTCTCTGCCCGGAGCCACCATCATGACTCTGGCCGGTGGTGCCTTCTTCGGCAACCTTTACGGATTGGCGGCGGTCTCCATTGCGTCGACCGTGGGCGCATCCCTGGCCTTTCTGGTTGCCCGGTTCCTGATGCGGGATACCCTGCGTAAGCGCTACGGGGAAACGGTGGCCAAAATGGACCGCGGCATCGAGAAAGACGGCGCGTTCTATCTGGCCACCCTGCGCCTGGTGCCGGTGTTCCCCTTCTTCCTGATCAACCTGGCCATGGGACTGACCGCCATGAAGCTGCGCACCTATGCCCTGGTGAGTTGGATTGCCATGTTGCCCGGTACCTTTGTGTACGTGAACGCGGGCACCCAGCTGGGGCAAATCCAGTCGACCGGTGACATTCTTTCGGCCAACCTGCTGCTGTCCTTTGCCCTGCTGGGGCTGTTCCCGCTGATCGCCAAGTTTGTGGTGGGGTTCATCCGCCGCCGCAAGGTCTATGCCGGCTGGCAGAAGCCGGATCATTTCGACTACAACCTGCTGGTGATCGGAGGTGGTTCGGCCGGGCTGGTATCGGCCTATATCGCAGCGGCCGTAAAAGCCAAAGTGGCGCTGATTGAAAAACACAAGATGGGTGGCGACTGCCTGAACACCGGCTGTGTGCCCTCCAAGGCCCTGATACGCAGCGCCAAGGCGGCCGACACCTTGCGCCATGCTAATCGTTACGGGCTGGAGGCGGTGCCGGTAAAAGGCTCGTTCAAGAACATCATGAATCGGGTCAAGGATGTCATCGCAAAAGTAGAGCCCCACGATTCCCCGGAACGCTATCGCAAGCTCGGTGTGGACTGCATTTCCGGCGAGGCGAGTTTCGTGTCGCCCTGGGAGCTGGAGGTGAAACACAATGATGGCCGCACCCAACGCCTCACTGCCCGCAGCATCATCGTCGCCACCGGTGGCAAACCTGCCGTACCGCCCATTCCCGGCCTGAACGACATGCAGCCGCTGACCTCCGATAATTTGTGGGAACTGGAGGAGCAACCGCAACGCCTGCTCGTGCTCGGTGGTGGCCCCATTGGCTCGGAACTGGCGCACGCGTTTGCCCGGCTTGGCTGCCAGGTGACCCAGGTGGAAAAAGGGGAGCGATTGCTGGCAAAAGAAGATGCTGATGTCTCGGAACTGGTACTCAAACAGTTTGAATCCGACGGAATTGATGTCCGGTTGAAACATTCCGCTGCCGAGTTTCGTATAGAGGATGGAGAGAAGGTCGCCTATTGCGATTATGAAGGCGAGAAGATACGGATTCCCTTTGATCAGGTGTTGGTGGCGGTGGGGCGCGCGGCGAATACCTCTGGCTTGAATCTGGAAAGGATTGGTGTAGACACCTTGCCCAACTGCACCGTGCCGGTGGAAGACGACATGAGTTTGCGGTATCCCAATGTGTTTGCCTGCGGCGACGTGGCCGGCCCGTACCAGTTTACCCATGCGGCGGCCCATCAGGCCTGGTACGCGGCGGTGAACGGTCTGTTTGGCCAGTTCAAGCGCTTCAGGGTGGATTACCGGGTAATGCCCTGGGTGACGTTTACCTCTCCGGAAGTGGCCCGGGTTGGTTTAAGTGAAGCGGAGGCTCAGGAGCAAGGGGTTGCCTACGAGGTCACCCGCTACGGCCTGGATGATCTGGACAGAGCCATCGCCGAGAGCGAAGACCACGGCTTCATCAAGGTGCTCACGCCGCCGGGCAAAGACAAGATTCTGGGTGCTGTGGTTGTGGGTGCCCATGCCGGGGAAATTCTTGCCGAGTTCACGCTGGCGATGAAACATGGCCTGGGGCTGAACAAGATTCTGGGCACCATTCACCCCTACCCGACCTGGAATGAGTCAGCCAAGTACGCGGCGGGTGAATGGAAACGGGCCCATGCGCCCGAAGGCATTCTGAGGCTGCTGGAGAAGCTCCACGGCTGGCGCCGTGGTGGCAAAAATACAAAAGCATTGAGGAGCACCTATGCCCCTGACTGAAACCCGACCGGCACGCAGTAAACGCATTCCGGCCGTGGAAGTGCTGGAACCCCGGGCATTCGACAGCTGGACCCACACCCGCAACGGCGACCCCCGGGGATACATCGACGCGGACAAGCTCAAGGAGCTGTGGATTCACACTGGCACCGCCTGCAACCTGGCCTGCCCCTTCTGCCTGGAGGGTTCACACCCCGGCGATGGTCGCATTCCGGGCATGAAGCTCAGCGATGTGAAACCGTTTATCCGCGAAGCCATCGACATGGGCGTGGAGCAGTTCTCCTTCACCGGCGGAGAGCCGTTCGTGATCCGGGATTTCGTGAATATCCTGGATTACGCCAGCCAGCACCGGCCCTGTTTTGTGCTGACCAACGCCACCGAGCCGCTGCATAAACGGCAACACCAGGTGTTGCCGTTACTGGACAACCCCTACCCGATTCACTTCCGGGTCAGCCTGGATTTTCCGGATCGTGCCCGGCACGACAAGGACCGCGGCGAAGGCAGCTTTGACCAGGCGCTGGAGGGTATCCAATGGTTGATCGAACAGGGTTTCAAGGTATCGATCGCCCGCCAGACCGACCCCGGCGAACACCCGGTGGAGGTGGAAGCCGCGTTCCGTGAGATTTTCCGTCAGTGGAACATTCCGGAGAACCTGGCGTTTACCGCGTTTCCGGACCTGGGCACGCCGGGATCTGAAGACGGCAGCCCGGAGATTACCGAGACCTGCATGGAGAAGTACCCGACCAAAGAGGCCCGTTCCCACTTCATGTGCACCTACACGCGGATGCTGGTGAAGAAGGGAGATCAGGTTCGGGTGTATGCCTGCACGCTGGTGGATGACGACCCGCAGTATGACCTGGGCGGCACGCTGGCCGAGAGCATGGACGAGCGGATTATGTTGCGGCATCACCGGTGTTTTTCCTGTTACCGGTTTGGGGCTAGTTGTTCGGCGCCTGGCTGATTTTCTGTTCCGGGATTCTTGGGTTTTGGAACTTTGGAGTTACGGCTGTTGGGGATGGGGAATGCCCTCCAAAACAAAAATCGTGGATTTTTTAATGGTTTTGGAGGGCATTCCCCATCCCCAACGGCCTTGGTGAGCACCGGTGGTGTGCCGGGAAGCTGTTATCGATGTCGGGGGCGTTGAGCGGTGGGGGGGTTCCAAAACCATTAGAAAATCCACGATTTTCGTTTTGGAACCCCCTCCACCGCTCAATGACCTGCACCAAACAATGGAATAAAAAATGAACATTACTGAAGCCTCCCTGTTCTGGGGATTTCTGTTGGTCTACGGCGTGGTTATGTACGTGCTGTCGCCCAAGAGCAAGAACGCGAATTCGTTTTACAAGGGCGCGGATGATCACGGCAACCCGGTGGGCCAGTGGTCGCTCACGGCGAGTATCTTTATCAGCTGGATCTTTGCCAAATCGGTGACCAACGCCGCCAATCTTGGGGCGGCGTATGGCGTGGTCGGTGGCCTGGCCTATGCCAGTTACTGGTTGTCGATTCCGGTGGCGGGTTACGTTATCTACCTGATCCGCACCCAGACCGGGGCCAGGAGCCTGCAGGATTTCCTGACCTCCCGATTTGGTCGGTTCGCAGCCCTGGCGTTTGCGGCGGCGATCCTCATCCGGTTGTATAACGAAGTCTGGAGTAACACCGCCGTGGTCGGTGGGTATTTCGGCCTGCCTGGTGAGTGGGAATACTACGCTGCGGCGATGCTGTTTACCGTTTTTACCCTGGCGTACAGCCTTAAAGGCGGGCTTCGGTCTTCGATCTTTACCGATGTGATTCAGGCCTTTGTGTTCGTGTTCTTCGTCGGGGCGGTGTTGTTCCTGATTATTCCGGCCAACGATACCAGCGCGCTGCTGACCAACGGCGAGTTCCGCCTGAACGCCGGCTTCGATCTGCTGCTGGTGGCTTTGCTGCAGCTGTTCAGTTACCCGTTCCATGACCCGGTGCTGACCGACCGGGGCTTTGTGAACAAGGAAAAGACCATGCTCAAGAGCTTCGTGGTGGCGGGTCTTCTTGGCTTTGTGGCAGTGTTTATCTTCAGTCTGGTGGGTGTGCATGCGCGTCTCAATGGCATTGAAGCAATGGGCAATGCACCGGCGGCGGTCGGTCAATCCCTTGGTCTGGCGGCGTTGTTCTTTATGAGTGTGGTGATGATGACCTCCGCGGGCTCGACCCTGGATTCCACGTTCACGTCCCTGGCCAAATCCCTGGCGGTGGATTTGCCCCGTCTGGCTCGCCGCGCCAAGGACAAACTGCCGAGTATGCGAGTGGGCGCGGTGGTGATGGTTATTTTTGCTTTCCTGGGCAACCTGCCCATGTTCGCAGGTACCGATATCCTCAAGGCCACGACCATCTCGGGCACCATGGTGATGGGCCTGGCGCCGGTGTTCCTGTTCTATGGCTTTACCCAGTGGTCGCCCTGGAGCTTTCACCTCAGTTTCTGGACCGGGCTCGGGTTGGGTGTTCTGCTGGCGGCGGGCCTCATTCCCTCCAGCTGGGCGATTGGTGATGGTGCCTACGCCATGTTGCTGGGTGTGAATGCCTACGGCTTTCTGATCTGTACGGCGTGTTTCTTCCTGCCTTTGCTGCTGCGGCGCCTGGCCGGAAAGTCTGTGGTTGCTGAGGGCGCGTGATAAAACGGGAGGGATCAGGCAATGGCTGACACAGAAGGGCGCAGCTGCCCGCTGGTGCGTATTCCAGACCAAGGTTGCCACTGATTCCAGACGAAGTCTGCCACCCATTCCACGCGAAAGCTGCCACTAATTCCACGGCAAAGCTGCCACCCCAGCAGACTGCCTGAAGCTCCATCAAAATCGTCCGGCGCGGGATAACTTAACGGTACTCTGACCCTTTTCATCCGGAGATGGGCCAGATGCCAGCGAAGAGGTTATCCATGCGTAAAATCAAAGAAGTCCTTCGCCTCAAGTGGGAGCGAGGGCTGAGCAACCGCCAGATTGCGGCGTCCTGTGGCGTTAGCCGCCCCACCGTAAGCGACTACCTGCGCCGCACGGTTGAGGCCGGTCTGAGCTGGCCGTTGCCAGCGGATCTGGATGAGGCCCACCTGGAGCGGTTGCTGTTCCCGCCGCCACCGGACCTGCCGGCACAGGCCAGAGGTATACCCGACTGGCAACACATCCGTGACGAACTCACGGGCAAGAACGTCACCCTGTTCCTGCTCTGGCAGGAGTACCGGCAAGCCAACCCGGACGGTTATCAGTACAGCTGGTTCTGCGAGCACTACCGGGCCTGGCGGGGCAAGCTGGACCTGGTGATGCGCCAGGACCATCGGGCCGGTGAGAGGCTATTCGTGGACTATGCCGGCCAGACCGTCCCCGTCATTGACCGCACCACCGGAGAGATCCACGAGGCACAAGTCTTTGTCGCGGTGATGGGTGCATCCAATTACACCTACGCCGAAGCCACTTGGAGCCAGACATTGCCGGACTGGGTCGGCTCCCACATCCGGACCTTCGAGTTCCTGGGCGGAGTGCCGGAACTGGTGGTTCCGGACAACCTCCGCTCCGGCGTCAGCAAGGCCCATCGCTACGAGCCGGATCTCAACCCAACCTATCAGGACATGGCCGCCCATTATGGCGTGGCCGTTGTCCCGACAAGAGTTCGCAAGCCCCGTGACAAGGCCAAGGTGGAAGGCGGTGTATTGATCGTCGAGCGCTGGATCCTGGCGGCGTTGCGCCATCGCCAGCACTTCTCCCTGGGGCAACTCAACGCCACCATCCGTGAACTGCTGGAGCGGCTCAACAGCCGCCCCTTCCGCAAGTTGCCCGGCTGCCGGCGCGACCACTTCGAACAGCTGGATAAACCGGTTCTACAGCCGTTGCCGGCAGAACCGTATGTCTACGCAGAGTGGAAGAAGGCTCGGGTGCATATCGACTACCACGTAGCCATCGACGGTCACTATTACTCAGTGCCCTACACCCTGACCAAGAAAGAGGTGGAGGTTCGCATCACCCACAACACCATCGAATGCTTTTACCGGGGCAACCGGATCGCCAGCCACCGGCGCTCAGACCAGAAGGGACGGCACACCACCATCGCCGCGCACATGCCCGAATCCCATCGCCAGGCTGGCGAGTGGTCGCCGGAACGGCTGATCGCCTGGGCAGCCAAGACCGGACCGGCGACGGAGAAGCTTATCCGCACCGCTCTGGGTGCCCGCAAACACCCTCAGCAGGCGTACCGCTCCTGTCTGGGCATTCTCCGGTTGGGGCAGAGCTACGGCGAGTCGCGGCTGGAGGCCGCCTGCCAGCGAGCCCTGATGCTGGGAAGCTGCCGCTACAAGAGCATTGAATCCATCCTCAAACACCGTCTGGATCAGCAGCCTCTGGAAGAGCAACAGGAACTGGCCTTGCCCGATACCCACGACAACATCCGTGGCCCCGCCTACTACCACTGAAGGATCTCTGACATGCTGAAACATCCCACACTGGACAAGCTCCACGCCCTCAAACTGACCGGCATGGCCGCCGCCCTGGCGGATCAGTCGGCCACCCCCGACATCACCGATCTGAGCTTCGAGGAACGCCTCGGGCTGCTGGTCGACCGGGAAATGACCGAGCGAGATAACCGGCGCATGACCAGCCGGTTGCGCCGGGCTAAGCTGCGGCACAATGCCATCCTCGAAGACCTGGATTACCGCTATTCACGCGGCCTAGATAAAGGACTGGTCCAGTCGCTGGCCGGTTGCCAATGGGTGAAGGAACACCTGAATGTGCTCATCACCGGTCCCACCGGGGTCGGGAAAACCTGGCTGGCCTGTGCTCTGGCACATAAGGCCTGCCGGGAGGGTTACACCGCCCAGTACGTCCGCCTGACCCGACTGCTACGGGAGCTGACCATTGCCAAAGGCGATGGCCAATACTCAAAACTCCTGACGAATCTGGCCAAGGTCGACGTGCTGATCCTGGATGACTGGGGGCTGATGAAACTGAGCGCCGAGAATCGGCGAGACTTGCTGGAGGTGCTGGAAGACCGGCATGGCAGGCGCTCCACCATTGCCACTAGCCAATTACCCATCGAGGAATGGCATGGCGTAATCGGTGACGCCACTCTGGCAGACGCCATTCTGGATCGGCTCGTACACAACGCCTACAAGATCAACCTGCGGGGCGAATCCATGCGAAAACAACAGGCAAAGTTGACGGCCACCGAGACTTCGGAGTAAGAAGAGAAACCCCGCGTCGCTACGCTCCGATGGGTGGCAGCCTTGCTCCGGTCCGGGTGGCAGGCTTCACATGGAATGGGTGGCAACCTTCAGCGGTTTACGCACGCTGGCTTACCGCTACCGGCCGGAAGCGCTTTGCGGGGAGCCCTCCCATGCCTCCGAGAGTGTGCTGTATATCGTCGGCGGGCTGTACGGCAACCCCTTTGCCCTGGACGAAATCGAAGCCATGGCGCAGGCGGAGGAGCGCCATGGTCACCGGGTCAAACTGGTGTTCAATGGCGATTTTAACTGGTTCAACGCCGACGACACCTTGTTCCGGGAGATCAACAGCCGGGTTCTGGACCATACCGCGGTTCTCGGCAATGTGGATTATGAGCTATCGCTTCCCAATGCCGGAGCGGGCTGTGGCTGTGCCTACCCGGAGTACGTGGATCAAGGTGTGGTGGCGCGTTCGAACCAGATGATGGAGCGCCTGCAGGCGCTGGCGGATCAACACCCCGATATCCAAAAGAAACTCTCGCTATTGCCAAGATACCGCTGCCTGATCTTTGGAGGCCTAAAGATTTTGGTGTTGCATGGTGACCCTGAGTCGCTGGCGGGCTGGGGGTTGTCCCATGAAGCATTCACCACCGGTAACGACCGGCAGTTGGTCAGTTGGTTTCGCACCACCGGTGCCGATGTGATCGCGTGCACTCACACCTGCCTGCCGGTTCTCTGGTCTGGAGAAGTGGATGGGCGCCCTTGCCTGGTGACCAATAACGGCGCGGCGGGGATGGGTAACCTGCGCTCTGACCCACGCGGTTTGATTACCCGTATTGGCTTTACGAGCCCCTTCTCTGAGCCTGTGGCGGGCTTGGCGCGGCCCGGTTTGCACGTTTCCCTGATGCCTGTGGCTTACGATGTGAATGCCTGGCTGTCACAGTTTGACCGGCTGTGGCCGGAAGGCTCGCCTGCGGCAGTGTCTTATCGGAGCCGCCTGGTGGGTGGAACCAGTCTGGATCCTGGCAATGTGGTTTTTCCTTCCATTCCGTAACCAGTCTGTCACTGGCGAATGCTTCAATTCGGTCTATTCTGAAAGAATCGAGCCCCGGTAGTCCTTGGTGGCTGTTGGGGGCGACTTGAAATATATTTTGTGGTCTATATAATTCAACTCTAACTTTTGAAGCGAATTGATCACGTTATGACATCAGAAGGATCGAATACCACCGCCATCACCTTGCGCAAACCCACCAAGGATGATGGCTACAGGCTCCACCAGCTGGTCGCGGAATGCCCGCCGCTGGACCCCAACTCGATTTACTGCAACCTGTTGCAGTGCAGCCACTTTGCCGAGACCGGCGTGGCCGCGGAGAAGGGCGGCGATCTGGTCGGCTTTATCTCCGGATACATCCCTCCCCAACAGCCCGAGACCGTGTTTGTCTGGCAGGTGGCGGTTCACGAGAAAGGTCGTGGCCAGGGCCTCGCCAAGCGGATGCTGAAGGAAATCGTAGGCCGGGGCGCGTGCAAGAACGTCACGCACCTGGAAACCACGATTACCGGAGACAACGAGGCCTCCTGGGCGCTGTTCCGCTCATTTGCCCGGGACCTGGGAGCCGAGCTCACCTATCACGAGCACTTCGAGAAAGAGACCCACTTTGGCGGCAAGCACGATTCCGAGTTCCTGCTGCGCATCGGGCCTTTCACGAAACCTGTCTGAGAGCCCTGATTCACAACATGTGAATCGCCGACTGCGAATCTGAACAGCCGGCAGGCCACCCGGGGTGGGCCTGCCAGACGGCTGACATCAACGCACGGCGGGCCTGTTGCGACCGACACGTTTTACCAGCAGGCCTCCGCGCATTTACCTCGAACCTGACATGCTAAGAGGCAAGACAATGGAAATTTTCAAGTCCACTGAATCTGAAGTACGCGTTTATTCCCGTGCCTTTCCGGTGATTTTCAACCGCGCCAAGAACGCGCACCTGTACACTGAGGACGGCAAGCAGTACCTGGACTTCCTGGCCGGTGCCGGATCCCTGAACTACGGCCACAACAACGATATTCTGAAAAAAGCGCTGCTTGAGTACATCGAAGCGGACGGCGTGAGCCAGGGCCTGGATATGTTTACCACCGCCAAGCATGACTTCATGGAGGCCTACAAGAAGTACATCTTGGATCCCCGTGGCCTGGACTACAAGATGCAGTTCACCGGCCCCACCGGCACCAACTGTGTGGAAGCGGCCATGAAGCTGGCCCGTAAGGTCAAAGGCCGCACCGGTATTATCTCGTTCACCAACGGTTTCCACGGTGTCACCATGGGTGCGGTTGCAGCAACCGGTAACAAGCACCACCGTGGTGGTGTCGGCACACCGCTGGGTAGCGTTGATTTCCAGTTTTACGATGGTTACCTCGGTGAAGACATCGACACCCTGATGATCATGGACAAGGTGCTGTCCGACAGCTCTTCCGGTGTTGAATTGCCGGCGGCAGTGATTGTCGAGGCGGTTCAAGGCGAGGGCGGTCTTAACGCAGCCCGTGCCGAATGGCTCAAAGGCCTGTCTGACCTGTGTAAGAAGCACGATATCCTGCTGATTCTGGATGATATCCAGGCGGGCAACGGCCGCACCGGTGAATTCTTCAGCTTTGAATTTGCCGGCATCAAGCCGGACATTGTAACCGTGTCCAAGTCGCTGTCCGGTTACGGTCTGCCGATGGCGCTGGTGCTGTTCAAGCCGGAGCTGGATGTTTGGGAATCCGGTGAGCACAACGGTACCTTCCGTGGTAACAACATGGCGTTTGTCACGGCCCGTGCCGCGGTAGAAACCTACTGGAAAGACGACAGTTTCGCTAACGAAGTGAAGGCCAAGACCAAGGTGCTGGGCGACGCCCTGCAGGCGATCTGCGACAAGTACCCGAGTGAGTTCAAGATGAAGGGCCGGGGCCTGATGCGTGGCATTGAGGCGACCCATGCGGACATCACCGGTGCCATTACCAAGCGTGCTTTCCAGAAGGGCCTGATCATCGAGACCAGTGGTCCGAACGACGAAGTCATCAAGTGCCTGATGCCGCTGACCACCAGCGAGGAGGACTTGCGCCTGGGAGCCAGCCTGCTGGCCGAGTCTGTTGATGAAATCATGCAGGAAGGTGTGAGCGAGGCGTCGTAAGGCGCCCGTCATCCAGACCATTCATTCCGCAGGATAGCGAAGGCAAAAATATGACTACGGCACAGCATACCGTCGAGAAGATCGGCGGTACCTCAATGAGTAATTATGAGGCCGTTCGCGACAATATCATTATTGGTAAACGCAAGAAGAGCGACCTCTACCAGCGGATTTTCGTGGTCTCCGCCTACGGTGGCGTGACCAACGAACTGCTGGAGCACAAGAAAACTGGCGAGCCGGGCGTATACGCCCTGTTCGCAGACGCTGAATCAGACTGGGCCTGGGGCGACGACCTCACCAAACTGATCCAGTTCCTGACCGACATCAACGGCGAACTGTTTGAAGACCCCATGCTCAAACAGCAGGCTGACCAGTTCATTACCGACCGAATTGAAGGGGTGCGGGGTTGTCTGATCGACCTCCAGCGTCTGTGTTCCTATGGCCAGTTCCAGCTGGAAGAGCATCTGCTGACCGTTCGGGAAATGCTCGCCGGAATCGGTGAAGCCCACAGTGCGTTCAACACCGCCCTGAAATTGCAGCAGGAAGGCATCAATGCGCGCTTTGTCGACCTGACCGGCTGGCGCGACAGCGAACTGCTGCCTCTCGACCAGAAGCTCAAGCAGGCGTTCGACAGCGTTGACCTGACTCGCGAACTGCCGATTGTCACCGGCTACGCTCAGTGCAAGGAAGGCCTGATGCGAACCTTCGACCGGGGTTACAGCGAGATGACTTTCAGCCGGGTGGCGGTGATCACCAATGCCCGTGAAGCCATTATTCACAAGGAATACCACCTGAGTTCTGCTGACCCCAATATCGTGGGCGAAGAGAAAGTGGTCCCCCTGGGGCGCACCAACTACGACGTTGCCGACCAGCTGGCCAACCTTGGGATGGAGGCCATCCACCCCCGCGCCGGTAAGGGCCTGCGCCAGAATGAGATTCCACTGCGGGTGATGAACACCTTCGAGCCCGAGCACACCGGTACGCTGATCACCGGCGATTACGTCAGTGAAAAGCCGCAGGTGGAAATCGTGGCCGGCGCCAAGGGCGTGTTCGCCATCGAAGTGTTCGATCAGGACATGCAGGGCGAGCCGGGCTCCGACCGCCGTATTCTGGATGTGCTGAATCGCTTCAAAGTGCGCTTCATGTCCAAGGACACCAACGCCAACACCATTACCCATTATGTGGACACCACGCTCAAGCATGTGAAGCGTGTGGTCAAGGCGCTGGAGGAAGAATTCCCCAATGCCGAGATCAGTACCCGCAAAGTGGCCCTGGTGTCTGCCATCGGCAGTGATATGAAGGTGCCGGGTATCCTGGCACGCTCTGTAAAATCGCTGGCGGACCAGGACATCAGCGTTCTGGCGATTCACCAGTGCATGCGCCAGGTGGATATCCAGTTTGTGATTGAAGAGGACCACTACAACCAGGCGATTGTGGCCCTGCACGGTGCTCTGATTGAACCCCACAATCACGAGTACGCCATTGTGGCGGCTTCAACCACCTGAAGAATTACCCGCCGGCAAAACCGGTCGCTTTGCCGGTGGGTAATGGAGGACGTCTTGCCTCCTGATCGGGCGCCCGGTCGGCCGTTTTGCCCGGTGTTTTTCACCGGGTAAGTAACATGGCCGGGCGTGACCGATCTCCTCACTTCCCCGCTCGTTTGTATCGGTTTTCCACGCCTTCCAGGGCAATCTGCCCGCCCGACCTCACCGTATATTCGACAAAGTTTCAACGGGTACCTTAGCCAATGCAGATACATGATCGGCAGGGACCGTCTCCGACTCTTCCCCACGATGGTGAAAGGGATTCCCTGGTAGGGTTGTACTTCAGGGATGCGTCCCGACATGAACTTCTCAGTGATGATGCGGAGCGCCGCCTGGCGCGGCAGCTGATTCGCAGTTTAAGGGTGATCAGCCAGGAACTCTGTTTGCCCGATGACACACCACAAACCCTTCGGGAAGTGGTTGGTAGCCTGGGCGACGCCTGTGCCTTCTCCAGCCGCAGTCGCCGGGCCTATCACCTGGCCATGGCCTGCCGGCGCCGGCTGATACAGTGCAACCTGAGGTTGGCGGTGCACATCGCCCGCCGTTACAGCCAGCACGGTATCCCCATGTCAGACCTGATCCAGGACGCCAATGTGGGTTTGATCAAGGCGGTTGAACGATACGACCCGGCTAAGGGTTTTCGTTTTTCAACCTATGCTTACTGGTGGATCAGCGAGGAGGTGCGCCGTTGCCTGCAGCGTGGCGTGCGGGTAGTGCACACACCGGAGAACGTCGTCGAGGAAATACGTCAGCTCCAGAAAACCTCCATGCGATTACACCAGGCCCTGGGGCGCACGCCATCGCAGACCGAGCTGGCCAAAGCCATGGAGGCCTCGCCCTCGCGGATCGGCGAACTGAGAGCGCTGGCCGCCCGGGAAGTGTCCACCGATGTGCCTTTGCTTGAAGACGGTACCATTACCCTGGGCGACAGCCTCGCCAGTGGCGAAACCATGTCTCCGGACCATCCACTGCGGCAGCGGGACCGACAGATTACCTTGCAGGCCATGATGGGTGAGTTGACTGAGCGGGAGAGGGATATTCTGTCCCGACGCTACGGGCTGGGTGTATCCGAACCGGAGACGCTGCAAACCCTGTCGGATCAGTTGGGAATCAGCCGTGAGCGGGTACGCCAGATAGAGAAGACCGCGTTAAAGAAGCTGCAACAGTGGTTTTCGGAGCCGAACAACGGTGCCTGACCTCAGGCACCGTGACTAAGATAGAACCACACGCCGACGGTCACCTGGCAGGCCAGTACCACGGTGGTCAGCACCAGGCGCAGTCGCAGATACCATGCCGGCCAGTAGGGCCGCATCCAGCGAGCGTCGACGATGTACAGCAGCAGGTAGGCGGTGGTGTACAGGGCAATCTTGTGGGGCGTTTGTAATAGCAGCCCTACTCCGGCGGCGACGAAAAACAGCTGGCTGAGTAACATCGACACCAGTGGTGACTGGGGGTAGGAGCGGTTCTCCAGTTGCAGTGCGATGGTCCAGTAAATGCCGGCCATGAACGCGAGAATGCCCGCACTGTACGCGTAGAACCAGCTCAGGATGATGATGCTTTTCCCCGGCATTGCAAACAGGCCGGCGGTTCCTGCAAGAAACGGTATCAGGCCGGCTATGCCGACCAGGATGGCGAGACGGGCAACTGCAATCACGACCGTTGCCTCTGAACCTGTATCCGCATGGGTTCGAATTCTGTTGGCTCCATGCCCACCATTTCATGGTAGGCGGACGGGTGAACAATCTGGGTTTCACGCACGTCCAGATCGCTCAGGGTGTCCTGCAGTTGCCAGGCGCTGCGAAACAGGCGTGTTTGCCCTTTGTCGTCAGACAACAGCATCAGGCCATCCGGCCCGTGCAGTCTGGCCATGTAATGCTGGCCTTCCAGTGAAATGATCTCCAGCAGTTCAATAACCGGCTGCTCGAGGTTCCTGAGTTGGTTGAGGGTGATGCGCACGGATTGGCTCCCGAAATGGTGTTACCCAGGGATTTACGTGCAACCGCTCCGGTAAGATCATTGTGACAGCTCAAAGCAGGCCTGATAGGCCGGGCATTGAACCAGATGATCATTCACCATGCCTGTAGCCTGCATGAAGGCGTAGACGATGGTCGGGCCAACGAACGTGAAGCCGGCTTTCTTCAGGGCCCTGGACATGGCCTCGGATTCTTTGGTGATCGCCGGAACTTCCTCGAAACGTTGCCAGGTGTTCTGGATTGGCTGGTGATCAACGAACTGCCAGAGAAACGAGGAAAAGCCAATGCCCTGTTCCTGCAGTTCAAGGTAGCGTCGGGCATTGTTGATCACCGAACGTACTTTCAGTCGATTACGGATGATGCCCGGGTTCTGCAGCAGGCGTTGCAGGTCTTGCTCGGTAAAGCGGGCGACGGTTTCCGGATCAAAGTTGGCATAAGCGTCGCGATAGCTCTGTTGCTTTCGCAGGATGGTGATCCAGCTCAAACCTGCCTGCTGGCCGTCCAGACACAGCTTTTCAAACAGCGCCTGGTCATCGTACTCCGGGCGGCCCCAGACGGTGTCGTGGTAATGCACGTAGAGTGGGTCGGTGCCGCACCAGGGGCAGCGCTCGGTGTATTGGGTCATAACAGTGAATCCCGGTTATCGCTTTGACCGGATGACCCTGTGGAACATGGGCTCCCAACTTGCTTCCTGGGTACCCGCCAGTGCCAGGTTATAGTCATCCGGAGGTGGTTCCAGCAGGGTGATGCGGGGCCAACTGCCCGGGCCGCCCTGATCCCTGCTTCGATAGACCAACGTTACCAGAAAACCCTCCACGTAGAAGCAACTGGCCAGCCAGGTCTGGTCGGGCTGATCGCCATAGAGCTCAAACTGGTTGCGAACTTCAAGGGTTTGCAGGTTGCCGGCAATGCCACGACCGGTTGCCTTGAGCCAGGCTTCTTTCAGGGTCCATACTTTAAGGAAATCGAAGGGATCATCAGCGCGAAACAGCCACTCCTGTTCGATGGGGGAGAACCAGCGTCTGGCAACGGCGACCCAATCCGGCCTGCGTTGGCTTGGCTCGATGTCGATACCCAGCTGATAGGTGTCTGTGCCCACGGCGCAAAGCCCCCGGCTATGGCTCAAGGACAGAAATCGGCCTTCCGGATTAACGGCACTGTTTGGTCGCCCATCCACGGGAAGACAGCACTCTGGTGCCTGGTCACTGGTTTGCGCAAGGCTTTGCCGGAGCAGCCAGCGGCTGGTCAGGAACTCCTGACGGCGAGTACCCGCCAGCCGAGCCAGTGTTTCAGCCTCGAAACCGGTCATCCAGGCAGGAGCTTCGGGAATATCCCGGTTGATCTGGTGGCACAGCCAGATACTGGGACGATCAGGGTTGGAGTCGTTGGATGGTCCAGCCATCGGCCTCTCTCACGTATTCAAAACGGTCGTGAAGTCGGCTTGGCCGTCCCTGCCAGAACTCGATGCGTTCCGGTACCACGCGATAACCGCCCCAGAAGCTGGGTAAAGGTATTTCACCGGAGCTGAACTTGCGTTTCATCTCCGCTACCTTTTGTTCCAGTAGCCCCCTTGAGGTAATCGCCTTGCTCTGTTCAGAAACCCAGGCTCCGAGCTGGCTGCCACGGGGTCTGGAGGCGAAGTACCTGAGGGATTCCGCCTTACTGACTTTCTCTACCTTTCCCTGAATACGTACCTGGCGGTTCAGACCGATCCAGGGGAACAGCAGCGCAGCCCTTGGGTTTTCGTCCAGTTCTCTGGCCTTGCGGCTGCCGTAGTTGGTGTAGAAAACAAAGCCTTGGCTATCAAAGTATTTCAGTAGCACGGTGCGCAAGTCCGGCATCTGGTCAGAGCCGGTGGTGGCAAGTGACATGGCGTTGGGTTCCAGAATCCCGGCACTACGGGCATCGTTAAACCAGGCCTGGAACTGGGCTACTGGGTCATCATTCAGGTGTTCCCTGTCCAGCCCCTCACTTTCAAAATCCCGACGCATATCGCCGATGTCCATTCACCTCTCCTCGTCTTGCTGCGTAACCTGCTAAGTGTCTACAGGTACGGCACTCAAGCATAACGGGTTCACGTTGGCGTGTCAGCGGCTGACAAAGGACTACCGGGCGGACTATCCTAGTGTCAGGCAGGGGGTGCAGGCAGCCCCGTGTGTTCGCCCTCGATCAAGGAGAGTTTCGTGGCCCGGAGTCATTCCCCCAGTCGTTTGCCCAGAAACCTGGCTATTGTAGCGGTCGTTCTGTTTGGCTTGTACGCCCTCGCAGGCTTTTTGGCTTTGCCCTGGTGGCTCGAAAAGACTTTGCCGGAACAGCTAAACCAGCAAATGGGCTGGCAGACTGAGTTGTCGGAAGTTCAGGTAAACCCCTTCACCCTGACCCTGGATATCACGGGGTTGTCTGCCGACGACCGTGCCGGCGAAAAAGTAGTCGGGTTTGATCGCCTGTTTATAAATCTGGGTTTCTTTCCTCTGTTCCGGGGGATCGTCCATTTCCAGGACATTCGCCTGCAGGAACCGCACATCCGGCTGGATCTGTTGGATGACTACAGCATCAACCTTGCCCGTGACTGGCAGGCCGCCCGGCCAGATGAGCCTGCACAGGAACCCGCGGCCGAACCCGAGGATGAGGCAGGCGCGATACCCAAGCTGTACTTCCAGCACCTGGCAATCGACGGCGGCGAGTTGCTGTTCCGGGATTTCAGCCAGGCGGAGCCGGCAGAGTTCCGTATCACCCCGCTTGACCTGTCCATCAACGAGCTGGCTACCTGGCCAAGAGAGACCGGTGGCAGTCAGTATTCAGTGATCGCTGCCCTGGGTGACCAGACCATTGAGTGGGACGGTGAGCTGAGCATAGCGCCACTTTACTCCGAAGGCCGCCTGAAGGTGTCTGATTTGCGCCATGACACCCTGGCGCATTTTCTGTCGCCGTTTTTGCCATGGCAGTTACGGGATGGCACCGTGGCCATCGAGTCCTATTACCAGTTGGCGGGTGGCGAGCCGTTTGAGCTGATCACGTCCCAGGGCAAGCTGACTGTGCAGAACCTTGCCCTGGCCCTGGATGCCGGGGATGAGGAACCGGGCTTGACCACTTCCGATATCCAGGTTGATGGTATCGGCTTTGATCTGACAGCCAGAGAAGCCCGGGTAGGTATGATCACACTCGATCAACCCTTTGTTGCCGCGGTCCGCAACAACGAGGGTCAGATTGACTGGCTGGCAACTATGGCAGAAGCCACTGCCGATGAAGGCCAGGGCGAGCCACCGGACACCGGCGCGCCGGCGTTTCGCTGGTCGGTTCAGGGTTTTGAGCTGGCTGACGGGCGGGTGCGCTGGCGGGATCAGGTGCCACAGCAAGCGGCGGAGCTGGAACTGGTGGATCTGGACATAACCCTCGGCGGTTTGTCACATCGCTTGGATGAACCGGTCAGCTACCGTTTGAGTTCGGCGCTTGCCAGTGGTGGCCGTGTCGCCGCCAACGGCCAGTTGACCCCGGTGCCGTTCACGCTGGAGGCGGCAGTATCCGGCTCCGATCTTGTGCTTGCGGTGATTGAGCCATACCTGCAGCAGGCGGCCAACCTGGCGGTGGCCAGCGGTGAGTTGAGTTTTGATGGCAACCTGGACCTGGACAGCCAGGACGATCCGATGACCGGTACCTTCAGCGGCACCGGCGAGGTCGCAAACCTGGATTTAAGGCTGCCTGATGGCGATGACTCCATGCTGGGCTGGCGTACCCTGCGCCTGGCGCCAATCGAGTTCAATGTATACCCGCCAAGGCTGGAAATCGGCACGGTAACCCTGGCACAGCCCTCGCTGAACGTCGTTCGCTCACTGGATGGCGTGCACAATCTGGCCCGGATCGTTCGCGGGCAGCCAGATACCGGTAGTGAGCCTGCATCAGCGCAATCGACCGGCCCTGAAGCCAGCTCCGGCGAACCGGAGTTTGTTTTCCGGATCGATGAACTGGTGGTTGAAGATGGCGCCGTCGGTTATTCCGATCGCACACTGGAGCCGCCGTTCAGTACCAACTTTGATCATCTCACCGGTGCGGTCAGCGGCATCAGTAATGTGCCGCCACAGCAAGGACGGGTGAACCTCAAGGGCCGGCTCGCAGGCGTTGCCCCCGTCACCTTTGAAGGCACGCTGGGCGCATTGGGCACCGAGGATACCAGCGACATTCGCCTGGCCATGGAGGATCTGGCGTTGCCGGTGCTGTCACCCTATTTTGGCCGTTATCTGGGCTATGGGGTGGACTCCGGCAAGCTACGAATGAATCTGGACTACGAGTTTACTGGCACCCGGCTGAAAGCCTCCAATATGGTGGTTCTTGATCGAATGGAGTTGGGCCAGGCGGTGGTCAGCGACCAGGCCATTAACGCACCGGTGAAGCTGGGGCTGGCCCTGCTGACAGACCGGCAGGGTGTGATTGAAGTTGATTTGCCGATCCAGGGTGATGTCTCCGATCCGGAATTTCGGGTCGGCCAGATCGTCATGCGCGCCTTTGTGAACCTGCTGGTGAAAGCCGCTGCATCCCCCTTCAGCATGTTGGGCTCCCTGGCTGATCTGGCGGGCTTCAGTAGTGAAGACCTGGGCGAGGTCAGTTTTGTGCCGGGTAGCGTTGAGTTGGCAGAGGGTGAGGCCGCCAAACTGTCGGCCCTGGCACAGGCTTTGAGGGAGCGCCCTGAGCTGGTGCTGAACGTTCGCGGCGGCGTGAATCCGGAAGCTGACGCCCTGGCGCTACTGCGCGCCCGGATGGAAGCCCGGGGCGAGGAACTGACCGACGAAGCCTGGGCCCAGGCACAACAAGCCTGGCGCGAGGGTGAGCGCCCGCTGCCGCCAGAGGCCCTGGGGCAACTGGCTACCAACCGGGGTCTGGCGGTTCGCCGCCTGCTGCAGGAAACCCATGAAGTGGACCCTGCCCAGTTGTTCACCCTGGAGCCGTCCCGCCAGGCCATCACCGATGAACAGGGGCTTGTCACCGTGCAGTTCACGCTGGACGTTCGTTAATCCTAATTGAATCAGGTAGTTCTATGGCCAGTCTGACACAGCGCACTGCCAGCCACTTCTTTGCCTATGTTTCCCGTCTGCGCTGGATCAAGCGCTGGGGCTTGATGCGTAACGCCATCGAAGAAAACGTCGCTACCCATTCCTGGGAAGTGGCCACCATCGCCCACGCCCTGGCGCTGATCCGCAACCGGCATTTTGACGGTCAGGTCAACGCGGACCGCATCGCGGCTGCCGCGCTTTACCACGATGCCACCGAGGTGATTACCGGCGACATGCCGACACCGGTGAAATATCACTCGAAAGTGATGCGGGAAGCCTTCGGTGATATCGAACACAAGGCAGAAGCGGAGTTACTGGCCTTGTTACCGGCCGATCTCCGGGATGATTTCTCGCCCTATGTTCGGGAGTCCCGGCTGGCTGAGCAGGAAAAGGAGTTGATCAAGGCGGCTGACCGGCTCTCGGCCTGGCTCAAGTGCCGGGCGGAAATCCGTGCCGGCAACCCGGAATTCGTGCCCGCCGAAGCCCAGATCCGCGCCCGGCTGGACGCAGACGGATTGCCGGAGGTGCGCTACTTTCTGGAGGTCTTTGCACCGGGTTACGACCAGCCTCTGGATAACCTTCTGGAATAGCCTGTTGACTGGCCCCGCTGCCGGCACCAGGCGGAGTCCGCTGCCATAGGTTTGGCCCGGGTGGCTCTCTAAAGTGGCGAAGTACCAAGACGCTGCTTTAATTGGAAAGACCACAACAAGAGGCTCCCGCCATGAAAGATCTGAAAAACAAAGTCGCCGTGGTGACCGGTGCAGGTTCCGGCATTGGCCGTGCCCTGGCCCATGCCCTGGCAGCCCGGGGCTGCCGCCTGGCGCTGTCGGATGTCAACGAAGCTGGCCTGGCGGAAACCGTCGCCACCCTGGACAAGAACCGTGTGAAAACCTACCGCCTGGACGTCTCTGACCGTGATGAGATCTACGCCCACGCCGAACAGGTGAAGGCAGATTTCGGCCAGGTAAACCTGGTGATCAACAACGCGGGTGTGGCGCTGTCTGCCACGGTGCGGGAAATGACTGACGACGACTTCAAGTGGGTCATGGACATCGATTTCTGGGGCGTTGCCCACGGCACACGGGCCTTTTTGCCTCATCTGATCGCCTCCGGCGACGGCCACGTGGTGAACATCTCCAGCGTATTTGGCCTGATTGGTGTGCCCAAGCAGAGTGCCTATAACGCTGCCAAGTTTGCGGTGCGTGGTTTCACCGAATCCCTGCGCCAGGAAATGAAGCTGGAAAACCAGCCGGTGCATGTCAGCTGTGTGCACCCGGGTGGCATTCGTACCAACATTGCCAACGCCGCTCGTATGGGCAAGTCCGAAAACGCCGACGCCCAGCGTAAGGGTTTCGACAAGCTGGCCATGACCACCCCGGACAAGGCGGCCGAAATCATCGTCAAAGGCATTCTGAAGAACGAATCCCGCATCCTGGTGGGCCCGGATGCCTGGGGTATTGATGCCATCAACCGCCTGCTGGGTTCAGCCTATCAGCCACTGGTTGAGCGCTTTTCACGGAAGAACCTGTACGTTTGATTGGTTCTAACCCCCGGCCCTTGAATACCGATTGCTTATTTTACAGCCAGTCTTCAAGGGCTATACTCTGAGACTGATCCAGGGAAGAGTCAGCATGAATACGCCAAAGCATCCCGATCTGGGCGCGGCGCTGGAACACAGCCGCTCCGGTTTGCGGGACAATCACCGCCGTACACTCGCAAGATTACTGTTTTTTGTCACCGGTTCCGCACTGGTGGTGTTTGCTGTGCTTCAGTTTTTCAACGGATTCCCCTGGGTGTCTGCCATTGAACTGCTTGCCAGCGGCCTTCTGTTCTTCGGCGCGCAAAGGCTGAAGACCACGCCCCACCTGCAGCAGTGGATCTACGCCTACCTGGTGGCCATCTTCTCATTCTTTATTGTCATCATGTTGTTGCCGGATGCCTCCATCGCGGCGTTTGTCTGGGTGTTGATGATGCCGGTACTGGCCTATTTGCTGCTGGGTAAATGCGAAGGCATGATCCTGAGCGTGCCGTTCATGGTTGTCGGCCTTGTTGTCTACTACTTCTTCCTGGAAACCGTTGGCACCGCCCACGGCATGATTGATCTGCTGAACATGGTGTTGTGCGGCGTGCTTATGCAAGTGTTCATGCATATGTACGAAGAGCGCCGGGAGGAGGCCGAGCAACGGCTGGTCGACATAGCCCAGACCGATGCCTTGACCGGCCTGGCCAACCGCGCCAATTTCCAGTCTACCCTGGCCCGCACCATCGCCGAGTGCGAGCGCAGCGGCAGCGGGTTTGCCCTGGTGGTGATGGACATCGACCATTTCAAGCTGGTGAACGACACACTGGGCCATGATGCCGGTGACCACGTGCTGCGCAACATCGGCCAGTGCCTGACCGAACGCCTGCGTACCACTGACTCCGTGGGCCGGCTCGGTGGTGAAGAGTTCGGTTTGATCCTGCGGGACGTAAAACCTGCAGACGCCTTTGAACTGATGGACGAACTGCGAGAGCGCATTGCCGGCCGGGAGTTACACTACGGTGAGGCCGGTATCCGGGTGACGGCGTCCTTCGGCATTGCCCAGTGGCCTGACCATGGCCAGGACGCCGAAACCCTGTTCTGTGTCGCCGACCGCTGCCTTTATACCGGCAAACGCGCCGGTCGGAATCGGGTGGCCCCTGCGGGGCCGGTGCACCGTGACCGGAGCGAAAAAACCGTGGCTGGAGGTACGGTCTGAATCGGGTATCCTAAGGCGGACAGCATCGACAGCCAAGGACCGAATTCACCATGTGCGAACTGCTGGCCATGAGCGCCAACACCCCCACCGACCTGTGTTTCAGCTTCACCGGTCTGACCCGCCGTGGTGGCGAAACCGGCCCCCACAAAGACGGCTGGGGCGTATCCTTCTATGAAGGCAAAGGCGTTCGCAGCTTCCACGATTCCGACGCCAGCGCCAGCTCCCGTCTGGCCGAAGTGGTCCAGACCCACCCGATCAAAAGCGAAGTGGCCATCTGCCACATCCGCCAGGCCAACGTCGGCGAAATCTGCCTGGCCAACACCCATCCGTTCATCCGCGAACTCTGGGGCCGCTACTGGGTCTTCGCCCACAACGGCCAGCTCTCCAAATTTCGGGCCGCAGAGGGGTTCTACGAGCCGGTGGGCGACACCGACAGCGAAGCCCTGTTCTGCGACATCCTCAACCACCTGCGCAGTCACTGTGACCGCAATGCACCTCTGGAGGAAGTGGTCGAGAGACTGGTGCGCCTGTCACAAACCTACGCCCGCGAAGGCGTATTCAACCTGCTGCTGAGTAACGGCGACTGGCTGTTCACCTACTGCACCACCAAAATGGCCAGCATCACCCGCCGAGCCCCCTTCGGCCCGGCCCGCCTAAAAGATGCCGACGTGACCGTTGATTTCGAATCCGAAACCACCCCCAACGACATTGTCAGTGTGATCGTCACAGAACCCCTGACCAGCGATGAACAATGGGATATCTACCAGCCAGGCGAGTGGCGGCTGTGGAAAAAGGGAGAAGTGATAGCGGCAGGCGGAAAATAACACTCCGGGCCGAAAAGAGCCCAGAGTAAAAAGTCCAGTCAAGCAGGAGAGTGGGTTGGGAAGGCTTTCCTGCAGGAAAAAAGATGTCTGAGCGCAGCGAGTTGTTTTTTCCGGAAGGAAAGCCTTCCCAACCCGCTCGCCAGCGTAACTCCAAAGCCCTAAGCATAACCCAGAGCCCCGGGAGTCACGCTGAGGCTCAAGCCTTACTGCAAAGTCCGCCGATTGCCATTCTTATACTGCGGCGCAATGTAACCCTCGATCTCAGCCTTGAACCGCCCGATCACCTCACTGTTGTCCTTGTCCCAGGGGTGGAAACCAGGCTTGAAGTACTCCAGCCAGGTCGGAATCAGGCTGGAAAACGCACCGTCCTTGCCCCACATACGCCACATGCCCTTGGCGGCATCTTTCAACGAGAAATGCTTGCGATCGTGCATGATCATTCGGCCGGTGTACCAGGTACCGACAATGCCCAGTGCGACGGTACTGAACACCTGATAGAACGCCCGCTCAGCGTAGGTGCCGCCAGCCTGCTGGAAGACATCGTAGGCCACCGCCTTATGTTCGGTCTCCTCGATGGCGTGCCATACCCACAGCGGGCGCATGGATTCGTGCATGTCCCCGCGCACGTCGTCCCGCTCCAGCAGCATGTCCGCCATCATCGCCGTGATGTGCTCCAGGGCACAGGTAATGGCCAGCTGGTGACGCTTGGGCAGCTTGCGGGCCACGTCCAGAATCACCTTCAGGTCACGCTCCATTTCCTCCACTGGCATGCCCTGGTCCCGCACGTGCTGATTCATGGCAATGTGTTCCAGCGAATGCATGGCTTCCTGGCCAATAAAGCCGCGAACTTCCTCTTTCAGCTTGGGGTCCTGAATCTGGCCCCGGAACGCCCGTACCGAATCCACAAAGAACTGCTCGCCCTCGGGGAACAGCACCGACAGCGCATTCATGGTATGGCTGATCAGGTAATTGTTATCCAACCAGTACCGGGGTACCTGTTCTCCAAATTCAAAGCCCATGCGCTGCGGCTTGATCGAGACATTGTCCGGTGTATGTGAAACCTTGTTTTGCTTGTCTGTTTGAGTTGTTGTCAGCATGTCTGTACTCCTCTGCGATTGAACGCTTTGGCTGATGTCATGGGTCCAGTGTGGGGGAGTCAACGGCGTTTCAGAATGCGAGGTTGGGACGGCTACCGTTCACATTGGGACAAAAAGCGCCGCACAATTGGCCCGGGAGACAGGTAAATCGGTGCGAGCCGCCCCACTGCCAGTGGCGGTGGCTTCTGATAGAGTCAGAAACACGATAAATATCAATCAGGGACACCGCATGGCATCAACCAGTGCAGACAAAGAACGACAAATGCTGGGGCTGTTCCTGGTACCCGGCGTTTACCTGCGGGTACTGGGTGAAACGGTTCGTCAGCTTGGCCACAACGACAGGGCCCTTTACCAGGGGCTGGATTTCACGGCAGACGACCTCAAGGCCAACGACAGCCGCATCTTCGTAACCGATGCCATCCTGATGGCCCAGCGCGCCCTGGAGCTGGCCGGAAAGGATGGCCTCAGCTTCCACCTGGCCAAGGAACTGCGGCTGACCATTCACGGCACCCTCGGTTTTGCTGCCCTGACCAGCCCGACCTTTGAGGGAGCTCTGGATTCGGTGCGCCGTTACCTGCAGTTGCGGGCCCCGTTCCTGAGTATGAAACAATCCCTGGCCGGTGATCAGGTGCTGGTGCAGCTATGTACCGAATTTGATGTGCCGGGCTTGTATGGTTTCCTGGCGGAAACCGTCAGCGCCACCCTGATTCTACTGACCGAACAGCTCCTGGACCGCGCCGATGCCGAAAGCCGCGGCTTTGCCCTGGAAGACGGCAAGTTGCCGGGGGTCTCGGTGCGCCTGTCTGGCCAGGAGCCGGCCTACTATTCTAGGTTTGCGAGCCAACTGCCGGTGCGTTTCGAGTACGGCCAGCCGGAGGAAATGCTGGTGTTTCCCCGCAAACTACTTGATGTGCGCATGCGCCTGGCCGACGCCGAAGCCTCCCGCATGGCCCGGGACCAGTGTGAGTTTGAACTGCAAAAGGCCCTGAAGGAACAGGGTGATATCGTGCTCGCGATTCGGAACATGCTGCGCATGACGCCCGGGCCCTTGCCCTCCCTGGAAGCGATGGCGGAGCGGTTCTGTGTGTCGTCCCGAACGCTCAAGCGGCGATTGGCGGAGAAAGACACCAGCTACCGCGAAATCGTCGAGGCGGTACTGAAAGACCGGGCCATCCAGCTGTTGCGTTATACCAATCAGTCGGTCAGCGAGATTGCCTATGAGCTGGGCTATGCCGACCTGTCCAACTTCAGCAGGGCCTTTCGCAAGTGGACCGGGAAGTCGGCGTCCGAGTTTCGGGAAGGTGGGCCGGACCCGGCTCCGGAGGTGGGGCCTTGATAGTTTGTTTGTTGCGCCTTTGGGTTGGGAGCGTGGTCGCAGGGTGGTCAGAGAATTTTTCCTGCGAAAAACAACTCGCTTCGCTCAGACATCTTTTTCACAGGAAAAATTCTCTGACCACCCCGCGCCCTGTTAGCCTGTTAGAAGGCGTACCTATTGATAGATCGCCGTTTTTGAACGTTTTTTTCAGTGTTCTTTATTCGTTTTCGCAGTTGTCTTTCTCCGCCTATGCCCCGATATTGTGACGGACGGGGAGGTGGGATTATTTTTCCCGCCAGAAAAAAGATGTCTGAGCGAAGCGAGTTGTTTTTTCCAAGGGAAAAATAATCCCACCTCCCCAGTCCCGCCCCCAAAACCCACAGGCTAGGGCCGGAGTTAAAGCCAAAAAAAGGAACCAAGATGAACGGACAACCAGACACCCACAGCAAAATCATAGGCTACCTGCTCTGGATCTTCGGATTCCTCGGCTCCCATCGCTTTTATTACGGCAAACCCATCACCGGCACCATCTGGTTCTTCACCTTCGGGCTGTTCCTCATCGGCTGGATCATCGATCTGTTCCTGATCCCGAGCATGGACCGCCAGGCCGACAAGCGCTTCCTGGAAGGCAATATCAGCTACAACATCAGCTGGATACTGCTTACCTTCCTGGGCGTGTTCGGCGTACACCGCATGTACATGGGCAAGTGGATCACCGGCATCATCTACCTGCTCACCGGCGGCCTGTTCCTGATTGGTGTGCTGTACGACTTCTGGACCCTGAACAGCCAGATCTCCGAGCGTAATCACGCCGACCAGATCGGCTGATCAAAGGCCTGCGGCGATCTCCAGTTCTGCGAGGCCGTCTTCCAGGTAATCCAGCATCCGCTGCAGGCTGGGCAGGGTTCTTCGGCAGCCTATCAGCCCGAACTCCACCTGGCCGTTGTAGCTGGTCAGGGTCATGTTCAGGGCCATGCGATCCATGGCAATGGACACCGGGTACATACCCTCCAGCTTGACGCCGTTCCAGTAGCGGGGTGAGGACGGCCCCGGCACATTCGAAATCACCACGTTGAAGGTCTGCCACTTGGGCGCCATGCCGGTGAGCAGGTGGAACGCCGCGGGTGCCAACGTCAACGCGGTGTAGTTGATGATTTCTTCCGGCGACATATGCCGGTACCGGTCCTTGGCCTCCTGCATACCATGATGGATCTTCAGCAAGCGCTGGCCGGCGTTGGTCTCGTCGGTATGCAGGTTGGCGAGAATCACCCCCACCTGATTGCCCTCGGTGCTGTCGTCCCGGTGCAGGGACACCGGCACAAAGGCAATCAGCGGTTTCTCCGGCAAGGCATCCTGGTTCATCAGATACGTACGCAACGCTGACGCGCACATGGCGGTCACCACATCGTTGATGGTGGTGCCGTAGGCTTCGCACACCGCTTTGATGCGGGTGAGGCAGTAGGACTGGGCGGCGAAACGGCGGGAGCCGGTGATTTTCTGGTTCAACACGCTGCGCGGTGCATGGAAGATGGAGTCGTAGGCCGGGTCTTTACGGGCCTGGTTGATGGTTTTCAGTAGCTCTTTGGCCACCGTGGGGATGGTGCCCAGCTGCTTGCCGGACATCCCCAGCACGTGGGTAATGCCGTGCCACAGCGAGCTGCCCGGGCCGTCACGGTCTGGCCTGGCTCTTCGGGGAAGGTCCCAGATGGGCGGCAGCCCGGTGTCCTCCGGGTTGTCGCTGAGCATCCGGGTGGCCATGCGCATGGCGGACACACCATCCACCAGGGAATGGTGAATCTTGGTGTAGATGGCAAACTGCCGATCCTTAAGCCCTTCAATCAGGTGTACTTCCCACATGGGCCGTTCCCGGTCCATCAAATGGGAATGCTCCGCCGACACAAATGCCAGTAACTCCCGGATACGGCCGGGGGTTGGCAAGGCCTCGAAACGGAAATGGTGTTCCAGGTCCAGGTGTTCGTCTTCCACCCACATTGGCTGACCCAGCTTGTAGCTCAGCCGCTGGTTAAACGGCGGCGTCACCTCAAATTTCTGCCTCAGCTCCTCCGCTAGCTGTGCCACATAATCATCCGGTGCGCCCTCGGGAAACGAGAATAACTGCAGGCCTCCCACATGCATGGGTTGCTGGCGCTTTTCCAGCCAGAGAAACAATTGGTCGGTGGGGCTCAGAGGTTTCACAGCGCAATCCTTGTTATTGATCTATGGGCCGATACTAGCGCAAGTCGGCCCAGGCTTTATTGACTTTATTAACCCGGTTCTGTGTTACCCAGGCGACTGCGCGGTAGTTGGGATCAGCGGTGGTCACCCCGCAAGGCTTTGACTTTTTCCTCCAGAAACGATGCGGAGGCCTGCTCCGGGCCAACGGGGTGGTCCGCCAGAAGGTGTATCCGGGACCAGAAGCGCTTCGGCAGGTGGCTGAATGCCGGGCCACCGCAGTGGCTGAAGAAACTGCCCCACAGGCCTCTCAGGGCCATCGGCACGACGGTGACTGGCCGGCGCTGCAGAATCATATCCACGCCGGATTTGAAGGTATCCACTTCGCCGTCCTTGGTCAGCTTGCCTTCCGGGAAGATGCACACCAGGTGGCCGGCGGCCAGCTCCTCATCAATGCGGTCAAATGCCGCTTCGTAGATTTCCGGGACTTTGGATTTAGGGCCAATGGGGATGGTCTTGGCCAGCCGGAAGAAGCTGCCCATGATGGGGGTTGCGAAGATGTTGTGGTCCATCACAAAGCGCACCGGCCTGCGCACGGCACCGGCAATCACCAGGGCATCCATGTAGGACACGTGGTTACAGACCAGCAGCGCGGGTCCTTCCTCGGGAATCCTGTCCAGGTGATGATGGCTGACCCGGTAAACGGTGTGGGACAGTACCCAGATCACAAAGCGCAGGGCAAAATCCGGCACCTGTTGGTAAACAAAGCCCGCCACGATCAGGTTCATGATCGACAGCACCAGGAAAAACTCGGGAATGCTCAGCCCGATCACACCCAGCATCAGCATGGCCAGCAGGGCACTGATCACCATGAACAGGGCGTTAAAAATGTTGAGGGCGGCGATCACCCGCGCCCGGGTGTCTGGCGAGGCTTCTCGCTGAACATAGGCATACAGCGGCACGATAAACAGCCCGCCAAAGATGCCGATGGCCAGCAAGTCGATGGCCACCTGACGGTAATGGGGGTCGGTGATGATCATCCACCAGTCGGAGGGTATGGGCTGCTCGGGCATGTTGAAGTACAGGTCAATGCCGAAGAAACTGAGCCCGAGGGAGCCGATGGGCACAATGCCCAGCTCAATCTTGTGGCCGGACAGCCGCTCACAGGCAATGGAGCCGGCGGCAATACCAATGGTAAAAATGGCCAGCAGGATGGTGACTACGGTTTCGTCACCCATCAGGTGGGTTTTGGCAAAGTTGGGGAACTGGGTCAGGTAGGCTGCGCCGAGAAACCAGAACCAGGAGATGGCCAGAATGCTCAGGAACACATTGTGGTTTTCCCGGGCGATGGCCATCAGCTTCCAGGTTTCCTGGAGTGGGCGGAACCGGATCTTCAGGTTCGGCGCGGCGGCCTCTGCCTTGGGAATTTGCAGCGCTGACACCAGGCCGGCAATGGCCAGTAAAGCCACGGCGACCGCAATCACCGGGCCCGGCACCGGGGCTTTCATCATCACGCCGGCCATCAGCGTGCCCACCAGAATGGCTACAAAGGTGCCCATCTCCACCAGCGCGTTGCCACCCACCAGCTCAGAATCCTTCAGGGCCTGGGGCAGAATGGCGTACTTTACCGGCCCGAAAAAGGCCGATTGCACCCCGGTGAGGAACAACAGCAGGAACAACATCTCGTACCAGCCGAACCAGAGCCCGACGGCGGCGACGCCCATGATCACCACTTCGGCAAACTTGATCCAGCGGATCACCGCAGACTTCTCGAACCGGTCCGCCACCTGGCCGGCAATGGCCGAGAACAGAAAGAACGGCAGGATAAACAGCATGGCGGCGAGGTTGACCACCACATCCGCCGACAACCCGAACAGGCCCCCGGCAGTGTAGGTGACCAGCAACAACAAGGCGTTCTTGAACAGGTTGTCGTTGAATGCCCCGGCGAACTGGGTCACAAAAAACGGCAGGAACCGCCGCTCTGACAGCAGGCGAAACTGACTGTGATCTTCCATGACCCGAGCACCCTCGATTGGCCTTGTAATGTTGCCGGAGACTAAACCCGCCAGTGAGGGTGGTCAAGCATTGAAGCGGCCTCCATACTGGGTGACAGTCTGAGCCTGTTCAAACAACAACGACGTCTTGTGGGAGCTGTATTCAATGGATGTACAACAAGCCGTCCAGTCCCGGAAATCCGTCCGGGACTTCCTGGACACCCCGGTTTCCGAGGCCACCCTTCGCCAAGTGATCGAAACCGCCACCCGAGCCCCCTCCGGCGGCAACCTGCAACCCTGGCACCTGCATGTGGTGACCGGCGATGCTCTGGCCCGCCTGAAAACCCTGATGCGGGAGAAAGTCAGCAAGGGCTTCAACGAAGTGCCGGAATACGAAATCTACCCACCCAAACTGCAGTCACCCTACCGCGACCGCCGCTTCGAGATTGGCGAGCTCATGTACCGACAGCTCGACATCCCCAGGGAAGACAAAGCCGCCCGCTTCGAGTGGTTCAAACGCAACTTCGAGTTCTTCGGCGCCCCGGTCGGCCTGTTCTGCACCGTCGACGACAACATGGGCCCGCCCCAGTGGTCAGACCTGGGCATGATCCTGCAAACGATCATGCTGTTGCTGCGCGCCGAAGGCCTCGACAGCTGCGCCCAGGAATCCTGGTCGGTGTACCCCAAAACCATCAGCGAATTCCTGGGCCTGCCCGAACACCGCAAAGTCTTCGCCGGCATGGCCATCGGCTACGCCAACCCCGACAGCCCGGTGAACCAGATCACCAGCCCAAGGGCACCGCTGGAAGAAAACGTCGAATTCATCAGCTGACGTAAGCGTCTCTCAGATCTCAGGCGGCCACCGACGCCGCCTGAGCCACCGGCACCTCCAGACGGATATGATCCCCGTCCAGCAACACCGGGTACACTTTTACCGCAACATTTTCGTCCTCCAGGCATCGCCCGGTACGCAGACTGAAATGCTGTTTATACAACGGCGACGCCACCACCGGCTCCCCGTTGATATCCCCGGTAATCCCCCGGGCCAGCACGTTCGAGCCACTGAACGGATCGGTATGGCTGATGGCAAACAGCGCCGGCAGCCGGTGTGGTAGGTAAAACACGGCGACAGGGCCATCTTCGGTCCACACCGCAATCCCGGAATCGGCCACCAGATCGTCCACCGTACAAACCGCTTCCCAACAAGTCCGAGCTTTCATAGCAAAGTCTCCAAAATCCAAATGTATGTCAGTTTCCTATCCCACTAATGTTTGTGAGCGTGGGGGCCGGATTCATTTTCTGGCAGGAAAAAAGATGTCTGAGCAAAGCGAGTTATTTTTTCCAGAAGAAAATTACCCCGGCCCCCGTGCTCCGCCCCCCAAACAGAAGGCTACGAAGAAGCCACCTCCAAAACAGGCCGACGCTGCCCCCGCTCCGAAGTCCACTGCTGCACCGGATCTTTCTGCTCCGGCGCATTCACAAACTCCCGGAACCGTTTGCGCTTCTCCGGATCCTCAACGGCGGTCTTCCACTCACACTGATAGGTATCCACCAGATCCGCCATGTGCTGCTCAAGCTCCTCGCCGATACCCAGGCTGTCCTCCAGCACCACCTGCTTCAGATACTCCAGACCGCCCTCCAGATTCTCCATCCAGACCGACGTCCGCTGCAGCCGGTCCGCCGTGCGCACATAGAACATCACCACCCGGTCAATGGTCCGGATCAGCTCCTCATCCGACAGATCCGTGGCAAACAGATCCGCATGCCGTGGCCGCATGCCGCCGTTGCCACACACGTACAGATTCCAGCCCTTCTCGGTGGCGATCACCCCGAAATCCTTGCTCTGGGCCTCGGCGCATTCGCGGGTGCAGCCAGACACCGCCATCTTCACCTTGTGGGGCGCCCGCAGGCCCTTGTAGCGATTCTCCAGGGTGATCGCCATGCCCACGCTGTCCTGCACGCCGTAGCGGCACCAGGTGCTGCCCACACAGGACTTCACCGTACGCAGGGATTTGCCGTAAGCGTGGCCGGTCTCGAAACCGGCGGCGATCAGCTTCTCCCAGATCTCCGGCAGCTCAGTCAGGGTGGCACCGAACAGATCCACACGCTGGCCGCCGGTAATCTTGGTGTACAGGTTGTACTCCTTGGCTACCTCGCCCAGAACGATCAGCTTGTCCGGGGTGATCTCGCCGCCGGGAATTCGCGGCACAATCGAGTAAGTGCCGTTCTTCTGCATATTGGCCATGAAGGTGTCGTTGGTGTCCTGCAGCGGCACGTGGTCCGTGGCCAGGATGTGCTCGTTCCAGCAGGTAGCCAGAATCGAGCCCACCGTGGGTTTGCAGATATCGCAGCCCTGGCCCTTGCCGTATTGCTTGAGCAGGCCCCGGAAGGTGCGGATACCGTTCACCTTCACCAGATGGAACAGCTCCTGGCGGGTGTAGGGGAAGTGCTCGCACAGATCGGTGCACACCTCCACGCCGCGTTTTTCCAGCTCGCTGTCCACCACCTTTTTGAGCAGCGCCGCGCAGCCACCGCAGCCGGTACTGGCTTTGGTTTCCGCTTTTACACTGCCCAGATCGGCGCAACCTGCGTCAATAGCGCCGCAGATATCGCCCTTGGTGACGTTGTGGCAGGAACAGATAGAGGCCGTGTCCGGTAGAGCGTCCGCTCCCAGCGCCGGGGCACCGCCTTCGCTCTCCGGCAGAATCAGGGCTTCCGGATTGGCCGGCAGCTCGATGCCATTGAGGGCGTATTGCAGCAGGGTGTCATAGGGGCCGTTATCGCCCACCAGAATGGCGCCCAGCAGGGTCTTGCCGTCCTGGCTCACCACCATGCGCCGGTAGTGGCCGGCCTGCTCATCGTTATAGCGGATGTTGCGGGCGCCGGGAGTCTTGGCATGGGCGTCGCCGATGGAGCCCACATCCACCCCCAGCAGCTTGAGTTTGGTGCTCATGTCGGCGCCGGTGAAGGCCGCACTGGCGTCGTTGTTCAGCGCCGCTGACAGAGTACGGGCCATGGTGTAACCGGGCGCCACCAGGCCGAAGACAAAGTTGTTCCAGAGCGCGCATTCACCGATGGCGTGGATGTGCGGGTCGGACGTGGTGCACTGGTTGTTGATCACAATCCCGCCGCGTTCGCCCACTTCCAGGCCGCAGGCCCGAGCCAAGGCATCCTGGGGGCGAATGCCGGCGGAAAACACAATCAGGTCGGTTTCCAGATGGCTCTCATCCGAGAAATTCATCCGTAGCCGCGCGCTGCTGCCCGGCACGATGGCGGTGGTGGCTTTCTCGGTGTGAACCTGCACACCCAGGTCTTCAATTTTCTGGCGCAATAGCGCGCCGCCCTGATCATCCAGTTGTACCGGCATCAGGCGCGGAGCAAACTCCACCACGTGGGCCTGTAAGCCGAGGCTTTTCAGCGCGTTTGCCGCTTCCAGCCCCAGCAGGCCGCCGCCGACCACCACGCCGGTCTTCGCCTTCTGGGCGCTGGCCTGAATGGCATCCAGGTCATCCAGGGTACGGTACACAAAGCAGCCTTCCTGATCGTTACCGTCAATGGGCGGGACAAACGGGTAAGAGCCGGTGGCCAGCACCAGTTGATCGTAGGGGTACTCGCCCTTGGGTGTGGTGATCATCCGGGCGTCCCGATCTATGCCGGTCACCGGCTCATTCAGGTGCAGATCAATGCCCTGGTCGGCATACCAGTCCGCGGTGCCCATGGCCAGGTCTGCATGGCTTGAGCCGCTGAAATACTCCGACAGGTGCACCCTGTCGTAGGCCAGTTGCTTTTCTTCGCCGAAAACCACGATGTTGTAGGCGTCAGCGGCCGGAGACTGGCTGAACTGTTCCAGGAAGTGATGGCCAACCATGCCGTTGCCGATCACGATCAGGGTCTGTTTGCTCATAGTCTTGTCCTCTCTCATAGCAGCGGATCAGGCCGCTGCGTCGCAATAGGGTTTGCCGAAAGCGATGGTGTCCCGGTAGCGGGATATATCTGTGCCTGAACGAATCACCTCGCTGTACCAGGGGCCACTGCTGGTGTCGCCGAGCAAAATGGCGCCGGTCAGGCGGTTGTGTTCCACCAGCAGTTGGCCATAGACCGCCTGGGCGCGGTCCTGCCACTCAATGGTTTCGGTGTGCTGGCCCGGAGTGATCCGGCCGCAGGAAAAAATGGGGAGGTCGCTGATCTTCAATCGCGTGGCGACCTCTCCCGGTGTGAACATCGGGTTGCCGGATACCTGACACAGGTGGCGGGCCAACACGGCCGCCTGCTCGTAGCCGGGCTCCACCAGGCCAAACGTGTGTTCCTGAAACTGGCAGCATTCACCGAGGGCGTGGATATGAGGATTGGAAGTGGTCATCTGCGAATCCACTTGTACACCCCGGTCGCAGTCCAGGCCGGCTGCTTCTGCCAGTGCTTTGTTCGGATGAATACCGGTTGCCAGCACTACCAGGTTGGTGGCCAGCACCGTGCCGTCGCTGAGCTGTACCGCCCGGACCTGGTCTGTGCCCAGCAGCGCCATGGGCGCAGCACCGGTCATCACCGTGAGGCCCCGTTGCTGTAACTGCTGTTTCAGAAGCTCCCCGGCGCTCGGATTAAGCTGGCGGTTCAGCAGGTGGCTGCTGCGATGCAGAACCGTGACGTCCATACCCCGGGCCCTGAGACCCTCGGCTGCTTCCAGGCCAAGAAAACCACCGCCGATGACGACCGCACGGCGATGTGTCTGCGCCTGGCGAATCAGGGTGCGGGTATCGGTCAGATCCCGGAAGGTCATCACGCCATCCAGATCCTCGCCGGGCAGGCCAAGACGTGATGGCCTGGCGCCGGTGGCCAACACCAGGGTGTGGTAGCTCAGCGTGCGCCCGCTTGCGGTCGTCACCCGGCGCTGATGCGGTTCGATGGCCGTGACCGGCTCACGGTTATAGACCTCGATTTTGTGCTGGCGGAACCAGGACCGGGGTTTCAGTTCCAGCTCCGACTCCCGGACCTGATTCGCCAGCAAGGACGACAGCTGGATTCGGTTATAGGCAGCGAAGGGCTCGCCGTTGAACACCACAATGCGGCTGAACGGGTGCCCTGTGGCCACCAGTTGCTCCAGCAAGCGCTGCGCAACCATGCCGTGGCCGCAGATCACCAGCGCAGGGGTCTGTGTGTGTTCCATAGGTGCGCTCCCTTACTCAACGAATAGCCGAAAACCAAACGAAAAAAGCCGGAGCATCATGCTCTCCGAAGAGAACAGATGGTCCGGCACCAATGCCAACAACAATGATCTGATGGTCCGGCCTGATTCCATGGCCGGGACAGTCGTCCTTGGTTAGTACTTAGCGATCTCCATGCCAACTTTTTAACTCCTTTTAATTCAGTTGCTTAGATGATATCTCTGCTGTATTGCACCCGTGCCGGGCAGAAAAGATGCCCCGGGATGGGGCGAAACGCACGAAGATGATGCCGGTGGTTCTGGCCTGTTAATTGCTGCAGTTCAGTCAGACAGGAACCCGCTGTGTACCGATACCAGGAGTTGCACCATGAACAGCAAACGCCAGACCAACACGACCGCGACCGCGACAGCCGCAGACTTTCTGATGGCCTCCCGGCAGTGCGAAATCCGCAATCTGGAGTACTTTCTTCAGATGGGCCGGCTGGTGCAGAGCGTGGGTAACCTGGTGCACGGACTGCAACGGGAGCGGGGGGCTACCAACCTGTATCTGGGGTCCGGTTGCCAGCGTTTCGCCCGGGAGCGTTCGGTCATCCTGAAAGAGAACGACCAACTGGCCGCAATCTTCCGTAAGGCGCTGACTGACATACAGGAAGACCTGACGACCCATCCGGTCAGCAGCCCGCTGCTGGGGCATATTGCCAGCGCCCTTCATAGCCTCGATCAGCTGGCCGAGTTCAGGCAGAAAGTGGTCGGGCAGGAAGCCAGCGTGGCGGATGCCACGGACTGGTTCTGCGACGCCATCCATCAGCTGATTACGGTGGTTTTTGAAGCCGCCGAAACCGTCGCTGAACCCTCTATCGCCGGCCTGTTGGTGGCCATGGTGCATGTAATGAATGGCAAGGAATACTGTGGCCAGGAGCGGGCGGCAGGCTCAGCGGGATTCTCCAGTGGCCATTTCGAAAACGCACTGTCACGGCGCATGATGCACCTGGTTGAAGCGCAGGAACGGTGTTTCGAGGTATTTGTCGCCTTTGCCAACGACGATAGCCTGGCCCTCTGGCAAACCCTACGGTCTCACCCGCGGGAACTGGAAATAGAACGGATGCGCCAGAAGGCGGTGTCGGTGGGGCCCTATAAATCCCTGGACAGGGAAATGGCCGACCGCTGGTTTAACCTGATGACCGACCGTATGGATGATCTCAAGAAAATCGAAGATTCCGTGGAAAACGCCTTCCACCACCGTTGCGTGGAACGCTACACCGAGGCCCGCCACTCCCTGGCTCATCAGGAAACCCTGTTAGCCTCGCTGGAACAGCGGAACGCCTCGACAATGCCGGTATTGGTGGTCTGCGATAATGGTGTAGATGCGAGCACGGCAGATGCCTGGGCCGGTGACGGTGTCGGGCAACAGTCAGGCAGGTCCATCTTTGATCTGGTTCAGGAGCAAACCCGCCGCCTGCGCCAGATGTCTGAAGAGTTGCAAAGTGCAAAAGAAGCTTTGGAAGATCGACGCACCCAGGAAAAGGCGGTGTTGCTCTTGATGGAGCATCGTGACATCAGCAACGACGAAGCCCATAGATTGCTGCGAAAGCTGGCGATGGATCAGGGCAAACGCCTGCCTGACGTGGCTAGAGCCCTGGTCTCCATGGCCGGCGTGCTGGGCTGAACGCCGAGAGCACCGGGGCCAAAGTAGCCCCGGTGCCGCGCAGCCTCAGGCAGACGCCGGCTGCTTCTCCTTCTCCACCTTTGCATTCTCCTCACTCTGCCCAGAGGCACTGGCGGCCCGCCGGCTGCTCAGGGTTTCCAGCTTGCGCTGCTTCTCATACAGGAACGACAACACCTCCTGCCGGTAATGCACGTACTTGGCATCATCCGCCAACGCCACCCGATTACGCGGCCGAGGCAAATCAATGTGCAGATCCTCCCCCACCGTCGCCGCCGGCCCGTTGGTCATCATGATGATGCGGTCCGACAACAGCACCGCCTCGTCCACATCGTGGGTGATCATGATCACCGTGTTGTTCAGTTCCTGCTGAATCTCCATCAGCGAGTCCTGCAGATGTGCCCGGGTTAGCGCATCCAGGGCCCCGAACGGCTCATCCATCAGCAGCACGTTCGGTTTCATCGCCAAGGCCCGGGCAATCCCCACACGCTGTGCCATACCCCCGGAAATCTCCCCCGGCCGCTTATTGGCGGCATGGGCCATATTCACCAGCTCCAGGTTATGGGTAATCCAGTCCCGGCGCTCCTTACGGTTCATCGACTTGCGAAACACCTGCCGAACAGCCAGCTCGACATTCTCATACACCGTCAGCCAGGGCATCAGCGCATGATTCTGAAACACCACCGCCCGCTCCGGCCCTGGTGAGTTCACCTCGTGACCGTTCAACACACAGCCACCCTTGGAGGCCTGCAACAAGCCGGCGACAATGTTGAGCACCGTCGATTTGCCACAGCCCGAGTGGCCGATCAGCGAAACAAACTCCCCTTTCTGGATCTTCAGGTTCACGTTGTCCAGGGCAACGAACGGCCCTTTCGGCGTATCAAACGCCATTTCAACACCGGTTAGTTCTAAATGCGTTTTACTCATGGATATCACCTCAAAAGCAAGCGGAGCGCCGGGTGGGTTACGCCTCCCGAAACCCTCAAAAACATGGATGTTTTTGCGGAGCGTACAGGGATGTACTCGCCGCGTGTTTCGGGAGGCGTAAACCCACCCGGTGCGGCATGCTCCATAGTTCGATCACTCATTCCAGGCCACCTTTTTCTGAATCAACAGCATCACCCGATCCAGCAAAAACCCGATAAACCCGATGGCCAGCACCGCCACCATGATCCGACTCAACGACTGGCTGCTGCCATTCTGAAACTCATCCCACACAAACTTCCCAAGCCCAGGACTCTGCGCCAGCATCTCCGCCGCAATCAGCACCATCCAGGCAATACCCAAAGACACCCTCAACCCGGTAAAAATCATCGGTACCGACGAAGGCAGCACCACCTTGCGAACGTGGGTCCAGAACGACAGCTTCAGCACCTTCGACACATTCAGCAGGTCCGGATTCACCGCCGCCACCCCAACGCTGGTATTGATCAGCGTCGGCCACAAACTGCATAGGGTGACCGTGATCATCGACGTCAGAAACGACTTCTGGAACATCGGGTCATCACTCACGTACGTGGCAGACACCACCATGGTCACCAGTGGCAGCCAGGCCAGGGGCGACACCGGCTTGAAGATCTGGATCAGCGGGTTGACCGCCGCCTGAAAATACCGGTTAAGACCGAACACAATTCCCAGGGGCACCGCAATCAGCGTGGCCAGGGCAAATCCAGACAACACCGTGACCAGGCTGGTACCGATCTGATCGATAAAAGTGGGTGCGCCGGGATAAGACCGGATCCGCACCTCCGCCTCCGGGTTGTCAGCCAGAATCCTGGCATTACGCTGCTCCTGCATGGCGATGAACTGGCTGGCGCGTTCCCGCTGGTTGGCGTGCTCTTGCCAGAGTTGCCCCGCCTGCTCCCAGACCTGAGCCGGCCCCGGAAAGGCGCCAAGGGACGTCTGCACCTGGGGTGCTGCCAGATGCCAGAATCCCAGAAACACCAGAATTCCGATCAAGGGCAGCAAAGCCTCTTTGCCAGCTGCCACCAATTCATTTGGGCTCAGCCGGGCGAGGAAGTTGCGGCTCCTGGCAGCCATCGACTGGCCAATCCTTATGCTAAAAGTGCTCATGTTGTGCCCCCTTACGGTGTCTCGGTGCCTTTCAGCCCAATATCAAAGCGGTCTATGTAAGCGTTCGGTTCACGGGGTGTGAAAGGCACGCCGTCAATCAGCTCGCCCTGGAAGGGGCGTTCAAAGTTTTCAGCGTCAAAGTCAGGGAAGTCACTGGCGTTCATCACACCATCATCGATCAGTGACTGCGCGGCCTGAGCATACAGATCACCCCGGTATACCCTGGCTGCGGTCTGCATGTACCAGTCATCTGGCTTGGCGTCCGGAATCTGGCCCCACCGGCGCATCTGGGTCAGATACCAGATTGCATCAGAGGGATAGGGGTAAGTGGCGTGATAGCGGAAGAACACGTTGAAGTCCGGAACCTCCCGCACATCCCCTTTCTCGTATTCGAAGGTGCCGGTCATGGAGTTGGCGATCACGTCTTTGTCTGCGCCCACATAGCTGGAGCGGGAAAGGAGCTCTACCGCTTCCTGGCGGTTTGCGTTGTCGTTTTCATCCAGCCAGTAAGCCGCGCGGATCAGTGCCCGCAACAACCGCAGGTGGGTATTGGGATGCTTCTCTGCCCAGGTCTCGGTCACGCCAAAGACTTTCTCAGGGTTGTTTGGCCAGATCTCATAATCGGTGATGACCGGCACCCCGATGCCCTTGAACACCGCCTGCTGATTCCAGGGTTCGCCCACGCAGTAGCCCTGAATGGTGCCAGCTTCCATGGTGGCCGGCATTTGCGGTGGCGGGGTGACGGACAGATGAACATCGGCCTGCAAGGTGCCACTGGTATCACCCCGCTGTGGGGCGTAGAAGCCGGGATTCAGGCCGCCGGCCGCCAGCCAGTAGCGGAGTTCGTAGTTGTGGGTGGACACCGGGAACACCATGCCCATCCGGAACCGCTCGCCTTTGCTCAGGGATTGCTCCACCGCCGGTTTCAGTGCGCTCGCGGAGATCGGGTGGGCGGGTTTGTCGCCATCCATGTCCAGGTGGGGCTTCATCGTTTCCCACACTGCGTTGGACACGGTAATCGCGTTGCCGTTGAGGTCCATGCTGAAGGCGGTAATGATGTTGGCCTGAGTGCCATAGCCAATGGACGCGCCCAAAGGCTGGCCGGCTAGCATGTGGGCACCGTCCAGCTCGCCGGTGATCACCCGGTCCAGCAGCACTTTCCAGTTGGCCTGGGCCTCCAGTTCCACGAACAGGCCTTCGTCCAGGAAGTAGCCCTGTTCCCAGGCAACCGCCAGTGGCGCCATATCGGTGAGTTTGATGAAGCCCAGTTTCAGGTCTGGTTTCTCGGCCGGCCCGATGCTCGCCTGGGCCAGTGTGCTCAGCCCAATCAGCGCGGCTGTGAGCAAGCCCCTGAGTTGATGACGGCGTGTGTTCATGCTGTTACCTCTCTGTGTCTCTCTTTTCTGGCGCGCAAAAAAAACGCCCACCCTCCGTTTCCGGAGAGCAGGCGCCAATGCCTTAGAACGAGAGATGTGATGTCTTGATGATTCGCTGTTACCTCAGCATAAGCCGTGCCATTTTTTAATATTCATAGTTTTCAAAGGCTTGATATTCCCTTCCGTGTTGAGCGAGGAAAACGCCAATCGAGCCCGGTCTGTTTTTGGTGCAACCTGAGCGATTTCGCACCAATGTGAAACCTCAAGGCAGAAGTGTATCCCGGCCTGCCGGAGCCGATGGATCTGCTGAACAAGGCCGTAGCCCGGGCGCTGCCACAAGGCCGGCCGGGCAAGTGCTGTTTTGGCAATCGCTGGCCCCGTTATTGCTTTCCATAAAACAGACAATTTTGGCAAAGAAGCCCGCCCCGGCTCTGGAAACAGACCCCGGATGGCGGGCTTTTTTATGGGTAAAGCAGAGGATTGATCATGAAAAACCGCCGAACCACTCCCGGAAGTACCGCCACCACCTGCCCTTATTGCGGTGTGGGCTGTGGTGTTCTGGCGAAACCTGACGGCGTTCAGGGCGATGTAGGGCACCCGGCCAATAAGGGCCGCCTTTGCGTCAAAGGCTCGGCGTTGCATGAGACCGTGACCGGACACGACCGGTTGCTGGCCTCTCGTGTGGCAGGGCATAACGTTGAGTGGTCGGAAGCTATTGACCGGGTAGCGGAGGCCATCCGTGTTTCGGTCAGAGACCATGGCCCGGAGTCTGTGGCTTTTTACCTGTCTGGCCAGCTGCTCACAGAGGACTATTACATTGCCAACAAGCTGGCCAAGGGCTTTATTGGCACCCCGCACGTGGATACCAATTCCCGGTTGTGCATGTCGTCTGCCGTGGCAGCCCACAAGAGGGCGTTTGGTGAGGACTGCGTGCCCGGCTGTTATGAGGACCTCGAGCTGGCGGACTTGCTGGTGCTGGCGGGCAGTAATGCCGCCTGGACGCATCCGGTACTTTATCAGCGGATAAAAGCGTCCCACCGGCCCGGGCGCAAAGTGGTAGCCATTGACCCAAGGCAAACCGCAACCACAGAGATGGCTGACCTGCACCTGCAACTGCGGCCGGGAACCGACACCCTGCTGTTCAATGGCTTGCTGGTTTGGCTGCATGACCACGGAGCCCTGGCCACACAGTACCTGGAACAGCATTGCAATGGATTCGAGGAGACTCTGAGTGTGGCCCGCGCCTGTGCGCCTTCGATACTGGCGGTCGCCCGCGGATGTGACCTTCGGGCTGCGGATGTGGAACGCTTCTATCGGTGGTTTGCCGAGACCGATCGGACAGTCACCGCCTTTTCCCAGGGCATCAATCAGTCGGTGGCTGGCACCGACAAAGCCAACGCTATTATCAACTGCCACCTGGCCACAGGGCGCGTTGGCCGGCCCGGTGCCAGTCCGTTTTCACTCACCGGTCAACCCAACGCCATGGGTGGGCGGGAAGTGGGCGGTCTGGCCAACACCCTGGCGGCCCACATGGATTACGACACGCCGGGCGCGGTGCAACGGGTTGCCGACTTCTGGCACAGTGAAAAGTTGGCAGCGGGACCGGGCTATAAGGCGGTGGATCTGTTTGAAGCCGTTCATCGGGGCGACATCCGGGTGCTCTGGGTGATGGGCACCAATCCTGCGGTCAGCCTGCCCGACAACGCCCGGGTCAGGGAGGCCCTTGCGCGATGCGAGACGCTTATAGTGTCAGACTGCGTGGCCCAGACCGATACCACGGCGTTTGCCGATATTCTGTTGCCTGCTGCCGGTTGGGGCGAGAAGGACGGTACCGTGACCAACTCGGAACGGTGCATTTCACGCCAGCGTCGATTTTTGCCAGTGCCAGAGGGTGTCCGGCCGGATTGGCGAATCATCCGGGATATCGCCCAGGCGCTCGGTTATGGTCACGCCTTTGACTACCAGGAACCTGCGGAGATTTTCAGAGAACACGCGGCACTGTCCGGTTACGGTAACGGCGGTGAGAGAGTGTTTGATATTTCCGCCCTGGCCAAGCTGAGTTCCACGGAATATGACCGGCTCCAACCCGTGCAGTGGCCGCTTACCGGGGGCAATCCCGGTGCCTGGTTGCAGACCCGCCGGCTGTTCTCCGATGGTCGCTTTCCCACGCCCGATGGCCGCGCCCGCCTGGTACCGGTTTCGAACCTGCCGCCCGGACAGCAGCCCGATGCCCGGCATCCCCTGATCGTGAATACCGGTCGTATTCGGGACCAGTGGCACACCATGACGCGCACGGCACTGGCGCCCAGACTGTTTGCCCATCGCAGTGAGCCCTTTATCGAGGTTCACCCGAAGGACATCGCCACCTTTGGTTTGATTGAAGGTGCACTGGCCACGCTGACAGGGCATGCCCGAAAGGGGTTCACCGGCCGGGTCCGGGCCAGCCCGGCACAGAGACCCGGAGAGGTATTCGTTCCCATTCACTGGAATCGGCAGTTTGCATCCTCAGCCCTGGCCTCCGACCTGATCGCCCCCGTCGTCGACCCGATTTCAGGGCAACCGGAAGCCAAATTTGGCGTAGCCTCCCTTCGGCCACTAATCACTCGATGGCAAGCCCGGCTGATGCTGCCCGCGGCCGGGGGCACCGCATTGGACGCCAGGTCACTGGACTACTGGAGCCACCAGGCACTGCCTCATAGCCGGTCCTGGTGGCTGGCCGGTCGCCGGTCAATGGACTGGCGTGAATGGGCCCAGCAGATTTTCGCCAGGGAACCGGAGCTGGTTATGCAAGATAGTGCCCGGCGTCGCTTTCGTGCGGCCTGGCTCACCGGCAACCGGTTGGATGGCGTATTGCTGGTAGAGCCCTGTGTGCAAACCATGCCGGACCTCGGCTGGTTGGATGACTGTTTTGGCTCCGAGAACCTGACACCGGAGCAGCGCCGATCCTTGTTGGCTGCAGGTTCGATCGATGCAGAACCGACCGGGCCGCTGGTCTGCAGCTGTTTCCAGGTAGGCGAGCGCCAGATCAACCAGGCAATCGAAGATGGGGCCGCCAGCGTTGAAGCATTGGGCCAGCGGCTGCAGTGCGGCAGCAATTGTGGTTCTTGTATACCTGAGATTCGTGGCTTGCTGGCGAAATCGGCGGATCGGGAGCCTGCCTGAAACCGGATCAGTCCGGGCGGCGTAGGAGGGAAACCGGTACCCGGTACCGCAAACCGCGGGCATTCAAAGTAACCGCAACCGTGCAGGTTTTTCGGTTCACCCGGACAACCTGGCCCCGTTTCTCGTGCCGGCCTTCGCCAAAACAGACCGCATCGCCGACCTGCCACTGCCGGAGCTCCCGGACTGGACTGGGGAATACAAACGGTGTGCTGGGCAACGTCACTCCCGCTTCTACGGCAGTCTCCTCAAGGTACTGCCGGGTGGCGACCGACGCACCACTGCTATACAACCCGTCCAGCGCTTCATAGAAATGCCGGTTATGCACCGAACCATAGTGCCGCTGGCCTGCACTGTATTGCAGCAAATGGGCAAACTCATGGCAGCAGGTGTGGGCCAGCAGGTTCAATACACTCACCTCACCCCCAAAATAACCCCGACTCCGGATTTCCCGAGTCGATAACCAGCCCTGGGCGGTTTCCGGCTGATGCTTGGCGGCAATCATCCGCGCGCCATAGGTGATCAGATGCTGCTTCTGGGTTGGATCGTAACGGTGATAGGTGGCCTGGCCGGACCCTACCCGCAATGCCAGCGCTACACCCCGGTTTTGCTCCCGCACCCAGGCTTCGGCGGGCGCCCACAGGATGTGGCGGGTGGCTTGGCACATGAGAGTGCCGATGGCTCGGGTGGTTGATGTTGGTACTGGCATACGCGTTGGATATCTGGATTGAAAAGCACAGAGTGGTAATGGTCGTGCAAGCGTAACCATGGGATTCACAAATTGCTATGGCCCGTGTTGGCAAAGTTGTTCGGAGTCTCTTTGACGTTTTGTACCGTGGTAGTATTCTCTTGCCGGGCGAGTAAAAAAGGAATAGTTTGTACTCATGGATGTGTTTGAATTTGACGGAACCAAAAGCCAGGCCAATCTGGACAAGCACTGGTCGGCCGTTGTGACCTACCGGGAAGGACGTATTCGTCTGATTTCGGTCAGGCGATCCCGCAAGAAAGAGGTTGAGCTTTATGAAAGCTAAAGATTTTGACAAGAAGTTTGATGAGAGCCAGAAAGATGTTGTTGGAGATCTTGATCTGTCTTCTGCAAGGCGGGTGAATCAGGAACAAAAGCGAATCAATGTTGATTTTCCGGCCTGGGTCGTGGAGTCTCTGGACCGTGAGGCTGCGCGTATTGGCGTTACCCGTCAATCCATCATCAAGGTCTGGCTGGTTGAACGTTTGCAGGCGGAGGCGGCCAACAAGCCGCTTAATCAGGACAATGCAGGCGGTACTCACTAACGGAGCGGTGTAACTCCGGGGAAGTCCACCACCCGGTCCATGGAGTCGGCAGGCCGATGGCTAGTTTTATTTCGGAAGACAATATCGAGCAGGCGCTATTGCAGCGCCTTCAGTACATTCATGGTTTCAAGGGACATCGGGTATCTCTGCGCCGTAGGCAGTTGTTTCATCGCCTAAACAAACATAGACAGCATAGATCATTTGCGTGGTTTTCTGACAGATAAAAAATAGAATTTCGGTTTCAAGTTTTTTCTATGCAAAGTTACAAGCCGGCTGCACTACTCCGAAATTCTTACGCCATTTATACGCAATGACGTTGAGCTTGCAGCTGGCCCCTGAAATGTAATAAGTGATTGAGCTTGGCTGTTCGGTACGATAAATACGGTTCTAAATTCTCCCTGAACTACTCCAAATACCCGAGCTTCGGGAATCTGCTCTATCCAAACTGGTTTGTTTGAACCCTGACTTGCGCTCTCACAGAGCGTCAGTGAAGTGTCGATTGCTGAACCTGAGCTTACTGAACTTGGGATGTCCTCTGATTTAATAAAACCTACGATCCGGTCATTTCGTAGAAACAGCAGTTCTCCATCTCTCACCTTTACAGAGGAGAACATCTCATCTGGTACTTCTATGGTTAATTCGCTGTATGGTTGTATGACCAATGACGAATTGGTGGCACAGCCAGAGGCCAGAAGTAAAACTGCTAAAGAGAGGCCTATCCTTGGCATGGTAGGGGGCTCATTTTAACGTTAAATTTAAATGTGCTTTTAACTGGCTGCTGATAAATAGACTGCCGTGCCATAATTTCTGGCGGTATTGACTTGACAGCCGAGTCCATCAAGCTGGATTCAGGATATACATCAATTGATCTTTTCCGACGTGGTAAGTGTACTCATTATCTTCCTACTCCGTTAAGAATTATTTCTTGTAATTCTTTTCATGAAAGTCCAAGTTCAACGATATGCGTCTAAATATCTTCCCTCGATTCAGACGCAATCATTATCGTGGTGGAGTCATGCGAAAAATCTACATATAACTCTAGATTTTCCGGTAGATCAATTTTTCCTATGAAGTCGTGGTCGTTATTAAATAAATTGTTTGATATCCCTTTGGCTTGGGTCCTTGCCGATGGGTCAGTGACAGCCTTGAAGTCTTCGGTGAAAATGTAGGCTGGTACTTTATTCAGCTTTAAATCTCGAAATGGCCAATTATGCGATGTCAAAACGCCTACAGAAAAGAATTTCGATTTCGACAATATGACGCTTTCACCATCGCCACCTAAAATGATGGTGCCATCTAAATACTTGTTTTGAATTTTTACAGGATGGCCGGGATCGTTGATTATAATGTGGGGTCCAATATCTGAACGAGTGATAGAGGGTCATTCGGTTAGCTCTCGCATATGTTGTAGTCAGAGCAAAACAGCCCAACAAAAAATGGCGGCTTTAATAAGATTATCACTATAGATTGAATGGGTTCGCATATTCCCCTCCTTGCCGAGCCATTTGTAGGTGTTGGCGCTGTTCAACCCGCGCTCACAAATTGGTCCATTGGTTCGGGGCGCTACCAGATAACTGATGTTATAATCGCACTCTTCCACCTGGATTTTGTCGAAACCAAGCAGCCATATCCATGTAGATCCATCTCTTTAATTTTGTTTTTTGATGTCTTGAGGATTTTTTTCAACCAGCCTCTTGTTAACATGGATGATCCACCCAATAAGTTAACAATAAGTTCCCTGATGTTAGCATTGCAATCCATGTTTGCAATTATCATGTCCTCAACTACATCAACGGTCCTATTATTAAATTGGGACTTTCGGGATCTGATTGAAAGATCATCACCCAGAGTTGCCGCTATTAGAATATAAAGCGCATCCTTTTCGCTAGTGGTTAGCATCTCAGATTCCTTCTGCTAAGCTAATAAGTTCTTTTTCAGTAATTCCTTGGGAATAAAGTGATAGTATGTGGTCTGTTACATTGTCTTTTATTATGAATGCAATGCATTTTCGGTCTTTGCAGGCGCTATAAACTTCCGTGTCGAGTTTTGATTTTATAGTGAGGTTCTCAATTCCAAAAGAGTGATCAATTTCGTTGGCTGAGTTCTTGATCACGTTGGCAGTTTTTTTATCAAGATCTTTTTTATTTTTTATATTGAAAAGATACTTTGGATAATCTTTCAGGTCGAAGTCAATTGGTAGAGATTCTAGCTCTTTTGTTATTACGATCCCAGAAATCAAATTACCCTCGGGCCATCCTACTGATAATCCGTCAGCAGTGAAAACGGTGGATCCTGAAAGCAACTTTGTTGGAACCTGAAGGTTAAATTCGCCACTATAAGATATTGTGGTTTGGGAGGTTGCACACCCTGTCAATAGTATAGTTAAGGATAGAATCGCTCCAAATTTCATTGAGTACGTCCTTTTGGGTTAACTGTTAAAAGAAAATGGCAGGTTCGTGATTGCGAGCAGTGGTACTGCGGCGGTCTGGTTAGCCTAGTCCGATATGAGAGTGCCTCTTTCCTGCTCGCGAAATAGCTGTCAGCTATTACCCGTTGAAGACTCGGATTATTAATGAGTGTTTGAACGGGCAATACACAAACTGCTTTTCCGCCAAGATCTTACCGCACAGTAGTAGAATAAAGAACCGAAAGGTATTGCAGCATTTCTGGTTACTTCGGAGTTGAGGATCCCAAGGCCCTGAATCAAGGCCTTGGGTGACGCCGAATTGGTTAGGCTTCGACTGGGGCGCGCCAATCATCAGCGCCAGAAGTTCCAGCTACGGTGTGTTCCCAAGTAACTTTACGGTAGGACAGAGCAACGGTGACCAACTGAGTGAAGTCTGCGCTGCCAGGATCTTGGCAGTGAGGCATTTTGCAGTCGATATTAACGATAGTGGCATCTTCCAGAATGGTGGAGAAGAAGTGCTCCTGTTTGCCTTCTACCGAAGTGCGGTACCATTTGAGCTCTACCTTCGGCAGCATTTCGCCGGAAGCCAGGGCGTTGTACATCAGCGGGGTGGCTTTGTTCAGGGCTGCAGTAAACTCAAAAGGCTTATGAACGCGTTGTCCAGAAGGCTGGCCGGACTGAGGGTCTGTTGGGACCAAGACGGTGTGGCTGAATTCCTGAACCAGCACTTCGTCTTCGTGACCTTCAACGTAGATGTTACCTACGGAGTCGGAAGTGAATGCGCCAGCGGTGATGTTACCCTGAGTTTTACCTTCGATACTGATATAACAAGGAGTTGGCATAGTCTGCTCCATGACGTTTAAGTGAATGTTTGTCCCCGGGCTGTTCCCTGGACGCGCTTACTGGTTACAAGCGCTGTGCCAACTCTAAAAAATATATAAAATACAGATAGTTATGTAATATTCGGCGAAGCCGAAGTTGGTGGTGAGCAAACCCTTGCTTGGCCTCTGGGCGAGCTTTTGCTGGCCGGGCAAAAAGTTGCCCGATCAGGGGCGCCAGGCGAAGGACGCAAGTAAGGCGAGTAACAACAGCGCAGACATTCCCTGCCAGAAGGCCACCGGGTGGCGCTCCATCAAGGGTTTCTGGTGATGCTGCTGCCACTGCGGATTCGGTTGGCGCAGGTCGAACAGAAATTCCGACAGCGCCGGGTAGCGTTTGTGGGATTCCGGGTGCAACGCCCGGGCCAGGGCATGGTCAATCCAGCCGGGAAGGTCCTCCCGGTGCAGGCGAGCCGGATGGTAGCTGAGCTGGCGCAACTGGCGGTGATTGCGAATACCCGGCACGCGGGTGCCGTAGGGCAATTGGCCGGTCAGCATCTGATAGGTGATCACGCCCAGGGAAAACTGGTCCGCCTGCCAACCGGTGGTTTCGCCGAGAAAGGCTTCCGGAGCGCTGTAAAGCGCGGCGCCACGGGGCCAGGTGGGCTCATCGTGGTCATGGAGTTCCTGCAGGCCAGCGATGCGGGTGGCGCCGAAGTCGATGAGCACCACGGTGCCCTCGCCGTTGATCAGGATATTCTCCGGTTTCAGGTCCTGGTGCACCATTTCCAACCGGTGAAACGCCCGCAGCCCGCGGGCAATCTGCTCCACCAATTGACGCACGGTTTCCAGTGCCGGCGCCGGGTGGTCCAGAAGCCATTGCCGCAGGCTGATTCCCTGAACGTACTCGGTGGCCAGGTACAGGCAGCTGCGAGGGCGTTCCGGCGCAAACGCTTTCACTACGTGAGGGCTGTCGATGCGCTGGGCTACCCATTGCTCGGTGGCAAATTGCTCCAGCCCCGCCGGGTTTTCGCGCAGTTCCATGGCTGGGACTTTCAGGGCGACATGCCGATGGCTGGCTTCATCGATGGCCAGGTAGACCTGGCTGCGGCTGCTTGCGTGAATCGGCCGCACAATACGGTAGCCATCCAGTACCTGCCCCGATGCCAGTTCCCGGGCGAACGGCAACTGCTGAACATCCCGGGCGAATTCGGCGCTGCTCTTTCCGGCGGCAACGGAATCTACACGAACAAGCTGCACGCTCAGGTTATCGTCGCTGCCAGCGGCAAGGGCTCGCTCGACCAGCGTTCGGGCGGCGGAGTCCAGATCTTCACCGGCCGCCTGGATAATGCCGGCCATGTCACGCTCGGACAGATGTTCATAGACGCCGTCAGTCGCCAGCAAAAATGTATCACCGAGCCACACCGGCACCGCCAGGTAGTCGATGTCGACTTGCTGGCTCAGCCCCATGGCCCGGTTCAGGCAGCTGTCTTCTTGCGACAACCATACCCGGTGATCGGTGGTTAGCTGTTCCAGCGAGTTACCCTGCAGCCGATAGATGCGGGCATCGCCAATATGGAACACATGGGCCGTCGCCGATTTCAGCACCAGTACACTGAGAGTGCAGACGTAGCCCCTGTCCTGATCATAGCGGTAGCGGCTTTGTCGAGTTTGGGCGTGCAGCCAGGCGTTGGTGGCCCGGAGCACCCGTTGGGCCGACTGTTTTACGGACCAGCTGTCTGGTGTGGCGTAATAGTCGTTCAGAAAACCGGCGACGGCAGATTCGCTGGCTATCTGGCTGACGTTGCTGGAGCTGATGCCATCGGCAATTGCCACCGCGATACCCTTGGTGCCCAGCTGATGGTCGCCCGGGATCATCAGTCCATGGAAATCCTGGTTGACGGGCTTGGGCCCCGGGTCAGTGTGCTGGCCGGTGGAGACCGCGAGCTGTGAGGTCATACCGCATTGGAGTTAAAGCGTTCCGGCAGGGTGCGCTTGGGCGCCGTGCGCACATGAGTGGCATAGAGGGTCAGGCCGGTGAACGACAGGCCTCCGACCAGGTTGCCCAGTACGGTGGGAATTTCGTTCCAGACGAAGTAATCCATGATGCCGAACTCGCCGCCCATCAGCAGGGCAAAGGGGAACAGGAACATGTTGACGATGGAATGCTCAAAGCCCATGTAGAAGAACAGCATGATCGGCATCCACATGGCCAGCACCTTGCCCTGTACCGTGGTTGAGATCATCGCTCCGACCACGCCCATCGACACCATCCAGTTGCAGAGTACGCCCCGCAGAAAAATGGTAAACCAGCCGGCCACGCCGTGTTCCGCGTAACCCAGAGTGCGCTCCTTGCCGATCGCGGCAATGCGGTCGCCAACCACGCCGGGTTCGGTATTAAAGCCGTAGGTGAAGACAAAGGCCATGATGACAGCGACGGTTAAAGCGCCGGCAAAGTTGCCAAGGAATACCCATCCCCAGTTGCGAAGAATGCCGCGGGTATCTACCCCCGGGCGTTTGTCCAGCAGTGCCAGGGGGGTGAGCATGAACACCCCGGTGAGCAGGTCAAAGCCCATCAGGTAAAGCATGCAGAAGCCAACCGGGAACAGCATGGCGCCGATCAGCGGGCTGCCTGTCTGAACGGCAACGGTGACCGCGAATACCGCTGCCAGGGACAGAATAGCGCCAGCCATGAACGCTCGGATCAGTACATCCCGGGTAGCCATGTAGATTTTTGATTCACCGGTATCCACCATTTTGGTGACAAATTCCGAAGGCATGATGTAAGACATAGGTTATCCCCTGGTTCCTTCTTTGCCCGTTTTTCCGCAGGCGAAAAAAAACGACGACGCCCATGGGCTGCCGTGGATGGCAAGCATGGGCAGACGCCGTCGTCTGAAAGATTGCTGTTTGGGCAGACAAAATTCGATCTGCTGACCAGGATTCAGCAGGCACCGTGCCAGCTCTGGGCTTTTCGTGGAAAAAGCTTTTAATTCAGTAAGTAATAAGAGGGCAGCGGGCTGTGTGCCCGGGGCGGTGTTTGCCGGCCTGCACCGGCTCAGTGCGATCTGCGCTTCTGTGGTGCGGGTTCAGCGCAAGCTGAAGCGAACGGGCAGCGCGTAGGTAAACGTCTGGCCGCGCATGGTGTCTGGCACCTTGGGCAGGGGCGCTGCCTGGGCGAGCATCTGCATGGCTGAGTCATCAAGCAGTTGATGCCCGGAGCTGTCCCGCAGCGAATGGCTGACCAGCGAGCCGTCACGGTCAAACTCGAAGACGATCACCGGGGTGCCTTCCTGCCCGAGGCGGCGGGCCCGCCGGGGGTATTCGTAATAGCGGGCCAGGTGGCGGCTGAGCTTGCTCAGGTAGCTGTCGACCTCGCTGGAATTTCCTGCGTTCTGGAGGGGGATCGCATCCTGGCTGTTTTCGGCATCTGCTTCCTCCCCGGCTTCTTCTACAGCCGCTGAATCCGTGGGCGCTGGTGTGCTGGGCTCGCTGACTGGCTCAGGAACGGGCTCTGGCTTCGGAGCCGGTTCGGGCTCTGGTTCTGGTTCTGGTTCGGGTTCTGGTTCTGGTTCGGGTTCTGGTTCGGGTTCTGGCTCGGGTTCTGGCTCGGGTTCAGGTTCCGGTATCGGCTCTGGTTCCGGGGTGGGTTCAGGTTCGGTCGCAGGTTCCTGTTCCGGCTCTGGTGATTGTCGGCCCGCAAGGCTGATCCGGATGGCCGGAGCGGTGTTGACAGCGCTGTCGCCCAGCACCGGAAGTTCCATGGGTTTGTCTGGTGCCATCAGCGCCAGTGTGGCTACCGTCGCCACAATGGCGGCGGTCAGAATCAGTGTTTTCGGTCCCCGGCCTGCGGTTGTCATGCCCCGGGCTCCGTCAGCAGCAGCACGTTGGTGTAACCGCCGGCTTCCAGAACACCCAACAGGTCTTCCAGGTCCGCCATGGTGAGGCTTTGGTCTGCGGCAATGCGGAGAGCCCCCTGTTCCCCTGATTCGGGCAAACGTGCCAGTAGCTGGTCCCGGCTGACCGTTTCTCCACCCACGGTCCAGCTGCCATCGGCCTTGACCATCAGATCTGCCTCGGGAGCGCGCTCTTCTTTTAGCTGCGAGCTTCCCGGCAGTTCCGGCAATGGATCTTCAGTGAGCTGGCCAGCAACAATAAAGAACATCAACAACAGGAACACCAGATTGATCAGCGGCAGCAACGCATCTTCAACACGTTCCAACAGGCCTTTTCCGGAGGTGGCGGGGGGTGGAACCAGTTCGGTCATGATTCGGGTGTGCCGCTACGTTTCCAGTGGGGGGTGATGCCGGCGTTATCCAGCGTGCTCAGCGTGCGGGTAAAGCTGGCCAGGCTGGCCTCTGGAGCCGTCTCGAGGTTCGCTTCGGAAACGCCGGCGGCGGTCAGGGCCGGCACCAGCTCCTGCAGGCTGTAGCGGGTGTCCTGCCAAAGGATGCGGCCATCCACCTCTACCCGGAGTTCCGGGCGGGGGTCGCCTGTGGTGGTGCTTCGCGGGCTGGTGTCGTTGCCCAGTTCCAGATAATCCACAGGTAACAGCCTGGTGGTGAGCATGAAAAACACCAGCAGGATAAACACCACGTCAATCAGTGGTGTAATCCGGATCGGTATGGGCCTGTTTGGTCGGGGCTCAACCAGCTGCATGGGCAAAACGCGGGTTGTCTGCGGTGTCGTAGCTGTGGCTGGCTTGAGCGGCCTGCTCCGCAGCAACTGCGGATTGCCCGGTAACAGGCTGCGGCTCAGTGGCAGGCAGCACGTTGAACACGCTTACCAGGGTGCTGTTGATCACTTTGTGAATGCGTCGCAGGCGAAACTCCACCCAGGCCGCCAGTGCCGCAAATGGAATGGCAATGACCAGGCCTGCGGCAGTGGTGGTCAGCGCTTCGTAGATACCGCCACTGAGCTGGCTGGCATTGGCACGACCATCGGTTGCGGCCATGGCGCTGAAGGCTTCCATCATGCCCATAACCGTGCCCAGAAGGCCAAGCAGTGGCGCCAGGGCTGCGATCACTTCAATGATCTTGAGCGGCGCTTCAAAGGGTTCCAGAGCGTGTTGGGCATCCCGCACGGCGGTCTCCCGAACCGCTGTGGTGTTTGCGGTGCCTTTGCAGGCCGACATGGTATTCACCATCAAATGCATCAGAGGATTACAACGGCCCAAAAAGCCTGCCTGCTCCCGCACCTTTTCGGGCCGGGTATCTGCCGGGGAGGACTGCCACTGCTGGATAAGGTGCTTCAGCTTGCGGGTGTATCGGGGTGCGTACAAGGCGCCGAAAAGCATCAGATAAACGAAGGTGACGAGGCCAATAACGGCAATGGCGATGAGCACAATCATCACCGGTCCGCCCATGTCGATCAGTTGGGCAAGGGGGCCGTGCTGGGCCAGTGCGGCGGATGCAGGGCTGATGGAATCCATACAGAATCGCTCGGAAAATGAAAATAGATCTAAATAATAACGATTATCAATGAAATTACAAGCGGGAATCTGATTGGAAAAACCTGTCTTTGCTACACTTTCATAAAGTTCGTAGAATGCGGTGTGTATGATTTGGACAGCATGAGGTTGGTTATTTGATAAAGTTGTGGTTTGCGAGTCTGGCGAATCGGGCAGTTGCCCTGGTAGTGGCTTTTGTGTTGGTGACCGCGGTTGTGGTGGCCAGCATTGGTTCTGCGCTGAGCCGGTCAGAGCTGGAATATCAGGCGCACCGCCAAGTTGAAATGATTGTCGGAATGGTGACTCGTGACCTCGACCAGAAACTTGCCCTGCGGCGTGACGTTCTCTCTCACGTTGCCAGTGAAATCCCGGCCTCGGAAGCCCTGCTCCAGAATCGGGCGCGAGTGATACTGCGCCAGCAGGCTTCGCTGCTCAGTTTGTTTGATGCTCTGTTTATAATGGATGCCGAGGGTGAGCTACTGGCCGCCAATCCCCTTGATTACCTGGTCCCCAGCTTCAATGCCTCGGAACGGCCTTACTTCAAAGCCGTTTCCAGCCAGCTAGTGCCGATTATCAGCGAACCGTACGTCACCGCTCTTGAGGGGCGGCCAGGCGTAATGCTGGCTGCACCACTTTTTGATCACCGTAAACGTTTCACCGGCATGATTGGCGGGTTGATTCTGCTCGATGGTGACAACTTCATGAGCGATATCTCCGGGATTCGTGTGGGGGATGCAGGCTATCTGCGCCTGATAACCCGGCAGGGGGTGGTACTGGCTGATGGCCGAGACGGTCGGGTTATGGTGCCGGTGGATGCCCGGCAGAGCTCTATTGTACGTGCCATGGAGGGCTTTGAAGGTACACTTCGCGATGAGTCTGAGCAGCAAATGCCGACCATCACTGCCTATGGGCAAATGGCCCAGGTGCCTTGGTTTGTGGCGGCGGTCTGGCCCGAGACGGATGCCTTCGCGTCGGTCAATCGTATGCGCGACGCTTTCAGTTGGACACTGCTGTCGGTACTGGTTGTGTTGGTCCCCCTGGCATTCTGGTTCTTCCATCGCTTGTTGCGGCCACTGCGCGATCTGAGCTTGCAGATCTATCAGCGTCATACCGGGGAACGCCAGATGCCGGTCTCGGAAATCGGAGGGCGGGAAATCCGGAATGTAGCCCGGGTTTTCAACATGGTCCGCCATGAGCGCGACGAGATTCTGCGATCATTGGCGGAGCGGGAGGCATTCTTCCGTTCTCTGACCCAGGACGCCCCCATTGGCATTGTCCACTCCAATATTCTCGGCCGGATTGAATTTGTTAACCCGGCGCTGTTGAACATTCTCGGTGAAACGGCTGAACAGGTTACCCAGCGCTACCTTATCTCGAAAGTGGCGGATGAAGATCGCGACGCGGCCATGGCGGGCTGGCGCCGGGCATTGACCCGCCGCAGGTTCTATCGCGGACGCCTGCGGTTGCTGACCACCCGTTCACCGGGGTATGTCTGGGTAGATACCATGACCTCGGTCATTGAACTGCCAGGCCAGGCGCTTGGCACCATCACGATTGTGCGGGATATCACCCGTGAAATGCGCTTTGAGCAGGCGCTCCGGGAAGAGCAGCAGAGGGCCGATTCGATCCTGGATGTGTTGCAGGAAGGCGTTCTGATGGTCGACAAGGCAGGCCTGATCCGGTACGCCAACGACGCGGCCGGCGAATTTCTTGCGTTGGGCGATGATTGCATTGGTGAGAACTTCTTCGAGACCGTGACCTTTCGCTATGACAACCACAAGATGGAGCCGGAGGAGTTTCAGGAAGGCGAGGAAATCGATAACCGGTACGTTACTCTGGAAAACTCGCAGGGTCAGGTCTTCGACATTGATCTCACCATGTTGCACTTGCGCAGGGGTGAGCATGAGGAACGCCTGGTCTTTGTGCTGAGGGACGACAGCGAACGGCGTCGGGAAGAAGAACGACTCTCCTGGGAGGCTACCCACGATGCGCTGACCCAACTGGTGAACCGCAGGGCTTTCACTGCCGCGTTGCTGAAAGCGCTGGCTGAGGCGCCACACCAGGCGACGCCCGCTGTCTTGATGATGATCGATCTGGATCATTTCAAACCGGTCAATGACCAGGGCGGCCACCTGGTGGGCGACGACCTGTTGAAACGCCTGGCGGATCTGTTCCAGAGCGCGGTTCGCCAATCGGATACCGTCGCACGGTTGGGTGGTGATGAATTTGCGGTTCTGTTGCCCGGATGTGGTCTGGACCGGGCCGAAGCCCTGGCAGAAAACCTGCGCAGCCGGGTCGAGGCGCTGAAAGTCCAGCACGATGGCCGTTCTTTCGGTGTCACTGTAAGCATTGGGCTCACACCGGTGTCTGCTGGCGACAGCGGCCCGAGGGAGGTCATGGCACGGGCGGATGAAGGGTGCTATATCGCCAAATCTCGGGGGCGCAATGCGGTGGTCTCAGTGCCCGCCCCGCCTGACGACACAGGAGTTTAGGCCAACCAGCCGGCGGACTCCGCCGCTTGCCACAGCAGGCGCAGCGCCAGCAGTGTCAGTACCAGGTTGAAGGCGAGGCTGAACCACCGGTTGGTGATGGATTTCAGAACGTGCAGCCCCAGCCAGGTGCCGGTGAAGCCGCAGGCAATCATGGCGAGAATGAACAGCAGCCAGTCCGAGAACACGAATCCGGCAACCCCGAAGACCAGCGCTTTGGGCGCATGTTGCAAGGTCATGGCAGCGGCGAAGGTGGCCACGGTTTTAAAGCGATCCCGGTGAATCTGCTTGATAAAGGCGGCGACCAGGGGGCCCGTGGCGCCCACGAACAGGCTGACAAAGCTGGTGACGGCGGAAGCTAAAAAAATGCCAACGGGCCCGAACGACGCTTTTGGCAGTTTCGGCCCCCAACACAGATACAACACGAACAGAGCGATGGATAGCTGCCAGAGGTGCGCGGGTAAATCAACCAACAGCCAGGCGCCAAGCGCCGCCCCTGCGATTACGCCGGGCGTGAAGGCAGCAATAACCTTCCAGTCGATGTGGTGCCGGGTCAGCACTGCCCGGCCGGTATTAGAGCCAAGCTGAATCATGCCATGCACCGGAATAATCGCCGCCGGTGGCATCCAGGAGGCCATCAACACCAGCAGCAGAACGCCACCACCGGCACCGAGCACAGCGGTCAGCATTGAGGTTATCGCCGAGGCTAATAGCAGAAAAAGAGCGACGCCCGGGCTAATGGCCTCTGGAAACAGGGTCAGGTCCATGGAACTCACTTTGGGATTGGCGTAAGCTCCTGAGTTTCCGGTTTATGCCCCGAAAGTCCAGTGGGGGCGGGTAAATAACAACAAACAGGGTGGCCCATGAACCAGTCCGAATATCTGAGATACGACGCAACAGCGCTGGCTGATCTGATCCGCCGGGGTGATGTGACGCCCCGAGAGGTAACCGATGCGGCGGTGGAGCGTGCCAATCATGTCAATGGGGCCCTGAACGCCATTTGCCACCCCCAGTACTCGGATGCCATGGGGCAGTCGCCGGTGTCTGATGGGCCGTTTTCTGGTGTACCCCTGCTGCTGAAAGACCTGGCCCAGGAACAGGCCGGGCAACCTTGCACCTACGGCAGCCGGGCCATGCGAAAGAATATTCCGAGCCGGGACTCACAGTTCGTACAACGTGCCCGCAAGGCCGGCTTGGTGTTTATCGGTCGCACGGCAACGCCGGAGTTCGGCCTCAAGGCCGTCACCGAGTCTGCTCTTTGGGGCCCGAGCCGCAACCCCTGGAACACAGAACTGACGCCCGGGGGCTCCAGTGGTGGCTCCGGTGCCGCGGTAGCCGCCGGTGTTGTTCCCATGGCCGGAGCCAACGATGGCGGTGGGTCCATCCGCATTCCGGCAGCTTACAACGGGCTGTTTGGACTAAAGCCATCCCGCGGCCGGATCTCTGTAGGGCCCCACGCCGGAGAGGCCTGGACCGGCGCTTCGACCGACCATGTGGTGTCCCGGACGGTGAGAGACAGCGCCAGCATGCTGGATGTGTTGGCCGGTGCAGCCAGTGGCGACCCGTTCTGCATTCCGGAACCGGAGGGTTCCTGGCTGGACCTGATGCAGCAATCGCCGGGGCGGCTGAGGATTGGTGTGTTTACCTCTTCTCCTTACGACACCGAGGTAGCGCCGGAGTGTGTGGCTGCCGTCGAAGAAACCGCCCGTATGCTGGAAGGTCTGGGGCATCATGTCGAGTATGCCCGGCCGGAATTTGACGGCATGGCCCTGGCACGGTGCTACCTGGCCCTTTACTTTGGTGAAGTGTCCTCAATGATGGACAGGGCACGGGAGCAGTTCGGTGCCGAGGACAAGGATTTTGAGCTGGAGACCCGGTTACTGGGTATGTTGGGGCGTACTATGCCGTTGCCGGATTATGTTCGCCGCCGGCAGCAATGGAATGACCTTGCCCGTGCTCTGGGTGCATTCTTCGAGCGTTTTGACCTGTACCTGTCCCCGACCACCGGCCAGTTGCCGGCCAAGATTGGTGAAATGGATACGCCGGCCCACCTCAAACTGATCGCCAGGCTGATGCTAACCCTGAAAGCGGGCAAGCTGGTCCATCGTAGCGGCCAGGTGGACCAGATGGCGCTGGAAAGCCTGGCCCGAACGCCCTTTACCCAGCTTGCGAACCTGACCGGCACGCCGGCGATGTCGGTACCCATGCACTGGACCCGCGATGGTTTGCCGGTAGGCGTCCAGTTCGGCGCCGCCCATGGCCGCGAGGATCGACTGTTGCAGCTGGCCGCCCAGCTTGAGGAAGCAAACCCCTGGTTCGCCAATTACGAACGCCTGGAAAACGCATTCTGACGCGGTGACACAAACTCCCGTGCGGGGTTGTGATCCGCGCCGGCAAACTCCACGTTTATCTTTACTGGTGGAACAGGCTATGCTGTAACACAGGGATCTGATTCCCTGACTACCCTGATGGCATCGAGGAGGCGAGCATCTTATGAACCAATCGATGGCAATCGACGATCTGGTATCCGTAGCACAGGCCGAAGCCATGGGGGAACTGGACGCCCCGATGATGGCCATAGTTCTGTCCAGTGAGCAGAGCTACGACCTGCCCATCAACTCTCTGGAAACCGATGCCGACAAGGCCCGCTGGGGTCTGATTCTGCGGGCGGCCCGCGAACATGTGGAAGCCGACGCCGTAGCGGTACTCTACCCGGCCTGGACCACCATCCGTCGAAAACCGACCGATGCCGAAACATCCCAGGCCCAGGCAGAGGATGAAGACAGTGCCGATGATGATAACGGCCCCATCGACACCCTGTTTGTGCAGCTGCACACCCGAGACAGAATCTATTGGCGGGGCTTTGAACAAATCCGCGATCCCAAACATCAGCGCATTATCGGCTTTCGCCGGATCAAAGCGCTGTCCACCGACTACGACAGAGACAGCGCGCCAAGCGTGGCTGCCTGGTTGAGCACCCTGTTCGAACCTTTGCCAGACGAAGGCGAGGAAACCGATATCGACCGCGAGCTGGCGGATTTGCTGGAAGAACCCGAGGTCAGCGCGGCGCTCTACCCGCGGCAGATGCGGGCGTTGCACTGAACGACGAAAACATGGCCTGACCCGATCTCAGCGAGAGGAGATCAGGGTCAGGCACAGTTGTGCATTCTGGATAAAGTGCGAAAAGGCTGCCAACTGCTGTTCCGACGGCACATAGCCCGCCGCCGCATTATCGGCATAGAACAGGCCCACCAGTCGGCCCTTGGCGGTAAGCGAGCCTACCAGGGCCGGCACTTTGCCCAGCCAGCGGTCATAGGGAACACCGCCCGCCTGTTTGCCGGGTTTGTAGATGGCACAAGTGCCATGGGGTAAAAGCTCTCCCAGTGGCCCGGTGCCATCCTTGTGGATAATCAGGTGTTCGCGCCACTCTTCGGTACCACGACCGCCTACCTTTCTGGGAATCAGGTCTTGTCCGGTGCGGTCACTCATCAGCAGGGCTACCCGTTGCATTCCGATAGCCCGGTGAATGCCTTCGATCACCAACTGGCACACTTCGTTGATATCGGGTTTTTCAGCGAGTGTTTGAGTCAGATCTCGCAGAATCTGCAATTGCAGGGCGGGGTCCATAACCGGGGCTTCGGCGCCGTGTCCGGCGGCGCTCTCCTGATTGCCGGGCAGCAACGCCGTGACCTGCGGAATGCCCAGAGACACGGCTACTTTGGTGGCTTCCTGGGCGTTGACCTTCAGTTGGTCCCGGATGGCGGCGGGGCTTTCTCCAACATCTGCCGACAAACGTTCCAGCACCTTGTCCATCTCTGGCCCGCTCCAGCCATGCTCGGACACCGTGGCCATTTCCACGGTGTTGCGCACCAGGCTGCTAGCCAGGGAATTGGCTTTGCCGGGCGCCACCACTTCACGGATAAACGGCCCTAAAGACCAGGCTTCCACCAGGCCCCGGGTGATCTCGGTAAAGGTGGTGTGCAGCACGGCCTTCTGTGCCTCCACAGGCGGTTCGTCCAACCGCAGGCGCTCTTCCAGCTCGGTCGCCTGATCGGTTTCGCAGGACCAGAATGCCAGCTCACCGATGTTCATCAGCAAGGCCCCGATAAACACCTCCTCTAGAGCATGCTCTGTGCGTTTGGGCATCAAGCACCGGGCCTGAACGGCTGCGTGAATAGCGCGGGCAAGGCAACGCAACAGGTGTGGCCGGTCGTTGCGTTTGAGCAGAGTGTCGACAATCAGCGATGAAATCGCCATGGATTTCACGGCATCGAAACCGATCAACGTGATGGCACGGCTGACCGTGCTCACCTGGGTGCGGGTCTGGTTGTAGAACACCGTGTTGGAAAGCCGAAGCACCTGGGACGTCAACTGGGCATCATTCAGAATCACATTCGCCAGTTCGTTCACTGTGCTGTTGCGGCTGTCGGTCAGTTCGTTGATCTGCCGGAGGGTGTTCGCCAACACTGGCAGCTCTACCTTGCTGAGGTAGGAAACCCATGCCTGGGTGGAATTCATCCTTGAGGGCGTATTTTCGGACAATGTAGTCACAGGTACGGCGCGCCTCGGATAGGTGGAGGTTTATTAATGTTCTTTTCAAATAGCAGTTTAGCTGAGGGCAGGCTGGTGTGTCAGGTAGCTTTTTGTGTAAGGGCAACTACACACCGCCGGGATTCGGGTTTGGTCATCGAATAGGCTATAATCGCCGGTTTTCGGCTGCGCGCCCTACGCACTCCAAAGGCAAAGACCAAGGCACTGATCGTGATTGTATTTGACCAGGTACAGAAGTCATACCAGGTGGCCGGCCGGGCGATCCCCGCGCTGCACCCTACCAGTATGACCATTGAAACCGGCGAGGTATTCGGCATCGTCGGCCATTCCGGCGCGGGTAAATCCACCCTCGTAAGGCTGATCAACCTGCTGGAACCGCCCACCGGCGGCCGCATCCTGATCGATGACGAAGACATTACCCGGTACAACTCTGCGGAACTGAGAGCCTTCCGCCGCAAAGTGGGCATGATCTTCCAGCACTTCAACCTGCTGTCGTCCAAAACCGTGGCAGACAACATCGCGTTTCCGATGAAGCTGGCGGGCATCTACAGCAAAACCGAGATACGGGAGCGGGTACAGGAACTGCTGGCCCGGGTGAGCCTGACCGACCACGCCGACAAGTATCCGTCTCAGCTGTCTGGCGGCCAGAAACAACGCGTTGGTATCGCCCGTGCCCTGGCTTGCCGCCCCACCATTCTGCTGTGCGACGAAGCCACCAGCGCCCTGGACCCGCAAACCACTCAGTCGGTCCTGAAACTGCTGGGTGACATCAACAAGGAGCTGGGCCTGACCATTGTCTTGATCACCCACGAAATGGATGTGGTGCGTCGGGTGTGCGACCGGGTTGCCGTAATGGACGCCGGTCGCGTAGTGGAAATGGGCCCGGTGAGCGAGGTGTTCCTGCACCCCCAGCATCCCACCACCCGGGATTTTGTGTTCGAAAGCGAAAACATCGACCGCAACGAACTCCAGGAAGACCTGCAAAAAGCCGAAGGCCGCATCCTGCGCCTGACCTTCAAGGGCGAATCCACCTACAAACCCCTGCTGGGCAGCGTGGCAAGGGAATCCGGCGTAGACTTCAGCATCCTCTCCGGCCGGATCGATCACATCAAAGACACCCCCTACGGCCAGCTGACCCTGTCACTGGTGGGCGGTGATCTCGACGTCGCCATGCAGGCGCTGGAAGCCGCCGATGTTCACGTGGAGGTAGTGCGCTGATGGAAGCTTTAATGGAAACCCTCATGGGCAACGTCGACTGGCTGGAAATCGGCTGGGCCAGCTGGGACACCCTGGTGATGGTGGGCATGTCCCTGCTGTTCAGCGTACTGATCGGCCTGCCCATTGGCGTATTACTGTTCCTGTTCGGCAAACGCCAGCTGTTGGAACAACCGGTGGCCTACGCGGTGTTGTCGTTCGTGGTCAACGTACTGCGTTCCGTGCCTTTCATCATCCTGCTGATCGTGATGATCCCGTTCACCGTTCTGCTCATTGGCACGTCACTGGGCGTGGCCGGCGCCATCCCGCCACTGGTGGCTGGCGGTGCCCCCTTCTTCGCCCGCCTGGTGGAAACCTCCCTGCGGGAAGTCGACCGCGGCATCATCGAAGCCACTCAGGCCATGGGTGCTAACGTGCGCCAGATCATCTTCGGCGCCTTGCTGCCGGAAGCGCTTCCGGGCATCATCGCCGGTATTACCGTGACGGCCATCACCCTGGTCTCCTACGCGGCCATGTCTGGCGTCATCGGTGGCGGCGGCCTGGGCGACCTGGCCATCCGCTTCGGTTACCAGCGTTTCCAGACCGACGTGATGGTGATCACCGTCGCGTTACTGGTGATTTTCGTACAAGTACTCCAGATGGTTGGTGATCGTCTGGTGCTGTATTTCAGCAGAAAGTAAGACTGTGATTGAGCCGGGCAGGCAATTCCAAAGTCCGGTATAGGCAGGCTGCTGGGAGGTTCCTTCCGAAAACCTGGAGCGCCAGGGATGGCGCGACGGAGCCCTACATGGACGTATTTACGGGCGTTTTTCGGAAGGAACCTCCTAGCAGCGTGCCGTAAACCAAAGTTAAACACGATGCTCCACAGGAGAACGCAATAATGAATCTGAAGAAAACTCTGGTAGCCATCGCTGCCGTAGCAACTTTCTCCTCTGCTGCTGTTGCAGAGAAACTGTCCGTAGCCGCTACTCCGGTCCCCCATGCTGAGCTGCTGGAATTTGTGAAGCCGGCGCTGGCCGAACAAGGTGTTGAGCTGGATGTGAAAGTCTTCACCGACTACGTACAGCCCAACATCCAGGTTGACCAGAAGCGGATGGACGCCAACTTCTTCCAGCACCAGCCGTACCTGGACGAATTCAACAGCGGCCGTGGCGCCAACCTGGTCACCGTTGCCGGCATCCACGTTGAGCCCTTCGGTGCCTACTCCAGCAAAATCAGCTCCCTCGACGAACTGAAAGATCGCGCCGTGGTGGCCATCCCCAACGACCCCACCAACGGCGGCCGCGCCCTGCTGCTGCTTCAGGAAGCCGGCCTGATCACCCTGAAAGACGAAAGCAAAATCACCGCCACACCCCGTGACATTGCCGACAACCCCAAGCGCCTGAACTTCCGCGAACTGGAAGCCGCTACCCTGCCGCGTATCCTGAACCAGGTCGATATGGCCCTGATCAACACCAACTACGCCCTGGAAGCCGGCCTGAACCCGTCTGAAGATGCCATGGTGATTGAAGGTGCCGAGTCCCCTTACGTGAACATCCTGGTTGCCCGCCCGGACAACAAGGACAGCGACGCCATGCAGAAACTGGCCAATGCGCTGAAATCAGACGCCGTTCGCGAGTTCATCAAAGAAAAATACGAAGGTGCAGTAGTACCGGCATTCTGACATCCGGGTACCCGATAATGAAAAAGCCGGGCAGTTCGTACTGCCCGGCTTTTTGTTTGCCCGGCGAAGCCGGCAAACCCGGCCATCTGAAAGAAGATGGCGTCACCCCGACTGAGGGGAAGACAATCCGACTGGCAAGGGCGTCACTGGCCAACGGTGGGGTCTGAAGGAAGCCATAGGAAGTTAACGGTACACAACGCAAGTGAACCTGCTTCGGCAGTCCAGGTGGGTTAGCGTGCAAAATAGCGCGACGCCCGATACTCAGTCAGACCTGTGCTGTGTTTGAGGGTGGCATCGTTAACAGGGAGCCGGTGCAGTAACCGGGGAAGCCTGACACCGAATCCGGCGATGCCGGAGGCTGTGGCGCAAGGTGAAAGCCGAGGCCGCAGTCGGTGCGAGGTGGCAGATGAAGCCGTAGTAGTGAGGAAGTTCCGGCCTGAGAAGCCTGGTAACAGCGTGGAGGACAAAACCGGAATGACCGCTGGCGGAGGTTCAGCGGACCGGTCAGGGTCAAAAGCTCTGGTCGGATGCGAAGGGCGGAAGTCATTAACGAGAGTGACGGACGACGAGCGAACAGGTGGACGCTGCGTTCACAAGCTGCCCGACGGGGCAGGGAAGTGCATCGGGGTGCTGCGGGAACGCAGTGGCTCTGGTGTTCTCCGAACAAGGGAGTAGAGCGATACTGTGGCGGCAGATTGCCAGAGCGCTAGTACCCGGACGGATCGCCTGAAACAGACCGGCAGCCAGACCGATCCTCGAGGCCGTCACGACAGAGATGAGCAGGCATGAGGAAATACTACAGTCTGTACGGGCAATTGCTGTCAAAACAGCGCCTGTATGAAGCCTTCAGACACATCAAACGCAACAAGGGCGCGGCCGGAATCGATGGGCAGAGCCTGGGTGCGTTTGAGGCGAACCTGGAGGTGGAGCTGTCGTGCCTGTTGCTCGAGCTGAAGGAAAAGCGCTATCGGGCGCAACCAGTCAGGCGCGTAGCCATCGCCAAGGATGACGGCGGTGAGCGTCTGCTGGGCATTCCGACGGTTCGGGACCGGGTTGTACAACAGGCGCTGCGCCGTATTATCGAACCGATCTTCGAGCCGGATTTCCACCCGTCGAGTTACGGGTATCGTCCGGGACGCAGTGGTCATCACGCCATCGGCAAGGCGGAGTTGTTTATCCGCCGCTACCGGCGTGACTGGGTTGTGGACATGGACCTGTCGAAATGCTTCGACACGCTCAACCATGACCTGATCATCCGCCAGTTTCGCCAACGGATCACGGACGGCAGTGTCCTGTCACTGCTGCGCCAGTTCCTGGAAAGCGGCGTGATGGTGGGATACCACCTTGAAGAAACGGAGCTGGGAAGCCCGCAGGGCGGCGTGATCAGCCCGCTGATTGCGAACGTCTATCTGGACGCCTTCGACCAGTTCATGAAAGCCCGGGGTCACCGGATCGTCCGCTACGCGGACGACATCCTGATCCTGTGCGGCTCACGAGCGGGCGCGGAGAATGCGTTACGGGTTGCCCGGCGCTATCTGGAAAATGAGTTGAAGCTGACGGTCAATACCACCAAAACCCACATCGCCCATAGTGATGAAGGGGTTAAGTTCCTGGGCGTGGTGATACATAGCAAGTACACCCGCATACAGGGAAAGAAGGTGGTCAGGCTTAAGCAGAAGCTGAAATCACTGACGAAGCGAAACCGGGGCATCGGACTCGCGGCCATTATACGTGAGCTGAATCCGGTGTTGCGGGGCTTTGTCAGCTACTTCCGGGTGGCGAACTGCGCGCGGGTGTTAAAGCAGGTGATGAGGTGGCTAAGGCGGCGGTTACGCTGCCTCCAGCTCAAGCAGTGGAAAAAGCCGAGTCGGCTGCATCGGAGGCTGAAACAGCTGGGTTACCAACCCCCGTTCCGGCATATCAAGATGCAAAGCTGGCGCAACGCGGCGTCCCCACTGGCCAGTCTGGCCCTGCCCAACACCTACCTGCACAATGACCTGCAGTTGATGGATCTTGCGAAGGTCAAAACCGGCATCACTGTCCCCGAGTTCGGGGTAAGTTAATGGCATGAGCCGTATACGTGGCCCGTATGTACGGTTCTGTGAGAGGGATGAGGCGGTAACGCCTCACCCTACTCGCTACTGGCACAAAACTTACTGTAAGGCGAGGATCAGTCACCGCTCCAGTTAGAGGACGGGTCTGGAGTCATCCGCAGGTAGGATTTCACTGCCTTGTAGCCCTTCGGGAAGCGCTGTTTGATCTCGTCTTCATCCTGCAGTGACGGCACAATCACCACATCGCCGCCTTTTTCCCAGTTACCTGGCGTAGCCACTTTATGGTCATCGGTCAGTTGCAGGGAGTCGATAACCCGCAGCACCTCGTTGAAGTTACGACCGGTGGATGCCGGGTAGGTAATGATCAGGCGCACCTTCTTGTTCGGATCAATGATAAACAGCGAACGCACGGTCAGGGTGCTGTCGGCGTTCGGGTGGATCATGTCGTACAGCTTGGCCACCTTGCTGTCGTGGTCGGCAATGATCGGGAAGTTGACGGTGCAGCCCTGAGTTTCGTTGATATCCTTGATCCAGTCCTTGTGGGAGTCAACCGGGTCGACACTCAGGGCAATGGCCTTGACGCCACGTTTGGCGAATTCGTCTTTCAGTTTGGCGGTCAGGCCGAGTTCCGTGGTGCATACCGGTGTGAAGTCGGCAGGGTGTGAGAACAGAACCCCCCAGCTGTCACCAAGCCAGTCATAGAAGCGAATGGTGCCTTCGCTGGAATCCTGTTCAAAATCCGGTGCAGTGTCTCCAAGACGCAAACTCATAGTCGTTCTCCTCAGACAGGTTGTTGGCAAACACGGTGTTATTTTCTGTGTACGTTAGACACTGTGGCGATGGATGCCCTGAATGCAAGGGGGGCTTGATCCAGAGCATCCAACGGTTTGCTCACATCCTTATGAGCACCAGACTTAGATGCCGACTATTTCACACCCAATGCCTTCTGCTTCTCAAAGTGCTCCCGGGTGAGTTTGAACACCACCGGGCTGAGTAACAGCAGGGCGATCAGGTTGGGCAGCGCCATCATCGCGTTGAGGGTGTCGGCCACCAGCCAGATAAAGCCCAGGTTGATGGTGGCACCCACGGGGATGGCGACAATCCACAACACCCGATAAGGCACGATGGCCTTCACACCAAACAGGAACTCGATGCAGCGTTCACCATAGAACGACCAGCCAATGATGGTGGTGAAGGCGAAAATCGCCAGGGCAATCGCTACCACGTAGTTGCCGAAGCCGGGGAGGCCTGTTTCAAAGGCCAGGGAGGTGAGGGCCGCACCCGTCTCGCCGGAGGTCCAGGCGCCGGAGGTAATAATCACCAGGCCGGTGATGCTGCACACAATGATGGTATCGATGAAGGTGCCCAGCATGGCGACCATGCCCTGCTTGACCGGGTTCTTGGTCTGGGCGGCGGCATGGGCGATGGGCGCAGAACCCAGGCCCGCTTCGTTGGAGAAGATACCGCGTGCGACACCAAAGCGGATAGCCGCCCAGACAGCGGCACCGGCAAAGCCCCCCTCGGCTGCGGCCGGGCTGAAGGCATAGCTGAACACCATGCTGACGGCTGCGGGAATTTCACTGGCATTGATGGCCAGAACAATCAGGCCAACCAGCACGTAAGACACCGCCATAAATGGCACCAGGGCACTGGCCACCTGGCCAATACGCTTGATGCCGCCAATCAGCACCAGGCCCACCATAATCATCAGCAGAACGCCGGTGATCCAGTGGGGCAGGCCGAAGTTGGCAGACAACACATCCGCCACCGAGTTGGCTTGTACCGTATTGCCGATACCGAAAGCGGCAATGGAGGCGAAGATCGCGAACAACACCCCAAGCCAGGCCCATTTCTTGCCCAGGCCATTGCGGATGTAATACATGGGGCCGCCCACATGGGCACCACGCTCATCCACTTCCCGGTAGCGCACGGCCAGCACGGCCTCGCCGTACTTGGTGGCCATGCCCACCAGGGCGGTCAGCCACATCCAGAACAGGGCGCCCGGGCCGCCCAGGAACACGGCGGTGGCAACCCCTGCAATGTTACCCGTGCCTACGGTGGCTGACAGGGCGGTCATCAGGGCCTGGAATGGCGGAATATCACCATCGTCCTCGTCACCGCGGGCACGGCCGCTCCACATCAGCCGGAAACCGGCACCCAGTTTCAGGATCGGCATCAGTTTCAGACCAATACTGAGAAACAGCCCGACCCCGAGGATCATCACCAGCATGGGTGGTCCCCAGACCAGGCTATTGATTTGACTTACTAATTCAGAAATGGGTTCCATGGGTTCTCCCACTGTTTACCACGGCTAGGTCATATGAATAGAGCCCCAGAGGGCATAACCTGTTGAGTTTAGTCGACTATTTTGTGGTGTAAACCGTTTTGCTCCTGAGAGTTGTCCATTTTGCCGAGCATTGCCTATGTTTAGAGTAACTGCGGTGCCAGTTTCGGCGCCTTAAATAAAACCGAAAAGGGGCTGCCTATGCGCTCACTGAAAATCTCGGAAGTCATGTGGAATCACATTGAGCCTATCCGTTGCGGCACACCGCTGACCAAGGTTGTTAAAGCGTTACTGGATAACCACGTTACCGGTTTGCCAGTGGTGGATGAAAAGCGTCAGGTTCTGGGCTTTGTGTCGGAGCAGGACTGCATTCACTCGCTGCTGGTGAGTAATTATCACAGCGAGGGCGAGCCCATTGTGGACGATGTGATGTTCCATAAACCGCTGACGGTGTCGCCAGAGATGTCAGTGATCGATCTGGCGCAGAATCTGGGGGCCGGAAAGCCGAAAGTGTACCCGGTGGTTGATCATGGCAAACTGGTGGGGATTGTCACCCGTACAGCTATTCTGTCCCAGTTGGCCAAATCCGGTAATACTATCGAAAAACAGCGTTTCGCCAACGTCGAGGACTGACTTCTCCACCTACAATCGCCAGGAGAGCTATGGAACTTTTAGCCACCAACGTTTGCTTTGACGGCGAGCACCGCCGCTACCGCCACTCATCTGCCACGCTCCAGTGCGACATGGAGTTTGCGGTGTTTCTGCCGCCGTCGGCTCTGGGCGAGGAAGGCAAACCAGCGCCAGTGCTTTACTGGTTGTCCGGGCTGACCTGCACCGACCAGAATTTCATGCAGAAAGCCGGTGCCCAGAAACTGGCCGCCAGGCTGGGCCTGGCGATTGTGTGCCCGGATACCAGCCCCCGGGGCGTGGACCTGCCTGGCGAGCACGACAGTTACGATTTTGGCAGTGGCGCGGGCTTTTACGTGAATGCCACAGAACAGCCCTGGGCACCCCACTACCGCATGTACGATTACGTTGTGAAGGAGCTGCCCCAACTGGTCGAGAATGAGTTGCCGCTTAGCGGTGAGCGGTCGGTCAGCGGCCATTCCATGGGCGGCCACGGAGCTTTGATCTGTGCCCTGAAGAATCCGGGGTATTACAAATCGGTATCGGCGTTCGCGCCCATTGCCAACCCGATGGCGTGCCCCTGGGGGCAGAAAGCCTTCAAGGGTTATCTTGGAGATGACCAGAGCAAGTGGGAAGCGTGGGATGCCACCCGCCTGATTCCGACCGCAAAAGAGCGGCTGCCGCTACTGGTAGACCAGGGTACGGCCGATGAGTTTCTGGAAACCCAGCTGAACCCGGAAACGTTGGCGGATGTCTGTGAGAAGTTTCATCACCACATCAACCTGCGAATGCACCGTGGGTACGACCACAGCTATTTCTTTATTGCCTCGTTCATTGACGACCACCTGAATCATCATGCCAGGGCATTGGGTTTGGCATGAGCCCGCCACGCTCCGCGGGTTTCAGTTGCGAAAGCCCCAGAGCAGGCTGAAATCCATGGAGGGCATCTCTTCTGGCTCTTCGGCGCCCTGGATGTTGTATTCGGGAACGCTGGTGTCGCGCTCAAACGTGCCGCTGTAGCGGTTGCCCCGGGGCCCGAAAATAGCTTTGACAAACGGTCCCCTGGCCCTGACGGCGCGGCCGGTCACCACACCGACTTCGTTATTGTCGAGCCGCACCAGCATGCCAGGCGGGTATTCGCCGAGTACTTGCAACAGTGACCGTGGAATGGCCGGGCGGACCTTGCCGTCACCGAGAGTGGCTATCAGTTTGCGGGCAGCGGTGATGGTCATCCTGTTGCGGTAGGCTCGTTTGGTGATCATGGCCACGTAGCGTTCTGACAGAGCCAGAATTTCCGCCTCTGGCAGAATATCAGTGCCACTTAATCCTTCCGGATAGCCGGAGCCATCGGCCTGCTCGTGGTGCTGGGCGATGATTTTCAGCAACAGTTTATTGGTAATGCCGGCGGAGGTCAGTGCCTGGATGCTGCGGTGCGGGTGTTTGCGGATAACCGCCCGCTGGTCGTCGGTGAGCACACGGGTGGAAGCATTTAGCTGGTCGGCCACCGGCACAAGTGCCAGGTTGGCGGTCAGGGCCGCGGCAGTCAGCACACTGGTACGTTTTTCATCAAGCCCAAACGCCCTGGCCGTGAAGTGGCACAAAATGCCGTAGAAAAGAATCTGTTCGTGAATGGTGGGGCCGATGGAGTACAGATGCACCAGGGCCAGGCTGGCTTCCGGCGCTTCCTGACAGGTCCGCTCCAGCATTCGCGCCAGCCCCAATAAGCGTTTTTGGGCAGACGGATCTTCACTGGTGATGGCGTTGAGGGTTGCTTCCAGGGTGGCCAGCAGGTCGGCGTAGTCGGCGAAGGGGTTACGCTGCCGTTGATCCTCCTGAATTTTTTCCTTTTTCCGTTCGATTTTCCGGGGCTTGAACCGGCCCCGCTCAAACAATTGCTCCAGCTGAGTATTGGTCTGGATAACATAGCCCTGACGCAGCAAGACGTTTCCATCGGCGTCGAAAACATCCCAGGGTAATGGACGGCCGATGGTCAATGCCCCAGGGGCGATGCGTATGAGTGAATCCAATTTGAATATCCCAAGGTGTCGTAGAGCGATTCTTGTTCTTCGGAATACTTCTTTCAATATTCTGACGTCAAAACCGGCATAGGCTTGTGTATTTAGAATACTAACCGACACACTTTTGTGATGCATGTCACATTGTGTCGTGTTCAGAGATAGAATTGTTAAGAATCGTAGCCCGGTAGCGCCCCCTTACATAGCTTACGCTAAGCTTGTGCACTAACTAAGACCATAGTCGGACCCGATCTGAATGTTTCATCGGCTAAAAAACGATTTCCGATTATCGATCATCACATTGCTTGGCATCAGTGCCATCGTTGGCATCACGCCGTTCGTGATCCTGCGATTTGTCGAGGGTAATCCGCTCGCCGGTTTTGTTGATCTCGGGATTCTGTCTGGCATCGTTGGCAGCCTCGCTTATGCCTGGGTCACCGGCGACACATACCGCAGCGGCATGTTCCTGGCGATTATTATCTGCGCGGGCGCGGTCACCGTTGGTGCGGTTATGGGTGAGGCGGGTTTGTTCTGGATATTCCCTTGCCTGGTAACAACCTTCTTTCTTGTATCCAGCCGACTTGCGGCCATTCTGAACCTGCTATCCGTTCTGGCGCTGATGTCGATTGAAACGGCTTTCAGCTCAACGGTTCAAATGTGGACGTTTGCGACCACGGCGACGGTGGTCAGCGCCTGTGCCTATGTCTTTGCCTATCGTAACCAGGATCAGCGGGAACGCTTGGAGCACCTGGCCACCATCGACCCACTGACCGGTGTCAAGAACCGCCGCTCCATGGATGAGGAACTGGATGCGGCTGCTGCCAATGCTGAGCGATCCGGGCTACCCTATGCCCTGGTGATGCTGGATATCGACCACTTCAAGAAAATCAACGATGTGTATGGTCATGGCGTCGGTGATAATGTGCTGACGGACTTGGTGGCGCTGGTTGAACGCAACACACGAAAGTCTGATCAGCTGTTCCGTTATGGCGGTGAGGAGTTCGTGTTATTGCTGCCCGGTGTGGATGGGTCCAGCCTGCAGGCGGTTATGAACAACCTGCAACAGGTGTTGCGCAGGCATCTCAAGTACCCCGGTGGCCCGGTTACTTCGTCATTTGGTGTCGCCTTGCTGGGCCACGGCGAGAGCGTGGAGAGCTGGTTGGCGAGGGCTGATGAAGCGCTGTATCAGGCCAAGGAGACCGGGCGGGATCGGATTGTATTTGCAGATAAGAACACTCAGTTGGTGGCCGAACCGGCTTGAACTGAAGTCCGGCTGTCGGGTTCGCCGTGATGGTGGTTTCCGGGCCGGTAGCGAAACAATCGCCAACCCAGCAAAACACTGGCGGAGGTCAGCCCCGCCGTCAGCCCCACCCAGAACCCCGCCGCTCCCAACGCCGGCCAAAGCAGGTCTGTAAAGGTCAGAATGTAGCCCAGTGGCAGGCCAACCCCCCAGAACGAAAACAGCATAATGAACATGGGAATGCGGGTGTCTTTATAGCCCCTGAGCGCACTGATGCAGGTTACCTGAATCACATCAGCAACCTGGAACATGGCGGCAAACGCCAGCAGGCGAATGGTGACATCCCGCACGGCCTGGTCGCCGGTGTAGAGTGCGGCGATCTGTGCGGAGAACACAAACAGCAACGTGGCAAAGATCAGGGCAACCGCCGAGGCTAGGATCAGTGAGCTACGGGAAATCAGCCGGGCGGTATCCGGCGCCCGGGCACCCACCAGAAAACTCACCCGCAGCGTCAGTGCCATGCCTATGCTCAGCGGTAGCATGAACAACAACGACACCACGTTCAGCGCAATCTGATGTCCGGCCACAATCACCGGCCCCAGGGGTGCCAGGAACAGGGCAATGACTGAAAACATGCTGGCTTCAACAAAAATGGTGAAGCCAATGGGCACACCGATACCCAGAATGTAGCGAACTCCCCGCCAGTTGGGCTTCACCCAGTCGGCCAGCAGGTGAAACTGGCGGAAGGTACGGCTCCGGTTCAGGTAGATCAGTAAGGCAATGGCGGCCGTCCCGTTGGACAGCGATGTCGCCCAGCCGCAGCCCACACCGCCCATGGCGGGCAGGCCGAGCTTGCCGTAAATGAAGATGTAGTTCAGCGGCAGGTTGATCAGCGTGCTGAGTACAGAGAAAGCCATGATTACCCTGGTGTGGCCGAGGCCGTCAGTGAGTCCCCGCAGAGCGTTCATAAGAAGCAGGGCTGGAATGCCCCAGGCGAAGGCGTTCAGGTATCCCTGGGTGATGCCGGCAGTCTCTGTATCCATCTTCAGCATCGCCAGTACCGGGTGTACGTTGGTCAGCAACAACGCCATGATCACCGTGCCGCCGGCTGCGATGTAAATGCCCTGCCAGGTGGCCGGCATGATCTTCGAGTGCTGCCGGGCACCGTTGTAGCCGGAAATGATCGGTTGCAGCGCCCCCAGCATGCCCATGAAAAACAGAAACAGTGGCATCCACAGGCTGCTGCCAATGCCTACCGCGGCCAAATCCCGAGCGCTGGCGTGGCCCGCCATAACGGTATCAATAACCCCATTGGCCATCTGTGCCACCTGGGCAATCAGGATCGGCCCGCCCAGAATGGCCAGGGTTCTCCATTCCGCCAGCGTGCGGCGAACAAGGGGCTGTCGGGCTTCGGGTAACGGTTGGTGGTTTTCGTCCATGGTGCTGGTTTCGATGTTGGTTCGTCAGGGTTGTACCTGTCAGAGGCGGACATGGTACCCGATTGGCGGTCGGGCAGCTTATAGGGGTTTGCACCGCCTTCCGTACTGGATAATGCCGGCAAAAACGGTACAGTAGCGGTCCGGTTTATCTCAGGTGCGGTGGTATGGTTCTTCTGGTTCTGGTAACGGCGCTGTGGGCGTTTTCGTTCAGCTTGATCGGCGAGTTCCTGGCTGGCCGGGTAGACAGCGATTTTGCCGTGCTTACCCGTGTGCTGCTGGCGGCCCTGGTGTTTCTGCCCTTCACCCGCTGGCGTGGTGTGCCCGGGGGCATGAAGCTTGGTATTCTGATTACCGGCATGCTGCAGTTCGGTATTACCTACCTTTGCCTGTACCGCTCGTTCAGTTACCTCACGGTGCCTGAAGTGTTGCTGTTCACCATCTTCACCCCTTTGTACGTTACGCTGATTGACGATGCCCTGTTTCGCCGGTTCTCCCCGGTGGCCTTGCTGGCGGCAGCCATCGCTACTCTGGGCGCCGGCATTATCCGCTACGATGGCCTGAGTGAAGATTTCATTACCGGCTTCTTGTTACTGCAAGTGGCTAATTTTACCTTTGCCGCCGGCCAAGTGGGCTACAAACACGTGATGCGCCACTACGCCCTGGCTTTGCCGGGCTACCGTACCTTCGGCTACTTCTTTTTCGGGGCGCTGGTGATCGCCTTGCCGTCGTTCCTGATATTCGGTGATGCTGACAAGCTGCCCACAACCAGTCTTCAGTGGGGCATTCTCGGTTGGCTGGGGCTCGCGGCCTCGGGGCTTGGGCTATACCTGTGGAATCGCGGTGCCTGTGAGGTAGATGCTGGCACCCTGGCTATTATGAACAATGCCCTGGTGCCTGCCGGGTTGCTGGTGAACCTGCTGATCTGGAACCGGGATGCGGACCTCATGCGCCTTATGCTTGGCGGCGCGGTGATCGCGTTTTCACTGTGGGTGAATGCCCGTTTTCATCCCCGGGCAAGGGTCCTGGCCGGGCCCTGACAAGCCTTGTCTTCAAGATATCGGGTTGTGTGCCGTTACATTAATGTGACGTAGCGTAACTCATTAGATATTTCCTTGATATTCATCCAGACTTACGCTTGCGCCCTGAAATAATTTCCCCGGTTTAACGGACATCGACCCCCTATGCGCAAGAATCTACCTGTCACCCAGCGCGAAATTACCGTACCGGAAGGTATGCGCCTGATCAGTACCACCTCCCTCAAGGGCGTGATCACCTATTGCAACGACGATTTTGAAACCATCAGTGGTTACACCCGGGACGAACTGATTGGCCAGGCCCACAATCTGATTCGCCACCCGGACATGCCGCCGGCGGTGTTCGCCGACATGTGGGAGTATCTGAAAGCGGGCAAGGCCTGGATGGGTGTGGTCAAGAACCGGGCAAAGAACGGAGATCATTACTGGGTCAGTGCCTATGCCACTCCTATCTGGGACAACGGCCAGATGGTGGGCTATGAGTCCGTGCGCGTGGCTGTCACTCGGGACCAGATTGCGCGGGCTGAAAAGCTCTATTCTGGTATCTCCGCAGGCAAGTTGTCGTCATCGTTCAGTAACCGGGCCATGTCGATGGGCCGATCCGGCTGGCCGTTTTTGTTATCCCTGGTAATCACCTTGGGTGCCATGCAACTCGAGCCGCTCTGGCTGGCAGCGCTGGTCGTGTTGGTGGGTCATGGTCTGGCTTTCAGTCTGGTGTTCGGGTCTATTTCCAATCGTTTGAAAGGTTTACTCGCGTTGCGCCCCGATGCTTTCCAGGACCCCGTCGTTGCCCGCACATACAGCAGTGAGCGTGGCCTGATGTCGCGGTTGGCCCTGGTGCTGGTCAGTGAGGAAGCACGCATTCGCACAGCGCTGGCGCGAATTGACGATCAGGCTGAGCATTTACTGCAGCAGGCCCGAGCGTCCCATGGCTTCATTACCGAGGGGGCCACGGCGATTGCCCGGCAGCGGGCGGAGACGGACCAGACCGCCTCGGCGATCAATGAAATGACCGCGTCCATTCAGGAAGTCGCGGAAGCCGTTACCCACAACGCCAAAGAAGCAGAGCAGGCCAACCGGCTGGCCCACGAGGGCAGCCAGCGCAGTGGTGAGGCCACTGCCGCGATTGAGCAGCTGGTGCAGCAGGTGAATGGCATTGGCGAATCGGTGAGTCGCCTGGGTGAATCCACCCGCACCATTGGTGAAGCGGCCGACCTGATCTCGGACATTGCCGAGCAGACCAACCTGCTGGCCCTGAATGCGGCCATTGAAGCAGCCCGCGCCGGCGAGCAAGGCAGAGGCTTTGCCGTGGTGGCCGATGAAGTGCGGTCCCTGGCCCAGAGAACCCGGCAGTCCACCGTCAAGATCCATGAGGTGATTGATCAGTTTCGGGCCCAGGTGGATGAAACCATTCAGGCCGTACGTTCTGGTGAGGAAATCGCCAGCCAGGGTCTGGCCCGGGTGCAGGGCGCGGCAGAATCCCTGCAAACCATTGTGGGTTCGGTGGATTCGATTTCCGACAGTTTCATTACCATGTCGGCCGCGTTCGAGGAGCAAAGTCAGGTATCGGACGAGATCAACCGGCAAATCGTGAACATCGCCGGCCTTGCCGACCAGAGCGACGAGCAGGCTGAAGCCGCTAAAGACAGCAGCGACAGGCTCAGTGGCATGGCCCGTGGTCTGAAGGATCTGATTGCCCGGTTTGTCAGTAAATCTGGCTAGTTAGCGCTGGCCGGTTGGATCTGTGTGGTCGACAGAAACCACTGAACAACATTTCAGCACTGGCATCACCGCGCCAGTGCTGGCAGAATCCCGCACCAATGGCCTGAACCATTGGTTTGGCGCCCTCACAATTCGTAGTTTCCTATAGCCAAAAGCACAGGAAGAAAATTCATGTCACAGTCCAACTCCGCATCAGACAGCGGTATCGGGGCTCGCGGACTCTGGTCGTCCAAGTTCGCGTTTATTCTGGCAGCAACCGGTTCTGCTGTTGGTCTCGGTAACGTCTGGAAGTTCCCTTATGTCACTGGTGAGAACGGCGGCGGTGCCTTCGTTCTGGTTTACCTGCTCTGTATCTTCATCATCGGTATTCCCATCATGATGGCCGAGGTGTTTATCGGCCGGAATGGTCGCCACAATCCGATCACCAGTTTCCGCCTGGTGGCTGAGCGCAACCTGGCATCGTCCGGCTGGCGAATTTCCGCCATCATCGGCATGCTGGCGGCCTTCATCATTCTGTCGTTCTACTCGGTGATCGGTGGCTGGGCTGCCTCCTATGTTGGCCACGCCGCCATGGGTGATTTCACCGGCGGTACTGCCGAATCCGTGGGTGAAATGTTCGGCGGCCTGCTGGCCAGCCCGGCCAAGCTCCTGCTCTGGCACACGGTGTTCATGGCTCTGGTCGTGCTGGTTGTCGCCCGCGGCCTGAAAGGCGGCCTGGAGCGTGCGGTTACCATTCTGATGCCGGCCCTGTTTATCCTGCTGTTGATGGTGGTGGGTTATGCCACCACCACCGGCCACTTCGGGGAAGCGGTTTCCTTCCTGTTTAATCCGGATTTCAGTGCCCTGACGGTTAACGGTGTGCTGGTGGCCCTGGGTCATGCGTTCTTCACCTTGAGCCTGGGTATGGCCATCATGATGGCTTACGGCTCTTACCTGAGCCGCGATGTCTCTATCGGCCGCACGGCAGTCACCGTGGCCATCATGGATACCGTCGTGGCCCTGCTGGCTGGCCTGGCTATTTTCCCGGTGGTATTCGCCAACGGCCTTGAAGCCGGTGCCGGCCCGGGCCTGATTTTCCAGACCTTGCCACTGGCGTTCGGCAACATGCCCATGGGAACCCTGTTTGGCACCCTGTTCTTCGTCCTGCTGCTGTTCGCCGCCTGGACATCCGGCATCTCACTGCTGGAGCCAGTGGTTGAGTGGATTGAGGAGAAAACCAGCTTTGCCCGTGTGGGCAGTGCCGTGATTGCCGGTGTTGCCTGCTGGTTGCTGGGTATCGCGTCGATCCTGTCACTGAACGTATGGGCCGATGTGGCACCGCTGGGTATGTTCGCTGCATTCGAAGGCAAGACCATCTTCGATCTGTTGGACTACTTCACCGCCAACATCATGCTGCCGCTCTCCGGCCTGCTGACCGCCATCTTCGTGGGTTGGTTCGTGGCCAAGGAGTCTCTGAAGAGCGACCTGGCTCTGCAGGAAAGCACCTTTGGCTTGTGGTACAACCTGATCCGGTTTGTGACGCCGATTGCTGTAGCAATCGTGTTTGTCTACAACCTGCTGGCGTAATCAGCCCGGCTGATAGCCCGCCAAAAAGAAAACCCGGCGCTGGAGACAGTCGCCGGGTTTTCTTTTTCTAGCGGTTACTACTTACCAGTCGCTTTCGTCATCCTCGCTCAGGGCCCGCAATTCGTCCATAAACGGGCGAACCGCACGCTTGTCGCTTTCCGGGGCATTCATCGCAGTATCCAAGGCAGAAGTCGCCGATTGCAGCATGGCACGCATCTGGGCTTTTTGTTCTTCTGTCATATGAGGGCTGTTTTCGATCTCAGCCAAGGCTTGCTGCATTTCATTTTGGGGCGCTCCCCCTTGCTCATCCATTTCCAGAGCGAACCAGGCCTGGTAAACCCGGTCCCCCGTCTGTCCCCATTGTTCAAGGCTGGAGAATCCATACCGCTTGACCAACTTCTCCAGCTGTCCGTGCACCGCGTGCCCTTCTAAGTCTTTAAGGCTGTCGGAGAAGAGTCTGGAGAAATCCATGTTCTCGTCCTGCTCGGCTTCCAGGGCATCTAGAAATTCTTTGTGGTCCTCGGCCAGGGTTTCGGCGGCGCCGAGGCTGTCGATGAATGACCGGACGGTTTTTTCTGTCAGGTCGCGAGCCTGAGCCTGGGGGGCGAGTGTGAGGGCAATCAGGGCGAGTGCAATGATGATTGGCGTAAACAGTTTCTGGCTAATGGATTGGTGTAACGGCATGTCGCGCTCCTTTGCGGGTGTTGGTTCCGGGTGTTTGTGGTCTGCTTTTGAACGGGCCGGGGCCCGGCGTTATTGCGTCAGATTAGCCTGCGTTGCACGGTTCTGCCAGCGCAGATGTTGTCAGACTTTCCCGCCTAGCAGGATGCGCACAGCGGTGCAGGCATCTTCCAGCTCTTCATCCCTGGGTTCGCGGCCGCCGATGATATCGCTGTACAGACAGGATTCGGCGATGCGCACCATGAAGTAGGACAGGCTCTGGATGTTCATGGGTGGGCTCAGGTGGCCGGCACGCACTTCGTCTTTCAGTAAGCGGGTGTTCACTTCCACGGTGCGGGCGTGCAGGGTGGAGTGAGACGAGGTGAGCATTTTCAGGGCGTATTCAGGGTCCTGGTGCAGGAATTTGCGCAGGGGGCTGAAGTGCAGAATGGTCATGTTGATGTGGCGGAATACGCCGACCACGTAGTCTACGCCATGGCCGGGGGTTTGGGCCCGGGCTTCTTTATACAGAGGCTCATAGAGCGACCATAGGATTTCACCAATCAGGAGGTCTCGGTTGCCGACCCAGCGGAACAGGGTAGCTCGGCCGATGTGCAGGTCATCGGCCAGGGCGGCGAGGCTGATTTTCTCCCCTTTTAGCCACATTCTTCTGGCGCGACGGAAGGCGTCCAGGGGGGTGGTTTTGGTGATTTGTTCGGTCACTTTGGGCTCTTTGGTTGGTGTGGGGTCATTCTAGCGGTTGCAGGGCTTTGGGGCTATGGCGGTCAGACCCAAAGATCTCCAATAGGCGTATCAGTGCCGAAATGATGCTGCACCTGGGCCTGGAACAGTTCGGCGGTGGCGATGGCGTCTATCAGGGCGTTGTGGCCGGCGTAGTGTGGTAAGCCGTAGCGGGTTCGGCTGTCGGCCAGGCGGATGGAGATGGGCTGTTTGCCCATGAGTTTCTGCCAGCGGCTGGGGTTTCGGTTGGGGTGCAGGTGGGCTTCGATGGCCATGGTGTCTATGACCGGGAAGCGGAGTTGTTCTTTCAGGCGCCACTGCAGGGCCCGGTTCAGGAACGGGCGTTCGATGTTGCGGTAGTGGACCACGGGGATTCGGCCGTTGAGGTGCTGGAACAGGGTGTCGAGCACGTCGGCGAGGTCCGGGGCGTGTTCGATTTCACTGTGGGTGATGCCGTGGATGGTGACGGTGTCTTGCTGCAACGGCAGTTGCGGCCGGACGATCTGGTGCCAGGCATTGCCGAGTTGAATGCCGCCGAGGGTAAAGGGGACCAGGCCGATGCTGATGATGGAATGGCGGTCGGCATCCAGGCCTGTGGTTTCGAAGTCGAGGGCGACCAGTGGCACCTCTTTAATGGGAGTTTGCGGGTCAGGGCAGCCGGCTTGGTAGAGAGCTCGGATTCGGGCATCCTTCGCTTTTTCCGCGGCTTTTCGGTAGTTGTCTGGCCAGTCCTGTTTGCTGTTCCCGCTTTTGATGCTGTCAGACATTCCTGGTGGCTCCTCCGGCGTTGTAACGGAAGCGCAGGAACTTCTGGGCGTTGCTGACGATCTGGAAGGCGTCTTTCAGATGACTGCGTTCGAACGGGGACAGGTCTTCCGGGCGTACGTTGTTGTCGGGTTCTCGCCCCTCTTCAATGGCCAGGGCCTGGTGGCGGATGCGAACAATGGAGATGAATTCCAGGGCATCGCGCAGGTTGCCGGCATCGTCTTCCAGCAGCAGCTTGGTTTTGGCAATGTCTTTCAGTCGCTCAAAGGAATTCTGGGAGCGGCTGCCGCATCCGAGGGCGTGTACGCGGATCAAATCGGATAATGGCGCTGTACCCCGGCGCTTGAGGTTGAATGTTTTCTGGTGCTTGCCGTCTTCCTCAAGCACGAAGGTGCGAAAGAAACCGAGCGGTGGTGTTCGGTTCAGGGCGTTCCTGGCCAGGAAGGTAAGGAAGCGCTGACTGCCGCTGGCTTTCTCTACAATCAGGGTTTTCAACTGTTCGGTAAAGTCGGTTTGCCCGTAAATGCCATCCAGGTCGAAGAAGATATTGCTGTTGAGCAGGGCTTCCGCCTTGGGATTTTCGATCCAGTCGGTGAAGTAACCTTTCCACACACTCAGCGGTTGCCGCCATTTCGGGTTGGTGGCCATGATATCGCCGGTGCAGTAGGTGTATCCACACTCGGCCAGGCCATCGGACACGAACTTGGCCAGCGCCATAAAATATTCATCGTGCTCTTCGGGGATGAAACTGTCGTCCAGCACCATGGCGTTGTCCTGGTCGGTAACGACCAGCTGTTCATCCCGGGCCATGGAGCCCAGGGCCATGAAGCAGTAGGGAACCGGTGGCGGGCCGAGTTTTTCTTCACCCAGTTCCAGCAGGCGTTGGCTGAAGCTGCGACCGATACCGGCCATGGCGCTGCCGATCATGTGGGAGTTGGCGTCTTCATTGACCATGCGTACAAAGCTGTCGCGGACTTCCAGGCTGATTCTCTTCAGGCCTTTGACGTCGTTCTGGTGGTAGATGTTGCTCACCAGGTACAGGCTGCTCTGACTTTCATACTTGACGATGTCTGACAACGCAATCACGCCCCGCACTTCGTCGCCTTCCATCACCGGCAGGTGGTGCACGTTGTTGTGGAGCATGGTGAGCATGGCTTCGAAGATGAAGGAGCGGGCGCTGATGGTGATCAGCCCTTCCGACATGATGTCGCTGATCGGGGTTTCCGAGGCCAGGGCATGGGTAACCGCACGGGTACGTAGATCCCGGTCGGTGATGATGCCCTGCAATTTCGGGCGTTCGCCGCTTTCATCCATCAACAGCAGCGCCGATACGCCATTGTCTGTCATGATTCTGGCGGCTTCCTGCAGGCGAACGGTGGTCGGAGCGGAAACCGGTTCCCGGGATATCAGGCGGGTAACCTTGGCGGTCATCAGTTCGTTGGATTTCTCTCTACGCGAAACCGCCGAACGCAGTCGGCTGCGGTCTTCAATCTCAACAAAGTCAGCAAAGTTTTCGTCGGTTTCCCACAGATGCTGAAAGGTGGTATCCGGAATCTTGTAGATCAGGCAATCTTCGATGGCTTTGGCGGGGAACCGGACTTTCTTGTTCATCATCAATCCGAACTGGCCAAAGATTTCGCCCTCGCCCACGCGGTTGTACAGCTCACCGGAGCGGCGGAAAATCTCCACGGCGCCGCTGCGGATATAGTGGAGCCAATGATTGGTCTGGCCGAGTTCAAGTATCTGGGTGCCGGCGCGGTAGTAGGCCACCTCAATACCGCTGACAACCCGTTCAAGAAGTTCTTCAGGCATGTCATTGAACGGGGGGTATTGGGCAATGTGGTTGCGGATGTCCAACAGTTCGGCCTGCATGGGCTCTCCAGAGTGACTGAGTCTTGATTAAATGTTTGCGGTTGGCTGGCCGCTTATTCCAGAGTCTGGCCAAACTATAGCAGCTGTCTGTTCACTTGGTGTACCTTGGCCACGGTGGGTAAGCACGAGAGAGTGTTTTATGGTCAACAAGTTACTGGTTACCGGTGGTATCCGGTCTGGAAAAACGGGGCTGGCGGAGCAACGGGCACGCGACGCCGGCGCAGACGTGGTCTACGTGGCTACCGCCACCGCCGGTGACGATGAAATGGCCCTGCGGATCCGGCGCCACCAGCAACAACGCCCGGCACACTGGCAGCTGGTTGAGGAGCCCGTTTACCTTGGCCGGGCGCTGTCAGACCTGGCTCACGGGCATGGTACCTCGCCGCTGGTTCTAGTGGACTGCATGAGTCTCTGGTTGAGTAATCTCCTGTTCGCCGACCGTTCGCTGTTTCAGCCTGAACGTGCCGCCTTTCTGACTGCCGTGGAAACTTATCCAGGCCCCTTGGTGATCGTCACCAATGAGGTAGGCCTGGGCACCATCGGCATGGACCCCCTCACCCGTCGCTTTGCCGACGAGCTGGGATGGCTCAACCAGGCACTCGCGCAGCGCTGTGATGAGGTGGTGATGTCGGTGGCTGGTCTGCCACTGACCCTCAAGGCTGGTGGCTGACCAGGCTGCGGAAGGTGCCAAACTCGGATTGGTCTACCTGAATCCGGCTGCGGCAGGCATAGGGTACGGAAAAGCCGGCAAACGATTTCTCCAGAGGAATGCCCAGCACGTTGGCCAGCACCATGCGAATAACGCCACCATGGCAAACCACCAGGATACGCTGACTCGCAAGTTTGTCCTGCCAGCGATCAAACCCGAGGGTGACTCGCTGGTAGAAGTCGGTAATGGCTTCACCGCCGGGCGGGTTGGAGTTTATGGGGTCCTGCCAGAAGCGGCTGAGATGGTCGCCATAACGTTCCTGGACCTGCCGCGAAGTTAACCCCTCCCAGTCACCAAATCCGATTTCCCGCAGGTCATCTTCGATGTGCAGGGGAATCCTGCGTCTTTGCGCGAGCTGTTCTGCAAACAGGCGGCACCGTGTCATCGGCGAGCTGACAATGGCATCCCAATGGTCGTGACCGTGGACGGCGGCTTCCATTTGCTGCCAGCCGACGGGGCTCAGCGGGTCGTCCTTGCTGCCCCGGAACATTTGCCCACCCTCGGGTTCGCCATGGCGTATCAGGTCGATCACGGTGGTTGTCATGATTCTACTCCCCGGATTTTCCGCTGATGCCGGCATCAGCAAAGCTGGCCATGTTGTTATGCAGTGCGCAGGCTGCCCGAAGCAAAGGCAGGGCAACGGCGGCGCCGCTGCCCTCACCCAGGCGCATGCCCAGGTCCAGCAGTGGGGTCGCATCAAGTGCTTCCAGCACCGCGTCGTGACCGGGCTCGGCAGACCGGTGCGCAAACATGAGCCAATCACGCGCTCCGGGTTGCTGGCTAACCGCCACAAGAGCGGCGGCCGAGACGATAAAGCCATCGACCAATACCGGGATCTTGCGGGCTGCGCAGCCGAGGATGGCACCGGTCAACGCAGCAATCTCGAAGCCGCCGAGAGAAGTCAGCACAGACAAGGCGTTTCGGTCGTCGCCATGCCGGGCCAGTGCTTTGGAGACCACCCGGGCTTTGCGAGTGACCCCCTCGCTGTCAAGGCCGGTGCCCGGCCCGACGAGCCTCTCGGGTGGCAGGTCAAGCAATGCGCAGGCGAGTGCGGCGGCACTGGTTGTGTTGCCGATACCCATGTCGCCACCGATGAACAGCCGACATCCGGCGTTGGCCGATCGCTCGGCTGCCTGGTCGCCACTGGTCAGTGCAGCAGCTACCTGGCCCGTGCCCAGGGCGGATTTTTCGGCCATATTTGCAGTACTGGGGCCGATAATCTGGTGAATGACGCCGGGGAGCATCGGTACCTCTCCGACCGTGCCCAGGTTCACAACTTCCAGGCTGGCGCCGAGTTCCCTGGCCATAACGCTGATGGCCGCGCCACCGCCGGCGAAGTTGGCAACCATCTGGGCGGTGACCTCCTGGGGAAAGGCGGAAACACCTTCAGCACATACGCCATGATCACCGGCAAACACCACCATGCGGACAGGATCAACGGTTGGCCTGTCTGTGCCGTTCAGGGCCGCCAGGGTAATCGCCAGCTGCTCCAGTTGCCCGAGAGAGCCTGGCGGTTTGGTCAGAACCTGCTGTCGCGCTGCGGCAAGTGCGGCGTGTTCGGCTGAGGGGGCGGGGGGCGGTGCTAGCCAGCTTTGAGGCAGGGCCATGACGATGATTCCTTGTGGGCGGAAAACCGAGGATGGTCTTACCGGGAGGCGAAGGTGTCAAGATCAGGCTCCACTCGGTTAGACTTGCCAGCATCTGATTCATGGAGCCCACATTTGGAAACGTTTCTGGTTGCGGTATTGGTATGTGTCGTGGCGGTTGCACTGGACTGGTTGGTTGGTGAACCGCGCCGGTGGCACCCTCTGGCAGGCTTTGGCCGTTGGGCCTCGGTGGCGGAAGCTGGCCTGAATGGCCAGCCGCAGGCCGCAGCAAGGAGCCTGTGCCTGGGTGCGCTGGCAACCGCGATCGTCGTCACGCCGGTGCTGGCACTGGCTGTAGCGCTGCAATTCTGGCTGGGCGGCTGGCTATGGTTGGTGGCTCAAGTGGCCGGCGTATGGCTCGCAATGTCGTTACGGGGGCTGGCGGAGCATGGCCGGGCGGTGTCCTCTGCATTGAATACGGGCGACGGTGACCAAGCCAGGAAAGCGGTGGGGTGGATTGTCAGCCGGGATGCAGCGGCGCTGTCCGACGAGGGGGTGGCCGCGGCTGCCTCGGAATCCATGCTGGAGAATGGTGCCGATGCGGTGTTCTCAAGTCTGTTCTGGTACCTGCTTGCCGGGCTGCCGGGTGTGGTTTTGCACCGATTGATCAATACCCTGGACGCCATGTGGGGCTATCGCAACTCACGATTTCTTTACTTCGGTCGGTTTGCCGCCAGGCTGGATGACCTCATGAACTGGCTGCCTGCCCGGCTGACAGCCCTCACTTATGCGCTGTTGGGAAGTACCCGGGTGGCGCTCCGTTGTTGGCGTACCCAGGCAAGAACCTGGGATAGCCCCAATGCCGGGCCAGTGATGTCGGCCGGGGCGGGCGCCCTTGGTGTGACCCTCGGTGGGCCGGCGCCCTATGCCAATGGCATCAAGGAACGGCCAGTGTTAGGTCGTGGCCCCGGGGCTTCGGCAGCGACAATCGAAGGTGCTATTGCCCTGGTACAGCGCGGGGTAATGCTCTGGTTGTCGGTGCTGCTCGTCCTCGCCCTTGCCTGCAGCTGGGTGGTGCCTGGAGGTGCCGGATGACGGCCTTCGACCTTTCTGAATCCCCGGAGCATGGCGGGCGGTTACAGGCCGCAATACAGCGTTGGGGCATCCCCCGCGAGCAATGGCTTGATCTGTCCACCGGCATCAATCCGGTACCCTGGCCGGTGCCGGCCATCCCACCGGAGGTATGGCAACGACTGCCAGAGCCGGACGATGGGCTGGAGAAGATCATCCGTTCCTGGGCAGGTGCGCCCGAGCGGGCCAGCTGCCTGCCGGTGGCGGGATCCCAGGCGGCGATCATGGCCCTGCCCGCCGTGCGCGCCAGGGTGCATGGTCTTGGTCGAGTGGCGGTGCCCGTGCCTGGATATCGCGAGCACGGTCATGCCTGGCGTCGCGCCGGTTTCGAGGTGGTGGCGATTCCTGAGCAGGCAATAGAGCAAGACGATCTGACCTGGCTGGATTCTGTGGACGTGGTGGTGTGGATACAGCCGAATAATCCGACCGGGCAGCTGGTCGATCCGGCCCGTCTTCTGCTATGGCACCAACGATTGCAGGCACGTGGGGGCTGGCTGGTACTTGATCAGGCCTTTGTTGAGGGAGAGCCCGGACACGGTTTGGAACCCTGGGCGGGCGCGCCGGGTCTGATACTTCTGCGATCTCTGGGCAAGTTTTTCGGCCTGGCCGGAATGCGCGCCGGGGCTGTGTTGGCTGAACCTGAGCTGACCCGTGCGCTGGCTTTTGAATTGGGCCCCTGGACCGTCAGTGGCCCGGCGCGTTACCTGATGGCAAGAGCTCTGGCTGACAGGGCATGGCAGATAGAGGCGCTGGGCAGGCTGCAGACGTCACGGCTGCGGATGGACGGCCTGCTCAGGAAATCTGGCATGCCAGCAACCAACGGTACGTTGCTGTTTCGCACGGTCCATCACGAAAACGCAGCACCAATAGCGGATGAGTTGGCTCGTCGTGCCATTCTGGTCAGGCGTTTTGATGAGCCGCCAGCCCTGCGCTTCGGTTTGCCGCCTGATGAGTCCGGTTGGCAACGTCTGGGAAGTGCGTTGTCTGAATTAACATATCTCATTGACCACCCCCACCCGGGTTGATAGTCTTGCCCGCAATTTCAGGTGCTCTGAGCGTTCCAACCGGACTGGCGATAGTCCGGCGAATGCAGTGAGTGAAACGGGAAGCCGGTGAGAGCCCGGCGCTGCCCCCGCAACGGTAATCAGGTGAAAGGCAATCCAATGCGCCACTGTGCCTCTGGCATGGGAAGGTGATTGCCCCGGAGCATCAGCTCCACCTGGAAGCCCGGAGACCGGCCTGGAATTTGGAGCCCATGAGTTCCAGACACCTACGTTGCGGAGGGCAGCGGCGGTGGGTGAACCGGCCAATGCAACTGATCGACGCCCCTCCACCCTCCGTCAATACAGACATTTCTCCTCCGCATGAATCAGTATCAACCGCACGGGTGAGTGCGGTGCGAAGCGAGTGAAGAAATGAAGCGTTCCAAAGTCTTGTCTGCCCTTGTGTTCATGCCTTTTGCCCTACCGGCGAGTGGTTCAGAGTCTGAAGCCGCCCCGGATACTCTTGAACCTATTGTTGTAACTGCCACGCTTGGCCCCCGTACGGTGGGCGAAAGCCTGTCTTCGGTGACGGTCATCGAAGAAGAAACCATCCGTCGTGAGGCGCCTGCCGAGTTTACCGATCTGCTGGCGGCGCAGCCCGGTATTGATCTGGTCACTAACGGGTCATTTGGCAAGAACACCAGTGTATTCACTCGTGGCACTGCGAATGATTCCACGGTCTTTCTGGTTGATGGTGTGCGCCTTCGTTCTGCAACCAGCGGTGGCGCGCCCTGGCAGTATTTTCCAGCTGATCTGGTCGAGCGCGTGGAAATCGTCAGGGGCCCCCGCAGTGCACTCTATGGCGCTGACGCGGTAGGCGGTGTCATTCAGGCATTTACACTGGATCCAAAGCACGGTAACAGAGGGTGGGTTGAAACCGGAGCAGGCAATTTCAACACCCAGAAAACCAGTGCTGGCGCATCGGCGACTCACGGCGCAACCCGGTTCAGCCTCAGCGGGCTGCACAAGGAGACCGATGGCACCAGAATTGTGAAAGATGGCGAGGACAAAGGTTTTCGCAATACCGCCGGCGTCGGGCGTGTTGTGCATGAATTGCCGAGCGGAGGAGAGGCCAGTTTCGTCATCATGCAGTCACAGGGCAATACTGAATTTGACGGTGGCAACACGGATTTTATGATCCGGACCATCGGCGTCACATTGAATACCCCTGTCAGTGATTATTGGGCGACGTCCATCCAGCTTTCAGAATCCGCTGACGAGCAAGAAAGCTTCCGTAGTGCCGGCGATTCTGTATTCAACACCAAAACCCGAACCGCACGATGGGAAAACACTTTCACCGCAGGCGTGCACGAGCTTGCGGTCGGGGGAGAGCTACAATCCGACGAAGTGAAAAGCACCATCGAGTTCGATGAGAACAGTCGCACTAATGCCGCGTTATTCACCCAACTGCGCTTAAACTTCGGCCCTTCCGATATTCAGTTGTCATTTCGCGGCGACGACAACGAGGCATACGGTCGACAGGAAACCGGTGGCATTGCCCTTGGCCACTCGTTTGACCGTTCCCACCGGGTACGGGTGAGTTATGGCACCTCTTTCCGGGCGCCCACGTTCAATGATCTTTACTATCCTTTGGAGATATTCGATTTCGGTGGCAGTTATGCCGGCAACCCGGACCTCAAGCCGGAGGAAGGCGCGTCCGTGGAGCTGGGGCTTAGCGGTCGTTACGAACACTGGTACTGGGATGCCGCTCTTTATCAACTGGACGTAGAGAATCTGATTGAACTCCAGAGCATCAACGGTGATCTCCGGCCTGCCAACGTGAGTGAAGCCCGTATTCGTGGCGCGGAGCTGGCCTCCGGTCTGCGGTCGAATGGTTGGGATCTTGGGGTCAAACTCACCTTGATGGATCCTCGTGATCGTGAGACGGATAACCGCCTGCGTCGTCGCAGTCACCAATCGCTGAGGGTTGACCTGGACCGTCAAATGGGCGCCTGGAGTCTGGGAGGCACCGCTCTGGCCAGTGGCTACCGCTACGATGATGCTAGTAATCAAAATCGTTTACCGGGCTACGTCACCTTCAACCTTCGTGCAGGGTGGGAATTTACTCAGGACTGGACAGCACGGCTGACGCTTCAGAACGTTACGGATAAGGAATACGCGACGGCAACCCGATTTGATGGTTCAGGCTACCTGGCGGCGGGAACCGCAGGGTTTCTTTCGATTCGCTATGACTTCCGATAAAACTGCATAATCTTGCCGGGGAGGCGCCAGTGGGAAAGCTTAAGGGTGTGAGCATACTGCTCGGCTGGATGCTGCTGGCATCTCCGGCCCTGGCATCCTATGTCTGCGCCACGGATGATCTGGGCGAGGAGATATGCCTGGAACACCCGGCAAAACGCATTGCCGCACTTTCGCCTGGGGCGACAGAACTGGCATGGGCGGCGGGCGCCGGTGATCAGGTAGTTGCCGTGGTGGCTTACAGCGATTATCCCCCGGCAGCCCGAGAGGTCGCTTCAGTGGGTAGCCATACCCGCATGGATATGGAACGGCTGCTGGAGCTGCAGCCGGATCTTGTGATTGGCTGGGTAACCGGGAATCCGACGGAGCAGCTGGTCACACTCAAGAATATGGGCGTCCCGGTGTTCTCCATTGAACCCCGGAGTTTTGAAGCTGTCTCCAACACCATTGAGCGCATCTCCATACTGGCAGGTACTGAAGCAGAAGGCTTTGCAGAGGCGGAGCGATTCCGTCAGGGCATTGCCGACTTGCAGGAGGCGTACGCCAAGGCTGATCCGGTGCCGGTGTTCTACCAGGTTTGGGATGAGCCCCTGATGACGGTCAACAGCCAGCACCTGATCGGTGAAATGATTGAACTTTGCGGTGGTGATAACGTGTTTGGTCAGCTGGACCGGCTAGTGCCGAGGATCAGTGCGGAAGCGGTGATTGCGGCGAATCCCGAGGCCATTCTGGCGGGTGGAATGGGTGAGGAGAATCGCCACTGGCTGGCGCGCTGGCAGGCATTCCCCAGTATCACTGCGACAGAGCGAAACAACCTCTTTTTTATTCCGCCGTCACTGGTTCAGCGACCGACTCCGAGAATGCTTGAGGGAACGCAATTGTTTTGCGAGAAACTGGAGGTGGCCCGTGGCCGACGGCCCTAGTGGAGTAGCCGTGTGATACGCCCGATCACCCTGCCCCTCACCGTTCTAGCCGTAGCGGGGCTGATCGCCATGGTGATGTCGGTCGGTATTGGCAGTGTCGCAATTGCACCTGCGGATGTGCTGTTGGTGTTTCTGGGTGAGGGCTCCAACCTGCACCGTACTCTGATTCTTGAGCTCCGGCTACCCAGAACGCTGTCGGCCTTTGCCACCGGAGGTCTGCTGGCGGTGGCCGGGGCATTGATGCAGGTGCTGCTGCGTAACCCGCTTGCCGATCCCTATGTGTTGGGGCTGTCCGGGGGTGCCGCCGTGGGGGCATTGCTGGCGATGTTGGCGGGGCTCGGCGGCGCGGTTATCTCCGGTTCTGCCTTTGCCGGTGCCATGCTGGCCACCTTGATGGTGTTCGGGCTCGCCCACGGCACCGGCAGCTGGACGCCCTCCCGCCTTTTGCTCACGGGGGTTGTGGTGGCGGCTGGCTGGGGGGCGGTCATTACCTTGATGCTGGCCATCAGCCCGGCCAGAGAGTTGCCGGGCATGTTGTACTGGCTCATGGGCGATGTGTCCTACGCCAGGGCACCCTGGCCGGGGCTTGGCGTGCTGGTGCTGGTCTGTGCGCTGGTGGTGCCTCTTGGCCGCAGTCTGAATGTATTGGCCCGTGGCCCCATGCAGGCTGCTGCCCTGGGGATTTCAGTGCGCCCACTGGAATGGCTGATTTACATACTTGCCAGCCTGCTCACGGCCACGGCGGTGACCATGGCCGGTAGCATAGGCTTTGTAGGGCTGGTGGTCCCGCATATGCTTCGGTTGGTGCTTGGTAACGACCAGCGCCTGATTTTACCGGCCTGTGCGTTAGCCGGTGGCACACTGTTGGTGCTGGCGGATACCCTGGCAAGGGTTGTGATCGCGCCGGAGCAACTGCCGGTGGGTGTGATCACCGCGCTGTTGGGCGTTCCCACTTTCCTGTATCTGTTGTACCGGAGTCGCTGATGTCCGGTAATAAACGCCCCCCAATGCAAGCCTTGAGTACCCGGGAACTGGTCATCGATATTCCTGGCCGGGCCGACGGTTACCCTTTGGATCTGACAATAAAATCAGGTCAGGTTTGGGGCGTACTTGGGCCCAACGGGGCCGGCAAGACCACGCTGTTGCACACCCTCGCAGGTCTTCGTGCGCCCCGTGCCGGTGCTTTGTTCCTGAATGATGTGCCTACAACGAAGCTAAAGCGGAGAGCCCTCTCCCAACAGTTGGGGCTGGTGTTCCAGGACCGACAGGATGGCTTCCCTGCAACGGTACTGGAAACCGCGCTGATCGGGCGTCATCCGTGGCTGGCGCCCTGGCAGATGGAAGGGGCAGACGATCTGGCCATGGCCGAGAGATCACTTGAAGCGCTGGATGTCCTGCATCTGAAAAACCGCCTGGTCAGCACCCTGTCTGGCGGTGAACGCCAGCGAGTGGCGATTGCCACGCTGATGACACAGTCGCCCCACACCTGGCTGCTGGATGAACCGACAAATCACCTGGACCTGCACCACCAGGTGGCCGTCATGAAATTGCTCACTGACCGGGCGGCAGCGGGTAACGCCATTTTCATGTGCCTGCACGACCTGAACCTGGCTGCCCGCTGGTGTGATCATATTTTGCTGATGTACCCCAATGGCGAAACCTGCTGGGGCCCGGCAGAAAGGATGCTGGTGCCGAACGCTCTGGAACGTTTGTATAACCAGCAGCTGGCAACGGTGGAAGTGGATGGCGCGCCTTTTTTCGTGCCAAAACGAGACTAGCTCAGAAGTATCGCGAGGGCAGCGGAGCAGGGCTTTCCGGGACTGTCTGCAGCAGGGATGCTGCAGTCAAGCGTACAGGGATGTATTTACAGCGTGTCCCGGAAAGCCCTGCTCCGCTGCCCGTCTGCACCAAATTCAGACGACAGGGAACAGCAACACATGCCAGACAACAAAATCCCCGCCGCCATGATCACCGCCCCGGGTTCCGGCCAGGGCAAATCCATGGTTACGGCTGCGCTGGCGCGCCTGCATCGGAATGCGGGCCGTAACGTCCGGGTGTTCAAGCATGGGCCGGATTACCTGGACCCCATGGTGCTGGAAGTCGCCTCCGGTAACCCGGTTTACCAATTGCACCCCTGGATGACCGGCGAGGACGAGTGTCGGTGGCGGCTGGCCGAGGCCGCCCAGAGCGCCGACCTGATCCTGGTGGAGGGCTCCATGGGCTTGTTTGATGGCAGCCCCAGTAGCGGCGACCTGGCCAAACTGGCAGGCATTCCGGCCCTGCCCGTGATTGATGCCAAGGGCATGGCTCAGACCTTCGGCGCGGTTGCCATGGGCTTGGCGAGCTTTGATTCCGAACTCCCTGTTCATCAGGTAATTGCCAACAAGATTGGCAGTTCCTACCACGGCGAGCTGTTACGGGAGAGCCTGCCGGATGGCATCAGCCTTTTGGGCGCGATACCCCGAAACGATGCCATGAATATCCCGGACCGGCACCTTGGGCTGGTCCAGGCGGCAGAAATGGACGACCTCAGTGATCGGCTGGATAGAGCGGCCGAAGTCCTGACATCAGCGGGTCTGGATGTACTTCCCAAGCCCGTACCTTTTCATTTTCAAGCACCACCGAGGCCAGAACCGCTGCTGACCGGGCGCCGGATTGCCGTGGCCAGGGATGCGGCCTTCAGCTTTATCTACCGGGCCAACCTGGATCTTCTCACAGCCATGGGCGCTGAGCTGGTGTATTTTTCGCCCCTGCACGATTCGGAAGTACCGATGGCCGACGCGCTCTGGCTGCCGGGCGGCTATCCGGAACTGCATGCCCGGAGCTTGGCGGAAAACCAGCCTATGCAATTGTCGATCCGCGCCTTTCATCAGGCCGGTAAGCCCATTCTGGCAGAGTGTGGCGGGCTAATGGCCTGTGCCGAAGAGCTGGCAGACAAAGACGGCACGGTGCATGGCCTGCTGGGCCTGGTACCCGGGCGCGCTACCATGGCTAACCGTTTGACCGCGCTGGGCCTGCAAAGTCTGGAGACCCAGCTGGGCGGGTTGCGGGGTCATACCTATCACCATTCCAGTCTTGAGACCCCTTGGCAACCTGCGGCCAGGGCGAAGAAGCAGGCCGGCTCTGACGGAGAGGCGGTGTATCGCCACCAGAATCTGTTGGCCAGCTATTTTCACGGCTACTTCCCGTCGTCGCCGGCGTTGGTTGCCGCGATCTTTCGCGGCGAGGAAATCCGGTTTTCCTGATGAATACAAATGCGTGAACCCAAGGAGAGTCATCATGCGTGAACGCGCCAAAGACCCCGAACGCCATGCCAAGCGCATGGCCGCCAAACAGAAAATCATGCAGGAACGTATCGCCCGCGCCCAGAAAGAACAGAGCGTGTTGCTGGTGCTGACCGGCCCAGGTAAAGGCAAGAGCAGTTCCGGCTTCGGCATGGTCGCCCGGGCCCTGGGCCATGGTATGAAAGTGGGCATCGTCCAGTTTATCAAGGGCGCTTTCAGCACCGGCGAGGAAGCGTTCTTCCGGAGCCTGCCGAACGTGACCTACCACGTGATGGGACAGGGCTACACCTGGGACACCCAGAACCGGGAACAGGATGTGCAGAGTGCGACTGAAGCGTGGAATATCGCAGCTGACATGCTCAAAGACGACAGCTATGACCTGATTCTGCTGGACGAACTGAATATCGCGCTGAAGTACGACTACATCGATCTGGACCGGGTGCTGGATGACCTGCAGGCCCGGCCGGAGATGCAGCATGTGGTGGTCACCGGCCGTGGTGCTCCCCAGGAACTGATCGACCTGGCCGACACCGTGACCGAAATGGGTGTGGTCAAGCACGCCTTCAAGGATCAGGGCATCAAGGCCCAGAAGGGCGTGGAGCTGTAAATGCCCACCCTGATGGTGCAGGGCACCACCTCGGATGCTGGCAAGACCACGGTGGTGGCGGCCCTGTGCCGCTGGCTGGCGCGTCAGGGGGTATCGGTGGCACCGTTCAAACCCCAGAACATGGCCCTGAACAGTGCGGTTACCGTGGATGGTGGCGAAATCGGCCGCTCCACGGCGTTGCAGGCACTGGCCTGTGGACTGGAGCCCCACAGTGACATGAACCCGGTGTTACTGAAGCCCCAGAGCGATTGCGGGGCCCAGGTGATATTACGGGGCAAGGTTCATGGCAATATGGATGCCCTGGATTACCACGCCTACAAAGCTGAGGCGATGAATTCGGTGATGGCAAGCTGGCGGGCTCTGAGCGCCCGCTTCGATGTGGTCATCGCCGAAGGCGCTGGCAGCCCGGCTGAAATTAACCTGCGGGCCAACGACATTGCCAACATGGGGTTTGCTGAGGCCGCCGATTGCCCGGTGTTGCTGGTGGGTGATATCGATAAAGGCGGGGTTTTCGCCCAGTTGGTGGGCACCCTGGCGTTGATCTCCGACAGTGAACAAGCCAGAACGGCCGGATTTATCATCAATCGGTTCCGGGGTGACATTGCGCTGTTGGAGCCCGGGCTGGACTGGCTCGCCGAACACACTGGCAAGCCGGTGTTCGGGGTCTTGCCCTACCTGCACGGGTTGGTGATAGATTCCGAAGACAGTGTCAGTGCCGCCGGCACCAGCGAGGCCGGCGCCTTGAAAGTGGTGGTGCCGGTACTGCCCAGGATCAGCAACCACAACGATTTTGATCCGTTGCGATTGCACCCGGGGGTAGACCTTGTTTTCGTTGGCCCGGATGAGACCATTCCGCCGGCGGACCTGATTATCCTGCCCGGCAGCAAAAGTACCCGCCACGACCTGCAGTGGCTGAAACAGCAGGGCTGGCCCGAGGCCATCCAGAAACACCTGCGCTATGGTGGCAAGCTGCTGGGTATCTGTGGCGGATTCCAGATGCTGGGACTTCGGGTGGAAGACCCGGACGGGCTGGAAGGCGAAGTTGGCAATACCGAGGGCCTGGCACTGTTCGAGATGGTCACCCGCATGGTATCGGGTAAGCAGCTCAGACAAGTGACCGGTAGACTATCCCCCGAGGTTACTGAAAGTGGTGTTACGGCGACAATGACCGGCTATGAAATGCACAACGGAGTCACCGAGGGCTCAGCGCTGGCCAGGCCTTTTGCGGAGCTTGATGGTCGACCGGATGGTGCGGTCAGCGCCGACGGTCAGATGGCGGGCACCTATGTGCACGGTCTCTTTGATGAGCCTGCCGCCTGCGATGCCATTCTGTGCTGGGCCGGTCTAAATACACAGAATGCGCGGTCAGTGGACTATCAGAGTCACCGTCTGCAGCAGCTCGACCGCCTGGCAGATCAGGTGGAACAGTGCCTGGACACGGACCGGTTAAGGAGCCTGTTGCAGTTATGAGCAACCAGAACGACCCATTCACGGATGCCCAACGTGAGGGGCTCTACCGGGCCATCTTCGAGCGTCGGGATGTGCGCTCGCAGTTTTTGCCGGATGCCATTCCGGATGAGGTGCTGGCCCGTATTCTGAGGGCAGCCCACCATGCGCCGTCAGTGGGCTTCATGCAGCCCTGGGATTTCATCGTTATCGACAGCCTGGCGGTGCGCGGGCAGGTGCTGGCCAGCTTCAATCAGGAAAACACAAAAGCCTCGGAAAATTACACCGGCGAGCGACAGCAAACCTACCGGACACTCAAACTCCAGGGCATTCTGGAGAGTCCGATTAATCTATGCATTACCTGTGACCGGACCCGCGGCGGGCCCCATGTGCTCGGCCGTAACTCCATCATGGAAATGGATCTGTTCAGCACCTGCCTGTCGGTACAAAACCTGTGGCTGGCGGCGCGAGCAGAGGGTATTGGTGTGGGCTGGGTCAGTATTCTGGATCAGGGAATACTGTCTGACATCCTGCAGCTGCCAGATCACGTATACCCTCTTGCGTATCTGTGCCTGGGGTATGTCAGCGAGTTTCTGGAACAGCCGGAGCTGCAGGCCAAAGGCTGGCGTTCACGGCTGCCGCTGGAAGAGCTGGTGCATGGCAATGGCTGGGGTCAGCCTCTTGAGCATCAGCGTCTGGCAAGTTACCTCGCCGGCAAGTGAAGGGCACCGAAAAAGAACATGATCGTTTTCCTCACAGGTCCTGAATTGGGTACGATCAGACTCGATTTGGGGCTTCTGGTCAGGAGGTGAAATGAAATTTTCCGAGCTCTACCAGCAGGCACTGGCCCGCAAAGGCGGCGAACAGGCCCTGAAATCCATGCTGCCACCGGTCACCGAGAAGCAGCGCCTGGCCAAGATCAGCGACGACCGTTACCTTTCCGAGATCACCCGGTGCATTTTCAAGGCCGGGTTTGTCTGGCGGGTGATCGAGAATAAATGGCCGGATTTTGAGGCGGCGTTCGAAGGGTTTGTGCCCGCCTACTGGCAGCAGGTCCCGCCGGAAGTCCTGGAGCGGCTGGCAACAGACGAGCGGATTGTTCGTAACATGCAGAAGATCCGCACGGTTCCGGAGAATGCCCGGATGATCATGGATGTGGCGAAAGATCATGGTAGCTTTGGCCGGTTTCTGGCGCAGTGGCCGTCAACCGATCAGGTGGGGCTGCTGCTGTACCTGAAACGCAATGGCGAGCGTCTGGGGGGTAATTCCGCCCAGTATTTCCTGCGCCGGGTGGGGTGGGATGGCTTTATCCTGTCTCACGATGTGGTGACCGCACTGACCCGTGCAGGCATTCTGGATGCGTCTCCTGCCAGCAAGAAAGGGCTCACCCAGGCCCAGGAGGCATTTAATCGCTGGCATGAAGAAACCGGGATGCCCATCAGTCAGCTTTCCCGGATAGTGTCATTCACGGTGGATAACTGAGCATTGCCCAGAATCAATGACCGCCTGAGACTACAGAAACAGCAATAGCACCAGTTCACTTAAGACGACGGCCGCGCCCAGGGTATCGCCTGTATAGCCGCCAAGCTGCCTGCGCAGATAGCCTCCCCAGAGCAGGGCAGCCAGAAGTACGGCAGTGACGGTCGCGGGAATAAGCAACGGCTGCCAGAGTGATAACCCCGCTGTAAGCAACATTACAAAGCCGGCCGCCGCCAACAACCGGCTGCGGGAGAAACCGTCCGCCACCGGTTTGGATTTGCTTTTGTCAGGATCGGTGACATAGGGCAGGCAAGCCATCAACACCAAGGGTGTCAGGCGGGAAACCGCAGGTGACACCAGCAACGCGAGCCAGATCAATTGGGCATCGGCCAGCAGGGCCACTTTTAGCAGCAAGGCCATCACCAGCGCCACCGTGCCATAGGTACCAATGCGGCTGTCCTTCATGATCGCCAGCCGTTTTTCTAAGGTATAACCCCCGCCGAGAGCGTCAACACTGTCCGCCAGACCGTCCTCGTGAAAAGCTCCGGTGATAAACAGGTGCAGAATAACCACCAGGATAATGGCGACCACTGGGCTGGCGATCAGTGAAAACAGAAAGAAGGCGGCGCAATAGACCAATCCGAGCAGAAGGCCCACTAGGGGAAAATAGGTGCTGCTCTGATTCATGAGGCGCTGGGAGTAGTCAATCCGCACGAGCATGGGGATGCGTGTAAGGAAGCCGATAGCCAGCCAGAAGGCTTGCCATTCATGGGCAACGCGTGACCTAAGGGGCAAAGGGCGCCTCCATGTTTGAGCCAAAGCGCCATTGTACTTTAGAGCGCCATGAAGTGCTGCCTTGTACGGACGTTTGCTGGTCGGGAGAAAGTGACAGAGTCAGGACGGCGTGTGAATGAGGTCGCTTGAGGCAGGCAGCCAAACGTGTACACAGAGTCCGGGGTGTCCATCTGCTCTATCTAACAGCGTCAACTGGCCGCCATGGAGTTCAGCAATACGTCGGGCAATCGCCAGGCCCAAGCCCGCTCCGCCACCTGCGCGTTGATCCAGTCTTACAAACCTGCTCAGAGCGCGCTCCCGCTCCTTTGAGGGTATGCCTGGTCCCTGGTCGCATACCGAAATGGCATAACCTTCGCCCGCCGGCACCAGCTGGATGGAAATCACGGTATGTGCTGGGCTGTACTGGATGGCATTAGCCAGCACGGTACGCATCAGGGTGTTGATCAACGTGCTGTGGCATCGAACCAGGCCATTGCCGCTGGTTTTATCATCCAGTTCCGGCTCGATGTGCTTTTTCAGGGCCAGCGGGGCAATATCCGCGATGCTCTGTTCCAGCAATTCTGGCAGGTTGTGAATGTCCGGCATTGAGTCGGTGCCCGCGTCTACCCGGCTCAGTAGCAACATCTGTTCTACCAGGTGAACCATCCTGTCCACGGCACCGATCAGTTCGCTGAATTGTTCGGGGTTTTGCTCGCAGGCTTTTTCCAGGTTCAGCCGAAGCACGGTCAGCGGTGTGCGTAGCTCGTGGGCGGCGTCGGCGGAGAACCGGCGCTCACGCTCCAGTGCCTGGTTTAGCCGTTTCAGCAAACCGTTGACGGCCTGAACCAGCCCGGCAACTTCCTTGGGAGCCTGCCGGTCGTCCAGGGGGTGGATGCGTTCCGGGGCCATGTTGCGAACGGGCTTTTCCAGCCGGCGCAGGGGGCGGAAACTGATCTGTATGGCGGCTATTACCGCTAATGCCAGCAATGGCAGGGCCAGCAATAGAGGCAGGATATTGCCCAGCGCCAACTCCTGGCTCAGTTCTTCGCGGATATCCTCACGTTGCGCGGCGCGTATCCAGAATCCGGTGTCCGGGTCCTGCAGGGTAAAGGTGCGCCACCGATAACCGGTAGATTCGGCCCAGGTATAGCCGGGTGTAAGGCCTAAAGAATCGTCGGCATTCAAGGTGTCCAGCAACGGGGAGCCTCCGGGAGTCCAAACCTCAAAAGCCAGTTTTTTCTCGTACTTGTGGCCGGCTCCATCCGGCAGGATCTCATCCCGGTCTGACTCAAGCTCTGCTTCGGTCAGGCCAAGCCCGGGAAGCTGCAGGGTTTCTTCAAGGGTGTCAGAAAGCTGTTCCAGTGATTGGCTGTCGGCCAGGTGCCGGATCAGCCCCTGCACGATCCGGGTGCTTTGGGCCAGCTCCGCGTCGAACAGTTCTTCCAACTCGTGGTTACTCTCAACATAGCTCCAGCCGGCGGCGATCAGGGCGATCAGCAGCACGGCGGATGTAACCAGCAGAGTCAAGGTACGGGTCAGAGACATGCGGGCTCCGCGGCGGCCTGGCTGTCGAGTAGGTAGCCTACACCCCGTACGGTTCGGATGGCTGCCTTGCCAATCCGTCGGCGCAGATGATGGATATGCACCTCCAGGGCATTGCTCTCCGCCCCCGCCTCCCAGCCGTAAAGCTGTTCCTCCAGCCGGCGCCGGGTAGCCACCTGGTCCGGGTTGCGCATCAGGTAATGCAGAATCTGGAACTCGCTGCGGGGCAAGGTGATGGATTCGCCGTCAACGATCAAATGGCCGTTCTCCGGATTCAGGGTCAGGCGCCCTACCGTCAGCCCCGTGGAGGGGCTGGTTGCGGCACCACGGCGGGTCACCGCTCGAATCCGGGCTTTCAGTTCGGCCATGGCGAAGGGTTTGGTCAGGTAGTCATCGGCCCCGGCGTCGAGTCCCTGGAGCTTTTCGTTCAGATCTGCCCGTGCAGTGAGGATGATGACCGGGGTTTGGTTACCCTGCTGGCGGATGTTCCGGACAATGTCCAGGCCGTCCATCCGCGGCAGGGTCAGGTCCAGAATGGCCAAGTCAAAGTGTTCCTGCAGCAGGGCATTCAGGGCCTGCTGGCCATCATCCAGCCAGTCCACCGTGTTCTGGTCTTCCCGCAGCATATTGAGCATGGTGCGGGCAAGGGAGTGGTCATCTTCCACCAACAGTATGCGCATTCACGAGCCCCGTTCTGATATCTGAAAACGAGTTTGCCACAGAAACCTTAAGCCGAGCTAAAGAATTCTTGCGTGTCGTCTTAAGGGAGGTTTAAGGCTCTGACAATACTCTGACAGTTGTAACCCATGGGCCTTGCCCGGCTGTTGGAGAACCCCGATGACTGACCCGCTGACGATGTCCACCTGCTGCCCGCCAGACTCCCCGGAAGTTTTGCCCGTGCTGCGTTGTGCCGGCCGCTGGTTCAGCGAAATCACACCGCACAGTGCCATGGCAGCAACGGTGGCGGCGTTTATCCGTCGCCGTTTTCTGCAGGCCTACGGAGCCGAGCCGAATTTGCGAATTCCCTCCCTGCTTGCGCTGACCACGGCTCAGGGCAGCCTGATGGCGGCGGTGGGTGTACGTAATGCCGGCGACGACACACTGTTCCTGGAGGATTACCTGTCGGTGCCAGTACAAACGCTGATGCCCGAACTCGGCACCGAACGCCGCCGCATTGCCGAAATTGCCCACCTGGCCGGGGTGGAAGCCGGCGTCAGCCGTTATCTGTTTGCTTCTCTTTCGGTGTGGCTGGATGCGGCGGGCTATGACTGGGTGGTGTGCACCGGCACCGACCAGCTGCGCAACAGCTTTCATCGCCTGGGTATTGCTACCCAGGTGCTGGCAGATGCCGACCCTTCAAGGCTGCCGGATGGCGGTGCGGGCTGGGGCCGCTACTACGACCACCACCCGGTAGTGATGACCATTCGCGTGGCCGATGGCATGTCGGCGCTTCGTGAAGCCGGACTTTTGAAACTGGTGCAGCCGGTTGCAGCGGCTGAGGTCGAGCATCAGACGGATTTGGGAGGTGCCTATGGTCGCCTTGCCTGAGCTGTTGTACCGGCGCGTACAGCAGTATCCGGATCACATCGCCCTGCGCGGGCCGGATGACGAATTAACCTACCAGCAGATGTGGCTCGCGGCTCAGGCTGTGTCTGAACAGCTGCGGAATCTGGGCGTCAAACGCATCGGGCTGTGTGGCGACAACACGCCGGCCTGGGTGGTGGCCGATCTCGCCTGCCTGATGGCAGGGGTGGTGTGTGTGCCGGTGCCGGTGTTTTTTTCCAGCAGCCAGACTGAGCACCTGATCCAGCGGGCCGGGCTGGATGCCCTGCTATTCAGCGCTGAGGCAGAACACGCGGAGACCATTGGACAGGGAGTCTGGCTGCGCCGTTTGTCGGTTTTTCCGGGAGCCGCCTGGATGCCGGAGCAAACCGCAAAGATCACCTTCACCTCCGGCAGCACCGGCACGCCGAAGGGCGTATGCCTGTCTGCCGGGCAAATGGTCGCTACCGCGTGTGCCCTGCAGCAACGGCTCGAGGGTGTGGATCTGCAGAAGCACCTGTGCATCCTGCCGCTGGCCACCCTGCTGGAAAACATTGCCGGGGTTTACCTGCCCTTGCTGATAGGCGCCACAGTGACGGTTATGCCGCTGAAAACCCTGGGCATGACCGGCAGCAGCGGGTTGGACGTGGGCCAGCTTGCCCTCGCCCTTAACCGGTTTCAGCCGCATTCAGTGATTCTGGTGCCAGAGCTTGCGATGGCGCTGGTCAATGCCGCTGAGCAGGGCCAATTGTTGGCTGGCGGTTTCCGCTTCCTGGCTGTTGGTGGCGGCCGGGTATCGACGGATTTGCTGGCTCGGGGCCGGGCGGCTGGTTTGCCGCTGTACGAAGGCTATGGCTTGTCTGAGTGTGGCTCGGTGGTGGCGCTGAATGCGCCGGGTTGCGAGTGCGAGGGCACCGTAGGCCTGCCGCTGAATCACGTGCAGGTTCGTGTGGATAGCGACCAGCGGATTCTGGTGCAGGGCAATACCCACCTGGGTTACCTGGGAGATGAGCCGGAGCATGATGGCTGGTTGGACACCGGCGATCTTGGAGCCACAGGCCCGGGCGGATTCCTGGGCGTTAACGGCCGGGCCAAGAACCTGATCATTACCAGTTTCGGCCGTAACATCAGCCCGGAATGGCTGGAAAGCGAGCTGATACAGGCCGTGGGCGCTACCCAGGCCGTGGTGTTCGGTGACGGAGAGCCCCAGCCCCTGGCCCTGTTGGTCATCCGGGATGGTCGTAGCCCCGAGGCTGTGCGTCAGGCCCTGGCGCAGCTCAATGCCGGATTGCCCGACTATGCCCGCCTGCAGGCGGTATACCTGCGCCGGCAACCGCTCACTCAGGCCGAAGGGCATATCACCGCCAACGGCCGCCCGGTGCGGCACCAGATTCAGGCCGACCTGCCCATGCTTTTGGCGGAAGGCTTCCCCCTGTTCATGAACCTCTCGGCGCCATCAAGCGCCTCTTCACAACCCGTAACTACCCAGTTTTCAACGCCAGGAGACTCCAACATGGCATTTTTTGACCGACTGCAATCCGAAACCGAACAGGCCCGGGCCCATGTCACTGGAGCCCCGGTGATTCAGGCTATCCGTGAGGGTCGCTTTGATCTTGACGGATACACCTGGTTCCTGACACAGGCCTACCACCACGTCAAACACACGGTACCGCTGATGATGGCCTGCGGTGGCCGGCTGCCCGAGCGGCTGGAGTTCGTGCGTAAGGCGCTGGTGGAATACATCGAGGAAGAATACGGCCACCATGAGTGGATCCTCAACGATCTTGAAGCCTGCGGTGAAGACAAGGAAACCATTCGCGATGGCCAGCCCGATACCTCCATCGAGTTGATGGTGGCCTACCTGTATGACCGCATCCAGCGGGGTAACCCGGCGGCGTTTTTTGGCATGGTTCAGGTACTGGAAGGCACTTCCATTGAGCTGGCCACGCCGCTGGGTGAAGCCGTCCAGAAGCAGCTGGGCCTGCCGGACCAGGCGTTTAGCTACCTATACTCCCACGGCGCCCTGGACCAGGAACACTTCGAGTTCTTCCGCAACCTGATGAACGACATCACCGACCCGGACGACCAACAGGCCATTATTGAGGCTGCACGCATGGTGTACCGCCTGTACGGCGATATGCTGCACAGCATTCCGCTGCCGGCACGTGGCAAGGAGCAGCGCCATGAGGCTGCATGACCGTACCTTTTTGCTGCTGGGCGGCACCGGCGGCATTGGCCAGGCCCTGATCGGGCCGCTGGTGGAATGCGGTGCCCGGGTGATCGTCGCTACCCGGCATCCGGAGCGGCTGGAAAAGCGTGCGGGCGTTTCTCCGGTGCACCTGGAGCTGGCCAGCCCGAAGCTGGATCAACAGCTGCAACAGTTGAGCAAGGTGTATCCCGATATTGATGGGGTGATTCATTGCGCCGGCCAGAACCGGTTTGCGGCGCTGGATACCATGGCGGTCAGTGACCTGGATGCCCAGCTTATGGTCAACCTGCGTTCCGCCATGCTGGTGGCCCGGCATTTTGCGCCTCGTTTCCGCAAAGCAGGGATGGGCGCGCTGGTGTTTGTCGGCTCCACCTTTGGCAGTATCGGATTTCCCGGCTACACCGCCTATTGCGCCAGCAAGTTCGGCCTGCGCGGCTTCAGCGAAGCCCTGCGCCGGGAGCTGGCGGATACCCCGGTACAGGTGGTGTATGTGGCGCCCAGAGCCACCGCCACAGCCATGAACCCGGCGCCGGTGAACGAGCTGAACCGTGCCCTGGGCAATGCCATGGACGCACCGGAAGCCGTCGCAGCCCAGATTCTTCAAGCCATGGAAAAAGATGAGCGCCGGCGTTTTCTAGGCTGGCCGGAAAAACTGTTTGTGGTACTCAACGGCATCCTGCCGAAGATTGTGGATAAAGCCATGTTGAAACAACTGCCGGTAATCCGGCGCTTTCTGGATTCAGGAGTGGTGTGATGAAGTGGATGATTCTGGTGCTGGTCTCTGTGGCGGCTATGCCACTGTGGGCGCAGGATGTTGAAATTGAGCTGGCGCAAATCCAGCAGCGCTGGGCTGAAATTCAATATCAGGTTCAGGACAGGGACAAAGAGAAAGCATTCGAGAAGCTGGCCGCTGAGGCCGAAGCCTTTGTTGGCCGCTACCCGGGCCGTGCCGAACCGCTGATCTGGCAGGGTATTGTGCTCAGCACCTACGCCGGTGCCAAAGGCGGCCTCGGCGCCCTCGGGCTGGTAAAGCAAGCCCGGGCCTCACTGGAAGCGGCCCTCGACATCGACCCGGAGGCGTTGGATGGCTCCGCTTACACGTCGCTCGGCAGTCTGTACTATCAGGTGCCGGGCTGGCCGCTGGGGTTCGGGGATGATGGCAAGGCGCGGAAGTACCTGCAAAAGTCGCTGGCCATCAATCCCGACGGTATTGATGCCAATTACTTCTTCGGGGATTTTCTGCTGGATCAGGGCGAGCCCCAACGTGCCCGTATTTATCTTGAAAAAGTGTTGGCGGCACCCGACAGGCCAGGCCGCGCGGTGGCTGACCAGGGGCGCCGGGCAGAGGCGCAGGCTCGCCTGAATAATCTGTGATTGCTGGTCGCCGCGCCTGTCTGGCTGGGCTACACTCGTCATTACGTAAGAGTGCAAATGCTAGGGAGACAGGTCATTCATGGCGAGCAATTATGGGGCAGGCCAGCCAGACCGAATGCCGGCTCATTTCTTCCGGAAATTGGCATCAGGAGTTCCGGGAATCCTGTTTACCTATTGGCTCAGCCCGGATGGTCAGTCCCACCGTTACCCCTATGTCAGTGATCAGGTACAGGACCTGTTCGGCATTGAACCCGCCCTGCTTAACGAAGACGCCAGAGCAGTATTCTCGGTAATTCACCCGGAGGACGCGACCGGGGTGGCCAACAGTATTGTGCACTCGGCGCAGACTCTGGAGCCCTGGTGTTACCGGGCGCGTCTGAAGTTGCTGGATGGCCAGTATCAGTGGTTTGAGGCCCATTCGGTGCCGGAGCGCCAACCCGATGGCAGTACCATCTGGTATGGTCAGTTCCACAACATCCAGCACTACAAAGAACTGGAGCAGACCCTGCGGGACAGCGAAGCGGAGTTCCAGTTTCAGGCGGGTTTTCAGAAGCTGATTGCCCGGTTGTCCGGAGAATTTATCCAGCTTGGATTTGGTTCGATCGACGAGTGTATCGACGAGTTGCTCCGCTCCATTGGCGGTTTTTTTGGCATTGATCGAGCCTATGTCTATGGGTTTTCGCAAGATCACCTGACGATGACCAATACCCACGAATGGTGTGCGCCGGGGGTGGCTTCCCTGATGGCGGATCAGCAAAGCGTGGCCATTCAGGAATTCCAGTGGTGGCAAGCGCAAATCAACGCGATGAAAAGCCAGAATCAGGTGGTTTTTATTGAAGACGTCAATCAGTTGCCGCCCGAGGCCAACAACGAGCGTGCCCTGTTGGAGTTGCAGGGCGTGATTTCCATGTTCTGCGTGCCAATCTGGATACGTGGCCAGGTAATGGGCTTTTTTGGCGTTGATTCGTTATCGCAGCGACCTTGGCGGCAGGACATGGCAGACCTTCTGATCATTGTCTCCGGGCTTTTGTCCGGTGCCCTTGAGCGCAATCGTCTGGAGGAAGACTTGCTGAACCAGTCGATTCGTGACCCTCTCACCGGCCTTCACAACCGTCGCTACTTAATGCCCAGGCTGGATGAGGTGCTGGCTACCTGCAGTCGTCATGGTGAACGTTTTTGCCTGGCGATGTTTGACATCGATCATTTTAAACGGATTAACGATAACCTGGGCCACCTGGCCGGGGACCAGGTGTTGGTGCGATTTGCCGAACTGCTTCTCGCGAACACGCGGAATACCGATGTGGTTTCCCGATACGGTGGCGAGGAATTTCTCGTAGTTTTCACCGAATTGGCGGATGCGAATGTTCAGCCATTGGTGGAGCGAATCATGCACGCCGTCAGGGCGGAAAAGTTTGTGATTGGTGGTGAGACTTTCGGGATCACGGTAAGTGCTGGTTCTGTCTGTGTGGCGGAGCTTACCGAGGAACCGGTCAGCCCCCACGCATTGATTGGGCTTGCGGACCAGCGGTTGTACCAGGCCAAGCAGGGTGGTCGGGACTGCCTGGTCGATGCATCGGGATTATCACGCATATAAGGAAACAGCATTTCACCTCATATATCCATTTGGTATATTCTTAGATCATAAGATTAGTGATCAGCAGATCTCAGAGGTGAATACCATGACACAGCCCATCGTTCAGCATTTTTTCGACGAGCCCACCAACACGTTCAGTTACGTGGTGCGTGACCCTGACAGCCAGGTTTGCGCCATCCTCGATTCCGTGCTGGATTTCGACTACGCCGCAGGCCGTACCGACGTGCGTTCGGCTGACGACATTATTCAGTACGTTCGCGCCCACAACCTGACCGTAGAGTGGATTCTGGAAACCCACGTGCACGCCGATCATCTTTCGGCTGCCCCGTACTTGCACGAGAAACTGGGTGGCAAGACAGGTATTGGCGCGAAAATCGTCGATGTTCAGGAAATCTTTGGCAAAGCGTTCAATGCCGGCACGGAGTTCGCTCGTGACGGCAGCCAGTTTGACCAGCTGTTCGAAGAGGGAGATACCTTCGCCATCGGCAACCTTGAAGGTCGGGTTTTGCATACCCCGGGCCACACTCCCGCTTGCCTGACCTATGTGATTGGCGACGCCGCTTTCGTTGGCGACACCCTGTTTATGCCGGATTACGGCACCGCTCGCTGCGACTTCCCGGGTGGTGATGCCCGTACCCTGTACCGGTCAATCCAGAAGGTACTGTCGTTGCCGGCCGAGACCCGGATTTTCCTGTGCCACGATTACAAGGCGCCTGGTCGCGATGAGTACCATCACATGACCACGGTCGCGGAACAGCGCGAGGCCAACGTGCATGTGCATGAGGGAATTTCAGAGGACGAATTTGTCAGAATGCGCACCGAGCGTGATGCCACTCTGGACATGCCCCGGCTCATCCTGCCTTCGGTGCAGGTGAACATGCGCGCCGGTCACATGCCGCCGGCTGAGGATAACGGCCAGGTGTACCTGAAAGTTCCGGTTAACCGGTTCTGAGCCCGGCATGAACCTCAAACATTACCTGCCTGTTCTGCAATGGGCGCCAAAGTACAGCCGTGATCAGGCGACCAGTGATCTGGTCGCGGCGGTGATTGTGACCGTCATGCTGATTCCCCAGTCGCTGGCTTACGCTTTGCTGGCGGGGTTGCCGGCGCAGGTCGGGCTGTACGCCAGTATTCTGCCGCTGGTGGTGTATGCGGTGTTCGGCACCAGCAGGACCTTGTCGGTGGGCCCGGTGGCGGTGGTCTCGTTGATGACGGCGGCGGCCCTGGCGCCGCTGGCGGACATGGGAACACCGGAGTACATTGCCGGTGCCGTATTGATTGCGGTGATGTCCGGCCTGATGCTGACGGTGATGGGCATCATGCGGCTTGGCTTCCTGGCGAATTTCCTCAGCCATCCGGTCATCTCCGGTTTTATTACGGCCTCGGGTATCGTGATTGCGGCGAGTCAGCTCAAACACGTGTTTGGAATCCAGGCCTCGGGCCATAACCTGTGGGAAATTGCGGGCTCCTTGCTGGCATCCCTGCCGGAAACCAACATACCTACCTTGCTGGTGGGGGTTGGCGCGCTGGCATTCCTGCTGTGGTCCCGAGAATTTCTGAAGCCATTGCTGGTCCGGCTGGGCCTGGCCAACAGAAGCGCAGATATCATCACCAAAACCGCTCCGATTCTGGCGGTGGTGGTGACCACGCTGATTGCCTGGTGGCTGAATCTGGACGAAAAAGGCGTTCGCCTGGTGGGCGAGGTTCCGGCAGGATTGCCCTCATTTACCATGCCCACACTGGATATGGCGATCTGGTCGCAGTTGGCGGTCAGTGCCCTGCTGATCAGTGTGGTTGGGTTTGTGGAATCGGTGTCGGTGGGCCAGACCCTGGCGGCGAAACGGCGCCAGAGAATCGATCCGGATCAGGAGTTGATCGGCCTGGGCACTGCGAACCTGGGCTCCGGGCTCTCCGGTGGGATGCCGGTGACCGGAGGCTTTTCCCGTTCGGTGGTGAACTTTGATGCCGGCGCGGAAACTCCGGCGGCCGGTGCTTATACGGCGGTCGGCATTGCCCTGGCCACGTTGTTCCTGACCCCGGCCATCGCCTGGCTGCCCCAGGCCACGTTGGCGGCCACGATCATCGTGGCGGTTGCCACGCTGATCGACCTGCCAGCGCTGGGCCGCACCTTCCGGTATTCACGGACGGATTTCGGCGCCATGCTGGCAACCATTGTGCTGACTCTGGTTCACAGCGTTGAGGCGGGAATCATTGCCGGTGTTGCCCTGTCGATCGGTCTGTTTCTGTACCGCACCAGCCGACCCCACAGTGCCGTGGTGGGCCGGGTGCCGGGCACCGAACACTTCCGGAACATTCTGCGCCACGACGTGGAACTGTGCCCGAAAGTGACCTTCCTGCGGGTGGATGAAAGCCTCTACTTTGCCAATGCCCGCTTTCTTGAAGAGCGAGTGATGGATCTGGTCACCCGGGAACCGGAGCTGACCGACCTGGTGCTGGTCTGCCCGGCGGTGAACCTGGTGGATGCGTCGGCCCTGGAGAGCCTGGAAGCCATCAATGAGCGGCTGACCGATGCCGGGGTGCGGTTGCACCTGTCGGAGGTGAAAGGCCCGGTGATGGACCGGCTGAAGGGTACCGAGCTTATCCGGCACCTCGGTGGTAACGTCTATCTGAGCACTTATGAGGCCTGGCAGTCCCTGACCGGGCGTACTGCCCTGGAGTGACCGGGGTCAAGTGATCCCATTGACCGGCCGGGGGGTATCAGTAAACACTGCCCCGCGCATCCGATGCTTTGGTAACCGGTGACTTTGATGGGAATGACAGAAAATCTGCTTTCAACCAGCCAGTGGTTGCTGACCGCGTCGATTTTTGTGCTGGTGTTGCTGGCAGCTTTGCGCTCAGTGGATTGGCAGGCGCTGAGGAAAGATAACGCCACCCAGCACTCGCTGTTTGGTGCGGCGGTGGTGTTGGGCTTTGTCTGGCAGTTACGGGCGGGCATCTCGCCCGGGCTGGCTATCCACATTTTTGGCATCACCGTGATCACCCTGATGCTTGGCTGGGCGTTGGCCGTTATCAGCGGTCTGTTAGCGCTGGTGATCACCGTTATTACCGGCCGCGAGCCTCTGGTGATGTTTGCCGCCAACGGCCTGGTGACGGTGATGGTGCCGGCTCTGGTTACCCACGCCATCATGCTGTGGGAGCGGCGCAGGGATTTCCGCAACTTCTTTGCCTACATTTTCTTTTGCGGTTTTTTTGGTGCCGGGCTGTCGGTGGCCGCAGCCGGTGTTCTGATGTGTCTGATGCTGTGGTCCAGCGGCGTTTATACCTTCGAGACCCTGGTGCACGAATACCTGCGCTACCTGCCACTGTTCATGATTCCGGAAGGCTTTGTGAACGGCGTTTTTGTGACCGGCCTGATGGTGTTTCACCCAGACCGGCTCAGCACCCTGGATCAGCGACGATACCGGTAACGCCCGGTCAGATGCCTCCGCCCTGGACGGAGGTTTGTTCATGTTTGCCCAGGCTGTGATGTCGGCTCACCTGATCGCGCCACTGTGCCAGCCAGGGCAGCAAGGCCTTCGCTTGCATTGGGCGGGCGATGCCATAACCCTGAATCAGATTGCACCCCATGTCCCTCAAGGCGCGAGCATGTTCCATGGTTTCCACGCCTTCAGCAAGAACCGGGTGGTCGAAGCGTTGCGCAAGGAAAATCACGCTCTCCACAATCGCGCGGTCACTGGCATCGGTGAGCATGTTGCGGACGAAACTTTGGTCGATCTTGATCACATCCACCGGCAGGGTGCGCAGGTAAGTTAATGACGAGAAACCGGTACCGAAGTCGTCCAGTGCCACCTGTAACCCCAGGGACTGGCAGCGAGCCAACACATTGCTCGCGCGCTTGGTGTCTTCCAGCGCGGTGGATTCCAGAACCTCCAGGGTGATTTGCCCGGGGCGCACATCCGGATGGCTGTGCAAGTAGCTTTCCAGGTAATCGGCAAAACTGCGGTCCATCAGGTGAGGTGCGCTGATGTTGATGCTGACGGCGAGCGATTCGTCCGCCTCATGCCACAGATTCATCTGATGGATGGCTTCCTTGAGTACCCACTGGCCCAGCGGAATCTCCAGATGGCTGTTGGCGACAGCTGGCAAGAACTCACCGGGGCCAAGCAGTCCTTTGTCCGGATGATTCCAGCGAATCAGCGCCTCAAACCCAATGACCTCGCTATCGTCCAGGCGTAACTGGGGCTGGAAGTAGAGTTCGAATTCTTCGTTCTCCAGCGCGCGGGATATTTCCATCAACTGGTTCCGGCGCTGCCGGCGATGGGCGTCCAGGCCGGGGTCGAAAATGTGGAACTGATTCCGGCCCTTCTCTTTGGCGGCATACATGGCCTGGTCGGCATGGCGAATCAGGCCCTCTGCATCGGTGTCGTCCTCCGGATACAGGGTGACGCCCAGGCTGGCGGTCAGGTTGACCGTCTGGTCACCAATCTGCAGGGGCTCGCTGACATTGGCGAGTATTCGCGAATACACCGCCTCGGGGCTGTCGCTTTGCAGTAACAGTACGAATTCATCACCCCCGATGCGGGCGATGGTATCGCCACTGCGTAGGGCGCGGGTCAGGCGCTCGGCGGTCGCTCGCAGCGCCAGGTCGCCGATGCCATGGCCCAGCTGGTCGTTAATGGCTTTAAAGCCATCCAGGTCCAGGTAGCAGATGGACAGCACCCGCTTCTGACGGTCCGCGTGGGTGCGGGCCGAGCGAAGACGCTCTTCCAACAGTTGCCGGTTGGGCAGCCCGGTCAGCTCGTCATAGTTGGCGGCGCGGTCCAGTTCCCTGGCATGATTTTTCAGAGCAGTGATATCTGAGAACGCGGCCACATGGTAGAAACGCCCCGGCTCTTCAAGGTGAACGCGGCTGATCGACAGCAGCTCTGCATATTCTTCCCCGCTTTTCCGGCGGTTCCAGATTTCGCCTCGCCAGTGATCGGTCTTCTCAATCGACGTCCACATGGACTGGTAGTATTCGCGGGAGTGGCGACCGGAGCTGAGGATGGAAGGATTCAATCCAAGTACTTCCGGGCGACTGTATCCGGTGATGCGGGAGAAAGCCGGGTTGACGTCGATAATCCGATTGAAGTGATCAGTAATGACAATGGCTTCGTGGCTGCGATCAAACACGCTGGCGGCGATGCGCAGGCCGCGTTCACTATTCTTCCGATCGGAGATATTGGTCTGAATGACTACGAAGCCGGGCTCGACACCCTCGCTTTCGCCAACAGGCATACAGTAGGTGTGTACCCAGTAGGGCGTGCCATCCGCCGAATAATTGAGAACGTCTTCCTCGAACACTTCGCCACGGAACAGGTGTTGGCGAATACGGCGGACGGTCTCGGTGTCGGTGTCCGGCCCGTAGAGGAGTTCGCCGGGGTTCTTTCCAACTATGGTGTCGAGGTGAAAGCCGGTATGACGTTCGAAAGCGGCATTCACCCATTCGATGCGACCACCAGCATCCAGAATGAGCACCAGATTGCGGGTGGCAGAGGCCACCAATGCCAGGCGCTTGGGGTCAAACTCCGGTGACGTATTGTTGGAATCAGGGGCATTCGACATGTGTCGGGTGTTCCGGGTAACGGTGGCTTGGGTGTTTCTCTCCTCCCTGTGAGAGGGTGTGTCCGTTTATTGCAATCTCACAACGGGGCACGATGCTAGCCTATCTGGCCCGTTAAGACATTCGACCAAAGCGGTGTCTGGTTGATTGATATCAATTTCCGGGGAGATTCTTCGGGCACACCCGGCGGCAACCGTTCATTAGCGCCAGCGAGAGTGCTTTTGCAGTTTGCGTTGCAGGGTCCGCCGGTGCATGTTGAGGGCCCGGGCGGTGGCGGAAATGTTGCCATCGTGTTCGTTCAGCACGCGCTGGATGTGTTCCCATTCCATTTCTTCCACAGACGGCGGTTCGGGCCTCAGGTCCGGTGGTGCGTCCAGCGGTTCAAAGCCATTCATCAACTGGTTCACGGTAACCGGCTTGCACAGGTAGTTGGCGGCGCCGCGGCGCATGGCTTCCACCGCCGTGGCAATACTGCCGTAACCAGTCAGCACCAGTACGTCCAGGTCTGGCCTCTGCTCCAGAAGTTCCGGCAACAGTTGCAGGCCACTTTCCCCGGCCAGGTTGAGATCCAGAACACACCGGTTCACCGGCCGGGTACGGATGGCCTCCAGAGCGCTGTCAGCATCGCTGGCGCAGAGTGTTTCGATGCCCTGGCGAGACAGGGATCGGGCCAGCACCTGGAGAAACGCCGGGTCATCGTCGACCAGCAGCCAGAGTTCCTGTGTGGTCATGGTTGTATCTCCTCGCCTTGGGCCTGGGCAACCGGTAAATCGATCACCATGGTGGTGCCTGTTTCACTGGCCTTGGCTCGGAGATTGCCGCCAAGCCTCTGGATCGTGGCATTGGAAAGGAACAACCCGACCCCAAGACCATGGTGGGAGTCGACAATGTCCTCACCCGGCGTGCCCTGCAGAGCCGTTTCCAGGCCGTCACCCTGGTCCTCGACAACCACCTCCACCCGACCGGATTCCGACAACTGACTTCTGACGGCGACCCAGGACGGGCTCGCTGTCAGGGCATTTGCCAGCAGGTTGAGCACCGCCTGGTCCAGAGTGGCATCCACGGCCACCGAGACGTCGGGGTGGGCGCCTGGCCATTGAACCGGCCCTGACGGCCATAACAGCGTGGCCGACTCCCTCAGCCTGGCGAGCCAGTCTTTGACCGTCAGTATTTCCAGTTGCGCTGTGCGGGCTTCAATCGCCGCCTTGGTTAGTTGCTGCAAATGCTGGCTGCACAGGTTCAACTGCTGACCCATCAGGTCGAGATCTTCCGTCAGCGCCACGGAGGCCTGGCCTTCGGTGTGGGAACGGATTTCGTCCAGTAACAGGGTCATGGTATTCAGCGGGGTACCTAGCCGGTGGGCAACGGCGGCCGAAGACAGGCCCAGTGCGATGATCTGTTCATCCCGCAAACGGTTTTCCCGGAATTGCGAAAGCTGGGACTGTTGCAGCCTTAGCCTGCGGGATAGGGTGCCAACCACCAGTAGCAGAATGGCGGCGGTCAGGGCAAAGGTCACCCACATGCCCACCAGATGCAGCCTGGCCAGGTCTGCCGAGTGGTGATCATGCATAACCGGGGTGTGCCAGAGCACCAGCGCTGTATACACCGCAACGCCGGTGACGGTAAGGACAATGCTCTGGCGGCTGGGGACCAGAATGATGGCGACGGCAATGGGCAGCAGCAGCAAGGACACCAGGGGGTTGGTGTAGCCGCCGGTGAAATACAGCCACCAGCCGATCAGGAACAGATCTGTGGCCAGGGTCAGGCTGACCGGTGCGAACGTTTCGGGGGGCCTACGGCTGAACCACAGCCAGGCCAGCGTGGCCAGAACGGCATAAAGCAGGCTGAGGATCAAGGCCTCGGCCCGGTGGGCCAGTGTTACGGTGGTTTCGGCAACAGCGATCGCGACCAGTTGCGTGGCAATAATGGCCAGCCGCATACCCAGAAGATAACGGGCAGCCTGACGAAAACCGGTTTGAGAGTGTGTGAGCCATTCCATAGACGGCATTCTAGCAGCATGCCATCGGCCATGGTGGTGAAAACGGCGTTTGTTTGCGACGGGTCAATCGGTGAAATAACAGACCAGTTGCTGGCGCACCACATCACCGGTCAGTTGCAGGTGTTGCGCCTGCAGATCATGCACCTGAACCGCACGGTTGACCGCAGATTCGGTGCTGGTGGGCGTCGGGGCCCCGGGCAGGCGTTCAGGGTGATATCGGCAATGCTGGATGTCGGGAAACAGCGCCGCGTAGGCGATGCCGGTTTCCACCAGGTCCTGGAAAAAGTGAGAACCGTAGGACAGGTCTGGCACCATCTCGCCGGCCTTTTCTGAGACTTCGACCAGGGCGGCGACCCCGGCAATGTCCGCAAAGCGAACCGGAACGCCAAGATCCGGGCTGCTGGTGCCCCAGCGGCCCGGGCCGATCAGCAGGGTGGGCACACCGGATGCACGGACAGCTTCGCCGACACGGCGGGCAACGTCATAGCGCTGGCTGGTGGACAGCCCGGCGTAGACCGACGCGTCGACCCGGACCACCCGTTCGATGGCCAGGTTGATGTTGCCGCCCATGAAGTGGCCCTGGGTTCTGAACAGTAGCTTACGCTCAGGCAAGTCGCCGGGCAGAGCCACCGGCCCGGTCTCGCCGATGGTCGCCAGCGGGCGGCATTGCACCAGGTTGAAGGCGGGGTTGCCCTGTTGGTCCAGGTGCAGGGTGAATTCCACATCCACCGGGTGCCGGTAGCCCGCTTCCAGGGTTTGCAGCAGATGCGACAGCCGGCTGATAAACGGAGTGCGCTGCACCAAAGGGCGGAAGGTCAGTCTCCACACCGGGCCTTGCAAGCCAATCTGCTCGGCCCGGGTACTGGCCGCCCGATCCACCTCGGCCAGGTGATCCATGGGCAGATCGTTGGTGGTTTCCAGCAACTGGCTCAGGGGTCGGGTGTCGAGCTTTCCATCCTGTAGGTCCAGCAAATCCACCAGGTGTTGGGAATACCGGTAGCTTTCGTCCTGGTTGCGGAACGGCTGGCGCATGGGGTGGTCCAGCGCCATCACGCAGGCGTGATCGCCTTCAATGCGATCAACTGCCCGGGTGCCCAGGCCCATCACCAGCCGGACCATCCCCGCTTCCGGGTCCATACTGCTGTCCCAGGCAAAGGTATTGCGGGATACCCCGACCCCGGCCGCATCGGGCAGGTAATAGCGACCATGAAACCGCCCGTTGACCCGCTGGATCAGCAGCGCCATGGGCTCTTCCCGCTGGTCCAGGCCCCGCTGTTTGCGGTACACCAGGGCATCTTCACTCATGGATGACGCGTACACCTGGCGGATTGCGTCTTCCAGTGCCGACAGCCGTTGTTCCGGTGCCCCCTGGTTGACCAGGAACACACTGTCGTATTTACCGGCAAAAGCATTGCCAAAGCCGTCTTCCTGCAGGCTCGATGAGCGCACCAGGATAGGGTACTGGCCGTAATGGTCCAGCAGTCGCTCCAGCTCGGCCTGTATCTCGTCGGGAAACTTGCCGGCCAGGATCGCGGCTCTGAGCGCGGGCGCCTCACTCAGGTAACCCTCCCCGGAGCGTTGCCGCATGATCGCCGGCCAGAGCCCGTTATGGACCAGGAAAGCGTAATAGGCGTCGGTGCCAAGATAACTTGAATCGTGGGGCTCCAGCTGGCTTTGCCATGGCTCGGTGGCGTCTTTTAACAGAATATTGCGGGCAATCAGCATGCCGGTGGCCTTGCCGCCGATGTAGCCGCTGCCGACCAGGCGGCTGCGAATGCCCAGCAGGTCCTCCAGCGACAGGTAACGCCGTGCCAGTTCCAGTATCCGGGAATCGCGGCTGATCATTACCTGCAGTACTTGCTCCTGCAGGTCGTCGATACAGTCGGTGTCCTGGTCGGACAAAGCCCGGCTGGCTTCCTGGAACAATCGGTCCCAATAGTCCAGCAGGGGCTGGCGGTGCAGGTGTTCAAGCTCCAGGCTGGCTTGCAGTCGGGTGGCATCACTGCTGTCGGTTATGGGTTGAAACTGTCCATCATGCTCCCGGTGCGGCAGGAACATGGTGGGCGATTGCCGCCGCCAGGCCTTGATCGGATGAATCTGCACGTCATCGCCGTGGCGATGCACATCAATCATCACCTGGGTGGTCTGGCGAATCCGGTCCAGGGTCATCCGGGAGTGTCTTTTCGGGTGCAGGGCAAACCAGGCCACGGTGTCCAGTTCAAACAGAAACGGGCACACCACCCGGAAGAAATTACCGACCATGGCATCGGTTGCCCAGGCGTTGAGCAGCTCGCTCAGGCTGTCGCAGACATAAAAGGCGCCACGGCCATGCTGTTCGATCAGGTGCCAGACTCGACTGGTAAAGCTTTCAAAGCCACCGAGCGCGTCGATGGTGATGGTTCGAACCGACGGGTGGTCCCGGATAATCGGGGCATGGTCACCAAAGCGAAGGTAGATAATCTGCCGGCCGGCGTCAGAAGCGGCGTCTACGAAGGGAAGAACAAATCGGCGATAGTCGTCCAGGTCGGAAACCCGCCAGACCACGTTATCGCCGATTCGAAGGCCATCCAGAACCTCATCCAGCCCACTCAGGCCGGTGGAAACCCGGTCATCAGGCTGGAGAGGTTCGTTGCTGATCATGGCCGGATCAGATAACACCCATGGCGTTCATCGCCTTGGCAACGCGCAGGAAGCCATTGATATTGGCGCCCAGCACGTAGTTGCCCTCGGCACCGAACTCGGCGGCGGTCTCATAGCAGTTCTTGTGGATATCGATCATGATCTCCTCAAGGCGCTTCTGGGTGTAATCGAAGGTCCAGGAGTCGCGGCTGGCGTTCTGCTGCATTTCCAGGGCGGACGTGGCAACACCGCCGGCGTTGGCGGCCTTGCCAGGGCCATAGGCAATCTTGGCATCCTGGAACACGATAATACCTTCAGGCGTGGTCGGCATATTGGCGCCTTCGGCCACGGCAACACAGCCGTTTTCGACCAGCATCTTGGCGTCTTTACCGTTCAGCTCGTTCTGGGTTGCGCAGGGCAGCGCCACATCGCAAGGCACGCTCCAGATGTTGCCGTCTTCCACGTACTTGGCGTCTTTGTGGTATTCAGTGTAGGCGCTGATCCGGCGACGCTCCACTTCCTTGATGCGCTTCAGGGTCTGCAGGTCGATGCCCCTCTCATGGACAATCATGCCCTGGGAATCGGAGCAGGCAATGACCTTGGCGCCCAGCTCGTGGGCTTTCTCGATGGCGTAAATGGCCACGTTGCCGGAACCGGAAACCACCACGGTTTTGCCTTCCAGCGAGTCACCACGGGCTTTCAGCATTTCGTGGGTGAAGAACACCGTGCCGTAACCGGTGGCTTCAGTACGGGCGCGGCTGCCGCCCCAGTCCAGGCCCTTGCCGGTAAACACGCCGGACTCGTAACGGTTGGTGATGCGCTTGTACTGGCCGAACAGGTAACCGATTTCACGACCACCTACGCCGATATCGCCGGCAGGTACGTCGGTGTACTCGCCCAGGTGGCGGTACAGCTCGGTCATCATGCTCTGGCAGAAACGCATGATCTCGTCGTCGGACTTGCCCTTGGGGTCAAAGTCACTGCCGCCTTTACCGCCGCCAATGGGCAGGCCGGTCAGGGCGTTCTTGAAAATCTGTTCAAAGCCCAGGAACTTGATGATGCCGAGGTACACGGACGGGTGGAAGCGCATGCCACCTTTATAGGGCCCCAGGGCGCTGTTGAATTCGACGCGGAAGGCGCGGTTGATATGAATCTCGCCGCTGTCGTCCTGCCAGGGCACACGGAAGATGATCTGGCGCTCGGGCTCACAGATACGCTGGATGATCTTCTTGTCGGCAAACTCCGGGTACTTCACCAGAACCGGCCCGAGGGTTTCCAGAACTTCGTGAACCGCCTGGTGGAATTCACTCTCACCCGGGTTGCGGTGCAGCACGTCCTGGAAAATCGGTTCGAGTTTTTCGTCGAGTTTAACTGTCATGGCAAGGCCCTCGGAATACGCGTATTGAAAACCGCAAAAATGCGGATGCCCAAAAAAAGGGCAGTGATTGCACCACATTGGCGCGTTAGTTGGCAAGTCGGTCGCGCAAAATTTATGGTTCATCGCGCTTTACCGGGAAATGCTGCTTTTATCTTCAGAAAGAAGTAGTCGTTATCCCGGTAGCCGTAGGCCACCCGCTTGATCACCTTGATCTTGTTGTTCATTCCCTCCAACACACTGGTGTTCAACCGGTAGACCGCGCTGGCGATAATGCCGTCGACGTAGCCCTTGAGGCGCCTGGCAAACTGCTGCACGGGGGCCAGCCCACTACTCATAGCCAGATTTAGCCAGTCTTGCCAGCGTTGTCTGGCATCGGCCTCTGAGGGAGCGTACCAGAGCTCTTTGAGCTGGTCTTTCAGGACGTAGACAGTCATCAGGGGCTGGTTGGCTTGCAGCAGTTCTTCGAGCTTCAGAGCCTGCTCGTCCTTGAGGTTGCCTCGGTTTCTGAGCAACAGCCAGCGACTTCGTTTCACTACTTTGCGAGCCGGCTTGTCGTGTCGAAGCTGATTGGCCGGATCGACCCGGACACGGTCAATCACTTCCCGTCCGAACTTTGCTACAACGTGGAACAGGTCATAGACCACCCGTGCTTGTGGGCAGTGGTGCTGAACTTCCAGGTCCATGGCGGTATTCATATCCATCGCCACGGCTTCGATCTGGCCACAGGTTTCCGGCCCCAGCCATTCAAAGAAGGGGCGTACCGCTGCTCGACTGCGGCCTTCTCCAACCCAGAGGACTTGTTGAGTATCCGCATCAATCGCCACGGTGGCGTAGCGGTGTCCCTTGAACAAGGCGAACTCATCCATGATCAGTCGACGAATCCGGCGTTTATCTGGCTCAGTCACTTCTCGTTTGAGGCGCCGATGGTCGATGGCCTTGACCGTATGCCAATGCAACCCTAGCAGCGTTGCCACATGTTGGATCGGCATCAGTCGTACCAGGGATTCAATCCAACTGACCATGCCTGCCGTCAGACGCTGTCGCCCTGGTAACCAGCGAATCTGTTCAAGCTTGGGGCCACAGGTCGTACAACGAACTCGGCGAACTGGCACGTCCAGCCAGACGCGGTATTGGAACAGGTCGCGTTCTCGGACTCGTCGGGTGCTGATGTCATGGATGGCAAGCGTGTGCTGATTACAACCACTGCAGCATGGCAAGTAATCGTCGGCAGGTTGCAGTCGGATGAGCAGAGATTGAGCGTCAATCTGGGCATACGATTCTATCGTGAATCCTTCCCAGAACAGGGCAAGAGGATTAGCATTCATAGGGACGGCGGTGAGTCGGTCAGGTTTGTTGTTTTGGCGAACTCAAAACTAACCGGTTTGACCGCCGTCTCCTACTTTTTCACGCTAACCCGCGATGAACCATAAAAAAGCCGGGGGAGTTCCCCGGCCAAAGTATTCACACGATGCACCAACACAATGCGTGTCGTCCTGATGAGTCTTTAAGTTAACACCCGAACATGACCGTTCAGTGACAGCGCTCGTCAGGCCGGCAACTTTTCCCAGATGGTCAGTTCGGAAAAGCTGTGCTGGAACTTGTTACGGGTTTCCCGGATCACGAACGGCAGGTTTCTGGGCTCGCCCAGCAGCCTGAAATGAGGCCCCAGCATGTCTTTCAGGCCATCGAGCGTGGTGAAAGGCTCACCGTTTTTCAGATAACCGCCCACCCACTCGGATTTCGGCGTGTAGTCTTCCAGCCAGGTATACGGGGAGGCGATCACCAGCAAACCCATATCATTGATCCGCTCGTGGATGGTTTCAAGAAACAGGGACGGCTTGTATAGCCGATCGATCAGGTTACCCGCCAGCACCAGATCATAATCCCGGTAGTCCTGCCCCAGATCACAGGCATCGCCCTGGTGGAAGGCGACGCGATGAGCGGCTTCTGCCAGGCCCAGTGATGCCAGCGAGCGTTCCTGATAACTCACCAGCTCACCCTCCTCCGGCCTGGCGTAGCGGGCCATACCGTTGGCCACAACATCCCGGCAGGTGTTTACAAAGGTCTGGGAAAAATCGACGCCATCGACATGATCAAAATGGCGGGCCAGTTCCAGCGTGGTTCGCCCCACCGCACAGCCGATATCCAGCGCCCGACAGGTTTCACGGCCATTCAGTGCCTCCAGGGCAGCCTCCGCCAGCTCTTTCGGGAAATTCGCTTCGCCATGCCAGGATTCACCAAAGTGAAACTCCAGATACTGGGCCAGGGTGGTATCGTTTTCATAGTAATCGCTGGGATTGTTCACCTATTTCTCCTCTACTCGGTTCGCATAGCACGGTTTCACTGTACCGCGAATCCTCGATACTGACAGCCTGGGGCTGGAGTCCCGTTCGTCGGGCACGCCGAACTCATGTCACCATCCGGCAAAACACCCTTCACACAAATCACACGCCATCGTCACAGATGTTCGCCAGATTGTCCGTAGCGGACTTCCCGCTAACCAACAATGACTCAGGGACAGAACCATGACGATGAAGCATACACTGCTGGCCACTGCCATCAGCGGTTTTCTGGCCGGCCCAATTCAGGCGGGGCTGGTTATCAGCGAATACGTTGAAGGCTCCAGCAACAACAAGGCTATTGAGTTACTGAACACCACTGATGCCAGCATTGATCTGGCCGCCTGGGAACTTCAGGTTTACTTCAACGGGTCGGACGTGGCTGGTCAGACCTTCGATCTGACCGGCAATGTGGCACCTGGCACCAACTTTGTGTTTGCGCACAGCAGCGCAGATCCGGCGATTCTGGCCGTGGCCGATCAAACCACCGGCGCCGGGCTGTTCAACGGTGACGACGCCGTCGTGTTGCTAAAGGGTGGCGCCGTGGCTGACAGTATCGGCCAGGTCGGTTTCGACCCCGGCAGCTACTGGGGCTCAGGGGATACCCGAACCCAGAACCGCACACTGCGCCGAAAAGCCGGTGCAGTGGCAGACACCAATCCGTTCGATACATACGACCCGGCCATCGCTTACGACGGTTTCCCACAGGACGATTTTTCAGACCTCGGTAAAGCCGGCGGCAGCGATGGCCCACTTGAGCCAGAGACACCAGACCTCACCTGTGGCGCTGAGGCAACCCGTATTTCCGAAATCCAGGGCCTGACGGACCAGAGCCCGCTGGCTGGCCAGACGGCGGTTATTGAAGCGATCGTCACCGCCAGTTTCAACGGAGACGGACAACTGGGCGGCTTTTTCATGGAAGAAGAACTGCAGCACCGGGATGACGATCCGAGGACATCCGAAGGCATTTTCGTCTTCGCTCCCAATCTTGACGTAGAGGCCGGCCAACGAATCCGAATCGCCGGCAAGGTACTGGAATATCAGGGGCTGACCGAACTGACCGATATCATCGACAGCACCCTCTGTGGTTCCGGCGAGCTACCCCCGCCCGTGTCTTTGACCCTGCCAAGGCCGGATCTGGATTCTCCGGAAGCCTTCGAATCCATGCGCGTCATCTTCAATGAGGCGCTGGTGGTTAACGACAACTACGATCTTGGCCGATTCGGCAGCCTGACCCTGGGTAGCGGACGGCATTTCATTCCCACTAACGTGGCGCTGCCAGGCCCAGATGCCGCACTGGTCGCCGAAATGAATGGCCTGGACAGGATCATTCTGGACGATGGCAGTAATCGACAGAACCCCGCCATCGTGCCTTACCCGTCACCCCAGCTCAGTGCCAGCCAGACTGTCCGCGCCGGTGATACGGTAAACGACCTGCAAGGCATTCTGGATTACCGGTTCTCCGAGTGGCGATTGCAACCAACCACCGCTCCCAGCTTCAGCCAAACCAACCCACGACCAACCGAACCACGGCTTAAGGAACGGGGAAACCTGCTGGTGGCGTCGTTCAACGTGCTGAACTTTTTCAATGGTGATGGCATGGGCGGGGGTTTCCCGACCGCCCGTGGTGCCGACAACCCCGAAGAACTCAGCCGGCAGACTGCCAAACTCGCCAGTGCCTTAGCCGCCCTGGATGCTGACATCATCGGTTTGATGGAAATTGAGAATGACGGCTACGACAACAACAGTGCCATTGCTGAGCTGACGGCGGCCCTGGGAAGCGAGTGGCAGTATGTTAACCCGGGCCTGACGCAGTTAGGCGGGGACGCGATCGCCGTAGGTCTGCTTTACCGGGCAGACCGTGTTGAGACGGTTGGCAGTGCCGCCACTATCGGCGCCGCCCCGTTCAACCAGCTGAACCGTCAGCCGCTGGCACAAACCTTCCGGTTGATCGGATCTGAGGATGGCCTGACCATCGCCGTTAACCACTTCAAATCCAAGGGCTGTGGTAACGCCGACGGCGCCAATGCTGATCAAGGTGATGGCCAAGGCTGCTGGAACCCGGAGCGAACCCAGGCCGCCAACGCCCTGGCGGACTGGCTGGCTAACGATGCCACGGGCACCGGCGAACAGGATGTACTGATCATCGGTGACCTCAATGCCTACGCCAAGGAAGATCCGATTCGCGCCCTGAACGCACGGGGATATCAGGATCTCGTAGCCGTCCACGAAGGCGAACAGGCTTACTCTTACGTGTTTTTCGGCCAGGCAGGTTACCTCGATCACGCCCTTGCCAATGAAGCACTGGCAGGCAAGGTCAAAGACACCAGCATCTGGACCATCAACGCTGACGAACCCCGGGCGCTGGACTACAACACCGAGTTCAAGACTCCGGAGCAACAGGCCAGCTTCTATGCGCCGGACCCCTACCGCGCCTCCGACCATGACCCGGTGCTGGTGGCGCTTGAGATGGACACCCGCACCGCAGCCGACCGGGCAGACCTGAACGGCGACGGCCGGGTGAATGGCCGCGACCTCGCCCGCTTTATTCTTGCAACCCTGTTCGGTAAGGCCCCGGCGCCAACCTACGACATCAACGCAGACGGCAAAGTGGATGGCCAGGACTTCGTGGCCCTCGTACACGCCATTCGAGGCCAATAATCCGGTCGCACAACACCTGCCGGCGGGCAGGTGTTGTGCCCTTCAAACTGCAACAAAATCATCACGGCTTTGACACCTCAACAACGCAGACTCCCTGTAGTCACCCAACAAGGAGTTCAGGCATGATTCGCAAAACCCTATGGATTGCATTACCCCTGGCCGCACTGGCCGGTTGCAACAGCGACAGCGATAACAACACCCCGGAAGCCAGCAGCTTTACTGCCAACATCCTGCACATCAATGACCACCACTCCCATCTGGAAGAGGGCTCCCAGTCCCTGATGATTGCCGGCCAGAGCACGTCCTTTCCGATTGGCGGCTTTCCACGAGTGGCCGGGAAGATCGCAGAGCGTGAGGCGGCCCTGGACAACGTCCTGAAACTTCATGCCGGCGATGCCATCACCGGCACCCTGTATTTTTCGTCGTTTGAGGGAGAGGCCGATGCCCGACTGATGAACCAGGTGTGTTTCGATGCATTTGCACTGGGCAACCACGAGTTCGACCGGGGCGATGAGGGGCTGAAGAAGTTCCTTGATCTGCTGGATAGCGGAAGCTGTCAGACGCCGGTACTGGCCGCCAACGTCAAGCCCCAGGTTGGCACTCCCCTGGCACCGATTGCCGAAGATGACTACATCCAGCCCTACGTCATCAAATCAATCGGTGGTGAGCAGGTGGCCATAGTCGGTATCGACATAGCCAATAAAACCCGCAACAGCTCCAGCCCGTTGGAGACCACCGAATTCCTCGATGAGATGGAAACGGCGCAGGCCATGATCGACGAGCTCGAGGCGGCCGGCATCAACAAGATCGTGCTGCTGACCCATTATCAGTACGACAACGACCTGAACCTGGCAGCGTCGCTGTCCGGCGTGGATGTCATCATCGGTGGTGATTCCCACAGCCTGCTGGGAGACTTCGATGCCTACGGACTGTCTGCTGCAGGGCCCTACCCAACAGAACTGACCAATGCCGATGGTGACAAAGTATGCGTAGCCCAGGCGTGGCAGTATTCCCGAGTGGTTGGCGAGCTCAGCGTTACCTGGGACGAAAACGGCGTAGTAACCTCGTGCAGCGGCACGCCCCACCTGCTCCTGGGTGATAACTTCACGCGCAAAGATGCGGAAGATAACAACTACGAGCCGGAGGGCAGCGAGCGCGCCGACATCCTGGCGGCCATCGACGCCGATGACCAGCTCAGCCTGGTAACCCCAGACCCGACATCCGCACAGCTGCTGGCCTACTACACCAACCAACTGGATGATTTCCGCAACCGGGTAATCGGAACCGCCACCGAAGATCTCTGCCTGGCCAGAATTCCCGGCCGGCCCTATGGGGATGACACGTGCGACGGCGAAGACCCCAACCGCGGCAGCGACATCTCCAACCTTGTCGCCCAGGCCTTCCTGTTCCTGAGCAAGAACGCCGATGTGGCCATCCAGAACGGTGGTGGCGTCCGAACCGACCTGTTTGCTGGCAGCATCACCATCGGCGACGCCTACACGCTCCTGCCGTTTGCCAACACCCTGACGGACCTGGCCATGTCCGGCGCGGAAATCCGGGCGGTGTTGAACGAAGCGGTTGAGTTTGCCCATGTTGAGGGCGGCTCCAGCGGCGCCTACCCCTACGCGGCAGGGCTGCGCTGGGAAGTGGACATGAACCGACCGGAAGGCGAGCGCTTGTTCAACATTGAGGTCAACCCGCGCAATTCGGCCGAATGGCGAGCCCTGGCCGATGACGAGGAATTGAACGTGGTCACCAACAGCTTCACCGCCGGCGGCCGCGATGGCTATGTGACCTTTGGCGCCGTTTCTGACGACGGCCGGGCAACCGATACGTTCCTGGATTATGCCCAGTCGTTTGTCGATTACGTTCTTGAGGTAGGCTCCCTGAGCAAGCCGTCCGCAGACGAATATTCAACCCAGAACTATATACCCGCCCTCTGAAGCAGCGCCTTGGTAACCTCCGGTCAGTCGCCCCCGACTGGCCGGACTTCAGCTACCCTCCCGGTATACTTCTTCGCTATTCTTGAAATAGGCCGCCGACATCACCATGGTTGCCTGTCCATTGATTACAACAGCCACCGGAGAACTATGCCTACCCTGCCCGATTATTCCCTGCTCGAACTGGCCTCCGTCCGCGAAGGTGATTCGGTGAGCACCACACTGGCAAACAGTGTTGCCTACGCCCAACATGCCGAAACACTGGGCTTCAAGCGGTTCTGGCTGGCCGAGCACCACAACATGGAGGGCATATCCAGTTCCGCCACGTCTGTGCTGGTGGGTCATATCGCTGGTCGAACCAACACCATTCGGGTTGGCTCTGGTGGCGTCATGCTGCCCAATCACCCGCCATTGGTGGTGGCTGAACAGTTTGGCACCCTGGAATGTCTTTATCCGGGGCGCATTGACCTTGGCCTTGGCCGGGCGCCGGGTACCGACCCGATCACGGCCAGGGCGCTGCGCCGTGAAGGCCTGGGAGCAGAACAGTTCCCGGAAGATGTGGCCCGCCTGCAAAGCCTGCTCGGCCCCCTGCAACCGGACCAACCGGTCAAGGCAATTCCCGGGGCGGGCACCGAGGTGCCCATCTGGCTTCTGGGCTCAAGCCTGTTCAGCGCCCAGCTGGCAGCTGCCCGGGGCTTGCCCTATGCCTTCGCCGGGCACTTCGCCCCAAGGCTGTACCGGGAAGCCCTGAGGGTTTACCGGGATAATTTCCAGCCCTCACCCCAATTGGACCGGCCCTACGCCATGCTTGCCATTCCGGCCATTCCGGCCGACTCACTGGATCAGGCAAAGTTTCTGGCCACCACCAGTTACCAGCGCATTCTGTCTCTGTTCCGGGGCCAGCCCTTGTGGATGAAACCGCCGGTTGAATCTATGGACGGTCTGTGGAACGCCGGTGAGAAGCTCAGCGTACTGGATTTCCTGGCGTTACAGGTGATGGGCAACACCGATGATATCCGCCACCAATTCGATAACCTTCTGGCGGATATCCACGTAGACGAACTGATGTTCACCGTCGATATCTATGACCCGGCGCAACGACGCCATGCCCTTGATATCCTGGCGCAAACCCGGGATCAGAGCACCTCTTCGATGGCTTCCATCAACTGAGGATCGTCCGGGCGAACCCGGCTGGGGAAGCTGGCGGTGACCTTGCCGTCCCGGTCCAGTACGTATTTGGTGAAGTTCCAGCGCGGCGGCTGGCTCTGACGGTTGATCTCGCGGAACACCGGGTTCGCCTGGGTACCGGTCACCGGCCCGGGCGCGATCATCGTGAAGGTGACGCCAAAGTTGACGAAACAAACCTCGGCCGCTTCTTCTTCGGTGCTCGCCTCCTGCCGGAAATCATCGCTGGCGAAGCCCACCACAACCAGGCCCTTGTCGCGGAATGTCTGATGCAGCGCTTCGAGCCCCTCAAACTGGCCGGTATAACCGCAACGGCTTGCGGTGTTCACAACCAGCATCGGCTGGCCGGCGGCCAGGTCACACAGGTTGACGGAATCCCTGGAGTGCAGCTTGCGCTGGTCATGGTCGAGAAAGGCGGGGCACTCGGCGGCCCATGCTGGCAAAGCAGCAACCATAAGGGCGATCAGCGACCACCGCTGCCATCGTGTCGTGTGCATTGTTAGACTCCTGTTCTGCTGACAAGAAGGAATACGATTGCGAGTGGCAATCCGCTCATAACCCGACTTAACGCCAAAGTTCCTGACCAACCACCGGAGTAAATCCCGTGTCTGCACCCGAAACTTTCGTTTTTCTTTCCCATGGGCTCGAAAGCGGCCCCGGGAGTACCAAGATCCAGGCCCTTAAAACGGTGGCGGAGTCGTTCGCCGGCGTCCACGCTGAAGCCATTGATCATCGTAGCACCAAAGACCCGGCCCAGCGCCTTGGGCAAATGCGAGATGCCATGGCGGCAGCGGGTGCTGACCCGGCCCGGACCATTCTTGCCGGTTCCAGCATGGGCGGCTGGGTGTGTGCGCAAACCAGTGCAGACACACCGGTACTGGGCTGTTTCCTGTTGGCGCCAGCCCTGGCCCTCCCCGATTACCGCCAAAGCCGGCCTCGCATTCAGGCCCGGCATACCCAGATCATCCACGGTTGGCAGGACGACGTGGTGCCACCTATGCCGGTCATTGAACTGGCGCAAGCGCAGAACCTGCCAATCCTGCTGTTACCCGACAACCACCGGCTGGAGCACAGCGTTACCCGGGTTGCCGATGAGTTCCGTGCCTTTCTCATGAACACCGGATTAAACCCGCGTCATCATTGACCGATGTCATCCAAACGCCGTGCATGACCGAATCATTTTGGTAGGGTGGTTCTGCTGCCCTCGCCGTTGCCTGAACCCCGGTTCCGGCAGGGCAATCCATAAATGATGAGAGAGAAAGGAGTTACCAATGAGCGATTTCAATAAAAGTCGACGGGTATTCCTGCGCACTGCCGCGTTAGGTGTCGCTGCCGTTCCACTGGCACGGGTGGCCACACACGTTCCGGCAGCCCGAGCCGAGAAGCCGAAAGCGGAGGACGGCCATGCCCTGGACTACGTGAACGACGGTAGTACCAGCGATCATGAGAAATATCAGGATGGAAACAAGTGTTCCAACTGTGCGTTTTGGGCCGGGGAAGTTTCCGGGGGATGGGGCGGTTGCCGCCACCCGCAGTTCAGCGATGTACTGGTCAATGCCGATGGCTGGTGTAACACCTGGGTACCGGGCGGTTAACGTAACATGACAGGCGGCCACAAGGCCGCCTGTCATCCACCTGCCCGCCATCAAAAATTCAATTTTTTCCTCCCCTGAGTAAGACAGAAAACCGAATAAATCGAAAATTCATAGACTTGCGATACCAATAAAACCTGTCGCCTGAATTATCTGATTTTGGCCATTTCCTTGCGAAAACCCTCATGTTTTGCCAGTCTTTAATAATGTAACAAAGGATTTCAGCAAAAAAACAAACGGAGACAGCGCGATGAGCAACACAAGTAAATTCAGGAAACTGGCCGGTTTTTCGGCGTTCGCCTTTGCAGCGATCACTGCGGCAAACTCGGTAAACGCAGCTAACTGGCGCTATGCCCATGAAGAATACGAGGGTGATGTTCAGGACGTTTACGCCTACAAATTCAAGGAATACGTTGAGGAGAATTCCGACCACACGGTCCAGGTGTTCCGCTTCGGCGAGCTGGGCGAGTCTGATGACATCATGGAGCAAACCCAGGCTGGCATTCTCAACTTCGTAAACCAGTCACCAGGCTTCACCGGCTCCCTGATTCCCGAAGCACAGATCTTCTTCATTCCCTACCTGATGCCGACCGACATGGAAACGGTCATCAAGTTTTTCCGGGAATCCAAGGCCATCAACGAAGACTTCCCGGAGCTCTATTCCGAACAGGGCCTGGAATTGCTGAAGATGTACCCCGAGGGTGAAATGGTGGTCACGGTAGATGAGCCAGTCACCTCACCGGAAGAATTCCGCAACAAGAAAATCCGGGTAATGACTAACCCGCTGTTGTCTGAAACCTATTCCGCCTTTGGTGCCACACCCACGCCGCTGCCTTGGGGTGAAGTGTACGGTGCCCTGCAGACCAACATGATCCAGGGTCAGGAGAACCCGATTTTCTGGATTGAATCCGGTGGTCTGTACGAGGTATCCCCGAACTTGGTATTCACCGGCCACGGCTGGTTCACCACCGCCATGATGGCGAACCAGAATTTCTACAACGGCCTGTCTGATGAAGACAAAAAGCTGGTTCGCGATGCTGCGGACTACGCCTTTGAGGAAATCATCGTTCACATCGATGGCCTGGCCGATGAAGCCCTGGAGAAAATCCAGGCAGCCAGTGATCGGGTTACCGTTACCCGCCTGAACGACGAGCAGATTGAAGCCTTCCGCGCCCGCGCCCCGCAGGTGGAAGAGCGCTTCATCAACATGACCGGCGAACGTGGCAAGCAACTGCTTGACCAGTTCAAGGCCGACCTCGAAGCCGTTCAGGGACAGTAAAACGGCAGGATTCAAAGGGTGGCACTTCGCCACCCTTTGATGTCCGGCCCTGGTTTAACCCCCGCCCCGCCGGGGTCTTTACCGGCCGGGAGCAAATGATTCTGGAGAGGAATCCATGTCTGAACATCCCCAGGAGGTTGTTGAAGACGATACCGGCAGCTATGAGTCCGGTCTACCGGGCTTTCTGGGCACCATCGACGAATGGATCGCCAAGATTGAAGCCGTCATGCTGGCCGCCGGCGTTATCCTCATGGCCATCAACACCTGCGCCAACGTTATCGGGCGTTTTGTGTTCGGAGAAGGGCTGTTCTTCTCTGGTGAGATCAACCGCATCCTGATCATTCTGATCACCTTCGCCGGGATTGGTTACGCCGCCCGCCATGGTCGCCACATCCGAATGTCGGCGGTATACGACGCCCTGCCCGCCAAAGGCCGAAAGGTTCTGATGATCTTCATCGCCCTGTTCACTTCGGTGGTGATGTTTTTCCTGTGTTACCACGCCTACGGATATATCGAAACCCTGTACAGCCGTGGCCGCATTTTGCCTGCCCTGGGCATACCTATCTGGATTATCTACATCTGGGCGCCCATCGGTTTTGCCATCACCGGCATCCAGTATTTCCTGACAGCCATCAAGAACCTCACCAGCAAGGACGTCTATCTCTCGACCGGCGTGGTGGATGGCTATGCTGATACCGAGTCCGAGGTCTGAGACAGCCGTAACCCGATAAGGAACAGGAAGATTACTTATGGCAACCATTCTGATGTTGATCATGATCGGGCTACTGCTGCTGGGCTTCCCGATGATGATCCCACTGACCACCGCAGCGGTGGTTGGTTTTGTAATGATGTTCGACGGCTTCGGCCAGATGCAAACCTTCATCCAGCAAATGATGGGTGGTATCCGGCCGGCGTCGTTGATTGCGGTACCCATGTTTATCCTGGCCGCCGATATCATGACCCGGGGCCAGTCTGCGGATCGGCTGATCAATATGGTCATGTCCTTCATCGGCCACATCAAAGGTGGCCTGGCCATCAGTACCGCCACTTCCTGCACCCTGTTTGGGGCAGTTTCCGGGTCTACCCAGGCCACGGTGGTGGCCGTTGGGTCGCCACTTCGCCCGAAAATGCTCAAAGCGGGCTATTCTGACCCGTTCACGCTCGCACTGATCATCAACGCCAGTGACATCGCGTTCCTGATTCCCCCCAGTATCGGCATGATTATCTACGGGGTTATCTCCGAAACCTCCATTGCCGAACTGTTCATTGCCGGTATCGGGCCAGGTATTCTGATCCTGTTCATGTTCTCGCTTTACTGCCTGTTCTACGCGTACAAGCACAACGTACCAACCGAAGAGAAGGCCAGCTGGAAGCAAAGGGCACTGTCAGTGCGGGATGCCTCCTGGCCGCTGATGTTCCCCGTGATCATTGTTGGCGGTATCTACGGCGGCATTTTCAGCCCCACCGAAGCCGCAGCCGTGTGCGTACTCTACGCCTTCCTGCTGGAGTTCGTGATCTTCCGCTCCCTGAAGCTCAAAGACGTTTACAAGATCGCCAAGTCCACCGGCCTGATCACAGCCGTGGTGTTTATTCTGGTTGCCGTTGGCAATGGTTTCTCCTGGATTATCTCCTTCGCCCAGATTCCCCAGGCCATTCTGGAAACCGTCGGTGTGAACGAAGCCGGCCCGGTGGGCGTGCTGATTGCCATCTGTATTGCTTTCTTTATTGCCTGTATGTTCGTTGACCCGATCGTGGTCATTCTGGTGCTGACCCCCATTTTTGCCCCAGCCATCCAGGCAACCGGCCTGGACCCGGTGCTGGTGGGTGTACTGATCACCCTGCAGGTGGCCATAGGCTCCGCAACACCGCCGTTCGGCTGTGACATATTTACCGCCATCGCCATCTTCAAACGCCCCTACATGGAAGTGATCCGGGGTACGCCACCGTTTATCTTCATGCTGGTGACCGCCGCCGGGCTGATCATTGCCTTCCCGGATATCGCCCTGTTCCTGAGGGACCTGGCTTACCGAGACTGAGCCGGGTTGCCCGGCCAGTAACAGGAGAGACCTATGTTCAAACGGATCCTGGTAGCTGTGGATGGCTCCAAAACCTCGCTGAAAGCACTGGATAAGGCGATTGACCTGCAAAAGCTGATTCCGGATGCCGAGATTTTCATCCTGTGCGTCTACAAACACCACAGCCTGTTCGAGGCGTCATTGTCGATCGGACGCCCCGACGACATGGACATTCCAGACAAGGTGCTGTCGGATTACGCCAAAGGAGTGGTGAACCACGCAAAAGAGATGGCCAAAGAGCACGGCGCCACCAAAGTGCGCGGCTTTGTGAAAGCCGGCCGGCCATCCAAGGTGATTGTAAAATTCGCCCAGGACAAAGAGGCGGATCTGATCGTCGTTGGTACCAAAGGCACCAACAGTGATAAAGACGGCATGTTCCTGGGCAGTGTTTCCCACCGGGTGGCGTCCCATGCCAAATGCCCGGTATTGGTGGTCTGAACAGACATTGATGCTGCAATCTCAGGCCGGTATTGCAAAATACCGGCCTTCTGGCAATCACGGATTTCCGCAGTCTGATCAGATTTTCACCGTGCTAGACTCCCCCGCCTTGCGTTTCTTTCAATTCACAAAACTCAAATCACAAGGCGTCTACCCATGACTGCAATTGTCGATTTTCTCAACTCGATTCTCTGGGGTTATGTCCTCGTCTACGGCCTGCTGGCCGTCGGTGTCTTCTTCACCATCCGCCTGGGTTTTCTGCAATTCGTCAATTTCGGCGAAATGGTCCGGGCCATCCGCGGTTCCCGTGAAAGCGACGTTCACGGGATCTCACCTTTCCAGGCACTGTGTACCAGCCTTGCTTCCCGGGTCGGCACCGGCAACCTGGCCGGGGTGGCCGTAGCCTTGTACCTCGGCGGTGCCGGCGCCATTTTCTGGATGTGGATGGTAGCACTGGTGGGCATGGCCACGGGCTATGCCGAAAGCACCCTGGCACAGCTCTACAAGGTGCGTGACGGCAAGGGCCAGTATCGGGGCGGTCCGGCGGTTTACATTGCCAAGGGCCTGAAAGCCCCATGGGCAGCGGCCATCTTCGCAGTTTGCCTGATCATCTCGTTTGGCCTGGTGTTCAACGCTGTACAGGCCAACTCCATCGCCGACGCCATGGAGGGTGCCTTTGGTGCGCCCAAACTAGGTGTTGGCGTGGTCATTGCGGCGCTCGCCGGCATCGTGATATTTGGCGGTCTGCGCAAGATCGTTCGTTTTGCCGAGTTTGTTGTGCCGTTTATGGCGGGCGCCTATGTGCTCCTGGCACTTGGCGTGATGGCCATGAACATCACCGAGGTACCGGGCATTCTGACGATGATCGTCAAAAGCGCCTTCGGCCTGGAAGAAGCCGCCGGTGGCGCCGCCGGCTCGGTGACCGCCGCGATGCTCAACGGCATCAAGCGGGGCCTGTTCTCCAACGAAGCCGGCATGGGTTCTGCCCCCAATATCGCGGCCACCGCCACACCGGCACCGCACCACCCGTCGTCACAGGGCCTTGTTCAGGCGTTTGGTGTGTTTGTCGACACCATCATTATCTGTACCGCCACAGCCGTGATGATTCTGCTGGCCGGCGTGCTGGAACCCGGTTCTGGCATCACCGGTACGCAACTGACCCAGCAGGCCATGGAAGTCCACCTGGGTGAATTTGGTGGCTACTTTATTGCCGTCGCCATCCTGTTTTTTGCCTTCACGTCCATCGTGGCCAACTACACCTATGCCGAGAACGCCCTGATTTACCTGAAAGGCGGCAGCACCCTTGGGCTCACCCTGCTTCGCCTGGCAGCCCTGGCCATGGTTATCTGGGGTGGCTATGAAGCCGTGGTTACGGTATTCAACGCCGCGGATGCCTCGATGGGACTGATGGCGGCCATCAACCTGGTGGCAATTGTGCTGCTATCCGGCACGGTAGCCAAGTTGACCAAGGACTACCTGGCCCAACGGAAAGAGGGACTGGTACCCCACTTCAAGTCAAAGGATTACCCGGAGCTGCACGAGAAAATCGACAGCAACATCTGGCATTAAGCTCAAACACTGGCCGTAACCACCCGGTTACGGCCAGCGGCCTTGGCCTGATACAACGCCCGGTCGGCTGCCCGGAACAGCTCGTCGAACTCCGGGCTGCTTTCCGGCCAGCATGCAATACCTGCCGATATCGTCAGATTGCCCAACTGCTTTCCAAGGTATTCAACCTGAGATTCGGCAATGGTTGCCCGAAGATTTTCCGCCCTCTGGCGGGCTTCCTCCCGTGACGCCCCAGGCATCAGAACCGTAAACTCCTCTCCCCCATAACGGCATACCGTATCGCTCCCGCGAAAGCAGTTCTCAAGGACTCTCCCAACCATTCGCAAAACCTCATCGCCGGCATCGTGGCCATGACTGTCGTTGAAGCGCTTGAAGTGGTCGATATCGAAAATCAACAGGCTCAGTGGGCGCTCTGAGCGGATGGCGACTTCCCGCTCATGTCGGAATAACTCATCAAAGTAGCGCCGATTTTTAAGACCCGTCAGGCTGTCCTCATAGGAAAACCGTTGCAATTCGGATCGCAGGGCCAACCCTGACAGGGTAATCCCGATCTTCTCGACAGACTGATACACCCAGGCAACCACCCGGGCGGTGCCGTAATCCTTCACGACGTCTGGCAGATTCGGTCGCTCCAAAAGCAACACGCCCTCAGGAACATTCCCGAACTGGGCTGGTTCAACCCGGAGCAGGAAACAGAGTTGTGCAGGTACGTCCTGGCTCCGCACGGGCAAAACGGTCTCCGTCAGGCCGGAAAGATCCTGCGTCAGGCTGGGTGGAAAGGTATTGGCAGCGGATCTGCCCCAGAGGCAGGCCCGATCATAGCCGCCACCCGGGTTGCGCCGGTAGAAACAGCCAGCAATCGGCAAGTACAGTTGCGGCAGCGCCTGAAGCAAAGGCTGGAAAGCCTCTTCCACACCCGCACAGTCCTGCAGGGCCGCAATGGTGTCCGCCAATTTCTGACTTTTCTTGCTCTCCAGCGCTAACAGCCGTGACCGCTCTACCTCTCGCTCAGCAAGCGCTTCAGCTCGAGCAGTGCGCTCAGCCACCTTCTGCTCCAGTTGAACGGTCAACTGATGCAAGGCCTGTTGGGTTTTGCCGTAATGCCACACAGAAATACTGATAAGCGCCAGCGAGAACGCCAGCGCCCCCCAACTGACCGGCACCCGCCCCCAGGGGAGAAAGCCATGAGCAACCGCCATATCCAGAATCAGCAGAACGATAAACACGCCACAGGTAAACAGAAACACCTGCTGCTCCCGATACAGGCTACTGAAATTCCCGACAACCACCGCCACCATTAATGCCAGGGAGATCAGCAAAACACCGTCAAACACCGGGAATGTAGAGGACAGGTTCACTAACCCGAGCAGCGCCAGCATAAGGGCAAGGGCCGCAAACACCAGATGCAGCCACATCAGCCAGCGAACCAGGCGGGGGCGACGGGCGTCGAGCCACTGGCTTAACAAGAGCGCCAGTGCAACCGGAATCAAATAATAAGAGCCCGCTGCAAGATAGTCCCACAGCAGTGGCTGATACAGGATCAGCAAGCTGGCCTGGCTTTCCGCCAGCAGCATTACGCCGGTCAGGAAGGCAAACAGGGCAATGCTGGCGAAACTTCTCTGGCCTCGCTGGATCAGGGCGAATACCAGGGCAAGGAGTGCAATCAGTCCGGATAACGCGGCAATGACCAGGCTCTCGGCCGAATTGCTGACGATGTGTAGCACCAAGTCCGGGTGGTCGAGAATGGCCACCTCACCCCATAACCCGATATCCGTGTAATTTGAGAACACACGGAAGTACATGGTTTCGCCTTCGTAGCCATCGGGCAAAGGAATCTCGTGCCAGGGCCAGCCTTCGAACTTGCCACGGCCGTGCTCGTCGAAACTGCCGTACTGATACAGCAACTCGCCCCGGAACCACACCTGCAGGATGATATCGACGCTGTAGATGTAAAGTGCCGGCGCATACCACTCCCCTTCCGGTAACGTCACCCGGAACCAGACATGTTCTTGCCCCTTGCGGCCAGGAGGGTTGGAAGGGAAAGCAATGTCATGCCAGTGTTTGTCGCTGTCCGGTTCGTCCAGCCAAAGCGGTGTGCCGTCAGCCAGGAAAGGGGAGTCGCCCCAGCGATATTGCCAGCCTTCATCCACTGGCTGCATCGCAGACAACGCCGGTTGCGACAGGCATAACGCCAAAACGAGTGAGGCAAGCGAGAGTAAAGTGCGACAGGAAAAGGGACGCAAAGCGAAACCTGCTAGTGGGCGCTATGCTTTCAGTATAAACCGTAGACAGCAGTTACAGAACTGGTCTGGTGGGAAGAATTCAGGGCGGCACTGGCACCGCCCTGGTGGAAGGCCTCAACGACCGGATTTCAGCATTTCCCAGAACTTTGCGTAGATCTGCAGGGCATCGTCACCGATATCCGCCTGGAATTCAGCATTCTCCATATCCGCATCGGTCGGGTAGCTCGCGCGGTCGTTGGCAACGGACTCATCCAACAGTTCAAGCGCCGCCTGGTTAGGCGAGGCGTAACCGATGTCCTCACTTATCAGCGCTGCAATTTCTGGCTGCAGAACGAAGCTGATGAACTGATGGGCGGCTTCCGGGTTGCGGGCGTTTTTGGGAATCACGAAGCTGTCCAGCCAGGCGATAATGCCCTCTTCCGGATAGACATACTCCAGGCTGGGCATGCTCTCCTTGCCCATGACCGCCTCGCCGTTCCAGATCATACCCACGTCGGCTTCGCCTTCCAGGTAGGGCATGCGGGGCGCATCAGAGTTGAAGGTGCGCACAGACGGCATCAATTCCGCCAGTTTTTCGTAGGCTTCTTCGATTTCCTGCGGGTCAGTGCTGTTACCGGAATAACCCAGTACCCGCAGGCCCACATGGAACACTTCGCGCATGTCGTTGGTCAGCATGACACGGCCCTGGAAGCGCTCATCCCAGAGATCTGCCCAGGCCGTCACCTCGCCTTCCACGTCATCGGTGTCCACCGCGATGCCAGTGGTGCCCCAGAGATAAGGAATGCTGTACTGGTTGTCCGGGTCAATATCCAGGTTCACCAGATCGTCGTCCAGGTTACCAAAGCCTTCAATCTTGCTGCGATCAATGGGCATCAGGAGATCTTCCTGGCGCATTTTGCTGACGTAATAGGTCGAAGGCACAGCCAGGTCATAGGCAGCGCTCTCGTCCAGCAACTTCAGCCGGGCATACATGGCTTCGTTGCTGTCGTAGGTGGTGTAAACCACCTGAATACCGGTTTCCTCGGTGAACCTGTCCAGGACTTCCTGGGGCATGTACTCGGACCAGTTGTACAGGTTCAGCACCTGCGGGTCTTCAGAGCTACACCCGGTCAGGCCTATGGCCAGCATACCGGCCAGTGCCAGTTTCTTCATCGTCTACTCCTTAGCAATATCCATTGAGACAAGATCAACATGAACAGTGAGAACACCAGCAACAGCGTACCCAATGCATTCACTTCCGGCTTCAGCCCTACCCGCACCATGGAGTAGATGCGCAGGGGCAGAATTTCGTAACTCGGGCCGCTGACAAAGGTACTGACGACCACATCGTCCAGTGACAGTGTAAACCCCAACAGCCAGCCTGCCACCAAAGCCGGCATGATCACCGGGATCAGCACCGTGCGGGTCATGGTGAAATCGCTGGCACCCAGATCCCGCGCGGCTTCCGGCAGGCGTTCGTCAAAGCCGCTCAGGCGTGCCATGACCGTAATCACCACAAACGGCAGACAGAAGGTGACATGGGCCAGCAGCAACGACACATAGCCCAGTTTCAGGCCCACTAACAGGAACAGCGCCAGCAGTGAAATCGCCAGCACGATCTCCGGCGACATCATCACAATAAACAGCATGCCATTGAGCAGCTTCTTGCCCCGGAACCGGTACCGATGAAGGGCCAGGGCGGTGAGGGCACCAATCATGGTCGACACAGTGGCGGCAGACAACGCCAGCCACAGGGAGTTCCACATGGCCTGCACCATGGCCCGGTTATTGAACAGCGCCTCATACCAGCGCAGGCTAAGCCCACCCCATTCGTAACCGCTACGGGAATCGTTGAAGGAAAACACCACCAGCACGATGATGGGTACGTACAGCAGAACATACACCAGGGTCAGGTAGGTGCGGGGCAACCAGCGGCTCATACACCGTCCTCCCCGATCCGCCGCTTACTCAGGCGGTGAGCAAACATCAGAAACGCCATGGCCAGGGTCAACACGATGCTGGCGGCGGCGCCGAAGGGCCAGTTACGAGCATCCAGGAACTGGTTCTTGATGACGTTACCCACCAGCAAGTTGCGGGAGCCGCCGAGAATATCCGGCACAAAGAACAGCCCCATGGCCGGCAACAGAACCAACATCACACCCGCCAGCACTCCTGGCAGAGTCAGAGGCACGATCACGTGGATAAAGGTGGAAAGGCGGCCGGCGCCGAGGTCGTGAGAGGCCCGGAGCAGATCATCCCTCAGGTCATCAAATACCGCGTACAGCGGCAGTATCATGAAGGGCAGCAACAGGTACACCAGCCCGACAATCACCGCACCCTCGGTGTATAACATTCGCAAAGGCGCATCGATGACGCCCAACGACATCAGCGCATTATTAATTAGCCCATTGGTGGCCAGCAGCAGCTTCAAGGCATAGGTGCGCACCAGGGAGTTGGTCCAGAAGGGTACGATCAGCAGGAAAATCAGCAACATTTGCCGCTGCTTGCCAACCTTGGTCAGCGCCCAGGCGAAAGGATAGCCGATCAGCAGGCAGATCAGGGTGGTCATGGCCGCCATGTACAGGGAGTGCAGGAACACATCCAGGTACAGGGGGTTCATTAACTGCCGGTAGGCATCCAGGTTCAGGGGCAGGGACAGAAAGCTGCCTGGGTCCCGGGTCATCACACTGGCGCCCACCACCAGCAGGTTCGGGGTCAATACCAGGAACAGTAGCCAGCCCCAGACCAGCACCAGTACCGCCAGGCGAAACGGCTGCTGTGTGACGCTACTCATCCAGACTGGCTTCCGCTTCAGCTTCCGGGCTCTCCATGGGCAGCAGCCATTCCCAGCCGTCTACCCAGCTGACTTTCACCGGCTCACCCAAACGGTAGTCAAAGGTGGGGTCGTCTTCATCGAAAAATTCCGACGCCAGTACCTCGGTGCCGTCGTCCAGGTGAATAACCGAATCCAGGGTGCTGCCCTTGTAGTTCCGTTCCACCACCTTGCCGGCTACACCGTCGTCGTCATCCGGCGCCAGAACCCGTATGTCCTCCGGGCGCAACAGAACATGCAAAGGCTGGCCGTCAGCCACCGGGAAGTCGGGTTTGCGAAAAGTGCGTTTGAGGCCAAACACATCCACGGTAATGGTGTCATCGCCGTTGGCTTTGTCGATGCGGCCAGGGAAGAAATTGGTCTCGCCCACGAACCGGGCGGTGAACAGGTTGGCCGGCCGCTCGTAAACTTCTCTGGGCGTGCCCAGTTGTTGAACCAGGCCATCTTTAAGAACCACCACACGGTCCGACATGGACAGCGCTTCTTCCTGGTCGTGGGTGACGAACACAAAGGTAATACCCAACTCGCGCTGCAAGCGTTTGAGTTCTACCTGCATGGTGCGGCGTAACTTGTAATCCAGGGCAGACAGGGGCTCGTCCAGCAGCAGCATCTTCGGCCTTTTGACCACTGCACGGGCAATGGCTACTCGCTGCTGCTGACCTCCGGAGAGCTGATGCGGCTTACGCCGGGCGAAATCTTCCAGCTGAACCATGGCCAGAGCTTCCTCTACCCGCTGGCGAATCTCGTGCTTAGGGCGCTTTTCCATTTTCAGGCCATAGGCCACATTGTCGAACACCGACATATGGGGGAACAGCGCGTAGTTCTGGAACACGGTGTTGAGTGGGCGCTTCTCTGGCGGAGTGTGGGTCAGGTCCTGACCACCGAGCAGGATGGTCCCGTCATCCGGATGATCGAAACCGGCCATCAGCCGTAACAGGGTGGTTTTGCCACAACCGGACGGCCCTAACAGGGTAATGAACTCGCCATCAAGGATTTCCAGATCCAGCGAATCCAGTACTGCTTTGCCGTCAAATTGCTTGGAGAGATTGCTCAGTGATAGCAGTGTCTGTTTCATCGGCCCTGCCCAAAGAATGAGCGGCCTATTTTTCCAGAAACAGGGACAAACAGAAAGAGGCGTCGGGATAATCCGCAATCCCGGCGCCCCTTGACCTCAACTCATTCAGACACGCTTGCCAAACTCCTGCTCACTGGTCCGCAACGCTATCCAGATAGGCTTTGTCCGAAATGTTGGTCCAGGGCCGCACCTGGCTGAGGTAGTCGCGCTGGGAGGTGATGATTTCACGGGCCAGTTCGTCTTTCTCCGCGAACTCATCCAGTAAACGATTGGTGGTGTCACGCAAGGCGTTGATGACTTCCGGCGGGAACACTTTGTGGGTGACGTCCGGATAGTCCTCGGTCATGTGGCTCCAGGCAACACCGCTCTCATGGGTGCTCTGGATGTACATATCATAGGCTGCGGTGCGCATGGACACTCTCAGGATTTCCTGAAGGTCCGCCGGCAGCGAATCCCAGGATTTCTTGTTGATCAGGAACTGCACCTCGGCATTGGGTTCCTGCCAGCCGGAATAGTAGTACTTGGCGATCTGGTGAAAGCCCATCTGCAGATCCAGAGCCGGGCCAACCCATTCCACGGCATCAATGGTGCCCCGCTCCAGGGCTGTGTAAAGCTCGCCGGGCGGAAGGTTGGTGACGGCCACACCCAGCTCGGACATCACTTCTCCGGCAAAGCCCGGGGTGCGCATTTTCAGGCCTTTGAGGTCGTCCAGAGAGTTGATTTCCTTGCGAAACCAACCACCCATCTGGTTACTGGTATTACCACCCGGAAACGACAGCAGGCCGTAGGGCTCGTAGACCTTCTGCATCAGCGCCATGCCATCATCGTGATAGAACCAGGCATACATTTCCGGCGCGATCATGCCAAACGGTATGGTGGTGAAGTACATGGCATTAGGGATGGTGCCCTTGTAGTAGTAAGAGGCAGTGTGGCCCATGTCGTACTGACCGTTGCGCACCAGGTCAAAGATGCCAAAAGGTGCCTTGTGTTTGTTTGAGGAATCGATCCGGAACTTCAGGCGGCCGTTAGACATTCGCTCGGCCATGGCAGCCATGTTGCGAGGCGCCTCGCCCAGGATTTTGGAGTTTGGGCCCCAGGTTTCGGCCAGGCGGATGGTGTAGGTTTTCTCGGCCACCGTAAACGGGCTGGCCAGCAGGGCAACCATCGTAAGGGCCGCCACGAAGATTCTGCGCGTAGACATGGTGTTGGCTTCCATTGTTATTGGTTTCAGGGTGAAACGAACAAGTAATAGAAAGCCATGATAACCCTGGAGGCCGGCCACGCCAATGCGGCGGGCCGGTCCAGGGCATCCTCAGACTTTGAACTGCCCCACCAGCTCACGAAGATGCTCACCCAACCTGGCCAGCTCGTGACTGGCTTCGTTAGTCTGGGTAACACCGGTGTCACTGCGCTGGGCCGCATCAACAATGCGCACCACGTTCTGGTTGATTTCTTCGGCCACCTGGCTCTGCTGCTCCGCCGCGGTAGCGATCTGGGTCACTTGGTCATGAATCTGGGTCACCGAGGTCACAATGGTGTTCAGCGCACCGGTAGCGTGGTTGATCCGCTCGACGGTGGCTTCGGAACTTTTGCGGGAATGGTTCATTCGTTCAACAGAGGCCTTGGATTCGGCCACAAAGCCGTCAATCATTTCCCGGATCTGGTCGGCGGATTCCGCAGAGCGTTTGGCCAGTTGCCGGACTTCATCCGCCACCACCGAGAAGCCTCGACCATGCTCACCCGCCCGAGCCGCTTCAATGGCCGCGTTAAGGGCCAGCAGGTTAGTCTGTTCGGTGACCGCATGGATCACATCCAGAACCTGCTGGATATCATTGGATTTCTCCGCCAGGGCGTTGATGCTGGCCGCTGTGCTCTCCATCTCTTCCGACAGCTGGTTGACTGCACCCTGCGCGCTGGTGATGGTTTCACCACCTTCGCGGGCCATGCGGTCAGCGTCCGAGGCCGCACTTTCCACTTCATTGGCATTGCCAGAAATCTGCTGGATGGTGGCTGCCATTTCATTGATCGCAGAAGCAATCTGGTCCGTTTCCGAGCCCTGTTCCTGAACCGACTGGCGGGTTTCGTTGGCTACCCGGCTCAACTCTTCGGCGGCCGAGGCGACCTGATCGGTGGTGGAGCCCACTTCGCGAATGGTGTCCTGAATCTTGATCACAAAATGATTGAACCGGCGGCCAAGTTCCGCCAGCTCGTCTTTGCCATCCTCCGGCAAACGCTGGCGCAGATCGCCATCACCATCGGCAATTTCCTGCATGATATTGCTGACTTTGTTCAGTGGCGCTGTCACAGTGCGGCCAATCACCAGGCCGATGATCAGGGATACGACAACCACGATAACCGTCACCAACAGGATAAAGCCCATGGCCGCCGCTATGGCCGAATCGATTTCCTTGCGCGCCTCGACCAAAACACGCTCGATGTCGGTTACGTAGATACCAGCGCCGATCATCCAGTCCCAGCCCGGGATGATGCTCGAATAGGACACTTTAGGCTCCACCTCTCCCGAGGCGGGGTTTGGCCAATCATACCCATAGTAGCCATCGGTTCCTGCAGCTGAGAACAGGTCCCGAACCAGTTTCTGAGTGGTGGGGTTGGTCGTCGGCCCCTCAAGGGAAGGGTCCGGAGCATAGGCCAGATTTTCCAGATTACGAGCATAGGCGAAGACGTAGTTATCCTGCCCGAATGTAATGGAGCGAAGCCTTTGTCGGGCTTCCTCCCGAGCTTCCCTGTCGCCCAATCCGGAGTTGTTCTTCACTTCCATGACCACCGCGCGGGCCGTTTCCACAACATTCTTCAAGCCTTCCTTTCGGGCATCCAGCAGTTCCTCCTCCAGGCGCTCCAACTCCGCCTCTCCGTTTGCACGAATCTGGCTGGCGGTGATCCAGGCAATGGTACCCGCCGTAACAAGAACTGGGACCAATACGCCAATTAGAAGGCGAGCTCGGATAGTCAGGTTACTCAAGAATGTCATGGTTCTGCTCCGGGTTGTCTACTCAGGCCTCGGGATTATCCACAGTGCCACTCACAAGGCTGTTCCAGTTTGTTAACGCCTGTATACCGATACAGAAGTACAAACATGTCGACTTTATTGCCAGGCCTTTTGTATCAAGCCTTCCAGATAGTTCGGGTATCGACCGTCATGTAAACGACTTGAGCCTGTGTCAGACTAAAGTTTCATGTCAGCTGTGCCGGGGAGAACCCACCGTGAAGCATCTTTTTCTCATCCGCCATGCCAAGTCCAACTGGGATAACGAAAGCCTCAGCGACAAGGACCGCCCGCTCAATCCCAGAGGCGAGGAACAACTGGCACCACTGGGGCGGGCACTGCGGCGTTATGGGGCCATGACCGGAGAAATTCACGCAAGTCCTGCCCTGCGCGCCCAGCAAACACTGAAGGGCATCCTCCCCGGTTCACCTTCTGACGTGCAGGTTTACACTGCCCCGGAACTCTACACTTTTGACTACCGCCGTCTATTACAGTGGCTGCAGACCTGCGGCGATCAGGTGCAGACACTGGCCATTGTCGGGCATAACCCGGCGCTTCTGGAATTGGCAGCCAGCCTGGTGCCACAGGCGCCATTCGAACTTCCCACGGCCAGTTTTATTCACATCCGGCTACCGATCAAACACTGGCGCAAACTCGGTAAACAGGAGGGGCGGCTTGAAACCTTTCTGACCCCGGTGGACTTCAGTTATGAGGCTTTCAAACGCAAGAATAAGAAACGGCACAAGAACGCTGGCAAAGCGACGATCAAAGACACTCCGTCAGTGCTTTTGGGGCAGGCCGAGAGTCTTACCCAGTTACATCGGGGGGTGATGCTCGGCCTGGACGATGAGTTTCTCCACCAGTATCGCATTGCCCTACGTCGCAGCCGCGCCGTGGCCGAATCCCTGGCCGAGGTGACCGGAAACAAATCACTGAAGAGCCACATTTCCCACCTGAAACGACACGCCCAGGCCACGAGCAACCTGCGGGACCTGCACGTATTCAGCCAGGATCTGCCGCCGCTATGCAGTGACCAGCCAGAACTCCTGCGGGCACTGGAGCAATGGGTCTGCGCGCGGGTGGACAAGGAACAGAAAAAACTGGCGAAACGGCTTGCAAGCAAACGTTACCGGCAGAGCCTGCACAGCTGGGAAGACGAGCTGCAGTCACGGCAATTCCGCAAACTGATCGACAAACTCAGTACCAGGGACATTCAAAAAAGCGTTGACCACCGGCTACGAATGTTCAACCGGAAAACCGCAGAACTGCTGCACGACTCGCCTGACGAGGACATCCACAATCTGCGCAAACTCCTGAAGCGCATCCGCTACCTGATGGAACTGGACATCGACCGCTGGAAATCCGCCCTTAAGACCCTGCGACAGCGCCAGGATCTCTATGGCCGATTCCAGGATCTGCATGTCCAGATTGAGCTGGTCAATCGGTTTGCTTCAAGCCACCCGGAGGATCCAAACGGCGCACTTCAGGCACTGCTGGACCACCTGACCATCAAAAAGGACGACACCCGCAGACTGATTCTGTCCATCGGCGGGCTGAAGGCTGGCTGATGCCAGAACACGAGGTTCAGATTCTGACCATACGAGCTTCCAGGAGCAGGTTGGGGCCCAGCTTCGCCACTCTCACCTGGCCCGGATTCAAGCCAAGGTCTTCCAGGGTTTCCTGGATATCGTCCATGGCATCTTCCGAGGGTGCCGCCAGCAGCAACTCCCGCACTGACTCCAGAATCATCTTCACCGGCACGGTCATAAAATACACCGAGATCACCAGCATCATCACCGGGTCTGCGTATACTGCCAGCTCTGACCACTGACTTTTCTCCAGCATCCAGGCGGCGGCAAAACCGATCATCACAGCAGCACTCAGGGCGCTGTCCATCAGCCACTGCCTCTGCTCGGCCCTGACCAGGCCAGAGTCGTTCTGGAAGCCGGACCAGCGCAGATACACCCACACGGCCAGGCAACCCACGACGTTCACCGCACCAAACACCATGGCCATGTCGGCGGCCACCGCACGGCCTCCCTGCAGCAGCGAAACCACCGCCGAGGCCAGCGAAAGCACACACACCAGGGCAATAACCAGGCCTTTCACCGCAATCACCAGCGGCTCCACCGCACCCAAACCAAACGGATAGTCTTCTGTTGCTGGCCGACGCACCAGGCGAGCGGCATAGAGAGAAAGCAGGGACAGCGCCAGACTGATCAGTGAATAGGCGCCATCGAAAAGAATGACCAGGGAATCAACCCAAAGCCCCCAGCCGATACCGACGACAGCAAACAAGCCCGCACCGGCCGCAGATAATGTCAGCGCCATATTTTCCCGCGCCAGAGAAGTAAACATTTTGACCTCCTGAGAATTGCCGGCCATATTATCGGCATCATCACGAAGGCGTGAGTCGCTGAGCGACGGAAAATCCGGCGCAATGAGATAGGCATGAAAACTTCCCAGATTAAAACCTTTCTATCCGTGGTCCGGAACGGCAGCGTTGCCGCGGCCGCCCGCGAGCTGAACCGCAGCCGGACGACGGTCAGCACCGTGCTGGCCTCGCTGGAGGACGAGCTGGGGGTTGAGTTGTTTGAACGCAGCGGCAACCAGCTGCATTTGACCTCTATCGGCCAGTCCATTCTCACCGACTGTCGGCGCTTTGATCAGGTCGCCGGCCAGATACAGGCCCGCTGCCAGCACCACCTGAGCGGCGCCGAATCGGTCTTGCGCATCGCCCGGGACGATGCCATTCCCGAGGACGTGTGGCGAGACATCCTGCGCCGCCTGAAACAGCGGTTTCCGCAAACCAGCCTGTCGATCTATCTTGCCCCTCCGAGAGAACTGCCCTCGCTGGTCCGTAACCAGTCGGTGGATGTCGCCTACGGCCTGATGCCGGAACTGACGAATGAGGGCTACCAATGGTTCCGCGAGCTGGCTGACGTGCGCATGCTGACCGTCGCTGCGCCCGAGCATCCACTTAGCCAACTGAAACGGGTAACCCAGGATGATCTGATCAGCCACACCGAAATCACCATTGCCTACATGCAGGATTCAGTGCTGGTGGCAGACTCACCGGAAACCGCCAACTACCTGGCGTTTACCCAGTACGAGCTGATCCGGGATGCGGTGATGGACGGCGCCGGCTGGGCGGACCTGCCGTTACCGTTAATTGCTGAGGCACTGCGGAGAGAACAACTGAAAACCATCCACCACCGCAGCGCGCGCTGGTGGAAGGTCTTCAGCGCCCTGGAATCAGAACAAGCTCAGGGCGGCGCCGTGGTAGGCTGGCTGGCTAACGAACTGGAAGCCTATCTGGAGACGATGGCCTGAAGGCCTGGCTGCTCATCGGCCGGAGCACCCTCGTCACACTTTTTGCAGTCCAGCTCAACTCCCAGCATGGCCTGCCGCCCTTCCGGGGTAACAACCCATGGGCGGTTCACCCACGGCGGATCGTGGCGCACATGCTGGTTATGCCCGCAGGCCAGCTGCGCCACCCAATGGTTTTCGTCGTCTTGGTGATAGCCGATGATGCGCTGTTTCATGATCTCCCCCTTTGATCCCAGGCCGACCAGGAATAAATCCCCAGCGCCACCCAGATCATGCTAAAGCTCACCAGTTTCGCGGTGCTCAGGGGCTCGTGGAACACAAAAAGCGCAATCAGGAACTGGATAGTGGGGTTGATGTACATCAGAAACCCCACCGTCGAGAGCTTCAGCCGCCGGGCGGCACCGGCGAAGGCCAGCAGGGGAATGGCAGTAACCGCACCGCTGGAAAGCAACAGCAAGGTACTGTAGCTGGTGCCACCAAAGTGAGACAAACCCTCCGATGACAACCAGGCCAGCGTCACCAGCCCCAGCGGCAGCAACAGCAGAGTTTCCACAAACAGGCCAGACAGCCCATCCAGCTCGACCTTCTTTCGCATCAACCCGTAGGTGCCAAAGCTGAACGCCAGCACCAGGGTAATCCAGGGCAGCTCACCCAGCAGAACAAACTGGTACAGAATCGCCACTGCCGCAAGGGTCACCGCAACCACTTGCAAGCGTGAAATCCGCTCCCCCAGAATCAGCAGCCCCATGGCCACATTCACCAGCGGGGTAAGGAAGTACCCCAGGCTGGCCTGCAGCACGTGCCGGGTTTCCACGGCATAAATGTAGACGCCCCAGTTAAGGGCAATAAACACCGCGCAACCGAGCACAAACCCGAGCCGTTTCGGCTGTTTCAATGCTGCCGTAACCGCAGACCAACGTTTTAGCAGGGAAATAACAATCGCAAGAAACAGGCACGACCAGATCACCCGGTGAATCAACACTTCCCAGGCGGGAATACCCTTGAACAACGCGAAGTACAGGGGAAAGCTGCCCCACATCGTGTATGCAGCAAGGCCGAACACAACACCTTTGGTGTTTTCCCGGTTAACCGGAGATGTCGATTGCATAGGTTCCTCATCACTGATCGACACAATCTATCACAGCATGGGTGACGGGAACCCGTGAATTGTCTTAACCTGACACCATTGTCTGATTTGCCGAGGAGTGAACATGAAAACTGCACACGATTTGGTTGCCGCTGCAAAGCAAGAAATCCAGGAAGTGCCACTGGCCGATGCCGACACAGCGATTCAAAAAGCCGATCTACTTCTGGATGTCCGTGATGGCGAGGAGTACCGGGCCGGCCACCTACCCGGTGCGGTCAATGTTTCCCGGGGTTTGCTGGAGTTCAAGTTCAGCAACGATCCTGCCTTCGACGACCGGCAGATGAAGATTGTGCTCTACTGCAAGAACTCCGGCCGCGCGGCGCTCAGCGCCAGGTCCCTGAAGGAAATGGGCTACCTTAACGTGCTGTCTATCGAAGGCGGCTTTGATGCCTGGGCAGAAGCAGGCAAACCCGTGGTGAAACCGGAACTGCCCGACTTCGAGTGATCACCGCTTCAGGCAACAGGCTTTATACTTTCTCCCGCTGCCGCACGGGCAAGGTTCGTTGCGGCCGGGCTTGAGGGCACCCTCGCCCGTTTCGCCAGCCACGTAGAACCAGCGGCCATCCACCCGTGCAAAGTCAGAAACTTCCTCCAGATAGCCCCAACCGGTTCCAGCCCGGTAGACCGCAAGGAAATGAACGCGCCCACGGGAGCCCTGCTCACTGGCATCCAGAATCCGTAACGATGCCCAGTCCGGAGAGTGTTCCAGCTCAAGCTCCCCGGGCCGGGTGTCCGGATGCCAGGTGGCCAGCAGGTAGTCCGGATTGCGCAGCACGAACGCAGCATAGCGAGAGCGCATCAGCGCCTCGGGGGTGGGCGCCAGCTGCCCGGAATGCCAGGGTTGGCAGCAGTCACGGTAGGCCTTGCCGCTGCAGCAGGGGCAAAGACCTGGCGATGTCGTCGTGGTCATGGTGGCGGGCTCAGAAGATCCATTTTGCCGGCAGTCTAGCAAGCTGGCCCCAGCCTGTCCCGCCGGCCGTCAATCCGCCCACAGCCTGGCGCGAAACCCGCTGCGCCGCCAAAGCAACGCCAGCCAGAGCGCGTGCAGGTTGATCAGCAGCGCCAGCACCCACTCAAAGGCATCGTCTTTCTGGCTGTACCAGTCCGGCACCACTGCGGTCAGAATCACCGAGAGAATGCCCACCGCCAGCGTCAGCTGGCAAAGGCGCAACAAGCGCAGGCCAGAGGTATACCACCTGGGATGATTCATCAGGCAGGCACTGATCAGCAACTGGCACAGATAGGTGAATGAGAAGTACAGAACAACGCCAATACGGCGAGTCAGGTTAAAGCCGTCCCCCGCATGGCCCAGCGCCAGGGTATAAAAGGCAAGGGCAGCACAGGCAACCAACCCGAGCCATGGAATCCAGGCAACACGCCGAGCCTGAACACCAAGCTGGCGCAACCAGAGACCGTTCAGCCACCAGAACAGAATCCCCAGCAGCGCTGCCGGCAGCATGGTCCCCTTAAAAATGAAATAAGCGGTACCGTGGCGCCCTGTGCGGCTGATACTGGTGCAGCTGTCCCAATACGGCACACACCACGACACATACCCTTCTATTACCGACACGGCAAAGGTCAGGTGGATCGTCAGCAAGGGAATCAGTGCCGCTGCAAACGCCAACCACCATAGTGGCAAAGATCGATGCCCCATACCGTTGCTCCTGAAACGTTTTTTCTCTGACGAACACCATCCGAAGTCGGATGGCAAACGTAGGCACAAACCCAAGAATAAGACAGATTCCAGGTGCAGGCGACGGCCAAAAACGCCATACTCGGCAACACATTGGCGAAAAATCAAGCGAAGACAAAAGTACCAATGAGATCCGGGATACCAACCATCAACCTACCCGCCCAGCCGGAAAAACCGGTTCCGGACACCAGTACCTCCGCCGAGGGCCTGCAGGCCGTGCTCGACAATCTCGATGCCCTGGTTTATGTGTCTGACTTCGAGACCCACGAATTACTTTACATGAACGCCTACGGCCGCCGCATCTGGGGCAGCATAGACGGCCGCAAATGCTGGCAGGCGCTGCAAGACAGCGACGGCCCTTGCTCTTTCTGCACGAATGACCTACTTGTCGCCGATGACGGCACCGCCAACGCACCTCATGTCTGGGAGTTCCAGAATCAGCTCGACCAACGCTGGTACCAATGCCGGGACCAGGCTATTCAGTGGACAGATGGTCGGCTGGCGAGGCTGGAGATTGCAACTGACATAACTGAACGAAAGAACATGGAGCTGGCGTTACACGAAGCCCACGAGCGGGCTCGGGCCGCCGCGTTCGAGGATGAACTGACCAGGCTCAGGAATCGCCGGGCGTTCTTTGAGTTTGGCAATCAACTACTCAGCCGCGCCCTGCGACAACAGTCCCCGATGGCACTGATCATGATGGACCTCGACCATTTCAAGCAAGTCAACGACACCCACGGTCACGAGGCGGGCGATGAGGTGCTTCGCAAGGTATCTTCAACGCTTGGTGAGAACATCCGCGACTATGACATCCTTGCCAGGATGGGCGGCGAAGAATTCGCACTCCTGCTCCCGGAAACCACGGAGCAGGAAGCTCTGGATACCGCTCACCGACTTCTGAGTGCGCTGACCAGCCTCACAGTGGATTATCGGAACCATGCAATCCAGATCAGCGCGAGTTTTGGGATTACCCGTCTGGGGCGGCAAGACCAGCGCCTGGAAGACCTGCTACACAGAGCAGACCGGGCACTCTATCGCTCGAAAGAGCTTGGACGTTGTCAGGTCAACCTCGATGCACCGTTATAAATCCTGATTGCCAACGTACCGGGCCGTATATTCCTCGATAAGCGCGGGCAATCTTCTGTTCACCGTCAGGTGCGAAAGCCGTTCCATAAAGGCTTCCCTGAAGGATTCTGAATTGCACGGTGAGCCTTTCGGAAACGCAAAGAACAGCCCCTCCCTCGAAATCGGTGGGTCCAGTGCAATAAAATCGCCGGCAAGCCCGAGCCTCTGGAGTTTCACCTGCCCCTGAAGTTGTTCGTACAACACATAGTCAACTCGGCCCGCCCTGGCCATCAGGAATGACTGTTCAATCGTGCGCACCCCTTCGATCATCAGGTTTGCTTTTGCGTACTGATCGAAACGCTGACCAAAACTGTTGTTGATCAGGGTGCTGCCCCGCTTCATCAGCAAGTCCGGCCAATGGCGATACTCAAAAGGCCGGTCCTTTGGCACCCAGACGTTGGTGGGCAAGTGAGTCATCGGCGGCAACACATAATCCATATAACCAATGCGCTCCGATGTCATGAAAGCGCCGGCCACGAGATCAAGATCACCCAGCTTTGCAAGATGCTGCACCCTGGCCCAGGAACCCTTGTCCCGAACCTCAACTTTAACTCCGAGCGGCTCTGTCAGCTCCCGCAAAAATGCTGGTATAGCGCCAACCAGCTCCCCGGGCGACCGGTCTGAACGCCAAAGCAGAGGTGGGTACTGAGGGTTACCACTGGCCAAGAGTGTGGTGCATACGAACCTTTCAGACTCTCCGGCCGCGACCCCGTGATGGCTTACCAACACCATCATCAAGCAGGCAAGCACGAGCCTTGTCATGGCCCCACCAATCGTCACTTTGATTGACACACAGTCTCCTGATGCGAGAAAGCAGCCGCTGCAAACTGGTTGATAAAATGAACTAAATTGAGTGTATCACCGATCCTGCCGACCGGCAGGCTGAAAACTTGATATCTCTCAAACCCCGGTCAACTTCCTCAAACCCGTTTCGCCAATTCATGTCAGCCCTTCACAATTCATATGTTATAACATAACATTGTCAGCCCGGATTCGGCTTCTCTCGCCAGACCAAGAGGTTCCAGCGATGACACAACACCCTCATAACCTCGAACACTCCTTAAGTGTCCACGGGAAAAATGTACAGTGCCTTGCGGAAATACTCCGTGACAACGTTAACCTGGCCGTCTGGCAGAGACCCCGGAACAACCACTGGGCCGCATTCGTAAATGAATTCTGTAGCCGCGCGGGGAACCTTGAACGTTTCGTCAGCCTCGAACGTGGGCAAAGTGCGGCCACTGCATTGCCCGGGTGGGCTCTTGATATCGAAGGTTCCAACCACTGGATTGCCGATGTCGACGAGCTGGCAGAGATGTATCAGTGCCTGTTTGAGCCTGAAGCGATAGGTCTTCGCATACATGTTCTGGCTGACACTATGTGCCCCAGATTTCATGTGGATCGGGTACCGGTGCGGCTGCTTTGCACTTACCGCGGGCCAGGAACCGAGTGGCTACCCGAACCCCTTGTTACCCGTCCTGCTGGTGAAGGCCCTCTGCCAGAGCAAAGTGTTCCCTCAGATCAAATTCAAACCATACCCACTGCCGCCGTCGCCCTTCTGAAGGGCGAAGCATGGGAGGGCAATGAGGGCCGGGGACTGGTGCATCGTTCACCGCAGCCGAATGGCACCCCAAGACTGATTGTTGGCCTCGATTGGCTTTCATCCTGAACTTTTAATGCAACGTTATAACATGAACAAAGGAGTGAGAATTCAATGAAACTAGCACCCCCCGCTCAAAAACCGGTAACACCAAGGCTGATCATTACATCCATTGTCGCAGCCTCAGCACTCATGCTTTCTGGATGCGGCGGCAGCAGCTCCAGTGACGGTCACGACCACACAGAGATCGAGACCGCCGGGCGCCTGGCCATTTATGACAGCACCGGCTCACAGATCAAGGTGATGGACCTGGACGACGGAAGCATACTGGAACAATTCCCCCTGGACGGTGAGGCACCCCGCCTGTACCGATCACCCAACGCACGGTATGGGGTAGTCATCCAGCGTGGAGATGACCTGGTGTCCTTTGTTGACAGCGGACTCTATACCGAAGACCACGGCGACCACATGCATGATTACGCGGAAACGCCATCCATGCTGAGCCTGACGCTGAACGATCACCGGCCCACCCACTATTCCCTCGGCGAAGAGTATGGCGTGGTGTTCTACGACGGCGCGGCCAGCGCGGCCAACGCCAAGGTGACAGTCTTCTCCGACCACTCCCTGGAAAGTAACAGTGAGGTCGCATCTCTGGGTCGTGACAACAACATGCATGGCGTTGCCAAGATGGTTGGGGATCGCCTGTTCGTTACCCGTCGTGATTCATCGATCACCGATACGACCCTGCCAGCGGAAGTTGAGCGTTACCAGCTGGACGGTGGCAGTTTCACCCACGAACACCTCTACGCTGAACAATGCCCACGCCTGCATGGCGCGGCAGCCAATCACCATGCCCTGGCCTTCGGCTGCTCCGATGGTGTGCTGGTGATCGATCTGGAAGACGATACCTTCCCCGCGGAAAAACTGGATACCCCACCAACCCTGATCGACGGCAGTCGCATTGGCACCCTGGTTGCTCATCATGACGTCGACGCCCTGGTCGGTGTTGCCGGAAACCAGCTTTTCGTCATCAACCCGGAAGATGCCGAGCCCTACCTGGAGTTGACTCTGGGCGAAGGCGTCACTCGCGTTGCCCAGGGTTTTGATGGTCATGGCGAAACCTTCTACGTGTTCGGTAATGACGGCAAGCTTCGCTTGTTCGACCCTGCCGACAGCTGGCTACTGGTTGCCACCCTGGACGTTATGGCGCCTCTGGCAGAGGATGACCAAGTTGCGTTTACCGAATCGGCCAGCGAAGACCGCCTGTTTGCACTGACACCGGATGGTCAGTCCATCATCGAAATCGACACCCATGAGCGGGAGGTTCTGCGGACCATCGCCCTGGACTTCCAGGCCGCCAGCCTGGTCTGGCTTGGTCTGATGGATGATCACGACCACGATCACGCTCACTAACCAACACCGATGACACCGCGCCGGCTGCTTAACGCATCGCCGGCGCCGACTCCATTTCCTATGCAAGCAGTACGAGGATTCAACATGCGTTTTACCCGCCTTCAAGCCGGCCTGTTCTCCACCTTGCTGATGCCATTTGCGTCGGCCCAAGCCAATGAAATGAACCCAGACATCAGCGTGGTTCTGGACGGTTATTACAAACAGAACGCCACCGCGCTGTCCCACCGGGACGAGGGTTTTGGGCTTGGGCACACCGAGCTGTCATTGTCTGCGCCCATCGATGACCTGTTCACAGGCCGCCTGACTGCAGTTTTGGAAGAACATCACGGCGAAACCGAAGTAGCACTGGAAGAAGCCTACCTGCAGACCACCGGCATGCCCTGGAACCTGAGTGTTCGGGGCGGCCGATTCCTGTCCCAGATCGGTTACCTGAACAGTCGCCACATGCATGAGGACAACTTTGTCGAGCGCCCCGCAGCCTATCGGGCTCTTCTGGGCAGCCACTACTTCGACGACGGTCTGCGGGTCAACCTGCTGATGCCCACACCGTTTTTCTGGCAGATCGGGGCGGAAGCTTTCAACGGCAATCGCCTGACGGAAGGTGACGAAGACATTGGTGTGTACACCGTCAACACTCGTTTCGGTGGCGACATCGGGGTGTCACAAAGCTGGCAGGCCGGGCTGTCCTATCTGAACAACCGCCAGGTTCATGGTGACCATGACGGCGATCACGATCATGACCATGACCACGGTGATCACGACCACAGCCATGCCGCCGCCTACACCGGCGAGAACCTCTATATCGCCGACCTGGTCTGGAAATGGTCGCCTGATGGCAACACCCGCCAGCAACAGCTGACGCTCAGCGGCGAATACCTGTACGCGGACGAACTGAACGAACATGCCCGCTCCTCAGATTACCACCAGGGCTGGTATACCTCCGCTGTCTACCGCTTTACCCCCCAGTGGTCTGTCGGTGCCCGCTATGGCCGGGTGGATCTCAAGGAAGCCCACGGTGACCACTTCCACGATCAGCAACTGAAAGAAACCGACGTGATGTTGGCCTGGTCCCGGTCCCACTTCTCGACTCTGCGTCTGCAGTACACGCACCAGAGTGCTCACGGTTTCGATGACGCCGACAACACCGTCACCCTGCAGTACGTGATGACCTTCGGAGCTCATGGTGCCCATGATTTCTAAGCCCAACCGCCTGGCATGGGTGTTTGGCTGGCTGCTGGCGTTTGCCAGCGTGCCGGCCAGCGCCAGTCTGAATGTGTTCGCCTGCGAACCAGAGTGGGCCAGCCTGGTCTCGGCGTTGCTGCCGGATGCAACCATCACCACCGCGACCACCGCCTGGCAAGACCCGCACTACATTGAGGCCAGACCCAGCCTGATTGCCGCCATGCGTAAAGCCGACCTGGCCGTGTGCACGGGTGCGTCGCTGGAAGCCGGCTGGCTGCCTTCGCTGATCTCAAGGGCGGCCAATCGCAAGATCCAGCCCGGCAGCGATGGGCTGTTCTTTGCCGCCGACCATGCTCCTCTGCATCAGAGTCATGAGCACGTTGACCGCAGCATGGGGGACGTCCATCCAGAGGGCGACCCGCACCTGCATCTGTCTCCGGACGCCATCCCCCTGGTTGCCGATGCCCTCGCCGAACGACTGGCTGCCCTGGTCCCCGATCAGCAAGCGCAGATTCAAATGAGGTACATTCGGTGGCGGGGAGAGTGGAACCAGCAACGCCAGTCCTGGCGTTCTACCGCCCGGCAACTGGCCGGGACCGGTGTGGTTACCCAGCACTCCACCTTCGATTATCTGCTGCGTTGGCTGGGCATCGAGGTCATTGCCGACCTGGAGCCAAAACCCGGCTTACCACCCGGCAGCGCGCACCTGCGGAACGTACTGGCCACCCCGGACCTGGCTCGTGCCAGCGTGATTATCGTCGCCTCCTATCAGGATGATCGTCCGGCCCGGTGGTTATCCTCACAATCCGGCGTACCGGCGATAGTGCTACCTGGCACCGTCACCGGCCAACCGGGTGAAGAGACTCTGGAGCAGGTTATCAACCTGATCGTCGACACACTGTTGAATCATCAGGAGCCAACGAATGTGGAATGAGTGGGGCTGGATGTGGCCGGCACTCACCGCCAGCGCGCTGACTGCAATCGCCCTGGTGCCTCTGGGCAACCGGGTACTTGAGCGGGGTATGGTATTTGCGGATCTGGCGATCGCCCAGTGGGCGGCGCTCGGCATTTTGCTGGTCGGCACTTTGTTCCCCGCCGGTGGCCCTGCCCTGAGCCTTTCCGGGAGCCTGACCCTGGCCCTGCTGGCCGTTGCCATGGTCAGCCTGGTGTTGCGGTATCTGACCCGGCATCGTGAAGCCATGATTGGCCTGCTCTACGCACTGGGCGCGTGCCTGGCCACCTTGCTGGTAAGCCAGGACCCCCACGGCGCACAGCGGCTTGCCCATACCCTGAACGGAGATCTGCTCTGGACCACACCCACGGTGCTGGCCCCGATGGTGCTACTGGCACTGGCCGTGCTTGTCTGGCAATACGTCCTGCCGCAGAGTTACAGGGGCTGGCTGTTCCTGCCAATGTTCGCTATCGCCATCACACTGACGGTCGACCTGGCCGGCATCTACGTGGTGTTCACCTCATTGATTGCCGCCCCACTGCTACTGATACACCTGCGTGGCACCAGCATTGTCTTCGCCATACTGACGTGCCTGGCGGGCCACAGTCTGGGGCTTCTGATCTCAGCCTGGCAGGATCTGCCAACCGGGCCAACCGTGGTTATCGCTGCCATGGCCACCTGTGCCAGTGCGGCGGTGCTGGCGCGCAAACCCATCAACCGGGACGCTTGGTAACCGCCATCGTCAGCCTGGAAATGCAGGTCAGCTTGCCTTGCTCGTTCTCCAGGCGGATTTCCCAAACCTGGGTGGTGCTGCCGATGTGCTGGGCGCGGGCCGTGCCGTATACCCAGCCGCCGGTCACCGGGCGAATGTGGTTGGCGTTGATATCCAGCCCCACCGCCACGGTGTTCTTGTCTTTCAGGCAGCAATTGGCCGCCATGCTGCCCAGGGTTTCCGCCAGCAACACCGAGGAACCGCCGTGCAGGATGCCAAACGGCTGAACCGTACGCTGGTCCACCGGCATGCGGCCCTTCACGTAATCGTCACCAATCTCGAGGTATTCAATACCCATGTGGCTGACGGCGGTGTTTTTACTTGCCTCAGCCATGTGTTCCAGGTTCGGGGTTACTGTCCAGATCGCCATATGCGGAATTCTCCAGATTGAACTTTGGTCTGCTATAACTGTCTGCAATGAGTCTATACAGGTAGCATGCTCATAACCATGCCTTTATAGAGCATTTTGGTAACCTAACCAATCAGACTAAAAGAGAGGGACCTGAGATGAAAAAAACCGGTGTTATTACCGCCGCTATACTCGCTGCTTCGTTTGCCATACCAGCGGTTGCCCAGTTGAGCGTGGAGGACCAGATCAAAGCACGCCAAGCGGGTTACCAGTTCATGTCCTGGAACATGGGCAAGATCAAGGCCCAGGCGGTTGATGGCGACGTTGAATTCAATGCTGACCAGATGAAAGCCGCAGCCAATGCCATTGCCGCCGTTGCCAACTCCGGCATGGGCGCTCTGTACAGCCCGGATTCAGCCATGGACAAGGCGGAAAACACTCGCCTGAAGCCTGAGTTTTTCCAGCAAACGGATAAAGTCCGGGAAGTCGGCACCAACTTTGTTCGTGAAGCCAACAAACTGCAGGAAGTGGCTGCCACTGGTGACCGTGGTGCATTGGCGCGCCAGTTCAGCGCTGTCGGGCAAACCTGCAAGGCCTGCCACGACAACTTCCGCGCCGACTGATCAGCGCGGTTAACCTACCAACCCAGATCCTGGGGTGCAGGTGCGGGTGCCGGCGGTGGTGATACAAGCTCACCGCTGGCCACCCACACCACCGCCAGTGCAAGCACCAGAGACACCACGAATGCGATCGCACCCCCGCCTTTAGCATCCTCAGCCTGCCCTTGTGGGACCACTTTCCTGCCGGTGATCATCGGTTTCACCAGATTGTCTTTCTTGACGTGGGTGTAGAACATCACCGCTGCCACATGCAGGGCCACCAGGCCATACAGATACCATTCGGTTTGCCGGTGCCAGCCACTCAGGGTGCCGCTCAGATCTGACGACACCAGCGGGTACAGAGGGCCGTAGAAGGCGATTTCGTCATTGGCGAACAACCCAGTCACGGCCTGAAAACCGAACAGGCCGATCAGGGCCAGAACCGATAAAGCACCCAGCGGGTTGTGGCCCACGCCCTGCCACCGGCCTTTGAGATAGGCCATGATAGCGCCGGGGCCGCGTACAAAACGGGTAAACCTGGCGTAACTGGAACCCAGAAAGCCCCAGGCGATACGAAACGCCAGCAAGCCCACAACCAGCAAGCCAAATCGCTCATGCCACGCCATCCAGCTGCCACCGAGCTTGGTGGTCACGATGGCGCCAATCACCGCCAACACCAACAACCAGTGAAACAGCCGGACCGGTAGATCCCATAATCGAATAGTGGTCATCTTCATTCCCTTGCGTCACTCACGGATTGGCGACATAGACCATCATAAGCTTACTAAGTTCCTTGTAGCCCTCAGTACACTCTGACCAACTCCTGCTTCTGCCACCCCAACCGTCCGGTTTCGACAACCTGACGCCGAATGCCCGGTACTGGCCGCACCATGAACAGGTCGCCATTTCGGCCAACCATGGCCCTGGGCACGCCTGCACCTTTCGCAAGATCGGCATGCACGTCCATGTGTTCAGCCTCACCGTGAACAGGAATGGCAATGCGGGGCTGAACCCAGCGATACATCGCCTTGAGTTCATCCTGGGCCGGATGGCCTGAGGCATGAATGGGCACGCCCGCGTCTTCGGCGGTAATCACAATCACCCCCAGTTTGCGCAGCTGGCTGATCAGCGCCTCGATGGCTTCTTCATTGCCGGGTATTGCCCGGGCACTGAAAATCACCGTGTCACCGGCTTCCAGCTCAAAATCCGGGTGGCTGCCCTGGGCAAGGCGCCGCAACGCGGTTCGAGGTTCACCCTGGCTGCCGGTGGCCACACCCAGCACCTCATGGCGCGGCAGGTAGCCCAGATGGGCGGGGCTGATCAGTTTGTCTGAGCCCGGCCAAAGCCCCGTAGCCTTGGCCGCACCACTCATGTTTACCAACGAGCGGCCCAGCAATCCCATGTAGCGGCCTGTTTCCCGGGCAATACTGGCCAGCGTGTGCAGGCGCGCAATATTGCTGCCAAAGCAGGTGACAATCACCCGCCCCTCGGCCACCGCAATCAGGTCCCGCAGGCCTTCGTGCAGCGCCGCCTCGGAGACCGAGTGGCCCTGCACGGTGGCGTTGGTGGAATCACAGACCATGGCGGCCACACCTTCTTCCGCCAGATCGGTAAACGTGGATGTGGTGTAACCGTGACCAACCAACGGATTATCATCCAGCTTCCAGTCACCGCTGTGGAAAATGTTGCCAATCCGGGTGCGGATCATCAGGGCATTGGGGTCGGGAATCGAGTGGGTGAGTGCCAGCCACTGCACATTGAACGGGCCGATCTGCCGGCGCTCTCCGGTATCCACCTCGATGATCGGTACCCGATGCAACAGATCAAACTCCGCCAGCTTTCGGCGCAGGATTTCAGCGGTAAATCGGCTGGTGTAGACGGGGCACTGCAGCAGTGGCCAGAGATAGGGCACGGCGCCGATGTGATCTTCGTGGGCATGGGTAATGATCAACCCCGCCAGTTTGTCCCGCCGGTCGGCGATAAACGCCGGGTCTGCCATCTGCACCGGTGGCTCACCACGATGGTGCACGGTGCCATCGGCCGCGATACGGCCCGGCTTGGGGAAGGTCACCCCGCAGTCCACCATCAACCACTGGCCATCGTGGCCGTAGAGGTTCAGGTTCATACCGATTTCACCCGTGCCGCCAAGGGGCAAAAACCATAAATCGTTGTGGTCAGGGGTCATTGAGCGGGTTGTTCCAGGTACTTCAACACAAGATTTTCCTTAATTCCCTCACGCTCGATCAGCTTCAGGGCCGCGCGAATGTCGTCTGCGTACTTCAGGGCCGGCGATTTGTCTGACACGGCAATCCAGGTTCGCTCGCCCGGCACGAAAAACGGCGAAACCTGTGCAGGGAGTTTCAATTTACAGACGGTGTACTGACCCACAAGTTCCGGTGCGATCACCACATCCACCCGACCTTTTTCCATCATCAGCATCAGGTTCTCATAGTGCGGTGCCGATTCTTTGATCAAATCCCCGTCGCGATCAAACCGGGTAAAGTAGGTGGCGCCATCCAGGACGCCAACCGTTCTTCCGTAAAGATCGTTGTAGCGGGTAATCCGGTGCTCATCATCCAGATAGAAGAAAAGGCGGCGCTCCGGCGGGAAAGCGGGGGCAACGAAGGTCATGTAGTCCTCGCGACCGTCGGTTCTCAGCGGCCCCAGCATTACATCCACTTCCCCTCTTTGCAGCATCAGCAGAACACGCCGAAACGGCGCCTCCCGGTACTTCACCTGCCAACCAAGGCGATCGGCAATTTCCTCGAAAATCTCCAGATAGAGGCCACCTTTATGGCCGGCGTCCAGTATTCGGTAGGGCGGAGAATGGTTCACCCCGACGGTGACCGTGAGTGGTTCGACGGTTTCCGTGCCCTGCTGCGCCTGTGCTGACAAGGAGAACGCTAGCAGTATAGATGCCAGCCACAGCGGTGTGTTTCTCACGTCCATTTCGGCCTCAATCCATGGTCAAATGAGTGTAAAACGATGACAGTATAGTAGGCCGCAGCATCCATAACCTACCTGTAACCGTAATCCCTGTTGAAATATCGCCATCCCGTCACAAGGTCTCGGGGTAAGGCACATCAAACTCGTTTCTGAACTCCGACACAAGGATCGACCACTATGAAGATACTGATGGTACTGACTTCCCATGACCAAATGGGCGATACCGGCCACAAGACAGGCTTCTGGCTGGAAGAGTTCACGTCACCGTTTTACGTCTTCAAGGACGCAGGCGCCGACATTACCCTCGCGTCCCCTAAAGGCGGTCAGCCGCCGGTAGACCCCAACAGTGAAGCCGAAGACGCCCTCACTGAATCCACCCGCCGCTTCATGGACGACACTCACGCCCGTGAAATGCTCGCCAGCACGAAAAAACTGGCGGATGTGGACATGAACCAGTTCGATGCCATTTTCTACCCCGGTGGCCACGGCCCGCTGTGGGATCTGGCAGAGGATGAAAAGTCCATCGCCCTGATCAAGACGGCGTACGAACAGGACAAGGTGATCGGCGCTGTCTGCCACGCACCTGCCGTGTTCAAGAATGTGTTCGTGAAACCAGACCAGAACATCGTAGGCGGCCGGGAAGTCACCGGTTTCAGTAATACCGAAGAAGACGCCGTTCAGCTCACCAACATCGTGCCTTTTCTGCTGGAAGACATGCTCAAACAGAACAACGCACGTTACAGCCGTGGCGATGACTGGGCACCGCACATTGTGGTGGACGGCAAGTTGATCACCGGGCAAAACCCGGCCTCGTCCGAGGGCACCGCCAAGGCCGTGGTGCAGGCGTTACAGGCCAGCTAACAGGCTGAGTCCATGACCGAAAAAACAAAGGGGAGGCCGGCGGCCTCCCCTTTGACATTCTGACCTGAGTACCCCCCTGATCAGAAGTGAATCACCGTACGAATGCTCTTGCCTTCGTGCATCAGATCAAACGCCTTGTTGATGTCTTCCAGCGGCATTTCATGGGTGATGAACACATCCAGCGGAATCTCACCGGTTTTGGCTTTTTCGACATAAGACGGCAGCTCGGTACGGCCTTTTACGCCACCAAACGCTGAGCCTTTCCAGACCCGACCGGTCACCAGCTGGAACGGGCGGGTGCTGATTTCTTCGCCGGCACCGGCCACGCCTATGATGATGGATTCACCCCAGCCCTTGTGGCAGCATTCCAGGGCTGCACGCATCACCTTGACGTTACCGATGCATTCAAAGGAATAGTCCACGCCGCCGTCGGTCATCTCGACAATGACTTCCTGAATCGGCTTGTCGTAGTCGTTGGGGTTGACCACGTCGGTGGCACCCAACTGCCTGGCGATATCAAACTTGCCCGGGTTGATGTCGATGGCGATGATTCGGCTGGCCTTGGCCATGGTGGCGCCGATGATCGCTGCCAGGCCAATACCCCCCAGGCCGAAGATGGCCACAGTGGCACCCTCTTCCACCTTTGCGGTGTTCATCACCGCACCGATACCGGTGGTGACGCCACAACCCAGCAGGCACACCTTTTCCAACGGTGCTTCTTTGGGAATCTTGGCCAGGGAAATTTCCGGTAGCACGGTGTATTCGGAGAAGGTAGAGCAGCCCATGTAGTGGTACAGCGGCTGGCCCTTGTACGAGAAACGGGAAGTACCATCCGGCATCACGCCTTTGCCCTGGGTCGCCCGCACCGCACCGCACAGGTTGGTCTTGCCAGAGGTACAGAACTTACACTCGCCACACTCCGCGGTGTACAGGGGGATGACATGGTCACCTACCTTCAGGTCTTTCACGCCCGGGCCAACTGCTTCCACAATACCGCCACCCTCATGGCCCAGAATCGTCGGAAACAGGCCCTCCGGGTCGGCACCAGAAAGAGTGTAGGCATCGGTATGGCACACACCGGTGGCGACAATCTTCACCAGCACTTCGCCCTCTTGAGGCGGCGCCACATCCACTTCCACAATTTCCAGTGGCTTGTTAGCCTCAAACGCTACAGCCGCGCGGGATTTAATCACTTTCAATCTCCTGGTATCCGGTTGAGTCGAATTGCCTGCCAGCATTAACCTTGGACTTTAGCACGTCAGTGCCCTCAGGGCCTGAAACAGATGCCAATCCTCCGGGCAATTACTGACGTATGAACAGGGGAATATCCTGAGGGTGTAATACTTTGAAAACGCTTTACTGGTTTACCCGCGACCTGCGAATGCACGACAACGCTGCACTATTGGCGGCAGCCCGCTCTGACATGTTGCTGTGCGTGTACGTGGTGGATCCCCGCTGGTTTGCCAACGGGCCATTCCAGTGCCGGGCGATGGGTGAGCATCGATGGCGGTTTCTGTGGCAAAGCCTGACCGACCTGGAGCGCAGTCTGCGTGCCCTGGGGCAGCGCCTGCACATTGCCTTCGGAGAACCGGAGCAGGCACTCCCCGGGCTGGTTCACCAGCATTCCGTTGATCGCGTTATTCGCTCACGCCAGCCCGGCACCATCGAAGCGCAACAGTGGCAGACGCTTCAACAGAAGCTGCCAAACACTCTGTTTCAGGAGTTCGAAACACTGAGCCTGTATACGGAAGGCTCGCTGCCTATGCCTGTCAGCGAGCTGCCCGGAACCTTTTCCCAGTTCCGCAAGCGGATCGAGAAGCAGGGCGACCGGGGCCCCGATCTTCTGCGTATTCGCACGCTGACCGCCCTGCCACCGCCGCCCGGGTTCCCGGAAGACAACCGGGGCGAATGCCCGCCCATCCCGGAACCCTCATCGGCGCTGACGTTTACGGGCGGAGAGGCTGCCGGGCTGGCGCGCCTGCAAGAGTATTGCTTTGGCAACCACAGCATTGCCACCTACAAGGAAACCCGCAACGCCCTGGATGACTGGGAATCGTCCTCCAAGTTTTCCCCCTGGCTGGCCAATGGCAGCCTGTCGGCGCGGGAGGTGGCTGCCACCATCGAAGATTACGAACGCCAGCACACCCGTAACGATTCCACCTACTGGCTCTGGTTCGAACTGCTCTGGCGCGAATACTTCTACTGGTACGCGCTCAAACACGGCAGCCACCTGTTCCGCCGGGATGGTGTGCAACGCAAGCATCGGCAGGTGACCTTCTATGGCCATCGTTTCAAGGCCTGGTGTGAAGGAAACACCCAGTATCCCATCGTCAACGCCGCCATGAACCAACTGCGCGAAACCGGCTACATGAGCAACCGGGCCAGGCAATTGGTCGCCAGTTGCTTCGTGCATGAACTGGAGCTGGACTGGCGCTACGGCGCAGCCTGGTTTGAGCAGCAGTTGGTGGATTACGATGTCGCCAGCAACTACGGCAACTGGCAGTACCTCGCCGGCGTGGGCGCAGACCCGCGAGGCTTGCGGCAATTCAATCTGGACAAGCAGGCGCAACAGTACGATCCTGATGGAGCCTTCGTTGAACGATGGCAGGGCAGGTCTTCGCAACCGGTGGGCCTGCATACCGTGGACGCAGCAGACTGGCCCATTCTATGAGCACATCAGCGGACAGCCCGGCCAAGGTTCTGGCACGAATCATCGACACCAGCCAACCCCAAACCCTGCTTTCTTGCGGAAGCACCGCCAACGACGTTGCAGCCGTCTGGAAGCAGCAGGCAGGGTGCCAGTTACTGACTCTGGACACCAAAGACCCAAACGCCCACCTGCCACCGGCCCAAACACCGGATCTGGCCCTGATCACCGACACCCTTGAGCACCTTCCCTATGAAGAAGGCGCCCTGTTACTGGGCCAGCTGAGGAACTACGGCGCCCACCAGATTGCCGTCGTTATGCCCCAGTCCTCCGATTGGGGCTTTACCGATTTCATCGCTTTGGGTTTCCAGCGCCACGCAGAGCTGGAAACCGAGAACGGCGCACTCACGCTTTACACCTACAATCTGGATACTTACAACCATAAACGGGCCTGGAACAATCCCGATAACTGGGCCAATCCGCACATGTGGGGAAAATCGTGGTGGTAAAGAAAACAACCTCAAAAACACTGACACCCAGCTCCATCCGTATCGGCACCCGCTATCGGGCCAGCCGTTTGAAAGGCCCTTATGACGCCCTGGTGATCGGCTCTGGTATTGGCGGCCTGACCACCGCCGCCTGCCTGTCCAAGGCCGGCTACAAGGTGCTGGTTCTGGAACAGCATTACACCGCTGGCGGCTACACCCACAGCTATGCCCGCAACGGCTATGAATGGGACGTGGGTGTGCACTACATTGGTGACATGGGCGCCCGCCATACTCTTGGCCGCCGGCTGTTCGATTACATCACCGATGGCAAGCTCGAATGGGCGCCCATGGACGAGAACTACGACCGTTTCTTCCTGGGCGACAAGGTCGTCAACCTTCGGGCCGGCAAGGAGGGCCTGCGGCATTCCCTGCTGACGTCGTTCCCAAACGAAAGCGAAGCCATCGATCGCTACCTGGCCCTGCTCGGAAAAGTTGCCGACGGCATGCAGTGGTACACCCTGTCCAAACTGTCCCCGGCCCTGGCCGGCCCGCTGGTTTCCCGGGGCCTGAAAACCGTCCTCCCGGACTGCTTTAACCGGACCACCTACGAGGTGTTAAGCGACCTGACCGACAACCAGAAGCTGATTGGCGCCATCACCGGCCAGTGGGGCGATTGCGGCGTGACGCCCAAACATTCCAGCTTTATGGTGCACGCGCTGATCGCCAAGCATTACCTGTATGGTGGCTTCTACCCGGTGGGCGGCGCCTCGGAAATCGCCAAAACCATCATTCCGGTGGTCCAGGCCGGAGGCGGCGACGTGCTCACCTACGCCGATGTGAAGGAAATCCTGATCGAGAAGGGCAAGGCCGTTGGCGTGCGTATGGCCGACGGCCATGACATCCGCGCTCCGCTGGTGATCAGTAATGCGGGGGTGATCAATACCTTCGAACGACTGCTGCCCGAGTCCGTCGCTGACCGCATTGGCTATCCCGGCAATCGGGAACACATCAAGCCGTCCATGCCACATATCGGTCTTTACATCGGTCTGAAAGGCACGCCCGACCAGCTCGGCTTGCCCCGCACCAACTTCTGGATTTACCCGAGCGCAGACCACGATGGCAATGTGGAGCGGTTCCTTAGCGATCCCCATAACGCGCCTTTCCCCGTGGTCTACATCTCGTTCCCTGCGGCCAAAGACCCGGATTACCAGAATCGCTGGCCGGGCACGTCCACCATCGAGATTGTGGCGCCCACCACCTGGGAGATGTTCGAGCCCTGGCAGGGCTCCACCTGGGGCAAACGAGGTGATGATTACGAGGCAGTGAAAGCCCGGATCACCGACCAGTTGCTGGAGGTGATGTATGAGAAGCTGCCCCAGCTCCGGGGCAAGGTGGACTATGTGGAAACCTCCACACCGCTGTCGACTGCCTGGTTCTGCCGTTACGAGCAAGGCGAACTCTATGGCCTGGACCACACACCGGAACGCTTTGAACAACGCTGGCTGCGGCCGAAAACCGACATCCCCGGCCTGTACCTGACCGGGCAGGACATACTCACCTGCGGTGTGGTGGGCGCGATGATTGGCGGGCTGGTGACCACCCTGGCGATCCGAGGTCTGAAAGGCGCAGGCCTGGCCAAACGGATCTTTGTGGGCTGAGGTGCTGCGATGAGCTCCACACTGACACCTGAAGACGTGTCTCGGGTTATCGAAATGGCCTGGGAAGACCGCACACCCTTTGAGGCCATCGAAGCCTGCTTTGGGCTGCCGGAGAAAGAAGTCATCAGGCTAATGCGTCGGGAGCTGAAAGCAGGCAGCTTCCGGCTTTGGCGCAAGCGTGTCAGCGGGCGTAACACAAAGCATGCCCGGTTGAGGCCGGAGGGTGTTTTGCGGGCTTACTGCCCGACCCAGTACAAACACAGATGACGACATGGACGACTTTCGTTACCGTTACAGTCATCGGATAACCATTGAGCACAGCTATGGCATTGTTCTCTGAAAGAGCAGCAGCAACGCAACTGAAACAGGAAGCAGATAAGGTCGCCAAGGAAGACCTGAAGCCGCTGCTGGAACGGCAGAAAGCCATTGAGGAAAAGGTTCGGGGCAGTGGCCGGCTGCAACGGTTCGCCACCGACGTGCGGCTGATGTTTTCCCTGATACGGGATTACTGGCGGGGCGATTACCGGGCCATTCCCTGGAAAAGCATTGCCGCCATCGCCGGCGCGCTGTTGTATGTGCTGAACCCCATCGATCTGATTCCGGACATCATTTTCGGCATCGGCTTTCTGGACGACGCCGGCGTAGTGGCACTGTGCCTGAAACTGGTGGAATCAGACCTGCATCGCTACGCCGCCTGGAAAGAACACCGGGAATCCGACGATGTCACCACGGTGACAATTGATTAAGGAATAATCAAAGGGTATTCTCTCGCCCCCTGACCTCAACCCCCAGCAGTTAACGGAGTAACCGTGGATTTTGCCACCCTGATCGGCCTGGTCGGCGCCATCATGCTTATCGCATCGGCGGTGATACTGGGCGTGTCTCCCGAGGTATTTTTAAACCCGGCGTCACTACTGATTGTAGTGGGCGGCAGCCTGCTGGTGGTTCTAGCCAAATTCAGCTTTTTCCAGTTTCTTGATGCCTTCAAGGTGGCTGCCCGGGCGTTCAAGTTCAAGCTACCGGAAACCCAGGCCAGCATAGACGAGCTGGTTGAAGTCGCCCAGATTGCCCGCAAACAGGGTGTTCTGGGGCTTGAGGGCCGGGACGTCAGCTCGCCGTTTCTGGCCCAGGGCATTCAGATGCTGGTGGATGGCCAGGACGCCAACACCATCAAGCAACTGCTTAACAAAGAGCGGTTGATGACCCTGGACCACAACCGTTCCGGGGCCAAGGTGTTCAACGCCCTGGCTGATGTGGCGCCGGCCATGGGTATGATCGGTACCTTGATCGGCCTGGTGCAGATGCTGTCGAACATGGAAGACCCGAAATCCATCGGCCCGGCCATGGCGGTGGCGCTCCTAACCACGCTTTACGGCGCCATGATCGCCACCATGATTGCCACGCCCATCGCCGACAAGCTGTCGCTGCGAATGACCGAAGAAGCCCGTATGCAGTCCCTCTACATTGATGCGCTGGTGGCCATACAGGAAGGCACCAACCCCCGAATCATTGAACAGATGCTGTCTTCTTACCTGCCCCCGAAAGAACGCGCAAAGAACGGTGAAGCGGAGACGGCAAGCGACTGACCATGGACGAGTTACCGGAAGAGGAAAAGCGCGCGATACCGGCCTGGGTGGTCACCTTTGCCGACCTGATGTCGTTGCTGATGTGCTTCTTCGTGTTACTGCTGTCGTTCTCCGAAATCGACGCCCAGAAGTTCAAGCAGATTGCCGGTGAACTGTCCAAAGCCTTCGGTGTTCAGCGCGAAATTCCGGCCCTGGAAGTCCCCATGGGCACCAGCCCGATCTTCGACACGTTCTCACCGGCACCGCCGGAGCCGACCGTGGTCAACGAAATCCGCCAGACCACCACCGATCAACAGCCGCAACTGCAGACCCTTAACGACCCGACCGAGCAGACAGTGCAGGACGCCATTCAGGAACAGATGGATGCCAACCTGACAGAGATCCTGGAAGTACTGGAGCCGGCGATCATGGAAGGGCGCATCAACGTTTCGGAAGACCAGCGCCGAATTGTAATCCGGGTCGAAGAGAAGGGCTCGTTCCCGTCCGGATCCGCCCAACTGACCTGGGAATTCGAGGGCCTGCTGCTTGATATGGCAGAGGTACTGGCCGACATGCCCGGCGATCTGGCGGTGGAAGGCCATACTGACAACATCCCGATCCGCACGGAAAGATTCTTCAGCAACTGGGACCTGTCAGCGGCCCGGGCCGCTGCAGTGGCGAACGTGTTGTTGGCGCGGGATCAGGTGTCGCCCGAACGCCTCCGAGTGACCGGCCTGGCCGATACCCGCCCCCGGGTCGCAAACACCACCGCAGACAACCGGGCCAAGAACCGGCGCGTGGAAATCATCATTGACCTGTCCGGCCCCCTGGAAGAACAGGAAATCCGGCTGCGGGAGCTGATTGAAGCCGAGCAGCAAAGCCAGGAAGCAATCATTGATCTGCGGTCTGAGCAGGCTTCACCATCCGGCGACCTGGTCTGGTAAAGCGCTACGGCTCGGAGTAGCCCGTAAGCTCCATATACCCCACCCCTTCGTGACTGCCAGTCACCGTTACCGGGCTTTCCCAGTAGGGATACAAACCATCGTTGGTGTAGTTACCTGGTGGAGCCGACAGCGTCAGATCAATATCATGGTCCGGCACCGCCAAGCGCCACCGGGTGGGCACAGGCTCCGCGCCGGTGCCCGGTTCCAACTGCAACTGGCCCGGAGCCAGGGCAATCGGCTCACCACCCGCCGGTATCCAGGTGCCAGAGCGGAAATGATCTTGCTGCTCCCGAAGCTGGAATGCCATCAGTTTGTCGCCGGAGTCCAGGTGCAGGGCAAACCAGTCCCAGCCCTGCTGGCCCGCTTTCAGAAACTGGCTACTCCACTCCCGGTCGAACCAGGCCTTGCCCCTTACCGGCAGCGTTTCACGCCCTAACCTCACCTGTCCGGTCACCTCGATGTCCACCAGGCTGAAATACATGGACCCTTCACCGCTGGCCGACTTGGCACTAAACCCGTCAACCCCGTGGGCCACCGGCGCCCCCCGCACGGTCAGTTCAAGGTCAAACGCCCAGTAGTTCTCCGTATCGGGCTGCCCATGACTGACCTGTACCTGCCACTGGTTCGGGGACTCGCCCGTGGTCAGTTGCCAGTGGTCGAGCCAGACCTGGAAGGGCTCGGCGGTGGCACCCGCCTGGCCCAGATCACCCCGGGCCAGCCGTTCAACGAACCAATGCTGCTCCCGATAGCTGACGGCGGCATGGGCCATCCAGGCCGCCTGCAATGGCCAGCCCGAGGGCTCCGGTGACGAGGATTCATAATCCCGGGGCTCGATGGCCTGGCGGAACTGGGTCCATTGCAAGCCCAGCGGTTCGCCAGCGTCCGTTTCCAAATTCGCGGTGAGGTACCACCATTCGATGCGATGGGCCGGATGAGGGCCGAAGTCCCGGGGGAAAACCAGTTCCGTGCCCGGTCCCGGCTGCTCAAATCCGTCGTCAGGGCCGGCCGTTCCGCCCAGACCGGCAAAACCCGCGTCTGTGCCCGGCTCGCTGCAGCCTGCAAGCAGCCCGTAGACAAGCAATATGGTCAGCCAACGAAGCCTCATCGCTCTTCTCCCGTCACGCTACCGGTCACCGAAGGGCGAACCGCAGGGCGCCCCAACTGCCGGCGCATCAGCAAGGCAATACAGCCGCCGATGAGCAACGCCAGGGCCAGTAATTCCAACCAGAAAACCGGATAGACAGCCATCGGCAGTGACCAGCCGAAGGCCAGGGGGTTGATGCGCTGCACCAGCACCCAGGTCAGGCCAACACCCAGCGGTAAAGCCAGCGCCGCTGCACTCAGGGTCACTGCCAGCGCCAACAGCAGGAGTTTCCGGAAGATTTCTGCTTTAGTCATACCCCAGACTTCCAGCAGCCGGAAGTACCACAGGCGGGTGGACAGAAATACCCAGCCCATCAGTAACAGGGCAACCGCCGCCAGGGCCAGGGTCAGCACCGTCATGGCACGGGTCAGCATAAAGGTCTGCTCGAACACCCGGTTGGCCAGGTCCTGAATGGCGCGATTGTCCCGGATGGTCAATGCCGGCTCGGCCCAGAGTGCCCGCAACGCGTCAGTGATGGTTTCAATAGGGACACTGGCCGGGGAGATCGAGAAGCTCTCGAAGGTCACCTCAAAGTCCGCCGGTAGAATTTGCCCTGCAATCAGCACTTCCCCCGCAGGCCGGCCGTAATCCGGGTAGATACCCAGCACCGGCAAGTTAAGGGCCTGCTCCGCCAGCACCAGCTCCAGCTCTTCGCCCACGGACAAGTCCAGGCGGTAGGCGAGCTGCTCGTTAACCATCACACCGGCACCAGACGCCAGTGTCTGCCAGGGCTGTGATGTCTGCTCAAGCAGGCCCCAGCCGGTCATCAATGGGCCAACCGGTGCCACGGCAAAGATATCCACATCCTGCCAGGCTTGCCCATGCCGGAAGCGGCCCAAGCCACGCTGGACATGGTGCCAAAGCCCTTCGTCTGCGCTTGGGAGATGCTCCGTCAGCCAGTTGGCAGCCAGTGCGCTGTCCGCGCCCTCGGGCACCTGCACGTAGACATCCGCCGACAATCGCTGGCTCAGCCAGCGATCAAAGGTATCTTCAAAGGTAATCACCAAAGCCTGCACGGCCAACACCATGGCCAGGGAGAACTGTAACGCCACCAGGGGCAACGCCAGGCGCCGGCACAACACGCCAAACTCGGCCCACCACCAGCGCCAACCCGGTTGCGCGCTGGCACGCACACCTGCACCAGAGATCAAGGACAGGCCCCGGGGCATTAACCACCCGATACCGGCTAACACCAGTGCCAGTGCCACAAACAGCAGCCACAAGGCATTAGCCAGCCACACACCAGCCAGGCCAACCGACACCAACAATGTGGCCGCTGCGGGCCGCAGGCGGCTGCCCGGCGTGACGCGGGCAACCATCGGCATCAGCCAATCCACCATGGCCACGGCGAGCAGCAGCACGGTCATCACCAATGCGGGCACCCGCCAGTGATTGCCGCCGGTCGCTAACTGACGGCTATCAAACAGTCCTTCCATGACATTGGTGAAGCCACCTTCCAGTACCGATGCCAGCGCTTGGCCCAGCCAGATACCGGGAATCAGGGTGAGAGCGGCAAGACACAGAAGCTCCAATAGCAGATGCCCGCGCACCCGCCGGCCAGACACCCCAAAGCGGGCCAGGAGCGCGAAACTGTCCCGGCGCTGGGACAACGACAACAGATAGACACTGCGCAGGAGCAACCCGGTAATCAGCAACACCAGCACACTCAAGGCATCCAGGTTCAGCAGGAAACTGTCGCCCAGCTGACCGGTATCCGGTGACAAAGCGAAAGGGGCCACGCGATAGGCCGAGGGCAAAGGACCCTCGCCCGCGGCCAGGATCAGGAACAGCTGCTGTTCGGCGGCCGTTAGAGAAGCTGCGTCGGCGATATCCAGAAACGGCTGGCCGACCAGTGGCTGGCCATCGAAGCTGGCGACATCAGCCTGGCCCTGAAAACACAGGGCTGCCAAAGGGTCGACGCCAATCACCCGGCGGGACTGCCCCTCCGGCAAGACTTCCAGCCAAGGCATCACGCACAGGCCCTGGCGGCGAAGCAAGACAAAATCCTCCACCGTGAGCGCTGCGCCATCAACTCGCTGCACCTGTTCACGCACCTCCACCAGCCGTTCACTCTGGCCGAGGCTGTCGCGGGCCTGGCTGGTGAGGTGGTGAATACCGGTCCACAAGGCGGTGGCCAGCAGCATCAGAAGGGCCAGCGCGGCGCCCTGCCAGGGGTGCCGGCGATAGTGGCTGAATAGGGCGGTAAACACCGTCATGGGCGCTCAGCCCCCGGACCGATGGCCAAGGTCCAGCGTCTGCTGGCAGCGGGCAGCCAGCTCCGGGTCGTGGGTAGCGAGAATCAGGCTGCAACCGGTATCGCCCTGGAGCCTGAACAGCTCATCAGCCACCTCGTTGGCCGTGTTGCGATCCAGGCTGCCGGTGGGTTCGTCTGCCAGAATCAGATCCGGCGCCATGGCGAAGACCATGGCCAGCGCGGCCCGCTGGCGCTGGCCGCCAGACACCTGGTCCGGAAACCGGTGGCCGAGCTCCCCGATATCAAGCACCTCCAGCCAATGTTGGCAACGGGTTTCCGGCTGGCCGGCCAGCGAAGCGCGAAAGCGCACGTTATCCAGCAGCGACAGGGTGGGCATCAGGTTGGCTTCCTGAAACACCACACCGATTCGCTCGCGGCGCAGGCGTGGCCAGTCTGCGGTCCGGCCGCACTCGCCAAACAATGTCACGGTGCCGGCATCCACTTGCTCCAGCCCACACAGAATATTCAGCAAGGTGGACTTGCCAGAGCCGGAACGCCCCATCAGGGCCAACGAACTGCCGGCAGGCAGATCAAAGCCCAGGTCAGACAACACGGCAACGGCCGAATCGCCCTGGCCGAAGGTTTTACGTAAACCGCTGACGTTTACTGCACTGTGCACCTTAACGTTCTCCCCGTTGGCCAATTCGCCCCCCAACGTTCAACCCTGCAGGGGTTCCGGCGTTTCGCCATGGCGCTGCGCCCGCCATTCCCGGAACTGCTCCAGCCACGACAACAGTGCCGGTATCACCAGCAACACCAGGAAAGTGGACAGGCCCAGGCCAAAGGCGATGGACGTCGCCATGGGAATCAGGAACTGCGCCTGCAGGGAGGTTTCAAACAACAGCGGCAGCAAGCCACCGATGGTGGTGAGGGAGGTCAACAGTACCGCTCGAACCCGCTGCACGGCCGCCTCATTGAGGGCATCGGTAATACCCAGTCCTTTCTGGCGCTGCTGGTTATAGAACGACACCAGAATAATCGCGTTGTTGACCACAATACCGGACAAGCCAAACAGCCCGAACAACGACAGAATGGTGAGCTGCAACCCCATCAGCCAATGCCCCAACAAGGCACCCACCAGGGCAAAGGGAATGATCGCCATTACGATCAGCGGCAGACTCCAGGAGGCAAACACCCAGGCCAGCACCACGTACATCAGCGCCAACCCGATCATTAACCCGGTTTTCATGTCATCCATGGTCTCCCGCTGATCGGCAGACCGCCCCTCAAAGCTGTAACGCACACCGTACCGACTGGCGATATCCGGCAGGGCGCCGGCCTGCAGGCTTTCCAGTACCTGATCGGTGGTGGCCACCCGGGTATTCAGGGCCGAGGTCACCTCCACCGCCAGTTTGCCGTCGGCATGGCGCAGGGCCTGGAAACCCTGGCGGTGGTCCAGGTTCATTACCTGGGTCAACGGCACGAACCGGCCATCCGGAATACGCACCATCATTTGCTCGAGGGTGGAATACCGCTCCCGTTGATCGCGGGGTAGCTGCACCCGCACTTCGATCTCGTCACGGCCGTCCTGATAGATCTGGGCAATCCGGCCATCAAAGGCTGCCCGCAGCTGACGCCCGAGATCCACGGTGGTCAGGCCCAGGGCTTCACCATAGGGGCTAACCTGATAGATCAACTGCTCCCGGCCCCAGGGCATGTCGTCTTCCACATCCAGCACGCCCGGCAGGGTACTGAGAGCCTGGGCCACTTCGTCGGCCGCGCGTTTGAGGTTATCGGCGCTGTCGCCGGTCAGGCGAATGTTCACATCCCGCCCCGGCGGTCCGGACTGGCGCTCACTGATGTTGAGCGAATCCAGCCCTGCGGGTAACGGAAGGCGCTTGCGCCATTGCTCAATGAACTCCGGGTTGCGGACGTCGCGCCGATCCGACGGCACCAGTTCCACCAGCATCGAGCCCAACTCATCGTCGTTGCGGGAGCTGCCCTCGGCTCCCTGGGTGGCACCGTAGGTGGTGACCGCATGAAGAATCAGGTTGCCACCCAGCGCCTGCTCTGTTTCATTCAGCGCGCGCTGCATCTCGCGCATGAAATCCGCCACCTCGCGTTTATCGGTACCGGCCACAAAACTGGCGTTGGCATAGAACACCGAGGGCTCCGGTGTCGGGAAAAAATTGAAGCCCAGACGACCGCCAGCCAGCAGACCGACGGTGAGGATTGCCAGGGCCAGAGCGCTGGCCACCGTCACGCCGCGATGCTTCAGGCTGTAACGGGAAAACCGCCGGAACGGGCCATCGCGAAAAGCATCAAACCGCCGCTCAAAGCCATTGCGAAGCCGAGTGACCGGGTTTGGCTGACGCTTTGCAGGCGCCGGCTGGCCCGCCTTTTCAGTTTTACGCTTGAAGGCATGGCGCAAGTGCGCCGGCAGCACAATGAAGCACTCCACCAGCGAGGCAATGAGCACGCAGATCATTACCAGGGGAATGTCCCCCAGAATGTTACCAATCACGCCACCCACCACCAGCAACGGCATAAACGCCGCCACCGTGGTCAGGGACGATGCCAGCACCGGCCAGACCATGCGCTTGGCGGCACCCTCGGAGGCATAAATGGATTCCTCGCCCATTCGGGCGTGGGCGTCTGCGTCTTCCCCCACCACGATGGCGTCATCCACAATCACCCCCAGCGCCATGATCAGGGCAAACAGGGAAATCATGTTGATGGAGCCACCAATCAGCCAGAGCACCGCCAGCGCGGCCAGAAAGGCGGTGGGAATTCCGATCGCCACCCACATGGCCACGCGCCCCGGCAGGAACAGGTACAGCAACCCCACCACCAGCACCAGACCACCCAGGCCGTTGTTGACCAACAGGGAGATACGATCCTGCAACAGCTGCCAGGTTTCGTCATACACTTCCATTTTGATGGAATCCGGCAGCACCGGCCGGGTGTCTTCCAGCCAAATTTCCAGCACCTTGGCGGCGGCCAGAGAGTTGCCGTTTTCCGAGCGCTGCAGCTGTAGTTCCACCGCAGGCACGCCATGGTTCTCCATCACCGTCTGGTTGTCACGGGCTTCCTGGCGGATGATAGCGATATCGCCCAGCTGCATCCGCACCCGGTCACCACTGAGCACCGGAACGGTTTCAAAGGCCTGCGGGCTACGCCGTTGCTCGATGGAGCGAAGTTCCCGGGTAGCGTCCTGCTGCGCCATCATACCCGCTGGCAAATCCCGTGACAGGGAGGCCACCCGATCAGCGATCTGTTCAAGCGACAGGCCGAGGGTTTCCAGCCGTTCCGCCGGCACATCGATACTGATTTGCTGCTCCGGTAAACCACGGATAGCGATGCGGTCAATCCCCCGGTCCAGCAGCTCATCTTCAAAGCGGTACACCAGGTTGCGCAGTTCACTGCGGTCCACGTCGCCATAGATCAACAGGCGGGCTACCGGCTCATAACGTTCGATGCGGGCTACCTGCGGTTCTTCAGCGTCAGCCGGCAGGTTATTGAACTCGTCCACCTGCTGGCGCACGTCGTCCACCGCCTGAATCGGATCGGTGCCCTCATGGAATTCCAGAGTGATGGAAGAGATGCCCTGAGCGGAGGTAGACGTCATTTTCTTCAGGCCATCGACACTTCGGAGCCGTTGCTCCAGAGGGTCCGTGATCCCCCGTTCGACGTCCTCGGCAGACGCACCGCTCCAGACCACCCGCACACTGACCACATCCAACGCAAAGGTAGGAAAGAACTGGATGTTCATCCGGCTCAGGGCCAGCACACCACCAAGAATCATCACCAGCATAACCAGATTGCCGGCTACCCGGTGGTGGACGAAGAAACCGATAATGCCTTTCCTGCGCCTCACTCTGACGACTCCCCGTTGTCACCGGCCACTTCAACTTTCAGGCCGGTCATGGCATTGGGGAGGTGGGTAATGATCAGGCGGGCGCCTGGCGTAAGCTGCTCACCGGCGATCAGCAAACGACGTTCGCCGTTACTGGCTATCGCCTCGCCGATGCGCTCTACCTGCACCCGCTGCATGCGCTGATCGTCGGTCATCAGATAGATGCTATCGGCGCCGTACAGGGCACTGAATGGCACTTCCACCGCCTGTTCCCGGGCGGGTCGCTCAAGGGTCAGCGGCAGCAGCGCACCCGGCCTCAAGCCCGCCGGCGCCCCGTCGAGCGTCAACACCGCTTCGGTGCCTGCGGGGTCAGCAATCCCGGCAAAGCGGGTTAACGTGAACCGATGCTCCCGGTTGCGGCTGTAGGCGTTGAGGATGTCACCCCGCTCCAGCGCCCCGATCAATTCCCGCTGGAAGACTTCCGGCACTCTGGCGCGCACTTCGAGCCCGGCCAGCGGATAAATCGACAACAGCGACTGATTGCGGGATACCTGATCACCCACCGCCACCTGCACGTTGGTAACCACACCATCAAAGGGCGCGACGACGCGGGCCCTGTCACCGTCCCGTTCTGTGGCCGTCAGGTTAGCGGTGGCTTGCAGTAATCTGGCCTGTAAGCTTTGCAACCGGGCCGGGTGTTCATCGATGGCCCGCGCCCGGGTACTGACCGTCAGTTCCGCCCGGGCCAGGGCGTCGGTTGCCGTTTCCAGGTTCTCCCGGGAAGCCAGGTTCCGACCCACCAGGGCTTCAATCCGTTCGAACTGGCGGCGGGCGTTGTCCGCAATGGCCTGCTCACTTTCCAGGGCGCGCTGGTCGTTCCGATGGCGAACCTGCTCCGAGCGGATCTGGGCCTGCAAATCCTGAACCTGAGCACGGGCCTGGGCAAGAGCCGGCTCAATGTCTGCTTCGTCCAGGGCCAGCAAAAGGTCACCAAGGCTCACCCGGGCACCCTCCGCTGCCGGGCGCTCGGCAATGCGGCCAGCCATGGTGGCAGCCACCGTTTGCTGGTCAGGCGCCACCACTTCACCGTACAACGGCAACACAGGCACCCCGGTAGCTGGAGCCACGACCTGAACCTCTACCCGCCAGCTACGTTCGGTGGCGGCCACTTGGGCAGGCTCGGGGCGCGTTGCCTTGAGCACAATGAAGCCCGCAATACCCGCGGCCAGAATCAGGAGAGGAACAAAACGTTTGTACATGGGTAGTGTCTACGCTCAGGATGGTTGAGTCGCGCTTTCGCGCAAAGTTACTATACAACCCGTTACCGTATTCGGATTGTTAACAGGGTGCGACAAATATTCACAGCCACAACCGACAGTCAGCCAACATCAGAAAATCCATCCGGTACCATTCAACGGATGATCATTCGTTTTTCCCAGGCTCCTCGGGCTTCAACCCGGGTTCAGAGCCAGCCCGCTCATCACCAAGGTGATCGTTTTCTGCCAGTAAGCGCAGCAAGCGCTCTCTGGTCATGGCCTCGTGCAACTCGATCTGCCGCTGCTCGTTTCGCAGTGATTTCAACAGGGCAACAGCCATAAAAATCATCAACACCATGAACGGGAAGGCAGCCAGTATTGAAATGGTCTGGAGCGCTTCCAGTCCGCCACTGAGCAACAGTACCCCGGCCACCGACACCTGCACTATGCCCCAGGTCAAACGGGACCAGCGTTTCGGGTTCAGAACCCCTTTACTGGCAAACATACCCAGGACAAAGGTAGCCGAGTTTGCGGAAGTAATAACGAACAGCACGATCAGCACCAGCATCAGGCCGCCAATAATGGTAGTGCCCGGCAGGTAGTTCAGGGTGGCGAACAGGGCCGAGCTCATCTCCGCCAGCACGGCGTCACCCAGGGCGGCCCCCTCAAACAGTTCGAAATACAACGCGGAGCCGCCAAAGGTGGAGAACCAGACAATACTGAGCAACACCGGCATGCCAATCACCCCGAACACAAACTCCCGGATGGTTCGGCCCCGGGAGATCCGGGCAATAAAACTACCGACAAAGGGTGCCCAGGACAGCCCCCAGGCCCAGTAGAAGATGGTCCATCGCTCCACCCAGTCATCGCCGGTGTAGGGTGTCATCACCAGGCTCATGCCGACCATGTTGGCGAAATAGTCACCAATGGCATTGGTCATGGCGGCGGTGATGAAGTCGGTAGGGCCCATAAAGAACACAAACACCAGCAACCCCGCCGCCAGCAGCATGTTGGCGTCACTCACGAAGCGAATCCCACTCTCCAGAGGCGCCAGGGAACACAGCAGGAACAAAACCGCAACGCCGGCGAGAATGAACAGTTGTGGGGTGACACCGAACGCGGTACCGGCCACCGCCCCCAAACCACTGTTGATCTGGATGACGCCCAGGCCTAGGGTGGTCGCCACCCCGAACACGGTGGAGACAACGGCGAGGATATTGATGGAATGTCCGATGCCCGAGTCCACCCGGTTACCCAAGGTGGAGCGGAAGGCTTCACTGATCAAACCGGGGCGTTGCAGGCGGAAGCGCACATAGGCAATGGCCAGACCCACCAGGGCAAAGTTGGCCCACTGGTGAAAGCCCCAGTGAAACAAGGAATACCGCATCGCCATGCTCGCGGCCTGTGGGCCACGGGGCTCAGCCGAGTCAAACGGGGGCGCCACAAAATGGCTCATGGGCTCGGCCACGGCCCAGAACACCAGGCCAACACCCATACCGGCGGAAAAGATCATGCCCAGCCAGGTCAGATAGGAAAACTCCGGTGCCTCACCATCGGCACCCAGGCGAATCTTGCCGTAATTACCGGCAGCAACGGCAATGCAGAACACCAGAAATCCAGAAGTGGCAAACAGATACAGCCAGCCAAAATGCAGGGTGGTGAAATCCAGTGCCTCATTGGCATAGCGTGACAACTCGGCGGGCATCAGGCCCCCGGCCACCACAAACAAAACCAGCAGCACGAAAGAACAGTAGAACACCCAGCCGGGTCGATGACTCATAACAAACCTGATAATCCGATGACTTTAAAAACGAAAGCGCTTTCATTCTAGCCACATTCGTCCAGCCATTCCGAATCCCGGACCACCTCCTCAAAAAAAGGCCCCGGGCAGACTGGCTGTCTGCCCGGGGCACAAGATCACCCGCCGGCTATGAGAAGCGGGCAACCGCCATAATCGATGTCACCAACGCGCGGTCAGCGCGGCGCGTACGGTACGACCAGGTTCATTAACCCTGAACACACCGCTGTCTGCCAGGTTGTCCTTGCTGACATGATACGCCCAGGTGTTATCAAACAGATTATCCAGTGCCCAAGTGAAGCTCAGGTTCGCCATCAATGGATGGGTGCCAGAGAGATTAATAACGCCATAGCCCGGAGAGGTGCTTGGGTCCAGGCCGGACTCCAGATCTACCCGGTCCTGCCGGCGCGCCAGTTGCCATTCCGCTTCGATGGTATGGCCCTGATGCTGCCACCCGAGAGTTTGGATAAACTGAACTGGCGGAATGCGAGGCAACGCCTTGTCGGCATCCCGGTTCTCACCGCGAACGGAGGCGAGTTTGCTGCTGGTACTCCAGGTGCCGTTGCTCCAGCCAACCAGACCTTCCACACCCAGTAACCGGGCATCTATGTTGGCGTACCGGGTATCCACCGTGCCATCGGGATTGCGGGTATCAAATCGATAAACATAATCTTCCACCTGGTCTACCCAGACCGCCGGGCGCCAGCTCCAGTTGCCATCACGGCCAGACAGGCTCACTTCCAGCTTGTTGTGCTTTTCGGTTTCCAGATCAGGATTACCAATCCAGGAGCCTCGCATCGTTCTCTGGGCAACGTAGCGCTCGTTCACGCTGGGGGAACGAACACTGTGGGAAGCGGTGGCTTCCAGAGTGTTGGCCGGAGACAAACGCCACTCGCCGGTGATAAAGCCGCTGACATTGTTATCGTCGGCCTTGGTGTCCGTGACTCCATAGGCGCTCATATACAGCATCGCCGGGGTCATGGTCATGGGCGCCCCGGGCATCATCCGGAAGCTGTCTCCGGCGCGGGTGGCATCCATTTCAACCCGGTCATAGCGGATACCGGCACCCAGGCGGGTATTGACCCGAATCCGGTGAAATGCCTCCACGAAGACACCAACACGGTCCCGCTCCACACCCGGCCACATCAACGACGCCGGGTTGTCCAGATTCATGCCGTTGTACATGGTGGCATCCCACTCATTACGTTCCACGTCCAAACCAATGGCGATGTCTTTGGTAAAGTTGATGGTCTGATCCAGCACCAGGCGGGCACCCTGGGTGCGGGTTTGCGAGTCGGTCTGCATTTTCATGGCAGACTCCCGCAGGCTGAAGTTATCCATCACATGGTCCACGTCTGCCTGCCAGGCCATCAGGCTCCAGCCACCCTCGGCCACCGGTGCGCCGATTTCCATCCGATAGAGGTCAGTATCGGTTTTTGGCGCATCCATGCCACGGCCCGGGAACTTCACATCCCGCTCTTCCTGCCGGCTGACCAGGCCTTTGATATAAAAGCCGTTGTCTGCGGTCCAGGCAGCATCCACCCGGCCCTCAGTGTTCTCATAGGAACTGCGAACCTTGTTGCCGTCGCCGTCCTCATAATCGTTGGCTTCGTCATAGCCGGCGGCCATCCGCAGGTAGGAGGCTTTACTGCCAACAGCTACACTGCCATTCATTAACTTGCCATCACCATTGTCTGCACCACCCAGAGTCAGGTGCCCGGTGGTCAGGTTGTCATCCGCGAATTCCGGAGCCGCCGTGGTCGCCACTACCTGCCCCCCGGCAATCGGCCCCCAACGCAGGGTGCGATTACTGGTGCGCACTTCCAGCACCGGTGCCAGCGAGGTACTCAATCGACTGGTGGGCGGGTCCATCCGGCTTGGGCAGGCACCTTCAACCCGCATGCCATCCAGCAGCACGTCTACCCGTTCCTCGTTCTGACCTCGAATCACCGGGTCGAGCCCCCGCCCCCCCATTCGAGACAGAGACACCGACGCGCTGCCCGACAACCGCTGTGCCGGCTCCGACTGCACGGCGGCAGCCGAAAGCCTTGCCGCCTCTGCAGATTGCCCCTCCGTCACCCGTATCAGCAACGAATCTTCTCCTTCCATCTGGGCGTGAACGGCGGGAGTGAGGGTCAAGCCAGCCAACACCAGGCTGATACTGCGAGCCAGACGTTTCTTGAGCATGCAGGGCGTTCCTTTTAACAGCGCATTTCAAACGGGGGGAATGGTGATTTTTGGCAATTTTAAAGGGCGAGGGCATTGCTGGCTTGAGACACAATGCCGCACCCCGAAGGAGGTATCCCGGAAGGCAAAGGGTGAATAAATTTGGTTCATCGCGGGTTAGCGTGAAAAAGTAGGAGACGGCGGTCAAACCGGTTAGTTTTGAGTTCGCCAAAACAACAAACCTGACCGACTCACCGCCGTCCCTATGAATGCTAATCCTCTTGCCCTGTTCTGGGAAGGATTCACGATAGAATCGTATGCCCAGATTGACGCTCAATCTCTGCTCATCCGACTGCAACCTGCCGACGATTACTTGCCATGCTGCAGTGGTTGTAATCAGCACACGCTTGCCATCCATGACATCAGCACCCGACGAGTCCGAGAACGCGACCTGTTCCAATACCGCGTCTGGCTGGACGTGCCAGTTCGCCGAGTTCGTTGTACGACCTGTGGCCCCAAGCTTGAACAGATTCGCTGGTTACCAGGGCGACAGCGTCTGACGGCAGGCATGGTCAGTTGGATTGAATCCCTGGTACGACTGATGCCGATCCAACATGTGGCAACGCTGCTAGGGTTGCATTGGCATACGGTCAAGGCCATCGACCATCGGCGCCTCAAACGAGAAGTGACTGAGCCAGATAAACGCCGGATTCGTCGACTGATCATGGATGAGTTCGCCTTGTTCAAGGGACACCGCTACGCCACCGTGGCGATTGATGCGGATACTCAACAAGTCCTCTGGGTTGGAGAAGGCCGCAGTCGAGCAGCGGTACGCCCCTTCTTTGAATGGCTGGGGCCGGAAACCTGTGGCCAGATCGAAGCCGTGGCGATGGATATGAATACCGCCATGGACCTGGAAGTTCAGCACCACTGCCCACAAGCACGGGTGGTCTATGACCTGTTCCACGTTGTAGCAAAGTTCGGACGGGAAGTGATTGACCGTGTCCGGGTCGATCCGGCCAATCAGCTTCGACACGACAAGCCGGCTCGCAAAGTAGTGAAACGAAGTCGCTGGCTGTTGCTCAGAAACCGAGGCAACCTCAAGGACGAGCAGGCTCTGAAGCTCGAAGAACTGCTGCAAGCCAACCAGCCCCTGATGACTGTCTACGTCCTGAAAGACCAGCTCAAAGAGCTCTGGTACGCTCCCTCAGAGGCCGATGCCAGACAACGCTGGCAAGACTGGCTAAATCTGGCTATGAGTAGTGGGCTGGCCCCCGTGCAGCAGTTTGCCAGGCGCCTCAAGGGCTACGTCGACGGCATTATCGCCAGCGCGGTCTACCGGTTGAACACCAGTGTGTTGGAGGGAATGAACAACAAGATCAAGGTGATCAAGCGGGTGGCCTACGGCTACCGGGATAACGACTACTTCTTTCTGAAGATAAAAGCAGCATTTCCCGGTAAAGCGCGATGAACCTTTTTTATGCCTGTTCGTCAGCGTTGTGCCGTTCCCGGCGCAAGGCCCGCTGTTTGCGCCGTTCGTTTTCCGAGTGTTCCGAGATGGTCTGCTGGACAAACTCGATGTGGTGGCCGGCAATCGCCCGGGCATCCTCGGCCCTTCCTTCCATGATTGCCTGAAACAGCCGGGAATGCTGGTCGACCAGGCCCTGCCGGGTTTTGGCGGCTCTGGCATACATGCCGCCGATGTTGGTCACGATGTTGTTCTTGAGCATGTTGAACAGGTTACGCATGGTGTGCATCAGCACCACATTATGGCTGGCCTCGGCGATGGCCATGTGGAAGCGGGCGTCCGCTGCGCCCTCGGCTTCCAGGTTGTTGCCGGAGCTGTCGCGGTAACAGGCATCCAGGGCGGTCCAGGCTTGAGTCAGGTACTGGCGGTCAACTTCGGTGGCTCTTTGCGCTGCGTAAAAGGCGCAGTCTGCTTCCAGCGTGCGGCGAAATTCCAGCAGGTCGCGATGGGCTTCCGGGTGCGTCTCCAGCAACTTGATCAGTGGGTCACTGAAACTCGCACCCAGCGTTTCGGTGACAAAGTTGCCCCCTCCCTGGCGGCTGTGGAGCAGGCTTTTGGCGGCCAGTTTCTGGATTGCTTCTCTCAACGAAGGCCGGGACACACCGAATTGCTCTGCCAGCACCCGCTCCGGAGGTAACCGCTGGCCCGGTTGCAATGTGCCTTCCAGAATCATGGTTTCCAGTTGCTCAACGATGGTGTCGGCGAGGCGCCTGGGCGCCACCTGATTGATGGCCATGTACGGCTCCGGTTGATAAATAAATTGGTCTTACCAATAAATATTAGCCTGCTTTGTTCTTGTTTTCCCAGTAAAACCCTGAGGCAATTAGACGAATGTCGAAGGCCTTGCTTTTGACAGCCCAAAGGGTGTTCAAATAACGTACTTGGACAGACTTGTAAATTGGTATTACCAATTATCCAAAAATAGTATCCAACAACAATACTCTGGAGAAAATCATGTCGTCCGGATTGCTCGCCCTGTTGGCATTTGCCCCGATTCTGCTGGCCGGAATCCTTCTGATAGGCATGCGTTGGCCTGCCCGCCGCGCCATGCCTGTGGTGTTCCTGGTCACTGCGCTGATCGGTTACGGCGCCTGGGATATGACCTTGAACCGCATTCTGGCCTCCACCCTGCAGGGTCTGGTGATTACCATTGGCCTGCTTTGGATTATCTTCGGCGCTATTTTGCTGCTGAACACGCTCAAGCACTCGGGAGCCATCACCACCATTCGGGCCGGCTTTACCAACATCACGCCGGATCGCCGCATTCAGGCCATTATCATCGTCTGGTTGTTCGGTAGCTTCATCGAGGGCGCCTCCGGCTTTGGTACGCCGGCGGCCATTGCCGCGCCCCTGCTGGTGGCGGTGGGTTTCCCGGCTATGGCGGCGGTCATGCTGGGCATGATGGTGCAGAGTACGCCAGTATCCTTCGGCGCTGTGGGTACTCCGGTGGTGGTTGGGGTAACCACGGGTCTCGACCGTGCCACGATTACCGAACGACTGGAGGCTCTGGGCTCCAACTGGGATGTGTACCTGCAACTCATCACCTCGGAAGTGGCTATCACCCATGCCGTTGTCGGTGTGGTTATGCCGTTGCTGATGGTGACCATGATGACCCGCTTCTTCGGCAAGAACAAAAGCTGGAAAGAAGGGTTGGAGGTGCTGCCGTTTGCCCTGTTTGCCGGTGTTGCCTTTGTGGTTCCCTACGCGCTGACCGGTGTGATTCTGGGGCCGGAATTCCCGTCTCTGCTGGGTGGCCTGATTGGCCTGGCGATCGTGACCATGGCGGCGAAGAAGGGCTTCCTGATGCCCAAAAACGCCTGGGATTTTGCCGACCGCAAGGACTGGCCCTCGGAGTGGCTGGGCAGTATCGAGATGAAGCTCGAAGACATCGCGGCCAAGCCCATGAGCGGTTTCCGCGCCTGGGTGCCCTATGTACTGGTGGGCGTCGTGCTGGTGCTGAGCCGGACCGTCGACCCGATCAAACAGGCCTTCACCAGCGTTGGTGTATCGTTCTCGAATATTCTGGGTGAGGCAGGCATCAATGCCGGTGTTCAGCCTCTGTACCTGCCGGGCGGTATCCTGGTGATGGTTGTTCTGGCAACCTTCTTCATTCACCGCATGAGCGCTCGTGCCCTTGGGAATGCCGTCAAGGAATCCAGTGGTGTGCTGTTGAGCGCAGGCTTTGTTCTTCTGTTTACGGTGCCGATGGTGCGGATCCTGATCAACTCGGGCGTTAACATGTCCGATTTGCCCAGTATGCCGCTGGCCATGGCCACCTGGGCCGCCGATGCCGTGGGTGGTATCTATCCGCTGCTGGCACCGACCGTGGGTGCGCTGGGTGCCTTTCTGGCGGGTTCCAACACCGTATCCAACATGATGTTCAGTCAGTTCCAGTTTGGTGTCGCTGAAAGCCTCGGCCTGTCCACCGCCCTGATGGTGGCGGTGCAGGCCGTGGGTGCCGCTGCCGGTAACATGGTGGCCATTCATAACGTGGTGGCCGCCTCAGCCACGGTGGGGCTGTTGGGCCGTGAAGGACAGACCCTGCGCAAGACCGTGTGGCCGACCCTATACTACCTCTTGGCGACCGGTTTGATTGCATTGCTGGCGGCCTATGGCCTGGGTGTGATGGACCCGTTAATGGGCCGGTAACGCTGACATAACGATGACGGGCGGGCGGCCGGTGGCCGTATCGCCCGGAGGCAATGACTGATGAGTGAGCTGTTCTACGATGCCGCCCCCAATGCCACCCGTGTGGCTCCGGAGCGCCCCACGCCCCGGACCTACCCGGCAAAGCCGGCCGAGGTCACGCTGTTTGGCACCTGCGTGGTGGACTTGTTCTTCCCCGAGGCTGGGCTGGACGCCATCCGCCTGCTGGAACGGGAGGGTATTCGCGTACATTTTCCGCAGGCGCAGTCTTGCTGCGGCCAGCCGGCCTGGACCTCTGGTTACGTGAATGAGGCCCGGGAGGTGGCGCGGGCACAGCTCAATCTGCTGGATAATGGCTTGCCGGTGGTGGTGCCTTCCGGTTCCTGTGCCGGCATGTTCCGGCAGCATTATCATGAAGTGTTTGCCGAAGAGCCGGATACCCTCGAGCGTGTTGAAAGCCTGGCCGAGCGCACGTTCGAGCTGACCGAATTCCTGTTGCACGTCTGTAAAGTGGACTGGCAGGACCTGGGCCAGCCCACGCAGATTGCCCTGCACACCTCCTGTTCTGCCCGTCGGGAAATGAACACCCACCTGCACGCCCGGGAACTGCTGGGCAAGCTATCCAACGTGCAGCGACTGGACCACGACCATGAAAGCGAGTGCTGTGGTTTCGGTGGTACGTTCTCGGTGCGCATGCCGGAAGTCTCCGGCGCCATGGTGCTGGACAAAACCCGTTCGCTACGGGAGTCCGGCGCGGTGGAAATGGTCACCGCCGATGGTGGCTGCCTGCTCAACATCAATGGCTCCCTGGAAAAACAACAGCAGACCTTCCGGGGCCGGCACCTGGCCAGCTTCCTGTGGGAGCGGGTCAGCGGTGAGGTGACGCCATGAGCCAGCGCATACCCATTAAGGAGCTGACCGACAGCTTCCGTGGCCGCGCCGTGGGTGCCCTGGCGGACGACCAGCTGCGCACCAACTTCCGGGTGGCTATGGATTCGCTGATGAAAAAGCGCGCCGATGCTTTCCCGGATGAAGACGAGCGCGAAGGCTTGCGGGAACTGGGTAACCACATCAAGGCCCGGGCCCTGTCCCGGTTGCCGGATTTGCTGGAGCAGCTGGAAGCCAAACTGACCGACAATGGTGTGAAGGTCCACTGGGCGGAAACCACCGAAGAAGCCAACCGGATTGTCCATTCCATCATCGAGGCAAAGAAAGGCGCTCAGGTGGTGAAAGGCAAATCCATGGTCAGCGAAGAAATGGAGATGAACGACTACCTGGCCGAGCGCAACATCGAGTGCCTGGAGTCCGATATGGGCGAATACATTGTCCAGTTGGATGGTGAAAAGCCCTCCCACATCATCATGCCGGCCATTCACAAGAACCGTTTTCAGGTATCCAGGCTGTTCCATGACAAGCTGGGTGTGGATGAAACCGAGGATGTGAACGAGCTGATCCAGATTGGCCGGCGCACCCTGCGCCAGAAGTTCCTGGAGGCGGACGTCGGGGTGTCTGGCGTCAACTTCGCCATCGCCGAAACCGGCACCCTGCTGCTGGTAGAAAATGAAGGCAATGGCCGCATGAGTACCACCGCGCCGCCGGTGCACATTGCCGTGACCGGCATTGAAAAGGTGGTGGAAAACCTGCGGGACGTGGTGCCTCTGTTGTCGCTGCTGACCCGTTCCGCCTTGGGCCAACCCATCACCACTTACGTGAACATGATCTCCGGCCCGCGCAAGGCGGATGAGCTGGATGGCCCGGAAGAAGTCCACCTGGTGCTGCTGGATAATGGCCGCAGCGGCGCCTTTGCCGATGCCCAGCTGCGCCAGACCCTGAACTGTATCCGTTGTGGCGCCTGTATGAACCATTGCCCGGTGTATACCCGGGTGGGCGGCCATACCTACGGTGAGGTGTATCCGGGGCCGATCGGCAAGATCATTACGCCGCACATGGTGGGCCTGCACAAGGTTCCGGACCATCCCAGCGCGTCGTCATTGTGTGGTGCCTGTGGCGAAGTGTGCCCGGTGAAGATTCCAATTCCGGAAATGCTGCAGCGATTGCGGCAGGAAAACGTGAAAAGCCCGGCCGAGCAGCCAAAAGTGAAAGATGGCGGTGCCAAATACTCCCGCAAGGAGCGGGCGATCTGGCGCTTCTGGGCAAGACTGAACACGTCGCCGGTGTTCTACCGGTTGTTCCTGTGGGGCGCGACCCGCTTGCGCAAGCTGGCACCGAAAAACGTCGGCCCATGGACCGAGAACCACTCAGCGCTGGTGCCAGCCCGCCGGTCGTTGCACGATCTTGCCAAAGCCCATCTGAATCAGGGGGATCGGTGATGAGCGCTCGCAGCAATATTCTGAACAAACTTCGTGCCGGCCTGGCCGGCACCACGCCCCGGCCTGATGATTTTGACGAGGGTCTGGTTACAACTCCCTGGCAGTACGCCCCGGAAGACCGGATTACCCGCCTGCGCACTTTGATGGAAGCGGTACACACCGAGGTTCATCAGGTCACCAGCGCCCAGTGGCCTGCCAAAGTGCAGGAATTGCTGGAGAGCCGAGGTTTGGGCAATCTGCTATACGCCCCAGGCACCGCCCATGGCAGACAGCTGGCGGTGCACTGGCAGAGAAGCAGTGCGAAAGTTCAGTTGATGGTCTACGACCGGCCCATCGAGGAATGGAAAGATGAGCTGTTCTGGAAGGTGGATGCCAGCATAACCGGCACTGTGGGCGGCATTGCAGCCACCGGTTCTCTGGTGCTCTGGCCGGACCGTCATGAACCGCGCCTGATGAGCCTGCTGCCGCCGTTGCACATAGCCCTGCTCAAGGCTAGTGAGGTGGAAGACAACCTGTACGGCATGATGCAAAAACACAACTGGTCCGCGGGTTTGCCCACGAACCTGTTACTGGTCTCCGGCCCGTCCAAGACTGCGGATATCGAGCAGGTGCTGGCTTACGGTGCCCATGGCCCGAAAGAGCTGGTGGTCCTCATCCTTGAGGACGCCTGAGGGGAGGGGGTTACTTGACCCCGAACCCTCGCTTGTTCAGGAACTCCTTCATGTGCGGCCGAAGCTTGCTGGTAAACAGCGGCTTAAGCTGCTCGGACCAGTTGGTGTCCTTGTTGCCTCCGGTGCGCTCGCGGTAATAGCGGGCCATGGTGTCGTCGAAGCGGGCCACCAGGTGTTCATCCTGTGAATCGTCGTAAGCATCCTGTTTCAAGATGGCGGCCAGGGGCAGGCGCGGCTTAACTTCCGGTTGCTGGTCGGGATAGCCGAGGCACAGGCCAAATACCGGGTACACATGCTCCGGCAGCTTGAGCAGATCGCTCACTTCCTGCGGGTTGTTGCGAATACCGCCAATGTAGCAGATACCCAGTCCTTCCGATTCCGCCGCTACCACCACATTCTGGGCAATCAGAGCGGCATCAATGCTGGCCACCAGCAGTTGCTCGGTCATACCTCGAATCACATCCGCTCCGGCTTTCTCTGCCGATTCGGTCGCCCGTTTCATATCGGCGCAGAACACCAGGAAATCCGAGCAGCTTTCCACATAGGTCTGGCCCCCGGCCAGTTCTGCCAGTTTCCGACGGTTTTCCGGATTGACCACATGAATAATGGTGTAGGCCTGGACATGGTTGGAGGTGGCTGCGCATTGCCCGGCACGGATCAGGTCTTCAAACAGTTCCCGCGGAATCTTCTGATCCTTGAATTTCCGGATGGAGCGATGGGATTTCAGGAGTTCGATGGTCGGATTCATAGGGCCTCGTCTGCTGCAGGTAAAAACAGACGATAGCTTGCTTATCAGGATTGGCACAACAGGACAAAGGTGGGGAATTGTTCGTATGGCCCTGGCCCTGAACGAAACAGCGCGCCCGGAGGCACGCTGTTAAAGGTACCGGCTGATCAGGTGATCACGGCACCATGTCGGTGGGCCGAGGTGTGGTGGCGGTGCTCGGCGGCAGGATCGGGTACCGGATTTCAGGGACATTACCGGTCAGGGTCTTGAGGAAGGCAACGATGGCTTGAACCTCGTTGTCATTAAGCTCGGTACCCAGCTGTGCGGTACCCATGACCGCGACGGCCTCATCCAGGCTCCAGACTGCGCCAGAGTGGAAATAGGGTGCGGTCAGCTCAATGTTCCGAAGCGGGGACGCACGGAAGACATACTCGTCGGTTGCTGTCTGGGTCACTTCGAAGCGCCCGCGGTCACCCTCAGGCAGAATGGCACCGCCCGGGCGCTCGACCAGACCAAACGGGTAGTATTCCTGGCCACCCAGGTTCACACCGCTGTGGCAGGCCGCGCAACCGCGATCCATGAACAGGGCCAGTCCCTCTTTCTCTTTTTCGTTCATCGCCTCAGTGTTGCCACGCAGGTACTTGTCGAAATCTGAGTCCGGAGTGATCAAGGTTGCCTCGAAAGCTTCGATGGCAATGGCCATGTTATCGAAGGTTACCGGGTCATCCTGCCCCGGAAAGGCATCGCCAAAGCGCTCAACATACTCCGGCATACTCTTCAGGGTAGAAACCACCCGCTCCGGAGTGCTGCTCATTTCCACGCCCGCCTGAACCGGGCCCTTGGCCTGCTCGGCAAGGTCGGCTGCCCGGCCATCCCAGAACTGCGCTGCGTTGAACACCGCGTTGAATACCGTCGGGGAGTTACGGGGGCCTTTCTGCCAGCCGTGACCAATGGACACCGGCAGGTAATCATCTCCGCCTAAACCGACGTTGTGGCAGGTGTTACAGCTGATCAGATGGCTGGAAGACAGGCGCGGTTCGAAGAACAGCATCTTGCCCAGTTCCACCTTGGATTGGGTCAGCTCGTTGCCGTCGATCACAGGTGGATATTTGGGAATCGGCTCGAAGGTGCTTCTGGCCCGGTCCAGCAGGTCATCTGCTGCGGCAGAACCCGCCATTACGCCCAGACTCAGAATCAGGGCTTTGGTTAACGGACGTTTCATCATGGTTCACTCTCCTTATGAGACAGGTCTGGTCTCTCTGAATCAACGTTAACAAATGCCCCGGCAACTGCACGGAAAACCGGTCAGAGTTGGCGTCATAATTGATGTCTGTCAATTTTCACTTTTTGTCGTGGATATTCAGGGTTAGCTGCGACATTTCGCCGCTGAACGAAGCGGTTTGGCGGGTGTCAAATGGGAGGTTATATCGTTATGCTCGAAGAGAAATCCTAGACTCAAAACAGGAGATTGCCATGAAATCGTTACTCGTGATGTTGCTGTTCAGTTTTGCCCTGGTGACCACGGCCCAGGCAGAGGAAGCGCTGTCAGTCACGCCACAGGAAACCCTCGATATGGTCCAGGAGCAGGGCGATCAGGTGTTGTTCATTGACGTGCGGGACCCGGTGGAAATCATGTTCATCGGCTTCACCGATGCGGTGGATCTGAACATTCCTTTCCAGTTGGTGGACCGCACCCGGTTCAATGACGAGAAATCCGTTTTCGCCATGGACATCAACGAAAATTTTGTTGCCGAGGTGGATGCCGCGCTGGCCGACAAGGGGTTGAACCGGGATTCGCTGATCATCACCATGTGTCGTTCAGGTTCTGCCCGTGGCAAGCCCAGTGCGGACTATTTGCTGGAGCGCGGCTTTACCAACGTGAAGTATGTGGACCACGGCTTCCAGGGGGACTCCCTGAAAGAAGGTCCGCAGAAGGGTATGCGCCTGAAGAATGGCTGGCAGAACTCCGGAATGCCCTGGTCTACCAAAGCCAACCCGGAAAAAATCTATCGTCCGTAGTGGTTCGGGTGCTTGTCATGGCAAGCACCCGTTCTGTTCCGATTATTCCTCAATACAGATTTCCCGCCGGCGCACGGCAATCGCCGTTCTTAGCACAAGCCCCGCAATCAACACCACCAGAACGACCAACAGGCCAACCCCCAGCCATTTGAAGAATGGGATCTCCAAACGCTGATACATGGTCAATGTGGCAATAGTGATAGCGGCCATCGGAAACGAATAAGCCCACCAGGACAGGAAAAACTGCAGCTTCAGGAATCGCGACACCTGGGTAAACAGCATCAGGGTCAGAAACAGGGCGCTGTAATAAAGCACCCGGGCAAAACTGTCGAGTTCACCGGTGAGCTGGAGCCAGGAAATAAAACCCACTCCCGGCGGCGCAATCAGGATGAACAGGGTGGGTAGCAGCTTGCCGGGCAACGGGTGGTGGAAAAACATCCGGTTGAAGATGATGGTCAGCAACACCAGCCAGAACACCAGGCCAATGCTGAAGAAAAACCAGGAAAGCTCGGTAAAACCATGTTGCACCCCGGCAATGGGTACCAGAATGTTACCGACGATCGGGATGAACCAGGCCGGGTTCATGTGGTTGATCTCGAAGTGAGTGTGGTGAATCCATGCCGAGAGCACGTAAAGCGTGAAACCCAGATGCAGTACTGTGCCCAAACCCCAGATTATCAGAGACGCGCCCTGGTGGTGAGGGAGCAGCGCAATACTAAGCAGAATCAGGCCGATGGAAATGGTCGGGGCAAAATTGAGTTTGATCGGGTGGTTCAGTTCTGCCTTCACCTGCTGGGGGTATCGTGCCGCCTTCAGGGCATAGAGCAATGCCAGGCTGACAAATACCGCTATGGTCAGAACCAACACAGTGAGGCTGACGGTTGAGGGAAGGCCGAGCACTGCCTCGGCCCGATGCAGGGCAATGGTCAGGCCGGCCAGACCCATCACCGTGGCAAACCAGGAGACGGGAAAGTTCTGCAGGCGGGAGGTTTCAGCTTGGGCCATCGTTTACCTCAGTTGTCTGTTTAGAACCTGAAACGCCAGCCCTGGGGCTGGCGTTGTCGCTATAACTTGGCTACCCGATCACCTCAGAAGGTGAAAGTGCGCATTTTGCGATCCAGCATCTGGTCGGCCATCTGCGGCGGCATGGCAACACCAACACCGTCAATCAGGTCGTCTTTGTTATTGTCGCTGTTCGGCAAGTAGAGAGCACAAACACTGGCGGTACCACCCGCTTTCAGCAGGCCGCGCAGCATTTGCCCAGGCGTCACGTTGCGCGGTGCCAGAGCTTCGCCTTCATAGGATTTCAGGGCGAGGTCTCCGGCCTCATCACACAGCAGTACGTTAACCTTGGCGCCTTTTTCCGCCATGGTATTGGCCAGCACCATGGCCATGCCCTGGGTCTGGAGGGAGTCGCTGGACAGAATCACCAGAACTTCTTCTACGGCACTGCCTTTGTTTCCGTGGTTAGCGGCCATCGCGTGCATTGGTGCCAGTGTAACCAGAACGGCCAGGGTGAAAAGCTTGAGAATATTTGTCATTGGTTGGGCTCCTTGAGTGAGGTTGTCACTTACCAATATAGAGCGGCGTTGGGGGAGAGTTCAGTGACATTGTCACTGTCGGGCGAAAGAGCGAGATGCAAATTCAGGGTAGTGCCCGGATTGTCCGCCCACGTCTACATGGCCACCATGGGCACGACGGTGACCAGTCATATCAAGCCCATGATCACCGGTTACGAAGATCTTGAGGAGCGGCACTAGCCGCTCCCCCCCCGCCCTCCCCATTATTCATTGATTGCTATCAAAAATAGCTGGCCGATTACCTTCCCCTATAATCGATATAGAAATACATATTTCCAATAGGTATATCGTTATTCCTTGTTGTGTGGTTTAGTGGTCAACGAGTGATTCACACCATTTACGAGGAGGAAACGACTATGCAACAGCCAATAGTCACCCACTTCTTCGACGAAGCGACCAATACCTTCAGCTACGTCGTGAAAGATCCGGGCAGTGATGCCTGTGCCATTATCGATTCGGTGCTTGATTTCGATTACGCCGCTGGCCGTACCGATGTTCGCTCAGCCGACGAGATCGTGCGTTATGTCCAGGACAACGGCCTGGTGGTGGAATGGATTCTGGAAACCCATGTCCACGCGGACCACCTCTCGGCAGCGCCGTATCTGCAGGAGCGGCTTGGCGGTAAGACCGGTATCGGCGCGCGCATCATTGAGGTTCAGGAAATCTTTGGTAAGGCCTTCAATGCCGGTACCGAGTTTGCCCGGGACGGCAGCCAGTTCGGACAGTTGTTCGAAGAAGGTGACCGTTTCCGGATAGGCGCGCTTGAGGGTTATGTGCTTCACACCCCCGGCCACACACCGGCCTGCCTGACCTATGTCATCGGCGACGCTGCGTTTGTTGGGGACACCCTGTTTGCCCCGGATTCCGGCACGGCCCGGTGTGATTTCCCGGGGGGAGACGCCAAGGTGCTCTATCAATCAGTGCAGAAGGTGCTGGCACTGCCGGTCGAGACCCGCATTTTCCTGTGCCACGACTACAAAGCCCCGGGCCGGGATGAGTATCAGCATCAGACCACGGTCGCTGAACAGCGGGCACGCAATATCCACGTTCGCGAGGGTATGGCGGAAGAGGAGTTTGTGCGCCTGAGAACCGAGCGGGATGCCACCCTGGATATGCCGAGGCTGATTCTGCCTTCGGTGCAAGTGAACATGCGCGCCGGAGAAATGCCTGAGGCGGATCAAAACGGTCAAGTTTATCTGAAAGTACCGGTCAACCGGTTTTGAGCAGGTTGACCCAGAGGAGAGCAAGTAATGAAAGTGCATTTTGTTGAACCCGGATTTGCGATTTCGGACGAGATTACCCCTGAAGATTTCGAGAGCGTTCGCCAGCAGGGTTTCAAAGCGGTGATTTGCAACCGGCGGGTGGGCGAAGAAGGCTACGAAAGTGAGGATGTTTTTCGTGAGTCGGCGGAGCGCGCGGGGTTGCAATGGTTCTGTGTGCCGGTGGCCTCTGGCGAGTACACCGCCGCCGATGTCGAAGCGTTCGGCAAGGCGCTGGATGCGGCGCCGACACCAATCCTGGGCTTTTGCAGGACCGGCCGGCGAGCGGTGCATATGTGGGCCCAGAGCCGCGCCCAGAATCCGCAATGCAACATCCCGATGTTGCTTAAGGCCGCGCACGAAGCAGGGCACGACCCGCAATCCATCCGTGATTTGCTGGATAAGGAGGCAGGATGATCAAGCCATCGATCATTTGCTTAAAACTAATAGAGCTATAGATATATTGAAATTGATATAACGAAAGGGCTCGCTTACTCTGAACTTGTTGTTAACAAAACCACTGATGTGAAACCCCGACAGGAGAAATGACATGACAATTCGACTCGGCGAAACCGCCCCGGATTTCAACGTAGACACCACCAAAGGCCAAATGAGCTTCCACGAGTGGGCTGGTGATTCCTGGGTGTTCTTCTTCAGCCACCCGGCTGATTTCACCCCGGTATGTACCACTGAAATGGGCCGTACTGCCCAGCTGGCGCAAGAGTTCGCAGCCCGCAACGTCAAGCCTCTGGGTCTGTCTACCGATTCGGTAGAAGAGCACCTGAAGTGGATCGACGACGTCAACGACACCCAGAGCTGTGATCTGCAGTTCCCGATCGTTGCCGACGAAGACTTCAAGATTGCTCAGCTGTACGAAATGATTCACCCGGGCGAGAGCGAAACCGCCGCTGTGCGCAGCGTGTTCATCATCGACCCGAACAAGAAAGTGCGCCTGACCATGACCTACCCGATGGCGGTTGGTCGTAACTTCGACGAGATCCTTCGCGCCATCGATGCCCTGCAATTTGCGGATGCCAACAAGTGTGCGATGCCTGCAGACTGGCGCAAGGGTGGTGAGGTGATCATTCCGCCGTCAATCGACAACGAAAAGGCCAAGGAGATGTTCCCGCAGGGCTGGAACGAACTGCGTCCTTACCTGAGAATGACCAAGATCTGATCAGGTCTCCGGTCCAGAAAACGCCCCGTCAATCGGGGCGTTTTTCGTTGTTAGACTCAGCTTTCGTCAATGCTCAGCAGGTCGCTGGGCGATTGCAGGCCACCGCTGGCCAGGCGAATCTTGACTTCCAGGTTGTGCCTGGAGTTGGCGTTGCTGAGAGCCTCTTCCCGGGTAATCTTACCCGCGTTGTAGAGCTCGAGAATGGCCTGATCGAAGGTTTTCATGCCCTGTTCGCTGCCCCGCGTCATAATGTCCGCGATGCCATCAATTTCGCCCTTGGAGATCAGGTCCCGAATGTAGGGGCTGGCAAGCATCACTTCCACGGCGACCACTCGTTTGCCGTCTTTACCCTTCAGCAGACGTTGGGCCACCACCGCTTTCAGGTGCATGCTCATATCCATGAACAGCTCCTTATGGGCGTGTTCGGGAAAGAAGTTCACAATCCGCCGCATGGTATGGTCCACGTTGCTGGCGTGCAGAGTTGAGATGCACAGGTGGCCGGTTTCCGCATAGGTGAGCGCATGCTTCATAGTGTCCCGGTCGCGGATCTCACCGATCATGATCACATCGGGCGCTTCCCGCATGGCCCGGCGCAACGCTTCGTTATAGGAGCGGGTGTCTACCCCCACCTCCCGCTGGTTAACCACACTTTTCCTGTGGTTGTGGGTGTATTCAATGGGGTCTTCCACCGTCAGGATGTGGCCAGACTGGTTGCCGTTACGGTGGTCAATCATCGAGGCCAGGGTGGTGGATTTGCCGGAACCGGTGGAGCCAACCACCAGTATCAATCCGCGAGGTTCCAGGATCAGCTCTTTCAGCACCGATGGCAGGCCAAGACTCTCAATGGAGGGAATGTCGTTGCGCAGATGACGCACCACCATGCTGACTTCGCCGCGCTGCCAGAACACATTCACCCGGAATCGCCCAACCTCGTTCACTCCGACCGCCATGTCCAGTTCCAGGTTCTTCTCGAACTCGGCCCGCTGCTTGTCGTTCATCACCGAATAGGCCAGTTGCCGGACCGCGCCAGAGGCCAGGGGGTTCTGGGTGATCGGGCCGGTTTTGCCCTCGACCTTCATCATCACCGGTGAACCGGTAGAAAAGAACAGGTCAGAGGCGCCCTTGTCGGCCATGACTTTCAGGTAGGCGGGCAGTTCCATGAAGACTCCTCGTGCAAGGCGGACGACTATCACCACTATGTATTGTAGTCGGGTATTTTGCGTCTCAGAGAATGTTGCGCATTTATGACAATGGCTGCGCATACGGGATAACCCCTACCCACAAACCCTCAGCAGAATGGTGTTGACCACACACTGGTGGCACAACAACGAACTGATTGAGGGCATAGCATGTACAAAAACAACACGCTGCTTCGTCGGTTGGGGCTTGCCCTGGGGTTGGTGGCAGCGTCTACGCTGGCATCAGCCAACCAGGCTGAAAAACCCAACTTCCTGCTGATTATCGCCGATGACCTGGGCTATTCAGACATCGGCGCGTTTGGGGGCGAGATTGAAACCCCGAGCCTGGATGCCCTGGCCAATGAAGGCATCCGGATGACCAACTTCCACACCGCACCCACGTGTTCCCCGACCCGGTCCATGCTGTTTTCCGGCACCGATAACCACCGCGCCGGTATCGGCAACATGGCCGAGCTGCTGACGCCGGAACAGAAAGGGCAGCCAGGCTACGAGGGCCACCTGAATGATCTGGTGGTGACTCTGCCTGAAGTGCTGCGGGATAACGGGTACCACACATCCACCACAGGTAAATGGCATCTTGGCCGGACTGAAGCGCTGAGCCCCAATGCGCGTGGGTTCGACGAATCCTGGGTGCTGGTGCAGGGCGGCGCCAGCCACTTTGATGATGGCCGGGCGATTATCGGTGTCGATCCGAAAGCCATCTACCTGGAGAACGGCAAGCAGGTAGAGGTGCCCAATGGCTTCTTCTCTTCGGATTTCTACGCCGACAAAGCCATTGAGTACGTAACCGCAGCCGGCGACAAACCGTTCTTCCATGTGCTGTCGTTCACCGCACCCCATTGGCCCCTGCAGGCGCCGGATTCCTACATCAAGAAATACGAGGGTCGTTACGACGAGGGCTATGAAGCCATTCGCCAGCAGCGCCTGGGCAAGATGAAAGACATGGGGCTGGTTGGGCATGAACTCGCCGCCAACGTACCTTTTGACCAGCTGCCGAGCTGGGATGAGCTGACCGATGAGCAGCGCAGGATCGAAGCCCGAAAGATGGAGATCTACGCCGCCATGGTCGACAACATGGACGAGAACATCGGCCGTGTTATTGGTCACCTGGAAAAAGCTGGCAAGCTCGATAATACCGTGGTCATGTTCATGTCCGATAACGGCGCAGATGGCAACAGCCCGGAAGTGTTGCCCCGCAACAAGGAATGGATTGCCTCTGAGTACGACAACAGCTTCGAGAACATGGGCCGTCGTGACTCCTACATCTGGTATGGCGCCCAGTGGGGCCAGGTCAGTGCCACGCCCTGGCCGATGTGGAAAGGCTACCCAACCCAGGGTGGTTTCCTGGTGCCGGCTATCCTCAGCCTACCGGGTAAAGACGCCAACGGCGAAATCAACCACGAGTTTTTCCATGTGATGGACATCATGCCGACGTTCCTGGAACTGGCGGGTATCGATGTTCCTACCAGCCCTTACAAGGGCCGGGAAGTATTCGAGGTTCAAGGCATTTCGATGGTGCCCGGCCTGAACGGCAAGGCTCCGGAAAACCGGGTTGTTGGATGGGAACTCTATGGCCGTTCCGCGGTGCGCATGGGTGACTGGAAAATTCGACTGATGGAGCCACCTTATGGCCCGGGCGAATGGCAGCTTTTCAATCTGGCTGTTGATCCTACTGAAACCACGGACCTGGCCAGCAAGGAACCTGAAAAGCTGAAACAACTGCTGGCTGAGTGGGACAAGTACGTCAAGCGCAATGGCGTGATCGCAGCTGACCCTGCCGACATGCGGAGAGTTGGATACAGCTTCACCACCTGCCTGTACGGCAAGTGTGTTGAGTAACCCGACCCCATGTCAGAAAACAGGAGATACGCCATGAAACTGAAACAGACACTGCTGGTGGCTGCGATATGTGCAGCCGCCAGCCCGGCCCTCGCGGTCGAGCTGGATAAACCGAACTTCTACGGAAACCTGAATGCCGGTGCCCTGAAGATCGAAGGAAAAGACGCGGAAGCAGAAGCTTTTGAACTTGAACTCGGGTTGCAAGGCAAAGCGGCCATCGATCAAGGCCTGAACCTGAACTACGCCGTTGAGGTGGACCTTGCCTGGGCCGCCAACAGTGCCGATGACCCCACCACCGGCCGTGATGGTGAAGCCGATGTGCATGTGAAAGAGGCCAAGTTCTGGCTGCCAACCCGCTACGGGTTGTTTGTGGCGGCGCCCCGGGGCACCAGTGGCCAGTGGACGGATATCTACGGGCCAATCAACCACTATGAATACAACGTGTCCCGGGCAGACCCACGGCCCGATGGCATCTTCGCCCAGCCGGACCGGACATCAGGTACCTTTGCCTACCATACCCCCTGGTTTATGAAGACCAAGTTGGTATTTGCGGCGATCACCCTGAACGACAGCAACGGCAAAGATGCCGACGGCCGCTCGGTCCGGCTGGTGCACAAGGGCGACAACCTCGGATTCGCCATCGGAACCACTCAATTGGTGCAGGAGCAACTGCCGCCGTTTGCCACGGATGATTACCTGATCTCTGCCGCTGGCGTGAGTTACCAGCTGGGCAGTCTGGCCCTGGGTGCGGTTTGGGAAAACAACCGCAATTCCCCATACCCCCTAGACCCACAAGGCAAGGCCGATTTTGATTCCTACGGTGTCTCTGCCCAGTACATCACCGAAGGCGGTGCTGGCATAGCGGTAGGCTACAAGGAAAAGGATCACGATTACTCAGCGGCGGACAACTCCGTCTACACCGTGAAGCTCGAGCAGCGAATCACCCCTCAGGTGAAGGTGTGGGCAGAGACCGGGCAGTTCGATAAACCGGTTGTCAGCCCACAAGGGGCGCTCTTGACCGATACCAATTACGCCATTGGCTTTAACCTAACCTTCTGACTCTGAAAGCGTCTTGCCCGGTCAGGTTCGGTGTCATGCCGAATCGAGCCGGGCCTTTTTACTGACCACGACCCGGGATGCCCGGCACTGCCGCAGGGTTTCCGAAGGCAGCTCGCCAAAGGCTTCGTGGTACTGGCGGGTAAAGTGGCTCAGGTGGTTGAAGCCGAAGGAAAACGCCGCATCGCCGATGTTGATGTCGGGGCTGGTTCGGAGTAACTCCCGAACGCCTTTGAGTTTGTGGCACAGAATAAACTTTGCCGGCGTGGTGTTGAGGTAGGTACGAAACCCGGATTCCAGCGACCGCCGGCTGGCGCCGGTGATCCGCAGCAGGTCGCACACCGAGATGGGTTCGCGAATATGCGCCAGTATCCATTCCGTTGCCAGGCGCATCCGGCCCGGGAGTATCGACGGGTTTTCCAGGCCCTCACGGTGCAACTGGTTGGCAAATTGTGCCAGCAGCAAGCCTTCCCACTGGGACTGAACCGCCGGGTCGATCCGCCCGTGACAGATTTCGTGTTGTTGCGCCAGGCAGGTAATGGCGTTTCTCAACACCAGGGCGTCTTGATGATTACCGGGGATAAAGGCGTTGGTTTCCCTAAGAAAGCTGAGGTCCGGGACACCCAGGGTGTCGATCAGTTTCTGGCGCGCCAGGCTCATCACCACGGCCCGGGTGCCTTTTTCCCAGACCAGGTCTGCCTGCTTGCCCGGCGCCGTCAACACCAGGCTGTCGGCTGGCACGTTGGTATCGAGGGATTTGCAATAGATGTTGCCGGACAGCACCAGAACCGCATGAAACGTCTGCTGGGTTTCGGACTGAATGTGAACCTTCTCGGACCACATGGCGCCGAACAACGAGCTGCTGCCTACCGGCTGCAACGTCAGCAGGTTTTCGGCCCGGCCGCTATGCGACAGTGGCGCAACCTCGCGGTCTTCAATGTGGGCATTGATAAACGCCTTTGCCTCCTCAAAATCGGGAGAGCGCACACCCACGTTGTATCGGAATGGAACCTGTTTTTCGTTCATGGCGGAGTCGTTGTTTTTGTGTGTTCAGCCAACGGGATTTTCACAATCTTTATCATAAATCAAGCAAGCGGCAGGCCACATCCCGAAAGTTGGGCCAGCCTTTGCAGGTTGTGGTCTTACAGGGGGAGCCGAGGGATATTCCGGGAATTCGGGTTTATGATCTGGTGAAATGGGTGCTGAAGTAACATGGAATTGAACGATATGATGAAGCGAGGCTGCAGGCTATTAGCCATCGGTCTGCTGATGCTGGCCGGCGGCACGGCTGTGGCCGACCCTTCTGTTTGTGTGGATTGCCATGAAGGGGAAGTGGCCGAATGGTCCCGCTCCCAGCACGCCGTCGCCATGGCGGAAGCCAGCCCGGAGGTGGTGGCCGGTGATTTCTCCGGCGCCCGCTATCAAGACTCAGAGCTCGCCGTTCAATTCCTGGAGAAAGACGGGCAATTCGTTATTCACACCCGGGAGGGTGACGAAAAACGCCAGTGGACCGTCCGCTACACCTTCGGGGTTTACCCGCTGCAACAGTACCTGATTGATATTGGCGATGGCCGCCTTCAGGCTTTCAACATTGCCTGGGATACCCGCAGCAAGTCCGACGGCGGTCAGCGCTGGTTCCGGTTGGATGAACCGGGGCAGAACCGGCCCGGTGATGCCATGCACTGGACCGGCATTTACCAGAACTGGAACAACCAATGCGCCGATTGCCATTCCACCGGGCTGGAGCGTCATTACGACCCGGTGGAAGACCGCTACCACACCGAGTGGCAGCACGTGGCCGTGAGTTGCACCGCCTGCCATGATGCGGCGCTAGACCATGCCTCTGCGCAGCGTAGCGGAGACGCCCTGGCCGCCGACGTGCAACTGGCGGCGGTGGGGGCCTGGCTGGTGAGCGAAGGAAAACAGCCACCTCGCCTGAAAGGGGCCAAGCCTGGTTCCAAACAGGTGGCCACCTGCGGCCAGTGCCATTCCCTGCGCACCAGCCTGACGGATACCGCCGGTGGCCAGGTACACGACCAGTTCAGCCTGAGCCGGCTGGACCAGCCGCTGTATTACTCTGATGGGCGAGTCCGGGAAGAGGTATTTGTGCTGGGCTCCTTTGAACAAAGCAAGATGTTCCAGGCCGGTGTGGTCTGTAGCGACTGCCATAACCCCCATACCGGCAAGCTCAAGATTGAAGGCAACGGTGTCTGTGCCCAGTGCCACAACGCCGGTGACTACGATACCCCGGATCACCACCATCACCCCCGCAACAGCGAGGGTGCGCAGTGCGTGAGCTGCCATATGCCCGAAGCCACGTTTATGAGGATCGACGAGCGGCGGGAGCACAGTTTCATGGTGCCCCGGCCTGATGTGTCGAAGGCATCCGGCAGCCCGGATGTTTGCCTGGCGTGCCACACAGACCAGGATCGTGCCTGGTCGATAGAAACCGTCGGGAGCTGGTATCCGGATCTCTACCAGCCGGACACCTGGCACCATGTTCAGCAACGTAACCTGTCAGAGGTTCTGGCTTATCTGGCCGATGAGGGCGAGCCTGCCATTCGCCGGGCAACGCTGCTGGAACAGCACGGGGACGCCCTCGTGGCCCGGCACATGTCGGTGGTGGGGCGCCTGGCCCAGAGCGATCATGCGGTGATCCGCGAGAGCGCCTATCGTGTGCTCAGGCACGGCGAGACGGGCCGGGTCCGGAACCTTGCCGAGCACGGGTTGGCTGATGAATCACTGGCGGTCAGGCTGGCGGCCTTTGAATCCATGGTGTGGAGCGGCAGCCTGCCGGACTCCGAACGCTGGGCCGGGGTTAAGCGGGAATACGAGCACTATGTTGATATGCAGTCAGACCTGCCCGCGGGCAGTGTGCTGAAAGCCCGATACCTGATGGCCGGGGATTATGTCTACAAGGCTGAGCAACAACTCAAACGTGCACTGGCCAAAGACCGAGGCTATGTGCCCGCCACCATCCTGCTGACCGATATTCTCCGTTCCGGAGACCGAAACCTGGAAGCGGTCCGGGCTATTGATCAAACCCTGGAACACAGCCCTGATGAACCCCAACTGATTCACCTGCGGGGGCTGATCCGCATTCGCCTGCGAGACTACCCGGCGGCGCTGGCGGATCTGGAACGGGCTCATGCACTGGCGCCCGGCCAGTGGCTGTTTGGCTACCGGTACGCGGTTGCACTGTTCCAGCTGGACCAGAAGGATAAGGCCCGGCAAGTGACCCAGACCTTGTTGAAACGATACCCCGACAACGCCCAGTTGCGGGCACTGATGAACCACCTGTAGGGACAACCCGAACCGGGGCTAGGGCGCTCTGTCGCCTCAGATCCACCCCAGCCACTTCCACCACAGGTAATCCAGCGGAAACAGCACCAGGATGGTGAGTGCTGACAGAATCAGGCACAGCCGGGCGGCATGGCGCATGGGAATATCCGCCAGGGGCATGGCCATCATCAAGGGTACGGACTGGTAGGTGAAGATGATGGTGGAGAAGCCCAGAACCTGGGTCATCAGCACCGCTTCCAGGCTGAAACCGGTCATCTCGCTCATGGCGCCGGCGAGGGGCGTGAGCGTTGCCGGAATGCCGGCCAGGGTGGTCACCATCCCGGTCGCGGTCGCCGTCAGTGACAAGGTAAGAAAGTTGGCGAAATCACGCCCCGGCTCCAGCGGCAGCCAGGCCAGTACATGGCCGCCCAGAATGCCGCTGATGTTCTGATGGTTGATCAGCCCGGCAATGCCCAGCAGGCCGGCCACCACCAGAATCGAGCTGATATTCACTTTCTGGTTGAAGCTCTGGGTGGAGATCATGCCAATACCGGGCATCAGCAGCAGGGTGGCTGCCGCCAGGCCAATCCACGCCGCGGAGATCTGGTGCCAGGTGTCGGTCAGCCAGAACCCGAGGGTCACCAAAAGGATCACCATCAGCCGCGATTCTGTGAAATTGAAAGGCCGGCTTGGGCCCGCTTGCGGAACCGGTTTCGGGTTGTCCGGGTACAACCGCACCAGCACAACCACCAGCAGGATGGCCTTGAGGATGCCCAGCACCGGAAAGTGCAGCAACAGGTATTCCCCGAACATCGGGCTCCAGCCATGAATCTTCTCGGCAGAGCCGATCATGATCATGTTCGGGACATTGGCGGGCAGAATGGCAAAGGTGGGCAGATGGCTGCCAAAGGCCGCTGCCAGCCCGACGGCTTTCTGGCCATTGCTGCCAGGCTCAAAGCCACAGCTGTGGGCGATGGTCAGCGCGATGGGAATAAATAGAACAATACGCCCCACCGAGGACGGCATGACAAAGCCCAGCACAATGCCGATCACCACAATGCCGGCGATCAACCGGGTATAGCTGGTATCCAGGTGGCGGGTAAACAGGTCTGACACCCGCTGGGCCAGGCCGGTTTCCGAGATGGCAATGCCGATCACCAGCCCGGACACAATCAGCCAGCAGGCGGTTGAAGTGAGCCCGGAAAACACCACCTCGGCCGGGGCCAGCGACAACAGCATGGCCAGGGTCAGCACCAGCAGGGCGGTGACAAACTCCGGCAAGGCGCCGGTGGCGAACAGCACAAGCCCGGCCATCACCAGCAAGGCCGATAGCAGTTGCGGGCCGTCAAACCAACCCGCCACCGGGCTGAACAGCAACCCTGCAGACAATAATGGAATCAGGGCCAGCGCGAGCCACTGAGACCGGCTAACAGGCAGGTTGGTCATTGCCGGGTAAGATCCTTCTCGCCGTTAACGAACATCGTGGTTCTTTTTCGGAAACAGCCAGAAGGCAAACCACCGGGTCATCCGTGGCATCAGCACGTAGCTCATCAGCAGCATGACCACGATGGTGACCGCCATGGTGCGCAGCAGCAGCGGGATCTGTGCCAGCAGGTCGCCAAAGAGCAGGAACACCAGGGTAACGGCGGGATACAGGGCCAGCCAGCTGACGAAGGTCATTTTCCACTTGGGTGGCGGTTTGACCGGGTTCTGACCGGGCAGGGTAAACCAGGTGACAATGCCAGAGGTGACTTCCCGCTCACTGGGTTTTGCCAGCAGCGCTTCAATCTGCTCAAGCAGTTCGGTCCGTTCGGGGGAGTCTTCCCAGGCGCTCAGGGTGTCCCGGTCCCGGAACTTGAAGACAATCCGGTATTCCGGGTCATCCGGCGAGGAGGGCCGGAACATGGTGGCACCCAGATAACCCGGGAAGCTGGCGGCCCTTTCGGTCATCTGGCTGCTGAGTTGCTCAAAGGCCGATTCCTCACCTATTTTTACCCGGCGGGAAACCACCACCGTGAGGGGAGTGTGGGTGTCCTGGTTGGTGTGCGTTGTCACGATACCTTCTCCTTGAGCTGTACTTGCCGAGCATTGCTGGCGCTGGCGGGCATCAGGTGTTTGATCAGAAACTTCTGGCGGAACACATGGTGGCCAACGGATTCACCGGCGTTTACCGTATCTGCCAGTTGGTGACAGGTCTGGCTGGCCAGCTGGTGAATGGTGTGGATCTCCTGGCTCAGCTGGCTGACGGTCTGGCTCTGCTGTTCGGTGGCGGCGGCAATCTGCTGGTTCAGGCCATCGCTTTCGTTAATGCCGGCGACAATGGCTTGAAGCGCTTCGGCGCTGGCGGACACTTGTTCAACACTGGCCGCCGACTGGCGCTTGCCTTTTTCCATGGATTCAACCACCCGGGCAGACCCTTCCTGCAGGGCGCTGATCATCTCGCGAACTTCATCGGTGGATTGCTGGGTTCGTTTGGCCAGGGATCGGACCTCGTCGGCAACCACCGCAAACCCTCGCCCGTTTTCACCGGCCCTGGCGGCTTCAATCGCCGCATTAAGCGCCAGAAGGTTAGTTTGTTCGGCGATGGCATTGATCACATCCAGTATACGCCCGATGGCCTGACTGTTCTGGTCCAGCTCCTGGACAATATCGCCGGCCTCTTCCAGTTCCCGGGCCAGGGTGCGAATACTTTCCTGTGCGGCTGCGGCGGAGCGGGCACTGTCGTCACCGGATTCCCGGTTGCGGGTGCTCAGATGGGCGGCCTGATGGGTGCTTTCGGACACCTCCCGGATGGTGGCACTGAACTCTTCCACCGAGGCCGCGACGGTACTCAACCCGGAGAGCTGCTGTTCAGACGCTCGGGTGCTGGCCTGCAACAGTGTATTGGCCTGGCCGACATAGCCTTCGATCTGGCTGCCGCTGTCCCGTACCCTGGCGATCATCACGTTCAGCCGGGTTTCCACCAGTCGCATGGCCAGTTGGATCTTGCCGACGGTGCCGGCTTGGCCGGTGTACACCAGTTGTTTGATGGGGTGGTCTACAATGCCCTGACAGTACCGGGACAGCGTTTGTAAGGGGCGGTTCAGCAGGAAAAGCGCCAGGCCACACAGGGCGCTGCTGAGGGTAAACAGAACGGCGAACAGTGCGGGTTGGGCCATCAGCCCGGCTATCAACAGGGGGCTGAACAACAGCGTTGCCAGAAGCCATTGCTGAGTGGCCGGCGCCAGCCCGGGAAGCTTCAGGGCCAGTGGTTGTTTGCCCCTGGCCCGGGCCTGGTAAACCTGCTGGGTGCGCTGAACCGTGGCACCGTCCGGTACCTGATAAATGGCCTGGTATTCGACGACCCGACCGTGCTCGTCCGAGATTGGAGTGACAAAGGCATCGAGCCAGAGATCGTTGCCGCGGGCGTTGCGGTTCCGGATCATACCCATCCAGGAGTCATTCCGCCCCAGGGTTTCCCACAGATCATTCAGTGGACCTTTGGGCATGTTCGGGTGTCGAAGCTGGCTGAACCCTTCGGCTTTCAGCGTGTCTTCATCAAAGCCGCACAGCCGGCAAAAAGCACTGCTTGCGTAGGTAATTCTGCCTTTGTCATCGGTCAGTACCAGAAGTTGATCCTGGTCCTGCGCGTTCCCTGGTAATGGTTCATATCGGGACATCTTTTTTCATCCTCCGAAATGAAAAAGGGGCCCGCACAGCGGGCCCAAAGGAGAGCAACTACGACTTGCCGATCAGCTGCCTGTTGCGCGCATGTGTTGCACGTTGAACATTTGTGGCGGTGACATCTCCGGGTCAACCTGGCCCTTGAACTGGCCGGTGGTGCAGTGGCTGGCCTGAACATCGATCATGCTAAAGCTGTCATCGATAGACACGCCGCTGCCCTTGTTCTTGGGCAGGTGATGGTCCGGATGCGCCTGACCAATGGTGAAGGTTTTCCACATGCTGCCCTTGCGGTCATAAGACACCGTGCGCGGGATAGTGAAGGTCTGGGCGTCCATGTAGTGAACCCGGCGCGACAGCGGGTGGCTGTCATCCACCGGCACCGATTCCACTTCGTAGACCTTGCGCAGCTGCCAGGTGATGTTTGGGAAGCAGCCACCCTGGCCGCCGAAGGCCACAACCTGGTAGCCATCGCTGTCCTGGTGGGTCTCGGTATCCAGTTCCAGGTCGTTGTGGTTGTAGAACGGCATCAGCATGTTCCGGGTGCCTTTGTAGGTCCAGTTCATGTCTGAAATTCGGCCGTTGTAGCCCTCAAAGTCCTCGATCATCAGGTCTGAGCCGAGGAAGGCATCGGTTACCTGGCCGGTGGCCAGGCGACGAACCCGGCGCTGGAAGCCCAGGTACAGCCAGGAGTTGTCGCGCTTGAGGTCATCTGCGGCGCGGTGAATCAGCAACTGGGTGTTGCGCACATCGGCCGGGTCCAGTACCTGCACGTAGATGGCACGGAACAGGTCAGACGGGTTGGGGGTGATTTCCGGCGTCGGTTCCTGGTTTACCCGACCCTTGAAGTTCAGGAAGTGGAAGTTGAACTTGATGGTGCGCTCCAGCTTGCCGGAGTTCATGTCCCGGTACTTCCAGTAGAACGGGTAAATGGCGGCGCTGTCGCCCCAGTTGTAACCGTACTTGTAGTTCCACGCCAGCTTCTCGCCAGCGCGCGGGTCGTTGGCATCCGGCTCTTCCGGGAACGGGCGGCCGGCTTGCCAGCCGTTGATCTCACCCACCTGGTCACCCAGCGATACCTGGCCAAGGGCGGCGCGGGTGGCCTCGATGTAGCCTTCGTTCAGGCCAAAGGAGGTGGTGTCACCCACGGTGATGGAAGTCCAGCCATTCTCGATAAACGTGTAGAAGGCCGGGTCAATCACATCTTTGAATTCGGCCACGTTAGACTGGTCGATCACCAGGCCGGTGTTCAGGCCCTCTTTCGTAGGCACCGAATCGTTATATGGGAAAAAAGAGTTCTCGATAACGTCGTCACTGGCATGGGCCAGTGAGGCCAGCATTCCGGTGGCCAGGCCAGCGGCCAGGCACCGGGAAAGCAGCGTTGGTTTGGTTGTGGTTTTCATGGTTCTGTCCTCTTGTTATCAGAAGCTGTAACGGGCGGTCAGCTGAATTTCGTCTTCTTTCTGGGCCATGCCGATGGGGCCAGACTGGAAACGACCGAGGGGTTCATAGCCGGAGAGACCTGCGGATTCACCCGGTTGGTGTCCGACAACGCCCGGGGTTTGTGTGAACGGGTCCCAGGGGTTGCAGGAGCGGCAGTCGTCAAACTTGCGGGCGCCCGTGCCCACCTTGAAGTTGCCGCCGGCGGTGAGCTTGAAGCGATCGGTCACCAGCCATTCAACCGACGGTGCCAGGGCGGTGGCCTGGGCACGGAAATCGTGGGCGGTGATGAGCTGGGGGCTGAGCCGGCCATTCATGTAGAAGCCCTTGATCAGCAGTGTCGCGGTCCAGTTGTGTTCCCAGTCGGGGATACCGGCCTCGCCGTAGGTGCGCTGCTCACGTTCGTGATCCAGAATGTGCTGACCAAAGATCTGGCCTGAGAACAGGAACGCCTGGCTTTCGTTCAGCGCCGGGATGAAGATGTTCTTGTCTGCACCGATCACGTAACGCAGAACATCGGATTCGGAGTAGAGCCGTTCACGGAGGGTGTTGGCGAACTCCTCACCGGAGGTATAGGCGGTTTCGACCCGGAATACGGTATCGATGCCTTGTGAGTAGTAATCGAGGGAACCGCCCACCAGGTTGACCCGCGGGAAGTGAATGTCGAACGCAATCAGGCTCGGCCAAACGCCGGTTTCACCTGTGAACCCGTTCTGGGCGGGTATGCCTCCACGGAGCGAGGGCAGCTGTGAACGGTAGGTCAGCGCATTCAGCGAGAAGCCAAGATCGCCGTAAACCCCTTCCATCTTCAGACCAAGCTGGGTGTTGGACAGGCTCCAGCTGGGCATGTGCGCCTTGCGGATACCGATCTGGCCAGGGCCGAAGTCTGTTGCCAGCCCCCCGTCAGGAGTGGCGCCCGCGAAGTTGGCCACGGTGCCACCATTCTCCCAGAGGTTATTCATGCCCCGGAAAAAGCAGCCGGCATCCAGAATCACATTTGGCTGGCCACACTGGCCAATGTCATGGGGCCGGAACTTGTCGAAGTTCCAGACCACCTGGAAGTTCAGATCATCAAACGCCAGGCCGTCGAAGACTTCGGTGGGCCCCATGCGGTAGTCGGTACGAACCATCCACATCGGAATCCGGATATCTTCCAGTTCGTCGTAGATGTTGTTGCGGGAGAAGTCGACCGGGTTGATCACATCGAGCACCCGGAACAGGTCGGTTCGGCCCCAGATCACCTGCTGTTTACCCACACGAGTACTCAGGATATTACCGTTGGAGAAGTTAATGTCGAAATCGGCGTAGAGTTCACGGATGAAGTCGGCCCGGTCGTTGAATTCCTGGAACCTCATCTCATTTGAATCTTTATCCAGATAGCCCTGGATACAGCCCCGGTCGTCCTTGTCGCAGGGCCGGACGGGAACACCAAAGGCTACGCCGTTGTCTTGCCCGTGCAGGTGTTCGCCCAGTACCACCATGCCGTCGTTCGGGTTTTGGTTGGTGTCAAAGCCGAAGGTGTTTCCCGGCGGCAATGGGATCGCGCTGGCAGGACTGCCAACACCGCTGCCATGGGGCACGGAGCCCTGGGCAAGATCCTGTAATTGAATCGGCCCGCCGGCGTTACGGCCATACTCGTCATCATTCAGATCATAAACACCATCGTAACTACCCCGCAGGATGGCGTTGAAGCGAACGTTACTGAAGATGCCCATGTCGCCAGCGCGTTTCTGAGCCTCTAACTGAAGGGTGTTACGGAACTTGGAAAGGCCAACGCCCTCCCGCCCGTAGGTTGCGTTCTCCACGTAGCCGTTAAAGCGGGTGTCTTCCGCGGCCACGGTGGTGGTCATTGGTAGCAGCGCCAGGCTGGCCCCACCCGCCAGGGTGTAGCACCAGAATCTCAGGCCTCTTGTTTTTATTTGCATGGCTTGTCCTCGTTACAGGTTTTTGGGAGTTGGTACCAGGCTCAGGCCCGGTACGGTTCTCCTGGCACAAATCCATCTTCCTGCTTCATGGCTGGAGCAGCAGAGGGAGTTGATTTCGGGGTTCTGTGGTCGGAATGCAGGATGCCGTCTTCATCGGCGTACACATCGGTGATGAAGCGGGGGCGGAAACTCAGCACCCAGGAAGGCACCAGCAGCATGGCGGCCAGGCCGTTGATCACGATCATCACGCACAGCAGCAACGCGGCATCGGACTGGAAGCGCAGGTCAGAGAAGATCACCCACATCACGATGCCGGCCATCAGGGTGAGGGCGGTAAAGCTGATGGCCATACCGGTGGTGGATATTGCGCGACGCACCGCCTCGCGAAGATCCTGGCACTTGGCCATTTCTTCCCGGATGCGATCCATCATGTAGATGGAGTAATCGATACCCACACCAATGCCAACGGCAATCACCGGTACCGTGTTGATATCAATGCTGAGCCCCTTGATGCCCATGTAGGCGTAGGTCAGCGTGGTGGCGAACAGCATCGACAACAGCATCATCAGCCCGGCGTGCCAGGAGGTGTAGAACAGCATCACGAAGATGAAAATCAGCAGGAACACCAGTGGCAGTACGATCACGTTGGTTTCGAACGCGGACTCGTTCATGGCGGCAGCCACACCCAGGGTGCCACCGGCGAGGCGGATGGTCAGGCCTTCCACGCTGTCGCCGTGCGCGTCAATCCACTCCTTGGCCATATGAATGGCGCGGCGGATGGTCTCGCCCTGGCGGTCCTTGTAATAGAACACCAGGTTGGCGATGCGGTCGTCGGTATCGTTGAATTCGTCCAGGGCTCCGGGAACCGGGCTGGAGGCCATGTAAGTGAACATCAATCCGCCCACGTAGCCGGCATCGTGGGGAATCTGGTACCAGCGGGGGTCGTCGTTGTGCATCAGGCGGTTAACCTGCTTGATCAGGTCTGGCAGGCCCTTGGTGCCGCCTACTTCCGGGTCGAGCAGCATGTGAGCTTGCAGATCGGACAGTGCCGCCAGCACTTCCGGCCGCTTCAGACCGCCGTTCTCGCTGGTTTCGGCAACGATGTACAGTTCCTCGGAACCCGGAAAGCGGTCGTTAACGATTCTGGAAGAGAGGTTGTAATCGTGGTCCGGATACAGAATGGGAGAGCCCGGTTCGGAGTCACCAATCTGCACATTGGAAGACGCCAGCAAGCCACCGAGCATGGCGACCGCGGCGAACGCCAGTATCAACCGTGCCGCCCCCGGTTTGGTGACCGTACGGGAGCAGGTGGAACCAATGTGACGCAATGCGGTTTCCCGGATTTCCGGATTTTTCGGGGTGGGCAGAATGGAGAGCAGCAGCGGCACACCAATCAACACCGTGAACACCACGGTGATCGCCCACAGGGACGCGTAAATGCCCAGGTGGGTGTTCAGGGGAATCGAGCCAATGGCAATCAGGGACAGGCCGATGGCATCTGACACCACGCCCAGTGAGCCGGGGCGGAACAGGCTGTCGAAGGTGGCTTTTGCCGCCTTGGGGCCACTGCCCAGTACCAGGGTTTCGGCGTAGTAGCGCTCGACCAGCTGCACCCCGTGGCTCATGGCCCGTGCGGCGATCAAAAAGGGGATTACCAGCCCAAGGGGGTCAAGGTTGTAGCCCAGCAGGCTGATAATCCCAAGCCCCCAAATCGTTGAGACCAGAACGCCTCCAAGGGGGATGAGCACACCGTACGCTTTACGGAAATGGAAGATCAGAAGGGCCAGCATGGTCAGCACGGTGAAAATAAAGATCTGCAGGATCTGATCCATGTAGGTATAGGCCCAGCCCACCAAGACTGGTTGGCCGGTGGCGTAGATATTGATGCCTTCGGCGGCTTCATTGGCCCGAAGCTGCTGGAGTTGAGCGAAGGTTGTTTCGTAGTCCAGCTGGCCTTCAATCAGCTGAGCTTTCACCAGGGCCATCTTTAGGTCCGGTGACACCAGGGGGCCGTAAACCCGCGGGTTGGCAGCCACATCCGCACGCATGGCTTCAAGAGCCTCCGGTGAGTACAGGCCCCGGGTGGAATCGTAGTAAGGCTCGGAGTTGATGCTGCCGACTTCCGTCAGCCACACCTTCCGGGAATTGCGGTGGGTAACGCTGGACACCAGGTTGTGGTTGACCCCCGGCAGGCTGTCCACCGCCTGGGTAATGCGATCAATCCGCGCCAGGTTCTCGTTGGTGAAAATATCCCCCTCTTCGAACTCAACACCGACAACCAACACGTTGGCACCGCCAAAGCTGTCTTTGATGCTGTTGTGCAGCTCAATGTAGGGGTGCTGTTGCGGCAACAGGTCCGCGAAATCGGTGAAAATCTTGAGCCCCGGAATGCGCAGGGCAAACACCAGGGTGAGAATGGCAATTAACGACAACACCTTGCGTGGATTGTTGAAGATCCACACTTCCAACAGGTGCAGCAAATGCGTGAAACGATGCAGTTGGGACATGGTGGGAATCCTCAGTCTTTACTGGCGGCAAGGGCCGTGGGGAGTTCAAGGTCGAAGAGCAGGCCCCGGCCACCGGCCACCAACAGGCGATGGTCTGGCAGAGCCAGCCCGGCTCTCAGGTAGAGTGGTTGGCTGGATTCCGAGATCTTTCTCCAGCCGGCATCGCCCAGTTTCAGTACCGTGGCGTTATCGGCCAGGGCGTAGACGGCACCTGCACCCGGAATGAAGCCAAACACCGGTGCGGAGGTTTCGGCCGGCACCTGATCCCAGCTCTCACCGCCGTCCGTGGTGTGATAGATGAAGCCGTTCAGGCCACCTACCCAGCCTTCAGACTCAGATGCGAAGTAACTGGCGTGAATGTAGAACTCGTCCGGAGCACGGCCGGCGATTTCCCAGTTCATGCCACTGTCGTCGCTGCGCAGAACCAGCCCGTATTCGCCGGTGGCGATCACCTGCTCGTCACTGACAAACTGGAGATTGTTGATGATGGCGTCTTCGTAGAGGGAGGTTTCGTCCCAGCTTTCGCCTTGATCGGTGCTGAACTGAACGGTGGTAAAGCTGCCTGCGGCGAGCCAGCTACCATCGGGCCCGCAGGCCGCGGTCATCATCTGCTCCTGGCTGGGCATGGCGTGGGCTGTCCACTCGGATGCATCGGCTGTGCCGTGCCAGATGTGGTTGTCGAAGGCCAGCGCGACAAAGGAGTTATCTGGGCACACATCCATGGCCAGGAAACTGCTGGCGGCGCCGACCGGTAGCCGCTTCCAGGTATCGCCTTGGTCATCACTGGCCAGGAGAACCCCATCATTGCCAGACACCACAATCACCTGGTGGTTGCTGGCCATGGCCTGGTAGAAATCTGTGCGTTTTGAGGATTGCTCTGAAACCGCCCTGACGGATTCCAGATTCAGCGGTGCTTCGCACCCGGTCAGGATAAGCGACGATGCGCCGACCATCGCGACAGCCACCGCCGTTTTGCGCTTCGAGCGCAGGAAAGCGTTTTGCATTGTTTTGTCACCGTCTTTGTTTTTGTGAAAAGCGACTGACAATGCCATCAGCAACGGCTGTGCCATTTGGAATGGTGATTAATTAACGCATTGAATAATATGTAAATATTTTGTTTCTGGAAGGGTTGGAGGCAAAAGCAGAGGGGGGGTTGTCAGGGTTTGATTTTAATCAAATGATCAAGTGATCTGGCGGGTTGTCCATTTCGTAAGGCGACGGAAAGGTGGTGCAACATCCCTGTTGCTGGATGAATCAGGTTGCTGATCAGCTTTCGGCAAGAATGCCGGATTTCTTCAGGCGGTAAGCTAGGGCGGGGCGGGTGAGGCCCAGCAGTCGGGCGGCTTTGGAGACGTTCTGATTGGCTTGCTCCATGGCTTGGCGCATCAGGGTTTCCTCTACTTCATCCAGGCTTATTCCAGCCCCCAGAATCGTATCAGACCAGCTGCCCGTGCCGCCTTCCGGTGGGCCGGACCGCATATTGCCTTCTTCATCAATACGCTCACCTGGCTGTTTGTCCGTCGCGGGCGGAGTCACAAACAGGGCATCCTGACTGATGGTTTCGTTGTTGTCGGTCAGGATCACCCCCCGCTCAATCACATTCTCCAGTTCCCGGATATTGCCGGGCCAGTGGTAGCTCATGCACAGCGACAATGCCTTGTCGGAGAGGCCAAGCGTGCGCTTCTCGTACTGGGCGTGAAACTTTTCAAGAAAGTGCCCCACCAGCAGAGGCAGGTCTTCCAGGCGATCCCGCAAGGCCGGAATCTGTACCGGGAACACGTTGAGGCGATAGAACAGATCGGCCCGGAACCGGCCTTGCTCGACCGCTTGCTCAAGGCTTTCATTAGTCGCGGCAATCACCCGGACATTGACCTTGCGGGTACGGTTGTCGCCCACCCGCTCCAACTCGCCCTCCTGCAGAACCCGTAACAGGGTTGCCTGGGCCCGAGGGGTCAGTTCAATCACTTCGTCCAGAAAAATCGTGCCGCCGTGGGCGCGTTCGAAGCGACCCTCACGGGCCTGGTTGGCGCCGGTATAGGCGCCTTTTTCCACCCCGAACAGCTCGGCTTCAATCAGGTCTGGCGGAATGGCGGCGCAGTTGACAGCAATGAACGGGCCGTCGGCCCGCTCGCTGCGCAGATGAACACTCTTGGCGATGACCTCCTTACCAACGCCGGTTTCACCGAGCAGCAGCACAGACACCTTGCCCTGGGCTGCCTTGTCGATCATCTTGCACACTTTGTTATAGGAAGCCGACTGGCCGATGCCGTAGTACTGGCCCTGCTGTCGCTGCAGGGTACTGCGCAGGGAGTTCAGTTGCTCCTGCAGGTCGTAGAGCTCTTCGATGATCGGGTCTGCTTTGAAGTGGCGGGAAAATTCTTTTGCATCCGGCCATTCCTCTGCCGGTTTGCCTTCAATAATGCATTTCTCGTCGCCACAACCCCGACAACTCACCTCCCGGAAGATAATTTCCCGCCCCATGAATGACGATGTATAGGCGCAGGCGTACCCCAGCAAAACCCAGCAGGCCGGCTCGCTCATTTGCCCCAGTTCGGTTTTGCAGATTTCCACTTCCCAGGAGTCAATCCATTCAAGGCGGCCATAGAAATCGCCGGTTTCCTGGTCCAGATCGATTTCCAGCGGGATCACCTTGACCATGCCTTTGAGCGAGTGTAACTGGGGGCCTGCCAGGAAAATGTCCAGCTCACTGCAATGCGGGCGAAGTTTGCGGGCCAGCTCGGCATCTTTCAGACCAGACAGATAACCCAGCCGCAGAAAGAACCCCTTGGCTCTCTCTGCGCCCATGCTGTTGACGATCTCACGGCGAAACGCACCCAGAGAGGTGAGGTTCATCAGCAGCATCCGCTGCTCGCCAAACCAGATCTTGCCTTCCGAGCTTTGGAAATGAATCTGCTCCGTCAGATCCTTGAAATCGGTGTAGTTCAGTTGTGGCTTGTAACTGACAGCCATGGTCGGAGACCCCTTTTATAGTTGTAGGCGGGGAACAGCTCATTCGGAGCTCATTAATTGATCATCTAACACCTGATCAAGATCAAAAATCAACCAAATAATAAAAAAATGGAGGTAATCGTTGAATTGGGCCTTGGTCTGAGCATTTGGTCAGATCACCCTTGGTTTTGATCATTTGGTGAAAAAAGAACCCCTCTCGAGCCGAAGTTCGGAGCTCGTTTTAACCGCTTGAAGCGTTCGTTTGCTCCAGAAAAACCTATCAAAAACATTGGCCTACATACTCTCTCGTGGTGGTCGTCTCCGAAGTGGCACAGCCGTTGCTCAGTACACTGCAAGCCGACCACAAACATAAACGGGGCTCACTATGACGAACCAGCCAGAAGCCAAGACCTTTAACGAAATGACCCGCTATATCCGGGTCCGCAGCGAGCCAGGTGACAAATTCGTGGAATTCGATTTTGCGATTGGTTATCCGGAGCTGTTCGTCGAGCTTGTGCTGCCACGGGAAGCCTTCGAGATCTTCTGCAAGCACAACAACGTGGTCCATATGGATTCGGACATGATCCGCGAGATCGACGAAGACATGGTCAAGTGGCGCTTCGGAGAGCGCGGCCAGCGTTATTGAGCCAAACAAGCAACACCCACAATCTGATCCACAAAAACAAAACGGAAAGGTTGATATGAGTATCGAAATCAAAACCACCTCGATGGAACCCATTCGTCACACCTACAGCCACATTGCGCGCCGATTTGGTGACAAGCCGGCGACTCGCTATCAGGAAGCGAGCTACGACCTGGAGGCGAAAACCAACTTCCACTATCGCCCCCAATGGGATTCCCGATACGAGCTCAATGATGATCGCCGTACCGCCATCCGCATGGACGACTGGTACGCGGTGTCTGATCCCCGCCAGTACTACTACGGCGCCTACGTAGGCAATCGGGCCAAAATGCAGGAGTCCGCCGAGACCAGCTTTGGTTTTTGCGACAAGCGCAACTTGTTGACCCGCCTGCCCGAAGAAACCCAGAAGCTGTTGCTGCGCCTGATGGTGCCCCTGCGCCATGTGGAACTGGGCGCCAACATGAACAACAGCAAGATCGCGGGTGACGCTGTAGCCACCACTGTTTCCCAGATGCACATCTACGCCGCGATGGATCGTCTGGGCATTGGTCAGTACCTGTCTCGCATTGCTCTGATGATTGACGGTAGCACCGGTAAGGCACTGGACGAGTCCAAAGGCTACTGGATGGATGACGAGCTGTGGCAGCCCATGCGCAAACTCGTGGAGGACACCCTGGTCGTTGATGACTGGTTCGAACTGACCCTGGTTCAGAACATTCTGTTGGATGGACTGATGTACACCCTGGTGTACGACAAAATGGATGCCTGGCTTGCGACTCAGGGTGCGGAAGACGTTTCCATGCTCACCGAGTTCATGCGCGACTGGTACAAAGAATCCCTTCGCTGGACCAACGCCATGATCAAAGCCGTCGCCGGTGAGAGCGAAGCCAATTGCGAACTGCTCCAGACGTGGATCGATCAGTGGGAGCCGCAGATCTATAGCGCTCTCCAACCACTGGCAGAAGCCTCGGTGGGTATTGACGCTCTGGATGAAGCCTGGGCGGAGCTTTCTACCCGCCTGAAGAAATTCGGACTGCAGAGTAGGGGAGTCTCAGCATGAGCCAGTTGGTATTCATTGTATTTCAGGACAACGATGACTCTCGCTATCTCGCCGAAGCGGTTATGGAGGATAACCCTCATGCGGAAATACAGCACCAGCCTGCGTTGATCCGGATCCAGGCTGAGAAGCGCCTGGTGATAAATCGGGAAACGATGGAAGAAAAGCTGGGGCGCGATTGGGATGTTCAGGAAATGCTCGTAAATGTCATCAGCATCGGCGGCAATGTCGATGAGGACGATGACCATTTTATTCTTGAGTGGAAATAATTGGGAGAATCATCATGGCTGTTCAAAACAAGAAATTGAATCTCAAAGACAAATACCAGTATCTGACCCGCGACATGGGTTGGGAGCCTACCTACCAGAAAAAAGAAGACATTTTTCCGCACGAGGACTTTGAAGGTATCAAGATTACCGATTGGTCTCAGTGGGAAGACCCATTCCGTCTGACCATGGATTCGTACTGGAAGTATCAGGCGGAAAAAGAGAAGAAGCTGTACGCCATTTTTGATGCGTTTGCCCAGAATAATGGCCACCAGAACATTTCAGACGCTCGCTACGTCAACGCCCTGAAGCTGTTCCTCGGTGGCGTATCTCCGTTGGAACATGGGGCCTTCCAGGGATATGCCAAGGCAGGTCGTCAGTTCAGTGGTACTGGTGCGCGGGTGGCTTGTCAGATGCAGTCGATTGACGAGTTGCGTCATTCGCAGACCCAGCAACACGCCATGAGCCATTACAACAAGCACTTTAACGGCCTGCATGATGCTGCGCACATGCACGACCGGGTGTGGTTCCTGTCGGTGCCCAAGTCGTTCTTTGACGATGCCCGCACCGCTGGTCCTTTCGAATTCCTGACCGCCATTTCGTTCTCGTTCGAGTATGTGCTGACTAACCTCTTGTTCGTTCCGTTTATGTCGGGCGCCGCATACAACGGCGACATGGCCACCGTGACCTTCGGCTTCTCTGCCCAGTCAGACGAAGCACGCCACATGACTCTGGGCCTGGAGGTGATCAAGTTCATCCTGGAGCAGCACGAAGACAACGTGCCCATTGTTCAGCGCTGGATCGATAAGTGGTTCTGGCGCGGATTCCGCCTGCTCAGCCTGGTCAGCATGATGATGGACTACATGCTGCCGAACAAGGTGATGAGCTGGGCCGAGGCCTGGGAAGTGTATTACGAGCAGAACGGTGGAGCCCTGTTCAAGGATCTGGAGCGTTACGGCATCCGTCCGCCCAAGTACCAGGACGTGGCCAACGATGCCAAGCATCACCTGAGCCACCAGCTGTGGACCACTTTCTACCAGTATAGCCATGCCACCAACTTCCATACCTGGGTTCCAGAGAAGGAAGAAATGGACTGGATGTCTGAAAAGTACCCGGACACTTTCGACAAGTACTACCGTCCGCGCTACGAGTTCCTGGCGAAAGAGGCCGCCGCTGGCCGTCGCTTCTACAACAACACCCTGCCGCAACTGTGCCAGGTGTGCCAGGTACCGAACCTGTTCACCGAAATGGGCGCGCCCACCAAGTTGAGCCATCGTCAGTTGGTTCATGAAGGCGAGCGTTACCATTTCTGCTCCGAAGCCTGCTGCGACATCTTCAAGCACGAGCCGGAAAAATACGTGCAGGCCTGGCTGCCGGTGCATCAGATCTATCAGGGTAACTGCGAAGGCGCAGATGTCGAGACCGTGGTGCAGAAGTACTACCACATCAACATCGGCGAGGACAATTTCGAGTACCTCGGTTCGCCGGACCACAAGCGCTGGATGTCCATCAAGGGCGAAAAGCCTGCTGATGAGAACCAGGACGCCGCCTGATACTGACCCGGGAGTCGCCCGGTAGCCACTGGCGCCGGGCGAACCACCCACAAAAACAACAAGGTGACCATCATGAGTGTAAGCGCACTTTACGACTACAAGTTTGAACCGAAAGACAAGGTCGAAAACTTTCACGGCATGCAGCTGCTGTATATCTACTGGCCCGACCACCTGCTGTTCTGCGCGCCGTTTGCGTTGCTGGTGCAGCCGGATATGACCTTCCGTGCCCTGGTGGAGGAGATCCTCAAGCCGGCCACCGCAGCACACCCGGAGTCTGCAAAAGCGGACTTCCTGAATGCTGAATGGCTGCTGAACGATGAGCCGTTCACCCCGAATGCGGATGCCACCCTGAAAGACCAGGGCATTGATCACAAAAGCATGCTGACGGTTACCACGCCGGGCCTGAAAGGCATGGCGAACGCCGGATACTGAGGGCAGAGCGATGAGTCATACCGTTACTATCGAGCCGATTGGCGAGCAGATTGAAGTCGAGGATGGCCAGACTATCCTCCAGGCGGCGCTCCGCCAGGGCGTCTGGTTGCCGTTTGCATGCGGTCACGGCACCTGTGCTACCTGCAAGGTGCAGGTGCTTGAGGGCGACGTCGAGATTGGCGACGCCTCACCGTTTGCCCTGATGGACGTGGAGCGAGGCGAAGGCAAGGTGCTGGCCTGCTGCGCCACAGTGGAAAGCGACGTGACCATCGAAGCCGATATCGATGTCGATCCGGACTTCGAGGGCCACCCGGTGGAGGATTACGTAGCGACAGTAACGGATATTGTTGACCTGTCGCCCACCATCAAGGGTCTGCACCTGAAACTGGACCGCCCGATGACCTTCCAGGCTGGCCAGTACATCAACATCGAAGTGCCGGGAGTTGAGGGTGCCCGCGCGTTCTCACTCGCTAACCCGCCAGGCAAGCCCGATGAAGTGGAACTGCACATTCGCCTGGTTGAAGGGGGCGCTGCAACCACCTACATCCACGAGCAGCTGAAAGCAGGCGATGAACTGAACCTGTCCGGCCCCTATGGGCAGTTCTTTGTGCGCAGTTCCCAGCCTGGTGATCTGATCTTCATCGCGGGTGGTTCAGGGCTTTCCAGCCCGCAATCGATGATTCTCGACCTGCTGGAGCAGAACGACGAACGCAAGATCGTGTTGTTCCAGGGCGCCCGCAACCTCGCAGAACTCTACAACCGCGAACTGTTTGAAGCACTGGATCGTGACCACGACAACTTTACCTACGTGCCGGCCCTGAGCCAGGCCGAGGACGATGCCGACTGGCAGGGCTTCCGGGGTTATGTGCACGACGCCGCCAAGGAACACTTTGGCGGCCGGTTTTCCGGTAACAAGGCTTACCTGTGTGGCCCACCTCCGATGATCGATGCAGCGATCACCGCCCTGATGCAAGGCCGGTTGTTCGAGCGGGACATCTTCATGGAGAAATTCCTGACAGCGGCCGACGGTGCGGAAGACACCCAGCGTTCAGCCCTGTTCAAGAAAATCTGACCGGGAGGCGGTATGGCCGGGTTCCAGGTGTTCAACCGCACAACGGGTGACCACTTCATCTGCCAGGAAGGCCAGAGCGTGCTCAAGGCTATGGAACAGCTGGGTATGAAGTGCGTGCCCGTAGGCTGCCGGGGCGGTGGCTGCGGCTTTTGCAAGATCCGGGTTCTGGAGGGGGATTTCGAGTGCGGCAAGATGAGCAAGGTGCATGCCCCACCTGAAGCCGTTGAAAAAGGGAGGTCCTGGCTTGCCGGATCTACCCGCGGACCGACTTGATCATCGAGTGTGTGCCTCTGCCGGAGGCGGCGCTTGCGAAGCAAACAACAACAAATCCGTTGAGGTGATTGTCATGAAAAAAGGTGTAATGCGTCCCGGCCACGTTCAGATCCGGGTTCTCGATATGGGCGAAGCCGTCAAACACTACACCGAGCTGCTGGGCATGATCGAAACCGATCGTGATGACCAGGGCCGGGTGTACCTGAAAGCCTGGACCGAGGTAGACAAGTTCTCTCTGGTGCTGCGTGAGGCAGACGAGCCAGGCTGCGACTTCATGGGTTTCAAGGTGCTGGATGAAGACACCCTGGTCAAACTGGAAAAAGACCTCGTGGCCTACGGTGTTGAGGTAGAGCAGGTGCCGGCGGAGGAACTGAAGGATTGCGGCCGCCGAGTGCGTTTCACCGTACCATCCGGCCATGCCTTTGAGCTCTATGCCGACAAGAAGTACACCGGCAAGTGGGGCGTTTCCAGCGTCAACCCGGAAGCCTGGCCTCGCGGCCTGCAAGGGATGAAGGCCGTGCGCTTCGACCATTGCCTGTTTTACGGACCGGAGCTTGCCGCCGTTTACGACATCTTCGTGAATGTTCTGGGCTTCGATCTGGCCGAGCAGGTGCTCGACCCGGAAGGCACTCGGATCGCCCAGTTCCTGACTGTGTCCATGAAAGAGCACGACATTGCCTTCATTCACCATGAAGAGAAGGGCAAGTTCCACCACGCGTCTTTCTTCCTGGAAACCTGGGAAGACGTGCTGCGGGCGGCAGACCTGATCTCCATGACCGATACCTCCATCGATATCGGCCCGACCCGTCACGGCCTGACCCACGGCAAGACCATTTACTTCTTTGACCCGTCCGGCAATCGCAACGAAGTGTTCTGTGGCGGCGATTACTTCTACCCGGACCACAAACCAGTGACCTGGCAGGCCGAACAACTTGGTAAGGCCATTTTCTACCACGACCGGGTACTGAACGAGCGTTTCTTGACGGTGTTGACCTGATCTGAGAACGCCCAAACAGGATTCAACTTTACAGGACTAGGCAGCAATGAAAGAGATCAAACACTACATCAACGGCCAATACGTCGGCTCTGCCAACGGAAAGCTGTTTGACAACGTCAACCCGGTGAACGGCAAGGTGATTGCCAAGGTTCACGAGGCTGGCCGCGATGAAGTGGATGCGGCCGTCAAAGCGGCCAGAGCCGCTTTGAAAGGCCCTTGGGGCAAGATGACCCTGGACGAGCGCACCCGGATTCTGCACAAGGTGGCCGACGGCATTAACGACCGCTTTGACGAGTTTCTGGAGGCGGAGTGCCTGGACACCGGCAAGCCCAAGTCCATGGCCAGCCACATCGACATCCCCCGGGGTGCCGCCAACTTCAAGGTATTCGCCGACATGGTCAAAAACGTGGCGGCAGAATCCTTTGAAATGGCCACGCCCGATGGCAGCGGCGCGCTGAACTACGCCGTGCGCCGTCCCAAGGGCGTGATCGGTGTGATCAGCCCCTGGAACCTGCCTTTGCTGCTGATGACCTGGAAAGTGGGCCCTGCATTGGCCTGTGGTAATACCGTGGTGGTTAAGCCGTCGGAAGAAACCCCGACCACCACCGCTCTGCTGGGCGAAGTGATGAAGGAAGCCGGCGTGCCGGACGGAGTGTACAACGTGGTGCACGGCTTCGGTGGCGATTCCGCCGGCGCCTATCTCACGGCCCACCCGGACGTAGACGGCTTCACTTTCACCGGTGAAACCGGCACCGGCGAAGTGATCATGAAAGCGGCCGCCAAGGGCATCCGGGATATCTCCCTGGAACTGGGTGGCAAGAACGCCGGCCTGGTGTTCGCAGACTGCGATATGGACAAGGCCATCGAAGGCACCATGCGCTCTGCATTCGTCAACTGTGGCCAGGTGTGCCTGGGCACCGAACGAGTCTATGTGGAACGTTCCATCTTTGACGAGTTTGTCTCCCGCCTGAAAGCGGAAGCAGAAAAGCTGCGTATCGGACCGCCCGATGACGACAAGGCCAATTTCGGCCCGCTGGTCAGCCTGAAGCACCGTGAAAAGGTGCTGTCCTACTACCAGAAAGCGGTGGACGACGGCGCCACGGTGGTGTCCGGTGGCGGTGTGCCCGACATGCCGGAAGAGTACGCTGGCGGCGCCTGGGTGCAGCCCACGATCTGGACCGGCTTGCCGGACGATTCGGCGGTGATTACCGACGAAATCTTCGGCCCCTGCTGCCACATTCGCCCGTTCGACAGTGAAGAAGAAGCCATCGAGCTGGCCAACAGCCTGCCTTACGGCCTGGCGTCTGCGATCTGGACCGAAAACGTCAGCCGTGCGCACCGGGTAGCAGGACAAATTGAAGCCGGCATCATCTGGGTGAACAGCTGGTTCCTGCGGGATCTGCGCACACCGTTTGGTGGCAGCAAGCAGTCCGGTATTGGCCGCGAGGGCGGTGTGCACTCCCTGGAGTTCTACACCGAAATGAAGAACGTCTGTATCAAACTGTGAGGTAGCCATGAACGCACCTGTAGACAGCCCTGAAATCGGGCGCGAGATTACCGCCGCCGGCTACCGGACCAACCTGCACGATCACGGCAAGGGCGGATTTCCGCTGATGATGATCCACGGCTCCGGCCCCGGCGTGACCGCCTGGGCCAACTGGCGCCTGGTGATTCCCGAGCTGGCAAAGCATCGCCGGGTGATCGCCCCGGACATGCTGGGCTTCGGCTACAGCGAACGCCCCGAAGACCAGGTCTACAACCGTGAACGCTGGGTTAAACATGCCATCGGCGTGCTGGATGAACTGGGCCTGGAACAGGTGGACCTGGTGGGTAACTCCTTTGGTGGTGGTCTCGCTCTGGCTCTGGCTATCGAACACCCGCAACGGGTTCGCCGGTTGGTGTTGATGGGGTCTGTAGGTGTCAGCTTCCCGATCACCAAGGGTTTGGACGAAGTCTGGGGTTACCAGCCGTCACTGGACGCCATGCGTCGGTTGATGGATGTGTTTGCCTTCAATAAGGGGCTGCTGACCGACGAGCTGGCGGAAATGCGGTATCAGGCCAGCGTTCGCCCCGGCTTCCAGGAATCCTTTGCGGCCATGTTCCCGGCACCTCGCCAGCGCTGGGTGGATGGACTGGCCAGCAACGAGGACGACATCCGCGCCCTGCAACACGAAACCCTGATCATCCACGGCCGCGAAGACGAAGTCATTCCACTGGACGCCTCCTACAAGCTGGCTGAACTGATTGATCGTGCCCAGCTGCACGTGTTCGGCCGCTGCGGCCACTGGACCCAGATTGAACACGCTGACCGGTTCGCCCGGTTGGTTAACGATTTCCTGAACGAAGCGGATCAGGCCGCTGCCGGAGACAAGTAATGGATAAGCAGAAGATCCAGCAGTTTGGCGACGAACTGTACGAAGCGATGGTCAAGCGGGAAGCCGTTTCGCCCCTGACCAGCCGTGGCGAAGACATCAGCATTGACGACGCCTACCACATCTCACTGCGCATGCTCGAGCGCCGGCAACAGGCCGGTGCCCGGATCATCGGCAAGAAGATCGGTGTCACCAGCAAAGCGGTGATGAACATGCTGAACGTACACCAGCCGGATTTCGGTTACCTGACCGACGACATGGTGTTCAACAGCGGTGAAGTGGTGCCCATCAGCGACCGACTGATTGCCCCTCGGGCCGAAGGGGAAATTGCCTTCATCCTGAAGAAAGACCTGACCGGCCCGGGCGTGACCAACGCCGACGTGCTGGCGGCCACCGAGTGTGTGATGCCCTGTTTCGAGATTGTCGATTCCCGCATCCAGGACTGGAAGATCGCCATTCAGGATACCATCGCCGACAACGCCTCCTGTGGCCTGTTTGTGTTGGGCGACAACGCAGTCTCTCCCCGGGATATCGATCTGGTGACCTGCGGCATGGTGGTGGAGAAGAACGGTTCCATTATCAGCACCGGCGCCGGCGCAGCGGCGTTGAGTTCCCCGGTGAACTGCGTGGCCTGGCTGGCCAACACCCTGGGCGAGTTCGGTATTTCCCTGAAGGCAGGTGAAGTCATCCTGTCGGGCTCCCTGGTACCGCTGGAGCCGGTGAAAGCCGGTGACACCATGCGTGTGGACATTGGCGGGATTGGCAGCGCGTCTGTGCGCTTTGTCTGATCCGTACCCATTGAGGACAAGATTATGAGCAAAAAACTGAAAGCCGCCATCATCGGCTCGGGCAACATCGGCACCGACCTGATGATCAAGATCCTGCGTAACGGCCAGCACATCGAAATGGGCGCCATGGTCGGCATCGACCCGGAATCCGATGGCCTGGCCCGCGCCAACCGCATGGGCGTAGCCACCACCCACGAAGGCGTGGACGGCCTTGTGAAGATGCCGGAATTTGCCGACATCGACATCGTATTCGATGCCACCTCAGCTGGCGCCCACATGCACAACGAAGTGTTCCTGCGTGGCCATAAGGAAAGCCTGAAGATCATCGACCTGACGCCGGCGGCCATCGGCCCCTACTGCGTGCCGGTGGTGAACCTGGAGCAGAACCTGCATGAAGGTAACGTGAACATGGTCACCTGCGGTGGCCAGGCCACCATCCCGATGGTGGCGGCGGTATCTCGCGTCGCCAAGGTGCACTACGCCGAAATCGTGGCCTCGATTTCCAGTAAGTCTGCCGGCCCCGGCACCCGCGCCAACATCGACGAGTTCACCGAAACCACCTCCAAGGCCATCGAAGTGGTCGGTGGTGCCCAGAAGGGCAAGGCCATCATCATCCTGAACCCGGCTGAACCGCCGCTGCTGATGCGCGACACCGTGTATGTGCTGTCTGAGGCCGCTGACCAGGCCGAGGTGGAAGCCTCGGTCGAAGAAATGGTGAAAGCCGTGTCGTCCTACGTCCCCGGCTACCGCCTCAAGCAGAAAGTGCAGTTCGACGTAATTCCCGAAGACCAGCCCATGAACGTGCCGGGCCTGGGCCGCTTCAGTGGCCTGAAGACCTCCATCTTCCTGGAAGTCGAAGGCGCCGCCCATTACCTGCCCGCCTACGCCGGCAACCTGGACATCATGACCTCCGCCGCCCTCGGTACCGCCGAGCGCATCGCCGAATCGCTGGTCAAGTGAGGAGACTGAATCATGACCTTTAACCCTGGCAAGAAACTCTACATCTCCGACGTGACCCTGCGCGACGGCAGCCACGCCATTCGCCATCAGTACAGCATCAAGAACGTGCAGGACATCGCCCGTGCCCTGGACAAGGCGAAAGTCGATTCCATCGAAGTCGCCCACGGCGACGGCCTGCAAGGCTCCAGCTTCAACTACGGCTTCGGTGCCCACACCGACCTGGAGTGGATCGAGGCGGTGGCCGAAGTGGTCACCCATTCCCAGATCGCCACCCTGCTGCTGCCTGGCATCGGCACCGTGCACGACCTGGACAACGCCTACCAGGCGGGCGCCCGAATCGTACGCGTGGCGACTCACTGCACCGAAGCGGATGTTTCCAAACAGCACATCGAACACGCCCGCAAGCTCGGCATGGACACCGTCGGCTTCCTGATGATGAGCCACATGCAGACCCCGCAGGGCCTGGCCGAACAAGCCAAGCTGATGGAAGACTACGGCGCCACCTGCCTCTATGTGGTCGACTCCGGCGGCGCCATGAACATGAACGATATTCGTGACCGCTTCCGCGCCCTGAAAGACGTACTCAAGCCGGAAACCCAGACCGGCATCCACGCCCACCACAACCTGGCGCTGGGTGTGGCCAACTCCATGGTGGCGGTGGAAGAAGGCTGTGACCGCATCGACGCCAGCCTCTCCGGCATGGGTGCCGGCGCTGGCAACGCCCCGCTGGAAGTGTGCATTGCCGCCTTCGACAAGCTGGGCTGGAACCACGGCACGGACGTGTACGCGCTGATGGACGCCGCCGACGACATCGTGCGCCCGTTGCAAGACCGCCCGGTAAGAGTCGACCGTGAAACATTGGCCCTGGGCTACGCCGGTGTGTACTCCAGCTTCCTGCGCCATTCCGAAGTGGCAGCGCAGAAGTATGGCCTGAAGACTGTGGATATTCTCGTTGAACTGGGCAAGCGCCGGATGGTGGGTGGCCAGGAAGACATGATCGTGGACGTGGCGCTGGATCTGCTGAAGGCGCAAGAGGAGCAAAAAGCATGAGCAAGACCCTGAGCAATGACCAGATGCTGGCCCTGGCCGAGCACGTAGAAAACGCCGAACTGAACGCCCGCGACATCACCAAGGTCACCAATGATTATCCGGACATGACCTTTGAAGACGCCTACGACGTGCAGTGGGAAATCCGCCGCCGTAAGGAAGCTCGCGGCAACAAGGTGGTTGGTATGAAAATGGGCCTGACCTCCTGGGCCAAGATGGCCCAGATGGGCGTGGAAACCCCCATCTACGGCTTCCTGGCGGACTATTTCAGTGTGCCGGACGGCGGTGTGGTCAACACCAAAGAGCTGATCCACCCGAAAATCGAAGCCGAGATCGCGTTTGTGACCAAAGCACCGTTGCACGGCCCGGGTTGTCACATCGGTGACGTCCTGGCTGCCACCGACTTCGTGATTCCGGCGGTGGAAGTGATCGATTCCCGCTACGAGAACTTCAAGTTCGACCTGGTGAGCGTGGTGGCTGACAACGCTTCCTCCAGCCGGTTTATCACCGGTGGCACCATGACGAATACTGCCGACCTGGACCTGAAAACCCTGGGTGTTGTGGTCGAGAAGAACGGTGAGATTGTGGACGTCGGCGCCGGTGCTGCGGTGCTGGGCCATCCGGCATCCAGTGTGGCCATGCTGGCCAACCTGCTGGCTGAGCGCGGTGAGCACATCCCGGCCGGCACCTTCATCATGACCGGTGGCATCACCGCGGCGATTACGGTGGAAGCCGGTGACAACATCAGCGTTCGCTACCAGGGCCTGGGAACGGTCACGGCCCGGTTCGCATAAGGAGGTTTTATGCCCGTTGCTCAAATCAACATTCTGGAAGGCCGTACGGACGAGCAAAAGGAGATGCTGATCCACGAGGTGACAGACGCCATTGTCCGTTCTCTCGGCGCGCCGGTTGAAAGTGTTCGTGTCATTCTCAACGAAATGCCGAAGCAACATTTCGGCATCGGCGGGCAGTCAGCAAAAAACTGGGGCGATAAGCCCCGGCAATTTCGCCGTCTTATTAGGAGAAGATACATGACAAAACTTCCGGTGTTATTTGTCTCCTGTGACGCTGACAGCATCCAGTCCCGGGAACAGACCTGTTCCGGGCCTGCCCGGATGATCTGGGGCAAGCAGTACAAGAGCGTGGTGGTGATCAGCTCCCGTGCCGATCAAAAAGCCCCGGAAATCCTGCAGCTTAAAGGCAACGGCTCCACCGCTGACAGGATAAAGACGCTGCTCTCAGACCAGGGCTTTGAGCCGGAAGTGCATTCACGGGATGTCGTAAGCCGGCACCAGTTGTTCCGGGTGCTTCTGGCAGAGGAGCCCGGGGAGTTAACGGAGCTGATCCTTAATACCGGTATGAGTGAGCTTGAATACCGGCGAGTCGGACGTTGTCTGGAGGTGCTTCGGGAACAGGATGTCCTTTTAATCTGCCTTGATGACAAGGCCTGCCATAGAGAAGCGGACGGTATTTCCCTGCATGACCGGCATTTAAGGGAGCTACTCAACGCCTGGGCACAGGATCAGCAGTGGGGGCCGTGATGTCATTCAAGGGAGATGCTGCGGGCTCCGCCCAGAATAATCGCCTGGATGACCCGACGGTGTGCCTGCTCAATGCCGCGTTTACCCTGGGGGGCTCGCAGTTTCCCCAACGGATGTTCAGCAGTGGAATGAACAATGCGGCACAGATGCTGTCCGGATTTGGCTGGATGAGATAGCAACCATGAATGACAATCAGCGATTCGCACTCGTACAACCCTCGTTTTCTTTGACTGAACAAGCGTCGTTAAGCCTGCTCCAGGCTGCCGTCAACAAGGCGAGTGGGCTGGGCATCAAGGCGACGGTATCAATTGTGGATACGTCCGGGCGCCAGTTGGCGTTCATTAAAATGGCCGGGTCGTTCCTGGTGTCCTCCGAACTGGCTCAGAAAAAAGCCACCACGGCCGCAGGTATGGGCGTTAACACGGTTGATCTGGAAAATATGCTCGCGTCGGCTCCTGCCAGAGTGCTTGACGGCCTCACCAAGGCCGGTGAATTCGCCGTGATTGGCGGCGGCGTGCCGCTGTACTGGGAAGGCGTTCTGGTGGGCGGCATTGGGGTATCTGGTGGCAGTGAAGATGAGGACATTGAATGCGCCCTTTCTGCAGCGGAGGTCCTGGCAAGCTGACGGCGCTGCGGGCCTGATATACTCTGGGCTGCTGTCCCTGAACGCTCTCTGACCAACGCCCTGACTGATCGAGGTTGCCGTGGTTGCTTTGAAGATTCTGATGATCGGTGCTGGTGGCATCGGAGGTTACTACGCCGCAAGGTTGGCTGACGCCGGTCACCAGGTTGTGCTGACGGCCCGTGGCGATCACCTTGAGGCATTGAGAGCAAAAGGCCTGACCGTAGATTATCAAGGGCAGGTTCTCCAGCATCGCCTCCCGGCCTGCGATCATCAGGAGCTCATTCGGGATTACCACCCGAATGATTTTGATCTGGTTGCCATTGCCCTCAAATCGACGGCGACCGGTGCCGTGATGACGGAGCTTTCTGACTGGCTGTGTGCAGGCTCCGTTCCGGTGCTGTCTCTCCAGAATGGTATTGATAATGAACCCCTGATTGCCGAGGTGGTGGGCGAAGAACGTGTGCTCGGCGGCCTTGCGGTGCGCATTGGCGGCCACATAACCGAGCCGGGCAAGGTGTTCGCCGAAGGCGTGGCCCAGATCGTGATGGGCGCCTGGCCCATACCAAAAACTGACGACCTACGAGTGGAACTGCTCAAGACTTTGGCGTTGGCTTTTAACGAGGCGGGCATTCCCACCACCGTATCGGAAAACATCCGGTACGAACTCTGGCGCAAGCTGGTCATCAACAATGGAGTTAATCCGTTGTCAGCGCTCACTCATCTGGATACCCGCAGCCTGACTCATCACCCGGAGTTCGGCAAAGTGGTCTACGGCATGATGGCGGAAACGGTTAAGGCATCGGAAGCAGACGGGGTGAACCTGACACGGCAAGACCTGGATGACATGTTCGAGCTGATCAGCAACTTCAACGCCATCAAAACCTCCATGCTGGTGGACAAGGAAAAAGGCCGACCGCTGGAGCTGGACAGCATCGCCGGGGCCGTGCTGCGCCGGTGTGCGCAACTGGGTGTGGATGCGCCGTATACCTTTACGGTGAATGCCTTGCTGCGCCAGCAGCAATAGGGCGACGTTATGTTTGTCAAAACCAACACCACCGGCTTTGCCGATGCATTAACCTGTGAGGCGGAGGGGCTGGAAAGCCTTCGCGAAGTGTTGGTGCAGGTTGGTGTGGAGCATCTGAGAATTCCGCAAGTGGCTGAGGTCGATCAGTACAAGCTGGTGATGACCCAGATCGTGTCTGTTACTCCGGACGAACGATGCCAGGCTCTGCTCGGTGAGGGCTTGGCCCGACTGCACCAGCAAGAGCGGGAACACTACGGCTGGGGCCGGGATAATTATATCGGTCTGTCACCACAGCCCAACGGGTTAACGGAATCCTGGGGGCAGTTCTTTGTCGACTATCGACTCCGGTACCAGGTCAGCCGGATTGCTGATCCGGTTATTCGAGAAAGATTTCAACGCGTTGTTGACCAAAGTAGCGCTGCGCTTACCCGCTGGCTGGACAGCCACTGCAAGCACCCCAGCCTTCTGCACGGTGATTTGTGGCGTGGCAATGTGTTGTTCGATCACGACGGCCCCTGGCTGATTGACCCTGCGGTCTATCAGGGCGATCGGGAAGCGGATATCGCAATGACAGAAATGTTTGGAGGCTTCGGTGCGGCCTTCTATCGCGCTTATGACAGTGTTTATCCTCGCTCGGAGGTCTATACCACCAAGCGCGAGATCTACAACCTCTACCATTACCTGAATCACTACAACCTGTTTGGTGCTGGTTATCTGGGGGGATGCGAACGGGGTATGAAGGTAGTTGCGAGGGTCTGACCAGCAGACGCAACAACTGCGAGCAGATCAAAACGATAAGGTTTGACTACTTTTGACAACTGGAAGGTTCAATTATTCCTTCGTGGGTTCGCTTGGTTCGGGCTCAGCTTTCTTGGCAGAAAAATCATTGTTCAGAAAAACCTCTGACAGAATGGCCTGCTCGATATAACTGCGTTGCCCGGTGCGGGTGGGTAATCGGACGGTTAGATGAATCTCTCCGGCGGCGGGAGCCTGGATAGTGACCCTGGGATCGACAGAGGGCACTTCCAGTCCTCGGGCTGTACCCACTTTGCTCATGTATTTGCGAGCGGTATCCAGGTACGACTCGCAGTGGCGGTTTGCGGCATTTAACAGGGCTTCCCGGGCCGCTGGCCAGTTGTCTTCGCGTTTGAACGGCACAGTAAAAACGTGGAAATCCCAGTGGTCGGTGAAGCTCTCATTAGTAACTGGCTCCGATACAAACAACGCATTGGGCAACACGATCATGCGCCCGGTGCGCTGATGGCTGGCCTTGCCGGGCCCAACTTCCAGCAGCGTGGTGGTCAGCAGGGTCTGGTCGATCACATCACCCCGAAAATCCTTTACCTGAATACGATCGCCAATGCTGAATGAGCCGGCACCGCCTTTGAGAATGGAGCCGGACACACAAAGAATCAGTTCCTTGGTAGCCACCACAAACGCTACCGCGATGGCGACGATCGACAGCGCCAGGGAACGAAGCTGCTCGCCCCAGATAAAGACCAGGCCGAACACCGCCAGCAACACCAGTGCATTTCGGGAATTGACCAAGAGCCGGCCACGCAGTTCAGATGACGCCACGTTGCGCCGGATAACCCCTGCGATGACAACCCTCAGGGCAATCACACCAAGGATCAGGAGCGTGGTGCTGATCAGCAGTGGTAAGGCCGACTCCGGCAGGCTGAGGTTGTCTGGAAACCAGGCCAGGCTCTCGGGCATAGCTAGTATCCCTGGGCTATAAGCGGTTGATGGTTACCCGTGCTGAATGGTCGGGTTCAGTCAAACGAAACCCGAGCACCCGCCAACATCAGATTCGAACGGCTACCCGCCCGTTCCATAACCGCCAGCTTGTAGGAAGCGTCCTCTTTGAACGCTTTGGCGTGTTCACTGGGGATGTCCGCTGCGGTAGGTATATCTGCCTTCAGAGGATTCACCGGCCGTCCATTCACATGCAGCTCAAAATGCAGGTGAGGGCCGGTGCTGCGCCCGGTGTTGCCAGACAGCGCAATTCTCTCACCCCGCTGAATGGACTGTCCTTTCTTGACCAGAATCCTGTGCAGATGCAGGTAACGGGTTTTGTAAGCGTTGCCGTGGTCGATGTCGATGTACTTGCCTGCGAAAGGATGGTTACCTACGCGCTGCACAATGCCATCGCCGGTACTGAAAATGGGGGTGCCAACGGGGGTGGCCAGATCAACGCCGTTGTGCGGGGCGATTCGCTTGGTGACCGGGTGCTTGCGGTTCGGATTGAAGTGGGAACTGACCCGGTAAGGCGTCTGGGTGGGCCAGCGGCGAAACGCGGGCAGCACACTTTTACCGCTTTGGTCGTAGTAATTGCCGTCCTCAAACCGGAATGCGGTGTGTGTGCGGCTCCCGCGCTTCAGCGAAACCGCTTCAACCCGGGTTTTACCGGTGCTTTGGTCATCAGTCATTTCATGGCTGATGATCACGGCAAACTGGTCGCCGGCACGTAGATCCCGCCGGAAATTCAGGCGGTGTTCCAGTAACTGGTTGACCGAGGCAATCTGGTGCGCGGTGAGCCCTGCTTTTACCGCAGAAACGTAGAAGCTGCCTTCAATGGAACCTCTAAGCACTTCAGACACCCAGTGAGTGTCTGCTTCCATCCGGCGGTATTCGAACTGGTCATCGTCGGTGCGGGTATAGAAAACGGTGCGGGCGGAATCAAGCACAAGGGCAAGCTCGGTGAACCTGTCCTGATCGTCAAAGGTCAGCCGCAGCTGGGTGCCGGGTTGCAGGGTTTCCAGGGCCAGGTATTCCACATCCGTTTCCATGATTTTGTACAGATCAGACGTGGGTGCCCCGTAGCGGCTGAAAATACTGCTCAGGGTGTCGCCGGGCTGAACTTCGTGGTGCTGGGTGCGGGTGTCTGAACGGGATTCGGCAAGCGTATCAGGCAGCGCCCCAACACCGGCAGAGGGATCAGTAGGGGTAACCAGGGGCTCAACCGGTAGGGCGGGTATCTTCGCGGATGAGCTTTGTGTGGACCAGAAGCTGGCGATCAACACCATGAGCACGGTGATGCCAAGCAGCACCTTGTGAGTTGGAGTGAATGCCTGTTGCTTTGCCATCGTTCAATAAACCCCGCTCGCCCTGAAACCGTTCCGACAAGCTTTAAACCTGATTGCGTACTGCACGCCCTGCGGGCCTGCTCCGAAAGCAGTTTAACAGGTGATGCCCATCCGGTGTTAACCCCCTCGTCAGGGCTTGGCGGAGAGTTTTACCGTCATCGCACTGTAGCCGCGTACGAAATTGGACTGAACGTACTCGGGCTCTGCCAAAACTTCAATACGGTCAAAGCGTTTCAGTATCTCCTCCCATAAGATCCTGAGCTGCAATTCTGCCAGGCGGTTACCCATGCAGCGGTGCACGCCGAAACCGAAGGAAAGATGCTTACGCACGTTTTTCCGATCAATAATGAACTGGTCCGGGTCTTGCTCGAAGGCCCGCTCATCCCGATTGCCCGAGGCGTACCACATAACCACCTTGTCACCCTGTTTAATGGTCTGCCCGTTCAGCGTCACATCCTGTTTCGCAACCCTGCGCATGTAGGCCAGGGGTGTTTGCCAGCGGATGATTTCTGACACCATATTGGGAATCAGCTCGGGATTCTGTTTGAGTTTTGTGAACTGCTCTGGAAACTGGTTAAGCGCCAGCACGCCGCCGGTCATGGAATTACGGGTGGTGTCGTTGCCGCCAATGATCAGCAGCACCATATTACCCATGAACTCCATGGGGCGGTTGATCATGTCCCGGGTGTCGTCATTGGCCAACAGCAGACTGATCAGGTCAAACCCGGTTTCTTCACCAGCAGCTTTCCGTGCCTCCTTTTCTCGCCACAACAACGACATCTGCTGCGCCATATCGGCGGCCGCCCGGAAAAACTCGTCACGGTTGGCGTGCCCTCCGGTGGATTCCGGGGCGCCGGAGGCCACATCCGACCAGTAAGCGAGTTTGTGACGCAGCTCGAAGGGGAAATCGAACAGGGTGGCCAGCATACGGGAAGTGAGTTCAACCGATACCCGTTGTACCCAGTCAAAGGGTTCGTCCACCGGCAGCTGGTCCAGCACATCGGCTGTGCGGCTGCGAATCAGCGCCTCCATCTGCATCAGGTTCTTTGGCGCCACCACGCCCTGAACGGCTTGTCGTTGAGCGTCGTGTTTGGGTGGGTCCATGGCAATGAAGGTTTCAATTTCCAGGCCCTCGGGCTGGGGGCCGATGGAAATGATGGGCTCGGCGGAGAACAGGTCATGACGGGTGTCTACAAACAGGATGTCCTCATAGCGGGTGACGGACCAGAAGGGGCCGAACGGGCTCTGCTTTTGGAAATGCACCGGGCACTCATCTCGTAACCGCTTGAAATAGGATCGCCACAGGCCTTGCCGATACAGGAAGGGGTTACTGAGGTCGATGTCTTCGAGCGCGAGTGTTGAGACATCCGGTAGCGGGGTTTCTTCGAAAACCGGCACCGGTCGGTCCCTGCCAATGCGATGTTTCACATTCTGAAAGGCATGGGCGCCTTTGATCTGCCAATGGATGGGAATGATCGACGTGGCTAGGTTCAAGGCTGGCTGAATAACAGGTTCAAGTAAGGGACTCAGTACGCGCATACAGCACCTCGGGGTTCGTAGTGGTTGTTGGTACAGGTGGTGGTCGTCCGAAGGTTTCGAGATCGAACTCGGGTGTTGCCTACATCTGGAATTCCGGCAGGCGCACAATCAGACCATCCAGGGCCTCCGAGACGGTGATCTGGCAAGACAGGCGTGAGGTATCGGCTCTTTCGGGCGTGAGACCCAGCATGCCCTGCTCATCGGCGTTGATGTTGCCGGTGGCCTGAATCCAGTTGTGATCAACAATTACATGGCAGGTGCCACAGGCGCAGGCGCCGCCACAATCCGCGTCTATTCCCGGGATGCCGTTATCAACGGCGGTCTGCATCAGCGATTGGCCTGCGGCAATCTCGACCACATGTGCGGCACCGTTGTGTTCAATAAATGTGATCTGACCCATACGCGTTTCACCTCTGTTGTTTTTAGAGTGGCTTCAGTGGAAGCCAGATTACGATCAGCGGTGTTCGGGTGGCAGGTCATTAATTGACAGCGAGGGGTCATTTAAAGACACTCAAGGTGTGCGCCGGTCTTCAGGCGCTCACTCAAGGACACAAGAATAATGATGCGCGACATTGACCTGAGCCAGCCGTGTATTCCCTCCAATTACAGCCGACTGATTGCCCGGGAGTTGGCTTTACAAACCCGCGATGTCCCGGATTTGCTGGCGATGACCCAGCTGACAGTGGATCAGTTTCTGCAGGAGGACACTCTGCTGACCCCGCAACAGCAATTGCAGATACTGGATAACAGTTTGCAGCTGGCCAATGACGATACCTTCGGATTGCGCCTGGGCCGGCGGCTGACGTCGCCTACCCACGGTGCCATGGGGTTTCTGGTCAACAGCAGCCCGGACCTGCTGACTGCCATTCGGGCTTTTCAGGTCTTCCTGCCAACCCGCATGAACCTGGCCCGCCTTGAGATGGCCGCCAGGGACAACTGGTTGGAGGTGACTTGCCGCTTTCATGTGGAATTGTCGGAATCACTTTTAAAGGTTCTGAGTGAGAGCTTTGCGGTGATCTTCTTTGATTGTGCGGAATTTATTGTGGGCCGACCGGTGGGGGAGGTGGTATGCGGGTTTCTGCACAAGGAGCCTGGGTACAGCCATTGCTACGCGGACTACATTCCGGGTTCGATAACGTTTGGCGCAACCTCACTCGCGCTGAACATTCCGCTCGACGTGTGCAAGGTGCCCAATGCGTCCGCCAACCATGAGAACTACATGATGGCGCTGAAGCAGTGTGAATGCATGCTGGCGCAATTGCAGTCCGACCGTGAGAGCTGCAAATACCGGGTACAGAAAATGATGCTGTCTCATCCGCCCGGGGTGTTGACTGAAGAAGAGGCCGCCGCCGCGCTGTTTATCTGCAAGCGCACGTTGGCGAGGAGATTGAAAGCGGAAGGCACCAGTTTTCGGCAATTGAGAGACGGCATTTTGTCGCAGCAGGCGATAGGCTATCTGCGGGACAGCTCGGTGTCCGTCGAGGCCATTGCGGAGTTGCTGAATTATCACGACAGCGCGAATTTCCGGCGGGCATTCAAGCGGTGGTTTGGCGTTACACCGGACCAATATCGACGTCGTAGTGCATCGCAAACATGATCTGTGGCCAGAGGTATTGGGCGCTTTGCTTCAGGCCAGGCAAATACGATAACGAATGACGCCGTTATCTTCTTCGTGGACCGATTCAATCTGGTGGCCGGTGATCTCGCACAGGGCCTGCAAATCGCGGCGGCCACTGACGTCATCCGCCAGGAATTCCACCCGGGTGCCACTGGGCAGCCCCTGGGTGCGTTTCTTGAAGCGCAAAACCGGAAGCGGGCATACCAGACCGACAGCGTCGATCCGGTATACCTCTGTTTGGTCAGTCAAGGCGCACACTCGTGGAGCTGCTGCCTTGTTCTGCGGAGGACCAGCCAAACTGGTTCAGTACCACGGGCGCGCAAACGGCAATGACCAGAGCCACGACAAACGCGGCTACCATAACTTTCATGATGAACCCCCTTTGCCTTGTTTTGCCTCAACCTCTTCCACCCACAGGTCGTGATGCTGGCGGGCCCATTCACGGTCAACCTGGCCGTTGCCCATGGCATCAAACGCACCTTCCATACCGACAGAGCCGATGTAGATGTGGGCGATGATGGCCACCATCATGGCGAACGCGACGATAGAGTGCCAGATGTTGGCGTACTGCATCTCTTCATGGGGCGTCAGCGCAGTCGGGAAGTCGGTACCGATAACACTGTTAATAACGCTGAAGGTGCCAGCGAACATGGGCATTTCAAACGGGAACAGCAGCGACAGGCCTGACAGGGACACCGAGACACCCAGCAGCATCACGGTCCAGAAGATGATCTTCTGGCCGGCGTTGAACTTCTTCGAGGAGGGGTGGGACTTGGTGAAGATGCCACCGCCCGCCTTGATCCACTGCCAGTCGAGCTTGTTGGGTATGTTGTGCGCGACCCACATGCAAAAGGTCATGACCAGGCCCAGCATAAAGGCCCAGGCGACATTATTGTGCAACCACTTGGAACCCACGGCGAGGGTTGAATAGGCCTCGTGCCCAATCACGGGAATCAGGAAACTTCGCCCCATCAGCGTGATCAGGCCGGTCAGGGCCAGTGCGATAAACGAACCCGCCAACAGCCAATGGCCAAAGCGTTCGATGGCTTTGAATCGTTCGATTTTGGTGCCTGAGGGGCCACCATCAATCATGATTTTGCCGCGAACAAAGTAGAACACCACCAGCAGCAGAATGATGCCCAGAAGTGCGCCACCGCCGTAGGAGATGATCGGGCCCTCCCGCAGCTTGTACCAAGGCATTCCCCCATCCTGAATCAGCACATCGGCCCCGGGGCCCCTGGCCTGGGTTTTGATATCGCTCTGGTTGTAGCGGATGCCCCGCCAGACATCGGAGTCTGACACGCCGCCCCGGGTGCCCAGTTGCTCCGTGATCGGTTTGGCGTTGGCCGGGTTGCCGAGGTTTTCAGAACGGAACGACTCGTCCATTTTCAGCTGTTGCTGGCGAGCCATGATATCTTCGAGGGTTTGCGCGCCCCCGGTCGCGGTTCGATCAACCGCCGGGGCATCACTCGCCCAGGCAGGCTGAAAAAGCAGTGTCGCCATAGCAAGCAGGGCGGCACCCAATAGTTTTGTTTTCATCAGAGTGCTCCAGCGGAATAGACCAAAAGAAGACAATGCCGAAATCAGTTCCGGGGCCCGAAGGCCCCGGAACTGTCCGGTGGGTTTACGCGCCCTTCTTCTCGTAGGCTGTGCCCCATCCCCAGGCGCCGGAACCGAAACCGCGGTTCACCACTCGCTGGCGATAGATGTCCGAAACCGTGTTGCCATCACCGGCCAACAGGGCTTTGGTTGAGCACATTTCCGCGCAGAGTGGCAATTTGCCCTCTGCAATACGGTTACGGCCGTATTTGTTGAACTCGGTTGTGGAGTGGTCTTCCTCCGGGCCACCCGCACAGAACGTGCACTTGTCCATCTTGCCCCGGCTGCCAAAGTTTCCCGCCTGGGGAAACTGCGGCGCACCGAAGGGGCAGGCGTAAAAACAATAGCCACACCCGATACACAGATCCTTGGAGTGCAGCACAATGCCGTCCGCCGTCTGGTAGAAGCAGTCTGTTGGGCACACGGCCATACAGGGCGCGTCTGAACAGTGCATGCAAGCTACCGAGATGGACCGCTCACCCGGTTTACCGTCTTCAATGGTAACCACGCGGCGGCGGTTGATGCCCCAGGGGACCTCGTGCTCGTTCTTACAGGCTGTCACGCAAGCATTACATTCGATGCAGCGCTCGGCGTCACAAAGGAATTTTGCTCTTGCTTGTCCTTCAAGTGCCATGGTCTACACCTCTTGTTATGCTGGTTCGATGGCACACAGGGTGCACTTGGTCTCTTGCATCTGCGTGACCGAGTCGTACCCGTATGTCTGAACGGTGTTTGTGGATTCACCCAACACGTAAGGATCAGCACCCTTTGGATACTTGTGCCTGCGATCCTCGCCTTGCAGGTGACCGCCGAAGTGGAACGGCATGAAGGCCACGCCTTCGCCAACCCTTTCGGTAACCATTGCTTTTACCTTGATGCGTGCGCCCTCCGGGCCAGACACCCAGACATCCCTGCCGTCGCGAATGTTCATGTTATTCGCGTCGCGTGGATTCACCTCAATGAACATGTCCTGCTGGAGTTCCGCCAGCCAGGGGTTGGAGCGAGTTTCGTCGCCACCCCCTTCGTATTCCACCAGTCGACCGGAGGTCAGAATGATGGGGAAGTCCTTGCTGAAGTCGTTCTTCTGGATCGACTCGTACAGGGTTGGCACCCGCCAGAAGGTCTTGTCGGCGTAGGTTGGATAGTCCTCGATCAGGTCGCGACGATTGGTATACAGCGGTTCACGGTGCAGTGGCACGGGGTCCGGGAAGTTCCAGACGATGGTGCGGGCCTTGGCATTACCAAAGGGCGCGCATTCGTGCTTGATGGCCACCCGCTGGATACCGCCTGACAGGTCCGTTTTCCAGTTTGCGGTTGGTCCGCCAACAGCTTCGATGGCAGCCCGTTCCTCTGCGGTCAGATCGCTGTCCCAGCCCAGATCCATCAGCATTTGCATGGTGAATTCCGGGTAACCATCCTTGATTTCGGAGTCTTTGGAGTAAACACCGTCTGCCAGAATGTTCTGGCCGTTGTGCTCCACCCCGAATCGCGCCCGGAAGGTGAGGCCGCCTTTGGAGACGGGCACCGACATGTCGTACAGGATATGCGTACCCGGGTGGTTCATCTCCGCTGTGCCCCAGCAGGGCCAGGGCAAACCGTAGGTGTCTCCATCACAGGGCCCGCCCACTGCGCGCAAGGTGGTCTTGTCGAAGTGGTGCTGATACTGCATGTGTTTTTTCAGGCGTTCTGGCGACTGGCCGGTGTAGCCAATGGTCCACATGCCCCGGTTGAACTCGCGGGTGATGTCCTCAATCAGTGGCTCGTTGCCCTCAATGGCGATGTTGCGGAACATGCGATCGGTAAAGCCAAACTTGTCCGCAAGGAGCTTCATGATTTCGTGGTCGACCTTGGAGTCGAACAGGGGCTCAATCACTTTTTCACGCCACTGCAAAGAGCGGTTCGAGGCGGTCACCGAACCTGTAGTCTCGAACTGGGTGGTGGCCGGCAGCAGGTAAGCGCCTTCTTTACGATCATGCAGCACCGCTGAAACCGTCGGGAAGGGGTCCACCACAACCAGCAGATCGAGCTTCTCCATGGCCTCTTTCATTTCCAGCATACGGGTCTGCGAGTTGGGCGCATGGCCCCACAGCACCATGGCCCGGGTGTTGTCGGGCTGCTCGAGGTTTTCCTTGGCTTCCAGGACGCCATCTATCCAGCGGGATACCGGAATGCCTTTTTCGTTCATCATGGCCCGGGATTTTCCATCTTTGTCCCAGGTGACAAAACGACCCTTCAGCCAGTCCATGTCCTCTTCCCAGACCCGTGCCCAATGGGCCCAGGAGCCGGCGGTCAGGCCGTAGTAGCCGGGCAGGGTGTCGGCCAGTACGCCAAGGTCGGTGGCGCCCTGTACGTTGTCGTGGCCCCGGAAAATGTTGGTGCCACCGCCGGCCACGCCCATATTGCCCAGTGCCAGTTGCAGCACGCAGTAGGCGCGGGTGTTGTTGTTACCGTTGGTATGCTGGGTACCACCCATGCACCAGATCACCGTGCCCGGGCGGTTGTTGACCAGAGTGCGGGCAACCCGTTCCAGCTGTGCTCCGGGTGCACCGGTTACTCGCTCTACCTCCTCGGGGTTCCAGCGTTTAACCTCTTCGCGAATCTGCTCCATGCCATAAACGCGGGTGCGGATAAACTCTCTGTCTTCCCATTTATTTTCGAAAATGTGCCAGAGAATGCCCCAGATCAGCGCGACGTCTGAGCCTGGGCGGAAGCGCACAAACTCGTCGGCATGAGCCGCCGTTCGGGTGAAGCGTGGATCGCAGACAATCAGTGGTGCGTTGTTTTCTTCCTTGGCTTTAAGAATGTGCAGCAGCGATACCGGGTGTGCTTCGGCCGGGTTGCCTCCTATCAGGAAGATGGCCTTGGAATTGTGGATGTCGTTGTAGGAGTTGGTCATCGCGCCGTAGCCCCAGGTGTTGGCTACACCGGCAACGGTGGTGGAGTGACAGATCCGGGCCTGGTGGTCGACGTTGTTGGTGCCCCAGTAAGCGGCAAACTTCCGAAACAAATAGGCCTGTTCGTTGTTGAACTTCGCGCTGCCGAGCCAATAGACGGAATCCGGGCCGCTCTCGTCGCGGATATGGAGCATCTTGTCGCCAATCTCGTTGATGGCGTCGTCCCAGGAGATCTTCTGCCACTGACCGTTAACCATTTTCATGGGTGACTTCAGACGGCGCTCACCGTGGGCATGTTCCCGTACCGAAGCGCCTTTGGCGCAGTGGGCGCCCATGTTGAAAGGGCTGTCCCATCCCGGCTCCTGACCAATCCAGGTACCGTTCTGAACCTCCGCTTCCACCGTGCAGCCTACCGAGCAGTGGGTACACACGGATTTTCTGCGAACGACGTTTCCGCCTTCAGTTGATGGCGTTGAGGCCTGTACCCGTGTGGTTGGTAACGACAACGCAGCCAGCCCGCCCACGGCAACTCCGGAGGCGGTCAAAAAGCCCCGTCGGTCCATGGTGGTTGCAGCGAGGGATGAAAGTAAAGAACCCGCCCGGGGGCCTTTCGCTACCCCGTTGGTTTTCTTCCTTAACATGTCCAATACCTCTCTCTTTTATTGTTCTCGTTTTACCGGGGGCAGGGTCATCCAAGAGCATCACGCAATCTTGAACGGCCTGGCTCCCTTCAAAAGCGAGCCGATTCGAAATACTTGCGCGTATGTTCTGTGTCGCGCAGGCCGCTGCTTTTCGGTACGTCTTTAACGACCTCGGCTGCGGCGTTCGGTGCTACCGTCATTGCAACTGCAGCGGGGGCAGCGGCAACGGCCATCCGCAAAAAATGTCGGCGGCTGTTTTCTTTATTACGGTCGTTCATACAACATCTCCACCTGGTTCAGGGGATCGAGCTGATCCCGGTTACTGGATTGCAAAGGCGTCGGCTTCTACGGCCATGAATGCTTTACCAAGCGAGCCCACGGGGGCGTAGAAGATGGCACTTTGCGCTTGCTCCAGATCGGTAAAAAACAATCGCGCCCACTTTGCCATGTGGGCGTCAAAAAACGCTTTTTGCGACGGCAGGTCGCTGTCACACTCAAATTCGCCGGTGATAATGCCTGCCATGGTTTCACACAGCGTGCCCATGTGATCTTCCGGCTCTTTGACGTCGGCACGGGCACGGATGCCCCTTGCCATCAAATCACTGCGAAGGCTCGCAAGAGGCTTTTCGTTCAGGAATCCGGTCAGGTAATAGCTGGCGTAAGGCAGCAGTTCACCACGGCCAAGGCCCACGAACAGATTGTTATACTCCCGCTCCGCGTCGGTGGCCGAGGTGCGTTGGGCGAGGGCAGCAAGGTTCTTCGAGGCAGACCCAATGAGGGTGTCGTCGCCCTTGAGGGTCGCCAGCCCCTTCAGCAACTCACTTGACGGTGGGTTGCTCAGCAGGGTGCCCAGTAGCTGGTAAATCTGGGCTCTGGCTCGATCCTCGTCACTGATCGAGCGAGGACAAAGGCTTTCAGCAGTGTTGGCCAAATCACGTTCCTTCATGTTGTTGTTCAAATTTTGTGCTATCTAGATTTATAGTCCCGAAAGGGCGATGGCGCAACCAGTCTCGAGACATGTCTGGTTTGTGGTGGTGTTTAATCAAACCTCATTCTTGGCCGGTAACGTGGGGCCGGTTCTGCCTCTTCATCCTCCGCGTCCGACAGCGATGGTGCTTGCCTGGGCTGGCTTGAAGAGTCAATGGCTGGCTCTGGTTCCGAAGACCCCTCCGGTGGCGAAGTTTCCCGGGTGTTGACTGGTTCCGGCTCGCCGGTCTGAGGTTCTGCGTGTTCTATTGTTGATTCGGTCTTTGTCGCCGTTTTGTCGAACATGCCCTGGCCGACTTTGTACAAAGTCTTGACGGCTTCGCCTGCGGTTGCCGCGTCTGTGTAGTCCTCGTCGTAGTCGTTGAGGCCATCCAGCACCGCCAGGACTGGATTGGATTTCCAGAGTGCGCGCAGCGCCTTGCGGCGCAACAATTCGGGGATCTCCTTGCGCATGAACCCGGTGATGTCGGTGCCGAGTGTGATGGTGTCCGGATCCGGCAAGCCGTATTTTTCGAGCACTTCGTGCTCAGGCAGCGCCTGGTTAATGGCGAGCTCCTGCTCTTCGGCAGGGGGCTCATTCTCAACAGGTAAGGGGGTGGTAGGGCCAGACTGCTTGCTGGCTTCGGCTTTCTTGCGCGACCATCGTTGCAGGCGTGATTCAGTCATCACTGCACATTCGGTTTTTTGATGTTTGTCGGAGCCCGGTAAACGTCGCTCTCCTGACGAATACGCGGGTCGCCTTTGCCCTCTTCGACGGCATCTACGTCAACCCGGTCTCGGCGGCGTTTCTTGAAGGGCTCATCGACGAAGTGCATATCAATAAATTCTTTGATCCAGGCCGCCAGAGACTCGGGGATCGGAACGGGTTCGACGATACTTTCGCCGCTGTCCAGGGTATCGAGGGCTTCATGGGCACTGGCGGTGATGGTGGTGACGACCCATCCCGCCGGGGACTGACCGGTGGTATCTCTGTCCAACACGACCCAAACAGAGGGGACGGCCATGTTGAGGGAAACAAGGTAACCTTCCACATCAGCACGAAACAGCTCCATGGTCACGGTGCCGGCGTGGTAATCCACCACATCGCCATTGCGGACCATTTCATTCCAGAACGCCTCTGGCGCACCGGGGATCACAGCAACGGGTGTCCAGATATCACGTGCCCACCGGGTGACCCCGGGGGTACGCCGAACCACCGCGCCGACCGGCAATTCTCGTTTCCAACTGTCCGTGCGACTGCTCATGATGTTTCTCTTTCTTATTGTCTCTTGAAGCTAGCAGAGCCCCGGCAATTATCCAATTATCCGATTGTCCAAGGCCAAACAGCTGTGGCATGCTCGAAGAGCCACGGTTGAAATCAATACGTACAAAAATAACTAAAAGAGTAATTTTCCTGATGACGCCAACTAAAACCCTTCTGTTATGCACCTGCGAAAAAACGCAGGCCGTCAGTCCCGAGGCGCTGAAAGCGGCTTCCGCAGCCGGGCAGGTGATTGTTGTGGATGAGTTGTGTGGCAAGGATATGGCTACGGCCGCCGAACACCTGAGCGGCACTGGTGAAGTGCTCATTGCCTGCGGCCAGCAAGCGGCGTTATTCGAGCGCCTGGGCGAGGATGTGCAAGCGGAAGTGGGCCAGTCCGCGCCGTTGAGCACCATCGATATCCGGGACCGTGCCGGCTGGAGCGCGCCGGATGCCAATCCCAAACGCCTGCATGCCAAGCAGGCCGCGTTGATGGTCGGGGCGCAGCTGCCGGCGGCCATGGCGCCGGCAAAGCTCATCCAGTCCAGTGGCGTCTGCTGTATCGTTGGCCAAACCGACCAGGCCATCCGGATGGCGGAACTGGTGCAGGATGAGCTTGGCGTTACCTGCGTTGTGAGTGATGCCGGCCCTGTCCAGTTACCCTCCGCCAGGTACGACGTAGCCAGGGGTAAACTGACCGCGGCCAAAGGCGCACTGGGCAATTTCACGCTGGAATTCGCCCAGCTGCAAATGCTGAATCCGGCGGGCCGGGGTGCACCGGCCTATGGCGACGCAAAGGCCACGGCCCGCAGCGAGTGCGACATTTTTATCGATCTGCGGGGCGGTGCCCCGGCATTTCCACACTACCAGAAGCGCAACGGCTATTTCTGGGCTGATCCTGCCAAAAGCGGTGAGCTGGAGCGCATTGCCCTGACCGCCAGAGAACGGGTGGGTGAGTTCGAGAAAACCGTGTATTTCCGGCTGGAAGAATCCCTGTGCGCCCACTCGCGGGCGAACCAGCCCGGTTGTACCCGTTGCCTGGATGTCTGTTCCACCGAGGCCATCTTTTCCGCCGGCGACCACATTCAGATTGATTCCGATATCTGCGCCGGTTGCGGGACTTGTGCAGCGGTTTGCCCGACCTCCGCCATCACCATGAACGAAACCCCCTTTGAGTCGATTACCAAAGCGCTGGATGTGATGGCCAGGACCTACCGGGAGCACGCGGGCGAGGCACCACGGCTGGTATTTCATTCCCTGGGTGCGGGCGCCGAGGCCATTGCCTACCTGGCCAGGTATCACGATGGTCTGGCGGATGACCTGATTCCGTTTGGCCTGGAACAGATTGACCGCATAGGCCATGCAGAGATACTGGCGGCCTTTGGTGCGGGCTATGCAGAAGTGCTGATGCTGGCCGACAGCGAACTGGATCGGCGGGCTGTCGCTGCCGAAGTGGAACTGGCCCAAGCCATGCTGGTGGGTACCCACAATTCCCCCAGCCGGATTCGGGTTATTGCGGCTGAGCACCTCGGCGAAGCCGGTGACAATGCCGGCCGCCTGAGTGAACCTGTGTTGCTGGTGGGCGGCCGCAGGGATATCACCAGAGTTGCCGCCACCGCGATGGCAGACAAAATTGAGGCGCCCATTCCCCTGCCGGCGGGCGCGCCCTACGGCGCTATCGAAATTGATTCAGACAAGTGCACGTTGTGCCTTGCCTGTGTATCCCTGTGCCCGACCGGTGCGCTTGGCGATCACCCGGACCGACCGGAAGTTCAGTTCACCGAGAACGCCTGTGTGCAGTGCGGTGTCTGCGAAAGCACCTGTCCGGAAACCGCCATCACTCTGAAGCCACAGCTGGATCTGTCCAAGGCGGCACTGAGCGCCCGTGCCCTGCACGGTGAAGATCCCTTCGAATGTATCCAGTGTGGTAAACCCTTTGGTGTTGCCAGCACCATTAACCGGATTGTTGAGAAGCTGGAAAACCAACACTGGATGTACACCAAGTCTGACAACGTCCAGCTCATCAAGATGTGTGACGATTGCCGGGTAAAGGCCCAGTTCCATGGCGACAGTGCGCCCATGGCCAGCGGTGAGCGCCCCCGGGTTCGCACCAGTGACGACTATCGCGACCACTAAATCTGATCGGGACATTGTATGGTTCAATACGTTAACGCCGACAAAAGCAATCTGATCGGAACCGATGCGCCCCGGCCGCAGGACAAGAATCCGAGAGGTATCAGCCGGATTATCGCCATTGCCTCGGGCAAGGGCGGTGTTGGTAAATCCACCGTGGCCTCCAACCTGGCGGTGGCACTGGCATCGAAAGGGCTCAAAGTGGGGCTGCTTGATGCGGACGTCTATGGGCCCAGCCAGCCCCGTATGCTGGGGGTTTCCGGTCGCCCTTCCAGCCCGGACGGGCACACCATTCTGCCCCTGCGCAATCATGGCGTAACGCTGATGTCGCTGGGCCTGATGACCACGGAAGACGAAGCGATCGTGTGGCGCGGGCCAATGCTGATGGGGGCCCTGGAACAGATGATGAATCAGGTGGACTGGGGCAGGCTGGACGTGTTGCTGGTGGATCTGCCCCCCGGCACCGGCGATGTCCAGATGACGCTTAGCCAGAAGTTCTTTGTGGCCGGCGCGGTTGTGGTGTCGACGCCCCAGGACATTGCCCTGATGGACGCGCGCAAGGGCATCGACATGTTCAACCGCATGGATGTGCCACTGTTTGGCCTGATCGAGAACATGGCCTCGTTCGTCTGTGACGGTTGTGGCAAAGAACATCATCCCTTCGGCTCTGGCGGCGCCAGGGCGGAAGCGGAAAAGCTTGGGGCGCCTTTCCTGGGCGAAATCCCGCTGGACCTGGATATCCGGGTCGGATCCGACGGCGGTGTGCCGATTGTGGTGTCGAAGCCGGAAAGTCCCCAGGCCAGGGCGTTCCAGCGAATCGCCGATGAAATTATGGCCTCTGATGTGTATGCCCGGGCTGTGTTATGAACCAATCTCCCCAGTTTCCGCCACTGCTGACGGGCGAGGTGGTGCCCAAGCATACCGACCCTTTTGACAAGGCGGTCAGCCGTGCCATCGCCGGGGTCGATTCTGGCTCCATCTTCTACTCGCAAGGGGAGGATACCTTGCGTGCCGCGCTTGTGTTGGCACCGGAAACGCCACTGGAAGAGGCCATTCAGGCTGTCTACGTGGCCCAGATCGGCTTGGCTGAGAGCCTGGGTGCGCTGGCGCCGCCAGAGGTGCCGGTTCATTTCCAGTGGCCGGATCGTATCAAGGTGAATGGTGCCGTGTGCGGCGGTGTTCGCTTTGCCGCGGACGTGTCTGATCCGAAGGCGTACCCGAACTGGCTGGTGATCGGGGTTCATGTGCCGTTCACCATGGCTGGTAACGAGCCCGGTGAGAATCCGGACGAAACCTGCCTGTGTGAAGAAGGCTGTGTGGATATCACCCCCATGTCGCTGCTGGAAAGCTGGTCCAAGCACACATTGCTCTGGCTGACGTACTTTCTGGATAGCGGATTCGAGCGCATACATACCGACTGGCGACCACGTTGCGACACCCTTGGCATGCAGATTGACTACCCGAGGCCGGGACTCTTCGTTGGCCTCGATGACAAAGGCCGGATGTTGTTACGGGAAGATGTGATGACAGAAACCGTAAGCCTGATTGAATTCGCGGAGCACCTATGAAACTGGCCCGAACCCTGCGACTGGATGTGTCTGATGACAATGTGTTCGAGAATCCGGCGCCGAGCGGCGAATGGGCTATTTCGGGCGGATTCGAGTTCTCCAACTGGACCGACGCGGAGCTGAAGGGCAAAGCCCGGCAGGCCTTCAGTAATGGTTGGTACAGCATCGAATCCGGTGGTCGAGCCAGTTTCGTGGGTGTGTGTGACATTACCGAAACCGAACTGGAGCGGTTGCGCCGGACCCTGGCGCAAACCTTTGTCGAGCAATACGGGGCGCCAGACATAGAGGCGGCCTACCCCGTGGCTTGCGAAGAAATCGACCAGATGCGCAGCATGTGTGAGGACTTCGAGGACAATACCCTGCTGATGGTCAGCCGAACCCTGACCGAACTGGGGGTTGAGGAAACCTACCGTTCCCGGGCCCCGCAGGATGCCTCACTGGAAGCCTTCGCCGTGCACGGCAGCGTTGAGTGATTACAGCCCGAAGCTGCCATAAGGTATAAAGCGAACGGGCGTTCCCGGCTCGATCTCCTGGGCGCTCTCGTCCAGCTCCACCAGACCTTCAGACCAGGCCAGGCCGGTCACCCGCCCGGAGCCTTCGGAACCAAACACTTCAACCTGCCCGTCCCGCACCCGTGCCCGCAACATCTCACTGCGCCCCGGTTTTTTGTTCTTGGAAAAGTTGGCGGGAATCAGGTAACTCGTTGGTTCAAACCACTCACCCCCGGCCAGCAGTGCCATGGCCGGAACCCCAAAGCGCAATGCGCAGACCCAGGCCGCCACCGGGTTGCCCGGCAGACCCACCACCGGTGTGCCCTTGAACATGGCCAGCGCCAGGGGGCGGCCCGGTTTGATGGCAATGCGCCAGTTGCTGATGTCACCGTGGGCTTTCAGGGTTTTCGAGACATGGTCTTCATCCCCGGCGGAAACGCCGCCGCTGGTGAGGATCAAGTCGCATTGGTCCGCACCGCGCTCCAGTGCGGCTTTAACGTCCTCAGCCCGGTCCAGCGCATGGCCCAGGTCGACCAGTTCATAGCCCAGTTGCGTCACCATGGCGCTGAGCATCGGGCGGTTGGCGTCGTAAATCTGCCAGTCGGTCACCGGGGCACCGACGGGCTTTACTTCGTCTCCCGTCGACAACACGCCAACACGCAGCCGCTGGTAAACATCCACTGATTCGATACCCACACTGGCAAGTACCGAAATCTGGGTAGGTGTCAGCCGGGTGCCGGCGGTCAGAATGCAATCCTGTACCTGGATATCCTCGCCGGCTTTGCGCCGGTTGGCACCCGCCTTTAACGTGCCGTTCAGGTGCAGCTGGCCATCGATGACCTCGCAGTCTTCTTCCAGCACTACGGTGTCTGTGCCTGCCGGCATCACTGCGCCGGTGAGTATGCGGATGGCGTATCCCTCGGGAACCTGCCCGGTGTATGGTTCACCGGCAGCACTGCGGCCATCGGCCAGTGGCAGCACACAAGGCACCTCGGTTAGAGGGCCGGCAAGGGCATACCCATCGACGGCGGAATTGCTGCTTGGCGGGTGGGCTCTGGGTGCATAGACATCTTTAGCCAGTATTCGGCCGTTGAGCTGAGACAGCGGGACGTCTTGCTCCACCCCCACCACCGGGTGCAGGCGGGAACGCAGCCGCGCCAGCGCTTCGTCCACCGGTGTCCAGTTCACCCCTGGAGGCAGGGCAAAGCAGTCGTTGCGGAGCGGTTTCGTGGGGCTCCCGTTATTGGCGGCGTTGCTCATGGTTGTTCACGCTTCAGAATAAAGTCAGTGATGCCGGTGACATCGTTGATATCGAAGACCGGGCCCGGGAAATCCGCGGCATAGTCTGCCGCCACCGCCACAATGCTTGGGTCCTGCGGGTACAGGGGGGCGTGGGAGCTGTCCTGCCGGTGAACTTCAATTTTGGGATGGGCGTTGGTTTTGAATCCCTCAACCACGACCCAGTCGCAGGGGCCCAGCCTGGCCAGCAACTCATCCAGGGTTGGCTCGCGGGCGCCCCGGAGTTCGTGCATGATGGCAAAGCGTTGGCCGCCCGCGAGGATGACTTCCTGAGCGCCAGCCTCCCGGTGCTTGTAGCTGTCGGTTCCGGGTTGGTCTATGTCCACCAGGTGGTGGGCGTGTTTGATGGCGTTAACGGTCAAACCTCTGCTGGACAACTCGTGAATCACGGCGCTGGCCAGGGTGGTCTTGCCCGAATTCTTCCAGCCTACGACACCTATCACGTTCACGTCAGATGCTGCTCCGCCCAAGCCAGGTCTTCCGGTGTATTGATGTTGAAGAAGTCGGCCTCCTCGAGCATCACCAGGGTTTCACCCTTGGCCAGCGTCCATTGGCGAATCTTGCGCACGCCGTCGTTCAGGGCGGCTCTCAGGTCATGCCTCAGCGCGACTTGCCAGCGGCCAAAGGTGGGCTGGGGAATCCGCCCACGTTCCGGGTCTGGTGTGGCTGCCAGCACCACCGGGGCGCCAGATGCGGACAGGCGCTCGACCATGTCCAGGGGAAAAGATGGGGTATCCGCCGCAACGCTGATCAGCCACTCATGGCCCTGTTCCGCTGCCCAGTCCATGCCCGCCAGAATGCCGGCCAGGGGGCCGGCGTAGTCCGGGATGGAGTCGGCAACCACCGGTAACCCCAGATCATCGAACCGGGACAGGTCGCCATTGGCATTCAGTACCACGGCGTCTACCTGCGGTGTTATCCGCTCGATAACCCGATGAATCAGGGATTGGTCCCCCAGCATCAACCGGCCTTTATCGCCACCGCCCATTCGGTGGGCCTGGCCCCCGGCCAGAATCACGGCGCACTCAGTCATGCTCAGCCCCTTTACGACGCATTTTCTTGTCCTCATCCGGAACCTGAGACAGGTCCTGATCAAACACCAGGCGGTGCTGGCCACTGAGGCAGGTGAATTTCTTGCCCCGCATCCGACCGATCAGGGTTAGCCCCACTTGCCGGGCAATATCCACGCCCCAGGCGGTGAAACCGGACCGGCTGATCAGGGTCGGGATGCCCATCAGGGACGTTTTGATCACCATTTCGGAGGTTAAGCGGCCGGTGGTATAGAGCACCTTGTCGGCCGCGGAAACCTTGTGCTGATGCATCCAGCCGGCAATCTTGTCGACCGCGTTGTGGCGCCCGACATCCTCCATGTACGCCAGAATCTCGCGGCCCTGGCACAGCGCGGTGCCATGGATGGCGCCGGTTTCCATGTACAGGCTGGGGGTGTGGTTGATCTGGTAGGACAGGTCGTAAAAGGTACTGGTGTGTACCGGGGTGTCTGGCAGCGAAAGCCCGTCCAGCCCTGCCATCATGTCACCAAACACCGTGCCCACGGCGCAGCCGGAGGTTCGGGTTTTCTTTTCCAGTTTGTCCTCAACATCCGTGATGCCGGCTGTGCGCACCACGGCCACTTCCAGCTCTTCGTCGAAATCAATCCCGGTAACCTGATCGGTCTCTTTCAGCATGCCCTGATTCAACAGGAAGCCCAGAGCCAGGTATTCCGGGTGATCGCCAATGGTCATGGCGGTGACGATTTCCTGGCTGTTCAGGTAAATGGTCAGGGGGCGCTCTTCGATAACGCTGATGGCTTTCGGTTGGCCGGTTTCATCAACACCCTCGACTGCCCGGGACAGTCGAGGGTCTTTCGGGTCTGGAAGTATGGAATCGATCGTCATTGTTATTCTGGCTCTCTCAGGGATTCCGCATACTGCATTATCTACGGACATAGCCAGAGGTTAGCCTATTTGGCATTCGGGAAAAACAACTGTTGTCCATTCACTTTAAAGTCGGCAATCGCTTGCTGACCCTCTTCGGAAATCAGCCAGTTGTGCCACTGACGGGCTAGATCATGTTTGAGGTGGGGGTGCTTCTGTTCCGAGAGCAACAAGCTGCCGTACTGGTTGAACAGCACGTTGTCACCTTCAAAAAGCAAAGTCAGGTTCTGCCGGTTGCCGAACGCTACCCAGGTGGCGCGATCCGACATCACGTAGGCGTCCATGGCCGCGGCGGTGTTGAGCGTTGGCCCCATGCCGCTGCCAAGCTCCCGGTACCAGTCGCCATCGGGCTCAACACCGGCGTTTTCCCAAAGGCGCAACTCGGCGCGGTTGGTGCCACTGTCATCACCCCGTGAAGTGAACGGGGCTCGGGCACTGGCGATGGCCGCAAACGCTTCGGCTGCGGTTTTGGCGTTGCGGACATTGGCGGGGTCGTTTGCTGGACCAATCAGTACAAAGTCGTTGTACATCACATCCACGCGCCCGGTGGCATGGCCATTGTCGATAAATCGCTGTTCGCCGCTGGTGTCGTGCACCAACAGGCTGTCGGCGTCGCCGCGGCGGGCGAGCTCAAAGGCCTGCCCGGTGCCAACAGCCACAACCCGCACGTCGATGCCGCTGGCGTTTTTGAATTTGGGCAGAATAGAGTCGAACAACCCCGAGTTTTCCGTCGAGGTGGTGGAGGCGAGAATGATGTATCCCTCGGCGTGCGCACTGAGCGACATGCCCATCGCCATTACGATTGCAAAGAGCAGATTCAGGGTCTTTTTCATCTTGTTTTTCCTTCCGTGCGTTGGGAGTGTTTTTCGGGGCACTTCATGTCAAAGTCCTGAGGCGGAGCTATTCCACCAGTTCTCCGGTAACAAACGCTTGCGCCTCGGGGGATACTGGGTTGCTGAAGAAGGTGTCAGCCGCCGTGTGTTCGCGCACTTTTCCCCCAGACAGGAACAGGACGTCACCGGCGAGCCGACGGGCCTGATGTAAATCGTGGGTGGTCATCACAATGCGTGTGCCTCGCTGGTGAAAATCCAGCACGGCGGCCTCGACAGCCTTTATCGCGGCTGGGTCAAGCGCCGAGGTGGGTTCGTCAAGAAACAGCACCTGGGGCGAGAGCACCCAGGCCCGCGCCAACGCAAGGCGTTGTTGTTGTCCACCCGAAAGCACCCGTGCGGGTGTATGTGCGCAGGCCGACAGGCCGAAGCGTTCAAGGGCATCCAGTGCCAGTTTCGCCCGTGCCCGACGGGGGACGTTGTTGACCGCCAGAGCGTGCCGGAGATTGGCCACCGCAGAGCGGCGCAGAAGCACCGGTTGCTGGAACACCATGGCCTGGCGGGGAATGCCCTCATCCGACCAAATAATCCGGCCTTGGGTTGGCGATAGCAGCCCGTGAGCCAGGCGCAGCAGGAGGCTTTTGCCGGCGCCGTTGGGGCCCATCACCAGGGTAGGGCCGGGGCCGTCCAGGGTGAAGGAACAGGGGCCCAGCAATGTCTTTTCCTCGTGATGGAAGGCGACACCCTGGAAGGACAGGGCCGGTGGTGGAAGCAGAACGGATCTGGAAATGAGGGGGGCGTTCAGTGAGGTCATCCTGTCCGCCTCCTGCTCAGTTCACCTACAAGATAGGCGCCGGCGTTAATCAACATGACCAGCGTCAAAAGTACAATGCCGAGCCCGAGCGCCAGGGGCAGATTGCCTTTGCCAGTTTCCAGCACGATGGCGGTCGTCATTACCCGGGTGACCCCATCAATATTGCCGCCAACCATCATCACTGCGCCTACTTCGGCACTGGCCCGGCCAAACCCGGCGAGCAGTACCGTCAACAGCGCAAAACGGGCATCCCAGAGCAGGGTGGGCATCATGCGAGCCCGGGACATACCGAGAGACACGAACTGCTCCCGGTACTCGCCCAGCATCTCTTCCACCTTCTGGCGCGACAGCGCAGCCAGGATGGGCAGCACCAGCACCACCTGGGCGATCACCATGGCGCCGGGTGTAAACAGAAGCCCCCATTCACCGAGCGGCCCGGCGCGGGAGAGCAGCAAATACACCATCAGCCCGGCCACCACCGGCGGGAGTCCCATAAGTGCGTTCAGCACCACGACCACGGCGCCGCGTCCCGGGAAGCGCCACAGCGCCACTGCAGCGCCAAGCGGAAACCCCAGCACCGCTGCAATCAGCACGGCCAGAAGCGACACCTGTAGCGAGAGCGCGACGATCTGGATTAGCGAGGCGTCGAGGCTTAACAGCAACGACAACGCCACATAGAACGCATTATTTTCCACTGCTGCGTCTCCTTATTATTTGAGCATCGTGGCGTTTTTAACTACGCTTTGCACAGCCTTCCGGAATTCATGCAGCCTGAAACAGTCCTGTGCTTTCCCCGCGCAGCTGGAGAAAATGATGCCCCTTCCTGCTTATCTCACCACCGCTGAAGCCGCCGAGTATTTGCGGCTCAAAGAGCGCAAGGTTTACGACCTGGTCAGCCAGGGCGTGATTCCCTGTGTCCGGGTAACAGGCAAGCTCCTCTTCCCGCGCCAGCGGCTGGATCTGTGGTTGATGAACCACCTGGAGGGTGACGATGCCGTCAGCACGCCGATCCCGCCCGTTCTGGCGGGCAGTCAGGACCCGCTGCTGGAATGGGCGGTGAAGGAAAGCGGCGCGGAGCTGGCTTTGCTGTGCCAGGGGAGCGGTGATGGCGTGCAGAGACTGGTGGATGGGCGCGCCATGCTCGCCGGTATGCATATCTGGCACGAAGACAGCCAGTGTTACAATGACCCGGCCACCCTGGGCCTGAGTGGCATGCGCGACCTGGTGCTGATCCGCTGGGCAAAACGTCAGCAGGGGCTTCTACTGGCCGCCGATAACCCTCACCAATTGGTGCGGCTAGAGGACATCGCCCGCCCCGGCATCCGGGTTGCCCATCGCCAGCCCGATGCCGGCGTCAGCCATTTGCTCCAGAGCTTACTCGCTCGCCACCGTATTGACGCGAAACAACTCAGATGGGCTGTTCACCCGTCACTCAGCGAGGACGACCTGGCGCTGGCCATTCGCCAGGGCGAGGCGGATATCGGGCTGGGTATCGAGGCGGCAGCGCGCCGCCAGGGCTTGGCGTTTATTCCTCTGAAGCAGGAGCATTTTGATCTCGCCATGCGCCGGCGCCACTATTTTGAACCCGCCATGCAGCGCTTGCTGGCGTTTGCCCGATGCGAGCGCTTCGGCCAGCGGGCAGAGGCGTTGGGGGGGTATGACATCAGTGAGTTGGGGCGGGTGGTTTATAATGCTTGAAGCAGATTGCCGGACGATCTCTCAGCCATCTTCGGCGAACCATTGCAGGCATTGTAGTTCCATCTGATCTTCAGTCACTCCGTACTTCCTTAACTCAAACGGATCTTTTCAAGACTTGCAGCCATGAAAACATGCGCAATTCCAATGAACTTGGTCAGAGTTTGCATCTGGTTATAGCGGAATCGTCTATTTCGTTTGTTTCGGTTGTTTCGTTTGAGCGGCATAATATGCCTTCAGATGGTTATCGTTTTAATATCAGGGGGCTGCGATGTCTGCTCAGAAAATTGTACATTTGCCGACGGCGGCAGAGGTGGAACAGGCCAAGCTCTCCAGTCGCACCTTGTCTAAGTATGCGGACGTGGATCGAGTACAGCTTTCACTCCGTGGCAGCAACGGCGAGACTGACGAACTGGTGCTGCCCGGGCATGTGCTGCAAATTCTGCTGGACGTTCTGGCAGAGGTTTCACAAGGCAATGCCATCAGCCTGATCCCATATCACCAGGAAATCAGTACACAGGATGCGGCTAACCTCTTGAACGTCAGCCGCCCCTTTCTCGTGAAGGTGCTGGAGGCGGGTGATATACCCTTCCGGAAGGTAGGTGCGCATCGGCGGGTCAAGCTGCAAGATGTCTTGAGCTACAAGGAACAGGTCGATCGTCAACGTCAGGCCACACTGGATGAATTGGCTGAACTCTCCCAGGACGAGGGAATGGGATACTGACAGGGAATGAGTAAATTCACCGTTGTTTATGATGCCTGCGTGCTGTATCCCGCACCCTTGAGAGATGCGCTGATGCGGCTGGCATTGACAGACTTGTTCAAAGCACATTGGACGGACCACATACACGATGAGTGGATCAACGCGCTGCTGAGGGCAAAGAAGCATTCCCCGAGAGCTTGTTGCGGGTGAGGGAACTTATGGATCGGCATGTGCGCGATGCAAAAGTGTACGGCTACGAACCGCTGATTGAGGGGCTGGATCTGCCGGACCCGGATGATCGCCATGTGCTGGCCGCCGCCATCCGTTGCAACGCCAACGCCATCGTTACTTTCAACCTCAAGGATTTTCCTGATCCGTCGCTTCGCCAGTACGATATCGAAGTGATTCACCCTGACGATTTTATTCTCTATCAGATTGACATGGCGCCGACCCTATGTTGCCGTGCTTTTCAGGCGCAGCGGGCAGCGCTGAAGAATCCGTCACTCAGTGTCGATACTTTTCTGGCAACGCTGCAAAAGCAGCAGTTACCCCAAACAGTTTCGAAGCTTCGGGAGTTTGCAGATTTTCTCTAACCACCGGTTCCTGAGTGGAATACATGCTTTTGGCTGCTTGGCTTTGAGCTCATAATCCAGTCACCGGCTTGCGTCGTTTTGACGGAGAGCGGAATGGTAAAGCGAGAGAGGGGTGTGTCAGGGAAGGATAGACTCCAGATCGCCTGAGGGCGATCTTCCGGGGCTTTGCCCCGCCTTCGCTGCACTGCGGCGCCCAAACTGCTGGCGCAGTTTGTCGAACGGAGGTTCTGCATCTGCCCTCAGGCAAACCAGCATTCAATAAAAAAGCCCACTCAAGGTGGGCTTTTTTATTGAATATGGCGCGCCCGAGAGGATTCGAACCTCTGACCTCTGCCTCCGGAGGGCGCCGATTGGGGGCGGTTTGGAGTGAGGTCGGTGGGTCTAAATCGTTGTTCGTCAGTAACTTGCAGGTCGGGCGGAAGCTCGCGAAAAGTTCTTTTAACACCGCTAGTTACACGATTTATCCCAAGTTTGGGCACACACTTGTCAGGTTAGAGATGGCTTTAACTGGACAGAATGACCGCTGCTCCAACTGCTTATTTTCCAGTTCACAGTTTACTATGCGAACTCCAAGCTCAGAAAAAATGTCTGGTTTTAACTGTCCGAAATTGGACAATTGTCGAGCGGGGTAGTCCGAGAGTCCGCCTGTAGAAAGCTATATTTTGCGAGAGAGTATCACCCATCGGCTCTCGTTAACAGTCAAGGGTTGGCCGCATCAGAGGTTATCAAGAGTAACGGGGGGGATTCGGCAACCACATAGCTGACACTCGGGGCGATTAGTGTAGAGTTCAGACTACCAATAGTTAAAGAGCCAGTATCTGTCAGGTCGATTGACTACAGCTGAACTTTTCCAAGTAATCGGGTGTTCTTATCTCGTCCGGCGGCACGTTAATCCGGAAGAGCTGACTGCGTCGATGGGAGGGAGCTAGAAAAGCGAGGGAAAGCGACTTAGTCTGCACATCTGATTGAGTGGCCGTTGTAACGGTATGACTCGACATAGGCCATGCTTGTTAACTCTTGTATCAACCGGAGAGACTGGATTTGAGTTGTCGCTGCGGATGTGCCCTCCTGCTGTTTTTCGTCATTAGTGTTTTCCCAACCAGCCTGAAGGCTGAAGTCGTGAACCTGTCCTGGGATAACGACCTGCTTACCGGAACCGATCGCGGCTATACAAACGGGGTACGCTTTTCGTATCTGACAGACACCGCTGACGAGAACGATGGAAAGTCGGCAAGATTTGCCCGGACTCTGCGTGATGAGCTGCGCTTTCTGCCAGGTATTGGAACTGCTGATTCAAAGCAGGCGGTAAGCCTGAGTTTGCGGCAATTCATGGTCACACCTGAAGATATTACGGTTGAAGATCCGCAGTTCGACGACATTCCCTATGCCGGCCACCTGTCGCTCAGCGGCACACTATGGAGCTGGAACGCCGATACGATTACCGGCTTTGGTGCTCACATTGGTGTTATTGGGCCCGAAAGCGGTGCCGAGTCGGTTCAGAAATGGGTGCACAAAGCCACGGGAAGCGACAAGCCGCAAGGGTGGGGGAATCAGCTTGGAACCGATGTGGTGGGTGGCATACAGGCTGCGCATGGCCGAAAACTCCTGCAACTCGGGCAGGGCGGCAACATTGAACAGCGTGTGTCGGTGATCGGATCCGGACTACTGTCGAGTTTTCGAACCTCCGCTAAAACCGGGTTGGTCTGGCAGCTTGGCAGACACCTTCCTATAAATTTTGTGCCGGACTACGCTGGTACCTCCTCAACCATCGCTTTGCCGGGCTCGTTCAAGGATTCGGGCAGTAGCTGGTCCGTGTATGTGGGGCTGGGTGTGGAGTATGTAGGCTATTCCTACATCGACGACAATGCCGGGGCTTATCGTTTCGACGAAGGGCCGCTGATTGGTCAGCTTGGTCTGGGCGCTACCTGGCAGTGGGATCACCTGCTGGCCGCGGTCACATTGCGTGCCTCGACGAGCGAAGACGAGCGCCATAAAGACAACTTCAGCTTTGGAACACTGTCAGTTTCTTGGGCATTGTAGAAAGGTTGGTTTTGCCCGTTGCTTACGGGATGTGGTGGCGCTTGTTCCCGCTGTTAAAAAAAAGCGAACATTCATGGCGCCTGTAATCCTCGGCTCTGTCTGCCTAGTTGAGCGCTTGGTCATTCTTCAAGAACCTAGCAAACGGTCAAATGGACTAACTGTTCCAGCTCGTCGATCGCCAATAACGTGGGTGTAGATTTCAGTCGTGCGAATATCGCTGTGGCCGCGGCTCTCCTGAACCGTTCGGATATCACTTCGGGATCTCAGTACCAAAAGCGTGGCGAAAAGTATGCGCCGTCACCCGATTGGTAATTCCGCTCGTTTGCACAGCCTGCCTTAATTGCCTCGCGTGTGTAGTGATGTCAGCAAACATAGGCAGCGATGAGGTGAACGCATCTTGTTGGGGGCGGGAATAGATAATGCCTGACCTGCCCCCAGTCTTTAATCCAACTGCTTCCTAGTAATGTCCGTTACTGCTGAATCAGTTTTGCCAAGTCGGAGAGCGGAGGCAAATTCCAGGGGTGTCTGATACCCCAGGGATGAATGCGGACGCTGCTCATTGTAGTCCAAGCGCCAATTGCTGATCTTCTCCCGGGCGTGTGCGAGATCTCGGAACCAGTGTTCATTCAGACACTCATCCCGGAATTTTCCGTTAAAGCTCTCGACGTAACCATTCTGCATCGGCTTTCCGGGCTGAATCAGCTTCAGTTCAACGCCATGACGGTAGGCCCATTGATCGAGTGCTTTGCCAGTGAATTCCGGCCCTTGGTCGGTTCTACCGGCTTTCGGGTGGCCTCGGAAGGCCGCAATGCCATCCAGGGTACGGGCTACCTGTTCACCCGAGATGCCCATGGCCGCGGGAATGTCGAGGCATTCCTTGGTGAAGTCATCCACGATCGTCAGGCATTTGATCCTGCGCCCGTTGGCCAAGGAATCCATCACGAAGTCCATGGACCACGAATGATTCGGTGCATCGGGCAACACGAGGGGCTGTCGTTCCACCATCACACCTTTACGGCGCTTGCGTTTGCGGACGGCCAGGCCTGCCTCCCGGTAAAGCCGATAAACCTTCTTGTGATTCACCTCAGCAGCAACGCCAATCAGGGCGGAATTCATGGGAGATCGATCGGGACTGATCACCAACAGAGCGCAGATGGCCAGAATTGCGCAATTAAAGAAGATGGAGTAGCCCACACCAAGCAAGTACATCAGCACCGAAGACGTCAGCAGGCAGCCAACAACACTGCCGATTGTGCTCAAGGCTGTAGCACTACCGTTGGCTTCGCTTTTTCTCGTATTCTGGTCTGCCGCGTTAAGTAGCAATGACACGGTCTGGCCAAGTAAGAACATTGGCCGTGCCATAATAGTCGGACAGAAGGCTAGCAGGTGGGTTAGAGCATTGCTGAGTACCGGGATTACCGCAGTGAGTTCCGTCACCGTCAGAACAAACCAGCTGAAGAACGGGTAGGAGAAGACCAATACCGAATAATCCTATGGCGAAAACGAGGTTGATCAACAGGGCCCTGGAAAATTTCTCGGGTGATCTCTTCCCAGCCTGATAATAGCCAAGTCCAGGGCCGCCAAAAAGCAAGTTATGAAAATTGAGGTGTAAGGCACTGATCTGCCGATAAACGCGATGGTTTGACGGTTAGTGACCATCTGAATACCTGAACTGGCCAAGCCAGGGACCGCCCCTTCCGGTCGTTTCATATGTTCCACAAACGCCTACCAAAAAAATGACGCTATCTAGCAATTGGGATTGTCAAAGCTGATAAGGGCTGGAATTCCCGCGCTTTCTGCCAATTTTGCCTTGCCGTAGCGGAGTTACTGCACCCCCGGATGCCCCGGGAACGCCCACGAGCTGGCTAATCGACGGTTTTTGATAACAGGCCTCTTAGAAAGCTAAGTATCTAGAAAATTGATCATTGGCCCTACCCCCGCTTTTGAGGGGGGTGAAACCAAAACGATTGAGATACGGTTAGAAATATCCAATAAACCCGAGCTACCAACGATAGCTCTCCCTTAGTTAGAAAGGCGGTTTTATGACCATGCAGATGACAGAAGAACAAAGAATGGCCACGGACGGCTTGAGGAAGGTTCTCGACGCTGAGATTGAGCCAAAATTGAGAGCCCACGGTGAAAAGTTTATTCCCAAAGAGATGATGAAGGGCTTCATCAAAACGTTGACAGAATATGGTCTGATCAGAGCGCCGTTCCCAGAACAGTGGGGGGGCTTAGAGATGGACTGGGTCACACATTTACGCTTGTGGGAGGAGGTTGGTGTCAGCGCAATCGATCTGGCGTTACCAATCCTTATCAATGTTTCCGGCGCAGACATGTTAATCAGAAATGCTTCTGATTCCGTGAAGGAAAAATATGTCCCCGGACTGCTCTCTGGTGAAGTTTTCATAAGCATGGGGATATCTGAGCCTGACGTCGGTTCGGACGTTGCGGCTGCAAAGACGCGTGCAGTCCGTGATGGGGATTATTGGGTCATTAATGGAGAGAAAACGTGGATTTCCAATGGAGAACATATGGATATCTTCGTATGCACCTGTAAGACCGGCGAAGGCGAATTGACACACATCCTTATCGAGGCAGATACGCCGGGCCTCGAAGTGCGTGGCATTCCTAAAATGGCGTTGAACGGACAATCAACCTCTCAAATTTTCCTCGCGGATGTACGCGTACCCGTCGAGAACACTGTCGGAGAGATCGGGCAGGGATTAAAGAACACGCTAGTAACCTTTGAGCGTGCCCGGTGTCACATGGCCGCGTGGGGCTATTCGATTGCACGGCGGGCGATGGAAGAGTCAATTAAATACAGTCAAACCCGATCTCAACATGGGAAATTGATTGCAGGTCATCAGCTGATTGCAGAGAAAATTGCCAACATGGCTACGCAGATTGATGCCGCTCGATTACTTACGCTCAGGGCAGCAGAAATGATTGATCAAGGTTTGCGGTGTGACAAAGAGTGTGCGATGGCAAAGTGGTTTAGCACAGAAATCGCGGTAAAAGCCTGTCGTGATGCGGTCCAGATCCACGGCGGTAATGGAGTTACTAAAGAGTTCATCGTAGAGCGACTAGCGAGGGAAGCAATAATTGGCCCTATTCCAGATGGAACGACTGAAATCCAAAAGCTGTTAATCGCCCGATCACTAACTGGTGTACCGGCCTTCAGTTAAAAAGCCACCAAAACAAGATGACTTGGCGAGGTAATCAAATGACGAACAGTGCCTTACTTTATGAGCAATCTGGACCCGTTGGGTGGATTAATCTAAACCGCCCGAATGAAATGAATGCGATCAATCTGCAGATGCTGGATGAGTTTGAAGAGATTTTGCCCAGGATCGCTAATGATGATGCCGTAAAAGTCATTGTTTTGACTGGAAAGGGGAGAGCCTTTTGCGCCGGTGCAGATCTGAAAGAGATCCTTAATTCTGCTCGTTTACAACCCGGAGAAGCGGATTTTATCGATCGATTGACTGAGCGCGTTTTGAATGTACTTCGTGACTTCCCTAAGCCGGTAATCGCGGCCTTGAACGGCATCACGATGGCTGGAGGCCTTGAAACCGCCATGTGTGCGGACATCGTGGTTGCGGCTGATTGCGCAAGAATCGGAGACGCGCACGCCAACTACGGCGTATACCCTGGAGCTGGCGGCGCAGCAGTTTTACCAAGAATCATTCCTCTTAACGTAGCGAAATTTCTGCTTTTCACCGGTAGCACGCTTTCTGCAGAAGAAATGAAAATTTACGGATTTGTGAATCAAGTGGTGGATCTTAATTCCCTGCGGGCTGAAACACAAAGGATTGCAGAGTTAATCGCAGAGAAAAGCCCAATTGCGCTTCAACGTATGAAAACTGTAGCGAATGAAACAGGCAGCAAGGCTCTTCACGCTGCGTTGGAGCATGAACAGGTACTTTTCCGACGCCACATGCGTTCATATGACGCTATGGAAGGCCTTAATGCATTTAGTGAAAAGCGAAGGCCTCAATTCAAAGGTTACTAAGTCGCATTTAGGTCTCAAATATTCAAACAGGAGTAGATCATGAATTTGGAAAATAAAGTAGTTGTGATTAGCGGAGGTGCATCGGGTCTAGGGCTAGCAACTGCGCGCTATCTTGTGAAAAAGAAAAAGGCAAAGGTCGCTTTACTAGATATGAACCGAGAAGCCGGACTGAATGCTGTAGAAGAGCTCGGTGATGAAAACGCGATTTTTATAGCCACTGATGTCACCGAAGAGAACGATGTGGATGCCGCGATTAGCGCAACGATCCAAAAATTTGGCGCAATCCATGTGGACATAAATGCGGCGGGGATTGTAGCCCCAAAAAAGATTCTCGATAAAAATGGAATTGCGGGCTCGATCAATAATTTTAGAAATGTAATAAACGTCAATCTAGTGGGCCTATATACAGTAATGGCCAAGTGTGCAGAAAAGATGGCACTGAATGAACCGGATCAAAATGGTGAACGGGGCGTCATTATTAACGTTTCATCGGGCGCTGCTTGGGAGGGACAGCTTGGACAGTGCGCTTATGGCGCTTCTAAGTCCGGGGTTAACGGAATCAATATTCCAGCAGCACGTGAACTAGGTTCAATCGGTGTTCGCGTCAATTCAATTGCCCCAGGATTATTCGCAACTCCGATGGTAGATGCGCTGGATTCAAAGGTGAAAAATGCCTTGATCGAAATGTGCGAAGCACCGAAACGAATGGGTAATGTTGATGAGTTTGCGTCAGCCTGCGCATTTCTAGTTGAAAATGGGTATATGAATGGTCGCTATATCCGTCTTGATGCTGCAACAGTTATGCAGGCGAAATAGCGGTAAAAGGATGTGTCCCTTTAGCCCTCAAAAATGGAGGGCTCTTTTTAAATTAATTAAAATTTAACAGTTCATTGAGGGATAAATTGTGCAAACTACCAATAAAAGCGTTGCTCAGGGAAACATAATAAATATAGCTCCTCCTAAATTTGGAGAGCTGGTTTCTATCAGTGCTGGTCTGCTCTGGACAAGGCTTACAATTCCCTCAAAGCTTGATCATATAAATATCTATCTGATTAAAGATAAAGGCGGTTGGTTTGCCATTGATAGTGGCCCAAGTTCGGATGCTAATCGGGAAATTTGGGAGGAAATAGTAAAAAAACTACCTGAGCCAAAAAAGCTCACTGGATTGTTGGTTACACACTGTCATCCTGACCATATTGGCCTCTCTGGCTGGATTCAGCAACATTTCCAAGTTCCAGTCTATGCCTCCGAGAATGAAATTTCCAAAGCCAGGCGTGACGAGTTTAGCAGGTTATCCAGTGACCATGAAAAGGATGACTTTTTCTATAGAACTTTGGGGGTTTCGAATACAGAAATACCTGAGTTAAAGAAATACGCAAGAGTAATGGATAACCTTTATGGTCCGCTCCCAGAGAAAGTAGAAATAATTGAAAAAGGCGATTCTATAATTATAGGCGAAAATGATTGGGATATTTGGTCCGGATCTGGTCATTCCGTTGAGCATATATGTCTTAAAAACGACAAGCTAGGAATATTTATCTCTGGGGACCAAGTGCTTCCAGGCATAACGCCTCATGTAGGTACGGATATAATAAGCTTAAATGACAATCCTATCAAAAATTGGCTCGAAAGCTTAACTGATCTAAAGTCATGGGTTAACCCAGATTATTTAGTTTTACCAGCGCATGAAAGGATATTTTTCAATGCAATAGCTAGGGTTGACGAGGTTTTAGAGCATCATCACAACCTGTTAAGAACGTTAATTCGAAAGCTTGATCAATGGTTAACTACAGATGAATTGTTATCTTTTGTAGGTTGGGGCGCGGTGAAAGGCTTCGGTCGCTGCCTCGCACTTGAGGAAACATTTGCGCACTTAATTTTTCTGGTCAATTCGGGAGAAGTAAAGATTCAGAAAAACGAGTCTTCTGACGCTATAGAGTTTCGCTCAATTTTAGTTGAAAAATAGTTATTTTACTGTTTTCGATTAAATAATGACCTGAGACCATAGCTTATATAAAAATAAGTCCTAACAAGCGAGGAATTTATGAAAATTAATTTCAGTAATCACATGGAAAATTTGGCAAATCGATATGGTGAATGTGAAGCTATTGTAAATATTGAGCGTAATAGGCGATACAGCTTCGCAGAGTTTCATGCACTGACTAACAGAATTGTAAACATGATGACGTCTTTAGGGCTCGGTGCTGGTGATAGGTTTGTTAATATTTTGGATAACGACAATCTTTCGTTACTTCATGCTCCTACTATTTTTAAAGGTTGTGTGACCGGAGCTTTTACAAACTTTAGAGATTCCTTGGAAGAACATACTTGGCAAGTTGAAGCTTCTGGTGCCAAAGTGGCATTTATTGAAAATGAGCTCCTCGACTCTCATTACAAGATGCTACGGGATAGAAACGTTACTGTGATTGTAATGGATGAGCCTAAAGAAAGTCTTGATGGTGTTTTCTATTTCTGGGATTTGGTCAACAAGGCGTCGGATCATAATCCAGATATAGTCGTTGATGACAGAGAACATTGCGCAATAATTCGGTTTACAGGAGGTACAACAGGTAAGGGTAAACCAGCAATGTACAGCATTGATAACTGGCTTAGCTGCCGTGACACGGCATTTGCCTTGCAAGATAAGGATGCATGGATCAAAAATCCCAGATGCATTCATATTGCACCAATAAGTCACGGAAGTGGTATGTTATTTTTGCCAACGTTGTATTCTGGTGGTTGCACCATTACACAAAATGAACCTGACTTGAATCTATACTGCAAAAACATTGAAAAAGAAAAAGCGACGCTCACGTTTCTTGTTCCCACGATACTTTATCGTATGCTTGAGATCGATTCAGATTTGAGTTCTCTGAGGTTCGTGATCTATGGCGCTGCGCCTATGAGTCCCGGAAAGCTTAAAAAGTTGCAAGAAAAACTTGGGAATATTTTTGTTCAGTGTTATGGCTCTACCGAACATTTTGGTTTTGCATCGAACATGGGGACGAGTCAGCATTTGATTAATAAAGAAGAAGATGAGGTTAGGCTTAGTTCAGCTGGGCAGCCGACCCCTGGCGTTGAATGCATAATCGTGAACGAAAAAGGTGAGAAGGTCCACAAGGGAGAAACCGGTGAGGTTTGGCTACGTTCCCGAAGTATCTGTCTCGGATATTTAAATGCTCCGGAGCAAACCGCCGATGAGTTTAAGGACGGATTTTGGAAGTCGGGCGACCTTGGTTATATGGATGATGAAGGGTTTATTTACTTGGTTGACCGAAAAAAAGATATGATTATTTCAGGTGGGTTTAACGTTTATGCTAATGAAGTCGAAGCGGCACTTAATAGCCATCCTTCAGTTTTAATGTCGGCAGTTGTTGGCATCCCGCATGAAGAATGGGGCGAGGCGGTTCATGCTGAGGTTACTTTACGCGAAGGTTGTGATGTAGGTGAAGATGAATTAGTTGCGCATGTTAAAGGTCTGATCGGTGGTTACAAAGCGCCAAAATCTCTAATGATTGTCGACCAGCTTCCTACTAGTGTGGTTGGTAAGGTCTTACGCAGGAAAGTGCGTGAAAGATACTGGAAAGGTGAACGGAAAATTTCGTAATGGCAAGGTAAAAAAGTCATAAATCATAGTGACAATAAATGTCAAATTTGTGATTTAAAATTTGTAATCTCGGAGAAATATAATGGAAGATATTTTTGTCGCCGGCGTTGGTATGACAAAATTTGGTCGTCATTTTGATCATAGTTATAAGGAACTGGCGAGAGAGGCTATCGAGCAGGCGCTTACTGATGCTGGAGCTAGCAAGGCTGATGTAAAGCAAGCATTTTTCGCCTCTTGTGTTATCGGTTTAATGCATGATCAACATATGATTCCTGGTCACGTTGCTTTGCGGTCGATGGGATTTGAGGGCATTCCTATCTTTAACCTTGAGGGGGCTTGCGCATCTGCTAGCACAGCCCTTCATTTGGCCGAGAACGCTATTAGGAGTGGGTCTTGTGACATTGCAATTGCTGTGGGCGTAGAGAAAATGAACAGCCCTGATAAGGCAAAAATGTTTTCGGCGTTTGACTCTGCTTGGGATGTTGAAACCGTGAGTGATAACCGGGACATCCTCTTAAAGATGGGGGAGGGAGTCGAATGCCCGGAGGGCTCTCAGTCCCCTAGACCATATTCCATGTTTATGGATGTGTATGCAGCGTTCTCCCGTTTTCATATGAAAACATTCGGAACGACCCAAAGACAAATCGCTGCGGTATCCGCAAAAAACCATCGACACTCTGTTCATAATCCTCTCTCGCAGTATCAGGTTGCGTATACTATCGAGGAGGTTTTGGCTGCGCCGCCTATAACCTACCCACTTACATTGCCGATGTGCGCTCCGATTTCGGATGGCGCGGCGGCTGCGGTTTTGTGTAGCGCCGAGGGGCTAAAGAGGCTTAAGGGGGACAGCTCAAGAGCCATTAGGCTGCTTGCCAGTGTTGTGCGATCTAGCTCAGATAGAAGTTTCGATGATTTTGAAAATCACCTAACTGCTTTAGCTGCTAAAGATGCTTATGAAAAGGCTGGCGTTGCTCCAACCGATGTTGACGTTGCCGAGGTTCACGATGCGACTGCGATGGGGGAAATAATACAGGCCGAGAATCTCCAGCTAGCGCCATACGGTGGGGCTGGTTGGGCTGCTGAAGCTGGCGAGTTCACTGTAGGAGGCCGAATTCCCATCAATCCATCGGGCGGTCTGGAATCCAAAGGGCACCCGATTGGCGCAACCGGAATCGGGCAAGTTTATGAGCTAGTGACTCAATTGAGAGGCGAGGCTGGAAAAAGACAAGTCGAAGATGCTCAAATCGCCATTCAAGAAAATGGCGGCGGCATTTACGGAGTTGAGGAAGCTACAGCTGTAGTAAATATTTTTTCTAAATAGTACAAACTTAGCATGGGCCATGTCGGGGCGCATATAAAGTGTCCCGCCATGGCAACTCAATCTTGTCGACCTGTTGGCTCAATGGATCAATTGGATTATTTGAGCCTGAAGCTTTTGTGTTGTCGTTCCCCTACTCTACAGGATGATTTAGTGCGCCGTCTGATTAATATGAGCTAGGATAGAAATTTTTCTGTAAGTAAGAGAAGTATTCGATTGTGCCCATGCCGATAGCTCCATTCAATCTGACCCTATACGATCAATTGATACTCCATGGCGGGTGCCGAGCCAGCACTTTGATCAAACGCCTAGTTCATCGTGTCAGTCTTCATTTCTTAGGGAATGCATGCGAGACGGTCCAAGGGATATCAAGCTTGCTTCAGGTTAACACTCAAATGGTATTCAAGTGGCGCAAGCGCTACAGTGTGCATGATTTTAAAGGGTTTTATGATTCCCCGCGCCTGAGCCAGCACCGAAAACTGAACCGTGGAGACGTCAAAATTTATGAGCACACGGTTCACCAGGTTCCGATACAAGCCTTGCACTGGAGTATCAGCCTCACGCGAACATGCTGGGGGGGCGTGTTGGCAAGTGCATCAGCTGAAGAATGCGTTAAATTTGAAGCCGCAACGGCTCATTACGTTAAAATCACGAATAATCCGTATTTTTTCGAGAACGTTTGTGGCATTGTCGGCCTCTATCTGAATGCGCTGGTCCTCTCTGTTGATGAAAAGACCCAATTTCAGACGTTCGATCGAACACACCCAAATCTACAGCTCAAGCCAGGCCAAGTTGAGCGTCATACTTACGATTACGAGCAACATAGCACGACAAGCCTTTACGCGGACCTCAACATTTTGACGGACGAAGTGATTGGCCGTGTCACCCAGCGTCATCACGCCTTGGAATTTTTAGATGTTTTAAGACAGATCGATTGGGAAGCCCCGCAGGATCTGCAGCTGTATGTCATCCTAGATAGCAACTCTTCTCACAACACCTCGGAGGTCAAAGCCTGGCTCGCCAAGAATCCTCGGTTCAAGGTGCATTTCACCCCAACCAGCGCGTCGTGGTTGAATGAGGTTGATAAGTGGTTTGGTCAACTGGATCGGCGCGAACTTTATCGAGGAAATTTAACCAGCGTTGGTGAATCGAAGTCAGGGATTAAGAAGTGTATCAAGGTTCACAACGAAAAACTGGCCAATCCCTTCCGGTGGAATAAAACTACTGCACACGATTGTATCATTGGCATGGGCAAGTTTGCGCTTAATCGATAATAAGCGTGTAAATTTAATAGGCGCTATATTTGGTGGGCTGGAATGAGGCAAAAACAAGATCTAAGAGACATGCGACATCATCTGAGTTCGAATTGGCGCCTGCCGTTGATTCCGACCAAACTTTCGCCGCCAAGGAGGTCTCAGCCTCTCTTTTCCCGAAAACGGCTGGAGAGTCTTGCCCCGGCAATCATGAAGCATGCTTTGACACTAGTCCAGGCGCCTGCAGGGTATGGAAAGACTACACTCGTTGGCCAATGGGCGGACATGTATCGAGGTGAAGATAAGCTTGTAGCTTGGTTAAGTCTCTCAGAAGAAGACAACTCAGAAAAGCGATTCTTATCATATCTCATTGCCTCACTGTCAATAACGAAGTCGAATTTCTGCAATGAATCTATTTTAGCGATTAACTCTGAACTATCTTCATCGATTGAAGTTGTTGAATCGATTTTGCTCGCCGAGTTAGAGGCCTCTCGTGAGGAAATCCTACTTACATTAGACGACTACCACTGCATTACTAATCCTGAAATTCACTCGCTAATGTTGCGTCTGATACAGAATCGACCCGAAAATCTCCATATTATCATTGCAACCAGATCCGAAATTCCCATACGGCTATCTAAGCTGAAGTTGGAAAACCAATTGTTAATCTTGGGTGTCTCTGATCTTCGAATGGATTTTAGTGAGCTTGAGATTTTTCTAAACGAAGTTGTTGAGTTGGATCTACCTAAGAACGTCGCGAGATTGCTTTACGAAGTTAGCGAGGGATGGGTTGCCGGCGTGCAAATGGCGGCTTTGTCACCAAGGCTTCGCAAAGAACCAAAACAATTCCTTAATGAATTTGCAAGCGGCTCGAAGGATCTTAAAAACTACCTCCATGAGGTATTAGTGGAACTATTACCTTCAGATTGTGAGGAAGCCCTTTTACGCTGCTCAATTTTAGAGCGTTTCAACGTATCGCTATGCGAGGTGGTTGGTGGGGTAAGCGATGGGAATACCTTTTTAGAGAAATTGTCTCGGTTGAATTTGTTTATATTTTCGCTTGATGACAATAATGAGTGGTTCCGGCTTCATCGGTTATTTTCTGATTTTCTTCGAGAACGTTTGGGTCAGTTAGGTAAAAAGGAGGTGTTAGCCCTTCATCGTCTTGCTTGCAACTGGTTCGTCGCTCATGAGTTGTGGTCTGAAGCAGTGAGTCACGCTTTAGCCATTGGTAATTCAGATCTTGCTAAAACGTTCATCGAACGCTGTGCATCGGAAATGCTAGAAAAAAGCCGAACGGCCACACTGGTCAATTGGGGAAAGCAAATACCAGAGCATGAGTTGAGCAAGAATATTGACATACGCTTGGCAATCGTCCGGGCTCAGATGCTAATGATGGAGCTTCCTCCCATTCATGGCTTGCTTCATGAGATAGAGTCTGATTTGCAGAAAAGTGATGATGTTGATTTGATGGAAAGAAAAGAGGATTTGCAAAAACAAATACAGACAACGTCATCGCTACTGGCACTACTTGAGGACCGATTGGAAGACGCTAGGCGCTCTGCGGAGCCATTGATGGAAGCGCCTAGCGAGCTCAATAGATTTGAGTACGAAGTGGTCTTCAATGTCCTAGGCTATATTTATCTCCATCAAATGCGCTTTGATGAGATAGTTGAGGTACAGCGGCAAGCAGCTCGAATGACCAATAAGCTTCACTTTGGTGAGGGATACCGAAAAAGTTTTGAAGGCTTGGCCTGGTTCTGGCGTGGACGCTTAGATAGAGCTAAAGCATTGCTAGGCGAGTCTTTAGCGATTTCTGAAAAAATCGCCGGTCGGCGTTCGATGGCTTCTGTGACAGCCATCGCGAACTTGGCCGAGCTTTGCTATGAGCGTAACGAAATAGAGGAGGCGGAGGAATTATTAGCATCTGCAATGACGGGCTCTTTGGACGCCTGCCTATTGATAACAGCACAAACCATTTATTCGCTTCTTGCTCGAATAAGTAAGCTGCGCGGAGAAAAAGCAGAATCTTGGATATTACTGGATAAGCTCGAAAAGGTTGCCATGAAAAGAGGGTGGGTCCGACTGGAGGGCCACTGCTATGCAGAGCGTATTCAGTCTGATATATGGGAGGGTGATGGAATATCAGCAACTAGAGAGCTAGGGCGTTTTGAACAGTATCTTGAGACCGTGAATCCGGATGTTATTGCTCAAGAACTCCTACATGATGATTGGCTAATATCGAAGGCACGAATTGAACTCCTTAATCAACCATCTAAGGGTTTTATAAAGGAGTTGCATGAGCGTATTACTGTTCTAGACCGTCAGGGTGCGCTTTATCGTAGTGCTAAATTCAGAATGCTGGCTGCGCTTGGAGAGTGGAAAATTGGCCAAACCAAGGCGGCTAAGAAAAGCTTAATTCCAGCACTCGCACTAGGTCAAGCGCAAGGCATGTTTAGAACCTTTGCAGATGAACTTCAAGGTGGGCAGCATCTTCTAAAAAATATTGCTTCAAGTTTAGACGCACACGAAATGCGGTTGATGCCTTATATTGAAGGCTTAGTAAACAATATGGAACCTGCACCAAAATTGTTAGGCAATTTTGAAAAAGACCTTGAATCTGACTCGTTACCATCTGACATTTCTGATCTCGAACTCTTGAGTGCATCAGAGGTTACTGAAAGGGAGCGTGAGATTCTGGAACTAATTGGGGATGGTCTATTTAATAAGGAAGTTGCGAACCTATTAGGAATATCCGAGGGTACTGTCAAATGGCACCTAAAAAACCTATACAGTAAATTGGGCGTTTCCAGCCGAACTCAAGCCTTAAAAAGGGCGCATAGTCTAAAACTGATAAATTAACCTTCCGTCCCTGTCCCGCCCTTTCGAGGGGGGGAAGGTTGTTTATTTTTGGTTAGTATTTTGGGTCGCGAGAGTAAAGTAATACTGCTGAATTAAATGCCATTTCGATCGAAAGCATCTCGGAATATTAGGAGTTTTTATGGGGCCTCTTGAGGGAGTCAAAGTTGTAGAGTTTGCAGGGATTGGTCCAGCACCGATAGTGGGTATGCTGTTAGCTGACTTGGGAGCCCAAGTTGTGCTAATTGAACGCAAAGTGATGAATTCAAACGCTGCAACAGTTGATCCCACTTTGATGGGAAAGGCTGCATTTTTTAAACGAGGTAAGAAGTCAATCACACTAAACCTCAGCAAATGTAGTGATGTTGAGGCTGCTTTGAGTTTAGTTGCAAAGGCTGATGTGCTCGTGGAGGGTTTCCGCCCTGGCGTTATGGAGAGATTGGGGATTGGACCAGAGGTATGCCTCGAAAAAAATCCAAAACTAATCTACGGTCGGATGACTGGATGGGGACAGACGGGACCGCTAGCGCCTTCGGCCGGTCATGACCTGAACTTTTCTGCCATCACAGGAGCTCTTTTTTACGGCGGTTTGCCAGGGGATATTCCGTTCCCGACGCCAACTTTGCAGGGTGATGTGGGGGGAGGGAGCATGTCTTTGGCGCTCGGTATCCTATCTGCACTGTTTCATGTCAATAAAACTGGCCAAGGTCAAGTGATTGATGCGGCTATTTCTGATGGTGTAATTTATAACATGATGCTTCTGGCCAGTTTGAGGGAACAAGGAGTCATTAGTGATGGCGACCGTAATGACTTTTTCAGTGGTGCGGCTCCGTGGTGCAGCACTTATCGGTGTGCCGATGATCGCTTTATTACCGTTCAAGCATTAGAGCCTAATTTTTACCAAAAGCTAATTTCTATTTGTGGTTTTAGCGATGATCCAGACTTTGTAGACCAATACGATAAGAGTTGCTGGCAGATAGCGAAGAAGAAGATGTCAGCGTATTTTGGCTCCCGTACGCAGGCTGAATGTTGTTCGCTTTTGGAGGGAACAGACGCTTGTTTCGCTCCGATTTTGAATCTTTCTGAGGCTGCAAATCATCCTCATAATCAGGCGCGTGAAAGCTTCATTCGTATCGACGGAGTGCTGCAGCCTGCACCCGCACCTAAGTTTAGTCTCACTAAGCAGGTGGTTGGTAGTATACCTGATTTGGGTGAGCACAATGACAATATTTTGGGACCGCTAGGTTTGTATAACAAATCCAATCTCTCTGATTGATATCAGAATCTGAGCCTGTAAACCAAATTGTGTAACTGCCCACGACTGAGTAATCTTTTCAAAAGGATACCATCGTGGGTAGTAACCGTCCGGTAAACCCATCTTGAGCCAGGCGCTGCGGCCGTCAGGATAGTGTCCACTTATTTTTAAGTGGACACTTAACATGACCAACATAAGCGTAACCAAGCCCTACCAAAAACGTCGTCGTTACTCTAAAGAGCTGAAGGCTCGTATCGTCGCCGAATGTTTGAAGCCCGGGGCGTCTGTTTCCCGGATTTCGCTGGATAACGGTCTCAACGCCAACATGGTCCGGCGCTGGATGAGCGAAGCGCGAAGAGCGGCTAATACTCCGGAAGCACCTGGATTCGTTCCGGTCCGTCTGCCAGCCGTAGCGCCTGTGCCGGACACCCTGTCAGTCTCGAATCAATGTAGCACCATCCGCATCAAGATTCCCCGCGCCGGTGGTGCGGTTGTGGTGGAGTGGCCTGCGGAGCAAGCCCATCAGTGTGCGGCTTTGCTTCGGGATCTGTTGGGATGATCCGCATTGATGAGATCTGGCTGGCCACCGAACCGCTGGATATGCGGGCCGGACCCGACAAGGCCCTGGCGCGGGTTATTCAGGTATTCGGTTCGGCTAAACCCCATTGCGCCTACCTGTTCGCCAACAAGCGAGGCAATCGGATGAAGGTGCTGATCCATGATGGCCTGGGCATCTGGTTGTGCGCCCGCCGGCTGAACCGGGGTAAGTTCCACTGGGGCGAAACCTGGCGTGGTGACCAACTGCGCCTGACCGAGGAACAGTTGTCTGCCTTGGTTCAGGGCCTGCCCTGGCAGCGCATTGGCGCGGAGGGCGTCATCTGCATCCTGTAATCACAAGTGCTGTGATGCCGCTATAGCCAGAACCGCGAATCGCCTGCCGAACAGGGACTTGGCATACTAGGCGGCATGACTCAGCGCCCCGATATCAACCAACTCTCAGCCGATCAGCTCCGCGCTCTGGCGACGGAACTGATGGACTCTCTGGACGCCAAGGATCAAGCCTTGGGCCGGAAGGAGCGGGAGTTGGTGCGCCGCAATGCCATCATCGAGAAGCTGACCCACGAAGTCGCCATCCTCAAACGTCACAAGTTCGCCCGCCGCAGTGAGCAACTCGATGCCGTTCAGGGCAAGCTCCTGGACGAGCTGATCGACAGTGACCTGGCCGCCATCGAAGCCGAGCTGGACCAGGCGATGACTGAGGAGCAGAAGGCCGCTCGACCCAAGCAGAAGCCTAAGCGCACCCCGCTGCCACCGGAGCTGCCCCGTACCCTGATCCACCATGAACCGGACAATACCCAGTGCCATTGCGGCTGCCAGCTCAAGCGTATTGGCGAGGACGTGAGCGAAAAGCTGGATTACGTCCCGGGCGAGTTCACCGTGGAGCGGCACATCCGGGGCAAGTGGGCCTGCGAGCAGTGCGAGACCTTGATCCAGGCACCGGTACCACCGCAGGTGATCGACAAGGGCATCCCCACCGCCGGCCTGCTGGCTCAGGTGTTGGTGGCCAAGTACGCGGACCACCTGCCACTGTACCGTCAGGAACGCATCTTCGGCCGTGCCGGCCTGGAAATACCCCGTTCCACACTCGCCGAATGGGTCGGTGCCTGCGGTGTGCAGTTGCAGCCCCTGGCAGATGCGTTGAGAAACGCCTTGCTGGAACACAACGTTCTGCACGCCGATGAAGCGCCGGTCAGCATGTTGGCTCCGGGTAAGAAGAAAACCCATAAGGCCTACGTCTGGGCTTACTGCACCACACCGTTCTCGGACCTGAAAGCCACCGTTTACGACTTCGCCCCAAGCCGGGCGGGTGAACACGCCCGCACCTTCCTGGGTGACTGGCAGGGCAAGCTGGTCTGTGACGATTACGCCGGCTACGAGGCCGGGTTCGGCAACGGCATCACCGAAATCGGCTGTATGGCACACGCCCGACGCAAGTTCTACGACCTGCACGAGGCCAACAAGAGCGAGCTGGCTGCGAAGGCTCTGGAATACATCGGCGGCCTCTACGAGATCGAACGGGAAACCAAAGACCTGCCGCCGGATAAGCGGCTGGAAATCCGACAAACCAAAGCCAAACCGCTTGCCGATGCACTACAGCAATGGATGCAGGCGCATCGTCAGAAAGTGCCGGATGGCTCCGGCACGGCCAAAGCCCTGGATTACAGCCTCAAACGCTGGGCAGCGCTGACGCGCTACCTCGACGATGGCGCTGTGCCCATAGACAACAACTGGGTGGAAAACCAGATCCGGCCCTGGGCGCTGGGCCGTTCCAACTGGCTGTTCGCCGGGTCACTGCGCAGTGGTCAACGTGCGGCTGCGGTGATGACCCTGATCCAGTCTGCCAAGCTGAACGGTCATGATCCCTATGCCTATCTAAAAGATGTGCTGACCCGCCTGCCGACGCAGAAGAACAACGCCATCGACGAGCTATTGCCCCACAACTGGAAGCCGACTATATCTGACAAGGTGTGATGGCCGGACGCTTACCGTGGGTACACAATTGGACCAAGAAAAACTCAAAGCCATGGCCGCCGAGCTGGCCAAGGACATCAAGTCCGAAAAAGATCTCGGAGCCCTCACGCAGCAACTAGTCAAGCTGACCGTCGAGACCGCACTCAATGCTGAACTGGATGAGCACCTCGGATACGAGAAGCACGCTCCTGAAGGTCGTGGCACTGGCAACAGTCGCAATGGCTATTCTGCCAAGCGCCTGAAGGGCCAGCACGGGGAAGTTTCCATCCAGTCTCCCCGTGATCGGGAAGGCTCATTTGAGCCTCAGTTCGTCCGTAAGGGTCAGTCTCGGCTGACCCAGATGGATGATCAAATCTTGGCATTGTATGCCAAGGGATTGAGCACACGAGACATCGTAGATGCCTTCAAAGAGATGTACGACGCGGACATCTCGGCAACACTGGTTTCCAAGGTGACGGAGCGTGTGATCGATCAGGTTCATGAGTGGCAGAATCGCCCTGTTGATCCGATCTACCCCATCGTCTATCTGGACTGCATCGTTCTGAAAATTCGTCAGGACAAGAGAGTGATCAACAAGTCCCTATATCTGGCCCTGGGCATCAACATGGAAGGCCAGAAGGAGCTGCTGGGCCTGTGGCTTGCCGAAACTGAAGGTGCGAAGTTCTGGCTGTCGGTACTGACAGAGCTCAAGAATCGGGGTCTGGAGGACATCCTGATCGCCTGCGTGGATGGCCTCAAGGGCTTCCCGGATGCTATTGCCGCTGAGTACCCGCAAACCAAAGTGCAGCTATGCATCGTGCATATGGTTCGTAACTCGCTGCGCTACGTGTCCTGGAAGGACTACAGGGCGGTTACTGCGGACCTGAAGCAGATCTATCAGTCCGCCACGGAACATGAAGCCCGGCAGGCACTGGAGGCCTTTGGAGAGCGCTGGGACAGCCAATACCCACAGATCTCTCGTTCCTGGCAAAGCCACTGGGATAACCTGATCACCATCTTCGAGTACCCGCCGGCGATCCGGAAAGTGATCTACACCACCAATGCCATTGAGTCGCTGAACAGCGTGATCCGCAAAGCGACCAAGCGCCGGAAGCTGTTCCCAAGTGATGACTCGGCCCTGAAAGTGGCCTTCCTGGCGATCCAGCAAGCATCAAAGAAATGGACCATGCCAATCAGGGATTGGAAGCCTGCGCTGAATCGCTTTATTATCGAATTCGGTGACCGCCTGGACGGCCACCTGTAATGGGATGGGCAGTTACACAGATTTATTTACAGGCTCCAGAATCTTAGACGCGAAAGGTCAGAGGGGTTCTACCCCATTTCCACGGACGGTTTTAAAACGGCTGACAACTTCCGATCCTGAACGGCAACTCTACGTCGCATCCTGGGATTATGGAACCGCTCAATGTAGTCGAATACATCAGCTCGCGCTTCGTTCTGAGTGCGGTAATGCCGGTGGTGAATTCGCTCCCGCTTGAGCATCCCGAAGAATCCCTCGCAGGCAGCATTATCGCCACAATGACCGACCGCACTCATGCTGCTTACCAAACGGTTGCTACCAAGATATCGCTGGTAGTCACCACTGGTAAATTGACTGCCTCGATCTGAATGCAATACCACCGGGACTTTCCCCTGGCGCTGCCAAACGGCCATCTCAACGGCTCTGATCACCATATGCCGATCCTGCCGGTAATGCATGGGCCAACCAACGATCAGCTTGCTGTATAGGTCGAGAACCACGCACAGAAAGAGCTTTCCTTCCTGCGTGGGCACATAATACGTATTGGGAAATGACTGCGACAACGTTGAATCGCCTGATACCTCAGGACGACTCCTTTGCGAAGAACACTGCCGCTTCGCACAAAAAATCACGCTCCTTCTTCACACGGGCCAGTTCTCGCTTGAGACGGGCGACCTCCTCGTCTCTGGGAGAAGCAGAGCCCTTGAAGGCCATGTCTGTCTCCTCATCCGCTTCTCTGCGCCCCCGAGACAGCAGGTTGGGATTAATACCAACCTCCAGGGCAATCTGGCGACAGCTCACACCGGGCTGACGGGTTAAAGCGATGGCTTCGCGTTTGAACTCTTGGCTATATTTTCTGCGTCTGGACATGAACACTCCTTTGGCACAGTGTGCCTCTTTTTAGGAATGTCCGCAGTAACGGGGTAGAACCCACCCGCCTCGGAGTGGCTGTAGCCCCCAGGCCACAGAGCCAGCTACTTTCCTTGCTGGATTAGCAGTTCCTCGACGAACGGAAAACCTGGTGTTCATCAGCCCGTCGGGTGTGGGCAGGTCAACCCAGCAGGCCCGCTACAGCCTGCTCCAGTTGATCGATAGCCTTTACGAATACCGGTCGATCATCCTGACCACCACCAAGAACCTCATCAGTTGGGGCGAGTTCTTCCACGACGACAACGTGGAGGTGCTGATCATCGACAGGACGATACACCACTCACACTTCTTGTGTTGGGAGGCGAAACTATCGACTGAGGCAGAAAGCTACAAGATTGACGCTGAAGAGTGGGCAAAGTAGATGGCCATTGGAAAATCTTTACCCGGCCCCTTCTTTTGGGGGGGGTGTCATATGATTTATGAAGATACTTTGGACAAGGTTCAAAAACAAAAATAGTAGGCAAGAAATGAGTAATCCATATATATTGCAAACCCGAGGCCTCGTAAAGACGTTTAGGGGATTTCAGGCCGTTGATCATGTCGATCTACAAATTCGGCAGGGCGATATTCATGCCTTAATTGGCCCTAACGGTGCCGGCAAGACCACGGTTTTCAATCTCCTGACCAAGTTCCTGATCCCGACCAGGGGGCAGATCCTTTATAAGGGAGAGGACATCACCTCTCTGAAATCCGCCGCCATCGCCCGTAGGGGTGTGGTTCGGTCCTTCCAGATTTCCGCTGTGTTCCCGCACATGACTGCCCTCGAGAATATCCGCGTCGCATTGCAGACGTTCGAGGGCAACTCTTTCAGCTTCTGGCAATCCGGAGCCCGTCTGAACAAGCTCAATGAGCGCGCTATGGAATTGCTGGATGCGGTGGGACTGACCAGTTTTGCCAATACCACCACCGTGGAGCTGGCCTACGGCCGCAAACGGGCATTGGAGCTGGCGACCACGCTGGCGATGGAGCCGGAAATCCTGCTGCTCGACGAACCCACCCAGGGTATGGGCAGCGAGGATGTGGATCGCGTGGTGGAACTGGTGCGCAGCGCGGCCAAGGGCCGTACCGTGCTGATGGTGGAGCATAACCTGAGCGTGGTCAGCAAACTGTGTGACCGCATCACCGTGCTGGCCCAGGGGGCCGTTCTGACTGAAGGCGACTACGAAACCGTGTCTGCCGATCCCCGTGTGCGCGAGGTTTACATGGGATCCGACGGTAGTGGCGAGCGAGGCGCGACCGAGACCAATCCCGCCAGTGCGGAGGCCGCCCAATGAGTCACGGACCGGACAAGGAATACGAACAGCTGCGGGTTTCCGGACTGCACGCCTTCTACGGCGAGTCCCATATCCTGCATGGCATCGACATGGTGGTGCACCGGGGTGAACTGGTAACCCTGCTGGGGCGCAATGGCGCCGGCCGCACCACGACCCTCAAAGCGATCATGAACATGGTGGGCCGCCGCACCGGCTCCATCATGATCAACGGGGAGGAGACCATGTCCTGCGCTCCCCATCATATTGCCAGGTTGGGTGTCGGGTATTGCCCCGAACATCGGGGCATTTTTTCGTCACTCAACGTCCAGGAAAACCTGACCCTGCCACCGGTGGTGCGCAGCGGCGGCATGAGCCTGGAAGAAATCTACACCATGTTCCCCAACCTCTACGAACGCCGATTCAGTCAGGGGACGAAGCTCTCTGGCGGTGAGCAGCAGATGCTGGCCATGGCGCGCATCCTGCGCACCGGTGCCAATATGCTGTTGCTCGACGAAATTACCGAGGGTCTGGCGCCTGTCATCGTGGAAACGTTGGGTGAGGTGTTGGTGGCCTTGAAGAAAAAGGGCCTGACAATCGTTCTAGCTGAGCAGAACTTTCACTTTGCAGCGTCCCTCGCAGATCGCCATTACGTTTTGGAGTACGGCCAGATTGTGGAAGAGATTAACTCACACGAGCTGAGTTCTAAAAGGACATTGCTGGATCATTATCTCTGTGTATAGCGAAAGCCAACAATAGGAAAAGAAGTTTGGAATATTGACGTGCAGTAACTCACTAGTTTTGAACCACAATACAATGAGCGACCTAGTTGGAGATATAAAAATGATAAATATGAAAAAGTCTTTCTTGGCGATGATTTTGTCCGCAGTGATCGTTAGCGATGCGCAAGCAGAAATTTCTGACGATATTGTGAAAATTGGCTATCTCGCTGATATGTCCGGTACCTACCGAGATTTGGTTGGGCCAAATGGCCTTGCTGCACTGGAGATGGCGGTGGATGATTTCGGCGGCAAGGTTGGCATGGCTGATATCCAAATCGTTAGCGCTGATGATCGTAATAGCCCCGACGTGGCTTCAAGCACAGTGCGCCGGTGGTTAGAGAATGAAGACGTGGATATGGTAGCGGGATTTGTAGCCTCTTCTGTATCTCTAGCGGCCATTGAAGTTATAAAAGAGAATAATAAGTTAGGCATCGTGTCGGGCTCAATCGCATCAAGTATCACGAATGAGCATTGCTCTCCGAACCATATTCATTATGTATACGATACATATCCGTTAGCTGTTGGAACTGCCCGTGCTGTCGTAGAGGAAGGAGGAGAGTCATGGTTCATTTTGACTGTCGACTATAGTGGAGGCCATGAACTTGAAGCGGCGGTTTCAAGTGTTGTCGAGGCGAGTGGAGGTGAAGTTATAAAGACCCTTCGCCATCCGTTTCCTACACCAGACTTTTCTTCATTCATCCTTCAAGCCCAGGCCTCAGGAGCAGATGTGGTCGCTCTAGCCAACACCGGAGCTGACGCGATTAACGCTATCAATACCGCTGGCGAATTTGGCTTGACTCAATCCGGCCAGAAACTCGCAGCATTGCTGCTCTTTCTTACAGAAGTGCACTCGCTTGGAGTTGAGACTGCTCAGGGGATCCAACTCACAACAGGTTGGTATTGGGATATGAATCCGGAAGCTCGCGCTTGGGCAGACCGATTCTTTGAAAAAACAGGTGTGCGTCCGACAATGGTCCATGCCGGTATCTACTCCAGCACAATACATTATCTTAATGCTGTCGAAGCTACGGGCTCCGACGACTCTCAGATCGTTCGCACTCAGATGATTAATACCCCCATCAACGACATGTTCGCAACTAACGGAAGGATTCGTCAGGACGGTCGTATGGTCTATGATATGTATTTGGCTCAGGTTAAGACCCCGGAGGAATCCCAAGGGGAATGGGATCTATATAAGATTGTCCGCACAATCCCTGCCGAGGAAGCGTTCCGTCCCCTTTCAAATAGTGTTTGTCCTCTAGTCACCGACAACAGGTAATTTTTCGACATGGGCTCTTGAATATTGAGTTTGAAGAGCCCTTGCCGGTCGGTTCGAATAACTTTTGACTATACATTTTTATTAGCTGATTTGGAGTCCGTTGCATGTCAATGGTGTTCGGCGTTCCTCTTGCTGTGCTGTCCGGCCAGCTCATGATCGGGATTATTAACGGTGCCTTTTACGCCCTGTTAAGCCTCGGCCTTGCGGTTATCTTCGGTCTGTTGAAAATCATCAACTTCGCCCATGGCGCCATGTATATGCTCGGTGCCCTGGTCACCGTGGTTCTGTTTGACCTGCTGAGCGTCAATTACTGGGTAGCTCTGTTTGTGGCCCCGGTCCTGGTTGGCGCTTTCGGCTTGTTGATTGAATACTTCCTGCTCCGGCGCATTGCTGGTCAGGATCACATCTACAGCCTGCTGCTCACCTTCGGGGCGGCCCTGATCATCCAGGGCGTCCTCACCAACATCTACGGAGTGTCCGGGTTGCGCTATTCCATGCCGGATATGTTCAAAGGGGGCATCAACTTGGGTTTCATGTTCCTGCCGTACTACCGGGCCTGGGTGATCGTGGTGGCCCTGCTGGTGTGTTTCGGCACCTGGTTCATCATCGAGAAAACCAAGCTGGGTTCCTACTTGAGGGCGGGCACAGAAGACTCGCAGCTGATGCAGGGCTTCGGCATTAACGCACCCTTGCTGGTGAGCCTGACCTACGGATTCGGCGTCATGCTGGCGGCATTCGCCGGTGTGCTGGCGGCACCCATTTATTCGATAACTCCGGTGATGGGGTCCAACATTCTCATCGTGGTCTTTGCGGTGGTGGTGATCGGGGGCATGGGCTCCATTGGCGGGGCCATTATCACGGGCATCCTGATGGGCGTGATCGAAGGCCTCACCAAAACCTTTTACCCGCCGGCGTCCTCGGCCGTTATCTTCCTGGTGATGGTGGTGGTGCTGATGATCCGACCCACTGGCCTGTTCGGTAAGGAGGCATAATCATGAACCAGCCTGTTAATCCTGCCGATATCCACAAAGCCATTGTCGAGCAGCAAAAGATCCAGGACCGCAAGAAATTGATGGTGAACGGCGTTCTGCTGCTGTTGCTGCTGGCCGCGCCCTTCGTGATGTACCCGGTCTTCCTGATGAAGATCCTGTGTTTTGCCTTGTTTGCGGTGGCCTTTAACCTGCTGTTCGGGTTTACCGGTTTGCTGTCCTTCGGCCATGCCGCCTTCCTGGCCACCGGAGGCTACACCACGGGCTACCTGCTCAGTAATTTCTCCGGCCTGACCACGGAGATGGGGATTATTGCCGGTACCGCCATGGCCACCCTGTTGGGGCTGGCCTTTGCGTTACTGTCGATCCGCCGGCAAGGCATATACTTTGCCATGGTGACCCTGGCGTTGGCACAGCTGGTGTTTTTCTTCTTTGTGCAGTCGGAATTCACCGGCGGCGAAGACGGCATGCACGGCATCCCCCGGGGCGAGCTGTTTGGTCTGATTAACCTCGAAGACAACCTCAACATGTACTACTTCGTGCTGGTGGTGTTTATCGCCTGTTACCTGCTGGTGCAGCGCATTGTCGGCAGTCCGTACGGGCAGATCCTGAAAGCCATCAAGCAGAACGAACCTCGGGCGGTCTCGCTGGGTTACAACGTGGATCGCTACAAGATCCTGGCCTTTGTGATCTCCGCCGCGCTGGCGGGTCTGGCCGGCTCCATGAAATCCGTGGTGTTCCAGCTGGCGTCACTGAACGATGCCCATTGGCATATGTCGGGCGAAGTTATTCTGATGACACTGGTTGGAGGTATGGGCACGCTGCTCGGACCGGTGGTGGGCGCCACCTTTGTGGTGAACATAGAGTATCTGTTGTCGCAGGGCCCGCTACGTGACTGGGTAGACCCCATCCTGGGTGGCACCTTTGTGCTAACCGTTCTGGCGTTCCGCAGCGGTATTGTGGGTGAAATCCAAAAATTCATAAAAAAGAACTTGGGGTGATTTAAACAGGATGTGGCTGGTTTTATTTTGGCGAATTGAGCTACTAGTCATTCTAAATAACGAAATTTTTAGATTCCTGCAAAAATCCATAAAGACAGTATTTCTATAAGAAAAAGCTACGTGACTAAAAGACGTTATCTCAGTTCTACTGATATTCTGAAGTTGAAATTAAATTCGTGAGTATTCGATTTATTCCGGCAGTGGGCATTAAATTTTGGTGCCCTAAAAATTAATGTACGGATCTAGATTTTCTAAATGTTAGACATATACGTTGAAAGTCGAATATATGCATCAAGCCCCCCCCCACTTTTGAGAGGGGAGCCAATCAGAGGGGTGCATTACGATTGTTTTAGCATCACAAATTAAGTTTGAGATGCAAGTAGGTTTCAATAATTTAAAAAAGGAAACAATTAATGAGCTATAAAAAAAACAATACCTATAAACTAAGCGCCCTTGCAGCAATTACTATGCTTTCTACATGTTCGGTATCTGCCTTTGAACTAGATGTGGCTGATATGAAGGCTAGCATTTATGGATATGCGAAGCTCGACATGATTTATGACGTTGACGGGTATATTGGACCTACTGTTACCCACCGTCTAATTTCCCTCGACAGTCAGGAGGGGGCGGAGGGGCATGCTAATCTTCACGCCTTTGAAAGTCGATTAGGGTTTAAGACTTCCACTCCCGTCGCCGGAAGCACGCTCAACACAACTATCGAGGGCGATTTTTACGGAGGTGGAGGCGGTCAGTTCCGACTGCGACATGCATATGGTGAATGGAATGGAGTTCTTGCAGGGCAAACATGGACGAATTTTGGAGGTTTCCTGGGTTTTACGCCGGTTGTTGATTTCACTGCTCAGTTTGGACAGGGGAACATTACACGCCAAGCACAGTTGCGATATACGAGCGGTGGACTATCAATAGCATTGGAGGACCCCGGCAACATCGGAAGCAATGTTGATATGACTAATAGCCCCAGTACTGATGATGAGTTAAAGAATGGATATCCCGATTTAACTCTTCGGTATGAAGATCGTTATGGCGCTATTAGTTATGGCGTCTCCACCGTTTTAAGAGAGATCGCATATTACAATTCTGCTAGTAATAGCGATGAAAGTATTCTGGGCTGGGGGGTGAATTTTGAGGCTGCTTCAAAGGTGACGGATAGATTTACCCTTAGGGGCGCATTTACTCATGGTGATGGATTGGGGGGCTATCTTTACGGGTCACCTAGTGGTGCCGGATTCATTGACGCTAGCGGCTCTGTAGAGGGAATTAAGGGTGTTGGCGGCACTGTTGGTATGACGATTTCGGTTGGTACCGGAAACGTGAATGTTGCCTATGGAATTGCAACGGTGGACTTGGATGATGCAGTTGGCCAGGGTGCAATGTCTTCGCTAGCGACCGACAGAGCGGAAAGCATCTACCTAAATTATATTTGGTCACCTGCTAAGCGTATCAACTATGGCGTTGAGGCCGGTTATCACAGTCGTAGAACACAAAGTGGCGAGGAGGGTGATGCAGTTCGCTTACAAGGAATGGTGCAGTATGTTTTCTGACGTGCCGTATATGAAAATGTTTGGATAGACTAAAGTCTTATCCCGAATATAAAGCGACATTTTTCCCTCGTTAGTATCTTGCCAACGGGGGATTTTACTTGGTGGAGTGTAGAGTTTAGCCCGGATTTCTCATGAGGGGATAAAAGAAAGCGGCTGAAAGTGCTATAGTTTCAGGACCTTACACCGTTCACCAAGCACCAAAAGCCGCTATCCAAAATGGTACCTGAAAAACTGACCTTCTCGCCACTCTCTCGCCGTCAAATTGAAGCCGATTTCTCCGGTGGCCACATCACCTCCGATGCCGGATTGCTCCTACTTCGCGAAGTCGACAAACAACACCAGCTCACTCAGCGCCTGGCTACGGTGCTGGACGATACCCGTAATCCGGTGCTGGTTCGCCACAAGCTTCAAACCATGATCCGGCAACGGGTCTTTGGCGTAGCCGCCGGATACGAAGATCTGAACGATCACGAAACGTTACGCGCTGACCAGGCACTTCAGACCGCGACCGGTGAAGATGCCATTCTGGCGGGCAAATCGACCTTGTGCCGCATGGAACAGCGCGTGGACCGGCAGGCGGTGGTCAAGGCCCACGAACTGCTGTGGCATCACTTCATCGAACAGCACGAGACTCCACCCAAGGAAATTGTGCTGGACTTCGATGGCACTGACATTCCAGTGCATGGCGACCAGCCCGGCAAGTTCTTTAACGCCTACTACGATCACCATTGTTACTTCCCGCTGTACGTGTTCTGCGGCCGTCACCTGTTGGTGAGCTACCTGCGCACCAGCAACCGAAGCGACAGCCGCCACAGCTGGGCCATTCTGGCCCTGCTGGTGAAGTTCATCCGGCAGTACTGCCCCCTCTGTCAGCCTAGTTGTCCAGTTGGCGATTTCGCCTGAATTCCACTAGCTGGGGCGGCATGGGAGCATTCATGCCACGTTATTCCGAAGAACGTAAAGCGGCCGTTTTGAATAAGTTGTTACCTCCGCAGAACCGAAGTGTTGTGTCGGTGGCGGCAGAGGAAGGCATATCCGATGTGACTCTGTATAGTTGGTTGAAACAGTGTCGACAACAAGGAATGCCCGTGCCAGGTAATCGTACCACCGGAGAAGATTGGTCCCCCGAAGCCAAGCTGGCCGTTGTAGTAGAAACGGCCGCTATGTCTGAAGCCGAACTCAGTGCCTATTGCCGCAAGAAAGGCTTGTATCCGGAGCAAGTACAGCGCTGGAAGGAAGCCTGCCTTCAGGGTGCCGGCATGCAGGATGAGCGTCAGAAAGCAGCTCAGAAGCAACAGCGAGAAGCCCGCAAGACCATTAAAAAGCTGAAGTCAGAAGTTCGCCGTAAAGACAGGGCGTTGGCCGAGACGACGTCACTTCTGGTGCTGTCAAAAAAGCTCGAAGCCTTGTACGGCGAGGATCCGGACAGCAGCGAGGACGACTGACGCCGCTGGACGAACGTGCAAGGCTCCTGGCGCTGTTTGATGAAGCCGTTGCCGGCGGTGCCGCCCGATACAAGGCCGCAGAGTTAATGGACATCAGCGAGCGCACATTGAAGCGCTGGCGAGACCCTAGTGGCCAGGTTGCTGAAGATCAGCGCCCTGAGGCAGAGCGAGCCGAACAGCCCCACAAACTGACACAGGCCGAGGAGCTGGCCATTCTGAGCGCATGCAATCAACCTGAATACCGGAGTTCGCCACCGTCGCAGATTGTGCCGTCACTCGCTGATAAAGGCCTTTATCTGGCCTCGGAATCGTCGTTCTACCGGGTGCTAAAGAAGCACCAGCAACAGAATCACAGAGGGCGCATGAAGCCGCCACGCAAGGTACCAGAGCCTACCAGCTTTACTGCGACAGGCCCGAACCAGGTGTGGAGTTGGGACATCAGCTATTGCCCCTCAGCGGTACGTGGCCAGCATTGGTATCTGTACCTGATCATGGACATCTACAGTCGCAAGATCGTTGCCTGGGAAATCCATGAGGCGGAGTCGGGCGAGCTGGCCCGGAAACTGGTTGAACGTGCCCTGTTACGAGAAGGCTGCTGGCATAATCCGCCGGTCCTGCACTCTGACAACGGAGCGCCGATGACCTCTTATATGCTCAAAGCCCGGCTGGCTGAGCTGGGCATGTTGATGTCTCACAGCCGACCGAGAGTCAGCAACGATAATCCTTACTCGGAATCGTTGTTCCGGACCGTCAAATACTGCCCGGAATGGCCGTCAAAAGGCTTTAAATCGCTCACGTCGGTGCGTGAATGGATGTTGGCGTTCGAGTACGCCTACAACGAACAGCACCTACACAGCGGCATCCGGTTCGTGACACCGGCGGACCGACATCGTGGCGTTGACCACGAGCGCCTGACGCACCGGAAACTGGTTTATGAAAGAGCAAAACGCCAGAATCCACGGCGCTGGTCTGGCAATACCCGGAACTGGGAAGTCACCGGACCGGTCTCGCTCAACCCTGGCAAATTGCAGGAAATTGAGCGTAATAAATTGGCCGCTTAAACGCGGTCATTTGGACAACTGGGTTGAAAATCGCCGACTGGCCGGATACCCGCATCGTGTTCCGGGGTGACAGCGGCTTCTATCGCCCCCGATTGTTGAGCTGGTGCGACCGGAATAAGGTGGATTACCTGGTCGGTATCAGTAAGAACAGCCGACTGCTCAAGGAGGTAGACGCACCCTCAATGATTGTTCGCAAGGCTCACAACGAACTGGGTGACAAAGTCTCCGCCACCTATCGATTCCAGTACCAGGCCCACACCTGGAAACACCCTCGCTGGGTGGTCGCCCGGCTGGAAGAAGGCGAACTGGGTGTCAACCCCAGGTTCATCATCAGTTCCCGTTACGACGACGGCGTTAAACTCTACTACGAGCAATACTGTGCCCGGGGCGACATGGAAAACCGGATCAAGGATCAGCAGTTGTGTCTGTTCGCAGATCGCACCTCCAGCACGCGGTGGTGGACCAATCAGTGGCGGCTGCTTCTGACGGGCTTTGCCTACACGTTGTTCGAGCGATTACGCGCTCACCTGAAGAAAACGCCCTTCGAGAGAATGAGCGCCAGTAACCTGCGACTGAAGCTGATCAAGGTGGGCGCGGTCATCATTCGCAACACTCGGCGCATACGGGTGTTGATGAGTGATGCCTATCCTTACAAAGACGAACTCTCTGACCTGGTACGTCAACTGGTTCCGGGATAGAAGCCTGGGCTCCCCCGGCCCGACTCAATGGGGGAAAGGGGGCCGTGTGTCCGGACAACAGGAATTGATTAATCATTAATCAATCACGGCCGAAAATGAGCGGTCATGGCAGTAACCCGCACAGTCTGCGAGACTTGCCGGGGACCTATGAGAAATCCGGGTTAGCAAATCTATTAGAAAGTCAAAGTATTCATTTAAATATTTTAATAATATATTGTACTAGTGTTTGTGATAATAATAAATAAGTAAAAGTGTAAATTCACGATGAGAATAAAATTATCTTATTAACAGTTAAGTTTGAAATTGGCAAGATCGAATATATTGAATTAATTAAATTTACCTTGCAAAGTGTGTGCCCCCCCCCCCTCCCCCCTTTGAGGGGGGATGATTTGGAAATAGGAAACTAATATCCTTTTGTGGCGTAAAGAATGGCTTGATATCGGTGCCTTTCGTGGGTCAGACGTCTTCGATAGAGCTAATACAATTTACCGGCTTTCGCATTGTTGAGTGCGGAAAGTGCAGCTAGCTAATAACTAAGAGTCGGTATTTTTATAAGTTAGAGATATTTATTTTGATAGGAGGCTTTCAAATGGCGGCGTTCATCGCTGGTACAAGTCTTGTGCCGTTTGCGAAACCGGGCTTGTCTGAAATGTATGACAGAATGGGCTCCGATGCACTTTTTCTGGCATTAAACGACGCCGGACTCTCACTCAAGCATCTAGATCAGGCTTATGTTGGGTATGTCTACGGCGACAGCACTTCAGGGCAACGAGCCGTTTACCGTGTTGGAATGACCGGAATTCCCATTATCAATGTAAATAACAACTGTGCGAGTGGATCAACCGCCCTGTTTTTAGCGCGACAGGCTGTAGAAAGCGGTGTTGCCGACTGTGTTTTAGCTTTAGGCTTTGAACAGATGAAACCTGGCGCACTTGAGCAAGTCTTTAGTGATCGACCCTCTCCTTTAGAAAAATTTGAAATGATTGCTGATGAAGCCTTTTTCGATAAGCGTGATTTGCCGGTAACTTTAAAGTTGTTTGGCGGGGCAGGGAAGGCTCATATGGATCTTTACGGAACAAAGCTCGAAACGTTCGCTCGAATTCGCGCAAAAGCCAGTGATCATGCTTTCAACAATCCTCAGGCGCTTTTTCGAAAAAAAGTTTCTACAGAAGAAGTGCTTCATGATCAATCAATTTGGCCAGGCGTAATGACGAAAATGATGGCATGTCCGCCAACCTGTGGAGCTTCAGCTGCTGTCGTGGTTTCGGAAAGATTTGCGTTGAAGCATGGGTTAGATGCAACTGTTCGAATCAGGTCGCAGGCGATGGTTTCCGATTTGCAAGATACTTTCGAAGGTCCAGACATGATTAAGTTGGTTGGAGCCGGCCTAACGGAGTTGGCGGCCGAAAAAGTATATGAACAAGCTGGAGTGGCACCTGAAGATATTGACGTAATTGAGTTGCACGATTGCTTTGCTCAAAACGAACTTATCACCTATGAGGCTCTTGGTCTTTGTTCTCCAGGAGAGGGGGAGCGTTTAGTTGAAGATGGTGATAATACATACGGTGGAAAGTTCGTTACAAATCCTTCCGGTGGTCTTCTTTCAAAAGGACATCCTTTGGGCGCAACTGGGCTCGCTCAGTGTTTTGAGTTGACTCAACAATTGCGCGGGAACGCTGGAGCTCGTCAGGTCGACAATGCCCGATTTGGATTACAGCATAACTTAGGGCTTGGTAGCGCAGCTGTAGTTACATTATATGAACGAACGAGATAAGGCTTTCAGAAGTCCTATAATATTTTTGGTAGAAGCTGAATGAATAAAACTAATAAAGGAGTTCAAGAAATGATTAAGGAGACTTATTCAGAGTCTCCTTAGTTTAGGTGTTGACCCTGTTTGGTTTGCGGTTTTATTCGCTTTGTGCCTTCAAACATCTTTTTTGACGCCTCCAGTAGGACCTGCTCTTTTTTACATTAAAGGCGTATGTCCGACCGCTATTAAAACCAGGGATATTTATACTGGCGTTTTTCCTTTCATTATTATTCAGTTGTCGGTTCTTTTCGCGGTTTTTGTTTTAGGTGATTTGGCTACCTGGCTTCCAGATATTGTTCATAATTAAAGATTCCCATTGCGTTGTGTTGCGATCCTTTTGGCCCCTTAGCGGGGCCATTTTTTTGCTGGCGAAGCCGGCAATCCCGGCCATCTGAAATTTAGTGGTAATAGCAGAGAACAATTCTACTGGCAGTGGCGTCGCTGGCGTACGGGGGTCTTGAAGAATCCTTAGGGCGGTAACGGTACATAAGGCACGCCGCAAAGCCAAGGCGTTATTCCAAAATCTGAATGTTCGCTTTGCGACCATACCGTGTACCAAAAGCTTGTTCCTTGAGGGCACAAAACATGTTGTGCCGCTGGCCTGGGTTTGGGATCGCGGAGCCAGAGAATGGCTTGGCCAGAAGCGCCGGTCCATCGCCAATGATCCGGTTAATCTTTTGCCGGTCAAGACGAGCCTGAGCAAGGGAGCCGAAGGCCCCGACGAATGGCTGCCCCCATTGGGCGAGTGCGGCTATGTAGCTCGCTTCGTTCGGGTGGTAAAGTCATACTATCTGTAGCCCACTGCCCCGGAGTTGGCCTGCTTGTGATTGCGGAGAGTGTGCCATGAAAACCAAACGCCCAACCGAAAAAGAACTCCTGGACGGCCTCGATGCCTACACGGCCCATGCCGATGAGCTGGCCGACCCGTTGCCTCAGGAACTCACTCCACTGGAACGCCTCAGGGATTCCGTCAAACGCTATGACCGGCCAACCGATCCGGTTTGGGACGAGTATTTCGATTCTGAAGGCGTCAGTGACGATTTTATGGAGGATCGAGAGCAGCCCAAGGATGGGCGAACATAATGACCGTCGATGATGAAAAAGCCAAAGGGCATGTGGCTCTCAAAGGCTTCGTTGGTATCTGTCGCGAATGGGACTGCACCCAGGAAGAGATGATGCTGTTGCTTGGTGGTGTGCCCCAGAGCACGCTGGCCAAGTATGAGACGTTGCCACACGTTACGCTCTCGCAGGATACCCTGGAGCGCATCAGCTACATCCTGGGCATCTACAAATCCCTGAGAGTCATGTATCCAACGGCCGAACGCGCCAATCGTCGGGTTCGACTGGAAACCAGTGAGCCTCCCTTCTTCGGAACGTCAGCCCTAGACTTTATGGCGCAAGGCTCCATGAAGCACCTCATGGAAACTCGACGCTACTTTGATGCAAAGCGGGCGGGGTAACCAGCCCCCGTCGGCCAAGATTTTGGGCGGTCAGTTTGGTCACCTTTTTTGTTTGAGTGGTAGGAAATACGGAGCGCACGAAAGTGTTTCTATAGAAACACCCATCCTGGCGCTGACCGACCAGCCAATCGAAACGCCCTGTTTCTATAGAAACAGCGGTCAAATTTGACCACCTTTCTTGGTTTGAGTGGCATGAAATACGGAGCCAGCTCGAGAGACCTTCCATGCTAAGAATCACACGGATCGACCCGGAGCCCTTTTTCACCTTGCCACACCGTACCAACGGCCCGACCGGTATGCCTCTGCATAATCGCCTGCCGTTTTATCGGGCCTATGCCACAGGAGACACCCTTCTCCGAGCGCTTTGCCATTGAATGCACCTGGCCCTGGAACCGGGCCCAAGGAAAAAATCAAACCATTTCGGGTATCACGGCCGTGGTGTCAGGCCACATCGGGACTGCCGAGGTCATTCAGCGCGGAAACCAGGTCTGGATTGACGTTCTGGCGAGAACGGGTCAGGTGCCGTTAATGCCGGCTCATCGTGTGCTGGAAAGAGTGGCGCAAGTACAGCGAAATGGTTAATTTTTTAGGGCAGCATCCGCGTGCGAGGTTTCCGGCGTAGTTATCCGGCACGCCAAAGCACAATACCGTCCCTGACAATGTTTTCGAGTAGTTCTGGGGTGGAGTAGCCCTTCGGGTTGGCCCATTCACACTCCCAGACCGGCAGGGCCTGAATCAACACGCCGGTATCCAAAAGCACTTCAAACGCCAGGCCCGCCATCTCCAGCTTGGTGTCCACAAAATCCCCAGGCTGTCCGGCCAAAACAACGGCTACATCGGCATCGCTTTCGTCGTGATAGTCGCCACGGGCTCAGCTACCAAACAGGATCAGCTGAACCGCATCGAACCGGCCAGCCAGTTTTTCGCCAAAAACCAGTACCGCCTCCCGAATATCCACTTGGTCACCCATAACGACCTGTTCCAGGCCAACCGGCGCAGCCAGATCCCACTCTCGGAGCGTCTCTTGTATGGGCGCCTCGGGGTTACACTGGGCCACCAAGTCACTCAAGCTGTACGATTTCTTATCCTTCATCATTTTACCTTCGAGAGCCTCTGCAACCCCGGATCACCGCAGCTTGCAGCACTCCGGTTTCTGGGTTGGAGAACCTGTCTGGCGCCTGGTATTCGCCATCCCACTCCTGAGCATGCCGGTACCGGACAACCTGTTCGGGTGTGAGCTCGACAATATCATCAAAGCCGGTTTCGTAGCCCTCGACCAGCACTGGCGTCTCCGGCGGCAACTTTTGTAGTTGCGTTATCAGCTCTTCTGCTGTCATTTCGACTCCCCGGTCAAATTTGACCGCTTCAAACTTCTATCACAATCGGTGCGTTCCGCGGCTCATACCGAGCGGTGCAGGTGCTGGCATTGATCAACGTCGTTTGCCCCTTCTGGTACTCCCCATAGCCTTCGTGGATATGGCCAAAAATGTGCGCTTTGAGTGAGAGTTGCTGGATTCGGTCAAGCAAGTCAATGCAGCCAACATTCTGGCATTTGAATCCAAGGTTTGCCTCATCGCCGATACCTTTGGGTGGGCCGTGGGTAATGAGCACATCGGTATCGCTCGGTATAAGCTGCCATTTTTTGTGCAACTGCTGGCCACGCTCCAGCATAAATGCCCAATCCATAAAGGTGGGCGTCCAGGGTGAACCCCAGAACCGAATACCCTCAATCTCCACGCCGCTGTCTTCCAGGTAAATGGCATTCGTTAGTGCCTGCCGTGCTAATTCCGGCGTTTCCTGGAAGGCCCAGTCGTGATTACCGGCAATCACAATCTTATACCGATGCGGTAGCGTTCCGAGCCATTCATTGAGCTCTTCTATGTTTTCCAGCGTGCCCAGGCCCAGGCAGTCACCGGCATGGATCAAGACATCGCCATCTGGAATATCTGGTAGGCGATGGTGCAGACTGTGAGTGTCGGAAATACAGACCAGTTTCATACTGGCACCTCCGGTGGCGTCAGCAACTCGGGTTCCAAAGACCAATCCATATACGGGAGGACTCGGGCCATATTTCGCGCATCGTCCACACCACGATGGTGATGGCCCTCAAAGTCCAATCCGTGAAAAGCTAGCGCGTGGGCAAATCCATTCTTTCTCTTCTGCCCCGTGGTGCGTCGCCAGATACGTTTCAAATTCAGGTGCGGGCGAGCCAGGATGACCGGCCAAGCACCATCCAGCTGGCTTTGGGCTTCCAGGTGCAGGCGGTCGTAGTTGCCCCAGCTGCACCAGATGAAGTCGTCCGGCAGATCACCCAGCCAGGCATTCATGGCCTCAATCGCCTCGGGGAGTGTGGGTGCGGCATCCACCATCGACTGGGTGATCCCGGTCAGCTCCATGCAGAAGTCGCTCAGCACAGGATTCCGGGTTGGTCTGACCAGAAACGAGCGGGCATCCACCAGGTTTCCTTTCCGAGTGGCGAGGGCACCACCGACTTCAATGATCTCCATGTTGTGGATACTCTGAGCATCACCTGCGGGTGTCGTCTGGTCTTCCCAACAGGTCGCCTCAAGGTCGACAACCAGGATTGTGTCGTCACGCATTTTACTCGCCCGGGCACTCGGCTTGGCATCTTAAAAGCGGATATTCCGCTCACCTAGAGTTTCACTTTTCTTGATTCGTAGATCTAGTTTACCGGAGTTATTGGCGCTTGAGGGCGACTCCTCACAAACGATGATTTTTCTGATTTCTTGCTCGATTTTGCTGGACGGGAGAGCTGCCTTTGCGGTCACTTCGCCTTTGTTTTGCTCCAAAGTCGAGATTAAAAGCGGGCTTTTTCGTACGCATTTTCCAGTACGACGCCAATGCCTGTTCCAGGTCCTTCCCAGCTTGGTGAAATAAACGGTTTTTTCTTGGGTAAAACATAATCATAAAAATCAGTTACTTACATATAATATTTTATGATTCGGTGGTCATTTATGGTTACATGGTAGGCGTTAAGCCTACCTAACTTGCTGAAAAGGCTCGGTTTTTTGACGGCCTGCGTGCTTGCGCACTTTCTGGGGCAGTGATACTCCTAAAAAAGGATTTTTGAGGGGCAAAGGTCGAACGCCCCTGATGTCGATTGAATTCAGTTAGGAGCAGAACGTGACCGGAACCAAAAGAACCCTAAAATTTTTACGCGTTGCGCAACTAAGAATTGAACGGTTAGATACCGAGGTTGAGGACGTGATCCTCGGCTCCTACTCTGGACTACGTAGGCCAGAACTCCTCACTGAAGACGCGCTTCTAGCTGTGGCCAGTCACTATCCTGTTTCGGTTTGCAAGACCAGGAATGGCGATTACCGTGTCGTCGGAAACGCGCACGTAGCTGCACTCCTGAAAGTGTTCGCTCCGGATAACAAGGTTCAGGTTCTCGTGTGGAAGCACCGAGAAGCTGAAAGTCAGCAGGTTTCGCGGTTACTGGCAGCATTGTTTTTCGGGCTGAGCTCGCAAAATGCTTTTCTTCGGTTGTGGGCCAGTCTGTCCGAGGACGAGCGCCGTTGGATTTCATCATCGCTCAACACTCGAGTGGGGCTGGAAGAGTTCGCCGGCATCAGCCGCAAGCTCAGAATCCAGGATGAGGAACCGGTTCTCGTTCCCGGGCTTGCACGGCACTTACTTCCGCCGGACGAGAGCGAGGAGCCTGAAGTTGACCATCATGACGCGCTGAGTGAGGTTGATCACCCCGATCTGGTAGAGGGCGCTTCTGAGGCGGTGGCTAGAATCTCAAGTGCCGATATCAAACCTGTATTTCTGGCCCCCCGCACCCGCTCAATTTTGGAATACCTACTAGCCTCCAGCTCTGAACAGCCAAGCCGCCAGAACTCATCGCCAGCTGTCCCTTACTACCTGAGCGATGCCCTAAGCCAGGTAGGGCTGCTGGGTCAGGATAACGATGGAACTGTTCAACCAGATGATGTAGCTGACGATGCCCCAGCATCGAAAATCCTCGACGCGGTCAAAGCTCATTTCACGGTTATGTGGCAACAGGCTGCTGAAGAAAGAGAGTCGGGGTTACGTCTACAGCTCTGCGCGACGCTCACCGCTTCTTGTATCGAGTGGCTGAATGATCTCCATAGCGACAGTCTCCTCAAACAGTTTTCCAATCCGAAGAATGCCTGGGCCGCTATTTCGGCGTTGTCACTCGACACCATCGGACAGTTAGCGCCGTTCTCACCCAACGCTGAAAGTCTGCTCCACAAAGTTCAGGACACATCTCAAAAGTGTGACGACGGTAACCCTGACAGCAAGGCCGAACGGCGGCACCTCAAGATTCTGGCGAAATACCTCAAAGGCTATTTAACGGCGAAGTCTCAACTCCGCCTTCCCCTCAACGACGCGGAGGTCGCGTGATGGCATTGAAATTTAACTCAGGAAACCCCGAGGCGCTTCTTAATGAGATCGTGCAACCTCGACCCGATTGGTTTGCGATGGACCTCATCGCAAACTTGTTGCCACGCCTGGTAAGCGCATTTGACCAAATTTCGCAGCCGATCGACGGTGCAGATGCCTTCCTGGAATGGTTGGAGTCTGGCGCCGTAGAAACAAAATACGAGGAACTTGCCCCTGACCGTCAGGGAATTCGGGGGCTTGTTGGTGAGTATCCCCGGCATGCGGGGTTGCGTGACCTCGCGGAGCGTGAGGAGTGCTCGGACAAAAGGCTCCAAGTTGTCGCATACGTCATCAACACCACCAGTGCCTGGCGACAGGAACTGGTGCCCTCTGAAAAAACGTTTTTCGAAAAACGGGTAGACGGCGCGTGGCGCGCCTTGAGGCTCTTATCGGAGCCGGCTTTGGCGAAGGTGCCGAAGTGCGCGGACGATGTAGAGCGCTTTGAAAAGCACTTTGCCCGAGTAAATGAGCACCTGGATCAACGGCAATTTGAAGAGCAGGACAGGCGTTACCTCGATGAACTGCACCGATTTTTCAAATTTTATTTGGGTGAAGGGAAATTCGTTACTTACCAATCCGACAAACCAAAGTTACAACGCAGGGAATTGCAGAAAATCGGTGACTGGAAGGGCTTAGACAGCGATGTTGACTCGGAGATAGAAAGCGTTCAAGGGCTGGTTCACATTACGCTGCCGCAGGACTCGGAACGTGCGCGTCAGGAGCACCACGACGCTGGCAATGCGCCAGAGGAATTGATGAATGAGAGCGTTCTGATCTCACAGCGCGGAGCCGCCCTGAATACCGAGCGTGGTGAAACCCCCTCCATCGGACTCAGAAAACAGCAACCGAAGCGCGCAGCATACCGGCGTGCAAACAGTTTTCTACCAGGTCGTTGGGAAAGCCTCAACGACTATGAGCGAGGGCTGGTTTTGAAAGCCCTGTTTGAGAACAAGATGGGCTCTGAGAATACGCGCCTACATGTCCTGTTGATCCTCCTCACCGGGCGCTCTCTGGAATCTATATCGGAAACTGTGGTCGTCCAGAACCGCTCTCAAGTACCGGATAATCCGCAAAAAAATAAACCGGGATGTATCTACCTCGTCAGAGACGATCAAGCTTGGGCAGGCTTTGTTGCGGAGCCTCCGGAGCGTCGAAAATTAGCGAAAAAATGGGCGCCTCATATGGAGGTCACAAATAAGCTGTTTATCGGTCCGATTCCGGATGTTTTTTGGCAAATACTCAGGCCGCGGGTAGAACCGGTTGCAAGGCGGGCTCGAAAGAAGGACCGGATTCTTTTCGCGAATAATCTTTCGACTGAGTCTGTGGCTGAGGAGATTGCGATTGAGATCAAAAAAATCAATAAGAGCACTGGTTCGAGGATTACCCTGAAACGAATTCAGACCTGCGTGTTTGAGGGGTTGATTCATCAAACCACGGATACGGTGGATGCGAGCCTGGTGACCGGGCGCACGCTACCCACCGGGCAATCGGCAAACCTCTACTACCACACCCGGGCGGTTGAGACGTTGGCGGCGGATTATGTCGATGTCGTGAATACCTGGCTGGTGAACCTGGGGCTCTCGTCGCCGTCGATGGCTCCCGCCAACCTCGATTTCGGTTTGCCGAGAGTGGGTTCTCCATTTTGCGTGCGTCTGGAGGTCATGCGAGACGTGGTTAGCCGACTGCGAGCGCAGATTGCCGAATACCGTAAAACGGCCTACTCCAGGGCCAACATCCGAAGATTTCATAATCTGTTTACAGCGTACGCCATCCTGCAGGTTATGTGGTCGACCGGTTTTCGGGCCGTTCGCGATCCGATCGCCCATCCATACGAGTTCAACGAGCGCCGGGGATTCGTAATTATTGCTGACAAAGTGGATGACAATCTCGGCCACTCTCGCCTGGTTTACCTGCCGGAGGTCGTTATCGATCAGCTTCGCCGCTATGAGACGCACCGGCAGCACATGAAGCTGCGCCTGAATGAGGTAGGCGTCGAAGCTCCCATTGAAACCTTCTTCGTTTTTCTTGATGCGAAACTCCAGTCAGAGTTCGCGACCCCAAAACGATTGGCGGATGAAATTCAATGGACGTTTCCGTGGCCCCTGAACGTCAACCGGCACACCCTGAGAGGCTTCCTGCGTGACCAGGGGGTTCCAGGTTATCTGGTCGACGTCTTCATGGGGCACTGGGGCGTGGGGACTGAGCCTCTCGCCAAGTTCTCATCGCTCGATCTTTTCGAGATGAAGAATCGGATTGTGCCGGCAACAGCGGCGTTGTTGGATGAGTTGGGGTTCGGGGTGGAGGCAGGTCTCGATGCGTGATGATAAAGCAGTGTTTGAGCCATTAAATAAACCAATTGATGCGTTGAAGAAGAGGCTTTCAGCGGCAAACCAAGGACCCTCAGTGGGCTCCGAGTACCGGGCCAATAATCGAAACGCCGAGAAACTCGGCCACCTGGAGGCGGTTCGGGATTATCTGCGAGAGCACCACCCGGAGCTGGCAAGCGGCCAGCGAGGATTGACGATGACAGCCGAAGAGGTTGCCCTGCTGATCGACAAGACCTGTCAAACCGTTGAAGGTCGGGCGGTCAAGGACCGGCAGTACTACCTCGTGAAACTGTTGGAGGAAGGGGTGAAAACCCGGAATTGGCAGCTGCCTGTCCCGATGCCTGTGCAGAGCGTCCAGATGTTTTCCTCGTTCACCACCCCTGACATGGGAGCCCGATTGGCCGACTACGACCGTATAAATGATGCGTTCCTGGCCAGCCTGGAGAGTGCCGCTCCTGAGCTGCAAGCCGAAGAGGCCATGGCGAGGGATGCTGGTGAGTTACTGTACAGCCTGGTTTTTCATAGCGGCGTTACCGCGCGCCGATGGTTCAACCGGCTGAGTGAGGCGATCCGGCAGGGTGCCGGTAGCGTCGATGATTACACATGGCTGGAATTGGAATCGACTTCCCTCGGCGGGCGTACCCGTCCCTCAACCGACACCTGCCGTCGGGTCATTCTGGCGCCTATCACCGAGCTGCTGCTTCGACGCTGGTACCTGCGCTGGGGCAGCAATTGGCCAGAGGCAAATGAGGTAAAAGGTAAGGCGTCTCCGGATGAGGAGCTGCTGAAACGCTTTGTCGGTGGGCTCATTGAGGCAAACCGGATTACCTTGAACCGGCCGTTGCATGTTTTTGCGGTTGCCGAGGCAAACCTGGTCATGGTCGCGCCAGGTTTCCTGGTTCACTACGCCCGAACACCTGACCTGGGCGCTTCTTTGCCACTGTCTAACTGGATGCGATTGTTGACCGGTGGGACGGTGGTCCAACCTGCACCGCAAGCATCTCAGGATGAGCGTGAGAACGAGATGGTCGGCTCTCCGGCTCTCATCATTCCTGAATTCCCGTTGATCGACCAAAAACCATTTTTCAAACGTCTGATGAAGCGGGTGCGGTTCCTGGCATCTGAAGCGTTGACCGCCCAGGGGGCCAGAGACCCTATAGGGACGGACAGGCAACGGAGGGATGTATTGGCAACCAAGGCGGAGGTGTTTAAAACGCTCGACAAGATTGCAGAAGAGAAGGGCTGCTCCATTCTGGTGCAGTTGATGTGTCACTACGTTCGAGCCCTTCTGAGAACTGACGAGAGTGTGTCACCGGCCTTGCAGCAAAAGATTCGCAATCTTCAACACCTGGAACTTTTGCTGCCCTATGCAACTGACATTCCGAACCCTGAAAGCCTGGACTCGGATGAGTGGCAATCGATCTATGAGACGGTGGTGAGCGGCTTTCCCGGTAACGGTGGAGCACTCAGACAGACATTATCCGAGTGGCACGAATTTCTTCACCGATATTACGGAATGCCTCGTATCCCAATGGAGGAGGGCTCAGGCTATGGCGTCGACGCGGCAATACTGACGCCTCTGGAGTATCACCGGGCAAAGAGCTTTTTGTTGGCTCGTGCCGACGATGAGCTGGCGGGAATACAGCTGGCCCTGTTGATTATGGGGTTCCGTTGTGGGCTTCGGCGAACCGAGTGTTGGGCCCGGCAATACGGAGATTTCCATGGCCTCGGGGATCCTACCGTTAACAATCCCGAGCTGCTGGTACGTCCCACCAAAATTGCCGGCGTAAAGTCGGACGCGGCAATCCGCCGACTTCCGTTACGCTTGCTTTTAACCGGAGATGAACTGGAGTGGTTGACCGGGTTTGTGAATGAGCGCAAGTTGCGGCGCGCCAACGATGAGGCGCGTGACGCCTTGTTCGAAGATCCAGTCAGCGGAACCTTTCGAATCCAGGAGAAATGGGCGTTTGATGGGCTAACGGCCCTGCTCAGGTCCGTGTCGGGTGATGAAAATATACGTTTTCACCATCTGAGACACAGTTTTGCATCGCTGACCTTGCTGCGATTGCTGGAGCGCAAACCTTTTGACCTCTTGCCGGAACCTTGGGTTCGGTCGAATGACGTAGAACTCATGCCAGCCGTGCACGGCTCAGGCAACACGGTGAATGCTGGAGTCGCTAATGCCTGGCGGCCGCTTTCTCAGCTGGCTCAGTGGATGGGCCATTCGAGTGAAAGGGTGACCCTAAAAAGCTACACCCACCTGCTGGATCTCGCACTTCGCCAGTACTTGCTTAGCGATGATCGGTTTTACACGATTGCACAGCAGGAAACGCTTCTAGACAAAACTTCAGGTGCACTTGAACGATTCCGGCACCGTGCACAGCTAAAGGACCGGGCGACACCCGGAATAACATTGGCAGCTGTGGCTCGAATACCTGCGAAAGGCCTGATGGCGCTTCCGAAAATCAGCGATAAAAAGAAGGAATTGCCACCCGTTGTAAACCGGGTGTCTGAAGACGTCAATCCGCTGCTGCCGTATCGGGTTTCGTGTCAGGTTTTCATTCGGACGCAGGCGCAGCTTCATGAGCCCCTGTCTGTGGCATTGGAGAAAACGGCGGTCCAGTTGGATCTGGATTTGCCGATCGTGCAGCAGTGGTATGAGCGCTCGGCGTTGCTGATGAACAGCTCTACTGGCATGACCGGAACACCCTCATCGACTCGAAAGCTTGGCATTCGGTTGAGTTTTTCGTTGAGACCGAAATCAGAGCTAGCTAACACAGAATTGTATAAGGCCTTTACGCTGATCTTTCGGGCACCGGAATTGCCGACCTACATCAGCCCTCCCCAATCGAAATCCGCGTTTCAGGAGTGTATGCAGTTCTTCAAATGGTTGTCTGACTGGATGGCCGAAGATCCGGAGTCTGGGCGACGAGCGCTTATCGCAGCAGCCGAGAGCGTGCAGCGGAGTAAGGCTCCGCTCCGGCCCCTGGGAAGGTCAAGGCAGATTGCCTTTATGGCTCTGATGAAGAAGTTTCGCCTCGGAGCAAGGGCTACTATTACGCTGACGGTCAAAGAAGAGAACAGAAAAGCAGCTTTAAAGTTCTGGGGACAGAGCTTGGGTGTTGCGCAAAATGCCATCATTATCCGGCCGGCCGAGGACATAAGAATCCCTAAGCATGGCAATGTCAGCTTTGATTGGAAAGCCCCCCACAAGCTTGGCAAATATCTTTGGCCCACCATTCGGTTTGTGGTGTTCACCGGGTGTGTGCTCTATGACGCAGTGCCTGAGAGTTTCCGAGACGGGAGCTTTGATGCTGACACGCTGGAAGATGAAAGTGAGAAGGACGCCGTCCCTGGCTAAGATGTTCACGCTATTGAGTGTTTGAGGAAAGATCTAACGATTCCACGATCAGGCGGCCTCCCGAAGGAAATCTCAGCAGCTTTAGGCTGGCGGTCACTCGGTTGCCTAATACCGGTACGCCAGTCTGAACCGCCTGAGCCTGCGCGAGATAAGCCATCACCTGTCGTCCGCGACAGTGCAGGGTTAGTTGATAAATGGTTTTCTGAGTGCGAGCTGATTGGAAGGGATGCACTCCAAGAACCGTAAACTGATCTCTCCAAAACGCTAGGTGAAGGCCTGCTGGTTCAATCGCTGGGTTGGCCATTAGTATGTCCTCCATTCATGCTCCAGCTCCTGGAGCCGGTTGATCAGCATTGGAAGAGAGTCACGGCCCGCTTCCAGATTCTGCTTAACGAGTTCGCAGTACACCCAGGTTTCCATCGCCTCCTGGTTGGTGCGTTCTCCTCCCAGACCAAGGATGGCCACCAGATGACAGCCCTCTTGCAGGATGCCCATGGCCACACACAGGCTGCTAGCCAGATTACGAACGGTGCGCCGTTCGGCAGGTATCAGACGGTTCAACGGCATGGCTGCCAATAACATCAGCTCAGACCTCATCGCTTGCTGCCTCCTCTTCCGGTATTACCTTGGCCTCGAACTCATTGATCAACAGCCGCTCAAACGCAGAACCATCCCGGCGGGTCAGATTCGGAACATAGCGGCTGTACACGCGGAACAACATTTCCGTTGTGGTATGGCCCATCTGCCGGGCAATCCACTCCGGGTTCTCGCCAGCGGCCAGCCACAACGTGGCGGCAGTGTGGCGGGTCTGGTACGGCCGGCGCTTTCGTAGGCCCAGATGGCTGAGCAGGGGATACCACACCCGCTTGGTAACGTTGTTGTGCTCAAGCGGATTGCCTGCCCCATTGCAGAACACAAAAGTGTTGTTGCCAGTGGCCTTGCGCTGGTCCTTCAGGGCGTCGTAGACCAGTTGTGGCATTTCAATGTGCCGGTAGCTGCCGTCGGTTTTGGTCTGCTCGATCTCCCCATTCACCAGTGCCTGGCGAACCAGAATCTGCCGGCGTTGAAAGTCGACGCAATCCCACTGCAGCCCGTCGATCTCACCGGTCCGAAGACCGGTAAAGAAGCGAACGGTGTAGTAGTTCCTGAAATCTGCCCGAACAGTGGCGAGAATCAGCCGAACCTCCTCCAGTGAAAACGGCTCCACATCGGACCGCGGCACCTTCAGTGATTTGATCCCCTGAAAGGGTGAGGTAAACTCAAATCGGTTGGCTGCCTCTCCCAGAATCATGCGCAAAGGCGTCATGATGCGGTTGATACGGCTGGCGGAAAGTGGCTTTTTGCTCCGGGTCTGAACTTTGGCGAGGGACGCCCGGAACGAAAGAATTTCCTGCCTGGTGATGTGGCCAACCTCCTTCTCCCCGAACTCCGGGATCAGGTAATTCTTCAGAGTGCCTTCGATGGTGGTGATGTGCGACTTTCGCCACTGCACCCGCATCTCATCCATCCAGGTTTCACAAAACTCACTGAACAACGGCGTGTCGTGAGCTTCGCGAGACCGCTGGAGCTCTGCTTGGCGGGTGAACTCCTGAGCACGAGGGCTGTTTGGGAAATACTTGTGGTACTCGAAAGTACCCAGTGTGATTTCCGCTTCGATTCGTTTGAGAATCGCCTGGAGTTTTTTCCGATTTATGGGCGTGTTGTCCAGAGCCGTTTGCTCCCGGCAGCGCTTACCCCGAAACTGAAAATCAAAAAACAGCTTCTGCGTTGCTTCGCGTACTCGAATGCTAGCCATGCATACGTCCTCCGTTGGCCATAGGAATAGAAAGTGAGTGGTGGCCCGAGTGCAGCGCCATATCTCGCTGGATGGGCTCCCACATGTAAAGAATCTTCCGGCCGCCAAACGGCCGAATGTAATGAACGCCTTCGAGGAGCACGGAGTCTTTCAGGCGCTCGCGAATGGTCCGGGCTTCATAGCGAATCCGTTCTGCAAGCTCTTCAGTGGTCAGGTATTCGGTAGTGTTCATATGTTTCTCCTAGGCTTTCTTTGTAGCGTACAAGCTACATATTAAGACTATTTTCGACGCTGTCAACAGTCTTTTGTAGGTTTTAATCATCATTGGATGCGGGTTTGCGTCTTATGAGGTATCATCGCTACACACTCAAAGGCCTGCCGACCATGATCAGATTTCGTCTAAAAGAACTAATCGCAGAGAAAGGATTTCAAGAAAATCGAAGGGTTACGCTGGATGAGGTTTCGAAGGAGACTGGAATCCACAGGACGACGCTATCCAAAATTGCGAACCAGCGTGGCTATAACACCACGACTGAGATTTTGGACAAACTCTGTGTTTATTTCGGAGTAGAGCTGCAGGAGGTGGCGCAGTTTGTTGAGGACCCGGAAGGAAAAAGTTGATCTATATATGGCGTACCCATGCAATCTCGATACCGCGATTTTCAGTGCGTCCCAAGATTGCATGGACGGGCTAGTTAATTCTTGCACCCGTTTTTGTCGCATGTAATACGCTGTGATGACGAGACCCAGTGGTGGGCGTTTTCTCGAGTATCGAATCCACAACCGGTCTTACCGCCTTTGTTTCCTTTATGAATAACATTGGTTGGAGTGTGTTTTACAGCCATTTTTAAATCCTCCCGGGAAGTTTTCGATTGAGCGTTGGGGCTAAAAAATTCACCAACGCTCGCCTTCGGGTTGATCGCGACGGTTTGCTAGCGCGTCCACCCATTTGAAAGCACCTCAGCCTGCTCCATAATCAACTCAATGGCAGCAGGCGCCTTATCCGGCGGATACTTGTACCGCTGCAACGTCCGCCGCACCAGAATCCGCAGCTTCGCCCGCACGCTTTCCCGCACCTGCCAGTCCACGGTGGTGGATTTGCGCAGCTTGTCGGTGATCTCTACAGCGATCTTTTTCAGGATCTCGTCACCCAGCTCCCGCACGGCGCTTTCGTTGCTCGCCAGGGCGTCGTAGAAGGCCACTTCGTCCGGGTTCAGGCCGAGGGCGGCATCCCGCTGCAGTTCGGCTTGGAACTGCTTGGCCATGGCGATTAGCTCTTCGATCACCTGCGCAGTCTCTATGCCCCGGTTGTTGTACTTGCGCAGCGTCTCCTGCAGGCGGTCGGCGTACTTCTTCTCCTGAACTACATTGTTGCGGGTCTTGGCCTTGATGTCGTCCTTGAGCAACTTCTCCAGCAGCTCCACGGCGAAGTTCTTGTAGGGCATCTGCCGCACGTCTTCCAGGAACTCGTCGGAGAGCAGCCCGATGTTGGGCTTGTCCAGGCCGCACAGGGCGAAGACATCCGTTACCCCTCGGCCACCAGCGCGTTGTCCAGGATCTGCTTCAGGGCGGTGTTCTTCTCTTCCTCGGTCAGCTTCTTGTCTACGCTGGTGAACTTGGTGATGGCCGTTTTCACCTGTGACAGGAACGCCACCTCCTTCTGCAGCGCCTGGGCTTCGTCCAGGGTGGCGCACAGTGAGAAGGCCTTGTTCATGGCCAGCACGGTATCCAGGAAGCGCTTCTTGCCGTCTTCCAGGCTGAGCACGTAGTTGGCGGTGGGCACCAGATACTTGTGGGGCTCGGTTTCGAATCCGCTGTAGCTGAATCCCTTACCTTTGGGGCCGGGCGCAAACATGCCGTGGATGATGTCCAGCTTTTCCAGCAGGATGGCGTAGGCTTCTTCGGCGCTGTGGGTGGGGAGCCCTTGCCCTTGGCGTCGGTGTAGGTTTTCAGGGCCTGCTTGAGCTCGTTGGCGATGCCGATGTAATCCACCACCAGCCCGCCGGGCTTGTCCTTGAACACGCGGTTTACCCGGGCGATGGCCTGCATCAGGTTGTGGCCTTTCATGGGCTTGTCCACATACATGGTGTGACAGCAGGGCGCATCGAAGCCGGTCAGCCACATATCCCGAACGATCACCAGCCTGAGCGGGTCGTTGATGTCCTTGAAGCGCTTCTCGAACCGTTTCTTGGTCTGCTTGTTGTGGATGTGCGGCTGAAGCAAGGCCCGATCAGAGGCGGAACCGGTCATTACAACTTTGATGGCGCCTTTCTCCGGGTCGTCGTCGTGCCACTCCGGGCGCAGGGCAACAATCTCGTTATACAGGTGAACCGCAATCTCCCGGCTCATGGCCACAATCATGGCCTTGCCATCGATAGTGCTGGAGCGGGTTTCAAAGTGGTTCACCAAGTCTTCCGCCACCTGCTTCAGGCGCGGGCCGGCGCCGACCAGCTTCTCCAGCCGGCTCCACTCGCCCTTGGTTTTCTCGCGGCTGCCAACGTCTTCATCGTCTTCAACCACTTCCTCCACCTGGTCAGACAACTCCTCGATCTGCTCGCGGTTGATGTCCAGCTTGGCCAGGCGGGATTCGTAGAAGATGGGCACGGTCGCACCATCGTCCACCGCATCCTGGATGTCGTAGATGGACACGTAGTCGCCGAACACGGCCCGGGTGTCCTTATCTTCGCTCTCGATGGGGGTGCCGGTAAAGCCGATGAAGGAGGCATTGGGCAAGGCATCGCGCATGTGGCGTGCATAGCCGAATTTGTAGGTGCCGTCCTTCTTGAGGGTGGCTTTCAGGCCGTACTGGCTGCGGTGGGCTTCATCCGAGATCACCACGATGTTGTGGCGGTCGTTCAGAATCGGGTGGCCGGATTCGTCATTCAGGAGGGCAAACTTCTGTACCGTGGTGAAGATGATGCCGCCGGATTCCCGCTCAGACAGCAGGCGGCGCAGGGTGTCCCGGTCATCTGCCTGCACCGGCTCCTGCTTCAGCAATTCCCGGGCGGCGCTGAAAGTGGCGAACAACTGGCCGTCAAGATCGTTGCGGTCGGTGACGACAATCAGCGTGGGGTTGTTCATCTCCGGCTGTTGCAGCAGCTTTCCAGCGTAGCAGCACATGGAAATACTCTTGCCGGAGCCCTGTGTATGCCATACCACGCCGGCTTTCTTGCTGCCCGGCAGAACCTCGTCGCCGTAGGTGGCGCGCTTCTCGCTGATACCATCGCCGCTCATATCCCGTGCTGCAATCACGGTTGCACGAACCGCCTCTCGTACAGCATGGAACTGATGGTAACCGGCGATCTTCTTGATCAGCTTGTCGGAATCCGTTTCGAAGATCACGAAGTAGCGGATGTAATCCAGAAACAGCTCCCGGTCGAAGAAGCCCCGCACCATGGTTTCCAGCTGCCATTCCAGCAGGGGCTTGTCGTCCTCATGCTTGATGGTGCGCCAGGGCATGTAGCGTTCCTGGCTGGCGGTTAGCGAGCCCACGCGGGCCAGATAGCCGTCGCTGATAATCGCCGCCTCGTTGTAGGCGAACAGATCGGAGCATTCGTCTTTGTAGGTTTGGATCTGGTTGTAGGCATCCCAGATGTTCACGTTCTCGGCGCCGGGGCTCTTCAGCTCCAGTACCGCCAGGGGCAGGCCGTTGATAAAGCAGATCACATCCGGCCGGCGGAGCTGTTTGGAGCCTTCGAGAGTGAACTGGTTGATGGCCCGGAAGCGGTTGGCGGTCAGGTCGCCGAAGTCCACCAGAAAGGCCTGGTCGTGAACTACCTTGTCGTCGCGCTTGTACTCAACCGGCACGCCGTCCAGCAGCAGGCGGTGAAAGGCCCGGTTGCTGACCACCACATCCAGGCTTTCCGGTTTGCGGACAACCGCCACAGCTTGCTCAACGGCGCTCTGGGGCAGGTGAGGGTTGATGCGGCGAATAGCCGCCTCAAGATCCGCCAGCAACAATACCTGCCGGTAATCGGCCCGTTCCGGGGCTTCGCCCTCCGGTGCCAGGTCTGGCCCGTGGGCGATCTCCCAGCCGCCTTCGGCAAACCATTGCAGGCATTGTTGTTCCAGCTGATCTTCCGTCATACATCCGTCCTATTCCCGGGTGGGCTCCTTCAGCAGCAGGAAATGCTCAATCAGCCGGATCATCAGGGTTTTCTGATCCGGCAGGCTTTCCGCCACCAGCAGGGCCAAGGCCACCAGGGTGTTGTCATTAATCAGTTGTTCCACCGGTCGCGCCAGCAAAGCGGCGTTGCGGCGCAGATACCATAAAAACAGAAACGAGCCGCAGCGCTTGTTGCCGTCGGCCAGCGGGTGGTTCTTGATCACGAAGTAGAGCAGGTGAGCGGCACGGGTAGCCACGTTCGGATAAAAGAGCTCATCACCAAAGCCCTGCTCGATCGTCGCCAGCGCAGAAGCCAGACCGTCACCCCGTAACTGGCCGAACAGCTCGGTAGCCTCGCCTTTGGCGATCAGAGTCTGTTTAAGCTCGCCAATGGCCTTGAGCGCTTCGTCCAGCTCGAGTGGCTGCATATCCGGTTGCTTGATGCCGACCTCGGCCAGCTGCTGCTCGTCGTAGCCTTGCAGTAAGCTCCAGGAGCGGGCGTAGTCGCTGATCACCCGGGCAACGGCTTCGCCTTCATTGGATATCAGGCCTTGATTGGTAAGAGTGCGGCTGAGTAGATTTACGGCTTGCTCAAATTCGATGCCGCGTTCTGCCATACGGCGCTGGTTAAGGGTATAGCCCTGAACGAGGTGGTCTTTGAGAACCTGGGTGGCCCATTTGCGAAATTGCACGCCGCGCTGGGATTTCACCCGGTAGCCGACGGAGATGATCATATCCAGATTGTAGTGATCAATTTCGCGCTGAACCTGGCGCTTGCCCTCCTGGCGAACTATCCGGAATTTCCGGATAGTTGGTTCTTTCTCCAGTTCACCCTCCTGGAACACATTGCTCACGTGCTCGTTGACGGTTCGCACGTCTTTACCAAACAGCTCCGCCATCTGGATTTGGCTGAGCCAGACCGTTTCCTGATCCAGCGCCACTTCCAGCTGCGCCTGGCCATCGGTTGACGTAAAAATTCTGACTTGCTGTTCGGGCATGACATCTCTTTATGGCGTTTGGTTTGATCGGTCAATCTATTGGCGTGTCATCTAATGACGGCTGATCTTCGGCACCAACTAGAGCTGGGTGGCTCACTGTGATAATTGTTCAGTTGTAGGATCTTGCTCTCCATTAGAAGAAGCGTCCTCGAAAGACATGTCCTCTTGTCTCGGTTTTGAGAAAACCCGCTCAAGAAGGCTATCGGTGGATGCCGCGCCATATCGACTTGCCAGCGTTTTGCGGAGCTTTAGCAAACGAGCGTTGGCCGTATCGACCAAGGAACTGAACGTAACGGCTCTTACTCGTCCATACTCGGGAGATCCGAGTCGTTTGTCACGCTCTACACCGGGGGACACTCGTTGCCCTACAACCCATGCGGAAATATACGGGGTTCCGGCCATAGCACCAGAGCTGGATATGTCTTGAACATAGCCGTCCGCTTGGTTTACCTCTTTACGAGTCAGAGGGAAATCCCCACGCTTTAACTCGATGACCAGCACGCTCTGTATCTGCACTACTGTTGGATCGCTTGGATCGAACCCTTCACAGCCCGTCATCTGCCAAGTAGTTTTATCTGGGAGCACGACGATGTCAGGTCTATGCCTTTCGTTGATAAAGGTTGCGTCTTCGGAACCAAACAATTGTCGAGCGATAGTCTGGAGTGTGACGTTGGAGCAGAACTCTTGGGATTCATATTCGGGGCCGAATAGCCAGCGAGAACGTAGGATTAGGGGGTGCAGAGTATGCAGTTCGTCTGTCTCAGGGTCATCAGCTAGTCGCTTGATAGTTTCTATGACGCTGAGCCGGCTATCGATTTCGTCCAGAACCCGCAGCGCATCTTTGATTGTCCATTCTTCAAGTAATCGGTCCAGGCCATCGATGTCGCCAGCAGATAAAGCCGAGAGTTTCTGCAAGAGTGCTGCGCCGCTCTTCGTTTTTTCGAGATTGATAACAGCTTGAACAGCGGTCGATAAAAAGTCGGGGGAAATGGTCGGATGTTCTTCTGCAATAATTTTCGTGAATTCAGCGACCTCTAGGCGTGCGCCTTGACCTAATGATTCCAAGTCCGAGCGGTTCTTGATCAGTGCATCTTCTGATGTTGCCTCAACAACTTCCTTGGCGAGTTCTTGTGAAACTTTTTCTATCTGGTGGGCTGTCGCTTCGTGCAATTCTTTAACTGCGTCTGTTGAGCGGAATGCTGTCCAATCTTGCTCCACATCGGATTCGTATCCCTCAGTATCCACAATCACTTTATAGCGGCGCGCAAACCGTGTTCGGCCATCAAAGGTCAATACATTACCAACGGACCAAGAAGGGGTCCCTACAAGTCTCTTCTGTACCCAAAAAGCTACTCCTTGGTGTATTGATGAATGGTTGAGCTTGGTTGAATCAATAACTGTAACTGTGGCGCTTCGTCCATTTCCAAGGTCGAGTGTTTCCTCGCTGACCTTGCCATCCAGTTCGTGAAAGGATAGCCGCCGATTATTTACTCTGATCTCAAATTCAGGATCGTGAACAAATCGGGCGGCCAGTACGGTTAGTATCTCTTCCGGATCAGGCAGCTTTCGAGTGACTGAGACAAGTAATCTGGTCCCAGTACCTTCTCGGTGTTCCAGAGTCTCGCTTCGAAGAACGAAGGGGCTGGGCCCCGATTCTGTGCCCACGGTAAACTTTCCCAATGTCCCGTCTCGCCAAGTCTCGACTGCGTATTCATCAGCGAAGCAGAGCAGTCCATGACGCCCAACCCCATTCCGCCCATAGGCTCGGCGAGGACGTGCAGATCGATTGGCTGGAAATTCAACACTTAGCCCTTGATGCTTCTCGCGGCTGTATCGAAGAGTCATCCACCGCTTTTTAAATTGATCGGGTGTCATACCGTGACCATCGTCCGTAACGGTCAACGTGCCCCCTGTTTCATTCGGAAGAACCAGATCAACTTTTGATGCTCCGGCATCCCACGCATTAGCTACCAATTCCGTCAGAGCAACTTGTGGCACGTGAGCGACTTGGCCCAGTTCTCGTAACAGGTAATCTTCCTCAAACAATGAGCTCTGTAACGACGGGTCAGACATCATCAATTCCCTTATTGTTTTGGTCCGGCGAGGTAGGCCTGATATCTCCAGAGTTGCTACAGGCCGGCCGTAAGTCCCTTATTGAGATCCGCAGTCTTCAATTCCGGGCGAATCTTTTCCAGCGGTCCTCTTAAAGCTGTCTCTAAACGAGACATATGCTCCACAAGCCATGCAACAATATCTGACCAGTTGTCTTTATCATAGCCGTCAACGGATTCGCCGTGCTGAATGCGGCATGCTTTACGATTGGGTAAACGCAGCCAGATAAGAGGCGCACCGAAAATTCTTTCGATTTCTTGTTTCTGGGCTTCGAGTCGATCGAATACAAATTTATTAGCTTCGGCTTGAGTTCGTGCCATGGAGAACTCGACCCGTACCTCACTCTTGCCGAAAATCAGATTAAACGTCATTCCCGACAAGCCAGAGCCCGCCGCTAACCAATGGTCTTTACCCGGGCTGATGTTGTTATAAAGGTCACAGCTGCTTTGACTGAATGCTTCCAGCGTCTGGTCCCAGAACTCCAGACGCAGTCGGTGGCTTAGTCTCTGTTCTTTACTGGCGCTCTTCTCCTCAGCCTCCTTGGCCATCATGCCAATCATAAAGTCGGAGGCTTCCGGGGTGGGGATGATCTGCTCCACGTTGAGGAACAGCTCTGCACCGGCCTGGTAGGGCGTGACCTTGAAACACTGGCAGTTGACGCCGAACTGGCTCAGCCAGAGCACCGTATTGGTGACTTCCTTGCGGTAGTGGGCGGCCACCAGAATCAGGCGTTGGCTTTTCAGGGTATTTAGTTGCACAGATTGCAGGTCGTCTGCCTGCAGGAACTCCAGCAACACGCTCTCTGCATCCGCCGGTGCGCCGCCTTCGTTCTGGGCTTTCTGGTTCAGGTAGCGCTGGAAGATCTCCACCACCTGCTGCTTTTTCAGATTGGCGCAGTAGCTGGCGTACTTGAGCGCCTGCCACACTACATCCCGGCCACTGTCATCGAGTTTGTTTTCGATGATGACTAGATTGCCGTCCTTGTCGATGGCCAGCAGATCCAGCCGTTCGCGGGTGTCGTCGAAGCCGTCGAATTCCTTCTGGATAATCAGTAGTTCCTCGCCATCGCCTTGGGTAAGCGCTTGCGGGTAGTTTTCCAACCATTCCTGCAGGTGTTTGCGCTCGGTGAAGCCGAGGTCGCTGAAGCGTTTGGCTTCCAGTGGGTTGATGCGGTTGGCGGTGGAGTCGATCTTAAACATTGGTTGGTTCCACCTTTTCCAACGTTTGGTTCGCGGTTTCCGATACAGAGAGTTCGCCGGATAGGAGTTTGGGAAGCAGCGCATCGCGTAGTTCAGACAAGTATTTACTCTCTAGCCGAAGCTCAATCTGTTTATTCAGAACACTACTTAGAACCTTGCCGGCACTCTCTATAAATTTCCCATCGGGAATTGCGCACAACGCGCTCTTGAGGTGCTCGCGTTTTATATGTCCCATCGTGACCGCTTTGTCTGCAGCGATGCGCTGGAATTCTTCTAAATGGTGTCGGGTGAAGTGGAAATACAACCATTTCGGATAGTTCTCAGAGGTCACCTTGAACAAGTGCTGGTTTAGTGCCGCCCTGCCTCCACACCATGTATCAACCATCAGTGAACCAGACCAAGAAAACACAACATCACCGTTGTCGATGATGCAATCTGGTTTGATATTGGGAGAGGCTTTTTCTTCGTGATCTGCGTAGCCTTTCTTGAGCTGGGCAATTTTTACCACTGGCAAATAATCGTCTTCGTTTTCGGGACGGAATTTTTGGAGAGCCAATCCGTTCTGGTACTTGGCTATCTGGTCAAGTGCCAAGCATTCCCACCCCTCCGGAATCTCCACCAGCTCACTCTCCTGCATAGCCGACGGAAACAGCTCGGCGGTCGCGCGGAGCTCGGCGTATTGCTCGGGCTGTTCGGCCTGGAGGCGGGTTAGCTCCGCCTCGTCTTTGCCGGAAACGGTCTGCATCGCGGCGAGCAGGGCGTCTTCCTCGCTGCCGTCGGCTTCCAGTGCGGCGACCTTGGCTTTGACCGGCTCGAAATCGACAAACCAGCTTTTGAAGATGGCCTGGGCCATCTGTTCAAGGGTTTGGTTGATTTGGTGGTTGAGTTCGATCTTATCGTCAAGACCGCTCAAAATTTTCGCGATTCTTTTTTGGGTATCTAGGCTAGGTAGCAAGACCGGGGATTTACGGAGAATTCCGAGATTTGTGTGGGGGACCCCTGTTTGGATGGCGTTCGTTTTTACGTAGTCTATTTGATCAGGCGCTGAGAAATAGTAATAGAGGAATTTCGCATCAGCCAAATTTGGGTCAACCGTTATTTTCATCTGGCTCTGCGACACAATGTATCTCTCAAACGGTTCGTCCGGCACGATTGACACTTGGCCCAGCGTCCCTCTCTGGGTGAATACCAGGTCGCCCGGGTGTGCAGTATTGGTCGAGAGTTGTTCTGCTTTCGCTTGAGATACGAAAGCAAAATTTCCTGATACCCAGCGTTTACCCATGTTTTGGCCGCGAATTACTGGAATACCTGTCTCTGTGTAGTCTTTGGATACCAGATTGGAGCCAAAGGGCCCTCCGACCATAGCGTTCTTCTTTTGGGCTGCAAGTGCCTCCAAAGCATATTCTTTGAAATCAGCACTCATACCCGATGCCCCCAAGACTCATCTTGATCTCTGCTTCCAGCCGGTCACTCTCCGCAAACTGCTCCCGCAACTGCAGGGTCAGCCGTGCCATCTTTTCAGCAAACGGCTCCCCATCGTCTTCCTGTTCCTGAGCACCAACATAACGCCCTGGCGTCAGCACAAAATCATGTTTCTTGATCTCGTCCAGGCTGGCGGACTTGCAGAAGCCGGCGATATCCTCATAGCCCTCGCCACGCTGCCAGGCATGGAAGGTGTCGGCGACCTTGGCGATGTCGTCGTTGGTGAAGTCCCGCAGTACCCGATCCCGCATAAAGCCCAGGTTGCGGGCGTCGATAAACAGAAACTCCTCCCGGCGGTCCCGCTTCTTCTCATTGCGCACCATGCCGTTGGCTTTGTCTTTGGTCAGGAACCAGATACAGGCCGGGATCTGGGTGTTGGTGAACAGCTGGCCGGGCAGGGCGACCATGCATTCCACCAGGTCTTCCTCCACCAGACGCTTGCGGATTTCGCCTTCGTTGTTGGTGTTGGAACTCATGGACCCGTTGGCCAGCAGCAGGGCCATGCTGCCAGTGGGCGCCAGGTGGTGGATCATGTGCTGCATCCAGCCGAAGTTGGCGTTGCCCTTGGGCGGGGTGCCGTACTTCCAGCGCACGTCGTCGGCCAGGGACTCGCTCCACCAGTCTTTGATGTTGAACGGCGGGTTGGCCATCACGAAGTCGGCGCGCAAGTCCGGGTGCTGATCGTCCAGGAAGGTGTCGGCGTTCTTCTTGCCGAAATTGAAGTCGATACCCCGGATGGCCATGTTCATGGCGGCCAGCTTCCAGGTGGTGGGGTTGGATTCCTGGCCGTACACGGAGATGTGCTTCTTCTGCTCGCTGGCGTCGTAGTGTTGTTCGCTGGCGTGTTCCTCGATGAACTTGTCGCTGGAGACAAAGAAACCGCCGGAGCCCATGGCCGGGTCGTACACACGGCCGGAGTAGGGCTGCAGCATTTCGACAATCAGGGTGACGATGCTTTTGGGGTGTAATACTGGCCGCCCTGCTTGCCTTCGGCCAGGGCGAACTGGCCGAGGAAGTATTCGTACACATGGCCGAGGATGTCTTTGCTGTGCAGGCTCAGCTTCTCGCCCTCGAACACCGGCCGGGTGAAGGAGGTGTCGGAGAAGGTGTTGATCAGGCCCAGCAGTTTGTCGTTGTCCAGCTGGTACTGGCTGATGCGGTTGAGGATGCCCTTGAGCTTGGCGTTGCTCTTCTCGATTTCTTCCAGGGCGTTGTCGATCAGCCAGGACACGGAGCGCAGCTTTACGTCGTTACCGGCATCGTCCTGCCAGAGCACGGTGCCCACGGGCAGCACGGCTTTCTCTTTCAGGGTGCTCCAGCGGGCGGCCTTGGGCACCCAAAACACGTTGGCCTCGCGGTAGTAATCTAATACTTCCAGTTCTTCCAGCAGGGCTTGCTGGTAGTCCTCGTCGCCGTCGTAATCTTCCGGCGGCAAGTAGTAGATGTCGTCGTTCTCATCCTTGAACCGTTCCAGCAACTTTTCCTGGCGCTCCTCGAAGGCATCGGAGACGTACTTCAGGAAGATCAGGCCCAGCACCACGTGCTTGTAGTTGGCGGCATCCAGGTTGGCGCGGAGCTTGTCGGCGGCTTTCCAGAGCTTGTCGTCCAGGGCTTTGAGGAATTGCTGTTCCGTGTTGTTCATTGCTCGGCTGTTCCCTATAAAAAGTTACGGCTTTCGTTCTCTGATAAAGCGTAAAGGCACGGAGCGACAGGCTGTGTCGGTTCGTGCCTTTGATTGTTCCGGAGTGTAACGGGCAATACCGGGGGTGTATTGCTTGCTAACCACTCGATATAGGGTTGTTTTACGTCAGTTGGTGGGGTTAGGCAAGGCTGGGAAAGCTCTGTGCCCAAACCCTCTAAACGGGCAAGCAGGGCAAAGGTCACGAAAAAGATTGGAAACTAATCTGTGAAAAAATGGTGGGCACTGCCAGGGCACCATTTGGGCACAAGCCAAAAAAAAGGACCTGCGTTTTCACGCAAGTCCTTGATATTCATGGCGCGCCCGAGAGGATTCGAACCTCTGACCTCTGCCTCCGGAGGGCAGCGCTCTATCCAGCTGAGCTACGGGCGCATTCGAAACTGCGGATTGCTCGTCAATTTCGAGTGCGCAATCTTACGTGCGCCGGGGGCGTCTGTCCAGCCCCTTGCGGCAACTCTGTTTTCACACCTTCGGCAGTTTCTGTTCCGGTGTGATGCTGACCAGATCAGTGTCATTGCTGAAGGTGACTTCGCCGTCCTGCATCGACACCTGTAGCGTCATTGAGCGCTCCACCAGGCGAGCCAGTGCGGCGGTGCTTTCGGCGGGAAGGTCGACGATGGTCAGGTTGCCAAATCTTTCCAGCTTGTTATGGTGTTTCTCCCACCACACCGGCACCGCGCGGCCACCGTAGGTATACAGAATGACCTGCTGCGACCGGTTGCAGGCTTTGCGAACCCGGTCTTCGTCTGGCAGGCCCAGCTCTACCCAGAGTTCGATGTCATCGGTCAGGGATTTCTGCCACAGCTCCGGTTCGTCATCGGTGCTCAGGCCTTTGGTAAACTCCAGCGTATCTGTGGCGTTCAGGGCAAAGGCCAGCAGCCGGATCATCATTCGCTCGTCGGTTTCTGACGGGTGGCGGGCGATGGTCAGGTGGTGGTCGACGTAGTAATGCCGGTCCATATCCGCGATATGGAGTGTGGCTTTGAATATAGTGGCTTTCAGTGCCATTGAGCGTCCTGTGTTTTGGGTGGCAGGGCAATAGTGTAGAGCAATTTTGACGTGGCAGGGCATAGCGGCATGGTGGTGTTGCGGGGTTTTCTGGTTCTGGTGGTGTTTTTTCTGCTGGGTGAAGCGGTGCGGGTACTGGTGGGGCTGCCCATCAGCGGCGGGGTTCTGGGTATGGTGATGGCAACCTTTACCCTGATGCTTCGCGGGCGGGTAACCGACGAGCTGGCGGCAGCCAGCCAGGGGCTGATCTCGGTTCTGGTGTTACTGATCACGCCCGGTGTTGTTGGTGTGTTCTTCATCGCGGATCAGTTTGCCGGGCACTGGACAGCCGTGGTGGTGGCGTTGGTTTTAGGCACGTTGTTGAGTGTATTCACCACGTTGCTGTTGATGAAGAAACTGACGACAGGGCAAACCCGAGGTGATCAACATGACTGATCAACCGGGCGGATTCAACGCTTTGCTGGCGGCCTGGACGGCTGGCCCCATGTTGTCCATTGGTCTGACCCTGGGCGCCTTTATCGTGGCCCAGTGGCTGTTCGCCAGGCTACGGCGCCCATTGTGGTTGCCGCCGGTGATGATTGCGGCGCTGCTGCTGGCGACGGTAGTGGCCGCCAGTGGCCTGGGCTTTGAACGTTACGAGGCGGGTGCGCGCTGGCTAACGGTGCTGCTGGGGCCGGCAACGGTTGCGCTTGGTATTCCCCTGTATCAGCAGATGCATCACATCCGGGCGCTGTGGCGGCCGATTATCGTGACGCTGCCCCTGGCCGCAAGCCTGGCGGCGATCTATGCCCTGGCCATTGCCTGGTTGATGGGGGCGGCGCCGATGGTGTTGGCATCACTGGCGCCTAAATCCGTTACGGCACCCATTGCGATGGGCATCACTGAGGAGTTGGGCGGGTCGGTGTCGCTCACACTGGGCGGGCTGCTGATCACCGGTGTACTGGCCTCGCTGTTCGTGGACTGGTGCGCCCGCTGGCTCAGGATTACCGACGACCGAATCATCGGATTTGCCCTTGGCCTCAATGGTCACGCCATTGGCACGGCCCGTGCGTTTGAGATCAGTCATACTGCCGGCGCCTTTGCTTCTCTGGGGATGGGGCTGACGGGCGTATTCACGGCGTTGTTCCTGCCGCTGGCCTTCTGGATGATCTGATACATTTATTAGCAAAAAGTTAAGTACAAATGGTTGCAATTCTCGTTTGTAATGACAATAATTATCACTAACGTTTTTCAGTTGGTGAGTGTCTCCTATGTATGTATGCTTGTGTGTCGGGGTAACAGACAGAGAAATCCGCGAAGCGGCAGATAACGGTATCAGCTCCATGCGTCAGTTGGGCAAAGAGTTGGGTGTTGGTCGCCAGTGTGGTCGTTGCGCCTGTACGGCCCGGGAAATCCTGAAAGAAGCACGTTCTCCTGACTACCTGACCCTTGCCAACATGCTGGCCCAGCCCGCCTGACACTGGCGGGCGCCAGACTCCTCATCTCGGGGCGCGAAACCCTCTTAAAAATGCCACAGACATTTTTTATCGGCTACAAACCGGCTATCCTGACTAGCTGACAACTCAGCAAATCAAAGGACTCCGGCTATGAAAGGCGATAAAAAGGTCATTCAGTTCCTGAATAAAGTGCTCGCCAACGAGCTGACGGCGATCAACCAGTACTTTCTGCACTCGCGCATGTACAAGGACTGGGGTATTACCAAGCTGGCGGCCAAGGAATATGAAGAATCCATCGATGAAATGAAACACGCCGATCAGCTGATCGAGCGCATTCTGTTCCTCGAAGGCCTGCCCAACCTGCAAGACCTGAATAAGCTGCTGATCGGCGAAAACGTCCAGGAAATGATCGAGTGCGATCTGAAACTCGAGCACATTGCCCACACCGATCTGAAAGAAGCCATCCTCTATTGCGAGCAGGTGCAGGACTTTACCAGCCGTGAACTGTTCCGCAGCATCCTCGATAGCGAAGAAGAGCACATCGACTGGCTGGAAACCCAACTGGAAATGATTTCGCAGATGGGTATCCAGAATTACATTCAGCTTCAATCTTCTGCAGCGGAGTAAGCACTGACAATGGACCTGTCCTGTTTCAAGGCCTACGACCTTCGCGGTCGGGTGCCGGACCAGCTTAACCCCACGCTGGCTGAAAAGATTGGCCGGGCCTACGTGGCCATTACCGGCGCAAAAAAAGTCATCGTGGGTTACGACATCCGGCTCTCGAGCCCGGAAATCACAGAAGCCTTGAGCTCCGGCCTGATGGCCGCCGGCGCGGATGTATATGACATTGGCCTGTGTGGCACCGAGCAGGTGTATTTTGCTACCAGCCACTACGGCATGGACGGCGGCATCATGGTGACTGCCAGCCATAACCCGAAAGACCACAACGGCATGAAAATGGTTGGCCCCGAATCACGGCCGATCAGCTCCGACAACGGCCTGAACGACATTCGGGACCGGGTTCTGGAGCCCTTCGCCAACGCCCCGGAACAGGGCCGTTACGAGACACTGGAAGTGATGAGTGCCTATGTAGACCACCTGCTGGGCTACATCGATGCGGGCAGCCTCAAGCCCATGACCATCGTCTGCAACGCGGGTAACGGTGGTGCAGGGCTGGTGATTGACGAACTGGAACAGCACCTGCCATTCGAGTTCGTGAAAGTGCACCACCAGCCGGATGGCCACTTCCCCAATGGCGTACCCAACCCGATCCTGCCGGAGAACCGCACCGCCACCGCAGACGCCGTGATCGAACACGGCGCCGCCATGGGCATCGCCTGGGACGGCGACTACGACCGCTGCTTCTTCTTCGACGAAAACGGCCGGTTCATTGAAGGCTACTATGTAGTGGGCTTGCTGGCCGACCAGTTCCTGCGCAAGACCGGCGGTGGCAAAGTCATCCACGACCCCCGCCTCACCTGGAACACCCTGGACCTGGTCAAAGCCGCCGGCGGCGAAGCCATCGAAAGCAAAACCGGCCACGCCTTCATCAAGCAGAGAATGCGCGACGAAGACGCCGTCTACGGCGGCGAAATGAGCGCCCACCACTACTTCCGTGACTTCGCCTACTGCGACAGCGGCATGATCCCCTGGCTACTGATCGCCGAGCGCCTGTGCCAGTCCGGCCAGACCCTGTCGTCTTTGATCGACGCCAGAATCGAAGCCTACCCCGCCAGCGGCGAAATCAACCGCACCATCAACGATCCCCCCAAGGTCATCGCCGCCATCGAAGCCAAATACTCCGTGGGAGCCAAGAGCGTCAGCTTCGTAGATGGCCTGAGCGTCGAATTCGACAACTGGCGCTTCAACCTCCGGATGTCCAACACCGAACCGGTGGTTCGCCTGAACGTGGAATCCAGGGCAGACAAAGCGTTGATGGAGGCGAAAACGGAAGAGTTACTGCAGGAAATGGACAGACTGAACAAGAATTAAGACTGTGAGTTGAAACCACGGATGGGCTTCGGGACCGGGGTAAGGGGGAGGGCTTCCAAAACTATCAGGAAAGCCACGGTTTCCGTTTTGGAAGCCCTCCCCCTTACCCCGGTCTTGAACTATATTTACTACAGCCAGTTATTCAGCATAATACCCACCCCAAAGCGCTCAATACGCTCATTATAATCAATCAAACTCTCCCCATACCCGTTGTAGTACTGGAAAAAGCCCTTCAACGTATCCCCCATCGGGAAACTGTACCCGAACTCCACCGACGTCCGATTGGTAGAGCGCATATTATTCAAAAGCTTCAGCGAGAACGTACGGTCCTCCGTCAGCTTATAGACGGCATGGTAACTGCCATACCCCAGATACTTCTCGATATCCGAATTATCGTCATCACTGCTGCTCTCCGGCACCCGGTACCAGGGGTTTGCCATAAACAGCCAGCGGTCATAGCTGTAGGCCAGCCCGCCCTTTATCCTGTTCCAGCTTCGTGAACGGGGGTCTGATTGACCATTTGACTGGTGATTGAGCCCGATAGAGACACCACTTAGAGTTCCTGGCCCCACCTTCCAATCCAGTCGCTGCCGAAAGAAAATCTCAGGCTCGTAGTTGGTTTCCCGGAAAGGCGCGGATTCTTTGGTGTTATAAACCTGCCAGTAGGACTGCTGGGTGTAACCGAACCAGAAGGTTGTGCGATCATCAAAAATGCCGGTCAGCAACGGTATCTTGAAACTGATCTGGTATTTCGCTTCCTCCTGCTCCAGACCGTAGTCATAACCACCGGTGCCCAATCGCGGGCTGACGGGCCTTGGATTCGGGTCGTCTACGTAAGTAATCGGCAGGATATAGTTGGGCCGATGGGTAACAAAGCTGCCGGTGAATGAGAAGATTGCTTTTTCTGCGGTCAGATAATTATCAACCAAAGCTGCCATCATGCCGGCATCCGGATCATCCCCCAGGGCATCACCAACCATATCCTCGCGGGTGGCGTCATCTGCCACCAGTTCGGCAGCTTCCTCGTCGGCCTGTTCTAATGCCTCCTCGTCAGCCGCCTCTCTTGCTGCCCCCGGGTCGTTCTGGGCGTCGTAGCAGGCCAAGCGCTGTATGCCGTCTCGAATCAGGGCGCAGTTAACAGCGCTCTGATCGGGTGTGGTGCCCTCATCGGCCGGCGCAGCACTGCTTGTAGCCACCAAAATCATGGCCAGCACCTTGGCCGGCAAACCGCTGTGATTTCCTTTCATCGAATCCTCTCAATTGGTGGCGGTCAGGCTGAGCCAGGTATTGGCAATGCTGTATACCCAGATCCCCAGCAGGCTCAGGGCCAGCAGGAGGAAAATCAGTTTATGCCGGGCGTTGCCCTCATCACTGGCAGACGCCACCCAGCGCAGATACATCAGACCGATGAAGCTCAGGAAAACGCCCAGGCTGGCCACCGCCGGAACAAGAAGCCAGGCAGCGCTCACCGGCGTCTCAGCAGTGGACTGGTTGCCAAACCAGGCCATCGAAACCAATAGAATCGCGAGGCTGGAGAACTCGACGATCAACAGCGGTTTGCGCAGGCGGTGGGGGTTGTTGTCTGACATGTGACTCCCTGTTCTGGCCGGAATAATGTTAAACCACACGGTCAACAGGTATGGTAACCGGAATTGGCTTCAGTTCCGTTATAACCTACGAAACTGTCACTAAAATGGTTGAAATCAAATTCTGTTTCTGGCCTTTGGTTTTTTTGCGGGGGCTCAATCGCTATAATGCTGCCACCGAAAGATTATAACGCTCAAATGCGAGGTGCATTGTGAAGATGAAGAGAGTCCTGGCTGTTGTTGTTCTGGGTTTTGGCCTGGCCGCTGGTGCTGCACTGGCAAGTGTTGAAGATGAGATCCGTAACCGCATCAAACCAGTGGGCGAAGTGTGCCTGCAGGGTGAGGAGTGTGGTGAAGCAGCAGCTGCTCCGGCCGCCGCCAGCTCTGGCCCTCGCTCCGGTAGCGAAGTTTACGATGCAGCCTGTATGGCTTGCCACACCACCGGTGCCGCCGGTGCTCCGGTTATCGGCAACGCCGACCAGTGGGCGCCTCGCATTGACAAGGGCATGGACACCCTGATTGATCATGCCATTAACGGCTTCAACGCCATGCCGGCCAAAGGCGGCTGTGCCAGCTGCTCCGATGAGGAAATCGTTGCTGCTATTGAGCACATCATTGATGAGAGCCAGTAATTCGGCTTGAGAATGTTTGGATGAATAAAACAGCCCCTCATAAAGGGGCTGTTTTATTTTGTGCGGATCAGTGGTGGTCATCCTTGGGTAGTGGGTTTCTGGTTAGGCGCCCCCTGATCTCAGACTGAGCGCCCGAATCTGTAATGACGGGAATTCGCCAGAGTCCCTCCCCGTTTTCAACACCCAGGCGTGGATCCAGCCAGCCAAAGCTTGGCGTCGCAGATACCTTGACCCAAGGGCGGCCGTTGGTGCTGCTGTTGACCATGCCTGGCCTTGCCTGGCTCAGGTCCGGCCAGTCTGTGCTCGAACGGTTTGCCATCACGCCTTCCGGGCTGAACCTCAGCAGCCCCTCGCCTTCCGTATCCTCCACGGTAAGAACATTGTTCCCACGGTAAGACACCAGAATGCCCGGCTGGGGAGCATCCAGGATAACCGCAGACAGCCCGGGGATCGCTGCAGGCTGACTGATGCTCGCCTGCAGGATGTGCTCGGGCGCGTTGTCTACCTCAACGGCTCCGTGCGCCAGCAAGGTTGAGGGTAAAGCTGAGCCTAGCAGTGCAAACACAGCGGCCTCAGCCAATGTCCGCGCCTTTTTCGTCATCTGCATGATCGCCTCCTTAGCCGGATGCACCAGTCAACAGCTCAAGCATGTCCTGGCCCAGCTGCGCCATGGTGGCATCGCCCTGGCACTGGAGCGCTTCGTTTACCACCGCAATCGGTGCAGAAACCGAGGGTACCCGCCCCTCCGGCGTGGATTTGCTGACGAACAACATATACTGCCCGGCGGGCACAACGCTCTGTTTCCTGGGCATTTCCAGTTGCAGGTTGCGGCCGTTGCGGGCCTTGACCGGCAGCTCAATCGCCCGCTGATCGCCATCAATCAGGTGAGTCATCACCGTTCTTCGGATCAGCAGCACCTTGTCGATGTCCAGGGCCTGGTCCACCTGAATGGTAAAGCTATCGCCAACACTGAGCTGCTCGGGTGCAGACAGTATGGTGGGCCGATCATTACGCATGGCGTAGGGCGGTGTGTAGATCTCGAAGCTTGGGTCCCGGCCATCGTTCGGGGCCAGTCCGAAGTCTTCCAGGCTGATGTGAGACAAATACGCTGTGTTGATCGGAGCGTGCCCGCCAATCATGACCCGGCCATCGGCCATCAACACGGCGGTGTTGTGATAGGTGCGTGGGCGATGGCCGCTGGCCATTTCGGTCCAGGTTTCGGTGTCCGGATCAAATCGCTCCGCGGTCATGATGGCGCCTTCAAGCCCCGGCAAGACGACGCCGTCTCGGGTGCCACCACTGAATACCATCTCGCTGCCGTCAGGCATCACCACATTGGTGCCATACCAGCGCGGCTGGTTCAGGGCGCCGGTCAGCCGTGATTCATAGCCAATCTGGTCGCCGTTGGTTTCAATCCGGTCAATCCGGCTCTGATCGGTCGGCAGGTAGCCGCCAGGGCTGGTCAGCAGTGCATAGCTGGGCACGCCACCGGCTGTGAGCAGTTCAACGTCGTTGTACTCGCCATTTTCGTCCGGCTCTAACGGCAGCATGGTCGAGGAGGTGGAGCCCCGCATACCACCGCCGATGGCTTTGATCAGCGTGTCAGTTGTCAGGAGCGAATCGTCCGGGCTGGTCAGCAGATCGGTGACGGAGCTGATCAGTCCATCCGTGCTGGATAACAGGTCTTCGGTAAACAACCGGAGCTGCTCTTCGGTCAGGTTGGTCAGATTGAGCGTGCTGGCAAGCTGCCCCAAACCGACTTCATCCAGCCGCAACGGCAGGCCGGCATAGCCAATGTCATTCCAGCGCTGGCTGGCAGGGTCAAAGGTGGCGACGATGTTCCAGAGTGCCTGGTCATAACCCTGGCCAAAGGGATTGAAGGCCTGGCCACCGGCATTGTAGAGCACGTGGCCGTTAGGCAGCAGGTGCAAGCGGGGGTACAAAGGCAGCGAGCGGTCCGCGGTGCTGGGGTTCTGGCTCCATACGCCGGTGCAGGGGTTGAAGGTTTCCGTTTGCACCACGTTGCGGCCGGAGTTGATGGGCTCCTCGGGATAAACCGGCTTCAGCAGTTTGGTGACGCCGCTGGCAACAAAGATTTTGCTGTCTGGCAGCGTGACCATGGAGGGATACCAGCGGCCGAAGTTCATGTCTCCCGTTTGCCGCCAGGTATTGGTGGCCGGATCAAAGATCCGGGAATTCTTGATGCCTTCCAGCTCAGCTACCCCCAGGGGTAAGCCATCAATGCCCGGCTCGGAATAATAGTCGGTGCCGCCCACGGCCATGACACTGCCATCCGCGAGCCCGATCACGTCAGAGCAGAACAGGGCGCCGTCGTTCCGGTTGGTGTTGTCGGCGGTGTCCAGCAAACCGTCCAGTGGCGTTCCGCCAAGCAACGTCTCACTGTCGTTGCCATCCGGGTTGGCACCACCGCGTAGCGGAGAGGGTTTCAGCCAGTCGGGGCGATCGTCGTCACCCAATGACAGCACGCGGGTCTGGTCGTTTACCGATACTTCGCCGAACTCGGCAACAATGGACAACTCAACGTTTTCGGTTCCCTCCAGCGCATTCAGGTAAAGAAGGCGGTCGTCGGGAAGCAGCGCCATGGTGCCGGCGGCCGGCTTACATTCCTGCAGACCGTCTTCGGTGGTGATGCACTTTTCGTCGGTTTCGACCACTTCCCCATCTACCACGATGGTGGGTTCGGCGAACGGTGCGCTGAACACGCCGATAGGTGAGTAATTCTCCGGGATGGCCGGCAGCGGCCTGGGCGACGGCTGGGCCGCGTCTGCTACTTCTGGAGCCTCGGTGCGTGTGTTGGCGGTATCGCCCGATTCAGCGCCGTCACCGCCGCAGGCTGAAAGATAGGCGGCGCCCAACAAAATGGGGATACCCCTGTATAACCCGATTTTTGTTCGATTCATCGTATGCTCCCTTGTCTTGTATTTGTATGGCATGCGGTGGTCTATACGACCACTACTTACTCATACGGCGGGGAGCGGAAAAAGTTTCAAAAAATGTAAAATGTAATATTGTCCGGCAATATTACTCGCGGAGATTGCCGAGCAGGGCGCTCAGAGTTGCCTTGCCTTTTTTCTGATTGGTCTCTTTGTCCTGATCGCCGAGGCCCTCCCACTTCACGTCGTCTTCTGGCAGCTCGTCCAGAAACCGGCTGGGAATGGTCTCCAGTTTCTCGCCGTACTGCTTGCGTGAAGCGGCATAGGTCAGTGCCAGGGTTTCCCTGGCCCGGGTGATACCCACATACATCAGCCGTCGCTCTTCTTCGATATTGCCTTCTTCAATGCTGCTTCGGTGCGGCAGGATTTCCTCTTCCAGGCCCATGATGAACACATGGGGGAACTCCAGTCCCTTGGACGCGTGAAGGGTCAACAACTGCACCTTGTCGCTGTCATCTTCCTCTTCCCGCTGTTCCATCATGTCGCGCAGAATGAGCTTGGCGATGGCATCCTCTATGCCCAATTCATCGGCGGTCCCCTTGCCGTCGTCCAGCATGCGCTGGATCGATTCCACCAGGTACCAGATGTTCTCCATCCGCCGCTCGGCCTGCTTCGGGCTGCCGGAATGCTGGTGCAGCCATTCCTCGTATTCGATGTCGGTGAACAGTTGCTTGATCACCGGTATCGGATCTTCGGAAAACAGCCGCTCGCAGGTTTTGTCCGCCCAGTGGGCGAAGCGGCGCAGCCGGTCCAGGCCTTTCTCGGTGACGTGGGTTTCCGCGCCCATGTCGCCCAGCGCCTTGAACAGGCTGACATTGCGTGAACGGGCATAGTGGCTCAGCTGTTCGAGAGTGCGCGGGCCAATCTCCCGGCGAGGCACGTTCACCACCCGCAGGAAGGCGGCGTCGTCATCCGGGTTGATCATCAACCGCAGGTACGACATCGCATCCTTGATCTCGCTCTTGGAGAAGAACGACTGCCCGCCGGAAATCCGATAGGGAATCTGATATGCCTGCAGCTTCATTTCCAGCAACCGGGCTTGGTGGTTGCCCCGGTAGAGTACGGCAAAGTCTTTGAAATCTAGCCCGTTCTTGAGCTTCTGGTCGAGGATCTCCGTGGCCACCCGCTCGGTTTCTGCGTCTTCGTTACGGCAACGGATGATGCGGATTTCCTCACCAATCGTGTGGTCACTCCACAGGGCCTTCTCGAACACGTGGGGGTTGTTGGCAATCACGGTGTTGGCGCTGCGCAGAATACGGCCGGTGGACCGGTAGTTCTGTTCCAGTTTAACGATCTTCAGGCTGGGAAAGTCTTCCTTGAGCTGCGCCAGGTTTTCCGGCCGGGCTCCACGCCAGGCATAAATGGACTGGTCATCGTCGCCCACCACGGTAAACGCTGACCGCTCTGCGACCAGTTGTTTGACCAGCTCATACTGACACACGTTGGTGTCCTGGTATTCATCCACCAGCATGTATCGGATTTTCCTGCGCCACTTGGCCAGCACGTCCGGGATGTCCCGGAACAACTGCACTGGTAGCAGGATCAGGTCGTCAAAATCCACCGCGTTGTAGGCTTTCAAATACTCGTTGTAGTGCTTGTAGACAATGGCGATGCGCTGCTCACGCTCGTCAGCAGCCTTGCTGTAGGCTTCCGACGGACTGCGCATGGCGTTTTTCCAGGACGAGATGGTCATCTGTACATCGTTCAGCTCGTCGCCGGCCTCGGCGCTGGCTTCCCGCATCATCAGGTCCTGCAGCAGGGCTTTCGCATCTTCGGCATCGAAGATGGAGAAACCGGGGTGGTAGCCCAGGTGCGCATGTTCCTCCCGGATAATATTCAGGCCCAGATTGTGAAAGGTGGACACGATCAGCCCCCGGGCCTTACCCCGGTCAACAATCCGGCTGACCCGTTCCTTCATTTCCCGGGCGGCCTTGTTGGTGAACGTCACTGCGGCAATGTGTCGCCCCGGAATGCCCAGCTCTTCAATCAGGTAGGCAATCTTGCGGGTGATTACACTGGTTTTGCCACTACCCGCCCCGGCCAGCACCAGCAGAGGGCCTTCGGCGTAGCGAACCGCTTCGCGTTGTCTCGGGTTGAGCTTGTTCACAATGTAGAGACCAAATAGGGAACCATGGGGAGGTATTTAGCGTGGGGCTATTCTACACCAGCCAGACTTTCTGTACCTTGACGATCTATCAGCTATGCTTCCTAGAATGGACTCTGCTGTTGGCCGACACATGGATTTTGCTCGATGACACTGTCTCTGGACACCAGACCTGATCGTCTACGCCTGCTGGTACTGACCCCGGAATACGCGGATTTTCTGTGGTTATCCGCGCTGCTGGACGACGATCCGGAAATCAGTCCGGACGCCATATGGTGCCCGGACCTGGTGGATTGTGATGATCTTATCCGCAACGCCAGTTTCGATGTCATTGTCTGGGACTGCATTTTTCACGGTGGTGACGAACAGTCATTTCTACAGTATCTGTCCGTTTCCAGTGAAGACAAACCGGTGCTTGCCCTGAGCGCGGAACCCTGTAACGAGCGAGCAGGCGAGCTGTTGCGCGACGGTGCATCCGACTACCTGTGCCGGCAGACCCTGGATCGCTGGAACTTTCGCCGGGCGGTGAAGTATCTCTGGTATCGCGTGCAGCTGTCAGAGTCGGCCCACGGCCAGTTAGGCCGTGAGGTGGCAACCGGGTTTATCAATAGGGACCTGTTCTTCGATCGCCTGCAGCAGGCGCTGTTGCGGGCGGAGAGAGCTGGCCACCGGCTGGCACTCCTGCATCTCAATGTCGATGATTTTCGCAGTATCAACGAATCCTTCGGTTATCAGAAAAGCGACCAGTTGATGTTCCGGCTGGCGGAGCGGCTGCGCCAGAAGATGCGTCGGGTGGATTCGCTGATGCGCATCGGCGGCGACGAGTTGGCGATTATTATCGAGAAGGTGGAAGACTCGCTCGATATTACCCAGATTATCCGTAAGGTGGTGGTTGCACTGGATGAGCCGCTGACCGTTGACGGCCAGATGATTGTGGTCAGCGCCAGCCTGGGCGTGGCGACCTATCCCGAGGCGGGCGACAGCCCGGAAGAACTGCTGAGGCGGGCCAACCGGGCGATGTTCGAGGCCAAACGGGACCCGGGTACCAGTTATCGGTTCTATGACCGGCAGTTACATATTTCTGCTGGCTACCAGCTCCGGTTGGAAGCGGATTTGCGTAACGCTTTACGCGGTAAAGAGCTGGAGCTCTACTATCAACCAAGAATCGATCTGGCGACCGAAGAGGTTCGTGGCGTCGAGTGCCTTCTGCGCTGGAATCATCCCAAGCGAGGCCTGGTGGGGCCCGACGAGTTCATACCGGTGGCGGAACGCAGTGGCCTGATTGTACCCATTGGTTACTGGGTTATAGAGCAGGCCTGCAAGCGCCTGCAGGAGAGCGCCGAAATGGGCTTTCCCGGCCTGGTATTTGCGGTCAATCTGTCGTTCCGCCAGTTCCACGACCGCAAGATGACCGAAACCATCTTCCGGATTATTTTCAACGCTAACGTCGACACCAGCCTGCTGGAGCTGGAGCTGACCGAAAGCGCCATGATGCACGATCCGGATTACGCCCAGCGATGCCTGCGGGAACTCAATCAGCTAGGCATCAGCTTTGCCCTGGATGACTTCGGTACCGGTTTTTCATCCCTGAGCAATCTGCAACACCTGCCCATTTCCCTGGTGAAAATCGACAAATCCTTCGTCCAGGAACTGGGGCAGTCGGCGGATGCCGAGCACATCATCCGGGCCATCATCAGCCTGGCCCACAGCCTGCAGATCAGCGTGGTGGCGGAGGGTGTTGAAACCGAAAGCCAGCTGGAATTCCTGCGCCAGCAGCACTGCGATGAGATCCAGGGCTATTACTTTGCCCGCCCCATGCCCTGGAATGACCTTGTACAATTCCTGAACCACCGTAACCAGTCCGCTTGCCTGCAGCAGTAAGCCGCTGTACCTTTGCGCATTAATTCCGAACGCGATAATACACAGAGGTTGCATGAACAGTATCTCCCGGCGCATTGCCGACGAACTCGGCGTACGCGAGCAACAGGTTAATGCCACCGTTGCCTTGCTGGATGAAGGGGCCACCGTTCCGTTTATTGCCCGTTACCGGAAAGAGGTGACCGGCTCACTGGATGACAACCAGCTGCGAACCCTGGAAGAGCGTCTTCGTTACCTGCGCGAGCTGGAAGACCGCCGCGGCACCATCCTCAACAGCATTGATGAGCAGGGCAAGCTTACCGATGAGCTGCGCGCCGCCATCCAGGAGGCAGACACCAAGAACCGCCTGGAAGATCTGTATCTGCCCTACAAGCCCAAGCGCCGCACCAAGGCCCAGATTGCCCGTGAAGCCGGGCTGGAGCCCTTGGCTGACGCCCTGTTTGGCGACCCTACGCTGGACCCGGAAGCCACCGCCGCCGGTTACCTGAACCCGGAAGCTGGCGTGGAAGACACCAAAGCCGCGCTGGAAGGCGCCCGCCACATTCTGATGGAGCGCTTTGCCGAAGACGCCGAGTTGCTGGGTTCATTGCGGGACTTTATCTGGCAGGAAGGTCAGTTGAAAGTCGCGGTGGTGGATGGCAAGGAAAACGAAGGCGCCAAGTTCCGGGATTATTTCGATCACGTGGAGCCCCTGAAGAAAGTACCTTCACACCGGGCCCTGGCGATTCTGCGCGGACGTAACGAAGGCATACTGACCTATTCGCTGGTGGTGGGGGATGTCGAAGACGATCGCCGTCAGCCCCATCCCGCCGAGCAGCGGATTGCCGCGCGCTGGGGTATTCGGGATAACGGGCGGGCCGCCGACAAATGGCTGTCGGAAGTGGTGCGCTGGACCTGGCGGGTGAAGCTCTCTACCCAGATTGAAACCGACCTGATGTCTCAGGTAAGGGAAGCCGCCGAGGCCGAAGCCATCAACGTGTTTGCCGCCAACCTAAAAGACCTGTTGTTGCTGGCCCCGGCCGGCCCCCGGCCAACCCTGGGCCTGGACCCCGGTCTGCGTACTGGCGTTAAAGTCGCGGTGATCGACGGCACTGGCCAGGTGGTGGACCACGGGGCCATCTTCCCCCATGCGCCCCAGAACAAATGGGAGCCATCCATTGCCCAGCTGGCGGCCTGGTGCCAGAAATACCAGATTGAGCTGGTCGCCATCGGCAACGGCACCGCGTCCCGGGAAACCGAGAAGCTGGTGGGCGACCTGTGCAAACGCTATCCGGAACTGAAGCTGGCCCGTATTGTGGTGAACGAATCCGGTGCGTCCATCTACTCCGCCTCGGAATTTGCCTCAAAAGAGCTGCCGGATCTGGATGTTACCATCCGTGGTGCGGTGTCCATCGCCCGCCGCCTGCAGGACCCACTGGCGGAACTGGTAAAGATCGAACCCAAGTCCATCGGGGTTGGCCAGTACCAGCATGACGTTTCCCAGGTGCAGCTGTCCCGTAGCCTGGATGCGGTGGTGGAAGACTGTGTAAACGGCGTTGGGGTCGACCTGAATACGGCCTCCGTGCCTCTGCTTACCCGGGTCTCCGGCCTGAATCCGAGCATTGCCCAGAATATCGTCGATTTTCGCAACCAGAACGGCAAGTTTGTCAGTCGCAAGCAGCTATTGAAGGTCTCCCGCCTGGGTGAGCGCACCTTTGAGCAGGCGGCCGGCTTCCTGCGTATTGCTGGCGGCGACAACCCGCTGGACCGTTCCTCGGTGCACCCGGAAGCCTACGGTGTGGTTGAGGCCATCGCGAAGGGTAATGGTCGCAAGGTGGAAGACATCATTGGCGACTCGGCGTTTCTGCGCAGCCTGAACCCTCAGGACTACGTTACCGAACAGTTTGGCCTGCCAACCATCAAAGACATCATCTCCGAACTGGAAAAGCCGGGCCGCGACCCGCGCCCCGAGTTCCGCTTTGCCAACTTCGAGGAAGGGGTGGAAACCCTGAATGACCTGAAACCAGGCATGGTGCTGGAAGGTTCGGTAACCAACGTCACCAATTTCGGCGCCTTTGTTGATATCGGCGTGCATCAGGACGGCCTGGTGCACATCTCCGCCCTGTCTCATACTTTCGTTAAAGATCCGCGCGAAGTGGTCAAGGCCGGTGATATTGTTAAGGTCAAAGTGATGGAAGTGGACATTCCCCGTAAACGCATCGGGCTGTCTATGCGTATGGATGACCAGCCCGGTGCCGAGACCCAGGCCAAGCCAGCCCGGGGCGCCGACCGCAACGCAGGTCGCTCCGGTGGTCGCAAACCCCAGGGTGGCCAGGGCCAGGCGCAGGGCGCCATGGCGGGTGCGTTGGCGCAGGCGCTGGCCTCTGCCCGCAAGAACGGTCGTTAAATCACCTTATCGATTCAACGCGATTGCTCCTCACGAGGGGGCAATCGCGCCAACAGGAGCTCACCATGGCTGAATCCCGCCACTCCCTGTTTCACCAGTTTGCGGCCAGCGATTGGGACGGTTTCCTCAAAGGGGTCGAAAAAGAAGGCCTTCGCGTGGATGCCAATGGTTTCATTGCCCAGACACCGCACCCGGAGGCGCTGGGCTCGGCCCTGACCCATCCACGGATTACCACCGATTATTCCGAAGCCCTGCTGGAGCTGATCACCCCGGTTTTCAGCTCCACTGAGGCCATGCTGGCATCGCTGCGAGACACCCACCGGTTTGTCCAGCAGAATCTCGGTGACGAAGTGTTCTGGTCGGCCAGTATGCCCTGTGAGATTGATGGCGATCAGAGCATTCCCATCGCTGAGTATGGCCGCTCCAACATTGGCCAGCTCAAGCATGTCTATCGGCAGGGGTTGGCTGTGCGTTACGGTCGCATCATGCAGAGTATTGCCGGGGCCCACTACAACCTGTCGTTACCCGACAGTTTCTGGCGTAAGTGGCAGCAACTGACCGGCAATCAGGATGCCCTGAAGGATTTCAAATCCGACCAGTATTTCTGGTTGATCCGCAATTTCCGTCGCCGAAGCTGGCTGTTAATGCTGTTGTTCGGTGCATCACCAGCCCTGGACGCCAGTTTCGTTGCCGGCGTGAAGCATGACCTAAGCCGGTTTGACGAGCGAACCTGGTATGGCAAACACGCTACGTCGCTGAGGATGGGTGATCTGGGTTACCACAACAATGCCCAGGCCTCCCTCAACATCTGTTTCAACGAGCTGGACACTTACACCCGTACCCTGGACCAGGCTATCCATACCAATTGGCCTGCCTATGAAGCCATTGGCACTCGTCGTAACGACGAGTTTATCCAGATCAACACCAGTGTGTTGCAGATTGAGAACGAGTATTACAGCGCCGTTCGTCCCAAACGCACCACCGAGCGCGCTGAGAAGCCTATCCAGGCGCTGGATGCCCGTGGAGTTGAATACATAGAGGTACGTTGTCTGGATCTGGACCCATTCTCGCCGGTAGGGGTCAACCGGGCGCAGATCGATTTTCTGGATCTGTTCCTGCTTGACTGCCTGCTGACCGACTCTCCCCGAATCGGAGATGACGAATGTCAGCGGCTGGATGACAACTATAAAGATGTGGTGGCATCAGGCCGCTGGCAGGATCTGGGGGTGTGCCAGGGTGGCCAGCGGGTGCCGGTGGGTGATGCTGCCCGTGAGTTGCTGGATCGCTTGCAGCCGCTGGCGGATTTGCTGGACAGCTGGGGTAAGGACGAGACCTACCGTTCAGCCCTGGCTGCTCAGCGTGAAAAGTTGCAGGGGCAGGAATGGTCTGTGCCATCAGCCCGCGTACTGGCGTCGATGGAAGCCTCCGGGCTTGGTCACCGGGACTGGGTGCTGGCGTTGTCCCGGCAGCACCAGGAAACCCTCAGAAGCGAACCACTGGCTCCGGACGTGCTGGCGGATTACCAACGCATGTCGCGGGAATCCCTGGCCGAACAGGATGCCCAGGAACAGTCGGATAAACTTCCGTTTGCCACCTTCCTGGAAGAGTATCTTCGCTCGTGAGCCGTGGTTGAGTCACAACCCGAAAGGGACGTGACGCACAGAAACCACCGAAGGGTTTGCCGGCTTCGTTACCTGCTGTTACTTTTGTTTACAACAGGTAAGGAGACGGCGCCATGGCAAGAGATATCAAGCTCGGATGGGATGTGGAAGCCCTCAACAAGGCGTATCGCCAGGGGTACATGGCGGGCTCCATGGGCATGGATAAAAACCGATGCCCGTATCGGGGTGAGGTGATCATCGCCGCCTGGGAAGCGGGTTGGGATGATGCCGGCCAAGTGGCTGCTGAGCAGCCCTCCAGCGACGACCTGTTCTCCCGAATCGCCTGACCTACCGTTGCACCACAAATTCCGTAAACAGCACGCCGGTGATGCGCTCACCGGTTTTCTGTTCTTCCAGGGCGGCATTGATCCGCTGTGTGGCTTCCCCTCTTAACGCTTGCTGGCCCTGCTGAGTAGTGAGCTGGTCAACGTCCGTCTGCTCACCGAACAACATTACCAGTTCGTGCCGCAATCGCGGCATATGGGCCTGTACTGCGGCTCTTGTTGTCTCCTGCGAGGCACGAAGGGTTACCGATGCCTTCAGGTAAATGACCTTGTTGCCGGGTTCGCCCACATGGGTCACAAATGCCGGCTCCATGGCGATGTAGTCGGTTACCCCCCGTTCCTCCGGCTCCTCCTCCGCCATGGCCGGCCAGGCGATCAGGGAAGCGATAGCGAGTAACAGCGTTAGGGCGTATTTTCGGTGAAAGGTCATAGGCGCAATGTTCTTCATGGGTTAGGATTGGCAGCATCAGCTTACATGATGATTCCGGGGTGTTGATTTGACAAGCAGATGGGTGTTCGGCGTCGTTTTTCTTTTGTGCGCAGCTCTGTTGGCCGTGGCCTTTTACATGGAGCACGTCATGGGCCTGGAGCCTTGTCCGTTGTGCTGGTTGCAGCGTTTTGGCTTCATGGGCGCCGGGCTGGTAGCCCTGATTGCGTTTCTCCATGGCCCCACCGGTTTTGGTAACCGGGTGTATGGCTTTTTTCTGGTGCTGACCGCCGGTACCGGGCTGGGCATTGCTGGCCGGCAGCTGTGGCTGCAAAGCCTGCCGGAGGATCAGGTGCCCGCCTGTGGCCCGTCCGTGGACTACATGCTTGAGGTGTTGCCCTGGTTTGAGGTGCTGCAGACGGCCCTGAAAGGTACCGGTGATTGCGCCGAGGTGGTCTGGCGCTTTCTCGGGTTGAGCATTCCTGGCTGGACAGCCGTGTTCTTCAGCTTGTTGGTGCTGGTTGGCCTGGTGATGATGTTCCGCCGATACCGGCCGAAAAACTGGTTGCAGGGCTGAAACGGTTGCGGGCCACCATGGCCTTGGGGTAACTTGATTCAGTCATGACGACAATCAAGTGAACGGCCATTTATCAGGCAGACTGACTGAGGGGAGACAGACGTCATGTTGGAGAACTGCAGAAACGCCAGGGAGCGTTGGGGCGGAGTCAGCGAGCTGATCGACCGTTGGCTGAAAGAGCGCCAAGAGCTGTTGGCGCGCTACTGCGATCTGTCGACCGAGACCGATTTTTCCCAGACCGAGATGCTGCGAGACAAGTTTGTCCGCCTCTGTGAGGTGCTGGTCGATTATGTGTCTGCCGGGCACTTCGAAGTCTACGAACAGTTGATCCAGGAAGCCCGTGAGTTCAACGATGGCGGCCTGGAGTTGGCGGCAAAGGTCTATCCCCGGATTGAGCAGACGACCGGTGTGGCTCTCAATTTCAATGATCGCGTTGATGGTCGACTGCTGACCGAAGGCGACGTCAGAGAGCTGTTCTCAGAGTTGTCCAAGCTGGGTGAAGTGCTGGAAAGCCGCTTCGAGATGGAAGACTTCCTGATCGAGCATCTGCATAACGCCCACGCTGGAAAAATGGCCTCAGCCTGATTCCGGGCAGCCAAAAGAGTCTTCCAAAAAAACGGCCTGAATGTTCAGGCCGTTTTTTTTATTGCCCGGTGTTATTCGCCTTCCGGGTTCACTGCCAGCAGTTCCACATCAAAAATCAGGGTTTCGTTGGGTCCGATGGCCTGATTGCCGCCGGGGCCGTAGGCCAGATCGGCAGGAATGTAGAGCTTGTAGCGGGCGCCTTCGCTCATCAGTTGCAGGCCCTCGGTCCAGCCCGGAATCACCTGGTTCAGGCCAAAGGTAACCGGTTGGCCACGATCACGGGAGCTGTCGAACACATCGCCATTGATCAGCTCACCGGTGTAGTGTACCTGTACACGGTCTGAAGCTGTCGGGTTGTTGCCGTCGCCTTCCTCGATGACCTCATATTGCAGGCCGGACTCGGTGGTTTCCACACCATCCCGTTCAGCGTTCTGGGCCAGGAAGGCTTCGCCGGCTTCCAGGTTCTGGCTGGCCAGTTCGTTGTATTGCTGTTCCTGTTGGCTCTGAAGCTCCTCCTGATAGGCCATCAGTGCTTCCTGAATTTGCTCCCGGGTCAGGCGCTTGGTCTCCTCGTCACCGGCGTGGCCGTGCTGGATGCCCTGCAGGAACTGATCCATTTGCAGGTCAGGCAGGTCATTGCTCATGCGCTCACCAAGCACCAGGCCCATGCCGTAGCTGACTTTCTCCGGCGTCGTGTCCAGAGCGGGGTCCTTTGCGGAATCCTGGGCGGTAGAGCAGCCGGCAACCAGGCCGGTCATGGCGATAGCTAACAGGGTTTTCTTCATACGGGTATCCTTTGCGCGTGTAACAGGGCCAGACGGCCCACTTGGATTTGGCAAACAGGAAAGGTAACGGGTTCAGCCGCAGGATGCCACTGAAACTGTGGTAACAGTGTGATGCCGTTGGCGTCAGGTGCCGTTATCCCCGGGCGATGGAGCCAGGGAAAAAGGGGCTCGGTAGGGCGAGCGCCAGTCGTTGTCATTGTCGGCCCGGCGTTCGTTATGCAGGTTCTTGCCCGGACGTTCAATGGCCAGAGCATTCCAGGGGCCCTGGGCCGGTGGCTGGTCGGCGTAGTGCCAGTTCCCCTCGGTGTCCTGCCATTTGAAGACAATCTCCGGGCCCTCGGTGGGAATGGGGGCCGGTAGCAGGCCTTCGAACGAAGGGATGGCCTCGGGTTTCTCCTCAGCCGCAGACTCCGATACCTTGCCTGGGTCCCCCAGGCCAAAGAAAATCAGCAACAACAGCAGGCCAAGAGCCGGAAACGATAGCCGAATAAGCCATTTCATCATCATGGCCGGAGTTCTCCTGCCGCAGCCTCCAGGAGGCCTGCCAGCGTGTCCAGTGATATGGGGCCCCGGGTGTCTGCTTCCCGACGCGGTGCTGCAGCCAATAGGTTTTGCTGGATGGCGGCTTTGCGATTGTGCATGTTGCCAGTCTCCGGGTACCTGGGTGTCAGTGTGTGCCAGGCCAGGGCAAGTTCGGTTTGCTCGGCCTGTAGTTCGGCCCGTGCCAGCGCTTCCCGGAGATCACGACAACCAATATGATGCCGGGGAATGGATTTTCTGGCCGAACGAATGCTGCCGGTTACACGGGATCGCCACTCTGTTACCTTAGCGTCCTCAACGCCAGTGAACAGGTGCCCGTTCACCCCCAACCAGCCGGCACAGAGAATTCGGGTAACGCTCCAGTCACAGGCCTGCAACGTCAGGCAGGCCTCGGCCAGCTCCGGGTTTTGCCAGCAGGCCAGTGCATAACGCCACAGGGGATTATCCGGTTCCATTGTTGCGGGCAGATTCAATGATTCTGTCTGCGGAACGGTCATGGCAGGGCGCTTCCCTGGCTGAAATCCATGGATAAAGACAGTCTATGTTAACGATAACCGATCTCAGTTTACAACGAGGCGGCGTCTGGTTGCTAGAAAACGTCAGCCTGACGGTGCAGCCCGGCCAGAGGGTAGCGATTGTTGGCGCTAATGGTGCCGGAAAATCCAGCCTGTTCCAGCTCTTACTGGGCCATCTGGCGCCGGAGCAGGGCAGTGTGTCGCTGCCAGGGGGCTGCGGTATAGCCCACATGGCGCAGGAGGTTGAGGCCAGCCAGCGATCTGCACGGGACTTTGTCCTGGATGGCGACTTTGAATTGCGCCGTATGGAGCGTGAGCTGGCCGATGCGGAAGCCCGGGATGATCATCACGCCATTGCCCGCCTGCACGGCGAGCTGGATGTACACGAAGCCTGGTCTGCGCCGAGAAGAGCCGACTCGTTGCTGCGTGGGTTGGGGTTTGCCGACAGCGATGTCGGCCGGCCAGTATCGGCGTTTTCAGGGGGCTGGCGTATTCGTCTGAATCTGGCCCAGGCCCTGATGAGGCCATCAGACCTCCTGTTGCTGGATGAGCCCACCAACCACCTGGACCTGGACGCCTGTCTGTGGCTTGAGAACTGGCTTCGTCGATATCCTGGCACCCTTCTATTTATCTCCCATGATCGGGATTTCATGGATCGGGTGGCCACACACCTGGTGCACTTTGATAACAAAAAGCTGGAACTCTACACCGGCAACTACTCGGCGTTTGAAGTGCAGCGCAGCGAGCGCCTGGCCCAGCAACAATCCAATTACGAGCGCCAGCAGGCCCGTATTGCCGAGATCCAGCGCTTTATCGATCGCTTCAAGGCCAAGGCTACCAAAGCCCGCCAGGCCCAGAGCCGGGTCAAGGCGCTGGAACGGATGGAGCGAATTGCCCCGGCCCATGTGGATTCGCCCTTCAGTTTTGAATTCCCGATGGCGGACAAGGTATCCAACCCGTTGTTATCCATTCGCAACGGCGTGGCCGGCCACGGCCAGACGGCGATCCTGAACAATATCAACGTCACCTTGCTGCCCGGCTCGCGCATTGGTTTGCTGGGCCCCAATGGTGCGGGCAAATCAACCTTTATGGATGCCCTGCGGGGCACTGGCACGCTGCTGGCGGGCGAGCGCACCTGTGGCGAGCACCTGGCCATCGGGTATTTTGCCCAGCACCAGCTGGAAGCCCTGGATCTGGATGCCAGCCCGTTCCTGCACTTGCAGCGGTTGGCGCCCCGCGCCTCAGAGCAGTCGGTGCGAAACTTCCTGGGCGGTTTCGATTTTCATGGCGACGAGGCCCTGAGCCCGATTCGCTCGTTCTCCGGGGGTGAAAAAGCCCGTGTCGCCCTGGCGGTGATCGCCTGGCAGAAACCCAATCTGTTGCTGCTGGACGAGCCCACCAACCACCTGGACCTGGAAATGCGCCAGGCCCTGACCATGGCATTACAGAACTTTGATGGCGCTATTGTGGTGGTGTCCCACGATCGGCACCTGCTGCGCAATACGGTGGATGAGTTCTGGTTGGTGTCGGATGGCACGGTTCAGGAATACGATGGCGACCTGGAAGATTACGAACGCTGGCTGGCAGATCGCAGAAAGGATGAGGGCGAGCCACCCAAACGCCAGGTGGCTGAGGACGCAAATGTTGAAAGGAATGCTGGCGGTGCTCCGGCATTGACGGCCGAGGAGCGCAAGGCCAGAAAGCGCCAGGAGGCGGAACTGCGCCAGAAACTGAGCCCGTGGCGGAAAAAACAGGTATCTCTGGAAGCTCGGATGGATCAGCTGCAGCAGCAATTGGCAGGCGTGGAAGCTTCTCTGGGCGACCCTGCGGTGTACGAAGACAGCGGGAAAGTACGCCTGAAGGCGCTGCTGGCGGAGCAGACCGAACTCAAGCGGGCCCTGGAGGAGGCCGAGGCCGAATGGCTGGAGGTCAGCGAAACGGTGGAAAATCTGGAGGCCGAACTGGCTGGATAGTTTACCGGGTGCCGATTTCCAGGGTGAAATCCTGTTTGGACAGGTAATCCCGCTCGTTCTCCAGGTCTGCCAGGGTCAGTGGCCGGTTATCCAGCCAGCCTTCCGGAAACTCCACCACCAGCTTGTTTTCATGGCCATGGAGGACGAATTCGGGTGGCTGCTCCAGATTCCTGGGGTGTTGGATCAACACGGCCAGCCTTAGCAAAACGCACAGGTAGCGCAGGCGTGGCTTGTCTTCCGGCTCTATGCCCTCGAACACGGTGGAGGAGAATTTCCGTCGATGGCCACGCACCAGGGTGGCCAGATCTTTTTGAAACTGCTGGGTAAAGCCTGGCAAGTCTGAATAACGCAGCAGATAAGCGCCATGTTTGTGGTACTGGCTGTGGGAGATGGTCAGACCAATCTCGTGCAGCCGGCAGGCCCAGCGCAGTACATCCTCGTCCGCTGACGTATGCAGGCCCCATTGATCGGCCACTTGCTGCCATGCAGCAATAGCCGTTTGCTCAACGGCAGCGCCGTGAGCCTGGTCCACATGGTAGCGCTCCTGCAGCGCGGCAATGGTGCGCTCCCGTACATCCTCGTGCTGGATACGGCCTACGATGTCGTACAGCAGCCCCTCCCGCAGCGCGCCATCAGCGAAGGTCATCGCTTGAATATCCAGTGATCGGAACGCCGCCAGCAGGATGGCAAACCCGGCCGGGAAAATGCTTTGCCGGTCCTGGCGCACGCCCAGGTCTGCCAGTTTTTCGACCCTGCCCATGTCGACAAGCCGTTTACGCAGCTCTTCCATTGCGTCACGGGTGAGGGTGCCATCGGTGATCTTCAGGTTGGCCAGCACACTGCAGATCGCCTTGATGGATCCTGAGGAACCGACGGCACTCTGCCAGCCAACCGAGCGGTAGTGCTGGCGGATGTTCAGGAGCTCCTGTTCGGCGTGAGTGATCGCTTTGTCCATCTGCCGCCGGGTAATTTTGCCGTCCGGGAAATAGCGATTGCGAAACGACACACAGCCCATATGCAGGCTTTCCAGCTCCTGGGGCTCAAATCGCTGGCCGATAATGAATTCGGTGCTGCCGCCGCCAATATCGATGACCAGTCGCTTACCTTCGTCATCGGCCAGGGTGTGGGAAACGCCAAGGTAGATCAGGCGGGCTTCTTCCCGTCCCGCGATGATCTCAACCGGGTAACCGAGGACCTCTTCTGCCCGGGCAATGAACTCGGGGGCGTTGCGGGCCACTCTCAAAGCGTTGGTACCGACAATCTGAACGCCCTCGGCAGGCATGCCCTGCAGGCGCTGGGCAAACCGGCTGAGACATTCCAGAGCCCTTTGCTGGGCTTCTTCCGTCAGCCGGTTATAGGGGTCCAGCCCAGCGCCAAGCTGGACTTTCTCGCCCATCTTTTCGACCGTGCGAATTTCACCATGGACCAGCCTGGCCACGACCATATGGAAGCTGTTGGAGCCCATATCAATGGCTGCCAGCATGTCCGGGGAGGGGGCGGTGTTCTCGGCAGGGGATGCGGCCGTCACGTGGGTTGGCGTCCTGTATGGTGTGAACTTGTCGATACAATGGCCGTACTATAAAAGAAAGCGCGGTGCGCTGTCAGTAACGGTCTGCGGTGAATACGGATGCGGATCGTCGCCGACGGAAACAGATCTCGCTTCACATTGAGGCCGGCAATCGCGTAAAGTATTCGTCTAACGAAATCCGGGCAGGCGACATTCCGATGACGGTTTGTAGAGCCTGCTACAGTCAACAGCGACTCCGACGCGGCTGCGTTACAGGCCCCGGAGCGCCTGAATCAGGAAAAGGTAATGAGCGGAAATATCGTTAATGTCACCGACGCTTCTTTCGAACAGGACGTACTGAAGTCCGACGTCCCGGTACTGGTCGACTACTGGGCTGAGTGGTGCGGCCCGTGCAAGATGATTGCCCCGGTTCTGGAAGAAATCGCCGACGAATACGACGGCAAGCTCAAGGTCTGCAAGCTCAACATCGACGAAAACGAACAGACCCCGCCCAAGTTCAACATCCGTGGTATCCCGACCCTCATGCTGTTCAAGAACGGCAACGTGGACGCCACCAAAGTTGGCGCTTTGTCCAAGTCACAACTCGCCGCCTTCCTCGACAGCAACCTCTGATCCGCTGTTGAAGAAAACCGCCCCTGAACATGGTTCACGGGCGGTTTTTTTGTGCCTCAATCACCCTCACTGGCCGTCAGTCGCAAGGTGGGCTTTATTTCCAGGCCCTGGAGCGGTCCAGGTCCGAGTCTTTTTGCTCAACCCAGTGTTCGGTGTCTCCGGTGATTTCTTTTTTCCAGAACGGGGCTGACGTTTTCAGGGCATCCATGATGAATTCGCAGGCTGCAAATGCGTCCCCCCGGTGAGCACTGCAAACGCCGACAAACACGATCTGATCCGACAGCGCCAGCCGCCCGACCCGATGAATCACCCTCGCCTTGCGGACATCCCAGCGCTGGGAGGCGGAATCAATCAATCCCTGAATCACCTGTTCCGTCATGCCGGGATAATGCTCCAGGAATAACCCGGTCACCCCGGACAGGTCCCCTGAGTCCCGCACCAGCCCGGAAAAGGTCGCCACCGCACCCGTGCCGGAGCCGGAGGCGCGCAGCGCCTTGTATTCCGAGCCGACATCGAAATCTTCCGTCTGGATAGAAATCATTTCAACCTCCGGTCACCGGTGGAAAGAAGGCCACTTCATCGCCCGGCGTGACTGGCGTTGATGGTTTGGCCATGGCCTGATTGACGGCCGCCATGACCGGCTGGTCGCCCTGCAGTTGAGCCCAGGGGCCGCCACGGGCGGCCAGTTCTGACAACACGCCCTCAACGGTTTGGCCCGGAGTTGCCGGCAACTCAAGGCTCTCGGTATCAAGCTCCTCGCGAAGCCGTGCGAAAAAGCGAACAGTCAGGTTCTGGTCAGTCATGATCAGCTCATCAGTTCAGGGTACGAGTAATACATCACCGGGTCACCGATATTGATGGTGCTGTTTTCCGGCACCACCGCCAGGCCGGAGCTCCAGCAAGCGGCACTCAGCACGCCGGAGCTCTGGTTCGGGGCAGCGGACACGGAAGCGGTGGCCCCGTTGCCTGTCTTGCGGGCGCGGACAAACTCCCGTCGGATGGATGGTGAATGAGTGGTGAAATCTGCGGGCAGGCATTCCCCGATCGGCAGCGCGTCGGGTCGCCCCTGGCGTTTGCGAATGTAGGGCATCACGATGACCATAAAGGAAATCAACACAGAGGCCGGGTTGCCGGGCAGCCCAAGCACCGGCGTGTCGTCAATGCTGCCGAACGCCAATGGTTTGCCAGGCTTGATGGCCATCCGCCACAAAGACAGCCGGCCGGACTCCTCGAGCACTGCGCGCACGTGGTCTTCTTCGCCCACCGACACGCCGCCACTGGTGATAATCAGGTCGGCTTTCCTTGCCGCCTCTTGCAGCGCTTGGCGGGTGCCGTCGCGAGTATCCCGAACGGTCTCGCAGAGGATAGCCTCACATCCCGCCTGTGCCAGCATTCCGAGCAGGGTGTAGCGATTGCTGTTGTAAATCTGGCCGGGGGCAAGCGGCTCGCCGGGTTGTACCAGTTCATCGCCGGTGCTCAGGATGGCCACCCGCAACCGGTCCAGTACCGGCACCTGTGCGATGCCCATCGAGGCCAGTAAGCCCATTTCCTGGGGGCGAATAAGGGTGCCCCGGGGCAATGCCAGGTCCCCCTGGGTCAGGTCCTGTCCGCGACGACGAATGTTCTGCCCGGCGCTGACTTCGGCCATGATGAGGATGTTGTCACCGGTACGTTCCACCCGCTCCTGCATCACCACCGCATTCGCGCCCTCCGGAATCTCTGAACCGGTGAAGATTCGCACAGCGGTACCGGGCGCCAGTGGTTTGGGGGCCGTGCCCGCCGGCACCCGGTCAGAGACCACCAGCGCCCGCCCGGGTGCGACGTCTGAGTGGTACACCGCATAGCCATCCACGGCGCTGTTGTCAGCCGGGGGAACGTCCGCCGGCACATACTGGTTCTCGGCCAGGACCCGCCCCAAACACTCGCTGAGCGGCACCGCCTGGGATTGTGTGACAGCGGTGGCGCGACTCAATATGTAGTTGAGAGCGTCGTCAACAGAGATCAGGTCAGAGCCTGCCATGGTACCTCCCGGTTATTTTTCTGCGCGGTTGCCAATGACTTCCTGAAGCCGGCTGAAAGCACGCTCTGGCTTGCGCATGACCAGTCCGGAATAGTTGCAGGGGCCGTGCCGGCTGTCCAGCTGGTCTTTCAGAATGCCTTCCCAGCCAGTCCTGCAGGCACCGGTTGAACCCGGCAGGCAGAAAATAACGGTGTTGTTGGCCATGCCACCGAATGACCGGGACTGAATCGTGGAAGAACGGATCTCCAGCGCCGATAACCGGCGAAATTCCTCGCCGAAACCCTCAATGACCTTGTCCAGCAGGGGCTTGACCGCTTCCGGTGTGCTATCTCGTTCATGAAAGCCGGTGCCGCCGGTTATGATGACCGCCTGAACGTCCTGGTCCGCAATCCATTGTGAAATAATAGCGCGTATCAGGTAAACGTCGTCCGGAAGTATCCGGCGAGACACCAGTCGGTGGCCGGCCTCAATCACGCTGTCTTCGAGGAACTGCCCGGAGGTGTCCTGCTCGAAACCCCGTGTGTCAGATACGGTCAAAATAGCAATGTTCAGAGGTTTGAGTTCATTCGTAAGCTCAGTGCTCATGGCTTGGCTCCGCTCTACTGCATTCGAGATGCGTTCATCAGTAATACTAGTGTCAGTATCCGTATACGGGCCGCAGATGGGAAGGGAGTAACCCATCAGAGGGAGGTGTGCCGGTGGCGGAAGATCATGAAACTGACTTAATTTTGGGCAGAGGTCTTGACAGACGCCTTCAAGGTGGTCGATTATGCGGCTTGCCCGGCGAACGGTTGTTCCCACTCTCTGGCTTCAGCAAACAAATCCGGCTTCCATCTGCACCGGTTGCTCCATCTAGCCAGCACCATGTTTCAGCTTTTTTGATCAATGCGTTCAGGGGCACCCCTGTCATTCCAACAGTCGTTTACTTCCATTCCTGACAATCCTACAAATTATGAATCTTACTGAACTCAAGCAGAAATCTGTGCCCGAATTGCTCGATATCGCGCAAGAAATGGGCCTGGACAACCTGGCTCGCTCGCGCAAACAGGATGTTATCTTCACCATCCTGAAGAAACACGCCAAGAGCGGCGAAGACATCTACGGCGACGGCGTACTGGAAATTCTGCAGGACGGTTTCGGCTTCCTTCGCTCCGGCGACGCCTCCTACCTGGCCGGCCCGGACGATATCTATGTTTCCCCCAGCCAGATTCGCCGTTTCAACCTGCGTACCGGCGATACCGTCTCCGGTAAAATCCGTCCTCCCAAGGATGGTGAGCGTTACTTCGCCCTGCTGAAAGTTAACGAGATTAACTTCGACAAGCCGGACAACGCCCGCAACAAGATTCTGTTTGAAAACCTGACCCCGTTGTTCCCCCAGGAGCGATTGACCCTGGAAGTGGGCAACGGCAGTACCGAAGACCTTTCCTCTCGGGTACTCGACCTGGTAGCCCCGATCGGTAAAGGCCAGCGTGGCCTGATTGTGTCCCCGCCCAAGGCTGGTAAAACGCTGCTGATGCAGGGCATCGCCCAGTCCATCGCCCGCAACAACCCGGAATGTCACCTGATGGTGCTGCTGATTGACGAGCGCCCGGAAGAAGTGACTGAAATGCAGCGCACCGTGCGCGGCGAGGTTGTAGCCTCCACCTTCGATGAGCCGCCGGCCCGTCACGTGCAGGTAGCGGAAATGGTGATCGAAAAGGCCAAGCGCCTGGTCGAGCACAAGAAAGATGTCATCATCCTGCTGGACTCCATCACTCGCCTGGCCCGCGCCTACAATACGGTGATTCCGTCTTCCGGCAAGGTGCTCACCGGTGGTGTTGACGCCCATGCCCTGGAAAAGCCCAAACGCTTCTTCGGTGCGGCCCGGAATGTGGAAGAGGGCGGCAGCCTGACCATCCTGGCGACCGCGCTGGTGGATACCGGTTCCAAGATGGACGAGGTTATCTACGAGGAGTTCAAGGGCACCGGTAACATGGAAGTGCACCTGGACCGCAAGATTGCCGAGAAGCGTGTCTACCCGGCCATCAACATCCGTCGCTCCGGCACTCGCCGTGAAGACCTGCTGATGAGCGAGGCAGACATCCAGCGCGTGTGGATTCTGCGCAAGCTGCTGCACTCCATGGACGACGACACCGGTGCACTGGAGTTCCTGCTCGACAAACTGCGTGACACCAAGACCAACGACGAGTTCTTCCAGTCCATGAAACGTCGTTGATGTTGATGTCTATGCGCGGCTGACCCAGGGGGGCGCCCCCCCCAAAGTCCAAAGAACAAGGCCGGAAGAGGGTGTCAAAACCATCAGGAAAACCACCGTTTTCCGTTTTGACACCCTCTTCCGGCCTTGTTCAAACTCCGAACAAAAAAACCAAAAGGCGAAATACAGGGCAGTCCGGTTAAGCCCGAACTCCGTAGTACCGTAGACCAGAAACGGAGCACACCATGAAATACAACGACCTAAGAGACTTCATCAGCCAGCTGGAAAAGCTGGGCGAGCTGAAACGCATCAGCGTAGAAGTCGACCCCCACCTGGAAATGACCGAAATCTGCGACCGCACACTGCGGGCCGGTGGGCCGGCGTTGTTGTTTGAAAACCCGAAAGGCTACGACATGCCCGTGTTGGCCAACCTGTTTGGCACTCCCAAACGGGTGGCGCTGGGGATGGGGCAGGAAGACGTGGCGGCATTGCGGGAGGTTGGCAAACTGCTGGCGTTCCTGAAAGAGCCGGATCCCCCCAAGGGCTTCAGGGATGCCATCGAAAAACTGCCGATCTTCAAACAGGTGATGCGCATGAGCCCGAAAGTGCTCCGCTCGGCGCCCTGCCAGGACGTAGTGATCGACAAGGACCAGGTCGACCTGTACCAGATTCCGGTACAGCACTGCTGGCCCGGTGACGCCGGCCCGTTGGTAACCTGGCCGCTGGTAATCACCCGTGGGCCCAATAAAGAGCGCCAGAACCTGGGAATCTATCGGCAGCAGGTGATTGGTCGCAACCGGTTAATCATGCGCTGGCTCAGCCATCGGGGCGGGGCGTTGGACTATCAGGAATTCCGTCGGGCCAACCCGGACAAACCCTATCCGGTGGCGGTGGCCCTGGGCGCGGACCCGGCAACCATTCTCGGCGCTGTTACCCCGGTGCCGGATTCGTTGTCCGAGTACGCCTTCGCCGGGTTGTTACGGGGTGCCCGTACCGAGCTGGTCAAGGCTGGCCTGAGTGATTTGCAGGTACCGGCCAGCGCCGAGATCGTGCTGGAAGGGTTTATCTACCCGGACGACATGGCTCCGGAGGGCCCCTTCGGCGACCATACCGGTTATTACAACGAGGTGGACCATTTCCCGGTTTTCACCGTGGAGCGAATCACGCACCGCCGTGACCCGATTTACCACAGCACCTACACCGGTCGCCCGCCCGATGAGCCGGCGGTGCTCGGGGTGGCGTTGAACGAAGTGTTTATTCCGATCCTGCAGAAGCAGTTTCCGGAGATTGTGGATTTCTACCTGCCTCCGGAAGGCTGCTCCTATCGGCTGGCCATCGTTACCATGAAAAAACAGTACCCGGGCCATGCCAAACGGGTGATGATGGGCGTATGGTCGTTCCTGCGGCAGTTTATGTACACCAAGTTCGTGATTGTCACCGATGACGATGTGAATGCCCGCAGCTGGGAAGATGTGATCTGGGCCATGACCACTCGGATGGACCCGGTTCGGGACACCACGATGGTGGAGAATACACCGATCGACTATCTCGACTTCGCCTCGCCGGTGTCTGGCCTGGGTTCAAAAATGGGCCTTGATGCCACCAACAAATGGCCCGGTGAGACCGATCGGGAGTGGGGCACCGCGATCACCATGACCGATGAGGTCAAGCAGCGGGTGGACGACCTGTGGGACAGCCTCGGCATTGAAATTCCCGCCGCCCGCCCCGATTGACAGGAGCAGCCGGATGCATCGGATTCGGCTTAAGCCATCCGGCCTGAGTTTTCAGGTGGCAGACGATACGGACTTGCTGCTGGCCGCTGCTGAATCCGGGATTCAGGTGCCGGCCGCCTGCAGAAATGGCGTTTGTGAAATCTGTGAGGCCCGGCTGGTGTCCGGTCTGGCCCTGAATACCCGTAATCAGAAACTAATCACGGTTGGTGAGCGTTTAATGATGTGTCGAACTTTGGCGCTGACTGACCTGAAACTGGAGATACCCGCCGTTATGGCATCAGGAAATCATCAACCCCGGCAATACCTGGCAAAAGTGGTGGACGTGCGCTCCATCAGTCACGATGTGTATCGGGTTGAATTGCAGTTGCCGAAGCGCCGCGAGGTGGCTTTTCACGCCGGCCAGTACCTGTCGGTGAATCTTCCAGGTGCCGAGCCCTGCTATTTTTCAATTGCCAGCAGTCCGTCGGCCGCCAATATCGAGTTGCACATCCAGGCCTCGCCAGACTGGGTGTCTGCCCAGAAGGTGATTGATGCCCTGACCTCAGGGCAGGATGTTACCGTGGAGTTGCCTCACGGCAAGGCGTGCCTGGCTGCCGCGCCGGACAAACCGGTGCTGATGGTGGCGGCAGGTACCGGTTTTGCACAGATGAAAAGCCTGTGCGAATTCCTGCAGGAAACCCGTTTCCAGCACCCGGTCAAATTGTACTGGGGGGTGCGCAAGCACGAGGATATGTACCTGCGGTCGCTGGCCCAGCAATGGCATGACGACTGGCCACCGTTCAGCTTCTTCCCGGTGGTCGGTGACGACGAGGACAACGATTGGGGTGGCCATCACGATCAGTTGGTGGGTGCCGTGCTGGCATCCGGGGCAGACTGGCAAAATGTGGAAGTGCATGCCAGTGGCTCGCCAGCCATGGTCTACACCCTGATGGATGCGCTGATGGCTGAAGGGTTACCAAAGCAGGCGTTCTTTTCGGATGTGTTGGAATACGCTCCGCGGGATTGAACGCCGCCATGGTGAACCAAAAAGGCCGGATGGTAACCATCCGGCCTTTTTGGTTCCAGTGTCAGGCCCTTGGCATGGGCAGGTCTGGCAAACTGTTATCGCTTTCCAGACCCTGCATCAGCAGCTTGATACTGGCTTCCTCTTCGCCCATGTGAGCATTCAGCCGGCTTAACTCGGCCAGGGTTTCCCGGCTACGGCGCAGGTGCAGGCTGGTCTGGAAATACTCTTTTGCCTTGCCCCAGAGCTCGTTACGCAGGCTGAGGCGGCCCAGGGCCAGCAACAGCTCCGCATTATTGGGACGGTCTTTCAGCCACTGTTCGGCAATCAGCAGTTGCTCTTCGGGCTGGTTGCCCTTTACCCGCCCATACAGGTTGATGAGCTCATCGCTCCAGTGGTTTCTCAGTACCTTGCGCAACAGGGTTTCGGCCTGGGCTTCGTCACCCAGCCTGGCCAGCAGGCTGGCGTAATCCCGGATGGTGTATTCGTCCCGGCGCACAAAGCCGGGCAGCTCGTCCCATAGCCGGGTCAGTGGTTCCAGAGACGCCTCCGGGTTGTCTTTGCGCAGCTTCTGGGTGTCTTCTGCGGCCCTTTCCAGCAGGTTATGCCATACCTGCCGTTCAAGCTCGTCCAGATCTTTGCCCGGCAATACATCCCGCTTGCGAAGCTCTGGTATCAACCGGGACAGCTCACGCCAGTCTTCCAGGCGCAGGTAGGTGTTCTTCAGGAGCTTCAGCACAAACGGATGATGGGGCGACTCCTTGCGAAGGCGCAGCAGGGTGGCCAGGGCTTGCTCCAGCCGATTGCCTGCCAGTTGCAGCTGGGCCTGGGTCAGCCCTACCGCCATGCTGGAGCCAGGGGTGCTGTCATAGGCTTTGCGCAACAGCTCATCCACCGCTTCGTGGTCACCGGTTTCAAAGGCCGCCTGGGCGGCAGCAAGGTAGTTGATCAGCGGTGTGTCGGCTTTGTCTGCCGAGGTGGCCAGCAGCTTGCGGGCCCGTGGCCAGTTGCCCTCGGCCAGTGCCAGTAGGCCCTGGGTGGTGCGGCGCCGGGCCCGGCGTTCGTTGCCCCGGGATACCCAGCCGGCCACCATCCCGGTGCCGTGGCGCAGGTGCCTGAAGGTATTGATCAGAGAAACCGCCAATACCACCAGCAGAATGATCAGCCCGAGGCCCACCCAGAAATTGGTTTCAATCAGATAATGGCCCAGGCTGATGCGAATATAGCCAAGATCGTAGGTCAGCCCCAGGGATAATGCGGTGCCAACCAGCAGCGCGACCAGCAGGAGCAGCAGAAGCCGGATCATGAGCCATTGCCCCCGCGTTCGGTTTCGGAGGCGTCTCCATTACTGGTCGCCAGCCGACCGGCCAGCCGCTCTTTCAGCAAGCCGAGAGACTGGCTGATATCCGGCAGGGTGGGGTCCACATTGCGGTCTGCCAGTTCCGTCAGCGTATCGGCCAATCCCTGGATGGCCGGATTGGTGGCGTCGTACCAGTCATTGACGGTGGTGATGGCCTTGTTCAGGGCCCGTTCATACAAAGGCTGGTTGCCCCGAAGCACGGCCATCTCCGCCTCTTCCAGCATCAACTGAAGGTTAAGGCGAGCCCAGGCGCTCTGGTCCGGCGACAACAGGGGTTTGACCGGTTCGTCCAGGCGACGGACCACGACCACCTGCTTGAGGGTATCGAGGAAACGATTCCAGCCCCGCACAAACATATTGCGGCCATCGGTCGGGGCATTCGGGTCTTCGGTCATCTGGAAGCCGGGGGCCTGATCGTGAATCAGGGCCTGGTCGGTCAGGTCGTGAATGCTGGCAATGGCCGCTTCCAGTTTCAGGTACAGTCCGGTGCGGTCGACGCCCTGGATGCCCCGCAGTGACAGAATTTCCCGGGCCAGTTGCTGGCGAACCGGGTAAACCCCGATGTCATCGGATTCCCGCAGAACCTCATCCGCGGATTCCAGGGCAGACAGGGCGCCCCGGATATCTTTCTCAATCAACAGGCGCTGGTTGGCGATGCGCAGCAGGTATTCTGCCTCGGCCAGCAGCCAGTCGGTACGGGTACGATTCCCGGCCTCAAGCAGTTCCCGGGCATTATGGTCAATCTGTCGCTGCTGGGTAGCGATCAGCTCGCGCTGGGCTGAAAGGTTATTTTCCAGTGACTGAAGGCGCTGGCTCTGCTCGCTGCCACGGCTGCCATAACGGTCTTCCAGTTGTGCCGTATCCTGGCGCAATTCCTGGATCACCAGCATGGTGGTTTGGTGGGTTTGCCATTGTTGCCAGTTCCAGAACGCCAGAGCCAGGGCAATAATCAGGGCGAGAATGGCAATCAGCCATACCGGCCACAGGCGTACGCGGGCGGAATTGGCGGGGTTTACCGGAGCGGGCAGTTGTTTTGTTGTTTCAGTCACGGGCATCCTTACTTGGTTTACCGTTGTCACCGGCCTCCTGCATCAACCAGGAAGCCACACTGGTCACCAGATCCTGATCAGCCAGGCCATCCGGAACCAGCACATTCCCGAAGCCGGCCTTGTGGGCCTGCTCCGAGACTCGTTCCGCTGGAACCACCAGCAGCGCATTGTGCAGGGTCGCCAGGAACGCGCTGCTGGCCTCTACCAGATTGTTCAGGGTTTCACCGGAAAGCGCAATAATCACCTCCGGCCGGAACCCAGCGAAATTGTCTTCTAAGTCGTTGGCAGCATAGTACGGCCGGAAGCGTCGGTACAGCGGCAGAACCGTTACACGGGCACCTCGTTGCTCCAGGGTCTGTCGGATCAGCTCGCGGCCGTCTTCTCCCCGGGCCAGTAGCACTTTTTCGTGGTTTAGATTCTGCAAGCCGGGCAGGGCCAGCAGGGCTTCACTGGTCCAGCCATTGTCTGGCTTGTTCGGGCTCAGACCGTGGTGGGCGAAAACCGCGGCGGTGCCGGCACCCACGCCATACCACTGGATGCCCATGGGCACCTGGGGCCACCAGTGATCGATCTCATCAAGCAGCACGCTGGCGGCGTAGGGGCTGACGGCAATGATGTGAGCGAAGTGGTCCAGATCCTGAAGGGTCGACCGGCGCTCTGGTGTTGCAGGCAGCGGCTCCCTGGCCATCAGGGGCATCCGGCGAACTTCGGCGCCGGCGGCCTGAAAAGCCTGTGCCAGGCGGCTTGCCTCGGGTTCTGGCCGGCAAATCAGTACGCGCCGGCCCTGCAAGGGCAGGGCCTGGCTATTCCGATCAGCTTGGGGTGTGGCCATAGATCTCAGCCAGTACCTTGTCAGCACCCATAGCCAGCAGCTGCTCCGCCAGTTCACGGCCCAGGCGTTCGCCTTCGGCGCGGGGCGCGCGGCCTTCTACCCGAAAAATCTCGGTGCCGTCGACAGCGCCCACCAGCCCGCGCAGCCACAATGTGTTGTCGTCTTCCAGCAGGGCATAGGCGGCAATGGGAACCTGGCAACCCCCTTCGAGGCGCCGGTTCAGGGCCCTTTCTGCTTTCACCCGGTCAGAAGTATCGTCGTGATTCAGTGGTGCCAGCAATGCCCGCAGCTCGCTGTCATCAAGGCGGCATTCAATACCCAGCGCGCCCTGGCCAACGGCCGGAAGCGAGACAGTATCCGGCATGCAGTAGCGTATCCGGTCGTGGAAGCCCAGGCGCTTGAGGCCGGAGCTGGCCAGAACAATGGCGTCGTATTCGCCGGCATCCAGCTTGGCCAATCGGGTGTTGACGTTGCCTCGCAGCATCTTGATTTCCAGGTCCGGGCGGTTGGCCCTGAGCTGGGTTTCGCGGCGCAGACTTGAGGTGCCAACCACGGCACCCTGGGGCAGTTGGTCCAGATGATCGTACTGATTGCTGATAAACGCATCGGTCGGGTCTTCCCGCTCACAGATAGCCACCAGGCCAAGGCCCTCCGGGAATTCCATGGGCACGTCTTTCATGGAATGCACCGCAAGGTCGGCCCGGCCGTCCAGCATGGCTTCTTCCAGCTCCTTCACAAACAGCCCCTTGCCACCAATCTTGGCCAGGGGCACGTCCAGAATCTTGTCGCCCTGGGTTTTGATCTTCACCAGCTCCACGGTGATGTGATCGTGCAGCCTTTCCAGTTCGGATTTGATGAATTCCGCCTGCCACAACGCCAGGGCGCTGCTGCGGGTTGCAATGCGAAGGGTTCGTGTTGACATGGCACTCACAGTCGTAGGAAAAAATGTGCCCCAAGGTTACCTTGTGGCAGTGAAAAAGTCCCGCCGTAGACGGCCCTGTACCCCGTCAGGGGGAGGGTTGGTGCTCCTGCAACCACTGCCTGACATGGCTGGCATGGCGGCGGCTGACCGGTAGCAGGGTGTCTGAGTCGTTCAGTGCCAGCATACTCTGACCATCGCTGTTGCGCCGCAGGGCCTGGATGAAACGCACGCCGACCAGGGTATGCCGATGAATGCGTAACAGTTTTTCCGGATACGCCTGCTCCAGTTCTTTCAGGGTGTAATCACAGACCGTTTCACCCCGGCTGTGGTGCAGGGTGACGTATTTCTGGTCCGCTTCGCAGTAGCGGATGTCTGTAAGATCAATCAGTTCTGTTCCCCGGTGGGTGCGCACGGCAACCTGTTCGGTGGTCAGGTCGCTGTTGTGGGTCAAGGCCTGGAGCTGAACCCGGTTGACCTTTCCCGCCCGAGCCAGAGCGTCGGCCAATGCCTCCCGTCGCACCGGTTTGAGCAGGTAGGCGATGGCGCGAACCTCGAACGCCTGGATGGCATAGTGGTCGTAGGCTGTACAGAAAATAACCGCCGGCGGGTTGCTGAGCTGGCTCAGCTGGTGCGCCGCTTCCATGCCGTCCATGCCCGGCATGCGAATGTCCATCAGCAGGATATCCGGTTCCAGCTCGGCCACCTTGCGCAGGGCGTCATTGCCATCGCTCGCTTCACCGCACACCCGGTATTCCGGCAGTTCTTCCACCAGGCGCTGAATGCGCTGCCGGGCCAGGGGTTCGTCGTCTGCGATCAGAATGCGCTGCGGTTGTTGGTTCATGGTGCTCCTGCGGTCGCCTGGTCTGTTTTGTCAGCTTGCTGTCCTTGCGGGCAGCCTGAGGGTAACTGTGTAGATGTTGTGTTGATGGCTGTGTTTGAGAACCGCTGGCTCGCCGAACAAAGCCTGGAGCCTGGCCTGGATGTTAACAAGGGCCACCTGGTTGCCCTGGTGCTGGCGGTTGCTGGACTCCGGTTTCGGGTTCTGGACCATCAAGTATACAAAATGGCCTTTGCCGTACACCTCGATCCGCACTGTGCCGCCTTCGGGTCTGGGCTGAATGCCGTGGTAGATGGCGTTCTCTACCAGCGGTTGCAAGGTCAGCGGAGGAATGGCCTGTTGCTCGAGGCCCGGCTGTATGTCCCAGTCCAGCTTTAACCGGTCTCCCAGGCGCAGGGCTTCAATGGCCAGATAGCGTTGGCACAGCTCCAGTTCACGGCTGAGTGGTACCAGTTGATCATCGGTGCGCAGGCTGGCCCGGAACAGCTCGGACAGATCCAGAACCGCCTCTTCTGCCTGTTCCGGATTGCTGGCAATCAGGCTGGCAATGGTGTTCATGCTGTTAAACAGGAAATGGGGCTGGATCCTGGCCTGCAGCGACGTCAGCCGGGCCTGCATTTCGGCCTCTCGCTGTTGTTGCCACTGGTCCTGCAGGTAAAAGTAGCGTAACACCATCAGCACGATCAGCAGTGCCACCAACAGTTTCTTGGCAATGCCCTGCCACAGCGCAACCCCCGGCTGCGGGTGCAATACGTTGTCGGCAAACAGGCTGAAAGCCAGCACATCCAGCAGCACAATGACCACAATGGCGAGGGTGGCGCGGGCGACGCTCATTTGCGCCAGCCATGGCCGCAGCAGGCAGATCAGTGCGGCACTGGTGAGGGTGGTCCACTGTACGAACAGGGACAGCAAGCCGAAGTAGTTCCAGTCTATCCAGCCGCGCTCGGCCTGCACGATAGACAACACCAGGACAAAAAGCTCACTGGTGACCAGCAGCAGGAACACCGCCCGCACCCGGCAAAGATCGGGAACGTAGAAGTCGGTGGAGTCCTTCTTGTTGATGCCTTTGTCGGTTGCCAGGGGAGTCTCCTTAACCGTGGTCAGAATGCTATACTGCGGCAAATTTTCACTTATCCATTGCCGGCGTGATGATGCCGGGCTGTCAGCAGGAAAGATAGACCATGACGGATCAGAAAAAGTCTGACCAGACCACATCCTCCGAAAAACCCTGGGGTGGCCGCTTCAGCGAGCCCACAGACGCCTTTGTTGAGCGCTTCACCGCGTCGGTCGGTTTTGACCAGCGCCTGTATCACCATGATATTACCGGCTCCATCGCCCATGCCACCATGCTGGCTCAAGTGGGTGTGCTCACTGACGCTGAGCGGGACCAGGTTATTGAGGGCCTGAAAGGCGTTAAAGAAGACATCGAGGCCGGCCGCTTCGAATGGTCTGTCAGCCTTGAAGACGTGCACATGAACATCGAAGCCCGGCTGACCGACCGCATCGGCATTACCGGTAAAAAACTGCACACCGGTCGCAGCCGTAACGACCAGGTGGCCACTGACATCCGTCTGTACCTGCGGGACGAAATCGACGTGATTGCCGAGGAACTGGCCCGCCTGCAGGCTGGCCTGTTGGACCTGGCCGAGCGCGAAGCGGACACCATTATGCCCGGCTTCACCCACCTGCAGACCGCCCAGCCGGTCACCTTCGGCCACCACCTGCTGGCCTGGTACGAGATGCTGGTGCGCGATGCCGATCGCCTGCAGGATTGTCGCAAGCGGGTGAATGTGATGCCCCTGGGCGCTGCCGCCCTGGCCGGTACCACCTATCCGATCGACCGTAACCTGACCGCGGAACTGCTGGGCTTTGACCGGCCCACTGAAAACAGCCTGGATTCGGTGTCTGACCGGGACTTCGCCATCGAATTCTGCAGCTTTGCCGCCCTGCTGATGACCCACCTGTCCCGGTTCAGTGAAGAACTGGTGCTGTGGACCTCGGCCCAGTTTGATTTCATCGACCTTCCGGACCGCTTCTGCACCGGGTCCTCCATCATGCCCCAGAAGAAGAACCCGGATGTGCCGGAGCTGGTGCGCGGCAAGACCGGCCGGGTCAATGGCCACCTGATCAGCCTGCTGACCCTGATGAAGAGCCAGCCGCTGGCCTACAACAAGGACAATCAGGAAGACAAGGAGCCGCTGTTTGACACCGTCGATACCATCAAGGGCTGCCTGAAGGCCTACGCCGACATGATTCCGGCGATCGAAGCCAAGGCCGATAACATGCGGGTAGCGGCCAAGCGGGGCTTCTCTACCGCCACCGATCTGGCCGACTACCTGGTCAAGAGAGGCGTGCCTTTCCGGGATGCCCACGAAATCGTCGGCAAATCCGTGGCTTTTGGTGTGGCGGAAGGCCGTGACCTGTCCGATATGACCCTGGAAGAACTGAAGCAGTTCTCCGACGTGATTGGTGAGGATGTGTTTGACGTGCTGACCCTGGAAGGCTCCGTGCAGGCCCGTGATCACCTGGGCGGCACCGCACCGAACCAGGTGCGTGCGGCGGTGGCCCGCGCCCGGAAGGGGCTAAGGCTGGTGTAGTCCATGGGTGTGTCATAGGCTGATCAGCGTAGAAGATTTATGACAAAACCGTGAAGTGCGGTTTTGTCATAAATACGAAATATCGGCTAGGATTGCCGACTGATTCTTACCCATTTTCTACCGTCAACAAGGAATGCTGACGATGAGCTTCATGAAACTGGTCAGGCCCTCGGAGCTGAGAGCCTGTGATCTTCCCCACGTTGAAACCCCCTTTTTCGCCGCCGATAAGGCCAGGCGCCTGGTTAAAGAGAACGACCATGTTCGTTCAAACATGCACTCGTTATTCAGGCACCACTACCGTGGCCGAGGCAACATAGCCGAGACTGTCCACCGGGCGGTGAAAGACGGTGAGCTGATGTTGGTCTGTGAAGGCTGGGATGGCCCCTTCTCCCCCATGGTGACCTGGCAGCCAGATGACAGCTTGCCTGCCGGGGGGCGGTGGCGGGTAAATGATAGCTGGATATACACGCCTTCTGCGATTGAGAGCGCCGTGGCGCAACTGAACGAATGCGGCGTGACCCCCGATCAGTTGCGCCAATCTGACCCCTGGGGGGTTGGGGCGCTGGAAGTGAATATGTTCTCGATGCACTACCGGCAGTGTCAGCGTCAGGAGCAGGCGGCTCAGGGCAGCGAAGATGACCACCGGCTGAGCCTGCCCTTAGGGGCTTCCGCGCTAGTGGCTCCCGTTCTGATGTCCGCATCCGCCGCCGAAGGCGCCAAGGAGGACTCCTCCCGGGAACCTTCTCCCAAGATTAATCTGGAAGTTGGCCTGTTTACCGACGGCACCATGAACAATGCCGCGAATACCCAGGCTTTTAAAGAGCAGCTGGAGCAGGAGTGCCTGATTCCCTACGAGAACAACACCATCAGCCGGGAAGAGTGTGAGCGGCGGATGGGCCTGATGTTGGGTGACAGTTACGCCAATGCCGCCAGCAATGTGGCTAAGTTGTGGGATTTGTACATCGAAGAAGAAAAAGAGGAGGAGGGTACCAGCACCTACCGGCGTAAAATCTATGCTCCTGGGGCGGGCACCAAGACCGGCGATGATGATGTGCTGTATAGCGCAGCCACCGGCATGGGGGAGGCTGGCATTGTCCCACAGGTAACCTACGCCTTCTCTCAACTGGCCCAGCAGGCCAAAGACACATTTCAAGATAAGCCTATTAATCGGTTGACCCTGGATCTGTTCGGCTTCAGTCGGGGGGCTGCTGCGGCCCGCCACGCTGCGCATGAGATTAATCAGGGGGAAAGCGGCCTGCTCGCCGAGATACTAGCTCAGAACCATATTCCTTGGCCGGAGACGGTAGAAATTCGCTTCGTGGGACTATTCGATTCCGTGGCCGCCATCGTTAACCCGGCCGCTGGTGATTTATCGGCTCATAACAACCGCAACTACCCGGTAAAGCTGTACCTGAATTCGGACAAGGTGCGCCATGCAGTGCACCTGACCGCCGCCCATGAGCACCGCAGGAACTTTGCTCTGAACAGTCTGCGAAGCCGCGACGGTAGCTTGCCGGCCAACTTCCGGGAAATCTCCCTGCCTGGGGTTCATTCCGATATTGGAGGTGGTTACGGCGACAGCCAGCGCGAGGACGTGCTGTTAAGCCCGAGGCTGCAGGTACCTCGCGACCGGCTGCGCTGGCCGGACAAAACCCTGCAGTGGGACAACCTGGAGGCCAAACGGCAACAGGTAGAGGCCGCTGGCTGGATTGGCCCCGACAACCTGCCGGTACGGCAATCCGAACAATTGCAGGCCTGGCCGAAAGACCTGGGCCCTGAAGGACCAGCCCGACTGGAAATTGTTACCCGGCGCCAGGAGCACCCGGCGCCGGATGGCCGGGTGGAACTGGTGTTGCGGATGCTGCGCCAGGTGCGGGGGGAGTATTCGCAGGTGGCCTTGAGGTTGATGCATCGGCTGGCCACCGATAGCGGTGCGCCGCTGCAAGATATCGATACCAGGAGAACCGACAATACCTTGCCAGATGAACTGACCCCCATCCTGCAACAAATCCTGGAACAGGTTGAACAAGGGAGCGACGCCCCTTCATTGACCACGGAACATGAACACCTGTTGCTCCAGCGCTATATCCATTACTCCGCACACTACAACGGCATCGAAACCCTGGTGGCGGGAACACCTGCGAAGTTAGAGGGATTGCATCCCCATGCACCGGTGCTCTCCGGGGAGCGCCTGGTTTATCCACAAACAGAGGGCGAATGATGATTCAGAAAATTCTGGCCATAGGCATAGTGGCCATGGCCCTGTTGGGCAGCGGGTGTTCAGCGTGGTCGAAGGCAGACGACACTCTTTGGATGATCAGGATAGCGGCACCACAGCACTACGAAGTGTGGGTGACCGACATGTTTCTGGAGAAGTCGGGTGAGCGGAGCTGGCGCCAGCCCATCGGCGCGGTGGGGTGTTGCTGGAAGGGGCCCCGTGGCCCAACTGGAGCTGGGGCCGGAGTTGACCCCTTTCCGGAACTGATTCTGGTCAACTGGTTTTCCTACGCGGAGCAGAAATATTACACCAAGATCATTCAAGTGCCGGAAGACCTGTTGGACCGAATGCGGGAGCCGGCAACCTACAAGACGCCGATGGGTGTGTATTCCGGCCCCCGGCACTTCTTGACCATTGGCCTGGCACCCGGCGGCACCGTGGTGGTCTGGATTTCGAACCAGATTGGCAACGAAATCGAGGTGATGCGCATGCAGGCCACGGAAGTACCGGGTGACCCGGATGATTTTGAGGTGGGCACCAAAAATTATCTTGAAAAGCACGGTGACTACCTCAGGGAACATGGCGTCCCGATGGAGGGCTGGTAGGCGGCTCCCAGCAACCGCTTACCCGCCTATCCGGCCGGTGCTGAGTTCTACCTCCGCTGGCTTGAGCTCTTCCAGCGGCCGCGGCCGTGACAACCGGTAACCTTGGCCAAAGTGAATGCCCAGGGTTCGGACTTTCCTGAGGGTTTCATCGTTCTCGATAAAGGTGGCGACGGTTTCCTTGCCGGCGGTTTCGGCAATCCGATTCAGGGCATCCACCATGATCTGCTGCACCGGATCACGTTCCAGATCGTTCATGATGCGCCGGTCCAGTTTGATGATATCCACCGGCAGGTTGGCGGCCAGGCTGTAACTTTCCACGGATGCCCCCGCCCCTTCCAGGGCAACCCGGCACCCCGCCCGGTGCAGGGCGTCACATAATACGGCTACCTCATCGGGATACTGGGTGGCGTGGGATTCACGGATCTCCAGGCAGAAACAATGGGCCTGGAACGGGGTCTGGCGCACCTGTTGTTCCATGAAATCAGCAAAGGTGTCATCCAGAATGGTGGCCAGCGACAGGTTGAAGCCGCAGTACTTCAGCCTTGGCTCCAACAGTCGATGCTGGCTCAGCCACTGGAGAGTCTGTCGGATAACCTGGCGGTCCAGGCGCTTGGCCAGGTCAAACCGTTCTGCTACTGGCAGGAACTGCTCCGGCAGCAGGGGCGAGTCGTCGCCTGTACCCGGAATCCGGCACAGGATTTCAATGTGGTCACCCCAGGTGACGCTGGCCACCGGCTTGAGGGATTGAAACTCCAGAATCAGCTGGCCGTTATCCAGGGCCTGATGCAGCTGTTCAAGCTGGCGGTCGGTGCCCCGATTGGCCAACTCGCCGGGCAAGGCCTGGGTGGTGTGGATACGGTTGCGCCCGGAGGTCTTGGCGGTATGGCACAGGTCGGCGGCCTGGGTCAGTAGTTGTTCAGGCTGGAGCGGAGCGTCGGTTCCGAGAATCAGCAGGCCGCCACTGGCGGTGGTCTGTAACTGTCTGCCCTGCCATTCAAACTGGAACTGGGCAATCTGCTCCCGGATTTCCTCGGCAATCTTGCGGGCCCTGGGTTCGGGGCAGTTCTCTATGAACAGGGCAAAGGTGTCACCGGACAGCCGGGCCAGGGCGTCCCGCTGGCGCACCCGCAGCCCGAGCATACCGGCCAATTCACGCAGGTACCGATCGCAGGTGCCACTGCCGGCCTGTTCGTTGAACTGTTCAAAACTGTCCAGGTCGAGCAGCAGCAAGCCGTCCATCGACTGGCGTTTGCGCTTATGCTTCATGGCCCGTTCCAGATGCTCGACAAAGGAGCGCCGGTTCATCAATCCGGTCACCGGGTCATGGCGCATCCGGTAGTCGCCGCTGCCGCTGTGCTGGACACGATTGCTGATGTCTTTGGCAACATGGACGGCACCGACCACCTCGCCTTGCAGGCCCTGAATATTCTGGAAATGAAATTCGTAGACTGGCAGGCCTTCGCCCTGGCGGTTCAGGGGCATCTCGGCCACGAAGTGCTCCCGGTCAAAGGCCCGTTGCCACAGGCGCTCAATCATGCGCCGTTCGTTGGTGAAGTCGGCAAGCAGGGTTTTAAGGTTGTCGCCGGGCCTTGGTTCGGCGCCAAAGGCGTTTCGGAACTGTTCTGCCCAGGGAGCGTTGAAATGCAACAGGTTCAGGCTGGTGTCGACAGCGACCACGAGGTCTGGCGTGGCGCTGGCGGTTGCTTCCAGAATCCTCTGGGCCTGCTGCCGGGCGTGGTCATGTAGCATGGCTTCACTGTGGTTGACCATCACGCCACCGAGCTTCTGGATCCGGCCGCCGCTTTTCAGGGCGCGGCCCGACAGGATGACTCGTTGCAGACGTTGCCGGCTGGTCAGTACCGACAGCTCCATACTGAACGGCCGGCCCGTGCGCATGCAGCGGCGGAACAGGGCGCGCACGCGGTTCTGGCCGACCTGGCAGTAGAACAAGGCCTGCTCGGGTGACAATTCTGTCCCGGGGCGCAACTCCAGCAAACGGTACATGCCCTCAGACCAGCTGATCTCATTGGAGGTCATATCCAACTCCCAGAGCCCGAAACCCGCGCCTTGTTCTGCCAGTCGTAACAGGCGGCTGTCCATGTCGCCGCTGTCTTTCATGGAAATGGTGGCGTTGGCGGCCTGGTCTGAATCGCGCATTTCCATGCGCAAGCCCAGAATGGCGGTAAAAAAGAAGCCATCCTTGTGGCGGAAGGTCACCAGCACCGTCTGGCCGTTGTCCAGGTGGTGTCGGTGGGCCGGGGCAAAGGGATCGTCCTGCCGGGAGGCGAGAATGCGTTGCACCGGTTGCCTGATCAACGCCCCGGCATCGTAGCCGAACATGGCCTCGGCATGGCGGTCGACGTGGGCGATTCGGCCATCGTCGTCCACCCGCAGCAGGGTTGGCTGAATGACAGGTCCGGACAGATCCGGCCGATAACGTTGAATAATGAATTCTTTCACAGCGCAGGTGCCTCTTCAGGAGGTGCCGGTTCCGGTGTGTGCCGAAAACGGGTCATCCTTTTATTTTTTTTTCGGTTTTGCCACGATTCATTCATCATACTGACTATCTGACCGAAAATAACCACTTGCCGGAGCCCTCTTGACCGTTCTCGCACCGCCCATCGTTCTCGACTTTGAGGACGGCATCGACCGAAAAACCCTGCGGCGGCTGCGGGACCGGTTTCTGTTGGTCAATCGTCAGCGCTGGGAACGGGCGTGTTCCGCCCTGACTTACCGGCAGCAGGTGGTGCTTGAACTGTTACCGCTGGCGTTTCATCTGAATCATCCCGCTTTGCCGGGCTATCTTGATGGCAGCTGCCCCCAGGGCCTGGCCGGCTATACGCCGGGTAACGATGTGCTGAATTCCGCGCGCCGGTTTGCCCGAAGTTTCAGTGTTCGCGACCAAGGGCTTCGCAAGGCCGATCTCGACAGTCTGTTCCTGATGGGCAGTCCCGGCACCCTTGGGCACTCGGTTGCCAGTGATCTGGATGCCTGGCTTTGTCATCGGGATGATCTGTCTGAACAGGGCATCCGCAGCCTGGAGCGCAAGGCCGAAAAGCTGTCGCAATGGGCGGCAACGCTGGGCGTTGAGCTCCATGTGTTTGTCTTCTCGGCCGCTGACTGGCGGGCCGGCCGGCAGCGGGCCGAGGTCACCGGAGAGAACTGTGGCAGTGCCCAGCACTTTCTGTTGCTGGATGAATTCTACCGGACCAGCATCCATCTGGCTGGGCGCTATCCGCTCTGGTGGCTGATCCCGTCGGAGGCCGAGGCGGACTACGGGGAATGTCGCCGGCGTTTGCTGGAGTGCCGGTTCATCAAGGCCAGCGAGTACATTGATTTTGGCGCCGTGCCGTCGATTCCGGATGAGGAGTTCCCCGGCGCCGGTATCTGGCAACTCTATAAAGGCATTGATGCTCCCTGGAAGGCCATTCTCAAGTTGTTTCTGATTGAGTGTTACGCCACCGATACCGCCCAGCCGTTATTGTCCGCCAGCTTCAAACAGGCGGTGTATCAGGGGCAAACCAGTGCCGATGTTCTGGACCCCTACGTCATGCTGTATCAGCGCCTGGAGCAATGGCTGTTAACCAGTGGTGCTCCGGAGCGCCTCGACCTGGTGCGCCGGAGCCTGTACCTGAAGGCGGGTTTGCCGCTCACCCGGGCCGGAATGGCCGGGGACCAATGGCGAATCGATCTGCTACGACAGCTAGTGCAGCAGTGGGAATGGGGCGAAGACCGCCTCAGTGCCCTGGACGATCGCCAGCGCTGGCGGGTAGAAGAGGTGACAGGCCTCAGGCGGAACATCGTGGCGGAGCTTACCCACAGTTACCGCCTGTTGTCGCGCATGGCCCGGGAGCAGCAAACCCAGGCAGCCATCAGCGCCAATGACATCAACCTGCTGGGCCGCAAACTCTACGCTGCCTTTCAGCGCAAGGCGGGCAAGATCGAACTGGTTAACCCTGGTCTGGTGCCGTCGCTGGCGGAGGAAAACCTGTCTTTTCACCACCAGTCCGAACAGGGCGGGGAAGGTGATGGGTGGTTGCTGTACCGGGATCTTGAAGATCCCTCCGACGCCTTCTGGCAACCGGTGATCCGCCGCGCAGGCAATCTGGCGGAGCTGTTGGTGTGGTGTTACTGCAACGGCTTGTTGCATCGCTCCACCCGGCTCAATGTCCGGGCGGGCAAGAGTGTTGCCTCGGTGGCCGAACTGAAAGACATTGTGGAGGTGTTGTCGGGCTTTCTGCCCATGCCCATGTCTCCGGCGCCCAGAGAGGCGCTGTCCCGAGGTGTGCGCCCGCTGAAAAACCTGTTGCTGATTAATGTGGCGGTGGACCCGCAAGCCCACCTGACCGAACGTGGGCTGCACAAGCTCAGTGCCCGCTCCGACTCACTGGGGTTCAGCGGTGGTCGCGATAACCTGGTGCTGACCATTGATCAGATTACCCTGAACAGCTGGCATGAGATCAGTCTGCAGCACTATGCCGCCGGAGATACCCTGATCCAGTGCCTGAAAAACGTGTTGGCCCAGGTGGCCATGAACCCGGCCGAGCTGCCGGAAATTCGCGTGGCGGCCCCCAGCCGGGGGCACGGCAGTGCCATTGCACGCCGGGTGAGGGAGTTGTTCGGAGATGTGTTGCGCCATTTCTTTGCTGGCGGCACCGGGCCGCACCCCTTGCGTTACATCATCGAGATGGATCATCGCTATTTCCTGCTGCAGTTCAGCGGCCGGGAACCGGGGTTTGTCGCCCTGGACAGCCGTGAAGCTCTGCTGGCAGCGCTGTTGCAGCCGCAGGATCGGTATCTGCCAATCGTGCCGGACCGCCACGCCCTGCGGGACGAGCCGGTGCTCAAGGCGGTCTGCGCGGCGTCCGAAGCGGGCAATATTCAGGTGTTCTGGTTGCTTCAGGGTGACCGTGGCCAGCTCTGGGTTGTCGATGAGCATGGCAGTTTGTGGACCCGATCGATGCGGGCAGGGCATCGCAACCACTTGCTCGGTCCGTTGATGCGTTTTCTGGAGAACCTGGTGGAACGGCGCCTGTTGCGTCAGGCTGATAACCTGGACCCGGCGGGCGGTATCCGTTGCTATGAAATGGTGCGCCGAGACGGCCGCTGGCTTGCTGAACTCCGGCCCTATCAGGGCACCGCGGTGCCACTTTCGGGCCTGGAGGTTCAGGCCGTCGGTGTTCAGCAGGGCGACAGCACACTGCGGTTCGATATTTACTGCAACGATCAGGAATTCAGTGTGCAGGAATACGGGGACCGTTTGATTCCCGCCGTCGCACACTACATCCGTTCGCTGCGCCAAAGTGGTGAATCTTATCCGGTGTATCTCACCGACCTGCACCTGCCCCATGATCTGGACCCGCAGTTGTATCAGCGGGATATCCAGACCGGTCAGTCACTGTATTACCGTACCAGGCTGGAAGACGCCCTCAACCGTTATCTGCCGTAAGCCATCGGGTCTCTCGCGATCAGGGGCGGGTGTCGGGTATACTTCGGCCATTATTCACTCAGGGGTATGGGTATGCAGGTTGGACCATCTCGCCGGCCGTGGGCGCTCTCGATGCTGTTGTTGCTGCTGCTTGCCGGTTGTGGCCAGAAGGGGCCACTGTACCGGGACGTGCCGCAGGCAGATCCGGCCCGGTCCGGTCAGGTCGATGAGCGCGCCGACACCGATGAGTCGCCGGAACGCTGAGCGGCCAACCCTGGCAGTAACCCATCCAGATAGTCAGGATCAACATGGATCATTTCAATTACCGCAATGGCGAACTGTACGCCGAAGATGTTCCGGTGGCGTCAATCGCTGAGCGATTTGGCACCCCGGCTTACGTATATTCCCGGGCCACCCTCGAGCGTCACTATCGGGCCTACGACAGCGCCCTGAATGGCCGCCCGCACCTGGTGTGCTATGCCGTGAAGGCCAACAGCAACCTGGCGGTGCTCAATGTGCTGGCGCGACTTGGCGCCGGTTTTGATATTGTCTCTGCCGGTGAGTTGGAGCGGGTGCTGCGCGCCGGTGGCGATGCCGCCAGGGTGGTGTTCTCCGGCGTTGGCAAGCAGGAATGGGAAATGAAGCGGGCGCTGGAAGTGGGCGTGCGCTGTTTCAACGTTGAATCTGACACCGAGCTGGACCGCCTGAACAAAGTGGCCGGAGAGTTGGGCGTGAGGGCACCGGTATCGCTTCGGGTGAACCCGGATGTCGATGCCGGCACCCATCCCTACATTTCCACCGGACTGAAGGAAAACAAGTTTGGTATCGATATCGCCGAGGCCCCTCAGGTTTACGCCCGTGCCGCAGCGTTACCAAACCTGGATGTCCATGGAGTGGACTGTCACATTGGTTCCCAGCTGACGTCAGTCTCTCCGTTTCTGGATGCCCTGGACCGGGTGTTGGTGCTGATCGATACCCTGGCGGACCAGGGCATTCATATCCGCCATCTGGACATGGGGGGCGGCCTGGGCGTGACCTACAATCAGGAACAGCCCCCGCAGCCAGCGGATTACGTCAAGGCACTGGCCGAGCGACTGGGTGATCGGGAGCTGGAACTGATCATGGAACCGGGCCGCTCCATTGCCGCCAACGCCGGTATATTGCTGACCCGCGTGGAGTTTCTGAAGTGCACCGAGCATCGTAACTTCGCGATTATTGATGCCGCCATGAACGACCTGATCCGCCCGGCACTGTACAGCGCCTGGCAGGCCATCATCCCGGTACAGCCCCATCAGGATGGCGAGGAAAAAGCCTGGGATCTGGTCGGGCCGGTGTGCGAAACCGGCGATTTTCTGGGCAAGGATCGTCAACTCCGGCTGAAGGCGGGCGATTTGCTTGCGGTTCGGTCGGCGGGTGCCTACGGTTTCGTTATGGCATCCAATTACAACACCCGTAACCGCCCGCCCGAGTTGATGGTTGACGGCGATCAGGTGCATGTGGTGCGCCGCCGGGAGACCCTGGACGATCAGCTTGGCCCTGAAAGTTGCCTGCCGGAATGAACGGGGAGCAAGAAATGAATCCGCAAAGACGGGGCCAGGGGCCGTTGCTCCGGTTTACCAAGATGCACGGGCTGGGGAACGACTTTATGGTGGTGGATGCCATCAGCCAGCCTTTCCGCCTGCGCCCGGAGTTGATCCGGGAGCTGGCGGACCGGAACTTTGGTATCGGCTTCGACCAGTTGCTGGTGGTGGAGCCGCCGGGCCTGCCTGATGTGGATTTTCGCTATCGTATTTTTAATGCCGACGGTTCGGAAGTGGAGCAGTGCGGCAACGGCGCCCGCTGCTTTGCCCGGTTTGTGCGTGATCAGCGGCTGACCAACAAGCGGGTGATCCGGGTACAGACTGCCAAGGGCGTGATCGAGCTGAAAATCGGCAAGGATGGCCTGGTGATGGTCAATATGGGCGTGCCGGAACTCAATCCGCCTGCCATTCCCTTCGCCGCGGACTGTCAGGAGACCGTGTACACCGTCGATGTTGATGGCCAGAGCGTGGAATTGTCGGCGGTTTCCATGGGCAATCCCCACGGTGTACTGGTGGTGGATGACGTCGACACGGCGCCGGTGGCCACCCTTGGCCCCATGCTGGAGAAGCATCCCCGGTTCCCCGCGCGGGCCAATATCGGATTCCTGCAGATCGTCGACCGGAGCCATGCCCGCTTGCGTGTATTTGAGCGTGGTTCGGGAGAAACCCTGGCCTGTGGCAGTGGCGCCTGTGCTGCGGTGGTGGCCGGCCAGCTGCGAGGCCTGCTGGATACCCGGGTGGAGGTGGAGCTGCGGGGTGGCCCTCTGGTGATCGAATGGCAGGGGAATGGGTCCCCTGTTATGATGGAAGGCCCCGCTAAAACGGTATTTGAAGGGCAGCTTCGTCTGCCGGGCGATCCCCAGCCCCGGCGTCGCAGAAGTTCCCGAACCAATAAAACAAGGTCCTGACGGCTCAGGAGAACACGATGACAGAACAAACGGCCCGCCAGAAGGCCGGCGAACTCACCCGGGAGCAGGTGGCCGATTATCTTCGCGCCAATCCTGATTTTTTTCTTGATCAGGATGAACTGCTGCGCAGCCTGACTCTGCCCCACGACAGTGGCCGGGCGATCTCACTGGTGGAGCGCCAGGTTCATCTGTTCCGTGAGCAGCGGGATACCCTTCGGCGTGAACTGGTGGAGCTGGTATCGATCGCCCGTCATAACGACCGCCTCTTCGAGAAAAGCAAACGGTTGCTGATGCAGGTGATCGAAGCCAAGTCACTCAACGACATGGCCGCCGCTGTTGATGACAGCATCCGCGGCGATTTTGGTCTGGATGCCGCCTCGGTACTGCTGTTCAGTGATTCGGCGCAGCCGGAAAAAGGCGAGGGGGCCCTGCACATTGTCAACTCCGTCCAGGCCCGGGAGCGCCTGGGTTCGTTGCTGGAGGGTGACCGTGCGGTGTGTGGCCAGTTCCGGGAAAGCGAGCGGGAGTTCCTGTTCCCGGACCGGGATGAGCCGATTGCCTCGGTGGCCCTGGTGCCGCTGCGTCATGACGGGCTGGTTGGCGTATTTGCTGTCGGCAGCTGTGAGCAGGGTTATTTTGATCAGAGCATGGGGTCGCTGTTTCTCAGCTATATCAGCGATACCCTGAGCCGGCTGCTGCCCCCCATGCTTGATCGTTATCGCACAGAGGCCCCGGTGTCTGGCCTGGCTGTGGAGAGCGGCCAGGGGTGACCGGGCTGGCGACGGACAGCCGACCACCCGAAGCGATGGCCGCCCCGGTGGTTGCGTTTGTCCGGCATCTCGCCACCGAAAAGCGCCATTCCCCCCGCACCTGTGATCACTATCAACGAGACCTTGATCGCCTGGTCGCCTGGCTGATCGAAGTTGACATCCCGGCCTGGTCAGAGCTGACGATTCACGACATCCGCCGCTACGTGGCCCGGCTGAGCCGAGACGGTTTAAGCGGCCGGAGCATTGCCAGGCACCTGTCCGCCATTCGGCGTTTCTATCAGTTCCTGCTTCGGGAAGGGCTTGCCCGGGACAACCCCGCTCTGGACGTCCGGGCCCCCAAGAGCGGTCGCCGGTTACCGAAGGTGGCAGACGTTGACCAGATCAGCCAGCTGCTGGACATCAATCCGGACGACCCCCTGGAAATCCGCGACCTCGCCATGTTCGAGCTGATGTACTCTTCGGGCCTCCGGTTGGCAGAGCTGGCCAGCCTGAGCCTGCTCGCCCTGGACCTGAAAGGCCGGGAGGTGCGTGTTCTGGGTAAAGGTAACAAGGAGCGGATTCTGCCGGTCGGCAGCAAGGCCGTCGCGGCCCTGAATAAATGGCTGGCGCACCGAACAGCCATGGCTAACGAGGGTGAAACCGCGGTATTCGTCAGCCAGCGGGGCGGTCGCCTGAGCCAGCGCAGTATCCAGGCCCGCCTGGCCCGCTGGGGCGTGGTGCAGGGTGCCGACCAGCGCTTGCATCCACACCTGCTGCGCCACTCCTTTGCCAGCCATATGCTGGAGTCCAGCGGCGACCTGCGTGCGGTGCAGGAACTGCTTGGTCATGCGGACATCGCCACCACACAGGTCTATACTCATCTGGACTTTCAGCATCTTGCCCGGGTGTACGATCAGAGTCATCCCCGGGCGCGTCGACGTTCGACCAACCATATCAACCGCAACGACAATGATCATACCGGTTCTTGAGGGAGTGTTTCATGGCATCTGAGGAGTCCTGGAAGGATAAGTATCTTCGGGAACTGGACGAGGCAGAGCAGCGCGAAAAACTGTGGTTAGCCGAGCGCAATGTGCTTGAGCGCATGCTGGTGCGAACCAGCCTGGCCTCGGAAGGCCAGACTCCGGAACTTGATAACCTGCTCAATCGCCTGAGATCCGACCTGCGCAAACAAAAGTTCGATATCGATGCCTGGAAAACCCTGCAGGATCAGATTGACAAAGCCATTACCCGTCTTGATGAAGCCGAGCCAAAGGGCCCAAAGGCCGACACACAGGCCGTCGCGCCGGAGGAGCCGACGGGAAGTGAGCATGATATCGCCGAAGAGGGGCATCGGCTCAGAATCGCCCGCCGCGTAGGCCAGTTGTTGGGGCTGTTGTTGAATCAGGTCAGCCTGGAACCAGAGGTGGAGTCGCAGGCCAGGACGCTTCAGCAAACCCTGTTATCGAGCAACGACTGGGAGGTCCTTAGGGAAGGCCTGAATCAGGTGGCTGAACTGGTGATCGAAGCGGTTACCCGCAGTCAACGGGAGTTCGAGACATTCCTCAAGCGCCTGGATGAGCGCCTGGAAACACTGCGCCAGCATTTTTCGCAACAGTCCGATGCTCAGGCTTCCAGGCAGGATGACACCGCGACGCTGGACCGGGAAATCCGGGAAGAGCTGGGGAAAGTGTCCGAGGATATTCAAAGCAGTCAGGATTTACAGAGCCTCAAGCAGTCTGTGAGCCAGCGCCTGGAATTTATTGGCGGCGCCCTCGAGCGATTCCGCACCCGCGATTCGGAGCGGGAAGAAATGCTGGCGCAGCAACTCAATGCCATGCAGGAAAAAGTTGCTGCCATGGAGGCACATTCCGAGCAGATGCAGGCCCAGGTTCGCCGGGAGCGGGAGCGCGCGATGACCGACCTGCTTACCCAGCTGCCCAACCGGGAAGCCTGGCAGGAGCGGCTTTCATTCGAATACAACCGCTGGCAGCGTTACCGACACCCGCTCAGTGTGTCGGTGATTGATATTGACCTGTTCAAGAAAATCAACGATTCCTTTGGCCATAAAGCCGGTGACCGGGTACTGCAATTGGTGGCACGGGAGATGAAAAGCCGCCTGCGCAGCACGGATTTCATCGCCCGGTTTGGTGGTGAGGAGTTCGTGTTGCTGTTACCGGAGACCGGGCTGGAGGCTGCCCGGGACGTGGTAGAGCAGTTTCGTGAGCATGTCGGCAAACTGCCGTTCCATTTTGGCGGCAAGCCGGTATCAATCACCTTTTCTGCCGGCGTGTCAGAGTTCCGGGATGGTGATGCCGAAGATACCGTGTTTGATCGTGCCGACCGGGCCCTGTATCAGGCCAAAGATGCCGGCCGCAATCAGGTCATGGTGGACTGACGGCGCCGATCAGTGCCGCAGCAGGGCGTCCAGTTCATCAATAATCTCGGCCCAGTCGCTGTCTTCCTCAAGCCCCTCCTCAAGAAATTGCGACTGGCTTTCGGACCAGAAAGGGGCGTCCTGGATGGCAATTTCCGAAGGCAGTGGAGAATACCGGGCGATAAAACTCTCCATGCTTTTCTGATCTGATGGTAAACCAAGCTGCTGAAAAAGGACGCTTAGAGTGTGTTTGCTGGTGTCCATGAGACAGGCTTCTCCTGTGTGCGGTGAGGCAGTATGAAATCTTCCACATTTGCAGGTATTGTTCCCTGAAATGTAGTGGAACCACCGAGGATATCCAGTGAAGTCTCTTCCACAGTTATTGTATGGCCTCTTGTTTGTCCTGATTCAAGGGGTCGTGTGGGCGGAACCGCCCCAGGCTTCGCCGGCGCCGGTTCTGGGCGCTGCAGACCTGGAGTGGTTGGGCCAGCAGGATGGCTTCCGGGTGGCTGTCAGGCAGAGCCAGGTGCCGCTGGTGTTCGATACCGGTGAGGGTGCGCTGGCGGGTATCTGGATTGATTATCTCGCCCGCTTGTCAGATAAGCTTGGCGTGCCGGTTGAGCCTTTCATGGCGGTCGACCAGGGCGAAGATGCGGACCTGGTTCTGACCACCCGCATTCCGGGATCGCCGGTGATCCCGGGCCTTCGGCACACCTCACCGATGATGTCGCTGACCTATGGGATATTTGTGAATGCCGGTGACGCCGCCTACCGGACGCTGTCGGATCTGGAATCTGCCAATGTCGCGATTATTGGTGGCGATCCCAACCAGTTCCCACTGCTGGACCCGATTGATAACTTTTCGCCGGTGCCCGTCGCCAGTCTGGGGGAAGCCATCAGCCTGGTTTTGTCCGGCAAGGCCGACGCCTTCCTCGGACCGGTCCCGGTGGTCTCGGATTACCTTGAATCCGCGATGATCAATGGTATCGGTCTGGCCGTTCTGCTGGATAATCGCCCGGTGGATGTCGTGTTGCAGGTGCCGACCAGCCGTGACCGCCTTTTCCGGGTGTTTGACCGGGCCGTTCAGGCATTGAGTCACAACGAGCACCGGGATATTCGCCAGTCCTGGTTGCAGGCGAATATGCCAGCCCTTGAGGGCCGTGGCGTGGCCCTGACCGCTTCGGAACTGGAGTGGTTGAAACGCCATCCCGGGCTGAAAGTGGGTATGCGTGGCGATTGGCCACCGTTTGAATTCGAGCAAGATGGCCGCCCGGCGGGCCTTGCCTCTGACCTCGTCAAACGGCTGGAGGAGAACCTGGATGTTCGCTTCAACCGGGTGATTGCGGGCTCCCGACAGTCGGCCGAGGACATGTTGAAGGCGGGTGAAGTGGATATTCTGCCGGGTATGTCCCGCACCCCCCGAACCGAACAGGAATTCCTGTTCACCCGGGCCTATGTGTCGGTACCGATTGCCCTGGCCATCCGGGATACCGGCCGGTTCATTGGTGACCTCAGAGAGCTGCGGGACGAGCGGGTTGGGGTGGTTAACCGCCAGGCCAGTCACGACTATCTGTTGATCAATCACCCGAACCTGGATCTGTATCCGCAAAAAACGGTTGAAGAGGGGCTCCTGGCGCTGTCCAACGGCGACCTGGATGTGATGGTCACGCATATTCCGGCGGTAAGTTACACGGTTGCCCGGCTGGGCCTGTCGAACCTGCGGATTACCAGCATCACGCCCTATCAATATGACCTGCGGCTGGCGGTCAGCAAGGACAACCCGATTTTACACCGTATCCTCAACAAGGCCCTGAGCAGCCTGCCAGCATCGGAAACCGAGGCGGTGTATAACCGCTGGATACACCTGGATATCGAACAGGAAACCGACTATACGGTGGTCAGGCGCATCATTTTGATTGCCATTGTGGTGGTACTGATTTTCCTCTACTGGAACCGCAAGCTGTCGCTGGAAGTGGACGAACGGATTCGGTCCGAGAATGCCTTGCGGCGCAGCGAAGATGAACTGCGAGCGGCCAAGCTTGAGGCCGAGCGCCTGGCCCGGGAGGCGGAGACGGCGAGCAGGGCCAAGAGTGAGTTCCTGGCCAATATGTCCCATGAGATCCGAACCCCGATGAATGCGGTCATTGGGTACAGCGATCTGCTCTACAACTCGGTGACCGATCCCCAGCAGCGCAACTACCTGAACGCCATCCGCGCCGGCAGCCGCAGCCTGTTAATGCTGATCAACGACATTCTTGACCTGTCACGGATCGAGGCTGGCAAGATGCGCCTGGACTTCGGCCCGGTTTCGGTTCGCCGGCTGCTCAGCGATGTCCGGCATATCTTTGATCTGCGAGCGACCGAACAGGGCATTACCCTGGAGGTGAGCGTAGGCTCTGGTATGCCCTCGGCAATGATGCTGGATGAAACCCGGTTGCGCCAGGTGTTGTTCAATCTGGTGGGCAATGCCATCAAGTTCACCCATGAGGGTGGAGTGACAGTGCGGGCCGTGGCCAAAGAACTGGAGGAATCCACCGGCAAGGACGCGGATATCCGCTACTACCGGTTGAAAGTGACCGTGGCCGACACTGGCATTGGCATTGCGCCGGATCAGCAGGATCGTATTTTTGACGCCTTTGAGCAGCAGGAAGGTCAGAGTTCCCGGCGATACGGCGGCACCGGCCTGGGCCTGGCCATCAGTCGGAAGCTGGTGGAAATGATGGGCGGTGAACTGACGGTAAAGAGTGAACCGGATGTTGGGTCCACCTTTACTCTCGTGTTGCCCCGGGTTGAGGCCACCGTAGAGCAGGCGGAAGATGACGGGACGCCGGAGGAAGCCGAGCGGCTGCTGGCCCAGACCATGAGTATGCAGGAGCGAGGCTGGCTGCGGGAGAAGCTGGCGGAGGACTTTGGTGACCAGTGGCAGGATGTTCGTGAAAGCGGCGACCCGGAACAGATGAAAGACTTTGCGCTACGAATTGTTGAGTGGGGTCAGCGCCATCGTTCGCCGTCGGTCACCAGCTACGGCGAAAAACTGCTGGCGGATGTAGAGGCGTTCAATCTGGATGCGGTTAATACGGCCCTTGAAGCTTTCCCCAAATTGCTGGGCCAGCGTTGAGCTTAGAGGCAGTCGAACTGGGATTTGCGGTCGAACGCCACCGACACCATGTCGTACCCGGAGTCTGACAGGGAGCGAACCAGCGCCCGGTCTTTCAGCAGGGTCATGCAGACTTTGTGGACGCTGGCCTGAAGCTGCTCACTTTCCGGATTCTGCTCGGCGAGTCGGAAGTCGACGATCAGATATTTCCGGTCTACGGCGGCTTGTTCCGGGATGTCTTCCCGTTCCACGCTTTCAAAACCGATGTAGGTGGCTTCCTGGTTGGAAAAAACCTGGCTCATCAAAACGTCAAGATTTTCGGCATGTACCTGGCTGGCTGGCATCGATAACGCAACCGCGGATGCGAAGGCGTATAGTCTGGTGCGCATAACGAGCACTCCCGAAAACGGATGAGATAACTTCTATGTTACCAAGTGTAAAGTTTGGTTACGGTTGATTATTGCAGAGAGTGTCGAAAATTTCGTCATTGATTCCCGGTATTTTTCAATTGTTTGCATTTTGGACATAATTCCGCGTCGCCGGGTGTTTGCCTGCCTGCCGCAGAGCTGGTTTTCCGCTATTATGGAGCCAGAACCATTGGGAAAGTGAGAGGGATAGCCATGTTCCAGCTTGTATTCAGGGGTGAATGCGCGCCAGGTACTGATGTCGAGACTGCCCGCAACAACGCCCGGGCCCTGTTCAAGGCCAGCGTGGAGCAACTGGACCGCATGTTCAGTGGCCAGCCAGTCGTTATTCGTAACAAGCTGGAACAGGTTCAGGCAGAGAAGTACCAGGCGGTGCTGCGCAAGCATGGCATGATTGCCCATGTACAACCGATGGCCGGGGCTGCCCAGGTTGCGGCCCCGGCACCGAAACCTGCGCCGGTTTCCCAGGCTGATCAGCAAGCCGAGACTGAAGCACCATCGGCCCCGCCGAAACCGGCCTCTGAGGGCAATGTGCCGGCGACCGAACCCGGAGATCGCCTACCGGTGGCCGGTGACAAAGTGGATGATATCCTCGCGGGCTCAGGCCTGACCCTGGACCCGGTGGGTGTCACCCTGGTGGAACACGAAGACCCGGAAACGCCCATGTTCGAGCACCTGGATGACTGGAGCCTGGCGCCTCCTGGCTCCGATCTGGGCGTAAAACGAGATCTGCCACCACCGATGGTTCCGGACGTTTCCCACCTTTCCCTGGCCGACGATGACAAACACCGCGACAAGAGCTGACCGGGATTTGCCTGACCGGCGGTATTATCTGTTTCTGTTGTTCATTCTGGTGCCCCTGTTGTGGGCGCCAGTACTGGCGTCAGAACCCTCAGAACGCCCGAAAGTTGGGCTGGTGCTCAGTGGTGGCGGTGCCAAAGGGATGGCCCATGTGGGCGTTCTGAGGGTGCTGGAAGAAATGCGGGTGCCGGTGGATGTGGTGGTAGGCACCAGTGCCGGCTCCGCCGTGGCGGCACTCTACGCCTCGGGTATGTCGGTATCCGAGATTGAGCAGCGGTTTCTGGAGCTGGACTGGTTGTCCAGCTTCCGCGACGACCCCGGCCGGGCGTTCAAGCCGGTCCGGCGCAAACAGGACGATTGGCGTCTGCCACTGGTGCCCGGCCTGGGGGTCAGCAGGCAAGGTGTGCACCTGGGCGGAGGCTTGGTGACCGGGCAGAATCTTGGCTTTATCCTCAATGAACTCACCCGCAATGCTGCCCTGGTTGAAAATTTCGATCAGTTACCCATTCCCTTCCGAGCCGTGGCCACCGACCTTGAAACCGGTGAAGAGGTGGTCATCGGAGACGGTAATCTTGCTGAGGCCATTCGGGCCAGCATGAGCATTCCGGGCGTTTATGCGCCAGTTGAGCGCAACGGTCGGCTGTTGGTGGACGGAGGCGTTGCCAACAATCTGCCGGTCAGTGTAGCCCGGGAGATGGGCGCGGATGTGGTCATTGCCGTGGATATCACCGATCCGATGATGGGCGCCGATCAATTGCGGGAGGCTTTCTCGGTGGTGGGGCAACTGACTACCCTGATAACCCGCAGGAATACCGATGCCCAGTTGGCACTGCTGACCGAGCAAGACGTGTTGGTTCACCCGGACCTCGAAGGCTTTGGCTCCGCCGACTTTTACGATGCACCGGTCCTGTTCGAACTGGGTGCCACCGCCGCCCGAGAGCATGCGGTTGCCCTGAATCGGCTGTCGGTGCCTGAGGAACAGTGGGCGGCGTATCAGTCGCGCCGTGCCGCAGGCAGTTGGGTGCCTGGGCCTGTGGTTCGGGTTGAGATCGCCCAGGGCGAGCGTCTGGCGACAGACTTCCTGAGGGAGCGGATTCGCCAGCAACCGGGGGAGGTGCTGGACGTACCGGAGCTTGAGGCAGACCTGAAGCGTATCTATGGCCTTGGCTATTACGAATCCGTGGGCTGGTCACTGGCACCTACGGAAGCGGGGCCGGTCCTTGTGATACGGGCGCGGGAGAAAAGCTGGGGACCTAATTACCTGTCATTCGGGCTCAACTATGAAGATAACTTTGAGGGAAATACCCGCTTCAATCTGGCAGCCGGCCTGCGCATGACCGAGCTGAACCGGTTGGGCGCCGAGTGGCTGACCGGTGTTCAGCTGGGCACCCAGCCCTGGGTCCGAAGCCAGTGGTACCAGCCGCTGACCTTCGGCTATGACCGGTTTGCCGTGGTCGGTGTGGAGTATCGACGCGACGATTACAGCATCTACGATCAGGGCCGGCGCATCTCGGAAGTGGATGTCACCTTCCGGCAAGTGGACCTGGCCTTGGGCATGGAGCTGGGAGGCAACGGAGAAGTTCGTCTGGCCTATGTGCGCGGGTATGCCTCGGTTGATGACGAAGTGGGTGTTCCGGTCGCCCCCGCCGACAATGTGCATCAGGGGCATGTCAGCTTGCAGCTGGTGCACGATTCCCTGAGCGATGCCTTCTTCCCGAAATCTGGTGCGTTTGCCGGGATCCGCGGGCGGATTGAGCGGGAAGATCTCGGCTCAGACCGGCACTTTGATGGCGTGACGGCCATGCTGCTGGGTACTGGCACCTGGGAGCGTTTTAACCTGACCGGGCTGCTGTATACCCGCCAGATTTTCAGCGGCGATGCCGGTATTGAAAACGCCGCCCGCCTGGGTGGTTTTCGCCAGCTTTCAGCCTATGCCCCGGGGGAAATTACCGGCAACGACGCGGTGTTGGCCTCTGTGTACGGTCGGCGGGAGTTTGGTGGTCCGGTCATGCCCTGGTTTGCCGGCGCCGGTTTTGAAACCGGCAATGCCTGGGACAGTATGCGCGATGCCCGGTGGGGCGACACCGTGCGTTCCTGGAGTGCCTTTGCTGGCGTGGATACCCTGCTCGGGCCGGTGCAACTGGCCGCTGCCTACAACAACGAGGATAACTGGACCGCCTACCTGAATATCGGCTTCTCGTTTACCCAGCTGTTCTACTGACCCATCAGCCAGCGCCAGTCTCAACCCACGTTGATGGCGGCCAGAACCTGTTCGCATTGCTGGATGGCGTATCGGTGCAGGATGCTTGCCAGGGCCGCTTCGTCCCGGTTGCCAATGGCGCGGATGGATTCTTCCATGTGTGCCAGATTGTCCTCCAGTACTTGTGCCCCGCCTTGGCGAAAGGCGACAAATGCACAACGTTTGGCCGAGGGCCAGAGGTCATCAATGGCGGAGACGATAAAGTAGTTGTCCGCGTACACCAGTGACGCCTTGGTGTATTCAATGCCCAGTTCCAGAAACGCCATCAGGTCGTTTTTCTGGTAGCAGTCCTTCATTTGCCGATACAGATTTTCAAGCCGGGCCATGTCCTCGGGTTGCCATTGTCGCACCAGTTTTTGGCCGGTGTGGGTCAGGTACAGTTCGAGAATTTCATAGAGACTTCGTACAAAGTGCTCGTCCAGCGGGGTAACGAATGCCCCCTTGCGTGGCACGTTGCGGACCAGGTGCCGTTTTTCCAGCAGTAACAGCGCCTCGCGGATGGAACCATGACTGACGTCCATCTCTTTGGCCATGGAGCTTTCGTAGATGCGCTCACCGGATCTCAGCTGTTCAAAGGCAATCAGGTTTTCAATATGGCGGGCGACTTGTTCGGTCAGGGTTTCTCTGGGCTTGAATGCGTTCATGGGTTATCTGTTTACAGCAGGTGAACCGTCGGAAAGGCCATGGTCGCACAATGTTTCTGCCGGAGCCAGAATAACCGCTACAGCAACGGCGCCAGCAGTCGCACCGCGCGACAGCTGAGTCGGAAGAGGATGGATCGGTCCTGGTAGTCTCGCTCAGTCATTCTCTGGCAGTACTCAAGGTCTTCCCGGAGCATGGAGTCGACCGAGCGGACGAAGTCCTCGTTGGTGTTCACCGCCGTGATCTCGAAGTTCAGGCGCATGGAGCGATTGTCCAGGTTCGCCGTGCCCACGGCAGCATAACGGTCATCCACCAGCACCACCTTCTGGTGCATGAAACCGGGCTGGTAGCGATAGATCCCGATGCCGGCCTGGCTGGCTTGCACCAGGTAGGAATAGGCCGCCAGGCGAATAAGCCGGCTGTCGGATTTTTCCGGAATCAGGATGCGAACGTCCACCCCCCGCAGTGCCGCCAGCTGCAGGGCGTTCATGATCTGGAAATCTGGTACAAAATAGGGCGACGCAATCCAGATTCGGGTGCGGGCATTGTTGATGCTGTTCAGGAAGAATAGCGTGCAGGTTTCCCAGGTGTCTGCAGGCCCGGTAGGCAGCACCAGAACCTGTTGATCACCGCCGGTGTCAAAGCCCGGGTGCCAGTCCAGTTCCGGGCGGATATTGCTGGCCCAGTGCCAGTCTTCCAGCCACGCCAGCTGCAACCCGGTCACGGCCGGGCCCTCAATGCGACAGTGGGTATCGCGCCAGGGTTCCTGGTCCATCGCGGTGCCCAGGTATTCGTCGCCCAGGTTAATGCCGCCAACAAAGCCCACCTTGCCATCACAGACCAGTAACTTCCGGTGGTTCCGGAAATTGATCTGGAAACGCCGGCGGCGCACGTTACCGTTGCCGAACGAAGCGATGCGCGCGCCGGCGGCTGACAGCTCGTTAAGCCAGCGCCGTGACAGCAACACACTGCCGATGTCGTCGTACAGAAACCACACCTCGACACCCTGCGCCAGCTTGCGTTCCAGAATCGCCTTGATGCGCTGCCCCACCTTGTCTGAGCGCACGATGTAGAACTCCAGCAGAATGTATTGCCTGGCATCCTCCATGGCTTCGAACAGGGCCTCAAAGGTTGCGGTTCCGTCTTTCAGCAGGGTGCACTGGTTGCCGCTGGTAAACGGCTGCCGGCTCAACTTGCACAGCACCTGCAGCTCATCGCTGAAATGTTCGTGGCCGGGGTTGGAGATCGACGTGGTCTGCTTCTCGAACTGGTCCAGCAGGGTGGTCAGGGACTGATCGCCCATCCGGCGGGCTTTGACATAACCGCCAAAGCGGCTTCTGCCGAACAGAACAAACAGTGGCACCGCGATATAGGGCAGGCCTACCAGCGCGATGATCCAGGCAATGGCCCCCTGGGCGGTGCGATAGCTGAGCAGGATCCGATAAATGCAGGCCAGGGCCGCCAGGTACAGTGCAGCAAGGGGGATGGCCAGCAGTGACAGGTTATCCGGGGTCATCTCTTGCCTTCCTGGTGGCTTGCCCTGAACTGGGCCGGTGCCACGCCGGTCCAGCGTTTGAAGGCACGGCTGAAGGCGCTGAGTTCGGAAAAGCCTAGCAGGAAGGCAATTTCTCCCAGTGCGTACTGATCGTCAGCCACATACCGAAGGGCTTTGTCCTGGCGCACCTGTTCCACCAGGTCATGGAAGCTCAGGCCTTCTTTTTTCAGCTTGCGGTACAGGGTCTGGCGGCTCATATGGCATTGCCGGGCCAGGGTGTCGGCATCAATGCGATCGGTGGCCATCTGGCGCGAAATCAGGCGGCGAACCTTGCGGCTGAACGACTTCCGCGTTTGCAGACGGGCCAGTACCGCATTGACCTGCTTCAGCATGGCGGAATAGACATACGGGTTGCGATGGGGAATCGGGTGCCCGAGGTGCTGGCTGGAGAACGCCATTCTGGTGATGCCGGCACCAAAAATAACCGGCCCGCCAAACAGTTTCCGGTACTCGCTGGCATAGCCGGGTTCCGGATGGGCCACTTCCAGCCAGTCGGCTTCAATGCCCCGGTGAATAAAATGACGGGTTCGACACAGGGCCGCCGCCAGGGTGCGATCCATATCCTGACGACAGTAGTGATCGGGGTGGTCTGGCTGCCAGGTCAGGATGGCCTGATCCGGCGTTTGCTCAAAGCTCAGGGTTACCGATTCGTTGATCAGCCGGTGCAGCCGCACGTACTGCACGACGGCCTCGCCCAGTGTGTCGCAATTGAAGAATACATGCCCGACCAGGCCCATTCGTTCAGGGTCAACAACCTGCCCGGCATGCAGTCCAACACCGGGGTCTCCAGTCAGTTGTTCCGCCAGTTCCCAAAGTTGGTAGTGAGTGCTGGCGGGAATGCGCAAATCCGGATCTTCCAGGGCTTCCAGGCTCAGGCCGGTGAGCGCCTCTACGCGGGAGCGGTCTAACAGCCCGAGCGTATCAAGGTAGTGAACCAGTGCCAGGGTGCTGGACGCCGCAACCTGCGGGGGATCGGCTTGGTCCATTTGCGCGTGCATGCCGATGGTTGGCTCCGGGTGGTTGTGTGTCAGAGTGATACAAAATGTCAAACGATTGGCACAGCCAGTCAACGGCTTGCCATAGCTTCAACGATAGCATGGTACGCATCAGGTTGAAGTAGCCAACAGGCAAAATGGAGGTGTTGTATGGAACGGGAAATCTTTGTACCCCATAACGAGGCCGAGCGTAAAAACGTTTTGGCACTGGCGGAATATCTGGACAGCATCTTCTACTGTTGATCTGTCCGTCGTAATGTCTGTGACCTTCTGGCCGGGTTTATCCCGGCTTTTTTGTGCCTGCGGTTTGTCTGCCTAATTTCTCCTTGCCCCCGAGTCTGGCGATGGTAGTGTATCCGGTTCATCCCCATCACCGGAGGCTGTCAGCGCATGACCGTTGAACTGAATCATCGTATTACCGGCCAGGGCGAGCCCCTGATCCTGCTGCATGGGCTGTTCGGCTCCCTTGAGAACCTTGGGGGTATCGCCCGCCGCCTGGAAGATGGCTGGCAGATTCACGCCCTCGATCAGCGCAATCACGGTAGTTCGCCCCACACCGACGACATGGATTACCCGGCCATGGCGGCCGATGTGGTGGCCTACATGGACGCTCACAATCTGGACAAGGCCTGGGTGCTGGGTCATTCCATGGGTGGCAAGGTGGCGATGCAGGTCGCCTTGGGTTATCCGGAACGGGTCAAGGGTATCATCGTCGCGGACATAGCACCGGTCACCTACAAAGCCCGGCATGATGCGGTTCTGGATGGTATGAAGAACCTGGACCTGGTTGGCGTAACAACTCGCCAGGAAGCGGACAAGCGCCTGGCCGAATTTGTTGAAATCCCGGGCGTGCGGCAGTTCCTGCTGAAAAACCTGGAGCGGATACCGGCAGAGCAGGCCCGTGATGGTGATCAGATGTTCCGCTGGCGCCTGAATTTGCCTGTGATTGACACTTGTTATCAGAAACTGGCCGCCGCGCCGGAGGGTGAGGGGCCATACAATGGTCCGGTGCTGTTTATCAAAGGCGCTGATTCCGCCTATATCCAAAGCAAACATCAAGACCCCATCCGGCAACTGTTCCCGGCCGCCGAACTGAAGATAATCGAGGGTACCGGGCACTGGCTGCATGCGGAAAAGCCCGATACCTTTGCGGCTTTGTGTCGTCGTTTTCTCGGATCCTGACGGCCTGTCCTGCGTTGCCAGAAACCCGGTAATGTCTGCTAAGGTTAGGGTGCTTTGATATTGCCTACCGTCTAACAATCACCAATGGATCGGGCGCACATGATGAAATGGTTGTTGATAGGCCTGCTGGTCATCTTTCTACTGCTGGGCAGCTTCCTGCTCACGCCGTCGCCGGTTGACAGCAAGGCCTGGGAGGCACCATCGCCGCCGGCCATGACCGGTGTGCTGGCGCCCAACGAACGCCTGCGCCTGGCAGACTTGCTGGCCCGGGGCCAGGTCTATGGTCCGGAAGATACCACCATTGATGCAAACGGCGTGCTTTACACCGGTACCCAGGACGGCAAGATCGTGCGCGTGTTTCCTGATGGTACTGTAGAGAATTGGCTGGAGACCGGCGGACGGCCACTGGGTATGGTATTCGATGCCCAGGGCAACCTGATTGTCGCTGATGCCTGGAAAGGCCTGCTGTCCATCACCCCAGACGGCACCCTGTCGGTACTGACCCGCGAGGCCGAAGGCACGCCGTTCCGCTTTACCGATGACGTGGACATTGCGCCGGATGGCCGTATCTATTTCACCGACGCCAGTTCCCGCTTCCGCCAGCCGGACTACCTTCTGGATTTGCTGGAAATGCGCCCCCACGGCCGCCTGCTTCGTTATAATCCTCGTACCCGCCGTACCGAAGTCCTGCTGGCCAACCTGCACTTTGCCAACGGCGTGGCGGTGTCGCCGGCGGGTGACTACGTGCTGGTTAACGAAACCTGGAAGTACCGTATCCTGAAATACTGGATCACCGGGCCCAGGGCGGGCCAGGCTGAAGTCTTTGCAGACAACCTGCCCGGGTTTCCCGATAACCTGGCCGTAGATGATCAGGACCGCTACTGGGTCGCGTTTCCAACCTTACGCAATGCTCAGGTGGACAGCATGCATCGCAAGCCCTGGCTGAAGAATCTGGTGGCCAAGTTGCCTGACAGTCTGAAGCCCCAGCCACAGGAGTATGGGCTGGTGGTTGCCTTTGATGCCAGCGGTAAGATGATCACCAGCCTGCACGATACGCGCGGCAGCCACCTTCAGGAAATCACCTCGGTGAATCCCCATGATGGCGTTCTATACTTTGGTTCACTTCACAATGACCGTATTGGCCGGCTACCGTTGCACGCTATTCCCGGCCTTGGAGAGCAACCATGACACAGGCGCTGAACTGGGACTTGCCTGACCCGTTTACCATGACCATCACCGTTCGCCCGGAGGACACCGACCGGCTGGGGCACGCCAATAATGTGGTGTATGTGCGCTGGCTGGAAGAGGTGAGCTGGCAGCACATCGACAGCCTGGGCATGACCTGGGCCCTGCATGAAGAGACCGGCAAGGCCATGGCGATTACTCGCACTGAGCTGGATTACCTGGCCTCTGCCAATGCCGGGGATGAACTGGTGCTGGGTACCTGGCTCACCGACTGGGATGGCCGTTTCCGCTCTGCCCGGCAGTTTCAGCTGATTCGCCCGGCCGATGGCAAAACCTTGCTGCGCGCGCTCTCCACCCATGCCTGTGTCGATATGAAATCCCAGCGGCCAGCCCGGGCGCCCAAGGCCTTCGCCGAGATACTTGGCGGCGCGCTGGTAGCCGGCGGGCGGGGCCTGCCCGGTTGAGGCCGGGCAGGTAAAATTCTGCTAGTCTGAGAGTTCAGGCCGGTAACGGCACCGTTCACTGCTGTCTGGAGACACCCATGGAATCATCTGATCTGACCGAAACCGGCACCATGCGCCACGTGGTCTATGATCGCTTTGGTGAGCGTGATGTGCTGCGCGTGACAGAATCGCCCATTCCGCAACCGGGTGAGGGCGAGGTGCTTGTTCGCGTACACGGAGCCGGCCTCAATCCCATCGACTGGAAAACCCGTAAGGGCATGGGATTCGTCGCAACCCAGATAGAAAACAGTCTGCCCTGGACGCCCGGTTACGACGCGGCGGGTGAAGTGGTGGACGTGGGTGAAGGTGTGACCACGCTGGTGCCGGGCGACCGGGTGATGGGCATGATCGGTTTCCCGGTCACTGGCGGAGCCTACGCCGAGTACGCCATTGCCGACGCTGAAGATCTCGCCATTGTGCCGGAAGAGCTGGACCTGATCGCGGCTGCCGGCGTGCCCCTTGCTGCGCTCACTGCCTGGCAGGCCTTATTTGAGGTGGCGGAGCTGGAGTCTGGCCAGAAAATCCTGATTCATGCCGGGGCCGGCGGTGTTGGGCACTTTGCGGTTCAGTTTGCCCTGGAGCGGGGCGCCCACGTCATCGTGACGGCGTCCTCCCGTAACCGGGATTTCCTGGCGGAACTGGGGGTACATGAGGTGATCGACTACCACACCACCGACTTCACCGAAGAATGCTATGGCCTGGATGTGGTGCTGGACCTGGTAGGGGGAGAGACCGGCAAGCGTTCCCTGCAAACCCTCAGTGATTCCGGCGTGCTGGTAACCATCCCCACGGTGACCGCCGATGAAGTGGTCAGCGCCGCAGAAGCCATGGGCGTTCGAGCCCACGGCATGCGCTCACGGCCGGATGCCTTCCATCTGGATGAAATCGCCGAGTTGATTGAAGACGGTGATGTGAAGGTCCATGTTGAGCAGGTATTTTCCCTGGACCAGGTACAGGCAGCCCACGAACTGCTGGAAGGCGGTCATGTGCGGGGCAAGCTGGTGCTGGATTGCCGTTAATCGGCCTGATTGGCTTTGCGGGCAATCCGGTTCAATAACCGGGAGGCGGCAAAGAAACCAAAACTGGCGGTTACCGGGCTGGCTGCGCCGAAGCCGGAGGCGCAGTCAAGCCGCACCGGACCCTCGGTGGCCGGCTTCTGAAGGCACACCTCGCCATCGGCGGCGGGGTAGGTGAGCTGTTCCAGTGAATACACCGCCTCAATTCCAAAACGCCGCTTTGGATTCCGGGAGAACCCGTACTCCCGGCGCAGCATATTGCGCACCTTTGCCAACAACGGGTCCTGGGTGGTCTTGCTCAGGTCGGCCACCTGAATCTGGGTTGGGTCCATCTGGCCGCCGGCCCCGCCGGCACAGACAATCGGAACCTTCCGCCGCTGGCAATGGGCAATCAGCGCTGCTTTCGCCTTCACGCTGTCGATGGCGTCCACCACCCCGGTCATATCCTCGGTAATCAACTCTGCCACGTTCTTGGTGGTTAAAAACCCGAAATGCACCCGGATATCCGCCTGGGGGTTGATGGCCTTCAGCCGCTCGGCCATGGCATCGGTCTTGGTGTGGCCATACTGGCCCTCCAGGGCATGCAGCTGGCGGTTGGTGTTGGACACACAGATGTCGTCCATGTCGATCAGGGTGAGCGTGCCGATGCCGCTGCGAGCCAGCGATTCAGCGGCCCAGGAGCCAACACCACCGAGGCCGACGATGGCTATGTGGGCATTACGGAAGGCGTTCAGGGCCTTGCGGCCATAGAGGCGCTCTATGCCGCCAAAGCGGAACGGATAATCATCGGCGGTCATTCAGCCTCCGGAATGCAGGGAAAAAAGAGAAGCGCATTGTAACCGAGACTGCCGCAGGCGGGAAAACGCGATAAAAAAAGCCGCGCAAGAGCGCGGCTTCAAGAAGGTACCCGGCTCGGCAAGAGGCGGGTTGGACTAGTTCAGAGACACTAATCAACGTGACTATTATCAAGTTCTGATCTGTCTTTAAGAAGGTCAGAAGTTGCCAATTACCGGTCATTTTCGGCCAGCCATTTTGGCCAGACCGGTATTGCCGTTTAAGCCACCCAGTGCTCGTCTTCAAACGCCATCAGGCTGTCTTTGCCGGTCTGGATGTCTTTTAGCAGCCAGTCCACTTCAGGCATCAGCTTCTCGAAATAGTAGCGGGCGGATACCTGCTTGCCCTCAAGCAACGGCTTATTACCCTCTCCGAGTTGCAGCTGCTGGCCTGCGACGCCGGCCATGCGAGACCACAGATAACCGATCACGGTCAGGGCCATAATCCGCAGGTACGGGGTGGCGGCAGCGCCGGCCTGTTCCGGATCTTTGGGGGCATTCTGGGCCAGCCACATGGTGGCCTGTTCCAGACTCTTCAGCGCAACCTTGAGTTCTTCGCGGTACGGCGCCTCCGGGTTGTCCTTCAGGTATCCGGTCAGTTCTGCGAACAGGGCGCGAACCAGTTGGCCTCCCTTGAGGGACAGCTTCCGGCCCACCAGGTCCATCGCCTGGATGCCGTTGGTGCCCTCATAGATGCGGGCAATACGGCCGTCCCGAACCAGCTGCTCCAGCGGCCAATCCTGGGTGAAGCCAGAACCGCCCAGAACCTGCTGGCCCCAGTTGGCGTTGTTATAGCCTTCGTCGGTCAGGAAGGCTTTAACCACAGGCGTCAGCAGCTGCACCAGGTCATCGGCGTTTTCAAGCACGCTTTCATCCGGGTGAGCCACGGAAAGGTCCAGTTGATGGCCAGTGAACAGCGCCAGTGCCCGCATACCTTCATTCAGCACCTTCTGGCGCATCAGCATGCGGCGTACGTCCGGGTGCACAATAATCGCATCAGCAGGGCCGTTCGGGTTCTTGGGGCCGCTCAGGGAGCGGCTTTGCAGGCGCTCCCTAGCAAACGCCAGGCTTTCCTGGTAAGCCATCTCGGCCAAGCCAAGGCCCTGCATGCCCACCATCAGCCGGGCTTCGTTCATCATGGTGAACATGGCGCTCATGCCCTTATTGGGCTCGCCTACCAGCCAGCCTTTGGCGCCTTCAAAATTCATCACGCAGGTGGCAGAGCCCTTGATGCCCATCTTGTGCTCAAGGCCACCACAGAAGGCGGGGTTGCGCTCGCCGGAATCCGGCAGGAACTTGGGCACCACAAACAGGGAGATGCCCTTGGTGGTGTCCGGTGCGCCCGGCAGCTTAGCCAGTACCAGGTGTACGATATTGTCGACCAGGTCGTGCTCACCGCCGGTGATCCAGATTTTGGTGCCCTCGATGGCGTAGCTGCCGTCGTCATTCGGTGTGGCCTTGGTGCGGATCAGGCCCAGATCGGTGCCGCACTGGGGCTCGGTCAGACACATGGTGCCGGTCCACTCGCCGGAAATCAGTTTTTCCAGATAAGTCTGCTTCAACTCCTCGGAGCCGTGCGCATACAGGGCGCTGATGGCACCGTGGGTCAGGCCGGGGTACATGCCCAGGGACAGGTTGGTGGAGCACACCATTTCGTCCACGACAAACTTCAGGGTGTGGGGCAGGCCCTGCCCGCCGAATTCCAGTGGTGCATCCAGAGCGGTCCAGCCACCTTCCACAAACTTCTGGTAGGCCTCTTTGAAGCCGTCAGGTGTCTTGACCGATTTGGTTTCCGGATCGTAACTGCAACCCTGGCGGTCGCCAATCTGGTTAGTAGGCTGGATGACCTCTGACGCCAGTTTGCCGGCTTCATCGATCACCGCCGAAATCAGATCCGGAGTCGCATCGGCGTACTTTTCCAGTTCGTGCAGTTTGTCTGCGCCCAACACATCAAACAACAGAAAGCGAAGATCGTTCGCTGGTGCCTGGTATTGCATGGATACTCTCCTGTTTGGATTTAGCAGTCTGAATGACTGCCGGATGTCGTTGTTTCAATCCGGAAGTGTCTCTTCATACGAGCGTTTGAATTTTTTGGTTTGCTGGCTGGTGGCCCGAAGGCATTGAATTTTCGTATCACCGGCATGGTATCCATTGATAGTGGAAGGGCGTGGGAATGACGATCGTGATTGCCGGTATATCCGGTGCAATTGGTGCGGCGCTGGCGAAACGCTATCTGGAGACTTGCCCGGCCCAGGCCGTCATTGGTCTGTGTCGTGATCCTCAGCGGGCACCGGACGATCTCAGGAATCATCCCGGTGTGAGATTGCTGGCCTGGGATGCGGAAGATGAGAAGCGGCTTGATAAAGCCGAGTTGAGAACGGCATTGGACGGTTCCGGCCCGATCGTCACTGTGATTTACGCCGCTGGCCTGCTGCATGATGACCGGCTGTTTCCCGAAAAGCGATTGGACGACGTGGCGGCCGTTAACATGGCCCGCGCTTTCGCGGTCAACGCCACCGGATTTGCCTTGCTGATCCAGACCTTGCTGCCCTGGCTGCGGCATCGTGAGTTCAAGCGCGTGGCGGCCATCTCGGCCAAGGTGGGGTCGATATCCGATAACGGGTTTGGCGGCTGGTACGCTTATAGAAGTTCAAAAGCCGCCCTGAACATGCTGGTGCGGAATCTTTCCATCGAACTGCCTCGTCGGTGCAAGCCCATTGCCTGCGTGGCGCTGCATCCGGGGACCACCGAGTCGACCCTGAGTGCACCGTTCAGCCAGTCATTGTCCAAACTGACGGTACATAAGCCCTTGCAGACGGCTGATAACCTGATCCGGGTATTGGGCGCCCTGGACGACAGCAGTAACGGTCGGTTCTTCAGTTGGGATGGTTCGGAGTTACCCTGGTAGGCGGCGCCAGGCGGGACACTATAGCGGCACCGCCCAGCTGAGCATGGAGTAATAAAGCCCGATGCCGACGAGCACATTGAATGGAAAGGTGACGCCCAGGGAAGCCAGCATAGCCAGGCCGATATTGGCATCGGGAACGGCGTGGCGAATCGCCACCGGTGCGGCGATGTAGGACGCACTGGCGGTGAGCGTTGCGAGGATGACGATAGAGCCGGTGTCGAGCCCGAGCAGGGTGCCCACCGTTAGCCCAGCCACCGACAGCACGGGGGGCATCGCAAGCCCAAACAGTACAACCCGCCAGTGGATCAGCTTCAGGTTGCGCAGGGTTTCGGCGGCCACCAGCCCCATCTCCAGCAGGAACAGCGACAGAATGACGGAAAACGCACTGGTCAGGGGGGCGGTGACGCCGGTGCCCTGTCCGGGCCCGTAAAGCGCTCCAATGACCACACCACCCACCAGCAGGATAACGCTTCGGTTGGTCAGGGTTTCCTGCCAGAGCGGCGTGCCCTTGGAATCGCCCGTGCGTTTGCCAAAACGCCGGTAGAACCAGAGCCCGACCATGATGGCCGGTAACTCCAGAAGTACCAGATAGAGCGTGACCTGGCCGCCGGAGCTGAGGCCGCGAGTTTCAACCCACGCCAAGGCGACGGCAAAAGTGCCGGCACTGACCGAGCCATAGTGGGCGGCGAAACTGGCGGTGTCGGCGATTGAAAGTCCGACGCCGTAACGCAGGATCGGGATCATCAGCAGGGGTAGCGCAAAGCCCAGGCCTGCTACCGCAAGCATTTCCAGAAGCAGGCCTGGTGCCAGGTTCCCGTACAGGGCCATTCCGCCCTTCAGGCCAATGGTGAGCATCAGCAGCAGGCTGAGAATGTCGTAGGCTTCTCGTGGAATGGACAGGTCAGATTTGACGGTTCCTGCTACCAGGCCGAGCAGGAAAAACATGACGATGATGTCGGGCATGTGTCAGCTGTTGCGTTTTGAATGGTGCTGGAGTTGTTACCTACTATGGATCAGTTTAGGGGGATGGGCGCCCAAGTCAATTAAACCATTACCGGATTGCGATAACGGATCTTCGGTCGCCACAAAAAACGGAGGCAACCTGCCTCCGTTTCTCACTGGACTGATCAACTAAACTTACCGAATGAACGGATTCAACATTCTGGTGAAGGTGCCCGTCAGCTTGACCGGGGCGCTCAGCACAGACAATGTAATGCAGTCTTCACACCCTACGGCAACGGGCCTGTGCTCGTCCTGCTCATTCAACACCACGAAATCCCATTGGTTGAACACGCCCTTCTGGTCGGCGAACGCACCCTGTAGCACGATCGTTGTCTCATCACCGCGGTGAGTGTGGGCCGGGGCCTTGCCGCCTGCCACCAGTTTCTGCAGTACCACCCGCTCACCCTGACCGGGAAACTTTTCCGAAATATCCAGTACGCTGACATCGCCCAGCTGACGTTTCCAGGGCAGCTCGTTGATGTCCTGACCAAGCAACTTCTGCAGCGGGCTCAATCGCGGTGCCTGCACAACCGGTGAAGTATCCTGGGGTGCTGAGTCAATACGTGCCATCAACTGCTCGAAACTGCTATCCGAAACAGTGACCTTGGGCTGCTGTTCCATCATCACCGCGCCCAGGCTGTTCAGGGTGTCCACCCGGCTCCGACAGTGTGGGCACTGCTCAAGGTGCAGCCGGATGCAGAGAGCATGGGGCTCAGTCAGATTGCCAGCGCTGTATTCCATCAGGCTGAGACTGTCGGGGTGGTGCCGTGTCATACGTTCTGATCCTGCAAAATCACTTTTAACTTGTTCAGTGCCAGGCGTACCCGGCTCTTCACGGTTCCCAGGGGGATCTGAAGTTCATCCGCCACCATCTGGTGAGACTTATGCTCCATGTACACCTTGGCGATGACGGTAATCTGCTCTTCCGGTAACTGGCTGAGAGACTCACGAATCCGGCGCTCTGACATCAAACGGTGCAGGGACGTCACCGGCTCATCCTCATTATCGCCAGGAATCTGCCACAGATCCTCGGTTTCCACTGCCATTTCAGCGCTGGTCCGCTGCATTTTTCGCAGCATATCAATCCGCTGGTTACGGGCAATGGTAAAGATCCAGGTAGACGCCGCAGCCTTACGCCAGTCATACAGGCAGGAGCGGCGCCAAATGGAAATGAACACTTCCTGCACCAGTTCCTCGGCGTGGCTGGCCATGCCGTTAGAAATGGCGTAGTACTTTATCTGCGGCGCAAAGTGTTCGAACAAAGCGTGGTATGCAGCTCTATCCTGGTGTTTGCCTACTTTTTCCAGCAAGACACCCCAAGGGTCTTTTCGGCCCTCGGCTTTCGCTGGTTGCTGATCCAGTGTGGTCACCGGACGCTCCTTGACAGTCGCATGAGTTGAGCTGATTACAGTCATCATTCTAGGCACTCGCCGCTGGTTTGTCAGTCTGGTTATTTACGGGAGGCTGCAAGAAGTGGATTGCCTTGAGTGAAAAAAATCTGGCCGCATTGTCGGCGGAGTTGTGTCAGTGGAGTGATTGCCGGATCCCAGAGCAGGCGCTAGTCTGACAACCATAATAACGACTCAAAGTTCAAACCATGAACGCACTGCTTTCCGGCGGCACCCTGCCGGTTATCCGGGCCCATTACGCCGAGATTCTTTGCCAGCTGGCAGAGGAGCGGGGTGTTGCCCAGCAAGAGCTGGTCAGCGCTGCCGGTATCCGCCAGCCACAGCTGAGCCACCCGGATAATTTCATTACCCTGGACCAGTTCACTGAGCTGTGTCGTCAAGCCTTTGTTCGCTGCAAGGACGACAGCCTGGGGCTGGAGTTTGGCCGGCGCCTGAAATTTACCGCCCATGGTGCGCTGTCTCAGGCCGCCATCAGCTGCGACACGCTCGAGCAGGCGCTGCGGGTGTTGATCAAATATTTCCGGATTCGTTTTGCCTACATGGCCCTGTCGTTTTTTATCGAAGGCGATGAAGCTGTCATTCAGCTCGATATCAAGCACGACACCCGGGATTTACATCGTTTCAACATCGAGGTGGTCCTGGCTTCCCTGATGGAAGTGAACAACCTGCTGTTTGGTCAGCGGTTGTTGGAGGGCGGGCGGTGCCTGGTGGACTACGAGCAGCCAGCCAATGTGGGGCCTTACCAGCCGCTGTTTGGCAATGCCGTGAGTTTCTGCACCGGTGTTAACCAGCTCCGCTTCCAAAAGCAGTTTCTGAACCTGCCGTTATCGTTGTCCAATCCTGTGGCTCGTCGCGTGGCTGAGGCTCAATGCGAGGAAGAAATGCGGCAGATGGAGGCATCCACCTCGGTCACGGAACGAGTAGTCAGGATGCTGGAATCGATTCGTGACGGCCGCCTGTTGAGTCTGGAGGATGTGGCCGGGCAGTTACATGTGTCTGCTCGCACTCTGCGGCGCCAGCTGGCTGCAGAAGGCGCCCGTTTCCAGCTGCTACAGGAAACCGTGCGCCATCAACGTGCGCTGGATTGTCTAAGGCGACACTCACCCCTGAGTATCGACGACATTGCGGAACACCTGGGTTACAGCGACCCGTCCAATTTTGGCCGGGCCTTTCGCAAGTGGGAGGGTATCTCACCCTCGGCCTGGCGTCGGCTACACCAGGCCGAGGGCGACTGAAGGCTATTCCTCCAGGTAAGTGTAGCCCTCAAGACCGGCTTTCAGTTCGCCCAGTAATCGGTCCTGTGTGGATTTATCCAGGTTGCTGGCGGCAAACTTATCCTGGTAGGACTTGATCAGGTTCTCCGGTTCAAAGTTGACGTAACGAAGCACCTTGGCGACGGTGTCGCCGGTAATGGGCTTGCCAATGTCATACTCGCCCTGGTCGTTCAGCCGCACATCCACCGAGTGGGTATCGCCGAAAAGGTTGTGCATGTCTCCCAGGATCTCCTGATAGGCGCCGGTCATGAAGAACCCCATCAGCAGTGGCTCGCCCTCCTTTTCCTCCGGCAATGCCAGGGTGGTTTCGATGCCCTGGCCGTCCACGTACTGGTCAATCCGGCCGTCCGAATCACAGGTAATGTCCTGAATCACCGCGCGCCGGCTCAGCGGACGGTTCAGGCCATTGATCGGCATCACCGGAAAGATCTGGTCAATGCCCCAAACATCCGGCAGGGACTGGAACAGGGAAAAGTTAACAAAGAGCTTTTCAGCGAGCTTTTCGTTGAGTTCGTCGATGATTTCCCGGTGCGCCCGACTGCCACTGTCCAGCTGAACCCGAAGCAGGCGGCAGCAGGTGGTGTAGAGGGTTTCGGCCTGGGCTCGCTCGCTGAGTGACAGCAGACCATGGGCGAACTGGGCGTGGACATCGTTCATCGCATGCAGCACATCGTGGTAAATCTCGGCCAGCGACCGGGGTGAGTGATCATCCTGCAGGCTGAGAAGGTCGCGCCAAAGGTCATGCAGTGGTGCTGGTGCGTCTGCTTCAGGCTCAGTGACTTCCCGATGGTCTGGAGATTCCCGATCAATCACGTTGGTGACCAGAACCGAGTGGTGGGCTGTCAGGGCCCGGCCGGATTCACTGATCAGGTCCGGGTGGGGAATGCCTTGGCGATCGCATTCGGCTTGCAGCACATGCACCACGTTATAGGCGTATTCAAACACGCTGTAATTCATTGAGCAGCTGCTGCGGGAGCGGGTGCCCTCGTAGTCCACGCCCAGGCCGCCGCCGATATCCACGGTGCCGACGGGTGCGCCCAACTGGTGCAGTTCCGTGTAGAAGCGGGCGCATTCCTTCAGGCCGGTCTGGATATCGCGGATGTTGGCAATTTGTGAACCCAGGTGAAAGTGCAGCAGCTGCAGGGTACCCAAAGCGCCGGCCTGTTTAAGGGTATTGACCACATCCAGAACCTGGCTGGCGGACAACCCGAACTTGGATTTTTCGCCGCCGGTGTTCTGCCAGTTACCTTTGCCAATGGTGGCCAATCGTGCCCGCACTCCAATCAGCGGTGATACCTCAAGACGCTCAGCCTCTTCCAGTATCAGCGGCAGCTCCGATTGCTTCTCCACCACGATAAACACCCGGTGGCCCAGCTTCTGGCCGATCAGGGCCAGGCGAATGTACTCACGGTCTTTATAGCCGTTGCAGACAATCACTGACCCCGCCTTGGGGGCAAGGGCCAATACCGCCATCAATTCCGGCTTGCTACCGGCTTCGAGCCCGACCTGTCCGGCCGAGGCGGCGGGTTGTGCCGCCAACAGCTCTTCCACAACCCGTCGCTGCTGGTTCACTTTGATCGGGTAGACCGCGGTATAGCGGCCCTGGTAGCCCTGTTCAGCGGTCACCTTGTTGAAGGCGCCGCAAAGCTTGTTCACCCGGTCGTGCAGTATGTCGGTAAAACGGATCAGTACCGGCAGGGCAACGCCGGACTCGGCCAGAGACCGGGTCAGGTCAGGAAGGTTGATTCGGGCTGCTGTCCGCCCCCGGTCTGGGCAGATCTCGACTTCACCCCTGGGAGTCACCGCGATGTAACCATCACTCCAGTGAGCAATGTTATAAACCTTGTGGGCAGGTAAGGCTGTGGTTTCAGGCATTGTTGCTATCCTGTCAGGAAACCGGAATGGCCCGCAGGCCGTTGTCAGGCTGCATTGTAGGACCTGACAGGCCGGATCGAAAGGATTGCCGGGCCACGAGTGGCCTGAAATGTGAAAAATACGTGGCGGCGAAGGGGAATAGTACTTTGGCTACGGCCGTGGGCCCCCTACAATACGCCCCTTTGAACAGGCCCCGACCCCGTGGTGGCGCAATGAATGGGAGGTACAGATGACGGTATTGAACGAAGGCTGGTTTACCGAGGTATTCCAGGATCAGGGCACGGCATTTTCCCTGCAGGTCAAGCGCAAGCTGCACGAAGAGCAGACGCCGTTCCAGAAGCTGGAAATCTATGAAACGGAAACCTTTGGCAACCTGATGGTGCTGGACGGTTGCGTGATGCTGACCACCCGTGACAACTTTCTGTACCACGAGATGATGACCCATCCGGCGTTGTTCACTCACAAGAACCCGAAGAAAGTGGTGATAGTGGGCGGTGGAGATTGCGGAACCCTGAAGGAAGTGCTCAAGCACCCCGGTGTCGAGGAGGCCTGGCAGGTGGAAATCGACGAGCGGGTTACCCGCATGTCGGAAAAATACTTTCCGGAGCTGTGTGAGGCCAATAATGACCCCCGGGCAAATTTCTTTTTTGGCGACGGTATCAAGTGGATGCGGGATATTGAGCCCAACAGCATCGACCTGCTGATTATCGACAGTACCGACCCGGTGGGCCCCGCCGAAGGCTTGTTTGCCCTGGATTTCTACCGGGACGCCATGGCGGCGCTTCGGGAGGGCGGCATTATTGTGCAGCAAAGTGAATCGCCGCTGTTGCACACGGACAGCATCATCAAGGACATCCACAGCGATATGCAGAAGGCCGGCTTCGGCCACGTACAGACTTTGCCGTTCCCTCAGCCTGTCTACCCGACCGGGTGGTGGAGCTGCACCATGGGTAGCAAGGATAACCCGCTGAAGTATTTCCGTGAGGAAGACGCCAACAACCGCCCGTTCGTGACCCGCTATTACAACGCCGGCATTCACCACGGAGCCCTGGCGATGCCTCAGTTTATGGTGGATGCGCTGGAAGACGCGGTGCGCCCCGAAGAGGCCTGACAAAAATTAGACAGCTCCGCACTCTGAGCTATGCTGAAACAGTGTGGTCATTTATTGATCATCGTGCTGTGTTCGGAGTGAAAGGAGTTGTTATGGAAACGCGCAAAGGTGAACAGGATCGTCACTGGTTTCGTAGTGAGCGGTTCTCGTTGGTCAACGGACAGTGGTTTTTCCAGACTCGCGAGGGCTCGATCCAGGGGCCGTTTGACAGTGTCCACGAAGCGGAAATGGAATTGATGTTGTATCTGCGGCACGCGGATGACCAATTGTTCCAGGGCGTCTGTTAGTGACGGAGCGCCAGGAACAGCAACAAGAAGGGCGCCGTTTGGCGCCCTTCTTGTTTTTCGTGGTTGTCAGGCTGGCTTACTGCTTGCCGCTGACAAACTCTGGATAGGCTTCCATGCCACACTCGGAGTAATCCACACCCTCGTATTCGTCTTCTTCGGATACCCGGATGCCCATGACCGCCTTGAGAATGCTCCACACGATCAGGCTGGTCACGAAGACCCAGACAAAGATGGTGATGGCGCCGATGATCTGGCCGCTGAAGCTGGCGTCGCCGTTGGTAACCGGCACCAGCAGCAGGCCGAGCAGACCGCAGACGCCGTGAACAGAGATGGCACCGACGGGGTCATCAATACGCAGCTTGTCCAGGGTCACAATGCTTACCACCACCAGCAGGCCACCGAAGGCACCGAAGATGGTTGCCAGCAGCGGAGTGGGGGTGTCCGGGCCGGCAGTGATGGTCACCAGACCAGCCAGTGCACCGTTCAGGAGCATGGTCAGGTCAGCTTTGCCAAACATCAGTCGGGCAAGGATCAGAGCTGCGAGACCGCCACCAGCCGCTGCGGCGTTGGTGTTCATGAATACAATGGCGACGTCGTTAGCGGATTCTGCGGAAGCAGTCGCCAGAACCGAGCCACCATTGAAGCCGAACCAGCCCATCCACAGGATGAAGGTACCCAGAGTGGCCAGGGGCAGGTTGGCGCCGGGAATGGCGCGGATCTCACCGTTCGGGCCGTATTTGCCTTTACGGGCGCCCAGCAGCAGGACGCCAGCCAGGGCCGCAGCTGCGCCAGCCATGTGTACGATGCCAGAGCCGGCAAAGTCACTGAAGCCAAGATCGCCCAGGTTGTACATGCCGAAGACGTCAGCTTCGCCCCAGGTCCAGGCGCCTTCCATCGGGTAGATGAAACCGGTCATGACCACAGCGAAGATCAGGAATGCCCAGAGCTTCATGCGCTCGGCCACGGCACCGGATACGATGGACATGGCTGTAGCAACGAAGACCACCTGGAAGAAGAAGTCAGCGGATGGCGCGTAGGTTGCTGCAGCCTCATACTCGAAGCCTTCTTCAACGCCCATGCCAGTGATGCCGCTCAGGAAGGTGCCGCCACCGTACATGATCGCGTAGCCGCAGACCATGTACATGGTGCAGGCAACGGCGTACAGGGCGACGTTCTTGGTCAGAATTTCAGTGGTGTTCTTTGAGCGCACCAGGCCGGACTCGAGCATGGCAAAGCCTGCTGCCATCCACATGACCAATGCGCCACACACGAGGAAGTAAAACGTATCTAATGCGTACTGTATTTCAAAAACAGTGCTTTCCATAGGAGGCCCTCCGCACAAGGCTCTTAGGTTATAAATTTTTTGCGTTGGCTTTTTTCAGAGTCAGTCTGCTGTCAGACCGCTTCTTCGCCAGTCTCGCCGGTTCGAATCCGGATGGCTTGCGCCAGTTCGGTCACGAAGATCTTGCCGTCGCCGATCTTGCCGGTATTGGCCGCCTTGGTGATGGCTTCGATGACCTGGTCAAGCAGGTTGTCGCCAATGGCGATTTCCACTTTGACCTTGGGCAGGAAGTCCACCACGTATTCCGCGCCACGGTAGAGCTCTGTGTGGCCTTTTTGCCGACCGAAGCCTTTGACTTCAGTGACGGTTACGCCTTGTACGCCAATCTCGGATAGTGCCTCACGGACATCATCCAATTTGAAAGGCTTGATGATCGCTGTCACAAGTTTCATTGCTTTCTCCTTGGTAAAGCCGTCCCAACAGTGAGGGCCAGCGGCCGGTTGTTGAGTTCGGGATGCTGCCACCTCGCACATCAATTGTGCGGATTGCGTACGAGAGCTTTAGCATCGGGTGTGCCAACGCAAAAAAAATGTTTTAAATCAGCTTGTTGGTTATATCCTGTTCCAGAATGGCGCAATAACGCGCACCAACTTGGTGCGATGAGCCCGCCCTTGGCTCAAAAAAGAGCATGGCCGGGTTAGCCATCCGCCGCCATTATAATGCGGACAGGGCACAGTATGGCAGGGGCGGCGGTGTGATACACTCCCACCAAAGCGGATAGCGACTCAGCCACGGCGTTTGCCGCGTCGGGAAACAGAGACTCTCAGAGGTGATTTATGAAAGGGCCACAGGACTTTTTTGCTCAGTTACAGGGCCAGTTTGGCCAGTTCGTTCCGGATATGGCTCGGGCTGCGAAAGACGATTTTGAGGCCCAGGCCAGAGCAACGGTGATGACGGTCATGTCGAAGCTGGAACTGGTCACCCGCGAAGAGTTCGATGCCCAGCAGGCGGTATTGATGAGAACCCGTGAAAAAGTGGAAGCGCTTGAGAAGCGGGTTGCCGAACTCGAGCAGAAGCTGTCCTCATAATGACCGGTCTGGCCCGGCCCGCAGGATGCAGCGGCCGGGACTTGTAAGAAACTGATTGCCAAGGAAGGTTGCCATGCTTGCTATTGTCCATTCCCGTGCCAGTATCGGTGTGTCTGCACCGGCAGTGACTGTTGAAGTGCATCTGTCTGGCGGACTGCCGGCCCTGTCGATTGTTGGTTTGCCGGAAACCGGTGTGCGTGAGAGCAAAGACCGGGTTCGCAGTGCCTTGATCAACGCCGGGTTCGAATTCCCCGCCCGTCGAATCACGCCCGTTTTCCCGAGCTTCAAATTTTGTACATAGGCTGATGGCCAGATAAAACGCCGAAAATAAAGGATCGTGTCCACTCTTTTGGCAACTTGCTAGATCTGTTTTCTTAGACTAAAACGATAAATACACTAATCTGTATAAAAAAACAGTATTCAGAAGAGAGTGGTCATGAATTTCGTTCGCATAAACGGGTTGTTGGTCGTTCATCTCAAAGACCCTCGCAGCACGAAGCCCAGTACCCGCGAGCTGTATGAGCTTGGTAAGGTAAACGATCCTGTTGTTGAACGAATCATTGAAGCGTTTAAAAGAAAACTAATAGGGAGTCCCTTTCGTTCTCAGGTAAATGGGCTGGGCTGTTTTCTGCGCCCTTTGGGTGTGTTTCTGAATAGCTGGATTGCAGACAGTTCAAAAAAGACGGTGGCTTTTGATCTGGCAAGTTGGCAAGCGTGTGTTTGCGATTTTGCTGTGTGGTGGCTTGTAAGGGACGATTCGAAAGCGACCCTGGCAACGCGTTGCGGAGTGTGGCAGAGAGTCGTTATACCTTTTTTTGAGTACCTTCAAGAAGAAGATGTTTTGCCGTTTGGCCTAGTTTTCCCGAAACTTAAGCTGCCGAAAGAGCAAACTAGTTCCAATCCTCAGCAGCCGAAATTGATTGGCGAATCTCCTGCGATGGCTGTTTCTGAAGAGCATGCCATTGAAAAAGCCCCGCTTGATCGAACGTTGGCTGGCCCGGTTTTTTGGCGGGCAGACGCCGAATATTTAGACGAAATCGAGACCACATTACGAGAACGCGATGCCATGCTCGCTTCAGCGTTAGACGACTACTGGCTAAAGCTGATAAAGGATTACCGAACTGGCTGGCGGCTGAAAAGGCAGATCAGTGACGTCGAGTGGCACGCGCAGGAGGCTGCGGGAGACTGGGCTTATGGCTACTATACTAAAGCGGGAATAACCTTCGATGATCCTAAAGTGGGCCGTAGAATGCCGCTTTGTACACCACTAAATCCTCGCGGCCATGTCTGGCTACTTCGTTTCTTACAGCATTTTTTGCTTGGTCTTGAAGATGCAAAAGATTTTAATCTGAAGGCGATTCAAACGCATCCCGCTGTGTGTGTTTCATGCTTTAAGCATCCAAGGCGAACGCCGATAGAGCCTTTGAGGCGACTAACGGCATTGAGCAACGAGCAATTTGACGTCATACCTACAGCCGCTTTTTTTTGGCGTTTTTTCGGTTTGTTGTCAATGTTGGATATGGCTGTGGCCATTACAATATTGATTCGCGAGCACGCAAACTGGACACCTGAGGCCATAGCTGGCGCTAAGCTACTGGACGCGCATGGAAAGTCTTATTTGTTGATAACGGATTCAACTAATCCAGCTGAAATTTTTAGCGTCGACAAGCCTAGGGCAGGTAGCCGAAAGTGCGCCATTCTCTCCAAACGGTCGATAAGAGTTGTTCGCCATTTGTTGCGGGCAACGGCTCCTGTTCGGGACGTTCTGCGTCGATCGGGGAATCCCCATTGGCGTTACTTATTTCTGGGGTACATGAGACATAAGGGACTCGGGCACCCCAGCAGTATCCCTTCAAGTTTGCTAAATCGGAGGGAAATGGTTGAGGCTAGTCTGGTTCGTTTTTACCCAAAATTAACGCAGGCCGGGCTCGGTGTGGGGACGTTGGATTTTTCCAAAGTACGGGCCACTCAAGGTGTATTGGCATGGTTCGATAAAGGTTCTGTAAAAGCAGTAAAGCAACGACTAGGGAATAGTTATCGTGTTTCGATCGAACACTACATCCCCGAAACTCTGCTTGCCGCATGGAATGAACGCATCATTCGTCGTTTCCAAAATACGTTAGTGGTGTTGGCTGCCGCAGAAGAAGACTATCTGCTGGAAGTTGTCGACATGCCCAGTCTTGCGGATTTACATCGTTTTCTAGCGCAGCTCGTTTACGAATTACCGCCCGGTCGCTCCCCGATTGCGGATCGTTTACAGGCGAGATTTGGCGAGCGTTATCGGATTGATGAGCCGGAAAGCGAAAACCTTAACAATCAGAAGAAAACACCGAAGGAATCACTGCATGTCCGTCTGAATCCGAGCTGTATAGCTCTGTTGCTAGCATACAGGGAGTGGGCCAAAACGCAGCTTTCACCAGCGATGCAACAACAAGCAGATCGTCAAACAGGGTTAACCCCAGCCCATTTCATTGAGTTGGCAGGCATGCTGCAGTCTGCTGCCCAGAGTGATCAAATCGGAAAAGACCTCAGTCGTGTTTTGAACGTGAAATTGCTGAGACAGCAATTCGCGCAAGCTGAACCGAAAGTGGCGGCTCTGGCAGTGCAGTTAGACAAAAAATCACTAACCTTTGAAGGGAAGAATCATGAGCGATGTGGTTGATTTGCGATCTTTGGAGGATAGCTTTTGTCTTGCCGCCGGCATCGATCCTGCCCTTGCGCCCTACATCGCCTATATCCGTCAGCAAGTTGAGCCGTTTGCCGGAAAGTATCATGCTGACTGGTTGCTGAATGATTGGAACGCACCTACTTGGCAAACCAGGACAAAGTGGCTTCGGCAAGTGAATGGCGAGTGGCGGGGCACCTTAGACGTTTGTTGGGATTTACTACTACCGGATGGCTGCAGGTTAACTGAGCCTAAGTACGCAGCATTGTTAGACGCCTGTCGTCGCGTGTCGTTTCTGTTTCGCCAGGGTATGGCTGGCGACATACCCGCCCTAAATTCTTGGCGTGATTTCAACGCTTTTTTGCTGCACCTTTGCGAATGGTTAGTGCTTGAGTCGGCACGCTACCATCCTGCACGGCATTCTTTTTCGCTATTGGACAATGACGGCATCCGGCGACTATTTTTTGCGTTGGGACGAGGAGGTTGGTGTGAGGCGTTAAACATAGTGGAACGTTGTTTGAATGAGATTCATGAAGCCGTGTTTGGTAGTTCTTGTCCGTCTAGGTTGCTCGCAGCGCCCGGCAATTGGCCAAAAGAAGTGCGGGATGAGGTGGTTGGATGGCTGGCAGTCAACAATGGCTACTCGGATATTAAAAACTCTAAGAATGGCAGTGGCTTGGTCTCGAGGGTGTGGCTAGGTGGCTGCATTAGCACCTCCTCCCCGAAACTGAATTTTCCTCGCCTCAATGCCGTGCTGCGCCAGTTTGAGCCACGATGGCAACATCCAAACTTGCTTTTGTCTGGCTATTCTTCAACGGAATACCCTAGGCATCGCACTCCGCTGCTTCGGGACGTTCTGGAAGGTGCAGGAAGTGAGGGGGCCGTTAATTCAGCCCATGTTCACATGGCCAATTTGCTCAAGCTATCTCGCCATTTACCCGACGTGATGCCCGATCCATCGGGTTTTAGGCTAAAGGATACGCAGCGAGCAGCGAACCGGCTGACCAAGCCGACGAGACACACGCCCTTCATTCCAGTAGATATTGGGTTGCGCTACTTAAATGAAGCCCTTCGCTGGGTGGTGCACTATGGTGATGCGTTGGTGGATTACTATTTGACGATTTACGCAAAGCGTGATTCGGAGCGATGGTCCGCTGGCAATCTAAACAATATTGGAGTAGCCGAAAAAGCCATATTTCGCAGCACCCCTCTGCCAGACGCTTTGCGCGTGGCGGGGTTTGAGTTCACTCGCTTTACGAGCAGCAAGGATCGTAGCTTTGAGAATCGCAGAACAGATCCCACACTTTACGAGGCCTTGGAGATCTGGTTGGGCGCGGTCACGGTATTGCTAGGTTTTATGAAGCCTTCTCGAGATACGGAAGTCACGGCGTTACCTCGGGTGTGTTTGCTGCGTACACGTGGTGGCCATTATTGGCTGGATTCTGAGCTGGCCAAGCGCACCAAAGCAGAAGTGCGTGCCCGCACTGGCGGAAAACCCATTCCGGTGATTGCAGCCCGCGCCATTCAACAGGTGCGCAAGCTGAACCGAGGACTTGTGAAGATTTACAAAGAAGAAGATCCGCACCTGCGTGAGTCACTGTTTTATTTACCTAATAGTACTAGGTGGGGGCAAAAAGGTGGGTCCGAAAGCTCTTAACGACTATCTGGATAGGTTCTGCGACTACGTGAATTTGGCTCCCGACGACTACGGGCGGCGATGGTACTTGCGTATCCATGAAATGCGTAAATGGTTTTTGCTGTTGTTGTTCTGGTCAGGTCGCTACGACGTGTTGGATGCGGCTCGTTGGATAGCGGGCCACACCGATGTTGAACATATTTATGCGTACATCGAGCGTGAATTCCCAGGTGACAAGATCGGTGAGTTAGAATCGGAATGCGCCATCGATTTGCTCGCAAAATACGATGAAACCCAGGTCATTATGGATGATGAAGAAGTGGGCATGGCGGAGCTTTATCGTCGCGTACTACGGCATTTTAACGTTAGGCGGCTGAACTTGGTCAGAGAGCGTGAGTGGCATAGTCTGGTCCAAGAGCTATTTGAAAAAGACTATCATCTGGAACCTGTCACAGTGCATACGTATGATAATCAGAAGCGTGTTTGTATCGCCATTCGACAAGGGAGTCGGGTAGATGATTGACATGCGAGAGAAATCTAGGATTCGCCTGAGTGAAGAGGCGTTGAAGCGTAATATTTATAACCGTTATCGGGCTCTTAAGAGTGCATATAGTAACCCGCAGATAGCGCCAACCCTGATTATTAATGGCTGCAAAACGCAAACTGCCTTAGCGAGGCTGAACTACCCGCAATATCAGATCACGCCGATAGCGCGGATGTCGCTCTTCAAGTACGCCGACCTTGTGCTCAGGGGGGCTGATTATCAGATTCCTGAGGACGAAAGAGGTGGAGGAGAAGCGGGCTGGGCCTACCTGGACTGGCTGCGCAAGCAGGTATTTACAGCTGGTGTACAATCCACGGGTTACCGAACCAAAGCGGCGCGTGCTGCACGGGCCAAGCAGCGTAAGGACGCCATTTCAGACAAGCTGCTGCAAGCCGAACGACACGCTTTGGCTGTGAGCAAGGCGTATATTCAGCTGTTTCGTGAAGTTCGGATCTTTTCGAACAGTAATCACCTCAATGACGCGTCGCGTCAGCGCCTCTTCAATATCCTGAACAATGCGGATACCCTACATAGCGAGTTGTTTTCTTCCAGTGACCTGCGTGACGACAATGTTGAGGAGCTGTCGGATCGTGAGAAGGTCTGAGCAGCTGGTCTCTAAACTGACAGATGTCAAACTGCCTGACAGCGCTCAATACTTCAGTGGAGGGGGCAACACCACTCACCGTGTTCACTATCAAACCCTTCCTGTCGCAGCGTTTGTGCGATGGCCGAGCAATAAGCCCTGTATGGCTATCAACACTTACCTGCTGGATCAGGCGCATCGATGGACTGGGGATAGTGTTATCACCGAGGCCAACAAGTTGGTCCAGCTCGTGCGCTACTGCACCCATGGCCGCGCTGATCGGCGGGCTTGTGACTTTGGTGACCTCAGTGACAATGATGTCGCTCGTCTCATCAACAAGCTTTGCACAGATGCCTATGTTAATGATGTCAGTCAGCGTGTGCGCAATAACAACACCGTGCGTGCCATCATGCAGTCGTGCTTCCGTTTTTTGCATTGGTATCAGGATACGCTTTATATGAAGCCATTCCCGCTGATTGGCGACCGGAAGTCAGGCGCAGCAATCACGGTTATGCAAAAGGTAAACCCGCATAGTAATCGCAGTTACTTTGATCACCGCTACCTTCCGCCGACAAACACGCAAGATCCCAAGCTGCCTATCAGCAATACCATGATTGAAGAGATCGAGGCAGTGGTTGAAGAGCTTTACGATGCTGAGAACTATCCAGAGCCAGCCAGACGCCGCTTTGGCAGAGATTATGTCTTGTTTGATGCGTATAGAGTTTACATGACTGCTCGAAGAGACTTCATGCTGATGATGATGGAGCGCACTGGGTTGCGCCCAAGCGAACTTGCTACCATGTCACTTGCGGATAATCTTTGCAGTACCAAAGGGCAACGGCCTTATTTGGTGCTCCCAACGTTAAAGCGCCGACGCCTCAACCCTCCACCCAGACACTTCCATATTAATAACGACTTAGCCCTTCGTGTGCGTATCTATATGCGTGCGCGCAGTATCTGGTTGGAAACCTGTCAGGAGCGAAATCCTGAATTGACCGATCATGATGCCATGTTACTTAGTACTGAGCCTGGTAAGTATGGTCACGCCATAGCAAATACGGCGCTGGAGAAGGATTTTGAGAAATTGTGTCTGAGGGCTGGATACAAAGGAGCTCAATCGTGCCTGTCAATGTTTAGGCATCGGTTCATCACCCTAGAGGTTCGCTTACACTTAAAGGAACTAGGGAAAGGTAAGACTGAACTCAACAAACAGGATTATCGAATCGTCTTGGAGAAGGTAAAAGAAAAAACTGGGCACAAAAGTATTGACTCTTTATGGCATTACATTGACCTGGCTTACGAGATGGACGGTGTGTGGGATCCGGTGAGGCAGGCAGAAGAGCAAATGCTGGCTGCAGACCAGCTTCGGTATGAGCTGCGGCATCTACGGCGTGAGTGGAGGCACAAGAATACATCCGAGATGATGCCGGAGCAGGTAATTGATCTGGTTGTAGACCGACTGGGAGGCATCATTAATAAGGGCATTAGAGGTAGGCTGGCTAAGTAGGATTGATGTTCGTAGTGGGAAGTCCACCCTAAATCGAAGTCTGTAGCAACGGTTTTGGAGTTTTGCCAATTCATTGCGAAAGGCCGACCAGCAACACTTTTCAGTTCAATAAAGATGACAGCGTTATTCCTTTGTGCGGGACTGATCTGGCAGTAGCTTCGCAGGCGGGCAATCGAGACACTCAGCAAGCAGATGAGGCTGTAAACCAAATTGTGTAACTGCTCACGACTGAGTAATCTTTTCAAAAGGATACCATCGTGGGTACACAAGTGGACCAAGAAAAACTCAAAGCTATGGCCGCCGAGCTGGCCAAGGACATCAAGTCTGAAAAAGATCTCGGAGCCCTCACTCAGCAACTGGTCAAACTGACGGTCGAGACCGCCCTCAATGCCGAACTGGACGAGCATCTCGGATACGAGAAGCATGCGCCTGAAGGCCGTGGCACCGGCAACAGTCGAAATGGCTATACCGCCAAGCGCCTGAAGGGCCAGCACGGAGATGTGCCGATAGAGGCTCCCCGTGACCGTGATGGCTCTTTCGAACCTCAGTTCGTCCGCAAGGGCCAGTCCCGCCTGACCCAGATGGATGACCAGATCCTGGCGCTATACGCCAAGGGCCTGAGCACCCGGGATATCGTGGACGCCTTCAAGGAGATGTATGACGCCGACATCTCGGCCACTCTGGTGTCCAAGGTGACGGAGCGGGTGATCGAGCAGGTTCAGGAGTGGCAGAACCGTCCGCTGGATCCGATCTATCCCATCGTCTATCTGGACTGCATCGTGCTGAAAATTCGTCAGGACAAGAGGGTGATCAACAAGTCCCTATACCTGGCCCTGGGCATCAACATGGAAGGCCAGAAGGAGCTGCTAGGCCTCTGGCTGGCCGAGACCGAAGGCGCGAAGTTCTGGTTGTCGGTACTGACGGAACTGAAGAACCGTGGTCTGGAGGACATCCTGATCGCCTGCGTGGACGGCCTCAAGGGCTTCCCGGATGCTATTGCTGCTGAGTACCCTCAGACCAAGGTGCAGCTGTGCATCGTGCACATGGTTCGCAACTCGCTGCGCTACGTGTCCTGGAAGGACTATAAGGCCGTGACGGCCGATCTGAAGCAGATCTACCAGTCTGCCTCGGAACACGAAGCCCGGCAGGCGTTGGAGGCCTTCGGAGAACGCTGGGACGGTCAGTACCCACAGATCTCCCGATCCTGGCACAGCCATTGGGACAACCTGATCACCATCTTCGAGTATCCTCCGGCCATCCGAAAAGTGATCTACACCACCAATGCCATTGAGTCGCTGAACAGCGTCATCCGCAAAGCCACCAAGCGCCGTAAGCTGTTCCCCAGCGATGACTCGGCACTGAAAGTGGCCTTCCTGGCGATCCAGCAGGCCTCAAAGAAATGGACGATGCCGATCCGTGATTGGAAGCCGGCATTGAATCGCTTTATTATCGAATTCGGTGACCGTCTGGACGGTCACCTGTAATGGGATGGGCAGTTACACAGATTTATTTACAGGCTCAAGCAGATAAATCTTTTCAATGGTGATATTGACCTCTCCTCTTTCAATCTTACCTACATAGCTCCTATCGATCCCCGAGTCATGAGCAAGGCGTTCCTGAGAAAATCCTTTTGATTTTCGAATCGCCCGCAGATTCCGGCCAAACGCTTCACAAACCGGTGAGCCCATTTCTCGCCCTCACAAAGGGCAAGACTATGGCTTCTTGAGGCATGACGAGCCACGGCATATACTACCCATTTTCCCGGGTCGACCAGATCGGCCTAGAGACCAATCGGACCGCCTTATGAAAAAGCCTCAGCCCCTGTATGTCGACAACATCCTGATCGAACTCCTTCGAGAACAGTCAGACACCCCTTTCTCAAACACAGAAATTCGGGATATGTATATCGCGCGAATTCCGCAAGATGAGCGGCCAAACGGCAACCAACTCCGCAAGCACATATACAGAGAACTTCTACGACTTGAATCAGCCAAGATAATCGAACGTCACGAGGGATCTACTGGTCGCGGCTGCAAATTTATCTACCGCTCAGAGCAAAAAAGCATTTCTCTGGAAGCCAAACCTTCACCATTTAAAACGGCAGATGGGCAAGTTGAATCGTCGATGGATGTTGAGACACAACGGGCGCTGCAGGAGGAACTCTCTAATCGGAAGGTCGAACTGATTGCCAGTATTGGTGAAGCGGAGGAATACCAACGCCTCTATCAAAAATACCCGGCGCTTCGGAGCGCCGTGAAGGTGCAGTATCTGGAGTCTCGCGAGAGAAGCACGAAGCTTCTGGGCCAACTTCGTGCTGTAGAGTCGGTCATTACGAAAATTGGGTTTCCCGCATGATCCATTTGCGCGTTTGGCAGAGCGAGTGCATCGATCAAGCGATCGATGCGTTTGAGTACCAAACACACTTCCTATGTCATGCAACACCAGGGGCGGGCAAAACCGTCATGGTTGCGTCTGTGGCTAAAGCCCTTCTGGAACGTAATAAAATTGATTTCGTATTATGCTTCTCCCCTTCTCGGGCAGTTTCACAAAGCGTCGCCTCGACATTTAGCCAAATCCTTGGGCGAAGCTTCAATGGCCAGATTGGTGCAGCAGGTGGCTCTTACACCTATCAGTCGATGAACACCCTCCCCAGAGAGCTATGGCAAGTGCTGAGTGAACACAGAGTCTTCGTGGTATTGGACGAGATTCATCACTGCTCCGGCAGCAGTTGGGAAGAACTCACTATTGGCAACAGTTGGGGGCGAACAATTCTCGATAGGATTCAAGGAAAAGCTTCCTTCACAATGGCGCTATCGGGAACGCCTTGGAGAACTGACGACACCCCAATCGTACTATCTCGATATACGCAGCTCGACGGCCAACTCCATTGTGATTACGAATACGGGCTGGCGTGGGCGGTTACTGATGGCGTTTGTCGAGCCCCAAAAATCGTGCTCACTGACAACCGAGAAATCAGCCTGAAATCATCTGAACTCGGCCTTAAAACCTATTCCAGTATCCGAGACACTATCAAGCAGGGTCATATTTCTTACCCCGACTTTCTTTTTCGGGAGGAGGTGATCGACCACACGCTTTCTGAAGCATCGAAAAAACTATCAGAGATTCGGCTGCAGATCCCTGCTGCGGCCGGGTTGATCGTAGCAGCGACAGTGGCACATGCAGAGCAGATCGCGAACAGGCTTTTAGCGCTAGGCGAGGAACCTGTTGTTGTCACTTGCCGCACCCCGGAAGCTCATCAGATAATCAACAACTTCAGGACCTCCTCAGATCGATGGATCATCTCTGTAGGAATGATCAGCGAAGGAACCGACATCCCTCGACTCCAAGTGTGCTGCCATCTCAGTAGAATTCGAACAGAACTCCATTTTCGGCAGGTCCTCGGTAGAATCCTTCGGCGCCAAGCGGACGAACCGCCTGACGTTGGAGGTTGGCTCTACGTCCTTGCAGAATCGAGCCTGACCGAGTTCGCACGTAGAATTAGCGACGACCTTCCAGAGCAAAACGTGGTTTCGTTTTCACCAAAATCGTCAAAGCAAAACTCGGATGCCGCCTCAGAGTATGCGGCTCTAGCGAAAGACGGTGAGGCTTCAGAGTGGGGCGGCAGTATCGATGTGAGTGGCACATGGCTTTCTGGACCTGATCACACAGAGCAAAAGGAAAAAACGGAGCTTTCTATGAGCAATCATTATTGGAGTGAGATTCTGTCGCTGTTCGAGGATCGAATCGTGTGACCCTTTACTCAGAAATGACTGCCGTCAATACCTATCATGCCCGCGAGTTCGCTGGTCAGAACGACCTGAACTCACCGCCGGCAGGGATGCCAGGCGAGCGCGACACCTGCACAGTGGTGTGACACGCCAGGGAGAGGCCTGGCTTCGACCTGCCTTTCAAACGCCACCGACACTTTTGCTCTATAGCGCTACGATGAGTGGTGCGATTGACGCAAATATATCTATGAAAAGTGAGTCTTTAATAATAACTAGCGGGGTTTTAGAAAATCCCACACGAGTTATACATGCCGCCCGATCCCTTGAACTCTAATCGCAACCATCAATTGATCGATGACCCCGGTTTTAGGTCGGAACCTAAACTGGGGCGTTTCGACGCAATGGAACCGTCCCTACCAAATGTGTATATATATTGTATGTTGGACGTCGGTCAAAGCTTTGACAACTGAATCACTTTGGGCTTGCACACAGCATTAACTCATAAACACAATCATTTCTAGGAGGACATCGATTCGATGAGTCGCTTTAGCACCAAAGCAATCGTTTACATGCATGACCTCGTTGCTGGCCACCTAGAACGCTCGGGCAACCAGGTTATCTTTCAGTATGATGAACAGTATCTGCCACTCGGAAAGCCACTCAGTATTAGCTTACCCCTGAGATCGGAACCCTATAGATCAAATGGCTTGCCCGCATATTTTAGTGGTCTATGCTCGGAGGGTTGGCTACGACGAGTACAGGCTTTCCAGCAAGGGATCGATCCTGATGATTCTTTTCTTCTATTAATCAATAATGGAAAAGATCTCGCAGGGGCGATCACAATCGAACCCATCGATTAGGCAAGCATGTTTTCTCCCCTGACCGCTCCACGCGTTTGATGGAGCCCGGAGTTGATTGTTTTCCATTTTACTGATTTCGCTGCGTGGCAGCCTGACTGCATTCAGCTACTTGTTGTTGCGTCAGCCCGAGTGACTTGCGGACGCTCCTTTAAACTCTTGCCGACACTTTTCACAATGCACCCTATTAGCGACAATCAACCGCCGACCTTCTGAATTTGTCACTAAAAAGCGACAGAAAACCGAAAAAACACGGGGGCGTGTCAAGCTGCAATGTCAACTACTCCCTTTCAAGTTCTGAGTGGCCAAGTCGGCCTTTGGATGGGAGGCTTTCAACGAGCTCATCCAGCACGCCAAAGCATAATACCCTCCAGAGCAATATTCTGAAGCAACGATGGGTTGGAGTAGCAACCCGGATTGGTCCATTGACACTCCCAGACCGGCAGGGCCTGAATTAAAACTCCTGTTTCAAGGAGCACATCAAATGCCAGGCCAGCCATCGCCAGCTTGGTATCCACGAAATCCTCCGGCTGTCCACTCAGGATAACGGCCACGTCTGCATCACTTTCCTCGTGATAATCGCTACGGGCTCGGCTGCCAAACAGAATCAGTTGAAGGGGATCGAACCGATCAGCAAGTCTTTCCAAAAAGACGAATACCGCCTCCCGAATATCCACCTGGTCACCCATAACGATCTGTTCCAGGCCGACGGACGCAACCTGATCCCAGTACCGAAGCTCCTCTGGTATCGGTGCTTTTGGTTCACACTGGGTGATCAGATCATTCAGGTTGTACTTCTTCTTAGGCATAGTCTACCTTCGATGTCCTCTGCGCCCCCGGATCACCACAGCTTGCTGCACTCCGGTTGCGGGACGGGTGAACCTGTCTAGCGTTTGGTATTCACCATCCCACTCCTGAGCATGCCGGTAGCGGATAACCTGCTCAGTCGTAAGATCAACGATATCGTCAAAGCCGGTTTCGTAGCCCTCAACCAGCACCGGTGTTTCCGGCGGCAGTGACGTCAAACGAGCTATCAGCTCTTTCGCTGTCATCGAGACTCCGCCGTCAAGTTCGACCATTTTCATATCTCCAACACCACAGGCTGATTTTTTGGTTCATAGCGAGCCGTGCAGGTACTGGCATTGATCAGCTTCGTGTTTCCTCGCTGGTACTGTCCGTACCCCTCATGGATGTGCCCAAAAATGTGTGCTTTGAGAGAGAGTTGCTGAAGTCGGTCAAGCAAATCAACGCAACCAACATTCTGGCACTTGAACCCTACATTGACCTCATCCCCGATACCGTGAGGCGGGCCGTGAGTAATGAGGACATCGGTGTTGTCCGGAATACACTGCCAATTTTTGTAAAGCGGCTCACCACGCTCCAGCATGAACGCCCAGTCCATGAAGGTGGGTGTCCAAGGCGACCCCCAAAATCGTAAGCCGCCAATCTCGACGCCACTGTTTTCCAGGTATATGGCGTTGGTCAAAGCTTGCCTGGCCAGATCTGGCGTCTCCTGAAAGGCCCAGTCGTGATTGCCGGCAATCACAATCTTATAGCGGTGCGGTAACGTACCGAGCCAATCGTTAAGTTCTTCAATGTTTTCCAGAGTGCCCTGGCCCAGACTATCACCGGCGTGGATCAGTACATCGCCCTCCGGAATTGCCGGGATGCGGCGGTGCATGCTGTGGGTATCTGAGATACAGACCAGTTTCATGATGTCCACTCCTGTGGTGTTAACAGTTCTGGCTCCAGGCGCCAATCCATATGAGATAGCAGTCGGACCATATTGCGCGCATCGTCGACACCGCGATGGTGGTGGCCTTCAAAGCTCAGGCGGTGATAGGCCATGGCGTGGACCAGACCGTTCTCTTTCTTTTGTCCGGTCGTTCTGCGCCAAATCCGCTTCAGGTTCAGATGCGGAAACCCCATGAATATCGGTGCCACGCCCACACGTTCACCTTGAGCTTTGATATGCAGGCGATCGTAGTTGCCCCAGCTGCACCAGATGAAGTCTTGCGATGGGGCCCCCAACCACTCGTCTAGCGCCTGAATCACACTTGAATAGGCTGGAGCTTGATCCACCATGGCCTGGCTGATACCCGTCAATTCCGTGCAGAAATCACTGAGCAGTGGATTCTCAGCAGGGCGTACCAGAAATGACCGGCTATCCAGCAAGACGCCTTGCCGTGTTGCCAACGCGCAACCGAACTCAATAATTTCCATGTTGTGGACACTTTGTGGCTCGCCCTCCGGGTTTATCCGGGAATCCCAGCAAGTGGCCTCGAGATCTACGATCAATAAGTTGCCGTTATTCATTTCGAGGCACCTTTGCCACTCTGTCCAACACTTGGTGAACCGGCATCAACGGCACCTGCCCCGTCTTTGCCAGCGTGTCAATCCAGAGCTGATTGCCTTTCTGAACGATCTCAGCGGTTCCTATATGGCCTGACACCACGGCCGAGATGCCCGAAATGGTGTGGTCCGCCCTTTGAGCTCGGCTCCAGGGCCAGGTGCATTCAATGGCAAAACGCTCTGAGAAGGGGCTCCCCTGAACAGTGCGCCAGTCGTCAAACGGGCTTTGGGCATGCACCAGCCCAAGATACCCTTTCTCGCATTCCAGTGTGATGGTAAGCGGAAGCTGGTAACGGCACCGGGTTGCCAGGCTCTGATACGAGGCCTCGTCCAGGCTGGCAACCCAGTCACCACCCATTCCCCGATGTTTGTATCGGCTTCCGGTATCTTCAGCTCCAGCAATAAACATCAATTCATGGTTGCCAATCACGCTGTGTACCCACTCTGTTGCTAACACCCACTCCAGGAGCGCTCTGGATTCTGGACCACGATCAATGGTATCCCCCAGTAAAAACAGGCGATCAACCGTTTTATTGAATCCGGCGCACGACAAAGAGGATTGCAGAGATTCAAACTCACCATGAAGGTCACCACAGACCCAGTCCACTCCGATCGGATTAGCAGCAACAAAACGGTGCGGGGTCAGTCGCATGCTCATTAACAAACACCACATATAGGCATATTGCCTTTCTATATCAACAAGATGTAGATTTCAGACTAGCAATGTCGATCTAAAAATGCCAGAGTTATCAAGCGCCCCCACAGGAGGAACCAGGCCATGACAACAGAACCATTATCCGAAGCCGAACTGCTTCACGGTCTGGATGCGTATGGTGCCCATGCAGACGAACTGGCCACTCCCACCACACAGCAGATCTTTGCGTTTCGCGCCTTTGATTTGCGGGATCGTTTTCCGGCTCCCTTTCCGGATTTTCGCGGGGCGCTGGAGGCCTTGCAGAGCGGTACCGCCTACCTGCCCGAGATGTCCGGGGAAATTGTGGCCTACTGTCGGGATGGTCGCACTATCCCCATTCCTTCAGAATTGTTCATGCGAACGCAACCCCGCTTCCGTAGCCGGGATGAAGCCGAAGAATGGGTTCGGGACAGGCTAACGTCGATAAAACAGGGCGATGCTTTAGCACGGCTCAAAGGCGCAGCGCTCTGCTATCCAAACGCCCCGTTTGAGAAACAGATTGAGGAGGCTTTGACCATCAAGGACAAACACATGGTTGGCCCCTCTGAAAACGACGCAGTTTGTGAACAGGTGGAACGCTGGCTTGTGTCTCAACAGGCGTAGCGATGCTCAGAATCACGCGAGTTGAACGTCACCCTTTCTATACCTTGCCCTATCGGACCAGCGGGCCTTCCGGTAAAGCGGTATTTCAGCAACTACCGTTTCATCGGGCTTTTGCGTCCGGGTTACCCGCTGACGTTAAAGCACTGGTTCTTACGTCAGACTTACAAGGCCGGGAACATGCGCCTGCCAATCGCCTGATGGGCGTAGCGGTGGCAGAGAATCTTGCCGCTCTGGTAACAGAAAAATCAATCCCCGCGCCTCAAGCGGTGTTGCTTTGTGGCGACCTCTACGATTATCCGGACTGCCACAAGCGGGGCGGCACCGGGCCTGTGGACGACGTGTATGCCGCATTTTCAGACTTCGTCCCTCACGTCATCGGAGTTCATGGCAACCACGACAACCTGGCAAACGGTGACTCGTTGCCTGGCAATACGGTGATCCTCGATGGCCAGGTTCACGACGCCTCCGGCCTCCGAATAGGCGGTGTCAGTGGTATCGTTGGCGATCCTTGCCGCCACCAGAGGCGGACGTCAGAAGATTTTCTGACCGTCATGGAGCGCGTGACGGCTCAGCACCCGGAACTTCTTTTATTGCACCAGGGGCCCGAGGACGAACAGCGGCTTCGAAGAGGTGATCCCGACGTCACGCTTTCTCTCGGACCAGGGGAAAATAATCGGAGACATCGACTAATTCCAGCCGACCGAAAAATCAGGACGTTTCCGGGTGATTCTCGCCGGCTACTGTCCAGGTACTATCAGGTTCCTGAACGCTGCGCCAAAACGGTTTTAGTCGTCGCGAGAGGAGGAATGCATAGAGCCCCAAGGCCAGTGATGCATGGGAAGTATTATTCTCGTGCTCGTTATCTGGTTACCCCGTACGCTTTGCATCAAAGTAGCGTCGAGCTTCCATAAGATGCCTCATGGAACCTCGCGCCAGAAAGTCCAAGGCAGACGTTCCAGCGAAAGGAGCATCACAGGTTTCCAGGCGCATCCGGCGATTGGCGCGTTCGGCCGTTGGGTACATGGCTCTCAAGGATCTGTAGATGCCCAGGATGTAGCTGATGCGCTCCAGGGTATCCGGTGGGAGCTTAATGTGGGGCAATTTCTGATACTCGGTCAGCGTGCTCTGGGATACACCGCCGAGCATCTGCATCATTTCTTCCTGTGTGCAGTCCCACTCACTGCAGATACCAAAGAATCCTTTGAGCGCAACATGCCCTTTGGCTTCTTCGTCATCGAGGGCCATTATGATTGCCCTTGCTTGGGCTGATCTCGATCCTCCATAAAGTCGTCACTGACGCCTTCCGAGTCGAAATACTCATCCCAAACCGGGTCGGTCGGCCGGTCATAGCGTTTGACAGAACCTTTCAGGCGCTCCAGAGGAGTAAGCTCCTGAGGCAACGGCTCAGCCAGCTCATCGGCATGGGCGGTATGGGCATCGAGGCCGTCCAGGAGTTCTTTTTCGATTGGGCGCTTTGTTGTCATGGTCGGGGGTGCTCCACATTCATCACTCAGCTAGACAAGAATGAGCAAATTTATCCGGTAACGCCACTCATTGTTGGCACGATTCCAAGATTAGTACCAATTAGTAACGCAAATTACTAATTGGTACTAAGCGGCAAACCACAGCGACCGACTTAACGGCGACACTCCTCGAGAAACTCTTGAAACCAGGCCGACTCCGCTGTCGAGGGCTTGAGATCATACAGCTTCACCACCCGAACGAACCGGGCCACATAGCCGCACTGACCCGCCGGCGGCAGCCATTCGTCCGGCCCTTTAGCGCCCTTGCTCCGATTCAGGCTCGCCTCGACCGGCAGCAAGTTCACAGGATCGTTAGCAAACCGCAATCGCCTCTCTCCGGACCACTGGCGAGCTCCGCGATCCCAGGACCAGGCAAGCGGCACCACGTGGTCAATGTCGATGTCGGAGGCATTTTGGATGACGTTGCCGGTAAAAGAGCTCACCCAGCGACCAGTTACCACGCGACAGCCACGATCCGTCGCAAAGCGAACCTGGGTGGTGGAGCTGGCTACCAGAGCTTCGGCCCGACTGTTCTGGTTATCACTGAACTTTTTTGTTGACTGGAAGTGAGTGAGTGACTGGACACCCTTGTATGCTTGAGTTGGAGCCGTGATTGATTTAGAAATCCAGGTGTCAACGATGACAGTTCTAGAACGTTTCCCCGCAGAAACAATTAGCGTCTCCAAAACATTCCTCCAAAACATTTTTGTTGACTGATCGACTCATCAATTTAACCTATTCTCGGTATCCAAGGGCTCTGCCCTCTCGCCGCAAGCGGCGATTCACCCGAGGTATTTAAGGACCAGCAATGTTCTGGTATTCCGACCATAGATTGGCCGCTTTGGCCAAACTATGGAGTCATAGGTGAGCAGAATTGGCCGCTTTCTGATAAAAGCGGTCCTTTTTCAAATAGGGGTTTACCCGGTCCGCTATTCGGAAACAAGGCACGCTGAGGTCGCAAAGCGGACATTTAGAATAGGCGGACAGCGACCGGCACAGCCAAGCTAATGGCCCACAACTGGAAGCCGGATGCACCTGACAAACTGTAATGCCCGGGCGCTTGCTCGCTGAAAAGAGCGGCGCGTTTTATCCTCTCATGAGAAATCCGGGCTACTCCATGAATTACCTCAGAGACCAAAATGTTTTATTTTTCGATAGAGAGTGGCTCGTGTTATCCCTAATTCTCGAGCTGCGGCACTGACGTTGTGATTGTGTTTCTCAAGCACACATCGCACCGCCTCGCGCTCTGCAGCGGCGAGTGTGCCGCCCTCGCCAAGGTCCACCTCCGCAGTGTCATTTTGGACCTTGATGTCTTCGGGCAAGTGTTCAACATCGATAATTCCCTGAGTAGACAGCGCCTGACCAAGATTCAGTGCCTGCTGGAGCTCTCTGATATTACCTCTCCACGAATGGTGCCTTAAGAGATTACGAGCCTCGGATGTCAGAATCGACGGGGAATCTTCCTGTGAAATTGATGCCAGCAAGTGATCAATCAAAGCGTCGAGGTCTTCACGCTCCCGCAGAGCAGGGAGCTGCACCCTGAGGCCATTGATCCGGTAATAAAGATCGCTCCGAAAGTCTCCGCTTTCCATAAGCTCATCAAGGTTCCGATGTGTCGCACAGACCAGAGAAAACGAGACGGGCCGAGGCTTCTCTTCTCCAAGTCTTGTGACAGTGCGTTCCTGCAAAACACGTAGCAAACGTGCTTGAAATTCCAATGGCATATCGCCTATTTCATCCAGGAAGAGCGTACCGCCGTTCGCCTCCTCAAACTTCCCCCTGGCGCCACCACGTCTGGCACCGGTAAATGCACCGTCTGCGTAGCCAAACAACTCTGATTCGATCAACCCGGCAGGAATAGCCGAGCAGTTCACGGCAACAAACGCGCCTTTTGAAGAGGGCCCATTGGCATGTAACGACCGTGCTAAAACCTCTTTGCCCGTTCCGGTTTCCCCAGTCACCAGAACCGGAACTCCAAACTGAAAAGCCCGATGCGCCTTGTCGAAAAGTGGTTTTGTAGGCTCGCCCACGTAAAAAGACTGAACGATGTCCGGCCGTCTTTGCTGTGGCATCGAGTTGACGCTCAAAGGCCCTTTGCGAAGACTTTCAACTTTAAGAAAAAGCCTTGCCCCATTGTGACATTCAACCTCAAGAGGGCTTTGTTGTGATCCCTCAATCTCGGCAGCGCGGCATGAGAATAAGTCTTTGAAACAGACATGACTCTGCATCTTCTCGAGAGAATCGATATCCAGCATCTGCCTGGCCGAGGGGTTTGCACCTAAAACTTCACCATCCTCGCCGAAATGTATCAAACCACGCATAGGTGACTGCGTAAGCTCCGGGCGATAGTGAAGCGCGAGGACTAAGGCGCCACGCAAATCGTCGACCATTCGATTCTCAACAGACCGAGTTGCGAGCGTAACTGCCTCAAGAATCCCGACCGGTCGGCCATCATAAGGTTTCGAAGCATTCAAAGCCCCGACCAGCGTCCCTGCAGGGTCAAAAATGGGCACTGCCACGCAGGATAGATCGCGGAGAGAATGCAAGAAATGCTCACTTCCACACACAAGCGACGGCCTGCCTTCTATCAAAGCGCAACCGGGGGCATTGGTTCCAGCTATATCCTCTGAAAGGTCCATACCAGGATTCAAAGCGGCTCCCAGCAATTCGTAGCAGGGACTGTCATTGCCGAAATATTTAATGCTGTGGCCTTCTCTTTCCACACACGCCAAAACCCAACCTGCAGAACTGATTGCACGAAACAACCGATGCATTTCAGGCTCCGCAAATGTCATGAGACGCTGATGTTGATTGCGGATATGAGAAATCTGGTCGAATTGCGCGGCCTCAAGTAAGAGCTGATCAGAGGGGGACACGCCATGTTTTCTGCATCTTAGCCAAGAGCGCAAAACCTCATCCCGCACCCACTGGGATGGTACAACACGCCCTTCGTCAAACAACTCACGGGCTTGCTGGACCTGAGTGTTCAGATCAACGATCTTTTTATGCATAAGGACACCCACCACTCTGTATTTTTTTTATTCAACCATCCAATTTTAGTGTATTGAAACGATCCATTTTTTTCCAAAAACTAAAACATAGATGCTATAAAGCCGCATAAGTAACCCCCTCTGGCAGGATAGTTGGCACTACTTAATTTTTAACCAGTTGGGCGGTTCAGGTGTTGATAGTGCCTCGTTATTCCGAAGAACGTAAAGCCGCCGTGCTGGCGAAGTTGTCGCCGCCCCACAGTATGAGCGTAGCCGCTCTGGCGCGGGAAGAAGGCATTTCGGATCAAACCCTTTACAATTGGCGGACACAAGCCAGAGATGAAGGACGCCCGGTGCCCGGTTCCAAAGCTAAGTCAGACCAGTGGTCAGCAGAAGCAAAGCTGGCAACCGTGATTGAGACAGCTGCGCTGTCCGAAGAAGAACTCAGCCAGTATTGCCGGGAGAAAGGGCTTTACCCTGAGCAAGTCCGGCGCTGGAAAGAAGAGTCCCTGCAAGGCTTCCAGCGCAGTGCCGAGCGGGAAAAGCAACTGCGCAAGAAGAGTCAGGCAGACCAGAAACAGATCAAGAAACTGGAGCGCGAATTACGCCATAAGGAAAAGGCTCTGGCCGAAACCGCTGCACTGCTGGTGCTGCGAAAAAAGCTGGATGCGCTCTGGGAAAACGACAACGAGGACGACTAACCTCGGTCCCTGAGCGCAGGGTAATGATTGACCTGATTCAGGAAGCCATGAACGCCGGGGCCCGGCTGTTCAAGGCCTGTGGAGAAGCTGGCATTGGCTTGCGCACCTATCGCCGCTGGTTCCGTGAAGGCGAGGTTCAGCCCGATAGGCGCCCGGAAGCTGTGCGCCCCAGGCCGGCAAACAAACTCAGTGAAGCAGAGCGCCAGCAAATTCTGTCGACCTGTAATTCGGCTCGTTATGAAAGCCTGCCGCCGTCCCAAATCGTGCCATCGCTGATGGACGAGGGGCTGTACCTGGCCTCGGAGTCGTCGTTCTACCGGATACTCAAAGCCCACAACCAGTTGAACCATCGGGGACAAAGCCTTGCACCGCAGCGATCCCGGGAAGCGACCACGCATCATGCCTCCGGCCCGTGTGAGGTGTGGTGCTGGGACATTACCTACTGCGCTTCAACCGTGCGTGGGCAGTTCTATTACTTGTACATGTTTGAAGACGTATACAGTCGCAAGATCGTGGGTTACGAAGTCTACGAGGCTGAGAGCGGCGACTACGCTGCCGGGCTGTTGCAACGTTGCCTGCTGCGAGAGCAGTGCCTCCACCGGCCTCTGGTGCTGCACTCGGATAACGGAGCCCCGATGAAGGCGCAGACGATGAAAGCAAAGCTGGAGGAACTGGGTGTCCTGCCGTCTTACAGCCGACCGCGGGTCAGCAACGACAACGCGTTCTCGGAGTCCCTGTTCCGGACTCTGAAATACCGCCCGGGATGGCCTTCATCGGGATTTAACAGCCTGGAGGAAGCCCGGCGCTGGGTCGACCGCTTCGTCAACTGGTACAACCATGAACACAAGCACAGCAAGCTGCGGTTCGTAACACCGCATGAGCGCCACAGTGGTGAGGACGCCGCTATCCTCGCCCAGCGTCAGCGGGTTCTGGAGCAGGCAAAAAAGAGAACTCCAGGCCGATGGGGCCGTCGCCCCATCAGGAATTGTGAGCCCGTCGGCTCAACCACGTTGAACCCGGAAAAACGAGTGGTAGAGAAAGACGTCGCTTAAACAGAGAAATCAGTGCCAACTGTCTTGAAAAACACCGGTAATTGTTTCATAATAATTTCCTAAGGATCAATCGATCTGGCATATTGATTGCTTAACTTCGAGTGCAATACCAACAAAACTAATAAGAGGCTGCATCATGTCATCTGTATCAAACTATAAGCACAAAAGTTTACTCCGTTCCAGAATTGGGAATTTCTGCGTCGCTTCTGCTGGCCTGGCCACTATGTTGCTGGCTTCTGGTAATGCAGTAGCTATTGAGGTTGATGCCGGGGATTACACAGCATTGCCCGCCGGCACCAATCTTGGATTGGTCTACTATCAATACGCCACTGCCGATTCCCTCTACTCGGATGGAGACAAGGCCCCCATTAACGCTGGATTGGACTCACAGGTAGGAATCCTGCGTGGGGTGCATTTCACTGAAATTGGCGGTTATACAGTAGACCCTCAATTCCTCCTTCCATTCGGCAAGGTAGAGGGAAAAGACGATACCTCTGCCCTCGGTGACACCAGTGGCATTGGCGACCTGTTCCTTGCCGCAACCGTTTGGCTTGTAAACAAGCCCGAAAGTAACACCTACTTCGGCATTACTCCGGTTCTGTATGTTCCTGTAGGGAGTTACGATCGGAATGACACATTAAACCTCGGCGAAAACCGATGGAAATATGCATTGCAGGCGGGTTACATCACCGGTCTTACCTCTAAAATCTCGTTAGACCTGATTGGTGATGTCACTTTTTTCGGCAAGAATGACGAACTTGGTGCCTCCAAAGCCACTCTGGAACAGGATCCCTTGTACCAGTTCCAAGGCTTCCTACGTTATAACGTAACACCTCAATGGGATCTTCGCACCGGCATTTCTCATACCCTCGGCGGTGAGACACAAGTAAACGATATAAACCAGGACAATGACCTTGCAACTACCAAGATGACTATCGGTACGGCATGGTTTGCGAATCCGGGACTGCAACTAATCGCAAATTATGGAAGAGATTTGTCCGTAGAAAATGGATTTAAAGAACAGCACCGACTCAACTTTCGTATTCTAAAAGCGTTTTAAAATCCCATAAAACAGTAATAACAACGAAAGGATATAAAAATGAAACTGACTAATAATCACTACAGAAAACGTCTATCAAAAAAACTAACAAGTAGTGCATTAGTTCCATTTTTCGTAATCGGAGCCAGCACTGTTATTGCGGCTGATCAGGTAAATCAAAGCTATATCATTGAAAACGCCAAAACCGGCAAGGACTGGCCAACCCATGGTTTTGATTATGCGGAGACGCGCTTTAGCCCTCTCGCCCAAATTTCGGCCGATAATGTCGAAAACCTCGGGCTTGCATGGTCCTACAACCTCGAGTCTACCCGAGGAGTCGAGGCCACTCCGCTTGTCGTGGATGGCGTGATGTACGTCACTGCTTCCTGGAGCATTGTACATGCACTCGATGCAAAGACCGGCAAAAAACTATGGACCTACGACCCTGAAGTACCCGGGGAGGCGGGCTCAAGGGGTTGTTGTGATGTTGTAAACCGCGGTGTGGCAGTGCACTACGGAAATGTCTATGTTGCATCCTACGATGGTCGATTGATCGCTATTGATGCAAAAACCGGCGAAAAAGTCTGGGAAACGAATACTCTGCCCGACAACGACATGAGCTATACGATTACCGGCGCACCTCGAGTTGTTAACGGCAACGTGATCATAGGCAATGGTGGGGCCGAATTTGGAGTCAGGGGCTACATCACAGCTTACGACGCGAAAACCGGCGCACAGAAATGGCGTTGGTATACCGTGCCGGGAAATCCGAACGAACCGTTTGAAAACGAAGCCATGGCTCGCGCCGCGAAAACCTGGGACCCAAGTGGAAAATACTGGGAGGCCGGTGGCGGTGGCACCGTATGGGACTCCATCGTTTTTGATCCGGACCTGAATCTCTTATATATCGGCACAGGTAACGGCTCTCCATGGTCACACAAGAAGCGGAGCCCGGAAGGTGGAGATAACCTCTATCTCTCCTCAATTGTTGCTCTCAATGCCGACACTGGTGAGTACGTGTGGCACTACCAAGCCACGCCCGGGGATAACTGGGACTATACTTCAACGCAGGACATGATTCTCAGCGAGCTCATGATTGATGGGGAGCGTCGCAAAGTAATCATGCAAGCTCCCAAAAACGGCTTCTTTTTTGTTCTCGACCGGACAAATGGTGAATTCATATCGGCCGATAATTACGTCGATGTTAATTGGGCCACGGGATACGATAGCAATGGTCGCCCAATAGAAGTTCCTGAAGCACGATCCATGGACGAACCCTTCGATATCATCCCTGGGCCTTTTGGTGGACATAATTGGCACTCAATGTCTTTTAACCACCAAACCGGCCTGGCTTACTTCCCGTCTCAGCACATCCCGATCACACTGGTCGAGGACCCCTCCTGGGAAAGCATAGAAAGCAATGAGCCGGGACAACCCATGAGTGGCATAGGTTGGAACACCGCCTTCCAATTTAACGTAGCGCCACCATCAAGCAAGCCGTTCGGGCGACTTACAGCCTGGGATCCCGTTACACAGCAGGAAGCCTGGCGTTACGAACACGTCTCTCCCTGGAACGGCGGAACCCTGACAACGGCCGGCGATCTGGTATTCCAGGGAACCGCAGACGCTCGCTTTATGGCATTCAACGCTCGGACGGGTGACCCCCTCTGGGAATCCCCAATGGGTACCGGCGTCATTGCAGCGCCCATAACCTATGAAGTGGACGGTACTCAGTATGTCTCTATTGCGGCAGGCTGGGGCGGTGCTTTTGGAAAATCCCAGAGGGCCTCCGACCTCAAGACCGCCGGCACTGTTTATACATTTGTCCTGAACGGTGATGCCGAGATGCCTGAGTTCACCCAGTATCAGCTGAACTCTCTGGTTTCGGGCGTTGAATACAATCCCGACTTCATTGGAGAAGGCACGGCTCTTTACGTCAGTAATTGCGTGTTCTGTCATGGCGTTCCCGGCGTAGACAAGGGCGGTAATATTCCAAACCTGGGTTATTCAAAGAAATCAGTCATTGAAAACCTGGACGCCTTCCTGTTTCACGGTCCATTCGTTTCCAGTGGCATGCCCGATTTTACCGAAACGCTGAGTAAGACAGATGTCGAGAAAATCAAAGCGTTTATTCAGGGTACTGCAGACGCTATCCGTCCAAAAAGTCAGTGATTTGGGGGAAACTAATGAATACGTTCACAAAACATCCACATGGTTTAGAGAATAAAACCCAGGCGTTCCTGGCACGTCAAAATCACCGTATGCTGATAGGCGGCCAATGGGTTGATGCTCTGGAAAACAAACGCATAGAGGTAGAAAACCCGGCTGAAGAAACGGTTATAGGAAGCATACCCCTTGCACATCCTGATGACGTTAACAAAGCGGTTAGCTGCGCAAAAAGTGCGTTCAATAGTGATGACTGGGGCCGAATGAGACCCTCCGCCCGTCAGAACCTGCTTCTCAAACTTGCAGATCTGATCGAGCGAGATGCCAGAATCATTGCTGAGCTGGACGCGATCGACAACGGCAAGTCTGTTGCTGTTGCCGAAGCTGTTGACGTAAGCCTGGGACTGGAATTCTTTCGCTACATGGCCGGATGGGCAACAAAAATTGAGGGCTCGACTCTTGACGTGTCCATGCCCTTTGCCCCGGCTGACTCTGACTTTTCTGCTTATACCCGACGCGAACCCGTCGGTGTTGTTGCCGCGATCATACCGTGGAACTTTCCATTTCTGATGGCCTGCTTGAAACTGGCTCCGGCACTTGCAGCGGGCTGCACGGTTGTGTTGAAGCCTGCGGAACAAACATCGCTCTCTGCCCTCTATCTGGGCGAGCTGATCGAAGAGGCAAACTTTCCTGACGGGGTTGTCAACATCATTACTGGCGAGGGCCAGAGCACCGGGTCAGCACTGATAACTCATCCTGACATCAACAAGATTAGTTTTACCGGATCCACTGAGGTAGGTCAGATCATAGGCCGTGCTGCGATGGATAATATGGCGCGAGTTACCTTGGAGCTGGGGGGCAAGTCTCCAATGATTGTTCTGGCTGACTGTGATGCGGAAAAGGCTGCGCAAGGAGCAGCGGCAGCAATCTTTTTCAACCATGGACAAGCCTGCAGTGCCGGCTCCCGACTTTACGTTCACCGGAGCATTTCTGACAAGGTCCTGGATCGGCTCGCCGAGTTAGCAGAGGCCATCCCGCTGGGGCCTGGCCTGGATCCAGATGCTCAAATGGGGCCACTCGTGTCCCGGGTTCAGCTAGACCGGGTTTGTCACTACATTGAGACGGGGCGGCAGGAAGGTGCACGCCTGGTTACCGGCGGCGAACGTGCTGACCGCAAAGGTTATTACGTCAAGCCCACCATATTTGCGACCGAAGACGACTCTCTGGTCATAGCCAAGGACGAGATCTTTGGTCCCGTTCTGGTGGTCATCCCGTTTGATGATATCGAGGACGTCGTAGCCCGGGCCAACGATAGTCGATATGGGCTGGCAGCGAGCATCTGGTCAAACGATCTCTCTGAGGTGCAACGCTTAATCCCGAAATTAAAAGCAGGCACTGTCTGGGTAAACGGGCACAACATGCTTGACGCCAACATCCCATTCGGGGGCTATAAACTCTCCGGGGTTGGACGTGATATGGGTAAGCAGTCACTCGATTCATATCTTGAAACAAAGTCGGTTGTCATTGCCCTTTAGGAAGAATGCTAAACCCCGGCCCTGAGAAGCCGGGGTTTAGCTTTGATTGGTCGACCATTCAACTTCCGAGAGTCGAATACCACCTTCCTCACAGGTGAGCCACAAAGCTTCATCGATATGGGGATCAACAGAATGACGCAGGTCTGCTGTATGGCTCCTTGCGCGATGCCGCTCGAGATAGTCAGGTATCCATGCGGCGAGGAGTGCGAGCAGCACACCAGTAAATGTATGTACAGTTTGGCGAGGAATAACAAATGCTAGAAGAAGCCAATAACCTCAGAAGCTTGTCAAAGAGCCAAACCACGCTGCACTCCCTCCCGGTTCCTGACATTGGCCAGGAAGAAGTCGGCAAAACGTCATTATTCAAGGCTATGATTGCTGATTGTCAGCCGCTTTTTCGCGATGCCTTAAGGAGCATTATTCAGAGAAATCATGATTGCAAACATGTCTTCGAGGCATTCAGCTTGGAAGACGCCATGGAAATCGTGAGTGAGCATGGCAGCCTTGATCTCATCTTCTTCGATCTCGACATGCCTGATATGAGAGGGCTTGGTGGGCTTGGTCGTTTAAATGAGATCGCGCCTTCGCTCCCCACCATAGTCATGTCGGCTAGAGTAAACAGATATGTCACGTCTCAGGCGATCGGTCAGGGGGCCATGGGGGTCATAGCAAAAACTGCATCAAGAGATGAAATTGTCGACGCTATTCGACAGGTTTTGGATGGCAAGATTTGCGTTTGTGCAGGCTCTGACGAATTCGAAAATGGTAACGGCCGTGGTGCTGTCATGGCCGGCTCAGAAGCAGAGGTTGATCCGAGCCAGTTTCAATCTTTAACGAAGCGACAGCTGATAGTTTTAGAGAGAATGACACGCGGAGAGTCTAACAAACAGATCGCGTACAACTTGCACTTGGCGGAAACCACTGTTAAGGCTCATGTTTCGGCTGTCCTACGTAAACTGAATGTTCAAAATCGCGCGCAGGCTATCCTTGCAGCGAGTTGCCTCGACCTAGTTTCTCAAATGCGTAAATAGCCAGTTGTTTCGATTCAGCGCAGACCTAAAACGAAGCCAGAGTCGAAAACTGACTGAAAACTCAAATCAGCCGGTGGGTGACGATGTAAGCATCCCTGTTTTAATTGCGCCGCGAATTAGAGTTCTCCACACGATTGTGTTTTGCCAAAAACTCCAATGTCAGAGGGACTTTCGGTGACTCCGGAGGGGGGGAGGCAATCAGATCATGAAGCGCCGAAGAAAAGGGCCGTTTTGGGTCAAATTCGGTCGTTTCTGAATGTTCGCTTTTGTTTAGGAGAGGATCTTTTACTCTGGCTTGATTCTGTGGTGAAACGGTCAGTCGCGGCACCGTAAAAAAGGACCGCTTTGAGAACAGAGCGACCAACTTAACGTGACAGTGGGCGGCCAAACTATGGTGTCGCTATCAGTTCCGCTATGATCGGATTGCGGTACAGGGAGAGGTCCCGATGGCCGCGACCGGCGATGAGGGGGCGTGCCGTCAATGGCTAACCCCCGAATCCCTCTTCCCTTCGAGCAACAAATCTTTCAAGTAACTCGCTCGCCTGTTGGCATTACTCACTGACTTCGCCATTGAAGCAAAATCGCTGCTGTTCCCCACGATATGAACCTCGGCTTCTGCACGAGTCACCGCTGTATAGAGCCAAGCTCGATCTGAGATCCGCCCCTTCTGGATTGCGACTACGATTCTTGGGAACTGGCTACCTTGGGCCTTGTGCAGCGTAATGGCATAGCCCAGTTCCATACAATCGAAGATTTCCTCCGTGATCGGAATTTGCTCACCTGTATCCAGCGTCACCACGCCATAGGTGTCCTGATCGTCCTGATAGCCACGTTCTGTCGAGGTCAAGACGCCCAACGAGCCGTTCTGAATACCGAGGTTGTAATTATTTTTGGTGAACAGGATAGGGTCACCCAATCGGAGATCCAGGTAGAAATCCTCGCCATAGAGGGTAAATTGCAGACGCTCACCATCTGGGTTAATCAGCCGCTGACACTCCTGATTCAGCTCTCTGACTAAAGCCTTGGTTGCCCCGACGATTTGAGTGGGCTGAGGAGAATCTGCATAGAGCGCCTTGCACCGATCAACAATCTGTTCTGAACTCGCCTCATGGAACGTAATCGCTCCACAAGACAACGAGCGAGGGACCTCGCCACGATTGATGGTGGCTGAGTATTCAGGTATTCCTGTCGCACCTTCCTGACGCTTCACAATACGAAGTGCCTGAGTCGCCACCGCACCTGACTCAACGATGTCCGACAACACTTTGCCGCAACCGATTGGCGGGAGCTGATTGGGGTCGCCAGTGAGAATGATCCGAACCGATGGATCAAGATGCGTGATGAGTCGGTACATGGTTGGAAGGTCAATCATGCTCGCCTCATCGATGACGAGGACATGCTTTGGGCGATCCAGCGTGGGCTCTATCGGCTCCTCTCGAAGCAACCGGGCAATGGTCATGGTGAAGAAGCCAATGCTCTCGTGCAGCCGCATTGCCGCTCTGCCAGACAAGGCAACCGCATGAACTTCATATCCCAGTGAGTTGTACGCCCTGAGAACTGTCCTCAGCACCGTCGTTTTGCCCGTTCCGGCACCACCGATAATGCAGGACACAGAGTTGGTCAGACTGGATTCAACGGCCTGCACCTGTTGTTCCGTGAGGTCATAAGGCAGATCCAGAACCGCATCGGTTAAGGCTTTGAATACCTCCTCATCTGAGTCAGTCATGCTGGCCATGGATTTCAGGCGTTTGGCAACGACCGACTCCATCATGATTTGAGCGGTAGGATGGTAGGTGCCGTTATCGGGTCGGAGGATAAATTGGCCGCTCTGATGCCCGTTTTCGAAAGCGGCCGTTGTCAGTTCGGCGTCCTGTAAAAGCTCGTTAACCAAAGGCTTGAGGGCTTTGTGGGTGGCGTAAGTATGCCCCTTTTCAACCTGTTTGCGGATTGCCGTCTCCAGTGCCCCGGCAAGGCGCTGGGGCGCAGATTTCGCAAAGCCTAATCGCTCTGAGATGGTATCAATGTCCGTAAACGCCATCCCAAATCCAAGAAGTGCATAGGGATTGCTCTTGAGGACATCGACAGTGCGTTCATCGTGGTATTTCAGAATGCGTTGCTGGATACGCAACGGGATTCCGAGCGAGGCCAGCCAATTAGCGTGTGCGAGGTTTCGGTATTTGGCGTAGCCGTTGTATAGGGCGTCTACCGATACATCACTCAGAATGCCCTTCAGAAGCTCCCTGTGATCCGCTGTGTCGTATCGCAGCATCTGGTGTAGTTGGCTGCCGAAGGCGTCCCAGAGCGCCCGTGCTTTCGCCTCACCAATGCCGGTGAAATCTCTGTCTGACGCAATAAAGCGGATCAGTGCCTCACCGGATTCTGGCAACGTGCATTCCATTTCAACCGGCGCGTTATAGACATGCTGCTGTAGTTCAAAGTCGCCTGCCTGAACCGCCTCCAATACCCGCTCACCACGCACGCGCCATTGCTGGCCTACAGATGGTTTGATGGGCAGAGACTGGTTTTCGCACCGGATGGAGATGATGTATTTCCCGCTGTTGATGCGGTAGCTGTTGGCTTTCAGCGGGACACCAGAAAAGATCGTGTATTTTGCGCCTTCATGCTGACAACTGGTTACGCGGAAATAGTCTTCATTCATGGGGCGACACCAAATTCCGTCAGCACCTCAGATAACTCGCCATAGCGCTTGAGTTTGGCTTCCAGCGTTGCTACGCGGGCTTTCAGCTCAATGTTTTCCTGCTCCAGAACGGAGAGTCGTTTTGACTGCAGTGACCGCTGATTGGCGCTGGCATCGTAAGGCTTTGGCGCAGACCGTTGTTGCTGTGCGGATTCTAGCAGTGGCGGTAATACGCCTCTTTCACGGAGGTCCGTTTCGAGATGCTCCAAGGCCGTTTTTATCGCCGGATTCTGGCGCAAGGCGCTCTTTCCGATACCGATAGCGTTGGCAACTTCGCCACGGTTTAGCTGGCCGCGAGAGACGATCTGCTTGAAATCATCATCGGTTTGCGTAACGGCCCAACGCTGAAAGGCAACAAGGTTTTCCCGCGCTTTCTGCTGTCCGTTTGCCATGGTCAACTCCCACCTTTCGTCTGGGCAACCAGTCGTCTTAACTGATCTCTCTCTTCCGCCAGTTGCGCAAGCTCTTTAATAAGCTCACGGTTAGATTCGGACAAACCGGCATTCCGTCTGCGGCATGCGCTCAACTCAGACTCCAGAGCTTCGTTTTTCTCTTTCAGGTTGCGTTGCGTCGAAAGCAAATCTCGCTCAATAGCCGCTTCCAGAAATTCCTTCATTTTCAGGTTTTCCATTTCGTGGAGCTGCCTTTGCAGCACCAAATTCTCTGTCTCTGTCTCTGACTTTGTTTTATGACGTCCACGACGCGCCTTAAGCTTTAAAGCCTCATAACGATTGATTAATTTTTCATTTTCTCGCTCGATAAAATCAATGAGTTCCGGTCTTCGCGAAGACCTAATATTGCTCTTATCGATGTTCAATGAGAGAGCGATTCTCGAAGCGATTACTGTGCGCTCTCGCAAACTCAATTCATCGCCCTGGTCAATCAAGCCCTCAAGTTCTTTGACTTCTTCCACCACTTTTGAGTAGAGCGCTTTAGTTAGACTGTTTCCTTCTGCTACCCATGAAGGTGCATCGTTAACTAACGGGGATACGAAGTTCTCCAAATCAAAAGTGCTCATTATATCTCTCCTAATTCACGGAGAATCCGCTCTGCATTTTTGATAGCTTTTTTGCTCGCATCGACAGCCTTGCTCCGGATTTTGAGAGGATGTTTTTGAATGAAATTTTGATGGGCGACACCCAACCTTTTAATAGCTTCGGCATGGGGTTGAAGTACCAGGTTCATCGGACAGCCTGAACAAACAGAAAAACCCGAAAATCGGTGTGGATCGGGAAGATTAGTTCTTGGGTCCCTACAAAGAGCTTGACTTTTTCTCTTCGAACTGAACATGCAATAGCCATATTCATGAGCATTGATGATGTCAAAATCCCTGGCAATTTCATCGACTGCTTCCTCAAACTCGCCAACTGGAAGGAATACATGACTATCGCCAATAATTTCAGTGACCCGCTTCCTTATGTAGAGTGCGACGCCGCCAACGAATTCGTATTGGTCTTCAGACGTCGCAATTCTGGCAACCAGCTCATTAATGTAATCTCGCTCTAGCTGGTTCATTACGCTTGGGGTGAGTTTGCCGTCAGTGTACTTCTTTGTATAGCCACTGCCTTCACCGTGTAGAAAGTGTTGCCGAATAGCCTCCAGAACGTTTCCATCAAATCGTCGTAAGGCGAACGCAGCAAAACTGTGTCTGAACTGATGGGGACTGATTGAAGAATTTTTCGTTGTAACAGCATCTCCGTGTTTATCAATAAAACGGGCGTAAAACCTTTTTACATAGGACGAAACTGTATCCTTTTTTGGGTGGAAGTACTCTCCTTCTTCACCCCTGTCCACCATGTTTTGACATAAATTCCGGCTAAATAAACCAACATTGTCTGTCCGTTTGTCCGAGTAGCTCAGCGCCTCAAGCACATCGGCTGCTTCTGCGACCAAGCCGTGCATGACTCTAATCTCGCTTCCTCCAGCGTGGGTTTTATCTACTTGGCTTTTGAAAATCCACTCACCACTGTTTCTCTTCTCGTAATCGCTTACCTTTATTGTGCAAAGCTCAGAAACACGAATGCCCGTAAGACAGAGAAATATAACCGCGCAAGCCTCATATACCTCTGCACAATAATTAACGAACTCGCCGTGTGAGTTCCAAAATAGCGAAGACAGTTCTCGCCCAATTACTTCCGTGAATAAAGCATCAAGTCTCAGAATTTTTTCTCTGGCATTCCTTCTATGACCATGATTTCTAAACTCCGGAAAGATTCTACCTTGTTTCATGTATTTATTCAGACTGACCCGATTGCCTGATTCCCTTCCATAGACTAAATCATGCCGAATTTGATCAGGCGATCTCTGCACTTTACAGAGGGCGACTGCCGCCCGCGTCTGGTCAGATCGAAGCACCGCAATTGCTTCTGCTAGAAGAAGCATCGCAACTTCAGTAGCAACCTCACCGAAACTCCCTCCCTTAAAATATGCATCTATGTGGACGCCATGCTTTTTAAGAAGGTCGCCAAACATAGCATTCGCCGAATTTCTCCGGTTATGAAAGCAGATCGCGAAACCATCAGAAATTGCACCCTCTGAAAAAGCGTGATTACTAACATTTATAACAGTGAACAAACCATTTGTGCTTCCACGAGAAGCCAAACCGTCTGGTTTATCCTGCGCAGACAAAAACAATTCCCCAAGAAGATTAGCCCGAAACATCTCTGTGATCAGCTCCCTGTCCCATCGATGAAACTCAAGCGTTATATTACGTTGACTAGAAAATAATAGAATTTTTCGGAGATCAACGACAAAGCCCTTTATCGTACTTTTACGGGCGACAAGCTTTCCGTCCTCCGATACGTAACCACCCGAATAGAAAACAACCATTTCCTTTGCCCACAGTTTCTTTACATACGAGCCTTCATAAGATGCCCAATTTAACACCAAGATATCGGATGACGTTTCATCAGTGATATACCATTTCTCATCGCCCAGACGATTGAAACGCGGCGTTTCGAGATCTTTCTGTTCTTGCGAACCTGATGCTTTTGAAGAGACGGTGCTCATGAGTGTGCCTCGAACAATTCTGGAAACTCAAAATTCAGCCTTGCTTGAAGTTCTGAACCTGCCTTTTTAAGATGTGCCGGAAACTGGTCGAGAATTTCCAAAAGGTAGATTTTCTTTGTCATAAGGCTCTGGAAAGTTTTCGTATTTTTTTCAAAAACCGAACTCAGGACTGAATCAAGCTTCTTCACATATGCCTGTATGAGAGCGCTGGTTACCTCACTTTTAATAATAACAGTCTTGTCAGAAAAGGTTAGCTCTCCAAACAAGCCAAATTCTAGATCATCGATCATCTTCTGAGAAATTTCTTCCAAGCTTGCAGCGGGCGCCTTTAAACCCAGTAGTGACGATGCTTTTTCCAGATCGACAACTTCAGTGTTCTCAAGCATAAATGACAACTTTGACGCATCCTCCATCATTTTCTCGCCAACCTGCCTGGGAAAATGGGATTGCTTTATAATATGTTCAGGTTCTCTTGACCGAGCAAGATATACTTCTCGTTTTGTTTTCTGAGTATGTTTTGTAAGTGCAGCGGCAACCTCAGGGTCGTCTAGTTCCGCGTCGTCAAAGGTCGACTGATCAAGTAAAACACGGCTTCGCCCAATATTATCGACGCTTAAAGTTGTTTTGATGACATTTTTTATCCGCTTTTTTACAGTGCCGTAGTTTCGGCGATAATCTTCTTGTTTAATCCGTTCCTTTACAGCCTCATGGTTTGATAAAACATTCTCCATTAACCACAAGAATGGTTTTTCATCACCCAGTAAATCCATTTCACATTGGTTTCGAGGGATTGAGTCCGCGACGCAAAGATCACCAAATAAATACTCATAAGAAGTTAACGGACCGAGCGCAAATCTCCAGAATTGCCCACAATGCGGATTGAAGAGATTTCTTTCTGCGTTGGCGATATAAGATTCGCTTTGTTGCGTTAACTCAACAAAGTATTTAATTGCCTGATAAATGTAGGACTGCCGCTTATACTCTGGCGATGTAAACGGAATAGTCTTATTTGACCGAAATTTATAATGACTGTAGACCAATGTCCTTTCCGATATGGAAAAGTCATCAACCCTCATAGATTGCAAGGCAGCGGTCTGGACTCGGTCCGACGCTAGAATATAAGCAAGGGAAAGGTTCTCGACATACGTCGGTAAGACCAGATCGCGTATTGTGAAGCTATAGTTCGTTGAGAAACCACCGTGGGAATTTCCGAACTCATTACCGAATGATTTACTGTGATTTTTGATCAAATTAAAACTAAAGCCAGTGTCGAATTTGATACAGTCGTTTAAGAGCTCTCTCATGCGTTGAACAGAAGGCGATCTATAGTTTCGATTCTTCAAACCTGCAGGTATTATTGACCGAAACGCTCTGTTCACGAGCATTGAATTTTTGCTCTGGGCTGCCGTCTTGAGCATCTCTCCATAGATTTTTCGTGCTGAAAGTTCCTGTGAGGAGTTTAAGGTTCTTTGTCTCGAACTCAACGAACTGTTCAATATGATGGGATAAGAGGAAAAGCATAGGTCATCGAATATATGGCGTAGCTCCCCAACAACGTTTTCGTTATCCAATAATTCGTTTCGCTCTTGCGCAGTTCGATTTATTATCCAGCTACAGACTATTCGTAAAGAGTGGAGGAGCTCAAGATTAGAGTATGGACAATGCGGGAAAATCTCGCTCATTGACAATTTTGGCCTTTTAGGCGAAGGTTTTTTCAGAGCGCGATTGGTTGGAATCAATCTTTGAGCTATTCCTATATCGCCTTGATTCGATGATTGTGATAAGAAATATTTAAGGGCTTTTGAGACAATATTTACTTCGCTACGAATCGAATTCGTAGTCGCCGTTTTTTTGTTTTTTAGGTAATTGAAGTAGTTCGGGTATAAAAGTGTTTTTGCGCTTAGAGCAACAGGATAATCTAGGGTTCCTAAATAATCAAAAAAATTCCTAATCTTCAAAAACTCGCTTCTTCTTGTCGAAGGCCGTAAATTTGCAAATTTCGCAGAACACAAATATTTGAGGCACGCTCTGATAACAATGTAGCCGATCAGCTCCGGTTTTATTTCAAAAGTTCTATTAATTCCATCTACATTGGTTGAGTACAGGCCTCTGGATATCTCAACTATAATGCTTGAGGTACTTTCAGTGAGATTTAACAAGTTTGGCCCGCCCGCTATTTATATTGATTATTAAAAGGTGGTAACTTTCTATCGTTTCCCGCAAGTTTCTTTAATATATTATTTCTTTGATTCATAACTGCGTCAAAAAAGACATATATGAACGTGGTTTGCTTGTCGGTGTGACCCATATATTCGGGAACGATTACCCAAGGGTCGAAGCCATTTTCGTAACTCCAACTCACTAAATTCGTGGCGTAGCATTTTCGGAGTGTATGGAATCTACTTCTGCCCCAGGCAATGTCTGACCTTCCTTCAGTGCTGAGGATTTTGCTTCGGCAAAACGCGAATACATCGCTAGGTAATTGGTCTGAGCTTCCGAGCCATGATCCATTTTTTTTGCAAATTAAGGGGCCAGGCGGAAGCTTCCCCCTCTCTCCATTTATAAACTTTGATATAGATGACACTAACCGTGGCGGACAGGGAACTGTTCTCAACTTTTCGCCCTTTCCTATAATTTCGATTTCGATTGCGGCGTTGAGTGTTGACCTCGCATTTAATTTGGCTTCCAGGACAGTTGTATCGAGATTTCTCGGATCGATAATTTCTCGCGCTCTCAATCCCGCATAATAACCAAGCATTAGAACTAGTTCTGCCCTTTGCCTGGTAAAGGTTGATTTTGAAATTAATTGAGACGCTGGTAGTACAGTATTTTGAAAATCGTCCTCGGAAATGTGTGTCTCCCGTAATTTTGCGATCGAATCTGCTGAGAGCGTTGATGTTTTAAAATCAAAATTTGACAGGTTGATTTCAAAGTTTGGAATATTTTCTATCAGCCCGATGGATCTTGAAAACCGGTAGAACCGGTTAAGTGCTGCAGTGTGATTTTCGACTGATTTTCGTTTTAATCCTTTCTCTTGAATGAGGTAACTATGGACATAAGCAGAGATATCTCGATCAGTAAGAGCGTTCCATTGGTCCACTCCTTTCCAATCCTCCAATGCTGTGAAAAAAGTCCTTAATCGGTCTTTGTAGCTTCTAACTGTGTTCTCTGATGCGCCGCGCATAGATTCACTTAAGGCGAAAAGTGTGGGAGCCAACAGAGGTTTTTTTCGATGCCAAAAAAAATAGCTGGAGATGTGTAAGGAGGGCGTTAGTTCAATGCCAGTAACTTTTTGAACAGTTATCATAATTATCACATAGTGCTTTTTGATGACAATACAAAAGAGCTGGCTTGCTGTCAACAAATAATCTCATGCTCGCGCACAGTGATAATCCCGACAGTCGCCATCCGCATCGTCCCAACCGTGACCAAACGCCGACCGCCGATAGTCGCTCAGAGACTCTGAGGACGCGCTTGTAGGCTTTTGGGGCGCACCCAGAGACGCTGTCGATATTCCCTTGGGCAGCCGCCCCCCCGCCGCTAGGCACGCCTCGACAGTGTCGAAGGGCGTGTAGTTCTGAGTGCGGTCATACCAACCGCTTTCCGGTGGGTGACACAAACCGCTTGTCGATTGCTTTACGATGCCAGCGGTGGCCGTGCCGCTGGCAAACAAGAAAGCGACGAAGACCGTAAGATGAAAACAGACAACAACGTGTTTCATAGATCCTTAAGCTCAGGTACGTGATAGGTTGTTAAACGCCGCAAAGCACGAGATTCTGAACGCTTTCTCAGTCCATGGCCATCCGTATTCCACGGACACGCACCCCCTCAACCAATCCGGCACACTGGGCGAAGTGAGAATTTTGCCAAAGCGTCGTAAGATAGGCATGGATCACGACACCAACGCAATTAAGAGGGCCGGTTATGAATCTCTGGGCAGGCTTTTTGGGATATTCCGCGTTCGTGCTAACCATGCTTGCCATCGGCGGTCTGGGTTACTGCTACGCCGATGATCTGGAACGGTGGGCGAAACAAACACTGGGGAAAAGTGATGCCCGCCGGAAACCGCGGTCTGGATCTCAGTGCCGGTGAGGTTGCCCTGATGTCTCAGCGGGGCATCGCGGAGGCGCGGATCCGTGAGATCCTCGCCGCGGAGGCCTCGAGCCCTCATCCAAGCGGCCTTTCAGCCACGGAACGGGACATCCTCAGAAGCGCGGGCGCTCGCGGCCTGGACGATCCGCCGGTGGCCCATCGTCGGCGTCAAAGGGCGAATCTCGAAGCCCTCATCCAAGCGTGCCGGGAGCTCCTCCAGAACGCCCAGGACACCGCGACTGTAGCCTCGCGGCTTCATCTGTCAGAAGAAGTGGTGGTGAACCAAGCCCATCACGTCCCACCGCAACTGTCCGCGATCGAATTACCCGCAATAGGTTTAACGTTTCCAGCCTGGCAATTCACCGAGACGGGGACCATTCCGCATTTGCGGGACCTCTTGGCAGTGGTCCGTACAGAGATGCCGACGCTTGTGTTGACCTGGACTATGATCATACCTCACGTCGATTTAGATGCCGGTAACGGGCGTTTGAGCCCTCGCGACTGGCTGATTAGCGGCTTCAATCCTGAGCCCGTTCTGGAGGCCGTGCGAGCGATCATAGGCGAGTGAGGCTTCACCATAGCGTCCGAGTATGCATAGCATAGATGACTTAGCTATAGGAGGACGAAAGAGTCTGCATTAAACAAAAGCGAACGTTCGCGCACCTCGGTTCGATAAATCTGCCTATCTTTTCGTAGTGTCCGCAGTGACGGGGTAGAACCTCAAGAGGTCGATTGGTTCAGAAGCTAATCCCTTTGGCCTTTTTTCCAATGTCTCCCTCATGTAGAGATGCAATGAGCGGGCACGCGATGCTGTCCGGCTGCGCGTGGCATTGACTGACCATTTCGCTCAGAGCCTCCTCGATTTTTACCAGCCTTTCGATCTTTTCGCGCACATCCTTCAGCTTGTGCTCGGCGAGCGCACTGGCTTCTTCACAGTGGGTGCCATCTTCTAGCCGTAGGAGGTCGCTTATCTCGTCGAGACTGAAACCCAGCTGCTGCGCAGTTTTCACAAATGTCAGCCGATCAATATCGGCGAAACCGTAGCGTCGAATACCACCTGGAGGTCGTTTGGGTTCTGACAAAAGACCTCGCCGCTGGTAATAGCGGATCGTCTCGACATTTACATTGGCCGCCTTGGCCAAGCCGCCAATAGTCAGTGAATTAGCTTTATCCAACATGATGCTTGACTCCGTACTTGACTACGGAAGTAACCTTATCTTATCGAGTCCATGGGCAACAGGTGTCAACGTCATGTCGAAACTCAAATCTAAATCCGGAGGTGCTTCTCTCGCTGTCGGGGGATTGCAGGAATTCTCGCCTCGGCTTGCTGTCTCGGGCCATTGGTACTTATCACTTTGGGCGTTTCCGGTGCCTGGATCGGCAACCTGACAGCTTTGGAGCCCTATCGACCGCTGTTCATTGGCGCGGCCATCGTCGCCATGTACTTTGCTTGGCGACGAATCTATCGCCCTGTAGAGCAATGCTCACCCGGTGAAACGTGTGCGATCCCTCAAGTCCGAAAGACTTATAAGGTGATCTTTTGGGTAGTTACGGCTCTGGTACTGGTCGCTTTAGTTTTCCCCTACGTTTTGCCCCTATTCTACTAAAAGGAGATCTTGCTCATGCGTAAACAGTTTGTACTTGCCATGTTCCTCACTTTGCTCAGCATGTCCTCCTGGGCTGCGTCTCAAACAGTAACTCTCTCGGTGCCTGACATGACCTGTGCCGCGTGTCCGATCACCGTCAAGTTGGCCTTAAGTAAGGTGGAAGGGGTGTCGCAAGTTTCCGTGAGCTACCCTGATCGAGAAGCCGTCGTCACCTTTAACGATGCGCTCACTTCCATAGAGGCGCTCACCGAGGCCACGAGCGACGCTGGTTACCCCTCCACTCCTACGGCCTCAGAGGCGACTCCGGAGGGGCAATGAAGAATCCGAAGAACCTGCTCAGGGTCGGCATAGTAGGGACTATTCTGGTTGCACTATGCTGCTTCACACCGATTCTGGTCATTCTGATGTCCACCGTGGGACTGGCCACCCTGACGGGCTATCTCGACTATGTGCTTCTTCCGGCACTGGCGGTATTCATCGGCCTTACGGTCTATGCGTTCTGGCGGAAAAAGCACTATGACGCCAGCTATGAGAGCAATTCAAAGCTCCAAGGAGTTTCCCCAGTGAAAAATGACAACAAACTGCATATTGCGGTAATCGGAAGTGGTGGTGCCGCCATGGCGGCTGCCCTGAAGGCGACTGAACGCGGTGCCCGCGTCACCCTGATTGAACGTGGGACTGTCGGTGGCACCTGCGTAAATGTTGGCTGCGTGCCATCGAAGATTATGATTCGTGCAGCACATGTCGCGCATCTTCGAAAAGAAAGCCCTTTGACGCGGGCATCAGTGCTGAGGCTCCTCAGGTAGACCGAGCAAAACTGCTTCAGCAACAGCAGGCACGAGTGGAGGAGCTGCGTGACACCAAGTACGAAAAGATACTTCGAGAACACAAGGACATCACAGTCCTGAACGGTGAGGCTCGGTTTGTCGATACCAATAGCCTGGTAGTCACGCTGGCTGAGGGTGGTAAAAAACCGGTTCATTTTGATCGCGCCTTTATTGGAACCGGAGCCAGACCGGCAGAGCCGCCAATAACGGGGCTGGCAGACACTCCTTACCTGACATCAACCAGTGCCTTGGCGCTGGATACCGTTCCCAAACGGCTGATCGTGATTGGTGCCGGTTTCGTTGCCTTGGAATTGGCTCAGGCATTCGCCAGACTCGGCAGCAAGGTTACCGTTTTAGCCCGGAGCCGTGTGTTGTCCAGCGAAGATCCTACGATCGGAGAGGCCATAGAGGCGGCTTTTCAACGGGAAGGGATTGAGGTGCTTCGCCAGACCACGCCTAGCAACGTGGACTACAGCGACAACGAGTTTATCGTCGAGACGCCTGCCGGCACCTTGCGAGCCGACCAACTACTGGTGGCGACCGGTCGAACGCCCAATACCGAGGCCCTGAACCTGGCTAGCATTGGCGTGGAAACCTCACGCGACGCAATTCAGGTGGATGATCATCTGCAAACCACGACCCCCGGAATATACGCTGCCGGAGACTGCACCAACCAACCGCAGTTTGTCTATGTCGCCGCTGCCGGAGGCAGCCGAGCCGCCATCAACATGACGGGAGGCGAGGCCAAACTCGACCTCAGTGCCATGCCCGGGGTCATGTTTACCGATCCCCAAGTTGCCACCGTTGGCCTCACTGAAGCCGAAGCAGTTGCAAGGGGTTATAGCGTGGACACCCGACTGCTCGACTTGGCAAACGTGCCGCGTGCGCTAGTCAATTTTGACACCCAAGGCTTTATTAAAATGGTGGCAGAGCGCACGTCAGGTCGTTTGCTCGGGGTGCAGGTTGTCGCAGCGGAAGGTGGTGAAATTATCCAAACGGCAGTGATGGCGTTACGAGCAGGTTTAACTGTTCAGGAAATCGGCGATGACTTGTTCCCTTATCTGACCATGGTTGAAGGACTCAAGCTCTGTGCGCAAACGTTCACCAAGGATGTAAAGCAGTTGTCCTGCTGTGCCGGTTAATCGCTCCGGCTCTGGTCAACGCTAGCACTGTCCAAAATTTGAACGTTCGCTTTGCGACCAGCACCTAAACAAAAGCGAACATTCGCCGCACCCCCAATTCCAGGCTTTACGCCCCTTAAACGGGTAAGCAATGCCCCATCAAGAACTTGGCAAACGAACAAAAGGGCTGATGGTTCCAGCACGTCGATCGCCAATGACATGCGTGTAGATTTCTGTCGTTCGAATGTCGCTATGCCCAAGAATTTCCTGAACCGTCCTGATATCGCTCCCCGATCTCAATAACTCTGTCGCAAAGGCATGCCGAAAGGTATGAGCCGTCACACGCTTGGTGATTCCCGTGGCCAGAACGGCCTGCCTCAATCGCCGCGAGTACGATGAATGATGAAGATGGTGGCGGCACACATAACCAGCGATGGGATGAACGCATCTTGTTACGGATGGGAACAGGTACTGCCAACCAAAGTCCTTCATGGCCGGTCCATACTTCTTGTGAAGTGAGGCCGGCACTGACGTAAGCCCGAATCCATCGGCCAGATCGGACTCATGTACAGCCCTGACATGGGCGAATTGTCGCTCCATGTTTTCTCTTAGATTGCCTGGAATCAGTGTGTATCGATCTTTTCGTCCCTTACCGTTGAATACGAGCAAACTGCGGCTTTTTAGGTCGATGTCTTTCACGCGAAGTGAAAGAGCTTCGTTGATTCTCAAACCGCATCCATAAAGAAGCGCAGTGATGAGCCAATACTCTGCATCCATGTTTTGAAGAATAGAAGCAACTTCATCGGGACTCAGAACGGTTGGCATGCGTCGAGGCGTTTTCGTCATCTTGTACTGTAGGTTTTCAATCTCCCGCTTCAGCACATGCTTGTAGACAAAAATAATCGCGTATAGCGCCTGATTTTGAGTGCCCGGACTGACTCCCCGATTGACGGCGAGGTGATTCAGGAAACGCTCAATTTCGTGATTACCCATGACTTTTGGGTGCTTCTTGTCATTGAAAAGGATGAACTGACGAACCCAGTAAAGATAGGACTTCTCGGTTCGGTAGCTGTACTGCTTTGTCCTAATTTCTGTGCGGACCGATTGTAGAAACGGTGATTTCGACACGCTCGCCCTCCGTGGCTGAATGCTGTATGTACGTGGGTCTTCACTTCTTTTAGTGGGTAACCCTTTATTTCCCTGCCGTTTTTGGTCAATGTTAGCCCATCCGATTAACCCGATGGATGGTGGCCGACATTGGATCAATGCACCCTCTACGAACAGATTCTTGGGCTCTCAGCACCTTGGTTTGTCTCAGACGTTGAGCTTGATAAAAGTCAGAGCGAAGTCGTAGTCCAGGTCAACATAGATAAAGGCACAGCGCTTGTCTGCCCCCGGTGTGGCCGTGCCTGCCCGGGTTACGACTCCCGGGAACGTCGTTGGCGTCACCTCGACACCTGTCAGTTCCGAACCCAGGTGGTTGCCCAAGTCCCCCGTGTGCAATGTCCGGAACATGGCTGCCTGACGGTCAGCGTACCTTGGGCTGAGCAGAACAGCCGGTACACGCTGCTATTTGAAGCCTTTGTTATTAGCTGGCTCAGGGCAGCCTCGATCTCTGCGGTCAGCAAACAGCTGCGCCTGAGTTGGACTGCTATCGACAACATCATGGAACGGGCTGTACGTCGGGGCTTGGCCAATGCGCCCGACCGCGATACAACACGGCTGGCTGTCGACGAGACCGCATTTCGTAAGGGGCACGATTACGTGACGATCGTTTCCAATGCCCAGGGTCAGGTTCTGGCGGTGGAAGACGGCAGGTCCTCAGACAGCCTCGGTCGCTTTTACGACAGCCTGGAGAAGCCGCGCAAGCAATCGATCATTTCGATATCCATGGATATGAGCCCGGCGTATCAGAAAGCGACGTTTGCCCATATCGACAAAGCCCATCGGAAGATCGCCTTCGATCACTTCCATGTTGCACAGATGCTGACCCGGACGCTGGATGCCACTCGCAAGGCTGACATGGCGCGGGCGGATCACTCGATGCGTCAGGAGATCCACCGAAGCCGATACACCTGGTTACGCCATCGCAAGAGCCTTGAGGGGCAGCAGATTCAGCAAATCCGGGCCTTGTCGGATGCTCTCAAAGACACCGGCCTGGTGTGGTACCTCAAGGAGAAGGCACGGGACATCTGGCAGGGCTATCGCGTCAAAGGCGCTCGCGCGGCCTGGCAGGAATGGATTCATATGGCTCGACTCACGGAGGTTCGAGCCTTGACCTCAACGGCCAATCAAATCGAAACCAAGCTGTTTGGCATCCTCAATGCCATGCGTTTCCGGGCTTCCAATGGTCTAGCGGAGGCAATCAACGGACAGGTTCGAGCTTTAAAGGTCCGGTCCCGGGGATTCCGGAGCAAGGAGAGATTCAAACGGGCAATCTTGTTCCATTATGGCGGGCTGCCTATGGCACCCAACCCACACGGATAAGTGAAGAGCCATGTACGTACAGTTATAATAAAAAGCACCCAAAAACGCCAAAATTCTTGCGGCTTAATTTGCACGGCCCTGCTCACTTTTCACAATGCATCTCTGTAGGTATCTGTTTCAGCATGGGAAAAATTCGACCCACTGGATTTAACGTGCAAAAACGTGCATAAATATCCCGCGTGCACACTTTTCACAGAACCAAAAGCTCAAAAGCCCCCTGAGATGGAGGGGTAATGATCTGAAAAATCGAGGTTATTCAGGTTGCGAAGCAGTATTGGACTGGGTGATGGTGTTGCGGTTTAATAAGAATGCAAACTAATAAGCTGTTAAAGGCTAAAGGGAGTTCCCGGTGAACAAGGAAGATCTTTCTCCAGAAGACCAAGCCTACTACAAGCGTTTTGAGTTTAAGCCGTTACGAGTATTGCTGTATTTGCTGGCAGTGGTTTACTTGGTGTTTGTTTATGCGGTTGGTGGTGCCCAGTTTAGCGGAGGCTTTTTCAGCGGCTTGGTCGGAACCTTTGTTCTGATTCAGGGCATCGATCTCTCTCAAAGACGAGTGATCGTCATTGGCGGGTTCCTGACAGTTGTGAGCGTCTTTCAGACAATATCGTCGGTGTTGTAGTGGCTACCGAGCGCTTACTGCAAAAGCCTTTAACAAATAGTTGTAGTACGTTTCGGGCCTCGCGGCCCTACACCGGACGCCCATTTCGCTGCGCTACATGGGCGCCGCTAAACAAGGGCGTTAGCACTTTATGAATCATCTCGAACAGCTCGTTGCTGAGTGGTATGAATACAGAGGATATTTCGTCCGCCGGAATATTCAGGTTGGGCCTCGTGCGAATGGTGGCTACGAGTGCGAGCTTGATGTGGTGGCTTTTCATCCTGGGCAACAACACCTGGTTCACATCGAGCCATCTATGGACGCGCACTCATGGGCAAAGCGTGAGCAGCGGTACGGCAAAAAGTTTGAAGCCGGGCGGCAACATATCCCAGCGCTGTTCGACGGCATTAGCTTACCCAAAGAGATTGAGCAAATCGCACTCCTTGGGTTTGCCAGCAATGCGAACGTAAAGACACTCGCAGGTGGTCGAGTAATGACAACATCTGAGCTATTTGCAGAGATTGTTGCCGGGATCGGAAACAAGAAGATTGCCAAGGCGGCGATCCCAGAGCAGTTTCCGCTGTTGCGAACTATTCAGTTCGCCAGCGAGCATCGTCATGCCGCTGGCTGGTGCTAACAAGGTGGTCAACGGGACGCCAACTACGCTGCGCTCCGTTGGCGCCCATTACCACTGGCGTTAGATCATAAGGGAGAATGCAATGGGGAAGAGTCGTCCACCAGTTCAAATTACAAAACCTGAGACGTTCATACTTGAATCATTAAGTGTAGAGGATGAGAAAGTAGGTCGGCTGGATGGTAAGGTTTTGTATGATATTCTGAGGTTGCAAGGCAAAAATCCAATTTACTATTACTTCAGAACCCAGGCAGAGCTGGTGAAGTTTTCAGATATTTTTAGAGACTCAGGGTACCGCTATTTACACCTTTCCTGCCATGGAAATAATAATCATCTCGATTTCACTTTCAGTCAGTGTGACTACCAAAATTTTGCGAAAATATTTGAGAAAAAGCTAAATAATCGAAGGCTGTTTATCTCCGGTTGCAGCCTTGGTAATAAAAATTTCGCAGAGGAAGTATTCTCAAAAAGTGGTGGGATGTATTCAGTGACAGCCCCTACTAGAGTTGTATATTTTGACCAAACAACATCGTTCTGGCCGGCTTTCTACTACATGATGCATGCTTGGGATTCTTCCAATATGAAGAAGCAGAGGCTTCAGTATGTACTAGGGCACCTGACAGCTGTATTTGAAATGCCGTTGGCCCATTATTTTAAAAATACACGGTTAAGGGGCGCTGTGGATGAACAGGTTTTTTCTGCAGACGAGCCTGGGAATATTGCAATGCCAGGAAAAAGTGGCGCATTGCCGGGCGAACCGATCTAACAAGGCGCATCAATACGCGGCCGGTGGCCGCCGGACGCCCTTTACATTGCGGCTGCGCCTCCATTCCAAGGGCGCCGTTGTGCGCTGGCGTTAAGTTTCGAGGAGTAAACCATTGAGTAAGGATGAAACCCCAAGCGCTGTCATTTCCTATTCTTGGGATTCAGAATCGCATAAAACGTGGGTTCGCGAGATCGCTCAACGTCTCAGACTGAATGGGGTGGATGTTAAGCTTGATCAATGGCATGTAAAACCCGGCCAAAGCCTTACTCAATTCATGGAGAAAGAAATAGTCGAATGTGATCATGTAATCATCATTTGCACACCAAACTATTATGAGAAATCACTGACGCGTCATGGTGGAGTTGGCTACGAACAGCAGATTATTTCAGGTCATATCGCAGCCGGTGTCCAAAGGGAAAAGTTCATACCAGTTGTGCGAGACGGGGAATTTGAGCCTGGAATGGCTTGCGCCATACCACCCCACTTCGCAGGTATTTTCGCAATAGATATGAGGGAAGAAGACGCAGTAGACGGCTCTGTCGAACTAATTTTACGAACCATATTTGAAGACCCAGTTCATGCAATTCCGGAAATCGGTGAAAGACCGAACTGGGACAAACAAGAAAAAGAATTCACAGACCTTCGTTTGGCAACAATTGACTTAGATGGGTATGAACTCCGAAGTGGATTGGCGCAACATCATCGAACTCCCGACACGTTTTATATGCCCGAGGAGAAAGAGCGTCAAACTTTGAAGGAAGGGGATATCGTCAAGCTAATTTTCATCATTCAAGTCCCTGAGGATCCCGAAGATCCGGACGACGACGGCACGTTTGGCGAAAGAATGTGGGTTGTCGTTACTGGACGCAATGGCCCCTACTATACGGGGGTACTGAATAATGTGCCGGTCACATCAGATGAGCAAGAAAACCTCTCTCTAAAAGATGAGGTAATATTTTTGCCAGAGCACGTCATTGATATCACAGAAACTTAACAAGGCCAGGCACGGCGACGCCTACTACATTGCGGCTTCGCCTCCATTTCGTAGCCGCGCATGCTGGCTGGCGTTATGCACAGGGAGAGATAGGTGCCATTGTTTGAAACAGAGAGGTTGATTGCAAGGAAGCTGTCCCATCAAGACGTTCCGGTGCTCACCGCAATGCTCAGTGATCCAGAAGTCATGAAGTTCTCCGTCCGTGGAGTTTGTGACGAAGAAGCTACCCGAAAATTCGTTGATTGGTGCCTTGAGTGTTACGCCTCTCATGGGATAGGGCCATGGGCATTGTGTGAGAAAGAATCAGGGGATTTTATCGGCTTCTGTGGCGTTGGGCCGGAGTTGGTTGGCGATGTTGAAGAAATCAATCTAGGTTATCGTCTGGCCCGCAGGTTCTGGCATCAGGGGTATGCGACAGAAGCTGTAAAAGGTGTTCTCCAGTATGCTTTCGACCAAAAACACTGCGAGTCGGTAATTGTTATTATCGAGCCGGAGCATACAGCTTCCGTCAGGGTCACGGAGAAAGTCGGGTTCGGAGACTATACGACTCGAGAGTTCCATGCCCGGCCTGTGCGCGTGTATCGAATGTCGCGCGACGACTGGGCACTGCATAACAAATTGTTGTAGTGCTTTCCGGGCCTGGCGGCCCTACACCGGACGCCTACTACGCTGCGCTCCGTAGTCGCCGCTAAACAAAAGCGTTATACCTAGTCAGCAAGGAGTGAAGAATTGAGTAATCCAAAGTTATTTATATCCTACAGTTGGTCGAATCATGATCATGAGCAACTTGTTCTTCAGATTGCGACGGAGCTTATTGAATCTGGTGTTGATGTCATTCTAGACAAGTGGGATCTGAAAGAAGGCCATGATGCTTATGCTTTCATGGAAAAGATGGTAACTGACCCAGATATTAGTAAAGTCGCAATAATCTCAGATAAAACTTATGCGGAGAAAGCAGACGGAAGAAGCGGCGGCGTAGGAACTGAGACACAAATTATTTCCCGTGAAGTATATGAACAGCAAGAACAAGACAAATTCGTCGTTGTCGTTACGGAGAGAGATGAGAACGGTAAAGCACATCTGCCAACTTACTATAAATCTAGAATCTATATTGACCTTAGCGAACCCGATGGCTACGCAGATAACTTTGAGAAGCTACTCAGGTGGATTTACAACAAGCCCCTCTATGTAAAACCTGAGGTTGGAAAAGCCCCCAGTTTTTTAGAAGAAAATAAGGCTGTTTCACTTGGCACATCATCCGCTTTCAAGCGCTCTATAGACGCCATAAAGAACGACAAGTCTACTGCTCCGGGCTGCTTTGATGAGTACTTGAGCTTATTCTCAGAAAATCTAGAGCGCTTTCGTGTTCATGACGTAGAGGGTGAAATAGACGATGCGATTATGTCAAACATAGAATCATTTATACCTTCTAGAAATGAGTATGTTCAGCTAATGATAGCGGTCGCTCAGTACAAGGCTATACCCGAGTTTGCTGAAAGGGTTCATCGGTTTATTGAAAGTCTAATACCATACATGGATAGACCTGAGCATATAACTTCTTATAATCGTTGGGAGTTCGACAATTATAAATTCATTGTCCACGAACTTTTTTTGTACACGCTCGCAGTGTTTATAAAGTACGAGCGTTTCGAATTGGCCTCTCCGCTACTAATGCAGCAATACTTTGTTGGAGGTCGGTCCGAATATGGTAAAGATACCATGATCGGGTTCGAAAACATCCGGCAATATATGGAATCCCTTGAGCATAGGAACAGGCGGTTAGAAACAAGAAGATTGTCGCTCCGAGCTGATCTATTAAAAGAACGGTGCCATGGAACTGGACTGGACTTCAGATTCTTAATGCAAGCTGATTTCGTTGCTTTTATGCGTGCTGAAATATCTGCTAGTGATGACTATAGCCGTTGGTGGCCGGAAACGCTGCTCTATTTGGGCCATTATGGCAGCTCCTTTGAAGTTTTCGCTCGCGCAAAGTCGAAAAGATACTTCGATAGAGTTAAAGCTCTCCTAGGAATAGAATCACCTGATGATTTGTCTGAACTTCTAGAGTCCTATAAACAGAACGGTAGGAGGCTACCGAAATGGGAGTTTAATTCATTTAGCCCTTCCGCTCTCTTGGGCTATGAAAGCTTAGGCACATTGCCGTAAAGGTATAACAAGGCGCATCAATACGCGGCCGATGGGCGCCGTTGTGCGCTGGCGTTAAGTGTCAAAGGATTGATCGATGCAAGGTGAATGTCTCTGCGGAAGCGTGAAATTCGAAATTGATGGGGAGATACGCAATCTCTATCAGTGTCACTGCTCGCTATGCCGCAAAGCCACAGGGGCTGCCGCTAACGCTGCCACGTTTGTGCAGGGTTCTAATTTTCGTTGGGTCTCAGGTCAAAGCGAGATCCGGTCGTACCAAAAGCCAAGTGGTTTCCGGAGCGATTTCTGTTCGAGTTGTGGGAGTCCGGTTCCAAATAGCCTGCGGGGCACCGAGATGGTTTGGGTTCCAACCGGTTTGCTCGATGAACTCGCCGTATCAAGGGTTTCTGTTCACCTCCACACAGCATCCGCTGCGCCATGGGAGCAAGAATCCGCTGAGTGCGTTCGATTGGAGGGCGGCCCTGAGAGCCTGGAATCACTTAACAAATTGTTGTAGTACGTTCCGGGCCCGGCCCTACACCGGACGCCCATTACGCTGCGCTACATGTGCGCCGCTAAACAAAAGCGTTATTCCGAAATCTGAACGTTCGCTTTGCGACCGAAGCGAACGGTAACAGTGACTGAGCTAGTTCCCAATCCAACATAACTCACAAAATTTTGGGTGGGCAACTTGTACCTTAACGTAACGCCGATTATGCGCAGTGTAAAACAGGCTCAAGAGGTGCCGGTTTTTAGGTAAAAGTTTCGGTTAGTCGAAAAAGCGAGTTGCCTCCAAAAACTCCTGACGAGCTCTGCTGACAGCGTCGTCCTGGCAAGTCATGGCATCTTGGGATCGCTGTTTTATTTCGGCGCGACCTTCGGCACCAAGCTTAAGCCCTTCAAGGTAGCCGCTGTGGTAATAGCGCGCCCACCCGCAAGCGCCGCCACCATTCCCAAAGTGTCCTGTTTCTAGATACTCCGGGCAGTCTTCTACAAAATGAAGGAAACTGTCGTAGGCGAGCAAATGTTCGATTGCCGACAACTCCACTTTCGTAAGCGGTGGACATTGGGCTAAGAGCCATTCCTGGATGTGCGATGGCTGCCCATTAAAATCCACAAACTCCTGCATCGTGATATTCCATATATCCGCCGAGGATCTCGACAGCGCTCTCTCTATGATTCTGTCTCTGACCCCCATATTTCTCAGGTAGGCGCTCAGTCGATCTTCGATGCTCTGCTGAAGTTTTTTTGCCTCATTTACGCTGAGGGAAGAGTACGTATCGGGTGAGAAATAAGGTCGATGAAGCCCGATAACCGCTTCATCAGCAATGTAGGTGCGGCTTGAAAAGACAATCGCTGCGCAAGCACTACTGCACTCGCCGTTTGGTATCACCAGGGTGAAGGCGTCGCGGAATAGGTTGCCTAGCTTCATAGCTTCTTCGACGTTTCCTCCAGGAGAGCTGATAAGGACTCTGTCGGGGAATTTGCGCCCTTCCTGAATTTTACTGACGACTTGGCGATAAAGGCCTGGCGTGATTTCCCCCGAAATCCATAGGATTGTGTTCGAGCTATCACCGGATATCTTGATCTCTGCAGCTCCAACTTGCAGAGAAGCACAAAGACAGAGTGCAAAAACGAGTCTTTTCATGGCGTTCCCTTGATCTGAAGGCTCATCTTATATCAGGTTTGATTAGCTGGAGTTGTGCAACCATTCTCCTGATTCTTTTCGAGTATCGGCTCGCACCATTTGTTCTTGGAAGCCGAGGGCTCGATTCTTTTACGACAATACCTGTCGTACTGCTGAGGAATAATGTTATACGTCTGTGCATCTTGCGCAATGATGCACTCTCGTCTAATTTGATCACAAAGAAATGCATCATTGAGCATACTGCATGAGCGAATCTGCCAAGCAACGGCTGCCACTTCGCAGCCTGGCCACCATCCACCCAGGCTACCCGTTTCGCGGCAAGCTTCCGGTGGACAAAGAAGGCAATGCGTTTGTGGTGCAGTTCCGCCACCTGAGCCCGGGGGAGTCCCTGGACGATAAGGAGGGCAAAACCCTTGACCGGGTCACCCTGCCAGGCCGACGGCGACCGGATTACCTCTGGCCCGGCGACATCCTGTTCATGGCTCGCGGTACTCGCAATGATGCAGCGGTGGTCAGCGCTTTACCCGCCAACACGGTCTGCACCCCGAACTTTTTCCACTTACGACTGAAGCCCGAGGCCTTCCGCCTGATACCCGAGTTTCTGGCGTGGCAGCTCAACCAGACCGATGCACAACGCTACTTTGCCATGTGCTCACAGGGCTCTGCGGCCCCCAGCGTGACCAAGACCCAGTTGGGCGACTTGCCCGTGGTGGTTCCGCCCATCGAGCAACAGAAGCTGATGATCAAGCTGGCTGACGCCGCACGACGGGAGCAGGCGCTCTTGGAACAGTTAATCGAGAACCGGCAGCGCATGACCGATGCGGTTGCCCGACACATACTTCGTCCGGATACGACAACAGGGAAATGACACCTATGAGCAACGATTCGATCAAGCAGGATCAGATCAACAAAGCGGTCTGGAACGCCTGCGATACCTTCCGGGGCACCGTGGACCCCAGCATCTACAAGGACTATGTGCTGACGATGCTGTTCGTGAAGTACCTGTCCGATGTGTACCAGGATCACTACGACAACTACGTGGCCGAATATGGTGACACCCCGGAGCTGATCGAAGAGCTGATGAAGAACGAGCGTTTTGTCTTGCCTCGGGATTCCGGCTTCTACGCCCTGTATGACCAGCGCCACGAACCCGGCAACGGAGAGCGGATCGACAAGGCCCTGCACGCCATCGAAGAGGCCAACATCGTCAAGCTGGCCGACGTATTCCAGGACATCAGCTTCAACTCCAACAAACTGGGCGATGAGAAACAGAAGAACGACATCCTGCGCCACCTGCTAGAAGACTTCGCCCGGCCTGAGCTGAACCTGCGTCCGAGTCGGATCGGGAAGCTGGATGTCATCGGCAACGCCTACGAGTACCTGATCAAGAACTTTGCGGCCACCTCCGGTAAAAAGGCCGGTGAGTTCTACACCCCGCCAGAAGTGTCAGAGCTAATGGCCGAGATCGTCGCGCCGAAGGAAGGCGATGAGATCTGCGACCCGGCCTGTGGTTCCGCCTCCCTGTTGCTGAAATGTGCCAACCAGATCCGCCAGAGCCACGACGGCTCTAAGAATTTCGCCCTGTTCGGTCAGGAAGCCATCGGAAGCACCTGGGCGCTGGCGAAGATGAACATGTTTCTGCACGGGATCGACAACCACAAGCTGGAATGGGGCGACACCATCCGTAACCCCAAGCTGCTCGATGAGAACGGCGGCCTGAAGCATTTCGACATCGTGGTGGCCAACCCTCCCTTCTCGCTGGAGAAATGGGGCTTTGAGGGCGCGGACAGCGATCCCTATAGCCGGTTCCGGCGCGGGGTACCGCCAAAGTCCAAGGGCGACTACGCCTTTATTCTGCACATGATCGAGACCCTGAAGCCGAAGACCGGCCGCATGGCGGTGGTCGTGCCTCACGGTGTCCTGTTCCGGGGTTCTAGCGAAGGCAAGATTCGGCAGAAGCTGATCGAGGAGAACCTTCTGGATGCCGTCATCGGCCTGCCCGAGAAGCTGTTCTACGGCACCGGCATCCCGGCGGCCGTACTGGTGTTCCGCAAAGACAAGACCGACAACAACGTACTGTTCATCGACGCCAGCCGCGAGTTCCAGGCCGGCAAGAACCAGAACCAGTTGTCCGATGAAAACATCGCCAAGGTGGTCGAGACCTACAAGCAGCGCGAGAACCTCGACAAGTACGCTTATCTGGCCAGCCTGGAGGAAATCCAGGAGAACGACTTCAACCTCAATATTCCCCGCTATGTGGACACCTTCGAGGAAGAAGAAGAGATCGACCTGATGGCCGTGCAAGCGGAGCGGAAGGCCATCGAGGCTGAGATTGCGAAGCTGAACGAGCAGATGGAAGGCTACCTGAAGGAGTTGGGTTATGGTGCCTGATGGTTGGAACGACCTATCTCTGGGTCAACTTTATGATTTTAAGAATGGACTGAACGCAGACAAATCCAGCTACGGTCATGGAACGCCCTTTGTGAACGTAATGGACATCTTTGCAGCAGACGAGCTTTCAGCTGAGGCATTACGTGGATCTGTAGCCGCATCAGAAAAAGCCATACGCGAGTTTTCTGTCAATTATGGCGACATTCTGTTCAATCGCACCTCCGAAACGGTTGAAGAAATTGCTTACAGTGCTGTGTATTTGGATACGCAACCTGCGGTATTTGGTGGGTTCGTTATTCGAGGTCGACCCAAATCTAGATCGGTCGATGCTCACTACTCCAAATATCTATTCAAGTCGGCACCTTTTCGCAGAAAAGTGATAAAAGCCTGTCAGGGTGCCGTCCGAGCCAATATTGGACAAAAAGATTTGGCGAAAATCGAGGTTTCGCTCCCCCCCCTCCCCGAACAAAAAAAGATCGCCCAGATCCTCTCCACCTGGGATCAGGCCATCACCGCCACCGAGCGCCTGCTTGAGAACAGCCAGCAGCGGAACAAAGGGTTGATGCAGCAGTTGCTGACCGGGAAGAAGCGGTTGCCGGGGTTTGAGGGGGAGTGGGATAAAGTTCAGCTCAAAAAGCTTGGGAAGTGCATACGTGGCGTGAGCTATAAACCCTCAGATATTTGTAGCGAAGTCCCCACTAAAACAGTCCGACTTCTGCGCTCTACAAATATCCAAAATGGGAGCCTCAACGATAAGGATCTCGTGATTTTACCGAACGCAAGCGTAAAATCAGAGCAGCTCCTCAAAGCTGGCGACCTATGTATATGCATGGCAAACGGTAGCAAAAAACTGGTCGGTAAAAGTGCTGTTTTTCACGACTCTGAACGACCTTATACCGTCGGGGCATTCTGTGCGATTTATCGAACATTTAAGACTGCTGACAGCCGGTTTGTCCGGTTTCTTTTCGAGTCTTCTAAATATGAGCAGCAGATTTCAGTAATACTGGCTGGTTCCAGCATCAATAATTTGAAAGGGTCTGATATTGAATCAATGTGGTTCAATGCCCCCGTCGATCCCGAGGAACAAACGGCTATTGCAGATGTTTTGTCATCGGCAAGTAGAGAGATAAGGTTGCTTGCCAACTGCTTGAACAAGTTTAAAGAAGAGAAAAAAGCCCTAATGCAGCAACTCCTTACCGGCAAGCGTCGGGTTCAGGTGGAAGCCGCGTGAGCAAGGAGTCTGGCATGCAGATCCATGAAAGCCTGGCACTACTCAACGATCTGCACCTGATCGAGTGGCTTTCTCAGGATGTTGAATCATCGACAAGAACCGTCGTGAACGCCCTTGTGAGTGACCTGCTAGAGACCGATGACCCGAGGGAATGCCGTCCTGCATCCTGGTCGGACGCAGTAATCCAGGTCATGACAAACGAGGTTTTTCTGGAGGACTGGTTCGACCTATTGAGCGGCCGTTTTCGAGATGCCATCGAGTTGAACGCGGACTCTATTGGTTTCGCCATCAGTAGTTACGATTCGATCCTGACGGATAGAGAAGGAAAAAAAGTGGCCATTGATTCTGCCCATGGGTGGGAATCGCATGTCAGATTGGTCCTGAAACAGGCCATTAACGGAACAGCCCGGAGATAGTATGAACACCACCCCTCAAGGGAATGAGCAGCATTCCAGCCACATCCCGGCCCTGGCCACCCTGATCAACCTGGGCTGGACGTTTCTGCCGGCCACGGAGTGTCAGGCCCTTCGGGGCAGCCAGCGGGAAGTGGTCATGAAGCCGGTGCTGGAGCGGGTGTTGCGCCAGCGCAAGTTCGAGTTCAAGGGACAGTGGTACCCGTTGTCCGATCAGGCGGTGGATCAGGTGATCCGGGAAATCACGACACCTTCCATGGCCCAGGGCCTGATGGACGCCAACCAGTCCGTGTACGACATGCTGACCCTCGGTGTGACGGTCACCGAGTTCATCGGCGGCAAGAAGGCCCAACCCACGATCCATCTGATCGACTGGGAGAATCTGGACAACAACGAGTTCCATGTCACCGAAGAGATGGAAGTGCTGTCCACTCAGGGTACCCACACCCGCCGGCCGGATGTGGTGGCGTTCGTCAACGGCATCCCCCTGGCGGTGATCGAGGCCAAGAAGGCGGCCTCCGGCAACCCCAACAAGAACATGGTTGAAGAAGGCATCAGCCAGCACCTCCGAAACCAGAAGAACGACGAGGTTCCGTACCTCTACGCCTTCGCCCAGCTGCTGTTTGCAATCAGCCGCAACGACGGGCGGTACGGTACCACGCACACTCCGCTGAAGTTCTGGTCAAAGTGGACGGACGAGGAGTTCGATGACCGGTACGTGCAGGACATCAAGAACCGCACGTTGTCCGTGTCCGACAAGGACGCGCTGTTCCAAGATAAACCCCCGAAAATCCGGGCCTACTTCGAGCAGCTCTGGTCACAGTCCGTCATGCCCACGGAACAGGATCGCCTTCTGGTTGGCCTTCTCGACCGACAACGGTTTCTGGAGTTTCTGCGGTTCTTCATCCTGTTCGATCGCAAGGTCGGGAAGATCGCGGCCCGGTATCCGCAGGCCTTCGGGATTAAAGCGCTTCTGGAGCGCATCTCCGACTTCAAACCCAGCGGCGAGCGCAAAGGCGGCGTATTGTGGCACACCACCGGCTCCGGCAAGTCGTTCACCATGGTCTATCTGTGCAGGGCCCTACTGCTCAGTGAAGCCCTGAAGAACTGTCGGATCATCGTGGTCACCGACCGGGTGGATCTGGAGAAACAGCTGTCCAAGACCTTCCTGACGGGCGGGGCCTTTGGTTCCGACATCGCCGGCAAGAAAAGCGGCGACTCGCTGGCCAAGACCCGCTCCGGACGCGATCTGGCCAAGCGCATCGGCCAGGGCAACGAGCGAATCATCTTCACCATCATCAACAAGTTCGCCTCGGCCGCCAAGCAGCCGGAGTGCTACAACCCGTCCAACAACATCATCGTCATTGTCGACGAAGGACACCGGAGCCAGGGCGGCGAGAACCATCAACGGATGCGCCAGGCGCTGCCCAATGCCTCGTTCATCGCCTTCACCGGCACCCCGCTGCTGAAGAACGAGAAAAGCGAAACCGCCGAGAAGTTCGGGGCCATCATTCACACCTACACCATGAAGCGGGCGGTCGAAGACGGCACCATCACGCCACTGCTGTACGAGGAGCGTAAGCCCCTGCTGGATGTGAACCAGCAAGCCGTCGATACCTGGTTCGAGAAAGTCACTGCGTCCTTGTCGGACGACCAGAAGGCGGATCTCAAGCGCAAGTACGCCAAACAGGGCCAGATCTACACCGCCCAGGATCGCATCAAGCTCAACGCCTTCGACATCGGCGTGCATTTCAGCGAAAACTTCAAGAAGGCCGGATTGGAACTCAAGGGCCAGCTGGCCACCGACAGCAAACTGAGCGCCATTCGCTACAAGCAGCACCTCGACAGCTGGGGCCAGGTCACCAGTGCCATCGTGATTTCCCCACCGGACACCCGTGAAGGCCATACCGACGCGGACGAATCCAATCTTCCGCTGGTGCAGGAATGGTGGAAGAAAAACGTCACTGGGGATGCTCAGGACTATGAGAAACACATCATCGAGGACTTCGGCACCGATGGGCCGCCGGACATCCTGATTGTTGTAGACAAACTCCTGACCGGCTTCGATGAACCCCGTAATGCAGTGCTCTACATCGACAAGCAGCTCAAGGGCCACAACCTGATCCAGGCCATTGCCCGGGTGAACCGGCTGCATCCCCAGAAGCCCTTCGGCTATCTCATCGACTACCGGGGCATCCTCAAAGAGCTGGATACCGCCATCAGCGACTACCAGAACTATGAGGATCAGACCCAGGGCGGCTTTGCCATCGACGACATCGAGGGCCTGTATTCCAACGTGGACACCGAGTACAAAAAGCTCCCAGCCCTGCACGACAAGCTCTGGAGCTTTTTCGGTGAGGTGCGCAACGCCCTGGATCAGGAGCAGTACCGGCAGATCTTCATGCCGAAGTACGAGACGGACGAGGACGGCGTAGAAGTCGATACCCGACAAGCCCTGCGAGAGGATTTCTACGAAGCCCTGACCGAGTTCGGCATGTGCCTGAAGACCGCGCTCTCGACTCAGAGCTTCTTCGAGGACAAGGCCTTCACCGAGACCGACATTCGCCGGTACAAGTCCGATCTCAAGTGGTTCTCCGATCTGCGCAAGGTCATCCGTCTGGATGCTCAGGAAACCGTGGATTACTCCGAGTATGAAGGCCAGATTCGGGATCTGATCGACCGCTACGTGATCGGCGTGAGCGTCACCCCCGGTGAAGACCCGGCCCTGATCGCGTCCGTGGAAGACAAACCGGAAGACTGGTCAGAGGAAAAGACCAAGAACGAAACCGACAAGATTAAAACCCGTACCAAGAAGACCATCGAGGAAAAGCTCGGCGACGATCCCTACGCCAAGAAAGTATTCTCCGCTATGCTGAAGGAAGCGATCCAGAAAGCGGAGTCCATGTTCGACTACAAGGCCCAGTTCAAGCTGTTCAGCGACCTGGAAGCCATGGTGGAAGAACGGGAAGTACCGAACCTTCCGGTAGACCGGTTCGAGGGCAACAAGCACGCCCAGGCTTACTATGGCGCGTTCAAGCTGGTGTTGGGCGACGCGTTCGCCGCACTGGAAGCCGAAAAGGGCGAACAGCTGATTCAGGAGGCCTTCGAGATCGACAAAGTGGTGAACCGGGCCGTGGCTGAGAACTCCCTGAACCCCGTGGGCATTGAGCAGGATGTCCGTAAAAACCTGCTACCCCGGCTGTTTGGGCTGATCGGTCTGGACAAGGCCAAAGCCATGCTCGATGAGGTGGTGCAGATTCTTCTTAACGGAGTGGCCCGGTGATGACCTCCGTAGACTCCCGTCAGGACGAACAACCATTGGAATACATGGCCCGGTACGGCGACCGGGAGTTCCGGTACCACCTGTGCTACGTGCCCGAACACAAGAAAGCCACCATACGGGTGCATGTGCATCCCAATGGCATGGTGCAGGTAGATGCCCCCGAGTCGGCTCAACTGCCGGCCATCAAATCCGCCGTCCAGCGCCGGGCACGCTGGATCTTCAAACATCTGGACGACATCGCCGAGCGCTATCGGGATGTCCGGCCGCGACAATGGGTGAGTGGCGAGAGTGTTCTGTACCTGGGCCGGCGGTACGTCCTGAAAGTTATCGAATCTCCAGAGCAACGCAAGGTCACCTGCAAACTGATCGGCGGCCAGCTCCGGGTGCAGGGAAAAGACCTGACCTCGGATCGGATTCAGAAAGCCGTGCGCCAGTGGTACCGGGATCGCGCACTGGACGTGTTCCAACGACGGCTCGACCTGATGGTTGAAAGTCTGCCTTGGACAACGACGGCACCAGCCTGGCGTATCATGGAGATGCAGACCCAGTGGGGGAGCTGTTCACCGGAAGGGGCCATCTTGCTGAACCCGCACCTGATCAAAGCCCCCACGCGAGCCATTGACTATGTGATTCTTCATGAGTCTTGCCATTTAGTTGAGCACAATCATAGTCCCAGGTTTTACGGACTTCTCGATCGGTTCATGCCAGAGTGGCGGTCGGTGAAGGAACAGCTCGATGGCAAAGCGGAGCTATTATTGAAAGGGTCAGAAGCCTAAACGCTCATGCAGCATCAATCTATCTACAAAGACGGCTGGGATATAAACCTTGAGATTGGGATCTAAATTACGAATAACGGCAGCGACTTCACACATGCTACGGCGGCATTTCACCAAGTTCAGCCGAGGAAAGACTTAAGATGCTGTCTGATATTAATTTGACCATCAAACCTCGTTCAGTGGAATAGCCTAATGAAAAACGTTCTTTTATTTTCTGCCACTTTACTTATTGGCCTCGGTGTATTGCCTTCCCTTTCAGCCGGAGAGCCAGGTGAAAGACCGTTTCAAGAGAGGTTAGAGGCGATGGTCTCTGAAGCGGACCAGCTTTACGAGCAAGGGAAAAAAGATGCCGCGAAGACCGGGTACCTGTTGGCATCTTACATGGGGAGCCCGGAAGCCCATTTTAATTTAGCCTATCGATACATCGTGGACGACAGGGAATACCACTTAGAACAAGCGGCTATTCAGGGGCACGAGAAGGCTCTACGCCTTTATTTAGACCACACATTTTACAGGGCGGGCAGTATTCGTCAGGCAAACCCGCACAAGGCTGCTGCAGTCTATGCAAGAGCCATATCAGAGAATTCAGATATTACCTTCAAGTACCTAGATCCAAAAACTTCTCTCTTATATGCCTCCGAGCTCGCAATAAGGGATAAAGAAGCGTTTTTTACCAAGTATCGCGTTGAGGATGAGGACGGCAAATACCCTTTTTATGATGTTTGGGAGTTGGCGGAAAAAGCATCACGCCCCAGTGAAGTATTTGGGCAGCCTAATCCTGAGCTAGTGTTTTGGCTAATCACTCACGGTGGAGTGGTTCCATCTGAAATGGATACGGCTGTAAAAGTCTACTACCAGCGATGGAAGACCGGGGGGGCGATTGAGTTCAATCTATGTGAATTTGTCACAAGTGGCATTGGCGCAACACACTGCGCCACGAGAAATGAGGAAATAAGGGAGAAAGAGAGAAATACGGATATTGATTCATTGATGAGCAAGCTGGACCCAGTGCAAGCTTCATTACTCCAAATGGCATATCAAGAGATGGCAGAGTTCGTCACGTTGAAAGCTCAAGGTGAAGAAATGCATGGTGGGACAGCCTTTTCCGCAACAATAGCTTGGTCAATAGATGAACAAAAGCAGGAATTTATAAACCTTGTTTCTAACATAATTAACCGTCGGACTCCTCAATACAGCTTCGACCTTCATGCAGAAGACGCAAAACTAAATGAAGAATATGGTATTTTATTATCTCTGATAGAGGCAAACCCTGACCTAGATATGGGACTCAATTCGACAATGGTTTCATTATCGGATTTTCGTAACACACAGCGCCAATGGATTAAGTATCGAGACGCTATGGAGCAATTCTTTCACTCTGCTACGGGAAAAAGCACTAAAAAAATTAGAGGTTTCTTGACCCATAAACGCAATGAGGATCTGATATCATTAAAAAATTACATTTCTAGTAATCTTAGATAAGAGTATTATTAAAATGTTACGTATTAAACTGGCCGTGAGTTTCTTACTCCTTACAATTTCCATTCCGTCTGAGGGAAAACTCAATTTAGGACAAGGTTCGCTCACATGCACGAGCATAGAAAAAAACGTCGATCGCCTGATTTGCTATGACCAGGCCCATGGCTACAAAAAAGAAAAAGTAAATGCACTAGGTCATTGGAAATTTGTATCCAAAATAGACCCACTGGATGATACAGTTCAGGCCTCAATTTACGTTCGATCCGAATATAGCCCTTATGATCCACGTAATCAGATGCTCAGAGAGTCTGGACATGATACCTTTTTCATCAGATGTACCAACGAGTTGTTAGAGATATTCATAGACTGGGGAGGCGACTATAAGGGCCAGTCTCTGAAAATTACTGAGCCTGCCGTAACCTTTCGAATTGGTTCCGAAAATGCGAAATCGAGCATTTGGTTGCCGTCGGAGAAAAGAGGGGCAACTTTTTATCCGTTAGACTCCCATGACTTCCTCGAATCACTAAGCGATAGTCACAAACTCGCCGCTAGAATACAAGACTCGAATAAAAGAATCATAACTGCGGTATTTAATCTTTCCGGTATAGATATTGCGCTAGAACGATTGAATCCAAAGTGCATTGACGATGGACTAGCAGATTATACGCCAGCAGAGAGAAAACTTATCCGGAGAGCCCTGTCCGAGGATCGGAAGCAGTAAACACGGGAGTATCATACTTTCGCTGTGGTGTCAGCGAGGTTTTCGAAAAATCTACGTGTGACAGCGCCCGATCACAACCAGAATATTGTCTCATCGCAACTGAAGATAGTCTGCTCTGTACAACTGACGTCGCGACCTTTAGTGGGGAAACTCTGGCCGGATACGTGAACAACACCCGATCTGGTCAAACTAGTTCATCATCTTCACGTAGATGTATTAATTTAAGGTAATTTTGGCAACCTTATTTTTGTCAGCATTTAAATTTTAGGTTTTAAAAGATAAATTCCTGATAAACCATTCACCAACTATCTCGGTACTGGCCTTTGATCTTTAAATCGACCCAGCGTTTTAGAAGTAGCGCCCGCTGTTTCACCATTGGAGTGATTGCATCCTCTGCTCTTCCAGCTCTCATTGCAACAAACATTGTTCCGTCCATGTCTTCATAGAGCCAGTCAAGAAAAGCACTATTAATTTCTATAGTTCGGTCTCGATTCTGGATCCACAGCCGCTGAGACTGCAGGAGTAATACGTTCTCTTCAGGAGAACATAAAATTTTAAGCTTTTGGTAGTAGTCATTTAACTCACGATCCCAAATTTTATATCCAACAAAGCATGGAACCGTCTTGGTATTTATGAATGTGTTATCGATACATGACTGCACATAATCATCGATATACGACTGAAACTCATTAACGGTATCAAATTCCTCAAGTCTTGAAAACTCATCAACCTCTTTAGTTTGAAACTCACTCAACCCCATATCTTCATTGCTTTTTAAATCGGAAGCCGACGCAATCCCAGATATTAGTCCATGAAAAATAAAAACAAGGAAAAACCTAGACATATTGTTAAAAAAACCACTTGAACATTATCATTGCCTCCTGGATTATTACAACTGAAAGCATAGGCTACATCGAAGAATGCGCAAGCCAACTACGTCCAATCATTCCCCTTGCAAAAGGACTATATATAAATCCCTAAAAATACCGATAATACGCATATTGTAAACCACAAAGGATGAGCCTAAGCTCCTCTAAGATTGATTGGCCGAGGCAAAGATTTGTTCAAATTAGTTCTTGAAACACCAAAATGCTCTGCCACTTCCGTCTTTGTAATTCTGGGGCTAATAAGCTTTTTTCGTGTCGGTATCGGACATTGCTGGTTTCCGGCCGCCCTTTCGGCCCCTAGGAGTCTGCGCGGCAGAAGTGTTTTGAGCAAGTGCCTCCGCCGCGCCGAATCACGGTTGTGCCCGAGAGTATAGGCGCAGTATCCAACCGGATAGAGTCACGATTTTCTGTCTAGGCAATCAAGACGGTTATAGGCAAGTTCACAACCGTAGCCCGACCACTCAGCACGGCCCAGCACGCCGCCTCAGATCGCCTATGTCAGCCTCATCAGCGAACTCATCCGCCTGAGGTTAAGCGACAGGCAGACCAGATCCCATTCGCCTTGCACGGCATTAAGCCCCCTCAGGCTGAACTGCCGGAAGCCCAGAATATGCTTGATCCAGCCATTAACCGCCTCAACCAGATACTTGCGCCGGGCGTAAACCGATCGCCCCGTCGCGGTGGCCAGCTTCTCGGCCATCCGTGACGTGGCGGGATAACCGCTCGCGTCTATCTCTGCGCTCTTTTTCCCTTCCCGACGCAGCGAGACATAACCGTCGATCCTTTTGTCCTCCAGGGACTGTAAGTCGTCTTCTTTACGGTAACCGGCATCGGCCAGGCATTGTTGCGGATAGGTTTTCAGGATGTCTTTCACGTCATCCAGTAGCGGTATCAGGCGACCCTGATCACTGGCATTGCTGCCCAGATGATTAGCGACAATCAGTTGGAATTCACCATCCACGGCCAACTGGCCGTTGTAGCATTGCTGGAACCCATCCGCCGTTTTCATAATCCGGCTTTGCGGGTCGGTAAAGTTGCTTTGATCTTTGTCGTCCGGCACCCCGTAATCTCGCTTGAAGTTCCGGCCACCGCGGGGTGGGCGGCGATCATCGTCCGGGTGCCGGCCTTTGGCTGTATCCCGCGCTTTCTGATCCGCTTCCAATTTCTCCTTGGCAGCGCGGATCTTGTCCAGTCGCGCCTGTCGGTACTGCAACTCCTCAGGTAGCTCATCACCCCGCTGATCCGGGCCGAACTGCCGATCTTCCGACTCATCCGTTCGACGGGCCTGACGACATAGCCCATCGATCTCTTTCGATAAACGATCTTCTTCCTCGCCCATGCGGCCATAGCTCATGGCCTTGTGCTTACTGGCATTAGCCCGAATCTTTGTGCCATCAATCGCCAGTGTTCCCAGCGTGATCAGCTCCGCCTCCCGGGCAATCCGTACGACTTGAATGAAGATGGCCTTGAAGGCGACCAGATGGTGTTTGCGGAAATCACAGATCGTGCGGTGCTTGGGAAAATTACCCGCAGCCAGAACCCGAAAGGCGACGTCTTCCTCCAACTTCCGGGCAATCTTGCGTGAGGAGAATACGCCGGTGGCGTAGGCGTAAATAAGAACCTTCAGCATCATCCGCGGATCGAACGGCGAGTTACGCCGACCGTTGCCTTCGTAGCGGGCGTAAAACGCACTCAAATCCAGCTCCTCGACAACATCACTGACAAAATAGGCCAGGTGGCCATCAGGCAGCCACTCGTTCAGGCTTGGGGGAAGGAGCAATTCCTGGTCGGGCGAGTACGGGCGGAAAGTGGTTCCCATCAGACGTCCTGTTGCCGAAAAATTTTCGGTTTATTATGCCAGAAACGAGCTTCTGCCGCGCAGACTCCTAGCCCGGGTTGACCTGTCCCGAATCAGGTCGCGTTCAAACTCAGCCAGGGACCCGAAGATTTGAACACTAAGCTCCCACCTGAACTGGTCGTGTCGATGGATTCGGTCAGGGATTTGAAGCCTACCCCACGCTCGTGAAGCTCCTCAACTAGAACAACCAGGTCTTTTAGTGAGCGAGCGAGACGATCCAGCTTCCAGACGACCAGGACATCGCCCTTTCTGAGCATCTCAGGCGCTGCGACAACTCGGGTAGCTCACGTTGATATCCTGTGAACTTTTCCTGGAAGATCTGCTCAGCCCCAGCCTTCTCCAAAGCATCTACCTGGAGTTCTGGGTTCTGGTCACTCGTGCTTACCCGTGCATAACCTATGATCATCAAACGAACCTTTTCTGGACATAGATTGTTGTACGGGATTTATGGACACTAAACAAGGCAAATCTGACCACTTTCTATGGGTCGGCGAGAGTGTCCAACAAACGACCGATTACTGAACCTCCAATTTGAATCACGCACATGTCACCGCAACGATTGCGAATATAAAATAAATTATTAGGGCTCTCAATGAGCATCAGCCAGACTGTTGTTAACAGTTCGATTAGATCTTTGGGGAGGTCGGATAGCCCGAATCCCAGCTACATTTATAGACAGAATATTTTGAAGCTCGGGAAAACCATTAACCTGGCCCCCGCAGACCTGCCCAAAGAGGGTGGACGCTTCGACCTGCCCATCGCCCTTGGCATCCTCGCCGCTTCCGGGCAGATTCCCGCCGAAAGTCTCAAAGACCTCGAGTTCATTGGCGAGTTGTCCCTGGATGGCGCATTACGGCCCCTGAAAGGCGTATTGCCGGCGGTACTGGCGGCAAGAGGCGCCGGTCGCGCGCTGTTGCTTCCCCAAGACAATGCTGAAGAGGCCGCGCTGGCCAGCGATGATGACGTGTTTGCCGCCAGCCACATACTGACCGTCTGTGAGCATTTGTCTGGTCGCGCCCGGATATCCCCGGTAGCTCGAGCCCAGCCAGAAGCCGGGCCCCGGGACGAGGGGCTGGACCTCGCGGACGTCCGGGGCCAGCAGGTTCCCCGACGGGCCCTGGAAGTGGCGGCTGCCGGCGGGCACAATCTTCTGCTGTTTGGCCCGCCAGGCACCGGCAAAAGCATGCTGGCCAGCCGGCTGCCCGGCATACTGCCAGCCCTGGACGACGCCGCGGCCATGGAGGTGGCCAGTGTGCATTCGGTCGCCGGCCTTCCCCTCAAGCCCGGTGGTTGGCGGCAGGCTCCATTCCGCTCCCCGCACCATACCGCTTCGGCGGTGGCGCTGGTGGGAGGTGGTAGCAGCCCAAGGCCCGGAGAAATCTCCCTGGCCCATCGAGGCGTACTGTTTCTTGACGAGTTGCCAGAGTTCCAGCGCCGCGTGTTGGAGGTATTGCGGGAACCTATGGAAACCGGTGAAATTTCCATCAGTCGGGCTGCACGGCAGGTCACTTTTCCTGCCCGATTCCAGGTGGTTGCTGCTATGAACCCTTGCCCGTGCGGCTACAGTGGGCATCCGACCATGGAGTGTCAGTGTACGCCGCAGCAGGTCATGCGCTATCGCTCCCGGATATCCGGGCCGTTGCTGGACCGGTTTGACCTGCACGTTGAAGTGCCGGTGCAGGCCGGGGGCGTGTTGTTGGGGGCGGGTGAAACCGGAGAGTCCAGCGCCAGCGTCCGGGAACGGGTGTTACGGGCCCGGGCCAGGCAGTCAGAACGGGGCGTGCTCAATGCGGCCCTTGCTGGCAAGGCGTTGCACGAGGCCAGCCATCTGAATGCGGAGAGCGAGAAACTGCTGTCCGGAGCCATGGAGAAACTGGGGTTGTCTGCGCGGGCGTTGCACCGAATTCTGCGAGTGGCCCGCACCCTGGCGGACCTGGATGACCAGCCAGCGGTAACCCGAAACTATCTGATGGAAGCGCTCGGCTACCGGCAACTGGACCGTCAACAGGGGCAAAGCTCGGTTGTCTCCGCTTGAGGCGGCCTACTCTGGTAAACTGGCGGGTAACGTTCCCTAAATCAGATCCGCATTGACGGTTGAGGACCACAGATGACTGACCAGCATGAGACGCACGATGCCTCCGGCGACAACCCGATCACCACCCGCCGCGGTGTTCGCAGTTTTGTCTTGCGCCAGGGCCGGATGACCGAGGGTCAGAAAAAAGCCTATGAACGCAGCTGGCCCAAGTACGGCCTGAGCCGCGACAACGGCATGATCGACCCGAGGGAAGTGTTTGGCCGGGACAACATGCTGAATCTGGAGATTGGGTTTGGCATGGGGAAATCCCTGGCGGATATGGCGGAAGCGGCCCCCGAGCAGGACTTTATCGGTGTGGAAGTGCACTTGCCCGGTGTTGGAGCCTTGCTCAAAGAGGTGGAGGATCGCGGACTTGAGAACGTGCGCGTTTACAATATCGACGCCAATGACGTCATCGACTTGTGCTTACCAGATGCCAGCCTGGACCGTGTGATGGTGTTCTTTCCGGACCCCTGGCACAAGAAAAAGCACCACAAACGTCGCCTGATCCAGCACGACTTTGTTCAGAGGATTCGTCACAAACTCCGCGTTGGTGGCATTCTGCACCTGGCGACGGACTGGGAAAACTACGCCGGGCACATGCTGGAAGTGATGAACGATTCGGAAGGGTTCGCCAATACTCAGGAGCAGGGTGGCTACTCACCGCGCCCGGATGACCGTCCGATCACCAAATTCGAAAAGCGTGGTGAAAATCTTGGCCACGGAGTCTGGGATTTGTTGTTCTATCGCACCAATTGAGGCGGGACAGTGTCAGGAGTGGCTCAGCGGATGCCGGCGGGCAGCCCGGATGATGACAAGTCCGGCCACTCCGAGCAGCAGCCCGGTGAATTTGATCAACGCGAGGATAGTGGCGGTCATGCTCATGGAGTCTGTGGGCGGGCTCAGGTTGTTCAGCAGTACAATGTTTTCCGCCACGTCACTCAGCCCTGCCGTGATAAACAGCGCGCGCACCCAGCGTGCGACCTTGCGCTCCCGGATGCCGGGCCTGTCCCGGGTGAAGTGTCTGGTCAACTGCAACAGCGCGGCCAGGTAAGCCACGATAAACAGAAAGTCTACCCACAATGACGCTTTTGCCCAGATCAAGCCGTTCTCGCGCCAGCTGCGGATGATGGCGTAGGCCTGGTCTGCCGTGCCTGCCAGTTGGAAGCTGACAATGCCCTGAGGGGCAGAACCGGTCTTCAGGGGTTGGTTGATGGCCATCAGAACCAGAAACAGCGCCACCGCCACCACGATGGATACCTTCATGGGCGGTTTCATCGGGCGAGGCCCGGATGGCACGGTGTGCTGAGCTGAATTCATCAGAGGAAGTGCTCCAGCAGGCTATTCAGGTAACGCTGTCCTTGCTCGGTCGCCTGCAGGCGATCGGGGGTCAGCAGATGTTGTTTGCGTAATTGCTCAAGTTGTACCGCAACTGACGACAAGGGTAAACCTGTACGTTCTAAGTACAGTTGCTCGGAGGTGCCCCGTTTCAGGCGTAACGCGTTCATCATGAACTCCAGTGGCCGATCCTCCGGTTCCAGGTCTTCGCTGCCGGAGGTGCGGGAGCCGATCCTTTGCAGGTAGGCGTCTGGTTGCCGGGTTTTCCAGTATCGCAGAACTCTGCCGTCAGCCAGGCTGACTTTGCCATGCCCGCCAGCACCCAGCGCCAGGTAATCACCAAACGTCCAATAATTCAGGTTATGCCTACTTGCCCGGCCGGGCAAACTCCAGGCCGATATCTCATAGTCGTCGAAGCCCGCTGACCGAAGATGAGCGGTTCCTTGCCGATAAATCTCCCAGAGCCGGTCGTCGTCTGGCAACGCCGGTGGCCGCGAGAAAAATTCGGTGTTCGGCTCAATGGTAAGCTGATACCAGGACAAGTGGGTTGGCCCGTGGGCCAGGGCGGCCTGCAGGTCGTTCACTGCCTGTTCCGGAGTTTGCCCCGGCAGGCCGTGCATCAGATCGATGTTGAAATTGTCGAACCCGGCAGTCTGGGCGGATTCGATGGCCCGGTGGGCCATGGCTTGATCGTGGATACGGCCGAGGGCTTGCAGGTGTTCCGGGTGAAAACTTTGCACGCCGATGGACAGCCGGTTAATGCCGGCCTCGCGGAAACTCTCGAAGCGACCTGCTTCCAGCGTGCCGGGGTTGGCTTCCAGGGTGATTTCCGCATCGCTCGAAAAAGGCAGGCGTTGGCGGAGCCCGTCGAACAGCTGTTCGTAGAAGGCGCCGCTCATCAGGGAAGGAGTACCGCCGCCGATAAAGACGGTTTCGATAGGGCGCCCCTGGATATAGAACAGGTCCTGATCCAGATCCTCCAGAATGGCGTTCAGATAGGCCGTTTCCGGAATTTCCCCCTTGACGGCATGTGAATTGAAGTCACAGTAGGGGCATTTGCGCACGCACCAGGGCACGTGGATGTACAGGCTCAGTGGCGGGCAGACCGCAACCGGGGTGGCGGTCATGGGTTTACCGCTCCGCCTGGAGTTGTTCCAGCAGGCTGGCCAGGGCCCGGCCCCGATGGCTGATCTTGCCTTTCTGTGCCCGGGTCAGTTCTGCGGCGCTGCAGTTGAACTCCGGCGCCAGGAATACAGGGTCATAACCGAAGCCGCCGTCACCCCGGGGCTCGGTCAGGATCTGCCCGGGCCAGCGGCCATGGCAAATGATCGGCGTGGGGTCGTCGGCATGTCGAAGATACACCAGAACACAATGGAACTGGGCACTGCGTTGTGCGGCGGGAACGTCGTTCAAGGCATCCAGAAGTGCCGCCACGTTGTCGGCGTCGGAAGCGGCGTCGCCGGCGTACCGCGCCGAGCGCACGCCGGGCTCGCCATTGAGGGCATCCACGGCCAGGCCGCTGTCGTCTGCCAGGGCCGGCAGCCCGGTTTCCCGGGCGGCATGGCGGGCTTTGAGGATGGCGTTTTCAACGAAGGTGACCGCCGGTTCTTCGGCCTCGCTCACGCCAAGTTCGCCCTGGGCAACCGGCTGCAACCCCAAGGGGCTGAGCAGTTCTGTCAGTTCGGCAATCTTGCCTTTGTTATTGCTGGCGATGATAAATTTCTGGCTCATGGTGTCAGTCATTGAACAGGGTATGGGAGAAACGAACTGGCAGATCCCGGTTGTGGCCAGTGGGCCGGGCCGTGATGTTGAACGTCATCAGGTCGCCGGAACGGTACTGGTACTGGGCGATGAAATAGACTGCATCACCCTCCTGAATACGACGGAAGGCCAGGAAATTCACCTGCTGGATGTCATTGGTAACCTGGCCCTGTACCTGCCCGCCAACCGGCCGGATCTGGCCATGCTCACCTTCGGTCATAATGGAAATGTTGATGATGCCAATGCCCCGGCTGCGTTGCAGGTTGTTGGCCCTGGCGACTTCCGGGTCAAGGAAGGTGCTTGGGAAAACGCTCCAGTGCACCTGATAGTCACCGAAGTCTTCCTGGCCGGCCTGCGCCTGAGCGAATAACAGCAGTCCCAGGGTCAGGGTCAGTAGGCGAGTGATCGAACGAGTCATCATCATGGGTTCTCCCGCGTGATTCGATAGATGGCAATTTCCCCCAACAGGTTCGGCCAGAGCCTGGCCAGCCAGCTGTTCTGATGCTGACCGTCTACCACCCGGCGGCTCTTGATGCGAATGCCTTTCTGACGGCACAAGGCTTCAAAATCCTTGAAGGTGCATAGCCGTATGTTGGGGGTGTTATACCATTTATACGGTAGTGCGTCGGATTCGGGCATACGGCCACTCAGAGCCAGTCCCCAGCGCAGGCGCCAATGGGCAAAGTTGGGGAAGGTGACGATGCCCTCTCGGCCGACCCGGAGCATCTCTTCGATCACTTTGTCCGGTCGCCGCACCGCTTGCAGGGCCTGGGTCATCAGAACCACGTCGAACATGCCGTCGTCAAAATTGTCCAGCCCCTGGGTGTCCAGGTTCTGCTCGATCACGCTCACCCCTTTCGCCATACAGGTGGTGATGTGGTCCGGGTTGATCTCCAGGCCAAACCCCGTGGCGCCTCGCTCCCGCTGAAGAAAGTCCAGCAGGGTGCCATTGCCGCAACCCAGGTCCAGTACGTGATGCCCTGGCTGGACCCATTGCTGGATGATGTCCAGGTCTGGTCTCATGCGCCCACCTCCCGTGCCACCCGGTCCATATAAGCGGTGAAAATATCGGTGTACCTGGGGGTTGGAATCAGGAACGCGTCGTGGCCCCAGGGGGCATCGATTTCGGCGTAACTGACCTTCTTGCGGGCAGAGATCATGGCGTTCACCATCTCTTCGGAGCGTTCGGGCGAAAAGCGCCAGTCGGTGCTGAACGACAGCACCAGGTACTCGCAGCTTGCCGGTGCCAGAGCCTTGGCTAGATCCCCGCCGGCGGCATAGGCCGGATCGAAGTAGTCCAGGGCCCGGGTCATCAACAGGTAGGTGTTGGCATCAAAGCTTTCTGAGAAACGCTCGCCCTGGTAACGAAGGTAACTTTCTACCTGGAACTCGGCGTCGAACCCGAACTTGTAAGCCTCTTCCCGTAACTCCCGGCCGAATTTCTCACCCATGGAGGCGTCGGACAGGTAGGTGATGTGGCCGACCATACGGGCGAGCATCAGGCCGCGACGTGGCACCGCACCAAAATCGTAGTATCGGCCGTCGTGGAACTCCCGGTCGGAGGTAATGGCCTGACGAGCCACTTCATTGAAGGCGATATTTTGTGCACTGAGTCGGGGCGTGGAGGCAATCACCACAGAGTGACGCAACCGTTCCGGGTAATCCAGGCTCCACTGCAACGCCTGCATGCCGCCGAGCGAGCCGCCGACCACCGCGGCCCACTGTTCAATGCCCAGGTGGTCAGCCAGGTAGGCTTGGCTTTTTACCCAGTCGGCAACGGTAATCACCGGAAAATCCGGGCCGAAGGGTTTGCCCGTTACCGGATTGTTGGAATTGGGGCCGGTGCTGCCGTGGCAGCCTCCCAGATTGTTCAGGCTGACCACAAAAAAACGATTGGTATCGATGGGCTTGCCTGGGCCGATGCAGCTGTCCCACCAGCCAGGCTTCTTGTCTTCCATGCTGTGATAGCCCGCGGCATGGTGATGGCCGCTGAGTGCATGGCAAATCAGCACTGCGTTGCTGGCGTCCGGATTCAGGGTGCCGTAGGTCTCCACCACCAGGTTGTAACTGTCCAGGGTCTGGCCGCACGCCAGTTCGATCGGCGTGTCAAAGCGAATGGTTTGGGGGCTTACAAGGCCCACGGAGTCCGAGGGCAGGGAATCAGGCATGGCGGTGATGAGTTCCTGGTCCGGTCCACAAGTGTCTGGCCATTGGCCTTGAAGTGTTCAGAAAAGCGCGACAGCATCGCAGTTTAAAGGCGGGTGGGGGTTGCTGCAACCGGCGCGTGGCTGTGGCGCCGTTTTCGGGGCCCGCGCGATGTTCGAGCGGGCCCCGGTCTTTCAGATGGCGCCTGAGATATTGACGACTTTCTGCTGAATCATGGTAGGGGCCGGTTTGCGGATTTGCCGCATCATGGCGTCGGCCAGTTCCAGCTGTTTACGCAGGTCGGCAATGGCATTATCCAGGCGCTGGCGCTCCGCGCGGCTGTCCCGGTCGCTGCGGACCATGTCGCGCAGGCGGCGGATCTGGTGCTCCAACAGCTGTTTCTGCTCCATGGAATACTGCATGATCGGCAGCAGGGCTTCCTGGGGCCAGCGTTCGACATCCTTACGCACCCGGCCGTGAAGGGTGCGAGCTTCGCCCACCATGACGTTGAAGAAGCGGCGCACCAGCAGGGACTGTTCGGTCAGCAGGTTTTTCGGGCTGATGCGAAAGCGCTTGGCTTTCTTGCGCAGTTCACGAATGGCGATGACATGGCGGCCCGCCCGCAGCGGGATGGGCTCCAGGTGCCTGGCCCGGGTGTCTTCGTTATAACGGCGATAGATGGCTCCGACCATTTTCTCTGCCAGCCGGCCTTCGGCCAGCAGGTTGGTCAGGTCGCTTTCCAACAGTTCAAAGAAATGGTCCATGGCCCGGTTCATGCCGGCCGTCGTCCAGCTCTTGGACATCGTGTGACGAACCTTGGCGGCGCGATTTTCAAAACGATCCTCGGCGACCAGGTTCTTCAGCATCTCTCCCTGGGAATCCATGAGCCGGCGGGAGGAACGCAGGGTGATCAGCTTTTTGTAGTAGAAGTCATAGTCTTTCTGCGCGCGCTCTGCTAGCCGGCTGAGGGCGGCCTTGTCCATTGTGGCGCCGGCACAGGCCTGGCGTTCTTCTTCCAGTGATTCAAGCCGGTATTGCATGGCCGCCTGACTGTTTTGAAGCATGCCCAGAAGATCGTTGATCAGGTTCTGGGTAATCAACTGCTCCTTGTGCATCAGGATGCGCTGAATGATCAGTTGCTCGAGCTGGCCGATGTTGGAGCGCCCGAACAGCTCGTTGTCTTTGCGTACCCGGGCCAGCAGTCCCTGTTTTGCCGAAAGCGGGATCACGTCTTGCTGGCGTATGCTCAGATGTTCCGCAGTATAGGTGCGTACCCGCTCAATGGCATCGGCGGTGTGTTGCTCACCCTGCAGGTCGTCCCACAGCACATCAATTTTGTTCAGCACGGCAAACCGGCCGGCCCTGTGGTCGGCGTGTTCGGTATCGATATGGTCCTTCCAGATGGTCATATCGCTGGCGGTTACGCCGGTGTCCGCACTTAACACAAAAATGACCGCGTGGGCGCGGGGCAGCATACTGATGGTCAGCTCAGGCTCGGAGCCCAGTGCATTGAGCCCCGGCGTGTCGAGGATGCGAAGACCACGCTCGAACAGCGGGTGGCGAATGCTGATCTGGGCGTTGCGCCAGGCAGGCACCAGTACATTGCCGGGGTTGTTGCGATCGTGTTCCAGCATGGCTTCGTCAAAGCCCAACTGGCGCGCTTCGTCAGGGGTCACGCTTTTGATGCGGGCAACCTCGGCCAGCACTTCGCGCATGACTTCCGGGTTGCGCTCGTCCAGCTCGTGCTTTACCCAGCGCTCAGGCTGCTTGCGCAGTTGCTGCAGGGAAAGTTCGCCGGTCCGGGTCTCGATGGGCAGGAGCAGCAGGTAGTTCTGGTTGGCGCTGCGATCAAAGAACAGCTCCGTGGGGCACATGGTGGTGCGGCCTGCCTGGGACGGCAGCATGCGCTGACCGTACTCCGAAAAAAACAGGGCATTGATCAGCTCGGTTTTGCCGCGGGAGTACTCGCCCACAAAGGCGATGGTCAGCTCATCTTCAATGAGCAGTTCCAGGCCATGGCGAATTCGGGTGCTGACGTCTTCCGAGAACAGATTGTTATCTTGCAGCCAGAGCCGGTACCGGCCAATCTGCCGTATCAGCTCTTTCTTCCAGTTGTGGTATGCCTCAACCTGCTGCGACAGAGTTCCCTGCTGATTCATTGGATAATCCTTCTGCGCGACTTCCGAGATTAAATGACGTTAATAGTAGCCTTTTTAGTCAGTTGGGTGGGGTGCGCCAGTCGGCATTTTTTACGGCAGGTCGGGAACTGATGCAAAAAAGGCTTCAGAATCATGTTGTTGACGCTGAAGCCTTCGGTGTTTCGAAATAGATAAAACTGTAACTGAATGTATATCTGTGAGGCAGGTTACATTCCAAGGCCGATGGAGCCGAGGCCCGCGGCGATCTTCATATGGTCAATCACCACAGAGATGACGTTCAGTATCAGGAACACAATGATTGGTGACAGATCCAACCCGCCCATGGAAGGCATGACGCTACGCACCGGTCGCATGACCGGTTCGGTAATCTGCGCGACCAGCTGGATAGCCGGGTGGCTGCTTTGCGGGGCAATCCAACTGACCACCACCACGGCAATCACTGACCAGAAGTAGATTTTGACAATCAGGCTGAGCACATTCAAAACGGCCCAGACGAGCAGGGTAATCGGATTGATGCCGGGAATCCCGCCGTTCAGGGCCACCAGGATCAGGAGGAAGGTAATGGCCTGGATAATGACAGCAAGTACCAGCGCTGCCCCATCAATGCCGCCCCAGCCTGGAATGAAACGGCGCAGCGGGCGTAGCGGCGGATTGGTGGCCTTTACCACAAACTGGGAAATCGGGTTATAGAAGTCGGCCCGGGCCAGCTGTAGCAGGAAGCGCAGCAGTACGATGGTCATGTAGAAGGTGGACGCGATCAGCAGGATCGTAATCACAATATCTGCCAGCATGTAGCTGTGTCTCCGTTAACGGTTACTGTTTATCTGCCAGTTCTTTGGACATTTCCCGGGAGCGATCAAACGCCGCGCCATAGGCCTTTTTCACAAGTTGCCGCAGGCCGCCGTCCTCAAAGGTATTCACGGCACGCTCGGTGGTGCCGCCGGGGGACATGACGTTGCGTTTGAGCTGCGCTGGGTCATCGTCGCTGCGGGCCGCCATTTCGGCCGCGCCCGCCATGGTCTGAATAGCGAGTGCCCGAGCGGTTTCAGGTGCGATGCCGGCTTCGGTGGCGGCGCCTTCCAGAGCTTCAAGCATCAAGAAGAAATACGCCGGGCCGCTTCCGGATAGCGCGGTAACGCCGTGCAACTGGTCTTCGTCGTCCACCCACAGCGCTGAGCCGATGCTTTCGAACATCGACTGTACCGATGTCTTCTGTGCGTCTTTGACCTGTGCGTTGGCAAACAGCCCGGCGGCACCCTTGCCAACCAGCGACGGTGTGTTGGGCATCACGCGAACCAGCGGCATGCCGCCGCCAAGCCAGTTGTCCAGAGTCTCAGCGGTCAGGCCTGCGGCGATGGAAACCATCAGCGGGCGGGTGTTCTGCACCACCGGGGCGATGTCGTGGCAGACATCCGCCATCACCTGGGGCTTAACTGCCAACACCACAATATCCGCCTGTTGGGCGCAGTACCGGTTGTCCGTGGTAACGCTGACACCAAAACGCTTCCGGATGGATTGCAGGTGGCCATCGTCAGGGGCGCTTACCCAGATATTACCGGCCTGGTAGCCGTTCTCCAGCATGCCGCCGATGATGGCGCTGGCCATGTTGCCGGCACCTATAAAAGAAATCGTGGGTGATGTGCTCAAGGGTCACTCCAGGGCTTTGGTCAGTTAATTCGTTGAATGCGATGATAGCAGGAACCAGCGGTTTCAGCTCTGGCTGTGTTTGGATGGCCTTGCCCCAAATAGAGCGGTACCTACGCGAACCCAGGTTGCGCCCTCTGCGATGGCGATCTCGAGATCATCCGACATACCCATAGACAGTGTGTCCATCGGGCCCGCCTCAGGAGACCCCCGTTTAAGCTCCCGCAGGGTATTGGCCAGCTTGCGAAAACTCATCCGCAGATCTGCCTCGGACTGGTCTGGATCGGGAATCGCCATAAGCCCTCGCAATTTTACGTTAGGCAAATCGCCGATCTCATCCACCAGTTCGGGCAGTTCGGACAGGGTGCAGCCGGATTTGCTGTCCTCGTCATTGATGTTGACCTGCAGGCACAGATTCAATGGTGGTAAACCGGGAGGTCTCTGCTCGCTCAGGCGGCGGGCAATCTTCAGCCGGTCAACGCTGTGCACCCAGGCGAACATCTCCGCAATTTGCCGGGTTTTGTTGGACTGGATGGGGCCAATAAAGTGCCACTCAATCTGATCGAGATCCTTCAGGGCTTCAATCTTGTCCAGCGCCTCCTGAAGGTAGTTTTCACCAAAGGCAACCTGGCCGGCATTGGCAGCGACCCGGAGTTCGTCTGGCTGGCGTGTCTTGCTGACTGCCAACAGGCGCACACTGCCGGGGTCCCGGCCTGCCTTCAATGTTGCTTTTTGTATGCGTCGGGTTACGCTCCCGATGTTGTCTGCTATGCTGCTCATAGTGTGAGTTTGCCGCTTCTGGACTAAAAGAAAAAGCCCTCCGAGGAATCCTATGGATATTACTGAACTGCTTGCCTTTTCGGCGAAACAGGGCGCATCGGATTTGCACCTGTCTGCCGGTCTGCCCCCCATGATCCGTGTCGACGGCGACGTGCGCCGCATCAACCTTCCCCCGATGGAGCACAAAGAAGTGCACGGGTTGATCTACGACATCATGAACGACAAGCAGCGTAAGGATTACGAAGAGTTCCTGGAAACCGACTTCTCGTTCGAGGTGCCGGGTGTGGCCCGTTTCCGGGTAAACGCCTTCAACCAGAACCGTGGCGCCGGCGCTGTATTCCGGACCATCCCCTCGAAGGTTCTGACCATGGAAGATCTGGGCATGGGCCAGGTTTTCAAGGACGTGTCTTCGGTTCCCCGTGGTTTGGTACTGGTTACCGGGCCGACAGGTTCCGGTAAGTCGACTACGTTGGCGGCGATGATCGATTACATCAACGATACCCGCTACGAGCATGTGCTGACCATCGAAGACCCCATCGAATTCGTACACGACTCGAAAAAGTGCCTGGTCAACCAGCGGGAAGTGCACCGGGATACCCTGGGCTTTAACGAAGCCCTGCGTTCCGCCTTGCGGGAAGACCCGGACATCATCCTGGTAGGTGAGCTCCGGGACCTGGAAACCATCCGTCTGGCTCTGACCGCCGCCGAAACCGGCCACTTGGTGTTCGGCACCCTGCACACCACCTCCGCTGCGAAGACCATCGACCGGGTGGTTGACGTGTTCCCGGCCGAGGAAAAGTCCATGGTGCGATCCATGTTGTCGGAATCCCTGCAGGCGGTTATCTCCCAGACCCTGATGAAGAAGATGGGCGGCGGCCGTATTGCCGCCCACGAGATAATGATTGGCACCTCGGCCATCCGTAACCTGATTCGTGAAGACAAGATTGCCCAGATGTACTCGTCTATCCAGACGGGTGGTTCCCTGGGCATGCAGACGCTGGATCAGTGCCTGGAGCGCCTGTTGCAGAAGGGTCTTATTTCCCGTGAAGCAGCGCGGGCCAAGGCCAAGATGCCTGATAACTTTTAACTTCGGGCTCCTTGCTTCCACCTTTGGGGAGGGAGCGAGGCGGGCGGCCTTCCCGGGACACGCTGTAAATACGTCCCTGTAAGCTTGACTGCAGCATCCATGCTGCAGACAGTCCCGGGAAGGCCGCCCGCCCCGCTCCTCGAACACTGTTCGGGGAGTCAACGTGGTGAGAACAAAACGGTATAGGTAGACAAATGGAATTCGAAAAACTGTTACGGCTGATGGTGGAAAAAGGCGGTTCGGACCTGTTTATTACAGCGGGTGTGCCGCCGAGCATGAAGGTAAACGGGAAAGTGCTCCCGGTCACCAAGAACGCGCTGACGCCGGAGCAGACGAGGGAGTTTGTCTACGGCGCCATGAACGACAAACAGCGCGCCGAATTCGAAGAGACCCACGAATGTAACTTCGCCATCAGTGCCCGGGGCATTGGCCGTTTCCGGGTGTCAGCGTTCTTCCAGCGCAACCTGTGCGGCATGGTATTGCGACGGATTGAAGTGAAAATTCCCCAGATTGACGACCTGGCGCTGCCCGAGATCGTCAAAGATCTGGCCATGACCAAGCGTGGCCTGATCATGTTTGTGGGCGCCACCGGTACCGGTAAGTCCACCTCCCTGGCCGCCATGCTCGGCCACCGTAACCGCAACAGCCGCGGCCACATCATCTCCATCGAAGACCCGATTGAATTCGTGCACCAGCACCAGGGTTGCATCGTCACCCAGCGGGAAGTGGGTATCGACACCGAAAGCTTCGAGGTGGCCCTGAAAAACACTCTGCGACAGGCGCCGGACGTTATCCTGATTGGTGAGGTGCGTACCCGCCAGACCATGGAGTATTCGGTACAGTTCGCAGAAACCGGCCACCTGTGTCTGGCCACCCTGCACGCCAACAACGCCAACCAGGCCCTGGACCGGATCATCCAGTTCTTCCCGCCGGAACAGCACAACCAGATCTGGATGGACCTCTCCCTGAACCTCCGCGCCATCGTGGCTCAGCAATTGGTGCCGACGCCGGATGGCAAAGGCCGCAAGGCCGTAATCGAAGTGTTGATCAACACGCCGCTGGTGGCGGACCTGATTCGGAAAGCCGAAGTGCACAAACTCAAAGAGTTGATGGCCAAGTCCAACGAATCCGGCATGCAGACGTTTGACCAGGCGTTGTACCGGCTGTACGCCGAAGGCTCCATCACCTATGAAGACGCTTTGGCCCACGCGGATTCCGCGAACGACCTGCGCCTGATGATCAAGCTCGGTGCCGATGCCCAGGGTGCCGACAAGCTGTCATCTTCGGTCGACAAGCTCACCATTCAGGACGATTGATCGAAACCGAACAGCGATCCTCCTTCCAGGCGGCTCTGTCCGGGGCCGCCTTAATACCAAAGTCGTACTTTGTTAGTGCCTGCAACCAGTAGTTTTGGCATTTGAGGCCATTGTGCTGCCCTGCGTATACTCCGCGCGCGACTAACAAAGGAGACAGCATGCACAAGAATACCAATGCCCTCGTAAAGGCCATCCGCTTCGCTACCGTGACAGCTCTCGCCGCCCCAGCCACTGTTTTGGCCGGCGGATTCGCCCTGAACGAGCAGAGCGCCAGTGCCATGGGCACTGCTAATGCCGGTGCAGCGGCTAACCCCGAGAATGCCACTATTGTATTTTTTAACCCCGCTGGCATGAGCCAGTTGTCTGGGACCAATATTTCGTTTGGTGCCGCGGTGTTGGATATTGATGCCAAGGCGAAGACTTCCAGTATCCGAGCTATTGGTGCCGATGGGCAGCCGGTTGATGGGGGTAATTATAGGAATGGCGGAGATATCGCCGACCCAGCAGTATTGCCTAATTTCTACTTGGCCCATGAAATCAACGACTCTATCGATGTTGGCTTTGGTATTCATGCACCTTACGGACTGGCTGCAGATTATGAAAATGATTTTGCCGGTCGTTTTTTTGCTGATAAAACTGAGTTGACTGCGATCGCATTTACCCCATCTATTGCTCTCAATAATGGCAAGGGACTGTCGATGGGGTTGGGTCTCAATGTGCTATATGCAGAAGGTCGCCTTAGCCGTTATCAGGACCTGAGCGCATCGCCTTTGGCGGCAACTGGAGCAGAGCCATACGCCGATGTGGAAGGCGATGATATTGGTGTGACTTTTCGGGTGGGCTTTCTGTATGAGTTCTCTGACCGCACACAATTCGGGTTGACCGCTCAAACAGGTACGGAGCTTAACCTTAAAGGAGATATGGAAGTCACGGGCCTTCCCGGGGCCCCTTTCACGCCAGTGACGACAGCTACCGAGAGAGTTGAAGTTCCGTTGGCAATTCCGGAAAGTATTGGTTTTGGTGCTCGCCACCAGCTGACTGACGAGGTGACGCTGCTTGCGGGCGCAACCTATGCTCGGTGGAGCCGATTTGAGGAACTGGATATCGTTAGTCGCGAGGGTGCGACGGGCCAGGTCTCAGGAATCCTGGGCGCGCTCAATGGTGGTCAGGCTCCTGATCCAATCAACCACGTGACGGAAGAATGGAAGAACACCTGGCAGGTTAATGTTGGGGGCATCTGGCAGGCAACTCCGGCTTGGGCGTTCAAAGCGGGTTATGCTTTCGATGAATCTCCTGTTGACCAATACGTCACTGCACGGATTCCGTCCACGGACCGCCATTGGTTGACGCTGGGTGCGCAATGGAAGGATGTTGCAAGTGGTTGGACGGTCGACGCGGCCGTCGGAACGTTGATATTCGACGGTACTGCCAAGGTTGATGACCGTGAGTATAGTCACGACGATCCAACGGGCGATCCAATCAGCCAATCCAACTACCAAGCGGAATACGACCTGAGCGCCTGGAGCGCCGCCATCGAGTTCAGCAAGGCCTTCTAAGCGGCTGTCCTTCTCGATAGCTGATCCGGCCAGTCCGGGTCAGCCTACCACCTGACCACGATAGATAACCTGTTTCTTCCTTGGTCGGGCTTCTTCCCCGCCTGCCTCCTCCTCTGAACCAGCAATCTCCTGCCCGCGATAAGTTTTGGCAGCGGCTGGCGCTGCATCTATCTGCCCCAGCTCCGGCACCCTCTGTTTAAGCGCTTCCCAGGTATGCACCAGATGCTTCGATCGGGTTTTACCTGCGTATTCAGCCAAGTGCTCCGCAAGGTGGTCTTCGTTCAGGTGGAGCTTTACCCCGAATTCAGACTGAATCAGCCGGCGGCACTGTTGCACCAGTTTCAGGTGGGATGGGTCGAATAACCAGTTGCGTTCATTCGCTACGGAATTCATGGAAAGGCCTCGCATCGCTGTCACGGCATAGGGCATCAAAGAGCCCAGACCCTCAGATCTGTGCAGTTTTCGTGCCGTGATCGGGAGGCGCTTAAACGTAGCGGGAAGGTGGAGTGAAGGGGAAAGGGTGCCCTGTCATTGTGCTTTTCCAGTGAAAATGAACAAAAACAGGGCGTTATCGGGCCAGGTTTCAGGTCTAGTGAGCTTGGTCCCAGTTGTCGCCGGTGCCGGCTTCTACCAGTAACGGTACGTCCAGCTTGGCGGCAGCCTGCATTCGCTGCACCAGGCCCTTGCGCACGGTCTCCAGAGCCTCTTCCCGCACTTCGATGATCAGTTCATCGTGCACCTGCATGGTCATCCAGGCATCGTCGGCATGCTCTGTGTGCAGCCACTGGTCCACATCGATCATCGCCCGCTTGATGATGTCGGCAGCGGTCCCCTGCATGGGCGCGTTGATTGCGGTGCGCTCGGCAGCCTGTTGCAGCTGTTTGTTCCGGGCGTTGATCTCCGGCAGATACAGGCGGCGGCCGTACAGGGTTTCCACGTAGCCATCGTCGTGGGCCTGTTTGCGGATGTTATCCATGTATTTGAGTACGCCCGGGTAACGTTCGAAATAGCGGTCGATGTATTCCTGGGCGGTCTTGCGGTCGACCTCCAGCTGGCGGGCCAGGCCGAAAGCAGACATGCCGTAGATAAGGCCAAAGTTGATGGCTTTGGCGCTGCGGCGTTGGTCGGAGCTGACCTCGATCAGGCTCACGCCGAAGACCTCGGCGGCGGTGGCTTTGTGAATGTCTTCACCATGTTCGAAGGCCCTCAGCAGGCCCTTGTCGCCAGACAGATGCGCCATGATTCGCAGCTCTATCTGGGAATAGTCCGCCGCCAACAGTTTGTAGCCTTCCGGCGCGATGAAGGCCTGGCGAATGCGGCGGCCTTCCGGAGTGCGGATAGGAATGTTCTGCAGGTTCGGCTCGGAGGACGACAGGCGCCCCGTGGCAGTCACCGCCTGATGGTAGGAGGTGTGTACACGGCCGGTGCGGTGATGGATCAGCTCTGGCAGGGTGTCCGTGTAGGTGGACTTCAACTTGCTCAGGCTGCGGTGCTCTACAATCAGTCGGGGCAGTTCGTGCTCATGGGCCAGTTCCTGCAATACTGGCTCGGCGGTGGAGGGTGCACCCTTCGGAGTTTTCTTGATCACGCGCAGGCCGAACTTGTCGTACAGAATGGCCTGCAGCTGCTTGGTGGACCCCAGATTGAAGCTTTCGCCGGCCACCTCGTGGGCCTCTTTCTCCAGTTCCGCCATGCGCTCGGCCAGTTCCTGGCTGTGCTGGCGCAGGGTGCTGGCGCTAATCAGAGTGCCTCTTTGTTCCATGCGTGACAGCACCGGTACCAGCGGCAGGTCGATCTCCCGGTACACCGATTCCAGCTTGCCGGTTTCTTTCAGTTTCGGGCTCAAAGCCTGGTGCAGGCGAAGGGTAATGTCGGCGTCTTCGGCTGCGTAGGGGCCTGCTTTCTCCAGATCAATCTGATTGAAGGTGAGCTGCTTGGCGCCCTTTCCGGCGATGGATTCGTAGGTGATGGTCTGCTCACCGAGGTATTCTAGGGCCAGGCTATCCATGTCGTGGCGGGTGGCCACTGAGTTGAGTACATAGGACTCCACCATGGTGTCGTCGCCGATGCCCTCCAGCTGGATACCATGGTTGGCGAGCACATTCTTGTCGTACTTCAGGTTCTGGCCGATCTTTTTCACGTCCGGGCTTTCCAGCAGGGGTTTGAGCTGGTTAAGCACATGGTCGCGGTCCAGTTGATCCGGTGCCCCCATGTAATCGTGGCCCAGAGGTACATAGGCCGCTTCCCCCGGCTCGATAGCAAAAGACACACCCACGATTTCGGCGTCCATATAGCGCAGGCTGGTGGTTTCGGTGTCGAAAGCGAATTGGTCGGCGGCTTTCAGTCGTTGCAGCCAGGTATCCAGCTCTCTCTGCTCGGTAACCACGGAATACTGTTTCTCTACCGGTTTTGCGGATTCCTGCTCGGTGGAGCGCTCACGTTGGTCGCTGGCGGAACCTTCGGTGTTCTCCAACTCAGCAATCCAGCTGCGGAATTCGTACTCCTTGAACAGTTCCAGCAGGGAATTGTCGTCCTGTTCCCGCTCCTGCAGATCTTCCAGGCCGAAGTCCAGGTCGACATCCAGGCGGATGGTGGCCAGTTCCCGGCTCAGGGGCAGGGTGCCGGTGGCTTCCCGCAGGTATTCACCGATCTTGCCTTTGATCTCGTCGGCGTGTTCGATCAGGTTGTCGAGATCGTTGTAAGTCTGCAGCCATTTCACCGCGGTTTTCGGGCCACATTTGTTCACGCCCGGAATGTTATCCACCTTGTCACCCACCAAGGCCAGGTAGTCGATTATCTGTTCCGGGGTCACCCCGAATTTCTCGATCACCCCCTCCCGATCCATGGCGGTTTCAGTCATGGTATTGATCAGGGTCACGTGATCGCTCACCAGCTGGGCCATGTCTTTGTCGCCGGTGGAGACCACCACATCGATACCCTTGCTGGTGGCTTCGTAGGCCAGGGTGCCAATGACGTCATCGGCCTCCACGCCCGGAACAATCAATAGGGGGAGCCCCATGGCGCGGACGATTTCGTGGATCGGTTCGATCTGAACGGCCAGATCTTCCGGCATGGGTGGCCGGTTGGCCTTGTACTCTTCATAGATGTCATGGCGGAAGGTTTTGCCTTTGGCATCGAACACCACCACCACCTTGGAGCCGGGGAAATCCTGCTCAAGACGCCGAAGCATGCTGATAACGCCCTTGATGGCTCCGGTCGGATGGTTTTTGCTGGTAGTCAGTGGTGGCAGCGCATGGTAAGCGCGAAACAGGTAGGAAGATCCGTCAACAAGAACCACGGGTGGGGTCTTTTTCTCAGTCATATCAAAGCCGGTCCGGAATCTGATTGAAGCGTGGGTTGGCTTGTGCAACTCTAGCCAGAAAGATGAACGAAAGGGTACCACGAAAATGAAACGAATCGCCTGTTCCGCCATGTTGGCTGGGCTTGTGTCTTTACCGGTGATGGCGCAGCAAGAAGGCTCGCTGGATGCCACCCCGGTGGTCACGCCCCAGGAGCCTGTGGTTATTTCCGATTACCAGCCCCCGGAAGGCGGGCCGGAAATTGTGATCCGGCCGGGGGAGAATGAAGTGTTCTATGAATACCGCGTGAATGGCCAGCTTATGGAAATCAAGGTGGTGCCTAACGTCGGGCCCGAATACTACCTGGTACCATCTGGTGGTGGCTGGATACAGGACACTGAGTCTGACCTGCTGATTCCAAGCTGGGTGATCTTCCGCTGGTAACCTGGCACCTTTCCTTTGCGCTCAGATCAGGTTGACTTCCACCGGGTCTGAGCGCCGGCTTTCAAGCCCATCCACATCGACCGTCGTAATTGAGAATTCGTAGGCGCCGGGGGGCATGCCCTCGAGGCGGTAACGGGTTGTGCTGGCATCGTTCAGCGGAATGATATTGAAATCATTTTTGTGCTTCATCCGGTAATAGATGCGATATCCAGAGATCTGGCCCGGTGCCAGTGACGAGCCATCTTCGCGGGTCATAGGTGGATTCCAGGCCAGGGTGCGGGGGGTAACGCTATCGCCGGCTTGGCGACTTTCCTGGGTTGCCGGAGTTTGCCCCAACGTGGCCAGAAGGTTTGATTGCGCCTGTTTCAGCCTTGCATCGGAAACTTCTGAAGCGCGTTGGGAGTCGAGTTTGCTGGCGCGCGTGTCTTCCTGACAGCCAGTGGTCAAAAGGGAAGCGGTAATAATCAGCAAGCAAAGCGCTGACTTTGAAAGCGCGCTGGCTAACCGGCCGGGCACGGGTGGCAATGGATACTTCATGGTCAACTCGCATACGGAGCCGTGGCTGGCTCTCTGGTTGCTGATCGTATGGAGCCTGAATAAAACCGGGAGACGGGCTACCTCAAACAAGGTGCGATTATGCCAGTCGATGCCTTTCGATCAAGTGAACAATCTGTAAAAACCGAAAACTGGTTTTAGTATGAACATTCTAATTTTTATCCGTACCTTGGCAGGTGAAAGTTACCAAAGGCACGCAGAAGCGAGGGCTTGTGGTGCCGAAACGATCCTAATATCAAGGAGAACTACCATGGGTAAACTTAAATCCTACCAGGAACAACTGCAGGACATCGTTGAGAAAGGCATCAATGCCGCGGAAGAGCAGCAGAAGAAGCTGGCTTCCAAGCCGTTCGATTATGCAGAGAAGCTGGAAGCGGAAGCCCGTGAATACAGCGTCAAGACCCTGCGCAAGCGTTACACCGGATACTCCGAGAACCTGTTCGAGCAGCTGCGCAGCCTGAACAGCCGTTTCGGCAACTTTGCCGCCGAACTGGTTGCCAAGCTGGAGAAAGAAGCTGCTGAAGGCGCTGATGCCGTTTCCGGCGCTGCTGAAGACGTTGCGGAAGCAGCTCAGGATGCCAAGAAGTCAGTCACTGCCAAGAAGCCGGCCGCTCGTAAGCCTGCGGCTCGCAAGACGGCAGCCAAGAAGGAAACAGCTTCCGCCTGATCATAACGGCGAGCTGTAACCACAAAGGGCGCTCTGGTGAGCGCCCTTTGTCATTTCCGCCAATACAAACGTTTATTCCGGCTCCAGGGGGAGTGTCCGCTCCTGGCCAGTAACGACTTCCAATCTTTTGATATCCACCTCAAATTCCTTTTTCATCGCACTGATGTCTTGCTGTTGGGCGGCAATTTCCCGTTCCACGTCCCGGATTTGTGACTCCAGCCGCCGAATCCTTTCCAGGGTAGCTTCCGGAATATCCCTGCCGGCCCGCTCCATATCGGCCGCCCGGCTTTGCTCGTTGTCAAGTTGACTGGAAATTACGGAAATGTTGCCCCGTTTCAGCTGGATGATCCCTTCCAGTTCGCGAATCTTCCGATGCATGGCGCGAACAGCCTGGTCTGGATGGCTGAAACGCTTCAACAGCTGGCGATCCTGTTCCTGTTGAATCTCGGCCTGACGTTGGCGTTCTTTTTCCGCTTCCCGGGCGGCGATTTCCTCGGCTGTGGGGGCCGCTGGAATGGTTTCAATCACCCGGCCATTGGTGCTGAGGATGTCGTAGCCGCGTTTGGTAGCCTCCTGCGGGATGGTGCTGCTGATCACCAGTTGACCGTTGTCATCCGTGTAACGATACATATTGGCCTGCACACTGGCGGACAGCAGTAGTCCTGCTGCGGCCAGGCTGGCAATAACCGTTGATTTGGACACACGGTGGTGCATGGTCAGACTCCGTAACGGTCCCGGTAGCTGGCCACTGTTTCCGCGTGGCCGGCAAACTCCGGATTGGACTTCAGGTAGTCCAGTACCTGCTCAAGACGAATGATGCTGACGACGGGGATGCCGAACTCCTGCTCCACTTCCTGGATGGCGGATAACTCGCCATTGCCTTTCTCCTGCCTGTCCAACGCAATCAGCACGCCGGCGGGCTCCGCGCCAGCGGCACGAATGAGGTCGATGGATTCCCGAATGGCGGTGCCGGCAGTGATTACGTCATCTACAATCAGTACCTTACCTTGTAGTGGGGCGCCGACAATATTGCCACCCTCACCATGATCTTTCTTTTCTTTGCGATTGAAGGCAAACGGTTTGCTGTTACCGTCTGTTGCAAGGGCCATAGCGGTCACTGTGGCCAACGGAATGCCCTTATAGGCGGGGCCGAAAATAATGTCATAATTCAGGCCGCTGCGTTCGATGGCTGCGGCATAGGCTTTGCTTAGCTGTAACAGGTCGTTTCCGGTATTGAATAGCCCAGCGTTGAAAAAGTAGGGGCTGGTTCGGCCGGATTTGAGCGTGAACTCTCCAAAGCGCAGAACATTCCGCTCAATGGCAAACTCGATAAAATTTTGCTGATAGTCGTGCATGGCAAGGCTTCTGGCGGGGTTTGATCTTTAATTAAAGCGTAAAACCGGTATCATACACACAAACCGAATCAGGGAACATGTATGCGGGTAGTTACAATCAGCGTCAATGGTCTTGAACAGGCCGTTGAGAAGGGGTTTTTTGACTGGCTTGCAGAGCAGGACGCTGATGTCGTCTGTGTGCAGGACCACCGCATGCGTGCCTATGAAGTAGAAGACAAACACCTGATTCCGGAAGGCTATGAGGCCTACTTTATTGATGGTGAGTTGAACGAACACGGTGGTGTGGGTATCTACACTCGCCATTTTCCGAAGGCCATCATGTACGGGTTTGCTAATGAGCAGGCAGACCGCGAAGGTCGCTTTATCCAGGCGGATTTCGACAAGGTCTCCGTGGCTTGCGTGCTGGCGCCCTGCGCCCTTGGCCGGGAAGACGAGCTGATTGGCGAAGATGACCTGACCGTGCTCGACCACAAAGACGAGTTCATGGAAGCCTTCGGCCTGCATATGCAGAAGACCCTGCGCAAGCGCCGGCAGTTCATCTTCTGCGCCAACCTGCAGACCGCCCACCACGTGACGGACGCCAGTCCGCTGTACCACAAGACGGATTTCTCCGGTTTCCTGCCCCATGAGCGTGCATGGCTTGATCGCCTGTTTGATGAGATGGGCTGCATTGATGGTTTCCGGGAAATCAACAAACAGAGCAATCAGTTTACCTGGTGGCCGGAGCAAACCGAGGGCTCCCGTAAGAAGGCGGGTATTCGGGTGGACTACCAGTTGTTGACGCCGGGCATTCGCAAGACCATCCGTGATGGCTGGATTGATGAAGACACCCGTTTCTCTGATCACGCGCCGGTGATCATGGATTATGATATTGAAATTGGCTTCTGATTCAGACGGCTACTGATTAGGAGCGGGCTCGGAGGGGGAGACCTTTCCGGGACCCTCTCCGGCCAGGGATGGCCGGAGCGGAGCGCACATGGATGTGCTTGTAGCGTGTCCCGGAAAGGTCTCCCCCTCCGGGCACGCGGGCGGCTTACTCAGCCAACGCCGTCTTCTGAATTTCAAACAGTTCGTTAATCGCCTTTCTGGCCAGAACCAGCATGGAATCCAGCTCGGCCTGCTCGAACGGAGCGCCTTCCGCCGTTCCCTGAATCTCGATGAAGCCGCCCTGATCGGTCATGATCACATTCATATCGGTTTCCGCTTCGGAATCCTCCGGATAGTCCAGGTCCGCTACCGGCGTGCCTTTGTAAACGCCAACGGAGACCGCTGCCACCATTTGAACAAGGGGAGATTTCTTCAGGCGTTTAGTGGCGACCAGGTGGTTCAAGGCGTCTACTAATGCCACGCAGCCACCGGTGATGGCCGCTGTGCGGGTGCCGCCGTCGGCCTGGATAACGTCACAGTCGATGGTGATGGAGTGTTCACCCAGGGCGCTCAGGTCTACCGCAGCGCGCAGGCTGCGGCCGATCAGGCGCTGGATTTCCACGGTGCGGCCACCCTGTTTGCCGCGGGCAGCTTCGCGGCCCATGCGGCTGCCGGTGGAGCGGGGCAGCATGCCGTACTCGGCGGTGATCCAGCCTTTGCCTTCACCGCGCAGGAATGGCGGTACCTTGTTCTCAACAGAGGCGGTACAGATGACTTTTGTATCACCGAACTCTACCAGTACCGAGCCTTCGGCATGGCGGGTGTAGTTGCGGGTGATGCGGACGTCTCTGGGTTGCTCGGGCGTTCTGCCACTTGGTCGCATAGTGTGTCCTGTTTATGAAAATGCATATCCGGGCGGTGCCGGGCGGAATCTTTGAAAGGGTGGCGAGTATAACACGTAGCATGCCCGGGGCGGTGGACTGCAGGGTGATCTTTGGTCGGGTTCGCCGCCTGGGCAAATACCCTGTTAAACTCGATGCTTCTGTTCATCGGTTATGGAGCCAATATGATCCGCAGCATGACTGCTTTTGCCCGCAAGGATACCCAGGGTGACTGGGGTACGCTCACGTGTGAGATCCGTACCGTAAATCACCGCTACCTGGAGCCGTCTTTCCGTTTGCCGGAGGCGTTCAGGGAACTGGAGAACCGGTTTCGAGAAGAGCTGCGTAGTCAGGGGTTAAAGCGGGGCAAGGTGGATATCTCCATGCGCCTGCAGTCTGCCGAGAACGAGGTTCAGAGCTTCGAGATCAGCGATGAGATGGCCAAGGCGGTGAACGAGGCAGCCAACCACATCAACCGCATTCTCGATAACCCCGCCCATATTAATGCACTGGATATTCTGCGTTGGCCTGGCGTGATGTCTTTGCCGGAGAAAGACTACAGCGCGGCGAAAGAGGCGGCTGCCGGCCTTTTCAAAGACACGGTCCAAGAGCTGATGTCCGTTCGCGAACGGGAGGGCGAGCGCTTGAGGCCGTTATTTGAGGATCGTCTGGCCACCATGGGCAAGCTGGTGGCAGAAGTGCGGGAGAAAATGCCGCAGCTGCTGGCCGCCCAGGAGCAGAATCTGCGGGATCGCTTCGATAAAGCAAAAGTGGAGCTGGAGCCGGAGCGTGTGGCCCAGGAAATGGTGATGCTGGCGCAGAAGAGTGATGTGGCCGAGGAGCTGGACCGGCTGGAGGCTCATATCAGTGAAGTGACCGATACCCTGAAAAACGATGATGCCATCGGCCGGCGGCTGGATTTCCTGATGCAGGAACTGAACCGGGAAGCCAATACCCTCAGCAGTAAAAGTATTGACGCGGCGGTTACCCGCGCGGCGGTGGACCTCAAGGTTTTGATCGAGCAAATGCGGGAACAGGTGCAGAATATTGAGTGATGTTCTTGGGGGTTCGACGTTGTTCTTGATGGCATTATAAATCAAATAGTTATGTAATTTTGACGCTCATAATGTTCGTGTAAGTTCTGCCAAGTTTGGGTAGTGATGGGTAGTAGATTGGGGAGTATTTTCTCGCTATATTGTATCGGCGAGATTGTACTCCCCAATTTTTTTAAGGCAGGAAAGTGGGCAAGCTACACGACAAGACCGTCAAGAAACTGATCAAAGAGAAGCCATCCGTGCGGCATGCCGATGGCAATGGTCTCTACCTCATGACCCCGAAGCGCGGCGATGCCTACTGGATGCTGCGCTATACCACCCCAGCTACCAAGCTCCGGCGCGAATACACCATCGGCAAGGTGGACGACTGGTCATTGGCCGACGCCCGTGATGAGGCGGCGAAGCTGAGGTTGGCGATCAAGCGTGAGGGTGCTGACCCGGTTCAGGAGCGGCAGAAGGTCAACCAAAACCCCTTCAAAACGCTCAATGACCTGTACGCGGACTACTACGAGCTTCGCAAACGAGAAATCGCGTCCCACCATAAAGAGAAGAGCCTGTACGAGCGTGAGGTCGCCTGGCGCATCGGAAAGGTGGAACTTGAAAAGATCCGACCAGTGGATATCAGTGAAATCCTGCGGGACGTGGCCACTGGCTATGACGACAATAAGCCCCGCCCAACCCTATCAAATGATTTGATGCGCCTGCTGAGGAACCTGTTTGATCATGGCATCAAACTGGACGTCACCAGGTTCAATCCAGCCTCGCCATTCCGTCCCAGGGACGCCGGCGGGGAGGAGAAGGCCGCCAACTACCCAATGAATGAAGACGAAGTCACCGAGTTCTTCACCAAACTCCGGGTGATTCCGGCGCAGTTCAGCCGTGAAAACTACCTGGCCTGTGCTTTGTTGATTGCGACCTGTACGAGAAAAATGGAGCTGCTGGCAGCGCCTTGGTCGGAATTCGATCTGGAGAACCGTATCTGGTACCTGCCCGAGGAAAGGACCAAAAAGAGAAGGGCCATCGATATCCCGTTGGCGGAGCCCGCCGTGGAATGGCTGAATGAGCTGAAGGTACGTTCCTGCGGTAGTGAGTGGGTATTTCCAGCTCGCAGGATCAGTAAAAAAGCACGGACGCCGTTTGTGTGTGAAAACACGCTGAACCATGCGCTCAAGAAACTCTTTGAGAAAAAGTTCTTTTCGTTCGACAAGCGCCGCGTCCACGATCTGCGTGGCACGGCCAGGACGAAGCTGGGCAAGCTTGGTTTTGATGACAATCTGGCTCAGCGCTGCCTGAATCAACTGCCCGGCAACCGGACGGACCGGGTTTATAACAAGCATGCGTACTTTGAAGAGCGAAGAGCGGCTCACGAGGCGCTCTGCGAGTGGCTGGCGCCCATCGTGAGAGGTGAAGTCAGCTCTGGAGGGTAAAGGGGCCAGATCAGGCCCCTTGTTGCTCAATCCAGGCCAACAGATCCGACAGGCGCCAGGCCACTGAGTTGCATCCCAGCTTGAGTCGTGCCGGAGCCACTCGCTTTCGTTCCAAGGTCCACCACTGCGTCCGGCTGACGGCTGTAATCGCTCGACGGTCCGACTCCCGAACCAGCCGCTCACACTGTCCAGAACGAGCCAGCAGCTTGGCGCGCACCTCCTCCGAAGGCGGACTGAAGGTCTTGTTACTCATTCTCCGTTACCTCCGAATCAACACTGGGATAAGTGGGAAACTGGGAAAGTCCATCTCCATCCGGTAGCGCTTCCCAATACGCCTTGATGCGATCAGGCCACAGGGCGAAAAAACGCTCCGATCGATCCCGTAGCTTGATTTTCATGGTGCCACGGCTCTGTTCATTGGTTTCCAGGAAATCTCTCTGGATCAGCGGCTCAATTTCCCGGGTGTATCGACTTCGAAGGCCAAGCTCCTTGATAAGAGTATTTTTGGGTATCAGCCACTGCGTCTCACCGGCCACTTTGCGTCGCAGACCAATTGCTCTTCCGTAATCCCCCCGCTCTATGTCAACGAGACGGTGATTCCATTTGTAAATAGCATCGCGAAGGCGGGCCAACAGGCGGTACTCCTCCGAATTGAAGATGTGACCCCGGCTCCGAAGCCAGGCTCCAACGACTTGGTGTACTGCTCGAACCGACTCCGCTTCCGTCCAGGGGAGGAGATAGTTCCGACATGCCAGGCATAGTGCAGCGGTGATCAGTGCGAACCGCCTGATCACTCGGACGACTTGCGAAGCCATATGAGGGGTCTTCCATTGCTCCGTCAACCGGGCAACCTCATTCTGGATGTAGCTGGGTAGGTCATTCACATCTTCTGTAAGACGCTCGAGCCAGTGCCGGAACAGTGTGCCGTGGTAGTGCCCGGTACGGCTTTTCAACGTGTCCACGAACTCTTGGGCACTGTTGAATCCATGCAACTTGTCAAAGGCTCCAAACCTCCCAAAAATCGGAATCTCGACAAGTCGGGTTTCTTGGCCGGCTTTAACCGACTTGCCTATTTCCTGAAATACTTCCGATAGCCATACCTCACCGGTACTTAAAGCCAGAGTTCGCCAGTGCGTTTGTGCAGTAAGGTCCCCTGATATATTCGCACGCAACTTACTGGCACCGGTCATTATATGATACGTCGCTACATCGACATCTTCCGGGCGCGCCAGGCCAATTTCATCCAATGCCAGCAACATGTCATTGTGCTCAGCAGCCACGGCTGCCAAGCCATTGGCAGTCGATACCCAGTTCCGCACAAACGTTGGTGCACCACACACGCTCGCGGCCGCCTGCAGTAGTGTCGTTTTACCGCTGGAGCTATTGCCGCCGAAGTGAAAAGCCCCATTTTCAATCTCCGCATGCTTCAGCAGTGGTGCCGCAAGGGCTACCCCAATGCTGAACATCGCCAGCGGGTTGCCCTCACACAGCTTCCCCACTTGAGCTTGCCAATCCTGGAGAGAACCGTTTTCCTGAAGTAGAGGGGAGGTTGATAGCTGCCCGACGAAGTAGTGCTGCTCATCCGCCTGACCTGCCGTCCAGCTACTCGTCGCGAAGATGGGGCCGTGCCAACCTGTACGGTCGACGGTTGTGGCCGGCGGCGCCTTTGCCATTTCCTCAAGCAGGTAGCGTTGTAGTCGTGCCCAACTGATATTGCCAGGCTCCAGCGGATAGCCGCTGTCCACGAGCAGCTCCCGTATCTGTCGGGCGTTATCGCCGTTCAGGTTGCGCGCATACACCACCTCGCGGAGCAGGACGTTGTCCATATTTTTCCACTGCAGCAGCGCACCGTGACCGTGCTTCTTGTTGGAGAGTCGGGTTCTGGCAATAACCTCAATCCATCCACCAACTCTTTGCCATTCATCAGAGCTGAAGCAGTACAGGCCAGAGTCTCTCAATTGAAATTTCATTTGCCCCTCCGTCACAACCGATCCAGCCAGTTTCTAACATCCTGGATCCGAAACCTGACGGCTCGACCTTGCGGGTTTGGCTTGATGGGGGCGGGGAAGCGACCTGATCGGACGTATCGACGTAGCGTGGCTTGCGATAGCTGAGTGACGGCGCACACTTCTTCGTATGTGAGCAAGCGCTCGTTGGTCTCGCTAGAAAACATGTGTTTCATTATCTACTCCTGGTTCGTTGATTAACGGCAGGAGTGATTATTAGTAATCAGGAGTCAGGACCAGAACCGTGAAATTGGCCATTTTGGGCGCAAAGAGAAAAAAATTATAACTAGATGAAATTAAAGGTTAACTTCTGTCATTAAGGCGATTTTCATGGGAGCCTCATCGGTTTACGAGCAAAATCTGGCGAAATGTAAGCAATCGCTGTTACCCGCCACCATCACGGCATCATTTTGTGAAGCGGTAATGCGCATTGACTTTCACATGTGAAAGTCAATGCTGGACGTGATCAAAACAGCCTCTTAAAGAGCCTTTTCGAGGCCCTGTTATTTTACGGGGCATGTCCATATCACAACGGGGCTCCAAAAGGTCTCTTCCAAGCCCTTTGTAAGTGCCCCGAGGAAGTAGCGGGAATTGTCGTAGCGACGACAGTCAGTCCGGTTCCATCAAGCCACCGGATACCGGTGTTTTCACTGAGGTGGGAGGCCAGGGTCCCAAATAAATAATGGAGCGCGGATCCTTCAGCCCATGCGAGCTATTTCATGGCGCGTGGGAGCGCAGCGGCAAAGTCCCAAATCAGGTAGTCACGTGGACAGGAATTGGAAAGGTCCCATGGCTTGGAGGAAGGAATCTGCCTCCGCCCCCGCCTTTGTGTCCAAAAAGGACAAAAGCACATGGCAGCTCAAAGCACTCGACGGATTACGATTGTTGGCAAATCCATAGCGAGGAGCCAGCCATGAGCAAACGAATGACTCACCAGGAAATCTGCGAAGAGTGGGAGGCGGTCAGCCGAGCCCAAAATGTGAACCACCAACGTGGTATCAAAGCCGCCATAACGCAATGCCGTCAGTTTCTGACGGCGATTCACCAGCAAGCGGACGTGGAGCAAGCAAGGTACCGCTATCTGGCGCAGCGGCTCTGTGATCACTTCTGGTCCCACAACATGGCTCATCGTACCGACAAGACACCCGGCTATCCCGGGCACTTCGGCTGCCGCGTTCGACTCAGAAAAAGAAAACTGGAATTGTCCTGGTACTACAACCGCTTTATCCCGAAGAAGAGTGGCGAGGGCCGATCAGTTTTCAGTGAGTACATCCGCAAAGAAGGTCGGTTCCGCTATCACAAACCGGCCTTCACGCGGGCACAGGACTGGGAGAAACCGCTCATCATGGAAACTGAGGACGGTTTTGAAATGTTGCGAAGGCTCAATGCCAACCAGGCGGAGCTTTGTCGAATCGTGCGGAAAAGCGAGCGCCTCCTGAAAAATCTGGAGGAGCACCTCGGTGGACTGAAGGAGGCGACCAGCGGGAGTTCAAGCCCCTCCAACGAGGAGGGATGAGGGCTGTTGGCGGTAAAAGGCATGCCGCTCACACCGCAGGTGTTGATTGCGTGGGGCTATTGATGGGATCGCCCAGATTTCAGGTGGCTATATATGCCGTTCTTTGCTGGTCTATCCGGGTCAAATCGGTTGAATGCAGCGTGGTACCTCTATATATTGATCAGTCAATGTAGTGTAGGGCTGTTCCGCCCATGAGACCGTGCCGCCTCAGATAAGGTGGCAACACCATCGCCCATAGGAAGCGAAAACATGGCCGAGATGGAAGATCGCTGGTTATCCGTAGACGAAATTGGCAAGCACCTCGGTGTCAGCAATGACACCGTGTACCGCTGGATCGACAAGCACGCAATGCCCGCCCACCGCATGGGGCGATTTTGGAAGTTCAAAAAAGTCGAAGTGGATGAGTGGGTCAAGGGCGGTGGAGCCGCTGAGACGAGCAAAGGTGAGCGTTCCGAATGACCCAAGGCCGGTATCGCATCTCCTTCACGTCCGGCAGCCTGTATCACCGCGAATCGGTGAAGTTGGCCGAGCTGTACCTGTCGCTCCGTGACTGGGAAGATGTGCGGACTCAAGCTCTACATGACAACCTGCTACAGGCCAGAACAGAAAGCACGGCAAAGCGCACCTGTAGAGAGGCGATTGCACGCCTGAAGACGTTGACCGAAAGCGAACTGACTTTCCTGGCCGAGGCAAACCACCAGGACCAGGCTCACCTTCTGTGGGTTGCCGTGTGCCGCCTGTACCGCTTTATCGCGGACTTTGCGGTGGAAGTGCTACACGAACGGTTTGTCGCGATGAAGCTGGATCTCAGTTTTGAGGATTTCGATGCCTTCTATAACCGTAAATCGGAATGGCATGACGAACTGGATAATGCCAGCGCCTCAACGCGCGATAAATTGCGGCAGGTCCTGTTCAGAATGCTGCGGGAGGCAGGGTTGTTAGCTAAGGACAAAACCATAAACGCAGTTCTGCTCAGCCCCAGGCTGGTTGAGTTGCTGCGTCAGAACAATCCTGACGAGTTTTTCTACTTCCCAGTCTATGAATCCGATATCAGGGGGATGTCAGCTTGAAAAAGGACATTGCCAAAATGCCGATGCAGGAGCGACTACAGCACCTGTTTAGCGTGGTTTCCGGCCAGCGGTTCCTGAACAAACAGGGACTGGGTAATGAAGTGCCTTTCTTCATCTGTCCCTACCGGCCTGAAGAAGCGGTCGAGATGGAGCGTCTTCAGCGGCAGTTGGTTAACCGGCTGGAGCAGGCGGGCATCCGGATCCTGAGTATCAATCTGTACGACCTGGCCGTCGATATTTTGAAAGAAAGAGACATCTGGGAGCAGGTGTTGGAGCTCGAGCCCACGGTCTCAAAGGATCAGCTGAAAGAACTGCTACAGGGAGTGCTGGACCCGGAAGCCCATTTGGTGCCCGCTATTGCGGCAAAACTCCAGTCCGTTGAGTTTGACGTGCTGTTTCTCTCAGGGGTGGGCGAGGTTTTCCCCTACATACGCTCCCATAACGTGCTCAACAACTTGCAGAGCACCGCCAAAGACCAGCCAACGGTGATGTTCTTTCCGGGGTCCTATACCCACTCGCTGGAAACCGGTGCATCGCTGGATCTGTTCGGCAGGCTGCATGACGACAAGTACTACCGTGCGTTCAACATCTTTCATTACGAAGCCTGAGCGGACGATACGATTCGAGGCGTAATCATTAAGGGAAAGTACAATGACATTGAAGAATATTTTTCTAAAGCCCGTTGACCGCCCCATTGAAGGCGTTATCAAAGCCGACGATGAAGCCAGTCTTCGCCTCGAAATTGAAGAATACGTACTGACCAACGAAGTCGAGAAACGCCTCGAAGAGTTCCTGGACGCCTACAATAACTACGAAGGGGCGAACGGGGTCTGGGTATCCGGCTTCTTCGGCTCAGGTAAGTCGCACCTCCTCAAGATGCTGGCCCTTCTGCTTGAAAACCGGGAGATGGACGGTGCTACTACCCTGGACCTGTTCCTTCCCAAGTGCAGTGAGAATGAAATTCTCCGGGGCGACCTGAAGCGAGCTGTCTCAATTCCGGCGAAGAGCATTCTGTTCAACATCGACCAGAAAGCCGATGTCATCAGCAAAACCCAAATCGATGCGCTTCTGGCCGTGTTCGTTAAAGTCTTCGACGAAATGTGCGGCTACTACGGCAAACAAGGGCACATTGCCCAGTTTGAGCGCGATCTGGACGGCCGTGGCCTGTACGAACAATTCAAAGCCGAGTACGAGACCATCGCCGGCCGCCCCTGGCAGAAAGGCCGGGAGCAGGCCCTCCTGGAAGGCGCGAATATCGCCAAAGCCTACGCCGCTGTGACCGGTGGCGACCCGCAGTCGGCAGCGGGCATTCTGGACAAGTACCGCAGCGAATACCGAGTTTCGATAGAGGACTTCGCGGACAATGTGAACACCTATATCGAGAAGCAGGCAAAAGAGGGTGGCCACAAAGAGTTCCGCCTGAACTTCTTTGTGGACGAGGTTGGCCAGTACATTGCCGACAACACCAAGCTGATGACCAACCTGCAAACCATTGCCGAGAGCCTCGCCACCAAGTGTCGTGGGCGGGCCTGGATTATCGTCACCGCCCAGGAAGAAATGAAAAACGTGGTTGGCGAAATGGGCAAGCAGCAAGGCAACGATTTCTCGAAAATTCAGGCACGGTTCAATAACCGTATGAAGCTGTCCAGTGCGGACGTGGCGGAGGTCATCCAGAAGCGCCTGCTAACCAAGACCGAAGAAGGCGTCAATCAGCTGTCGGACGTCTATCACGCGCAGGCAAACAACTTCAAAACCCTGTTTGACTTCGCGGATGGATCGGCCACCTACCGGAACTTCCGGGACAGGGACCACTTCATCCACAGCTACCCCTTCGTCCCCTACCAGTTCGCGCTGTTTCAATCGGCGATCCAGAATCTGTCGCAGCACAACGCCTTCGAGGGTAAACACAGTTCTGTCGGTGAGCGCTCCATGCTGGGTGTTTTCCAGCAGGTGGCCATCCACATCGGCAACCATGAGGTGGGCCAGCTGGCCACCTTTGACCTGATGTTTGAAGGCATCCGCTCTGCACTGAAATCACAAATACAGCGGGCGATTATTCAGGCCGAGAACCATCTCGATAATGCCTTCGCTATCCGGCTGCTGAAGGCCCTGTTCCTGGTCAAATATGTCAAGGAATTCAAGCCCACGGTGCGCAACCTTTGCGTGCTGATGCTGGATGCCTTCGATCAGGATCTACCGGCACTTCGCACCAAGGTCGAAGAAGCCCTGAGCCTTCTGGAGCAACAGACCTACATACAGCGCAACGGCGACCAGTACGAGTACCTGACGGACGAGGAAAAGGACGTCGAGCAGGAGATCAAGAACACAGAGGTTGAGTCATCGGACGTTGCGGACGAGCTGGAAAAGATCGTTTTCGACTTTGTTATAAAACAGCGCAAAATCCGCTATGACGCCGGCTCCTCCCAAAACCAGGGGCAGGACTACTCCTATTCGCGCAAACTGGATGATCGTCTGCATGGGCGTGAATACGAGCTCTCGATCAATGTCATCAGCCCGTTCCACGAGCATACTGACAACGAGCAAATGCTACGCACAGCCTCGACCTACAAGGCGGACGAGCTGTTCGTGCTCATGCCGTCGGACGAGCGCCTGGTGCGCGATCTGCTCATGTTCAAGCGCACCGAGAAGTACATCAAGCAGAACATTTCCGTTACCCAGCAGGAAGCCGTTAAGCGGATCCTGAATGACAAGGGCTTCCAGAACCGTGAGCGCGAGGCCAGGCTCCGGCAGCAGGTTCAGACCCTCATGGGCAAGTCCAAGTTGCTCATTGGCGGCGCCGATGTGGAAGTGGCGAATGAGGACCCCCAGACGCGCATTATTCGGGGCTTCCATGAGCTGATTTCACGGGCTTACCCCAACCTCCGCATGTTGCGCGGCGTTTCCTACACGGAAAACGACATCAGCAATTGCCTCAACCGTACAGACGATGGCCTTTTCGGTAACGACGCCACGGCCCTGGCAGAATCCGAGCAGGAAGTGCTGGCGTTCATTCAGAGCAACAATCGGGGCGGTGTCCGCACCACCCTCAAGAGCCTGCTGGAAAAGTTCGAACACAAACCCTACGGCTGGTATTACGCCGCGATTCTCTGCACCCTGGCCAACCTTTGTGCCCGTGGCAAGGTGGAAGTTCGTCTCGACGGTAACATCCTGGAGGACAGCGAGCTGGAGCGCGCCCTGCGTAACACTCACGGCCACGGCAACGTGGTGCTGGAACCACAGATTGAGTTCACCGCCTCTCAGGTCCGAGCCCTCAAGTCGTTCTACGAGGACTTCTTCGACAGCCCGCCCCGCAGCAGCGAAGCCAAGGCCCTGGGTAAAGAGGCCGGCGAAGCCTTCCAGGACATGTACCACGACCTGGATCGGCGGATAGCGCAGGTCGATCAGTACCCGTTTCTCAATGCCTTGAAACCTGCCCTGGTGACGCTGAAAGAGGTCGCCGGAAAGCCCTACACCTGGCACCTGACGGAATTGGGCAAGCAGGAAGACCAACTGCTGGACCTGAAAGAGGATGTCATCGATCCCATCCGCAGGCTTATGGGCGGCTCACAGAAAGACATCTACAACCAGGCTCGGTCCTTCCTGCAGAGTCAGGAGCCCAACTTCATCTATGTGTCCGGGGACGAGATCGAGCAGATCCGCACCATCCTGAACGACCCTAACTGCTACAAGGGGAATCGCATTCAGCAGCTCAAGGGCCAACTGGATAGCCTGCAGGAGCGCATCGATGAGAAAGTGCAGCAAACCCGAGCTCAGGCAGAAACCTCCCTGAAGACCATGCAGGAACGCATGCAAAGCATGGACGAATACCAGTCCCTGCCGGAACCGCGCCAGGATGAGCTCAATAAACCGTTCCGGGATCTGGTCGATTACATCGGACAGGAGCGCCTGATTGCTGTGATCAAGGACCGGACCCGGTACTTTGAAGAAGAGGGCTACCAGAAGCTGCTGGGCAAAATGGTGGCGCTGGCCAATCAGAAATCAGCACCGGCAGACGACCCCGATCAGCACCCAGGTAGCCAGAGTGAAGACCAGAGTGACGGGGGGACTCCCGAGGTCAAGGAATCGGCAGCCGACTACGTTCACACTCGCAACCTCCGTGTCGCGTTCGACAAGGCCTGGCTGGCCAACGAGGGTGATGTGGACCGGTACCTGAATGCCCTGCGCGAGGCCCTGCTGGTTGAAGTCCAGCAAGGCCGAAAGGTCCAGATCTAAGCGTGCCGAACCGTCTAACCGGTCGATGTTGGGGATAGCCATGCACGAAGCCGAACAGGAAATCCAGACGCTCATTCGCGGCGGCGAGAGCCTCGCCGTCGAGTTCAAGAGCGACGTCAAAAGCCTGCCGGACCGGGATCTGGTGGCCGCGGTGGTGGCCCTGGCCAACACCGAGGGCGGCGACCTGTTCCTGGGCGTTGAAGACGATGGCACCCCAACTGGGCTGCATGCCAACCACCGCAACCTCGCCGGCCTGCCCGCACTGATTGCCAACAAGACCATTCCCTCGCTGGCCGTGCGCGTTGAGGCCCTGGAGCTGGAGGGGCAAACTATTGCCAGGATCCAGGTTCCCAAGTCCCGGCAGCTGGTGTCGACCTCGGATGGCCTGCTGCAACGTCGGCGCCTGAGAATGGACGGCACTCCGGAGGCCGTGCCCTTCTACCCCCATGAGTTTGTTCAGCGCCAGTCCAGCCTGGGAGTAACGGACCCCTCGGCCTTGCCGGTGGAAAACCTGGCGGTTGAGGATCTGGACCCGATTCAGCGGATCCGCATCCGCAACGCCATCAAGAAATACGGCGGCGACCAGAGCCTGACGCCCCTGGCGGATGATGAGCTGGACGGCGCCCTGGGGCTGACCGTGAACGTGGGAGGCCAGCGTCACCCCACCGTGGCAGGGCTGCTGCTGCTGGGGAGCGACATGCAGCTCCGACAACACCTGCCCTCCCACGAGGTAGCATTCCAGGTGCTGCGCGGTACCGATGTGCTGGTCAATGAGTTCTACCGCAAACCGCTGCTGGAGACCTTCGAGGAGGTCGAGGTACTGTTCCGCGCCCGGGTGGAAGAAGAGGAGATTCAGGTCGGACTGTTTCGCGTGCCCATCCCCAACTTCGACCGCCGGGCCTTCCGGGAAGCCTTTGTGAACGCCCTGGTTCACCGCGACTACAGCGCCCTGGGCGCCGTGCACGTCAAACTGGACGATGACGGCCTGAGCATCAGCAATCCCGGTGGTTTTGTGGAGGGCGTCAACCTGGACAACCTTCTGGTGGCTGACCCTCGCTCCCGTAACCCCTTGCTGGCTGACATTATCAAGCGCATCGGCCTGGCCGAACGCACGGGCCGAGGCATCGACCGGATCTTCGAGGGCATGCTCCGCTACGGGCGCACTGCACCCGACTACTCCATGTCGTCCGCTCACACCGTCTCCGTGCGCATGAGCGCAGCGGACGCGGACGCCGAGTTCCTGCGCATGATCGTCGAGCGCGAGGAACAGACCGGCGCCGCCATGCCAATCGACAGCCTGATTATCCTGTCCCGGCTGCGCAATGAGCGGCGCTTGAGAACGGCGGACTTGGCCAAGTCGGTACAGAAGCCGGAAACCGTGGTCCGGGGCACCCTGGAGAAACTGGTGGAAGCCGGCATGGTGGAAGCCCACGGAACCGGCAAGGGCCGCACCTACACCTTGGGCGCCAAGGTATATCAAGGGGCGGGGCAAAAGGCCGCCTATGTACGCCAGGCAGGGTTTGATCCTATCCAGCAAGAGCAGATGGTCATGAGCTTTATTGATACGCACGGCAGCATCAAACGTGCTGACGTGGTTGAGCTGTGCCATATCAGCCCGGATCAAGCCTACAAGTTGTTGGCCAGATTGAAGAAAAGGGGAGAAATCGAGCAACTAGGCGAGCGTAAAGGGGCTATTTACAAGCGCACGCGTTAATTTATGCGCTCAGCGTAAATATATACGCTCATTTATGCGTCAGCGTATATCGCTCGGTCACGATCAAAACCAAGGCATGAATCGATGGAAACCGCAAAACTCAGAAAATTCGCTCAGTTCGCCCGCCGCAGCCTGATTGAACAGGTCGGCGCCAAGCTAAAACTGGTATTGGCCGAAGAAAGCCCCGCCCGGCGGGAAAGCTCATCGGCCATCAAAAAGCTGGAAGAGGCGATAGCCGAGCAGGGTAAAGAGCAGGTTGTCGAGCGGGTGGCGTATATCTGGTTTAACCGGCTCGTAGCCCTGCGGTTTATGGACGTGAACCGATATAACCGCATTGGCGTGGTCTCGCCTGCCGAGGGGCAGTTTCAGCCCGAGATCCTGGCGGATGCCAAGATGGGCCATATCGATGAAGAGATGGTCGTGGAAAATACCCGAAAACGGGTCTTCGCCCTGCTCGATGGCAAAATGCCCAGCCAGGATCCACAAGGGGAAGCCTATCGCTTACTGGTCGTAGCCGCCTGTAACTATTGGTACAGCGCAATGCCGTTCCTGTTTGAGCGCATTGACGATTACACCGAGCTTTTGATGCCGGATGATCTGCTCTCCGGCAACTCAATTCTGGCCTACACCCGCGAGGCCATGACGCCGGTTGCCTGTGAGGATGTCGAGGTGATCGGCTGGCTGTATCAGTTCTATATCTCCGAGAAGAAAGACCAAGTATTCGCCGATCTTAAGAAGAACAAGAAGGTTACTCCCGAGAATATCCCTGCGGCGACCCAGCTGTTCACACCGCACTGGATTGTGCGTTATCTGGTGGAGAACTCACTCGGCCGCCTTTGGATGCTCAACCGTCCTGATTCTGGCTTGATTAAGCAGATGGATTACTACATCAAGCCGGAGGAACCAGAAACTGATTTTCTCCGCATCAGTAGCCCGGAAGAAATTAAGGTTTGCGATCCAGCCTGTGGCTCAGGCCATATGCTGACTTATGCCTTCGATTTGCTGTATGCCATTTATGAGGAGGAAGGCTATGAGTCCGCTGAGATTCCGGCCAAGATCCTGACTCAAAACCTATACGGTATCGAGATTGACGAGCGTGCTGGTGAGCTGGCCGCCTTTGCTCTGACCATGAAAGCGCGTGCAAAACATCGGCGGTTCTTTCGGAATCCGGTACAGCCGAATGTTGTGGTTCTTGATAATGTGGTCTTTACCGAATCTGAGATGCAGGATATAGCTGCTCTATTGGGTAAAGATCTTTTTAAAGACGAACTGCGTGAGACACTGAGTCAGTTTGAGCAGGCGAGAAACTTCGGCTCATTGATCGAGCCGAAGTTGCGCGAACCGACCGAGATTCTACGAGCGCTGGAAGCGCGAGATTTCGGCTCTGATATGCTGCTAAAAGTTTTGTACGAGCGGCTAGTGGACGTGCTATGCATGGCCGAGGTGTTATCGCCGAAATATCATGTGGTAGTGGCGAATCCTCCTTATATGGGTCGTGGTGGCGCAAATGAAGCTCTGTCATCTTGGACTCAGAAACAATACCCAAAGAGCAGAGCAGATTTATACGCGATGTTCATTGAGAGGTGCGGGCAGTTGTCAATTCCGGCCGGCTTTTTCTCTATGATCACTATGCATGGCTGGATGTTCCTATCGACGTTCGAAAAGCTTCGGCGTGAGCTACTGCTCGAAAATCATATTGTGACAATGGCCCATCTTGGTGAGCGGGCATTCGACTCGATCGGCGGGGCTGTTGTTTCAACAGCAGCTTTTGTATTCGAGCACAAAAGGCGACTAAGCGCACGAGGCACCTATATCCGCCTAGTAGAAGGTGGTAACGAACAGGTAAAACGAGATGCGCTGATTGATGCCTCCAATAACGAAAATTCCATTTTTCGTTTCACGGCTTCCTCAAATGACTTTAACAAGATTTCGAGTGCTCCTGTCGCATACTGGGTGTCACCTCGCCTTTTCAGTCTTTTCGAGGATGGAACGCCGATAAAGGATAAGGTCATCTCAAGAGATGGATTGAACACGGGAAATAATGAAATTTTTATTAGGCAGTTCTGGGAAGTTCCCCTTGAATCTTCGAAAGCCGGAGCGAAGTCCGCTGAAGAATTTTGGTCATCAGGAGCGCGCTGGGCGCCACTCATCAAAGGCGGCCCGTATCGGAAGTGGTATGGCAATCTTCAGCATGTGATCACCTATGACAAGCAAGGTTTTGAACGGCTAGCGCGGTCGGGCAACAAGCTGCCATCACGTGAGTTCTACTTTAGAGAATGTTTTGCGTGGACCCGAATCTCTAGTCCAGCAGGCTCGTTCCGCTACTATCCAGAGGGAGCGATATTCGAAAGTGCAAGTCTTTGCGTCTATTCAGATAGCCCCGAAGATCTGAGAGAGTCATTGGCCTTTTCGAATAGTAATCTGGCTCCCAAGGAACTCGCTGCGCTCAGTCCTACGGTTAATCTTCTCTCAGGCTACTTTGATATGCTCGTGGTGCCTCCTTTGGGTAACCAATCGCAAAATATCATTGAAACCTGCGGACAGTGCATTGATATTGCCAGAAGCGACTGGGACGCATACGAAACCTCTTGGGATTTCACGAGATTGCCTTTGTTGAATCCTAACTACCGTCAGCCAAGTCTATATGCCTCCTATCAGAACCTTCGCGCCTACTGGCGAGAGATGGCACAGGAAATGCGACGGTTGGAGGAAGATAATAACCGCATCTTTATCGACGCTTATAGTTTGCAGGATGAGCTGGCACCAGATGTACCGTTGGAGGAGGTCACTCTCACTTGTAACCCCCACTACCGCTACGGCAACAACAAAAGTGAGGAAGAGCTGGAGGCGCTACTGCTGGCCGATACCATGCGAGAACTGGTCTCCTATGCTGTAGGCTGCATGTTCGGCCGCTATGCTCTGGAAGAGCCGGGGCTGATCCTGGCCAATCAGGGAGAGACCATCGAGGACTACCTGAAGCAGATCCCAGAGCCGAGCTTCCCGGCGGATGATGACAATGTTATCCCTATGCTCGATGGCGACTGGTTCACCGACGACATCACTGAGCGCTTCCGTGAATTCCTGCGCATCGCCTTTGGCGAAGAGCACTATGGGGAAAACCTCCGCTTTGTCGAGCAGGCGCTGGGCAAAGATATTCGCAAGTACTTCCTGAAGGACTTCTATAACGACCACGTGCGCCGTTACAAGAAGCGGCCCATCTACTGGTTGTTCTCCTCACCCAAGGGCTCATTCAATGCGTTGATCTACATGCACCGCTACCAGCCTCACACCGTGGGCACGGTGCTGGAGTATCTTCGGGATTTCAAAGACGAGAAGCTAAAAGCCCGGAAAAACCATCTGGAGGCCCTGAGTATCAGCGCCGGGGCCTCCCAGGGTGAGAAGACCAAGGCCCTGAAAGAGATCGAGAAGATCAACAAAACCCTCGCCGAGCTGGATGACTACGAGCGGGATGTGCTCTACCCACTGGCCACCGAACAGGTGGAAATTGATCTCGATGACGGGGTGAAGACCAATTATCCGAAATTTGGCGAAGCTTTAAAGAAGATTACCGGCCTCTCTGGCTAGGAGCACAGGCATGCATATCAACAAACTAACCTTGCAGCGCTTTCGTGGCGCTCAAGATCTACCGCTGGATCTGGATGACAAGCTTAATGTGTTTGTCGGCATGAATGGCACGGGTAAATCCAGCATTCTGGATGCCTCGGCCATCATGCTGTCCTGGCTGGCGAATCGGATTAAGCATGCGGGTGCGTCTGGGCGTCCGATTGCCGAATCCGATATCAGGAATGGTGAATCCTCCGCCAATCTGGCCATTCAGCTATGTGATGAGGGTACTTCCTTCGGCTGGAACTTGGCGAAGGTGCGTAAGGGGTACAGCAAAAAGGACCTGGCCTCTGTTCTGATTTCTGCATCCGAAACGGCCAAGGGTATTCAGGCCGGCATCACCGAACACAACGGGAAGGTAAACATCCCCTTGTTTGCTTACTACCCGGTGAATCGCGCTGTGTTGGATATTCCACTGCGTATCCGAGAAAAGCATCAGTTCGGGCTTCTTTCTGCTTACGAGGAGTCGCTAACCAGTGGCGCCAACTTCCGTACTTTCTTTGAATGGTTCCGGGAGCGTGAAGACCTTGAGAACGAGAACCGCAAATACATAGATGATCTGATCAAGCCGGACGATTTCGAGTTCCCGGATTCGCAGCTAACGGCGGTGCGGCGGGCCCTTGAGATTTTCATGCCGGACTTCCAAAACCTGACCGTAAGGCGCCAACCGCTGCGGATGGAGGTAACGAAGAAAGGCCAGCGGCTGACGGTAAACCAGCTTTCCGATGGCGAAAAATGCTTGATGGCCATGGTTGGCGACCTTGCCAGGCGCATGGCCATAGCCAACCCGGAGCGAGAAGATCCGCTGCTGGGAGATGGCATTGTGATGATCGATGAAATTGATCTGCACCTGCATCCGAAATGGCAGCGCCTGGTGGTGCCCAGTTTGAGGGCGGTTTTCCCGAACTGTCAGTTTTTTATCTCCACTCATTCACCGCATGTAATTACCCATGTGAAACCGGAGAATCTGTTCCTTATGAACATGACAGATGCCGGGGAATTGGAGATTGTTCGCCCGAATGAGTCCTACGGGAAGACGGTGGACAGGGTACTTGAAGATCTGATGGGCCTTGAGACCACACGCCCTGACCAAGTGGAAGATGCTCTTCGAGCTATTTACGGGCAAATCAATGATGGCGAGCTTGATACTGCCAGAAAAGGCATTGCTGAATTGGAACGAGACATTGGCGAAGATCCGGAACTGGTAAAAGCCAAGGTGCTGATCAAACGCAAGGAGCTGATTGGCCGATGAAGTATGTGGAGAAGCGCCACGAACCTGAAGTTTTTACGCAATGGAAGGCTCTGGCCAATGTCAATGAAGACTGGCAGCCTACCTATGGCGACCTGAGGGGTGAGCCCAAAGCCTCGGTAAAGAGATCATTGATGCGGGAGCAGGGTTACATCTGCTGCTATTGTGAACGCCGGTTAACCGAGGGCGATTCCCACATAGAACACTTTCAGCCTCAGAGTGACCCGACTGTGGATCCGCTGGATTACGGCAATCTTTTGTGCTCCTGCCAGAATCAGATCAGAAAGGGTGAGCCCCGTCACTGCGGTAACCTGAAAGGCGACTGGTTTGACCCCGAGCTGTTGATATCTCCGCTGGATGCGAATTGTGAGCCCCGGTTTGGTTTTGAAGGTGATGGTTGGATTAAACCTGCTGACAATAACGACCGGGCGGCCTGTGAAACCATTACCCGACTGGGCCTCGACCTGCCCAAGTTGAATGAGTTGAGAGCTGGAGCAATTGAGCCTTTCCTGGATGATAGCTTGAGCCATGATGAGCTGGGTCAGTTCGTGTCGGGCTACTTAACCATGGGAGCAGACGGCCGTTTCGGTGAGTTCTGGACCACCATCAAATACCTGTTTGGGGACTATGCCGCCGCATGAGTAATCGAATTTCCCAGGCCTCTCATGAATATCCCAGGTCGCTCATGAAGGAGGGCTACCTATGAAATTGAAAGAAATTGCCGTTAAAGGCTTTAAATCCATCAGCAATCACGACTACGAGCGTATTGCCTTTAACGATGTCACGGTGCTGTTGGGGGCGAATGGCTCCGGGAAAAGTAACCTGATTTCACTGTTCCGGCTGTTGGGATTTATGACCACTGGTGCTCTGCAGCAGTACGTTGGCAGGCAGGGCGTCAGCCAGCTTCTGTTTTATGGCCCAAAGGTGACCGAATCGCTGAGTTTCAGCGTGAAACTGGAAGATGACAGCACCACGGACTCCTACGATGTAAAGCTATCGTATGGGTTGCCGGACCGGCTGTTCGTCAGCGGTGAACAGGTAAGCTATCACAAGGCCGGTCACCCCAGACCGCAGGAATACTTTCTGTCCAGTGGTGGCCCCGAAGCGGATCTGGGGCAGGATGATCGGCCCACCAGTAAAGTGCTTACCGGTCTGCTCAGAGGCATACAAACCTTCCAGTTTCACGACACATCCGACACCGCCCGAATCAAGGACCGGGTGTACGTTGATGATGTGTCCTACCTGCGCAGCGATGGGGGCAACCTCGCGGCCTTCCTCAAGATGTTGAAGGAGTCGGACAGCTATCGTCCTTACTACGAACGAATTGTCCGGCATATTCGCAAGATTATGCCGCAGTTCAACGACTTCGTACTGGATACCCTTCCTGGCAATGACCGTTTCGTGCGACTGAACTGGTCTGATACCTACCGCCAGGATTATCTTTTTGGTCCGGATCAGATTTCCGACGGGTCTCTTCGCTTCATGGCGCTGACCACACTACTGTTGCAGCCACCGGCGTTGCTTCCAAAAGTGATCGTTCTGGATGAGCCGGAGTTGGGTCTGCATCCGGCTGCCACGCTTGAGCTTGCCGGTATGATCAAACGTGCATCCCAGAAAACGCAGGTGGTCCTGGCCACCCAGTCCACACGGCTGGTGGATGAATTCCTGCCGGAGCAGATTGTGATTGTGGAGCGCGATTCAAAGACCGGCGCCAGCTCGTTCCACCGTCTGGAAGCGGAGGCGCTGGGTGAATGGTTGCAACGGTACAGCCTCTCGGAGCTTTGGGAGAAAAATGTGTTGGGAGGGCAGCCGTGATTCGACTGCACATAACCGCAGAGGGCCAGACCGAGAAAGCCTTCGTCGACCAGGTTTTGACACCCCATCTGGCGCACTTTGATGTCTACACCGACGCGCGCTGTGTGTTAACGAGCAAGGACAAACGGGCAGCCAAAGAATACCGGGGTGGCTTGATCAGTTACCAGAAGGCAAAAGCAGACATCGAAACCTGGATGAAGGAAGACGCCAACCAGGAATGCTGGTTTACCAGCATGTTCGATTTATATGCCTTGCCAGACGATTTCCCAGGATTTGACGAGGCGGAACGGCTGGAGCCTTATCAAAGGATCGAACGGCTCGAAGCTGCTTTTGGCAATGAAATGAACAAGCCAAACTTTATTCCCTATATCCAGTTGCATGAATTTGAAAGCCTGATTCTGGCTGACCCGGCCAAGCTGGATTGGGAGTACCTGGAGCACGACCAGCCAATTGGAAATCTAGTGAAGATGGTCGGCTCCCAAAATCCGGAGCTCATCAATGACGGTCGAGAAACAGCGCCATCAAAACGAATTCTCAAAGAGATACCGGAGTACGACAAGGTGACATCAGGGGTATCGGTTGCGGCTCACATCGGCCTCGGTGCTCTGCGGGCCTCATGCAAACACTTTGATGAGTGGGTGTCGCGCTTGGAGAAGCTCGGGGGCAAAGAATGAGCCAGCAAATCAATTATGCGCTGGGCAGGCTTTTCGATAAGCACCGGGTTGTGTTCTGGTACGACACCAAGCAAGAGCTGCGCAGTGACTTCGAGGCGGTTTCCATTCCGGACGTGGAGAAGCTGGAGATCGCCAACAACGAGTACGGCCTGAAACATCGCATCCTGCGGGAGGCACCGGAACAGAAATTCTTGCTGTACAAAGAAGGGCCACAACCGGAGGATCTGGACAACTGGTTGCTGGACGTACAGCTGGCCCACGGCGAGTTCCGGACCGACCAGGTGGCCATCTGGCTGTCCGAGTTGGAGTTGGGCCTGGAGTTCGCCGAGATAGCTCAGGCCCATACGGAGTTCTTTCAGGCGATCAAGCGCAAGGAGGCACTGAAGAAGTTGCTGAAGCCGGACGATACCGCCGGCCAGCTGCGCCTGAAGATGCTGGCCGTGTGTGCCGGTAGCGAGCCCCGTATGGACTCGGTGGTGGAAACCCTGCTGCAGCAACTGGCTGAAGACCGTGATGATGGCATCCGGCTGATTGAGCGCTGTGGTCTGGGCAGCTTCCTGTGGGAGCAACTGACCCGTTTCTACGGCTACGAGGCCAGTGAACCCAGCCTGCGCGATTTCGTGATCGAGCTGTTCAAGTCCTGCTACGCCATGGGTACCGATGGCGATGTCAAACTGACCGGCGACGCCCTGGTGTTCCTCAAGCGCTGGAAAGACAGCCGGCAGTTCGAGCAGGGGTTTGAAACCCTGTCTGCCGAGTGTGCCGAGGTGCTGGGCATTGAGCAGGATCTGGGTAAGCGGGACTTCCGGGACCTGGTTGAGCTGGATTACTTCCGGCTAATCGACCAGAAGATTATCAGTGACCTGGTGCGGGCGGTGGTAGGCCGCACGGTCACTAGTGGCGATGTGGCATTGTGGGTACGGCAGCGGCGCCAGGGCCACTGGTACGGGGAGTTCCGCCACCTGTATGAAGCCATTGAGTTTGCGGCCCGTTTTGTCCAGATGCTCGGTGAGGCTCGTCTCACCATGGACAGCCTCTCCGACGGCGTTCAGCGATACAGCCGTTCCTGGTTCCAGTTGGATCAGCTCTACCGCAAATTTACCTACCATGTGCGCATGTCCGGCCAGGCATCGTTAATGGGCGATCTCAGTGAGCAGGTGGAGAATTTGTATTCCAACAACTACCTGCTCAAGCTGGGCGACGGCTTCCAGGTTCACGTGGATGCCGCGCCGCGCTGGGAGGCCTATCCGGTCGTTCAGCAAACAGCCTTTTTCGAGCACTGGGTTCGCCCGTACCTGTGCAAGGACAAACGGATCTGCGTGATCATTTCCGACGCCATGCGCTATGAGATTGGTGATGAGCTGCTGGGCCTTATCCGGCAGGAAGATCGCTACAGCGCGGAGCTTGAACCGGCACTCTCGACCCTTCCCAGCTATACCCAGCTCGGTATGGCGGCGCTACTGCCCAACAAGTCCCTGGCAATCGCCGACAACGATACCGGTACGGTACTGGTGGATGGCCAAAGCTCACAGGGCACGGTCAACCGTACCAAAATCCTGCAGGCCGCCTTGGATGGTCGGGGCCAGGCCGTCAAGGCGGAGGATTTTATGCAGCTCAACCGGGAAGACAGCCGTGAGCTGCTCAAGGGTAATGATGTGCTGTACATCTACCACAACCGCATCGATCACACCGGCGACAAGATGCATTCAGAGGGGCAGGCCTTTGAAGCCGCAGAACAAACCCTGGATGACCTGATTCGACTGATCAAGAAGCTCACGGCGGCCAACGCCAATAACCTGCTGATCACCGCTGACCATGGCTTTATTTACCAGAACCGTGAGCTGGATGAGAGTGATTTCCTGGGCGATGCCGTTTCTGGCGATGATATTCGCTACCGGGACCGTCGGTTCGTGCTGGGTAAGGGGCTGTCCGCCTCTCCGGCCTTCCATCACTTCTCGTCTGAGCAGCTTGGGCTGGATGGCGATATGGAAGTGCAGATTCCCAAGTCCATCAACCGGCTGCGTCTTAAAGGCTCTGGCAGCCGCTTTGTGCATGGCGGCGCATCCCTTCAGGAGGTTGTGATTCCAGTCCTGAAGGTTAACAAGAAGCGCCAGAGTGATGTCAGCGCCGTTGAGGTGGACATCCTGCGTGGGGCCAGCTCGGTGATCACTTCCGGCCAACTGGCCGTCACCTTGTATCAGTCCGGACCGGTTACCGAGAAAGTACAGCCTCGCCACCTGCGGGCTGGGATTTATACCCAGTCAGGGGAGTTGATTTCGGACAGTCACGAACTGTCGTTTGACCTGACCTCGGAGAACCCCCGCGAGCGGGAGCTTCAGGTGCGCTTTGTGCTCAGCCGCAAGGCGGACGAGGCCAACGGCCAGGAGGTTTTCCTGAAGCTGGAAGAACAGCACGCCGGCACCTCCCACTACAAGGAATACAAGTCGCTCAGGTATTTGATGCGGCGGTCCTTTACCAGCGATTTTGATTTCTGAGGGTTATAGCCAATGAGTACGCTTGACCAAAAGATCAACGAACACTTCCCCGGGTTGGTGGTGCGCAAAGACCTGGTGAAAACGGTCAAGGGCAACGCCATCGTTCCCTCATACGTGCTGGAGTATCTGCTCGGCCAATACTGCGCCACTAACGACGAGGCCACGATTAAAACAGGGATTGAAACGGTCAAGGAGATTCTGGCCAAGCACTATGTCCACCGGAACGAGGCCGGACTGGTGCGCTCGAATATCAAGGAAAAGGGGCGCTACAAGGTTATCGACAAGATCAGTGTGGCCCTGAATGAGAAGACGGATGCCTACGAGGCGCAGTTTTCCAACCTGGGAATCAAGAAGGTATTGGTGGATTCTGGGACCGTCAAGGCCCACCCCAAACTGCTGGTAAGCGGCGTATGGTGCATTGCGGACATCGAATACGTATTTTCTGAAGACCAGAACGTCAGCCCCTGGATTCTGTCCACCCTCAAGCCGATTCAGCTATCGCACTTCGACTACGACGCCTACGTTGCCGCGCGGCAGCAGTTCAGCACCGATGAGTGGATTGACCTGCTGATCCAGAGTATCGGCTTTAACCCGGAGATGTTCGGACGGCGCAGCAAGCTGACGCAACTGGTCCGATTGATTCCGTTCTGCGAGCGGAACTACAACCTTATCGAACTTGGCCCCAAGGGGACGGGTAAATCCCACGTTTACTCCGAATTCTCGCCCCATGGGATCCTGGTTTCCGGTGGTGAAGTCACCGTACCCAAGCTGTTTGTGAATAACTCCAGCGGCAAAATCGGCCTGGTGGGCTACTGGGATTGCGTGGCCTTTGACGAATTCGCCGGTAAACAGAAGCGAGTCGACAAGGCCCTGGTCGACATCATGAAGAACTACATGGCCAACAAGTCCTTCTCCCGTGGCGTGGAAACCCTGGGCGCCGAGGCGTCCATGGTGTTCGTGGGGAACACCCGGCACACTGTTCCTTACATGCTGAAGCATTCAGACCTGTTCGATGAACTGCCGGACAAGTTCTACGATTCTGCCTTTCTGGACCGGATCCACTTCTATATTCCGGGATGGGAGGTCGACATCATCCGGGGCGAGATGTTCTCCGACGGCTATGGCTTCGTGGTGGACTACCTTGCAGAAATCCTGCGCTCGATGCGGAACTACGATTACTCCGACCAGTATAAGGAGCACTTTACCCTTTCTTCGGATATCTCGACCCGTGATCGGGACGGTATTAACAAGACCTTTTCCGGCTTGATGAAGATCCTGTTCCCCCAGGGGGGAGCGACCAGGGAAGAGGTTGAAGAAGTGCTGCGCTTTGCCATTGAGGGGCGCAAGCGGGTCAAGGACCAGTTACAGCGGATTGATACCACCTACGGCGAAGTACGCTTTTCCTATCAGGATCAACAAGGCCAGGAAATACTGGTCACGACACTTGAGGAGGAAGAGTACCCAGGCTACTACCACCAGACGGTCTCGACTCCTGATGACGAGGGAGTAGAACCCGAGCCAACAGCGGACGTTAAAGGTGTCGAGCCAGAAGAGCTGAATGCCCCCGAGCCAGTACTGGAAGAAAAGCACCTGACCTTCCAGGAAAATCAGAAGGGCATCTCATTCGACGGCTTGTTTGGCGCATACCTGAAAGGAGCCAGCAAGATCACCGTCACAGACCCCTACATCCGGCTTTTCTACCAGATCCGCAATTTCATGGAGTTTCTCGAAGCCATCGTGAAGAACAAGGCCGAAGAAGATGAAGTGGAGGTTCACCTCGTCACCGTCAGGGACGAGTTCAAGGGTGACCTGCAAGACGAGAGTTTTGAAAAAATCCAGGAATCCGCTCGCACCGTGGGCATCGACTTCACCTGGGCGTTTGACGAAAGCGGCACCATTCACGCCCGTCATATCGTTACGGACCACGGCTGGAAGATATCGCTGGATCGGGGGTTGGACATCTTCCAGCACTACGAGATGAATGAAGCCTTCGCGTTTGCCAACCGGTTGCAGCAGTTTCGGTCTAGCAAGGCCTTCGAAATTACCTTCATCAAACAGTCATAGATCCACCCGGCAGTGCAATGGGAGGCGGTGTGTCAGGCGCTCGCTTCCCACTCCCACCAGGACTGAAACAGCTCGTCACCACCCGGCACATAGGTGTGAACCTCCCGGCCATTCCAATCCAGCGCCAGAACCTGCAACGCAGCCTGTTGCAGCTCGGCATCCAAGGCCCTCAGCCGGTTCAGCTCGAATGGCCAGTGACTCGCGTTATATAGGCCAAGCAGGAATCGCCGGATATGCCGGGCCTGGCCGCCTCCACTATGAGCGGCGTCGATCAGTATTGTGAGAGCCGGAAGCCCCGCGTCCTCCCGCAGCTGCCTCCGCTTTTCTTCCTGTTCCAGCAAAAATAGAAAGCTTTCGGGAAGCATGGCTGTTTTGTCCGTCATGTGCATAACCTCATATCGACTTCACGATTATGCTGCCATGGACGACGCAGTAGGCACGGCTCTCAAACTGCCCGTTTTGGGCAAGAACACCGGTTTGCCCCGAATTTATTTCAGATCGCCATTGTGTCGGGGTGATTTTTTTCGGAACTTTCGCTCCAGGAACGCTTCCAGCCGGTCCGCGTTGCGGTAGGCCACAACGCAGATAAAAAGTACAACTGCGACAAAGCTCAGGAATGCAATCAGTGTGGCAGATAGGTTCAGCATATTCACGTCTCCAATAGTTGACTGCCCTTTGAGGGCAGTTTGTTGGTTTCAGGCCACAGCATCGGCCTGTCTTTGTTCTTTGGCGACAGACGCAATCAAGTGCCGCGAGCAACTCAGCATCTCCTGGATCTCGCTGTAGCTGTGGCCACTGCGTAGCAGGCTGGCGATGTGCTGTCTGCGCTTCAGGTCTGGTTGCCGCCCCTGGTACTTGCCCTCCGTTTTTGCTTTATGAATGCCCTGGAACTGCCGGCGCCGACGGTCTTCGTAATCTTTGCGGGCCACGGCAGCCAGCATGTCGAGCATCATGGCGTTGACCGCTCGTAGAATGGAGTCGGTGAATCCGGTGTCGTCTTTCTTTTCCAGAGCGAGCCAACTGGTTGGTAATTCCGGGGAGACGATGGCTAACCGCTTGGCGGCCAGCTTTTGCTTGAGGGAGTCCCAGTCACTTTTTTTGAGGCGAGCCAGCCGGTCGATCTGTTCGACCAGCACAATGTCACCCTCACCGGAATCTGTGATCAGCTTCATCAGCTCGGGTCGGTGCAAAGTAGCGCCGGACACGTTCTCCACGTAGAAAGCGGCAATACGCTGACCGTGGTTGGCTGCGAACTGTACCAGTGACTCCCGGGCTCGCTCCGCATTCTGTTCCTGCGTGGATGCCCGAAGGTAGGCTCGAATAAACATCGTCGGTTCCTCAGTCTGTTATAAGTGGTTCTCTCTGGCCGGTCTGGTTTAGGTGGTTCTGGTGGCCGTTACCGGGTTCGAACCTCTGGTTCTCCTGATCTGTACCCATAAGGAACCACCTCAAGAGTCGAGAAACTCCCCGAACGGATCGTCCGCTCGATAAATCTGGTTGATTCTGTCGTCATCGAAGAAACCCTCTGTACCGCCATTGCTCCCATTGCCGGAAGTTGCCTTGTTGCCCGCGCCGGTTGCCTCCTCATCACTGCCTCGACTGAACGACGCCATCTTTTGTTCGAATTCAGGAAACGTCATTTCCCCATCGGGTCCCTTGGCGAAAACCGTCTTGTAGGCATCGACTACGGCCAGTGCGAAGCGAATGAACAGTGCGACCACCCAGAGCACGAACAATAAATACCATGCGTAAAGCGCTGCATCGGTACCCCTAAAGGCGAGCTCCACAACGCCGATCCCGGCGAGCCCCACTGTTACGATTTTTGCCACTCTTACCATGGCCTCAGTCCCCGATAGTTCTTTACTTCGAAGCTACCAGAACCTGAGAAAATGCAAGTTTTTCCCGGCGTCAGGCCGCTGCGGCTTGCCCGGCCAGCCACGGCGGTTTCACCTTGCTGTAGGCATCGTTCGTCATCGCCCTCAAGTCCTGCTCGAGCTCGACCCAGCAATGGGGAGCGGTGGTCATTCGGCTCAGTCGGTCCTCCGCGTATCCGATCCGGCATTGATGGAAAATGCCTCGCTCGCTCAGGGCATTGCTGATCACAAAAGTCATGTAGACGCTATCGACTCTCAGGTCCTCCAGCGGCAGCAGTGCCAACTCAAGTTCATCGTGCCAGTCACTCATGGTCGGGCTCCCTGAACATCAGCTGTTGGCCCTGTTCATACAACACCGGATAGGGGAGCGGCTCGCCGTCCTGGATCACGGTGTTCGGTGGAAAGTACATCACTATCCAGGGAGGCATGCCGGCGCTGACAGCGCCATAGAATTCATCTACAGGAAAGGTACGTTCATGGCCGGACTGCCGAAATACCAGTCGGGAATATTTCTCGGGATGGTTGGCAGCGATGTTGTAACTGGCTGCTTCACGGCCGATGACATAGCTTGGTGTCTTCCAGTGATTCGGTTGTTGGATGTTATAGGCGATGATGCAGTTGCTATCGGCACAGCCATATCGCTCGACTGTTACCGACCACAGCATGAGCGGGTTCCCATCAATCTCCGGCGTCTTCACGTCTGTGAGCTTCGTTACATTTATCGCCATCGACTCGGCGGCCTGGGTGATGGCCTCATCTACAACGGCAACATAGTGGTCATAGGCGTCATCCTCGTTCGCCGCCAGTGATTCCGGCATCCAGCCCATCAGGCTGGGTCGCGCCGAAGGGTTGTCCGGCGTCATCATGATGTCAGTGGCGTTGAAGAACAGCGTCTGGGTGCCGGTAAGATGACGAAGCGGCGCATCTAATGAGGTGGCCAATCTGGCCAGGTCGAGGGCGCTTACCAGCAAACCCTTTCGATGCGAGCGCGTCCCGTCTGGTGAATCCCGCAGGTCCTGATCGTAGACGCCGCCGGCACGGGCCAGATTCAGTGCGCGGGATGATTCGTCGTCATAGTGTCGAGGCATGACAGCGCAACCCGCGAGCGCGGCTGTAGTTACAGCAAAACAAATGGTCTTCAACTTGGTCATTTTGAACTCCTGCGTTTTCTAAAATATTCGCACGAAGTTTCAAATATGCAAGAGGAAAATCAAAATAATATTTAATAAAATCAATGTGTTGCGCTGTCAGTACAAACTTCGGTGTATCCGCAGTGGTGCATCGGGAGTGCCGCTCTTGCTAGACTTGCCAGTAGGTTTTTTTCGGTTGAGGCGAGGTGTTGGTAAATCGGAAAAGGATCAGAAATTCCCAGTTTCCCACTTATCCCAGTTTATAAGCATGGGTAGTAACCGACCGGGCCAATAGAGAAAAAGTTTCTATTCATGCAAGAAACAGCGGGATGACGACTGCCTGAACGATACTGGTCTGCGCTTTAGTGCCGATGTGCCGGTGGAAGTCATTGAACACATGCCATCGGAGCAGATCGGGCCTGACGCCGACCAGTACGACATCCTCGGCACCAAAACCTCCTACCGGCTGGCCCAGCGGGCCTCCAGTTACGTGGTGCTGAAGGTGGAACGCCCGGTGTTCCGGCGCAAAGGGCACCGAGAAGCCTGCGACAACACCGGCTCTATTTAACGTGCTGCACAACAGCCTGGCCGATGTCAGCCTGCTGGTGGACAAGTTTCAGTCCCCCTGCCGTTGTATCGTCAGCACCAGCGCATCCAGCAATCCGGCATCACCATCAGCCGCAGTACCCTGACCAAGCTGGTCAAGCGAGCCATCGACCTGCTGCGCCCCATTGTGGATGCGCAGACCGACAACGTGCCGCGCAGCCGGTACTGGCCATCGACGAAACGCTCATCAAGGCCGGCCACCAGGGCCGGTCAGGCCCCCAAAAAGGCAAGATGAGATCCGGCTGGTTCTGGCGGCTGTCTGGCGATGCTGGCGAAGTGGTGTCATCCTGACCGACAGAACAAACAGCCCGAGGCCCCGTCGCTTGCGGTGGCCAGGATCCACCTTGCCGGCAGACTCGGCTTTGCAGTTGATGAGTCTGGCATAGGAAGCGAACTTCTGAACTGACTCAAAGCGCTGGATATCACCGATTTCGTAGAGAATGGTCAGCGCTAGGATGCGCCCTACACCGGGAATGGTCCTCAGCACACTCAGAGAAGTGGGATTATGTTGTTTGGCTTGCCGCTCCAGGTGTTCTTCAAGCTTGCTCAGCTCACGGTGATAGCACTCGATGATGGCCAGGTCGAGATTGATGTTGTGCTGGACATTCTGTCCGGCAAAGGCCGCCTGAACCTGTTCCCGGACTCCCACATTCTTAAGGTTTACCTTATTGGGTGGCGGATTGTATTGGCTGGTGGTGTTCACCACGTGGGTTTTGAGCATGGCCCCGTGCTGGACGATGCGGAAGCGTCGTCGCAGTAGGTCGCGGGTGGCCCGCATCTCGTTGGGATAGGTGTAGGCCAGCGGGAAGTTGCCGTCCTTTGATTTCCTTGTGTAGCAACACCTCCCCCTGCTGGTTGATGATACAGACGTACAGGCATGCAGCAGATTGATTCCACAATAATGATGGTAGGTGCTACGATAAAGTTTATTGAGTCTTCTCCCTTGTGGTGTTTGGTCGCCTTCCAGCTTAGCGGTCAACCGCTAGACTGGGGAGAGGGCTTAATAAGTATCAGGACAGTGACATGGACCCGCAAATCCCTCGGGATCAGTTTCCTTTCACCAGTGTCCGGTTAGCAAGGCGCTGGCGCAAGTTGCTGGATGAGCGCCTGAAAGACCTGGGGGCTACCCAGGCTCGCTGGTTCACCATGGTCTGCCTGCAGCGTGATGGTGGAGGGCTGACATAGCGGGATATAGCCCACCTGATGGTCATCGAGAATCCGACATTGGTCCGCCTGCGTGTTTTTGAGTAGGTTATGGAAAGCGCGTGACCAGGAGGTGAAGCATGCTACCTAAGGATATCGTTGTCTTTCTTGAAGAGGCTCGGCCCTATGACCGGCGACTGGCGATCGCCGCTGACATCGCTGCGTGCTGGGATGCCTGCCTGATAGCGGTGTTTGTGGCAACGCCACTGAGAGCGATGCCTCATGCGTACGCTGTGGCCGGCCCCGCCATGCGCGCCTTGCTCGAACAGCATCGCGTGCGTGTTCGGGACGCAGAGACTCAGGTCAGGGAGCGGTTTGAGGCAATGGCTCGCGCAAGAGGTATTAGCGCAGAGTGGCGCTTGTCCGAGAGCGAGGTGGCGGAGGAATTAATGCTACACGCGCGCTATGCAGGGCTGGCGTTGGTCCCTCCCTTCGAAAGCTCCCCTGAACCTTCCATGACGGTCAGGATGGCCGAGCATGTTATCTTCGGGTCTGGACGCCCGACTATACTCATTCCTGACGAGTGGCCGGCCGGACGGATTGGACGACGTATCGTTGTTGGCTGGAACGCTAGCAGGGAGGCAACACGAGCTGTCGGCGATGCGTTACCCTTCCTGGCCCAGGCAGAAGCAGTGAAGGTGGTTTGTGTCTGCGATGAACCGGATGGCGAGCTGGAGTGTAGAGAAGATTTCGGCGCGGACCTGTGTCGCCACCTCGCGCGTTATGGCGTACAGGTAACACTGGAACAAGTCGACGGTGGTAAGGTCGGCCCGGTGCTACTCGAGCAGGCGCGGGCGTTCCATGCCGACATGCTGGTGATGGGCGCCTATGGCCATACGCGGCTCACCCGACTGGTGCTGGGTAGCGCTACTCGAACTGTACTCTGTCAAGCGTCAATCCCTGTGCTGGTGTCTCGTTGACTATAAACGAACGCGCTGGCGGGCTATTGACGGAGCCCTTCGGAGAAGTTCCTTAGTAGCTGGCCTGAGAACCTGCTTGAATTGCAGGTCGAATTGGCGCAAACCTGGTTAGTGCGTAACGCAGACTTGCCTCAATGATTAGCTTACGATTTACTGTTACTGAGTCAGCAATATCAGGACAGTGATATGGACCCGCAAATCCCTCGAGATCAGTTTCCCTTCGCCAATGCCCGAGTGGCAAGGCGCTGGCGCAAGTTACTGGATGAGCGCCTGAAAGACCTGGGGGTTACCCAAGCTCGTTGGTTCACCATGGTCTGCCTGCAGCGTGGTGGTGAAGGATTGACCCAGCGGGAGTTAGCCCATTTGATGACGATCGAGAATCCGACATTGGTCCGTCTGCTTGACAGCCTTGAAGAGCAGGGGCTGATTGAACGACGGCCCTGTAAGCATGATCGGCGCGTCAGGTTGCTGTACCTTACCAATACCGGTGAGCGCTTTTCGAGCGAACTGAATGAGCGGGCGAATCTCTTGCGAGAGGAGATGCTGAAAGGCATTGAAGACCAGGATCTGGAAGTCGCTCTGCGTGTGTTTGAACGGGTTATGGAAAATTCCGCCAACCCCAAATATTACTGAACCCGAGACATTTTTCAGACGCGAGCGACAAGATTAGGATTGGAGCGTTCCGCAAATTTCGCCGGCACAGGACGGTTCCATCACGGCTGGCGGTCCGTCGTTATGTGTGTTACGTTCAGTCCATGCTGAACGAAATGAACAAGTTTTGCAGCAGCCTTCCTATCATTGTTGGCGGAACACCGAATCAACTGGCACGGGAAAGTGGGGCAGCATCCGGGAGTATGGTCTTTTGCAACCGGTTCAACCCGCCTTGACAGAGGGCGCTTTATTGAAATCTCGACGTGGCAAAAAGTGTTATTGGAGTTGGTGCTCAGGTTTGTTGCTGGGCTTCCTTGTGACGTCAGCTTCCGCCGACGGCCTGCTGTCCCTGAAAGTGGAAAACGATGCCTTTTCCGCCGGTGGCGATGGTCAATACACCAACGGCGTAGAGGTGATCTGGGCCTTTGAGCCCCCGGATCGACATTGGACCCGCCGTCTTGCGGACGTCATTCCGGGCTGGTCTGGCAGTACTCTTGCGGGCGTAACGTACCGGCTCGGGCAACAGATCTATACGCCCGAAGATATAGAGGTCGAAACGCTTATTAAAGATGACCGCCCCTATGCCGGCCTTTTGTTTGGTGGAATTTCGCTACTGAGCGAAAGGGAGCACGGTGGCTTGCGTTTGGCAGACAGCCTGCATATCGACGTGGGCATCGTAGGACCGGCTTCCGGTGCTGAGGTAGTCCAACGAAATTTCCACGATCTTATTGCGGCAGACAAGCCGAGGGGTTGGGACAACCAGCTTGAGAACGAGCCAGTGATTAATTTTGGTTATGAACGGGCCTGGCTTAAACAACAGGATGTCGCTGAGCTAAGCCTGGAATATGGACCGTCTGCCGGGTTTGCGCTCGGCAACCTGTATACCTACGCTTCCAGCGGCCTTGGGTTTCGTTTGGGAGAGGGGCTTGATCGTAGTTTCGGCATTCCGTCAGTCGCCCCCGCACAAGGCGGGCAATCTTCTTTTCGGCGGGATCGGGGCTTTAGCTGGTACGTCTTCGCTGCCGTAGAAGGGCGCTATACAGCACACAACCTGCTGCTCGACGGCAACAGTTTCGAGGACAGCCACTCCGTTGACAGTCGTGAGTGGGTTGGCGATGCTCAGGTGGGTGCGGCATTGACCTGGGATCGCTGGCAGATCGCCTACACCTACCTGTGGCGCAGCGAAGAATTCGAGGAAAAGGACGGCGTCGATCAGTTTGGATCGATCGTTCTGTCTACCTGGTTATAAGTGAAGGCATGAATTGAACGGTTTTTGAGTCTTTTGCCCATTCAGAGGTTAGTTATATGCAGACAGAGAAGAGTTTGATGGTGCGGCTATTTGGGGTCCGCATGTTGCCAATGTGGTTGGCGGTTCTTTTGCTGGCTGGTTGTGACAATTCCTCCGGTCAGGCAAAGGCTGAACGGTCAGCGCCGCCGCCTCCGGAAGTCGGGGTTGTTGAAATGCAGCCGCAGCGTGTGAACCTTTCAATGGAACTGCCGGGCAGGACCGCCGCTTACCGTATCTCGGAAGTGAGGCCGCAAGTCACGGGCATTTTGCAGGAGCGCTTGTTTGAACAAGGCGCCCAGGTCAAAGCAGGTGAGGTCCTCTACCAGATCGACCCCAACCGATACCGTGCTGCCCATCAACGGGCCCAGGCAGAACTGGAGCGCGCACAGGCCGAATTGCGACAGGCTCAGCGGGAGTGGGCACGTACGTCAGACTTGTTTGAGAAGAATGCGGTCAGCAAGCGTCAGCGTGATGAAGCGCTATCGGCCTTGGAGGCAGCCCGGGCGGATGTCTCCCGATCCGAGGCGATGGTCGAAACGGCGGGTATCGAGCTGGCGTATACCGAGGTCAAGGCTCCCATCGCCGGGCGCATTGGCCCGACACTGTACACGGAGGGTGCACTGGTAACCGCCAATCAGCCCCAGGTCCTGGCGCGCGTGGTTCAGCTTGATCCCATGTATGTCGATATTCAGCTACCGGTCGAAAAACTGGCTCGAATTCGGTCGTCTCTGAATGAGGGCGCGGCTTCTAAGCCCGGCCTAAATGAAGCCGAGACTGTTTTGTTGCGCGATGACGGTACTCTCTATCCGCATAAGGGACGCGTTGACGTTGCGGATGTTACCGTCAACCAAAGCACCAGTTCGGTCACTGTGCGGGCGGTTTTCCCCAATCCTGACGAAGACCTTCTGCCTGGAATGTACGTGCGCGTTCGCCTGAGCGAGGGGGTGCGGGAGAACGCCCTTCTGGCGCCGCAGCAGGGCGTGAGCCGTAATCCGCAAGGCGAGGCCACGGCGTTGCTGGTCAACCCGCAGGGAGAAGTTGTTGCCCGCCAGTTAGAGGCAGAGCGGGCCATTGGCGCTTTCTGGCTGGTGGAGAACGGGTTAGAGCCGGGGGGTCGCCTTATCGTCTCCGGTCTGCAAAAGGTTCGGCCAGGGGCCAAGGTGAAGCCGGTTGAGGCAGATGTTCCATTACATCCCACCCAAAACCAGCAAGCCAGTGGCAAGGATAGTTCACAGAAAAGCGCCTCCGACGACGAGGGCCCCGCACAATGATTAATTTCTTCATTTCCAGGCCCGTTTTTTCCTGGGTTCTGGCCATTGTCGCCATGTTGGCGGGCATCATGGCGATCTTCGTTTTGCCGGTCCAGCGATACCCGTCGGTGGCGCCGCCGGCGGTGGAGATTCAGGCCGATTATCCTGGCGCCTCGGCGGACACCGTGTCCAATACGGTGGTTCAGGTCATTGAACAAGAGATGACCGGCCTCGACAATTTGCTCTATATGGGGTCAACAGCGGATTCCTCAGGCCACGCTACGGTTACTCTCACCTTTGCGGCGGGCACCGATCCGGACATTGCCCAGGTCCAGGTGCAGAACAAGCTCAAACTGGCGGAACCGCGGCTCCCGGAGGTGGTGCGCCAGCAGGGGATCAGCGTCGAGAAATCCAGCACCAGTTTTCTGATGGTAATGGCATTCGTCTCTACCGACGGTCGCCTCAGCAAGCTGGATATCGCCGATTTTATCAGCTCCGAGTTAGCCGAACCCATTGGACGGGTAACTGGTATCGGCAGCGTGCAGGTTTTCGGCTCTGAATATGCGATGCGGATTTGGCTGGACCCTTCGGCGTTGACCAATTACGGCCTGACCGTCGCCGACGTGAGCGCCGCCATCGAGGCGCAAAACGCCCAGGTCACCGCCGGCCAGCTCGGCGGGCTGCCCGCGGTCGAGGGTCAGCAGCTCAATGCCACGGTCACCGCCCAGACCTTGCTCACCTCAACCGAAGAGTTCCGCAACATCCTGCTCAAGAGTATGCCCGACGGGTCCCGGGTGCGCCTGGGGGATGTTGCCCGCGTTGAGCTGGGCGGCGGTGCAGTCCAGATTGACACTTTCTACGATGGCGAGCCGGCAGCCGGCCTTGGCATCAATCTGGCGCCGGGTGCCAACTCGCTTGCGGTCACAGAGGCTGTTAAAGCGCGGCTCCAGGAGCTCGAGCCGTATTTTCCGGAAGGGGTGGAGATTCGGTATCCCTACCAGACGGCCCCCTTCGTGGAGGCCTCCATCGACGCGGTGGTCACAACCATCATCGAGGCAATCGCCCTGGTGGTCCTGGTCATGCTGGTATTTCTCCAGAGTTGGCGGGCTACCCTGATACCAGCGATCGCAATCCCGGTGGTGCTGCTGGGCACCTTTGCGATCATGGCGGCCTTCGGCTTTTCCATCAACATGCTCACTCTCTTCGGTCTCGTATTGGCGATCGGCCTTCTGGTGGATGACGCCATCGTGGTGGTTGAGAACGTCGAGCGTGTGATGCATGAGGACGGCCTGAGCCCGATGGAGGCGACGCGCAAGTCCATGGGGCAGATAGCCAGCGCGCTGATTGGCATCGGCGTGGTGTTGTCTGCGGTGTTTATCCCGATGGCCTTCTTTCCGGGCTCCACCGGGGCAATCTATCGGCAGTTTTCCCTGAGTATTGCTGGTGCCATGGTGCTTTCGGTGCTGGTGGCTCTGATTCTGAGCCCCATGCTGTGTGGTCGGATCCTCAAGCCCACGCATGAAAGAACCTTGCTGCAAAAACTGTTCGGCTGGTTTGAGGCAGGCCTGGGGCGACTGACCCGGGGCTATGTCCGCCTGGTTGGCCATACGGCGCGCCACGCCTGGCTCTACACACTGGCGTTCCTGGGCATCGTCGGCCTGGTGGCCGTTCTCTTTGTGCGGTTGCCCGGCGGGTTCCTGCCCGCGGAAGACCAGGGGTTCGCCGTGGTGCAGTATCAGTTGCCCGCCGGTGCGACCCAGCAGCGCACAATCGATACGATTCAGGTTATCGAAGATTACTTCATGGACCAGGATGAGGTGCAGGGCCTCTTCACAATCGCTGGTTTCAGCTTCGCTGGCCGGGCGCAGAACGCGGGACTGGCGTTCGTCAATCTCAAGCCATGGAGTGAGCGCGATCCCGAGACGCAAAGCGCCGACGCGATCATTCAGCGGGCGAACCGGGCGCTTGCCGGGCTGGTGCGTGATGGGCGGGCTTTTGCTTTCAATTTGCCACCGATACCGGAATTGGGGCAGGCCCTGGGCTTTGAATTGCGTTTACAGGATCGGGGTGCCATCGGGCATGAAGCGCTCATGGCAGCGCAAGGTCAATTGCTGCAGTTGGCGGCCGAAAGCCCCGTGCTGACGAGTGTGCGCCCCAACGGTTTGGCGGACAATCCCCGCTACAAAGTGGACATTGATTACGAAAAGGCGCAGGCCCTTGGCATAGAGCCGTCCGAGATCAGTCGACTTCTGTCGGTGACCTGGGGCTCGCAATACGTTAACGATTTTCTCCATGAGGGGCGGGTCAAGCGAGTCTATGTTCAGGGTGATGCCCCTTTCCGGATGCTGCCTGAGGATTTTGAGGCGTGGTATCTGCGAGCCGCTAACGGAGAGATGACCCCGTTGAGCGAAGTGACGAACGGACGCTGGGAGTATGGCTCACCGCGCCTTGAGCGTTTCAACGGTGTTCCGTCCCGTCAGATTCAGGGTGAGCCGGCACCGGGCTACAGTACCGGTGAGGCCATGGCGGAGGTCGAACGTTTGATCGCTCAACTCCCGGACGGTGTGGCCGGCGCCTGGAGCGGCCTGTCCTATCAGGAGCGCCAGGCCGGTGCCCAGGCATCCCTGCTTTACGCGCTGTCGGCACTGGTGGTGTTTCTGGCGCTCGCCGCGCTCTACGAAAGTTGGACCATACCCATTTCCGTGATGCTGGCGGTGCCCTTGGGCGTACTCGGGGCGGTACTTGCAGCGATGGTTCGCGGGCTTCCTAACGACGTCTTCTTCCAGGTTGGCATTCTGACCACCGTTGGTGTGACTGCGCGCAACGCTATACTTCTGGTGGAGTTCGCCCGCTCGTTAGAGGATCAGGGAATGAAATTGATCGAGGCAACCAAGGAAGCGGCGCGAGTGCGCTTGAGGCCGATTCTGATGACATCGGTTGCTTTCGGCATGGGTGTGTTGCCGCTTGCTTTCGCCAGTGGTGCCGGTGCAACCACCCGTATTGCGATAGGAACGGCGGTTCTTGGCGGCATGATTTCGGCAACGATACTGGCGACGTTCTTTATTCCACTGTTCTATGTGGTCGTCCGCCGTATCACGGATTTTCTGAGTGGCTCCAGAGACCAGGATGACTCGGCTGCGGCCGCTCCCGGACGGGCAAATGGAGGTGTGGCTGATGACCGTTAAGGTATTGCTGACCACTTTGATGGTGTTGTCACTTGGTGGCTGCTCACTCGCGCCGACTGTTAAGAAGCCCGAGCCGTCGATGCCGGAAAACTGGACGTCCGCACGACTTTCGGCGGACGAGAAACTCCCTCTGGACTGGTGGCGTGGCTATGGCGATCCGGCACTTGTCACGCTTGTTGAGGAGGCACTTGATGCCAACAACGATCTGCAGCTCGCCGCTGCCCGGGTTGCCGAAGCAAGGGCGCTCCTTACCGGACAGCAGGCAGAACGATACCCACTTCTGGAGGTGGAGGGCTCCGCGGTGCGCCAGGGCCCGAGTGAGGAGTCCGTCAACAGTACTGGTGGTCAACCCTTCAATGATATCCAGGTTGGCGGTGTTCTATCGTACGAGCTGGATCTCTGGGGGCGGCTTGCCAATGCCAGCGAAGCAGCCCGGGCACGGCTTCTGGCCAGTGCAGCGAATCGCGAGGCCGTGCGACTGGCCGTGATTGGTGAGGTGGCCAATGGTTACTTCAATTTGCGTGCGCTTGATCGTCAGATCGACATCGCGGAACGCACCGTGTCGTCCCGCCGCGAATCGGTCGCCCTGCAACGGGCCCGGTTTGAAGGAGGCGAGATTAATGAATTGGCCCTGCGGCAGGCAGAATCCGAGCTTGCGGCCGCTGAATCCGAACTTCCGAGGCTTCGCCAACAGCGCTCCCTTCAGCGAAACGCCTTGGCAGTGCTTCTGGGGCGAGATCCACAACGGATTGTACGTAGTGATATTTCCGTAGCGAATACCATTGGTGAGATGGATGTTCCGGCCAGTATCCCTGCAGGCCGACCAGCAGATCTGATGGTTCGGCGACCCGACATTGCCGCAGCCGAACAGGAATTGATCGCGGCCAACGCCGAAATCGGTGTTGCCCGGGCGGCGTTTCTGCCCAGGATTTCATTCGAGGGGCTGCTGGGCCTGCGAAGTGCGTCCGGTGGCGACTTGTTCCAGGGTTCGGCATCCACGTGGCAGTTGGGCGGCTCGTTAGTCGGCCCGTTGCTGGACTTCGGGCGTTCCGAGGCACTAGTCAATCAGGCGGAGGCGCGTCAACGCCAGGCCCTGATTGCGTATCGTCAGGCCATTCAGGTGGCGTTTCGGGAGGTGCTCGACGCGATGGCCGGGGTGCGTGGTACCGAAGATCGCCTGGAAGCGCAGGCCCGGCAGGTAGCAGCACTGCGAAGCACGGCTAAACTTGCGCGATTGCGCTTTGAGGGTGGCGCGTCCAGTTACCTGGAGGTGCTGGACGCTGAACGAAGCCTGTTTACAACCGAACTTGATCTCGTGGAAACGCGGCGCGATCACTTGCAGTCGACGGTTAATTTGTATCGCGCGCTGGGCGGGGGTTGGCAGAATTCATTGCAATCTTCTGATTATGAAAACACTGACTGAATCAGACAGGCGTTTTATTGAGCGCCTCGGTCTTCAGGCTCAATCTGAAGGCTTTTCCCGCATCGCTGGGCAACTTTGGGCGACACTGATCGTGTCGGATGGTCCCGTCAGCTCATCGCAGCTTGTGGATACGTTGCGTGTCAGTAAGGCGAGCGTCAGTACGAATACGTGCTTTCTTGAAAGACTCGGCATTGTTGAGCGTCGAACAATGCCGGGTGAGCGCCAGGACTTCTTCGCGATTCGTCCCCATCCCTACGCTGCCTTGGTGGAAGGGCAGATAAAACGGCTCGAGGCCAGAAAGGAGGTGATCGCCGAAGCCAAGGCAACCATTACCAATGAACAAACGCTTGCCAAGCTGGCTGATCTGGATCAGTTCTACACCCTGTATTATGAGAGCTCCAAAGACCTTCTAAAGCAGCTGAAATCTCAAATCCATGGACATAAAAAATAATAACATCAAAGGTTTAACCTTGGATTTAATCCGGGCCTGAAGGAAACGCGGGCTATGTCAGAGCAACCCTGGCTGGTGTTACTGCGAGGAGGCCTGAATGGTTTTTGCCATCTGGAATGTCTGGTCAGCGGCTCAAAGCAAAGCAGACTAATTAAATTGCCTCTTGCGCACCTATCTACTGATAGGTAAATTAAACGTCGTATGCTTAATGACCAACAGAGGTAACCAATGAAAATTTACGACACTGAAGGCTTTCCCAACCCGCTGCGCGTTCGCATTGCCCTTGCCGAGAAAGGTGCCACCGATAAAGTGGTGTTTGTCCCGGTGGATGTCATGGGTGGTGAACACCGTACCACTGATTTCAGGGCAAAGAACCCCGATGCCACCGTGCCGGTACTGGAGCTTGATGACGGCACCTGCATTGCACAGTGCAACGCCATCACTGAGTACCTTGACGGTGTGTTTGACGGGCCCTCCCTGACGGGCGCCTCGCCTAAAGAGCGTGCGGTTATCGCGATGATGAATATTCGTGCCGAATCCGGTTTGATGAATGCGGTGGGCGCGTATTTCCACCACGCAACCCGGGGACTGGGGCCCGACCTTGAGACATGGCAATGTCCTGACTGGGGTAATAAGCAGAAAGAGGTCGCTCAGTCCACGATGGCCTATCTCAACGAGGTGCTTGCGGAAAACGAGTTTCTTGCTGGTGACCGTTTCACTGTTGCGGATATCACGGCTTATGCCGGACTGGTGTTTGCAGAGTTCGCCAAGGTTGACATTCCCGGTCACCTGGATCATCTCCTGGCCTGGCGTGCCCGGGTCGCGGCCCGTCCGTCGATTACCGGCTGATGCCCGGGCCTTTTGGCTTGGCGGACTGATTAACCGGAGGACAGAGCATGGAAATCAATGCAGATTTCACAAAGCCCGTGGTCATTGATACTGACCAGCTTGAGTGGCGCCCTTCACCCATGAAAGGGGTGGAGCGGCGAATGCTGGATCGTATCGGTGGCGAAGTGGCCCGTGCCACCAGTATTGTGCGGTATGCGCCAGGCAGCCGGTTCTCGGCGCACACTCATGACGGTGGTGAGGAATTCATCGTACTTGACGGTGTGTTTCAGGACGAACATGGGGATTATCCTGCGGGAACCTATGTGCGGAATCCGCCAACCACCTCTCATGTACCAGGCTCTGCCGAGGGCTGTACGATTTTTGTCAAGCTCTGGCAGTTCGACCCGGCGGACCGCACCCAGTTCAGCAAAAACATGGAAGCGGAACTGGGTGCTCCGGTGGAGGGCATTTCCACCTCGCTCCTGCATGAGGACGAGCGTGAAACGGTCACTCACCGCAAGCTTGAGCCCGGTGCTAACTTGACATCAGAGGCGGCCGGCGGGATCGAGGTGTTGGTCCTGGACGGCGATGTCACGGTAAACGATGAAGTGCTGGGCAGGAATGCTTGGCTGCGTCTGCCCGAAGGAGAAGCATTGTCCGCAACGGCCGGAGCCCGTGGGGCGAAAATCTGGATGAAGACAGGGCACCTTCGGTTTGTCAGGACCCCTGAAGTGTAACCAGCAGGAGCCTGAACATTTCTGGGCTGCCAAAGAGCCAAAAAGGGCTTGATCAGGGGAAGGAATCGTAACCTTCCCCTGATCAAGGTGCCATACACGGCAACTGCCTGAGTGAACGACGTTAACCATTGACTAATTATGAACCGTGACACAAGAACCGCCCTGTTAGACTTCGCAGAGCGCACCGCCCGATCAAGAGGGTTTGACGGATTCAGCTATGCGGATCTCGCGAAGGCCATTGGCATCAGAAAGGCTTCCATTCATTATCATTTTCCGACCAAGGCGGACTTGTCGGAGCGTTTGATCGAGCGGTATCACACCAGCCTGAAAGAGCGGCTGGTTGAAATAGAGGCGGCCTGTTCCAGCGCCGGCGAACGCCTGAGTGCTCTCATCGCTGTGTACCGAAGTGCCCTGCATGACGGCCAGACCGTCTGCCTGTGCGTTGCCTTTTCAATCTGTCGCGAAAGCCTGCCCGAGGCGGTTGTCAACCGGGTGGGTAGCGTTCGGGCAATGGTGCTGGACTGGACCAGGGCAACCTTTGAACTGGGCCTGAGGGATGGGTCAATTTCGTCCATTTCTGATCCCTCACAAGAAGCCTGCGCAACCCTGGCCACGCTGGAAGGCGCCCACCTGGCGGCACGCACAGCACAAGACCCAGCTCCATTTGATGCGGCTACACAACTTTTAAGGGCTCGCTGCCAAAGTGCTTCGGAAGGGAACAACACTGGCGCTTGAATGGCAGTGAATGAGACGCGACAGAAAGTCGTGACATTAACCTGTTATCAGGAGGTGCAACATGACCCCTCACAACCTGCCAAGATTTGATCACAATCCGTTACGCTACACAGCACTCGGAAACTCGGGCTTGTTCGTCTCCGAACTCTGCCTGGGAACCATGACCTTCGGCGGTGATGAAGACATCTGGGGCCTGATCGGCCAGTTGCAGCAGGAACAGGCCGACGAACTGGTGAAGATCGCTCTGGAGGCGGGAATCAACTTTATCGATACCGCCAACATCTATGGCTTCGGGGCCAGCGAGCGCATCGTCGGCCAGTCCCTGAAGAACCTCGGCGTTCGCCGGGAAGATGTCGTGCTGGCCACCAAGGTGCTCGGCCCCATGGGCGAGGGCCCCAATGCCCGTGGTGCTTCCCGTGGCCACATCATGAGCGAATGCAAGGCGAGCCTGGCGCGATTGCAGACCGATTACATTGATCTGTACCAGATCCATGGCTTTGATCCGGCCACCCCGATCGAAGAAACCCTGGAGGCACTGAACACCCTGGTGCAACAGGGCCATGTGCGTTATGTGGGCTTGTCTAACTGGGCCGCCTGGCAGGTCATGAAGGCCATCGGTATCACCCGGGCCCGCAACCTGTGCCCGGTAACGTCTCTGCAGGCGTACTACACCCTGGTGGGGCGCGACCTGGAACGGGAGGTGATCCCCATGCTGGCGTCGGAAAAGGTCGGGTTGATGGTGTGGAGCCCGCTGGCCGGCGGTTACCTTTCCGGCAAATACGAGGATCCGGACGTATCCGAGGAGAACCGGCGCACTAAGTTCGACTTCCCTCCGGTTAACCGCGAGCGGGGCAAAGAGGTTATCAAGGTCATGCGTGAGGTGGCTGACGGAAAGCAGATTGACGGCGAACCCGTCACCGTGGCCCAGATCGCTCTTGCGTGGCTACTGCACCAGGAACCTGTATCCAGTGTTATTGTTGGTGCCAAGCGACCAGATCAGTTGAAAGCCAATATCCGGGCCGCACAGATCCGATTGTCTGATGACGAGCGTAAAGCTCTGGACGAGGTGAGTCGTATCCCGGAGGAGTACCCGGGCTGGATGATGGCAATGATGGCCGGGTACCGAAATCCTTCCGAGCCTTAATCCGATAGCGACCCACTGCACACATTTCGCTGCGCCTTGGCTGCGCAGCCAAACAACGGGAAAACTCGTCTATGCTGTCAAAAGTTAAACGTCCGTGGCTACTGGCCACATCGACGACGCTGTTGGTTGTTTCAACCCCGGGCCTGGCAAACTCGGCGTGGGACGCCAGCCTGGGTGCGGGTGTACTCTATACTCCGGACTACCTTGGCAGCGACGATTATGAAACCAGGGTCTGGCCGACGATCAATGTGAGCTATGGTGACCGTTTCTACTTTAACATTCGCGATGGTCTTGGCTGGAACCTGATTCGCCACGGCAACTGGAAGCTGTCGCCCTTTATTGGTTACATTCCGGGGCGCGACAATGACGAGGATCTTGAACGCCTGGACAAGATTGATGGCGGCGCGATCGCCGGCTTGCGCGTTGCTTACAACCACGACGCATGGTCGTACAGCGCAGCCGTCCAATCTCCCTTCACCGGCGATGTCGATGGCTATCAGGTGGTGCTTAAGGCACGATGGCGGAACCAGTTCAGCGATCAATGGTTTGCCTCCCTGGGGCCGAACCTGACCTACAGCAGTGATGACTGGACAGACGATAGGTTTGGTATTTCCGATACGGAAAGTGCCCGCTCCGGCTTGGCCTCTTATAGCCCTGATGGCTATGCCCGGTATGGCCTGACAGGCAGTTTAACCTACTCGTTGTCTGCGCAATGGTCGGTCACCGCGACCGCTGGGGTGTCACAATTAACCGGCGATGCCGAGGATAGCCCGATTGTCAGTGATATCGGGGAGGCTACCCAAGCCTACACCGGTGTTTTTATGAGTTACCGATTCTGAATGTCTTCGGGGACCGGGGCAATTCTTGTCACGGGAATGGGCAAGTAACCCCTGAATCTCCCGGTTCTGGCTTCGTCGGCTATGTAAGGATTACTTCGGAGCTCAAACACCTGGCTCACTTTTCCTTTAACCGAAACCAGAGTGCGTAAAGCGCCGGAACAAACAGTAGGGTGATCAGAGTGCCGACTGCTACGCCCCCTATAAGTACATAAGCGAGCGGCCCCCAGAACAGGTCAAAGGTCAGAGGTACAAACGCCAGAACGGCCGCCAGGGCAGTGAGTACCACGGGGCGAGCGCGTTGGACGGCTGCCTCGACCACGGCTTCCCGAGCAGCCATCCCAGTTGTGAAGTTGTCCTGCACCTGCTGCGTCAGAATCATGGTGTTTCGCATCAGGATACCGCCCAGGCCAATGAGCCCCAACAACGCGGTAAAGCCAAAAGGTTGATTAAACAACAGCAAAGCCAGCACAGCGCCAATGAGTCCCAATGGCGCGGTGGCCAGAACGGTCAAGGTGCCGATAAATGAACGCATCTGAAGCATGATGAAAATCAGCATCAACGCCAACATCACCGGTTGTAAAGTCTGAATGGAGGCGTTGGCTTTGGCGGATTGCTCCACCGTACCGCCAATTTCAATACGATAACCGTCCGGTAACCGTTCACGCAGGCCTGCCATCGTACTCCAGATCTCTTTGGTGACATCCGGTGGCTGGGCGCCTTCCACATCCGCCTGAACGGCCAGGAAGGGGGCGCGGTTGTAACGCTTTATAACCGGTTCCTCATAACGAACCTGCCACTGCCCCAGTTGTTTTACGGAGAGTTTGCGGCCGTCGCGGGTTTTGATTTCAAGATCTTCGGGCATCATGATTTCACCGCGGGCATTACGCGCCACCAGTTGAACGCTCCTTATGCCCTGGCGTAACTCGGTAACGGCCACGCCGCGAAGCTGGAACTGGAGTTGCCGTGCAACCTCTGCCGGGGTCAGGCCCATCCAGCCCAGGTTTTCCGGGTCCAACTCAAGATAGAGCGTGGGCACACGCTCATCCCATTCGAGGTGCGGCATGACGATGTTCGGATGCCCGGTCATGAGAGTCCGAATCTGGTGCGCGATCTCTCTGAGTTGATCGGGTTCCGGACCCAACACTCGAAAACTGACCGGCCAGGCCACCGGCGGGCCGTACAGCAAACGCGTTACACGCACTCTCGCCTCAGGAAACTCACCCGCCGCGATTTTGGCCTCCAGCGTCGAGATGATGTGATCGCGCCCTTCAACGTCCTGCCCGATGGCAATCAACTTGGCAAACGCCGGGTCCGGCTGCTCGGGGTTTGCCGATACGAAGAATCTGGGTGCACCGGCACCGATGTAAGCGGACAGGCTTTTAACCTCCGGCATGTCCATCAATATCGCTTCGAGGCGTCTGACGCTTTGATCCGTGGTGGCAATAGCGCTCCCCTGCGGAGCATAGACACTGATCAGAACCTCGGGGCGATCAGAACTGGGAAAAAACTGCTTCTGTACCTGGGCTGCCATACCGAAAGCACTGAGAGCCAGTAAACCCACTGTGAGAAAAACGACGGTTTTCCGGTACCTTACACACGCTGCAATCACCCCACGCAACCGCTGATAAAAAGCGCTTTGATAAAGGTCCTGGCCAGTATGCCCGATGTAATCGGGCAATAGCTTGACGCCCAGATAAGGCGTAAAGGTGACCGCCACCCCCCAGGAAATCAGCAACGCAAAAGCCAGCACCCAGAAGATGTTACCGGTGTATTCCCCGACACCCGACTGAGCAAAGCCGATGGGGACAAAACCGGCCACTGTTACTAGCGTTCCAGACAGCATGGGCGCGGCTGTGACGCTCCAGGCATGACTGGCTGCCCGTACCCGGTCCCAGCCACTCTCCATCTTCACAATCATCATTTCAATGGCGATGATCGCATCGTCCACTAACAGGCCCAGTGCGATAATCAACGCGCCCAGGGTGATGCGGTCCAGGTTAATGCCCGCTATTTTCATCAATAAAAAGGTCAGCCCGAGAGTAACGGGAATCGCAATGCCCACCACTAAACCCGCACGCAGGCCGATCGCCAGAATACTGACGCCCATTACGACGACCAATGCCACCAGAAACTTGACCTGAAAAAGATCAACGGCCTGAGTGATGGCCTCAGCCTGGTTGGTCAGGGTCTGTATTGACATCCCCAGGGGCAGCCTGGCCTGTTCAGTGCTGACAAACTTACTGAGCCGTTCACCAAACTCCAGGCCATTTTCGCCCGCCTCCATGACGACGCCCAGGAGGATCGCATCCTCACCGCTGGAACGGACGATGTAGTTCAACGGATCTTCATAGCCCAAACGCACCTCGGCCAGATCAGACACGGTGATAACTTGGTCTCCGATACGCAGAGGTACTGAGGCGAGGCGCTCAAGGTCAGACAGGTCAATGTTGCTGCGGACATAAACCCGCGGGCCGGCAAGATCAACAAAGCCCAGAGGCTCAAGGCGATTGTTGGCCTCTATCGCCTGCAACACTTCTTCTGCCGACAAGCCGAGATTGTTGAGCCGGTCCTGATCAAACTCGAGATACACCCGCTCAGGACGCTCGGCCAGGATCTGTGCCTTTTGCAAGCCGGGTAGCCGTTGCAGGCGATCTCGTATCGCTTCTGCCTCGCGGGTCAGTTCACGCATTGGCATTCCCGGTGCTGTGAGGGCCATCAGGGAGAAATACACGTCTGAGAAATCATCGTTAACGATGGGGCCGATGACACCACGGGGGAGATTGGGGCTTTCATCGGACATGCGCTTGCGAACTTGATAGAAGAGATCGGGCATTTTTTCACTAGGCGTATAATCCTGGAACCGGATAAGCATGGTGGCCTGTCCGGGCCGAATGGTGGTTTCAACAGTGTCGAAATACGCCACTTCCTGTATTCGTTTTTCCAGGCGGTCCACCACCTGATTCCGTAGCACCTCAGGGGTTGCTCCTGGCCAAACCACAGAAACCACCATTGCCCGGACAGTGAACGCAGGGTCTTCCGCCCGACCAAGGGATGAGAACGCGTAGAAGCCCGCAACAACGGACATCAAAAGAAAAAAGAGGGTGACCGAACGCTCGCGCACTGCCAGTGCGGAAAGATTAGGCAGGCTCATTGAGCCAGCTCCCGCACCGCCATGCCAGGCGTGAGCAGGTGTGTCCCTAATGCGACGATCGGCGTAGTCGCGTTGATGTTGGCCCGGATCTGCGCATACTCCTCACCCAAATCGATAACCTCGACCGCAAGGGGGGTCACCATGCCGTCGGAGACCAACCAGACCTGCGGCGTTTCTCCTCTCTCATCAAGGGCACCCAGCGGTACACGATGGCTGGCCGTGGTTTGTTTCTGCATCAGCCGGACACTCACCACTGAACCAAGCGTTAAAGACGAAGGGTAGGGCCCCTCCAGGCTGTATCGGGCACGCCAGCTCCGGCTTCTGGCGTCGGCAGCCCCGGCAATCTCTCTCAGATTCACCGCAAGCTGTTCGCCATTGGGTAAAGGAACATAACCTTGCCGGGGCGGGTTGCTGCCCTGAGGTAAAAAGACCTCGACTTCCAGGGATTGATCTTCAGCCAGAACGGCAAGGGTTTGACCGACACCCACAACCTGGCCGGGCTCAACGATGACCTCGGTGATCACGCCTGCATTGGCGGCTTTTAGTTCCGCATATCCCAGAGCATTCTGAGCCTGCTGATTTCGTGCAGAAGCCGTTTCCACCTGGCTGCGTGCTTCACGCTCCGCCAGTTCAAGGCGTTGCAGGGTTTGTTCGCTGACAAACTGACGTCCTACCAGTTCCTGCTGTCGCTGGAGCTCATTAGTGGCAATGGCCAGGGCCGCTTCTGCACGCCTCAGATCTGCGGCGGCCCCCTCCGCGGTTGCGATAAGGTCTCGTGAATCGAGTTTGAACAGTAAGTCGCCTTTTTCCACGCGCTGACCGGGATCGATGAAACGTTGTTGAATCCGGCCGGCGATCTGAAAGGCCTGGGGAACTTCGTGGCGGCCTCGCAGGGTTCCTGAAAACCTCTGAGATGTTGGACCTGCCTCCTTCAATTCCACTGTTTTTACCCAGGGAACAGGGGGGCGGGCCTCTGGAGGCGTTTCCGCGGACTGCTGACAACCTGACAGAATGAGCAGCGAGATAAACAGGGTCAGCAGAAAGCGCATGGCAGATGTCTCGATCGGCAAGATTAAGGTGTGGATATCAGTTCTCGCGGCATCCAGATAAAGCTAGTTGCAGGATAGCATCGCGAACGATGTCCTTCTGCTCCATAGGCAGAAAATGGGTCGTGCCCTCAAGAACCCTGACGTCAGCCGAAGGCAGCAGGGCCTTCAGGCGTTTTTGTGCCTTTGGTGAGAAGGTTGACCCGCGTTCCGCGGCCAGTGCTATAACCGGGCACCGCAACTGACGAATACCGGGCCAGGGGTTGTGTTCGGTATGGGCAAAGGTGGTGCTCTCCCATTCGGGCGCACACGCCAATTGAACTTGGTCACCCTGCGGCACGAAGGCGTGTTGGACGTAGGCGTTCAGCCATGCTTCGGGCCAGGTCTTGAAGCCACCGCGGCCACGATAGTTGTCCAGCGCAGCAGCGTGCGAATCAAATACCCTGCGCCGACGTGCCGCTCCGGCGGCCAGCGACAACCGATGTGACTGACGCAGCAGCTTGGCCAGCCCCAACTTCAGGCCCTGCACCGGATCCATGATCACCGGTTCCGCCAGAATCAGACCCAGCACTTTGTCAGGCCGCCGGGCAGCGGCCATGATGCTGGTGGTGGCACCGATGGAATGGCCGGCAAGCCAGACCGGTTCGTCCAGGCATTCCAGCAGAGCGATCAGGTCGCGATAATAGGTTTCCCAGCCCCGGAATGTCGACAGGTTGGCTGCACCAACGCTGGCCCCGTGTCCTCGCATGTCCCAGGCCAGGACATTGACGTCCGTGGCGAGCTCGTCAAGCAGTGGATGGTACAGGCGGCCATGGAAACCCGTGGCATGGGCCCAGTGCAGTGTGGGTCGCGCTTTGGATTGCGGCCAGCGCCACAGTGCGATATCGGCGCCATCCGTCGCCCGGAATTCGTCGCGTTCAGGTGTGTTGTGCTTAATGTCCATGACGGTCTTCTTGTTGGGCGGCCATTGTCGGGAGCAATAACTGAACCTGACCAGTGGCGATCGGTTTTTTATCATCGCCTTGCCAGCAGGTCACCTGGACCAGGCTGGTGCGCCTGCCTTGCCGAATAATGTCGGCCCTGGCGAACGTCGATCGGGCCTTCGCGGAGCGGAGGTAATTGATGTGGCTGTCGAGAATGCGCGGGCAACGTGTCTCTGCATCCTGGCTTTGCGCAGCCACCCGCGCGGTGAGTTCGATCAGGGCTCCAAGCACGCCGCCATGGAGGGCTGGTAGCATGAAGTTGCCAATCAGCGCTTCACGACACGGCAAATGAACCAATACGCCTACATCACCGCGCTGAACCTCAAGCCCGAGGTGCTGTGCATAGGGAATGCGCTCCAGAAGAGCCTGCCAGTCAGCACATTCTTTCGCACTTTCCGCAGTGCCTGAGATTTGTGGGGCCGAATCGCCAGTCGTGCTCATGCGCTCTCCTTTCCTGGTCCACCTGCATGCAATTGCTGTCCCTGGGTGTTACGCATGAAGGTGGCGTTTGCCGTCGCTAGTAACTCGCGATTTCCCTCGCTAAGGATGTCACAATGAATAAACGCGACATCGTCCGATAAATGACGACAGGTGGCCACCGCTGACAGGGCCCGGTCGCCGATGGCAGGCCGCAAATAATCCATGCGCAGATCCAGAGTGGCAATGGGCATCAACTCCAGGGCACCCGCGAATACCGCCAAGCCTCCGGCGGAGTCTGCCAGCGAGTAAAGTACGCTGGTGCAGATTTCTTTTGTATCCTTATGGGCGAACATCCATGACTGCGGGGTTAGCCGCATACAGACCTGGCCCTGGTCTACCGAGACAACTTGCATGCCCAGATCCCTGCCGTGAGGAACCTGTTCGGTGAACTGCCACGCCGTCGTCACAGCGTCACTGTGCTGAAGTTTGTTCAGATCGTTCATCAGATCCGCCCAGTCTGACATGCATTTCGCGCAGGGGCGGAAGTGTAGAGGACCAGTGGATTGTCATAGGTCATTGCCATGGCGTTCTCTTGTGAGTAGCATTGTTTCCAAAGTTTGGTTGGTCAACCAACCAAAAGTCAACACTTTGTTAATCCAAATGGCACGGCACCGGTGTAATGGCGTGCGATCAGTGAAACGAATCGAATGATGGCTGCTCTGATGATTAATAAACGGGATTGCTCAGGAGATGGTTAAGCCATGGTTGACAGACAGATTACCCCTGCAAGCAAATTAGGCGATCAGGGTAACGTTTTGTCTAACGCCGCCCGGCTCTTTCGAGAGAAAGGTTTTGAAAGGACGTCTCTAAAGGAGATTGCCGAAGCCTGCAATATGCTGCCCGGAAGTCTGTATTATCGTTACAGCAGCAAGGAAGCGCTGCTCGTTGAGCTGATGCGTCGGGGAGTAGACCTGGTTACAACAGAGGTTGAAACCGCGTACGCCAGCTCGGACGATCCCGTGGAACGATTGCGTCTTTGTATCAACGCACATTTGCACGCCCTGCTGGTTGATTCGGATACGGTTTACGTACTTTTGTTTGAGTGGCGTTCACTGAGCGCGGAGGCCCGCGGGGACATCATCGCTTTGCGTGACCAGTATGAATCCCTTTGGGCCGAGATCATCGAAACGATGATTGAGCAAGGCGTGATTCGGAAGGATGTCAATGCTCGCCTGCTTCGCCTAATCGGCCTCGGGGCGCTCAACTGGGTCGCAACCTGGTTTGATCCGAAAGGTGTCTATACACTCGACGGCATTGGTGATTTTGTCTGGAACGTCATCATGGATGGTGTAATCAGGAAAAGTGTACGAACATAGGCACTGGCTCCCCAAGCGTAATTAGCGCCGGTTTATGTTTGTTAATCACGTGTATAGATGGTGTGTGATCTGACGTTTAGCCTGAATTGCTCAGGTGGCTGGCCAAACCAGCGTTTGAAGGCGCGTCTGAAATTGGCACTGTCGTGATAATTCATCAACGCGGCAATGGCCTCGATTGACAGTTCGCTGTCACGCAGGTATAGCGCTGCCTGCTGAGACAGAATCTCGTCACGGATTTTTCGAAAACTGCTGCCTTCATGGTTGAGTTTACGCGCCAGGGTGCGTTTGCTGATGAACAGAGAAGCAGCCGCTTCCTCTTCACTGAGCGTTCCCGGCGGCCGGGACAACATCATCTTCTTCAGCCGGGTCTGGTAGCTTGGCTTATCGGACTGAAGTTGCGCAAGCATGGCTTCACACTGTCGCATGGCCAGATGATAGTTTTCATGATTGGCAGAGGCGTTTGGTTCCCGACACAAGGCCATCGGCAAGCTGAGTTTTAATTGGCTGCAATCAAAGTGAATCTGCCCGGACAAAAAGTCCGAATACGTTGCGTGATACTCGGGTTTCGGATGGGCAAAGCATACTTCAGCCTCGCGCAAAGGGCGGCCAACCATGAACTCGCCGAATTCGAAAAGTGCCTTGACCATCGCATCCGACAGGCAACGCTGTATGTCATCGTCTAATGGCCCCAGGTACTGCAGAATACATTCCAAACGCTCACCGACTTGCTGCAAGTGCAACTGGATGAAGCTCGCGCGCGTGGGCAGGAATGTCCGAATCGCGTGTAGAGCAGTGAGGAGGTCGGGGCTGCTGTAAGCCACGAACCCCATTGCTCCGTGGGTTGCCGGAGTCATTCGTTTACCCAGCCTTAACCCAAATTCTGGCTGGCCGGACAGATCCATTGCATTACGCAGGATCTGTATCTGCTGAGCCACAGTAAGCAGTCCGTCCTCGCTCAAAAATTGCGTCACCCCAAGTCCAGTGCCCCGCAGCAGACGCGGAAGTTGTCTGGCTGTCAGATTCAGCTCACGTGCAACTAGCCGTGAGTAATTCGATGGAATATCCGGACCGGGACTTTGCAACTCCTCCATTTTCTTCCGCGCCGCCATCATTGATACCCCCCTTCCTAAAGTTTCGCCATTTTGTCTTCAAATGACCCCTGCTTGTCAAGAAATGACCTGAAAAATATGCTGGCAGACAGGCAATATCTGTCAATCATCAATGCTGGTAGGAGAACAACATTGGGCAAAGTTACGTTTATCGAACATGATCAAACTGAACATGTCGCAGAATTCAAAGCTGGTTCCTCGGTAATGCAAATCGCTGTTGATAGCGCCATTCCCGGTATCGACGGGGATTGTGGGGGGGAGTGCGCCTGCGGTACCTGCCACGTTATCGTCACGAACGAATGGTTCAGCAAGACAGGCACGCCTGGCAATGAGGAAGAACAAATGCTGTCAATGACACCGGAGCGGGCGAGCACTTCGCGCCTGGGCTGCCAGGTGGTACTGACTGATGAAATGGACGGCATGACCGTGCATTTACCCGAGTTCCAGATGTGAACACAGGAGGACGCATGCCAACACTGCCCAGAACATTTGACGACATTCAGTCCCGACTGATTAACGCCACCTCCAGGGTGGTGCCGATGCAGAGGCAAATTCAGGGACTGAAATTCTTAATGAGCGCCAAGAGGAAGACCTTCGGCCCACGCCGACCGATGCCCGAATTCGTTGAAACACCCATCCCGGACGTTAACACGCTGGCCCTTGAGGACATCGATGTCAGCAATCCGTTTTTATACCGGCAGGGTCAGTGGCGCGCCTATTTCAAACGGTTGCGTGATGAGGCGCCGGTCCATTACCAGAAGAACAGCCCTTTCGGCCCCTTCTGGTCGGTAACTCGGTTTGAAGACATCCTGTTCGTGGATAAGAGTCACGACCTGTTTTCCGCCGAGCCGCAAATCATTCTCGGTGACCCTCCGGAGGGGCTGTCGGTGGAAATGTTCATAGCGATGGATCCGCCGAAACACGATGTGCAGCGCAGCTCGGTGCAGGGAGTAGTGGCACCGAAAAACCTGAAGGAGATGGAGGGGCTGATCCGATCACGCACCGGCGATGTGCTTGACAGCCTGCCTACAGACAAACCCTTTAACTGGGTACCTGCTGTTTCCAAGGAACTCACAGGCCGCATGCTGGCGACGCTTCTGGATTTTCCTTACGAGGAACGCCACAAGCTGGTTGAGTGGTCGGACAGAATGGCAGGTGCAGCATCGGCCACCGGCGGGGAGTTTGCCGATGAAAATGCCATGTTTGACGACGCGGCAGACATGGCCCGGTCTTTCTCCAGGCTTTGGCGGGACAAGGAGGCGCGCCGCGCAGCAGGCGAGGAGCCCGGTTTCGATTTGATCAGCCTGTTGCAGAGCAACAAAGAAACGAAAGACCTGATCAATCGGCCGATGGAGTTTATCGGTAATTTGACGCTGCTCATAGTCGGCGGCAACGATACGACGCGCAACTCGATGAGTGGTGGCCTGGTGGCCATGAACGAATTCCCCAGGGAATTTGAAAAATTGAAGGCAAAACCGGAGTTGATTCCGAACATGGTGTCGGAAATCATCCGCTGGCAAACGCCGCTGGCCTATATGCGCCGAATCGCCAAGCAGGATGTCGAACTGGGCGGCCAGACCATCAAGAAGGGTGATCGAGTTGTCATGTGGTACGCGTCGGGTAACCGGGACGAGCGCAAATTTGACAACCCCGATCAGTTCATCATTGATCGCAAGGACGCACGAAACCACATGTCGTTCGGCTATGGGGTTCACCGTTGCATGGGCAACCGTCTGGCGGAATTGCAACTGCGTATCCTATGGGAAGAGATTCTCAAACGCTTTGACAAGATCGAAGTCGTCGGCGAGCCGGAGCGCGTGCAGTCCAACTTCGTGCGGGGCTATTCGGAGCTGATGGTCCAGCTGACACCAAAAAGTTAATGAACAGGCTGACCAGGATGACGACCGAACAATTTGACTATGTCGTGGTTGGCGCGGGCTCGGCCGGATGTGCTGTCGCCAGCCGCCTGTCGGAGAGCGGTCGCCATTCTGTGCTGCTGCTTGAAGCCGGTCCGGAGAGCCGCCGCAACCCTTTCGTGAACATGCCGCTGGGTTTCCTGCAGCTGATGTTCAGCCGCCGCTACAACTGGCAGTTCAATACCGAACCGCAGCGTCACATGCACGACCGGGCGCTTTTTCAGCCGCGGGGCAAGATGCTTGGCGGTTCCAGCGCCATGAACGCGCAGGTCTATATTCGCGGGCATGCCCGGGACTACGACGAGTGGGCACGGCTGGGGTGCAACGGGTGGTCATACGCCGAGGTGTTGCCCTACTTCCGCCGATCGGAACATTTCGAGCCCAAACTTACGCTGAATGAGGCAGAATTTCATGGTCAGGGTGGTCCGCTGAACGTTGCCGAGCGGCGCTATACCAATCCGCTGAGCATTGCGTTTGTCGAGGCGGCAACCCAGGCGAAGTACCGGCTCAATACAGATTTCAACGGCAGTGAGCAGGAGGGCGTGGGCTTCTACTACGCCTACCAGAAAGACGGCACACGCTGTAGCAATGCGCGGGCGTATCTGGAACCCGCTGCGGGGCGCTCCAACCTGACGGTTTGCAGCGGCGCGCATGTCACCCGGGTGCTACTCGAAGGCACCCGCGCCACCGGTGTCGAATACCGCGATACAACGGGGCAGACGCAGGTTCGTGCCAGGCGCGAAGTTGTGCTCTGCGGCGGCGCGTTCAACTCGCCGCAACTGCTGATGCTGTCCGGGGTCGGTCCGCGGGAGGAACTGTCCCGGCATGGCATAGAACTGCGCCATGCGTTGGAGGGCGTCGGGCAGAATCTCCAGGATCATATCGACGTGTTCGTGCGCGTCAGCGCCCGCAGCCGCCAAAGCATCTCGATGCATCCGAGCTACTGGCTCAAGGGGCTGTGGGGCGCTCTGACGTATCTGAGCGGCCGGCGGGGCGTGCTGTCGAGCAACGGCGCCGAGGCCGGCGGGTTCATCCGCTCCCGGCCCGAGGAGCCGATACCCGACCTGCAGCTGCACTTCGCGCCAATGCTGTACGACGATCACGGGCGAGACCTGAAGACCGCGATGAGCGGTTATGGCTACGCGGTGATGATCTACGGGCTCAGGCCATCGTCGCGCGGGCGCGTCGGTCTGCACAGTGCCGACCCGTTTGCGGCGCCGCTGATCGACCCCAACTACATGGCCGAGTCCGCCGATGTCGAGCGACTGGTACGCGGGGTACATCTGGTGCGCAGAATCCTGGCGCAGGCGGCCTTTGCCCCGCACCACGAGGTTGAGGTCTCGCCCGGGCCGGCGCTCCAGAATGACGACGATCTCGCCGCATGGGTACGGCGCAGCGGTGAATCAGCGTACCACCCGGTTGGCACCTGCAAGATGGGTGTTGATCCGATGGCGGTGGTCGATCCGCGCCTGCGCGTGCATGGCCTGCAATGCCTGCGGGTGGTCGATGCCTCCATCATGCCGACGCTGGTCGGCGGAAACACCAATCAGCCGGCAACCATGATCGGCGAGAAAGGCGCCGCGATGATACTTGAGGATGCCGGGGAGACGGTCGGCTAGCGCTGCGGGGGGCATCCCGGCGCACAGCTGGCATCCGGACTTCTGATCAATCTGATCCCAGAGAACAACAGGCAGAGACAGACTATGGCAAACCAACAGAAAGAGACGACAGTCATCGTTGGCGGCGGGCACGCAGCGGGTGCGCTCCTGACAACCCTGCTGCAAAAAAAATATCAACAGGAAGTGATTCTGGTGGGCGAAGAACCACATCCACCCTATCAGCGGCCGCCCCTGTCCAAGAACTATCTGGCAGGAGAGGTTGATCAGGCGTCGCTGTACCTGAAGCCGCGCTCGGTGTACGAGAACGCCGGCCATCAGTTGCGGCTTGGTGTGCGTGCCGAACAGATTGATCGGGACAACAGGACCATCAGCCTGTCGGACCAGAGCACATTGAAATACGATCGACTGGTTCTGGCCACGGGGTCCCACGTCCGAAGCCTGAACGCACCCGGGGCTGACCTGGAGGGCATTTATTATCTGCACGACATAGCTGACTCGGATGCCCTGCGTGAAGAATTGCTCCCGGGGAAGCGCCTGGTCATCGTGGGTGGTGGTTACATTGGACTTGAGGTGGCAGCCAGTGCCACCAAAAAAGGCGTTAATGTCACAGTACTGGAAGCGGCCGAGCGTCTTATGCAGCGTGTAACAGGCCCGGAAATCTCAGAGTTTTTTTACACCAAACACAGCAGCGCCGGCGTGGATCTGCGGCTGAACACGGCGGTAACCGGTTTCGAAGCGGGCGATCAGGGGCATGTGGCTGGCGTGACCTTGGCGAGCGGCGGCACTGTACCGGCCGACATCGTGCTCGTTTCAGCGGGTGTTGTGCCGGAAACCGCCCTGGCTGAGGCCGCCGGCCTGCCCTGTGATGACGGCATTATTGTTGACGAGTTTACCCGCACAGAAGATCCCGCCATCCTGGCGATCGGCGACTGTACCCGCCACCGGAATCTTTTCTTCGAGAAGATGCAGCGCCTTGAATCTGTCGCCAACGCGGTTGATCAGGCCCGGACAGCGGCGGCAACCCTGATGGGCGAGGAGAAACCCTATAACAGCGCTCCATGGTTCTGGTCGAACCAATATGACGTGCGTCTGCAGATGGTGGGGTTGTCGCAACATCATGATCAGCGTGTGCTGCGCGGAAGCCCGGAAGACAAGGGATTTGCGGTGTTCTATCTCCGCGATGGCTGTGTCATTGCTGTTGATGCGGTCAACCTGCCCATCGCTTTTATGGTCGGCAAGACCCTCGTTCAACAACGCAGGCAGGTCAATCCTGAAATGTTGAAGGATCCGGATATTGAACTGAAGTCCTTGGTGAGCGGTCAGTCCATAAATTGAAATTGACGACCGAGTAGAGCTGTGCCCTTAGTTTGCCCAAAATTGCGAAAGCAATGCACAACTCATACGGCCTATGGATATCATATCCTACGACCGACAGCTTTCAGTGAGCGCAAAGGATGCGTGAGCCACAACCGGCGGAATTTCCCGTAGCCAGACACATTACTGTTGCTCTGGTAAACCGAGAGCACCATAGCGAATGATATGGACTCCCCCTGCTCCCACGGCATCGATGTGCCACATTGAAGGTGTCTGACATCTTCAATCAAAAGCAGGAGGAGTCATCATGAATGTTACAACCATTGGCATCGATCTGGCGAAAACTGTGTTCAGTATTCATGGCACCGATCAACACGGCAAGGTCGTGGTTCGCAAACGACTGAACCGGCCCAAGCTGTTGCCTTATATCGCTCAGCTCCCACCCTGCCTGATTGGCATGGAAGCCTGCTCGGGTGCCCACCATTGGGCTCGGGAAATGACCAAACTCGGCCACGATGTCCGAATCATTGCACCCCGGTTTGTCGCGCCCTATCGCAAGAGCAGCAAGAACGACGACAACGATGCCGAGGCCATCTGTGAGGCAGTAGGTCGGCCGAATATGCGGTTTGTTCCAATCAAGACCGAAGACCAGCAAGCCGTACTGTGCCTGCATCGTATTCGCCGTGGACTGACCAAAGAACGCACCGCGCAGATCAATCAGATTCGTGGGCTGCTGGCCGAGTTCGGACTGATCATTCCCCAGGGCCGTTACGCCGCACGGCGCCGGGTTCCCGAAATCCTGGAGGATGCCGAAAACGACTTACCCATGCTCGCTCGCCGCTTAATCAACAACATCAACCAACGCATTCGACAGCTCGATGAAGAAATCCTGGCTTACGATCGGGAGGTCGAAGCGATGGCCCGGAGCGATGAGCAGGCCAAGCGCCTTATGGCCATACCGGGTATCGGACCACAGACCGCAACAGCCCTGCTGGCCAGTGCGCCTGACCCCAGACAGTTCAAAAGTGGGCGACACTTTGCCGCATGGTTGGGTCTGGTGCCCCGACAATACTCGACCGGTGGCAAGGTGCGACTTGGCCGAATCACCAAGCGCGGGGACAAATACCTGCGAACGCTGCTGATCCATGGCACCCGGGCAGTGATTGCAAAATTACCGGATAAGAATGATCGACTCAGTGACTGGGCCAAAGACCTGGTGGAACGACGTGGATACAAGCGGGCCGCCGTTGCGATGGCGGCCAAGAACGCCCGGATTATATGGGCACTACTCATGAATCAAACCGAGTTTAAGACACAGCCTGTGGAGGGCTAAAACCGAGCACCAACGACAGGCAGAACAAGCCTGCCAGAAGAGTCTTGCAACGGCAAGCGATGACGGAACGGTCAGACCGAGAGTGGGAGAACCTGTTTATTTCTGCGGCTCAGCGAAGCCGACTAACGAATAAGGTCCCCGCTCACACGCATCATCATCCTGGCCCGGGCAAAAACGCCCACAAAGAGGCCGAATGTAGAGCCGCAGTCTCAAACCGCTTCGGATTCAAATGGCGTTGCTTGACCGCAGGGGGAGTCCATGTAGGTGAAATAATTCTCTATATGTCCCACTAATAACCTCACCTTGCAATTACCGACGAAAATATGAACTTGATTTTACCCACAAAGAAAAAGCGAAGTCTCTATCGGCCATTATGGGTAGAGGTTCCGATCACTCAATCCTTCATAAGCAACATCGCCCATTCGGTGTCGACCTCTTGTTTTGGTTCATCTGAGCATATGCTTTTTCATGCGGATGGGTGGTGGCAGCCAAGACAGGGCTTTTCAGACTGCAAGCTTCAAGCGGTGTGTAAATCAAACACAGTAAGATTCCGGCTTATTGATGGTGGACATCAAGAACCGATAGTTACGAGCGGTATTAATGTTAAGACACTTGCTCGATTAAATGAAACTTGCGGGACTACTGAAAAGGTTTTCTATAGTAAGGACGTGCCGGTCCTGATGGCTATATACTACTCGACTAAACGATACGAGACCTTTAAATGATGCATAAGGCTGGGGCTATATACCTAAGGAAGATCTGAATAACCGCTGGTTTTTGCCCCTTTTCCGCAATCTTGGCGGAAAAGGGGCGCATTGGTCTTACGCTGCAGGTTTTTTATCAATCAGCAGGTTGCTGAAAGCGACCAGCAAATGCAGACGGTTGGTATACTTGGCATTTAAAAGCGATATGCAACACCGATGCTCACGATAGTGGGGTCCACTTCCACTTTTGCCTGAACAGGGGCCGGGCCCAGGTTACCGGTGATATCCGCCTCGAAGGGTGCATATCTAACGTCAAAATTTGCCGACCAGTTATTGTGTATCCTCCAGCGAAAACCAGCCTGAACCGCAGGGGCCCATGTATCTTCGACGTCGAAGTCGGTTAGTGCGCGATCCTTCTCATCTAAAAAGAGAATCCGTCCTACACCCGCTCCAAAGTACGGAGAGAAGTTGCTACCCGTCAAAACATGATACTGAAGCGAAAGAATTACCGGACCATAATCTGTTTGACCAAGAAAAAGACCGGAGAGAGACTCTTCGCCCTGGAGGTCCGCACTAGCGGGAATGCCGCCAAAAATGTTAAATGCCAGCTGATTACTCAGAAAATACGACACGTCGAATGATACGGTCGTATCGTTGTTAATAGACAGGTTGGAATTTGGAACGGGGGCACTCCCCGCAGAGGCTGATCGCAAATCTTCATCGGTTAGAACTCTAGTGGCATTCAGCCCAACCACCCAGTCGCCTCTACTGTAAACCGGCTCAGATTGAGCGTTGGCCAGGCTCGCAGCAAGTGAAAGTAAAAGGAACGCCACTAACGAGACTTTACTAATTATTTTAGGTTTCATTTTTTATTATCCTTTTTGGTATTAAAACAAATTGGCTTTAGGTAAAACTGCAATTTTTCGTAACACAAATGCCACTCATTGAAGCTAGCTTGCCGGTTTATTGACTAATACTTCCCCATACTCAGAACGCAGCTTGTTTTTTAATACTTTCCCAGTGGCATTGCGTGGCAATCCTTCCACAAAGATCGCGCGATCCGGGATCTGCCACTTGGCGACTTTCCCTTGATAATGAGCAAGAAGTTCCTCCTCAGTAATATTTGCGTCGGGTATTTTTACTGCCAACAGGATCGGTCGTTCGTCCCATTTATCATGGGAGGCCGCCACTACGGCAGCTTCATTGATGGCAGAATGGCCCATTGCGATTCCCTCCAATTCGACTGTAGATATCCATTCACCACCAGATTTAATAATATCTTTTGAGCGGTCACGTATTGTCATAAATCCATCATCATTGATCGAAGCAACATCACCTGTCTCGAACCAACCGTCTTCCTCAAGAGTCTGATTTGGTTCAACACCGAAGTAATCGGCTACCACCCAATGACCACGGATGCGGAGATTTCCCTGAGCAATGCCATCTTCGGGCAGTTGATGGCCGTCTTCACCCACAATTTTGAGCTGCACCCCGTAGGGAGGCCGTCCCTGGCTTTCACGGATTTTGTTTCTTCCTTCCTCCGAAAGAGTATTGTGTTTCGACAGCAGTGCATTGACGGTTCCGATCGGTGATGTTTCTGTCATTCCCCATGCATGGACAACTTCTACGCCGTACTTACCACGAAACTCTGACATCATTGAGGGAGGGCAAGCGCTACCACCTATCACCGTCCGTTTGAGCGTCTTTGCCGAGGAGCCAAGCTCGTCCAAAGCCGAAAGAAGTCCCTGCCAAATCGTGGGCACACCCAGCGCAATCGTTACGCTTTCTGAATCGATAAGCTTGACCAAACTTTGTCCATCCAGGCCGGGACCAGGCAACACCAGTTTGGCTCCAACCATCGCCGTAATGTAGGGTACCCCCCACGCATTTACGTGAAACATAGGAACAACCGGCATCACCACGTCCCGTGCCGATAAATTCAGTGCGTCAGGTTGAGCAGCTACCAGCGCGTGCAGAACGGTGGAGCGGTGTGAATAGAGCACCCCTTTGGGATTTCCAGTGGTGCCCGATGTATAGCAGAGGCTTGAAGCCTGGTTTTCGGCGATTTCAGGCCAATTCGCGTTAGGCGTTCCTCGCTGGAGAAACTCTTCATAAAACAACAATCCTGGAAATTGCGCTGCAATTTCTTCGTCCGGTTCGGACATCAATACAAATTCCTCAACCGTCTCCAGTCGGTCACGGATATTTGAAACAATCGAAAGGAACGTTTTGTCAAAGAATATGGCTTTGTCTTGAGCATTGTTGATAACGTAAACGAGTTGTTCTGGAAACAGTCGCGGGTTAATGGTGTGACACACCATCCCGCCACCAGAGATGCCAAGATAACATTCCAGGTGCCCCACGTTATTCCAACAAATGGTCGCGCACCGATCCCCCTGGACATAGCCTGCCGTTCGAAGCGCCGACGCAAGTTGTCGCGACCGCCTCGAAACAGTTGCCCAGTCAGATCGACTGGGATTTCCATCCGTTCCTATCGACACAATCTCAGCGTCTCCATGGTAGCGAGCAGCATGGTCGATCAAAGAATTCACGGTGAGTTCTACGTTCATCATTTTGCCAAGCACGTTTATCTCCTCTCCATTTCTACTGCTCGTGGGACGGAATAGTTGGCGTCAGTAGTGTCCGCGGTGGGCGTGGGCGTCATAACCCGAGCCTGAACCGTGACATTTCCCAGGAGGATGTCGGCTGCATTTTCGGCAATCATCATGGTGGGTGCGTTGGTGTTACCGGCAACCAAACTGGGCATTATCGAAGCATCGACGACTCTAAGCCCTTCAATGCCTCTGACTTTCAACTCTGGATCAACGACTGACTCCGGATCCACGCCCATACGGCAGGTGCCAACGGGGTGGTAGATAGTCTCTGCATTTTCCCGGATGAAGTCCGCAATCTGATCGTCCGAGGACACAGAGTTTCCGGGCATGACTTCTCGCTTACTATGCAAAGCCATTGTCGGTGCCGCGAGTACTCGTCGCCCGAATTTAACGGCGGAAATCATTGTCTTGATGTCTTCGGGGTCACTCAGATAATTGGGCTGAATCAACGGATCGGCTAATGGATCAGGGCTTTTCAGTCCAATAAAACCCCGGCTTTTGGGCAGCAGATCGCAAATGTGTAAGGTGTAGCCATACCCGGTCATCACTTTTCGCCCATGATCCTTCAAAAAAGTTGGCAAAAAATGGAATTGCACATTCGGTCGTTCACACGAAGGGCTGGATTTAACAAAGCCTCCTGCCTCGGCTACATTACTGGTGAGAAACCCGCGTCGCGCAAAAATATAGGAAAAAAGTGCGCTCACTCCCCGAAGCAGGAAGCTGGGGGCAACACCAATAGGCAAACGTGAGTTCGCCGCGTGCATCAGCGTAATATCCAAATGATCGACCAGATTCTTGCCCACCTCAGGAAGGTGATGGACCAGAGGGATTCCGTGTTTCCGAAGCTCTTCGCGATCACCGATTCCGGAAAGCAAAAGTAGCTGTGGTGAATTAACCGCCCCGCCGGACAAAATGACTTCACCGCCATTATTGAGTCTGAGCTGGCGATATTCGCCCCCTTGGTTCAGTGTCACCCCAACCGCCCGCTGGCCATCCATTACCACCCGGGTTACCCGAGCGTCCGTTAGCACATCGAGGTTAGGCCGTTTCTCTGCGCCACGCAGAAACGCCTGCGCCGAACTCCAGCGCCGACCATTTTTTTGTGTCACCTGGTAGGGGCCCAGTCCCTCTTGCGTTTCGCCATTGAAATCCGTGTTCACCGGGACATCCACATGGGAAGCGGCGCGAACAAAATCCCGACTTAACGGATTGACCGATCTCAGATCGCTTACGCTGAGTTCACCGCCCTTGCCGTGGTAAGCATCCGGTCCGAAACGTTCGTTATCTTCCAGTCGGCGAAACAATGTTAATGCGCGGTCCCATCCCCAAAGGTCGGTTCCGGCAGCCTGACCCCAGTGTTCATAATCGGCTTTGTGGCCCCGGATGTAGACCATGGCGTTGATGGAGGAGGAGCCGCCAAGAGTTTTACCCCGGGGCCAGAACAGACGGCGCCCCTTGAGATGTTCCTGAGGCTCGGTTTCGAAGGCCCAGTTCACCTGCTTGCTATTGGCAAGAAGTGCAATACCCACAGGCATATGTATGAGCGGGCTCTTATCCTTTGGCCCTGCTTCAAGTAACGCTACTCGCTTCGAGGGATCGGCAGTCAGTCGGTTAGCCAATACACAGCCAGCCGACCCGGCGCCAACAATAATGTAATCGTACATAGTGACTCTCTTGTTATTGGATTATGCTCAGCCCAGAATACGAACAGCAGCATCTATGAGCCGCCGGACCCAGCGTGTATAGGGAGGAAAAAGCAGGTGGATGAGAGAATGCTTATCCTCCATCAGCGCCTTTTCATGGGAAAAAGCGCGGAAACCGTATTCACCGTGGGATGCCCCTATTCCAGAATTATTCACTCCGCCAAAAGGCAGGTCCGGATGCAGGAAGTGCACGACTGTAAGGTTAATCCCTGCAGCGCCGGAACTCGTTCGTTCGATAATATTTCTGGCAAAAGACTTGTTCTGGTCGAATACGTAAAGCGCCAGTGGCTTGGGGTTATCGTTGATTTTGTTGATAACTGAATCAATATCATCGAACTCAATAACCGGTAATATCGGGCCGAATAACTCCTCACGTGAGATATCCATGTCGCTGGACATATTTGCAATCAACGTCGGCGCAATGAAATTTTCTTCAGCATCTGTAATACCGCCTTCAAAGACGTTTGCGCCTTTGCTTTTGGCATCTTCTATCAGGCTTGACACGCGCTGGAAATGACGGGCATTTACAATCCGGCAATAGTCAGGCGTCGATTGCCGGGCTTCCGGCGTTTTCCCGTAGATGCGCCCGATTTGCTGTTTAAGTGCTTCATTGAATGGGGCTGCAATGCTTCTGTGTACAAAAACATGGTCCGGAGCGATGCAGGTCTGGCCATTATTGGCAAACTTCCCCCAGACAATGTATCGGGCAGCCTTCTTGATGTTGGCATCCGGGCCTACAATGGTCGGGGATTTTCCCCCCAGTTCCAGTGTCACCGAGGAAAGGTTCCTGGCCGCAGCCTCCATGACCAGCTTGCCGACCGCAGGGCTGCCAGTGAAGAATATGTGGTCGAAGGGCAGGGCCAACAGTTTCTGGGCTACAGCGGCATCGCCTTCAATCACCGAAACAAGATCGGGGGGGAAGGTTTCGGCGACAATGTTGGCAATCACCTTTGAGGTGTGGGGTGTCATTTCCGAGGGTTTGATGATAGCTCCGTTCCCCGCAGCCAACGCTGAGACGAGAGGTCCGAGCGCAAGATTGAGAGGATAATTCCATGGCGCGATAATTAAACACACACCCTTTGGCTCTGGCCGAACATAAGACCTCGTACCCCAAACACCAATGGATGCAGCCACTCGCTTCGGACGCATCCATTTACGCAAGTGTTTTTTAGTGTGTCGAATTTCCTGAAGCACCGGCAGGAGTTCAGTTAATTTGACTTCTGGAGCGGGTTTTCGAAAGTCCGCCGCGCAAGCCGCAATGATGTTTGATTCGTAGCGTTTAATTGAATCCCGCAGCTGGTCGAGCTGCGCTATTCGAGCCTCTAAGGTAAAACTTCCGCGACGCGCAAGTTGTGCCCGCTTTAGGGCCGCGAACGTTGAATCAATCGTATCGCTGGTTGACACATTGGGCAGCCCAACCTCCGCCAGACTAGCAATCTGCATTATAAAATCACCTCTTTCCGAACGAGACTGTTGTTATTTTAAATCGGATTATTAGTCTTCATAGAGGACATAGTCCTCTTTTGTGGCACCACAGTCCGGACAGCACCAATCGTCTGGAATATCTTCAAAACGAGTGCCGGCAGGGAAGCCTTCGGCTTCATCTCCGAGAGCTTCATCGTAGATATGGCCGCAAGTGATGCAGACCCACTTCCGATAGGTATCTTTTTGAGTCGAGTCTTTGGGCGATTTTGAAGAGGTAGGCTTCGGTTTCGCTTTGGGCTTTGTTTTATTTTTAGCTGAAGGAGTAGATGCGTCCGTTGCTTTCTGCGATGCTCCCTCGGTCTTAGCTTGGCTGGCAGTACGGACCGCTATATTGGTTGCGGACACCGAAAGTTCCGAGTTCGCTTCTTGAAGCGCAACGAAGTCAACCTTATCCCTGACGGCACAGTCTGGACAGGACCAGTCTTCAGGAATTTTTTCCCAGGTCGTTCCTGCAGGAAAGCCTTCGTGCGGATCACCAACCACTTCGTCGTATACATAACCACAATCCGGGCATTGATGTTTAGCCATTTAAAGCACCTTTCAAACGATATTATTGTCTTTGTTTTGGTAGCGCCCGACGCGCACCCTCTTTCAGGTGCACGTCAGAGGCTCTTTTTCTGCAACGTAAATAAAGTAAACGACGTATATAAGTTCTAATTAGCCGATCATTTAGACGCTGCGGTATCGACTGATTCAGAATCAGTCCCACCAAATTTACGCACATAGAATTCACGCTTGCCGGGTTGAATCTGAATCTTATCGAGATCTCCTTTAGCCCAATCCAGCACCCGGTGGTCCATTATCGACCGAAACCATGAGGGAAACATTGCGACCAGGAACATTCCGGGATATCCCGATGGTAAGGAAGGCAGGTCTTTGAAGTCGCGAAGCGATTGATAGGACCTTGTAGGATGGGCGTGATGGTCGGAATGTCGTTGCAAATGAAACAGAATCAGGTTCGACATAATATGGTTTGAGTTCCATGAGTGGTGCGGTTGTTGACGCTCATAACGTCCATCCGACATCTTCTCGCGCAGCAATCCGTAATGCTCAATGTAGTTGGCGCTGGTCAGCTGCCACCAGCCAAAGGCCATCTGGATGGGCAGGAAGATCAGCATTAACGGACCAAAAAACGCCAGCAATGCGGCATACAGCACGACCGTCAGAATCATCGGCTGAAGCACTTCGTTCTCCAGGCTCCAGACACTTTTGCCGCAACGGCTCAGGCGCTGCTCTTCCAGCGTCCATGCCCGCTTGAAAGCACCGGGAATTTCACGCAATGAAAATGCGTAAATGGACTCGCCCATGCGGGATGTCGCCGGGTCCATCGGTGTTGCCACATCACGATGATGCCCCTTATTGTGCTCAATGAAGAAATGGCCGTACCCGACCACGGCGAGAACCAGTTTGGCCATCCAGCGGTCAAACGTCTCTTTTTTATGGCCGAGTTCGTGGCCTGTGTTCAGAGCCAGGCCATTGATGATGCCCATGGAAAAGGCCAGTGCGACGAACTCGAAAACATTCATTGGATGCGTGGCCACCCACCAGCAACTGACAATCAGAGATGCGTAGTGAACGGGCACGGTCAGGTAGGTCAGCACCCGATAGTAACGGTCCTGCTCAAGCCGGGGCACAGCCGACTCGGGGGGGTTGGAAAAATCTTCTCCGAACATGGCATCAATCAAGGGAACGGCACCATACCAGAAGATTAACACCAGCCCGTACCAGATGCTCCATCCGGTCTGGGCGACCAGATAAAGGCTGATAAGGGGTGTCGCTGGCCACAGCACGGAAAGGACCCACAGGTGGCGCTTTCTGTCCACATAGTTTTCGGCACCAGGGTCCCTCTGAAGAGACTCTGTTACTACATTTTCTGACATTGACATCAGGATCACCTTATTGTTATCGGATTCATCATCTTTTTACATCTTGTTCTGACCGGGCCACTCAGATGAGCGGGCCGGTTGTATACAGTTACAGGATTGGCTATAACCTGGGGTCAAACAACTACCCGAACGGGTAGGTTTGGGTCAGAGATCTGTCGATATGCGTCATGCCCTGGCGCGCTCGCGTTCCGGGGCGGCAAAGCAGGAGACTTGACTGTCATGACACGCCATAGCCTGGAAGATTGGTGCAGAAAGATGTCCGCCCGGATGTGGGGTCGTCAGCGTTTCATCACTCAAGGCTGTACAGACCGCCAGCGCCTGAGTGCTTCCGCGGTGCCTGGAGCAAAAGTCGTTCTGTACCGGGCTCCGCCGGGCTACGGAAAATCTGTACAGGTAGCCCTGGCAGCGAACATCCGCGATCCGGAACACGAGAGTGCCGTCTATATCAATAGACGATCGTACCCGGACGCACGGGATGTCACTGACAGCCTGTTTGCGGCGTTGGTTTTATATCAGCTTGAAGGACCTGAATCCCGGGGAACGCTGAAAAGCGACACCGACACCATCGAAGCGCTTCGGGATGCCTTGTCCAATGCAAAAAAGACCATAAGAATTTGCCTTGACGGGCCCGGTGAAGGGGCAGATAACGGGGATCTGATTGAGGATCTGATCTGTGAAACACCGGGCAATGTAAAATTTTTTATTGCGCCTGGCAGCGCCGGGGCGTTGCCACGTTTGTCGCTGATGACGGGTGTTGTAACCTATGGTGCTGATGAGCTTGCCTTTACAGAAGGGGACCTAAAGGAGCCAGAGAAGCTTGGTGAGGTAACGGGTATAGATGGCCTCGAAGCAGGCAACATGATACAAGCCACCGGCGGATGGCCCGCACTCGTCAGGCTTATGTGCCAAACTCCGAACCCGGACCTCCCGCCCGCATCCTGGCCGGAAACCCGCTCGTATTTCAGAGACAATCTCTTGTCCGTGCTACCCAGACATGCGCGAAGGTTTGTTTGCAACGCAGCGATGCTCGAGGAGATCAGCGCTGAATGCTATGACTATGTCTATAAAACGCAACAGGCTGATCAGGAAATTTCGTTTCTTAACGAAAAATTTGCACTTTTAGCCCCCACCGCCGCCTCCGGCAAGCACCTGACCATGCACCCTGTGCTGAGAGAGTATTTGCGCAGTGTGTTTAGCGCCACTCAACGGGAGCGCCGTTCGTATGTGCTGAAACGCGTTGCCTTCTGGCATTGGCGCAGGGGAGAGTACCTCCATTCAATCAACGTCGCCCTGGAAGCCAGTGACCATCGCTGGGCGCGCGTGGTCAGTGACAGCATTATTCTGGATGTGGCGCTCCGGCAAGGTGAAATTGAAGTGCTTCGCACGTGGTTTGAAAAGGTGCCGGCTCGCACGATAAAAAAAATCGCTTCCTTAAGCATAGGCTATGCCTGGACTCTGTATTTCAGCCAGCAAGCGCGGCAGGCAGAGGAAATGCTGGCGAGTTCCCGCCATCCGATTTCCAGGGGGCTGGGCAGCCTTGATGAGGAGGGGTGGCGGGAACTGGTCAAGGCAATAGGTAAAGCCACACACGATGAATTGCCGGAGAGTCAGGCGCTCTGTGAAAAGTGGATTGACGCCTTTGGCGATCGCAACCTGGTGGGTAAAGGCGCGGCCCTTACATGCCAGGCATTCATTGCCTCCAGCGACCGCCGCTTTGAAGAGTTAGAAGAATTATTGCACAAGGCGGCTGTGGCCAATCAGTCATCCAATCAATTCTACGCGTTTATCTGGCTTAAAGCGGCGGAAATTCAGACAGAATTGTTCAAAGGCGACATCGTCCGGGCAATGCACCTGTTGCGTCAGGCGGATAAAACCGCAGAAAAGATTGGCGTACCAAAAAGCTTTTTAAGCAAGATGCTTGGTGTTCTTGAGGTACAAATCCTGCTCGAACAGGATCATCACCTGGTTTCCCCGGAATCTGCACAGGCATCCTTTGATTTCGCCTTGAATTATGGCGTTACCGACATTCTGTGGGGATGTACACAGACCTGCAGCCGTTTGCTGTACCACCAGGGATTCCGGGACAGAGCCATGGCCCTGTTGGAGCAAGCCCGCCTGGCCGCCAGCGAGCGCGAGCTCCCGCGCCTCAATATCCTGACGAAAGTTCAGCTGGCTGAGTTCACTCTCCTGAACAACGAGGAATTGGAGCCACCGATACTTCCCGATGAATCCGAGCTGATATTTACGCCGAATCAAAACCGGGCCATTCAGGCGCACATTGCTTTAGTGCGCTCAATGTACAGGCTAAGGCTTGGGAAGCAGTTTGGTGTGGCCGGGAACTATGCCAGAGAGGCGCTTCAGGCTGCCAGTGCCATCTCAGATGCCAGAACCAGGGTCGCCGCCCAGTATTGCCAGGCCCTGGCAGCCTTTGCCCTCGGTTCCTCAAAACCGGCAAAGCGCCTGATTCTTGATGCCAACCTGCATGCGGAGCATCTGAATTGCCACTTTACACCGCTGTGGATAAAAGAAGCGCTGCTTTCCCTGAGTCCCCTTGCCCGGAATCTTTTTGATGACCTGCCGGACACCGCTGAAGCAGCCACTACAAAGGACCCCGAGGTCCGGGCAGACGACCTCAGCGCTGCACCGGTACCGGGACATACCGACCCCGTTATCACGGTCAGGCAGATTTCCATACTGAAGTGCATAAGCAACGGAATGACCAACAAAGCGATCGCTGAGCGGCTTCTTGTGACCGAGGATGCTGTCAAGTGGCACCTGAAAAAGATTTTCAGCGAACTTGGAGTAACCAACCGGGTTCAGGCGGTCACTGAAGCGCGACTGCGCGGGCTTTTATAGTGAGTGAAAAGTAACCGGTGCTCTGCTGGTTGCAGAACCGGACTATTGGCAGGGGGCATCTTCCCGGGGTGATCTGTTTTCGGTTTCGACGGAAAAAGGGCCAGTCCGGAGACTGGCCCTGTGTCAGGTTTCATCACTTTTGCGTGTAGGGAGACACATACCTGAGCTGAAGTTCATTCGGTGCAACTTGTATTGTGAGCTCAGTATCTACGTCGATCACTGAGTTTACTACTCCATTAACAACCCCGCCCAATAGGCGGCAAAGAAGACCTGTTCCGATACTACAAATTGCAGACTCCTCTTCAAGCAAGCCCACAGTTGCTCGCCCCAAAAGCCTCGTTGACAGCACAATCGGCTCAACATTTCGTTGTTCTATGACGATCCTGCCATCATCAAGGAAGGTTATCGGTCCAGAGAGCTTCAATCCATTAATTGGATAGCTGCGCAGATTATCCTCAAGGCGGGTGTTCGCCAGTCCGCTCAGCCTAACGTTCAGATACGGTGCATCAAGGTAAACATCCAGCTCGGTCTCGAAGGTCAGCTGACCGTCTTTTTGTAGAATCACACCATCAATCAGGCCGTCGCGGTTTTCGCCCTGGTAACGCATACGCAAGGCGAGGGGTCCGGTGTCAAACTCTTGAGAGGTCTGTAAATCACTGGTCGCAAGTACTGCGAGCAACTGACTGCTCAGATTGACCCAGATGTCGCTAGGCGTGGTAAGGAGTACCGACGGATGCAACTTCACAGGCACTCGCGTGCTGCCATCTTCGGCAACGGTTGGTTCACCCACTATCTCAACATCAAGGTTTGCTGTCAGAAAAATGAATTTTTTGAACTCATCGCAAGCTTCGGTGCCTACTTCACAGCCTATCTGCCCGTTATCCTCAAGCACCCCGCTACTGATCTCCGTGATGGCAAGCTTCATGGAATTTTCAGGAATTCCGCTGATGGCATCAGGCTCTTCCGGGTCCAGCTTCAGATTAGCATTCACATCCCTGCTCGGGAGATTTTTCAGCGGCAGAAGCACGGAGGTTTTGGTTATATCTCTGGCAACAAACCGGTTTTCAAGCGGTTGTCCGCCTGACGAAAGGTCCCCGAGGCTCCTTCCCGGGTCGGCGTACTGGCTCAGGAGCCTGCTGTACAGGGGGATACCCTGTTGATTGGTAATACCATCGGTCAGCACGTAACGGTAGTTTGTTCCTTGCTCCCACTTGTCGAGTGGTACGGCTCTCAGTTCACGACCATTGAGGAGGCTAAGACTATAACCTTCAACTGACTGCCAGCTGCCGTTCTCGTCCTGCTTTTCCACAACAACAGTTTCGCCGGCCACAATGGAGTCCGGATCGATATCCTGTGAGAAGCGCACGATAATAGGCTCGCTGGCCGGATGCTCGGTTATGGGCAGCAAATCATCCAGCGGGCGCTGTCCAAAATTCGCGGAAGCAGGGGTCTGGCTCGTGATGCCACCAAGACACCGCCCCTGTTTTCCGGGCTGGGCATCCAGGTCCGTCTTGGCGCATGGGTAACCAGGAAGGGTTGTAAGGGCAATCGGACCAACGTCAGCTGGCGGAACCTCCGCCGTTGGGTCGAGCCTGAAATTACGGCTTGTGCTGGCCATCGGATTACCCGACAGGTCAACAAGGCCGTCCATCGTAAGGGTATAATCGATGCCATGCGTTAACGGCTCGGTTGGCCGGATAACGAGAGCCGGACCGTCAAGCCGGGATTTAAAGGCAACCTCTGCCGATGTGGTGCCGTCATTGGCGATGAGGGTGATATTGTCCGGATTGATGGATGACGGAAGGAGAGGTTCCGAGAAATAGACAATCAAAGGGTCAGAAGGCCTCTGTATGTTGGAGTGTTCCCCGGGGACCCAGCTCTTGATGAAGGGCGCTGCGGTGTCCGCAAAGTCGGCCTGTAGCGGGGCATCTTCGACGTTGCGGAAGCCGTTCAGCTTGAAGGAAATCAGGCCTGAGGCTGTGTCAATGCCCATCACGTCCGGCTCAATAACGCCAACGGCTTCGATGCTCAGCTTGCCGTCCTCGACGATGGCGGTGCCCACGAGCTGCACGTGCATGAGCTGTTGGCCAAGGGCGCCGTTGGCAACCGTGTTCCCGGTATTCAGGGCCATATCGATGTAGAGCTCGAGCACCCGGGGTGCATCCACTGCATCGGTATAGGGGTTGGGCATCAGGAAACCATTGGCATCCGAGAGAAAGCGAACCTCGACGGCTTCGGATTCGAACCCGGCCGGCACGGCGCCGGCGACCTTGACGACCACGGAGCTTCCGGTGAGCAAGGTGCCCCGGTCGATCCTCAGGGGAATGCTCTGGCCGGCCGCTTCAAACCTGGGAATAAAACCCAGCTCCGCGAACACGGTGCCGGTGACACTGGTCGGGTTGTTCGGGCCCAGAAGAAGGGAGCTCAGGTTTACCGAGTTGTAATCGGCACCGGTCAGTGGCAATTGGCCCGGTATGCTTTCAGCTACCTGAGCCATGATCTGGCGCTTGCCCGTCGGAGAGCGGGAGTCGACCGGGTTGAAGGTCAGTGTGTGATCTTCGGACAGGGTGTCACCCAGCAGAGCGCTTTTTATGCCGCTGGTCACGGTCAGGTTATAGGTCTGGGCCGGATCCAGGTAGCCTTCCGGATCCACCGTGACCCGGTGGCCCTTGACGTACACTTCGGCATTGACCGGTTCGCCGGCCTGGTCCGTCAGGCGGATGGTCTGGCCGTAAACCACCGATTGCGGGTCGACGGGCTCGGTAAACTGAAGCCGGAATGTCGTGAAATCCGTGACGGGGTAGTCGCTCCCTCCGTCCGGAATGGTCCGCGCCAGTTCAAATCCGGTACCTTCGGTCTGGCTCAGAAGCGGGCCGGATGTTGCCGGTGCTGTCTTGAATTTGATTCCGTCCGCGGTCAGGGACACTGGTGCGCCGCCAACCTGAAGTCCCTCTGCGGTCAGGGTGTAGCTGGTTCCCGGTGCAAGCGCCTTGTCCGGCTTTGCCGCAAGCCCCATCTTGTCTTCATCAGTGAACATCACGTCTGTGAGGGTAACCTCGTTCCCGGTGGCATCCCTCAGGATCAGAGAGTCAGGAATGTCGGTCAGCGGTGTGTCGATGGACTTGTTGAAACGCAGGAAGACAGGTGTTGTTGTGGGAACGGTGGACGTGACACCGGGCTGATCGCCGCCCGGGGGCGTACTGTCAGCCGGATAGGTAAATGTCAGCGATCCGGGTGTCGGAGCCCGGGTAACGGTCTGCTGGTCGCCGCTATCCCCGCAGCCTGCGAGTGCTGTGGTGACAATCAATGCAATAGTGGTTTTTTTCATGCCGTACCTCTTCAAAATCTCAGCGTAATTGAGCCGCTGAACACGTGAATATCGCCGTCTGCAGTAACGTCTTCTTCATTGCCATTGAAGTCGACAATGGTGAAGTCACGCTCTTGCAGCATCTGGTACTGGTAACCGAGGTCCACGCGAACGGGGTAGGCCAGAAGACGGGTCCGGTTGTAGGTGGCACTTAAGCCAAGCCCGACAGAAATCTTGTCTGTGTCCAGGTAGTTGATTTCCGGGTTTCGGGTGGTTTTCAGAGGGGATTCTTCATAGGCGACGCCGGCACGGAAGGTAAAATTGTCGTTCAGCATGTACTCGCCACCGAGGCGGGGAGTCAGGGTGTCCTCAAACTGCATACGGGCAGCGGGGGAAAGGCTGTTCTGATCCTTGATGGTGTCGCTGGTAAATTTATCTTCCAGGCCTGACCAGTTCTGTTGTTCTACACTGCCGCCAATACGCCAGCCGTCACCTTTATACTGGGTGCCGACGACCCAGATTTCCGGCTGAAAGGAGTCTATCGTGGTAACCGCAAGCGCAAGCCCCGGATCGGGAATCGTCTGGTCGACAATGACGTTTGCGTCGATACTGGTGGAAGCCGATGATTCTGCCCGGTAAGCAAGGGCCGTTTCCCAGCCGCTCAACCAACAGCCGCTTTCAGGGCAGAAAGTTTTGCCCCAGTCGATGGAGGTACTGAGAATCGACTTTACAGAGGGTTCGGCATTGACTGACAGGCGCTCACGTCGTGTCTCACCGGCCAGGTTCGATAACGTATCCAGCTTGGCTGTGGCTTCGAGGGTGACTCTTGCCGAGATTCCGGCGTCAATACCTCGCCAGATGTTGGTGGCACCACCGATATTGAGGAACAGGGGTTCCCTGCCATACTCCATGAACTGGCCGCTTTCTGATGTGTTTGAACTGAAGGCCAGCAGTTCCTTGCCATACTTCTCTACTCCCGCGATGAAGCCAAAGTAAATGGGGTGCTTAAAACGGGTCAAGGAAGAAAGATTTGTTTTCATGCCGATGAGCACATGCTGACTCGGTGAGTCGGCGAGTACGTCGCCATCCCGCAGGGGGCCATCCGCTCTCAGTTCCTGTTCTGCATGAAGCAGGCCTAGGGTCAGCTCTCCCCGGGGATCTTTTGTCAGATAAGCCGGGTTATAGTAAGTGGCAGACACCTGATCGTTGAACATAGACAGGGATTGCGCTGTAGCCACGTCGGCTGCCATTACCCCGTAGGTGGTGCCGATGTTGCCCATGCTGGCCTGAGTGGGAAAAGAACCCCCAGCGGACAGAATTGCGATTGCAAGGCAAGAGGTAGGGCCCTTAGTAAAAAGGGGAGTCTTAGGCATTAATATGCTCCGTTTTCTCGTTATTGTTGTCAGTACATCTATACAGCGCTTGTTGAGGCGGTCAGATGCTGTTCAGCAAAAAAGCTTACTTAAACTGTTTTTTCGGAACATTGGCCCTCTTGACGCCACAGATCGTCTTTAACTCAGCCAGGCTTTTTCGTGAGAAAGGTTTTGAAAGGACGTCGCTCAAGTAGATTGCCGAAGCGCTGCTTGTCGAGCTGATGCGCCGGGGAGTCGACCTGGTTACCGCAGAGGTCGAGTCGGCTTACGCCAGCTCGGACGACCCGGTTGAGCGTTTGCGTCTTTGTATCAACGCACATCTGCGAGCCCTGTTGTTAGGTTCGGATGCGGTTTACGTGCTGTTGTTTGAATGGCGGGCGCTGGGCCCGGAGGCTAGTAAGGAAATCATCGAACTGCGTGACCAGTACGAGTCCCTGTGGGCCGGTATCCTCGAAACAATGATTGCGCAGGGCGTGGTCCGGCAGAATGTTGACGGCCGTTTGCTTCGCCTGATCGGCCTTGGGGCGCTCAACTGGGTTGCAACCTGGTTCGACCGGAACGGAGTCCATTCACTCGACGCCATTGGTGATTTTATCTGGCAGATCGCTATGGACGGTGTCATCAATAAAGGTGTCCAGGCATGATCTGGATTCGCCGGCATGGACGTACCAGTCAAAGCAACAGCGCTACCGCCAGCAGTCGCTCTGGCAGTGTCCCAGCGATCAGATCGGCAGTCAGTCGGATCAGTTATCGCTGCTGTCCGACAGGTAGGCGCCGTCCTCGTCATGGACTTCCTGGCCGGTCACCGGCGGGTTGAAGGCGCAGATCAGGCGCATGTCCTCGGTGCCACCGTACAGGGTGTGCTTGTCGTGGTTGTCCAGGGCGTAGAGGGTACCGTCGGTAATCTCGTGAACTTCACCCGTGGCGAGGTCCTTGATGCGCCCGTTACCGGCAACGCAGTAAACGGCTTCCAGGTGGTGCTTGTACCAGAAAGTGTGCTCGGAGCCTGCCTTGATGATGGTTTCGTGGAAGGAAAATCCCATTCCGTCCTTCTTGAGCAGCAGGCGGCGGCTGGTCCACTGCTTGTCGCTGACTTCACGCTCGGTACCAATGATGTCCTGAACTTTAACGATTTTCATGGGCGTATCTCATGGTTGGTTGGTCAGAATCGGGTGAAACAACTTTATAGTATAAACATTAGGCATCTATATATTTCAAGTGGCCCTTTCCTCCTGCCACTGGTCATACCCCTCTAGCGCTTCCCGGCTGTCATTGCCCGGTGTGGCCCGCTCCGCACGCCGCGAGAGGCTTAACGTACGCTATTTTCCGTTTCGTGAGGTGGCCCCTTGACACGTGCGTCACCGACTCTGCTGAATCGCGTTCTGCGACGATGGCGGGTGACGCATGGCCTCGCTGGCCGGCAGCGCCGGAGGCGTGGACCTCCGGCGCATCATCAGCGCCGGAACAAGGGCGGCCAGGAAGATCGCGCCGACGATAAAGAAGCTGTCCCGGTACCCCAGCATGTTGCCCTGGCTGTAGATCACGCGGCCAAGATAGTTCATCGCCCCGGCCTGGCGTATCGCCTCCGGCACGCCAGCCTGTGCAAACAAGCCGGTTACTTCGTGCAGCATAGCGGTCGTTGCACTGTTGCCTGCATGCTGTGCCGCCGTGAAGCTGTCTACGTAGAGCTGAGATCGCCGCTCCAGAGCGATGGAGAGCAGGTTGACACCAAACGCCCCGCCGAGTTGGCGCACGAAGTTGATGGCGCCGGAGCCCTGACTGAGTAGCGTCATGGGGAGCGCCTTGAGGGCGCCGGCGTTCAGGCTCGGCATGATGAAACCAAGGCCGATACGCCCCAGCATGATCCACCAGGCGAACAGCCAGAACGAGGTATTGGTATCCACGTTGCTCATAAGAAACGATGACAACGCGAAAATCACAAGCCCAAACATGACCGTGGCATAGGCGGGTGTCCTGTCAGTCAGCCGCCCCGCGATGGGGAAGACCAGGGCCAGAATCAGCCCCGCCGGCATTAGCAGCAGGCCCGAGCGGGTCGGCGTGTAGCCCTGGATCGTCTGGACGAACAGCGGGATCAGGAAGGTCGAACCGAAGATGCCTGCTCCGAAAATGAAGGCCACGACGGAGGCGCCCGCATAGACCCGGTTCGTGAAGAGCTTGAGATTGAGCATGGGTGCGGACGTGCGCAGCTCCCAGACGATGAAGCCGATGCCCGCGACCAGGGCGATGGCGAAGTCGCGCAGGATGGGGTCGGAGATCCAGCCGTCACGCTGCCCGTTCGACAACCCGTTGAGCAGGGTCACGAGAAACACCGTCATCAGTCCAAAGCCGATCCAGTCGAATTTGCGCGGCGGACCGGAGGTTGCGCGCCCCGGCATCAAGATCGCGGCCATAAACAGGCCGATGAAGCAGAAGGGCACGGCCATGAAGAAGACATAGCGCCAGCTGAAGCTGTCGACCATGATGCCGCCAAGCGTCGGGCCAAGCGCCGGGGCCAGCACCACGCCGATGCCGTAAATTCCCATGGCCGACCCGCGTTTCTCCGGCGGAAAGACCTGGAAGATCGTCTGCATGGCGAGCGGCTGGAGGATGCCGGCCGCGCCGCCTTGTAAAACACGGGCCAGGATCAGCACGCCCTCGGCGGGGGCGAGCCCACCCATGATGGAGGCGGCGATAAAGATGGTTATCGCCAACATAAAGGTCGCGCGCTGGCCGAGGGTATCGACCATCCAGGCATTGAGCAGCATGGTCCCGGTCATCGCGGCGAGGAAGCCGGTGGAGAGAAGTTGCGCCTTGTCCTGGCCCATGCCGAAAGCGCCCATGATATCCGGCAGGGCTACATTGACGATGGTGGCGGTCAGGATAGTGGCGATCGTGCCCATCATGACCGTCGCTGTGACCAGCCAGCGATAGGACGGGCCGAAACGGGCGAATAGCCCCTCGATACTGTCCGGCCGGGGCGCGCTAGTCATCGGCTCTCGCCTCCAGCTCCACCATCATACCCGGCTTGAGTTCGCCGCCGTCCTGCTGCACCGCGATGCGCACTGGCAGGCGCTGGGTGATCTTGGTGAAATTGCCGCTCGGGTTGGGGTTGGGCAGCAGGGCGAACTCGCTGGTGGCGGACTGCCCGACGCGCGTGACCCTGCCCTCAAAGCGCCGCCCCGGCAGGGCATCGACAGTGATCATCACGCTCTTTCCCGGCCGGAAGAAGCGGATGTCGGTCTCCTTGACGTTCGCTTCGACACGCACCCGCTCGGGATCATGCACCATCAGCAGGCGTTGGCCGGGGGTGACATATTCGCCCTTGTCCACAAATACCCGGTCCACCACGCCGTCGAATGGCATGACGATGGTGCGATCTTCCAGGTCGAGTTCGGCCTGGGCTTTTTGTGCACGTAGCCGCTGCTCCTCCGGGCCGAGTTCGGCGAGCTGGGTGCGCAGCACCGTGAGTTCCCCGCGCGCGGCTTCAGCCTCGGCCAGGGCGGCGCGGGCATTTTCCAGGTCCGCCTGGGCGCTCAATGTCTGCTGCTTTGCCGTCTCCAGCGCCGCCCGCGTCTGGTCCAGGCGCGCACGGTTGATGGCACCGCTCGGCGCCAGCTTCTCCGCCCGGTCATTCTCCTGTCTGGCAAGATCGAGTTGCGCTGCCGCTGCTGCCAACCTGGCCTCTGCCGCCCTCACCGCTGCCTGTTTGGCGGTAATGCGGCTCTGTGTCTGACGGTCGGTGAGTGCGATGCGCGCTTCGATCTCCTCGCGGCGGCGGGCAATCCCGGCGAGTTGCGCGTCAAGCGCCTCGACACGGAGACGGCTTTCCCGGTCGTCGATCCGGATCAAAACCCTGCCTCTCTGCGCGGCATCGCCATCGGTCACTTCAAGTACCGTCACCCAACCGGGAACCCGGCTGCTCATGGCAACAATGTCGGCGGCGACACGGGCATCCGTCACAACGACATGGGTGAGCTGCTGATACAGCCACCAGCCGCCACCTCCGAGAACGATCAGCGTCGCCAGGATCGCGCCATACCATCGCCATGGCCGAGGGCGGGCAGGAGGTAAAGCCGTCTCTGACTCAGCCTCCCTCTTCTTGTCGGGGGCGGTGCGTAGATCGGTTTCCTGATCGTCGTCCTGGTGTTCCCGGTGGGTCATATGCTGGTTCACGCTCTAGCTCTCATCAGTTTTTGTCCACAGGCTGCATCGCCCTTGGGGTGCCGCCCAGCTTGTCGGCGATCTTCTCGAAGACCTTCAGACAGGTCGCCACCTCGGCATGGGACAGGTCGGATAAGATTTCCGCCCGCACCGCCGCTGTGGTAGCTTCGATCCGTTCCAGAACAGGGGCAGCCTCCGCACGCAGGTGAACCGATTTGGTGCGCCGGTCGGCGGCTTCCGTGCGGCGTTCGATCAGCCCCTCCGCTTCCAGCCGGTCCAGCGCGCGTACCAGGGTCGGCCCCCGCACCCCGACCGCCTCGGCCAATTCACGCTGGGTTGCCGCCTGGGGCAGGCGAGAGAGATGTAACAGGGTCAACCAGCGGGACTCGGTGAGGCCAAAGGTGGCCAGCCGCCGGTCGATTTCGGCGCGCCACAGCCGGGCGACCAGCCCGAGGCGAAGGCCGAATTGTTCCTGATCGTGAAGTGGCTTCGTCATCTCATTGCCTGCATCATTATGTAGCTGTACTATAATCAATAGATAGCTAAGTATCAAATGGCGAGGGATGTAGCCCCGAAGGCAGCACTGTCTAGAGCAGAGGACCGGGAAAGGCGTTCCATCCCGATCACAGAAAGGAGCACCACGATGTACAGGACGATCCTCCTAGCCTATGACGGCAGCCGGCAAGGCCGTGAGGCGCTGGACCAGGGGGCCGAGCTGGCTTCGCTTTGCCAGGCTCGTGTCTATCTCCTCGCCGTCGTCACCCATGAACTGGGTGTCGCGCTCGCTGAAGCGGCGGCACCCTCAGACCTGCCGGAGCGAGAATATCAGGAAGTGCGCCGCGTGCTGACGGAGGGCGCGGAAGCGCTGCGGCGGGCGGGGCTTTCCGTCGACACGCGCCTCGCTGCGGGCAACCCCGCCGAGGAGATCGGCCGAATGGCGCACGAGGTCGGCGCGGATCTGGTCGTGGTCGGTCACCGTGAACAGAGCGCGATGGCCCGGTGGTGGCACGGCTCCGTCGGCGCTTCGCTGCTCGCCCACGCGCCATGCAGCCTGCTGGTGGCCGTTGCGGACCGGTAGTTGTCAAGGAATATGTCGCAGGGTCTTCATCAAGGTCTTCGCCGGCTAGGCTGAGGAGAAAGCCCTTGATTCAGGTGTTAATCGGTTGGCGGCCACTGCTGCGCAGCATGTAACACGCGCAGTATTCGTACCGTCAAGGCATCCTCCTGGTACACGAGGATATAGTTCGACCAGGCGACGAGTTCCCGGGTCCCTTCAACCCGACCAGGGCGGCCTATTGTGGGGAACTCCGGCAGCTTTTCAGCTTTCATCTCGATATCATCTTTTACGCGCTGTGCTGCATCGGGATTGTCATCAGAGATGTAATCGACACTCCCTAGCAGATCGGTACGAGCCAGTTCCAGCCATTCCAGTTCAGGCACGGCGACGCTTTCTGTCGATCAACGCTTGTGCCTCATCCATTACCTGTTGATGAGGAACGGTAGGTCGGGCATCAGCCAGGGCCTCTTTCACTTTATCGCGGAACCAGGCGTCATGGGCTTCCGGATCAGCCGTTAACCCAACGGGCAATCCGCCCTCTTTGGTTACGCGGGTTAGAAGGATGCGGACGGCATCTGATACCGTCAAGCCGAAGCTGGCGAGCTTTTCCGCTGCATCAGCCTTCAGCTCGTCGTCCACACGAACGTGCAGCATTGAAGTGTGAGCCATGATGAATTCTCCGTTTGTCATGCGTAACTCTACTTTGTATCTCAAATGCGATACAGTCAAGCTGTAGATATTAGCAAAATCACTGCGTTTGGTCAGATGCCAGTATTTTATAGATTGTTGACCGGCCTATCTTTAACCTCCTGGCGATCTCCGTAGCCCCCACTCCCTGGCTGTGCAGGGCACGGACTCTATCCTTGTCCACCCTGGGTTTACGGCCAAACTTGACCCCTTTGGCCTTGGCCTCCAGGCGGCCCTCGTTGGTGCGTTCCAGTATGCGCTGACGCTCGGGCTTGGGCCACGGCCGACAGGATGGTGACTACCATCTTGCCCATGATCCCCTCGGTGCTGATCCCATCGTCGAGGAACCGGATAGCCACACCCATGTTGTCGAACTCTTTGATGAGCTGGCCCGGAGTTGCGTCAATACAAGATCGAATAGCACTGGGATGACATTATTCACATTGCCGGTTCGCTCAAACTGGGGACCGTGCAGGCCTCCGTGGGATGCGCTGGAAGCGTAACTGGAAGCGTTTTACCCCAAAGGCGGTGGGCCGGGGGCGCCCACCCATGGGCCTGGGACGAATGTTGCGGCTGTATGTTAGTGGCCCCAACAGTGCTTTGGCTTCTCGGACCAAGGCATCGAGGATGCGATTTACGACAATCAGGCGATCCGGCGTTTCGTTGGCATTGACCTTGGCCGGGAGTCAGCACCGGATGCGACCACCTTGCTCAAGTGTCGCCGATTGCTGGAGCGCGAAGGGCTCACCGGCAAGCTGTTTGAGGCGATCAACGCTCATCTGGCTGGGCAGGGGCTGATGCTACGCGAGGGCACCGTGGTGGACGCGACGCTGCTTGCCGCATCGCCGTCCACGAAAAACCGGGCCAGAAAACGCGATCCGGAAATGCACCAGGCTCGCAGCCTGCTTCACGGCGAAGAAACAGACGTTATGTACCTGTGCTGGGTTGTGTCAGCCAGCGGTTAAGCTAACATCCGGCACAAGCTGATTTTTCTTCTGCTGGCATTGAGCCTGCTGGGGTCCGGATTTGCAGCATTGCCAACACCTGGATCAGCCTGACCGCTGCCAATTGAGAAGACGCGATGAAAAGATATCCTTACGGTTTTTCAGCAGCCTGGGCGCTTACGCTGATGTTCGCGATGGCCAGCCCCACGGTGGCAGCTCAGGCTGCACCGGATGAACAGAAAGAAACCGTTAACTGTGCGTTGATCCGGGACGGCATCCAGCGACTTGCCTGCTATGACGCCCAGAATGACCCCATTGCCGCCAGAAAAGCGGCGGACGAAGACACGTTACAGCAGGCGGATGAGGAAGCCGCTATTCCGGTGGCTGATGATGCCCGGCGGGAGCAGATCGTCAGCGATGCTCTTGAGGACGACTCAGACACCGGTCTGATGACAGCCCTGGTGGATAATTACCTGACCGCGGAGAAGGCAATTTTTTCATTCACCGGCAGTTTTGTGACCCACCGCCCCAACTACATCCTGCCATTCACCTATGTGGACGACCCTAACCCAAGGCCCACCAGCCCGAGACTGGGCCCCGCCGGCTATGACTTCGCTCTGGAAGAGGAAGAGGCGAAATACCAGATCAGTTTCAAGATTCCACTGCTGACTGGCATTTTTGATGATCGAACCACCTTCTGGTTTGGCTATACCCAGCAGTCCTACTGGCAGGTGTACAACACCAAAGACTCCGCTCCCTTCCGTGAAACCAACTACGAGCCCGAGATTTTCTTCCGGCACCGGCTGGACTGGGATCTTGGGCCTGGCACTCTGAGTGCGGTGTCTCTGAGCTTCAATCACCAGTCTAACGGTCAATCAGAACCCCGGTCGCGCAGCTGGAACCGGATCATGGGCACCGCGGCTTACAGCTATGACCGCTGGCTGTTTATGGTTAACCCCTGGTTCCGGCTGCCGGAGAGTGGCAGCGATGACGACAACTCGGATATCGAGAAGTATCTCGGACATGGTAGTTACCACGCGGTTTACAAGCTGACAGAGGACCGCACGTTCTCGCTGAAGCTTTTGAACAATATGCGTTCTACCAATCGGACGTCGGTGGAGTTCGGGTACAGTTTCCCGATGGGGGATACGATGAAGGGCTTTTTCCAGTACTACAACGGGTATGGGGAGAGTCTGATTGATTATAACGAGCGTATCGAGCGGTTTGGCGTGGGGATTCTGCTGAATAACTGGTTCTAGTCGGAGTGTGCCCGGCGCAACTCCACGCTGCCATGCATCAGGTCCGTCAGGCCATGGTGCTGAGTGTTCGCCGGAAGCGGGTCAGGGCCAAGGCAAAAAGGGTACTCCCGATAACGGCGATGGCCAGGAATTGCGGCCACACGGTGGCGAGGCCCGCGCTACGATACAGAATGGCCTGGGCCAGCATTACAAAGTGGGTGTTGGGCGCGGCGAGCATGATGTACTGGACGGCCTCCGGCATGCTCTCGCGCGGCGTCGAGCCCCCGGAGAGCATCTGCAGCGGCAGCAGCACCAGCATCAGCAGCAAGGCAAACTGCGGCATGGACCGGGCGACGGTGCCCAGGAAGATGCCCATCGAGGTGGTCGCGAACAAATGCAGCGCAGTCCCGACCAGGAACAACGCGAGCGAGCCTTCGATGGGCACGGACAGCCAACCCTGCACCACCGCAGTCAGTGCGAAGGCGGTGGCGGCAAGGACGACCAGCGCCATCGCCCATACCTTGCTGCTCATGATCTCGAAAGGCGTGACCGGCATGACCAGCAGATGCTCGACGGTGCCGTGCTCGCGCTCACGGATGAGCGCCGCGCCGGTGAGGACGATGGAGAGCATGGTCACGTTATTGATGACCTGCATGATGGCGCCGAACCACGACTTGTTGAGCTGGGGATTGAAGCGCATCCGCAGCGCCAGATCGACCGGCAACTCCGGAACCTCGCGATAACGCTGCGCGAAGGCGCGCACCTCGTCGGTGACGATGGTCTGGATATAGCCGCTGCCGGTAAATGCCTGGCTCATGCGCGTGGCATCGACGTTGAGCTGGACCGTGGGCCGCTGCCCTGCCAGCAGGTCACGCTGGAAGTTGGGCGGGATGTCAAGAGCGAAGGTGTCGAGGCCGGCATCCATGCGGGCGTCCATCTCGGCCTGCTCGATCACCTCGGGGAGAACAAAGTACGGCGGGTAAAAGGCGCTGACGATGCGCCAGGACAGCGGCGAGCGATCCTCATTCACCACCGCGATCGGCGCCTTGTTGAGGGTCTCCGGCATGGCCGTGGCCGCCGTGTAGACGGAAACGGTGAAGGCGTAGACGATCAGCACCAGCATGATCGGGTCGCGGACAAGGCTGCGCAGCTCCTTGACACCGAGATGGCAAATATTGGCAAGGCGCATAGACTATCGCTCCTGCTTCTTGAGCAGCGCGGCGGACAGCCCGATCAGGACCGGCACGGCCAGCGCCAGTGGGAGAAAGGCGCCATGCAGGTCGGAGAAGTTGAGGGCCTTCGAGAAGGTGCCGCGCGCGATCGTCAGGAAATGCGTGGTCGGATAGACCTCGCCGATCAGCCGGCCCATCCCTTCCAGGGACGAGACCGGGTCGATCATGCCGGAGAAGTTCGCCGCCGGCAGGATGGTGAGCACTGCCGTGCCGAAGATCGCCGCGATCTGGCTGCGCATGAAGGTGGAGATCAGCAGCCCCACGGCCGTGGCGGCACCAATATAGAGCAGCGCACCCACCGCCAACGTCAGGAAGCTGCCCTTCAGCGGCACGCCGAAGACGGTCACCGCGAGCAGCGTGAGCAGCAGGAAGCTCAGGAAGGACAGGACCACGTAAGGGAACTGCTTGCCGAGCAGGAACTCGAGCCGCGTAGTGGGCGTGACGTAGAAGTTGGTGATCGAGCCGAGCTCCTTCTCGCGCACCACGCTGAGCGCCGCGAGCATGGCCGGGATCAGCATGAGCAGCAGCGGGATCACCGCCGGTACCATTGCCACCAGGCTCTTGACGTCCGGGTTATAGCGGAACCGGGTCTCGATATTGACGAGCCCCGCCAAAGCCTCGCCGTAGCCGGCCTCGCGCGCCTTGGTCGCCAGCCAGTGGGCATGAATCCCCTGCACATAGCCGCGGACGGTCTCGCCCCGTGTCGGCATGGCGCCGTCGATCCAGGCGCCGGTCTCGACCCGCCGGCCCCGGGCAATGTCGCGCGCGAAGCCCGGCGGGATCTCGATCGCCAGACTGATGTCGCCTTCGCGCATTCGCCGGTCAAGATCGGCATAATCGGTGATCGGCGGCCGCTCGACGAAGTACCGGGAGCCGCTGAGGTTGAGCGTATAGTCGCGGCTGACGGTGGTCTGGTCGCGATCCAGCACCGCAAAGGTGAGATCCTCAACATCGAGGCTGATCCCATAGCCCATCACGAACATGAGGATGACGCTGCCGAGCAGCGCCAGCGTCAGCCGGATGGGATCGCGGCGCAGCTCCAACCCTTCACGCCGGGCGTGGCTGATCATGCGCCGGGGATCGAACATGCGCCGCCAGCCCTGGGGTTCGCCATGGCCTGCCGACGCGTTAACCGTATCGAGCGACGCTGTTTGCTCCTCTCCGCCTTCGCCCTCCCCCGACGCCTCCTCCAGATGCGCGACGAATGCCTCTTCCAGGGTCTCTGCGCCCCGCTGCTGCACGATATTCGCCGGCGTGTCGGTGACCAGCACCCGGCCCGCATGCATCAGCGAGATGCGGTCGCAGCGCTCAGCCTCGTTCATGAAGTGGGTGGAGATGAAGATGGTCACCCCGTCACGGCGCGACAGCTCGACCAGCCTGCGCCAGAAGGAGTCGCGCGCCACCGGGTCGACACCTGAGGTGGGCTCGTCGAGGATCAGCATCTCGGGCTTGTGGATCATGGCGACCGCCAGGGACAGGCGCTGCCGGTGGCCGAGGGGCAGCCGGCCCGGCAGGCTGTCGATCACAGCCGCCAGATCGAAACGTTCAACCATGTCGTCCACTCGCCCTGAAACCTCGGCAACGGGCACGTGAAACAGCCGGGCATGCAGCTGCAGGTTCTGCCGCACCGTCAGCTCGGTGTAGAGCGAGAAAAACTGGGACATGTAGCCGACCCGGCGCCGGGTCGCGAGGTCGTGCGGGTCCACCTCGTGTCCGAACAGCCAGGCGCGGCCTTCGCTCGGCGGCAGGAGGCCGGTCAGCATCTTCATGGTCGTGGTCTTGCCGCAGCCGTTGGAGCCGAGAAAACCGAAGATCTCACCCCGTGGGACACGCAGGTTCACATGATCGACCGCGGTGAACTCGCCGAAGCGCATGGTCAGGTCCCGGGCCTCGATGGCGGCATCGCCATCGTCTTCCGGCCGAGGCGGAATCTCGACCGCCCGATAATCCCGGCGCTTGTCTTCCGGCAGCAGCCGGATGAAGGCTGCCTCCAGCGACTCCGCCTCCGTGCTGTGCAGCAGGCCTTCGGGCGTGTCGCTGGCCAGCACCCGCCCATCGTCCATCGCCGCCAGCCAGTCGAAACGTGCCGCCTCCTCCATATAGGCCGTGGCCACCAGCACGCTCATGCCGGGCCGGGAACGACGGATGCCGGCGATCAACTCCCAGAACTGGCGTCGTGAGAGGGGGTCGACACCGGTGGTCGGCTCGTCGAGGATGAGCAGGTCCGGGTCGTGGATCAGCGCGCAGCAGAGGCCGAGCTTCTGCTTCATCCCCCGGACAGCTTGCCCGCCGCCCGATCGAGAAACGGCTTGAGCCCGGTGGCCCCGGTCAGCGCCTCGATGCGGCGCTCCCGTTCGCCGCCGTCATGCCCGAACAGGCGCCCGAAGAAGTCGAGGTTCTCGAATACCGTGAGTGTCGGATAGAGGTTCCGTCCCAGGCCCTGCGGCATGTAGGCGATACGCGGGCCGACTCGGCGGCGATGGCGCGCATCGGCCATATCGCCGCCGAGCACTGCGACCTGTCCCGTCTGGACCGCGCGGGCGCCTGCGATCAGCGCCAACAGACTTGACTTGCCGACCCCGTCCGGGCCGATCAACCCGGCCATGCAGTTCGCCGGGATGTCGATAGTGACCTCGTCGAGGGCACGCGCCTTGCCGTAGCGCAGGGACACATCCCGCAGGCGGGCAACCGGCGCGGCAGCCCCCCCGCCATCCTCGATCTGTGCATGCTCCCCCCGGCTCATTGCGGCAGTCTCGTCTGCAGTTCAGGCGGCCAATCCACCCGCGGGTCGAGCCGCACATAGGCCATGCCCGGCAGGCCGGTCTTGACCTGGAGGAGGTGCTCTCTGAGCAGGTCCGGGGCAATCCGCGCCTTGATGCGGAACATCAGCTTCTGGCGCTCTTCTTGCGTCTCCACCGTCTTGGGCGTGAACTGTGCGACGTCCGCGACGAAGGAGATTTCGACCGGGACCACGTATTGTGGAGCGGCGTCGAGCACGAGCCGCGCCTCGGCCCCGAGCGCGACCCGCCCGGCCTGTTCCGTCGGCAGGAAGAAGGTCATGTACACATCGGTGAGATCGACCATGTTCAGCACCACGCCGCCCGGGGAGAGAACCTCGCCGGGCTGAGCGACGCGGTACTGGACGCGCCCGTCACGCGGCGATTTCAGCACGCTGTCGTCGATATCCGCCTGAATGCGCTGGAGGGTGGCCCGCGCCGCTTCCACCGAGGCCTCCGCGGCAATGACATCCGACCTGGCCCGCCCTATGGCGGCTTGCGCGGCCGCCGCCTGCGCCTCCGCGGCACCGACCGCAGCCTTCGCCGCCGCGGCCGCGGCACGGTCGTCATCGAGCTGCGCCTCGGAGGCGGCATTTTTTGAGGCGAGCTCCCGGGTACGGACAAGCCGTTTTTGCGCGGCGTCGAGCTCGGCCTTCCTCTGGGCTATAAACGCCTCGGCGGCCTGCCTCTCGGCCTCGCGCTGGGTCACCAGGCTTTGCGCGGTCTCGATGCCGATGAGCGCCCGTTGCAACTGCGCCTCGGCCTCCCGGAGCTGCGCTTCCAGGACGGCCGTGTCCATTTTCGCCAAGACCTGGCCGGCGCGGACGAAGTCGCCCTCGTTGACCAGGATCTCCCGGATCCGGCCTGCGGTCCTGGCCGCGATATCGATCTCAACCGCCTCGATCCGACCGTTTCCGGCGGCGAATCCGTCGGGCAAGTCCTGCGGTTGAAAATGCCACCCGGCCCAAACGCCCAGCCCAATGACAATCGCAGCGGGGACGCCTCGAATACCTGCTTTCATGAACTTTTTCACGTCTTGGATTGCTCCACGCCAGTTGGCTCACTCATTCTTGATCATTGAATTGAGACTGAGCGAGATCTTTGTAGACCCACATCTGAAGCTGTACCTTACGCACGAACCACAGCAATTAGGCTGACCCACATCATTTTTGTCGACAAACAAATATCCGGGCGAGATTCCCAGTTTCCCTATTATCCCAGTTTATAATCATGGGTAGTAACTACGCGGACTGCTCAGAGATAGAGTTTCTATCCATGGGTAGTAAAATGGGTAGTATTGAGCGGCGATGGCTGTGAAAAATACACCAAGCAACTGTTTATAAATGCTTTTTAATTTTTATTCGTCGAGCAGGTGCAAAACCTTGAATGATTGTCGCGGGCCGGAGTAGACCGGCCCGTTTCTGCCTTATTCTTTCTCGGCCGGTTTAATGGCCACGAGATCGGTTCTCAGGTGAGTCAGCACTTTCTCAGCCGTATTGCCGACAACTTTGGCCGCCAGACCGGTTTTGCCGGTGGTGCCCATGACCACCATATCAGCCTTGATTTTGTTGGCGACACTCGGGATCACTTTTTGTGCCGGGCCAGCGACAATGTGAACCTGCTCCGGGTTCAGGTGCCAGGTGTTGCGCAGGTGTTCGATTCTGGGCTTCAGTTCTTCCTCGCGCTTGCGTGTATAGGCGGCGGTATCAATGATGTCCAGATCAGCCAGCACCACCGATGTGTGGAGCGCATGCACCAGGTGCAGTTTGGTATCCATGGCCTTGGCCAGCCGCCAGGCATGATCAATAATCCGGTTGTTCAGGGCCCGTTTAACCGGCTTCTCCGAACTCAGGTCAATGGCGGCCAGAATCGGGTGTGCTTTCTTCCATTTGTTGTCTGCCACCAGCATTACCGGCGCCGGGCATTCACGAATCAGGTGCCAGTCGGTGGGTGTGTACAGGAACGTCTCGGATCGATGCCCGGTTTTCACCACGGCGCTGATATTCTCGCGTTCGCAATGCTCGTTAATCCATTGGTGAATCTGCTTGGCCCAGACCGTGTGGGCGACCACGTTCAGGTCGTCGCAGTCTGCCAGTGCCAGCATTTTCTCCAGCCATTCCTGGCGTAACTCGATCAGTGCCGTGCGTGCATTGTTCTGAACCACCGGGTCGGCGGGAAGGGCGTCGAGATATTCATGCACGAAGGCCACGATTTCGAGGCTGGCGCCGGTTGCCCGGGCCAGTTCAATACCCCGGCTCAGTGCGGTCTGGTGCTTGTGTTTCGGGTCCATGATGATCAGGAGTTTGTCCATTCCGGGCTTCCACTAATCGGCAGATTCAGGGTGAGGGGCTGATGGCCCCGATGTCTGGGTTTAACGCGCTATATTATCAGTAGAACACGGCTCGGGATGCGCATATAAGTCAAACCCCGTATAATTCACGGTTTTCTCGCAGGCCCCCGGGGCTGCGCAAACTGTATTTGGAGTCAGTAAGCCATGAGCCAGGCCGGTGAGCAGGGTACCCTGTTTGTAATTTCCGCTCCCTCGGGCGCGGGCAAAACCAGCCTTGTCGCGGAAATGCTCCGTCAGGATTCGCAGCTGGGTGTGTCGGTGTCTCACACCACCAGGCCCATGCGCACCGGCGAGCAAGACGGCGTGAATTACCACTTCGTCAGCCGTGATGAGTTCGAGGCGATGATTGCCGAGGGCGATTTCCTGGAGCATGCCGATGTTTTCGGTAATTACTACGGCACCTCTCATGCGTGGGTCCGCGAGACCCTGGCGACAGGTCAGGATGTTATCCTGGAAATTGACTGGCAGGGCGCCGAGCAAGTTCGCCGCCTGGTTCCCGAGTGCGTCAGTATCTTTATTGTACCGCCCTCTGCGGAGGTGCTGCGTGAGCGCCTGATTGGCCGCGGCACCGATGCGCCGGAGGTGATTGAGCGCCGGTTGGCAGAGGCGGAAGAAGAGTGCCGGCACGCTGCCGAGTTTGACTACCTGGTGGTAAACGACGATTTCGGCGTGGCATTGGCCGACCTGCTGGCCATCACCCGCGCCCAGCGGCTGAAAATGTCGGTGCAACAGTTGCGCCACGGCAAACTGCTGGCGGGTCTTGTCAGTCGGGACTGAATCTGGTTTTCCCTGTATACAAATTGAACCAGGGGCAGTAAACTACGCGGTCTGCTAAATCAGTGATTCTTTTTGTCGGGGAAGATAATGGCACGAGTTACCGTTGAAGATTGTCTGGAAAACGTTGATAACCGCTTCCAGCTGGTCATGCTGGCCACCAAGCGCGCCCGCCAGATTGCCACCAAAGGTTCAGAGCCTATGGTTGCTGAAGAGAATGACAAGCCGACGGTTATCGCCCTGCGTGAAATTGCCGAAGGTAAAGTTACTCGCGATCTGCTGACCGAAGACGACGACGAGTAAAATCGCCGGCAGGAGTGCGTACATTTACCTGCCAGCGATTGAGACCCATTGAAATCTGTCACCGCAGTTTTATAGTGTAGCTATAGAAACCTGCTGGAAGGACAAGGGAAGGCCCGGATGCATGCATTCGGGCTTTTTTGTCCCTGGCGAACAGAGAACACTGGAGGCGCGGTGTCGGAAGAGGCAACGGTTGAAGAACTGGCCAAAGAGCTCAGTTCGTATCTGGATACCAGTCGCATCAATCAGGTGCGAAGGGCTTACTATTACGCGGAGCAGGCCCATGAAGGGCAGATGCGTAAAAGTGGCGACCGTTACATTACCCACCCTCTGGCCGTAGCCCACATCCTTGCCGAGCTGAGACTGGACCATCAAAGCCTGATGGCGGCCATGCTCCATGACGTTATCGAAGATACTGGAATCCCCAAAGACGCGCTGACAGAACAGTTTGGTGAAGATGTCGCCGAGCTGGTGGACGGTGTCTCAAAACTGACCCAGATTGAATTCCGCTCCCGAGCCGAAGCCCAGGCCGAGAACTTCCAGAAAATGACGCTGGCCATGGCCAAGGATATCCGGGTAATCCTGGTCAAACTGGCAGACCGCCTGCACAACATGCGCACGTTGGGGCCGATGCCCTATGAAAAGCGCCAGCGCATCGCCACCGAAACCCTGGATATCTATGCCCCGATTGCGAACCGGCTCGGGATGCATGCCATCTCCACAGAGCTGGAAGATCTTGGCTTCTCCTCGCTGTACCCAATGCGGTCCAGGTACATTTCCAAGGCGGTCGACAAGCTGCGGGGCAGTCATCGAGAGATCATTGATGAGATTCGGGGCAAGCTGCAGGAGAAACTGGAAGAACGGGGTTTGCCCGGGCGCATTCAGGGCCGGGAGAAACACCTGAACTCCATCTACAACAAGATGAAGTTCAAACAGAAATCCTTCCATGAAATCATGGATGTCTATGCGTTTCGGATCATCACAGACACGGAAGACGATTGTTACCGCATTCTGGGTGCCGTGCACAGCCTCTACAAACCGCTGCCGGGCCGCTTCAAAGACTATATTGCCATGCCCAAGGCCAACGGCTACCAGTCGTTGCACACAACCCTGTTCGGCATGCACGTGAACATCGAAATCCAGATCCGCACCGAGGAAATGGAGCACATCGCCAATAACGGTATCGCCGCGCACTGGATGTACAAAACCGACGATTCCGGAGTCACCAACATCAATCAGTCTAGGGTTGACCGCTGGGTGAAAGGGTTGATGGAAATGCGGGAGCGGGCGGATGACTCCATGGAGTTTATCGAGCACGTAAAGGTTGACCTGTTCCCTGACGAGATCTACGTGTTCACGCCCAAAGGGCGCATCATGGAATTGCCCAGCGGCGCCACAGCGGTTGACTTTGCCTACGCCATTCACACCGATATCGGTAACGCTGCGGTTGCCTGCCGGATCAACCGCAACCTCGCCTCCCTGAGCCAGCCGCTGCAAAGTGGTCAGACCGTCGAGATCATCACTGCGCCCGGCGCCAAGCCGAACCCCGCCTGGTTGAGCTTTGTGGTCACCGGTAAGGCCCGAAGCAGCATTCGACATGTGTTGAAAACCCGCAAGCGGGCAGAGTCCATCGAGCTGGGCAGAACCCTGCTGAAGAAGTCGCTGAAAGGATTCGGTGCAAAACTGGCGGACATCAGCGATGCCCAGAAACAGGCTGTGGTGAACCACAATCAAGTCAACAGTTTTGATGACCTGATCGGCGATATCGGGCTGGGCAATCGCATGGCTTACCTGGTGGCGCGGCAGCTGGTATCTGGCAACGAAGCGCTGGATGGTCCGGCCAGTCTGGAGAATGTGGAGGTCGACAAACAGGGTGCGGTGACCATTCGCGGTACGGAAGGCATGCTGGTGCGCTTTGCCAACTGCTGCAAGCCGATTCCGGGCGACCCGGTGGTCGGCATGATGGATTCCGGCAACGGCATGGTCATTCATTCCGACACATGCTCCCGTCTGCCGGAAGACGACGAAGGCCGTGCCCGCCTGACCCACCTGAAATGGGCCAAAGACATCACCGATGAGTTCTCAGTGGAGCTGCGCGTAGAGCTGGAGCGTCAGCGCGGTGTGATTGCAGAAATGGCCAATGCCGTTGCCATGGCCGATGGCAACATCGAGCGGATCAACGTGGAAGAGCAGAATGCCAAGTTCGGTATTGTCAGCCTGGTGGTTCACGTGAATGGCCGTAAACACCTGGCACGGGTGATGCGCCGGGTGCGCAACATTCGGGCGGTGACCCACATCAGCCGGGTTCGCCACTGACCAGACCGAGGTATGGTTGACAGTGGCCACGGCGAAGGGTGACGATTGGCGTTTTGAACGAGAGGAAATTACAGGTCATGACCAACAAATCTGTCATCCAGACTGAAAACGCCCCTCAGGCGATTGGTACATATTCCCAGGCGGTGAAAGCCGGGGACACCGTGTATTTGTCTGGCCAGATTCCGCTGGACCCGGAAACCATGGAAGTGGTCGCAGGTGACTTCGCCGCCAAGACCCGCCAGGTGTTTGAAAACCTGAAGGCTGTTTGCGAGGCCGCAGGCGGTGAGCTGAAAGACATCGTCAAACTGAACATTTACATGACCGACCTGGCCAACTTTGCCACCGTGAATGAAATCATGGCGACCTATTTCCAGGAACCCTACCCGGCACGGGCTGCCGTGGGCGTGGCAGCGTTGCCGAAAGGTGTGCCTGTGGAAATGGAAGCCGTGATGGTGCTCAGCTAAGGCCGTCGATCAGTTCCCGGTATCCTGTCTTGTAATCGGGGTACCGGAACTCAAAGCCGGTGGCCAGCAGGCGCTGATTGCTGCATCGCTTGCTGCCAGCTCTGCCGCCCTTACGGGCACCCTCCACCGGATCTTTACACGGCACCTGCCGCCGAACCCACGCTACCACGTCATCCAGCCGCACCGGCTCGCAATCACTACCAATGTAGAGATCGTCCAGTGGTTCTCCCTTCATGGCTTTCTCTGTCAGCCAGGCGACCGCCCGGGCCGCATCCTGCTCGTGAATCCGGTTGCTGAACGGGGCAGGGGGCTCTGGGTTCATTCGCCCTTCAAGAACCTCCTCCAGAAAGCGTTGCCGGCTGTGGCCGTAAATACCGCTGAACCGGACCACGGTGGCCGGGTGAATACTGTTCAGGGCGGTCTCTTCGCCTTCGAGAATGAGTTGCCCGGTGAAGCGGTCTGGCCTGGCCTCACTGTGTTCATCCACCCAGCTGTCGTCGTTCTGGGCGTACACGCTGGTGCTGCTGATGAACAGGAGCTTGGTTAATTTATTCGGACCCTGGGCATTGATCAGGTTCTGTAATCCGGTGACGTAGGCATCCCGGTAACCCGGTTCGTCGTAGCTTGATGGTGTCAGGCAATAAATCACCACATCAAGATTTTCTGGTAGCTGGCCCTTCAGTGTGTCTGGCCGGGTCAGGTCGGCACCTATACCTGTAACCCCGGGCGGTACCTTGTGTGGGTTCCGGCGCAAGCCGTACACGTCAGCCGTCTTCGCCAGCAAGGAGGCGATGTCGCCACCCAGCTTGCCGCAGCCCGCCACCAGGATTCGCGTTGAATGTTTGCGATCCGTCATTGCCATAGACAATTTCAATCCTTATGCTTTCGCTGATAAAGTATGTGAAACTTCGACCTGCACCCTGTGACCGGAGCTCACCATGACACTCACCGAGTTACGATACGTCGTTACGCTTGCCCGGGAAAGGCATTTTGGCCGCGCGGCAGAGCGTTGTCACGTCAGTCAGCCCACGTTGAGTGTGGCGGTTAAAAAGCTGGAAGATGAGCTCGGCATTCCGTTGTTTGAGCGGAGCAAAAGCAGTATCCGGGTGACGGAAGTGGGCCAGCGGATTATCGAACAGGCCCAGCGGGTTCTGGACCAGGTGGGCGTCATCAAGGACATGGCCCAGGACGGCAAGAATCAGCTCAACTCGCCGCTCAAGGTGGGTGCCATCTACACCATTGGTCCCTATCTGTTCCCGCACCTGTTGCCGGAGTTGCGCCGCGCCGCGCCGGAAATGCCGCTCTACATAGAAGAGAACTACACCGCCAACCTGCGCCAGAAACTCCGGCATTCCGATCTTGATGCCATCATCATTGCTTTGCCATTTGAAGAGCCGGAGGTGGTCACGCTGCCGCTGTATGATGAGCCCTTCGTGGTGTTGCTGCCGGCTGACCACCCGCTGACGGCGAAGGACCAGATCACGGCGGAAGAGATGTCCAAGGAGCAGCTTCTGTTGTTGGGGCCGGGCCACTGTTTCCGGGACCAGGTGCTGGAATCCTGCCCGCCATTGGTTGATGCCATCACCAAGCGCACTGACAACGGCCAACCTGAACTGGTTACTGAAGGCAGTTCTCTGGAAACCATCAGGCACATGGTAGCTTCCGGGTTAGGGATCACTGTATTACCCCTGTCTGCCGCCACCGCCATCAAATACCAGGAAGATATCCTGGCGGTGCGCCCGTTTGCGCCGCCGGTACCCTTCCGCACGGTCGCCCTGGCCTGGCGCGTAACCTTCCCCCGCCCGAAAGCCATTGATGTGTTGTCGCTGGCGGCCAGCCAGTGCCGAGTGATGGAAAAGGCGAAAACGGCAACGCCGGTGGTCGCTGAGCGCGCCTGAGGGCTGTTATGACGTCACTGGACGACATTTCCGTTACCCAGCTCAAGGGCGTAGGAAGCGCCCTCGCGGAGAAGCTCGCCAAGCTGGGTATCCATTCCATTCAGGACCTCCTGTTTCATCTGCCCTATCGCTACGAAGACCGAACCCGCGTAGTCCCCATGGGCAGTTTGCGCATCGGCGACGTGGCGGTGGTCGAAGGCGAAGTCATGAAGGCCGACCTGGTAATGGGGCGCCGTCGATCGCTTCAGGTTACCCTGCGGGATGACAGTGGTTTTCTGGTGATGCGGTTCTTCCACTTTAACGCAGCCCAGAAAAACCAGCTGACTGAAGGCGCGCGGGTTCGTTGTTTCGGTGAGGTTCGCCCCGGCCGGGCCGGTTATGAGTTCTATCACCCCGAATACCAGGTTAATCCGCCACCCATGGCAGCTGCCGGTGAGGCGACACTGACTCCGGTCTACCCGCTGACCGAGGGCATTCAGCAGCCCCGGGTGCGAGGCCTGTGCCAGCAGGCCCTGGGTTATCTGGCCCGTTTCCCGATCAAGGAGTGGTTGCCGCCGTCACTGTTATCAGACTATCAACTGCCTGGTATTACTGACGCGGTCAAACTGGTGCATTCTCCTCCTGCCGATGCGGCGGTGCATTTGCTGATGGAGGGCCGGCACCCGGCCCAGCAGCGCCTGGTGATGGAGGAATTGCTGGCCCATCAACTCAGCCTGTTGCAGGTGCGTGAGCAGATTCAGGCCCGGGCGGCGCTCCCACTGTTGCCGACCGGTGACTTGCCGGAGCAGTTCCTTGAGCAACTGCCGTTCAGCCTGACTGGCGCCCAGAAGCAGGTGATGAAGGAGATCCGACAAGACCTCAGTCAGCCGGTGCCCATGCTGCGCCTGGTTCAGGGCGATGTTGGTTCCGGAAAAACTGTGGTGGCAGCTCTGGCAGCGCTACAAGCCATTGGCTCGGGTGCCCAGGTAGCCCTGATGGCACCGACGGAGATTCTGGCCGAACAACATCTCCGGAACTTCCAGGGTTGGCTTGCCCCTTTAGGGATTGAACTCGCCTGGTTGTCTGGCAAGGTCAAGGGCAAGGCACGTCAGGAGGCTTTGGCAGCGGTTGCTTCCGGCCAGGCGCAGGTGGCCATCGGTACCCATGCGTTGTTCCAGGACGAGGTTCAGTTCCAGCGCCTGGCCCTGGTGATTGTCGATGAACAACACCGTTTTGGTGTACACCAGCGCCTGGCGCTTCGCGAGAAAGGCGTCGGCGGTCAGTTGGCCCCCCATCAGTTGATCATGACCGCAACGCCGATCCCTCGAACCCTGGCCATGAGTGCCTACGCCGACCTGGACACCTCGGTGATTGACGAACTGCCGCCCGGCCGGAAGCCGATAGAAACCGTTGTGCTGCCGGATTCCCGCCGTGATGATATTGTTGAACGGGTGCGCACCGCCTGCCGTCAAGGGCGCCAGGCGTATTGGGTGTGTACTCTGATTGAGGAATCCGAAGCGCTACAGTGTCAGGCTGCAGAGGTGACAGCGCAGGAACTGGCGGAACGATTGCCAGATCTGAAAATCGGATTGGTCCATGGCCGGCTCAAAGCCGTAGATAAGGCCGGCGTAATGGAGCGCTTCAAAAACGGCGAGCTGGACTTGCTGGTGGCCACCACCGTGATTGAGGTGGGGGTTGATGTGCCCAATGCGTCGCTGATCATCATTGAGAACCCGGAGCGCCTGGGGCTGGCGCAACTGCATCAGCTGCGGGGGCGTGTGGGCCGGGGGGAACAGGCCAGTTTCTGTGTGTTGATGTATCACCCGCCGTTGTCGAATAACGGAAAAGCAAGGTTACAGGCGCTCAGAGACAGCCAGGATGGTTTCTTTATTGCCGAAAAAGACCTTGAGATTCGTGGCCCTGGTGAAGTTCTGGGTACCCGCCAGACGGGCCTGATGCAGTTCAGGCTCGCGGACTTTGAACGGGACAAGGGCTGGATTGAACCCGTCAAAGAGATGGCGCCGGCGCTCATGCGACAGCCAGCTGTGGTGTCTGCTCTGATCAGGCGATGGCTCGGAGAAAATATTCGGTACGGCGAGGTTTAAGGCCAAAACCATACTCTGTTGGTACATTGTGGCCTGGCCTACTTTCTGCCCAGAGTTTGCTTGAAATTAGCTGCACAATGCAGCCAAATAGGTATCAAACCTTCTTTTGGAGAAAGCTATGGAGCTCCCTGTTGCGGTTCAGCAAGCGCTTGGCGACAGCGCCGCGGGGGTGTCGCTGAGAAATGCGAACCAGGTTCAGCCACAGCACCGGTTGCGTATGGTGCTGCTGAATGACAGTGAGGGAAATCTGCAGGCTATTTGCCGACGTGACGACTTGCTGGATCTTGAGGCTCTGAACAAACAGCTCGGCCGTGATCTGAGGATGATGCAGCGGCGCGAGCAGGTCCGGGTGCGCCAGCGCTCCGGATTACAGGAGTTGCCCGCCTTGCCATCGTTAACTGGCTGGCCGACCGTGATCGACCAGAGGGTGGATGACCTGGAATCCGTCGCCCTGGAATTGGCGGATCAGAAACTGGCGATCATGATGCCAGCGGCGGATTTCCGCCAATTGACCGCCAAGGCGGAACGCCATGACTTTGCGGTGGATACCGACACCATCTCTGTGAATCTCGACAATCACGGTGCTGATCGGGACCAGTTGCATTCTGCGCTGAAAAAATTTACTGGCCTGCGCATCCAGCAGCGGCTGGAGGATACCCTGGAATTGCCGCCACTGCCTGAGACCGCCCAGCGCATTATTCACCTTCGGGTAAACCCGAACGCGGTCATGGGTGACCTTGTGGATGTGGTAGAGAGCGATCCCAGCCTGGCAGCCCAGGTAGTAAGCTGGGCGTCGTCCTCGTTTTATGCCGCGGCGGGGCAGGTGCGCTCGGTGCACGATGCGGTGTCGCGGGTGCTGGGCTTTGATCTGGTGATGAACCTTGCTATGGGCCTGGCCCTTGGGCGGGCACTCAAACACCCGAAAGACCACCCGGATGGCTACGTGGATTACTGGCAGCAGGCCATCTGGCAGGCGCAATCGGCTGGCATTCTGGCGAGTATGATGCCCCGGGGCCGGCGCCCGATGTTTGGCCTGGCGTATCTGGCTGGCCTGTTGCACAACTTTGGCCACCTGGTGCTGGCCCAGGTGTTTCCTCCCCATTTCAAACTGGTTTGCCGCTCTCTGGAAGTGAACCCGCATATCGATTCCAGCGTGATCGAGCATTACCTTCTGGGCATCACCCGTGAGCAAATCTCCGCCCAGTTGATGGAAAACTGGGGCATACCCGACGAAGTAACCCTGGCCATCCGGTATCAAAAGAATCCCACCTACGATGGCCCCCACAGTGATTACGCGCGATTGCTTTGGCTGGGGCGTCAGTTGCTGACAGAACGAGGGGTTGCACTGGGGGCAGGAAAGCTGGCTGACGCTTCCGTATATGAGGAGTTGGGCCTGGATCGAGAGGCTGTGGAGGAACAGTTCGATGAGCTGGTCAACAGCAAAGACAGCATTATGACCATAGCCGGCATGATGGGCCAAGGCTCGTAAAAAAGCCGGCCTTGGAAGGCCGGCAAATTCAACCGCTTTGCAGAGTCGTCCAAACTTATCAGGAGACAACAACACAGGTTTCTGCCCCCGGATGCGTGGGGGCAGCGTCCTTGTTTAAAGTTAGACAAGCTACGGGAAAAGGAAAGCACCAAATGCTGCTTCGGAATCCATGAGCGCAACGTCAGGTTTGCCCGGAAACCAAACCTATTGATTTGCTTTGCTATATTTCTCCGGGCGCCCGGCCGTCAGTTACAAAAAATTACAAAATAGGCGCCGATCAATCGAAACGGTGGTGCCTTATGGCGGTCGCTGCCCGGCGCACCTCGTCTGAATGGGCCTGTTCGACAGCATGGCGTTCTTTATCCATCTTCTCGACAAAGCGGGTGTCGGTGGCCTGCCGGGCCCGATGAGTCGGCATGTGCTGAATCTTGTCGTGAACCTCCTGAAACACCCGGAACGGTGATTTTTCCAGCAGGTCCGGGGCAACGTGATCCAACAGGCCCTTGAGTCGCAGGCAAGCCTCGGAGCACTCCACCTGGTCTTCCTCCACCGCCATGGCAATAATCCGGATGCTCTCAATCATTTCGTCCCGGCGCTTGGCCTGGAACTCCTCTGATTTTTTCTGGCGCAACCGGTGTTCCGAGATCGCTCTGGCCTGGCGCCAGATGTAGAACAGCAGAATGCCTATGGCCACCAGGCCAATAACGATGATGACCAGCTGGAGCCCTCTGGGCATGATGTGTCTCCCTGTGGTGAATGTGTCAGGCCTGCTTGAGTTGCGCCTCAGTTTGCCAGACTTTGACACTCACTACCTGCCCATTTAACACGGATGTGCCGGAAACCGGGTCCACATCGGCGTCGTTGAGCACGTCATTGATGCTGGCGCCAGCATGGGCCGCCGCGGTGGACTGGCCGGTGCCCGGGCGATGATGACCCCAGCCATGGGGGATGGACACCACGCCGGGCATAATATCTTCGGTCACTTCCACCGGCAGGACCACTGATCGGCCGCCGGAGCCGATTTCCGCCTGCTGGCCATCAGTCAGCCCACGGGTTTTGGCATCCACTGGGTGCATCATCAGTGTGCAGCGGCTTTTGCCCTTCACCAGTCGCTGACTGTTGTGCATCCAGGAGTTATTGCTGCGCACATGGCGCCGGCCGATCAGCTGCAAGTCATCGGCTTTGCCGGGCTCCAGCAAGGCTTTCAGCCGTTCTACATCGGCAAGATATCGGCGTGGTGCCAGCTGTATCTTGCCATCCCGGGTATACAAGCGCTCTGGCAGCGAGGGTTGCAGGGGGCCAAGATCAACGCCGCTGGGATAGTCTTTCAGCAAGGACAATGACAAACCTTTGGGTAACTCCTGCCAGCGCCGATTCAGGGGGCTGAGTTTGGCCAGGCCTTTCAGGGGATGGCGCTTGGGCAAGCTGTCAATGGCCAGGTCCAGTGCCGGCTGAACCAGTTTGCCCGCCTTGCCCAGGTTGGCGCCGTAGGGGCCGGTGCGCAGCAGGGCGTCCAGAATCGGGTCTGGCCCCAGGGCTTTGAATGCCTTCCAGCCCAGTTCAGAGCGTAGCGGCAAACGTCCGCCTTTGCGGGCTTTTTCGAGGCGGTGGGCCAGTTCCAGAAGAATCTGCCAGTCGTGGCGAGCGTCTGCTACAGGTTCAAACAGGGCTTCGCTGTATTTGGCCACGTTGCGAACCGCAAACATGCTGAAAATCAGATCGTAATGGCTGCGCTCAAGCGCGGCGGTGGGCGGCAGTATCACGTCGGCGTGCCGGGTAGTTTCGTTCAGGTAGTAATCCACCGACACCATAAACTCGAGACCTTCGAGGGCCTCATCCAGCCGTTGTCCATTAGGGTTCGACAGAACCGGGTTCCCGGCCACGGTCACGAATGCACGGATCTGCCCGTCACCGGGGGTGAGCATTTCGTCGGCCATGGTGCTGGCTGGGTACTCGCCGGCGAACTCCGGCAACCCTCGAACCCGGCTGTGTCGCTTGGCAAAGTGCCCATTCTGGCCAGACAGGGCACCCAGAGCCACCAGATCAACGGCGGGTTGGGTAAACAGAACGCCGCCGGGAATATCCAGTTTGCCGGTCAGGATGTTGAGGCAGTAGGCCAACCAGGTGGTGGTGGCACCGAACGCCTGGGTGCTGGTGCCCATTCGGGTATACAGCGCGGCCTTGCGGGTGTTCGCCAAATCCCGGGCCAGCTGGCGAACGTCGTCTGCAGCAATGCCGGTGGGTTCTGCGACCGATTCCGGGCTGAAGCCAAGCGCAGCCAACCGCAGCAAATCCATGTCTTTCACCAGCCGCTCCGCAGCACCGGCATTGACCAGGTTTTCCGCAAACAGGGTATGTACCATGGCCATCAGCAACAGGGCATCGGTGCCGGGGCGAACAAAGTGGAACTGGTCCGCGAGTTTGGCGGTTTCGGTACGGCGGGGGTCGATCACGACCAGCTTGCCGCCACGCTGTTTCAGGGCTTTGATCCGCCCGCGTACGTCCGGCACCGTCATCAGGCTGCCATTGGAGGCCATCGGGTTGCCGCCAATGCAGATGAACAGGTCGGTGTTATCAATGTCCGGAATCGGGAACAGGATCTGGTGCCCGAACATTTCCAGGCTGGCCAGCATATGCGGAAGCTGGTCGTTGGAGGTGGCAGAAAACCGGTTCTGCGTGCCAATGGCATGCAAGAACGGCATGGTGGTCATCAGGGTGCCGTGGTTATGTACATTGGGGTTGCCCAGGTACACGCCGATGCTGTTGCGGCCGTGGCGTTTGCGAACGTCTGTGAGCCGCTCGGCTACCAGGTCAAAGGCTTCATCCCAGGAGATCTCCTGCCAGCCGTCGGCGGTTTTACGAATCGGCTTGCGCAGACGCTCGGTATCCTCATGCAGATCCTGCAAGGCAACCGCTTTCGGGCATATATGGCCCTGGCTGAGCGGGTCCTGCTCGTCGCCCTTGATGGAGGCAATCTTGCCATCCTGAACCTCAATGGCGACGCCACACATGGCCTCACAAAGATGACAGGTACGGTAGTGTGTGCCGTTTTGCATGGGGCTCTCCCGGAATTGTTGTTTTAGGTTTCAAGTTGCAACCAGATTATCAGGAAATGGCCGCCAGATGAAAGAACGGATGGTAAAGGGCAGCTGACCTTTGTTCATAAAAAAGGCCAGTCCGGAGACTGGCCTTGCAGGCAGGGCCTGGGTTAACGCTGAGCCGGTATTTCCTTTACCGGGTTGGAGATGAAGTTCAGGTAAACGCCTTGTTCCGGTATAACCAGAGGAATGGTGATGTCTCCTCTTTCCGTTTCCGTTGACGAGTCCGCAAGGCAAGTGACTATGCCAGTCAATCCCCTCTCTTCAACACATGCTGCATAGCTCAGGAACTCACCAATAATGGGCACCGTGACGTTAACCCGGACATCAATGCCTGGGCTGTTATTATTTCTTTGCTCAACCTGCATGCGTCCATCATCAAAGAACACGATGGGGCCATCGAGCTCAAGTGTTACCGGCTTGCTATAGAGATCGTGTGAGAGCGCTGAAGCAATGGGTAATGAGAGGTTCGGCGCGTCCAGGGTCAGATCAGCCGTAGTCATGAACGTGGGGTGTCCGTCTTCGCCCTCAACAATCAAACCCTCAACCAGCCCCATCGGGTTGTCTTCGGTTGGCTCGCCGTAGGTCATGCGCAGAATCTGCGGGCCGGTTGCCTGTTCTCCGAAGCCATCGAGGAATACGCTTGCGGAGGTTGTGGCCAGCATGGTCGGATAAAGCAGAACCCGAATGGCTTCCTCGCCGGTCTCCTCGTCCAACACTACCGTTCCCATGATTTCGGTATTAAGACCGTAGGTCTGATAGATGAATTTGTTCTCCGGACATTCCTCCGATGCTGAGCAACCGACGCTGGCACCAACTGGGATACCGAGTGCGCTGGCCTGATTGCCAATAACTCCCAGCTTGGCTGCGTTTGCCGAGGGCAGGAAACCTCCTGCGCCATCTTCCTCATGAGCAAAAGGCTCCAGACAATCAGCCGCACCGGGCGAGGTGCAGTCGATCACATAGTTGGAGTTGGTGTCTCGCACGGGCAGGTTGCGAAGCGGCGTAAACACACTATTAACCGCCTCCGTCCCACGGAAGTAGATCTCCATATCGGGCCCACCAACATCTTCTGGATCAACCAGGAGATCGGTTTGCAGCGGATAGCCTTGCTCTGAGCAGATGGCAGACTCGCAGTTCATGCCAGTGACAGACGCCATGGTGTAACGGTAATAGCTGCCGGGCTCCCAACCTTCATTGGGATAGAAACGAATGCGCTGATTGTTCTTTTCCAGTCGACCGGTGACTTCAGCAAAGTCGCCGGCTTCGCCGCGTTTTTCCACTTTAAAAGTGTCACCTAAACGGATGCTGTCCAAGTTCATGGACTGAGAGAATACGACCGTAATCGGCCGATCCTCTGGCAGGGTAGTGATCGGCAACACCTGACCAGCGGGGCCGTCAGGTGCTGCATCCAGACAGCGGCCGTGATTCGGGTTATCTGAATCAAGATTGACCGGTGTGGTAGCGCAGGGATAGCCGGGATAGGTGGTCAGTGCAATCGGTGAGACAAACTCAACGGTGGTCTCGGGATCATCCAAAGCCTCAAGAGAAAAATTCAGTGGCGCGAGTGCCACAGGGTTGCCCGCAAGGTCAGTGAGGCCGTTCACTTCCACAGAGTAGGGAACTCCGTGTTCCAAGCCACCCTCGGGATTAAGCACCAGAACGGTGCCATCAAGGTTATGATCGAAGGCGACGGGTGTTCCATTTGCCTTGAGCGTTACCCCGCTGCTGATAGATTCGGCATCCAGCGGCTCATCAAAGAATAGAATCACTGGATCACCCGGTCGCTGCATCGACTGACGGGTAGATGGGGTGGCATTCTCAGGGCCTGGCATCCAGCTCACCAGTTGCGGTGGTGTGTTGTCCAGCTCCCGCAGCGTATCTGCATCCAGGACTGAATCCACGTCTGTGGCGGCCTGCAAGTGGAAGGCAATAGTCGAATCGGTAAACTCCTGGCCCAGCAGGTTGGGCTCGACCATGCCGATGGCGTCGATGGTCAGCACGCCATTCTGTACCAGTGCAATCCCCCGCAGCTCCACACCCATCAGATCCTGAGACAGCGAGGCATTGGGCTGCGCTTCCTCGGTGTTCATGGAAACATCCATAAACAGGGTAATGTGACGCGGGGCATTCTGGTTGTCAGTGTAGGGGTTCGGGCTGAGGTAACCGGAGGCATCCGACAACATGGTGACCTTGATGTTCCCGGTGGTCTGCAGTTGTCCGGAGTCTGCATTCAGGATCGGCACCGCACCGCCGATCAGGACATCCAGGCTGGTGCTGTTCAGAACACTGCCTTTGGGCACACGCAAGGGCAGGGCCTCATCCGCCCTGAAGGCGGGGGCGTAGGCCAGCTCCGCGAACAGGTCCCCGGTTTGCTGGGAAGGACCAGCCACGCCCTGGAGCACCGAGTTCAGGGTTACGCCGTTGATAATCTGCCCATTCAGGATAGAGCGTTGGGCGGCATCTTCCGATGCTCCTTCACCAAGACCGGAATCCACCGCCGCCTGTTGAAGCACCACGGTCGGGCCGGTATCGCGGGGCTGGAAGCTGAATTCCTGGCTGAATCGGTCGCCATCCGGGCCATTGGTCAGGCTGGTCAGGTTGTTGAGCTTGAGTGTGTAAGTCTGGCCGGCTTCGAGAACATCCGCCTTGCTGCCGCAGTCTTCCGGGTCTGCCGTGACGCAGGGATCAACCGTAATGCGATTGCCTTTGACCAGAACAGTGGCCGGTACCGCCTGGTTGTCTGAGTCCAGCAGTTCGATGGTGCCGCCGAGCTTTTTCCAGTCCGGGTGGACAGGGTGGGTCATGGCCAGGCGAAAGGTGGAGAAGTTCATGGCCTGGAAGGCGCTCCCCTGATCTGGCACCTGCCAGGCCACCCGGAAGGTTTCGTCGGTATTGGTCAGGTTGGCGATGGCGGTAAAATCACCCCGGGTGTCGAACTGGATACCCGGTTCGCCGACCGCATTAGGCGTGGCGACGGTGCGACCGCCCTCCGCTGCCAGCGGCTGTTCGAAGGTGACGGAATAGCGGGTCAGGATATCTAACCTGCCAGTGGGCTGGAGCTTCAGGCTTTTGCCACCGTCGATTTTCTCGACGGAAAAGTCCTGAGAGCTATCGCCAGAACGGATACTGATTTTCTCACGGAGTGTGGCTTCATCATCGGTTATCGCATGTGAGAATCGCAGTACCAGCTCGGTTTTCGGACTCACATCGGCTTGTCCGTCCATCGGGAAGGAATACACCACAGAACCGGGCGCAGAGCGCTCACTCATGGTCTGTTCATCACTGCCGCCGCAGGCGGCGAGCAGAATTGCGGGAACGAGTGCCAGTATTTTATTGTATTTCATGGCCTTCCTCTCCTCAGAACTTCAGGGTGATGGAGCCGCTGACGACGTGGACGTCACCGTCTGCTGTCACATCGGTTTCATTGCCGTCAAAGTCGACCAGCGTGAAATCGCGCTTCTGCAGTTGCTGGTACTGATAGCCCAGGTCCAGCCGCACCGGGTAAGCCAACAGGCGGGTTCGGTCATAGGTGGCACTGATGCCAAGGCCAACGATGATTTTGTCGGTGTCCAGGTAGTTGAGTTCGGGATTACGCGTCGTTTTCAGCGGTGATTCTTCATAGGCAACACCACCTCGTACCGCGAAGTTCTTGTTCAACTGATATTCGCCGCCGAGGCGGGGAATGAGGATGTCGTCAAACCGGATACGGTTGCCCGGAGCGACAGAGCCCTGGTCCTTAATCGTGTCGCTGGCGAAAATATCTTCAAGCTCCGACCAGTTCTGCTGCTCGATACTACCGCCCACTCGCCAGCCGTCGCCGACATACTGTGTGCCAATAGCGAAGGTTTCCGGCTGGAAGGAGTCGATGGTGGTCACCGCCAGGCTCAGGCCCGGGTCTGGAATGGTCTGGGTAACGATGATGTTGGAGTCCACGGTGGTGGAGGCCGATGACTTGGTACGATAGGTGAACGCGGTCTCCCAGCCATCCAGGAAACAGTTGCTGTCTGGGCAGAAGGTGCTGCCAAGATCGACTCGGGTACCCAGAATGGTTTTCATGGAAGGCTCGGCGCTGACCGCCAGGCGCTCACGGCTGGTCTCACCGCCGAGGGTGGAAACCGCATCCAGGTTGGCGGTGGCTTCCAGAGTGATTCTGACCGAGGCGCCGACGGAAATACCGCGCCAAATCGGAGTGGCACCGCCGATATTCAGGAACAGAGGTTCACGGCCATACTGAAGGTACTGACCGGTTTCGCTGGTCTCGGACCCGAAGGCCAGCATTTCCTTGCCGTATTTCTCCACGCCGGCCACGAAGCCCAGGTAGATCGGGTGCTTGAAACGGGTCAGAGAGCCCAGGTTGGTTTTCATGCCGATCAACACGTGCTGGCTGGGTGAGCTTGATAGCACGTCGCCATCGGCATTGGGGTTCTTCGAACGCAACTCCTGCTCTGCATGGAGTATGCCGGCGGTCAACTCGCCGCGCTGGTCACTGGTCAATGACGCAGGATTGTAGTAGGTCGCGGACACCTGATCATTAAACATGGAGAGCGATTGAGCAGTGCCTACGTCAATGGGCATTACGCCGTAGCTGGTACCCAGGTTTCCCATGCTAGCGTGGGCATTAACGGACAGGCCGGCAGTGGTGGTGGCAATAGCAAAGGACAGTGCCCGCAGGGCAAAGCGATGAGAACCTATCATGTGTGAAGCTCCTGTTATTTTTGTCATTCAGGTGTTCATAAGCCGGCAATTATTCTGGCCGTTTTTTCGTACTTACACCTCTATGCTGGATGTTAGCCCGCTTGTCTTTTTGGGACGTTGGCCCGGATGACGCAAATTTGCGTCGAATTGAACACAGAATTTCCCACCTACATGGTTAGACAAAAACACGGAGCTGTGTAGATCAATTCGGGTCGGGATTGTTGGGGATTTGTGAGTAAATGTTTCTATGTGGCATGCGCTCGACATCAGCATGCAAGAACGCTCGGTACGGACGCTATGGCTTGGGAAGGGTGGGCGACTAATGAAAAAGAAAAGGCCGGCGAGTGCCGGCCTTGCGTTTTACGGTTGGGTAGATGGCGATATGTAGTTCAGGTAAAGCTGCTGTTCGGGTATTGTCAGTGCCAGCGAAGTGCGTGGGCCTAAGCCGAGGATGTTGCCCAAACCGCCCAGGGTGTTCCCGTCAATCACGATATTGGGGAGCTCAACGGCCTCGGTATTCCTTTGCACAATCTGCATGCGCCCATCGTCCAGAAAGGTGACGGGTCCCGAGAGCTTGAGGTTGTTAATCGGAAAGCTTCGCATATTGTGGTCAAGTTCGGTAAGGGGGATTTCCGGCTTCAGGTAAGGCGCGTCCATATAGAGGTCCAGCTCGGTTTCGAACGTAAGCACCCCCTCTCCATTGGTAAACAGATAGCCACTGATCAGCTCGTTCCGTTGTTCCCCTTCATAACGCATGCGCATCAGCATCGGGCCGGTCTTTATGCTGTGATGTTTGCCGACGAGCCAGGCCACCAGATCGGAAATGCTCACATTCACATCAAGTTCTGAGGTGTAGAGCACTGAGGGGTAAAGCTTCACCGGTACTCTTCCCTGGTCATCCGGTTGGCCGATGACGGCAACGTCCAACATCGCGGTCATGTAAATGAACTTCTCTTGTTCACAAGTCTGACCGACGCGGCATCCGATATTCGCATTGTCGACCAGCGTGCTGTCCACGCTTCCGGTTTTGTATCGAACCTGCCCCGAGTTCTCGATAGCGGCGTAGGTGCCAGACTCGCCTTGCTGAACCTTCTGTTCAGGATTGGTGATCTGAAAATCACTATTGATATCGGCCGTTGGGAGGTTCCGCAGAGGGGTCAGAACGCCCGGATTCTCTGGGCCGCCCATAAAGTAATTCTCCATGGCCGGGCCGCCGAAAGTTCGAGCGGAGGTGCGAATGGATTGGCTCAGTACCTGGGTCTGGAGTGGAAGATTGGCGACCGAGCGGATGCCATCTTCGCCAGATTCGAGGCGATAACGGTAGTGTGTGCCGGATTGCCAGCGGTCATTTGGAATTATTTTGAGTTCCTGTGGGCTTGTCTCAACGACAAAGTTGGTGAAGGCTTGCCACGCGCCGTCTTTAAACTCTTCCATTCGTACCGTATCGTCAGCGATGATCGAGTCGCTCTTCATGATCTGCGAGAAACGCACGATGATCGGCTGCTGGCCAGGATGGGTGTGAATTGGCAGCAAATCATCTGTGCTTCTGCCGCCAGCACACCGGCCCTGGTTGCCGGCCTCCGGATTCGCCGGAACGTTAACCTTGGCGCATGGATAACCGGGCAACGAGGTTAAAACCACGGGTGATTGGTTGCTCGGGTTGTCCTGATTGGTGCGCGGACGAGTAAACATCTTTTCTGTGGGCGCCAGGGCGTTGCCCGCAATATCGGTAATGCTGCCCGAAAGTGACAACCGGTACTCCCTGCCTCCCTCAAGAGGAGAATGTGGTGCCACTGACAGTGCGGATCCGTTGAGTGTTAGCGAAACCGGCGTTGGCTCGTTCGGATTGTCCACCGGATACAGAGTAACGGAGCTGCTTGTTACCGTGCTCGGGAGCAAAGGCTCGGAGAAGAACACCGTAAGAGGGTCGCCCGGAAGCAGTTTGTCCACTTCGGCAGCCGCAGGAGACCAACTCTTAACAAACGGAGCCTCCTGGTCAGCGAACTGTTCCTGTGTTGGAGCATCTGCCTCAAAGCGGAAGCCCTCCAGCCGGAACGAGATCAACCCTGAAGCCTTGTCCACGCCCATGACGTCGGGTTCGATAACGCCGACCGCTTCAATGGTCAAGGTGCCGTTTTCCACGATGGCTGTGCCCACCAGTTGAACGTGCAGCATCTGTTGGGCGAATGCGGCGTTGGCAGTCGGGTTGTCCGTGTTCAGGGCCATATCGATGAACAGTTCGACAAGCCGGGGAGCATCCTCTGCGTTGGTGTAGGGATTTGGCATCAGGAACCCGTTTGCGTCCGAAATAAAACGAACGCTCACGGCATCGGACTCAAAGCCGGCAGGAACAGCGCCGGCAACGTTGACTTCCACGCTTGAGCCCGTCATCAGAGAGCCCCGGCTTATCGCCAGGGGCACACTCTTGCCTTCCCTTTCGAACTTTGGAATGTAGCCCAGCTCGGCAAATACCACGCCGCCGGCAGTGGTAGGATTCTCCTCGCCCAGGAGTTGCGATTGCAGGTTCACGGTATTGAATTCTGCACCGGAAAGGGCAACTTCTCCGGGATTGGTGGCCGCTTTCTGGGCGGCAAACTGACGTTCGCCGTTCGGCGAACGGGTGTCCAGCGGCTGGAATGTCCAGGGGGCTTCCGCCGGCACGGTCAGTTTGGCGCCAAGTATTTCACTTTCAATGCCGTCGGTCACTTCGATGGAATAGGTTTGCGAAGGGTCCAGGTAGTCGTCCGGATCAATCGTCAACCGATGCCCCCGGAGGTACACTTCAGCTGGCACCAGTTCACCGTTGCTATCGCGCAGGCTGAAAGTGTCGCCATAGACCAACGTTGAGGCTTTCACCGGTTCGGTAAACTGAACCCGAAGCACCGACAGGTCGGTTGCAGGGTATCGGTCGTCATCAAGGGGGATAAATCGGGCAATTCGGAAGTCGATATCCTCAGCCTGGCTTAGCAGTGGCCCCTTGGCTGCCGGTTCGGTCTTGAAGACGATGCCATCGTTTGTGAGTGTGACAGCCTGGCCCGCCACTTCCAGGCCGTGTGCGGTGAGTGTGTACACCTGTCGAGGGGATAGCGGTTCAAGCGGCCTCACAGCCAGTCCTTTGTCGCCGGCGGTTAACGTCGCAGCGCCTAATGGAATGGTGTTGCCCTGGCTATCCTTCAGGGACAGGGTATTGGCGAGTTCGTCCTCGGGAGTGGTGATTCGATCAGTAAATCGCAGAAAAATGGGTGCTGACACGGGTACCGTACTGGTAAAAAGCTGTTGCCCGTTCGCCATAACCGGTGTGTCCGCCGGATAGGCGAAATACAGTTCCGGGGCTGCGGCTGGCTTGTTCACGGTTTGGCTGTCGCCACCGCAACCCACCAAAGCGAGACCTGCCACTGACAGTGCAAGAATTGTTTTTTTCATGGTGCGCCTCTCAGAACTTCAGGGTAACTGAGCCACTGACAACGTGGATGTCGCCGTCGGCCGTGACCGCTTCTTCGTTGCCGTTGAAATCAACGATCGTAAAATCGCGCTCCTGTAATTGTTGGTACTGATAGCCAATGTCGAAACGAACCGGATACGCCAGCAGCCGGGTGCGATCGTACGTGGCACTGAGCCCCAGGCCCACCACTATCTTGTCTGTGTCCAGGTAGTTCACTTCCGGATTGCGATCCGATTTGAGTGGAGACTCCTCGAAAGCAATGCCTGCTTGAAACGCAAAGTTTTCATTAAGGTTGTACTCACCACCCAGTCTCGGAACGAGGATGTCGTCGAACTTCATCCGGCTGGCGGCTGCAACACCCTGTTGATCTTTTACACTGTCGTTGGCGAATACGCTTTCAAGCTCCGACCACTTTTGCTGCTCAATGCTACCGCCGATTCGCCAACCATCGCCCCTATATTGGGTGCCGAAGCTGAGAGTTTCTGGTTGGAAGGAGTCGATAGTAGACACTGCGATGCTAAGGCCAGGGTCAGGGATGGTCTGGCTGACGATCACGTTGGACGAAATAGAGGTAGACGATGTCGATTTGCTGCGGTAGGCAATCGCCGTTTCCCATCCGTCCAGGAAACATGCCTGGTCTGGGCAGAAGGTATCTGCGTAATCGATGTTAACGCTGAGAATGCTCTTCAACGACGGCTTGGCATTCACACTGAGCTTCTCTTTCTCTGTGTCGCCTGCAAGATTGGATGTGGCAATTAGCTCAGCCTCAGCTTCCAGCGTGATTCTGGCCGAAACCCCGGCGTCGATACCGCGCCAAATTCGCGTGGCACCGCCCAGATTAAGAAACAGAGGTTCTTTTCCGTACTGCAGAAACTGCCCCGTCTCGGATGTTTCAGACGAGAAGGCGAGCATCTCTTTTCCATATTTTTCCACACCCGCAATGAAACCGAGGTAAAGCGGGTGCCCGAAACGGGTCAGTGAGCCCAGATTGGTTTTCATGCCAATCAAGACGTGCTGGCTTGGGGAGCTGGAAACCACGTCACCATCGCGGTTTGGGCCGCTGGCGCGCAGCTCCTGCTCGGCATGCAGCAGGCCGGCAGTGAGCTCACCCCGGGGGTCCTTGGTCAGATAGGCGGGGTTGTAATAGGTGGCAGACACTTGTGTATTAAACATCGACAATGCCTGCGCTGAGGCAACATCAGTGGGCATCACGCCATAGGTGGTACCTAGGTTTCCCATGCTGGCACACACGGGTAACGACAGGGATAGACTGATCGCCGAAACAGAGGCGCAGAGAATCCGCTTACCTGCGAAATCAAAGCCGTGCATTGTAATACTCCGTTGTTTTTTTTAGTCGCTTGTCGGTCTTGTGACCGATTTATCATTATTCTGTGATCATAAGCTGGACGGCGCACTGCGTGGTGTGGCTTTGGTGACAGGTAAAGAGACGTATGAGGGCCAAGATTGATATAAGTCATTGTCTGGCATTGGGTTTGCGGATTGGCAGACTCAAAGGAAGCGGGGGGCAAAATTGCAATTATGTGATGGCGTTCACGTATTGGGGTGCCACTACCCATTGCCCAGAGTCACGTCTTTTTTGGGGCATTATTGTGCTCCAGCGAGCAGATTGTTGGCGCCTGCGATGGTTGCCAGAGTCTCGTATATCCGCTCGGTTTGCGAGACCGCCAGTGTCAGCCCCTCGCCCTCAACCAGCTCGATGGGGATGTCGGGGTTAATGCCTCGGAAAATATTCAGGTGAGAAAGCGGCGTGCTGGCGTTGTGGCTTCCATGAATGAGTGTCAGGGGCAGGTTTGGAGTTTCCAGCAAGTGCCCCCAATCCTGAATCATGATCCTGAGGTCCTCCAGGTACCCCGCCCCGAGTTGATTGACATAAAACCCATAGGCTGCAACTACCCCTTGTTTCAGGGAGTTTTTGCGAATCACATGTTCATCCGGCTCCACGCCCTCGAAAATCACTTTCGGCCACTGTTCAGGGCCGAGCTTTCTCATCCTCAGGATCAGCAGGCGAATCAATAACCTGGCCAGCCAGGGCGCGTGGCGGGCAGCTTGAATGAAGATGGCCTGATGAGCTGGCATGGCGTTGATCTGTTCCAGCTCCTTGAACGGTGGCGCGGCAGAGACAGAAACAACGCCGTTTATCTGGATGCCGGAGTGTTGCATGAGCGCAAGTGCCGGTATCAGGGCGACTTCGTGGGACAGAATGGTTACCTTGGAGATCGACAGGGAGCCAAGTACGGCGAGGATATCGTGGCACTGGCTTTCCAGTGGGTCTTCGGTTTTGTCCGATGGTTCGGTCCGGCCATAGCCGGCACGTTCAACGGCTATGATATCCAGACCAAACTGCGCGGCCAGTCGCCGCTCATCCGGAAAATCCCCGGCACCGAAAGAGGGACCGTGCAGGAAAAGCACTGGCCGGCCGCCGGGTTTACCAAATCTTCGCCAGCCAATCCGTCGTTGCTCGCGAAACAGCTCGTGGATGCTCATGGGGTAATCGTCGTAGTGAACGGACAGCAGATCCCCCTTTGTCGTCACGGTGTCCATCGCAGTCGCTGCAGAGGCGGCCATGGTAGCAGCCTGCACCTGGCTTTTGGCGCCGAGCTTTTGCAACAGGCTTTTGATCTGTTGCCGAACGGTTGTCACTGAGCTGCCCCGCTCTTCGGCGATCTCTTCTGACGAGCAGCCGCGAGACAGAAGCGCGAGAATATGGCGTTCGCTGGCGGACAGGCCAAAGACGCCGGCAAAGGCCAGATCTATGGATTCTGGCCAGTGTTGTTGTAAAGCATTCAGCACGAAGGTTTTCAGCTTCTGGTGGTACATGCCCACGAGAATCAAAGGCAGAGCATGCTCGTCGCTCCCTTTTCGATAGGCCTTAAGCAACGTGGGCCCTTGAGCGGTGGCAAGGCGTTCCTTGAACTGGTGGAAAGCCTCCGGGCTGATGCCAAGAGCGACCAAACCGTCACCCGATCGCATATCAAACAGCTGCGCGGCACCGGCATTCAGGGCCACAACCTGGCCAGACTCGTTGAGCGCCAGGGCAGGCGCTGTGTGGTCATTGACCAATTTGTACAGCGGGTCGTGCCCGGTTGCACGCTCCTCGAGGTCATGCAGAGCGGTCGACAGCTCCAGCGCCAGTTCCGTGGGCAGAATGGCTTGCGAGCTGAGATCCGGTGCCAGGGCCACGATCAGGTCCGCAAACTCTGCTTTCCTGGCCGCCACGGCAGAAACCAGTTCTTTGAGATTGTGATTGTCTGGCATCTGTCTCCGCCGGATTTGTGTTTTCGGTTAAACGAAACCGGGGCCTTACCGGATCACTTTATACCAGATGGTAGATGCTGCCCTGTGGCAGGCGTATTAATGTTACCCAAAAAATCAGGGGAGTCACGGTCAGGTGATTGCAGACTATGCAGAAATTTTCCGGCACCGAGGCGGCAGCTACCACCGGGCCATGTTAACCGTGCCCCATGCTCGGATGCGTGAGTTTCAGCGGGCCGTTGAGCCGCTGGCTGCGGATCTCGCTGCTAATCCCATGCTGCGGGTAGCGGATGTGCCCGCCGGTGGTGAGTATCTTCAGTATTTCCTTCCCAATTCCATCATCTATCAGGGCTTTGACCCCAGCTCGGGCTTTAATAGCGACCTGTACGAAAGCTGCGGGCTGGCCGATTTACCCTTTGCTGATCAATCCATCGATGCACTTGTCAGCCTTGCAGGGCTGCACCATTGCTCGGATAAACGCCCGTTTCTGAATGCCAGTCACCGTGCGCTGGTGCCCCGGGGCATGCTGTCCATTCTTGATGTGCGAGCCGGTTCGTCCGAAGCCCAATTCCTGGATGAGTTTGTGGGTGAATACAATGGTATGGGGCATGAGGGCGACTATCTGGGGCCTGAGTTCGTGTTGCAGTGTGATACACAACACTGGGAGATCCTCTCGGCGGGGATGGTGGATTGTCACTGGCAATTCGTCAGCAAAACCGAGCTTTGTGATTTCTGTCGCGGCTTATTTCGTCTGCAGCGTGTCTCCAACACCATGATTCTGGACGCCGTTGCCCGGTACCTGAACTTCAGGGCAAGCACGGATTCACACGAAACTGTGCTGATGCCATGGCGCCTCTACCGTGTGGTAGCTCGCAAACGGTTTCCGAGCCAGAGGGAGCACTGAATGCCGTCCAGACCCGATTGGAACATGCAGCCGCCGGTTACTCGCTACCCTGGTGGCGCCGATACTACCCGCCAGCCGGGCTTCTGCGTGAATATCCGGCCACCTTCTAGGGAGGCTGAACCGCTGTCGCCGACCTTCGCTACCTTGCTTGAACGCGCATTTCCGGAACCAGCCTTTGGTAACTTACCGAAACCGCCGGCTCACCCGGTTGGGCCCGAGCCCTGGCTGGAATGGCTCGGGTATTGGTATCACCGGATGATTCGATACGCTGGTTTACCGGTATTCGAAATGCCAAAAGCACTGTCATCGCCGGACAAGCCCCAGTATTACCGGATGTATTGCCCGGCCTACGAGGGTACCGAGAACGCAAGCTTGTCACTTTTGAAGTGGCTGTTGACGGTTTCCATGGCGCCGCAAACCGACACCCTGATGCGTGAGGCAATGAACGGCCTTGATTCCCTGATGAAATCGCTGTCGGCCGGTGCACCAACCTCGGCCAATACCCTGCGCTTCCTCTTCGCGGCGTTTGAAGCACGGTTGCCCGTCGTCAGCCTTGGCCACCACATGTTCCAGATCGGCATCGGGGCATCCGGCGTTTGGCTGGACGGTTCGTTTACCTCTGGAACGTCGGTTATGTCGGCCAATCTGGTGCGCAATAAGGCGGCCACCAGCGACTTTCTGGCCAAAGCAGGTATTCCGGTTCCCTGGCAGGCACTGATCACGGAGGAGGCCCAGCTGAAGACCGTTGCCGAGGCTCTTGGGTTTCCATTGGTCTGCAAGCCGGCGGATCTGGACGGTGGCCAGGGCGTTCATCTGCATTTGGAAGACCTGCCTTCGCTGGCGAAGGCTTACCGGCAGTGCCGGGAGCTGAGTAAACAGGTGCTGACTCAGCCCCAGGTGCAGGGCCGGGATTACCGGTTAACGGTGCATGCGGGGGAGTGTGTCTGGGCCATCGAACGGGTTCCGGCTCGAGTGATTGGCAATGGCAAGGACACCGTGGCGGCCCTGATCGACCATGAAAACGCCCGGCCAGAGCGCTCAGGCACCGGTCACAGCCCGCTCAAACCACTGCCAGGTGTGCACTCCGCCAAAGACCTGTTGAAGGCTCAAAGCCTTAAGCCCACCAGCGTGCCTGAAAAGGGGCAGATCGTTGTCCTGTCGCATTTACCGAATGTCGCTGCCGGTGGTCAGCCAGTACCCATATTCTCTGAAGTGCACCCGGACAACGCCGAGCTGGCCGCCAGAGTGGCGCGCCTGTGCCGGCTGGACCTGGCCGGCATCGACCTGATTATGCCAGACATTCGCCGGTCCTGGCGTGATGCCGGCGCCTGGGTGATCGAAGTGAACGCGCAGCCGGATATTGGCCAGACCACCGCCGCCCACCTGTACGGCAAATTGCTCAAAAGGATGCTGCCGGAAACGCCTGTTGAGATTCGCTACGTTGAGGGCCGGGAGAATGATGCCTGGGGCAGGGGGGACAGGGTGAGTTGTCAGGGGCGTTTGTGGAATGGGCTGGCCTGGCAGCCATTGCCGGAGAAACAGGCAGAACGGGTGGCCTGGGCACGGCAGTGCCTTTTGGATGACCAATGCCAGGGTATCTGGCTGGATAAAGAGAGTTGGACGTGGTTCAGGCAAGCCGCCACGGATCTTGCGATCCGGTGACGGCTTTAGAAAGGCTAATGTCAGATCGGGTTGAAGTACTCTGCGCCACCGAGACCGGGTAATGGAATAAATTTGGTTGGGCCATTATTGCCATTGCGACAGGCCGCATCGTGGCTGTCGGTGGATATGGCTGCTGCTGGGTCACGGTCCGTTTGCGTGTTGTTCTCATCCACATGCACGCGAGTCGTTTCCTGCGAATTGCCGTCCAACAGGAAACTGACACCCGCTACCAGGGGTGCGCTGGGTGTAGAGGAATAGCCAATGGTGGCATTGGTTGGGCAATCCAGCCGCGCTTGGTCTGATCTGCCTCGCAAGAAGCTCGCTTCGTCTCCAACAAACTCGAAGTCTGCAGTAATGAACTTATCATTGCCACCGTTCGACAGGGTTTCGATAAAGAGCGTTTCGGCATCCTCACCACTACCGAATACGATAGAGGTAGTTTCGGCATTTTCATCACCGCGGTAGGGTGATTCGACATACAACTTGTAGATGTCATCTGGCGTGTTGTTACCCAACTCAGTCGGGGCTACGAAAACAGACGCAAAGTTGTTGAATTTCACCTGCGATGCCGTGCCACCATTGGGTGTGGTAATGATTCTCAGGCTCGGCGCATCAAAGGCATACATGCCTTTAAAGTTATTATCGGCTAAGCGCTGTTTGAAAAACCGGCTACGATTTGGATTGGCGTACTCAAAACTGTTCAGCGCATTTTGTTGTGCTTGGGAAAACTCTGAGGCTGTAAACCAAATTGTGTAACTGCTCACGACTGAGTAATCTTTTCAAAAGGATACCATCGTGGGTACACAAGTGGACCAAGAAAAACTCAAAGCTATGGCCGCCGAGCTGGCCAAGGACATCAAGTCTGAAAAAGATCTCGGAGCCCTCACTCAGCAACTGGTCAAACTGACGGTCGAGACCGCCCTCAATGCCGAACTGGACGAGCATCTCGGATACGAGAAGCATGCGCCTGAAGGCCGTGGCACCGGCAACAGTCGAAATGGCTATACCGCCAAGCGCCTGAAGGGCCAGCACGGAGATGTGCCGATAGAGGCTCCCCGTGACCGTGATGGCTCTTTCGAACCTCAGTTCGTCCGCAAGGGCCAGTCCCGCCTGACCCAGATGGATGACCAGATCCTGGCGCTATACGCCAAGGGCCTGAGCACCCGGGATATCGTGGACGCCTTCAAGGAGATGTATGACGCCGACATCTCGGCCACTCTGGTGTCCAAGGTGACGGAGCGGGTGATCGAGCAGGTTCAGGAGTGGCAGAACCGTCCGCTGGATCCGATCTATCCCATCGTCTATCTGGACTGCATCGTGCTGAAAATTCGTCAGGACAAGAGGGTGATCAACAAGTCCCTATACCTGGCCCTGGGCATCAACATGGAAGGCCAGAAGGAGCTGCTAGGCCTCTGGCTGGCCGAGACCGAAGGCGCGAAGTTCTGGTTGTCGGTACTGACGGAACTGAAGAACCGTGGTCTGGAGGACATCCTGATCGCCTGCGTGGACGGCCTCAAGGGCTTCCCGGATGCTATTGCTGCTGAGTACCCTCAGACCAAGGTGCAGCTGTGCATCGTGCACATGGTTCGCAACTCGCTGCGCTACGTGTCCTGGAAGGACTATAAGGCCGTGACGGCCGATCTGAAGCAGATCTACCAGTCTGCCTCGGAACACGAAGCCCGGCAGGCGTTGGAGGCCTTCGGAGAACGCTGGGACGGTCAGTACCCACAGATCTCCCGATCCTGGCACAGCCATTGGGACAACCTGATCACCATCTTCGAGTATCCTCCGGCCATCCGAAAAGTGATCTACACCACCAATGCCATTGAGTCGCTGAACAGCGTCATCCGCAAAGCCACCAAGCGCCGTAAGCTGTTCCCCAGCGATGACTCGGCACTGAAAGTGGCCTTCCTGGCGATCCAGCAGGCCTCAAAGAAATGGACGATGCCGATCCGTGATTGGAAGCCGGCATTGAATCGCTTTATTATCGAATTCGGTGACCGTCTGGACGGTCACCTGTAATGGGATGGGCAGTTACACAGATTTATTTACAGGCTCAAAACTCTCCAAAGACGTGAGTGTCGGTAAAACCAAACGCTAAATTGTAGTTATTGTTGTTAAGGGTGATGTCGACCGGCGTGCTTTCTTCACGACCGCCGTTGCCGAAACTGAAGACAAGTTACTTGCCAAAACCTACCGAGATAACTTTTCCACTCTTTGGCTCTACCAACAATTCATCGCCATCCCAATTAAAAAGCTTTACGTTATCATCCTTGGCAACGATTGATGTATATGGACTATCATCATACACATGCTTCCGTTTTTCGATCACCCAAGCAATACTCCCATCCTCCCTGACTCCAAATACGTTCTCGTTAAAATACGCACCCGGATCAGGTTCAATTCGGACTACAAGGATAGCGTCAAACACTACCACTTCTGCTATTGGCCATTGAAACGGCACCTCAATACCCGATGGTTTTATTTTCAATACGTTCTTCGTAGCTGAATAATTAATCGTCATGGTAATGGCCTCATGTTTTGGAACGCAGAAGATGGAAGTCGCTGTAACAATTCGTATTGAATTGCACCACCTGAACCCCAGTCAGGTTGCGCCCCAACTGTCCCTACTCGAATATTAGTTCCTGGGGGAACATGAACATCAGACACAAAATTCGGTAGTTCTGGTAGCGCAAACTTATCTTGTATTTGCAGAGGTGTTAACCCTTCGATTTCCTGTTGGCGCATCATCCATGATCTAGCTTGGTTACCCTCGCCATGCACACGTGCAAATACCCTTTCTTGCTCAAGGACAATATCCCTAGCGCGTGTACCTTCCGCATAAGGAGGAAGGTTTCCTTTTGCAAGATGGGGAGCGTTTGCTTCGTCAGCTGACAATGGCCCTGTCAGATTTTTGTTTAGAACACCCTCTCCACCACCAATGCTCTTTTGAAAAACCAAATACAACGGCTCAATCCCACTATCCTTCGGAAAACTTACGATCAGCTCGACCTGATCCTCAAACGGCCGCTGGTATCCGGGTGGCGAGTGTTCCTGGCCATCCTCCTTAATCGGTGTCACCAGAATGCTGTAGGGATCAATACCGGAATCCGCCGGGTATTCGGTGCTCACTACCGGGCGGTGGCCGCTGTCATCCGGGTACCACACGAGGGTGAAGTCGTCATCAACCACCACTTCAAAATTCTCGCCCTTGAGCTCTGCGTGAGCAACCGGAACCCGGTCTTTGTATCCGGTGCTGTCATTAACGTGATAACCAGCCACCCGGAGGTTTCCGGTGGCATCCACGTGCAGATGAAAACGCACCCGAATGGCCGCCTCAGCCATTTCAAGGAGTTCTTCCTCGGTGTACAGGGTGCTGTCGCCCAGCTTGGATGGCCAGAGTGCCAAAAGTACTGTGCTGGCAGCCGTACTCATTACGCTGGCACCAATACGCGCCGCCATAGCCCAGCCTTTTGCCAGTCTCATTGCCGAGCCGGAGATCAGGCCCAGCGGCCGCAAGCCGTTTGCACCGGGGCTGGTGACGGTGGCGGGGGCAAGCATCGCAAGGGTGCCGAAGTTGCTGGCTTTTTCCTCGCCCTCATTACTGTCGGTATCCCCGGAGGGCCGGGTGCAGGACTTGGCAAACACTTTGGGGCCCAAGGGCGGAAGCCCAAAGTTTTCCGAGATCACCACCGGCGGGGGTAGAGGCTCGGGGGGTGGCTCAATCACCGGGCGTTCCGGCGTGTAGTCGAGCTTGGGCGGTGGTGGCAGGCTATCGGAATGAGCGTAGGCGGTGCCTCTGGAAGGAAACGCTTGCCGGTCACCAAAGCGTTTTTCGAAGGCCGTGACGGCATTCTCTGCAATGGCTGCAGAGGTGCTTTCCGTGGGAACAATGCGCCCGGATACCAACCTGAAAACAGGAACCGCAGGGATCTCTTTGAGCAACACCAACTCGCCACTGGCAAGCTGGTCTCTTAATCGGGCAGGGGTGAAACTGGAACTCGGAAGGTAGCTGGCCAGCTCCTTATCGGAGTATTGGTCCCAGCCACCCTCGATCATCAACGCTTCGTGAAGCGCAAGCGAGTGCGGGTCTGCTATTTTGGTCACGTCCGTGTTTCCACAAAGTATTAATCGGCACAATCCATGCCTGAAGTGTTAGTAAATCTACCGGAATTGCCAGTCAAATCCAAGCCAGCATTGAGTAGGTTATGGGGGCAATGGGAGACCGTTCTTACTTATCGATGGGCTCAGGTCGCGATCTGGCCTTCAGCGCCCTTTGGCAGCAATGTCTTGGGGCGCTGTCGTTTGTGTTCGCTGTGGGCTGGCACAGGCGATGACCGGGAGGCCGCCAGCGGCGGTGGTGGGTAATCGTGCCGCTTGCGCCAGCTGCGCTACACCTTGATCGGGCCGAACATTCCGGTGTAGATGAGCGAGTTCCAAATCTTCTTGATGGCCTGCCCAGTCTCTTGGTTGACGAATAGTGAGGAACGGGCACCGTGGGGGCTGCCTAGCAGGTAGTAGCGCATTGACTCCCAGGTTTCTGCCAATTCGGACCACCTCCAGCAGGGAAGCTCCTGTTCAAGTATCAGGGGCATCGCTATGGAGAGGGGTATGGTTCCGTCCATATTGAGCGCCCTATTCCATTCACACTTCACCAGGACGGGAGTTGCGTCAGGCATGTACAGCTTCACGTCTAGCTTTTCGGCCGTGATATTGGCCACAGGGTGGGGTGGTAATGCGTTCACTGACTCAATGACTTTCTCGGCCTTCCCGCTTGCAGTGTAGGGGCAAGTGATGAAGCCGTTGCGGAAGAGCCGGGTATGGTCAAGGCCGTTGTAGCCACATTGGGCGCTTGGTGTGGTCTCTGGGATACGACTGTCGTGGTTACAGACCAGTGGGTGCCAAGTCGGGTAGGTGTCAACAACCGGACCAAGCTCATCCACGATGTCCATGAGCGCTTCCCTACTGCGCATCCTGACGGACTCATCGGAGTCTCTTGGCCTTGGTACAAGGTAGGCTTCTACTTGCTCGTACCCGATGCGTGCTGCTTCGTCTGCTCTAAATGCCATGGTTCACCTCTCAATCATGAGTGCTCTCGCGCGGTATATGGTATCTTTGCATGAAAAAAGAATTTCATGCAAGGCTTCAGTGGTTCGTGTGTCATGACGGCGATGTAATCGCATGTAAGCATGGCGCAGCGGCTTAAATTTCAGGCAAAGAAAAAGCCCCAGACCGCTTGGTGTGGAGCTTTGTGTGGTGGGCCCACCTGGACTCGAGCCAGCGACCAAAATTCAAGTGCGGCCGATTCAACGAATCCGACGCCCCCTTAGTCCAGGGCCCTTCGGCCTAAATGGTATCTTCAGGCAGCGGTTTTATCGAGACCGCGCTTATAGTGCCGGGTTTGGAAGGGGAGTAGGGCTTTCATAAACGGCCTGAGATCGTGATCGAGCCCCCAGGATTGGGCCAGCCCGTCGACACGGGCCCGGGACAAACGTTCAGGAAGGCTCGCCTTCGCATCAGAGGCGACGGTTTGCAGTTCCTTCTTCTGTTCGGCACTCAGGCAGTTGAACCTGGATAAACGGTCAACCAGATAGCCGGCCAGGCGTCGCTCTTCCAGGGGCAACCCTGAAAGCGTCGGGACATAGCCCTGATGCCAGACTTCAAGGGCTGCTTTTACAACCTCTTGGTCTGTCACACGGTCGAGTCCTTTGTGTGCGACGTTAAGTAAGGAAGTCATGAAATGTCCGCGTTGATCACTTTGTATACGTTTTTATAACGTGGGTGATATTCCCTGTCAATCTGTCGAGGTTACCTGGAAAGTACTTACGGGCCTCCTCGGCGCGGTATTTGAACTCCTCGATGGAGAGTCCATGGTCAAACAGCGTGTGTATATCGTCGATGTCCTGGTCTCCATAGCGCCCGAGTTTCGAAATAGCCAGGTCCACTTTTTGAACCAGGTAGACCCAGACCGGTGAGTCTTCCTCGTTCCGGTTAAGCCAAATGGCGTCTTCCTGGTAATCCTCATGTAGCGGCGCGAGGGTCGGAGTGAAATTCGGATCGAATACGATAGAGGAAGGGCCGGTTTCCGGATCATCAAAAAAGACTTCATCCAGGGCAAGAACCAGCTCATTGGGAGAAATCCTGTCCATCGCTTCGAGCTCTATATCCAGGTCACTGCTACCACGAGCGTTAGTATGGAGATGGAGAGCACAGCCGCCGAAAATATACGCCTTACAGCTACCAGGCTTGGCCCCTCGGTCTTCCAGGAAGTCAGCCAGGTTATCGAACATTTCGAAAATGGCCTTCGCCATTGGTGTGTCCCTGTATATTTCGGTCATGGATACCCCCGTATATCAGCCTGGAAGCATAACAGAACCTCAGAGTCGTATCGTCTAGGTTAGCCGTAAAAAGCGCCGCTGACGTTTGGTTGACACCTAACGGGGAGAGGGTTATCGGAAGTGGTAATGACACCATAATGTGGCCGCAGTTTGTCACCATAAATTGGCCGCGTTGAACCGAGGTTGTTTGCTAACGACGCCAGTTCCAACGTGGCGCTTTTAAACAAAAGCGAACGTTCGCGCACCTCGGTTCGATAAATCTGCCTATCTTTTCGTAGTGTCCGCAGTGACGGGGTAGAGCCTCAAGAGGTCGATTGGTTCAGAAGCTAATCCCTTTGGCTTTTTGTTCCAATGTCTCCCTCATGTAGAGATGCAATGAGCGGGCACGCGATGCTGTCCGGCCGTGCGTGGCATTGACTGACCATGTCGCTCAGAGCCTTCTCAATTTTGACCAGCCTTTCGATCTTTTCACGCACATCCTTCAGCTTGTGCTCGGCGAGCGCACTGGCTTCCTGACAGTGAGTGCCATCTTCCAACCTTAAAAGGTCGCCGACCTCGTCGAGACTGAAACCCAGCTGCTGCGCCGTTTTAACAAATGTCAGCCGATCAATATCGGCGGAACCGTAGCGTCGAATACCACCTAGAGGTCGTTTGGGTTCCGACAACAGACCTCGCCGCTGGTAATAGCGGATCGTCTCGACATTTACATTGGCCGCCTTGGCCAAGCCGCCAATAGTCAGTGAACTGGCTTTAACCGACATACTGCTTGACTCCGTACTTGACTACGGAAGTAACCTTATCGCATCGAGTCCATGGGCAACAGGTGTCAGCGTCATGTCGAAATTCAAATCTAAATCCGGAGGTGCTTCTCTCGCTGTCGGGGGCATGGCTGGACTTCTCGCCTCGGCGTGCTGTCTCGGGCCATTGGTACTTATCACTCTGGGCGTTTCCGGTGCCTGGATCGGCAACCTGACAGCTTTGGAGCCCTATCGACCGCTGTTCATTGGCGCGGCCACCGTCGCCATGTTCTTTGCCTGGCGACGAATCTATCGCCCTGTAGAGCAATGCTCACCCGGTGAAACGTGTGCGATCCCTCAAGTCCGAAAGACCTATAAGGTGATCTTTTGGGTAGTTACGGCTCTGGTACTGGTCGCATTAGTGTTCCCTTACATTTTGCCTCTATTCTACTAAACGGAGATTTTTCTCATGCGTAAACAGTTTGTACTTGCCATGTTCCTCACTTTGCTCAGCATGTCCTCCTGGGCTGCGTCTCAAACAGTAACTCTCTCGGTGCCTGACATGACCTGTGCCGCGTGTCCGATCACCGTCAAGTTGGCCTTAAGTAAGGTGGAAGGGGTGTCGCAAGTTTCCGTGAGCTACCCTGATCGAGAAGCCGTCGTCACCTTTAACGATGCGCTCACTTCCATAGAGGCGCTCACCGAGGCCACGAGCGACGCTGGTTACCCCTCCACTCCCACGGCCTCAGAGGCGACTCCGGAGGGGCAATGAAGAATCCGAAGAACCTGCTCAGGGTCGGCATAGTAGGGTAGGGACTATTCTGGTTGCACTATGCTGCTTCACACCGATTCTGGTCATTTTGATGGCCACCGTGGGACTGGCCGCCCTGACGGGCTATCTCGACTATGTGCTTCTTCCGGCACTGGCGGTATTCATCGGCCTGACGGTTTATGCGTTCTGGCGGAAAAAGCACTATGACGCCAGCTACGAGAGCAACTTCAAAGCTCCAAGGAGTTTCCCGAGTGAAAAATGACAACAAACTGCATATTGCGGTAATCGGCAGTGGTGGTGCCGCCATGGCGGCTGCCCTGAAGGCAACAGAGCGCGGTGCCCGCGTCACCCTGATTGAACGTGGGACTGTCGGCGGCACCTGCGTAAATGTTGGCTGCGTGCCCTCGAAGATTATGATTCGTGCAGCACATATCGCGCACCTGCGAAAAGAAAGCCCGTTTGACGCGGGCATCAGTGCTGAGGCTCCTCAGGTAGACCGAGCAAAACTGCTTCAGCAACAGCAGGCACGAGTGGAGGAGCTGCGTGACACCAAGTACGAAAAGATACTTCGAGAACACAAGGACATCACAGTCCTGAACGGTGAGGCCCGGTTTGTCGATACCAATAGCCTGGTAGTCACGCTGGCTGAGGGTGGTGAAAAACCGGTTCATTTTGATCGCGCCTTTATTGGAACCGGAGCCAGACCGGCAGAGCCGCCAATAACGGGGCTGGCAGACACTCCTTACCTGACATCAACCAGTGCCTTGGCGCTGGATACCGTTCCCAAACGGCTGATCGTGATTGGTGCCGGTTTCGTTTCCTTGGAATTGGCTCAGGCATTCGACAGACTCGGCAGCAAGGTTACCGTTTTAGCCCGGAGCCGTGTGTTGTCCAGCGAAGATCCTACGATCGGAGAGGCCATAGAGGCGGCTTTTAAACGGGAAGGGATTGAGGTGCTTCGCCAGACCACGCCCAGCAACGTGGACTATAGCGACAACGAGTTTATCGTCGAGACGCCTGCCGGCACCTTGCGAGCCGACCAACTACTGGTGGCGACCGGTCGAACGCCCAATACCGAGGCCCTGAACCTGGCGAGCATTGGCGTGGAAACTTCACGCGGCGCAATTCAGGTGGATGAGCATCTGCAAACCACGGTCACCGGAATATACGCTGCTGGTGACTGCACCAATCAACCGCAGTTTGTCTATGTCGCAGCTGCCGCAGGCAGCCGAGCCGCCGTCAACATGACGGGAGGCGAGGCCAAACTCGACCTCAGTGCCATGCCCGGGGTCATGTTCACCGATCCTCAAGTCGCCACCGTTGGCCTCACTGAAGCCGAAGCAGTTGCTCGGGGTTATAGCGTGGACACCAGGCTGCTCGACTTGGAAAACGTGCCGCGTGCGCTAGTAAACTTTGACACCCATGGATTTATTAAAATGGTAGCAGAGCGCAGCACAGGCCGTTTGCTCGGGGTGCAGGTTGTCGCAGCGGAAGGCGGTGAAATTATCCAAACGGCAGTGATGGCGTTACGAGCAGGTTTGACCGTTCAGGAAATCGGCGATGACTTGTTCCCTTATCTGACCATGGTTGAAGGACTCAAACTCTGTGCGCAAACGTTCACCAAGGATGTAAAGCAGTTGTCCTGCTGTGCCGGTTAATCGCTCCGGCTCTGGTCAACGCGAGCACTGTCCAAAATTTGAACGTTCGCTTTGTGACCTTAACGTAACGCCGATTATGCGCAGTGTACTTGGGAGACCACCAGAGCCTGAAGCGGGTTCCAGGGCACGTCCTTGTGCCGACTTCGTTATTTTTTCTTCCGAGACGGTTTACTCTTTTCACCGACGGTTTCCCGCGGGTGTTTCTTGGCAAAGGTCTCGGTTACATAACGGCCTGTTACAGCGCTTCGGTATTTTTTGGACATGCGTCACCTCACATCAATGAAAAGATTCTAGCGATGCCCAGGGATGCCCTCGGCATCATCCTCATTTAGCGGTTTGGCCAACTCCGGAAATGGGCGCAAACACGCTGAAGCGTGCCGTTGACCATTCGGAAGTAGGCTCGAACGTAGACAGCGGGTCTGATGACCATGGCTGATCTCCTGTACGAGATAGCCAGTGAGGTGACGGTAAGAGGCGTTACGATCACGGGACGATAGATCCAAAGGGTATTGGCATACAAGCGTCTCGTTTTGTACTATTCTCAACCCATCAGTCTTACTGGCTGTGTGGATATAGGTAGGGGGTTATTCTTGGCGGAAGGCCCCTACCGCTTGGTAAAACCTCAGGGCTTCGGTCCTGGGGTTTTTTATCGCCTAAAGAAAGGCGATGGACTGATGATACTTGCCTTTGGCCACTTCGTCAGCCTACTTACCAAACAGACTCACAATATTGTGTTATCCAATATTTTCATTAAAAAAACATATGGTTATATTGATTTTTCTAATTTCTATTTAAAAAATCAATGAGTACTGCCAAGTACAATAGGATGAATGATTGGGCGGCAAGTTTTTCTGCCGTTTCAGACCGGTCTTCGATGATGTGAGGGTGCTCCTTTAATGCGACTAGGAGGGGTCAGACATCGGCAGATCCTGATACGGTAATGAGAAGCATCGGCCAGAAAGGCCGGAGAATAGTCAGGGCAGGATTCAAGCCTTTCGTCGGTCGCAGGCTACTGAGCATGTATATAAGGGCGGGGTACTGCCCGACTCCAACGCCATTATCAGGCCCTTACCTATGAATGGACCGCCAGGCCGATTCCGCAAACTGTTCCCGATACTCGAGGGGTGACGTCTGGATCCGCCCGGAAAGCCAGGCCCTGCAAAAGTTCTCCGCCGGCCCGATGATCAGAGATGGAAGCAATTCCTGGCATTGAATAATCTCATTCGCGCCGGAATCCAGCCTGAATAACACCTCCCTCAGCTCACGGTAGTTTTCAATATTGCGCTCTCTGAGTTGCTGCTGATGTGGCCCTTTAGCCACAGCGGATCGTGCCTGAAAAAGGAAACGAGCCCACTCCGGGTAACTCGTTACCCAGTCCACATAACTTTTAACGATAACGTGGACAGCTTCTTTCAGTGTTTCCGCCGTCTCCAGAGCTGATGTCAGTTTCGCTCTCTGATTATCCTGCGCACAGAAGAATAGGGCGCTCAGAATGCCTTCTTTGTTTCCGAAATGATGGTAGATAGCACCAACACTGGCGCCACACCGAACCTTGATGGTGTCGATGGTCGTGGCTTCCACGCCAAGCTCATTGAAGCAAGCCAGGGCGTTCTCAAGAATGTTCCGCTTCAGCGCAGATCTGCGCCCTGGGAACGGCTTTTCGAGAATATCGTCGTCAGGCATAAAGGGCTCTTGCTCATTCCTGTATCGATTAATACGGCAGTTTACTCCTTGACAGCCCCTCCATAAACAGAACATTATTCTTTTACAGAATATTATTCTGTTTAGTAACTTGTCGCTACCAAATATCATGGAGATCACGATTTATGAGCCAAGCACTCGCAGCATTCAACGCCTTTGGTGCCGAAAGTTTTTCCAGCATGATGTGTCAGCAAGCGCCTTACTTCAGCACTATCCAGCCAACGCTTGTCGAATTGAAGCAAGGCTACGCCGAGGCGAAGGTGCCATTCAGGAAGGAAATCACAAACCACCTGGGAACGGTCCACGCCATTGCCATGTGCAACGCCGCCGAGTTAGTCGCTGGCCTGATGACTGATGCGACAATTCCGAGCGGTGCCCGATGGATTCCTCAGTCAATGAGCGTGAATTACCTGGCCAAAGCGAAAACCGACCTGCGCGCGATCGCAAACGGAGAAGGAATTGACTGGGATAGTGCGGGGCAAAAAATCGTTCCGGTTTCTGTCATCGACGAAGACGGGCAAACGGTATTCACTGCAGAAATCACCATGAACGTAAAACTGGGGTAATAGATATTTGAATGCCGGGTTTATGGCCCGGCAGCCTCTCTAAAATATGCATCCATAATGAAGCGTACGCCGTATAACCCCTCACGATTTGATGGGGGAAAAACCATGATAAAAGCAGTTCTGCAAACCGCCACATTTCTTGGCGCAATTTCTTGTTTTGGGTTGGTAAATGCGACGGAGACGAGAACCCCTCTGGTTCCGCTTCCCTCTGTCGTTGATTTTACCGATGGCGATGGCTGGGGTGTTGGGCTTGGCCTGGGCGTTGAGTATGAGACGGCTTATGAGGGTTCAGACGAGTTCGAGCTTGAGGTCGATCCGGCTGGGGGTGTTCAGTGGCGAACGGGTGACCACCTTTTTTTCTGGGCAGGTGAGGCCATTGGGTGGCGAACACTGGCCAGGGATGCCTGGTTGATTCAAGCCTCGGTAGGCTACGAAGAAGGCCGGGAAGAGGGTGATTCCGAGGATGGCAGACTGGATGGCCTGGGTGAATCAAGTTCTGGAGCGGCAGTGTTGCTTGAGGTGCGTCACGCTCTTGCAGAAAACTGGCGTTACTTCCTTGATGGTCGTGTTTCAGCGGGAGAGATCGGTACGTTGGGGGTTTTCGGCGCAGGAACCTGCCTTGCTTGCCAGCCTGATGGCACTGGATGGGAAATTGGCGCGGCTGCAACGTTCCACGATGGCAAGTTAGCCAACCGGGACTTTGGTGTGAACACCCGGCAATCGATAGATTCAGGTCTTCCAGAAACCGACGTTGATAGCGGGTATCGTTCGACGGGGGTCAATGTTAATTACCGGAACTACCTGAACAAGAACTGGCAGATCTTCGGCGAAGCTCTTTACGAAGTTTATGGGAGTGACGTCTCAGATAGCCCGATATCCCGGAATGATTATGAAGCGGAGATTGGTGTTGGCTTCATTTATGTTTTTTGATGCGCCTTAATAGAATGATGGTACCAATTCAGCCGAAGGCGAAACTGGAAATGAATACAACGCAAAGCAGGCCGTCAGCCTGCTTTGCGTCTGCGTGAAGATAGGAATTAGTGCCCCTGCCCTCCAGCAGCGCCATGCACGCCCTCTATATAGTGAATGTAATTGACGTAGTCAGCGACAAAGGCACGCCCCTTATCGCCGCTTTGATCAGCCATGGCCCTTGCACGCTGAGCCTCATGATAACGCTCACGAATACCGTTCTCGATCTTGCGGGTTATATTTGCCACGAGGCGATCAATTTGCCCGTTTTCCAACGCCGCATCCGCCGCCATTAAACCCGGATCAATCTGTCCGGAAGGCTTGATGCCGGTAAAGGGTGCGCCTTCGGAGGCACGATGAACCTCAACGAGCGTCGAGAACAGATGCTGATCGGCAATGTTTTTCGCAGTTTCGCTTTGCCCGCGGACTTGGCGCACATCGGCGAATACCCTTTTGATTTCGGCCTCATCCTTTGCCGGCACCCATTTGAGCAAGGGCTTAACATTGCCTGACTCCAGTGCCGCACGGGCTTCGGTAATCACGGGACCGTCCAGAGCATCACAATGAGCTTGGGCGCTACCGGCAAACATCAGGCTGAAGATTGCTGCGGCCACTGCGGGAACAGCGGTTTTGCGTAATTTGGTTTTCATACATGACCTCTTCATATTGCGTTGAGCTTCACGAGCACCGGGTTTGGTGGCGTTTCGCAATCAGAGTACGGAAGGGAGGCCAAAGAATCGTTCGCAAGTACGAAACCGAACCGATTCCATGGTTTGGAAATAAAATATATAATTCAAAAGGATAGAGGTTTCAGTATCGGGTGAGAGCGTACTCGAACGCCGGGTAGCCAGGTTCAGGATCGTGGCTAGGGTCGGATATCGCCCTGCAGGGCTCGTCGGCGATATTCACTGGGGGTAAATCCTGTCTCTTTCTTGAAAGCAGTGTTGAATACGGACTTCGAGTTGAAGCCAGAGTCATACATAGTTTGCAGAATATTTGCCTGATTGGCTGCATCGGCCAGGCGCGATTTCGCCTCGTCGATGCGATAGCGACTGACGAACTCAAAGAAATTGCAGCCAAAGCCTTGGTTAATGGCCCGTGAAACCTCTCTTGAAGGGGCGCCCAATTTCCGTGAAAGTTGTTCCAGGGTCAGGTTGGGGTGCAAGTGGGGCTTTTCCTGGTGCATTAACTGTTGGAGCCTGACCTTTAAAGTTTGATCAAACTGCGGCGTGGGCTCTTCTTCCAGCAAGGCGGCCTGGTCTGCTGCCAATCCAGAGAAAACAACGGGTTGGCGAAGAGAGTTTATCATCAGAAAATTGATGAAAATGAAGCCCGTTACAGCGCCAGCGCCGGCCACCCACTCGGTTCCAGGCACGCTTCTAAACACATGCGCCGCAAGGCAGTAAAACATGCTTACGGTCCAGGCCACTGCATAGCCGATCAGAAGCGTCCGTAACCACGCAAGTTGTTTGTTTTCAATACTCGAGAAAATCTGTCGAATACCAAGGCCGAAACGGTTGATCGCACGAATCGTCGTGCACAGGTAGCCCAGAAAGACCGCGTGAATAGCGACTGCAAGAAGGGGAGAGGTAAGTACGCCCGGGTGGTCCCGTTCAAGCAGAATCTGAATTTTGGTCTCGCTCGGCTGCAAATAATACTCAACCAGAAAAATTGCGCCGACCACCCAGAAGAGCAACGTGTGCACGAGATGCTTCCCGCGTAACCGGAAGTTCTGATACATCAGCGATTGCGCATATAGATAGAGCGTGCCTGCTTGCAGAAGCCCGATGAGTGTCCCGAGGTAGGCGAAGTTTGGGTGCTGGAACGCAAGCCCGCTGCCATAGAGGAAGATCTCTCCCAACCCGGCGGCGAAGAACACCAGAGTGGCAACCAGGAGTCGGTTAGATATGAGCCCACTGTTGGATGGAAGTAGGAGAAAAACGGCAAGAGCCAGCGATTGAATGATGCTCGTCAGCAGCACAATGTCGGTGAGTGTCAGATACATGCCAGATTCAGCTCCGCTTCAAAACCATCCTGCCGTCCTGTTGCCGGCGATCTGAGATGCAGGGTCATGCCGGCACCTTTAGCAATCGCATCGGCAATCGCGAGGCCCAGGCCAGAACCTGCAGCGTCCGTTTTGGCGCGTGCAAACCGGTTTCTTAAAAGAGCGAGCTGTTCCGGTGGCACTCTTGCACCGCCATTGCAGACCCTTAAAACCCCATTATCGTTCAGGTTGATCTTCACCGGCTCGCTACGGGAACCATGCTTAAGGGCATTCTCGATCAGGTTACGCACCAGGATGGCGAAGGCATCGGGATCAAGAAAGGAGTTCACTTCGCGCTCCGGCAGGGATAAAACAACTCGCCCGGGTGCCTGGGCCTCAAAATCCCGGGCAATCATCGCGAGGATGGGCACAAGATCCTGCTGGCTTTGTGAGAGTGCACCGCCACCTTCTGCTTTTGCCAACTCGAGCAGTTTTCCGGACAGCACCGAGAGACTGCGTAACGCTTCTTCAATTTCTGCAACATCATTCTTGAGATAATCATCGGGCATTCTGGTTTTCAGTCGCTGCACTTTGGCAAGCGCTGTTGCCAGGGGAGTTCGCAATTCATGGGCACTGTTGGCGGTAAAGCTGCGTTCTGATTCGAGAGCACGATGCAAACGCTCAAGCAGCCGGTTGATGGCACCGGCGATTGGTTCAAATTCACGGGGTAACTGCTCTTCTACAACAGGGGACAGATCTCCCGCGCCGCGGGATTCAATGTCTTGCTGAAAATCGACCACCTTACGAAGGGAAAGCCGGACAATCCACCAGACACCCAACAGGCTGACCGGAATCAGCACCAGTAAAGGCAACAGTAAGGCTAATCCCGCCTCCAGAGCGGATTCACGCCGGTGCGCCAAGGGTTCGGCCACTTCAAGATAGATGGTATTGCTGACTGCAGATACGCCATATAGCCGGTGGGTCAGAGTATCTGAAAACCCTTCCGCGGGGGTCCTGCTAAACACGCCAGGGTCGGCATCGTGGGACTGGAGCAGAATATTTCCAGCTTCGTCCCGTACCAGATAGGTCAGGTATTCGTCATGGTCTTTCAGGGCTGGGGCCTTTTGATTGCCCGCGCCGTTCTCACGGTTCAGGATGTCGGTGACCGCCAGTGGCAGTATGCGCTGGGCGGTTTCTTCCAGGGCACTGTCGAAGACCTCGTTCATTTCATGCTGTGCCACCAGTCCCGAAGCGGTCACGCCCAACAGCCAGAGTAGGGTGACACCGAGTGTCAGGCCGATACCGAGTGTTTTTTGCAGGCTGGTTCTAGTGGTCATGTGTTTCCAGGCGATAGCCCATTCCCCTGACGGTTACGATAGCGTCCCGCCCCAGCTTTTTACGCAGACGGCTGACATAAACTTCGATGGTGTTACTTTCGATTTCGGCCCCGAAAGCGTATAGACGATCCTCCAGTTGCGATCGCGATAACAGCATTCCGGGTCGCTGGATAAAGCCCTCAAACAATGCCCACTCCCGTGCCGTAAGTTCTACCGGCAGGCCGTTGCGACTGATGCGGTGATCGCCAAGATCAATCATCAGCTCGCCCACTTGTATGATCGGGCTTGGATTGCCGCGATATCGGCGAGCCACCGCGGCCACGCGGGCCGACAACTCCGAAAGATCAAAGGGTTTGACCAGGTAGTCGTCAGCACCGGCATTCAATCCTTCAATCCGGTCAGACACCTGATCCCTGGCGGTCAGAATGATCACCGGTGTTGTTATTCCGGTAGCCCGGATCGTTCGCAAAAAGCCGAAGCCATGGCCGTCGGGCAGCATCAGGTCCAGCAGAATCAGGTCGTAGGCTGTGGTCCTGATACTCGCCTCAGCAAAGCGCAGAGTTTGCACCCAGTCCACGGCGTGGCCGTCGTCCGCAATCTGATCCCGGACCGCCTCGCCCAATCCCGCCGTATCCTCCACCAAAAGAACCCGCATTGTTCACCTCTGACCCAGCCCTGAAATCAAGATACTACAGCTCGAACCTGACAACAGCCTGAATGGTCAATAACGCTTCGATCTCTCTTCACCGACCTTCAGCTGGCTGTCAGGTTTGGGCGCTAGCCTTCGGGGGAATATTCCAGGTACCGATCGCAGGAGATGTGATGATGCGGATGATTTTTCCTTTCGTTGTGTTGGTTTTGGGCCTATGGGCCTGGAACCTCTTTGCAGGTCCTGGGGCCGGTTCTCCCTGGGCAGTCTATGACCAGAGCCTGCTGCTCAGTGGGCTGTTATCCATTGCTCTGATGTCACTAGCCATGATGTTGGCACTGCGCCCAGCCTGGTTGGAGAGACCGCTGGGCGGGTTGGATCAGATCTATCGCACCCACAAATGGGCGGGCATTCTGGCAGTGGTATTCGCCGCCGCCCATTGGCTGATTGAAATGGGTGACGATGTAATAGAGTCGGTGTTCGGAAAAGCCGGCAAGCTGCACGATCAGGATTATTCCGGGTTCATCGACACCATGCGCGATGCGGCGGAAGAGGTAGGGGAGTTCGCCATCTATCTGCTGTTCGCCATGCTGCTGATCACCTTGTTGCGCAAGTTCCCCTACAAATACTGGCGCTATTTGCATCGCGGCATGCCGGTGCTTTATCTGTTGCTCGCTTTCCACGCGGCGTGGCTTACTCCGCTGCAATGGTGGCAGCAGCCAATCGGTGTGCTGATGGCCATTTTGCTCTTTGGCGGCAGCATCGCCAGCGGGCTATCCCTGACCGGCAGAGTTGGTCGTCGTCGCCAGGTTCGCGGCATGGTCACCGCGATCAAAACACCAGACCGGGACGTCACCGAAGTTACCTGCCACATGGGGCCGGCATGGCCCGGTCACCGTGCGGGGCAATTCGCCTTTGTGACCTTCGACCGACTAGAGGGCGCGCACCCGTTCACGATTGCCAGTGCCGATAGGGAAAATGGCACGGTTACGTTCATCATTAAATCGCTCGGCGACTTCACCCGCAATCTGAGCCAAAAAATCAGCGTGGGGCAAACCGTAAATATAGAAGGCCCTTACGGCTGTTTTAACTTCGATCGCCGCAACCGCAAATCCCACCAGATCTGGATAGCCGGTGGCATCGGGATCACGCCGTTTCTGGCCTGGCTCGAAGCTCTAAGCAGCGCCACCGACGCCACCGTGCCTGAAGCCGATCTGCATTACTGCACGCGCAACGCCGGCCAGGATCCCATGGTGGATCGACTTCGGGCGCTTTGCGATGGCTTTCCCGGGATACACCTCGAGATTCATGACAGCAGCAAGGGGCAGAGGTTGTCTGCCGAGACGTTGTCTACCAACGGACGCTCGGCAGCAGGCGCAGAGGTCTGGTTCTGCGGCCCGGCAGGGCTGGGGGAAGCCATTAGAAACGGCTTGCGGGCAGCACCCTTCCGCCTGACTCGCTTCCATAAAGAAGCTTTTCAGTTCCGCTGAAATGGCCTCGTTTGTTCAGGTCGTTGTCAGGTTAGCGCCTTAGAGTGGATTTAACACAACCAGCAGGAGAGACACCATGAAGACCAAACCCATTATTCTGAGCCTGTCTTTGTTACTTCTGAGCGGTACCGCAGTGGCCGATGACGACTGCGATGATCCGGTGGCGAGTTGGCAGCCCCGTGAAAATCTGCGTGAAAAGCTGGAAGCCGAAGGCTGGACAGTTCACCGAATAAAGGTTGACGACGGTTGTTATGAAGTCCGGGGCCTCGATGCCGATGGGGTCAGGGCAGAAGCCTCTTTCGCGCCCGCTTCATTGACCATGATGAAATGGGAGCGTGAAGACAGTGACGATGAGGAGAGGGACCGCGGCAACAGGAAAAATGGACAGGACAATCCCAAAAGTCAGGCGCCACGCAACGGCATCGTCAAGGGGCGTCCCACGGTTACCGTTGAGTAACTGAGCGAATTTGCCCTGTTCCTTTAACGTTCATCAGGTTTTTGGAGACCATTTATGAAAACGTTTGTTCTCACTTGCAGCCTTTTCGCCGCCTTGGCTTTACCGGTATTCGCCCAGGCCCGTGACGTGACCTTCACTACGGAACTACAGAATTACGGCGGCGATGGAGCCTATCTGGCGCTGTATCTTACCGATGCCGCCGGAGAGTATCAGGGTACCCTTTGGGTTTCCGGGAAGAAATCTAAATACTACAAACACCTGGGAGGCTGGGCCCGGGGCAGTGGGCTTGATCCTGCAGAGTATGACGGCTTGACTGGCGCCAGTGTTACCAGTGGCCGCACGCTGAAAGTGACTCTGAACCTCGATGATTCGCTGATCGACAACGGCTATGAGGTTCGAGTCGACTCTGCTGTTGAAGATATGCGCGATATCAGAGCCGATGTGATAGCCCCCCTGACCACCGAAGGGTCCGGAAAGCCGGTTTCAGGACGTGGTTACGTGCGCGCTCTGACCTACGAGCTTCAATAATTCACCAGGAGCATCGGCTATTATGTTGCGCAAGTTCCACAGTTTACCGGGTTTGCTTGCAGGCGTGTTCCTGATCGTTCTCTCGGTCACGGGAGCTGTGTTGGCTTTGGCTCCGACGCTGGATAGAGTGTCAGCGGTCATTCCGGCTTCCGGTGAAGTCAGTATTGCCGAGCTGGCAGACCGGGTCGTTGCTCACTATCCCGGGACTGAGCAGATCGTGCGAGAGCCTTCTGGCAAGGTCATTGTCTATTACAGCCGTGACGGCCAGGCCGGTGCGGATCTGGTGAATCCGGTAACAGGTGAGGGCACGCCCTACGAACCTTCCGCATTCTTTGGCTGGATCAAGGATCTGCATCGTGCGTTTATGCTGGATGATGCCGGTAGAGCGCTGGCCGGCGTATTGGCTGTTTTGATGGTGCTTCTGTGTCTTTCGGGAATATTTTTGATAGCCCGGCGTACCGGGGGTTGGAAGAATATATTAAGACCGCTTTCCGGCTCAGGCGGGAAACGAATCCATGCCGAGCTGGCCCGGTTTGCCGTGCTCGGCCTACTGTTATCCGCACTGACCGGTAGCTATATGTCGGCACAGCGCTTTGGTTTGCTGCCGGAAGCGCCTGACACAGGGCCAGGGTTTCCGGCTGAGGTCTCGGGCGGGCAACCATCGCCTGTGGGCACCTTAAAAGCGCTAGGCAATTTCGATCTTGGCGAACTCCGGGAACTGGTGTTTCCCTATCCCGGTGATCCGCAGGACGTCTATTCGCTGTCAACCGCCGGCGGCTCCGGATTCGTGGACCAGGCTACGGGCGAGTTGCTGCAGTTCCAGCCGCGCTCTGACAGCGGCGTATTGCAGGACTGGATTGTACGTTTGCACACCGGTGAAGGCCTATGGTGGCTTGGCCTGATTCTTGGCGCTGCGGCACTGACTGTGCCAGCTCTCTCGATAACAGGTGCAACCATCTGGTGGCAGCGTCGCCGGTCTTCAGGGCAGCTTCCTGACAACGCCGATGCCGCTCAGGCGGATACAATTATTCTGGTCGGCTCCGAAGGTAATGCCACCTGGGGATTTGCCCGGGAACTCCATAGCAGCCTGAATAAGGCCGGTTTCCGCGTGCATTGCAGCGAGATGAATGCCCTGGCTAAGCAGTATCCGCAGGCTTCCAGGCTGTTCGTGCTGACTTCGACATACGGCGATGGTGATGCACCCGCATCGGCCCGGCAGTTTATGGCCAGGCTCAAAGAATTCCGGGCTGAGAAGAACCTGCGATACACGGTACTGGGTTTTGGTGACCGGCAGTTTCCGAACTTCTGTCAGTTTGCCTTGTCGGTGGATACTGCGCTCGCCGGTAAAGGCGTCAGCCGTTTGCACGCCATTGAACTGATTGATCGGTGTTCTGCCTCGCAATTCAGTGAGTGGGGAAACCGGGTTGGTGAGGTTATCGGTACTCCGCTTTTCTTGAACTACTGTGCATTGCAGCCAGCAACGGTCAAACTGGAACTGGTAGAAAGGGCGGATTACGGGATTGCGGTTCAGGCGCCCACCAGTATCTTCCGGTTCAAACCGGCGGAGCAGGGCGGATGGCTAACGGCTTCTCCAAGAAGATTTAAAGCGCTGCCACCGTTCGAGGCGGGAGACCTTTTGGGGGTTATTCCCCCACACGGTCAACCCCCGCGGTTCTACTCGCTCGCGTCCTCGGCAAATGACGAAATTGTTGAGATATGCGTCCGTAAGCAGGCCGGCGGTCTTTGCTCCGGTTATTTGCATGACCTCAAGCCGGGTGATTGTATCGATGGCTTCATCCGCCCCAATCCAGGCTTTCGGCCAGCTACAGGTAGCCAGCCAGTTATCCTAATCGGTGCAGGTGCCGGCATTGGTCCGTTAACCGGTTTCATCAGAAACAATACCAGTTGCAACCCTATGTATCTGTACTGGGGCGGTCGCGATGCCAGGTCAGATTTTCTCTACCAACCTGAGCTTGGGCGCTATCTTGAGGATCATCGACTGAGCGGGCTGAACACAGCCTTCTCAAGAACAGACGAGCGCGCCTACGTGCAGGATAAGCTCAAACAGGATGAATTAGCCGTGCGACAGATGGTTAACACCGGTGCGCAGATACTGGTCTGTGGTGGCCGGGATATGGCGGCGGCTGTGCGGCAGGTTATAGAAGACATTCTCAAACCCTTGCACATCGATATTGAAACTCTGAGAGGCCAGGGACGTTATCTTGAAGATGTATATTGACAGATAAAGTGACAAGGTCGAACTGAGCCTATAATCCCAAAGCACCAAATCGCGTCCTGAACAGGAAGCTGAAAGATGCCATCCACAGAAAATGAAAGACTGCTCAGCGAGCACCAGCCTAATGCCGTTCGTGCACGGCTTGCTGGTCCCGTTAAGGCCTCGACGCTACCAGATGCTGTGCTTGGCGGCATCGATGGCTGCGTTACAACGTTTGCGGTTGTATCGGGTGCGTTCGGCGCAGGTTTCTCGCCACAGGTTGCGTTGGTACTCGGCTTTGCAAACCTGATTGCAGACGGCTTCAGCATGGCGGTAAGTAATTACGAAGCGGGCCAGGCGCAGTTGAATCAGATCAAATTTGCTGAACGCACAGAACGTGAACATATCCGTGCTGTGCCAGAAGGTGAACGTGAGGAAATTCGCCAGCTGTTTCAGGCGAAGGGATTCGACGGCGAATTGCTGGAGCAAGTAGTGGAGGCTATCAGTCGTAATCCCGATGTGTGGGTAGCAACCATGTTGCGAGAAGAGTACGGACTCTCGGGTGCCGGACTCAGCCCACGCCGAGCCGCGTTGACTACCTTCGCCGCATTTTTGTCGGTTGGTGCTTTACCTTTACTGCCTTATGCCATCCCGGGTATGGAGAGTCAGATTCAGTTCCTGACGAGTCTTGGTTTGGCAGGCGTCGTCTTCTTGGGTATCGGAATGCTTAAAAGTATCGTCTATGGCTTACCAGCAATGCGATCAGGACTCCGGACTTTGATCATGGGTACGGCCGCAGCGGGGCTGGCGTTTGCTACTGGGCATTTTGCGCAGGGGTTATTGGGGGGTTAGTTCTTCAGCGGTGAATAGACAATTTAACATAATATTCCCCTAAGAGCTGATATTCATTCGCGTACCCGCTATTGGAATTAACGGCGGATTTCTCGCTCTGTTCGCCCAATGAGTGTAGTTGCAGAATTGAATTTTTAAAGCACAATTCATGCTGAAATGAAAATTATTTAGCAAGGGCCAGTCGTCGACTAATTACTGCGCAACTTTATGAATTGTGGAAAAAATGGTGTCGATATCATTGATGCCAAAGGCTTAGCGTACAATTTTTTCCGTTTCGTGAACTGACCCCACCATTGCTCTGAATCCTGGGTGCTGCTGTATGTGAGGCGCTGGCTAACGGCACCGATGCAGACGAAAGATGGTAAGCAGGAACGACGGAACGTTGGCACACCACAAGGTGGCCCGTTATCGCCAGTTCTGGCAAACCTGTTTCTGCATTATGCATTGGATCGTTGGCTGACCGTTCGTCATCCGGATATCCCATTCTGCCGATATGCAGATGACGGAATACTGCGTTGTCGAAGTGAGCGTGAGGCTCAGTATCTGCATTCCCAGCTAGATATGCGTGAGGTGGACCCAATAGCTATTCACAGAGATGCCCAACAAACGAGTATACTGGCCTGTGTTTGTCCAGGCTGCTCGGATAAATCACCATCAGCTCCTTGCTAAGGCCAGGCTCACTCACGGGAATAGCCACCAGACTTCCATTTTGGACCTCCTCCCGTACAGAACTTTCAAGCACCAACGATGCGCCAAGTCCGACCTTAACCGCTTGCTTGACGGCTTCGGTGCTACCCAGCTGCATAGATACCGTCGGAAATGGCCCATGCTCACCGAAGTAGGTCGCCAAAAGCCGGCCAGTGCCGGTGCCGGGTTCGCCGCCGATCAGAGCCATGTTAGACAGCGTATCGCGGTCGATATCGGTTCGACGGACTAACGGGTGACCAGGCGGAACGATTAGAACAACGGGCTCGTTACGCCACGCCTGAGCATGGAATCCGGGTAGATCATGCCACCACTCCATAATCGCCACGTCCAGCTCACCGTCCGATAAATGCCGTGCAATAGTCGGATTGGAATCTATTACCACATCCACCTCGGGCCCTACGCCCAGCTCCTTGTAACGACGGATGTAGGGCTGGAGCATATAAATCCCAATATTGGAGCTCGCCCCAACGCGAAGTCGAGCCTCCATAATGGAAGATCTCGCCTGCTCCTCCAGCCGGAGCAGACTTCGGGCAAAAGGCAACAAGGTTAAGGCAGCCCGGGTTGGCTCACAGCCAGAGCGCCCCCTGTGGACCAATAAAACGCCAAGTTGGTTTTCGAGTTTTTGAAGGTGCTGGGACAGTGTGGGTTGTGCGATGTCCAACTGGCGGGCTGCGGCCTGAAACCCGTTGTGGTCCAGCACCGCCACGAAACTCTTCAGCCAGACAAGATTCAGCATGGGCCGCTCTCGCGGCCACTGGGATCATTGATCGCATCACCCGGCCGCTCACCCCGAAGCACTTGCAGAATGTTCCGAGCAGCGCGTTGCTCGATAGCCAGACGCACCTGGCTGACTGCCGATCCGATGTGAGCAGTAAACAGCGTGTTGGGGTGGGCCCTGAGCCCCTGGGCGATCTCCCTCGGACGATCTTCTCTCGCCCAATCTTCCATCTCAAACACATCAGCGGCGTACCCCCCCAACTGACCGGATTGAAGCGCTTGCAGAACACTACCCTCATCCACCACAGATCCACGGCAGGGATTGATAAGGAATGCGCCCGGTTTCATTCCTGTTAGCGTTTCGCGATTAATGGTGTGGAGAGTTTGCTCATTGAGCGCCAGTGCCAGGATCACAATATCTGACTGGGCCAGCAGCATCTTGAGGGGAGTATGGGACAAACCCAGTGCCTGCTCATGCTGCACGGGTAAACGTTCCGGCTGGGAATAGATTAAATCCGCTCCCCATCCGTTCAGGCGCTGCGCCACCGCTTGGCCGATGGCCCCCATACCCACAATACCAATCCGTGAGCCTTCGATCCCCTGCCCATAGAAGCGTGGTGTCCAGCCAGTAAATTCACCGGATCGAACGAAGTGGTCCGCCGCCTTGACTTGTCGGGTGAGACTGATCGTCAGCCCGACCGTTAGCTCTGCAGTAGGCACGGTTAGCAAATCCGGTACAAATGTCAGCCAAACCCCATGACGCGTGCAGGCATCCACATCAAAGTTGTCATAGCCTTTCAGGGCTGCACCAATCACCTTCAAGCGCGGACACCCCTGTAGGAACTCCACTCCAACTCGGTCTGGCATGAACGCCATCATCGCATCAGCGTCTGCAACGCGCGCAGCCACTTCCTCCTGGGGCAACGTGGCGCCGGATTGGTTGGTGACCAGCTCGCAATCTTGGGCAAGTTCATCCAGAACACTGTCATGGATCTTATGGGTTATCACAACCTTGGGTTTCATCGACGTTCCTTATTTGAATTTCTTACGAAGGCGGCCACTGAGACTGTCCACGACGGTGACCATCAACAAGATGACAATGAGAATGGCGCTGACTTCCTGATACTGCATGATTCTCAGCGAGCCCATCAATTCGAAGCCAATACCACCGGCACCCACCATGCCCATTACGGTCGAGGCACGGAAATTGTATTCCCAGCGATAAATGGACACGTCCGCGAATTGAGGAAGTACTTGTGGCAGCACGGCGTGATAGAGCACCTGCAAGCGAGTAGCGCCGGCAGCATCGGCCGCTTCCACTGGCGCCTCATCTACATGCTCAATCGCTTCGGCAAAAAACTTTCCAACCATGCCAATGGAGTGAAGACCGAGCGCCAGTACGCCAGGCAACGCCCCAAAACCAACAGCAGCCACGAAGATGATGCCCATGATCAGTTCCGGGACTGAACGCAAACCGTTTAAAAGGGTTCGAGTTACTTGGAACACCACCGGATGTGGAGAGGTGTTGCGCGCAGCCAGGAATGCCAGTGGCACAGACAAGGTTACTGCAATGGCAGTACCGGCAATGCTCATCGCAAGCGTGTCGATTAACGGCGACACCCAGCTGGCCACATTGGTGAAGTCAGGTGGAAGAGATTCGCCAATGAGTGTGCCTATGGCTGGCACGCCATTGGCAAGTGTATTGAAATTGAGCAGCCCTACGTACCAACTTGCGACAAAAATGATGAGCAGCACTAACAGCGACTGTCCGAGTTTTTTCCGCCAGCCTTTCGCGTGCTCATCCAGCACGGAGGCCGACGGGGCCGGCGACAGAGTCGCCGGTTCCGTCGTTGTATAGTTCATGGGGCACTCCTCACATTTTTGCGAAATCAAGATTGAGCAGGACACCCATAGCGCGGATGACATCGTAATCTTCGTCGGTAATTGCCGCGAATCCCTCAGCCTTCAGGTTGTCGAGAATCTCCGGGTCATCGATCTGCAGAAAGGCTTTCTGAATGTTGCTCTTCAGCTCAGGGGCCAGGTTCGAACGCATGGCCCAGGGGTATTGAGGAAAGTCACCGCTGTAGCCCAGCACTTTGACCTTGCTCCGATCAATCAAACCGCGGTCCATCACATGCTCGAAGATAACTTCGGACAACCCTCCGGCGTCGGCATTGCCATTGGCGACGTTAACCGCAACAGCGTCATGGCTACCGACGAAATGAGCCTCATAGTCCTTTCCGGCTTCGAGCTCTGCCTTCTCAAGGAGTACGGTCTTGGGGATCAGGTGGCTGGAAGTGGATGCGCGGTCACCGTAGGCCATTTTCTTGCCTTTGATATCCGCGAAGGAGCCAACGCCAGAGTCCGCATTGGCAATAATGATGGAGCGATAAGTCGGCTTCCCGTCTACCACCATGGCGGCAAAGGGTTCAATGTCACTCTTACTCTTGGCCATCACATAGGACAACGGACCAAAGTAAGCCAGGTCAATTCGGCCAAAACGCATGGCTTCGATCATGGAGGAGTAATCGGTGGTAACAATCAGTTCTACTTCCTTACCAAGAGTGGTTTCCAGGTAATCCTTCAAAGGTTGGTTTCGCTTGATCAGTTCTGACGCGTTCTCATCCGGCAGCAAGGCAACTTTCAAAAGATCAGGGTCTGTATCTGCGGCATGGGCTGACCAATGGATGCCGAGCATCATTATCAGAGCCAGCAAAGAGTGAATCATTGTCTTCATTGTGCTATCTCTCCAGTACGTCTGTCGTTATCGGGGTGGTCTTAGGTTTATGGATGGCTGGTTTGCCTTCCGCAGCTACCACGCTGGGTGAACGGTGGTAAATCTCGTCCAGGTGTTTCGATTTCAGGTTTTCAGGAGCATCGTCAAAAACGATATGAGCGTTCGAAAGGCCGATGATCCGGTCTGCAAAACGCTGGGCGTATTCCAATTGGTGCAAGGAAATAACCGCGGTGATTCCATCTTCCTGACAAATATCGCGCAGTAGGCCGAGTACCTTTTCAGAAGTGGCCGGATCCAGGCTGGCAACGGGCTCATCGGCAAGAATCATGGATGGTTGCTGCACCAATGCTCTGGCGATTCCAACCCGCTGCTGCTGGCCGCCGGACAACTGATCTACTCGGGAAAGCGCTTTGTCAGCCAGACCTACGCGGTCGAGGCATTGCAGAGCCAACTCCAGGTCCTGCCGGGGCAGGGGAAGCAGGCTTCGCCAAGTACCGTGATACGCAAGTCTGCCTGTCAGCACATTCTGTAACGCGGTGTATCGTTCGATCAGCTGGTGATGCTGGAACACCATGGCGGTGCGGCTGCGGTGCTGTCGCAGGATTCTACGGTTGGTCAGTTCACCAAACTCGCCAGACACAACCTTCCCGGTTGTGGGCTTAACCAGGTGATTCAGTGAACGAAGCAGAGTGGATTTACCCGCGCCTGAAAGTCCCAGTAGCACGGTGAATTCGCCCTTGTGAAAGTGAACGTTGGTGGGTTTGAGCGCGAGGACGTTTCCCGGGTAGGTTACGCCCATACTCTCGACTCGAAGCATCACATTGGTTGATTGAGTTGGCGCCACAGGATCACCTTTTGCAATAAATAAGCTCGCCGTATTGCGAGTTACAATTGAACGGTAAAGCTGAGAGATGACACTGTCGTGTCACTGACGTGACAGGTTGATGAAGTGCTTTTGGTTCGCAAGGATTTTCCGAAGGGCTCTGTGAAATACATGGAGCTCAGCCAAAGTGGAACGAGCCACCCAGGAGCTTAAGCAACAAAAATTGCGTTCCACCGTCAGTCGGCGAATCTCACGGTACAGTTCGTCCGTGCTGAGTTCATCGAATTGCTTACCGACTATACTCTTGCCTTCGAGGAGGTCGGACGCGCTCTCCAATAGGTCGCGCTTCCAGGTGCTGACTATGGTGGGGTGGATCTGGAAACGGGCAGCAATTCAAGGTGTGGCCTTAAGGGTGGGCAAGGACAGCCTTGCACTTACTAATTCGAAATAAAGTAAGCGAACATTACCCAGAGATATAAGCCAAATCCGGATGGCCAAAAAACGATTTCAATAGTCGTGGCAATTTTTGCAAACGTCGAAGCTGCCGGTAAACAGTGCTCCGAAGTTGTTCTTTGCTGTTAATGATCTTTTTACCGACGTGATGGTATTTGATATAGCCCCAAACAGGCTCGTCAGGATTCAGCTCCGGCGAGTACGGCGGCAGGAAGAACAACCTGAGCTTGCCGTCGAGACTCTCAACATAGTCTCGAACCCGACGAGCATGATGAACCGGGTGGTTATCGAGGATCAGGAAAACCGGCTTGTCAACGTCTTGCACCAGAGCCTTGAGGAAACCAAGAAACGCATCGGTGTTCATGTTGCCCTGAATGGTCTTAAAGCGAAGCTCGCCGCGAGGCGAGATGGCCGAGATCAGATTGATGCTGAAGCGACTGCCCGTATTACGGATGATCGGAGTTTCACCCCTGGGTGCCCAGGTGGTGCCACTGTGATAATCAGACCGAATGCTGGCTTCATCGCCGAAATAGATGGTGGCGCCGACTTTTTTTGCTTCCTTGCGAATTTCCGGGTAGGTCTCTTCTTTCCATTGTTTCACGGCCTCTGGCTTTTGCTGGTAGGCCCGATGCAGGGGTTTCTGAGGCGTCAGCCCCAGGTTTCGAAGCAGACGACCGACCGAGACATCGCTTAACCGGACGTTGAACTTTTGCCGGATGAGCTCACGCACTCGGCCCCGAGTCCACAGGGCAAAATCAAACTTCAACTGGTCCGGCGTAAAAGTCGTTATCCAGATATACAGCTCCCGGATCTGAGCACCGCTCAGTTTCTTGGGACGACCGGAAATCTGTTTGGCCTTGAGCGCGTCAAAGCCACCCTCGCGGTAGGCAGCCAGCCATTCATAGATTCGTGCTCGGCTCATCCCCAGCGCTTTGATGACGACTTCTGGACTCTCGCCATCCATGACCCGTTGAACGGCGCGAACGCGAATGGCTTCTAATGTTTTGTGATCAAGTTTACGACCGTCATCGTGGCGCATGTGTGTAAATATCCGATAAGCTTGGCGAACGGAGCCTACATTATAAATGATGTTCGCTTACTTTCGAACCCATTAGTAATTCGCATAAACTTACTCTGGGTAAATTTCAACCAGCTCAATTTCCAATTTCGATTTAGCTAACCAACAGAATCGTCGTCAAGGCTCAAGTGAAACATACATATATTAACTCATGAGGCTTATTCTGCAGTAATGAATTTTGTATCAAGTTTCCGGCCAAAAATAGTATGGCCAGTCACGAAAACACGACTGGCCACGTTTTTTCCCGAGAAGCAAGCTTCGCTTATAGCCCTACCTGCCTTGAGCGTACTAGGACTCACTTGAATCTGCTATTCCCGCCTCCTTCATCTGCTTGTGTAATTTTTGATGTTTCAGGCGGAGTTCTTGCCTGTCAACGGTTTCCACGGTCTTGTTCGGATAGCTCCTTGCCTCGTTAATCCTGTCGGCTAAGCCAGAATCGGCGTAGGCAAAGGAACTAAACAGTGCTGTCATTGCTATGGCTGTAATGATGCTCTTCATGACGAACTCCTTGATTTGTTGCTCCAGGCCCATGCAACTGGGCCTCTAGTAGATACCGCTGATGCCCACCAGCGGTATTTCTGTTATCATTTGCTGTACGTTACCTTCTGCTCCATTTGTTTCTTCTCTAAAGCACGATGGTAGGCTCGTCCTTCTTCACTTATCATCTGTCTTCGCGCCTCCATTCCAACTTCTGACAATCCATAGCGTGTCATTTCTTTGTGGAGTCGCTGCTGCGGCGAATACTATTAATGATTTCATAATTTCACCTCCTGTTTGGTTGATGGTTTCATTAGATCATTAGCTCCTGAAACCTGACTGAAAAAACAAAAAAAGTTTATTAACGATTTGATAACAAGTTGACCGCTACAGAGAGGCCAAACCCGGGGCTAACCCGGTGTAGTTCACCAACCCTTTCGGATGGTTGCCAATGTGAAGCGGCAACAGACACTAGTGGGCGACAGGGACAAACGACGGGTCATCAAAGTACTTGTCGTAGGCGTCCAGCGCGCCAATGACCTGTACAGCACCATCGCGGGGAGAGTCGGCGCTGCTGCCGGCCATTTTCTCGGCGCCAGCCATCAGCTGGGCGATGATCATGTGCAGTTGCGCGTCGGCAGCCGGCGGTAGCTGGCAGTTGGCGACCATGTAGGCAACGCCGTCATTGACTCGCTTGGCCAGTGGCACATAATCCTCCGCTGCCAGGCGGTCTTCGTGAATGACCTGCAGTGACTCACGCATGGCTTGACCGATCTCGCCCATGGCCTTGCTCAATGGGGCGTCAATGGCCCACTGCTCGCCATTGTTCAGGTGCAGTTCAAAGGGAGCATCGCCGTGGTCGTGTTGATGAATGGCCGCGCCATCGCTGGCCAGGCTGAGGCCGGAAAACAGCAGTCCGGCGGCTAGGGCAAAGGGTAGGGCAATCGGGGAAAGTCTGATGGGCATGGTCGGTCTCCATTCTGAGTATTGGCCAGCCAGCTGTTGCGACCGGCTTCATTCAGGCTAACGACGCTGGCGCTGGTTTTGTTCCCTTTGCCGATCAACTTATTCGTTATGCAGTGTTTCCACGTCCGATCGCTGGGGCGACTGACGCATTAGCAAACGGGCCAGGTGCTGGCGCTGGCTGGCGTCGAGAATCTCCCGCTCACGCAACAACTGTTCTATGACCAGTTGTTGCTGCCGGTTCTGCAGCTCGGCCAGCGTGCTCTGCGCGGCACGGATGAGCTCGGCGTCCAGCTGTTCGGCAAAGATGTGGTCGATCAACTGGTTGCGCTGCTGCTGTATGGCCAGCGTGGAGGTATTGAGTTCGAGCGTGAAGGGCGCTTCGATGTCTTGCCATTGGCGCTGTTGTCGGTCATCCAGCTGGAGCTCGCGCACCAGCAGCGGGGTGCCGGATGCGCTCGCTCGCTCGGCCAGCTGTTGCCAGCCAAGCGCGGCCAGTACCCCCAGATTGAACAGCAGGGAGGCTATCAGCGCCAGGCGCAGGGTGGCTGTGTTCATCGCGGGTTCCCCTTGAGATAGCAGAGTTCGGGTTGGCGGCACAGGGCGCCGGGTGGCGTACTGTCTAGGATTGCCAGCGCCGCGAAGGTCGGCTCGCGGTTATCGATGGCTGGTGAGTTCAGGCCATTACCAATCAACAGTCCCAGCACCAGTGCCGCGGCTGCGGCCATGCCCGACCACAGACGCTGGCGTCGCAGATGGCGCGTGCCCGGCTGCTGGCGCTGCGGCAGTCGATCGAGAAGGCCGGTCATGTTCAGTTCCGGCTCGAAGGCCGGCAGTCGCTGCATATCCTGGCTCAACTCGCGCAGGGCCCGGTACTGATCCTGGCAGCGCGGGCAGCCGAGCAGGTGGCTGCTTATGTGCGCGGTGCTGGCGCCATCCAGTTCCTCGTCCAGATGGGCTGACAACTCGCTGATGTCCGGATGTTCAGTCATCGCTGTCTCCTGTGAGTGTACGGCGCGCCTGCAGCAGTGCCGAGCGGGCGCGGGCCAGGCGTGACTTCACCGTGCCTTCGCTGATCTCAAGTGCTGCGGCTATTTCCTGATAGGAAAGCCCCTCCAGCTCACGCAGTAGCAGCACTTCGCGTTGGGCCAGGGCCAGCCCGGTCAGCAGTTGCTCCAGTTGAGCTATCCTGCGGCCGCCTTCCAGCTGCCGCAGGGGCGATGGCGCAGGATCGATCAGTGCGTCATCTTCCGGCAGCGGCTCAGGCTCACGATGTGTGCGACGCAGCACATCGATGCAGGCATTGCGGGCGATGCGTAACAACCAGGTCTCGAAGCGGGCATCCGGTCGCCAGTCGGGCAGGGCGTGCCAGACCTTGATAAAGGTATCCTGGGTGATATCCAGCGCATTGTCCGGATTGCCACACAAACGCCGGACGAATGAAAACACCCGCCCCTGGTGTTGTTGCACCAGCCGGCCGAATGCCTGGCGGTCACCGGCCTGTGCCTGGCGGATCAGTTCTCCGTCAGTTCCGTGCATGTGGTCCCCTGGAAAGTGCCTGGCCTGTCTAACGTTGCCGCACCGGAAAATGTTCCATCTGCGGTGATTCTGTGGAATTTATCACTTTAAATTCTGGAGGTGCATTTAATGCCTCCAAGTTTTTATAAATAAAATATGGCGCCAAGATAAACAGAAAGAGTAATGATAAAAAAACCTTTTTGTTCATATATGACACCTAACGAGGCTGTAGAAAAAACCCGATTTCGAGCCATCCCTACCGCCTGATTCCTATAATTTTTATCTCGGTCGCCAACTGACCGAGGATCCCGGTTTCACCAGCAAAGGGCCCTGGCGCAGTTCCAAGACGCCGGGCATCCAGCTGGCGCTGTCCAATGCGTACCTGAAAGCCGAGGGACTGGCATCACTGCGCGATGGATGGATCAAGCTTCACCATTCCCGGTGAAACGCCCTGTGCGGACCCGCATGCAGGGTGTTGTGGGAGCTGGGGGATAAATACCCCCGGCTACCCGATTATGTGACGTTGCGGGCCACCTAAGCCGCGCCGTGGCATCCCACCTCTTGCGGCCGTCTTGCTTTTCGGCGGGAGGCCATTTTGCAAATTACCGACCGAATATCTTCGGAGCATCCTGACCAATTGCGCCAACAACTGCGCTCGATCCGATGGCGCATCTCTGCGTCCGGCCTAACTTCTCAGCAAAATATAAACACTACATCACCCTGTCATCCAGCCTGCGTCCGAGCATCGGCACCCCTTTCTGCCCCTGTCCAAACCTCTGAGCAATTGTTAAGCTGTATATGCGTACAGCATCAAGGGATTGCATCATGCCATTGGCCAGGATGGCCGCGCCTGCTCCGACGCGCCCCTACGAGCGCCACCGGCCAGAAGAAACGCTGCTCTATCAACTCATCGAAACCCATTACCCCGCGTTTCGTGCCCAGCTCGAAGCTCAAGGACAAACGCTGCCTGCCTTCGTTAAGCAGGAGTTCGACGAGTTCCTCAAATGCGGTCGGCTTGATTACGGATTCTTGCGGGTGTGCTGCGAAGATTGCAAGCATGAACGCCTGGTTGCTTTCAGTTGCAAACGACGGGGGTTCTGCCCGAGTTGCGGTGCTCGGCGAATGGCGGAGTCCGCCGCCTTGCTGGTTGATGAAGTGCTGCCGAAAGAGCCCATCCGGCAGTGGGTGCTGAGTTTCCCCTACGAATTGCGTTTTCTGCTTGCCCAGCAACCCGCCATGATGGGCAAAGTGCTGGAGATCGTCTATCGCACGGTGGCCACCCACTTGGTCAAGAAGGCCGGGTTCAACAAGCGTACTGCCCATACCGGGGCTGTCACCCTGATTCAACGCTTCGGCTCTGCACTGAACTTGAACATTCATTTTCACATGCTGTTTCTCGACGGCGTTTACGCGGAGGACAAATACGGCGTCATGCGCTTTCACCGCGTCAAAGCCCCCGCGATAGAGGAACTCAGCTCTCTGGTGCATCAGCTCTCTCATCGCGTCACTCGGGTTCTGGAGAAAAAAGGCTGGCTGCAACGTGACGATGAAAACACCTATTTACTTCTGGATGCCATCGATCAGGAGGATGATGCCCTCGGCCAGTTGCAAGGGCATTCGATCACTTACCGCATCGCAATGGGGCCGCAGAAAGGACGCAAGGTGTTCACCTTGCAAAGCCTGCCACCCCGTCTGGATACCCCCAGAGTATCAGACCGTGTGGCCAAACAAGCGGGATTTTCCTTGCACGCCGGAGTCATGGCCGAAGCCCACCAACGTGACGTGCTGGAACGGCTGTGCCGCTACATTTCTCGGCCCGCGGTGTCGGAAAAGCGGCTGGCGCTCACCAGCAATGGCAAAGTTCGCTATGAACTGAAGACGCCGTACCGTGATGGCACCACGCATGTGTTTTTCGATCCCCTGGATTTCATGGCGCGGCTAGCGGCGCTGGTGCCGAAACCGCGTGTGAACCTGACGCGGTTCCACGGTATTTTCGCCCCCAACAGTAAACATCGGGCGCTGATCACGCCAGCAAAAAGAGGCAAGGGGAGGAAACTTGCGAAACAGGGATGCTCAGAAAAGACCATTGCCGAACGCCGCAAAGCCATGACCTGGATGCAACGATTGAAGCGCGTTTTCAACATCGACATAGAAAAGTGCGAGCTTTGCGGCGGGCACGTCAAGGTGGTCTCCTGTATCGAAGACCCTGCCGTGATCGAGAAGATTCTGCAACATCTGGCGATGAAGGAATCGCTGCCGTTACCCCGCGTCCATGAAGCGAGGGCGCCGCCGGATCAGGCGGCGCTGTTCCAGCTCTAAACCACCACTCCTTCTCCTTCACCAACGACTTGCCCCAACACGGCAGGATGAGACGCGCCTGCTGGGTGCATCTTTCAAGAAAACCGATGAAAAACCGACCGCCAATACCTACGCTACCGAACGGAAAAGGCTGAATTCTGGCTCCGAAAGGACCTTTGGGCCGTTCATGCACGGATTTCATATGATAGGATTTCAGCGAAAAGGCGCTTTATTTGTCCTATACCCCCAGAGCCGCATAACTTTCACCGCCCTGAACCACGGTGACCGAGCGCCAGCCACTGTAGGCCAGACGAAACTGGTAGAGCAGGTGTGGAAAGGCCTTGGACTGAATCGTAATCGGGTTATCGGGGTGGGTAAAATCAGAGAACCCCTGCTGTGCGACAACGGCCTGTTGGCGAAAAATGACCTCTCGCTCCGGCCCATGCAGTGCTCGCCATTGCTTCACCCGGCGTTGCAGTGTGCGCAAAATGGTCTGGTCGTAGTGCTCAGGGTACTGCTCTTGCAAGTAATCAAGCAGTGTTGTTCCGGTTAAATCCGGCTTGGCTTTTAGCAAGGGGAGCAACTCTGTCTCCCAAACGGCCTCCAGTGGGTCTTCTCGGGTGCGCCACTGACGCTCGGTGTTAGCGCGGGGGTTTTGTGTTGACGTCTCGATGCGTCGTCCGGATCGAACGGAAATGCCCGCCTTGGCGGCAGCCACTTCCTGGCTTGCGCCATTTTGTCGGTGCTGCATGAACAGCTCCTCTTGTCGGTTGGTTATGTGTTGGCCTGGCACCCATTGCTCCACCATGGAAAACAAGGGGCCAATTGTTACACCCAACCGGCCAAGATAATTGTCGCTAACCGGTCATCCTAATTGTCGCCGAACAGTCAGACCCAGGTAGAGAATATAGCTGGCTATGCCAATGGTGATCGCGGGATCAACCCAGCGCATGTCGTAGAGCAGGATAAGGGCTCCACCTACAACAACCGCTATTGACGCAAACGCATCAGACAAGTTGTGTAAAACAACGCATGAATATTAACGCTGCCCTTCTGCATTGAGTAGGTCAGCAGCGCGCTCAACGCGTCCATTATCAGTGCAACAATGTAAGTCGGACTACCCAACACCCCTTGAGTTCCAGCGGATCTGGGAACCGCATGACACCCTCGTATATCAGGTAGGGCCCTATCATGATCAAGGTGGTGTATTTAACAGCGCAACACCTACCTTTATTCGCCCGTAGCCGAAGGTCAGCTTTTATTAAGCCGGGCGACGCGCAATCTTACGGGCCGCGAACGCGATAATCAGCGATGCCATGTCCCAGAAGTTATGTATAGCATCGGCAATCAGCGCCAAACTGCCGGCAAAGTCCTTTCCGCGATCTGGACGAGAGTCAGGATGCCGTTTGCCCAGATGGCTACTGCAACCCGTTTATGCTTGGTTTCAGGGGGAATGTGAACTAGCTGTATACTGAAAAAGTGTGCTTTACCTCATATAGGTTTCGAAGTAATGCGGGAAGAAGCGTTAATTGGTTGCTTCCAATGTTCGCATTGCGACCCGAGCGACCAATTTATGGAATCAATCTAAGGCAACCTTATGGTTTCGTGACCATCAAGAGCTGCGTAACAACGGAACAGCGGCCAAAACTCCCGACATAAGTCACCATAATGTGGCCGTTCCGGCCAACTTATGGTGGCATGACCAGGAAGTGATGTAACTGCTTGAAGTATGGTGGGCCCACCTGGACTCGAACCAGGGACCAAAGGATTATGAGTCCTCTGCTCTAACCAACTGAGCTATAGGCCCTAAAAGGGAAGCGGGCGCCATTATACCCACGAGGGGTGGCGCCCGCTACTGTCTTGCGGATTAACCGTTGCCCTGGTCGTCAATAAAGCCGCGCAGGTGATCGGAGCGGGAAGGGTGGCGCAGTTTGCGCAGGGCCTTGGCTTCGATCTGACGGATACGCTCCCGGGTTACGTCGAACTGTTTGCCGACTTCTTCCAGGGTGTGGTCGGTGTTCATTTCAATACCAAAGCGCATGCGCAAGACTTTGGATTCGCGAGCGGTCAGCCCGGCCAGCACCGAGCGGGTCGCCTCGCGCAGGCCTTCGGCAGTGGCGGAATCCACCGGCGACAGGGCCTGGATATCTTCGATGAAATCGCCCAGATGGCTGTCTTCATCGTCGCCAATCGGGGTTTCCATGGAGATCGGCTCTTTGGCGATCTTCAGTACCTTGCGGATCTTGTCTTCCGGCATGTCCATGCGCTCGCCCAGCTCTTCCGGCGTGGGCTCGCGGCCCATTTCCTGCAGCATCTGGCGGGAGATACGGTTGAGCTTGTTGATGGTCTCAATCATATGCACCGGAATCCGGATGGTACGGGCCTGGTCCGCGATGGAGCGGGTAATGGCCTGGCGAATCCACCAGGTGGCATAGGTAGAGAACTTATAGCCGCGACGGTATTCAAACTTGTCCACGGCCTTCATCAGGCCGATGTTGCCTTCCTGAATCAGGTCCAGGAACTGCAGGCCACGGTTGGTGTATTTCTTGGCGATGGAAATTACCAGTCGCAGGTTAGCCTCGACCATTTCTTTCTTGGCGCGGCGGGCCTTGGCTTCGCCGATGGACACCCGACGGTTGATTTCCTTGATGTCGACTACGTCCAGATCCACTTCGGTCTGGACGTTCTGGATGCGCTTCTGCAGGCGCACGATCTCGTCGATGCGTTCACCAATGGCGGCGGCGTATGGCTTCTTGGTGGCCGCGATTTCTTTCGCCCATTCCAGGTCGGTCTCGTTGCCCGGGAACCATTTGATGAAATCTTTGCGCGGCATTTTGCAGTCGCGTACGCAGATCTGCATGATGGCCCGTTCGTTCTCCCGCACCAGATCGTTGGTGGAGCGAACCACGTTCACCAGTTCGTCAAACGCCTTGTTGCCCAGCTTGAATGGTGCAAACACCTGGCCCAGTTCGTTCAGGGCTTCCTGGGTTTTCTTGTGGCTGCGGCCGTGCTTGGCCAGGGCTTTGTCGGCGGCATCCAGTTTTTCTTTCAGCAACTCAAAACGCAGGCGGGTTTCTTCCGGGTCCGGACCGTTATCGGTTTCTTCCTCGGTTGAAGTGTCGTCGTCATCATCGCTGCTGTCGCTGTCGTCAGCAGAGGTGTCTTCACTGGTGTCTTCGCCCATGAACGGCTCGGCGTCGTCCGGGTCCAGGAAGCCGGTAACGATGTCGCTGATGCGGCCTTCGTTCTCGATGATGCGATCGTAAGCCTGAATCACGGTGCCGGCGGTGCCGGGGAAGTGGGCTACGGCCGCCATGACGTCGCGAATGCCTTCCTCAATGCGCTTGGCGATCACGATTTCGCCTTCACGGGTCAGCAGTTCAACGGTGCCCATTTCACGCATGTACATGCGCACCGGGTCGGTGGTGCGGCCGGCATCGGTTTCCACGGCGGCGAGAGCGGCGGCGGCTTCAGCGGCGGCGGCTTCGTCGGCGGTGGAGTCGCCTTCGGTCATCAACAGGGTATCGGCGTCGGGTGTTTCTTCGCACACCTGGATACCCATGTCGTTGATCATCCGGATAATGTCTTCAACCTGATCCGGATCTGCGATATCTTCCGGTAGGTGGTCGTTTACCTCGGCGTAAGTCAGGTAACCTTGTTCCTTGCCTCGTGCGATGAGGTCTTTCAAACGTGATTTCTGCGAATTGCCTGACATAGACACCCTGTGAACTCGCTTTTAAAGAGGAAAAAAGTTAAACAGCCATTATAGCTGCCGCGTATCTGCTGTGCCACCGAATGGTTAGATGGTGATCAGTGGCGTCAGTTTCAAGTGGTCATGCCCCAGCAACCGGATTTAACGCAGGTTTCAATCTACGTTGCCCTTGCTGAGCGTTCTCAGCTCTTCCCGCTGTTCCGGGGTGAGCGTGGCCAGATTCCGGAGCAGGGTTGCCAGTCTTTGCTGGCGCGCGGCCTCTTCGTTCGGGCTCAACAGTTCTCTGGCGGCTGCCAGTATGCTTTCCCGGGCCGGTATGTGCTCCAGTCCATCAAACAGGTTGTAGAACCTGTCTCTGGCCTGTTTGTCCGTTGCCAGTCCCGAGACTAATGCCTTGCGGGTACTGATATTCTGTTCCATCAGCCAGCGGGCGAACCGCCCGGCCTGCTCCAGCTGGCGGTTGCTGTCAGCCAATGTTTTGACTTCCGCCGCCATTTCCGGTGCTTCCAGTAGTGCCAGGCAAAGCGTGCTGTCTTTGCTCAGCTTCACATCTATCCGTTCTTCTGTCGGCCGGTTCTGCCGCTCGCCGCGCCATCCGCGGGCTTTGAAGTCATTGCCTTTGGGCCGTTCCTGCCAGGGCTTCCGGCCGCCACACAGGCGCATCATTTCGTGCCACATGGCGTCCCGCAGTGTGCTGCGGGGCATCTTGTTCAGAAGCGGTTCTGCACGGGCTCTCAGTTCGCCCCGGTGTTCCGGCAGCTCCAGGTTCAAACCCTCGCTCTGCCGGTCGAACAGGTAACGCGACAGGGGCGTTGCCGCTTCAATCCGCTCCCTGAAGGCGTCTGCGCCTTCCTTTCGGATCAGTGTGTCCGGGTCTTCACCCTGTGGCAGCATCAGAAACTGCAGATGCAGGCCGTCGGCCATCAGTTCCAGGGCGTTCTCCATGGCGCGGTCTGCAGCACGGAAACCGGCCTGATCGCCATCAAAGCAGAACACAATGTGCCGGACTTGCCTTAGCAGGGCGGTCAGACTGTCCTGGTTGGTTGCGGTGCCCAGGGTTGCAACGGCATCGTGTATGCCGTGCTGGGCCAGCGCGATCACGTCCATGTAGCCTTCAACCACCAGCAATTTGTCCAGCTGGCGGATGGCTTGCCGGGCCTCATAAAGGCCGTAGATCTCCCGGCTTTTATGAAATACATCCGACTCCGGGGAGTTGATGTATTTGGCCTTGTCGTCTCCAAGGGTTCGGCCGCCAAAGGCCACTGTTTTGCCCCGGGTGTTCCGGATCGGAAACATCACCCGATTGCGGAACAGATCTCTTGGCCGGCCGTACTTGTCTGAAACCGTTTTGGTTTCCAGTAATGGCTCTTTCAGGTCTTTCGGCGCCGCGTCAAAAAGCGCCGTTCCGGTGCCGGGCGCAAAGCCGATCTGGTACTGCTCGATGATGGCATCGTCCAGGCCGCGCTGTTTCAGGTAGTCCCGAGCGTAAGCGCCTTGCTGGCTGCCCAGAGCCGAGTGGTAGAAGCGGCTGGCGAAATCCAGGGCGTCGGTCAGGGATCTGGCCTGCTGCATTTCCTGGCGCGCGGCTTTATCATAGGGCACCTCAAGACCTGCCCGTTTGGCCAGCTCTTCGACAGCCTCGGTAAAGCCAAGCCCCTCGAATTCGCGGATAAAGCTGATGGCATCACCATGAGCGCCGCACCCGAAACAGTGGTAAAAGCCTTTATCTGGCCGAACGTTGAACGACGGTGTTTTTTCGTCGTGAAACGGACAACAGGCCTTGTAGTTGGCGCCAGCCTTTTTGAGGGTGATGCGGCTACCGATCAGCTCTGCCAGATCAATCCGATCAAGCAGGTCTTCAACAAATCGTTGAGGGATCAGTCCGCTCATGGTGGCTCCACTTCAGTCGGGGTGCCTGATACAAACCGGTATTCGCCATAGCCAAAAATGCCGCCGAAGCCAGGCCTCGGCGGCATTTTCAGTTTGCCGGAGAAGGCGAAACGCCGTTCCGGCAATCAGTCTTGCTGTCGATGCGCGCTGAACTCAGTACAGACGCTCGAACTTACGCTGCTCACGCTGAAGCTTCTTGAGATGACGCTTAACGGCGGCAGCTGCTTTACGCTTACGAACAGCGGTCGGCTTCTCGTAGTGCTCACGACGACGTACTTCAGACAGTACACCGGCCTTCTCGCAGGAACGCTTGAAGCGACGCAGTGCTACATCAAACGGCTCATTCTCTTTCACTTTAACAGCTGGCATTCGAAAATCACCTACCTGATAGATTCGGTTTCAATTGGTTCCGCCGGCCTTGGCCACGCGGGCTCGATACCTGGTCAGATTGGCTAAAACTCGACCAGTGCATAATTTAGGGCGGCAATGATAGCCGTTGGATATGTTCAGGTCAATGACTGTTCAATGAAACTGCCGGAGCCTTTCGGGTTTCTGCTAAAATGCCGCCAGTTTCTCATTCCCATTTCGGACGCGGCCCAGACTATGCTGATTCTTGGTATTGAAACCTCCTGTGACGAAACCGGCGTTGCCCTGTATGACACCGAGCAGGGCTTGCTGGCCCACGCGCTGTTCAGCCAGATTGCTATGCATGCGGATTATGGCGGGGTAGTGCCTGAGCTGGCGTCCCGTGACCATGTTCGCAAGCTGTTGCCGCTGTGTGACCAGGTATTGGCCAAGGCTGGCAGGGATCGTAACGATCTTGAAGGGATAGCCTACACCGCCGGCCCCGGGCTGGTTGGGGCGCTGATGGTGGGTGGTTCCGTGGCCCATGCTCTGGGTTTCGCGCTGGGCATTCCGGTGCTGGGTGTTCACCACATGGAAGGGCATTTGCTGGCGCCAATGTTAGAAGACAATCCGCCAGCGTTTCCTTTTGTTGCTCTGTTGGTGTCCGGTGGTCACACCCAGCTGGTTCGGGTGGATGGTATCGGGCAGTACCAGATGCTGGGTGAATCGGTGGATGACGCCGCCGGCGAAGCCTTTGATAAAACCGCCAAGATGCTCGGGCTGGATTACCCCGGAGGCCCCCGGGTGGCGGCGCTGGCGGAGAAGGGCCGGGAGGGAATCTACCGTTTTCCCCGGCCAATGACGGATCGTCCCGGGCTGGATTTCAGCTTCAGCGGTTTGAAAACGTTTACCCTGAACACGGTGAACGATGCGAAAGATAACGATGCCTTCGATGAGCAGGTAAAAGCAGACATCGCCCTGGCCTTTGAGGCGGCTGTAGTGGATACCCTGACCATCAAGTGCCGGAGGGCGCTGGAGCAAACCGGTTGCAAGCGCCTGGTTATTGCCGGTGGAGTAAGCGCCAACAAGCGGTTGCGGGCAGGGCTGGAAAAGATGACCGCGAAACTCAATGGCTCGGTGTTTTACGCCCGCCCAGAGTTCTGTACTGACAACGGCGCGATGATTGCGTATGCCGGTGCCCAGCGGCTCCAGAGCGGTCAAAGGGACGGTGAGCGCATTGTTTCGGTGCCGCGCTGGCCGATGAATACCTTGCCGCCGGTTAACGAGCCGCGGGCGAATGGCCTGGTCGATTAACCCGGCCGGGCTTTAAAGCCCGGTTTCCCGGCCCTGGGCGAGGCGGATCAGGTTGTTGCGGTGGCGCACCACGATCAGCAGGGTCAGCAGCCCGAACAGTGGCAGGGTTTCCGGCTCAATCAGCGCGCTGATAACCGGCCCACTGGTAACCGCTACCAGGGAGGCCAGCGCTGAAATGCGCCAGCGCCACATGATCAGCAGCCAAAGCAGCGCCATGATACCGGTGGTCACCGGCGCCAACGCCAAACCGGCCCCGAGCGCTGTGGCCACGCCCTTGCCGCCTTTGAAACGATAGAACAGGGGAATCATGTGGCCGGTGACCGCGCACAGTGCCACCATGGCCTGAACCAGTATCGACATACCCGCAACGTGTGATAGCCACACTGGCAGCCAGCCTTTGAAGGCATCCAGTACCAGTGTAGCCACCGCCGGTTGCCAGCCACCCGCCCGGTATACGTTGGTGGCACCGGGGTTGCCGGAGCCCAGGACTCTTGGGTCAGGCAGGCGCCAGAGCCTGCATACCGGGATGGCAAACAGCACGGAGCCGGCCAGGTAGGCGCCGAAGCAGAGTGCGACAATCAGAACTGGGTTACTGGTCAGGTTCATGGCCATATCGCGGGCGCGCAGACGGCGCCGGGTGTTCTGTGAGAAAATGCCCGCCCTGAAGCTCAGTACACAGGCAAACTCCCACACTATCGTTTGCCTGCACATTATTCAATCAGCCTTGAGTGGAACACACTGGGAGTCCGGTTTGGCAGAAGGTTTGGTAGACACAGTGCTCATCGAGGGCCTGGCAGTGGACACCGTGATCGGCGTTTACGATTGGGAGAGGGAAATCACCCAGCGGATACTGGTGGATCTGGAAATGGCCTGGGACAACCGTCTGCCCGGGGCCAGCGACAATGTCGCCGATGCACTGGATTACGCGGCCGTTAGTGAGCGGGTGAGTGAATGCCTGCAAACCCTGAAACCCCAGCTGCTGGAACGGGCAGCGGAAGAGATTGCTGCGCTGTTGCAGTTGGAATTTGGTGTGCGCTGGCTACGGCTGACCCTGAACAAGCCCGGGGCCGTGCCGGCTGCGCGCTCCGTGGGCGTCCGGATTGAGCGGGGAACGCGGGCATGAGCCGGGTTTACATCAGTATTGGCACGAACATCGAGCGCTACCGCCATGTCACTGTTGCACTGGACGCGCTGGCCGGGTGGTTTGGAGATTTGACCATCTCGCCGGTTTACGAGAGTGAATCCGTCGGTTTTGAAGGTTCCGATTTCCTCAATCTTGTGGTGGGAATCGACACCGGGCTTTCGGTGGGTGAGCTGTCCCGCCGGTTCAAGCAGTTGGAAGCCGACAACGGCCGAACCCGATCTGCGCCCAAATTCAGCCCTCGAACCCTGGACCTGGATATATTGACCTATGATGATTCTGTCGGGGTGGTCGACGGTGTCGAGCTGCCGAGGGCGGAGATCCTCAAGAATGCTTTCGTGTTGCGGCCGCTGGCAGACATTGCCGGGGCAGAAATGCATCCGGCCTGCCGGCAAACTTACCAGCAGCTCTGGCAGGACTACCAGCGTGACCAGAAGCTCTGGCCGGTCGACTTCAGCTGGCAGGGGTGCCAGATTTCACGGGCGGTTGGCTGACCTGAATAGGCGGATCATCTGGTCGGTGGCACTGTCGCCGGCGGTGCCTTCGAATTTATCCCCGAGCAGCCGGGGCAGGATCTGGTTGCCAATTTGCTTGCCCAGTTCCACGCCCCACTGATCAAAGCAATCGATATCCCAGATCACGCTTTGCACGAAGGTGCGGTGCTCATACAGCGCGATCACGGCCCCAAGGGTTGTCGGGGTAATCTTGTCCATCACCAGAATATTGCTGGGTTTATTGCCTGGGATTTCCTTGTGGGGTGCCAGGGCTTTTGCGTCAGCCGAGGCCAAGCCCGCCTGCAACAGTTCCTGTTCCGCCTCGGCCCGGGTTTTCCCGGCCATCATAGCGCTGGCTTGGCTCAGGCAGTTGGCAAACAGGGTAGCGTGGTGATGTTCCACCGGATTGTGGGACTGCAAGGGGATGATGAAGTCAGCCGGGATCAGCCGTGTGCCCTGGTGAATCAGCTGGTGGTAAGCGTGCTGGCCATTGGCGCCAACGCCGCCCCACAGGATTGGCCCGGTTTCGTAATCCACGGCGGTGCCGATCTGCGTTACCCGCTTACCGTTACTTTCCATATCCAGCTGTTGCAAGTGCTCCGGCAGATGCTTGAGGTATTCGTCATACGGTAGAACGGCGTGGCTCTGTGCATCCCAGAAGTTGTTGTACCAGACGCTCAGCATGGCCATGATCACCGGCAGGTTGCTGGCCGCTGGCTGTTCACGGAAGTGACAGTCCATGGCGTGAGCACCCTCAAGCAGTGCCCGGAAGTGCTCCATACCGATGGTCAGGGCAATGGGCAGGCCGATGGCCGACCAGAGGGAGTACCGCCCCCCGACCCAGTCCCACATGGGGAAGACGTTGTTGCGGTCGATGCCGAACCGGATGGCTTCGTCCACGTTGGCGGTAACCGCCAGGAAATGCCGGGCCACCGCGGGCTCACTGCCGCTCTTGTCGAGAAACCACTGGCGCGCTAGCAGGCTGTTATCCAGTGTTTCCTGGGTGCGGAACGACTTCGACTGCACCAGGAATAAGGTGGTTTCCGGGTTCAGCGACCTCAAGGTTTCGGCGATATCGGTGCCGTCAATGTTGGCAACAAAGTGGCAGTTCAACTGGCCTTGCCAGAAGGGTTTCAGGGCTTCCACCACCAGTTTCGGGCCGAGGAACGAGCCGCCGATACCGATGCTCACCACGTCGGTAAAGGGTTTGTTGGTATAGCCGGTATGGCAGCCCTCGGTGATGGCAGACACCAGCTCCGCCATTCTGTCGAGTGTGGCGTGCACTTCCGGAATAATGTTTTCACCGTGTACCCGAACGTCCTGGCCGCGGGGTTGGCGCAATGCCGTGTGCAGGGCGGGGCGGTTTTCCGTTCGATTGACGATGCCGCCATCAAACAGCGCGTTTCGCTGCTGCTCCAGGCCACAGGCCTGGGCCAGGTCCATCAGCGCGTTGAAGGTCGCATCGGTAAGCCGATTGCGCGAGAAGTCCAGGGTCAGGCCTGCGCCGCTCACCAGGTACCGCTGGGCTCGCTGCGGGTCGTCCCTGAACAGATCCCGTATCGGCGTTCCGGCCAGCAGATCCTTGAGTTGGGCCAGAACCCGCCATTCCGGGAGATGAGTCAGTGGTGCCGGTTTGTCGGGCATCAGAGGTTCCTTTCTGTTCGCCGCCGGGCAGTCTTCAGGCGGTGGTTCCTGGTGTTATCGGGTGACGCTAAGGTTGTCGATTAGCCGGGTCGTCCCTAAAAACGCCGCGACCAGAAGCGTCAGCTCCCGATCTGCTTCGCTGGCGGGTTTCAGCGTCTGGCTGTTCACAATGTTGAAATAGTCCGGGCGTAGCCCGGCTTTGGCCAGCGTGTCGTTCGCTTCCCGTGCCAGATCGTCAAAATCGGAGCGGCCCTGTTCCAGCTGCGCAGCCACGCTGGTCAACGTCTGGTACACCACCGGCGCAATGGCTCTCTCCTCTTCATTGAGATAGCCGTTTCTGGAACTTTTCGCCAGTCCGTCCTCTTCGCGAACAGTGGGGGCGCCAATAATTTCAACCGGAATCATCAGGTCCCGGGTCAGTTTGCGGATGACCGCCAATTGCTGGAAATCTTTCTCGCCGAACACGGCCAGGTCGGGCTGAACCATGTTGAACAGCATGGTAACGACCGTTGCCACACCTTCGAAGTGCCCTGGCCGGCTGGCACCGCAGTGCCCCTCGCTGACTTCCGGCACAACCACTTTGGTTTGTCGGGCCAGGCCCTCGGGGTAAATCTCGTCCGCCGAAGGCGCGAACACCAGGGTGTTGCCAGCGGCGGCCAACTTGTCCTGGTCGTCGGCGAGTGTGCGGGGGTAAGTGTCCAGGTCTTCGTTGGCGCCGAACTGCATCGGATTGACAAAAATGCTGGTGACAACGATATCTGCAGCCTCTGCCGCCTTCCGTACCAGCGAAACGTGGCCCTCGTGCAGGTTGCCCATGGTGGGCACCAGGCCAATGGTTTTACCCTGCTGCCGGTAGCTGCGCAGAATGGTTCGGAGTTCTTTAAGTGAATGTACGGTTCTCATGCCTTGAACGTATGCTCCTCGGCCGGAAATGAACGCGCCTTGACGGCCTGGGCGTAGGCGGCGATGGCCTCCGGAATAGAGTTGGTTTCCGCCAGGAAGTTTTTCACGAAGCGGGGTTTTCGGCCGGTGGTGATGCCCAACATATCGTGCAGCACCAGCACCTGGCCGTCGGTGTCTGCGCCTGCGCCAATGCCGATCACCGGGGCCCGGACGGCCTGGGTGATGCGGGCAGCGAGAGGGGCGGGTACGCATTCCAGAAGGATGACATCGGCGCCTGCCGCTTCCAGCTCGCAGGCATGCTCGATCATGGCTTCGGCAGCCTTTTCGTCACGGCCCTGAACCTTGTAGCCGCCAAACTTGTTAACGAATTGTGGCGTCAGCCCCAGGTGGGCGCAAACCGGTACACCGCGCTCACTCAGGGCTTCGATGGTGTCTTTCATCCAGTCAGTACCCTCAAGCTTGACCATGTGGGCGCCGGCGCGCATCAGTTCTGCGGCGTTGTCCAGGGCATCGGTCACGGTGCCGTAAGACATGAAGGGCATATCGGCCATGATCAGTGAACCCTGGTTGCCTTTGGCAACGCAGCTGGTGTGGTAAACCATCTGTTCCATTGTGACTGGCAGGGTGCTGTCATGCCCCTGCAGAACCATGCCCAGCGAATCACCAATCAGGATAACGTCAACGCCGGCCTCGCTGACCACATGTGCGAAGGTGGCATCGTAGGAGGTCAGGGCAGAGAAGGCTTCGCCCTTTTGCTTGTATTCCCGCAGGGTATTGATGGTAACTGCCATAAGATCCTTGCCTTTTGGGTGGATGGGCCGGTTCTGGCTCGGGGTCGTCCGAGTTCAGAGCGATAGATTAATGCCGGGGTATATCTGACACAAGAGTAGCATGGGAGTCTGGCTTGGGGTCAGTGACTTCCGGCCTTTGGGGGCAATAATCGAAGCTGGTTGTCCGGGCATGCTTGTCGCAGTGTTTCAATGCTTCGGCCATCAGGCAGCGTCAGCTCGGGATTCAGGTCGAGAATGGGCTGCAGCACGAAGTCCCGGTTGGCCAGCTCGGCATGGGGTACGGTCAGTCGCTCGTCGTGGATGCTGTCGTTGCCGTAAAGCAGCAGGTCAAGGTCCAGGGTTCGGGGCCCCCAGTGGCGCAGTCGCTCCCGGCCGTGAGCCTGTTCGATGGCTTGAAGATGATCCAGTAACTGGTGCGGCGTCAGCTCCGTGGACAATTGCACGGCGCCATTCACGAAGTCCGGTTGATCCTGGGGGCCAACCGGCCGGCTGGCATAGAAGGCAGACTGTGCCAGCAGGGTGGTATTGGGCAGGCTGGCCAGTTCGGCAACCGCGCGTGCCAGCTGGGCGGTTGGGTCTTCCAGATTGCTGCCCAGCCCAACATAGGCCACTACCGTCATGCTTGGGGTGGCCTTTTGACTGGGCTGCGTTTGCGGCGCCGTTTACGCGGGGTGCTGGCGGAGCCTAGCTCAGACAGCATTTTTTCCTGCCCGCGTTCGTCCAGGCGCTGGAAGTCCGTCCACCAGTCGCCGAGGCCCGGTTCGATCTCGCCGGCGGATTCACGTACCAGCAGGAAATCATAGGCAGCCCGGAAGCGCGGGTGGGCCAGCGTGCCAAAGGCCCGCTTGCCCTGGCGCCTGGGCAGGCGCATCTGCATTTCCCAGATCTCTTTCATCGGGCCTGAGAAGCGTTTCGGAATGGCTGTGGCCTGCACCTGCCGGCCAATGACTTTGCCGATGGCGCCATGAAGGGCGGGCTGCACCGGGTCGCCATTATCCTGGCGGCGGCGCCATTCCACTTGCAGGGCCGGCCAGAGCATGGCGGCAAACAGGAAGTAAGGCGTGACGGATTTGCCCTGGGCAATCCGGGCGTCGGTATTGCGCAGTGCCTGGCGAATGAGTTCGTCGGATTCCCCGGCGTCGATGGCCTTGGCGGTTTCCGGGAACAAGGGCGCCAGTAGGCCGTACTCGCTGAGCAAGTCATAGGTCGCTTCGCCATGGCCCGCCGAGAACAGCTTGAGCACTTCATCAAACAGCCGGGCCGAGGGGATGTGAGTCAGCAATGGCGCCAGTTCCCGGATGGGAGCTTCGGTGTCCGGTTCAATTTCGAAACCCAGTTTAGCGGCAAAGCGGATGGCGCGAAGCATGCGAACCGGATCTTCCCGGTAGCGGGTTTCCGGGTCACCGATCAGGCGGATCTGGCGATTTTTCAGATCGTCAACGCCGTTGGCGTAGTCGATGATCGTGAAGTTGCGGATGCAGTAGTAAAGCGCGTTGATAGTGAAGTCACGGCGCAGGGCGTCTTCTTCCTGGTTGCCGTAGACATTGTCCCGCAACAGCAGGCCATGCTCACTGGTTCTGTGCTCATCGGCTGCCGGTTCGTCTTCGGTGTCCCGGGCGTTGCCCCTGAAAGTGGTCACCTCGATGATTTCCCGGCCGAATACCACATGCACAATCCGGAACCGGCGCCCGATCAGTCGCGAATTCCGGAACAGGTCGTGAACTTCCTCAGGGGTAGCGTCGGTGGCAATGTCGAAATCCTTTGGCTGCCCGCCCAGGAGGATGTCGCGCACGCCGCCGCCCACCAGATAAGCTTCATAGCCGGCTTTGTTAAGCCGATGCAGGACTTTTCGTGCGGGCTCGCTGATCATCGAGCGGGACACGGTGTGCTGATCCCGGGGGATCTCCTGCCGCTGGTAGCGTCGGGCTTTCTTTTTCCCGTTGCCGGGAATGAAGGAGCGTAGTTTTTCTACAAGTCGTTTAGGCATGAAATTCCGTGATTGCGATGCGCAAAGACGGGGATTTTAACGGTTTGCGCAGGAATTGCACATGTTTAGGCAGAAACGGAAATAGAAAAGGTGATTTTTGTTCAGGAGTTGGGGTGGTCAGGGTGAGTCTGTAGGCCAGATAATCAAAAGGCGGATTCGTTTTCACGAACCCGCCCTGAAAGCGTTGACGATCTGCATTGTTTTTGTTGTTGCCGGGATTCTTTTTGATTTTTCTACCCCACCGTGTTGTCCCAACAGTAAGGACATCAAATAACGCAAACGGAAAGCTTTGAATACATAGAGCGGTCAGGAGCAAGGTGCGGGTTATCGGGGTAGTTGCAGTGCCGCTTCAGGAGCGATTCTTCTCTACATCTACAACTCGCACATGCCTGGGGACCACTAAAAAGCAAAGTACCCAAAACACTCAGTTCGCTTGCATCCTGTTCTTGTTTTTGTTGCTGGATGCTCATGCAGCTTTTTGTTTTTGTTTTGCCGCTGCGTTGTCACTTTTGTTTTTGTTGTTGTGCGCTATTAAGAGTGCGAAGGCTGTGCCAGTTTTTGAAAACCTTTAATTAACAGAGGGTTATGTTTTTGTGAGAAATAAGTGTTACCCCGTATACGTCTAAAGTGTTACCTGTCTCACGTAACCTGAGTCGGAAGTGTTACCTTGGGGAACGCTGGGTAACAAATGATTTCGGGTTCATTTCTTTGTTCAGGAACTTTTCTTGCGGGGAATACCCAAACGCTGGCGACGTTCCCACAGAGATTTCCGGCTGATGCCCAGTTTCTGGGCCAGCTCGGTTTCGCTCATCCGGTCCTGGTTCTCCAGCACAAAATGCTGAAAGTAGTCTTCCAGAGACAGGTCGTTGGCGGAGTCCGGCTCACGGGTGCGGGTCTGCTCGTTGTTGCCTTCTACCAGGGTTTCCGGAATGTACTCGTCACTACCCTCGTTATCGAGGTCCAGCACTGCGGGGGTAATGATGTCGCCGTCGGTGAGAATGGACGCCCGTTCGATGGCATTCTCCAGCTCCCGCACGTTTCCTGGCCAGCGGCACCGCTCCAGCGCCTGCATGGCCTCCGGGCTGAGACTGAGCTCCGGCCGTCCGAGCTTCTCTGCCTGCCGCTTAAGGAAACGGCGGGCCAGGCCCAGAATGTCTGACCGGCGTTCTCGCAGGGGCGGAATTCGGATTTGCATTACGTTAAGGCGGTAATACAGGTCTTCCCGGAATTCTCCGGTGCGGGTCATTGCTTTCAGGTTCCGGTGGGTTGCGGCAATCATGCGCACATCCACTTTCCGGCTCTGGGTGGAGCCGACCTTGCGGATCTCGCTTTCCTGCAGCACGCGCAACAGCCGGGCCTGGGCTTCCGCTGGCAGTTCGCCGATCTCATCAAGGAACAGGCTGCCGCCATCGGCGGCTTCAATCAGGCCGGTACGGGCGGAAACGGCGCCGGTGAATGCGCCTTTCTCATGGCCGAACAACTCCGATTCAATCAGGCTTTCGGGGATGGCTGCGCAGTTTACTGAAATCAGCGGCTTGGTGGCCCTGGGGCTGAGCAGATGCAGGGCCCTGGCCGCCAGTTCCTTACCGGTGCCGGACTCGCCCTGTATCAGGACGGTGGTTTCGGTCGGGGCCACCTTGCGAATCAGCGTGAACACCTTCTGCATGGGCTCGCACTGGCCATACATGATGGCTGCCGGGTCGGATTCGGTCGCCTGGTGCTGCCCGGCGCTCTCGCCACTGCCGGGCTCATCAGGCTGCGCACTCTGGCGAGCCAGGATGTTCTCAACGGCTGCGAGCATTTCATCGTGATCAAAGGGCTTGGCGATGTAGTCCACGGCACCGAGTTTCATGGAGTCCACGGCTGAGCGCAGACTGGCATAGCTGGTCATGATCAGCACCGGGGTGTTGGGCGCCCGGTTGATCATCTCGGTACCCGCGGCGCCGGGCAGGCGCAGATCGGTGATGATCAGGTCAAAGCCGTCCGGTTCCAGGTTGTCCGCTTCCTCTACGGAGACGGCATCCGCCACTTCGTAACCGGCGTGCTGCAGCAGCTTGCGGACCGCGGAGCGGATGATGTCTTCATCTTCAACTATCAGAATACGGGGCATATCGCGTTCACGACCTTTCGTTCGGGGTGCTGTTGCCGGTATCGGTGTCTGGCTCGTAGGCGGGCAGGCGTAACCTTACACAGGTTCCCCGCTGGCGTTCGGTATCTGCCGGGCTTTCCACCTGTACGTTGCCATAGTGTTCTTCAACAATGCTATACACCAGTGAAAGCCCAAGGCCCGTACCTTTGTTCGGTGCTTTGGTGGTGTAAAACGGTTCAAAGATATGGTCCAGCTGGTCAGCGGGAATGCCGGTGCCTTCGTCAATCACTTCGATGATAGCGGAGTAGCCATCGCCCTTTCCACTGACCCGGATGGTACCGCCGTCTGGCGAGGCATCCCGGGCGTTGGCCAGGAGGTTGACGAAGACCTGCACCAGGCGTTGCTCATCCCCCAGTATCTGCAGGTTTTCCGGGCACTCGTTCCGGTACTGGATGCCCATGCCCTTGTCACTCAGCGACAACAGGTTGATGGATTCTTCCACGCAGCGGTGGATGCTGACCGGCTCATAGCGGTTGGCATGGGCGTGGTTGCCGGTTCGGGCAAAGTTCATCAGTGACTGCAATATGGCGGAGATGCGTCGGGTTTGCTGCTGTATCTGGTCTGCGGTTTCCAGGATGGACGGGTCGTCGGTTTCCAGTTTCAGGTTCTGGGCCAGCGACGAAATACCGGTGACCGGGTTGCCAATCTCGTGCGCAACACCGGCGGCCAGTCGGCCCACGGAGGCCAGCCGTTCACTGTGCATCAGCTCGTCTTCCAGTAATCGGGTTTCGGTCTGGTCTTCCACCAGAATGATCGAGCCACCTTCCGGATGGTCCGGCCCGCTCAGGGCAGCCTTATGAAGGTTCAGCCAGTGGGGCTTGCCCCGCAGGTCGAGCCGGTGCTTGTAACGGTGCAGGTCGTCGCCCCGGTTGAAGTCGTCCAGCAGGGTATGCCAGTGCTCCGGCAGGGCCATCAGTTTGGCGCCGACCACCTCGTCGGCAGAAATGCCAGTGAGCGATTCGATGGCGTGGTTCCACATCAGGATTTCGCCATCCTCACCGACAGAGCAGGCGGGTATCGGCAGGTTCTGCAGGGTCTGCCGGTAGTGGCGCCGCAAGTTGTCGAGCTCCCCGGCCAGGCCGGTAAGCTGGTTCTGGTAGTCGCCCAGCGCCCGCTCCACATAGCGGATGTCCTGGCCGGTGCCGCCGTGGGTCAGGGGTTTGAAGCCCAGATGGCGTTTGACAATATCCCTGGCTACGGCGGGGCCCAGCAAGCCCGACAGGTTGATTTCAACCTGATCCCGCAGGCGCCTGAGCTGGTAGGGGCGAAACTCCACGTTGGGCAGCTTTAATTGCCCCAGTGCACGCTCTACTTCCCGTCGGGCCACGGTCGGGCCCAGCGGGTCGGTCAGATGTTGAACGAAGTCGTTGGAGGATGTTGCCAGCAGTTCCCTGCGCTGTGGGCGAGACAGCGCACCCAGGGAGCAGGCCTGTGCCGCGCTGGTTTCTTCCGGAGACGCGGGGCTCAGGATTGAGACCAGTGCAAACACCGAAATGTTGGCCGTCAGGCTGATGAAAGTGAACAGGTGCCAATTGTCATAACCCGGGGTGACCGGAAGATCCAGCCAGGACAGCAGGTCGGCGGCGTAGGAAAACGGCAGCACCAGGGTGGTCATCCAGATGGCCAGGCCGGTCAGCAGTCCGGCGATCAGACCGCGCCGGTTGCCCTCCGGCCAGTAGATAACGCCGAGGGCGCCTGGTAGCAGCTGCAAGGTGCCGGAGAGCGAGATGGCTCCGAGGATGGACAGGTCCAGGTTCTGGCCAATGGTTTCGTGGAACAGCAGCGCCAGAAACAGGATAACGGCAATGAGCAGGCGTTTTACCCACTGCAGCCATTGATAGATGTCGCCCTGGTCTTTGGGAGTTTTCAGGGGCAGCACAACATGGTTGAGAACCATGCCCGACAGCGCCAGGGTGCTGACGATCATCAGCCCGCTGGCGGCGGAAAGCCCTGCGATATACATCAACAGTGTTAGCGCCGGGCTCTCCAGTGCCTGGGCCACCCCGATACTGAAAAACGCCTGGGGCACAACAACACCCAGGGCCTGGCCGGCCCAGACAATCAGGGGCACTGGCAGGCCAAGCAGTAGCAGATACAGGGGCAGGCCCCAGCTGGCTTTCGCCAGGGCCCTTGGCGAGGGGTTCTCGCTGAAGGTCATATGGTACATGTGCGGGAGGACCAGCGCGGCGGCAAACGACATCAGCAGCAGGGCCCGCCAGCTGCCATCATTGATCGCCATGGTCATGGTTGCCTCGGGGTGTGAGGCCCGGGCCAACCATTCTTCAAGCCCGTCGGTGCCGCCGAACACACCGAATAACACCACACCACCCAGCACCAGCAGGGCAACCACCTTGACCAGGGAGTCAAAGGCGATGGCCAGCACCAGCCCCTGATGGTTGCCAGAGCTCTGGTGCCGGCGTGCGCCAAAGAGCATGGTGAACAGCACGACGATCAGGCTGAACATCACGCTGATGGCTTTGGGCGAGGTGTCAGGCGCGAGCAGGGACGCCGATACCGCAACAGCCTGAATCTGCATGCTCAGTAGCGCCAAAATGGCGGCGGCTGAGCAGAGTGTCACCAGGGTGCCGGCCCACTGGCTGCGATAACGATAGGCAAAGAGGTCAGCCAGGGACGTCAGTTGATAAGCGCGGCCGATGCGCAAGATCGGGTTCAGCAACACCGGCGCCAGCAGAAAGGCCCCGGAGATACCCAGATAGTAAGCCAGAAAGCCGTAACCGGATTCCGCCGCCATGCCGATGGCGCCGTAGACTGCCCAGATGCCGGCGTAGACGCCAAGGCTCAGGGTATAAACCAGAGGATGCCGTACCCACTGACGCAGCAGGGTGCCCCGCTCGGTACTCCAGGCAATGCCGAACAACAGAATCAGGTACAGAAGGCTGGCCAGTAGCAGGCCGCTGGCGCTAAAACTCATTGGGGTCTCGCCGCCATTCGAGCCAGAAGCCGATGGCAATCAGGCCTCCCCAGATCACGTAGGGGCTGTACCAGGCGTTATCTGGTGAGGTCCACCAGTCCAGAATGTTGGGAGAAAAAATATAAATGGCCAGTACCAGCAAAAAGACCAGGCGGTAGATATACATCGGCTCAGTGGTCCGGACGCAAGTGTGTGTTTGGGGTTATACCACGGGCCTGCCGGGATGTCAGGGGGATGGCGTGCCGGCGCCAGTTTTCCCGGCCCCAGGCGAGCACATCGTCCACCGTTGCGTTCAGAAGCGCGGACGGCGGCTGTTGGCCAAGGGCTGCCAGTGCGTTGACCAGGTTGGCGGCGGGCTGTTGGTCATCCAGCGCCGGAGCATGGGTCTGTTTGCTCAGCTTCTGGCCCCGATCGTTCACGATGACCGGTATATGCAGCCACTGCGGTGGCTGGGCGCCAAGAGCACGGAAAATCTGTTGCTGCTGCGCGGTCATGTCCAATAAGTCGGAGCCCCGCACCACGTGGCTGATGTTCTGGTCGATATCGTCCACCACCACTGCCAGTTGGTAGGCATAGAAGCCCTCCTTACGCAGTAGCACCGGGTCGTCCAGTTCTGCCGCTACTTTCTGTTGCTGATCGCCCAGCAGCAGATCCTGCCAGTGGCTGACTTCGTCGGTCAGGGCAAATCGAATGGCGTAGGGGGTATCTCCAGGTGCTGGATGGCCATCTCGGCAGTGGTCCGGATGATAACCGCCGTGCTTTTGGAGCAGTTTTCGGGAGCACCGGCACCGATAGGCTTTATGCCGCGCCAGAAGCTGGCCAATGGCGGCCTGGTAGGCGTCGTGGCGCCGGGATTGAAACCGTACCGGTTCGTCAGGAAACAGCCCGTGGCAATCCAGGGAATGGAGAATCTGGCCGGTGGCCTCGGGGGGCTCCCGTAGCGGGTCCAGGTCTTCGATGCGAACCAGCCAGTCGCCACCGGCGGTGCGGGCTTCCAGCCAACTGGCCAGGGCGGTTACAAGGGAGCCGAAATGCAGCGGTCCTGTCGGGGAAGGGGCAAAACGCCCACGGTACCGTGGTTGCTCCATAGAGACTCAGTAAGCCGGCTGCTCATGCGGCCGGCTATCGGTGGGGCTCAGATGCCAGTCTGGCGCTCGCGGATTTCCGCCAGGGTTTTGCAGTCGATGCACAGTGTGGCCGTCGGGCGAGCTTCCAGGCGACGAATGCCGATCTCCACGCCGCACTGATCGCAGAAGCCGTAGTCGTCTTTGTCGATGCGGTCGATGGTCTGGTCAATCTTTTTGATCAGCTTGCGCTCGCGATCCCGGGTGCGCAGCTCCAGGCTGAATTCTTCTTCCTGGGTTGCACGGTCACTGGGATCCGCGTAATTTGCGGCGTCTTCCTGCATGTGGTGCATGGTGCGGTCCACTTCTTCCATCAGCTCCTGTTTCCATTGCAGGAGCAGATTTTTGAAGTGCTGCAGCATGTCAGCACTCATGTAGTCTTCACCCTTTTTCATTTCATAAGGGGTGAAATTGGTAAAACGTTCGCGTGGTTGTTCTGCAGTGTTTGCCATTGAACCCGGCCTCTTGTTTGTACTACTACAAGAACGCTTTGCTTCCGCCGCGCCAGCACGGTTGCTGCGCGGTTTAACCCTGGATAAAAGCATTCGTCCTGAAACGGGAATTTGCGGAAAATAGCAGATTAGTCTCAGGGTGGCCAGCCTTGTGACAACGACTTTTTGCGGAGATCACATGAAGTTTGCTGAACCTTTGGTGGAAGGGCGGCTGATTCGCCGCTACAAACGCTTCCTTGCCGATGTGCGATTGCCCGATGGCGAGGAGGTAACGGCCCACTGCCCGAACACCGGCTCCATGCTGGGCTGCCAGCCCGATAACGCCAGGGTCTGGCTGAGCCGTAGCGATAATCCCAAGCGCAAGTTGAAGTACACCTGGGAGCTGGTGGAAACCGCCCCGGCGGTATTTGCCTGCGTGAATACCGCCCGTCCCAACGCCCAGGCACGGGAGGCCATTGAAGCCGGGCGGGTACCGGAGCTGGCCGGTTACACAGAGTGCCGGGCAGAAGTGCGTTACGGTGATGAGAAAAGCCGGATAGATTTGTTGTTGTCGGGCCATCCGGCGCGGCCAGACGCCTGGGTTGAGGTGAAGAATGTCACGCTGGCGGACGGTTCAAGCGGCTATTTCCCGGATGCGGTGACCGAAAGGGGCCAGAAGCACCTTCGGGAACTGATGGCGCAGGTTGCAAAAGGCGACCGGGCGGTACTCTTCTTTGTGGTTAACCACACAGGAATCGAAAGGGTGCGCCCGGCGGATCATATTGATGCCCACTATGGCGAGTTGTTACGCCAGGCGAAGGCCGCCGGGGTCGAGGTGCTGGCTTATCGCGCCGCGCTGTCGGGAGCGGATGGCAACCCGGGAGGCGGGCTGGACCTGACCGAAGCGGTGCCGGTCAGTCTCCAAGCCTGATTTCGATCTGGTCACCGTTCTGGCGTACCTCCAGGGCGGTCAAGGCATCGCCCTGGCAAGGGCCCGCAATGCATTCACCGGTGCCGGGCTTGAACAACGCGCCGTGGGTAGAGCATTGGATAAACAGGTTGTCGGCGTCCATGAATTTGCCCGGCATCCAGTTCAGTTCGATGCCCAGGTGCGGGCAGATGTTCAGGTAGGCTTTCGGCTCGCTACCATCCAGAAACACAAAACCGGTCAGGGGCATGCCTTCCGGTTCACGGGCTTTCTGTTTCAGCCGGAATTCAATAAACCGGCCTGGAACCAGTTCCGTTGCCGGGCAAACGGTCTCCCAGGGATGGTTCTGTTCCGTCATTTTGGCAGCAGGGCGTATCGCATGCGGGTGCCGTGGTTCAGTGACATCACGATTTCATCGGCCTCCAGGCGATGGGGGAAATAGCAGCCGGAGATCTTGGCGCTAGCGATGCTGGCACCCTCCATCCGGGATTTGGAAAAGTCGATGCCGCGCAGGTCGGCGCCCCGGAAGTAAGCGTGGCGCAAATCCAGCCCCTTGGCGTCGAGGCCGCGTAAATCCAGCCCCCGGAAGTCGCCATGGGCAAAACTGGGCAGGTCGCTCAGTTTTGCTTTCTCGGCATTGAACGCCTTGATGTCTTCGCTGCGCAGTATGTCATACAGCGGGTGATCAATCTGATGCAGTTCGTGTTCCTGAATGTCGTCCATCTCACACCTCGAATGGAATGATGCCAAGCGTACGCAGGTAAGTTTAGACGCTTTGGCTCGGTGGCAAGCCAAAGTGCTGCCGAATTCGGTCTGCAACTGCTTCTGCTACATGCTCCTGGTCGGTATGCAGGTGCACGGTGTGGGTTTTCTCCTCCACCGTCAGTGGCTCGAACCAGCGTTGCTGTGCATCCAGCAGGTCTTCGGTGGCTTCCGAGGCATCGCCTTTGCGTTTGCGCACCCACTCCCGCCTAAGCTGTTCCGGGGCCTCGCAGTGCAGCAGGGCAAAGGGCACGCCCTGGGCCTCGGCCACCTTGGCAAAGAGCGTGCGTTCGCGTTCTTTCAGGCAGGCCGCATCCACAATGACGGAATGCCCGGAGCTGAGCAGGTCATTGGCCAGATTGGCGAGGTGCTGGTAAGTCTGTTCGGTGACTTCCGGGCTGTACAGGTCCGTGCCAACGCCGGATTTGCTGTCGTCCAGCGGTCCAAGGCCGTGCAACCGCTTGCGCTCAACATCTGAGCGCAGCCTGATCAGGTTCAGCTCGCCGGCCATGGCGGCACTGACGCAGGTTTTGCCGCTGGCTGAAAGCCCGGTGGTGGCCAGCAGGTAATGGTTGGGGATCTCGCCGTAATCTTCCGCCAACTGGGCGTAATCCCGGTAGCGTTGCATCAGGCCGGCTTTTTCGCCCTCGCCCAGGCTGGGGTTAGCCATGGTGAACAAGGCAATCTTGGCCCGGACCATCGCCCGGTAAGCCTTGTAGAGCGGGAGCAGCGCCAAGGCTTCGAAATCGCCCCGGTATTCCAGATAGCTGTTCAGTACCAGGTTGGCCAGCAGCGGTTCACGGCGGGATTCCAGGTCCATCAGCAGAAACGCCAGATCGTTGATGACATCAATCCAGCGGAACGGCTCATTGAATTCGATGCAGTCGAACACCGTGACCTGATCGTTGAACACCGTAATATTGGCCAGGTGCAAGTCGCCATGGCATTCCCGCACCATGCCCTTGGCCCTGCGGCTGGCAATCAGCTCCCGGTGCCGCTCGAAGGTGGTCCGGGTCCATTCTTCCAGATTGTCCAGCTGCAGCAGCAGGGTGTTGTCGTCCAGCATCGGGCGAATCTGGTCGAAGTTTTCCTGCATCGCGGCGTACACCGCTTCCGGGGTGCCCAGGGGTTTATCTTCGGCAACGGCAGGCAAGCTATCGTGGAACTGCGCTACCTGGCGGGACAGGTTGGTGAGCATCTCCGGTGGCAGGTCACCGCGCTCCTGGCGCTTGTCGAACAGCTGGTCCTGGTCGAACTGGCGCATGCGGATGGCGTATTCAAAGGCTTCTCCCTCGCCGCCGATAACAGGTTGCTCCGGTGTGCCGGTAATGGGCAAAACGTCCTGATATAGTTCCGAGGCCAGGCGGCTGTTGAGTCGGAGTTCTTCCTCGCAGAAGTGCTTACGGCGCGCCAGGGTGGAGAAGTCCAGAAAGCCGAAATCCATCGGTTTTTTGATCTTGTAGGCGTAGCTGCCGGTCAGTAACACCTGTGAAATATGGGTTTCAATGACCTGGAAGCCCTGTACCGGGTGGTCATACAGTGCCGGGTTTTGCAGTGCCTTGATCAGTGTTTCCGATGGGGTCGCGCTCACGGTGTGCTCCTGGTTCCCTGAACTCATTGATTTTTATCGCTCTGTTCTGATTGGCCTACTATAACGGGCGGATTACAGAAATAACACACAACAGACCTGCCGAAGGGGTCGCCCGCTTCGTTATAATCCGGCCATGACCAAATCTCGTTCCCCCCGTAAAAAATCGTCCAAATCCAGGCCAGCGGCCAAACGCAGCGGTTTCTGGCGTTTCATGTTTCGTGTCGGGGCCCTGGGCCTGGTGCTTCTGGCCGGCTGGATGGTGTACCTGGATGCGGTTGTAACCTCCCGTTTTGAGGGCCGCCGTTTTGAAGTGCCGTCCCGTGTCTACGCCCGGCCGTTGGAGCTTTATGATGGCGCGAGCGTAAGCGCGGCAGGCCTTGCCCGGGAGCTGGAATTGGCTGGCTACCGGGCCGGAGATGGCGTTCGGGCCGGGACTTATCAGCGAAATGGCGGGCGGTTTATGATCAGCGCTCGTGGTTTCAGGTTCCCCGATGGTGAAGAGCCCAGGCGCCGATTGTCATTGGTGGTGTCGGGAGACCGTGTTCAGTCGTTTTCGGTGGTCGCCGGCCCGGATTCCCCGATTGTCCGGCTGGAACCGGCCCAGATCGGCGGTATCTATCCCTCCCACCGGGAGGACCGGGTGCTGGTTCGTCTTGATGAGGTGCCGGAGTTGTTGCCCCTTGGGCTGATGGCGATTGAGGACCGACAGTTCTACGAGCATTACGGCGTTGCGCCCTTGTCTATTGCCCGGGCCATGCTGGCAAACATAAAGGCGGGGCAGATTGTGCAGGGTGGCAGTACCCTGACCCAGCAGTTGGTGAAGAACTTCTTCCTGACCCGAGACCAGACCCTGGTGCGCAAGGGTAACGAAGCCCTGATGTCGGTTTTGCTGGAATGGCACTACGAGAAAGACGACATTCTGGAAACCTACCTGAACGAGGTCTACCTTGGCCAGGCAGGTAATCGCAGCATCAACGGCTTTGGCCTGGCCAGCCAGTTTTTCTTTGGCGAGCCCCTGAAAGACCTGGACGTTCATCAGATTGCCCTGTTGATCGGCATGGTGAAAGGCCCCAGCTACTACAACCCGCGCCGCCACCCGGAGCGGGCCAAGGCCCGGCGTGACCTGGTGCTGTCAGAAATGGCTGAGGCCGGGCTGATCAGCGCTGACGATGCAGCCCGGGCTATCCGCCAGCCCCTGGGGGTGAGCGCCAGGCCGTCTTATACCGATAACCGTTATCCGGCATACATTGACCTGGTGCGCCGGCACCTGGCTCGGGATTACCGGGAAGAAGACCTGCAGAGTGAAGGCTTGCGCATATTCACCACCCTGGACCCGGCGGTTCAGGATGCGTCAGAAAAGGCGGTTCGCGATACCCTGCCCCGGCTGGCCCGCGGTGAGACCCGCGAGGCTCTTGAGGCGGCCCTGGTGGTCACCGCCAAGGACACCGGCGAGGTGTTGGCGCTGGTGGGCGGAAAAGACCCGGAGTTTGCCGGTTTCAACCGTGCGGTGGACGCCCGCCGGCCGATTGGCTCGCTGATCAAACCGTTTACCTACCTGGCAGCTCTGGAGCAGGCCGACCGGTATACCTTGATTACGCCGGTACAGGATCGCGCGTTTACCCTGGAGTTTGACGACGGCCGGTTGTGGCAGCCCAAGAACTTTGATGGTGAGGAGCGTGGCGAAGTGCCCCTGCACCTGGCCCTGTCCCGATCCTACAACCTCCCGGCAGTGCGTGTCGGGCTGGATGTCGGCATCCCGCGCGTGCAGAAAGTGTTGAGGGCATTTGGGGTGACCACACCGATTTCGGACTATCCCTCGCTGCTGCTTGGCTCGATGTCGTTGACGCCGGCGGAAGTGGCCCAGCTCTACCAGGGGCTGGCTACCTCGGGCTTCAACACACCCTTGCGGACCATTCGGGAAGTGACCGATGCCCGCAACGAGCCGTTATCGCGCTATAACCTGAAAGTCGACCGGGTTGCCGACCCCGCTGCGGTGCACCTGGTGCAGTACGCCATGCAGGAAACCGTGCAGGAGGGTACCGGCCGCTCAGCTTATCGGACCCTGCCAGATCGACTGACACTGGCTGGAAAGACCGGTACAACAGACCAGGGCCGGGACTCCTGGTTTGCGGGCTTCAGTGGTGACTATCTGGCCGTGGCCTGGGTGGGGCGTGACGATAACGGCCCCACGGTATTGACCGGCGCCTCTGGCGCCTTGCCGGTGTGGTCTGCAATGATGGCGCAGTTGCCACAGCATGGCTTTTCACCGGTCATGCCGGACGGTGTCCAGTATCATTGGGTCAATGCCCGCGAACAGGCATTGACGGGAGAGCGGTGTGAGGATGCCCGTCTGGTGCCATTTATCGCCGGCAGTGAGCCCCGGCAGCGCCTGGACTGCGAAGGGCAGTTCGGCCGGCAAATACGCAGTTGGTTTGAAGGATTGTTCCGATGAATAAAACAACGATTACCCGCGCCGGTTGCCTGGCCATGGCGCTGGGTCTTGCAGGTTGCGCCAGCGGCCCCGGGGGTGGCTCTATCTACGTACCTATGGGCGGCGACGATCGCTCGAGTGCGCCGGAACCGCCAAGAACCGCGGAACCGCAAGAAGAGTCTGAGCCCCGGGTATGGCGCAAGAGCGAGCAGCCCGAGGTGAGTGAGCCGGAGGCGCCCGCTACCCGCTCGCCCAGTTATCGGGAGTCCGGTGACGAACTGCCGGCCGCAGCGGTCAGCCTGATCCGTGACGCCGACCAGCGCCTGGCGCAGGGGGACTCTGCCGGCGCTATCGCCCGCCTGGAGCGGGCACAACGCATAGCGCCGCGTTCCTCAGAGGTTTATTTCAAGCTGGCGGAAGCCTATGTGTCTGGTGACAATCTGGGGGCGGCAGAACAGTTCACGCTGAAAGGTCTGTCGCTGGCGGGTAACGATTCGAGGATGCAGCGCTCGGGTTGGTTGCTGCTGGCGGATATTCGCCGGGCCAGGGGTAATGTGGCCGGGGCCGATCAGGCTGAGGCCCGTGCCGGGGCTTTGTGATAGGAGAATGTCAGGAGAGCAAAGGCCGTCCCTGGCCTTTGCGTCAATGCAGCGCTATTAAGGCTGCAGCGGGATGGGGTCAGCCACAGTGGTTTCGCCGGCGATGACGTCGAGGGTCTGGGTACCCTCAAACTCGATCTCGTCGTCGGTTTCGTTATCATCCAGCTGGCAGCTGTAGCTGATGGTGTAGGTGCCCTCGGTGAGGAAGGCGGCGGTCCACTCATACAGGTTGCCATCTTCCTGCTCGTTGACCGGCACCACCATCAGCGGATTGAGGCCGTCTCGCTCGACGTTCAGATCTACCGGCTCGTCAATCTCACCCTCGTAGACATAGACTGCACCTTCATAGTTCGGGCTGCAGTCGAGCTGCTCCGGGTCTTCATTGCGAGCTTGCAGGATAGTGGCGTAATCCACCTCGCCAGTCAGCTCACCCACCTCCAGGTTGTTGACCAGGCGAAGTACCGGCTTGAGCATGTAATCCGCCAGCGCCTTTCCGGGAGGGTTCACAATGGATTTGCGAACATCAAAATCGATGGTGAAGCTCTGGCTGGTGTCGGCGGCAACAACAAAGCTGCCTTTGAGTTTCAGGCCGCTTTGCTCGCCGGAGGGCACCGCCAGGGTATAGCGGGCATCACCTTCGGATTCCTTGGTCACCCAAGACTGCTCAGTATCGACAATCAGGCGGATTTCCTCATATTCACCGGCAGGTACTTCCTCGTCGGTAATCAGAGGCTCGGTCACGCCGCCTTGCAGGGTGAGCAGGTCAATAATCCCGACTTCGTCCAGGCTGAACTCCTGCCACTGTCCATCCACCGGTTTGAGCCGGATCGCATTGAACGCCACGTTCACGCTGCTTAGATCCATGGTGGGAGCATCAGTGAGCCCCATGGATACCGTCCCTGTTTGCCCAGAAGAGAGGCTGCCGTCACCGCTCCCACCACAGGCGGCCAATGCGGCCGCAAGGGCGGAGACCGCGAAAACTTGGGTTGAACGCTTCATAAATCCTCCGGTTCGTATCCGTTGCGTTGTTTATCCGGCGTTGCAATCGCCAGTAATGACTTCACGATCCGGAATCGCTGCGGGTTCCCCTCGATTTGATTAACATTTACACATGAGTTGGTCATAATTCGCCGATAAGGGCAGGGCTGTTATAGACTGCGCGCTTCCGTAAACCGTCATCAGGCAGTACTTTTTTGGCCATTCTTCCGTTTCGCCCATCCGCCCAAAAGCGATTTCAGCGCCTGGTGCAGCCGCACCTGACGGCGTTGCACAGCTTTGCCTATCGATTAACCGGTAGCCTTCAGGACGCCGAGGATCTGGTGCAGGATGTGGTGGTGAAGCTCTACCCGCGCCTGGATGAGCTGGAATCCGTGGATCAGCTCAGGCCGTGGTTAAACCGGGTGTTGTACCGTCAGTTCATCGATTCCGTCAGAAAGAAGGGGCGCCAGGCCGATCGTCCGGTGAGCGAATTGATGGAGGCGGAGAGTCAGTCTGATTGGCTCGACAGCCAGATGTCGGACGATCAGTCGCCCGAGCTGGAGCTAAACAAAGAACGGCTTGGCCCAATGCTCGACCGGGCGCTGGAACAGATGTCGCCGGACCAGCGCACCCTGCTGTTGCTTCACGATGTGGATGGCTGGCGCCAGGAAGATGTGGCGGAAGTGTTGGGCGTGCCCATCGGAACCGTCAAATCCCGGCTGCATCGCAGTCGGGCTGCCTTGAGGAAGCATCTTCAGTTGGCAATGGAACCGGATGATGATTCCGGGCGTCTGGAACATTGAGGTGATAACTATGTCCTGTCGGCAAATCCAATCACAATTGCCCGACTATGTTCGGGGCCAGCTGCCCGCCGATGAGTCGCAGGTGGTGCGCGTGCACCTGGAGAGTTGTGCTCTGTGCCAGCAGCACGAGGCGTTCGAGCGCTCGCTGATGTCCGAATTGGCTTCACGCTGCAGGCTGCCGGAACCGTCACCGGGCTTTGAAAACCGGGTGTTCGGCCAGCTTCCCGCACCGGCCTCCAATCGCAAGGTTCATGTGGCCTGGGGCGGTGCCGTTGCGGCCGCGCTGGTGCTGGGGCTGATGCTCGGCCAAGGTAGCGATAAGCGCGGGCTGGAGCCGGAAGTGGCAGCCACGGACCTGACCGAAGAAGCGGCGGCTCCGTCAGAGATGGCGCCGGTGGAACGAACGGTACGGCTGGCCTTTAATGCCGGTGAAGCCCTGGATGATGTTACCTTGACACTGGATCTGCCGCCCCATGTAGAGTTGTCAGGCTTGCCCGGTCAGCATCGGGTCAGCTGGCAGGTGAGTCTTGTACAGGGCGACAATGTGCTGGAGTTACCCTTGACGATTCTGTTTCCCGGCGCCGGCGAGTTGGTTGCCGAACTCGATGCAAATGGTCGTCAGAAAGTTTTCAGGGCGATGGTGCCCCAGTACCCGAACGATGATGGCCCGGCAGCCTCCGGCAGTCGGACAAATCACGAGGAGCCTGCAACATGAGCGTTTGTGAATCCTGGTGGCGGGCCAGCTCTTCCCGCTTGATGCTGGCGGCCGTGCTGGTAGTAAGCGCCCCTTTGGCGCTGGCTGACGACCTTGATGTGACCATGAGAATGGTGGACGACAGCGAAGATCTCACCGGTGCCGTGACTCGGGAAATACGCCTGCCGGAGTTGCCCGGATTGCGCCGCCATGAACGGGGTAATACCTTGGCGCCCGGCAGGGCAACGGCAGAGGATGCCAGAGAGCGGGGGCGGAATTTTGGCCAGTCGGTCTCCGAGCGTGCCCGGGAAGTCCGGGGTGGAAATCCGGATATCGGGCGTGACAGTCTGCCGGAAACTGTACGGGAACTTGACGAACTGAGGCCTGAGCTACCGTCACCATCGTCACGTCCCTGATCTTTTATCTGTGTTAACCTCAGGGCTCGCCCGGAACGGGGCTGCCCCGGCCGGTTCCGTTGATGTCGAGCCTGAGGTTTTCGGTTGTTCAAGACCCTTCGTTTTGTGGGCCTGTTGGCCATCTCCGCTGTCGTTGTTGCCGAGCCGGATCAATCCGCGCAGCAGGCCATGGCCACTGGCATTGAACAGTTTCAGCAGGGCGATTATCCCGCCGCACGACAGCAGTTTGAAGCGGCCAGGGAGCTGGGTCACGACAGCCCGGCCCTGACCTACAACCTGGCGGTCACCTACTACAAAACCGGTGATTATCCGGCCGCCGAAGCTCTGTTTCTCCAGCTTTTGCAGGGGCCAAATCAGGCTCTTGCCCACTACAATCTCGGTCTGGTTGCCCTAGCGGATGGCCGAACGGCCGAGGCTGAGGGCTGGTTTCAGGAATCTGCCCGTCAGGAAGCGCCAGAAACCATCCGTGAGCTGGCACAGCGGCAGCTGGCCAAACTGGCCGAAGACGCCCCCTCTGACTCGTCCTCGATGAAATCGATTGCCCAAGGCTACTTGGCTACCGGGCTTGGCTACGACAGCAATGTGGCCGGCGTTCCCGACGACTCGCCGAGCGACAGAGGCAGCTTTTTCGCCGAGCTGGTGGCGGCGGGCACTCTGAGCCAGCCGGTCAGCGAGCACTGGCGGGTGGTCTGGGATGGCGTGATTTATGGTCAGGATTATACCCGCGGCCGGGCGGACGATACGTCTGTGGTTCAGGCCCGGGCGGCCGGGGTGCGCCGCTTTGACCAGTGGGAACTTGGCCTGCGTGCCGGTGCCTCACGGGCCTGGCTGGGCAATGATGAGCTGGAAACCCGTGTAGGCCTGAGCCTGTTCGGCCGTTCCGGCGTTTGCCCGTTATCCGGCTGGCTGTCCGGCTGTTCATGGTCGGTGTCAGCGGATCAGGTGAATGGTGGCCCGGATTACGTCGCCTATGATGGCCAGTGGTACCAGTTTGAAGTCCGTGCCGAACAAAACGTTGATTGGCTGCTTGTTGAAGCATTCTATCGTTGGCAGCGCAATCATCGGAAAGACTTTCAACAGGACGAGTTTTTCGCCAGCGTATCCCCGGTCCATCATGAACTGGGCGTTGAGGCGATTTATCCGGTTGGGCCGGCTCTTTCGGTAGGGGCGGAGGTTGCCGTGCGGCACAGTCGTTACGAAGATCCACACCAATGGCTCGAACAAGGCACACTGGCCACTCAGCGGCGCCGGGATGTGCGGCGGGAGTTCGGGCTGATGGCGGAGTACGCTATCAGTCGGCAATGGCTGGTGCGTAACCAGTGGCTGTTCCGGGATCAGAATAGCCGGATTGACCGGTACGATTACCGTCGTCACACCTATACAGTATCGCTGGAAGGGGTATTCTGAAAACCATCAGCCCTGGCCCGAGGTGGCCAGAGCTGACAAGACGACCCTGTTACAGGGTCGCCATGACTTTCCGGGCTGCGGCCAGGGTGAACTCAATGTCCTCATCGCTGAGGGCCGCTGTGGTAAAGCCCGCTTCGAATGCCGAGGGCGCAAGGTAGATGCCTTCCTTCAGCATTCCCTGGAAGAACTTCTTGAAACGTTCCACATCGCACGCCATCACCTGTTCGAAGGTGGTCACCGAGGGCTCATCGGTGAAGAAAAAGCCGAACATGGCGCCAGCGGACTGGACGGTCAGCGGGATGCCGGCTTCGTCGGCGGCGGCTTTCAGGCCATCACGCACCTTGTTGGTTTTGTCCGTCAGCTTGTCGTGGAAGCCGGGCTCAGAAATGGCGTTCAGGGTGGTCAGGCCCGCGGTCATGGCCAGGGGGTTGCCGCTCAGGGTGCCGGCCTGGTAGACCGGACCCAGTGGAGAAATGTGCTCCATGATTTCCCGCTTGCCGCCAAAAGCACCCACCGGCAAGCCGCCACCGATCACTTTGCCCAGGGCGGTCAGGTCCGGCTTAACGCCGTAGAAGCCTTGGGCACCGCCGAGTGACACCCGGAAGCCGGTCATTACTTCGTCAAAAATCAGCACCGTGCCGTGTTCATCGCAGACTTCCCGCAGCCCTTCCAGGAACCCAGGTACCGGCGGAATGCAGTTCATGTTGCCGGCAACAGGTTCGACAATAATAGCTGCCACCTGATCGCCGATGTCCTTGAAGGTCTCACGTACCTGATCGATGTCGTTGTAGTTCAGGGTAATGGTGTGTTCGGCCAGGCTGGCGGGAATGCCCGGGGAGTTGGGTACGCCCAGTGTGAGCGCGCCGGAGCCGGCTTTTACCAGCAGTGAATCCACGTGGCCGTGGTAGCAACCCTCAAACTTTACAATCTTGTCCCGGCCGGTGTAGCCACGGGCCAGGCGAATGGCGCTCATGGTGGCTTCGGTGCCGGAGTTGACCATGCGCACCAGTTCAATGGAGGGCACCAGTTCACACACCTTTTTCGCCATTTCGGTTTCGATGGCCGTAGGAGCGCCATAGCCCACACCCAGATCCACCTGGGCGTGCAGGGCCGCTTTAATGCGCGGGTCTGAGTGGCCAAGAATCATCGGGCCCCAGGAGCCGATAAAGTCAATGTATCGGCGGTCATCTTCGTCATACAGATAAGCGCCTTCGGCATGCTTGAAGAAAACCGGAGTACCGCCAACACCGCGGAAGGCCCGCACCGGTGAATTTACGCCGCCCGGAATGTATTTCTGGGCCTGTTCGAATAGCGTTTCAGAGTGAGTCACGGATAGCTCCTGTCAGTTTGAAGATGAGAAAAGAGGGTGATGCCTGGCCACCAGCCGGGTAAAGGTTTCCGCTCTGTGCCGGATGTCCTCCGGAGTGCCACCAAACAGACCTCCCACTACCGCAATCAGGTCTGCGCCGGCACGGATCAGGGCTTCGGCGTTGTCGGTGGTGATGCCACCAATCGCGGTAATCGGAAGCGCCAGCGCTCTGGCTTCCGTCAATACAGTCGTTTCTGCAGGTGGTGCACCGGGTTTGGTGGCCGAGTTGTAGAACCGGCCAAACGCCAGGTAGTCGGCCCCTGCCGCCTTGGCGTTGCGGGCAAGGTCCAGCCGATGGTGGCAGGTAATGCCGATGATGGCCTCTGGCCCCAGAACACGCCGGGCGTCGGCCAGGGTGCAATCGTCCTGGCCCAGGTGCACACCCGCAGCGCCCACCCGCAGGGCCAGTTCCGGGTCATCGTTAATCAGCAGGGGCACGCCGGCCTGGCGGCACAGGGCGTTCAGCTCCGTTGCCTGGCGCAATCGCTCGGCACTGGTGCCTGCCTTGTCGCGGTACTGTACCAATGTCGCTCCGCCCTGCAATGCCGCTTCCACGGCGGCAATCAGTTTATCTGCCGGGGTCAGTGCGTTATCGGTAATGGCATACAGGCCAGGTTTTAGCATCCGGTTCAGCGTTCCCACAGAATGCCCCGGTCGGGAACCCGTTGGCCTTTGCCCACATTCAGCGCGTGCAGAAGGGCACGATGAACGTAGTTCTGCGCCTGGGAGATCGATGCCCTGGCCGACAACCCACTGGCGCGCCCGGCCGCAATGGCGGCGGCCAGCGTACAACCGGTGCCGTGGAACTCATTGGCACCGACCCTTTCCACTTCCCAGTGCATGGGTTCCGGGGCGTGGTTGTACAGGGTATTGACGATATGGATGCCCGTGCCATGGCCACCGGTGGCCAGTACCGATTGGCAGCCGGCGTCAATCAGGTTTCTGGCGGCCTGGTCAGGATCATCACTGCCACCCAGTTGGGCCAGTTCAACGCCATTGGGGGTGATCATTTCCGCCCTGGGGAACAGCCGGGTTTTCATCGCCTGAACCAGCGCTTCATCGGCAAGATCGCCGCCGCCGGCGGCCTTGATGACCGGGTCGACAATCAGCGGTAACTCCGGCTGGCTGTCAAGAAACTCCACCAGTACATCGACCACATCGGCATTGCCCAGGGCACCGGTCTTGATGGCATGGATGGGCACATCTGCTGCCAGGCACTGCAGTTGTTGCCGGATCAGCTCAGCGTTGACAGGCTCGGCGCCATACACGTTGTTGGTGTCCTGCACGGTCAGGCAGGTCAGCACTGGCAGGGGGTGCCCGCCAAGGGAAGTAATCGCCTGGATATCGGCCTGAATGCCGGCACCACCGGAGGGGTCCAGCCCAGACAGCACCAGAACATGGGGGCGGGTGTAGCTATTAATGGTTGCTCTCCTCAAAAGGGTTTTACAACAGCCAGAATGACCACCGCTAACAGAATGAATACCGGAACCTCGTTAAACCAGCGATAGAACACGTGGCTGCGGGTATTCTTGTCATCCCGGAAGACTTTCACCAAGTGGCCGCAATAGAAATGGTAGACGACCAGCAGCGCGACCAGAGCCAGTTTGGCGTGCATCCAGCCCATGCTGAAATAACCGGACACATTGTAACTGAGTAACCAGATTCCAAAGACCACCGTGGCGATCATCGAAGGTGTTGTTATGCCCCGGTACAGTTTGCGCTCCATGATCTTGAAGCGTTCGCGGCCCGGCTGGTCCTCACAGGCTGCATGGTACACGAACAGTCTGGGCAGATAGAAAATGCCGGCAAACCAGCACACCAGGGAAATGATATGAAACGCCTTGACCCACAACATCCATCAACTCCGTCGGTATTGGTAATAGCTTTCGATATCTGATTGAAGCACGACACCATAAACCCGCTGAATCATCGGGGCTACATGGCGTTGTACGTACAGTGCCTCAGCCTGGGTTGAGTCGAATTCGTTCAGGGCCTCTTCCAGGGTGGCTTGATATTGCACTGGCGCCACATCCCGCCGGTTGGCCGGGATTTCCATCAGGTCGACGGTGTCCGGAGGGGCGATGCCCTCTTCGGCAACCTGTTTTTCGGTGTCTTCCAGGTAGCGGGCAAGATCCACTGCCGGTAGCAGCGCGGTTGGCCCGTTGCTGCCCTCAACCAGCAACCATTTGGGTTCCGACTTCAGTGCCTTGCGGGCCTCATCCGGGGTCAGCTCCCGATCCGTGCGCAAAATGCTCCGGTCCATGATCGCGCCCACCGACACTCGCCTTAACGCCTGGATCACTGGTGAATTCTGGTAACTCAGGCCCTGGTTTTTCAGAATGGTCAGGAACAGGGATTTTTTGCCGAAAGCTTCACTGGTCACCAGGCTGGCGGTGGTGATGATCAGCATGCCAGGCAGAATGATGTTCGGGTTTCGAGTCAGTTCCATCAAGGCCATCAGTGCGGCCAGCGGTGCCTGTAGCACCGCCCCCATCATCGCCCCCATGCCCAGCATGGCGTAAAAGCCAACCGACGATGCCAGCTCGGGGAAGATCTGGGCGCCGATCAGCCCCATCGCTCCGCCAAGGGTCGCCCCCATGAAAATGGTCGGGCCGATCACGCCACTTGGCATACCAAGCCCGATAGACAACCCGGTAATCACCAGTTTTGCCACGCCCACGCCAAGCAGTAACCAGAACCCCAACTCGCCGTGAATGGTCTCGCTGACCGTGTCGTAACCAATGCCCATGGTTTCCGGCACCACAATCGCAAACGGCACCATCAGTAGGCCGGCCACGGTGATCCGGAGCAGCACCGGCCGGTGGTGATGTCGGCCCATGCTGTCCACCAGATGAATGAATACGGCGGCGGCTATGCCGATGATCACGGCGATGGCGAGAATCCAGGGGATTTCCAGGAGCGAGTTCATGGTCAGCGCTGGCACACTGAAGGCTGGCTCTGAGCCATAAACGATCTGGGTGACGATGGCGGCACTGACCGCCGCAAGAATGATGGGGGTAAAGCCGGCAATCGTGTATTCCATCATCACCACTTCCATGGCGAAGATGACCCCGGCAATCGGCGTGTTGAAGGAGGCGGAGATGGCCGCTGCGCAGCCGCAGGCCACCAGTGTTCGTATGCTGTTGTTGGGCAGTCTCAGCCATTGCCCGAACAGGCTGGAGAAGGCCGCGCCCAGATGCACCGCGGGGCCCTCCCGGCCAGCCGACTGGCCGGATACTACGGTGGTAACCCCGGCTACAAACTGAACCATGGCGCTTTTGAACGATATGTAGCCCTGGTGGTAGTTCAGGCGCTCCATAATGTGGACGATGCCCACCTTGCGATCGTGAATGGACAGCTTGTGCAACAGAATGCCCAGACCAACGGCACCGGCCAGCGGCAGCAGCCCCCTGGTCAGAATGTCCAGTTGCTCGAAGTTCTCTGAGCCCGCACCGGGCAGGAAATGTTCCAGCGGCCATTCAATGGCAAGCCGGAACAACAGAATCACCGCGCCGGTGACAATTCCGGACAACAACCCAAGCACAGCCAGTTGCGGCAGTGCATCGACACCCGACAGTTTCCTCCGGAAAACGGGGATCAGGTTCTCAGTGATCTGTTGCCTGATGTTACGCATGAGCGCCGGGTTCCGGGTCGATGGGCGGGTCCTTCAGAAGGATTCTGACAACATTGTAACCATGGGTCTGCAGGCTGCAATAAGTCCTTGGATTATCATGGTAGACTACCCGGGAATTCTGGCCAGACCACGTTGGAGATGAGTGTGATTAAAATAGGCATCGTTGGGGGAACCGGGTACACCGGTGTTGAGCTGTTGCGGATTCTTGCCGTTCATCCGGACGCCGAGGTGAAATGCATCACTTCGCGTTCCGAGGCTGGTATGCCGGTAGCTGACATGTACCCCAATCTGCGAGGGCATTTTGACCTGGCCTTCTCGGAGCCTGATTCGGCGGTGCTGGCACAGTGCGACCTGGTGTTCTTTGCCACGCCTCACGGGGTTGCCATGCGCATGGTTCCGGAGCTGATGGCCGCCGGCGTTCGTGTGGTAGACCTGTCTGCGGATTTCCGCCTGAAAGACCTGGATGTCTGGGCCAAGTGGTACGGTATGCCCCATGAAACACCGGAGTGGGCACAAAAAGCGGTTTATGGCCTGCCTGAGGTAGCACGTGACGCGATTCGCCAGGCCCAGTTGGTCGCCAACCCTGGTTGTTATCCCACGGCGGTGCAGCTTGGCTTCCTGCCCTTGCTCGAACAGGGGTTGGTAGACCCCAGCCGGCTGATTGCCGATGCCAAATCCGGTGCCAGCGGTGCCGGTCGCCAGGGCAACATCGGCATGCTACATGGTGAGATCGGTGAAAGCTTCAAGGCCTATGGCGCCTCCGGGCATCGGCACCTGCCGGAAATCCGCCAGGGCCTGAGTCTGGCAGCTACCGGGCCGGTGGGCGTAACCTTCGTGCCGCACCTTGTACCGATGATTCGGGGTATCGAGGCCACCTTGTACGCGGAGCTGTCCGAGCCGGCGGATTTTGATTGGCTCCAGGCCCTCTACGAAGATCGCTACAAGACCGAGCCATTTGTGGATGTCATGCCTTTTGGCAGTCACCCGGAAACCCGCAGTGTTCGCGGCGGCAACCAGTGCCGGATGGCATTGCATCGCCAGGAGCAGAGCAATGTGGTGATTGTCTCCTCGGTCATCGACAACCTGGTCAAAGGCGCTGCTGGGCAGGCAGTGCAGAACATGAATATCATGTTTGGTCTTGACGAAACCCAGGGCCTGAAGGCTCCGGCACTTCTTCCTTGAGGGCAATACAAGGTGAGTGATACCCGCAAACCGAACGATGAGTATGTGGTGATCCGCCACCGGCCGGGCTACCGCCTGCGCCGGACGATGATCCTGCTGGCTTTTACCGTGGTTGCCGCCATTGCAGGTTACGCTGCTGGAATGGCGCAGGGCGGGTTCCGGTTTTCATCTGCTGAAGCCTCGAACGAGCAGCTGGCACAGGAGTTGCGCAGTCTGCGGGATCAATTCCGCACCGCGCGGCAGAATCTGGTGAATCTAGAGCGCGGGCGGGCGATTGACGAACAGGCGTTGCGGGAAGCCAGAAACACCATCGTCGGGCTCGAAACCCGGATATCGGAGTTGGAGGCAGACCTGACGTTCTATCGGAATATCATGGCGCCCTCTGAGACCAGCAAAGGGCTGCAGGTTGACAGCTTTACGCTGGCGTCCGCCCGTGGCGATAACACCTATCGGTTCAAGATGGTGCTAACTCAGGTTGGCAATAACAACAGTTTTATTGCCGGGCAGGTGGCCGTGAATATCATAGGCCGCTTGGACGGTGAGAAAGAAGTGATTGCCTTGCGCGATCTATCCGACGACATCGAGGATCTGGGGGTCAGGTTCCGGTTTCGGTACTTCCAGGATGTAGAGGGTACCTTGAGCCTTCCCCAAGGCTTTGAGCCCTACGAAATCCAGGTGGTGGCGCAGGCGCAGGGGCGGAATGCCTCACAGGCAGAACGAACATTTGATTGGGCACAGTTAACTGGGAGCTGATACATGCTGGGCAAGAAAAAACAGAAATCGCGCCGTTCCGTTGGCCATTTCGATACCTTGATTTCATCCAGAACAACCATTGAGGGCGATGTACGCTTTTCGGGCGGCTTGCACGTGGATGGCAAAATCAAAGGTCGGGTGCTGGCGGAAGAGGGCAGTGACGCTGTGGTCCGGCTGTCGGAAGTGGGTGAGATCACCGGCGATATCACTGCGCCGCACATTATTATCAATGGCAAGGTGAACGGTGACGTGCGCGCCACCAGCCACCTTGAACTGGCAGAGAATGCTGCCATTAACGGTAACGTATACTATCGTCTTATCGAGATGGCCATGGGGGCATCCGTGAACGGTAATCTGGTTCGTCAGGATGAAACCAGCGGCCTGCTGACTCACGATAAAGAGTCTGTGCTGAGCGCGGAGTCAGAGGGTGAGGGTAAATCCGAATAGTTGACTGTTTTAGTCGGGAATACCATAATCCTCTGACCGCTTTATCTCCCGGAGGCATACCTTGAGTGTAGTTCAACAGCAAATAGCCACACCGTTGTTCTTCAGCGACAGCGCTGTTGCCAAGGTTCGCGAGTTGATCGAGGAAGAGGAGAATCCTGATCTCAAACTGCGGGTGTTCGTAACAGGTGGCGGTTGTTCGGGGTTCCAGTACGGATTTTCGTTCGACGAGAATCAGGAAGACGACGATACCGTCATAGAGCGGGATGGAGTAAAGCTGTTGGTTGATTCCATGAGCTACCAATACCTCGTAGGCGCCACCATTGATTATCAGGAAGGCCTTCAGGGTTCACAGTTTGTTGTTCAGAATCCAAACGCCAGCTCCACCTGCGGTTGCGGCAGTTCGTTTTCCATCTGAAGCCTCAAGCCGGGTAAATCGCGCCCAACACCCGCGGGCCTCTGGCGCCGGTTACCTCAGGCAGGTTTCCCGGCTGGCCTTCAAGGGTTTGTCTGGCCAGCCAGGCAAATGCCACTGGCTCTACCCATTGCGGGTCCAACCCCAGATCAGCCGTTGTGGTCAGCGCTACCGACCCCAGTCCAACTCTGAGTTCATTCATCATTAACCGGTTGAACGTTCCGCCGCCGCAGGCGTAAACCGTCATGTTGGCGGACTCTTGTGGCAACTGCTTCAGAACGGTAATCACCGTCAGTTGTAAGAGGGTCCGTTGAACGTCTTCTGCAGCCAGATCGGGGAACCGCTGCAGGTGGGTACGGATCCAGTCAAGGTTGAAGCGCTCCTTGCCGGTGCTTTTCGGAGCTGGCTTGCTGAAATAGGCGTCGGAAAGCATGCTGCTCAACAGCTCCGAATGCACAGCGCCCTCGCTTGCCAGGTGTCCGGATTCATCATAGTGACGCCCGGTCTGGTCCAGGCACCAGGCATCAAGCAAGGCATTTGCCGGGCCGGTATCAAAACCGACCACGGGTTTTCGTCCGGCTGCGGGAAGCCAGGTGATATTGGCAATTCCTCCAAGATTCAGTATGCAGCGATCCTGCTCGTCCGAGGCAAACAGCCATTGATGGAAGGCCGGAACCAGTGGGGCGCCCTGACCACCAGCGGCCAGGTCTCTGCTGCGAAAATCCGAGACCGTGGTCAGTCCGGTGCTTTCCGCAATACAGGCGGCATTGCCAATCTGAAGTGAGAAGGGGGCAGGGCCGGCAGGTTGGTGGCGTACTGTTTGCCCGTGACTGCCAATGCCTCGAATATCCCGGATTTCCAGGCCGGAGCGCCGGATCAGTTCCTTTGCGGTATGACCAAAGTGGTGGCCCACCAGTGTGTCCAATTCACCGAGTTCGTCAGTGTCTGACTGGTTTCGGGTGGCCAGCAGGAGCCTTTGTCTGAGTGGTTCAGGGTAGGGTAGCGAAAGCGTGGAATGAATATCCAGATGCCGGCCAGTGAAAGACACCAGCACCGCGTCCACTGCGTCCATGCTGGTGCCTGACATCAGGCCGAGCCAGTAGGTCATAATCAGTTGTCCGATGCCAGAGCCAGTTGGCGGCCACTCTCGCGGAAACCATTGAACTGCGCCAGCCGTTGCTCGGTGAATTGGCGAAATCTTGCCATTTCAGCGCTTGGTACGGGCTTGGCGTCGGGCAGTTTCACGGTACGGGAGTTCTTGGCAACGCCATTCACCCGGAACTCGTAATGCAGATGAGGGCCGGTCACCATTCCGGATGAGCCAACATAGCCAATGGTGTCTCCCTGTTTTACCCGGGTGCCATTCTTGATGCCTTTACCCAGTCGACTCATATGAGCATACAGGGTGGTGATATTGTCGCCATGCTGCAAAACCACGGTGCGGCCATAGCCGCCTTTCCAGCCGGCAAACTGCACTCGCCCACTGCCGGCTGCCTTGATCGGTGTGCCCGGGGGCGCGGCATAGTCGGTTCCCTCGTGGGGTCTGACCACGTCCAGTACCGGGTGTCGGCGTTGCAGGTTGAAGGGCGATGACACGCGGGCGTTGATTGGAACTCTCAGAAACGCCTTACGCATACTTTTGCCTTCCGGCGTGTAATAGTCACTCTCGCCGTTGTTGTCTGTGTACAGCAGGGCCACATTCTCAGTACCGCGGTTGATGAAGCGTGCGGAAAGAATTCGACCGGTATCAAATTTTTTACCGTCGATGTACAGCTCTTCGTACACAACTTCAAAGCTGTCACCCTTGCGGACGTCGTAGACAAAGTCGATGTCCCAGCCAAATATTCCGGCCAGTTCCATGGTGAGCCGGTCATTCAGGCCTGCGTCCCTGGCGGCAAGATAGAGGGAGCCGTCAATGACGCCGGCGGCAAATGCCGGGCGCGGCTCCGGTTTGCGAACTTCTGTGTTGCCAAGGAAGCCGTTGTCGGCCTTTGAGATCTTGAGAGTTTCTAGGCGGCTGCGTTGCAGCTCTACGGCCACAAGCTGCCCCTCGCTGTCGACACCGAAGCGAATGTCTTCCCCGGCGTATAGGCGCTGAAGCTTGCCTGCTTCGCCCTCACCGTGAATCACCGACAGCATGATGCCATCGTTGAAACCTGCTTTGCGAAACAGCGAAGACAGTGTGTCGCCGGACTTTACACGAAACTCCTGCCAGTCGACCTTCGGGGTATCGGGTTTCGCTGTGCGCCCAGTCTGAGCGATTGGTTCTCCGGCACTTTGCGCTTTGTCCTCTGAGGGCTGAGTGCCGCTGGCTTCCTGTGTCTGGGCGGGCCTGGTGTCTTTCGATGCCGCGCCAGACACCAGGCCCTCTTCGAGGTCAATGGTGTAGGACATGCGCTTGGCTTCGACGTCAGCGCTGGGGCTCATCAGCACAGCCGCAGAGACAACAATCGTCACTGCTGCTGCCAGAGTAATATGTGTTTTGGGGAATGTTTTAAGCACGTGGCTCACCCGTTTTCATCGGTATTCCAGCAAGTTGTACTAGCTAATTAAAGCGCTAGATCAAGTAAAGTCAAACAGATTACCGCATCTGACATTATCAGGACAGTGTCGAACATTACGGTTGAGCGGGTGTCTGGTCGTACAAAACTGCCTGCCGCTGGTATAATGCCGATCCTTTTATTGCTCGGTTTGGTTGAAAACTGAGCAGTCACACTTTAGCAAGGGTGTCGGTTAAACACAGATTTGTTTTGTTGAGGTCTGTAACTGCCGCCGGCAAACCCTGGCACCAAGTCAAACTGGGGACGAAAGGTTCATGGCAACAATTGAGGAAGCGTTGGCCGTTATCAAGCGCGGTATTGACGAGCTGATTCCCGAAGAGGATTTGATTGCAAAGCTTAAAGAAGATCGGCCGCTGAGGATCAAGGCGGGTTTCGATCCGACCGCACCTGATTTGCACCTCGGCCACACCGTGCTAATCAACAAGCTCCGCCAGTTCCAGGATCTTGGCCATGAAATCATCTTCCTTATTGGTGACTTCACGGGAATGATTGGCGATCCAACCGGAAAAAGCGCAACACGTCCTCCTTTAACAGAAGAGCAGGTGCGCAAGAACGCTATTACCTATAAAGAGCAGGTGTTCAAGATTCTGGACCCGGAGAAAACCCGGGTTGTATTCAATTCCGAATGGATGAGCCAGATGAATGCCGCGAGCATGATCCAGCTCGCGGGTCAGTATACGGTTGCACGGATGCTCGAGCGTGATGACTTCACCAAACGTTATAAAGCTGAGCAGCCGATTGCCATTCACGAGTTCCTGTATCCGCTGATTCAGGGCTACGACTCCGTAGCGCTTGAAGCTGATGTGGAGCTTGGTGGTACTGACCAGAAGTTTAATTTGCTGATGGGGCGGATTCTGCAGAAGCATTATGGTCAGGCGCCCCAGGCCATTATTACCGTTCCGATTCTTGAGGGTCTGGATGGTGTGCAGAAAATGTCCAAGTCGTTGGGCAACTATGTTGGGGTCAGTGATTCACCGGGAGAGATGTACACCAAGCTGTTGTCGATGCCGGATGAGTTGCTGTGGCGTTACTTCGAATTGCTGAGCTTCCGGCCGATGGCGGAAGTGGAACAGTTCCGCGCTGAGGTGGAAGCTGGTGCCAACCCGCAGGACTATAAAAAAATACTGGCTGAAGAGCTGATTACTCGCTTCCATGATGAAGAGGCTGCGAAAACCGCTCACAAGTCTGCCGGCAACCGGGTTGCGCTCGGGGAGATTCCGGAAAACGTACCATTGGTAGAAGTCTCTCTCGAAGGGCAGGATGAAATGCCGATGGCAGCCGTCCTTCGCCTGGCTGGGCTGGTAAAGAATGGCGCTGCTGCCAGAGATGTACTTGGTCGTGGTGCTGTCTATATAGATGGCAAACAGTTTGAAGGTGATCGCAGGTTTGTCAAAGGTGATGATTGCGTTGTCCAGGCGGGTAAGAAGAAGATTGCCCGGGTGGTCATTGTCGAGTGAAGTAAGGCTGGTTGCGGCCAATTTGAAAAAATTTCAGATTGGCCGTTGACTCCTCAGCAGAGGTCTGTAGAATGCGCATCTCGCTTGAGGGGCTGGCCACTGAGAAGGGGTAAAGCCTCGGCGATAACTGCTTGAAAGTACTGAAGAAAAAGTTCGAAAGATTCTTCAGAAAGCGGTTGACAGGAAGGCGGTTCAGTGTAGAATGCGCACCTCGAAACAGGCAGTAAGCCGGACAGTTTTTCGGCGGTTTTCGGAAGCGGAAACGGCGAAAAATAAACGGTTGACAGGGCAGCGGAACGATGTAGAATACGCGGCCTTGATTGAGCAACAGCTCAAACGCTCTTTAAAAAGTTAACCAAGTAATTCGTGTGGGCGCTGGCCGAGGTATTTCGGATACGAAATATCAGGACAGTGACTCGTCGAAATTGAGTTTTGTCTTGAGCAAGAATTAAGAACTTTCGGGTTCTTGTATGATTTAAACTGAAGAGTTTGATCATGGCTCAGATTGAACGCTGGCGGCAGGCTTAACACATGCAAGTCGAGCGGTAACAGGGGGTGCTTGCACCCCGCTGACGAGCGGCGGACGGGTGAGTAATGCTTAGGAATCTGCCCAGTAGTGGGGGATAGCCCGGGGAAACCCGGATTAATACCGCATACGTCCTACGGGAGAAAGCAGGGGATCTTCGGACCTTGCGCTATTGGATGAGCCTAAGTCGGATTAGCTAGTTGGTGGGGTAAAGGCCTACCAAGGCGACGATCCGTAGCTGGTCTGAGAGGATGATCAGCCACATCGGGACTGAGACACGGCCCGAACTCCTACGGGAGGCAGCAGTGGGGAATATTGGACAATGGGGGCAACCCTGATCCAGCCATGCCGCGTGTGTGAAGAAGGCTTTCGGGTTGTAAAGCACTTTCAGCGAGGAGGAAGGCCTTAAAGTTAATACCTTTGAGGATTGACGTTACTCGCAGAAGAAGCACCGGCTAACTCCGTGCCAGCAGCCGCGGTAATACGGAGGGTGCAAGCGTTAATCGGAATTACTGGGCGTAAAGCGCGCGTAGGTGGTTAGGTAAGCGAGATGTGAAAGCCCCGGGCTTAACCTGGGAACGGCATTTCGAACTGTCTGACTAGAGTGTGGTAGAGGGTAGTGGAATTTCCTGTGTAGCGGTGAAATGCGTAGATATAGGAAGGAACACCAGTGGCGAAGGCGGCTACCTGGACCAACACTGACACTGAGGTGCGAAAGCGTGGGGAGCAAACAGGATTAGATACCCTGGTAGTCCACGCCGTAAACGATGTCAACTAGCCGTTGGGACTCTTGAAGTCTTAGTGGCGCAGCTAACGCACTAAGTTGACCGCCTGGGGAGTACGGCCGCAAGGTTAAAACTCAAATGAATTGACGGGGGCCCGCACAAGCGGTGGAGCATGTGGTTTAATTCGACGCAACGCGAAGAACCTTACCTGGCCTTGACATCCAGAGAACTTTCCAGAGATGGATTGGTGCCTTCGGGAACTCTGAGACAGGTGCTGCATGGCCGTCGTCAGCTCGTGTCGTGAGATGTTGGGTTAAGTCCCGTAACGAGCGCAACCCCTATCCCTGGTTGCTAGCAGGTAATGCTGAGAACTCCAGGGAGACTGCCGGTGACAAACCGGAGGAAGGTGGGGATGACGTCAGGTCATCATGGCCCTTACGGCCAGGGCTACACACGTGCTACAATGGCGCGTACAGAGGGCTGCCAACTCGCGAGAGTGCGCCAATCCCTTAAAACGCGTCGTAGTCCGGATCGGAGTCTGCAACTCGACTCCGTGAAGTCGGAATCGCTAGTAATCGCGAATCAGAATGTCGCGGTGAATACGTTCCCGGGCCTTGTACACACCGCCCGTCACACCATGGGAGTGGATTGCACCAGAAGTAGTTAGTCTAACCTTCGGGAGGACGATTACCACGGTGTGGTTCATGACTGGGGTGAAGTCGTAACAAGGTAGCCGTAGGGGAACCTGCGGCTGGATCACCTCCTTAAACGAAGCCGAATGCTTCGGTCAGAGTCCACACGAATTACTTGGTTGGCTAATAAAGAGAGCAAAAGGGTCTATGCAGGCCCGATATCGGTTTGCCACAAACACTGAGTCAGTCTCGGGGTTTGGCGCCGGATTCGGATCGGCTGGCAAGGCGCAGGTTGAGTGAAAGAGGGAGCGTACACACGTACGTGACCGATTGAGCGAAAGCTGCAACGCAGTCCAGGCGGTTCGAAGACAAGCAAAACCGGGTCTGTAGCTCAGGTGGTTAGAGCGCACCCCTGATAAGGGTGAGGTCGGTGGTTCAAGTCCACCCAGACCCACCAGAATTTCACTGCTCGTCGTTGTCGAAGCACTTGCATAGCAGGCTATGCGGCGCACTTCGACGCCTAGATCAGCAAAATTCTGGTCTATTGACGATAGCAGAGCTCAAGAATGATTCTGGGGCTATAGCTCAGCTGGGAGAGCGCCTGCCTTGCACGCAGGAGGTCGGCAGTTCGATCCTGCCTAGCTCCACCAAACTTTACTGACGAAAGTCAGTGTACAGAAACGAATGTTTCATATCGATGAAGCCTTCCTTTCTGATCACTGGGTCAGATTTGCTCTTTAACAAATTGGACGAGATAGAACACGAATAGATTTCTCTCATTATCTCCGAGAGAAACTGTTCAAAGTGATAGCGATTTCAAGCGTTATCCGGTGTTGTCGTTGAAGTGGTTGTTATATTGCTTCAAGTGACTGTCTCGAAACAGGGTTCTGTATCAGGCTTGCCTGGTAAAGGATGCTGAATCGTGATCAGTTGTCTTGGGGTTATATAGTCAAGCAACTAAGCGCATACGGTGGATGCCTTGGCAGTCAGAGGCGATGAAAGACGTGGAAGCCTGCGATAAGGTTCGGGGAGCTGGCAAACGAGCTGTGATCCGGACATCTCTGAATGGGGAAACCCACCTGGTTTCGGCCAGGTATCTTGCACTGAATACATAGGTGTAAGAGGCGAACCGGGGGAACTGAAACATCTAAGTACCCCGAGGAAAAGAAATCAACCGAGATTCCCTAAGTAGCGGCGAGCGAACGGGGACCAGCCCTTAAGCTGGACAACTGGTAGGAGAAGGCTCTGGAAAGTGCCGCCATAGTGGGTGATAGCCCCGTATCCGAAACCTGAGTCCAGTGAAATCGAGTAGGTCGGCGCACGAGAAACGTTGACTGAACATGGGGGGACCATCCTCCAAGGCTAAATACTCCTGACTGACCGATAGTGAACCAGTACCGTGAGGGAAAGGCGAAAAGAACCCCTGTGAGGGGAGTGAAATAGACCCTGAAACCGTATGCGTACAAGCAGTCGGAGCAGACTTGTTCTGTGACGGCGTACCTTTTGTATAATGGGTCAGCGACTTATGTTCAGTGGCGAGGTTAACCGTTTAGGGGAGCCGTAGGGAAACCGAGTCTGAATAGGGCGAATTAGTCGCTGGGCATAGACCCGAAACCGGGCGATCTATCCATGAGCAGGTTGAAGGTGCCGTAACAGGCACTGGAGGACCGAACCCACTGTCGTTGAAAAGCCAGGGGATGACTTGTGGATCGGAGTGAAAGGCTAATCAAGCCCGGAGATAGCTGGTTCTCCCCGAAAGCTATTTAGGTAGCGCCTCGGACGAATACCACAGGGGGTAGAGCACTGTTTCGGCTAGGGGGTCATCTCGACTTACCAACCCGATGCAAACTCCGAATACCTGTGAGTACTATCCGGGAGACACACGGCGGGTGCTAACGTCCGTCGTGAAGAGGGAAACAACCCAGACCGCCAGCTAAGGTCCCAAAGTACCAGTTAAGTGGGAAACGATGTGGGAAGGCTCAGACAGCTAGGAGGTTGGCTTAGAAGCAGCCATCCTTTAAAGAAAGCGTAATAGCTCACTAGTCGAGTCGGCCTGCGCGGAAGATGTAACGGGGCTCAAACTGGTCACCGAAGCTGCGGCTGCATACATTGTATGCGGGGTAGGGGAGCGTTCTGTAAGCCTGCGAAGGTGTGTTGAGAAGCATGCTGGAGGTATCAGAAGTGCGAATGCTGACATGAGTAACGACAATGCGGGTGAAAAACCCGCACGCCGGAAGACCAAGGGTTCCTGCGCAACGCTAATCGGCGCAGGGTGAGTCGGCCCCTAAGGCGAGACCGAAAGGTGTAGTCGATGGGAAACGGGTTAATATTCCCGTACCTTGGATAGCTGCGATGGAGAGACGGAGAAGGCTAGGTGAGCCGGGCGACGGTTGTCCCGGTTTAAGCGAGTAGGGAGTGGACTTAGGCAAATCCGGGTCCACAATCCTGAGACGCGACGACGAGTGCCCAAGGGCGCGAAGTCATTGATGCCCTGCTTCCAGGAAAATCTTCTAAGCTTCAGGCTATTCGAGACCGTACCCCAAACCGACACAGGTGGTCAGGTAGAGAATACCAAGGCGCTTGAGAGAACTCGGGTAAAGGAACTAGGCAAAATGGTGCCGTAACTTCGGGAGAAGGCACGCCGGTGTGTACGTGAAGCCCCTGCGGGTGGAGCGGAAGCCGGTCGAAGATACCAGGCCCCTGCGACTGTTTATTAAAAACACAGCACTCTGCAAACACGTAAGTGGACGTATAGGGTGTGACGCCTGCCCGGTGCCGGAAGGTTAATTGATGGGGTTAGCATTCGTGCGAAGCTCTTGATCGAAGCCCCGGTAAACGGCGGCCGTAACTATAACGGTCCTAAGGTAGCGAAATTCCTTGTCGGGTAAGTTCCGACCTGCACGAATGGCGTAACGATGGGGGCGCTGTCTCTACCCGAGACTCAGTGAAATTGAAATCGCCGTGAAGATGCGGTGTATCCGCGGCTAGACGGAAAGACCCCGTGAACCTTTACTATAGCTTCACAGTGAACTTTGAGCATGCTTGTGTAGGATAGCTGGGAGGCTTTGAACCCGGGACGCCAGTTCCGGTGGAGCCAACCTTGAAATACCAGCCTGGCATGTTTGAGGTTCTAACTCTGACCCCTTATCGGGGTTGAGGACACTGTGTGGTGGGTAGTTTGACTGGGGCGGTCTCCTCCCAAAGCGTAACGGAGGAGCACAAAGGTGGGCTAAGTACGGTCGGACATCGTACGGTTAGTGTAATGGCACAAGCCCGCTTGACTGCGAGACAGACACGTCGAGCAGGTACGAAAGTAGGTCATAGTGATCCGGTGGTTCTGTATGGAAGGGCCATCGCTCAACGGATAAAAGGTACTCCGGGGATAACAGGCTGATACCGCCCAAGAGTTCACATCGACGGCGGTGTTTGGCACCTCGATGTCGGCTCATCACATCCTGGGGCTGAAGCCGGTCCCAAGGGTATGGCTGTTCGCCATTTAAAGTGGTACGCGAGCTGGGTTTAGAACGTCGTGAGACAGTTCGGTCCCTATCTGCCGTGGACGTTGGAGATTTGAGGAAAGCTGCTCCTAGTACGAGAGGACCGGAGTGGACGAACCGCTGGTGTTCGGGTTGTGTCGCCAGACGCATTGCCCGGTAGCTATGTTCGGACAGGATAACCGCTGAAAGCATCTAAGCGGGAAGCCCCTTCCAAGATGAGATCTCCCTGAGGCCTTGAGCCTCCTGAAGAGCCGTTCAAGACCAGGACGTTGATAGGCTGGGTGTGTAAGCGCTGTGAGGCGTTGAGCTAACCAGTACTAATTGCTCGTGCGGCTTGACTATATAACACCCAAGACAATTGCGGATAACGCAGAGCGACAGCTCAATCGAAATCAAACATCACGTTCCATCTCGTCCTTCCCAGTGATCATCCGTTTTGCCTGACGACCATAGCGGTCTGGAACCACCTGATCCCATCCCGAACTCAGAAGTGAAACAGACCAGCGCCGATGGTAGTGTGGTTCGCCCATGTGAGAGTAGGTCATCGTCAGGCTCTTAATACCAAAAGCCCCAGCATCCTTGATGTTGGGGCTTTTTTATTTGTGTTTTCGAAAGTATGACTCGCCGCACAGCTACAACCTGCAAACAAAGTTAACATTCGGTAAAGACTGGCCGACCCAGAATATAAAAAGAGCCAGCTTCAGAGACACTCATCAGTCATTCAATCGATGCCGTCAATAACAAGAAACGGCGCAGGGTGTGGCTATGAGTAAAAAACTGCAGGCACTTGTTGTTGCCATTGTTTCCCTGCCGGTATCCGCCGAAGCAGGTCTTCAGCCTATTTCCGATGAGCAGATGTCGGAAGTCACCGGGCAAGCATTCCTTTCGGTTGATCGCCAATACCATCCCGATCCGGACAACACTACCTCTTATACCCGCGTTAACCTTGGCATGGACATAGAAATCCAGACCAATGTTGATGTTCTGGAGCTTGGCCGTTATGAACGGGAAGGTGAGAAGGCCGGCTCATCGGACGTCTTGATAAGGGATTTTGCGCTCGGCTATATCAACAACCAGGCCTACTATCAACGTAACCCCAAGGCGGCGAGACAATATCGTCCGGATGGCTCTTCTTATACCGAGAACGAAATCGTTCCGTTCATGATCGATAACCCCTTTTTCGAGTTTGCATTTGATGAGGCGACCAACGAAGTGGTTGGTGTTCGCCTTGGCTTTGGTGATGCAATGGGAGTGCTGTCGGGTAAGATCGAAACCCTGACGGGTAATGTGAATGTGGACATTATTGATCGGGGCGAAGGGCTGCGGGATGCCAGTTCCAGCGGTAACTTCTTTGATCAACTGATTGTTTTGCTGACCCCTCTTCTGGAAGGCGGAAGTCCCCTGGCAACCAAAGCGCAGCTGGTCTACGGCGATGATAACGATCCTCGGGTGGGTGAGCTTGACCCGATAAGAGCAGAGTACATCGGTATCCCCAACGGCGAAAAATTCGTTCTGGAGAACGCGGGCAGCTTCACCCGCTGGTCGGTTAAAAACCTGATTGGCTGGGGTTCGAGCTCGGAGATAGAGGTTCCCAATTGTTCATTCTTTAGCTGCGGCTCCGGTGATATCTACGTGTATGCCGATGGCTGCAGGGTGTTGGGCATTGACGCCTGTTTTGATCTGGATATCTATAACAGCTTCCCTATAGGGCAGGTAGAAGAGGTAAACGGAGAGCGTAGGCTCACCGGCCCTGCGGACGGAGCGTTCATTTCTTTCCAGACCAAAGATCTGGATTGGCTGAAAGACGTTAAGAAAAGCGATCTGACGGTGGCGGACTTTATCCGGGCGACCTCAGGAGCCTTCTTTAATATTCCGAACGGTGCCACCGAGGTTAACCTGAACGAAGCCCTGAATGGGACCGACCGGTATCGTACTGAGTATATCGACCGCGGCCGGGGGCTGTTCTGATGAACGGGCGTAGGCTGTCCTGTAAAGCAGGCTTCGGCTCTGCCTTTGCTGGCGTGTTTCTTGTTTTGGTTGCTATTACTCCGGCCTCCGCCCTGGCGGAGCTGGAGCGGCTCGCCGAGTCGGAGATGTCTGAGATAGATGGCGCAGGTATTGGTCTGGTATTCGATAACTTTACCTTTTCCCACGGCACTGACCGGCCGGACGCTGACGGCAACCAGGCTCGCATCTTCCGTATATCCGGTATCAAGAGCACCGATGGTCGGGAAGTGGATATCACGGTCAATCACCTGTATATCGCAGGCGCCAATTCAAATTACGGGGAAAACCTGACGCCGGTGAATCTTGGCAGGCTGGTTAATCCTTGGCGAATCGATATTGTTGACGGAAATGGCATTGGTGTTCCCGATAAGGCGGTTCTTGAACTGGCCACGCCGAGCAAGATTCCGGGAGCTGAAGGGTTCGACTGCATGGGCGCCACTGCCGCCGCCGGCAGTGGCCAATGTTCCAGTCGACCGGCCACAGCTGACTGGATTGGCGAGCGGGCAGATATCGGTATGCAGATGAATGTCGCCGTTGGCGATGACCGTTCAGCGAATCTCAATATCCATGCCCGAAGTGCTGTTATTGACGGGAGTTATCTGCGTTTGTGGGGTGATGACCAGCGCAGCCAGATGGCGGGGCAGTTCAAGCTCAACTTCTATTCACCCGAAGTGTCCATCAATGCCTGTACCCAAGACGGCACCGCTTGTGGTTCCCGGATTACCATGTCGGATTTTGCCTTGGAGCTGGCGATTGGTAACAGTTTACAGCCGGTATTTTTCGACGTTGATGGCGGCGGAAATTTCATCCTGGAGGTGGAAACCATTCGCTCCCCGGGCGCCGGCCAAATTGCTGCAAACGGACTGAGGGCCGGGAGTAATGCCCAAACCTGGGATTTCTATCAGGATTACTACAGCAACCCTGACTATCGAAGTAACCTCCAGATCGGCAACTTCAGCGTTGGCGACCGTGATTTCGGCGCTGCACGGGTTGAGGGCATGCTGATACAGCATTTGCAAATACAGACAAAGGATCTGGCGCCATGACTTTTTCATACGCAGTTCCTGTGCTCTCGCTGCCACTGATGGCAGTCCTCACCTTGCCGGCCAGCGCCGAGATGGCGCCGCTGGAAGATGAGGCCTTGTCGAAGGTAGCGGGACAGGGCGGAATTTATCTGTCGGGTGACATCAGCATCAATGAAATGGGCGGGCCGGTAGAGAATGCTTACTTTGGCCGTTGCGATGAAACGGACAAAAAATGCGGTGCCCGGTTTGCCTATCGCTTGAAAGGAGACGGAGGCTGGATGGTTCTTGATGAAATTCGGGGGCTGTTTGCGTTCGAGGGGTTAACGCTAAGGGTAAGAAAGATCGATTCCGGGTTTGGCGGCGACGGCGAGCTGTTTGATCGGGATGTGATTGAACTGGGGTTGCCAGATACCGTTCGGTTTACCGATGTGCATTTCAAGGTCGCAGCCAGCAGTACTGCCAGGCCGACCGATCCGGGGTTCATCCAGACCGATATTTTTGCGGTGCAGATGCAGGGTGATGTCATCATGCAGGGCAACCTGCTGGTCTTTCCGGACGGAAACCCATGAGGAAAAGCCTAATGGCCATGACAGATGCTCGTCTTTCCACGGCTCCTCTTTTATTGGTATCGATGGTGCCCGTGCTCGTTAACCCTGTGGCTGCCATGGAGCGGTTGGATGATACCGCCCTATCAAAGATTCAGGGGCAGAGCGGTATCACATTGGAGATGGAGTTGAACCTCTCCGCCGGCCGCCTCTCCTATTATGATGATGGCAAGGGTGTGCATCTTGAGGGTATGCGCGTTGGATCTTCCAGGGGAGATAATGCGGGGGCGTTCCATCGGGTAAAGGTTGACATTGGGGCCGATGCATCATTGAACCTCGATTATCTGGTAGAGGATCGAAGAGTCGAGTTTTCAGATATACGCCTGGCCGGAGCCCCCGGTGTGGGTATGGGGGGGATATTCTTTGATCACTCCCTGCAGGGTAGTCTGCGTATTCGACAAGGTGGGGCTGTGGGCGGCAGTGGTTACACCTTCGATACCGCCTACACCATGACGGGTGGGCGATTGGGATACCGGACTAATGGCAACAGCGTTTTCCTGGATGACATCACCATGGACGTCCAGGCTCTTGGGGTTACGCTGGATGTTGTGGGAGACACGCTGCAGCTGGTTTCCCCGGAGGTGATTGGCAACTGGAGCGTTGGTGCCATTCGCTACAGCAACGAACCGGGCAATTACGGCCAAAGTTATAGTTCTGCCACGGGGCTGCCCTTGCCGAGCTACGGTGGGCTGCAGGGGCACTACGAGCTATCCTCCGTGACCGACATTCGGGCCGGTGGCCGGTCGGGTGAGGGGTTAAGGCTGGATAATGAAACCATCATCCACTCGGCATCGTTTATCTATCTGGATGATGGCAACGGCCTGGCTTTGCGGGATATCACCGGTGACTATCGCATACACGACCTTCGCCTGGATGTTTCAGAGGACGGGCGTGGTCGACCTGCGGTTGCGCTGACCCTTGGTGGATTGCAGGGTAATCTGAATATCGGCTCTATAGAGGTGGGCAGTAGCGGCCAAAGCTTTGGCTCGCTGAATCTGTCGTTTTTACTGGAAGACCAGATATTCAACGGTCGAACCTATCGCAATGAGTTGTATCTCCAGGGTGGAGGGCACCCTGACGCCGGCCCGCAGGGACTGCGCATGGCAACGGAGTGGAGTTTGCGCCTCGCTGATCTGAGCTACACGGAAGATGGCAATCGTGTGATCTTCAGCGGTCTGCAATCCTGGGGATCGGGGGATGTCACCGTCAATGTCACGCGCAACGAAGTACGTAATGGCACACGGTTCTACGATGGCCTGCGAATTGGCTTTGAAGGCCTGGAAGCGGGTTATCGTATCAACGGGCTGAGAGTTGGCAGTGATGACGCACCGCTTCAGGGCGGTACCGAGTTGCTGTTGGCGCTGGGATTCTACCCCGCCTATGAGTTCGAACTGGATGGGCATATAACCCTGGGTGCCGGCGGCGCCTCGGGAGAGGGGCTCACAATCAATTCCGACATCCAGATTCGGGATGGTAAGGCAGCGGTGATCGCGGCTCCCTATGATGAAGGTAATGGCGAAATCGCCCAGAAGGGACTTTGGCTGACGGAAATGACTTATGACGGTCACGTCCGGGATATGACCCTGGATGTGACCGAAGAGGGGCTGGCCATTGGCACCGGGGAGTCCTGGAGCACCATGGATATAGGCAATGTGCGGGTGGGCACCAAGGACGACGGTGCCAGTATGGGACGGTTACGAATTCAAAAATATCAGACAGACAGCACGGCTTTGGTGAAGCCCGGAGGGGCCGGAGATATCTGTGTCGGGGGCGCTGGTAGTTCTGAGGGGGCCTGTGTGGCCGCCGGCGGGCAGTGGGAGACTCGGGGCAGCGAGGGTGTGACCATCGACATGGTGCAGGTTCTGGCTCGAGCCGAGGGCGACGACAAGAAGAACGCCTTGATGTGGGAGAGTAATCGCGCCGTGGATAGTCAGGGAAGGCCAATAAACAACACCGGTATGAAGTTGTTGGTTAACGATATCTATACCAGTGATGGCGGTGACTTTGATGGTGATGGCGTTGAAGACAATCGCTTCGGGATTCGAACCGATCTGTCGGTGGATGTCTACCAGACCAGGGTGACCAAAAAAGAGGATGGGCCTGACGCTCAGGGCGTCGTGGGAAGCCGCGGCGATGAGAAAATCATGAGCCCCGGGTCGGCGGCTGGGTACCGGTATGTAGCCAATCCAGGCCCGGGAGACGTTGCTAACCGCCCCCTTGGTTTTGCGGTAAAGGCAGATACCCGTTTCAAGGAGCTCTCAATCAATAACATCGACCTGATCCATCCTGTCGGCGGCAGTCAAACGGTTGTCTACGGAGCGAAATTCCAGAATGTAGATATCCGTGCGAACCTGACCGCAACCCCCATACCCTGACGATTCAGGGGGCCGGTTATGGCAAACGGGCAGTCAAGGCGACTGTCCTTTTTGTGTTTTTGGCTGTCCTGTTGTTTAATCCGGGCTGTTCCATGTCGCCTCCGGAAGTTGTTTCATGAAATCCAGCTCGCTGTTATCCCTTCTTGAAGATCGTCGAATCCATTCCGGCGAATCGCTGGCGCAAACGCTCGGTATTTCCCGAACCGCGGTCTGGAAGCAGATTCGCAAGGCGCAAGCCGAAGGCGTGGAAATCAGAACCATCCGCGGGCAGGGTTATCAGCTCATCTCTACGTTGGATCTCCTGGCAAGTGACCGCATTCGGCAAGCACTGCCGGAGCGCCTGCATAACGTCATTGCCCTTGATGTTCTGGATACCGTTGACTCAACCAACGCGGAAGTGGCGCGACGGTTGACCTCGGGGTTGAAAGGCGTGCCGGTGGTGGTGGCTGACAGCCAGACTGCAGGTCGTGGCCGCCGGGGGCGTCAATGGGTGAGTCCGCAAGGAGAAAACCTTTATCTGAGCCTGGGGTTGAGTGTTCAGGGCGGGTTTTCTGCCCTCGACGGTATGAGCCTTGTATTGGGGGTGGCGGTCAGTCGGGCCCTGTCGACCTTTGGGGCAACGGATGCCGGTTTGAAGTGGCCCAATGATCTGTTCTACGGTGACCGGAAGCTCGGCGGGATACTGGTTGAGATTCAGGGAGAGCTTCAGGACGGAGAAGTGCAGGTTATTGCTGGTATAGGGATTAACGTGCATATGAAGCAGGCTGAGTTGGTCGACCAGCCATGGATAAGTCTGGCCGAGGCATGGCCGGATGTCGTTTGGACGCGAAATGCTCTGGCGGCGGCCATTGTGTCGGAGGTAGTAGAGATTATCGCGCAGTTCGAACGTCAGGGCTTTGCCCCGTTCAGGGATGAATGGCAGGCACGGGATATCTTTTTCAGCAAAGATCTGGTGGCCAGAGATGGCGGCGTTGAGGGTAGAGGTGCTGGTATTGATGCCGCAGGCAACTATCAGGTTGATACCCCTGAGGGGCTGGTGCCCGTCAGGGCCGGAGATATCAGCTTGCGGGTGCGATCATGATTCTTTTGCTGGACTGTGGCAACACCCGGGTAAAATGGCGCCTCATGGCCGGTGGAGTCGTCGTGCATGACGGTGGGGGAGCCCTGGAAGAAACAGTGACTTTTACTGATTTGATACCGTACGCCCGCAAGATAGATCGTGTTGCCGTATCGACAGTCGCATCGGAACAGAGCCGACTGCGCCTAGAGGAGCGCTTGGCAACCGTTACCTCTGCCCCGGTTCGATACCACTGGGCGGAGGTGAGCCGGGACGGGCTCAGGAATTCCTACCAGGAAGTGGCCAAAATGGGTGCCGACCGATGGCACGCAATGGTGGCCGCGTGGGTTGGCGCCCGGCGCAGTTTCGCCGTCGTGGATGCGGGCAGTGCAGTGACTATTGACTATGTCGATGGCCAGGGCCAGCACCTGGGCGGGTATATTCTGCCAGGGCTGCATATGATGCGACGGAGCCTCAAGCTGGATGCCGCCCGCATTGGATTCGAATACGACGAACAGATCAACGCTGCGCCGGGCCAGTCCACCGGTGAGTGCGCAAACCACGGTCTCGCATGGCTGACAGAGAGCCTCGTTCAGCGTCTGCATCGTGATGTTGGTCGACTCGGGCTGGAACGAGTTGTTTTAACCGGCGGAGATGCGGGTCGTTTTCTGTCGTTGGGTCTGAAGGCGGAGCATCGGCCTGGTCTGGTGCTGGAGGGGCTGGAAATCGTCGATCTTCAGGAATCGCAGGCATGAGGCTGGTTGCGCTGGTGTTGTTGCTGGCCAACCTGGCTGTCTGGTTCGCCCCCGGCTTGATTCCGCCGGTCACCTATGAGACGTCGGCCGGTGGTATTTTGCCTCGCGTTGCAAGTCTGAAAGTGTCCGATTCGAGTGAGCAGGCTCCGCTACCTCCTACGGAGTGTGTCAGGGTCGGTTGGTTTGGCTCCCGCGAGGACGCCACTGCATTTGCAGAACGGGTTGGCGAGCATTTCCGCATTGAGGAGCGAGAGCGGGAGCTGCCGCCGCTGAATTGGGTGATGATCCCTCCGCAGCCCAGGGAGGTGGCGCTATCCCAGTTTCGCGATCTCTTTAGTCGTGGCGTGGAGTCTTATGTGGTGACAGAGGGTGAGTACCGAAACGCCATCTCGCTTGGCCTGTTTGAGTCGAGGGCAGCAGCAGAGTCTGTGCTGGAGGAAAAAAAACAGCAGAATCTCAATGTAGTGCTAGTCAACTTCCCCCGAAATCGTATAGGATACGCCCTCGTTTTTGATGTTGAGCCAGCAAGGGAAACCGAGGTGGTTCAGGCGGTTGAGGCGGAAAGTCACAGCAATTTCGACTTCGTTGAAATCTACGCTTGTGAAGGTGTTGCATCACCAGAAAAAAATCCGTAGTATACCGCCCTCGCTGAACAGGCGAATGTGAGCTGGCGTAGCTCAGTTGGTAGAGCAGCTGACTTGTAATCAGCAGGTCGGGGGTTCGATTCCGTCCGCCAGCTCCACTTTAAGTTTTGAGCAGATTTGCGGTTGCAGATCTGTACGGGAGGGGTTCCCGAGTGGCCAAAGGGATCAGACTGTAAATCTGACGCGAAAGCTTCGCAGGTTCGAATCCTGCCCCCTCCACCACTAATTGCTCGCGGGCATCGTATAGTGGCTATTACCTCAGCCTTCCAAGCTGATGACGTGGGTTCGATTCCCACTGCCCGCTCCAATTTGGTTTCAATGCTCATGTAGCTCAGTCGGTAGAGCACATCCTTGGTAAGGATGAGGTCACCGGTTCAATTCCGGTCATGAGCTCCATTTTTATCCGGTCAACGTTACGATCCTGGTTGATTAGGGAGATTGGTCGAATGTCTAAAGCAAAGTTTGAGCGTAACAAGCCGCACGTAAACGTGGGCACCATTGGTCACGTTGACCATGGTAAGACCACTCTGACAGCCGCCCTGACTCGTGTATGTCACGAAGTATGGGGTACTGGTGAGAGCCGTGCTTTCGATCAGATCGATAACGCACCGGAAGAGCGTGCGCGTGGTATCACCATCGCGACCTCTCACGTTGAGTACGATTCTCCGACCCGTCACTACGCACACGTAGACTGCCCGGGCCACGCGGATTATGTTAAGAACATGATCACCGGTGCTGCCCAGATGGACGGCGCTATCTTGGTTTGCTCCGCAGCTGACGGCCCCATGCCGCAGACTCGTGAGCACATCCTGCTGTCCCGTCAGGTTGGTGTACCGTTCATCGTTGTGTTCCTGAACAAAGCGGACATGGTAGACGATGAAGAGCTGCTTGAGCTGGTAGAGATGGAAGTTCGTGACCTGCTGAGCCAGTACGACTTCCCGGGTGACGACACTCCGATCATCACCGGTTCTGCGCTGATGGCTCTGGAAGGTAAAGACGACAACGAGATGGGTACTACCGCTGTTAAGAAGCTGGTAGAAGCCCTGGACGACTACATCCCTGAGCCGGAGCGTGCGATTGATCAGCCGTTCCTGATGCCGATCGAGGACGTATTCTCCATCTCTGGTCGTGGTACCGTTGTTACCGGTCGTGTAGAGCGTGGCATCATCAAAGTAGGTGACGAAGTGGAAATCGTGGGTATCCGCGACACCACCAAGACCACCTGTACTGGTGTTGAGATGTTCCGCAAGCTGCTGGACGAAGGTCGTGCCGGTGAGAACGTAGGTGTTCTGCTGCGTGGTACCAAGCGTGACGACGTTGAGCGTGGTCAGGTTCTGTGTGTACCGGGCTCCATCAAGCCGCACACCAAGTTCGAGTGTGAAGTGTACGTACTGTCCAAAGAAGAAGGTGGTCGTCATACTCCGTTCTTCAAGGGCTACCGTCCGCAGTTCTACTTCCGGACTACTGATGTAACCGGTTCTTGTGAACTGCCGGAAGGCGTTGAAATGGTAATGCCGGGTGACAACGTGAAAATGACTGTTACCCTGATCGCTCCGATCGCCATGGAAGATGGTCTGCGCTTCGCGATTCGCGAAGGCGGCCGTACCGTTGGTGCCGGCGTGGTCTCCAAGATCATCGAGTAACCTTCGGGTTACTCGTTGTTTGTTGCGCTGAGTTGTTTCGGTGCAGGCCAGTAGCTCAATTGGCAGAGCAGCGGTCTCCAAAACCGCAGGTTGGGGGTTCGATTCCCTCCTGGCCTGCCATTTTTCAACATCCGGATACATAAGTTGATTCCTATGGAGTCAAAAGCCGTTCAGTCAGCCGGCCGTTTCGATACCGTGAAATGGCTGGTTGTTTTCGTTTTGATTGCCGTCGGCGTTGTCGGTAATCAGTACTTCAGTGCCGAGTCCGTGCTATATCGGGTTCTGGCTCTTGTTGCGCTAGGCTTGGTTGCTGCGTTTGTGGCGTTGCAAACCGAGCGGGGGCGGCGTTTTGCCACCCTGTTAAAAGAAGCGCGTGTCGAGATCCGGAAAGTCGTCTGGCCGACCAGGCCAGAGTTGATTCAGACCACCATCATTGTGGTTGTGTTTGTTCTGGTAGTGGCGCTTATTTTGTGGGGCATGGATTCGCTGATCAGTTGGCTGGTCGCCGGATTTATCGGTTAACGGGAGTGGGCAATGGCTAAGCGCTGGTACGTCGTTCATGCGTATTCTGGCTTTGAGAAGCATGTAATGCGCACTCTTAAAGAGCGTGTGGCGCTCGAGCAGATGGAAGACAAGTTCGGCGAAATCCTGGTTCCGACTGAAGAAGTGGTCGAAATGCGGGACGGGAAGAAGCGCAAGAGTGAGCGCAAGTTTTATCCCGGCTACGTACTGGTCCAGATGGAAATGGACGACGCCTCGTGGCATCTTGTCAAGAATACACCTCGGGTGCTGGGCTTTATCGGCGGTACCAAAGACAAGCCGGCTCCGATTACTGAGCGCGAGGCTGAGGCTATTCTGCGTCGTGTTGAAAGTGGTGCAGACAAGCCCAAGCCCAAGACGCTGTTCGAGCCAGGTGAAATTGTTCGCGTTGTTGAAGGTCCGTTTGCAGACTTCAACGGTGTGGTAGAAGAAGTCGACTACGAGAAGAGTCGAGTGAAGGTTGCCGTTCTTATCTTTGGCCGTTCTACTCCGGTTGAGCTGGAGTTCGGGCAGGTCGAAAAAGACTGATGGCGGCTTTGAAAATTGAAAGCTCGCGCGCTACGGCGACGCGGGCTTTTTGTGTCTGCTTAAAGCAGTTGTGAAAAACCGGGGAGCCGAAAGGCGTTCGAACCCACAGGAGATCTATCATGGCAAAGAAGATTGAAGCCTATATCAAGCTTCAGGTTGCTGCCGGTCAGGCCAACCCGAGTCCCCCCGTTGGTCCTGCGCTGGGTCAGCGTGGTGTTAACATCATGGAATTCTGTAAGGCGTTCAACGCCAAGACTCAGGGCATGGAGCCTGGTCTGCCAATTCCGACCGTTATCACCGTTTACAGTGATCGCAGCTTCACATTCATCACCAAGACCCCGCCTGCGCCGGTCCTGCTGAAGAAGGCCGCTGGCATTAAGAGTGGCTCTGGTCGTCCGAACACTGACAAAGTGGGTACGGTTACCCGTGCTCAGCTGGAAGAAATCGCCAAGACCAAAGAGCCGGACATGACTGCTGCCGATATGGAAGCAGCCGTTCGCACCATCGCTGGTACTGCCCGCAGCATGGGCCTGAACGTGGAGGGTCTGTAAGATGGCTAAGCTGAGCAAGCGTCAAAAGCTGATTCGTGAAAAAGTAGACTCCACCCGCGCCTACTCTGTAGACGAAGCGGTTGCGCTGCTGGCCGAACTGGGTCAGAACGTGAAGTTCAAAGAGTCTGTAGACGTAGCGGTTAACCTGGGTGTTGATGCACGTAAATCCGACCAGGTTGTGCGTAGCAGCACTGTTCTGCCTCACGGTACCGGTAAATCCGTGCGTGTGGCTGTGTTCACCCAGGGTGCCAATGCCGAGAAAGCGACCGCGGCCGGTGCCGACATCGTAGGCATGGACGACCTGGCTGATGAAGTCAAAAAAGGCAACATGGACTTCGACGTGGTTATCGCCACTCCGGATGCCATGCGTGTTGTTGGTCAACTGGGCCAGATTCTCGGTCCCCGTGGCCTGATGCCGAACCCGAAGGTTGGCACCGTGACCGCTGATGTTGAGACAGCGGTTAAGAACGCCAAAGCTGGTCAGGTTCGTTACCGTACTGACAAAAACGGCATTATCCACGCTCCGCTGGGTAACGTTGAGTTCTCTGCCCAGAACATCAAGGAAAACCTTGAAGCTCTGGTGGCAGACCTGAAAAAGGCCAAGCCTGCATCGTCCAAGGGTGTGTATCTGAAAAAGATCACCATCTCTTCTACGATGGGTCCTGGTCTGACTATTGATCAGGGTACTCTGAGTCTCTGATTGGTAGTTACTTTGTAGTCTGGGCGGAAGCCAAGGCTGTCAAAGACCGCAGGCCCCCGAAGCCCTTGGTAACAAGGGCTGCAAGGGTTAAAGCAACGCCTGCGCAGACGGTGTGAAGACGTTCTCTCTGAACCCAAACACCGTTAGGCGTCCTCGTTGAGGACAATGATGGGTTTGCCGGCATAACGCTGGCGAAATCGAGGAGAAATCCAGTGGCAATTAGACTCGAAGACAAGAAGGCGATCGTCGCTGAAGTCAACGAGACTGCTGGAGCTGCTCTGTCTGTGGTTTTGGCTGACTACCGTGGTGTCACCTCTGGTGACATGACTGCCCTTCGTGCCAAAGCTCGTGCCGAGAATGTTCGTCTGAAGGTTGTTCGTAACAACCTGGCGAAGATTGCTATCAAAGGTACTGAGTTTGAGTGCATCGATCCGGCGCTGGTTGGCCCGACCATTCTGGCTTTCTCTATGGAAGATCCGGGTGCCGCTGCGCGCCTGCTGAAGGATTTTGCCAAAGAGAAAGAGGCGTTTGAGATCAAGGGTCTGGCTGTCGGCGGTGAGCTGATGGGCGCAGAACAGATCGATCGCCTGGCCACGCTGCCGACGCTGCACGAAGCGTTGACCAAGCTGGCTATTGTTACACAGGCACCAGTTACCAAGCTTGCACGTACCCTGAACGATATTCCGGGCAGGATCACACGTGTTGTAGCTGCAGTCCGCGACCAGAAGCAAGACGCTGCTTGATTCTGTTGAACACCATTTTTTACATTTTCGGAGAAAGTCATGGCTCTGTCTAAAGACGATATTTTGAATGCAATTGCTGAAATGAGCGTAATGGAAGTTGTTGAGCTCGTTGAAGCTATGGAAGAGAAGTTCAATGTTTCTGCTGCCGCTGCTGTTGCCGCTGCACCTGCTGCTGCCGCTGGTGGCGAAGCTGCTGAAGAGCAGACCGAGTTCGACGTAGTTCTGACTGGCGCTGGCGAGAAGAAAGTCAACGTCATCAAGGCCGTTCGTGAGCTGACTGGTCTGGGTCTGAAAGAAGCCAAGGAAATGGTTGACGGCGCTCCTTCTACTGTTAAGGAAGGCGCTAGCAAGGACGAGGCTGAAGAAGCCAAGAAGAAGCTTGAGGAAGCAGGCGCTTCTGTTGAGCTCAAGTAATAGTCGGCTGTTGATCGACACCGTGCGTTAAGCATGGATGGGCTGGTGGCTCTGTGCCACCGGCCTTTTTCTGTTGTATATGCTATAGAGTCTGGTGTGCTTTTACGGGTTAATGTCAGATCTATAACCTACAGCCAGAGTCTTGTTCAAGACGGCGCGATAAGCCGAGCAATTCGGCCCCGAAGCAGAACATTTGATTGCTTCTTGATACCAGGTATCAGGTCTAAAGCTGGGGAATGCAGATGACTTACTCCTACACTGAGAAAAAGCGGATTCGCAAAGATTTTAGTAAATTGCCTTCCGTGATGGACGTCCCCTATTTGCTGTCTATTCAGCTGGATTCGTTCCGGGACTTCCTGCAAATGGAAGCCGCTCCTGAAGACCGCCGGGAAACCGGTCTTCACGCAGCGTTCAAATCCGTATTCCCGATTGTCAGTTACTCTGGCAACGCCGCGCTCGAGTATGTGAGCTATCGAATCGGCGAGCCAGTGTTCGACGTCAAGGAATGTCAGCTCAGGGGCGTTACTTACGCCGCGCCGCTGCGGGTGAAAGTCCGCTTGATCATTTATGACAAGGAATCGTCCAACAAGGCGATCAAGGACATCAAAGAGCAAGAAGTCTACATGGGCGAGATGCCCCTGATGACTGAAAACGGTACCTTCGTGGTCAACGGTACCGAGCGTGTTATTGTTTCCCAGCTGCACCGTTCGCCTGGCGTCTTCTTTGATCACGACAAAGGCAAGACTCACTCCTCCGGCAAGCTGTTGTATTCGGCCCGAGTGATTCCTTACCGTGGTTCCTGGCTTGACTTCGAATTCGATCCGAAGGACTCCGTGTTCGTTCGTATCGACCGTCGTCGTAAGCTGCCTGCGTCGATCCTCCTGCGCGCTCTGGGGTACACCTCTGAGCAGATGCTCGACATGTTCTTCGAAACCAGTAAGTTTGCTCTGGGTGAAGAAGTCTGCAAGCTTGAGTTGGTGCCCAGCCGGCTGCGTGGTGACATTGCGACCTTTGACATCAAAGATAAGGAAGGCAACGTCATTGCTGAAGAAGGCCGCCGTATTACGGCGCGTCACATCAAGCAGTTGGAAAAGGCCGGCATTACCGAGCTGGAAGTTCCCACTGAATACCTGTACGGCCGTGTTCTTGCCAAGGACATGATCGATCAGTCTACCGGCGAAGTGCTGGTGGAATGTAACACCGAGCTGACCGAAGAAGTCATCACCAAGATTCTCGGCGCTGGTGTTAAGGATATTGAAACTCTTTACACCAACGATCTGGATTGTGGTCCGTTCATGTCTGATACCCTGCGTATCGACCCGACCCGAACTCCGTTGGAAGCGTTGGTTGAAATCTACCGGATGATGCGCCCGGGCGAGCCGCCCACCAAGGAATCCGCGGAGAACCTGTTCAACAACCTGTTCTTCTCTGAGGAGCGCTACGACCTGTCCGGCGTTGGCCGGATGAAGCTCAACCGTCGCCTTGGTCGTGACGAGAGCACCGGTGAGGGCACGCTGACCCACGACGATATCATCGACGTGCTGAAAACCCTGATTGCCATTCGTAATGGCCAGGGCCAGGTGGATGATATCGACAACCTGGGCAACCGTCGGGTTCGCTGTGTTGGCGAGATGGCTGAAAACCAGTTCCGGGTAGGCCTGGTACGGGTTGAGCGCGCGGTTCGAGAGCGTCTGAGTCTGGCTGAAAGCGAAGGCCTGATGCCGCAGGACCTGATCAACGCCAAGCCTGTTGCGGCCGCAGTCAAGGAGTTCTTTGGTTCCAGCCAGCTGTCCCAGTTTATGGACCAGAACAATCCGCTGTCTGAGGTAACTCACAAGCGTCGTATCTCCGCGTTGGGTCCGGGCGGTCTGACCCGTGAGCGTGCCGGCTTTGAGGTTCGGGACGTTCACCCGACCCATTACGGCCGTGTGTGTCCTATCGAGACTCCGGAAGGCCCGAACATCGGTCTGATCAACTCGCTGGCAACCTATGCCCGTGCCAACTCCTACGGCTTCCTGGAAAGTCCGTACCGTAGAGTCGTCGACGGCGTGGTGACCGATGAGCTGGTGTATCTGTCTGCGATTGAAGAGAGCAACTATGTGATCGCTCAGGCCAGTGCTGCTACCGATGATGGCAAGCGCCTGACCGACGAGCTGGTTACCGTGCGTCACCAGAACGAATTTACCGTCGCCCCGCCGGAAGCGGTTAACTTCATGGACGTATCTCCACGCCAGGTTGTATCGGTGGCGGCGTCTCTGATCCCGTTCCTTGAGCACGACGATGCTAACCGGGCCCTGATGGGTGCGAACATGCAGCGTCAGGCGGTTCCGACGCTGAAATCACAGGTTCCGCTGGTCGGCACCGGTGTAGAACGCACCGTTGCCCAGGATTCCGGCGTGTGCGTGACCGCCCGTCGTGGCGGTGTGATTGAAAGCGTGGACGCTGCCCGTATCGTGGTGCGCGTAAACAACGAAGAAACCGAGGCCGGTGATGCAGGTGTGGATATCTACAACCTCACCAAGTACACCCGCTCTAACCAGAATACCTGTATCAACCAGCGCTCCATCGTGCGTCAGGGCGATGTGATTGCCCGTGGCGACGTGCTGGCAGATGGTCCCTCCGTGGATCTGGGTGAGCTGGCGCTGGGCCAGAACATGCGCATCGCGTTCATGCCCTGGAACGGTTACAACTTCGAGGACTCCATCCTGATCTCCGAAAAGGTGGTTCAGGAAGACCGGCTGACCACGATCCACATTCAGGAACTGACCTGTGTGGCCCGTGACACCAAGCTGGGTAGCGAAGAAATCACTGCGGATATTCCGAACGTTGGTGAAAGCGCCCTGTCCAAGCTGGATGAGTCCGGTATTGTCTACATCGGTGCGGAAGTGGGCCCGGGCGACATTCTGGTGGGTAAGGTCACGCCGAAAGGTGAGACCCAGCTGACACCGGAAGAGAAGCTGCTGCGTGCGATCTTTGGTGAAAAGGCCTCTGACGTTAAAGATACCTCTCAGCGTGTTCCGACCGGCACCCGCGGAACGGTTATCGATGTTCAGGTATTCACCCGTGACGGTATCGAAAAAGATGCCCGCGCTCAGTCCATCGAGAAAGAGCAGCTCGATCAGTACCGTAAGGATCTGAAAGACGAGTACCGCATTGTCGAAGGCGCTACCTATGAGCGTCTGACTGCAGCACTCAACGGCCAGGAAGTGATCAGTGGCCCGGGTCTGAAGAAGGGCGCCAAGCTTGATGAAGCCTATCTGGCCGATCTGCCGCGTCCGGACTGGTTCAAGCTGCGCATGAAAGACGAAGCTCTGAACGAACTTCTGGAGAAATCCGAGCAGGGTCTGGAAGATCGCAAGAAAGAGCACGAAGCCCGCTTCGACGACAAGAAAGGCAAGCTGCAGCAGGGCGATGACCTTGCTCCGGGCGTGCTGAAAATCGTCAAGGTTTACCTGGCCATCAAGCGTCGCATCCAGCCGGGTGACAAGATGGCCGGTCGTCACGGTAACAAGGGTGTTATCTCCGCGGTAATGCCGATTGAGGATATGCCTTACGACGAAAACGGCACCACCGTTGATATCGTGCTCAACCCGCTGGGTGTTCCTTCGCGGATGAACGTTGGTCAGGTTCTGGAAACCCATCTGGGCGCAGCCGCCAAGGGGCTGGGTGAAAAGATCAGCCGGATGCTGGAAGAGCAGCGTAAAGTGGCTGAACTGCGCAAGCTGCTGGATGAGATCTACAACCACTCAGACGAAGTGACCAAGGTTGATCTCGACAGCCTGAGCGACAAGGAAATTCTGGAGCTGTGCGGTAACCTGCGTGACGGTGTCCCGATGGCAACGCCGGTCTTTGACGGTGCCAAGGAAGCCGAGGTCAAGCGTATGCTTGAGCTGGCCGACATGGATACCAGTGGTCAGGTCAAGCTGTACGACGGCCGCACCGGTGATGCATTTGACCGTCCGGTGACTGTGGGCTACATGTACATGCTCAAGCTCAACCACTTGATCGATGACAAGATGCACGCTCGTTCCACCGGCTCTTACAGCCTGGTAACCCAGCAGCCGCTGGGTGGTAAGGCTCAGTTCGGTGGTCAGCGTTTCGGTGAGATGGAAGTCTGGGCTCTGGAGGCATACGGTGCCGCCTATACCCTGCAGGAAATGCTTACCGTCAAGTCTGATGACGTCAACGGTCGGACCAAGATGTACAAGAACATTGTCGATGGTGATCATCGTATGGAGCCGGGCATGCCCGAATCCTTCAACGTTCTCGTCAAGGAAATCCGCTCGTTGGGTATCGACATCGAGCTGGAATCCGAGTGAGCCGAATTGTTTTTGGCAGCGTGAGCGGGCACCTCGTGTGCCCGCCCGAGATTAACGCCATCCGGAGCTTTTACTGATGAAAGATTTGCTGAATCTTCTCAAGAGCCAGAATCAGAGCAAGGAATTCGACGCCATCCGTATCGGACTGGCTTCGCCTGACATGATTCGTTCCTGGTCTTTTGGCGAAGTAAAAAAGCCTGAGACCATTAACTACCGTACCTTCAAGCCGGAGCGTGACGGTCTTTTCTGTGCCAAGATTTTCGGCCCGATCAAAGACTACGAGTGCTTGTGCGGAAAATACAAGCGCCTGAAGCATCGCGGCGTTATCTGTGAAAAGTGCGGTGTTGAAGTCGCACTGGCCAGCGTGCGCCGTGAGCGTATGGGCCATATCGAGCTGGCCAGCCCGGTCGCTCACATCTGGTTCCTGAAGTCATTGCCGTCCCGTATTGGCCTGATGCTGGACATGACCCTGCGAGATATCGAGCGGGTTCTGTACTTTGAATCCTTCATCGTTATCGATCCGGGTATGACCACCCTGGAGAAGGGCCAGTTGCTGAATGACGAGCAGTACTATGAGGCCCTGGAAGAATTCGGTGACGAGTTCGACGCCCGTATGGGTGCCGAGGCCATCAAAGAGTTGCTCGAAGCTATCGATCTGCAGGCGGAAGTTGACGCCCTGCGGGAAGAGATCCCCCAGACCAACTCCGAGACCAAGATCAAGAAATTCAGCAAGCGCCTGAAAATTCTTGAGGCGTTCCTGTACTCCGGTAACAAGCCGGGCGACATGGTGATGACCGTTCTGCCGGTTCTGCCGCCCGATCTGCGCCCGCTGGTTCCCCTGGACGGTGGCCGTTTTGCCACTTCCGACCTGAACGATCTGTACCGTCGGGTCATTAACCGGAACAACCGTCTCAAGCGCCTGCTGGAACTGAACGCTCCGGATATCATCGTGCGCAACGAGAAGCGTATGCTGCAGGAAGCGGTTGACGCCCTGCTGGATAACGGTCGTCGTGGTCGGGCCATCACTGGCACCAACAAGCGTCCGCTGAAGTCTCTGGCTGACATGATCAAGGGTAAGCAGGGTCGTTTCCGTCAGAACCTGCTGGGTAAGCGAGTCGACTACTCTGGCCGTTCTGTGATCGTGGTGGGTCCGTACCTGCGCCTGCACCAGTGCGGTCTGCCCAAGAAGATGGCCCTGGAGCTGTTCAAGCCGTTCATTTTCTCCAAGCTTGAGCACCGTGGCCTGGCGACCACCATCAAGGCCGCCAAGAAAATGGTCGAGCGCGAGGAAGGCGTGGTCTGGGATATCCTGGACGAAGTCATCCGCGAGCACCCAATCCTGCTGAACCGTGCGCCCACCCTGCACCGTCTGGGCATCCAGGCGTTCGAGCCGGTTCTGATCGAAGGTAAAGCGATCCAGCTGCACCCGCTGGTGTGTGCGGCTTACAACGCCGACTTCGACGGTGACCAGATGGCGGTACACGTACCGCTGACCCTGGAAGCCCAGCTTGAAGCCCGTGCGTTGATGATGTCCACCAACAACGTGCTGTCTCCAGCGAACGGTGAGCCGATCATCGTACCGTCTCAGGACGTGGTATTGGGTCTGTATTACATGACCCGCGAGCGCCACGCTGCCCTGGGTGAAGGCATGGTGTTTGCTGATGTCAAAGAAGCCCATCGTGCCTATGGTGCCGGCAAGGTTGACCTGCAGGCGAAGGTCAAGGTGCGGGTTAAGGAAGTGGCCTATGCCGAGGATGGCAGTAAGTCCGAAGCCTACCGTGTGGTTGATACCACCGTTGGCCGTGCTTTGTTGTTTGATATCGTTCCTGACGGCCTGCCGTTTGAAATCGTCAACCGTCCTATGGTCAAGAAGGCGATTTCCAACCTGATCAACACCTGTTATCGGGACGCTGGTCTGAAAGATACTGTCATCTTTGCTGACCAACTGATGTACATGGGTTACCACTATGCAACCCGTTCCGGTATTTCTATCGGCTTCAACGACTTCGAGATTCCGCCGGAGAAGTATGAGCTGGTTGATGCGGCGTCTGACGAAGTAAAAGACATCGAGAACCAGTACGCATCCGGTCTGCTGACCCAGGGTGAGAAGTACAACAAGGTGATCGATATCTGGTCCCGCGCCAACGATAAAGTGTCCAAGGCGATGATGGAGCGTCTGTCCAAAGAGCAGGTTATTGGTCCTGACGGCCAGCCTGTGAAGGGTGAAGACGGCGAAGACCTGATGCAGGAATCCTTCAACTCCGTCTACATGATGGCCGATTCCGGTGCGCGGGGTTCCGCTGCCCAGATTCGTCAGTTGTCCGGTATGCGTGGTCTGATGGCCAAGCCGGATGGCTCCATCATCGAAACGCCGATTACCGCGAACTTCCGTGAAGGTCTGAACGTACTCCAGTACTTCATCTCCACCCACGGTGCTCGTAAAGGTCTGGCGGATACTGCACTGAAGACCGCGAACTCCGGTTACCTGACCCGTCGTCTCGTTGACGTGTCCCAGGACCTGGTAGTGACCGAGGAAGACTGCGGTACCGATGAAGGTCTGCTGATGACGCCGCACATTGAAGGTGGCGACGTTGTTGTGCCGCTGGGTGATCGTGTTCTGGGGCGTGTGACAGCCCGTGACGTATTCACCCCAACCGACAAGGACAACGCTGTTGTTCCGGCCGGCACATTGCTGGACGAGAAAACCGTCGAGATGGTCGAGCGCGCCGGTGTGGATGAGATCTGGGTTCGCTCTGCGATTACCTGTGAGACTCGTCACGGCATCTGCTCCAAGTGTTACGGCCGCGATCTTGCCCGTGGTCACCGTGTTAACGTGGGTGAGGCCGTCGGTGTTATCGCTGCCCAGTCCATCGGTGAGCCAGGCACTCAGCTGACCATGCGGACCTTCCACATTGGTGGTGCGGCCAGCCGGGCCTCCGCCGTGGATAACATTCAGGTCAAGCACGGCGGCACGGTACGTCTGCACAACCTGAAGTCCATCGAGAAGACCGATGGCTCCCTGGTTGTGGTGTCCCGTTCTTCGGCCCTGGCGATTGCCGACGAGCAGGGTCGTGAGCGCGAGTGGTACAAGCTGCCCTACGGTGCCGTTCTGTCTGTGAAGAACGGTGACGTGGTTGAGGCTGGCGTTGTAGTTGCCAAGTGGGATCCGCACACGCATCCGATCATCGCCGAAGCGAAAGGCACGGCCAAGTTTGTCAACATGGAAGAGGGCATTACTGTCCGTACCCAGGCTGACGAGCTGACCGGTCTGTCCACCATGGAAGTGATTGACCCGAAAGAGCGTCCTGCTGCTGGTAAGGACATTCGTCCGGCTATCCAGCTGATCGACGATGCGGGTGAAGAAGTAGAACTGCCAGGCGGTGGTACCGCGATCTTCTTCCTACCGGCTAACGCGCTGGTGACCATGGCTAATGGCGCGAAGATCGAGCTGGGTGACGTAGTTGCCCGTATTCCGCAGGAAAGCTCGAAGACCCGGGACATCACCGGTGGTCTGCCGCGGGTTGCCGACCTGTTCGAGGCTCGTCGCCCGAAAGAGTCTGCCATCCTGGCGGAAATCAGTGGTGTGGTGTCTTTCGGTAAAGAGACCAAAGGCAAGAAGCGCCTGGTCATCACGCCGAAAGATGACGATGCCTATGAGGTTCTGATTCCGAAGCATCGCCAGCTCAACGTTTTCGAAGGTGAAACGGTTGAGAAGGGTGAGGTGATTTCCGACGGTCCGTCCAACCCGCACGACATCTTGCGTCTGCTGGGTGTGGTCGAGCTGGCCAAGTACATCACCAACGAAATCCAGGATGTGTACCGCCTGCAGGGTGTTGTCATCAACGATAAACACATCGAGGTTATCGTTCGGCAGATGCTGCGCAAGGTGGAAATTACCGATCCGGGTGATACCACCCTGCTGTCTGGCGACCAGGTGGAAATCACTCAGGTGCTGGAAGAGAACGAAAAGGCGAATCAGGCGGACAAAGAGCCTGCCAGATTCGAGCGTCTGCTGCTTGGTATTACCAAGGCATCGCTGGCCACCGAATCGTTCATTTCTGCGGCTTCGTTCCAGGAAACCACCCGGGTGCTCACCGAAGGTGCGGTGACCGGTAAGCGTGACTTCCTGCGAGGTCTGAAAGAAAACGTTGTGGTTGGTCGACTGATTCCGGCGGGTACCGGTCTGGCTTACCACAGCGAACGTCGTCGCAAGCGTGACCTGGAAGAGCAGGGCGTGACCGCGGCAGATGTTGAAGAAGCTCTGAGCGCGGAGCTCAACCGAGAAGGTTGATTGCCGGCGTGCCATTCTCGGGGTAGTTACTTATCCCGAGGGTGGTTAAAAAGAGAACAGTCATCTTGACTGAGTCGGGGCGCAGGCTTACACTTGCGTCCCTTAAATTTTACCCCCTGCACAGGGGGTAAGTTTCATTGGTATGGTTTTTTGGAGTTTGCTTACATGGCAACGATTAATCAGTTGGTGCGTAAGCCTCGTAAGCGCAAGGTAGCCAAGAGCGATGTTCCTGCTCTCCAGGCTTGTCCTCAGCGCCGTGGTGTGTGCACTCGTGTGTACACCACAACGCCGAAGAAGCCGAACTCAGCACTTCGTAAAGTGTGCCGTGTTCGTCTGACCAACGGCTTCGAGGTTTCCTCTTACATTGGTGGTGAAGGTCACAACCTTCAGGAGCACAGTGTTGTGCTGATCCGTGGTGGTCGAGTAAAAGACCTTCCGGGTGTGCGCTATCACACTGTTCGCGGTACTTTGGATACCCAAGGTGTTCAGAACCGTAAGCAGGGCCGCTCCAAGTACGGTGCAAAACGACCCAAGTCCTGATGTCCCGAGCGGGTGTCTTTTATCGTTGCTTGTAAGAACGGTAAGAGTAAGGCTGAGTAGCATTTGGCTATCTCAGGGGTTCCTGAAGACCTTTTAGATATAAGGGCTTATCGATGCCTAGAAGAAGAGTTGCAGCAAAGCGGGAAATCATTCCCGATCCTAAATTCGGCAGTGCACGTCTTGCCAAGTTCATCAACCATGTGATGGAAAGCGGTAAGAAGTCGGTTGCAGAGCGCATTGTTTACGGTGCTCTGGATATCGTTGCCGAGAAATCTAAAGAAGAGCCGATCGAAATGTTCGAGAAGGCCCTGGAGAACATCCAGCCGATGGTTGAGGTTAAGTCCCGTCGTGTGGGTGGTGCTACTTACCAGGTGCCGGTTGAAGTTCGGCCTTCCCGTCAGAACGCGTTGGCGATGCGCTGGCTCGTTGAATATTCCCGGAAGCGCGGTGAGAAGAGCATGGCGCAGCGTCTGGCTGGCGAAATTCTTGATGCGGCCGATAGCAAGGGTGCCGCAGTGAAGAAGCGCGAAGACGTGCATCGCATGGCAGAAGCCAACAAGGCATTCTCTCACTTCCGTTTCTAACAAGCCGAGGTTTATATCGTGGCACGCAAGACTCCTATCAAACGTTACAGAAACATTGGTATCTGTGCGCACGTGGATGCGGGCAAGACTACTACCACCGAGCGTATTCTTTATTACACCGGTCGTAGTCACAAGATGGGTGAGACCCATGACGGCGCTTCCACTACAGACTGGATGGAGCAGGAGCAGGAGCGTGGTATCACCATCACGTCTGCCGCTGTTACAACCTTCTGGCAGGGTATGGACAAGCAGTATCCCGAGCACCGTATCAACATCATCGACACCCCGGGGCACGTTGACTTCACCATCGAAGTAGAGCGTTCCCTGCGTGTTCTTGATGGTGCCGTGGTTGTGTTCTGTGGTTCCTCAGGTGTTGAGCCGCAGTCCGAGACTGTATGGCGCCAAGCCAACAAGTATGAAGTTCCCCGCATGGTTTTCGTCAACAAAATGGACCGTGCAGGCGCCAACTTCATGCGCGTTGTTGAGCAGATTCGTAACCGTCTGGGTGCTATCACTGTGCCCATCCAGCTGCCGATCGGCGCCGAAGACGATTTCGAGGGTATCGTGGATCTGCTTCGCATGAAGGCAATCTACTGGAACGAAGCTGATCAGGGTATGACCTACGAGCTTCGCGATATTCCTGAGTCCATGGTTGCTGAGGCCGAGAAAGCGCGCGAGCAGATGATCGAAGCCGCCGCTGAAGCCAACGAAGAGTTCATGGAGAAATACCTCGAAGGCGAAGAGCTGACCTACGAAGAGATCAAGCAGGGTCTGCGTACTCGTACCATCGCCAACGAAATCGTTCTGGCTACCTGTGGTTCTGCGTTCAAGAACAAGGGCGTGCAGGCGGTGCTGGATGCGGTCATCGAATTCCTGCCGGCCCCGGATGAGGTTAAAGCCATCCGCGGTGAGGTGGATGACGAGGGTACCGAGGAAACCCGTCCGGTTGACGACGATGCTCCGTTCGCCGCTCTGGCGTTCAAGATCGCTACCGACCCGTTCGTGGGTACGCTGACGTTCTTCCGGGTTTACTCCGGTAAGCTTGAGTCCGGTAACGCGGTATTCAACTCCGTGAAGGGCAAGAAAGAGCGTGTGGGCCGTATGGTTCAGATGCACGCCAACGACCGTGAAGAGATCAAAGAAGTTCTGGCGGGCGACATCGCGGCTGCGATCGGCCTGAAGAACGTGACCACGGGTGACACCCTGTGTGATGAGAACAACAGAATTGTTCTTGAGCGCATGGAGTTCCCGGAGCCGGTTATCTCCGTTGCGGTTGAGCCGAAGTCGAAAGCCGACCAGGAAAAGATGGGTGTTGCTCTGGGTAAGCTGGCCCAGGAAGATCCGTCATTCCGTGTTCGCACCGACGAAGAGTCCGGCCAGACCATCATCTCCGGTATGGGTGAGCTTCACCTGGATATCATCGTTGACCGTATGCGTCGCGAGTTCAAGGTAGAAGCAAATATCGGTAAGCCGCAGGTTGCTTACCGTGAGTGCATCCGCAAGCCGGTTGACGTTGAAGGTAAGTTCGTTCGTCAGTCTGGTGGTCGCGGTCAGTACGGTCACGTAAAAGTGAAGTTGGAGCCGCTGCCTCTGGATGATGAAGATGCTGAAAACTTCATCTTCGTGAACGAGATTGTTGGTGGTGTGGTTCCGAAGGAATACATCCCGGCTGTTCAGCAGGGTATCGAAGAGCAGATGCAGAACGGCTGTCTGGCCGGCTATCCGCTGCTGGGTATCAAGGCAACGCTGTACGATGGTTCCTACCACGACGTTGACTCCAACGAGATGGCGTTCAAAATCGCTGGTTCCATGGCGATGAAGAAAGGCGCCCTCGAAGCGAATCCTGCCCTTCTTGAGCCGATCATGAAGGTTGAGGTTGTTACCCCTGAAGATTACATGGGTGACGTTGTTGGCGACCTGAACCGTCGTCGCGGCCTTGTGCAGGGTATGGATGAAGGCCCTGCGGGCAAGGTCATCCGTGCTGAAGTTCCGTTGTCGGAGATGTTCGGTTACGCCACCGACCTGCGTTCTGCAACACAGGGTCGGGCGTCTTATGCGATGGAGTTCTCCCGCTATATGGAAGCTCCTTCGAACATTGCCGAAGCGATCATTAAAAAGGGTTGATCCCCAGGACTTAAGAAACAGGAAGAGGTGTAACCGTGTCTAAAGCAAAGTTTGAGCGTAACAAGCCGCACGTAAACGTGGGCACCATTGGTCACGTTGACCATGGTAAGACCACTCTGACAGCCGCCCTGACTCGTGTATGTCACGAAGTATGGGGTACTGGTGAGAGCCGTGCTTTCGATCAGATCGATAACGCACCGGAAGAGCGTGCGCGTGGTATCACCATCGCGACCTCTCACGTTGAGTACGATTCTCCGACCCGTCACTACGCACACGTAGACTGCCCGGGCCACGCGGATTATGTTAAGAACATGATCACCGGTGCTGCCCAGATGGACGGCGCTATCTTGGTTTGCTCCGCAGCTGACGGCCCCATGCCGCAGACTCGTGAGCACATCCTGCTGTCCCGTCAGGTTGGTGTACCGTTCATCGTTGTGTTCCTGAACAAAGCGGACATGGTAGACGATGAAGAGCTGCTTGAGCTGGTAGAGATGGAAGTTCGTGACCTGCTGAGCCAGTACGACTTCCCGGGTGACGACACTCCGATCATCACCGGTTCTGCGCTGATGGCTCTGGAAGGTAAAGACGACAACGAGATGGGTACTACCGCTGTTAAGAAGCTGGTAGAAGCCCTGGACGACTACATCCCTGAGCCGGAGCGTGCGATTGATCAGCCGTTCCTGATGCCGATCGAGGACGTATTCTCCATCTCTGGTCGTGGTACCGTTGTTACCGGTCGTGTAGAGCGTGGCATCATCAAAGTAGGTGACGAAGTGGAAATCGTGGGTATCCGCGACACCACCAAGACCACCTGTACTGGTGTTGAGATGTTCCGCAAGCTGCTGGACGAAGGTCGTGCCGGTGAGAACGTAGGTGTTCTGCTGCGTGGTACCAAGCGTGACGACGTTGAGCGTGGTCAGGTTCTGTGTGTACCGGGCTCCATCAAGCCGCACACCAAGTTCGAGTGTGAAGTGTACGTACTGTCCAAAGAAGAAGGTGGTCGTCATACTCCGTTCTTCAAGGGCTACCGTCCGCAGTTCTACTTCCGGACTACTGATGTAACCGGTTCTTGTGAACTGCCGGAAGGCGTTGAAATGGTAATGCCGGGTGACAACGTGAAAATGACTGTTACCCTGATCGCTCCGATCGCCATGGAAGATGGTCTGCGCTTCGCGATTCGCGAAGGCGGCCGTACCGTTGGTGCCGGCGTGGTCTCCAAGATCATCGAGTAATCTGCTCGTTTGATCAGGAAAAAGGGGCTGACTGGTTCAGCCCCTTTTTCTGTTTAAGTCGCAAAGTCTGCCTGACCTCCGTCAATATCAATGATGTTGACAGGGTTGGGTATTATGCATACAATGCGGCTCCTTTTTTTGAAGGTCGGCTAACTAGTAGCTGCTACGAGTGGAGTTTGGTGCATCATGCAAAGCCAAAAGATTCGAATCCGGTTGAAGGCGTTTGATTATCGCCTGATCGACCAGTCCACGCAGGAGATCGTCGATACCGCCAAGCGGACCGGCGCTCAGGTGCGTGGTCCTATTCCTCTGCCGACGCGCAAGGAAAAGTACACGGTATTGATCTCTCCGCACGTCAATAAAGACGCGCGTGATCAGTATGAAATTCGTACCCACAAGCGTTTGCTCGACATTGTTGAGCCGACGGAGAAGACAGTGGATGCTCTGATGAAACTGGACCTGGCAGCAGGTGTAGACGTTCAGATCAGCCTCGGCTAATACCGCCCGGTATTAGTCTGTGTAACTGTCACAGGCCATAGAGGGTGCAAGCCCCGTACACTTAAGAGGTGAAACATGGCAATTGGTGTTGTCGGTCGTAAGGCCGGTATGACCCGTATTTTTACGGACGAGGGGCAGGCATTGCCCGTAACGGTAATCGAGGTTGAGCCCAACCGCATTACCCAACTGAAAACTCTCGAAAACGACGGCTACCGCGCTGTGCAGGTAACCGTAGGTTCTCGTCGTGCCTCCCGCGTGAGCAAGGCTGCTGCTGGTCACTTTGCGAAAGCAGGTGTTGAAGCTGGTCGTGGCGTGTGGGAATTTCGTCTGGCTGATGGCGAAGGTGAAGACCTGGCTGCAGGCGGCGAGCTGACAGTCTCTGTGTTTGAAGACGGTCAGGTGGTTGATGCCACTGGTCAGTCCAAAGGTAAGGGCTTCCAGGGTGGTGTCAAGCGCTGGAACTTCTCCATGCAGGACGCTACTCACGGTAACTCCCTGTCTCATCGTGCTCCGGGTTCTATTGGTCAGAACCAGACTCCGGGCAAGGTATTCAAGGGTAAAAAGATGGCCGGTCAGATGGGTAACGCGCAGGTCACTGTGCAGAACCTGAAAATCGTCCGTGTCGATGCCGAGCGCAACCTGCTGCTGGTAAGTGGTGCCGTACCTGGTGCGACTGGCGGCGACGTTGTCATCAAGCCTGCAGTTAAAGCCTGAGGAGCGGTGCGATGGAATTGACAATTACTGGTAGCGGCAAGGGGATTTCTGTTTCCGACGCTGCGTTTGCCAAAGATTTTAATGAAGCACTGGTGCACCAGGTGGTAACTGCCTACATGGCAGCTGGCCGTCAGGGTACCAAGGCTCAGAAAACACGTTCCGAAGTCAGTGGCGGTGGCAAGAAGCCGTGGCGTCAGAAGGGCACCGGTCGCGCTCGTGCGGGCACCATTCGTAGCCCGATCTGGCGTTCAGGCGGCGTAACTTTTGCGGCCAAGCCCCGTGATTTCGAGCAGAAAGTTAACCGCAAGATGTATCGTGCGGCTATGTGTTCCATTCTTTCCGAGCTGGTCCGTCAGGAGCGTCTGGTGGTTGTTGACGATATGAACGTTGACAGTCCCAAGACCAAGGCGTTCACCGCCAAGCTGAAGGATCTGGGCGTATCTAACGCTCTGATTCTTTCCGATAGCGTTGAGCAGAACCTGCACCTGGCTTCCCGCAACATTCCTCACGTGGATGTTCGCGACGTGGCAGGTCTGGATCCGGTCAGCCTGGTTGCCTACGAGAACGTTGTGGTAACTGTTCCCGCTCTGAAGAAGATCGAGGAGATGCTGGGATGAATCAGGAACGTATTTATAAGGTCCTGCTGGGACCGCACGTATCAGAGAAAGCGTCTCTGGCAGCCGAGCGTGGTCAGGTGGTATTCCGTGTAGCACCAGACGCCACCAAGCCGGAGATCAAAAAAGCCGTTGAGCAGCTGTTCAACGTCACCGTCGAAGGTGTTCAGGTTCTGAACCGTAAGGGTAAGCTCAAGCGCACTATCCGCGGGTTCGGCAAGCGTAATGACATTCGTAAGGCTTACGTCAAGCTGGCAGAAGGTCAGGACATCGATTTTCTGGATGTGGAATAAGGTAAAGGGGTCGTAATATGCCGATCGTCAAAACCAAGCCAACATCTGCCGGACGCCGTCACGTTGTAAAACTTTACAACCCGGATCTGCACAAAGGACGTCCTTACGAGCCGTTGGTAGAAACTAAGAGTAAGTCAGGTGGTCGTAACAACGCTGGCCGCATTACTACTCGTCACATTGGTGGTGGCCACAAGCAGCACTACCGTGTAATTGATTTCAAGCGGACCAAAGATGGTATCCCGGCGGTTATTGAACGCCTAGAATATGATCCTAACCGCTCTGCGCACATCGCGCTGCTGAAGTACTCCGATGGCGAGCGTCGCTACATCATCGCTCCCAAAGGTATGAAGGCAGGTGATCCTGTGCGGTCCGGCGTCGACGCGCCGATTAAGGTGGGTTCCACTCTGCCGCTCCGGAACATTCCGGTTGGTTCTGTGATCCACTGCGTCGAACTCAAGCCTGGCAAAGGTGCCCAGCTGGCTCGCTCCGCGGGCGCATCCGTACAGCTGGTAGCTCGGGAAGGGGCTTATGCCACTATCCGCCTGCGTTCAGGTGAAATGCGTAAGGTGCTTGTAGATTGCCGTGCAACGCTGGGTGAAGTATCCAACAGCGAGCACAGCCTCAAGCAGCTTGGTAAAGCGGGTGCATCACGTTGGCGCGGTAAACGTCCAACAGTACGTGGTGTTGCTATGAACCCAGTTGACCACCCACATGGTGGTGGTGAAGGGCGTACCTCTGGCGGGCGTCACCCGGTTACTCCGTGGGGTGTTCCGACCAAAGGGCATAAGACTCGTAAGAACAAACGTACTGACAAGATGATAGTACGTCGTCGTTCAGCCAAGTAAACGACTACATAGAGGTAAATGCTGTGCCACGTTCTTTGAAGAAAGGTCCTTTTATAGACCTGCATCTGTTGAAGAAGGTCGAGGCAGCTCTGGAAACAAGTGACAAGCGGCCGATCAAAACCTGGTCCCGCCGGTCAACAATCTTTCCGGAGATGGTAGGCCTGACCATTGCAGTCCACAACGGCAAGCAGCACGTGCCGGTTTATGTCACCGAAGATATGGTCGGACATAAACTGGGTGAGTTCGCGGCAACGCGTACTTATCGTGGTCATGCGGCCGACAAGAAAGCTAAACGCTGATTGTGAGGTAATAGAAATGGAAGTAGCAGCCAAGTACAAGGGCGCTCGCCTCTCAGCTCAGAAAGCACGTCTTGTTGCCGACCAGGTACGCGGCAAGGCTGTTGAGGACGCCCTGAACATTCTGACTTTCAGCCCTAAGAAGGCAGCGGTTGTGATCAAGAAAGCTCTTGAATCCGCCATTGCCAACGCTGAGCACAACGAAGGTCTGGACGTAGATGATCTGCGGGTTTCCACTGTCATGGTGGATGAGGGCCCAACGCTCAAGCGAATCAAAGCTCGAGCCAAGGGGCGCGCTGACCGTATTTTCAAGCGCACCTGTCATATCACCGTCAAGGTCGCCGACAAGTAGGAGATGCTCAGATGGGTCATAAAGTAAATCCAACCGGCATGCGCCTGGGTGTGATCAAAGAGCACAACTCAGTGTGGTATGCCGACAAGAAGGACTACGCGAAGAATCTGCTGAATGATATTCAGGTTCGCGAGTTCCTGGACAAGCGTCTGGTTAAGGCGTCTGTCAGCAAGATCGTGATCGAGCGCCCTGCTCAGAACGCCCGGATCACGATCCATACCGCCCGCCCCGGTATTGTTATCGGTAAGAAGGGTGAAGATGTTGACCGTCTGCGTCGCGAAGTCAGCGACATGATGGGTGTGCCTGTGCACATCAACATCGAAGAAGTCCGCAAGCCGGACCTGGATGCCCGCCTGGTAGCGCAAAACGTTGCCGGTCAGCTGGAGCGTCGTGTGATGTTCCGTCGCGCTATGAAGCGTGCGGTTCAGAACGCCATGCGTCAGGGTGCCAAGGGTATCAAGATTCAGGTTGGCGGTCGTCTTGGGGGTGCTGAAATCGCACGTTCCGAGTGGTATCGCGAAGGTCGTGTACCTCTGCACACATTACGTGCAGATATTGATTATGCAACCTATGAAGCGCACACCACTTACGGCGTTATCGGCGTAAAGGTATGGATCTTCAAAGGTGAGATTCTTGGTGGTATGGAGCAGGTCCGTGCTGACAAGAAAGCCTCTGGGAAGAAAGGTTCTAAGTAAAGGGGCACTCTTATGCTGCAACCAAAACGCACCAAATTCCGCAAGGTAATGAAAGGCCGTAACACCGGTCTTGCTCACCGCGCCAACAAGGTGAGCTTCGGTGAATACGGATTGAAAGCGACCAGTCGCGGGCGTATAACTGCGCGCCAGATTGAGGCGGCACGTCGTACTATGACACGTCGTATCAAGCGGGGCGGTAAGATCTGGATCCGGGTTTTCCCGGACAAGCCGATCACCGGTAAGCCGCTTGAAGTACGGATGGGTAAAGGTAAAGGTTCTGTCGAGTATTGGGTGGCTGAAATTCAGCCAGGCCGTATGTTGTATGAGATGGAAGGTGTTTCCGAGGAAATCGCTCGTGAGGCTTTCACTCTTGCAGCGGCCAAACTGCCGGTACAGACCACCTTTGTAACGAGGACGGTGATGTGATGAATGCAACAGAGCTGCGTGAAAAGTCAGTCGAGGAGCTGAACAAAGAGCTGATCGACCTCCTGAAGGAGCAGTTCAACCTGCGCATGCGCAAAGCGACAGGTCAGCTGAATCAGTCTCACCTCCTCGGCAAGGTGAAGCGCGATATCGCTCGCGTTAAAACGGTATTGAATGAAAAGGCAGGACAGTGACATGACCGAAGCTACCCAAACTGCCAGAACTCTGAGCGGCAAGGTCGTGAGCAACAAGATGGATAAGTCCATCGTGGTCCTGGTTGAGCGTCAGGTGAAACATCCTCTGTACGGCAAGTACATGAAGCGCTCGACCAAGATCCATGCGCACGATGAAAGCAATCAGTGCAACATCGGCGACATCGTAACCATTCAGGAAACCCGCCCGGTCTCCAAGACCAAAAGCTGGGCCCTGGTGGAAGTCACCGAACGCGCGTCCAAGGTGTAATTCGCCCGGAGAACAACCATGATTCAGACTCAAACAATGCTTGAAGTCGCGGATAACAGTGGTGCACGTCAGGTTATGTGCATCAAGGTCCTGGGCGGATCTCACCGGCGTTATGCGAGCGTTGGGGATATCATCAAGGTAACCGTTAAGGAAGCCATCCCCCGCGGTAAGGTGAAGAAAGGCCAGGTCCTCAAGGCTGTTGTAGTACGTACCCGTAAGGGTGTGCGTCGTCCGGACGGTTCATTGATCCGTTTTGACGGTAACGCGGCGGTACTTCTGAACAATCAGGACGCTCCCATTGGTACCCGTATCTTCGGACCGGTTACCCGTGAACTGCGTAACGAGAAGTTCATGAAGATTATCTCACTGGCACCCGAAGTACTTTAAAGGACCAGAGGCCGGTTATGAAAAAGATCAAACGAGATGACGAAGTAATCGTCACCACGGGGAAAGACAAAGGCAAACGTGGTAAAGTCCTGAAGGTTCAGGACGACGGCCGTGTGATTGTTTCTGGCATCAATATGATGAAGAAGCACACCAAGCCGAACCCGATGCTCGGCACCCCGGGTGGTATCGTCGAAAAAGAAGCGCCTATCCAGGCTTCCAACGTGGCTATTTTTAATCCGCAGACCGGCAAAGCCGATCGTGTTGGCTTCCAGACCAAGGAAGACGGCAGCAAAGTGCGGATCTTCAAGTCCACGAACGAAGCTGTCGATAACCAGTAAGCGGTGGTGGTTACGATGCTTAACATGAAAGAGCAGTACACTAAGGAAGTGGTACCCGCCCTGCAGAAAGAGTTCGGTTACAAGAACGTTATGCAGGTGCCGCGTATCGAGAAAATCACCCTGAACATGGGTGTTGGCGAAGCGGTTGGTGACAAAAAGCTGATTGAAAACGCGGTGGCGGATCTTGAGCGCCTGGCGGGTCAAAAAGCGGTTGTTACCAAGGCACGCAAATCCGTAGCGGGTTTCAAAATCCGTGAAGGTTGGCCGATTGGCTGTAAGGTGACCCTGCGCGGTGAGCGTATGTGGGATTTCTTTGATCGCCTGGTGCACATTGCGGTTCCCCGCATTCGTGACTTCCGCGGTCTGAACCCGAAATCCTTCGACGGTCGCGGTAACTACAGCATGGGTGTTCGTGAGCAGATCATCTTCCCTGAGATCGAGTACGACAAAGTCGACAAGATCCGCGGGCTGGATATCACCATCACCACCACTGCCGGTACCGACGACGAAGGTCGCGAACTGTTGAAAGCCTTTGGCTTTCCGTTCAAGAAATAAGGAACGAGTGACATGGCGAAGGTTTCAATGAAAAACCGTGAGCTCAAGCGCGAAAAGACTGTGGCTAAATTCGCAGCCAAGCGCGCCGAGCTCAAGGCGATTATCAAAAACCCGAATACCAGCGAAGAAGATCGTTGGAACGCGCAAATGAAGCTGCAACAGCTGCCTCGTGATGCGAGTCCCTCACGTCTTCGGAATCGTTGCCAGGTGACTGGTCGTCCCCACGGCGTTCTGCGCAAGTTCGAACTGTCACGGATCAAACTCCGTGAGTACGGCATGCGCGGTGACGTTCCGGGCCTGACCAAGGCAAGCTGGTAAGATAGGTCGCCTGACTTCGGTCAGGTGCCTGTTGGTAAGCGGTGCGGCACGCCGCTGCACAACTAAAAAGATCAGGAGCCTCATACTAATGAGTATGCAAGACACGCTTGCGGATATGTTTACCCGTATCCGTAATGCCCAGATGGCATCGAAAGCTGATGTGACGATGCCATCTTCAAAAATGAAGGTCTCCGTGGCCCAGGTCCTTAAGGACGAAGGCTACGTAGCAGATTTTTCTGTTTCAGCTGACGCGAAGCCCGAGCTGACTATCACTCTGAAATACTTCGGCGGCAAGCCGGTTATCGAAGAGATCAAGCGGGTCAGCCGTCCGAGTCTGCGCCAGTATAAAGGCGCTGGGGAACTGCCGAAGGTTTCCGGCGGTCTGGGAGTCGCGATTGTCTCAACGTCCAAGGGCGTTATGACAGACCGCGCCGCACGTGCTGCAGGCGTGGGTGGCGAAGTCATCTGCACCGTATTCTAGGAGATACACATGTCCAGGGTTGCCAATAATCCTGTCGTGCTGCCTTCCGGTGTTGAGGTTAAGCTGAACGGACAGGAAATTAATGTGAAGGGCTCCAAGGGAGCTCTCCAATTCACCATTCACCAAGCGGTTGAAGTGAAGCAGGAAGAGGGTTCTCTTCGCTTTGCGGCCCGCGATGGTGCGAAACAGTCCCGCGCTCTTGCTGGTACTACTCGTGCGCTGGTTAACAACATGGTTACCGGCGTATCCACAGGCTGGGAGCGTAAGCTGCAGCTGACGGGCGTAGGTTATCGTGCGCAGGCGCAAGGTAAGAAGCTCAATCTGACACTGGGTTTTTCTCACCCGGTTGAGTACGAGCTGCCCGAGGGTGTTACCGCTGAAACTCCGTCCAATACGGAAGTTGTGATTCGCGGTATCGACAAGCAACAGGTTGGCCAGGTCGCTGCTGAAATCCGCGCGTTCCGTCCGCCCGAGCCTTATAAGGGCAAGGGTGTTCGTTATGCGGATGAGCAGGTCAGACGCAAAGAAGCCAAGAAGAAATAAGGCGGGACTATGAGCGCGAATAACGAAAGATTGCGTCGCGCACGCAAAGTGCGCATGAAGATCCGTGAACTGGGTACCGACCGTCTGTGCGTTCACCGCACGCCGCGTCATATGTACGCCCAGGTTACGACTGCAGATGGCAGCAAAGTGCTGGCCACTGCCTCCACGTTGGATAAGGAACTGCGCCAGGGTGCAACCGGTAACGTGGACGCTGCCAAGAAGGTCGGTCAGCTGATTGCTGAGCGTGCCAAGGCGGCAGGCATTGAGAAGGTCGCTTTTGACCGCTCAGGTTACCGTTATCACGGTCGTGTACAGGCTCTGGCCGACGCAGCCCGTGAAGCTGGCTTGCAATTCTAAGAGGTGGAGAAGATGAGCGTTAACGAACAGAAGGCGCCTGAGCTCCAGGAAAAGCTGGTTCAGGTCAATCGCGTCGCCAAGGTAGTTAAAGGCGGCCGTATTTTTGCCTTCACCGCACTGACTGTAGTGGGTGATGGCAAAGGACGCGTTGGTTTCGGTCGTGGTAAGGCCCGGGAAGTCCCGGTTGCCATCCAGAAGGCGATGGAAGCTGCTCGCAAGAACATGGTAGACGTGGCCCTTGACGGCACCACCCTGCAGTACGCAGTTCGTGCCCAGCACGGTGGCTCCAAGGTGTTCATGCAGCCTGCATCCGAAGGTACCGGTATTATCGCCGGTGGTGCGATGCGTGCGGTACTGGAAGTGGCCGGCGTACACAACGTACTGTCCAAGTGCTACGGCTCTACCAACCCGGTGAACGTTGTACGTTCTACCATCAAGGGTCTGCAGGCCATGAAGGCGCCTGAAGATATTGCAGCCAAGCGCGGTAAATCCGTCGAAGATATTCTGGGTTGAAGTCATGGCGAACGCAAAAACGATCAAAGTAACTCTGACCCGCAGCCCGATCGGCTGTCAGCCCAAGCACAAGCTGTGTGTGAAAGGCCTGGGTCTTCGTAAAATCGGTCATACCGTTGAAGTGGAAGATACACCTTCTATTCGCGGCATGATCAACCGGGTTAACTACCTGGTACAGGTTGAGGAGAACTAAGATGCGTCTGAACGAACTTGCTCCGGAACCTGGTTCACGTCCTTCCGCCAAGCGTGTTGGTCGTGGTATCGGTAGCGGTCTGGGTAAAACTGGTGGTCGCGGTCATAAAGGTCTGAAATCCCGTTCCGGTGGCTCTGTAGCGCCTGGTTTCGAGGGTGGTCAGCAGCCTTTGGCCCGTCGTCTGCCAAAGTTTGGTTTCACTTCCCGCCAGCAGCGCTATGTTGCCGAAATTCGCCTGAACGAGCTGGCGAAGGTTGAAGGCGACGTGGTCGATCTGGCTGCACTGAAGAAGGCTGACATCATTCGCGAAGAAATTCGCGAAGCCAAGGTTATGCTGTCCGGTGAGCTGGATCGCGCTGTAACCGTTAAAGGGCTACGTGTCACCAAAGGCGCACGCGAGGCAATCATTGCCGCGGGTGGGAAAGTCGAAGACTAAGACGAGTCGAGGACTAAATGGCCAAGACAGCATCATTGCCTGCGGGCGCCGGAAAGGGATTTGCAGAGCTGCGTTCGCGGCTCTGGTTCGTGTTTCTGGCGTTGTTGGTGTACCGGATCGGTGCCCACATTCCCGTTCCAGGCATCAACCCGGACCGGTTGGCGGCACTGTTTGATCAGAACCAGGGAACCATCCTGAGTTTGTTCAACATGTTTTCCGGTGGTGCGCTTGAGCGCATGAGTATCTTCGCACTCGGTATCATGCCGTACATTTCGGCTTCTATTATCATGCAGCTCATGACTGCGGTCAGTCCGCAGCTTGAGCAGCTGAAGAAGGAAGGCGAGGCGGGTCGTCGCAAGATCAGCCAGTATACGCGGTATGGTACGGTTGTCCTGGCCCTGGTTCAGGGCTTTGGTATTTCTGTAGGGTTGGCCTCTCAGGGCGTCACCTTCAACGACAGCTTCAGCTTCCACTTTGTGGCAGTGGTGTCTTTCGTGTGTGGTGCCGTCTTCATGATGTGGCTCGGTGAGCAGATCACCGAGCGTGGCGTTGGCAACGGTATATCACTGCTGATTTTCGCAGGGATTGTCGCCGGCTTGCCGGGCGCCATCGGTCAGACTCTGGAGCAGGCCCGTAACGGTGAAATGAGCCTGCTGGTAGTGCTCGGTATTGGTGTGTTGGCGATCGCGGTGGTTGGCTTCGTGGTGTTCATGGAGCGGGGCCAGCGGCGGTTAACCATCAATTATGCCAAACGGCAGCAGGGCCGCCGGGTGTTTGCCCAGCAGTCCAGTCATTTGCCGCTGAAGGTCAATATGGCCGGTGTCATTCCGCCGATCTTTGCCTCGTCGATTCTGTTGTTCCCGGCCTCCTTGGGCCAGTGGTTCGGGCAGGGTGAGGGCATGGAATGGTTGAGTGACATTTCTCAGGCATTGGCTCCGAGCCAGCCGTTGTATATCATCCTGTTCGCAGCAGCAGTGGTCTTCTTCTGCTTCTTCTATACAGCACTGATGTACAACCCGAAGGAAGTTGCGGATAACCTCAAGCGTTCCGGCGCGTTCATCCCGGGCATTCGCCCAGGAGAGCAGACTGCCAAGTACATCGATGGTGTACTGACCCGTCTGACGTTGTTCGGGGCTATGTATATTGCAGCAGTGTCCTTGTTCCCTCAGTTCCTGATGGTGGCAGGTAATGTACCTTTCTATCTTGGTGGTACCTCACTGCTGATTGTTGTAGTCGTGGTGATGGATTTCATGGCTCAGGTTCAGTCGCACCTGATGTCGCATCAGTATGAATCGCTGATGAAGAAGTCCAATCTCAAGGGCTATGGTCGGAACGGCTGACACAGCCGTTCCCCTTGAAAACTGGAGTCGACAATGAAAGTACGCGCTTCGGTAAAGAAAATTTGCCGTAACTGCAAAGTAATTCGTCGCAATGGCTCGGTTCGAGTCATCTGCACGGAGCCTCGTCACAAGCAGCGCCAGGGCTGATTTCCAAGAAATCGCTCTGACATTGTAAAAGGGGTTCGGAATAGTAGCGCTTGACTCGCGAGCGGGTCAGGCGCTATTATTTCGCGCCCTTTTTGTGGCGGAAAATTCACACAGCAAAGCTTTGAACGCGGAGTAATTTGGATGGCACGTATAGCCGGTGTCAATATACCCGATCACAAACATGCTGTTATCTCGCTCACCTACATCTTTGGTGTTGGCAAGACAACAGCCCAGAAGCTTTGCGATGCAACCGGCGTTAAGCCGGACGTCAAGGTCAAAGACCTGAGCGACGAGCAGCTTGAAGCACTTCGTACCGAAGTGGGCAAGTTCACCGTCGAAGGCGATCTGCGTCGTGAAGTACAGATGAACATCAAGCGTTTGAAGGATCTCGGTTGCTTCCGTGGTCTGCGTCATCGTCATGGACTTCCGGTCCGTGGCCAGCGCACCAAGACCAACGCCCGCACCCGTAAAGGTCCTCGCAAACCTATTCGTAAGTAACAGGTAGGCAAACATGGCAAAGCCAGGTACACGTACCCGTAAAAAGGTGAAAAAGACGGTTGTTGATGGCGTCGCGCACATTCACGCGTCCTTCAACAACACCATCGTGACCATTTCGGACCGTCAGGGCAACGTCCTGTCCTGGGCCACCTCAGGTGGTTCCGGTTTCCGCGGCTCACGTAAGAGTACACCTTTTGCTGCGCAGGTAGCAGCTGAAAGAGCCGGTAATGCGGCTGCTGAATACGGCCTTAAAAACCTGGACGTAGAGGTTAAGGGTCCTGGGCCCGGACGTGAATCTGCAGTTCGCGCGCTGAATGCGTGTGGCTACAAGATCACCAACATCACTGATGTGACGCCGATTCCCCATAACGGCTGTCGTCCGCCCAAGAAGCGCCGCGTCTAACACAGGAGACAGTGAAATATGGCTCGTTATATAGGCCCGAAGTGCAAGCTGTCTCGTCGTGAAGGGACAGATCTTTTTCTGAAGAGCGGCGTACGCGCGCTCGATTCGAAGTGCAACATCGAGACTCCGCCGGGTATGCACGGCGCGCGTCGCGGTCGTCTGTCCGAGTACGGCGTACAGCTTCGTGAAAAACAGAAAGTCCGTCGTATCTACGGCGTACTTGAGAAGCAATTCCGCAACTACTACAAAGAGGCCGCTCGCCTGAAGGGTGCAACCGGTGAAAACCTGCTGCAACTTCTGGAAGGTCGTCTGGATAACGTTGTGTATCGCATGGGCTTTGGTTCTACCCGTGCAGAAGCCCGTCAGCTCGTCTCTCACAAGGCGATCCTGGTGAACGATAAGCCGGTCAACGTGCCGTCCTATCAAGTCAAGCCGGGCGACGTTGTGAGTGTGCGTGAGAAGGCCAAAAACCAGCTGCGCGTTAAAGGTGCACTGGATCTGGCTGGTAGCCGCGCACCGGTAAGCTGGGTAGAGGTTGACGCCAACAAGATGTCCGGCGTTTACAAGTCAGTACCTGAGCGTACTGAACTGCCGGCCGACATCAACGAGAACCTCATCGTCGAGCTTTACTCCAAGTAAAGCCCAGTTAGCAACGATAGCAGATAGGGGCGTCTATGCAGCGTTCAGTACATGAGTTATTGACACCTCGTACCATTGACGTGAAAGAATCCAGCGCCACGCGCGCCAAGGTGACACTGGAGCCGCTTGAGCGCGGTTTCGGTCATACCCTGGGTAGCGCACTGCGTCGCATTCTCTTGTCTTCGATGCCGGGCTGCGCCGTGACTGAAGCACAGATCGACGGTGTCCTGCACGAGTACAGCGCCATTGAGGGTGTCCAGGAGGACGTCATCGAGATTCTTCTGAATCTCAAGGGCGTCGCCGTAAAGATGAACGGCCGTGACGATGCTGAGCTGACGCTCAGCAAGAAGGGCCCGGGTGTAGTGACCGCCGGCGATATCAAGCTGGACCACGATGTGGAAATCGCTAACCCCGAGCACGTGATCTGTCACCTGAGCGAGAACGGCGAAGTCAACATGCGTTTGCGTGTTGCCCGCGGTCGCGGCTATGAGCCGGCTGATCAGCGTGGTCTGGACGAGGATGAAACTCGTGCCATCGGACGTTTGCAGCTTGATGCTACGTTCAGCCCGGTTCGCCGAGTGGCGTATGCCGTCGAAAGCGCACGGGTTGAGCAGCGTACAGATCTGGACAAGCTTGTTATTGATCTGGAGACAAATGGCACCATCGATCCGGAAGAAGCGATTCGCCGGGCGGCCACGATTCTCCAGCAGCAGCTGGCTGTGTTTGTAGATTTCGATCATGAGAAAGAGCCAGAGCGTGTAGAAGAAGAGGAAGAAATCGATCCGATTCTGCTGCGCCCGGTTGATGATCTGGAATTGACTGTGCGTTCAGCTAACTGCTTGAAGGCAGAAAACATTTACTATATCGGCGATCTTATCCAGCGCACCGAAGTGGAGCTGCTGAAGACGCCTAACCTTGGCAAAAAGTCGCTGACCGAGATCAAGGACGTTCTTGCGTCCCGTGGTTTGTCTCTGGGCATGCGTCTTGATAACTGGCCGCCGGCAAGCCTTCGTGGTGATGACCGGGTTCTGGGCGGTTGATCGCCGATTAGTTTAAGGTAAGGAATCAGAGCAATGCGTCATCGTAAGAGTGGTCGTAAGTTCAGCAGGACCAGTGCGCATCGCAAGGCCATGTTCCGTAACATGACTGCGTCACTGGTTGAACATGAGCTGATCAAGACAACGCTGCCGAAAGCCAAAGAGCTTCGTCGTGTAGCTGAGCCGTTGATCACGCTCGCAAAGAATGATTCGGTTGCAAATCGTCGTCTGGCGTTCTCACGCCTGCGTAGCGATGCTGCGGTAGCCAAGCTGTTCAATGAGCTGGGCCCCCGTTATAGCGAGCGTCCGGGTGGTTATCTTCGTATTCTGAAGTGCGGTTTCCGTGCTGGCGACAATGCCCCTATGGCATTCGTTGAGCTGGTTGGCCGTCCTCTGGACATCGAGGCTGAAGAAGTGGACGAAGGCGAAGAGTAAAATCTACGCTCTAGTTCAAAAAAACCGGGTTCCGAAAGGTTCCCGGTTTTTTTTGTGGTGAAAACCTACTTGAGCATAGGCTTCAGATAACGCCCGGTATGGGATGCCGGATTGTCCGCTACCTCCTCCGGCGTTCCCTCAGCAATAATCTGCCCGCCGCCAGAACCACCCTCTGGTCCCAGGTCGACAATCCAGTCAGCCGTTTTGATCACATCCAGATTGTGTTCGATGACCACGATGGTGTTGCCGTGATCCCTTAGGCGTTCAAGGACGTTCAACAGTTGCTGGATGTCGTAAAAGTGCAAACCCGTGGTGGGTTCGTCGAGGATGTACAAGGTTTTGCCGGTGTCGCGCTTGGACAGTTCCTTGGCCAGTTTTACCCGCTGGGCTTCACCACCCGATAGGGTAACCGCGCTCTGGCCGAGTCGGATGTAGGATAGGCCGACGTCCATCAGTGTTTGCAGTTTTCTGGCAATAAAGGGTACGGCGTCGAAGAATTCGCGCCCCTCTTCCACGGTCATCTCCAGCACTTCGTTGATGTTCTTGCCCTTGTAGCGGACTTCCAGGGTTTCGCGGTTGTAGCGTTTGCCTTTGCAGATGTCGCAGGGTACGTAGACGTCTGGCAGGAAGTGCATTTCCACTTTGATTACGCCGTCGCCCTGGCAGGCTTCACAGCGGCCGCCTTTGACGTTGAAGGAGAATCGGCCGGGCTTGTAGCCGCGAGACCGTGCTTCCTGGGTGCCGGCAAAGAGCTCACGGATGGGGGTGAACAGGCCGGTGTATGTCGCCGGATTCGACCGGGGGGTGCGCCCGATCGGACTTTGATCAATGTCGATAACCTTATCGAGGTGATCCAGGCCCTTGAGGTTTTTATAGGGGGCATGGTTCAGGCTGGTGGCCTTGTTTAGCTTGGCCGCAGCCACCGGGTACAGGGTGCTGTTAATGAGGGTGGATTTACCGGAGCCGGAGACCCCGGTTACGCACGTCATGACCCCCAGTGGCAGCGTTAGCGTGACGTCCTGAAGGTTGTTGCCTGTGGCGCCGGACAGGACCAGGTGTTTGCCGTTGCCCTTGTTGCGGGTTGCTGGCACGGCAATTTCTTTCTCTCCGCTCAGGTATTGGCCAGTCATCGATGCCGGGTTGGCGATAATCTCTTCAGGGGTGCCGCGGGCAACGATTTCACCACCGTGTACGCCGGCACCGGGACCAATATCGATGACATAATCGGCAGCACGGATGGCGTCTTCGTCGTGCTCAACGACAATCACGGTATTGCCGAGGTCGCGCAGGTGGGTGAGGGTGGCCAGCAGGCGGTCGTTGTCCCGCTGGTGCAGGCCGATGGACGGTTCGTCCAGGATGTACATGACACCCACCAGCCCGGCGCCAATCTGGCTTGCCAGGCGAATCCGCTGTGCCTCACCGCCCGAGAGGGTGTCTGCGCTGCGTTCCAGTGTCAGGTACTCAAGGCCGACATTGACCAGGAACTGTAAGCGTTCCCGCACTTCCTTGAGGATTTTTTCGGCGATTTCACCTTTACGGCCGGGGAGAGTCAGCTCGCTGAAGTAGCGGTGAGCGTCGCCTACCGGCAGGTGAGTGATTTCCGGTAGTGTCCGTTCTTCAATAAAGACGTTGCGGGCGCCGCGGCGAAGCCGGGTGCCTCCGCAGTCTTTGCACGGCTGGGTGCTCAGGTTGCGGGCCAGTTCCTCGCGCATGCTTTGGGAGTCTGTCTCCCGGTAGCGGCGCTCCAGGTTCGGGATGATGCCCTCAAATGGGTGGGCTCTCTCCATGATCTGGCCACGGGAATTGACGTACCGGAAGCTGATCTCTTCATTGCCGGAGCCATAGAGCAGTGCTTGCTGAAACGGTTCTGGCAAGTCTTCCCACGGCGTTTCCAGGTCGATGTCATAATGCTCGGCCACGCTGGTCAGCATCTGGAAATAGTAGACCGCGCGCCGGTCCCAGCCCTTAATCGCGCCGGAGGCCAGTGTGGCTTCCGGGTTCTGGATAACCTTCTCGGCATCAAAGAACTGGCGGACTCCGAGACCGTCACAGGTGGGGCAGGCGCCGGCGGGGTTGTTGAAGGAGAAGAGCTTGGGTTCGAGTTCGCTCAGTGAATACCCGCATTGGGTACAGGCATAGCGTGCCGAGAAGGTCTGTTCTTCGCCGTCGCCGGTCATTGGGGCGACCAGCGCGATACCATCGGCCAACTCAAGGGCGGTTTCGAAACTTTCCGCCAATCGCTGTTCCAGGCCCTCTTTGACCTTGAAGCGGTCTACCACGACATCAATCTGGTGTTTGCGCTTCTTGTCCAGTGCCGGAACATCATCGATGTCATAAACCGTGCCGTCGATCCTAAGGCGGATGAAACCCTGGCTGCGCATGGTATCAATCACCTGGAGGTGCTCGCCTTTTCGGTCCCTGATCACCGGCGCCAGGATCATCAGTTTGCTGCCTTCAGGCATCGCCAGGACCTGATCGACCATTTGGCTCACGGTCTGGGCTTCCAGCGGCTGGCCGTGGTCCGGGCAGCGGGGTTCGCCGGACCGGGCAAAAAGCAGTCGCAGGTAGTCGTAGATTTCAGTGATGGTGCCAACGGTTGAGCGAGGGTTATGGGATGTGGACTTCTGTTCAATGGAAATGGCGGGTGACAGGCCTTCGATGTGGTCAACATCGGGTTTTTCCATCATCGACAGGAATTGTCGCGCGTAGGTGGACAAAGACTCAACATACCGGCGCTGCCCTTCGGCATAGAGGGTGTCGAAAGCCAGTGAGGATTTTCCTGAACCTGACAGCCCGGTGATGACAATGAGTTTGTCTCTTGGCATATCCAGGTCGATGTTCTTCAGGTTATGCGTGCGTGCGCCTTTGATCTGGATATGGTCCATAACACCTCGCTTGGGTAAAACCACCATTATATCGTTTTCGGTAGCCCCCGGCGAAACTGGTGTTGTGCCGCCTGGGGTACGCTGTCTTGGGTAGTCCCTCACCCGGGGCGCATCTGTTACAATGCGCCGCTCGCAGCCAGTAGCTGCCTTCCCAATTTTTTCAATCCGGCACAGGTAAGCATGAACGCGCTTGAAAAACGCTCTGTTACGGCTTTGGCCTCGGTGTACGCAATGCGTATGCTTGGCCTGTTCATGGTCATGCCGGTGTTCGTGTTGCTCGGTAGTGATCTGCAGGGCGCGACGCCTGCGCTCATTGGTTTGGCAATTGGGGCCTATGGTCTCAGTCAGGCCCTGTTGCAGATTCCGTTCGGCTTGCTGTCTGACCGGGTTGGCCGCAAGCGGATGATCTATATCGGGCTGGTGCTGTTCGCCGCTGGAAGCCTGCTGGCGGCCTCCACCGACTCCATATACGTTGTGATTGCCGGACGGATTCTTCAGGGGGCAGGCGCGATTGCCAGCGTGTTGATGGCCCTGTTAAGCGACCTGACCCGCGAGGAAGAGCGCACCAAGGCAATGGCTATGGTGGGCATTTCCATTGGTCTGTCGTTCTCGGTGTCACTGGTGGTTGGACCCCTCCTGGGCTCGCTCTGGGGATTGTCCGGCATTTTCTATGCAACGGCAGCCATGGCCATGGTGGCCTTGTTCATCGTAGCCAGAGTGGTGCCAACGCCCCATGCCCACAGAATCAGCGCGGATACCCATCCCGCGAGGGAGATGGTCGGGCGGGTGCTGCGGGACGGTCGCCTGCTGCGGCTGGACTTCGGTATCTTCATCCTCCATTTTGCCCTGACAGCGCTGTTTCTGGTGTTTCCCACCATGCTTCAGGATCAGTTGGGGCTGGCCAGCGTTTCCCATTGGTGGTTCTACTTGACGGTGATGGTGACATCCTTCTTCGCCATGGTGCCGTTTATCATCATTGGCGAGAAAAAGCGGGTGATGAAACCGGTGCTTTGCGGTGCCATCGCCCTGCTTTCGCTGGCAACGGCCGCACTGACCGGTGTGGAGCAGAGTATCTGGCTGGCCTGGGGCGTACTGTTCTTCTTCTTTATGGCGTTTAACCTTCTGGAAGCGAGCCTGCCCTCATTGATCAGCAAAGAAGCTCCGGCCGCCAGTAAGGGGACCGCTATGGGGGTTTACTCGACGTCGCAGTTTTTTGGTGCGTTTCTCGGCGGTGCCCTGGGCGGTTACTTGCTACAATCTGCCGGCCTGGAAGGGGTTCTCTGGTTAATGGCCGGTGGTTTGGCTGCCTGGTTTCTGGTAGCACTGACGATGCCGGCGCCGAATTACACCACGAGCTTTGTGGTTGAGTTGGAGCAGGTGCTGCCTGCCGGTTTTGATGAGATTGATGAGACATTGCGCCGCCTGCCCGGTGTGCAGGACGTGGTGATTGTGGAAGATGCGGCAACCGCTTACTTAAAAGTGGACCGTCAGCATTTTCATGAAGATCAGCTTGCGCACTTTGAATTTGTGCGGCAGGGTAAAGGTTCTTAAACAAAGGATGCGTGCATGGACCGCACGTGTTCCGGAAAATCGATCAGGAGCAGAAGATGGCACGAGGCATTAACAAGGTAATTCTCATTGGTAATCTGGGCCAGGATCCGGATACCCGCTATACCCCGAATGGCAACGCGGTTGTGAATCTCAACCTGGCTACCGATGAAAGTTACAAGGATCGCCAGACTGGCCAGATGGTACCGAGAACCGAATGGCACCGGGTTGTGCTGTTCGGCAAGGTGGCGGAAGTGGCCGGCCAGTACCTGCGTAAAGGTTCCAAGGTGTATATCGAAGGTCGCCTGCAAACCCGCAAGTGGCAGAATAAAGAAGGGCAGGACGTATACACCACCGAGATTGTGGTAGACATCAACGGCCAGATGCAGATGCTCGACAGCCGCGGTGGCGAAGGTGGCATGAACCAGGGAGCTCCCCAGGGCCGGCCGCAGCAGCAACCCCAATCTCAGTATAATGCTCCGCCCCAGCAGCAGGGTGGTCAGGCTCAGCAGCCGTCCGGAGGGTATAACCCTCAAGGGCAGCAGGGCGGTGGCATGCCGGAACCGATTGATGATTTTGATGACGACATTCCGTTCTGAATGTGATCCAGCTCATCGACAACCAAAAGCCCGTGCTCTGCGCGGGCTTTTTTGTTAACGAGTTGCAAAATCTCCGTGAAATCAGTCGATGAAACGTAGAGTTACGTTCACTTTCTCAACTATCATGTAAGCCTGTGTAAAAAGTGCTGATAATTTAAACACCTCGTGCGTCCCGGCCGGCAGCAACGCTGTGGTCACGACCTGGGAATCCATGATCCTGAATCTTGTTACGACGCTACAAAAACTGATCCGCCGCAAGCCTTTGGGACAGCCTGTCTGTCTTGAGGTGCGCCCGGATGGCATTGCCTGGGCCAGAGCCGCTGCTTCGCCCGGGCAGTCGCTGGGCTTTGTTGAGTGTGTTTCTGCACAACGGCAGGACACGCTCAGCAAGCTGGTGGACGACCAGGGCTGGGCTGGTGTGCCTGCGGTTCTGGTCCTGCCCATTGATCAATATCAGGTGTTTCAAGTTGAGCGTCCGGAGGGTGTTGAGGACAGTGAGCTGGCCGATGCGCTCAAATGGAAGCTCAAGGACTTCCTCGATTTCAGCCCGGCCGACGCCGTGTCGGATGTGTTTGCATTTCCGGAAGACGCGTCCCGTGGGCGTGGCCCGCTGGTGAACGTTGTTGCAGCCCGTAAATCTCTGGTTCGCGAGCTGATTGGTCTGGTAGCGGATGCAGGCCTTGAGCTGGATCGAATCGATATTGCCGAGTTGGCCTTGCGAAATCTGGCGGCCCGCCTGGATCAGTCGAATAGGGGGGTGGCTCTGGTTCATCTTCGTGACCGCTATGGCCAGATGGTCATATGCCAGGGCGATACCCTGTATCTCTCCCGCCGCCTTGAGCTGTCTTATGATGATCTGCGGGACGCCTCCAGCCAGGAGAGTGCTGTGCAATCCCTGGCGCTGGAGATCCAGCGTTCCATGGACTATTTCGAGAGCCAGCTCGGCCAGGTGCCACCGTCGACCATCCAACTGGTGGCCCGGGATTCGGTATTACCGTTGAACTCCATGCTCTCATCTTACATGGCGGCCGGTATCGAGGTGCCTGAGTGGAGCCAGTTTGGCTTGTCTGACGCGCTTGATAGCCGATGCCTGCCCGCCTGGAGTGCGGCGCTTGGCCAGGGGAGTCCGGCATGATCAGGCAACAGGTGAACCTGTATACCCCGGAACTTCGCCCTACAAGGCAACGGCTGCATGCCGGTACGGCCGGAGCTTTGGTTGGGATGGTATTGCTGATACTCGTGGCCGTCATGGCTTTTGGCCGCTGGCACAATCAGACGCTGGAGCAGCAGGTAGAGCGGCTGGAACAGCAGAACCGGAATCTGGAAACGGCGGTTGCCACCATGGCCGACCAGGTGCAGGCAAGGCAACCAGATCCTGACCTGGAAGCCTCGCTGGCGCGGATCACTGAGACAATTGCTCGCAGGCAGCGTCTGCTCGAACGGGTGGAAGGGCTGGCAACCCACAACCACGGTGGTTTTTCCGGGCGGCTTTCGGCCCTGGCGCGCCAGGTTCCTGAGGACCTGTGGCTGACAGCCGTGCGCTTGCAATCGCTTCCCTCGGCCATGCGTCTTGAGGGCAGGACTCGGGCGGCGGAACTGGTGCCTAGCTACCTCGCGCGCTTGGGTGACGAGCCGGCGTTTGTTGGTGAAACCTTTGGCGATTTCCGGTTGCAGCGGCCAGACGACGAAGCTGATCATCAGTGGGTGGAATTTCGTGTTGCAACACAACCGGGAGAGGCGTCGGGGCGATGAGTAAATTGACAGATTCCCTGGCCACCACTGCGCAGTGGTACAACGACCGCCCGATCCGTGAGCGGGTTTTGATCGTCGTGACTGCCTGTGTGCTCATGTTCGTCCTGGGCTGGGAGTTGTTGGTTACCCCAGTGGAAACCCGGCAGCAGCAACTCAATAACCGAGTGCAGGCACTAACGGCTACGCAGAACAGCTTGCTTAGCCAACAGGAAACCCTCAACAGCCAGTTGGCCGGTGACCCTTCGGAGGCATTGCGCCAGCGACTGGCTTCCCGGCAAAGCCGCCTGGAGCGGCTGGATCAGGAAATTACCGAGACTACCGGGCAGCTGATCGCACCGAGGGACATGGTCACGCTGTTGCGGGACATGCTCTCAGCTCAACAGGGCTTGCAGTTGGAATCCATGACATTGCGCACGCCAACACCGGTTTATGACGGTGCCCAGCCAGAGGCGGGTAATCGGCAAGCTGCAGAGCCCTTGCTCTATGCCCACGACGTGGAGCTGACCATCCGTGGTGGTTATCTCGATGTGCTGGCGTATCTACAGCGGCTCGAAACCATGGATGAGCGTCTGGGGTGGATACAGCTGGACTATCAGGCCGGTGCCTGGCCCAAGGGTGAAGCGACCATCCGTGTGCGCACCCTGAGCCTTGATGCCGCCTGGCTGGGAGTTTGAGATGGCACATCCTTTGTTCAGATATTTGATGATGACGTTGGTGTTACTTGGGTCGCTCCAGGCCTATGCCTTGCAAGACCCGACCCGACCTCCCGGTGCTGACGCGCAGCCGGTGGTGGCATCGCCGGCCCGGGAAATTCGGCTGGGCTCGATCCTCCTGGGCAAGGAGCGGCGGATTGCCGTCATTGAGGGTGTAGCCCTGAAAGAGGGCGACAGCCATGACAACATACGTGTGCGCCGTATCTTCAAAGATCGGGTAGAAGTAACAGATCGCGGCCAACCCAGAACCCTGTATCCGGAACCGCTCCCGCAGGTGCGGAGAACACCATGACAGACAGTCGGACCATGATGACAACACTCAGACCTCTCGCAGCTGCCATGCTCTCACTCACACTGGTTGCCTGCGCCAATAACCCGCTGATGCGGACGTCTGCTGCCACATCAACAGACGTTGCCGATCAGATTGACCAGGCGCTGGCCGAAGCCGAGCGGCAAACCCCTGCCTCGGGCTCCGCATCCGGTGATCCTGCTCCTGTATCAGCCGCGGAAATCAGCAGTCAGTTGCTACCGCCCCTGTCCAGTGCGCAGGAGCAGGACGAGCGTTTTGATGTGAATGCTCGCGGCGTTCCAGCCTCCAGCTTCTTTGAAGCGCTGGTGGAGGGTACCCGCTATAACGTGGTGGTCCATCCGGGCGTTACGACACCGGTTGATCTGCGCCTGAGCGATGTCACCGTCCCGGAAGTCATGGAGATTGCTGCGGATTTATACGGTCTGGATATCCAGCGTAATGGCCGGCTGTTTCGGGTGGCGGAAGACCGGATACAGACAAGACTGTTCCCCATTGACTACCTGCATTTCAAACGCCGCGGTGGCTCAGAAACCCGTGTCAGTTCGGGCCAGGTCAGCAGCGCCCGGGGCAGTGGCAACGGTGCTTCCAACTCAAACTCCAATTCCAATTCCAATACTGGTAATGAAACCCGAAACCTGGTGGGCACCACCATCTCGACCGATACCGAGTCTGACTTCTGGCGGGATATTCGCCAGACGGTGGCTATGATCGTGGGTAATGATGGCCAGGTAGTGGTTAACGCTGGCGCGGGCCTGGTGATGGTCCGGGCGGGCTCTGACGATTTGCGGATGGTGGAGGATTACCTGCGCCGGACTGAACTGATCATGCAGCGTCAGGTTGTTCTGGAAGCGAAAATACTGGAGGTTACCCTGAACGAGGGCTACCAGCAGGGCATCAACTGGGCTGACGTCCAGAGCTCCGCCGGTCGTGCCGATTATTTCACGGCCCAGTCGATGGCGGGTCAGCCGATCCGCACCCCGGATATTGGCGGGCTGTTCTCCGCCACGGTGAGCGCCGGCGATTTCACCGGTCTTATTCAGCTGTTGGGTCAGCAGGGCAATGTGCAGATTCTGTCGAGCCCGCGCATCTCCACCATCAACAACCAGAAAGCCGTCATCAAGGTAGGTACCGACGAGTTCTTCGTCACCGATATTGATTTCAATGATAACAACTCGGCGGTGACCGCCACCGACAGAACCTCCACTTCGGTTGAGTTGACGCCGTTCTTCTCCGGCATTTCCCTGGACGTTACCCCGCAGATTTCCGACAGCGGCGCGATAACACTGCATGTGCATCCATCAGTCAGCGAAGTGAATGACCAGGAAAAGGTCATCACCATTGGCGAGCGGGATGTCACCCTGCCGTTGGCTCGCAGCACGGTGCGTGAAACCGACAGCGTGATTCGGGCAGAGAGTGGTCAGATTGTGGTGATTGGTGGTTTGATTCAGGACACCAGTGAAGACACTACTTCTGCCGTACCCTTCTTCAGCGATATTCCGCTGGTGGGGGAATTGTTCAAGCAGCGCCGCTTCGAATCCCGCAAGAGCGAACTTGTCATCCTGATACGGCCCATGGTGGCCAATGCTGGCCAAATGCAGGCGGATGTGCAGGCCAGCCGGGAGCGGATGAACGTGCTCAGAGATCTGCTGAACTCGGCAGAGTCGGTTAAACCCCAGGCGGAGACGGCCCCCCGCTGATGTACGAAAGCCATTTTGGACTGCAGGAAGCACCGTTCGCATTGACGCCAAACACCCGATATTTCCTCCGGGCGCCCAGTCATGCCGATGCGTTGGAGCTGTTATTGGTGGCGTTGCAGCAACGGGAAGGCTTTATCAAGGTGACTGGCGAGGTGGGCACCGGAAAGACCCTGCTCTGCCGCTTGCTGCTCAACGAACTGGATAAGACCGCCTGCACGGCTTACATACCCAATCCGAACCTGCCGCCGGAGACCCTCTATGAGGCGGTTGCCGAGGAACTGGGTGTCGACGTGGCCGGGTGTAGTAACGGCCACCAGATTCTCAAGGCGCTGAACCAGCGATTGATTGCCCTGGCCATGGAACAAAGCCCGGCGGTACTGGTGATTGATGAAGCCCAGGCCATGCCCGAAGAAACCATTGAGGCTCTGCGGTTGCTGACCAACCTGGAAACCGAAAGCACCCGGTTGTTGCAGATTGTGCTGTTTGGCCAGCCGGAGCTGGATACCATCCTGGCGAAGGACAGCCTGCGCCAGTTGCGCCAGAGAATCACCTTTCAGACCCGATTGCAGCCACTGGGTCAGGAATCCGTGGGCCAGTACCTGCGGCATCGCCTGGCCCGGGCCGGCTATAACGGAGCGGACATTTTTGCCCCGGCAGCATTAAAGGTCATCTGGCGTTCATCCGGCGGTATTCCCCGGCTGGTGAATGTCCTGGCCCACAAATCCATGCTGGCGGCCTGGGGGCGGGGAGACCGCCAGGTGGCCAGAAAGCACGCTCTGCAAGCCGTGAAAGACACAGAGAGTGCCCGCCCCGTTAGCTGGCTCCGGAGGTGGGTATGAGCTTGTTGAATGATGCCCTGAGGGCCGCAGAGGAACGGCAGAATCCGCCCCGTGTGGCCGGCACTTACACTGGCCAGCCTGTGGCCCGGGATTCGGCAGCGTCCGGGATGCCGATTGCCATTGTTTTGACGGTGGCACTGGCGTTGATGGGTGGCGTAGGTGCCTGGTGGATGCTGTCAGGTAGTTCTGAAGAGCAGTCCGTTGTCGCCGATAGCGCCAGGGTTTCGGCATCCCCGGAATCACAAGAGATCACGGAGACAGCCGCCCTGCCAGAGTTCATCGTCGAACCGATCCCTGTTGAGCCTGCTTCTGAAACCGAGGTGTCGACCCCTGATAGTGCATCCACGGCGGAGGTCGTGTTGGTAACCGAGCCCACGCCGAAGCGCTCCGAGCCGGCCAATGCGGAGCCCGCGGCGGACCAGGACGAGCCCGAGGTTATTCAGGTGGCGCAAGCGCAGCCACAAACCCCTGAGCGGGAGGTGAACACTGGGAATCGTGCGCCGGAAGCATCGGTAAAGCAGCAACGGGAAACGCCGGAAGCGGTGGACCTGCGCACCAGTCGTGAACTGGCCAGCTTGCTGGCAACCGGTCGCAATGGTGAGGCAGAGCGTGCACTGACGGAACTGACCACCCGTCAAACGGCTCCCCGAAGCCGGGAGATCTTTGCCCGGGAGATGCTGGTTCTGGATAGGCCAGGGCGTGCCCTGGAATGGCTGCCGGACTCTGTGACCAACGAACATGCCAACCTGAGATTGCTGAAAGCCCGCGCCCAATTGGCACTGGGCGATTTGAACCTGGCGATCGCTACCTTGCAGGCCCGGGTGCCCCCGGTAGCTGAACAGGTGGAGTATCGCATTACCCTGGCCACTTTGTTGCAACAGGCCGGCGCAGCCGATGAATCGGCTGGCCACTGGTCTGAATTGATCGCCCACGACGACAGCCAGGGTACCTGGTGGCTGGGGCTGGCCATTGCACTGGAAACCGGTGGGCGCAACCGAAGTGCGCTGCAGGCCTACACCCAGGCAGCGGCCATGCCCGGATTATCCGCCTCGCTGGCGGACTACGCACGGCAACGCATCTCAGTACTGCAGGCGGAATCATGAGCACGGAACCGAAAAAGAAAATCCGCATAGGCGACCTGCTGGTTCAGAATAATGTCATCACTGAACAGCAGTTGATGACCGCCCTGCGGGAGCAGAAAAGTACCGGTCGCAAGCTTGGCCGAACGCTCATCGAGCTGGGCTATGTCGACGAAGACAACCTGCTCAACATCCTCTCGCGCCAGTTGGACGTGCCCTTTGTTCAGCTGCGCCATTACCAGTTCAATAACGAACTGGTTAAGAAGCTGCCAGAAGCCATGGCGCGCCGGTTCCGGGCCATTGTGCTGGCGGAACAGGGCGGGGAGTTGCTGGTGGGCATGGCCGACCCGCTGGATATCTTCGCCTACGACGAATTGGTGCGGGTGCTCAAGCAGCCCATCAAACAGGCGGTGGTGCGGGAGAGCGAACTGCTCAACACCCTGGATCTGGTCTACCGCCGCACCGATGAAATCGCCTCCCTGGCGGAAGAGCTGGAAGACGAACTGGGTGATGACGCGTTCGACCTGGCTGACCTGTCCGCCGAATCCGAAAGCGCCGACGCCCCGGTGGTCAAACTGCTGCAGACCCTGTTCGAAGATGCCGTACAGGCCAGAAGCTCGGATATCCATATCGAGCCCGACGAGACCGTCGTGCGCATTCGCCAGCGGGTGGATGGTGTACTGCAAGAACAGGTGATGAAAGAAAAGCGCGTAAATGCAGCGCTTGTTCTGCGCCTGAAGCTGATGGCCGGGCTCAACATTTCCGAGAAGCGCCTGCCCCAGGATGGCCGCTTTAACGTGCGGGTGAAAGGCCGCAGCATTGATGTGCGGGTATCCACCATGCCGGTTCAGTACGGCGAATCGGTGGTAATGCGTTTGCTGGATCAGAGCCAGGGCACTTTGGATCTGGAAAGCACCGGCATGCCGTCACACCTGCTGGACCGCTTCCGCAAACTGATCAAAAAGCCCCATGGCATGATTCTGGTCACCGGCCCCACCGGTAGTGGTAAAACCACCACCCTCTACGGTGCCCTGACCGAGCTGAACAAGGCAGAAGTGAAGATCATCACCGCCGAAGACCCGGTGGAATACCGGCTGCCGCGCATCACCCAGGTACAGGTAAACCCGAAAATCGGGCTGGAGTTCGCCACGGTGTTGCGCTCCGCCCTGCGGCAAGACCCGGACATCATCCTGGTGGGTGAGATGCGGGACCACGAAACCGTGGAAATCGGCCTGCGCGCCGCCATGACCGGCCACCTGGTGCTGTCGACCCTGCATACCAACGATTCCATCAGCAGTGCCATGCGTTTGATCGACATGGGCGCTGAGCCGTTCCTGGTGGCCAGTTCCCTACTGGGCGTGGTGGCCCAGCGCCTGGTGCGCCGAGTGTGCGATAACTGTAAGGAAACCTACCAGCCTTCTGAGCAGGAACTGGTGTGGCTGCAGTCCTTCGACCTGGACCCACTGGATATCGAGGCCGGCTTCGTGCACGGCCGTGGCTGCTACCAATGCAGTAATACCGGTTACAAGGGCCGGGTGGGCGTGTACGAAATGCTGGAAATGAACGAAGACATGCTGGATGCCCTGCGCAGAAAGGACGTGTCCGACTTTACCCGGGCTGCCCGCAAGAGCCCGTTGTTCCGACCGCTTGGCCAGTGCGCCATGGACTATGCCCTGCAGGGCGTGACCTCTTTACAGGAGGTTGCGCGGGTGGCGGCTACTACAGAAGGTGCATTGCTGGAAGGTGACGATCTGGCAGCCGACGGCGCCATAGGGGTAGATGACTGATGCAGTTCAGCTACCGGGGTAAAGACAACCGTGGTGTTGTCCAGCAAGGTTCACTGACCGCCGCCAATGTGGATGCGGCGGCCAGTGAACTGATGCGCCGCGGTATTACCCCGCTGGCCATTCAGGAACAGGTGCAAACGCAATCCGGCATGGACCGGGTAAACAACCTGGCCATCTTCCGCAAAAAAGTAACGCTGGATGAACTGATTGTGTTCTGCCGGCAAATGCACGCGCTCACCAAAGCGGGCATCCCGCTGATCCGCACCATGCGCGGGTTGGCGGAAACCTCCCGTTCACCGGTGCTGGCGGAGGTACTGGAAGATATCACCAATCGCCTCGAAGGCGGTAACACCATGGCAACGGCCATGCAGGCGCACCCGAAAGTATTCTCCGACCTGTTCATCGCCATGATCCACGTGGGCGAAAATACGGGCATGCTGGATGACGCGTTCAAGCGCCTGTCGGAAATCCTGGAACTGGAACGGGACACCAAACGCCGGGTAAAACAGGCTCTGCGATACCCCACCTTTGTGGTGGTGGCCCTGCTGGCGGCCCTGATGGTGGTGAACTTTCTGGTTATTCCCAGGTTTGCCTCGGTGTTCAGCCGCATGGGGGCCGACTTGCCCTTCCTTACCCAGGTCTTGGTGGGCACGTCTAATTTTCTGCTCAATTACTGGTATGTGATGTTGTTTGGTTTCGCCGCTGCCGGTGTGCTCGTGCGCCAGTGGAAGCAGACAGAACAGGGGCGGGAAATCTGGGACCGCTACAAACTGAAGCTCCCGATTATCGGCCCCCTGCTGGAGCTGATTACCCTCAGCCGGTTTGCCCGGAACTTCGCCACCATGTTGAAAGCCGGTATGCCGGTGACCCATGCCTTGACCGTGGTCGCCGATGCCACAGACAACGCCTGGATAGCGCACCACATCAAGGATATGCGCCTGGGCATCGAGCGCGGCGAAAGCCTGCTGCGCACCGCCCGCGCCAGCGAAATGTTCACCCCGCTGATTTTGCAGATGATCGCCGTGGGCGAGGAAACCGGCTCGGTGGATGACATGCTCAACAACGTGGCGGATTTCTACGACGAAGACGTGGACTACGGCCTGAAACGGCTGGCGGAATCCATAGAGCCGATTCTGATTGTGGCCATGGGCATCCTGGTACTGATATTGGCGCTGGGCGTGTTCCTGCCCATATGGGACCTGGGAGCCGCCGCCATGGGGCGCGGCTAGTGCGCGAGCCGCTCTGGTCTGCCGCCAGTGGGCTGGCTAGCGCCCGGCGCATGCGGCTGTTTGTTGCCCTGCTGGTGCTGTTCACCCTCTGGTGGGTGTTGCTGGGCAAACTGGAAGGCGAGCTGCAGCGGGCGGAACAACAGAGCGTGAACATGGTGTTGAGCCAATTACGGGCGGCATTGGTGGTGAAAGGGGCCGAAACCATGCTGAGCCGGCAGGGCAGTCTGGAAGAACTGGAAGGGCGTAACCCCTTTGACTGGCTGGACCACCAATGGCCCATGTACTCGGGCGAATGCAGCGAAGGGGAGCCGAAGCAAGGTGGCTGGTGCTTTCGCCCCGGGCAACAAAAAGAAACAGGCGAAGATGGCAAGGGTTGGTTGATTTATAACCCAAAGCAGCCGATAACCATTGAAGGGCAGCTCGCAGAACCCGGCCACCCCTTCGCCTGGACAGTGACAACCGAATTTGCAAACCGCAGCCGGAACAACCTGCGGGTGCAAGCACAGCGGCCAACCGGCCTGAAACTGGCACCGGTGCCGTTGACAGAAACCACAGTGAGCGGGCAGGACGCCAGCCGCTGACGGGATAACACGACAGATCACAGGCAAGAGGCTACGAATGATGCAGTACAACAGCAAGCAAAAACAAAAGGGTTTTACCCTGATCGAGCTGGTGGTGGTGATTGCCATCCTGGCGATACTGGCGGCGTTTGCGCTGCCGAGGTTTGCGCAGCTTTCGGAGCAGGCGCATCAGGCGAGTATCAAAGGTACCGCTGGTGCGTTGAGCGCGGGTGTGGCCTTGGCTAAGGCTCAGTGGGTGGCGAATGGTCAGACTGGAGCCGTGAGTGCTGTTGATGGTTTTGGCGACGGCGATGTAGCAGTTAATGAAGATGGTTGGGCCACCTCAACTGACGGAACGACCACTGCACCAAACCAGGCGCGCTGCGTACAGATCTGGCGAGGTCTGATGCAGTCCAACGCTCCGACCATCGACCAGCGCTCGGCCGCTAACGCCAACGCGGAGTACTGGGCCGCTGTGTCCAACACAACCGCATGTGAGTACGAGTACCAGCTTGATGGCCAGAACAGCACGATCACCTACGACACCGCTGACGGCTCCATAGTGACCGTCATCAACTGATATCGAAAAACGAGTTTGAGTAGACCCCAGAAGAGGTAATGACAATGATGAATGCAATTCAGACAAGAAAGCAGAAAGGTTTCACCCTGATCGAACTGGTTATGGTGATTGTGATTTTGGGTATTCTGGCGGCGTTTGCTTTGCCGCGGTTTGCGGATTTGGGTGGGGATGCTCGGGCTGCGGTATTCCAGGGTGCCGTAGGTTCAGCAAGATCCTCGATCAGTATTGTTCGGTCAACTGCATTGGCGCGTGGAGTTGCGAACGAGGCAACCTCAAGCGTTGCGATTGATGGTGAGCCAACACTTGCCATCGCATATGGTTTCCCAACTTTGGCGTCCTTACCTGTCGCAGCTCAGTTTGATGGAGACGAAATCGTCTACGATGATACTGCTGGGACCATAACCGTAGGAACATGCGTTGCAACTTACACGGAAGCAACAGCTTCAGCTGCGGCATCACTCACTGTGACGACGGCACCTAGTCCGGGTTGCTAATGGGTTTGCTATAAGCGCAGAGTCGCTACTTCAGTAATAAGGCCCAATTTCTTCCGAAAGAGTAAGCTTTATGTGGGTGGCTAGAGCAACGACAGGGTTTACCTTAGTCGAGTTAATTATGGTGATTCTCCTGGTAGGCGTTCTATCTGTGTTGGGAGTCGGCCTATTCACCAGAAGTTCAGCCTTCTCCCCGTTGCTAGCCACCCAACAAGCAGCGCTGGCGGGCAATCCCTCCAATTCCGTAACCATCCGCCAAACCTCGAATGCTTTTGAGTTCGAGGCGGCGGATTCCCTGTTTTCCATCCGCCGTGAGGGCGCCAGTGTGGCGTATCAGGTAGCCGGTCAATCCGGGCTCACTCCGATTCCTGGCGGCGGGTTTACCATCAACTTTGACCGAATGGGGCGCCTGGCGGCACCGTTCAGCGGTCAAAGTCTCCAATTCCAGATCTCAGGAGACAGTGACTTTACCCTGTGTCTGAGCTCCCTTGGCGCCGTGTATCAGGGGCCTTGTTCATGAGGTCTTGCCGGCGCCCCGGTGTTCGCCAGCAGGGCGCAACCTTGGTGGAGCTGGTGATGACCATTGTCATTATCAGTATTGCCATCGCCGGCGTTGTTGGTGCCTTTGCCTTGATCACCGGCCGAAGCGCTGATCCCTTGAATCAGACCCGTGCGGTGGCATTGTCGCAACTCTACATGGACGAAATCCTCTCCAAATCCTTTGCCCATGATTCCCCTGTGGGCGGCGGAGCGGTGGATGCCGGCGACGCGGATTGCAACAACCTTGGGCCGGATGGCGAAACACGGCGTACCTTCAACGATGTGGACGATTATCACACTCTGAATAACGCGCCGCCCGAGAACAGCGAGGAGGAATCGTTATCGGGCTACAACAATTTTCAGGTGTCTATTTCGGTGGCCTGTGCCGGCACCGAAGTGGGCCTGAGCAATCATGAAGCCAAACGCATCGATATCACCGTTACCGACCCGTCCGGCAATGCCTACCTGTTCAGCGCCTACCGGGGGAATTTCTGATGCGCCGGCAACAGGGGTTCACCCTGGTCGAGCTGGTGATGGTCATCGTGCTGTTGGGCATTGTGGCCACCATCTCGGTGCAGTTTGTTGCCCTGTCCACGCGTGGTGCGCTGGACGTTAGCGAACGGCAACAGCGTGCGCTGCAAGGCGTGGTGATCAGTGAGCAAATCACCCGGGAGGTGCGCGAAGCGTTTCCCCTGTCCGTTCGCGAGAACGGCGAATGTCTGGAATGGCTGCCGGTAATCGCCGGCACCGGCTATGAATCCCTGACAACAGGCCCAGGCTTTGATGAAGTGAGCATAGTACCCTTCGGCCGAGCAGTCCCCGCCGGTGCCCGGCTGGTGGTGTACGGCTACGGCTCGGCCCAGTCCAATCTCTACGGCACCTCCAATCCTGGGCCGGTTTCACCGGCCATTAATGCGGTCGCGGATAGTGATACAACCATTGAACTGTCCGCCAGTCATCGTTTTCGCGAGCGCTCACCGGAAAAACGCGTTTACGCCATCACTAGCCCGGTCAGTGTCTGTCAGGTTGGGCAATGGCTTTATCGATTCAGCGGGTACTCTCCAGGCTCTACTCAGCCTTCTGCTGCTGCCCTGAACGGAGCCGGTGGAACTCGGGAGGTTATGAGTGCCAACCTGGTCGGCGGTTCGTTCAATCTAAAAGTAACGCCACCCTCGTTGCAACGGGCGGCGGTTGTGAATTTTGAATTTGAGTTGGCAAACCTGAATGGTGACGAGACCACTCGAATGAGCCAGGAGGTGCAAATTCGCAATGTACCCTGAGCAATCGATTCACAATCAGGCCGGTGCCGGTTTGCCGGTCGCACTGTTTGTTATCACCGTGCTGGCGCTGCTGGTCATCGGGATGGCTCAGTTGCAACAAAGTTCCAGCAACGCTGTAAGTCTGCAAATCCAGTCTCAGCGTGCCTTTTTCTCCGCAGAAAGCGGTGCTCAGCTCGCGGTTGCTGACGTCCTCTATGGAGGGCGGTCCTGTCCGGCTTCCTGGGTGCTGAATTTCACCGAGGCATCCCTTTCAAGCTGCTCGGCGTTGCTGGCTTGTTCCGCAGAGGATCCATCCGGGGGTACGGGGGGCAGCGGCGGGGACACGCTCTACACAATCACGAGCAGGGGTGTCTGTGGTTCAGGCGCGGATGCCGCGGAACGAGTCCTGGAGGTTAGAGTACGATGAGGTCCCCCCACTTCTCCTGGGCCATGCTGGCAGTACTCTTCGTGTTGTTCATGGCAGCGCCGCCAGCTTGGGCGGCCCAATGTTCTGATGTGTTCGGTGCTCCCAGTGGTGTCAACAGCAACCTGCAGGCTTCCGGAAATACCTTGGACCTTTCGGGGGTGCCCTGGGCCAACAATCCATGGCCAGTATCAGGCACGACACTGGCCGCCGGAGACTATTATTTCGGTAGTGCGAACCTTGGTAATGGGTACCAATTGAATGTCGCAGACGGTGCCCAGGTAAGGATTTTTATCAATGGTTCGCAAGCCTTTGGGAATAACATTGCAATCAATGCGGGCGGTGATCCGGGCCAGTTGTTATTGGTGACCAGAGGTAGCCTGACCTTGGGGAACAACGCCCAGGTCAATGGGCTACTCTACGCCGCCGGGTCGATCAGCGTTGGCAATAATGCTGTGATCACGGGTGGCCTGGCAGCCGGTGGCGGCATCAGCACCGGCAATACCGGCCCGGTGGCAGACTACAGCGGCATTGAGCAGGGCTTGTTGGCCGGACTGTGTGCCAGACGTGTGGAGCTTTCCGCCAATGGTGACAGTGTTGGACCGGTTGCAGTGGAAGTTGGGAACGCTGTGTCCCTGGCTGTCAGGGGGGAGGGGTGTTCAGACGTTGAGTCTACCTTTAACCAGAGGTGGAATGATCGGTGGTTGGTTAACGGTGTATTGGTCCAGTCATCCACTAGTACGCCGACATTATGCGAGCGTTCACCGGTAACTCAAACGGTCACATTTGATCAACCGGGTGATTACATAGTGCGGTTTGAATCTCGCTATCAGAACTGCTTTCTGTTTTTCTGCGGAGGCGAACAGCCGTTTGGCGAGGATGAGATACTGATCAGGGTTACAGACCCAAATGACGGCCTGACCTGTTTTGTCGATGACTTCGACGGCGGAAGCCTGTCTGCGGACGATTGGGTTACTTCTGTGGCCAGTGGAAGCTTCACCCCATCGGTCGTCAACAATCGATTAAGAATGACCCAAGCCGTCAGTAATCAGTCGACAGCAGCGACGCTGCAGCGAGAGATCCCGGGCGCAGACAATCTGGTGATTCTCGAGTTCGACTATTTTGCTTACGGTGGCAGTGGTGCAGATGGGCTGGCGATTGTGTTGTCAGATTCTGCAATAACGCCGCAGCCAGGCAGCTTCGGTGGTTCACTGGGGTATGCCCAGCGAGATAATGGCGACCCCGGGTTTGCAGGCGGTTGGCTCGGGATCGGGCTGGATGAGTTTGGGAATTTCTCCAATCCCACCGAGGGGCGGCAGGGAGGCCCTGGTTCCCGGGCAGACGCCGTTGCCATTCGCGGCGCCTATCAGGGCAATTATCGTTACCTGAGAGGCACCAACACGCTTTCGCCGGGCATCGATCAGGCCGGTACTAACCCCACGGCCCAGCGCTATCGAATCACCGTTGATTCCAGGCTGGCGGGCCAGGCCATCGTGTCGGTAGAGCGGGATACTTCCGGAAGTGGTAACAATTTCCAGACGCTTATTGCTCCGTTCAATGCGCTGGCGGAGCCCGGCCAGCCTGCGGTGCCGGAAAATTTTCTGCTCTCCTTGACGGGCTCCACTGGTGGCTCCACCAACATCCATGAGCTGGGAAACATTGAACTGTGCGCCTTAAAGTTGAATCCCGTAGGGCAACAGGTAGACCATTTCGAGATCATTCATGACGGCGTTGCCCTGACGTGTCAACCCGAGACGGTACAGGTTCGAGCATGCGGCAACGCTGATTGTTCTGAGCTATTCACCGACCCGGTACAGGCGACACTGGCCCCCGCCAACGGTTGGCAAGGTGGAAACGTGGTGTCGTTGGTAAATGGCTTCGGGGAGGCGACGTTGCAGAACACGTCGCCCGGAACCGTGAGGCTCGATGTTGTTGGATCAAATCCTTCAACACGCCCCCAGGCCGTGACACTTTGCCAGATAGGTGGATCCTTGTCGGCGTCAAATTGCGACCTGCCCTTCTTTGAATCGGGCCTGGCGTTTGACCTTCCCGATCTGATTTCACACCGACCCTCCGGCCCTGTTCAAGTGCGGGCGGTCCGTCAGGACGATGTCACTCAGCAATGTGTGCCGGCGTTTGCAAACCAAACCAAAACTGTGGAGTTTTGGTCCGAATATGTAGACCCTGGCCCGGGCGGCCGTGACGTCAGTCGAGCGGTGTCTGTGAATGGGGCGCCGGTTGGCATAGACGCTTCCGCACCAGCTGGAATTGATTTGTCATTTGATGGTGATGGCGTTGCGGAGATCGATGTGATCTATCCGGATGCAGGGCAGATGCAGCTCAACGCACTGTATCGGGGCAGCGAGGCAACCGAAGATGCCGGCCTGCTGATGCCCGGCGCGGACAGCTTTGTCAGCGTGCCCGCCGGTTTTTGTGTTTCCGCGGCAGTGTCCTGTTCCCAGGGTGATGAGACCTGCCCGCAGTTCCGCAGGGCAGGGGAATCCTTTGACCTGAGCATTACCGCAGCAGGTTGGCAGAGTGACACAGATGTGGATTTCTGTGCTGGTAATCCGGTCACGCCAAACTTCGAACTGCCGGGTATTCCTTTACAGGTGGAGTTGGTGGCCCCTGCCGGTGGCGAGACCGGTGAGGTTTCTCCTGGTAGTTACGATCATGCTCGAGCCGCTGATGCGCAAACCACGGTAGCTGTAAATCAGTCCGAAGTGGGGGTATTCCGCTTTCTCACAAGCCCCGCGCCCAGGGCTTATCTTGGGCGGGATCTGCCGCAGGGCCGGAGTGCTCCGGTCGGGCGCTTCTATCCTGACCGCTTCCGGGTCACGGTGGACCCAGGCGCCTTTGAAGCGGAGTGCGGGGCAGGGCAGTTCACTTACACGGGACAACCGTTCGGTTGGTTGATGGCGCCCACCGCGCTGCTTGAGCCGTTGTCTGTACAGGGCGGGCGAACCCGAAACTACACGTTCGACGGCTTCAGGCGCCTATCGGTGGCCGGCGTCTCAACACTTGTTCCCATTGAGGACCTTGCTGCAACCGATGCCAATGGCGACCCAATGGCGTTTTCTGTCACTCAGGAGGCGGCCGCACTCAGCGTACAGGAACCCGGACTTATATTGTTCTCGTTCAACCCGAACGATCAGTTCGAGTATCCGAAGAGCCCGGTCACGCGTATAGAGCCATTCTTGCCACAGTTAGAATTTACCGTCACATCGGTTCAGGATACCGACGGTGTTCAGGCCGAGGCGGCCCCCTATGACTTCGAACCGGAGGCCTCTTTTGAGATCCGCTACGGTCGGCTGATCATGGAGAACGTTTACGGCCCGGAAACGGTGGAGGCCTTGTTTATGCCGTTCAGGGTAGAGTCTTTTGAGGGCGGGCGGTTTGTTACCCATGATGCGGACAGTTGCACCACATGGACAACGACCGATATTGATTCGGCCGAAACTCACCATGCGCTGCTGGCGGATTCCGGGGTTTTCGACCAGGGCACAGCCGGGCCATTGCGCCTGGAACCGCTTGGTACCCAGGGCACCGATCTGCTGACCTGGGATGTTCCGGAGTGGCTGGAAGATGATTGGAACAACGATGGGGTGTTAGCAGACCCCTCCGCCACCGCCACCTTCGGCGTCTACCGAGGCAACGACCGCATCATCTACTGGCGGGAAGTACCCGCCAACTGAGCCACCGGCGTTATCAATAAATGCGTATGCTGCCGGTCATTCCTGCCTCCTGATGACCGGCTACCGGGCAGGTCAGGTCGTTGAACTCTCCGGTTTGTACCGGCACAAACCACCAATCCGCCTTGTGGCCTGGAAATACCTCAATTTCATGGATGTGCCCTTTGATTTCGGCTGTGCGCTGGCCGTCGGGTGCGTAGGTTTGTGCCTTGCGGGTAAATACCGAACGTGCCATACCATTGGAGGAAAAATAGTGTGGCTGGGGGCTGTTGTTGATCAGCACCAGCCGGTAGAGCTTACCAGTCTCAAATTCGAGGTGTGATGGGCTGAATCGCATCTCACCCTCGGTCGTGCCCAGTTCGACTTCCACTACGATGGGCGTTTGTCTGGTCAGGTCGCCTTCACTGTGAGCCTGAAAGGGCAGTGTGATGCCAGCCACCAGTAGCGTTATCCAGAATTTCATCGCGTTGTTCTCCTCATCCACTCGTTTCGACAGTATCAGCGGACAAGTCGGGATACCTAGCGTCTTTCCGTAGTACAACCAAAGTTGGGGAAGTGGCGACCAAAGGGCGGTTCAGGCGGTCCTGGCATTGTGTCAGGCTCAGGTTGAATCAGTGCCATTTGCGCGGGATTGGGTGACGTGATGTCTGAGTGGTTGAGTCCGTTGGTGGAAATGGGTGTGTTGACGCCCGGGTTGGTGGAATTGCTGGGTATTGGCGGGCCGGTGGTGGCGATCTTGTTGGTATTCTCCATGGTTGCCGTCACGTTGATTATTGGCAAATCCCTGCAGTTGTTTTTGGCCACCTGGCAATCCAAAACCAAAGTTTCGGACAGTCTGTCTTTGTGGCGGGATGGCCAAGTGCGTGACGCCCACAGTCTCTTGATGACGTGCCAGCAGCCGGTGCCGGCATTGGTGGCCAGTGCCATGGCCTCGGTGATGCGCCATGGTGACGCGCCGCTGGTTCGGGAGGAGCTGGCCCGCCAGGCGTCCCGGCACTTGGCGTCGCTCAAGTGCTATCTGAAGCCGCTGGAAGTCATTGCCACATTAAGCCCATTGCTGGGCCTTCTGGGTACGGTAATGGGGATGATTTTGGCGTTCCAGCAGATGGAAGCGGCGGGTAACCAGGTGGACCCGTCGGTGCTATCGGGAGGGATATGGCAGGCGCTGCTGACGACAGCTGCGGGCCTGATTGTGGCCATTCCCGTGGTCATGTTGCACAGCTACCTTGAGCGTAAAACGGACCGCCTGGTGGATGAGATGGAAGATGCGCTGACCGCGGTGTTTACCGGACCCTTGGTTGGCAATACTTCCGGCGCGGTGAATGTGTCTGAGCCGGCGGCTAATCCTCTTAACGCCAGTGATGAGCGGCGGGGCCATGCAGCTTGATCGCCCCGCGGCACCCTCCCGAAAGCTGATTGGTCTGACACCACTGATTGATGTGGTGTTCATTCTGCTGCTGTTTTTCATGCTGACCTCCTCGTTTATCCAGTGGCAAAGTCTCGACTTGATGGTGTCGACGGGCGAGGGCTCAGAGGTCTCCGATGAGCCCCCATTGATGCTGGGCATGACGCCGGATGGCCGACCAATCCTGCCGGATGAGCCGCTCGTGCTCCTGGACGATAACCGCCTGAGTGACCTGCTCGCAGGAGGCGACCGATCCGTGATCCTCACACCCCATCCAGCGAGTTCAATACAACAGGTGGTCTGGTTGCTCGATCAGGTAGGGGGATTGGGGGCAGCCAGCGTCTCGGTGAACACCGGGTCGGCACTATGAAAATCAAACGTGGCAGCGCTCCGGCAGCCAGTAATGACGATCATCTGATACCGCTGATCAATGTGGTCTTTCTGATGCTGATCTTCTTCATGCTGGCCGGTCAGATTCGGGCGTCAGATGGTTTGCCGTTTATTCCGCCAGCCATGGATTCCGGTGGACCAGAGGTGTCAGCGCAGGTCGAGATTGTGATGGCGGAAGATGGCGGGGTCTTTCTCAATGGAGTCCCGGTCCAGCACAACGAGCTCTCGCGGGCATGGGCGGAAGGCTGGGGTGTGGATGGAGCGGTGCGCTCCCAATTCCCGGTCCTGGTCAAGATTGATCAGGCGTTAACGGCAGAGCAATGGCAGCCGGTGTTGGCCTGGGTGTCGGAAGCAGGGTTTGAATCGGTGCACCTGTCCACGCGGCGGAGCCCGTGATGGGGTTGAAGCGTCGGTATCTGTTTGCGGGTGCGCTCTGTGCACTGGCGTTTCATGCCGGAGCCTTTCTGATCGTGCAGGGTGTATTGGCGCAACAGCCGGTGCCGGATGTGGCCTCGGATGAAGGGACCGATGGTGTTTTTGTGACGCTGGCGAGTGCTGATGCGTCGCCTGCTGAAAGTCCCTCTGACAGGGATCCGGAGCCGGTACAGGCCACCCCGAAAGAGGAGCCCCAGCAGAAGCCTGCCCCCGTGCAGACCCCCATGCCCGCGCCGTCGCCAGAAACAAAGCCAGAATCCCTGCCAGAACCAGAGCCCAAGCCACAACCAACGCCAGAGCATGAGCCTGAGCCCGTCGAGCCAGTATCGACAACGTCAGAACCCGATAGGGACGTAGTGGCGCAGGAGGTGCCCGAAGCCAGTGGCGCCGACCCGGCACCCACCGCAGAGCCGAACTTAGCCGCCGCCGAAGATGCCTCGGCAACCCCCGCCACACAGGCAGATACCGGTGGTGTGGTGAACGAGGAAGCCCGTTACCTGCAGGCGTTACTGGGCCACCTGAACCGCTATAAACGTTACCCCGATTCTGCCCGCCGCATGCGTCGGGAAGGTGTGGTCGAGGTGACCTTTACGGTTAACCGGCAAGGCCAGGTGGCAGACGCCCGGGTGGTAAAGAGTGCGGGCTTCCGCCCTCTGGATGACGAGGTGCGGGATATGTTGTCCAGGGCGGTACCGTTACCCGGAGTGCCTGCGGATTATCGCCGGCCCGAGTTGACGGTGACCTTGCCCGTCGCCTTCTCCCTGCGGTAACGCCCGGCTTTAGCGGGAAAATGTCCCGACCCAAAGTAGGCCTCCTCAGGTTCCATGGTTCAGTTCTCCCGAATCGTTCCCCACTCTAAGGTTACTCCAACAGCAATAAAAACCTGTGCTAAGGGGAATACGATGAGTTTGATGTTGAAACCAATAATCCGCGCGGTGCGTTTCGCCGTTCTGGCTTCCGTTCCGGGCATTGTGATGGCCCAGCAGACAGGCGAGGCAGTGTATCTGCCAGCACTGGATGTGCGTAGCCTGGTGCCCACGTCTGTTGAGGGCATGCCGGGTGCCGCGAGTGTGCTGACCCGTGACCAGATCGATGTGTATAAGCCCTACACCCTGCATGATGCCCTGGACTTTGTGCCGGGCGTGCGCACCATCGATGACGATGTCCTGGGCCGGCGCTCCGGTATTGGTGTTCGTGGTGCACCGCCGCGCCGTTCCCGTAAGGTCCTCTTGCTCGAAGACGGCACGCCGATCAACAACAGTGCTTACCTCGATTCCGGTGCGCATTACACCCCGCCGCTGGAGCGTCTGGAGCGCGTTGAGGTATACAAGGGCGCCGGGCAGATTGTCCACGGCCCTCTGAACAACCACGGCATCATCAATTTCCGCAACCTGAAACCTACCCTGGTGCCGGAAACCGTCATCGAAGTGGGCGTGGGCAACCAGGACACCGTCCAGCAGCATATTCACCATCGCCGCACTGAAGGCGATGTCGGCATGGTGTTTTCCTACACCGGCAAGCGTGCTGACGGAACCTTTGATGTGGAAGAGCATCAGTACGACGATTTCTACACTGGCCTGGAATGGCAGGTCAATGAACGCAACCAGCTTGCGGCGTCTGTGACCTACTTGCGTGAGCGCAGCGATGGTTACGACGAAGCGAATCTTTCTCTGCAGGAGTATCGTGACGCGCCCCGCAACAAGAGCCGTTTCGATGAGGGGCGCGAAGATAACAACATTTCGGTGAACTACCTGAAGTACGACCTGACCCATAACCTGCAGGTGACGGACGATGTCAGCGTGTCCAGTAAAGTCTTCTTTACAGACCTGGACCGCCCGCGTTTCCAGACTCGCGGCACGGCACCTGCAGACGGCGGCGTGATGGAAGGCCGGGATCGCCGTTATGAGAACCTGGGGGTTGAGAGCCGACTGGAGTGGGCCAACATTGAAGCGCTTGGGCTGACCCATCGTATCCAGACCGGCGTACGCTACGAAAACCATAACTTTGAGGACCGCCGCCCTGTTGGCCTGCCGGGTGAGAAGCTGGATGAGGGCAACCGCGGCCGTTTGTTGGCTGTCTCTGGCGAGGACGGTTACACCCGTGACGGGCGCCTGGTGGAATACGATGCCGAGGCGGTTTCCGGATATATCCAGAATAGCATGAGCTTTGGTGATTGGACGGTGACCCCGGGCCTTCGTTATGAAACCTACAACCAATACAAAGACACGGTGTTTCGCCCTGGTAGCAGTGACGAAGGTGTTCGGGAAAAGGATTCCAACTCATTGTTCCTGCCTGGGATCAGCCTGCTTTACACAGGGTTTGCGCAATCAGAGATCTACGCCGGCATCCATCGCGGTTATGCGCCTGCCTCGGCTCGCTCGGATGAGTTTCCGCTCACCCCGGAAACCGGCGTGAACAGCCAGTTGGGTGTCCGTACCAGCGCAATCAAAGGCGTCAGCCTCGATGCAGCTGTGTTCCACAATCGCATCAAGGACACGTTGATTCGTGATGATGTGGACGAATTCGGCGATGCGTTGTTTGTAAACGCAGCGGATTCGCGCATTACCGGCGTCGATGTCGGCGCCAGAATCGATTCCTCTGCCTTCTATCTGGCGGATTACAACCTGTTCGCCGAAGCTGCGCTGAATTACACCGATGCCCGTTTCACCACCGGACCCCTGGACGACAATCGGGTACCTGAAATCCCGACCCGGGCAGGCAGCTTCACCGTTGGGATGGATCACATGGCCGGCTGGCACTTGAGCGCCACTGTCAGCCATCTGGGGTCCTTCTACAGTGATATCGAAAATACCCGTGAGCTGACCTCCGACGGCGAGGCGGGCAAGGTGCCGAGCCGTACCCTGTTCTCGGCACGGGCAAGCTACAAGTTGCCAACCACCACGGATGCAACCTTGTGGGTTCAGGGGCGCAACCTGTCAGACAAGCTGTATATCTCGGATGTGCAGGACGGCATCCGCCCCGGCGCTCCGAGAACGGTTGTTGCTGGCGCAACAGTGAGGTTTTGATATGACCCTCGGTTAGTCATATCGCTTGGCCGGGTTTCCTTCCTTTTCCCGGCATTTTTCTTCCGATGCTCCGGCCGCTCTGCGGCCGGAGCTTTTTTCGTGTCAGGGGGGAACAAACGCCCGAGGGGGTTGTGATAATCTTGGCGGGTGAATACCAACAACAAAAGAGTCCGAGATGAAAATTCTGATTGCGGATGATCATGCGGTGGTGCGACAGGGTTATGTCAGCCTGTTATCGATGGCCTTGGAACCCTGCGAAATTATGGAGGCTGCATCTGGGGAGGAAGCCTGCGACTTCAGCAGGAGGCATCAGCCGGATCTGATTATTATGGACGTAGGCTTGCCGGGCATCAGCGGCATAGAAGCAGCGGCCCGTATTCTGGAAGATCAGAAAGACGCGCGTATCCTGTTTTTCAGCATGTACAACGAAGTTCCCATCGTTAAGCGCGCTCTTCAGGTGGGCGCCATGGGTTACATTACCAAGTCCTGCGAGACCGACACCCTGATCAAGGCCGTTCAGCGAGTTGCCGAAGGTGAAATTTTTGTTGAATACGATCTGATCATGAAATCGTCTTTCAATGATCAGGCGTCTGAGTCCTCAAAACTGCAGCAGTTGACGCGCCGCCAGTTTGAAGTGTTTTCCATGCTGGCTCGCGGGTTAAGCAATGATGAAATTGCCCATGCCCTGGCAATCGAAAAGAAAACCGTGGCCAATACGGTGACCGCCATTAAGAGCAGCCTTGGAATCGAGTCGATGGCGAAGCTGGTCTTCTTCGCCATCGATGCCGGGCTGGTTCAGATCTGCACGCAGCCAGCGGCGTCCGTCTCTCAGGATTAACGGCTGCTTAGTCTTCCGAGTCCTCAGCAGAATCGATTTTCAGTTCGTTAATCTTCCGGGTCAGCGTATTCCTGCCCCAGCCCAGCAGCACGGACGCATCCCGGCGGCGCCCGCCGGTATGTTTAAGTGCCACCTCAATCATGATCTTCTCGAATTCTGGCACGGCGGTGTCCAGGATCGATTTCTTGCCGCGCTTCAGTTCCTGTTCTGCCCAGTTTTTCAGGCCTTCCTGCCAGGTCTGGCCAGTGGCGTTGTGCTCGCTTTCCGCCTGGTGTAACAGCTCCGGTGGCAGGTCATCGACATGAATCTCGCGCCCACTGGCCATCACGGTCAGCCAGCGGCAGGTGTTTTCCAGCTGGCGGACGTTGCCGGGCCACGGCAGGGTGGTCAGGTACTCTTCGGCATCCGGGCGCAACAACTTGGGCTCAACCGCCAGTTCCTTGGCGGCCCGCTTCAGGAAGTGCTGCATCAGGCGGGGAATATCTTCGCGCCGTTCCGCCAGCTTGGGCAGGTGCACGCGGATGACGTTCAGGCGGTGGAATAAATCTTCACGGAAGCTACCTGCCTGAACCAGTTTTTCCAGGTCTTGATGAGTGGCGGCGATGATACGCACATCCACTTTAATCGGGGTGGTGCCGCCTACCCGATAGAATTCGCCATCGGCCAATACTCGCAGCAGGCGGGTCTGGGTGTCGGCTGGCATATCACCTATTTCATCCAGAAACAGGGTGCCGCCGTTAGCCTGTTCGAATCGCCCCTGGCGGGCTGCACCGGCACCGGTGAAAGCACCCTTTTCATGGCCGAACAGCTCAGACTCAATCAGGTCTTTCGGGATGGCAGCCATGTTCAGGGCGATGAACGGGTTGCGGGCCCGGGGACTGTGGTTGTGCAGAGCCTGGGCCACCAGCTCCTTACCGGTGCCGCTCTCACCGTTAATCAATACCGTGATGTTGGAGTGGGACAGGCGGCCGATGGCCCTGAACACTTCCTGCATGGCCGGGGCTTCACCGATGATCTCGGTGTTGCGCTGGGCACTGTCGGCCAGGGGTTCGCTCGCAGCCCGCTTTTCATGACTATGGGCCACAGCGCGTTTCACCAGGGCCACGGCATCGTCTACATCAAAGGGTTTGGGCAGGTATTCGAAGGCACCGGTCTGATAACTGGTGACCGCACTCTCCAGGTCCGAATGGGCGGTCATGATGATCACCGGTACATCTGGATGCTTGTCGACAATCTGTGAAAGCAGGGTGATGCCGTCTACTCCGGGCATGCGGATATCGCTGACGATGGCATCGGGCTGTTCGTGCTCCAGCCTCATCATGATGCTTTCGCCGCTGTCGAAAACCCGCGGCTGCATACCGGCCTGGTTCAGGGCGCGTTCCAGCACCCAGCGAATGCTCTTGTCGTCGTCGATAATCCAGACGTTTGCCGGTTGGCTCATTAGTTGTCCTCCAGAGGCAGGAAGATGATGAAATCGGTTCTTCCGGGCTCGCTCTCACACTCCACCAGCCCTCGGTGCTGGCCGATGATGCTTTGGGTAATAGAAAGGCCAAGGCCGGTTCCTGAGGCCCGGCCACTGATCATGGGATAAAAGATGTTCTGTAGAAGATCCGCCGGAATACCCGGGCCGTTATCGATGATGTCGGCCCGGCACACCAGCCGGTGACGACGGTGTCCGATGGTGAACTGGCGAAGCGCACGGGTACGGAAAGTGATGGTCGGCGCTACATCGGAAGGCGTGGCGACCTCGTTCTCGAAGGCGGCTTCCATCGCGTTGCGGGCGATGTTCAGGAATGCCTGGATCAGTTGTTCCTTGTCGCCCGGGAACTCGGGGATGCTGGGGTCGTAATCCCGTTTCAGGCGGACCCGGCCTTTGCTCTCTGCCTCAACCAGAGTACGAACCCGTTCCAGCACCTCGTGGATATTGGTGGGGGCAATCTTCAACGCCTTGTTGGGGCCGAGCATACGATCGACCAGGCTACGCAGGCGGTCCGCCTCGTCAATGATTACCCGGGTATATTCGCGCTGGTCTTCGTCGTTCAGCTCCCGGTCAAGCAGTTGAGCCGCGCCGCGAATGCCGCCCAATGGGTTCTTGATTTCGTGGGCCATGCCGCGAACCAGGATCCGGGTGGTCTCCTGTTGGGAGATAATGTCTTCCTCGCGGCTGATGCGCATAAGCCGGTCCCGGGGCTGGATCTCGATCAACAGCTCCATGGGCTCAAGGCTGATGGGGGTAACCGAGTAGTCTACGGTCAGCCGTGAACCACTGAGTAACGCGAATTCTGCCTCCCGCCGGGTGTAGGACTGGCCGTTGCCTGCCGCTGCATGAAGGGTTTTCAGAGCATCTTCGGAGTCAAGTAGCACGTCTTTCAGGGGCAGGCCCTGGCTCCGCGTCATGCTGGTTTCAAACAGACTTTCGGCGGCGGGGTTCAGGTAACGGATGGTCAGGTCGTTTCCCAGCACCAGGACGGCCGTGGTCAGGCTGTCCAGAATGCTCTTGTAACCGCTTCCTAGCGAATTGGATGGTTGGAACGACATGCTTGGTTTCCGTGTTGAGCTCATGGTGGTTACCCGGGTTTTGCAAAAACCGAACCAGTTTTGTCTGCTGAGATAAGACGATGGTCTAAGTGCGGGCACAGCAGGGCCCGGAGGGCATCCGGATGCTGTAGGTTGGTGCAGATGGGGAGCTAGTTGCTACAGGCAGCCGGGATTGTGCCCCTTCGCTGCCCAAAGTATGGCTTTATGGTGGTGCAAATGCACTAAATCGGTGCGCAAATATCAGTTTAGCCGAGAGGGACGGTGGATGGTAAAGGTAATTGGCTGGCCAGTTTTCACTTGTATGCCGTCGCGATCAACAATGTGAACGCCCGCTTGGTGCGTGCCTCGGTCAACGTTACGGACAGTAATGGAGCCTGATGAACTCTGGCCAACGGGCTGGCCATCCAGTGTAACCTCATAACGATGACCTCGCCGCAGACTCGGGGTACTGCGCACTTCGAAGGTGACATCGCCATTGCCGCTGTGGAAGGCTTGATCATGTTCAGGGTAAACCAGTTCAACCCGTTCGTAGGCAGCGCCCTCGCGCTCCACTTCCTCAAGCAGTTGATCGGTTTCTCTCACCGCTTCAGGCCGTGGCAGTGTGATGGTGGTTACCGGTTTAACCTCGATTTCTTCACCACCCTGCATGGGCTCGTCCGAGAAGGTTACATTGCCCTGGGCATCCACATGGCGGTAAACCTCTGCGTGGGCAGACGCGGTGGCCAAGAGTAAAAAACCGGTTGCGAGCGTAAGTGGTGCTTTCATGACAATAACCTGCGGTAGTGGACTGTTTTGATTATCGGCGGCGGCTTCGGGCATTTCAACGCCGGAGGGCAGTCCCTTGGTTACATATCGTTAAGGGCGCGGGATGTTTGGCGGGATTTGAGAAAAACGGCACAAAAAAGCCCCGCACGGGGCGGGGCTTTCAGGCTTAAATGTTCTGCACCTTATTGGTGCGTTGCATTAGCAGGAGTAGTACAGATCGAACTCAACCGGGTGAGTGGTCATGTTCAGCTTCTCAACTTCACCGCGTTTCAGGTCAATGTAGCCTGCGATCATGTCTTCGGTGAATACACCGCCACGGGTCAGGAACTCGTGGTCTGCTTCCAGGCAATCCAGGGCTTCAGACAGAGTTTCCGCAACCTTCGGAATGTTCAGGGCTTCTTCCTTCGGCAGGTCATACAGATCCTTATCCATGGCATCGCCAGGGTGGATCTTGTTCTGGATACCGTCCAGGCCAGCCATCATCAGCGCAGCGAAGGCCAGGTACGGGTTGGCAGACGGGTCAGGGAAGCGAACCTCGATACGACGCGCTTTCGGGCTATTGACGTAAGGAATACGGATAGAGGCCGAGCGGTTACGGGCAGAGTAAGCCAGCATAACCGGAGCTTCAAAGCCCGGAACCAGACGCTTGTAGGAGTTGGTAGAGCTGTTAGTGAAGGCGTTGATGGCCTTGGCGTGCTTGATCACACCGCCAATGTAGTAAAGAGCGGCCTCGCTCAGACCGGCATAGCTGTCGCCAGCGAACAGGTTCTTGCCGTCTTTGCTCAGGGACATGTGCACGTGCATGCCGGAACCGTTGTCACCCACAACCGGCTTGGGCATGAAGGTGGCGGTTTTGCCGTAGGCGTGGGCCACGTTGTGTACGCAGTACTTCAGGATCTGAACTTCGTCAGCCTTGCGGGTCAGAGTGTTGGCGCCAACGCCAATTTCACACTGGCCGGCGGTACCCACTTCGTGATGGTGTACTTCGATGTCCAGGCCCATGGATTCCATGGCGGCACACATAGCGCCACGCAGGTCGTGCAGGCTGTCGACCGGCGGAACCGGGAAGTAGCCGCCTTTCACGCCCGGGCGGTGGCCGATGTTGTTACGATCGAAGTCTTCGCCGGAAACCCAGGCAGCTTCCTCAGAATGGATGTGGTAGGACGCACCTTGCATGTCCACATTCCATTTTACGGAATCGAACACGAAGAACTCCGGCTCCGGGCCAAACAGCGCGCCATCGGCGATGCCGGTAGACTTCAGGTATTCTTCGGCGCGACGGGCAACAGAACGGGGGTCACGCTCATAACCCTGCATGGTAGAAGGCTCTACGATGTTGCAGGTGATGTTGACCGTTGTTTCTTCGGTGAACGGGTCCAGCACGGCGGTTTCGTCATCCGGCATCAGGATCATGTCGGATTCGTTGATGCCTTTCCAGCCAGCAATCGAGGAGCCGTCAAACATCTTGCCGTCAGCAAAGAAATCGTCATCTACCTCAGTGGCGGGCAGGGTGACGTGCTGCTCTTTACCGCGGCTGTCGGTGAAGCGCAGGTCAATCCACTTCACTTCGTGTTCTTTGATCAAATCAATCGTCTTGGACATTGTGCATGCTCCGTAGTGATGTCGTGTTCGTTATGCCGGATCGTTCAGCGGGCTGAAGCCCGATCTTTTTCAGGTCAGGGCAGCTTAACAGAAGCTGTTGGCTCTTACCTTTCAATTACGGCTGCACAAGGTTAAGCAAGGGGCTTGCCAGTTTTTCGGTTTTGCGCCAGAAAAGCGCAGCGGCAAGGCTTTGGGGCGATTCTGGCGCACCAGAGTGCAGCTTACAGGTGCTGTTTGTACTGAATGCGCGCACTTTATTGGTGCATTGATTCTTATCCTGCCTGATAACGGTGCATTAGCCGATTGGTTACATATTAGGCACTATTCTTCATATTATCGACATGGACTTTTCTATATACTGCTCGCCGCTAAATTCTGCAGGATACCCGTTGTGATTGATAAGCTTAGAAACGTTGCCATTATTGCCCACGTTGACCACGGTAAAACCACCCTGGTTGACCAATTGTTGCGCCAGTCCGGAACCCTGGACCGTAAAGAGCTCGAAAACGAGCGCGTTATGGATTCCAACGACCAGGAAAAAGAGCGTGGCATCACCATTCTGGCGAAGAATACCGCGCTGAAATGGAAAGACTACGACATCAACATCGTGGACACCCCGGGGCACGCGGATTTTGGTGGCGAAGTTGAGCGAGTCATGAGCATGGTAGACAGTGTGCTGTTGGTGGTGGATTCCATTGATGGCCCGATGCCGCAGACCCGCTTTGTAACCCAGAAGGCGTTTGCCGCTGGCCTGCGCCCGATCGTGGTGGTTAACAAGATTGATCGCCCCGGCGCGCGCCCTGACTGGGTTGTAGATCAGGTATTTGATCTGTTCGATAACCTTGGTGCCACCGACGAGCAGTTGGACTTCCCGATTGTTTACGCCAGTGCTCTGAACGGCATTGCAGGCATGGAGCATGAAAACCTGGACGACAACATGGACGCCGTATTCCAGGCGATTGTCGACCATGTGCCCGCGCCTTCCGTAGATCTGGACGGCCCGTTCCAGATGCAGATTTCCCAGCTGGACTACAACAGCTTCCTGGGCGTGATCGGTATCGGCCGCATTATGCGTGGCAAGGTCAGAACCAACACTCCGGTGGTGGCTGTCGGTGCCGATGGCAAGAAGCGTAATGGTCGTATCCTGAAAATCATGGGCCACTCCGGTCTGCAGCGTGTGGAAGTTGAAGAAGCGCAGGCTGGCGACATTGTGTGCGTGAGTGGTCTGGATCAGCTGTACATCTCTGATACCTTATGCGATCCCGCCAATGTTGAGGCCCTGCCGGCGCTGACCGTTGACGAACCCACGGTGTCCATGACCTTCCAGGTCAACGATTCACCGTTTGCCGGTAAAGAAGGCAAGTACGTGACCAGCCGCAACATCAAGGAACGTCTGGAAAAAGAATTGCTGCACAACGTGGCGCTGCGGGTAGAAGAAGGGGACTCTGCCGACAAGTTCAAGGTCTCCGGCCGGGGTGAGCTGCACCTGTCCGTATTGATCGAGAACATGCGCCGTGAGAACTTCGAGTTGGCCGTGGGCCGCCCGGAGGTTGTGATCAAGGAGATCGACGGCGTCAAGCAGGAGCCGTACGAGAACGTGATCATTGACATTGAAGAGCAGCACCAGGGTTCCATTATGGAACAGATGGGACTGCGCAAGGGCGACATGACCAACATGATCCCGGATGGCAAGGGTCGTATCCGCCTGGAATACACCATTCCCGCCCGTGGCCTGATTGGTTTCCGGAATACCTTCCTGACCATGACATCAGGCACCGGCATTCTGACGTCTACCTTCAGCCACTACGGCCCGATCAAACTGGGTGACGTAACCAGCCGCCAGAATGGTGTGATTGTCTCCATGGCCACGGGCACAGCGCTGACCTACTCGCTGGAAACCCTGCAGAGCCGTGGCAAGCTGTTCCTCGACCCGGGCCAGGAGATCTATGAAGGCCAGCTGTGTGGTATTCACAGTCGCGACAACGACCTGGTGGTTAACCCCACCAAGGGCAAGAAACTGGACAACATGCGTGCCTCCGGCAAAGACGAAGTGATCGGCCTGGTGCCGCCCATCAAGTTCACTCTGGAGCAGGCGCTGGAGTTCATTGATGACGACGAACTGGTAGAGGTAACGCCCAAGTCGATCCGTCTGCGCAAGAAACTGCTGACCGAGAACGAGCGTAAGCGCGCGGGTAAGAAGTAAGCGACTTTTTGCCACGGAAGAACACGGAAGACACGGAAAAATAGAAACGAAGTTTTCCGTGTTTTTCCGTGGATTCCGTGGCAAACCAATCCTTCCTTTATTGTCCCTGTCCATCTCAGCTAGACTGCCGTTATCCCTGAAACGGAGTTCGTCATGCTGAACCTCTACCCCGAAATTGAACCCAATGCCCGTCACCGCCTTGCGGTGGACGAACCCCATGAGTTGTACCTGGAAGAATCCGGCAATCCGGATGGCATTCCTGTGCTTGTGGTTCACGGTGGCCCGGGTGGTGGGTGTGAGGATTACCATCGGCGGTTTTTCGATGCCGAGCGCTTCCGGATTATCCTGATGGACCAGCGCGGCGCTGGCCGTTCCACGCCGCTGGCGGAGTTGGAAGGCAACAGCACCGACACCCTCGTGCAGGACATGGAAACCATTCGCCAGTTTCTGGGCATTGACCGCTGGTTGCTGTTTGGTGGCAGCTGGGGCTCCACGCTCAGCCTGGTGTATGCCGAAGCCTATCCGGAGCGGGTTCTCGGGCTGGTGTTGCGGGGCATTTTCCTGTGCCGGCCGCGAGATATTCAGTGGTTTTATCAGGAAGGCGCCAGCCGCGTGTTTCCGGACTACTGGCAGGATTTCGTGTCCCCCATCCCCGAAGTGGAACGTGATGGCCTGGTGTCGGCATACTACCGCAGGCTGACCAGCCCCAACGAGCTAGAGCAGATTCAGGCGGCCAAGGCCTGGTCAGTCTGGGAAGGGCGTTGCGCCACCTTGCATCCCAACCCCCGGGTGGTTGAACGTTTCGCGCATCCCCATGTTGCGATTGCTTTGGCAAGGATTGAATGCCATTACTTTGTGAACCAGGCGTTTTTGGCGCCAGACCAGATCGTGCGAAATGCCGCGCGGCTTTCCGGAATACCCGGCGTGATTGTGCACGGCCGCTACGATATGGTGTGCCCGCTGGATAACGCCTTGGAGCTCAGTCTGGCCTGGCCAGAAGCAGACCTGCGTATTATCCGCGATGCAGGGCATTCCGCGTCTGAACCTGCCATTGTCGATGCACTGATTCGGGCCGTAGAGGATGTGGTGTCACAAACCGACTCGCCCGCCGGGTGACTGAATTATCTTTTCTTGATTTAAGGGGTTGCGGCCCGTGTTGCGCGCCGATACAGTCTCGACGTTTCTGATTTTTAACCCTCGAAGTAGTTGCTCAAGGGATTGAATGAAAGGACTTATCCAGCGAGTATCGGAAGCTAGCGTAACGGTGGACGGCCGGAAAATTGCCAGCATTGGCAAAGGGCTTCTGTTGCTGCTGGGCATTGAAAGGGACGACTCACCGAGTGAGGCAAAGGAACTGTGCCGAAAAATTCTTTCCTACCGGGTTTTTCCGGACGAGCAAGGCCGCATGAACGTTAATGTTCAAGACGCCGCTGGCTCTATCCTTGTTGTTCCCCAATTCACTCTCGCTGCCGATACCCGTTCAGGTACCCGCCCGGGATTTTCCCTGGCCGCTGCACCGGAACTGGCTGTTTCGTTGTATCGCGAGTTCCTGATCAGTGCCCGTAACCAAATGGGGTGCGAGCGTGTGGAAGAAGGGGAGTTTGGAGCGGACATGAAAGTCGCGCTTATCAATGACGGGCCAGTCACCTTTTTGCTGGAGGTTGCGCAGAAACGTTAATGCCCCGAAATGTTGCGCGTACCCTTTGTGTGCGCGTTTCTGGTGCCGCAATGTCGGGCATATGATTTGACGAAGATGTTGTGAAACGGCTTGGCATGGTTTAACTGTATGTTTTAGATTGGAAAAGCCTGTTCTGGCCTCGAATTTGAGTGATCTGCATATCGGAAAGCTGGCAAACTTTTGGGCATAAAGGGTTGCCTTGCAGGCACCAAAAAGGCTAAAAACCGGTTGTTAAAAATTTGCAAAAATACATTCATTGTATTAAAGCAGGGTCATCACTAAGAGCTTTAAGAAAAGCTGTTAAGTGGTTGAGATGTAAGGCTCAGCTTGATGGCTTGAGTCATATAAAAAGAAAAAATGTCGTGTCCCGCAGGATATAAATGGGAGGCGATCAGGAGTCCGGCAAGTTCAGCCCCAGGTTGTCTTTGCCAGCAAAAATCGGGATCTAGAACCCGTCGAAAACCTGAGTTAACTCAAAAAGGAAGACGCAACATGAAAAAAACTATCCTTGCTTCTGCTATCGCAGCTGCAACCTTCTCTGGCGCTGCTCTGGCCCAGGAAAGTAATCTGCCGACAGTTTACGGTAATATCCAGTATGCTATTGCTCATGATAATGTTGATGGCGGCAACTCCAGTATTAATCATTTCGACAACGGCTCAACTTTGGGCGTGTTGCACGACCACGAAGTTGCTCCTGGCCTGACCGGTTTCTTCAAAATCGAAATCGATCGCCTGGGCGCAGACGACATCAATAGTGCGAACGATCCAGAAGGTCGTTTCCGTATTGATGAAGCGTACATCGGTGTTAAGGGTGAGAGCTTCGGCCAGCTCTGGGTTGGTACCGACGACACAATTTACGAGCTAGCCGTAACAGAGATTTCAGAATTTTATGAAGTCGCATTGCTGATGAACCAGGCGGTGAGTTATGACACAGGTGAGGGTGACATGGTTCAATACCTGTCTCCTAATTTCGGTGGATTGACTATCGGCGCCGCTGTCCAGATCAACGGTGACGGCGATGGCCAGGTAAGCAAAAAGTCCTACCCGTGGCAGCTGGCTGCTATGTATGAGGTTGATGCCCTTGAGCTGGCGTTCGCTGTTGACTCAAACGACGGTGGCCGCGCTTATAATGGCATAAGCACCGTTCCCAGCGTGAACAATGAGAATACCTACGGTCTGCGTGCCAGCTACAACCTGGACAATCTGCGTCTGACCGGCGAATTCCACACCCGTAAAGATGTGGCCGACACCTTTGGCGTGATGGGTATTTATACTCTTGGTAAGAACCAGTTTGCTCTTTCTTATGAGCTGACTCAGTACGACGACAATTTCAGCGACGCACAGTTTGCTGACAAAGATATCGACACTGTTACACTGCAAGCTCTGCATAACTTGTCTGATCACATGTACGTATACTTCGAGGGCTACCTCGGTGGCGGCGATGACGGCGTATATGGCGTTGCCGACAAGAGCGAGCGTTCAATCGCTTCTGTTGGTGCTGTTTACTACTTCTGATCAGCTAACCAGCTAATCAAGTAGTCTCAAAAGCCGGTGACTCAGGTCACCGGCTTTTGTGTTTATACTGTCCTGACTTTTTGTGGAGCGTGCCATGGCCGTCGAACTTGAAATCAAACTGACCCTATCGGAGCGGGCGCAGGCGCAAGCCCTGGAGTGGTTGCTTGCGCAGCCTGAGGCCAAGCCTGGTGGTCAAAAACTCCTGGTGAATCGCTATTACGATACGCCGGATGCGGCACTGAATCAGGCGAAAGCGGCTTTGCGGGTACGACAGGCAGGTGATCGGTATATCCAGACCCTGAAAACCCAGGGTGAATTTGTCGATGGTGCGCATCGCCGGCAGGAGTGGGAGTGGCCTCTGCCGGGGCCCGAGCTTGACCTGTCGTTGCTCGAAGACACGCCATTAAAGCAAAGGCTGGATATGGAGAAGTTCCAAGTGGCCTTCGAAACCAACTTCACTAGGCAGGTGGTGATGCTTGAAACTGCTGACGCACTTGTAGAAGTGGCCGTCGATTGCGGCGAGGTTGTCGGCGGTGGGAGGTCTCACCCGCTGTGCGAGGTGGAGTTTGAGCTGAAGTCTGGAAGCCCTTCGTTGCTGTTCAGCTGGGCCAAGGCGCTTGCTGTCGAAGTGCCGGTTTTGGTAAACCTGATCAGCAAGGCGGAGCATGGCTATTATCTAGCGGGTATCACCGGCAGAGAAGCACGGGTAGCAGAAGACGGGGAGTGTGTGAACGGGTTCCTGCGGGCGTTGAGTGACTCTTGGCTTACAGGGGCTGTGCTGGTATTGCCGGAAGACTGTTTCAGAAAGCTAACTCAGAAATCCACGGAGTCAGGATGTCATGCTACATGGCGCGAGGTAGAGGGCTTTCTGAAATCGGGATGCAACACCCGAGATCTGCTTGATCATGTGCCGCGCCTGGGTTTCCTCCAGTTGGCCTTGGCGGAAGGCTGACGGTGCACAGAAAAAAGGGGCCGGATAACCGACCCCTCTCTGCACTACTGCCTGTGTTATCCGGGCAGATAACGTTTCAGAACGATTTGGTCCAGCCTACCCAAACCTGCGGTTTGTCAGCGCGTGGGCTGCCGAAGGGAGAATCGCTTTTGCTGATGTCCGCGTAATCGACGTTAAGGCTGAACTCGCCCAATTCGCTCGCATCCTTTGCAAGGCTGGCTGAGTAGTGTACGTAACTGGCATCTTCAAAGCCGGCCTTACCATCAACATCGAAATCATAGTAGCCAACGGTGAAAGACGCTGCGAAATCGTTCGCCAGTGGGAGCGAGGCAGAGCCGTAGTAGTAGATGTCGCCCTCATCGAAAACGTCGTCCTGGTTTTCACTATGAGCAGTGTATGCTACACCGACGGCAAAGTTACCCAGCCCGATCTCGCCATAAATTTCACCGAAATCGATGTTTTCCGGGGCATCGGTGTAGGCGTAGTAGATGTAGCCGACATCATACGCGATGCCCTCCACTTCTCCCGCGAAACCCAGGTAGAGATCCAGTTCGTGCGTGGCCTCGTCGCCAAAGTCTATCGTGGAAACCCATGTTCCGGCGTAAAGCCCGCTTGCGTCTTCGTAGTCAACGCCGCCCTGAATGGCGGAGGCACCTTCTGTCTGGGTGAGGCCCCGGAACATGTAGTTGCTCACGGCACCAATATTTGCAGACAATTCTGCGTGGGCGATACTTGGCACGGCCAGCGTCCCGAGCAGGGAAGCAGTGAGTACCGAAGCAGTTAGGTTGTATGCGTTGCGTCTCATAGGATACCTCTTGGATCGATTGATTAACTCACGGTTGACAAAGCACAGTCGATGCCAATAAATGAAACTGCATATAAATCAAAAGCGTGCGTGAAGCCTCCGTTGTTGGGGTTGCTGAGTTATCCCAATGCGCACTAACTCGGGGCGTCAGCTTTTTGCGGCTGCACCAGATTGTATCACGGAGTGGTGCGTCAGCTATGACAGGCTCAGAAGCGCTGTTGCCACGCTGAAGTAAATCAGCACGCCGCTGACGTCGGCAATGGTTGTTATCAGTGGCGTACTTGCCGTTGCCGGGTCGAACTTCAGCTTATCCAGCAGGAAAGGCAGCAGCATACCAATGAGGCTGCCCACCATCACCACAGCGATCATGGTAACCGCCACCACAAAGGCAATCTCCGGCCCGGCCCGCATAAAGCCAACCACCATTACGGCGGCAGCCATGGTGATCCCCAGGGCACTGGCTACCAGGGTTTCTTTGCCTAGCAGTTTGCCCCAGTCGGCTACCGTGACATCGCCGGTGGCCATACCCCGTACCATCAGCGTGGCGGACTGCGCCCCGGCATTACCGGCGCTGGCGACCAGAAGCGGCATGAAGAACAGCAACGCAATGTGTTCGGAAATAATGTCTTCAAAATAGGCAATGCCGGCCCCGGTAAAGATGTTGGCAAATACCAGAATTACCAACCATTGCACCCGCGAGCGGTAGAGCGAGAACGGCGTTGCATCCCTCAGGCCGGTTTCCAGTTTGCCTACAGTGGCGCCTTTGTGGATGTCTTCGGTGGCTTCTTCTTCGGCAACATCCATGGCGTCATCGTAGGTGACGATGCCCACCAGCCGTTCGTCCTGATCCAGAATTGGCAGTGCCAGCAAGTCGTAGCGTGATATCAGTCGGGCCACTTCTTCCTGGGGAGTGTCGGTGCTGGCGGTCACCAGACCAGTAGCAATCAGGTCATCCACCGGCGTGCCGGGCATCGCGGTAATCAGGTTCCGAAGGGAAACTGCACCCACCAGTTTGTGCTGGTTATCGATCACGTACGCCTGGTAGATGGTTTCTTTATCCGGCGCGGTGTTTCTGAGCAGGTTAATCGCCGCGCTGGCGGACATGCCGGTGCTGATCACCGCGTATTCCGAGCTCATCAGTGCGCCGGCGGTGCCTTCCTCAAAGCTTGCCAGGCGCCGAAGGTCTTCCCGTTCTTTGCTGGCGAGGGACTGGAACAGGGCGTGCTGGCGGTTCTCATCCAGCAGGTTGAAGAAGTCGGCCCGTTCGTCCGAGGGCATGGCGGTTACCAGCTCAGCTAGGTCTTGGGTGGGCAAGAGCTCCGCGATCAACGTTTGGGTGTTGGGGCCGATATAACCGAATACCTTGGCGCTTTGCTCTGTTGTCAGGGCCCGGAGAAGGCGGATGCCTTCCTCGTTATCCGGGTTTTCTTCAACAAACTCCGCGAGGTCGGCGGCATTGAAGGTGGCCGCCGCGGCCTGAATCTGCGCCTCGTCACGGGTGGCGATGGCCTCAAATAGGGGCTGGTAGAATTCGGAGTCCAAGTATGACATTAGTTACCTTACTCTTTCGGAGTCATCGCTTCGGCTTTCTGCTCGTTGTCACTGTGCAGGTCTCGCCACTGCTTGAGGAATTCCCGGTACCGGTCCAGGGCCTCCTCAACCACAGAGACTGATGGGGTGTCTGTTGATCGGACCAGCACAATCAGTCCCTTGCCCTCGACCTCTTCATTGGTGGGAGGGTGGCAAATCACTTCATTGTCGTGATCGATATACGCCAGGGCAGTGCCTATGCCGTGGCGCACGAGTGCGCTGACAATGTCTGCCCAGACCAGGTCGTCCAACTCCAGATCATAGCGGTGAGGATGGTCGCGTTCGTAATTGAACATGTCTTCCAGCACCTTCTCGGAACCCGGCGCCACCACGGCGCGAACCATGATCTCCGGGTAGGTGCGAACTGGACGGATCGTGGTGCGCACCCCAAGTGTTTTGAAACGGTCGCGATTGTGATCACTCACGCATTCCACGGTGGTTCGCCCGCCCAGGTTGGATTCTACCAATCTGTGGGCGATATCGAAGGTCAGGCTGTCCGAGAATGGATCGGATTCGTCTGCGGCGAGCACAATGATGTGTTTGGCGCTGCCGGCATGCACCGCTTTCAGGGCTTCTGGATCGTTACCCGCGCCATGAAAATGGACCATTCCGCAGTCGGACAGTTCTGCAGGTAATCCGCCCGGGAACTGACGGGTCAGCAGCATGATGGGTACCGTGTGGTACTCGGGCACGGATCGGATCTGGGAGGCGAAGCGCATGAAGTACTGCTCGCCGCCACTGCGAGGGGTGTTAATGATTACGATGTGATCTTTCATGTTGTAAATCCAGCGTCCGGTCAGGATTCGTTCACGGCGGTAGAACCGGTATTCAATATAGTCGCTGACGATCAACGTCAGCAGCGTGATGGCACTGATAAACATCAGCAGGATGGTGCTCAGGCGGCCAACGGTGGTTTCTGGTGCGAAATCGCCGTAGCCCACGGTGACCAGAGTGGTCATGGTCATCCACGCTGCCTCGAACAGCGTCAGAGGCTCTGCCGCCCAGATAATCAGTATCTGGGTGATGAGCAAGCAGCCCAGTATGACAAAGAGCCGCCGCATACGATTGCGGATCAGGCCGCCCATGGGCAGGTGAGACTGCGTATGTTCGGGATTCAGCGGGCGGCGATTGCGCATCATAGAGTTGGCGTGCCTGTTCAGTCCTTGGCGAGTTCGTTATACAGTACCGGAAATATATCAGAGAGACAGGGGTTTGCGTTATGTCTGAGCCTTGGGGTTCATTGCCAGCGGAACTGGCCAACGATGTGTCAGGTTGTTGGGCTTCGATATTCCCGGACGGGATTCCAGGCTGGTTGACCGATGACGCAGACCTGACGGAAGCCGATATTGCCGAAGCCTTTGCCCGAAGCCTGTTCTTGCGGCAAACCATAGAGCGACATTCTGAGCAGATTCGCTCGGCGGTACAGGTACGGCCACTGCAAGAACCCACCACCGAATCCTGGCTGGCGGAGCGCTGGGCGTCTTTCCGGGGCTCGGTGGATTCTGAACCGGCGTTGCACGCCGCACTCAGGCAATTCCGGCGGGAGATCCAGTTCCGGATTATCTGGCGGGACCTCCTTAAATGGGCCGACCTTCAGGAAACCATCGCCGCCACCAGTGCGTTCGCCGATACCTGTATTGATGGCGCGCTGGATTGGCTGTACGAACAGGCTTGTGAAGAGTCCGGCACGCCCTGGGGCAAAGACCCGGTAACCGGTGAGGAAGCTCCCCAGAAAATGGTGGTGCTGGGCATGGGCAAACTCGGCGGCCGTGAACTGAACGTCTCTTCTGATATTGATCTTATCTTCGCCTTCCCGGGCAAGGGCGAAACGCGCGGTGGTCGGCGAGCCCTGGATAACCAGCAGTTCTTTATTCGTCTGGGGCAAAAACTGATCCAGGCGCTGGACCAGATCACCGCCGATGGCTTTGTGTTCCGTGTGGATATGCGCCTGCGCCCCTACGGCCAGAGCGGCGCCCTGGCCCTGAGTTTCGCAGCGCTGGAAACCTACTATCAGGACCAGGGCCGTGACTGGGAACGCTACGCGATGGTGAAAGCCCGGGTAGTGGCGGGCGACCAGCGGGCAGGGGAGGTGCTGATGAGTAGCCTCCGGCCCTTCGTTTACCGGAAGTACATTGATTTCAGTGCCTTTGAGTCGCTGCGCAATATGAAGGCAATGATCAGCCGGGAAGTGCGCCGCAAGGGGCTGGAAAACAACATCAAGCTGGGCAGCGGCGGCATCCGTGAAATCGAGTTTGTGGTGCAGGCGTTTCAGCTGATTCGGGGCGGCAGGGACCGGGAGCTGCAGCAGCGGGAACTACAGGTGATCCTTAAAGAGCTGGAGGAGCTGGAACTACTGCCCTCCACCGTGGTTCGGGAGCTTCGGGATGCCTATGTGTTCCTGAGAAACCTGGAACATGCCCTTCAAGGCATGGAAGACAAGCAGACTCAGGAGCTGCCCGACGATGCACTTTCTCTGGCTCGGATATCACGGATCATGGGTTACGAGGATTGGTCCGCCTGCCAGAAGGCCCTGACAGAGCATCGTGAGCGTGTGGCCACACATTTTTCCAATATCATTGCCTCGGAGGAAGAGGAGCAGGAGGGCGAAGCCGGCATTGAGGATGGCTGGTTCGAGCTTTGGCTGGCGGAAATGGAAGCGCCTGCTGCCGTGGAGTGGCTCTCTGAGCAGGGGTTCGAGCGCCCTGAAGACAGCGTCCAGAAACTGACGGACTTACGGGACAGCCGCACCGTGCAAACGCTGCAGACCCAGGGTCGAAGACGACTGAATGAATTCATGCCACTGCTGCTAAGCGCCCTGACAGGTGTAGAGAATCCCTCAGAAACACTTGAGCGGGTGCTTCAGCTTGTTGAGGCCATTCTTCGCCGCACCGCGTACATGGTGCTGTTGTTGGAGAATCCAGGCGCCCTGACCCAGTTGGTACGCCTGTGCAGCGATAGCCCCTGGATCGCCAGCCTGCTGGCGGAAACCCCGCTGTTGCTGGACGAGTTGCTGAACGCCGAAAGCCTGTACACGCCCCCCGCCAAGGAAGAATTGCAGGATGACCTGCGCCAGCAAATGCTGCGGATTCCCTATGAAGACCTGGAAGAGCAGATGGAATCGCTGCGGTATTTCAAAAAGGCCCATGTGCTGCGGGTAGCTGCCTCTGAGATCAAAGGCACCCTGCCGTTGATGAAGGTGAGTGATTACCTCACCTGGATAGCCGAGGTGGTGCTGGACCACGTGGTGGATGTGGCGTTCGCAAACCTGGTGAGCCGGCACGGCTATCCGCGCCGGGCTGATGGCTCCGCCTGTGATACCGACTTCGCTATCATCGGCTATGGCAAGCTCGGCGGCATCGAATTGGGTTACACCTCAGATCTGGATCTGGTGTTTGTGCACCAGGCAGACCCGGAACTGGCCACCGACGGCGACAAGCCCATCGACAATGCCGTGTTCTATACCCGCCTCGGCCAGCGCATCGTCCACATCCTCAGCACTCAGACCCCGTCCGGCCAGTTGTACGAAGTGGATATGCGTCTGCGCCCTTCGGGCAATTCAGGGTTGCTGGTCAGCACCTTGCAGGCGTTTGAAAAATACCAGCAGAACGATGCCTGGACCTGGGAACACCAGGCCCTGGCGCGGGCCCGTGGGGTGGCGGGTTGCCCGGATACCCTGAAAGCCTTTGAAACCATTCGCCACAACATTCTTTGCCAGCCACGAGACAAACAGGCACTGCGCAAAGAGGTGGTGGAAATGCGGGAAAAAATGCGTGCCAATCTCGGTACGCCCGAGGCCAGGCGGGCAGAGGTGTTCCACATAAAGCACGACAACGGCGGTATTGTCGATATCGAGTTTCTGGTGCAATACCTGATGCTGGCCTGGAGCGCCGAGCACCCTGAACTGACCCAGTGGAGTGACAACATCCGGCAGATGGAAGAGCTGGGTCGTGCCGGCGTGATGGTGGTGGAAGATACCGAAAAGCTCAGGGAGGTGTTCATCACCCTGAGATCCACCATCCACCGGCGGGCGTTGCAGAACCTGAATAGCCAGGTGGAAGGGGATGCGTTTCCGGATGAACGGGCTTACATACGATCCATGTGGCAAAAAGTGATGCTCGCCGATTAAGCAACATTCAATTCCGGCAGAGAATCCTGCTAGAATGCCGGTTCCCCGAAAACCGCTTTTTTAGGAGCAGAACAGAATGTCGATGGCTGACCGCGATGGCGTTATCTGGCTGGACGGAGAAATGGTTCCCTGGCGTGACGCCAAAACCCACGTCCTCACTCACACCCTGCATTACGGTCTTGGCTGTTTTGAAGGCGTGCGTGCGTACAACACCGCGAACGGCCCGGCGATTTTCCGCCTGAAAGAGCACACCGACCGCCTGTTCCGCTCCGCTCACATCCTGAACATGAAAATGCCGTTCAGCAAGGATGAGATCAACGAAGCCCAGCGTGCCGCGGTTCGTGAAAACAATCTCGATGAAGCCTACCTGCGCCCCATGGCGTTCCTGGGCTCCGAAGGCATGGGACTGCGTGCCGACAACCTGAAAGTGCACGTGATGGTTGCCGCCTGGAGCTGGCCGTCCTACATGTCGCCGGAAGCCAAAGAATTGGGTATCAAGGTGCGCACCTCGTCCTACACCCGCCACCACGTGAACATCACCATGTGTAAGGCAAAGGCCAACGGCAACTACATCAACTCCATGCTGGCCCTGAACGAAGCCATCTCCGGCGGTGCCGAAGAAGCTCTGCTGCTGGATAACGAAGGCTACGTGGCTGAAGGCTCCGGCGAGAACATCTTTATCGTGCGTGACGGCGTGCTGCACACGCCGGAACTGACCTCCTGCCTGGAAGGCATCACTCGCGCCACCATCATCGACTTCGCCAAAGACCTGGGCCTGCAGGTGAAAGAGCGCCGCATCACCCGTGACGAAGTCTACGTGGCCGAAGAAGCCTTCTTCACCGGCACCGCCGCTGAAGTACTGCCGATCCGTGAGCTGGATGGCCGTCAGATTGGTGAAGGCAAGCGTGGGCCGATTACCGAGAAGCTGCAGAGCATGTATTTTGATGCGGTTAAGGGGAAGCTTGCTGCGCATCAGGAGTGGCTGACGGCAGTTCGCTAACCCGGAAATCGTGTTCGATCAGTGTAGAAGCCGCCCCAAGTTTCCCGTGGGGCGGCTTTTTTATTAGAGTTGTTGGTGAATGGCCTTTTGAGAGGTTCGGTGGTGGGCTCAGATACGGAAGTACACATAAGTCGCGATGGCATCAACGCACTGGTGGTGCCTGAGTGGGCAGAACAGTTCGACCCTGATTGGTTTGACCCTGATTATTGGGGTGAGCGCGCGGTACCGGTTTCTTCGGGGGGGCGTGGGAGTGCTTGGTTTGTTGAGCGCCCGGAGCAGGATTGGGTGCTTAGGCACTATCGGCGGGGAGGGTTGATAGCGAGAGTGAGTGAAAGCGCATACGTTTTTCTTGGCGAAAACAAAACCCGATCATTTGCCGAGTTTCGCCTTCTTCAAAAGCTTCACAATCTGGGATTGCCCGTTCCAAAACCAATCTCGGCTGCATACGTTCGCCAAGGCCCCACCTACAGCGCCAGTATTATTATCGAGCGATTAACTGGGGCGGTTGCCTGGGGAGACTGTCTGTCGGGCTCGGCTGACAGCAAAAACTGGGAAATCGTTGGCAGGCTCATCCGGGCGTTTCATGATCAGGGCTTAGATCATGCAGATTTGAATTGCTTTAACGTTCTCCTCAAACACGGCGAGGGATTCCTGATCGATTTCGATCGATCCGTTATCCGCCACAAACCAAGTGCACTAGGCAAGGGGTGGCAGACCAGTAACCTGGAGAGACTGCACAGGTCCTTGGTTAAGGTTGTGGAGCAGGCCGGTGAACCGCTGTCAACAGTGGATAACGGTTGGCCTAAGCTTCTGAGGGCCTATTTTGCTTGATCTGGCGAAGGTTGTTCATCGTCTTTCTCGGATTCGACGCATAGAGCCCACAGCGTAACGAGCAAAAACGCATAGACCATAACCCCACTGTTGTGCTCGAAAAAAGCTTGAGACAAGCTGAATATTATGTAGCTTGTACACATCAATGCGCCTGCAAGGGCCATCGGCCTGGTTTTTGGTCTGCCGTCAGTCAGTTTTTTCATGAAGAAGAACAAAGGAACAAAGTACAGTGCGATCAACGCACCGAGCCCCAGCAGCCCACGCTTCTGCCAGCTATCCAGAAAATCGTTATGGGCGTGACCGTATTTAAGGATTGCTGAGTCAATTCTCCCCGCTTCGGCTAGTTTTGCTTTCTCGATTTCTACCTGAATGCTACCCCATCCCAGAAAAGGTCTTTGATAACCCAGCTTGGCGGCCGCTTTCCACATCTCTAGCCGAGCACCGATGGAGGTTGTGGCATCTGCCTCCGTAAAATACTCCTTTGTTTCATAGAAAACGCGATCCAGACGCTTCTGCACACCGGTATCAGGGGCCATGGAAAGAGCCGCGATAACAGCAATGGATAATGCAATTAAGCCGATACTGCGAGCCGCGGATAGCTGAAACTTGTATGTGTAGAGTGTTAGAACAAGCCCAACCGGGAGAGCAAGCCACCCCCCGCGACTTCCAGAGAGGAACGACGCTGTAATGCCTCCGGCGAATCCGGCCAGCATCAAAATTTTGAGGAAATTGTTTGGGCGAGTGAGCTGCTGAAACCAAAGGAATCCAACGAGGGAAATTAATCCCATCAGCATGGCGATATTTCCGAACTGAATAGCCTGAGTCTCGCCCTGAGCTCTGGACATTCCTTCGAAGAAAACTTGGTGGATGGCCCATCCACCAGCACCAACTGCGCCAACGGCAAAACCTAACCACAAATATTGGGCTTTGGGAGGGTAGTGTGCTAGTAAGGGGATCACGAAGAGCGCGAATATGAACCTGCTAGGGCGATCAAACGACCGTGAACTCAATCCATGCCAAAGGATTTCCGTTGCGGCAGCTACAAAAATAAGGATAAGTATCGTGGCTAGAGGAACGTAATCGCTGCTTGGCCAATTTGGGCGATAACTCGGAATAACGAAGGTAAAAACACTGGCCAAGACCAGTAAGACTGGTCCCCAAGAATAACCTGTAGGTGCGATTAGCGCGAGAAGGCCGAACATCATAACAGAGGCCGATGTAATTCGGTTCGGCCAATTAGCTGAAATCATTTTATGCCCACTGCGTTAAGGAGAGTTTATCTTTGGCGGAGCTTGTCGATCGCCCGATTCCACTTTCTTAGCTTTAATCGGGTTTCAATTCGAGTCGGATAGACATAGATGAGTCTCTGGAGGAAGAGTGCTAAAAGCTCTGATGAAGCAAGGAAAGAGCCCTTCTTGTTTTCACAAAGTTCCCGGTAAGCATTAATCCATTCAATATGCTGCCATTGTGCACATTGCCCCTTGGTTCGGGAGATGCGTGCGGAACCAAGAAACTTTTGGCACAACCCTAACCCCAGCTCTTCTGGCGCAGCTATAACGAGATTGTTTGCGTAAATGGAGCGTGATCGATTAATCGCATCCCCAGACCGGTCCAGCAGGCCAATTAACCCAATATCTGGGTCGAATTTTTGTAATGCAGAAAGCCAGAACATCTGGGTGCAGTCAATAGGAAAGTCGTTTCGTAACGATGCTTCGTTTTCGGATATGGGATCTTGGGCGTCGGGGTATAGGTCCAAGTCCCAGATCATCCTTAAATCGCTTGTTAAGCCAAAGTAGAAAAAATCACTTAAATGGAATGCAACGGGATAACCTTTGGCATATTTGCGCGTAAAAACATTGCTAACGACAACCCGTTCATCAAAGAACTTGTACTGCTGAGAACGAATTGGAAATTTTTTCTGCAGGTCTACAAACTGGCTGCCAGTCAAAAAGTTATCGCTGCGAAGCTTCACCGCGTAACGAGTTGACACATGTTTCAAGCCTTCTCGCGAGGAGACAATCTGCCTGTTATTGTTGAAACGTTGCGGAGTTCCGTCGCGCTTAAAGTAGCGGATATTGGGTCCGGGATCTTCAGAGATGACCAATTCATCGTAATCCAACCCCTCAAGATCTTGGTTTGGCCAAGTGGACAAGATAATCTTACTGCCAGGAAGATGCTGCCGAACTGACTCCAGGCATTTCTGGGTAATGCCTGGTTCTTGTTCACGGTCCTGAAAGCTCTGCACGGGGCCTTGGACAACCACGCTAATGTCAGAAAAGTCGCTCATTCTCATGCTCGTATTAGGTTTCAGATGCCAATATCAAAGCCAATAGACTCTTCAAGCATTTCTTTGAGGTCGTCGCTGTTGCGTTTGATATTTATTGCGTCACAGCTCTTGAAAGGGTTTGTTCGGGCGTAATCATTGATTACGATTCTTCGGCCATGCACCAGGCCAAAAATAATATCGTCGTAAGGAATATTTAGGCGCTCAAGTTGTTTGATGGTCGCTTCCCGAAAGCTTTCCTTCCGCGATGTAGTAATAATTATCTGGACCTTTCCAGATTTGTGAAGTTTGTTCAGGACCTGAATGTTCTTTGTTATGCCATTGGTTTCGCCCCAGTATGGTGAGTTGTACTGGGCCGAGTTCTCTACCAGGGTTCCATCAAGGTCTACGAAAAGCGTAGAGTATTGAGCCTTATATTGATTCCATTCGCGAATCGTTCCCCAGTCACAATAATCTTCACTATGCAGGGCGTTGAACGTATGGCCGTCCAGGAGCATCTGATAAATAATGTTAGAGATGTAAAGGTCGTGCGAGTCGCTGCTTAGCTTTTCATAAATGCTCATAAAGGTTTGGGCTGACTCAAAAACGTAGCCTCCCACACAGAATGTTGAGCTCACGATCTTTTTCTCAACAATATTTTGGACAAAACCATACTCGTCAATGTCTATATAGCTTTTGTTTCGTGCATTAACGGTTTCTAGCTCGTGGAGATCCAGGCAACAGACGTGGTTTCCCTCCTTAACGGGAGCAGAAAACTGGTTGTCAGAGTCTTTAATGAATATTGGACCGGTGATGCCCGCAGCCTTGAGCCCTTGATAAACCGTCTCGGGCTGGTTCCGTGTGCGTTCTTTCAGCATGATAAAACGAAGCTTGTCTCTGTAGCCAATTTCATCAAACTGGGTTTCAATCGCGACTCTCACGGAATGTTTATCTTCATGTTCCTGTAAGCAGATCAGGTTGATACTTTCAAATTTATCCAGGTCCAGTTTTTTGATCGCTTCAACAATCATCATGTGGCCCCTGGGGTGCGTAAGTAGCCATTTGGGTTTCATGTCTGGGAACCGTGATGAGCTGCCAGCAACTGGTAGAATTAGGTGCATTTAGTCCTCCAGAGTCTTCAGGGATGTTTGAATGAAGTTTAAAGTGGTTGTGTCGTTAGCGTACGGCAAAATTCTTAGAACGTTGACAGATTGGAGTAGGTTGTACTCTTTTCCGGAGATTCCGAGAGCTGAAAGCTTACGTTTTGCAAATATATCCAACTGCCGGAGGCCTTGGCAGACTCGAAGATGAGAGAATGGTTTTTTGGATTTGGTGAGAGACCAGCGAAGGTGTGTATCCTGCCGGAGCTTGACTAGGTCCATGATTGGGGAGTCGATGTAGCTGTCCAGGAAATCGAATAGGCCGATGCAATTACCATTGGCAGAAAAAACGATGTTGGACAGGGTAAAATCGCCGTGACACCAACCATGAGGAATATTAATTTCTTTTTTTGTTAATCGGTCTCGCAATTTATTCCCGAAGAGTTGGTCGATCTCTTGTTTTTGAGGCTCCCCTGAAATGTTGCGAGATATTTCATCCAGCTTTACCAAAGCCGATGTATTAACTGTTTGGTAGTCGGTTCGCAGGTTGTGATCGATGAAGCCTTCGATTGCTTTGATACTTTGCATTAACGCAGGCACGGAACAAACGCCAAGGAAGTCGATGAAGTTCAGGTAGGGTAGAAATTCCATTCGTGCGGAATAGAAGGCGGGATTGTCCGCTTCATCATAGAGTTCTGGGACTATTATGGCAGGGTTCTTAAGTGCATGTCGGAAGTTGTCTTGTTTGCGAATTTGTGCCTGGAGACGCGGAATATACGACGGGAGTGCGCATTCCTTTTCAACCATGATTCGCTGGTCATGAGTAAGCAGCCTTACGGTGCATCCCGAATTGCCAGAAATCTCAATTGAAGGCTGATGTGGCATTCCCGTTCCTTACCTTTCTATTTTGTCTTGTGTAATCACACTAGGCCGACGATCTATCGTGGATAATCTGGCCAATATGCGTTAGCAGAGATAGTGAGGCCTCGTTGTTAGGCAACATTACAAGGAGGCTGCCGGTCAACACCCTTACCTTTGTACCGATACCGGCTCGTTCCGCTGCTGCAACGTCACTTGATTTATCTCCGACCATAATGCACTCCGCCGGATCCAGCTCAAACTCCTCAATCCCCCTCAATATCATCCCCGGCTTAGGCTTCCTGCAATCGCAGCCCCGTTCATCTTCGGGCCCAAAATCCGGATGGTGGGGGCAATGATAAACTTTGGTGATGGTTACACCCTGCTCCTTGAATCGTTCTACCATCCAGTCTGTCAGTTCCTGGAATTGAGCTTCTGAGTACATGCCGCGAGCAATGCCGGACTGGTTAGTGACGACAATCAGCAGATAACCCTGTTTCTGGAAGTGCCGGCAGGCCTCGAATATACCATCGACAAACTCGAAATCTTCTTTGCGATAAACATAGCCGTGATCCACGTTGATCACGCCATCCCGGTCCAGAAATACGGCTTTGTTGGTCATAGGTTCTGTTCCTGAATACAGCGGTCCAACATGTCGATAACGTGTTCCGTCGTGATGTTCTCCATCAGTTCTTCGCCCTTGAGCCTCTGGCCCCAGCGGCTTTGTTCCGGCGTTTCCCCTCGCATCTGTTTCAGGGCGGGGGTATAGGCGTCTACCACGTAGTTTTGCCAAAGGTAGGGACCGGTACGTTTCGGGTTACTGTGAGCGTAGAGGCCAATAACGGGTATGCCGGCGGCAACGGCCATGTGGGCCGGGCCGGTGTCTGGGGCTAGCACAAGGCTGGCTTCGCCAATCAGGGCGAACAGTTGCTTAAGGTTCGATTGCCCAACGAGGTTATGCAGTGAGTGCCTGGCGTGCGCCTGAATGCTGGCGGCCAATTCCTTTTCATGATCGGCCGGGCCGCCACACAGATACACGGAAAAACCCTGACTGGCGGCGTAGTCAGCCACGGCCGCGTATCGCTCGGGCAGCCAGTTGCGCTCGGCGTTAGAGGCGGCGGGGGTGATAATAAGGTGTTTGCGGGTGCCCGGGTCGAGCTGGGCTTTGGCCCAGTCCCGCTCTTCCGCATTAACCGGAATGTTCCAGTCGGGTGCTTCAAGGGGGATGCCCAGCGTTTTCTGGAACTGTCGGAAATTGTCCAGCACGTGGACCTTGTCCGTTGGCTCAATCCGTTCGTTGATAAACAGGCTGTGCAGCTCTTTGCTCTTGGCTTTGTCGTAGCCAATTCGTCGCTTGGCGGAAACGCACAAGCTGGCGAGGTTCGCTCTCAGGGCGACTTGCATCATTAGAAGGGCGTCAAACCGTTTGCCCTGGAGCTGGCGCCGAAGGTTGCGGTATGCGGCCAAGCCCTGTTTCTTGTCAAACACGACAAAGTTGACGCCGTCCATGCCCGCCATCAGTGCGGCTTCGGCCTTGCCGATCACCCAGGTGATCTCAGCTTCCGGGTAATGTTGCCGGATGGCGTGCACCACTGCAGCGGCGTTGCAGGTGTCGCCAATGGCTGACAGGCGCAGCAGGCAGATGGAGCGTGGCGCAGACAAATCAGCCTCGAACTTTCTTGATCAGCCCGGTGGTGGAACGGCCTTCAACCGTGGGCAGAATGGCAACCTCACCGCCGTTTTCCTGAACAAAGTCCGCGCCGACGATGGTGTCGATTGAGTAGTCGCCGCCTTTGGCGAGCACCTGCGGATTCACCCGTTTGATGAGTTGCTCCGGGGTGTCGTTCTCCTCAGTGTTGTCACCGAAGGGGATGACCCAGTCCACACAGGCCAGGGCGGATAGCACTTCCATCCGGTCTTCCAGCGAGTTCACCGGGCGCTCCTCGCCCTTCAGGCGACGCACGGAGGCATCGGAGTTCAGCCCGACAACCAGTCTGTCACCGAGCGCCCGGGCCTGGGCCAGGTAGCGCACATGGCCGGCGTGCAGGATGTCGAAGCAACCGTTGGTAAAGACAATCCGTTCGCCCTGTTGTCGGGCGTAATCAATGTGCAGCAGGCTCTGCTCGACGCTGGGGTGGTAGCCGCTGGTCTTGGCCGACCACTGGTGGCTGGCGCGGGCAGCCAGTTCCTCCGGGGAAACGGTTGCGGCGCCTAGTTTGGCGACCACAATGCCAGCCGCAAGGTTGGACAGCCAGGCGGCGTCTTTCAGATCAAACCCGGCGCTCAGCAAGGTGCCCAGTGTAGCAATCACAGTGTCACCGGCGCCGGTGACATCGCTTACTTCCAGGACTTCCGCCGGGAAATGGTGGTGCTCCGTCGGGGTGATCAGACTCATGCCTTGCTCGCTACGGGTCAGCAGCATGGTATCGATGCCCGCGTCGGCCAGCATGGCGCGGGCCGAACGCAGCATGGCGTCATCTGAGGAGGCATCTCCGCCGGCGGCCTTGAACTCACTCAGATTTGGGGTAATGACGGTTGCGCCACGATACAGGGAGAAGTCTTTGCTTTTCGGGTCCACCAGCACTTGTTTGCCGGCCTTTCGCGCAGCCTGGATCAAGTCGCCAACACAGGCGAGGGTGCCTTTGGCGTAGTCGCTGATGATGACGGTATTGTATTGCTCAACCAGTTCGCCGTAACGCTGCTTAATGCTTTCGGCCTGGGCGACGGGAAAGGTGTCTTCCATGTCTAGCCGAACCATCTGTTGATGGCGGGAGATAATACGGGTTTTGGATATGGTGCGTGCGTCGTCCAGTTCCAGGAGCTCGGAATGGACCTTTTCCTTGACCAGAAGATCTTTCAGCAAACGACCGTCTGTGTCGTTGCCGATGATGCCAAGAATGGCGGCCTGGCCGTCAAGGTGGGCAATGTTTCTGGCAACGTTGGCGGCACCGCCGGCCCGGTCTTCTGTGTGTGCGACGCGTACCACCGGCACCGGTGCTTCCGGTGAAATGCGGTTGGTGTCACCAATGAAATAGCGGTCGAGCATGACATCGCCAATCACCAGCACAGAGGCGTTCTGAAGCTGGTCCAGCCGGGCCAGATCAAGCATCAGTCAAGGCCTCCGGACAGCACCACCTCATCCATCGCTTCACACAGCCAGTGGCCGATGAACATATGGGCCTCCTGGATGCGGGCGGTTTCGTCACTGTTGATGATGATGGACAGCCTGGCGATGTCTTTTACCTTGCCGCCATCCCGGCCGGTCAGAGCAACGGTTGCGGCGCCCATGTCGTTGGCAGCTTTCAGGGCCCGGTTGATGTTCTCACTCTGGCCGGAGGTGGTCAGGCCGATCACCAGATCTTCAGGCTTTCCCAGGCCCAGAACTTGTCGCTCAAATACGGTCTCGAATTCGTAGTCGTTCGGGTGTGCTGTCAGAATGGACGTGTCTGTGGTCAGGGCGATGGAGGCCAGGGGGCCGCGCTCTTTTTTATAGCGGACCATGAACTCGGCCGCCAAATGCTGCGAATCTGCAGCACTGCCGCCGTTGCCCAAGAAAATGATCTTGCCGCCCCGTTTCAGGCTTTGGCGCGTCAGCTCCAACAGTTGCTCGACGGCTTCCTGGTGTTCTTCCATCACTGCAAAGGTTTTGCGGTGCCGTTCCAGGGTGGCGAGGTAACTGCTTTGCTGGGACATGTGAGCCTCCGGTATGAACAATCCCAAAGTCGACCCGGTGCGGCAGCACCAGTTCCAAGCGCGAAGTGTACCATGGCCGCAACAGGCGTCCCATATGCTTTTTCACAGACTAACCGCCCGTTAATCCAGTGTTCATCATGGTTCTGGCCGATGGAGACTCGGGCTCTGGTTGTTTTAGGCAGGTACAAAAGAGGTTAGTATTACGGCTGAACACAGCGGCCATCTTCTGGCCTGTCCGCACAGAAATTTCAGGAGCCTTACCATGATTGTCGTCACTGGCGGTGCCGGTTTCATTGGAGCCAACATTATTCACGCCCTTAACTCGCGTGGCGAAACCGATATTCTGGTGGTGGACGATCTGACCGACGGTACCCGTTTCCGGAACCTGGCGGAGCTGGATGTCACGGATTACATGGACAAAGGCGAGTTCCTGGAGCGGGTCAAAGCGAATGACCTGCCGGTGGGTATAAGGGCCATCTTCCACGAGGGGGCCTGTTCAGACACCACCGAGTGGGATGGCAAGTTCATGATGGAGAACAACTACACCTACTCCAAGGTGTTGTTGCACTGGTGCCTTGATCGCAAGGTGCCGTTCCTCTATGCGTCCAGTGCCGCCGTCTACGGAGCCAGTGATGAATTTCGCGAAGAGCGCGAGTGCGAGCGACCGCTTAACGTTTACGGTTATTCCAAGTGGCAGTTTGACCAGTACGTGCGCAAGATTCTGCCCTCCGCCCGCAGCCAGGTTGTTGGTTTCCGCTACTTCAACGTGTATGGCCCGAGGGAGCAGCACAAGGGCAAGATGGCGTCCGTGGCCTATCACCTGCATGAACAGATCAAGGCCGGCCAGAACCCCAAGCTGTTCGAGGGGTGGGATGGATACTCTGATGGTGGTCAGCAGCGGGATTTCGTTTACGTGGATGATGTCTGCAAGGTCAACCTCTGGTTCTACGACAACCCCGAACAATCCGGCATTTTCAACCTGGGTACAGGGCGCGCCCAGTCGTTTCTGGATGTGGCAGAGGCTGTTATCCGCTACCACGGCAAGGGCAGTGTTGAGTTCATTCCCTTCCCGGATGAGTTGAAAGGGCGCTATCAGAGCTTTACGCAGGCCGATATTACCGCTTTGCGTGATGTTGGCTACACCGCTGATTTTGCTGATGTGGCCAGCGGTGTTGAGAGCTATCTGGCCTGGCTGGACCGATGAAATACCTGGTGGTAGGGCCGTCCTGGGTGGGTGACATGGTCATGGCCCAGGCGCTGTTCATGTCCCTCAAGCAGCAGGACCTGCAAGCAGAAGTCGATGTGCTGGCTCCCGGGTGGTCGCTCCCGATCATCGCCCGTATGCCTGAGGTCAACACAGGCATTGCGGCACCCTGGAAAAGTGGCGAGCTGGCCCTGAAGGCTCAGTGGCGACTGGCCAGAACGCTGAAAGGGTATGATAAAGCCATTGTCCTGCCGCGTTCGTTCAAGTCCTCTTTGATCCCTTTCTTTGCAGGCATTCCCGAGCGAGTGGGTTTCAGTGGGGAAGGGCGCTCGATTCTACTGACCGATGCCCGGCGCAGACACCCAACTCGAGACGGCTCTACCATCACCGACAAAACCGTGTGGCGCTACATGGGGCTTGGGGCCAGCAAGGCGGATTACGAAACCTATCGGTTTGATGTGCCACAACCGTCACTGACGATTGACAAAGCGAACCTGAACGACGTGATGGGCAAACTGGGCCTGGACCCGGAACGCCCCGCCATTGCCATCTGCCCCGGTGCGGAGTTCGGCCCAGCAAAGCAGTGGCCTCTTGAAAACCACCGGGCGCTCGCTGAAAAACTGGTGCAGCAGGGCTTTCAGGTCTGGGTTATGGGCGGTCCGAAAGATATGGAGCCGGGTGAGCAGATTGCCAATGGTCAGGAGGGCGTGTTCAATCTTTGTGGCAAAACCCGCCTGGAAGATACCGTGGACCTGTTCAGTCATTGCCGCAAAGTGGTCAGTCACGATTCCGGCTTGATGCACGTGGCCGCCGCATCTGGTGCTGATGTGGTTGCCATCTACGGTTCCACCAGCCCGGATTTCACGCCTCCGCTGACGGATAAGGCGACGATTGTCCGGCATCCGGTGGAGTGTAGTCCCTGCTTTGAGCGCACCTGCCGTTTTGGCCATTACAACTGCTTGACCGGTATTTCCGTGCAGCGAGTTCTGGAGGCGTGCCAGTGAAACTCAGCGCGGTACTGATTACCAAAAACGCAGGGCCTGAGTTTGCCAAATGCCTGGAGAGTCTGGCTTTTGCCGATGAGATTGTAGTGCTGGACTCTGGTTCTACGGACGATACGCTGGCCGTCGCCGAGCAATTCGGGGCGCGCATTTTCCAATCGGACGACTGGCCAGGCTTTGGTCCGCAGCGTCAGAGGGCCCAAAGCCACGCGCAGGGCGAGTGGTTGTTCTGGATCGATACCGACGAAGTGGTCACCCCGGAACTGGCCTCCTCCATTCAGCGCGCCATCGAACAGGCTCCGGCGAAGAAGGTGTTTCAGGTAAAGCGGTTGTCGTGGTTTTTTGGCCGTTTCATCCGGCACTCTGGCTGGTATCCCGACAAAGTGGTCCGGTTGTACCGCCGTGAAGAATTCGGTTATGACGATGCGCTGGTGCATGAAAAGGTACACTGCCCAGGCGCCAGCGTGGAGACATTGGGCGGGGATCTACTGCACTATACCGCGACCAATTTCCCTGATTACATGTCGAAATCCGTCCGTTATGCAGAGGATTGGGCCGAGGGGCGGGCCCGCCGTGGCAAGAAAGCCTCACTGTTTTCCGCCTGCACCCACAGTTTAGGCGCATTTGTCCGGAAGTATCTGCTTCAAAGGGGTTTTCTGGACGGCCGGCATGGGTTTTTGCTGGCCGTCACCACCGCCATTTATGCCTTCAACAAATACGCAGCACTCTGGATTAAAACTCGCCGTTGACGGTTTCGCTCAGCACCTTCAAAAGGGCTTCAGACGAATGCTGTACGTGAAAGTGCGAGGCGATTCTATCTCGAGCGCTTTGGCCCATATTTGCGCATAGTTCTGGGGATTCATGCAGCCGCTGAATGCCTGCAGCAATTTCTTCAGCGCTACCGGGCGTTACGCGTATGCCGGAAACGCCATCTTCAATGAGCTCCGCACTTCCTCCGGTATCGCTGACGATTGGTGCAACGCCATAGGCCATAGCTTCAATCACCGTTTTTGGAAGCCCCTCACGTTTGGTCGAAGCCAGCACGGATACCTGGCAGGACGCAATGATGGCTGGCGCGTCTTTTCTGAATCCAGTCAGGTGAATTCTGTCGGCCATCGGGCTGGCCTGGATTAGAGCCTGAACCTCTGGATTGTCCATTCCCCGGCCCACGAGCAATAGGTGGATGTTGCTGTCCGCGGGTAAAAGGTGTGTGGCTTTCAGCAGAATTGGCAGTCCTTTTCTGGGGCGGATATTTGCCACCGACCCAACCACAAAGGCGCCATCCGGTACGCCGAATTGTTTGAGGTCTGCCGGAGTATCCTGGTACCAGTCGAGATCGTGGCCTTTATAGACCGTACAAACTTTGTCTTTGTTGCCCCAGACGTGCTTTTGTAGGTCATCGCGGGTTGCTTTGGAAACGCAGATAATTCGATCCACCCGTGGGCTTAAGTGGGTCAGGTAGCCACTTGGGTCCCAGCGGCTGATATTGCCGGTTTGGCCTCGATAGGTCATAACTTTGACTGGCAGGCCGATTGCCGCAAGGTTGGTGTTAGCGATGGCTTTGTTGTTAAAGCAGTACACGGCGTCAAACTTGCCTTCGATCAGGAGGTGACGAATTCGACGAATGGCTTCAGGCTCTATTTTCTTTCGGGGATGGAAACCGTGTACCTTGATGCCGTTTTCTTCAAATCGGGAGCGGTACTCCGCATCCGGTTGTGTCATCAGCTCAACTTCGACACCCAATTTTGCCAGCCCGATCAGCATTTCGGCTTCTGGCCGAACAGAGTTCCAGGTATCTACATAGGAGCTGATTACAAGTAGCTTCACAGTGTTATGTCCTTTTCATGGTCGATCTCTTACACTGCCGCCATTAAAACATCGACGGGGCCGAGTTGGTATGCACATTTGCCACGTAAATCTGGCCGGAGGTTTTTCCGGTGGTGAGCGACAGACCGTAAACCTGATTCGGGAGCTGGCGAAGCGTGGCATTCAGCAATCGCTGGTGGCCCGGCCGGGGAGTCGTCTATGGGCTGAGCTGGAAAGCATCCAATCGCTCGGTAGGCGAGAGACTGCACATTTTCTGCTGGGCCACGGCAAGGGGGATTGGGACCTCGTTCATTGCCACGACGGTAAATCAGTCTACTGGGCCTGGATCGAGTCCCGCCTGCGTAGAACGCCTTACGTCGTCACACGGCGAGTCGATAATCCCATCGGAACCGGGCGCCTGACGTCTGCGGCCTATGGCGGAGCCGCGACCGTCGTCTGCCTGAGTTCGGCCATTGAATCAGTTGTACAACAGCGACTGGGCCGCGTGGACACTGTCATCATTCCCTCGAGTTTCTCAGGCTTTCCCGCCGCACCAGACGCCGTCGAAGCTATCCGGCAGCAGTATCCCGCCAAACGCCTGGTTGGCCAAGTGGGGCGCCTCCTGAAGCACAAGGGTTATCACATCACGATTGAGGCAGCGCGTTTGCTGGGCAGCCTCAGGCCAGACGTGCAGTTCATTTTCCTGGGAGAAGGGCCAGATGAACAGTGGCTCAAGTCCCAGGCACAGGGTTTGCCCAACGTCAGTTTTCTGGGGCATAAAGATAACGTCGGGGATTGGTTGGCAGCTCTGGATGTCTTCGTGTTCCCCTCACTCTCCGAGGGGCTTGGCTCAACGATTCTTGAGGCCATGCAACATCGTGTGCCGGTGGTTGGGGCCAAAGCCGGAGGCATTCCTGATCTGATCTCCGATAAAGCGAATGGTCTTCTGGTATCTCCGGGTGACCCGGAGGCTTTGGCGTCGACGATTCAGTTTATCCTCGATAACCCAGAGCAGGCCGCCGCTTTCGCAGACGCTGCCCAGGCTGGATTAACAGCGTTCAGCCCTGCATCGGTAGCGGAGCGTTACCTGGGACTCTATTCCGCAACCTTGCAATCCTAAGGGAGTTCCTGGCAGCCGGGCGGTTAGTCGCAAATCTGCCCGGGCTTATAAGGATTCGGGTTCCCCGGCGGCCGGTGCCGCATACGTTTGTACTCCCACTGGTACTGTTCAGGGGCCATTCGCACCACCTTTTCCACGGATTGATTCAAGGCGGTGGCGCCGGCCACTGTATCATCGGCACCAATGCCAGGCTCCGCCCGAGTGACCAGAATCTTGAAGCCTTCGCCGTTGGGCAGGCGCTCGGCGTAGGTCACCAGAACATTGGCCCCGGTTTTCTGTACCAACTTGCCGACCAGGGTCATGGTCATCACGTCCATGCCAAAAAAGGGCGCGTAGGCGTTGGTTTTGCCCCGGGGAGATTGGTCGGGGAGAATGCCGGCTACGCCGCCTTCCTTCAAAATACCCATCAGGCGCATCAGGCCTTTACGGTCGCCGCGCACCAGTTCGGAGCCCAGGCGCCCCCTCACCCGAATCATGTAATCTTCGAATTCCTTGATGTGCGGAGGGCTGTATAGTGCGGCCATTTTATACCGGGAGGAGAAAAACAGGCCGGCCAGCTCCCAGTTGCCAAGGTGGGGCGCGAGCAAGATCAATCCTTTGCCGGTCGCCAGGGCCTCATCAACCAGCTCCAGGCCTTCCGTTTCCTTGATCAACCCGAGGCACTTATCGACGGGCCACTCCCACATCAGCGGGATCTCCAGGGCCGTCATGCCGGTATGGGCCAGCGAGTCTCTGGAAAGGTCCCTGCGCTGCTCTTCGGTGAGTTCCGGCAGGCAGATGTCCAGATTGATGTCGGTGATCTTCTTTGGCCTGCCGCCCAGTTTCCAGGCCAGGAGCCCCAGCCATTTGCCGATGAACTGTGCGGCTCCCAGGGGTAAATAGCTAACCATCCGCAACAGGCCGGCAATCAGGTAATACTTGAATTTGCTCATGATCTGCCGTACCGGTCCTCGAATCGTACAATATCGTCTTCGCCCAGATAGGATCCGGACTGCACTTCAATCAGTTCCAGATCAATAACGCCGGGGTTTTCAAGGCAATGGATCTGGCCGACCGGTATGTAAGTGGACTGGTTTTCGGTCACCAGGTACGACTCCTCGCCATTGGTTACCTTTGCGGTGCCGCTGACGACAATCCAGTGTTCTGCCCGGTGGTGGTGCATCTGGACAGACAGCTTGGCGCCGGGCTTCACGGTGATGCGTTTCACCTGGTAGCGGTGGCCATTATCGATGGAATCATATACACCCCAGGGCCGGTAGACTTCCCGGTGATTCATGTGCTCGTGTCGACCATCATTCTTGATGCGTTCAACCACCTTTTTGACATCCTGGACCTGATCTTTATGGGCGACCAGCAAGGCGTCTTTGGTTTCAATGATCACCAGATCTTTCACGCCAACCGTGGCCACAAGGCGGCTGTCTGCCCGCACCAGAGTGCTCTCTGTGTTATGGGCGATGACATCACCGCTGAATGCGTTTCCGCAGCTGTCTTTCTCGGAAACTTCCCACAAGGCGGACCAGGAGCCGATATCGCTCCAGCCGGCATCGAGCGCTACCACGGCGGCGTTATCGGTCTTTTCCATCACGGCGTAATCGATGGAATCTTCCGGGCACTCGGCGAATACGCTTTCATTCACGCGGGTGAAGTGCAGATCCTCGCTGGCGTCGTCCAGCGCTGCCTGGCAGATGGCGAGAATGTCCGGGCGGTGTTTCTGCAGTTCCTGAAGGTAGGTGCGGGCGCCGAACAGGAACATGCCACTGTTCCAGAGGTAATCACCGGATGCGAGGTATTCTTCCGCGGTAGTCTGGTCGGGCTTCTCTACAAACCGGCTGACACTGAAACTGTCGGCGGCCAATTTCGGGCCTTGCTGGATGTAGCCGTAACCGGTTTCCGCATGGCCGGGTACTATGCCGAAGGTCACCAGCTTATCCTCCTGAGCCAGAGGAATGGCCTTCTGGATGCCGCTCTGGAACGCAGCGATGTCTTTGATCAAGTGGTCTGCGGCCAGAACCAGCATCAGCGGGTTCTGATTTTCATCGATGTTCTTGACCAGTTGCAGGGCTGCCAGAGCGATGGCCGGTGCCGTGTTGCGCCCACAGGGCTCCAGAATAATTCGGGCATCTTTGTAGCCCGCCTGGCGCATTTGCTCGGCCGCCAGAAAACGGTGGTCTTCATTGCAGATCAGGAGTGGATCGGCGGATTCCATCCCATCCAGCCGGGCCACGGTCAGCTGCAGCATGGATAGATGTTGGTCCGTCAGTTTCAGGAACTGCTTGGGGTTCAGTTGCCTGGATAACGGCCAAAGGCGAGAGCCGGTGCCTCCGGCCATAATGACGGGGTGAATCATGTGTTTGCTCCACGCGTAGCTTTCGGTCAGCATTGTCCTTTTCTGATGGCTGAATATTATCACAGGTGCGCTAACTCGGCAGTGTTTGGGGCCGAGCAGGGTCCAGTTTGCGGGTGTTTATGATGAAACTGCCGTTATCGGTTTACTACATCACGTTGAATGAAGAGCAGAGGCTGCCGGAATCTCTTGAGAAGGTGAAGGACTGGGCTGATGAAATCATCGTTGTTGATTCGGGTAGTACAGACCGAACCTGTGAACTAGCAGAGGCCGCGGGCGCCCGGGTGGTTTATCGGGAATGGGAAGGCTTTGCGAGCCAGAAGGCCTATGCCGCCAGCCTGTGTGCGAACGACTGGGTACTTGATCTGGATGCTGATGAAGTGCTTTCCGATACCCTGGTACGAAACATCAAGCAGCTGTTTTCCAAGCCGATCTCTCCGGATATCGCTGGTTATCGTATGCGTTGGGTTTTGTCGTCCCCCAACCCGAGGCACCCTTTTCGGCACGACAAGTCCAAGAAGATCCTGCGGCTCTACAATCGGAAACGGGCTGCGATCCATGCGGAAAAACACAGTAACGATGATCGGCCTAGAGTGCATACAGGTAGCGTGTTGGAGCTCAAAGGCGATGTCTTGCACAGGACATTGATTTCTCTGGAGCAGATGGAGAGAAAGTACATTCAACTGTCCAGTGAGCAGGCCCGGTTCCTCTATGAGAAGGGCAGGCGAATTTCGACCCCGCGTTTGATGGTCGAATTTCCTTTGAAGTTTTTGAAGTATTACCTGATCCACCGTCAGGTATTGAATGGCTGGTTCGGGTTCAGTGTTTCAGTAGTGGCCGCAAACCGTAATTTCATGCGGTTGGCGAAGGCAAGGGAATTGCAGATGCTCGAGATAATCAGTCGTTCCGGTGGCGAGGAGCAGTAAGACGCTCTCACAGGTGCTATTCGGCTTGATACACTCTGACGGTTGCCTCTGCCATGCCCCTGAGCGAGAGGTGTGTCTGCGCATAGTCGAATGCGGATTGCTCAGATTCTTGAAGACCATCCAGGTTGTTCAGTGCGCTGGCGATGACGTCGGCGATAGCCTGCGCGGAAATGTCCCTGGCGAGCGCGTTCTCGGGAAGCAGGTCGACACTGCCGGAAACCGGGGTTGAGACCACCGGCAGTCCGGCCATCAAGGCTTCGATCAAAACGTAAGGAAACCCCTCCCGCCTTGAGCTGAGAACCATCAAGTCTGCATTGGACAATGCCGATGCCAGCGTTGTTTGGTGTCCTGCCATCTTCACCGAGTGTCTCAGGCTTTCATCGCCAATCAGCCGATGCAGGTTTCTGGCTTCAGAGCCGTCACCAAAGATGGTGAGGTGTGCCGTCGGAAAGCGGTCATGGATCATGCTCCATGCCTGGATTAGCATGTCGAACCCCTTTACTGGCTCCAGCCTCCCGGCAGCAATGACGTTCGTTGTTTCGGGGAGTGGATAGTTGCCGGGGGGCGATTCCGGGGTTTCCTTCCGGATTCCATTGTAAATCAGATGACGGGACCGGTGACTAAGGCCCTCGTAGATCGACCCGCTGACGGCAATGACTTTGTCCAGCACAAGGAAAGGGCGAAGGTTTGATTTGCTTCCGTGAATCGTCCCTACGGTTTGCCAGGTCTGACGAGGCAACCTGCCGAGTATGACGGCGGCTTTATTGCCGTGGGCATGAGCAATATCGGGCGAAACCCGCTTCAATATCCGGGAAACACACCAACGAAGCCAGGGGTTGTTTCGGCTCAGCTTCATCGGGCACGGATGAAACTCGGCGAATGGGAAGTGCGAGCGGTAGTCAGGATGGGCGATTATGTGCACCTCATGCCCGAGGCTCGTGAGGGCTTCCGCCAGGTCCGCCACATGTTTTTCCATGCCACCCCAGGCACTACCAGGCGTTGCGAGTATCAGGGCGACCTTCAATCGGGCCTCCCGTTCAGGGCCTGCTGGTATACCCGAAGCGTCGCCTCCGTCTGCGTCCGCAACAAAAACCGCTCCGGCAACTCAATCTCTGGCCGGGGCTTATCCAGCAATCCCAGCACCGCACTGGCGAATGCCCCGGTATCATCCGGCGTCACCAGTCCGTCCCGAAAGCATGCCTGCAGCGTTTCCGCCGCACCGCCCCGGTTGTAGGCCACCACTGGCGTGCCGGATGCCAGGGCTTCGGTCACCGTGCGTCCGAAGGGTTCCGGCTTGGTGGACATGTGGCAAACCACATCAGCGAACAGATACAGGTTGGTCATGTCGTTGCGCTGGCCGAGGAATGTGACTTTATCGGTCAGGCCAAGCCGGCTGCGCTCTTTTTCAAGCTCCTGCAGGAATCGTTCTTTTCCCGGTTCGGCCCCGCCCACGATGATGCCGTGACAGTCCAGCCGCTGGCGGACAATGCGGGCCATGGCTTCAAGGTAGTCCAGTTGGCCTTTCCAGCGGGAAATGCGGCCGGGCATCATAATGATTTTCTTGCCGGCCAGTTGGGGGAAGCGGGACAGGAGGATGTCCAGCCACTGGTCGTTGATGGCGCGGTTGCGGAAGGCGTCGATGTCGACGCCGCGCTGGATCACCGTCAGCTTGTCTTCCGCTACCTCGAAATTCTTCAACACGTAATCCCGCACGCAATTGGAGACGGCAATGATCTGGTCCGCCCTGGTCATGATGGCGCTGTAGGGATTAACGGAATACATGCCGTGAAAGGTCGAGACAACGGCGGGCTGTTGGTCGGCAGGCAGGGTCTTCAGGGCCAGATGGATAATCCAGGCGGGCATGCGTGAGCGCACATGCACGATGTCAGGCCGCAGCTCCTGCAACAGCTTGCGCATGGGCAGAATCTGCCCGAATGACGCGGGCGTTTTCCGGTGGATGGGCATGTGGATGTGGGTTGAGCCCTGGCCGCGCACTTGCTCTGCCATGGGCCCACCGTTGGAGACCACAAAAGACTCATGGCCACGCTTGACCAGCTCGGCGGCGAATTCCACCGTGCCTCTTTCCACGCCACCGCTATAGAGCGCAGGAAGAGCCTGGAGAATCTTCATTGCCTGGCCTCCTTTCCTGATTGCTGAAAAGCAGCCAAATAGTTGCCCGCCACCCATCGGGCAGCCCGGTCGGCCTCCCAGAGGCGTTCATGTCTTTCCGCCTGTTCGGCCATCACGCTGGCATGGTCTGCCCAGTGGGCAATCAGCCCCCGCTCTGCCAGGCGTTTTACTCCGTTCGCCACGCGGCTGTTGGCACGCGCATTCAGGTTCAGCAGGCCGGTGGGAACGCTGGAAGTGGCGGCTTCGCACACCATGGAAATGCTGTCCGGCGTTACCCAGACCGCGCGGGAAGCAGCGAGCTGGTGGCTGAGCCAGTCGTCGTGGGTACGGGTGTGATGCACTACGGAGATTTTCGGGCTCTGCAATTCGGCCAGCCGATCGGTGGTGCTTTCTGGTGTGCGCCGGGAATCGGTGATGGTCCAGCGCCACTGAGGGTAGCGGGCTATCAGGTCACTGACCTGGTTCAGAATGGCATCGTCGTTCCAATCGAAATGTTCCGAACGCCCACCCACCAGGATCAGGGCTTCCGGTTTGCTGGTCAGCCGGGCGAGGGGTGTGATGGTGTTGATCACGCCTTCGGTGTGCAGGATGTTGTTAGCGGGCTTTACCTCATCATGGGTCGGGATAATCGCGCCATCTACCCAGCCCAGTGGGAAGGCCGGTTTCATCAGTACCAGGGTTTTGGCCTTGCCCAGGCGCCGAAGTGCCAGTAATAAACGATGAGTACCGGTGCCTGCGGCCACAATCAGGTCCGGTTTGGGCAGTGCTGTATCCATAGCTGGGGCCACACCCAGCAGGGCCCGCCACAGAGGTACCGGGTATTCTTCGGCACTGATCCAGTAGAGCGCCGCGCCGGTCAGCACCCGCAGGCGATTGCCCAGCCCCTTGAGTTGGTTTTTGTGGCCGGGCTTGTTGTCTGTCAGCAGCCAGACAACCGGTGCTTGCGAGTGATTGCTCACGGGTTATTCCTTGCGCTTGCGCCCGTAAAAGCCGGGGTCTTCGCGGTCAGGGCGGGTTTTGAAGCGCCGGTGCATCCACAGGTATTGGTCTGGCGCTTTGCGAATTTCCTGCTCGATGACGGCGTTGATCCGGGTTGCATCGTCCAGGTCGTCACCGCTTGGGAAGTTCTCAAGGGCGGGGTGGAAATAGATGTCATAGCCGGGCTTGTCATCGCGGCGAAAATGGCTGAAGGGCACGACTTTACAGCCGCTGCGTTCGGCAATTCGCGAGGTGGCTGTGATGGTGCCGGCGGGAATGCCGAAGAAGGGGGCGAACACGATGTCCTTGCGGCCGTAGTCCTGATCTGTCGCGTACCACACGGCGCGATTTTTCTTGAGGCTCCTGAACAGGCCGCGCAGGTCGCGGGCACCTAGTACGTTGCCATAGCGCCGGCCCCGGGCCCTGGTCATTACGGCATTCATCAACGGATTGTTGTGATCACGCTGCATGACGTCGGCTTCTATGTATTCGGTGACCAGGCTGCCACCCAGGTCGAGCGTGCTGTAATGGCCGCCCAATAGCAGCACACCCTTGCCGGCTTCCAGCGCTTTCTCGAAATGTTCGATACCGTGAATGCGGGTCATGCCGGTCAGCTTGGCCGGGTCCCGGAACCAGGCAATGCCGAGCTCCATCAATCCGATACCATTGGCGATAAATGCGTTGCGCACCAGGGCGGTCTGTTGCTGTTCGTTCAGTTCCGGGAAGCACAGCCGGATGTTGACTTCGGTAATGTGCCGCCGGCTTTTAGCTAACTTCCAAACCAGCAACCCGATCACCTTGCCAAGCCACCACTGAACACGGAGGGGAAGCTGTGCTACCAGCCACATCAACCCGATACCCAGCCAGGTTGGCCACCAGCGAGGATGACGGTAAGCTGAATAGTCGGTATTCCTTGGAAGTTTGCGGTACTTCTTTTTCAAAATCGTGAATCCTGCATCGACAAACGTTTAACCCGGGGGCAAGATGCAACCCCTCGACATTTTTCGCCCTATGATAACGCACTGTTTTGCCGGGAGTCCTGCGTGTTCCAGTTTATCTATTCCCTGCTGATTCGCCTGGCTCTGCCGTTTATTCTCATCCGGCTTTGGTGGCAAGGCCGCAAGGCGCCGGCGCTCAGGCAAGACTGGCAGCATCGCCTGGGCCACGTGCCTTCCATACCCGGGCCTGTAATCTGGGTGCATGCGGTCTCCGTGGGCGAGACCATCGCCGCCGGCCCCATGGTGCGTCGACTGTTGGCGCGCAATCTCGGTGCCACCATTCTGATGACCGCCATGACCGACACCGGCCTTGCCCAGGCCCGGAAAATGTTTGGTAACAGGGTAACCTATGCCTACGCGCCGTACGACACACCGGGCGCCATCCGTCGATTTCTTCGGCGGGTCAATCCCCGCATTCTGGTCATCATGGAAACCGAGATCTGGCCCAATATGATCAGCCAGTGCCGCCGCAAAAACGTGCCGGCGTTTCTGATCAACGCCCGGCTGTCGGAGCGCTCGGCCCGGGGCTACGAGCGGGTCAGGGGGCTGGCGGCGCCGATCATGAAAAGCATCACCTGGGTGGCTGCCCAGGCAGAACCTGATGCAGAACGCTTTCGTCGAATTGGGGTTGCGGCAAGCCACGTGGAGGTGACGGGCAGTGTGAAGTTCGATGTCGACATTCCGGAGGATGTCCGGCTTGCCTCTGAACGTTTTCGTACCACACTTGGCCCACGTCCGGTCTGGATCGCCGGAAGCACACACAGTGGCGAGGATGAACAGCTGCTTCAGGCTCACCGATTGGTGCTTGCGAGACACCCTGATGCCCTGTTGATTATTGTACCGCGCCACCCGGAACGCTTTGATACCGTGGCGGTGATGGCGCAGGAGTTGGGTTTTCAGGTGGTACGGCGATCCCTGGCGCAGAGTGCCGAAGGGGCGCAGATTTATCTGGCCGATACCATGGGGGAGCTGATGATGCTCTATGGGGCCAGCGACCTTGCCTTTGTGGGTGGTTCACTGATCGAACGGGGCGGTCACAATCCGCTGGAGCCGGCAGCCTGGGGTATCCCGGTGTTCTCCGGGCCTCATGTGTTCAATTTTGAGACCATCTACGAACGGTTGCTGGCAGACCAGGGTGTGCAGTTGGTTCAAGAGCCAGACGATCTGGCCCGGGCCATCAATCGGTTGTTTGCCAACCTGGCGGAATGCAAGGCCTATGGGGAGCGAGCGCTGGCCGTGGTTAATAAAAACCGGGGCGCGCTGGATAGGGTGGTTGAGGGGATAATCGAAAGGCTGTGATTCCGGGGCGGTCGCCACCGGAATCACACGAACGATGACGCCGTTACTGCGTTGGGTCGTCCAGGGTCAGATCTTCTTCTGCCAGAGCTTCGATGCCTCTGGCGTTGGCGCTGAGCCAGTTGTTCAGTTCAATCAGGTCTTGCGGGCTCAGAGTGCCTGCCGCCTGCTTCAGCTGCAGCGTGTTGATCACGTAGTCGTAGCGGGCATTGGCATAGTCCCTAAGGGCAACGTAATACGCCCGCTCGGCATCCAGCACTTCCACAATGTTCCTGGTTCCCACATCGTAACCGGCACGGGTGGCATCCAGCGCACTGCGGCGGGAGATGATGGTCTGCTCCAGAGCCGAGGCGGTTTCAACGTTATTGTTTACGGTCAGGTACAGGCTGCGTGTATTTACCCGAACATCCCGGCGCGTGGTGTTCAGGTCTTCCTGAGCGGCGGTAACCAGCGAGCGCTGCTGGCGCACGCCGGCTTGTGTGCCACCGCCCATGTAGAGTGGAACATTCAGCTCAAGGCCAATCACGCCTTGTGTGCCTTCCTGCTGAGTATTCTTGGCTCCATCCAGTTCAGACTTGCCATAAGACGCAAACAGGTCAAGCGTGGGGAGGTGGCCGGATTTCGCAACCTTCAGGTTGGCTTCATTGGCATTCAGCTGATACAGCGCAGACTGGATAACCCAGTTCTGCTCGAGCGCGGTGTTTTCCCAGGCGGAAGGGTCCATCGGCTCTGGCCGGCCAAGCGGGAAGTTTTCTCGCAGGTTTTCCAGGTCCTCTGCGTATTCGCCGGTCAGCCGGGCCAGTTGCTCGCGTGCCACGTTCAGTTGGTTCTCCGCAGCAATGCGCTGGCTCTTGCTGTCGTCGTAGCTGGCGCGCGCCTCGTAAACTTCGGTAATGGCGATCAGGCCAACGTCAAAGCGTTCCTGAGCCTGTTCATATTGGCGCTGTATGGCGGCCTCTGTAGCGCGGGCGGTGGTGACCGTATCCTGGGCACGCAGCACGTTGAAGTAGGCAGTGGCCACATCCAGAATCAGCTGCTGTTGGGCCAGGTTGTACTGGGCCTGGGCGGCTTCGGTCTGGAACTGACTGGCATCGTAGCGGAACCAGTCTTGAGCCCGGAACAGTGGCTGGGTCAGCTCGACGCCGTAGCGGTAGGTTCGATAACTGTCTCCCGAGAAGAGTTGCCGCGTCAGCTCATCGGCGTTTGCCCCCCCGGGTATATTCCTGGGCTCGAAACGTGTGTAGCTTGCTGACCCAACCGCCGAGATTTTGGGCAGCAGGGCGCTCTTGCTGACATCGCTGGTTGCCTGCTGTGCCTGGAACTGTGCCATGGCAGAGGCAATGCCGGAGTCATAAGACAGGGCTTTCTCGTAGGTTTCCATCAGATCCAGAGCAAGCGCAGGCTGGGCTGCGAGCAGGGTGATCAATCCTGGAAGTAGACGTTTCTTCATTGTTTCTCCTGAAAAACTAACTCCGGGAATCTGCCCGGCAATGACCCAAAGGTATTGGTTGGCCATTATGGACAATAATCAGTCCGGCCTCTACACTTGCATAGCTCAACCAGTTTGTGAGCAAAACAAAATACTTATCGCGTCTTGACGGGGTGCCGAATCGCCAGAGTGTGGTGATCGGCTGAGATTGCAGCGCAGAACCCGCGACCTGATCCGGATAATACCGGCGTAGGAATTAAGACCATATGAACCGCGTCAACATGCCTTTGGTGGCATCTTGTCGTAACTCCGTCATACGCGACCCGACACCATCAGCCTCAACGGGAGCAGATCATGACGGACTTGCCAGCTTACCTCAGCGACTCCGCGAAAGTGGACTCCGCAGCAATCAAACCATTACCAAGCTCACGAAAAATATACGTGCAGGGTAGCCGACCTGATCTGCGTGTGCCTATGCGGGAAATTACTGTGGGAGACACCCCCACGGAAATGGGCGGCGAAAAGAACCCACCGGTCGTTGTGTACGACACTTCCGGGCCTTACACCGACCCTGAGGCCTCCATTGACCTGAGAAAAGGCCTGCCGCCGGTTCGCGCCAACTGGATTGCCGAGAGGGGCGATGTGGAGCAGCTGGACGGTTATACCTCCGAATTCACCCGTCGCCGGATGAAAGACCCGCAGCTCGACCCGTTGCGCTTTATGGATGAGCGTAAACCCCTGCGGGCGAAGCCGGGTAAAAACGTGTCCCAGATGCACTACGCCCGCCAGGGCATCATCACCCCAGAGATGGAATACGTCGCCATCCGGGAGAACATGAAATTGCAGGAAGCCCGCGAAAATGGCCTGCTGGCGGACCAGCACCCAGGCCAGTCTTTCGGTGCCAATCTGCCACCAGAGATCACCCCCGAGTTTGTTCGCGACGAAGTGGCCCGGGGCCGGGCGATTATTCCCGCCAACATCAACCACCCGGAAACAGAGCCGATGATCATCGGCCGTAACTTCCTGGTGAAGATCAACGGTAATATCGGCAACTCGGCGGTCACCTCGTCCATCGAAGACGAAGTCGAGAAACTGACCTGGGGTATCCGCTGGGGTTCCGACACGGTGATGGACCTGTCCACCGGCAAGAATATCCACGAAACCCGCGAGTGGATCATCCGCAACTCTCCGGTGCCCATTGGCACCGTGCCGATCTACCAGGCCCTGGAGAAAGTGGGCGGCGTGGCCGAAGACCTGACCTGGGAAATCTTCCGGGACACGTTAATTGAACAGGCAGAGCAGGGGGTGGATTACTTCACCATCCACGCCGGTGTGCGCCTGCACCACGTACCGCTGACCGCGAAACGCACCACGGGTATCGTGTCTCGCGGTGGCTCCATCATGGCCAAATGGTGCCTGGCCCACCATAAAGAAAGCTTCCTGTACGAGCACTTCGAAGACATTTGCGAAATCATGAAGGCCTACGACGTGTCCTTCAGCCTCGGCGACGGACTGCGCCCCGGTTCTATCGCGGATGCCAACGACGCCGCCCAGTTCGGCGAACTGGAAACTCTGGGTGAGCTCACCAAAATTGCCTGGAAACACGACGTCCAGTGCATGATCGAAGGCCCGGGCCATGTGCCCATGCACCTGATCAAGGAGAACATGGACAAGCAGCTGGAATGCTGCGACGAAGCCCCGTTTTACACCCTTGGGCCGCTGACCACGGATATTGCCCCTGGCTATGACCACATCACCTCCGGCATCGGCGCGGCCATGATCGGCTGGTACGGCTGTGCCATGCTTTGCTACGTCACCCCGAAGGAGCACCTGGGGCTGCCGAACAAGGATGATGTAAAAACCGGCATCATCACCTACAAAATCGCCGCCCACGCTGCCGATCTGGCCAAGGGCCATCCGGGGGCCCAGATCCGCGATAACGCCTTGTCCAAGGCCCGTTTCGAGTTCCGTTGGGAAGACCAGTTCAACCTCGGCCTGGACCCGGACACCGCCCGCGCTTTCCACGACGAGACCCTGCCCAAGGAATCGGCAAAAGTCGCTCACTTTTGCTCCATGTGCGGGCCGAAGTTCTGTTCCATGAAGATCTCGCAGGAAGTGCGGGATTATGCAGCGGAACACGGCATCGATGAGGTATCGGCGATTGATGCCGGGATGCAGGCCAAATCGCGGGAGTTCGTGGAGTCTGGCTCCAAGCTTTACGACAAGGTTTGAGTTGGGTGTTCGTGATCGCCTAGCCTTCTGGCTGGGTGCTTAGAGCCGGGGTGGTGGCCTTGTTCAGAAAACGACTCGAGACGTCCCTGTGCGTCTCGGGCTCCGCCATCCCTGGCTCCGCACGTTTCTGAACAAGGCCACCACCCCGGCTCTTACTGGCCTTTGCAGTAATCGCTTTACTCATACCCTATGCATTCGTTCTGAGCGGATTGCACAATGTTGGACTGGGCGTGTCGGGTAGGGCCTCCAAAAACTGTGCGGAGCCAGGGATGGCGGAGCCCAAGCGCCCCAGGGATGGGCCGAAGGAGCGTGTTTTTGGAGGCCCTACCCGACACGCCCACCTCCCAAGCTCAGCAGGCTGTGGGCAGAACCGTAATCCAAAGCCAGCCGTAAGACACTTGCACCCAAGCAACCCCTAAGGCTATCGTTCCAAGCCGAACACCAAACCGGAAACACGAATGCCGAAACCGTTCCAGTTCAACGCCAGCGACGTCACCGTCGAAAAACGCGAAACCGTCTTTCAGGGCTTCTTCCGCATGGACAAGCTCTGGCTGACCCACCCGCGCTTTGACGGCCGCGACATGCCTACCTTCACTCGTGAGCTGTTCGTCCGCGGCGACGCCACTTGCGTGCTCCCCTACGACCCGGAACGGGACGAAGTGGTGCTGCTGGAACAGTTCCGCCTCGGCGCGCTCGGCCGTAACCAGTCGCCCTGGTTGCTGGAGCTCGTGGCCGGCATGAACGAAGACGGCGAAAGCCCGGAAGACGTGGCCCAACGCGAAGGGCAGGAAGAAGCCGGGCTGAGTTTCAGTCGGCTTGAGAAAATTTGCGATTACCTGGTCTCTCCTGGCGGCACCACCGAAATGATTCACCTCTACTGTGGCCAGGTCAGTACGGCCGAGGCGGGTGGAGTTTTCGGCGTGGAGCATGAACATGAAGACATTCTCAGCCACGTGGTCAGCGCCGAAGAGTGCTTTGCCATGGTCGCCGACGGCCGTATTAACAACGCCGCCGCCATCATTGCGATACAGTGGCTGCAACTGAACCGTGACAGGCTGCGCCGGGAGTGGCGGGCATGACCGAGTGGGTAAAACGGCCTAAGCCGTATGTGCCGGATCTACGTCAGCTGGGTGCGCTGTGTGATGGCAACTACCAGCGCCTGCGCAAACTGCGCCAGTTGGAGGTTGATGGTAGGCCCGTTTGCGAGTTTGAGCTGCACCGGGAAAGCCAGTATTTGGGCCGGGTGCGCATCGAAGTCCTGCAAACCGCAAAGTTCACTGAAACCCTGCTGCTCGAGCAAGTGCACAACAGTGGCCGGTGGCTGAACAACCCTCAAATAACGGTGCGGGTCTACCATGACGCGCTCATGGCTGAGGTGATCAGTTGCTACCGTCAGCGCCAGATTGCGCCGGTAAACGATTACCCGAACCGGTTTATGCATCATCCTGATGAAAAAGTGCAGGTCAACGGGTTCCTGGCTGATTGGCTGGATTACTGCCTGCGGTTTGGGCACCTGCCTATGGAACACGCCGCCTGGTCTGCGGGCGAAGGCTGCGACTGAATTCGTTGTCTCTGTCATAAACGGCGCCACAGTGCCCTGAAAGTCTGACTTGCTCCCGGCTTTGCCTGTGCCATAGTTGTTAAAAACTGCAAAATCTTTGTGGTAGCGGGCCAGAATGTGACCTACCTACCATTTAAAACTGATAAAACGGAACGCAGCCGTCGTACACTTGTCTGAAATATCAAACGGTTGCACTCAAGACAACAGGCCCTGAATGACCATTGCGCATACTGCTCGCCCCCTGAAGGTATTGCAGCTGACCGACCCGCACCTGATGGCGTCGGCAGATGGCGCGTTACTTGGGGTCAATACCCGGGACAGCCTGGCGGCGGTGATTGATGAAGTATTGCGCAACCATGGCCAGCCGGATCTGATCCTCGCGACCGGTGATCTTACTCAGGATGCGTCATCTGAGGCCTATCGGTATTTTGGCGAGCAGTTGAAAGCGTTTAACTGTCCTTCGCTCTGGATTGCCGGCAATCATGACGACTCCGATTTGTTGGCCTCCATCGCAGCGGAGTTTCAGGCCGAGCAAAAACAGGTTGTGCAGGGTGGCTGGCATTTTGTGATGTTGGACTCTTCCGTGCACGGCAAGGTGTTCGGTGAGCTTTCGCCGCCGGAGCTTGCTTTCCTGGACGAGTCACTGTCGCAGCAACCGGAGTTGCCCACCATGGTGTGCCTGCACCATCACCCGGTGGATATTGGCTCTGACTGGATGGAAAAAATCGGCCTGAAGAACCGTGATGCTTTCTGGCAGGTGATCGACAGGCATCCTCAAGTGAAAGTCGTGCTCTGGGGGCATATTCACCAGGATCTCCAACAGCAGCGCAATAGCGTGCAGCTGCTTGCCACGCCTTCCACTTGCATCCAGTTCGCCACTGGCTCCAGTAAATTTGCCGTAGAGCCGCTGGCGCCCGGATACCGTTGGTTTGAGCTTGAGGCTTCCGGGCAGTACTCCACGGAAGTATGCCGCGCCAATGAGTTCAAGTTTGACCTGGACGAGAAGAGTACCGGTTACTGAGCGAACTCTGGTTGCCCTCCAGAATTCCCTCTTCCCGCTGATATCCGCACATACAGGCCCTTGCCTACCCCCGGCCCGCTGAGCAGATAATGCTGCAACCACACGGATAATGCCCGTAGATACACATTGTTCCGATGTTGGATTGAAATCTAGAATGTCCCTATATGTTCTCATGGTGAAGGTTTTCTGGTATTTTGAGAATATATAGGGTCAGGCGTGGTTGTATGGGAGCGATTACCAGAAAGTTGGGGCAACAGATCAAAGAGCGCCGAAAGGCTTTGGGCTATCAAAGCCAGCAAGCCTTGGCAGATGAAACCGGTGTTCTTCGTAAGCGCATCAGCGAAATGGAAACGGGTCGTTATACCGGACGGATAACAGACTTGCAGAGGGTTTTGGCGACGTTGGGGCTGGAAATGGAATTCAGGGTGAAAAGTCGTCCTACATTGGATGATCTGGATGTTCTTTTCCCTGCTGAGGATGATGAATGACGCGAAAAATCAAAACGCTTGGCGTGTCTGCAGGTGGAAGGCTGGCCGGTGAACTGCGTAAAGAGTCGCAATTTTGCTTTGCTTATGACTCCAACGTCAATGAGGGACAGTGCGTTTCGCTTACCATGCCCGTCAGGCCTCAGGAATACCGCAAATCTGTTCTCCATCCGGTGTTCGAGATGAACCTGCCGGAGGGCTATCTGCGCCAGCGGATCATCGAGCGTTTTCGCAAGCACGCAACGGTGGATGAGATGTTTTTTCTGGCTCTGCAGGGTGACAGCTCTATAGGTCGACTGGGGTTTCAGTCGAAGGAGGTGGAGCGTCAGGCTGTCGTAGGAATGTCTCTGGGCTCTTTGGTTGAAACCGACAACCCCCAGTTGTTTGAGCAATTGGTGGAGCGCTATCTGGGTCAGACAACGATCGCCGGCGTCCAGCCGAAGGTTCTGGTGCCCGAAAATACTGAGCCGAAGTCTTCAGTGGTTTTGCCGGAATTGATTGTAAAGTCCGCCGGCGCCGAATTCCCGGGCCTGACGATCAATGAGTTTGTCTGTATGTCTATTGCAGCAAAGGCAGGGCTTTCAGTACCTGAATTCTACCTGTCTGATGATACTCGAATGTTTATCATGCGCCGTTTTGACATCAGTGAGAGCGGTGAGCGGCTCGGCATGGAGGATATTTGTGGACTGATAGGCCTGGTGGCCAACGACAAGTACAAGCGCAGCTATGAGCAAGTGGCCAAGGCAATCGAAGTTTATTCAGAAGCTCCCAATCGGGATCTGGAGATACTTTTCCGGTCACTATGTGTGTCGGTTCTGGTCGGGAATGGCGATGCGCACCTGAAGAATTTTGCCATGCTGTATCGGGATGCATCCTCAGGCAAAGCGTGGATGTCGCCGGCCTATGACATCGTTAACACCACGGTTTATCTGGAGGCGGATACCCTGGCCCTGAAGCTGGGTGGCACAAAGGACTTTCCAAACCGGGCGACTATGATCCGGTTCGGCCGGGAGCACTGCAACCTCACCGAGAAAATGGCCGAAGCGGTTATTGATGAGTGCATCTCTGCGGTTGAATGGGGTATGCGTGAGTTTGCTGACTATGCAGAATCGGTCGAACTGGAAGGGCGATCGATGCTGGGTGAACTGGGTAAAGGCCTCGGCCGGCTGATGAAACCTGAGCAAAAACAGAAAGTCTGGAAAGGCGAGGTGCGCCTGCCAAAGCGCACCCGCTGATTCCCATAGAGGCTCGTTACGCCCGCAACGCCTGGGCCGCTGCAACCATCGTCTCCAGCGCTGGCGTCACTTCCTCCCATTTACGGGTTTTCAAACCGCAGTCCGGGTTAATCCACAATCGTTCTGCCGGGATGCGTTCTGCCGCCAGGGTCATCAGATTGATGATGTGTTGCTTGTCCGGAATGTTGGGGGAGTGAATATCGTACACGCCCGGGCCGATGTCGTTCGGGTATTCAAAGTTCCGGAAAGCATCCAGTAACTCCATGTCAGACCGCGAGGTCTCGATGGTGATCACGTCGGCATCCATGTGGGCGATGGCCTCAATGATGTCGTTGAACTCCGAATAACACATGTGGGTGTGAATCTGGGTGCAGTCATCCACGCCATTGGCGGCGATGCGGAAGCTGTTAATCGCCCAGTCCAGGTACGTTGCCCAGTCTGACTGGCGCAGGGGCAAGCCTTCCCGCAACGCGGCTTCGTCGATCTGGATGATGTTCACGCCAGCCTTTTCCAGGTCCTGTACCTCTTCACGAATGGCCAGGGCCAGTTGCAGGCAGGAGTCTTTCCTTGGCTGATCGTCCCGCACGAAAGACCAGTTCAGAATCGTCACTGGGCCGGTAAGCATGCCTTTGACCGGTTTTTCGGTCAGGGATTGAGCATAGCGAATCCAGTCCACCGTCATTGCCTGGGGGCGGCGAATGTCCCCAAACAGGATGGGCGGTTTTACACAGCGGGAGCCGTAGGATTGCACCCAGCCGAAGCGGGTAAAGGCATAGCCTTCCAGCTGCTCACCGAAGTATTCCACCATGTCGTTGCGCTCTGGCTCACCATGAACCAGCACATCCAGTCCAAGCTTTTCCTGTTCTTCGATGCATCGGGCGATTTCTGCCTGCATCTGCTCGGTATAGGCTTGCCCGGTCAGTTCGCCTTTACGGAATTGCAACCTTGCCTGGCGGATCTCCGGCGTTTGCGGGAAAGAACCGATGGTGGTGGTCGGGAACGCCGGGAGGTTCAGAATCTGACGCTGCCTGGCAATTCGCTGGGGGTAGGGGCTTTGGCGGTTGCCCAGTTCCTGCGTCACTGCCGCGATGGCACGGCGAACCTCCGGGTTGATAACACGGTCGGAGTTCTGGCGGCTGTCAATGGCCTGCTGGTTTGCCGTCAGCTCTGCGCGAACACTGGCGCGGCCTTCGTTGAGGGCCTTCGCCAGCGTGCTCAGCTCATCAAGTTTCTGCACAGCAAAGGCCAGCCAGCTGCGGATCTCAGTATCCAGCTCCTGCTCACGATCCAGGTCTACCGGCACATGCAGCAGCGAGCAGGACGGCGCCAGCCACAGGCGGTCGGCCAATTTCTCACTCAGCGGCTCCAGCCATTCCAGGATGCTGTTCAGGTCGGATTTCCAGATGTTACGGCCGTTGATGACACCAAGGGAAAGCACCTTGTGGCTGGGCAGCCAATCTGCCACTCGGCTGACTTCAGCAGGGGCGCTCACCGCATCGATGTGCAGCCCGGCCACCGGCAATTCGCAAGCCAGTTGCAGGTTATCCCGGAGCTCTCCGAAATAGGTAGCCAGCAGCAGCTTCGGGCGATTGGCCTTTAACTGATGATAGGCCAGGTTGAACGCATAGCGCCAGTTGGCGTCCAAATCGGTCACCAGGGCCGGTTCATCAATCTGCACCCATTCGGCGCCGGCATCGGCCAGGGCTTCCAGTAGCTGCGAGTAGACTGGCAGCAGGCGCTCCAGCAAATCCAGGCGATGACTGCCATCGGAGGTTTTGCCTAACCACAGGTAAGTAACGGGCCCGATGATCACGGGCTTGGCATTAACGCCCTGTTTTCGTGCTTCAGCCAATTGGGCCAGAAGGCGTTCGGGATTCAGCTCGAACCGGGTTTTGGCATGCAGCTCCGGCACGATGTAGTGGTAGTTGGTATCGAACCACTTGGTCATTTCGCCAGCGGCGGTGGCGCAGCAGGGGCTATCGTTGGCGCCGCGGCCCCGGGCGGCACGGAAGTAGGCGTCCAGTTCCGAGCCTTCTTTGTCTTTGGCCCGTGCTGGCAGGTTGCCGAGGGTGACGGACATATCCAATACCTGGTCGTAAAGGGAGAATTCACCTACCGGTGCATAGTCCAGCCCGGCTTGCTGCTGCCAGTGGCGCCGGCGCAGGTCGGCGGCCGTGATGGCTAATTCTTGCTCGGTCTGCCGGCCAGCCCAGTAGGCTTCCAGTGCGAATTTCAGCTCCCTCTGGCCGCCAATGCGGGGGAAGCCCAGGTTGTGAGTGATTGCCATGATTGAGTCCTTGAATTCCGTGGTTTGTTAAAGGCCTTCAAGGTTAGGTGGGTGATGGCATGAATAAAAATGGTATTATTTCACCTATTCATGAGAATAATTCACGGGTTGGCCATGATTGAACGACATCACCTGGAGATATTGCGAGCGGTGGAGCGCCATGGCTCGTTGACGGCGGCAGCGGAACAGTTGCACCTGACTCAATCCGCGCTGTCCCATGCGGTTCGCAAGTTGGAGCAGCAACTGGGCACGCCGGTCTGGCTGAGGGAGGGCCGGCAACTGAGGTTCACCCAGGCGGGCAGTCAGCTACTGGGGTTGGCAAACCGCCTGTTGCCCCAGTTTGAGCATGCGGAAATGCAGGTTCGACAGATTGCCAGGGGGCAACGCGGGAGTCTGCGGGTGGGGATGGAGTGCCATCCTTGCTATCAATGGCTTCTGAAGGTAGTGGGTCCTTACTTGCAGCATTGGCCGGATGTGGATGTGGATGTAAAGCAAGAGTTCCAGTTCGGTGGTATGGGGGCGCTTTTCGGCCATGACATCGATCTTCTGGTAACGCCAGATCCGCTGCACAAGCCGGGAGTATGTTTTGAGCCGGTGTTCGACTACGAGCAGGTGTTGGTGGTGCCTGAAGGGCATCCGCTGGCGGGCAAGGCGTGGGTAGAGCCCCACCAATTGGAGAAAGAAACCCTGATTACCTACCCGGTGGCGGTGGAGCGGCTGGATATTTTTACCCGGTTTTTCCTGCCGGCCCACTGCGCGCCCGCCCGGCACAAGACCATCGAAACCACTGATATCATGTTGCAGATGGTGGCTGCGGGCCGGGGAGTGAGTGCGTTGCCGCGCTGGCTGGTGGATGAGTACGCCAGAAACCTGCCAATTACTGCGCTGAAGCTGGGTCAAGAGGGTATGCCCAAACAGATTTTTCTGGGCTTCCGGGAGCGGGATGAGTCGGTGGATTATCTTACGGAGTTTGTGAAGTTGGCGCGTGAGGTTCGCTGGGGCTAGGATCTTCGGTTAAACTGCGCGAAAAATTTCAACAGGACACACAAAATCATGAGCGATATTCCTGCAGATCTGAAATACATCGAAACTCATCAGTGGGTTCGGGTGGATGCCGATGGCACAGCCACCGTGGGGATTACCGATTTTGCCCAGGAGCAGTTGGGTGATGTGGTTTATATCGGTGTGCCGGAGGTTGGTGCGACGGTGAATGGTGGTGAGGAGGCCGGTGTGGCCGAGTCGGTTAAGTCGGCTTCGGATGTTTTTAGCCCGGTGACGGGTGAGGTGATTGAGATTAATGAGAAGCTTGAAGACGAGCCGGAGATTGTGAACGAAGATCCTTATGGCGATGGCTGGATGTTCAAGGTGAAGCTGGCGGACCTTGGTGAGCTGGACGGCCTTATGGATGCTGCAGCTTACGGTGAGCACGTCGCTGCTGCCGAGTAATTTTTACAGTGGTGCAAGTCGCGGTTCCGGGGGCGCTTCCCGAAACACGCTGTGAATACGTCCTTGTACGCTCTGCTCCGCCATCCATGGCTCCGCAAGGTTTCGGGAAGCGCCCCCGGAACCGCGCCCCCAACGCTGTGCAAATGGCCCTGCCGACAAAATTCAGGTGATTATTTGATGGATTTCCCGATTCTCTACCTGCGCAAGGGCGCAGAACGCCGTCTCCGTGCCGGCCACTTGTGGGTTTACAGCAATGAGGTGGATACCCAGCGTAGCCCGCTGCCAGGGTTTGAGCCCGGCGCGCAGGTGCAGGTGCGTGCCTCGAACGACAAGCCGATGGGGGTGGCGTTTGTGAACCCTCACGCATTGATTTGCGGCCGGCTGATCAGTCGGGATGCGGACCATGGCATGACGCCTAAGCGGTTGACGGATCGGATGGAGGCGGCGCTGAGTCTTCGGGAGCGTTTGTTTGATAAGCCTTTTTACCGTTGGGTGTTTGGTGACAGTGATGGTTTGTCTGGCCTGGTGGTGGACCGGTTTGGTGATGTCGTGGTGGTGCAGATTTCCACTGCGGGCATGGAGCAGATGAAGGATGCCATTGTGCGTGCCGTTCAGCGGTTGGCTCATTCCCGGGTTATTGTGCTGAAGAACGACGGCAAGATGCGCAAGGTTGAGGGGCTGGACACCTATGTGGAGTTTGCCCATGGGCCGGAAGCGGACACGGTGCTGGTGGAGGAGAACGGTGCTCGCTTTGAGGTGCCGCTGGCCGGTGGTCAGAAGACCGGCTGGTTCTATGATCACCGTATGAATCGGCAACGCCTGCAGGCCTATGCGCCCGGGAAGAAAGTGCTGGATGTGTTCAGTTACGTCGGCGGTTGGGGGATTCAGGCCGCTTGTGCCGGGGCATCCCAGGTGACCTGTGTGGACGCGTCCTCATCGGCGGTGGATGCGGTACATCACAATGCCAAGCTGAACGGGCTGGAGAATGTGGACACAATTGAGGGCGATGCCTTTGATGCCCTGAAAGCCTTGGCGGATGAGAAAGAGAAGTTCGACATTGTGGTACTGGACCCGCCCGCACTGATTCCGCGCCGCCGTGACCAGAAGGCCGGGGAGCAGGCCTATGCCCGGCTGAATCAATTGGGGCTCAGGCTGCTGGAGCGTGATGGATTGCTGGTGTCAGCATCTTGCTCCATGCATCTGTCCCAGGAAAAGCTGATCGACATTATTCGTGGCAGCGGCCGCAAGATTGATCGGTTTGTGCAGCTACTGGAGCAGGGGCACCAGGCGCCGGATCATCCGATTGTGCCGGGGATTCCGGAGACGGACTATATCAAGTCCTGCTTTGTACGGTCGCTGACCGGGTTTTTCTGAGGGTCTGTCCCCGAACGGGGACTGACCCATTTTGGACTCCAATACCATTGTTTAAGGGTCTGTCCCCGAATGGGGACTGACCCATTTTGGACTCCAGCACCATGGTTCGATCTGGTTGCAACAGACGGGCAAAAGTGGGTCAGACCCCGTTCGGGGTCAGACCCTTAACGACATAACCCGCCAACCATTCTCCACAGCCGTCTTCTCCAGCGTCGGGTCCGGATCCACCGCCACCGGGTTCTCCACCTTTCGCAACAGCGGCAAGTCATTGTGTGAGTCGCTGTAGAACCAGGCGCCCTCAAGGCTCTCACCGTGAGCAGCCAGCCAGTCGTTCAGCCGTTCCACTTTGCCTTCCTGAAAACTCGGAGTGCCAGCCACTTCACCGGTGAATTTGCCGTTGACCAGCTCGGGTTCGGTGGCGATCAGGTGCTCAATGCCCATTAGTTCAGCAATTGGCTCGGTAATGAATCGGTTGGTGGCGGTGATAATCATCAGGGTATGGCCCTGTTCGCGGTGGTCGGCCAGTAGCTTCGCCGCCTTATCCTGCATCATGGGCTGTACTTTCTTGGCCATGAAGGCTTCGCGCCAGCGTTCCAGTTCGTCCATGTTGTGCCGGGTCAGTGGTGCCAGGACAAAGCGCTGATAGTGGAATACGTCGAGCTCTCCGTTCAGGTACTCTTCGTAAAAGCGGTCATTGGCGCGCTTGTACTCTTCGGCATCCACCATGCCCTCTTCCACCAGAAATTCACCCCAGGCGTGGTCGCTGTCACCGTTCAGTAAGGTGTTGTCCAGATCAAATATTGCGAGCGTCAAGCCGTTTCCTCCCATTGTGACGGGCTCTGAAGCAGGAGCCACAGTCTACCATGACCTGCCGCTAACGGCTCCGTTTGCCGAAGCCTTGGGATTCTGTAAGAATGAGAGCAACTTGGACAATTTTCGCCGGTTAAAACTTAACCGGTGCCGACTTTTATGAGGACTGTGCCGTGATCGACTCAGACGGTTTCAGACCCAACGTCGGAATCATTCTGGCCAACCACAGGGGAGAGGTTCTCTGGGCAAGGCGAATAGGGCAGGACTCCTGGCAGTTTCCACAAGGTGGTATCAAGCACGACGAATCACCGGAGGATGCGCTTTATCGGGAGCTTGGAGAGGAAATCGGCCTGAGTGCCAGCGATGTGGAAATCATCAGCTGCACCCGGGGCTGGCTGCGTTACCGGCTTCCGAGGAGGATGGTACGCCATAACTCGCACCCCGTTTGTGTGGGGCAAAAACAGAAATGGTTCCTGCTGAGGATGATGTCGCCAGACGCGCATGTGCGCGTGGATGGTACCGATTCACCGGAATTCGACGGGTGGCAGTGGGTAAGCTACTGGTATCCGTTAGGACAAGTAGTTTCATTCAAGAGAGAAGTGTATAGGCGCGCGCTGAGAGAGCTGGCTCCCAGGCTGTTCCATAACATGGAACAGTGGCAACGGAGTGAGCAGAACCGGCGTTTGAAGGAACACCAGAAATGACGGACTGACTCCATGCTGAGCATCCTGCGAAGTCTAGTACAAGAGGTAAACAGCGCCCGCGATCTGCAGGAGGCGCTGGATATCATTGTCTCGCGGGTGCAAAAGGCCATGAATACCGAGGTCTGCTCCGTCTATCTGTTAGATCCGGCGTCCAATCGTTACATCCTGATGGCTACCGAGGGTCTTTACAAAGACTCTGTTGGCAAGGTCAGTCTTGCTTATTCTGAGGGGCTGGTTGGCCTGGTGGGCTCCCGTGAGGAGCCTATCAACCTTGAAGATGCCCCAGCCCATCCCCGCTATCGTTACTTCCCGGAGACGGGTGAGGAACGCTTCCGTTCATTCCTGGGTGTGCCCATCATTCACCACCGCCGGGTGCTGGGCGTGCTGGTGGTTCAGCAGCGGGAGAGCTCCCGCTGTTTTGACGAGGGCGAAGAAGCCTTTCTGGTCACGGTCTCGGCCCAGCTGGCGGGTGTCATTGCCCACAGTGAGGCCACCGGGGTCATCAGTGGCTTGTCGTTGACCGGGGAAGAAACCCAGGATGTCAGCTTCAATGGTGTGCCGGGCTCGCCTGGTGTCGCGATTGGTACTGGTGTGGTGGTGTATCCGTCCGCCGATCTGGACGTGGTGCCGGAGAAGCCGACCGAGAACATCGAGCAGGAACTGGCGCTGTTCCAGTCTGCCGTGCAGGCCGTTCGGGAAGACATCGAGCGGGTAGCGAGCCGTCTGGCCTCGCAACTTCGCCCTGAGGAACAGGCTCTGTTTGACGTTTACCTGCGGATGCTGGATGACGGTGCCCTGCCAGGCGAAGTGGCCATCAAAATTCGGGAAGGCATCTGGGCTCAGGGTGCATTGAAGCAGGTGGTGCAGCAATACATCCGCCATTTCGAGATGATGGATGATCTCTACCTGCAGGAGCGGGTTGTGGATATTCGGGATCTCGGCCGGCGGCTGCTGTCCCATATGCAGGAAGGCGAGCAAAAGCTTCAGGAATACCCGGAGCACACGGTACTGGTCAGTGAAGAACTGACGCCAGCCATGCTGGGCGAAGTGCCGAAAGGGCAACTGGTTGGCCTTGTGTCCGTCAAAGGGTCCAGTAACTCCCATGTGGCCATACTGGCCCGCGCCATGGGTGTGCCCACGGTGATGGGGCTGGTGGATATTCCGGTCAACCAGCTGGATGGCCGAGAACTGGTGGTGGACGGCTTTGAAGGGCAGATTTTTGCCTCGCCGTCATCGGATCTTCGCGCTTTCTACCAGGCCATCTGTGAGGAAGAAGACGAGCTGATCCGTGGGCTTGAGGTGCTGCGGGACAAGCCCTGCGAAACCACCGATGGCCATCGGGTATCACTGCTGGTAAATACCGGCCTGATGACCGATGTGGTGCGCTCGCTGTCTCACGGGGCCGAAGGCATTGGGCTGTATCGCACCGAAGTGCCGTTCATGATCAAGGACCGCTTTCCGTCTGAGCAGGAGCAGCGGGAGTATTACCGGGAACAACTGGAAGCCTTTGCGCCTAATCCGGTGACCATGCGTACTCTGGACATCGGTGGTGACAAAGCCCTGACCTATTTCCCGATTGAGGAGGAAAACCCCTTTCTTGGTTGGCGGGGCATCCGGGTTACCCTGGATCACCCCGAGATCTTTCTTGTTCAGGTGCGGGCCATGCTGAAGGCCAGCGAAGGCTTGAACAACCTGCAGATCATGCTGCCGATGATCAGCAACATTTCCGAGGTGGAGGAATCCCTGCACCTGATTTACCGGGTTTATCACGAAGTGCGCGAAGAAGGCTACGACATCCACATGCCCAAAGTGGGTGTGATGGTGGAAGTGCCGGCTGCCGTTTACCAGATTCGTGAACTGGCTGAGCGCGTGGACTTTCTCTCGGTGGGTTCCAACGACCTGACGCAATACCTGTTGGCGGTAGATCGCAACAACCCGCGGGTGGCCCAGCTTTACCATTCCTATCATCCAGCCGTTTTACAGGCATTGGTGCGAATCGCCCAGGACGCCCACTCCGTAGGTAAGCCGGTGGGCATCTGTGGCGAGCTGGCCGGCGACCCGGGTGGCGCGTTGCTGTTAATGGCGATGGGCTATGATTCCCTGTCGATGAACGCGGCCAGTCTGCCGAAGGTGAAATCCGTTATCCGCAGCATTGATAGGGAGTGGGCTGTCCAGTTGCTGGAAGATGTTCTGCTGCTGGATTCCCCCCACGTGATCAAGAGCTGTGTCGACCTGGCCCTGCGTAATGCCGGGTTTGGCCGGTATTTGCGACCGGTGAAGTCCTCCAGCGCTGCGATGGCAGAGCAGGCGGTTTCCTGACCGACTGTGACAGTAATAGGGTGCGTACTCTAAAATCCGTTGATAGGTTAGTAACGTAATTCTTACTGCAGTACCTACGAAGGACAGGCTATGACCAAAGCGACCGAGCTCAAGCCAGCACCGCGCATTGGCCTCGCCCTTGGGGGCGGTGGGCCACTGGGTGGCATTTATGAGATCGGAGCGCTAAGGGCGCTGGACGAAGCCCTGGATGGCCTGGATTTCAATAACATCGATGTTTATGTCGGGGTTAACTCTGGCTCCTTTGTGGCGGCTAACCTGGCCAATCAGATGACCACGGCCCAGTTGTGTCGTATCTTCGTGCGTAATGAAGCCGAGGTTCACCCGTTTCACCCGGAAGTATTCTATCGCCCTGCATTCCGGGAGATCGGTAGTCGCTTGCTGGCGGTCCCCGGTTTGTTGTCTTCCGCTGTCAGCCGTTTTATCAACAACCCCTACGACCAGAGCCTGCTGGAAGCCTTGACCATTCTGGCCCAGGCCGCGCCAGCCGGGTTGTTTGATAATGAGGGGCTGCACGAATACCTGCGGCGGGCGTTTACCATGCTTGGCCGCACCAACGATTTTCGTCAGCTAAAGCGTAGCCTGTACGTGGTAGCTGCGGATGTGGAGAGCACGGAAGCGGTGTGCTTTGGTGCCCCGGGGTATGACCACGTGCCCATTTCCAAGGCGGTCCAGGCCAGCACGGCTTCGCCGGGGCTGTATGTGCCGGTCGACATCGATGGGCGTTACTATGTAGACGGCACCTTGCGTAAGGGGCTGCATGCCTCGGTTGCCTTCGAAGACGGCGCCGATCTGGTGCTGGCGGTGAACCCCCAGGTGCCTATTGATGCCAGTGCAGCGGTGCGTGCAGGCACCATGAAGCCGGGCGACCTCACACGTTCCGGCATGCCCAACCTGTTGTCCCAGACGTACCGCACCATGGTTTACTCACGGATGCAGTCCGGCATTGCCCAGTACGGCCGTGACTACCCGGACAAAGACATCCTGCTGTTCGAGCCCACCCGGGACGACGCCAAACTGTTCTTCTCCAACGTGTTCAGCTTCCAGAGCCGGCGGATGGTGTGTGAGCACGCCTATCAGATGACCCGCCGAGACCTGCTGAACCGGGCCGATGAGCTGGAGCCAAAGCTGCTCAAGTATGGCATTAAGCTGCGCCGGGATCGCCTGGAAGATGAACAACGCACCATCAGTACCAGCCTGTACGGTGAAATGCTGCCGTTGTATGTAGCCAAGGGGCGCAAGAAGCAGGCGGAGAAGGGCACGCTGGCAGCCAGCATCAGTAACGTGACCCACCTGTTTTCGAAAGTCCAGTAATGCAGGGCGAGCCCGGTGCGCTATGGGTGACCGGTGATCAATAGTCAGATGCCGGGAGCAAGCTGAGGAAAGTAGTAAGGCTCTGCATGCTCTGGTATTTCCCATTTAAGAGGGGATCTGGAGCTTGTCTCGCTCAGCAGCCCGTCGTCTTTCAATTGCTTGATCAGTCTCCTTGAAGTCCGGCTTTCCGAAGTACCGGTCATGGCCAGTGCGCTGGACCGCTCAAGCGTGCCTTGAATAAAAGCCTGAAACAGAATTTGCGTAGCCTCCGGCTTCAGGCCGCTTTCAGCTCCCGGAACGCGACCTTCATTTCTGGCCTGAACATAACTCTGAATTCGTTTCTGCATTCCCCCAAGGTCCAGGAGGCTGGCTATGTAAGCCACTTGATCCTTCGCAGCTTCAAGCATAAACCGGACAAACAGGGCCAATTCTGTTTCACTGAGGTGCCCGCGACCATCCTGGTTTCCTTGTCGCGGGAAGTCGGCTCGCGCTAGCTTTGCCTTGTAATGGCCTGATTGTCTGGCCAGGCCACGGCTCAGACACCATACGCCGATGCTCTCCAGGCCAGCGGCTCTCCAAACGGCATCAGTCCAGAGCCTGACAACCCTGCCATTTCCGTCCAGAAAGGGGTGGATCCACAACAGGCGATGGTGAGCGCAGGCCAGGGCAATGAAGCGTTTATCTCCGGCATAGAGTCTGCTGGAGTAGTGTTCAAGGGCTTGAGAAACGAGTTGTTCTATATGTTCTGCTGCTGGAGGGATGTGTCGTCCAACGGCGACCGGCTGTTTTCTGAATTCCCCTGGCTCGACCAGAAACTCTTCTCCCGTTTCAGTCTTCATACGCCGCAGCGAGTCTGGCAAATCCCGATAAAAGCGCTCATGCAGAGCCAGCAGAAACTCCGGAGAACACACGCGAGCCAGCTCCGGGTTCTGCTCTTGTATCCAGTTCTGGGCTGAGATGTGTGCAACGGATTCCAGCTGATAATCCCTTGCTACCGGGTCGTGACTGAAATCACCACGTTGAGCCTCTCGGATCTCATGGGGCAAAGTCCGATTGCCTTCGATCAGGTTCGAGTAGTAGGAATTTATAACCGCCATGTGCTTGCGGATCGTTTCTGCAGTCTCACTTGCCAACTTGCCGGTCAGCTTGGCCGCTTCACGATTAAGTTCGCTGGCTAGGTCCAGAAGTCTGTGCTCGAGCAAAGCGTCTTCCCGGGGCACAAAAGGGGCTAGGTCTAAGAATGATGTCATAAAGCGCCTCTGGCTTATCTGTGCGAGCGAAACTGGGTTGTGTGTCCGGTTTGATGTCCGCTTTTATAATGCCATACAGGGCTTGAATAAAAAGGGTTGTTGGGAGTTTTTTGGGAAATGTTCTCCGTTAAATCGCGGGATAATGTCCGGTTTATTGTCCGGTTAAAGGAACTGACTTTCTTCATCAAGTACAAAAAAGGCCGGATGCGCCAAGCACATCCGGCCATTTCTGTTTCGGGCGAAGCCAGTTACAGGATGTATCGGCTCAGGTCCTCGTCCTCTGACAACTCACCCAGCTTCTCTTCTACGTAATCCGCAGTAATCTCGAAGCCATCCGTTACTTTGTCACCGGCATCGAACGACAGGCTTTCAAGCAGGCGCTCAAGTACCGTATGCAGGCGACGGGCACCGATGTTCTCGGTGGTTTCGTTCACCTTGAAAGCCACCTCTGCAATCCTCGCGATGGCGTCTTCGCTGAAGTTGAGCTTCACGCCCTCGGTGCCCATCAGGGCTTCGTATTGCTGTACCAGAGAGGCATCTGGTTCGGTCAGGATGCGTTTGAAGTCATCCGGTGTCAGTGCCTGGAGTTCAACCCGGATTGGCAAGCGGCCCTGCAGTTCCGGGATCAGGTCTGAAGGCTTGGACAGGTGGAAAGCGCCGGAGGCGATAAACAGAATGTGATCGGTGCGCACCGCGCCATACTTGGTGCTGACGGTGCTGCCTTCAATCAACGGCAGCAAATCCCGCTGCACGCCCTCGCGGGAGACATCCGATGAGGTGTTCTCGGAGCGTTTGGCGACTTTGTCGATTTCATCAATGAACACAATGCCATTCTGCTCAACCGCATCAATGGCCTTGTGCTTGATCTCTTCCTCGTTCACCAGTTTGGCGGCTTCCTCGTCTTTCACCTGCTTCATGGCGTCCGCCACTTTCATCTTGCGGGTCTTACGCTTGTCAGATGACAGGTTGGAGAACATGCTCTGAAGCTGGTTGGTCATCTCCTCCATGCCAGGAGGAGCCATGATTTCAACGCCGGCGCCGCCACTGCGAACATCAATCTCGATTTCCTTGTCATCCAGCTCGCCTTCCCGCAGCTTTTTGCGGAACATCTGGCGAGTGGCGGAATCGTTACTGGCGCGCTGGCTGTCTTCGTTGAAATCCCGGGCTGGTGGCAGCAAGGCATCCAGAATACGGTTCTCGGCGGCATCCAGGGCGCGGTTCTCGTGGCGTTTCATCTCCTTTTCGCGGAGCAGTTTCACCGCCATATCCGCCAGGTCCCGGATAATGGATTCCACATCCCGGCCCACGTAGCCCACCTCGGTGAACTTGGTCGCTTCCACCTTCAGGAAGGGCGCATCCGCCAGCTTGGCCAGGCGTCGGGCAATCTCAGTTTTACCCACGCCGGTGGGGCCAATCATCAAAATATTTTTGGGAGTAATTTCGTCACGCAGACTGCTGTCCAGCTGCATGCGGCGCCAGCGGTTACGCAGGGCAATGGCAACGGCGCGTTTGGCTTCATCCTGACCCACGATGTGTTTATTGAGCTCGTGGACAATCTCACGGGGAGTCATTGCAGACATGGTCGCTCCGGTCAGTCTTTGAAGGACAGCACTTCCAGAGTGCGGTTCTGATTGGTGTAGATGCAGATATCACCGGCAATCTCGAGCGCCTTTTCGGCGATTTCGTGCGCACTCAGGTCGGTATTCTCAAGCAGCGCACGCGCCGAGGCCTGGGCAAATGGGCCGCCGGAGCCAATGGCAATCAGCCCTTGTTCAGGCTCGATGACATCCCCATTACCGGTAATGATCAGCGAGGCGGTTTTGTCGGCCACGGCCAGCAAGGCCTCGAGCTTTCGCAGGGCGCGATCGGTACGCCAGTCTTTGGCCAGCTCTACCGCAGCCCGGGTCAGATTGCCCTGATGCTTCTCCAGCTGGGCTTCAAAGCGTTCAAACAGGGTAAACGCATCAGCGGTGCCGCCGGCAAACCCGGCAATCACCTGGCCGTTATAGAGCCTGCGAACTTTACGGGCATTGCCTTTCATGACGGTGTTGCCCAGAGAAACCTGGCCATCGCCGCCCATGGCGACTTCATCGTCCCGACGGACGGAAACTATGGTAGTCATTTTGGCTCCAGTTGCCTGATGTAAAAGTGTCTTGGAGCTTTATGGAGGCTTGCGGCAGGATTTCAAGGTAGAGTTTGACCCCTCGGGGGCAGAAGGTGGTGCAAGAGTTCGGGGCAGGGTTGGGAGAAGGCTTTCCAAAAATTTGCGGAGCCATGGATGGCGGAGCAGAAGCGCCACAAGGATGTGCCGTAAGGAGCGGTTTTTGGAAAGTCTTCTCCCAACCCTGCCTGGCACCCAAAGTTATCCTTCTTTCGGTATCTTCCGAACCAAAGGCTGAATACTAATCGAAACCAGCTTATCCACCGCCGCATTCATCTGGCTGCGAGACTCAAACGGCCCCACATTCACCCGATACCACACGCTGCCACTTTCCAGATCAATGCGCTGAACCTGGGCTCGCAAACCTTGGAACGCTATCTGAGCCCGCTGCCGTTCAGCATCCTCCTGGCTGCGGAAGGAGCCAGATTGAACAATATAGTTGAAGTCCTGCTGCGCAGGGTTAGGGGCGTATTCCTGAACAGTGGGGGGCACCACTTCTGATTCCGGCAACATATCGTAGAACCGGAAATTCTGCTCCCGTGGCCGGCTTGGCTCCTGCTTGGCCGTGCTGGGCGCGGGTGTTTTGGGCTGGGCAGACTGCTGTGCGGGTTGGCTCGGCCTGGCGGATTCCTGGCCCGTAGGCAGTGTGTTGAGATACACGATAAAGCCGACAAAACCACCCACCGCAGCCAGAGACAGAATCCATTTGAACGACAGCGCCCCGTGCTGGGAGTGCGATGGCGCACTCCGCTTGGCGGGGGAAGCTTTACGGGGCTTCGGCGCGGGCTTTCTGGACGAGGCCGCTCCTTTTCCCGCAGGCCGGTCTTTCTTGGCGTAGTCTCTGGCCATGGTCTTCTTACATCTCCTCTGGCGCACTAACGCCCAGCAAATCCAGGCCGTTGGCAATCACCTGGCGCACGGCCAGATAAAGGCTGACACGGGCATCCCGCAGGGCGGTGTCTTCAATCAACACCTTGTGGGCGTTGTAATAGGTGTGGAACTGGCCGGCCAGCTCACGCAGGTAATGGGTGAGGTGGTGCGGCTCCCGCTGGGCGGCGGAGTTGGCAATCAGCTCCGGATACTTGGCCAGCTGATTGGCCAGTTCTTTCTCTTCGTCCAGGGTTAACAGGCTCAGGTCGCCAACACATTCGTTCATGCCCCGTTGTACACCCTCGGCTGCGAGCTTACGCAGCACGCTGCAAATACGGGCATGGGCATACTGGATGTAATACACCGGGTTTTCATTGGTCTGGGAGCGGGCCAGGTCGATATCGAAGGTCAACTGGGAATCCACGCGGCGCGCCGCCAGGAAGAAACGGGTAGCATCGCGGCCCACTTCGTCGATCAGGTCCCGAACGGTAACGTAGCTGCCGGCACGCTTGGAGATTTTTACCTCCTGGCCGGAGCGGGTCACCATCACCATCTGGTGCAGAACGTAGTCCGGCCAGCCCTGGGGGATGTCGGCTTTCAGTGCCTGCAGGCCGGCGCGAACGCGGGTCACGGTGGAGTGATGGTCCGCGCCCTGTTCGTTGATCACGGTGGTAAAACCGCGCTGCCATTTATCCAGGTGGTAGGCCACATCCGGCAGGAAGTAAGTGTAGCCACCGTCTTTCTTGCGCATCACGCGGTCTTTGTCGTCGCCGAACTCGGTGGTTTTCAGCCACATGGCGCCGTCTTGCTCATAGGTGTAGCCGTTGGCTTTCAGGCGCTCAACGGTGGCTTCCACTTTGCCATCTTCGTAAAGGGACGATTCCAGGAAATACACATCGAACTGAACGCCAAAGGCTTTCAGGTCCAGGTCCTGTTCCCGGCGCAGGTAAGCCACGGCGAATTCGCGGATGGCGTCCTGGTCGTCCGGGTCGGCCTTGGCGGTTACTTCCCGGTCGTCGGCAATTACGGTTTCGCCGGCCATATAGGCGTTGGCCACGTCGACAATGTAGTCGCCCCGGTAGCCGTCTTCCGGCCAGTTTTCGTCTTCTGGCGTCAGGCCTTTAACGCGGGACTGAACTGACAGGGCCAGGTTGTTGATCTGGGCACCGGCGTCGTTGTAGTAGAACTCACGGGTAACATCGTAACCGTTGGCTTCCAGCAGGCGGCACAGGCAGTCGCCAATAGCGGCACCGCGGCCATGGCCCACGTGCAGGGGGCCGGTGGGGTTGGCAGACACAAACTCCACCTGAACCTTCTCGCCCTGGCCGGTGTTGTTACGGCCAAACTGTTCCGCTTCATCCAGAATGCTGTTCACAATGCCGAACGCGCTGGCGGTGCTCATGAAAAAGTTAATAAAGCCCGGCCCGGCAATCTCTACCTTCTCCACGGCCGCGCTTTCCGGCAACGCTGCCACCAGTGCCTCGGCCAGCTTTCGCGGCGGGCAGCCAGCCGCCTTGGCGGCCATCAGGGCAATGTTGCAGGCGTAGTCGCCATGGGACTTGTCCTTGGTGTTGCCCACCTGAGGGGTAAAGGCCTGGTCAGCCGGCAGGGTGCCTTCGGATTGCAGGGCGGCCAGTGCAGACTGGAGAAGCTCGGATACGGTCTCTTTCATGCGTCAGATGACTCGGTTTTCAGGAGAATGGTTACAGGGCAGGGCGCCCGTTGAAATCAGAAGAGGCGTATTATCGCGGAAAGTTTGGGTGTAAGCAAAAAGCCAGCCTGCGTGAATTGATCAGCCGGTTTCCTGGGGATCTACATCAACCACCCATCGGGTGCTGGAAGGCAATCTGGTTTGGTCCAGATATTGACAGAGCTGTGTCAGCACGCGGTTGAGGTGGCCTCGGCTGTCGCTGCACAGGATCAGTTGGGCCCGGTGACGGTCGGCTTTGCGGGCGATGACCGCCGGTAGCGGGCCCCAGATTTCGATGCCGGGGCTTTGCGCCATGGGTTTCAGGGTGTCCAGAAGTTGCAGGCTGTTCTGCATGGTGTCGGCTTCTGCGCGCACAATCGCCATGGGGCGGAAGGGTGGCAAGGCGCCGGTTTTGCGTTCCGCCAGAAGCTGGTCGGCGATGGCGGCATAATTGCCTTTGCACAATGCGGAGAGCAGCGGGTGGTCGCTGTGGCAGGTCTGGATCAGCACTTTTCCCGGTTTGTCCCCCCGGCCGGCGCGTCCACTAACTTGTAGCAGAGTCTGGATCATCTGTTCCGGCGCCCGGAAATCAACACTGAACAGGCCGCCGTCGGCGTTTACCACGCATACCAGGGTGACGTTGGGGAAGTCGTGGCCCTTGGCCAGCATCTGGGTGCCGACAAGAATGCAGGGTTCACCGGTGTTTACCCGTTTCAGGATGGCCTGGATGCTGCCTTTGCGCTGGGTGCTGTCACGGTCTACCCGAACGATGGGGGTGTCAGGAAATTGCTCGGCGAGAGTGTCCTCGGTGCGTTCGGTGCCCTGGCCAACCGGTTTGTAGTTCTCGCTATGACATTTTGGGCAGGTGTGGCTGGCCGCCATCTGGAAGTCACAGTGGTGGCAGCGCATGGCGTGGTCGCGGCGGTGGTAGGTCAGTCGGGTGTCGCAGCGTGGGCATTCTTCCAGGTGGCCGCAATCAAAGCACATCATTACCGGGGCAAATCCCCGTCTGTTGACGAAGACCAGTGCCTGCTCGCCCCGGCCGAGTGTTTCTTTGATCGAATTCAGGGTCGGGCGGGACAACCCTGCTTCAAGTGGCCGGCTTCGGATGTCCAGTAATTCAAGCTGGGGTGGCTTTGCGTTGCCGGCCCTTTCCTCCAGTCGAACCAGTTGGTACTTGCCCTGTTGCGCGTTGTGCCAGGATTCCAGGGAGGGCGTGGCCGAGCCGAGAATTACCGGGCACTGGTTCAGGTGGGCGCGGTAGACGGCAACGTCCCGCCCGGAATACCGGAAACCTTCGCCCTGTTTGTAGGAGCTGTCGTGCTCTTCATCGACGATGATGGTGCGAAGATGGTTAAAAGGAAGTAGCACTGCCGAGCGGGTGCCGATCAGGATCACCGGTTCGCCATTGCGGATTTTCAGCCAGGTGCTAAGGCGCTCACCATCGTTCAGGGCGGAGTGCCATACCTGAATACGGTCGCCGAAGTATCGGCGGAAGCGAGCGAGCGTTTGTGGTGTCAGGTTGATCTCGGGCACCAGTACCAGTGCCTGCTCGTTCGCGTTGAGGTGCGTTTTTAAATAATGAAGGTAAAGTTCGGTTTTACCGCTACCGGTTATTCCATAGAGCAGGGTGGCAGAGAATTCGTGTGTGTGCTCCGGCATCTGAGCTGACGCTGCCTGTTGGGCGGCCGACAGTGTCGGGGCCGGTAGGTCCTTGGTGGCCGGCGCAGTTATGGCTTTGGCGCCCTCGGTGATCAACTCTTTTTGTTGCAGGTTACGAATCTGGGCCCGGCTGAAGCCGGATTTCACCAGCGCGCTGGAGCTAATGCCAGGTGATTCCTTGATGGCATTGAACAGGGCGACCTGCCGATGCGCGTTGGCTGGTAAGACAGCCTCTGTTACCGTCGGGTGCCAGCTTTCATCCGCTTTCTCCTGAGCGGGGCGACCTCTTCGCAAGGCTGGGGGGAGAGCAGTGAACAGGCATTCCCCCAATGGATGCTGGTAATAATCGCTGGCCCAGGTCAGCAGTTTGAAGGTGTTCTCTGGCAGGGTTGGCCAGGCTTCCAGTGTGCCTTTGATGGCCTTCAAGGTAACGCCAGGTGGGGGCTCAACGCCGATCTCTACTACCAGGCCAGTCAAAGTCTGGCGCCCGAAAGGCACGGTAACCCGCTGGCCAGGTGCGAGCGCCAGGCTGTCGGGAATCAGGTAGTCAAACAGTCGCCGCAGGGGGCGGTTCAGGGCGATGCGGGCGATGGCTGGCCGTGTCACGGTATCTGCGTATCCTGATGGCGGGCCGTTTGGCGCCGGGCGTTGTGTTCTGGAGTCTTTCGAGGAGTCAAGATACTTGCCTGTGGCCGGGTTTGTCAGTAAGATTCGCAGTCTGTTTATGGCCGGGCATGATTGTGCACGGTCTTTCCAATTGATTCAAACATGCGGTGCCTGGCATGTAGGCCGTTTCTCGGCGGGTGATCAGGTAGCGGCATGACCGACAGAGGTTCGCCATGAAAGAAGGTATTCACCCGAAGTACGAAGACATTACCGCCACCTGTTCTTGCGGTAACGTGATCAAGACCCGTTCCACCGTGGGTAACGATCTGCAGCTGGACGTATGCTCCCAGTGCCACCCGTTCTACACCGGTAAGCAGAAGGTTATGGACACCGGCGGTCGTATCGATCGGTTCCAGAAGCGTTTCGGTAGCCGTATCGGTGGCAAGAAAGCCTGATCTGCACCGAAATGTTGCAAAAAAAGCGCCTGAGGGCGCTTTTTTTGTCTCCGGACGTCGGTTTTTTCGATGACTTATACGCAAAATGCACTATTGACAGGTCATAAAATATTCGGTTTTGGCTTGTCGTTTCGGGGCGGTCGCGCCATAATGTCGCGCTCCGTTGGGCGAGCCCCGGCGGTTATTACCTTTAAACGTGACAAACGGAACAGTGGCAATGTCTCAAGATCTGAAAGAAGCAGCCCTTGAATATCACGCCAAACCGCGGCCGGGTAAGCTGAGTGTTGAAATCACCAAGCCAACCCAGACTTCCCGCGACCTTTCCCTGGCGTACAGCCCCGGGGTTGCCGAACCGGTCCGCGAGATCGCGAAGGACCCCGAGAACGCATACAAGTACACGGCCAAGGGCAACCTGGTAGCTGTGATTTCTGACGGTACTGCGATCCTGGGTCTGGGTAATCTCGGCCCCCTGGCAAGCAAGCCGGTAATGGAAGGCAAGGGCGTACTGTTCAAGCGCTTTGCTGGTATTGACGTGTTCGATATCGAAGTCAATTCCGAAAGCCCGCAAGCGTTTATTGAAACTGTAGAGCGTATCGCAGATACCTTCGGTGGTATCAACCTCGAAGACATCAAAGCACCGGAGTGCTTCGAGATTGAGCGTGCGCTGATTGAAAAGTGCAACGTGCCCATCTTCCATGATGACCAGCACGGTACTGCCATCGTGACTGCAGCTGGCATGATCAATGCCCTTGAGCTGCAGGGTAAGAAAATTGAAGAGGCAAAGGTGGTTTGTCTGGGCGCCGGTGCGGCTGCCATTGCCTGCATGAAGTTGTTGATCAGCTGCGGTATTCGCTCTGAAAACATTTTCATGCTCGACCGCAAGGGTGTGATCCACTCTGGTCGTGACGATCTGAACCAGTACAAAGCGATGTTCGCCAACGAAACCGACAAGCGCACACTGGATGACGCCATTGACGGTGCTGACGTGTTCCTGGGTCTTTCTGGTCCGGACTTGCTTAGCGCTGAGCAGCTGGCGAAGATGGCTCCGAACCCGATCGTATTCGCGTGCTCCAACCCGGATCCGGAAATCAGTCCGGAAGTGGCTCTGGCTACCCGCGATGATCTGATCATGGCAACCGGCCGTTCGGACTATCCGAACCAGGTGAACAACGTTCTGGGCTTCCCGTTCATTTTCCGTGGCGCGCTGGACGTTCGTGCAACCGCCATCAACGAGGAAATGAAAGTGGCAGCGGTTCATGCTATTCGTGAACTGGCTAAAGAGCCCGTGCCCCAGGAAATCTGCGCCGCTTACGGTGTCGACAGCCTGGAGTTCGGTAAGGAATACATTATTCCCAAGCCGATGGACGTTCGTCTGCTTGACGTAGTGCCTGCTGCGGTTGCCCGTGCTGCCGTAGACTCTGGTGTGGCGCGCAATCCTTACCCGGCGCACTACCCGCTGAAGTCCATGGACGACATCATCTGATCTGGATGTAGTTGTTGGGCCTCAAAAAAAACCGGCGGAGATCCCGCCGGTTTTTTTTGTGTCTGCCCATTGCTGGGCTCGGCTGCGTCGGATCAGAAAATCTGTCCGGGCAGGCTGTCAGAGTCGTTGGCGCCAGACCCGTTGCCGTTGGTGTCCTGTGATAGCGGCGCTGGGGCGTCTTCCTCTTTGAAGATTTCAAAGGTGCCATCCTCTCCAGGGCGTGCCCGTTCGCCGGTTCTGGGGTTGATGCGAATGCTCACAATCCCGTTGGGCCTTGCCATGGTTGATTCCGGTGCGCCTTGCATGGCGGTTTTCATGTAGTCAACCCAGATTGGCAGAGCTGTGCTTGCGCCAAATTCCCGACGGCCGAGGGGGGCTGGCTGGTCGAAGCCCACCCATACGGTTGTTGCCACGTCGTGATTGAAGCCGGCAAACCAGGTGTCTTTCTGTTCGTTTGTGGTGCCGGTTTTACCGGCCAGGTCTTTGCGGTTCAGTGCCAGTGCGCGGCGACCAGTGCCGCGACGGACCACGTCCTGAAGAATCGTGTGCATGATATAAACCGAGCGTTCGTCGGCCAGGCGTTTCATCACGCGTTTTTCCGCAGACTGCTGAGCGCTTGCCGGCAACAGAATGCCATCCGTTTCCGGTGTGTCGCTGTTGCTCTCTGTGAGTGGGCCTTCACTGGCGTTATCTGTCAGTTGCTGTTCGCAGTCGCTGTCGCAAAGTACGGTTTCAGGTGCCTCGTAGACAACGGTGCCATCCGGTTCCTGGATGGTTTTAATCAGATACGGTTCCACGTCATAGCCGCCGTTGGCGATAACGGCGAAGCCGCGCGCCAGCTCCATTGGCGTGAGCTGGCCTGCCCCCAGGGAGAGAGACAAGTTGGCTGGCATGTTGGCGGTCGGGATCTTCAATTGATCCAGATAGTTCAGTGTTTGGCGAATGCCCAGATCTCTCAGCAGCCGGATTGAAACCAGGTTGCGCGAGCGATAGAGGCCTTCCCTGAGTGTCGTTGGGCCATAAAACTGGCCCGATGAATTCTGGGGGCGCCAGGCGCCTTCGAGTTCTGAGTCTTCGAAAACGATGGGGGCGTCATTATAGATGGTGGCGGGTGTTCTGCCGCTCTCCAGTGCCGAGAGATACAGGAATGGCTTGAATGTGGACCCCGGTTGGCGGTTCGCCTGGGTTGCCCGGTTGTATTTACTCTGGCTGAAGCTGTAGCCGCCGGCAAGGGCCTCAATGGCGCCGGTTTTCGCCGACAGGGAAATCACTGCGCCTTCCACTCTTGGGGCCTGAGAGAGCGCAACCTGCAGTTCAAGCCGAGGCTCGTTGCCGTCGGTTTCAGGGGTTTGCTCCTGAATTTGCGGCAGTTGCGTTACCTTCACATAGACCACGTCGCCGACATTAACGACATCGGATGGCTTCTCCGGGGCTGGTCCTGTCAGGTTCTCTGTGCGGTATCGCTTAGCCCAGGTCATGGTTTCGAAGTCCATTTTTCCCGGGCCGAGGTGGCGGGTGTGAACCCTTGCTGCGCCCTCATCATCGTTGACTGAGGTGATCACTGCAGGGATGAGGCCTTCTACCCTCGGGTAGTTGAGTAGCTGATTGGACAGCTCTGCTGTAGACATACCGGCAACGTCAAACTGGCCGATGGGGCCACGGAAGCCGTGACGCCGATCGTAGTTTTCAAGGCCGGTGCGAAGGGCTTCCGTTGCCGCCTGTTGTTTGGTTCCATCGACGGTGAGTGTCACGCTGTAGCCGTCGTTGTAGGCGGCTTCACCAAAGCGACGCACCATCTCGGTTCGAGCCATTTCGGCGACGTAATCCGCATCTACCTCTGCCTCACGCATATTATAGGTGGCGGTGAGGGGGGCATTGGTTGCTTCGGACCAGGCTTCCTGTGTGATGTAGCCGAGATCCCGCATTCTTCCAAGAATCCAGTTACGACGTATCATTGCTCGCTCAGGGTTCGCCAGAGGGTTGTAGGCAGAGGGCGCCTTTGGCAGTCCAGCCAGCATGGCCATCTGGGCAAGGGTGAGCTCGTTGACGGGTTTGTCGTAATAGACCTGGGCGGCGGCGGCGATACCGTATGCGCGATTGCCCAGGTAGATCTTATTCAGGTACAGCTCCAGGATCTTGTCTTTATCAAGTTCACGTTCGATCTGAAGAGCCAGAAGTATCTCGTTGAACTTACGAATAAAGGTGCGGTCGCGTGACAAAAAGTAATTTTTTGCAACCTGCATGGTGATCGTACTGCCGCCGGACTGGATGCTGCCGGTGGACACCAGTTCGATGGCAGCCCGCGTCAACCCTTTGATGTCGACTCCGAAATGGTCGTGGAAACGGGCGTCTTCCGCGGCCAGAAAGGCTTGTAACTGAATTGTAGGGATCTGTTCGATTGTGATCGGTGCCCTTCTCTTTTCGCCGAATTCTGCTATTAATCTGTTGTCTGCACTGTATACCCGAAGCGGCGTCTGAAGTTTTACGTCCAGCAGCTGGTGAACAGGAGGCAGGCCGGGCCGAAGGTATAAATAGAAGGCCGAGGCGATAATAATGGCGACACTCAGGCCGGTGAGCAGGAACCAGGCGAAAACACGAGATGTGCGCAGCAAATGAGACATTTTTTTCTGACAACAGTTGGATATAGGTCTATTATTTGAGAAATTGCTTTAGGAAGGTTGAGTTGCTTCCCTGAATGCAAGATCTCTTGAATAACAAAGAGCCTGCATTGTAGACGGAAAACTTGAAGAATTCTCTTACATAAAAAACACATAAAGCGTCTCTGTCATGATTGCCGTATGAGGGATTGGTTCAGAGGCGCCTTAGCCGGGTGCATTAAACCAGGTATAGGGTGAGCGCGTGTTCGGATTGCTAGGAAAAAAATCCAGTGCGGTGCTGGGTGTGGATATCAGCTCCAGCTCGGTCAAACTTCTGGAACTGTCAAGGCATGGCGACCGTTACAAGGTTGAAAGCTATGCGGTTGAGCCGTTACCGGCCAACGCAGTTGTCGAGAAAAACATCACTGATGTAGAAGCGGTGGGTGAGGTGCTCAAGCGAGTGGCCTCTAAATCCCGTACCAGCGTCAAGCAGGTTGCCGTGGCTGTGTCCGGTTCTGCGGTTATCACCAAGGTCATCCAGATGGATGGCGGCCTCAACGAATTCGAGATGGAAGACCAGATCGCCCTTGAGGCTGATCAGTACATCCCGTATCCGTTGGATGAGGTAGCCATCGATTTTGAGGTGCAGGGCCCGTCTGAGACGAATCCGGACCAGGTCGACGTGCTGCTGGCTGCGTGCAGAAAAGAGAACGTGGATATCCGTGAGGACGCTCTCGAGATTGCCGGCCTGACCACCAAGATTGTCGATGTCGAGGCCTATGCACTGGAAAGGGCGTACAAACTGATCGAGCCCCAGTTGGAGTCCCAGGGCGAAGAGCTGGTGGTTGCCATCGTCGATATCGGCGCAACCATGACCACGCTGAGTGTGCTGGCTGAGGGTAAGACAGTTTATACCCGAGAGCAGATTTTCGGGGGCAAGCAGCTTACCGAGGAAATTCAGCGCCGCTACGGCTTATCACTTGAAGAAGCCGGTCTCGCGAAGAAACAGGGCGGGCTTCCGGACGACTATGAGCCGGAGGTCCTTACCCCCTTCCGTGAAGCGGTTGTGCAGCAAGTTGCACGCGCCCTCCAGTTCTTCTTTGGTGCCAGCCAGTACAACGCCGTTGATTACGTCGTTCTTGCAGGCGGTACGGCATCCATTCAGGGCCTGACCGAGATGGTGGAGGAGAAGACCGGTACGCCAACCCTGGTTGCGAATCCATTCGCCGACATGGCCGTGGGTTCCAGGGTGAATGCATCAGCCCTGAGCAATGATGCTCCATCGTTGATGATTGCCTGCGGCCTGGCAATGAGGAGTTTCGACTGATGGCAAAGATTAACCTCAGACCATGGCGTGAGGAACTGCGAGCAGAGAAGCAGAAGCAGTTTGTGGTCATGATACTTGGCACAGCCATTGTCGCTGCCGGCCTGGCGTTTCTCTGGAAATCCGATCTTGACAGCCGGATTGCCTATCAGCAGTCCAGGAATGCCTATATCGAAACTGCTACAAAACAGCTTGATCAGCAGATTAAGGAAATCGAGAACCTCAAGCGCCAGCGCGATGAGCTGCTGGCGAGAATGCAGGTGATCCAGGATCTGCAGGGTACTCGCCCGGTCATCGTTCGGGTATTTGATGAGCTGGTACGTACCTTGCCGGACGGCCTCTTCTACACCGATCTTAAGCGGACGGGAGAACGCATAGAGATCGTGGGTATGGCAGAGTCGAACAGCCGCATTTCCGATTTGATGCGCCAGTTTGAAGACTCGGACTGGTTCACCAACCCCAATCTCACCAATGTGGCTGCAGCCGACGCTCGTCGTGCAGGTTACAGCCAGTTCAACCTGTCTGTTCAGCAGCAGACACCAGAGCCCGAAGGGGAGGATAATTAATGAGCCTCGCGGACTCACTCAAGAGCTTGAACGAATTTGATATCAACGACCTCGATATCAATAATGCCGGTATCTGGCCTGCACCGATAAAAGCCATTGTTGCTCTGATTATCTTTGGCCTGATTCTTGGCGGCGGATACTGGTTCTTTATCAAAGATCAGTATGCTCAGTTGGAAAGGGCCGAGCGCACCGAGCAGGAACTCAAGCAGCAATATGAGCGTAAGGCCTATCAGGTGGCCAACCTTGATGTGTTCAAGGCCCAAATGGCTGAGATGGAAGAGACGTTTGGCGCGCTGGTGCGCCAGTTGCCCAGCGAGACTGAGGTGCCAGGCCTGCTGGAAGACATCACCAATACCGCATTGGGTAGTGGTCTGTCTCTGCAACAAGTAGCGCTACAGCCTGAACAGCGGCGGGATTTCTACTCGGAGCTGCCGATCAATATCCGGGTATCCGGTTCGTATCACGAGCTGGCGACGTTTGTTAGTAGTGTGGCAAGTCTGCCGCGGATTGTGACGCTGCACGATTTAACCATAAAACCAATTGGCGGTGATGGCGAACAGCTTGATATGCAAGTTGTTGCGCGTACCTACCGCTACCGGGCTGGAGAGTGAGCATGACAGGAAAGCATGCGGGAAAAGCCTGGCTGGGTGTGTGTCTGGCGTCTTTGCTGACGGCTTGTTCCCAGGGCAACGGTTTCTCGGATCTGGACAAGTTCATGGCCGATACCCGGGCCAAGCCCCGGGGGCACGTAGAGCCCCTGCCAGAGTTCAAGGCTTATGAGGCGTTCAGTTATTCAGCAGCCGATCGTCGTGCCCCCTTTGAGCCGCCTGTTGACGTTCAGTTGACCATGGTGGACGACGAACCGGTCAGTGACGTCGAGCCAGATCTGGACCGGCCGAGAGAAGTGCTTGAGAACTTTGATCTTAAGTCGCTGACCATGGTCGGCACGCTGCAGGGTGTCGACGGCGGCCTGTTTGCGCTTATCCGGGATGGTAACAACGGCATTCACCGGGTACGAAACGGAAATTATATGGGGCAGAACTACGGTCGGATTGTCGGCATCAGTGAAACCCGCATTGAATTGATTGAAATCGTTCCAAATGGCCGGGGTGGCTGGGTCGAGCGCCCACGTTCCCTGTCTTTGGATGAAGGATAAGGCCGGGAGCGATAAAGGATGAACGAAAAAAACATGCACGAACAAAATGGTTTAAGGTCGAGGCTAGCGATGTTCAAAAAACTCAATGTCTGCGTGGGCGTGATCGCCATCGGGTTATGGACCAGCCTGGCCAGCGCGGTCACGCTGGAAGACGTGTCGTTTTCGTCGCTGCCGGGAGAGCGCCTGGAAGTGACCATGAAATTCGACGGACCGCCGCCAGAGCCAACCGGTTACACGATTGAGCGCCCGGCGCGCATCGCTGTGGACCTCAAGGACACCACCAGTGGGCTTAACCAGCGGAGTATTCCGCTTGGGTCCGGCAATGCGCAAAGCGTGACCGTGGTGGAAACCAAAGATCGCACTCGGCTGATCTTCAATCTGGTGGAATTGACTCCCCACGAGACAGTTCGTCAAAACAATTCGCTGGTCATGACTATTGGCGGCGCCAGTGGAGCTACGGCCACTGCGGCAGCTTCCCAGCAGCGCCAGTCAGGATCGACGGCCGCTGCCTCCTCCAATGCCCTTGCAGGCGTGGACTTCCGCCGGAGCAAGGAAGGCGAGGGGCGCGTCATCGTTGATCTTGGAAGTGCCTCTGCGGCGGTGAATCTGTCTGAGCAGGCTGGTCGCATCCGGCTGACCATGCCGGGGCTGGATGTCCCTTCAGATCTTCGTCGTCGTCTTGATGTTACAGACTTTGCCACTCCTGTTACCCGGATCGATACTTTCGTTGAGGACGGCAATGCGGTGGTTGAGATTCGCCCTGAAGGCAATTATGACTATATCGCCTATCAGTCAGGTCGTGAATTTACGGTTAGTGTCGAGCAACTCACTGAAGAAGAGGCGGAGACCCGTCGCGAAGAGAAGTTCCCATACACCGGCGACAAGCTCTCACTTAACTTCCAGGACATTGAAGTCCGCTCGGTGCTCCAGTTGATTGCCGACTTTACCGGACTGAATCTGGTGGCCAGTGACACAGTGGGCGGTAGCATTACCCTGCGCCTGCAGAATGTGCCTTGGGATCAGGCGCTTGACCTTATTCTGAAGACCAAGGGGCTGGACAAGCGTCAAATTGGCAACGTTCTGCTGGTGGCTCCGGCAGAGGAAATCGCCGCCCGCGAAAAGCTTGAGCTCGAGACCAGCAAGCAAATCGCCGAACTGGCGCCGGTGCGCCTGGATATTATTCAGGTGAACTACGCGAAAGCGGCAGATATTGTGGCGCTGATTCGTGCGGATGAAGAGTTGATATCCTCTCGTGGCTTTGTCTCTTCAGACGTCCGCACCAACACGATTAGCGTTCGTGAGACGCAGCAGAAGCTGGAAGAGATTCGTCGACTTGTAAGCACTTGGGATGTGCCAGTCCGTCAAGTATCCATTGAGGCCCGTATTGTTCGTGCCCAGACCAATATTGCAGAGGATCTTGGTGTACGCTGGGGCGCTGAAGGACGTGGAGGTGTGAATGGTGGTGACAACAACCTCGTCGTTGGAGGTTCGAGAGGTGGGCTCCCTTCGATCACTAATCCTTCTCTAAGTCTGCCTTCCGACCTAAATGTTGATTTGGGTGTAAGTCGTGCAGGTAGTTCTTCAATTGCCTTCGGCTACATAGGAACTGATTTCCTGATCGATCTTGAGCTTACTGCATTCGAAAGTGATGGCCGAGCAGAAGTAGTCTCTCAGCCAAGGGTCGTGACAGCTGACCGTCAGACTGCCTCAATCAAGTCTGGTGAGGAAATCCCATACCAGGAAGCTACTTCCAGCGGTGCGACTAATATTGAGTTTAAAGAAGCGGTACTGTCATTGGAGGTAACTCCTCAAATTACCCCAGATGACAAGATTATTATGGATCTCCAGGTCAACCAAGACTCCAGAGGTGAGGTTACGGAGGGGATCCCTTCCATCAACACCAACTCGGTCACTACGCAGGTTCTCGTTGCTAACGGCGAAACAGTTGTATTGGGCGGTATCTTCCAGTCGGAAGTGGCAACACAAACCACCAAGACGCCGTTCCTAGGGGATATTCCCTACCTCGGTCGCCTGTTCAAGCGCACGGAGCACATTGACGAGCGCAGCGAGTTGCTGATCTTCATCACACCCAAGATCATCAAAAACGATCTGATTCAGTAATCGCTCCGCACATAAAAAGCCGCCGCTAACCCCGGCGGCTTTTTTCTTTGTATCGGCCTCCGGCTTATGGAATGTCTTGCCCTGTGCTATTCTCACGCGCTTGAACCCTGTTGAGCGGAAATTATGTCTTTGCCCGAACGTGTTGTCCTGGTCGGCCCGATGGGAGCCGGAAAAAGTACGATTGGCCGTATGCTCGCCAAAGAGCTGGGCTATCGTTTTCTTGATTCAGACCGGATAATCGAAGAGCGTTGCGGAGCCAATATTCCCTGGATATTCGATGTCGAGGGAGAAGACGGATTCCGGCAGCGCGAAACCGCTATGCTGGATGAGCTTTCACAAGTGCAGGGAACGGTATTGGCGACCGGAGGTGGTGCGGTCATGCGCCCGGAAAACCACGCATTATTGCGGAAAAATGCCGTGGTGATCTATCTCAAAACGTCGATCGAGCAGCAGGTAGAGCGCACTCGAAAAGACCGAAATCGCCCCTTACTTCAGAACGATGACCCCGAGGGTGTGTTGAGACGGCTGTTCGCAGTCCGGGATCCGCTATACACCAAGCTCGCTGATATCGTGATGTTCACCGATCGAAAGAGTCCACGATTGGTGGTGCGCCAGCTGGTAAATCGAATCAATCCGAAAACCCCAAGACATAAACGGCAGAGACGGAAAGAAGGTCGTCAACATGTACCAGGTACTCAAAGAGCTTAAAGTAGAGCTGGGTGACCGCAGCTATCCCATCGTTATTGGTCAGGGGTTGCTGGGGGGCTATGATCTGACACCCTGGGTCTCCGGCAGTCAGGTGATGATTGTCACCAACGAGACGGTTGCACCTTTATACCTTGAGCGTGCAAAGGCTTGCTTCCCCGGAAAATCGGTTGATGTGGTCACGCTACCGGATGGCGAGAAGTTCAAAGATTGGCAGACCCTTAACCTGATATTCGATCGGCTGCTGGAGTGCCGGCACTCCAGGAAAACAACGCTTGCTGCCCTGGGCGGTGGCGTTGTCGGCGATATGGCAGGGTTTGCAGCGGCCTGTTATCAGCGGGGCGTGCCGTTTATCCAGATGCCCACGACTCTGCTTTCGCAGGTAGATTCATCCGTTGGTGGTAAAACCGGAATCAATCATCCTTTGGGCAAAAACATGGTTGGCGCATTCCATCAGCCCAACATTGTCCTGATTGATACCGATTCCCTGACCACGCTTCCTCCCAGGGAAGTGTCGGCTGGGCTTGCGGAGGTTATCAAGTACGGCCTGATTCGCGATGTACCCTTTCTGGAGTGGCTGGAAATCAACATCGATGCGTTGGTCAGGCTGGAGCCCGAAGCAATAGGAGAGGCCATTTTTCGTTCCTGCCAATGCAAGGCAGACGTTGTGGCCGCCGATGAGAGGGAAGGGGGGTTGAGGGCCATCCTGAATCTTGGTCATACCTTTGGCCATGCGATCGAAACCTACGCGGGTTATGGCAACTGGCTCCATGGCGAGGCGGTTGGAACCGGGATGATGATGGCATCTGACTTGTCTTTGAGAGAGGGTATGATCAGTGCGGCGGATCATCAGAGAGCGGTAGAGTTGATTCGCCGGGCGGGATTGCCTGACCGGGCCCCGAAAGGCATGACGCCCGATGATTTCATGTCCCTGATGGCCGTTGATAAGAAGAATGTGGATGGCAACCTCCGGTTGGTATTGATGCGAGCCTTGGGGGATGCCTTTGTAACCGCTGATACCCAGCCGGATAACCTCAGGAAGACCTTGTTGGAATTTATCGATTAATCATCGAATCACGCGGTGATTGAGCAACGGGCAGGGATGAGTTGTGACCCAGGATAACCTGAATGCGATAGACAGTGGTGGATTGTTTCCCCGCCTCCAGCAACGCTACGGCTTGCGGGATAATCCGCTGGAGATGGAGACGCCTTTCTTCCCGGACGCCATGCGCCACCATGCACTGGAGTCATTGCGTCACCTCTGCGGTTTCGGGGATATGGCGCTGCTGGTAACGGGAGCGCCAGGTGCTGGCAAAACGCGGATACTCACGGAGTTGGTTCGCAGTGAATCAGCCCGGCTCGATTTTCATCGTATCCCCACGGCAGCTTTGACGAGCGCCCAGGCACTGGCCAGGGATCTCCGGAAAATCGCCCGTTCAGGTGTACCTGCGGATTCGGAGCCTCGGGAGCTGGTTTACCAGTTTTTCCGGTGGTCCCAGGCGCGTGCTCAACGTGGGCAGCGGCTGGTGTTGATTCTGGATGATGCCGATCGGGTAGCTCCGGAGTTATTGAATCTTTTACTCTCCGGATTTCTTGCGGCTGACCGGTCGCTGGCCGCTGCTTTGGTATTCTCTGGTGCCGAAGGGTTGCAGGATCAGTTCCGGGCGGAAGATCTTGCCGTTCACATCCACCACATCAGTCTTCCCCCGTTAAGTCGAAACGAGATTTTCGCCTTCCTTGAGCCCCGGGTTCACCGCGCTGGTGGCCGAAAGGAAGAGTTGCTTTCTTCATCACGGCTAAAGCAGCTTCATGCTTTGAGTCAGGGCAGTTTCGGCCGACTGAAACGCGTTGCACCGGGTATCTGGCTCGACATGGTTGCACCACAGAGCCGCGCTGCAGCCCGTAGCTGGCCTCCCCTTGCTTCACTGCGTTGGCCCGCCTTGGCACTGGTGATATTACTGGTGTCATGGTGGTTCGTGGCACGACAATACGATGAATCGGTCGCTGGCTCAGGTGGATTGGAGACTCCGAAAGAAACTGTTCGAAGGAGTATTACCATAGGGCCCGAAGCGGCGCGAGACGCGGGTGAAGCACTTCCCGCTGATGCACTACGTCCGCCAGAGTTACCGCGCCAGCAGGAACCGGAAAACCTGGCGTTGACAGACGTCAGTGCAGCGGCCGAAACTGAGCCAGAGCCAGAGCCAGAGCCAGAGCCAGCGTTCACTCCTGCAAGACCGAAGAACTTTGTGCCGTTGGCGCAGTTGCAACAACGTGAAGGCTGGACTCTCCAGCTTGTCGCTGGTCATCAGGAGCGCACAATTCTGAATGTTCTTGATCGCCAGCCAGACAACCCCAATTTGAGCTATACCCTCGGAGAGCGTCAGGGTCAGCCCTGGTTTATGTTGGTATATGGTGAGTATCCAGGTCGAGAATCCGCCCGGGAAGCTTCTGGACGGTTGCCCTCTGCTTTGGGAATTGCAGAACCCTGGGTGCGATCCTTCGAAAGTTACTAGGTGCACCGTTACGGTGCATTTTTGTCCTGTTCTAGCGGTAAAACAGCGAAAAAAATTGTATACGTAGTTTCACGTGTGTAAAATCGCTTCCCCCTTTTTTTCGGTGTCAGTACGTTTTGCGCACTAATTTGGTGCGCTTCGGGCTGGCGAGAAAGCATTTACACGCGAGAGAACGCTTATGACAACAGGCTTGTATCATCCCGATGAGTTCAGGGACAACTGTGGTTTTGGCCTGATTGCCCACATGAAGGGCGAGGCGAGCCATAAGCTGTTGCAAACGGCCATCGAGTCATTGACTTGCATGACCCACCGTGGAGGCATCGCAGCCGATGGCAAAACCGGTGATGGTTGTGGGCTTCTTATTCAAAGTCCCAAGGCCTTCCTCTACAAAGCTGCTCAGGCGGCGTTCGGGAAAAAACCTGGAGACTTATTTGCAGTCGGCCAGGTTTTTTTAGCCCGGGACGAAAGCCAGGCAGCATCCGGTCGCGCTGCGGTTGAGAAAAATCTCGTCGATCAGGGGCTGGAAATCATGGGCTGGCGAGAAGTGCCCGTGGACGACAGTTGCCTGGGGCCGATGGCCCTGGATTGTCTGCCCAGGATTGAGCAGGTTTTTGTTGAGCCGGGCGGAAAAACCGAGCAGGAGTTTGCCGTTGCGCTGTTTGTTGGTCGCCGCCATGCTGAGCGGGAGATGGCGGAAGACTCTGAGTTTTACATCTGCAGCTTGTCGCATCGCACCCTGGCCTACAAAGGCCTGATGATGCCGGCGGATCTCGCCAACTTTTATAAGGATCTGGGTGATCCGGATCTGCAAACCGCCATCTGTGTGTTCCACCAGCGGTTTTCCACCAACACCATGCCCAAATGGCCGTTGGCCCAGCCGTTCCGGTTCCTGGCTCATAACGGTGAGATCAACACCATCGACGGCAACCGTAACTGGGCGATCGCCCGTGCGGCCAAGTTCAGTTCACCGAACCTGCCAGACCTGCAAACCCTGCAGCCGCTGGTTAACCTGACCGGCTCGGATTCATCCAGCATGGATAACATGCTGGAGATATTGCTGGCTGGTGGTGTTGACCTGTTCCGTGCCGTTCGGATGATGATCCCACCGGCCTGGCAGAATGTAGACACCATGGATTCCCAGTTGCGGGCGTTCTATGAATACAACTCCATGCACATGGAGCCTTGGGACGGCCCTGCAGGCCTGGTTATGTCTGATGGTCGTTACGCTCTGTGTATGCTAGACCGTAACGGCTTGCGCCCGGCTCGCTGGGTCATCACCAAGGACGACTTTATTACCCTGGCATCAGAAGTGGGCACCTACGGCTACACGCCGGATGATGTGGTTGCCAAGGGCCGTGTGGGCCCGGGCCAGATGCTGGCGATTGATACCGAGTCTGGTGAGGTGCTGCACACTGCAGACATCGACCAGCGCCTGAAAACCGCGCAGCCCTACAAGCGTTGGTTGAAAGACAACGCCCTGCGGGTGGAAACCACGCTGAACCAGGCCACCCCTGAGTTCAAACTGATGGAGCCGGACGAACTGCTGGTTCATCAGAAGATGTTCAATATCTCCTTTGAAGAGCGCGACCAGGTGTTGCGCCCGCTGGCTGAAAGCGCGCAAGAAGCTGTGGGCTCCATGGGTGACGATACGCCGATGGCGGTGCTGTCCAGCAAGGTGCGGCATGTGGCGGATTATTTCCGCCAGAAGTTTGCCCAGGTCACCAACCCGCCTATCGACCCGCTGCGCGAAACCATCGTGATGTCGCTGGAAACCTGCTTGGGTGCGGAGCAAAACGTCTTTGAGGAGACCCCTGAACACGCCAACCGGATTATTCTGACAACCCCGGTGTTGTCGCCGGCCAAGTTCCTCAAGCTCAGCAATAACGATCGCCCGGGCTTTGAAGTGGCCAGAATTGCCATGAGCTACCGACCGGAGGAGGGCCTTCACGAAGCGGTTCGCCGGATGTGCGATGAGGCTGAAAAGTCGGTCCGCGACGGTAAGGTACTGCTGATTCTGAGCGACAAAGACCTGGTGGAAGGCGAGTTGCCTGTGAACGCCATGATGGTGACCGGTGCTGTGCACCACCACCTGGTGGAGCGGGGCCTGCGCTGCGATTCCAACATCATTGTGGAAACTGGCTGGGCCCGGGATCCCCATCACTTCGCCGTACTGTTCGGCTTTGGTGCCACTGCGGTTTATCCGTACCTGGCCTACCAGGTGCTTAACGATCTGATTCGCACCGGCGAATTGCTGATGGATCCGATTGAAGCCAAGAACAACTACCGTAAAGGCATCAACAAGGGCCTGTTGAAGATCCTGTCGAAAATGGGAATCTCCACCATCACCTCCTATCGCGGTGCTCAGCTGTTTGAAGCCATCGGTCTGGCCGATAAGGTTGTGGATCTGTGCTTCAAGGGGGTGCCCAGCCGTATTCAGGGCGCGGACTTCTTTGACTTCCAGCAGGATCAGGAACAGCTAGCAGCCGTGGCCTGGAAACCCCGCAAGCCCCTTTCCCAGGGTGGTTTGCTCAAGTACGTTCACGGCCAGGAGTACCATGCGTTCAACCCGGATGTGGTTGCCAAGCTCCAGGATGCCGTGATCAGTGGCGATTACGGCCACTATCAGGAATACGCCGGCCTGGTGAACGAGCGCCCGGTGGCTACCCTGCGTGACTTGCTGGTATTCAAGAAGGATATCAAGCCGATTGATCTCTCCGAGGTTGAGCCTGTAGAGAATATTTTCCCTCGGTTTGATTCCGCGGCGATGTCCCTGGGTGCTTTGTCTCCGGAGGCCCATGAAGCGCTCGCGGTGGCCATGAACACCCTGGGTGGCCGTTCTAACTCTGGTGAGGGTGGTGAAGACCCTGCCCGCCATGGCACCAATCGCCGTTCGAAGATCAAGCAGGTTGCCTCTGGCCGATTCGGTGTAACCGCAGAATACCTGCGAAGCGCCGATGTCATGCAGATTAAAGTCGCCCAGGGTGCCAAGCCCGGTGAGGGTGGCCAGTTGCCTGGTGGCAAGGTGAATGATCTGATCGCTCGCCTGCGTTATTCCGTGCCGGGTGTGACCCTGATTTCGCCACCACCGCACCACGATATCTATTCTATCGAGGATCTGGCGCAGCTGATTTTCGATCTGAAGCAGGTGAACCCGGAAGCTCTGGTATCGGTGAAACTGGTGTCTGAGCCTGGTGTAGGGACCATCGCCGCCGGTGTGGCAAAGGCCTATGCCGACCTGATTACCGTATCCGGTTACGATGGCGGTACCGCGGCCAGCCCGTTGACGTCGATTCGCTACGCCGGCTCGCCGTGGGAGCTGGGCCTGACCGAAACCCAGCAGGCCCTGAGGGCAAATGACCTGCGGGGCAAGATTCGCCTGCAGACTGATGGTGGTATCAAGACTGGGTTGGATGTTGTTAAAGCAGCCATTCTGGGCGCTGAAAGCTTCGGCTTCGGCACTACGCCGATGGTGGCCCTGGGTTGTAAATACCTGCGGATCTGTCACCTGAACAACTGTGCCACCGGTGTTGCTACCCAGAACGATTACCTGCGGGAAGAGCACTTCAAGGGCACCGTTGAGATGGCCATGAACTTCTTCCGTTTTGTCGCGGAAGAAACTCGCGAGTGGATGGCCAAACTGGGTGTTCGCAGTCTTGAGGAATTGGTTGGCCGTGTCGATCTGCTTGAGCGCCTGCCGGGCAATACCGAGCGCCAGAAAAAGCTGGATCTGACCCGTCTGCTGCAGAATGATCACATCCCGGCGGACAAGCCCCAGACTTGTCAGGTTGAGCGTAACCATCCGTTCGACGAAGGCCGCCTGGCGGAGCAGATGGTGAAAGACACCGCTGCAGCTATCGCCGAGAAGTCCGGCGGCGCCTGGAGCTACAAGGTTACCAACTGCGATCGCTCCATTGGTGCGCGGCTGTCTGGCGAAATTGCAGCGCAGTACGGTAACCAGGGAATGGTGGATGCGCCGATCACCCTGGATCTTACCGGGACCGCAGGCCAGAGCTTTGGTGTGTGGAACGTGGGTGGTCTGAACCTGATTCTTGAAGGCGATGCCAACGACTACGCGGGCAAGGGCATGACTGGCGGCAAGCTGGTTGTTAAACCGCCCCGCGGCAGCGACTTCAAAACCCAGGAAACATCCATCGTGGGTAATACCTGCCTGTACGGCGCGACAGGGGGCAAGCTGTTTGCCGCTGGCACAGCCGGTGAACGCTTTGCGGTTCGTAACTCTGGTGCCCATGCGGTGGTAGAAGGGGCCGGGGACCACTGTTGTGAATACATGACCGGCGGCCTGGTGACCGTACTGGGGTCCACCGGCTACAACTTCGGAGCCGGCATGACCGGCGGCTTCGCCTATGTACTGGACCTGGATAACACCTTCGTGGACAAGTACAACCACGAACTGGTTGAGATCCAGCGCATTTCGCGGGAAGACATGGAAGCCTACCGGAATCACCTGCGTGGTGTGATTCGGGAGCATATTTCCGAAACCGGAAGCGCCTGGGCGGAGCACCTACTTGAAGATTTCGACGATTACATCGGCCGCTTCTGGCTGGTGAAGCCAAAGGCTGCGAACCTGCGCAGCCTGCTGGCCAGCACCCGTGCCCGCCCGGAATAAGGCTGGGCAACGCAAAGGTTGATGGGCTGCGCCAACGGGCGCAGCCCCCGTCGAAATTGAGCTGATGAGAGTAGCAACATGAAAGAACGTCTCAACAATGACTTTCAGTTTGTGGAAGTTGGGCGGGTAGACCCGAAGAAGGTGCCTGCCAAAAAGCGGAAGAAAGAATTCGGTGAGATCTACCACCCGTTTACCGAAACCCATGCGGCGTCTCAGTCTCACCGCTGCCTGGCTTGCGGTAACCCCTATTGCGAGTGGAAATGCCCGGTACACAACTATATTCCGAACTGGCTGAAGCTGGTGTCTGAAGGCAACATCATGAAGGCCGTGGAGTTGTGCCACCAGACCAACTCCCTGCCGGAAGTGTGCGGCCGGGTGTGCCCACAGGATCGCCTGTGTGAAGGTGCCTGTACCCTGAACGATGGCTACGGCGCGGTAACCATCGGTTCGGTGGAAAAATACATTACCGACACGGCCTTCGCGCTGGGTTGGAAGCCTGATATGTCCAATGTGAAATGGACAGATAAAAAAGTGGCCGTTATCGGCGCCGGGCCCGCAGGCCTCGGCTGTGCCGATATCCTGGTGCGTAATGGCGTCAAGGCGGTGGTTTTCGATCGTTACCCTGAAATTGGCGGTCTGCTGACCTTCGGTATTCCCGAGTTCAAGCTGGAAAAGTCCGTGATGTCCCGGCGCCGTAAGGTGTTCGAGGAGATGGGCGTGGAATTCCGTCTGAACACTGAGGTGGGTAAAGACGTCCAGTTGAAGAGCATCATGGAGGAATTCGATGCGGTGTTCATGGGTATGGGCACCTACACCTACATGAAGGGCGGCTTCCCGGGAGAGGAACTGCCGGGTGTTTATGATGCTCTGCCGTTCCTTATTTCCAACGTGAATCGCCGTCTGGGGTTCGAGAAAAAAGCGACAGACTTCATTGATATGAAGGGCAAGCGCGTGGTGGTTCTGGGTGGTGGTGATACCGCCATGGACTGCAACCGCACCTCCATTCGTCAGCAGGCGGAGAGCGTCACCTGTGCCTACCGTCGGGATGAAGCCAATATGCCGGGTTCGCGCCGGGAAGTCGCAAACGCCAAGGAAGAAGGCGTGAAGTTCCTGTTCAACCGGCAACCTATCGCCATCATCGGTGAAGACCGTGTTGAGGGCGTTAAGGTTGTGTCTACCCAGTTGGGGGAGCCGGACGAAAACGGCCGTCGCCGCCCTGAGGTCGTGCCGGGCAGTGAGGAAGTCATTCCTGCCGATGCGGTGCTGGTGGCGTTTGGTTTCCGGCCGAGCCCCGCTGACTGGTTTGGTGAACACGAGGTGAACACCGATGATTCCGGTCGCGTTGCAGCGCCGGAGGAAGCCGAGTTCCCGTTCCAGACCAGCAACCCCAAGATCTTCGCCGGTGGTGATATGGTGCGCGGCTCAGATCTGGTGGTCACTGCCATCTGGGAAGGTCGCCAGGCTGCGGAAGGCATTCTGGACTACCTCGACGTATAACTCTGAGTTGATCAGAGTCAGAAGGGCGGCTTGCTACGGGTAAGCCGCCCTTTTTTATTCGTATAAACGGGGTATCATTGCTCCCCATTATCTCTGACCATTTACCGACGAGAACGGGATACGTTATGACCGAGCTGAAGAATGACCGCTTCCTGCGCGCCCTGATGCGCCAGCCTGTAGACCGCACCCCGGTGTGGATGATGCGCCAGGCGGGCCGCTACCTGCCGGAGTACCGCGCAACCCGGGCAAAAGCCGGTGATTTTCTCAGCCTGTGCAAGAACACGCCGCTGGCCTGTGAAGTTACCCTGCAGCCGCTGGAGCGCTATCCGCTGGACGCTGCCATCCTGTTCTCCGATATTCTGACCATTCCTGATGCCCTGGGCCTGGGTCTGTATTTCGAAACCGGCGAAGGTCCGAAATTCCGCAAGGTGATTCGCTCCGAAGCCGACGTCGACGCCCTGCCGAAGATGAATGCCGAGTCGGATCTGGACTATGTGATGAACGCAGTCTCCACCATCCGCCGCGAACTCAACGGCCGGGTACCGCTGATCGGTTTCTCCGGCAGCCCCTGGACCCTGGCCACGTACATGATTGAAGGGGGCTCCTCCAAGACCTTCTCTGAAGCCAAGAAACTGATGTACGGCCAGCCGGAAGTGATGCACCGCTTGCTGGACCATCTGGCCGATTCGGTGATCGACTATCTCAACGGCCAGATTAAGGCCGGTGCCCAGGCGGTACAGATTTTTGATACCTGGGGTGGCGTGCTGAGCAGCTGGGCCTACGAGGAATTTTCCCTGCGTTACATGACGAAGATTGTTGATGGTCTGATTCGCGAGAGCGAAGGCCGCAGGGTGCCGGTGATTGTGTTCACCAAGAATGGTGGTCAGTGGCTGGAGTCCATTGCTGATTGTGGCGCCGACGCCGTGGGCCTGGATTGGACGACGGACATTGGCAATGCCCGCGCTCGCGTGGGCGATAAAGTTGCCCTGCAGGGCAATATGGACCCGGCCATGTTGTATGCGCCGAAGGCGCGGATTCGCCAGGAAGTGGCGGATATCCTGAAGCGGTATGGCTCGGGGTCTGGGCATATCTTCAACCTGGGGCATGGGATAACGCCGGATGTGGATCCGGAGCATGCTGGGGCGTTTATAGAGGCGGTTGTTGAGCTTAGCGGGCAGTATCACCAATAGGTTCGAGTTTGTGCTTTGTTTACTCCTAGCCTGCGGGCTGTGGAGTAGGCAGGGTGGCGATAGGGCCTCCAAAAAAACGCTACGAGCTCATCCCTGAGCGCTTCGCTCCGGCCATCCATGGCCTCCGAGATTTTTTGGAGGCCCTATCGCCACCCCGCAGTCCAACGTTTCGGGAATATCTTAAGCCTTCGGGAGCGAAGCTCTCGCTAACCACTCCACGCTGTACTCCCTTTTATGTCCGGTCTATAGTCATAGAGGTTGATGACCATCGAGCCGGAGCTGCCCCTTGTCTACCAAATCATCCGAAAAACGCCGTTTCCATCGAATCAGTTTCGATGCGCCCTGTGAGCTGCATTGTCAGGATCAGGTGTGGTCAACCGAGGTGTTGGATATTTCCCTGAAGGGCGTTTTGGTCCAGCGGCCGGAAGGTTGGAAGGTTCCGCTGAACAAGCCTTGTGAGGTGGTGATTCACCTGAATGAACATGAAGCTGCGATTGTGATGGCGGTGGAGTTGAAGCACGTGGAGGATCATCGGCTGGGATTTCGGTGTCAGTATATTGATCTTGAAAGTGCCACGCATTTGAAGCGGCTGGTTGAGTTAAATCTTGGGGATCAGGCGCTGTTGGAGCGGGAGTTTGCGCATCTGATTGACTGACGAGGGCGCGCTGAGGCTTTTCGTTTGAGGTGCGGATTGCACTGAGGATAGAGAGGGCAGTGTTGGAGCGCCTTTCAAAAAATCTCGGAGGCCATGGATGGCCGGAGCGAAGCGCACATGGATGTGCTCGTAGCGTTTTTTTGAAAGGCGCTCCAACACTGCCCTAACTCTGGAGCCATAAGGCTCGGGGCCGTTAACTAAAGCTCTTCCAAAGCCGAAAGGGCATCAGAAAGCTTGGTCACCGGAATGACCTTCATGCCTTCCACAGGCTTGCGCGGAACGTTAGCCTTGGGAACCAAAGCCCGAGTGAAGCCGTGCTTGGCTGCCTCGTAAATCCGCTCCTGACCATTCGGCACCGGCCGGATCTCGCCGGACAGGCCCACTTCTCCGAAAATCACCAGATCCTGCGGCAGCGCCCGATTCCTGAACGATGACACCACCGCCGACAACAGAGCAAGGTCCGCGCTGGTTTCGTTGACCTTCACACCTGCCACCACGTTCACGAACACATCCTGATCCGCCACATGCATGCCACCATGGCGGTGCAGAACGGCCAGAAGCATCGCCAGGCGGTTCTGGTCGGTGCCCACGGCCACACGACGTGGGTAGCTGCCCTGGGCCATGTCCACCAGTGCCTGGATTTCCACCAGCATGGGCCGGGTGCCTTCCCAGACCACCATCACCACACTGCCGGGAGCGGCCTCTTCGCCCCGGTTCAGGAAAATGGCGCTGGGGTTTTTCACTTCCTTCAGGCCTTGTTCCAGCATCGCAAACACGCCTAGCTCGTTTACCGCGCCGAAACGGTTCTTGATGCCCCGCAGGGTGCGGTAGCGGCTGTCGCTGGAGCCTTCCAGTAGGATGGAGCAATCGATCATGTGCTCCAGCACCTTCGGTCCGGCCAGGCTGCCGTCTTTGGTAACGTGGCCAACCAATAGCAGGATGGTGCCTGTTTGCTTGGCAAAGCGGGTGAGGAAGGCAGCGCTCTCCCGCACCTGGGAGACTGAGCCCGGGGCGGATTCGATATCGGCCACGTGCATCACCTGGATACTGTCGATCACCAGAATGCGGGGCTTCTCCATTTCCGCCACCTGCATCAAACGCTCCACGGACGTTTCCGAGAGCATTTTCAGGTCTTTGGTGGGCAACCCCAGCCGCTTGGCGCGCATGGCCACCTGTTGCAGGGATTCCTCACCGGTGACGTAAAGCGCCGGGTGCTGCTCGGCCAGTTGGCAAACCGCCTGCAGCAGCAGGGTGCTTTTGCCCGCGCCGGGGTGGCCGCCCATCAATACCGCGGAACCCTCCACCAAGCCGCCGCCCAGCACCCGGTCGAACTCCTGCATGCCGGTGCTGATGCGGGCCTGCTCGGCCAAGCTGACTTCGTCCAGGCTTTTGACCTCGGATAGGCTGCCCGCGTAGCCCTCAAACCGGGCGCTGCGTGCACCCTTGCCGGGGCCGGAAACGCCGCGTACTTCGCTGATGGTGTTCCAGGCCTGGCAGGCCGTGCACTGGCCCTGCCACTTGGAGTAATCCGCACCGCACTCGGTGCATACAAAGGCGGTTTTGGCTTTGGCCATGGCAGAATTCCGTATCGGGCAAATCGGGGCGGGAGGAGCGAGCCGGCAAACGCCGGCTCAGTACCACAGTTACGCCAGCTTCTTGTACTTCATGCGCTTGGGCTGCATGGCAGATTCCCCTTTGCGCTTCTTGAAGTCGGCGTCGTAATCGGTGAAGTTGCCTTCAAAGTACACCACCTCACCGTCATCCTCGAACGCCAGAATGTGGCTGGCCACACGGTCCAGGAACCAGCGATCGTGCGAGATGATCAGAGCGGAGCCGGGGAAGTTCAGAATGGCTTCTTCCAGTGCGCGCAGGGTTTCCACGTCCAGATCGTTGGTAGGTTCGTCCAGCAGCAACACGTTGCCGCCTTGCTTTAGGAGCTTGGCCAGGTGCAGGCGGTTACGCTCACCACCGGAGAGATCGCCTACCCGCTTTTGCTGGTCGGTGCCCTTGAAATTGAAGCGGCCCACATAAGCGCGGGAAGGTGTTTCGTAGTTGCCAACCTTGATGATGTCGTTGCCGTCGGACAGCTCTTCCCACACGGTTTTACTGCCGTCCAGGTCGCGCATCTGATCCACGTAAGCGAGCTCAACGGTTTCGCCCACGGTGATAGTGCCGGAGTTTGGTTGGTCCATGCCAGCAATCATCTTGAACAGCGTGGATTTACCGGCACCGTTACCACCGATGATGCCGACAATGGCGCCCGGCGGTACGCTGAAAGACACGTTTTCATATAGCAGGCGATCATCGAAGGCCTTGCTGATGCCCTCCACTTCGATCACCTTGCCACCCAGGCGTGGTCCGGGCGGGATGTACAGTTCGTTGGTCTCGTTACGTTTCTGGAACTCCTGAGAGCTCATCTCCTCAAAGCGGGCCAGACGGGCCTTGCTCTTGGACTGGCGGCCTTTGGCGTTGGAGCGCACCCACTCAAGCTCCTGCTTGATGGCTTTCTGGTGCGAGGCTTCCTGCTTGGCTTCCATTTCCAGGCGTTTTTCTTTGTTCTCCAGCCACTGGCTGTAATTGCCCTCGAACGGGATGCCGTGGCCCCGGTCCAGCTCCAGAATCCAGCCGGCGACGTTGTCGAGGAAGTAACGGTCGTGGGTGATGGCGACCACCGTGCCGTCGTAATCGTGCAGGAAGCGCTCCAGCCAGGCCACGGACTCCGCGTCCAGGTGGTTGGTCGGCTCGTCCAGGAGCAGCATGTCCGGGCCAGACAGCAGCAGGCGGCACAGGGCCACACGGCGGCGCTCGCCACCGGACAGCACTTTGACTTTCTGATCCCAGGCTGGCAGGCGCAGCGCATCGGCGGCCACTTCCATCTTGCGTTCGATATCGTGCCCGTCAGTGGCCTGGATGATGGCTTCCAGTTCGCCCTGTTTCTTGGCCAGGGCGTCGAAATCGGCATCCGGCTCTGCGTACGCGGCGTATACCTGGTCCAGTTCGGCCAGGGCGTTGTGCACGTGGGCAACGGACTCGTCGACGATTTCCTTGACGGTTTTTTCTTCGTCCAGCTCCGGCTCCTGGGGCAGGTAGCCGACATTGATGCCGGGCTGGGGCCGGGCTTCGCCGATGTAATCCTGGTCGACACCCGCCATAATACGGAGCAGGGTGGATTTACCGGAGCCGTTCAGGCCCAGTACGCCGATTTTGGCGCCCGGGAAGAAGCTCAGGGAAATGTCTTTCAGAATCTCCCGCTTGGGTGGTACCACCTTGCCCACGCGGTTCATGGTGTATACGTACTGGGCCATATTGGCAGAATCCTTATCCGAAATTCGCGTAGATAACAGAAAACACGACAGGTGTCTGGCTAAGGCCTTCGGGGTGGGCGATTCGGGATCCTCAAAAACAGGGATGTTTTTGCGGAGCGTACAGGGACGTATTCACAGCGTATCCCGAATCGCCCACCCCGAAGGCCGTCACTGCCAAAGTAGACACCATTGAATGTTGATCGGCTAAGGTATCTAAACCTATCCGGGATAGCAATTGAGTGAAAATCGGGATCCTCGGTGTGCCGGTATCTGCGGACGGCATAAAGGATGATTTTTAACCCGCTTTCGGGATAGAATAGCGGCCCAATTTTTCAGGGGTTACGGCATGCAAAGAGGCAGCGCCGGGCCAGCCATACAGACAGGGGCAGCACATCCATGTTTAATCGTGATATGAAAATCGCCGGTTTCGATGACGAACTTTGGAACGCCATGCAGGCGGAAGAGAAGCGTCAGGAAGCGCACATCGAACTGATCGCGTCTGAAAACTACACCAGCCCGCGGGTGATGGAAGCCCAGGGCAGTGTGCTGACCAACAAGTACGCCGAAGGTTATCCCGGCAAGCGTTACTACGGCGGCTGTGAGTTTGTCGACATTGCTGAAGACCTGGCCATCGCCCGTGCCAAGGAACTGTTCGGTGCTGCCTACGCCAACGTTCAGCCCCACTCCGGCTCCCAGGCCAACTCTGCCGTGTTCATGGCCCTGCTCAAGCCCGGCGATACCGTTCTGGGTATGAGCCTGGCCCACGGTGGTCACCTGACCCACGGTGCCAGCGTCAACTTCTCTGGCAAGATCTATAACGCCGTTCAGTACGGTATCAACACCGACACCGGCTTGCTGGACTACGACGAAATCGAGGCGCTGGCGGTTGAGCACAAGCCGAAGATGATCATTGCCGGCTTCTCAGCCTACTCCCAGGAGCTGGACTTTGCCCGCTTCCGTGCCATCGCCGACAAGGTTGGCGCCTACCTGTTTGTGGACATGGCTCATGTGGCTGGCCTGGTTGCTGCTGGCGTGTATCCGGACCCGGTGCCACACGCCCACGTGGTTGCAACCACCACTCACAAAACCCTGCGCGGCCCCCGCGGTGGCCTGATCCTGGCCTGTGATGATGAAGATCTGCAGAAGAAACTGAACTCTGCCGTCTTCCCCGGCGGTCAGGGTGGCCCGCTGATGCACGTGATTGCAGCCAAGGCCGTGTGCTTCAAGGAAGCCATGAGCGACGAGTTCAAGGCTTACCAGCAGCAAGTGGTGAAGAACGCTGCGGCCATGGCCGAAGTGTTTGTTGCGCGTGGCTTTGACGTGGTGTCCGGCGGTACCAAGAACCATCTGTTCCTGGTCAGCCTGATCAAGCAGGACATCACCGGTAAAGACGCCGATGCCGCTCTGGGCAAGGCGCACATCACCGTGAACAAGAACGCTGTCCCGAACGACCCGCGTTCACCGTTTGTGACCTCAGGCCTGCGCATCGGTACCCCGGCCGTTACCACTCGTGGTTTCAAGGAAACCGAGTGCCGTGATCTGGCTGGCTGGATGTGTGACATCCTGGACAACCTTGAAGACGAAGCAACCATCAGCCGTGTGCGTGAGCAGGTAGAAGCGGTGTGTGCCCGCTTCCCGGTCTACGGCTGAGCGATAGCGTAACAAGACTGCCCGGGCGCTCCTGAGGGAGCCCCGGGTTCTTCCTTTCCGGAGCATCTGAATTATGCATTGTCCTTTCTGTGGTGAAGCCGATACCAAGGTGATTGATTCGCGCCTGGTGGCTGAAGGTGATCAGGTTCGCCGCCGCAGGGAGTGTTTGTCCTGCCGGGAGCGGTTCACTACGTTTGAAAACGCTGAGCTGGTGATGCCGCGCGTGGTCAAGCAGGATGGCACCCGGCAGCCATTCGATGAAGAAAAGCTTCGGGCAGGCCTGATGAAGGCGCTGGAAAAGCGGCCGGTCAGCATCGAGGAAATCGACGCTGCCCTGAACCGTATCAAGTACCGCCTGCGTTCCACCGGTGAGCGTGAAGTAAAGTCTATGCAGCTCGGTGAGGAAGTGATGACCGAGTTGCGTCAGCTCGACAAAGTGGCCTACGTTCGCTTTGCCTCTGTTTATCGCAGCTTTCAGGACATCAACGAGTTCAAGGAAGAGATTGAGCGATTGTCTCAGGGTAATGGTGAAACCGCGGCTGATGTGGCAAGGGCGTTGGCCGACAAGCAGTCCGGAAAAGGCAAGGCATGATTGCAGACCGTGACCGGGCGATGATGGCCCGGGCCATTCAGTTGGCCTGGCGTGGCCGCTATTCTACCCACCCCAACCCCCGGGTTGGCTGTGTGATCGCCAAGGGCAACCGCATCGTCGGAGAAGGCTGGCACGAACGTGCCGGAGAGGCTCACGCAGAAGTTCGCGCTCTGAGCCAGGCCGGCCAGGATGCCCGTGGGGCGACTGCGTATGTCACGCTAGAGCCCTGCAGCCATTATGGCCGAACGCCGCCCTGTGCCAGAGCGTTGATTGACGCTGGCGTGGCGCAGGTATTTGCCGCGACTAAAGATCCTAATCCGTCAGTGTCTGGCCGGGGGCTGGACATGCTCCGGGATGCCGGCATCAAGGTGACCGAGGGGTTGATGGCTGATGAAGCGGTTCGCTTGAACCCCGGCTTTATGAAACGCATGAATACTGGCCGGCCCTGGGTTCGCCTGAAAATGGCCGCCAGCCTGGATGGCCGCACCGCCATGGCCTCTGGCGAAAGCCAGTGGATCACCGGGCCCGAAGCCCGGAGGGACGTGCAGCGGCTGCGCGCCATCAGCGATGCTATCCTGACGGGAGTAGGCACGGTTCTGGCGGATGACCCATCGTTGACGGTGCGTCGGGATGAAATGGGGGAGATTGGTGATGCCACGGATCCCTCACGCCAGCCTCTGCGGGTTATTGCCGACCGGGACGCCCGTACACCGGCGACGGCGCGTATTCTCCAGGGGGGCAATGTTCAGGTGTTCTGCGCCAGTTCGGCACTGGCATCGGCGCCGGCGCAGGATCTGGCCGCGCTGGGCGTTAGCCTGACCGGTGTGGCCTGGAAAGATAATGGTGTTGACCTTGCTGAGCTGCTGGATGCCCTGGGCGAACTTGGCATCAACGAATTATTGGTAGAGGCGGGGCCAACCTTGGCCGGAACGTTCATTCGGGAAAACCTTGTGGATGAACTCTGGTTGTATCAGGCGCCGGTATTTCTGGGCAGCACCGGGCGACCAACCGCTCATCTGCCGCTTGAAACAATGGCTGATAAAGTGCAATGGAAAGTGCTGGATCGGCGTCAGGTGGGTGAGGATCAGAGGCTGATCCTGGCCCGCAGCTAATCATTCAATTCATTCCCTTCGGTCGCAGCAAGATGCGGCCAGGGTGACAGGGTGCAGAACCGTATGGCACTGAACAGCATTGAAGACATCATCGAAGACATCCGCCAGGGCAAAATGGTGATCCTGATGGACGATGAGGATCGCGAGAACGAGGGCGATCTGGTAATGGCTGCAGAACATTGCACGCCGGAAGCGATCAATTTCATGGCTCGCTTTGGCCGGGGCCTGATCTGTATGCCGATGACCCGAGACCGGTGCGAACAGCTGGGCTTGCCGTTGATGGTGCAGCAGAATGCTTCCGGCTTCGGCACCAAGTTCACGCTGTCTATCGAGGCGCGTGAAGGCGTGACCACCGGTATCTCTGCGGCTGATCGCGCCCGCACGGTACAAGCGGCGGTTGCCCGCAATGCCAAGGCGTCAGACCTGGTTCAGCCGGGCCATATTTTCCCCTTGATGTCTGATCCTGGTGGGGTGTTGAGCCGGGCCGGGCACACCGAAGCCTCCTGTGACCTGGCGGCTCTTGCCGGTTGCGAGCCTGCCGGTGTGATCTGTGAAATCATGAATGACGACGGTTCCATGGCGCGCCGTGAAGACCTGGAAAGATTCGCAGAAGAGCATGACCTGAAAATCGGCACCATCGCCGACCTGATCCACTACCGCACCATGAATGAAAAAACCGTGGAGTGCGTGGAAGAGCACGACCTGGATACCGAGTATGGTCTTTTCAAGTTACGTACCTACCGAGACAACATTCAGGGTGCCACCCACCTGGCCATGGTGATGGGAGATATTGCCCCTGAAGAGCCTGTGTTTGTGCGTGTACACATCACCGATACCCTTCGGGATCTGTTGGGTGCACGTCGTAAGGACTCGCGCAGTTGGCCATTGCATCATGCCCTTGAGAAAGTGGCTGAGGAAGGGCGTGGCGTTGTGGTTCTACTGAACAGCGCTGAAGACAGCTATAACCTGGAAGATCGAATCCAGGAATTCTACGACGAGGGCACAGCATCTGCCGGGAAAGGCAGTTCTGGCGTGTACTTCACCGTCGGAACCGGTTCTCAGATTCTGCGGGATATCGGCGTAGGTAAAATGCGCTTGTTGAGCCCGCCGGTAAAATTCTCTGCCATTTCCGGTTTCGATCTGGAAGTTGTGGAATACGTACCCTACACCCCCGAATGATAAACCCGGCTGCGGCTCTGAGTGCCGCAGCTCGCGAAGGAGCCCAAGATGGCAGATATCAAAGTAATTGAAGGTGATTTCACCCAGTGCGGCGGCCGTTACGCCCTGGTGGTTGGCCGGTTTAATGGTTTTGTGGTTGAAAGTCTTGTAGATGGGGCTGTAGATACCCTGTTGCGCCACGGTATTTCCAAAGACGACATCACCATCATCCGGGTACCGGGTGCCTATGAAATGCCGCTGGCAGTCAAGCGCGTAGCCGAAACCTCCGACTACGATGCCATCATCGCCCTGGGCGCGGTTATTCGTGGTGGCACGCCGCACTTCGAATACGTCGCCGGCGAAGCCTCCAGTGGTTTGGGCGCGGTCAGCCTGGAAACCGACGTTCCGGTTACCTTTGGCGTATTGACCGTCGATTCGATCGAACAGGCCATTGAGCGCTCAGGCACCAAGGCCGGCAACAAAGGCGCGGAAGCGGCCATTACTGCCCTGGAAATGGTCAGTCTGTTCAAAAAGTTGGGTGAGTAATGAACGAAGCGGGTGATACCTCCCCCCAGCCGGGGAAAACCGGCCAGCCCAAGGCTGGTGATCGGCGCAGGGCACGGGCCCTTGCCATGCAGGGCCTGTACCAGCGGCACTTCAGCAAAACGCCGATCTCTGACATTGAAGCGGAGTTCATGGTCGATAATGACATGAGCAAAGTAGACATCATGTATTTCCGGGATTTGTTGCGGGGCATCCATCGGGAACAGGCCGAGCTGGATAAACTGATCGAGCCTTTCCTTGATCGGCCCCTGAAAGAGGTGGATCCGGTTGAGCTGGCGATTGTCCGCCTGGGCACCTATGAGCTGAAGCATCGGATTGATGTGCCCTACAAGGTGGTGATTAACGAAGGCATCGAGATGGCCAAGCGTTTTGGCGGTACCGAAGGCCACAAGTTTGTGAACAGTATTCTGGATAAACTGAGCCAGCGCCTGCGCCTGGCAGAGACTCGCCCGCGTTGATTCATGGGTGAATTCGAGCTGATCCGTCGCTTCTTTGTGCCCCTGGCCAACAAGGCCATGACAGATCAGCTTGTGCTCGGCCCCGGGGATGATTGCGCTATCCAGCGTGTTCCCGAGGGTCGGGATCTGGTCTTCTCAGTCGATACGCTGGTTGAAGGCGTTCATTTTCCTGCTAACTATTCCCCTTTCTGTCTGGGATGGCGAGCGCTGGCGGTAGCCACCAGTGATTTGGCTGCCATGGGCGCTACACCTGTTTGCTTTACCCTTGCACTGACATTGCCTGAGGCGCAGCCTGAATGGTTGGCGGATTTTGCCCAAGGGCTTGCTAAGGCCAGTGATAATTTCGGAATTGCTCTGGCCGGTGGCGATACTACCCGGGGGCCGTTGGCGGTCTCCATCCAGGTACACGGTACGGTGACACAAGGCTCTGCTATCCGGCGCTCTGGCGCCCGCCCGGGTGATCTTATCTGCGTGTCCGGACCATTGGGTGCCGCCGGCGCCGCACTCGAATTTCTGGAGGCAACCGCCCCAGCTTCCGACGAGAAAGCCGTGCTGGCTCGCTACCATTTTCCTGAGCCCAGGCTGGCGCTTGGCCAACAGCTGATTGGCAGGGCTTCAGCGGCGATCGATATCTCCGATGGCTTGCTGGCGGATCTTGAGCACATTCTCGAGCAGTCCGGTGTGGGTGCTGAGCTGGACGCCAATAGCATTCCAATGTTGCCGGAGTTGCGCCGACTTAAAGGGGTTGCGGCGCTCAGTCTGGCGTTGACCGCAGGCGACGACTATGAATTGTGCGTGGCCATCGCGCCTGATCAATACGCTGCCCTGGCACCGGAGGTGCAGGGTGGGTTGATTATTATAGGGCGTATTCAGCAGGCGTCGGGGCTGCGCGTTACGGGAGCGGACATGACGGAATCACCCGCCGGATTTGATCATTTTGGGAGATCGGTTTGAAGGACGAAGATCTGATGCATGAACCAGACAGTCCAACGGCTATACTGCCACCGGGCTTTTTGCGACACCCAGTGCATTTTCTGGCCTTTGGCTTCGGCAGTGGCGCCATGCCAAAGGCGCCCGGCACCTGGGGGAGCCTGGCGGCGATACCGGTATGGTACACCTTCGCCTGGTTGCCCCCGGTTGCCTATTGGCTGGTGGTTCTGGCGGCTTTCCTGGTGGGTATCTGGTTGTGTGGGAAAACCGCAGACGCGCTCAAGGTGCATGACCATGGAGGTATCGTCTGGGACGAGTTTGTAGGCATGTGGATAGCCCTTGGCCTGTTCCCGGACCAGATCTACGGTGTATTGATGGCGTTTCTGCTGTTCCGGCTGTTCGATGTAGTCAAGCCCTGGCCCATCAGTTGGCTGGATGCCCGGATGCCAGGAGGGCTGGGGATCATGGTGGATGATGTGGTGGCCGGATTCATGGCCCTGGTCTGCTTGTGGGGTATCGATGTTTGGGTAATGCCCTTCATCATCTGAAGAACATTACCCGGCGGATGGGCCAGCCGGAGCTTCCGTTCGGCCAGGTTTAATGGAGTTGCTGTTCTTCCGGTAGCATCCTGACCACGTGCAGAAATCGCTTGAGGCCGATCTCTGCACGTTCCCGGGACGCAAAGGGACCGCTGTCAAAGCCTTCCCGCGTGGTGAAATACCATTTGCTGCCTACACAGAAAAAACGACTGCTGCGAAAGGGTGCCGGGCCGTTTTCTCCGGTCCTGCGCTGAGTGTCCATGGTTGCTCCTGAGCCCGCTTATTCTTTTCTTCTCGGGCAACGCGTTTTGTTTGCCGACCTGATTAAAATTAATCCAATTGCGGCTTAATTCAACAAATTTTTACATTCTTGTGATCGGCGTTATATGAGCCCGGTAAAAATCACCAGTGCTTGGCGCCCGCTTATCAAAGCTTTGCTTGCTCCTCGGGGCCTGGATGGTCAGAATGCGAGAGCGTGTGATCCCGTCATGGCCGCCCAGGCCTCTCAAGGAAAAGGAGATGAAATGAGTATGTGTCACGTTTCCAGGGTTTTCAAGTTGGTTGTCCTGATGCTGAGCGTTACCTTGTTTGGTTGTGCGTCATCACTGACGCGAGTGGATGCCTGGCAGGGCGACCCCGAGGGGGCGGCGAACCCGGCAGTATTGAAGGCCCCGGGCGAAATTCAGGTGGCCGCCATCAATGGCACAAACATGACCCGCTTCATGCTGGACGATCTGGCTCTGGACTACGGCTTATTGCCCGGCGAAACCGAGGTCGTCTTTACCTACAAGACCATATGGGCCCGAACTGGGGTGGTGCGTGATGGTGAATCCAAAGTGCACACGGTGGAGAGCGACCAACAAGTGGTGCGCTTCGATGCCCAGCCGGGCGCAGAGTATCGCTTCCGTTTTGACAAGCCTTCGTCGCGGCAGCAGGCGGAAGCCATGATGGCAGACTTTTCTGTATCCATCACTGACAGTAACGGGACGCTGGTGGCGGAATCCAGCAAGTGGGATGGGGCGTCACAGTACAGTGGTTATCGCACGCCTTTGGCAGCATCTGGCGGTAGCGCCAGCAGCGAACCGGGCTCGACCACGCTGGAACGCCTGAAAGCTCTGTGGGAACACGCTACCGAGGAAGAGAAGCGAACCTTCCTGCGCTGGGCGTTTGAGTAATAATGTCGGCGGGCCGGGCGTTTTGGTGCCCGGCCCAAGTTATCGACGAAAGCGTTGAAGCCCGCCCCTAATCATGTTTTCAAGCGCCCCTAATATCTCATCGGTCAGGTTTTGGCCGCTGCCGTGCGGAGTCTCCAGGCCCTGATCAGGGCCGAGGTCATGCAGACACTCCTCAATCCCGGTCAGGCTATCCTCAATCAGGTCTTGCAGGCTGTCTCCATCGGGAACCACGTCCGGGCACAGGGTAAAGTTCAGAGTCAGTTGTCCTTGATAGCTCACGGCCACAATGACCAGCCCAAGGCTGTCGAACAGTGGGGCCGTGTTGTATTGCCGGATCAGTCGCGCGCCTTGCAGGAACAGTGGAACTTGTGGTCCGGGTACATTGGTGATCGGCAGGTTGAAGAGCGGGTGATAACGCTGCGCCACCTGCAGCTCGGAATATAGCCGGGCAGACAGCGCCAGCAGGGTGGACGGCAGCAGTTCGGTCAGCCGGTCGGCGGCAATGGCTTCCCGGTAGGGTTCAGACTCCACCGCGTTCTGATGGATGCGTCGGATCCGGGCTGCGGGATTGGGTTCGTTAGTGGCAAGGTCCAGCAGCATCGCAGACATCTGGTTGCCGGTGGCTTTGCGCAGGCTGCTGGAGCGCACCGAAATCGGCGTCATTGCTACCAGGGACTTGTCTGTGTCGCCACCCTGTTGTTCGAGGTAACGGTGCAGGGTCTCAGCGCATAATCCGAGCACCACGTCGTTCAGGGTGACATCTCCGAGGCTGGCCTTGATTGCCTTGAGCCGGGACAGGCTGACGCTGGCGGAGACAATGCGCCGGTTGGCGGTGATCTGCCGGTTAAACGGACTGTGGGGTGCGGTGAACAGCGGGAAGGGCACCGGCAGCTTCTGCAGCTGTTTCTTGACCAGGCCCCGGGCGGTGGCTTCGGCTGCGTTGTAAGCGAGTGAGGCAACCTGCATGGGGGTCTTGAGCATATTGGCGCTGGCCTGAAGAAATACACGCTCCTCGGAAGGCTCCGGTCGCGCCAGCCAGGGACGTGGCGGTGCAATGGGCCGGGGCTCTGGTGTGTATTCCAGTAACTTGCCCATGATCTCCTCGCCACTGAAGGCATCAATGGCGGCATGGTGCAGTTTGACGATCAGCGCAAATCCTTGTTTATCACCTTCCGGGTCGTCAATGCGAAAGCCGTCGACAAACGTGATGTGCCACAGGGGGCGGTCACGTTTTAGCGGCTCTTCCATGATTTTTGATGCCAAAGACATCAGGCTTGCCTGTTTGCCGTGTTCGCCCAGGTTAACGTAGGCCAGGTGCCGCTCAATACTGAAGCTGGGGTCATCGATCCAGTAGGGGCGCCCCAGGCGCAGGGGGATTTCCTTGAGCTTTTGCCGAAACAGGGGGACCACGTGCAGGCGGCTGCGCAGGTATGACACAAACGTGCTGAATGCCAGGGGATCTCTCAGGCCGCTGGCGTCGAACAGGTACACACCGCCAATGTGCATGGGGGTGGTTTCTGACTCCAGATAGAGAAACGAGGCATCCAGTTCCGACAGCTGACGCATCCAGCGCACTCCCTTGTGTGTCACGGTTAAGGTTGCGGGCCTTGGAGTATAGCCCATGGCATGATCGGGCCTATTGGCCCCGGTGCCTCGATTTTATTCCGGTTGAAGCCATTTGTGGATGGTCTCATCATGGCTGAGTCTGTCCCAGAACCACATCAATGCCTTGCCTTTGTCTTCGCTATGGCGGGCCAGATGTACGCTGATGGCGGAGCGGGGTTCACTCGTCTCTTTGGCAATAAGCGAGCCCCTGGCGAGCTGGTTCCGGATTCTCGGGTAGGGCAGCCAGCCAACTCCCAAACCTACCTCCTGGGCTAGAATCTTTTGGTCGATGTTGCTGACGGTGAGGGTTCTCTGGCGCCGGAATATTCCCGCATGGCCGGGTGGCAGCGAGCGCGACGTATCCGCCGCTACCGCTGCGGGATACTGTGCAATATCCGCTTCGGCCAGGGGGCCGGTCACACTGGCGAGGGGGTGTTCTGCGCCTACCGCAAACACAAACGGTACTTCCCCCAGTGATTTGGTGGCGAAAGCTCCGGCAGGTTTGCTCAGCAGGTCTGCCCCGACAACCATATCAACGCGACGGCTTTGCAGGGCATCCCAGGCACCGGCGAAGACTTCTTCGATAATCTGCACATCAACCGGAACCCCAAGCTGATGAAAATCCCGAATGGCCGGAAACAGGCATTCAGCCGGCAGCAGCGAGTTAAAGCCAATACGCAGCCGGGTTTCCCAGCCCTGGGCCACCTGCCGCGTGGTATGGGCAAGGTTCTCCGCGGCTTCCAGCAGTGAACGCCCCTCCTCAAGCAGATACCGCCCGGCTGAGGTCAGTACAGCCTTATGACCGCTGCGGTCAAAGATACTGACGTTCAGATCCTCTTCGAGCTTCTGAACCGTGTAACTGATGGCGGAAGGCACCCGGAACAGCTCCGAGGCAGCCCCTGCAAAACTGCCCTTGCGGTCAATGGCGTCCAGCACTTTGAGTGCGTCAATCGTAATAGCTGTATGCATGTTCGAATAATCTGAAAGTGTTTGCCAGAAATGCTTGCTATCAGCCTACCAGCCCACCCGGTAACCTGTCTCCAACATTTGTAAACGGGGTCAGACCCCTGTGAGTTAATGTGGACAGTTAAATTGGGGTCAGACCCCTGTTGATAAGTCTGCAGTTATACACAGGGGTCTATACACAGGGGTCTGACCCCAGCAGGAGGTTTTATGGGTTTGTTGGTTGATGGTCAGTGGCACGACGAGTGGTATGACACGGACAAGACCGGAGGCAAGTTTGAGCGTGAAGCGGCTCGGTTTCGCAACTGGGTAACGGTTGATGGCTCGCCCGGTCCGGCGGGGGAGGGCGGCTTTGCGGCCGAGAGCGGGCGCTATCATCTGTATGTGTCTATGGCCTGCCCCTGGGCGCACCGGACATTGATATTCCGGAAGCTGAAGGGTTTGGAGCGTCACATTTCGGTGTCGGTTGTGCATCCGGACATGGTGGAGAATGGCTGGGAGTTTCGGGAGGATGATCCGGCTCACCAGGATCATCTGTATCAATCCCAGTTTATGCATCAGATCTACACTCGGGCCGCGCCAGATTATTCCGGTCGGGTCACCGTACCGGTGTTGTGGGATAAGCGGCAGGAAACCATTGTCAGCAATGAGTCTGCCGATATCATCCGGATGTTCAATTCCGCGTTTAACGGCCTGGAAGGCGTGAATTCCGCTCTGGATCTATACCCGGAACAGCTGCGCGAGCAGATCGATTCGGTGAACGAGCGGGTTTATGACACCGTTAACAATGGTGTTTACAAGGCCGGCTTCGCGACTGCACAGGACAAATACGAAGAAGCCTACAGCGCGCTGTTTGATTCTCTGGACTGGCTTGAGCAGATCCTGGCGGGGAAGCGCTATCTGACCGGCAGCCAGCTTACCGAGGCGGACTGGCGCCTGTTCACCACGTTGATTCGGTTTGATGCCGTGTATTACAGCCACTTCAAATGCAATCGCCAGCAGATCCGGGATTATCCGAATCTGTCAGGTTATGTGCGGGAGCTGTACCAGGTGCCCGGAGTGGCCGAGACGGTGGATATTCGTCAGATCAAGCAGCATTACTATGTCAGCCAGCGCACCATCAACCCGACACAGGTGGTGCCGGTTGGGCCAGATCTGGACTTCGATGCGCCCCATGGCCGCGAGCAGGTTGGCTAAGGCAGTAGAACGGGCGGCGCCTGATGGGTTGCCGCCCGGTTTGATGCTCAGCTGACTCGGGCTACCGCCACTTCAGTCAGCAACTCCAAGGCCTTCCGGTGCTCAGACTTCGGCAGGCAGGTGAGCAGGTCGCAGGCGATCCGTGCCTGCTCTTTTGCCTTGGCCATGGTATATTCAATGGCGCCGGAGGATTTGACGATCTCCAATACCTTCGGCAGGTCGTCCAGCCCGCCTTTGCGGATGGCCTGACGAATCAGCTGTCGCTCTTCATCGCTGCCGTTGGCCATGGCATAAATCAGGGGCAGGGTGGTTTTCCCCTCGGCCAGGTCGTCGCCCACGTTTTTGCCCATGGCTTCTGCATCGCCCAGATAATCGAGAACGTCGTCCACCAGCTGGAACGCCAGGCCTAGGTGCTTTCCATAGTCTTTCAGTGCAGTTTCTTGCCTGTCATCGGCGCCCGCCAGCAGCGCGCCGGTGTGGGAGGAGGCCTCGAACAGCATGGCAGTCTTGTTGTGGATGACCACCATGTACTGCTCTTCGGTAAGATCCGGGTTTTTCACGTTCATCAGCTGCATTACTTCGCCTTCGGCAATCACCGCCGTGGCGTGGGACAGAACGTTCATGATCGGCAGGCTTTCCAGTTCCACCATCATCTCGAAGGCCCGGGCGTAGAGGAAATCACCTACCAGAACGCTGGGAGCATTGCCCCATTTTGCGTTGGCGGTGCTGCGGCCCCGACGCATGTCAGAGGTGTCGACCACATCGTCGTGGAGCAGGGTGGCGGTGTGCAGGAACTCGATGACGGCAGCCAGCTTCAGGTGTTCGATTTCGCTGTAGCCTGCAGCCCGACTGGATAGTAGTACCAGCAGCGGCCTCAGGCGTTTACCGCCGCTTTCAATGATGTATTGAGCGATCTTCTCAACCATTGGGACGTCAGAGGCAAGCCGCTGGATTATCAGGTCATTGACGCGGCTGAAGTCTTCCGCCACGGTGTCATGGATGCGCTGGGCTGTCATCGGGCTGGTACGTCCCTTGCTGGTGTTTTCGTTGAGTTTTCGGGCAGGACGCGGCAATGCTAGGTATTGCTGCCTACAGTGTCAACTTGCCCGGGAATCTCACTTGTATTGCCCGGCGGCTTTTCGTACAATCACGCGCCCAACTCATCCCAACCTGCGCTCCCTGCAATAGGGTCGCCAGAGCGCTTCCCTTAGAACCAGGTGGATAAGAGCAGGGATGGGTCAATCGCGGAGACTATGAATGTACGCAGTTATTGTTAGCGGTGGTAAGCAGCACCGTGTAAAAGAAGGCGAAACTCTGAAGCTGGAGAAGCTGGAAGTTGAAACCGGCGGCTCTGTTGAGTTCGATCGTGTTCTTCTGGTTGCCAACGGCGACGACGTAAAAGTCGGTGCCCCGGTAGTTGATGGCGCAAAGGTGACCGCTGAAGTGGTTAGCCACGGTCGTCACGACAAGATCAACATCATCAAGTTCCGTCGTCGTAAGCATCACATGAAGCGTCAGGGCCACCGTCAGTGGTTTACTGAAGTCAAGATCACGGGTATCCAGGGCTAAGCCCTCGAATAACCCCTTAATTAAGGAGGCTGGTAATGGCTCATAAAAAGGCAGCAGGTAGTACCCGTAACGGTCGCGATTCCGAGTCGAAACGACTTGGTGTCAAGCGCTACGGCGGTGAGACTGTCACTGCAGGCAGCATCATCATTCGTCAGCGTGGCACCCGTTTCCACGCCGGCAGCAACGTAGGCATTGGCAAGGACCACACCCTGTTCGCGAAAGCGGAAGGTCAGGTGAAGTTCGAAACCAAAGGTCCGCAGAACCGCAAGTTCGTGAGCATCGTTCCGGCTGCGTAAGCAGCGGCGATCCGGTTCTGTCGAACCTTGGGTGAGCCTGATATGCTGATCTGATCAGCCCTCAGGTGAATCCGGAGCCCCGCAAAGCTTCCATGAGGCTGCGGGGCTTTTTAGTTTATGCAAAGGCATCAGGCGTATGAAATTTGTAGACGAAGCCACCATCATTGTTGAAGCCGGTAAAGGCGGCCACGGCTGCCTGAGTTTCCGGCGGGAAAAGTATGTACCAAAGGGTGGTCCCGACGGCGGTGACGGCGGGGATGGCGGCTCTGTCTACCTGGAAGCAGACAGCGCTCTGAACACGCTGATCGATTACCGCTTCCAGCGCAAACACAAGGCCCAGAATGGCGAGCCGGGGGCCGGGCGTAACTGCACAGGTAACAAGGGTGAAGACCTGGTGCTGCCGGTACCGGTAGGCACCACCGTTGTGGATATGGATACCCATGAAGTGCTGGGCGACCTCACCAAGGAAGGCCAGCGCCTGAAGGTGGCCCAGGGTGGTTTTCATGGCCTGGGGAATACCCGTTTCAAGTCATCGGTCAATCGTGCCCCGCGACAGACCAGTAAAGGCTCGGAAGGTGAGGCCCGTAATTTGCGCCTGGAGCTGAAGGTTCTTGCGGATGTCGGTTTACTGGGCATGCCCAATGCCGGCAAATCTACTTTCATTCGTTCGGTATCTGCGGCAAAGCCGAAGGTGGCTGACTACCCGTTTACCACGCTGGTACCCAATCTTGGTGTGGTTAGTGTTCAGGCTCACCAGAGCTTTGTCATTGCCGACATTCCGGGGTTGATCGAAGGCGCTGCCGAGGGCGCAGGGCTGGGTATCCGCTTCCTTAAACATCTGGTGCGTACCCGCTTGTTGCTGCACTTGGTGGATGTGGCGCCTTACGATGGTTCGTCCCCCGTTGAGGCGGTAAAGGCCATTGCTCACGAGTTGGAGAAGTTTAGCGAAACCCTGGCCAGCCGCCCCCGTTGGCTGGTGCTGAACAAGGTCGATATGGTGCCAGAAGAAGATCGTGACGCCCATTGCCGGGCCATCGTGGATGAGCTGGGTTGGGAAGGTCCGGTATTCCGCATCTCGGCATTGAGTGGTGAAGGTACCAAGCCGTTGGTTCAGGCGGTGATGCGCTGGATTGAAGAGCAGGCGGAGCAGGAAGCCGAGAACCCGGAAGTTGCCGAGCAGGAGGCCGCTCGTCGCCGCCGGATGGACGAAGAGGCGCGCGCCAGAATTGAAGCTGATCGACAGGCTCGCCGGGCTGCGCGAGAAGCCGATGACGATGATGACTTTGACGACGACGATTACGACGTTGAAGTGGTCTACGCCCCCGAGTAAACAGCAACCCCAAGGGACAGAATCGCAATCATGAGTGAACGCCTCCAGCTCCGAAAGGCTCGACGTCTGGTTATCAAAATTGGTAGTGCCTTGCTTACCGATGATGGCAAGGGGCTGGATGTCGCGGCCCTCGGGTTGTGGGTAGACCAGATTGCGGAGCTGATTGCCGAAGGCGTGGAAGTGGTGGTGGTGTCCTCAGGCTCGGTGGCTGAAGGCATGAGTCGCTTGGGCTGGAGCTCACGGCCCCAGCATTTGCACGAGTTGCAGGCCGCAGCAGCGGTCGGTCAGATGGGCCTGGTGCAAACCTGGGAGGCGCAGTTCAAGCGCCATGATATCCACACCGCTCAGATTCTGCTGACCCACGATGATCTCTCCGATCGCAAGCGTTACCTGAACGGCCGCAGCACGCTGCGCACGCTTCTGGATTACGGTGTGGTGCCCATCGTCAATGAAAATGATACGGTGGTGACCGACGAGATCCGTTTCGGTGACAACGATACCTTGGGCGCGCTGGTGGCCAACCTGATCGAAGCCGATGGTCTGATCATCCTTACCGACCAGTTGGGGTTGTTTAACAAGGACCCACGTAAGCATCAGGATGCAGAACTGGTTACCGAACGCAAAGCCGAAGACCGGGATCTCGACGCCATGGCGGGTGGCGGCGCCGGGGCGCTAGGCCGCGGAGGTATGCTGACGAAGCTGCGGGCAGCCCGTCTGGCAGCCCGTTCAGGTGCCTTTACCGTGATTGTCGGCGGTCGTATCGAGCATGCGATTTCCCGTCTGCGGCAGGGTGATGTGATTGGCACGTTATTGCTTCCAGAGCAGGGTAGAATGGCGGCTCGCAAACAGTGGATTGCCAGCCATCTGCAAACCCGGGGTAAATTGACGCTGGATGAAGGTGCGGTAAAGGTGTTGCGCCAGGGCGGTCGCAGTTTGTTGCCGGTAGGCGTGAAGGCAATTGCCGGCCAGTTCCGGCGGGGCGAGATGGTGTCATGCGTTGACCTGAATGGTCGGGAAATTGCCCGCGGGCTTGTTAACTACGATGCTGACGAAGCAAGGGCTATTGCCGGCCGCTCAAGTGATCGCATTGCCGATGTGCTGGGTTATGTCTCCGACGAAGAGATGATTCATCGGGATAATCTGGTTGTGGTCTGAGTTGTTCGTATAACGGGTAAAATTCAGGCACAAAAAAACCGGCACGAAGCCGGTTTTTTGTTTGCCCGGCGAAGCCGGCAAACCCGGCCACCTGAAAGAAGGTGGCGTCACCCCGGCTGAGGGGAAGACAATCCGACTGGCAAGGGCGTTGTTGGCTAACGGCAGGGTCTGAAGGAAGCTATAGGAGGTTAACGGTACACAACGCAAGTGAACCTGCTTCGGCAGTCCAGGTGGGTAAGCGTGCAAAATAGCGCGACGCCCGATACTCAGTCAGACCTGGGCTGTGTTTGAGGGTGGCATCGTTAACAGGGAGCCGGTGCAGTAACCGGGGAAGCCTGGCACCCTATCCGGTTCGACCGGACGCTGAGGCTCAAGGTGAAAGCCAAGGCCGCAGCGGGTGTGAGGTGGCAGATGAAGCCGTAGTAGTGACGAAGTTCCGGCCCGAGAAGCCTGGTAACAGTGTGGAGGGCAAAACCGGAATGACCGCTGGCGGAGGTTCAGCGGGCCGATCAGGGTCAAAAGCTCTGGTTGGATGCGAAGGGCGGAAGTCATTAACGAGCATGACGGACGACGAGCGATAGGTGGACGCTGCGTTCACAAGCTGCCCGACGGGGCGGGGATGTGCATCGAGGTGCTGCGGGAACGCAGTCGCTTTGGTGTTCACCGAACAAGGGAGTAGAGCGAGACCGTGGCGGCAGATTGCCAGAGTGCTAGTACCCGGACGGATCGTTTGAAACAGACCAGCAGCCAGGCCGATCCTCGAAGTCGTCATCACACAGATGAGCAGGCATGAGGACCTACTACAGCTTGTACGGACAGCTGCTGTCAAAACAGCGTTTGTATGAAGCCTTCAGGCACGTCAAGCGCAACAAGGGTGCGGCCGGAATCGATGGGCAGAGCCTGAGTGCGTTTGAGGCGAATCTGGAGGTGGAGCTGTCGTGCCTGTTACTCGAACTGAAGGAAAAGCGCTATCGGGCGCACCCGGTCAGGCGTGTGGCCATCGCCAAGGACGACGGTGGTGAACGTTTGCTGGGCATTCCAACGGTTCGGGACCGGGTTGTGCAACAGGCGTTGCGCAGAATCATCGAACCGATCTTCGAGCCGGACTTCCACCCGTCGAGTTACGGGTATCGTCCGGGCCGCAGTGGTCACCACGCCATCGGCAAGGCGGAGTTATTCGTCCGCCGCTACCGACGGACATGGGTAGTGGATATGGACCTGTCGAAATGCTTCGACACCCTGAACCATGACCTGATCATCCGTCAGTTCCGCCGACGGATCACGGACGGCAGTGTTCTGTCACTGCTGCGCCAGTTCCTGGAAAGCGGCGTGATGGTGGGGTACCACCTTGAAGACACGACGTTGGGCAGCCCGCAGGGCGGCGTGATCAGTCCGCTGATCGCGAACGTCTACCTGGACGCCTTCGACCAGTTCATGAAAGCGCGGGGGCATCGGATTGTCCGCTATGCAGACGATATCCTGATCCTCTGCGCCTCCCGAGCTGGGGCGAGCAATGCGTTACGGGTGGCCCAAAGCTACCTGGAAGGGGAGCTGAAGCTGACAGTTAACGCCACCAAGACCCACATCGCCAACAGCGATGAGGGGGTGAAGTTCCTGGGTGTGGTGATCTACACGAACTACACACGCATCCAGGACAAGAAGGTGGTGACACTCAAGCAGAAGCTGAAGGCGCTGACCAGGCGAAACCGGGGCGTCGGACTTGCGGCGATCATCCGCGAGCTGAACCCGGTGCTACGGGGCTTTGTCAACTACTTCCGGGTAGCTAACTGTGCGCGGGTGCTAAAGCAGGTTATGAGTTGGTTAAGACGGCGACTGCGCTGCATCCAGCTCAAACAGTGGAAGAGACCGGGCCGGTTGCATCGGAGGCTGAAACAGTTGGGCTACAAGCCTCCGTTTCGGTACATCAAGATGCAAAGCTGGCGCAATGCGGCCTCACCGCTGGCCCACCATGCAATCCCGAATGCCTATCTGCATAATGACTTACGGTTGGTGGATCCGACCAAGGTCAGAACCGGCATCACTGTCCCCGAATTCGGGGTAAGTTAATGGCATGAGCCGTATACGTGGCCCGTATGTACGGTTCTGTGAGAGGGATGAGGCGGTGACGCCTCACCCTACTTGATATGAGCTCAAGATTCAGGCAGCTTTCAGGGCCTTGATCTTGGCGTTCAGGCGGCTCTTATGACGAGCAACCTTGTTCTTGGCGAAGATGCCTTTGTTGACCATGCTGTCCAGAATCGGCTGAGCGGTCTTCAGGGCTTCCTGAGCGCCTTCGTAGCTGCCAGCTTTGATCTGGGCGTCTACTTTCTTCATGTAAGTACGTGCCATGGAACGCAGGCTGGCGTTGTGCTTGCGGTTTTTCTCGTTCTGACGAGCGCGCTTCTTGGCTTGCGGGGAATTTGCCACCGTAAAACTCCTGAAATTCGTTGCTGTAACTACTGAATATGTTTACATCGCAGGCGCGCCAAAACCAGCGCGTCGGAATAAATGACGCGGAACTATGCCGCCGAAAGGCCCAAATGTCAAGGCCGGCGGCGCAGTAATCCCCGTGTTGAAAAGGCCTGTGATACACTCCCGCATCGCCTGCATTGGGCCTGAACCGGCTATGGCTGGCACCTTGCGGATTACCGAAACGCCATTCCGGCCTGAACCCTGGATTTCTGGACGCCCATCACCATGTCATCGGAACCTCAACCAATAGACTCTCAGCCCCCAGTTCAGGAGCCCCCAAAAGCGCCCGGCTTGCTGCGTTCATCCGGGGTGGTTGGCGTAATGACCATGCTATCGCGGGTGCTGGGGTTAGTGCGGGATATGGTGATTGCTCGCTATTTCGGGGCGGGTACCGCGGCGGATGCCTTCTTCGTGGCGTTCAAGATTCCCAACTTCCTGCGCCGCCTGTTTGCCGAAGGCGCCTTTTCCCAGGCCTTCGTGCCGGTGCTGTCGTCCTATCGGGAAAATCGTGACATCTCCGAGGTCAAACGCCTGGTGGATGCGGTGGCAGGTTCTCTTGGCCTGGTGTTGCTGGCGGTGACGCTGGTCGCCATGCTGGGTGCGCCGGTATTGACCTCCATCTTTGCCCCGGGCTTTCTCAGTGATGACGTCAAGTTTGCCCTGGCCAGCGATATGCTGCGCATCACGTTTCCATATCTGCTTTTGATCTCTCTGACCGCGTTTGCTGGCGGTATCCTGAACAGTTATGACCGGTTTGCCATTCCCGCGTTTACCCCGGTATTACTGAATCTCGCCATGATTGGGTCGGCCATCTTCCTGGCTCCCCTGATGGATGAGCCGGTGATGGCGCTGGCCTGGGGCGTATTTATCGCCGGTGCCTTGCAGCTGTTTTTCCAGTTACCGTTCCTGATGCGCCTGGGGCTGCTGCCCAGGCCGAGGGTGGACTACAAGCACGAAGGGGTCAGCCGGATTCTCAAGCTGATGGCTCCAGCGTTGTTTGGCGTGTCGGTCAGCCAGATTAACCTGTTGCTGGACACCGTGCTGGCGTCGTTCCTGCAAACCGGCAGCGTATCCTGGCTGTATTACTCTGACCGCCTGGCGGAACTGCCGCTGGGGGTATTCGGCATTGCTATCGCCACGGTGATTTTGCCCAGCCTGTCCCGCAAGCACGCGGCCGCCTCGAAAGACCAGTTTGCCGCCACCCTGGATTGGGCCGTGCGCGCGGTGCTGTTGATTGGTGTGCCGGCAGCGCTGGCACTGGCACTGTTGGCGGAACCGCTGATTGCCACCCTGTTTCATTATGGTGAGGTGACCGATCGGGATGTGGCCATGTCGGCCCAGAGTCTCCGGGCATACTCCGCTGGCTTGCTGGCGTTCATGTTGATCAAGGTGCTGGCCCCCGGTTTTTTCTCCCGGGAAGACTCCAAAACCCCAGTGAAAATCGGCGTAATTGCCATGGTTGCCAATATGGCCTTCAACCTGGCGTTGATTGTACCCCTGGCTCATGCTGGCCTGGCGCTGGCGACTTCCATTTCGGCCTGGCTGAATGGCTACCTACTCTGGCGCGGATTGCGCAAAGAGGGCGTCTGGAAAAGCCAGCCGGGCTGGCCCAGGTTCCTGATTCAGTTGTTGGTGGCCAATGCCGCCCTGGCTGCGGTGGTGTTCTGGCTGAATGCCCCGGTGGCAGACTGGCTTGCCGCCAGTGGTCTGCAGCGGGCCATCGATATGGGGGTTCTGGTGGTTGCCGGGGTGGCGGCCTATTTTGTGGCTCTGGCCCTGGTGGGTGTGCGGGTTCGCCAGTTCCGCCAGAAGTAAGCAGCCTCAAGATTTCTACCGCACCCCAGCATGAGGTATAATCGCGCGTTTTCTCACCAGCGCATCTCGCTTCTCGGGCAGGTGCGCCACAAAGCCAGCTGGCAAGTTAAGGTTCGCAGTACATGCGTCTGATTCGAGGCCTGACCAATCTTAAGCGCCTGTCCGGGCAAGCGGATTCGCCGCTCGCCGATGGCTGTGTGGCGACCATCGGTAATTTCGACGGCGTGCACCTGGGCCACAAAACCATTATTGATCAGGTGAAGCAGAAAGCCGCTGAGCTGGATGTGCCCGCGGTGGTGATGATTTTTGAGCCTCAGCCCCGGGAGTTTTTCCAGGGTGCTGACGCGCCACCACGACTCATGCCGTTCCGCCAGAAATTTGAGGCGTTGTTGGCCGAGGGCGTGGATGTGGTGCTGTGCATCCGTTTCGACGAGCGATTCCGCAGCTATTCTGCGATGGGCTTTGTGGAAGACGTGCTGATCCAGGGCCTGGCGGTGCGCCATCTTGTGGTGGGTGATGACTTCCGTTTTGGCTGCGACCGGGCCGGGGACTTCAGATTGCTGGAGCAGGTGGGCCAGGAGCATGATTTTACCGTCGAAAATACCCGCACTGTGACGGTAGACGGCGAGCGGGTAAGCAGTACCCGCGTGCGCAATGCCCTGAATGTGAACGGCCTTGAGGAAGCGGAACGGCTGCTCGGGCACCCTTACCGCATCCATGGCCGGATTGTGTACGGGCGCCAGTTGGGCCGGCAGATCGGTGCCCCCACAGCCAACATCCTGCTGCATAAGATGCCGGCGCTGCGTGGTGTGTACGTGGTGCGGGCCCGGCTTGAAACCGGTGAATGGCGCGATGGCGTGGCCAATATCGGCCTGCGGCCCACGGTAGACGGCAAGCGGCCATCACTGGAAGTGCACCTGTTCGACTTTGCTGGCACACTTTATGGCCAACATTTGGAAGTGGTGTTCCGCCATGGCCTGCGGGACGAAGTGAAATTCGACTCTGTTGACGAACTGAGGCAACAGATCGCCCGGGATTTTGAGCATGCCCGGGCCTGGCTGGCGAATAACCCCGCCACGTCGGAAACCTGATTCAACTGACCAACTAAAGAGTACGCACACAAACATGAGCGACTACAAGCATACCCTGAATCTGCCGGAAACCGCGTTTCCCATGCGCGGTAACCTGGCCAATCGCGAGCCGGAGATGCTCAAGCGGTGGCAGGACCTGAACGTCTACGGCAACCTGCGCAAGCAGCGTGAAGGCCGGGAAAAGTTCATCCTGCACGATGGCCCTCCTTACGCCAACGGCAGCATTCACATCGGGCATGCGGTCAACAAGATTCTGAAAGACATGATCGTGAAATCCCGCAGTTTCATGGGCTATGACGCACCCTACGTGCCCGGCTGGGATTGCCACGGCCTGCCCATTGAACACAAGGTGGAGCAGGAAATCGGCAAAGCCGGCGTGAAGGTGGATTACAAAACCTTCCGCCAGGCCTGTCGCGATTACGCTATCAAGCAGGTTGAAGGCCAGAAAGCCGATTTTATTCGCCTGGGTGTGATGGGCGAGTGGGACAAACCCTACCTGACCATGGACCCGAAAGTTGAAGCAGGCATTGTGCGGGCGCTGGGCAAGATCGTGGCCAAGGGCCACCTGGTACGTGGATTCAAGCCGGTTTACTGGAGTGTGGTTGGTCAGTCCGCACTGGCAGAAGCGGAAGTTGAATACCAGGACAAAACCTCTACCCAGATCGACGTGCGTTTCACTGCCGTGGATCAGGACGCAGTCCTAAACGCTTTCGGAACCGACGGCGGCCAGGGCGATGTGTCGGTTGTGATCTGGACCACCACCCCCTGGACCATCCCGGCCAACCAGGCGGTGTCCATCGGCGCCGATCTGGAATACGCCCTGGTGCAACTGGATGCCGGCAACGGCCCGGAGCGCCTGATTCTGGCCACCGATATGGTGCAGAGCATCATGGCCCGCTGGGGGGTGGAAGATTATCAGGTGCTGGCCAATGTGGTCGGTTCAGCGCTGGAAAACCAGCTATTGCACCATCCGGTGTATGACAAACAGGTTCCGGTGCTGCTGGGCGACCATGTCTCCCTGGATGCCGGTACCGGCGCAGTCCACACCGCACCAGACCACGGTATGGAAGACTTTGAAGTAGGCAGGGCCTACGGCATTGGCACCATCAACCTGGTGAAAGCTGACGGTACCTACACCGAAGCGGCTGGCGAGTTTGCCGGCGTGCACGTATACAAGGCCGACGAGCCCGTATGCAGCGCCCTTGAGCGTGAAGGTAAGCTGGTGCGCTCGGAGAAATTCCGCCACAGCTACCCGCACTGCTGGCGGACCAAAACCCCGCTGATCTATCGGGCCACGCCCCAATGGTTCATCAGCATGGACAAGCTCAATCTGCGCGCCGATGCTCTGGAAGCCATCAAGGGCATCCGCTGGGTGCCATCATGGGGCCAGAATCGTATCGAGGCCATGTTCGAGCAGAGCCCGGACTGGTGTATCTCCCGTCAGCGCACCTGGGGTGTACCGATCACCTTGTTTATCCACAAGGAGACCCAGGAACTGCATCCGAACACCCAGGAACTGATCGAGAAGGTAGCCCAAGCGGTGGAAGCCGGCGGCATCGACGCCTGGTACGACATTGACCAGAAGGAACTGCTGGGCGCAGATGCCGACCAGTACGAAAAAGTAATGGATACCCTGGATGTCTGGTTTGATTCCGGTGTCACCCACGACTCTGTTCTGAGAGTGCGGGAGGAACTGGGCCAGTTCCCGGCCGATCTGTACCTGGAAGGCTCCGACCAGCACCGAGGCTGGTTCCAGTCGTCCCTGAAAACCTCCATCGCCATGAATGGCGTGGCCCCGTACAAGCAGGTGCTGACCCACGGCTTCACCGTGGACGCCAAGGGCTACAAGATGTCCAAGTCCATGGGTAACGTCATCGCACCACAGGAAGTGATGAATGAGCTGGGTGCAGACATTCTGCGCTTGTGGGTTTCCGCCACCGACTACAGCGGCGAGATGAGCGTCTCCAAGGACATCCTGCGCCAGACGGCAGACGGCTACCGCCGTATCCGTAACACCGCCCGCTTCCTGCTGAGCAACCTGACCGGGTTTGATCCGGAGCAGCACACGGTGGCGCCGGAAGACATGATCGCCCTGGATCGCTGGATGGTGGACCGTGCCCTGCAACTGCAGAACGAACTGCACGAAGACTATGGTAACTACGCCTTCCTGCGGATTTACCAGAAGGTGTACAACTTCTGTGAATCCACTCTCGGCGGTTTCTACCTGGACATTATCAAAGACCGACAGTACACCACCCAGGCCGACAGTCTGGCACGGCGTTCCTGCCAGACGGCGCTCTATCATGTAGCCGAAGCCCTGGTACGCTGGATTGCCCCGATCCTGAGCTTTACCGCCGATGAAATCTGGCAGCACCTGCCAGGCAAGCGCGGCGACACCGTGTTCTACGAAACCTGGTACGAAGGCCTGACCGCTCTGCCGGAAGACTTCGAGCTGGGCCGGGACTACTGGCGCGAGATCTACGCGGTAAAAGAAGCCGTCAACAAGTGCCTGGAAGAAGCCCGTGCCCGTGGCGAAATCAAAGGCTCCCTGAGTGCGGAAGTTACTTTGTACTGTGAAGGTAGCCTGGCTGAGCGCCTGAACCACCTGGGTGAAGAGCTGCGCTTTGTGCTGATTACCTCAGAAGCTACCGTCAAGCCGGTGAGCGACGCAGCGGGTGCAGAGCAAACCAACCTCGAAGGCCTGTTGGTGAAAGTCACTCCGGCCGCCCATGCCAAGTGCGAACGCTGCTGGCACCACCGCCAAGATGTGGGTGCCAATGCGCAGCACAGCGACCTGTGCGGCCGCTGCGTCACCAACGTGGAAGGCCCGGGCGAAACCCGCGCCTACGCCTGATGGACGCTGTGATGACTGAAACCCGTGTGGGTAGTAAATTGAAATGGTTGTGGCTGGCGGTGCTGGTGATTGCTCTGGACCTGGGTACCAAGGCTCTCGCCACCGCCATGCTCACGTACGGTAACCCGGTACCGGTGATGCCCAGCTTCAACCTGACCCTGCTGCACAACACGGGCGCTGCTTTCAGCTTCCTGGCGGATGCCGCCGGCTGGCAGCGCTGGTTCTTCGTAACCCTGGCCATCGTGGTCAGCGTGGTACTGGTGGGCTGGCTCAGAAAACTGCAGAGCCACGAAACCTGGATGGCCATCGCCATCGTACTCATCCTTGGTGGCGCCCTTGGTAACGTCTACGACCGGGTAGTGCATGGCTACGTGGTGGACTTCCTGCATTTCTACTGGCAGGACTGGCACTTCCCGGCCTTCAACCTGGCCGACACCGCCATCACCATCGGTGCCGCCATGATGATACTCGACGCATTCCGCAAACCCGCTGACGACAGCGGCGATGCCAACCGGAGCAACTGATTCCCATGAAAGACCTACCTATCGACAAGGGAACCCGCGTAAAACTCCACTTCGCCCTCAAATTCGAGGATGGCGAAACCGTGGACACCACCTTCGATAAAGAACCGGCCACCCTGGAAATCGGCGACGAAAACCTGCCGGAAAATTTCGAGGCTTACTTGATGGGCCTGAAAGCCGGCGATCACCAAACCTTCCAGGTGCCGCCGGAAAAAGCCTTCGGCCAGCACAACCCCAGCAACGTACAGACTTTCAAACGGCACGAATTCAGCGCCGACATGGTTCTGGAGCCCGGTGTAGTGGTGTCCTTCGCCGACGCGCGCCAGCAGGAACTGCCCGGTGTGATCAAGCGGGTGGAAGGTGATCAGGTGGATGTGGACTTTAATCACCCGCTGGCAGGGCATACACTGAACTTTGAAGTAAAGATCATTGATGTGGAGCCGGCTGGGCCTACGCATTGATGGCCAAGGCGCGGCCCTGAACAGCTAACTCGAATATAGCGGGATGCGGGGAGGAGCTTTCAGGGACTGTCTGCAGCAGGGATGCTGCAGTCAAGCGTACACGGACGTATTCACAGCGTGTCCCTGAAAGCTCCTCCCCGCAGCACGCGGGCGACCAACTCCACCAGGCGGAAACTCCAAAGGCAAGATGATGCAAATCCGACTCGCTAACCCCCGTGGCTTCTGTGCCGGCGTAGACCGCGCCATAGAAATCGTAAACCGCGCCCTCGACGTATTCGGCGCCCCCATCTACGTACGCCACGAAGTCGTCCACAACAAATTCGTCGTCGACAACCTCCGTAACCGCGGGGCCATCTTTGTCGACGAACTGCATGAAGTGCCAGACGACAAACTGGTGATCTTCAGCGCCCACGGCGTGTCCCAGGCCGTACAGAACGAAGCCACCCGCCGTGGCCTGAAAGTCTTTGACGCCACCTGCCCACTGGTTACCAAAGTCCACATGGAAGTCATGCGCTACAGCCGCGACGGCCGCGAGTGCATCCTCATCGGCCACCATGGCCACCCGGAAGTGGAAGGCACCATGGGCCAGTACGACCACAGCAACGGCGGCGACATCTACCTGGTAGAAGACGAAGCGGACGTACAAAAGCTGGAAGTGAAAGACCCCAGCCGCCTCGCCTACGTCACCCAGACCACCCTCTCCATGGACGACACCGCCCGGGTTATCGACGCCCTGCGCGCCAAATTTCCGGAAATCGAAGGCCCCCGCAAAGACGACATCTGCTACGCAACCCAGAACCGCCAGGATGCCGTAAAACAACTTGCCGGCGACTGCGACCTGATGCTGGTTGTCGGTTCCCCCAACAGCTCCAACTCCAACCGCCTGCGGGAACTGGCCGAACGCATGGGTACCCCGGCGTACCTGATAGACGAAGCGGCCCAGATAGAAGCTGAATGGTTAGACGGCAAGAGTGCTGTGGGCGTTACTGCAGGTGCTTCGGCACCGGAAGTGCTGGTGGCGGATGTGATTAGCCGGCTGAAGGAGCTGGGTGGGGAAGAGCCGCAGGAAGTGACGGGTAGGGAGGAGAATATCGTGTTTTCTATGCCTAAGGAGTTGCGGATTGATGCGATTAATGTGTGAGCTGCGTCAGATTACAAAAGACTGATTTCCGCTCGTCAGTCCTAAACCGCCATTTGTCGATGACATCTGGCGGTTTTTTTTGGCGACTTTATTCTGTAAACATGAAAAATTGTTCAGGGAGCTGGCTTATGCGCAGTATCAACGCGCAGCGAGGATTCACATTAATTGAGTTGTTGGTTGTGATCGTGTTAGTCGGCATAACTGCGGCGATCGCTGTGCCTAATTTCGGCCGGCTGATCGATTCCAGTCAGCGCTCGGCAGCCGCAAACGACATGTCTGGCTTGCTTAATTTTGCGCGATCAGAGGCGATTCGTCGTGGAAATCGGGTCGCGGTTTATGCAAGAGATACCAACGATACAAGTGCGGGGTACGCTGTGTGTGTTCAGGCTGACATAGCGGCCTGTAAAGCGGGCACGGCTGGTCCGGATCAGCTGTTAAGAACCACCAACTCGCTTTCTGGCAGCGTGTCCATAAGTCAGATTACGCCCTCCACAGCTGCCGATCTTATTTTCAGTGGTCGCGGTATGGCCAGTCAGCAGTTCGATTATCGCGTATGTGGTCAGTCTGGTACTGAAGCAGTTGATCTTGAAGTGAATGTCGGTGGTCAGGTTCGAATCAACAATAACACCAACATAAGCTGCCCTTAAGGAATGGATGTTGTGAAACGCAAAAATACCCAATTGCCGGTTAATGAGCAGGGATTCTCCCTGATTGAGGTTTTGGTGGCCGTACTGGTTCTGGGGATCGGATTGCTGGGTGCTGCGGCCCTACAGTTGTTGTCTTTGCAGAATATCAGCAATGCCGAGCTTCGAACTCAGGCGACTTTGTTTGCTCAGGAACTGACCGAGTTGGCCAGGACGACCAATACTCCGTCTGACTTCGAGCAATCCGGCGGCAGCACGGCTTCTTGCTCATCGTTGTCTGGACAGTTCCAAGTTTGGTGTGAAGCTATGTCACACACTATGCCCGGAGCGACGTTCGACTCTAGCTGGGATGGCACGACAAATGAATTTACGGTTGAGGTGATCTGGCCAGAGCGCATCATGTATCCGGATGCAACGGCAACACCCGGTGCCGGTGAAGCCACATCAGACTACACATTAGTCACGAGGTTCCAGTGATGAAGGACTTGGGTAAACAGGCAGGTTTGACGCTCGTTGAGCTTCTTATTGCGTCGGTGCTGGGCTTACTTTTGACACTGGGTGTGGCTCAACTCTTTGTTAGCGGGAGCGATACGTTCCGTTTGGCGGAGTCGATCGGGCGCATGCAGGAATCTGGTCGACTGGCTCAGGATATTTTAGGTAGAAGTGTTCGGAGTACTGACTACTGGGGATGCCTAAGCGCAGATAGAATCCGGAGTGTGGTGGATGAAAACCATGGTAGTTACGATCCAGATTTGCACAATTTCGTCGACCCTCAGGGTATTCAGTTCGATATAGGTGATGGAACTACGGCGGCTACGGGGACTGTCCTGATCCAGCTCAAGGGTATGCGAAGTGTTGCATTGCCTGTGGATACGAGTGCAGGCGGAACCAATGGGGCGCCGATCAGTGGTAGAACAATTCCTTTGCAGTCACTGTCAGCAGGCCAGGTCAACAAAGGTGGGTTTGCCATGCTAAGTGATTGTGATGATGCGATTGTTTTCAGGGTCTCCGACATAGATCTTGCCAACAACACAGTAGATCTGGCAGCGACTATCACCGATTCCGGTGGAAATGCTGTTGTCCCGGGCAATGAAGCAGCAGGGAGCTGTAGCGACAGCTCCCTGCCAAACTGCTTTCCGGCGACACTTGCCGGTGGTGAGCTTTTCACGGGTTACGTAGAGCGCTACTACATCAGAGACGATAATGGCCGGAGGTCATTGGTTTTCGACGGATTTGGGCCTACCGGCGTTATCAATCGTCAAGAAATTGTGTCTGATGTTATCGATATGCAAGTGCAAGTTGGCTCGGGCCCAAGGGGAGACAACGTGATCAATAATTGGCAAACGGTTAATGCCGGTAACTTAACAACTGTCAACGAAAAATCAGTCACTTATGTTAAAGCTGCTCGCATCAGCCTTCTAGTGCGTAGCCAGGAGGATGGTGTGGCTGGGTCATTGCAGGATGTCTGTTATCCGGCCTGGTCAAATTGCACGGCTGGTAATAACTGGACGCCCGCCAACACGGCTGACCGCCACTATTATCGGGTTTACACGTCAACTTACAGCATTCGAAACCGTCTTTTGGATACATCGCCATGAGTCATTTGAAAACTTGGATGCCAGCCAATCGATTCCCGAAGCAGCAGCGCGGCGCGGCTCTACTTGTAAGTCTGGTCATCTTGCTGGTTCTGACGGTACTTGCTCTTTCGAGCATGCAGGGCACCTCCACCCAGGAACGGATGGTTTCGGCTCAGCGAGACGCTCAGATCGCCCTTGAGGGCGCAGAAGCGGCGTTGTTGGCAGCTGAAGCGGAGTTGAGCGGTGGTACGCTCCCCACATTTAGTGCCGGTGCCGGTCTTTACGATGAGAATACCGCCGCACCGACAGATTTACTGAACCCCCAAACCTGGGCTGCGCCGTCTGGAGGTGGAAATGGAAATGGCACAAGACAGGCTTCGATGCCTCAGCTAGACGGCGTGGATCTTCTGGCGGAGCCGCCGAGGTACTTTATCAAGGAAACGCCTGCAACTGGCTCAACGACCAACAGTGGATTTGGTCTGGGCACCGGAGGCGTGGCCGATGGGGTTCAGCAGTCGACATCGAACGGACGGGTTTTTCGGGTAGTCGCTTACAGCAGCGGTGCATCTGGCGAGGCTGGTCGAGCGGTTGAAGCCTATGTTATCCGAGCCCAGTAAACATTGCGTGACAGATCACGTGGAGAGTAAATATGAACGTTAAAAATTTCTTCCGACAAGGCCTGAAGAGCAGTCTGGTCGCAATGTTTGTGGCTTGGCCAGCGATCGGCTGGTCGGCGACTGTCGCAGACCGTCCTCTGTTTATTGACGCTGCGGTTGATCACAATCTGATGTTTGTGATCGATGATTCAGGGAGTATGGATTACGAGGTCATTGCTCCCAGTGTTGGTGTGCAGGGAGACATAACCAATTACTATCTGTTCGATCCGGGTTACGACCGACCCTATAAAGATGGTGATCGCCTGTATAATAGCTGGTACAGCTTTCAGAAGCGTTATTATTATCTTCGGTCTGGCACCTACAATCTGCAGTATTATGATCCAGGCGCAGAGTACAAACCGTGGCCGTCTGGCGCAAATAACACGTTTGCGGACGCAGATATCACAGACGCCAGAATGGATGCTGGTTTTGGTAATCGATCTGAGAGCTACGACCTGACAGCGACGAATACACTCGGTCTTGGATCAGATGATATTCCAGCGACCTTTTTTGTGGTTAACAAAACCGCAGAAGTTTTTGAGACTAGTGAACGTTACCAGCAGTGCTCTTCAAGTTGGGACGGTATTACCAACGACGGTTACTGCTATCGCCGCGAGTGTAATAGGTGGCGCTGCTCGAGAGATTGGCATTATGATTATATCTATGCCAATAGTCGACAGCCCGTAATCACCGATGAAACCAAATTGCTCTCCTGCTCAAACATAGAGTCAAACGAATACACGGACTGGCGTCAGGAAAACAAGACCTACCTTTTCAAGGATGCTTCCGGAAACGTTATCCCTTCACGGAAGATGGGGTTTGCCCCGGATGGAACCTGCATTCAGCGACTCGAGTTGGTCAATGACGCCAACGGCGATAACAAAGCCGAGGTTTATGCCGCTCTGAATGGCACCGGTTCTGTGGATGACTTTTTCGCAGAACAACAGCAAAACTTTGCCAACTGGTTTTCGTACTATCGTCGTCGCCATCAGGTAATACGGGGTGCTGTCGCGGAGTCGGTAAAAAACCTGGAGAACATGCGGTTGGGGATTTTCTGGATCAACGACAGTTCTCCCAGCGTTACCATGTACAATTCGGACTCTAGTGGAGAATCCTTTTTGGATGCCAACTATGGGCGATTTGTGGATGGTACATATACAGGACTAGGCACTCCGAATCGTGAAGCCCTTGATCGCGCGGGTAAGCTGTTTGCTGATGAGAATGTTCGGGGGACACTCGAGTGCAGAAAGAACTTTGCACTTTTGTTTACCGATGGATACTCCTCGAATCCGGGCAGCAGCTGGAATTTCGGTAATGCCGATAAAGATGCGGATGCGCCGTTTGCGAATAGCAAGTATTCCGGAACCCTCGGCGACGTAGCTTACTACTACAACCAGGGGTTGAGAACGGCAGCTGGAGCTATTCTTCCGGGTGGCGAAATGCGTGTGGATGCGGCCTGTGGAACAGGTGCAGAAAAGCCTTGGATGGATTGTAACCGGGACTTCCACATGAACACCTTCACAGTGGCTCTGGGTATGAAGGGGGACAAATTTGCGGGGCGTGGCTATTCCAAGGTGATTGATGCCCACAACAATCCGCCCGATTGGGGCAGCACAAACATGAACAGCTTCGGTGGCGAGTCGCAGATTGATGACTTGTACCATGCGGCGGTTAACGGCAAAGGCGAATATTATGATGCCCAGTCAACAACAGAACTTGTGAAGGCTCTGAAAGCCGCAATTGATGATGTCCAGCAGCAACAGGGAAGCGGTTCGAACGTCAGCTTTAATACGACGTCGTTAAAAAGTGGTGGCTATATTTTCAGCGCTCAGTTTACCTCCCAGATCTGGACCGGAACGCTGAAAGCCGAGGCTATTGACAAGGATGGTGTTGTGTCCAGCGAAAAATGGGATGCAGCGACGATTCTGAATGCCAGAGATCTTTCAACCGACCCACGCCTTATTCTGACCAATAATGGGAGTGGCGTTACCTTTGATTGGGCAAACCTGACCACCACCCAAAAAGCAGATCTTAAGGCGGGTGGCTCAGATGCACTGGGGCAAGCGCGTTTGTCTTTCATCAAGGGCAATAAGGTTACCAGCGCGGAGGGTGTAACCTTCCGGGATCGCAAGAGCCGCTTGGGCGCCATCATCAATTCGGCACCGGTGTATGTCGGTGAGCCTAACCGTATCTGGCCGGACAAAACGATGTTTGGCGCGACACCATACAGTGCGTTCAAGACCAGCAAGAAGAGTCGCACGAAAGCGGTTTATGTTGGTGCGAACGATGGCATGTTGCATGGCTTTGATGCCGATACCGGCGAAGAGCTGTTGGCCTACATTCCGGGTTTCCTGTATTCGACGAATGCAAACAAAGGTCTGAGTGCCCTGACTGATCCTAACCTGGATTTCCAGAGTTATGTGGATCTGCCGCTTAACACCTCTGATGTATACGCTAATGGCGCCTGGCGCTCCATTGTTATCGGTGGCTCGCGGGGCGCTACACCGGGCATTTTCGCTCTGGACGTCACGGATCCATCCAGTTTCTCGGCGGCCAATGCCGGATCCACGGTAATGTGGGAATTCTCCGGTGACAACAACCTCGGTAACATGACGGAGGCTGTTCAGATTGCACTACTCAAGTGGGCAGACGGTGATTATCGATGGAGTGCCGTATTCAGTAATGGCTACGGCGCACCAAGCGGAAAGAACGGGCTGTTCGTGCTCGATATTGAAAACCCGGGTAACTATGAATTCATCGAGGTTGCAAACGGTGCCGGCCTGTCGGCGCCGCGTCTGGTTGATTTCATGGATGTGAATGGCGACCCGAACAGTGATGGTGTTGCTGATCGCGTCTACGCTGGGGATCTTGAAGGCCGTTTGTGGGCCATCGACCTCAGTGGTGGCAAAAATAGCTGGGGCGTTCTTTATAATGGTGATCCACTGTTTGTGGCTAAGGATAATCTGGGTAATGCTCAGCCGATTACCGCGCAGCCTGATATAGCCCGGAATAATTACAAGAAAGACTTGAATGACCCCAACTTGTTGGTCTTCTTTGGTACCGGTAAGTATCTGGACGCATCAGATATCCCGGCTGCGGGAGCTACGTCGCAAACCCAGACATTCTATGGCATCAGCGATCGTGGAACGTCTGTTGATGGTAATGGCAATCCCTTAGCCAGAGATGACCTGGCAATGCGGACGTTTACCGGTGGTAGCATAATGGTTGATGGAGAACCGCGGCCGGTCCGCAAGACGGACGGTGCCGCCCTGGATTGGGCAACCAAATTCGGCTGGTATGTGGATTTACCAAGCTCTGGTGAGCGGCTTTCGGAGGCTCCTGTAGTGCGCGGTAATTACGTTGTCTTCGCATCCACCATTCCGGTGGGCGGTGATCCGTGTGGCGGTGGCGGTAGCTCCTTCCTGACGGCGCTCCAACTGGACGGATCAACAGATTCCAGCAAGTCGATCATCGATGTGAATAATGATGGCAAGCTCGACGGCGATGATCAGGGTTGGGCTGGAGTGTACTACGGAGATGGTATTATTACCGGCCTTTCGTTCATCGATAACTTGTTGATTGCCCCCGACACGGCCGCAAACAAAACACCGTTTTTGACTGACTTCGGCGCCGGTCTCAGTGGTACCCGGCGAGTAGGTTGGCATGAGCTCATTGACTAAAACAGGATCAACTATGAACGATGCATTAAACGCAGGACCGGGCTATGCCCGGCCTGCTGAGGAACGCGGTTTTACCTTAATTGAGCTTATGATCGTGGTTGCCATTGTTGGTATCCTCGCAGCCATTGCGTATCCCTCTTATCAAAGCTCGGTCGAGAAAAGCCGTCGTTCCGATGCGCAGGCTGCGCTAACTGCGTTCAGCGCTGCTATGGAGCGCCATTACACGGATAACGGAAATAGCTATCTGGGAGCTGCGGCTTCGGGCGCTGATACTGGCGCTCCTGATATCTTTCCCACACAGGCCCCGCTCGATGGTTCCACCAAGTTTTACGACCTGACTATCGGTGCCGCGACTCGAAATACCTATACTTTGGTTGCTACACCAAAGGGAGCGCAGGCCGGCGATGGTGCACTGCGCTTGTTCTCAAATGGCGTTCGTGAATGGAATAAGGATGGTGCTGGTTCCTGGGTGGAGTGGAATCAATAACCCTATGCGCCTATGGGCAAGTTATGTTCCGCCCATAGGCGTCTTCGACTATTCCGTCATTGTCACTATCCCTTGCCAGAATTGGTCTTCCCCCCATATTGATTCTGATCTGGAAGGCTTGTCTCGGGTCGCCATCTTTGGGACACCAGAGTAGATGTCCGATACTTTCCCGCGCCATTCCCGTCGATCTGAACCCAAAGTGCTTTCTGATTCCTGTTCTCCCGTAGAGGTAGCCTTGGGAGGGGGAGGGCAGCACCCGAAGGATGGCTTCTGATGAAGTAAGATGCCGGGATCGTGATGGGTCGACAAATATTGTGATGGGCTTGTTCCAGTCTGTAGAACATTTACCGTTTGTATCTAGTGGGCACAAGGTAATATTCGCGCTTCTGGTGATGGCCTCAGTTCTGGCGTAGCTTATGGCAGTCAGTAGCTGGTGCAGAGTGTCCTTACGATGGCTATTCTCGATGAGTTTGCCAAACGAGGGGAGGCCGATACCGAGCGCGATGATCAGTATGGCGATAGTAAGCAGCAACTCTATAAGGGTGAATCCCTGATAATGTCGTTTTTTCATTTTTACGTCCTTGTGATTGGTAGTTTAGCTCTCGTCCTGAGAGTCGCGTGAAATTATCTACTCCATCCCCAACTTCTTCAACCGATACCGCAACGCCCGAAAACTGATCCCCAATCTCTTGGCCGCCGCCGTCTTGTTCCACCGGGTTGCCTCCAGTGCCTTCTCAATCGCCTGCCGCTCGATGTTCTCCAGGAAGCCCTCCAGGTCTATCTCCCCCTCAGGCACAGGAGCAGGAGCCTCCGATGTGCCGGTGTCAGAGCTGCGCTCCGATACCGGGGTTCCGGGGATAGCACCACCTCCCAGATGCAAATCAGCCGCATCAATCAAATCTTCATCACACAGGGTAAACGCCCGCTCTAGAATATTTTCCAGTTCCCGCACGTTGCCGGGGAAATCGTACCCCTGCAGGCGATCTATTGCGGCTGGCGTTAGTTTGGCCGGATCGCATTCGTACTCTCGGGCGATGCGCTGCAGAATATGGTCGGCCAGCAGGGAAATGTCTTCCGCCCGCTCGCGCAGAGGCGGTACTGCCAATTCAATCACGTTAATCCGGTAGAACAGGTCCTGACGGAAGCTGCCTTCTTGCACCAGTTCCGGCAGGTTTTTGTGGGTGGCGCTGAGTACGCGGATATCTACTGGCACTTCCTTGGTGTCGCCCACCGGGCGCACGGCTTTTTCCTGAATGGCGCGCAGCAGCTTTACCTGCATGGCCAGGGGCAGGTCGGCGACTTCGTCCAGGAACAGGGTGCCGCCGTTGGCGCTTCGGAACAGGCCCTCCTTGTTTTCGACTGCACCGGTAAAGCTGCCTTTCTTGTGGCCAAAGAACTCGCTTTCCATCAGTTCCGAAGGGATGGCGCCGCAGTTCACAGCAATGAACGGGCCATCGGCCCGCGGGCCCTGCATGTGGATCATGCGGGCGACCAGTTCTTTTCCGCTGCCGGACTCGCCGCTGATAAACACCGGCGCCTGGCTGCGGGCCAGTTTTCGGGTCTGGTTCCGCAGCTTGCGGATTTGTGGGGACTCGCCGAGCAGAAGTCCGGGCTCGTCAGCTTCGGGGCTATCCTGGTTCTTGGGTTCGCTCAGCTTCAGGGCGCTGTTCACCAGTTCCCGCAGGCGGGGCAGTTCCACGGGCTTGGAGACAAAATCGAAGGCGCCGGCTTTCAGGGATTCGATGGCGGTGTCCATGTTGCCGTAGGCAGTGATTACGGCCACCGGCGTGCAGGGGGCGTGCTGCTGAATCCAGTGCACCAGGTCTATGCCATTGCCATCGGGCAGGTTCATGTCGGTCAGGCACAGTTGGGGCTTGTGTTGTTCAAGTAAGGCCCGGGCTGTGGTCAGGTCCGGTGCGGTGTAGGTGGTAATCCCCATGCGGGTGAGGGTGATTTCCAGCAAGTCCCGGATATCCGGTTCGTCGTCAACAATCAGCGCTGTTTGGTGTGTCATTATTTGTGTTCGGTTCCCTGTTGAATGTCAAACGCCCGATGCCCCGCGCCCCGTTCAGATCATCCGCCCGGGATGCGCGAAGGTAATGCGAAAGCGACAGCCTGGCTGCTCATCTTCCACCAGCGACAAATGCGCCTGGTTGGCCTCGCAAAGTTCCCGGGCCAGGTACAGGCCAAGGCCGGTTCCGCTCTTGTCGGTGGTGAAAAAGGGCTCAAATACCGAGTGTCGGTGGTCCCGTGCGATGCCGGGGCCGAAATCCCGTACATCCACGTAAGCCCGCTCGCCATCGGCGGTGGCGCCAACCACTAATTGTATCCTGTTTTGGCCGGTCTGCTGTTTGCTGTAGCGCAAACCATTGTCACACAGATTCACCATGACCTGTTCAATCTGGCTCTTGTCAAAGCGGGCAGGCGGTACGGCATCGTCTGCCAATAGCTCAATAACGGCTTTGGAGCCGTCGTCTCGGGTCTGCTGGAAGTCCCGGGTGAATTCGCTAAGCCAGTCCCTCACGTCCACTTGCTCTGAGTTGGCGGCCCTGCGCCGGGACAGGTCGAGTACGTTTTCAATGATGCCGTTCACCCGCTTCGAGTGCCGGCGAATGATATCCAGCATCTGTTTGTCGCCTTTGTCCAGGTTGGGCGACTCCTCCATCAGCTGTGCTGCGTGGCTGATAGCCCCGAGGGGGTTGCGGATCTCATGGGCGATGCCGGCAGTCAGGCGCCCTAGCGACGCCAACTTCATTTGCTGGGCTTGCTGGGTGACTTTGCTCATATCCTCGATGAACACCAGAATCTGGTCGCCCCGCTCCTGATCCAGTTGGGTAAAGTTGGCCTGTAGCAGGGGGGAGGTGGGCGACGCCTGAAACGGTTCGATGCGCATGTTGGGGTTTTTCAGCCAGGCCTCCAAACCTTTGCGCAACGGTTTGGGCAGCAATCGGTTTTGGTGCTCTGCACCACCCTGGCTGTTGACCGAACCGAAAAGCAGCTCCTCAGCCGCTGCGTTAGCCAGTCGGACCTGTCCAAAACGGTCCAGTACGAGAATGCCGGTTCGCATGCGCTGGATGATCTGCTGGTTGATCTGCTCCAGCTCCGCAATGCTTCGGGCCCGGCTGGTGGCAAGCGCCTCGCTGCGCATCATACGCTTCGAGATGCCTTGCAAAACGAAGGCAGCGGCAAAATAGAGGATGCCCAGTGAGCCGGCGCGAACAATGTCGTCCGCGGATTCGTTGATCACCAGCACCGCCCAGCCGGAAATGCCAAGGGAACAAATAGCTGCGAGCGCAGCGTAGAAAGTGCCCATGCGGCTGGGATTGAGGATGTTCCCGGCGGCAACGGAGACAATGACCAAATTGGCGAGGCCGTTGGTGATGCCGGTGCTGGCCAGCAACAGCCCATGCATTATCAGGATATCGATCAGGATAGACAGCGTGATGTGCCGCTGCCGTGGCTGCAGCCCGGCCAGCAGCGTTAGACCAACAAAGGCATTGATGGCGAGATAAGACACCGCGCCTGCCTGGTAATAATCCAGCCAGCGAAATTTGGAATCGGTGGTGAATGGGTCCACAAACAGCAGGCCGACCAGCATCAGGCTGATCACCAGCCGGTAATGATTGTAGATGCGGAACAGCCTCACCTGTTGATGGTGTGCTCGTGGCCCGAAAGGAGAGCGCGCGGCTGTGGCTGAAGATGCGTCGGTTACCATGGGTATGGTTATCTGCCTTTGGTCAGGAGAAATCCTTGTCTATGGAGGGTTATAATAGCCTTTTAACGGCAATAAGTTACAGGAGCCCTGATCATGACGGTAACCGGTACAACCACCGAAGACACTGCTGCGCCCCGTAAGCTACGGGTGGTGATGGCCCAGCTGGATTTTCTGGTGGGGGATATTCCTGGCAATACCGACTTGATCATTCAGGCCACCCGTGAGGCAGCGGAGCAGCATCAGGCCGATATCGTGCTGTTTCCGGAGCTTTGCCTGACAGGGTACCCGCCGGAAGACCTGTTGCTTCGGCCGAGCCTGGATTTGCGAGTGCAAGAAGCGCTTGAGCGTTTGCAGCAGGCGAATCTGGCCCCCGCCATGGTCATTGGTGCGCCTCTCCGCTCGGCGGGCTTGCTCTATAACGCGGCAGTGATCATCGAGGCCGGGGAAATCCGGGGCCGTTATTTCAAACGCTGCCCGCCGAACTACCAGGTGTTCGATGAGAAGCGCTACTTTGCCGAAGGTTCGCAGACCCTGGTGGTCGACATCAAAGGAGTTCCGGTGGGTATCACCGTGTGTGAAGACCTCTGGAAAGATGGCCCCCTGGAAGATGCGGCAGCCGCTGGCGCCCAGTTGGTCCTGAACCTGAACGCGTCTCCCTACGACATCGACAAGCAGGCCCGCCGCAAGGCGTTGCTGGAGCGAAAAGCCTCGGAAAATCGCGTCAGTATCGTCTACGTTAACCTGGTGGGTGGGCAGGACGAACTGGTGTTTGATGGAGGTTCGATGGTTTATGACCACTCCGGCACCTTAAAAGTAGAGATTCCCCAGTTCACCAACGGCCTGTTTCCGGTGGATTTTCTGTGTGAACACCACTGCCAGCCGGTGTCTCAGCCACTGCCTCCGGAGCCGTCACTGGAAGCGAATGTTTATAACGCGCTAGTCACCGGTGTTCGGGACTACGTTAATAAAAACGGTTTCAAGTCTGTGGTGCTTGGCTTGTCCGGCGGCATTGATTCTGCGGTCACTCTCGCAGTGGCGGCGGATGCCCTGGGCAAGGAGCGGGTGCGGGCGGTGATGATGCCATTCCGTTATACGTCAAGCGCCAGCCTGGAAGACGCGGAAGCCCAGGCGAGGGCTATGGGCGTTCAGTACGATGTGTTCTCCATTGAGCCCATGTACGACACCTTTATGGCAACCCTGGCGAAACCCTTTGAGGGCACGCGCCCGGACACCACGGAAGAAAACCTCCAGGCTCGCCTGCGCGGCGTGTTGTTGATGTCCCTGTCCAACAAGTTTGGCTCTCTGGTACTGACCACCGGTAACAAGAGCGAGATGGCGGTGGGCTACTCCACGCTCTATGGCGATATGGCCGGCGGCTTCGATGTGCTGAAAGACGTACCGAAAACGCTGGTGTTCCGCCTGGCCTGGTACCGCAACAGCTTGGCACCGGTTATTCCCGAGCGGGTCATTACCCGCCCGCCGTCGGCAGAGCTGGCGCCCGACCAGAAAGACGAAGACAGCCTGCCCGGCTATGACATCCTTGACCAGATTCTGCATTTTTATGTAGAGCGGGATTACAGTGCTGAAGCGATTGTCGCGGAGGGGTTTGACCGTGCGGATGTAGAGCGGGTGCTGCGCCTGGTGGATATCAATGAGTATAAACGGCGCCAGGCGCCAATTGGCGTGCGCATTACCGAGCGGGGCTTCGGTAAGGATCGTCGCTATCCGATCACCAATGGCTGGAAGCTGGGTTTCTGATTGCTTCCCCTTGAAAGAAATAAGGGCCGGTGGCGAATGCTTCCGGCCCTTTTGACATCTGGATGATTACTCGTCGCCCATCAGGCCAAAGGTAACCACATTGGTGAGCGAGCGATTCTGGCGGCGCAGGCGGTCAGACTGGAATTCGCCGTTCTCATCAAACGCCTCGCTATTGGGGAAGTTGGTGCGCAGGGTGGCAATGGCATCGCTGGCGCCTTTTTTCAGGTCCATTAACCGGAAGGTATCGGCCAGCAGAATCAGGGCCTCTTCAACGGATGGTGAGGACGGGTAGTTCTCCACAACAAAACGGGCCCGGTTGTTTGCAGCGATGTATGCCTCACGCTTGATGTAATAGCGGGCGGCGTGCAGCTCAAGTTCCGCCATCCGGTTGCGTACGGCGATCATACGCTGGCGGGCATCCGGGGCGTATTCACTGTCCGGGAAGCGGTTCAGCAGTTGGGAGAAATCCCGGAAGGCCTGCAGTTGCTCGCCAGGGTTTCGGGCGGCAACATCAATGGCGAAGTATCGCGCCGCCAGACCGATATCGAGATTATAGGAAGCAAGGCCGCGCATATAGAGCGCGTAGTCCAGGTGTTCGCTCTGCGGATTCAAACGCATGAACCGATCGGCTGCCGCCCGAGATCCCTCAAGGTCAAGATTCTGGTAACGAGCGTAGATCAGGTCCAACTGGGCCTGCTCGGCATAACGGCCGAACGGGTAGTAGGTTTCCAGGGCATCCAGGTTCTGCTCGGCTTCATTGAAGTTGCCGGAGTTCATCGCCTTTCGGGCATTGTCGTAATAGGTCTTCTCCGGCAGCACTTCCACGTCTTTTTTGGAGGCGCAGCCGGTGGCCAGCGCTATCATTGTGGAAAGTAGCAGTAATCGGACAACTGATCTCATGCCGGAATCCCGTATAATGGTCACAACTTGAATGAATTTCGCATTGTAGCAAAAAGAGGCTGAATGTCTTCCAATAACCGGATTACCGGACATTACATAGTACCCCCGCAGCTCAGCGACAAGCGCCTGGACCAGGCCGCCGCCGAGTTGATGCCCGAGCATTCCCGCTCGCGCCTGCAGTCCTGGATCAAAAGTGGCGCCTTGACCGTTAACGGCGCCGTTCGCAAGCCCAGAGACAAGGTGATGCTGGATGACGTTCTCGACCTGGATGCCGAGCCGGAAGTGCAGGTGACCTGGGAAGCCGAGCCCATCAGCCTGGACATTGTCTACGAAGATGAGCACCTGCTGGTGATCAACAAGCCGGCGGGCCTGGTGGTACATCCTGCCGCCGGCCACGCCGATGGCACCCTGGTCAACGCACTACTCAATCATGCGCCAGAGGTAGAGAACCTGCCCCGGGCCGGCATTGTTCACCGCCTGGATAAGGACACTTCCGGCATCATGGTGGTGGCTCGCAGCCTGATAGCCCACACCTCCCTGGTGGACCAGCTGCAAACCCGTACCATGGGGCGGGAATACGAAGCCGTGGTCGTCGGCTCGCTGACCGGAGGTGCCACCGTAGACGCACCCATCGGCCGACACCCCCAGGATCGCAAGCGCATGGCGGTGGTCCCGTCCGGAAAGCCGGCGGTCACCCACTACCGGTTGCTGGAACGTTTCGCCGCCCATACCCATATCCAGTGCAAACTGGAAAGCGGCCGAACCCATCAGATCCGAGTACACATGACCCATGTGCGCCACCCCCTGGTGGGCGACCCGGCATACGGCGGCCGCCTGCGCCTACCCAAGGGCACCACAGAAGAACTTCGCCAGGCGCTGGCTGCGTTTAGCCGCCAGGCCCTGCATGCCAGAAGGCTGACTCTGGAACATCCGGAAACCGGCGAAACCCTCAGCTGGGAAGTGCCGCTGCCGGAAGACATGGTCCAACTCATCGAAGCCCTGCGCAAGCACGCCCGGGAGCTGGAAAACAGTGATTTCTGACAACAACACCCTGACCCCGAGCTGGCGCGCGCCAGCTCATGTGCGGGCCCTGTGCACAACCCGAAAAGGTGGCATAAGCCTGCCGCCCTGGGAAACACTGAACCTGGGCGGACACGTCAACGACAACCCGGACCACGTGGCCGAAAACCGCAGCCGCCTGGCCGGATTTATCGGCCTGGATGCCAACAACATTGGCTGGCTCAACCAGGTACACGGCACCGGCGTGGTAGAACTCACGCCAGATAACGTTGGGGCGATCCCCGAAGCCGATGCCAGCTACACCCGGCAGCCCGGAATCGCCTGCGCCATCCTCACCGCCGACTGCCTGCCCGTCATCCTGGCAGACACCGACGGCACCGTCATAGGCGCCGCTCACGCCGGCTGGCGTAGCCTTTGCGGCGGCGTACTCGAAAGCCTGATCACCGCCATGGCGGTACCCCCGTCCAACCTCCAGGCCTGGCTCGGCCCCGCCATAGGCCCCGACAGCTTCGAAGTCGGCCCCGAAGTCCGTCAGGCCTTTCTCGAACACAACCCCGATGCTAGCAAGGCTTTCATTCCCGCAAAACAGCGTCCCGGCCACTACCTGGCCAACATCTACCAACTTGCAAGTCAGCGCTTGAAAGCAGCCGGCGTTAGGTCCATCTCTGGCGGCAGTTTGTGCACTGTTAATGACAGCGACTGGTTCTTCTCGTATCGAAGAGACGGTGAAACCGGAAGAATGGCGACGTTGATCTGGATGAAATCATAATCAAGCCCAAGACGTCTCGGGCGAAAAACTCCGAAGCATCGGGCTGGGGCAGGGAGCGCTTTCCAGAACTGTCTGCAGCAGGGATGCTGCAGTCAAGCCTACAGGGAAGTATTTACGGCGTGTTCTGGAAAGCGCTCCCTGTTCCAGCCCCGACGACGTAATAGCATGCCCGTAACGAACCAAACTCCACGCCAAGACTAATCGCCGTCAAATTTCTGACGAAATAGCCCCCAGCCAACTTGAAGTCCCCCAGGTTGCCCCTACACTAATTCTCAAAGCAACACGAATACCCTTCACCAACCACCAACTGGTATTCGCACAAAATTCGGGGAAACGAACACATGAGAATCGACAAACTCACCAGCAAACTGCAAAGCGCCCTGGCCGATGCCCAGTCCATTGCAGTCGGCAAAGACCACAACTTCATCGAGCCGGTTCACCTGATGCAGGCCCTGCTCGATCAGCAAGGTGGCTCCATCAAGCCCCTGCTCAAACAGGTGGCTGTGGAGCCCGGCCGCGTGCGCCAGGCCATCGCCAAAGAAATTGAAAACCTGCCGGAAGTGCAGGGCAACGCCGGCGACGTGTCCATGTCAAACGACATGGGCCGGCTGTTCAACATGGCCGACAAACTGGCCCAGAAGCGCGGCGACCAGTTCATCTCCAGCGAGCTGATTCTGCTGGCAGCCGTCGAAGACCGCGGCTCCCTCGGCCGTGTGCTGAGAGAACAAGGTGTAGATAAGGCTGCCCTGGAAAAAGCCATTGATGCCGTGCGCGGCGGCGAAACCGTCAACGACGCCAGTGCCGAAGAAAACCGTCAGGCGTTGTCCAAATACACCATCGACCTCACCGAGCGGGCCGAAGCCGGCAAACTGGACCCGGTCATCGGCCGTGATGACGAAATCCGCCGCACCATCCAGGTACTCCAGCGCCGCCGTAAGAACAACCCCGTGCTGATTGGCGAGCCAGGTGTGGGTAAAACGGCCATCGTTGAAGGTCTGGCCCAACGCATTGTCAACGGTGAAGTGCCGGACGGCCTCAAGGATAAAAAGGTGCTGTCTCTGGACATGGGTGCCCTCATCGCTGGCGCCAAGTTCCGCGGTGAGTTCGAAGAGCGCCTGAAAGCCGTGCTCAACGAACTGTCCAAACAGGAAGGTCAGATCATCCTGTTCATCGATGAGATCCATACCATGGTCGGCGCCGGCAAAGCCGAAGGCTCCATGGACGCCGGTAATATGCTCAAGCCTGCGCTGGCACGGGGAGAGTTGCACTGCGTAGGCGCCACCACCCTGAACGAGTACCGGGAAAACATCGAGAAAGACGCAGCGCTCGAGCGCCGTTTCCAGAAGGTACTGGTGACTGAGCCCAGTGAGGAAGACACCATTGCGATTCTTCGTGGCCTTAAAGAGCGCTACGAAGTTCACCACGGTGTGGAAGTGACCGATGGTGCGATCATCGCCGCCGCGAAACTGTCCCATCGTTATATCACCGATCGCCAGCTGCCGGATAAGGCCATCGATCTGGTAGACGAAGCGGCAAGCCAGATTCGTATGGAAATGGATTCCAAGCCCGAGGCGTTGGATCGCCTGGAGCGGCGCCTGATTCAGCTCAAAATTGAACGCGAGGCCCTGAAGAAAGAAACCGATGCTGCTTCCAAAAAGCGGTTGGAAGAGTTGTCTTCGGTGATCGGCAATGTCGAACGCGAATACGCCGATCTGGAAGAAGTCTGGAACACCGAGAAAGCGGCGCTGCATGGCTCCCAGAAGATCAAGAGCCAGCTGGAGCAGGCCCGGATTGACCTGGAAAACGCCCGCCGCGCTGGCGATCTGGGCAAAATGTCCGAGCTTCAGTACGGCACCATTCCGGAACTGGAGCGCCAGCTGGATATGGCCAGCCAGGCTGAAATGATGGAAATGAAGCTGCTGCGTAACCGGGTCACCGACGAGGAAATCGCCGAGATCGTCTCCAAGTGGACCGGCATCCCGGTATCGAAGATGCTGGAGGGCGAGCGGGATAAACTGATGCGCATGGAAGACGCCCTGCACGACCGGGTGATCGGCCAGCATGAAGCGGTCGAGGCGGTCTCCAATGCCGTGCGTCGGTCCCGGGCCGGGTTGTCTGATCCCAACCGGCCGAATGGCTCGTTCCTGTTCCTCGGGCCGACCGGTGTGGGCAAGACCGAGCTGTGTAAGGCTCTGGCATCGTTCCTGTTTGATACCGAAGAGGCCATGGTGCGGATCGATATGTCCGAGTTTATGGAGAAACACTCCGTTGCTCGTCTGATCGGCGCGCCTCCCGGTTACGTGGGCTACGAAGAGGGTGGATACTTGACCGAGGCGGTGCGCCGCCGGCCGTATTCGGTGCTGCTGCTGGATGAGGTCGAAAAGGCCCATCCTGATGTGTTCAATATCCTGCTGCAGGTGCTGGATGATGGTCGCCTGACCGACGGCCAGGGCCGTACGGTCGACTTCCGGAATACCGTGATCGTGATGACCTCCAACCTGGGTTCCCACATCATTCAGGAAAAGGCGGGTGAGGAAAACTACGACGCCATGAAGGCGGCAGTCATGGAGGAGGTTGGAACGCACTTCCGCCCTGAGTTCATCAACCGGGTAGACGAAGTGGTGGTGTTCCATCCGCTGGCGGAAAGCCAGATTCAAGGTATTGCCCGTATCCAGATCGAGAATCTGGCGCGGCGATTGAAAGATCAGGATATGAAGCTTGAACTGGACGATGCGGTTATGCAACTGCTGGCGGAAGTGGGCTACGACCCGGTCTACGGTGCACGTCCTCTCAAGCGGGCGATTCAGCGGATGATTGAAAACCCGCTGGCGCAGAAGCTACTGCAGGGCGGCTTTGTGCCCGGCGACACTATTCGTGCCGCTGTAGAGAACGACCAGTTGGTGTTCTCGAAGGCCTGACAAAGCCGGGCGTCAGCCAATAAAAAAGGCCGGGCAACCAAACGTGGTTGCCCGGCCTTTTTTGTGGTGAGAAAACTAGCGTTGGGCCGGTGCAGAGCCTTCCGGCCCGCAGTTTTCTTCCATAATCTCCCGGAATCGGCGACGTTGCTCTTCGATTTCGTCCTGCGCCAGATAGCGCATCTCGCCGTTCTCCTCAACCCGGATTCGCGCGTTGCTGTTCAGCACGTCCAGATTAGACCGGGCGGTGGCACAATTGGCTTCCCGCTGCTTGCGGCGAGCTTCCTCAACAGCGGTCTCTTGACGGCGCTGTTCCTGGGAGCGCTGCTGCTCCTGCAGTTCTCCCAGCTGTTCCTGGGCACTTTGGCGCTGGCCAGACTGGCTTCTGCTGGTCGTGCCGGAGCGGACATTCACCTGCTCCGAGTTCGCGCCCGTTGGCTGGCGGTCGCCAAAGTGGGTTACTCCGTTCTCATCTGTCCATTTATACACTGAAGCGCCGGCCACAAGGCCCGGTGTCATCGCCATCAGAAGTGTCAGCATCAGGATTTTTCGATTCATGTCTCTGCCCGTTTCTTGTCTACTGCCTGGGGATATCATGCCACCGAAACGATGGATTTTCCCTTGCCTGGTTCAAATCTCTTGCACGTTATATCCGGTCAGTATGGCAGAGTGTAGAGGAAAATGGTCGCAATTAAGCCACAGCGCCTATTGACAGTGAGTTTCCCGCTGTCAGAATTACCGATTGCCTGAAGACTGGGGTCAATACGGCAGGCAATCCCGAGCGAGTATCCCCCGTTAATCACCACACTGAGTTCGCCACGCGCTGGCGGGCGCTGGTTGTTGCTTACGTGCAACCCGTTGATTGGTCGTTCTCCGCAACCCTCAGGAGGGCGGCTGGCCAGGAGACAACCTCTTATTCATGGTGTGGAGGAGTGCCGGTTCCGCTTTCAAAAGAAGCAGGGAAACCGAAAATCCAGGCAACCGGGGCGAAACCCGGCTCATTCACTCGTAGAAGAGGGTAGAAAATCGTGGAGTTATTGTCTGGCGCCGATATGCTGATCCGCTCCCTGCAAGATGAAGGGATCGAATACATATACGGCTATCCGGGTGGTGCAGCCCTTCATATTTATGATGCGCTGTTCAGGCAGGACAAAGTCAAGCATATTCTGGTGCGGCACGAGCAGGCGGCGGTCCACATGGCCGACGGCTACGCCCGTGCAACCGGAAAACCAGGTACCGTACTGGTGACCTCGGGTCCTGGAGCCACCAACACTATTACCGGCATTGCCACCGCCTTTATGGATTCCATCCCCATGGTGGTTCTGTGCGGCCAGGTTGCATCCACCCTGATTGGTGAAGATGCTTTCCAGGAAACCGATATGATGGGTGTTTCCCGCCCGGTGGTTAAACACAATCTCAGTGTGCGCCATCCGGAAGAGATTCCCGAAGTCATTCGCAAGGCCTACTACATTGCCGCGACCGGCCGCCCCGGCCCGGTGGTGGTGGATATCCCCAAGGATATGACCACCCCGAACGAGCGCTATGAGTATTCCTATCCCAAGAAAGTGAAACTGCGCTCCTATAACCCGGCGGTTCGTGGCCACGCAGGCCAGATCAAGAAAGCCGTGGATATGTTGATGGCCGCCAAGCGCCCGATGATTTACGCCGGTGGTGGGGTGATTCTGGGTAAGGCCTCCAGCCAGTTGACTGAGCTGACCAAGACACTGGGATTCCCGATCACCAATACCCTGATGGGCATTGGCTGTTATCCGGCGACTGACAAACAGCACCTTGGCTGGCTGGGCATGCACGGCACCTACGAAGCCAACATGGCGATGCACCACTCAGACCTGATTCTCTGCGTCGGTGCGCGTTTTGATGACCGGGTAACCAATGCCACCGAGAAATTCTGCCCTGGCGCTCGCATCATCCATATCGACATTGACCCCGCGTCTATTTCCAAAACGATTGATGCCGATGTGCCGATTGTGGGTCCGGTGGATGCGGTCCTGAAGGAAATGCTGTCACTGGTCAAAGAGTCGAAAGACAAGCCGGATGCGGATGCGCTGGCGGCCTGGTGGAAGCAGATTGAAGAGTGGCGAGCATTCCACGGGATGCGTTACGAGACCAGTCCGGACGTCATCAAGCCGCAGGAAGTGGTTGAGATGCTCTGGAAGCTCACCAACGGCGACGCCTTTGTGACCAGCGATGTTGGCCAGCACCAGATGTTCGCGGCCCAGTACTACAAGTTTGACAAGCCCAACCGCTGGATCAACTCCGGTGGCCTTGGCACCATGGGCTTCGGCTTGCCGGCAGCCATGGGCATCAAGCTGACTCACCCGGATGACGAAGTGCTGTGCTTCACCGGTGAGGGTAGTATCCAGATGAACATCCAGGAGCTGTCTACCTGCAAGCAATACAATCTGCCTGTGAAGATCATCAACCTGAACAACCAGGCACTGGGTATGGTCAAGCAATGGCAGGACATGAACTATGAGTCCCGGCACGCTGAATCCTACATGGAGTCATTGCCCGATTTCATCAAGCTGGCGGAAGCCTACGGTCATGTCGGTGTTCGCATCGAGCGCAAGGAAGATCTCGAGCCCAAGCTCAAGGAAGTTCTGGCGATGAAAGACAAGCTGGTGTTTGTGGACATCTACGTTGACCGCTTTGAGCATGTGTACCCGATGCAGGTTGCCCGTGGTTCCATGAAAGACATGTGGCTCAGCAAGACGGAGAGGGTGTGATCATGCGTCGAATCATTTCTGTTTTGCTTGAAAACGAACCCGGTGCCTTGTCTCGGGTAGTTGGTCTGTTCTCGCAGCGCAACTACAACATCGAGACCCTGACCGTGGCCCCGACGGAGGATGAGACGCTGTCCCGCCTGACCGTCACCACCACCGGCTCTGATAAGGTCATCGAACAGATCACCAAACAGCTGAACAAGCTGATTGAAGTGGTCAAGCTGGTCGACCTCACCGAAGGTTCGCACATTGAGCGCGAACTGATGCTGGTCAAGCTCAAGGCGACCGGCTCCCAGCGTGCGGAAATCAAGCGCACGGTGGATATCTTCCGAGGCCAGATCGTGGACGTGACCAGTTCTGTGTACACCGTGCAGTTGGCGGGTGACAGCGAAAAGCTGGATGGTTTTATCCAGGCGGTGGGTACCTCCGGAATCCTTGAAGTGGTGCGTACCGGCGTCTCAGGTATCGCTCGTGGCGAAAAGGTGCTCAGCCTCTGAGGCTGCTTTGCAAATTTGAACATCATGGCCCGGCAGGGCCATTACATATAATAGAGGTTTCTCATGCAGGTTTATTACGATAAAGATTGTGATCTTTCCATCATCCAGGGCAAGAAAGTTGCCATTCTGGGTTTCGGTTCTCAGGGCCACGCCCACGCGTGCAACCTGAAAGACTCTGGCGTTGACGTAGTGGTTGGCCTGCGTGCCGGCTCTTCCTCCATCGCTAAAGCCGAAGCCTACGGCCTGAAGACCAGCGACGTGGCTTCGGCCGTTGCTGCCGCTGATGTGGTTATGGTTCTGACTCCGGACGAATTCCAGGCCCAGTTGTACCGTGAGGAAATCGAGCCGAACCTGAAGCAGGGCGCTACCCTGGCCTTCGCTCACGGCTTCGCAATCCACTACAACCAGATCGTTCCCCGTAAAGATCTGGACGTGATCATGGTTGCCCCGAAGGCGCCGGGCCACACGGTGCGCACCGAGTTCACCAAGGGCGGTGGTATTCCTGATCTGATCGCCATCTTCCAGGACGCTTCCGGCAACGCCAAGAACGTTGCTCTGTCCTACGCCAGCGGCGTGGGCGGCGGCCGTACCGGTATCATTGAAACCACCTTCAAAGACGAAACCGAAACCGACCTGTTCGGTGAGCAGGCGGTTCTGTGTGGTGGTGCGGTTGAACTGGTAAAAGCCGGCTTTGAAACCCTGACCGAAGCGGGCTACGCTCCGGAAATGGCGTACTTCGAGTGTCTGCACGAGCTCAAGCTGATTGTTGACCTGATGTACGAAGGCGGCATCGCCAACATGAACTACTCCATCTCCAACAACGCCGAGTACGGTGAGTACGTAACCGGTCCGGAGGTGATCAACGAGCAGTCCCGCGAAGCCATGCGTAACGCGCTGAAGCGCATCCAGAGTGGCGAATACGCCAAGATGTTCATCTCTGAAGGTGCACTGAACTACCCGTCCATGACCGCTCGTCGTCGCCAGAATGCAGCGCACGAGATCGAAACCGTGGGCGAGAAGCTGCGTTCCATGATGCCGTGGATTTCCGCGAACAAGATCGTGGACAAAGAAAAGAACTGATCCGGAATTTCCGGTACGGTTTGAAAGCGCGGCCCTAGTGGCCGCGTTTTTCGTATATACTCCGCCCAAATGCTTTCCGGAGTTTATGGAATGACTGAAGACAAAAAATCTGTTGAACATCCAGAGTCCCACGATGCACACGAGTCAGAAGTGGCGGCCGGAGAGGTTATTGAGGAAGAAGTCGTAGGTGGTGCAAAGGTTCGCCGAAAAGGTATCTATCTCCTGCCCAATGCGCTGACAACGGCCTCCCTGTTTTCGGGGTTCTATGCCATTGTCTCGGCGGCCAATGGTGTTTTCGATAATGCCGCCATCGCCATATTTGTTTCCATGATTCTCGACGGCCTTGATGGCCGGGTAGCGCGGATGACCAATACCCAGAGCAAGTTCGGGGAAGAATACGATAGCCTTGCCGACATGGTGGCGTTCGGCGTTGCGCCCGGAATGGTGGCTTTTTTCTGGGCTCTGAACGGCCTCGACAAGGTTGGCTGGGCTATTACATTCATCTACGTTGCCGGAGCTGCCCTGCGCCTCGCTCGTTTCAACACCCAGATTGGCTCGGTGGACAAAAAGTACTTTGTGGGGCTGCCGAGCCCGGCAGCTGCAGCGTGTGTGGCGGGTCTGGTCTGGTGCTTCCATCAGTATGAGCCAGCCACCTGGTTGACCCTGCTTTCGATTATTGTTGTCGGCGGCACCGGCCTATTGATGGTCAGCAATGTGCTTTACCGCAGTTTCAAGGATCTCGATATGCGGGGGCGGGTGCCATTCGCGGCCATCCTGCTGGTAGTGCTGATTCTTGTGGTGATCGCCCTTGACCCGGCAACCGTATTGTTTACGGCATTCCTGATATATGCACTGTCTGGTCCGGTGCGCGCCTTGTTCAGACAAAAGGCAAAACGCGCCTGATGCTATAGTGCACCCGCCCGGGGAAGTCCGGGCGGGAATTTCTCCGGGAATCTGCGGTCACTTATTCAAACCGCTTCCTCTGGAGTCAGCCCATGCTCATCAAACGGCGCCCTTCCTGGTCTTTGCCCGAATCCGAAGTCACTCCCCGGTCTGTCTACCTGAACCGACGTAAATTCATGACCGGAGCTGTTGCCTCTGCTGCAGCCCTCGCTGCGCCCGGCCTTTTGCGGGCAGATGACAGCCCGACAACCACGCCGCTGACCTTCCGTGAAGCGCCGGAGTACTCGACCGACGAGAAGAAAACGCCCTTTGATGCAGTAGCCAAGTACAATAATTTCTATGAGTTTGGCGCCGGCAAGGGCGATCCTGCCAAGTATGCCCACGAGATGTCTGTGGACCCCTGGTCTGTGGAGGTTGATGGGGAGTGTGCCCGGCCCGGTCATTACGCCCTTGAAGATCTGCTGAAGCCCCACGACTATGAAGAGCGAATCTACCGGCTCCGCTGTGTTGAGGCTTGGTCTATGGTGATTCCCTGGGTTGGCGTGCCGTTAGCGACAGTATTAAGCCGCCTGGAGCCGAATTCGCGAGCGAAGTACGTGTACTTCGAAACCCTGCATGACCCAAAACAGATGCGAGGGCAGCGCTCCCTGTTCAGTACCATAGATTGGCCGTACCGGGAGGGGCTGCGTATGGATGAGGCGATGAACGAGCTTTCTTTCCTGGCGATTGGTCTCTATGGCGAAACCCTGCCTAATCAGAATGGCGCTCCGATCCGCCTCGTGGTTCCCTGGAAGTACGGATTCAAGAGTATTAAATCGATAGTTCGGATTCGGTTTCTGGAAGAGCAGCCTAAAACGACCTGGGAATTACTTGCGCCAAGTGAGTACGGATTCTATGCCAACGTAAACCCTGAGGTGGATCATCCGCGTTGGAGTCAGAAGAGAGAGCGGCGTTTACCCTCTGGTGTACTCCGTCCGAATTGGATGGAAACCCGAATCTTTAATGGTTACGAAGAGCAGGTTGCGCATCTCTACAAAGGGATGGACCTGGCCAAGTTCTACTGATGTTGCCTGCAGCCGAACGAATGGTGTCGAGCGTTGTGGCGAAAGTTATCGTCTTTTGCGCTGCCTTGATGCCATTGATATGGCTGGTGTCCGATGTTGTGGTTGGCCGAATAGGGCCGGATCCTGGTCAGGAGATAACAGAACGGCTGGGTATTGCGGCCTTCCAGTTATTGCTTGTGACGCTTCTGATAACCCCTTTGAAGAAAATGACCGGCTGGCCTGGTTGGTTGCGCCACCGGCGCATGCTGGGTTTGTTTGCCTTCTTTTACGCAGTGTTGCATGTGTTTGCGTTCTTGCAGCTGATTCTCGGTTGGGGCGATTTGTGGGCGACCTTCACACGCCGGCCCTACATCGCCCTGGGGGCAGTCGCCTTCCTTCTGATGATTCCTCTCGCATTAACTTCAACAAAAGCGATGATGAAGCGGATGGGGCGTCGATGGAAGCCGATCCACCGCTTGATCTACCTGTCGGCAATTTTCGCCTGGCTGCATTTTTTGTGGCAGGCAAGAAGCGATGTGACCGAAATGGTGGTATACGGGCTGTTGCTTCTGGCTTTGCTGTTTATCAGGGCATACTGGTTTGGTGTTTCTTCGTTGGTTCCCTTGCGAAAGTCCAGAGCTTGATTGGAAAGCAAGCATTTTGGTGGCGTATTGACCAGCGGCATAGGTGGAAACCGAATGAGGGGAAAGTTTTTCGAAAAAGGGCGTTGACAGTTTTCGTGGCGCCTGTAGAATGCGCACCACTTCTGAGGGACAAGCCGCTGACGGCAACCTCCCAGACGAAAGCAACTGTTTGAAAGTATTCGAAAATTTGATCTGAAAATTCTTCGAAA